>NZ_CP196972.1:375000-4725000 GCF_051984505.1 Stenotrophomonas sp. STK16_22
CACTGGAGGCCCGAACCCACTCCCGTTGCAAAGGTAGGGGATGAGGTGTGATTAGGAGTGAAAAGCTAATCGAACCCGGAGATAGCTGGTTCTCCTCGAAAGCTATTTAGGTAGCGCCTCATATGTATCCTCTCGGGGGTAGAGCACTGTTATGGCTAGGGGGTCATCGCGACTTACCAAACCATTGCAAACTCCGAATACCGAGACGGACTGTATGGGAGACACACGGCGGGTGCTAACGTCCGTCGTGAAAAGGGAAACAACCCAGACCCACAGCTAAGGTCCCAAATTTTGTGCTAAGTGGAAAACCATGTGGAAAGGCACAGACAGCCAGGAGGTTGGCTTAGAAGCAGCCACCCTTTAAAGAAAGCGTAATAGCTCACTGGTCGAGTCGGTCTGCGGGGAAGATTTAACGGGGCTAAGCACAGAACCGAAGCTTGGGGTGCATACTTTGTATGCGCGGTAGAGGAGCGTTCCGTAAGCCGTTGAAGGTGGATTGAGAAGTCTGCTGGAGGTATCGGAAGTGCGAATGCTGACATGAGTAACGATAATGCGGGTGAAAAACCCGCACGCCGAAAGCCCAAGGTTTCCTTGCGCAACGTTAATCGGCGCAGGGTGAGTCGGCCCCTAAGGCGAGGACGAAAGTCGTAGTCGATGGGAAGCAGGTTAATATTCCTGCACCTCGCGTAAGTGCGATGGAGGGACGGAGAAGGTTAGGTGTACCAGGCGTTGGTTGTCCTGGGGAAAGGCGGTAGGTTTGGATCTTTGGCAAATCCGGGATCCTCTAAGACCGAGCACCGAGACGAGCCTTTAAGGCGAAGTCACTGATACCACGCTTCCAGGAAAAGCTCCTAAGCTTCAGCTTACGCAGACCGTACCGTAAACCGACACAGGTGGGTAGGATGAGAATTCTCAGGCGCTTGAGAGAACTCGGGTGAAGGAACTAGGCAACATGGCACCGTAACTTCGGGAGAAGGTGCACCCTTTTTGGTGGCTCGTGCGAGCTATAGCTGAAGAGGGTCGCAGTAACCAGGCCGCTGCGACTGTTTATCAAAAACACAGCACTCTGCAAACACGAAAGTGGACGTATAGGGTGTGACGCCTGCCCGGTGCTGGAAGGTTAATTGATGGGGTCAGCCGCAAGGCGAAGCTCTTGATCGAAGCCCCAGTAAACGGCGGCCGTAACTATAACGGTCCTAAGGTAGCGAAATTCCTTGTCGGGTAAGTTCCGACCTGCACGAATGGCGTAACGACAGCGGCGCTGTCTCCACCCGAGACTCAGTGAAATTGAAATCGCTGTGAAGATGCAGCGTTCCCGTGGCAAGACGGAAAGACCCCGTGAACCTTTACTATAGCTTTACACTGAACGTTGAGTTCGTCTGTGTAGGATAGGTGGGAGGCTATGAAACTGTGGCGCTAGCTGCAGCGGAGCCATCCTTGAAATACCACCCTGTCGTGCTTGACGTTCTAACCTGGGCCCATTATCTGGGTCGGGGACCGTGTATGGTGGGTAGTTTGACTGGGGCGGTCTCCTCCTAAAGAGTAACGGAGGAGCTCGAAGGTACGCTCAGCGCGGTCGGACATCGCGCACTGTGTGCAAAGGCATAAGCGTGCTTGACTGCAAGATCGACGGATCAAGCAGGTAGGAAACTAGGACTTAGTGATCCGGTGGTTCTGTATGGAAGGGCCATCGCTCAACGGATAAAAGGTACTCCGGGGATAACAGGCTGATACCGCCCAAGAGTTCATATCGACGGCGGTGTTTGGCACCTCGATGTCGGCTCATCACATCCTGGGGCTGTAGTCGGTCCCAAGGGTATGGCTGTTCGCCATTTAAAGTGGTACGCGAGCTGGGTTCAGAACGTCGTGAGACAGTTCGGTCCCTATCTGCCATGGGCGTTGGAGATTTGAGAGGGGCTGCTCCTAGTACGAGAGGACCGGAGTGGACGAACCTCTGGTGTTCCGGTTGTCACGCCAGTGGCATTGCCGGGTAGCTATGTTCGGAAGCGATAACCGCTGAAAGCATCTAAGCGGGAAGCGCGCCTCAAGATGAGATCTCCCGGGGCACAAGCCCCCTGAAGGAACCATGTAGACTACGTGGTTGATAGGTCAGGTGTGTAAGTACAGCAATGTATTGAGCTAACTGATACTAATGATCCGAGAGGCTTGACCATATAACCTCAAGTTGCCTTGGCTTTACGACAACGTCGTAAGAGCATCCAAGTGCACGCTACGTCACAAGAACTACGAGAGGCAGGCGCCTTATCCAGTTGTATCGGATGGCGACGCTCCAACCGCCTCCCTGGTGAAATTAGCGCTGTGGAACCACCCGATCCCATCCCGAACTCGGAAGTGAAACGCAGCTGCGCCGATGGTAGTGTGGCTCAAGCCATGCGAGAGTAGGTCATCGCCAGGGTTTATACCCGAGAACCCCGCTGCATGCGCAGCGGGGTTTTTCTTATTAAGTGAAGGCACTGCATTTTCCGGGTACCTTCCGCCCCAAGGGCAAGATCGCGAAGCTGGCGCTGCAAGCGCTGCTGCAACCGTCTCCCTGGTGAAATTAGCGCTGTGGAACCACCCGATCCCATCCCGAACTCGGAAGTGAAACGCAGCTGCGCCGATGGTAGTGTGGCTCAAGCCATGCGAGAGTAGGTCATCGCCAGGGTTTACACCCAAAACCCCGCTGCTCGCGCAGCGGGGTTTTTCTTTGTGCGCGCGAAATGCGGGTAGTGCCGGCCGATGGCCGGCACTGCCGTGGCTGCACAGCGGCCGGTAGATCCACGCCATGCGTGGATGGCTGTCCCTGCGAAGAGCGGTGCCGCCCCCCGGCAGCAGGTCCAGACAGTGCGCGTCGCTGTGATTGCCGGCCAGCGGCCGGCACTACCGGTAGATCCACGCCATGCGTGGAGGCCCTCTGCGAGGAACCATGGCGCCAACCAAGGTTGGCAGCTACCAACAGCAGGCCCACACAGCGATCGTTTGCCGGCCAGCGGCCGGCACTACAAGTAGATCCACGCCATGCGTGGATGCTCTCTGCATGGAACCACGGCGCCAACCAAGGTTGGCATCTACAACTGCAGGGCGCGATCACACACAAAAAAGCGGCGCCCTTGCGGGCGCCGCCTTGGCTTGCTTCAGTACTCAGTCGAGCAAGCTCGACGTTACTTCGCCGCAGCCGGGGCCTTGTCCTTCATCATCGCGTCGCGGGCTGCCTTGAACGGGTTGCCTTCGTACCAGTTCGGCCAACGATCACCACCGGCCAGCTCCTTGCCGACACCGTACATCAGCTGCAGGTCTTCGACGGTGCCGTCCAGCTTCCAGGTGGCCGCATCGAACTCGTCCTTCGGGCCGTGGTAGCGGTTGGCGCCGTAGTCGGCTGCAGCCTTGCGGCCCGCGTCCACGCCACCCTCGCGCAGGTCTTCGCCGCCATCGGCGTACAGGGCCGGCACACCGGCCTTGGCGAAGTTGAAGTGATCGGAACGGAAGTAGAAGCCGCTCTGCACCGAGGTCTCACCGTGCAGGGTACGGTCCTGGGCCGCGGCCAGCGGCTTGAGGATGTCTTCCAGCTCCGAGCTGCCGAAGCCGGTGACGGTAACGTCCTTGGCACGGCCGGCCACCGACATCGCGTCGATGTTGATCACGCCGGCGATCTTGTCCAGCGGGAAGGTCGGATGGGCAACGTAGTACTTCGAACCCAGCAGGCCGGATTCTTCCAGGGTCACCGCCAGGAACACCACCGAACGTTCCGGCTTCGGCTCCTGGTGGGCCATTGCTTCGGCCACTTCGAGAATGCCGGCCACGCCGGTCGCGTTGTCGACCGCGCCGTTGTAGATGTTGTCGCCGGTCTCGCCCTCGTGCTTGCCCAGGTGATCCCAGTGCGCCATGTACAGCACGGCCTCGTCGGCACGCTTGCTGCCCGGCAGCACGCCCACCACGTTGCGCGACTGCTTCTGCGCGATCTGGCTCTTCAGATCGACTGCAGCGGTGGCCTTCAGCGGCACCGGCTTGAAGCCGCGCTTGCTGGCGTCCTTGTAGGCCTGCGCCAGGTCCAGGCCGGCACCGGCGAACAGCGCCTTGGCAGCGTCGGCACTCAGCCAGCCCTGCACCGGAATGCGGGCTTCCGGGTCATCCTTGGCCGGCAGGTCGTACTGCGGGCCTGCCCAGGAGTTCTTCACCACATCCCAGCCGTAGGAAGCGCCGGCGGTGTCGTGCACGATCAGCGCGGCAGCGGCGCCCTTTCGCGCAGCCTCCTCGAACTTGTAGGTCCAGCGCCCGTAATAGGTCATGCGCTTGCCGTCGAACAGCTTCGCGTCATCGACATGGAAGCCCGGGTCGTTGACAAACATGACGACCGTTTTGCCCTTCCAGTCCTGGCCGGCGTAGTCGTTCCACTTCTGCTCCGGCGCGTCGACGCCGTAGCCGACGAACACCAGGTCACTGGCATCGACCTTCACCTCGGCCTGGCCGGTACGGGTACCCACCACCATGTCGGTGCCGAACTTCAGCTCGGTGGTCTTGCCGCCCTGGGTGATCTTCAGCACGGTCGATTCGTCGGCCGTGGTCTCGGTCATCGGCACATCCTGGAACCAGCTGTCGCCGTTGCCGGGCTGCAGGCCGATGCGCTGCATCTGGTCGCGGATGTAGTTGACCGTCAGTTCCTCGCCCTTGCTGCCCGGGGCGCGGCCTTCGAATTCATCCGAAGCCAGCGTCTTGACCATCTCGGCGAAGTCGCCGGCGTTGATCTCCGGCGAGAACGCATGGGCCGCCGGCTTGGCAGTGGCGGTGTCGGTGGCCGGCGCGGGCGCCGGAGTGTCTTCGCCTTTGCAGGCACTGAGCGCGGCCGCAGCGGCCAGGCACAGGAGGAGTTTGCGGGGCATCGTCGATTCCTGGAAAACAAAGGGCGGCCGCACCACGTGTACGACCGGTAACAGCGAGTATCACCGAACCGATGGGCGCGGTGTGCTCAGTCCGCCGGAGCGGTTTCGGTGTCGAACGGGATCGGCTCGGCGCCGGTGACCGGGCCGATGCGGGCCGTGCGGTGCACGTACAGCACCACCTCGCGTTCGAACTGCAACGGGCCGTCCACCACGGCATTCGGACCGATGATCACGCGCGGCTTGCGGCTGGCGGTCAGCGAGACGCTGAAGTTCGGCTTGCGCACGTGCACACCGCCCTTGACCTGCGAACCGATGCCCACGGTGATGTCACCGTTGACGGTTTCCACGTCGTTGCCGACGCGGCTTTCGACCAGCCCGATGCCACCGTTCACGGTTTCAACGCCGCCTTCGATCTGGCTGCCGCGATCGCTGAAGATGCTGCCGTTGACGGTGCTGACGCTGCCGTGGGCGATCACTTCGCGGCCCAGGCGTACGCCGCCGTTGACCGTTTCGATCTTGCCGGTGCGCGCGCGATCGGCGACCTTGACCCCGCCGTTGACGGTGTCGATGCTGCCGGTCTCGACACCTTCGCCGACACGGATGCCGCCGTTGACGGTGTCCAGCTTGCCGTAGCGCTGGCCGGGTTCGGCGCTGATGCTGCCGTTGACCTTGCTGATGTTTTCCTGCGCTGCCACTGGCCCGGTGACCAGCAGTACGCCCAACAGCAGCGGAATGGAGAGAGCTTTCATGGGGACCTCGATGGATGTGCGGCTGGCAGGCCGCGTGCGGAGATGTCACCATTCCCCGGTACCCCCTGCAACTGCCTGAAGTCACTGGAAAGCCCTTGCGCAACAACGCCTTCCCATCACGCCGACATCACATCGCCGCTGCTCGCGGCGGGCGCTGCCTGCTGTTGGGGCTGGCCCTGGCACTGGCGTTGCCGCTGCCGGGTGCCGCGCAGACCACGCGCGAGACCGAGCGCAAGCTGCAGAAGCTGCGCAGTGAGCTGAAGGGCGTGGCGCAGGAGCGCCGGCAGATCGAAGGCCAGCGTGGCCAGGCCTCGCAGCAGCTGCGCGAGGCAGATGAGAAGGTGGCCCGCACCGGCCGTGCGCTTGCGCAGACCGAGACCGCGCTGCGCGAGCAGGGAAGGGCCCTGGCCGAGGCCGAACAACGCCGCAGCACGCTGCAGGTCAACCTCGCCCAGCAGCATCGCGAGCTGGCCGGCCTGCTGCGTGCGGCCTACCAGCTGGGCAACCACGCACCATTGAAGCTGCTGCTGTCGCAGGACACGGTGGCCGATGCCAATCGCGCCCTGGCCTACCACCGCTACCTGCAGCGTGAGCGGGCCCAGCGCATCACCACGCTGACCGCCGACCTGAAGGAACTGGAAGCGCTGCAGGCGCAGATTGCCGAGCGCAAGCAGAAGCTGCAGGGGGCGCAGCAGGACCAGAAGCAGCAGGCAGCGGCGCTGGAAGCCGACCGCCGCGATCGTGCAAAGACCGTGGCCTCGCTGGACGAGCGCTTCAAGGACCAGCGCGAGAAGGAACAGGCGCTGGGCCAGGACGCCAAGGCGCTGGAAACACTGCTGGCCAATCTGCGTGCGGCCGCCGCCCGTGCCGAGGCCGAGCGTCGCGCGGCTGCGCGCCGTGCGGCAGCGGAGAAGGCCGCTGCCGAACGTGCCGCACGCCAGGCCGCGGCACAGGGACGGCCGCCACCGCCCACCAAGGTTCCGCCGGCGGTGGCTTCCGCACCGGCGCCGAAGGTGGGGGGCCTGGGTTGGCCGTTGTCCGGCAACCTGCTGGCCCGCTACGGCGGCAAGCTGCCTGACGGGCGTACCAGCAGCGGCGTGCTGATCGGCGCACCGGCCGGCAGCACCGTCACCGCTGTGGCCGACGGTACCGTGGTGTTCTCCGACTGGATGACCGGCTACGGCATGATCCTGATCGTCGACCACGGCAATGGCTACATGAGCCTGTACGCCCACAACGACACCCTGCTCAAGGACGCCGGTGCACGGGTCAGCCGTGGCGATGCGGTGGCCAAGGTCGGCAACTCGGGGGGCCAAGGGGTCACCGCGCTGTACTTCGAGCTGCGTCGTGGCGGGCAACCGGTGAATCCGGACAGCTGGCTGCAGCGGCGCTGAATCCCGGCTCGCCATGAGCGGGCTGGATTCAACGGGAATTTAGCTGTGCTTCGCGCATAATCGGTGCATGTGCCTTGGGCACCATGCCACCGTCGACAGGAGTGATCCATGCGCGCAGCCCGTACCGCCACCCTCTTGCTGGCCCTGTTGCCAGCGCTGTCCTGGGCGCAGCAGACCGCGCCCGCCCCGAGCCAGGAAACCGGCGGGCAGGCAGCGAGCAGCGAGGAGGCGGTGACCTCGAAGGTGCCGCTGGAGGACATCCGCCGCTTCGTGGCCGTCTACAACGCAGTGCGGGCCGCCTACGTCGATCCGGTCGATGACAAGAAGCTGATGCAGGCAGCGGTGCGTGGCCTGCTGCTCGACCTCGACCCGCACAGCACCTACTTCAACAAGGAAGACGCGCAGGCCTTCGACGAACAGGCCAGCGGTGCCTACGAAGGCATCGGCGTTGAGCTGCAGCAGCAGCCAGACAACGCCAGCATGAAGGTGATCTCGCCGATCGACGACACGCCGGCGGCCAAGGCCGGCATCCTCGCCGGTGACCTGATCATCGCCATCGACGGCAAGCCGATCAGCGCGATCGATGCCAGCGAACCGCTGCGCGGCCCGGCCGGCAGCAAGGTGGTGCTGACCATCGTGCGCGAAGGCAAGCCCAAGCCGTTCGATGTCAGCCTCACCCGCCAGACCATCCGCGTGACCAGCGTGCGCAGCCGCCTGCTGGAACCGGGCTATGGCTACATCCGCCTGAGCACCTTCCAGGCCGACACCGGTTCGGACTTCCAGAAGCACGTGCAGCAGCTGCAGAAGCAGTCCGGTGGCCAGCTCAAGGGCCTGGTGCTGGACCTGCGCAGCAACCCGGGTGGCCTGCTGACCGCTGCCGTGCAGGTGGCCGACGACCTGCTCGACAAGGGCAACATCGTCAGTACCCGCGGTCGCATCAGCATCAGCGATGCACGTTTCGATGCAACGCCGGGCGACCTGCTGAAGGGCGCACCGGTGGTGGTGCTGGTCGACGCCGGTTCGGCCAGTGCCTCGGAAGTGCTGGCCGGCGCACTGCGCGACAACAAGCGCGCCCGCGTGGTTGGCAGCCGCACCTTCGGCAAGGGCTCGGTGCAGACCGTGCTGCCGCTGGACAACGGTGACTCGGTGAAGCTGACCACCGCGCGTTATTACACGCCCAGCGGCAAGTCGATCCAGGCCACGGGCATCGTGCCGGAGGTCGAACTGAAGCCGGCCGCTACGCCGGCCGAGGATGCACTGCCGGCCAGCCTGAGCGATTACAGCGAAGCGACCCTGCCGGGCCATCTGCGCGGTGACGACGAGGGCACCGAGGGCTATCACGCCGGTGCGGTACTGCCGGGCGATGGCCCGATCAACGACGCGCTGGCCGAGCTGAAGAACCCGGGTTCGGTGGCTGCACGCTTGAAGGCCGAAGCGACGAAAGTGGATGCGGCCAAGGCTGCGAAGGCCGCTGCCGCGAAGCCGGAGGCGAAGGTAGAAGCGAAGCCGGAAGCGAAGCCGGAAGCGAAGCCCATTCCGGTCCCGGCCAAGCCCTGAGGGTAGCGCCGGGCTGTGCCTGGCGGACACCCTGCTCATGCAGAAGGCGACGCGGCCGAGGCGTCGCCCGATAGAATCGGCCCATGGACGATTCGAACCTGGCGACTACGATCAGCCAACTCCTTGGCCGTGATCCGCTGCCACCTGACCGGGCCGCCACCCTGCTGGAATCCCTGGCGGTCCGCCATGGAATCGATCCGCGCTTTGTCTATTGGTGGGCAGGCAAAGCGACGTCTGATCAGACGATCCAATACGACAGCAGCGATGAAGGCCTTTCCTGCCTGGCTGAACTGCTGGCGGAAGTGAACGGTGAAATGTGCCTGGTAGCGTCAGATGAGCGCGCATTGCCGTGGCCGATCTGGACTCTGCAGGCAAGTGAACTGATTCCTTTGCTCGGCGAGTTGCCGTTCTTTGAGTACTTCGTGGTGCTGGATGACGGCGCTACGCTGCTGTTCGATACCCACCACAACACGTTGGTGGTCAGTCGCGAGTGACGCATTCGGCGTCATCGCGGACGGAGCAGATCCATATCGATGAAGGAGTCGAGCACGCTCGACGCCACGAACGAGCGGGTGCGCGTGGAGCCGGCCAGCGGCCGGCACTACCAGGGGTCAGAAGCCGTGGCGCTTGCGCAGGCGGCGGGCGATGGCCGCCCGCACGTAGACCCCGTACACCACGCCGAACACGAAGCCGCCGATGTGCGCCCACCAGGCGACCATGCCGAAGCTTGGGCCGATATGGGCGAACACCACCTGCAGGGCGGCCCAGACGCCGATCAGCAGGTAGGCCGGGGCGCGCACGAACTCCAGGAACAGGCCGAGCGGAATGACCACGCCCAGCCGGGCGCCCGGGAACAGGGCCAGATAGGCGCCGATCAGTGCGGACACCGCGCCGCTGGCACCGATGATGATCTGGTCCGGGCTGCCCATGGTGTAGATCGCTACCAGGTTGGACACCGCACCGCCGACCAGGAACAGCAGCAGCAGCCGCCACGGCCCCAGCACCCGCTCGGCGGGCAGGCCGAAGATCAGCAGGAACACCAGGTTGCCCAGCAGATGTGACCAGTCCGCGTGCAGGAA
This sequence comes from Stenotrophomonas sp. STK16_22, assembly GCF_051984505.1. Taxonomy (NCBI): domain Bacteria; kingdom Pseudomonadati; phylum Pseudomonadota; class Gammaproteobacteria; order Lysobacterales; family Lysobacteraceae; genus Stenotrophomonas; species Stenotrophomonas sp. STK16_22. Next base: position 384,657 of record NZ_CP196972.1, read on the forward strand.
CAGAGCCGTGAACAGCCGCAGCACGCTGCCGTCCTGCAGGGTCGCCCACCAGTCCAGCGGGTGGGTCAGGCCGGTGGACAGGGCGCCCCAGTCCAGCCAGAGGCTGCCCCGGGCGTCGTCCGGACGCGAGATCGACCACAGGAACGCCAGCCACAGTGCCGCAAACAGCACGGGCGTGGCCCAGCGCAGGGCCGCCTTCTTGCGCGACGGGAGGGAGACGAACATGGGCAATAGCCTAGCGTGCGGGCGCTTACGGCGGGGATTGTCCTGTTCAGCTTCTGGGACGAAAAAAGCGCCTGCGCTGTTATTGTTTCATTAACAGCTCTGGGTAATACTCGCATACGGCGTCGTATGTCGGGAGGGGAATCCGGCGCGCTCCGAAGGGCCCCAAGGCCTGCCGGGCGCAGGCGCACTCAGAGCACCATCACCGCTTACCGGAGAGAGAACTACGATGCAAACCGCTTCCACCATTGCCCGTCTGACCCTGCTGGCCGTCGGCGTTGCCGGTGCGCTGGCCGCCGCCGACGCCAACGCTGCTGCCTTCCAGCTGAAGGAAAACAGCGCCAAGGGCCTCGGCCGCGCGTTCGCCGGTTCCGGCAGCGCCGAAGGCGACGCCTCCATCATCGCCGTCAACCCGGCCGGCATGCGCCAGCTGGAAGGCACGATGGTCCAGGGCGACCTGAGCGCCATCAGCTTCAAGGCCGAGTTCAAGGGCCAGGGCCGCAATGCGGCAGGCCGCCCGCAGACCGGTGGTGACGGCGGCGACGCCGGCATGATCGCTCCGGTCCCGGCTGCGTACTTCCACATGCCGATCGGCGAGAAGGCCCACTTCGGTGTGTCGCTGACCGCACCGTTCGGCTTCAAGACCGAATACGACAACGGTTGGGTCGGTCGTTACAGCGGCCTGAAGACCGATCTGAAGGCCATCGACCTTGGCTTCGCCGCGTCGTATGACGTCAACCCGTACGTGTCGTTCGGCGCGTCGGTGTTCGTCGAGCACCTGACCATCGAGCTGAGCAACGCCGTCGACTACGGCAGCATCCTGGCCGGCGCCGGCGCTCCGGGCTTCGCCCCGGGCAGCGCGGATGGCACCCTGAAGATCGAGGGTGACAACAATGCCGTGGGCTGGACCGTCGGTGGCCTGTTCTCGATCGACGAGAACACCCACATCGGCCTGAGCTACCGTTCGAAGGTCGAGCACAAGATCACCGGTGGTGATGCGACCTTCAGCGGCGCCGACCGCGCACGTTCGCTGCTGACCAACTCGCCGCGTACCCGCGGCTGGTTCATGGACACCAGCGGCAAGGCCACGGTGACCATGCCGGCCTCGGCCACCCTGAGCGTGACCCACAAGGTCAACGACCGCTGGACCGTGATGGGCGACGTGACCCGTACCGCCTGGTCGACCGCCTTTGACAGCGTCACCGTCGACTACGCGTCGCCGCAGGCGGACTCGGTCCTGGAGTTCGGCTACCGTGACACCACCTTCGTGTCGCTGGGCGCCGACTACAAGCTGAGCGACACCGTCACCCTGCGCGGTGGTGTTGCACTGGACCAGACCCCGACCACCGACGCACACCGCGACGCGCGCGTGCCGGATACCAGCCGCAAGTGGCTGTCGCTGGGCGTGGGCTGGACCCCGTCGGCAAACACCGAGTACAACTTTGGCTACACCCACCTGTTCACCAGCGATCCGAACGTGAACGTGCGTGCCACCACTGCCAACCAGGGCAACTCGCTGTCGGGCAAGTACAAGGTCCGTGGCGACGTGCTGGCGGCTTCGTTCCAGTACAAGTTCTGATTCGGGCCTCGGCCTGACGCAGCACACGGAAGGCCCCGCGCAAGCGGGGCTTTCTTTTTCTGTGGCCACGGGCCATCCACGCGTGGTATGGATCTACTGAAGAGCGCAGCCAGCCACGGTGCGGATCCACGACAATAGCGCCATGAACCTGTCCGATCCGAACTTCCAGCTGGAGCTGGCTGCCAACATTGCCGTCGCCGGCTCGATCCTGCTGGCCGGCCGCAACAACGTGCACACCTGGTGGCTGGGCATCGTGGGCTGCACATTGTTCGCCGCCGTGTTCGAGCGTTCGCACCTGTACGCAGACATGGTGCTGCAGTTCTTCTTCATTGCCATCAGCGTGCTGGGCTGGTGGCAGTGGCTGCGTGGCGATCACGGTGCGCCGCTGCCGATTACCTCATTGCGACCGCGTGCATGGGCCTGGCTCGCGCCGCTGGCGGTGGTGGCCACGTTCGGCTACGGCTGGATGCTGACCCGCCTGACCAACGCCTACGCGCCCTACATCGATTCGGCGGTGCTGGTGCTGAGCGTGATCGCGCAGATCCTGATGATGCGGCGCAAGCTGGAATCGTGGTGGGTGTGGCTGTTGGTGAACACCGTGGCGGTGCCGCTGTACTACAGCCGTGGCCTGCACCTGACCTCGATCCTGTACGTGGGCTTCTGGATCAACGCGCTGGTGGCGTTGCGTCATTGGCGCGGCCTGATGCGGGTGTAGCGCCGAGCCCACGCTCGGCGCTACAGGAAAAAAGGCACAAAAAACCCCGCTTTCGCGGGGTTTTTCGTTCACCGCATGACGCAGGCGATCAGTCGCCCAGGGTCAGCAGCGAGGCGTTGCCACCGGCGGCGGTGGTATTCACCGTCACCGTCTTTTCGGTGGCAAAGCGCAGCAGGTAGTGCGGGCCGCCGGCCTTCGGGCCGGTGCCGGACAGGCCCTGGCCGCCGAACGGCTGCACGCCGACCACCGCACCGATCTGGTTGCGGTTGACGTAGACGTTGCCGACGTGGACGCCGTTGCTGATGCGGTCGACGGTCTCGTCAATACGCGAATGCACGCCCAGGGTCAGGCCGTAGCCGGTGGCGTTGATCTGGTCGATCACCGCGTCGAGCTGGTCGCCCTTCCAGCGGATCACGTGCAGGACCGGACCGAACACTTCCTTCTGCAGCTGGCCCAGGTCCTTCAGTTCGTACGCACGCGGGGCGAAGAAGGTGCCGTTGGCCGCTTCGGCGGACAGCTCGGCCGCAGCGATCAGGCGTGCTTCGCGGTCCATGCGCACGGCGTGATCCTGCAGGATCTGCAGCGCATCGGCGTCGATCACCGGACCGACGTCGGTGGACAGCAGGCCGGGGTTGCCGACCTTCAGTTCCTTCATCGCACCGGCCAGCATGGTCATCACCTTGTCGGCGATGTCGTCCTGCACGAACAGCACGCGCGCGGCCGAGCAGCGCTGGCCGGCTGAGGTGAAGGCCGAACCGATCGCGTCCTTGACCAGCTGTTCCGGCAGTGCCGAGGAGTCGGCGATGAAGGCGTTCTGGCCACCGGTCTCGGCAATCAGCACGCCGATGGCGGCATCACGCGCGGCCATCGCGCGGTTGATCGCACGGGCGGTGTCGGTGGAGCCGGTGAAGGCCACGCCGGCCACGCGCGGGTCGGCGGTCAGTGCGGCACCGACGGTGGCACCGTCGCCCGGCAGGAACTGCACCACCTCGGCCGGCACGCCGGCGTCGTGCAGCAGCTTCACCGCGTAGTAGCCGATCAGGTTGGTCTGCTCGGCCGGCTTGGCGATGACGCTGTTGCCGGCGGCCAGGGCGGCAGCGACCTGGCCCAGGAAGATCGCCAGCGGGAAGTTCCACGGGCTGATGCAGACGAACACGCCACGGCCGTGCAGTTGCAGCTCGTTGGACTCACCGGTCGGGCTCGGCAGCTTCTCGGCGTGGCTGAACTGCTCGCGCGCCTGCTTGGCGTAGTAGCGCAGGAAGTCCACCGCTTCGCGCACTTCGGCGATGCTGTCGGGCAGGCTCTTGCCGGCTTCCTTCACGCACAGCGCCATGAACTCCGGCATGCGCGCTTCCAGCTGGTCGGCGGCGTACTCGAGGATGGCGGCGCGGCTGGCGGCCGGGGTGCGGTTCCAGGCCGGCTGCGCGGCCACGGCGTTGGCCAGGGCCTTCTGCACGGTGGCGGCATCGGCGGCCAGCCACTGGCCGACCACTTCGCGGGTGTCGGCCGGGTTGGTCACCGGCAGCGCGGCGCCGGCCGGGTTCGCACCCGGCACCAGCGGGGCGGCCTGCCACGGCTTCACTGCAGCGTTGATCTGCTCGGCGAGGGCGCGCAGTTCGTTGTCGTTGGCGAGGTTGGCGCCCATGGAGTTCTTCCTGTCGTGGTTCTGGCTGCGCAGCAGGTCAACTGGCAGCGGGATCTTGGGATGCGGAATCGATTCGAACGAAGCGACCATCTCGACCGGATCGCGGATCAGGTCGGCGATCGGCACGCGTTCGTCGGTGATGCGGTTGACGAAGCTGGAGTTGGCGCCGTTTTCCAGCAGGCGGCGTACCAGGTACGGCAGCAGGTCTTCATGCGAACCGACCGGCGCATACACGCGGCAGGGCAGGTTCAAGCGGTCGGCCGGCACCACTTCGGCGTACAGGTCGTCGCCCATGCCGTGCAGCTTCTGGTGCTCGTACACGCCGCCATTGGCGATGCTGCGTACGGCCGCGATGGTGTGCGCGTTGTGCGTGGCGAACATCGGGTAGATCGCGTCGGCATGCGTGAACAGGCGCTTGGCGCAGGCCAGGTAGGAGACATCGGTGTTCTGCTTGCGGGTGAACACCGGGTAGCCCGGGTAGCCTTCGATCTGCGCGCGCTTGATCTCGGCGTCCCAGTAGGCGCCCTTGACCAGGCGCACCTGCAAGCGGCGACCGGCGCGGCGGGCCATGTCGGCCAGGTGGTCGATCGTGTACGGCGTGCGCTTCTGGTAGGCCTGCACGACCACGCCGAAGCCATCCCAGCCGGCCAGCGAGGCGTCGGAGAAGACCTGCTCGATGATGTCCAGCGACAGTTCCAGGCGGTCGGACTCTTCGGCGTCGACGGTGCAGCCGATGCCGTAGCTCTTGGCCAGTTGTGCCAGTTCCAGCACGCCCGGCACCAGGTCCTTCAGCACGCGCGCGCGCTTGGCGTGCTCGTAGCGCGGGTACAGCGCCGACAGTTTGATCGAGATGCCCGGCGCGTTGTTGACGTCGCCGTCCGGACGGCCGCCGCGTGCCTTGTGGTCGCCGCCGATGGCGTGGATCGCACGACGGTAGTCTTCCAGGTAGCGCAGCGCGTCCTTCATGGTCAGCGCGCCTTCGCCCAGCATGTCGAAGGAGTAGCGGTAGTTCGCGTTGTCGCCCTTGTGCGAGCGCGACAGCGCTTCGCTGATGGTGCGGCCCATGACGAACTGGTGGCCCATGATCTTCATCGCCTGGCGCACGGCCAGGCGCACCACCGGCTCACCGACGCGGCCGACCAGGCGCTTGAACGCGCTGGGCGCATCGGCACGGGTGGCGTCGTTCATCTGCACCAGCTTGCCAGTCAGCATCAGGCCCCAGGTGGAGGCGTTGACCAGCACCGAGTCGCTGCCGCCCAGGTGCTTTTCCCAGTCGGCATCGGCCAGCTTGTCGCGGATCAGCTTGTCGGCGGTGTCCTGGTCCGGAATGCGCAGCAGCGCCTCGGCCACGCACATCAGCAGCACGCCTTCCTCGCTGCCCAGGTCGTACTGGCGCATGAAGGCTTCGATCGCGCCCTGGTCCTTGGCACGCACGCGCACGCGGCCGACCAGGTCGGCGGCCAGCGCCTGCACCTTGGCCTGCTCTTCGGCGGGTAGGCGGGCCTGCGCCAGCAGCTCGCGCACGTGGCTGGCCTCGTCCTTCAACCAGCCATCGGTGATGGCCTGGCGGAACGGGTTGGGGGGCGCCGGCAGTTCCGGCGACAGCAGCGCGCCGGGACGCGGAGCGTCGTGGGCGGCAGGGGAGGAGGAAGGTGCGTTCATGCCGGTCCGGCCAGTGGAAAACTTGGCGATTTTAATCATTTTTGCGGGTTGCGGAAGTGCCCAACAGCCACCTTCGTGAAGCGCTGATAGCCCCTAGCTGCAGTGGATTCAGCGTGTTCAGCAAGCTTGGCAGGATTTGTGCTGAATTCGTCATTCGTGCCGCCGACCTCATGCTGTGTTGCAGCATGGTAAAAAGTGTGAATGCACCCTTGCTACCGGCGAGAGGGCGGGGCTACCATCGAGACGTTTCCCGCGGCAGGAACGCGGTTGCGACATGATCGAGGTGCTTCCAGCTCCGGATGGGTCAGGTACGCAGCTGCGGCTGCGTCCCCCACGGGCGCTCGATGCCCGGCAGTTCGTCCTGTTGTTCACCGTGTTGTCGGGTGCGATGTGGCTGGTGTCCGCCCTCGGGTGGTTGGCCGGCAATGCATTCGCCCCCCTGTTCGCGCTGCTGTACAGCCTGGTGCTGGCGGCGGCACTGCGTGCCTTGTGGCGCAGTGGTGAACGGCAGGAGGAGATCCGGGTAGTGCCGGCGTACGTGGAGGTCATCCCCGTACCCGGTGGATCGCCGGTGTTCCGGGCCCACCCCCACTGGGTGCGCCTGCTCACCGACGACGAGAGGGTCCGGCTGGCATCCAGCGGCCGGCAGGTGGAGGTGGGGAGTTTCCTCGCGCCGGCCGAACGTCAGACGCTCGCAGAGACACTTGAAAGCTTGCTCGCCGCCAGCGATGGCGGCAACCGACGACGCTAAGGGTCTAGGCAATGAAGCAAAGCAGCAGGTGGGGCACGAAGTGCGTTGCAGCGGTCGCCGCCATGGTGGCCGGGGGACTGATGCCGGCGTTGGCCTGGGCCCAGGCGGCCGATCCCAAGCCGTGGCAGCTGAACATGGGCAAGGGGGTGACCCAGACCTCGCGCCTGGCCTGGGAATCGAACAATCTCTCGTTGATCATCTGCACGGTGATCGGCGTCATCGTGTTCGGGGCGATGGCCTACGCCATCTTCAAGTTCCGCAAATCCAAGGGCGCGGTCGCCGCCACCTTCAGCCACAACACCAAGGCCGAGATCATCTGGACGGTGATCCCGGTGATCATCCTGATCGTGATGGCATGGCCGGCCACGGCCAACCTGATCAAGATGTACGACACCCGCGATGCCGAGATGACGGTGAAGGTCACCGGCTACCAGTGGATGTGGAAGTACGAGTATCTCGGCGAGAACGTCACCTTCACCAGCCGCCTGGACCGCGAGTCCGACCGCGTGCGGCAAAGTGGCATCGTGCCGACCCGCGAGACTCACCCGCATTACCTGCTGGATGTCGACAACCGCCTGGTGCTGCCGGTCGATACCAAGGTGCGTTTCGTCATCACCTCTGATGACGTGATCCACGCTTGGTGGGTGCCGGCGCTGGGCTGGAAGCAGGACGCCATCCCCGGTTTCATCAATGAAGCCTGGACCAGCATCGAGCAGCCCGGCGTCTACCGCGGCCAGTGCGCCGAGCTGTGCGGCAAGGACCATGGCTTCATGCCGATCGTGGTCGAGGCGGTGTCCAAGGAAGAGTTCAAGCAGTGGCTGGCGCAGCGCAAGCCGGCGCCGCCCGCCGAGCCGGCAACGCCGGCGGCACCTACCGAACCGGCGGCACCGACTGCACCGGCGAGCGAGGCACCGGCGAGCGAGGCACCGGCTGCGCCTGCTGCTGCAGAAGCGGGCAGCGCGCCTGCCACCGTGGCCAGCGGCGCGTGATGTAAAGCCCGCGGCCGTTCGCGGCCGTGGTGACAACCGATTCTGAGAGGTGTTTTGCAATGGCGCACTCGGCAGTTGGGCACGACGATCACCATCACCAGCAGAGTTTCTTCGAGCGTTGGTTCTTCTCGACCAACCACAAGGACATCGGCACGCTGTACCTGGGTTTCAGCTTCATCATGTTCATCATCGGTGCGGCGATGAGCGTGGTGATCCGCGCCGAGCTGGCGCAGCCGGGCCTGCAGTTCGTCAAGCCCGAGTTCTTCAACCAGATGACCACCGTGCATGCGCTGGTGATGATCTTTGGCGGCGTGATGCCGGCCTTCGTCGGCCTCGCCAACTGGATGATCCCGCTGCAGATCGGCGCGCCGGACATGGCGCTGCCGCGCATGAACAACTGGTCGTTCTGGCTGTTGCCGGTGGCCTTCAGCCTGCTGCTGCTGACCCTGTTCCTGCCCGGTGGTGCGCCGGCCGGCGGCTGGACGCTGTACCCGCCGCTGTCGCTGCAGGGCGGCTACAACGTCGCCTTCAGCGTGTTCGCCATCCACGTGGCCGGCATCAGCTCGATCATGGGCGCGATCAACATCATCGCCACTGTGCTGAACATGCGTGCGCCGGGCATCGACCTGCTGAAGATGCCGATCTTCTGCTGGGCCTGGCTGATCACCGCGTTCCTGCTGATCGCGGTGATGCCGGTGCTGGCCGGTGCGGTGACCATGCTGCTGACCGACAAGTTCTTCGGCACCAGCTTCTTCAACGCCGCCGGTGGCGGTGACCCGGTGATGTACCAGCACATCTTCTGGTTCTTCGGGCACCCCGAGGTCTACATCATGATCCTGCCCGCCTTTGGCGTGGTCAGCGAGATCATCCCGACCTTCAGTCGCAAGCCGCTGTTCGGCTACCAGGCGATGGTGTACGCCACCGCCGCGATCGCGTTCCTGTCGTTCATCGTCTGGGCCCACCACATGTTCACCGTGGGCATGCCGCTGGGTGGCGAGATCTACTTCATGTTCGCCACCATGCTGATCTCGATCCCGACCGGGGTGAAGGTGTTCAACTGGGTCAGCACCATGTGGCGTGGCTCGCTGACGTTCGAGGCACCGATGCTGTGGTCGGTGGCGTTCGTCATCCTGTTCACCATCGGTGGCTTCTCCGGCCTGATGCTGGCCATCGTGGCGGCTGACTTCCAGTACCACGACACCTACTTCGTGGTCGCGCACTTCCACTACGTGCTGGTGACCGGTGCGGTGTTCGCGCTGATCGCGGCGGTGTACTACTGGTGGCCGAAGTGGACCGGGCGGATGTACAGCGAGAAGTGGGCCAAGGTGCACTTCTGGTGGTCGATCGTGTTCGTCAACCTGCTGTTCTTCCCGCAGCACTTCCTCGGCCTGGCCGGCATGCCGCGCCGCATTCCCGATTACAGCGTGGCCTTCGCCGACTGGAACCTGATCAGCTCGATCGGCGCGTTCGGCATGTTCGTCACGCCGTTCATGATGGCCGCGATCCTGCTGTCCTCGCTGCGCAACGGCGAGAAGGCCGAGGCCCGATCGTGGGAAGGTGCGCGCGGCCTGGAATGGACGCTGCCGTCGCCGGCACCTGCGCATACGTTCACCACGCCGCCGACCATCCGCCCGGGGGATCTGGCGCATGACGACATCACGCATTGAGGTGGGGCATGCATAACGAAAGCCCGCTCCCGATCGGTAGAGTCGAACCATGCTCGACTGACGAAAAGCCGCCGAGCACGGCTCGGCTCTACAACAGCGAAGCGCAGCCGACCAGCGGTCGGCTCTACCAGGGTGGAAGCATCGAGCAGCAGCGCCAACGCGCCAGGCGCACCGCGCTCTGGGTCGGCGCCATCGCCGTGCTGGTCTACGTCGGCTTCATCCTCAGCGGGGTGATCGGCCGATGAGCGAGGCGCCGGCCACCACACCGTCACGCAGTGCGGGGCTGCCGCGCCTGATCGGCGTGGCGGTGGCGGTGTTCCTGCTCACGTTCTCGCTGGTGCCGCTGTACCGCATCGCCTGCGAAAAGGTATTCGGCGTGCGCCTGGAGCGCGGTCCCGGCAGCGAGGCCAGTACCGGCGCCGTGACCGGCAAGCGCACCGTGCGCGTGGAGTTCGATGGCGGCGTCAACTCGCGCCTGCCCTGGTCGTTCCATCCCGAACAGTTGACCATGGACGTGGTGCCGGGCGAGCTCAACGAGGCGCTGTACTTCGCCCGCAACGACAGCCAGCAGGCGGTGGTCGGCAGCGCGGTACCGTCGGTGGCGCCGGCGCGTGCGTCGGGCTTCTTCAGCAAGACCGAGTGCTTCTGTTTCACCGCGCAGACGCTGCAGGCCGGCGAGAAGCGCGACATGCCGGTGCGCTTCATCGTCGATCCGGACCTGCCGCCGGAGATCAAGACGATCACCTTGTCCTACACCTTCTACCGCAACGACGCGCTGTCCGATCGGCTGGCTCCGGCCGCCACCTCGGAAGGCGCGCACGCCGCACCCTGACCCGGATACCGACATGGCCCAGACACCGACCGATGCCAACGTGTACTTCGTCCCGGCCCAGAGCAAATGGCCGTTCGTGGGGTCCATCGCGATGATGGTGACCATGGTGGGCGTGGCCAGCTGGCTCAACGATGCCAGCTGGGGACGCTGGACGTTCTACATCGGCATCGCGATGCTAGTGCTGACCCTGTTCTGGTGGTTCAGCGACGTGGTGCGCGAATCGCAGGCCGGCAATTACAACCACCAGGTCGACGGATCATTCCGGATGGGAATGATCTGGTTCATCTTCTCCGAGGTGATGTTCTTCGGCGCCTTCTTCGGCGCACTGTTCTACACCCGCAACCTGGGCCTGTCGTGGCTCAGTGGCGAAGGCCGCGGTGTGATGACCAACGAGCTGCTCTGGCAGGGCTATTCCGCCGGATGGCCGACCAATGGCCCGGCGGCGATCGGTGGCACGTTCCAGACCATTCCGGCCTGGGGCCTGCCGCTGATCAACACGCTGATCCTGTTGACCTCCGGCGTGACCCTGACCATCGCCCATCACGCGCTGAAGGCGGGCAACCGTCGCCAGCTGCTGATCTGGCTGGGCCTGACCGTGGTGCTCGGCCTCGGCTTCCTGACCCTGCAGGCGGAGGAGTACATCCACGCCTACAAGGAACTGAACCTGACGCTCGGCTCGGGCATCTACGGTTCAACGTTCTTCATGCTGACCGGCTTCCACGGTGCGCACGTGCTGCTGGGCACGATCATGCTGATCGTGATGTGGCTGCGTTCGGCCAAGGGGCACTTCACCCGCGACAACCATTTCGGTTTCGAAGCCGCCGCGTGGTACTGGCACTTCGTCGACGTGGTGTGGTTGATGCTCTTCATGTTCGTCTACGTGCTTTGACCGCGCACGTATCGGTGGCCTCAGCCGCCGATGCCGTGCGGTTTTATCCAGCCCATGTAGATGCTCACGATCACCAGCAGGATCAACGCCACCGACACCGCGATGCGGCGGGTCAGTGCGTTGACCGTGCGCTTGGTCTGGCCGCGGTCGACCAGCAGGTAATACAGGCCGGCGCCCAGATTCCAGACGATGACGATCAGAAACGCGATTACCAGCAGGGTCTTCAGCGAATCACTCATGCGCGGCTCGAGGGCAGGGTGGATGCGCCTATCTGACCGCGTTTGCGCGGACTTGTCATGATGCGCCAGCACACGCGCGTGATCGGCTGGCTGTTGGCGGTGCTGGCGATGGCCGGTTTCAGCGCATTGGGGCTGTGGCAACTGCAGCGCATGCATGCCAAACAGGCAATGTTGGATGCGCAGGGTCCAGCTGTGGCGCAAGCGCTTCCGTTGTCGCAGGCCCTGGCGGCGCCCGGCGCCTTGCACGGCGTGGCCGACCACGGCCGCTTCCTGCCCGGCGTGGTGCTGCTGGACAACCAGACCCGGCATGGTCGCGCCGGGGTGAAGATCTATCGTCCGTTCCGCAGTGACGGAGGCAGCGTGCTGCTGGTCGACCTCGGCTGGCGCGCGCTGCCGCCGGATCGCACGCTGCCGGATGTGCCGGCGCCGCCTTCGCCGGTGGCGGTGCGTGGGTTATTGGCGCCGCCGCCGTCGGCGGGACTGGCACTGGGCCCGGCGTTCTCCGCTACCGATGAGGCCGGGCGTTGGCTGGCCAGCCGTTTGCCCGCCGAAGGCCTGGCGGCGGCGCTTGGCCTACCGGTATTGCCCGACCGCGTCCTGCGCCTGGACCCGGCACTGCCATTCGGCGACGAACGCGATCTGGACCTGCTGCCGAACACGCTGCCGCCGCAGCGTCACCTGGGCTACGCCGTGCAGTGGTTCGGCCTGGCCCTGACCGTGCTGGTGGTCGCGCTGGTGCTGGAGTGGCGCAGGAGACGTGCCGTGGCCCGGTAGTGCCGGCCGCTGGCCGGCATCCCCTCGGATTCCTGGATGCCGGCCAGCGGCCGGCACTACCGGGGCACCACACCCGCATCCCTTACCCAACCATGAGAAAATGCCCCGCATGAACACTGCTACGTCCCCGCAGGCGCGCGGCTCCGGCCGCCGGACCCTGGTGCTGCTGTTTGCCGTGTTCTTCGGTGCGATGGCACTGGCCGCCGTGCTGCGCTTCTCCGGCTGGCAACCGACCGGGCACCGCAATGCCGGCCAGCTGCTGAAGCCGCCGGTGGACCTGCGCCAGCAGGCGCCGACCCTGGCCAGCGGCCAGCCCTACGCCTGGAACCCCGAGGCCCGTACCTGGCGCCTGCTGGTGGCGCCGGCCGGTGCCTGCGACGCGCAGTGCGTCACTTTGTCGCAGGGACTGGGCAAGGTGTGGCAGCTGTTCGGCCATAACGCCGATAATGTCGAAATCCTGTGGCTGGGAACGCCACCGGCGTCGATCGCCTCGCTGCCCGCGCTGCGGCCGCTGGCTCCGTCGCCAGCACTGCGCGCGGCCCTGCCCGGCGTCGACGATCCGGCTGGCCTGCCGGTCTACGTGATCGATCCGAACGGCTTCGTGATCATGCGTCATGCCCCGGGCACCGACCTGGGTGGCCTGCGCAAGGACATGGCCACGTTGCTGAAACTGAAGTGAGTCCCGTTTGATGAGCCTTTCCGCGCGTCCGGCGCTGCACCGCAATTTCCACCGCCTGGCGTGGTTCGCCATGATCATGACCGCGAGCACGATCATGTTCGGCGCGTTCGTGCGCCTGTCCGATGCCGGCCTGAGCTGCCCGGACTGGCCGACCTGCTATGGCCAGGCCACCTGGCCGCAGCACGTGGAAGAGACCATCGGCCACCCGGCGGCGGAGATCCGCCCGCTGGAGACCCACAAGGCCTGGCGTGAGCAGGTGCACCGCTTCCTGGCTGGCGCGCTGGGCATCGAGATCCTGACCCTGGCCCTGTTGGCCACGCGCAAGCGGCGATTCGGAAGCACGGCGGTGGTGACCGCCTGCGTGCTGGTGGCCGCCGGCATACCGCTGTACATGATGGGCTGGCATGGCACGGCCAGCGTGCTGGCGTTGATCGGTGAGGCGATCCTGCTGATCGCCGCGCTGCGCTGGAGCAACATCGACCTGGCGCGCGCTGCATTGCTGACCCTGGCGGTGGTGATCTTCCAGGCCTTGCTGGGCATGTGGACGGTGACCCTGCTGCTCAAACCCATCGTAGTGATGGGCCATCTGCTCGGTGGCATGCTGATGTTCGGCCTGCTGGTGTGGATGGCCTGGCGCGCGACGCACATGCCGATCACGCTGGCCGAGGCGCCGAAGCTGAAGTGGCTGCTGCGCATCGGCGTGGCGGTGCTGGTCACCCAGATCGCGTTGGGGGGCTGGGTCAGCGCCAATTACGCGGCGCTGGCCTGCGGCGGTGGCAGCGCCTCGCTGGACAACTTCCCGCGCTGCGCCAACCAGTGGTGGCCGCAGCACAACTTCGTCGAAGGCTTCACCCTGTGGCGTGGCATCGGCGTGGATTACGAAGGCGGCGTGCTGGATGGCGCCTCGCGCATCGCCATCCAGATGGCACACCGCCTGTTCGCGGTGGTGGTGGCCCTCTACCTGCTGTGGCTGGGCGTGCGCCTGTTCCGGTTGCCGAGCATGCGTGGCTGGGCCAGCGCGTTGATCGCGCTGCTGGTGCTGCAGGTCACCCTCGGCATCCTCAATGTGAAGCTGGCGCTGCCGCTGGAAGTGGCGGTGGCCCACAACGGCGTGGCCGTTGCCCTGTTGTTCGTGCTGGTCAGCCTGCTGGCCCGCCTGCGTGCCCCGGACTGATTCCATGTTTTCCAATTACCGCCAGTACTGGGACCTGACCAAGCCCAAGGTCGTTGCCCTCATTGTCTTCACCGCCCTGGTCGGCATGGTCCTGGCCATCCCCGGCGTGCCCAGCTGGGAGCAGGTGCGCGCAGGCGTGCTCGGCTTCCTCGGTATCTGGCTGGCCGCTTCGGCCGCCGCGGCGATCAACCAGCTGCTGGATGCGCACATCGATGCGCAGATGGCGCGCACATCGTGGCGTCCGCTGGTGGTGGGCAAGGTCAAGCCGTGGCAGGTGCTGGTGTTCGCCGGCGTGCTGATCGTGTTGTCGATGGTCATCCTGGTGCTGTGGGTGAACCTGATCACCGCCGTGCTGACCTTCGCCTCGCTGATCGGCTACGCGGTGATCTACACCGTGTACCTCAAGCGTGCGACCTCGCAGAACATCGTCATCGGTGGCCTGGCCGGCGCGATGCCGCCGATGCTGGGCTGGGCTGCGGTGACCGGCATGCAGGGTTCGTCGGACTGGGCGTACTCGTCGCTGCTGGTGCTGATCATCTTCATCTGGACGCCGCCGCACTTCTGGGCGCTGGCGATCTTCCGCCGCGAGGATTACGCCAAGGCGGAAATTCCGATGCTGCCGGTGACCCACGGCGTGGTGCACACCCGCAAGCAGATCATGGTGTATTCGGTGGTGCTGGCGCTGGTCTGCCTGCTGCCGTACCTGGTGGGCATGAGCGGTGCGTTCTACCTGGGCGGCGCGATCGTGCTCAATGCGGTGTTCCTCTGGTACGCCTGGCGCATGCTCAATCCGCCGGACGAACTGTTCTCGATGAAGATGTTCTATTACTCCATCGTCTACCTGATGGCGCTGTTCGCCTTCCTGCTGGTGGACCACTGGATCCTGCCCTGGTTGTGAGGGGCTGCCCTTTGTAGAGTCGAGCCACGCTCGACTCAGGCCCGGTCTGATGGCGGGAGCATCCACGCACGGCGTGGATCTACTTGAACCGCGGTTGCTGCGTCGCCATTGCTGTTCCTGACCGCAAAGGAAAGGAAGGCGCAGGGATGCATTCGATCTTCCGTTGGACCACCGCGCTGCTGCTGGCGCTGGGTGTGGCCCTCACCGCGCATGCCGATGACACCGCCGCGCAGATCCGCCAGCATGCCGGTGAGCACCGCCTGCTGGTACTGGGCGAATTCCACGGCACCCGCGAGACCCCGTTGCTGGTACGCCAGCTGGTGGACGACTACAGCCGCAACGGCCCGGTCCTGCTGGCGCTGGAACTGCCACGCGCCGAGAACCCTGTGCTGCGCGACTATCTGGAATCCGATGGCGGGGCCAGGGCGCGCCGGCACCTGCACGGCCGCGCGTTCTGGACCGTGCGCGATGACCAGCATGATGGTCGCCGCAGCCGCGACATGCTGGCGATGATCGAAGGCCTCCGTGTGCTGAAGGCGCAGGGGCGCGTGATCGAAGTGGTTGGCTATGACGTCAATGCCAGCAGTGGCGGCAACCAGGCGCGCGATGACTTCATGGCAGCCGAATTGCGACGGCTCTATCGAGGGTTGCCAGACAATGCACGCATGCTGGTGCTGACGGGCAATGTCCACGCCATGCTGCGGCGGCCGGAAGGTATGCCGCCGGAAATGCAGAGGCAGCCGATGGCCTCCCAGCTGCGGGACCTGGATATCTACAGCGTGCGGTTGGGTGCGCTGCGTGGCCAGGCGTGGGCGTGCGCGGACCGTTGCATGGCGCGGCCACTTCCAGAGCAGGTGGCCACGGCGCCGCGGGTCGATGCCGATGCGAAACGGCCGTACGACCTGTGGGTGTGGATGCCGGAGTTGAGCGTCGGCACGCTGGTGGGCCCGTAACGGCAGGCAACCCATCCACGCATGGCGTTGATCTACTGGTGGTTCACGCCATCGGTGGGAGTAGAGCCACGCCATGCGTGGATGGGCTCTCACGGAACCCGGCGCAGCCAGTGTCGGGTTTCGCCCGGGAGGGCTGCAACTGCGCCCATCGACCAAGCCGTCGCGCTGTAGGGTTTTGCCGCGCTGTCAGCTTCCTGCACGCAAGGCGTCACAGATACCGACTGTTCCACCAGACCGGATCATCAACAGTAGATACACAGGTATTGCGGGATGACTCGCAATTCTGTGGAGCAATCAATGAGATGTCATGTTTCTCTGCCCATCGTTCTGTGTGCCGCGCTTACCAGCCTGGCTGGCAATGCGGCAGCAGAAATAAAAGCACTGAGTCGGGCCAACTGCATTGGATTCATCAACGAATCCGTGACCTATGAACGGCCCCAGTTTCGCAATTTTCAGGGGTCGGCCGTAACTAGGCACGTTCCCCTCGGGAACATTGAGCCGAAGCATGCTTTCGGTGCGCCTAACAATGGACTGTACTCCTGGCGATTTTACGCAGGCGATGGCAGTGATCCAGAACGAATGGTTGTTCACGGATATCACACATGGGTGCTGGGCGGACGCGTATTTACGCAACCCATGAGTGCGGTCGATTGCCAGCTTTCGGAGTGGTGAGCATCATGAAGATTCTTTGCTTTATCGCATTCTCGCTGGCCATGTCGATGTCAGCTCAAGCATCCCAGAATGAACCTGCTCCCGATGCGGTAGGGAGCTGGCTACACCAACGCGCCATGCAGGCTGCAATGCAGGAGGCCTCGGCAATGGGAAGATCGTCCGCCAGCGTGGGCAGCTACCAGATGGTGAAACTGGCAGACCTTGATGCCCCCCGAGAAGTGAAGCAGCAGCTTCGCGATGACATCGAACGATCCAACGGTGTCGTGCGGGTTGCAGCAGGGAGCATCCCAACGCAGGCCGAAATGCTGGCTGCCGTGCCGCGGACTCACCGCTCAACTCCAGAACTACGCCAGCGCCTGCCGCAGCCCCCCAGCAGGCTGGAAAGCAGCCTGCTGGGCGCAGCCGAGATGATTGGCATGGAGCCCAGTGGTGCGTTGGAGGGTGGAAAGTCCT
Source organism: Stenotrophomonas sp. STK16_22 (assembly GCF_051984505.1). Lineage (NCBI taxonomy): Bacteria > Pseudomonadati > Pseudomonadota > Gammaproteobacteria > Lysobacterales > Lysobacteraceae > Stenotrophomonas > Stenotrophomonas sp. STK16_22. Next base: position 401,450 of record NZ_CP196972.1, read on the forward strand.
CGGGCTTGAGCCGTTTCTACCGGCTGGAGGGTGTCGGCATCGTGGAGTTCAGCGAGAACAACTTCCTCGCTGCGGGCATGCAGATCGAGGTCATCGCGGAGGCGCAGAACACCGTGGTGGACGGCAAGCCCGCTCACCTCGGGAAGGTTGTGGATAGTGTCGGCCGTACTCGGGTTGAGCTTGCCTGGACGGGAGACAGCAAGACCTACAGTCTGACCGTCACGGGCGAGCCGGGCAGCGACGTGGAGCGCAACGCCCGAGTGCTGCACGACATCGCCGCGGCCATCGTGGATTAGCGGCGGCGTATGCGTCATCCACGCATGGCGTGGATCTACTGCGGGTTCACGCCATCCGCGGTTTGGTAGATCCACGCCGCGCGTGGATGGGCTCTCTACAAAAACCCGCGCGCCCAATCAGGGCGCGCGCTTCGCATACCGTTGCGCGATCACACCGCAGACGATCAGCTGGATCTGGTGGTAGATCATCACCGGCAGCACGATCGCGCCGAGGCTTCCACCGGCGAACAGCACCTTGGCGATCGGCACGCCGGTGGCCAGGCTCTTCTTCGAGCCGCAGAAGACGATGGCGATCTCGTCCTCGCGATTGAAGCGCAGGCGACGCGCGATGAAGGTGATCAGCGGCATCGCGATGCCCAGCAGCACGGCGGCCACGACCGCCACGGCCAGCAGCGAGAGCAGCGGCGTTTTGCTCCACAGACCCTCGGTGACGGCTTCGCCGAACGCCGAATACACCACCAGCAGGATCGTGCCCTGGTCGGTATAGCGCAGCAGCGCGCGCTGCTTCTCCACCCAGCCGGCGATCCACGGCCGCAGCAGGTGGCCGGCCACGAAGGGCACCAGCAGCTGCAGCATGATGCCGCCGATCGCATGCAGCGGGTCGTGCACGCCGCCGGAGGTACCGGCCAGTGCGGTCAGCAGCAGCGGGGTCAGGAACACGCCGAGGATGCTCGACAGCGAGGCGCTGCACACCGCAGCGGGTACGTTGCCGCGTGCCATCGAGGTGAACGCGATGGACGACTGCACGGTGGAGGGCAGGGTGCACAGGAACAGCACGCCCAGGTACAGCTCCGGCGTCAGCAGCCAGCCCGACAGAGGCTTGAACATCAGCCCCAGCAGCGGGAACAGGATGAAGGTGCAGGCCAGGATGGTCAGGTGCAGCCGCCAGTGCAGCATGCCGCCGATGATCGACTCGCGCGGCAGGCGCGCGCCATGCAGGAAGAACAGCGCGGCGATGGCGACGGTGGTGACATCGTCGAGCACGATGGCGGCGGCGCCCTTCATCGGCAGCAGCGAGGCCAGGCCGACGGTGCACAGCAGGGCGAGGGTGAAGTTGTCCGGTCGCAGGCGCGACCACCAGCGGGTCATGGTGGGCAGAGTCCTTGGTGCGGAGGGTTCAGGGCGAGGTGACCGGCGTGGCCAGGCGCTGGCGGGTGGCGGCTTCCAGCGACTTCAGGCCAGCACGCTGGCCCAGCTGAAGGGCCTGTTCGGGGCTGGCATGTTCGTAGCGTGCATTGACCAGGCCGAGCACGGCACCGGCGCGGTTGCCGGACGCACAGTGCAGCAGCACCGGCCCCTGGCTCTGCTGCAGGGCCTGGTGCACGGCACGGATGTTGGCCGCATCCAGGCCGTCGGCACCGGCCACCGGAATGCGTACGTAGCGCAGGCCCAGTGATTCGGCTACGCGGGTTTCATCAAAACCCCGGTCCTCGTCGGGCTGGCGCAGGTCGATCACGGTGCGCACGCCCTGTGCGGCCAAGGCCTGCAGCTGTGCGGCGCTGGGCTGGCCGCCGGCGTACAGGCCGGGGCGGACTTCGTTGAGGGGCGCGTCTTCGGCCAGGGCCGTCAGCGGCAGGCAGAGCGACAACAACAGCAGGCAGGTCAGGCGCAGCAGCATGGTCCTCTCCGTGAAAACGTTCTGCCGCTACAGGCGCAGTCCGGCGCGCGCCTTCAGCAGCTCGCGCAGTTCGTACTTGTCAGTATCGTCCAGGCCCTGCTGGCGCTGCTTTGCCAACAACTCCTCCAGACGTTGCACCAGCAGCTGTTTCTCCAGCTGGGCCACGGCGTCGTGCAGTTCCTGGGTCCAGCTGGCCTCGGTGCCAGGCAGTGTCTGCGCAGCCAGCGTGTGCAGTGATGCCTGTTCCTCGCGCCCGTCGAAGTGCTCCAGCAGGGCGCCGGTGCTGATGTCCGGGCGCTGTTCGACCAGTCCCAGCAGCTCCAGCAGCAGTTCCACGCCGGGCAGGCGCAGGCCCTGGAAGTGATGCTTGCCGCCCAGCGTCAGCGCCAGCGACGGCTGCTGCAGCAGCACGGCGATCGCGCCGCGCACCAGACTGCGCTTGGCCACGGGCTGGATCGTCCGCTGCGGCTGCCGTTGCGGCATCGGCGCGCGCGTGACCTGGGCAGTACCGCCCAGGCCGGTCAGCTGCGCCAGCTGCTGCTTCATCAGGTCGCCGAAGGCACCGTCGGGAATCTGCGCCAGCATCGGCTTGGCCCGCTCGGCCAGGCGTGCCTTGCCATCGAGCGTGCCCAGATTGATCTCGCGGGTCAGTTCGTCGAAGAAGAACTGCGACAGCGGCGTGGCCTGCTTCAGGCGCTCGTTGAACGCCTCGGCGCCTTCCTTGCGCACGATGGTGTCCGGGTCTTCGCCATCGGGCAGGAACAGGAAGAAGGCCTGGCGGCCATCCTTCATGCGCGGCAGCACCGACTCCAGCGCCTTCCAGCCGGCGCGGCGGCCGGCGGCGTCGCCGTCGAAGCAGAAGAACACATCCGGTGCGTTGCGGAACAGCAGCTCCGCATGGTCCGGCGTGGTCGCGGTGCCCAGTGTTGCCACCGCCTGGGTGACCCCGAACTGGAACAGCGAGACCACGTCCATGTAGCCCTCGACCACGATCAGCCGCTCGATCTTCTGGTTGGCCTGGCGCACCTGCCACAGGCCGTACAGTTCGCGGCCCTTGTGGAACAGCGCGGTCTCGGGCGAGTTGAGGTACTTGGGGCCGTCGTCCTTCTCGAACACGCGGCCGCCGAAGGCGATGACCCGGCCGCGGCGGTCGAAGATCGGGAACATCACCCGGTCGCGGAACTTGTCGTAGACGTGACCGCGATCGTTCTTGGAGAACAGGCCGGCGCGGTCGAGCAGCTTCATCCGCCGCTCGTCCTTGCCCAACGCATCGCGCAGGCCGCTGTAGCCATCCGGCGCGTAGCCGATCTGGAAGCGCGCGCGGTTCTCTTCATCCACGCCGCGGCCATCCAGGTAGCTGCGGGCCTTGTCGCTGCCCTGCAGGTTGCTCTGGAAAAACTTCGTGGCCGCCTCAAGCGCCGAGTACAGCTCGCGGCTGTCGTCCTGCTGCTGGGGGCTGCGCGGGTTCTCGCTGCGCGGCACTTCCATGCCGGCGCGCTTGGCCAGTTCATCCACCGCGTCGAGGAACTCGAGGCGGTCGTAGTTCATCAGGAAGCTGATCGCGGTGCCGTGCGCGCCACAACCGAAGCAGTGATAGAACTGCTTGGTGGGCGAGACCGTGAACGACGCCGAGCGCTCGTCATGGAACGGGCAGCGGGCGGCGTACTCCTTGCCCTGGCGCTTCAACGGCACGCGGCTGCCCACCACCTCGACGATGTCGGTGCGGGCCAGCAGATCGTCGATGAAAGCGTCGGGGATACGGGCCATGGGCAACAGGGCAGGGCGCGGTACAGGACCACGCGACGGAACCGGGGGCGGTTGCCCTAGTTTACCCCCTGTCGGGCACCTGGCTGGCGGTGGCCGGATCGATGCCGGCGGCGGCCAGGTGATGGCGCGCGCGCAGGCGCTCATCGATCACCGCGGTCATCAGCGCGCCAACGAAGAACACGACGGTCGCGTAATAGATCCAGACCAGTGAGATCACCAGCGCGCCCATCGAGCCGTAGGCACTGCCGGGGGCCACGGTGGCGATGTAGACGCCGATGCCGTAGCGGCCCAGTGCGAACAGTGCCGAGGTGATGACGCCGCCGATGAAGGCCTGGCGCCACGCCACGCGACGGTCGGGCAGGTAGTGGTACATGAAGGCGAAGCCGACTGCGTAAAGCAGCAGGCTGGTGACGTACCCCAGCGCGGGCAGGATCGAAGGCAGTTGCGCGAAGGCCACCTGCAGCACCGTGGTGGCGGTCATCGACAGGATCAGCAGGAAGCCCAGCGCCAGCACGACGCCGAACGAGAACACGCGCTTGCGCAGCCAGGCCTTGAGGCCTTCCAGGCGCTCGCCGCTGGTGCGGAAGATCAGGTTCAGTGCGTTCTGCAGCTGGGCGAACACGGCGGTGGCGCCGACGAACAGCAGCAGCGTGCTCCACACACCCGCCAGCGAGCCGACATCCGGCTGGTTGTCGGCGTTCCTCAGAACGGTTTCGGCCACGGTAGCCGCGCTGCTGCCGGCCACCGAGCTGATCTGGTCGATCAGTGCTTGCTGGGCCGGTGGGTACAGCGAGGCGGTCAGCCACAGCAGCAGCACCAGCAACGGCGCCATCGACAGCAGCGCGTAGAAGGAGACGGAAGCTGCTTGGGTCAGCACGTCGACGTCGATGAAGCGCTTGGCCACCGCCATCGGGAAGCTGTCCTGCAGGCGCTTGATGTACTTGTGCAGTGACACGTGAACGTTGGGCTCGGGTTCAACCATGTGTGCGGTTGTAGCAGGCGAGCGACGAAGGTGCGGTGAAGCGAGTGCATCAATGGGGTTAGAGCCCTTCCGCGTCGCGGAAGGGATCCGACCCCAAGTGCTGGATTACGCCAGCTGCTGCTTGACCAGCTTGGACACCAGGCCCATGTCGGCCTGGCCGGCGAGCTTGGGCTTCAGTGCGCCCATCAGCTTGCCCATGTCGGCCGGGCCGGAGGCGCCGGTTTCGGCGATGGCGGCCTGGATGGCGGCCACGATCTCGGCTTCGCCCATCTTGGCCGGCAGGTAGGCTTCGATGACCACGATCTCGGCGCGCTCGATCTCGGCCAGGTCCTCGCGGTTGGCGGCCTCGTACTGGCTGACCGAGTCCTTGCGCTGCTTGACCATCTTGTCGAGCACGGCGATCACGGCGGTGTCATCCAGTTCGATGCGCTCGTCCACTTCACGCTGCTTGATGGCGGCGTTGATCAGGCGGATCACGCCCAGCTTGTGCTTCTCGCCCGCCTTCATGGCGGCCTTCATGTCTTCGGTGAGCTGCTGCTTCATGCTCATGAGGAACCTCGTGGTGGTAGGTGGGGCGGGGCGGATGCCCGAACCCGGAAACGCAAAAAGCCGGCGACGCTCGCGCGTGCCGGCTTCGGCTCCATCGCGACAGGCAAGCCCGCCGCAATGAAGATGCGTCCGATCAGTACAGGCGCTGACGCTTGGTGACGTCGCGCGACGAGCGGCGCAGCTGACGCTTCACAGCAGCGGCGGCCTTGCGCTTGCGCTCCTGGGTCGGCTTTTCGTAGAACTCGCGCTTGCGGGTTTCGGCCAGCACACCGGCCTTTTCGCAAGTGCGCTTGAAGCGGCGAAGAGCAAACTCGAAGGGCTCGTTCTCGCGGACTTTGACGCTGGGCATGGAATCTCCGGGACACAGTAGAACCGGGTCACGCCCGGCGAGCCGCACATTATAGCGGCGAATAGACAAACTGCAAGCGGCCAACCCTGAATACGGGCCGGCGGTTCGAAAGCAGTGAGATCTGCACGTCCCCCGAGGGGGCGGCAGGGGCGTCATAATAGCAGGCATGCGAGTCCTTGGCATCGAATCTTCCTGTGATGAGACCGGCGTGGCGGTGTATGACACCGACCTGGCCGGCAGCGCGGCCCTGCGCGCCCATGCGGTCTACAGCCAGATCGCCCTGCACGCCGAATACGGTGGTGTGGTGCCCGAACTGGCCAGCCGCGACCACGTCCGCAAGCTGCTGCCGCTGGTGCGCCAGACCCTGGCCGACGCCGGTCTGGGTGTAGGTGATATCGACGGCGTGGCCTATACGGCCGGTCCCGGTCTGGTCGGCGCACTGCTGGTCGGCGCGGGCGTGGCGCGGTCGCTGGCCTGGGCGCTGGAGGTGCCGGCGGTGGGCGTACACCATATGGAAGGCCACCTGCTGGCCCCGCTGATGGAGGACGACCCGCCGGAAGCGCCGTTCGTGGCGCTGCTGGTGTCCGGTGGCCATACCCAGCTGGTGGCGGTGGACGCGATCGGCCAGTACCGCCTGCTGGGCGAGACCCTGGACGACGCGGCCGGCGAGGCCTTCGACAAGACCGCCAAGCTGATGGGCCTGCCGTACCCGGGTGGCCCGCAGCTGGCCAGGCTGGCCGAGCAGGGCACGCCGGGCGTGTACCGCTTCGCGCGACCGATGACCGACCGCCCGGGGCTGGATTTCAGCTTCTCCGGCCTGAAGACCCAGGTCCTGATGGCCTGGCGCGACAGTGACCAGAGCGAGCAGACCCGTGCCGACATCGCCCGGGGCTTTGAGGACGCGGTGGTCGAGACCCTGTCGATCAAGTGCGAACGCGCGCTGGAAGCGGCCGGCACCAACGTGATCGTGGTGGCTGGAGGTGTTGGCGCCAACAAGCGCCTGCGCGCACGCCTGCAGCAGATGGCCGAGCGTCTCGGCGGCCGTGCCTGCTTCCCGCGGCCGGCGTTGTGCACCGACAACGGCGCGATGATCGCCTTCGCCGGCGCGCTGCGGCTGCAGGCCGGCCAGTACAGCCCGCCGAAGGTGGATGTGACCCCGCGCTGGGACATGGCGACCCTGCCGGCGGTCTGAGCCCCCCGGCCGCGCGAACCGCTCGATCGGCGTTTGTAGAGTCGAGCTTGCTCGACTGGGCGCAATGACGGACACAGAGCAGTCGAGCAAGCTCGACTCTACAGGCAGGCCTCCGTAGCGCCGGGCCACGCCCGGCTACACATTACGGACGCCCTGCCAATGGCGACGCCGCCAACACCGTTGTCGCCCGCTCATGGCGCTGCAGCCAGCCCAGCGTATGCGGGCAGCGGGCGTGGATCAGCCGCCCGATCGCCGCCAGGTCGGCACCGATGTCGCGTTCCAGGATGGGTTCGTGGTGCGCGATGCGGTTGCGCAGGTGGCGAATGCGTCCGATGTCAGAGTGGATGGCTTTTCTGATGACGCTGGGATGAGCTGAGGGTGCATGCCGCAGAACTCCATTGAGTGCGGGTATCCATAGCGTGTCGTCGAAGCGACAGGTGAAAAGCTGCTGCCAGAACACCATCGGCAGCTTGGCGACGATTTCGGGTGTATCGGTCGTGCGGCCAGCAACCTGTTCCAGTGCTGCACGTGCGGAAGTACAGGACGAGGTTGGCAGCCTGCGTCGGAAGGCATCATTCCAGGGCCAACGCGGGCCATGCTGCCGGGCGAGCACGGTAGCAGCGGCGTTACGGGTGACCACTTCGCACAGATGGACCGGCATCATCAGTGCACCGCACATCCGCATGTTCCAGAGGTACAGGGATTCGGCCGTGACGTCGGGGCTGCAGGTCGATGCGATTCTCTCGTAAGTAGACAGACGCTCCGCTGACAACGCGCGCCGCAGTACATCGTGTGGAGCCATCGTCATGTGCGGTGGTGAAGGAGGGATCGATGTTCGCGAGAGTGGGCGGCGGCCACCATCAGGGAACGTCGTTGTCTGCGCGGCTGATTCTCTGCGTTTGACCTCGGACGACTACCTGATCTGCCCTGTCGGAATTGGCCTTGACCGGTGATCTCGTCTTTACCTAATCTGCGTGCCTGCGCCACCGGGACCCGCGGCTGTTCAACAGCTCCCCCCGGGGACAAACGGTAGTACCAAAGGGCCCTGCTAGCGGGGTCCTTTGTCTTTTCTGGAGCCGCGCCCCTGCCGGCCACTCACCGCCCGTTCCGGGCAGGCTCACCGTCGTGCCGTTACCATGGCCCCCTGTATTCGGGCTGGTTAAGCGCAATGGACAAGGTTTTCATCGAGGGGCTGACGATCGACGCCCTGATCGGTATCTACGATTGGGAACGACGGATCCGCCAGGACCTGGTGTTCGACCTGGAGATGGGCTTCGACAACCGTCGTCCGGCGGCCTCCGACGACATCGCCCACACCCTGAACTACAAGGCGGTCAGCAAGCGCCTGGAGCAGTTCGTGCGCGAGTCGGAATTCGGCCTGGTCGAAACCCTGGCCGAGCGCTGCGCACAGATCGTGCTGGACGAATTCGACGTGAAGTGGCTGCGCCTGAAACTGAGCAAGCCGGGCGCGGTGCGTGGCGCGCGCGCGGTGGGCGTGATCATCGAGCGCTCGCGGGACTGATCCGGTAGTGCCGGCCGCTGGCCGGCACCCCCAACAACAACGACAACGCAAGGAGACAACTGATGGTGGACGCGGTGGTGGCGGTACAGTGGCTGGAAAAGCTGCAGAACACACTGGAACCCTATCCCGGCGCCTACCTGGCGTTGATGATCTCGGCGCTGCTGATCGCTGCGGGCTTGGCCAACTGGGTTACCAAGCGCATCCTGGTGCGTGGCCTGCGGCGCCTGCTGCAGCGCCTGCCAGGTGCCGAGTCCGGGCGCGGCAGCCATCTGATGCGGGTCATCTCGCGCCTGTCCAACGTGGTGCCCAGCCAGGTGATCGCCTCGGGCATCACCCTCATTCCCGACCTGCCACCCGGCCTGGTCAACGTCATCATCAAGCTGTGCATCGTATGGGCCGTGCTGACGGTGTCGATGGCGTTCTCGCATGCGCTGGACGCGGCCAACAGCCTGTACGAACGCAAGCCCGATGCGCGCAACAAGCCGATCAAGGGCTACCTGCAGGTGGTCAAGATCGTGGTGTTCGTGGCCGCCGGCCTGTCCATCATCGCCACGCTGCTGGGGGTGAAACTGGGGCCGTTGGTGACCGGCCTGGGGGCGGCCACGGCGGTGCTGATGCTGATTTTCCAGGACACCATCCTGTCGCTGGTGGCCAGCGTGCAGATCAGTGGCGATGGCCGTGTGCGCATCGGCGACTGGATCGAAATGCCCAGCCAGAACGCCGACGGTGACGTCATCGATATCGCGCTGCACACCGTCACCGTGCAGAACTTCGATAAGACCATCACCACCATTCCGACCAAGAAGCTGGTGACCGAGTCGTTCAAGAACTGGCGCGGCATGCAGGAGGCCGGTGGCCGCCGCATCAAGCGCGCGCTGTACCTGGACCAGCACAGCGTCGGCTTCCTGGACGAAGGCGACTTGGCCTTCCTCGGCCAGTTCGCGCTGCTGCGTGATTACCTGCAGGAGAAGGAGCAGGAGCTTGGCCAGTGGAACGGGCGCCTGCGCGAGCAGGGCGTGGCCGAGGTCAACAGCCGCCGGGTGACCAACCTGGGTACCTTCCGGGCCTATGTGGAGCGTTACCTGCGCAGCCACCCGGGCATCCATACCGACATGACCCTGCTGGTACGCCAGCTGCAGCCGACCACCGAAGGCCTGCCGCTGGAGCTGTACTGCTTCACCCGCAGCACCGCCTGGGGCGAGTACGAGGCGGTGCAGTCGGACATCTTCGACCACCTGCTGGCGATCCTGCCGGCCTTCGGCCTGCGGGTATTCCAGGCCTCCAGCGACGCCATGTTGATGGCCGGGCAGCGCCAGCTGGCCGGCTCGGAGTAAGCTGCGGTGCCCCCGGCGGGGCCATACGGACCCCGCTGGTGGCTGAAACTGAATGAACAAACCCCTCGCCAAATCGCCCGGGATCGCTAGAATGCCGGGCTTGTAAACGTTTTCATCAAGGACTGCCGGTGGCCTCCGATCGCATCGAATCCCTCATTGCCCAGATGACCGTCGAGGAAAAGGTCGGCCAGCTGGGTGTCTTCGCGGACATGGTCCGCCCGTTCGCCCCGGACGTGAACCCGGAAGCCAACGTGCGCAATGCCGACCAGGTGCTGCAGCAGGTGCGCGAGGGCAAGGTCGGCTCGCTGTTCAATGGTGTGGGCGCCGAACTGGGCCGCCGGATCCAGCAGGTCGCCACCGAAGAGAGCCGCCTGGGCATCCCCGTGATCCTGGCGGCCGACGTCATCCACGGCATGCGTACCGTGTTCCCGATTCCGCTGGGCGAGGCCGCCAGCTTCGAGCCGGAGTTGGCCGAGCGCACCGCGCGCGCCACCGCCATCGAAGCGACGGCCGCTGGCCTGCACTGGACCTATGCGCCGGCCGTGGACATCGCCCGCGACCAGCGCTGGGGCCGTGGCGCCGAAGGTGCCGGTGAGGACGTGGTGCTGGGGTGTGCGTTCGCCGCCGCCCGCGTGCGTGGCTTCCAGGGCAGCGACCTGCGCGCCGCCGATTCGCTGCTGGCCACGCCGAAGCACTTCGCCGCCTACGGCGCGGTGATGGCGGGCATGGAATACAACATGGTGGACATCTCGCCGCAGACCCTGCGTGACGTGCATCTGCCGCCGTTCAAGGCCGCCTTCGATGCGGGCGCGATCACCGTGATGTCCTCGTTCAACGACATCAACGGCGTGCCGGCCAGTGCCAATGCCGAACTGCTGACCGACATCCTGCGCGGTGAGTGGAAGTTCCCGGGCGTGGTGATCTCCGACTACACCGCCGACATGGAACTGGTCGCGCACGGCTATGCCGCCGATGACCGTGATGCCACTGCCAAGGCGTTCACCGCCGGCCTGGACCTGAGCATGCAGAGCGGCTTCTACGCCGAACACCTGCCGGGCCTGGTCGAGAGCGGCGAAGTGCCAATGGCGGTGCTGGATGAAGGCGTGCGCCGCATCCTGTGGCTGAAGGAAACCATCGGCCTGTTCGACGACCCGTACCGTTCGCTGGACCCGGCGCGCGAAGCGGATACCTCGCACATTGCCGCACATGACGCACTGTCGCGCGATGCCGCGCGCCGTTCGATCGTGCTGCTGAACAACCGTGACAACGTACTGCCGCTGCAGAAGACCGGGCAGAAGATCGCGCTGATCGGCCCGTTCGTGCAGGACCGCGAGAACATTGAAGGCTGCTGGACGCTGTTCGGCGACAAGCAGCGTTACGTGGATCTGGAAACCGGCGTGCGCGCCGCCATCGGCGATGAAGCGCTGCTGGAGATCGTGCCGGGCTGCGAACTGGAAACTGCCATTCCGGGCGGCACCGAAGCCGCCGTGGCGGCCGCGCTGCGCGCCGACGTGGTGGTGCTGGCGCTGGGCGAACCGCAGCGCTACAGCGGTGAAGCGCAGTCGCGCGTGGAGATCACCCTGCCGCCGGCACAGCAGGCACTGGCCGAGGCGGTGGCGATGACCGGCAAGCCGCTGGTGGTGCTGCTGCGCAACGGCCGCGCGCTGGCACTGCAGGGCGCGGTGCGCAACGCGCACGCGGTGGCGGTCACCTGGTACCTGGGCACGCAGACCGGCCATGCCGTGGCTGATGTGCTGTTCGGCGACTACAGCCCGTCCGGCCGCCTGCCGGTCAGCTTCCCGCAGGTGTCCGGCCAGCAGCCGTACTTCTACAACCACCCGCGCACCGGCCGCCCGGAACTGCCGACCATGTCGGAGTTCAAGGCTCGCTGGCGCGAGATCCCGAATGAGCCGCTGTACCCGTTCGGCCACGGCATCGGTTACACCACCTTCGCCTACGGCGTGCCGCAGCTGAGTGCGGCGCAGCTCGGCTGGGACGACACCCTGACCATCACCACCACGCTGACCAACAGCGGCGACATGGCCGGCGAGGAAGTGGTGCAGCTGTACATCCACGACCGCGTGGCCAGCCGCGTGCGTCCGGTGCGTGAACTGAAGGACTTCCGCAAGGTGGCACTGCAGCCGGGCGAGTCGGCCGAAGTGGTATTCACCCTGACCCGCGAGCAGCTGGCGTTCACCGGCCGCGACGGCGTGCTGCGTGCCGAGCCGGGCCAGTTCGACCTGTGGGTCTGCGCCTCGTCGGCAGCAGGCGAAGCCGTGCAGTTCGAGCTGCTGAAGGCCTGATCGAAGAAAAAGGGGACGGAGGGGATTAAGTCGTTTGTGCCACTAACGACTTAATCCCCTCCGTCCCCTTTTTGTTGTCCTCACCGCGGCGGCGCTACCATCGGTGTTCTTGAACCGATGGATGTCCGCGCATGCGCACGATCGCTGTGTTGATTCCCGCCCTGTTGCTGGCGGCCTGTTCGCAGCCGGCACCGCCGGCCGAGCCTGCGGTGGACGCACCGCCGCCGATGGAGGCCAGTGCTGCGGCAACGCCTGCGGCACCTGCCGCTGAATCCGCTGCTTCGGCACCGACCGCGCCCGCAGCGGAAGCGACTACCGAAGACGCACGTGCGCGTATCGAGACCCTGCTCGGTGATGCCGCGCAGTACGAGAAGGTGTTCAACGCGTTCAAGACCGCGGTGGTCGGCGGTGATCGCGCTGCGGTGGTGGAGGAAGTGCGCTTCCCGCTGAATATCGCTAACGGAAGGAAGATCACCGGCCCCGGTGAGTTCCAGCGCAACTACGAGAAGATCATCACCCCGGCGGTGGTCAAGGCGGTGTCCGAACAGGACTTCGGCAAGGTCTTCGTCAACCAGCAGGGCGTGATGATCGGCGATGGCCAGGTGTGGTTGAACGGGCAGTGCCTGGACCAGGCCTGCACGAAGACCGAGGTGAAGGTCATCACCATCCAATGAACGCAGACGGCCCCGCGTGCGGGGCCGTTGCGGGAAAACGTGCCGGCCAGCGGCCGGCACTACCATCCTGTCAGGTTTTCGGGGTGAGCTTCAGCAGGCGCGCCTTGTTGCCATCTTCCAGCAGCCACAGGGCGCCATCCGGGCCCTGTTCCACTTCGCGGATGCGCTCGCCCATGTTGAAGCGTTCGGCTTCGCGCGCGCTGTCACCATCGAAGGCCACGCGCACCAGCGAGGTGGAGGACAGGCCACCGATGAAGCCGCTGCCCTTCCACTGCGGGAACAGGGTGCCGCTGTAGATCACGAAGCCGGCCGGCGAGATGACTGGCGTCCAGGTCACCTTCGGGGCGGCGAACTCCGGGCGGGTATCGTGGTCGGGAATCGGGCGGCCGTCGTAGTGGTTGCCGTTGGAGACGATCGGGTAGCCATAGTTGGCGCCGCGCACGATCAGGTTCAGCTCGTCGCCGCCGGCCGGGCCCATCTCGTGGGCCCACAGCTTGCCGTTGGCATCGAAGGCCATGCCGAGGATGTTGCGGTGGCCCAGTGACCACACCTGCGCGGCCACGCCGCCCTGCGAGGCGAACGGGTTGTCGGCGGGCAGGCTGCCATCATCGTTGAGGCGGATGATCTTGCCGAGGTTGCCGCCCATGTCCTGTGCCGGATCGAACTTCTGGCGCTCGCTGGAGCTGATCCACAGCTTGCCGTCCGGGCCGAAAGCAAGGCGATGGCCGTAGTGACCTTCACCACTCACCTTCGGGCTCTGTCGCCAGATCACCTTCAGGTCCTTCAGTTGGCCGGCACCGTTGGCATCCAGCGCCAGCGTGGCACGGGCCACGGCAGCGCCGCGGGTGTCCAGCGTGCCTTCCTCGGCATAGCTGAGATAGACCACGTGGTTGCTCGCGAATTGCGGGTGCAGGATCACGTCACCGAAGCCGCCCTGGCCGCCGTAAGCGACCTTCGGAACGCCGGTGATCTCGTGTTTCTGGCCACTGGCCAGGTCCAGGTGCTGCAGCTTTCCGCGCTTTTCGGTGACCAGCAGGCTGCCATCGGGCAGGAAGGTCATTGCCCACGGCTGGTCGAAACGACTGATTTCGGATGCGGTGAACGGTCGCTGGTCGGCAGTGGTGGAGGCTGCGGACGCTGCGGTCTGGGCCCCGTTGGCGGCCGGGTCGGCGGCATTGCAGGCGGAGGTGGCAAGGATCGGCACCAGGCCGAGGGCGAGCAGCAGGGGCGTGCGGGTCATGGGTATCTCCAGTGCGGGGATGCGGATGGCCGGGCTGTCCCTTGTATACCACTGGCGTCGTGAGCGTCGTGGCCCGAAGGTCCTGCGACCCCTGTGCGAGCGCGGCGGGATCGTCTAGGGTGGGCACGCCCGGGCAAAGCGTGCCCGTCTGCCTGCCAAGGATCTGCAATGAACACTGCCATGCCCCACAAGCCCTCCACCGCCTTCATCGCCGCCTCATGGGTGGCCCTGCTGCTGGGTGCGGCGGCCTACCTGATCGGTCTGTTCAACGCCACGATGGCGCTCAACGAAAAGGGCTACTACCTGACCCTGCTGCTGTTCGGCCTGTTCGCGGCGGTGTCGCTGCAGAAGAGCGTGCGTGACCGTGTCGAGGGAATCCCGGTGAGTGGCCTGTATTACGCGCTGTGCTGGTTCGCATTGCTGTCTGCGCTGTTGTTGCTGCTGGTTGGCCTGTGGAACGCCACCCTGGTGCTGAGCGAGAAGGGCTTCTACGGCATGGCCTTCGCGCTGTCGCTGTTCGGTGCGGTGGCGGTGCAGAAGAACACCCGCGACCTGATCGCCGCCGGTGGCGGTGAGAGCAAGCGCAGCACGGCCGTGCCGCCGCTGCCGGAACAGGAGTGATGCAGCAACGGTAGCGCCGGGCCATGCCCGGCGTTGCCGCATATCGGATCCGTCAGGGGCCGCGTGCCAGGCGCGGTTCCACCTGCCGCGCTTCCTCCCAGCCACGGCGAACGGCACTGCGTGCCTGCGCCCACTCCAGCCGGCTCTTGCCTCGTTCACTGGCCCAGCGTGATTCCAGCTCGCGTTCCACTTCCTCGTAGGCGCGGATCACGTCCTGCGCACGTGCGGCGTGGCCGATGCGGTAGGCCGGCTCGTAGTCCTCGAAGAACAGCTGGTCGTCGTAGTACGGCTCGGCCGTGTAGCGTTCGCGCCAGTAGTTACTGACCGCATCGCGCGGTGTGCTGTCGTCCGGTACGCGGCCGGGAATCTGGTACTCGGTCATGGAAGGCTCCGTTGTGGACGAAGCCTGATCATGCCTGCGTGGCGGTTAACGGCCCGGTCCGGCAGCGTGATCACCAGATCAATCCGCCGGGCATGGCCCGGCGCTATCGGTCATCCGGCGTCGGCATCTTTTCGCGGCAGTTTGTAGATCACTGCACCAATGGCGAACGCCACCAGCGCGGCGGCGATGTTCTGCCAGCTGGCACTGGCGAACAGCGCAACGCACAGCAGCAGCGCCAGCACCGGAATAAGCGGGCCGCCCGGCAGCTTCAATGCACCGGGGCGGTCGGCATAGCGCTTGGCCAGTACCAGCACTGCCGCGGCGGTACCGATGTAGGCGAACAGGCGCGTGGTCATCGACAGCAGCGCCAGCTGCACGAACGAACCCGACAGGGCCAGGCCGAGTGCGATCAGACCCTGGCACAGGATCGACGCGGCCGGCGTGTAAAAGCGCGGATGCACCTGGGCCAGGATCTTCGGGCCGTAGCCATCGCGGGCCAGCGCGAACAGGAAGCGCGGGCCCATCATCATCGTGTTGCTGTTGGTGCCGAGGATGGAGATGGTCGCGCCGATGGTCAGGATCAGCGCCAGTGCCTCGCCACCGAAGCCGGCGGCGGCATCGGCCAGCGGCGTGGCCGAGCTGGCCAGGCCGGCCAGCGTGCCCTGCGCCACCACCTGCACCGCGCCGTAGATGACGGTGACGGTGATGATCATGGTGATCAGGGCGAATGGAATATCGCGGCGCGGATTACGGTACTCGCCGGCGGCCGCCGGAATGTTCTCGAAGCCGGCGTAGGCGTACAGCAGCAGCAAGGCGGCTTCGCCCATGCGCTGCAGGTCATGCGGGTCCGGGCGCTGGCCGGAGAAGGCCAGTTGCGGATCGATGTAGAACGCACCGATGGCCACGAACAGCAGCAGCGGCAGCATCTTGCCGATCACCAGCACCACGCCGGTGCGCGCGGCCGAGCGCACGCCGATGATGTTGACGCCGGTGAGGAAGCCCAGCGACACCACGATCACCGCGATGCGGCCCATGCCGGCGCCGGCCCACGGCCAGAAGCGCGCGACCGCATCGGCCAGTGCATTGCTCAATGCGGCCGCCGAGCTGATGCGGGTCAACCAGATCATCCAGCCGATCTCGAACCCGGCGAATCGCCCGAACGCCTCACGGGCATACAGGTAGCTGCCACCGGGTTCATCGAAGTAGCTGGCGGCCTGCGCGTAGCACAGCACCAGCAGGGCAACGACGATGCCGGCGGCGACCACGCCCCACAGGCTGAAGGGGCCGAGCAGGGCGACGGTGGCGGCCGGCAGCAGGTAGATGCCGCTGCCGATCACATCGTTGATCGACAGGCCGACGATCTGCCAGCGGCTGACCGCGCGCTGCAGCTGCGGTTCGTCCTGCGCGCTCAACGGGCGTCTCCGCTCAGTGCGGGCAGCTGCCACTGTGCCTGCAGGCGCTTGTACTCGGCGCGCGGCAGCAGCACGAAGCGCGGCATATCCTGCGGGCGCAACCAGTCCAGCAGCGCCTGCATGCGTGGCTGCGGCATGGCGGTGCAGCCAGCCGTGGCCTCACCGGGCGCGCGCCACAGATGGGCGAAGATGCAGCTGCCCTTGCCGGGCTGGTTGTCCGGGTTATGGGCAATCACGAAGCCTTCCTGGTAGCGCACGTCGCCCTGGTTGTGAAGGTCCAGCCGCATCGGCTCGGTGGAGCCCTTGACCGCGGCGCTGCCGACCTTCTTTTCATCCACGATGCGGTTGTAGAACGGAGAGCCGGACACATCCATGCAGTAGCTGCTTTCAAGCATGGGCTGGTAGGCCATCGCGGTGCCGGGGCGGGTGATGGCATAGCCGAAGGCGCTGCCGAGCGCGAACACGCCGGCCGGGCTGCGGCCATCGCCTTCCTGCTTCTGCGGGCCGTCGGCCTGTGCCGGATGCAGGCCCAGGCCCCAGGCGCTGCCGGTACGGCCGAGCGCCACCGGGAACGCCTGTCCATGCGCGTGCCAGCCCTTGCCATCGCGCACATAGGCCTGCAGCTGGCCCTCGGTGCTGTCCCAGCCATCGCTGGTGACCACGATCAGCTGGCGCGCACCATCCAGCGGCGCCGCGTATACGGACACCGCTGCAGCAAGCAGCAGCGCAGCGGTAGCGAGGCGGACCAGCGATTTCATCAACGTGCGCTCCGGTCAGGAATCCAGCAGGTGGTCGATCCGCTCCAGGTTCACCGCGAGCTGCTGCTGGCGATCCGGATTGGCGTGGCAGAGCAGCACGAACAGGAAATCGAGCAGCGCGTGCATGGCGCTACGGTACAGCAGCTGCGCGACCTGCGGCGTGCGGTCGTGCGCACACACCACCAGTGTTGCATCAGCATGCGCGCGCAGCGGGTTGGCGGTGTGGCGGGTGATGGAAATCACCTTGCCACCCATGTCCTGGAACTGGCGCGACAGCTGCGAAAGCTGGGGCAGGTTGCCGAACTCGGAGAACACCAGCAGCGCATCGCCGGGGCGCGCGGCCGACAGGTTGGCCAGCATCAGGATCGGGTCGGTATGCGGCACCACCAGCAGGCCGAGCAGCGACAATCGCATGGCGAACTCACGCGCGTACAGGCCGTCGTCACCCAGGCCGTACACGAACAGCTTCGGCGCGCCGTCGATCAGCTGCACGATGCGCTCGATTTCCCCGCGTGGATTGGCCTGGCGGGTTTCCTCCTCGGCCTGTGCCTTGCTGCGGCGCAGGGCCTCGCCGAGGCGCAGGTAGTCGTCACCGCTGTCCGGTTCGCTGGGCGCCTGTTGTGGATCGGCACCGGCGCGAGCCACATCCTGGCCGATCGAGTACTTCAGGTCCGGGTAGCCCTTGAAGCCGAGCTTCTGGCTGAACTTCACCACGCTGGACTGGCTGATGCCCAGCGCGCTGGCCAGCTGTTGGGACGAGTAGTCGCGCAGCAGGTGTGCGTTGTCGAGAATGAAGTCGGCGATGCGACGCTCGATGGCCGACATCTGCCCGCGCTCGGAACGGATCTTCAGCAGGGGCGGCATGCGGGGAGTCCGGGCATGTGTAGGCGCATTGCGGTTGGTCGCGTAGAGCGTGTCATGGAGTGGGTCGGGCGGGTGGGGTTTGCAGGGGACGCCGTGAATCCGTCCATGGAGGCTTGGCCGCGCTTGCTCGTTTGCGCTGTCCTGCGCAAACGGCAAGACCGGGGTTGGGCGTCCTGCCCAACCCGCCCGAGGCATGCCTCGGGCCCATGGCGCGGACACCCCTGCAAACCCCACCCGCCCGACCTCGGACACATCGCGCGCGTGCCAGCCGCGAAGGGGTTACGGGGTAGGGCAGAAGCAAGAGAAGGTGCATCCACGCGTGGCATGGATTTACTGGGTGCAGCTGTTGCTTTGGACGTTGAGTCCGCCTTGTAGCGAGCCGAGCACCGCAGGTCCTGCGAGGGCGAAGAGGCGCGGGTGTCTGAGCGCAGCGAGTTCCGCGCCGTCCCTTGACGGACCGAGGAGCGCAGGGCACCGACGTGCGCAGCACGTCGGCTCGCGGCTGGCGGAGCGTTTCTTTTGGTTACTTTTCTTTCCGCAGAAAGAAAAGTAACGCCCGACCAGGCATCAGATAAGCACGGCCCTTGTAGAGTCGAGCCATGCTCGACTGCGCGGGTCACCCCAGCATCTCCAGCCCGCGCACTTCGGTGATGCCCAGCCCCGGCACGTCGCTGATGCTGATCTCCGATTCGTTGAAGTGCACGCCGCCACTGACCGGGTCGAACTGGCCCAGCGAGGGGCCGTCGAGGTCGACCTTGGTGATCACATCGCTCTTGGCCACCGCGAGGTGCACGGCCGCAGCCACGCTGATGCTGGATTCGATCATGCAGCCGATCATGCACGGCACGCCGTAGATGCCGGCGATGTCGGCAATGCGGATCGCGTTGGACAGGCCGCCGGTCTTCATCAGCTTGATGTTGATGATGTCGGCCGCGCGCTGCTGGATCAGGTCCATCACCTGGCTCGGGCTGAACACGCTTTCGTCGGCCATCACCGGCGTGTTGACGCGGTCGGTCACGTACTTCAGGCCACTGATGTCGGCGGCCTTCACCGGCTGCTCCAGCAGCTCGAGCACCACGCCCGCTTCCTCCAGCGTGCGCATGGCATGCACCGCCTGCTTGGCCGTCCAGCCCTGGTTGGCGTCCAGCCGAAGCAGGGCGCGGCCTTCCACGGCGGCGTGGATCGCCTTGACCCGTTCGATGTCCAGACCGATGTCCTTGCCGACCTTGATTTTCAGCGACTCGAAGCCGCGCTCGATCGCCGACAGCGAATCGGCCACCATCTTGTCGATGTAGTCCACGCTGATGGTGATGTCGGTGGTGATCACCGGGTCGCCGCCACCCAGCATCTGGTACAGCGGCGCGCCATGCAGCTGTGCCCACAGGTCGTACAGCGCGATCTCCACCGCCGCCTTGGCGCTGGTGTTGCGCTCCATCGCGGTCTGCACCAGACCGCACAGGCGATTGAGGTTGGCCACGTCCTGGCCGATCAGGCGCGGCGCGATGAAGTGACGGATCGCCTCGATGATCGAGCCGTGGGTATCACCGGTGATCACCGCGGTGGCCGGCGCTTCGCCGTAGCCGGTGTGGCCGGTGTCGGTGCGGATCAGCACCACTACGTCTTCCACGGTTTCCACCGTGCGCAGGGCGGTCTTGAACGGTGTTTTCAGCGGCACGCGCAGCATGCCCAGTTCGATGGCAGTGATCTTCATTCAGGGGGTCTTGGCACGCAGGCGTTGGATGTTGGTGATGCGGTCGATGTAGCGGACGCTGTCGCTGGCCATCATCGGCTCAAGCGGGGTGACCGAAACACCATTGAGGTGGGCCTGCACACGCTTGCCGTCAGCACCGAACCAGCTGCCGCCCGCCGTATCGTGGATCACCCAGGTGCGGCCGTCGACGTGGCCGATGGCCATCATCACGTGGCCGGGGATGTAGACCAGGTCACCCACCTGCAGGTCGGTGACGGCGCGGTCGCGCACGGCCTTGCCGTCCTTGCCGGTGAATGGCACGCGGTCCAGCGCCGGGCTGACCGCCTGCGCGCTGGTATTGCGCGGCAGCAGCACGCCGAAGCTGCGGTAGATCTCGGAAACGAAACCGCTGCAGTCGCGGGTGTCGTAGTCGTGGCCCCAACCGTAGCGCTCGCCGAGGAACTTGAAGGCCTGCTGCAGCAGCAGGCGTGGGGTCAGCGGCAGATAGTCGGCGGCGGTGTCCTGCGAGCGCGGCAACAGCGCTGGTACCAGCTTCAATCGACCATCGGCCTCGCGTACCGGCAGCTGCACCACCCACGACGCATGTGCCTGCTGGCCGTTCACCGGCTCTGACGCCGGCCAGTCGGCCAGCACCGGCAAGCGCACGCCCATGTCCAGCTGCAGGCGCGAGACGCGCGGTTCTTCCGGGGTGTAGGCGGTCTGTGCGGTGGCGCCGGTGACGATCCGGTACGGTCCCTTCGCGCCGTAGCCGAGCACGGTGGCTTTGTCGCCGCTGGCGATGGCATCGGCCTCGATCCATGCGCTGTAGCGCTCGCTGTGCACGAACAGCCAGCGGCCGTCGGCGCTACGATGGACCACGGCGACCTTGTCGCCGGGGAACAGCGCCGATTCCTGGAAGCGATCGATGTCGATGTCACCGACGCTGCTGAAGACGCGCTCGCGGGTGGGGAAGGTGCGCAGTGCAGCGCGCTTCACCACCAGCCCGTATTGCGGTGTCGTCTGCGCGGGAATGGACTGTAGGCCCAGATTGGCTTCGGTCGCGCTGCGCAGTGCCGGCGCAACGGCCTGGCCCTTGTCGTTGTACAGAGTGCGGGTGGGCCAGCTCGACAGCGAGGTGATGCTGGCGCGCACCGCCGCCGCATCAAGCTGCTCGGGCAGTGCGGCGATGTCCTGGATGTGGCTGTCCTGTGACCGCATCCGTGCGTTCTGTGCCTCGATCTGGCTGCGGTCCAGGATCGGCACGTCTGCGTTGTCCAGGCGCGCGGTCCAGTACTGCGGGGTGAGGTAGGCCTCGTGCAGGCCGATCACATAGGGCAGCGGCGCGCCCGGGTCGGGCGGCGGGGCCGCCTGTGCAAAGGCCGGTGCGGCCAGCAGGCACAGGGCCAGGGTCAAGCGGCGTGGCCAATGCCGATGCCGTTCGCGGGAAGCCAGGATCATGCGCTGCACACCCTCCTCGAATGCCTGTTGGAATATTTATTCCTTTTGGCATCGAAAGCAAGAATAAATTATTGACCGGCATCCCGGCCCGTGTTACACAGCCGTTACCACCCGCGCTGGGGAAGTGTCGCTGTGGATCCTGCCGTTCGCAAACCACGTCTGCCTGCCACTGCCGGCCTGTGTGCCGCGCTGCTGCTGTGGGCGTGGTCGGCGGGAGCGGAGCCGCCACCCTCGGCCATCCAGTTTGCGCGGGTCGTGCAGATGATCGACGCGGGACGGTTCTCCGAAGCCGGCAGCGAACTGAACACCTGGTCGGCTGCGGACGCGGCGGAGCCTGGCGTCAGTTTCGACGACATCGCGTTCCAGGAAGAGCGCATGCGCCGCATCCGCCTGGATTTTTCCCTCGACGAAGCCGCCGCCAAGTCTGCCGTGCGCCGCTGGATTCCCGACCTGACCGACGAGGAATTCGCACGCTGGGACCAGCTTGGACTGATCGAACACCTCGACATCGATGGCACGCGCTGGTACTTCAAGCGCGCACCGTTGAACCTGTTCCTGCTCAGCGACGAGGCACGTGCGCGCCGCCGCGCGGATGCACCGATGCCGGCGCCGGGCCCAAACGAGGTGCTCAACGCGCACCACGCACGCGTGCTTGCCGCAGCGGAACAAAGTGGCCAGGCGTCGGTACTGCCGCAGCGCATTGAATTCACCCAGTCGCTCACGGTGAAAGCCGATGCGGTGCCGGCCGGCGAGACCGTACGCGCCTGGATTCCGTACCCGCGCGAGATACCCGGCCAGCAGGAGCAGGTGCAGTGGCTGGGCAGCACCCCGGGCAAGGCGCGCGTGGCACCAGCCAGCACCCTGCAGCGTACCGCCTATCTGGAAGCCAAAGCGGTGGCCGGGCAGCCGACCCGCTTCGAGGTCCGCTATGCGGTCACGATCCTGGCCCGGCATACCGCGATCGATCCGGCCAAGGTGCAGCCGACACCGGCCGATCCGGCACTGAAACCCTACCTGGCCGAGCAGCTGCCGCACGTGCGCTTCACGCCGGCGCTGAAGCTGTTCTCCGACCAGGTGCTGCAGGGGGAAACCCGCCCGTATGAAGTGGTGCGCAAGCTGTTTGCTGCCGTGGATCGCATTCCATGGGCCGGTGCGCGCGAATACTCCACGATCAGCAACATCAGCGATTACGCGCTGCATGCCGGGCATGCCGACTGTGGGCAGCAGACCCTGCTGTTGATCGCGCTGCTGCGCCTGAACGGCATTCCCGCACGCTGGCAGTCGGGCATGGTGTTCTCCGACGATGGCAGTGGTTACAACAACCTGCATGACTGGGGGCAGGTCTACCTGGCGCCGTATGGATGGCTGCCGATGGACGTGACCACCGGCGCACTGGCCAGCGACGTGCCGGCCCTGCGCGATTTCTACCTGGGTGGCCTCGACGGCTACCGCATCGCCTTCAACGACGATTTCGGCCAGGCCCTGGTGCCGGCCAAGCAGCACTTCCGCTCGGAAACGGTCGACTCGCAGCGCGGCGAGGCCGAGTGGGCTGGCGGCAACCTGTACTTCGACCAATGGAACTACGACTTCCAGTGGCGGGTACTGCCAGCCAGGCAACGCTAGCGCGACACATCGCACTCCACACCATTCGATTCTTGCAGGAGAGAGCAGGGGATGAAGGCTTACAGCATCAAGCGGGCGGCGTTGTGCGTCGCCCTTGGGGCGTGTCTGGGCGTGATGCTGCCCGGCACCGCAATGGCGCAGAACGTGAGCGGCGCGGTGGCGGGCCGCGCCACCGCCGGTGATCAGGTGACCGTGGTCAGCAACAGCACGGGCCTGACCCGCTCTGTCACGGTCGGTGCCGATGGCAGCTATCGCCTGGGCCAGCTACCGGTGGGCGACTACCAGTTGCAGCTCAGCCGTGATGGCCAGAAGCTGGGTGATCAGGTTGCTGTCAGCGTCGCGATCGGCGGCACCACCACGGTCAATCTGGCAAGCGGCGGCGGCGTCACCAATCTCGATGCACTGCAGGTGGTCGGCACACGCGTGGTCAATCGCGTGGATGTCTATTCCACCGAAACATCCTTCAACATCAATCGACAGGAAATCTCGCGCCTTCCTGTGGCGCAGGACCTGTCTGCGGTCGCACTGATGGCGCCTGGCGTGGTCGGCGGCAACTCGTCGTTTGGTGGCTTGTCCTTCGCCGGCTCGTCGGTGGCTGAAAATGCCGTCTTCATCAATGGCCTGAATGTCACCGACATGTACACCCGTCGCGGCTTCAGTACCGCGCCGTTCGCCTTCTTCAAGGAGTTTCAGGTCAAGACCGGCGGATACTCGGTCGAGTTCGGCCGCTCCACCGGTGGCGTGATCAATGCGGTGACCCGTTCGGGCAGCAACGAGTTCGAAGGCGGCGTGGAAGTCACCGCTGAACCCAGTGCATGGCGCTCCAGCGGCGGCGACCACTTCCATCGTGATGGAACCCCGCATTCGTATGGCAGCCGCGACAACAACTCGTTCCTGAAGACCAACGTGTGGGGCTCCGGTCCGATCATCAAGGACAAGCTGTTCCTGTTCGCGATGTATGAAGACCGCAGTGACAAAGGGCACAACACCTCGTCCGATGGCAGTACCTGGTTCAAGAATGATTCCGGCAACGGTTTCTGGGGCACCAAGCTGGACTGGAACATCAACGACAACCACAGCCTGGCACTGCTGGCGTTCTCCGACGAAGGTGACGTCACCAACGCCTCGTATGGCTACAACTGGAACGCAGACCAGCTCGGTGCATGGGGCGGTGATTCGGTCACCGAGACGGGTGGTCGCAACTGGTCGGCCACCTATACCGGCCACTTCGGCCAGAACTTCACCGCCCGCGCCATGGTCGGCCAGAACAACCAGCGTGCGTTCACCAATTCGTCGCTGGATCAGGCGTGCAGCCCGGTGTTCACCGACAGCACCTACGGCCCGCGCCTGGGCAAGCTGCAGGGCCTGCGCGCAGGCTGCCACCCCACCGGCACGGCAGTGGCCGAGCGTGACGATACCCGTGACGTGGCGCGACTGGACTTCGAATGGCAGCTGGGTGATCACCTGCTACGCTTCGGTGTCGACCGTGAGCTGATGACCACAAAGCAGTCCACCCGCTACCCCGGTCCGACCGAGTTGAGCTACACGGCCTACGTAGCGCGACCTGGCGACGAAGTCTGGGACGGTGCCAATGCCTACGTGCCAGCAGGCGTTACCGAAATGCTGCGTGCGCGCAACCGCAAGTCGGGAGGCACGTTCGAGACTGAAGCCAATGCCTTCTACGTGGAAGACATCTGGAACATCACTCCGAACCTGATGCTCAACCTCGGCGTGCGCTGGGACCGTTTCGAAAACCGCACCGCCGCCGGCAAGGCGTTCATCAAGATGGACGACCTGGTCGCGCCGCGTGTGGGCTTCTCGTGGGACATGCGCGGTGATGGCAGCACCAAGCTCTTCGGCAACGCCGGCCGCTACTACCTGCCGGTTACCAACAACATCAACGTGAACTTCGCCGGTGGTCTCACCGACGAATACAGCTATTACGTGCTCAATGGCTGGGAACAGAAGACCTCGCCGACAGGCTCGCCGTACATGGCACCGATCGTCGGCCAGCAGATCGGGCCGACCGACACCCGCATGAACACCGGCGGTGCCGACCTGCGCCAGAGCGTGGACCGCGATCTCAAGGCGGTCTACCAGGACGAGTACATCCTGGGCTTCCAGAACATGATCAACCAGGCGTGGTCCTGGGGCGTCAACGCCACCTACCGGCGCATGACCCGCGCTCTGGATGACATCCGCATCAACTACACCCCGTGCGGCCCGACCCCCAGCACGCTGTGGCCGATCGCCAACCCGGGCGAGAGCCTGACGATCTGGGGCGACAAGAGCATCGGTTGCGCCAACGAAGGCTGGATCACCATCGACACCGCCAACAGCGGCTATCGAAAGGGCGGCAGTGGCGAGGTGATCGGTTACTCCAAGCCCAAGCGTACCTACAAGGCGCTGGAGTTCCAGATCGACCGTGCATGGGACGAGAAGTGGATGTTCAACGCGTCCTACCTGTGGTCGAAGAGTGAAGGCAACTTCGAAGGACCAGTGAACTCCGATACCAACTACGGTGATACCGGCATGGTCCAGTTCTGGGACCACCCCGCCACCAACGAGCGCTACGGCGTACTGTTCAACGACTTCCGCCACCAGTTCAAGCTGCGAGCTGCGTACGCACTGAACAAGCAATGGTCCTTCGGCACCACGTTGCAGGTGCAGTCCGGTGGCCCGATCACTGCGTATGGCGTGATGTGGCCAAACGACTCCATCGCCGGTGGCAGTACCTCCAGTGAAGGTAGTGGCGGTGGCACCGGTTGGCTGTGCGTGGCCAACTGCTCCGGCCCATACAACCAGCGACAGTTCGAGTACAGTCCGCGCGGCGCGTTCGGTCGCCTGCCATGGACGTGGACCATGGGCGCCAATGTGACGTGGCGTTTGCCGGTGGAAGGCATCGACCTCAGCGCACGGCTGTCGGTCTACAACCTGTTCAACAATCAGAAGACCATCAACGTGCACCAGCGCTATGAAGCGCAGCCCGGCCAGTACCGCGAGGCGACGTTCGCCACCGGGACGCGCTGGCAGGCTCCGCGCTATACACAGTTGGTGGTGACCTGGAATTTCTGAGGCTGCATCCCGTGCCGTCCGTGTGGGCGGCGCGGGCATTGGAAGGGAAGCGTGCATGCATCATCTGCTGATCCTCGCAGCGGCACTGGCCGCACCCTCCGCTTCGGCGGTCGATACCGCATCCATCGATGCCGATGTCGCCGCCGTGGTCCAGCATAAGCACCTGCCCGGGCTGGCCATGGCGGTGGTCGAGAATGGGCACGTGGTCTATCGCCATGCCGAGGGCGCGCGCGGTGATGGCGGCCGCATCGACGAGGACACGCTGTTCAAGATCGCCTCCAACAGCAAGGCGATGACCGCCGCGTTGCTGGCGCGGCTGGTGCAGCAGGGCAAGCTGCGCTGGGATGACCCGGTGCGGCGGCACCTGCCGGGCTTCCGCATGCATGACGCATGGGTGGGCCAGCAGATGCAGGTGCGCGACCTGCTGATCCACAACAGCGGTCTCGGTCTGGGCGCCGGTGATCTGATGCTGTGGCCGGAGCCGAACACGTTCACCCGCGCCGACATCATTGCCGGACTGGCGCACTTGAAGCCGGTCAGCAGCTTCCGCAGCCACTATGCCTACGACAACCTGATGTATGTGGTGGCCGGCGAAGTGGCCGCTGCGGCCGGTGGCAAATCGTACGACCAGTTGATGCGCGAGCAGGTGTTTGAACCACTCGGCATGACGCGCTGCCAGGTGGGGGCCTGGTCGGTGAAGCGCGTAGGCAACGTCGCGCAGCCACATGCCTGGCGTCGTGATCGCAATGAGGTGGTGAACGCTGACGGTGCCATCAGCCCGGACCTGCCTTCCATGGCTGCCGGAGGCATCCGCTGTTCGCTGCGCGACATGACGCGCTGGATGCAGGTACTGCTTGATCCTGCCGTGGTGCAGGATTGGTTGGATAGTGAACAGCGCCGCACGTTGTGGACATTACACGTGCCGATGCCGCTGGGTGAGCGCCAGCGGCGCTGGGACAACGCGCATTTCTACGGCTACGGCTATGGCTGGCGCGTGTCTGACATGGATGGGCAGTGGAAGGTGGCACACACCGGCACGCTGTCAGGGATGTACTCGTCGCTGGCGCTGCTGCCCGACCGCAAGGTGGGTGTGGTGATGCTGATCAATGGCGAAGGCGAGGATGCGCGTACCGCGTTGATGCAGGCCGCGCTGAAGCGCTTCACCGCAGCGGACGATGCGCGGCCTGCGATGGAGTACCTGGCCGAATTGAAGGCAGACCAGGCAACGCGGGCGGCGACCGGCCATTCGCGGCCGTCCACCGTTGCGGCGCAGGAGACGAGCCGCACGGATCTGCCGCACTGGCAGGGCCGTTACCGCGATCCGTGGCTGGGCCCGGCCTCACTGTGCCCGGGCGCGGACGGCCTGCGCTTCAGCGTGGACAAGTCGCCCCGGCTGCAGGCCACGGTGCTGCAGTTGCAGGGGCGTTGGCTGCTGCGCTGGGATACGCTGGGCGAAGACGCACAGGCCTGGCTGCAGCCCGGTGACGGTGCGCCGCCCACACTGGACCTGCGTGCCATCGACCCGGACATCGACTTCAGCTATGACTTCCAGGACCTGCATTTCACTCGTACTGGCGACTGCCCTGGCAGCGAGCGCCAGCGCCGCTGAGCCGCCGCGTGTTTCGCCGGCCACCGATGCCGCCAGCGCCGGATTCGTGGAGATCCGCACGTTGTCGCCAGGCATCGAGATGGACATCCGCTACGCCGGCGCCAACAACTTCACCGGCGCGCGCGTGCCGGGTTACGAGGGGCCGTCCTGTTACCTGCTGGCGCCGGTGGCGAAGGCACTGGCACAGGTGGAACAGGACCTGCGCGCGGATGGCTTTGGCCTGCGCCTCTACGACTGCTACCGGCCGGTGCGCTCGGTGCAGGCCTTCATGGCCTGGGTGAACGATCCGCGCGAGCGCTCGCGCAAGGCTCTGCAGTACCCGGATCTGGACAAGCCACGGCTGCTGGCCGACGGCTACATCGCCGAGCGCTCCGGCCATAGCCGCGGTGCCACGGTGGATCTGGGGCTGCTGGATTGCGGCAGTGGTGCATGTACGCCGTTGGACATGGGCACCGACTTCGATTTCTTCGGGCCACGCGCGCATACGCAGACGAGCGGGCTGAGTGCTGCGCAGCAGGCGAATCGCAAGCAGCTGGTGCAGGCGATGGCACGCCGTGGTTTCGTCAACTATCCGCAGGAGTGGTGGCACTACACCCTGCAGCCCGAACCGGACCCGGGCACCGCATACGACGTCCCCGTGCGGTAGGGACATCGGCGGAGGGGCGCTGCTGTTGGTAGGTGTCGACCTTGGTCGACACGGTAGATCCACGCCATGCGTGGACGCCTTTCGTTCAATCATCGGAGTATTCGATTTCGATGGGGATTCATCCACGCATGGCGTGGATCTACCGGGGCTAACGGATTGGGTCCGAGGCAGATCCCTTACACTGGCCGCCTCTTCATCCCTGCCCACCCGATGAACCTTCCCCTGCACTTCGGCCTGCTCGGTACCCTCGAAGCGGGCGCCATTGCCCTGCTGGTCGGGCTGCTGGTGTACTTCCTGTGGTCGCAGCTGTGCCGGCTCCTGCACTGGACGGTTGGCCACGCGATCGGCTGGTCCTGCGTCATCGCCGTGATCATCTCCGCCGGCATCGATGCCTGGAAGCTGTTCTACATGGGCATCGTGCGTCTGGAGTCGCCCCTGTATGCGCGCCTTTTCCTCGCCACCATCCACGATCCGAACGAACTCGGCAGCCGCGTGGTGCTGGAAATCGCCGGCGCGCTCGCCGGTGTTGCCCTCGGCTGGGTGGTGTTCAGTTCGCGGTCATCGGCTCAGAACGTCGACTGACGCAGGTTTTTTGTTCGCTGCCGGTTAAATCAGGCAGCGCTGAATGCGCAGCTTATGAGCCACTCACTTCGTGCTAACCACCGCGCTAAAGCATGCGCGTAGGCGAGTGGTTAATCGTGCGTGTTGACGCCGGTCGCGGGGCAAAATCGATTCAGAAACGCGGTGGCAGGGTAGGTGCCGTGCGGAGACAACACGCCGCGCAACACCACCCAATTGGTAGGAGACACCCCTGATGACTATTCGCAACCGCAAGCCCCTGATCGCCCTGATCGTCGCCGCCGGCAGCGTGCTGGCCATTCCGGCGATGGCCCAGTCGGCCAAGCAGCAGGCCGCGCAGGCACAGAACGAGGCCGCGCAGGCGCAGCAGTCGGCGGCACAGGCAGGGCAGGCGGCTGACCAGGCGACCAACGCGGCCGCAGCGGCTTCGGCACAGGCCAATGGCGGTGGCCAGACCTGGGCCAGCATCGATACCGATGGCAACGGCACCATCAGCAAGACCGAGGCGCAGGTGAACGCAGGCCTGGCCCAGGTGTTCGACCAGGCCGATACCAACAAGGACGGCGAGCTGAGCGCCGACGAGTACAAGGCCTACGTGGCCGCCCAGCAGGCCGGTGCAGGTGCCGGCGCGGCGCAGGGCCGCTGATCCACGCCTGATTCGGGAAGACCGGTGCATGGGGACCCGGGCGGCTGCGGCCGCCCGGGTTTTTATCGTCACCAGCACCCCTGTATCCTTGTGCGATGAACACCCCCACGCCTGCGCCGTCGCGCGCCATCGGCCTGGTCGGTTTTGACGGTGACGATACGCTGTGGAAGAGCGAGGACTACTACCGCAAGGCCGAGCAGGATTATCTTGACCTGCTGTCGCGCTACGTCGACGTGCATGACACGCAGACCGCGCGCCACCTGCTGGAAGTGCAGCAGCGCCACCTGGGCACCTTCGGTTACGGCGTGAAGAGCATGACGCTGTCGATGATCGAAGCGGCCATCGACATCACCGGCCAGCGCATCGAGGCCAAGGACATCCAGCGCATCCTGGACATCGGCCACGACACCCTGCGCCACCCGGTCGAGCTGATCGACGGCGTGCGTGAAGCAGTCGCTGCGATCGCCGAAGATTATCCAGTGGTGCTGATCACCAAGGGCGACCTGTTCCACCAGGAAGCGAAGATCAAGGTCGCCAACCTGGCCGAGCTGTTCCCGCGCATCGAGATCGTCTCCGAGAAGGACCCGGAGACCTACGCCCGCGTGCTGGCCGAATTCGACCTGCCGATGCAGCGCTTCGTGATGGTCGGCAACTCGCTGCGCTCGGACATCGAGCCGGTGGTGACCTTGGGTGGCTGGGGCGTGCATACCCCGTACGCGGTGACCTGGGCCCACGAGACCCAGCACGGCGTGGCCGACGACGAACCGCGCATGGTCACTGCCGATACCGCCCATGATTGGCCGGCCGCACTGGCCGCGATCGAGGCCAAGGCCTCGGCGGCGGCCTGACAGGACCCGGCGGCTGCGGCAGAATCGTGGCATGAACGTCCGACTGCGCGCGCTGTTGTTGTCCCTGCTGCTGGTGCCGGCCATCGTGCTGGCCCAGCAGACCGCCAAGCGTTCGGCGGCCTACACGGTGGAAACCGGTGACCGCTGGGTCGATGCCCAGCTGCAGGACATCAACCACTACGCCGAACGCTACCCCGACGCCTTCCTCGACGAAGTGTCGCGCTATGCCGAGGTGCCGCGCGGTTACATCAGCGCGCTGTTCACCACCCATGGCTGGCAGGCCGGGGATATCTACTTCGCCTGCTTCTGGGCCAAGGCCAGCGGCCAGACCTGTCGCGACAGCGTGCGCGCCTTCAGCCAGGACCCGGAGGGCGGCTGGGAGGCGGTGGTGAAGCGCATGCCGGCCAAGCCGGACAACCTGCATTACCGCGCCGTGCGCCATGCCATCGTGGCCAGCTACCAGCACTGGGACCGGCCGATCACCCTGGATGCCACCCTGAGGCGCCAGCTCAAGCGGTAGTGCCGGCCACTGGCCGGCAACTGCATCCTTCCAGGCATCCGGAGGTTGCCGGCCAGCGGCCGGCACTACCGATTTCCTTCATGTTGCTCTGCATATCGCCGCGGCCCCGCGCTCCGGCGACAATACGGGTTCGAGCTGTTCCCCGTTCCCGTAATCGAGTGACTGATGAGCGCCTCTTTCGTTTCGCCTGATATGATCCGCCGCCTGTTCGCGCAGGCCATGTCCCGCATGTACCGCACCGAAGTGCCGCTGTACGGCACGCTGGTGGAACTGGTGGAGCGGATCAACGCGCAGGTGCTTGACCAGGACCCTGCGCTGGCCGCACAGCTGCAGCGCAACGACGAGCGTGCGCGCCTGGATGAAGAGCGCCACGGCGCGATCCGCGTTGGTACCGTGCAGGAACTGGCCACGCTGCGCCGCCTGTTCGCGGTGATGGGCATGTACCCGGTCGGCTACTACGACCTGTCGGTGGCCGGCGTGCCGGTGCACTCCACCGCGTTCCGCCCGCTCACCGGCGCCGCGCTGGCGCAGAACCCGTTCCGCGTGTTCACCTCGCTGCTGCGCCTGGAGCTGATCGAAGACGAAGCGCTGCGTGCCGAATCGGCAAAGATCCTTGCACGTCGCCGCATCTTCACCGAGGGCGCGCTGGCGCTGATCGAGCAGGCCGAGCGTGACGGCGGGCTCTCGCAGGCCGATGCCGAGCGCTTCGTCGAGGAAGCACTGGAAACCTTCCGCTGGCATGGCGATGCCACGGTCGACCTGCCGACCTACCACGCGCTGCACAACGCGCATCGCCTGGTGGCCGACGTGGTCAGCTTCCGTGGCCCGCACATCAACCATCTGACCCCGCGTACGCTGGATATCGACGCGGCGCAGGCGGCGATGATCGAGCATGGCATGGCCGCCAAGGCGGTGATCGAAGGTCCGCCGCGCCGTGCCTGCCCGATCCTGTTGCGGCAGACCAGCTTCAAGGCACTGGAAGAAGCCGTGCATTTCCCGGACAGCGAGGGTGGCGATGCCGGCACCCACACCGCGCGCTTCGGCGAGATCGAACAGCGGGGCCTTGCGCTTACCCCGAAGGGCCGCGCGCTGTACGACCAGCTGCTGTCGCAGGCCCGCGATGCCGGTGGCGAAGGCAGCACCGGCGGCGACTACGGCCAGCGCCTGCAGGCGGTGTTCGCCAGCTTCCCGGATGACCATGACACGCTGCGCCAGGAAGGACTGGGCTATTACCGCTACCAGCTGACCGACGCTGGCCGCGCCGCGCCGGAGCGCGTGGCCGATCTGCCCGCCGAAGTGCTGGTGGCCGCCGGCCTGGCCACGGCCGACCCGATCGTCTATGAGGATTTCCTGCCGGTCAGTGCGGCGGGCATCTTCCAGTCGAACCTGGGCGGCGAAGAACAGCGTGCGTATGCCGCACACGCCAACCGCGAGGCCTTCGAGCAGGCGCTGGGCGTGGCGGTGAATGACGAGTTCGAGATCTACGAGCGGCTGCAGGCTGAGTCGCTGGCGGCGCTGCGCACCGCGTGAAGGTAGAGCCGGCCGCTGGCCGGCTGTTCTGGGGAGCCGGCCAGCGGCCGGCTCTACCAGAGTCTCCGGATCTCAGCTCTTCATCGTGCCGGTATCCAGCCAACGCTGGTGCCACGACAACGCTTCCGGCAGCAGATGCGGGGTGTGCTTGCCGTAGCTCTCGCGGCTGGCACGGTCGAAGTAGTCCTGCAGCTGCGGGCGGAAATCCGGGTGCGCGCAGTTGTCGATCAGCACCTGCGCACGCTTGCGCGGGGTCAGGCCACGCAGGTCGGCCAGGCCCTGTTCGGTGACGATCACCGACACGTCGTGTTCGGTGTGGTCCACGTGGCTGGCCATCGGCACGATCGCCGAGATGGTGCCGTTCTTCGCGGTGGACGGGCTCAGGAACGCCGACAGGAAACCGTTGCGGGCAAAGTCACCGGAACCGCCGATGCCGTTCATGATCCGCGTGCCCATCACGTGCGTCGAATTGACGTTGCCGTAGATGTCCACCTCGATCATGCCGTTCATGCCGATGCAGCCGAGGCGGCGCACCAGTTCCGGATGGTTGGAGATCTCCTGCGTGCGCATGATGATGCGCTCGCGGTAGAAATCGATGTTCTCCTTGAACGTCTCGTTGGCCTGCGGGCTCAGCGCGAAGCCGGTGCACGAGGCATAGCTCAGCACGCCGTCACGCAGCAGGTCGAGCATGCCGTCCTGGATCACTTCGGTGAACGCGGCCAGGTCGCGGAAGCCGCTCTTGGCCAGGCCGGCCAGCACCGCGTTCGGAATATTGCCCACGCCCGACTGCAGCGGCAGCAGGTTCGGCGGCAGGCGGCCCTTCTTCACTTCGTGCTGCAGGAACTCGATCAGGTGCGAAGCGATCTGCTCGCTGGTCGCATCGATCGGGCTGAACGGGCTGTTGCGGTCCGGGCCGTTGGTGCGCACCACGGCCACGATCTTGTCCGGGTCGCAGCGCAGCGCGGTGTCGCCGATGCGGTCGTTGGCGTTCACCAGCGGAATCGGCTTGCGGTGCGGCGGCAGCGCGGTGCCGTAGTAGATGTCATGCATGCCGTCGACGCCGGCCGGCTGCCATTCGTTGACCTCGACGATCACCTTCTTGGCCAGGTCCAGCCAGGTCTTGTTGTTGCCGACCGAGGTGGAGGGCACCAGCGAACCGTCTTCGCGGATGGCCGAGACTTCGATCACGGCGGTATCGATCTCGCCATAGAAACCGAACCACACGTGCTGGGCCACGTGGCTGAGGTGGATGTCGATGTAATCCAGCTTGCCCTCGTTGATGCGGTTGCGCGCATCCGGGTCGCTCTGGAACGGCATGCGCATGGCGATGCCATCGGCCTTGGCCAGCGCGCCATCGAGTTCCGGCGCTGTGGAGGCGCCAGTCATCAGGCTGATCTGGAAGGGCTGGCCCTGGGCATGCACCGCTTCGATGCGGCGGGCCAGTTCGACGGGAACGGCCTTGGGATACCCGGAGCCGGTAAAGCCGCTCATGGCCACGGTTTCACCGGGCTGGATCAGCGCGGCTGCGGCCTCTGCGGAGACCACGCGGTCACGAAGACGCGCGTTGGCGATGCGATCAACAGACATGACGACACGTGTTGCTTGGGGGAATTCCGATTATCGGCCATCCTCATCCGTACGGGGGGTTCTACCTTCGTGGAATGGCTTTTCCCGCAGGGGTCACCCAAACCCGCCGGTTTTGTTTTGCAGTGCAGCGTGCAAAGTGCTTTCGCAGCCCGCACGATGGACCTGCATCCCGACGTGGGGGAGGGAGCAGAGCCCGCTGGCAGTTCGCTGCAAGCGGGCTTTTTTATTGCCTGTCGTCCAGTATGAATACGCGGTCTCCATTATCGGTAGTGCCGGCCGCTGGCCGGCAACCCCAGTAACCTTCGGCAGGATCATCGGATCTGCCGGCCAGCGGCCGGCACTACCGGGTCATCGGATTCGCTGGGCAGCGGCCGGCGTTAACGGGTCGATACAATCAGCCCATGACCCTCGCCCCCGCTGACGTGCCCGCCTCCCTGCAGCCTCTTGTCGACCGCGCTCTGGCGCGCCTGGCCCAGGTCCTGCCCGAGCACATCCCGGCCAACCTGCTGCCGCTGCTGACCCGGCTGGCGGTGGCCAGCGACTTCGCGCTGGACACCCTGGTGCGGCAACCGGCCTTGCTGGCACAGCTGGCCGCGCCCGGCTGCCCGCCGATCCCAGCGCCGGTGCTCGATCCGCTGCAGCCCAGCGACTGGCCGGCGCAGATCCGGCGCTGGCGTACCGCGATGTCCACACGGCTGATCTGGCGTGACCTGACCGGTCTGGACGACGTGGCGCAGACTCTGGCCGGTGCCACCGCTTTGGCCGAAGACTGCCTGCGGCTGGCGCTGGACGCCCTGCAGCAGGAATTCGCCCAGCGTCACGGCGTCATCGCCGATGAACACGGCATCCCGCAGCAGCTGGTGGTGTTCGGCCTTGGCAAGCTGGGCGGTGGCGAGCTCAACTTCAGTTCCGATGTGGATCTGGTCTACGCCTATCCGCAGGGAGGTGAATCCGATGGACCGCGTCCGTTGGCGGCGGAAGAATATTTCGCCCGTCTCGGCCAGCGCCTGGCCAAGCTGCTGGATGAAACCACCGTCGATGGCTTCAGCCACCGCGTCGACCTGCGCCTGCGTCCGTTCGGCAGCGCCGGCCGCGTTGCACTCTCGTTCGCGGGGATGGACCAGTATTTCCAGCGCGAGGGCCGTGATTGGGAGCGCTATGCCTGGCTGAAGGCGCGCGCGGTGGCCGGCGATATCGAGGCCGGTGAGGCGTGGCTGCAGACCCTGCGCCCGTTCGTGTACCGCCGCTACCTGGATTTCACCGCGCTAGACGGCCTGCGCGAAATGAAGGCGGCCATCACCGCTGAAGTCGCACGCCGCGAACTGCACGACGACATCAAGCGCGGTGCCGGTGGCATCCGCGAGATCGAATTCCTGTGCCAGGCGCTGCAGCTGATCCGCGGTGGTCGCGAACCGGCATTGCGCGAGCGTCGGCTGCTGGTGGCGCTGGACGCACTGGTGGCCGCCGGGCAGATCGCGCCCGAGGATGGCAGCGCGCTGCGCGAGGCGTACCTGTTCCTGCGGCGCCTGGAGAACCGCCTGCAGATGCTGCGTGACGCGCAGACCCATGTGTTGCCCAGTGATGCGCTCGACCGCGAACGCATCGCCGTGGGTCTGGGCTATCCGGATTGGGAGGTGCTGCGCGCGGCGCTGGCCGAACAGCAGCAGCGCGTCAGTACTGAATTCGCCGCGCTGCTGGCACCGCGCAAGGGCCAGGCCGCGCCCGATGCACTGGCCAACTACTGGCGCAGCCTGCCCGAAGGCAGCAACGCACCGCTGCTGGCCGAAGCCGGTTTCCTCGATGCCAACGGCGCCGACCAGTCGCTACGCGATTTCGCCCAGGGCACCGGCGTGAAGTCGTTGTCCGATGCCGCGCGTGCGCGGCTGGATCGCGTGCTGCCCGCGCTGCTGCATGCGGCCACGCGTTCGCCGCAGCCGGATGCCGCGCTCAAGCGCGTGCTCGGCCTGTTGCAGGCGGTGCTGCGCCGGACCAGCTATCTCGCCTTGCTGGACGAACAGCCCAGCGCACTGGCGCGGTTGGTGGACGTGCTGGCGCGCAGCGCGCTGCTGGCCGAGCGGTTGGCGGCGTATCCGCTGCTGCTGGACGAACTGCTGGACGTGCGCGTATCCGGGCCGATGCCGGATGCGGCTGGCATGCTGGCCGAGTGCCAGCAGGTGCTGCCGGTGGAAGATCCGGAATCCGCGCTGCGCTGGCTCAATGAAACGCGGCTGGCACTGAGTTTCCGCATGGCGATGGCCACGCTGGATGGCCGCCAGGGTGCGGTGGACAGCACGCGGCAACTGGCCGAGCTGGCGCAGGCCGTGGTGGTCACCGTGTTGGCGATGGCCGAAGCGGACATGCATGCCGCACACGGCGAGATTCCCGGCGGGCGTTTCGCGATCATCGGCTATGGCAGCCTCGGTGGGCTTGAACTGGGCTTCGGTTCCGATCTGGACCTGGTGTTCCTGCACGACAACCCGGCCGGGGTGGATGCCAGCAATGGCGCGCGTCCGCTGGAGCCGGGGCGCTGGTATGCACGCCTGGCGCAGAAGGTGATGGCGCTGCTCGGTGCGGTGACCGCCGCCGGGCGCCTGTACGACATCGACGTGCGCCTGCGCCCGGATGGTGGCAAGGGTTCGCTGGTGTCTTCGTTGGCCAGTTACACCGAATACCAGCGCGAACGTGCGTGGACCTGGGAGCACCAGGCGCTGGTGCGCGCGCGTGGCGTGGCCGGCGATGCCAGCCTGTTGGCCGACTTCGAGCAGGTGCGTGCGCAGACGCTTGGGCGTGAGCGCGACACGGGTGTGCTGTACGCGGACGTGCTGAAGATGCGCGGCCGCATGCGCACCGAACTGGACCGCAGCGATGCCGCGCGACTGGACCTGAAGCAGGGTGCTGGCGGCGTGGTGGACCTGGAGTTCCTGCTGCAGACCGGTGTGCTGGCGCGCAGTGCGCAGCATGCGGCGCTGCTGCAGCCGCGCGATACGCCGTCGTTGATCGATGCGTTGGCCGTTGCCGGTTTCCTGCCGGAAGACACGGCGCAGGCATTGCATGGAGCACATGCCACGCTGCTGGACGTGGGCCTGGCCTGCACGCTGGATCGGCGCCCGCGGTTGGCGCCGACCACGCCCGCGATTGAAGAGGCATGTGCCGCGATTACCGCCGCGTGCATCGCCGCGGAGCTGCCGTTCGCCTGAGTGGGTGCAAATGCTGCAACAACTTTGGGTGGGTACCGACCGTTGGTCGGCACAATCTGTCGGCAGCGATGAGTTCTGCTGGGCGTGCCGACCAACGGTCGGCACCCACCGGATCATTGGCCGGCGATGACCCGCTGTTGGTAGATGCCAACCTTGGTTGGCATGAATGCAAAGCGCCAACCAAGGTTGGCAGCTACCAGATCAATGGCTCGGCGATGGTCGCCGTTGGTAGGTGCCGACCGTTGGTCGGCACAATCTGTCGGCAACGATGAGTTCTGCAGGGCGTGCCGACCAACGGTCGGCACCCACCGGATCAATGGCCGGCGATGACCTGCTGTTGGTAGCTGCCAACCTTGGTTGGCATGAATGCAAAGCGCCAACCAAGGTTGGCAGCTACCCAATCAATGGCTCGGCGATGGTCGCTGTTGGTAGGTGCCGACCGTTGGTCGGCACAATCTGTCGGCAGCGATGGGTTCTGCAGGGCGTGCCGACCAACGGTCGGCACCCACCGGATCATTGGCCGGCGATGACCCGCTGTTGGTAGATGCCAACCTTGGTTGGCATGAATGCAAAGCGCCAACCAAGGTTGGCGACTACCGGATCAATGGCCCGGCGATGACCCGCCGGATCAATGATCTGAGCGTTGGCCTGCTGTTGGTAGGTGCCAACCTTGGTTGGCACAATCCGTCAGCGTTCATGACCCCGGCAACAGCGTGCCAACCAAGGTTGGCACCTACCAGAGCAACGGCGGTCAGCTGGTGGTGCGCAGCGGCGCCATCTTCCACAACAGTGCGCGGAACGGGGCCAGCAGGCAGACGCCGATCGCCAGCTTCACCGCCAGGTCGCCGGCAGCCCAGCTCACCCACGGCAGGGTCGAACCGGCAAACGCGATCGACCAGAAAATGGTGGTATCCACCGTCGCGCTGCAGGTGGTGGCCACCATCGGTGCGCGCCACCAGCTGCCACGCCGCAGGCGGTCGAACACGGTGATGTCCAGCAGCTGGGCCACGATGAAGGCCGAGCACGAGGCAATGGCGATGCGCGGGGTGGCCACCCAGATCGAAAGCAGCACCGCCACCGCGAAACCGATCCACGCCACGCGCCGGGCCGGGCCCGGGCCGAAGCGGCGGTTGATCAGGTTGCTGACCAGGAACGCGACCGGGTAACTGAAAGCACCCCAGGTCAGCCAATCGTTGATCGGGTACTGCACCAGTACGTTGGACAGCAGCACCACCGCGCCCATGGCCAGCACCGCCAGCACCAGGGCGCGGGCGGTCAACGGGGCAAACACAGGGGCAGGACGCACGGACATGGCGAGCCAGGGGGACAAAGGGGATCGCCCATTATCCGCCCGGCCCGCGGCAATGCCAAAACCGGCCGTTCAGCTTTACAGCGTTTCGCTCATCACATCGCCGGCGGCATAGGCGGTCGGCACATAGGCCAGCGCCTGGCCCTGCGCGCTCTTCACGGTCCAGCCGGCACCCGCGTCGGTCGGGTCGAAGCGCACCTGCTGGCCGACGACGAAACCGGCAATCGGGTCATCACCTGCAGCCGCCGGCCATTGCAGCGTTGCGGTCTGGTCGGCCTTGCCGGGCACCTGCAGGTGCACCTGGCGATCACCGGCTGGCGTGGTGGCGACCTGCTTCACTTCCATCGGTGGCAGCGGCACCGCCGGCGTGCGTGCGGCGACCTTGCCGTTGCGCTCGCTGGCCTTGAACGGGGCCTTGGACAGTTCGGCCAGTCCCATCGACGTGGCCAACGGAATCGACAGCACGATCAGCGACGTGACCAGCACGCTGGTCTGGCCGCTGTTCAACTGCGGCGCGGCGCCGGCATGGACGGTGGGCACCACCAGCGCCGAAAGCAGCAGGGCAGTGGCGGGAACGCGCAGGCAACGGAACATGGAGACCTCCTGGTCAGGGTGGGGACGGCGGCTCAGCGCCGGGTATCGAAGATGTCGCGCGGGCCGGTGGCCTCGGGCAGGTATTCCAGCGGGCGGCCCTGGTTGTCCTTCAGCTGCCAGCCCTGGTCGGCGCCGGTCGGTTCGAAGTTCACGGTCTGGCCCACGGTGAACTGCACGGCGGGATCGCCGATGCCGCGCGGGTACTGCATCGATGCGGTGTTCTGCGGATCGTTGGCATCGCGCAGCAGCACTTCGCGGCGGCCATCCACGGTGGTGGCGATCGCGCTCACCTGCATCTGCGGCAGCTTGATCTGCTGCGGGCGGGCCAGCGGCTGGCCAGCGTCGGCGGCATCCTGGGCTTCCTTCGCCGCCGCCGCGCGGGCCGACGTCACCATCTGCGTGGACATCTCCAGGCTCGGTCCCTGCGGGCCCGGGTCGTGGATGATCACGATGCGGCGCTCTGCATGAGCGGCCGTGGACCAGGCCAGGCTTGCGGCGATCAGCATCGGCATCAGGACGGCGGGCAGGGTACGCATGTCGTTCTCCTTGCTGGATTCAGGGCGTGGCGGCGGCAGCACCGGCTACCGGCACGTGAGGGATCACCAGTTCCTGCTGCAGCTGGCTGCGCTGGTGCAGGAAATCGAACACCGATTCCACCGTCACCACCGAATAGTTGCCGGAGATGCGTTCGCCGGCCGGATGGTCAGTGGTGGTGGCGTTGGCCACGAACAGGCGCGCACCCACGCGCTTGCCGAGGCCGATATGCAGCACGCTGGGCTGGTACTTCTGCTGGCGCAGCCACTGCTGTGCCTGTTCGCGCTTGACGATGGCCGGCGCGCCTTCGGTCTGCGCCATCGCCGCGGCCAGCACTTCCAGCACCCACTGGTTGGAGTTCTGGTAGTCGGTGGCAAACGGGTAGGCAACCACGTTGTATTTGGTTTCGTGCAGCGCCTTCGGCTGGATCGACGGCGACACCAGCATCGCTTTCAACGCGGCACGCAGCGGCGCCGAGGGCACGCCGATGCGCAGGTCGGTATGGCCGCCGCTCTCGCCGACGAAGTTGCCCAGCCCTTCGAGGTACAGCTGCGAGCTGTCGGTCTTGCAGCGGTTGAGCAGGTGAATCGCGCGCCAGCGGCCATTGTCCTCACGCACCAGGAAGGCCAGGTGGCTGTGGCGCAGGCCGTAGCGGCTCAGGTCCTGGCCACCGCGCGCGGCTACCACCACGTCCACATCGGGCAGCGCGTCCAGGCGCTCAGCGGTGGTCCAGGCCACGTCCAGCATCGCCGCCTGCGCGGCCACGCTCGGGTAGCGCTCGCGGCATTCGGTGCTGTTGGCCCAGGCCGGTGCGGTCGCCAGCAGGCTGGTGATCAGCAGCGCGGCGCGCGGCAGGTGGGAGAAACGATCCATGTCGATACCTTCAACGGCGGGCAGGCCCGCGCGCCGATCATACGCTGCTCAGCGCAGGGGACGATCCACGCCCTTGCGCTGGAGCTCCTTGTCGCAGGCATCGCTGATCGGGGCCACCGGCAGCGGTGGGCGCTGGCCCTTCGGATCGCGCAGCGCCGGTTGTTCGCGGTACGCGTCCAACTGCTGCTGGCATTGATACGAAATCGGATCCAGCTCGGTGGGCGTGGTGGAGCAGGCAGCGAGCAGGGCCAGGGGCAGCAGGAGCAAGGTACGCATGAAGACGTTCAGAGTGATGGGGGAAGCTGGACTCTAACCGCGGTACCGGATCGAAATGTTCAGAAAACGCTGGGCACCCGGCATTACCGTGATGCCAGGTGCCCAGGATTGCCGGCCAGCGGCCGGCACTACCCCGCTGCCAGGCGCTGTTTCACTTCTGCCGCCACCCGCGCGGTCTCGCGCAGCGGCTCGATACGGTCGTACTGCCAGTCCAGCCAGTGCGCCTGCAATCGCCCGCGCTCGCGCAGCTGCTGCTGGAAGCGCGCCAAGCGGCCCTGCGCAGTCTCGGCCAGCGCCACCATCACCGGCATGCGCGTGGCGCAGGCCTCAGAGAGCAGGTTCACCGAATCGGGCGAGACCACCACGCGGTTGGCCCAGCCGAGCAGGCCGCCATAGGGATTGGTGCCGTCGCCACCATCGCCCCAGATCACGTGCGGCAGGTCGGAGAATTTCGCGCGCAGGATCTCGGCCAATGCCGGTGGCGTGCGCCGCGAAGTCGTGGCCAGCAGGCTGCCGCCCTCAGCGCGGATCTGATCGGCCAGCGCCTGGAACACGCCCACCATCGCGGTCTCGTCCCAGGGTGCCAGCGGCGTCGGCCCGCCCACCAGCAGCGCGGTGCGCGGGCCAGGCAGGGTACTGAAGCCAGCGAACGCGGCGCGGCCCCAGGCCAGCCAGTCGTCATCCACCGGGTTGAGGCTGCCGAGCAGGGTCAGCACGTTGCTGCCACGCAGGGCATCGTGTTCGGGCACCACCACCATGTCCCAGTGGCGGGCATTGATGCGCGGGTCGAGGATCTGCACCACCTGGCTGCCACGTGCGCGCAGCACGCGCAGTGCGCCGGCGGCCTGACGGCCACAGCCGATCGCCAGCGGCGGTGCGTCCGCGGCCAGCGTCGCGAATGCCTCGCCATAGCCGTTCACATCACCGGGCAGCCGCCGCGGCGACAGCCAGCGCCAGGGTGCGCGGGGCTGCAGGACCAGCGGCCGATGGGTGCCCTGGCGCAGCGCAGAGGCCAGCGCGACCGCCTGGCGGACATTGCCCGCACGGCCGTCCGTGACCGTCCAGGGCGCGCTCGATCGTTTCACCTGTGGCATTAATTCGTTTCAGCCCTGCTGGGTGTTGCAACAGTCGCGACACTCTACACTGCGGCTCGTCGTTTCGCCCCGCGCCGCCCGCGGGCACTGACTTCCCTTAGCCGCCCTGGAGATCCACCGATGTCCCACGCGCTCGACGCTGCTGCCCTCGACCAGCTGTTCCGTACTGCCCGCACCCAGAACGCTTTCCTCGACAAGCCGGTCCCGGCCAGCCTGCTGCAGGAACTGTATGACCTGGTGAAGTGGGGCCCGACCGCCGCCAACACCACGCCGGCCCGTTTCGTCTTCGTCACCTCGAAGGAAGCCAAGGCCAAGCTGGCCCCGGCCCTGTCCGAAGGCAACCACGACAAGACCATGGCCGCCCCGGTCACCGTCATCATCGGC
This sequence comes from Stenotrophomonas sp. STK16_22, assembly GCF_051984505.1. Lineage (NCBI taxonomy): Bacteria > Pseudomonadati > Pseudomonadota > Gammaproteobacteria > Lysobacterales > Lysobacteraceae > Stenotrophomonas > Stenotrophomonas sp. STK16_22. Next base: position 443,385 of record NZ_CP196972.1, read on the forward strand.
TTCGACCTGGACTTCCACGAGAAGCTGCCGTACCTGTTCCCGCACACCGATGCCAAGGCCTGGTTCGACGGCCCGCAGGAAGGCCGCCACGAAGCCGCCATCCGCAACGGCAGCCTGCAGGGCGCCTACCTGATCCTGGCCGCACGCGCGCTGGGCCTGGATGCCGGCCCGATGTCGGGCTTCGATGCAGCCAAGGTGGATGAAGCCTTCTTCGCCGGCACCTCCATCAAGTCGAATTTCCTGGTCAACCTGGGTTACGGTGACTCGGCGGGCCTGTTCCCGCGTCTGCCGCGCCTGTCGTTCGACGAAGCGGCGCGCATCGCGTAAGTCGCTGTATCGGTTTCGGGCCTGCCGTCCCGTGGCAGGCTCTTGCTGCACCGTGTACCCACCCTACGATCCGGAGAGTTCCTCAGATGAGCGCCACCCGTAAACTGCTGCTGCCGCTGGCCCTGACCCTGGCCATCGCCGCCTGCTCCAAGCCGGCCGACACCGCTGCCCCGGCTGCTGACGCTGCCGCCCCGGCCACCACCGAACAGGCCGCCACCCCGGCTGCCGATGCCGCTGCCGCCGCGCCGGCCGCCGAAGCGATCCAGATCGCCTCGGGCACCTACAAGCTGGACCCGACCCACACCGACGTGCTGGCCCAGTGGAGCCACTTTGGCTTCTCCAACCCCAGCGCGCACTTCGGCAACGTCGAAGGCACCCTGGTGTACGACGCCGCCGACGTGACCAAGTCCACCGTGGAAGTGAAGCTGCCGCTGAGCGGCCTGAACAGCTTCACCGCCAAGTTCGACGAGCACCTGAAGAGCGCCGACTTCTTCGACGCCTCCAAGTTCGCCGATGCCACCTTCAAGAGCACCAAGGTGGAAGCCGCTGGCACCAACAAGCTGACCGTCACCGGTGACCTGACCATCAAGGGCATCACCAAGCCGGTCACCCTGGACGTGACCGTCAACGGCGGCGGCGAGCATCCGATGGCCAAGGTTCCGGCCGCCGGCTTCGATGCCACCACCACCCTGAAGCGCAGCGATTTCGGCGTCGGCGCGTATGCCCCGAACGTCAGCGATGAAGTGAAGATCCGCATCACCACCGAAGCCACCGGCGAAAAGCCGGCCGCTTGATGCACCCCGCTCACTCGTCGTGAGAAGGCAGAAGGCCCGCTGAAAAGCGGGCCTTCTTTTTTGGGCGTGGGGGACGCCTTGGTTGGCCACTACCGGTTCATGCAGGGTCGGAGAGTGCTTTGGTAGGTGCCAACCTTGGTTGGCGCACGAGCACTTCGCGGGCCAACCAAGGTTGGCCACTACCGGTTCGTGCAGGGCCGGAGAGTGCTTTGGTAGGTGCCAACCTTGGTTGGCACACGAGCATTTCGCAGGCCAACCAAGGTTGGCCACTACCGGTTCATGCAGGGCCGGAGAGTGCTTTGGTAGATGCCAACCTTGGTTGGCGCACGAGCACTTCGCGGGCCAACCAAGGTTGGCCACTACCGGTTCATGCAGGGCCGGAGAGTGCTTTGGTAGGTGCCAACCTTGGTTGGCGCACGAGCACTTCGCGGGCCAACCAAGGTTGGCCACTACCGGTTCATGCAGGGCCGGAGAGTGCTTTGGTAGGTGCCAACCTTGGTTGGCACACGAGCATTTCGCAGGCCAACCAAGGTTGGCCACTACCGGGTACGCGCGTTCAGCGCAGCGCGCCCAACCATGCCACGCACGCTTCGCTCGGGCTTTGCTTGGCCTTCACCGCCAGCCCGCTCACCCGAACGAAGGTCTGCGCTGCCTGCGCCACCACCTGGCGTGCGATCAGCGCGGCCTGCTTGGTCGCGGCCTGCTGCTTGCGCAGCTGCACGATGTTGATCGAAGGCCGGCCCACCGGCGCGTACTTCTGGTCGCGGCGCAGCACATCGGCCACCTGCGCCACTTCGAATTCGGCCTGCAGGTAGCGGTGTTGTGCTTCCACCAGCTCACGCAGCGGTACGCGCAGGGCAGCGGTGTCGGCGAAGGCGGCCAGTGCCGCGTCGCAGGCGGCGTCATCGGCGAAGCGGGTACGCAGCGCATCCACGCTGGCCAGGGTCAGTTTGGCCATGTGGCCCTCGTTGCTGCAGGAAAGGAGCGCGATTGTCGCATTGCTTGGCGGGTCGTGCCGGCCGCTGGCCGGCAATTGCATGGGAGTGTGCGGACCAACGGTCCGCACCCACCAGTCGATGGCGGTCCGCACCCACCGGAGGCGGAGAGCAGCCGAGCATGGGCTCGGCTCTACAATGGCCCGCTGTACCACCCACGGAAGGAAGATCCATGCAGGACGCGCAGTACTGGTTGAACGAATTCTGGACGGGCCTGAGCGTGCTCGATCTGCTGGGCGGCAGCGTGCTCGGTACGCTGCTTGGCCTGGTGCTGGGCATCTTTGCCTGGCGCTGGCTGCACCGCCGGGGTTGGTTGCAGCGGCGCAAGCGCTGGCATCACTGGCTGCTGGCCAGCTACGTGGTGCTGCTGCCACTGGCCACCGCCTTCTTCGGCCTGCAGCTGGGCTTTACTGCTGGCGCGCACCGCGCGCTGTTCAAGCAGCTCGATCATTTCCAGCCGCACCTGCAGACCCTGGTGGAAGGCTGGAGCGAAGGCTTCACCGATTCGCTGGACGACCCGCGCATGCGCGAGGCATTGCGCAGCCAGGGCACGGTGGGGGATGTGGCCGATACCATCGCTTCGGCCTACCTCAGCGAACATCCGTTGCCCGGTCTTGATCGTCTTGGCAACGGCCCGTTGGCGCGCGGCACCGGTTGGGTGATCGGCAAAGTGCGCGAAGGCCTGCTGCGCGGCATGGTGGAAGACACGCTGGTGGACAAGGCCGGCACGATTGGGCTGGAACCCAAGGTGGTACGCGAGGTACTGACCATGCACGTTGATGAGCTGCTGCACACCCGTGGCGTGCTGCGGCTGGTGAAAGCGCAGATCAACGGCATGATGCCCGGTGTGTACTTCGGGCTGCTGTTGCCGTTGCTGATCATCGCGCTGCTGGTGGCGCTGGAGATCTGGGCCGCGCAGCGGTTCGGGTGGAAGCGGCAGGTGGCATCCAACGTGGTAGTGCCGGCCGCTGGCCGGCAACTGCAGGTTCCTGCCGAAGGTTCATGAGGTTGCCGGCCAGCGGCCGGCACTACCTGTTGCAGGGCGTGCGGACCAACGGTCCGCACCCACCAAGCAGGGGCCGCACCCACCGGCTGCCCGGTCAATCGCCGTCGGTTTCGTCCGGGTGGGCCTTCCAGTAGCCGGTGGAACGGATCCAGTCGCGCGGCACGCCCAGGTGGCCTTCGATGAACTTGCGCATCATCCGGGCGCGGCGCGATTCGGTGGCGATCCAGTAGAAGACATCGCCGTCCGGTGCCTCGAAGTCGGTCAGCATGTCTTCCAGCAGCGTGCTGCTGGCCGCGGCGAAGCCATTGCGCTCCAGCCAGTGGATACGCACGTTCTCGTACTGCGGCAGGTCCTGGCGTTCGGCTTCATCGCTCACTTCGATGAAGGCCTGCACCTCGGCATCCTCCGGCAGCACGTCCAGCCAGCGGGCGATGGCCGGCAGCGCGGTTTCATCGCCGATCAGCACATAGGCGTCGTAGCTGTCGGCCACCACGAACGAGCCGCGCGGGCCGCCGATCACCAGCGTGTCGCCAGCCTTGGCCTGCTCGGCCCACGGCCCGGCAATGCCCTGGTCGTGCAGCACGAAGTCGATGGCCAGCTCGCCGGTTTCGTGGTCCCACCAGCGCGGCGTGTAGTCGCGGGCCGGTGAGGGCTCCTTGCCGGCCGGATAGCTGCGGCCTTCGGCAGTGACCACCGGCAGCACCATCTCGCCGCTGGCATTGGGGAAGAACAGCTTGATGTGGTCGTCGGCGCCGGGCGAATCGAAACCGGCCAGCTCGGCGCCGCCCAGCACGATGCGGCGCATGTGCGGGGTGACCTCTTCGGTGCGCAGCACGGTCAGTTCACGGAAGCGCACATCCAGGCGCAGGCGCGTGTTGTTGTGTTCGGTCATGGGGTTACCTGTAAAGGTGTCGCGCGGGGGCGCGCGGCGTAGGGGCGACCTGGCTGGATTCAGTCTGGCTGGGTCGTAGAAAAGGATTGGCTCTCGCTACCGGCCGTACCGTTGAGCAGCGCGGACGCCCGCGTCAGCAGCGCCGCTACTTCTTCTGCCTCGCCCTCGGCCCAGCGGCCGTGGTGATGCACCAGCGCCCGCTTGAACTCGCGCAGGGCGCCGGCCAGCGGCGGCGGCAGCGAGGCCTTGGTGATCTCGCGGGCACGGTCGAAGGCACGTCGCTGCGCCAGGCGCACCTGGGTGCGCTGCACCTTCAGCTCGAACTCGCCGGCGGTGGTGATGCGGAAGATCCGCTTGCCGTCCACTTCCTCGGCCTCGATCCAGCCGGCCTGCTCGAAGCTGGCCAGCAGCGGGTACATGGTGCCGGCGCTGGGCGTGTAGGCCTGCATGAACTGGTTGCTGATCAGCTGCATCAGCTCGTAGCCGTGGCGCGGCTGCTCGCCGATCAGGGCCAGCACCAGCAGGCGCAGGTCGCCGCGGCTGAGCACCCGCGGCTGGCCGTTGCGGCGTGGCACTTCCGGATTGGTGGAACGGGCTCTGGGAGAAGCGGTACGGCTCATTTCGATATATCGGTAAACGAGTGTGCAAACGATATATCGATATATCGAAGACGACAATCATCGATCCGGCCACAAGCAGGTCAGTTTTGGGCCACGGCCGGCCCCGCGCACAGCAAAAGGGGCGCCCCTTGCGAGGCGCCCCGGAAACACTGTGGAAGGGAGTGAGGCAGGGCCAGACGGCGGACCGAAGCGGGCGAGGCCAACACTCGAGGCCTACCCTGAGGGCAGGGCGGGGGGCGATCCAGAGGCAGGTGCGACACGTTGTCGTCCGTTCAGCGCCAGCACGCGGAGCCGATACAGGTGGGCATGGCGCTGCCCTACAACCGTCATCGGCAGCGGTAACACTGCGTCCTGCACATGGGCGCAGCGGCCCGCAAGCGACAGCCCGCGCAGCCAACAAGGCCCGCCGCAGGGCCTTCAGCGGGCCCGGCAAGCCCCTTGCGGACACTGGCCGGTTGCATCCATACGCCTGCGTAGCCAAGTGACGAAAGCCCTTGGTGCGCTACACTTTGCGGTCTAGAAATCTATACAACAGTCGCGCGCGTGCGTGCGGTTATGGGAGCGCTAATGAACTGGTTGAACGAGGTGCTGAACAACGACCCGAATCCTGTGGAAACCCAGGAGTGGATCGAGTCGTTGAAGGCCGTTATTGATGTCGAGGGCTCCGAGCGCGCGCATCAGCTGCTGGAAGGCATGGTGGAACTGACCCGTCGTTCGGGCGCCTACCTGCCGTTCTCTCCCACCACCGAGTACGTCAACACCATCGAGCCGCAGCTCGAGGCCAAGAGCCCGGGCAATGCCGAGCTGGAATGGCGCATCCGTTCGATCATCCGCTGGAACGCGATGGCCACCGTGGTCCGCGCCAACCGCAAGCCGGGTGACCTGGGCGGCCACATCGCCTCGTTCGCCTCCGGCGCCACCCTGTACGACGTGGGCTTCAACCACTTCTGGCGCGCCCCGAGCGAAAACCACCCGGGCGACCTGCTGTTCATCCAGGGCCACAGCGCCCCGGGCATCTACGCGCGTTCCTTCCTGGAAGGCCGCATCAGCGAAGAGCAGCTGGACAAGTTCCGCATGGAAGTGGACGGCGGTGGCCTGTCCTCCTACCCGCACCCGTGGCTGATGCCGGAATACTGGCAGACCCCGACCGTGTCGATGGGCCTGGGCCCGCTGGCCGCCATCTACCAGGCGCAGTTCATGCGCTACCTGGAAAACCGTGGCCTGATCGAGAAGTCCGACCGCAAGGTGTGGTGCTTCATCGGCGACGGCGAGAGCGACGAGCCGGAAACCCTGGGTGCCATCGCCCTGGCCGGCCGTGAAGGCCTGGACAACCTGATCTTCGTGGTGAACTGCAACCTGCAGCGCCTGGACGGCCCGGTGCGCGGCAACGGCAAGATCATCCAGGAACTGGAAGGCGTGTTCCGTGGCGGCGGCTGGAACGTGATCAAGCTGCTGTGGGGCGGTTACTGGGATGCCCTGCTGGCCAAGGACAGCGACGGCGTCCTGAAGAAGCTGATGATGGAAACCGTCGACGGCGAATACCAGAACTGCAAGGCCTTCGGCGGCGCATATACCCGCGAGCATTTCTTCGGCAAGTACCCGGAAACCGCTGCGATGGTCGCCGGCCTGTCCGACGACGACATCTGGCGCCTGAACCGTGGTGGCCACGACCCGCACAAGGTGTACGCCGCCTACCACCAGGCCGTGAACACCAAAGGCATGCCGACCGTCATCCTGGCCAAGACCGTGAAGGGCTACGGCATGGGCAGCGCCGGTGAGGCACTGAACCCGACCCACCAGACCAAGAAGCTGGACGACGAAGCGGTGCGCCACTTCCGCGACCGCTTCAACATTCCGGTGACCGACGCGCAGCTGGCCGACGGCCAGGTGCCGTTCTACCACCCGGGCCCGGATTCGCCGGAAGTGCAGTACCTGCAGGAACGCCGTGCCGCACTGGGCGGTTACCTGCCGCAGCGCCGCCGCAAGGCCGACAAGACCTTCGTGGCACCGAAGCTGGAAGCCTACGAGCGCCTGCTGAAGAGCAGCGGCGAGCGCAGCTACTCCACCACCATGGCCTTCGTGCAGAGCCTGAACATCACCTTGCGTGACAAGGAACTGGGCCCGCACATCGTGCCGATCGTGGCCGACGAAGCCCGTACCTTCGGTATGGAAGGCCTGTTCCGCCAGATCGGCATCTACGCGCCGTTCGGCCAGAAGTACAAGCCGGTGGACGCGGACCAGCTGATGTTCTACCGCGAAGACCAGAGCGGCCAGGTGCTGCAGCAGGGCATCAGCGAGCCGGGTGCGATCAGCTCGTGGATGGCCGCCGGTACCAGCTACTCGGTCAGCAACGTGCCGATGCTGCCGTTCTACATCTACTACTCGATGTTCGGCTTCCAGCGCGTGGGCGACATCGCCTGGCAGGCGGCGGACATGCGTACCCGCGGCTTCCTGCTGGGAGGCACCGCTGGCCGCACTACGCTGAACGGTGAAGGCCTGCAGCACGAAGATGGCTTCAGCCATCTGGTGGCCGGTGGCATCCCGAACGTGCGCAGCTACGACCCGACCTTCGGCTTCGAAGTGACCGTGGTTCTGCAGCACGGCACCAAGCGCATGATGGAAGACCAGGTGGACGAGTATTACTACGTCACCCTGATGAACGAGAACTACACCCACCCGGAAATGCCGGAAGGCGCGGCCGAAGGCATCGTCAAGGGCATGTACCTGCTGACCGACGCCGGCAAGCCGAAGAAGGGCGAGCTGCGCGTGCAGCTGCTGGGCTCGGGCACCATCCTGCGCGAAGCCATTGCTGCCGCCGAGCTGCTGGACAAGGACTTCGGCGTGACCGCCGATATCTGGAGCTGCCCGAGCTTCAACGAACTGCGTCGCGATGGTTTCGACGTGGAGCGTGCCAACCGCCTGCATCCGGAAGGTGAGCAGCGCAAGGCCTACGTGACCGAGCTGCTGGAAGGCCGCCAGGGCCCGGCGATTGCCGCCACCGACTACGTGCGTGCGTATGCGGACCAGATCCGCGCGTTCGTGCCGATGTCGTACACCGTGCTGGGTACCGATGGGTTTGGTCGTTCGGATACCCGTGCGAACCTGCGCCGGTTCTTTGAAGTGGACCGGTACTACATCGCCCATGCCGCGATTGCGGCGCTGGCGAAGGAAGGGAAGATGACCGCGAAGGATGTGGCCCGGGCGATCAAGCAGTACAAGATTGATCCGGAGAAGGCTAATCCTGTTGGGGTTTGAAGCCGGCCAGTGTGGACCGCTCCGGTAGTGAGGGAAGAAGGCGGCTATTAAGCCGCCTTCTTTTTGAGACGCGTGCCTCACTCGTAAGGATGAATATTTTGGGCGATATACAGGGAATGTGAATGTCAGCCATTAAAGTGCGCAAAGCCTCATCAAAGTATGGGACTCTCCGTGGGCTTGTTGGGAGTATCAAGGAGCGGGCATATGGGGTCGACCAGAGTGTTCGCACTTTCCGTGCAGTTCGCGGTCTAAGAGATGTGCATGGGAAGGCGAGAGAAACTCTATCCCCATTATCCTATAGTGCTTACTTCGACTACATAAATTCGTTCGCTGCCGAGATGCTTCGGCTGGTTCCCTTAAAAGGCTATTCAAATGTTGCAGCTCTCGTGGAAATGCCGGAGCTCTCTCTCGCCGATGAAGTGCTTTGGAACATTGCGAGAATAAAGGCTGCGGCAGGTGAAATCTCCAAGACGATTCAGATGAATCAAGAGCTTGGAGAGATTGTTTGGGCGGGAGCGAGAGGGGCGCTAGAAAAGGCACAAGAGATTTCGGACGAGTTCGGGGAGTCAATATTTCTTATTGAAAAAAGGATATTCCTCCATCAGCAAGCTGGCGGTCTTGAGGCACAGAAAAAGTACGTAGCGACTGTCAAGCGGGCGCTGCAAGGGGGGGTTGCCCCATTCTTGTCTCATCATTTCAGTGTGCGCAATGAGCCGTCTACGTCAGTTGCAAGATTCACTGCAGATGTAAAGAAGCGATGTGAGAAGATAAAGGACAGGGAGCTTGCAGTTTATCTTGAATACAAGCTTACCAAGCAGTGGCCTTCAGATGAGGCTGAAATTGCGAGCGTACTTAGAGTTGAGCAGAACAACGCTAGCATTGATGTTTATGAAACATTTGTATGTCTGTTGAGCGCAGTTCGCTCAGGACGGCTGCAGGTTGGCATTGATGTCGACGCGATCGTACATGAGTTGAGCTGCATTGAGGATCGCAGACTCAGTACGTCAGCATCCTCTTTAGGGCTGAGCGGCAAGACTATGGATTCGCTGGTGTCAGGTCACTACCGCCAAGCCATGAAGGAATGTCTAGGGCGTCAATGCCTGAATATAGAGGACATTATCACTGCATCCATCTGTCGAGCGCAGGCTGCTCAAGGCCATGGTTGTGAGAGGGAAGCGCGTTCTTTGAGAAACCAGGTCGTCAGCAGATTTGCCGAGGCATTGCTGGCAACTGAGCGATCGGTTGCTGCAAAGGCCGATCTGAGAAAGCTACATTTGAACTGGTATGATGGTTATCTTGTAAGTGCAAGTACCAGGCTCGCAGCGACAGATATATTCGATTCAGTTGCCATGCAAGTTGCAGCGCGAAGTGTACCTGGCTGCGTTCAGAGCACACGCCTTCTATCGCAGCTGTCGGAGCATGGGGACTTAGTTAGATTGATTAATGATATCTCGGTTTCCCCGCGACCAAGTGACGGAGTGGCCCTGAGCTCAGATGCTCGAGCAATTGCTCTGGGAGCGCAGCATTCCGTCGCCCGTGATCTGCCAAGGGTTCTTGTCGAGCTAACTCCCCTTGTACACTCCGATGTTGGGTTCATGAGTCATTTCGCAACGCTCATGGCATTGGAAGCTGCTGCGAAAAACCGAAATGTATCTGCATTCTTGGAGGTGCTTTCAGATGGGGTTGTTCGACTGGGAGCGGTAGCTCTCTCACCAAACGCACTGGCGTTCTCCGCTCAGTTGAGGTGGAAGGATATACGGTCATGCTCCTCTGATATCCGACTATCCATCGCCGCCCACTACCTAAACAAAAGGAATGCCGGGAAATACTGGAGCACATGCTTGCGCTTCGCGATCGACGATTTCCTGAAGATCCATTCCATTGAGCGACCCTCGCAGATTGATGTGGCGGTACACGGAATAAATGCAGTTAGGCACTTCTGGCGGGAGGTCTGCGAGGAGCATGTGGTAGACATGATTTACTCCATAGACGGGGTGAAGTCTCTTCGAAAGGAGATGAGAGAGATACTTTCTGTGCTGCGAGAGATTGATGTCGAGCACAAGGAGTTCTATGACTCTGAGATTGTATCAATCACTCATCTGTTGATGATTGAGGATGGTCGGCGCATAGTTGATCAAAGTCGAATATATGTAGACGAGGCGGCGCTCCGACAGCTTCTTCGTGAGGAGTTGACAGAGCCATTCAGTCGATATCGCGCACTAGCTCCCGTTTCCGTGGAAGACACGAGAGAGTTTGATGAGGTTCTGAGGCGGGTTGCTAAGGGAGATTCTGGCGCTGGAGATCTTGCGTTTCCTAAGAGTGAGGCGGACCAGCTCTTGGTTGAAATGATAAATCTGAGCTGCAACAGATTTCTTTTCGATGCTAAACATGGCCTTGATAGCTATCTCAGTAAGCGTATCCGCCACGGCTCTATCGTCGGGCATTTGCGGGGTGCGATCGAGCAGCACGAAATGATTTTCCAGGCTTTGGGTAGCGGGTTACCCTACGTCGAGCCGGACGATTGGCGGGATAGCTACGTTAGAGTTCCATACATCGAACAGCTTGAGGTCGTCAGAGCGATGTGTGACTTCAGTGAAAAAATCGATGCAGAACTTCTCTATGCAAAGAACAACGTTGTTCAGATTCGTACTGCTGAGAAAGTAAGTGGACTTCTTGGTATTAATCTCGGTGCGGGGGAGTATCATACAATCAGGTCGTTTGTACGGCGGGATCTCTCTTTCGATGGGTTCCTGGATTCAATGTTTGCGGCATTCTGGGGGTTGCTCAACCCGTCATTGAGTGCGGTTCGTAGGCACCTCCGGGAACGCACTGCTGAATCGATATCTAGGGAGTTCTCTAGGGTCAGAGCTACCGTAGTCGCGAAGCGACAAAAATATCCTGAGTTGTCCTTGCTGCTCAGTAAGCTGGATCAAGCCTGTCGGGATGTGTTGGGAGAAGTTGAGTCGGTGGCACAATGGTTTGAAAAGTCTGGGCTTGATGCCGCCCATATGAGATGCAAACTGGCGGATGCATTCGCAATTGGTATAGAGTCGTCGAAGGCCACTTACAAGAATTCAAACCTTAACCTCTCTGAGTCTACAGTCCCAGACTTCGATATAACCGCAGCGGACATTCCCGTGCTGGCTGACGTGCTTCTGGTTATATTTGGAAATATTCACACCAAGTCTGAAGTTCAGGACGGAGCGATTGTTAGCCTACATTGCTCCGTCAATGATGCAGAAGGGACGCTTAGGATCGTCGTAAAAAATGAAGTTGCAGTTGGTGTGCGCGATCGAAACCAGTTTCGTGTTTCTGAGATACTGAATGAAGTTAAGGCTGGGCGAATTGAACAGGGTCTTAGGCGCGAGGGCGAATCCGGCTTTAAGAAGTTGGCTGCCATCGCGAGCCAATCCGCGAAGGGTTACTTGGATTTTGGTTTCTCATCTGCAACGGATTTTTTTGTTGATATGAAGCTGTCCTTGATTCTTCAAGAGGGAGGTTGCTGTGAAGAGTAGAGGCTTCTCGATACTCCTGGCTGAGGATGAGGCACATAAGTCGAAGAATGTCCGTGATCTTTTTGCATCCCATTATCCTGAGGCGATTATCACTGAGGCCGCATCTGTCAGATCAGCCATCGCGCGTCTTGGTCGAGAGAGTTTTGATTTGATCTTGCTAGATATGTCGTTGCCAACATTCGATGTGGCGGCTGGAGAAGGGGGCGGCAGGCCGCAAGGCGCTGGGGGGGTGGAAATTCTTAATGAGTTCGAGCGGCTCAGTTATTCGCCGCTCGTAATTGTTGTAACTCAATACGCAGATTTTTCAATCGATGGAAAATGGTATCTTCTGTCAGAGTTGGAGTGTGAGTTGCGCGAAGAGCATGGGGATGTCTTCCTTGGGCTTGTGGAATTTGATAACGCCAATTTGGATTGGAAGAGGGCGTTGATTAGCTTGATGGATCAATTTATTGCGAGGGTGTCGATTTGAGAATTCTTGTTGTTGAGGATACACAAGCCAAGTTGAAGCGGATCGTTGCCGTTCTCATGGAGACAGGAATTCCTCGGGATCATATCGAGGTGGCAGTATGTTCATACTCTGCACGCCAGTTTCTACGAAATAACTACTACGATCTGCTGCTTCTTGATGTGCTTATCCCTTTCCGTCAAGAAGATGATCCAGATGCCCAGGTCTGCGTTGACCTGCTTGAGGATATTTCTGAGGGTGGTGAGTACAAAAGGCCGGGAAACATTGTTGGGCTCACTGCGTACGATGAAGGCATTGCTGACGCTGTCGATACCTTTAATGAGATGCTGTGGAATGTAATTAAGGTCTCTGAGGCCGACAATGGGTGGGTGGAGAGAGTCAAAAATTGTGTTAACTACCTCCGCTCTGCGCGCAAAGAAGACGCTACGAGAACATCTAAGGCAGAGGTTCTCGTAATATGCGCGCTTCGTAGTCCTGAGTTGGAGGCCGTGAAGAAGCTTCCCTGGAACTGGGAGGCGGAGACCCCGTTCGATGATGTTTCGTTCATCTCAAAGGGCGTCGTAAGTACGGCGAAAGGTAATGTTAGGGTCATTGCTGCCGCTGCTCCGAGAATGGGTATGGTGGCGTCAGCTGTGCTGGCGAGCAAACTGATCGCGGATGTTGTTCCAGATATTTGCGCGATGCCAGGCATTAGTGCTGGATTCTCTGGAAGGGTGGAGTTGGGCGATGTGGTTTTCGCAGATCCGGTTTGGGACTATCAGGCCGGGAAGCGTATCGTGGATGGCAACGGTGAGCCTGGTTTTGAGATGGCACCTCATCAAATTCAGTCTTCGCCGGAACTGAGGGCGCTGATTGAGCAGTTGTCGGAAGATAAGGAGATTCTGAGATCGATTAGAGATGCTTGGCAAAATCCGCCGCGAAATGATCTTAGAATTCGAATTGGTCCCGTTGCGTCTGGCTCAGCTGTGGTAGCAGATAGGGCTTTTGCGAAAGAGGTCTCACACCAACAGCGCGCCGCTTTAGGGCTAGAAATGGAGCTTTACGGCGTCTCATCCGCGTGCGCAATGGCGACATCTCCTCGTCCAAAATTTGTAGGATTAAAGGCAGTATGTGATTTTGCAGACGCGGATAAGAATGATGGACTTCAGTCATACTCTGCCTACACAAGTGCTGCCGTTCTTGATCATCTTGTTCGCAGATATTTCGATATCTGTTAATGGCGTGACGAATATGCCAACTGGAACTATGTGTTTTGGGAGGTTCGATGCCCTTGCCTACAGTAGCGGGGGCGGCGCCAAGACAGCAGCTTCGAAAACAGGTCGCGTCACTACCAGGAAAGGACGAGGGTTGATGCAATCTTTGCAATAGCGCCTGACATGCTCTTCAAACTTTCTGTATCGGTGGACGGCGCCTATCAAAGACAACGTCTTCGGTGAAACTCAAAGAAACCGAGCTGCTTCTGGGAGAAGTCTCTATATCGAAGTGATGCATCCAACTTCAGGCCAAGCCGAACTTGCACGTCAGAAGGTAGGCAGCTCGAAATCAGCAGGCGACCGGCCGACGAGAAGCTAATCCAGCCGCGATCAAAGAGCAGGTCCGCATGCGGGGCCAGCAGAAGACCGTTCTCGTCATCAACGCGCTCGCTATGAGTGCTATCCGCCCACGGTTTGATATGACTCGCGCGAAGGAACCTTTTGCCCATCATCTGAAACACTACGAGCGTCTTGCCATCCTTGGCGTGCTCGCCAATTGCTCGGTTGCCCGCCACATACTTCATGTCTCCGACTTGACCCTCGCCGAAGTAATGAAAGACTTCGTCGTCGTTCCAGAAGTCATGGTAGCCATGAGACACGCCAGCCTCGCCAGTGAACGCGATGACTAGCGGATGCTCCTTGGGTGTTGAAATGCCGCCTTGCCGTTGCCCGCCAAATACACCGTGGATGTGCTTTTGACGGTTGTAGAGCGCGTCCACCTCGAAAGGGAGTTCCTTCCTGGATCCCTGTCCCAGAAGCTAGGTGCCCAGGATTCTGGCCAGAACCAGGTTCCTTGTGTCATTGGCTGACGGGTTTGGCTGCCAGGACAGGGTGCAGATGGGGGCTATTGGGACGCAGACCTAGGGCAGCCGTTCTCAGGTGGGCTCAAGTTCCTCCTGCGTCCCTCGGTTGAGCCCCATCTATCTTTCCAGCGCTGTAGCTCTATTGCATAGCTTGCAACCGTGGATATGGTGACTATCAGAATTCTTGGCCCAGAGTTGTCCACGAACACAATGGCATCGTCACGTAGGCTCAGATCAAAGAAGTGTGCACCTGGATCATGCTTTCCGATGGTGATGCCTTGGCAAGCCAACTCCTCGGCAAAGCTCTCGGCGTCGGCCCGAAACAGGGCAAACTCCGAGTCGGTGAGCCTTGGGTAGTTCTCAAGACTCATTGTGGTGGCTGGCGCGTACGCTCCGCCAATGATCAATCCTAGTAACGCTGCCGCAGTCAGGGCAAGTAAAGTCTGGCTCGGCATAGTGAGGCCAGTGTTGGAGGCTAAGGGGCTCAGACAGCGGCGCATGCTTAGGGCCGTGCATGCAATCCGGCGCGTTGCACTCGATGTGCGTAGCAAAGCACGCTCTATTCCCGAACCTGCAACCGCTCAATAGCCTGCGCAGTCAACGCCACACACGCCATCTTCAATCCTTCCATCACCCGATCCCCCACGTACTCCTCGGGCGCACCATTCTGCCGAGTCCGCTCCGCAGCCAGCATCAGCTCCGCCACCACGCGCAGCCCCGCCAGCGCGCAATCCGCATCCGCCAGCTGAAGACAGCGCCCAGGCAGTTGATGCCGTTCCGGCCAAGGCTGACCGTCTGCAGCCACACCGCTACCAATGCGGCGCAGTGTGGCGACGAAGGTGTTGGGATCGGGGGATGGTTCGCGCTCGGCGTCGGCGTTCTCCGGATCGTACTGCGCGTGCAGGGAACGGAAGTCCGATGTGGTCATGGCAATGCTCCGTACAGGACAGATAGCAGCGCCACCAGATAAAGGCGGCGGACGATGCGTGGTTCGAAAGCCGGACAGTAACCATGCCGGTGGGTCCGAAGACCCCCACGCACCGCCCGCCATGGAACGCGAACGGATTGCCAGCCGGCGTCACACAAGGTGACGCCGGCTGACAAGCGCAAAACACAAGGTTACTGAGCGGGCTTTCGAACCCCGCGCCACCCTTTTCCGGTGGCACGCCAAGAGATACCCGTGCAGCAACCAAATGCCAAGAAACCACAGGACTGATGATTGCCAGTCCTGACGCTTTCGGCATTGTCGCACACGGTGTTAAGCCAGCAAGCGATTGCGCCGCAACGCTCTTGAAGAGCTTGGCGCTATTGGCCCCAAGCGCAGGAGCGCCCGCAGCCAGGGCGATGGCCTAGGGCCAATCGCGACAGATTGGAGCAGCGGTTCAGCCGGGCGGCGCCTCGGCCGTGGGCACGAAGGTCAGACGGACCCGTACCCGCGCATGCCGCGCGACGCACTCAACCACGACCGGATCAAAGCGCCACTGGTCCACTGCGGTAAAGGCCGCTCGATCGAGCTCCCGCAGTCCGCTGGACCGCGCCACCATCACGTTGGAAACGTGGCCCAGCTCATCCAATTGAGCAACCAGCAGCACCGCCATGGGAGCCTGCAGGAAGGTATCGGGCGGCGTGGCGAGGGCCGTTGAATACACAAGGGCAGGTGCCTGCTGCAGCTTGAGGGTGGGGTTGTCGCCGGCCTCTACAAACACTTCAGTGGAAACCTGCGGGTCCGCCGCCATGGCCATGGCAGCTGTGGCCATGGCAGCATCAGAACGAGGTTCAGTGCCAGGGCGGTGTTCAAACGGGGCATACGTGGTTTCCATTCCGGTGCGCTATCAGCATCGCGGCCATCCCCCGGCTGGCTCCCGCCTGGACCGGCTGGCCGCGCCCAGGCCGACGTCGTAGTGGCGGGTGATAGCGCGTGGGTAGAACCTTCCAGCCGCCCGGCGAGGATCGTGGGCATGATCATCCCCTTGGGGGTGGGGGATGGCGTGGAGCGTGCATGGCTGGGGCGGGTCCCAGCCATGCGCTCAGTCCCTAAACCGCGTTGCCGGGCCTGCCGAAATCTCTGGCCGTGCCGTGGTTCAGATGTGGATCATCGGGTAGGCGACTTCACCCAGGTCGGGCGCGTCGTCCCTCATCATCAGATGCAGGATTGCCGGTACCAGTTGGCCCAGGATGGCGGCGCCATCTCGCAACTGCTCACGATTGGCATGGCTGTCCCACGTGGCCCCGCCATGTACCAGCTGGTTGCGCAGTACGTACAGCCGGTCAAGCACGATGGAGAGCACGACTTCAGTACGCCGCTCAACTACGGCCTGCAGCGCCGAGCGCTGGTCCTTGGCAAAGCGCTCTGCCCACTGGTCGCTGCTGTCATGTTCCCGCAGTGCCTTCCAGAAGCGTGCATAGACAAAGCGATTCCCGATAAGGGTTCGGATAGGCCCGGGAAACTGTTTGAACAGGATGTCCTGCAGGCTTCCTTGCTTGTCATGCCTCAGCAAAGCATCGAAGAACTTGCGCAGTTGTTCGCGCTCGGCATTCTCGAATCCGAACTCCTGGGCATAGGCTGCGTTCAGCGCAATCCACAGAAACAGGAATCGCGCGTCCGTATCCTCGTCTTCCTGTTCGGCGCGGTTGAGCCAGCTGATGGCGCGGTGTAGGCGCACGCGCGTCGAGTCCGGTTGTGCATCGCGAATCTGACGATGCACTTCCTTCAGAGCAGTCGAATCCATTTTTCCCCCCTGTAAGATTTGCCATTATGCATGGCACCTCCGGCTGGGAAACTACTCCGAACGTCGCGCACTCCGCCAAGCCTCGGGTAATCCCTGCCAAAGCGCATCCAGAGTGGCTGCGCTGCCGCACGCCAGCGCAGTGGAGCGGCACTCGGGGCAGGCGCGGAACCAGGTCAGTCCCTCGATACGCGCATCCCCGGACGAAGGCAATGTCCGCTTCCAGCCGCAGTCTCGGCAATGGTAGGTCGACTTTTGCGCCAGTCCCCACATGCTCTGCCGAGCCTCAGTCATCTGCGCCGACAAGCTGCTGATCCGTCAGCCAGCGGCCCAGCCCATACAGCGCGAAACCGTAAACCACCGTGGCACCGATAATCTTGAACATGCAGTCCCTCCTCCTGGGTAGTAGCGGGGCGTCCAATGCCCCTGTTCCGATCCTTCGGCGTCCATTCTGCAGAGGGGTGCGACAACCTGTGTCGCGTCACCCGGGCCGATACTCGGCGCTCCCGGGATCGTGGCGGCGCGATTGGATTTCAGACCATTCCTAAAGACATCGCGCGCGAGTTGGCGATAGATTCTGCTGCAGAGCGATCCACCACGAGGCGCCCCGTGCAGGCATGCGTCGCTGCCCGCCGAGCGCCGTGCCATTGGCATCCGTAGCCGGCCGCTATCGGCTTGCGTTTGGATTACTTGAGCCTCCATCGGAACACACATCGTTCCACATCCGCACCCGCAGATGGCCCTGTGTCTGCTGTGAAAGCGTGATCGGATTCAAGATAATCACGAGACCAAGGGAAGGAACCCGTTGTTGGCCGAAGTGGCTTCTTGCGACATCAGATGTCGCAGCTTTCGGTTGAATCGGCTCATCCCCTGCTGGGATGTCGTGGAAACATACAAAGGACTGGCAACATGGACACCGATAACCGCTCCTCGCTGGCGCGCCAGTGGCGTCTGCTGCAGCTGCTGCAGCCTGCTCCGCACTACCGCACCGTGAAGGAGCTCGCCCAGACCTTGGCGGCGGAGAGCTACAAGGGGGGTACTCGAACCATCGAGCGGGATCTGAACGCCCTGTCGCTGCAGTTCCCCATCGAGAGCAATGATCTTCAGAAACCCTATGGTTGGGCATGGATGCGCGGCGCGGCCGCCTTCAGCATGCCGGGCATGTCCGTCTCACAGGCGGTGGTGCTGCTCACCGCGCAGCGCAACCTGCAGGGACTGTTGCCAGCCAATCACTGGCCTGCACTGACGCCGTTCTTTGACCAGGCAGAGAAGACGCTGGCGGCGGTCCGCACGACGCGTTCCACGCGGCGCTGGCACGAGAAGGTCGCCGTCGTGCCAGCCAGCCAGTCCCTGCTGCCGGCTGCGGTGGACACCGACGTGGCGGTCAACGTGCACCAGGCGCTTTTCAACGAGAAGCAGCTGCGCTTGTACTACGTGGCCCGTGGCCGTAGCGATGCCAGTGAGTACGTCTTCCATCCCTACGGGATGATCCAGCGTGGAACGTCCAGTTACCTGGCTGGACGGATTGATGGGCGCACGGAGACCACTACGCTGTCGCTGCACCGGGTACAGCGTGCAGAAATGCTCGACGCCGACACCGAAGGTGCTGAGTCCTTCGAACTCGGAAACTATGCGAGCCGGGTTGCCGCTGGCTTCGAGAGCAAGGGACCTCTGTCCGTTGAGCTGGAGCTTGATGAAGCCCTGGCCCAGCACCTGGCGGAGACACCGCTCTCCCGTGATCAGAAGCTGGACGTCGGGGACGGTCTTGTTCCCCGTCTGCGGGCCACCGTCGATGACTCCGCCCAACTGCGCTGGTGGCTGCTCGGCCTGGGCGCATCGGTACGCGTTCTGGCTCCCGCAGCACTGGCCGACGATATCGCCGCTCGCCACCGAAGCGCCGCACAGCGTTACTGACGTGTGGGTGCGACGCCGGATGTCGCACGCCCGCAACACAATCTTTCCGCGCTACTCCTTCGACCTACACGCCACACAGGGGAAACAGATGTTCGCTGTTAAGAATCAATGCCTTGGTCTGTTGGACCGGATTACGACGCTGGCTGACAGCGCAGCGATCGAACTGCCTGAAAACCACTCGCTCGCCGAAGAAATGCAGCGGGCCGAACTGTTGGTACCGATCATCGGTGCGTTCAGTGCAGGAAAGAGCTCGCTGATCAACACCTTCCTGGGCGCGGACATCCTCCCGGTCGGTATCACCCCGGAGACTGAGCTGGCCACCGAGTTGCGCTTCAGCCGGGATCCCCACGTTCTGGCGCACCGTGCCGATGGTGGCAGTGATCGGCTCGCCGTGGAGGACTTGCTGTCCATCAAGCCGCGGGCCTCGTCGTACACGCACCTGGAACTGCATCTGGACGACCCGCGCCTGGAAGCGCTGTATCCACAGGTTCTCGTGGACATGCCCGGCTTCGGCTCCTCGCTGGACAGCCACAACAAGGCCATCGCCCATTATCTGCCGCGTGGCGCGCACTTCATCGTGGCCGTGAGCGTGCCCGACGGTACTCTGGCCGAGTCGACGCTGCGCCAGCTTGAAACCATGCAGACCTATGAGGCTGGATTCTCGATCCTGCTGAGCAAGGCGAACCTGCGTTCGGCCGAAGAAGTGGATGCCGTGGAAGTGGCTGTACGGGAGCAGCTTGAGCTGCGCCTGGGCGTTGCGCCGGCCATGGCACGCGACGACCGCAAGCAGGGCAATGGACTGGCCAGTCTGCTGCCCAAGATCAGTGCAAGTGATCTGTGGATCGGCCGCTTCCTGCCGCGAATCTCGCGCCAGCTTGCCCACGCTCGTGCCCAGGTGAAAATGGCACGCAAGGCGTTGGATCAGAGCGATGCGGATATTGATCGCAGCGTACGTCAGCTGAATGATGCCCTGGATGATCTGAACGCCCAGCGCGACGCCCTCGTCGCCAAGCTGGGCCGTAGCCGCCTGAGCCAGGTGGTCGAACAGTGCGTTGAGGAAGTAGGCCAGGCCCTTCGCGAGGCCTCCAGTGAGCTGCAGGCGGCCGCTGCCGGTGGCAACAACCCGCGGTTTGCGCAGGTCGTCAGCGATATTTCCCGCCAGCGCTTGAGTCGTGTGGTCAAGGAACGCATGGAAGGGCTGAGCCAGCAGGCGATTGGTGATCTGGCCAAATCCCTGTCTCAGCGCGAGGTGGATGAGGTTGGCAGTGTCGGCGGACCGGACTGGACGCAGCAGATGCAGACGCGCGTGCAGGAGACGCTGACCCAGACCGGTCAAGCGCTCGAGCGCTGGCAGGGCAACCTGCAGAAGGCGCGTGAAGACGAGAAGCTGCTGCGTCCTTATGCCGGTGATGACGAGAATGATCGGGAGAAGACCCAGAGAGCCCGAGTCGCCTTCCGCAGTATCACCACCGTTCTGGCGGTCACCACCAGCGTCGTGGCTCCGGCGATCGAGCTGGTCGTGATCTTCCTGCCGGAGATCCTCGGGTTTGTGTCGCGCAAGCTCCGCGAGGAGGAGCTGCGCAAGACCATCGACAACCAGGTTATTCCGTCGGTGCAGCGCGAGTTCCGGACCAAGCTGCCCGAGCTGCTGCAGGCACAGGTTGATGGCCTGATCGAGCAGGCCGTGCATGAGTTCAAGACGGCCATCGAGGAAAAACGGCAGCTGCTGGAAAGTGTTGTGGCCGAGCAGAGCAGTCCTGCCCGCGCGGCACGCGTGAAAGCACTTGACGCAGCGGAAGCTGGTCTGACCTCCGTTGCGAACGAAGTCGTCGCGCTGGAGTCCGCCCGATGAGTGCTGAAGTGATCCTGGACCGTCAGCAGAAGTTGATCACGTGGCTTGCAGCACACGCCGACATTCTCAATGGCGCCGTCGGGGCTTCGTCGCAGTGGGAGATCGACACGATCGATAGCCTGAAGGAAGCGTTGTTGCGACTGGACGACGAAAATCGCCTGATGGACATTGGCATTGTCGGCCGGGTCAAGGCCGGCAAATCGACGCTGCTCAACGCGCTGGTTTTCAACGGGGAGTCAGTACTGCCGCAGGCGGCGACGCCGATGACCGCAGCACTGACCACGCTGACCTACGGCGACCGGTTCAAGGCGACCGCGCGCTTCTACTCCGAGGCGGATCTTGCCAACATCGAGCAGGCCGCTGCTGCGTACAGCGACCTGCTTGAGAAGTCGCTGATCGAAGAGCTGCGACGCACGGAAGGGCGTGCGGGCCTGGACCCTGAGCGCCGCAGGGAGCTGGCCGAGCGGGGTGCCCGACGGGCACTGGCCACCCAGCAGCCGTCCTTGCAGGCCTCGCACGAGCAGTGGGAGAAGATCACAGCATCCGGCCTTTCGTTGGCCCGCCTGAAGGAGGACAAGCCGCTGGAGGCTGACGACGTACAGGGCCTGGCGGCGCTGCTGGCGGACTACGTTGCCGCGGAAGGTCGCTACATGCCTGTAACCAAGAGCGTCGACATCGAGATGCCGGTGGAGGCGCTGCGCGGGCTGCGCATCATCGATACGCCGGGGCTGAATGACCCGGTTGCATCGCGCGAGGCACGCACCCATGATCTCTTGAAGTGCTGCGATGTGGTGTTTGTCGTCAGCCCGGCAGCGCAGTTCATGAGTCAGGAAGATCTGGACGTGATGGCGCGGATCACCGCTGCCGAGGGCATCCGCGAACTGGTGCTGGTTGCCAGCCAGGTGGACAACACGCTGCATGGTTCGGAAATGCAGGCACAGCTGCATGCTTCGCTGACCGGTCTGCGGCGGGAGCTTGCGGGCCATGCGGGCAAGGTGCTGGATAAGCTGAAGCTCTCCAACCCCGAGGTTGGCGATGTATTCCAGAGCCTGGTGGACAAGGGTGAGGATGCGATCATCCACAGTTCCGGCATGTGCCATTCGATGTCCGTCGAGTTCGACAGCGTGGCGGATTGGCAAGGTGGCCGCCTGACGGCATGGCAGAACCTCAAGGAAACCTACCCGGACTACTTCAGGGATGACAATCCAGGGCTGTCACGCACCAATCTCGATCAGTTGGCCAACATGGCCGGTCTGCATGAGGTGGTGGAACAGACCCGTTTAGCGAAAGCGCGCGTGCTGGCCGCTCGGCGCCAGGACCTGCTGGATGCCAAGGAGCGGAAGCAGGTCGAGCTGCTGCGTGAGCTGCGCAGACAGTTGTCTTTGCGCAGAGGGGAGATTGGTGAGGCCGGGCTGACGGAGCTGAAGAAGAACAAGCGAGGGCTGGAACGTCGCAAATTCAACCTTACGGTGGCTCTGGATGATGAGCTCATGGGTATCAAGACTGGTTTCGTGAATGGCCTCAGGAAGGCCATGAAGGAGGTCATCGATGGCGCCTACGACGCTGCCGATTCGGGGGTGAGCAGGACGGTAGGTACCGAGAAAACCACCCGCCGCACTGAGTCTCCTGGCGCCTTCAATTGGGTGGCAAGAAAACTCTGGGATGGCGGCTACCGGGAGTATGAGGAGAACAACCGCACCGTCCTGCCTGCTGCTGTGAAGTCCGCCGTATCGGCATTTGCTAGTGGGCTGCGAACAGATCTTGACAGCAGAGCGACTGAGTTGCAGGCCAAATTTGGCAAGCGGCTGTTTGCAGAACTGCTCCAGACGGCGCGACGGCAGTTGGACGATGAGCTGG
Organism: Stenotrophomonas sp. STK16_22; assembly: GCF_051984505.1. Lineage (NCBI taxonomy): Bacteria > Pseudomonadati > Pseudomonadota > Gammaproteobacteria > Lysobacterales > Lysobacteraceae > Stenotrophomonas > Stenotrophomonas sp. STK16_22. The sequence continues at coordinate 465,660 of NZ_CP196972.1, forward strand.
ACATCGAGGCGGTTTATTCATCGCTGAAGAGCATCGTCAATGGCGTGGAGTTTCCTCCGGTTTCGCTTCGGGCACCGGTGCTGAAGGCATCCACCATGAAGCTGAAGGGTAGCGAGGCCGATACGTTCCTCGAGCAGGCGCAGCACGCCATTGAGACACTGCGAGAAACGGCTGAGGCTGCGGTCTACGAGTATGTTGAGACAGTAAAGAGGGCAATTCCAAAGTCTGTTGCAGATGACTTCATTGGGCACATTCAAGCTCAGTTCGATGCACTGCAGGCGCTGATGGAAGACGCTGAAAAGACGCGGGCGACACTGACCATGATGGATGCGGAGCTGGAGGCAATGCAGTGAGTGGTGACAATGGCAGGCCGTTGTTCGAAGGCACCAGCGCGCAGCACCTTACCTACCTCGCCGGGTGGAAGCCGTGGGGCCGTCGGCCCCACGTGACCGCCATCCAGGAGCAGATGGATGCAGCCAGCCAGCGTTGGATCTCCATCGTGGAGGACCATCGACGGCTCAACATCACGGCGGAGCAACGCGCGCTTGCCTTGGCAGAGCGGGAAGCTGAACTGAAACACGCATCCGGGGCTCTGGCAGAGCGCGAGACCGAACTTGAACGCGCATCGGAGGCTCTGGCGGAGCGGGGAACTGAGCTGAAGAGTGTGTCCGAGGCCCTGGCCGAGAGTGAGACCACCCGTAGTCGCGAGCGTGACGATGCGCAGACCCGCGAGCAGGCACTGGCTGGCGAACTCGATGCCCAGAGGCAGGTCTCGCAGGAGCTGCAGAAGGAGCTTCAGGAAGCGGGCAGGCGCGAACTGGACCTGAGCCAGCGCTACGGCGCCGAGAAGATGGCCCGGGCGCAACTGACGACGAGCCTGGTGGATGCCCAGGACCGCCTTAAGGTGCAGTCCATGCAGCATGCTGCAACCCAGGCTGCGCTTGAAAGCGAGCAGGAGCAGAGCCGTCAGTTGGGTGGCGACCTGGATCTTCTGCAGGCCGAACATGCCGCAACGCAGATCCGCTTTGCGCTCGTTTCGCGCCTGCTTGCTGTGCCGCCGCCGCGAAATGAGGGAATCGAAGCCTTCCAGAAGCTGCTCGATGATGACTACATGCGCTTTGCTAGTGCCGAGGCGTCCCTCGCTGACGAAGCGAAGGCGCTGAGGCTGTTGCAGTCCATCCAGCAGGAGCTGCACCTGATGGCGGCCAATCCGGACATCTTCCGCCGCACGGTCGTGGGGGTGGTCGGTGGCTTCAGCAGCGGAAAGTCGGCCTTCATCAATAGCTTCCTCGGCAAGGATTTCAAGCTGCTCTCCAGCGTCACGCCGGCAACCGTCATCCCCAGCTACGTGTATCCCGCGCAGCAGACGCAGATCCAGGCGTATTCGTTCAATGGCGGCTGCATTGATCTGGATGCCGGGTTCTACCAGGAAATGTCCCGTGCGTTTGTCGAGAAGTTCAGCTTTGACCTCAAGCGGATCATGCCCTTGGTAAGCGTCGGTACCAGCATGGACACCGAGCGCACCGGCAACATCTGTCTGATGGATACCCCCGGCTACAACCCGGGTACCGAGGGTAGTTTCAGTCAGAGCGATCGCGCGGTAGCCGTGTCTCACTCGCGGAAGTCGGATGTGCTCTTCTGGGTCATCGGAATTGACGCCAACGGTACGACTCCGGATTCGGATATCGAATTCCTGAAGGAGATTGGTTTCGAGGGACGCCCTGTCTACGTGGTTCTGAACAAGGCCGATCTGCGATCAGCTGATCAGATTGAAGAGATCCTGGGGCAGATCGAGGACGAAATCGAGCTGAATGGAATCACGGTTGAGGGCATCAGTGTTTACTCCTCAAAGTACGGCAAGGAGTACGAATTCCGTGGAAAATCCATGCAGGACTTCCTGCGTGAACGTCCCAAGGGTCGTCTGCCGATGGAGCATGTCGAGGATCGGATCAACGAGGTGTTCGAGCTTTATCGCAGTGCCATCACCGAATCCATCGCGACGGCGAAGGCCTGCCGCTCGGCCGCGCGTGCGCTTGCATTGGACCTGATGCAGGGAGATGTCCAGGATGCGGCAACCATGCGTTCGGCAACCCAGAACGTGGAGACCATCAACGCGGCGATGAACCTCGACGCCCTGTCCAGACTTCTTGTCGATGCGGACCAGATCAATGCCGCTTTCCTCGATGCAGCAAGACGGGTGCTCACGCCCGCTTGATGCGGGTGTGGCCTGGCATGACCTGTCTTTGCCTGAATGTCGCTATGGCTTGGGGCCTGCCTTCCGCCAGGCCTCAGGCAGACCATTCCAAAGGTGGTCGAGGGTGCGGGTGGGGCGGCCAGAGACGGCGGGTGACCTGCACTGCGGGCAATGGGAGAAGTGCGTCAGCCCCGGCAGACGCACATCCCCCGCTGGCGGGGTGATACGAAGCCAACCGCAGGCTGGGCAGTGATAGGTCCAACGTTGTGTACGTCCCCACATGGGCGGCTTGCCTCCGTATGAATGGCGGGGGCATCCCTGCCCATGGTGCGTCCTGCTGGTCCATCCTCTTTGAGGGCGCGACAGCCAGTGACGCATTGATCGGAAGAATGGCTGGCCGGCACATGCAAGAGCAATCGAGCAGCACAGATACAAGCGTCACCCACACCAGAAACAGGAACAGGGGAAAGTGATGAACCAGCAGACCCAATGCACGCGCCATGTATCGCGCCGCGCATCCACGCGCGCACGCGCCTGCGGGAGGATTTGAGATGCCTTCCAGCCTGACATGGCTCGACCATGACGCTGCGGCACAGGCACGCAGCGCTACGCTGCTGGCTCTTCTGGACCAGCCCGGCACCCGCGACGAGCTCGGATTTGGCGGTATCCGCGATGCGTTGTCCGACCAGCTGTTCCCCGGCACCTCCGTCATCCAGACGCGGCTGCGATACATGCTTCTGCTGCCGAGGATGTTCATGGGCCTGGAGGCTTCTTCGGTACGCCCCAGGGATTATGCAGAGCGTGCGCGGCAGGATGAGCTGAAGCTAAATGATTGCCTGGCGGCGGAGGACGGGGCGTTCGGTCGTGATTCCGGCCACACGCTCAAGCGCCTTGCCAGCTCCGTCTACTGGGCGGGCATGCGCTCCTGGGGCATCTTCGCGCGATCGGGCTCCCAGCAGGACTACTTCTCGGCCATCGAGCAGATTCGCAGGGAGCGCAGCTGGAAGCAGCAACGCGACGACGGGATGGAGGACGCTGAGCTGATTGCACAGACCTGGCATCCCTCACTGGAGAAGCTCGTACCGGTGGCCGCACTGGAAGAGGGATCGCTGTCCCTGACCGCGGACGAGGCGGAGTTCATCCGCGAGCAATGGAAGGTTCATCACCCGCAGACCCTGCTGGTGTGGCTGGCGCAGGACAAGGGGCGATTGGGCGACTGTGCCGACGCCGGGTTCCCATGGCTGCATCCACAGATCCGCCAGGCTCCGCAGCCGCTGCGTGAGCTCGTGGAACACGCGCGTCAGTTCTCCCGTCTCGCCAACGGTGCGTCGCTGGTCTACAACCTTGCCCTGGCGGAGGCGTCTTCCAACGATGAACGTCGTGAGGAGTACGGCCAGGAACTGAAGACCTGGATCGACGGCGTTCCGGCTTCGCAGCTGGGCGAATGGGACATGGTGCGGTTCTGGGAGCAGGTGGAACGGGTGGGGCGTCCGATTCATCCGCGCACCCGCGAGTTCGTGAGCAGCTGGCTTGCGCTGGTCAAGGCCGGCCAGGCCGACAGCCCGCAATCACGCAGTCTCGTGCGTGAGCGGGAGCGCTCGCTGAAAGGCAATCTCTCGCGCTTCAATCCTGAAAACCTCGATCGCTGGAGCGGTGCGTCCGGCCTCGGAATCCTCAATTACCGGTGGGGCATCACGCGCCGTCACCTTGCCGACCTCCTGCACGGCCTGGAGGCCGCATGATCCATCCATCTGCACGCAGTACTCTGACCGAGGCCTTGCAGCCCCCCAGCGGCTACCGGTTTGATGCCGGCGTCGCCACTACGTACAGCCTGTCGCTGGGCGCGTTGCTGGGATTGCCTGCACATTTCGCCTTGCTCGGCGACCACGACAACAGCGCCGAAGAAGATCCTTTGCGCCTCGTGGAAGGGCTGCGCCGGGCAAGCCGCAGGCTTGCGGTGTTCTGCGAACGGGGACGGATGGAAGCACCGCCAGCAGGCAGCGCATTGGCGGTGCTGGCTGAGGGCATGGTGCATGAGGTCTGCGCCCCACACGGCGGCGCCTTCCACCCGAAGATCTGGGCGCTGCGCTATGTGGCCATCGATGCGGCCGCCGAACCTGCCACCGTCGTACGTCTGCTGGTGCTGACCCGCAATCTGACCTGGGACCGCTGTTGGGACGTGAGCCTGCGCCTGGATGGTGTGCCGGGAAAGGCCAAGGAGGCCAGCAACAAGCCGCTGGCGGACTTCCTGCGCTGGCTGCCGCTGAATACCGAAGGGGCGTCGCCGGACCTGGAGCGGCAGGCGATGATCGTATCGTTGGCGAAGGACATCGAGCGCGCTGACTGGGAAAAGCCTCCGGGCTTCACCCAGCTGGCGTTCCACGTGCTGGGTACTGCAAAGCGGGCAGTGCCGTGGAGTCCGCTCGAGGGCGGTGGCAAGGCCCAGGATGTGTTGATCGTCTCTCCCTTCGTACGCGCTGGCGCGCTGCAGACGCTGCGCGAGCACTGCAACGGCGACTTCATGCTGGTGAGTCGCGCCGATGAGCTGGATAGGCTTCCGGCCGGCGCCTGCCTGGCCGATGACAGTGCCTACGTGTTGAAGCCTGACACGCTGCTCTCCGAAGGCGAAGAGGCTGGACAGGCCGATACGCTGCAGGGCCTGCACGCCAAGGTGGCCGTGTTCCAGCGCGGCCAACGGGTGCACGTTGCAGTCGGTTCGGCCAATTACACCAACGCGGTTGTGCAGAACGGCAGCAACGTTGAAGTGGTTGCGGAGCTGAGCGGTCCGGTGAGCAGGATTCCCGCGCCGAGGCAGTGGCTTGACGAGCATCTCCAGCCCTTGCTGGACACGTACACGCCCGGTGAGGGCGAAGATGCGGAGGGCGCAGAGCGTCGCCAGCTGCAGGACCAGCTGGAGGCCATCCGTCGCCAGATTGCAGCTGCCGCCTGGACGCTGCACTGCGAAACCCATCCGGTCTCGGGATGGAACCTCGCGCTTTCGTGCCCGGGCCTTCCGCTTGACGGTGCCACGCTGCACGCGTGGCCGTTGGCGGTGGTTTCCGAGCGGGCCCGTGCTGTACAGGCGGGTCAGGTTGATCTGGGAACCTTTGCCGGCCATGAGGTGAGTTCGCTGGTTGGCTTCCAGGTCACGCCCAACAGTACCCGCGCCGAGGAGCTGGCCGTCCCGCCGTTGCGCTTCGCGCTGGAAGTTTCACTGGAAGGCGCTCCAGACGACCGCGCGGACGCGCTGGTGGCACAACTCCTGGGTAACCGCGCGGCGTTCCTGCGCTATCTCGCGCTGCTGCTGGATGATCCCCAGGCCGCAGGCTGTGGAGCGCGCAATCGATCCGAAGGCAGCGGCGGCGGCAGCAGGGATGCGAGTGGCCTCATGGCGAACTACCCGCTGTTTGAACAGCTGCTGCGGATCTATTCCCGCGAGCCTGAACGACTTGAAGCGATTGATCGCATGGTGAAGCGGTTGAAGGACAAGCAGTTCGATGGGCAGCCCTGTCTGCCCGATGATTTCCTGGCCCTCTGGGAAGTTGTGGGAAACGCTATTGGCAAGGAGGCTGCGTAATGAACAGGAATACAGATCTTTCGGATCCGACCCCCGTTCTTGAGCGGCTGAAGGGCTTCCAGCGTAGGACGGTGAACTATGCGTTCCGACGCATGTACGAAGATCACGATCCGGCACTGCGTTTCCTGGTCGCCGATGAGGTGGGGCTGGGCAAGACGCAGGTGGCCAAAGGTCTGATCGCGCGCGTGGTTGCCCATAAGGCAGCCAGCAAAGAGCGCATGGACATCATCTACATCTGCTCCAATGCTTCCATCGCATCGCAGAACCTGGAGCGTCTTCGGCTTCGTTCGACCAAAGCGGTTCGCGCTACCCGGTTGACCCTGCTGCCGCTGGCGCTTGCCGATGGCGGTCTGGAAGGCGACGGTGTGAACTTCATCAGTTTCACACCAGGTACTTCGTTTGAAACAACCAGCCGTGGAGGACTGGCCCGCGAGCGCGTGCTCATCCATCGCATGCTGCAGGGCGTATCCAGGCTCAATGCCAACGGCTTGGCCTGGGTGCTGCGTGGCGGTCTGGGAGATGGCTGGCGGCAGCATTTTGAGCACGAGGACGGCGTGGATGAACCGGATGAGGCCATCACCCGTACGTTTGTCAAGTCGTTGGACAAGAAGCGATTGAGACAGCTTGTCGAAGTCTGTGACAGGCACGCCGGTCGGCGGACGCGTGCACTGGACAGTGACGAGCGCGCCGAAGCCCTCGAGCTGACGTCCTGGCTGCGCACCACGCTGGCGCACTGTTGCCTGAAGGCACTGAAGCCTGATCTGGTGGTGCTGGATGAGTTCCAGCGCTTCCGCGAGCTTCTTGCCGTGCAGGATCCTGACTCCGATGACGAGGCTGCCCCGGCATCTTCTGCTGCAAAGCTGGCGCAGGAGTTGTTCGACCATGAGAACAAGCCTCGCGTGCTCCTGCTTTCGGCCACGCCCTACAAGATGTTCGTCGCCCAGCAGGAGCAGGAGGATCACTACCGCGACTTCCTGGCAACGGCGTCATTCCTGTTCAATGATCCGGAAGAGGTGACCGCGCTCCGCGCTGACCTCGCCGCATTCCGTGCATCGCTGGTGGGCGTGGGGGCATCGCAGGATGATGCACGTGTGCTCAAGGGTGCAATCGAGAGTCGGCTCAAGAAGGTGATGTGCCGGACCGAGCGCGTGGGTGTAACCCGGGGCCGCGATGCGATGGTGAGGGATGTCCCGCTTCCGTTGTCGCTGACATCGGAGGACCTGGCGGACTACGCCTGCGTGGATGCGCTTGCAAGAGCGGCGGGGACGAATGATGTCATGGAGTTCTGGCGCTCCAGTCCCTACCTGCTGAACTTCATGCGTGAGGACGGATACACCTTCAAGCGCCGCATGATGGATCGACAGGGCAAGGCGGCTCTGGGGCGGGCGTTGTCCCAGCATCCGCAGTACAGGACGCTGGATCAGGATGCGCTGCAGCGGTACAGCCCGTTGGTGGCGGCAAACCCGAGAATGGACGTGCTGGCCAAGGATATGGAGGACCAGGGCAGCTGGCGCTTGTTGTGGGTTCCTCCTTCCATGCCTTACTGGGCAGGAGAGGGTGCGTACGCGCAGGTATCCCATTTCAGCAAGACGCTGGTGTTCTCAAGCTGGAACATGGTTCCTGATGCGATTGCCGGCCTTCTTTCCTACCATGCCGAGCAATTGGCCATGGCGGGGCATGCGCTCCAGCCCGGATACGACGCGCCTGGCAAGAGCCTGAGTGCTCGCTTGCGCTTCAACAGCGGCAAGAGCGGGCATGAGGACATGAACGCGCTCACTCTGCTGGTTCCTTCCCTCGCGCTGGCCACAATGGTCGATCCCTTGGCGATGTCGGTCGCTGCAGGTGGCTCGCTGCACTTGGCAGATGCCAGGCGTGAGGCTGCCGGTCGGATCAGGGAGAGGATGGAGTCGCTTGACCTGCCAGCGTCCAGGCACTCGGGGCCGCCTGACGTGCGCTGGTACTGGTTGACGCTGCTTCTGCTTGAGCGTGCGCATGTCCAATCGCATGTGGACCCGTGCTGGGGTTCGGAGGACCTGACGATTGGTGCGGGTGAGGATGAGGAAGACGGTGGCGCCAGCGTTTCAGGGCAGGGGTTCTCCCGTCATGTGGCTTACTGGCGACAGGTATGGGGGCGCGGTTTTGACGAGCCCTCTCTGCAGACGCTTGGGCCACGTCCCGACGACATTGCCGAGGTACTGGCTGATCTCGCATTGGCGGCACCAGGTGTGTGCGCTTTGCGTGCATTGCTGCGCCTGCTGCCGGGAGACAATGAGGCCGACCTTCGCCAGGCCGCCATAAAAATTGCGGACGTGTTCCGCCGACAGCTGAATATGCCCGAAGCGGTCGCCATCATCACTCACGAGGAAGGTGGGGTGTATTGGCGGCGGGCGGTGGCCTACTGCGCAGAAGGCAATTTGCAGGCTTTGCTTGATGAGTACCTGCATCTGCTGCACGAGCAGAACGCAGCGGACGAGAAATCTACCCATGCTCAGGCCATCGCGAAGGGCGTGAGTGATGCGGGCCACGTGCGCGCAAGCCAGCTTCACCCTGAGGGTGTGAAGCTGTTGGATGGAAAGCTCGTGCGCGACGATGCGCTGTCATTGCGTTGCCGGTATGCGATGCGCTACGGAAATGCCACCGAGGACGACAAGGTGGTTGCCCGCAAGGACGCGTTGCAGCATGCATTCAACTCGCCCTTCCGTCCCTTCGTGCTCGCATCCACTTCGGTGGGGCAGGAAGGGCTGGACTTCCATTCCTGGTGCCACTCAATCGTTCACTGGAACCTGCCTGGCAATCCGGTGGATCTTGAGCAGCGGGAGGGGCGCGTTCATCGCTACAAAGGACTGGCCGTCCGCCGAAACGTTGCGCGGCTGGCAGGGTTCGTGGCCGACCAGGCCGCCGGTGACCCATGGGCGGGACTATTCACCAATGCAGAGTTGCCTCACAAGGACACGCCATTGGCGGGCTTGATTCCCTACTGGATCTGCGAGGCACCGGGCGGTGTGGCGGTCGAGCGAAAGGTGTTCCATTTTCCTCTGAGCCAGGACAAGCATCGCTTTGATCGGCTGAAGAGCAGCCTGGCGCTGTATCGCATGGTCTTTGCACAGCCGCGCCAGCAGGATCTTCTGGGGCACCTGCAAGCGCGTGCGGAAGGCGGCGAGGATGTGCAGGCATTGCTGGATACCTGGCGGATCGAACTGCTGCCGGACTGACCGGGTCGGCCGGGCAGGGCGCATGCGCTGCCCCCTGCCTGGCCCACGGAAGGCTCACGCCATCCGCATCCCCTCCCGCTGCACCTGCTGCGCGCTTTCCACATCCTGCGTCTGACGCTGCGCCAGTGCGTCCAGCTGCCGGTAGCTCTGCTCGGCCGGCGCCTGCACGGCCTGTTCGGCGGAGATGGCCACCCGCAGGTGGGCCGGATCATCCAGCGCGCCCTGCACCAGGAACAGGTTCTGCCCCGCACCCCCAGGGCCGTTGGCCTTGCCGAGCATCACGTGGTCCACCTGGCTGAGGTTGTTCTCTTTGGCCAGCACCGCCAGGCGCGCGGTCACGCCATCAGGGTTGTTGCCCAGTACCAGGCCGTGCTCGGCCTGCAGGCTGGCCACCTGGCCGCGGATCTGCTGGTACACCGGATCGTTGGCGTGGTCGGGGCGGTTGGCGGCCAGCTGCGTTTCGCGGCCATCGCGCTCCAGCGGCTCGTTCATCACCACCTTGGGCGTTTCAAGGCGGGTGCGGTAACTGTCCTCGGGGTGGAAGTGCGTGGCCTTCTCCGCGCGCTCCAGGCGCACGGCACGGGCGTCGTCCAGCGAGGCGATGATCCTCGGGTTGTGCTCACGCAGTGGGATGCTGCCTGGCACCTGCAGGTACCAGGCCTGCTCCTTTTCCGAATACATGTGGTACGAACTGCGCGAGCCGATGACATTGGGATCGCTGCTGGGCAGTGCCTCAGCCATGAGCGAGCCTTCGTACAGGCCCAGCCGGCCGACATAGCCGGTGGCGCTCCAGAAGGGCATGGCCAGGTACGCGCTGCCCAGCGTGTTGGCCGCGCGCTGGGTACCACCGACATCGTTGTTGAGCATCTCCTTCCAGACTTCCTCGGCCTTGCCCTCTCCGCGTTCCTTGCGGGTGGCTTCCAGCAGCACACGCGGGGTCCAGCAGTTGGGGTCGAGGTGGTGGCGCTTGAAGGCTTCATCGTGCGCCTGCTGCACATCGCGGCCGGGCAGATTCAGGGCCAGATCGGGGCGCTTGGCCTCCATCCAGTGCTCGCGGCGTTCCAGGTCGCGGTGCAGCAGGGTCTGGCCGAAGGCCTCCCATTCGCGCTCGGTCAGGTTGCGGTTCTGCAGGGCCGGGTTGCGGTCGTGCTGGTCACGGGCCTGCGACTGCGCGTAGGCGTTGGCGACCTGGCCCGGCAGGTTGTCGTTGCGCACCACGCCCAGGGCCAGCAGACCGTAGCCATCGGAATGTTCCTTGTGCGCCAGGTAGCTCCAGTAGCGCTCGCGGTTTCCGCTGTCTGCGTATTCCCTGAGGATCTCCAGATCCTTGCGGGTCAATTCACCCATGTGTCGTTCCTCCTGAACCCTGGTCGGTTACCGCAGCTTGTAGCGGGCCAGCAGGACGCGCGTGGCGTCCTCCACGGCCTTCCAGTCCTTGAGCAGCACGCGCGGGTAGATCGCGCGCACCGATAGCCCATCCTGCGGGTCGGTGAAGGTATGCGTGCAGGTGGCCACCGGCACATCGGGGTCATCCACCAGCGTGGTGCCCTGCACGGTCAGCCCCTCGCGCCCATCCTGCGGCGGATTGCAGGTGATGAAGGTGGCCAGCGCGCCCTGTGTGTCGCGGGCGATGTACCACTCCTGGTCGGTTTCGGGCGTGCGCACCGGCGGCGCGCCGCGCTGCGCGGCATACGCCTCGGAAAACCGCGTCATGCGGGCTTCGTCGATGACGTACGGGGTGAGCCCGAAGTGCGGCGTACCGGCGTTGCGCAGGTCCAGCCGGCGGCGCGGGTCGTCACGGTTGATCGAGCCGTCCTCGGTGGTCGCTTCGGTGCTGGTCTTGCGCGGCAGCAGCTCGGCGATGGGGAGGGCGTCGATGTAATCCAGCGACAGGCTGATGGCGCGGTGGTGGTCGGACATGCTGCGCGAGGCGCGCGTGCCCGGCGGTGCCGCCTGCAGGTCGGGCCACAGGAGGGTGAGGCCGATGCCGCCGCCCACCGCCGGACCCATCTGGTCGTCGTACAGGTTGGCGGGGAAGGCGTAGCGGTGTGGGCCCAGCGTGGCTTCCACGGGGGCGGTGGTATAGGTGTAGCCGTCCACGGTGTGGGACTGTGCGGTGTCGGTCATGGGGGTCTCCCGGTGCTCCGGTTCCTTGGAGGGGGCCTTGCTGCAGGCCGTGCTGCTTGCCAAGGCGATGGCCAGGGCCAACCAGCGGCCCGGCGGTGGCAGGTTCATGCGGCCGTTCCTTGAGGTGTACGAGGCACTATAGGACAGGTTCTGCGGCGTATTCCACAGAGCCGGTCACGCTCCATATCTGCATCCGGTGCCTCAGCGTTCGCTGGTTCACACATTCAGCATGCCTCCACTACGGGCCCCGGGCTCCTCCACCTGCCTCCCATCCCACCTATGCCATCATCCAGCCAGGACCGCAGCACCCATCAAGGCTGAACAGGCATGGAGCAGGCAACACGCTACACGGCAACGCTTTATCTGGCCGCCCCCGGCACCCTGCTTAAGAGTGGAGGCATCTCCCCGCGCGGCCACATGTACCTGCAGGTGGCGGCAGGCGACGTGGCCCACAGCTACGGCTTCGCACCGCCGCGCCAGGCGCCGGGTGAAGCCCCCACGGGTGCGCAGTACGCGCAGGTGCGCCACGACGATGCCGATGAGCATCTGGACCCGTACTACAGCCGCACTCTGGAAATCACTGAGGAGCATTACGGCTGCCTGCGTGATTTCGCCGAGGAACCGGCCGAGTTCGAATTCGATGTGGATCGCCCGGCCACCATCAACCGCTGCAGCGATTTCGTCTGGGCCGCGCTGCACTACGCTGGCCTGCATCCGCTGCCGGCGCCGCTGGACGGCGGCAGCAATCTGGGCGAGTTCGCGGTGCTGTTCAACCTGCCGGAAATCCAGTGCATTGCCGCGCCGTTCCCGGGTAGCGATCTGAATGCCGAAACCCACCATGCGATGCCCGAGCGCGAGGCCGAACACCATCGCCAGGGCGACCGCGCCAGCGATGAGCCGCCGCCGACGCCGATTGAAGTGGCCGGCACGCTGCTGGACCCCTCGCATCCGGACCATCGCCTGTTCGCGCAGCTGATCCAGAAAGTGGCCGAGCTGGATGCCGCGCATGGCCGCCCGTTCGATGCCGCCAGCCAGCGCATCAGCGCCAGCCTGCTGGTGCTGGCCAAGCAGAACAATCTCTCGCGCGTGGACCACGTGCTGCTCAGCCAGCCGACCCAAAGCAGCCATGCCGCCGAGAGCATCTTCATCGTGCAGGGCGATCGCAACGACCCGGGGCACCGCCGCGCCAGCATCGCTACAGAAGTGGCGGCCAAGACCGATGTGGCCGATTCGCTGCGGTTGAAGGAGCAATAGTCCGCGCCAACGGTTGCTTGCTCGGCTGTACGAGCTGTGTCATCAACGCCCGATTAGCAGGCGAATCGCAGTTGGGATTCGATTGGCTTGCTCGTAGTCGCGGCCCAACTGTTGATGCAGCTCGAATACTGCCCACTCCGCATTCTGCAAGCGGACGATATCCTCGAATGGCGGTGCACTTGATTGTGTCGTCAGCAGAAGGTGTTCGTTCACGCCGGCATCCAGCAAAGTCTTCGTCATCAGGATGTCCGTATACAGCGAGCCCTTGGCTTCGCCAATATGAACGCTGAAGATTTGCTTGGTTCCCTCCATCGTCTTCACAGCCCTGTCGCGATTGGTCAAGACCTGCAGGAGTGCTGAGTTCAGTTCCTGAAGGCGCATCTTGGAATCATTTGGGTCTGAGGATCCAAATCCGTCCAGATGTTGGACGTAGTTACTGATGTCGTCGAGTATGCCCTTCCAAACGTAAGTGTGCTCAGGGTCGAAGTATCTTTGCCTCGCTCTTGCTGCGTCGGCCGCCAGATGATTGATGCCTGTAACGTGATCAATCGTAAGCTGCTGCTCGCCAATGAAGGGGAGGTTGTGCTCGGCGCGTGTCTTCTGCATTCGTTCTGCCAGTTCATTGCTGTAGTCGCGTATTTCCTTCAGCGACGTCTGACCCGTTTCACTAGAGACCAAGGGCGTATATATCGTCAATGATGACCACGCCACGTAGCTGATTGCAGCAGCCAGCAATAGCCAAGCGTAGATTTTTGCGCGTGTCCTGATTTCCAATTTTGCTCCGAAACGTGGATTGCCCACTGTGGCAATCGGCGAGTTGGCCAAGTTCTTTAGGCCGTACATCTTCGGGGAGCGGAGATGCCAACGAGCGGTTTCTCGTCCTCACACTGTGGCCGAGACCGATTGGCGCATCGCCAATTGAGAACTGCTACCATTCCCCCGCTACCCAGCCAGCCCACCCCGCGCAGACAGATGCAGGTCGGGCCGTCGTAGAACGGCCCAGCGAGCCAGGACACCCTCCCGTGCCCATTCAAGGACGCTCGCATGTTCCGTAATCCTCTCTTCCGCTCGGCCGCCCTGGCCGTTGCCGTTTCGCTCAGCCTTGGCGTGCCCTCCGCGTTCGCCGACAACGCACCCGCCGCCAGTGCCACCGCCGCCGTGCAGCGCCAGGCGGTGGCCAAGGGCCTGTACGAGCTGGCCTACAGCCCGAAGCAGAATGCCGTGTTCGTGGCCTCGTCCGGTGGTTTTGGCGATGACGCCGGCCCGGCCCAGGTGCTGCGCCTGAACCCGGCCACGCTGGCCGTGGAAACCCGCATCCCGCTGGAGCGCAAAGCGTTCGGCGTGGTGCTGGATGACGCCCACAACCGCCTGTACGTGGGCAACACCGTGGACCTGTCGGTGACCGTGGTCGACACCGCGCAGAACAAGGCCGTCGGCACCATCCAGCTGATGGAGAAGAAGACCGGCAAGGACGGCAAGGCTGCTTACACCCACGACCTGCGCGAACTGGTGGTCGACAGCGCGGCCAACCGCCTGTACGTGACCGGCCACAGCAGCCAGCCGGACGTGAGCAGCGTGCTGTTCGTGATCGATACCACCACGCTGAAGGTGATCAACACCATCGACGGCCTGGGCAATGCCAAGGCACCGGGCCTGGCGCTGGATGCGGCCAACAAGCGCGTCTACACCAGCAACCTGCTGGCCGATCTGGTGGTGGTGGGCACCGATTCGAACAAGGTGGTGGCACAGCACAAGATCGCCGCCGAGCAGCCGATGAACATCGCGCTGGACCCGGCCGGCAAGCGCCTGTTCGTGACCGACCAGGGCTCGGAATTCCTGCGTGGCTACCAGGCCAAGAGCAGCGGCCTGGTCAGCAAGCATCCGGGCCAGCGCGTGCTGGTGCTCGACCGCAGCACTGGCAAGGAACTGGCCAGCATCCCGACCGACGCCGGCCCGCTGGGCATCCTGCTGGATGCACCGCGCAAGCGCCTGTACGTGACCAACCGCGAAGCCGGTACGGTGACGGCCTACAACAGTGACAGCTACCAGAAGGTGGCCACCTACACGGTGCCGACCCACCCGAACAGTCTGGCGCTGGATGCGAAGAACAACGTGCTGTACGTGAGCATCAAGAACGGCGAGAAGGATGACAAGGGCGCCGACGAGAGCGTGGCGCGGATTCAGCTGTAAGGCTGTTCGGCAGCGTGAGAGGGAAGGGCAGGGCGATGCGTCCTGCCCTTCTTCATTTTCACCTGAACGGCGCAGTCCGATGCCCTGGAATCCAGCTGGCATCACGTTGTGGCTTACGCACCTGGTGTAGATTTTCAGAAGACGCTACAGACGAGGTCCATGGATGACACTTCGGAATTACCTGTTGAGGACGGCCAGCGCTGCATGCTTGGTTCTGCTGGCGGCCTGCCAACCCGCCGCGGCCCCCGCACCCCAAACCCGCGCGGCCACAGCTCAGGAGAACGTCGTGCCGATCATCCGACCGTTCCCGGTCACCGCCATGCATGAACCGATGGTGGTCGATTTTGAACTGACACCGCCCGGCCCGAACGCTGCCCCCACGTTGCTGATCGGCCTTCGCGTGAAAGGCGAGGATGACGCACAGGCAGCGCAGGCTGCCGAACGCCTCGTGCGCGAGGGACTGCCGGCTGAAGTGCTGCTTGAACGTGTCGAGCAGGTTGGTACTGAGCCGGTGCCGCTGACCCGTCGCCAGTTCAATGGTTTTGAACCTTCTGAAATGGTGGCTGTCGGCTCGGATGGGCATGTGCCCGGCGTAGTACCCGACAGTGCTGACGACGCGTCCCTGGTGGCTGCCGGTCTGATTGGGCCGGACGGGCACTATCGCACCGTGACCTTTGCCTGGGCCGAGCAGGTGAAACCCGGTCACTACCGCCTGCGCCTTCGCCTGCTGTCACCGGCCGCGGGGCTGGAGGCTGTTCCGTCTGAACTGCAGTTGGCTTACACACACCGCGCCAAGTAGGAGTACGTCATGGATGATCGCTATATTGTTTCCATCTACGTTGCCGCACCCGGAACACCGTTGCGGGCCGGTGGAACGTCCATGGCCGGGCATGTGTACTACACGGTCTCCGATGGAAAGACGAGCCACAGCCTGGGATTCGCGCCGGAAGAGCATGGCGCCCGAAGTGGCCCGGGCAAGGTGTACACCAATGATGCAGATCAGTATCAGAAGCCGATCTACCGACGTGATATGGAGATCTCCAAGGAGCAGTACGACAAGCTGCTGGCGTTTGGAAACGCCCCTGCGAAGCATGGCTTTGAGATGAACTACAACGGCGCCAGCAACAGCTGCATCGACTTCACCTGGGGCGCGTTGAATCACGCGGGCCTGCATCGTCATAACATCTTGGGCATGGAGCGGAAGGGCTTCGAGGGCAACCTCAAGCCGCTGGACAACGTGGATGCGATCCGTAGCATCCGCGCGCCATTTCCGGACAGCGAGCTGAACAGGGAAGTGCGCAACCCGATGCCGGAGCGCACGCTTATGCAGCGCCTGATCAGCGAGCAGCATCTTCCGCAGAAAGACAGGGAGCTGCTGGAGTCCATTCGCAGCAAGGTGGCGGAGGTGGACCAGCAGCATGGCCGAGTCTACGACGATGCAAGCGAGCGTATCTCTGCGAGTCTGCTCGCGTTGGCGAAGGAAAAGGGTATCGAGCGGGTGGATTACGTGGCGCTGAGCCAGGCCACTGCAGATGCAGGGGCAGGCCAGCGGATCTTCCTTATCGAGGGCGATCCAGCGAACCCGGCGCATACGCGGGCATCCATGGAGACCGCAACGGCCGCGCAAGCACCCGTGGAGCAATCGTTCGCCAAGGTGGAGCAGCTGGAGCAGGACCAGAAGGCGCAGGCGCTTGCGGTAGGTCAGGAGCCTCAACTGGCCGTGCAGGAGCAGAGCATGATGCGGATGAGCTGACGCTCACCCCATCCGCGGAGTGGGATTCTGCATTTCCTGCGCTTGCGGCTCGACCTGCTGTTGCGCCGTCAACCCCAACGCCTGCATCGACTGCTCCACCGGCATCTGCGCCGCCACAGCGGTCGGCATCATTGCCCGCAGATGCGCAGGATTGGTCGGGTCGCCCTGCACCACGAAGATGTTGTGCCCGGCCGGATGCTGGGCCGTCGCATTGCTGACCAGCACATGGTCGACCTGCTGCAGGCCCTGCTCGCGGGCGAGTACAGTCAGGCTGGCGGCCAGGCGCTCGCTGGTCTGGTCGAACGGACGGCCATGCTGGGCGTCCAGTGCGGCCACGCCCTGGCGGATCTGCTGGTTGAGGCCGTAGTCGGGGTGGTTGGGGGTGATCTCTGGCATGGCGATCGAACGGTAGCGATGGGTCGTGGTGGGCCCGGTCAGTATAGATCCGGCCCGTGAAGCGCGCCCGAGGGGTCAGTCCGCCGGCCGATGGTCGTAGCTGATCACCCGTTCGGCCAGCCAACGCCCGTCCACGCGGCGCCAGACCTGGATGAAGCGGGCCTGGCCCACCCAGCGCTCCACGCCGTCCTTGCCGCGTTCATGGAAGCGGTGGTCGCCGATTTCCAGCGCCCGCTCGTCGCGCAAGGGGAACACCTGCAGCGAAGGTTCCACCAGCTCACGGCGCAGGCTCCAGCCGCCCTCGCGCGCATTGCTGCACATGTTGGCCACGCTGCGGCGGAAGTCCTCGCGGTTGCTGGCTGACTTGCCGTCCTTGTCATGGAAGAACTCCATGTCTTCGGTGGTCATCGCGGCGGCCCTGTCGGCATCGCAGGCCTCGAAGGCCACAGCAAACAGCTGGGTATCGGCCTGGCGGATCTGTTGGCGCAGGTCATCGGCGGGCGACGGTGCGGCAGCGAGACCGGCAGCAAGCAGGGGCAAGGTAAGCAGCAGCATGGCGAAACTCCCGGGGATGGTTCATGCAGGCTCGCATGGCGTTTGGGCCGCTGCAGCCGGCTTCCGATGAAACGGCCCTTCTACGGAGTGAATGCCCGCATTGACGGCCCGGCTCCGGCGGCGTCGCCTGTGCAGGCGATGTCATGGCGATCGGCGATTCCGTCACGGTCGCGATAGGGGCCGGCCAATAGCCTGAAAGCCTCCCCTTCCACAGGAGCTCCCATGCCTGCTTCCCGCATCCGCCTGCACGTTGAAGACACCGGTGGTGACGGCCGCCCGATCATTCTGATCCACGGCTGGCCGCTGTCTGCCGATGCCTGGAAACAACAGGTGTCGATCCTGCGCGATGCGCAGCATCGGGTGATCAGTTACGACCGGCGCGGCTTCGGCCGTTCCGACAAGCCGGCCGAGGGCTATGACTACGACACGCTGGCAGCGGACCTGGCCGGGGTGATCGAGGAGCGTGACCTGCACGACGTCAGCCTGGTCGGCTTCTCGATGGGCGGCGGTGAGGTGGCGCGCTATGTGAGCAATCATGGGCAGGACCGTCTGCACAGCGTGGTGTTTGCAGCGGCGGTGCCGCCGTATCTGCTGCGCAGTGATGACAACCCGGATGGCCCGCTCACCCAGGAAAAGGCCGATGAAATGCGCAGCGGTCTTGAGAAGGATCGTGAGGCGTTCTTCGATGGCTTCACCCGCGATTTCTTCAGCGCCAACGGCCAGTTGATGGTGACCGAAGAGACGCGTCAGGCGGCGATCGCGCTGTGCCATCAATCCGACCAGGTGGCGGCGCTGGGCTGCATGAAGGCGTTTGCCACTACCGATTTCCGCGATGACCTGAAGAAGATCACGGTGCCGACCTTGATCCTGCACGGTGACAGTGACGCCATCGTGCCGTTCGAGGGCTCCGGCCAGCGCACCCATGAGGCGATTGCGGGCAGCGAGGTGGTGATCCTGGAAGGCGCGCCGCATGGCTGCAACACCAGTCATGCGGATCACTTCAATCTGGCGCTGTTGAACTTTCTGAAGCAGTAAGCTGCGCCCATGCGTGAACCGAAGACGCCCCCGTGGAAGAAGCCCAATCCCAAGGGCCAGACGTCGCAGCCGTTGTCGCCTGCGCAGAAGGAGGCAGCCCGGCAGCGCGCGGAAGAGAACGGGCGGCGTTATCCCAATCTGGTGGACAACATGTGGGCCGCGAAGCTGCCGCGCGGATCGTGATCTGTAGAATCGAGCCATGCTCGACTCCGCTCTGCATCCATCCATGCATGGCGTGGATCTACTGCAACAGCAGCCGAGCATGGGCTCGACTCTACAGGTCGACCAGGGGCTTCCAGCCGGGTTCCAGCCAGGGTGAGATCTCGCGCTGGCGGACGGTGATTGCCTCCGTCGGCAGCCCCGCCAAGCGCGCAAGCTCTGCACGCAGCAGCTCGGCATCCACCGGCACTGCCGTAGCCACCTGCAGGCGATCCCCCTGATGCCTCACCTGTACCGGTAGCATGGCGTGCGCATCATGCTCGCCGCCGGTGCGTCCGATCAGGTAGCGCATCGTTACCGGCCGCGACAGTTGCGCCAGTGCTGGCTGCCACGCCTGCAGTACGAGGGGCTGCCCGGCAGCGGGAACATGTACTTCAGCAATCGTAGCCGGGTAGCCGGTGATGCTCTCGACCATGACCTGGAAGCGCGCGCCATCCGGCACGACCAGCACGGTGGCGATCAACGTGAAGAGCGAAACGAACACCGCTGCGAGGTTCCAGCTGCGCGGCGCGGAGGCCGGGCGAGTTGCGGTACGCAGACCTGGCTTTCGCCGCAGCTTGCGCGCGTAGATGCGCCGGTCCTTCCTGCGCGGGCTGCTGCTGTGCTCGGGCAGGTTCAAGGGAACCCGTGGAAGGCGCGCCACGCGGGCCTTGATCAGGCGCGACAGCAGCATCCAGGCGATCACGAACGCCAGCAGCGGAAGCAGCGTTCGCACCCACAGATACAGCGTGACCATCCACAACACCTCTACATACGACCATCCATGCTCATCCACATCCTACCGGGACCGCGCGCCGGTTGTCGTATCCGCCAGCCGACAAGCACAGGGCGCTTGGTTAGGATGGTCCTTTGTTGTCATGGATGAACCGATGGTCTCTGCTGCTACCCGCTTCTGTCGTATCTGTGGTCCTGGCCCGATCCTGCTGGCACTGCAGGTGGTGGCGCTGCTGGCGGTAGCCCTTGCAGTCGGCTTCTTCCACTACCGTGTGGGACTGCTGCTGGAGCCGGTGGATGATGCATGCGGTGGGCCCGACCCTGTCGCGCGCATGCAGGTGGCCGAACAACTGCTGGCGCGGTCCACTGCGCTTGCACCGTGGCAACCCTTGCAGTGGATTCCGATGGCGGGCGTGGTACTGGCGCTGCTGGGCGCGATGTCGATCAGCGTCTACCGGCTGGGCCGCCTGTCGGAACGCCTGCGACGTGCCAACTGGGGGCTGATGGCGCTGCACGCCGCGATCCTGGCGCTGGCCCTCAGGGCATTGCACCTGTACGACCTGGCATGGACTGGCGTGGCCAAGCTGTCCCCAGCGGCGTGCCTGGTGGAGCTGGGCGAGCAGGGCCGGTTGCCGCTGGCACAGGCGCAGCAGGTGGTGTTCGAGATCCTCACCCATGAGCATGCACCGCTGCTGCGCAATCCCGATGATCTTGCCCTGGTGCTGGTCGCGTTGATGCTGATGGCGATGGCTGCGGGATTCATGCTGTGGCGGGCGATCGTGCGCGAACGTCAGGTGCAGTCGCCCGGCCTATAGCGGGTGTGGGACCGGCCGCGCGTCCGCAATCGCGCTAGAGTCAGCACTTCACCCCTGCAAGGATGTGCTGATGCGTTGGTTGCTGCGTGCGGTGCCATTGCTGCTGTGTTCGTTGGCGGTACACGCCGCCGAGGTGGATCGCCGGATCGCGATGACCATCGACGACCTGCCGTGGGCGCGGGTGGACGAGATCGTTCCGCCGGACCTGCAATCGCGGCACGAAGCGCTGATGGCCCAGCTTCGCCAGGCGGGGGTGCCGGTGGTCGGCTTCGTCAACGAGAACAAGCTTGAGATCAACGGACACGTGCAGCCCGCGCGGGTGCAGATGCTGCGCGACTGGCTGGACGCCGGGCATGTGCTGGGCAACCACACCTATTCGCACATGGATCTGAACGCCAGGGGGGGGCCTGCGTTCCAGCAGGATTTTCTGCGTGGTGAAACGGTGCTGCGGCCGCTGCTGGCCGAGCGCGGACTGAAACCGCAGTGGATGCGCCATCCCTATCTGCGTGCCGGACGCACACCGGAAGAACGCGCGGAGATGGACGTGTTCTTCAAGCAGCATGGCTACCGCGTGGCGCCGGTGACGGTCGACAACGGTGAGTGGGTGTGGGCCTTCGCCTATGCCAACGTGATGAACGAGCAGCCTGATTCCCCGGCGCGCGAGGCGATGCTGGCGCAGCTGCGCAAGGGCTATGTGCCCTACATGCTGAACAAGCTGGACTACTACGAGAAGCAGTCGCAGGCGCTGCTGGGCTACGCGCTGCCGCAGGTGTGGCTGATGCATGCCAACGAACTCAATGCAGCCACCTTCGCCGAACTGGTGGCGGCGACGAAGCGGCGCGGCTATCGCTTCATTTCACTGGATGAGGCGATGCGCGATCCTGCTTACGGGCGTGGCGCCGAGGGCTACAGCGGTCGCTATGGCCCGAGCTGGCTGCACCGCTGGGCGATGGCCGAGAAGAAGCCGAAAGACTTCTACGCCGGTGAACCGGAAGTGCCGAAGTGGGTGATGAAGCTGGCGAAGGTTGACTCGGAATGAAGCTCAGCGCTTGACGGCCAGCACGCCGTCCAGCGCCAGCTCGGCCTTGAAACCGGCCTTTTCCAGGCGCTTGGCCACTTCGCGCGGCACGTCGCGGCCGCTGGTCAGCTTGTTCGGCGCGCCGGTGTAGTGGAACAGGCGCCCTCCCTTGCGGATGACGCGGGCGAGGTGGTCGTAGAACACCTGCGAGTACAACTCGCCGGCGATGCCAAAGCGCGGCGGGTCGTGCAGGATCGCGTCGACACTGTTGCTTGCCACCTGCTCGATCTGCTGCGAGACATCGCCGTGGCTGAACTGCAGACGGCTCCCGGCGGCGGCCGAGTCCGGATCCGGCGACCACGGGTTGAGCGTGCGCAGCCACATCACATCGGCGTTCTTCTCGAACGAGCGGATCTGGCCGACACCGGCCTCCAGCGCGCAGGCGGCGAAGTAGCCCAGGCCGCCGCAGGTATCGAGGAT
This sequence comes from Stenotrophomonas sp. STK16_22, assembly GCF_051984505.1. Classification (NCBI taxonomy): domain Bacteria; kingdom Pseudomonadati; phylum Pseudomonadota; class Gammaproteobacteria; order Lysobacterales; family Lysobacteraceae; genus Stenotrophomonas; species Stenotrophomonas sp. STK16_22. The sequence goes on from NZ_CP196972.1 coordinate 487,199, forward strand.
GACCTTGCCGGCCGGGGCGACCAGCTCGACCTTGCGGCGCGCATCCTCGAACGGTGACAGCTTGGAGGTCGGCAGCATCTTGATGCCGTCGATCTCGAAGGTCGGTGCGCCCCATTCGGTGGGCACCAGTTTGATCAGCGAACCGCTGTAGCGCGAGATCGGTGCGAAGTCCTCGCCGTCCCAGTAGTACAGCGTGCGGTCCTTCAACTTGCCCGGCCACGGGTAGCGCTGGCCACGGAAGTAGAAGCCGTCGGCGTTCAGGGCCACGCTGTCCTGGCTCAGGCCCAGGTCGAGCGAGCCCTGCCATTCAGCAGCGCCCTTGTCATGGGCACGGCGCAGGGTGTCAGCGCTGTCGCGGGTCAGCAGGGGGCCGGTGTAATGAGGCACGGCGGGTACCGGGGCGGTTCGGGGGAGGGCATGGTACCGCAGCTGTTGCCGGGGCCACGTGTGGCTGCTGTTGCGCTAGATCCACGCCACGCGTGGGTGCCGGCATGGCGGAGCCGAGCGTGGGCTCGGCGCTACCGCTGGCTGGTGCAGCTGTAGCCGTGTGTGGTTCCTTCCCCTGAAATCACGCCGACGCCACGCGACGGCTGCATGCCTACTCGCGCGCACGACTGACGGTGGACCTCCTGGGTTTCCGGTGGCTGCCGATCAAAGTCGTAGCGCAGGCTGCCGTCTTCCTGCAGCAGCCAATGCACGGTAACGCGCTCGTGGCGACCATCGCCGAGATCCCAGTCCAGGGTGCGCAATATCAGTGTCTGGCCGTCGGGCAGTTCCCGGACTTCGTCATAGGCACCCTGGGTCTTCGGCGCGCTTAACGCAAGCAGCAGAAACAGCAGCATTGGCATCGCTCCTCAAAGAAGACAGGATGTGCTCATATTGCCCTGAGCCGCCATCAGAATCATTGCGTCTTACGGGCACTTGACCGCGTATACGGGCCCAGCCCCGATCAGCATCAGCGCCATGTAGTCACTATCACTGGCCTTGCCCTTCAGCGTCGCGCCCTTGTTGAAGTGGAAGATGCCGAAGCCACCGGCCATGCGGATCAACGCGCTGTCGATCTGCTCGGCGTCATCGCGGAAGTAGCGGCTGATCTCGCTGCGGGTGGCTTTGTGCAGGGCGTTGGGTTCGCGCTGCCACTGGTCACCGCGGCTGAAGGAGACGAAGTACTGGCCGCCTTCCTTGTCGATGCGGAAATCGGCCGGTTTGCGCGCGCCGGTGGCGAAGCAGCCCTGCAACGGGTCGGCGCTGAAAGGAAGCCCGGCATCACCACTGCAGGCGGTGAGCAGCAGGAGGGCACCGGGCAGCAGCAGGCGGAGCGTGCGCATGGGATGTCCCGACGGGGCAGGTGCGGCTAGTGTAGGCAGTGCACGGGCGTGGTCCGTACAGAAATTCGGCAAGGACACAGGGGTTTTCGGATGGCGAAGGACAAGGCACCGTGGTGCGGCGTGGCCAGTTGGCTGGGGATCGTGGTGGGCTGGGGCGCGGGCAGCCTCGCTGCGCAGGCGGCGGTGGCCGCAGGCGGCAATGGCATGGCTGCGGGATTGGGCGTGGGGGTGCTGGGCGCGGCGCTGGTGGGCTGCGGTCTGGCGGTGGCTTCGCGCGTGCGCGGCGAGCGCTGGCCGTGGATCGGCATCGGTGGTGCAGTGCTGAGCGCGCTGCCGCTGCTGATGTACCTGCTGCGGATGATGTTGAAGCTGTAGTTGTAGAGTCGAGCCATGCTTGTATGTTCCTCCCGGCTCCTACGAGGTATGTAGGAGCCAGGGTGGAGGGACCGTCAAGCATGCATCTGCGGATACTAGCCGACAGACGAGTCGAGCGATCCCCATCCCGCACACGAACGTCGATAAAGGATCGTACGGCCCCCAAAGGGGATCGTCGATGTAGGCAAGCTAACGTCGGTGCGGTACCACCCCAGCCCCTTAAAGATAGCTGGGAGCCGTACAAATGTCTGATTCTCTCGATATTGGCGTGGACGTGGACTCCAAGGAGTTCGTACCGGCAGTGGCCGACCGCAAGGCCGGCGACAGGATCGCCAACACCCGGGCCGGCATAGCCCAGTGGCTCAACACCTTGCCCCAGCGATGCCGGATTGGCATGGAGGCGACGGGGCGGTACTACGAGTTGTTGGCTCGGATGGCTGGCCAGGCAGGCCACGTTGTCTATGTGATCAATCCACGTCTGATCAAGCACTACGGCCGGGCGACGGGCTCGCGTGGCAAGACGGACGCCATGGACGCCGAAGCGATCGCCCGGTACGTGAAGAAGGAGAACGATCGCCTGCGTGAATACGTACCGCGTACCGATGAGCAGCAGCAGATGCACGATTTGCTGCGCAAGCGGCAGACGCTGGTAAAGACACGCGCGCGCCTGGAGCAATCCTTCGGGGTAAGCAAAAGTGCCCCCGGGGAGCTGTCAGATCTGTTCTGCGCTCTGGCTGGGACGCTGTCCGAGCTGGAAAGCGAACTGCAGCGCTTGGGTCGCGATGGAGAGCATGGCGCGCTCTACAAGCGCCTGTTGACCATCCCTGGTATCGGCCCTGCCGTCGCCGCTCACCTGATTTACTACATGACGCGCTGGCCGTTGGCCAACGCCAACGCGTGGATCGCCTGCACGGGCCTGGATCCCCGGCCTAACGAGTCTGGCGGCAGAACGGGACGGCGTCGGCTGTCCAAACAGGGCGCGCCAGTGCTGCGCCAGATGCTCTACATGGCCGCAATGGGGCTCAAGCGGTGTCGCCAGGGGCAACCGCTCTACGACGAGCTGTCAAAACGCGGTCACCCCAGCACCGCCGTCTTCAACATCCTGGCCAGAAAGCTGGCCAGGATCGCCTGGGGTGTCTTCAAAAGCGGCCGGGACTTCGATCCGGCCATGCTGAAGGTGGGTCAAGCCTGCTTCCAGCAGGCTTGACCACGAACATAGGATCTCGACTTGTGGGCAACGCAGCCAGGCATGGCCTGGCTCTACTGGTCAGCGGCGGCCGGAGCATGCCATGCCGGCCAGCGGCCGGCACTACCGGATGCGGGTCAGGCGCTGCGGTGAATCTCCACCGTCACGTGCACCAGCTCCTCATGAATCGCCAGCGCGTTGCGCACGGTATCGGCATCCAGACTGACGTCGCTGGTGACCACGCTGGCGCTGACCGCGTACTTGCCGCGACCCACCTGCCAGACGTGTAGGTCGGCCAGGCGTGCCGGCCACGGGCCCTGTTCGATCACTTCGCGTACTTCGGCCACCACAGGTGCATCCATCTGCGCGTCGAGCAGGATGCGGCCGCTATCGCGCAGCAGGCCGATCGCCCAGACCGTCACCAGCACGGCGCCGACCAGGCCCATCACCGGGTCCAGCCAGGTCAGGCCCAGCAGCTTGCCGCCAAGCAGGGCGACGATGGCCAGCACCGAGGTGGCGGCGTCGGCCAGCACGTGCACGTAGGCCGAGCGCAGGTTGAGGTCGTGACCGTGCGCATGGCTGTGATCGTGGTCGTGCCCGTGATGATGGTCATGCCCATGCCCATGATGGTGATGCGCGTGGCCCGGGCTGTCGTGCAGCCACCAGGCGCAGAGCAGATTCACGCCCAGGCCCAACGCTGCAATGGCGATGGCTTCGTCGTAATGGATCGGTGCCGGCACCCACAGCCGTTCCAGCGATTGCACGGCCATCAGCGCGGCGACGCCAAGCAGTGCGATGGCGCTGGTGTAGCCGGCCAGGATCTCGATCTTCCACGTACCGAAGGCAAAGCGCGGATCGTGCGCGTAGCGGCGCGCGCAGCGGTAGGCGAACACCGAGAGGCCCAGCGCCAGCGCGTGCGAACTCATGTGCCAGCCGTCGGCGAGCACGGCCATGGAGTTGAACCACCAGCCGCCGACGATCTCCACCAACATCATGCTGACGGTGAGCCACAGGGCGCGGCGGGTATTGCGTTCAGCCAGCGGGTTGCCGTCGTCGAAGCGGTGTTCGTGGCGACGGGCGGCGGCGAGGGCGTCCAAGTGCATGGCGGCGGGAGCTGGAGTGGATACCCCCATAGGGTATATGATCCCGCCATGGCCCATGTACATAAGAATCGAAAGCAGCTGCGGACCCGGGTACGCCGTATCGCGGGTCAGGTGGCGGCGTTGGAGCAGGCGCTGGACAAGCCCGAGGGGGAAGCGGGGGACTGCGCGGGCGTGCTGGTGCAGGTCGCCGCGGTGCGCGGTGCCGCCCACAGCCTGCTGATGGAGTTGCTGCACGAGCATCTGCAGGAACACGTAGTGGGTGCCGATGACCCGCAGCAGCGGGCGGACGAGGCTGCGGTGCTGGTGGAGCTGCTGCGCCGCTACGGCAAATAGCAGGGGTAGTGCCGGCCGCTGGCCGGCAACTGCAGGTTGCGTCCGAAGCTCATGCAGTTGCCGGCCAGCGGCCGGCACTACCCGTGGCGTCCGAAGCTCATGCGGTTGCCGGCCGGCGGCCGGCACTACCCGTGCCGGTGCCGCGCGTTCCAGATATGCGTGGCGGCCAGCAGCAGGCTGCCAGTGACCGTCATCGGCGTTTCCCAGTCATGTGAGGGCAAGGCCAGCGCGCCGGCCAGCAGCAGGCCGAGCCCGGCGCCGGCGGTGGCCCAGGCCAGCACGGGCAGTGGGTGACGGCGCTCGGCCCGCCACAGCGCGTAGCCGGTCAGTGGCAGGGCGATGGCCACGAACAGCAGGTGGACCCATTCCGCTTCGGCCCAGGTGCCGAACAGCGGCAGCGCGGCGGCAAGCAGGGGCAACGCCAAGCAGTGCAGCAGGCACAGGCTGGACAGGGCGACCGCGCCGGCATCGAGCAGGGCGGCAGAAGGCGACTTCATCAGGGGAGGTTCCTTGCGCGGCAACTGTTATACAGTAACATTTCCGTTCCGCAGCCAACCCGCTCCGACATGAACACTGTTTCCCGCGCCGACCGTCGCCTTCCGGTCACCGTGCTGTCCGGCTTCCTTGGGGCCGGCAAGACCACCCTGCTCAACCAGATCCTGCGCAACCGAGAGGGCCTGCGCGTGGCAGTCATCGTCAACGACATGAGTGAGGTCAACATCGATGCGCAGCTGGTGCGCGAAGGTGGCGCCGAGCTGCGCCGCACCGAAGAGACGCTGGTGGAGTTCAGCAACGGCTGCATCTGCTGCACCCTGCGCGACGACCTGCTGCAGGAAGTGCAGCGCCTGGCCGAGGCCGGCCGCTATGACTATCTGTTGATCGAATCGACGGGCATCGGTGAACCGATGCCGGTGGCGGCCACGTTCGCGGTGCGCGACGAGCACGGCTTCAGCCTGAGTGATATCGCGCGGCTGGACACGATGGTGACGGTGGTCGACGGCAGCGCGTTCCTTGCCGACTTCGGTTCGACCCTGCGCCTGGCCGAGCGCGGCCAGCAGGCCGGGCCGGACGATGATCGCGGTGTGGTCGACCTGCTGTGCGAGCAGGTGGAGTTCGCCGACGTGATCGTGGTCAGCAAGATCGACCAAGTGGATGACGAAGTGTTGCAGGACACGCTGGCGGTACTGCGTGGCTTGAACCGGGATGCGAAGCTGCTGCTGTCCAGCTTCGGTGATGTGCCGTTGGCCGAGCTGCTGGATACCGGCCGCTTCGACATGGAGCGTGCGCAACGCGCGCCGGGTTGGGTGAAGGAGCTGCGTGGCGAGCACACACCGGAAACCGAAGAGTACGGCATCGGCAGCTTCGTCTACCGTTCGCGGCGTCCGTTCCACCCCGCGCGATTCGCCCGCGCGCTGCAGTCCGGCATGCCCGGCGTGATCCGCAGCAAGGGCTGGTTCTGGCTGGCCAACCGCATGGATTGGGTAGGCGAGTTGAACACCGTGGGCGCCGCGACGCGGACGCAGGCGGCGGGTTTCTGGTATGCCGCGCGCGACCGCGTGCGTGCCGGCCTGGAAGACACCGCACCGTTGTTGCCGCCGACACCGCTGCCCTACAGCGACCTTGGCTGGGCGCGGCAGCAGGCCGATTGCTGGAGCGCACCGTTGCCGGGGCTGGAAGAGTTTCCGGATGCAGCCGCGCACACGGCGATGCAGCGGCTGTGGCACCCGTTGTGGGGTGATCGCCGCCAGGAGCTGGTGGTGATTGGTGTGCACATGGATGAGCGTGCGGTGCGCGCGGAGCTGGATGCGTGCCTGCTCAATGACCAGGAGCTGCGGGCGGGGCCGCTGCTGTGGCAGCAGATGCCACAGGCGTTCCCGGTGTGGAAGCGCTGACGGTGCATTGAGGTTTCCTGGGCTGCCGGCCAGCGGCCGGCACTACCCCGGGTCGATACGCCATGCGTGGATCTACAAGGCGTCATGCCACTGCCAGCCCTCGGTGCTCACGTGCAGCACCTGGGTCGGCCGCAACGCCTGCAGCAGGTGCCGGTCGTGGCTGACCATCACCAGTGCGCCCGGCCATGCCGCAAGCAGTTCTTCCAGCGCCTGTAATGCACTGAGGTCCAGTGCATTGCCGGGCTCGTCCAGCAGCAACAGTTGGGGCGCGGGATCGGCGTAGAGCACACTGGCCAGTGTGCCCTTCACCCGTTCGCCATCGCTGAGGCTGCGGGCGGGGCGCTGGATGCGTTGTGCGTCCAGACCCAACAGGGCCAGGCGCGTGCGCAGCTCCCCGGGGTCGGCACTCGGGTTGGCGGCCTGCACGCTGTCGAGGATGCTGCATTCGCCGGACAGCCCCAGCAGCTGCTGGTCGAGCAGAGCCAGTGGCGCATGCCGTTGCACGATGCCGCTGCGCGCCGGCAGCTGGCCGGCCAGCACACGCAGCAGGGTTGATTTTCCACTGCCGTTGTCACCGACCACGGCGATGCGCTGCCCTCGACGGATCTCCAGCTGCAATGGTGCGCTGCAGCCATGTGGCAGGACCAGATCCTGTACCTGCAGCAGGCGTGCGCTGCCACGCTCGCCATCGGTGGCAAACAGCGCCAGTTCCGGTGCCGCATGAACCGCCGACGCCGCTGCGCGCAGCTGCTCTGCACTGGCCTGCAGGCGTTCGGCCTGCACCTGCTGCGCGCGGCCGTGGCTGGCCTCGGCGCGCTGCTTCTGCCGGCCGAGCAGGATGGGGGCCTGGTTGGCCTGCTTCGCATCACGGTTGCCACGTGCCTGGCGTTGCTGCTGGCGTTCGTGTTGTTCGCGCGCGCTGCGTTGCTGTTGCCGGTGCTGCGCACGCGCATGGTCAAGCTGGGCGGTGGCGGCTTCACGTTCGGCGGCGCGTGTGTCGGCGTAGTGCTGCCATGCGCCGCCATAGCGATGCAGGCCACGCCCATCGAGTTCGACAATCTGCTGCATGCGGCCCAGCAGTTCGCGATCATGACTGATCACCAGCAGGCCACCGCGCCACTGCTGCAACTGTTCGTACAGCTGTTGGCGATGGCGTGCGTCGAGGTGGTTACTGGGTTCGTCCAGGATCAGCCAGTCGGCACCGCTGGCCCAGGCGCCGGACAGCGCCACCTGCATGGCCTGGCCGCCACTGAGGCGCGCGGCCGGCTGGGCGGGATCGAGGTCGTCGGGAAGCTGCAGCGCACGCCATTGCTGCTGCAGGCGTTCGCGCAGGTCCCAGCGCTCGCCTAGGCAGGTGAAGTCGGCCTCATCGACGCTGCCGGCTTCGATGCGTTGCAGTGCGGCCAGTTCCGCGCCGACGCCGGCCAGTTCACCGACCGTGCCGGCGGGTGGATAACCGGGTGTCGGCAACAGGAACACGCGGCCACTGCCACGCACCTGGCCACTATCGGGCGACAGACGCCCGGCCAGTAGGCGTGCGAGCACGCTTTTGCCAGCGCCATTGGCACCGACCAGGCCGGTGGCGACCGGTTCGAAGGAAAACGTCAGATCGGAAAACAGCGGGCGGCCGTCGGCCAATCGATACGACACGCGATCGAGCGTGAGGGAATGCGGGGTCATGCGACCTCCATGGATGCCGGGTTCTCCCCTGCGCGCAGGGGCGGGAAGAGTCAGGCCGTCTGTTGCGAAGACGGCGGCATCAATGGCGCATTGGTCGCGAGCCTCTGGGAGGGATGAGGGGAGATTATACCGCCCGCAGGGCATGCGAATTGTAGAGTCGAGCTTGCTCGACTGCTTTTGAGGAGCAGTCGAGCAAGCTCGACTCTACGTGGCACGGCCATCGAGCGCGGATCTACCGGCCTACGGCACGGTTTCCAGGCGCGCGCTGACGAAGTCGATGAATACCCGCAGCTTCGGAAGCACGTGGCGGCCGGAGGGCCACAGCAGGTGGAAGATGCCGCAGGAGTGCACATGCTCGTCGAGCACGGTCAGCAGCCGGCCGTCGGCCAGTGCATCGCGCACCGAGTGCACCGGCACGAAGGCCAGGCCGATATCGCGCAATGCAAGCGCCACCCGCGCTTCGATGGTATTGGCCACCATGTGTACCGGCAGTTCCTGCGGTGTTTCATGGTCGGGCCAGTGGATCGGCCACAGTTCCAGCTTGCCGGTGCTGGGGAAGCGATAGTGCAGCAGCGTGTGCTGCATCAGATCGGCCGGCGTGCGCGGCGTGCCGCGCCGCTGCAGGTACGCCGGCGAGGCGACGATGCGGCGTGGGAACACGCCCAGGCGTCGGGCGTTCATGCGCGAGTCGCTGGGCTCGCCGACGCGCAGCACGGCATCGAAACCCTCCTCGATGACATCGACCAGGCGGTCGCAGAAATCGAGGTCGAGGCGGATGTCCGGATACGCGGTCATGAACTCGGCCATCAGCGGCAGGGTGAGATCGCCCACCAGCGGCAGGCTGATGCGCAGCGTGCCACTCGGTGCGGCATGCGGTTGCGCCAGCTCGGTGCGTGCGGCATCGCGTTCGTCGAGGATGCGCCGGCAGCGTGCCAGGAACAGCTGGCCCTCGGCGGTGAGGGTGATGCTGCGCGTGCTGCGGTGGAACAGGCGCACGCCCAGTGCCTGTTCCAGCCGGGCAACGCATTTGCCCGCGGCCGAGGCCGAGATGCCCTGCAGGCGCCCGGTCTCGACGAAGCTGCGGGTGTCGGCCGCGTGCACGAAGGTCTGCAGATTGGCGAGGTTGTCCAGGACTGACATGGGCGTGCGGGCAATGAAAGCGGCAGGGTAGGTCGGCGCGGCTGTAGCGGACGGCTCCGCCATCGCAACACTGTGGTGCGAAGTGGTGTGGAGCCCGTTGCGGCCTTGCAGTTCCGGCCATCATGCCGATTGCGGACTGCAGGGTCCATGATGCCCGGAGCCGCAACCGGCTTTTTGCACGAGGGCGTGGTGCCTAACGTGGCGGGCCTCTCCCCACGGATCACCGCGATGAACGCTGTTCCTTCCCTTGCACCTGCGCCGACGCTGCCGTCGGTGCAGCGGCTGCTGCAGCAGGTCCACCCACAGCGCCTGGTCGGTACGGTAGTGCTGGTGCGCGAGCACGGTGTGCTGCGCCACGCCAGCGCGACCGGGCTGGCCGATCGCGAGTCGGCCACGCCGATGCTGCGCGACCAGTTGTTCCGGCTGGCATCGGTCAGCAAGCCGCTGTTGACCACGGTGATCCTGCGCCTGGTAGCCGAAGGCGTGCTGGACCTGGATGCGCCGGTACAGCGCTGGCTGCCGGACTTCCGCCCGGCGCTGGCCGATGGCAGCACGCCGCCGATCAGCCTGCGCCAACTGCTCAGCCATAGCAGCGGGCTGGGTTACCGCTTCCTCGAAGCCGATGCGGATGGCCCGTACGCACAGGCCGGCGTCAGCGATGGCATGGATGCGAATCCGCTGACGCTGACCGACAACGTGCATCGCATCGCGCAGGCGCCGCTGCTGTTCGCGCCGGGCAGCCAATGGTTGTACTCGTTGGGCGTGGACGTCGCGGGCGCCGTGGCTGAAGCCGCGACTGGTGAAACGCTGCAGGCATTGTTCGCACGCCTGTTGGCCACGCCGCTGGGCCTGCGCGATACCGCGTTTGCCATCGACGATGCCGCACGGCTGGCCACGCCCTATGTCACCGACGCGCCGCAGCCGCATCGCCTGCAGGAAGGCGAGGTGGTCGCTCCATTCGAGGGTACCGTCGGCATCGAGTACAGCCTCGCCCGTGCTACCGATGCCAGCCGTTTCCCTTCGGCCGGTGCTGGACTGATTGGCAGCGCCGACGAGGTGATGGCGGTGTTGGAGGCCCTGCGCGATGTGCAAGCTTCGAATCTGTTGCCGCCCGCGCTGGTGGCGGCGATGGCCACCCCGCAGGTGGGCGAGCAGGGGCCGCCGGAACCGGCCGGCTGGGGCTTCGGGCTGGGCTTTGCGGTGCTGCGCGATGCCGCCGCCAGTGGCACGCCACAGAGCGAAGGCACCTGGCGCTGGGGCGGTGCCTACGGCCATAGCTGGTTTGTCGATCCTGCGCGTGGGCTGAGCGTGGTGGCGCTGACCAACACCCTGTACGAAGGCATGGACGGTGCCTTCGTTGATGAGCTGCGTGACGCGGTCTACGCCGATCTGGAGGCTGCGCGATGAGCGGCCATGCCATTGATGCGGCGAGTCCTGCCGGCGAAGCTACACGCCTGCCGTGGGCCGGCCTGCTGGCGCTTGCAGGTGGCGGCTTCATCACCCTGCTGACCGAAACCCTGCCGGCCGGTGTACTGCGGCCGATGGGCGAGAGCCTGGGCGTGAGTGATGCGGCGGTGGGCCAGCTGGTCAGCGTGTACGCGCTGGGATCGGTGATGGCCGCACTGCCGATGACCGCGTTGACCCAGCGCCTGCCGCGACGCCCCTTGTTGCTGGCCGCCATTGCCGGCTTCGTGGTGGTCAACACGCTGACCGCCGTGAGCAGCAGCTATCCGCTGATCCTGGCCGCGCGTTTCCTGGCCGGTGTGAGTGGTGGCCTGCTGTGGTCGCTGGTGGCCGGCTACGCGGCGCGCATGGTGGTGCCGTCGCTGCAGGGCCGGGCAATTGCGGTGGCGATGGTTGGATCGCCGTTGGCGCTGTCGCTGGGCGTACCGGCGGGCACGTTGCTGGGCCAGCAGATCGGCTGGCGCTGGGCGTTCGCGTTGATGAGCGTGCTGGGGGTCGGCCTGCTGGCGTACGCGCGCTGGGCATTGCCGGCGTTACCGGCGGCCGCGGCCGGTCAGCGCACGTCGTTGGGTACGGTGTGGCGCATGCCCGGCGTGCGCAGCGCGTTGGCGGTGATGGTGCTGTACGTGCTGGCGCACAACGTGCTGTACACCTACATCGAACCGCTGGCGGTGGAGGCCGGCGCCGGCCCGTGGCTGGACCGCCTGCTGCTGGCCTTCGGCGTGGCTGCCATCGTTGGTATCGGCATTGCCGGTTGGGGCGTGGACCGTCATCTGCGCACGCTGGTGTGGGCGGCCGTGATCGGTTTCATTCTTCCGGTGTTGGCCCTGCTGTTGTGGCCAGGACAGGCCACACCGCTGCTGCTGGCAACGATCCTGTGGGGCGTGGCGTTCGGGTCGGTTGCGACCCTGTTCCAGACCGCGCTCGCACGCCGTGCCGGTGCTGCTGCCGACCTGGCGCAGTCGATGCTGGTGACCGGCTGGAACCTGGCGATTGCCGCCGGTGGCGTAGCAGGCGGTGTGCTGTTGCAGGTCAGCGGCCCGAGCCAGCTGGGCTGGTTGCCGTTGCTGTTGCTGGCGGTGAGCGCGGCGTGGCTGTTGGCACGGCCGAAGGCCTGGGCGTAGGCGCAGACCAGACGTTACCGAGGTGCCGGCCAGCGGCCGGCACTACCGTGGTCCACGCCATCCACGCATGGCGTGGATCTGCCGAGCGCAGCGACCCGCGTTTGCTTTTGCTTTTGCTTTCTTCTGTTGATTCCGTGGTGGGACGCCGCCGCAATGTGTCCGTGGCCGGGTGGATGGGTTGCGCAGGGGCGTGAGCCGCATGGATGCGGCGACCGAGCTTACATGGACGTACTTGCAGCGCCCCCTGCGCGACCCATCCACCCGGCCCCAACTGATGGATCCACTGTACGCGACTCACCACGAGGGGCTCCGCCGTTGGCCGTCCTACTCGATCCCCTCACGCTCGATCGGCACGCTGCGCGGATTCTGCATGTGCTCCCGCGCCGCGCCATAGCGCTGCTGCCGCTTGTGATGGAACACCACGAACTCATCCCGCGGCAGCGGCCGCGAGAACAGCCAACCCTGCGCGAACTCGACCTTCCGGGTATGCAGATACGCCAGCTGTGCCTCGGTCTCCACGCCCTCGGCCACCACCCACAGGCCCAGCTCCTTGGCCATGTCGATGATGTGCGGGGTTACCGGGCTGGTGGCGCTCTCGGTGTCGATCGCATCGATGAATGATTTGTCGATCTTCAACGCGTCCAGTGGCAGCTGTTCCAGGTACTGCAGGCTGGAGAAGCCGACGCCGAAATCGTCAATGGCCACGCTGTGCCCGGCCCGACGCGCCTGCGCCAGCATCGTGCGGGCGCGGTCCAGATCCAGGAAGCCGCGCTCGGTGGCCTCCATCCAGATCTGCTGCGGCAGGATGCCGCTGCCGGCCATGTGCTTGGAGATCATCTTCAGCGCACGGCCGCTGCTGATATCTTCGGCGGCCAGGTTGATCGCGATGTGCGCGCTGCGGTCGGCCACCAGCAGTTCACGCATGTCGCGCACCACGTTCTCGATCACCAGATCGGTGACCGCGCCGATCATGCCGGCCTCTTCGGCCAGCGGAATGAACAGGTCCGGCCGCACCTGGGTGCCATCCGGGCGCTGCCAGCGCACCAGCGCTTCGGCGCCGACGCAGATGCCGGTATCCAGCTCGATGATCGGCTGGTAGTGCAGGTACAGCTCGCGGCGGCGGATCGCTGTGGCCAGCTCGCCGCGCAGGGACAGGCGGCGACGCGACAGCCAGATCACCAGGCCGGCACCGGCAGCGGCCAGCAGAACGCCGATCGGCACGAACAGCCACGCCTGCTGGCGGAAGGTCGCGGCAAGCGCGGTACGCGGCATGGTCGCGATCGCCAACCACTCTTCGTTGCGGGCGGTGGCATACAGGGTGTGGTGGTCCAGGCCTTCATCGGGGGCGCGCAGCAGGGTCTCCAGCAATGCCGGATCCATGCCGTCCTGCCTGGCCAGGAGACGCCCATCGGGGCTGGCCAGGGCAAGGCGCACGTTCGGGTCGGCGATGACATCGACGAAGCGGCGCGGATCGACCAGCACGTCGTAGTTGCCGTACAGGAACGACAGGACCTGGCGCCGTCCGCTGGCCTCGGGGCGCACATCCACGGCGATGCCGGCGCCATCACTGGTGACGTGGTCGGCCTTGGGCTGGTTGACGTCGGACAGGAACGGCCCCCACGACGTACAGCGCAGCTTGCCACCCTCGAAGTAGCCCATCTGGTCGACCGACGGCGAGGTCATCACCAGTGTCTGCATGCGCCGGATATGCTCGGGCCCGCAGGCGTCGTGGGCGCCGACCTCGGCCGACTGCAGTGCCGCCAGCGCTTCCTGGTAGGACTGGTCGGCGCGGCGCAGCGCGCGACCGGCGATGTCGCGCAGCCGCTGCTGCTCGACGCTGACTGCACGGTCCCAGGTGGCATAGGCCATCACCGCGATCGGCACGGCCGCGGCCAGCAGCGCCAGCGCGGTGCCACCAATGATCACGCGCAGCCGACTCAAGGCCGGAGCTCCAGCGGGGCGGGCAGGGCAGGGCACATGGTCGGGCCGATCCTTGGGCAGGTGCGGCTATCTGAGCATGACGCCGGGCCGGGCGGAATGGGACGAATCCGGTATTCGGTCACAATGTGATGAAAGCGACCATGATTGACGCAATCGGGCCGTCCAGCGCTGGCGCTCCGGGCCGGGGAGGACTAACGTCGAACGCTTCGCCCGCCCCAATGCACGCCCATGACCGAGCCCGCAACGCCCCCCGAGCACCTGCGCCGCAGCCTGTCCAACCGCCACCTGCAGCTGATCGCCATCGGCGGTGCCATCGGCACCGGCCTGTTCATGGGCTCGGGCAAGACCATCAGCCTGGCCGGCCCGTCCATCGTCTTCGTCTACCTGATCATCGGCGCGATGCTGTTCTTCGTGATGCGCGCGATGGGCGAGCTGCTGCTGTCCAACCTGCAGTACAAATCCTTCATCGATTTCTCCACCGATCTGCTCGGTCCCTGGGCCGGCTTCTTCTGTGGATGGACGTACTGGTTCTGCTGGATCGTCACCGCCATCGCCGACGTGATCGCGATTGCCGCCTACGCGCAGTTCTGGTTCCCTGGGCTGGATGCCTGGATACCGGCACTGGCCTGCGTGCTGCTGTTGCTGGCACTGAACCTGGTGACGGTGAAGCTGTTCGGCGAGATGGAATTCTGGTTCGCGCTGATCAAGATCGTGGCGATCTGTGCACTGATCATCACCGGCGCCGGGCTGGTGGCGTGGGGCTTCACCTCGCCCAGTGGCCACACCGCGTCGTTGTCGAACCTGTGGAATGACGGCGGCATGTTCCCGATGGGCCTGGTCGGCTTCTTCGCCGGTTTCCAGATCGCGGTGTTCGCTTTCGTCGGCATCGAGCTGGTGGGTACCACCGCCGCTGAAACCGCAGACCCCGAGCGCAACCTGCCCAAGGCGATCAACTCGATCCCGGTGCGCATCATCATCTTCTACGTGCTGGCGCTGATCGCGATCATGGCGGTCACCCCGTGGCGCCAGGTGGTGCCGGACAAGAGCCCGTTCGTGCAGCTGTTCGTGCTGGCCGGCATTCCTGCCGCGGCAAGCCTGATCAACTTCGTGGTGCTGACCTCGGCCACGTCCTCGGCCAACAGCGGCATCTTCTCCACCAGCCGCATGCTGTACGGTCTGGCCGAAGAGGGCCACGCACCGCGCGGGTTGTCGAAGTTGTCGCGCGCCGCAGTGCCCGCCCGTGGCCTGCTGTTCTCGTGCCTGTGCCTGCTGGGCGGCACGTTGCTGATCTACCTGATCCCGAACCTGGTGACCGCCTTCACCCTGGTGACGACGCTGGCCACCGTGCTCTTCATCTTCGTCTGGTCGCTGATCCTGGTGGCCTACATGGCCTACCGCCGCCGCTACCCGGAACGCCACGCCGCCTCGATCTTCAAGATGCCCGGCGGCGTCGCCATGTGCTGGGCCTGCCTGGTGTTCTTCGCCGCCGTGCTGGTGCTGCTGAGCCTGCAGGCCGACACCCGCCAGGCGCTGGTCGCCAGCCCGGTGTGGTTCGTGCTGTTGGGCGTGGGGTATTGGGTGCGGCGGAGGACCGCGAAGTAATCCAGCATTTGCGTTCCATCGATTGATCCAGAGATCTCTCTGGAGTGGGGTCAGAGACCGTTGCGCAGCAACGGGATCCGACCCCCGCAGGAAATCGGCCGTTGCCGTTGCTGTTGAGGTTGCCGGCCAGCGGCCGGCACTACCACGGGTGCAGGGCGCAGCCCTGCCGACCCCCATTCACCCAGCATTAGCGGGCGCGGCCGGATGATCCGGCCGCCATGTTCCGTCGCCCTCTCCTGCTTGCGCTGTTGCTGCTGCCCAGCCTGTGGCCCGGGCTGGCCGCCGCGCGCACCGTCTACCGCTGCGTGCAGGGCAACACCGTCAGCCTGGCCACCGCGCCGGAACCCGGTTCACGCTGCACCCCGAAGGAAATCGACGACAACGCCATCCAGACCCCGAATCTGTGGGGCAACATGGGCGTGTTCAGCGGCGTGCTGTACGAGCGCGAGCAGGATGGCGCGCTGGTCTACTCCACCCGCAACCTGCCCGGCTCGCGGGTGTTCCTGAAGTTCACCATGGCCACGCCGGCGGGTGAACCTGCCCACGAAGGCCTGGGCAAGGTGGGCAAGCCGCAGCTGGCGCAGCATGCCAAACAGTTCAAGGCCGCCGCCAAGGCCACCGGCGTGGATGACGCGTGGCTGCGCGCGATCGCCCATGCCGAAAGCAACTTCGATGCACTGGCGGTGTCCAGCAAGGGCGCACAGGGCGTGATGCAGTTGATGCCGGACACCGCGCAGGAGTACGGGGTGAATGATCCGTTCTCGCCGCAGCAGTCGATCGATGGCGGCGCCCGCTACATGCGCGCGTTGCTGCGTCGCTACAACGGTGATCGGCCGCTGGCAGCGGCCGCCTACAACGCCGGCATCGGCGCGGTCACCCGCTACAAGGGCGTGCCGCCCTATGCCGAAACCCTGGCCTACGTGGACAAGGTGATGGCCCTGTACGCACGCTACCGCGAGGCGATGGGCATCCGTACCGAGGTGCCGGCGCGCTAGGCGGGTGGTGCTGCACGCACGTGGTTCTACATGGGAGCTTGCTCAGCGCGAGGTGGAGGTGCTGACCAGTTCGTAGCGTTCGATGCGGCCCAGGCGGGCAACCTCGGCCTGCACGTCGGCGCGCTGCTTCAGCGCACGCCAGGCCGCATCGATCTTCACGTCACCGGGCAGCGACGGATAGGTGCGCATGTCCTGCAGGCTGGCCAGCGTTTCACCGCGTTCAACGGGTGAGCGCAACTGTTCGATCAGCACGGCAGCTGCGCCGTCGAGATTGCCCTCGTCCAGCAGCATTTCGCGCTGGAACAGGCGCGCGTCATCGCCCTGGGCCAGGATCGCTGCACGCGCGGCCTGTTCGGCCTTGGCATCGCCACGTTCACGGGCGGCAACGAACTGCAGCAGTGCCTGGGCCGCCTTGCCGTAACCGGCCAGGCCCGGTATGTCATTCACTGCCGTGGCGGCATCCTGCATGCGGCCCAGCGAACTGAACACGAAGCCGACGTTGAACTGGTGCTCGGCACCATCGGGGCCCAGTGCACCGATGCGTGCGGCCAGCTTGGCTGCCGCCAGCGCATCCTCGTTGCGACCCAGCCGGCGCAGCGCCGTAAGCCGGCTGTTGAGCAGCCATGCCACCCATTCGGCTTCCGCTGCCGAAGGCGCCTCGCCTTCGGCGGCCGCAGCGGCCATGCCATCGGTCAGCGCCAGCACTTCCTCGTTGCGGTCCAGCATCAGCAGCGTGCTGCTGAACTCGGCCATGCGCGCGTCCAGCGCCCGGTCGAGCAGGCCGGAAACCCGCAGTTCGTCGAGGTGCTTCTGTGCAGCCTGCACGGGATCAAAGCGCGGGTTGGCGCGGTCGACATAGGGATCGAAGCGCTTGTCACTGCGCAGCCGGATGATTTCGGCGGGCGCGGAGATGCGGGCCAGGGTCGCGGGGATGGCCTCGCCACGGCCGTTGTCGGCCTGCAGCGTGGCCAGTGCCAGCCACAGTCCGGTGGGTTCCAGGCCGCCGCTCTTCCAGCCGTTGTCGAACAGTGCCTGCAGCAGTTCCATGCGCTGCTGCGGCTGGTCCCGCAGGCGGAACTGCAGGTAGTTGATCGCGTGGTGGTCCACCGGCAACGGCGCTTCGGCATGCTTCAGCGCCTGCACCAGGTGCTTGGTGGCAGGCGCCGGTTGGTTCTCGGACAGTTCCACCGAGACCAGGGTCAGCAGGATCTGCGCATCGTCCGGCAGTGCCTCCTGCGCGCGCTGCAGATAGCGGCGAGCCTGGTCCGGCTTCTTCTGCACCATCGCGGTCCAGCCGGCCACCTGCGCGGCGCGGCCGCGATGTTCAGCATCGAAGTCATCCAGCATCGGATCTTCCATCAGCCGTTCCATCGCGATCAGTGCGCCCAGCGTGTTGCCACTGCGTGACTGCTGGATCGCCTCATCCCATCGCGTGGCATAGGCCTGGTGCATCGCATCGGCGGTGACTGACGGCTTCTGTGGTGCCACCGAGATCGAGGCGGAGGCCGGCGTGCTGGCCAGTGCGGCCACCAGCAGGGCGGCGAGGGGGAAGATGCGGGGCATGGAGGATCTCCATCCGTGGGAAGAGCATTGAACCCGCTGTAGCCAGGGAGAACAAGCGCAACGCATGGAACTCTGGTATCCGGCAGTACGTTTGGCCGTGGCGGATCCTGCGTTCAGCGTCTATTGTCAGTGCCTCTTCAGACAGCAGGCAGGCAGCACAGCACGATGGCACGGTGGCAATGGATGGCGGCAGGCGTAGCGTTGGCGACCGTAGTGGCACTGGCCGCGACCTGGTGGGAGACGCCGCTGCATACGCCGGCTGAACCGGCAGGCCCGGTTCCAACGCCGCTGGCGTGGACCGCGCAGATCGAGCCGCTGGCCGGCGATGGCCACCCGGGTGACCGCGATGGCGCGTCCGCGCAGGCGCGTTTCGCCGATCCGTACGCGTTGCTGCGCAGTGCCGATGGCAGCGTCTATTTCACCGATGCCGGTGACAACAACCGGATCCGTCGCCGCCTTCCCGATGGCCGCGTTGAAACGGTGGCCGGGCAGGGCGAGGGGCGTATCGATGGCCCGGCACTGCAGGCCAGTTTCAATACGCCCTCGGGCATCGCCGCCGACGCGCAGGGCAACCTGTATGTGGCCGACACCGGCAACCACGCGATCCGCCGTATCGGCACCGATGGCCAGGTGACCACGCTGGCCGGTGGCGAACAGGGCTACGCCGATGGCCCTGCCGCGCAGGCGCGCTTCGATGCACCGATGGGCATCGCGGTGGACGCGCAGGGCCAGGTCTATGTGGCCGACACCTTCAACGACCGCATCAGGGTGATCGGTACCGACGGCAACGTGCGTACCCTGGCTGGCGGCGAGCGCCCGGGGCTGGCCGATGGCCTGGCGGGTGATGCACGCTTCGATACACCGGTGGCACTGGCCTTCGATGCGCACGGCGCGCTGCTGGTGGCCGACCTGTTCAACAACGCGGTGCGTCGGGTCGGTGCCGACGGCATGGTCAGCACGCTGCTGGGCGATGGCGGCGTGATCAATGGGCCGCTGTCGCTGGCCACCACGCACGACGGCGTGCTTTACGTGGGTGACCTTGATGGCCGCATCGTGCAGGTAACACCGCAGGGCCACCAGATCGCGCTGGTGGGCAACGGCCGCCTGCCACGCCTGGCCCGCCCCAGTGGGTTGGCGATGGATGCCGATGGCAGCGTGCTGGTCGCCGATTCCGCCAGCTATCGCCTGCACCGCCTGCGCCCGCTGCCGGTGGGTGACCTGCCGGCACCGGCGCTGGTCGGGCCCGCTGCCGATGCAGCGTTGCCGGACACCGGTGGGCGCTGGCCATTGGCACCCCAGGATGGCTGGCATGAAGTGGTCGGCACGCTGGGCGAGGTGCGCGGCAACTTCAAGGGCGAGAGCCGCCACCACCTGCACGGCGGTTTCGATGTGCGCGGCGATGTCGGCCAGACCGTGCTGGCGATCGCCGATGGCAAGATCAGCAGCCCGGTAGCGGCGTGGAGCCTGGGTGGGCAGGCGGAGGGCCTGGCCGTGGACCGTCTCAAGTACATCCACATGCGGGTCGGCCGCACCCCGCGCGACCAGCCGTTCGATGCGCGCTGGCAGGCGCTGTACGACGAACAGGGCAAGCTGGAGCGGATGCGCGTGCGTCGTGGCATGCGCATCCACGTCGGTGATCGCCTGGGCAGCATCAACAACCAGGCGCACGTGCATCTGGCGGTGGGTACCGGCGGTTTCGAAACCAACGCGGTGGCGCTGGGCTTCCACAACTACGCCGACCACTTCGCACCGCGCATCACCGATGTGGCCCTGCTGGACGACAACGACCAGCCGATGACCGCAGGCAGCGACGGCGTGGTGATGGTGGCGCGGCAGGGACGTGGCGTGCAGATCGTGGTCGAGGCCTGGGACCAGGTCGACAACAACCTGCCGCGGCGCCGGCTGGGCATGTACCAGGTGGGTTACCAGATCCTCGATGCCGGCGGACAGCCGCTGCAGGGCTACGAACAGCCACGCTGGAACATCGTGTTCAACCGCATGCCGCCGCAGAACGAAGCGGTGCGCGTGGCCTACGCGCCGGACAGCGGCATCACCGTGCATGGCAGCGCGGTGACCCGTTTCCGCTACCTGGCCACCAACACCGTGCGTGACGGCCTGATGGAAACCGGGCGCTGGCAGCCGGCGGCATTGCCACCGGGCGAGTACACCGTGCGCGCCAGCGTGCGCGACTACAGCGGCAACGAAGGCGTGGGTCCGCGCGAGATCAGGGTACGGCTGCTGCCATAGCCGCAGCCGGGGCGCCGCAGCGTTCGCGCTCGGCGTCCATGTCTTCCAGCGGCCGCACCTCGATGCTGCCGAAGCGTGCCCACGGGAAATCGCGGGCGATGCGCATGGCTTCGTCGCGGTCGCGGGCGACGATCAGGTTGAAGCCGGCCAGCAGTTCGCGGGTTTCCGCGAACGGGCCATCCAATACACGGCTGTGGCCATCACGCACGCGCAGGGTCTGCGCGGTGTCAACCGGCTGCAGCTTCTGCGCGGCCAGCAGCGTGCCTTCCGCCTGCAGTCTGTCGGCGTGGGCGAGGCAGTCGCGCATCAGCGCGTTGAATTCTTCGGTGGGCAGGGCCTGCAGCAGGGCAGGCTCGATGTAGATCAGAAGCAGGTACTGCTGCATGGGACGGTCCTGGCGGGGGCGAGGTGTCCATGATGGCGCAGGTTTGCCTGCCAGCATGCTGCAGCGCGAAAAGCCGCCTGCGGCGGGCGATCGGCGAACGGCGGAGCCCCTCCGTGGTGGGGTGGGTTGGTTGCTGAAAGCTCGGGTTCTTGGATTTGGCCGGGTGGGGAGGCAGGGCAGGGGGCGCTGCAAGTACGTCCATGTAAGCTCGGTCGCCGCATCCATGCGGCTCACGCCCCTGCCCTGCCTCCCCACCCGGCCTTGGACAGATCTCTGCGGCTGACCCACCACGGGAGATCAACAACAAGAGCAAAAGCGGGTCGCTCCGCTCGCAAAGCCGAGGTCGCCAGCCACCCGCTGTTGCTGTTGCTTCTGCCTTTTTTCTTGATCTTCCCGTGGTGGTTCGGCCACCGGAATCTGTCTGGGGCCGGGCGGGTGGGGTTGGCGGGGTATCCGCGGCATGGATGCCGCGGCTAAGCCCCCATGGACGGGTTTACGGCGTCCCCGCCAATCCCACCCGCCCGGCCCACCCACAGGAAACCAGCTTTCAGCGACCAGCCCACCCCACCACGGAGGGGCTCCGCCGTTCGCCGACGCCCGCCGAAGGCGCGCTTTCCACGGAAGAAATAATTTTCAAAAGACGTGTCGATTCCCAGCCCCCTGGTTCGTTGTACCCAGTGAAGGGCACGCACCACGCGTCCCCACGGGAGACCGCAATGAAAGTGATGGTGATCGTGAAGGCCAACGCCGACTCCGAAGCCGGCCGCATGCCCAGTGAACAGGAACTGTCCGAAATGGGCGCCTTCAACGAACAACTCGTGGCCGCCGGCATCATGCTGGCCGGTGAAGGCCTGCATGCCACCCAGCGCGGACGTCGCATTCATTTCGGCAGTGGCGCGCCCAAGGTCGAGGCCGGTCCGTTTGGCCCTGCGGGCGAGCAGATCGCCGGCTTCTGGCTGTGGGACGTGCGCTCGCTGGACGAGGCCGTTGAATGGGCCAGCCGCGCGCCGTTCAACAGTGGTGGCACGCTGGAGCTGCGCCCGCTGATCTCCGCCGAAGACTTCGGTGAAGCCTTCACCTCCGAATTACAGCAGCAGGAACAGCGTCTGCGTGCACAGCTGGAAGGTTGACCCGATTCATTTCCCCCGCCGGGCATGGCCCGGCGCTACCCCCCTGAAACCCACGACGGAGTATTGCCATGAAACTGATTCCTTTCCTCGGCTTCAGCGGCCAGGCCCATGAGGCGATGGCGTTCTACGCCAAGGCACTCGGTGGCCAGGTCACCTCGGAAATGAAATACCGCGACATGCCGCCCTCCGATGGCTCGCCGGGCTGCAACGAGATGCCGCCGGAAACCCTGGACCACGTCGCGCACAGCCAGCTGGAAATCGGTAGCGCCATCGTGATGGCGGCCGACGGTCCCGGCGGTGGCGAGGGTGGCTCGACCACCATCAATGTCGACGTCGACAGCATCGAAGAAGCCGAACGCGTGTTCGCCGCGCTGGCCGACGGTGGCCAGGTGCAGATGCCGATCGCCGAAACGTTCTGGGCGCACCGCTGGGGCATGTTGATCGACCGCTACGGCAAGCCGTGGATGGTCAACTGCATGAAGCAGCCCTGATCCCTCTTCTTTTCATCCACAAGGAGCTTCACCGATGAATGCACCGCAACCGCAGATGATCTTCGTCAATCTTCCGGTGAAGGACCTGGAGAAATCCAAGGCCTTCTTCACCGCGCTGGGCTACAGCTTCAATCCAACTTACACCAACGATGACGCGGCAGGCATGGTCATCAGCGAGAGCATCTACGTGATGCTGCTGACCCAACCTTTTTTCCAGCAGTTCACCAACAAGCCGATTGCCGATGCGCACACCCACACGGAAGTGATCAACGCACTCTCGGCACCCAGTCGCAAGGCAGTTGACGAGTTGGTGGACAAGGCACTGGCCGCCGGCGGCAGCGAACCGCAGCCGGCGCGCGACCTGGGCTTCATGTACCAGCGCGGCTTCCAGGATCTGGATGGCCATCTCTGGGAAATCGCACACATGGACGGCGAACCGGGCTGACGGCCGCCGCAGGGAGAATCCTCATGGCTTACGTGGATGCTTACGTGCTGCCGTGCCCCCAGGACAAGGTGGCGGCCTACCGCCGCCTTGCCCGCAAGGCCGGTGCGGTGTGGAAGGACCATGGCGCGCTGCAGTACATGGAATGCGTGGCCGACGATGTGGAACCGGGAAAGAGCACGTCGTTTCCGCGTGCGGTCAAGGCCAAACCTGGCGAAACGGTGATCGTCGCCTTCGTGGTGTTCCGTTCGCGCGCGGCGCGCGACCGTATCAACGCGAAAGTGATGGTGGACCCGCGGTTGGCGTCGCTGGGCCCGAAGGACATGCCGTTCGACACCAAACGCATGTTCTGGGGCGGCTTCAAGCCGATTGTTGAAGCGTGAGCTGCGGCGCTTGTGCGGGCCGGGCGTGCGTGCTGTGATCGGCGCATGCTCGAGCCCGCACTGACGCAGCGTCTGGAAACCCTCTGGCGGATGGAGTCGCCGGTGTTGATCGCGCGCCTGGCGCGGCTGCTCGGGGGCGATGTCGGCCGCGCCGAGGAGCTGGCCCAGGACACCTGGCTGGCCGCGCTGGAGCGCTGGCCGGAGCAGGGCATCCCGGACAACCCCGGAGCCTGGCTGATGACCACTGCGCGCAACCGTGCCATTGATGTACTGCGCCAGCACCAGCGGGTGGCGCAGCAGCATGCGCAGTGGGGCGAGGAACTGCATCCGGCGCCGCTGCCGGCGCCCGACGACAGTCAAGCGCTGGAAGATGATCTGGGTGACGACCTGCTGCGGCTGATGTTCGTGGCCTGCCATCCGGTGCTGCCGGCCGATGCACGGGTGGCATTGACCCTGCGCCTGCTCGGTGGCCTGACCACTGTCGAGATCGCGCGCGCGTTCCTGCAGCCCGAGCCGACCATCGCCCAGCGCATCGTGCGCGCCAAGCGCACCTTGGCGCAGAAGCAGGTGCCCTACGAGGTCCCGCGTGCTGACGCGATGCCCGAGCGGCTCACTTCGGTGCTGGAGGCGATCTACCTGGTGTTCAACGAAGGCTATGCGGCCAGTGCCGGTGATGACTGGATGCGTCCGGCGCTGTGCGAGGAGGCATTGCGGCTCGCGCGCATCCTGGCGCACCGGCTGCCGGTGCCGCCGGTGCTGGGCCTGCTGGCGCTGATGGAGCTGCAGGCCTCGCGTGCCGCGGCACGGACCGATGCGCAGGGCGTGCCGGTACTGCTGGACCAGCAGAACCGCGCGCGCTGGGACTGGCTGCAGATTGAACGCGGGCAGCAGGTGCTGGCGCGCGCGCTGGCCGCCGGTGGCGCTGATGATCCCTATGTACTGCAGGCGCGTATCGCAGCGTGCCATGCAGCGGCGCGCCGCCCCGAGGATACCGACTGGCCGCGCATCGCAGCGCTCTATACGCAGCTGCTGCAGGTGCAGCCCTCGCCGGTTGTTGCATTGAACCGGGTCGTGGCGGTGCTGCGCAGTGACGGTGCCTTCGCGGCGTGGGCGCAGCTGCAGCCGTTGCTGGTGGACGCGCGACTGCGCGAGTACGCGCCGCTGCAGGTGGTGCGCGGGGAGTTACTACAGGCGCTGGGGCGCGACCTGGACGCACGTCACGCTTTTGCGGAAGCCGCCAGACTCAGCCAGAACCAGGCAGAGCGGGGCCTGCTGCGGCAACGGGCCGGCCTGCCTCCCACGGAGTGACCTCGACGAAGGCAGCACTTGTCGGCGGGCCCGCGAGCCGTTATGTTTCGCGCCCAGCGGACGCGTCAGCGTCCACTTTCCATGCGTATTGACCGAGGAGCGGTTGGATGTATTCAAGGACGAAGAGCGCATCGCGCGCTTTTGCGCGCCTGCTTGCCTGTGCCCTGTGCCTGGCCGTATGGCCGATGGCCGTGCAGGCGGCAGACAAATCACAGCAGGCCTATTGGGCCGGTTTTGCCTATACCGCTGATGCCGCTGCCGTGCAGGCGACCACGCCGCATGCGCACGCCGTGCTGGAAAAGCGTGGCTTGATCCCGCTCAACCAGACCCTGGGGCAGGGGCTCAAGCGTCGCCCGCCGGCCAATCTGGAACTGATCGACCAGCCGGTGGCGATGCTCGACGGCACCACCAGTGCGACAGTGCTGGCCGCGGCACTGGACCGCGAACTGGTCTCGGTCGAGCCGATCGGCGACCAGTACAAGGTGCTGGTGGAAGTGGCGCTGCAGGCGCTGTTCTTCGATTTCCGCGAGCGCCAGGTGATCGCGTCCTATCCGCTCACCCTGCAGCGCATCGATGTGCAGGATTACCGCCCCGACAACGACGATATCGATGCGATCGTCGCCGATCTGCTGTACGGCAACGCTGCGACCAGCCTGTCGCAGGTACTGGCCGCCAGCCTCGCCCAGGCCAAGCTGCCCGATGCCGCCGTGCGTCGCCTGCAGGTCGGTGGCGTAACCCTGTCCGACGCGGTCCGCGCCAAGCTGCCCGACCCGAAGTGGGAAGCCCCGCTGCGCGCCACGCTGGCCCATGAGCTGTCCAAGACGCTGTCGTCCAATACCGGCGTCGGCCTGCTGCCGCCGGCCTCGGGCCAGGCGATCGGTGGTGCGATGGCGGCGCGCTTTGCCGACGGCAAGGTCTACCAGCTGAAGATTCCCGAGCCGGACTACGTCATCAACCTGCAGGTGGATGCGCTGAAGAACGGCGTGATCGAAGAAACGCCGGCGATGAAGACGATGCTGTTCGGCGCGTTCTTCACCGCCAAGGTGACCGAGCCGTTCTCCGGCAAGGTCTATTTCGAACAGCCGCTGCGCAAGGGTGCCACCAAGGTGGTGCCGGTCACGCAGTGGCAGGTCGACCAGTGGTCGGCCAGCTACGAAACCCTGCTGGCCGGCTTCGACGCCTTCGCCGGCGCCGCCGCCAAGCGCGCCGATTCGCGCGGCTGGCTGGACGAACAGAAGCCGGGCGGCCGCCCGTTGCAGCAGCAGACCCAAGCCCTCCAGGAGTTGATCAAGTCATGTCGTTGATGCGTACCATCCTGCTCATCCTCATCGCCCTGGTGGTGGCCTCCCCGGTCGCTGCACAGACCGCCAGTTCACGCGGTACCGGTTCGGCCAGCTACGGCCTGCGCCTGAGTGCCGACACCCGCGCCCAGGCCCTGAACAAGGCCAAGGTCAATGCACTGGAGGCGTACATCGCCGAAACCGGTGCGGCCAAGCTGCGCCTGTTCGAAGCACGTCGCTCCGAGTTCATCGGCGAGATCGACCGCTACGTGCTCAGCGCCGTGCAGCTGTCGGACATTGAAGACAAGAAGGCCAAGACCTACACCGTCACCGTCCGCGCCGAGATCAACACCACACTGCTGCAGACCAAGCTGGATGCCGGCTCGGCCGTGGCCGGTGCCACCGCCGCGCAGCGCTCGCTGCTGACCTTCCTGTTCATGGCGCGCTCGCAGGACACCGTGCAGTCGTTCCAGGACAAGGAATACCGTCGCGTCGACGCCAGCAGCAGCTACAGCGAGAACACCCGTGAAGGCGACAGCTTCCGCGGCAACTCGGTCAGCACCAACGGCAGCATCAACCAGAATGGTTCGATGTCGGTCACCAGCGGTGGCAGCACCACCCAGCGCAGCGACAACATCAGCTGGAAGGTGGCCAACGCCGCCGAAGTGAACACCGCGATGACCGGCGCCTTCAGCGCCGCCGGCTACGAAGTGGTTGAAGCCGAATACGTGGAAGGCGAGTCGCGCGGTCTGCTCAGCATCGAGCGTATCCGCAAGGACTTCAGCACCGGCAACGACCTGGCCCCGGCCACCCTGCGTGATACCGCCAACGGCATCCGTGCGGCCAACATCCCGTACATCGCCGTCGGCACCCTCGACGTCGGCATGCGCGACCGCGACCCGGCCAGCGGCAACACCCGCGTGTTCGTCACGGTCACCGGCAAGGTGCTGGACGTGACCGGTCGCTTCCCGCGCACCGTGTCGTCGGTGGGCCCGGTGCAGTTCTCCGGTACCGGCCCGAACGAAACCGTCGCCCGTACCAACGCGCTGCAGCTGGCGGCTGAAAAGGCTGCCCAGCAGATGATCAACGAACTGAACGTCAAGGCAGTTCGTTGATCCGCCACCCCGGTGGGTGCCGAGCTCGCTCGGCATCGCCCGGGGTTACCGATTTCCCACGTGCCGCTTCGCGGCCGTCTCTCCCAAAAGGACACTCACATGATCCGCAATACCGCTCTTGTCGTGGCCATCGCGGCCGCCACCCTGTCGATGCCGGCCCACGCTGGCCTGGGCAAGCTGAAGGACCTGGCTGGCGCCGCTACCGGCACCTCCAGCAGCAGCGCCTCCAGCGCCGCCGCTCCGGACGAAGCCGCGCAGGAAGCGCTGGTGCGTCGTTTCGTCAGCTCGCAGTCGCACTCGCTGCAGGCCCAGACCTCGTTTGCCCGCGCCTTCGGCCTGGCCGAGCAGGTGCAGCTGCTGGAAGCCGAGCGCCAGGCGCTGTCGTCGGGTTCGGTCAGCGTCGATGCGATGAAGAAGTCGGTGTCGGTCAGTGAAGCTGCGCAGGCGGCGATCAACGAGCGCCAGGCCGCACAGCCGGAACTGAACGCTGAATCCAAGCAGCACTACGCCGAAGGCCTGGTCTCGCTGCTGTCCTCGGCGGCCGAAGCACAGAAGCTGGGCGGCGAAGCCAGCAACTTCACCGCCGGCATGAAGAACCTGGGCGCGACCCAGCTGGCCACCGTCGGCCGCAAGCTGGCAGCAGGTGCATGGGTGGCCAAGGAATCGCCGGGCTTCATCCAGGGCCTGTACGGTTCGACCAAGTCGGCCGTGACCTTCGCCAAGAAGAGCAAGGTGAAGGTGCCGTCCAACGCCGATTCGATGCTCGACACGCTCTGATCCGAGGCGAATCTCCATGCGTATGACCTACCGTTTGATCGGCCTGGGCCTGGCTGCCACGCTGCTTGCAGCCTGTGGCAAGCAGGACACCCCGGCCGCCGCGCCCGCCAAGGACAAGGCAACCAGTGCACTGGCCAGCAATGCGCCAGTGGAAGCAGCGCCCCTGCGTGGCACGCCGGATTTCGGCGGCATCACCCAGGTCGCGCGCGAAGCCGACGGCATTGGCAGCACCCCGGAACTGGCGGTGCTGGCGGCATTGCAGTCGGCGGTGGCGCAGGTCAACGGCGTACGCGTGGCCAGTCAGATGCAGAGCCTGCGTGCAGGCCTGCATGTGGATGTGGATGACGAACACGTCGGCGATATCCGCGCCGACGCGTTCACCCAGCAGATGATCGCCGGCTCGCAGGGCGCGGTGCTGGGCTATGAAATCCTGTCGCAGGATGAAGTGCGGCAGCTGGACGAGGAAACCATCGCCCGCGTGCGCGCCAGCGACGAAGGCTGGAGCTTCAAGGGCTCGGCGTCGGCCAGTGCCTCCGGCGAAGCATCGGCCAAGAGCGGTTCGGCCTCGGCCAGCGTCAGGGAAAGCTACGACGAGAAGGTCAACGTCGATGCCAAGCGTGGCGCCAGTTCGTTCGATTCCGACGTGACCCATCGCAGCATGCGCAGCTACTGGAAGGTGCGCGTGCGCGCACAGATTGCCCAGTACCGCGCGCCGGACGAGCAGGGCAAGCCGAAGATCGTGGTTGCCCTGCCGCGCACCAAGGCCGGCAGCTACGCCGTCGGAGACGGCCGCGTGGATGCCGATGAAGTGGCCGATGCGATCCGCGCACGGCTGTCCGACACGCTGACCCAGACCCAGCGCTTCATCGTGCTGGACCGCGAATTCGGCGACGAACTGCAGGCCGAGATCGATCACATCAACAGTGGCAACGTGCGCCTGCAGGACACCGCACGCGTGGGCCAGCAGCTGGCGACCGACCTGATCCTGATCCCGACCATCGAACGTTTCGAGTACCCGCGCAGCGTGCGCAACCTGCGCATGTCCGACCGCCAGGTGACCTCGTACTCCGGTGGCGGCCGCATTACCCTGCGCCTGATCAACGCCACCACCGGCCAGGTGGTGATGTCCGACAGCTTCGATCACCAGCTGGCCTCGACCGGCCCGAGCACCCTGCCGCGCGTGGTCAATGGCCGCAACATGGCCGCGGCGATGATGGAATCGCTGTCCGGCCAGATCGGCACCGCCATCGTCACCACGCTGTTCCCGGTGTCGGTGGTTTCGGTGGACGGAGACCAGGTGGTGCTGAGCCAGGGCGGTGACACCGTGCAGGCCGGCCAGCGCTGGCAGGCCGTGCGCCTGGGCGAAGAACTGAAGGACCCGCAGACCGGTCGCTCGCTGGGCCGCAGCGAACACCCGTGCTGCACCATCCGCATCGACCGCGTGGCTGCACAGACCTCGTACGGCACCATCGAAGACGGCGTCGACGCCATGCGCGGCGGCTTCCGTCCGGGCCAGATTGAATTGCGCCAGAAGCTGGGCAGCAAGCCGGCTGCTGCCGCTGCTGGCGCAACGGCCTCGGCTGCACCGGCTGCCGCCGCGCGCCCGGCGGCCAAGCCGAAGCCCAAGCCCGCTGCCGCCCCGGCCGAAGACCCGAACTGGTAACAGGCTCAAGCAACACACCGATGGGGTCAGAGACCGTTCCCGCTGGGAAAGGGAACTGACCCCTTCTTGTTTCCGTCCGTGTCGACCAAGGTCGACACCTACCAGCAGCGGTGTGTCGACCAAGGTCGACACCTACCAGCAGCGGTGTGTCGACCAAGGTCGACACCTACCAGCAGCGGTGTGTCGACCAAGGTCGACACCTACCAACAGCGGCGTGCCGACCAAGGTCGACACCTACCAACAGCGGCGTGTCGACCAAGGTCGACACCTACCAACAGCGGTGTGTCGACCAAGGTCGACACCCACCAACAGCAGCGGGAACCTGTCGAAGGCGGGGTGGGTCCGGTTGCGGGGGTGTAAGCGCCATGGATGGCGCGCCCAAGCCTCCAGGGACGGATTCACGGCGTCCCCCGCAACCGGACCTACCCCGCCTACCCTCAGGAACCCAGCTTTTGCTGTTGCTTCGGCCGTTGCCGTTGTTTCTGCGGGTGCAGGGCGCAGCCCTGCCGAACCCCTTACACTCCAGAAGGATTTCCCTGCTGGAGAGAGCAATGAAACGAGTAGTACTGGGCGTGCTGGCCCTTTCGGTGTCGAGCGCACTGATGGCGGCCACCCCGAAATTCGATGGCGTGCGGATCTCCGCCGACGTCAAGGAACTGGCCTCCGACGCCTACGAAGGCCGCTCCCCGGCCACCGCCGGCGAAGAGAAGACCATCGCCTTCCTCAGCAAGCAGTTCGCCGACGCCGGCCTGCAGCCGGGCGGCGACCTCAAGGACGGCAAGCGCCTGTGGACCCAGGCGGTGCCGCTGCGCAAGGGCGACATCGTCGGCGCACCGCAGCTGGCGCTGCACCAGGGCGGCAAGACCGTTGCGCTGGAACAGGGCAAGCAGATCGCCGTGCGCGCTGCCATGAACGGCGCCAGCAACGTCGACATCAGCAAGGCCCCGCTGGTGTTCCTCGGCTACGGCGTGAAGGCCCCGGAGCGCAACTGGGATGACTTCAAGGGCGTGGACCTGAAGGGCAAGATCGCCGTCGTGCTGATCAACGACCCGGACTTCGAGACCGGCCAGGGTGATTTCGACGGCAAGGGCATGACCTACTACGGCCGTTGGACCTACAAGTACGAAGAAGGCGCCCGCCAGGGGGCGCTGGGCGTGCTGATCGTGCACGAGACCGCACCGGCGTCGTACGGCTGGGCCACCGTGGCCGGTTCCAACACCAACACCATGTTCGACGTGGTGCGCGACAACCCGGCCGACAGCCACCCGCTGCTGGAAGGCTGGATCCAGCGCGACCTGGCCGTGGAGCTGTTCCGCTCGGCCGGGCAGGACTTCGAGGCGCTGAAGAAGAAGGCGCAGCAGCGCGACTTCACCCCGGTGCCGCTGACCGGCGCCAGCCTGGACGCGAAGTACGCGGTGAAGACCGAAGTGATCACCTCGCACAACGTGGCCGCACGCCTGGAGGGCAGCAGCCACCCGGACGAGACCATCGTCTACAGCGCGCACTGGGATCACATCGGCGTGGGCGAGCCCGACGCACGTGGCGACCGGATCTTCAATGGCGCTCTGGACAACGCCAGTGGCACCGCATCGCTGATCGAACTGGCCCGTGGCTTCGCCAAGGCCAAGCGCCCGCAGCGTTCGCTGCTGTTCCTGGCGGTCACCGCCGAGGAAAAGGGCCTGCTGGGTTCGGAGTACTACGCCACCCATCCGCTGTATCCGCTGGAAAAGACCGTGGCGGTGATCAACATGGATGGCATGGCGCCGTTCGGGCCGTCGCGTGATTTCGGCATCTACGGTGCCGCGCGCTTCGAGCTGCTGGACCAGCTGAAGGACGTGGCCAAGGGCTGGGATATCCGCTACACGCCGGACCCGAAGCCGGAAGCGGGCCTGTTCTTCCGCTCCGATCACTTCCCGTTCGCCAAGCGTGGCGTGCCGGCGCTGTCCTGGTCGGCCGGCCAGGACTGGGTGGACGGTGGCGTGGCCGCAGGCAAGAAGGCCTCCGAGGACTACACCGCCAAGCGCTACCACCAGCAGGGCGACGAGTGGCAGCCGGACTGGGTGTTCGCCGGTGCCGCCCGCGACCTGGAGGTGCTGTACACGCTGGGCAACCAGCTGGCCAACTCGCGCAGCTGGCCAAACTGGAGCAAGGACGAATCGTTCCGCGCCGTGCGTGACGCCAGCGCCGACCAGCGCAAGTAAGGGAATGCGCCGGGTTCGCCCGGCGCCTCCCGGGTAGTGCCGGCCGCTGGCCGGCAACCTTGTGATGCTTGTGGAGGTCATGGGGAGCCGGCCAGCGGCCGGCTCTACCAGAATGGCTTCCATCCCCGCTTTCCGGCCCTTCGTCGCAACCCGCTTGTTTGCCCGGCGGGCCGCCCTATGCTCGGCTCACCCCCTTCCTCCAAGGCGCCGCCGTGTTCGCCAGCCTCTCTCTCCTGCTTCGTCACCTGCTGGCCTGGGCTGCGGCGCTGTTCGTCGCCGGCATGGTCTGGAGCGGCATCTTCAGCGGCATGAACGATGGCCCCGGCTGGATCTTCGGCCTGCTGGCGATGTTTCTGATGATTTCCGCGCTGGGCAGCGCGATTACCCATGTACGCCGCGTCTGGCTGGTCGCCGGCCGGCTGGATTCGACCACGCTCTCCGGCCGCCAGCGCCGCCAGGTGGAACTGCCGATGGATGCCGGCCAGGCATTCTCGGTGGTGGAAGCGGCCATCGCTGAACTGCCGCGCGTTGAAGACGTGGAAAGTTCGGCCGGCAGCCTGCAGGTGCGGGCCTACGTGCGCCGCGTGGATGCCTGGAACGGCCGCCAGCCATCGCGCTGGAACCTGCCGGCACGGCTGGCGATCAAGCGCAACAGCGTGCTGGCGACGGTCACGCCGGGGCAGGGCACCAGTACCGTCACCCTGTTGTTTGAGCCGGATGCCGGCTGGTGGGCCGACCTGCTGGCACTGGATGAGGGCAGCAACTTCGAGAACGCCGAAGCGGTCACCCGCGCGATCAGCCGCCGTGTTGCCGACCAGCGTCGCGACGAGCAGGCCGCGGCCGAGCAGACCCAGGTGGAAAAGGAGCTGTCGGTGGCCCGGTTGAACCTGCTGCACGCGCAGGTGGAACCGCACTTCCTCTACAACACGCTGGCCAACGCGCAGGTGCTGACCCGCACCGACCCGGCACGTGCTGACCAGATGCTGGGCCACCTGATCCAGTACCTGCGCAGCTCGTTGCCACAGGTGGACGAATCGCTGTCCACGCTGGGCGTGGAGCTGGAGCGCACCCGTGCCTACCTGGAGATCCTGCGTATCCGCATGGGCGCACGGCTGGGGGTGGAGGTGCAGGTACCGAACGAACTGCACGGCGTGCAGCTGCCGGCGATGGCGCTGCAGACGCTGGTGGAGAACGCGATCAAGCATGGCCTGGAACCGAAGCCCGGCGGTGGCACGATCTGGATCCTGGCGCGTGGCTTCGATGACCATGTAACGGTGACGGTGGCCGACGATGGCCTCGGCTTCGGCCAGGGCACCAGCGGTACCGGCATCGGCCTGAAGAACCTGCGCGAGCGCCTGCGCCTGACCTGCGGCGAACAGGCCGGCGTGGCGATCGTCGCCAACTTCCCCAGCGGCGTGGCCGCGACCATGACCCTGCCGCAGTCGAGCAAGGAGCGCAGCCATGCCGCTTGAGGCGCTCATTGCCGAAGACGAGGAACTGCTGCGGCAGTCGCTGGTCGAGCAGCTGGGCCGGTTGTGGCCGGACCTGAAGCTGGTGGCCGAGTGCGAGGATGGCGCCAGTGCGCTGGAACAGCTGGCCGAGAAACAGCCGGACATCGCCTTCCTCGATATCCGCATGCCCGGCATCAGTGGCATTGAAGTGGCCCGTTCGCTGTCCGAACTGAGCCCGCGCACCCAGGTGGTGTTCGTTACCGCCTACGACCAGTACGCCATCGACGCGTTCGAGCAGGGTGCGATGGACTACCTGCTGAAGCCGGTCAGCGATGAGCGCCTGCTGGCCACGCGCGAACGCATCCTGTCGCGGCTGCCATCAACGCGCCAGGACGATGCCGTACTCGAACGCCTGCTTCAGCGCCTGGGGCCGTCGCAGAGGGCGGCAGAGCGCCCGCCCTTGGCCTGGATCACCGCCAGCAACGGCCGCGAGACGCAGCTGATCATGCTGGAAGACGTGGCCTATTTCCGTGCTGACAACAAGTACACCACCGTGATGACCGCGGCCGGTGAGAGCCTGCTGCGCACACCGTTGCGCGAGCTGCTGGAAGTGCTCGATCCGCAGCACTTCCGCCAGATCCATCGCTCGACCATCGTCAACATGAAGGCGGTGGCAGCGGTCAGCCGCGACGATACCGGGCGCGGGGTGCTGCGCCTGCGTGGGCGTACGGAGACGCTGGTGGTCAGCCAACCCTTCATGAGCCTGTTCCGCGGCATGTAGCCGCACCCTGGAGGCACCATGCGCCTGTTCCTGTTTGCCTGCGTTGCTGCGCTGTCGTTGGCCGGCTGCGAGAAGTCCAGCGAAACCTCGATCACCCGTACCAATGCCAACGGCGTGGACACGCTGTACAGCAAACGCACCGTGGTCGATGGCGAGGCGCGGTTCCAGTGCATCGCCAGCAGCAGTGGCCACTGCCACTACGTGGTGCTGGACCCTGCATGCAGCAGCGGGGCCGCGTGTGCCACGCCGCCGTTGCGTCGGTTCGCGGTGGCGGTGGGAAAGACCGAGGCGATGCGTGACCTGCCCAGGGGCTTCCACCAATGCGTCAGCCAGGACCCGATAGAACAATGCCACCGTGAGTGATCACGGTGGCATTGTGGGTCCCCCCGCTTCCCTGAAGGGTCAGTAGGCAGGTTGCAGTGTCAGGTCGTGGTGGTGCTCGTTCTCACCCACATGGTTCAGGCGGCCGACCAGTTCTGAGTGCTGCTTCATGCGCCCGATCTCGGTCATGATGCGGATGTCCTCATGGCGCAGCTCGCGCTTGGCGGTGACGGCCTGCTTGTAGTCCAGCACTTCCGGGTAGTGCTCGGCCAGGTCCAGTGCCTCGGCCACGTTCTCGACGCTGTCGGCCTTGGAGCTGATGCGGGCGCGGCTGTTGAAGGCCTTCATCCAACGCTCGAAACCGGCGGTGCGGTCGAACATGTTGGCCATGAACCAGATCACGAACAGGATCGAGATCCATGAGCCGAACACCACGACCACGCGGGTGAAGGTGATGTGGTAATCGTCGCGCCACAGGTAGTTGGTGATCAGCCCGAGGATCAGCAGCGAGGCCGCCTGCCAGCCGACGATCGAGGCGATCAGCCATTGGCACTTAGCCTGGGCCAGCACAGCCACTTCATCGCGGATCTGCTGCTCGCTGAGGCTGCGCCAGTGCGCGACCTGTTTTTCGAACGGGCTGCTGTAGAGCTCGTTGTCGCGAAGCAGTAGTCCCAAACCCTTGAACAAAGCAATCATGGCTGGCTCCTTGTGGAACGTGCGTCGATCAGCGTTGGACGGTGTGGCGGGTTCAGTTCTAGCACTTCCAGCGAGCCGTGCAATGGGCGCAATGCCTAGCGGCGTAAGGGTTTTGTCTGAATGGGTGAATGTTGTTGCACTGCAACATCATGGTCGCAGCCTGCGACAGGATGTCGCAGGGTGAAACGTGCTGCGGCTGCACATGAAACCGTGGCTGAGCGCGGAGACTCGCCGTCGGCGTCGTGATCGCCCAGAATCGGGGCCGACCGCGCAACCTGCGGCCGCTCTTCCGCCTTTCCTGGACCTGTGATGCCGGCTCTGCTGCAGCGACTTTCCCGCCCCGTCACCGCGCCTATCCGGCGCTGGGTGCTGGAGGCCTTCCCGCGTGGCCAGAGCGGCATCGATTACGACCACCCGCTGGGAGACCCGGGCTGGTTCGGCCCGGACAGCGTCACCTGGCGGCTGCATGCGGAATTCCCGTCGATGCTGGCCGGTGGCCTGTGTGCGCTGATGCTGCAGACCCTGCACCCGCGCGCGCTGGCCGGCGTCTACGACCACTCCAATTTCCGCCAGGACCTGGTGGGACGCCTGCGTCGCACCACCGCCTTCGTTGCCGGCACCAGCTATGCGCCCAGCGGCGAGGTGGAGGCGCTGGTGGCCAAGGTACGCCGCATCCATGCGCAGATCCGGGGCCAGACCGCGCAGGGGGAGCCCTATGCGGCGGACGATCCGCAGCTGCTGACGTGGGTGCACGTGACCGAGGCGTTTGGCTTCCTGCAAGGCTTCCGCCGCTACGGGCGCGAGGTGCCGGCGCACATCGCCGATCGCTACTACGACGAGTACCGCTGCGTGGC
The DNA here is from genome assembly GCF_051984505.1 of Stenotrophomonas sp. STK16_22. NCBI lineage: Bacteria > Pseudomonadati > Pseudomonadota > Gammaproteobacteria > Lysobacterales > Lysobacteraceae > Stenotrophomonas > Stenotrophomonas sp. STK16_22. Next base: position 522,450 of record NZ_CP196972.1, read on the forward strand.
CGAGGCACTGGGTGCGGTGGATGTGCCACGCAGTGAAGCCGAAGTGGCCGCGTACTTCTGCGCGCGGCAGCCGGAACTGCGCGTCGACGAACGCTCGCGCGAAGTGCTGGAGGTGTTGTCCGGCGTGCGCCTGCCGGTACCGGTGCCGGGTCTGTCGCGCGAAGTGTTTCTGGGGGCCGGTGCCGCGCTGCTGCCGGACTGGGCCGAAGGCATGCTCGAGCGCAATGGCCGCCAACGGGCGCAGGCGGCCGCGTCGGCGAAGCTGATGCAGGGCATGGCGCCGCTGTTCCGCCGCGCGCTACCCGATGGCCTGGCCAGCCGCGCCTGCACGCGCATGGGCGTGCCGGTGGCGGTGTTGCGCGGGTGGCCCACCGTTCCCAGGTAGGTGCCAACCTTGGTTGGCACGCGTTTCGCGCGGTGCCGCAGAAGCGCCAACCAAGGTTGGCCTCTACCAGAGCGGATTCCGCAGTAGCTGGATCTACTGACACCTTGGTTCTGGTAGCTGCCGACCTTGGTCGGCACGCATTTCGCGCGGTGCCGAAGAAGCGCCAACCAAGGTTGGCCTCTACCAGAGCGGATTCCGCAGTAGATCCACGCCATGCGCGGATGGGCTTCACCCGGCCGACTTCAACCCACGCAACAGCATCTCCAGCGCCGCCGTCGCCTGCCGCAGGCGCGCGTCGCCATCCTCGCCCTCGGCGATCCAGAACGCGGCCTCGGCCAGGCTGCCGTAGATCAGCGACGCCAGCGCCTGCGCGTCCACCGGCGCCACCACGCCCTGCGCCACCAGATGTTCGATCAGGTGCTGCATCGAGTGCACGCAGTGGCGCTGCGATTCCGGTGAGGCACCACCCAGTACCGCGCGCGCATCGCGCAGCACAATGCGCTGGATCTCCGGCTCCAGTGCCATCTCCAGATAGGCGCGGCAACGCTGCACGAAGCCGTCCCAGGCATCATCCGCGCCATCGCTGATCGCCTGCAGACGCAGGTCGGTCTCGGCATCGAGCTGGGCGACGACAGCCGCCAGCAGACCCCTCTTGTCGCCGAAGTGGTGGTACAGCGCGCCGCGGGTCAGCCCGGCCTGGGCGGTCAGGTCGTCCATCGAGGTGGCGGCATAGCCATGCGCGCTGAACACCCGGCGGGCGGTGGCCAGCAGGGTGGCGCGGGTTTCTTCCATCTCGGCGCGGGTGCGACGAACCATCCGGAGCTCCTTACATACACAGTGCATGATTATTTACATACGGTGCGTATGAATGTAGCCTCTTATTCATACACTCTGTATGTATTGTCGTGGCGCCCAGTGCGCCAGGCAAGTCGCTGCCCTGGAGAACCTGATGGCCACCCCCTATCGCGACCTGTTCGCGGCCCCCGGCACCGCCGGCCTCGCCCTGGCCGGGCTGCTGGCACGCCTTCCTCTACCGATGACCGGTATCGGCATCATCACCCTGCTGTCCCAGCTGCGCGGCAGCTATGCACTGGCCGGTGCGGTGTCGGCCACCTTCGTGCTGACCTACGCGTTGCTGTCGCCGCAGGTATCGCGCTGGGTCGACCGGCGCGGGCAGGGCAGGGTGCTGCCGTGGGCCACCGCGGCCAGTGCGGCCGGGTTGCTGTTGCTGCTTGCGTGCACGCTGCTGGCCGCGCCGGACTGGACGCTGTTCATTGCGGCGATGCTGGCCGGTTGCATGCCCAGTGTGTCGGCGATGGTGCGCGCGCGCTGGACCGCGATCCATCGCGGGCGCCCGCAACTGCAGACCGCCTACTCGCTGGAGACGGTGTTCGACGAGGTCACCTTCATCGCCGGGCCACCGTTGTCAGTCGGATTGTCGGTAGCGGTATGGCCACAGGCCGGCGTGCTGGCTGCAGCCCTTCTGCTGGTGATCGGAGTGACCGCACTGTTCCTGCAGCGTGGTACCGAACCACCGCTGCAGCGCTGCGAAGGCGCAACACCCTCGCGCTCGCTGCTGCGGCAAGCGGAGATCCGCCTGCTGGCGTTGCTGATGCTGGCGATGGGTGTGATTGTCGGTACCGTCGACATCACCAGCGTGGCCTTCGCCGAACAGCGCGGGCAGCCACTGGCTGCCAGTTGGGTGCTGTCGGCCTATGCGCTGGGCAGCTGCGCGGCGGGCCTGCTGTTTGGTGCACTGAAGCTGCAGATCCCGTTGCCGCGCCTGTTGCTGACCGCAGCAGCGGCCACTGCATTGGCCACGCTACCGCTGCTGTGGGTCGGCAGCCTGCCTGCCCTGGCCGTTGCCGTGCTGCTGGCCGGGGTGTTCTTCGCGCCGACGATGATCGTGGCGATGTCGCTGGTCGAACAGTACGTGCCCGAATCGCGCCTGACCGAAGGCATGACCTGGTTGCTGGCCGGATTGAACATCGGCGTGGCGCTGGGCGCGGCACTGTCCGGGCAGGGTGTCGATGCGGGGGGCGTGCGCAGCGGTTTTGCTGTTGCGCTGGTGGCAGGCGGTGGCGTGCTGCTGTTCGCCGTGCTCGCGCACCGTGCACTGCGCCCGTCTGCCTCGACCACATCCCCTGAAGGAATCGTCCCGTGAGCGCTTCATCGCCTGCGCACGCCGCGCCTGTGCCTCGTCATCCGTGGTGGGCGGTTTCCGCCGTCGGCCTCGCCACGTTCTCGGTGGTCACCACCGAAATGTTGCCGGTCGGCCTGCTGACCCCGATCGCCGAAGATCTCGGCGCGTCCACCGGCACAGCCGGCCTCATGATCTCGCTGCCGGCCCTGCTGGCGGCAGTGTTCGCACCGCTGGTGGTGATCGCAGCCGGTGGCATCGATCGCCGTCGCATCCTGTGCGCGCTGCTTGCGCTCCTGCTGGTCGCCAACCTCGCGTCGGCGCTGGCACCGGGCATCGGCTGGCTGTTGGCCGCACGGGTGCTGGTGGGGTTCTGCATGGGCGGCATCTGGGCCATCGCCGGCGGTCTGGCTGCGCGTCTGGTGCCGGCTGACCGCATCGGCCTGGCTACCTCGATCATCTTCGGCGGCGTGGCCGCAGCGTCGGTGCTGGGCGTTCCGTTGGGCGCGCTGATCGGGGATGCATTGGGTTGGCGCAGCGCCTTTGCGGCGATGGCGTTGTTCAGTGCGGCGGTGATGCTGCTGCATCTGCGGGTGGTTCCCGCGTTACCTGTAAGTACATCGGCGCAGCCGCGGCAGTTCGTACAGCAGCTTGGCCAGCGCGACCTGCGGCGTGGGCTGTGGCTGACCGTGCTGCTGGTGTCCGGGCACTTCATCGCCTTCACCTACGTGCGGCCGCTGCTGACGTCCGTCTCGGGCGTGGAGGCGTCGTGGATCGGTGCACTGCTGTTTGCCTACGGCCTGGCCGGCATCGCCGGCAACTTCATCGCCGGGCCGCTGGCAGCACGCCATCCGCGCGGTACGTTGCTGGCGATCGCATCGGGCCTGCTGCTGACGCCGCTGCTGTTGCTGTGGGTGGGGGGCACGCCGAGCGGTGGCATTGCGGTGCTGCTGCTATGGGGCCTGGCCTATGGCGGCGTATCGGTGGGCCTGATGAGCTGGATGATGAAAGCGGTGCCGCAGGCCGTGGAGATCGCCACCGCCCTGTATGTAGGCGTGTTCAACATCGGTATCGCACTTGGCGCGTGGGGCGGGGGACGGCTGCTGGATGGTGTCGGGCCGTACGCCACGCTTTGGGCTGCTGCGGTGTTGGCTGCGAGCGCTCTGCTGATGGTTGCCACCACCCGCAGGTAGATCCACGCCATGCGTGGATTCCTGCTCCGTGCCAACCAAGGTTGGCACCCACCAGAGCGGGGCATTTGCCAACCAAGGTTGGCAGCTACCAGAGCGGGGCATTTGCCGACCAAGGTTGGCACCCACCAGAGCGGGGCATTTGCCAACCAAGGTTGGCAGCTACCAGAGCGGGGCATTTGCCGACCAAGGTTGGCACCCACCAGAGCGGGGCATTTGCCAACCAAGGTTGGCAGCTACCAGAGCGGGGCATGTGCCGACCAGGGTTGGCACCCACCAGAGCGGGGCATTTGCCAACCAGGGTTGGCAGCTACCGGGAAATGAAACAGGCGCCTTTCGGCGCCCGTTCCGGTTACATCACCACACCTTGACCCGCTTGTCCGGGGCCAGGTACAGCTTCTGGCCTTCCTTCACTTCGAACGCCGGGTACCAGGCGTCGATGTTGCGCACGGTGAGTGCGCGGAACTGGCCCGGTGCATGCACATCGGTCAGCAGCGAGTTGCGCAGCGCCTGCTCGCGGCTCTTGCTGCGCCACGCCTGGGCGAAGCCGAGGAAGAAGCGCTGGTCGGGGGTGAAGCCTTCCAGGGTCTGCCCCGGCTTGCCCTGCAGCGACAGCTGGTAGGCATCGTAGGCGGTACCCAGGCCAGCCACGTCGGCGATGTTCTCGCCCAGGGTCAGCTTGCCGTTCACATGCACGCCCGGGAACGGCTCGTAGCTGCTGAACTGTGCGGCCAGCGCATCACCAGCGGCGTTGAACTGCTTCAGGTCTTCAGCGGTCCACCAGTTGTGCAGCTTGCCGGTCTCGTCGAACAGCGCACCGGCGTTGTCGAAGCCGTGGCTGATCTCGTGGCCGATCACTGCGCCGATGGCGCCGTAGTTCACCGCGTCGTCGGCAGCACCGTCGAAGAACGGCGGCTGCAGGATCGCGGCCGGGAACACCAGGCGGTTCTCCAGCGGCACGTTCATCGCGTTGATGGTCTGCGGCAGCATCGCCCACTCGCTGTGGTCGACCGCCTTGCCCAGCTTGGCGATGTTGCGCTGGTACTCGAACAGTTCGGCGCGCTGCGCATTGCCCAGCGCGTCATCACGGCGGATCTCCAGGCCGGTGTAATCACGCCACTTTTCGGGGTAGCCCATGCCCACGGTCAGGCCGGCCACCTTGGCCTTGGCGCTGGCCTTGGTCTGCGGCGACATCCACGCGAGCGCGTCGATGCGCTTGGCGAAGGCGGCGATGATGTTCTTCGCCATCTCGTCCGCGCGTTCCTTGGTCTTGGCGTCGAAGTGCTTCTCGACGTAACGCTTGCCGATCGCTTCGCCGATGGCATGGTTGGCGTCGTCCACTGCACGCTTCCAGCGGTCGCTCTGCTGCGGCGTGCCGCTCAGCGTGGTGCCGTGGAAGGCGAAGCGGGCATCAGCGAATTTCTTCGGCAGGTAGGCAGCGGCGCGGTCCAGCGCGTGGAAGGCCAGGTAATCCTTCCAGACATCCAGCGGCTCGGTGGCGACCAGCTTGGACAGGCCGGCCACGGCCTTGGGCTGCCAGACGATGAAGTCCTGCTGCTTGCCCAGCGCGGCCGCGTCGAGGAAGGCGTTCCAGTCCATGCCCGGCGCCTTGGCATTGAAGTCGGCCTGGGTCCAGGGATTGGCGCCCTTGGTCACATCATTGGTTTCTTCCTGGGTGGCGTGCGCCTGCGCGATCTTCGTCTCCAGCGCGAGGATGCGCTGCGCCTTGCCCGCCGGATCGGCGACACCGGCCAGCTGCAGCATCTGTGCGATGTAGGCCTGGTACTGCTTGCGCAGCTCGGCCATGCGGCCGCCGCCCAGGTAGAAGTCACGGTCGGGCATGCCCAGGCCGCCCTGCACCAGGTAGGGCGCGTTGCGGTCCGGCTGCAGCAGGTCCACCGACACCCACAGGCCGAACAGGCGGTCGGTGTAGAAGTTGGTCGCATTGAGCAGGTCGACGTCGGCACGCACGTCGCCGCCCAGGGCACGGGCCAGCCCGGCCTTGTCGGCGATCGCATCGATGGCCTTCAGCTGCGGCTGCACCGGCGCGATGCCGTGCTGCTCGATGCCGGCTTCGTCCATGTAGGCGGCGTAGTAGTCGCCGATCAGCTTGTCGTCACCGCTGGCCTGGGTGTTGCCGGCGGCGCCTTCGAGAATGGCGCGGGTGTCGGCCAGGGTTTTCTCGGCGATGACGTTGAAGCTGCCGAAGCGCGAGCGGTCGGCCGGGATCTCGGTGTTCTTCACCCAGGTGCCGTTGGCGAAGCCGAAGAAATCATCGCCGGCGTTGATGCTGCGGTCCATGCCGCTGGCATCGAAGCCGAAGCTGCCCAGCATCGGCTTGGCGGCCGCAGGTGCGGCATCGGCAGGCGCGGCGGTGCCGGCAGCCGGATCGGCCGGGCGGTCGCAGGCGGCCAGGGACAGGCTGGCAACGATGGCCAGTGCCAGGGTGGGACGGCGCAGCTTGGACATGGACTTCTCTTGCAGCGGAAAACCCCAAGTCTAATCCGCTCCGCCCCGGCTGGCCCTCCCGTAGTGCCGCCCGCCCTGTGCGGGATCTGGCTGAACGCGCGGAAGCGATCTTCACGCCGTCACCGGTGTGGTGCATGCTGGCCTCAGGAGCCCTGCGCGGACACGGGGAGGTGGCCATGCGGGGGCGGGTCAGGCGTCAAGAATGGCGTCCGCCGGCCGTTGAGGTCGGGGATGTGGAGGATTCGTTCGCGCATGAAGCCAGCCGACTGCACAAGGAAGACCAACCGATGCCCGCGCTGAAACGGGCGTTGGCCCGGCCGCTGCGCGCCATTACCTGGGGCGGGGTGTTGCTGGGCATTCTGCTGGTGGCCGGGTTGACCACCATGCTGGCCAACGACCATCACCGCCGGCTGGAGGCCGCACAGCGCCAGAGCCGTGCACTGGCGGTGGGCAGCGAGCGCCTGCTGGCGCTGGAGCTGCGCAACCTGGAGCGGGCGATGTCCGGCATCGCCGCCGATGCCGTTGAAGTGTTCCGCAGCGTGCCCGCGCAGGCGCCGGCGCTGCTTGATGCCTCCATCGGCGGCGTGCTGCGCCGGCATGCCGAGCTGCACAGCATCGTGGTGCTGGACAGCTATGGCCGCGCCCTGACGGCCGGCAAAGGTGACCTGAACCTGCCGCTGTGGACCGATCCGCAGCGCCGCGGCCTGGGCAGTTCGCTGTACATCGGCCCGCCGCTGCGCGCCAGCGACGGTGGCTGGGTGGTGCCGCTGGCGCTGCCGATGGCCGGTGACCGCTGGTTGCTGGCGCGGCTGCGCTGCGGCGAACTGCAGCGCATCATCGGCGGCCTCGATGTTGGCCCGAACGGGCTGGTGTCGATCAGCGATGCGGAAGGCTACATGCTGGCCCGCGTACCGGACCCGCACGGCACGGTCGGCCGACGCTACGATCTCGCGCATCGCGACCTGCTCGGCAAGCAGGCCGTGGTCGAGCTGGGCAGCCTGCCGGGCGCGGTCGATGGTGTGCAGCGCATCATCACCATCAGCACGCTGGAGCGCAGCCCGCTGGCGGTGCAGGTCGGGTTGGCCGATGAGGACGTGCTGGCGCCATGGTGGCCCTACCTGCAGGCGTCAGTAGCAATCGTGCTGGCCTACGTCGGGGTGCTGCTGGTCCTGCTGTACGCGGTGCGCCGCAGCACCCGCCGCCAGCAGTCGATGGCGGAGGAACTGAAGACCGGGCATGCCGAACTGCGCCTGGCCCACCAGGTTGGGCGCGTCTGCACCTGGTACGTGGACGAGGATGCCGCACTGTTGCGCTGGTCACCGCTGGCGCGTGAGATCTTCGGCGTGCAGACCGATGCGCTGCCGGTGGCCGATTTCTTCGCGCGCGTGCATCGTGATGATGCAGCGCGCCTGCAGCAGGCCTTCGACCAGGCCTTCGCCGGTGGCGCGGTGCTCGACCAGGTGTTCCGCCTGGTGCTGCCCGGAGGCGCAGTGCGCTGGGTGGGCGCACGCGGGCAGCGGGTGGAGGTGGCCGACAGCGAGCGCCGCATGATCGGTGCCCTGACCGACCTGAGCGAACGCTACCAGGCCCGCGAGCAGATGAGCGAAGTGGAACGCCGCTTCCGCCTGTTGTTCGACCGCAATCCAGCGCCGTTCTGGGTGTTCGATCCGGATACGCTGCGCTTCATCGAGGTCAACGATGCCGCCGTGCGCCAGTATGGCTACAGCCGCGAGGAATTCCTGGCGATGAGCATCCTCGACATCCGCCCGCGCGAAGGCTGGGACGAGGTGAAGGGTGCGATCGCCAAGGCCCGTGTCGGCGAGCTGCAGGATGCCACCGTGCGCCTGCACCGGCGCAAGGACGGCAGTGTGTTCGAAGTGCGCGCACACCTGTCCAAGCTCGATTTCGATGGCCAGCCCGCCTGCCTGGTGCTGGCCGAGGATGTGAGCGAGCGGCTGGCTTACGAGCGCGACCTGGCCTACCAGGCGCGGCACAACCCGGCCACCGGCCTGCTCAACGTGCGTGCGTTGACCGAACAGCTGGACGAACAGCAGGAGGGCTACACCATCGCCTTCGTGCAGTTGCGAGGACTGCAGCTGGTGGCCGACACGCTGGGCCGCGAGATCGGCGATGCGGTGCTGCAGTCGATGGCGACCCGGCTCGGTGGCCTGGGCGCGCGCTGCGGCACGCTGGCATTCCAGCCGGCGGAGGACTTCGTGTTCGCCATCGGTGCCGAGCACGATACCCAGCGCGTGCTGGACGACCTGCTGCAGATCGTGTCGGCGCCGATGCGCGGCAAGGATTCGCTGCACCAGTTCGAGCCGCGCATCGGCGTGGCCGTGCACATTGCCGGCGACGGCCACAGCGCCGAGCAGGTGATCGGCATGGCCGCACAGGCCGCGCATGCCGCGCGCGCCGAAGGCAACGTGGTGGTCTGGTTCGACGCGGCGGTGACCACGCGGTTGGCCGACCGCCTGCGCCTGGCCGGACGCATCCACGCCGCCATCGACAACGAGTTCCAGCTGTATTTCCAGCCGATCCGGCACGCCAGCGATGGCAGCCCGGCCGCGCTGGAGGCTCTGCTGCGCTGGCCGCAGGCCGATGGCAGCTTCATCCCGCCCAACGAGTTCATCCAGCTGTGTGAGGACACCGGGCTGATCCTGGCACTGGGGCGCTGGGTGATCCGTGCGGCGGCGAAGGCGCAGCGCCGGCTGGTCGAGGCCGGTTGGGGCGAGCTGCCGATCGCGGTCAATGTATCGGCGGTGCAGTTCTTCAACAGCGATCTGGTGGCCGAGTTCACCCGCGCGCAGCAGGAGTTCGGCCTGGCCCGCGGCGCGCTGCACGTGGAGCTGACCGAGAGCAGCCTGATGCGCAAGCCGGCGCAGGCGATGCAGACCATGCAACGCCTGCACGAGCAGGGCATCAGCGTGTCGCTGGATGATTTCGGTACCGGCTATTCCAGCATGTCCTACCTGCAGCACCTGCCATTGGACATCCTGAAGATCGACCGCAGCTTCGTCGCCGACGTGGAAACCAATCCGCGCAATGCCTCGATCTGCCGCGCGCTGCTGTCGCTGGGCCACAGCATGGGCCTGACCATCATCGCCGAGGGCGTGGAAACGCCGGGGCAGCTGGACTGGCTGGCTGCGCACGGCTGCGACCAGGTGCAGGGTTACCTGCTCGGGCGGCCGGCGCCGCTGGAACGGATCATCGAGGCGCTGGATGAGGTTGCCGCCTAAGTGGTAGTGCCGGCCGCTGGCCGGCATTCGCCCAGGACCGGGATGTGTCTGATTGCCGGCCAGCGGCCGGCACTACCGGCAAGCGCCAGATTCGGCTACACCCCGGCCTCCACCAGATGGTCGATGAAACTGCGCACCTTCGGTGCCAGATGGCTGCGGCTGGTATAGACCGCGAAGATGCCGATCGGCGAGGCCTCCCATTCGGGCAGGATGCGCACCAGGCGGCCATCGGCCAGCGCGTCTTCCAGCAGGAAATCGGGCTGCAGGATCACGCCCATACCGGCGATCGCCGCTTCGCGCAGCACGTCGCCGTTGTTGGCGTGCAGCAGGCTGCTTACCGCCACCTTCACTTCGCCGCCCGGTCCCTGTAGCGGCCAATGGTCGCCAGCGGCCCAGTAGCTGTAGCTCAGGCAGGCGTGGGCCTGCAGCTCCTGCGGCGTCTGTGGCGTACCGCGTGCGGCCAGGTAGGCCGGCGCGGCGCACAGGCTCACCCGCGATTCGCCCAGACGTCGCGCGATCAACGTCGGCCCCGGCTCGCGGGTGATGCGGATGGCGACGTCGTAGCCTTCCTCGACCATGTCCACCAGCCGGTCGGACAGGGCCAGGTCCAGTTCCACCTGCGGGAAGCGTTCGCGGTAGCTGGCCAGCAGCGGGCCGAGGCGGGCGATGCCCCAACTGACCGGTGCGTTGATGCGCAGCGTGCCGGAGGGCTCCAGCGCCTGCGCGCCGATGCTGGCCTCCAGCGCGTCGAACTCGGCCAGCAGGCGCACGCACTGGGCGTAGTAGGCGGCACCGGCACTGGTCGGGCTGACCCGGCGCGTGGTGCGGTGGAGCAGGCGGGTGGACAGGCGCTTTTCCAGCGCGGCGACCTGGCGGGTGACGCCGGCAGTGGACATATCCAGGGCCTGGGCGGCGGCACTGAAGCCGTTGCGCTCGACCACCGCCACGAACACGCGCATCGCCTCGAGGGTGTCCATTGTTGCGCCTTTTGAAATAAATACGGTCAATCCATCGTATTTATTGGTCCACGAAGGCGCAATAACCTGTGCCTACTCCCTTCAAGGTGTTTCCCCATGCACACCACGACCGCTCCTGTTTCGCCGCTGGCCCCGTACGGCGCCACCCTGCTGCGCCTGGCCCTGGGCGTGCTGTTCCTGGTCCATGCGCTGATCAAGCTGCTGGTATTCACCCCGGCCGGCACGGCGGCGTTCTTCGAGTCGCTGGGCCTGCCCGGCGTGCTCGGCTACCTCACCATCGGCGTCGAGCTGGTGATCACCGTCGCGCTCCTGCTGGGCATCTACGCACGCTGGGTGGGCCTTGTCGGTGTGCCGCTGCTGCTGGGCACCATCGTCACCGTGCACGGCGCCAACGGCTTCGGTTTCGCCAATGCCGGCGGCGGCTGGGAATACCCGGCGTTCTGGGCACTGGCGCTGGTAGTGCTGTTCCTGGTCGGCGATGGCAAGTGGACCCTGCGTTCGCGCTGATCGCCGCCTGACCCTGCAACTGGAGAATTCCATGTCCCGCCTGCCTTCGCTGTACATCTCGCATGGTTCGCCGATGACCGCCCTGCATCCGGGCCAGGTTGGCGTGCGCCTGGCCGAGCTGGCGCGCGACCTGCCGACGCCGCGCGCCATCGTGATGGCCTCGGCGCACTGGCTGGGCCGGCAGCCGCTGGTCGGCGCGCATCCGCAGCCACCGACCATCCATGACTTCGGCGGCTTCCCGCGCGCGCTGTTTGAACTGCAGTACCCGGCGCCGGGCGATCCGGCGCTGGCCGAAGAGGTGGCCGGCCGCATCGCCGCCGCTGGCCTGCCGGTGGCACTCGACCCGCAGCGTGGCCTCGACCACGGTGCCTGGGTGCCGCTGCGGCTGCTGCGCCCGCAGGCCGACATCCCGGTGGTGCCGCTGTCGATCCAGCCGATGCTCGGCCCCGAGCACCAGTTCGCGCTCGGCCGCGCGCTGGCGCCGCTGCGCGAGCAGGGCGTGCTGCTGGTCGGCTCGGGCAGCATCACCCACAACCTGCACGACTGGGGCGACTACCAGGACGGCAAGGAAGCGCCGTACGTGCGGCCCTTCATCGAGTGGGTGGAGCAGCGCCTGGCCGCCGACGACCGCCAGGCCCTGCTCGATTACCGTCGGCAGGCGCCGTTCGCCGAACGTGCGCACCCGACCGACGAGCACCTGCTGCCGCTGTTCTTCGCGATGGGCGCGGCCGGCGAGGGCGGCTTCGGTGCACGCCGCATCGACGCCGGTATCGATGCCGGCTTCCTCGCCATGGATCTGTACCGCTTCGACGGGGCATGAGCCGGGGCTGACGCGCGGCGGCCCCGGCCGTCGCGGTCATGGCCGCATGTGGTAGTTTTTTCCGGGTTTCCGGCGCTGGCTTGCGAGCCTCCCCGCGCGCCGCTTCCTGGAAGAAGCATGCATACCATTGAAGTCGTCCTGGCGATGCTGGTGGCCGTTGTCGCCAGCGGCTACCTGGTTCGTGTCCTGCCGTTCTCGTTGCCGCTGCCGCTGGTGCAGATCGGCCTGGGTGCGGTCATCGCCGGCGTGTTCAACCGCGGCCACGCGCTGGAGCCGGAGGTGTTCTTCCTGCTGTTCCTGCCGCCGCTGCTGTTCCTGGATGGCTGGCGCATTCCCAAACAGGGCCTGTTCCGCGACAAGGGCGCGATCCTCGAGCTGGCGTTCGGCCTGGTGGTGTTCACCGTCATCGGCGCCGGCTTCCTCATCCACTGGCTGATTCCAGTGATGCCGCTGGCGGTGTGCTTCGCGCTGGCGGCCATCGTGTCGCCGACCGACCCGGTGGCGGTCGGGGCCATCGCTTCCAAGGCGCCGATTCCCAAGCGCCTGATGCACATCCTTGAGGGCGAGTCGCTGCTGAACGATGCCTCGGGCCTGGTCTGCTTCCGCTTCGCGGTGGCGGCAGTGATGACCGGCACCTTCTCGCTGGCCACCGCCTCGCTGACCTTCGTGTGGGTGGCGGTGGCCGGCCTTGCTGTGGGAGTGGCAGTGACGCTGGGTGTGTCCACCTTCCAGCGCTGGCTGTGGCGCCGCTTCGGCGAAGAGCCTGGCGCGGCGATGCTGGTCAACCTGCTGATTCCGTTCGCGGCCTACCTGCTGGCCGAAGAGATCCATGCCTCGGGCATCCTCGCCGCGGTCGCTGCCGGTATCGCGATGAGCTATGTCGAGCTGACCGGCCGTGTCTCCGGCAGCATGCGCGTGCAGCGTGCCGGGGTCTGGAACATGCTGCAGTTCAGCTTCAACGGCATCATGTTCGTGCTGCTGGGCGAGCAGCTGCCGGGCATCGTCGAACGCGCCACCACCACCATGAACGAGACCGGCCACCAGAGTGCGTGGTGGCTGCTGGTGTATGTGGTGGTGATCAATCTGGCACTGGTCGTGCTGCGCCTGCTGTGGGTGTGGCTGTCGCTGCGCTGGAACCTGCTGCGCGCGCGTCGTCGCGGCCTGGAGCGGGGCGAGGCGCCGAACTGGCGCATCGTGGTGGCGACCTCGGTGGCCGGCGTGCGCGGTGCGATCACCCTGGCCGGCGTGTTGACCCTGCCGCTGTTCCTGCCCGACGGCAGTGCGTTCCCGGCGCGTGACCTGGTGATCTTCCTGGCCGCGTCGGTGATCCTGTTCTCGCTGCTGGGCGCCAGCATCGCGCTGCCGCGGCTGTTGAAAGGCCTGCAGCTGCCGTCCGATTCGGGTGAGCGCAAGGAAGAGGATCTGGCGCGCCGGCTGTCGTCGAAGGCGGCGCTGGCCGGGGTCGAGCGCATGCGCCAGCAGATGGTGATGAACCAGAACACCGAGAACGTGCAGCTGTACAACGACGCCGCCTCGCGGGTCAGCCTGCTATACCAGCGCCACCTGGAGAAGGACAGCGACGGGCCCGACGTGGACCCGGAGAAGGTGCGGCGCATGGAACTGGGCTACCGCCAGCTGCGCAGTGCCGGCCTCAATGCCGAGCGCGAGGAGCTGTTCCGGCTGACCCGGCGCGGGGTGATCTCCGATGAGATCTCGCGGCGCCTGATCCGCAACCTGGACCTGCTGGAATCGCGCAAGCGCGAGTGACCCTGCCCCGAAGCGTAGAGTCGAGCTTGCTCGACTGCTCTTTCGCAAAGCAGTCGAGCAAGCTCGACTCTACCGATCCCACGGCGCGGGTTATTCCGGCTTCTGGTCCAGGAAATACGCCTCGACCTTGCCCTTGACCTTGATGGTCATCGGGTTGCCGCGGCGGTCGCGGGCCTTGCCGGCCTGCACGCGGATCCAGCCTTCGCTGACCGAGTATTCCTCGACGTTGTCGCGCTCGACGTCGTTGAAACGCACGCCAACGCCGCGCTCCAGCGCCTGCGCATCATGGAAGGGGCTGGCCGGGTTGATCGCCAGGTGGTCGGGAGGGGTATCGCTCATCGCTTCATTCACAGTGACGGCCACCAAGGCCGGCTTCAGCGGCACAGGATAAACCGTAGAATGCCGGCCTGCCCCAGAGGAAGTTCCGCCATGCCCGACAACAGCGACTATTTCGACTTCGAGGAAGACATCCACGACTTCGACGAAGACGGCTTCGAGGCGCGGGTCTGGAACCTGCTGGTACTGATCAACCCGGGCGACGAAGAGCTGGCCCTGCAGCAGTTCAACCGCTGGCGCGAGCACCTGGCCGAGGACGGGCAGCCGCTGGAAGCGGACAGCGACTGGCTGCCAGCGCTGTTCACGGCCATTGCCTGGCAGTCCGGTTTCGAGGTGGAACGAGATGACCTGGAATCGCTGCAGTCGGCGGTGAACGAGCTGTCGGCGCGCTTCAACCTGCAGCTGGACTGGGGCGGCGACCTGGACGACGAGGACTTCGCCGAAGACCTGGACGGCGTGCAGCTGATGTCCACCGCATTCGACCGCCTGCGCGAGCACAATTACACGCTGTGGAGCGTGGATGCCGGCAGCGACGGCTTCACCGGCGTGATGGCGCTGACCCGCGACGACGACGCGATGCTGGCGCTGTGCTCGCTGCTGAACGTGGAAATCCGGCTGGGCAGCGACCCGTTCTGAGATTGATCGGTAGCGCCGGGCCATGCCCGGCGCTCCCATCTACGGCCGGTACTGCGCCCTGGCGTTGGCGATCACCGCTTTGACCAGCGCGCGGTCGGTGTGCCTTGAGATCGCCCGCGCACCGAGCGCGATCGCCTGTGCGCGCAGCTCGGAAGTGACATCGTAGTGGGCACCGCTGGCCTTGTTCTGGAAGGCCCGCGGGGGAATGCCGAGCTGCGCCGCCATCGCGTGCAGCTCGGCCAGGGTGTCGGCCATCAGGTGCGCCCAGCGCTGTCCGCGCCAGGGATGCACCGCGTCATCGACGTAGACTGTCACCGCCGCGGCCGGTTCAGGCCTGCGGCTTGCTGTCGCTGTCAGCGGCCGGAGTGGCCTCGGCAGCGGCTTCTTCGGCCACGTCGCCCTCGGCGGCTTCGCCTTCCTCGCCTTCAGCAGCGTCGACGCCTTCGAACTCGGCAACCAGCTTGTCCAGGTACTCGTCGGCGGTCTGCTCGGATTCGGCCGCCAGGGTGTCCAGCAGCTTCTGCAGCAGTTCGGAGTACTCCAGGTTGACCTTGCGGCCTTCCTTCTCCTGCACGTTGGCCAGGTGCTTGAGCATGGCCAGCATCGGCACCGGGTTCTCGGCGTTGCCCATGGTCTGGCCGCCGATGGCCAGCAGCCACTCACGGCCCTGCAGGCCGATGGCCGCGACCACCTGGCCGTCTTCGTTGGTCAGCACGGCATGGTTCTGCACCTGCTGCTGCGCGTTCAGGCGCAGGAACGGGCGCTTGGCCTGCTGCTTCTTGCGCTTGTCGCGCTTGGCCTTGGAGTTCTGGGACATGGGGTGGGGTCACCTGGAAACGGAAAGACCACCATTGTAGCGGGTGCGCCGGGTCATGCCCCTGGTGGGTGCGGACCTTGGTCCGCACGCTTTTCCCGGATGTGCGGACCAAGGTCCGCACCTACCGTTTACTTTGCCGGACCCTGCGCGGCCTGCACGTCCGGGTCGGCGGCGGGGGCCGACAGCCCCACCTGCGGGCCGGCACCGGCCAGGGCGGCTGCTTCGGCGGCCTGGGTCATCACCACGATGCTGATGCGGCGGTTGATCGGATTCTGCGGGTCGGCCTTGTCGAACAGCACCGACGAAGACAGGCCGACCACGCGGGTGATCTTGCTGTCCTCCAGGCCGCCGTCCACCAGTGCGCGCCGTGCGGCGTTGGCACGATCGGCGCTCAGTTCCCAGTTGCCGTAGCCGCGCGCGGCCGAATAGGCGGTGATGTCGGTGTGGCCGGTCAGGCTGATCCGGTTCGGCACGTGGTTCAGGTAGTTGGCCAACTCGTGCAGGATCTGCTGCGTGTACGGCTTCAGCGTGGCGCTGCCGAGGTCGAACATCGGCCGGTTCTGCTTGTCCACGATCTGGATGCGCAGGCCTTCCGGGGTCAGATCCAGCAGCAGCTGGTCCTTGAACGGCTCCAGCGCCTGGCTCTTGCTGATCGCCTCCTGCAGTTCCTTCATCAGCGCTTCCAGCTGCTGCTTGTCGCGCTGCTGCTGGTCCACCGGCTGCGGCACCGCTTCCTTCTGGTTCTGGAAGGGATCGTTGCTGCTGCCCCGCGAGATGTCGGTGGCACCACCGAGCTTGATCATCGAGGTGCTGGCGCCACCCGGGCCGGCCATGCCGGGCGCCGGCGTGGCGTTCTGCCCGCTCAGCGGGCTGGGGTTGCGGAAGTACTCGGAAATGGCCGCACGGTCGTTCTTGTTGGTGGTGGCCATCAGCCACAGCACCAGGAAGAACGCCATCATCGCGGTCACGAAGTCGGCATACGCCACCTTCCACGAACCGC
This sequence comes from Stenotrophomonas sp. STK16_22, assembly GCF_051984505.1. NCBI lineage: Bacteria > Pseudomonadati > Pseudomonadota > Gammaproteobacteria > Lysobacterales > Lysobacteraceae > Stenotrophomonas > Stenotrophomonas sp. STK16_22. The sequence continues at coordinate 538,733 of NZ_CP196972.1, forward strand.
CATGATGGGCGGCGTGGCCGGCCTTCTTGACCCGACGGACGATGACGGTGGGCTTGGTCTCGGCCATGGCTTACTTGACCGTCTTCAGGTGCTGCTCGAAATCGGAGAAGGCCGGGCGCACGTTCGACGGCAGCGTCTTGCGGGCGAATTCCAGCGCGATCTTCGGGTTGTAGCCACGCAGGCAGGCCAGCAGCGCGGTCTTCACCGATTCGTAGATGCGGCTGTCCTGCTCGGCGCGCGCTTCCATCGCTGCCGCCATCGGGCCGACGAAACCGTAGCCCAGCAGGATGCCCAGGAAGGTACCGACCAGCGCGCCGGCCACATGGCCGCCGACCTCGACGATATCCCCGCCGATCGAACCCATGGTGATGACGATGCCGAGCACCGCCGCGACGATGCCGAAACCGGGCAGTCCGTCGGCGACCTTGGTCAGCACCTGCGACGGCGCCATGGCCTCGGCGTGGTGCTTTTCCAGCTCCAGTTCCAGCAGCGGCTCCAGCTCGTGTGGCTCGATGTTGCTGCCGATCATCAGGCGCAGGCAGTCGGTGATGAAGTCGATCAGGTGGTGGTCGGCCTGCACCTTGGGGTAGTTGCCGAACAGCGCGCTTTCGGCCGGGCGCTCGACGTGGTCTTCCAGCGCCATGAAGCCTTCGCGGCGGGCCTTGTTGAGCAGTTCATAGAGCAGGCTGAGGACATCGATGTAGTCCTGCTGCTTGTAGCGCGGGCCCTTGAACACGCCGACCATGGCCTGCAGGGTCTGCTTGACCGTCTTGGCCGGGGTGCCGACCAGGAAGGCGCCGAGCGCGGCGCCACCGATGATGACCAGCTCGTAGGGCTGCCAGAGGGCACCCAGGCGGCCGTGGGCACCGAGATAGCCCCCGATCACGCTGACGATGACGACCAGGAATCCAACGATGATGAGCATGGGGCGACGCAAGGAGAGGGGATATCTCCTTGTCGGCCCGTCGCCCGGTTTTCTGAAGAGGGAATTCTGTGAAATCGGTCAGCGGGGTGTTTCAGCCCGCCACGCCGCTTTCGGCGCCGCCACGCTGCAACGGGTCGGGCCAGGGCTCGCCATTGCCGGTGAACAAAAGTGAGACGGAGTTCAGGCAGTGGCGCTCGTAGGTGGGCGGCGGGCCGTCCGGGAATACGTGGCCCAGATGGCTGCCACAGCGCGCACAGGTGATCTCGGTGCGGACCATGCCGTGGCTGGTATCGCGGATTTCGCGCACGTGTGCCGGGTCGAACGGGGCGAAGAAGCTCGGCCAACCGGTGCCGGAATCGAACTTGGTGCTGGAGCGGAACAGCGGCAGTGCGCACAGCCGGCAGCAGTAGACGCCCTCGCGCTTGTTGTCGAGGAACACGCCGCAGAACGGCGCCTCGGTACCGTGCTGCAGCAGCACGCGGCGCTCTTCACTGCTGAGGCCGGCGATCAGCGCCTCGGTCTGGGTGGCGGTGGGGGGCGTCAGGTCGAAGGCAGTCATGGCGGCGCTCCGTGGGGGTTGATGGCCTGGGGATGGCGGAAAACGTGGGGGTGCCGGCGCGCGCTTGCAAGTGTGATGGCCGTTCATGGCCGGCACACAGGTGCAGGCGCAAGGTAAATGTGATCCACGCCGGAGCGTGACATGAAACCGACCCTTTCCCTGCTGTTGATGGCCCTGTTGCCCCTGGTCGCGCAGGCCCAGGTACCGACGTCGTCGAGCCCGACCGCCACCCGCAGTGCCACCACCGTGGCACCGCAGCCGGTGATGCCGCCGCCGCAGGCCGCTCGCCCGCAGCCGCAGGTCCTGCCGTCGCCGCAGCCGGCGCAGCCGATCAGGTCCACCGGTCCCGCCCAGATCGCGCCCACCCCGGCGCCGAAGCCGGCCGACAAGGTGTACGACCGCAATGGCCGCATCGTCCCCGGGGTACGCCCGGCCGGTCCGAACCGCGTGTTCGATTCGCGTACCGGCCGCTATTACGACAGCGTGCCGGCCGGCGATGGCCAGCAGATCAAGCGCTGATCTCGGGTGCCAAACGAGGTTGGCGGCTACCGCACGCTGTCCGGCCTGAACGCACGAAAACAACCCGCTGCAGATCACTGCTTTTTCGCCTGCGATTAACCGTTCCGGGACCAACGTGACCGTGCGCCGGCATTGCGCCGCCGCATGTCCTTCGTCCACTGGATCGCGATCATGAAAAACCAGCAGAACCGTCATCCCGGCAAGGAACCGCAGGGCCGCAACCCGCAGCAACAACAGCAGCAACAGCAACAGCAACAGCAACAGCAGCAGATGGAGCCGCAGCAGCCGCACAAGGGTGGCAAGCAGCAGGAACAGCGCTCGCAGAAGCATCCGCAGCAGCGCTGACGGACCCGGGGGTCAGAGCCCGCTGCACGGGATCTGGCCCCACTACCGTTCCGGACTCAATCCGGAATCGGCAGGCTCAGCGTTTCCTTCACTTCTTCCATCACGATGTAGCTCTTCGACTCACGCACATGCGGCAGTGTCAGCAGGGTGCTGCCGAGCAGCTTGCGGTAGGAGGCCATCTCGCTGATCCGCGCCTTCAGCAGGTAATCGAAGTCGCCCGAGACCAGATGGCACTCCAGCACGTTGGGCAGCTTCAGGGCGGCGCGCCGGAACTCCTCGAAGATGTCACCGGACTTGTAGGCCAGGCTGATCTCCACGAATACCAGCAGGCTGGCCTTCACCGCCGCCGGGTCCAAGTGGGCGTGGTAGCCGGTGATCACCCCCTCGCGCTCGAGCCGGCGCACGCGCTCGGTACACGGGGTGGTGGACAGGCCGACCCGCTCGCCCAGTTCGGTGAAGGAGATACGGCCCTCGGCCTGCAGGATGCGCAGGATCTTGCGATCGATCTTGTCCAGTTCGCGGGTACGGGTGGCCATGGCCGTCAACCTTGGGGAATGAATTGCAGGGGAACATCCTGCCGGTTGATCGCAAATCAGGCAAATCAACTGGGAATGGCTGTCTATACTTCCCCAATTATGGTCCCGGCACGCTCCAGTGCAGGGAATGATCGGGTTGGAGAAGTCCCATGCGAGTCCTAGTTCTCGGCAGCGGCGTGATCGGCACCACCAGTGCCTGGTACCTGCGACAGGCCGGGTTTGAAGTCACGGTCATCGACCGCCAACCCGGCCCGGCGCTGGAAACCAGCTTTGCCAATGCCGGCCAGCTGTCGTTCGGCTACACCTCGCCGTGGGCCGCCCCGGGCGTGCCGAAGAAGGCCATCGGTTGGCTGTTCGAGAAGCATGCGCCGCTGGCGATCAAGCCGGGCATGGACCTGGCCCAGTACCGCTGGCTGTGGCAGATGCTGCGCAACTGCACCCACGAGCGCTACGCGATCAACAAGGCGCGCATGGTGCGCATGTCCGAGTACAGCCGCGACTGCCTGAACGAGCTGCGCGCGCAGATCGGCATCGAGTTCGAAGGCCGCGACCTGGGCACCACCCAGCTGTTCCGCACCCAGCAGCAGCTGGATGCCTCGGCGCAGGACATCGAGATCCTGGCCCAGTACGGCGTGCCGTACGAGGTACTGGACCGCGCCGGCATCATCCAGGCCGAACCGGCCTTGGCCCATGTCGATGGCTTGGTCGGCGCGCTGCGCCTGCCACGTGACCAGACCGGCGACTGCCAGCTGTTCACCCGCCGCCTGGCGCAGATGTGCGTGGATGCCGGTGTCGAGTTCCGTTTCGACCAGGACATCACCGGCCTGGAATTCGATGGCGACCGCATCACCGGCGTACGCATCGACGGCAAGCTGGAAACCGCCGACCGCTTCGTGGTCGCGCTCGGCAGCTACTCGCCGGCGCTGGTCGCATCGTTGGGCATGCGCCTGCCGGTGTATCCGCTGAAGGGTTACTCGCTGACCTTGCCGATCACCGACCCGGCGATGGCGCCGACCTCGACCATCCTCGATGAGAGCTACAAGGTGGCGGTGACCCGTTTTGACGACCGCATCCGCGTCGGTGGCATGGCCGAAGTGGCCGGCTTCGACCTGTCGCTGTCGCAGCGCCGTCGCGAGACCCTGGAGCTGGTGGTCAGCGATCTCTACCCGAAGGGCGGTGACCTGTCGCGCGCGCAGTTCTGGACCGGCCTGCGCCCGGCCACGCCGGACGGTACGCCGGTGATCGGCGCCACGCCGTTCCGCAACCTGTACCTCAACACTGGGCACGGCACGCTGGGCTGGACCATGGCGTGCGGCTCGGGCCGCTACCTGGCCGACCTGATGAGCGCGCGCCAGCCGCAGATCAGCACCGAAGGCCTGGATATTTTCCGCTACGGCCAGTACGGTCACGCGCCGCAACAAGAGAACCGCACATGCGTCCTGCCCGCGCGCTGATCGATCTGGGCGCCCTGCGCAGCAACTACCGGCTCGCCCGTGAACTGGGCGGTGGCAAGGCCCTGGCGATCATCAAGGCCGATGCCTATGGCCACGGCGCAGTGCGCTGTGCGCAGGCACTGGAAGGCGAGGCCGATGGTTTCGGCGTGGCCACCATCGAAGAGGCGCTGGAACTGCGCCAGGCCGGCATCCGTGCGCCGATCCTGCTGCTGGAAGGCATCTTCGAGCCCAGCGACATGGCGCTGGTGGCCGAACACGATTTCTGGTTCGCGGTGGGCTCGCCGTGGCAGCTGGAAGCCCTGGTCGCGTTCGACAGCCCGCGCCCGCTGACGGTGTGGCTGAAGCTGGACAGCGGCATGCATCGCCTCGGCCTGGACGTGGACAGCTTCCGCGCGGCGCATGCACGCCTGTTGGCGCTGCCGCAGGTCGAACGCATCGTGCTGATGACCCACCTGGCGCGTGCCGACGAACTGGACAGCGAACGCACCCACGAGCAGGCGGCGACGTTCGCGCGGGCCATCGACGGCCTCGATGGCGAGACCAGCGTGTGCAACTCGCCGGCGCTGCTGGGCTGGCCAGATGTACGCAGCGACTGGGTGCGCCCGGGCCTGATGCTGTACGGCGCCAATCCGCTGCCTGACAACACCGCGCTGACCGAGCGCCTGCGCCCGGTGATGACGATGCAGTCGAAGGTGATCGCCGAACGCTGGATCGAGGCCGGTGAGCCGGTGGGCTATGGCGCGCGCTTCGTGGCCAAGGCACGCACCCGCGTGGGCGTGGTCGCGCTCGGCTATGCCGACGGTTATCCGCAGTTTGCCCCGAATGGCACCCCGGCGCTGATCGATGGTCAGCCCGGTGCCCTGATCGGGCGCGTGTCCATGGACATGCTGACCGTGGACCTGACCGCGCACGCGCAGGCCGGCATCGGCAGTGTGGTGGAACTGTGGGGCAGTGCACCGACGCTGTCCGAACTGGCGCCGCGCTGCGGCGTGAGTGCGTACCAGCTGCCCTGCGCGGTCAAGCGCGTGGCGAAGGTCTATCAGGACTGACCGAACGCTGGCCGTGCACGGCTCTGGTAGCGGCCGACCTTGGTCGGCGCTGTGAATGCGTGTCGACCAAGGTCCACACCTACCGGTAGGGACCGGTCGGCGCGCACGGCTCTGGTAGCGGCCGACCTTGGTCGGCGCTCTGAATGCGTGTCGACCAAGGTCGACACCTACCGGTAGGGACTGGTCGGCGTGCTCGGCACTGGTAGCGGCCGACCTTGGTCGGCGCTTTGAATGCGTGTCGACCAAGGTCGACACCTACCGGTGAGTCGCGCCGCCCGGGATCATCGCGCGGCGGTGGCCTGGCTGGCCAGCTGCCGCTTCACCCAGTCATCGATCAGGCGCTTCTCGTAGCGCAGCGGATCACTGTCGCTCTTCAGCCCCAGGTTGTGCAGGTAGCCGGTATCGCTGAGGCGCACATCGCCCTCGCTGACGATACGGCCGCTGGCGTCCTTCAACGTGTACTGCAGGCTGATCCGCGGCGGGTAGATGTCACGCATGATCCGGATGTCGCGGCCACGCGGGCCATGCCACGGCTCGTAGTCACCGGCGCGCTTGATGTCGACCAGGGTCACATCGAGGGTCTGCCCAGGCTGCAGCGGCTTGGCGGCGGTGGTCTGCAGGTAGCGTGCCAGCTGCTGTACCCAGTCGCCACGCTCGGCCTCGAAGCGGTTGGTGCTCTGGCGGATCTCGGTGAATTTGGCCGGGTCCTCCCATTTCACGCTGACCGGGCCATCGGCCTGCAACGCACGTGGCGCGTCCGCATCGGTCACGGTGCGCGGTGCAGCGGCGGCGCCGCCCGCCACCAGGGCGCCTGCCAGCAGGGCAATCGCGAGTGAGCGTTTCATGACGGTCTCCTGCGTCCCCGCGATGGGGACGATGTTGATCACAGATCGAGTGTGATCCTGCGGCCGGGGCGCCGCAATGGCAGATTGCGTCATGCGCAAGAGTGGTTGCCGCCAATTCATCGTCGTCAACCATGACTGACGGCGCTTGACGCTGTGAATACGCCCTTTGGAAGATGCTGTGCCTCCAACCCGGCCTGCACTGACGCCCTTGTCCACACTGCCGCCCCTCGTGGAGCGCCCACCGATGATGGTGCCGGCGCCCGAACCCGACCTGCATCATGGCGTGCTTGAGCGCATCAACGCCGGTTTCTGCGTGATCCAGGTGCTGTTCGAGGGCGATCGTGCGGTCGACTATCGTTTCATCGAGGTCAACGACGCATTCGAGCGCCACACCGGCCTGAAGGATGCGCGTGGCCAGCGCATGACGGCGCTGGAACCGGGCCACGAGGAAGACTGGTTCCGCATCTACGGCGAAGTTGCCCGCAGTGGCCGGCCGGCACAGTTCGAGATGGAAGCGCGTGCGCTGGGCCGCTCGTTCGCGGTGGATGCGGTGCGCGTGGGCCGCCCGGGTGAGGACAAGGTCGGCATCCTGTTCTTCGACATCACCGCGCGCAAGCAGATGGAAGTGGAGCTGGGCGAAAGCGAAGCCCGCTTCAGTGCGCTGGCCGATGGCCTGCCGATGCCGGTGTGGGTGCTCGACGAGCGCGGCCATGCCCGTTTCGTCAACAGCGCTTTCAGTGAGTTCTTCGGCGGCGACGAGACGCGCGTGCCGGAAGATGTCTGGCGTGGCCTGGTGCACCCGGACGATGCGTCGGTGTTCGAGTACGAACTGCAGGAAGCGCTGAAGGCGCAGCGGTCGATGCATGCGCTGGTGCGGGCCCGACGCGCCGATGGCGACTGGCGTTGGTTGGAGATGAACGCGCGTCCGCGCTTCTCGCGGATGGGCCGCTTCATCGGCCTGGCCGGCAGCAGCCCGGACGTGACCGAACGCCGCGAGATCGAACTGGCCCGCGAGGAGCTGCTGCAGTCCGAGCGTGCCGCGCGCAGCGCAGCCGAGAACATGGCGCGGCTGAAGGACGAGTTCCTGGCCACGCTGTCGCATGAACTGCGTACGCCACTGACCACCATCCTCGGTTGGAGCGAACTGCTGCTGCAGCGCGTGGACAACACCAGCCCGCTGTACAAGGGCCTGAACGTGATCGCCAACAGCGCCGGTGCGCAGAAGCGGCTGATCTCGGACATGCTCGACCTCAGCAGCATGCTGCTGGGCAAGGTGCAGCTGGAGGTGGAGATACTGGATCTGCGCGACCTGCTGGGCGAAGCCATCGGCGCGCAGGAGCTGGTCGCCGAAGGCAAGGCGCTGGACGTGAGCCTGCAGCTGCCGGAGCAGCCCAGCCTGGTGCTGGGCGATGCCACCCGCCTGCAGCAGGTGTTGTGGAACCTGCTGTCGAATGCGATCAAGTTCACCCCGGCCGAAGGCCGCATCGATCTGCAGCTGCAGGCCGACGGCAACCACTGGGTGATCACCGTGCGCGACACCGGCGACGGCATCGCGCCCGAATTCCTCAATCATCTGTTCAGCCGCTTCCGCCAGGCCGATGGCACCACCACCCGACGGCATGGCGGCCTCGGCCTGGGTCTGGCAATCGTGCAGCAGCTGGTCGAACTGCATGGCGGTACCGTCGCCGCCGCCAGCGAGGGCCATGGCCACGGCGCCACCTTCACCGTGCGCCTGCCGCAGCACATTCCCGATGCCGAACGGCGGCCGCTGCGCGAAGTGATCAGCGGACCGATCCTGGAGCCGGTGATCGTCGAGCCGTATCCGCTGCGTGGCATGCACGTGCTGGCGGTGGAAGACCAGCCGGAAGTGCTGGAGTACCTGCGGCGCATGCTGGAAGAGCAGGGCGCAAGCGTGTCGGCAGCCAGCTCGGCCGGTGAAGCGCTGGCGCTGCTGGCCGATACCGGGCACCTGCAGTACCACGTGATGCTGACCGACATCGGCATGCCGGGCATGGATGGCTATGGCCTGGTGCGCACGCTGCGCGAGGACATGGGCGTGGATGCGATGACCCTGCCGGCGGTTGCCGTGACCGCGCTGGCACGTGCCGATGACCGGCGCCGAGCGCTGGCGTCGGGCTTCCAGGAACACGTGGCCAAGCCGTACTCGGTGGCACAGCTGGTGGCTGCGGTACGCAAAGTGCAGGTGCCACGCGCGGACAGCGCGCTGCACTGAGCATTCACGGCCGATCGGCGACCCTGCACGCAGGAGGTCGCCGATGTCCCGTACAGCTCCCCGCATCCACACCGATCCGGCGCAGATCGCGCGCCTGGAAGCCCTGCTGCCGCAGCTGGAAGGCGAAACGCAGGTGGAACTGACCCTGCACGATGGTCGCCGACTGCTCGGCACCGTCGCCGTGAAACCGACGGTGCAGCAATACCGCAACGAGGCCGGCGACGAAGGCAGCAACGGCCAGCTGCGCCTGGATGACTACGACACGCCGGTGCAGCAGCACCATGTGTGGCTGGATGAGATCGCCAGCATCCGCAGGTTGCCGCCCAGGGTCTGACGGCAACCTGCCAACCCCATCCACGCATGGCGTGGATCTACTGGAAAGGGCCACGCATGGATGTGCGTGACCTCGTCATCGGCCAGGCCTCATGCCGTCCACGCACAGCGTGGATTTTCCAGAGGTTGCAGTAGAGCCACGCCATGCGTGGCTGTTGGGATCAATGCTCGAACAACGTAGGCGTCGCCTCGAACCGGCGCGCATAGGCGCGTTCTTCCGCCACCCTCGCCACCTCGTCGTCGGCCAGGTCCGGTGCGCCGTACACCGCATAGGCCACGCTTCCGTCGGCACCATGGCCGACCTGGTGCAGCCGGTAGCGCGAGTGGCCACCGCCGGTGTCCTCGGGGTAATGCACGGGCGGATGGCTGCCTTCCAGGTCCATTTCACTGTTGTCGACCACGCCACCGACGAACAAGGCTCGCATGCAGGTTCTCCTGGGTTTCCGGGGGAGCCTCTACCCTGAACGTTTCAATGTTGCTGGCAGATCAAGGCCCCGTTCGGGTTTCGCAAAGCGGCCGCCGGGGCCGGCCCGGCCAAGCCGGTACAATGGACGGCCCTCACGCTTGAAGTACCCGCGCCGATGGCCTCCAGCGACGACGCCCCCCTGCAGACCCTGTTCCTGCCGTTCTCCCAAGGCGCCCTGCGCTGGCCGGAGGGCCCGGTGGCCTTCCTGCGTGCCCGCGACGGCTGGCCGCTGCGCGAAGTGGCCGGCAACCGCGAAGTGCATTGCGAGCAGAGCTTTGCCCCGTTCGCGCAGCCGCTGCAGCAGGCCGCCGGCTGGACCGTCAGCGGCCAGCTGGATGATGTGGCCGGCAAGGGCCGCTACCCGCTGGTGCTGGTGCTGCCGCCGCGCCAGCGCGAGGAGGCCCGTGCCCTGTTCGCGCGCGCGCTGGCGCTGGTCGCCGACGGCGGCCGCATCGTCGCCTGCCAGTCCAACAACGAAGGTGCACGTTCGGGCGAGGGTGACCTCAAGCAACTGACCGGCCTCGGCGGCAGCCTGACCAAGAACCACTGTCGCGTGTACTGGACCGCCCCGATGCAGGGCCAGCACGACGCCGACCTGGCCAAGCGCTGGTCGGCACTGGATGCGGTGCGGCCGATCGTCGGCGGCCGTTTCCTCAGCCGCCCGGGCGTGTTCGCCTGGGATCGCATCGACCCGGCGTCGGCGCTGTTGGCCGAGCACCTGCCGGCCGACCTGGCCGGGCGTGCCGCCGACCTCGGCGCGGGCTATGGCTACCTGTCGCGCGAGCTGCTGGAACGCTGCCCGAAGATCACCGCGCTGGATCTGTACGAAGCCGAGCAGCGTGCGTTGGCCCTGGCCGAACTGAACCTGGCGCCGCCGCCGCGCGCGCTGCCGCTGCGCTTCCTGTGGCAGGACGTCACCGCGGGTATCGAACCGGGCTACGACGTCATCATCAGCAACCCGCCGTTCCACACGCCGTCGCGCGCCGATCGCCCGGACATCGGCCAGCGCTTCATCGCCGTGGCCGCGCAGGCGCTGCGCCCGGGCGGACGCCTGTACGTGGTGGCCAACCGCCACCTGCCGTACGAGTACACGCTCAACGAGAGCTTTGGCGCGGTGCGCGTGATCGCCGAGCGTGATGGCTTCAAGCTGGTGGAAGCGGTGAAGGGGAAGGGCAAGTGAAGCTGGTCAAGCTCATCGCCAACCTGGGCTATGGCAGCCGCAAGCAGGTGCAGTGGATGTTCCGCGAAGGCCGCGTCACCGACGCCGACGGCGAGGTGCTGTATGCCGACGACCAGGTGCCGCACGAGGCGATCCGGGTCGACGGCGAGCCGCTGGACCCGCCGGTGGGGCTGTCGATCGCGCTGCACAAGCCGGCCGGCTACACCTGTTCGACCAAGGACACCGGCCGCTTGATCTACGACCTGCTGCCGCCGCGCTTCCGTGACCGCGATCCGGTGCTGTCCACCGTGGGCCGCCTCGACCGCGAGACCAGCGGCCTGCTGCTGCTGACCGAGGATGGTGGCCTGCTGCACCGGATCATCTCGCCGAAGTCGAAGCTGCCCAAGGTCTACGAAGTGGAACTGAGCGACGACCTGCGCGGCGACGAAGTGGCGTTGTTCGCCAGCGGTACGCTGATGCTGGAGTCCGAGAAGACCCCCCTGCTGCCGGCTGAACTGGAAGTGCTGGATGCGCGTCGCGCACGCCTGGTACTGCATGAAGGCCGCTACCATCAGGTACGCCGCATGTTCGCCGCCACCGGCAACCACGTGCAGACCCTGCACCGCAGCCGCGTCGGCGGGCTGGACCTGCAGGGACTGGACGAGGGGCAATGGCGGCAGCTCACCTCCACCGATCTGGATACGCTGTTCGCTCCATGACCACCATCGCTGCGCTGCCGTTCCTGCCCGACGCCGTCATCTTTGACATGGACGGCCTGATGATCGACAGCGAGCGGGTCTCGCTGGCCTGCTGGAGCGAGGCCGCCGACGAGTTCGGACTGGGCCTGGACGAGGCGGTGTTCCTGCGCATGGTCGGCCTCGGTGACCGTGACACGCACGCGCTGCTGCGTGCGCAGGGCATCGAGGACAGCGTGATCGAAGCGGTGGCCGCACGCTGCCATGAGCTGTACGAAGCACGCACACAGACCGGCCTGCCGCTGCGTCCGGGCATTCTGGAGCTGCTGGAGCTGCTGAAAGCGCACGCGGTACCGCGCGCGGTGGCAACCACCACGCGGCAGCCGCGGGCCAACCGCAAGCTGGCCGCTGCCGGCCTGCTGCCGTATTTCGATGCCGTGATCACCAGTGGTGATGTGGCGCGGCCGAAGCCGGCGCCGGATATCTACCTGCTGGCCGCGCAGCGGCTGGGCCAGGTGCCCGAGCGCTGCCTGGCGCTGGAAGACTCACCGGCCGGCACGCGTGCAGCGCTGGCTGCCGGCATGACCGTGATCCAGGTGCCGGACCTGGTGCATCCGGATGAAGAGCTGCGCGCACTGGGTCACCGCATCGTCGGCTCGCTGGTGGACGCGCACGCGCTGCTGCTGCCGCTGCTGCCGAGGTAACGGTGGGCGCCGACCGTGGGTCGGCACACCCAATGCCCCGGCAGGTGCCAACCTTGGTTGGCACGCCCAAACGCCCTGGTAGGTGCCGACTTTGGTTGGCACGCCCAAACGCCCCGGTAGGTGCCAACCTTGGTTGGCACGCTTTTCAATGCAGTCGAGCAAGCTCGACTCTACGGGTGCCGACCGTTGGTCGGCACACCTGCCCCATCACACCCGCCCGAACACCAGTGCAGCGTTGGTGCCACCGAAGCCAAAGCTGTTGGACATCACCGTATCCAGCTTCTGCTCGCGGCTCTCGCGCAGGATCGGGAAGCTTTCCACCTTCGGGTCCAGTTCGCCGATGTTGGCCGAACCGGCAACGAAGCCATCGCGCATCATCAGCAGGCAGTAGATCGCCTCATGCACGCTGGCCGCACCCAGCGAATGGCCGGACAGCGCCTTGGTCGAGGACAGCGGTGGCACCGCATCGCCGAACACTTCGCGGATCGCGTTGAGCTCGGTGACGTCGCCCAGCGGCGTGGAAGTGCCGTGGGTGTTGAGATAGTCCAGCGGACGATCGACGTCCTGCAGCGCCATCTTCATGCAGCGCACCGCGCCTTCACCGGACGGCGCGACCATGTCGGCGCCATCGGACGTCACGCCATAGCCGATCAGCTCGGCATGGATGTGCGCACCGCGCGCAACCGCGTGGTCGTAGTCCTCCAGCACCAGCATGCCGCCGCCACCGGCGATGACGAAGCCGTCGCGGTCCTTGTCGTATGGACGCGAGGCGCTGGCCGGGGTCTCGTTGAAGCTGGTCGACAGCGCACCCATCGCATCGAACATCACGCTCATCGACCAGTGCAGGTCTTCACCGCCACCGGCGAACATGATGTCCTGCGCGCCATGGCGGATCATGTCCGCGGCGGCGCCGATGCAGTGCGCCGAGGTCGCGCAGGCGGCCGACAGCGAGTAGCTGACACCCTTGATCTGGTAGGCCGTGGCCAGGCAGGCCGAGACCGTCGAGCACATCGTGCGCGGCACCATGTACGGGCCGACCTTGCGCACACCGCGTTCGCGCAGCAGGTCGACTGCGCCGATCTGCCATTCGCTGGAGCCGCCGCCGGAACCGGCGATCAGGCCGGTGCGCAGGTTGCTGACCTGCTCGGGGCTGAGCCCGGCATCGGCGATCGCATCGCGCATGGACAGGTAGGCGAAGGCCGCCGCATCGCTCATGAAGCGCTTCTGCTTGCGGTCGATCAGCGCCTCCAGGTCGAGGTCGACGCGACCGCCTACCTGGCTGCGCAGGCCCGCTTCGGCGTGGTCGGCCAGGGCGGTGATGCCCGAGCGCCCTTCGCGCAGCGCAGCCGAAACGGTATCCAGATCATTGCCGAGGCAGGACGTGATGCCCATGCCGGTGATGACGACGCGACGCATCAGAAGCTCCCGGTTTCAGTGAACAGGCCGACGCGCAGGTCGCGCGCGCTGTAGATTTCGCGGTCATCCACGTACATGCGGGCGTCCGACTGGGCCATCACCAGCTTGCGGTTGATGACACGGCTGATGTCGATCTCGTAGCGCACCAGTTTGGCCTCCGGCAGTACCTGGCCGGTGAACTTCACCTCGCCGCAGCCCAGTGCGCGGCCCTTGCCGGGGGCGCCCAGCCAGGTCAGGAAGAAGCCGGTCAGCTGCCACATGGCATCCAGGCCGAGGCAGCCGGGCATCACCGGGTCGCCGGTGAAGTGGCAGCCGAAGAACCACAGGTCCGGGCGGATATCCAGTTCGGCGCGTACCATGCCCTTGCCATGCGGTCCGCCGTCCTCGCGGATGTCGGTGATGCGGTCGAACATCAGCATCGGATCGTTGGGCAAACGGCCGGCGGCGGTGCCGAACAGTTCACCGCGTGCGCTGGCCAGCAGCTGTTCGCGGTTGAACGCGTGGAGACGGGTCATGAAGCACAATCCTGGAAGCGGGGAAACAGGGAAACAAGCGCTCGAGGATGCCCGTGGAAACTGCGCCGATCAAACATTTCAACCGTACGCAACCGTAGTGTTTTCAAGGGAATACGCGCATCCTGTTGATGTGCAACGACCATACTTCGGCGTGTGGCCCACCCGGCCCGGCCCCGCCTTTCCCACCTGACATGACCCGACTGCGCAAGATCATCCACGTTGACATGGACGCGTTCTACGCGTCGGTGGAGCAGCGCGACGATCCGTCACTGCGCGGCAAGCCGGTGGTCGTGGCATGGCGGGGTGCCCGCTCGGTGGTGTGTGCGGCGTCCTACGAGGCGCGCGTGTTCGGCGTGCGTTCGGCGATGCCCGCCGTGCGTGCCGAGCGCCTGTGCCCGGACGCGATCTTCGTGCCGCCGGACTTCGCGCGTTACAAGGCGGTGTCACAGCAGGTACGCGCGATCTTCCTGCGCCATACCGACCTGGTCGAGCCGCTGTCGCTGGACGAGGCCTATCTGGACGTGACCGAGCCGAAGAGTGGCATTGAACTGGCCACCGACATCGCCCGCACCATCCGCGCGCAGATCCGCGAGGAAACGAACCTGACTGCTTCAGCCGGGATCGCGCCGAACAAGTTCCTGGCCAAGATCGCCTCGGACTGGCGCAAGCCCGACGGCCAGTTCGTGATTCCACCGCAGCGGGTGGACGCCTTCCTGCTGCCACTGCCGGTGAACCGCGTGCCCGGCGTCGGCAAGGTGATGGAAGGCAAGCTGGCCGCGCGCGGCATCGTCACCTGCGGCGACCTGCGGCAGTGGGCACTGATCGACCTGGAAGAGGCGTTCGGCAGTTTCGGCCGCAGCCTGTACAACCGCGCACGCGGCATCGACGAGCGGCCGGTGGAGCCGGACCAACAGGTGCAGTCGATTTCCTCCGAAGACACCTTCGCCGAAGACCTGCCGTTGGAAGACCTGGGGGAGGCGATCGTGCAGTTGGCAGAGAAAACCTGGAATGCCACGCGCAAGACCGAACGCGTCGGCCACACCGTGGTGCTGAAACTGAAGACCGCGCAGTTCCGCATCCTCACCCGCAGCTTCACCCCGGAGCGCCCGCCGGAATCGATGGAAGAACTGCGCGACATCGCCCTGGCCCTGCGCGCCCGCGTCGACCTGCCGGCGGAGACCCGCTACCGGCTGGTGGGTGTCGGACTCGGTGGCTTCCGCGAAAAGGAGCCGGTGGTGCAGGGGGAACTGTTCGAGCACGGGCCGAACGAGTCCCCACGTAGCTGATCTTCGTGTCGACCAAGGTCGACACCTACCAAGAGCAGGTCATGCCATCCAGACAGGTTGCGGAGACATGCCATCCAGGCAGATCGCAGAGAACTGTCGAAGGCGGGGTGGGTCCGGTTGCGGGGGCGTGAGCGCCATGGATGGCGCGACCGAGCCTCCATGGACGGATTCACGGCGTCCCCCGCAACCGGACCCACCTCGCCATCCCACGGATAGCCAGCTGTTGCTTCGGCTGTTGCCGTTGCATTGAGCAGGTGCAGGGCGCAGCCCTGCAAAAGAAAACTCCCTACCTCATGGCCACTGCATCTCGCCCTTGGCCACCTTCGCACTCAGCTCCAGCGACTCCACGCCCGCCAGCTTCGGGTACCGCGCCTGCATTGCTTTCACCAGCGCCGCACTGTCCTTCGCCTTTGCCGCCTCAACATCGAACGCGCGGATGTAGTCCGAGGTGAAGCGCAGCGCACTGGCATCCAACGCCGCACCCGGCGCGTAATGCCCCGGCACCACCACCTTCGGCTTCAGTGCCTGCAGCCGCTGCAGGGTCTGCAGCCAGTCGGTGTGCGACTTCGGCGTCTGCGTGTCGGCCATCCACACGTGTTCACCGGCCACCACCGGAATGCCACCGACGATCGCGCGCAGCGACGGCACCCACAGCACCGTGCGGTCCGGCGTGGGTCCATCCAGGCCGATCAGCGGCAGGCGCTGGCCTTCCAGTTGCAGGGCATCGCCGTCCAGCACCTGCGGCACCACGATGCGCGCCGGCACGTCGGCGCCCATCTTCGGTCCCCAGTAGGCCAGCTTGCCGGCCTGGGTCTGCTGGATGTGGGCGACGGTCTGCGCAGTGGCGACGACGCGCGCCTGCGGGAACGCGTCCTGCAGCGTGGCCAGGCCGAAGTAGTAGTCCGGATCGCCGTGGCTGATGTAGATGGTGGTCAGCTGCTTGCCGCTGGTGCGGATCAGCTCGACCAGCTTGCGCGCGTCGCTGGCACCAAACTGCGCATTGACCAGGATCGCGTCGTGGCGGCCTTCGATCAGCACCGAGGACACCGAGAACATCGCCTGCGGGCCGGGATGGAAGGTCTGCAGGTGCAGCTGGGATTTCGTGGCCGTGGCCGGCGCCGCGGCGGCCGGCGCGGCGAGCAGTGGCGCACTGGTGAAGCTGGCGGCCAGGGCGAGGGGGAGCAGCAGGGCAGCGGTACGCATGGGGCATTCCTTGTGGCGGACGGCGAGCCGGGCGTGGGCCTGGCTCACAGGTGGGTAGCGCCGGGCCATGCCCGGCGGCCTGGCATCAGTACGCCGCAGTGATGATCTGCTTCGGGTACTGGTGCGCTTCCAGCTCGGCGACGAACGCCGCGCCGTAGTCGGCGTAGCTGATGCGGCTGTGGCCGCTGGCATCAGCCAGGAAGGCCTTGGGCTGTACGCGGTACTGGCCGCGCTCTTCGCCCGGGCCGATTTCGGCGGCCGGCGAGAAGAAGGTCCAGTCCAGGTCATCCACCGCCTGCAGGCGGTTGAACGCCTCACGGTGGGCCAGTGCGTACGGCTTGTAGGCCTCCGGGAAGGTGGGGGTATCGACCAGCTGCACGCCGGGTGCGACTTCGAGGCTGCCGGCGCCACCGACCACCACCAGGCGGGGCACGCCGGCCTTGCGTGCGGCGGCGGCCAGCTGCGCGGCGACCTCGCCGACGCGGCCGATGTCATCGCCCGGGCGCGGGCCGTAGGCACTGGCCAGCACGTCGTGGCCGGTGATGGCGGCAACCAGCGCGTCCTGGTCATCCAGCGAGGCGATCACCGGATGGGCACCGGCCAGCTCGGCCGGGAGGTCCTGCGCGCTGCGTACGATGACAGTGAGTTCGTGGCCGCGGGCCAGCGCGTGGCGGGCGATCTGGCGGCCGATGTTGCCGGTGGAACCAACGAGGGCGATCTTCATGGCAGGACTCCGTGGGGCGGTGTGGGGTGGGAATGGGGCCACTCTAGGCTGCTGCAGTTGATCGAAAAACAGCGTATAACGCGCTTGTTTGTTGCATGGATCGAGCATATGGACCGATTGACCGCCATGACCGTCTTCGTCGAGGTGGCCGAGCGCGGCAGCCTCACCGCCGCCGCCGAGGTGCTGGACATGTCGCGGGCGATGGTCAGCCGCTACCTGGCCGAGGTCGAGGGCTGGCTGGGCGCACGGCTGCTGCACCGGACCACGCGCCGGGTCAGCCTGACCGGTCCTGGAGAGGCGGCACTGGCGCGCTTCCGGCAGATGCTGGCGATCGGTGAAGAACTGCAGGGCGAACTGGCCAGCGATGATCCCGAGCCGCATGGCACGTTGCGGGTGACCGCCAGCGTCTCGTTCGGGCAGAGCCATCTGGCACGGGCGGTGGCTGGCTTCGTCGCGCGCCATCCGGCGGCGCGCATCGAGCTGCTGCTGGTCGACCGCACGGTGAACCTGGTGGAAGAGCGCGTGGATCTGGCGGTGCGCATCGCCCGCCAGATCGACCCGAGCCTGATCGCGCGGCGGCTGGCCACCTGCCGTTCGGTGCTGTGCGCGACGCCGTCCTACCTGCAGGCGCGTGGCACACCGACCGCTCCCGAGCACCTGGCCGCGCACAACTGCCTGACCCACCACTACGTCGGCAAGAGCCTGTGGCAGCTGCACCGCGACGGTCGTTCGCTGTCGGTGGCGGTGGGTGGCAACATCAGCGCCAACGAGGCCTCGCTGCTGCTGGAGGCGGTGCGCGCCGGTGCCGGCATCGCCATGCTGCCGACCTACCAGGTGGCGCCGCTGCTGCGCAGTGGCGAGCTGATCGAACTGCTGCCCGAATTCAGCCTGGACGAACTCGGCATTCATGCCGTGTACGCGTCACGGCGCCAGCAGCCCGCTATCATGCGGCGATTCCTGGATTTCCTGGGCGAGTGTTTCGCCAGCCCGGCCTTCCAGGATCTGGATTGGCGCCCACCGGGCAAGGAGAACACATGAACCATGGACAGGCCTTGATCGACCACAACCGTGCTGCCTGGGACCGCCAGGCCAGCGAAGTGCGCGAATGGTCGCGCCCGGTGGAAAGTTCAACGATTGCCGCCGCGCGCGAAGGCCGCTGGCAGGTGCACCTGACGCCCCGCGCGTTGCCACTGGACTGGATGGGTGATGTGCGCGGCCGTCGCATCCTGTGCCTGGCCTCAGGCGGTGGCCAGCAGGCACCGGTGCTGGCCGCTGCGGGCGCTGACGTCACCGTGTTCGATCTCTCCGACGGGCAGCTGGAACAGGACCGCAGGGTCGCCGCGCGCGATGGCCTGCAGCTGCGCACCGTGCAGGGCGACATGCGCGATCTGCACGTGTTTGCCAACGACAGTTTCGATGTGGTGTTCCACCCGATCTCGAACCTGTACGTGCCTGATGTGCGCCCGGTGTGGACCGAATGCCGCCGCGTGCTGGCACGCGATGGCATGCTGATGGCCAGCTTCTACAACCCGGTGCTGTTCGTCGGCGCGCGCGATCCGCAGCTGGATGCACAGGGCCTGATCCGGCCACAGTACGCCATTCCCTATTCGGACCTGGAAGACCTGGCGCCGGCCGAGCGCGAGGCGAAGCTGGCACGGGGTGACGCGCTGACCTTCGGCCACAGCCTGACCGAACTGATCGGTGGGCAGCTCGATGCCGGCTTCATCATCGATCGCTTCATGGAAGACTGGCAGCCGCAGCCGCGATTCCTGATCGATCGCTATCTGCCCACCTTCCTGGCGACCCGCGCGCGCCGGATCGGCTGAGGCGGATCGGCGCAAAAACCTGCGGCGTACAATGGACGGCCCCACGTCATGCAGGTGCCGTCCCTTGTCGTATCCCTATCCGCTGGTCGTGTTCGACCTTGATGGCACGCTGGTCGACAGCGCAGCTGATATCGCCGAAGCACTGAACCGCACGCTGGAGGACATCGGTGTGGCACGCGTGCCGGAAACCACGGTGCTCGGTTGGATCGGCGACGGTGTGCGCCGCCTGGTCGAACAGGCCGTGCATGCGGCCGGCCGCGAGGTGGACCTGGCCGAAGTGATGCCGGTGTTCATGGTGCACTACCGTGAGTGCCTGCTGCGCAGCCCGCGTCTGTTCGATGGCGTGGCTGAAGCACTGGCGCAACTGCGTGCGCGCAACGTGCCGCTGGCGATCTGCACCAACAAGCCCGAAGCGCTGGTGCCACCGCTGCTGCAGCATCTGGGCATCGGTGATGCGTTCGCGCTGGTGCTGGGGGGCGACTCCCTGCCGCAGCGCAAGCCCAGTGGTGAACCGCTGCGGCATATCGCCGCGCACTTCGGGCTGCCTGTAGAGGCGTGCCTGATGGTCGGTGATTCGTTGACCGACTACCGTGCCGCCGAAGATGCAGGCATGCCGATCGCGCTGGTGCGTTACGGCTATCCGCGCGGCCTGGACCTGGCCACCGCGCATGCGGTGGCGGTGATCGACGACCTGCGTGAACTGCCGGGGTTGCAGGGCTGGTGCAACGGATAACGCCGGTCGCCGGGCGGTAACCGGGCCGACGCAATGGGTAGTGCCGGCCGCTGGCCGGCAACCCGCGATGCGCTGTCGAAGGTCATGATGTTGCCGGCCGGCGGCCGGCACTACCATGACCGTCGCGGTCACTTCGGCTGGTAACGCACGCTCAGCTGGTACTCGCGGCCCGGCTGGTTGAACCACGCCACGGTTTCATACGTGCGGTCGAATACGTTGGCGGCGCGCGCCAGCAGCGACCACGACGGCGTCAGCGCGTACTCGGCGCGCAGGTCCAGCGTGCCGTAGCCACCGACCTTCACCGCGTTGGCCGCATCGTCATAGCGCTTGCCCGCACCCTGCACGGTCAGGCCGGCGCGGAAATCGCCGAAGCGGCGGTCGACGTCCAGGCGCGCGGTCTGCTGCGCACGGCGCGGCAGCCAGTTGTCGAACTGGGTGCTGCCATGGGTGCGGTTGCGCGGGTCGGTGTAGCTCAGCTGCGCGTTGATGTCGAAACCGGCCAACAGCACGCCACCGGTCAGCTCGGCACCGCGGATGCGCGCCTTCTCCACCTGCTGCATCTTCATCGTGGACGCATCGTAGGTGATCAGGTCATCGATGCGGGTCTCGTACACATCCAGGCCCCAATGCCAGCCCTGGCCCTGCTGCGAAACACCGAGATTGGCGCTCTTGGACTTCTCCGGGTTCAACGTCGGCACCCCGCTCCACGGGTCGTACAGGTCGCTGAAGGTCGGCGCCTTGAACGCAGTGCCGTAGCTGGCATTGACGCGCAGGCCGTGCTCCAGTTCCATCGCCCAGCCCACGCTGCCGGTGGCATGGTTGCCGAACTGCTGGTTGTCGTCGTTGCGTGCGCTGGCCTGCAGCTGGTGGCGGCCGAAGCGGCCCTGATACTGCACGAACACGCCGGTGTTGCGACGGCTGTCGACGAGGTAGCCCGCGCTGCTGCCATCCAGGTTGTCTTCGCTCCAGTCCACGCCGGTGCTCAACAGCTGGCCTTCGGCCAAGGTGAAGTCACCCTGCAGCGAGGCGCTGTCGCGGTGGGTCTGCGCGCTGCCGCGTGCGCCGAAGTCGCCGAAGTTGTCCGACTCGTTGTCACTGCGGCCGACGTTGGCTGTGAAAGCCAGGCGTTCAGACGGGGTGTAGCGCACCTTGCCGGCCAGCACCTGCTGGCGGGTCTCCGAGTAGTTGTAGTAGCCGTCGTAGTGGTTCTTGCCGTCGGCGCGCAGTGCGCTGCCTTCCACGGTCCACTGGTCGTTGAAGCTGTAGCCGCCGCGCAGGCTCTTGGACAGGTTGCGGTAGCCGTCGCGGTCGTGCTCGTCGGCAAAGCAGCCCGCGGTGAACACCGAGGCGGAGCCGCGGCAGGCATCGATGCCGTCGGAATGCTGGTAGGCGATGTCGGCGCCGAACCAGCCGCGTTCGGTGCCACCGCCGATGCCGCCGCTGGCTTCGCGCAGGCCGTTGCTGCCACCGCCGAGCTGGAAGTGCGGAGCGAAATCGCCCTGGTTGCGGCGGGTGAAGATCTGGATCACGCCACCAATGGCGTCGGCACCGTACAGGCTGGACTGCGGGCCGCGCACGATTTCCACGCGCTCGATCTGCGCCAGCGGCAGGTCCTGGTACATGGCCAGGCCGAGGTCGGCACTGTTGATGCGCACACCATCCACCAGCACCACGGTGTGGCCCGAGTTGGTGCCGCGCAGGAACAGCGAGCTCTGCTTGCCGAGGCCGCCGGAGTTGGTCAGGTTGATGCCGGCGCGGCCGCGCAGCAGCTCCTGCAGCGAGGTGGCCTGGCTGGATTCGATCTGCGCGCGGTCGATCACCTGGGCCGGCGCGATGCTGTCCTGCAGGGCGATCGGGGTGCGGGTGGCGGTGACCAGGATCTGGTCGAGCGCGGTGGTGTCATCGGCGGCCTGGGCCAGCGCGGGCAGGGCGGCCAGCACGGCCAGGGACAGCATTCGGGACTGCAGCTTCATGGGGGACTCCAGGTGCCACGCACGCCCGCGTGGCGAAGGGGAGGAGCCGCGAAGGCAGGCATGCGCCGACGCCGCAGCGCAGGCTGCGGTCATCCAGCGCCATGCCCACCGCATCGCGACCTGAGGCTTCCTGGCCGGTCTCCGGGCTTGCCGCCGGGTGGCGCGAGGCCACCGTCCAGGCGCCTTCCCATGCCTGCGGCACAGTGGCGTTGTTGCCTGGAACTGACGTGCTTACCGTTGCGGGGGCAGCGCCGGCCTGGCGTGGAATCACGCGTCACCGGCTTCCCGTTTCAACCTGCCGGCCGTGGCCGCAGGTCACCTGGAAGTGCGCGCAGTCTACGGCATCGCAGGCGGCCCGTAGCGTCGAGCGTGCTCGACTGCCTTTGCTGTGCCCTTAGAATGGTCCCTCGATCCCGTGGTGCCGTTGCCGATGTCCGCCCGTTTTCCGCTGTTCCCGCGTTGCCTGTACAGGACGCACGCATGATCCTCGACCTGGTCCGCCATGCCGGCAACGGTCGCGATGAGTTCCTCGATGGCCGCAGCGATCCACCGCAGCTGGCCCGCCTGCCGCAGGAACTGGTCGACGCCTACGCTGCGCAGCCCTGGGAGCGGGTGATCAGTTCGCCGCGGCTGCGCTCGCTGCACACGGCGATGGCCCTGGCCACGCCGCGCGGGCTGGACGTGGAAGCGGACGAGGAATGGGAAGAGCTGGATTTCGGCGATTGGGACGGGCAGTCGCTGTTCGACCTGCCGGAGGACGCATTGGCGGCCTTCCATGCCGACCCGCATGCATTCCCGCCGCCGAACGGCGAAAGCTGGGGCCACTTCGAGCGGCGCATCGCGCGCGCGCTGGATCGCCTGCTTGATGATGACGATCCGGTGCCGACGCTGGTGGTCAGCCACGGCGGCCCGCTGCGCATGGTGCTGTCGCAGGTCTGCGGCCTGCCGATGTCGCTGTGCTGGGCCCTGCGTATTGACCACGGCACACGCCTGCGGGTGTGGCTGGAGCGCGGCGAGGTCGGGCTGGTGGGCGAACTGCAGGAGCTGCAGCAGCCCTGACCGCACTCGCCGGGCATGACCCGGCGCTACCGATCCCGCATCGCAGTGGTGGTGCCGGCCGCTGGCCGGCATCCCCAGGAACGCGGAGGCCTCAATCCTCGTCCGCGCGCTCGGCCACGCTGTCCTCAGCGTCGTCGTCAGCATCGAAGCGCTGCTCATGCACCGGGCCCGAAGCGGGGCCGGCCGCCTTCAGCGGATGCGCAGCGATGCGCGCTTCGTAATCCTGCACCAGTGCCTCACGCTGCGGCTCGCTCAGTTCCTGCCAATGGCAGTCCAGCAGCGCGCCTTCCAGTGAATAGAGCAGGTTCAGGCTGGGCTTGAAGCCGGCGCGCTTGACCTTGACGAAGGCGCCGACCGCGCCGATCGCAACCAGATCCTCGCGGCTGCGCAGGCCGACCTGACGCAGCCACGCCGCACTCTTCGGGCCGATGTTGCGCAGCTTCGGTGCGCTCATCCCAGCGCCTCGACGAACACGCGGGCGATGGCTTCCAGGCCAGCCTGGTCGTCGGCATCGAAGCGGCCGACTTTCGGGCTGTCGATGTCGAACACGCCGATCAGTTCATCGCCGCGCAGCAACGGCACCACCAGTTCCGAGCGCGAGGCCGAATCGCAGGCGATGTGGCCGGGGAAGGCATCGACGTCCTCCACGCGCTGGGTCACGCGCTGGCTGGCGGCGGCACCGCACACGCCCTTGTCCAGCGGGATGCGCACGCAGGCCGGCAGGCCCTGGAATGGCCCGACCACCAGTTCCTTGCCGTCGTACAGGTAGAAGCCCACCCAGTTCAGGTCGGGCAGAGCGTGATAGACCAGCGCGGAGAGGTTGGCCGCGTTGGCGATGCGGTCGGACTCGGCGTAGACCAGGCCGCGGGCCTGTTCCAGCAGCTGGGCGTATTGTTCCGGCTTGCTGCCGGTGAGCGAGGCATTGGCGAACATGCCCGCAGTCTAGCAAGCGCGCCGGGCCGGCGATAATGCAGGCTCTGTTGCCCCGCTGGAGCTTATCGATGCCGTTGCCCGCCACGCTGCCGCCTGCCCTGTTCGTCACCGGCACCGATACCGAGATCGGCAAGACCGCGGCCAGCACCGCGCTGCTGCATGCACTGCGCCGGCGCGGCCTGCGCGCGGTTGGCATGAAGCCGGTGGCCAGCGGCAGCGAAGACCTGGGGCAGGGCCTGCGCAACGAGGACGCGCTGGCGCTGCAGGCGGCCAGTTGGCCGGTGCCGGTCTATGCCGACCTGAATCCGTACGCGCTGCGGCAACCGCTGGCGCCGGAGCTGGCCGCTGCCGAGGATGGCGTGCAGGTGGAACTGGCGCCGATCGTGGCAGCGTTCGCGCGCCTGCGTGCTCAGGCCGATGTCGTGGTGGTGGAGGGCGTTGGCGGTTGGCTGGCGCCGGTCTCGGCCACGCTCGAGCAGCTCGACCTGGTGCGTGCATTGCATCTGCCGGTAGTACTTGTGGTCGGCATGCGGCTGGGCTGCGTCAACCACGCACGGCTGACTGCGCAGTCGCTGCAGGCCAGCGGCGTGGAGTGCCTGGGCTGGATCGGCAACCACATCGACCCGGTGATGCAGCGCCAGGATGAGAACATCGCGACGTTGCAGCAGCGCCTGCCGATGCCGTGCTGGGGGCGGCTGCCGTATCTGCCGGGAGAGGATGGCGAAGCGCTGTCGGCGTACCTGCTCGAGTGATCCTGGGTAGTGCCGGCCGCTGGCCGGCAACTGCATCCACCCGGCGATCCCGAGGTTGCCGGCCAGCGACCGGCGTTACCGTGCCGCAGCCGCCAGCTCCTTCGCGATCGCACCCAGCCGCTCCACCGCACCGATGAAGCGCGCATCCAAGGTCTGGCAGCACGACAGCCGCAGGCATTGGCGGTAGCGTGCGCCGCGCGAGTACACGCGGCGCTGGGCGCGCACGTGCTTGAGTGATCCTGGGTAGTGCCGGCCGCTGGCCGGCAACTGCATCCACCCGGCGATCCCGAGGTTGCCGGCCAGCGGCCGGCACTACCGTGTTGCAGCTGCCAGCTCCTTCGCGATCGCACCGAGCCGCTCCACCGCGCCGATGAAGCGCGCATCCAGCATCTGGCAGCACGACAGCCGCAGGCAGTGGCGATAGCGCGCGCCGCGCGAGTACACGCGGCGCTGGGCGTGCACCTGCTTGAGTGATCCTAGGTAGTGCCGGCCGCTGGCCGGCAACTGCATCCACCTGGCGATCCCGAGGTTGCCGGCCAGCGGCCGGCGTTACCGTGCTGCAGCCGCCAGCTCCCGCGCGATCGCACCCAGCCGCTCCACCGCACCGATGAAGCGCGCATCCAAGGTCTGGCAGCACGACAGCCGCAGGCAGTGGCGGTAACGCGCACCACGCGAATACACCTGGCCGGGCATGAACACGATGTCCTCTACCAGCGCACGTTCGAACAGCTCACGCGTATCCACGCCCGGCAGTTCGAGCCACAGCAGGAAGCCGCCTTGCGGCTCGGTGGCACGGGTGCCGGCCGGGAAGTGTTCGGCCACCAGCTGGCGCAGCCGTCCCACCTGTTCGCGGTACAGCCGGCGCATGCGGTGCAGGTGATGCTCGTAGCTTCCGGCTTCCAGATACGCCGCCACCGCATCGCCGAGCAGTTGAGGCTCGCCACCGGTGGACTGGAATTTCAGCAGCGCGATGCGCTCGGCGAAGCGGCCGCCATCCAGCCAGCCGATACGGTAATCCGGTGCCAGTGTCTTGGAGAACCCACCGACCACCATCACCCAGCCATCGCGATCGAAGGCCTTCAGCAAGGGCGCCGGCGGTTCGCAGAACTGCAGCTCGGCATACACCGCATCTTCGATCAGCGGTAGCTGGCGCGCGTTGACCAGTTCGGCCAGGCGTTGCTTGGCGGGTGTCGGCATGGTACAGCCCAGCGGATTGTGTACGGTCGGCATCACCACCAGTGCGGCCAGCGACGTGTGCTCCAGCATCGCTTCCAGTGCATCGACATCCAGGCCGTGCTGCGGGTGGGTGGGCAGCTCGATGGCCTGCAGGCCGAGGTTGGCCAGCAACGGGTACAGGTTGAAGTAGGACGGCGCCTCGATGCCCACCGCATCACCGGGCTGGGTGACCGCGCGCAGTGCCAGCTGCAGGGCCTCCATCGCGCCGTGGGTCAGCAGCAGCCGCTCGCTATGGGTGTGCAGGCCCATGCGTGGACCGCGACGCACGATCTGCGCCAGCAGCCTGGGGGAGCCGTTCGGGCGCGCGTAGGATTCCACTGTCTGCTGGCCGTGCCGCAGCACCTGCGCGGTATGCCGGGCCAGCTGCGCGCCCGGATAGAACTGGCGCCCGCGCGGACCGGCGAAGGCCAGGTCGATCACTCCGGAGCGACGTTGTGCCTCCAGCACGCGCGCCATCAGCACCTGCTGCAGTGGTGCGGTGGGTGCGGACGGGGTATCACGCAGCGAACGCTCTGGCACCGACAATCGCGGCGCCACCTCGAAGCCGGCCTTTGGCCGCGGAATGACCAGGCCGGCGTCCTCCAGCTGGCGATAGGCCGCGATCACCGTGTTCAGGCTGAGCCTTCGCTGCAGGGCCATCTGCCGCAGTGAAGGCAGGCGGCTGCCGACCGGGAGACGTCCGCCGTGGATGGCTTCGGCCAGTTCATCGGACAGCCGTTGGTAGCGGGGTGGGATCATCGCGCTCTGGTTATCTGTATCCATCGAACTTCCCGCCATCTGGTTCTGTACCCATGATGATGGCGAGCCTAGCATGTCGTTGTCGGACGGGCCTGATCGGGGCACGGCCGATACTTCCCAAGCGCACGGCTGGATGGCCGTGCGTCTTTTTTTGGAGGTGGTACCGGCCGCTGGCCGGCGATCCCCAGATCCGCAGGAGCCGGCCAGCGGTCGGCACTACCCGGGTCGTTACCGCATCGGCACCAGTGCCGCGTCGCGCCGGTACAGCGCCGGGAACTGCTTGCCCAGTGCAGCCAGCTTCGGTGCGTCGTAGTAGCGGATGTAGGCCGCCTGCGGGTAGTTGGTCATGTAGTTCTGGTGGTAGCTCTCGGCCGGGTAGAAGTGCTGGCCGCTGACCAGCTGGGTGACGATCGGTGCGCGGTAGCTGCCGGCCTGGCCGAGCTGGGCGATGTAGGCGCGGCTGGCCGCCTGCTGGCGTGCGTCATCACTGAAGATCGCCGAGCGGTACTGGCTGCCGTGGTCCGGCCCCTGTCGATTGAGCTGGGTCGGATCGTGCACCACCGAGAAGAACACCTGCATCAGCTGGCCATAGCTGACCTGGCGCGGGTCGTAGTCGATCTTCACCGCCTCGGCATGACCGGTCTGGCCACCGCTGACGCGCTCATAGCGCGCATTGGCCGCGCTGCCACCGATGTAGCCGGACACCGCATTGCTCACGCCTTTGACGTGCTGGAACACGCCCTGCACGCCCCAGAAGCAACCGCCGGCGAACACCACGCTGGCATGGGTGGCGTCATCGCGGAACGCGGCGTCGCCGCTGGGCGCCGGTAGTGCCTTGGCCTGCGCGCTGGCTTCCAGCGGTGCCGCGACTGCGCCGTGGTCGACCAGCAGCACGCCAGCGATCAATGCAGTAGCTACCAAGCCGGCGACACCGGCGGCGATACCTTGTTCAAAAGAGAGTTTCATCGTGTGCTCCCGTTTCAACCGAAGGTGAAGGCATAGGCCTGCACGCCCGCATCGAGGAATTCGATCTCGAAGCGATGCGGGCCGACCGCGCCGCGCTGGCGCACCAGCTGGTACAAGCGGTGTTCGTTGACCACGCCGCTGCCATCGGCGCCGACATCGCTGCCGGCATCGGCGATGGGCAGCGGCTTGCCATCCAGCCAGACGCGGAAGCGCACTGGCTTGCCGTCCTCGCTCGGTGCCAGCACCAAGTGCAGGTCGCGCGCATGGAACTGGAATGCAATGCGGCCACCGGCCTGCTGCAGCTGCGCAGCTTCGTCGGTAACGGTCCAGCGCCCCGACAGTCCCCACCGGTTCAACGCCAGGGTGGCCGGCAGGTTGTAGTCGAACGCGGTGTCGCTGCGCTGCCCGCCGGGCGAGGCGAACTGCTCGGCGCGGGCGTGGCCCAGGTAGGTTTCCGGCGAACGCAGGTTGCCCATGTCGGCCTGCACGGCCACGCCCTTCAGGTCGGCGGCAGCGGGATCGGCCGGTGGTGGCAGGTTGGTCTGCCCGGCTTCGGTCAGCAGGCGACGGATCATCTGTTCCGAGCGCGCATACTTGCCCTCGCCGAACTGATGGCCGCGGATGTTGCCCTGCGCGTCGACGAAGTACTGTGCCGGCCAGTAGCGGTTGTTGAAGGCGCGCCAGATCGTGTACTGGTTGTCGAGCGCCACCGGGTACTCGACCTTCAGCTGCTGCACCGCCTTCATCACGTTGCGTGGGTCACGCTCGAACGCGAACTCCGGCGTGTGTACGCCGACCACCACCAGACCGTGGTCGCGGTAGCGGCGCTCCCATTCGTGCACGAACGGCATCGCGCGCAGGCAGTTGATGCAGGAGTACGTCCAGAAATCGACCAGCACCACCTTGCCGCGCAGCTGCTGTGCACTCAGCGGCGGGCTGTTGAGCCAGCCGGTGGCACCATCCAGCGCGGGCAGGGCGCCTTCCACCGGCAGCGGTGCATCGGCACCTGCATTGGCGCCGGCCATCATCATCATCGGCGGTGCCGCCGGCTGCGCGCCGGGCACTGCGTCCAGCAGGCTTTGCTCGATGCGCGCGGTGCTGACCGTGGACAGGCGGGTCAGCAGGCCGGTATCCCAGCCGAGGCCGATCGCCACGACGGCCAGCAGCGCGGCTACACCCAGCACCTTGCGCAGGACATCGCCGAGGCCGAGCCGCGCCTGCAGCGCACGGAACACGCGGCCGCCGACCCACACCGCCAGCGCCAGCGCGGTGATCGCACCCGATGCATAGGCAAGCAGCAGGGTGCTGGTACCGACGCTGGCGCCATGCAGGGCAGCACCGGTCAGCACCAGGCCGAGGATCGGCCCGGCGCACGGTGCCCACAGCAGGCCGGTGGCGATGCCGATCAACAGCGAGGTCCATGCGCCGCCATGCCCAGCAGCATCAGCGGCATCGGCACGCGCGCTCAGGCGTGCACCCACACGCTGGAACGGCGCCAGCAGATGGTCGGCCAGCCGCGGCCAGAGCAGGGCGACCGCGAACAACGCCATCAGCAGCAGGGCGATCCAGCGTCCAACCTGGTTGGCCTGCGCCACCCATTGGCTGCCCACCGCAGCCAGGCTGGCGACCACGGTGAAGGTGAGCGCCATGCCCAGCAGCAACGGCAGCGTGCTGCGCAGGAACGGGCGATCGGCACGCGCGAACACGAACGGCAGCACCGGCAGGATGCAGGGACTGAGCAGGGTCAGCGCGCCCCCCAGATAGGCAAGCAGCAACAGCAGCATCGTCAGGCTCCGGAAGCAGGGGAAGAACCGACCGGCACCCGCCAGCCGTCGGCAGTGCCATCAGTGGCACCGGGAACGAACACCATCGCCGCACCGTTCATGCAGTAGCGCAGCCCGGTCGGGCGTGGCCCATCGTTGAACACATGGCCGAGATGGCCGCCGCAGCGGCGGCAATGCACCTCCACCCGCAGCATCCCGAAGGTGACGTCGCGGTCTTCGCCGATGGCGTTGTGCAGCGGTGCCCAGAAGCTGGGCCAGCCGGTGCCGCTCTCGAACTTGGTGGACGAGGAGAACAGCGGCAGTGCACAGCCGGCGCAGGCGAAGGTGCCCTGCCGATGTTCCTTGTTGAGCGGGCTGCTGTACGGGCGCTCGGTGGCCTGCTGGCGCAGCACCGCGTACTGCGCCGGGGTCAGCTGCTGGCGCCACTGAGCATCGCTGCGCATGACCTCGAACTGTCGCGACGGACGCGCTTCGGCGGCGGCCGGGGCGGCGCGGCTGCAGGCCCCCAGGCCGAGCAGGCCGGCGGCGGTGGCAACACCGCCCAGGCCGAGTAGATGGCGGCGGGAGAGGGACATGGCGGACTCCGGGAAGGGGCGACGGGGCCATGCTGCGCCCGCCCGGGTCAACGAATCCTCACGCAGGATTCAATTTTTCGTGAGGTATCGGCGGCCGTCCCGCGCCACAATGCAGCCAGCTTCCCCACTGGCTCCGAGCTGCCGATGTCGACCAAACGCGTGCTGATCGTCGAAGACGATGCCCACATCGCTGACCTGCTGCGCATGCACCTGGGCGATGAAGGCTATGACGTGGCCCACGCCGCCAGCGGTGACGGTGGCCTGCGCCTGCTGGAACAGGACGGCCCATGGGATGCGCTGGTGCTGGACGTGATGCTGCCCGGTGTCGACGGCCTGCAGGTGTGCCAGCGTGCACGCGCGATGGCGCGCTACGTGCCGATCATTATCATCAGCGCGCGCGGCAGTGAGACCCAGCGCATTGTCGGCCTGGAGCTGGGCGCGGACGACTACCTGGCAAAACCCTTCTCGATGCCGGAACTGGTGGCACGGGTGCGCGCCCTGCTGCGCCGCGCCGAGGCGATGGCACAGAGCGCACGCATCGATGCGGGCGCGATCGAGCTGGGCGGGCTGCAGCTGGATCCGGTCGCGCGCACCGCTTCGGTGGATGGCAATGCGCTGGAACTGACCCCGCGCGAGTTCGACCTGCTGCTGTTCTTCGCCCGCCACCCGGACCAGGTGTTCGCACGCATGGAACTGCTCAACCAGGTCTGGGGTTACCAGCACGATGGTTACGAGCATACGGTCAATACCCACATCAACCGCCTGCGCAGCAAGATCGAGCCGGACCCGGCCAACCCGCGGCGGCTGCTGACGGTGTGGGGCCGCGGCTACAAGCTGGTCGACCCGGCCGGGGCGGCGGCATGATCAAGCCCAATCTGTGGCAGAAGCTGGCGGCGGTGATCGCCGCGCTGATGCTGATGTGCTGCATGGCGTTGCTGGCACTGCAGATGCGCGCCAACACCCGCCATGAGCAGGAAGTGGTGCAGCGGCTGTCGCTGGGCCTGGCCGAACACATCGCCCAACGCAGCGAACTGATGGACACCAGCGGCATGCGCGATGCTGCGGTGCGTGCGCTGTTCGGCCAGCTGATGGCGGTCAATCCCAGCGTCGAGGTCTACCTGCTGGACGACCAAGGCCGCATTCTCGGCCACGACGCGCCCAGCGGCCATCTGGTGCGCAACAAGGTGGACGTGGCACCGCTACGCCGCCTGCTGTCGGGTGCGCCACTGCCGATCCTCGGCGATGACCCGCGCAGCGCCGATGGCCGCAAGGTGTTCAGTGCTGCACCGTTGATCGTGCAGGGCCGCCAGGCCGGTTATGTGTACGTGGTGCTGGTGGGCGAACACCGGCAGATGCTGGCCGACGACCTCGCGGCCGGCAGCCAGTGGAACACCACATGGTGGTCGGTGATGCTGGTCGGAAGCCTCGGCCTGCTGGCCGGGCTGGTGGCGTTCTACTGGGTGACGCGTCCGCTGCGGCGGCTGACCCGGCGCATCCAAGCCTTCGATATCGATGCGCCGACACCGTTGCCGCCGCCCGAACCGCTGCGCCCGGGCGAGCGCGACGAGCTGGTAATTCTCGAACATGCACATGCGCAGATGGCGCAGCGGCTGGGGGAGCAGTGGCAGCAGCTGCGCCAGCAGGACCTGCAGCGGCGCGAGCTGGTTGCCAACATCTCGCACGACCTGCGTACGCCGTTGTCGTCGCTGCATGGCTACCTGGAAACGCTGGCGCTGAAGGACGCCACGCTGTCACCGGACGAGCGCCGCCGCTACCTCGGTATCGCGCTGGCACAGAGCGCCAAGGTTGGCCGGCTGGCGCGCGCGCTGTTCGAGCTGGCGCGGCTGGAGCACGGTGAAGTGCGTCTGGAGTGGGAAGTGTTCGCGCTGCCGGAGCTGCTGCAGGACGTACTGCAGAAGTTCGAGCTGGCCGCGCAGGCGCGCAACCAGCGCCTGCACGCGGAATTTCCGCCCGGCCTGCCGCTGGTACGTGCCGACCTGGGCCTGGTCGAGCGGGTGCTGACCAACCTGCTCGACAATGCATTGCGGCACGCGCCGGAAGGTGGGCGGATCGAAGTGTGCCTGCGTGCGACCGCGGACAGCATCGAGGTGAGCGTGGCCGATGATGGTCCCGGTGTGGCAGCGGCGCTGCGCGCACAGTTGTTCCAGGCGCCGGCCGCACTGGGCGCACGGCGTGGCGAGAACGGTGGCCTCGGCCTGTTGATCGTGCAGCGTATCGTGCAGCTGCATGGCCGCCGCATCGAACTGCGCGACAGTGAGCGTGGCGCGCTGTTCGTGTTCGCGTTGCCGCGCGCGGAGCCGGCGGCCTAGCAGGCCGCCTCGCTCACCACGGCACCGCCGCTTTCCAGAGGCAGGTGCAGGCGGATGCAGGCACCGCCCAGTTCGGAGTCGGTCACTTCAACGTGGCCGCCATGCTTGTCGGCCACCACCTGCACCAGTGCCAGGCCGAGACCGAAACCGGGGCTGCCCGGGTCCAGCCGCACATAGGGTTGCAGCACCTGGCCGCGCAGTTCGGGCGCAATGCCGGGGCCGTCGTCCTCCACCTGCAGGCACAGCCAGCCATCGTTGACCGTGCTGGCGATGCGGATCTGCCGCCGCGCATAGCGCAAGGCATTGCCGAGCAGATTGCGCAGCGCCAGTTCCAGCATATGCCGGTTGACGTTGACCAGGCCTGCTGGCGACAGCGCCTGCTGTACCGGCAGCGGCAGCGGTGCGAACTGGGCCACCACGCCACGGACCAGCGCGGCCAGCTGCAGGCGCTGGCGGGTCAGCTGATGGCAGCGGCCCAGCGCGGCGTACTCGACGCCGGCATCGGTGAGGTGCTGCAGGCGATCGACGTCGGTGCGCAGGCCACCCAGCGCATCGCGTTGTATCTCGTCCAGCGCGGTGTCCTCCAGGTCGGCCAGGCCGAAGCGCATCCGCGCCAACGGCGTGCGGACTTCGTGCGCCACCGCCTGCGCCAGCACGCGCTGGCTTTCCAGCAGCTGCTGCAGCTGCTCGGCCATGTGGTTGAAGGCATTGGCCAGCGGCCGCACCAGCGCGGTGCCGGCGCGCGGCGCACGCGTGTCCAGCTGACCATCGCGCATCTGCCGGGCGGCCTGGGCCAGCTGCGAGACGTCGCGCCACAGGCGGTAGACCATCACGTACATCGGCAGCGCCACGGCCACCATCAGGATCAGCAGCAGGATCGCCACGCCGGACACTTCGCTGTCCTGCCAGCCTTCCTCAGGCAACGCTTCATCCAGTGGCCCCAGCATCACGGCATAGTTGCTGTCGCCGATCCGCTGCAGGCTGCGCATGTGTTCCAGGTCGATCTGCACACGGCCGTTGTTGAACGGCGGTCGCTGGCTGGCCGACAGCGCCTTCTCCGCCTCGGCCAGCGGCACCATTCGCAGGGCATAGGCGAAGTCGGCGTCGAGCCCTCGTGCCAGCGCCGGCCACTGGTCACGTGGTGTTTCCGCGAAGCGTTGCTGCAGCAGCGCATGGGTGCCACGCATCTCGGCCAGCAGGCTGGCTTCGGTGCGGTCTTCCAGCAGCGCATCCCAGGCCCACAGGCCCAGCACGATCAGCAGCAGGTGGGCGACCAGGAAGCCGATGCCGTAGCGCAGGAAGTGGAAGGCGTGGCCGCGCATCGCCGAGTGCGTGCGCTTCATCCCCATGCCGAGCGGCTGAACAGGTAGCCGCGTCCACGGACGGTCTTGATCCGCTCCGGTTGTTCAGGGTTGTCGCCCAGCTTGCGGCGCAGGCGCGAGATGCGCGCATCGATCGAACGGTCCAGGCCGTCAAAGGCGATGCCACGCAGGCCGCGCAGCAGCGCATCGCGGTCCAGGATCTGGCCGGCGTTGCTGGCCAGCAGGAACAGCAGGTCGAACTCGGCCGTGGTCAGCTCCAGCAGGCCGCCCTGCAGGTGCACGTTGCGGGTGGACGGGTCGATGTTCAGCTCGCCGAAGCGCAGGCTGCCGTCGCGCGGTTCGACCCGGCGGTGGCGGCGCAGATGGGCACGCAGGCGGGCGAGCAGCACCCGCGGTTCGATGGGTTTACCGATGTAATCGTCGGCCCCCAGCTCCAGTCCCAGCACCTGGTCAATGTTGTCGGTGCGGGCGGTCAGCACACAGATGATGCCGTCATAGTGGGGCCGGATCTGCCGACACACTTCGAAACCATCCTGGTCGGGCAGGCCGACATCGAGCAGGACCAGGGCCGGCTTCTCGGCCAGGATCCGGGCCACCGCGCGCTCGCCACTGCGCTCATGGGCCACCTGGTAGCCATGCCGCCGCAGATAGTCGCTGACCATCGTACCCAGGCGGGCATCGTCTTCAACCAGTACGATATCCAGCATTTTCAAGGCCTCCGTGGGCGCAAACGTACCGCCACGGCACGAGCGCGGCGATGCTATCCCAGCCTGCGGGCCGCCCGGGTCCCGGGGGCGGGCGCCATTCAGCCGGGGTTGCTGGCGCTCGGGCCGGGCCTCAGGCCTGGCAACAACTTGGCGCCCAGCATAGCTTGTTGCCGTTACAAAACGTTACCTTCGTGATACGTCTGGTGACCATCGCTGACAGCAAAGCGACTGACGCGGGGCAGGTGGGGCGCCGAGCATGGAGTCTCCTCCGCTCCGCGTGCCGTTCCCATGTCGCTCGCCGCCCCCTGCCTGCTGAACCCGTCCCGCCGCTGCCGCTACGGAGGTGCCCGATGAGCGGCGTGGTCGGGGCCTGGTTGCCGCCCGCCGAGGACGAACACCTGCTGCAGCAGCTGGCGCCGATGCTGCGCGCCCTGCAGCAGCGTGGCCGGGGCCGCATCGGTTACTGGACCGACGCCGAGGCCGGTCTGGCGCTGGGTCACTGCCGGGCGCCGACCGACACTCCGCTGCAGCCACTGAGCTCGGACTGTGGCCGTTACGTGCTGTGCCTGGACGGCCGCCTGTACAACCGCGCCGACCTGCAGGCGCAGCTGCGCGAGCTGCCACGCAGCTGCAGTGACGCCCGGCTGCTGCTGCAGGCGATCGTTGAATGGGGCGTAGAGCGGGCGCT
The DNA here is from genome assembly GCF_051984505.1 of Stenotrophomonas sp. STK16_22. Classification (NCBI taxonomy): domain Bacteria; kingdom Pseudomonadati; phylum Pseudomonadota; class Gammaproteobacteria; order Lysobacterales; family Lysobacteraceae; genus Stenotrophomonas; species Stenotrophomonas sp. STK16_22. The sequence continues at coordinate 573,321 of NZ_CP196972.1, forward strand.
GTCGCGTATCGAAGGCGCGTTCGGTTTCAGTGTTTGGGACCGCGAATCGCGTGAGTTGTGGCTGGCGCGTGATCCGGTTGGCGAGCGGCCGCTGTATTACGGCTGGTTCCAGGGCCAGTTCCTGTTCGCCTCGGAAATGAAGGCGCTGCAGGCCTTCGCCGGTTTCGCGCCGAGCATCGACCAGGATGCGCTGAGCCTGCTGCTGCGCCACGACTATGTGCCGGCGCCGCACACCATCTACCGGGGCATCCACAAGCTGGTGGCCGGCGCGGTGCTGCGCGTCGATCTGGATGACCACGCTGCCGGCGGTTCCAGCCAGGCGGCGGAAGGGGGCGCGCGCTACTGGTGCGCACGCGATGCGATGCAGAGTGCGCTGCAGGAACCCCTGCAGCCGGCGCCGAGCCTGGAACAGGCCACCGACCAGCTGGAAGTGGTGTTGCAGAAGGCGATCGCGGCACGCATGCATTCGCCGCTGGCCTGCGGTGCGTTCCTGTCCGGCGGCACCGACTCGTCGCTGGTGACCGCGATGATGCAGGCGCAGTCGACGCTGCCGATCGAGGCCTGGACGGTCGGCTTCGACGATCCCGGCCACGACGAAAGCGATTGGGCCTCGCAGGTCGCTCGCCACCTGGGTGTGCAGCACCATCTGCACCGGATGGATGCGCGCCAGGGCCTGGACCTGCTGCAGCGCCTGCCGCAGGTCTGGTGCGAACCGTTCGCCGATGCCTCGCAGCTGCCGACCCTGCTGGCCAGTGAACTGCTGGGCGCGCGCAAGCCGGTGGCGCTGACCGGCGACGGTGGCGATGAACTGTTCTTCGGTCATCCCAGCTATGGCCGGGCGCTGCGCAATGCACGCCTCTGTGGTGGCTTGCCGGACTGGGTGCGTGATCTGGCGCGGCGCAGTGGCAACCGCATGAACGTCGAGCGTGGCCGCCTCGGCGGCTGGCGTGCGCTGGTGGCCGAGGTTGCCGCCAACGATGTGGAAGGGCATTACCTGCAACGTGTCACCCGCTGGCGGCAGCCGGCGCAGGTGGTGCTGGGCGCACGTGAGCCGATGACGATCTTCCAGCAGCAGGACTCTGCGCTGCCGGCCGAGGCGCGCATCCAGCTGTTGGATTTCCGCATGGATCTGGCCGAGGGCATCCTCGCCAAGGTCGACCGTGCCGGCATGGCGGCGGGCGTGGAGACGCGTGCGCCGCTGCTGGACATGGAGGTGGTGCGTCTGGCCTGGCGCCTGCCGCAGCACCTGAAGTACCACGATGGTGAGCACAAGCGGATCCTCAAGCACCTGCTGGCGCGCTACCTGCCGGAACCGCTGGTGTACCGTCCCAAGCGCGGCTTCGGCCCGCCGATGGCGCGTTGGCTGGCGGGCCCGCTGCGCGATTGGGCGGAGGCGCTGCTGGATCCGCAGCTGCTGCGCAACCAGGGCTGCTTCGATGTGGCACGCGTGCGCGGTATCTGGGAGGCGTTCCTGCGTGGCGAGCGCAAGTGGCACACGCACCTGTGGAACGTGCTGATGTTCCAGGCGTGGCACCAGCATTGGCACGGTGGTCGCGGGCGCTGAGCCGTTTCTGCATTGCGTGCAGCGGATTGAATCAGCGTGGCGCGGGGCGGAGGCCCTTGCGTACGAATGTCCTCCGGCGCCTAGTTGAAAGGCGCCACGAGCGCTGCGCTTTACCTGCCGTAAGCCGAGCCTCGTCGGGGCGGGCAGGGGTCTGGGCAAAGTAAAGGAGGAGGTGACGGCCAACGGCCGGCGCCGGGGGACATTTGCCCAGGCCCCTGCCTGCCCCGGCGGGGCCCCTCAGCTCGCAGGGAATCCAGGCGAAGAAGCGCTCTTCAATCCAAACGCCAGGTAAAAAAAGACCCGGCAGAGGGAGGGATCTGCCGGGTCCGGATTGCGTGGGGGGAGGGACCCACGCAATGAGCGTTGCGTCGCGTCAGTGGTTGTTCGCGTCCGCCGTTGATTCGTTGTAGCCCTGCACCAGTTCGGACCAGGCCTTGCTGGCCTGCAGGCCGAGACCAACCACGTCCTGCTGGGCCTGGCCCAGCCGCTGCAGGTTGTCCTGCCACAGCTGCGCACCCTTGGAGAGCGTCCCGGCCGCATCCTCGCCGCGGGCCAGTTCACCCAGCCAGCCGCCGGTCGCGGTCAGGTTGCGCTCCATCACCTTCAGCTGCACGCCGAACATGCTTTCCGCGTTCTCCAACGCCAACCGGTTCGCACGCGTTGCCGCGGCGGCGAGCTGGCGGGTGGCATCACTGAAGCGATCGCTGAAGGCGGCGGCCATGGGGCATCAGGGAGTGGCGTGATGCAATGCAGCATACGCCCTTGATGCGGCAATGCAACAAAAATAACAAAGGCGCCCGAGGCGCCTTTGAAACACCTTTCAGATCAATGGGTTGATCAGGCAGTGGGGCCACGGTAGCGGCACCCCGACGTGCAGGTTTCGTGCACGGTGATCTCGCTCAGCGCCGGCAGGCTCGGCTTGAGCTCGTTCCAGATCCACACCGCCAGGTTCTCGCTGGTCGGGTTCTCCAGGCCGGGGATGTCATTGAGGTAGTGATGGTCCAGGCGGTCGTAGATCGGCTGGAAGGCCGCCTTCACGTCGCCGAAATCCATGATCCAGCCGGTCTGCGCGCCAGGCTCGCCCTCGACCTTCAGTTCCACCCGGAACGAGTGGCCGTGCAGGCGCGCGCACTTGTGCCCCGGCGGCACGTTGGGGAGGCGGTGCGCCGCCTCGAGCATGAAGACTTTGAAGATTTCCATGACGCGATTGTACGCCGCAGATGGCCGGCCAGCCTGAGCGGATGTTGGACTTTCGTGAAGCAACTCTTTCCATCCGGATGAAGAGATGATAGTTTCTCTTATATCCGTATGAAGAGATGTTATTGGCCGGACCCCGGCCAAGCATGGACTACTGCGGAACTTCGTCGCCCTTACCACCTCCCCCACATCGTCATGCCCAAGCACACCCTGCTCGTGGCGGCCCTGGCCGTCGCTCTGGCCGCGCCTTTGTCCGCCGCCGCCGAAACCTCCGCCGACGCCAGTGGCGAAGCCAGCACCCTGGCTGCCGTGCGCGTCACCGGTTCCAACATCAAGCGCACCGATACCGAGGCCTCCAACCCGGTGCAGGTGATCGGCCGCCAGCAGCTGGAACAGACCGGCAAGGCCACCGTGGCCGATGTGCTGCGCTCGATCTCGGCGAACACCGGCAACGCCAGCAACGAAACCACCAACAACGGCTGGGCCTCCGGCTCGGCCGGCATCGGCCTGCGTGGCCTGTCGCAGAAGAACACGCTGGTGCTGCTCAATGGCCGTCGCCTGGCCAACTACGGCTTCCCGGCCGGTGGCCTGTCCGACACCTTTGTCGATCTCAACGCGCTTCCGCTGGTCGCGGTCGAACGCATCGAAGTGCTCAAGGATGGCGCCTCGGCGGTCTACGGCTCCGACGCCGTGGCCGGTGTGGTCAACATCATCACCCGGCAGAACTTCGAAGGCGCCGAGATCGGCGGCAGCTTCGGCGGCGCCGACCAGGGCGGCCTGCACGAGCAGAACCTGAAGTTCGTCGGCGGCCTCGGTGATCTCGATACCGATGGCTACAACATCCTCTTCAGCCTGCAGGGCTACAACCGCGAGCGCCTGGACCAGGACGAACGCAACCTGACCAAGAGCGGCATCTACACCGACAAGCCCGGTGGCCGCTGGAACGGCTGGTCGGCCAAGGGCGCGCGCTATCTGGTCAACGGTGTGTCGGTGCCGATGCTCGATGCCAGCGGCAACTGCCCGGCCGGTACTACCCGCGTCGCCAGCGCACCGATCGACGGCCTGGCCGGTGATACCTGCGGCTTCAACCAGGCGCCGTTCACCACGCTGATTCCCTCGACCAAGCGCTACCAGGCCTATGCCAACGGTACCTTCCGCCTGAACGACAACGTCGAAGCCTTCGGCGAAGTGCTGTACAGCCAGATCAAGAGCACCGCGTGGTTCGGCAGCAGCCCGTTCTTCACCCTGGAGAGCGGCCGCTTCGCACTGAACGCGGACAGTGGCCTGGCCGAGCCGGTGTCGTCGCTGCTGCCGGCCAACAATCCGTACAACCCGTACGGCCGTGCGATCCCGATCGAATACACCTTCTTCGACCTGGGCGGCACGCTCAAGACCAACCGCTCCACCGCTTACCGCGGCGTGTTCGGCCTGCGTGGCACCACCGCGAAGTGGGACTGGGAAGTGGCCGCGTTCGGCGCGCGCAGCAGCGAGCGTGAGAGTGTCTCTGGCGGTTTCGCCAACCGCTGGGCGCTGGCCGATGCGCTGGCAACGGGCAGCTACAACCTGCTGAACCCGGCCGCCACCCCGCAGTCGGTGCGCGACTCGATCAACATCGCCACGCTGCGTCCGGCCGAGTCCAAGCTGCAGGGCATCGATGCGAAGATTTCCGGCAGCCTGGGCCATACCTGGGCCGGCGAGATCGGCTTCGCCGCCGGTGCCGAGTGGCGCCGCGAGAAGCTCGATTCCAACAACCCGTGGCAGATCGACGCAGGCCTGCAGGTGCGCCCGGCCATCGCCGAAGTGCACGGCAAGCGCCAGGTCAGTGCGGCCTACGCCGAAGTGAACGTGCCGCTGGCATCGACGCTGGAGCTGTCCGCTGCCGCGCGCGCCGATCACTACGATGATTTCGGCGATGCGTTCTCGCCGAAGATCGGCCTGCGCTGGCAGCCGCTCGACTTCCTGCTGGTGCGTGCCTCGGCCTCGAAGGGCTTCCGTGCGCCGTCGCTGTCGGAGAACTCCAACAGCACCAGCATCGCCTACGGCAGCGTGGTCGATCCGCGTGACCCGGACGTGCCGGGCTCGCGTCAGAACCCCACCTTCTTCACCGTCGGCAACAACGAACTGAAGCCCGAGCGCACCAAGAGCGTGAACTTCGGCGTGGTGCTGTCGCCGTGGGCCAACACCAACCTGAGCGTGGACTACTACCGCATCCAGCTGGACAACCTGGTCGGCACCAACAACACCCAGACCCTGGTCAACGACAACGTGGCCGGCGCCGTGCAGCGCGATGAGCGCGGCAAGCTGCAGGCGGTCTACAACCGCTACCAGAACCTGAGCGAGCTGAAGACCTCGGGCATCGACGTCGAGCTGCGCCAGCGCATCCCGACCGCTGCGCTGGGTGACTTCACCGTGTCCTCGGCCTACACCCACGTGCGCGACTACCGTCGCCCGACCGTGGTCGGCGGCCCACTGGTGGACTACGCCGGCAGCAACCTGGGCGCAACCCTGCCCAAGGACAAGGCCACCACCACGCTGGACTGGAAGTACGGCGACTTCAACGCAGCCGTGACCTGGTACTACACCAGCAGCTACCGCCAGGAAGCCAGTACCGCCGCCAAGGCCGTGCAGCAGCGTGTCGGCAGCTACAGCCAGTACGACCTGTACCTGGCTTACACCGGCATCGACAAGCTGACCGTGTACGCCAAGGTGCAGAACCTGGCCGACAAGACGCCGCCGTACGACGCCTCGTTCCCGGGCATCCGCGCGCCGTACGACTTCAGCCAGTACGACCTGCGTGGCCGCTACTTCACGCTGGGCTTCGATTACCGCTTCTGATCCATCCGCCGCGGCCGGTCACCTGAAGGGACCGGCCGCGCGACTGTCTGCCGTTGTGTTCCAGGGGAGTCATCGTGTCCTTGCATCGCCGTGCCGTTCTTCCGTTGCTGCTTGCCGCCGCCACCGCACTGTCCTCGCCGCAGCCGGCGCAGGCACAGAGCGCGTACTTCTTCCCGCAGGTGACCGACGCAGCGGCGTTCGATGCAGCGGTGCCCACGCCGGAGCAGTTCCTCGGCTACCCGATCGGCAGCCGTTACACCCGGCACGACCAGCTGGTGGCGTACTTCCAGGAACTTGCGAAACGCTCGGACAAGATCAGCGTGCGCGAGATCGGCCGCAGCTATGAAGGTCGCCCGCTGCTGATCGCCACCGTCACTGCTGCAGGCAACCACGCGCGGCTGGAACAGATCCGCCAGCAGCACGCGACCCTGGCCGATCCGGCGCAGCCGCGCAGCGCCGCCGGTGACAGCCCGGTGGTGGTGTGGCTGGGCTACAGCGTGCATGGCAACGAGACCTCCAGTGCCGAAGCGGCGATGCTGACGGCGTACTACCTGGTGGCCAACCGCAGCGCCGAAACCCAGCAGTGGCTGCAGCAGGCGGTGGTGCTGTTCGACCCGGCGCAGAACCCGGATGGCCGTGATCGTGCCGCCAACTGGCACAACGCCTGGGCCTCTGATCCGGCCTCGGCCGACCCGGCCGACAAGGAACACGTTGAGCCGTTCCCGCAGGGCCGCACCAACCACTACTTCACCGATCTCAACCGCGACTGGCTGGCCCTGACCCAGCAGGACTCGCGGCCGAAGGTGGAGGTGTTCCACCAGTGGTACCCGAACGTGCAGATTGATTTCCACGAGATGGGCAAGGACAGCACCTATTACTTCGAACCGTCGCCGAAGAGCATGCACAGCCCGCTGATTCCAGCGGCGTCGTATGAATTCAACAAGACCCTGGCCAAGTACCACGCGCAGGCGTTGGATGCGCTGGGCTCGCTGTACTACACCGGCGAGAACTTCGACAACTTCTCGCCGGTGTACGGCTCGACCTATCCTGATTTCCACGGTGCCGTCGGCGTTACCGTCGAGCAGGCCAGCTCGCGCGGCCGCGTGCAGGAATCGGTGAACGGCCTGCTGACCTTCCCGTTCACCATCCGCAACCAGGTGGCTACCGGGCTGGGCACGGTGCGCGGCGCGGTAGCCGAGCGCAGCGGCCTGTTCGACCTGCAGAAGCAGTTCTTCCAGAGCGCGTTGAAGCAGGCCGCACAGCAGCCGGTGAAGAGCTTCGTATTCGGCGATGCGCATGACCCCGCATTGACCCGTCGTTTGCTGGAACTGTTGCTGCTGCATCGCATCGAGGTGCGCGCGCTGGAACGTGACGTCAGTGTCGATGGCCAGCGCTTCGATGCCGGCAGCGCCTACGTGGTGCCGGTGCAGCAGGCGCAGTTCCGCCTGGTGCATTCGATCTTTGCCGAGACGCCGCCGATCAAGGGCGATGTGTTCTACGGCAGCACCAGCTACGCGATTGCACCGGCCTACGGTGTGGCCTTCGCCGGTAGCCGCAGCCGCATCGACGGCGGCGCACGCGTGGCGGCGCTGCCGGCGGAGCAGAGCACCCTGCTGGGCGGCCAGGCAGGATTCGCCTACGCGATCGACTGGCGCGACTACAATGCCGGGCGCGCGCTGGCCGCGCTGCAGGGCAAGGGCGTGAATGCACGCGCGGCATTCCAGCCGTTCACCACCGCGACCACGCAGGGCGAGGTCAACTTCGCCGCCGGCAGCCTGGTGATTCCGGTGGCCGGGCAATCACTGCAGGGCACGGCGTTGCTTGAAGCCGTGACGTCTGCCGCGCGTGCTGCCGGTGTGCAGGTGCACGCGCTGTCCAGCGGCCGCAGCCGTAAGGGCATCGACCTCGGCAGTGATGGCGTCAAAGCGCTGCGCAAACCTGCGGTTGCGCTGGTGATGGGCGAGGGCGTGGCCGCCACCGAGATCGGCTCGGCCTGGTTCCTGTTGGACCAGCAGCTGCGGTTGCCCGCCAGCAAGCTGGATCCGCAGCAGCTGGGCAAAGCACCGCTGGATCGTTACACCACCATCGTGCTGTCCGGTGGAACCTACACAGGCATCGATGCCACGGCGGTGGCTGCACTGAAGCGCTGGGTGCAGGCCGGTGGTTCACTGGTTACCTATGGCAGTGCCTCGAAGTGGGCGATCGAACAGAAGCTCGCCGACGGCGAGAAGCTTGGCAAGGAAGAAGAGACCGCGGACGAGAGCCGCCGTGCGTTCGGCGACCAGCGCGACATCGCCGCGATCGAGCGGGTCAGCGGCAACATCCTCAGTGCCGACGTGGATACCAGCCATCCGCTGGCGTTTGGCGTGCCACGCCGGCAGCTGGCGATCAACAAGGAAAACACGGTGACGCTGCAGCCAAGCGCTAACCCGTTCTCGACGGTGGTACGCATCGACACGCCGCCGCGGGTGAATGGCTATCTGTCCGAGCGCAATCGCACGCGGGTGGCGGGCAGCGCGTGGCTGCTGGTGTCGGCGCAGGGGCAGGGCAACGTGGTGCTGTTCGCCGATGATCCGGCGCATCGCAAGTACTGGCACGGGACGGATCGACTGCTGATCAACGCGATCTTCTTCGGGAATCTGGTGAATCCGAGTAAAGCGCGGGGTTGAGGCTTTGCGCGCCTCGATTGATGCGTGTGGGGGGGAGGCCGGGCGGGCTGCGCAGGACACGCTGTAAATACGTCCATGTAAGCTCGATCGGCGCATCCATGCGCCTCACGGTCCTGCGCAGCCCGCCCGGCCTCCCCTCGACAGTTTCCTGCGGGCGCGGACGCATCGAACCCCAAGGCGGGAGCAAGGGCGAAAGCAAAAGCAGAACCAGGAATTGCGACTTCGGCTTTTGCCTTTGAATTTGAATTTGAATTTGATCTTTCTTCTCCCGGCTACCCGGCGGGAGAAGAAGGTGCAGGCAATGCTTGAAGCGGATGGGCATGGGGGCAGCGCAGAACCGTTGGCGCCATGGATGGCGCCATCGAGCTTACATGGACGTATTTACAGCGTGTTCTGCGCTGCCCCCATGCCCATCCGCCCTCGGTACTGCCACCGCGTGCTTTATCACCCGGTAGCCCGCAACAAAAAAAAGGACGGCGCGTCAGCGCCGTCCCTCGATAGCCCCCGCGCAGCGGGAAGCACCCTCCATGTCAGCTGCGATCAGCCGGCGCGACCGCCGCCGTTGCCACCCTGGCCGCGGCCACGGCCGCCACCATTGCCGCCACCGCCACGACGCTGGCCCTGACCGGCGCCTGCACGCTGCTGGCCATTGCCACCGCCCTCGCGACGGCCACCACCGGCCTTCTTCGGGCCCGCATGCGCATGGCGCGGCGCATCGCCGTGCGGACGGCGTGCGTGGCTCTTGCGCGGTGCGCGCTCGCCGGTATCGTGCTCGGCCTTGCCCGGCGCACTGTTGCCCCAGCGGATCGGCGTCTGCAGCTCGAAGCCCGGCACATCGCGGATGTCCATGTCGCGGCCCAGCAGGCGCACGATCGCGCGCAGCAGCTTCACTTCATCCTGCGCCACCAGCGAGATCGCCTGGCCGGTCGCGCCGTTGCGGCCGGTGCGGCCGATGCGGTGCACGTAATCTTCGGCCACCATCGGCAGGTCGAAGTTGATCACCTTCGGCAGCTCGTTGATGTCGATGCCGCGCGCGGCGATATCGGTGGCCACCAGCACGGTCACGCGGCCGGCCTTGAAGTCGCCCAGCGCACGCAGGCGCTGGCCCTGGCTCTTGTTGCCGTGGATCGCCGCGGTCTTGATGCCCGACTTTTCCAGGAACGTGGCCAGCTTGTCGCTGCCGTGCTTGGTGCGGGCGAACACCAGGGTCTGCTCGCGGCTGTCCTGCGCCAGCAGGTGCAGCAGCAGGTCGCGCTTGCGGCCGGCATCGACCGGGTGCACGCGATGGGTGATGGTTTCGGCGACGGTGTTCTTCGGCGTGACCTGGATCTGTTCCGGGTTGCGCATGAACTCCAGCGCCAGCTGGCGGATGTTGTCCTCGAAGGTGGCCGAGAACAGCAGGGTCTGGCGGTTCTGCTTCGGCAGCTTGGCCAGGATGCGCTTGATCGACGGCAGGAAGCCCATGTCGAGCATGCGGTCGGCTTCGTCCAGCACCAGCAGTTCAATGCCGGACAGGTCGATGCTGCGACGCTCGAGGTGGTCGATCAGGCGGCCCGGGCAGGCCACCAGCAGGTCCACGCCACGGCGCAGGATGTCCAGCTGGTTGCCCATGCCGACGCCGCCGTAGATGCAGGCGCTGGGGATGCGCAGGTACTTGCTGTAGCCGCGCAGGCTGTCATGCACCTGGGTGGCCAGCTCGCGGGTCGGGGCCAGGATCAGCGCGCGCGGCTTGCGCGGGCCGCTGCGCACTTCCTGCGAGGCGGTGCCCAGGTGCTGCAGCAGCGGCAGGCCGAAGGCGGCGGTCTTGCCGGTGCCGGTCTGAGCGCCGGCCAGCAGGTCGCGACCGGCCAGCGCCAGCGGGATCGCCTGCTGCTGGATCGGGGTCGGGTTTTCGTAGCCCTGCTCGGCGAGCGCACGCAGCAGGAAGGGCGCCAGGCCCAGCGATTCAAAAGACATTGAGATTGCTCCAAGTACAAGAAACGCCTGTCCGAACGGACAGACGGGGGCAGATCAAACTGATCGGCTGACTCGGAGCGTTCCCGTGAACCGCGCTGCGAGAATTGGGTGCAGCCGGCACGGAGCGCAGGCTGGAATGCGTGACGAACGGCGTCGGAGTGGGGGCGGGCGAAGAGGGCGGACCCTGGTCGCCGGCGGTCCCGGAGGGAAACGGACGGCCGCTGCAGACCCTGCAAGTCTAAACGATGTTTGAGACTTCACGCAAAAAGGCCTGTTCAGGTAGGGGGCTCTCTGCAGGGCTGCGCCCTGCACCCGCAGAGGCCGAAGCAACGTCAACGTCAACGTCAAAAGCCGGTTTCCTGAGGGATGCGGGGTGGGTCCGGTTGCGGGGGGCGCTGCAAGTCCCCCTCCGGGGCCCGGCCCAGCCGCTGGCGGCTGTGCGTTCGGGCGCTTGCGAAGCAATGCTTCGCAAGCAAAGCGCCCTCACCCATGTAAGCTCGGTCGCCGCATCCATGCGGCTCACGCCCCCGCAACCGGACCCACCCCGCCTTCGAGAGTTTTCCGCGATCTGTCGAATCTCATTCGATCAATTTCGATATCTGACGGATTTCGACGATGAATGATGTGGATGTTCGATCCGTCATCGGGAAATTGTCAGGGGTGGGACGGTGTGGGTGGGCAGGACCGTTGGCGCCATGGATGGCGCCATCGAGCCACCAGGGACGGGTTTACGGCGTGTCCTGCCCACCCACACCGTCCCGCCCAGCTCACAGACAACCCAGAGCCGGCTGTTGCTGTTGACGTTGCCCTGGCTTGAAGCAGGTGCAGGGTGCAACCCTGCCGAACCCCCCACTACGGTAGGGTGGGCCGATGCCGCGCTGCAGCTTGGCGTCGACGCAGATTTGATTACACTTGAAACTTGTTTGCCCACGACTCCGGACACCCACCCATGAAGCTTGGTTCTTTGAAGGAAGGCGGCCGCGACGGCACCCTGATCGTCGTCTCGCGTGACCTGCGCCACGGCGTGCGCGCCACCGGCATTGCCGCCACCCTGCAGCAGGCCCTGGAGGACTGGAGCCACATCGCGCCGCGCCTGAACGCCCTGTACGAATCGCTCAACGCGGGCGACGCCGATGGCGTGTTCGACCTGGACCCGCAGGCGCTGGCCGCGCCGATGCCGCGTGCCTATGAGTTCGTCGATGGCAGCGCCTACCTGCCGCATGTCGAGCGCGTGCGCCGCGCCCGTGGCGCCGAGGTGCCGGAGAGCTTCTACACCGACCCGCTGATGTACCAGGCGACCAGCGCCGGTTTCTACGGTCCGCGCGACGCGGTCAAGGTGGTCAGCGAGGACTATGGCATCGACCTGGAAGCAGAGATCGTGGTGATCACCGACGACGTGCCGATGGCCGCCACCCCGGAACAGGCCGCAGGCCATATCCAGCTGGTCGGCCTGGTCAACGATGTCTCGCTGCGCAACCTGATTCCGGGCGAGCTGGCCAAGGGCTTCGGCTTCCTGCAGTCCAAGCCGCGCTCGGCGCTGTCGCCGGTGTTCGTCACCCCCGACGAGCTGGGCGCCGCGTGGCAGGACAGCAAGGTGCACCTGCCGCTGCTGACCCACATCAACGGCCAGTGGTTCGGCGCGCCGGAAGCCGGCGTGGACATGCAGTTCAACTTCGCCCAGCTGGTCGCGCATGCGGCCAAGACCCGTCCGCTCAGCGCCGGCACCATTGTTGGCTCGGGCACCATCGCCAACGAAGACACCAGCAAGGGTGCCTCGTGCTTCGCCGAGCAGCGCGTGGTGGAGACCCTGCGCGACGGCAAGCCGAGCACGCCGTTCATGTCCTTCGGCGACGTGGTCCGCATCGAGATGCTCGATGCCGCCGGCAACAGCATCTTCGGTGCGATCGAGCAGCGCATCGAACAGGCGACCAGGCCCTGAGCAGAGAGGCGGCGATGGAGATCCCGGTCGACGACGGCATCGTGCTGTACACCTACTGGCGATCCAGCGCCGCCTACCGCGTGCGCATCGGTCTGGAGCTGAAGGGCCTGGCCTGGGAAGCCCGGCCGGTGCACCTGGTACGCGATGGTGGCGAGCAGCACCTTGACGCCTATCGCGCGCTCAATCCGCAGCAGCTGGTGCCAACCCTGCTGCATGACGGGCATGCACTGACCCAGTCGCTGGCGATCCTGGAGTATCTGGACGAGCGCTTCCCGCAGGTGCCGCTGCTGCCGGCCGATGCCGCCGGCCGTGCGCGGGTGCGTGCGCTGGCCCAGCTGGTGGCCTGCGATATCCACCCGATCAACAACCTGCGGGTGATGCAGTACCTGGAGCGCACCCTGCAGCTGCCGGCCGACGCCCGCACGCAGTGGACCCTGCACTGGATCGCCGAGAGTTTCACTGCGATGGAAGCGATGCTGGCCAACAGCAGCGCGACGGGCACCTTCTGCCACGGTGACCGTCCCGGCCTGGCCGATATCTGCCTGCTGCCGCAGCTGTACAACGCGCATCGCTTCGGCCTGGACCTGACGCCGTACCCGACCCTGCGCCGCATCGAAGCGGCGTGCCAGGCAGTGGACGCCTTCGACCGCGCACGCCCGGAAAACCAGCCCGACGCCGCCTGAAAGTAGAGGGGACGGAGGGGATTAAGTCGTTTGTGCACTTACGACTTAATTCCCTCCGTCCCCTTTTTGTTGCAATCGGGCCAGATCATCGCGGAACAGCCGATAGGCATCCTCGCGGCGCGCATCGTCGGTCTGCCGCAATACCCATGCCGGGTGCACCGTGGCATAGCCGCGGGTGCCGTCCTCGAGGGTGTGCCAGCGTCCGCGGTCACGTGACAGGTCGAAATCACGGCCGAATACCGAGGCTGCCGCGGTTGCGCCGAGGCACACGATCACCTGGGGCCGCACGCGCGCGATCTCGCCCATCAGCCAGGGGCGGCAGGCCTGGATGTGCCGGCTTTCCGGTCGTTTGTGCAGCCGTACCTTGCCGCGCCGTTCATGATGGAAGTGCTTCACCGCGTTGGTGAGGTACAGCGTCGCGCGATCGATTCCCAGTTCGGTCAGCGCACGGTCCAGTAGCTGACCGGCAGGACCCATGAACGGCTGTCCGCGCAGATCCTCGGTGTCGCCAGGTTGTTCCCCGATCAGCATCATGCGGGCGTCTGCAGGCCCCTGCCCGAACACGGTCTGCGTGGACTGCTCCCACAGCGGGCACTGGCGGCAGGTGCTGGCCTGTCCGCGCAGATTCTCCAGACTGCTGGCATCCGCTGCTGGCATCGCAACACCTGCACGCAGGGGGATCCTGCGCTGCGGCGCCTGCGCGGGACGGTCATGCATTTCCTGCACGCGGTCGGCCGCATCGCGCACCAGGCGTGGCAGCAGCTGGGCCTCCGGCAGGTGGCGCCAGTACTTTGCCGGCATCTCCTGCATCATCATCCGTGTATTGAGTCGCGCCGGATTGAAGATGTTGGCGTAGTAGGTCTGCCACAGTGATTCGCGCGCATCCTCGGCCGGGGCATCCTCGCGCCGTGCGCCGGGGCCGAAGGCAAGCGCCTGCCCATCCCATGCGACGCTGCGCGAAGGCGTGAGGATCGCCCAGCGCATGCCGGTGAAGCGGCGCGCGAAGAAGGGCGCGACCCGGTCGACAATGTGGTGCTGTGGCTCAAACCAGGCGATGAACGCATCAGGCTGGCCAGGCACCTCGCGGAAGCGCACGAATGCCTTCATCTTGTGCGTGTCACGGCGGACGGCCTGGGCGAGCGCCGTTGCGCGCAGGACATCGGCGTCGGCGGGGTTGCTCAGCACCGAACGCTCGCCATGGACGATGCGCCACAGCAGGCGATACAGCAAGGCCAGTCGCTGGGGGTCGCGATGGCACAGGCAGGTGGCCGCCAGTTCCAGGAAATCGCGGGGCACGTTGGGTGCACTGGCATCAGCCAGCATCGGCGCCCGCTGCACGGCCGGCGCATCCAGCAACGACGTTTCGCTCCCTTCCAGCCAGTCCAGCTGAGGCGGGGCCACGCCTCGCAGCAACGCTTCGCGCGCAGCGTCGCGCCAGGCCTGCAGCGACCACTGCGGGTCCACCCGCAGCGACCAGCGCTGCGCGTCAGGCGGCGGGCGGTGCATCAAACAGCGATCCCTGACGAGGCGGTGGGGCCAACTGCGCGCGCAGCGCCGCCGGATCGTCCAGCGATTTGCGTGGATGGTGGTCAGCCAGCTGCACAAACGGAAGCAGTTTGCTCATCGGTGCCTTCAGGCGTGCTACATCGGCAACCCGCAGGCGACCGTGGCGGCGTGCCATCAGCACCCGTTTCACGTTGCGCACGCCCAGCCCGGGTACGCGAAGCAGCATTTCCTTCGGCGCGCGGTTGAGATCCACGGGAAAGCGCTCGGGGTGACGGATCGCCCAAGCCATTTTCGGGTCGATGTCCAGGTCGAGCATGCCGTCCTGGGTGGTATCGGTAATCTCATCCACGCCGTAACCGTAGAAGCGCAGCAACCAGTCGGCCTGGTAGAGGCGATGTTCGCGCTGCAGCGGAGGCGGTTGCAGTGGCAGCTGCCGGCTGGCGTCCGGAATCGGGCTGAACGCGGAGTAGTACACCCGGCGCATCCGATAGTTGCCGTACAGCGCATCGGCGCTGGCCAGGATCTGTTGGTCGTTGGCCCCGTCCGCGCCGACGATCATCTGCGTGCTCTGCCCGGCGGGTGCGAAACGGGGAGGGTGTGGACTGCGGCTGGCCCTCGGCGCCACCGCTGCGGGGGCTTTGCGCGCCTCCTTGGCTTCCTCGATGCGCCAGCGTAGTTCGCCCATCGCGCCGCGTATCGAATGCACCGTCTTCTCCGGCGCCAAGGCGCTCAGGCCGGCTTCGGTCGGCAGTTCCACGTTGATGGACAGGCGGTCGGCATAGCGCCCGGCACTGGCCAGCAGTTCCGGCGAGGCCTCGGGAATGGTCTTGAGGTGGATGTAGCCGGCGTAGCGGTGTTCTTCGCGCAGCTGCCGGGCCACTTCCACCATCTGTTCCATGGTGTAGTCCGCATTGCGGATGATGCCGCTGGACAGGAACAGCCCCTCGATGTAGTTGCGCTTGTAGAAGTCCAGGGTGAGTGCGACCACCTCGTCCACGCTGAAACGTGCACGGGCTACGTTGCTGGAGACCCGGTTCACGCAGTAGGCGCAGTCGTAGACGCAGAAGTTGGTCAGCAGGATCTTCAGCAATGAAACGCAGCGGCCATCGGGTGTATAGCTGTGGCAGATGCCCATACCCTCGGTGCTGCCGATGCCGCCACTGGCGCGCGAATCGCGCTTGCCCGAGCCGCTGGAGGCGCAGGAGGCGTCGTATTTGGCGGCATCGGCCAGGATGGCCAGCTTGCGGATGGTTTCCATTGAGGAAACCTACGGATGAGGGGTCTCATTGGATGAGACCGCCCCTGAATTCTTCAGAAAAAGGGGACGGTGGGGATTAAGTCGTAAATGCACTTACGACTTAATCCCCACCGTCCCCTTTTTCGTGCGGTCAGAACCCGTGAGTGATGCTTGGCTGCCCGGCCGAGAAATCCGCATACGGGTCGTGCTCGCCGCTGCTGCCTTCGGACAGGCGGAACTTCAGGGCCAGGCCATCGCGCGAGTCGGCCGCGCGCAGCGCTTCCTCCTGCTCGATGATGCCGGCCTTGGCCAGACGGAACAGGCACTGGTCGAAACTCTCCATGCCTTCCTCCAGCGAGCCTTCCATCGCCGCCTTGATCTCGTGCACCTGGCCGCGACGCAGCAGGTCACGGATCATCGGCGTGTTGATCAGCACCTCGGTGGCCGGCAGGCGACGGCCCTCCTTGTTCTTCACCAGGCGCTGGCTGATCACCGCACGCAGGTTCAGCGCCAGGTTCATCAGCACGTTCTTGTGCGCGCTTTCCGGGAAGAAGTTGAGGATGCGCTCGATGGTCTGGTCGGCGTTGTTGGAGTGCAGGGTGGCCAGGCACAGGTGGCCGGTTTCGGCGAAGGCGATCGCTGCCTCCATCGTTTCCGCATCCAGGATCTCGCCGATCAGGATCACGTCCGGCGCTTCACGCATCGCGTTCTTCAGCGCGTTGTGGAAGGCATGGGTGTCCAGCCCGACCTCGCGCTGGTTGACGATCGACATCTTGTGCTTGTGCAGGTACTCGATCGGGTCCTCGATGGTGAGGATGTGACCAGTGGTGGTGCTGTTGCGGTGGTCGATCATCGACGCCAGCGAGGTGGACTTGCCGGAACCGGTGGACCCCACCACCAGCACCAGCCCGCGCGGGGTCATGATGACGTCCTTCAGTACCTGCGGCAGGTTCAGCTCCTCGATGCTCGGGATGCGGCTGCGGATGGCGCGGATGACCATGCCCACTTCGCCCCGCTGCTTGAACACGTTGACGCGGAAGCGCCCGGCATCGGGCAGGGCGATGGCCATGTTGAGCTCCAGCTCGCGCTCGAACTGCGGCACCTGGCCTTCGTCCATCAGCGAGTAGGCGATCTTCTTGACCATGCCCGGCGGCAGGCCGGTGTTGCCCAGCGGATAAAGCTTCCCCTCGATCTTGATGTAGACCGGTGCTCCGGTGGTCAGGAACATGTCCGAAGCGTTCTTTTCGGTCATCAGCTTCAGGAAGTAGCCGATATCCATTGCGAATTTTCCCCAACGAAACGGCCGACGCCCGTTGCAAGCACGGTGTCGGCTTGACGACAATGGCCGTGAACCGACAACCGGTACGGCCTCCCCAATGAAACGACTTAGCTTCGCACGAATGCGCCATGGCCTGTATGTGATGGCGTTTGCATTCGCACTGTCTGCCCCCGCCTGGGCGCAGGACGGCGCACTGGAACTGGCCCAGGCCCGGCAGGCGGTCGACAAGGCCACCCAGGCCGACGCCGACCAGTACGCCCCGGACCTGATCGGGCTGGCCCGGCAGGGGCTGGAACAGGCCCAGCGTGCTGCCGGCGACCGCCGTGAGCGCAAGAACGCCCCGGCGATCGCCCTGCGCGCCGCTGCCGATGCCGACCTGGCCCGCGCCCGCAGCGAGGAAGCCACCGTCACCGCGCAGCTGCAACTGCGCCGCAACGAGGTCAACCAGCTGCAACGCCAGCTGTCGACCGGGGAGGACCGCCGGTGAAGCCGATGACTGCCGCAACCCTGGCTGCCCTGCTGACGCTGCCGACCCTGGCCCTGGCCGCCGACAACCCGATGGTGGCGCAGCTGAGCCAGCGTCTGATGGCCATCCAGGCCAATCCCGACACGGCTGAGCTGGGCGCCTTCGAGCGCATGCAGGCCCAGCAGGCCATCGCCACCCTGGACAAGGCCAAGCGCCGCGACCAGGAGCTGGCCACCTACCTGGCCGAGCGCCGGGTGGAGATTGCCGAGACTGCCGTGCGTGCCGCATTGGCCGCGCGTGAGGTCGATCGCCTCGAGCGCACCCGCAGTGATCTGCTGATCGAGGCCAGCCGCCGCGATGCCGCCCGTGCCCGCCAGGAGGCCGAGCAGCTGCGCATGCAGGCGCAGATGCAGGCCGAGGAGGCTGAGCGCCTGCGCCAGGCCGCCGAGGCCGAGACCCTGGCCCGCCAGGATGCCGAGAATGCCCTGACCAGCGTGGCCGGCAAGCAGCAGCAGCGCCTCAGCGCCGCCCAGCAGAACGCCGCCAAGCTGGCCCGCGAGGAAGCCGAGCTGGTATCCGGGCAGAAGCTGCCGGGTTCGAAGTTCGATGGCCGTGGCGAAGTCTTCACCTTCAATGGTGACGCATTTGCCGCTGGCGCCGCCAGCCTGTCCGGTGGGGCCCGCAACCAGACCAAGGCACTGGCCGAGTACCTGAACATCGGCAAGAAGGGCCGCCTGCGCATCGAGGCCTATGACAGCGCCAACGGGGTCGGTCAGAAGCGTGCCGAGGCCCTGCGCGATGCCCTGGTCGCGGCGGGTGTCGCGAGCAACCGGATCCAGCTCAGCGGCAAGAAGGCGGCGTCCACCCGGGCACGCTCGGCCGAGGTCATCATCGCCCCGTAATTGCTTGATATTGTTTGTTTTTCGTTGCAATGAGCATTCAGCCTGAACCCCGCCCCGGCGGGGTTCGGTCTTTTTGCCGCAGGGGTCTTGTACCCCGCCTTGAGCAGGCGTAGGGTCAATCGTCCGGGACGCAAT
This sequence comes from Stenotrophomonas sp. STK16_22, assembly GCF_051984505.1. Taxonomy (NCBI): domain Bacteria; kingdom Pseudomonadati; phylum Pseudomonadota; class Gammaproteobacteria; order Lysobacterales; family Lysobacteraceae; genus Stenotrophomonas; species Stenotrophomonas sp. STK16_22. The sequence goes on from NZ_CP196972.1 coordinate 591,689, forward strand.
GCCGCGGACCGGACGATGGGAGGGCCGGGCCGATGCAAACAGGGCGCGAACCGCAGCAGATCGACGTGCGCAGGCCAGTGCCGCAGGTCGTTGCAGGCGTCCAGGTGGCCATCGACCGGCGCTCCTCCATGAACAACGCCCCGTGCCTTGCGGCCGGGGCGTTCGTGTATCTGTCGAAGGAGGTCCATCATGTTTGAAGATCAGCCCCAGAGCGAGATCGACGCCCGTCGCGCGCGTGATCCGGAGTTCAGGGCACTCCATGACCAGCACCGCAAGTTGAACAAGAAGTGCATGGACGCGGAGTTGGGTGTACTCCCGATCGATGATGTCACCCTGGGTCGCATGAAGCGCGAGAAGCTGCTGGCCAAGCAACGACTTCTGCGAATGTACGAAACACCGCTCCCAATGACGTCCCCCACGCTTTGACGCACCCCGTCACGCCCGGAACGGCGTGACCCGGCCATCGATGGCCCCGCCGGGCGCTCCTGCCCCGGCATCGCGGCACCGCCGATGAGGCGGCCGCGCCAAGGCACCACAGGCCGTGGTGCCTTGGCCTGCAGGCACAGCTCATCGATGCGGGCGGTACCGGTCTCCTCGTCGATCCGGGGCTGTCCGCATCTCTTTTTACGGTGGACGGGCTGCGGCCCTGCCGACCTGACTTTCATCGCCATCCGTCGGATAATCATCGGTCCGGCCCTGTGCGGCGCGAACCGAAAGTCCTCCGAATGCCCATCCATTCTTCCGTCCTCGAACTCATCGGCCAGACCCCGATCGTCAAGGCCCAGCGCCTGGACACCGGCGTCTGCGAGCTCTACCTGAAGCTGGAGAGCGCCAACCCGGGCGGATCGATCAAGGATCGCATCGGCCTGTCGATGATCGAGGCGGCGGAAAAGCGCGGCGACCTGAAGCCCGGTGCCACCCTGGTCGAGGGCACGGCTGGCAACACCGGCCTGGGCCTGGCGCTGGTGGCCCAGCAGAAGGGCTATAAGCTCATTCTGGTCGTTCCCGACAAGATGAGCCGGGAAAAGATCTTCAATCTGAAGGCGATGGGCGCCGAAGTGCGCCTGACCCGCTCTGACGTGGCCAAGGGCCATCCGGAGTACTACCAGGACCTGGCCAAGACCATCGCCGAGCAGACCCCGGGCGCCTACTTCATCAACCAGTTCGGCAACCCGGACAATCCGGCCGCGCATGAATTCGGTACCGGCCCGGAAATCCTCGAGCAGATGGGCGGCGACCTTGACGCCATCGTGTTCGGCTGCGGCAGCTCCGGCACCATGACCGGCCTGTCGCGTGCCTTCGCCAAGCTGTCGCCGAAGACCGAACTGGTGCTGGCCGATCCGGTCGGTTCGATCCTGGCCGAGTACATCAACGACGGCAATCTGAACGACAAATCGGGCAGCTGGCTGGTGGAAGGCATCGGCGAGGACTTCCTGCCGTCGATCTCCGATTTCAGCCGCGTCAAGAAGGCTTATGCCATCAGCGATGCCGAGAGCTTCCACACCGCACGCGAACTGCTGGGCAAGGAAGGCATCCTGGGTGGTTCGTCCACCGGCACCCTGCTGGCCGCCGGCCTGAAGTACTGCAAGGAGCAGACCACGCCGAAGAAGGTGCTGGTGCTGGTGCCGGATACCGGCAACAAGTACCTGTCGAAGATGTACAACGACTACTGGATGCTGGACAACGGTTTCCTGCAGCGCCCGCAGCACGGCGACCTGCGCGACCTGATCCTGCGCCCTTACGGCCAGCGCGACACCGTGGTGATCGGTCCGAACGACCTGCTGACCACTGCCTACCAGCGCATGAAGCTGTACGACGTGTCGCAGCTGCCGGTGATGGACGGCGAGCAGCTGGTCGGCATCGTCGACGAAAGCGACGTGCTGCTGCACGTGTATGGCGATGAGGCACGCTTCCGCGACACCGTCGCCACCGCGATGGTCAGCAAGCTGGACCGGCTGGACGTGAAGTCGCCGATCGAGGCGCTGCTGCCGGTGTTCGACCGCGGCCAGGTGGCGATCGTGATGGACGGCGACGCCTTCCTGGGCCTGATCACCCGTATCGACCTGCTGAACTATCTGCGCCGTCGCGTGCAGTAAGCCGCTGATCGCCGACGTTCACCGCTGAATCCTGGTTTATCCGCGTCAAAGGTCGTTAAGGCCGCGCTGGTAGACTTCCGCACCTTCGATGGCGCCGTGCGTCGGCGCCCCTCAGGAAAGAACATGTCCAACGCAACTTCCCAGGATCGCGCCCTGGCCCTGGCTACCCTGGCCATCCACGGTGGCCAGTCGCCCGACCCCAGCACCGGCGCGGTGATGCCGCCGATCTACGCCACCTCGACCTACGCCCAGTCCAGCCCGGGCGAGCATCAGGGCTTCGAGTACTCGCGTACCCACAACCCGACCCGCTTCGCCTATGAGCGTTGCGTGGCGTCGCTGGAAGGCGGCACCCGTGGCTTCGCCTTCGCTTCGGGCATGGCGGCCAGCTCGACCGTGATCGAGCTGCTGGACGCCGGCAGCCATGTGGTGGCAATGGACGATATCTACGGCGGCAGCTTCCGTCTGTTCGAGCGCGTGCGTCGCCGCACCGCCGGGCTGGATTTCAGCTTCGTCGACCTGACCGATCTGGCCGCGTTCGAGGCCTCCATCACGCCGAAGACGAAGATGGTGTGGATCGAGACCCCGACCAACCCGATGCTGAAGATCGTCGACATCGCCGCGGTCGCTGCCATCGTCAAGCGCCATGGCCTGATCGTCGTCGTCGACAACACCTTCGCCTCGCCGATGCTGCAGCGCCCGCTGGAGCTGGGCGCTGACTTGGTCCTGCATTCGGCCACCAAGTATCTCAATGGCCACTCGGACATGGTCGGCGGCATGGTCGTGGTCGGCGACAACGCCGAACTGGCCGAGCAGATGGCCTTCCTGCAGAACTCGGTGGGTGGCGTGCAGGGCCCGTTCGACAGCTTCCTGGCCCTGCGTGGCCTGAAGACCCTGCCGCTGCGCATGAAGGCGCACTGCGCCAATGCGCTGGCCCTGGCACAGTGGCTGGAGAAGCACCCGGCCGTGGAAAAAGTGATCTACCCGGGCCTGGCCTCGCACCCGCAGCATGAGCTGGCCGGCAAGCAGATGGCCGGTTACGGCGGCATCGTTTCGATCGTGCTCAAGGGCGGTTTCGAGGCGGCCAAGCGCTTCTGCGAGAAGACCGAACTGTTCACTCTGGCCGAGTCGCTGGGCGGCGTGGAAAGCCTGGTCAACCACCCGGCGGTGATGACGCATGCCTCGATTCCGGTCGCGCGGCGGGAGCAGCTGGGCATCAGCGACGCGCTGGTAAGGCTGAGCGTGGGTGTGGAGGAGTTGGGGGATCTGCAGGTGGATCTGGAACGGGCGTTGGGCGGGAACGCGGCGACCTGAGCCTGCCTACGCCACCCCATGGGAATCAGACTGCCAACTGGAATACACGCGTCATGAATGCGATAACACCTGCTGCCATGCTCCGGTCACTCTGGAGCAATCGCGGCATCATCTGGCTGCTCGGGAAACGCGACGTCCAGAACAAGTACAAGGGATCGTTCGGCGGCTTGTTATGGACACTGATCAATCCGCTGTTGATGCTGCTCATCTACACCTTCGTCTTTGCAGTGATCTTCAAGGCCCGCTGGCATGGCCAGGTAGGGGACAGTCGGGCCCAGTTCGCGCTCGTGATGTTCGTCGGCGTCATCATCCATGGCTTCTTCGCCGAGATGGTGAATCGTGCGCCGGGCATGATCTTCGAGAACACGAATTACGTTACGAAGGTCGTCTTCCCGCTTGAAGCGCTGCCGGTGATCAGCCTCGGCTCCGCGCTGTTCCATACGCTGGCAAGCGCCTTGGTGCTGCTGGTGGGCCTGTTGATCTGCAATGGCGGCCTCCATTGGCATGCGCTGTTGTTCCCCGTGGTGTTGGCGCCATTGCTGGTGATGGCTGTGGGGATAACTTGGATACTCGCCGCGCTGGGCGTGTTCATCCGAGACCTGAAGCAGACCACCACGTTCGTCACCACTGCAATGCTCTTCCTGTCGCCGGTGTTCTATCCGCAATCGGCGTGGCCAGAGAAATACCAGAAACTCTTCCTGCTCAACCCGCTTACCTTCATCATGGAGCAATCGCGCCAAGTGCTGGTGTGGGGCAAGCTCCCTGATTTCGTCGGCCTGGCGGCATACCTGTCGATCGCGCTGCTCGTTGCTTTCGCAGGGTTCGCCGTGTTCCAGAAGATGCGCAAGGGGTTTGCCGATGTCATGTGAAAATCCGGGCCAGCCCGAACTCGCCATCGAAGTGACCGGGTTGGGCAAGTATTACGAGATCTACGCCGATCCCAAGGACCGGCTCAAGCAGTTCGTCCTGCCGGTGCTTGATCGGGCGCTGGGTGGCGAACCGAAGCAGTACCACCGTGAGTTCTGGGCACTGAGGGACGTTTCCTTCAAGGTCCGTCGCGGCGAGACCGTTGGAATCATCGGACGCAATGGCTCCGGAAAGTCGACGCTCCTGCAGCTTGTCTGCGGCACGCTGACGCCGTCCAGCGGACAGGTGAGCACCACGGGCCGCATCGCCGCGTTGCTGGAGCTGGGTTCGGGCTTCAATCCGGAGTTCACCGGTCGCGAGAACATCATGTTGAGCGGAGCGCTGTTCGGGCTGACGGCCCAGCAGATGGAGGAACGCTACGACGACATCGTGGCCTTCTCCGGCATCCCGGATTTCATCGACCAACCGGTTAAAACTTACTCCAGCGGCATGGTCGTGCGGCTTGCGTTTTCCGTGATCGCCCACGTCGACGCCGATATCCTGGTCGTGGATGAGGCGCTCTCGGTGGGAGATGCCTACTTCACGCAGAAGTGCATGCGTTTCCTGCGCTCTTTCATGAAGCGAGGGACGCTGCTCTTCTGCAGCCACGACATGGGGGCCATCATCAACCTGTGCGAGCGCGCAATCTGGCTCGACAAGGGTGTCATGCGCATGAACGGCGCGCCCAAGGAACTGTCGCAGGAGTACCTGGCGTCGCTGTTCGAACCGGAGGATGGCAGCATGGCAGAGACTGCTCTGGTCGAAGGCGGTGGAGGCGAAGTCGAAGTCGAAGACACGTCCGCGGATGGCCAGCCTTCCCCGTTGGAGTTGACCGCGGAACCCGCCTATGTGGATATGAGACAGACGCTCATCGATGCGTCGATGCTCCGGAACGACATCGAGGTCTTCCAGTTCGACGAGAACCGTGCTTCGTTCGGGACGGGCGCTGCGCGCATCACCGCGGTGCATCTACTGGATGCGCAGGGCCAGAAGGTGAACTGGGCGATAGGCGGGCAGGACGTCAAGCTTCGGATCATCGCGCGCGCCAACGAACAGATCAGCCGGCCCATCGTGGGGTTCGTCGTGAAGGACAAGCTGGGGCAGATAATCTTTGCCGACAACACATACCTGGCGCACCGCGACCGTGCCATCGTGGTTCCGCGCAACGGCGAGGTCGTGGCGACGTTTGATTTCAGATTTCCGGTACTTCCAGCGGGCGAATACAGCATTTCCCCAGCCATCGCCGAGGGCACCCAGGCCGACCATGTCCAGCACGAGTGGGTGCACGATGCGCTGATCCTCCACGTGCAGTCCAGCGCCGTCTGCCTGGGGCTATTTGGTGTGCCAATGCGAACTATTGAACTGGAGGCAACGTCGTGAGCCATGATCGTTCCCAGGTGCCTGACGGCGAGATGAGCTTCACCGGCGAACGGTTTCTGCCGGGCGTTAGCGGCGAAATCGAGATGGAGCACTACCACCGCTACCAGCTCGCATCGCGCATTGTCGCCGGCAAGGATGTTCTGGATATCGCCTGCGGCGAAGGATATGGATCTGCCCTCCTGTCGATCGGTGCGGCGCGTGTCACCGGCGTGGACATCGATGCCGTGGCGGTGGCGCATGCGGCAGCGACCTATCCGCGCGAGGGGTTGGAGTTCAAGCTCGGCTCGTGCGCCGCCATCCCGGTGCCCGATGCGAGCGTGGATGTGGTGGTCAGCTTCGAGACCATCGAGCACCACAACCAGCACCAGGAGATGATGGCGGAGATCGTGAGAGTGCTGCGTCCTGGTGGCGTGCTCATGATGTCCAGCCCGGATCGCTACGAGTACTCCGATCGTCCTGGTTTCCGCAATGAGTTCCACGTCAAGGAGCTCTACAGGCAGGAACTGGAGGCGCTGGTGGGGGATTACTTCCCCAACTACCGACTGCTCGGGCAGCGCACCACGATGGCCTCCATGATCGGCCGCGTTGCCGATGGCGGTGGCGCGGCCGAGCCGGTAGCGCCAGGAATCCATTACTGGACCGAGAGCGAAGGGCTGGAGAGCGTCCGCTCGGGCAGCATGCCGCGCGAGCCGGTCTATTTCATCGTACTGGCGTCCGCCGGAGCCTTGCCCAGCTTGCCGGACTCCGTGTTTGAAGTTCCCGGCTATTTTGAATCGCGCGTGCAGCAGGTCGCGGACGATTACCGGCGGGAGATATCACGTATTGGCCAAGAGCGCGACGGTATGCTGCGCGACAAGGATGTGGCGTGGGAAGCGCGGGTCGAGCAGGTGGCTGCCGATTACCGGTCCGAGATAAGCCGCATAGCGGCCGAGCGTGACCAAGCGCTGGCCGACAAGGACGCTGCCTGGGAGGCAGAGCTCAGGAAAGTCGCTCGGGAGTATGAGGATGCCCGTGGTGCTGGTACCGCAGGCGGCGACAGCGCGGGGCCGACGGCCCGCATGGAAGCCGCGCCGGCGACGGTGCCGGCAGGGCATGGTGCTGGGTCGCTGGCGATCGATTCCGACGATGGTGCTGGCGCGGGAGGCGCGGGCGATTGGACCGGCATGTTGCCCTTGGTCAGTCTGATCGTAGTCAACTACAACGGCATGCGTTATCTCCAGCCCTTGTTGGCGAGCCTTGGCGCCTTGAACTATCCGCGCTATGAGGTCGTCATGGTGGACAATGCCTCGTCTGACGGCTCGGTGGACTTCGTCCGCTCCGCCTTCCCGTGGGTAAGGATCGTGGAGTCGGGAGGCAACCTTGGATTCGCAGGAGGCAACAACCTTGGGATGCAAGTGGCTCGTGGCGACCTGATCGGCCTGATCAACAACGACACCGTCGTTGATCCCGATTGGTTGTCGGCGCTTGTCCGGGCACTGATGGACGAGCCGGATGTCACGGCGGCGGGTTCAAAGATCCTGTTCTTCCGGCGATACGTCGAGCTGACGATAGAAAGCCTGCCGTTCCAGCCCAGTGCGGGGGGCCAGTCCAGCGATACGCGCGAGCTTGGGATGCTTGTTGACGAAGCCAGTGGTTTTGTCGAAAGTGGCTACAAGAAGCCTTTGTACGGGGAGGGCTTCTGGGGCAGGGAACAGCACGGAGACCGGAGCGTGCGCTGGACGAGCGGGCGGGGCACGATCCGCCTGCCGCTACCGCCGGATCCGGTTGATGGACGGTATGTTCTTGAGTTGGATGTCTCCGGGACGAATGCCGCAGCGGGCCGTGAATTCACGGTGAGCCTCGCGGGTACGGTGCTGGGCACGGGTGTTCTTGCAGCGGATTATGCAAAGCATGTGTTTACTTGCCCGGCCGCCCTGCTCGATGGCGCTGCCTGTGACGTCATCAATAACGCTGGCACGCTGCTCGATGGCAATGGCGAGGCGGGTGACCGTGGAATCTACGAGGACGACCGTGGTCAGTATGATGAGCCGGAGGACATGCAGGCCCTTTGTGGCGCCGCCATGCTCATGCGCCGCTCTGCTCTGGTACAGGCGGGGCTCTTTGATTCGAACTTTTTCATGTACTACGAGGACACCGACCTGAGCTGGCGCCTGCGCAAGGGCGGGGGGCGCCTGCGTTACGTGCCGGCCAGCGTCGTACGCCATGTGCATACGGGATCCAGCGTCGAATGGTCGCCAGTCTTTGTTTTCCACGTCTCCAGGAATCATGTGCTGATCAAGATCAAACATGCCCCGGCCGCCGTCGCGGGCCGGGCCTACGGAAGGGAAGTACTGAGATGCCTGCGCTCTGCAGTCGCGGCAGCGCGTCGCGGCTTCACTGACAAGCGCCTGAACGCGGAGTTCGGGCTGCGTCTGCGCATCCAGCGTGACCTGTTCAAGCTGCTTCCAGTCGTACTGCGGCAACGTTGGGGCGGCCTGCCGTCCTGCAAGGATCGCATCGGGGCCGTCCCCGCATGAAAGTAGGCATCTATAATCGTTACTGGGCCACGATGGGCGGCGGTGAAAAACACGTCGGCACGATCGCGGAGATCCTGCTGGCCGAAGGCCACCAGGTGGACCTGATCCGCGTCGGCCCCGTCGACGAAGCAGAGTTCAGTAGCAGGATGAACCTCAACTTGGCGGGGGCACACTGGGTCGAGTGGCCCGGCTCCTCCTGCAGCGAGCTCGCGCCACGCTCGGCCGGGTACGATGTATTCATCAATTCCACTTACTGCTCTTCGATGGTCCCGCAGGCCAGAAAATCGCTGTACCTGGCATTCTTTCCCCATGAACTCATCGAGGCCGCGCCGCTTCCCAGGCTTTTTCAGCGTGCGGCGGGAAGATTTGATCGTACCGGACACCCTTGGCTTTCGCGTATGTCGAGTTTGGCGCAGCGCACGCTGCGTCGTGGCGTGGCGTCCAGTCGGCGCCCGTTCATCGACAGTTACGAAGATCCGATGGCGAACTCTGAATTCACGGCAGCGTGGATTCGCAAGCGCTGGGCGCGTGATGCCGTGGTGCTTCCTCCGCCAATCGACGTGGAGCGCTTCGGCTCGGTGGACCTGTCGAACAAGAAGAAGGTCATTCTGAGTGTCGGCCGCTTCTTCTCCGGCGGCCACAACAAAAAGCATATCGAGATGATCACTGCTTTCCGGCAAATGCACGACAAGGGCCTCGTGCCGGAGGGTTGGGAGTACCATCTCGCCGGCAGCGTCCATGCGGAAAGCGAGGAGCATCGCCGCTACTTCCAGAAGGTCAACGCACTGGCGGAGGGCTATCCGATCCGTATTCTCGGAAACCTTGGATCACGGGAGCTGCTGCAGGAGTATGCGGAGGCATCTATCTTCTGGCATGGTGCGGGCTGGGGGGAGCGTGGTGACCAGGAGCCCGAGAAACTGGAACACTTCGGAATGACCGCCTGCGAAGCGATGGCCGCCGGCGTCGTACCCATCGTGCAGCCGTTGGGCGGGCCACGCGAGGTCGTCACCGACGGCGTCGATGGCTATTACTTCAGTGACGCCAGGGAACTCCAGGAGCGCACCCTTTCCTTGATGAAGCTCTATGGGACGCCCGAACTGGCGCAGTGGGCCGCCCGCGCACGTGCCAGCGTCCAGAAGTATTCGCAGGCGAATTTCCGGGCCGTCTTCATCAAATTCTTCAACACGATCGCTTGATCACAGATTTAGGGCAGGCATATGGCACGAGTACTGGTTACAGGTGGTGCGGGATTCCTTGGGTCGCACTTGTGCGATCGATTGGTCGAACGGGGCGACGAAGTCCTGTGCGTCGATAATTTCTACACGGGCTCCAAGCGGAACGTCGAGTCCCTGCTCTCGAACTCGCGCTTCGAGATGATGCGTCACGACGTGACCTTCCCGTTGTATGTCGAGGTGGACCGGATCTACAACCTGGCATGCCCGGCAAGCCCCGTGCACTACCAGCACGATCCGGTGCAGACGACGAAGACCAGCGTCCACGGCGCGATCAACATGTTGGGGCTTGCCAAGCGGACGCGTGCACGCATCCTGCAGGCCAGCACCAGCGAGGTCTACGGTGATCCGGAGATCCATCCGCAGGTGGAGGATTACTGGGGCAAGGTGAATCCGATCGGCATACGCAGCTGCTACGACGAAGGAAAGCGCTGTGCCGAAACTCTGTTCTTCGACTACTGGCGCCAGCACCAGCTGGAAATCAAGGTGATGCGTATCTTCAACACCTACGGCCCCCGCATGCATCCAGAAGATGGCCGGGTGGTCAGCAACTTCATCGTGCAGGCACTGCGCGGGGATGACATCACGATCTATGGCGATGGGCAGCAGACGCGCAGCTTCTGCTATGTCGACGATCTCATCAGCGGCATGATCAGCCTGATGGACAGCCCCGCAGAGCTGACCGGGCCGGTCAACATCGGCAATCCGGGCGAGTACAGCATGCTGGAACTGGCCGAAACGGTCATCCGGCTGGTGGGCGGCCACTCCAAGCTCGTGTTCAAGCCCCTGCCCTCGGACGATCCCCGCCAGCGCCAGCCGGACATCTCGATGGCACGGGCGGCGCTTGGCTGGGAGCCTCGCGTGAGCCTGGAGGACGGCCTGAAGGAGACCATCGCCTACTTCCGCAAGCGCTTGCAGGAATGACGGATATGAAAAGCTCGTCGCTGGTCGTCGTGATGCCTGTTTACGAAGATGTCGAGGCTTCGTCCATGTTGTTCAGGGCTTTGGCACGGGACCAGGGCAATGATGTCTACATCGTCGCAGTCGACGATGGCTCCGTGCGGCAGCCGGTGGACGCCGCCGCGATCGCCGCTGCGGGTCTCGATGGCGTGGTCCTGAAGCTGCGGCGTAATGTCGGGCATCAGAAAGCCATCGCGATCGGGATCGGCTACGTATCCGAACACTTCGTCGATAGGCAGCGCGTGGTCGTCATGGACTCGGACGGCGAAGATACGCCGCGCAGCATCAGCGAGCTCCTGGAGGCGTTGGAGTCCCCCGACGTCGATATCGTCGTGGCCTCGCGCAAGAGCCGGGTGGAAACCTTGAAGTTCCGTGCGTTCTACGTCGTGTACAAGTGGTTGTTCGCGATGCTCAGCGGCCGGCGCATCAGCTTCGGCAACTTCATGGCGGCCAAGCTGCATGCGATCAAGCGCCTGGCGGTGATGCAGGAGCTTTGGGTGCACGTTGCGGCCTGCGTGCTGACATCCAAGTTGCGGGTGGCATCGGTAGCTGTCGACCGTGGCCCGCGCTACGCCGGCAAGAGCAAGATGAACTTCGTTGGGCTGGCACTGCACGGTTTTCGCGCGCTGATGGTGTTTGCCGAGGATGTGCTGGTACGCGTGGGCATCGCCTGCACCGCGATCGCCGGATTGTCAGTGCTTGGCACTGTCCTTGCACTCGGGCTCAAGGCGGTCGGATTCGCTACACCGGGTTGGTTCTCGCTGGTGACCGGCATCCTGTTGCTGGTGTTCCTGCAGACCGGTGCGCTGACGCTGATCATCCTGATGCTCTCCGGAACGCTGCGCAATGGCGGCATTCTTGAAGTCGGTGGCTACAGGGCGTTCATCGCCGAGATCCTGCATGCGCGCACTGAGTGAGCGCATGCTGGCCAGCGAGGTCGTCCGCTATGGGATCAACGGTTTGCTGGCGACCGCGCTGCACTTCATGGTCCTCTACTGCGCGCTGGAAGTATGGGGCTTTCGATCAGCGGGACTTGCCAATGGCGCCGCAGCCTGCGTGGGCATTGCCGCGTCGTTCCTGGGCAGCCGTTACTTCGTCTTCCGCGCCTCCTCGGGCAGTTTCGTCGGCCAGGGTGTCCGGTTCGTAGCGCTTTACGCCGTCATCGCGCTCCTCCATGCACTCGTGCTCTACCTGTGGTCCGATCGAGCGGGCTGGGATTACCGTCTGGGCTTCCTCGTGGCGACTTGCGTGCAGGTGGCCTGTAGTTTTCTTGCAAACAAGTTGGTGGTCTTCAAATGAACAAGCTGGTCAAAGCGTTGCTCCTGACGTTGGCGTACGTCGTTACACTGATTGTCGTCTACATCGTGCACATGCGCTGGTTCAAGGTCGATGTCGTCCTGTACGCCAGTATTTTCGACGGCTTCCTGGCGGCTCTCATCGTCGGCGTGGCGGCACGAGGGGTGGGCGCGCTTTCCGGGTTCTCGGTGCTGGAGAAAGTCCAGCTGATCACGATCTGGCTGTTGGGCGGCTACCTGTTCGCCATATCCGTCCCGACTGTGATTGATCGATCATTGTCCTTCTATATTCTGGAGAAGATCCAACAACGCGGAGGCGGTATCCGTGAGGATGGTTTCGCACGCGTGTTCACTGATGAGTACCTCCCGGAGCACCATTTGGTGGAGGTGCGGCTGACGGAGCAGGAACAGTCGGGCACCATCGCCATCCACGATGGTTGCGTGCGGCTCACGCCCCGTGGCCAGGCTTTGGCAACCGCCAGCCGTTTCTATCGACAGAACTTCCTTCCACGCCAACGTCTGCTGATGGGCCAGTACACGGATGCACTGACCGATCCGTTCCGCTCCAGCAAGCAGGTGACCGACTATGAGTGCCAGTAAGAGCGCAGGCCGCTGGCGCAACGACCTGTTCGCTGCCTCGGTCTTCCTGCTCGTCGGGGTCGTGTTCTACCAACTCAAGGCGAACGCATATTTCACGGCGGTCCCCGGCGATCTTATCGACGCCCGTTTCAACTCGGTGGTCCTTGAGCATGTCTACCTTTGGTTGACCGGCGCCACGCCCGATGTGTGGAGCCCGGGCTTCTTCTACCCGGTGGCCAACGTACTGGCCCTGAGCGACAACCATTTCGGCTCAATCCTTCCTTATGCGGCCTTCCGCTGGTGGGGGCTGGATCGCTCGGAGGCATTGTCGGCCTGGCTAATGCTGGGGGGCGTACTCAACTACGCATGCGCCTACGTCGCCGCCCGTAGTTTGGGGCTGCGTCCTTCCGGCGCGGGAGCGGCGGCATTCGTATTTGCGTTTTCCCTTCCCGTTCTGGCACAGCAGGCGCATGCGCAGTTCGCATTCCGGATGTTCGTCCCTCTGCTGTTCCTAACCTTCTCCCGATGGCTGCAGCACGGCCGCCCCTCATCCCTGGCCTGGAGCTCCCTGCTGTTCGCTGCCCAAGTCTACTGTGCCATTTACACGGGTGTCTTCGCGGCCTACCTACTGCTGGCGATGACGGCCGCTTGGTTGCTGTTGGGGCGTGGCCGAACCCTAGCAGCGCAAGTCCGGGCCAGTTTCGGCAGGAACGAGTTGGGGCGCACGTTGGCCAGCCTTGCCGTCGTGCTCGCGTCTGCCATCGCAGTACTCGCCCTGCTGCGCAGCTATCACGCGGTAACTGAGGTACAGGGGTTCGTCAGGCCGCGCGACGAAATCCTGGGGATGTTGCCGCGGGTGTGGAGCTACCTGATCGCGGACTTCTCACCGCTGACGCGGTTCATCGGCGGCTCGATTGGTGACATCTCGATGCGCCACGAGCACCAGCTCTTCCTGGGCCTGGGCGTCCTGCTGTTCGCCGTCGTGGGGCTGCTCCTCGCCCTGCGGCGCATCGCCGATGCAGAACTGGGCATGCTGGCCGGCTTGGCCACGCTGGTGCTGGTGATCTGCACGCTCAACGTCAGCAATGTGTCGCTCTATCGTGTCTTCCTGCATCTTCCCGGCATTGATTCCATCCGTGCCGTTACACGCGTGATGCTCGTCATGGTGATGCCGATAGGCCTGCTTGCCGGCATCGGATTCCAGCGTGTCCTGCTGCTGGCCTCGCGTCGCGGTACCTGGACGGGCGCCCTGGCCTGTGTGGTTGCCTTTGTGTTGCTGACTGCCGAGTCCGTGACCTTCCAGGCTGGCCATGCGACCTTTGCCCAATGGCAACAACGGCAGGTAGCGTTCGCTGCCCGCGTTCCCGCTTCTGCACGGCAGGGTGACGTCCTATTCGCCGACAGGTCGGCCGAGGCCCCGTATCTTGACGACCTAGATGCCATGATTTACGCGCAGGACCACGGGATGTTCTCCGTGAACGGCTATTCGGGTTACGTGCCGAAGGGCGCGGGCGTGTCGGGCCCCTGTGAGTCGCCCGAAGGGTTTGCGCGCGCGTTCGGCGCCGTCAACGGCCTCGCTGCTCCTGCCATCGAAGCGCTTAGCCACCGCCTAGTACTAGTGCCGCTCGGGGACTGCTCCGGTGGCCGCATGAGCAGGATGTCCGGGCGAGTGGCGTCCGGTGTTGCAGAACACCTGCGCTTGGACATCACTGGCACCACGATCCAGCCGGGTCAGGTTGCGTTCACGCTCACGTTGGCCAATGGCTCGGATGGCGTCCTCTCGACCCGCGAGGTCCTGGGGCGCGACGTGCTGCTGTCGTGGCGGTTCATCCCCGACGGTCGCGACGAACGAGCCGTCGACTGGGATGCACGCCAAGCGCTGGTGTTGGAGTTGGCGCCCGGTGACCAGGCGGAGCTGCACGTCAAGGCGCCCGTCGCATCGGGGAGCTACACCCTGGAGGCGTCGCTGGTCCAAGAGACGATGTTCTGGTTCCACGATGAAGGCATGCGGATCCCGTCAGTCCACGTCGAAGTTCCTTGAATCCATTCTCCCCACAGAAGACACACGGATGAAGATCGCAATTGCAGGTACCGGGTACGTAGGCCTATCCAACGGCGTGTTGCTTGCGCGGAAACATGAGGTTGTCGCTGTCGACATCATGCCCGCTAAGGTAGAAGCGCTCAATGCGCGCAGGTCTCCCATCGCGGACGCCGAGCTGGAACAGGCATTGGCACACGACGCGCTGGATTTCCGCGCGACGCTCGAGCCCCGGGAGGCTTACGAAGGCGCGTCGTTCGTCATCATCGCCACGCCCACCGACTACGACCCCGACACCAATTACTTCAATACCCGTTCGATCGAGTCGGTCATCGCTGACGTGCTGGCCATTAATCCATCGGCCACGATGGTGATCAAGTCCACTATCCCGGTCGGCTACGTGCTCAAGGCACGTGAGAAGTTCGGCGTGGACAACATCATCTTCTCGCCGGAGTTTCTGCGCGAGGGCCGCGCGCTGTACGACAACCTGCACCCGTCCCGCATCATCGTGGGCGAGCGTTCGCCCCGGGCCGAGGCGTTTGCACGCCTGCTCCAAGAGGGCGCCATCAAGCAGGACGTGCCCGTCCTGTTTACTGAACCGACCGAAGCCGAGGCCATCAAGCTCTTCGCCAATACTTACCTTGCCATGCGCGTGTCCTACTTCAACGAGCTGGATAGCTACGCGTTGACGCATGGGCTGGACTCGCGGCAGATCATCGAAGGCATCAGCTTCGATCCACGCATCGGCGGGCACTACAATAATCCATCCTTCGGATACGGTGGCTATTGCCTGCCCAAGGACACCCGGCAGCTTTTGGCCAACTACCAGAGCGTCCCTCAGACGTTGATCCGGGCCATCGTCGATTCGAACACTACGCGGAAGGACTTCATCGCGGCCGATATCCTGCGGCGCAATCCCCAGGTGGTGGGTATCTATCGCCTGATCATGAAGGCCGGTTCGGACAACTTCCGCTCATCCAGCATTCAAGGGATCATGAAGCGCTTGAAGGCTAAGGGCGTTGAGGTGATCGTGCACGAGCCGGAACTTCATGAAGACGCGTTCTTCCGCTCGCGGGTGGTAAACGACCTGGAATCCTTCAAGCAGCAAGCGGACCTGATCATCAGCAACCGGATGGCCGACGCCCTGCTGGATGTGAAGGACAAGGTGTATACCCGCGATCTTTTCGGCGACAACTGAAAAATGATCGAACAAGGCAGGCCGGTGACAGACCGGCCTGCCTTGTTGCTTCAGGCCAGCGCCTCTTCCAGCTCCGGCAGGATCGCAAACAGATCCCCCACAAGGCCGATATCGGCAATCTCGAAGATCGGCGCGTCGCCGTCCTTGTTGATCGCGACAATGGTGCCGGCATCCTTGATGCCGGTCAGGTGCTGGATCGCACCACTGATGCCAACGGCCACGTACAGTTCCGGCGCGATGATCTTGCCGGTCTGGCCGACCTGCAGGTCGCTGGGCACGTAGCCGGCATCGACCGCCGCACGCGAGGCACCGACGGCAGCACCGAGCTTGTCGGCCAGCTGGAAGATGACCTTGAAGTTCTCTTCCGAACCGACGCCACGGCCACCCGAAACCACGCGCTTGGCGCTCTGCAGGTCCGGACGGTCGCTGGCACCGGCGGCCAGGCCGACGAAGCGGGTATGGGTCGGCAGGGCAGCGTCGACGCTGGCTGCTTCAACGGCGGCATTGCCACCTTGGGCGGCTTCCGGCCACGAGGCGGCACGCACGGTGGCGACCACGATCTGGTCGGCCGGGGCTTCCACGGTGATGATCGCGTTGCCGGCGTAGATCGGGCGCTTGAAGGTGTGGCTGCCTTCAACGCTCATCAGGTCGGAGACCTGGTTGACGCCGAGCAGGGCGGCCACGCACGGCATCAGGTCCTTGCCGAAGGTGGTCGACGGGCCGAATACGTGGGTGTAGCCCTTGGCCAGCTGTGCGATCTGCGGCGCCAGCACCTGGGCGATGGCCTGCGCGTTGGCCGCGTTGGCGACGGTCAGGACCTTGGCGACCCCAGCGATCTTCGCGGCTTCAGCGGCGACAGCGGCCGGATCGGCGGCCAGCACCAGCACGTCGATGCTGGCACCGCTGATGGCGGCGGCGGCGCTGACGGTCTTGGCGGTGGCGGCATTGAGCTTGCCGTCGTGGTGCTCGGCGATGACGAGAATCCTGCTCATTACAGCAACCCCTTCTGCTTGAGTGCGGCAACCAGTTCGGCCGCGTCCTTGACCATCACACCCTTGCTGCGCTTGGACGGCGCGGCGTACTGGGTGGTCTTGAAGGTGTCGGCGGCTTCAACGCCGAGGTCGGCCAGCTGCAGGGTCTCCAGCGGCTTGGCCTTGGCCTTCATGATGTCCGGCAGCTTGATGAAGCGCGGCTCGTTCAGGCGCAGATCGGTGGTGACCACGGCCGGCAGATCCACTTCCAGCGTTTCCAGGCCGGCGTCGACTTCACGGGTCACCGTGGCCTTGCCATCGGCAATTTCGAGCTTGCTGGCGAAGGTCGCCTGCGGGCGGCCCCACAGCGTGGCCAGCATCTGGCCGGTCTGGTTGGCGTCGTCGTCGATGGCCTGCTTGCCGAGGATCACCAGATCTGGCTGCTCCTTTTCGATCAGCTTGAGCAGGGTGCGCGACGCGGTCAGCGGCTGGATCGCCTGGTCGGTGACGACGTGGATGGCACGGTTGGCGCCCATGGCCAGGCCGTTGCGCAGGTGCGCCTGGGCGTCGGCCGGGGCGATGGTGGCAACCACGACTTCGCTGGCGATGCCCTTGTCGCGCAGGCGCAGGGCTTCTTCCAGAGCGATTTCATCGAAGGGGTTGGGGGACAGCTTGACGCCGTCGGTGACCACGCCGGAACCGTCCGGCTTGACCTGAATGCGGACGTTGTAGTCCACCACGCGCTTGTACGCGACGAGGATTTTCATCTGGTACGGGGTCCTTCAATAACGGAGAGAACGTCCGGTCCTGGAGCAGCAACCGGTTCGGGGGTGGGACCCCGATTCTAGCTGGCTTGGGGTGACCATGCGAATGCGTATGGTGGGAGCTCCGGCTGTTGCGATGCAGCAATGCAGTCGGCCTGAGTTCACTTGTGTGATCGCGTGTTACCGGAGGCCCGTTGTATCCTTCAACGTTGCATTGTCGTGGCCATGAAGGCCCCGTCCCACGAATCTCGATCAGGAGAACAGGTAGTGCCCACATGGCTTGTCACCGGCGGCGCCGGATTCATTGGCGGTAACTTCGTTCTCGAGGCCGTCGCGCGCGGCGTCAAGGTCATCAACCTCGATGTGCTGACCTACGCCGGCAACCTGAAGACCCTGTCCAGCCTTGATGGCAACCCGAACCACCTGTTCGTGCAGGGCGACATCGGCGACCGTGATCTGGTCGCCCGCCTGCTGGCCGAGCATCAGCCGGACGCGGTCGTGAACTTTGCAGCTGAAAGCCACGTTGACCGCTCCATCGATGGTCCCAGCGCCTTCATCCAGACCAATGTTGTGGGCACCCTGGGCCTGCTGGAAGCGGTCCGCGACTACTGGAAGGCGCTGCCGGCCGAACAGGGCGCGGCGTTCCGTTTCCTGCACGTGTCCACCGACGAGGTGTACGGCACGCTGGGTGAGACCGGCAAATTCAGTGAAACGACCCAGTACGCGCCCAATTCGCCGTACTCGGCGTCCAAGGCTGCGTCGGATCACTTGGTACGTGCGTTCCACCACACCTATGGGCTGCCGGTGCTGACCACCAATTGTTCGAACAATTACGGCCCCTACCACTTCCCCGAGAAGCTGATCCCGCTGGTGATCGCCAAGGCGCTGGCCGGCGAGCCGCTGCCGGTGTACGGCGATGGCAAGCAGGTGCGCGACTGGCTGTTCGTGTCCGACCACTGCGAGGCGATCCGCACCGTGCTGGCCAAAGGCCAGGTCGGCGAGACCTACAACGTCGGCGGCAACTCGGAAAAGCAGAACATCGAAGTGGTGCAGGCCATCTGCGCGCTGCTCGATGCGCGCCGCCCGCGTGAGGATGGCCTGCCGCGCAGCAGCCAGATCACCTACGTCACCGACCGCCCGGGCCATGACCGCCGTTACGCAATCGATGCGTCGAAGCTGAAGAACGACCTGGGCTGGGAACCGGCCTACACCTTCGAGCAGGGCATCGCCTTCACCGTCGACTGGTACCTGGACAACCAGAACTGGGTCAACGGCGTGCTCGACGGCAGCTACCGCCTGCAGCGCATCGGCACTGCAGCCTGAACCCAGGAGACACCATGACCCAGCGCAAGGGCATCATCCTCGCCGGTGGTTCCGGCACCCGCCTTTATCCGATCACCAAGGGCGTCAGCAAGCAGCTGTTGCCGGTGTACGACAAGCCGATGATCTACTACCCGCTCAGCGTGTTGATGCTGGCGGGCATCCGCGAAGTGTTGATCATCAATACCCCGCACGAACAGGCGCTGTTCCAGCAGTTGCTGGGCGACGGCTCTCAGTGGGGCATGGACATCCAGTATGCGGTGCAGCCGAGTCCGGATGGCCTGGCCCAGGCCTACCTGATCGGCCGCGACTTCGTGGCCGGCAAGCCGAGCTGCCTGGTGCTGGGTGACAACATCTTCCACGGTCACGGTTTGCGCGAAGTATTGAAGCGCGCCGATGAGCGCGTGGATGGTTCGACCGTGTTCGGCTACTGGGTAAATGATCCGGAGCGCTACGGCGTGGCCGAGTTCGACACGAGCGGCAAGGTCATCGATCTGGTGGAGAAGCCGGAAAATCCCCGCTCGAACTATGCGGTGACTGGCCTGTACTTCTATGACGGCAAGGCCAGCGATTACGCGGAGGAACTGAAGCCGTCGCCGCGCGGCGAGCTGGAGATCACGGATCTCAACAAGCGCTACCTGGAGGAAGGCAATCTTCACCTGGAAGCGCTCGGCCGTGGCTATGCCTGGCTGGATACCGGCACCCATCAGTCGCTGCTGGAGGCATCCAACTTCATCGAGACCATCCAGACCCGCCAGGGCCTGCAGGTGTGCTGCCCGGAAGAAATCGCGTTCGGTCAGGGCTGGATCAATGCCGAGCAGCTGGAGGCGCTGGCTGCGCCGCTGATCAAGAATGGCTACGGCCAGTACCTGCATAAACTCGCGCTGCGTGGAGTCGTTCCGTGAAAGTGATTGAAACCAAGCTTCCCGGCTGCAAGATCATCGAGCCGGCCGTGTTTGGCGATGCGCGTGGCTATTTTTTCGAAACCTGGAATGCCGAGCGCTTCGCTGCACTGGGCCTGCCGGACCGTTTCGTGCAGAGCAACGTATCGACGTCCGCACAGGGCGTGCTGCGTGGCCTGCATTACCAGTGGCCGCGCCCACAGGGCAAGCTGGTCAGCGTGCTGGAGGGCGAGGTCTATGACGTGGCCGTGGACATCCGTCGTGGCTCGCCGACCTTCGGCCAGTGGGAAGCGGTGGTGCTGAGTGCGGAAAACAGGAAGCAGTTCTGGATTCCGGAAGGCTTCGCGCACGGGTTTGCCGTGCTGTCCGAACGTGCGCTGTTCAGCTACCTGTGCACCGATGTCTACGTCAAGGAGGCGGATGCGGGTATCCGCTGGAACGATGCTGATATCGCGGTGGACTGGCCGGTCAGCGCACCGACCTTGTCGGCCAAGGACGAGAACGCGCCGTTCCTGAAGGACATTGCCGAAGACCGCCTGCCGGTCTACATCCCGTGACGGTGCTGGTGTTCGGCGGCAATGGCCAGGTCGGCCAGGAGCTGCTGCGCGCGCTGGCGCCGCTGGGCAAGGTGGTCGCAACGACCCGCAGCGGGCAACTGCCCGACGGAAGTGGCTGCGAAACCGCCGATTTCGGCCAGCCCGACAGCCTGCCGGCATTGCTGGATCGCCTGCAGCCATCGGTGGTGGTCAACGCGGCCGCCTATACGGCGGTTGATCGTGCCGAGCAGGATGCCGAGGCCGCCTTCGTCGCCAATGCGCAGACGCCGGGCATGATCGCGCGCTGGTGTGCGGCGCACGGCGTGCCGTTCGTGCATTACTCCACCGACTACGTGTTCGATGGACAGGGCAGCGCGCCCTACCGCGAAGACGAGCCGACCGCGCCATTGGGCGTGTACGGCACCAGCAAGCGCGATGGCGAGGATGCGGTTCGCGCGGCCGGCGGTCGTCATCTGATCTTCCGCACGGCGTGGGTGTATGCCTCGCATGGCGCCAATTTCCTGCGCACGATGCTGCGGGTGGGCGCCGAGCGCGACCAGTTGCGTGTGGTGGCCGATCAGATCGGCACGCCGACACCGGCCGCGTTGATTGCCGATGTCACCGTGCAGGCGCTGCAGCATCCGCGCGCGCTGTCGGGAACGTGGCACCTGACGGCGTCGGGGCAGACCAGCTGGCATGGCTTTGCCGAAGCGATTTTCGCTGAAGCGCTGGCGACGGGCGTGCTGGCCAAGGTGCCGTCGGTTGAAGCCATCCCCAGTTCCGAATACCCGACCCCGGCCAAGCGCCCGGCCTGGTCGGTGCTGGACAACCGCAAGCTGCAGCAGGATTTCGGCATCGTGCTGCCGAACTGGCAGGACGGCCTGAAGCGGGTGATGGCGGAGATTGCCTGACCCGGCAGGCGAAGTGCCGACCAACGGTCGGCACCCGCCGCAGGTCGTCGGATCAACTACGCCCGTACGTGTCCTCGAAACGCACGATGTCGTCTTCACCGAGGTAACTGCCGGACTGCACCTCGATCAGCTCCAGCGGCAGCTTGCCCGGGTTGCGCAGGCGATGGGTCACGCCCAGCGGGATGTACGTGCTCTGGTTCTCGCTGAGCAGGATCACCTCGTCGCCGCGGGTCACCTCGGCGGTGCCGCTGACCACGATCCAGTGCTCGGCGCGATGGTGATGCATCTGCAGGCTGAGCGTACCGCCGGGCTTGACGGTGATGCGCTTGACCTGGAAACGCTCGCCGTTGTCGATCGAATCGTAGGCGCCCCACGGGCGGTAGACCTTGCGATGCCAGGTGGCCTCGCTGCGACCGTCGGCCTTCAGCTGCGCCACCACGGTCTTGACCTCCTGCATGCGGTCGGCCTTGCCGACCAGCACCGCGTCGTCGGTCTCGACCACGATCACGTCATCCAGACCGACCAGTGCCACCAGGCGCTGTGCATAGGCATAGGTGTTGCGGCAGTCGATCGCGATCACGTCACCCTGATGCGCATTGCCATCGCCATCCTGATGCGAGACATCGCGCAGGGCTGTCCACGAGCCGACATCGTTCCAGCCGGCGTCCAGCGGAATCACCACGGCGTCTGCGGTTTTTTCCATCACGGCATAGTCGATGGAATCGGAGGGAACGGTTGCGAACGCCTCCTTGTCGAGACGGGTGAAATCCGAATCGCGACGGGCCTGCTGCCAGGCCTGGCGGCTGCCGGCCATCATGTCGGGCTGGAAGCGCTCCAGTTCCTGCAGGTAGCGCGAGGCCTTGATCAGGAACATGCCGCTGTTCCAGTAATACTGACCGCTGCTGACGTAACCGGTGGCGGTCTCAAGGTCGGGCTTTTCGACAAAGCGCTCGACCGCACGCAGGCCCTGCCCAGTGGCGGCCTTGATATAGCCGTAGCCGGTTTCCGGACCGGTCGGCACGATACCGAAGGTCACCAGCTTGCCGGACTCGGCAGCGCTGGCTGCAGCCTGCACGACTGCACGGAATGCAGCCTCATCGGTGATTACATGGTCCGAGGGCAGCACCAGCAGCAGCGCATCGGCGCCGTCGCGGGTGGCCTCCAGGGCTGCGACCGCAATCGCCGGCGCCGTATTGCGGCCAACCGGTTCCAGGATGATGGCAGCCGGCTCGGCGCCGACCTGCTGCAGTTGCTCGGCAGCGACGAAGCGGTGCTCTTCGTTGGCGATCACCAACGGGCCGTGGGTGGCGATGGGCGCGACGCGCTGCCAGGTGGCCTGCAGCATCGTCAGTTCGCCTGCCAGCGGCAGGAACTGCTTCGGATACGCCTCGCGCGACAGTGGCCACAGGCGGGTGCCGGAACCACCGGACAGGATGACGGGCTGGATGTTGCTCATGGTCTTCCTTGATTACTGCTGGAGGAGATGGGAGATTTCGTCGGTGCGCGCCTGCATCAGCGCTGCGTCGCCGCGGGCTTCAACGTTCAGGCGCAGCAGCGGCTCGGTGTTGGAACTGCGCAGGTTGAAGCGCCAGTCGCCGAAATCGGCGCTGATGCCATCGGTATGGTCCAGCGCGGGCGACCGCGCGGCGAAGTGCTCCATCACGCGGGCCACGGCGGCCTTGGCATCGGCCACCTTGAAGTTGATCTCGCCGCTGCAGGGATAGGCCGCCATGCGGTCTTCGACCCAGTCGGCCAGCGAGCGGCCGCTCTCGGAGATCAGCTGCGCGATCAGCAGCCACGGGATCATGCCGGAGTCGGCATAGGCGAATTCGCGGAAGTAGTGGTGTGCGCTCATCTCGCCGCCGTACACCGCATCTTCGGCGCGCATCTTTTCCTTGATGAAAGCGTGGCCGCTCTTGCACAGCACCGGCACGCCACCTGCCTGTTCAACCATTTCCACGGTGTTCCAGACCAGCCGCGGGTCATGCACGATCTTGCCACCGGGATTGCGTGCCAGGATGGCCTTGGCCAGCAGGCCGACCAGATAGTAGCCCTCGATGAAGCGGCCGGTATGGTCGAAGAAGAAGCAGCGGTCAAAGTCACCGTCCCAGGCAATGCCGAAGTCGGCGCCGTGTTCGCGCACCGCATTGGCGGTGGCGGCGCGGTTTTCCGGCAGCAGCGGGTTGGGAATGCCGTTGGGGAAGTTGCCATCGGGTTCGTGACAGATGCGGATGAACTCGAACGGCAGGTGCGGTGCCAGCAGGTCGACGATGGCGCCCGCACCACCGTTGCCGGCATTGACCACCAGCTTCAGCGGCTTGAGCTTGGCGGCGTCGACGTAGCTCAGCAGATGCTGGATATAGGCGCTCTTGTCATGCTGGGCGGTCTGCCCGGCGCGTGGCGGCTGGGCCTCGGACGTATCGACGGCGACCGCATCGGAGATCGCGAACAGGCCGGTATCGGAGCTGATCGGGCGGGCGTTCTCCTTGACCAGCTTCATCCCGTTGTAGTCCATCGGGTTGTGGCTGGCGGTCACCATCACACCGCCGGCTGCGCCGAGGTGATCGGTCTGGAAGTAGACCTCTTCGGTACCGCACAGACCGATGTCGATCACCTCACGACCGGTACCACCCAGGCCTGCGGCCAGTGCATCCTGCAGCGCCGGGCTGGTCAGGCGCACATCGTGGCCGAGGACCACCGGGCCGGGAGCGAGCTGCGCAGCCAGGGCGACGCCGATGCGGCGCGCCAGGTCTTCGTTCAGTTCTTCCGGCACGCGGCCGCGGATATCGTAGGCCTTGAAGGCGGGCAGGGGCATCGATCAGATCCTTTGTGAGCTCAGCGCTCAATTGTAGCCCCAGTCCCGTATGGGAATCGTTTCCATCGGAGAACGCCACCTGACTGGCGCCACGGATCAGGCCTGCGGCGATCGTCGGCCTGGCCGGCCGGTGCGCTTGGCCGGCAGGCCCGGCAACGGCGCCAGCAGCGCCTGGACGTCTTCCTCACTGAAGCGTGGACCCGTGCTGCCGCCGCCTTCCAGAATCGATTCCGCCAGAAGGGCCTTGCGTTCCTGCAGCTCGGCAATCCGTTCTTCGATGCTGCCTGCGGCGATCAGCCGGTAGACGAACACCGGCTGCTGCTGGCCGATGCGATGGGCGCGGTCACTGGCCTGGTTTTCGGCCGCCGGGTTCCACCAGGGATCGAAGTGGATGACGGTGTCTGCAGCAGTCAGGTTCAACCCGACGCCACCGGCCTTCAGGCTGATCAGGAACACGGGTACCTCGCCCTGCATGAAACGCTGCACCGGCGTGGCCCGGTCCTGGGTGTCGCCGGTCAGCGTCACATAGGCCAGCCCGAGCTCCTCCAGCGCCTGCCCGATCCGCGCCAGCATGCCGGTGAACTGTGAGAACACCAGGATCCGCCGGCCTTCCTCGACCATCGACGGCAGCATGTCGCGCAGCAGCTCCAGTTTGGCCGAGCCGGCATTGCGTGCAGGGGCGTCGCCCGGCAGCAGGCGCGGATCGCAGCAGACCTGGCGCAGCTTCAGCAAGGCATCCAGCACCACGATATGGCTGCGCGCCAACCCGCTGCCGCTGATGGCCTCGCGCACCTGCTTTTCCATCGCAGCACGCACGGTTTCATAGAGATCACGCTGGCCACCCTCCATCTCCACCGCGCGGGTAATGAGGGTCTTGGGCGGAAGCTCTGACGCGACCTGGTCCTTGCGACGGCGCAGGATGAAGGGACGCAGACGCTGCGCCAGCAACGTGGCGCGGCGGTGGTCGCTGCCGCGTTCGATCGGATGGCGCCAATGCTGGTTGAACTGTTTCTCGCTGCCGAGCAGGCCGGGCAGCAGGAAATCGAACTGCGTCCACAGTTCGCCCAGATGGTTTTCCAGCGGCGTACCGGTCAGGCACAGGCGATGACGCGCCTGCAGCGTGCGCAGCGTGACGGCCGCACGCGATTTCGGATTCTTCACCTGCTGGGCCTCGTCGAGGATCAGCAGATGGTAGGCATGTGCCTGCAGCGCCTGCTCGTCACGCCACAGCAGGGGATACGTGGTCAGTACAAGATCGTGCTCGGGGATCGCCTCGAACAGTGCTTCACGTGCCGGTCCGTGCAGGGTCAGTACGCGCAGGCCCGGAGTGAAGCGTGCCGCTTCGCTCTGCCAGTTGTGCAGCAGCGAGGTCGGCACCACCAGCAGCGCCGGCTGGTCCAGGCGGCCACTTTCCTTTTCGACCAGCAGATGCGCCAGTGTCTGCAGGGTCTTGCCCAGCCCCATGTCATCGGCCAGCACCCCGCCCAGCCCCTGCTGGCGCAGGTACTGCAGCCACGACAGGCCCTCCAGCTGGTAGGGACGCAGCGTTGCCACCAGCCCCGCCGGTGGCGGCACTTCGCCCAGTGCGGGTGCCTGCATCAGCCGCTGCACCAGCGCCTGGGTATCCTTGCGGCCCCGGAACTGCAGGCGCGCCGTGTCCTGCAGTGCCTGCAGGCGGCCACGGTCAAGCGCTGACAAGCGCAGCGGCGCGCCACGCTGGGCGAACAGGTCCGCCAACAGGGCCATGATCGGCTTCAGTCGCGCGGCCCGCAGTGCCAGGCGGGTGTTGTCGCCTGCCATCAACAGGACGTTCTCGTCGTCGCCGATGGCGTCCAGCTGGCCACGCATCCAGCGGGGATCGGACTGCAGCACCTGCTGCAGCAGCGGAACCATCGATACGTTGCGGCCTTCCACCTGGATGTCCAGACCCAGGTTGAACCAGCCCGCATCCGTCGGGTCCGCCTGGATGTCCAGGTCGATCTCATCCACCCGGGTGATGCGATGGCGGAAATCGTCGTCCGTCTCCACCTTCCAGCCCAAGGCTTCCAGGCGCGGCACGTCATCCAGCAGGAACCGTGTCCAGTCATGGGTGCGCAGCTGGAACTGCGGGCCAGCGCCGTCCAATGGCGCCCGCGGGTCCGTGTCGCGATACAGTCCCACCGTGCGCAGCTGGGCCTCGCGCCGTGATTCCTCAGCCAGGTCACGGGGCAGCAGGGCGAGCTGGCCCTCCGGATCGAGTGCGAACAGGCTCGGATCATCCAGGAACCGCACGTGCTCGTCGTACTCGAAGGCCACGGTCGCGATATCGGCCCATTGCGACGGGTCGCGGCGACCGAGCCATGCCGGCCGGAACTCAATCGTATGCAGGCGCAGCACGGGGATCATCGCGCTGATCTGCAGGGTAGGCAGCGTGTCGCTTGCACCGGGGCGCGGCAGGGCAGGGTCGATCTGTTGCAGCATCTGTGCGACCACCGCTTCTTCGTTGGGTAACAGATTGGGCAGGCTCAGGAAGGCGTCGGCGTCCTCGGCCCTGACATCCAGCAGCAGCGGACCGACCTCGCCGGTGACCGGGTCCAGATAGCACGCACTCCGGCCCAGGACCACGCCTCTGGCGCCGCCCTCCACGCTCAACGCGGGTTCCAGCAGCGTTGCGCCCTGCGTCATGCCAACGGTCCAGCCCAGTTCGCCGCGGCGTGGAGCTCCTGACCGGGCCGGCACGTCGCCGTGCGTACCGCAGGAGACCCAGCCATGGCCGCTGGAGACGATCAACTGCAGGGTGGCCGCGAAGTCGATCCATTCGTCCTTCGTCGCGGGCTGCCGCTGGGTGCGTAGCTGGATCATCACCGCCAGATCAGTCGGCGTGAGATAGGCCGGAGGATCCAGCAGCAGGTCCGCAGTGATATCCATCCACTTGCCCGTGCTGATCGCACCATCGGTCCCGTACTTGACGCGCCGGACCAGCACGGCGGGGTGGTGGTTGTAGGTGGACAGTTCGAAGATGACACCGTTTCGGCGTGGCTGGGCCGGCCGGATCCGCGCGCTCTGCCAACGCGAAAGCTCTGCCAGCAGTTCAGGACGCGGCGGTTGCGTCAGGTCCTGTTCGGTCAGGGGGCTCTCGTCGTCCATGGCAAGCGAATCCAGCATGTACGAGACCAGCACCGCCGCCACATGCTTGCAGGTGCGGCCGACGGGGCAGGAACAGGCACTCTGCAGGCGGCTGCGCGCGGTGCGCGTACTGGCCGTCAGATCGATCTCCACGTAGTAGGGATGCCTGGCCGAACCCTGTACCTCGGCCGTCAGCAGGCCATCGCGGAGTTGCCGGTTGCGCACGCCACCCAGGCACTGCTCGCTTTTCTGCAGTGTCCATTCGTCGATCCAGCGGAACAGGTCTTCGTCTGTGAAGGTCGGCGTCATCGTAGATCGAGGGGCGTAGGCGCTGAAGCACCCTTCTGCGTGGAATCGCCCATTCTACCCAATGCCCGCCTGGTCCTCCGTCAATGCTGCGGCGCATCCAGGCCCTTCGCCGCCCTCCAGCTAGAATGCGGTCATCCTCAACGTGCAGGGTAGTACAGCAATGCAGCAATCGACTTCCACCGGCAAGCGCGGCAAGCGCTTCGCCAGTGCGGCGGAGGCCCTGCAAGGGGTGGTCGCCGATGGCCAGACGCTGGCCGTGGGCGGCTTCGGCCTGTGTGGCATTCCCGAGGCCCTGATCGCCGCGCTGCGTGACAGTGGCGCCAAGGGCCTGACCGTGATCTCCAACAATGCCGGCGTCGATGGTTTCGGCCTGGGCCAGCTGCTGGAAACCCGCCAGATCAAGAAGATGATTTCGTCCTACGTGGGCGAGAACAAGGAATTCGAGCGCCAGTTTCTGGCCGGCGAGCTGGAGCTGGAATTCAACCCGCAGGGCACCCTGGCCGAGCGCCTGCGTGCCGGTGGCGCGGGCATCCCGGCGTTCTTCACTGCCACTGGCTACGGCACGGTGGTGGCCGAGGGCAAGGAAACCCGCGAGTTCGACGGCAAGCACTACGTGATGGAGACCGCGCTGCGTGCCGACGTGGCGCTGGTCAAGGCGTGGAAGGCCGACGAGGCTGGCAATCTGGTGTTCCGCAAGACCGCACGCAACTTCAACCCGGCCTGCGCGATGGCCGGCAAGGTCTGCATCGTGGAAGTTGAAGAGGTGGTGCCGGTCGGCACGATCGATCCCGACCAGGTGCACCTGCCGGGCATCTACGTGCACCGTATCGTGCACAACCCGCATCCTGAAAAGCGTATCGAACAGCGCACCATCCGCGCGGAGGGCAACTGACATGGCGTGGACCCGCGATGAGATGGCGGCACGCGCCGCCCGCGAACTGACCGATGGTGCCTACGTGAACCTGGGCATCGGCCTGCCGACCCTGGTTGCCAACCACATCCCCGAAGGCGTGGATGTGTGGCTGCAGTCGGAAAACGGCCTGCTCGGTATCGGCCCGTTCCCGACCGATGCCGAAGTCGATGCCGACCTGATCAACGCCGGCAAGCAGACCGTGACCGCACGTGCCGGTGCCAGCTACTTCGGCAGCCACGACAGCTTTGCGATGATCCGCGGCGGCCATGTCAACCTGGCCATCCTCGGCGCCATGCAGGTCACCGACAAGGGTGACCTGGCCAACTGGATGGTGCCCGGCAAGATGGTCAAGGGCATGGGCGGCGCGATGGACCTGGTGGCCGGCGTGCAGCGCGTGGTGGTGCTGATGGAGCACACCGCCAAGAACGGCGAGCAGAAGATCCTGCCCGAATGCACGTTGCCGCTGACCGGTGTGGGCGTGGTCGACCGCATCATCACCGATCTGGCCGTGTTCGACGTGACTGACAAGGGCCTGCTGCTGGTGGAAGCCGCGCCGGGTGTCAGCGATGACGAGTTGAAGGAAAAGACGGGCGTGGCGTTCGTTCGCGGTTGAAGGTCTGGGGCGGCCCGGCTCAGGGACGCCCCATTCTCAGGTAGCGCCATGCTTTTCCCTCACGACCTGCCCGATGCCGATGTCCAGCACCTGCCGGGCTGGCTGGCCGCGACCGATGCAGACCGGCTCCTGTCCGTGCTGCAGGCCGAAGTCCTCTGGGAAGTCCACCGCATCCGCATGTTCGGCAACTGGGTGGATTCGCCGCGGCTGAGCTGCTGGATCGGCGATCCGCAGGCGCGCTACCGCTATTCCGGGGCTGAATTCGTGCCGCACCCCTGGCCACCCGCGTTGCAGGCCATGCGTGATCGCCTGCAGGTGGAGGGCCTCGGCCGCTTCAACAGCGTGCTGCTGAACCGCTATCGCGGCGGCGGTGATTACATGGGCTGGCACAGCGATGACGAGCCGGAACTGGGGCCGGCCCCGGTGATTGCTTCGCTGAGCCTGGGCGCGGCGCGGCGCTTCCTGCTGCGCCGGCGCGATGACCCGGCGCGGAAGGCCGAGTATCTGCTCGGCCATGGCGATCTGCTGGTGATGGCCGGTCAGACCCAACAGTTCTATCAGCACGCGCTGCCGAAGATGGCACGCGTGCAGGGGGAGCGGATCAACCTGACGTTCCGCTGGATCACGCCGCGCTGATCGATCAGCGCGCGACGGTCGGCTGGTCGGCCTGTCCGCTGGTCAGCGTCCAGCCCACCACGTCCTGCGCCAGCTGCTGCAGGCCACGTTCGAAGGCGGCGGTGACGGCAGGAACATCGGTGCTGCCGACCGGCTGCGCCTGGCGGAAGGTGCGGTCGGCGACCACGCGCTGGTCGGCGACGTGGATCAGCTTGGCGTTGACCTCGATCACCACCGTCGGCGTGGCCTGTCCCTGGTAGTCCGATTCGAAGCGGCGCACGTCGGTGGACAGCTTGTAGTCGGCGCGGATGCCGGCGGTGCTGCGCGCCACGCCGCGGATGCGGCCGGAATCCTCGAAGCCGCGCAGCAGGGTGTCCTCGATCATGTCGGTGGCCGGCTGCGCCCAGCTGGCGCCCTTGTAGATCTCCAGCTGCGACGGCGTCGGCCGCACGTTGATGCGCGGGCTGTCGACCATGCGCGCGGCGCTGGGTTTGGCCAGTACCAGCTGCCAGCTGGCCTGTGGCCACGCCGGGTCCGCCTTGACCTGCACGGACGGCGAGTACAGCGTCACTGCGGTTTTCTCGCTGCTGCCAAGGATGGAGCAGCCGCCCAGCAGGGTGACCATCGAAGCGGCCAGCAGCAGGCGCGGAAGGGTGGTCGGGCTCATTTGGGTTCGAACTCCTTCGGTGCGTCGCGGCCCAGCAGGTAGCGCGCGGGGTTGTTCTCGAGGCGGTCGCTGACCCGGCGCAGGTCGCGGATCAGGCCGCGCAGTTCGGTCAGCGTCGGGCCGAGCTGGCCGAGGCCATCGTTGGCGAAGCTGTTGATGGCAGCGCGGTTCTCGCCAAGGATCGAATCGGCGTTGCCTGCGGCCGAATCAAGCTTGGCCAGAGTGCCGTCGAGCTTGTCGATGATGCCCGGCAGCTGCTGCACCAGGTTCTTGTCCAGGCGCTCGATGGTGCCGTTGGTGGTCTTCAGCGTGGTGTCCAGGCTGCGGGCGGCGTCGCGCGCGCTGAGCAGCAGCGCCTGCGTGCCCTGGTCACGGTCGGCCAGACCACCGCTGATGGTTTCCAGGTTGGCCAGTGTCGCGTTGATCGAAGCCACGTTGCGGTCGCTGAGAATCTGGTCCATGCGCTCGACGATGCGGTTGGCGACGTCGGTGATGTTCTGCAGCGCGGAGGGCGTGGTCGGGATGATCGGCGCCGGGTCCTTGTTGACCGTGGTCAGCGCCGGCGACTGCGGCGTGCCACCGCTGAGCTGGATGATCGACGGGCCGGTCAGGCTGGTGATCGCCAGCTTGGCGCGGGTATCGGTCTTGACCGGCGTGTTGGAGTTCAGGCGGATGCGCGCGACCACCTGGCGCGGGTCGTCCGGTACCAGGTTCAGTTCGGTGATCGAGCCCACCGCGATGCCGTTGTACTGCACCGGGCTGCCCACCGACAGCCCGGTCACCGCTTCGCGGAACACCACGCGGTATTCCTGCCAGGTGCGGTCGGAAGAGTACTTGGCGGCCCACAGGCCGAAGGCCAGCAGGGCCAGGCCGGTGATCAGGGTGAACGCGCCGATCAGCACGTAGTTGGCTTTGGTTTCCATGGCTCAGGCACTCTCGATCTGTTCGCCACGCGCGGCGCGCGCGCGGGGTCCGTGGAAGTATTCCTGGATCCACGGATGATCCAGTTTCTCGATGTCAGGCAAGGGTGCGTTGGCCACCACCCTGCGGTCGGCGATCACCGCGACCCGGTCGCAGATCGCGTACAGCGTGTCCAGGTCGTGGGTGATCAGGAACACGGTCAGCCCCAGCGCTTCCTGCAGGGTCTTGATCAGGCGGTCGAATGCAGCCGCACCGATCGGGTCGAGGCCTGCGGTCGGTTCGTCCAGGAACAGCAGCGGCGGATCCAGCGCCAGCGCTCGGGCCAGGCCGGCGCGCTTGCGCATGCCACCGGACAACTGCGAGGGCAGCTTGTTGATCGCATCGGCGGGCAGGCCGGCCAGCTTCACCTTCAGCAGCGCCAGCTCGTAGTGCCAGCGCTCGGGCAGTTCGCGATGGTGCTCCTTCAGTGGCACCTGCACGTTCTCGCCCACGGTCAGCGAGGAGAACAGGGCGCCGTCCTGGAACAGCACGCCGGTGTTGCGCTCGATGTGCAGGCGGCTCTCAGCATCGTCGGCACGCGCGTCGCGGCCGAGCACTTGGATCTGCCCGGCATCGGGCACGCGCAGGCCGAGGATCGAACGCATCAGCACCGATTTGCCGGTACCCGAACCACCCACCACGCCCAGGATCTCGCCGCGGCGCACGTCCAGGTCCAGGTCCTCATGCACGGTCTGGCTGCCGAAACGGTTGACCAGCCCGCGCACGCGGATGGCCAGCTCGTGGCCGTTGTCGTCCTGCATGGGAACTTCTTCGGGGGTCGGATGCGTGCTCATGTCACCAGTCCATGTGCATGAACCACAACGCCGCGAAGGCGTCGATGATGATCACCAGCGAGATGGTCTGCACCACGCTGGAGGTGGTGCGTTCGCCGACCGACTGCGCCGTGCCTTCGACCTTCAGGCCTTCCAGGCAGCCGATCAGGCCGATCACCAGCGCGAACACCGGCGCCTTCGACAGGCCGACCAGCATGTGGCGCACTTCCATCGTCTCGTGCATGCGTGCGATGTACATCTGCGGCGGAATATCCAGGTCGAACGCACCCACCGTGATGCCGCCGGCCAGGCCGGCGACCATGGCGATGAAGGTCAGCAGGGGCAGGGTGACCAGCAGGGCCAGCAGCCGTGGCAGCACCAGCAGGTCGATCGGGTCCAGGCCCAGAGTGCGCATCGCATCGATTTCCTCGCGCGCCTTCATCGCACCGATCTGCGCGGTGAAGGCGCTGGCGGTGCGGCCGGCCAGCACGATCGCGGTCAGCAGTACCGCGAATTCGCGCAGGAAGGCAATGTTGACCAGTTCGACCACATAGATCTCGGCGCCGAAGTCGCGCAGGATGGTCGAGCCGAGGAAGGCGATCACCGCGCCAACCAGGTAGGACAGCAGTGCCACCAGCGGTACCGCATCCAGCCCGACCTGCTCCATCTGGTGCACGGTGGCGGTCAGGCGGAAACGGCGGGGTTCCTTGACCAGGCGCGCGGCCTTGACCAGGTTCTCGCCGAGGAAACTACACAGCGCCTTGATGTTGTGGCCGGTGGCATGGACGCTGACACCCAGCCGTTCCAGTGCAGCCAGCACGCCGAAGTCGCGCTTGGGCTTGGGCCGGTCGTCGGCCACTTCCTCGATGGTGCACACCAGCGCCTGGTGGTCCGGGCGGAACTTCAGTGCGTCCTCGCCGAGGTCGGCACGGTGGGCTACGCGCAGCACCTGCAGCACGCCGGCCGAATCCATCTTCTCGATGGCGGTGGCATCGATGCCGGTCAGCGTGTCGGGAACGCCGCGCAGGACTTCGGCCGCGGCCAGCGCGGTCTTCAAGGTCCAGGTGCCGGACAGGCGGATCACGCCCGGGTCATGGGCATCCTGTTCGAGCTGGGGGGCGTGGTTCGGGGTCACTTGGGCCATTCGGGTCGCAGCATAACCGTTCTGTATTGGGCATCGCGTCGAACTCGGATGAATTTCTCCGGTAAGGCCCAGCCTAGGTAATACTACGGCGCATGTCCGCAGACGCTCACACGATCCCCACGCCCCAGGCCACCTACGCGCAGCGCGTGGCCTTCGTTTCCGAGATCGCCGGACGCCTGCACAGCTACGGCACAACGGCCCAGCGCCTGGAAACGGCAGTGGTGGCACTGGCCCGCCAGCTCGATCTGGATTGTGAACCGTGGTCGAATCCCACCGGTATCATCCTCAGCTTCAGCGACCCTGCGCAGGCGATCGGCTCCAGTGACATCACCCGCGTGATCCGCCTGGCCCCCGGCGAGAACGACCTGCACAAGCTCAGCGTGGCCGATCATATCGCCGAGGAAGTGGCCAACGGGCGGATGAGCATCGCCCAGGGCCACACCGCGCTGCGCCAGCTGGACAAGGATCCGGGCCGGCGCGGCAAGCTGCGCACCATCCTTTCGTTCACCCTCGGCGCGGCCGGCGTGGCCGGCATGTGGAAGCTGCCGTGGCTGGACATTGCCACCGCCGGTGTCATCGGCCTGATGATCGGCCTGCTCGGCATGGTCACCGACCGTCGCCCGGCCACCCGCGAAGCCGCCGAGGCACTGGCTGCGCTGCTGGCCGGCCTGGTCGCCACCCTGGTGGCGTCCTTCATCGGCGCGCTCAACCTCAACACGGTGATCATCGCCTCGCTGGTGGTGCTGCTGCCCGGCATGTCGCTGACGAATGCGGTCAATGAGCTGGCCAGCCAGCACTGGGTGTCGGGTACCGCGCGCTTTGCCGGTGCGCTGACCACCATCATGAAGCTCAGCGTCGGCGCGATGATCGCGGTGACCCTGGCCGATGTGCTCGGCCTCGATCCGGTGATCCGCGCCACGCGGCCGCAGGGGCCGTGGGTGGAGTGGGGCTCACTGCTGACCGCGGCGTTTGCCTTCGCGATGCTGTTCAAGGCCAACCGCCGCGATTATCCGTGGGTGATCGCGGCCTCGGTCGCTGGTTATGCGATCTCCAAGTTCGGTGGCCACGCCTGGGGAGCGCCGGCTGGCATCTTCCTGTCGGCGATGCTGCTGACCGCCGGTGGCAATCTGTTCGGCCGCCTCGTCGGCCGCCCGGGCGCAATCATCCGCCTGCCCGGCATCATCATGATGGTGCCCGGCAGCACCAGCCTGCGCGGCGTGCTGACCCTGGTCCAGCAGCAGGACGTGGGCGCCGGCCAGAGCGTGTTCCTCACCGTGCTCAACGTGGTGATGGCGCTGGTCGCTGGCCTGCTGTTCGGCAACCTGCTGATGCCGGCCCGCAAAACCCTGTAATCGCCCTCTGGGCTGCTTCCTGTGGGTGTGGACCGTTGGTCCACACACCTTTCCTTTCCGGGGAATGAAAAAACGCCGGCTTTCGCCGGCGTTTTTCATTGCATCCCGATCCGGCCTCAGGCCTTCTTGATCAGGAAATCTTCCGGCTTCTTGTTGCCCTTGGCGGTCAGCTCGGCCATCCAGCGCGGCTGCTTGCCACGGCCGGTCCAGGTTTCCTTCGGATTGGCCGGGTTGCGGTACTTCGGCGCAACCTTGCCCAGCTTGCGGCCAGCGGTCTTCGACGGTGCCTTGGCAACCTTGGCCACCTTGCGCGCGCGCGGGGCCGGGGCGTCGCCGAACAGTTCCTCGATGGTGTAACCCTCGGTCTTGGCCAGCTTGGTCAGCTGTGCCCGGACCTTGGTGATCGGCCGGCGCTTGGCGACGATGGTCTGCTGTTTCTTGGCGGTGCGGATCAGGGCGCCCAGCTCGCGTGCCGACAGGCCGGTCAGGTCAATGCTCATTTACGGTTACTCCGGAAACTAATAAGTGGACGGGACGAGCCAGTCCCTGGCGTCGCGGGACAGAATAAAGATGAATTAATCGCAGCACAAATGCAGACCGGTCATGGCCTGGCAGCATCCCGGCTGCATTGCGTCGATTTTGACCGGATTATGTCCGCTGCAATATTGCTCAAATGGGCGTCAGGCAAAAAAAGACCGGGGCATGCCCCGGTCTTTTCCTGATCAACCCTGCAGGCGCTGAAGCAGGGTGGCCTTGTCCAGGCTTTCCGCTTCGCTGGCGCGGCGCGAACGGTACTCGTAGGTGCCGGCGGCCAGGCCACGTTCGCTGACCACCACGCGGTGCGGGATGCCGATCAGTTCCATGTCGGCGAACATCGCGCCCGGGCGCAGGCCACGGTCGTCGAGTGCCGCGTCCAGGCCCGCATCGCGCAGCTCCTGCAGCAGGTTGGCCGCGGCGTCGGCCACGGCGGCGTCGCCCTTCGGATTGATCACGCATACCACCACCTGCCACGGCGCCATCGCGTCCGGCCAGATGATGCCGGCATCGTCATGGTTCTGTTCGATCGCGGCAGCCACCACGCGCGAGATACCGATGCCATAGCAGCCCATCGCCATCACCGCGGCCTTGCCGTTCTCGTCCAGAACGGTGGCATCCAGCGCTTCGGCATACTTGCGGCCGAGCTGGAACACGTGGCCGACTTCGATGCCACGGGCGATCTTCAGTTCACCACCGTCCAGCGCGCGGTCACCGGCACGCACGTTGCGGATGTCGGCCACTTCCGGTTCCGGCAGGTCGCGGCCCCAGTTGACGCCAGCCAGGTGGAAACCGGCTTCGTTGGCGCCGACGACGAAGTCGGACATCGCCGCCACTTCGCGATCGGCCACCACGCGGATGGCCTTGGCCGGGGCGACCGGGCCGAGGAAGCCCGGCACGCTGCCCAGGTGCTCGGCGATTTCCGCCTCACTGGCGAAGCGCTGTTCGTCCAGGCCGGCAACCTTGGCCAGCTTGATCTCGTTGACCTCATGGTCGCCGCGTACCAGCAGCAGCACGAACTGCTGTGCCTTGCCTTCGCCGGCGATCAGCGCCACCGATTTCACCGTGCGCTGCAGGTCGATGCCGAGCAGCGCCGCGACATCCTCGCAGGTCTTCTGGGTGGGGGTATCGACCTTGCGCATGGCTTCGCTGGCGGCCGCACGCGGTGCCGGATCGGCAGCGATCGCCGCTTCCATGTTGGCCGCGTAGTCCGAACCGGTGGAGAACACCAGCGCGTCTTCGCCGGAATCGGCGATGACGTGGAATTCCTGAGAGGCATCACCGCCGATCGCGCCGGAGTCGGCCTGCACCATGCGGAAATCCAGGCCGAGGCGGGTGAAGATACGGCTGTAGGCCGACTTCATGTTCTCGTACTCGCGCACCAGGCACTCATCGTGCAGGTGGAACGAATAGGCGTCCTTCATCAGGAACTCGCGCGAACGCATCACGCCGAAGCGCGGACGGATCTCGTCGCGGAACTTGGTCTGCACCTGGTAGAAGTTGACCGGCAGCTGCTTGTAGCTGGACAGCTCGCTGCGCGCGAAGTCGCAGGCGGCTTCTTCGGCGGTCGGGCTGTAGCAGAACACCTGGTCCTTGCGGTCCTTGATCTTCAGCAGCTGCGGGCCGAACTTCTGCCAGCGCCCGGTCTGCTCCCACAGTTCCTTCGGCTGGATGGTCGGGATCTGGAATTCCACGGCACCGGCGCGGTCCATTTCCTCGCGCACGATGCGCTCGACCTTGCGCAGCACGCGCAGGCCCAGCGGCGACCAGGTGTACAGGCCCGATGCCAGCTTGCGGATCATGCCCGCGCGCAGCATCAGCCGGTGGCTGGTCAGCTCGGCGTCGCTGGGGGTTTCCTTGGTGGTGTGCAGGTGGAACTGGGAGAGGCGCATCGTCGGCTTCGGATAACGGCAGAGACGCCTATTCTGCCAGCCCGGCCGGGGGGAGGGGTATCGGCAGGGCTGCGCCCTGCACCCGCCTCAAGCAACGTCAACTGCAACTGCAACTGCAACAGCGGGCTTCCCGTGGGATGGCGGGGGGGGCGGTTGCGGGGGACGCCGTAAATACGTCCCTGTGGCTCGGTCGCGCCATCCATGGCGCTCACGCCCTCGCAACCGGACCCACCCCGCCTTCGACAGTTTTCCGCGATCTGTCGCCCTTTTGTAGGGCCGAGCCATGCTCGGCTGCTGTTCGATCAATTCTCGAACTATTCGATTTCCATGGAGATTCATCCACGCATGGCGTGGATCTACTGACCACCGGGAATCTGTCGGGGGTGGGGCGGTGTCGGATTGCGGGGTGTCAGCCGCATGGATGCGGCTGCCAAGCCTACAGGGACGTACTTGCGGCGTCCCCGCACTCCGACACCGCCCCGCCATTCCACGGAATGCCCGCTTTTGACGTTGCCCTTGCTACCGCCTCTGTCGGTGCAGGGCTGCAAGCCCTGCCGATAACCCTCACTCCGCCGGGCAGTAGGCCTTGATGGCGGCTTCAGCCAATCCCTTCTGCGCGCTGCGCTGCTCCGGAGCCAACGGGGTATCGGCCTTGCCATCACCATCGGTGTCCTGCATCACCTGGCCGCCGCCCTCCAGCAGGGCCAGGTTGGCGCGGGCGGTGCTGCACTGCTCGGGCACCGGCGCGGCCGGGGTCTCGGCGCTGGCCGCCGCCTGGGGACTGCGCGCCTGCGCCCGGGTCTCGAACTTCCTGCCCGCCGGCGGGGTCTCCGAATACTGGGTCACGCCATTGGCGTCCTTCCATTTATAGACCGGGCCGGCCACGGCGTTGGCACTGGCCAACAACAGCAGGCATCCAAGGCAGGACAGGGCACGCATGGCAAACTCCACGGAATGGGCGTAGAACGCCGATTGCAGCATTGGCGCCGAGCACTGGCAAGTCGATTAAACTGGATTCCATGGACCCGATCACACCGCCGCCGCGTTCGCGCACGATTTACCTGCTGCCCAACCTGTTCACCACCGCCGGCCTGTTTGCCGGCTTCTACGCGATCATCGCCGCGGCCAACGGGGACTTCGTCAACGCCAGCATCGCCGTGTTCGTGGCGGCGGTGATGGATGGCCTGGATGGGCGCGTGGCGCGCCTGACCGGCACCAGCAGCGAATTCGGCGTGCAGTACGACTCGCTGGCCGACCTGGTCAGCTTCGGCATGGCCCCGGCGCTGGTGATGTACCACTGGTCGCTGTCGTGGCTGAAGTTCGACGACCCGCTGCTGGGTCGCGTCGGCTGGGCCGTGGCCTTCCTGTATGCCGCCTGCGCGGCGCTGCGCCTGGCCCGCTTCAATACCCAGGTAGCGGTGGTCGACAAGCGCTGGTTCGTCGGCCTTGCCAGCCCGGCCGCGGCCGGCCTGATGATGTCCTTCGTCTGGGCGTTCGCCGATGGCAACCTGGGCTGGGACGGCAACCAGCTGCGCTACGTGGCGCTGGCGGTGACGATCATCGCGGCGCTGCTGATGGTCAGCCGCATCCGCTTCTGGAGCTTCAAGGGCGGCGGCGCCAAGGGCACCCGCTCCGACCGCGTGCCGTTCCTGGTACTGGCCCTGGTGCCAGTGGCGATCGCCATTGCGGTCATCGACCTGCCGCGCGTGCTGTTCGCGGTGGGCATCCTGTACGCCTTGTCGGGCCCGGTGATGTGGGCCGTGCAGCGCCTGAGCAAGAAGCCCGAGGCCGCGTGAGCGAGGACCTGCCCGTGCTGTGGTCACCGGCCCAGCAGGCCTGGCTGCAGGCCATGGGCTACACCGTCTATCACGACGGCCAGCTGGCCGCCGAGCTGGATGCCGCGCTGCAGCTGAGCGTGGCCGAAGCCGAGGCGGCTGCCACACCAGCGGCGGAGCAGGCGCGGGCGTCGACCGCACCCGCGCGCGAACCTCTGGCTGCGGCCGCACCGGTTTCCCGCCAGGAACGCCCGGCGCCAGCGCGTCGCGAGACCCCGATCAGCGCACCGGACACCGCGCCCGCGGCTGCCCGGCCGCTGCCTGGCGGCAATGCCCGGCAGCCGGTGGTGCGCCTGCCGGATCGCCTGCAGATCGCCTTGCTGCGCGCGTCCGGCTGCAATCCCAATGATCCGGCCACGCAGGCGCTGATGGACAGCTGGCCGCTGGACCAGCTGCGTCAGGACCCGGCCGCCAAGCGCGCGCTGTGGCCGCAGCTGCGCGCCCTGCGCAAGCGGGGCGCGCCATGAGTGCGGTCAGCCAGCCCGGTCCGGTCAGCCTGCGCGCGCTGCGCGAGAGCGACCTCAACGCGGTGATGGCGATTGAAGTACGCGGCTATCCGTTTCCCTGGACCCGCGGCATCTTCGTCGACTGCCTGCGTGCGGGCTATCCGGGCCTGGCCATGGAGCGCGATGGCCAGTTGATCGGCTATGGCGTACTCAGCATCGCGGCCGACGAAGCCCATGTGCTGAACGTCTGCATCGACCCGCTGACGCAGTCGCGTGGGCTCGGGCGCCAGCTGCTGCGCGCGCTGGTACAGCTGGCCGGCGACCGGGGTGCGCAGCGTGTGTTCCTGGAAGTGCGTCCGTCCAACACACCCGCGCTGGCCTTGTACCACAGAGAAGGCTTCAACGAGATCGGTCGCCGCCCGCGTTACTACCCGGCCGCACAGGGCCGCGAAGACGCGGTGGTGATGGCGATCGAACTGGTCGACGGCGACCTGCAGGCGATGCCGCCGCTGTAACGGAGAAGGGGGGCCGGCCAGCGGCCGGCACTACCGATGGATCTCCGCTGTCATCGACACATCACCTACCGTGGTAGGTGCCAGCCTTGGTTGGCACGCTTTCCTCACGCCAGCCGCAGTGCCAACACACCCCCGACGATCAACGCCGCCGCCAGCCAGCGCGCGCGCGGAATCCGTTCGCGCAGCAGGAACACCGAGATCAGCAACGCGAACAGGATCGACGATTCGCGCAACGCCGAGACCATCGCCACCGGCGCCTGGGTCATTGCCCACAACGCCATCGCATACGAGGTGGTGGTGCCGACGCCACCGGCCAGCCCCAGCGGCCAGTGCTGCCGCGCATAGTCCAGCACCGCGCCGCGGCGCGTGTACAGCGCCCACAGTGGCAGTGGAATGCCCGACAGCAGGAACAGCCACAACGTATAGCTGAGTGCGCTGCCGGACTGACGCGCGCCCTGCGCATCGACCAGCGTGTAGGTGGCGATCATCGCCGCGGTCAGCAGCGGCAGGCGCAGCTGACCGCCACGCGCGCCCAGCGCCATGCACAGGATGCCGGTGCTGACCAGCACCACGCCCAGCCACGCCGCAGGCGGCAGCTGCTCACCGAGCAGAGTGCCCGCCAGCGCGACCAGGATCGGCGCGCTGCCACGCATCAGCGGGTAGGCCAGGCTCATGTCGACCTGCTGGTAACAGCGTGCGACCAGGCCGTAGTAGGTCACCTGCAGCAGCACCGACGCGCCCAGCCACGGCCAGCTGTGCGCGGCGGGAAATGGCAGGAAGGGCAGGCCGGCAGCCGACAGCAGCGCGGCACTGCCGGTCACCAGTACGGTGCCGAGGAACTTGTCCGGCCCGCGCTTGACGATTGCGTTCCAGCTGGCATGCAGCGCGGCAGCGGCGAGAACCAGCAGGAAGATGGAAAGCGGCATCCAGCGATGATGCCATGCGCGGGAAATGTAGAGTCGAGCCATGCTCGACTGCTGTCATGAGTCGAGCACGGCTCGACTCTACAAAAGGAAACGCCGGGCAGTACCCGGCGTTTCCCTGCACTTACAGCTTCGCGCGCTGCTCGCGCAGGCCGGCCAGCTGGGTGTTCCAGTCGACCAAGCGCACGCGTTCCTGCTCGACCACCGCCGGGGGCACCTTGTCGGTGAACTTGGCGAGCTTGGTTTCGCTCTTCTCCTGCTCGCCTTCCACGCGCTTGATCTCCTTGTCCAGGCGCGCACGCTCGGCGTCGAGATCAACCAGGCCTTCCAGCGGCACCAGCAGCTTCAGCTCACCGACAATCGCGGCGGCAGCCGGCGGTGCACTTTCGCCTTCAGCCAGCCACTGGATGCTGTCCAGCTTGAGCAGGAACGACAGCGAGGCGCTGAAACGTTCGATGCGCACGCGGTCCTGCTCCAGACCGGCCTGCAGGCGCAGCGGCACCAGCTTGGACGGGGCCACGTTCAGCTCACTGCGCACGCGGCGCACGGCACTGATCACGGCCTTCAGCCATTCCACGTCGGCCTCGGCCTGGGCGAAATCGCCTTCGAACTCGGCGGCGGTCGGGTACGGACGCAGCGACAGCGTGGTTTCGGCCAAGCCCAGGCGCGGGGCCAGTTGCTGCCACAGCTGTTCGGTGATGAACGGCGTGAGCGGGTGCAGCAGGCGCAGCAGCGCTTCCAGCACGTACAGCAGAGTGTGGCGGGTGCTTTCGGCGTCGGCGGCATCGGCACCATTCAGTGCCGGCTTGCTCAGCTCCAGGAACCAGTCGCAGAACTCGTTCCAGGCGAACTCGTACAGGCACTGCGCCAGCAGGTCGAAGCGGTAGTTGGCGTAGTGGCCCTGCGCCTCGGTGGACACCGCCGCCAGGCGCGCAAGGATCCAGCGCTCGGCATCGGTGCGCGGCGTCGGCACGCCGGTGAACGTTGCACCCTCGGTGTTCATCAGGGTGAAGCGGCTGGCGTTCCACAGCTTGTTGCAGAAGTTCTTGTAGCCCTCGGCGCGGTTCATGTCGAACTTGATGTCGCGGCCGTGGGTGGCCAGCGCGGCGATGGTGAAGCGCAGCGCATCGGCACCGTGGGCAGCAATGCCGTCCGGGAATTCCTTGCGGGTGGCCTT
Organism: Stenotrophomonas sp. STK16_22; assembly: GCF_051984505.1. Taxonomy (NCBI): domain Bacteria; kingdom Pseudomonadati; phylum Pseudomonadota; class Gammaproteobacteria; order Lysobacterales; family Lysobacteraceae; genus Stenotrophomonas; species Stenotrophomonas sp. STK16_22. The sequence goes on from NZ_CP196972.1 coordinate 633,192, forward strand.
CTCGATCTTCTCCACCATCTTCGGCTGCATCAGGCCGCCGGTGCGCTTGGCGACCAGATCGTCGATGGTGATGCCGTCGATGATGTCCAGCGGATCGAGCACGTTGCCCTTGCTCTTGGACATCTTCTGGCCCTGGCCGTCGCGGATCAGGCCGGTGAAGTAGACGTCCTTGAACGGGATCTTCCCGACCAGGTTGTCGGTGGCCATGATCATGCGCGCCACCCAGAAGAAGATGATGTCGAAGCCAGTGATCAGCACCGACGACGGCAGGTAGCGGTCGAAGCCGCGCTCGGCCATGGCCTGCTCGTTGGGCCAGCCCAGGGTGGAGAACGGCCATAGCTGCGAGGAGAACCAGGTCTCCAGCACGTCGCTTTCCTGGTTCAGCACCACGTCGCTGCCCAGGTTGTGCTTCGCCCGCACTTCCTCTTCGCTGCGACCGACGTAGCAGCTGCCGGTGGCTTCGTCGAACCACGCCGGAATGCGGTGGCCCCACCACAGCTGGCGGCTGATGCACCAGTCCTGGATGTTGTTCATCCAGTGGCGGTAGGTGTTGATCCAGTTCGGCGGCACGAAGGAAATGCTTCCATCCTCGACCAGTTCCAGGCCGCGCTTGGCCAGGTCGTCCATCTTCACGAACCACTGGTCGGTCAGGTACGGCTCGATCACCTGGCCGGTACGGTCGCCGCGCGGCACCTGCAGCTTGTGCGCCTTGGTCTCGACCAGGATGCCCAGGTCTTCCAGCTCGGCCAGCACGGCCTTGCGCGCGGCGTAGCGGTCCAGACCCTGGAAACGCTCCGGCGCGTTCTCGTTCAGCGCCGCCACCGGGGTGAACAGGTTGATCATCGGCAGGCTGTGGCGCACGCCCACTTCATAGTCGTTGAAATCGTGCGCCGGGGTGACCTTGACCACGCCGGTGCCGAAGGCACGGTCCACGTAGTCGTCGGCGATCACCGGGACGCGGCGGCCGGTCAGCGGCAGCACCACGCTCTTGCCGATCAGATGTGCATAGCGCTCGTCTTCCGGGTGCACCATCACCGCGGTATCGCCCAGCAGGGTTTCCGGGCGGGTGGTGGCGACGACCAGGTAGTCGCGGGTTTCGCGCAGGGTTTCCACGCCGTCGGCATCGCGCTCGACGTGTTCGTAGCTCAGGCCCTCATCCAGCGTGTAGGCGATCGACCACAGGAAGCCGTCTTCCTCGGCGCTCTCCACCTCCAGGTCGGAAATGGCGGTCTTCAGCACCGGGTCCCAGTTGACCAGGCGCTGGCCGCGGTAGATCAGGCCCTGCTCGTACCAGCGCACGAAGGCCTCGTTGACCGCCGCCGACGGCTGCGGGTCCATGGTGAAGGTGCTGCGCGACCAGTCGGCGGAGGTGCCGAGGCGGCGCATCTGGCGTTCGATGGTGTCGCCGGACTGCTGCTTCCACTCCCAGACCTTGCCGATGAAGCCTTCGCGGCCCAGCGAATCGCGGGTCTCGCCCTTGCCTTCCAGCGCCAGGTTGCGGCTGACCACCATTTCGGTGGCGATGCCGGCATGATCGGTACCGACCTGCCACAGCGTGTCGTAGCCACGCATGCGGTGGTAGCGCACCAGCGCGTCCATCAGGGTCTGCTGGAAGGCGTGGCCCATGTGCAGGGTGCCGGTCACGTTCGGCGGCGGCAGCAGGATGGTGTAAGGCTCGCCCGTGCCGGACGGCTTGAAGTGGCCGGCCTTCTCCCAGGCCTCGTAGAGGTCGGTCTCGAAGGACTTCGGGTCGTAACTGGAGGCGAGTTGGGTCATGCGGGGGAACCGGTAATCAAGGCGGAAGGGAGATCAGCGCGGCCCGAGGGCGCGCCGGATCTTCTGGTCGGTGTGGTACTGGCTGACCGCGTAGGCGGCCCAGATGGCGGCGGGCAGCCAGCCGATCAGGGTGATCTGCAGGATCAGGCAGACAATGCCGGCAAACGGCCGGCCGATGGTGAAGAAGGACAGCCAGGGAAGAATCAGGGCGATCAACAGGCGCATCAAGGGGTCCTCGCTGGACTTACATGTCGTGCTTGTTCAGGTCGTAACCGGCGGTCTTGTACTGGCGCCAGCGTTCGCGCAGCGGTTCGCGCGCTTCCGGGTCGGCCGGAACCACTTCCAGCACGCGCTCGCACTCGCCCAGCCAGGGTTCATCGCGCAGGTTGATCACCAGCGGGCGCGCCGGTGCCTCGGTGCCCGGCACGGCGATCAGCACCAGGGCTTCTTCCTCGTCCATGTCCTCGCCGGCGATCTGGTGCGGGATGTAGGCATCGTTGTCGAACGCCCACAGCAGTTCGTCCAGCTCCTCGGCCTGGGCCTGGTCGCGGGCCAGCACCAGGGTGAACAACCCGGCGTCGTTGGCCTTGCGCGCCAGCTCGCAGACCAGGCGCAACGGCTCGGTCAGGAAGCGGGGCTTGGCGATCAGGTAGAAGTCGGCGCGGGGCATGGCAGGGTCCGGGTCAGGCAGGGGCCCGGCAGTGCCGGGCGAGGCCCTGGCCGGCGGGCGCCGGCCAGGGTCGGGTACGGCATCAGGCGCGGGCGGCCTGGTCCAGCAGCCACTGGCTCAGCAGGCCGACCGGGCGGCCGGTGGCCATGCCACGCTTGCCTTCATCGCTGGCCACGCCGGCGATGTCCAGGTGGGCCCAGCGCTGGCCTTCGGCGAAGCGCGACAGGAAGCAGCCAGCGGTGATCGCGCCGGCCCAGCGGCCGCCGATGTTGTAGACGTCGGCGAAGGTCGAATCCAGCATCGGCTGGTACTCGTCCCACAGCGGCAGGCGCCAGGCGCGGTCGAACACCTGCTCGCCGGCGGCCAGCAGCTCGTTGGCCAGGTCGTCGTGCTTGCTCATCAGGCCGGCGGTCTGGTGGCCGAGGGCGACCATGCAGGCACCGGTCAGGGTGGCGACGTCGACCAGCGCGGCCGGCTCGAAGCGCTGCGCGTAGGTCAGCGCGTCGCACAGGATCAGGCGGCCTTCGGCGTCGGTGTTGCCCACTTCGATGGTCTTGCCCGACATCGAGGTGATCACGTCGGACGGGCGGTAGGCGTTGCCATCGATGGCGTTTTCCACCGCCGGCACCACCACCACCAGGTTCAGCGGCAGCTTGGCCTTGACCGCAGCGACGAAGGTGCCGATGACGTTGGCGCCACCGCACATGTCGTACTTCATCTCTTCGATGCCGCCCTGGGTCTTCAGGTTGACGCCACCGGTATCGAAGGTGATGCCCTTGCCGACCAGCACGTACGGCTTGGCGTCGCCGCCATTGTTCCACTTCAGTACGACCAGGCGCGGGCGGTTGGCCGAACCACGGGCCACGGCCAGCAGCGAGCCCATGCCCAGCGCTTCCATCTGGTGCTCGTCGAGGATCTCGGCTTCGGCACCGTCGTGCTCGCCGGCGAACTTCACGCCGACCTCGGCCAGATGGGCCGGGGTGCAGTAGTTCGGCGGCAGGTTGCCCAGCTCGCGGGCGAACTCGACACCGGCGGCGATGGCCTGGCCCTGGGCCAGGGCCTGCGCGTCGTCACCGGCGATGGCCAGCTGGGCCAGGCCGGCGTCGTCGGCCTTCTTCTTGCCCAGGGTGGCGGTGTAGCGGTACGCGGCATGATCGGCGGCGATCACCGCCTGGCGGATCGCCCAAGCCGCGTCGCGGTCCTTCACCGCCACTTCGGACAGGGTGAACAGTGCGCTGCGGGCAGCACCGGCCTTCAGCGCGCGCACGGCGTCGCCGACGGCCTTCAGGTACTGCGGCACGCCGAAACGGGCGACTTCGCCGAGGCCGACCACCAGCACGCGCGGGGCGGTCACGCCCGGCAGGTCATGCAGCAGGGTGGTGGCGCCGGTCTTGCCGGACAGGTCGCCGCGCTGGGCCAGGGCGGCCAGGCGGCCACCGCTGGCGGCGTCCAGGGTCTGTGCGGCCGGGGTCAGGGTATGGTCGGCATACGCGCCAACCACCAGGCAATCGACGGTGGCGGCGGCCGGAGCAACGTGGTTCAGGGTGAATTCGAGGGCCATTGAGCAGATTCCATTGGCGAGTCCGTACAATCGCAGGCCGTTTACGCCCAGACAGTAGACTGGGCGGCACCGCGAACGAACCCCAGAGTTTAAACCACCGCCCCATGCTGAAGCTCGACCGATACCTGCTGGGCGATTTCGTCCAGAGTTTCCTGGCTACCCTGATCGTCCTGCTGGTGGTCAGCGTGGGCGGCGTGCTGGTGGACATCCTCGGCAACATCGCCGACGGGCGCCTGCCGGCCAAGCTGCTGTTCTCGCAGCTGGGCCTGCAGTTCATCGCCTACCTGCCGCTGATCCTGCCGCTGGCGCTGATGCTGGGCCTGCTGCTGGCCATCGCGCGCCTGTACCGCGACTCGGAAATGGCAGTGATCACCGCCATTGGTGTCGGCCCCAAGCGACTGCTGCGGCCACTGCTGATGCTGGTGGTGCCGGTGGTGGCCCTGGTGGGCGCCTGCTCGCTGTGGCTGGGCCCGTGGGCCGGCCGGGTGGCCGAGCAGATGATCATCGAGGCCAACCGCAGCGTGCTGATGGCCGGTCTGGAGCCGGGCCGCTTCACCCCCCTGCCCAACGGCGGCGTGGTCTACCTGTCCTCGATCTCGCCCGATGGCACCCAGCTGGGCAAGGTGTTCCTGCAGCGCCAGAAGGATGACCGCCTGGAGGTGGTGTCGGCCAATGGCGGCCGCATGTTCTTCGAAGGTACCCGCCAGCGCTTCCTGGAGCTGGATGACGGCCACCAGGTGGAAGGGCCGGTGGCCGGTGGCCTGGACTACCGCCTGGCGACCTTCGCCCGCAATGACGTGGCCCTGCCCGATGGCGCGCAGACCCGCACCGAGGATGACCCGGAACTGATGCCGACCCTGCAGCTGATCGGCGATGAGCGTCCGCAGGCGCAGGCGCAGCTGCACCGCCGCCTGGCGCCGCCGCTGATCGCGCTGGCGTTCGCCCTGCTGACCGTGCCGCTGGGCCGCAGCTCGCCGCGCCAGCAGCGCTACGGCCGCATGATGCTGGCGCTGATGGCCTACATGGTCGGTACCAATCTGATGTTCATCGGCAGCGGCTGGATCGCCAACGGCAAGATCCCCCCAGCGCTCGGCCTGTGGTGGTTGACCCTGCCGTTGCTGGCGCTGGCAATCTGGATGTATGCACGTGATGGCCGCCTGGGCCGCCCGAAGGGAGCCCGCGCATGAGGCTGCGCCCGATGCGTTTCGACCTGTACCTGGGCCGGTCGGTGTTCACCACGGTGCTGCTGACCTGGGCCGTGCTGGTCGGCCTGGACGTGGTGATGGCGTTCTCCGGCGAGTTCAAGGACATCGGCAAGAATGGCTACACGCTGGGCCATGCCGCCGCCTGGGTGCTGTACACGGTGCCACGCCGCGCCTACACCATGTTCCCCACCGCCGCGGTGATCGGTGCACTGATGGGCCTGGGCCAGCTGGCGGCGACCTCGGAGCTGACCGCGCTGCGAGCGCTGGGCCTGTCGCGCAAGCGCCTGAGCGTTTCGGTGGCGATCGCGCTGTCGCTGCTGACCGCGGTGATGGTGTTCAGCGCGGAGACCCTGGGCCCCTGGGGCCAGGACCGCGCCGATGCGTTGAAGTCCAGCGCCAAGTGGGGGCGGGATATCGCCACCAGCCGCTACTCGGGCCTGTGGGCACGCGAGGGCGATACCTTCCTCAACGCGCAGAGCGGCGAGGAGCAGCTGGTCGGCGACAAGGGCACGCGCCTGATCCTGCGAGACGTGCGCCTGTACCGCATCGCCGAGAACGGGGGCATCGCCTCATTGACCCATGCCGACACCGCCGAGCATGACAAGGATGGCTGGGTGCTGACAGGGGTACGTCGCGATACCTTCGGCGAGCGCTCGGCGACCCGCCAGGAAATCGCGCGCGAACCGTGGAATTCGAAGCTGGATGCGGCCGCATTGGCCACCGGCATCGCCAAGCCGCGCAACCTCAGCCTCGCCGAACTGAGCACCAGCATCACCTACCGGCAGCGCAACGGGCTGGACGCGCGTGACTTCGAGGACGTGTACTGGAGCCGCTGGTTCTACCCGTTGAACGTGCTGGCGCTGTGCCTGGCGGCGGTGCCGTTCGCGTTCGGCTCGCTGCGCAGCGGCGGCATGGGCAAGCGCCTGTTCCTGGGCATCCTGTTCGCGCTGGGCTTCTGGCTGCTGCAGCTGTTCTTCGGGCGCATGGCCGGCGCGCTGAAGTTCGATTACCGCATTGCCTATGCGCTGCCACCGATCGTGATGCTGGCAGTGTCCGGATTGCTGTTCCGGCGCAAATCAGGTTGATTCCCAGGGAGCCGGGCAAGGCCCGGCTGTTTCCGTTTCACTTCAAGGACGAACATGAGCTTCCAACGCTTTCTGCCGTACATCGCGGCCGTGCTGCTTTCTGCCGGCTGCAGCCGGTCCACCGTCGACTTCGAGATCGACAACCCGACGGATGCACCGCTGACCTTGTCGGTCGACCAGCAGGTGCATACCCTGCCGCCGCACACCTCCATGCCCCTGGTCCTGGAGCCGGGCCAGTACCGGCTGCAGAGCGAGAAGATCGGCAGCGTACGCATGGTTGTCTACGCCGACGGGATCGGCGGGCTGATCAACCCGGCCATGGCCGAGTACGTGATCGTCACCGAGCAGTACGTCACCAGCAAAACCAATACCGGCAACCTGGCGTCGAAGATCGAACTGAACGATGTGGAGATCGAGGGTCCCTACGTGAAGGCGACCGGCTTCTTCATTCCGCGCCGTTGGGACGCAGGACTGAAGGGCGAACTGCCTGACACGGTGGTCTCCAGCAGCCCGGATACCTCGTCCGACTACCGGACCAAGCTCTACAACGTGCCTGGCTTCTTCGAATACCTGGATGCCGGGGACGAGCTGAAGGAGGCTTTCGGGCCGGATGGCTACCGGCCGCCGGCAGCATCGGTGGCTTTCACTGCCGCCCAGCTGCCGCCGCTTCCGGCGGCCTATGAGGCCCAGGGCAAACCGATGCGCGAGCTGTACGCGCAGTACCTTGCCGCAACCGATGCAGGCGAGCAGAAGCGCCTGAAGAAGGCCAGCCTGAAACTGTGGCAGGAGTTCGTGAAGACCCGTGCGCAGTTGAGCGGACAGTCGCCGGCGGCTGACGATGTGCAGGCCAATGCGTTTGCGTCCGCCTTTTTCGACCTCTGGACGCAGCCGGCGGTGATCCTGCCGGATCCGGCACCTGCTGGCTGATCGCTGCGTTGATCGTGTGGAGCCGAGCCCATGCTCGGCTCTACACGTGGTGCATCACCGCTTCGGCATGCGCATCAGGCGGGTGCCGCTGGCGCGGTCGTGCCAGGTCAGGCGGTCGCGGTCGACCCATGCCCACCAGAACCCCAGTCCACCCAGCAGCAGCGACAGTGAGCCCACCGCGAAGCGCAGCCACAGTTGGCCGCGCCGCAGCGGCGTGCCATCGCTCGATTGCAGTTTCAGCCGCCACGGTCGCATGCCCAGCGTCTGTCCGCCACGGCGCCAGCTGGCCGTGGCGTACCACCCCGTGATTCCCCAGCACACCGCCCACAGCAGCCATTGCCAGGCACTGAACGGTGCGATGTTCTCGCGCTGCGCGTGGCCGCTGAAGGTGTAGGCGAGGGTGAACAGCGTGCCGGCCAGCATCCACAGCGCCAGCACCGGCAGTGCGTCGTAGACCATCGCCAGCACGCGCCAGGCCAACAAGGCACGTGGGCGGGGCATTTCGGTAGCGGCCGCAGGGGCCGTGTCGGTGGCGGGGCGGGACATGCGCCGAGCATACGCAAAGCTGGCCGCGTCCGCAGTGGCCCTCGTATCCTGCACCCATGGCCCTTGTTTCCACCCCCGCCGAACGCCGCCAGCTGGTGCAGCAACTGCCCGAGCTGCGCGCCGACGACAGCGCGCGCATCCAGCGCTTCCTCGATGCGATCTGGGCCGAGAACGGCCTGGCCCGCGCCACCCTCGACAGCTACCGGCGCGACCTGGAAGGGCTGGCGCGCTGGATGGATGGACGCGACGGTGGCCTGGCCGGCATCGAGCGCCCGGGGTTGTTCGATTACCTGGCCTGGCGCACCCGGCATGGCTGGTCACCGCGCAGCAATGCGCGCCTGCTGTCGGCGCTGCGCGCGTTCTTCGCCGATGGCGTGCGCCGTGGTGAACGCAGCGAGGACCCCAGTGCCCTGCTGGACCCGCCGAAGCTGCCGCGGCTGTTGCCGAAGGCGTTGGCCGAAAGCCAGATCGACGCACTGCTGGCGGCGCCGGACATCGACAGTCCGCTGGGCCTGCGCGACCGTGCCATGCTGGAGCTGATGTATGCGGCCGGCCTGCGCGTGAGCGAGCTGGTGCTGCTACCGGCCACGGCAGTCAACCTGCGCCAGGGCGTGCTGAGGGTCACGGGCAAGGGCAGCAAGGAGCGGCTGGTGCCGCTGGGCGAGGAATCGCAGCACTGGCTGGAGCGCTATCTGCAGGCGTCGCGCCCGCAGCTGGTCGGCAAGGGCAAGGTGCAGGCGCTGGCCGATGGGCAGACCCCATTGTTTGTCGAGCCGACGCTGCATGCGCTGACCCGCCAGGCGTTCTGGCATCTGGTCAAGCGCCACGCGCAGGTGGCCGGTATCGATCCGGTGCGGATCAGCCCGCATGGCCTGCGCCACAGCTTCGCCACGCATCTGCTCAACCGCGGCGCCGACCTGCGCGCGCTGCAGATGCTGCTCGGCCACAGCTCGCTGTCGACCACCCAGATCTACACCCTGGTGGCCCGCGAACACCTGCAGAAGCTGCACGCGCGCCACCATCCGCGCGGCTGAGCAGCGGCCTGAACCCCGGCCTCGGACGGTGGGCGGTGTCGCGGCCCGGTAGCGGCGGCTGTGTCAGAATCCGGGGTCTTCTTCTGTCGCGGACCGCTCCATGCTCCGATTTGCCATCGCCGCCGTGTTCGGTGCGCTCAGCCTGACCGCCTGCGCCCAGCCGGCTCCGCCGGCCGCCAAGGCACCCGCCGCGGCCGCGGCCAAGGCCGTCCCGGCCGCCAACGCTTCGGCCGACCAGGCCGTACGCGCCGTGCTGACCGCCCTGAATCCCGGCTTCCAGGTGGACTACATCGGCGCTGCGCCGTTCCCCGGCTTCCGCGAGGTCGTGGTCTCCGGCCAGTTGCTGTACGTGTCCGACGATGGCCGCTACCTGTTCCAGTCGCAGCCCTACGACACGCGTGCCAAGGGCCCGGCCAACAGCGAAGGCCTGCTCGGCTACCGCCGCGATCTGCTGGCCAAGGCCAACCACGGCGACCGCATCGTATTCGCTGCGCCCAACGCCAAGTACACCATCAGCGTGTTCACCGACATCGAGTGCGGCTACTGCCGCAAGCTGCATCAGGACATCGCGGAGCTCAACCGCAACGGCATCTCGGTCGAGTACCTGGCATTCCCGCGCATGGGCCTGGGCAGCAAGGACTACACCGACATGATTTCGGTCTGGTGTGCAGCGGATCGCCGCCAGGCCCTGACCAACGCCAAGCGCGGTGGCAGTGTGCCGGCCAAGAACTGCACCAACCCGGTGGCGATGCAGTACGCGCTGGGCCAGCAGTTGGGCGTGAACGGCACGCCGGCGATCTTCGCGCCGGATGGCACCCAGCTGGGCGGTTACCTGCCGCCGGCGCAGCTGCGTGCGGCGCTGGAAAAGCTGTCGGCCAAGCGCTGATCGCCGCCGACCTCTACAGGTGGGAGGCCGGGGATGCGTGCCGCATCCCCGGCTTTTTTCTTACTTCAGGCCATCACTGACCGCCTTGGTCAGCGTGCCCTGTGCATCGTCACCACTGAACTCCCAGACGAACGCGCCGCCCAGGCCCTGGGTCTTCACGTAACCCATCTTGCGGGTGATGTTGGCCGGGGTGTCGAAGCTCCACAGCGTGCTGCCGTTGTAGATCCAGGTGGCACCGGCGGTGTTGTCGGTGTAGCTCGGCCACGCCAGGTTCTTCAGCACCTTCCAGTCCTCGATGCCGGCTTCATACGTGCCCGGGGCAGCGCCGGTCGCGGTCTGGTACAGGCCGTTGTTGGCGTTGGCCACACCGGTCCAGCCACGCCCGTAGTAGCCGATGCCCAGGTTGAGCTTGGCGGCAGGCACGCCACGGCTGATGAAGGCCTCGATGGCGTCGTTGCTGTTGTAGAGCTTCTGGTCGCCGGTGGACGGATCATTCGGCGAATCGAACAGCGCCGACTGGTGATTGGTCTTCGCATCCCACGCGCCGTGGAAGTCGTAGGTCATCACGTTGATGTAGTCCAGGTACGGGTGGTACGCGGCCGGATCGGTGACGCGGATCTTGTCGATGCCGGCACCCACCGCCACCGTCAGCAGCAGGCCCGGACGCACCGCATCGAGCTGGCGGCGGAACTCGGCCATCAGCGCGGTGAAGTTGGCGTTGTCCTCCGGCTTGCCGCATTCGATGCCACACGCCACCGGGTATTCCCAGTCGACGTCGATGCCGTCGAACACACCCAGTGCGGCACCGGCGCCACCGGCACCGTCGGTCACCGGCAGGTTGCCCTTGATGTAGGCGTCGATGCACGAGGCGACGAAGGCCTGGCGGTTTTCCGGGCGCGCCGCGCTGGAGAAACCACGCGACCAGGTCCAGCCACCCAGCGAGATCAGCACCTTCATGCCCGGGTACTTGGCCTTGAGCTGCTTGAGCTGGTTCCAGTTGCCACGCAACGGCTGGTCCCAAGTATCGGCACTGCCGCTGACGCTCTCGGCGGCACTGAAGGCCTTGGTGTAGTCGGCGAAGGCATCGCCACCGGCACCGCTGTTCGGATCCGACGGCTGGGTGATGCCCACTTCGCAACGGTTGTTGCGCACGTTGCCGAACGCGTAGTTGATGTGGGTCAGGCGTGCGGCCGAGCCACTGCTGTCGATGTTCTTGACCCGGTAATTGCGGCCGTAGATGCCCCACTGGGTGAAGTAACCGATCACCCGCTTGCCGGTGGTGCCGCCGTCGCCGGCCAGCGTAGTGGCGCTGATCTCGGTGCCCTGGGCCGAGGCGTTGCCGGCGTTGTCGCGGGCACGAACCCGGTAGCGGTAGGTGGTGGAGGCAGTCAGCCCGCCATCGATGTAGCTGGCGCTGGACGGTGAACCGACCAGGCTGCCGTTGCGGTACACGTCGTAGCCGGCCACGCCGCTGCCACCGGTGTTGTCGGTGGACGGGCTCCAGCTGAGCGCGATGCTGTTGGCGGTGCGGGTGCCGACCGCCAGCCCGCCCGGCACGCTCGGTGCGGTGGTATCGCCACCGGCGGCATTGACGGTGATGGTGATGGTCGCGGTGCTGGTGGTGGCGTTGTTGTTGTCGGTCGCGACTGCACGCAGGGTGTGGCTGCCGGCGCTGGCATTGGCCCAGCTGGCCGCGTACGGCGCACTGGTGGCCACGCCCAGCGTGCTGCCATCGCGGAAGAACTCGACCTTGGCGACGCTGCCGTCCGGATCACTGGCGTTGGCGGTCACGTTGACCGTGCTGCCGGCGCTGAAGGTGGCGCCGTTGGCCGGCGAGGTCAGGCTGACCACCGGCGGCTGGTTGCTGCCGCTGCCATCGCAGGCACCGAGGTTGGTGTAGTAGGGCGCACCGGCCGGATGGTCCGGCGGCGCGTTCCAGATGTCCTGGTTCGCCCGATAGAGGACGCCTCCTTTCTGCAGGGTATCGCCGGCCCGGTAGATCTTGGCCTGGTCCCACTGGGCCACGCCGGCACAGCTGGCGGCCTGCGCCAGGCCGGGCAGGGCGGCGGTACCGGCGGCCAGGGCAAGCAGCCAGGCCAGGCGGCGGGGACGAGAGCTTCGGGTCGAACGTTCGGCACTGCGCACAATCGGGTCGTACATGGGTAAGTCTCCGATCAAAGGGCGCGCGGGCCCCGATGGCGCCGCGCGTGACGCAGGTCCGGGCGTCGCCCGGGAAGGCGACGGAGGGGGCGGACGGAGGTACCTGGGAGGCCGGGGAGAGAGTCCGGCACCAGGTAGGGACAACGTTGTCATCAATCGTGTGGTCAATCCGTGAGCGAGTGCATGGTTCGGGGATTTGGCGGAGAGCGGCGCTGGTGCGCGGTCGGCGGCCATCGGCGGAGCCCCCTCGTGGCTGGGGCTTTCCGCGAACAGCGGATTTCTGGGGGGTGGCCGTGCGGGTGGGCTGCGCAGGGGACGCCGTGAATCCATCCCTGGAGGCTCGGGCGCGCCATCCATGGCGCTTACGCCCCTGCGCAGCCCACCCGCCCGGCCACGGACAGGTTCCTGCGCGGCCAGCCACGGAAGACAGAACAAAAAATCAAAAGCAGAAGCCGATCGCTTCGCTCTTCAATGCCTGACTTCTGAGATTTCCCTGGTTGCCGGCCAGCGGCCGGCATTACCGGGGAGCATCCACGCATGGCGTGGATCTACTGCAGATCTCGGAAATCTGTCGAAGGCGGGGTGGGTCCGGTTGCGGGGGCGTGAGCCGCATGGATGCGGCGATCGAGCCTCCATGGACGGATTCACGGCGTCCCCCGCAACCGGACCCACCCCGCCATCCCACGGGAACCCCGCTTTTGCTTTGGCAGTTGCCGTTGCCTTGGCCTCGGCGGGTGCCGGGCGCCGCCCGGCCAAAGCCCTTCCCCCGCTTCCGGTACAATGTCGGGCCCGTTTCCCAACTACGGTTCCCCGGACATGATGGTCCTCGAGGGCGCGCCCGCCCTGTCGCCGTTCCGCCGCGAACGTCTTGAATCCCGCCTGCAGTCCATCGCTCCCTCCCTGCGTATCAGCGGTGCCTGGCACGTCTACTTCGTGCAGCCCGAAGGCAGCGCCGCCCCCGACCTGACCACCCTGTGCCGCATCCTCGAAGCCGCGCCGCAGGCCGAGGCCGTGGCCGACGGCGCGGTCAGCCGCATCGTGGTGCCGCGCCTGGGCACGCTGTCGCCGTGGTCGAGCAAGGCCACCGAACTGGTCCGTGGTGCCGGGCAGCCGGTCAGCCGGGTCGAGCGTGGCCTGCGCATCGACGTGCAGGGGTGGCCGGCCGATGCCGCCGCCCAGCAGGCGCTGGTCAAGGCGCTGCACGACCCGATGACGCAGTCGGTGCTGGAGACCGTGGAACAGGGCCAGGCGCTGTTCTCGGCGCCGGCCCGCGGTGAACTGGAACGCGTGCCGGTGGACCAGCTGGAGGCTGCCAACCAGCGCCTCGGCCTGGCCATGGCCCAGGACGAGATCGACTACCTGCGCGAACGCTTCACCGCGCTCGGCCGCGCGCCGTCCGACGTCGAGCTGATGATGTTCGCGCAGGCCAACTCCGAGCACTGCCGGCACAAGATCTTCAACGCCAGCTGGACCATCGACGGCCAGGAGCAGGACCGCTCGCTGTTCCGGATGATCAAGAACACCCACCAGCAGACCCCGCAGCACACGCTCAGCGCGTACAGCGACAACGCCGCGGTGATCGAAGGCCATCCGGCGTCGCGTTACCGCCCGGATCCGGCCAGCGGCGAATACCGCCGCGAGCCGCAGGTGCCCAGCGCGTTCCAGATCAAGGTGGAAACGCATAACCATCCGACCGCGATCGCGCCGTTCCCGGGTGCCTCGACCGGCAACGGTGGCGAGATCCGCGACGAAGGCGCGACCGGCCGCGGCGGCAAGCCGAAGGCGGGCCTGTCCGGGTTCTCGGTCTCGCACCTGCGCATTCCGGAGCTGCCGCAGCCGTGGGAAGCGCCGCGCGCGCTGAACCCGCGCATGGCACCGGCGCTGGAAATCATGACCGACGGCCCGCTTGGCGGCGCTGCGTTCAACAACGAGTTCGGCCGCCCGAACCTGCTCGGCTACTTCCGCAGCTTCGAGCTGCCGGAAGGCGCCGATCTGGTGCGCGCGTACGACAAGCCGATCATGCTGGCCGGTGGCCTCGGCGCGATCGACCGCGTGCAGGTCGACAAGATCCAGCTGCAGGCCGGTGATGCGGTCATTGTGCTCGGCGGTCCGGCGATGCTGATCGGCCTGGGCGGCGGTGCCGCCAGTTCGGTGGCCTCCGGCGAGAGCGCCGAGGACCTGGACTTCGCCAGCGTGCAGCGCGACAACCCGGAAATGGAACGCCGCTGCCAGGAGGTCATCGACCGCTGCGTGGCGATGGGCGCCAACAACCCGATCAAATTCTTCCACGACGTTGGTGCCGGTGGCCTGTCCAATGCCATCCCCGAACTGCTGCACGACTCCAAGGTCGGCGGTGTCATCGACCTGGGCAAGGTGCCCACCGATGATCCGTCGCTGTCGCCGATGCAGCTGTGGTGCAACGAGTCGCAGGAACGCTACGTGCTGGGCGTGGCCCAGGAGCGCCTGGCCGAGTTCGCCGCACTGTGTGCCCGCGAGCGCTGCCCGTTCGCCGCGGTTGGCGTGGCGACTGCCGAGGAACACCTGGTGGTGGCCTACGGTGCGGTGCCGGGCCACACCCCGGCCGATGCGCCGATCGACCTGCCGATGGATGTGCTGTTCGGCAAGCCGCCGAAGATGCACCGCGACACCGCGCATCCGTCGGCCCCGCGCTGGCCGGCGCTGAAGACCGGCGGCCTGGACCTGCAGGAAGCCGGCCTTCGCGTGCTCGCGCACCCGACGGTGGCGTCAAAGAATTTCCTGGTCACCATCGGTGACCGCAGCGTCGGTGGCCTGACCGCACGCGAACAGATGGTCGGCCCGTGGCAGCTGCCGGTGGCCGACGTGGCGATCACCCTGGCCGACTTCGAAGGCGTGTCCGGTGAAGCGATGTCGATCGGCGAGCGCACCCCGCTGGCCCTGCTCGACGCCGCTGCTTCGGCACGCATGGCGGTGGGCGAAGCGTTGACCAACCTGTGCGCGGCCCCGGTCGATGCGCTGGATGAGATCAAGCTGTCGGCGAACTGGATGGCCGCGGCCGGCCACCCGGGCGAAGACGCGCTGCTGTACGACGCAGTGAAGGCGGTGGGCATGGAACTGTGCCCGCAGCTGGACATCAGCATCCCGGTGGGCAAGGACTCGCTGTCGATGCAGGCGCAGTGGCACGACCAGGGCGAAGCGCACAAGAGCGTGTCGCCGGTGTCACTGGTGATCTCGGCGTTTGCGCCGGTGGCCGACGTGCGCCAGCAGCTGACGCCGCTGCTCGACCGCGACGTGGAAAGCGAGCTGTGGCTGATCGGCCTGGGCGCCGGCAAGCAGCGCCTGGGCGGTTCGATCCTGGCCCAGGTGCATGCCGACCACGGCGAACTGCCGGCTTTCGCCGGTGCCGCTCCGGACCTGGACGACCCGCAGCGCCTGCGTGGCTTCTTCGAACTGATCCGCGATGCGCGCCAGTCCGGGCTGCTGCTGGCCTACCACGACCGCAGCGACGGCGGTGCCTTCGCTGCGCTGTGCGAAATGGCCTTCACCTCGCGCCTGGGCCTGGACATCACCCTCGATGCCTGGGGCGATGATCCGTTCCGCAGCCTGTTCAATGAAGAACTGGGTGCGGTGGTGCAGATCGCGCGCGAAGACCGTGCTGCGTTCGCCGATCTGGTCGAACGCCACGCACTGACCGAATGCGCACAGCGCATCGCCAAGCCGACCACCGCGCCGGTGGTGCGCGTGTCGCTGGGCGGCGAGAACCTGGCCGAGTGGCGCTGGGACGCGCTGTTCGACGCCTGGTGGTCGGTCACCCACGCGATGCAGAAGCGCCGCGACAACCCGGCCAACGCCGACGCCGAGCGCGAGATTGCGCGTTCCTTCACGGCGCCGGGCCTGAAGCCCAAGCTCAGCTTCGACCTCAACGAAGACGTGGCGGCGCCGTTCATCAGCACCGGTGCGCGCCCGCGCGTGGCCGTGCTGCGCGAGCAGGGCGTGAACGGCCAGATTGAAATGGCCAACGCCTTCGAACGTGCCGGCTTCCGCGCGTTCGACGTGCATATGAGCGACCTGATCGAAGGCCGCGTGGCCCTGCAGGACTTCACCGGCCTGGTCGCCTGTGGTGGCTTCAGCTACGGCGACGTGCTCGGTGCCGGCCGTGGCTGGGCCACCTCGATCCTGGAGCGCAGTGCGCTGCGTGATGCCTTCGCCGCATTCTTCGCGCGCGAGGACAGCTTCGCGCTGGGCGTGTGCAATGGCTGCCAGATGATGAGCCAGCTGAAGGGCATCATTCCGGGGGCCGAGCACTGGCCGCAGTTCCGCCGCAACGCCAGCGAGCAGTTCGAAGCCCGTACCGCGCTGCTGGAGGTGGTGGAATCGCCGTCGATCCTGCTGCGTGGCATGGCCGGATCACGCCTGCAGGTGGCGGTGGCGCATGGTGAAGGCCAGGCGGTGTTCGACAACGCCGTTGACCAGGCCGCCGCACGCGTCTCGCTGCGCTACATCGACGGCAATGGCAACGTCGCCAGCCAGTACCCGCTGAACCCGAACGGTTCGCCGGACGGCATCACCGGCCTGACCAGCAGTGACGGCCGCGTCACCATCATGATGCCGCACCCGGAACGCACCCCGCGCGCGCTCAACCTGAGCTGGGCTCCGACCGAGTGGCAGGGTGACTCGCCGTGGATGCGCATGTTCCGCAACGCGCGGGTGTGGTGCGGCTGATCGCACTGCATCGCGCAGGCCTCAATGCCATCGCGTATGGAAAAACCCGCCGTTGATCGGCGGGTTTTTCTTTGCGCGCTTGAAACTCCAGTCGCGACCGCTAGTTACATGCATTTTCATGCGTCGAGGAATCGTCACGCATGTATAACAAAATACTTTCATAAACACGTGAAATAGTGATGTGCTTCACGGCAATAGGATTTGCTGTGTCAAAGTCTTGACGATCTGCAAAGTTGCCGTTAACACTTGAGCCCCGTTTCAGAATCATTCATTTCGCAGTAACCGCTTGGCGCACGCGCTCGGTTTTCTGTCGCTGCGCGCCGTTCGGCAATACCCCGCAGTAAATCACGCGAATAAACGCCCCCAGGGGACGTTGGGCCGGAAAGCCCAGCGGTGGCGTTGCTTTGCCCAAAACCAGTCCAATCAGGAGCCGTACCGATGAATCGGATTTATCGCAAGGTCTGGAACAAAGCATTGGGTCAGTTGGTGGTGGCCTCGGAACTGGCCTCCTCCGACAGCGGCGGCGGGGTCGTCGACCAGCGCCGCGATGCGACACAGGCCACGCCCGCACTGTTGGCAGTGGCACTGGGCCTGGCAATGGGGTTGGGCATGAGCGGCAGCGCCGCAGCACAGTCGGTGCAGATCGGCGGCAGCGCCACCTGCGTTGCATTCAGCGGCAAGCTGCTCGAAAAGTGCCTGATCGAAGGCTCGGCCACGGCCAAGGGCAGCAACGCGGTGGCGATCGGCAGCAACAGCAATGCCAGTGCCGCCAACAGCGTTGCGCTGGGCGCTGGCTCCAAGGCCACGCGGGCCAACACCGTGTCCGTCGGCGATGCCGGCAAGGAACGGCAGATCGCCAACGTTGCGGCGGGCACCCAGGCGACCGATGCGGTGAACAAGGCGCAGTTGGACGCGCAGGCGCGCGCCACCCAGGCTGCGCTGGCCGACGTTGCCGCAGATGGCAACCGCTATTTCAAGGCCGATGGCGCAGGCGATGACAGCGACGCGGCGAAGATCGACGGGCAGGGCGCAGTCGCGGCCGGTGCCGGCGCGCAGTCGCTGGCCAATGCCACCACTGCCATCGGTACCCAGGCCATTGCCGCGGGCCTGGGCGCAAGCGCGTTCGGCCAGGGCGCCTTGGCAATCGGCGATGCCAGCGTGGTGGTCGGGCAGAGCGCTGCGGCCTTCGGTCTTGGCGACACCGCGGTTGGCGCAAGCGCGACCGCCGCCAGCGAGAACGGCGCGGCCACCGCACTGGGTGCGCTGTCCGAAGCGACTGCCGATGGCGCCACGGCTGTGGGCGGCGGTGCCGTGGCGATGGGCCCGGGCAGCACCGCATTGGGCCGCGGCGCTACCGCCGCCAACGAAGCGTCGATTGCGGTGGGTGCATTCAGCACCGCCGTTGGTGAATACAGCACCGCGCTGGGCTCGAATTCCGCTGCGGTTGCCACCGGCAGCGTGGCGCTCGGCGCGGGCTCGCTGGCCGACCGCGTCGATACCGTGTCCGTTGGTGCCGCCGAATACGGGCTGACCCGGCAGATCACCAGCGTGGCCGCAGGCACCGAAGACAACGATGCAGTCAATGTCGGTCAGCTGAAGGACGTCGCCGCCGTGGCCGATTCCACCGCCAAGCGCTTCCAGGCCAATGGCAGCAGCAACAGCGATGCCGGTGCACTGGCCGAGGGCGACGAGGCGCTGGCGGCCGGCGAGGCCGCCAATGCCATCGGCAACGGCACCACTGCAGTCGGTGCCGGCGCCACCGCCGTCGCGCAGAACGCCACTGCCGTTGGCAACAACGCGCTGGCCTCGGGCCAGAACAGTGCCGCGTTCGGCAACAACGCGCAGGCCAACGGTCCGGGCAGCGTTGCCGTGGGTGGCGCTGCGGTGGATGCCGACGGCAACCCGCTGATCACCAGCGGCGGCGTGCCGGTGGAAACCGGCGCAACCAGCGCAGGCGTCGGCGGCACTGCGGTCGGCGCCAGTGCCGAAGCCAGTGGTTTTGCGGCGTCGTCCTACGGCGTCGGCGCCTATGCGGCCGGTGCGCAGGCGTCGGCCTTCGGCGCCGTGGCCAATGCCATCGGCGATTATTCCACCGCGCTGGGTACGCAGAGCAACGCGACGGGCACCAGCAGCGTCGCCATCGGTGGTCCGGCTGACCTGATCCCCGGCCTGGGCTTCTTCGTGCAGACCCAGGCCAGTGGCGAAGCCGCCACCGCCGTCGGTGCCGGTGCCATCGCCAGTGGCGACCGTGCCGTGGCCAACGGCAGCCTCAGCGAAGCCTCCGGCGCCGAAGCGACCGCGGTCGGCTACTTCGCCTATGCACCGGGCGAGAACGCCAGTGCCCTCGGCGCGCAGACCTGGGCGAGCGGTGCGCAGAGCACGGCCGTGGGTTACTACGCCACCGCACGCGGCGCGAACAGTGTGGCACTCGGCGCGAATTCCGAAGCGGTGCGCGCCAACAGCGTGGCCGTCGGCAGCGCCGGCAACGAGCGGCAGATCACCAGTGTTGCTGCAGGCAGCGAAGCCACCGATGCGGTGAACAAAGCCCAGCTCGACGCCGTGGCCAGCACTGCCGACACCACCGCGCGTTTCTTCCAGGCACAGCCGGAGGCGGGCAGTGATGCTGGCGCACTGGCTGATGGCGAAGGCTCCATCGCTGTGGGTTCGTCGAGCAATGCGATCGGCGCAGGTGCCATTGCACATGGTGCTGCCGCGTCGGCCATCGGCGATGACAGCGTGGCCGTGGGCCGCAACAGCGCGGCCACCGGTAATGGCGGTGTCGCCATCGGTGGCCTCGGCCAGGCCTACGACGAGTTCAACCAGCCGATCATCGGTGCCGATGGCACGGCGCAGCAGGTGGGCACCACCGCTGTTGCCGATGCCACCGCAGTCGGCAGCGGCGCGCAGGCCACCGGGGCTGCCAGCAGCGCCTTCGGCAACGCGGCCAAGGCCAGTGGTGACAACAGCTTCGCCGCAGGCGGCAAGTCGCGCGCCACCGGCAGCTATGCGGTTGCGGTCGGCGACAGCGCATTCGCCAGCAGCGATGACAGCACTGCAGTAGGCGGTTACAGCTGGGCGACTGCCAGTGGCGCAGCAGCATTCGGTTCGGGTGCATGGGCCACTGCCACCAATGCCTCGGCGTTCGGCAACGCGGCCTGGGCCAGTGGCAGCGGCGCAACGTCCATCGGTTACAACAGCTGGGCCAACGGCGCCAGCTCCACAGCGGTCGGCCGTGGTGCCTTCGGCTATGGCGACAACAGCGTGGCGCTGGGCTTCCAGGCGCTGGGCAACAGCATCAACAGCATCGCCATCGGCACCAACACGGTAGCCGGTGGTGAAAGCGCGATCGCGCTGGGTGCGGGCAGCAATGCCAGCGCCAGCAATACGGTCGCGCTGGGTGCCGGTTCGGTCGCCAACCGAGCGCGCACGGTGTCGGTGGGCAGCGCCGGCAACGAACGCCAGGTCACCAACGTCGCCGCCGGCACCCAGGCCACCGATGCGGTGAACAAGGCGCAGCTGGATGCGGTGGCGACCACGGCCACCACCACCAGCCGCTTCTTCCAGGCCAGCGGCAACGGTGATGACGTAGCCGGTGCGCTGGTGGAAGGTGACAACGCACTGGCGGCCGGTGATGCCGCCAACGCCATCGGCAATGGCGCCACCGCACTGGGTAGCGGCGCCAACGCGCTGGCCAGCAACGCACAGGCGCTGGGCTTCAATGCGTTGGCGACCGCAGCCAACGCCAGCGCTGTTGGTGCCAACGCACAGGCCACGGGCGAGTACGCCACCGCGCATGGCGCGGAAAGCGAAGCCAGCGGCGAGCAGAGCGCGGCGTTCGGTGCGGCCAGCATCGCCAGCGGCGCCGGTAGCACTGCCAATGGCGTGCTGTCCGAAGCGTCCGGCGAAGAGGCCGTGGCCGTGGGCTACTTCAGCAATGCCAGTGGTGACGCGGCCACCGCTGTCGGTAGCGAGAGCGTAGCCAGTGGTACGGCGTCGGCGGCCTTCGGTATCGGTGCCGAAGCCAGCGGCGGTTACAGCACCGCCATCGGTGGCTACGCGCAGGCCTCGGCGTTCAATGCCACCGCGTTCGGCAACTTCGCCAACGCCTCCGGCTCCAACAGCGTGGCAGTGGGTGGCGACTCGGAAGCGTCCGGCGCCTACAGCACCGCCACCGGCCAGGGCAGCCTGGCCACCGGCACCAACAGTGTCGCCGTTGGCGGCTCGCTGTTCGGTCTGCTGGCCACCGAGGCATCGGGCAACTACTCCACTGCGGTGGGTGGTGGCGCCTGGTCGGGGGGCATCAACAGCACCGCACTGGGCAACGCCGCCGAATCGCGTGGTGCCAACAGCGTGGCGCTGGGTGCGGACTCGATTGCCGACCGTGACAACACCGTATCGGTGGGCGGCGGTGGCAATACCCGCCAGATCACCAATGTGGCCGACGGCATCCAGGGCAATGATGCGGTCAACAGGAATCAGCTCGATGCCGTAGCCGCGGCAGCGGAAAAGACCAGCCGGCAGTTCCAGGCCAGTGGCAATGCCGATGGCGAAACCGGGGCGCTGGTCGAGGGTGACAACGCGCTGGCGGCCGGTGACGCGGCCAATGCGATCGGCAACGGTGCCACCGCGCTTGGCAGTGGTGCCAATGCGCTGGCCGCCAACGCCACCGCCGTGGGCATCGATGCGCTGGCCACCGGTAGCAACGCGGCTGCCCTGGGCAGCACGGCACAGGCCACCGGCGAAGACAGCCTGGCGCTCGGTACCGGCGCCAGCGCCAGTGAACTGGGCGCCACAGCCACCGGTGCGCGTGCGCAGGCCAGTGGTGCGTACAGCACCGCCAGCGGCGCCGAAGCCAATGCCAGCGGCACCCAGGCATTGGCCAGCGGCTTCCGCAGCGCCGCGTCCGCCGATGGCACTACCGCTGTCGGCGGTTATGCCGAAGCCAGCGGTCGGCTCGGCACGGCACTGGGCTACGGTTCGGCGGCCAGTGGCGCCAACACCACGGCGGTCGGCTTCGGTGCCGCCGCCGCCGGTACCGGTGCAGTAGCGGTCGGTCAGTCCAGCGAAGCCAGTGGCGAAGAAAGCGTGGCGATCGGTGGCAGCACCTTCTTCGGCCTGATCCCGTCGCGTGCCAGTGGCACCGGTGCCGCGGCATTCGGTGCGGGCGCGTGGGCCACCGAAGACTACGCCACGGCGATCGGCTGGAATTCGTGGGCGGCGGGCAGCAGCGCCACCGCGCTGGGTGCCAACGCCACCGCCAATGGCAACAACAGCGTCGCGCTCGGCGCCGGATCCAAGGCCGACCGTGACAACACTGTGGCCGTCGGCAAGGCGGGCGGTGAGCGCCAGGTCACCCATGTCGCAGGCGGTACCGAAGCCACCGATGCGGTGAACAAAGGCCAGTTGGATGCAGTCGCCAGCGTCGCCGACAAGACCAGCCGGCAGTTCCAGGCCAGCGGCAATGCCGATGGCGAGGCCGGTGCCCTGGTGGACGGTGACAACGCACTGGCCGCCGGCAACGCGGCCAACGCCATCGGCAACGGCGCCACCGCGCTGGGCAGTGGTGCCAATGCCATGGCCGGCAATGCCACGGCCGTGGGCTTCGATGCGCTCGCCACCGGCAACAATGCGGCGGCGCTCGGCAACGCGGCGCAGGCTGCTGGTGTCGACAGCGTAGCCGTGGGCAGTGGCGCCAGCGCCAGCGAACTCGGCGCCAGTGCTACCGGCGCCGGCGCCCAGGCCAAGGGCGCTTACAGCACTGCCAGCGGCGCGCAGGCCACGGCCAGCGGCACCCAGTCGCAGGCCAGTGGTTTCCGCGCCAATGCTTCGGCCGACGGCGCTTCGGCGCTGGGCAGCTATGCCGAAGCCAGTGGTCGCCTTGGCACTGCAGTGGGTTACGGCAGCAAGGCCACCGGCGCCAATGCCACTGCGGTGGGTGTCAGTGCCAACGCGTCGGCGGCCGGCAGCATCGCACTGGGCGCAGGCTCGGTGGCCGACCGTGCCAACACCGTGTCGGTGGGCAGCAGCACCAGTGATCGTCAGATCACCCGCGTCGCCGCCGGTACCGAGCGCACCGATGCGGTCAATCGCGGCCAGCTTGATGCGGTCGCCGCAACCGCTGATGGCACGGCGCGTTACGTCAAGGCCACCGGCGCAGGTATCGCCAGCGCCAGCGGCAGTGATGCCGCCGCGATCGGTTCGGCGGCCAGCGCCAGCGGCGCACGCAGCAATGCACTGGGTGCCAATGCGATGGCGATCGGCAATGGTGCACTTGCGCTGGGTACCAGCGCCGGCGCATCCGGTGCCAACTCGGTGGCACTGGGCGCAGGTTCGCGTGCGCTCGATGCCAACGTGGTGTCGGTCGGCGGTGGCAACGGCACCGAGGGTCCGGCCACGCGCCGCATCGTCAATGTGGCCGATGGCCGCATCGCCGCCGGCAGCAGCGATGCCATCACCGGCTCCCAGCTCAACGTCACCAACCAGCGGGTGGGTGCGGTGGAAACGCGCGTGGGCGATTTCGATTCGCGCATCGCCACCGTGGAAACCACCGCGGCCAGCGCGGTCGGCTACGACGACGCCAGCCGTGACCGCCTGACCCTGTCCGGCTTCCAGGGCACCACCATCGACAACGTCGGTGCCGGCAGCATCGCTGCGGGCAGTCGCCAGGCGATCAACGGCGGCCAGCTGTTCCAGTCGCTCAGCGATGCCGCCAGCTTCCTCGGCGGTGGTGCCAGCGTCGGCATGCAGGGGGTGTTCGTGGCCCCGAACTACGTGATCCAGGGCGCCACCTACAGCAACGTCGGCGATGCGCTCGGCGCGCTGGACCGCAAGGTCAGCGAGATCGACCGCAGAACCGCCGGTGGCTCGCGTGCCGGGACTGCCAACCTGCGCGCGATGAGTGCCTCGCTGGATGAGAGCCCGCTGGCAAGCACCGCTGATGCACCTGCAACGGCCGACGCGGCACCGGCCAGCACCGCGCGTGTGCAGGGCACGCCGACCGCTGCTGCCGCCGGTGCCGGGATTCCGGTTGGCACTCCCGCGACGGGCTTCAATGCCGTCGCCATGGGCGAGGGCGCCGTCGCCAGTGGCGCTTCGTCCACGGCCATCGGCCAGGGCGCCAATGCCACTGCGGCAAATGCCGTGGCGCTGGGCCAGGGCTCGGTTGCCGATCGTGCCAACACGGTCTCGGTGGGCAGTGAAGGCAACGAGCGCCAGGTCACCAATGTGGCGGCGGGTACCACGGCCACCGATGCGGTCAACAAGGGCCAGCTCGACCGTGGCATGGCCACGGCCAACAGCTACACCGACAGCCGCGTCCAGGCCGTCGCCGACAGCTTCGATGTGTTCAAGGGCGAGATCGACGGACGCCTGCGCCACATGGATCGCCGCATCGACCGCCAGGGTGCGATGAGCGCGGCGATGCTCAACATGGCCACCAGTGCCGCCGGTATCCGCACCCAGAACCGGGTCGGCGTCGGCATTGGTTTCCAGGGCGGCGAGTCGGCGTTGTCGCTGGGCTACCAGCGTGCGATCAGCGATCGCGCCACGGTGACCTTCGGCGGTGCTTTCAGCAGCGACGACAGCTCGGTTGGCGTCGGTGCCGGCTTCGGCTGGTAAGCCACTCCATCGCGCCGGCGGCCACCCACGCCGGCGCAGCACCTGCAGTGAGGGCCTGGGGGGAGGTCACGGCAATCCCGGCTGGGCCGGCCGGGAGTCGTCAAGGAATGATGGCCGCAGTGTTGGTTCGATCCATGACCCAGAAGAGGAATTCGACGTGATCAAGAAGCAGAACCTTCGCATCAATGTGCTTGCCGCCGCCGTGCTGTCGATGACGGCCGTCGGTGCCGTCCACGCCGCCGGCCTGCCGACCCGCGAACCGGTGCGCCAGGCCAGCACCGCCCAGCCGGGCACCGAGCGCATCATCGTCAAGTACCGGGCCGGCGCTGCCGCCGCCACCGACCGCTCGGCGAAGCTGTCCACCGTGCAGTCGGCGCTGACCCGGGCCAGCCTGTCCGGCGGTACCTCACGTGCCAGTACCCTCGGCCCGCAGGTGGTACGCAAGCTCGCTACCGGTGCGGACCTGATCCGCGTGCAGGGCCGCCTGGCCCCGGCCGAACTGCAGCGTGTGCTGAAGGAACTGCAGGCCGACCCGTCGGTGCAGTACGCCGAAGCCGACGTGAAGCTGCGCCGCACCGAACTGCGTGCCGGCAACGTACAGCCGGCGCTGGTGCCGAACGATCCCTTCTACCAGCAGAACCAGTGGCATCTGCACAATGCGGTCGGCGGCATCAACGCACCGGCGGCATGGGATGTCTCGCAGGGTGAGGGCATCGTGGTGGCGGTGATCGATACCGGCATCCTGCCGCAGCATCCGGACCTGGTCGGCAACCTGCTGGAGGGTTACGACTTCATCAGCGATGCGGAGACCTCGCGGCGCCCGACCAACGATCGTGTGCCGGGTGCGCAGGACTACGGTGACTGGGTCGAGAACGACAACGAGTGCTATGACGGCTCGCTGGCCGAGGACAGTTCCTGGCACGGCACCCACGTCGCTGGCACCGTGGCCGAGCAGACCAACAACGGCGTCGGCATGGCCGGTGTCGCCTACAAGGCCAAGGTGCTGCCGGTACGTGTGCTGGGCAAGTGCGGCGGCTACCTGTCCGACATCGCCGACGCGGTGGTCTGGGCATCGGGTGGCACGGTGACCGGCATCCCGGCCAACACCAACCCGGCCGAGATCATCAACATGAGCCTGGGCGGCAGCGGTACCTGCGGCAGCACCTACCAGGACGCCATCAACGGCGCGATCTCGCGTGGCACCACGGTGGTGGTCGCGGCGGGCAATGAAGCCGACAACGCATCCAAGTACCGTCCGGCCAGCTGCGAAGGCGTGGTGACCGTGGGTGCCACGCGCATCACCGGCGGCATCACCTACTACTCCAACTACGGCACCCGCGTGGACCTGTCCGGTCCGGGTGGCGGCGGCAGTGTCGACGGCAACCCGGGTGGCTACATCTGGCAGACCGGCTCCAATGCGGCGACCACGCCGGAATCGGGCACGCCGGGCTACATGGGCATGGGCGGTACCTCGATGGCCTCGCCGCATGTGGCCGCCGTTGCTGCACTGGTGCAGAGCGCACTGATCGCCAAGGGCAAGGATCCGCTGACCCCGGCCGCGATGCGTACCCTGCTGAAGGAAACCGCACGTCCGTTCCCGGTCGCCATCCCGGCAGCCACGCCGATCGGTACCGGCATCCTCGATGCCAAGGCCGCGCTGGCCAAGGCACTGGAAGAACCGTGCACCGAGAACTGCGGGCCGGTGGCCACGCCGCTGACCAACAAGGCCGCCGTCGGTGGCCTGTCCGGTGCGGCCGGCAGCAGCAAGCTCTACAGCTTCGAAGCGGCTGCCGGCAAGCAGTTCAGCGTGATCACCTACGGTGGCACCGGCAACGTTTCGGTCTACGTGGCTGAAGGCCGTGAGCCCAGTGCCAGCGACAACGACGCCAAGTCGACCCGTCCGGGCACCTCCGAGACGGTGCGGGTGACCAAGCCGGTGGCGGCCACCTACTACATCAAGGTGGTGGGTGAAGCGGCCTACAACGGGGTGAGCATTCTCGCCACGCAGTAAGCTTGAACTGTCGTAGTTGAATGGCCGAAGCCCGTCATCCCATGTGACGGGCTTCGTCTTTTTACGAAAGGTGGCGCAGGGGCGGCGGAAATCATGGCTTAACTGTTAAAGTCGAGCCGATTGACAGGAGAGTCATGTGAACGCGCTTGCTGCTACCGCCGCTGCCGACGACGCTGAAGGCCGCATCCTGGATGCGCTGCTGGCGCGCGGCCGGCTGAAGGAAGGCGATCTGGCACGTGCGCGGCCGCTGCACGCAGAGGCCGGCGGCAGCCTGCTGGGCCTGCTGGTGCGGCTGGGGCTGGTCTCCGAGCGTGACCAGGCCCAGGCCAGCGCCGAAGTGCTGGGGCTGCCGCTGCTGGAAGGCAAACAGCTGCCGGAAGCACCGCCACAAGGGCTGGCGGAAGGCTTGCCGTTGTCGCTGCGCTTCCTCAAGCAGTTCCATGTCTGCCCGCTGGCGCTGGATGAACAGGGGGTCCGGCTGTGGCTGGCCGATGCCCATGATCCTTATCCGCAGCAGGCCGTGCAGCTGGCACTGGGTGTACCGGTGACACCGGTGCTGGGCATGCGCGCAGAAATTGATGACCTGGTCGAACGCTGGTTCGGCCAGGGCCGCAGCGCGATGGGCGCGATCGTCGAAACCGCCGATGGCGAGGGCGGTGCGGTCGATGACATCGAGCATCTGCGTGACCTCGCCTCGGAAGCGCCGGTGATCCGCCTGGTCAACCTGGTGATCCAGCGTGCAGTGGAGCTGCGCGCTTCGGACATCCATGTCGAACCGTTCGAAAGCCGGTTGAAGGTGCGTTACCGCGTCGATGGCGTGCTGGTGGAAGGCGAAAGCCCGCCGGCCAACCTCACTGCTGCGGTGATCAGCCGCATCAAGATCATGGCCCGGCTCAACATCGCCGAGCGCCGCCTGCCGCAGGACGGCCGCATCATGCTGCGCGTGCAGGGCAAGGAGCTGGACCTGCGCGTGAGCACGGTGCCGACCGCGCACGGCGAAAGCGTGGTGATGCGATTGCTGGACCGCGAAACGGTGGTGTTCGATTTCCATCGTCTCGGTTTCACTGACGCCTTCCTGCCGCAGTTCCGCAAGGTGCTGGAACAGCCGCACGGCATCCTGCTGGTGACCGGCCCGACCGGTTCAGGCAAGACCACCACGCTGTACACCGCGCTGAGCCAGCTGAACACTGCCGACGTCAAGATCATCACGGTCGAAGACCCGGTGGAATACCAGATCGAAGGCATCAACCAGATCCAGGCCAAGCCGCAGATCGGCCTGGACTTCGCCAACGCCCTGCGCAGCATCGTGCGCCAGGACCCGGACATCATCATGATCGGCGAAATGCGCGACCTGGAAACCGCGCGCATCGCGATCCAGTCGGCGCTGACCGGCCACCTGGTGCTGTCCACCCTGCATACCAACAACGCAGCCGGCGGCATCACCCGCCTGCTCGACATGGGCGTGGAAGACTACCTGCTTACCTCCACCATCAACGGCATCCTGGCCCAGCGCCTGGTGCGTCGGCTGGAGCCGACCCATGCCGAGCGCTATGAAGCCTCGCCGGAGGAGATCGAACGCTTCGAGCTGCGCCGCCTGCAGCCGGAAGGACCGATCCACCTGTACCGCCCGAAGCCCTCCGCGCTGGCGCCGACCGGTTACCTCGGCCGGACCACCATCATGGAATTCCTGGTGATGAACGACGCGCTGCGGCGCGCGGTGATGCGCCGCGACGGCATGGGCGAGATCGAACGCATTGCCCGCGAAGCCGGTATGCGCACGATGTACGAAGATGGTCTGTCCAAGGCCCTCAGTGGTCAGACGACCATCGAGGAAGTGCTGCGTGTCACCGAGGAAAGCTGATGCGCGCAGGACGCCGGGGCTGACATGCCGACCTACCGTTACAAGGCACTGAATCCGCACGGCGAGATCTTCGACGGGCAGATGGAAGCGGCAAGCGAGGCCGAGCTGGTCGCGCGCCTGCAGGACCAGGGCCATCTGCCGATGGAGACCCAGCTGGCCGATGGCGGTGCGATCGGTGGCAGTACCTGGCGCAACCTGTTCCGCCAACGGCCGCTGCAGGGTGCGGCATTGCTGCAGTTCACCCAGCAGCTGGCGACACTGCTCGGTGCAGGCCAGCCGCTGGATCGCGCGCTGTCGATCCTGCTCGGGTTGCCCGAAGACGAACGCTCGCGCCGCGCGATCACCGACATCCGCGATGTGGTGCGCGGTGGCGCGCCGCTGTCGACCGCACTGGAGCGCCAGCATGGGTTGTTCTCGCGCCTGTACGTGAACATGGTGCGGGCCGGTGAAGCCGGCGGCAGCCTGCACGAAACCCTGCAGCGCCTGGCCGACTACCTCGAACGCAGCCGCGCGTTGCAGGGCAAGGTGATCAACGCGCTGGTGTACCCGGCCATCCTGCTGGTGGTGGTGGGTGGCGCGCTGCTGTTCCTGCTCGGCTACGTGGTGCCGCAGTTCGCGCAGATGTACGAAAGCCTGGATGTGGCGCTGCCGTGGTTCACCAACGCGGTGCTGCAGCTGGGCCTGTTCGTGCGCGACTGGTGGGTGTTGCTGCTGGTGGTGCCAGGGATACTTGCGCTGTTCTTCGAACGCAAGGCGCGGCAACCGGCCTTCCGGCTGGCGCTGGATGGCTGGCTGCTGCAGCGTCGCGGCATCGGCCGCCTGCTCGGCGAACTGGAAACCGCGCGGCTGGCCCGCACGCTGGGCACCCTGCTGCGCAATGGCGTGCCGTTGCTGGGTGCCTTGGGCATCGCCCGCAACGTGCTGGGCAACCGCGCGCTGGCCGCCGATGTGGAAGCCGCCGCGGATGAAGTGAAGAACGGTACCGGCCTGTCGCTGGCGCTGTCGCGCGGCAAGCGTTTCCCGCGCCTGGCGCTGCAGATGATCCAGGTCGGCGAGGAATCCGGTGCACTCGATACCATGCTGCTGAAAGCCGCCGATACCTTCGAACAGGACAGCGCCCGGCGCATCGACCGCCTGCTGGCGGCGATGGTGCCGGCGATCACCCTGGTGCTGGCCTCGGTGGTCGGTGCGGTGATCGTTGCCGTGCTGGTACCGCTGTACGACCTGACCAATGCCATCGGTTGACGATGGATCCCTACGCAACCCCGACACTCCGCAACTGAAAGGACCGACCATGATTGCTTCCCGTCGACCGATCCGCCTTTCCTTCACCGCCGCGCGCAACCAGTCGGGCATGAGCCTGCTGGAAATCATCATCGTCATCGTGCTGATCGGTGCGGTGCTGACCCTGGTCGCCAGCCGCGTGCTGGGCGGCGCCGATCGCGGCAAGGCCAACATCGCCAAGGCGCAGGTGCAGACCGTTGCGTCCAAGGTCGACAATTACCAGATCGATACCGGCAAGCTGCCCGGCTCGCTCAACGATCTGGTGACCGCACCGGCGGGTGTCGGTGGCTGGCTGGGGCCGTATGCCAAGCCGGCTGACCTGAACGACCCGTGGGGCCACGCGCTGGAGTACCGTGCGCCGGGCGAAGGCCAGCCGTACGAGCTGATCAGCCTCGGCAAGGATGGCAAGGCCGGCGGCAGCAGCGTCGATGCCGACATCCGCTACCAGCCGTAATCCTGCATGACGTATTTCCTGCCGCGCCGGCTGCCTCGCCCGCGCCTGCACGGCAGGCGCGCAGCAGGCCTGTCGCTGCTGGAAATGCTGCTGGTGATCGCGCTGATCGCAGCGATCGGCCTGATTACCGCCGCCGGCCTGTCGCGCGGCTTCGCCGGCATGCAGCTGCGCAGCGCCGGCAAGGACATCGCCAACCAGCTGCGGGTAGTACGCGCGCAGGCGATCGCCCGCGGCGAGCCGCAGCGCTTTGTCATCGAACCGGCAAAGCGGCGCTGGGAAGGCGCCAACCAGCGCCATGGTGACGTGCCGGCACAGCTGCAGGTGCAGTTCGAAGGCGCCGCGCAGCTGGCCACCGCGCCAGGGCAGGGCGTGATCGAGTTCCATCCCGATGGTGGCTCCAGCGGTGGCCGCATCCGGCTGCAGCGTGACGATGCCGAATGGCGCATCGACGTGGGCTGGCTGACCGGTGAGGTCCGCTCCGGCCCCTGGCGGGCACAATGAAGCGGCACATTCGCGGCTTTACCTTGCTGGAAGTGATCATCGCCTTTGCCCTGCTCGGGCTGGCGCTGACCCTGCTGCTGGGCAGTCTGTCCGGTGGTGCCAGGCAGGTGCGCGAGGCCGAGCTGCGCACGCGCGCGATACTGCATGCGCAGTCGCTGCTGGCCGAAACCGGTGTCGCCACGCCACTGCAGGTGGGTAGCCAGCAGGGCGACTGGGAACAGGGACGCTACCACTGGGAGCTGCAGGTGCAGCCGTGGGTGGAGCCACGTGCCGGCAACGCCGTGCAGTCACAGTCGGCCGGTGCCCCCTGGCTGGCCGAACTGCAGCTGCAGGTGCGTTGGGGCGACAGCGAACGCGAGCAGCTGCGCTGGCGCAGCCTGCGCCTGCTGCCGCCGGACCTGGAGAGCGCGCGATGAAGCGCCGCGCCGCGGGTTTCACGCTGGTTGAAGTGATGCTGGCCACGGTGCTGCTGGCCGGTGGCCTGGCGCTGGCGTTCGCCAGCGTCCGCTCGGCAATGGCGGTCAGTCAGCGTGGCGAGCAGATCGCGGCCGAGAGTGAGCGCATGCGCGCGGTGCAGGCGCTGTTGCGGCGGCAGCTGGCCGGTGCGCTGCGCGCGCCGCTGGAAGTACCCGATCCCACCCGCGAACCGATCTTCTTCCAGGGCGAAGAGCAGCGCATGTTGTTCGCCGCCGATCTGCCGGGCTACCTCGGCCGCGGCGGACCCTACCTGCACGCGCTGCAGGTGGACGGCCGCGATGGCCAGCAGCGCTTGCTGCTGGACCTGGTGCTGCTGCAGGAAGGCGAGCGCATCGCCGAGAACCCGCCGCGCCCGCCGGAAGTGCTGGCGGAAAACCTGAAGTCGGTACAACTTCGCTATCGCGGCATCGATGCCAGTACCGGCCAGGTGAGCGACTGGATGCCGCGCTGGGACGATACCCGCCGCCTGCCGATGCTGGTGGAGATCAAGATCGTCCCGGCCAGGGGCGCGCCCTGGCCGACGCTGGTGGTGGCGCCGCGCAACGGTGGCAGCGGAGGCGCGCGATGAACCGGCAACACGGTGCGGCACTGGTACTGGTGCTGTGGTTGATCGCATTGATGACCGCGCTGGTCGGTGCGTTCGCGCTGAGCGCACGGGTCGAGCATCTGCAGCAGCGGGTGCTGGATGACGATGCACGCGGCCAGGAACGGGCGCGCGCCGGCCTGGAGTACGCGCTGCTGCGCCTGTCCGCCGATCCGCTGCGGGCGCCCTGGCGCGCTGATGGCCGAACCTACCGCTGGCAGTTCGATGACGCCAGCATCGAGATCAAGGTGCTGGACGAGAACGGCAAGATCAACCTGAACCTGGTCGACGTGACCTTGCTGACCGCGTTCCTCAAGGCGCTCGGCGAAGACGAAGGGGCAGCCCGGCAGCTGGCCGGTGCCATTGTCGACTGGCGTGATGAAGACAGCCTGCTGCAGCCGGGCGGCGGTGCCGAAGCCCCGGACTATGCGGCGGCGGGGTTGCCGTATGGCCCACGCAACAAGCGTTTCGAGACGCTCGGTGAACTGCAGCGGGTACTGGGCATGCGCGGCCCGCTGTACAAGGCCATGCTGCCGCACCTGACCCTGTACAGCCGCCAGGCACGCCCGGATCCCCAGTTCGCCAGCGCGCCGGTGCTGACCGCACTGGGCCTGGATGCGGATACCGTGCTGGCGCAGCGCGCACAGCAGGAGCGTGACGCAGATACCGCTGGCGGTGCGACAACGCTTGCCAGCAGCAGCGGCACCTATAGTATCGAGTCTCGTGCAACCGACGGCAGTGGACGCCGGTCGGTGTTGCAGGCAGTGGTACGCAATGGCTCGGGCGGGGTTCCCGGGCGGTCCTACACAGTGCTTCGCTGGGAGCAGGGAATGACAGCAAGATGACGGCATGGCAGGACAGTGTGCGGCAGGTGCAGGGCCGGATCGGCCCTGGCGCCGGCCGTTTCCTGCGCTGGTGGCGGCAATCGCTGCTGGCCTGGGTGCCGGCACGTTGGCAGTGGGCACTGGGCTGGGCACAGGCGCGCCTGCTGCTGCAGCGCCAGGGTGAGCAGCTGCAGGTCTGGCGAGAGGCCGGAGAACGCCGCGAAGCAGTTGCCAGCGTGCCATGGCCGCTGTCGCCGGCCGAACTGGACCGCGTGCTGGAACCGCGACTGCGCAGCCTGCCGCGGGTGTGGCTGCTGCCGGCCAGCGAGGTACTGCGTCGTCATCTGCGCCTACCTGCGGCTGCGGCCGACCGGCTGCGCGCCGTGGTCGGTTTCGAGATCGACCGCCAGACGCCGTTCGAATCCAGCCAGGTCAGCTATGACGTGCGTGAACTCGGGGGCGCCGCCGAGGGCCAGCTGCAGGTCGAACTGATCGCCTGGCCACTGCGCCAGCTTGAGGCGTGGCGGGCCAGCGTAGGCGAATGGGCCGATGCACTGGCCGGTGTCGATGCCATCGACACCGAGGGTGAATCCCTGCAGGTGAATCTGCTGCCACCGGGGCAGCGCCAGCTGCGGGCAGACCCGACGCGGCGCTGGAATGTGCTGCTGGCCGTGGCCGCGCTGGTGATGCTGGTGCTGGCGGCCCTGCAGCTGCTCGACAACCGCCGCGCCGCCGCCGACGAACTGCGTGCGCAGGTCGAGCGCAGTGCACGCAGTGCGCGTGGTGTCGCCAGCGAACGCGCGCAGCTGCAGGCGCTGATCGATGGTGCCGCATTCCTGGAAAAGCAGCGCAGCCAGCGCGCCGGAACGGTGGAAATCTGGAATGAACTGACCCGGCGCCTGCCGGAGGGCACTTACCTGGAAAAGCTGGCCATCGAGAACAACAACCTGCAGCTGATCGGCCTGAGCCGCGAGGCCTCGCAGCTGGTGCAGCTGCTGCAGGACGCACCGCAGTGGCGCAAGGTCAACCTGACCGGCGTACTGCAGGCCGATGGCGCAGCCAGTGGCCGTGACCGCTTCACCATGACCGCCGAACTGCAGCCGTTGCCGGCTGCGGCCCCGACACGGGAGGCGGCCGATGCCGATGCCAAGCGCACGCCGTGACCGCTGGCTGGCACTGGCGCTGCTGCTGGCAGTGCTGGGTCTGGCGTACCTGCTGCTGGTGCACCCCTGGTTCACCCAGCCACTGCGCGAAATCGACGCCGACGTGGCTGCCCTGCGCGAGCGCGAGCAGCGCGTGCAGGCGCAGCTGCAGCAGCAGCCGCAGATCGAACAGCGCCTGCGCGCCACCCGCGAGGCACTGCAGCAGCGGCCGGGCTTCCTGCGCGAAGCCACCGCCGAAGCTGCGGCCGCTGCGCTGGGCGCGAAGCTGCAGGATGCGGTGGCGATGGCCAGCCCGGGCAACCGCAGCTGCACCATCAGCAACCGCACGCCACTGACCGACAACCGCCGTGACGCCGAATTCGTGCGCGTGGCCATGCAGGTGCGCCTGCGTTGCGGTGTGGCCGAACTGGCCACGGTGCTGCACAGCCTGGAAACCGGCAGCCCGCGCCTGTTCGTCGACAACCTCAACCTGATCGCGCAGCGCTTCCAGCAGTCGCCCAACGAGTCCGGGCTCGGCCTGGACGTGTCGTTCGAACTGGCCGGTTACCTGCTGCCCGGTGCTGCGGCCGATGGCGCTGCGCCGGCACCTGCAGCCGAACCGGGCGCGGCGCCGCAACCGCCTTCGGCCACACCTGCACCGGCCGCCGCACCGGCTGCGCCGGAAGAAGGGCAGGAGGTGGCCGATGAAGCTTGAGCAGATCAGCCTTCGCACCGGCTTCCTGCTGGCACTGGCCGGCTGGGCGGCAGCGGTCTGGCTGGCCACCGGCTTCGGTCTGGGCAGCCAGCTGCCAGGTGCGGACGGTGATGCCGATGCGGTGCCTTCGTTGCCGGTGCTGCCGCCGTTGGTTGCAGAACGCATGGCCAGTGCCGACAGCTACAGCGCGATCGGCGAGCGACCGCTGTTCGCCGAGGACCGCAGGCCGAAGCCCTACCTGCTCGGCGGCAGCGAGCCCGCCGCCAGCGCCGCGCTGCGCCTGACCGGCGTGCTGCTGACCGGCGACTTCGGCATGGCCACCTTCACCACCGAACAGAACCGCTCGCTGCGCCTGCGCCTCAACGGTGAAGCCGTCGACGGCTGGCAGCTGGTCGCACTGCAGCCGCGCCAGGCCACCGTGATCGGCCCCGGTGGCAACCAGGTGCTGGAACTGGCGGTATTCAACGGGCAGGGGGGGGAACCGCCGACCGTGCTGCGCGGCGCCAACGGTGCGCCACCGGCCGGTGCGATCGTTGTGCCGCCCCCGGCAGGCGCTCCGCCGGCACCGCCGCCGGCTGCGGCAACCGCATCGCCGTCGCCTGCTGGCAGTGCGCCGGCATCCTCGGCTGCGGCGGCCGCCACACCGCCTGCCAACAACAACGGCCCCAGCGAAGCGCAGATGCAGGCCATTCGCGAACGCATCCAGGCCCGTCGCCGCCAGCTGCAGCAACAACAACAGCAGCAACAACCGTCGCCGCCCCCGGGCGATGGCACCAACCGATAGAGTGAATGCATGAGCCTGCGTTTCCTTCCCTGGTCCTTTGCCCTCGCGCTGCTGGTCGGCTGCAGCACCGTGTCCGCACCGCATGTGCAGCGCAAGGGCAATCTGTCGCCCACTGCCGAGGCCGGCCAGGCGGCCGAAGTCGCCGCTGATGCTGCCCGTGACGCCCAGGGCGCTCCGCAGGCGGTGATCCGCCGTGGCACCGGCACCATGATCAACCGCGAAGCAGCACGCGCACCGGCTCCGGCACTGCATGGCGCCAGCACCGGTGAAGCAACCTTCAATTTCGAAGGCGAATCGGTGCATGCGGTGGTCAAGGCCATCCTCGGTGACATGCTGGGCCAGAACTACGTGATCGCACCGGGGGTGCAGGGCACAGTCACCCTGGCCACGCCCAAGCCGGTGTCGCCGGCGCAGGCGTTGAACCTGCTGGAGATGGTGCTGGGCTGGAACAATGCCCGCATGGTCTACAGCGGCGGCCGCTACAACATCGTCGCCGCCGATCAGGCATTGGCCGGCACCGTCGCACCGAGTACGGCGCCGGCGGCCAGCGCACGCGGTTTCGAGGTGCGGGTGATCCCGCTGCAGTTCATCTCCGCAACTGAAATGAAGAAGGTGCTGGAGCCGTACGCGCGCCCCAACGCCATCGTCAACGTCGACAGCGGCCGCAACGTGATCACCCTGGGCGGTACCCGCGCCGAGCTGGAAAACTACATGCGCACTGTCGAGATCTTCGACGTCGACTGGCTGTCGGGCATGTCGGTGGGCGTGTTCCCGATCCAGTCGGGGAAGGCCGAGCAGGTGGCCGCCGATCTGGAGAAGGTGTTCGGCGAGGAGAGCAAGACGCCCAGCGCCGGCATGTTCCGCTTCCTGCCGCTGGAAAACGCCAACGCGGTGCTGGTGATCACCCCGCAGGTGCGTTACCTGGACCAGATCCAGCAGTGGCTGGACCGCATCGATACCGCCGGTGGCAGCGCCCGCCTGTTCTCCTATGAGCTGCGCTACATCAAGGCGCGGGATCTGGCCGAACGCCTCAGTGAAGCCTTCGCCAGCAGCGGCAATCGCGGCGGCTCCAGCCCGGCCTCGCTGGCACCGGGTGCAATGCCGTCGCAGCTGGGCAGCGACGGTGAGCGTGGCATGGACAGCAACAACAGCAGCAATTTCGGTTCGACGCCGGGCAGTGGCTCCAGTGGCACCGGCAACGGCAGCATGAACCTGCCGCAGCGCCAGTCCGGCAACGTCAGCGTCAGCCTGGAAGTGGAAGGCGATCGCGTGGGCGTGTCGGCGGTGGAGGAAACCAACACCCTGCTGGTGCGCTCGACCCCGCAGGCCTGGCGCTCGATCCGCGAAGTGATCGAGAAGCTGGACGTGATGCCGCTGCAGGTGCATATCGAAGCGCAGGTGGCCGAGGTCGCACTGGAGGGTGACCTGAAGTACGGCGTGAACTGGTTCTTCGACAACGCGGTGGCCGGGCGCGCGCTGACCGGCGCATTGGCCGGCGTGACCCTGCCGGCCGCCGCCGGCGGCTCCTGGAGCAGCTTTGCCGGTGCCGCGACCGGTGGCGAAGGCCTTGGCTGGGCGTTCACCGGCCACAATGGCGCGGCGGTGGTCAGCGCGCTGGACAAGGTCACCGATGTGCGCCTGCTGCAGACCCCCTCGGTGTTCGTGCGCAACAACGCCGAGGCCACGCTCAACGTGGGTGACAAGGTGCCGATCAACACCACCACGGTGAACACCGGTATCGGCGCCGGCACCTACAGTTCGGTGCAGTACATCGACACCGGCGTGATCCTGAAGGTGCGGCCGCGCGTGACCCGTGATGGCACCGTGTTCCTCGACATCGTGCAGGAAGTGAGCAGTGCCTCCAACGTGCCGGACAATTGCAATCCGACGGAGCGCAACTGCAACCCGCGTATTTCCACCAAGAAGCTGTCGACCGAAGCGGCGGTGCAGAGCGGGGACACCATCATGCTGGCCGGCCTGATCACCGACACGGGCACCGATGGCAGCAGCGGCATCCCCGGCCTGAGCCGGATTCCGGTGGTGGGCGCACTGTTCGGGCAGAAGAGCCGCACCAGCCGCCGTTCGGAGGTGATCGTGCTGCTGACGCCGAGCATCGTGCGCAACGGGCAGGAGGCACGCACCCTGACCGACGAGTACAGCCAGCGCTTCCGCGCGATGGAACCGCTGAACCAGCCGCGCGCAAAGAAGTAAGGGGTTACGGCCGGGCTGCGCCCGGCACCCGCAGAGGCCAGAGCTGGAGCAACAGCAACAGCAACAGCAACAGCAACAGCAACAGCGGGTTTCTGGGGGATGGCGGGGCGGTGTGGGTTGTCAGGACACGCCGTAAACCCTTCCATGGGGGCTCGATGGCGCCATCCATGGCGCCAACGGTCCTGCCAACCCACACCGCCCCGCCTCTGACAGATTCCCGCGGCTGTTGGTAGGTGTCGACCTTGGTCGACACGCTGGATCCACGCCATGCGTGGATGCTTTTCGATTCCAATTCGAAATATTCGATTCCGATGGAGATTCATCCACGCATGGCGTGGATCTACTGCAGATCGCAGAGATCTGTCGAAGGCGGGGTGGGTCCGGTTGTGGGGGCGTGAGCCGCATGGGCCCGAGGCATGCCTCGGGCGGGTTGAGCAGGACGCCCAACCCCGGTCTTGCCGTGTGCGCAGGACTGCGCACACGAGCAAGCGGCGACCGAGCTTACATGGGTGAGGGCGCTTTGCTTGCGAAGCATTGCTTCGCAAGCGCCCGAACGCACAGCCGCCAGCGGCTGGGCCGGGCCCCGGAGGGGGACTTGCAGCGGCCCCCGCAACCGGACCCACCCCGCCATCCCCCAGGAACCCAGCTTTTGCTCCGGCTGTTGCTTCGGCTCTGGCTCTGGCCTCTGCAGGCGCCGGGTGCAACCCGGCCGATACCCTCCCAGTGCTAGGCTGTGGCTACCGACAACCACGGAGGCGGGATGGGGGCGATCGTGTTGTTGCCGCTGTGCGTGGACGATGCCGCGCTCGACCGCTGCCTGGCCGCGCTGGATGCCGGCACCGCGCCGGGAACCGCGGTCTGGCTGGCCGATGACGCGCAGACCGGCCCGCGTGCGCAGGCGGTGGTGGAGCATTGGTTGGCGCATACGCCGTTGCAGGCCGAATACACCCGCCGCGCGCGGCCGTTGGGCGAGGTCGCCCATCTGGATGAGATGCTGCGCGCCTGCGAGGGCATGGACGTGGCGGTGCTGGCGCCGGACAGCGTGCCCGCGCCGGGCTGGCTGCAGCAGCTGCAGGATGCCTTCGCCCGCGACGCCGCCATCGCCACCGCAACCCCGTGGTGCAATGCCGGCGAAACCGCTGCATGGCCGCGGCTGGGCGAGATCAATCCGGAACCGGAGGACCCGGCGCTGCTGGCACACACCTGTGCCACGCTGCCGGTGCTGCATCCGGAGCTGCCCTCGGCGGTCACCCACGCGGTACTGGTGCGCGGCAACGCGCGTCGCCGCGCCGGCGGCCTGGACGTGGACAGCTACGCCGGCTGGAACGCGGCACTGGTGGACCTGAGCCTGCGCATGGCTGGCCTGGGATGGCGCAACGTGCTGTGCGAGACCGCCTTCGTCAGCCGGGAAGGGGAGGCGGTCAGCCGTGATGGCGATCTCGAGGCCCTGGCCGCGCGCTGGCCGGGGTGGGTGCCACGGTTGGCTGACTTCCTCATGCACGATCCGCTGCATGGCCTGCGTGCCGATCTGCAGCAGCGCATGCGGCAGGCGATAATGCCGAAGGAACAGGGTGACCTGTTCGTCTCGTCTTCCGCGCCGGAGCCTCCTGCTTGAATGTTGCCATTGCCGCCATCGTCGTCACCTACCAGAGCGGCAGCACCATCGACGCCTGCCTCTCGCGTCTGCGCCAGGCGCAGGACGTGGCCGAGATCCGGGTGATCGACAATGGCTCGATGGATGGCACGCTGGATATCGTGCAGCGCCATGCCAGCCACGACCCGCGCGTGCGTCTCGTCGGCAATCCGGACAATCCCGGCTTTGCCGCCGCCAAC
This sequence comes from Stenotrophomonas sp. STK16_22, assembly GCF_051984505.1. Taxonomy (NCBI): domain Bacteria; kingdom Pseudomonadati; phylum Pseudomonadota; class Gammaproteobacteria; order Lysobacterales; family Lysobacteraceae; genus Stenotrophomonas; species Stenotrophomonas sp. STK16_22. The sequence goes on from NZ_CP196972.1 coordinate 672,040, forward strand.
AACCAGGGCGTGGCCGATTCGCACAGTCCATGGCTGGCCTTCATCAACCCGGACCTGATGGTTGAACCGGAGACGTTGGCCGCACTGCGCAGCCGCGCGGAAGGACTGGGCGACTGCCTGCTCGGTGTCGAGCAGGTGGACGAGCAGGGCCATGCCGACGAAGCCGTGCGCCGCCGCGACCCGGATTTCCTGATGATGCTGCGCTCGCCGGGCAAGGGCTCGAAGCTGGCGGTGCCGCGTGACCCGCAGCAGGCGCTGCAGCGGGTGCCGGCGCTGTCCGGTGCGCTGCTGATGATGCCGCGTGCATTGTTCAACTGCATCGGAGGTTGGGACGCCGGCTATCGTCTGCATGCCGAAGACCTGGACCTGTGCCGGCGTGCACGCGAAGCCGGAGCAGTGGTGGCGATCGCCAATGACCTGCAGGTCACCCACGTTCGTGGCGTCTCCAGCCGCTCGCGGCCGTTCTTCGTTGAATGGCACAAGCACAAGGGCCTGTGGCGCTATTTCCAGAAGTTCGAGGCCAGGCAGCGTTCGCTGCCGGTGCGGGTAGCGGTGTGGGGCGCGATCTGGGCGCACGCGCTGATGCTGGTGCCGAAGCTGCTGCGCAAGGCGCTGTAGCGCCGCAAGAGCATCCACGCATGGCGTGGATCTACCAATGTTGTTTCCCGTGAGCTGAGTGTGGCCGCAGGCACCCCGGTTCACCCTGCCGGGCGCATAATCCGCCCCATGCCTATCATCCAGTCCCTGCTCGACACCGACCTGTACAAGTTCACCATGATGCAGGCGGTGCTCCACCAGCACCCCGGCGCCCAGGTGCAGTACCGGTTCAAGTGCCGCACGCCCGGCATCGACCTGGCCCATTACATCGACCAGATCGACGAAGAGATCGACCACCTGTGCAGCCTGCGTTTCAGCGACGCGGAGCTGGACTACATGCGTGGCCTGCGCTTCGTGAAGCCGGACTTCGCCGATTTCCTCGGCCTGTTCCACCTCGACCGCAAGTACATCCAGCTGCGCGCGTCGAAGACCGTGCCCGGCGAGATCGAACTGGACATCACCGGGCCCTGGCTGCACACCATTCTGTTCGAAGTGCCGCTGCTGGCGATCATCAACGAAGTCTGGTTCCGCAACACCACCACCGCCGACTTCGCCGAGGGCGAGCGCCGCCTGCAGGCCAAGGCCGCGCTGCTGCGTGATACCCCCGGCTTCGAGCAGTGCCGCATCGCCGACTACGGCAGCCGCCGCCGCTACTCGCGCGACTGGCATGCCCGCCTGCTGCCGTTGCTGCGCGACGCCCTCGGGCCGCAGCTGGTCGGCACCAGCAACGTGCATTTCGCCCGCCTGTACGGCATGACCCCGCACGGCACCATGGCCCATGAGTACCTGCAGGCGTTCCAGGCGCTGGGCCCGCGCCTGCGCGATTCGCAGGTGGCGGCACTGGAGTCGTGGGCACGCGAGTATCGCGGCGACCTCGGCATCGCGCTGTCCGACGTGGTCGGCCTGGATGCGTTCCTGCGCGACTTCGACATGTACTTCTGCAAGCTGTTCGACGGCGTCCGCCATGACTCCGGCGATCCGTTCGACTGGGGCGACCGCATGCTGGCGCACTTCCAGCAGCGCCGGGTGGATGCACGCAGCAAGGTGCTGGTGTTCAGCGATGGGCTCGACATCGCCAAGGTGATGCGCCTGTACGACTACTTCCGTGGTCGCTGCCAGGTCGCCTTCGGCGTCGGCACCCACCTGACCAATGATCTGGGGCCAACGCCGCTCAACATCGTCATCAAGATGGTCCGCTGCAACGGCCAGCCGGTGGCCAAGCTCAGCGATTCGCCGGGCAAGAGCATGTGCGACGACCCGGGCTACCTGGCCTATCTGCGCCAGGTCTTCGAGCTGCCGCCGGCGTAAACACGCCGGCTTACAGGTAGTCGACCACCACCAGGTAGGCGCCCTGCAGCGGCTGCTGCTTCGAAGCCTGCACGCTGTAACGCTCGGAGAAGGCGATATCGCCGGCGCGCATCGCGCTGGCCGACACCGACAGCTTCTGGCCCTGGCGCTTGCCGTCGCGCAGCGTCGCGGCCTGGCCATCGGCCAGCGCCGTCACGGCCACCGTCGAGCCCTTGGCCGAGGGCGGGCAGGCGGCCAGGCTCAGCTCACCCTGGGACAGGTTCGTCGTGCAGCCCGGCTCGGCGATACGGCCGCTGAAACGGATGCTGCCGCTGCTGGCCTGGGCCAGCGCACTGACGGACATCAGGGCCACACACAGCAGAATGGAGTTCCTCATGACACGTTCTCTGGTTCGGTGTGTCCTAGTTAGCGACAGGTTCGATCCGTCTTTAATAGGACAAATCCGAATCTGCTAGGGCCATCACCAAGAAAGAGTGATGCGCATCAAATAAGGCGATTTCCACCTGAAAAAAGCCTGTTTTCGCGCATGCCGAACGCGCCACGGGAAGCGTCATGCAGGGTCGTTTGTGACCTGATCGCCTTGCCGTCAAATCCCCTACGCCCGCCGGGCTCTCATTCCGCCTACCACGTCACATTTGAGGCGTCAATGAATTGGCGTTCAGAAAAATAATGAGACTTTCATCACAGTTGTGCCTATACTTGCGTCACGGATTCAGGGGAAGGTATGTCCGAGTCCGGCCACAGGTGAGACGCAAGGATGGGTCTTGATAGCCCGGCAGTGCTCCTTGCTTCCTCCTCTACTTCTCATCTCTTCAGTAGGGTTAGGTAAAAGCGAATGCACAAGATCAATATCATCGCCGCTCTGATGCTGGCCGCCGCTCCGCTGGCCGCCAACGCCGCCGACGGCACCATCACCTTCAACGGCAAGGTGACCGACAAGACCTGCACCATCTCGACCCCGGGCGGCAAGGACTTCGCCGTCAACCTGCCGACCGTGTCCAAGAACACCCTGGCCACCGCCGGTGCCGTTGCGGGCCGTACCCCGTTCGCCATCAACCTGAGCAAGTGCAGCGCCGGCAACGTCGCCACCTACTTCGAGCCGGGTTCCACTGTTGACTTCAACAGCGGCCGCCTGGTCAATCAGGCTTCGGCCAACGCTGCCACCAACGTGCAGCTGCAGCTGCTGGGCTCGAACAACACGTTCCTGCCGATCAAGGCGGCTGGCCTCGGTCTGGCCCAGGAGAACTCGCAGTGGGTCACCGTCGGCACCGACGGCTCGGCCAATCTGAACTATTACGCTGAGTACTACGCCACTAACGCCGCCACCCCGGGCGACGTCACCAGCAGCGTCAAGTACACGATCATCTACAACTGATCGTAGTCGTACCCGCGCTGGCCGGCGTACGCGCCGGCCAGTGCATCGCGGCCCCTGGCCACATACCTCGAGCGTAGTACTTCCGATGAAAGCATTCTTTCCCCGGGCGCTGCTGCTGGCAGCGTTCACGCTGCCCTTCTGCCAGAACGCTCTGGCCGGCGTGGTGGTCAATGGCACGCGAGTGATCTATCCGGCGCAGGCGCGCGAAGTCACCGTGCAGGTCGACAACGTGGGCGATTCGCCGGCGCTGGTGCAGGCCTGGATCGACAGCGGCGACGCCAACCAGACCGCTGATACCAGCGATGCCCCGTTCGTGCTGACGCCGCCGATCGCGCGCGTCGAGCCGGGCCGCAGCCAGGCGCTGCGACTGATCTTCTCCGGCGCGCAGCTGCCGACCGACCGTGAGTCGGTGTTCTGGCTCAATGTGCTGGATGTTCCGCCGTCCCCGGACAACGCCGACAGCGGCGAACAGAATTACCTGCAGGTCGCGTTCCGTTCGCGCCTGAAGCTTTTCTACCGGCCGCAGGGCCTGAAGGGCGTCGCCAACGACGCGCCCGCAGCGCTGCGCTGGACCCGCACGGGCGACCGTCTGCGGGTGGAAAACCCGAGCCCCTTCCACGTCACTCTGGCCGAAGTACATGCCGTGACCGGCAGCAGTGAAAAGGCCGTCGAGGACAAGGGCGCGATGGTCGCGCCCAAGCAGAGCCTGGAGTTCGCCGCACCGGCGGGCACCGACCAGGTCCGCTTCATCACCATCAACGACTACGGCGGCCGGGTGGAACACACCATCCGCCTCGGCAGCACCGGGGGCTGAACGCGCCGCGCCGGCCTTGGGCCTGCGCATCCCGCCACCGCCGCTGTGCGGCGAATTGAAGGAATGTCAGTGTGATCGGAAACAGATTGACATTGTCGATCCATCAGGCGCTTTGCCTGTTGGTTGCTGGCGTGGCCTGCCCAGGATGGGCGCTGGCTGCCCCGGCCAATCTCGGCGAACAGGCGCTGATGGCGCAGAGTGGTGCGGCCAATGCGCGTGCACCGGAATCGGCCCAGTTCAACTCCAGCTTCCTGTCTGGCCAGGCCAAGCAGGTCGATCTGGCGGCCTTCAGCAACGGCAACCCGATGGTGGCCGGCAACTACCGTGTCGACGTCTACGTCAACGGTGCCTGGCAGGGCCGTCGCGATCTGCAGTTCAAGGCCGATGCGCAGGGCCGTGTCGACGCCTGCCTGCCGCTGCCGATGCTGGAAGAAATGGGCGTGGACAGCGAAGCCGTGCTGCTGCAGCAGGATCCGTCCGTGCCGACCGACAAGACCAGCTGCGTGCCGGTTCAGCAGCGCATGGCCAATGCCTATGGTGTCTATGACAGCGGCAACCTGCGCTACGACCTGAGCATCCCGCAGGTGTTCCTGCGTCGTGAGGCACGCGGCTACGTCAACCCGGCGCTGTGGGACCGCGGCATCAATGCCGGCTTCGTCGGCTACAGCTTCAATGCCATCGACAGCGACAGCCGTGTCGAAGGTGGCCAGCGCAACCGCAGTGCCTACCTCGGCCTCAACGCCGGCATGAACCTGGGTGGCTGGCAGTTCCGCCACGATTCGAACCTGACCTGGTCCGAGGGCGATGGCCGCCATTGGCAGAGCATCGCCACCTATGCGCAGCGCGGCATCCCGCAGGTGCGCGGCATGCTTACCATCGGTGAGGCCTACACCACCGGTGAACTGTTCGACTCGATCGGTTACCGCGGTGCCAGCCTGGCCAGCGACGACCGCATGCTGCCCGATTCGCTGCGCGGTTACGCGCCGGTCGTGCGCGGCATCGCCGAGACCAACGCACGCATCGAAGTGCGCCAGAACGAGCAGCTGATCTACTCCTCCACCGTGTCGCCGGGCAGCTTCGTCATCGACGACCTGTACCCGACCGGCTACGGCGGCGACCTGGAAGTGAGCGTGATCGAGGCCGATGGCCGCCGCCGCGAATTCAAGGTGCCGTTCGGTTCGGTGCCGCAGATGCTGCGCGAAGGCGTGTCGCGTTACTCGCTGACCGCCGGCCAGGTGCGCAACAAGCTGCTGGCCGATGAGCCGTGGCTGGTGCAGGGCACCTACCAGCGCGGTATCGGCAACCAGCTGACGCTGTATGGCGGCAGTGCACTGAGCGACGGCTACCTGTCGCTGCTGTACGGCGTCGGCCTGTCCACGCCGGTTGGCGCGTTCGCCGCCGACGTCACCCATGCACGTACGACGTTCGACCACTACGGCAACCACACCGGTGCCAGCGTGCGCTTGAGCTACAGCAACATGATCGGCGAGACCGGGACCAATCTGACCCTGGCCGCCTACCGCTATTCGACCGAAGGCTTCTACAGCCTGCAGGACGCGCTGTATGGCCGTGATTCGGACAAGCGCGGCATCGATCCGACCACACGTGGCCGTCAGCGCAGCCAGTTCCAGGTAACGCTGAACCAGCCGCTGGGCCGTCGTGGCGGCGCGCTGTACGTGACCGGTTCGGTGCGTGACTTCTACGACCGTTCCGGCACCTCCAAGCAGTACCAGGTCGGCTACAACAACGCCTGGCGTTCGGTGAACTACGGTTTCTCGGCGCTGCGCACCGAAGAGGGCGTACTCGGTCGCTCGGATACCCAGTACCTGCTGTCGATGAGTGTGCCGCTGGGCCGTGGTACCCACCCTGTGTCATTCAGTGCTGATCTTGGCGTGCGCGACCGCGGGGGCTACGACAACAGCCGCGTTGGCATCACCGGTTCGGCCGGTGTCGACAACAACTTCAGCTATGGCGCGGCCCTGTCCGATTCCCGCGAGGGCAGCACCACCGCGATCGGCAACGTCGAATACCGCAGCCGTTATTCCGCATTGAACGCCAGCTACAGCCACTCGCGTGACTTCCGCCAGGCGTCGGTGGGTGCCAATGGCAGCGTGGTCGTGCATCCGGGCGGTTTCACCTTCACCCCGCAGCGTGGCGACACCATGGTGCTGGTCGAAGCACCGGGCGCGCGCGATGCGATCGTCAGCAACGCCCCGGGCCTGCGCGTCGACGGCCGCGGCTACGCGGTGGTCCCGTACGTGTCGCCGTACCGCCTCAACACCGTCACCCTCGACCCGCAGGGCATGGCTCACGACGTCGAGCTGGAAAGCACCAGCCAGTCGATCGCGCCGTTCGCCGGTGCCATCAGCTACCTGCGCTTCGATACCCGCAAGGGCAACGCGCTGCTGATCCAGGTGCGCAACACCGATGGCCGCACCATGCCGTTCGGTGCGCAGGTCAAGGACGAGCAGGGCCAGCCGGTGGGCATGGTCAGCCAGGGCGGCCGCCTGTACGTGCGCAGTGACAAGAACCAGGGCAGCCTGCTGGTGGAGTGGGGCGCCGGCGCCGACCAGCGCTGCACGGTCGATTACCAGGTTCCGGCGGGCGCCGATGCGTCCAAGACCGGCTTCATCCCGCTGGAGGCAGCATGCCGATGATTTCTTCCCGTGGCCGCAAGGCGCTGAGTGCCCTTGCATTGCTGGGCGGCGTGCTGCTGGCCCAGCAAGCCAGCGCCGCGTGCAGCCTGAACTCTTCGTGGTTCACCGCACAGGACGTCACCATGGACATGGGCCAGATCGTGATCCTGCCCAGCACGCCGGTCGGCGGCGTGATCAAGGAGATCAGTGAATCGATCACTCAGCGTGATAGCGTGGCCAGCTGTGATTGGAGTGGCGGCTACTCGCGCGGCGAGTATGTCAACGCGGCGCAGCAGCGCCCGGTGCCCGGTTTTGCCAATACCTATGAAACCGATGTCCCTGGCGTTGGCATCAAGCTATTCCGCGATTCAGGGGCGATCCAGGCCTACTATCCGCACAGCATTCCATTCAACGGTGGGGCGAGGATCAATCTCAATGGCGGTCGATTCCGTATCCAGCTGATCAAGACAGCCGCGCAGACCGGTTCCGGCGTGATCGCGCCGAACGGTCGTTTCACTACATACTATTTTGATGGTGATGGCAGCCGTCGCCCGGTGTTGACCTCCACCTTCAAGGGCTCGGGCACCACCGTGGTCAGCCCGACCTGCGAAGTGCAGGCGGGCAGTCGCAACATTGCCGTCGATTTCGGCAGCGTGCCCAACACCACGTTCACCGGTGTCGGTTCCAAGGCTGTAGATCGCGATTTCGAGATCCGCCTGAACTGCCAGGGCAGCAACGTTGCTGCCTACCAGAGCAAGATCGGCATCCGCCTCGACGCCGACCAGGACAGCTCGAACATGCCGGGCGTGCTGAAGCTCAGCGCGGCCACCAACAGTGCCACCCGCATCGGCATCCAGATGGTCCAGCGTGATGGCAGCACCGAGCGCGAAGTGCGTTTCGGCCAGACCGTCAACGTCGGTACCACCGTGCCGGGTACCAGTGTCATGGCGCTGCCGCTGCGTGCCCGCTATGTGCAGACCCAGGCCGGCACTGTGGGTGCAGGTGTCGCAAACGGCCAGGCCACCTTCACCATCCAGTACGAGTAAGGCGGCCGCAGGCCGCGCCACTGCTGCGTTCCACCGCAACGTCGCCCGTTCCACGGGCGGCGTTGACTGCGTCTTGATCTTCCAACGATGAAGATCAATGCCACGACGCGCGTACCATCATTCGAATGTGATGTACGTCGCGATTTTGGAGTTTCCTCATGAGGTGACCGTCTCCTGCCTGCGGGTGTTGGACGGGAACGCCGAAAGGATCCAGACGTGGCTACAGCTCCTGGCATTCCCTCGCGCCGGCCTTTCGGAGCGCTGCGATGAAGGTCCTGTCGGTGTTCGGCACGCGACCGGAAGCGATCAAGATGGGGCCGCTGGTAAGGGCCTTGGCGGAGGCTGCGGACATCGAATCGGTGGTCTGCATCACCGGCCAGCACCGGGCGATGCTGGACCAGGTGATGTCGCTGTTCGCGATCACCGCCGACCATGACCTCGATGTCATGGTGCCTAACCAGACCCTCAATGGCCTGTGTTCCAAGCTGTTCGAACGGCTTGACGCGCTCTACACGCAGGTTCGCCCGGACCGGGTACTGGTGCACGGCGATACCACCACGGCGATGACCGCCGCACTGGCCGCGTTCCACCACCGCATTCCGATCGGTCACGTCGAGGCCGGCCTGCGCACCGGCGACATCAACCGGCCGTGGCCGGAGGAAATGAACCGGCGGGTGATCGATGTGGTCGGCCACCAGCTGTACGCGCCCACGCCCAGCTCGCGCGCCAACCTGGCCGGTGAACACCTGGGCGGGCAGATCCTGGTCACCGGCAATACCGTCATCGATGCCCTGCAGCAGACCGTAGAGCGGCTGGATGCCGACCCGGCGCTGCGTGCGCGGGCTGACGAACCCTTCCACATGCTTGACCCCGATCGTCGCCTGCTGCTGGTCACCGGCCATCGCCGCGAGAGCTTCGGCCAGGGCTTCGAGGACATCTGCCGTGCGCTGGCTGAGCTGGCGCGGCGGCCGGACCTGCAGGTGCTGTACCCGGTGCACCTCAACCCGAACGTGCAGGGACCGGTCAACGCCCACCTCGGCCATCTCGACAACGTGCACCTGGTGCCACCGCAGGATTACCTGCGCTTCGTGCGCCTGATGCAGCGTGCGGACGTCATCCTCACCGACTCCGGTGGCGTGCAGGAAGAAGCGCCTGCGCTGGCCAAGCCAGTGCTGGTCATGCGCGACGTCACCGAACGCCCGGAGGCGGTCGAGGCCGGAGTGGTGACGCTGGTCGGCACCACGCCCTCGCGCATCGTCGAGGGGGTCAATGCGGCACTGGCCCAGCCACCGCAGCCGACCCGCTTCGATCCTGATGCCAGCCCCTACGGGGACGGCCGCGCCAGCGCCCGCATCGTCGCTGCCCTGCGCGGCACGCCGCTTCCCGAATTCTCGCCCGGTCTCCGCAGCGGCGGTGCCGCCCACCCCCATCCGCACGAAGTGACGCCATGACCCAGACCGGCCGCTCTGCCCTGTTTGTTTCCGCCGCCGCGTTCGTCCTGTCGGGCGTGGTCGGCACTGCCCATGCCGCCGACAACGTCGCCGGCCAGTTCGCCGAATGGAGCGGCGACAGCACGGTGAACCGGCAGATGACCCTGCGCGAACTTGGTTTCCGCCAACCGCTGGTGCTGAGCGGGCAGGAGAGCCAGCGCGAGGTCTACCTGCCGGTGCCGGCCGGCGTCGCCACCCGCGATGCGCAGCTGCAGCTGGATGGGCGTTATGTGCGCGGTCACGCCGGGCGCACCTCGGGCCTGTGGTCGGTCGATGGCGATCCGATCGCCGCGCGCTCGATTACCGACGCGCAGGGCGACGCCAGCCAGCTGCTGGCCATCGATGGCGAACCTCGCCAGAACGGCTTCGTGCGGGTCGGCGTCGGCTGGTGGTCGATCGTCTCCGACTACCAATGTGCCGACCAGAGCGCGCCGGCCAACGTGTTGCGGCTGTCGCCGGACTCGCGTTTCAGCTACCGCTTCGATGGCCGGGCCGTGGACACCGTGGCCAAGGCCTGGGGCGCGCTGCCACCGCAGGTGCGCCTGCTGGTGGATGGCAAGGCGCTGCAGGCGCCCGCCTACGACGCCGCCTGGCGCGTCGGTACCGCGTTGCAGGGCGGTGGCAAGCAGGTGCAGGTGGTGGCGCTACCCAAGGTCGGTGACAGTGTCGACCTGACCGGCATCAGCATCCCGGCCAGCCTGCAGGGCGTGCCGGCCTACGCTGCGCTGGCGACGGGCGAGCGTGCGCATGTGATCAAGGATCTGGCCGAAGTTGGCGCGCTGCTGTCGCTGCGTGACAGCGGGCCCTTGGCCGCTGACGTGATGATCGGCAGTGATGCGCTGCGGGCCGGCGTACGCGCGGCACTGGACGCGCTGGCCGTACAGGTTGCGGCTACGGGTGCCGATGCGGGCGCTGCCTTCGCCGCGTGGCGCGGTACCGATATGGGTGGCCTGGAAAAGCCCACGGCCAACGCATCGGTCAGCGTGGTCGCCGTTGCTGGCCGTCCGACGCTGGTGGTCGACCCGGCGGCGGCGGGCAAGGTCGCCGGGTTGTTCGCCGAACAGTGGCGCAGCTACGCGTTGGGCCGCAGCCTGCAGGTCAGCGCGGCGGGAACACCGAAGCTGGACGGAGACCAGGTGCTGCTGAGCCGGCTCGGCAACATCGCCGGCACGATGGATGTGGTCACCCGCGCGGACCGCAGTGCCACCTTCGACCTCGGCGTGCTGTCGGCCGATGGGCGCCTGCCCGAGGAAGTGGTGATCGATGTCTCGGCGGCGCCCAACGCCGCCGGGCAGGGCGCGGTGGCCACGATCCATTTCAACGATTACCTGCTGGGCGGCAAGGTGCTGTCGGCCAATGGCCAGCCGCAACGGCTGGTGGCCAAGGTGCCGGCCTACGCGCTGTCGGCGCGCAACGAGATCCGCGTCAGCTTCCTGCGCCAGCCGGCACGACCTTATTGCCACGATCCGGCCACCGCCTATCCGGTCTCGATCCTGCCCAGCAGCCACCTGACCCTGGCCAAGCGGTCGCTGGGCAGTGATTTCGTCGGCGCCAGCAGTCAGCTGTCGCGCGGCAACCAGGTGTTCGTGCCGGCCACGTGGCTGCAGGATGCACCGGCATCGCTGCGCAAGGTGATTGCGGTGGCCAGTGCAGTGGGTGCCTCGCCGGAGGCGTCGGAACTGAAGGTGGTCGATGCCGGTGCGGCGGTCAGCCCGGGCGTACCGTGGCTGGCATTCGGTGTGGCGCCATCGGGTGTCGATGTGGCCGGCCTGAAGGACGGTCATCTGCTGATCGGCGGGAAGCCGCAGCCGCTGCTGGATGTCAGCGGCCTGGACCGCGCCGCGGTGGTGCAGGTCGGCACCTCCGGCGGCCAGCTCGGCGTGCTGTACAGCGACCTGGGCGCACAGGCACCGTCATTCGGCGCACCGTTCCGGCTGCTGCGCGGTGATCTCGCCGTGCTCGACGGCAGTGATGCCGTGCGCGAGTTCGACCGCCAGGATCCTTACGGGAGTCGCGTTGCCCAGGATGGCAATCCGCAATCGAAGTGGGAACGGCACATGATCTGGTTGCTGCTGCTGGTCGGCGTGATCGTGTTCGCGCTGCTGGCCGCCCGCGTCACCCAGGTGCGCCGCCGCAAGTCCGCCAACACAGGGCACTGATCCACCGTGGACGGTCTGTTCTGGAACATCCAGCTGGCCAACTACTACGCTGCCCTGGAAACCACGGCGGCGGCGGTGGCCGTGCTGATCCTGATCTCCAGCCTCGATGACCTGTTCATCGATGTCTGGTACTGGGTGCGCGAGAGCTGGCGGGCGCTCACCATCAAGCGTCGCGCGGCGTACCGGCCACTGAGCCAGGAAGACCTGCTGCAGCGGCCGCAACAGCCGCTGGCGATCATGGTGCCGGCGTGGATGGATTACGACGTCATCGCGCAGATGGTGGAGAACATGATCAACGTGCTCGACTACCGCGAGTACGTGGTGTTCGTCGGCACCTATCCCAACGACCAGCAGACCATCGACGAAGTGGAGCGCATGCGCCGCCGCTACAAGCGCCTGCGCCGCGTGGAAGTGCCGCATGACGGGCCGACCAGCAAGGCCGACTGCCTGAACTGGCTGATCCTGGCCATCTTCGATTACGAGAAACGCCACGACATCGAGTTCGCCGGGGTGATCCTGCACGACAGCGAGGACGTGCTGCACCCGATGGAACTGCGCTTCTACAACTACCTGCTGCCGCGCAAGGACATGATCCAGTTGCCGGTCACCTCGCTGGACCGCGAGTGGTACGAACTGGTGGCCGGCGTCTACATGGACGAGTTCGCCGAATGGCATGCCAAGGATCTGGTGGTGCGCGAAAGTGTTTCCGGCATGGTGCCGTCGGCGGGCGTCGGTACCTGCTTCTCGCGGCGCGCGCTGCTGGCGCTGAGCGCGCAGACCGACAACCAGCCCTTCAACACCGACAGCCTCACCGAGGACTACGACGTCGGTGCGCGGCTGGCGGCGATGGGCATGCAGTCGATCTTCGCGCGCTTCCCGGTGCAGTTCCGCGTGCGCCGCCCGTCCTGGTTCGGTTGGGGACCGGTGCGCGAGCGCACCCAGCAGATGGCGCTGTGCGTGCGCGAGTACTTCCCCGACAACTTCCGCGCGTCGTACCGGCAGAAGGCGCGGTGGGTGCTGGGCATCGGGCTGCAGAGCTGGGAGTCGCTGGGCTGGCGCGGCTCGCTGGCCACCAAGTACCTGCTGGCGCGCGACCGCAAGGGCATCATCACCTCGTTCGTCAGCATCATCGCCTACCTCATCTTCCTGCAGCTGCTGCTGTTCTGGCTGCTGAAAATGACCGGGCTGTGGACGATGCAGTTTCCCAGCGTGTTCCAGGCCGGTACCTGGCAGATGAACGTGGCGCTGCTGACCACGGCGGCGCTGGCGACCCGCGTCGTGCAGCGCTTCTACTTCGTCAACCGGCTGTATGGCTGGGAACACGCGCTGATGTCGATCCCGCGCATGGTGGTCGGCAACATGATCAATTTCATGGCCACCGCACGCGCGTGGAAGGTGTTCCTGGCCTACCTGCTGTTCGGCAAGCGCATGGTCTGGGACAAGACCATGCACGACTTCCCGGATGCGGCGCAGCTGGTGCAGACCCGCAAGCAGCTCGGTGAGCTGTTGACCACCTGGCAGGCGGTGGAACCCGAACGCCTGCAGCAGGCGCTGGATCAGCAGCAGGCAGGGCGCCAGCAGCCGCTGGGTCGCATCCTGCTCACCCAGGGCTGGCTGGATGATGAAACGCTGGCCGAGGCGATCGCCTTCCAGGGCGACCTGCCACGCGCGGTCATCGACGTGGACTACCTGCGCGCCTGCCAGTTCCCGGTCAGTGCCGATGCATGTGTGCAATGGCGCATGCTGCCGCTGCCACCGCGCCAGCAAGGCACCCTGCGGCTGGCCGTGGCCAGCCCATTGCCCGAAGAGGCGTTGGCACTGCTGAAGCAGGAAACCCGCAGTGAGCACGTCGAACAGAGCATCGCCCGCGAAAGCGAAATCAACGCGGGCCTGCGCCTGATCGGTGGCGACCGGCAGTGGCACCTGGACAACGTGCCGCTGCTGGGCGACCTGCTGGTGGAGATGCGCCTGATCGACCACGCGCGCTTCGAGATCGCACTGGATGACTACATGCCGCAGCGCGACGGCCGCATCGGCGATTACCTGGTCAAGCAGGGCATCACCACCGAGGAGGCCGTGGCCCAGGCCATGCAGGAGCAGCGTCGACGTGCGGCCGCGCTGCAGTCACCGCCTCCCGGAGCCTTGCCGGCATGAAGACCACGCTGCTGTCCACCGTCATTGCCGTCGCGTTGGCCACGGCCAGCGTATCGGTACAGGCCCAGGCCGATGCGCAGCTGCCATTGTCTGGAGCTGCCTACCGTATCGCCGAACAGGCGTTTGCCGCCTATGAGCGTGGTGACTACCGAGCGGCGTACCAGCAGTCCACTGAAGCGATCCGGCTGCGCCCGGATGTGGTGCGGCTGCGCCTGCTGCAGATCTATGCGCTGCAGAAGCTCGGGCGTGGCGCAGAAGCGCAGCAGCAGGCGCGGCGTGCGCTGGATGCGGGGTTGAAGGATCCCGCCTTGCCGGCGCTGGCGGCTGCCACCGCTGCACGTAGCGCGGCAACCGGAGGCGAAGGTGCGCGCACGACATCCCCATCGCGTCCGGTCGGCAGCGCCGCAGACCGCAGCAGGCAGCAGGCCTACGCGCTGGCCACCGAGGCGTACGCGGCCTATGACGCCGGGCGGATGGGAGAGGCGGCCAGCAAGGCCGAGCAGGCGTTCCGGCAGCAGCCGAAACAGAGCGCATGGGCCCTGCTGTGGGTGGCGGCACTGGAGGCACAGCAACAGCCCGAACAGGCCGACGCCGCCATCGGCACCGCGCTGCAGCTGGGGGCACCCAACGTCGAGGAACTGCGCGCGCGCCGCGTGGCACTGGGTCGCCAACGCGCCCTGCTGCAGGCCCAGCAGGCCTATCAATCGCTGTCCGCAGGCGAGGATGCCGCCGCCATTGAGCAGGCACACGCTGCCGTGGAACTGGCCCCCGACGTGGCTTCATACCGGCTGCTATTGATCACCGCGCAGCTGCAGGGCGATCAGCTGGCCGACGCTGAGCACAGTGCTGATCAGGCATTGCAGGTAGATGCCAACGACCTCAATGCACGGGTCATGCGCGGTTACCTGCGCCAGCGCCAGGGCAGCACGTTGCGGGCCAATGAAGATTTCGACGCCGCGCTTGCCACGCCGGGATCAACCGCGCAGCAGCGCAACGTGCGCCTGCTCGCGGTGGATGCGGCACTGGCTGCCGGCGATCGGGTGCGTGCGGCTGCACTGCTGGCACCGTTGCAGGCGCCAGTGCCAGCAGATGAGAGAGACGCACGGGCACAGCTGCTGTTGCAGCAGGGCATCGAGCAGCGCGCCAAGGCGATTCGCTCCAGTCGCGCGCTTCCCCGCATCAGCGCCGAGGCCTACCCGGCACCGGTCCAGCACTGCCAGTCCGGCGACACAGGCAATGTCTGCGAGCTGATGCCGGCCGACCTGCAGGGGGATGGCGGTGCCGCACAGCGCGCCTACGCTGCCTATGCGCGGCGGGACTACGCTGACGCCATCGATGAGGCACGGCAGGCCGTGCAGCACGCACCGGACGACGCGAACCTGCAAGGCCTGCTGACCACCACGCTGGCAGCGGGCAACCGTGCCCAGCAGGACGAAGCGCGGCGGCGGCTGGATACGGCGCTGGCACAGCACCCTGATGACGCAGGAGCACTGATGCAGCGCGGCTACCTCAACCAGAAGGCCAGGGATCCGGCACAGGCACTGGCCGACTTCCGTGCCGCCGAGGCCACCGGCAAGGCGCCGAAGAGCGTGGTGCTGGACCAGGCGTACGCGAGTGCGGCCAACGGCGATCATCCACAGGCGGTGACGCTGCTGCGTAGCGCCATTGATCGCGCCGACGTCGGTGAGCTGCCGCTGGATGAGCATCAGCGCTACAACGTGCGCAATGCCATCGCCAACTATTCACGCGAGTGGGGCGTGGTCGCCTCGGCGGGTTTCCGGGGTGCGCGCCAGGCCGCAACCAATGTCGGCGGTGCGGCGATCAGCACGCCGGGCGATTCGGTGTTCAGCACGCTGGAGGCGTTCTGGCGGCCACCAGCGTTCAATGACCAGCATGGCACGCTGGAGCTCTACGCACGCCTGCTCAATACGCTGTACGACGAAGGCGGCACCTATGAATCGATCCGTGCGGTGGATCCGTGCACCGGCGAATCAACGCCGGATGCGCGTGCACGCGCCGAGCGCCTCAGTCATTCGCGCTCGACCACCGGCTGGCCGTCCACCATCGCCTCTTTCGGCCTGCGCTACGCCTTTGGCCAGACCGGTTTGAGCGCCGGCATCGAGCGCCGCCAGTTCCTGGGCAGTGCCACCCGCCAGGGCGAGGTCTACCCCGCATCGGCAGCGGTGCAGTGCCGCCTGCAGCTGGCCCTGAACCGGCCACTGGAAGCCAGCACGCTGGCGCGCTACCGCTTGGCCAGCGGTTCCGGTGGATGGATGTCCTACCTGACCTACGGCTATTACCACGGCACTGATCTGCGCACCGATGTGAACCAGTGGTGGATGGTCAGTGGCTATGCGCAGGGGGGATATACCTGGGACGACAACGGTGCCACCTTCACCCTCGACGCGCTCGATGCCAACGGCACGCCGGTGCGGCGCCTTGGCGAGGCCAATGGCCGCCTGCATCGCGAACAGTGGTTCGCTGCCGGTGAACTGCGTGCCGGGCGCAGCTTCCGTTTCGGTGCCGGGCAGACGCACTGGGTGGTGACACCCTATGTCGTGGTTGGCGCCGATTGGCTGGACCAGCGCTCGCGCGTGCGTGACATCCGTTATCCGCCGTTCCCGGCGCAGTCGTTCGCGCTCAACGATACGCAGCGCAGCTGGTCACTTGGCGCAGGGCCAGGCGTGGGCGTGCGTTACTGGTTCCGGGAGGACCACTACAACACGCCGCGTTCCTACCTGGACCTGACCGTGCAGTACCGCATCGCGATCGGCGGTGGTGATACGCAGCGTGCCAAGGGCCTGTTCGCCACCGCCATCCTCTACTACTGAGGAAGGCCCCAGCGTCGCCGCAGCGCTGCGGCCTGCGGTGTGTCCTGGGTCAGCCATGGCTCCAATGCATAGACCAGCACGTGCTGTGCGCCGCTGTCGCGTGCCCATGCCAACTGCCGCTGGATGCGTGCGGCATCGGCCGTTTCGCCCTTGAATCCGCTGCCGTCGGCGGGGCCGCCGGGCAGTTCGCGGAACAGTTCAACGATCGCATCGAAACCGATGCCGTTGGCATGGAGATGATCGAGCAGCGGTTGCAGCTGCTGCACGTTGCCGGCGCCGGCCACCCCCACGCCGTCCTGCACCATTGGCCGCAGCGCGGTCTGTGCCAACACCGCCTGCCACAGCGTGACCAAGTTGCCATCGGTCTGCAGGCGGCTGAAGTAGCAGGACATCGCGCAGTCGCCACCGCGTGCGCTGGCGGCCTGCACCAGCCCGTGCAGCCACTGCGCCAGCCATTGCTGGCGGGCCGGATCGGCCCAGTGGTACTGCTCCAGCTCGTAGGGCAGGTACCAGCCCCCGAAGGCCGGCTGCTGCGCCCAGGGTGCCTGTGCCAACCAGCTGCGTGCGTGCGCCAGGCTCTCGGCCAGGAAGGCCTGCAGCGTTGCGTCGTCTGCGCCGATGGCCTGCCACCAGCGCTGCTGGAAGGGCAGGCCGACGCGGATGCGGATGTCGTTCTCGCTGGCAGCGGTGAACAGCTGCTGCAGGCTGCCGTCGGGCAATGACCATGCCACCGACGATGCCGGTCCATTGCAGCACCAGCTGCCTGCAGCCCAGCGTACGTGCAAGCTTCAAGGATCGCTGCCAGTCGGCCAGGCCCCACTGCAGGTGGCTGCGCCAGGGCTGCAGGAAGGTGCCATCCACCTGCACCGGCAGCGAGCAGCCGGGCAGGGTGGCGAGC
Source organism: Stenotrophomonas sp. STK16_22 (assembly GCF_051984505.1). Lineage (NCBI taxonomy): Bacteria > Pseudomonadati > Pseudomonadota > Gammaproteobacteria > Lysobacterales > Lysobacteraceae > Stenotrophomonas > Stenotrophomonas sp. STK16_22. Next base: position 689,348 of record NZ_CP196972.1, read on the forward strand.
GTACCGGCCAATGGCGCCAGCACTGCCGCACGCAGCAGCCGGCGGCGCAACGGCGAGGACGGATCAGCAGGAAGGACTGGCGGTGGCATGCCCGCATCATCCCAAAGCACCGTGCGCGGCAGGTGAACCAGCGCCCGGTAGCGCCGGCCGCTGGCCGAAGCGTGCTCCGGTAGTGCCGGCCGCTGGCCGGCATCACCTACCGCTTATTCCAACGCGTAGCGCAGGGTGAACAGCACCGCCACCAGCCACACCGCCGGATGCACTTCGCGCCAGCGGCCGGTACCGGCCTTCAGCGCGGCATAGGCGATGAAGCCGAACGCCAGGCCATTGGCGATGGAGTAGGTGAACGGCATCGCCAGCGCACACAGTGCCGCCGGCACCGATTCGGTCAGGTCGCTCCAGTCCACTTCCACCAGCTCACGCAGCATCAGCCCGGCCACGAACAGCAACGCCGGTGCGGTGGCATAGCTGGGCACCATCGCCGCCAGCGGCGAGAACAGCAGCGCGGCCAGGAACAGTGCCGATACCACCAGTGCTGTCAGGCCGGTACGGCCACCTACCTGCACGCCCGAGGCGCTTTCGGCAAACGCGGTGGTACTGCTGGTACCGAGCATCGAGCCGGCCACGATCGCGGTGCTGTCGGCCAGCAGCGCACGGCCGAAGCGCTTCTGCGCGCCTGGAAGTTTCAGCAGGCCGGCGCGACCGACCACGCCGTACAGCGTGCCGGTGGCATCGAACACTTCCACCAGCACGAACACCAGCACCACCTGCAGCAGCACCGCGATCGGCGCACCGCCGTCATGGTGCAGCAGGCCCGGCAGGTCCAGCTGCAGGAAGGTGGGTGCCAGGCTCGGCGGCAGCGAGACCAGACCCTGGTACTGCACGTCGCCCAATGCCCAACCAGCGCCGGTCACGGCCAGGATGCCGATCAGGATCGCGCCACGGATGCGGCGCGCTTCCAGTACCGCGATCAGCAGAAAGCCGGCCAGCGCCAGCAGCGGCGGCGCCGTGTTCAACGGGCCCAGCGCCACCAGCGTGTCTTCATTGCCGACGATCACGCCGGACTTCTGCAGCGCGATGATCGCCAGGAACAGGCCGATGCCGGCCACGATGGCCGAGCGCAGCGACGAAGGAATGCCCGACACCAGCCATGCACGCACACCGGTCAGCGACAGCACCAGGAACACCAGGCCGGAGATGAACACCGCGCCCAGTGCCTGCTGCCACGGCAGGCCGGCAGCGCCGACCACGGTGAAGGCGAAGAACGCGTTCAGGCCCATGCCGGGCGCCATGCCGACCGGGAAGTTGGCGGCCAGCGCCATCACCGCCGAACCCAGTGCAGCAGCCAGGCAGGTGGCCACGAACACCGCGCCCGCATCCATGCCGGTGGTGCCAAGGATCTCGGGATTGACGAAGACGATGTAGGACATCGTCAGGAAGGTGGTGACACCGGCCAGCAGCTCGGTGCGCACGGTGGTGCCGTGCTGCTGCAGCTGGAACAGGCGCTCGAACAGGGACATGGGGCTTCTCGCGAAGGTGTCGCCAGCAAGCGGGCGACCCACAGAAGGAGAAAGGCCGCGCGAGCGCGGCCTTTCCTGTTGCCTTACTTCAGCGCCTTGAAGCGCAGGCGCTTCGGCGCAGCGTCGTCGCCCATGCGGCGGCGCTTGTCTTCTTCGTACTCGCGGTAGTTGCCCTGGAAGAACTCCACGTGCGAGTCGCCTTCGAACGCCAGGATGTGGGTCGCGATGCGATCCAGGAACCAGCGGTCATGCGAAATGACGAAGGTGTTGCCCGGGAACTCCAGCAGCGCATCTTCCAGCGCACGCAGGGTTTCGATGTCCAGATCGTTGGACGGTTCGTCGAGCAGCAGCACGTTGCCACCCTGCAGCAGGGTCTTGGCCATGTGCAGGCGGCCACGCTCACCACCGGACAGCGAACCAACCATCTTCTGCTGGTCCTGGCCCTTGAAGTTGAAGCGGCCGATGTAGGCGCGCGACTGGATCTCGATGCCGTTGATGTTGAGGATGTCCAGGCCGCCAGCGATTTCCTGGAAGACGTTGTGGTTGCCTTCCAGCGCGTCGCGGCTCTGGTCCACGTAGGACAGCTTCACGGTCGGGCCGACCACGATCTCGCCGGTATCCGGCTTTTCCTGGCCGGTGATCATCTTGAACAGGGTCGACTTACCGGCACCGTTCGGGCCGATGATGCCGACGATGGCGCCGGCCGGCACCAGGAAGCTCAGGTTGTCGAACAGCAGGCGGTCGCCGAACTTCTTGGAGACGTTCTTGAACTCCATCACCGCATTGCCCAGGCGCTCGCCCGGCGGAATGAAGATTTCATTGGTCTCGTTGCGCTTCTGGTAATCGACCGACTGCAGCTCTTCCAGGCGGGCCAGACGGGCCTTGCCCTTGGTGCGGCCGCCCTTGGCGTTCTGGCGCGACCACTCCAGTTCCTTCTGGATCGCCTTCTGGCGAGCCTTTTCCTGGTTGTCTTCCTGCTTCAGGCGCTCATCCTTCTGGGTCAGCCAGTCGGTGTAGTTGCCCTTCCACGGAATGCCGCGGCCGCGGTCCAGTTCCAGGATCCACTCGGCGGCGTTGTCCAGGAAGTAGCGATCGTGGGTGACCGCCACCACGGTGCCGGTGTAGCGCGCCAGGAACTGTTCCAGCCATTCCACCGACTCGGCGTCGAGGTGGTTGGTCGGTTCGTCGAGCAGTAGCATGTCCGGCTTCTGCAGCAGCAGGCGGCACAGCGCCACGCGGCGCTTTTCACCACCGGACAGCTTGCCGACCACGGCATCCCACGGCGGCAGGCGCAGCGCATCGGCGGCCACGTCCAGCTGGTTCTCCAGGGTGTGCGCGTCGCCAGCGGCCAGGATCGCCTCCAGGCGCTCCTGTTCCTTGGCCAGCGCGTCGAAGTCGGCGCCTTCCTCGGCGTAGGCCAGGTACACCGCGTCCAGCGCGGCCTGGGCCTGCAGCACTTCGCCCACGCCTTCCTCGACCGCTTCACGCACGGTCTTGGTCGGGTCCAGTTCCGGTTCCTGCGCCAGGTAGCCGACCTTGATGCCCGGCTGCGGGCGGGCTTCGCCCTCGAAATCGGTGTCCACGCCGGCCATGATCTTCAGCACGGTGGACTTGCCGGCGCCGTTCAGGCCCAGCAGGCCGATCTTCGCGCCCGGGAAGAAGGACAGCGAGATGTCCTTGATGATCTGCCGCTTGGGCGGGACCACCTTGGACACGCGGTTCATGGTGTAGATGTATTGCGAGGACATGCGGTCTCCGTAGGCGCGGCCCTGCGCCCGACCCGTCACGGGAACATCCCGTTGCGGCAGCGGGCACAGACTGAAATGGAATACCGCCAATTATAGCCGGAACCGGTTCCGGGCCGCGCCCGGGCAGGGGCGCCGGGCTGGCCGCGGCCTGAATACCCGGTCACAGTCCTGTAGCGGGAAGCGTTTCCAGCCGGAAACGGTTCAGATCGGGTGCGCAATATGGGCTCACCACCCACCCGAGCAGAGGTCTGACATGCGCATCAATCGAGTAATGGCCGGCGCCGTGGCCCCGGCCTTCGCCGACAACGACCACCGCCGCGACCACGACCGCCGCGAGTGGCGCGAGGACCGCCGCGAATGGCGCCAGGACCGTCGTGACTGGGAACGCGACCGCCGCGAGGCCCGGCGCGACTACCGCCAGGATCGCCGCGAGTGGCACCGCGACCATGACCGCTACTACCGCCCGGCACCGCCGCGTGTGGTGTACCGCCCGGCCTATGGCCCGGGCTACGGCTGGAAGGTCGGCCATCGCTACCGCGACTACTACCGTGGCCCGGTCTATGTGGTGAACGACTACCCGCGCTATCACCTGCGTCGCCCGCCATATGGCCACCACTGGATCCGCGATGACCGCGGCAACATGCTGCTGGTGGCCATCGCCACCGGTGTGATCGCCCAGTACGTGCTCAGCAGCCGCTGAGGATCGCAGTCGGGGTCGGATCCCTTTGCAGCGCAAAGGGCTCTGCCCCCGCAACGCCACTCGAAACCATACGGGGCCGGATTCCTTCGGGGATGCCGGCCCCGTCCGTTTCGGCCCCGGCAGGCCCGGTGCGGGGCTACAATCGGGGGCTGAGCCGTACCCCCTTTTCCCTGCCTGCTGGAGTACCCGATGTTCCCGCGTGACGTCCGCATCGAATCCTACGATCCCGAACTGGCCAAGGCCATCGCCGCTGAAACCCAGCGCCAGGAAGACCACGTCGAGCTGATCGCCAGCGAGAACTACACCAGCCCGGCGGTGATGGAAGCGCAGGGCAGCCAGCTGACCAACAAGTACGCCGAAGGCTACCCGGGCAAGCGCTACTACGGTGGCTGCGAATACGTGGACATCGCCGAGCAGCTGGCGATCGACCGCTTGAAGCAGCTGTTCGGCGCCGACTACGCCAACGTGCAGCCGCACAGCGGCTCGCAGGCCAACCAGGCCGTGTACTTCGCCCTGCTGCAGCCGGGTGACACCATCCTCGGCATGAGCCTGGCCCACGGCGGCCACCTCACCCACGGTGCCAAGGTCAACGCCTCGGGCAAGCTGTTCAACGCCGTGCAGTATGGTGTGAACGACCAGGGCCTGATCGATTACGACGAAGTCGAGCGCCTGGCCCTGGAGCACAAGCCGAAGATGGTCGTGGCCGGCTTCTCGGCCTACTCGCAGGTGATCGACTGGGCGCGCTTCCGCGCCATCGCCGACAAGGTCGGTGCCTACCTGTTCGTCGACATGGCCCACGTCGCCGGCCTGGTTGCTGCTGGCGTCTATCCCAGCCCGCTGGAACACGCGCACGTGGTCACCTCGACCACCCACAAGACCCTGCGCGGCCCGCGTGGCGGCATCATCGTCGCCAAGGGCGCCGACGAAGACCTGGTCAAGAAGCTGCAGTCGATCGTGTTCCCGGGCATCCAGGGCGGTCCGCTGATGCACGTCATCGCCGGCAAGGCCGTGGCCTTCAAGGAAGCGCTGGAACCGGGCTTCAAGGCCTACCAGCAGCAGGTGGTGAAGAACGCCCAGGCGATGGCCAACACGCTGATCGCGCGCGGCTACAAGATCGTCTCCGGCGGCACCCAGAACCACCTGATGCTGGTCGACATGATCGGCAAGGACGTGTCCGGCAAGGACGCGGAAGCCGCGCTGGGCAAGGCCCACATCACCGTCAACAAGAACTCGGTGCCGAACGATCCGCGTTCGCCGTTCGTGACCTCGGGCCTGCGCCTGGGCACCCCGGCGGTGACCACCCGTGGTTACGTCGAACAGGATTGCGTGGACCTGGCCAACTGGATCGCCGACGTGCTCGACGCACCGAACGATGACGCCGTCATCGCCCGCGTGCGCGACGCCGTCAGCGCGCAGTGCCGCAAGTACCCGGTCTACGGCTGATCGCAGCAGGGGTCGGATCCCTTCCCGCCGGGAAGGGCTCCGACCCCGAAGCCCGGATCGAAGCAGGGGTCGGATCCCTTCCCGCAGGGAAGGGCTCTGACCCCGGTATCGGAGCAACCGCGCATGGATGAGCGCCACCTCAAGTACCTCTACGCCGCGCTGGCGGTGCTGTTCGGCCTGCCCAGCCTGGCGATGGGCGGCGCGGCGGCGACGATGCTGTTGCTGATGGGGCTGGGCCAGTTTGGTCATGGCACGCTGGTCTCGGTAACGGTGATGCCGCTGTGGGGCCTGGCCGGCATTGCCGGCTGCCTGGCCTGGTTGTGGCTGAGCGCGGGTTTTCTGTTGCAGGGGCGTGCCGGGCTGCACGTGCACCGCCTCTGGTGGTGGATGCTGCTGGCGGGCGGTCTCGCCGCCTTGCCCCCGCTGGGGCTGGCGCTGTGGTGGGGCATCGCCGTGCACGGCGAAGGCCTCGGCTTGTTGCTGCTGGGCCCGTCGATGCTGGTGCCGGCTGCGATGCTGGTGTGGATCAAACGCTGCGGATGATGCGGCCCAGGGAAGGAAACCGAACGCATGGATGAGCGTCTGCACAAACGCTGGATGGCCATTGCCGGCCTATTGGTGGGCCTGCCCACGGTGGCCGCCGGAGGCACGGGTGCCGTGCTGGGTCTGATGGTCGTATGGGATGGCAAGTACCTGACCGGTGACGAGTACAGGATCCTGCTGCTGTGGTCGTCGGCCGGGATCATCGGCCTGCTGTCGTGGTTGTGGCTGAGCGGCCTGTTCCTGTGGCGCGGTGTTACCGGCCTGCGCCAATCGCCGGTTGTCGCCTGGATAGGCCTGGCGCTGGGAAGCCTGGCCGCGCTGGGCGTGGTCGCCGCCACGCTGTACTTCACCTTCAAGCGCGGGGAGATCTCGACCCTGGCCTTCTTCGGGTTCGGCCCGCCGCTGTTGGTGATGGCAGGGCATCTGGCGTGGCTGCGTTGGGCGCGCGCGGCCTCGGCGCCGCCGGCACCCGGTTGAACGCGCAGCGCTGACCGCGCTGGCGGTTCTGTTCGGCCGAAATGCAGGCACTTCCGCGCAGACAGCATTTGCTGCGGGGCCCTTTCTCAGGTACCTTTGCGACGCTGCCATGACCGTGGCAATAGGTACTTTCCTGAGCCAGGCGTTCCATGCACTGCCCCTTCTGCCAACATGCCGATACCCGGGTCATCGACTCGCGCGTCTCCGAAGACGGCGCGACGATCCGTCGTCGGCGTGAATGCGAAGCCTGTGGCGAGCGCTTCAGCACCATGGAAACGGTGGAGTTGAAACTGCCCGCCATCGTCAAGAGCGATGGCACCCGTGAAGCATTCGACCAGCGGAAGGTCCGCGCTGGCTTCGACCGCGCGCTGCAGAAGCGTGCGGTGGCCGAAGACAAGATCGAAGCGGCGGTACGCGCCGTGGTCCATCAGCTGCGCATCAGCGGTGAGCGCGAAGTACCCTCGATCAAGGTCGGCGAGTTCGTCATGAACGAACTGCGCAAGCTCGACCATGTCGGCTATGTGCGCTTCGCGTCGGTCTACCGCAGCTTCGAGGACGTGGCCGATTTCCGCGAGGAGATCGAGAAGCTGGAGCGCGACCTGCCATCCAGTACCGAACAGCTGCAGCTGCTGGGCGACGTGATCGCCCTGACCAAGAAGAAGAAGGGCTGACGCCCCGGTAGATGCCAACCTTGGTTGGCACAGATATCTGCTTCGGTGGGTGCCAACCTTGGTTGGCACAGTGGCGCCCATCCACGCATGGCGTGGATCTACACCGCCACCAACGGCGCTACCATGGCCGCATGACCGCCCCGTTCTCCGTTCTCGACCACCTGCACATGGCCAACGCACTGCGTCTGGCCGAGCGTGCCGCCTACACCACCCGCCCCAACCCGATGGTCGGCTGCGTGATCGCCCACGGCGAACGCGTGGTCGGGCAGGGCTGGCACCAGCGTGCCGGTGGACCGCACGCCGAAGTGTTCGCGCTGCGCGAGGCAGGAAGCGAGGCGCGCGGTGCCACCGCCTACGTCACCCTGGAGCCTTGTGCGCACTACGGGCGCACACCGCCGTGTGCGCTGGCCTTGATCGAAGCGGGTGTGTCGCGCGTCGTTGCCGCGATGCGCGATCCGTTCCCGAAGGTCGATGGGGGTGGCTTCGATCTGCTGCGCAATGCCGGCATCGAAGTCGCTGAAGGGCTGATGGCGACGCAGGCACGTGAGCTCAACAAGGGCTTCCTGTCGCGTGTGGAGCGCAACCGGCCGTGGCTGCGGGTGAAGCTGGCGGTCAGCCTCGACGGTCGCACCGCGATGGCCGATGGTAGCTCCAAGTGGATCACCGGCCCGGCCGCGCGCGAAGACGTGCAGCACTGGCGCGCGCGCGCAGGTGCGATCCTGACCGGCGCCGAAACCGTGCTGGCCGACGATCCGATGCTGACCGTGCGCCTGGCGGACACCGAAGTGATGCCGCCACTGCGCGTGGTGCTCGATTCGCGCCTGCGTTCGCTCGAATGCAGCCGCGTGCGCGAGGGCGGGGCACCGACGCTGTACCTGCACGATGCTGCAGTGAGTGCACCGGATGCGGCCGATGCCGAATTCGCCAGCGTGCCCAGTGTTGACGGCCGTCTCGATCTTGGCGCGGTGTTGGCACTGCTGGCCGAACGCGGCATCAACGAGGTGCATACCGAAGCCGGCGCGACGCTGGCCGGTGCCTTGCTGCACGGCGGCTGGGTGGACGAACTGCTGCTGTATCAGGCGCCCACGCTGCTGGGCGATACCGGTCGCCCGCTGCTGGCTGGCCTCGGCATCGATGCCATGGACCAGCAGCGCCGCCTGCGCGTGGTTGACCAGCGTCAGGTCGGTGAGGACATCAGGCTGCTGCTGCGCCCGTGAGGGAATGACGCGAAGCAGGGGCGATGCCCTTGTCGTCAGGCTTCCTCGTCGTCTTCTTCGCCGACGGGGCACTGGCCCTTCCACTGCTGCTTCCACAGCCCATGCAGGTTGCGGCAGTACGCGCCCAGTGCCTCGCCCGGCAGTTTCCTCGCCTTCAATCGCAGCTGGTGACGGGTAAAACCGTCGTCGTACTCATGCGGCAATACCAGCACTGCGCACTGATCGTGATACATCAGGAACGCGTGGCAGTCGTCGTCTTCGCTCATCCACGCATCCAGCTGCCTGTCGCTCAGCAGGGTTGACTCGAAGGCAACCGCTGGGATGACCGAGAAGGTCGTAATCCTGGACTTGGGAGCTTTGGCTTGCCCGCACGCCACAAGCGCCAGCAGCGTCAGCAACATGACCATGGTCGACGTCGTGCGGTGTTTCATGCGGTTGCCCCGATGGAAGAGGGCAACAGCATTGACCATGCAGGCCACGCAGGGCCATGCAACGGTTCTGAAAGTGCGGCCGCCCTCGTCGTCGGCGACAATGAGCCGAGCGTGGGCTCGGCTCTACACGAGGCTCACGCGCACTCGTCGGTCCACATCATCTCGGCGATCGGGCGCAGTGCCTTGCACTCCTGCGTCATCTCATCGGCCGACTGCACCTGTGCCTTGGCCTTCAGCTCCTCGGCCATGGCGTCCACGCCGCTGATCTGGTCCGGTGCGACCTTCGCCACGCAGGCACGATGCTGCTGCAGCAACAGGTCGCAGCCCGGTACGCCGGTCACCTTCGGCGCGTTGGCCGCCTGCGCGTCCTGCATCCAGTCCTCGAACGGTGCCAGCGCACCGGCCACGGTGCCCACCAGGTCATCGAAGTTGCCGCTGTACCAGTAGCCGTTGTCCTTGGCCGGGTACAGGGTGAAGGTGCCGATGACCGGCACGCGCGCGCCACTCTGCAGCGCTTGGGTGTAGGCATCGGTGAACTGCTTGCGCGAGGCCGGGCTGGCATCGGATGCGAGGCTGGCGGCGAACAGCGGGCGCACCTTGCCCAGGTCGGGCAGCTGGCAGCTGAAGGTGATCCGTGCCAGCTTCTGGTCTTCAACGTATTCGTTGTCTTCGATCACGCTCTTGGTCGCGCGGCACTTCGAATCACGCAGCGCCTTGGCATACAGCGCTTCGGTGGCCGCAGCGTCGACCTTGGCGCCGGTGCTGGCGAGGACGGTCTGCCAGGGTTCGGCCAGCGCCTTGGCCAGCGCACCCGGGTTCGGGGTCACGGCGTCCTGGCCTTCGAATGCCGGTTTCAGTGCGTCGTTGAGCGTGCGCGTGGCGGCCGCGTCGTCTTCCAGCAGGGTGCGTGCATACAGGTCGAACGCCTGTTCGGGCGACAGCGTGGCCGGGGCGGCCGTGGCGATCAGCGGGGCGCACAGCAGCATGCTGGCCAGCAGAGTACGGGTGGGGGTCTTCATGACGGTGTTTTCCTGTTCCAGAGGCGCGCAAGCCTAGCGCATCTGCGTGGGCTTTCGATGGCGCTATGGGGTCACGTGGTCGTGTATGCCGGCCAAAAAAACGGGCCCCTTGCGGGGCCCGTTCGATCGCACCACGAGAAGCGATCGCTGGATCAGAAGCTGGCGCGGACGCCGGCCGAGTACTGGGTGACGTCGCGGTAGCCGGAGATCTCGCCCACCAGACCCCAGGTCCTGGTGAAGTTGATCTGGCCACCGATGGTGCCGACCCAGGTGCCCTTGTAGTTGTTGCCGCCGTCCATGTAACCGGCCTTGGCCCAGGCTTCGGTCATGCGCGACGGCTTGCCGCGGATGCCCATGGTGGCGCGGGCCAGGTTGGTGTGGTCCTTGTAGCGGTCGCTGTAGCCGTCATAACGATCGGTCAGCTCGGCGTTCTGGCGCACCCAGGCGATGTCGGCGGTGAAGTCGACGCGGTCGGTCCACGGCATGTGGTAGCCGATGCCCAGCTCCGGCTGATTCAGTTCAACCTTCAGCGAACCGTCGCTGTAGTGATAGGTCTTGCTGGTGCGCGACCAGCCACCGAACACGTAGACCTGTTCGGCGATGGCCACGGAGCCACGCAGGTAGCCGCCGTCGACCTTCGGGTCGTCCAGTGCGTTGTCGTCAACCTTGACCTGCGTCCAACCGCCTTCAACGTAGGTGTAGCTCAGGGCGTCGGCCGAAGCCGAGAGCGGGGCGGCGGCCAGCAGGGCGGCCACGATCAGCATCTTGCGCATGGGAATTCCTGTGAATTTCAGTCCTTTGGCGGGCATGCCCAGCGGGCTGCCCGTGGCGACCTCATGTCGTCCGGGGCAGAATTTTAATGAAAGTTTTACAAATTGCGAGCGACGGCCGTCACAGCTGTGGCATCCGACCCCGTTCAGCACGGGCTGGTACACTAGCCACGCCGGTTCGCCGGTACACAAACGTCTTCAGGGCGGGGTGCAATTCCCCACCGGCGGTAGGTGCGCAAGCACGAGCCCGCGAGCGCCCCGGCCCACGGCCGGGGGTCAGCAGATCCGGTCCAATGCCGGAGCCGACGGTCATAGTCCGGATGAAAGAAGACGGTGCCACAGGGCTCATGCCCTGCGTGCGCCTGTTTGCCTTGCGGCGTTTTTCGCTCACTTTTCGCGGAGAACGTTACTTGTTTACTGGAATCATCGAAGGCGTCGGCCGTCTGGCCGCACGCGAATCCATCGGCGGCGATGTCCGCTTCACCTTCAATGTCGGGACTCTGCCGTTCGACAACGTGCAGATGGGCGAGAGCATTGCCATCAACGGCGTCTGCCTCACCGTCATCGCATTCGACGCCAGCAGCTTCCAGGCCGATGCCTCCACCGAGACCCTGGGCCTGACCACGCTGGGCCAGCTGGGCGAGGGTGCGGTCATCAACCTGGAACGCGCCATGCGCCCGACCGACCGCCTCGGCGGCCATCTGGTCAGCGGCCACGTCGACGGCCTCGGCCGGGTGCTGTCCATCCACGAAGACGCGCGTGCCCAGCGTTGGCGTTTCGCAGCGCCGGCCTCGCTGCGCCGCTACATCGCCAAGAAGGGCTCGATCTGCGTGGACGGCGTCAGCCTCACCGTCAACGAAGTGGACGATGAAGGTTTTGAAGTCGCCCTGATCCCGCACACGGTGGCCAACACCGCCTTCTCCGCCGCAGGCGTGGGCAGCGCGGTCAATCTTGAAATCGATCTGGTCGCCCGCTACGTCGAACGCCTGATCAGCGTGCCGGCCAACGGCCAGCACCCGCATGGAGATGCAGCATGAATTTCGCCCCGATTCCGGAAATCCTGGAAGACATCCGCCTGGGCCGCATGGTCGTCATCGTCGATGACGAAGACCGCGAGAACGAAGGCGACCTGATCATGGCCGCCGAGCTGGTCAAGGCCAGCGACATCAACTTCATGGTCACCCATGGCCGTGGCCTGGTGTGCCTGCCGCTGAACCGCACCCGCGCCGCCGATCTCGGCCTGGCGCCGATGGTGCAGGCCAATACCGCGCAGTTCCAGACCAATTTCACGGTCAGCATCGAGGCCGCCGAGGGCGTCACCACCGGCATCTCGGCGCATGACCGCGCGCACACCATCCGTACCGCGGTGAAGCCCAACGCCAAGCCGTCGGACCTGCACCAGCCGGGCCACATCTTCCCGCTGATCGCTCAGCCGGGCGGCGTGCTGACCCGCGCCGGCCACACCGAGGCGGCCGTGGACATGGCCATGCTGGCCGGGCTGGAACCGGCCGGCGTGCTGGTGGAGATCCTGAACCCGGATGGCAGCATGGCACGCCGCCCGGAACTGGAAGTGTTCGCCCGCGAGCACGGTCTGAAGATGGGCTCCATCGCCGACCTGATCGCCTACCGCCTGGCCACCGAAAAGACCGTCGAGCGTGTGGACGAGCGCGAGATCGAGACCGAGTTCGGCCCGTTCAAGCTGGTCACCTACCGCGATCGCATCGCCCACGACGTGCATTTCGCCCTGGTGCGCGGCACCCCGGATGCCGAAACGCCGACCCTGGTGCGCGTGCAGGTGGAAAACCCGCTGGCCGACCTGCTGCACTGGCGCCGTGATGACTTCGGCGTGGCTGCCACCGATGCCCTGCGCGCGATCGATGCCGAAGGCGCCGGCGTGATGGTGGTGCTGTCGGCCCCGCGCGACGGCGAGGCCCTGCTGGCCCGCCTGCGGCAGCAGCCGGCGCCGGTGGTACCGGGCAAGGACAAGGACGTGAGCCAGTGGCGCCGCAATGGTGCTGGCGCACAGATCCTGTCCGACCTGGGCCTGGGCAAGCTGCGCGTACTGGGCACCCCGCGCCGCCAGATCGGCCTGGCCGGCTACGGCCTGGAAGTGGTGGAGACGGTGACCCTGTAATGGGTAGTGCCGGCCGCTGGCCGGCAACCGCAGTCCCCGTGATTGCCGGCCAGCGGCCGGCACTACCGGTGGGTGGCGACCGTTGGTCGGCACGCCCCGGGCCCCCATCGGCCACGGCCGGGGCCCATCCACGCTAGAATTACCCCCTTATCGAGTCCCCCAAGCCGCATATGAGCCACTTCGAAGGCGATCTTCGCACTCCCGAATCGGCGCGCTTCGCCATCCTGGCCAGCCGCTGGAACGCCCGCATCACCGACACGCTGGTCGCTGGCGCCCGCCAGAGCCTGGCTGGCAACGGCATCACCGAAGCCAACATCGACGTGATCCGCGTGCCGGGTGCCTGGGAACTGCCGCTGGTGGCCGCGCGCCTGGCCGCCGCCCACGAACACGCCGCCATCCTTACCCTGGGCTGCGTGATCCGTGGCGATACCCGCCACTACGAGCACGTGGCCGATCGCTGCGCCGAAGGCCTGATGCGCGTGCAGCTGGACTTCGGCGTGCCGGTGCTGAACGGCGTGCTGGCGGTGGAACGCGTTGAAGACGCCGAGGCCCGCGCAGGCGGCAGCCACGGCAACAAGGGCGAGGAAGTCGCACTCGCCGCATTGGAAATGGTCAATCTTCTGGAGCAGCTGCCATGAACAAGAACACCCAGGGCAAGCCCTCCGGTAAACCCGTCCGCCGTGATGGCGTCGATCCGGTGCTGCGCTCGCGCGCGCGCCGTCGTGCTGTGCAGGCCGTCTACGCCTGGCAGATCTCCGGCGGCAACGCCCAGTCGCTGATCGCCCAGTTCGCCCACGAGCAGGCCCGCGAAATCGCCGACCTGGCGTACTTCGAAGCACTGCTGCACGGCGTGCTCGACAACCGCCGCGACATCGACGAAGCGCTCGGCCCGTACCTGGACCGTGGCATCGAAGAAGTGGACGCGATCGAACGCGCGGTGCTGCGCCTGGCGGCGTACGAGCTGCGCTACCGCTTGGACGTGCCGTACCGCGTGGTGATCAACGAAGCCATCGAATCGGCCAAGCGCTTCGGTTCCGAGCATGGCCATACCTACGTCAACGGCGTGCTGGATCGTGCCGCCGTGGAATGGCGCAAGGTCGAATCGGGTCACTGACCCACCTGTGGTAGTGCCGGCCGCTGGCCGGCAGCTGCAGGGATCCTGAGGTTGCCGGCCAGCGGCCGGCACTACCGCCCACCGCGCACCGCGCGGCACGTACAACAGCGGGAACGCCCCATGTCCCTGGCCGAATTCGCCCTCATTGACCGCATCCGCGCCCGTACCCTCGAGCGCGACGACATCCTGCTCGGCATCGGCGACGACGCTGCGCTGCTGCAGCCGCGTGCCAATGAGCAACTGGTGGTCACTGCCGACACGCTCAACAGCGGCGTGCACTTCCCGGTGGAAACCCCGGCCTTCGATATCGGCTGGAAGACCCTGGCGGTCAACCTGTCGGACCTGGCCGCGATGGGCGCGCGCCCGGCGTGGTGCACGCTGGCGTTGTCGCTGCCGGAAGCCTCCGAAGACTGGATCGATGCGTTCGCCGATGGCTTTTTCGCCCTGGCCGATCAGCACGACATCGCGTTGATCGGCGGTGACACCACGCGTGGTCCGTTGTCGCTGTCGGTGACCGCGATGGGCCAGGTGGGACGTGGCCAGGCGCTGCGTCGCGACCGCGCGCAGGTGGGCGATGACATCTGGGTGAGCGGCACGCTCGGCGATGCCGCCGGTGCGCTGCGCCTGTGGCAGCAAGCTGCGCTGAGCATCGCCACCGCCACGCTGCTGGCCGACTACGAAAGCCTGCGCCTGCGTCTGCTGCGGCCGACTCCGCGTGTGACCCTGGGCCTGCGCCTGCGTGCGTTCGCACACGCGGCGGTGGATGTGTCCGATGGCCTGCTGGCCGATCTGGGTCACATCACCACGCGCAGCAACGTGGCCGCACATGTCGATGCCGATTCGTTGCCGATCTCCCACGCGCTGCGTGAGCTGCTCGGCCGCGATGGCGCGCGCGACTGCGCTCTGCGCGGTGGCGACGACTACGAACTGTGCTTCACCGCCGCCGCCGACCAGCGCGACGCGCTGCACTACCTGGCCGAATCGCTGGACGTGCCGCTCACCCGCATCGGTCGCATTGCCGAAGGGCAGGGCGTGCACGTGGATGGCGAAGCCGCCGACGGCGGATACCAGCACTTCGTCTGATTGATGACGCCGGGCATGGCCCGGCGCTGCCACGCGACTGAAACCGCCGGGCATGACCGGGTGCTGCCGTATCGGTGCGCGGTTGCTGGATGACATCGACGCTGCAGAGCCGAGCCTACGCTCGGCTCACGCGCGAAGCGCGGCTTTCATCGCGATGTGCCCCATGGCAGCCGAGCATGGGCTCGGCTCTGCAGATGTCGCTAAGCTGCCTGCAACTGCACATCCAGTACTCAGTCAGCCTGCGGCTGCCTGCCGCGACGCTGCTGCAGGCAGGACTCACACGTGACCGTTGCCAGCGACCGCGCATCGTTGACCGCGGCCAGGGCCTGCTCCAGGATCGGCGCGAGGTCATGTGGCAGGCGCGCAGCGGCTTCGCCAAGAGTGGTGATGACATGGGGATAGAGAGGCTTGTACATCTCGGCATCCTTGTTCGCAGGGCGTGGGCGCTGTTGCTTCGACCCAACCCGTTCGGCGGTTGCCAACGGCTCACAGAGATGCCGATGGTGCTGTCACTGCAGGCTCGCTGGACCAGGCAGCTGGCGCTCACGACGGGTGTGGGTCAGAGCTGTGTGGTGCTGTTGGCGATATGTTCCTGGCAAAGGAGCAGTTTTCCCATGCAACAAGTTGCAAAGCACACTGGACACCGGATGGAGCTTCAGTTGACGGCTGGCAGCGTGAAGGTCCGTAGCGGGTACAGTGCGACGCCTCCAGCTGGGGAGGGCTCCTGCGGGTCGTCGTCAACACATTGGCAGTGGCACTACACCGGCGGCAGCACCTTGCCGGGGTTGAGGATGCCGTCCGGGTCCAGCGCGGCCTTGATCGCTCGCATCGTCGTCAGCGTTTCTGCGGTGAAGGCCTTCGCCATGAAATCTCGCTTGGCCAGGCCAATGCCGTGTTCTCCCGACAGCGTGCCGCCCAACGCCAGCGTCAGCTCGAAGATCTTTGGCAGCGCGGCATGGGCGCGCGCGTTCTCGTCGGCATCGTCCGGGTGGTACAGGATGTTGACGTGCAGGTTGCCGTTGCCGGCATGGCCAAAGGTGACGATGGTCAGCGCGTAGTCGCGTGCCAATGCCTGCACGCCGGCCACCAGTTCCGGAATGCGCGATACCGGTACCACCACGTCTTCGTTGATCTTGCCCGGGGCAACGCTGCGCAGCGCCGGCGACAGCGCCTTGCGTGCGGCCCATAGCTGGTCACGCGCGCGGCCTTCCATCGCGACGTCCAGCTCGATCATGCCGTCGCCTTCGGCAGCGCTGGCCAGTGCCTGCAGCAGGTAGGGCAGGGTGTCGTGGTCACCATCGGCTTCGACCAGCAGCATCGCACCGGCCTCCGGCACGTCGGCACCATTCAGCCGCAGCAGCTCCAGGCTGCGTGCGTCCATGAATTCCAGGCGCGTGGGCACCACCGGTTGCGACATCAATCGCGATACGGCGGCCGCGGCGGCATCGGCATCGCGGTACAGCACGCGCAGGCCGGCCTGGCTGACCGGCAGCGGGGTCAGTTTCAGCGTGGCTTCCACGATCAATGCCAGCGTGCCTTCGCTGCCTACCAGCAGATGCGTGAGGTCATAGCCGGTGGCGTCCTTGGTGTAGGCACCGCCGCAGCGGATCACGTCGCCGGTGCCGGTAACGGCAACCAGGCCCAGCACGTTGTCGCGGCTGGTGCCGTACTTCACCGCGCGCGGGCCACCGGCGTTGCAGGCCAGGTTGCCGCCGATGCTGCAGATCTCGGCGCTGGATGGATCCGGCGCCCAGAACAGGCCATGCGGGGCCAGCGCCTGCTGCAGGGCGCCGTTGAGTACGCCCGGTTGCACCACCGCGCAACGGTCACCGGCGCGGATCTCGACGATGCGGTCCATGCGGGTGAACGACAGCACGATACTGCCGGGCAGCGGCACCGCCGCGCCGGTGGTGCCGGTACCAGCGCCACGTGCGACCAGGGCCACGCCATGCGCACGGCAGGCCCGCACCAAAGCCTGCACCTGTTCGATGTCGGCTGGCAGCGCCACCGCCGCCGGGCGCTGGTGACGCCATGAGTTGTCCTGCGCGTTCGCCTCCAGCGCGCCGTCATCCATGCGCCAGCCCTCCGCGCCCAGCAGGGCGGACAGTTCGGCAACCAGGGCAGCAGGCAGGGCAGGACTCATGACGGATCTCGTGGGGCAACGGGAGCGGGTTGGATCAGTTTCCAGGCAACAACGGCGCCGGCTAGTGGCAGCCACACCCAGCGCAGTTCCGACATTACGGTGGCGAGGCCACGCGCGCTGAAGAACTGTGGCGCGAACGGAGAAACGCGGATGGGTCGCCACGGCGCGAAGAAGCGCTGCTCACTCCATGGCCAGGCCAGGGCGACACCGAGGCCGCCGGAGGTCATCGCATCCAGCAGCGGGTGGCTGGCGGCGCAGACGAAGACGAACACCGCCGCTTGTAGGGTCGATGCCATCGTTGGCCCTGCCTTGGCAGGTGCCAACCTTGGTTGGCACGAAACCGCCGACCAAGGTCGGCCACTACCAGAGCGTGCCATTGCCTCTTCGGTAGGTGCCAACCTTGGTTGGCACCGAAGCGCCGACCAAGGTCGGCGACTACCGGAGTTGCGGGGCGCCGACCAAGGCCGGCGGCTACCGAAGAACGCCAACACCGCGGCCAACGCCGCCAGCACGAACGCAAACAGCAACGAATGGCTGGCACCACGATGTCCGAACGCATCGGCGTAGGGAATATGCAGTGCAAAGGCCAGCACGTCGGCATCGGGCAGCATCGCAGCGATCACACCGGCCGCCAGCAGGCGCGGTGGGATGCGGCCACGGTCAGCGGCGCACCAGAGCGCCAACGGCACAGCGGCATGGGTGATGATCGAAGGCATCAGTCACGCACCGTGGTCGTGCCGGCCAGGCTGCGCTCTGGTAGGTGCCAACCATGGTTGGCACAGAGGCGCCGACCAAGTTCGGCCTCTACCAGAGCGGACGTTAACCATCAGCAGTCATCCAGCCGGAACGCATCACGCAGCCACCGCAGCTGCGGCGGTTCACCACTGGCTTCAACCACATCGAAACGGCAGGGCGCATTGGCCAGTGCCGGGTTGTCCTGCAGGTACAGCTGCGCGGCATGCGCCAGGCGCCGGCATTTGCGCGCATCCACCGAAGCGGCGCCGCCACCGAAATCGGAGCGCGCGCGATAGCGCACTTCCACGAACACCACGGTACCGGCGTCATCCATCACCAGGTCCAGTTCACCGCCGCGATAACGCACGTTGCGCGCACGCGGCAGCAGCCCGGCCTGTTGCAGGTGCTGCTCGGCGGCGGCTTCCACCGCCGAGCCACGTTGGCTGCGCTCAGCGACCACCGACGATCGGCATCGGCCGGCCGCCATTGAAGGTGGACCATGCCGGCTGGCGCAGGATGTTGCCGTTGCTGTCCAGGAACAGGGTGCCGGTGGCACCGTCCAGGCCGCCCTCGTTGGACAGCTTGTCCAGATAGGCGGTGATCTTCCAGGCATCGGCACCGAAAGCGAACAGGCGGCCAGCGGCGCCGCGAGCGCTGGGCAGCGCGCTGGCCACCTGGCTGGCCGACGGCAGGCCGGACACGCTGCGCACATTCCAGGCTTCGTTCGGGTAGACGATGCCGTCCAGCGCCACGTCTTCTTCCACCTTGCCGCTGCCGACGGTCAGCTGCGAGGTGCCGACGCGGGTCGCGCCACCGGCACCGGCCAGCGCAAGCTGCGGCGCCAGCAGTCGGGCCTGCGGGGCGCGCACGGCGAGGAACACGGCATCGACCTGACCGGCATTGCGCACCTGCGCGCCGACATCGCCGACGGCTTCGCTGACATTGACCGTGGCCACCACCTGGCCGCCGCGCTGTGCGAAGCGCTGGGCAAAGGCGGCGGCGGAACGGCGGCCGGTGTCGTCGTTGCTGCTGATCACCAGCGCGCGGTTGCGCTCGCGGCCACGCAGGTACTCGGCGGCGACGATGCCGTCGTCTTCCGGTGCCAGCGAGAAACCAGCGCTGCCGGCCGGCGGTGCATCCTTGCCGCGGTTCAGGGCCAGCACCGGTACCTGTAGCTGCTGGCGGCCGTACACGGCGTCCACTCCGTCGCGGCCCAGCGGGCCGACCACGAAGTCGGCACCGGAGGCGACGGCCTTGTCGTAGGCGGCGAGGGCACCAGCCGGGGTGCCAGCGGTGTCGAAGAAATTGATGTCCGGGCGGCGACGGCTTTCACCGTAGTAGGCGCTCAACAGGCCGTCGCGCACCGGCTGCGCGGCGGTGGCCAGGCGGCCGCTGAGCGGCAGCAGCACGGCCAGCTTGGCCGGCGGTCGGTAGCCGTCGCTCATCGCCGGCGGACGCTTGCTGGTATCAAACTGGGCCGCGCCATCGCGGTCGAACGGGCGCGGCAGCGGCAGGCCGCGCGCGATCAGCGCACGGCCGGCGAAGTTGTACAGAGGATCGTTGGCCGGCAGGGCAGCGGCACGGCTGCGCAAAGTGGCGTCGTCGAGGGTACCGAGCAGGCCGGAGATGGCGGCCTGGTTCTCGCTGCGCGCACTGCCGGTCAGGCTGGCATGGGCGCGTGCACGTTCGGTGGCGGCGCCGAAGGCATCGCCGGTGCCCTGCAGCGCGTTGGCGCGGGCCAGATACCAGCGCGTACGCAGCGCCGGCAGCACGTTGTCGCCGTGGTCCTTCAGCAGGGCCAGGGCCTGCGCCGGCTGCTTGTCGGCCAGTGCCAGCTCGGCGCCGGTCAGCTGGTAGCGCTGCAGGCTGGCGCCGGACAGCTGGCGGGCGGTGAGCTGGCCCAGCAGGCTGCGCGCGCGCGCACTGTCACCGGCCAGGTGCCAGGCCCAGGCCGCGTCGGCCAGCGCATTGCTGCGAGCGCCGCCGCGCAGGGTGGCGGCCAGGCCTTCCAGCTGCAGCGCGGCGTCGCGGGGCTTGCCCTGTTCGATCAGCGCCAGCGCCTGGCTCTGGGCCGGCGAATCGGGCGTGCTGGTCAGGCTGGTGGTGGCGCAACCGGCCAGCAGCATCAGCGACAGCGACAGGGCGGAGATCCGTGCGGCGGGCTTGTTCATGATCGGGTCCATGCGATGAGGGCAGCGGCCTTGGCCGGGTACACGCTACGATTCTACCCTTGCCCCGTGAGTACCGCTGAAATGAGTGTGCCAACCCTGTACGTCGTCGCCACCCCGATCGGCAACCTGGCCGATCTGAGCCCGCGCGCGCAGGAGGTGCTGCGGTCGGTGGCGGCCATCTGTGCTGAAGACACCCGCCGCAGTGGCCAGCTGCTGTCCCATTTCGGCATCCAGCAGCCGTTGGTGGCCCTGCACGAACACAATGAAGAGGCCCTGGCCCAGCGCCTGGTCTCGCGCCTGCAGGCCGGTGAATCGCTGGCGCTGGTCAGTGATGCCGGCACCCCGCTGGTCAGTGACCCCGGTTTCCGCCTGGTGCGTGCTGCGCGCGCGGCGGGCATCAAGGTCAGCCCGATTCCCGGCGCCTGTGCCGCCATCGCTGCGCTGAGCGTGGCCGGCCTGCCCAGCGACCGTTTCAGTTTCGAGGGTTTCCTGCCGGCCAAGGCCAGCGGCCGCCGCGACCGCCTGCAGGCGCTGGCCGGTGAAGTACGCACCATGGTGTTCTACGAATCCTCGCACCGCATCGCCGAATCGCTGGCCGACATGGCGGCGATCTTCGGCGGTGAGCGCCCGGCGGTGTTGGCCCGCGAGCTGACCAAGCTGTTCGAGACCGTGCTTGATGGTGACCTGGCCGGCCTGCTGGCGAAGGTGGAAGCTGACGAGAACCAGCGCAAGGGCGAGTTCGTGGTGATGGTGCAGGGTGCTGGCGACGATGAGGAAGCGCAGCTGGCGCATGGCCGCCGTGTCTACGCCAAATTGAGCGAGCATCTGCCGCCGTCGACCGCCGCCAAGCTGGCTGCCGAGCTGACCGGCGCACCGCGCAAGGCGTTGTACGGGAGTTGATGGATCGTGCGGACCAAGGTCCGCACCCACCAGAGCGGAATCCGCACCCACCAGAGCAGCGGAATCGGTAGATCCACGCCATGCGTGGATGAACGGGCCGCGCCGGGGTCTGCACCCACCCGGGCGGACCGATAGCGCCAGGCCTTGCGACGTCAGGACTGTACGGGTGTGTCGAGGGTGTCCAGATAGTTGGCAATCTCGGCAATCACCGAAGAGAGGTCCGGCGCGATCAGGCGATTCCTGCGCAGGAAGGCGCGCCACTGGGTCTGCTTCTGGGTATCTGCGGCGAATGACTGAGTCAGTCCGTAGGGCAGGGGCGTTGGCGCCGGGGTCCTTCGTCGATCAAACGTCGCGCCAATGGCCGCAACAAGGTGCGGGCGATCCATGGCGTCTTCGCGGATCAGTGCCAGCAAGTCGAAGAAGTCCTTCATCCTGCTGTTAGCGATGCCCAGTGCCGCTATAGCCTCGAGCTTTTCGGCAAACACGGTTTCGCGTGGATAGACGCGCAGGCAGGCTGGAGGGAATCCTTCCAGAATCACCGGATAGGTGATTTCCGGCGGCGGGGTGATCACCGCGTCGCCAAACCCGACGTCCCACTGCACATGGCAGCGTGCCCGGCCCAGATGTGCGATCAGGCGCATGCGCAGCCCCTCGTACGTGGCTTCTTCACGTATGGCCTCGATGACGATGCTGCCTGGATCGAAGCGCAGGCCGTCGTCCCCGGGCATTCCACAGAGCGAAAGTGCGATATGTAGCAGGCGATCGGGCTCAGCGCTGCCGGATCCCAGGAAATCGGCATCCCGTGTAGGGCGGTGCGGCGCGTCGAACCACACTGCGAACAGCATGGCACCCTTCAGCAGGAACTGGTTGCGGTATCGAGAAGCGGAGAGCCGGTAGAGCAGGCGCTCAACGGCGAACCTGTCCAGCACGAACTGAAAGTCCTCACCCTGCTTGCGTGCGAGATCGAGCAGCCGTTGCCGGATGGAAGCAACGCGGTGGGGAGGTGTTGGAGAGGGGATCAAGCCAGGGCATCGAGGTACGGTCTCATCAGTCTGGCAACGCGGCAGATCCGCGCATACTCCATCAACGCATCCGGCGTGGTTGCACGGCTGTGAAGCGCGTCACGCAGGGCTTCAAGTGCGACATCAAGCCCTACGAGATTGCGGAACTTGAAGCAATCGACGACGGTTTTGGCTACGTTGCTGACGTATATGAGACGTCCGCCTACGCGACGTTCTTCCAGCCCCGCATTGAGGGTCGTTGCCGACATGCGGACCACACGGAGGGGCGGCCAGTCGATCCGCGGAACGCGGTCGCTGTTGCCGATGGAGACCCAGCGTTCGAATGGTGCCTGAGTGGTCAGGCCATGCAGGCGCAGGGCACTCAACAGGCATAGACGGGGGTGTGGCAGGCGTTCTGCAATGATCCGCAGTCCATCATCGGTGTCGTCGCTCTTTCTTTCCGCCAACGCGTAGACGCCACGGGACAGCCGGATGAGTGCGCCTGCCTCGACCAGGCGGGTCAGTTGGGCGCGGGCGATCCCGGCAGTCACCAGTTCGCGGGCGCGCAGGGTGCCTGCGCGTCGCAATAGCTTTCGTGCCTTGGCCTCGGCGTTTCCCATGACGGCATTGTTCCATAACGTCGGGTGTTTTGAATATCGACCGACAAAAAGGAACATCGTTGGCTGCGGCGAGTGACGAGTAAATGGTGCGGACCAAGGTCCGCACCCACCAGAGCGGAATCCGCACCCACCAGAGCAGCGGAATCGGTAGATCCACGCCATGCGTGGATGGATGAACCGGATGCCGCGATCAGCACGGCAGGAAGGGCGTTCGTAGGCTAGAATGTGCGTTGGCGGAGCCGGCCAGACAGTCGCGTCATCCCTTCGGGGATGCCGAGGAAAGTCCGGGCTCCATAGGGCAAGGTGCCAGGTAACGCCTGGGCGGCGCAAGCCGACGGAAAGTGCAACAGAAAGATACCGCCTACGTCTTCTTCGGAAGGCCGGTAAGGGTGAAATGGTGCGGTAAGAGCGCACCGCGAGTCTGGCAACAGACCGGCACGGCAAACCCCACCTGGAGCAAGACCAAATAGGGATCCTTTGGCGCGGCCCGCGTTGGATCCGGGTAGGTTGCTTGAGCGTTGCGGTGACGTAACGCCTAGAGGAATGACTGTCCACGACAGAACCCGGCTTATCGGCCGGCTCCGCCTCTTTCTTCCATATGCGTGAACCGCGCATCGGTAGTGCCGGCCGCTGGCCGGCAGCTTCACGATGCCTGCAGGGCGGACAGAGTGCCGGCCAGCGGCCGGCACTACCTCGACGTCGCGCGTTCGTCAGCCCGGCGTACGGTACTGCCCTGCGGAAATGAACTGCGAGAAGCGCTCGCACCACACCACCACCGTGGTGTAGTCGTCGACGTTGACGTCATCGGGTACATCGACCAGGAAACGGTTGAAGGTCTTCACCTCGCCGATGCGCCGGGCCTGCGCCTTGATCTTCAGGAAGTCCGCTTTGTTGTCGACGAAATCGCGGACCAGGTAGACCTTGTAGTCCGGTCCCGGTCCCATCTTCCCGTCGAAGGCCACCTGGCGTGCGCTGACGCTGACCTTGCCTTCCGCCCAGTGCACCGCGTCGCTGCCCTTGAGGTCGCGGCGGAACGTGGTGTGATGGGTGGCGTCGTTCATGGCGGCCTGCACCTGTGCTGCGGGCGGATCATCAGGAGCGATCAGGATCGGCAGGAAGTAGACGCCCAGGCCGAAGCCGAGGCCGAGAGTGAGCAGATGGGTGGCGAGCAGGATGAGGGTGCGGCGCATGGGGCCTCCATGTGGATGTGGATCGCGCGGCATGGTGCCGGGCATGACCACCTTGGGAGGTTGCGGGCGGCATTTATAGACACAGTGCCAAGCGCAAAAAGGGCACAGTGGGGTGGCTGCGGCAACGCAGGCCCTGTGGCGCGGGCGGAAAGGCGCTGCGTCCGGAAGCTGAATGACGTTGGCAGCCTTGGATCGCAGTGACGGGTAGTGCCGGCCGCTGGCCGGCAGCGGCGTGGCCTGCCCGAAGATCCGGAGGTTGCCGGCCAGCGGCCGGCACTACCCTGCTGGAAAGAGATTCCGGCCAACGGTAGGCAATACCCCTGCTGGAGAGAGATTCCGGCCAGCGGCCGGCACGACCCGGTCAGAAAATGACGTGACTCTGTCCGTTGGCTGCGCCCTGTGGGCCAAAGCGGCGCTCGTGGATCTGGCCGTGGCCGTCGGCGTCGATCAGCAGCACGGTGCTGGCGCGGGTGCCGTAGTCGTCGCCGCGGATGAAGGCGGGGCTCAGCCAGCGCTCGCGTTCCAGGCCGATGCCGGTGTCGGGCAGGTCGCTGTCGGCGGGGCGATGTTCGTCGGCCAGGGCGGCCCAGAGCGGGGTCAGGTCCGGGGTCAGATCCTTTTCGCTTTGCGAAAGGGATCTGACCCGGTCTTCCTGCAGCCAGGCTTCAAGGGCCGCCATCAGCCGCCGGGTCTTCGGCCAGGGCGCGTCCAGCGCACCGTTGGACATGCCATGCACGCCCGGGCCCAGGCTCTGCCGCTCGGCGGGGTGGTTGCCCAGGAACTCCAGGCTGTGGCCGTCGGCCAGCAACAGGTTGAACGGCGCGTAGGCGCCGGCCACCGTTGCCAACCGGTCGATATGCACGGCGGCCGGGTCGCGGCCGCGCAGGAAGTCGGCCACCAGCGCGCCCCGTGAAGGGCCGGTCTGGGCGGCCAGCGGATCACGCACATTGGTGACCACTGCCATCCGGCCTACGGCACCGACGCCCGCCCAGCCGCCGCCGGAGCGCAGGTCGCGCCCCCCGATGACGGAGGTCTCATCTTGCCAGGCGGCCAGCGCCGCCGTCGGGCGGGCGTGGAACTCATCACGGTTGCCGGTCATCACCAGCCGCCAGCGCGGGTGGTGCATCCAGCCAAGAGCGAGCAGGCACATGGCCTCATTGTGCACGGTTTGCGCAGTCTGGCGCCGCTTCCGGCCCGTTTTGGATGAATGCGCGGCCGATGTTTCACGCGCTGTCCACAGCCCTGAACTTCCGTTCAATCTCAAAAATTGAGACGGATCAGCAACTTGTGGATAAGCCTTGAACAATTCTCTAAAGGTTGTTGCAAGCCATTGATGTGGCTGGCGATTTCCCCGCTGAAAAGTTGTTGACAACCCTTCGGCCGCTGCTAAGGTGGGCATCAGAGGGAAATCCGGGTGTTTTGTGGGTTTTCGTGGTTCAATGTTTCACCGGGCGAAGGATAGGTGCACGCGTCGTGTTCCAGGGCGAGACGGCCATCACAGTTGACGATAAAGGGCGCATGGCGGTTCCCACCGCTTACCGCGACCTCGTCGCGCGCGCCAGCAACAACCGTCTCGTGCTGACCTACAACCCGTTCGAAGCCGGCTGCCTGTGGCTGTATGCAGAGTCGGAATGGGAGCGGGTCCGCGACGACGTGATGTCCAAGCCCAACACCCAGCGCGTCGTGCGCCTGTTGCAGCAGAAGCTGGTCGGCTCGGCCGCCCATCTTGAGCTGGACGGCAACGGTCGCATCAGCATCCCCGCCAGCCACCGCGGTGCGGTGGGCATTGAGAAGAAGGCGGTATTGCTCGGTATGGGCGACAAGTTCGAATTGTGGAGCGAGCAGGCGCATCGGGCCCTGATCCAGCAGACATTGTCTGACGAGGATCTGGGTGATGGGTTGCTCGACCTGAAGTTGTGAGCCGGGGTGCCCGGATGCGCCCAGAAGCGCAGGCCGGTCACCTTCCGGTGTCGCAGTCGCCGGCGGTGCACCTGCCGGTCCTGTACACCCAGGTCCTTGAAGGCCTGAGGGTGATCGAAAACGGACGTTATCTGGATGGCACGTTCGGTCGTGGCGGTCATGCACGTGGCGTGCTCACCCAGCTCGGTCCCGAGGGGCGCCTGCTGGTCATGGACAAGGATCCGGAAGCCATCGCCGTAGCCGAGCGCGATTTCGCGCCGGACCCGCGCGTGTCCATCTTCCGTGGCAGCTTCGCCCAGCTGCTGCAGTGGGATGCGACGGCTGAAGGCCTGGACGGCGTGCTGTTCGACCTGGGCGTGTCGTCGCCGCAGCTGGACGTGGCCGAGCGTGGCTTCAGCTTCGGCAAGGACGGCCCGCTGGACATGCGCATGGACCCGGACAGCGGTGAAAGCGCCGCGCAGTGGATCAACCGCGTCGAAGATCGCGAGATTGCCGACGTGCTGTGGACCTACGGCGAAGAGCGTCAGAGCCGCCGTATCGCCCGTGCCATCGTGGCCCGCCGCGAGAAACAGCCGTTCTCCCGCACCGCCGAACTGGCTGAGCTGATCGCCTCGGTGATGCCGCGCGGCAAGGACAAGATCCACCCGGCCACGCGCAGCTTCCAGGCCATCCGCATCCACATCAACCGCGAGCTGGCCGATCTGGAAGCCGGGCTCGATGCGGCCGTGGAACGGCTCAAGCCCGGCGGCCGCCTGGCGATCATCAGCTTCCACTCGCTGGAAGATCGAATCGTCAAGCAGTACATGAACCGCCTGGCCAAGGCGCCGCCGGCCAACCGCCGCCTGCCCGAGGCGGAGGTGTTCGTGCCGACCCTGGATCTGATCGGTGGCGCCATCAAGGCCACCGACGAAGAACTGGCGGCCAACCCGCGTGCCCGCAGCGCCGTGCTGCGCGTGGCCCAGAAGCGGGAGGCCGATGCATGAGCCGGCTGCTGCTGATCATCCTGTTGGCCTCGACCGTGGCCTCGGCGATCGGCGTCGTGTTCGTGCGTCACCGTCACCGGCAGACGTTCATCGAGCTGTCGCGCGCTGAGCGCAAGCGCGATGACATCAATCTGGAATTCGGCCGCCTGCAGCTGGAACAGGCCACCCTGGCCGAAGCCAACCGTGTGGATCGCATCGCCCGCGAGAAGCTCGGCATGAAGTTCCCCGAGGCCGCCGACATCGTGGTGGTGCGCCCATGAGCAAGACCGGCCGCAACCGCCCGCGCAACGCCTTCAACCTGCGCCAGCGCCTGCGTTGGGTTGCCCTGGCGCTCGGCCTGTGCTCGGTGTCGCTGGTCGGCCGCGCGGCCTACGTGCAGATCATCAACAGCGATTTCTACCAGCGCCAGGGCGAAGCCCGCTACCTGCGCGAGCTGCCGATCAAGACCTCGCGCGGCATGATCACCGACCGCAACGGCGAGCCGCTGGCGGTGTCGACCCCGGTCGCTTCGATCTGGGTCAACCCGCAGGACCTGCTGCGTTCGCCCGAGCGGATTCCTGAGCTGGCTCAGGCGGTCGGCATGTCGGTGGATGAGCTGAGCAGCCGCCTGTCGCAGAAGTCGGACAAGGAATTCATGTACCTGCGCCGCCGGATCAATCCGGACGAGGCAGAGAAGGTGGTCGCGCTGAAGATTCCGGGCGTGGCCGCGCAGCGCGAGTTCCGCCGCTTCTACCCGCAGGGTGAGGCGATGGCGCACGTGCTGGGCTTCACCAACATCGACGACCGCGGCCAGGAAGGCCTGGAGCTGGCGTTCGACGAATGGCTGCGCGGCAAGGCCGGTGCCAAGCGGGTGATCCGCAACCGCAAGGGCGAGACCGTCGAAAGCGATCTGCTGCGCGCCGCCGAACCGGGCAAGGACCTGACCCTCAGCATCGACCGCCGCATCCAGTACCTGGCGTTCAAGGAACTGCGCAACGCGCTGGTGGCCAACAAGGCGGCCGGCGGTTCGATGGTGATCATGGACGTGACCACCGGCGAGATCCTGGCCATGGTCAACCTGCCGACCTACAACCCGAATTCGCTGACCGGCGCGCTGCCCGATGCGCGCCGTAACCGTGCAGTGACCGACCTGGTCGAGCCGGGTTCGACGATGAAGCCGTTGACCATTGCCACTGCGCTGCAGGCCGGTGCGGTGACCAAGGACACCATCATCGATACCAACCCGGGTTACATGACCCTGGGCCGCTTCACCATCCGCGACGTGCCGCGCAACAACGGCGTGCTGAACGTGACCGGCGTGATCACCCGCAGTTCGAACGTGGGCGCGGCCAAGGTCGCGGCAAAGATGCCGGACCAGGTGTTCTACGACGGCGTGCGCCGCTTCGGCTACGGCTCGGTGCCGCACAGCGGTTTCCCGGGTGAATCCGGCGGCGTCGTGCTGCGCCCGGCGCGCTGGTCAGGCACCACCAAGACCACCATGTCCTACGGCTACGGCCTGAACGTCACCCCTCTGCAGATCGCTACTGCCTATTCGGCGTTGGCCAATGGTGGCAGGTTGATCGCGCCGACCTTCGTCAAGGGCCAGCGCAACGAAGGCCAGCAGATCATCGACGAGAACGTCGCCAAGCAGGTGGTGGCGATGATGGAAACCGTGGTCACCCAGGGCGGCGCCAAGCAGGCGGCGGTGCTGGGCTACCGCGTGGCCGGCAAGACCGGTACCGCGCGCAAGGCCGGCCCCGGCGGTTACGAGCGCGGCCATTACAACGCGCTGTTCGCTGGCGTGGTGCCGGCCACCAATCCGCGCTTCGCCACCGTCATCGTCATCAACGACCCGCAGGCCGGCAAGTTCTATGGCGGCCTGGTGTCGGCGCCGGTCTACCACAACGTGATGGAAGGCACCCTGCGCCTGATGGACGTGCCGCTGGACGACCTGCAGTCGTGGCTGGCCGCACAGCAGTCCGGCAAGGTCGGCCATTCGGCCTCGATCCTGCCCGCGCCGCCGGCCGAGGCCGCGCTGCCGGTGGATGCCGCCGCTGAATTCGACGCTGCGCTGCCCAGCGCGCAAGCCCAGACGCCGCCCGCTACGGGAGGCACGCAATGAGTCCTTCGATGTTGCTTTCGCAGTTGCTTCCGGATGTGGCCCTGGCGGGCCACGATCCCGTTTTGACCGGCCTGGTGCTGGACAGCCGCGCCGTGCGCCCCGGCAATGCCTTCGTCGCCATCGCCGGTTTCGGCGCGCATGGCCTGGGCTTTGTCGAGCAGGCCCGTGCGGCCGGCGCTGGCGCCATCCTGTTCGAACCGCCGGCACCGGTCGAACTGCCGGCACCGGCCGATGCGATTGCGGTGCCGGGCCTGCGCGCGCGCATGGGTGCGATGGCCGACCAGTTCCATGGCGCACCGTCGCGGGCGATGGCGATGGTGGGCGTGACCGGCACCAACGGCAAGACCTCCACCGTGCAGCTGCTGGCCCAGGCCTGGCACCTGCTCGGAACGCCCAGTGGCAGTATCGGCACGTTGGGCGCCGGACTTTACGGTGCAGTTGAGCCGACCGGCTTCACTACGCCGCTGGTGCTGCAGATGCATGCGTTGCTGGCGCAGCTGCGTGATGCCGGTGCGCGCGCGGTGGCGATGGAAGTCAGCTCGCATGCGCTGGACCAGGGCCGCGTGGATGCGGTGCACTACGACGTGGCGGTATTCACCAACCTCACCCGCGATCATCTGGACTACCACGGCGACATGGCCAGCTACGGCGCGGCCAAGGCACGGCTGTTCCATCGCCCGGGACTGAAGGCCGCGGTGATCAATCTTGACGACGCGTTCGGTCGCCAGCTGTTCGCCGGCCTCCCGGCGGGCGTGCAACCGATCGGCCTGAGCTCGCGCGGTGCCACCGATGCCAGCGTGCGCGCCGAGGCGCTGCAGCTGGACGGCCGTGGCATTGCCTTCGAACTGGTCATCGACGGCCAGCGCGCGGCGGTGCAGTCGCCGCTGCTGGGCCGCTTCAACGTGGACAACCTGCTGGCCGTGGCCGGCACCCTGCACGCGCAGGGTCAGCCGCTGCCGCGCATTGCCGAGGTGTTGTCGGCGCTGCAGCCGATCCGTGGCCGCATGAACCGCCTGGGCGGCGAAGACGGCCTGCCGACCGTGGTGGTCGATTACGCACATACCCCGGACGCACTGGAACAGGCGCTGGACAGCCTGCACGGCCACCTGCAGGGCACGCTGTTCTGCGTGTTCGGCTGCGGTGGCGAGCGTGATACCGGCAAGCGCCCGCAGATGGCTGCGATCGCCGAGCGCCTGGCCAACCAGGTCATCGTTACCGACGACAACCCGCGTGGCGAAGACGGCGACGTGATCGTGGCCGACATCCTGGCCGGCTTCCAGAACGCCGATGCCGTGACCGTGCAGCGCAGCCGCGCGCGTGCGATCGGCCTGGCGGTGAAGCGTGCCGGTGCCGGCGACATCATCCTGATCGCTGGCAAGGGCCACGAGCCGTACCAGGAGGTGAATGGCGTGCGCCATGACTTCGACGACACCGAAGTGGCCGCCGCTGCGTTGGCAGCCAAGGCCGGTGTGCTCAGCGCGCAGGCCGGGGAGGGCATCGCATGAAGCGCACTCTGCTTTCGCTGATCGCACACTGGGCCGGCGGCGAGATCCACGGCGACGACGTGGCCATCGATGCGGTCAGCAATGACACCCGCAGCCTCGGCCCGGGCAGCCTGTATGTGGCGCTGCGCGGCGAGCGTTTCGATGGCCATGACTTTGCCGCCGACGCGCAGGCGCGCGGTGCCAGCGCGCTGCTGGTCGAGCGCCTGCTGCCGATCGAACTGCCGCAGGTGCTGGTGGCCGACAGCGAACTGGCGCTGGCGAAGATCGCCACCGGCATGCAGCGCGACCGCGATACCGAGGTGTTCGCGATCACCGGCAGCAACGGCAAGACCAGCGTGAAGAGCCTGCTGCTGTCGATCCTGCAGCAGGTGGCCCGTCATGCGCACAAGGTGGTCTACGCCAACCCGGGCAACCGCAACAACGAGATCGGCCTGCCGCTGGCAGTGATCGATGCCCCGGAAGATGCCGACTACGCTGTCTACGAGATGGGCGCGGGCAAGCCGGGTGACATCGCCTACCTGACCGACATCGCCCGCCCGCGCTATGCGCTGGTCAACAACATCGCCCCGGCGCACCTGGAACGCATGGGCAGCCTGCTCGGCGTGGCAGTGACCAAGGGCGCGATCTATGCCGCGCTGCCGGCCGATGGCGTGGCGGTGATCAACGTCGACGATGCCTACGGCCGCTGGTTCGAACAGCACTTCGTCGGCACCCCGCCGCGCTGCCGCGTACTGCGCTATGGCCTGGAGCACACCGCGGACATCACCGCGCGCGACATCCGCGCCGGCGCGCAGGGCAGCCAGTTCACCCTGGTCGCACCGGGCGGCGAAGCCCGCGTGGTGCTGGGCCTGCCGGGTCGCCACAACGTCAGCAATGCGCTGGCCGCTGCCAGCCTGGCGCTGGCCGCCGGTGTCGATCTGGCGCTGATCGCGGCCGGCCTGGCCGAAGCACAGCCGGTACCGGGCCGCCAGATCGCCCATCAGCTGCGCAACGGCGCGGTGCTGGTGGACGACAGCTACAACGCCAACCCCGGTTCGCTGGCCGCGGCCATCGACGCCCTGGCCGCCGCGCCGGAAGAGGGTTGGCTGGTGCTGGGCGACATGCGCGAGCTGGGTCCGGACGCCGAAGCGCTGCACGCGCAGGCAGGGCTCCGCGCGCGCGCTGCTGGCCTCAAGCGCCTGTATGCGCTGGGCCCGCTCAGCGCCGCTGCCGCCACCGCCTTCGGTGAAGGCGGCCGTCATTTCGCCACCCATGACGCGCTGTCGCAGGCGCTGAAGGACGAGCTGCACGCCGGCGTGCGCTGCCTGGTCAAGGGTTCCCGTGGCAGCGCCATGGACACGATTGTCAAAGCGCTGCTGGCGCAAGGAGAGGAATCCCCGCATGTTGTATGAACTGGCTCGATGGTTGCAGCAGTTGGAGAGCCTGTTCGGGCTGTTCAACTACCAGACGTTCCGCGCCATCCTTGCCGCGCTGACGGCCCTGTTCCTGTCGCTGTGGCTCGGCCCGGCGATGATCCGCAAGCTTGCCCAGTTCAAGGGCGGCCAGCCGATCCGCAAGGACGGTCCGCAGACCCATTTCTCCAAGGCCGGTACGCCGACCATGGGCGGTTCGCTGATCCTGCTCACCATCACCCTGTCGGTGCTGATGTGGGCCGACCTGCGCAACCGCTACGTGTGGCTGGTGCTGGCGGTGATGCTGTGCTTCGGCGCCATCGGCTGGTATGACGACTGGATCAAGATCGTCCGCCGCGACCCGAACGGCCTGAAGTCGCGCTGGAAGTACCTGCTGCAGTCGATCTTCGGCCTGGCCGCGGGCCTGTTCCTGTTCTACACGGCCGACGTGCCGGCGGCGCTGACCTTCTACATCCCGATGTTCAAGTCGATCGCGCTGCCGCTGGCCGGCATCGGATTCGTGGCCATCGCCTACTTCTGGATCGTCGGCTTCTCCAACGCGGTGAACCTCACCGACGGCCTGGACGGCCTGGCGATCATGCCGACCGTGCTGGTGGCCTGCGCACTGGGCGTGTTCGCCTACGCCTCGGGCAACGTGGTGTTTGCCAACTACCTGCAGATCCCGCAGATCCCGGGCGCCGGCGAGCTGGTCATCATCTGCGCGGCCATCGCCGGTGCGGGCCTGGGGTTCCTGTGGTTCAACACCTATCCGGCCATGGTGTTCATGGGCGACATCGGCGCGCTGGCGCTGGGTGCGGTGCTGGGTACGATCGCAGTGATCACCCGCCAGGAGCTGGTGCTGGTGATCATGGGCGGCGTGTTCGTCATCGAAACGCTGTCGGTGATGATCCAGGTCGCCTCGTTCAAGCTGACCGGCAAGCGCGTGTTCCGCATGGCACCGATCCACCATCACTTCGAACTGAAGGGCTGGCCGGAGCCGCGCGTGATCGTGCGCTTCTGGATCATCTCGGTCGTGCTCGTGCTGATCGGCCTGGCCACGTTGAAGGTGCGCTGAGATGAACGACCTGTCCCGCCAGGCAACACGCCTTGAGGCCATCGAAGGCAGCTACGACAAGTGGCTGCTGGGCGCGATCATCGCGCTCACGGGCATCGGCGTGGTGATGGTGGCGTCCAGCTCGATCGCTCTGATGAGCAGCCCGTTCTACTACCTCAACCGCCACCTGATCTTCCTGGCGGTGGGTATCGTGCTGGCGGTCGTAGCCGCCCGCACTGAACTGAAGTCCATCGAGCAGTACAACCAGATGCTGCTGCTGGGCTGCTTCGTGCTGCTGCTGGCGGTGTTCGCACCGGGCCTGGGCAGCACGGTCAACGGCGCACGCCGCTGGATCAATCTGGGCATCTCCAAGTTCCAGACGGTGGAAGCGGTGAAGGTGCTCTATATCGTCTGGCTGTCCAGCTACCTGGTGCGCTTCCGCGACGAGGTCAACGCGACCTGGCCGGCGATGCTCAAGCCACTGGGCGTGGCCGGTGCGCTGGTGCTGTTGCTGCTGCTGCAGCCGGACTTCGGTTCCTCGACCCTGCTGCTGGCGATCACCGCCGGCATGCTGGTGCTGGGCGGTGTGAACATGCCGCGCATGTCGATGCCGGTGATCATCGGCCTGGTCGGCATGAGCGCGCTGGCGATCATCGAGCCGTACCGCATGCGCCGCATTACCTCCTTCCTCGACCCGTGGGCCGACCAGCAGGGCGACGGCTACCAGCTGTCCAACGCGCTGATGGCCGTGGGCCGCGGCGAGTGGACCGGCGTTGGCCTGGGCAACTCGGTGCAGAAGCTGTACTACCTGCCGGAAGCACATACCGACTTCATCTTCTCGGTCACCGCGGAGGAGTTCGGCTTCCTCGGCACCTGCGTGATCGTGGCCCTGTACGCGCTGCTGGTCGGCCGCACGTTCTGGCTGGGCATGCGCTGCGTGGAAATGAAGCGCCACTTCTCCGGCTACATCGCCTTCGGCATCGGCCTGTGGATCAGCATGCAGACCTTCGTTTCGATCGGCGTGAATCTGGGTATCCTGCCGACCAAGGGTCTGACCCTGCCGCTGATCTCCTCCGGCGGTTCGTCGGTGCTGATGACCTGCGTGGCGATGGGCCTGCTGTTGCGCGTCTCCTATGAGCTCAAGCGCGCCGAGCGTCGCCAGGCCGTGCGCATCGGCGGTGGCGACGAGGCCGTGGCCGATGCACCCGTGGACGCGCCGGCCGCACCGGCTGCGGCCAGCGTGCCGATGAGCGCCGAGCCGACGGCTGCCGCTGCAGCGAACGCCGCACGCGGTACCAGCCGCCTGCAGTCGCGCATCGAACCGACCTTCGGGAGGCTGTCATGAGCGCAGCCACCGATAACGTGCGCCCGGTGATGATCCTGGCCGGTGGCACCGGCGGTCACATCTTCCCCGGCCTGGCCGTGGCCCGCGTGCTGCGCGCGCGCGGCGTACCGGTCACCTGGATGGGCGCCGATGGTGCGATGGAAACCCGCCTGGTGCCGCAGCACGACATTCCGATCGACACGCTGGCCATCACCGGCCTGCGCGGCAAAGGCAAGCTGGCCCTGCTGGGCGCGCCGTGGCGGCTGATGCGCGCGCTGCGTGCCGCCGGCATGATCATCCGCAAGCGCCAGCCGCGTGCGGTGGTCGCCTTCGGTGGTTTCGCGTCCGGCCCGGGGGGCATGGCCACACGCCTGCACGGCCTGCCGCTGCTGGTGCACGAACAGAATCGCGCTCCCGGCATGACCAATCGCATCCTGTCGCGCTATGCGCGCCGGCTGCTGACCGGCTTCCCGGGCACCTTCGCCAAGGGCGAAGAGTTCGTCGGCAACCCGGTACGTGCGGAGATCGCCGCCATCGCACCGCCGGAACAGCGTTTCGCTGACCGCCAGGGTCCGCTGCGCGTGCTGGTGGTCGGTGGCAGCCAGGGCGCGCGTGCGCTCAACACCGGCGTGCCGCAGGCGATTGCTGCGCTGGGCACGAGTGTGCCGGTGCAGGTTCGCCACCAGAGCGGCGAAAAGCTGCATGCCGAAGCGGTCGAGGCATATGCCAAGGCCGGCGTGCAGGCTGAAATCACGCCGTTCATCGCCGACATGGCCGAGGCCTTTGCCTGGGCCGATCTGGTGGTGTGCCGTGCGGGCGCTTCGACGCTGGCCGAGCTGTGTGCGGTGGGTGTCGGCAGCGTGCTGGTGCCTTTCCCCGCTGCCGTCGACGATCACCAGACCCGCAATGCGGAGTACCTGGTCGAACGCGGCGCGGCGGTTTTGCTGAAGCAGGACGGAACGCTGGCCGACGGCATTGCCGCACTGCTGCGCGATCTGTCCGAAAATCCCGCCCGCCGCATGCAGATGGCGCAAGCCGCGCGTGCCCTGGCCAAGGTCGATGCCGCCGAGCGCATCGCCGATATCATTCTTGAGGAAGCTGTATGAAGAAGGCATGCCACCGCGCCTGCCCTGCGCGAGGCCGCGCATGATCCGTCGCCTGCACGACACCAACGACCTGGTGCGCGCGTTCCCGCGCGTGCATTTCGTCGGCATCGGCGGCACCGGCATGAGCGGTATCGCCGAAGTGATGCTGACGCTGGGCTATGAGGTGTCCGGCTCGGACAACGCCGACAACGTGGCGACCCGTCGCCTGGCCAGCCTGGGTGCGCGCATCATGCGCGGCCACTCCGCAGCCAACGTGCTGGGCACCGACTGCGTGGTGGTCTCCAGCGCCATCCGCGAAGACAACCCGGAACTGATGGAAGCGCGCAGCCAGCGTATTCCGATCATGCCGCGTGCGGCGATGCTGGCCGAGCTGATGCGCTTCCGCCGCGGCATCGCTGTGGCCGGTACCCATGGCAAGACCACCACCACCAGCCTCACCGCTGCAGTGCTGAGCGAAGGCGGGCTCGACCCGACGTTCGTGATCGGTGGCCAGCTGCTGGCTGCCGGCGCCAACGCCAAGCTGGGCGGTGGACAGTGGCTGGTGGCCGAGGCCGACGAAAGCGATGGCAGCTTCCTGCGCCTGAACCCGCTGATGTCGATCATCACCAACATTGACGCCGATCACCTGGAGAACTACGGCAACGACTTTGCCCGCGTGCAGGCGGCGTTCGCCGAGTTCCTGCAGCGCCTGCCGTTCTACGGCCTGGCGGTGCTGTGCATCGACGATCCAGAAGTCGCGGCTCTGGCTGCCAAGACCCCGCGCCACGTGATGAGCTACGGCATGAGCCCGCAGGCCGACGTGCGCGCCGAGAACGTGGTGCAGGAAGGCTCGCGCATGCGCTTCACCCTGCGCCTGCCGCAGGGCACCAGCCAGGAAGTGGTGCTGGCGCTGCCGGGCAAGCACAACGTACTCAACGCGCTGGCCGCCGCTGCGGTGGGCTGGCAGCTGGGCGTGGCACCGGACGCGATCGCGCGCGCACTGGAAGGCTTCGCCGGTGTCGGCCGTCGCTTCAACGATCTGGGCGAAGTGACCACCGCCAGCGGCGCCAAGGTCCGCATCATCGACGACTACGGTCATCACCCGAGCGAGCTGGAAGCGGTGTTTGCCGCCGCCCGTGGTGGCTGGGCCGACAAGCGCCTGGTGGTGGCCTTCCAGCCGCACCGCTACAGCCGTACCCGCGACCAGTTCGACAAGTTCGCCGCGGTGCTGTCCAGCGTCGATGCACTGGTGCTGAGCGAGGTCTACCCGGCCGGCGAGGAACCGATTGCTGGTGCCGATTCGCATGCGTTGGCCCGCGCCATCCGTGCGCGTGGCCGCAGCGAGCCGGTGGTGGTGGGCAAGGCCGCCGAGCTGGCCAGCGTGCTGCCGGACGTGCTGCAGGACGGTGACCTGCTGCTGATGATGGGTGCCGGCGACATCGGTGCCGTGGCCACCCATATTGCGGTGGAAGGCTTCAAGGGGGAGGGCGAGGCGTGAGCGCGCTGACCTTCCCGCCGCTGCGCGTGACCGACCCGGCCGTGTTCGGCCGCGTCGCCGTGCTGCTCGGCGGCAGCTCCAGCGAACGCGAGGTGTCGCTGGACTCCGGCCGCAACGTACTGGAAGCGCTGCAGTCGCGCGGCGTCGATGCGTTCGCGGTGGATGGCATTCCGGCGCTGGCCAAGGCGCTCGCCGCCGGTGGCATCGATCGCGTGTTCAACATCCTGCATGGCCACAACGGTGGCGGTGAGGACGGCATCGTGCAGGGCCTGATGGACGCCTTCGGCGTGCCGTACACCGGCTCGAACGTGCTGGGCTCGGCGCTGAGCATGGACAAGATCCGCACCAAGCAGGTGTGGCTGTCGCTGGGCCTGCCCACCCCGCAGTACCGGAAGGTGGACGCGACCACGGTGCATGCACTGGCAGCCGAACTGGGCCTGCCGGTAGTGGTGAAGCCGGCCAATGAAGGCTCCAGCGTGGGTATCAGCCGGGTCACCGATGACGCGGGCCTCGATGAAGCCGTGGCGCTGGCCGCGCGCTACGACGGCCAGCTGCTGATGGAACAGATGGTGGTGGGCGACGAGCTGACCGTGGCCATCCTCGGCGATGTCGCACTGCCGTCGATCCGCATCGTGCCCAAGGGCCAGTGGTACGACTACAACGCCAAGTACATCGCCGAGGACACCCAGTACCTGTGCCCAGGCCTGGATGGTGACGACGAAGAGGAAATCCGCCGCATCGCGCTGGCCGCGTTCCGTGCCGCCGGCTGCCGTGGCTGGGGCCGCGTGGACGTGATGCGTGACCGCAGCAGCGGTCGCTTCTTCCTGCTGGAAGTGAATACCGCGCCGGGCATGACCAGCCATTCGCTGGTGCCCAAGGCCGCAGGCCAGGCCGGCATCAGCTTCGAAGAGCTGGTGTGGCGCGTGCTGGAACAGACCCTGGAGGCCTCGCACGCATGAACGCGGTGCTGCGCATCTTCGTCTGGCTGTTGGCGCTGTCGGTGGTTGCACTGCCGGTGGTGGCCGTGGTCAATGGCTGGGTCGGCGCCGAGCGCTGGCCGCTGGCGAAGCTGCGCGTGCATGGTGAGTTCAAGCGGGTGCCGGCCGAGCAGTTGCAGCAGGTGCTGCTGCCGTACGCGCATGCGGGCTTCTTCGCGGTCAAGCTGCAGGACGCGCAGGACGCCCTGGAGCAGCTGCCGTGGGTGGAAAGCGCGCAGGTGCGCAAGCAGTGGCCGGACGTGCTGGAAGTGACCCTGGTCGAGCACAAGCCGTTCGCGCGCTGGGGCAACGACCGCCTGGTTTCCGAGCAGGGCAAGTTGTTCCCCACGCCGAAGAAGCTGGCCGATCTGGCGCTGCCCGAACTGGACGGCCCCGACAGCCAGACCGAAGAAGTGATGAAGCTGTACAGCGACTCGCGTGCATTGTTCGCACCGGCCGGCGTCGACGTGCGCCGGGTGACGATGGATGCGCGCGGCAGCTGGTCGCTGGTGCTGAGCAACGGTACCGAAGTGGTGGTCGGCCGCGACGACGCGCGCTCGCGCATGCAGCGCTTCGTCAAGGTGCTGCCGCAGCTCAACCGTCAGGACGCGCCGATCGAGCGCGCCGATCTCCGTTACACCAATGGTTTCACGCTGAGCTGGGGTACCCCGGCCACGCCGGCGAAAACGCCGGCGACCCCAGCCAGCAGGACGCAGGAAAGGACATGAATCGCAAGGGTGACAAATCGCTGATCGTTGGGCTGGACATCGGCACCTCCAAGGTGGTGGCGCTGGTGGGCGAGTACTCGCCGGGCAACCCGATCGAAGTGATCGGCATCGGCTCGCACGAGTCGCGCGGGCTCAAGCGTGGCGTGGTGGTGGACATCGAATCGACCGTGCAGTCGATCCAGCGCGCGGTGGAAGAAGCCGAGCTGATGGCCGGCTGCGAGATCCGCTCGGTGTATGCCTCGATCTCCGGCAACCACGTGCAGTGCAAGAATTCGCCCGGCATCGTGCCGATCCGCGACGGCGAAGTGACCTGGGGCGACCTGGATCGCGTGCTCGATGCGGCCAAGGCCGTGGCGATTCCGGCCGACCAGAAGATCCTGCACGCGATCCCGCGCGAGTACGTCCTGGACGATTCGCAGGAAGGCATCCGCAACCCGGTCGGCATGACCGGCGTGCGCCTGGAAGTGCATGCCCACCTGGTGGTGTGCGCGCAGTCGGCTGCGGCCAACATCAGCAAGTGCGTCCAGCGCTGCGGCCTGCAGGTGGACGACCTGGTGCTGTCCTCGCTGGCCTCCAGCGTGGCGGTGCTGACCGCTGACGAGCGCGAGCTGGGCGTGGTGCTGGTCGACATGGGCGCCGGCACCACCGATATCGCGGTGTTCGTGCAGGGCGCGATCTGCCACACGGCTTCGCTGCCGATCGCCGGCGACCACGTCACCAATGACATCGCGCACATGCTGCGCACGCCGACCCCGGAAGCCGAGCAGATCAAGGTGCGCTATGCCTGCGCCCTGGCCCAGCTGGCCACCGCCGAGGAAAGCATCCAGGTGCCGTCGGTGGGCGACCGCCCGCCGCGCCGCATGCCGCGCCATTCGCTGGCGCAGGCCGTGCAGGGCCGCTACGAGGAAATCTTCGAGATGGTGCAGGCCGAACTGCGCCGCTCCGGCTTCGAGGAACTGGTACGCGCCGGCATGGTGCTGACCGGTGGCGCTTCGAAGATGGAAGGCGTGGTCGAACTGGCCGAGGAAATGCTGCAGATGCCGGTTCGCGTGGGCATCCCGCAGCACGTCACCGGCCTGGGCGAAGTGGTGGGCAACCCGGTGCATGCCACCGGCGTGGGCCTGCTGCTGATGGGCAGCCAGATCGAGCACCCGCGGCGGCCGTCGCTGCCGACCGGGCGCGCTGGAAGCATGTTCAAGAAACTCAAGACCTGGTTCCGCGGCGAGTTCTGACGCGGAACCCGTAACACCGGGCATCGCCCGGGCGCAGCACCCGCAGTACCCGTAGCACAACGCAACACCGGCAACACACAACCCACACAGCCGCAACGTCGGCATGCAGCAGGACGGCAGGACGCCCGAATGCCCATGCCAGCCAAAGCGGATACAACGAGGACACGGACATGGCGCATTTTGAACTGATCGAAAAGATGGCACCCAATGCGGTGATCAAGGTGGTTGGCGTGGGCGGCGGCGGCGGCAATGCCGTGGCGCACATGGTCAACTCGGCGGTGGACGGCGTGGAATTCATCACCGCCAACACCGACTCGCAGGCCATCAAGAATTGCGGTGCCAAGCTGCAGCTGCAGCTGGGTACCAACGTGACCAAGGGCCTGGGCGCAGGCGCGAACCCGGAAGTCGGCCGTCAGGCCGCGCTGGAAGACCGTGAGCGCATCATGGACGCCCTGCAGGGTGCGGACATGGTGTTCATCACCGCCGGCATGGGCGGTGGTACCGGCACCGGCGCTGCGCCGGTGGTGGCACAGCTGGCCAAGGAAATGGGCATCCTGACCGTGGCCGTGGTCACCAAGCCGTTCCCGTTCGAAGGCCGTCGCCGCATGCAGGTGGCGCTGAAGGGCATCGAGGAACTGAGCCAGCACTGCGACTCGCTGATCACCATCCCGAACGAGAAGCTGATCACCGTGCTGGGTCGCAACGCGACCATGATCCAGGCCTTCCGTGCCGCCAACGACGTGCTGCAGGGCGCCGTGCAGGGCATCGCCGACCTGATCGTGCGTCCGGGCCTGATCAACGTCGACTTCGCCGACGTGCGCACCGTCATGTCCGAAATGGGCCTGGCGATGATGGGTACCGGCACCGCCCGTGGCGATGACCGCGCCCAGGCCGCCGCCGAAGCCGCGATCCAGAACCCGCTGCTGGACGATGTGAACCTGGCCGGTGCCAACGGCATCCTGGTCAACATCACCGCCGGCGCCGACTTCACCATGGCCGAGTTCGACGAAATCGGCCGCACCATCGATGGCTTCGCTTCCGAAGACGCCACCGTGGTGGTCGGTACCGTGCTGGATCCGGACATGCAGGACGAAGTGCGCGTGACCGTGGTCGCTACCGGCCTGAACCGCGTGTCGGCCAGCAAGACCCAGCGTCCGGGCGAGCGTGCGCCGATCAAGCTGGTCCGCAATGCCACCACCGGCCAGCCGGAATTCGGTGACTTCGACAACGGCGGCGACGCCGTGTCCAAGGCCGTGGGCGGCATGGGTCTGGGCCTGCGTCGCGCCAGCAGCGATACCGCGGCAGCCTCCGCTCCCTCGGCCCCGGCCGCTTCGGCCCCGGCGGCGGCGGAACTGCCGAACGACTACCTGGACATCCCGGCGTTCCTGCGCCGCCAGGCGGACTAAGCGGGGCACCCGGGGCTTGTCCTCCCCGGGTTGCGCCACCATGTCCTGAAAACGCGGGCGCCGGGCCAGGATGGGTCCGGCTGCCCTGCTTCACGCGCGTCCCCACGGCGTGCCGGTGCGTCCTGCCTGCAGCCTTCACTGGCGTTTCAGCCAGGGTAGGGGAGGGCGCGTGTTAATCTAATGTGTCACTTCCGGCCCATCCCCCATGATCCAGCAACGCACCCTCAAGAACACGATCCGCGCCACCGGCGTTGGCCTGCACAGCGGTGACAAGGTCTACATGACCCTGCGCCCGGCACCGGTCAACCATGGGATCGTGTTCCGTCGCGTGGACCTGGACCCGGTGGTGGAAGTGCCGGCCAAGGCCGAACTGGTCACCGAAGTGACCCTGTGCACCGGCCTGACCTGCAACGACGCCAAGATCCAGACCGTCGAACACCTGATGTCGGCGCTGGCCGGCCTGGGTGTGGACAACATCATCGTCGAACTGTCCTCGGCCGAGCTGCCGATCATGGACGGTTCGGCCGGCCCGTTCGTGTTCCTGCTGCAGTCGGCAGGCATCGTGGAACAGGATGCGCCCAAGCGCTTCATCCGCGTGCTGAAGACCGTGGAAGTGACCGAGGGCGACAAGGTGGCCCGCTTCAGCCCGTACGAGGGCTACAAGCTGGGCTTCACCATCCAGTTCGATCACCCGATGATCCCGGCCAAGCAGTCGCGCCAGGAAATCGAGTTCTCGACGCTGGCCTACACCAAGGAAATCTCCCGCGCGCGCACCTTCGGTTTCATGCGCGACCTGGAATACATGCGCGAGCGCAACCTGGGCCTGGGCGGTTCGATGGACAACGCCATCGTGCTGGACGAGTTCCGCGTGCTCAACGAAGACGGCCTGCGCTACGCCGACGAATTCGTGCGCCACAAGATCCTCGACGCGATCGGCGACCTCTATCTGGCCGGTGGCCAGGTGCTGGGTGCCTACGAAGGCTTCAAGTCCGGTCACGCCCTCAACAACAAGCTGGTGCGGGCGCTGATGGCCGACGCCACCGCCTGGGAATGGGTCAGCTTCGACTCGCCGGCCACCCCGGACCCGGTGGAATATGCCACTCCGGCCTACGCCTGATTCCTGTAGATCGTTGAATTGAAAGACAAAAGCGCCGCCTTCCAGGGCGGCGTTGTCGTTTCAGGCGTGTCCGGCGCATTCAGCATGCTTGACGCGCGTCAAGGCCGGTTCGAGGTCACGGTTTTGTGAACCTGTTGGATCGGAAGCCTGAATTTAACGTAGTTTTAACAACAATCTAACGACAGGCCCCCGGATGGCAGCTAGGATGCGACCCGGCCCCCGAAATGTTTCACGCCGTGGTGACACGCGCGACGGGGAGCGGAGCCGGATGCTCCGTTGTCGTCAGGACCGCTTCTTCGGCTTCGAAGGAACGTCCTGCAGGCAAGCCAAGGCGTCGCGTAGCCCTTTGTGCGTGGCGGCTGAAACTGCGTGGGGTCCATTCCGGTTGTCGAGCGCTGGGGAGCGCGTGGGAGTGGGAGACGCAGTCTTGATGGTCACCCTGGTGGCCTTCAGCCCGATGGAACGGGCCGCGTCGAGCAACTGGGCTTCGGCAAGCCGCAACTTGGCATGCCAGACCGGGGACTCGACGAGAAAAACGAGGTGTTCCCCGTCCACATTGGCCAGCCGGCAACGGCTGCGCAGAGGTGGCGGCAACTGGGGGCGCAACTGACGGTCCAGCGCGTCAAGCCACAAGGCACGCCGCAGCGGGTTCCCGCTTTTGTCCGCCATCACCGCATCCAGCGCCGGCTTCGGCACTGACGCGGGGCGAACGCTGGATTTCGGCTCAGACATGAAAACTCACTGATGGCATTCAAAAAGATCGTAATCAAAACGCGTGAAGGACAGGCCAAAGCGTCGCCGATCGCGCGTTTGCGGTTCTATTTCGAGGACCGCCCCCGCGCCCTGCTGGGCAGCGTGCTCGGGGTAGGCTGCATTATCGGCCTTGCCGGCGGCATTGGCGCCAGCGCGCTGAATGATTCCCGCCTGCAGGCCAAGGTCGAGCGCCAGGATGCAGAGCTGGCCAAGATCAAGCGCGATGCGCAGACCCAGGTCAACGCGCTGGCGGCCCGCCTCGGCGAGCTGCAGGCCCAGGCCACCCGCCTCAACGCCCTCGGCGAACGGCTGACCCAGATGGGCAAGCTGGAAGACGGCGAGTTCGACTTCAACGAGACCCCCGGTCTCGGTGACGGCGACGCCGGCGGCCCGACCAGCGACATCCCGGTCAAGGACGTCAACGCCGACTTACAGGTGCTGGAGCAGCGCTTCGCTGCTTCAGGCCGCCAGCTGTCGGTGATGGAATCGCTGATGTTCGACCACCAGCTGCAGCAGAACGCCGTGCCGTCGCGCATGCCGATCCGCAACAGCTACGTGACCTCCGGTTTCGGCACCCGTGCCGACCCGTTCGGCCGCGGTGCCGCCACCCACAAGGGCATGGACTTCCACGCCAGGGTCGGTGACCCGGTGATGGCCGTGGCCGAAGGCGTGGTCAGCTTCTCCGGCGTGAAGGGCGGCTACGGCAACGTGGTCGACGTCGACCACGGTAACGGCTACGTCACCCGCTACGCGCACAATTCGCGCCTGGTGGTGAAGGTCGGCGACCTGGTCCGTGCCGGGCAGGAAGTGGCCAAGGCCGGTTCCACCGGTCGTTCGACCGGCGCCCACGTGCACTTCGAAGTGTGGGAAAACGGCAACGTGGTCAACCCGCGCAAGTTCCTCGGCGACGGCGGCAACACGCCGGTCGGCCGCGTCAGCCGCGGCTGATGCCCCATTGGGGTGCCGGCTGCCGTCGGCACTACCGCCCCCGGAGTACGGGGGCAGCGCCGTAGGCGCGGGGGTGTGGAGGCGAGGTAAGTGGGGCCCACGGTTCGCGCAGCGAAGCGTGGGAGCGCCAGCGCGCATGCGCTGACGCGTACCCGGCCAGCGGCCGGCACTACCGGGAGTGTTCGGATGCCATTGCCGCCAAAGGGTTGAAACCCCTTGCGGCCGTCCCAAGCTACAATGGGTGTTGCCATCGACAGGGCGCCAGGCGCCCTGTTTCGTTTGCGGCGGACGGATCCCAAGGGGGAGGCCGGGCGTCGTGTCCATCCAACCCGGTTCCTTCAATGATCAACAGCCTGCTTACCCGCGTATTTGGCAGTCGTAACGAACGACAGCTGCGCCAGCTCAACC
Source organism: Stenotrophomonas sp. STK16_22 (assembly GCF_051984505.1). Taxonomy (NCBI): domain Bacteria; kingdom Pseudomonadati; phylum Pseudomonadota; class Gammaproteobacteria; order Lysobacterales; family Lysobacteraceae; genus Stenotrophomonas; species Stenotrophomonas sp. STK16_22. The sequence goes on from NZ_CP196972.1 coordinate 733,408, forward strand.
GCATCGTCGCCAAGATCAATGCGCTGGAGCCGGAGATCGAGAAGCTTTCCGACGAGCAGCTTCAGGCCAAGACGCCGGAGTTCAAGCAGCGCATCGCCGACGGTGAAGCCTTGGACAAGGTGCTGCCGGAAGCGTTCGCGGTCTGCCGCGAAGCCGGTCGCCGCGTGCTGGGCATGCGCCACTACGACGTGCAGCTGATCGGCGGCATGGTGCTTCACCTGGGCAAGATCGCAGAAATGCGCACCGGTGAAGGCAAGACCCTGGTGGCGACCCTGCCGGTGTACCTCAACGCGCTGGAAGGCAAGGGCGTGCACGTGGTCACCGTGAACGACTACCTGGCCCGCCGCGACGCCGCGCAGATGGGCAAGCTGTACAACTGGCTGGGCCTGAGCGTGGGCGTGGTGTACCCGGGCATGCCGCACAGCGACAAGCGCGAAGCCTACGCCTCGGACATCACCTACGGCACCAACAACGAATTCGGCTTCGACTACCTGCGCGACAACATGGCGCTGTCCAAGGCCGACCGCTACCAGCGCGGCCTGCACTACGCCATCGTCGACGAAGTCGACTCCATCCTGATCGACGAAGCGCGTACCCCGCTGATCATCTCCGGCCCGGCCGACGATTCCCCGGAGCTGTACATCCGCGTCAACCGCGTCGTGCCGAACCTGGTCAAGCAGGAAGCGGAAGACGGCGAAGGCGACTTCTGGGTCGATGAGAAGGGCAAGCAGGTGCACCTGTCCGAAGCGGGCATGGAGCACGCCGAGCAGCTGCTGGTCGAGGCCGGCATCCTCGACGGCGAGACCGAAGGCCTGTACGCGCCGCAGAACCTGACCGTGGTCCACCACCTGAACGCCGCGCTGCGCGCGCACGCGATCTACCAGCGTGACGTGGATTACATCGTGCGCGATGGCGAAGTGGTCATCGTCGATGAGTTCACCGGCCGCACCCTGTCCGGCCGCCGCTGGTCCGATGGCCTGCACCAGGCGGTGGAAGCGAAGGAAGGCGTGCCGGTCCAGCGCGAGAACCAGACGCTGGCGAGCATCACCTTCCAGAACCTGTTCCGCATGTACAAGAAGCTGTCCGGCATGACCGGTACGGCTGATACCGAAGCCTTCGAGTTCCAGAGCATCTACGGCCTCGAAGTGGTGGTGATCCCGACCAACCGCCCGACCATCCGCAAGGACAGCCCGGACCAGGTATTCCTGAACCGCAAGGGCAAGTTCAATGCGGTGCTGGCCGACATCGAAGAGTGCGCCAAGCGCGGCCAGCCGGTGCTGGTGGGTACCACCTCGATCGAAACCTCGGAAATGCTGTCCGAGCACCTGCGCAAGGCGGGCGTGAAGCACGAAGTGCTCAACGCCAAGCAGCATGACCGCGAAGCGACCATCGTCGCCAATGCCGGCCGTCCGGCGGCCGTGACCATCGCCACCAACATGGCCGGCCGCGGTACCGACATCGTGCTGGGCGGTTCGCTGGAAGCGGAGATCCACGAGCTGGGCGAAGGCGCGACCGACGAACAGAAGGCCGCGGTCAAGGCCGATTGGCAGAAGCGCCACGAGGCCGTCAAGGCTGCCGGCGGCCTGCACATCGTCGGTACCGAGCGCCATGAATCGCGCCGTATCGACAACCAGCTGCGCGGCCGTTCGGGCCGCCAGGGTGACCCGGGTTCGTCCCGCTTCTACCTGTCGCTGGAAGACAACCTGATGCGCATCTTCGCCTCCGACTGGGTGCAGAAGGCCATGCGCATGATGGGCATGAAGGAAGACGACGTCATCGAGGACCGCCTGGTCAGCCGCCAGATCGAGAAGGCGCAGCGCAAGGTCGAGGCCCACAACTTCGACATCCGCAAGAACCTGCTGGACTTCGATGACGTCAACAACGACCAGCGCAAGGTGATCTACGCCCAGCGCGACGAGCTGCTGGACGCCGAGTCGGTGAAGGACAACGTCGACGGCATCCGCGACGACGTGATCTTCGACGTGGTGGCCCGCTTCGTGCCGCCGAACTCGATCGACGAGCAGTGGGACCTGCGTGGCCTGGAAGCAACCCTGGAGTCGGACTTCGGCCTGCAGATGTCGCTGACCGATCTGGTCAAGTCGCACGAAGAGCTGGACGCCGAAGCCATCGCCGCCAAGGTGCAGGAGCGCGTCAACCAGCACTTCGCCGAGAAGGAAGCCGGTGTCGGTGAGGAAACCATGCGTGCGCTGGAGAAGCACGTGATGCTGACCGTGCTGGACCAGAGCTGGAAGGAGCACCTGGCGCGCATGGACTACCTGCGCCAGGGCATCTACCTGCGTGGTTACGCGCAGAAGCAGCCGAAGCAGGAGTACAAGAAGGAAGCCTTCGAGCTGTTCTCGGACATGCTGGAGAACGTCAAGCGCGAAGTGGTGACCCTGCTGTCGCGCGTGCGCATCCGCAGCGACGAGGAAGTGCAGGCGCTGGAAGCAGCCGAACGCCAGCAGGCCGAAGCGCGCCTGAGCCAGTCGCAGTTCCAGCACCAGGACGTGGGCGGCTACAGTGCCGACGAGGAAGCCGCGCAGGTGCAGGCTGCCCAGCAGGGCATTGCACAGGCGCAGCGCGATGAGCCGAAGATCGGCCGCAACGATCCATGCCCGTGCGGCAGTGGCAAGAAGTACAAGCACTGCCACGGCCAGCTGAGCTGACCCCGAAGAGCCCCGCGAAAGCGGGGCTCTTTTTTCATGGCGGCTGTTTCGTGGGGCTGATCCGGCCCGATCCGAGATTGCGCGGGCCGCCCTGTTCTGGGCATGCTTCCCCCATGGCTCCCCCCACCCGATCGATCCACGTCGTGGCCGCCGTCATCACCGACGCCCGTGGCCGCGTGCTGCTCAACCGTCGTACCGAGAACCGCGACATGGCCGGCCTGTGGGAGTTCCCCGGCGGCAAGCGCGAATCCGGCGAGACCTCCGAGCAGGCGTTGGTTCGCGAGCTGCGCGAGGAACTGGGCATCGAAGCCGATGTCGGCGAATGGCTGATGGATGTGCCGCAGCGCTACCCGGACAAGCACCTGACCCTGGAAGTGCGCCACGTGCGCAGCTGGAAGGGGACGCCACGTGGCCGCGAGGGCCAGGCCATTACCTGGGTGGCGCCGGATAAACTTGGTCGCTATTCGATGCCACCGGCCGATCTGCCGGTGGTGGCCGCGCTGCGCCAACCCGACAGCTACCTGATCACCCCGGCGCCGGCCGATGACGCCGACGGCGTGCAGCACTGGCATGAGCAGCTGCAGCGTGTGGTGGCGGCGGGCCAGCAGCGCATCCAGCTGCGGTTGCCGACGGCACATCCGGAGCGCCAGGCGATGGTCGAACAGGCCGTGCGCGCACATCGTCGCAGCGGGGTGCAGTGGCTGCTCAACCGCGATATCGAACGCGCGCGCGTACTGGGCGTTGGGGTGCACCTGGGCAGCGAGCAGCTGCTGGAGCTGTCGCAGCGTCCGCTGCCCGAAGGCCAGCTGGTGGCCGCGTCCTGCCATGACCTGCAGCAGCTGCAGGCCGCACAGCGGTTGGGCTGCGACTTCGCCGTGCTGGGCCCGGTGCAGGCCACGGCCAGCCATCCCGATGCCGTGCCGCTGGGCTGGAACGCGTTCGCCGAGCTGCGCGCGCAGGTGTCACTGCCGATCTATGCGCTGGGCGGCATGGGCCGCGGTCACATCGCCGAAGCGCGTCGCCATGGTGGGCAGGGCATCGCCGCCATCCGCGCGCTGTGGCCGGAGTGAGCCGGCATGCGGGGTCAGATCCCTGCGCAGCAGGGCTCTGACCCCGCCCGATCACAACGTGATCCAGAAACACCCGTACTGGCGCCGCAACCCCAGCACCGTCGACGCGCGCGACGCGCTGCCGGGCAACGTCTGCTCCAGGCGCAGGCCGATGGGTTGCCGCGCCACAGAGGCCACAGGGTCGGATCCCAACACGGCAGGGCTCTGATCCTCATCCTGCGATTGCTGCAGCGCCTGTGACGGATACACCGGCACCACGTCCACCAGGGGCCGCCGCGCCAAGGATTCCAGCTGGCCGAGGATGCGCTGCGCGCCCGCATCGGAAACCGCGCCCCACAGATACAGTGAGGACAGCCGATTCACATCGTTGCTGACGATGCCGATGCGCAGCGCGTCCACCAGTTCACTCAGCCGCCGCGGGCAGCGTGCCCCCAAGGTGTCGCGCTGCAGGGTATTGCCGGCGGGCGCAGGCGGTGGCAACCGCGACCGCGCGCCCAGGCTGTCGCAGGGCCGGTCGGTGTAGACGCTTTGGCCCTGGGCATCGGTGCAGCGGTTCAGGCGCGTGGACTGTGCGTGGGCGACGCTCGACAGCACGCACAGCGGCAGCAGCAACAGCAACAGCAGGAAGGAAAGCCGGATCATCCTCGCAGGGTAGCGCCGATCACGCTTGCGCGCCGTGCTTTCAGCCCTGCAGCAGCTTCAGCACCGAAGTGGTCGGCTTGGCCAGGTTCAAGGTGTAGAAGTGCAGGCCGGGTGCGCCGCCTTCGATCAGGCGCTGGCACAGCTTGGCCACCACTTCAGTGCCGAATGCACGCACCGACTCTGCATCATCGCCATAAGCCTGCATCTTGCGGCTGATCCAGCGCGGGATCTCCGCACCGCACTGTTCGGAGAAGCGGCGCAGCTGGCTGAAGTTGGCGATCGGCATGATGCCGGGCGTGATCGGTACCTGCACGCCCAGCCGCCGCACTTCGTCGACGAAATGGAAGTAGGCATCAGGGTTGAAGAAGTACTGGGTGATCGCCGCATCGGCACCGGCGTCGATCTTGGCCTTGAAATGCTTCAGGTCGGCCAGTGCGTCGGAAGCCTGCGGGTGCGTTTCGGGGTACGCGCCCACTTCGATATGGAACGCATCGCCGTGCTCGGCGCGGATGAAGTCGATCAGTTCGGCGGCATAGCGCATGTCACCGGGGAAACCCATGCCCGACGGCAGATCGCCGCGCAGCGCGACCAGGCGGCGGCAGCCGATGGCGCGATACAGCTTGAGCAGCTCGCGGATTTCCTGACGGGTGCCGCCGACGCAGGACAGATGCGGTGCGGCATCGAAGCCATGGTGCTGGTTGAGATGGCGCACGGTCTCGGAGGTATAGCTCAGGGTCGAGCCACCGGCGCCGAAGGTACACGACACGTACTCGGGACCGTAGTCCTTCAGCCTGGCCGCGGCGCGGTCCAGCTGGCTGCGCTGTTCGTCGGTCTTGGGCGGATAGAACTCGAAGCTGATGGCGGTCATGGCACGGGCGGCAGCGGCGGGTGCGGATTAGTATATCGCTTCATCAAGATGGATGTTGTCAATTTATGCGGACGTACATCGTCAGCCGCCTGCGACCGTTCGCCCCGGCGATCGGCCGCTGCTCCGAAATCGCCCTCCGGGTGCCGTGGCCGGCGGCACGCTGAGCCCATTCCGGGACCACCCACCTGACGAAGGAGCAGACGATGAAGATCTTCCTGGCACTCTGGTATGCAATGAAGGCCCTGGCCCGGCTGGCGATGATCGGCATGGCGATGGCCGTGCTCGGCTCCGGCTCGGCGCACGCCGCCAGCGCCCCGGCGGCGGGCAAGGTGCAGGTCGAGGTGGTCGGCAAGGGCCGTCCGCTGCTGATGATCCCCGGCCTGAACAGCAGCGCCGAGGTCTGGCGCGAGACCTGCCTGGCGCTGAAGGACGTGCAGTGCCATCTGGTGCAGCTGCCGGGCTTTGCCGGCGCTGCGCCAGCCGACCCGCGCCCGGCCGAATTCCTGCCGGCCATGCGCGGGCAGCTGCTTGCCTACCTGCATGACCAACAGCTGGGCCCGGTGGTGGTGATCGGCCACAGTCTTGGCGGCCTGCTGGGGCTGCAGGTGGCGCAGGCCGAGCCGAAGGCAGTCAGTGCGCTGGCGGTGGTCGACGCATTGCCGTTCCTGCCGGCGGCGCGTGACCCGAACGCCACCGCAGACAGCGTGCGGCCAATGGCTGACCAGCTGCGCAAGGGCATGCTCGCCGCCGATGCCGCGCAGTGGCAGGCGCAGCTGAAGGCCGGCCTGCCGGGCATGACCCGCGATCCGCAGCGGCAGGCCGAGCTGGGGCGCTGGGGCGAAGCCAGCGACCGCCAGACCACCGCTGACGCCATGCATGCGGTGATGACCACCGACCTGCGTGACAGCATCGCCTCGATCACCGCACCGACGCTGGTGCTGGGCAGCTGGGCCGGCTACCAGCCGATGGGCGGCACCGAGGACAGCACGCGCGCGGTGTTCCAGGCGCAGTACGCGAAACTGCGGGGCGTGCAGATCGCGATGAGCGCGCAGGGTTTCCACTTCCTGATGTGGGATGATCCGCGCTGGCTGCGCGGTCAGGTGCAGGCCTTCCTCGACCACCACCACTGAGTTTCAACACGCCTGGAAATGGACATGCCGGATTCCTCCTCGACGGTACGCTTCTGGCTGCTCAATGCGCTGGTGTGGGCGCTCTATGGCGTTGCCGGAATCGGCCTGCGCCAGACCTATTTCAGCGATGCCGGAAGCGCGGGCGTGTTGATCACGCTGGGCCTGGCGTTGGCCCTGTTCGGGTGCAGCGGTGCCATCCGTGCGCTGGCGCTGCGCGCCGACTGGTGGGCGCGCGGTACGGCCGGGCTGTTGCTGCGGCTGGCGCTGTCGGTGGCATTGGGCGCGGCAGTGGCGCAGCTGCTGGTGAACATCGCGCTGCACTCGGCGCTGGCCTGGAACTGGGTGAGCCTGGGGCGGCAGACGGCCGACTTCAGCCCCAAGGCGCTGCTGCTCTACTGGTACACCACTGCGGTGATGCTGGCCCTGTGGGCAGCGCTTTGGGCAAGCCTGCACAGCCTGCGCCGGATACGCGGGGCGGAACTGGCCCGCCTGCGCGCCGAAGCCGAGCGCAGTGCGCTGGAACGCGATGCGCTGCGTGCGCGGCTCAACCCGCACTTCATGTTCAATGCGCTGAACAACCTGCGTGCGCTGATCCTGGAAGATCCTGAGCGTGCGCGCGACATGGTCACCCGCCTGTCGCGCACGCTGCGCCAGGCGCTGGCGCACAACCGCAGCGAGCAGGTCACGCTGGCCGAGGAACTGGCGGTGGTCGACGACTATCTGGCCATCGAGGCCATCCACTTCGAGCAGCGCCTGCAGGTGCGGCAGCAGATCGATGCCGATGCCATGCAGGCGCAGCTGCCTGCGATGGCTTTGCAGCTGCTGGTGGAGAACGCGATCAAGCACGGCATCGCCAGCCGCCCCGGCGGCGGCGAGGTGCAGATCCGTGCCACGCTGGACAATGACGTGCTGCGCCTGCAGGTGGACAATCCGCTGGGCAGCGCCAACGAGCCCACCCCTGGGCATGGCGTCGGCCTGGCCTACCTGCGTGCGCAGCTCGGTACGCAAGGTCGTTTCACCCTGCAGCCGGTCGGCGACCGCATGCAGGCCCTGCTGGAGATTCCGCAATGAGTGGCGTGCTGCGCGTATTGATCGTTGATGATGCGCGGCTGGCGCGGCAGGAGCTGCGCACGCTGTTGTCGGCGCTGCCGTGGGTGCAGTGCGTGGGCGAAGCCGACGATGTGCCTGCCGCACGCGAGGCGATCGCCACACTGGCGCCGGACCTGGTGCTGCTGGATGTGCAGATGCCGTCCGGCAGTGGCTTCGATGTGCTGGACGGGCTGGAGGCGGTGCCGGCGGTGGTGTTCGTTACCGCCTATGACACCTACGCGGTGCGCGCGTTCCAGGCCAACGCGCTGGACTATCTGGTGAAGCCGGTCGAGGCACCGCGCTTGCTGGAAGCGTTGCAGCGGGCGCGCCAGCGCGAGGTGGTGGCGGGCGAAACGCCGGAGCCGCGCAGCACGCTGGGCGCTCAGGACCAGGTGTTCGTGCGCGAGGGCGAACGCTGCTGGTTCGTCGCGGTCTCGGAGATCCGCCGGCTGGTGGTGGATGGCAACTACACGCGGCTGTGGTTCCGCGACCAGAACGCGTTGCTGACCCGCAGCCTGAGTGCGCTGGAGGCACGCCTGCCGCCGGATCTGTTCTTCCGTGCCAACCGCAACACGCTGGTCAACCTGCGCCGTATCCGAGGCGTGACGCCCAGCATCGCTGATGGTTATGACCTGGCACTGGACGACGGCAGCGAGGTGGAGGTGTCGCGCCGGCAGGCGCGTGAACTGCGCGAGCGGATGGCGTTGTAGTTGCCGCTACAGCTCGGCACTGACCGGGCTGGTGATGAAGCCCCACAGCAGGCGCGCCATCACCGCCGGTGAACGTGCCTGCGCGCGGGTGTAGGCGAGCAGTGCATCCAGCCGCGAGCGGTCGTAGAGGTGCCCGGCCAGCAGCACCGCGTGCACACGACGGGTGTTGGCGGTGTCCTGCAGCGGGTTGCCGTCGAGCAATACCAGGTCGGCGGCTTTGCCGACCTCGACACTGCCATGCGATGCCTGCAGCTCCAGATGACGCGCCGCGTGCAGCGTTGCCGCGCGCAGCACGTCGGCCTGGCTCAGGCCTGCCTGGCGCAGCCACTGCAGTTCCTCGTGATAGCGGAAGCCACCCAGCCCGGTATCGGTGCCGACCAGCACGGTGACGCCGGCACGATGCGCGGCACCGGTGAGGGCCAGTCCATGCTCGAAGTACGCCTTCAACGCGTCTTCGCCGCGCAGGCCAGGATAGCGTTCGGTGGTGGCCGTCAGATCATCGCGCCATGCCCAGCGCGAAAGTGGATCGAGATAGGCCAGACGTGGATCGTTGATGAAGGCGGGGTCGCGCGCACGCGCATCCTCTTCGCGGGTGACATGGGTGGGTACGAACGCGGCACCGCTGGCCTGCATCACACCGAACGCCTCGTTGCAGAGCGCGGGCTGGTAGCCGCCGACCATGCGTTCGGCCAGCGCGGTTGGATCCTCACTGTCGAGCGTGCCACCGCGCCACGCCGCCGCGTTGTCGAAGCAGTGGCGTACGAACAGATGGGCATGCTCGAAGCTGCGCTGGCCCGCCCGCACCGCGGCGTCCAGAGGCACGGCCTTGGGCAGGTGGCCGATCAACGGACGGCGCAGCTGCTGCGCCTCGGTGGCCAGCCGCTGGTAGGTGTCCGCACGCAGCTGGTTGTAGACCTTCAACGCGTCGACACCGCGCGCGCTGTACGTGCGTGCACGCTCGGCGGCGGCCTCCGGCGCGAGTGATGGATCCTCGAAGTAGAAACTGGCGATCTGCACGAAGCGCGGTGCAACCTGCTGCCCGGCAATGGCCTGTGCGGTCCAGCGGCGCTTGTCGGCCACGCAGGCGATCAGCGGATCGGTGGCCTGCGGGCAGTCCATCATGTCGCGGGTGCCGGTGATGCCGTTGGCCAGCATCAGCGGGAACTGCAGCTGCGGCGACAACTGCAGTGCATGGGTGTGCATGTCCCAGAAACCGGGCAGCAGCCAGCGGCCACCGGCATCGAGCACCGGCAACGCGGTGTCCCGTGGAGCTTCGCCAATGGAAGTGATCGTGCCGTTGCGCACTGTCACTGTGGTGGGTTCGCTGACCTGGCCGCGCGCGACGTCCACCACCCGCGCGTTGACGATCATGCGGCTGTTGCCCGGCTCGGGCAACGGCGGTGCCGACAGCGGCCAGAGCAGGGCGGCGGTGAACAGCAATGGCGGCGCCAGCAGGAGGACGGCCAGGGCGATCGGCCATCGCCGACGGCGGGCGGAACGGGGCAAGGCGTGTGCTGCATCCATGAGCCGGCGATCCTTGCATTGGGTCGCCCGCAGAGTGCTGCAAGCCGGACGCGGGCGCCAGTGACCATCGGCATCCGGCCCTGCCTGCCTCCGGGGCGGTTACCCTGTGCGGTGGAACTCCTGACCACGCCCTGCTATGTCCATCGTCCTCACCGATTTCGCCCGTCCCCGCCTGTTCCCGCGCGTGCCGCGCGGCAACACCATCCAGGACTGTACTGCCGAGCAGTTCGAGGCACACCTCAATGCGCACGCGCCGTTGAAGGTGCTCGATGGCTACGCCCCGTTCTGCAAGCTGTTCGTCTACGAGAACTGGACCAGCACGCGTTGCCTGACGGTGCCGGTCACCGACGCCAACCGCCACCAGCTGCGCAGCGGCTATGAGGCGCGCAACCGTGAGGAACTGCCGGTGCTGGTGCGCTGGTTCGAGGGCGTGGAATCACCGCGCGCGAACTACCTGGTGGTAATCCTGTACAGCGCCGGGCAGCTGGCGAAGGAGGGTTCACCGATCGAAGCCGACTGGGGCATCGTCGGTTGCATCTATACCTCCGAGCCCGAGGAAGTGCCGATGGCACCAATCACCATGATGCGCAATGCACTGGGCGTGGAGGAGGGCGGTTCCGGTGTGCCGCTGGATCGCGAGGCTTACCAGCGCTCCGTCGCGTTCTGGGAGAACAACGCCAACTGGCGGCCGTGAGCCCACGCTGCGGCCGGACAGTCGGCATGTGAACAGGGAGGATTGCAGCGGGGCGCTACCATGGCAGTGAATCAACGCAGGGAGCACAGGGATGGATGTTCGCAGTTGGATGCCGTTTGCATGGGTCGCCGCAGGTCTGCTGGCCGCAAGTGAAGGCTCGGCAGCAAAGTACGATGCAGGCGCCGCCTGTGGTGCCCTGTCCGACGTGACGCCGATCCGTGATGCCGGCGTGGGTTCACTGCAGGCGCAGGCAACGTTGGGGCGCTGCACGTTCCATGTGGAAGCGGATGACGCTGCAGCGCTTTCGCGTCAGCAGTCGTTGCTGCAGAGCGTGTCTGCGATCGCCTGTGGTGCGCCAGCCACCACCCGGCCTTCGCAAGGGGCTGCAGGCTTCGACCTGCAGATGCCTGCACGTTGCCCACTCTCTTCCAGCACGCCGTTGATTGCCCGGGAAGGAGGCTGGCACCAGCGGCGACTTTCGTCGGTCCCGACGTATCCTGCGGCCGCCATGCGCGAGGCCCAGCAGGGAGGTGTCGAGCTGATGCTGCTGCTGGATGCGCAGGGCAAGACCCAGGCGATCATCCTGTCCCGATCCAGCGGCTACCCGCTGCTCGATGCGGCGGCGCTCAAGCACGCGCGTGACTGGCGCTACGAGCGTGAAGCGGCAGGCAAGGCACCAAGCATGAGCCTGATACGCGGCACGGTCACGTTCAAGCTCAACTAAGGCGTCTGCAGGGCGGGCTCGGGCTTCCACTCCCACCAGGTGTAGTGGTATTCGCGCTCGGTCGCGCTCCATTGCTGCGCGCAGCAGGTGCACGTCAGCCGGTAGCATTCGCCCCAGCCGTCCTCCGCTTCGCCCCGTGCACGCAGCTGCACGTGACCTTGTTCCAGCAGCGGCTCGGGACTGAAGAACACATAGGATGGGTAGAGCGCGCACAGGCAGCCTTCGCGTGCCTGCCAGTAGCGCAGCCGTTGCAGGGCCGCCTTGAGGTGCGCCTGGTTGCTGATCAGCATGCCGCCAAGGGCGATGCCTTGGCAGCTGCGTTCGATCGTATCCACATGCGCGACCAGCGCGTCCAACGATGAGGCGCTGAACAGCCGAGCGACCGTACGCGCGGCATCGGTGATGCGCGTTGCATCGCGCGACAACAGGTCCTGCAGCAGCACGTCGGCCTGTGCTTCGTCGAGCCGGGGTATCGGTGCTGCAGACCACGGCCAGCGCATCAGCGTGACTTGCCGATGGCGGCGTAGTGGCCGGCCGTCAATCGCAGCAGGTCGGTCGGCGCCAGTTCCACCTCGAGGCCGCGGCGACCGGCGCTGACATGCAGCGCGGGCAATGCCTGCGCGCTGGCGTCCAGGAAGGTGCGCAGGCGCTTCTTCTGCCCGAGTGGGCTGATGCCACCGACCAGGTAACCGGTCGCGCGCTGCGCGGCATCGGCCGCGGCCATTTCGCACTTCTTGCAGCCGGCTGCTTCGGCCAGCGCCTTCAGGTCCAGCTGGCCGGCCACCGGCACGATCGCCACCAGCAGCTCGTGGGTTTCGGTGCTGGCCAGCAGGGTCTTGAACACCTGGGCCGGGTCGAGGCCGAGCTTGTCGACGGCTTCGCCCCCATACGATTCGGCGTGGGCGTCGTGCACGTAGCTGCGCACGGTGTGGGCGATCTTCTCGCGCTTGAGCAGGTTGATGGCCGGGGTCATGGGGGCATCGTAGCGCGGGGCAGGGGTGTTGCCTTGACCGAGGCTACTGCACCATCAGACCTATTCGGTCCTGCGGCCAAAAGGATTTAGCTTCGTCAAATCAGCGAAGTATCTGCTATGACTGCGCTGAAGGTCTGTCATGTCCTTAGCTTCCAGTATGACGACCTCGTGTCCGTCGTCGTGCCCAATTAGGCTGATCTCAATTGCGAGCTTTTCGCGTGATGCAGAAGGTCTGTCCACAAACTCACTTAGCCTGAGGACTGATCTGGAGCGCCGATTGTAGTGAACAAGGTAATACATATTTAGATTCCCTTAAGCAGCTTGCTAGCAAGTAGCTTGCTAACGTGGCTCATGGCGCTTTCATATCTCTTCTTGGCGCTAGATTTATCGTCGCGAAGCTTCTTCCAAGTGTCTTTGGAGACGCCAGAACGCTTCGCTTGCACCACGCTAACGTGCGTCAGTGCATACTGCTCGTTGCGATCCTCGGCCACTCTGAATGCTTCTGAGAGATCAATGAGGTGGCGCTGCAATTCCGGAGGCCCCCCTCCGTATTTGACTTCCTGACCATGGAGATCGGCGACCTTCTCTGAGATGCTTGCCCAGAAATTCTGAATGAGCGTTCTGATTTGAATTTCGACAACGCGGCCATCATGTCGAACAAGTGCGTGTATAGCTCTGTAACCGTTACTTGGGCGTGTAGTGCGATCAATGAATTTAATGTCAGGAAACCACTGTCTGAGAGAGTCGGCAATCTCCCTCTGCTCCATTGTCGTAGTGGCGACGACGCGGCAACCCGCAATATCTTGAATTTGAGCAAGTCTGCTGCTGCTTCGTCTCAATTTTTCAATGATCGAAATTGTTGATTTGAAGCGCCCGGTGACCGAAAGAAGCAGCTTATCTTTCAGGATTCGAACTACGTGGTTGTATGCGGGTACGAATTCTGAACGATATGCTTCTAGCTCGGTGAGCGTATTGGCATCGTCATTACCATTCTTCAGCTGCTCGCCGAGTCGTGTAACACTGCTGTTGCTCAACAATGTTGTGTCCCTCAAACCGACGGGGCGGTAAGGCCCCGTCGGATAGATAAAAACGATCAGTAGCGGTAGTGGTCCGGCTTGAACGGGCCTTCCACCGGCACGCCGATGTAGTCGGCCTGTTCCTGGCTCAGGGTGGTCAGCTTCACGCCGATCTTTTCCAGGTGCAGGCGGGCCACTTCTTCGTCCAGCTTCTTCGGCAGCAGGTAGACCTTCTTCTCGTAGCTGTCCTTGTTCGCCCACAGGTCGATCTGTGCCAGGGTCTGGTTGGCGAAGCTGTTGGACATCACGAAGCTCGGGTGGCCGGTGGCGCAGCCCAGGTTCACCAGGCGGCCTTCGGCCAGCAGGAAGATCGCGTTGCCGTTCGGGAAGATGTACTTGTCCACCTGCGGCTTGATGTTGACGTGCTTGATGCCGGCGAACGACACCAGCGCATCGACCTGGATCTCGTTGTCGAAGTGGCCGATGTTGCAGACGATGGCCTGGTCCTTCATCGCGCTCAGGTGCTCGATGCGGATGATGTCCTTGTTGCCGGTGGTGGTAACGTACAGGTCGGCACGGCCCAGGGTCGATTCGATGGTGTTGACTTCATAGCCTTCCATCGCCGCCTGCAGGGCGCAGATCGGGTCGATCTCGGTGACGATGACGCGCGCGCCGTAGGCACGCAGCGAGGCCGCGCAGCCCTTGCCGACGTCGCCGTAGCCGCAGACCACGGCCACCTTGCCGGCCAGCATCACGTCCATCGCGCGCTTCAGGCCATCGGCCAGCGACTCGCGGCAGCCGTACAGGTTGTCGAACTTGCTCTTGGTGACCGAGTCGTTGACGTTGATCGCCGGGATCAGCAGGGTGCCGGCCTGGGCCAGCTGGTACAGGCGGTGCACGCCGGTGGTGGTCTCTTCGGAGACGCCCTTCCAGTCCTTGACCACGCGGCCCCAGTAACCCGGGCGCTCCTTGGCGACGCGCTTGAGCAGGTTCTTGATGACCTGTTCTTCGTGCGAGGCAGAGGCGGTGTTGACCCAGTCGCTGCCGTTTTCCAGCTCGTAGCCCTTGTGGATCAGCAGGGTCACGTCACCGCCGTCGTCGACCACCAGCTCCGGGCCGGTCAGGGTGCCGTCGGCCAGGGTGAAGGTCAGCGCGTCCAGGGTGCAGTCCCAGTACTCTTCCAGGGTCTCGCCCTTCCAGGCGAACACCGGGGTGCCGGTGGCGGCAATGGCGGCAGCGGCGTGGTCCTGGGTCGAGAAGATGTTGCACGAGGCCCAGCGCACGTCGGCACCGATGTCCTTCAGGGTCTCGATCAGCACCGCGGTCTGGATGGTCATGTGCAGCGAGCCGGTCACGCGCACGCCCTTCAGCGGCAGCTCGGCCTGGTACTTGCGGCGGATCGACATCAGGCCCGGCATTTCGTGCTCGGCGATGTCCAGTTCCTTGCGGCCCCAGTCGGCCAGCGTGATGTCGCGGATCTTGTAATCACCTTCGGTGGAGAAGGTCTTGGCAACAGCGTTCATTCGTGTGCTCCGGTTGTGGGCGAGCGGGTGCTCGCATCTAGCCGGGCGCCGTTGTTACAAAGCCACCTTACCGAGCCTGGCCGGGCCTCATGGGATCCGGTCGCAGCGCCCCTCGGCAGGGGAGAACCCCCATTATATCGCGGCCCCGGCGTGACATCCGGATGACCCAACCATCGGCAGGTGGGATCACGTGCACGGCCTGTTAAGGTCGGTGTTTTCACGCATCACACAGGTGGAACGATGAGCATGCACGCGCGCCGCACACGGCGCTGGACCGGCCTGGTCCTGTCGATGGGACTGCTGGCGGTGGCTCCGCTGGCCTGGGCCGCGTCCCCGCAGCCCGCCCAGGTACAGGCCCAGGGCGTCAACGGCTACGAACTGCCGTCGGCGGCGCTGCAGGCGGTGGTGGACGCGCCGCGCGCGCCCTCGCTGTACCTGTCGCCACGCCGCGATGTCGCCGCGATGATGCAGATGCCGTCGCTGCCGTCGATCCAGGTGGTGGCGCAGCCGGAACTGAAGCTGGCCGGCCTGCGCATCAACCCGCGCACCTTCTCCGACAGCCGCTTCAGCTTCGGCGAGAAGCTGTGGCTGATGAACGTGGCCGACGGCAAGGAACGGCAGATCAGCGGCCTGCCGGCCACGCTGTCGATCGCCAGCGTGATGTGGTCGCCGGACCAGAAGTGGCTGGCCTTCAACCAGGTCGACGCCGCCAGCGGCGCCAATGAACTGTGGCTGGTGGATGTGGCCGGCGGCAGCGCCCGTCGTCTGGTCGCCGGCCTGAACACGGTGATCGGCAGTGGCTACCAGTGGCTGCCGGACAGCCGCGGCCTGGTGGTGTTCACCCGTCCGGCCAACCTTGGTGCGGCCCCGGCCGCCGACGGCATTCCGACCGGCCCGGCCGTGCAGCAGACCAGCCAGGGCGGCGGCGTGGTGTCGATCCGTACCTACCAGGACCTGCTGAAGAACGAGGCCGACGCGCGCCAGTTCGATTACTACGCCACCACCCAGCCGATGGAAGTCAGCCTGGATGGCAACACCCGCGCGATCGGCGCAGCTGGCATCTTCATGGGCTTTGCGGTGTCGCCGGATGGCCGCTTCGTGCTGCGCCAGCCGGTGCAGCGGCCGTATTCCTACGTGGTGCCGGTGAGCAGTTTCCCGCGCCGCATTGAAGTGATCGACCGTGCCAGCGGCAAGCTGGTGCACACCGTGGCCGTGCGTCCGCTGGTGGAAGGTTTGCCGACCGGCAACGACGCTGAAGTGACCGGCGTGCGCGATATCAGCTGGCGTGGTGATGCCGATGCCACGCTGGTCTGGGCCGAAGCCCAGGACGGCGGCGACCCGAACAGGGAGGCCAAGGTGCGCGATGCGGTGCTGATGCAGGCTGCGCCGTTCGACAAGCCGCCGGTCACGTTGGCCCAGCTCGGCAGCCGTCTGGTGGGCATCAACTGGGGCCGTGGCGACCTGGCCCTGCTGACCGAGTCGTGGTGGAAGACGCGCAAGACCAGGACCTGGCTGATCGCCCCGGACAATGCCGGAGCCGAGCCGCGCCTGCTGTGGGATCGCGACGGGCAGGACCGCTATTCCGATCCGGGCCGGCCGCTGTTGTCCAGCGACGACCGCGGGCGCTCGCTGCTGCAGACCAGCGCCGATGGCAGCAGCCTGTATCTGGCCGGTGCCGGTGCATCGCCGGAAGGCGATCGTCCGTTCGTGGACCGCTTCGACGTTGCCACGGGCAAGGCCACCCGCCTGTTCCACTCGCAGGCGCCGAGCTATGCGCTGCCGGTGGCGTTGCTGGACAACCAGGCCAGCTCGCTGCTGCTGAGCCGCGAGAGCCCGGATGAGCCGGCCAACTTCTACGTGCAGTCGCTGGCCGATGCCGGTGCTGCACCGCGTGCGCTGACTCACTTCGCGCATCCGCTGCCGCAGTTGAAGGGCGTGCAGAAGGAGCAGATCCGCTACAAGCGCAAGGATGGCGTCGACCTGACCGCGACCCTGCTGCTGCCGCCGGGCTACGACCCGAAGCGCGACGGCCCGCGGCCGCTGCTGATGTGGGCCTACCCGGGCGAGTTCAAGAGTGCGGCTGCGGCCAGCCAGGTGACCGATTCGCCGTACCGCTTCAATTCGGTCAGCTACTGGGGCCCGCAGGCGTTCCTGGCCAAGGGGTATGTGGTGCTGGCCAGCCCGTCGATGCCGATCATCGGCGAGGGCGACAAGGAGCCGAACGACACCTACATCGAACAGTTGGTGGCCAACGCGCAGGCAGCCGTGGATGAAGTGGTGCGCCGTGGCGTGACCGATCGCGATCACATCGCCATTGGTGGCCATTCCTACGGTGCGTTCATGACCGCCAACCTGCTGGCGCATACGCGCCTGTTCAAGGCGGGCATCGCGCGCAGCGGCGCCTACAACCGCACGCTTACGCCGTTCGGCTTCCAGGCCGAGGAGCGCAACTACTGGCAGGCGCAGGACGTCTACCAGAAGATGGCGCCGTTCAACTACGCCGACAGGATCAAGGATCCGATCCTCTTCATCCACGGCGTGGACGACAACAACTCCGGCACGTTCCCGATGCAGAGCGAGCGCATGTTCGCCGCAGTGAAGGGCCTGGGTGGTACCGCGCGCCTGGTGATGCTGCCGAACGAATCGCATGCCTACCGTGCACGCGAGTCGATCATGACCATGCTGGCCGAAAGCGAGCGCTGGCTGGAACAGACCATCGGCCCGGCCGAGCAGGGCAAGGCGAAGAAGAAGCGCTGACGTGACCCGGTAGTGCCGGCCGCTGGCCGGCAACCTCATGGACCTACGCGACCTGAGGTTGCCGGCCAGCGGCCGGCACTACCAGATGAAACCATTTTTGCAACGCAGCACGATGCCCGTTCTGGGATAGGCTTGGGGTCTGGATCCGATGACCGAGGCCTGTGCGTCGCCGATGAACGAGTACCGCAGCAGCATCGAGTTTGCTTCCCCCGATCTTCCGCTTCGCGATGATGTGCGCCGGCTCGGCGCGCTGGTTGGCGACCTGCTGGTTGAACAGGTCTCCGCCGCCTTCCTCGACGATGTGGAAGACGTGCGCACCCGCGCCATCGCCCGCCGCGAGAACCAGGCGCCGTTGTCGGAGCTGGCCGATGGCCTGGCCGGGCGCACGCCGCAGCAGGCCGAAACCATGGTGCGGGCCTTCAGCACCTACTTCCAGGTGGTCAACATCGCCGAGCGCGTGCATCGCATCCGCCGTCGCCGTGACTACCAGCGCGCCGGTACCGCAGGGGCGCAGCCCGATGGCCTGCAGGATGCACTGCAGCACCTGAAGGCGCAGGGTGTGGGCCTGGACGAGCTGGCGCAGTGGCTGCCACGCATCGACATTGAACCGGTGTTCACCGCACACCCGACCGAAGCGGTACGCCGCGCGCTGCTGGAAAAAGAGCAGTTGATGGTGGCCAGCCTGGTCGACAACCTCGACGGCCAGCGCACCCCGGGTGAGGCCGCCGCCGATGCCGCGCGCTTCCGCATGGCGCTCACCGCGTCGTGGCAGACCACCGATTCCTCACCGGTGCGGCCCACCGTGGATGACGAGCGCGAGCACGTCGGCTTCTATCTGGTGCAGGTGCTGTACCGGGTGATTCCGGTGCTGTACGAATCGCTGCAGCAGGCGTTGCGCGATACCTATGGCGAAGAACTGCCGCTGCCGCGCCTGCTGCGTTTCGGTACCTGGGTGGGCGGCGACATGGACGGCAACCCGAACGTGGATGCCCATACCATCCGCAATACGCTGGATGCGCAGCGGCAGGCGGTACTGGGCCGTTACCAGAAGGAACTGCTGCAGCTGGCCAGCCTGCTCAGCCAGTCCACCGAGCGGGTGGGCGTAAGCGATGCACTGCAGGCGCGCGTGGCGCAGTACCACCAGTTGCTGCCGCAGGTGCAGTCGCGCCCGCGCCATGCCGACATGCCCTACCGCCTGCTCAATGACCGCATGCGTGCACGCCTGCAGGCCACGCTGGATGACGGCGAAGGCGCCTACGCCGGCCCTGATGAACTGATCGAGGACCTGCAGTTGATCCTCGACAGCCTGCGCGCCAACCGCGGCGAACATGCCGGTGGCTTCGCCGTACAGCGCCTGCTGTGGCGGGTGAAGACCTTCGGCTTCCACCTGGCACGGTTGGACGTGCGCCAGGAATCGAGCGTGCATGCGCGCGCGCTGGCCACCGTGCTGGGCGGCGACGCAGCGTGGGACAGTCTCGATACCGTGGGGCGTGCGCGTCTGCTGGCGCCGCATGCCAGTGGTGACGCGCCGTTGCCGAAGGGCGACGACGAAGGCAACCAGCGTCTGGATGCGGTATTTGCGGCGTTGGCCGATGCGCGTGTGCGCCATGGTGGCGATGCGCTGGGCAGCTACATCATCTCGATGGCACACGACCGCAGTGACGTGCTGGCCGTGCTTGCGCTGGCACGCCGTGGCGGCCTGGTGGAAGCGGGCGGGGCGGTGCCGCTGGATATTGCGCCATTGTTCGAAACCGTGGACGACCTCAAGCGTGGCACCGCGACCCTGCGCGACCTGCTGGCCGACCCGGTGTACCGTGCGCATCTGCGTGCACGCGATGACGTGCAGATGGTGATGCTGGGGTACTCGGACAGCAGCAAGGACGGAGGCATCGCTGCCTCACGCTGGGGCCTGCAACGTGCACAGGTGGAACTGATGGAAGTGGCGGCCGAGGCGGGCATCCGCCTGACCTTCTTCCATGGCCGTGGCGGTTCGATCAGCCGTGGTGGTGGCAAGACCACGCATGCGGTCGACGCCTCGCCGCGCGGGAGCATCGATGGCCGCCTGCGGGTGACCGAGCAGGGCGAGGTGATCCACCGCAAGTACGGCATCCGTGCATTGGCCCTGCGCTCGCTGGAACAGGCCACGGGTGCGGTGCTGCGCGCCAGCCTGCGCCCGCGTGCAGCGGAGCCGCGCGAGGATGACTGGCGGCCGGTGATGGATGTGGTCGCCGGCTCCAGCAGCGAGGTCTACCGCACCTTCGTCGGCCAGTCTGGCTTCATGGACTACTTCCGCACGGCCACGCCGATCGACGTGATCGAGCGGATGACGCTGGGTTCGCGTCCGTCGCGCCGGCTCGGTCAGGACGCAGCACTGGGCAACCTGCGTGCGATTCCGTGGGTGTTCGCCTGGAGCCAGGCGCGTGCCGTCATTCCCGGCTGGTATGGCGTGGGCAGCGGACTGCAGGCGGCGGTCGATGCTGGTCACGAGCAGACCCTGCGCGAGATGGCACGTGACTGGCCGTTCTTCCGTACCTTCCTGGACGACATCGCGATGGTGCTGTCCAAGGGGGATATCACCATTGCCGAGCAGTTCTCGCTGTTGTCGGGCGACCTGCACGGGCGCTTCTTCCCGCAGGTACAGCGCGAACTGGAACTGACCCGGCACTGGCTGCTGGCGCTGATGGACCAGCAGACGCTGCTCGACCACGATGCGCGGCTGTCGCTGTCGATCCGTCTGCGCAATCCCTATGTCGATCCGATCAGCGTGCTGCAGGTGGATCTGCTGCAGCGTTGGCGCGAAAGCGGGCGCGAGGATGACGAGCTGCTGCGCGCGCTGGTGGCCTGCGTGAACGGTGTTTCGCAGGGTGTGCAGAACACCGGGTGAAATGCATCCGCCGGGCGTGGCCCGGCGAATTCGAAATGGTAGTGCCGGCCGCTGGCCGGCAACCTCATGATGTCTGGCAGCACGCGCGAGGTTGCCGGCCAGCGGCCGGCGCTACCTCACTCTTCCGGCGACGGCGGGTTCGACGCCAGCAGTTCCAGATGGCGCTGCTCCATTTCCTGGCGCAGTTGGCGGCGGATCAATGCGGCTGCCTGGCGGCGCTTCTCGTCCGACGTGACCGGCTGCAACGACGGCACCGGCGTCGGCCGGCCTTCCTCGTCCACGGCCACCATGGTGAAGAAACAGCTGTTGGCGTGGCGCACGCTGCGCTTGAGGATGTCCTCGGCCACCACCTTGATGCCGATCTCCATCGACGAGGTGCCGGTGTAATTCACCGAGGCCAGGAAGGTGACCAGCTCGCCCACCGCGATGGGCTGGCGGAACATCACCTGGTCCACCGACAGGGTGACCACGTAGCTGCCGGCGTAACGGCTGGCGCAGGCGTAGGCGACCTGGTCGAGCAGGCGCAGGATGGCGCCGCCGTGGACCTTGCCGGAGAAATTGGCCATCTCCGGCGACATCAGCACGGTCATGGACAGCTGGTGGGTTTTGAGTTCGGTCGACATGGGGCGATTGTATCGGCAACCGGTAGTGCCGGCCGCTGGCCGGCAACCACGCGATTGTTTCCGGAGGCCATGAAAAAGCCGGCCAGCGGCCGGCTCTACCAGAAGCAGAAGGGCCGCGTGAGCGGCCCTTCGTGTTTCTTACTTCAGCTTCGCATCGGCGCGCAGGGCGGCAGCGCGGTCGGTCTTCTCCCAGGAGAAGGCCGTGGCGTTGACGGTCTCGCCTTCGCCGTTGAGGTAGCTGAACTCCTTCGGCTTGCGGCCGAAGTGGCCATAGGCCGCAGTCTGCTGGTACATCGGGTGCACCAGGTCCAGCATCTTGATGATGCCGTACGGGCGCAGGTCGAAGTGCTTGCGGATCAGCTTCTCGATCTTGTCGTCGCTGATCTTGCCGGTGCCGAAGGTGGTGACCGAGATCGAGGTCGGCTCAGCCACGCCGATGGCGTAGGAGACCTGCACTTCGCAACGGTCGGCCAGGCCGGCGGCAACCACGTTCTTGGCCACGTAGCGGGCCGCGTAGGCTGCCGAACGGTCGACCTTGGACGGGTCCTTGCCGGAGAAGGCGCCACCACCGTGACGGGCCCAGCCGCCGTAGGTATCGACGATGATCTTGCGGCCAGTCAGGCCGCAGTCGCCCACCGGGCCGCCGATCTCGAACTTGCCGGTCGGGTTGATGTGGAACTTGGTGCCCTTGTGCAGCCACTTGGCCGGCAGCACCGGCTTGATGATCTCTTCGCGGACGGCCTCGATGAGGTCCTTCTGCTTGATGCCCGGGGCGTGCTGGGTCGACAGGACCACGGCGTCGATGGCCGAGACCACGCCGTTTTCATAGCGCAGGGTGACCTGGCTCTTGGCGTCCGGGCGCAGCCACGACAGCGGCGAGTTCTTCTTCTTGCGGATCTTGGCCTGCTGCTCGACCAGGCGGTGCGACAGGTGGATCGCGGCCGGCATGTAGCTGTCGGTCTCGTTGGTGGCATAGCCGAACATCAGGCCCTGGTCGCCAGCGCCCATTTCTTCCGGCTTCTTGCGATCCACGCCCTGGGCGATGTGCGGCGACTGCTTGCCGATCAGGTTCAGCACGCCACAGGTGGCGCCGTCGAAGCCGACGTCGGAGCTGTCATAGCCGATGTCCGTGATGACCTTGCGGGTCAGCGCTTCCAGGTCGATCCAGGCGCTGGTGGTGATCTCACCGGCCACAATGGCAACACCGGTCTTGACCATGGTCTCGCAGGCCACGCGGGCGCGCTGGTCCTGGGTCAGGATCGCGTCCAGCACCGCATCGGAGATCTGGTCGGCAACCTTGTCCGGATGGCCTTCGGAGACCGACTCGGAGGTGAAGAGATAGCTGGACATCAGGCGTAATATCCCTTGATTCGGATGGAAAGATGGGCGCGAATGATACACGGGGTGCGCCGCCTGTGCATTGTGAACCTGTACCGGTTGCCGGTGGTTAAGCCCGCGTAGCCCCGGCAGGGGCCGTCCGGCCGGGATTGGGGCTCAGCCTCGAGGTCCAGTGTTCCACCAGCGTGACAACGCAGCGGGCGGCTACCGGCCCCGACTGCGCGGGCCACAACGCCCGGCAGCGGCTGTGCGGCCGTCATCGTTCTGCCCAAAAACCGCCATCTGGCTGCCGCCTGCCGGGCGCAGGCTGTCGGCCAATCCGGCCGCCGGGCATGAGTGGATCCGCCATGCAGGAACTTGAACAGCGTCTCCAGCAACGCTTCCCCGATTGGTTCCATGGCCGCCGGGGCCAACTGGCGCGACCACTGCTGCGCAGCGTCGGTCGCTGGTCGCGGCTGGACCAGATCGAAGCCTTCCTGCAGCGCAGCTCAGGCCTGCGTGGCTTCGGCTTCGTCGCCGCCGGCCTGGAGTTCATCGACGGCCAGTACCAGGTGGATCCGGCCGCGCTGGCCAGGATCCCGGCCACCGGCCGCCTGCTGATCGTCGCCAACCATCCCTCCGGGGCACTGGATGCCCTCGCTCTGCTGGACGCGGTCGGCCGCATCCGCCGTGACGTGCGGATCGTGGCCAACGACCTGTTGGGGGCAATCGCGCCACTGCAGGACCTGCTGCTGCCGGTACGCATCCTCGGTGGCAAGGCCCAGCGTGGCAGCCTGCATGCCGTCGAAGAGGCGCTGGCCGCCGAGCAGTGCGTGATCGTGTTCCCGGCCGGCGAGGTCTCGCGGCTGTCGCTGCGCGGCATCCGTGATGGTCGCTGGCAGCGCGGTTTCGTCCGCTTTGCCCGTGCCGCTGGCGCGCCGGTGCTGCCGGTGCGTGTGGAGGCGCGCAACTCGGCGCTGTTCTACGGCGCCTCGACCCTGTTCAAGCCGGCGGGCACCGCGCTGCTGGCGCGCGAGATGTTCACCCGTCGTGGCCGTCCGCTGCGGCTGCGCATCGGTGAGCCGATGCAGCTGGGCAAGGGCGGCGACCCGGGCGCACAGCTGCTGGCGGTGCGCCGCGCGCTGTATGCGCTGGGCCGTAATGGGGCCGCGGGCGATGCAGCTGCTGTAGCAGGCCCCGAGCCGCTGGCGTCCCCGGTGCCGCCTTCACAGGTGGCCGCAGGCATCGCCGCGGCGACCCAGCTGGGCCAGACCGCCGACGGCAAGCAGATCCTGCTGGCGACCTGTACCGCCGATTCGCCGCTGCTGCTGGAGCTGGGGCGTCTGCGCGAGCTGACCTTCCGCCAGGTAGGCGAGGGCACCGGGCGCAGCCGCGATCTGGACGATTACGATCCGCGGTACGAACACATCGTGATCTGGGACGCGGCCGCGCAGCGCATCGCCGGCGCCTACCGGATCATGCGTGGTGCCCACGCGCTGGCCCGGCACGGCCTGTCCGGGCTCTACAGCGCGTCGCTGTTCCGCTATTCCGACGACGCCATCACCCACATCGCCGAAGGCCTGGAACTGGGCCGCAGCTTCGTGGTGCCTGATTACTGGGGCAGCCGCAGCCTGGACTACCTGTGGCAGGGCATCGGTGCCTACCTGCAGTGCCGGCCCGGCATCCGCTACCTGTTCGGCGCCGTGTCGATCAGCGCAGCGCTGCCACGCGATGCACGCGAGCAGCTGGTGGCGTACTACCAGCGCTACTACAGCGGTACCGCCGGCCTGGCCGAATCGAACCGCCCGTTCCAGTACTTCGCCGCGCCGCCAAGTTTCGGCGAGCTGGATGCAGGTGCCGCGTTCGATGTGCTCAAGGCCAACCTGGCCGCACTCGGCACCGGCGTGCCGACGCTGTATCGCCAGTACACCGATCTGTGCGAACCCGGTGGCGCCCGTTTCCTTGCCTTCGGTGTCGACCCGGACTTCAGTGATTCGATCGACGGCCTGATTGAAGTGGACCTGTGCGCGATCAGGCCGAACAAGCGCAAACGCTACCTGCGCGACGCGGGGGCGCCGGCATGAGCGCGCTGGCGAACCTGTCGCCGCACCGGCGCGCAGTGTTCGTCTCCGACGTGCACCTGGGGTCACGTCATTGCCATGCCACCGAGCTGGCGCGGTTCCTCTCGCAGCTGCGCTGCGAACGGTTGTACCTGGTGGGCGACATCATCGACCTGTGGTGGATGGCGCATCGCCGCGCCAACTGGCGCCAGTCGCATAGCGAAGTCATCCAGGCCCTGCACGCGCTGCGCCGTGCCGGGACCGAGATCGTCTACATCCCCGGCAACCATGACGCGTCACTGCGCCACGTGTGCGGGCTGATGCTCCCAGCGATGCAGGTGCGCCGCCGCGCCATCCATGTGACCGCCGATGGCCGTCGCCTGCTCGTTGCGCATGGGGACGAGTACGACGGCGTGACCCACTTCGGTGGCCTGCAGGAAAAGTTCGGTGACTGGCTGTACTACCGCATCCTGACCGGCAACCAGGCGTTGAATGCGGTGCGGCGGCTGCTGGGGATGCGCTACTGGTCGCTGTCGGAGTTCCTGAAGAAGCGCAGCGGTGCGGCCGAACGCTACATCGAACGCTTCGTGCAGGCCGGGCTGGACGACGTGCGGCGGCGCGGACTGGATGGCATCGTCTGTGGCCACATCCACCGCGCCGCGCTGATCGAGCGCGATGGCCTGGTCTATGCCAACGACGGCGACTGGGTGGAGAGCCTGACCGCGCTGGCCGAAGACCATGATGGCGCGCTGCGCCTGCTTGACCACAATGGCCAGACCCTGGTGGAACTGCCGGGCGCGCGCATCAAGCAAGCGGCTTGACCCACTCTTGTAGAGTCGAGCCATGCTCGACTGCTCTTCTCAGACTGCCCCGCGTACAGCAGTCGAGCATGGCTTGTATGTTCCTCCCGGCTCCTACGCGGTATGTAGGAGCCAGGGTGGAGGGACCGTCAAGCATGCATCTGCGGATACTAGCCGACAGACGAGTCGAGCGATCCCCATCCCGCACACGAACGTCGATAAAGGATCGTACGGCCCCCAAAGGGGATCGTCGATGTAGGCAAGCTAACGTCGGTGCGGTACCACCCCAGCCCCTTAAAGATAGCTGGGAGCCGTACAAATGTCTGATTCTCTCGATATTGGCGTGGACGTGGACTCCAAGGAGTTCGTACCGGCAGTGGCCGACCGCAAGGCCGGCGACAGGATCGCCAACACCCGGGCCGGCATAGCCCAGTGGCTCAACACCTTGCCCCAGCGATGCCGGATTGGCATGGAGGCGACGGGGCGGTACTACGAGTTGTTGGCTCGGATGGCTGGCCAGGCAGGCCACGTTGTCTATGTGATCAATCCACGTCTGATCAAGCACTACGGCCGGGCGACGGGCTCGCGTGGCAAGACGGACGCCATGGACGCCGAAGCGATCGCCCGGTACGTGAAGAAGGAGAACGATCGCCTGCGTGAATACGTACCGCGTACCGATGAGCAGCAGCAGATGCACGATTTGCTGCGCAAGCGGCAGACGCTGGTAAAGACACGCGCGCGCCTGGAGCAATCCTTCGGGGTAAGCAAAAGTGCCCCCGGGGAGCTGTCAGATCTGTTCTGCGCTCTGGCTGGGACGCTGTCCGAGCTGGAAAGCGAACTGCAGCGCTTGGGTCGCGATGGAGAGCATGGCGCGCTCTACAAGCGCCTGTTGACCATCCCTGGTATCGGCCCTGCCGTCGCCGCTCACCTGATTTACTACATGACGCGCTGGCCGTTGGCCAACGCCAACGCGTGGATCGCCTGCACGGGCCTGGATCCCCGGCCTAACGAGTCTGGCGGCAGAACGGGACGGCGTCGGCTGTCCAAACAGGGCGCGCCAGTGCTGCGCCAGATGCTCTACATGGCCGCAATGGGGCTCAAGCGGTGTCGCCAGGGGCAACCGCTCTACGACGAGCTGTCAAAACGCGGTCACCCCAGCACCGCCGTCTTCAACATCCTGGCCAGAAAGCTGGCCAGGATCGCCTGGGGTGTCTTCAAAAGCGGCCGGGACTTCGATCCGGCCATGCTGAAGGTGGGTCAAGCCTGCTTCCAGCAGGCTTGACCACGAACATAGGATCTCGACTCTACAAAAGAGCGCGAGCGGCTGTGCCATCAAGACGGCACGCCCGCAAGCCGCTAGCATCGGCCCATGGATTCCCTGACCCAGATCGTGCTCGGCGGCGCCGTCGCTGCTGCCATCGCCCCGCCCGGACATCGCCGTGCGGCCCTGCTGGCCGGTGCCGCGCTCGGCACCCTGCCGGACCTCGACGCCCTGTGGCTCGGCTTCACTGCCGCCGACCCGGTGGCGAACATGATCGAGCACCGCAGCTTCAGCCACTCGCTGCTGGTGCTGCCTTGGGTGGCGGCACTGATCTGGTGGTTGTTCAAGCGCTTCGGCAATGGCCGCGTCGCCCAGTCACCGGTGCGCTGGTTCTGGGCGATCCAGCTGGCGCTGGTCACCCATCCCATGCTGGATGCGTTCACCGTCTACGGCACCCAGCTGTGGTGGCCGCTGCGCCCACACCCGACCATGGGTTCCAGTGTCTTCATCATCGATCTCGGCTACACGGTATGGCTGCTGCTGGGCTGCGTGCTGGCCTGGTTTGGTCGCGCCCGCCCCTGGGCTGGCAAGGTGCTGGGTGTGGCGTTGCTGGTCAGCAGTGCCTACCTGGGTTGGGGCCTGATCGCCAAGGCGCAGGTCGACCGTGCTGCCCAGCAGAGCCTGGCGGCGATGGGCCTGGGCGATGCGCCGCGCTTCTCGGTGCCGATGCCGTTCAACACCCTGCTGTGGCGCGTGGTGGCAATGACGCCGAACGGCTACGTGGTGGGCGACCGCTCGCTGGTGGCCGACCACGGGCCGATGCGGTTCGAAGGCCACGCATCCAACGTGCAGGCCTTGCGCGAAGCGCAGGCCATCCCGGCGGTGCAGCAGCTGACGTGGTTCAATCGTGGCTTCATGCGTGCGCAGGTGGTGGACGGCCGGCTGGTGCTGAGCGACCTGCGTATGGGGCTGGAACCGGACTACACCTTCAACTTCGCGGTGGCCGAGCAGGCTGATGGGCAGTGGCGGGCGATCACGCCCGAGCAGGTGCGGGTGGATTACAGCAGCCCGGCTGCACGCGCCGACGTCGGACGCCGGTTGGCCGCGATGTGGCAGCGGATCTGGCATCAGCCGGCAGCACAGCCGGGTGCGGTCGACCACAGCGCCGTGCATTGATCCGTAGATCCACGCCATGCGTGGATGGCGCGGACATCGGCGATGGCAGCCACGCATGGCGTGGCTCTACTGCCTCCATCGGCGGTGCAGTGTCGCATCCGTAGATCCACGCCATGCGTGGATGGCGGGGTGCATCGGCCAAGGCAGCCACGCATGACGTGGCTCCACCGAATCAATACACCGTGGCGCGGCCCTGCACGAACGAATAGAAGAACACCGCGTTCGGATCGTTCTGCACCAGGCGGAACTCGCGACGCATGCCTTCCACGGTTTCCTCGTCCACCGATCCGGCCTGCAACAGCTGGTCGGCAGCCGACAGCAGCAGTTGTTCCCAGAACGCGATCATCGTCTTGCGACGGGCCGGTTCGCGGTTGTCCAGGTGGATGGTCTTGATCTCGGTGTGCACGTCGCGGAAGCCGCCGGCTAGCAGCAGGTTGCCCAGCTTGGCGCCGACGAACGGATCTCCCCCGTGGTCGTACTGGAAATCGTTGAAGGCCATCCAGTAGCGCCAGATATGCGGCGAATACGGGTCGAGCAGGAACGAGGCATTCATCACCTCGGTGATGTAGACCGGCGAACCCGGGGCCAGCACGCGGCGCACTTCGCTCAATACGCGTGCTGGTGACGGCACGTGCTCCAGCACCCAGCACAGGAACGCCGCGTCGAAGCTGCGTGCTTCGAACGGCAGCTCGCCGGCGTCGGCCTGCTGCAGGGTGTAGCGGTCGCTGCACCACGGTGTGCGCGCCAGGTTCTCGCGCGCGGTGGCCAGCTGTGTTTCGCTCAGGTCCACGCCGGTCACGTGCAGATCGGGGAAGCGGCGCAGCAGGATTTCGGTCTGCGCGCCGACGCCGCTGCCGACTTCCAGCAGGCGACGCGCGCCGCTGTAGTCGATCTGGCCGAAGATGCTCGATTCCAGCAGCCGTGCCTGGGTCATCAGGCGCTGCTGCTCGGTGCCGGAGAATCCGTGCAGGTAGGTCGGGGAGGAAATCGGCGGGGTCATGGGGGCGGGCTCTTGTAGCGTCGAGCGTGATCAATGGAAGGGGCGCGTAGAGTCGAGCGTGCTCGACTGTTCAGAAAGCCAGTCGAGCACGCTCGACTCTACGGTGTGGAGCAGTCGAGCAAGCTCGACTCTACGGATCAAGGCAGTCGGGCGGGTTACGAGGGGCTGGCGCGCTCAGGCTGCCGAAGACAACGCCGGTTCCCCGGCAATCAGGCGGTCGAAGTACTCGGTCGTCAATGCGATCTGGCTGGCCGGATCTTCGGCACGGTTGACCACCGCGCGGAAGGCGGCATTCTCCGGTCGATCCTTGGCGTACCAGCCCAGGTGCTTGCGCGCGATGCGCACGCCCTGCGGCTCGCCATAAAACGCATGCAGTGCATGCAGGTGGCCGAGCAGGATGTCGCGCACTTCTGCCAGTGACGGCGGCGGCAGTTCCTCGCCGGTGGCCAGGTAATGCGCCACCTCGCGGAAGATCCATGGCCGGCCCTGTGCCGAGCGGCCGATCATCACTGCATCCACGCCGGTTTCCTTCAGGACGTAGGCGGCCTTCTGCGGCGAATCGATATCGCCGTTGGCGATCACCGGAATGCGCAGTGCGGCCTTGATCTCGCCGATCGTGGCGTACTCGGCCTGGCCGGTGTAGTGCTGGTCGCGGGTGCGGCCGTGCACCGCCAGTGCGGCGATACCGCTGTTCTCTGCGATGCGCGCGATCACCGGACCATTGCGATGGTCGCAGTCCCAACCGGTACGGATCTTCAGCGTGACCGGCACGTCCACCGCGTTGACCACGGCTTCGAGGATGCGCGCCACCAGCTGTTCGTCGCGCATCAGTGCCGAACCGGCCCAGGCGTTGCACACCTTCTTGGCCGGGCAGCCCATGTTGATGTCGATGATCTGCGCGCCGTGGTCCACGTTGTAGCGGGCGGCTTCGGCCAACTGCTGCGGCTCGGTGCCGGCGATCTGCACGCTGATCGGTGCCGGCTCGCCGTCATGGTCCATGCGATGGATCGACTTGCGCGTGGTCCAGAAGCGCGGGTCGCTGATGGTCATTTCCGAGGCGGCCAGTCCCGCGCCCAGCCGTTTGCACAGCAGGCGGAAAGGCTTGTCGGTGACGCCGGCCATGGGCGCCAGCACGACGTTGGGGGCAATGGTGTACGGGCCGATCTGCATGCGCCCATTGTAGGGCGCGGGCGGCGGTACGGCCGTGTCGGGCGCGGTCCGGTTCAGGCCGATCCGCACCCAGCTCATGCCGTACCGGCATCAACAGATGCTTGACGGTTGCTTCCGCCGCCCCCAAGGGCGGGCGATGGTAGGCGGCTACCCCAGGCTCTGCCAGGCCTGGCGGGTCCCCAGCGCGAAGGCCAGCCCCAGGCTGAGGCAGGCCAGTGAACTGAGTACCCAGAAGTGCCGGCCGTTGTAGCCGGGCCGGAGCAGCGCCAGCCCGAAGCCCATCGCCGCGCGCACCAGCAACAGCAGGGCGATGCCCGACAGCACCGGACGGCTGGCCGGCAGCGGCGAATGCCAGCCTGCGGCTGCCAGCGCGTACAGCGTCCAGGCCACCAGCACGGCAGTAATGCCGGCGGTCATCAGTGGTGGCCACCAATGCCCCGCCTGTGCCAGCCGGACCATGCGCTGGCCAGCGCCGAACCACCGGTACCAGGGTGCCCCAAAGGCAATGCAGCCGATATGCAGCAAGGCTGCGATGGCACTGCCGGCGGCGGCAACCAGCAACCAGGGGAATCCGTCCATGTCCTGCCCGTGCAGAGAAGCTGCGCGGATGTTCGGCGAGGGGCGGGGTGAGGGCAATGCGGCAGGCGGTCGCAGAGCTGGACAATGGGCAAAAGAAAGGCCCGGATGCCAGCGCACCCGGGCCTTCCCATCCACGCATGGCGTGGATCTACTTCACTTCCACGTCGGCCGGGGTGAAGCGCGGCATTGCCGCAGCAGCGCCTTCCTTCTCGGTCGAACGACCGGCGAACTGGTTGGCGAAGCGCACGTGGCGGGCGAACGGGGCGTCGGCCACCTGCGCCAGCGACGCGGCCAGCGCACCGTTGAAGGCGTCACCGGCACCGGTGGTGTCGATCGCCTGCACCTGTTCGGCACCCACGCGGTAGTACGGCTGGGTATCGCCGCGCAGGTTCTCGTCGGCATGCGACACGAATACACCCACCGAACCCAGGGTCACCACCACGGTACCGTTGCCGACCAGCTTGCGGCACAGCGCATGCAGGCTGGCACCATCCAGCGCGGCGACGTCGTTGGCATCCACGCGCTCACCGACATGGCGGCCGAGCAGGGCTGCGAACTCGGTCTCGTTCGGGGTGATCACATCGGCCAGCTTGAGCAGGCCGATGGTCGAAGGGGCGTCGGCCGGTGCGGTGTTGAGCACGGTGGTGACGCCGGCCTCGCGGGCCGTGGCCAGCGCCGCTTCGATGGTCTGCACCGGCGATTCCAGCTGCACCAGCACCACCTTGGCGCCGGTCAGCAGGGCCTGCTGCTGTTGCAGGAAGTCGGTGCTCAGCGCGGCGTTGGCACCCGGTCCGATCACGATGGTGTTGCGGCCACGGGCATCGACGTAGATGCCGGCGGTGCCGGTCGGCTCGCTGCTGGCCTCGGCGATCAGCGCGAATCCATCCTGCGCGGCCAGCTCACGGGCGGTGGCACCACCGGCGTCGTCGCCCAGCGCGCATACGAAGTGCGTGTCGGCACCGGCGCGGCAGGCCGCCACGGCCTGGTTGAAGCCCTTGCCACCGGGGCCGGTGCTGTAACGGCCGGCAATGGTCGCACCCGGTGCCGGCAGCGACTCGCACCGCCACACGTGATCGACATTGAAGGAACCGACGACAACGACACTGCTGCTCATAGGGAATCTTTTCTCAACCAAGGGTTCAACTGAAGTGCGTCAGCACGCCGGCGATGGTCGCCGTCATGAAGGTGGCAATGGTACCGCCCAACACCGCGCGCAGGCCGAACTTGGCCAGATCGTGGCGACGTTCCGGGGCCAGGCCGCCGATGCCGCCGATCTGGATCGCGATCGAGCTGAAGTTGGCGAAGCCGCACAGCGCGTAGGTGGCGATCAGGCGACCTTCCTCGGACAGGCTCACGCCGGCGATCTGACCGTTCACGATCTGCGACAGCTCGGTGTAGGCCACGAACTCGTTGATCACGACCTTCTGGCCGATCAGCGAACCGACGGTGGTGGCATCGGCCCACGGGGTGCCGATCACCCAGGCGATCGGGGCCAGCACGTAACCGAAGATGGTCGACAGGTTGGTCGGCTTGCCGATGGCAGCGGCCAGGCCGGTCACATCGCCGATCCAGGTCAGCGGGGCGTTCAGCAGCGCGATCAGGGCGATGAAGGCCAGCAGCATCGCACCGATGTTCAGCGCCAGCTTCAGGCCGTCACCGGCGCCGGCTGCGGCCGCGTCGATGATGTTGCTGGAGGTCTTCTCGACTTCCATCTTCACCGTGCCGCGGGTCAGCGGGGTGCCGGTTTCCGGAATCAGCAGCTTGGCCACGACCAGCGTGGCCGGCGCGGCCATGATGCTGGCCGCCAGCAAGTGCTTGGCGTAGAAGGCCTGCTGCGCCGGATCGCCACCGCCGAGCATGCCCACGTAGGCCGCCAGCACGCCGCCGGCGATGTGCGCCATGCCGCCGATCATCATGGTCAGCAGCTCGGACTGGGTCATCCTGGCGATGTACGGGCGCACGGTCAGCGGCGCCTCGGTCTGGCCGATGAAGACGCTGGCGCAGACGCTGGTGGTTTCCGCACCCGACACGCGCATCACCTTGGTGATCGACCAGGCCATCACGCGCACGATGCCCTGCATGATGTTGAGGTGGTACATCACCCCCATCAGCGCAGAGAAGAAGATGATGGTCGGCAACACCTGGAAGGCGAAGATGAAGCCGTAGTTCTTGGTGTCCATCAACGAGCCGAAGATGAAGCCCGAGCCCTCGTTGACGTAGCTGAGGATCTTGACGAAGCCCTTGCCCAGCGCGTCGAACACGTCGCGCCCGCCCGGCACCAGGATCACCAGCGCCGCAAAGGCGATCTGCAGGGTGATACCGGTGGCAACCAGCTTCCAGTCAACCGCGCGCTTGTTATTGGAAAACAACCAGGTGATGCCGATCAGCACCGCCAACCCGAACAGGCCGAAGCCGATCCTGCCCAAACCTTCGACCATGTGAGTGACTCCCCTAGGGCGTCGCGAAAAACGGGAAGCCTAGTGCAGGGCAGGGGCCGGGGCAAGAAAAAGCAGCGTGCGCGCGGCCAACGGTACCGATCAGGCCAGCAACGGCAAGGGCTTGCGGCTGGCGGCGGCGGGTAGAATGGGGTTCGATCCCGGCCCGGATGCGGGCCCGCAGCAGGAGATTCGCATGCAATACCGTCGCCTGGGCTCCACCGGCCTGCCGATTTCCGCCTTGTCCTTCGGCGCCTGGGTGACCTTCGGCGACCAGGTCCCGCGCGATGAGGCCCGCAACCTGGTGGCCGCCGCCTGGGATCATGGCGTCAACTTCTTCGACAACGCCGAGGGTTATGCCAACGGCCGTGCCGAACAGGTCATGGGCGACGTGATCACCGACCTGCGCCTGCCGCGCGACGGTTTCTGCGTGTCCAGCAAGGTGTTCTTCGGCAGTGCCAAGGACCCGCGGCCGACCCAGCGCGGCTTGTCGCGCAAGCACGTGACCGACGCCTGCCATGCCGCGCTCAAGCGCCTGAGGGTGGACTACCTGGACCTTTATTACTGCCACCGCCCGGATCCGGACGCGCCGATCGCCGAGACCGTGCACGCCATGGATACCCTGGTACGGCAGGGCAAGATCCTCTACTGGGGCACCTCGGAGTGGTCGGCGGCGCAGATCCAGCAGGCGCTGGACATCGCCGAGGCGCGCAACCTGCAGGGCCCGTCGATGGAGCAGCCGCAGTACAACCTGTTACACCGCGAGCGGGTCGAGGTCGAGTACGCGCCGCTGTATGCGGGTGCCGGCCTGGGCACCACCATCTTCTCGCCGCTCGCCTCGGGCCTGCTCACTGGCAAGTACGACCAGGGCATCCCGGCCGATGCGCGGCTGGGGCGGGAAGGCATGGAGTGGTTGCAGGGCCTGGTGCTGGGGGCCGACGCCGGGGCCCGCCTGGGCCAGGTGCGGCGCTTCAGCGAGGTGGCACGCGCGCTCGGCCATGCCCCGGCCACGCTGGCCATCGCCTGGTGCCTGCGCAACCCGAACGTTTCCAGCGTGATCCTCGGCGCAAGCCGGGTCAGCCAGCTGCTGCAGAACCTGCAGGCACTGGACGTGCTGGAGCAGGTCGACGCGGCCGGCTGGGCCCAGGTCGAAGCCGTCTTCGCCTGACAACCCTTTGGAGAGTCGAGCCACGCTCGACTCCAGGTTGGTCGGGCCTTTGTAGAGTCGAGCCATGCTCGACTCCGCACGTAGCGCGGGCATTTCCAGGCGACGGCGCGAGAGCAGTCGAGCGTGGCTCGACTCTACAAAAGCCGTGTGCCCCCACCTTTCAATATATGAAATCTATCGAATTTCAGAATTCGATCATTAATCTCATCAATCAAATTGAGAATGGTTGTTGATTGTCAACTGAGAATCATTATCATTTAACTCGTCCCTCGCACGAGTCCAGATGCTCATGAATGCTCAACCTGTACTGCTGCGCCCCGAAACGCTGACCCTCCGCGATCGACCGGTCCGCGTCGTTCCGCCGGAAGAGGTCATCGACAGCGAAGCCCTGCTCAAGGGCCGTCGTGAAATCCTGATCCAGCACGGCGACCGCTTCTATCGCCTGCGGCACACCAGCAACGACAAGCTGATCCTGACCAAGTAATCGCGGCCTGGTCGCCCGCCTCCCTCCCTCCTGCCGGCAGCGCCGACAGGGTGGGCGACCCGTCCGCTCCCGCTCTCTCCCCCTCGGTCTACCGCGTGCACCTTCCGGGTGTGCCGGTAACCGGGGGTTCCCCTGCCTGACCGAACGAACCCGATGACCCGCCATACCGCCCTGTGTCTTGCTGTCTGGATGGCGTTGCCGCTGTCCGCCCACGCTGCTGCCACCGCCGCCCCTGATGCGCGCGAATTCGATCGGGTGCAGGTCACCGCCACCCGCACCGAGCGGGCCGTGAGTGACGTGGCGGCCACCGTGGACGTCATCGACCGCGAGCAGATGGACCGGCACCTGGTGCAGGACATCAAGGATCTGGTGCGCTACGAGCCGGGCCTGTCGGTCACCCGCAGCGCGACCCGCTTCGGCCTGGATGGTTTCCGCATCCGTGGCCTGGACGGCAACCGTGTGCGCATCCAGACCGATGGCATCGTCATGCCGACCCGGTTCGACATCGGTTCGTTCGCCAGTTCCAACCGCAACTTCACCGACCTCGATACGCTCAAGCGCGTGGAGATCGTGCGCGGCCCGGCCAGCTCGCTGTACGGCTCCGATGCACTGGGCGGCGTGGTGGCGTTCGTCACCAAGGACCCGGCCGACTACCTCAAGGACGGCAAGAACAGCTACTTCGGCCTGAAGTTCGGCTACGACGGTGAGTGGAAGGGCCTGCTCGGCGGTGCCACCGCCGCCTTTGGTGGCGACCACTGGAGCGGCCTGGTCAACGTCAACCACCACCAAGGCCAGGAAACGGACAGCAAGGGCACGGTGCGCAGCGACAACGACACCCGTACGGCGTCCAATCCGCAGGACCGCGACGGCCGCAGCCTGCTCAGCAAGCTGGTCTACGCACCGAGCGAAGACCAGCGCTTCCGCCTGACCGTGGAAGGCAACGAAGACACCACCGATACCAATGTGTTGTCGGCGATTGCCAGCGTTGCACCGCGCCCCGGCGCGATGGCTGCGGCTACTGGCATGAAGTCCCACGACACGCAGAAGCGTACCCGCGTGTCCTTTGCCCACGAAATGGATGCGCTGGACCAGCCGTTCGCCGACAGCCTGCATTGGCAGGTGTATGCGCAGAACAGCGAAACGCGGCAGCAGACCGACGAGACCCGCACCGACGGCAGCCGCCGTCACCGCGTGTTCTCCTTCGACCAGCATGCCTTTGGCCTGCAGGCGCAGTTCAACAAGGCGTTCAGCACCGGCAGCGTCGAGCACGCATTGACCTACGGCTTCGAAGGCACCCGTACCGAGATCCGCCAGAAGCGCGACGGCTACCAGGTCAACCGTGCCGGTGTGGTCAGCAACACCGTTACCCCCGACACCTTCCCGGTGCGTGACTTCCCGATCAGCAAGACCACCGAGTTGGGCCTGTACGCGCAGGATGAAATGCGCCTGGCCGACGGCAAGCTGTCGCTGGTGCCGGGCGTGCGCGTGGACCGTTACGAGCTGAAGCCGGAAGTGGACAGCATCTTCGCCGAAGACAACCCGACCACGGCCGTGGCGCAGCTGAAGAAGACCAGCGTGTCGCCGAAGCTGGGCATGGTCTGGCGCTTCACCGACCAGTGGTCGCTGTTCGCCGGCTATGCGCGTGGCTTCCGTTCGCCGCCGTACAACGACGTCAACATCGGCCTGACCAACGTGGCCTTCGGCTACACCGCCATCGCCAACCCGGACCTGAAGCCGGAAACCAGCGACGGCTACGAGCTTGGCCTGCGCTTCATCGCGCCGGCGGCGTACGTCAGCGTCAGTGGCTACTACAACGACTACAAGGATTTCATCGAGTCCAACGTCGATACCGGCCGCAACGCACAGGGTTTGACCGTGTTCCAGTCGCAGAACATCGCCGACGCGCGCATCTATGGTGCGGAAATGAAGGCCGGCATCGAATTCGGTGAGCTCAGTCCGGCGCTGAAGGGCTGGGCGCTGCGCAGTGCGTTGGCCTGGTCGCGTGGTGACAACCGGACCGATGACGAACCGCTGGCCTCGGTCGATCCGTTGCGTGGCACGCTGGGCCTGATGTACGACACCGATACATGGGGAGTCGAACTGGCCGGCACCTTCGTGCAGCGCAAGAAGCGCCTGCCGCCGCCTGCTGCGCAGACCAATCCGAACGCACCGGCGCCGTTCGTCTACCAGCCGGCCGGCTACGGCGTGCTGGACCTGATGGCGCACTGGAACTTCGCACCGGGTGCGACCTTCAATGTCGGCGTGTTCAACCTGGCCGACAAGCGCTACATCGAATGGTCGTCCATCACGCCGAGCCTGATCACCAATCGCGCACTGAGCGATCGTTTCAGCAGCCCGGGCCGCACCTTCTCCGCCAGCCTTGCCGTTTCCTGGTGACCTCATGAGCCGAGCACTGTCCGCACGCAGGAATGACTCCATCGCCGCGCCGCACAGCGCGGCCTGGCCGACCCCGGCACAGCTGGCCACGCTCGGCACCGTGCTGTGCCTGTACCACGCCGACGGCAACGAGCTGGGCGGCTGGCGC
This sequence comes from Stenotrophomonas sp. STK16_22, assembly GCF_051984505.1. Taxonomy (NCBI): domain Bacteria; kingdom Pseudomonadati; phylum Pseudomonadota; class Gammaproteobacteria; order Lysobacterales; family Lysobacteraceae; genus Stenotrophomonas; species Stenotrophomonas sp. STK16_22. The sequence continues at coordinate 770,296 of NZ_CP196972.1, forward strand.
CAGGCCGTACGCGTGCATGCCTGCCAGGGCGTGGACAGCGAAGGCCTGCGCGAAAGCCTGTGCTTCCTCGATGGCCGCGGCCGCTGCGTGTGGCGCCTGTACCTGCTGCCGGACAGCGACTTCCTGGCCTGGGACCGGCTGGTGGCTGCGCTGCCGCCGGGGCCCGAGCACGACAGCGATGGCAGCGTCGGCGAACGCCTGTGGCGGCGCCTGGCCGGTCATCTGGGTGGCCAGCGCTGGCGCCTGTGCGCGCTGCGCCTGCATGCCGCCGACGATGGCCGCACGCTGGCCGCCAGTCTGTCGACCCTGTCCTCGCTGGGCGCAGCCACCGCGCGCCGCATTGCACGGCTGGAAGGTGCCGAAGGCGAGCTGGCAATCGACGATTGCTGCTGTGCCGATGCCGCGCGGCGTCCGGCGCCGCGAATTCCCGGCGACCTGCCGCTGATCCGCCTGTGACCCACTCCTGATGGAACGCCTGTCGGCCACGGACGGCCTCTCAACGCATCTGCAACCCCGAAGGAAGACCCCGATGAAGCTCCAGACAGCCAGCGCCCTGCTTGTGCTCGCCGCCAGCGGCGTGGCCAGCGCGCAGCCCTCCGATATCGCCCGTGACCACGACAGCATCCTTGCCATGCAGGGTGAGTACACCGTGGACTTCGCCTTCGACGAGACCGTGCTGCTGAAGCCGGGCTACGAGCGCGCGCCGGCGATGCGCAGCGGCGGCAGCGAAGTGGTCATCGTGGTCGAAGACACGCCGAAGCGCATCGTGCTGCAGCACCTGCTGCTGGACGAGAAGAGCGGCCACATCACCAAGCACTGGCGCCAGGACTGGGTGTACGAAGCACCGAACCGTTTCGAGTTCAGTGCCGACCAGACCTGGAAGGTGCGCAGCATTCCGGCGGCGGTGAACCAGGGCGCCTGGACCCAGTGCGTATACGAAGTGAGCGACGCACCGCGCTATTGCGGCACCGGCACCTGGACCTACACCAACAACGTGCCGAGCTGGACCAGCGACCTGAGCTGGCGTCCGCTGCCGCGCCGCGAGTACACCAAGCGCAGTGACTACAACGCGCTGGCCGTGATCAACCGCCACACGCTGACCCCGAACGGCTGGACCCACGAGCAGTTCAACACCAAGGTGCAGCGCAACGCCGATGGCAGCCAGGTGGAGACCGCCCGCGAGTTCGGCTTCAACGACTACGTGAAGACCACCGAGGTCGACTTCACCCCGGCGCGCAACTACTGGAAGGCCACCGCCGGATACTGGGCCAAGGTGCGCCAGCGCTGGGATGGCTTCCTCGGCCAGGCCCCGGGGGTGCACCTGAAGACCAAGATCGACGGCATGGCGATGATCATCCCGATGTTCACCCAGGCCGAAGAGATCCAGGCCGGCAAGAAGGTGAAGGACAAGCAGATCGACGACGTGTTCGCCAAGTACGTGGAAAAGGCCCAGTAAGTCGAGCCCTGCTCGACTCATGGCGCAGATCCTCTGGTCAGGTGCAGCGCCGCGTATCCGCTTCTGGTAGGTGCCGAGCTTGCTCGGCACGCTCTTCGCCGGCGATTGCACGTGGCATCCATGCTCGGGGTCGCGTTACATGGCGCCTGATGCGTATCGCTTTGACGTAATTCGCCACATTCTCTCGAAACCTCCGCTCGGAGGTTGGGTGTGCGATAGGGTGGCTGCCCACGCCGCCCTTGATCATCCCACCGATGAAGCTCTCCGACCTCTGTAGTCAACTGTTGTCCGGCGAAGCCTGTGACGACATCGACAGTTTCCATCTCGAAATCGACGACTTCGAGGAGGTGGAACTTGTCTCGCGCTTGAGTCGGATTGATGGAGTGCTGGAGCGCCTTGGGCCTCGATGGACCTCGGCCTATCTGCTCAGTCTCTGCAGTCACGTGCTTTCAACAGTCCGCATTTCCGGTCGTGCACGTGATTCAGCCGATGCGAAGATGTTCCTCGCATTGAGCTTCACCGACTTCGAGCTGCACGCGCAAGAGGGCATCCTGCTTCCAAGCGTCTTCTATTATCCAGGCCCCGAAGGGGTTGCGTTCGGGAGCCACCGTCGGCACGAATCCGACAGGGCGGCTTCGGCTGAAATCGACATCGTGCGCTCCGTGTTCGAAGATGCTGGCATGCTCGCTGGATTTCGCTTCTGCGAGAGCCGCACTGATGGTCCTCCAGGTCACGACGTGGTTCGTGTCCTTGCGATTCCATTGCTCGAAAATGAGGTTCGCTGATGCTCGTGGAAGAGCGCCAGTTGTTCGAAACGTACCTGTCCGATCCGCAGTTCATGATCGTCTCGAACAGCATTTCCTCGACGCGTTCACGGCCGGCATCCAGACGGCCAATCTGCGTGCTGAAGACTTCCGCAGCCCGCATTACAACGTGTTCTTCGTCGATGGTACGAAAGACCGCGAAGCCAACCCCATTTTCTCCGCCAAGCATCTGATCAGCGGCAACATCGTCCGTATCGTCATTTTCGAAAGCCCTCCGGACTACACCGAAGTCCACAACCGGGTAGGGGATGACAATGCCAAGGACGAGCTCTGCGTGTTCACAGCGCTTTCGGGAATGCAGCGTGCGATGGATACGACCGTGGCTTGGGCAAAGCAGCAGGCGTTGTGAGCCGCATCCACGCATGGCGTGGATCTACCAACCCCTGCTTCCGGTAGGTGCCGAGCTTGCTTGGTAGGCTCTTCGCCGGTGATCGCACACCGCATCCACGCGTGATGTGGATGTGCCGTGCCGGATATCTGCTCCTGGTAGGTGCCGAGCTTGCTCGGCACGCTCTCCATCGGTGATCGCACGCTGCATCCACGCCATGCGTGGATGCGGTGCACTCAAGACGCCTTCTCGCCCAAGGTGGTCAGGTCCAGCCCGGCGTCCTGGAACGCACGCAAGGTGGCCTGCAGGCTGGCCTCGTCATCGCGGGTGCGGACGCCCATGACAGCTTGGTGGCAACGCACTCGATCCGTGCTGCAGGCGCTACGGTCCGGCAGCAGCAGCGCGGTCTGTGCGACGAGGATCGCCATGTGCGCCACTTCCTTTCTCGGCTTCGGTTGGCCCCGGTAGAACCGGTCGAACTCAGCACGCAGGTCGGCCACCACGCCGGCATCGCTGCGCGTGCGTGACACGCTGGCCGGAACCAGATAGGTCGGGTGGCCCTCGAGGAAGGCTTGCGCTTCATCAGCCAGCACCGTTTCCAGCACGAAGGCCTGCACCGCGTCAGGAACATAGCCCTCCGCCGCGCGGGCGCCTGCGGGTAGCACCGCGGTGAGCAGCGGGGAACTGGCCAGAAGGATGCGCAGACAGAGGCTGTATTTCATCTTCATTCCTTGAACCTCGGGAGCGCGGGAGCAACGTTCCGCGCTTCCGGACGATCTGATCGGGTGGGGCGCGCAGCATAGCGCCCCCCCGAGCGTGTCACGATCGCGTCAGGCTTCGCGCAGGGCCAGTGCCGGTGGCGTATGCAGGATCGCGCGCGTACCCCACCAGCCTGCCAGCAGGCTCAAGCCGATGCCGACCACGCCGCCGATCAGCAGGCCCGGCCACGGCGGCAGCAACGGCAGTTCGAACACCTTCTGCGAGACCGCCACGCCGATCGCAGCGGCCGCGCCCACCGCCAGCAACGCGGCCAGCGTGCCCAGCGTACCGAATTCCACCAGCACCGCGCCACGCAGCTGGCGACGGGTCGCGCCCAGCGTGCGCAGCACCGCGCTGTCGTAGCGCCGTTCGCCCGCCGTGGCCTGCAGCGCGGCCAGCAGTACCAGCACGCCGGCCAGCAGACTGAACACCATCACCAGCTGCACCGCCTGTGCCACCCGTTCCATCACATCGCGCACCTGCGAGATCACCGCATCCACGTCCAGCAACGACAGGTTCGGCTGCGCGCGTACCAGCTCGCCCAGTCCGGCGGCCTTGCCGGCCGGTAGATGGAATGCCGACAGCAGGTTGTGTGGCGTATCGCCCACCGCATTCGGGTTCAGCAGCACGAAGAAGTTCGGACGGAAAGTGTTCCAGTCGGCCTTGCGCACGCTGGTGACAGTGAACTCGCGTTCCTGCTCGCCCACCGCAATGGTGATGCGGTCGCCGGGATGCACGCCGTAGCGCTTGGCCCAGCCGATTTCCACCGAGGCTTCGGCGGCGGTGCTGTCTGCCTTCCAGAAGGTGCCGTTGACCAGTGTGTTGGCCGGCGGGAAGCTGCTGCGCCAGCTGAAGTTCAACGGCCGGTTCTCGTCGTCGTCATCGCGCTGGCCTTCGCCCTGTGCCGGCTGCCCGTTCTGCTCAGGCGAGCGGTCCACGCGCAGCGGCGGCTTGCCGTTGATCGCGATCAGGCGGCCAGTGGCCATCGGTTCGATGCTGGCGTCGTTGGCGCCCAGTCCACGCAGTGCGGCCAGCACGCTGTCGCGCTGTTCGGGCTGGATGTTGATCAGGAAGTAGTTCGGCGTATCCGCGGGCAGTCGCTCGCGCCACTGCTGCAGCAGGCCGGGGCCGGTCACCGCCAGCAGCAACAGCGCGCACAGCGACAGCGACAGCCCCACCAGCTGCATCACCGCCAGCATCCGGCGCCGGGTCAGCGCGGCCAGTCCCAGCCGCCAGTGGCCATGCAGGCGGTGCTGCAGGCCGCGCAGCAGCTGCAGCAGCACGAAGCCGACCACGCCGGCCGCCACCGCCAGCGCGGCCAACCCGCCCAGCACCCACAGCGCCAGCTTGAGATCACCGGTGACCTGCACCGCCAGCAGCAGGCTGGCCGCCAGGGCAGCCACGTAGGCCAGCAGCGAGGCCGGCGGCAGGGCGGCGAAGGAACGGTTGAGCACCCGCATCGGCGGCACCCCGCGCAGGCGCAGCAGCGGCGGCAGGCCGAAGCCGAACAGCAGCAACAGCCCGATGCCGGCACCGGTCAGCGCAGGCATTGCCTCGGGCAGCGGCAGGCGCTGCGGCACCAGGCTGCCCAGCACCTGCACCAGGCCTTCCTGCGCCGCCATGCCCAGGCCGATGCCGAGTGCGCAGGCCGGCACCGCCAGCATCAGCAGCTGCAGTGCCAGACCGGACAGGATGTCGCGCTGGCGCGCGCCCAGGCAGCGCAGGATCGCCACCTGGTCGATGCGGCGCAGGGCGAAGCGGTTCGCCGCCAGCGCCGTGGCAACACCGGCCAGCAATACCGCCAGCAGCGCGCTGAGGCCGAGGAAGCGCCCGGCCAGGTCGAACGCCTGGCGCACGCCACGCTGGGTGTCGTCCACACTCAGCAGGCGCAGGCCCTTCACCTGCGGCAGCAGCCATTGCCGAAGTGCCGCGATCGGTTCTGCTGCTCCGGCGAACATCAGCCGGTAGTTGATGCGGCTACCCGGACCGAGCAGGCCGGTGCCTTCCACATCGGCGCGGTTGACCAGCAGGGTGGGGGAAAGCGTAAGCAGGTCGCCGCCGGTATCCGGCTCGGCCTCGATGATGCCGGCGATGCGCAGCGTGCCAGCGCCGAATTCAAGGTCGTCACCGGCCTTCAGTCCCAGCCCCTGGAGAAGGCGTGGGTCGGCATAGGCCTGGCCTTTGGCCGGCATGCCGGCGTTGTCGATCAGGGCGCCCCCGGGCGTGGCCCGCACCCGCAGCGTGCCACGCAGCGGATAGCCCGCCTGCACCGCCTTGATGCTGGCCATCTGGCTGGCATCACCGTTGAAGAGCACGCTGCCGAAGCTGGCGATACGGGTGTAGGCCAGTCCGCGCCGCTGCGCCTCGTCGGCGAACGCCTGCGGCGGGTCATCGCGCCCGGCGATGCCGAGGTCGCCGCCTAGCATTTCCGCTGCGCTGCCGGTCAGTGCCAGGTTGACCCGGTTCACCAGCGTGCCGACTGCGGTCATCACCGCCACGCCCAGCACCAGCGCGGCGAACACGGTCAGCAGGTCGCCGGCCAGCGCCTCGCGGCGCAGCGCGCGCCACGCGTGTTGCAGCAGGTTCATGCCTGCGCCCCACGCTCGACCGGCAGCAGGCGGCCGTCGTCGATGCGGTGGATGTACTGGCAACGCTGGGCCAGGCGCAGGTCGTGAGTGACCAGCACCAGGGTGGTGCCGCTGCCGGCGTTGAGTTCGAACAGCAGGTCGCTGATGTGCTGGCCGGTGGCGTGGTCCAGCGAGCCGGTCGGTTCGTCGGCGAACAGAATGCGCGGGCGGGTGACGAAGGCACGTGCCAGTGCCACGCGCTGCTGCTCGCCGCCCGACAACTGGCGCGGATAGTGGCGGGCGCGATGGGCCAGGCCGACCTGGGCCAGCACTTCTTCGACCCGCGCCCGGTCTTCGCGCCCGGCCAGTTCCAGCGGCAGCGCGACATTCTCGGCGGCGGTCAGTGCCGGCAGCAGATGGAAGCTCTGGAACACGAAGCCGACTTCACGCGCGCGCAGCTGGGCGCGGGCCTCCTCGTCCAGCGCCGCCAGGTCCTGGCCGGCCAGCGCGATGCGGCCGCGGCTGGGCAGGTCCAGCCCGGCCAGCAGGCCGAGCAGGGTGGTCTTGCCGGAACCGGAGGCGCCGACGATGGCCGCGCTGGTCCCTTCATGGACGGTCAGGGTGATGTTGTCCAGTATGTGGACTTCACCCTCCGGGCCCTGCACGGATTTGCCGACCCGGTCGACGGCGATGGCAACGGACGCGCTGCGGGGGGACAGGCTGTCGATGAGGAGACTCCAATGCGCAAGACGGGATGGAGCCGGCGAGCCGGCGTGATGATGGTGCTGCTGCTAGGGTTCCTGCTGCTGCCCGGGCTGGCGTGTGCCAAAGGTCCGGCTGGCACCGTGCTGGTGCTCGGCGACAGCCTCAGTGCTGCCCACAATATCCCTGCCGACGCCGGCTGGGTGAGCCTGCTGCAGCAGCGGGTCACGCAGCAGTCGAAAACGCCGGCGCGCATCGTCAACGCCAGCATGAGCGGGGAGACCACCGCTGGCGCGCTGACCCGCCTGCCCGGCCTGCTGGCGAAGGAAAAGCCGACCGTGGTGGTGATTGCCCTCGGCGGCAATGACGCACTGCGCGGGCTGACCCCGGCGCAGGTGCAGGGCAACCTGGAAAAGATGGTGCAGGCCAGCCAGAAGGCCGGTGCCAAGGTGCTGCTGCTGGGCATCGACGTGCCGCCCAATTACGGGCCAGCCTATCGCCAGCGCCTTGCGGCGGCCTACAAGGCGCTGGCCACGCAGTACAAGTTGCCGCTGCTGCCCTTCCTGCTGGAGGGCGTGGCCCTGCAGCCGGGCATGATGCAGGCCGACGGCCTGCACCCGACCGCACAGGCGCAGCCGAAGGTGCTGGACAACGTCTGGCCGCTGCTCAGACCGCTGCTCTGAACCGTTTGTTTACCTCTTGACGGAACTTCACATCGCGTCCACCGTCGATCCGGCATGTTTCACAAAGCTGAAGTTAGAGGGAATCACATGCGTCAGACGAAGGAGACCTCCGGCTTGGTGCTGGTGGTCGAAGACAACCGCAACATCTCCGAGATGATCGGGGAATACCTGGAAGGTCGCGGCTTCGAAGTCGACTATGCACAGGACGGCCTGGATGGCTACCGCCTTGCGGCGGAGAACAGCTATGACGTCGTGGTGCTCGACTTGATGTTGCCGCGCCTGGATGGCATCGAAGTGTGCCGTCGCCTGCGCAACGATGCGCGCAAGTCCACCCCGGTGCTGATGCTCACGGCACGCGACACGCTGGACGACAAGCTCACCGGCCTCGGTTTCGGCGCCGATGACTACCTGACCAAGCCGTTCGCGATCCAGGAGCTGGAAGCCCGCCTGCGCGCGCTGATCCGCCGCGAGCGTCGCCAGGTCGGTTCGGAAGTGCTGAAGGTCGCCGACCTGGTGCTCGATCCGGTCAGCATGCGTGCCACCCGTGCCGGTACCGAGCTGCAGCTGTCGCCGATCGGCCTGCGCCTGCTGACCATCCTGATGCGCGAATCGCCGCGCGTGGTCACCCGCCAGGAGATCGAACGCGAGATCTGGGGCAACGGCCTGCCGGATTCGGACACCCTGCGCAGCCACCTGTACAACCTGCGCAAGATCATCGACAAGCCGTTCGACCGTCCGCTGCTGCATACCGTGCAGAGTGCCGGCTACCGCATTGCCGACATCGCCCAGCCGATGGCCTGAGCAGGCCCGCGCCGGTGCAGCCGCAGGCCGGGCCGGGCTGCGGCCAGGCACAAGGGCAGGGGATGACCGTCCGGCAGTGCCGCCGGTCATCGCCCGTGCATCCCAACGGCGCGGTGCGCTGCCTATAATCGCAGCGCTCTGACCGGGACCCCGCAATGCCGCACGGCCTGCCGCGCAAGATCCGTATCGCTTTCATCCTGCAGGCAGTGCTGGCCAGCCTGGGCATCCTGCTCGGTGCGTGGCTGGTTTCGCTGGTGATCAAGCACAGCCTGGTCGGCGCCGCCCTGCGCGAGGAGGCGGCGTACTTCTGGACGCTGCACGAGGCCTCGCCGGTGCAGCCGCCACCCAACACCCAGAACATCCGTGGCTACCTGCTGGAAAGCGGGCAGTCGGCCCTGTCGTTGCCGGCCAATCTGCGCAACCTGGAGCCCGGCTTCCACGAACTGCCCAAGGACGACCAGCTGGTGCTGGTCGATGTGCGCCCGGCCGGCCGCCTCTACCTGGTATTCCTGCGTTCGCGTGCGGAGATGCTGGCGTTCTGGTTCGGCATCGTGCCGGTGCTGCTGACCCTGCTGGCGGTGTATGGCGCCAGTTGGGTCACCTATCGTGCGTCCAAGCGCCTGGTATCGCCGGTGAACTGGCTGGCGCGGCGCGTCTCGCGCTGGGACCCGGGCCACCCGGAGGCGGCCGACCTGGAGCCGAACAAGCTGCCGGCGGACATGCAGGGCGAGACCCGCCAGCTGGCGGCCGCACTGCATTCGCTGGCCAACCGGGTCAGCGCGCACGTGGCGCGCGAGCGCAATTTCACCCGCGATGCCAGCCATGAACTGCGCACACCGCTGACCGTCATCCGCGTGGCCAGCGACATGGCGCTGGGCGATGACAGCCTGGAGCCGCGCCTGCGCCGCAGCCTGCAGCGCATCCAGCGTGCCGGCCGTGACATGGAGGCGGTGATCGATGCCTTCCTGATCCTGGCCCGCGAGGCCGACGTCGAACCCCAGGTCGAGCTGTTCGACGTCAATGACATCGTCCGCTACGAAGTGGACAACGCCAACGAACTGCTGGGTACGCGCCCGGTGTCGGTGCATCTGCACAGCGATGGCCCGGTGCAGCTGCATGCGCCGCCGCGGGTGCTGCAGGTGGTGGTCAGCAACCTGGTGCGCAACGCGTGCAGTTACACCGATGAGGGGCGCATCGACGTGCATGTGCACAACGATCGGGTTGTGGTGCGCGATACCGGTATCGGCATGTCGGCCGACGCACTGTCGCGGGCCTTCGAGCCGTTCTACCGCGCCGAGCCGAGCCGCCCGCAGGGCACCGGCCTGGGCCTGTCGATCGTGCGCCGGCTGTGCGATCGCTTTGGCTGGAAGGTCAGCCTGGCCAGCGAGCCGGGTCAGGGCACCGAGGCCACGGTGATCTTCCGGTAGAGGGCTTTTGCCGGGCTGCGCCCGGCACCCGCCGAGGCGACATCAACATCAAAAGCGGGCATTCCGTGAAATGGCGGGGCGGTGTGGGTTTGCAGGACACGCCGTAAACCCGTCCATGGGGGCTCGATGGCGCCATCCATGGCGCCAACGGTCCTGCAAACCCACACCGCCCCGCCTTCGACAGTTTCCCGCGATCCGCAGTAGATCCACGCCATGCGTGGATGGGGTTGCTCAGTTGCACTTCACCTTCGGCGCCAGCGCCTTGGTCCAGATCGCATAGCCGGCCGGGGTCATGTGCAGCATGTCCTCGCGGAACAGCGACGCATCCGGCTGGCCGTCGGCGCCCAGCATCGGCGTGTAGACGTCGGTGAAGCCGGTATTGGGCAGCTTGGCCAGCGCGGCCTTGATCAGCGTGTTGGCCTCGTTGATCGCCGGCAGCAGGTGCGCGCGCGACGGGCTTGGCTTGATCGACAGGTACTCCACCTTCGTCTTCGGCAGGTCGCGATGCACGCGCTGCACGAAGGCAACCACATCGTCGCGCACCTGCACGGCGCTGCGGCCGCTGTTGAGGTCGTTGTCGCCGGCGTAGAAGAACACCTTGCATGGCGCATACGGCACCACGATGCGGCCGGCGTACCAGGTGCTGTCGCGGACTTCCGAGCCGCCGAAGCCGCGGTTGAACACCGGCTGGCCGGGGAAGTCGGTGGCCAGGCTCTCCCAGAAGCGAATCGAGGAGCTGCCGATGAACTCGATGCCACCACGCGGCGGCGGGCTGGCCTGGTCGGCGCTGGCGAAGTGGGCCATGTCGCCGGCCCAGGCCACGTTGGAGACCTGCTCGGGCACGCGCGGCGGCTTGGCCGGGCTCAGCGCCTGGGCCAGGGGGGCGGCGGTCAGCAGGCCCAGCATCAGCAGGCAGGTACGGCGACGGGACATCAGGCGCTCCAGCAGGGAAGGGGAAAGCCATCATAGAAGCTGGGGCGGGCCGGGGCTTGCCCCTGGCAGTCCATTCACCGGGCCGGTGCCGGGATGCGGCTGGCGGCCTTGTGGCAAAATGGCGGCCATCTGCCTATCCCTGTGCACCCATGATTCCCTGCCGTGCGTCTGAGCGGTCGCTGCGCCGCGCCCCTGTTGCTGGATGTTCCACCCGTGGCTGATCAGTTCGGCCATCTGCCCCGCGGCCCGCGCCGCATCTTCCAGGCCGCGCGCTGGTCCTGGCAGGGCCTGCGCGCCGCCTGGCTGCATGAGTCCTCGTTCCGGCTGGAGGTCTACCTGCTGATCCTGCTGACCCCGGTCGCGGTCTGGTTGGGCCAGACCCCGGTCGAGCGTGCGCTGCTGATCGGCTCGATGCTGCTGGTGCTGGCGATGGAACTGGCCAACTCGGCCATCGAGGCGGTGATCGAACGTTACGGCAGCGAGATCCACGAGCTGGCCGGCCGCGCCAAGGACATGGGTTCGGCGGCAGTGTTCGTGCTGATGATGAACGTGCTTCTGTGCTGGGCGCTGGTCGTGGTCCCGCATGCAATGGCCGGCAATTACGGCTGATCCCCATTCCCCCACTGCCCTGAAGAGTTTCCATGTCCTTTGAGTTCCTCGCCGACCCCAATGCCTGGGTGACCCTGTTCACCCTGAGCGCACTGGAAATCGTGCTCGGCATCGACAACCTGGTGTTCATTTCCATCGCGGTCAGCAAGCTGCCGGAAGAGCGTCGCCCGTTCGCGCGCAAGCTCGGCATCGCCGTGGCCTGCATCACCCGCATCGCCCTGCTGGTGTCGCTGGCCTATCTGGCGCACATGTCCGCCAACCTGTTCACCGTGGCTGGTATGGGCATCTCCATCCGCGACCTGGTGCTGATCGTCGGTGGCCTGTTCCTGATCATCAAGGGCTACATGGAGATCAAGGAGCTGATCACCGGTGGCGAAGACGAGAACCCGGCCACCAGCAAGGCCTCGGGTGTATTCGGCATGGTCATCCTGCAGATCGCCATCATCGACATCGTGTTCTCGCTGGACTCGGTGATCACCGCCGTCGGCATCGCCGATCACATCCCGGTGATGGTCGCCGCCATCCTGCTGTCGGTGCTGGTGATGCTGCTGGCCGCCAACCCGCTGGGCCGCTTCATCGACGCAAACCCGACCGTGAAGATGCTGGCACTGGCCTTCATCCTGCTGATCGGTGCGGTGCTGATCCTGGATGGCCTGGACGTGCACGTGCCCAAGCCCTACATCTATGCGGCCATGGGTTTCTCGGTGCTGGTGGAATGGCTGAACCTGCTGATGCGCCGCCGCGCACGCGATCACCACGTGCCGGGTGCTGGCGACTGGTAAGCAGATCACAGGCAAATGTGTGTCCCAGAACCCCCGGCCAGCGCCGGGGGTTCTGCGTTATGGGACCCATTGGGCTCGCCGGGCCATGCCCGGCGGGGAGGTTCCCGCCAGCTGTGAATTGGGGTCAACAGTGTTTTCCCGGGGCGAGGCTTAATCCGGGCCGACAAAGCGCGCAGGCTACGCGCTCTTTTCCAGGACCTGCCCCACGCAGGATGACCCCATGAACTCCAGAGCCGCCTTGTTGGCCCTTGCCGTCGGCGCCTTCGCCATCGGCACCACTGAATTCGCGCCGATGGGCCTGCTGCCTGTCATTGCCGACGGCGTCGGCGTGAACATTCCAACCGCCGGCATGCTGATCACCGCCTATGCCGTGGGCGTGATGCTGGGCGCGCCGGTGATGACCCTGCTGATGGGACGGTTTGGCAAGCGCACCGCGCTGATGCTGCTGATGTCGATCTTCGTGGTCGGCAACCTGCTCTCGGCACTGGCCCCGAACTACGGCCTGCTGTTGCTGTCGCGTCTGGTCACCAGCCTCAATCACGGTGCCTTCTTCGGCATCGGTGCGGTGGTTGCCGCCAGCCTGGTGCCGAAGGACAAGCAGGCTGCCGCCGTGGCCACCATGTTCATGGGCCTGACCATCGCCAACATCGGCGGTGTGCCGTTGGCCACCTGGGTGGGCCAGCAGCTCGGCTGGCGCCTGTCCTTCGCCGGTACTGCGGTGCTGGGCCTGGTCGCGATCACCGCGCTCGGCCTCGCACTGCCGGCATCCGCGCCGGGGCCGCGCCCGGACGTGCGCCGCGAACTGAGAGCGATCCTGCAGCCGCAGGTGCTGCTGGCGATGGCTACCACCGTGCTTGGCGCCGGCGCGATGTTCACCCTCTACACCTACGTGGCGCCGGTGCTGACCGAGCTGACCGGTGCCTCCAACGCCTTCATCGCGATGTCGCTGGCGCTGATCGGCATCGGCTTCACCTTCGGCAACGGCATCGGCGGGCGCATGGCCGACTGGTCGCTGGATGGCGCCACCCGCATCCTGCTGGCGGTCCTGGCCGTGTTGATGTTCGTGCTGCCGCTGGCCTTCATGAATCACGCCACGGCGGCGCTGGGCGTGCTGCTGTTCGGCGCGGCGACTTTCGCCATCGTGCCGCCGTTGCAGATCCGAGTGATGCAGGCGGCCAGCGAGGCGCCGGGACTGGCGTCGTCGATCAACGTCGGTGCGTTCAACCTGGGCAATGCCGTGGGTGCGGCGCTGGGCGGTGCGGTGATCAGTTCGGGCCTGGGCTACGCCGCGATTCCGGTGGCCGGTGGCCTGCTGGCGGCCTCGGGGTTGCTGCTGGCATGGCTGGGGCGTCCGCGCACTGCGGTGGCCGAGGCTTGCTGAGGAGTGTTGGATTCCGGCAGGGCTTGCAGCCCTGCACCCGCCGAATCAACGTCAACGTCAACGGCAAAAGCCTGCATTCCGTGGGTTGGCGGGGTGGGTCCGGTTGAGGGGGACGCTGCAAGTACGTCCATGTAAGCTCGGTCGCCGCATCCATGCGGCTCACGCCCCCTCAACCGGACCCACCCCGCCTTCGACAGATTCCCGCGGTCTGTCGGAACGTCGTTCTGCTTTGGCAGGTGTCGACCTTGGTCGACACGAATGCCTGAAGAACCGGCTTTTGCTTTTGCTTTTGCTTTTTTCTGATCTTTCCCGCGGTGGCAGGAAATTGTCCCTGGTCGGGAGGGTGGGTTGGCTGGGGGCGTGAGCCGCATGGATGCGGCGATCGAGCTTACATGGACGTACTTGCAGCGCCCCCCAGCCAACCCACCCTCCCGGCCAACCACAGAGAGCCCGCCAACCACCGCGGAGGGGGCGGCGCCCGATGGCCGGTCTTTCACCCGAACCATGGCATGCTCGGCGCCAAGCCCACCCGGAACCTCCGCCATGCGCCTGTTCACCCGTGTCCTGCCCCTGATGCTGTTGGCCTCCCTGCTCTCCGGCTGCGGCTACAACGCCATCCAGCAGAAGGATGAAGCGGTCAAGGCCAGCTGGTCGGAGGTCATCAACCAGTACAAGCGCCGCGCCGACCTGGTGCCCAACCTGGTGCAGACCGTGAAGGGCTTCGCCAGCCAGGAAGAGCGCGTGCTGACCGAAGTCACCAACGCCCGTTCGCGCGTCGGCCAGATCAACGTCAACGCCGACGACGAAGCCTCGCTCAAGCAGTTCCAGCAGGCCCAGGGCGAACTTGGCAGCGCGCTGTCGCGGCTGCTGGTGGTCACCGAGAACTATCCGGAACTGAAGTCCAACCAGAACTTCCGCGACCTGCAGGCGCAGCTGGAAGGTACCGAGAACCGGGTCACCGTCGCCCGCGGCCGCTACATCCAGCAGGTGCAGGACTACAACACCTACATCCGCTCGTTCCCGCAGGTGATCACCGCCAAGATCTTCGGTTACAAGACCAAGCCGAACTTCACGGTGGACAACGAAGCGCAGATCTCCAACGCGCCGGCGGTCGATTTCGGCAACGCGCCGCAGCAGCAGCCGGCACCGCAGCCGGGTCACTGACCCATGCGCCTGGCCACTGCGCTGCTGGCCCTGCTGCTGTGGCTGCCGCTGGCGTCGCAGGCGCAGCAGCTGGCGCCGATTCCGGCGCTGGATTCGCCGGTGGTCGATACCACCGGCACGCTGGACACCACGCAGAAACAGGCACTGGTGCAGCAGGCGGCTGACCTGCAGCAGCGCAAGGGCAGCCAGCTGCAGGTGCTGGTGGTGCCCAGCACCCAGCCGGAGGACATCGCGCAGTACACCACGCGGGTCTTCGACCAGTGGCAGATCGGCCGCAAGGGCGTGGATGACGGGGTGCTGCTGGTGGTGGCCAAGGACGACCGGCGCGTGCGCATCGAGCCGGGCTACGGTCTGGAAGGCGCCATTCCCGATGCCATCGCCAACCGGGTCATCCAGGAATACCTGGTGCCGCGCTTCCGCAGCGGCGACTACGCCGGTGGCATCACCGACGCCACGGCGGTGCTGGTCAAGCTGATCGACGGCGAAACGCTGCCGGCACCGGTCAGCGGCCATCGCGGGCGTGAGCCCAGCAGTGGTGGCGATACCTGGTTCCTAGCGCTGTTCATCGGTGTGTTCGCCGGCAGCATCCTGCGCGGCGTGTTCTCGCGCGTGCCGCGCCCGCTGCGCGGCCTGCTCGGCGGTGCCGGTGCGGCGCTGGCGGCGTTCCTGTTCACGTCCACGCTGCTGGCCAGTGGCCTGGCAGGCGTCGTAGGGCTGATCGTGGCCATGCTCTCCGGCCATCCGGGCCGCTTTGCCGGTGGCGGCGGCTGGGGCGGTGGCAGCTGGGGCGGCGGAGGCGGCTTCGGTGGGGGCGGTGGATTTGGTGGTGGTGGCGGCTGGGGTGGCGGTGGTGGCCGCTCCGGTGGTGGCGGTGCTTCGGGGGGCTGGTGATGATCCAACGTCTATGTCGGCACGTGTTTTCGCCGTCGGTACGGCGCGCGTTCCCGCCCGCCACATTGCAGGCGATCACCGAGGCCATCGCGGCCGGTGAGCAGCGCCACGGTGGGCAGGTGATGTTCGCGGTGGAAGCGGACCTGCCGCTGGGGGCGCTGTGGCACAGGGTGACCCCGCGCCAGGCCGCCGAGCATGCCTTTGCCCGCCTGCGCACCTGGGATACCACCCACAACAACGGTGTACTGATCTACCTGCTGCTGGCTGACCACGCCATCGAGATCGTCGCCGACCGGGGTCTGCAGGGCCGGGTCAGTCCGGCGCAGTGGCAGCGGGTCTGCACCCACCTGCGCGAGGGCCTGCGTGGTTCCCATCCGGTGGAAGCGCTGCAGGATGCCATCGACGAGGTCTCCAGCCTGATCGAAGGGCACTTTCCGGCCTCGACGCGGTCGAACGATGACGCGTTGCCGAACTCGCCCCAGTTCCTTGGTTGAGCCGGGGCGGCACTGGCCCGAGAATAGGCGTTCAACCGCAAGGCACCTTCCATGATCTATTTCCACGACATCGACCCCATCGCCCTCTCGCTGGGGCCGATCAAGGTGCACTGGTACGGCATCATGTACCTGCTCGGCTTCACTGCGGCCTGGCTGCTGGGCCGCAAGCGCATCGCTGACGGGCGCCTGCCGGGTGTCGATGCCAACGGCTTCTCCGACCTGCTGTTCTACGCCATGCTCGGCGTGGTGCTGGGCGGGCGCATCGGCTACATGCTGTTCTACGCGCTGGGCGATTTCCTGCACAACCCGCTGCTGCTGTTCAAGGTGTGGGATGGCGGCATGAGTTTCCACGGCGGCCTGCTGGGCGTGATTGCCGCCTGCTGGTGGTGGTCGCGCAAGCACAAGCTGCACTTCTTCGACACCATGGACTTCATGGCGCCGCTGGTGCCGCTGGGCCTGGGCTTCGGCCGTATCGGCAATTTCATCGGTGCCGAGCTGTGGGGCAAGTACACCGACGGTAGCTGGGGCGTGGTGTTCCCGTCCGGCTTGCCGGCCCCGCTGAACCAGCTGGACCATGCGACGCTGCAGGCGCAGTTCGCCACCGGCGCGCTGAATCAGTTCGCACGCCATCCCTCCCAGCTATATGAAGCGTTGCTGGAAGGGCTGGTGATGTTCGTGGTGCTGTGGACGGTGTCGGCCAAGCCGCGTCATCGCTACCTGGTCGGTGGCCTGTTCGCGCTGATGTACGGCCTGTTCCGCTTCGCGGTGGAGTTTGTGCGCATGCCCGACAACGGCGTCTACGTGGCCTTCGACTGGCTGACCCGTGGCCAGATCCTCAGCCTGCCGCTGATCGCCTTCGGCCTGGTGCTGCTGGTGATGTCGCGCCGCGCGCCGGTACTGCAGCCGCAGCCGCTGGTAGCTGCCGAGGGCAAGGCATGAAGGCTTACCTGGACCTGCTCTCGCACGTGCTCGAACACGGCGCCGAGAAGAGCGATCGCACCGGCACCGGCACCCGCAGCGTGTTCGGCTGGCAGATGCGCTTCGACCTCAACGAAGGCTTCCCGCTGGTCACCACCAAGAAACTGCACCTGCGCTCGATCATCCACGAGCTGCTGTGGTTCCTGAAGGGCGACACCAACATCGGCTACCTGAAGGACAACCAGGTGCGGATCTGGGACGAGTGGGCCGACGAGAACGGCGACCTCGGCCCGGTCTACGGCAAGCAGTGGCGTAGCTGGGCTACCGCCGATGGCGGTGAGATCGACCAGATGCAATGGCTGGTGGACGAGATCAAGCGCAACCCCGACTCGCGCCGGCTGGTGGTCAGCGCCTGGAACGTGGGCGAGCTCTCGCAGATGGCGCTGATGCCGTGCCACAACCTGTTCCAGTTCTACGTGGTGGACGGCAAGCTCAGCTGCCAGCTGTACCAGCGCAGCGGCGACATCTTCCTCGGCGTGCCGTTCAACATTGCCAGCTACGCGTTGCTGACCCACATGGTGGCGCAGGCCACCGGCCTGGGCGTGGGTGACTTCGTGCACACGTTGGGCGATGCGCACCTGTATTCGAACCACTTCGAGCAGGCGCGCGAGCAGCTGTCGCGTGAACCGCGCGCGCTGCCGACGCTGTGGTTGAACCCGGAGGTGACCGACCTGTTCGGCTTCCAGTTCGACGACATCCGCATCGACGGCTACGATCCGCACCCGGTCATCAAGGCGCCGGTGGCGGTATGAGTACCCGCCTGATTTCCAGCGGCCTGCTGGCGCTGTGCGGCATGCTGCCGCTGGCCATGGTGCAGGCCGGACCGGCCGATGCGCTGTCGTTGGCCAGGCAGGTCAACGAGCAGATCGTGCACAAGCACATGCGCGAGGAAGTGCAGGCGTTCGCCGGGGCATTCAACGGCAGCACGATGATGCCCCAGGATGTTCCGGAAGGGTGCCGGGCGCAGATGCATGAGGCGGTAACCGGGATGTACACGGCGATGACCGAGCATCTGAAGGCCGGTATCGAGGATCCGGTCTATCAGCGCACGCTCGAGCAGCAGCTGGCCAACGTCTATTCCAGCGACCAGTTGAAGGCATTTCTGGCACGTCGTGCCAGCACCGACACCGCTGCGCTGTCGGCAGACATCCTGTCAGGACCGGGCCTGAAGGATATCGAAAAGGCGCAGAAGCAGAAGATCCTCGGTGGCCTGGATGAGCGGTCCACGTCCAACCCTGCGCTGGCTGCGGCGTTGCAGGCTGCCAGTGCCGCGAACGCTGCCTGCGAACGCCTGCAGATCGACGCCAGCTGAGGAGGTGGCAGCAATGAAGCTCTCGATGATTGTGGCACTGGACCGCAACCGTGGCATCGGCCAGGGCAATGCCATGCCCTGGCACCTGCCGGATGATTTCAAGCACTTCAAGGCGCTCACCCTGGGCAAGCCGATCCTGATGGGGCGCAAGACGGCCGAGTCGATCGGCCGCGTGCTGCCGGGGCGGACCAACCTAGTGCTGACCCGCAGCGGCCAGGTGCCGTTCGAGGGCATGCGCGCGGTGGCGTCGCTGGACGAGGCGAAGGCGATTGCCGAAGGCGAGGGCGCCAGCGAGCTATGCATCATCGGCGGCGGCGAGATCTTCCACCAGCTGCTGGACCAGGTCAGTGACCTGTACCTGACCTGGGTGGATGCCGAAGTCCCCGCCGATACCCATTTCCCCGAAGTGGACGTGCAGGACTGGCGGGAAGTGAGCAGCGAGCCGCATCCGGCCGACGAACGTCACGCGTACGCGTTCCGCTTCGTGCACTACGTGCGCCGTTGACCGCCGCCCATCTGTAGAGCCGAGCCATGCTCGGCTGCTGTTGCCGGACACATCCCGTAGCCGAGCATGGCTCGGCTCTACAGGATTGCCTACGGCATCCGGTAATGCCCGATGATGGCGTGCCGGAACAGCAGGTTCTCTTCGCGGGTGCCGCGCGCGATGTTGTGCAGCACCAGCGGCGTGCCATCGGCCAGCTGCCGGTCGGAGACGATGCCCACGTGCAGCAGGCCGTTGCCGTTGAGCTTCCAGGCAACGATGTCACCGGCCGCATAGTCGGTGGCGAGGGCGGTGATCGGTTGCTGCCAGCCCTGCCGTTCGAACCAGCGCATCAGGTTCGGTACACGACGATGATCGATGTTGCGGTCCGGCCGTGACAGGCCCCAGATCGCCGGATAGGCACTGAAGTTGCCGCGCATGTCTTCATGCACGCGTGCCTGCAGGTCCAGGCCCTGGCTGCGCAGGGCGCGCACCACCACATCGGTGCACACGCCGCGATCCAGTGGCACGTCGCCGCCGGGATAGGCCAGCACTTGATAGGCAGGGTCGTAGCGGGTGGTGACGCCGATCTGCGCGCGCGCCGCAGCCACCAGTGGCGGCGAAGGCGCCTGTGGTGGCGTCGGTGTGCGTTCAGCGCTGTCCGCAGCCGTGGGAGCAGTCGGCGAGCCGGGCTGGCAGCCGCTGGCCAGGGCCAGCGTCAGCAGCAGCACCGTCCATGGTGCCCAGCCGTGCCGCGTCATGCCTGCGGCGGGGTGCTGTTGTTGTTGGGACCGCCGGAGCCACCACCACCACCACGGCGACGACGACGGCGCGGGCCGCGGTTGCCCGGGTTGGCGGCCGGAGCATTGCCGCCGCCCTGTTCCTTGCCCTGCGCCGGTGCAGCCGGGCGCTCGCGCGCCGGGCGCGCTGGCGGGCGGGCGTTGGGCACGGGTGCCGGTACATCGCGGCCTGGCACCTGCACCACGCGCAGTTCATCGGTATCGAGCTGGATCGCGGTCAGCTTGCCGCCCCAGACCGCGCCGGTGTCGATGGCGTGCACGCCCTGGGTGATGGTCAGGCCCAGCGCCGACCAGTGGCCGCAGACCACCTTGAGGTCACGCTCGACCCGGCCCGGCACTTCGAACCAGGGATACAGCCCCTGTTCCTGGGTGCCCGGCGTGCCCTTGTCCTCGATGCCGATGCGCCCGCGCGGGGTGCAGTAGCGCATGCGGGTGAGCACGTTGATGATCGCGCGCGAGCGGTCGTAGCCGGACAGGTTCGGTGCCCAGCTCGGCTTGTCGCCGTACATGTTGCGGAACAGCTTGCGGTAGCCGGCGCCGTGCAGCTGCACCTCGACTTCGGCCGCATGCTTCTCGGCCATCTGCGTGGTCCACTTCGGCGCCAGGCCGGCGTGCACCATCATCCAGCCCAGCTCGCGGTCCACGTGCACCAGCTTCTGCAGGCGCAGCCAGTCCAGCAGTTCGTCGCGGTCCTCGGCCTGCACGATGCGCAGCAGGTCCGGGTTGACCTTGCGCTGTTCCTCTTCGGTGCGCGCACCGACGGCCAGCAGCGAAAGGTCATGGTTGCCCAGCACCACCACGCTGTGCTCGCGCAGCGAATGCACCAGCCGCAGCGTTTCCAGTGACTGGCCACCGCGGTTGACCAGGTCGCCGCAGAACCACAGGGTGTCCTGCGCCGGGTCGAAACGGATCTTCTCCAGCAGTCGCTGGGTGACGTCATAGCAGCCCTGCAGGTCGCCGATCGCCCACACACTCATCGTTCGGCCTCCGTGTCAGTGCAGGGTACGCGGGATGGCCAGCACGAAAGGTGCGACCGGCGCGGCAAATTCGGTGCCGTCGTCGGCGACCATGTCGTAGTGGCCCTGCATGGTCCCGTGATCGGTCCCCAGCATGACACCGGACGTGTAATGGAAGTCTTCACCGGGACGCAGGCGCGGCTGCTCGCCGATCACCCCGTCACCATCGACGTGCTCGACGCGGCCGTTGGCATCGGTGATGCGCCAGTGGCGTGCGACCAGGCGCGCGGCAACACGCCCCTGGTTGTGGATGCGGATCGTGTAGGCGAACGCATAGCGCCCGTCTTCCGGCGCGGATTGATCGTCGAGGAAGCGCGGTGCGACTTCGACGGAGATGGCATAAACGTCAGCGTCTTCCATACCGGCAGTGTAATCAGGAGGCATTGGCCAAAGCGATGAATTCGGCCACGTCCAGCTGTTCGGCGCGGGCATCGGGACGCACGCCGGCGGCAACGAACTGTTCGGCGGACACCACGTTGTTCAGGGCGTTGCGCAGGGTCTTGCGGCGCTGCCCGAAGGCGGCCTTGACCACCTCGGCGAAACGCTTGTGGTCGTGGATGTTGATCGTGGCCGGGTCACGCGGCACCAGCCGCACCACGGCCGAATCGACCTTCGGCGGCGGCCGGAACGCGCCCGGCGGCACCACGAACAGCGAGGTCACCTGGCAGTAGGCCTGCAGCATCACGCTGAGCCGGCCGTACACCTTGCTGCCGGGGCCGGCGGCCATGCGGTCGACCACTTCCTTCTGCAGCATGAAGTGCATGTCGCGGATCACCGCCGCATGTTCCAGTGCATGGAACAGGATCGGCGAGGAGATGTTGTAGGGCAGGTTGCCGACCAGGCGGATCGACTGGCCGGCAGCCAGCTCGGTGAAGTCCACGCGCAGCACGTCGCGGTGGACGATGGTCAGCTCGCCCAGCGGCTCGGCGGCGGCGGTCAGTGGCGCGATCAGGTCGCGGTCGAACTCGATCACCGTCAGTTTCGGATGCACGCGCAGCAGCGGCAGGGTGATCGCGCCCTGGCCCGGGCCGATCTCGACCAGGCGGTCACCGTCTTTCGGGTTGACCGCCATCACGATCTTGTCGATGTAGTGGCGGTCGGCCAGGAAATGCTGGCCAAGCTGCTTCTTGGCCGGGGCGGTGAACACCGGGCCGGAGGGGGAATGCGGGGAATTCATGCGCTCAGTGTACGTTGCCGCGCAAGCTGCGCACACAACGTCGTTGCCGCCTGCAGGCTGGAAGGATCGGCAATGCCGAGGCCGGCAAGGTCCAGCGCGGTGCCATGGTCCACCGCCACGCGCGGGTAGGGCAGGCCCAGGGTCAGGTTCACCGCCTGCTCGAAGCCCGAATACTTCAGCACCGGCAGGCCCTGGTCGTGGTACATCGCCAGCACGCTGTCGAAGCCTGCCAGCTTGGCCGGCAGGAAGGCGGTATCGGCCGGCAGCGGCCCGATCAGGTCCATGCCCTCCGCGCGCAGGCGCTGCAGCAGCGGGATGACCAGGTCCAGTTCCTCGCGGCCCAGATGACCGTCTTCACCGGCATGCGGGTTCAGGCCGAGCACGGCGATGCGTGGCGCGGGCAGGCCGAATTCGCGGCGCAGCGCAGCGTGCACGGTGCGCAGGGTGTGTTCCAGGCCGGGCGCGGTGATCGCGTCGGCCACCTCGCGCAGTGGCAGGTGGGTGGTGGCCAGGGCCACGCGCACGATGTGGTTGGCCAGCATCATCACCACCTTCACCCCGGCCTGGTCGGCCAGCAGTTCGGTGGTGCCGCTGTAGGCGATGCCGCCTTCGTTGATGACCGCCTTGTGCACCGGGCCGGTGACTACGCCGTGCAGTTCGCCGGACAGGCACGCCTGGCCGGCACCGAGCAGGGCGCCGATGACGGCGCCGGCGTTGGCCGGATTGGCCTGGCCGAAGTGGCTGGGCACGGTATTGGCTACCACGCGCACACGCAGATCGCCGGGGACGCGTGCTTCGGCGTCCTCGGGCAACAGCTGCAGGGGCAGGTTCAGCGCGGCCGCGGCCGCGCGCAGGGTATCCGGGTCGGCGAAGGCCAGCAGCCGGCAATCTTCACGCGGCTGCTGGACGAGGCGGACACACAGCTCCGGGCCGATCCCGGCGGGCTCGCCCGGTACCAGAGCGAGCTCGGGGCGCATCGGTCAGGACTGCGGCGGCGTGGCGGTGTTTTCCGCGCGGTCGCCGCTGCGGAAGCTGACGTAGGCTTCGCCACGCAGTTCCTGCAGGAAGCGGTTGTACTCGTCTTCCAGCTTGCGGCGGCCGATGGTCTCGCGGACCTGGGCACGCTGGTTGTCAGTGGTCACGTCGGTCTGGCGGGTGCCCACGCGCTGCACGATGTGCCAGCCGGCATCGGTGCGGAACGGCTGGCTGACGCCACCGTCCTGGATGCCGGACACCTGCTGGCCGAACGCCGGACCGAACGCGTCGGCCGGGAACCAGCCCAGATCGCCGCCCTGGCCCTTGCTGTTGTTGTCCTCGGAGGACTCCTTGGCCACGGTCTCGAAGTCCGCGCCACCGGCGATGCGGGCACGCAGGGTATCGATCTTGGCCTTGGCGGCAGCGTCGGTCTGGTGATCGTCCACGCGCACCAGGATGTGGCGGCCGTGGTACTCGGTGACCGTGTGCTCGCCACCGCTGGCGGCGCTGGCATCACGCACTTCCACCAGCTTCAGCAGCTGGAAGCCGCTGGGGCCGCGGATCGGGCCGACCACTTCGCCGGGCTTCATCTTTTCCATCATCTGCGCGAAGGCCTGCGGGATTTCGTCCAGGCTGCGCCAGCCCAGGTCGCCGCCTTCCAGCGCGTTGGGGCTGTCCGAATAACGCACGGCGGCGGCGTTGAAGTCCAGCTCACCCTTGTCCAGCAGGGCCTTCACGCCTTCGGCCTTCTTCTGGCCGGTGGCGATCTGGTCGGCGTTGGAGCCGTCGGGCAGGGCGATCAGGATGTGCGCCAGGTGGTACTGGTTGCCAACCGTGGCCTGCTGCTTCAGGGCGGCGTCGACTTCGCCCTCGCTGACGCTGATGCGGCTCTGCGCGAAGCTCTGGCGCAGGCGCTGCACGGTGATTTCATCGCGCACTGAAGCGCGGAAATCGTTGAAGTCGATGCCGTCGTGGGCCAGGCGCTGGCGCAGTGCATCCAGGTTCGAGCCGTTCTGCTGAGCGATGGCATTCATCGCCTGGTTCAGCTCCTGGTCGCTGACGCGGATGCCGCTGCCCTGTGCGCGGGCCACCTGCAGCTTGACCAGCACCAGGCGCTCGAGCACCTGGCGGCTGAGTACGTCTTCCGGCGGCAGCTGGTTTTCACGGCCGGCGTACTGCGCCTTGATGTTGGCGATCGCACGCTGGAGCTCGCTCTGCAGGATCACGTCCTCGTCGACGACGGCGGCGATGCGGTCCAACGGCTGCGCCTCCTGCGCGAGCACCTGCAGGGGGGCGGACACGCTGGACACCGCCAGCAGGGAGGCGAGAAGAACGGGGAAGCGCTTGGTCATGGGATCTGATTCGGATCGTAGTCATCCCGGGTCGCCCCGGTGTTGCTGGGCGGCACGAGATAGAGGTCGTCGCGGTTGTAGCCGAGGATAGCACGGCGCAGCGTACGGTCCGTGTCCTGGCCGATGGAGCTGAGGCCCTTGAGGACGAACTCCAGCTGGATGGAATTGTTCATGTCGCCTTCGCGGTTGCGCACGTAGCGGCGGGCCACTGCACGCACGGCCAGGCAGCAGCTGTCCCACTGCACGCCGGCGATGATCTCCAGCGGTTCCTTGTCCTGCAGCGAGTAGTAATACCGGCCCACCAGGCTCCAGCGCGCATTCAGCGGGTACAGGAACGACAGGTCGGCCTGCTCCAGCAGGGTCCGGTCATGCTTGTTGGCGGTTGCCGGGGCGCCGGCATTGATGCGGTAGCGGTAGCTGAGGTTGATCACGCCATCGTTGGGCATCAGATAACGGGCGCGGACGCTGGCCAGATCCTCGCGCTTGTACTTCGGGTCCCACTGGTAGGTGGCGCCCAGGGTCCAGCGGTCGTTGATCATGTAGTTGCCGTCGGCGATCCACGCCGACTTGCCCTTCTCCACCGGCGCGCCGCCCGGCGTGGTGCTCACCCGCGATTCGTCGAAGTACTGGATCTGGCCGATCGCGGCCGAGAAGCGTTCCTTGCCGGTGGTCTGGTCGATGAAGCGGGTGCCCAGTGCCAGGGTCAGCTGGTTGGCATCGTTCTGGCGGTCGGCGCCGGTATAGCGCGAGTCGCGGAACAGCTGGCCCCAGCTGAAGGTGAAGTCACGGGTGTCGAAGATCGGCAGCTCGTCCTGGTTGCGGTAGGGGGTGCGCAGGTAGAACAGGCGCGGCTCCAGGGTCTGCAGGAATGACTTGCCTCCGATCGACGTCTCGCGATCGAAGAACAGGCCGGCATCAAGGCTGCCGATCGGCAGGCTGCGGCTGGGCGAGGTATTGCCGCGCAGCTGTTCCGGAGTGGCCGTGGCCGGGTCGATGCCCTGCGAGCGCAGGATCTGGGCCTGGATGCCCCTTACCCCATCCACTAGACCACGGTCCAGTTGATAGGCGGTGTAGCGGTAGGCCAGGGTAGGGGTCACATACCAAGCTGCGCCACTGATCGGGAACGACACATACGGCTTCACGTCCAGTCGTGAACCGCCGCTGACACCGACGCCGTCGGTCCACTGCACTCCATTACGGGTGTACTGCAGATCCTCGCCGGCGCCGACGGCATTCTTGAAGTTGATGTCGTCATGCGTGAAGCGCACCGCTTCGGTGTAGATGCCGGTTTCCAGCCACGGCAGCACCGGCTTGTTCCAGTTGAAGAACAGGCGTGGCTCGCGGTTGTAGGGCAGGGCGCGCTCGTCGAGGGTGTAGTCGGTCAGCTGCCAGCGGTCGGCCATGATGCCGGCCGTCCAGTTCTGGCCGGTGCCGTACAGGCCGATGGTGCTCTGCAGGTTGGAGGCGGTCACCCCCACCAGGCGGTTGGCGAAGTCCTCGACATAGCGTTCGTCGCTCACCCAGGCCAGGTTGGCGCGGGCCTGCCAGTGGCTGTTCACGTTGTGGTAGCCGTCGAACATCACCCGGCCGCGGTCGCGGTCGCGCAGCTTGTCGTTGGGCATGTAGCTGGTCAGCACCTCGCCACGGCCGCCGTTGTAGAGGTAGCGGAACTCGTTGTCGAGCAGCAGGCCGCGCCGGCTCATGTAGCGCGGGGTCAGGGTATCGTCGTAGTTCGGCGCCAGGTTGAAATAGATCGGCTGCGCATAATCGAAGCCATTGCGCCCGGACATGCCCAGCTGCGGGAACAGCAGGCCGGTCTTGCGGCGGTCATCGATCGGGAACTTGAAGTAGGGCGCCCACAGCACCGGCACCTTGCCGATCCGCAGCACGGCGTTGCGGGCCGTGCCGAAGCCTTCGTCGTTGTCCACTTCGATCTGCGGCGCCGACAGCTTCCACACCGGCTGCGACGGGTCGCAGGTGGTGTAGGTGGAGCGGTGCATCTGGCCGACCGCGCCCTGCAGGTCGACCGACTCGGCATCACCGTTGCCCCGGCGCGATACCAGCTGGTACTTGATGTCGGAGATCTTGTGGGTGTCGCTTTCCTGGTTGCCTTCGGCGCGCTTGGCGACCATCCGGATCGACCCGTCCTGGTAGCGGACATTGCCGTCGGCGATGTAGTTGCCGGTCTCGGTGTCGAAGCTGAGCTTGTCGGTACCGACGAACTGGTCACCCCGGCGCAGCGCCACGTTGCCCTCGTACTGCGGCACCGTGGTGGTGCCCAGCAGCTGGTCGCCTTCGATGTCGGTCGGCTGGTTCTCGCGGGCGGCTGCGGCAGCAGCCTTGTCCTGGGCCGGGACCGGGGTGGGGGCGTCGGTGAACGCGGGAATGACGTCGGTGGCCGGGCACAGGCCCCAGTTGAGCGGCTTATCATCGGCCATCGCCGGCAGGCTGATGGCGATGCTCAGAGGCAGGGGAAGCAGGCGGAGGGCTCGGCGCACGCGGTTCGGATTCGGGCGAAAACGGACGGTAGCTTGCCCCATCCCTTGCATAGGGGCAATGAAGGGCGCCGGAGCCTGCCGGTTCGGGTTCATCCGGCGGAGGCACCCGCAGAGGGGGTGATCAGGGCCTGGACATGGGCCATGCTGCACTCGGCCAGGGCCTGCAGGTCGTAGCCGCCCTCCAGCATCGAGACCACCCGGCCGGCGGCGTGACGGCGTGCCAGCGCATGCAGTTCACGGGTGATCCAGGCGAAATCGTCGGTCTCCAGCATCAGATCGGCCTGCGGGTCGCGCAGGTGGGCGTCGAAGCCGGCGGAGATCAGCAGCAGCTGCGGACGGAAGTCGTCGATGGCTGGCAGCATCTCGTCGGCCCAGACGTTGCGGAAGCGGAAGCCGCCGCTGCCCGGTGGCAACAGGATGTTCATCAGGTTGCCGGCACCGCGGTCGCGGCGCAGGCCGGAATTGGGGAACAGCCCGGCCTGGTGGGTGCTGTAGTAGGAGACCCGGGCATCGTGCTGGAAGATGTCCTGGGTGCCATTGCCGTGGTGGACGTCGAAATCGACCACCGCGATCCGCTCCAGGCCATGGCGGTCACGGGCATAGGCGGCAGCGATGGCGATGTTGTTCAGCAGGCAGAAGCCCATCGCCGTGCTGCTGGTGGCGTGGTGGCCCGGCGGGCGTACCGCGCAGAAGGCCAGCGGGTCCTCGCCCAGCATTACCGCATCGACCGCGGCCACACCGGCACCGGCGGCGTGCACGGCGGCGCTGGCCGAACCTGGCGAGGTCCAGGTGTCCATGTCCAGCTGGCGCAGCGGCGCGGTCTGCGGCTGCAGCACGAAGTCGAGCAGGGCGCTGTCGTGGACCCGGGTCAGTTCGCCGAACTTGGCCGGCGGCGCCTCGCGCCAGTCCAGCTGATCAGGGAAGGCGGCGTGCAGTGCGTCGAGTACGTACTGCAGGCGCTGCGGGCACTCCGGATGGCCGGGGCCGGGGTCATGCAGCAGGCAGGACGGGTGGGTATAGACCAGCATCGTGCCGACTCAGCGCTGGCGCTGCTGTGGCTGCCACAGCGCTTCGCCGTGGCCATCGGCTCGGGCCAGCACCCGGGCCAGCACGAACAGCAGGTCCGACAGCCGGTTGAGGTACTGCAGCGCCTCGCTGCGCACAGCCTCGTGGCGGGCCAGGGTGACCGTTTCGCGCTCGGCGCGGCGGACAATGGTGCGGGCCAGATGGCAGCGCGCGGCGGCTTCGCCGCCGGCCGGCAGGATGAATTCCTTCAGCATCGGCAGGTCGGCGTTGTAATGGTCCAGCTGCTGTTCCAGGGCCGAGACGTCGGCGGCGTGGATCGCGGCATGGCCGGGAATGCACAGCTCGGCGCCCAGGTCGAACAACTGGTGCTGCAGATGCACCACCAGCGCGCGCACATCCTCGGGCAGGGGCGCGGCCAACAGCAGGCCGAGCGCGGCATTGGCCTCGTCGACGGTGCCGTAGGACGCCACGCGGGCGTCATCCTTGGCTACGCGCTGGCCGTCGCCAAGGCCGGTACTGCCGTCGTCGCCGGTGCGGGTGTAGATGCGCGAGAGGCGATGACCCATGGCGCGGCTCAGTGGCGGATGTCGCGGCGGGCCTGCTGGAGCTTCAGCACCTGCTCCACGGCCAGCTGCAGGGCGGCGGCCAGCGCCACATAGATCGCCGTGGTGCGAAGGTAGGGCCCGAACCACTGCGCGTAGTTCTGTGCCCAGCCGGCCAGGGTCGGCTCGGCCACGTTGCGGCTGCTCCAGTAGAAACCGCCCTGTGCCAGCAGGTGGCAGACCGCCACCGAAGCGACCAGCAGCAGTGCGCCCTTGGCCAGTACCGGCCAGCGCGCGCTCTGGTAGTTGCGGCCCAGCAGCATGCCGCCGGCCCACAAAGAGAAGTAGGCCGGCAGCAGCAGCCAGTAGCCCGGCGACACGCAGTAGTGCTGCCAGAAATCCAGACCGCTGCTGCGGATCACGATCCAGTCCACCAGCACCGCGAACACCATCAGCAGCGGGAACGCCCAGCGCGTCCAGCGCGCCAGGTAGAAGCCACCGATGAAGAACACGGCCCAGGAGGCATCCGGAATGGCCGCGAAGTGATTGACCCGGGTCGCCGCCAGCAGCAGTACGAGTACGGACAGGACGAAGGCGCGGTTGGCGGTATCGGACATGGTGGGGCCCGGAGCGGATTCAGGTTTCATTCTAGCCCGCCGCGCAGGTTGGCGCAGGTGCCGCCCGTTCGGCGTACAGTCGGGGCGAGCGCGTATCATGAACACATGAGTGAACGACATGACGTGCTGATTGTCGGTGGTGGCCTGGTCGGTGCCAGCCTGGCCATCGCCCTGGACCGGCTGGGCCGCGACGTGGGCCTGCTTGAGGCCAGCCCGGCCGGCGAGCTGCCTGCGGTGTTCGACCAGCGCAATCTCAGTTTCGCCGCTGCCACCGTCAATGCGCTGACCGCGCTGGGGGTGATGCAGAAGCTGGCGATGGCACCGGGCCCGATCCGGCGCATCCATGTCAGTCGTGCCGGCGATTTCGGCCGTGTGCAGCTCGAAGCGGCCGATTACGACCGGCCGTGGTTCGGCCAGGTGGTGGTCGCGCGCGATTTCGGCCAGGCGCTGGAAGCGCGCCTGCAGGAACTGCCGCGCCTGCGCCGTTACCGGCCGATGCGGTTCCTGGGGCTGGGTGAGGTGGTCGATGGTTACCGCCAGGTACGGGTGGCTGACGAGGCTGGCGAACGCGTGCTGCTGGCACGGTTGGTGGTGGGGGCCGATGGCACCACCAGCGGCGTGCGTGGCGCGCTGGGCATCGAAGTCGACCGCCATGATTTCCAGCAGACCCTGTTCGTGGCCCGCGTGCGCAGCCAGCGCGCGCCGGATGGCACCGCCTGGGAACGCTTCACCGATACCGGCCCAACCGCCCTGCTGCCGCGTGGCGATCGTCACTTCGGCACCGTGCACGGGGTAGCGCGCGACCAGGCCGATGCGGTGATGGCGTTGGACGATGCGGCCTGGCTGCAACGCCTGCAGAGCGCGATCGGCTGGCGTGCCGGCCGCCTGCTCGAGTCCGGCCCGCGCAGCGCCTACCCGCTCATCCAGGTGCTGGCGCGCGCGCTGGCCGGTGAGCGCACGGTGCTGCTCGGCAATGCCGCGCAGACCATCCATCCGCTGGGCGCACAGGGCTTCAACCTGGGCCTTCGCGATGCGCTGACCCTGGCCGAACTGCTGGAGGATGCGCATGAGGATGCCGGCAGCGATGCGCTGCTGAAGGCCTACGTCGCGCGGCGCGAGGAAGATCGCCGGCAGACGGTGGCGTTCTCCGGTGGGCTGGCACGATTGACCAGCAACCCGGCACCGCTGATGCGGCCGCTGCGCAGCCTCGGCCTGGTGGCCGCACAGCGCGAGTCGGTGCAGTCGATGCTGGTCGGTGGTGCGATGGGCTTCCGTGGTGACGTGCCGCGCCTGTGCCGCGGAGAAGCCGCATGAGCCGGCGCACGCGTCTTGATGTGGCCATCGTTGGTGGTGGCGTGGTCGGTGCCGCGTGTGCGCTGGCGCTGGCCGATGCCGGCCTGTCGGTTGCGCTGGTGGAAGGCCGCGAACCGGCACCGTGGCAGGCCGCACAGCCGGACCTGCGCGTGTTCGCCTTCGCCGCTGACAACGTGCAGCTGTTGAACCGCCTGGGTGTGTGGCCGGCGATCGCGCAGGCCCGCGCCTGGCCTTACCGGCGCATGCAGGTGTGGGATGCGGCCGGTGGCGAGGATCTGCTGTTCGACGCCGATCGCTTCGGCCGTCGTGAGCTGGGCTACATCGTCGAGAACGGCCTGCTGCAGGATCGTCTGTGGGCGGCGCTGCCGGCGGCGGGCGTGCAGCTGCACTGCCCAGCACGGGTGGAAGCGCTGGAACAGGATGAAGACGGCGTGCGCCTGCGGCTGGATGACGGGCGCCGCCTGGAAGCGGCACTGGCGGTGGCCGCCGACGGTGCCGAGTCAACCCTGCGCCAGCTGGCCGGGATCGAGGTTGAAAAGCATGACTACCACCAGCGTGGCGTGGTGGCCTATGTGGACAGCGATCTTCCCAACCAGGCCACGGCCTGGCAGCGCTTCCTGCCGACCGGGCCGCTGGCGCTGCTGCCGGTGGCCGAGCGTCGCAGTTCGATCGTCTGGACCCTGCCCGAGGATGAAGCGGCTCGCGTGCTGGCCCTGGACGAGGACGCCTTCAACCGCGAACTGACCCGTGCCTTCGCTGCGCGCCTGGGCGAACTGCGATTGGCGTCACCGCGTGCGGCCTTCCCGCTGCGTCGCCAGCTGGCCCGTCACTACGTGGCTGGCCGCGTGCTGGCGCTGGGTGATGCTGCGCATGTGGTGCATCCGCTGGCCGGGCAGGGCGTGAACCTGGGCCTGCGCGATGTCGCCGCCCTGCAGCAGTGGCTGGCGCCGTCGGCCGAACGCCGCGGCCAGCCGCGGCTGTCGCCGCAGCGCCTGCAGCGCTGGGCACGCGAACGGCGCAGCGACAACCACATCGCCGCCTACAGTTTCGATGCGATCAACCGCCTGTTCTCCAACGACGAAATGCACCTGACCCTGGCCCGTGGACGCGCGCTGGGCTGCGTCGGCAAATGGCCGCCGCTGGTGCAGGCGTTCTGGAAGCGCGCCGCCGGGGTCTGACCGGAATACAGGTCGCTCTGGCAGGTGCCAACGCCGCTCTGGTAGGTGCCAACCTTGGTTGGCACAAGGCTGGAAATACCCTCGCCTCATCTGGGCCCAGGATGCCTGATGGATGTGCCAACCAAGGTTGGCACCTACCAGAAGCGGGCTCCGCTACCGCCGTTGATCCAGTAGATCCACGCCATGCGTGGATGAAGATCGCGCCGGTGGATCAATCAACCAGCCAACCAGCCAGGTCGGCACGATCCAGCTTGCCGCGACGCTTCACGTCCAACGCATTGAACTCATCGGCCAGCGCCGGATTGGCCTGCGCTTCCTCGCGGCTGATGAAGCCATCACCGTTCACATCCAGCGCGGCGAAGTGGATGCGGTACTGGCCGACCACGCTGCTCGGTTCCAGCGAACGCACGGTCACCTGTGCCTCGCCGGCCGGCCGTGCAATCTCGACGCTGCCGGTGACCTGGCCGGCGCCCAGTGGCTGCTGGCGGATGGCGCCGCCGGTCGGGCCCAGCGGCTGGACCTGCGCCGGCATGGACGGCAGCTGCTGTGCAAGGGCCGTTGCAGTTGCCAGCAGGGCGATCAGTATCGGAATCGAGCGGTATCGCATGGTCCCATTCCTCGGTAGCGCCGGGCCACGCCCGGCGGGCACGACGGCCTCAGCGCAGCGGCGACGCCAGCACGGTGATCTCTTCACGATCGTGATAGAGCTGCTTGGCGCGGACCACCAGCGGCTTGCAGGCCTGCTCCTGGAACAGGTCCAGGCACAAGCGGGTTTCGTCCCAGCGCTTCTTCATCGGCAGTTTCAGGTTGAAGATCGCGTGCCTGCACCAGCCTTCGCGGAACCAGGTGGCCATGCGTTCGGCCACGCGCCGCGGCTGCTCGACCATGTCGCAGACCATCCAGTCCAGCGGCTGTTCCGGGAGCCAGTGGAAGCCATCGGCACGCAGGTGCTCGACCAGGCCGGTGTCCAGCACGTGCTGGCGCAGTGGGCCGTTGTCGATGCTCAGCACGTGCATGTGCTGGCGGGTCAGCACCCAGGTCCAGCCGCCGGGTGCGGCACCCAGGTCAGCCGCGCGCATGCCGGGCCTGGCCAGCGCTTCGCGTTCTTCCGGCGCCAGCAGGGTCAGCAGGGCTTCGTCCAGCTTCAGTGCCGAACGCGACGGCGCTTCGGGCAGCAGCTTCAGGCGCGGAATGCCCAGTGCCCACGGTGCGCTGTCGGCCGGGTCGGCTACGCAGACGAAGGCGTGGGTGCCGTCGACGAACACCACGTGCAGGCGCGGCAGACGGTCGTTCGGCTTGTCGGTGAGCTTGCCGGCCTTGCGCAGCGCCGGGCGCAGCGCATTGCCGAAGGCACGGGCCAGCCCGGACAGCGGCTTGCCGGCGTCCGAATCGGGATGTTCCACCCACAGGTCGCCGAAGCGCGGCGCATCGGCCAGCACCTCCAGCATCGGGGTGATGCGGTCGGCTGGGTCCAGCTGCGGCAGCTCGGCCAGCACCACCAGCTTCTGCCGCGCGAAGATCAGCTCGCGCCAGCGCAGGCGCGGTGCCAGGGCGGCGGCTTCGTCGCACATGAACAGCACGTAGCCATCATTGCGCTGGGTGCGCGCATAACCGGCGAAACCGGCTTCACCGGCGCGGAACTGCAGTTCGCCGGCCAGCTCGGGCTCGAAGCCCTGCCGGCACAGGCACAGCAGGCCGATGCCGGCCTCAGTAACGGGCGCCATCGCTTTCCCCATAGGCACGCAGCACGCTGCGCGCGGCGTCGCGGTTCAGGCCCTGCACCACTTCGATGCCGCGCTTGTTGAGTTCACCCACCCAGTCGGCCGGCAGCGGGCCTTCATCGAACGGGGTCAGCTCTTCGACGTCGGCCGAGTTGGCACCGATCAGCAGGCGGTCGATGCCGGCCCACACGGTGGCGCCGTAGCACTGGCAGCACGGCTGCGAACTGGTGGCCAGGGTGACCGGCGACAGCACTGCGTTCAGGCGCGGGGTCTGCAGGCGCTGCTGGGCCAGCATGTAGGCCATGTTCTCGGCGTGCGCCAGCGAGGTCGCGTGCGGCATCACCCGGTTCACGCCGGCGGCGATGACCTTGTCATCCGGGCCGAACACCACTGCACCGAACGGGCCGCCACTGGCGTGCTCGACGTTCAGCCGCGACAGCTCGATCGCCAGCGCGACCTTGGCCTCATCGCCCGGATATCGACGATCCAGGTCGATCTGGTCGTGGATCCAGGCGGGAAGGGTCAGGTGGACTTGCGCGTACAGCATCGCGGGGGTGCCTCGTAATGGGATGGAAGAAGGTGCGGTTGCTTGGGAAACCGGCGCGCAGTGTAGCCGCACCGGCCTGTATCGGGTGTGGCGGTGGGTCAGCCCGGCGAGCCGGTGCGGATCACTACGTACTGCTTGCGGAACTCCAGCCCGGCCTGCGGCCAGCTGGCCGCGTAGGCGCGCAGCAGGGGCAGGGCGGCGGCGAAGTCGTGGCCGTTGACCCGGCAGTCGGCTTCGCACAGGCCGTCGGCATCGCGCGAGGCGAACAGGCGGATGGCGAGGAACTGGCGGGCTTTCAGCAGCTCATCGAAGGCCTCCATGCTGCGGGTGAACAGGCAGCAGGGGCAGGAACCGTGGTCGTCCTCGCTGCAGGTGGAGGCATCCACCTCCTGTGCGCGGTAGTGCGCCAGCGGCCCCAGCACTACGGTGCGCTGGTGTTCCTCGCCGTCATCGCCGGCCGGATAGGTCAGGCCCATCATCGGCAGGCCCTGCGCGTCTTCGGCGCCGATCGCGGTCTGCAGCGTGGCCAGGTCCACCCGCACCCAGGCCTGGAAGCCGGACAGCAGCGATGCCTGCTCATCGGCACCGTTGGCGTGCTGGTACTCGAACAGGCCATCGGCGAACAGCACCGGATGCTGGCTCTCGATGACGGTGGAGGTCTGCCAGCCGCCGTTGTCGCGCGCGTGCGCGGCCATCGCATGCGGGGTCAGGTGCAGGCCGCTGTCCAGCAGCAGCGCGTCGCCGTCGACGTGGCTGGCGATGCCGGCCTCCTGCAGGACCTGCTGCAGCAGCGGGAGGAGGGCGGTGGAGGTCGTGGTCATGTCAGGCCTGTGGATGGGGTGGAACATCCAGGCAAGGCCTGGGGATCTAGCGGTCGAGCGCGTCAAGTTCGGCGCGATATCGCTGCGCGTCGGACTGCTGCTGCGGATCGTTGCCGTGGTCGCGCAGCCAGGTTTCCAACTCGCGGCGATAGTCCGCGCGGAAATCGGCGTTGCCGGGGCTGAAATGCAGCTTGCGTGCCGCCACTTCCACCCGCTCGCGCGCGCTGGCACGGGCCTGGGCGATGCCGTGCGGGGATTCGTTGGTGAGGATGACGAAGTTGCGCGGGAAACCCGGCGTGTACTTGACCACGAACGGCTGGTCGGGCGCCGGGATGCGGATCGCGTTCTCCAGCGGCCACAGCGAGGCGGTGTTGGTGTGGAACACCACCTCCACGTCGCGGCCCTCGGCGGTGCGCAGCACCCCTTCGTAGCGCCAGATGTACTGCTCGTTCATCGTCGAACTGGTGCGCTCGGACTTCACGATCACCGCTTCACCACGCTCGCCCACCACGTTGAGGAAGGCGGCGTTGAGGAAGTGGCCGAGGAAGATGTTGAGCATCGCCAGCGGGAACACCACGATGGCGTAGCCCGGAAAACGCCGCCACCACGAGACCAGCCCGGCCAGCACCATCGCCGAAAAGAACGTCAGCAGCGGATGCTGCGAGATGAACCAGAACAGGACGGAAAGGGCGGTGATCATCGTCGGAGTCATGCGGGCGCCGTGCTGGCGCCCGCGCAGGTCCTCAGGCCGACCAGGTGTCGCGCAGGGTCACGCTGCGGTTGAACACCGGCTTGGCTTCGGTGTGGTCGCGGCGGTCGGCCACGAAGTAGCCGGTGCGTTCGAACTGGAACGACTGCTCCGGGGCAGCGCTGGCCGCGGCCGGCTCGACATAGCCGGTGACGGTGCGGCGCGATTCCGGATTGAGGTAATCACGATAGGTCTTGCCTTCCGATTCGTCGTCGGGGTTCGGCACCGAGAACAGGCGGTCGTACAGGCGGATCTCGGCCGGCACGCCATGTACGGCGCTGACCCAGTGGATGGTGCCCTTGACCTTGCGGTTGGCGCCTTCCATGCCCGGACGCGATTCCGGATCCAGCCAGCCACGCAGCTCGGTGATGGTGCCGTCGGCATCCTTGATCACTTCATCGCAGCGGATGATGCCGGCACCGCGCAGGCGCACTTCGCCACCCGGGACCAAGCGCTTCCAGCCCTTCGGCGGCACTTCGGCGAAGTCCTCGCGGTCGATCCACACTTCGCGTGCGAACGGCACTTCGCGGCTGCCGAAGCTCTCGTCCTTCGGGTGGTTGCTGAAGGTGAGCTGCTCTACGTGGCCTTCCGGCAGGTTGGTCAGCACCAGCTTGACCGGGTCGACCACCGCCATGCGGCGCGGCGCGGCGCTGTCCAGGTCTTCGCGCAGCGCGCCTTCCAGCACGCTGAAGTCGATCAGCGAATTCTGCTTGCTGATGCCCACGCGCTCGGCGAACAGGCGCATCGCGGCCGGGGTGTAGCCACGGCGACGCAGGCCCTGCAGGGTCGGCATGCGCGGGTCTTCCCAGCCGTCCACCAGCTGCTCGGTAACCAGCGCCATCAGCTTGCGCTTGCTCATCACCGTGTAATTGATGTTCAGGCGCGAGAACTCGATCTGGCGCGGCTTGGCGGCTTCGCGCGGCAGGCCGGCGTCGACCAGCGGCTGGGTCAGCGTGTCGTCATGGGCGAAATCGACGTTGTCCACGCACCAGTCGTACAGCGGGCGGTGGTCTTCGAATTCCAGCGTGCACAGCGAGTGGGTGATGCCCTCGATCGAGTCGCCCAGCGCGTGCGCGAAGTCGTACATCGGGTAGATCGGCCACGCGTTGCCGGTGTTCTGGTGCTCGACGTGCTTGATGCGGTACAGCGCCGGATCGCGCAGGTTGATGTTGCCGCTGGCCATGTCGATCTTGGCGCGCAGGGTGCGCGCGCCATCCGGGAATTCACCGGCGCGCATGCGGCGGAACAGGTCGAGGTTTTCCTCGACGCTGCGGTCGCGCCACGGCGACGGGCGGCCCGGCTCGGTCAGGGTGCCGCGGTAGGCGCGCACTTCCTCGGCCGACAGGTCGCAGACATAGGCCTTGCCCTGTTCGATCAGCTTTTCGGCGGCCAGGTAATAGGTCTGGAAGTAGTCAGAAGCATGGCGCAGTTCGTTCCAGCTGAAGCCCAGCCAGCGCACGTCGTCCTGGATCGCGGCCACGTATTCCGGGTCTTCCTTGGCCGGGTTGGTGTCATCGAAGCGCAGGTTGCACACGCCGCTGAACTCGCCGGCGATGCCGAAGTTCAGGCAGATCGACTTGGCATGGCCGATGTGCAGGTAGCCGTTCGGTTCCGGCGGGAAACGGGTCTTGATCGCCTGGTGCTTTCCGCTGGCCAGGTCCTCGCGCACGATCTGGCGGATGAAATCGCGCTTTTCGTGGCTGTCGGCGGGGGTCTCGGGGCTGGCGGGGGTGTGCTCGGACATGAGTCGGCGAAAAGAAAGGCAGAAAGATCGCCAGTCTAACGCGTACGGGGCAGGGCTGCCCGGTAGGGTGTGGGGATGCCGGCCAGCGGCCGGCACTACCCAACTGCACGGCGATCCACATTCCGCCGGCCCGCTGCCGGCGCTACCGGAAAGTGGATGGGTAGTGCCGGCCGCTGGCCGGCAGAACGGTCATGCGCCGTCACCACCACCATTCAGCCCCCGGGCGTATGCTGGAACCCTGTCCCACGGAGCTGCCGCATGCACATCGTGTACAAGGCCGACAACCTGTTCGACGCCCACCTGGTCAAGCACGCGCTGGAGGATGCCGGCATCCCGGCCTTCGTGTTCGGCGAGTCGTTGCTGGGCGGCATGGGCGAGCTGCCACTGTTCGGCGTGCTGCGGGTGGGCATCCCTGGTGCGGCACGGCCGCAGGCCGAGGACATCGTGGCGGCGCTGGACTTGGGCCACGCGCCGGACGCCCCCATTTCCGATGCAGACGACATAGCCGGCCTTCCGGCGTAGGAGCGCATCATGTTGGGAATTGGCCAGGGCATCCTCGGCATCGGCGCCTTCAAGCAGCGCCTGCCGCGCCCGGAAGAAGCACTGCCGGGGCGTGACCAACCGCTGCCGCTGCACAGCAACCAGCACTTCGTGAACAGCCATCCGCTGAAGGACCGTTTCGCCGGCCTGCAGCAGATCCGCTTCGCGCTGGGCTGCTTCTGGGGCGCCGAGCGCAAGTTCTGGACCGAACCGGGCGTGTACAGCACCTCGGTGGGCTACGCCGGCGGCATCACCCCGAACCCGACCTATGAAGAGGTGTGCTCGGGCCTGACCGGCCACACCGAAGTGGTGCAGGTGGTGTTCGACCCGGCGGTGGTGAGCCTGGAGCGGCTGCTGCAGCTGTTCTGGGAAAGCCACGACCCGACCCAGGGCATGCGCCAGGGCAACGACACCGGCACCCAGTACCGTTCGGCGATCCACGCCACCGACGAGGCGCAGTACGCCGCCGCGCTGGCCAGCCGCGAGGCCTACCAGGCGCAGCTGGCCGCAGCCGGCTACGGGCCGATCACCACCGAGATCGTGTACCCGGCACCGGCGTACTACTACGCCGAGGACTATCACCAGCAGTACCTGGCGAAGAACCCGAACGGTTACTGCGGCATCGGCGGCACCGGGGTGAGCTGCCCGATCGGATTGGATGTGGAGGCGCCGCGCTGACGCGCGGTGGTCCGCCTGCGGCGGGCAACGTCAAAATCAACGTCAACAGCCAAAGCGGCTCTGGGTTGTTGTGAGTTTGGCGGGACGGGTACAGATGGCGGGACACGCCGTAAACCCGTCCATGGGGGCTCGGCCACGGCATCCATGCCGTGGACGGTCCCGCCATCTGCACCCGTCCCGCCTTCGACAGTTTCCCGGTGACGGGGGGCAAGAGCATTGGGTTACTGACGAACTGAAGGAAAACAAAAAGGACGCGGCGTTCGCCGCGTCCTTTTTGTTTGATCCTGCAGTGCTTTCTGTAGAGCGGAGCCATGCTCCGCTCCGAGCAAGCGAAGCGCGCGACCCGCTTTGCTCTTCTTTCTTTCATCCGTGGCGCGCGGCCACCGGAAACTGTCAGAGGGCGGGCGGGTTGGGTTCGCGGGAGTGTCCGCGGCATGGATGCCGCGGCCAAGCCTCCAGGGACGGATTCACGGCGTCTCCCGCGAACCCAACCCGCCCGACCCAGCGCGGCTTTTGCTTTAGCAGTCAGTCGAGCAAGCTCGACTCTACAAATCGATCCGCCACGAGGGGCTCAGCCGTTGGCCGAAATCCTCACAGTTCCGAACGAATGCGCTCGCGCAGCGCCTGCAGATCCTTGGCAAACGCATCGATACCGGTCGCCAGCTTCTCGGTCGCCATCGGATCGGCCGCCAGATCCGATGCGAACTTCGCCGCATCGATCGGCGTCACCGCCACGCCATCCGCCGCACCGGCCACCAGCTTGCGCGGCAGCTCGCCGTGGTCGGCGTCCAGCTTCTCCAGCAGGTCCGGCGAAATCGTCAGGCGGTCGCAGCCGGCCAGCGCTTCGATCTGCGCGGTCGAACGGAACGAGGCGCCCATCACCACCGTCGGCGAACCGCGGCGCTTGAATTCGGCATACACGCCGCGCACGAACTTCACGCCCGGGTCTTCATCGATGTTGGCCGGGGTCTGGCCGTTGGCCACGTACCAGTCCAGGATGCGGCCGACGAACGGCGAGATCAGGAACGCGCCGGCTTCGCTGCAGGCCAGCGCCTGGGTCGGGTTGAAGATCAGGGTCAGGTTGCAGTCGATGCCTTCGGCCTGCAGGATGCGCGCGGCTTCCACGCCTTCCCAGGTCGCGGCGATCTTGATCAGGATCTTCTCGCGCGGCACGCCGGCATCGGCGTACATCTGGATGAACTGGCGGGCCTTGGCTACGGTGGCAGCGGTGTCGTGGGCCTGGTCGGCATCCACTTCGGTGGACACGCGGCCCGGCACCAGCGTGCTCAGCAGCGCGCCGACGCCGATGGTCAGGCGGTCGGCCACGGCGTGCACCACGGCTTCGCGGTCGCCACTCTGCTGGCGGCCCCAGGCCAGTTCGCGTTCGATCAGCTCGGCGTAGACCGGCAGGTCCAGCGCCTTCTTCACCAGGGTCGGGTTGGTGGTGCAGTCCACCGGCTGCAGGCGCTTGATCGCCTCGTAGTCACCGGTATCGGCAACGACCACGGACAGTTCGCGCAGCTGGGACAGTTTGGACGGGGTACTCATTACGGCTCCTGGTGCAGGGGGATCGAATCGCGCGCGGTGCGCAGCGGTAATCAGGGGCGGTCGTTGTGGACCGCGGTCACGCGCAGGCGCAGCTTGCGGCCGCCGGGCGCGTTCCAGTCGATGCTCTGGCCGATCGAAAGGCCGAGCAGGGCACTGCCGACCGGGGCCAGCACGGAAACCTTGCCTTCATCGACGTTGGCTTCGCGGGGGAAGACCAGGGTCAGGACGTGCTTCTCGCCCGACACTTCATCTTCGCACTCCACGCGCGAATGCATCATGACGATGCCTTCGGGAATCTGGTCCGGTGCCAGCACGGTGGCACGGTTGAGTTCTTCAGCAAGCGCGAGCGCGGCAGGCGTCTGGCTCAGCGCAGGGGATTCGAGCATGGCGTCCAGGCGGTCCATGTCGAAGGTGGAAACGGTGATCGACGGCGGCAGGCCGCTGGCGGTACTCATGGTGAAGCTCCTTGGTTGAAAGCCATGCAAAAGGCGGCACCTGCTGGCGCCGCCTGTCTGTATTGTGGGGACAAATGCGACCGGAATCGACTCCTGCCGATTCCAGGCCGGTGCTGCGGGGGTTCAGCCGTTCAGCGCGGGGCCGGGCAGGGCGGTCGTGTCGCCGGCGGCGTTGACCGCTTCCAGGGTGAACAGCGCCTGCGGCAGGCGCTTGAACTGATCGGCCAGCTCCATCAGGAAGTCGTTCATGGCCGAGCTGCGGCGCCAGATCATCGCGATGCGGCGGCTGGGGCGTCCTTCGCCGGTGAAGTCGAGCAGGCGGATGTTGTTCGAGCGCGGCACCGGCGGCTGCACCGACAGGCTTGGCAGCAGGGTGATGCCGACGTCGGCGGCGACCATCTGCCGCAGGGTTTCCAGGCTGGTGGCGCGGAACTCGGACTTCTCGTTGGCACCGAACAGGCGGCAGACTTCCAGTGCCTGGTCGCGCAGGCAATGGCCATCTTCCAGCAGCAGCAGCTTCTGCGTGGCCAGCTCCTGCACGTCCAGGTGTTCGCGACGGGCCAGCGGGTGGCGCCCGGATACGGCCAGCAGGAAGGGTTCCTCGAACAGGAACTCGGCATGCAGCTGGTCGTCGATCACCGGCAGGGCCAGCAGTGCAGCGTCGAGCTTGCCTTCGCGCAGGCGGTCCAGCAGCACATCGCTCTTTTCCTCGACCAGCAGCAGTTCCAGCTCCGGGAAGCGATCGCGGATGCGCGGAATCACATGCGGCAGCAGGTACGGGCCCAGGGTCGGGAAGATCCCCAGGCGCACCGTACCGGCTTCCGGATCGCGACTGCGACGTGCCGCTTCCTTCAGCTGTTCCACTTCGGACACGATCACCCGTGCCCGTGCTGCTGCTTCCTGGCCGGCCGGGGTCAGCATCACCTTGCGCGGTGCACGTTCCACCAGCGGCAGGCCCAGCTCTTCTTCCAGCTTGCGGATCTGCGTGGACAGCGTCGGCTGGCTGACGAAGCAGGAGGCGGCAGCCCGGCCGAAATGCTTGTGGTCGGCCAGGGCTACCAGGTACTTCAGATCACGTAGGTTCATCCTTACACCCCAGGGGTAACGGACCGGCTGACGGCATGGTTACCCGACAGGCAGACAATGTTCCCGGTGATCTGGGAACGATGGATCAGGCAGCTTCAGCAACAGCACCACTGCTGCTGCTCACCGACGAGCGGATCAGGTGGTCGAACGCGCTCAGTGCGGCGGTCGAACCGGCGCCCATGGCGATGATGATCTGCTTGTAGGGTACCGTCGTGCAATCGCCAGCAGCGAACACGCCCGGCAGGTTGGTCTGGCCGCGGTCATCGATGACGACCTCGCCACGCGGCGACAGCGCCACGGTGTCCTTCAGCCACTCGGTGTTGGGCAGCAGGCCGATCTGCACGAAGATGCCTTCCAGCTCGACGCGGTGGGCGTCGCCGCCGACACGGTCCTTGTAGACCAGGCCGGTGACACGGCTGCCGTCGCCCAGCACTTCGGTGGTCTGTGCGCTGGTCAGCACGGTGACGTTGGCCAGGCTGCGCAGTTTCTTCTGCAGCACTTCGTCGGCGCGCAGGCTGGAATCGAACTCCAGCAGGGTTACATGCGACACGATGCCGGCCAGATCGATGGCCGCTTCCACGCCGGAGTTGCCGCCGCCGATCACCGCCACGCGCTTGCCCTTGAACAGCGGACCATCGCAGTGCGGGCAGTAGGCCACGCCCTTGTTGCGGTACTGGTCTTCGCCCGGCACGTTCATCTGGCGCCAGCGTGCGCCGGTGGACAGGATCACCGAACGCGACTTCAGCACCGCGCCGTTCTCCAGCTGCACCTGCACCAGGCCGTCTTCACCGGCCGGCACCAGCGCACTGGCGCGCTGCAGGTTCATGATGTCCACCTCGTACTCGCGCACGTGCTGTTCCAGCGCCGTGGCCAGCTTCGGGCCCTCGGTCTCCTTCACCGAGATGAAGTTCTCGATCGCCATGGTGTCCAGCACCTGGCCACCGAAACGCTCGGCGGCGATGCCGGTGCGGATGCCCTTGCGCGCGGCGTAGATCGCCGCTGCTGCGCCGGCCGGGCCACCGCCCACCACCAGCACGTCGAAGGCGTCCTTGGCGGCGATCTTCTCGGCATCGCGCTTGCTGGCATTGGTGTCCAGCTTGGCGACGATCTGCTCGAGGGTCATGCGACCCTGGTCGAAGACTTCACCGTTGAGGTACACGGTCGGCACCGACATGATCTCGCGCTTCTCGACTTCGTCCTGGAACAGGGCACCGTCGATGGCCACGTGCTGGATGCGCGGGTTGAGTACCGCGGCCAGGTTCAGCGCCTGCACCACGTCCGGGCAGTTCTGGCAGGACAGCGAGAAGTAGGTTTCGAACCTGTATTCACCTTCCAGGTTCTGCACCTGCTCGATCAGCTCGGCGGTGGCCTTGGACGGGTGGCCGCCGACCTGCAGCAGCGCCAGCACCAGCGAGGTGAACTCGTGGCCCATCGGCAGGCCGGCGAAGGTCAGGTGGATATCCTGGCCCGGGGTGCCCAGGTCGAAGGACGGCACACGGCCCTGGCCATCGCGCAGCACCTGCAGCGAGATCTTGTCCGACAGGCTGTCCAGGGTCTGCAGCAGTTCCAGCATTTCCTGCGACTTGGCGCCGTCGTCGGCGTGCGCGGTGATCTGGATCGGGCGGGTCACGCGCTCCAGATAGGTCTTCAGCTGCGACTGCAGGTTGGCGTCCAACATCGGGTCATCTCCTGGCTTCAGGCAAACAGGGGGCGTGGCACCGCTGTAGAAGGTAGCGGACCAGCAGGGGGTAGGGGTGAACCCAAGACAGCGACCGTGGAAGGGGCTGGCTGGCCAAGGCGGGCGAGCGTTGGCTGTCTTGGGTTCACCCCCACGCCGGCGGGGGGACCGGCACGGGGATGAAAGGCGCGCCGTGGCGTGGGGCCACGGCAGGCCGGTACTGCTTTAGATCTTGCCGACCAGGTCCAGCGACGGGGTCAGGGTCTTCTCGCCTTCCTTCCACTTGGCCGGGCACACCTGGTTCGGGTTGGCGGCGGTGAACTGGGCAGCCTTCAGCTTGCGCAGGGTTTCGGAGACGTCACGGGCGATCTCGTTGGAGTGGATCTCCAGGGTCTTGATCACGCCTTCCGGGTTGATGATGAAGGTGCCGCGCAGGGCCAGGCCTTCTTCCGGAATGTGCACGCCGAAGGCGTTGGTCAGCTGGTGGGTCGGGTCGCCGACCAGCGGGAACTGGGCCTTGCCGACGGCCGGCGAGGTTTCGTGCCACACCTTGTGCGAGAAGTGGGTGTCGGTGGTGACAATATAGACCTCGGCGCCGGCCTTCTTGAACTCGGCGTAATGGTCAGCGGCGTCTTCGATCTCGGTCGGGCAGTTGAAGGTGAAGGCGGCCGGCATGAAGATCAGGACGGACCACTGGCCCTTCAGGCTGGCGTCGGAAACCTTGATGAACTCGCCATTGTGGTAAGCGTTGGCTTCGAACGGCTGGATCTGGGTGTTGATCAGGGACATCGTTTTTCCTCTGGTGAAGGGGAGTGGGTGAATCGACAGGAGCTAGGTTACCGACTCGCTGGCGATAAGAACAATCCATTGATTGCATCTATTTGATAGATGGAATCTATCATTTGGTCATGAGCAGGCACTGAACCTTGCCGCTCCCATCCTGCAACTGGCTGTGTGACAAGGGAAATCTTCCGGAACGGCTGAATAGGGCCAATAGTCCCTCCTTATCCCCTCGGGCAGAACCTGAACGGATTGCAGCCTTTTGTAGAGTCGAGCCATGCTCGACTGCGGACCTGTGGATGTGTAGCTCGACTGCGCCAGAAGCAGCCGAGCATGGGCTCCGCTCTACAATTGCGGCATGTTTTCCCAAACCGAACCCTCCCTGCGCCAGATCGTGGCCGAGGCCAGTGCCCGCCTCGGCGGCGTCGAGGCCCGCCACGAGGCCGAACTGCTGCTGCTGCATGTGCTGGAGCGCCCGCGCAGCTGGCTGTTCGCGCATGCCACCGATCCGCTGGCCGCCGCCGACCTGGCCGCCTTCGAAGCGTTGCTGGCCCGCCGCGTGGCCGGTGAGCCGGTGGCCTACCTGACCGGCCGCCGCGGTTTCTGGACGCTGGACCTGGAGGTCGACCCGGCCACGCTGATCCCGCGTCCGGAAACCGAGCTGCTGGTCGAGCTGGCGCTGGAGCGGCTGCCGCCAGACCAATCGCTGCAGCTGGCCGACCTCGGCACTGGCACCGGCGCGATCGCCTTGGCGCTGGCCAGCGAACGGCCCCAAGCGCAGGTGCTGGCCACCGATGCCAGCCCGGGCGCGCTGGCCGTGGCCGCGCGCAATGCTGCGCGCCATGAACTGCGCAACGTCCGCTTCGCCGAGGGCGGGCAGGACTGGTATGCGCCGCTGCAGGGCGCGCGGTTCGACCTGATCGCCAGCAACC
Organism: Stenotrophomonas sp. STK16_22; assembly: GCF_051984505.1. Classification (NCBI taxonomy): domain Bacteria; kingdom Pseudomonadati; phylum Pseudomonadota; class Gammaproteobacteria; order Lysobacterales; family Lysobacteraceae; genus Stenotrophomonas; species Stenotrophomonas sp. STK16_22. The sequence continues at coordinate 814,641 of NZ_CP196972.1, forward strand.
CGCCGTACATCGCCAGCGACGATCCGCACCTGGCCCAGGGCGACCTGCGCTTCGAACCGGCCACCGCGCTGGCCTCCGGCGTGGACGGGCTGGATGACATCCGCCGCATCGTCGACGGTGGCCAGGCCCACCTGCTGCCCGGCGGTTGGCTGCTGATCGAGCACGGTTGGGACCAGGGCGTGGCGATCCGCGCGCTATTCGACGCGGCGGGTTTTGCGGAAGTGCAGACCGTGCAGGATCTGGAGCAGCGCGACCGCATCACCCTGGGCCGGCGTCCGGCCTAGAATGGAGGTTCTCCTGCCCCGGCAGGGCATCACCCTGGAGCTGCAAGCATGCGTACGCTGTACCCCGCCATCACCCCCTACGACGTCGGCACCCTGAAGGTCGACGACCGCCACACGCTGTACTTCGAACAGTGCGGCAACCCGGACGGCAAGCCGGTGGTGATGCTGCACGGTGGCCCGGGCGGCGGCTGCAGCGACAAGATGCGCCAGTTCCACGACCCGTCCAAGTACCGCATCATCCTGTTCGACCAGCGCGGTGCCGGCCGTTCCACCCCGCACGCGGACCTGGTGGACAACACCACCTGGGACCTCGTCGCCGATATCGAGAAGCTGCGCGAGCACCTGAAGGTGGATCGCTGGCAGGTGTTCGGCGGCAGCTGGGGGTCGACCCTGGCGCTGGCCTATGCCGAGACCCACCCGCAGCGCGTGACCGAACTGGTCCTGCGCGGCATCTTCATGCTGCGTCGCTGGGAGCTGGAATGGTTCTACCAGGAAGGCGCCAACCGCCTGTTCCCGGATGCGTGGGAGCATTACCTCAAGCCGATTCCTTCGGTGGAGCGTCATGACCTGATCTCGGCCTTCCACCGCCGCCTGACCAGCGACGACGAAACCACCCGCCTGGAAGCGGCCAAGGCGTGGGCGGTGTGGGAAGGCGCGACCAGCTTCCTGCACGTCGATGATGACTTCATCAACAGCCACGAAGACCCGCACTTCGCGCTGGCCTTTGCCCGCATCGAGAACCACTACTTCGTCAACGGCGGCTTCTTCGAAGTGGAAGACCAGCTGCTGCGCGACGCACACCGCATCGCTGACATTCCCGGCGTGATCGTGCACGGCCGCTACGACGTGGTCTGCCCGCTGGCCAACGCCTGGGACCTGACCAAGGTGTGGCCGAAGGCGAAGCTGGAAATCACGCCGGCGTCGGGTCACTCGGCGTTCGAAGCCGAGAACGTGGACGCGCTGGTGCGCGCCACCGACAGTTTTGCTTGAGGCAAAACTATCCACGCATTCCACCTTATCCCCGCGCCTGTCGGCGCGCCCCCTTGAACAACAAGGGGGCTCTGCTCCAGACCGGGTTCGGTGCACTGATCAGTAGAGCCAGGCCACGCCTGGCTGCGGTAGTGCCGGCCGCTGGCCGGCAAACCTGAGACGGTTGGATTCCTGGAGGCGCCGGCCAGCGGCCGGCGCTACCACTCCCCAGCCAGCAACGCGTCGGCCAGTACCTGCAGCTTCGGCGAGCATTGCCGCGAGGGCGGATAGATCAGTGACAGTGCACGGCTGCGGCCTTCAAACGGCTGCAGCACGCGCTGCAGGCGGCCATCGGCCAACGCATCGGCCACGGCGAAATCCATCACCTGCACGATGCCGATACCGGCGATGGCCGCTTCCACCAGCGGATCGCCGCTGTCGAACACCATCCGCGTCGGCGGCGTGAACTCGCGCAGTTGCCCGTCCTGCAGGAACTGCCAGTCCACCAGCCGGCCACTGCGCAGGTTGCGCACCGCCAGGCAGGCATGGTCCTGCAGCGCGGCCACATCGTCCGGTGCGCCACAGCGGGCCAGATAGGCGGGGCTGGCCACCGTCACCCAGCGCAGCGGCCGCAATGGCCGCGCGACGATGCGCTGGTCGGCGATGACGCCGGTGCGCAGCGCGGCATCGAAGCCTTCCTCGACCAGATCGACCAGACGGTCGCTGAGCACCGCTTCCACCTGCAGCTGCGGATGCTGTTGCAGCAACGGCGCCAGCATCGGCACCAGCACCTTGCGCCCGAACATCGACGGCGCACTGATCTTCAACGTGCCCGAGGGCGTGCACGGGCGGTCGGCCAGTTGCCGTTCGGCATCGTCCAGGCCGGCCAGCAGTGGTGCCACCTGTTCCACGAACTGGCGGCCATCCGGGGTCAGCGCCACGTTGCGGGTGTTCCGCTGCAGCAGCTTCACCCCCAGCGACACTTCCAGCCGCCCGATCGCGCGCGACAGGCCGGATTGGCTCAGGCCGAGCTGGCCGGCGGCCACGGTGAAACTGCGGGCTTCGGCCACCTGCACCAGCATGCGCACCGCATTGAGGTCCATCGAGGCTCCATTCATGCCGAAAATCATGACAGATATGGTCGGGGAGGGGTTTATTGATTGGCTCGCATCAATGAGACTGCGCTCCCCCACCGCGCCAGACCGCCGATGCCTCCCCTCAAATACCCGCGCTGGGCGCTGACCCTGCTGGCCACCGCCCAGCTGATCATCGCCCTGGATGCCACCATCATCTTCGTTGCCCTGCATGACATGGGCCGCGCGCTGCAGATCAACGCGCAGCAGCTGCAATGGGTGGTCAGTGCCTACACCGTGGCCTTCGGCGGCAGCCTGCTGCTCGGCGGGCGCGCCGCCGACCTGATCGGCCGCCGCCGCTTCTACCGGCTGGGCATGCTGCTGTTCGCGCTGGCCTCGCTGCTCGGTGCGCTGGCGCCGAACGCCACGCTGTTGATCATCGCGCGCGCCGCACAAGGCGTCGGGGCGGCGCTGCTGTTCCCGGCCACGCTGGCGCTGATCAACACGCTGTACGCCGAAGGCCCGGTACGCAATCGTGCGCTGGCGATCTGGAGCATGGCCAGCGCGGTCGGCCTGGCGCTGGGCACGCTGCTCGGTGGCGTGCTGACCCAGGCGTTCGGCTGGCCGGCGGTGCTCGCGGTGATCGTGCCGCTGGCCACGGCGTGCGCGGTCGCGGCCGGTACATGGCTGCCGGCCGATGGTCCACGCGTGCAGGGCCGTTCCTTCGATCTGGCCGGTTGTCTCACTGTCACCGCTGGCGGCAGCCTGCTGGTCACCACCCTGGTGCAAGGGCCGGAGTGGGGCTGGACGGCGCCGGCTACGCTCATCTGCCTGCTGCTTTCAGCCGTATTGTTGACGGTGTTCGTACAGATCGAAAAGCGCAGCCGTGACCCGCTGATGCAGTTTTCGCTGTTGCGCCTGCCCGGCCTCCGCGCCGCGCTGGGTCTGACCTTCGCTTTCATGAGCAGCTATGGCGTGCAGTACTACTTCCTGGCGCTTTACTTCCAGGATGGCTATGGCTGGAGCCCGCTGCAGGCCGGTATGGCCTTCCTGCTGCCGACATTGGTGTGCACCTTCGGCATCCGGATTGCCGAACGCATGCTGCGGCGCCGTTCGCCACGGCAGGTGCTGGCCTGGGGCTTCGCCGCAGGTGCCGTCGGCATCGCCGCGGTTGCGTTGGCGATGCCGCATGGCGCCAGCTACTGGCCGCTGTTGCCGGGCATCGTGGTGCTCAGCATCGGCCAGGGCATGAGCTGGACGGCGATGTGGATCGTGGCCGGGCAGGGCGTGCCGGGTCCGCAGCAAGGCGTCGCGTCCGGCATGGCGGCCACCGCCCAGCAGATCGGCGGCGCCTTGGGATTGGCGGTACTGGTGATGGTCGCCAACGCTGCGCGCGGCACGCAGGCGGCAACCAGCCCTGATGCGTTGCAGGGCATGGTCAATGCACAGTACGGCGCCGCGCTGTTCGCCGCGCTCGGCGTGGTGATCGCGCTGGGCCTGCGCCCGGCGCCGGTAGACTCGGCAGCGACTGCCTGCCTGAGCACCGACGCATGATCGAACTGCTGGATCTGCAACAGACCCTGCATGCCTTCGCTGCCTGCAACGATGACGATGAGGTGTGGAACGCCTTCGGCTGGGTGATGGCCAGCGACGAGGACCTGCTGGCTGCGCGGTTGTGGTTGCCGTCATCCAGTGATGAAGCGCTGGATGACGACGGCGAGCGATCGGCCGCTTCGGCAGCGATGGGGCTGTTCCCGTATCTGGAACCGGCCATGTTTGCCGACGTGCTGGATGTGCAGAAGCGGCAACGCCCGCTGTCGTCGCTGCAGGACTACGCGCAGGCGCTGGCGTACTACACCGAGTACGACGCATTCCAGCAGGTCGAAGGTATCGACGAGGCCCTGGGCGAAGCGGGTGCTGAGGAACAAGCGGAGGCGCGCGAGGCAGGGCTGGGCGCAGGCATCTTCGCTTCCTTCGATCTGACGCTGAAGGCGTGCTCGGAGGGGCAGATCAAAGCCGCAGCGCAGCGCGTGGCGCGCCTGCTGGAGATGCCGGTGGGCGAGGCGTTGGCGCGCTGCCGTGCGTTGCCGCTGGTGCTGGGTGAGGCGCTGGATCGTCGCCGCGCGCAGGCGATCAAGGATGATCTCGAAGCGATCGGTGCGACCGTGCAGGTGCACGGGGTCAAGCCGTTCCCGTGGATGGATGCGCCCGTATTGCGGTAGTGCCGGCCGCTGGCCGGCAACCTCAGGTTCGTTGGATCATTGCAGTTGCCGGCCAGCGGCCGGCACTACCAAGCCTGGGTAAATCACCCGGCGGCCAGCAACTGCGGTTGCAACGCGCTGAAGATCCGCGCCAGCCGCTCCCAAGGATGACTTCGACGCCACCGGTGCGACCGTGCAGGTGCACGGGGTCAAGCCGTTCCCGTGGATGGATGCGCCCGTATTGCGGTAGTGCCGGCCGCTGGCCGGCAACCTCAGGTTCGTTGGATCATTGCAGTTGCCGGCCAGCGGCCGGCACTACCAAGCCTGGGTAAATCACCCGGCGGCCAGCAACTGCGGTTGCAGCGCGCTGAAGATCCGCGCCAGCCGCTGCGCCCATGCCAGCTGCCCGGCGGCATCGGCGATCAGGTCCTGGCGGATCTCCAGTTCCACGTGCACCAGCCCGCGGCCTTCGCCATGCACCGGCACCGCGTAGTCGCTGGTACTGCTGACCGAATACGGTTCGTTGTCGCCCACCACCAGGTCGCCTTCGTCGCGCAGTGCCTGCAGCAGTGCATGCGCAAAGCGCGTGTCCTGGTGGTACAGCACGCCGGCATGCCACGGCCGCTGCGCGCCGTTCATCGCCGGGGTGAAGCTGTGCATCATCACCAGCAGGGTGGGGCGACCGGCATCGCGGCGTGCGTCCAGTTCGGCGTCGATGCGTGCGTGGTACGGCGCGTGGATCGCATCGATGCGCTGTTGCCGCTGTGCCACTGACAGACCGGCATTGCCCGGGACCACGGTGTGGTCGCTCACTTCCGGAATCAGCGTGGGCGAGGCCAGTGGGCGGTTGCAGTCGATCAGCAGCCGCGAATAGGTCTGTTCGATCGCCCAGGCATCCAGCCGTTCGGCCAGCGCGCGGGTGGTGCCGGCAATGCCGATGTCCCAGCCGATGTGGCGGTCCAGTTCGACCTGTGGCAAGCCCAGGCCGGCGAGGGCACCCGGCACCTGTTGGCCGGCATGGTCGGCCAGCAGCAGGTACGGCGAAGCGCCCTGCGGCCGGTGAATCGCGTAGATTGCCGGATCATCGGCGCCGAGCAGCGCCGGCAGCGCATGCAGGTCGGCGTCAGCCACGCGGGCGCCCGTCCAGGTGGTGCTCGATCATCCACAGGCCGGCCCAGAGCTTGGCGTCCAGCTCGTAGCCTTCGCCCATCTTCTGCACCAGCCAGGCCGCGGCCTCACTGCGTGGAATCTCGTGCACGGTGATGTCCTCGCTGTCATCACCGCCACCTTCGCCGATCCGGCGCAGGCCGGTAGCGCGGACGAAGGCGATCTTCTCGCTGCTGGCGCCGGACGACGTCGGGCCGATCATCAGCACTTCGGCGTGATCGGCGGTCCAGCCGGTTTCTTCTTCCAGTTCGCGCACGGCCGAGACTTCAATCGATTCGCCGGCGTGGATGTCGCCGACCAGGCCGGCCGGCATCTCGATGGTGGGTGCCTGCAGCGGCACGCGGAACTGCTCGACGAACAGCACCTTGTCCTCAGGGGTGACGGCGATGATGATCGCGGCCAGGCCACCGGCGTGGGTACGTTCGCTGTATTCCCAGGTGCCGCGCACCAGCATGCGCTGGTACTTGCCTTCATAGACGACACGCGGGGCTTCGGTGTTGCGCTGGCTCATGCGGGCTCGCTGGAATTGGAAAAGGATGGAGTGGGAACGGGGTCGGCCACACCGGCGGCATCGAACAGCCGGCGGCGGGTCATCGGGCCGAAGCGCAGGGTCTGGCACAGGCCACCGAGCAGCTCCGGGTCGGCCGCCTGGCGCAGCAGACCGGGTTGGCTGCCTTCCAGCGGCGCGTCCAGCGCGATGGTGGTCAGCTGGCGCCAGAGCTGGGCGTGCTCGCGCTGTTCGCGCAGGCGCACCGCCATCTGTGCCGCGCCGCGCAGGCGCAGGAACGGCACTTCGTCCAGGCGTTCGTACAGCGCATCCATGCTGCCGAAGTGGGCCAGCAGCACGGCGGCGGACTTGCTGCCGACACCACTGACACCGGGAATGTTGTCCACCGCATCGCCGCACAGTGCCAGGTAATCGGCGATCTGGTGCGCGTGCACGCCGTGCCGCGCCTTCACTCCGGCTACGTCCCAACGCTGGTTGCGTGCGTAGTCCCACTGCTCGTCGTGATCCAGCAGCAGCTGCGACAGGTCCTTGTCGGCGGAGATGATCACCCCGCGGTGGCTGCCACGGTGCACGTGCAGGGCGCTGCCGATCAGGTCATCGGCTTCGAATTCGTGGTGGGCCAGCACCGCAAGGCCCAATGCCGCGCACAGCGCCTTGCAGTGTACGAACTGGCGCTTGAGCGCCTCCGGTGCCGGGTCGCGGTTGGCCTTGTAGGCCGGGTACAGGCGATGGCGGAAGCCGCTGTCGAGCGCTTCGTCGAAGGCGATGGCGATGTGCCGGGGGCGCTCGCGCTCCAGCAGGTCCAGCAGGAAGCGGGCGAAGCCGTGCACGGCGTTGGTCGGCCAGCCCTGCGCGTCCTGGAACTGGTCCGGCAGCGAGTGCCAGGCGCGGAACACGTAGATGCTGGCGTCGACCAGATACAGCGACGGCGGCGGAGCCGGCAGGCTCATGCCGGCGGCGTCCAGTCGCGCAGCAGGGCCGCCGGATCGGGGCGCTCGCGCTCAGGTACATCAGCCTTGGGTGTACCGATGTGGATGAAGCCGGCGATGCGTTCGCCTTCGACCAGGCCCAAGTGGGCCTGTACCGCCGGATCGAAGGCCATCCAGGCGGTCAGCCACTGCGCGCCGAAGCCCAGCGCCTGCGCGGCCTGCAGCAGGGCGAAGCAGACGCAGCCGGCGGTCATCAGCTGTTCCTGCTCGGGCACCTTCGGGTCCGGCCGCGGGCTGGCCACCACCACGATCACCAGCGGCGCATGGCTGAAACGCTGGCGGTCCTTCTCGAATACCGCCTCGCCCGCATGCGGGTCGCGCTGGCGGCTGCGCTCGGCCAGGAAGTCGCCCAGAGTGTGACGTGCATCGCCGGCGATCTTCAGGAAGCGGAACGGTACGCGCTTGCCGTGGTCGGGCACGCGCACGGCCGAGGCCAGCATGCGCTGCAGGGTGGCTGGATCCGGTCCGGGCTCGCCCAGTTGCCGCGAGGGCACCGAGCGGCGGGCATCCAGGGCAAGCAGGGCAGCGGGGTCGGGCATGGAGTCTGAACCGGTCATCACGGGTGTTTGATTATAGTCGGGGTGGTCAATGACGCCGTCTGTGTCGCGTCCCGCCCCTGAATATCAAACTGTGATGAACATCATGCCACTGGCGGGAAAGGGACGACCGCTTCCTCTCGCCTCGTGGGCCTCGCACGGCTTACGATATCTATCTTGCCGGGCCGCCGGTCATGAGGTTTGAAGTGAGGACTGTTTCACTGTCCGTGACGGGCTGGCCGGCCTACCATCGACGTACCGGCACATGGGGTGTGCCGGCCGTCGCGATGTCCATGCTGTCTGTCGTACCAGAGAAGGTGGGGAGCCTTCCCGAATGATGAGCGCGCCCACACCGATGGGATCGCCGGGCCGTGACCCGGTCCAGCTTCAGCGTGCCCGGGACATGGTCCTGCCGGCGCTGTGCCAGGCGTTCGGGGCCGCACTGGCGCGTTTCGACGATGCACTGTTCGACCGCGCCGGCAATGCTGGCTCGTCGCAGCTGCTGTTCCTGGATGCGATGCGCGAGCTGCGCCGTCGCCGTGAGGACATCGCCGCCGCCTTCGCCGGCCACCTGCAGCGGGCCTGGGATGCACTGGCCAGTGGCGAGCCGTTGTCGGCCGAAGCCACCCTGTCCGGGCCGGCCGAGGATGGCCTGAGCCTGCTGGCTGAACATGTACTGGAATCGCGGCTGGCGGTGCGCAATTTCGCCACCGTGCTGCTGCGTGACTTCAAGCCGGTGCTGGCGCGGCTGGACCGCCGCCTCGGCCGCCTGATCGGCGGCGCCGAGCTGGATGCCGATCACAACCCGGTCAGCCCCGAACATCTGGGCGTGGCCATCCATGAGGCCTTTGCCGGCTGCGAACTGGCGCCGGAAGTGCACCTGGTGCTGATCAAGCTGTGCGAGCGTGACCTGCGCGCGCCGGTGGGCCGCATCTACGAGAAGCTGGACGAGCAGCTGGCCGCCGCTGGCGTGATGTCGCAGATGGGGGCGCCGCGGCGTCCAATGTCTGCCGCGCCCGACCCGCGCATGGCGCCCGGGTCGGACGATCTGGTCGAGCCGCGCCACGCGGCGGGCTTCGAATCCGAATTCAGCGATGATGAACAGGCCGCGCCGGCCTGGGCACAGCGCTTCGCTGCGCGCTGGTCCGAGCGCCGTGGCCACATGCAGCAGCACCTCGGGAGCGAGGATGCCGGCAACGGCGAGGCGTATGCCGGCCAGCAGGGAATGCTGCTGGAGGCCCTGCATGAGCTGCTGCAGCAGACCCGTCACGTTCGCGAGGACGCCACCTCGGCAGCGCAGGTCGCGGTCGGCCAGCACCGCCCGTTGAGCCAGCGCGAGATGATGTCGGTGCTGTCGCTGCTGCAGGCCACGCCCAGCGCCACCCTGCGTGCGGCCATCGGCGAGGACGGCGAATCACTGGCGCAGCGGCTGAAGAGTGAAGTGCTGTCCAGCGCCACCCGTCTCGGCGTCGATCCTGGCCAGACCCGGCTGGACCCGCAGGACGAAGATGCGATCGATCTGGTCGGCATGCTGTTCGACGTGATGCTGGACGAACGCGAACTGGAAGGTCGCTCGCGCGAGCTGATCGGCCGCCTGGTGGTGCCCTTCGTCAAGGTGGCGATGCTCGACCGCCGCATGTTCGTGCAGAAGACCCACCCGGCCCGCAAGCTGCTCAACTCGCTGGCCGAAGCCTGCGAGGGCAATACCGGCGAAAGCCAGGCCGAGCGCATGCTGATGGCCAAGGTCGAGGAAATCATCGAGCGCCTGGTGGCCGAGTTCAACGAGAACCTGGCGATCTTCCTGACCCTGGAAGAAGAATTCCGCGAGTTCCTGGTGCAGCATCGCCGCCGCGTGGAGATCGCCGAGCGCCGCGCCGCCGAAACGCAGCGCGGCCAGGAGAAGCTGGAAATGGCCCGCAGCCGGGCGGGTGCCGAACTGGATCGCCGCATCGGCGATGCCACCCTGCCGCCGGCCATCGCTGAGTTCCTGCGCCAGCCATGGCAGCACCACCTGACCCTGGCGCTGCTGCGCGAGGGCGAGGAGGGCGCGTCGGTGGCCGAGGCACTGAGCCTGGCTGACGGCCTGCTGGAGGAAGTGGCCGAGGCCCGCCGCCAGATCGTCGGCAAGCCGTGGCTGCAGGCCTGGCAGCCGGTGCTGGCCAAGGTATTTGCCAGCGTCGGCGTGCACGGCGATGCCGCCACCGGTGCCATCGACGCCCTGCACGACACCCTGCAGGGCATTGCGGAATCGCGACCGGAACTGCAGCGCGCGCTGCCGGAGCTGCCGCAGGTTGCCTTGCCGGCGCCGCCGGTGGCTGAGTCGCCAGCGGTGGAGCTCGGCGGGCAGATCGACGCCGACGATTTCGACAACGCCGACGCCGACCGCTTCCGCCGCATGGAAATCGGCAACTGGCTGGACTTCGTCGACAAGGACGGCAAGGTGCAGGCCGGCAAGCTGTCCTGGGTCAGCCCGATTTCCTCGCGCCTGCTGTTCGTCAACCGCCGCGGCGTGCGCTTCTGCGTGGCCTCGCCGGAAGAACTGGCAGTGATGGTGCGGCTGGGCCGCCTGCGCGCCCACGTCGACGATGGCGCCTTCGACAGCGCGATGCAGGGTGTGATCGATCGGCTGGACCCGGGCAGCGCAACACTGCACTGAGCCGTGGCCGCCTGCTAGGATCGGGAAAACTCACCGATCAGCGGGGACCTGCATGGCCGTGGCGTTGCTGGGGATCAAGGAGACCGCGCCGGGCGAACGGCGCGTGGCGTTGACGCCGGAAACCGCGCGCAAGCTCGGTGCCTTGGGCATCACTGTCTGGTATGAGGCCGGCGCCGGTCTGGCGGCGGGATTTACCGATGCTGCCTATGACGACGCCGGTGCACGTGTGTTCGATGTAGGTCGCTGGGCCGAGATCGATATCCTGCTGTGCGTGCAGGCACCGCCGGTGGCGGTGCTGGAGCAGCTCAAGCCCACTGCCAGCGTGGTCGGCCTGCTGACCCCGGCCAGCGATCCGGCGCTTGCGGCATTGGCCGCTGGCGACCGCCTGCACCTGTTCCCACTGCAGCAGCTGCCGCGCACCACCCGCGCGCAGGCGATGGATGTACTCAGCTCGCAGGCCGGCATGGCCGGTTACAAGGCGGCACTGATCGCGGCCGAGCGTGCGCCGCGTTTCTTCCCGATGCTGACCACCGCCGCCGGTACCGTGCGCCCGGCCAAGGTGCTGGTGATCGGTGCCGGTGTGGCCGGTCTGCAGGCCATCGCCACCGCGCGTCGTCTCGGTGCACAGGTGGAAGGTTTCGACGTGCGCCCGGAAACCCGCGAGCAGATCCAGTCGCTGGGCGCGCGCTTCCTTGATCTTGGTGTGAGTGCAGCCGGTGAAGGCGGCTATGCGCGTGCGTTGACCGATGAGGAACGCGCCGAGCAGCAGCGCCGGCTGGCCGACCACCTGCGCAGCGTGGATGTGGTGATCTGCACGGCAGCGGTACCGGGGCGACCGGCGCCGACGATCGTGACTGCCGCGATGGTGGAAGGCATGGCCACCGGCAGCGTCATTGTCGATCTGGCGGCAGAGAGCGGCGGCAACTGCGCACTGACCCAGCCGGGGCAGTGCATCGAACATCAGGGCGTGACCATCGATGGCCCGCTTGGCCTGGCCAGCCGCGGCGCGACCCAGGCCAGCGAGATGTACGCGCGCAACCTGCTCAACTTCGTCGCCTTGTTCGTGCGCGAAGGGGAGCTCAGTTTCGACTGGGACGACGAGTTGCTGGCGAAGACACGCTGGCAGGCGTGAGCCGGTAGCGCCGGTTGCCTTCCCGGTAGATCCACGCCATGCGTGGAGGAACGGCCCAGCGTGCGGACCAGGGTCCGCACCCACCCTGCGGATGCCGGCGTTACCGCGGCTTCGCCGGCGGCGGGTTGTCGCGCACCCAGTCCTTGCGTTGTTCCGGCGTCATCTGCGACCAGCGCTCGCGCAGGGCGTCGCGCTGTTCCGGCGGCATGTTCCGCATCTGACCGAACAGGGCCCGGGCCTGCTCACGCTGTTCCGGGTTCATGTGCTCGAAGCGGCGCAGGCCACGGCGGGCCTTGTCGCGCTCCTCCGGGCTCATCGATTGCCAGCGCTGGCCATGCGAAAGCATGCGCTGGCGCTGGCCGGCATCGGCGCTGTTCCAGCGGTCGCGCAGCGGCGCCAGCAGGGATTCGCGCTGCGCTTCGCTGAGGTGTTCCCACGCCGGCAGCGGTGCGGCCGGCGCAGGGCGTGCGGCAGGGGCGGGCGCGGCGCTCTGCGCCAGGGCCGGGAAGGCCGGCAGCAGCAACAGGGTCATCAGCAGGGGCAGGGTGTGCAGTCGGGACATGATTCACTCCATCGCCAGGTCGGTATCGCCCAGCCACAGGTACAGATCGGGATTTTCGTCGTAGAGCGCGCTGTTGTCTTCCGCCGAGGCAAGCACAGGTGCCGGCGCAGGGCCCGTCAGGGTGCCGTGGCCGGTGAACTGCAGGCCGATACCCAGTGCCACCACCAGTGAACAGGCACTGGCCAGCCACCAGCGCCAGCGCCCGCGATGGGCGGCCGTGGCGCCGTGGCGAGCCTGGCGCAGCCGGGCCAGCGTTGCCGGCGACAGCGCGTGCAGCGACTGCGCGTGCAGGCTGCGCAGGGTGTCATCGGAAGGCAGGGAGCGGTTCACGGGTGGGTCTCCAGATAATCCTGCAGCGCCTGGCGGGCGCGTGCCAGATGGGTTTTTACCGCGCCTTCGCTGCAGCCCATGGCGCGGGCGGTGGTGGCCCCGTCCAGGTCCTGCAGCACGCGCAGGGTGAAGGCCTCGCGCTGGCGGGCGGGCAGGCGGCGCAACGCGTCCACCAGCTGTTGGTACTGCTGGCGCTGTTCGTGCGCCTGTGCCGGGTCCGGGCCGGGGTCGGCCCAGTCGATCTCGCCGCCGTCGGCGTCCTGGTTGTCGCGCCAGAACGGCAGTCGGAAGCGGCGCCGGCGCTGCACGTCGATCACGCGCCGGCGCAGGATGCTCCAGAACAGCGGGGCCCATTCGGCAGCCGGCTTGTCGGCGTAGTCCAGCATGCGCAGCAGCGCGTCCTGCACCGCGTCCATGGCGTCTTCGCGCTGGCGCAGGCCGGCCTCGGCGAAGCGGAACGCGCGCGGGCCAACACTGGCCAGGAACGCCTCCAGCGACGCCGGCAGGGCATCGGTCTCGGCGCTCGGGGGGACGGGGCTGCTCACCAGCACAGGGTACGGTTCCTCGCTCGGGGTCACCATCGACAACGCGTGAGCGCGGCTTCGGTTGACGCCGGGCGCGCACCGGGTTCAGCCCATGGTTATGATGGGACGACGAAGACAGAGCAGGAGCGTTGCCGGTGAGTGACGGGTTCGTAGCGCTGTACATCTTCATGCTGGCAGCCATCGCCGGCCACGTGATCATTTCGCGGGTGCCGGTGATCCTGCATACCCCGCTGATGTCGGGCTCCAACTTCATCCACGGCATCGTGCTGATCGGTGCAATGGTGGTGCTGGGGCACGCGCAGACACCGCTGGAGAAAGCTCTGGGCTTCCTCGCCGTGGTGCTTGGTGCCGGCAACGCCGCCGGTGGCTACGTGGTCACCGCGCGCATGCTGGAAATGTTCAAGCCGAGCGCGCCCAAGGGCGGCAAGGACGAGCCGAAGGAGCCGCAGGCTTGAACATCAGCACCGTCGAACTGCTCGATTGGCTGGTCAAGGCCAGCTACCTCGTCGCCGCCACGCTGTTCCTGCTGGGCCTGCAGCGCATGGCCTCGCCACTGACCGCGCGCAGCGGCATCCGCTGGGCCGGGCTGGGCATGCTGCTGGCCACGGCGGCGACCTTCTTCCTTCCCGAACTGCACAACGTGCCGCTGATCCTGGTGGCGCTGCTGCTCGGCGCGGGCCTGGCCTGGTGGTCGGCCGGCAAGGTTGCCATCACCGACATGCCGCAGATGGTGGCGCTGTACAACGGCATGGGCGGTGGATCGGCGGCGGCGATCGGCGCGGTGGAGCTGCTGCGCTACGCCTTTCTTGCCAACCGCGATACCAGCCACTGGAGCGCGCAGGCGCTGGCCGACCTCGCCGCGCGCCAGCCGTCGGGCACGGTGCTGCTGCTGGCGGTGGTCGGCGCAGCGATCGGCGCGGTGTCGCTGTCCGGCTCGGTGATCGCCTGGGCCAAGCTGGATGGACGCCTGGACAAGCGCGTGACCTGGCCGGGCCAGCAGGTGATGAACCTGCTGGTGGCGCTGGCGGTGGTGGTACTGGCGATCATCGCCGCCAGCACGCTCAGCACCTGGGCGATCGTTGCCTTCTTCGTACTTGCGCTGGCGCTGGGCGTGCTGATGACGCTGCCGATCGGTGGCGCCGACATGCCGGTGGTGATCTCGCTGTACAACGCGTTCACCGGCCTGGCGGTGTCGTTCGAAGGTTACGTGCTGGGCAACGAAGCATTGATCATCGCCGGCATGATGGTCGGCGCGGCGGGCATCCTGCTGACCCGGCTGATGGCCAAGGCGATGAACCGGCCGATCCGCAACGTGCTGTTCTCCAACTTCGGCGGTGGTGCTGGTGGCGAAGCGCAGGCGATCAGCGGCTCGCAGAAGCCGATCGAAGCGGCTGACGTCGCCGCGATGATGGCCTTCGCCGAGCGCGTGGTGATCGTGCCTGGCTACGGCATGGCCGTGGCGCAGGCGCAGCACAAGATCTGGGAGCTGGCGCAGCGGCTGGGCCAGCGCGGGGTGAAGGTGAAGTTCGCGATCCACCCGGTGGCGGGGCGCATGCCGGGGCACATGAACGTGCTGCTGGCCGAGGCGGGTGTGCCCTACGACCTGATCGCGGACATGGACGACATCAACCCGGAATTTGCCAACACCGATGTGGTGCTGGTGATCGGCGCCAACGACGTGGTCAATCCGGTCGCACGAACCGATCCGGCCAGCCCGATCTACGGCATGCCTGTGCTGGACGTGGTCAATGCGCGCAACGTGGTGGTGATCAAGCGCGGCAAGGGCACGGGCTTCGCGGGCATCGAGAATGCGCTGTTCTACGCCGACAACACCCGCATGCTGTATGGCGATGGTGCGGAAGCGGCGGCCTCGCTGGTGAGCGAACTGAAGGCGCTCGACGGCGGGCATTGAGCGGCGGCTGCATCGGGTAGGTGCGGACCTTGGCCCGCACGCATTTGCCGGCCAGCGGCCGGCACTACCCCCATCCACGCATGGCGGCTGTGCCCGGTAGGTGCGGACCTTGGTCCGCACGTTTCTGCCGGCCAACGGCCGGCACTACCGAATCCCTGCGTGGTGGTTGCATCTGGTAGGTGCGGACCATGGTCCGCACGGTTCTGCCGGCCAGCGGCCGGCACTACCCCCATCCACGCATGGCGGCTGCGCCCGGTAGGTGCGGACCTTGGTCCGCACGCATTTGCCGGCCAGTGGCCGGCACTACCTGCCGGTGGGTCAGCGCGCCAGCCAGGCGCCCACGGCCAGGCCCAGGGCCAGCCACAGCCACTCCACCGCGCCATTGGCCAGGGTGATCAGGGTCCAGGCCAGGTGCGGGCCCATCCGCATCGTGGCGTCCCACAGGTCCAGCCCGATCGAGCCGCCCATCCAGGCGCTGGCGATGGTCCAGTTGGCCACGGCCGCCACCAGCAGGGTGCCCACCACGACCAGCACGATGCGCAGCCGGCCCGGGCCGAGCGTACCCATGCGCAGCATGAACACCAGTTCCAGGGCGGTCAGTACCGCCATCCAGCCGACCTGCCGGCCGGTCATCAGCGCCAGCACCATCCAGGCAAGGGGAGCAACAAGCAGACCCAGCAACAGCATGATGGGCCAGAGCCAGGTCACGGTCCTGGCACGCGCGGCATTGGAGGACATCGAAGCTCCCTGAAGATCACCCACAGGATACTGTGGTTTGCCGCAGTGCACCGGCGGCGGCAGGGCGGCTGGGCTAGAATGCCGTCTTGCGTGGCCTTGGCCACGGCCCCATATCGGTCCCCATGTATTCCCGTAGCAGCGAACCTGTCCACTTCGAACGCGATTGCGAGGCCGTGATGGTCCCGCAGGGCGACACCGTGACCCTGCCCGCCGGCAGCTATGGGTACATCACCCAGGCGCTGGGCGGCAGTTATTCGGTGTTCGTCGAGGGCAACCTGTTCCGCATCGCCGGCAAGGACGGCGACGCCATCGGCAAGGAGGCACCGGCACCGCTCGAGCTGCCGGCTGACGCCACCGATGAACAGGTGGAACAGCTGGTGTGGCAGCAGCTGCGCACCTGCTTTGATCCGGAAATTCCGGTGAACATCGTCGAACTGGGCCTGGTCTACGAGGTCGAGATCAAGCACCTGGACGAAGGCAAGCGCGAGATCGACGTGAAGATGACCCTGACCGCACCGGGCTGCGGCATGGGCGAGATCCTGGTCGACGACGTGCGCAGCAAGCTCGAAATGATTCCGACGGTGGCCGAGGCCGACGTCGACCTGGTGTTCGACCCGCCGTGGAACCAGCACATGATGTCCGAGGCGGCCCGGCTCGAGACCGGCATGCTTTGACCCACGGCCCGCAGTGGCGCGGGCCGGGCATTACCCGCAACCAGAACAGGAAATCTCCGGTGTCCCAGTCCATTCCCAGCTTCGCCGTCACCCGTTCGGACCACCCGCGCAGCGCTGAAGAGCGCGCCCAGATCCTGGAGAAGCCGGGTTTCGGCCTGCACTTCACCGACCACATGGTGGAAGTGCGCTGGGACAAGGACACCGGCTGGCACAACGCCAACGTGCGCGCCTATGGCCCGCTGCAGCTGGACCCGGCCGCGGCCGTGCTGCACTACGGCCAGGAAATCTTCGAGGGCATCAAGGCCTACCGCCATGCCGACGGTTCGATCTGGACCTTCCGCCCGGATGCCAACGGCCGTCGCCTGCAGCGTTCGGCGCAGCGCCTGGCGCTGCCGGAACTGCCGGTGGAGATCTTCGTCGAATCGCTGAAGCAGCTGATCGCCGTCGACAGCGCCTGGGTGCCGTCGGCCGATGAGTCGAGCCTGTACTTCCGTCCGTTCATGATCGGCGACGAAGCTTTCCTCGGCGTGCGCGGCGCGCACAAGGCCGGCTACTACGTGATCGCCAGCCCGGCCGGCCCGTACTTCGCCAAGGGCGTCGCCCCGGTGTCGATCTGGCTGTCGACCGAGTACGCACGTGCGGCCAAGGGTGGCACCGGTGCCGCCAAGTGCGGTGGCAACTACGCCGCCTCGCTGCTGCCGCAGCAGAAGGCACAGGCACAGGGCTGCTCGCAGGTGCTGTTCCTCGACCCGGTCGAGGGCAAGTACCTGGAAGAACTGGGTGGCATGAACGTGTTCCTGGTCTACAAGGACGGCACGCTGGTTACCCCGCAGCTGTCGGGCAGCATCCTCGAAGGCATCACCCGCGAGAGCATCCTGCAGCTGGCCCGCGACCGCGGCATGAAGGTCGAAGAGCGCAAGGTCAGCATCGACGAGTGGAAGGACGGCGTTGCCTCCGGCGAGATCACCGAAGTGTTCGCCTGCGGCACCGCGGCGGTGGTCACCCCGATCGGCCAGCTGAAGGGCGAAGGCTTCTCGGTGGGCGACATCAACGCACCGGCCGGCGAAGTGACCATGTCGCTGCGCAAGGAATTGACCGACATCCAGTACGGCCGCCTGCCGGACCGCCACAACTGGCTGGTCAAGCTGGGCTGATCGCCCGCGTTGAACCGGTAGCGCCGGGCCATGCCCGGCGGCTCTTCTTGAAAGCCCGTTCCAGTGACGGGCTTTCTGCGTTGTGGGCCCGCCCGTCGACGGCAGCAGACGGGCGATTGACGCAAATAGGTTTGCACTGCAAACTAAATTCAAGCGACCCCGATGGAGCGTGTCATGCAGCAGCCGTCCGTCATTGATCCTTCCTCGCGCCTGCAGGCGCTGACCCGTGAATATTCGCGGTACTCGCGAAGTGCCGGGGGCCTGTCGGCGATGGCAGGCGGCATTGCCTGCCTGGCCTCGTTCCTTGCCGGCGCGCTGCTGCCGACCACCCTGGCGCTGCGCATCGTGCTGATTGCCGTGCCGGTGCTGTGGATCGTCGGCAAGCAATGGCTGGCACGCCGTTACTACCAGCGGCTGGGACAGGTCGAGGAGCAGGTCACGCCGGTCGAGCGCAATTTCCAGCGCTTCTTCATTGCCTTCACCGCGCTGGTAAGCGTGCTGGTGATCGGCAGCGTGCTGACCCGGCTGGCGCCGATGGGCGAGCTGCCCTGGGACCTGCGCGCCATCGGTTACCTGGCCGTGGTAGCGCTGCTGCCCTGGGTGGTGTGGCGCTGGCTGCGTACACCGCTGGAGTTCATCGTGGGCGTGTTCCTGTTGTGCCAGGCCGCGCTGGCCTTCACCGGGCAAACGTATGGCTTCGGCCCGAGCACGGCGGTGTTCCCGCTGGCATCCATCGCACTGATCGTGGTCGGCTGGCGTGACCACCAGCGCTTCCACCGGCTGCAGGTAGAGATGCGCGCGTTCATGGCGGCGCGGACGAACGCCGAATGACCCAGCTGCCTGACTCCAGAGCGCTGCTCCAGCTCGACCGCTTGATCCACGAGCCGGCACGCCTGCTGATCCTGTCGATCCTGGCAGGTGCCGAATCCGCCGAGTTCGGTTTTGTCGAACATCTCAGCGGGTTGAGCAAGGGCAACCTGTCCAGCCATCTGAGCAAGCTGGAGGCTGCTGGACTGGTCGCCATCGACAAGTCGTTCCGCGGCAAGCGCCCGCTGACCACCCTGCAGTTGACGCCGATGGGCCGCACTGCCCTGGCCGAGTACCGCACACAGCTGGCGGCGATCGTTGCCGGCATTCCCGATCCGGATCGAAAGGACGCCTGACATGACATTGCTCCCGCGCCTGTTTGCAGTTCTGGTTGTTTCCTTCTCTGCCCTCATCGGCGCGGCTGCGGCTGCAGATCCGCGCCAACAGGGAGCTGCGCTGACCACGCAGTTCTACGAAGGGCACATCGACGCACTGTGGGAACGGATGACGCCGCAGATGCAGGCGGGGCTGCAGTCCCCGCAGAACCTGGTGGCGCTGCGCGAGCAGGTGCTGGCGGGCTGGGGCGCAGAAACCGAGCTGGTCAGTGAGAAGGTCGAGAAGGTTGATGGATTCGACACCTATCTGCGGCAGGCGCGCTTCGCCAGGAGCCCGGACCTGATCCAGGTGCTGTGGGCCATCGATGCCGACGGGCGGATTGGCGGCTTCTACATCCGCCCGCTACAGACCACGCCGCCGCAGGCCGCAGCGAGCGGGTTCCTCGACTACCAGACCCGCACACGGCTGCAACTGCCGTTCGACGATGAGTACTTCGTGTTCTGGGGCGGGCGTACCGTCGAACAGAACTACCATGCGGCCCATGCCGGCCAGCGCTTCGCGCTGGATCTGCTGGTGGTCCGCGATGGCCGGTCGCACCGTGGCGATGGCCTGCGCAACGATGATTACTACTGCTTCGGTCGCCCGATCCTCGCGCCCGCCGACGGCACGGTGGTGGAGGTGATCGAGGGTGTCGCCGACAACGTGCCGGGCCAGATGAATGCCGCCCAGCTCACCGGCAACCGCGTCATCCTCGACCACGGCAACGAGGAATACTCGGTGCTGGCGCACCTGCGCCAGGGCAGTGTGCGTGTGGCGCAGGGACAGGCTGTCCGCAGCGGCGCGCACCTCGGTGACTGTGGCAACAGCGGCAACTCCTCCGAGCCGCACCTGCACTACCAGCTGCAGGCCGGGCCCGTGTTCGGTGTCGGCGAAGCGCTCCCGGCACAGTTCTCCGGTTATGTGGCCGATGACCAGCCAGTTGCACGCGGCGAGCCGGTCAAAGGTCAGCGGATCCGGCCGGCGCGCCTCCCGCAGGCAAAGTAGTCAGCGCGTCCGACGCGATGGGCAGGCACGCCGCGGGCACGCTGCGCCGTCGTTGGTGTCAGCAGTGGACGCCGATGTCGGCAAAGTCATCGCAGGACACGTGATGACCCAGTCAGGTGCGTGCAGGGCAGGAGAAAGTTCCTTCACCTTCACAAACCCTCGACCCGAAAAGTCTCAGAACGAACATTTCATCTTGCTGAAAAGACGCTGAAAATCTTGTGGTGTCCGGTTTTGGTCATTAGCGTCATCTGCACGGCGGATCGTTAGGGGGATCCGCTGGCTCGCCGGACTTCGAACCTCGCCAACGCAAGCCAGCCCAGGGTTCGGGCCGGTGCTTCTGCCGATTCCGGCATTCACACCACAAGAAAGGGAAATACGATGTCCCAGGTAACGCAACCGCGTGTGCGTCGAGTGTGGGTGGTCCTTGGTGCGTCCGTTCTGTCATCGCTGCTGCTGGCCACGCCTGCGCTGGCCGGTGATGTCCAGCTCAGCGGCCTGCAGTCCGCACAGACCCACCAGCGTTTCATCGTGAAGTACCGCGACGGCAGCGCGCCGGTGGCCAACACCACCGCACTGGCCTCTTCGCTGAAGAGTGCCGCCGCCGGCCTGGCCAGCAGCCAGGGCCGCGCGCTGGGCCTGCAGCAGGTCCGCAAGCTGGCCGTCGGCCCGACCCTGGTCAAGACCGATCGTCCGCTCGACCAGGCCGAATCCGAGCAGCTGATGCGCAAGCTGGCCGCCGACCCGAACGTGGAATACGTTGAAGTCGACCAGATCATGCGTGCCACCCTGACCCCGAACGACACCCGCTTCAGCGAGCAATGGGGCTTCGGCACCTCCAATGCCGGCATCAACATCCGGCCGGCCTGGGACAAGGCCACCGGCACCGGTGTGGTCGTGGCGGTGATCGACACCGGCATCACCAACCACGCCGACCTCAATGCCAACATCCTGCCGGGCTACGACTTCATCAGTGATGCGGCGATGGCGCGCGACGGCAACGGCCGCGACAACAACCCGAACGATGAGGGCGACTGGTACGGCGACAACGAGTGCCAGGCGGGCTACCCGGGTTCGAACTCCAGCTGGCACGGTACCCACGTGGCCGGCACGGTAGCGGCGGTGACCAACAACAGCACCGGCGTGGCAGGTACTGCGTTCAACGCCAAGGTCGTGCCGGTGCGCGTGCTCGGCAAGTGCGGCGGTTACACCTCCGACATTGCCGACGCGATCGTGTGGGCGTCCGGCGGCAGCGTCAGCGGCGTGCCGGCCAATGCCAATCCGGCCGAGGTCATCAACCTCTCGCTGGGCGGCGGCGGCAGCTGCTCGACCACCTACCAGAACGCGATCAATGGCGCTGTCGGGCGTGGCACCACCGTGGTGGTCGCCGCCGGCAACAGCAACACCAACGTGTCCTCGTCGGTGCCGGCCAACTGCCCGAACGTGATCGCAGTGGCGGCCACCACCTCGGCCGGTGCACGTGCCAGCTTCTCCAACTATGGCAACGGCATCGATATCTCGGCACCGGGCCAGGGCATCCTGTCCACCCTCAACAGCGGCACCACCACCCCGGGCAGCGCCAGCTACGCTTCGTACAACGGCACCTCGATGGCAGCACCGCACGTGGCCGGCGTGGTCGCGCTGATGCAGTCCGTAGCCCCGAGCCCGCTGAGCCCGGCGCAGGTGGAGAGCATCATCAAGAGCACCGCACGTCCGCTGCCGGGCGCCTGCTCGGGCGGCTGCGGCGCAGGCATCATCGACGCCGACGCGGCCGTGGCTGCGGCGATCAACGGTGGCGGCCCGAACCCGGGTGGCAACGTGCTGCAGAACAACGTTCCGGTGACCGGCCTGGGCGCTGCCAGCGGCGCTTCGCTGAGTTACACCGTGAACGTTCCGGCCGGCAGCACCCAGCTGCGCGTGGCGATCAGTGGCGGCAGCGGTGATGCCGACCTGTACGTGCGCCAGGGCAGTGCCCCGACCGATACCGCCTACACCTGCCGCCCGTACCTGAGCGGCAACAGCGAGACCTGCACCATCAACAGTCCGGCTGCCGGCACGTGGTATGTGCGGGTGAAGGCCTACAGCACCTTCTCGGGCCTGACTCTCAACGCCCAGTACTGAGCCCAAGCCCCTCTCCATGGGCACGCCCCGGCTCCGGCCGGGGCGTTTTTGCATGGGGACGCGCGGTGATGCGAGCCGCCGCGTCGTGGTAGGTGCCGACCTTGGTCGGCACGCTGTTCCTCAGACCGATTCGAAGCGGTTCGCGGCGACGTTCTTGCGCACGTGCTGCGGGTCGAAAATCCGCCCGTTCATCGCGATGTACACGCCGCTCGGCAGCGACTGCACCGCACCGATCGCGCAGCCGATGTTGAACTCCGCATCCGAGCCGCGGAAACGCGCCGGGCTCAGCGCGCCGGTCATCACGATGGTCTTGTCCGCGATCGTCGCCAGCACCTTGCCGGTCTGCACCATCGAATCGGTGCCGTGGGTCACCAGCACGTGGCGGGTCGGCTGTGCGGCGATGGTGGCGCGGATCAGTTCGCGGTCCTCATCGTTGATGTGCAGCGAATCCTTGCGCAGGATCGGAATCACGTTGAAGCGGAACGTCACGCCCAGCTCGCGCAGGATCATGCCGATCTGGGGGTCGCCGATCTGGTAGTCCGACTTGTCGTCGAAGTAGATCTTGTCGATCGTGCCACCGGTGGTGACGACCAGGAGCTCTTCCATCATGTGCATGCGCGAAACCAGGACAGGTACAGCGGCGCGGGGCCAGGAACACAGATGATACGGCCCGGCGGCCGCAGCGTCAGCGTCGCTTGCCGAAGCGGGCGCGCAGCCCGGGGAGGCTGGCGCTGAAGATCACCAGCAGGGCCAGCGCGATCTCGATCAGCGCCAGCCAGCGTGTTTCCGGGTGGCTCCAGGCACTCATCACCCCGTGGCTGAACCAGCCCAGGGCCAGCACCGAGGCCCAGAAACCGGCCTTGCGCCAGCCCAGTCGCAGGGCAACGGCCAACGCCAGCGGCGGCGCGGTGAACACCAGCTGGGTGGCCAGCCAGTGTTTGTCATTGATGAACCAGCCGGCGAACAGCGCGGCCAGCCCCATCAGGGCCAGCAGCAGGACCGTGCGCGGCGCCGCGCTCATCGGGCCAACCGCTGTGCGATGTCGGCCACCCGGCGGCCCAGCGCGCGCGCCAGCACGGCTTCATCGTCGGTCGGCTGCGGGTCGTCGGCTGCACCGGCCACATGGCTGGCGCCATACGGCGTGCCGCCACTGGTGGTGTGGCTCAGCGCCGGCTCGGTGAACGGGATGCCGACGATCACGCAGCCATGGTGCAGCAGCGGCACCTGCATCGACAGCAGGGTCGATTCCTGGCCGCCATGCATCGAGGCGGTGGAGGTGAACACGGCGGCCGGCTTGCCGGAGAGGGTGCCGTTGACCCATTCGGCGCCCAGCCCGTCCAGGAAGTGCTTGACCGGCGCCGCCATGTTGCCGAAGCGGGTCGGGCTGCCGAGCAGCAGACCCTGGCATTCGACCAGGTCCTGCACGCTCACGTAGGGGGCACCATCGTCGGGGACCGGCGGCTGTGCGGTCTGGGTCACGGCGGCCACCGGCGGCACTGTGCGCAGGCGCGCGGTCATGCCCGGCACTTCGCCGATGCCCCGCGCGATCTGGCGCGCCAGCCGTGCCACTGAACCGCCCCGGCTGTAGTACAGCACCAGAATCTCGCCCATCGTGCCCGCTTCTCCTCGTCGTGTGGCCACCAGTATGGCTATCCTGCGAGCATTCCGCATCGGGTACCCTTTCGCCGATGGAACCTTTGGATACGCTCAACCTGTGGATGGAGCGCGCGCGGGATCGCGCACGGGCCATCAGTTTCGGCCGCTTCCTGTGGCATCGCTTCCTCGACGACCGCCTGTTCCAGGCGGCGGCGGCGCTCGCGTACACCACGGTGTTCGCGCTGGTGCCGCTGGCCATCGTGGTGTTCGGCGTGCTCTCGGCCTTCCCTGTCTTCGACCGCTGGAGCGACCAGCTCAGCGATTACGTCTTCTCCAACTTCGTGCCCAACGCCGCGCGTGCGGCCGAAGGCTACCTGCGGCAGTTCTCGGCCAGTGCCGGGCAGCTCACGGCTGCCGGCTTCATCGCACTGGTGGTCTCGTTGCTGATCACCCTCAACAGCGTTGAAGAGACCTTCAACCAGATCTGGCGGGTCGGCTCGACCCGGCCCAAGCTGACCCGCTTCCTGGTCTACTGGACCGTGCTGACCCTGGGCGCAATGCTCGCTGCCGCTTCGCTGGCGGTGTCGGCGCGGGTGTTCGCGATGCCACTGTTCGGCACCCAGGAGGGCCGCTGGCTGGCCGAGTTCGCGCTGCGGCTGGCGCCGATCCTGATCGAGTTCGTCTGCATCACGCTGATGTTCCGGGTGGTGCCGCACCACACCGTGAAATGGCGGCACGCGGTGCCCGGCGCGATTCTCGCGGCGGTCATCCTGGAACTGGTGAAATGGGGCATCGGCGCCTACCTGGGCAGCTTCCAGTCCTACCAGAAGCTCTACGGCACGGTCGCCTTCGTGCCGATCCTGCTGCTGTGGATCTACCTATGCTGGGTGGCGGTGCTGCTGGGCGCGTCGCTGTCCTCGTCGATGGCCGCCTTCCGCTACCAGCCGGTGGAACTGCGCCTGCCGCAGGGCTACGAGTTCTATGGCCTGCTGCGCCTGCTCGGCCGCTTCCACCATGCCCGAGCCAAGGGCAAGGGCCTGGCCGATGATGAAATCCTGCGGCTGGAGCCGATGCTGACCGATTCGCTGCTGCAGGACCTGGCCTGTAACCTGCAGGAGATCGGCCTGCTGCGCCGCGATGAACGTGGCGAATGGCTGCTCTCGCGCGACCTGGACCAGGTCAGCTTGGCCGATCTGTACGAATGTACCCAGTTGCGCATTCCGGTAGCCGAGCAGCATCTGCCATACCGCGACGACACACTGGGCCGTGCTGCGCTGGCGGCACTGGACGATCTGCGGCTGCCCCTGCGCGAACGCCTCAAGCGCAAGGTCAGCGATATCTACACCGATTCCGGAGACATGCCATGACCCGCAAGACCCCGTTGCTGCTGCTTCCGCTGGCCCTGCTGCTGGCGCTGTCGGCCTGCAAGCCGGCGCAGGAGCCGACCCCCGCCAGCAGCCAGCCGCCGGCACAGGCTCCGACGCCGACCACACCGGCACCGGTCGAAGAGACCCCGGCCGAGCGCACCACTGCCGAGTTCCCCACGCTGAGGATGAAGGCGGTGGATGGCAGCGACTACGACCTGGCGGCGCACCGCGGCAAGTGGGTGATCGTGAATTTCTGGGCGACCTGGTGTGCCCCGTGCCGCAAGGAGATGCCGGAGCTGTCGGCGCTGCATGCGATGCGCAGCAACATCGAGGTGGTTGGCCTGGCCTATGAGGATATTGAGGTGCCGGAGATGCAGTCGTTCCTGACCAAGCATCCGGTGACCTATCCGATCGTGATCGTGGACCCGTTCGATCCGCCGGCGGACTTCGCCACGCCGCGAGGCCTGCCGTTGACGCATCTGCTGGATCCGCAGGGCAAGCTGGCGCACACCTTCCTCGGCCCGGTGACGGCCGCCGACATCGAAAAGCAGATCGCTGCTGCCAAGTAATGGGGTTGGGCGGCAGGGCCTGCGGCCCTGCACCCGCGGTAGTGCCGGCCGCTGGCCGGCAACCCCAGCAACAGCAAAAGCAACAGCCCAAGCGGGGTTTCCTGTGGGTAGGCGGGGTGGGTCCGGTGGCGGGGGGCGCTGCAAGTACGTCCATGTAAGCTCGGTCGCCGCATCCATGCGGCTCACGCCCCCGCCACCGGACCCACCCCGCCTTCGACAGTTCTCCGCGATCTGTCGGAATGCATGGCCTGCTCTTGGTGGGTGTCGACCTTGGTCGACACGTAGATCCACGCCATGCGTGGATGCTCTTCGTTCAATTGTCGAAATAATCGATTTCAATGGAGATTCATCCACGCATGGCGTGGATCTACCTCCGTCACCGGAAATCCGTCGGGAATGGGGCGGTGTGGGTTGGCAGGACCGTTGGCGCCATGGATGGCGCCATCGAGCCCCCATGGATGGGTTTACGGCGTGTCCTGCCAACCCACACCACCCCAGCCAACAAGCAAAACTCCCAGAGCCGGCTGTTGTCGTTGCCTCTGCAGGTGCAGGGCCGCAGGCCCTGCCGACCCACCCTAATCCTCGACCGGGAAGTCCTCGATCGGCTTCAGCACATCATAGTGCTCGCGATGCAGCTTGCCCTTCAGCTTCGGCAGCTCCGGCAACGGTGCATCCACCCGCGTGTCCGGCAACCGGTCCAGCAGGTTGCGCACCAGCGTCAGCCGACCCAACCGCTGGTCGTTGAAATCCACCAGCGTCCACGGCGCCGCCTCGCGATGCGTCGCGCGCAGCATCGCCTCGCGGGCCTCGGTGTAGGCGCTGTACTTGCTGCGGGATTTCAGGTCCACCGGGGAGAGCTTCCAGCCCTTCAGCGGATCGAGGTGGCGCTCGGCGAAGCGTTTTTCCTGCTGTTCCTGATCCACGCACAGCCAGTACTTGAACAGCAGGATGCCGTCGTCCACCAGCAGTTGCTCGAATACCGGCGCCTGATGCAGGAACTGCTGGTACTCGGTTTCGCTGCAGTAGCCCATCACCCGCTCCACGCCGGCACGGTTGTACCAGCTGCGGTCCATCAGCACGATCTCGCCGGCGGCCGGAAGATGCGAGGCATAGCGCTGGAAATACCACTGGGTGGCTTCGCGGTCGGTGGGCCTGGGCAGTGCCACCACCCGGCATTGACGCGGGTTGAGGTGCTGGCTGATGGCCTGGATCGCGCCGCCTTTGCCTGCGGTATCACGGCCTTCGAACAGCACCAGCAGGCGTTGCCCGCTGTGCTGCACCCAGCGCGCCATCGCGGTCAGTTCCAGCTGCAGCGGCAGCAGCAGTTCGTCGTAGTCCTTGCGCTTGAGCTTGGCCATCATCACACCACGCGGGGAGGGAGCCCGAGCGTAGCGCAGGGATCGCTCAGGCGATGTCGAGGCCCTGCCAGCCATGCTCGCCGGCCAGTCGCTGCAGCAGCGCCGACAGGTCGCGGGCGAAGCTGGCCATGTCGAACAATCCACTGCGCTCGCGTGCCTGCGCCAGCTCGGCGTGCAACGCTGCCAGTGCTGCCGGGTCGTTGCCCAGCGCGCTGGCGGTGGCGATGAATGCCGCATCGTCGGCGACATTCATCCGTGCCAGCCCCAGATGGTGATTGAGGCTGCCGGCCACGCGCGCGGCGAAGGTGTCGCCGGGGCAGGTCAGCACCGGGCAGCCGGCCCATAGTGCGTCGGACGCGGTGGTGTGCGCGTTGTACGGATGCGTGTCGAGGAACAGGTCGGCCAGCGGATAGCGAGCCAGGTACTGCGGATGTGGCAGCTTGGCCATGAACACCAGGCGTGCCGGATCCAGGCCAGCGGCCTGTGCGGCGCTGCGCAGGCGCGCGTCGGCCTGGCCGGGACCGGACAGCAGCCACAGCACGCTGCCGGGCACCGCCTGCAGCACCGCGAAGGCGCGGCCCATGCTGCGTGGATTGAGCTTGTAGCTGTTGTTGAAGCAGCAGAACACCACGCCCTGTTCGGGCAGGCCGCACTCGGCCCGGGACGGTGCCAGTTCCAGCAAGCGGGTGTTGTCCGAGGGCTGGAACGCACGCGGCAGGCGCAGTACGCGCTCGCTGTAGTGGGGTTCCAGTGACGGCGGCAGAACGAAGCTGTCGCCGATCACCGCATCCATCCACGGCGCACCGGACGTGCCGGGATAGGCCAGCCAGTTCAACTGCAGCGGGGCAGGGCGCATCGCCAGCACTTCCGGCGTACCGCCGCCGCCCCAGCCGCGCAGGTCGAACAGCAGGTCGATGCCCTGTGCGCGGATGCGTGCAGCAGTGTCTGCATGGCGCAGCGCGGCCACATCATGCAGCTGCGTGGCCACCTGCAGGCGCTGGCGGATGCGGCTGCCGTCATCGTGGTTCAACGCGAACAGGTGCAGCTGCAACGCCGGGTCATGACGCAACTGCTCGAACAGGGCCACGGTCAACAATCCGGTGGGATGGGCGCCGAAACCATTGGAAAGGAAGCCGACCCGCAGCGGGCCCTGGGAACGCACCTTCACTGGCGGCAACGGCCGCACAGAAGCGGCAACGGCGGATGCACGGGCACGCGCGCAGGCCAACTGCTCGGCTGCGCTGGCATCTTCGCTGAGGAACGCGAACGGTTCGACCACGCCCTGCCCAGAGGCAAGTGCACCACGTACCTGTGCCGCCAGCACGTCCACGTCCTGCCAGTCGCACAGGCGACGCTGCCAGGCCAGGCGCTGGGCGGCGATATAGGGTTCGCCCGGCATCAGTGCATGCGCACGGCGATAGGCTGCCGCCGCGCCTTCGGCATCATCGGCATCTTCCAGCGCATGGCCCAGCCACAGGGCAATGCCCGGGTGCTGCGGGGCCAACGCCGAGGCCTGGCCGAGCAGTTTCGCCGCATCGGCATGCGCGCCGGCCATCCAGGCCACGCGGCCCAGCCGCGCCAGCGCTTCAGGGTGGTTCGGGCGCAGCTGCAGTGCACGGCGCGCGGCCTGCTCGCCGGCGGCTATGTCGCCGGCTTCCAGTTCCAGGTCCGCCAGCATCACCCAGGCGACGAAGTCGCCCGGCTGGCGTGCAATCGCCTGTTGCAGGTGCTGCCGCTGCTGCCAGGCCGACATGCGACTCAGCCCGCCGACAACTGGGCCAGGGCGTCGACCTGGTGCTCGTGGCTGAGCCGCTGCAGCAGCGGGTCGAGGTCGCCGGCCAGCACGTTGGGCAGGTCGTACAGGGTCAGGCCTTCCACGCGGTGGTCGGTGATCCGGCCCTGCGGGAAGTTGTAGGTGCGGATGCGTTGGCTGCGGTCACCGCTGCCCACCTGCAGGCGCCGCGACTCGGCCTGCGCCGCGTCCTGGCGCTGGCGCTCGGCATCGAGCAGCTGTGCCTTCAGGCGCTTCATCGCCTTGTCGCGGTTGGCGTGCTGGCTGCGCTCGGTCTGGCATTCCACCACCACGCCGGTCGGCACGTGGGTGATGCGGATGGCCGATTCGGTCTTGTTGACGTGCTGGCCGCCGGCACCGGACGAACGAAACGTATCCACCTTCAGGTCGGCCGGGTTGATGACGATGTCATCAACCTCATCGGCCTCGGGAATGATCGCCACGGTGGCCGCCGAGGTATGGATGCGGCCCTGCGATTCGGTGGCCGGCACGCGCTGCACGCGGTGCGTGCCCGATTCGAACTTCAGGCGCGAGAACGCGCCACGCCCGACCACGCGCGCCACCACTTCCTTGAAGCCGCCATGCTCGCCCGGGCTGTCCGATTCGATCTCGACCTTCCAGCCCTGGCGCTCGGCGTAGCGGGCGTACATGCGGAACAGGTCGCCAGCAAAGATCGCGGCCTCGTCGCCGCCGGTACCGGCGCGCACTTCCAGGAACAGGTTGCCTTCGTCACGCGGGTCGCGCGGCACCAGCAGCAGCGCCAGCTCCTGCTCCAGTTCCTGCAGGCGCGCCTGTGCAGCAGCGATTTCCTCATCGGCCAGCTCGCGCAGGTCCGGGTCGGCGCGCATGCCTTCGGCGGCGGCCAGATCGGCCTTGGCACGGGCTTCATCGGCCAGGGCGATGGCGATCGGTTCAAGTTGGGCGAATTCGCGCGAAAGGTCGCGGAAACGAGTGTTGTCGGCGACCACATCGGGTTCGGCGAGCAGGCGTTCCAGTTCTTCGCGGCGCTCGGCCAGCGCTTCCAGCTTACGGCGCAGGGTCGGCGTCATCGGGTCTCACGGGTGGGTGGCGGTAACCCGGCGTGGCCGGGAACAGGCGCTCGGCGGCGCGGGTCAGGTCGGCATCGCCACTCAGCGCGGCCGCACGCAGGGCGGCGGTCGGCGGATGCAGCAGGCGGTTGGTCAGGCCGTGGGCAAGCAGCTCCAGCACTTCGTCGGCCGGCTTGCCGTTGGCCAGTTGCTGGCGTGCGCGCTCCAGCAGCTCGGCACGGGTGGCTTCGCCGAACGCGCGCAGCTGTCGCAGCGGCGCCTGGTGGGCACTGGCCTGCTGGGTCTCGACGAAGCGCGACACCTGAAGGTCGATGATCGCTTCGGCCTCGGCGGCCGCTTCGCGGCGACCACGGCGGTTGTCTTCCACCGCGCGTTCGAGATCGTCCACGGTGTAGAGGAAGGCGTCGTTGAGCGTGCCGACCTCGGCCTCGATGTCGCGCGGTACGGCCAGGTCGAACAGCAGCATCGGCTTGTGCCGGCGCGCGCGCAGGGCCTTGGCCACCATTTCGCGATGGATCACCGGTTCGCGCGCAGCGGTGGCCGAGAACACCACGTCGGCCTCACCCAGGTGGCGGTCCAGTTCGGTCAGCGGCAGCGCCACGCCACCATGTCGGCTGGCCAGTTCCTGCGCGTGGGCGAGGGTGCGGTTGGCGATCAGCAGCCGGCGTACCTTGCCTTCGCTCAGGTGCCGTGCAGCCAGTTCGATGGTCTCGCCGGCACCGACCAGCAGTACGGTGGAATCGTCCAGCCGCGCGAACGCGTTCTGCGCCAGGCGCACCGCAGCCGACGCCACCGATACCGGGTTGGCGCCGACCTGGGTATCGGTGCGCGCACGCTTGGCCACCGAGAAGGTCTGCTGGAACAGGCGGTCCAGGCGTTGGCCGAGCAGGCCATGGTCGCGCGCGGTCGACCAGGCATCCTTCACCTGGCCGAGGATCTGCGGTTCACCCAGCACCATCGAGTCCAGCCCGGTGGCGACCCGGAACAGGTGGCGCACGGCCTCGGCGTCAGCGTGCTGGTACAGGTAGCCCTGCAGGTCGCCGGCCTGGGTGTGCAGCCACTGGTCCAGCGCCTGTGCCGAATCGGCCACGGCGTACAGCTCGGTGCGGTTGCAGGTGGACAGCAGCACCGCCTCGGCGATCTGCGGAGTATCGCGCAGCGAACCGAGCGCGCGCGGCAACGCCTCACCGGCGAAGGCCGCGCGCTCGCGCAGCTCCACCGGTGCGGTCTGGTGATTCAGTCCGAGCACCCACAGGGTCATTGTTCAGTTGCTTGCGATAAGCTGCTGGCCATTGGACGACATTTTAAGGCCCCGATGCCGACGATGCCCGCATTGATTCGCATCCCCAGTGTTCTGCTGCTGTCCCTGGCCTGCAGCCAGGCCCTGGCGGCGGTGCCGGCCAAGGCCCCCGTGCGGGCTGCGGCCACTGAGGAACTGGCGCTGGAACCGGTGATGGCCGGTGAGTTCGCCCTGCAGGCCGGCAAGCTGGCCGAGGCCGCGCGCTGGTACCTGCAGGCGGCCCAGCAGACCGACGGCGACGCCGGCCTGGCCGAGCGCGCGACCCGCATTTCCATGCTCGCCAACGATGATGCCAGCGCCGCCAAGGGCCTGGCCCTGTGGCAGCAGCGCGCCCCGCGTTCGTTGACCATGCGCAGTGCGGCCGGTGCACTGGCCATGCGCCAGGGCGATGTGAAGGCGGCCCGCACCGAACTGCAGGGCCTGCTGGCCGACCCCGACGAGCGCGGCTGGAAGTTCGCCCTGGCCGCACTGATCGGTGGCGGCCGTGATCCGGCGGTGCCCGCGCAGGTGCTGGGTGAGCTGGTCGACGCCAATGCCATTCCGCCGAAGATCGAAGCCTGGCAGGAGTTTGGCCGCCTTGCCCTGCGCATGGAAAAGCCCGAGCTGGCCCGGCGCATGATCGATGAAGTGGTCAAGCGCTTCCCGGAAGAGCCACGTGTGGCGCTGCTGCGTGCCAGCCAGCTGCAACAGGCGGGCGAGACCGGCAAGGCGTTGTCGCTGCTGCACGATGTGGAGCCGAAGACCCGCCAGGACCCGGAGCTGCGCAATGCGGTGGCCATTGCCTATGACAGTCTCGGCCAGCCGTCCGCCGCCGAGCGCGTGCTGGCGTTCGGCCCGCAGGACGTGCAGACCTGGGGCATGCGCGCCTCGCTGCTGGCCAAGCAGGGCGACAAGGCCGCGCTTTCCAATCTCTACAACGAACTGTCGCGGCAGGCGGCCAAGCCGGACCCGGCGCAGCGCCTGCTGCTGGGCAAGATCGCCGAGTACCTGAAGCGTTATCCCGAGGCGGTGCAGTGGTACCACAGCGTGCCCGGTGGCGATGAGCTGAGCGAAGCGCGCCTGCGCGCAGCCAATGCCCAGGCCCTGGCCGGGCGCCTGCCGCTGGCGCTGGAAGAAGTGCATGCGATCCAGTCCGATGCTGTGGTCGACGACGATGTGCGCCGCGACGCCTACCTGCTGGAAGCCGAACTGCGCCAGCGCGCCGACGACAGCGCCGGTGAACTGGATGCGCTGGCCCGCGGCCTGGCCGCTTACCCGGATGACAACGGCCTGCTGTACGCCCGTGCGCTCACCTGGGAACGCCGCGACGACATCCCGCGCGCCGAGGCGGATCTGCGCAAGATCCTGGTGACCGAGCCGGAGAACGTGCCGGCTTTGAACGCGCTGGGTTACACCCTGGCCGATCGCACCGGCCGCCTGCAGGAAGCACTGGAGCTGATCGACCGCGCCCGCGTGGCCGAACCGGACAACGCCGCCATCGTCGACAGCTACGGCTGGGTGCTGTATCGCCTGGGCCGCAAGGAAGAGGCACTGGTGCAGCTGCGCCGGGCCTGGACCCTGGCCAAGGACCCGGAGATCGCTTCGCACGTTGGCGAAGTGCTATGGGTGCTGGGCAAGCACGATGAGGCCCGTCATTTCTTCGAGGAAGCGGCCAGGCTCGACCCTGAAAACCGCGCGCTGCTGCGCGCCCGCGAGAAATTCAATCCATGAGTGTTTCCCTGATCCGGCCGCTGCTGTTGGCGGCCGCGACCCTGGCGGTCAGCGCCTGCACCAGCGTGGGCACGCAGAAGATCCCGGCGCCGGCGGTGGTCGAGATCGTTTCGGCCGAAGCGGCGCAGGCCGAGGCCGCACGCGTGGCCGCGCTGCAGGCACAGCCGGACTGGGCCTTCCAGGGCCGGGTCGCGGTCAGCAAGGGCAAGGACGGTGGCAGCGGTCGCATCGACTGGAAGCAGGAAGGGCGCCGTTATGTGGTCGAGCTGAGCGCGCCGGTGACCCGGCAGAGCTGGAAGCTGACCGGCGATACCCATTCCGAAGCTGGCCGCCTGGAAGGGCTGGCCGGCGGTCCGCGCGATGGCGAGGACGCCCAGCAGCTGCTGCTGGAGGCGACCGGCTGGGACATTCCGGTCAACCAGCTGCCGGAGTGGATCCGTGGCCTGGTGGTCGGCGACGCCGCTGGCCCGGAAAAGGTCGAGCGCGACGGTGAAGGCCGGCCGCGTCGCATGCAGCAGATGGGCTGGCAGGTGCAGTACCTGGACTGGTACCCGGCCGAGGCCGGGCACCAGGCGTTGCCGCGCCGGATCGAAGCCAGCAATGGCGACGCCAAGGTACGCCTGCTGGTGGACCAGTGGGGGCAGGGCGCGCCATGAGCGGGGCAGTCGACGACGCGGGCTGGTCCTGGTGGCCGGCCCCGGCCAAGCTGAACCTGTTCCTGCACATCACCGGCCGCCGCGCCGACGGTTATCACGAGCTGCAGACCGTGTTCCGGCTGCTGGACTGGGGCGACCGCATCGGCCTGCGCCTGCGTGAAGACGGCCAGGTGCGCCGGCAGGGCGAGGGGCTGGCTGGCGTGGCCGAGGCCGATGATCTGGCGGTGCGTGCCGCGCGATTGCTCAAAGAAGTGGCAAATGTCGCGCAAGGTGCTGACATCGTCGTTGAAAAGCATGTATCTGCCGGTGGTGGCTTCGGCGGCGGTTCGTCCGATGCCGCCACCGTGCTGGTGGTGCTGAACCGCCTGTGGCGGGCCGGTCTGGACGAGGACGCGCTTGCCGCGCTGGGCCTGCGCCTGGGGGCGGACGTGCCGGTGTTCGTGCGCGGGCGCAATGCCTGGGCCGAAGGGGTGGGCGAGCGCCTGCAGCCGATCGCGCTGGAACCGGCCTGGTATGTGGTGGTTGAACCGGGCGTTCATGTTCCCACCCCGGCCCTGTTCGCAGACCCGGATTTGACGCGCGACAGCCCAGTGGCGAAAATAGAGGACTTCGCTTCCGGAACCCTGGTCGGGAACGCGTTCGAACCGGTGCTGCGCCGCCGTGAGCCTGCCGTCGAGGCAGCGTTCGCCGCGTTGAGCGATATCGGCACGGCGCGGCTGACCGGTTCGGGAAGTGGTTGTTTCGTCGAGTTCGCATCGCAGTCTGCCGCAGAGCAGGGACGGTCGAAGTTGCCGAAGGAGTTGCGGGCAAGGGTGGCAGCGGGCGTTGCGCGTTCGCCACTGCTGGATGCACTCGAGCAACACTGATTTATCAATGCAGGGGCGTCGCCAAGAGGCCCAAGGCACCAGGTTTTGATCCTGGCATTCGTAGGTTCGAATCCTACCGCCCCTGCCAATAGCGGCTGTGTCCGCGCCTTCCAGCGCATCGCCCGCGCGGGACGTGGAAACAACCGCGGTGTTGTCAGCAGCAAGGGTCCATCGGGGTCCTTGCCGACTCCGGATCCCCGCCACTCGTCCCCGCCCGAGACAATCATGATGCAAGAGTCCCCGAACCTGCTGGTCTTTTCCGGCAACGCCAACAAACGTCTGGCGCAGAACATCTGCAAGGAACTGGGGGTTCGCCCGGGCAAGGCGCTGGTCTCGCACTTCTCCGATGGTGAAGTGCAGGTGGAGATCGAAGAGAACGTCCGCAAGCAGGACGTGTTCGTGATCCAGCCGACCTGCGCGCCGAGCGCGGAAAACCTGATGGAACTGCTGGTGCTGATCGACGCGCTCAAGCGCGCATCGGTGGCCAGCGTGACCGCCGTGGTGCCGTACTTCGGTTACTCGCGGCAGGATCGCCGCATGCGTTCCTCGCGCGTGCCGATCACCGCCAAGCTGGCGGCGAAGATGTTCAGCACCGCTGGCGCTGATCGCGTGCTGACCGTCGACCTGCACGCCGACCAGATCCAGGGCTTCTTCGATATTCCGGTGGACAACGTGTATGCGTCCCCGCTGCTGCTGGCCGACATCTGGCGCGCCTACGGCACCGAGAACCTGATTGTTGTCTCGCCGGACGTGGGCGGCGTGGTCCGCGCCCGTGCGGTGGCCAAGCGCCTGGATGACGCCGACCTGGCGATCATCGACAAGCGCCGCCCGCGCGCCAACGTCTCCACCGTGATGAACATCATCGGTGACGTCGAAGGCAAGACCTGCGTGATGGTCGATGACATCGTCGACACCGCCGGCACCCTGTGCGCCGCTGCTGCTGCCCTGAAGGCGCGCGGTGCGCTCAAGGTCGCTGCCTACTGCACCCATGCGGTGCTGTCGGGCCCGGCGGTGGACAACATCACCAATTCCCAGCTCGACGAGCTGGTGGTGACCGACACCATCCCGCTGAAGGACGCGGCGCGGGTGTGCAGCAAGATCCGCCAGCTGAGCGTGGCGGAAATGCTGGCCGAAACGATGCGCCGCATCGCCTTCGGCGAGTCGGTCAGCTCGCTGTACGTCGACTGAGTTCTTCGCCCCTGCCGGCAACGGCGGGGGCATACCCGGATGCTTCTGGTCGCGGAAGCATCTTCAACCGCCACGCCGCAGGGCGCGGCAACAACCTGAGTAGTCGAAAATGTCGAAGACCCATGAAATCAAGGTCACCAAGCGTGAACTGCAGCGTAAGGGTGCGAGCCGCCGCCTGCGTCACGCCGGTGTGATCCCGGCCATCGTGTACGGCGGCAACGCCGAGCCGGTCGCCATCAGCCTGGACCACAACGAAATCTGGCTGGCCCAGCAGAACGAGTGGTTCTATGCCTCGATCCTGGACCTGAACCTGGATGGCCAGGTGCAGAAGGTCCTGCTGCGTGACATGCAGCGCCACCCGTACAAGCAGCTGATCATGCACCTGGACTTCCAGCGCGTGAACGAGAACGAAGCCCTGACCGCTTCGGTCCCGCTGCACTTTGTCAACGAAGACACCTCGCCGGCCGGCAAGGCTGCCGACGTCGTGGTCACCCACGAACTGAAGGAAGTGACCATCACCTGCCTGCCGAAGGACCTGCCGGAGTCGATCGAAGTCGACCTGGGCGAGCTGAAGGCCGGTGACGTGGTGTACCTGTCCGACATCAAGCTGCCGAAGGGCGTGGAAATCCCGGCCCTGGCGCTGGGCAAGGACCACGACGACGCCATCGTCACCGCTAAGGCCGGCAAGGCCGACGCGGCTGACGAAGAAGCGGCTGCCGCCGAGTAATACCGCTACGGTGCCTGCCTCCGGGCAGGCACCGTATTGGAAGGAACCATGGCAGGACTGCGACTGATCGTCGGTCTGGGCAACCCCGGATCGGAACACGCCCGGACCCGGCACAATGCCGGGTTTCATTTCGTTGAGGCCCTGGCGGAAAAAGCCGGTGCACGATGGAATGTGGACAGCAAGCTGTTCGGTGAGACCGCCAAGGTCGAGATCGCCGGGCAGACGGTGTGGC
The DNA here is from genome assembly GCF_051984505.1 of Stenotrophomonas sp. STK16_22. Taxonomy (NCBI): domain Bacteria; kingdom Pseudomonadati; phylum Pseudomonadota; class Gammaproteobacteria; order Lysobacterales; family Lysobacteraceae; genus Stenotrophomonas; species Stenotrophomonas sp. STK16_22. The sequence goes on from NZ_CP196972.1 coordinate 850,786, forward strand.
TGCTCAAGCCCGCCACCTTCATGAACCTCAGCGGCAAGTCGGTCACCGCCGCACAGCGGTTCTGGAAGATCGAGCCGGAAGAAACCCTGCTGGCCCACGACGAACTGGACCTGGCGCCCGGCGTGGCGCGGCTGAAGTTCGACGGTGGCCACGGTGGCCAGAACGGCCTGCGCGACACCATCCGCCTGCTCGGCCACGGCAAGTTCCATCGCCTGCGCGTGGGTATCGGCCATCCTGGCCACAAGGACCGCGTGGTGGGTTGGGTGCTGGGACGCCCTTCCAAGGATGATGACGTACTGATTTCGCGCGCCATCGACGATGCCATCGACGTGCTGCCGCTGGCAGTGCAGGGCGACTTCAGCGAAGCGATGAAGCGGCTTCATACCCCGAAATAGCCCGCTTTCGGTAGGTGCCAACCTTGGTTGGCACACAATGATCGACACCGAGATGGATTGGCCAAGCAGCGCGCGCGCTGTTTCACCAATCACTTTCACCCCAGAGAGCTGTCACCCATGGGTATCAAATGCGGCATCGTCGGCCTGCCCAACGTCGGCAAGTCGACCCTGTTCAATGCGCTGACCAAGGCGGGTATCGCCGCAGCGAACTTCCCGTTCTGCACCATCGAGCCGAACGTCGGCATCGTGCCGGTGCCGGATCCGCGCCTGAACGAGCTGGCAGCGATCATCAACCCGCAGAAGGTCATCCCGACCGCGGTCGAGTTCGTCGACATCGCCGGCCTGGTGGCCGGTGCCGCCAGCGGTGAAGGCCTGGGCAACAAGTTCCTGGCGCACATCCGCGAAGTCGATGCGATCACCCACGTGGTGCGCTGCTTCGAGAACGCCGATGTCATCCACGTCAACAACAAGGTCGACCCGATCTCGGACATCGAAACCATCGATACCGAGCTGGCGCTGGCCGACCTGGACAGCGTCGAGAAGGCGCTGAACCGTGCCGAGCGTGCGGCCAAGGGCGGCGACAAGGACGCCGCGGCGCGCAAGCCGGTGCTGGCCAAGCTGCAGGCGGCGCTGTCCGACGGCAAGTCCGGCCGTTCGGTGGGCCTGGACGAGGAAGAGAAGGCGCTGGTGCGCGATCTGTTCCTGCTGACCCTGAAGCCGGTGATGTACATCGCCAACGTGCTGGAAGACGGTTTCGACAACAACCCGCACCTGGAAGCCGTGCGCGCGCATGCCGCCGCTGAAGGCGCGCAGGTGGTGCCGGTGTCGGCCGCGATCGAAGAAGAGCTGTCCCAGCTCGACGACGAAGACCGCGATACCTTCCTCGCCGACCTGGGCCTGAGCGAGCCGGGCCTGAACCGCGTGATCAACGCGGCCTACAGCCTGCTCGGCCTGCAGACCTACTTCACCGCCGGCGTGAAGGAAGTCCGCGCGTGGACCGTGCGCAAGGGCGCCACCGCCCCGCAGGCTGCCGCGGTCATCCACACCGACTTCGAGAAGGGCTTCATCCGCGCCGAAACCATCGCGTATGACGACTTCATCAAGTACAAGGGCGAAGCCGGCGCCAAGGAAGCCGGTCGCCTGCGCCTGGAGGGCAAGGAATACCGCGTGCAGGAAGGCGACATCCTGCACTTCCGCTTCAACGTCTGATCCAGCAGCAGCGGATCGACCCAGGACGCCCCGCCTTGTGCGGGGCGTTCGCGTTTCCGGCGTCGGTTGCATGCGTGGACAAAAATTGATCATGCTCTGAAGCGCCTGCGGCACAGGGCTCGCAAGTACTTGTCCACACCAAACCCCCACCGCTTTCCACGCACGGTGTGGAAAACCCTGCGTATCGCTGCAGGGCCGAGCCCATGCTCGGCTGATGCCAGCCGGAGCCGAGCATGGGGGCGGTTCTACAGGGATTGCCCGGGCAGTGTGGATAAATTTTCGCCATGCTTCGAAACGCTTGCGTGGCAACACTCCCACTTACTTGTCCACACCTAGTTCCCATCGCTTTCCACGGCGCATGTGGAAAACCCGGATTCTGTCTGGACAAAAAATTGCCACCCTTCGAAACCATTGCAATGCGTGGCTCGCAGGGACTTGTCCACACCAAACCCCCATCGCTTTCCACGTGCGGTGTGGAAAACCCAGGGCGAGTGCGCGGCAACGAATGCCCACCAAGGTGGGCATCTACCGGGTGCGGTGTGCATGAACAACAAGGCCCGCCAATGGCGGGCCTTGTCGTCCACGTTCTGCAATGCGGCGTGCCTTACAGCGCGCTGCCACCGAACTTGTGGGTGTACTGCAGGTTGATGGTGCGGCCGACGCTGTCGAACCAGGACACGTCGTAGTACGGATACGCGGTGTACGTGGCGTCCTTCGGCGGCATCTTGTTGAACACGTTGACCACCGACAGCGACAGGCGCGAGTGGTCGTCGAAGCGGTACTGCAGCGACGCGTTGTAGCGGTAGGTTGCCTTGATGTACGGGCTGTCACCGCTGTCCCACTTGAATACCTGGTCGTAGCTGTCCGAGGTCGGCAGCTTGCCCAGGCGCGAACCATAGACCGTGGCCGACCACGCGTCCTTCTCCCAGGTCACGCTCAGGCTGGTCTTGGTACGCGGGATGTCGAAGTTGCTGTTGACCGCGAACTGGTCCTGGATCGGATCACCGGGGTAGCGCTGGAAATCGTGCTTCTTCACCCAGGTGTGGGTGCCGTTGAGGATGAAGTCGCCGATGCCGGTCTGCAGGCGGTAGCGCAGGCCAATGTCGATGCCGGAGGTGGATTCGCGGGCGACGTTGATCGGGGCGACACGCACGCCGTACAGGCGGCCATCACTGGTGCGGGTGATGCGGTCGAGCGCGTCCACGCAGGTCGGCGAGTTGATGTCGGCACTGCCGAGGCGGCAGTTCGCTTCGCTGGCCAGGATCGTGCGCACGTCCATGTCCTGCACCTGCTTGCGCATGTCGATGTCGAACCAGTCCACCGACAGGTCCAGGCCGATTGCCGGCGACCAGACGAAGCCGGCACTCCACGAGGTGCTGGTTTCCGGGTCGAGCTGGCGGTTGCCGGTGCGGCTGCGGATGATGCTGACGTCTTCGTCGCATTCGGTGCCATTGACGCGACAGTCGTACAGATCCACTACGTCAGTCTCGTCGTTGCCCGGGCCGGCGAACACGTAGTGCAGGTCCGGCGCACGGAACGCGGTGCCGTACGAACCACGCACCAGCAGGGTGTCGATCGGGCGCCATTCCAGGCCACCGCTCCAGGTCGCCTTGCCGATGGTGTGGCCGGAATAGCGGTACTGGTCGTAGCGGCCGGCCACGCTCAGGTTGACCGTCTCGTGCAGCGGCATGCGCAGCTCCGCAGCGGTCGCCCAGCGGTTGCGCGAACCGTTGCCGTCCGAATCCTTCCAGCTGTAGTAGTAGTACTGGGTCGCCAGCGGATCGGGATTGAGCGAGTACGCCTGCTGGCCCACTTCCACGGTCGCGGCGAAGCCAGCATCACCGCCCGGCAGGCCGAACAGCGCGGAATTGGTCAGCGTGAACGCAGCCGTCTCGGTGCGCGACTTCGGGGTGTAGGTGGTGCGCGCCGCGATCGAATCGTACTCGGCGCGGGTCAGCGGCCGGTACAGGCGCGACGGGTCGGCGTTGTAGATCGGGAAGCCGTCGTCGTCCACGCCCAGCTGTGGGCCCAGGAACAGGTCATTGGCTTTGGCGGCGATGATCTGTGCCCAGCTGATCCGCGACTGGTACTGCGAATGGCTCAGGGCCGCTTCGTAGTCCCAGTTGCCGGCCAGGTTGCCCTTGAAGCCGGTGGTCACGCTGAAGGTCTTCTGCGTGCTGCGCACCATTGCATTGCGCAGGCCACCCATCTCCTCGGGCGAGAACTGGCGCTGCCAGAACTCGATCTCGCCGGTGGCCTGGTTGTTGAAATAGCCCGACTCATCGCCGTTGGCGTCCATGCGGCCCCACTTGGTGACGTCGCGCATCAGCGACATCGTGTGGTAGCCCAGCTGCACATCGGCGAACCACTGCTGGCCGTTGTCGAAGTCGTAGCTCAGCGAGGCGTAGCCATTGGCGCCGCGGCGCTTGCTGAGGATGGTGCCGTAGCCGATCGAACTGTCGCTGCCGCAGTAGTAACCGTAGCGCGGGCGGTAGGCGCGGTAGGTGCTGCCCTGGTTCTGCCCGGCCAGCGCTTCGCAGGTGGCCGCGCCCGGATCCAGGTAGTCGTCGTTGTAGTCCGTGCGCAGGTAAGCGCGGCGTGCGATGCGTGAGCCCTCGGTGGGGCCGTCCTGGGTCGAATCCTGGATATCGCGCTCGTACGCCCACAGCGGGGTCTGCGACTGCAGTTCAACGCTGTACACGGCGTTGAAGTTGCCACGGCTGAAGCCACTGGCCAGGCTCATGTCGAACGACTCGCCACCGCCTTCGCTGGTGGTGCCCATGCGCATGTCGACGGTGGTGCCGTCGGCCTTCTTCTTCAGGATGAAGTTGACCACGCCGGCGATCGCGTCCGAACCGTAGATGGCCGAGGCACTGCCGGTCAGCACTTCGATGCGCTCGATCATGCCCAGCGGGATGTTGGAGACGTCGGTGAAGTTGCTGCGGCCCTTGAACGGCATCGGGAAGTCGGCGATGCGGCGGCCATTGACCAGCACCAGCGTGTGATTCGGGCCCAGCCCGCGCAGGTCCACCTGCTGGGCGCCCGGCGAGAAGTCGGCGCCGCTGGACGACTGCTGGCTCTGCGTCTCACCGCCGTTCTGGGTCATCGAGCGCAGCACGTCGGGCACGCTGGTGAAGCCGCTGGAGCGGATCTGCTCGGCGCTGATCACCGTGATCGGGGCGGGGCCTTCCACCTGGGCGCGCGGAATGCGCGAACCGGTGACCTGCACCGCATCCAGTTGTTGAACCGAAGAGGAAGCCGGTGCCTGGGCCGCCGCGGAAGCAGCCACGCCCATCAACGCCAGCTGGATCGACCACGCCATCGCCTTTCTACGCATGAGGAATTCTCGAAAATGAAGCCGGCCCGCAGAGGAGGGGCCCTGTCCCCCATTCAGATTTCCGGAATGGGCGCGCGCATTTAACGCCTTTTTCATGCCCTTGACTACTGGGTCCCTATCTGGCAAAGAGTGAAAACGCTTGCAAGTCGATTTTGTTCAGGGAGATCAAGATGCGACGCCTCCATTGCACCCTGCGTGCCCCCTTCGCCTGGCTGGCGCTGCTGGTGTTGGCCGTGCCGTTGGCCGCCCTTGCGCAGGACCTGCAGGGCCCGGGCTTCGCCTACTACGAAGCCGGGGATCTCGACGCACCCCGGCCCGGCCCGCGCGCGCCGGCCATGATGCTGATGGGCGGTGGCGAATGGGTGCCGGAGGCCTTTCACTGGTGGCTGAAGCAGGCCGGCAACGGCCGCGTGCTGATCCTGCGCGCTTCTGGCAGTGATGAACTGCAGGACCGCCTGTATCGCGAGATTGGCGGGACCACCGCAGTGCAGACGCTGGTCTTCGACAGCCGCCGCGGCGCCGACGATCCGGCCGTGCTGCGCGTGGTGGCTGCGGCCGATGCCATCTTCATTGCCGGTGGTGACCAGTCGCGCTACATCCGCTTCTGGAAGGGCACCGCGCTCAACCGCGCGCTCAATGCCCATGTGCGCGCCGGCAAGCCGATTGCCGGTACCAGCGCCGGGCTGGCCATCCTCGGTGGCTACGCCTACGGCGCGATGGACGGCGGCAGCATCACCTCCGCCGGTGCGCTGGCCGACCCGATGGGCAGTGCGGTGACCATGGACAGTGGCTTCCTGCAGATGCCCTACCTGCAGCGCGTGGTCACCGACACCCACTTCGACAAGCGCGATCGGCTCGGCCGCCTGATCGTGTTCGTGGCGCGCGCCGCGCAGGACAGTGGCGACCCCGACATCGTCGGCATCGGCGTCGACGAGGACACCGCCCTGTGCGTGGAGCCCGATGGCCAGGCGCAGGTCTACAGCGCCGACGGCGAAGGCAAGGTCTGGGTGGTCAGCCCCGGCCGCGATGCCGACCGTCTGGTCGAGGGCGAGCCGCTGCGCTTCCACGCGGTACCGGTAACGGTGGTCGCCAGCGGCAGCCGCATGCGCCTGGATGACTTCCAGGCCGACGCCGACTACCAGGCCGTGGCCGACGTCAGCGACGGCGAGATTGAGTTCACGCTTCGGTAGTGCCTGCCGCTGGCCGGCAACTCACCTTCCCTGATGCGCCCCTGCCGGCCAGCGGCCGGCACTACCCCGCAATCCATTCCCTCGTTCTGCTGGAGACGTAACCGATGAAACTGCGCCTGGCGCTGTCCGCACTGTTGTCCCTGCCCATGCTTGCCCAGGCCGCACCGGCGGCTTCACCGCTGCTGGTCATCCACGGCGGCGCCGGCGTCGAGCGCAAGGACCTGTCGCCGGCCGAGGAAAAGGCCGCACGTGACGCGCTGCGGGCGGCCCTGTTGAAGGGGCATGCGGAGCTGGCGGCGGGTCGCCCCGCGTTGGCTGCAGTCACCGCTGCGATCACCGTCCTGGAGGACGATCCCACCTTCAACGCCGGCAAGGGCGCGGTGTTCACCCATGACGGCCACAACGAGCTGGATGCCGCAGTGATGGACGGGGCCACCCAGGCTGCAGGCGCGGTGGCCGGCGTGCAGCGGGTGCGCAACCCGATCCTGCTGGCGCAGACCGTGATGCAGAAATCCAGGCACGTGATGATGGTCGGGCAGGGCGCCGAAGCCTTCGCGGTCGAGCAGGGGATGTCTCTGGTCGATCCCTCCTACTTCCGTACGGAGAAGCGTTGGCAGCAGCTGCAGCGTGCACTGAAAGAAGAGGCCAGTGGCCAGGCGCATGCCGACCTGGAGACTGCAAAGCACTTCGGGACCGTCGGTGCGGTCGCATTGGATGCGCAGGGGCACCTGGCCGCCGGTACCTCCACTGGTGGCATGACCAACAAGCGCTATGGCCGGGTGGGTGACTCGCCGATCATCGGTGCAGGCACCTGGGCCGATGCGCGCTGTGCGGTGTCCGGCACCGGCTGGGGCGAGTACTACATCCGCACCGCGGCCGCGCACGAGATCTGCGCACGCATGCGCTACCAGGGGCAGACGCCGGAACAGGCCGGCAAGGGCGTGATCAACGAGACGATTCCGCAGATGGGGGGTGACGGCGGTGCGATCGTGCTCGCTGCAGACGGAAAAATGGCCACGCCATTCAACACCCAGGGCATGTATCGGGGCTGGATCGGCGGCGACGGCGTCCCTCATGTCGCAATTTTCGCCAACGAGACCCTGCCGGTTCCCGGGCAATAACCTTGCGTATCAATGGGTTTGCGACAGCGTGTGAAAAAAATGGAAAAAAGCGTTGACAGCCCCCCGTCCCATCAGCAGAATAAGCGGCTCACCACCACACACCGCAACGCTTCGGCGGCAACGGAATGGGGTGGTAAGGAGGGATACCCAAGCGGCCAACGGGGGCAGACTGTAAATCTGCTGGCTTACGCCTTCGGTGGTTCGAATCCACCTCCCTCCACCAGTTTCACGTTGTGACATTCCCGGCGCGGGAGTAGTTCAATGGTAGAACCTCAGCCTTCCAAGCTGATGGTGCGGGTTCGATTCCCGTCTCCCGCTCCATTGAATGAACTTTGAATATTATCGAGTTCATGTCATAATGCAAAACTCGGCTCACGTAGCTCAGTCGGTAGAGCACTTCCTTGGTAAGGAAGAGGTCGAAGGTTCGATTCCTTTCGTGAGCACCATCTTAAGCATCACCTCTCAGACGAATTCGAGATAAGCAGCCATGGCCAAGGGTAAGTTCGAGCGCACCAAGCCGCACGTCAACGTCGGCACCATCGGTCACGTCGACCACGGCAAGACCACGCTGACCGCCGCACTGACCAAGATCGGTGCCGAGCGCTTCGGTGGCGAGTTCAAGGACTACTCCTCGATCGACGCCGCGCCGGAAGAAAAGGCGCGTGGCATCACGATCTCGACCGCGCACGTCGAATACGAATCCCCGATCCGTCACTACGCCCACGTTGACTGCCCGGGCCACGCTGACTACGTCAAGAACATGATCACCGGTGCCGCCCAGATGGACGGCGCGATCCTGGTGTGCTCGGCCGCTGACGGCCCGATGCCGCAGACCCGTGAGCACATCCTGCTGTCGCGCCAGGTCGGCGTGCCGTACATCGTCGTGTTCCTGAACAAGGCCGACATGGTGGACGACGCCGAGCTGCTCGAGCTGGTCGAGATGGAAGTGCGCGAGCTGCTGAGCAAGTACGAGTTCCCGGGCGACGACACCCCGATCATCGCCGGTTCGGCCCGTCTGGCGCTGGAAGGCGACCAGAGCGACATCGGCGTGCCGGCCATCCTGAAGCTGGTCGACGCGCTGGACAGCTGGATTCCGGAGCCGGAGCGTGCGATCGACAAGCCGTTCCTGATGCCGGTGGAAGACGTGTTCTCGATCTCGGGCCGCGGCACCGTGGTGACCGGTCGTATCGAGCGCGGCGTGATCAAGGTTGGCGACGAAATCGAAATCGTCGGCATCCGTCCGGTGCAGAAGACCACCGTGACCGGCGTTGAAATGTTCCGCAAGCTGCTGGACCAGGGTCAGGCAGGCGACAACGCTGGCCTGCTGCTGCGCGGCACCAAGCGTGACGACGTCGAGCGTGGCCAGGTACTGGCCAAGCCGGGCACGATCAAGCCGCACACCAAGTTCGAAGGCGAAGTGTACGTCCTGTCGAAGGACGAGGGCGGCCGCCACACCCCGTTCTTCAACGGCTACCGTCCGCAGTTCTACTTCCGCACCACCGACATCACCGGCGCCGCCAAGCTGCCGGAAGGCGTCGAAATGGTGATGCCGGGTGACAACGTCAAGATGGAAGTCACCCTGATCAATCCGGTGGCAATGGACGAAGGTCTGCGCTTCGCCATCCGCGAAGGCGGCCGTACCGTCGGCGCCGGCGTGGTCTCGAAGATCATCGAGTAAGCCTGCAGTACCGGTGGTTGCATAGCGCCGCCGGTTACGCGAATGGCGGGCCGGGAACCTCGGTCCGCCTTCGCCGTCTAAGGGAAGGCAAGTTTCAATACGTACGCCAGTAGCTCAATTGGCAGAGCAGCGGTCTCCAAAACCGCAGGTTGGGGGTTCGAGTCCCTCCTGGCGTGCCATCTGCCCACCTTATCCAGCGGCCTGGGCCGCTAAAGCAGACACAGTCGGATGAATAGCAAGATCGAACACTCCAAGGACAGCTCCGCCAACGGCGGGGATATCGTCAAGTACGTCGCCGCATCGCTGCTGGTGCTGGCCGGTCTGTTCGTCTGGTTCTGGTTCTCCGCCGACTCCGGTCGCGCCACCCAGCTGGGTGCGTGGGCGGGTCAGCTGCGTGCGTTGGCGGTCGTGGTCGGTCTGGTTGGCGGTATCGGCGTGTTCATGCTGACCGGCAAGGGGCGCGACACCCGCGAATTCCTCTCCGAGTCGCGCTTCGAACTGCGCAAGGTGGTCTGGCCGACGCGCCAGGAAGCCATCCGCATGACCTGGGTCGTGATGGTGGTGGTGACCATTCTCAGTCTGTTGCTGGGTGGGTTCGATTACGTCATTCAGTGGCTGGTTCAGTTGTTCCTGAGCCGCTAAGGAGAATTGCATGAAGCGTTGGTACGTCGTTCACGCCTATTCGGGCTTCGAGAAGTCGGTGGCGCAGGCTCTGCGCGATCGCATCGTCCGTGACGGCATGGAAGAGCGCTTCGGCGATGTCCTGGTCCCGACCGAAGAAGTGGTCGAGATGCGCGCTGGCCAGAAGCGCCGCTCCGAGCGCAAGTTCTTCCCGGGTTACGTGCTGGTCCAGATCGAGACCCACGAAGAAGCCGGTATTCCGCGCATCGACAACGAAAGCTGGCACCTGGTCAAGGAAACCCCGCGCGTGATGGGCTTCATCGGCGGCACCGCCGACCGTCCGCTGCCGATCGCCGATTCCGAGGCCGAAGCCATCCTGAATCGCGTTCAGGAAGGTGTCGAGAAGCCGCGTCCGAAGGTGCTGTTCGAGCCGGGCCAGATGGTCCGCGTTACCGACGGCCCGTTCAACGATTTCAATGGCGTCGTCGAAGAAGTCAACTACGAGAAGAGCCGTCTGCGCGTCTCGGTGCTGATCTTCGGTCGTGCCACTCCGGTCGAACTCGAGTTCGGCCAGGTCGAAAAGGCCGTCTGATCCGGCCGTGGGTCGAGCAAGCTCGACCGCTACGGGACCAGAAACCGGGCGCTGCCCGGTTTCTCTCGTTTACGTGCCGCTTCAGGCATGTGAAGAAAAAACCTGATATAGTGCGCGGCTCCCCGCTGGGAAGCCAGCAGGACGAGGCCGCCGCAAGGTGGCCTTCAGCATGATTTCAAAACGCGATGCCGGGACGCGTGATTCCCGGTCCGATGGGGAGCCTGTTGTCGAAAGGCGCTAGCACCCGGAGAGTACTCACATGGCAAAGAAAGTTGTCGGTTACATCAAGCTGCAGGTGAAGGCCGGTCAGGCCAACCCCTCGCCGCCGGTCGGTCCTGCGCTGGGTCAGCGCGGTCTGAACATCATGGAATTCTGCAAGGCGTTCAACGCTGCCACGCAGAAGCTCGAGCCGGGCCTGCCGGTTCCGGTGATCATCACGGCCTACTCGGACCGTACGTTCACCTTCATCACCAAGAGCACCCCGGCCACCACCCTGCTGAAGAAGGCCGCTGGCATCTCGTCGGGCTCCAAGCGCCCGAACACCGAGAAGGTCGGCAAGGTCACCCGTAAGCAGCTGGAAGAGATCGCCAAGGCGAAGGAACCGGATCTGACTGCCGCCGACCTGGACGCCGCCGTGCGTACCATCGCTGGCTCTGCCCGTTCCATGGGCCTCGTGGTGGAGGGTTAATAAGATGGCACAGACCAAGCGTGAGAAGGCCATCAAGGCCGCCGTCGTTCCGGGCAAGGCATACGCCTTCGAGGACGCGATCAACATCCTGAAGAGCGCCACCAAGGCCAAGTTCGTCGAGTCGATCGACGTCGCTGTGCGCCTGGGCGTCGATGCGAAGAAGTCCGACCAGCAGGTCCGTGGCTCCACCGTGCTGCCGGCCGGTACCGGCAAGTCGGTCCGCGTCGCCGTGTTCGCTCCGGCCGGTGCCAAGGCTGACGAAGCCCTGGCCGCTGGCGCCGAAGCCGTCGGTATGGATGATCTGGCCGAGAAGATGCAGGCCGGCGATCTGAACTACGACGTCGTCATCGCGACCCCGGACGCCATGCGCGTCGTCGGTAAGCTGGGCACCGTGCTGGGCCCGCGCGGCCTGATGCCGAACCCGAAGGTCGGCACCGTTTCCCCGAACCCGGGTGAAGCCGTGAAGAACGCCAAGTCGGGTCAGGTCCGTTACCGCACCGACAAGGCCGGCATCATCCACTGCACCATCGGCAAGGCCGACTTCGCCGAAGACGCGCTGAAGTCGAACCTGACCGCGCTGCTGCTGGACCTGATCAAGGCCAAGCCGGCCACCTCGAAGGGCACCTACCTGCAGAAGGTTTCGGTCAGCTCGACGATGGGCCCGGGCGTCACCGTCGACCAGTCGTCGCTGACCCTGAAGTAATTGTTTCAAGCGGTCACGGTACCTTCGGTGCCGTGACCGTGACATTTGAAGGCATCGCTGGCCTTACATCGCCCGCGGTAGCCGTCAAAGACCGCAGGCGCGGTCGTGGCAATACCGGCGACGGGCACGGAAGCTCGATCTGGCAAGGAGTCGCCGCCGGAGCAGTCATGAGCGCTTAATCGATTCCCCGGAATCACCCTGCGTAGATGGTGCCCTTCTGGAGTTTTTCTGGTTCACGCACGTCTGGGTTTCCCAGGTTGGCCCACTCCAGGTCTAGAACGGCCCACCCCCGGAACATCATCCCGATGTTCCCGGCGTCCAGGACGGATGCCGCACAGGACCGCACACGGCAGGAGCCGTAAGCGGAGTTCAATAGGAGGAGTGCAATGGCTCTCAATCTGTCCCAGAAGCAAGAAGTAGTCGCCGAGCTGGCAGACGTCGCCGCCAAGGCCCACTCCTTGATCGCAGCCGAATACGCTGGCACCACGGTCGCCCAGATGACCGCGATGCGCAAGCAGGCTCGTGAAACCGGTGTTTTCTTGAAGGTTGTCAAGAACACCCTGGCTTCGCGCGCCGTTGAAGGCACCGAGTTCGCAGTCGCCCAGGACCAGATGGTTGGTCCGCTGCTGTACGCGTTCTCGCTCGAGGAGCCCGGCGCTGCCGGTCGCCTGATCAAGGAAGCCGCCAAGGGCAACGACAAGCTGAAGGCTAAGGTCGTCGCCATCGGTGGCGAAGTGTTCCCGGCAAGCCACGTCGAAGTGCTGGCCTCGCTGCCGACCCGCGACCAGGCCCTGGCCATGCTGGCCCGCGTCCTGACCGAGCCGGTCACGATGTTTGCCCGCGCCATCAAGGCCGTTGGCGAGAAGCAGGGTGGTGGCGACGTCGCCGCCGACGCTGCCGAGCCGGCCGCCGAGACCGCCTGAGTTTCGACTTACCGTGGTTCCTGACGGAACCTCAACCCAGAAAATCATCCAAAGGTATTAATCATGTCCCTTACCAACGAACAGATCGTCGACGCCATCGCCGAGAAGTCCCTGATGGAAGTGATGGAGCTGGTCAAGGCCATCGAAGAGAAGTTCGGCGTCTCCGCCGCTGCTCCGGTTGCCGTGGCTGCTGCCGCTGGCCCGGCCGCTGCTGTTGAAGAGCAGACCGAGTTCACCGTCACCCTGAAGTCGGCCGGCGACAAGAAGGTCGAAGTCATCAAGGCCGTCCGCGCCATCACCGGCCTGGGCCTGAAGGAAGCGAAGGACCTGGCCGAAGCCGGTGGCGTCCTGAAGGAAGGCGCTTCGAAGGACGACGCCGAGAAGATGAAGAAGGACCTGGAAGCTGCTGGCGCGACTGTCGAAGTCAAGTAAACAGTTACCTTGCATCGTCACCGATTCACGGCGATGCAGCCAAGGCTGGGGGCGTAAGCCCCCGGCCTTTGGTCGTTGTTGCAGTACCGGTAGGGTCGACTGTTGGTCGACTGTTTCAAAAGCAGAAAAAGCCCAACACGGGCTGCGGTCAGACCCCGGCAGGCCAGCGCAGAGCGCGGCAGCGGGGGAGTGGATGCAGACGAGTTGGCAGTTGGAAGTAGCGGGAGAAGGCGTGCTGGTGCCGGCAATACCAGCGACTTCCAACTGACAATTTCAAGTTCCCTTCGGATCGTGGGCGCACGATCCGCACAACAAGGTGGAAGACCTCATGACGTCCTATTCGTTCACCGAAAAAAAGCGTATCCGCAAGGATTTCGGCAAGCAGCGCTCGATTCTCGAAGTGCCGTTCCTGCTCGCCATCCAGGTGGATTCCTATCGTGAATTCCTGCAGGAAAACGTCGATCCGGCCAAGCGCACGGACCACGGCCTGCACGCTGCGCTGAAGTCGGTCTTCCCGATCGCCAGCTACAGCGGCAATGCTGCCCTGGAATACGTCGGCTACAAGCTGGGCGAACCGGTCTTCGACGAGCGTGAGTGCCGCCAGCGTGGCATGAGCTACGGCGCGCCGCTGCGCGTGACCGTGCGCCTGGTGATCTACGACCGTGAGTCGTCGACCAAGGCCATCAAGTACGTGAAGGAGCAGGAGGTCTATCTGGGCGAAATCCCGCTGATGACCGAGAACGGCACCTTCATCGTCAACGGCACCGAGCGCGTCATCGTCTCGCAGCTGCACCGTTCGCCGGGCGTGTTCTTCGACCACGACCGTGGCAAGACCCACAGCTCGGGCAAGCTGCTGTACAGCGCCCGCATCATTCCTTACCGCGGCTCCTGGCTGGACTTCGAGTTCGACCCGAAGGACGCGCTGTTCACCCGTATCGACCGCCGCCGCAAGCTGCCGGTGTCGATCCTGCTGCGCGCGCTCGGCTACAGCAACGAAGAGATGCTGGCCGAGTTCTTCGAGATCAACACCTTCCACATCAACCCGGATGAAGGCGTCCAGCTGGAGCTGGTGCCGGAGCGCCTGCGCGGCGAAACCCTGGGCTTCGACCTCGCCGACGGCGACAAGGTCATCGTGGAAGCCGGCAAGCGCATCACCGCGCGCCACATCAAGCAGCTGGAAGCCTCGGGCATCGCCGCTCTGGCCGTGCCGGACGACTACATCGTCGGCCGCATCCTGTCGCACGACGTGGTCGATGCTTCGACCGGCGAACTGCTGGCCCAGGCCAATGACGAGATCACCGACGAGCAGCTGCAGGCCTTCCGCAAGGCCGGTGTGGATGCCGTGGGCACCCTGTGGGTGAACGATCTGGATCGTGGCCCGTACCTGTCCAACACCCTGCGCATCGACCCGACCAAGACCCAGCTGGAAGCCCTGGTCGAGATCTACCGCATGATGCGTCCGGGCGAGCCGCCGACCAAGGACGCCGCGCAGAACCTGTTCCACAACCTGTTCTTCACCTTCGAGCGCTACGACCTGTCCGCGGTCGGCCGCATGAAGTTCAACCGTCGCGTGGGCCGCAAGGAAACCACCGGCGAAGCCGTGCTGTACGACCGCAAGTACTACGGTGAGCGCAACGACGAAGAGTCCAAGCGCCTGGTTGCCGCCCATGGCGACAGCTCCGACATCCTGGACGTGATCAAGGTCCTGACCGAGATCCGCAACGGTCGTGGCGTGGTCGATGACATCGATCACCTGGGCAACCGTCGCGTGCGTTCGGTCGGCGAAATGGCCGAGAACGTGTTCCGCGTGGGCCTGGTCCGCGTCGAGCGCGCGGTCAAAGAGCGCCTGTCGATGGCCGAGTCGGAAGGCCTGACCCCGCAGGAGCTGATCAACGCCAAGCCGGTCGCCGCTGCCATCAAGGAGTTCTTCGGCTCCTCGCAGCTGTCGCAGTTCATGGACCAGAACAACCCGCTGTCGGAAGTGACCCACAAGCGTCGCGTCTCGGCCCTGGGCCCGGGCGGCCTGACCCGTGAGCGCGCCGGCTTCGAAGTGCGCGACGTGCACCCGACCCATTACGGCCGCGTCTGCACCATCGAAACCCCGGAAGGCCCGAACATCGGCCTGATCAACTCGCTGGCCGTGTACGCCCGCACCAACCAGTACGGTTTCCTCGAGACTCCGTACCGCAAGGTCGTGGACGGCAAGGTCTATGACGAAGTCGAGTTCCTGTCGGCCATCGAAGAAAACGAGTACGTCATTGCGCAGGCCAACGCGCTGACCAATGCCGACAGCGTGCTGACCGAGCAGTTCGTTCCGTGCCGCTTCCAGGGTGAGTCGCTGCTGAAGCCGCCGGCGGAAGTCCACTTCATGGACGTCTCGCCGATGCAGACCGTGTCGATCGCGGCCGCGCTGGTTCCGTTCCTGGAGCACGATGACGCCAACCGCGCACTGATGGGCGCCAACATGCAGCGTCAGGCCGTGCCGACCCTGCGTGCGCAGAAGCCGCTGGTCGGTACCGGCATCGAGCGCGCCGTGGCGCGTGACTCCGGTGTGACCGTGAATGCCCGTCGTGGTGGCGAGATCGTGCAGATCGATGCCGCCCGTATCGTGGTCAAGGTCAACGAGGAAGAGATCGTTGGCGCCACCGACGCAGGCGTGGACATCTACAACCTGGTCAAGTACACCCGTTCGAACCAGAACACCTGCATCAACCAGCGTCCGCTGGTCCAGGTGGGTGACGTCATCGCCCGCGGCGACGTGCTGGCCGACGGTCCGTCCACCGACATCGGCGAACTGGCCCTGGGCCAGAACATGCTGATCGCGTTCATGCCGTGGAACGGCTACAACTTCGAAGACTCCATCCTGCTCTCCGAGCGTGTGGTGGAAGAGGATCGTTACACCACGATCCACATCGAAGAGCTGACCTGCGTCGCGCGTGACACCAAGCTGGGGCCGGAGGAAATCTCCGCCGACATCCCGAACGTCTCCGAGCAGGCGCTGAACCGCCTGGACGAGAGCGGCGTGGTGTACATCGGTGCGGAAGTCCGTGCCGGCGACATCCTGGTCGGCAAGGTCACGCCGAAGGGCGAAAGCCAGCTGACCCCGGAAGAAAAGCTGCTGCGCGCGATCTTCGGCGAGAAGGCTTCGGACGTGAAGGACAGCTCGCTGCGCGTTCCGCCGGGCATGGACGGTACCGTCATCGACGTGCAGGTCTTCACCCGCGACGGCATCGAGAAGGACAAGCGCGCCCGCCAGATCGAAGAGTCTGAAATCAAGCGCGTCAAGAAGGACTTCGACGACCAGTTCCGCATCCTGGAAGCCGCCATCTACATGCGTCTGCGTTCGCAGATCGTGGGCAAGGTGGTCAACGGTGGCGCTGGCCTGAAGAAGGGCGACGTGATCAGCGACGCCTTCCTGGACGGCCTGAAGAAGGCTGACTGGTTCGCCCTGCGCATGAAGGACGAGGACGCTTCGGAAGCCATCGAGCGCGCCCAGAAGCAGATCCAGGCGCACGAGAAGGAATTCGAGCGTCGCTTCGCCGACAAGCGCGGCAAGATCACCGCCGGCGACGACCTCGCCCCGGGCGTGCTGAAGATGGTCAAGGTGTTCCTGGCCGTGAAGCGCCGCATCCAGCCGGGCGACAAGATGGCAGGCCGCCACGGTAACAAGGGTGTGGTCTCCAACGTGGTGCCGGTCGAGGACATGCCGTACATGGCCTCGGGCGAAACCGTGGACATCGTGCTGAACCCGCTGGGCGTGCCGTCGCGTATGAACATCGGCCAGATCCTGGAAGTGCATCTGGGCTGGGCTGCCAAGGGCCTGGGCCGCAAGATCCAGGCGATGATGGAAGCCCAGGCGGCGGTCGCCGACCTGCGCAAGTTCCTGGACGACATCTACAACCACGACGACACCAACGTGGCCAACCGTGTCGACCTGTCGCAGTTCAGCGACGAGGAACTGCTGCGTCTGGCCCGTAACCTCACCGACGGCGTGCCGATGGCCACCCCGGTGTTCGACGGCGCCACCGAAGCGGAAATCAAGCGCATGCTGGAACTGGCCGACCTGCCGAGCAGTGGCCAGACCCAGCTGTACGACGGCCGCACCGGTGAAGCGTTCGATCGCCACACCACCGTGGGTTACATGCACTACCTGAAGCTGAACCACCTGGTCGACGACAAGATGCACGCCCGTTCGACCGGCCCGTACTCGCTCGTCACCCAGCAGCCGCTGGGCGGCAAGGCGCAGTTCGGCGGCCAGCGCTTCGGTGAAATGGAAGTCTGGGCGCTGGAAGCCTACGGCGCGGCCTACACCCTGCAGGAAATGCTGACGGTGAAGTCCGATGACGTGCAGGGCCGCAACCAGATGTACAAGAACATCGTCGACGGTGAGCACGAGATGGTCGCGGGCATGCCGGAATCCTTCAACGTGCTCGTGAAGGAAATCCGCTCGCTGGCCATCAACATGGAACTGGAAGACAACTGATCCATGCCGGCGCGGCGGTCAACGCCGCCGCGCCGCTGGCAGTGAACTGAAAGCCCATCGACACAGCATTCCTCCTTCTGGAGAACACCATGAAAGACCTGCTCAACCTCTTCAACCAGCAGCGCCAGACGCTGGACTTCGACGCGATCAAGATCGCGCTGGCTTCGCCGGACCTGATCCGTTCGTGGTCCTTCGGCGAAGTGAAGAAGCCGGAAACCATCAACTACCGTACCTTCAAGCCGGAACGCGACGGCCTGTTCTGCGCCGCCATCTTCGGCCCGGTGAAGGACTACGAGTGCCTGTGCGGCAAGTACAAGCGCATGAAGCACCGCGGCGTGGTCTGCGAAAAGTGCGGCACCGAAGTGACCCTGGCCAAGGTGCGTCGCGAGCGCATGGGCCACATCGACCTGGCTTCGCCGGTCGCGCACATCTGGTTCCTGAAGTCGCTGCCGTCGCGCATCGGCCTGATGCTGGACATGACCCTGCGCGACATCGAGCGCGTGCTGTACTTCGAAGCCTACGTGGTGACCGAGCCGGGCCTGACCGCCCTGGAGCGCCGCCAGCTGCTGACCGAAGAACAGTACCTGCAGGCCCGCCAGGAGCACGGTGACGACTTCGACGCCGCGATGGGCGCCGAGGCCGTGTACGAACTGCTGCGCACGATCGACCTGCAGTCGGAAATGACCCGCCTGCGCGAGGAAATCGCCGCTACCGGTTCGGAAACCAAGCTCAAGCGCCTCACCAAGCGCATCAAGCTGATCGAAGCCTTCCTGGAATCGGGCAACCGTCCGGAGTGGATGGTCATGACCGTGCTGCCGGTGCTGCCGCCGGACCTGCGTCCGCTGGTCCCGCTGGATGGCGGCCGCTTCGCGACCTCCGACCTGAACGACCTGTACCGCCGCGTCATCAACCGTAACAACCGCCTGCGCCGCCTGCTCGAACTGAGCGCGCCGGATATCATCGTGCGCAATGAAAAGCGCATGCTGCAGGAATCGGTCGATGCGCTGCTGGACAACGGCCGTCGTGGCCGTGCCATCACCGGCACCAACAAGCGCCCGCTGAAGTCGCTGGCCGACATGATCAAGGGCAAGCAGGGCCGCTTCCGCCAGAACCTGCTGGGCAAGCGCGTCGACTACTCGGGCCGTTCGGTCATCGTGGTCGGTCCGTACCTGCGCCTGCACCAGTGCGGCCTGCCGAAGAAGATGGCGCTTGAGCTGTTCAAGCCGTTCGTCTTCGCCAAGCTGCAGCGTCGTGGCCTGGCCACCACCATCAAGGCCGCCAAGAAGCTGGTCGAGCGCGAAGAAGCCGAAGTCTGGGACATCCTGGAAGAGGTCATCCGCGAGCATCCGGTGATGCTGAACCGTGCGCCGACCCTGCACCGTCTGGGCATCCAGGCGTTCGAGCCGGTGCTGATCGAAGGCAAGGCCATCCAGCTGCACCCGCTGGTCTGCACCGCGTTCAACGCCGACTTCGACGGTGACCAGATGGCCGTCCACGTGCCGCTCTCGCTGGAAGCCCAGCTGGAAGCGCGTGCGCTGATGATGTCGACCAACAACATCCTGTCGCCGGCCAACGGCGAGCCGATCATCGTGCCGTCGCAGGACGTCGTGCTGGGTCTGTACTACATGACCCGCTCGCTGGAAAACAAGAAGGGCGAGGGCATGGCCTTCGCCAACATCGCCGAAGTGAAGCGTGCCTACGACAACCGCGTGGTGGAACTGCACGCGCGCGTCAAGGTCCGCATCACCGAAGTGGTGACCGACGAAGACGGCAACAAGCAGAACAAGACCTCGATCGTGGACACCACGATCGGTCGCGCCCTGCTGGCTGAAATCCTGCCGGAAGGCCTGCCGTTCGCGCTGGCCAACACCGAGCTGACCAAGAAGAACATCAGCCGCCTGATCAACTCCAGCTACCGCCAGCTGGGCCTGAAGGACACGGTCGTGTTCGCCGACAAGCTGATGTACACCGGCTTCGCGTACGCGACCCGCGCCGGCGTCTCGATCGGCATCGACGACATGCTGATCCCGGACGAGAAGAAGGGCATCCTCACCGAGGCCGAAGCCGAAGTGCTGGAAATCCAGGAGCAGTACCAGTCGGGCCTGGTCACCGCCGGCGAGCGCTACAACAAGGTGGTCGACATCTGGTCGCGCACCAACGAGCGCATCGCCAAGGCGATGATGGACACCATCGGTACCGAGAAGGTGGTCAATGCCAAGGGTGAGACCATCGACCAGAAGTCGATGAACTCGCTGTACATCATGGCCGACTCCGGTGCGCGTGGTTCGCAGGCGCAGATCCGTCAGCTGGCCGGCATGCGTGGCCTGATGGCCCGCCCGGACGGCTCGATCATCGAGACGCCCATCAAGGCGAACTTCCGCGAAGGCCTGAACGTGCAGGAGTACTTCAACTCCACCCACGGTGCCCGTAAGGGTCTGGCCGATACCGCGCTGAAGACCGCGAACTCGGGTTACCTGACCCGTCGTCTGGTCGACGTGGCACAGGACGTGGTGATCACCGAGGTGGATTGCGGTACCACCGAAGGCCTGATCATGACCCCGATCGTGGAAGGCGGCGACGTGGTCGAACCGCTGAAGGACCGTGTGCTGGGTCGCGTGGTTGCCGAGGACGTGTTCCTGCCGGGCAACGACGAAGATCCGATCGTCACCCGCAACACCCTGCTGGACGAAGCCTGGGTTGCCAAGCTGGAAGACGCCGGCGTGCAGACCATCAAGGTCCGCTCGACCATCTCCTGCGAATCGGCCTTCGGCGTCTGCTCGCGCTGCTACGGCCGCGACCTGGCCCGTGGCCACCTGGTCAACATCGGTGAAGCGGTCGGCGTCATCGCCGCCCAGTCCATCGGTGAGCCGGGTACCCAGCTGACCATGCGTACGTTCCACATCGGTGGTGCGGCGTCGCGAGCTGCTGCGGTCGACAACATCACCGTCAAGACCACCGGCTCGGTCAAGTTCAGCAACCTCAAGTCGGTCGAGCATGCCAACGGCTCGCTGGTGGCAGTGTCGCGCTCGGGCGAAATCTCGGTGCTCGATGCCCACGGCCGTGAGCGTGAACGTTACAAGCTGCCGTACGGTGCGACCATCACGTCCAAGGACGGTGATGCGATCAAGGCTGGCCAGACCGTGGCCAACTGGGATCCGCATAACCACCCGATCGTGTCGGAAGTGGCCGGTTTCATCCGCTTCATCGACTTCGTCGACGGCATCACCGTCATCGAGAAGACCGACGAGCTGACCGGCCTGGCGTCGCGCGAAATCACCGATCCGAAGCGTCGTGGTACCCAGGCCAAGGACCTGCGCCCGATCGTGCGCATCGTCGACGCCAAGGGCAACGACCTGTCGATTCCGGGCACCGACCTGCCGGCGCAGTACCTGCTGCCGCCGCGCTCGATCGTCAACCTGCAGGACGGCGCTGCCGTCGGTGTGGGTGACGTGGTCGCCAAGATCCCGCAGGAAGCGTCGAAGACCCGCGACATCACCGGTGGTCTGCCGCGCGTGGCCGATCTGTTCGAAGCGCGCAAGCCGAAGGATCCGGCGGTGCTGGCCGAGCGTTCGGGCATCATCAGCTTCGGCAAGGACACCAAGGGCAAGCAGCGCCTGATCATCAAGGACACCGATGGTTCGGAGCACGAAGAGCTGATCCCGAAGTACCGCCAGGTCATCGTGTTCGAAGGCGAGCATGTCACCAAGGGTGAAACCATCGTGGACGGCGAGCCGAGCCCGCAGGACATCCTGCGCCTGCTGGGTGTCGAACCGCTGGCCGCCTACCTGGTGAAGGAAATCCAGGACGTGTACCGCCTGCAGGGCGTGAAGATCAACGACAAGCACATCGAGGTGATCACCCGCCAGATGCTGCGCAAGGTCGAGATCACCGACCAGGGCAGCAGCAAGTTCCTGAACGGCGAACAGGTGGAGCGCCAGCGCGTTATCGAGGAGAATGCCCGCCTTGCAGCCCGCAATGAGCTGCCGGCGCACTTCGATCCGGTCCTGCTGGGTATCACCAAGGCGTCGCTGGCGACCGAATCGTTCATCTCGGCCGCTTCGTTCCAGGAAACCACCCGCGTGCTGACCGAAGCGGCCGTCCGCGGCACCTCGGACAACCTGCGTGGCCTGAAGGAAAACGTCATCGTGGGTCGCCTGATTCCGGCCGGTACCGGCCTGGCGTACCACAGCAACCGCCGTCGCGGCGCTTCCGGCCTCACCGAGTCGGAAATGCAGACCCTTGCCGGCACCCCGGCCGCGGTCGAGGCACCGGTGGTTGAAGCCGAAGCTGAACAGGCGTCGGGCGAAGAATGAGGTATCCGGTCCGGCTGCAAGGCCGGACCACCCCGTCGGTCCATCGATGGGAGTGGGAAAGGGCAGGGAGATCGTCCGCGATCGACCCTGTCAATCTGAACGGGGTACATGGAGGCCCCCCAGTAACGTCCCGGGATCAGGGACGGGCTTGACAGGAGGCGTTTGACTGCTTTCCTGGCAGGTTGCTACAATCGTCTGTCTCAGCAGGCCAGAATTTCGGCCTGCTTTAACATTTCCGCATCTCTGGTCGGATTTTCCGGCCACCAATCAGAAGAACCTACTGATGGCGACGATCAACCAGCTGGTCCGCAAGCCGCGGCAAGCGACCACCTACAAGAGTGCCTCGCCGGCGCTCGACAAGTGCCCGCAGCGCCGTGGCGTCTGCACCCGTGTCTACACCACCACTCCGAAGAAGCCGAACTCGGCTCTGCGCAAGGTTGCCAAGGTCCGCCTGACCAACCAGGAAGAAGTGATTTCCTACATCGGTGGTGAAGGCCACAACCTGCAGGAGCACTCCGTGGTCCTGATCCGCGGCGGTCGCGTCAAGGACCTGCCGGGTGTGCGTTACCACACCGTTCGTGGCTCGCTCGACGCCGCCGGCGTTGCCAAGCGTCGCCAGGCCCGTTCCAAGTACGGCGCCAAGCGTCCGAAGGCATAAGGAGAGAGCACTATGTCGCGTAAGGGTAATACTCCGCAGCGTTCCGTCCTGCCCGATCCGAAGCACGGAAGCGAAACCATCGCCCGCTTCATCAACATGGTCATGCAGAGCGGCAAGAAGTCCGTCGCCGAAAAGATCGTGTACGGCGCCATGGACGTGATCACCGAGAAGAACAGCAGCGCCAACGCCATTGAACTGGTGCAGAAGGCTCTGGACAACGTCGCTCCGGCGGTCGAAGTCAAGTCGCGCCGCGTCGGTGGTGCCACCTACCAGGTGCCGGTCGAAGTGCGTTCGTCGCGCAAGATGGCCCTGGCCATGCGCTGGCTGATCGACTCCGCGCGCAAGCGTGGCGAGAACACCATGCCGAAGAAGCTGGCTGCTGAACTGATCGACGCCTCGGAAAACCGTGGCGGCGCCATCAAGAAGCGCGAAGAAACCCACCGCATGGCCGAAGCCAACAAGGCATTCGCCCACTACCGCTGGTGAGTTTGACGGCCTTGTAAAACAGGCAGGGCAGCACCACTTCGGTGCGTGCTGCCTCGCGGTCCCAGAAGGGCTGCGCCAATCCGAAGGCCGCCGAAAGGCGGCGTTCGGCCATCCGAAATCCAAGAAATCTGAGAGGCTCCCGTGGCCCGTTCCACTCCCATCGAGCGTTACCGTAACTTCGGCATCATGGCTCACATCGATGCCGGCAAGACCACCACGTCCGAGCGCATCCTGTTCTACACCGGCAAGAGCCACAAGATCGGTGAAGTGCATGACGGCGCCGCCACCATGGACTGGATGGAGCAGGAGCAGGAGCGTGGCATCACGATCCAGTCCGCTGCCACCACCGCGTTCTGGAAGGGCATGGACAAGTCCCTGCCGGAGCACCGCTTCAACATCATCGACACCCCCGGGCACGTCGACTTCACCATCGAAGTGGAGCGCTCGCTGCGCGTGCTCGACGGTGCCGTCTTCGTCCTGTGCGCCGTCGGTGGCGTGCAGCCGCAGTCGGAAACCGTGTGGCGCCAGGCCAACAAGTACCACGTGCCGCGCATCGCGTTCGTCAACAAGATGGACCGTACCGGTGCCAACTTCCAGAAGGTCGTCGGCCAGCTGAAGGCCAAGCTGGGCGCGGTTGCCGTGCCGATGCAGCTGCCGATCGGCGCTGAAGACAACTTCAAGGGCGTCGTCGACCTGCTGAAGATGAAGGCCATCCACTGGGATGAAGCTTCGCAGGGCATGAAGTTCGAATACGGCGACATCCCGGCCGAACTGCAGGGCCCGGCTGAAGAGGCTCGCCAGTTCATGGTCGAGACCGCTGCCGAAGCCAGCGAAGAGCTGATGGAAAAGTACCTGGGCGGCGAAGAGCTGGCCGAGGCTGAAATCATCAATGCCCTGCGTACCCGCACCCTGGCCACCGAGATCGTGCCGATGTACTGCGGCTCGGCCTTCAAGAACAAGGGCGTGCAGGCCATGCTGGATGGCGTGATCCAGCTGCTGCCGTCGCCGGTCGACGTGCCGGACGTGAAGGGCGTGGACGTTGACGACGACACCGTCGAAATGACCCGCAAGTCGGACGACAAGGCTCCGTTCTCGTCGCTGGCCTTCAAGATCATCACCGACCCGTTCGTCGGCGCGCTGACCTTCTTCCGTGTCTACTCGGGCACCCTGAACGGTGGCGACACCGTGCTGAACTCGGTGAAGGGCAAGAAGGAGCGCATCGGCCGCATCCTGCAGATGCACTCGAACAACCGCGAGGAAATCAAGGAAGTTCTGGCCGGTGACATCGCCGCTGCCGTGGGCCTGAAGGACACCACCACCGGTGACACCCTGTGCGCCGTGGACGCCCCGATCATCCTGGAGCGCATGACGTTCCCGGAGCCGGTGATCTCGATGGCCGTCGAGCCGAAGACCAAGTCGGACCAGGAAAAGATGGGCCTGGCCCTGGGCCGTCTGGCACAGGAAGATCCGTCGTTCCGCGTCAAGACCGACGAAGAATCCGGCCAGACCATCATCTCGGGCATGGGCGAGCTGCACCTGGACATCATCGTTGACCGCCTGAAGCGCGAGTTCAACGTTGAAGCCAACGTTGGCGCGCCGCAGGTGGCCTACCGCGAAACCATCACCCTGGCTGACGTCAAGTCGGACTACAAGCACGCCAAGCAGTCCGGTGGTAAGGGTCAGTACGGTCACGTCGTGATCGAACTGTCGCCGATCACTGCTGCCGACCGTGCCGATCCGAAGATCGCTCCGATGATCAAGGACGACTTCCTGTTCATCAACGACATCACCGGCGGCGTGATCCCGAAGGAATTCATCCCGTCGGTCGAGAAGGGCCTGCGCGAAACCATCACCAGCGGCCCGCTGGCTGGCTTCCCGGTCGTGGACGTCAAGGTGAAGCTGGTGTTCGGTTCGTATCACGACGTCGACTCCTCGGAAATGGCGTTCAAGCTGGCTTCGTCGATGGCCTTCAAGCAGGGCTTCGCCAAGGCCAAGCCGGTGCTGCTGGAGCCGATCATGAAGGTCGAGATCGTGACCCCGGAGGATTACCAGGGTGACGTGATGGGCGACGTCAGCCGTCGTCGCGGCGTGCTGCAGGGTTCCGACACCACCGGTGACGGTTCGGCCAGCATCATCAACGCGATGATCCCGCTGGGTGAAATGTTCGGCTACGCCACTGCACTGCGTTCGCAGACCCAGGGCCGCGCCACCTTCACCATGGAATTCGATCACTACGAGCCGGCTCCGACCAACATCGCCGAAGCCGTCATGAAGAAGGGCTGAGCCTCGCTCAGCCTCTCTTGAAACCACTTACGAACAATCAAGGTATAGAACAATGGCAAAGGGTAAGTTCGAACGCACCAAGCCGCACGTCAACGTCGGCACCATCGGTCACGTCGACCACGGCAAGACCACGCTGACCGCCGCACTGACCAAGATCGGTGCCGAGCGCTTCGGTGGCGAGTTCAAGGACTACTCCTCGATCGACGCCGCGCCGGAAGAAAAGGCGCGTGGCATCACGATCTCGACCGCGCACGTCGAATACGAATCCCCGATCCGTCACTACGCCCACGTTGACTGCCCGGGCCACGCTGACTACGTCAAGAACATGATCACCGGTGCCGCCCAGATGGACGGCGCGATCCTGGTGTGCTCGGCCGCTGACGGCCCGATGCCGCAGACCCGTGAGCACATCCTGCTGTCGCGCCAGGTCGGCGTGCCGTACATCGTCGTGTTCCTGAACAAGGCCGACATGGTGGACGACGCCGAGCTGCTCGAGCTGGTCGAGATGGAAGTGCGCGAGCTGCTGAGCAAGTACGAGTTCCCGGGCGACGACACCCCGATCATCGCCGGTTCGGCCCGTCTGGCGCTGGAAGGCGACCAGAGCGACATCGGCGTGCCGGCCATCCTGAAGCTGGTCGACGCGCTGGACAGCTGGATTCCGGAGCCGGAGCGTGCGATCGACAAGCCGTTCCTGATGCCGGTGGAAGACGTGTTCTCGATCTCGGGCCGCGGCACCGTGGTGACCGGTCGTATCGAGCGCGGCGTGATCAAGGTTGGCGACGAAATCGAAATCGTCGGCATCCGTCCGGTGCAGAAGACCACCGTGACCGGCGTTGAAATGTTCCGCAAGCTGCTGGACCAGGGTCAGGCAGGCGACAACGCTGGCCTGCTGCTGCGCGGCACCAAGCGTGACGACGTCGAGCGTGGCCAGGTGCTGGCCAAGCCGGGCACGATCAAGCCGCACACCAAGTTCGAAGGCGAAGTGTACGTCCTGTCGAAGGACGAGGGCGGCCGCCACACCCCGTTCTTCAACGGCTACCGTCCGCAGTTCTACTTCCGCACCACCGACATCACCGGCGCCGCCAAGCTGCCGGAAGGCGTCGAAATGGTGATGCCGGGTGACAACGTCAAGATGGAAGTCACCCTGATCAACCCGGTGGCCATGGACGAAGGTCTGCGCTTCGCCATCCGCGAAGGCGGCCGTACCGTCGGCGCCGGCGTGGTCTCGAAGATCATCGAGTAATCTGGTAGTATCAGCGCCCCGATGTTGCCTGGGTAGGGCATCGGGGCGTATCAAATGGGAAAGCAGGCACAGGATGTGCCTTGTGTTCCCCGGACCAGGAAGGGTCAATGCCATTCAGGCGGCGTCAACAGGCGACTGTTGACAGCTGCCTTGCGTGCCATTATGCTTCTACGTCTGGGCAGGCCGGGTAACTGGTCTGCCTACGTTTTTGAGGTCGATGGATTGACCTTGGCGGCCTGCAGGACTGCGGGCTGTCCGTATTCAGGAATTTCATGGGACAAAGCAACCCAGAGGCTTTGTCTGTCGCTCTTTTAACGAAGGAACCTACCGCCATGGCGGACCAAAAGATCCGGATCCGGCTGAAAGCGTTCGATCATCGTCTGATCGACCGTTCGGCCAGCGAGATCGTTGAAACGGCAAAGCGGACCGGCGCGCAAGTGCGTGGCCCGATCCCGCTGCCGACCAAGATCGAGCGTTACACCGTTCTCGTTTCCCCGCACGTCGACAAGGACGCGCGTGACCAGTACGAGACCCGCACGCACAAGCGCGTGCTCGATATCGTTGACCCGAATGACAAGACCGTGGACGCGCTGATGAAGCTCGAACTGGCTGCCGGCGTCGACGTTCAGATCAAGCTGACCTGAGGACTACGACCATGACGAAGAAGTATTCGTTGGGCTTCGTGGGCCGCAAGGCTGGCATGAGCCGCGTGTTCACTGAAGATGGCCGCTCCATCCCGGTGACCCTGATCGAAGCAACCCCGAACCGCATCGCGCAGATCAAGACCGTCGAAACCGACGGCTACAGCGCCGTGCAGGTGACCGTCGGCGCGCGTCGCGCTGCCCTGGTCAACAAGCCGGAAGCCGGCCACTTCGCCAAGGCGAAGGTGGAAGCGGGTCGTGGCCTGTGGGAATTCCGCGTTGAAGACGCGCAGCTCGGCGATTTCGCCGTTGGCGGCGAAGTCAAGGCGGACATCTTCGAAGTCGGCCAGATCGTCGACGTCCAGGGTGTCACCAAGGGTAAGGGCTTCCAGGGCACCATCAAGCGCCACAACTTCCGTATGGGCGATGCAACCCACGGTAACTCGCTGTCGCATCGCGCGCCGGGTTCGCTGGGTCAGCGCCAGACCCCGGGTCGCGTTTTCCCGGGCAAGAAGATGTCGGGCCACATGGGCGCGGTGCAGCAGAGCACCCAGAACCTGGAAGTGGTCAAGGTCGACGTCGAGCGCGGTCTGATCGCCGTTCGCGGCGCCGTTCCGGGCGCGGCGGGTGGCGACGTGATCGTCCGTCCGGCGAGCAAGGCATAAGGAGAGATGACGATGGAACTCGTTATCACGGGTAGCAACAACAAGGTCTCGGTCTCCGACGCCGTGTTCGGTCGCGATTTCAGCGAAGATCTGGTCCACCAGGTCGTCGTTGCCTACCGCAACGCCGGTCGCGCCGGCACCAAGGCACAGAAGACTCGCTCCGAAGTGGCTGGTACCACCAAGAAGTCGAAGAAGCAGAAGGGCGGCGGCGCGCGTCATGGCGCACTGACGGCTCCGATCTTCGTCGGCGGCGGTGTCACCTTCGCGGCCAAGCCGCGCAGCTTCGAGCAGAAGGTCAATCGCAAGCAGTACCGTGCCGCCATGTGCGCGATCCTGTCCGAGCTGAACCGTCAGGGCCGTCTGACCATCGTGGAGTCCTTCGACGTCGAAGTGACCAACACGAAGGGTCTGATCGCCAAGCTGGCCGGCCTGGAAGTGGGCAAGCGCCCGCTGATCGTCACCGAAGAAGCGTCCGAGCACCTGTACCTGTCCGCCCGCAATCTGCCGTACGTGCAGGTGCGTGACGTCCAGGGTCTGGATCCGGTCTCGCTGGTGGGTGCCGACACGGTCGTCATCACCGCTGACGCGGTCAAGAAGGTCGAGGAGTGGCTGGCATGAACAGCAACGAAAAAATCTTCAGCGTGCTGCGTGCCCCGCGTGTCTCCGAAAAGACCGCGCGCCTGCAGGAACTCTCCAACCAGTATGTCTTCGAAGTTTCGAACGAAGCCACCAAGGCCGATGTAAAGGCCGCGGTTGAGCAGCTGTTCGACGTCAAGGTCGAAGCCGTCAACGTGGTCAACGTCAAGGGCAAGAACAAGTCCTTCCGTAACCGTGCTGGCCGCCGCGGCGATTGGCGCAAGGCGTACGTTCGCCTGGCCGATGGCCAGTCGATCGATGTAACGGCCAAGGCCTGAGGTACATCCCATGCCATTGATGAAATTCAAGCCCACTTCCCCCGGCCGCCGTTCGGCCGTGCGCGTGGTCACTCCCGACCTGCACAAGGGTGCTCCGCACGCTGCGCTGGTCGAGTCGCAGAGCCGCTCGGGTGGTCGTAACCACCATGGCCGCATCACCGTGCGTCACGTCGGTGGTGGTGCCAAGCAGCACTACCGCATCATCGACTTCAAGCGCAACAAGCTGGGCATCCCGGCGCGCGTGGAACGCATCGAATACGATCCGAACCGCACCGCGCACATCGCTCTGCTGTGCTACGTCGACGGTGAGCGTCGCTACATCATCGCCCCGAAGGGCCTGAAGGCTGGTGATCAGGTGATCGCTGGTTCGGATGCCCCGATCAAGGCTGGCAACACCCTGCCGCTGCGCAACATTCCGGTCGGCACCACCATCCACTGCATCGAACTGAAGCCGGGCAAGGGCGCTCAGATCGCTCGCGCCGCTGGTGCGGCCGTGCAGCTGGTGGCTCGCGAAGGCATCTACGCCACCCTGCGCCTGCGCTCGGGTGAAATGCGTAAGGTTCCGGTCGAGTGCTGCGCCACCATCGGCGAAGTCGGCAACGACGAGCACAGCCTGGAAAAGCTGGGCAAGGCCGGTGCCAAGCGTTGGCGCGGCGTCCGCCCGACCGTTCGTGGTGCTGCCATGAACCCGGTTGACCACCCGCACGGTGGTGGTGAGGCGAAGGCCGGCCAGGGTAACCCGCATCCGGTCACCCCGTGGGGTGTCCCGACCAAGGGTTACAAGACGCGCCATAACAAGCGCACTCAGCAGTTCATCGTCCGCGATCGTAGGGGCTAATCGACCATGGCACGTTCACTCAAGAAGGGCCCGTTCGTCGATCACCACCTCGTCAAGAAGGTGGAGGCCGCTGCGGGCAGCAAGAAGCCGATCAAGACCTGGTCGCGCCGTTCGATGATCCTGCCTGACATGGTAGGCGTCACCATTGCCGTGCATAACGGCAAGAACCACATCCCGGTTCTCGTCAACGAGAACATGGTCGGCCACAAGCTCGGCGAATTTGCCATCACCCGGACCTTCAAGGGTCACGGTGGTGACAAGAAGTCGGGCAAGTAAGGAGAGATGACAATGGAAGCGAAAGCCATCCTGCGCACTGCGCGCATCTCCCCGCAGAAGGCTCGTCTGGTCGCTGACCAGGTGCGCGGTCTGCCGGCCGAGCGTGCGGTCAACCTGCTGAAGTTCTCGGACAAGAAGGCTGCCCACCTGATCAAGAAGGTGGTGGAGTCGGCAATTGCCAACGCCGAGAACAACCAGGGCGCCGACGTCGACGAGCTGAAGGTTCAGACCATCATGGTTGATGAAGGTCCGACCCTGAAGCGTTTCATGGCGCGGGCGAAAGGCCGCGGTACCCGCATCCTCAAGCGCACCAGCCACATCACTGTGGTTGTGGGCGCCGCCAAGTAAGCGGATAAGGAAAAGACCATGGGTCATAAAGTTCATCCGATTGGTATCCGCCTCGGCATTTCCAAGGACTGGAACTCCAAGTGGTACGCCAACAAGGCCGAGTTCGCTGGTTACCTGGCAGCCGACCTGAAAGTGCGCGAAATGCTGCGCAAGAAGCTGGCTCAGGCCGGCATCAGCAAGATCCTGATCGAGCGTCCGGCCAAGACCGCTCGCGTGACGATCCACACCGCCCGTCCGGGCGTGGTGATCGGCAAGCGCGGTGAGGACATCGAGAAGCTGCGCAAGGAAGTGAGCGAGATGATGGGCGTCCCGGCGCACATCAACGTCACCGAAGTGCGCAAGCCGGAACTGGACGCGCAGCTCGTTGCCGAGTCGATCGCCCAGCAGCTGGAGCGTCGCATCATGTTCCGCCGTGCAATGAAGCGCTCGGTCGGCAACGCGATGCGCCTGGGTGCCCTGGGCATCAAGGTCAACGTCGGTGGCCGCCTCAACGGTGCAGAAATCGCCCGTTCGGAGTGGTACCGCGAAGGCCGCGTGCCGCTGCACACCCTGCGTGCCGACATCGACTATGGCTTCGCTGAAGCCAAGACGACCTACGGCATCATCGGCATCAAGGTCTGGATCTACAAGGGCGAGGTCTTCGATTTCTCCCAGGTTGGCCAGGAAAAGCAGGACGACACCCCGTCGCGCAACGATCGTCACGATCGCGGCGACCGTGGTGACCGTCAGCGCCCGGCCCGTGAAGCGAGGTAACGACAATGTTGCAACCCAAGCGAACCAAGTACCGCAAGGTACACAAGGGCCGTAACGATGGCCTGAGCTGGAGCGCCAACGCTGTCAGCTTCGGCGAATACGGCCTGAAGGCAACCGCACACGGTCAGCTGACCGCGCGTCAGATCGAAGCGGCCCGCCGCTCGATCAGCCGCTACGTCAAGCGCGGCGGCAAGATGTGGATCCGCGTGTTCCCCGACAAGCCCATCACCAAGAAGCCCATCGAAGTCCGAATGGGTTCTGGTAAGGGCAACGTGGAATACTGGGTGGCCCAGATCCAGCCCGGCCGCATGATCTATGAAATCGAGGGTGTTTCCGAGGAAGTGGCTCGCGAGGCGTTCCGCCTGGCCGCCGCCAAGCTCTCGGTCACCACCACTTTCGTGACCCGTACGGTGCGCTGATGGATATCAAAACTCTCCGTGAAAAGTCGGCTGACGAACTCAAGGCCCACCTGATCGACCTGCGTAAGGAACAGTTCTCTGTCCGTATGCAGCAGGTCACCGGCCAGCTGCCGAAGACCCACGACATTCGCCGGGTCCGCCGCGAGATTGCTCGCGTCAAGACCCTGCTCGGCAGCACGAAGTAAGGATGGCCGCTATGAGCGACAATACTGAAAAGAAGACGCTGCGCACGGTCGAAGGCCGTGTCGTCAGCAACAAGATGGACAAGACGGTTACCGTCCTGGTTGAGCGTCAGGTCAAGCACGCGCTGTACGGCAAGTACATCAAGCGCTCGACGAAGCTGCACGCCCACGATGCCGACAACGCCTGCAAGGAAGGCGATGTCGTCCGCGTGACCGAGATTGCTCCGATGTCCAAGACCAAGAACTGGCGCGTGGTGGAAGTCATCACGCGCGCGGCTGAATAAGGAGCTGAATCATGATCCAGATGCAGAGCTACCTTGACGTCGCGGACAATTCGGGTGCCAAGCAGGTGATGTGCTTCAAGGTGCTGGGTGGTTCCAAGCGCCGTTACGCCGGCATCGGCGACATCATCAAGGTCACCGTGAAGGATGCGATTCCGCGCGGCAAGGTCAAGAAGGGTGAAGTGTATGACGCCGTCGTGGTGCGTACCCGCAAGGGTGTGCGTCGCGCCGACGGCTCGCTGATCCGCTTCGACGGCAACGCTGCCGTTCTGCTGAACAGCAAGCAGGAGCCGATCGGTACCCGTATCTTCGGGCCGGTGACCCGTGAACTTCGTTCGGAGAAGTTCATGAAGATCGTCTCGCTCGCTCCCGAAGTGCTGTGAGCGACAGGAGATAATCATGGCTAACCGTATCAAGAAGGGCGACCAGGTTGTCGTCAACGCTGGCAAGGACAAGGGCAAGCAGGGCGAAGTCGTCCGCGTCGACGGCGACCGTGTGGTCGTCGCCAACGTGAACATCGTCAAGCGCCACACCAAGCCGAACCCGCAGGCAGGTGTTGCCGGCGGCGTGGTCGAGCGCGAAGCTTCGATCCATATCTCCAACGTGAATGTTCTGAACCCGGCTTCGGGCAAGGGCGAACGCGTTGGCTTCAAGGTGCTGGAGGATGGACGCAAACTGCGTGTGTTCCGCTCCAGCGGTGAGGCGCTCGACGCCTGAGGAATGAGAAGATGAGTTCCCGTCTCGAAAAGTTCTACAAGGACGAAGTGGTGCCGGCGCTGATGAAGCAGTTCGGCTACACCAATCCGATGGAAGTGCCGAAGCTGGTCAAGGTCACCCTGAACATGGGTGTCGGCGAAGCGGCCACCAACAAGAAGATCCTGGAAAACGCCGTCGGCGACATGACCAAGATTTCCGGCCAGAAGCCGGTTGTCACCAAGTCGCGTGTGTCGGTTGCGTCGTTCAAGATCCGCGATGGTTGGCCGATCGGCTGCAAGACCACGCTGCGTCGCCACAAGATGTACGAGTTCCTGGATCGCCTGATCAACATCTCGCTGCCGCGCGTGCGCGACTTCCGTGGTGTTTCCGGTCGTTCCTTCGACGGCCGCGGCAACTTCAACATGGGTGTGAAGGAGCAGATCATCTTCCCGGAAATCGACTTCGACGCTGTCGACGCGATCCGCGGTATGGATATCGCCATCACCACCACTGCGAAGACCGACGCGGAAGCGAAGGCGCTGCTGGCAGCGTTCAAGTTCCCGTTCCGTAACTGATCTGTCGAGGAAACCGAAATGGCAAAGACCTCCATGGTCAACCGCGACATCAAGCGGGAAAAGCTGGCAAAGAAGTACGCTGAAAAGCGTGCAGCTCTGAAGAAGATCGTGTCCTCCGTGGACGCGACCTACGAAGAGAAGATCGACGCCGCAACCAAGCTGGCCAAGCTGCCGCGCGATTCGTCGCCGAGCCGCCAGCGCAACCGTTGCGAGCTGTCGGGTCGTCCGCGTGGCGTCTACAGCAAGTTCGGCCTGGGCCGTAACAAGCTGCGTGAAGCCACCATGCGTGGCGACGTCCCGGGTCTGCGCAAGGCCAGCTGGTAATCCCAGCCGGCCCTGCGATCAGGCGCCCCTTCGGGGGTGCCTGAACCGGGCAGGGGAGGCATTCAGCTTTCCCGACGCAAAAAAAACCGAAGAGCCCGGCGCAAGCCGGGCTCTTTTGGCGTATACTCCCGCGTCTTGCCCTGTGCAGACGGGGTTGTAGGAGTGGGCTTTCGGCCCGCTGCAACAAGGGACCTGGCCCGTTTCCAGGAGACAACAGATTTTCGCGAAAGCGGATATCGGTGCACTCAAAGGTACTCATATGAGCATGACTGATCCCATCGCCGACCTGCTGGTCCGCATCAAGAATGCGGCCGCGGTTGGCAAGCAGACGGTGAAAGCCCCGTCGTCCAAGATCAAGGTTGCGATTGCCCAGGTCCTGAAGGACGAGGGTTACATCACCGACCTGCGCGTGACCCAGCTGGAAAACAACAAGTCCGAGCTGGAAATCGTGCTGAAGTATTTCGAAGGCAAGCCGGTCATCGCGACCCTGAAGCGCTTCTCGCGTTCGGGCCTGCGCCAGTACCGCGGCAAGAGCGAACTGCCGAAGGTCATGAACGGCCTGGGTATCTCCATCATTTCCACCTCCAAGGGCATCATGACTGATGCGCAGGCGCGCCAGCTGGGCGTCGGCGGCGAAGTCCTGTGCTTCGTGGCCTAAGGCGAAAGGAGTAGAACTATGTCCCGCGTAGCCAAGAAGCCGATCGACCTGGGTAAGGTTGAACTGAACGTCCAGTCGGACAGCGTCACCGCCAAGGGCCCGAAGGGCACCCTGTCGCTGGCCAAGCCGGCCGGTATTGCCATCAACGTCGACAACGGCGTTGCCACCCTGAGCACCGAGAACGCCGACCTGGTCGCACTGACCGGTACCGTGCGTGCGATCCTGTCCAACATGGTCAAGGGCGTGTCCGAAGGCTTC
This sequence comes from Stenotrophomonas sp. STK16_22, assembly GCF_051984505.1. Lineage (NCBI taxonomy): Bacteria > Pseudomonadati > Pseudomonadota > Gammaproteobacteria > Lysobacterales > Lysobacteraceae > Stenotrophomonas > Stenotrophomonas sp. STK16_22. The sequence continues at coordinate 884,969 of NZ_CP196972.1, forward strand.
GAGCGCAAGCTGGAGCTGGTCGGCGTGGGTTACCGCGCTGCCATGCAGGGCAAGGACCTGAGCCTGTCGCTGGGCTTCTCGCATCCGGTCGTGTTCGTGGCGCCGGAAGGCATCACCCTGTCGACCCCGACCCAGACCGAGATCCTGGTCCAGGGCGCTGACAAGCAGGTCGTCGGTGAAGTTGCCGCCAAGATCCGTGCGTTCCGCAAGCCGGAGCCGTACAAGGGCAAGGGCGTGAAGTACTCCGACGAAGTCATCATCCGTAAGGAAGCCAAGAAGGCGTAAGTGCGAGTCCCTCGCAAGAGCCCGCACATCCTTGTGCGGACTCCTCAGGGAAAAGCCCAACCTTCAGCTTTCAAGGAATAATCAAAATGAACAAGAACATCGCCCGCCTGCGTCGCGCCAAGTCGACCCGCGCCCACATCCGTGAGCTCGGCGTCGCCCGCCTGTCGGTGCTGCGCACCGGCCAGCACCTGTACGCCCAGGTCTTCACCGCCGACGGTTCCAAGGTGCTGGCTGCTGCCAACACCACCCAGACCGACGTCATGGAAGGCCTGAAGAACGGCAAGAACGCCGACGCCGCCGCCAAGGTCGGCCGTATCGTCGCTGAGCGCGCCAAGGCCGCCGGCGTCGAGAAGGTTGCCTTCGATCGTTCGGGCTACCGCTACCACGGCCGCATCAAGGCCCTGGCAGAAGCCGCCCGCGAAGCCGGCCTGCAGTTCTAAGGGACAAGGGCAGGGGGCCATTGGCCTCCTGCCTGCCTGCTCGCCAGCCTGAGTGAGGCTGGACGGCGCCGCTCTTCTGCAGCGGCCCACCGGAACGCCGCGTCACGCCACAACCATAAGCGGCTTCGAGCCGTACATACCCAAACAACCAAGGAATCAACATGGCAGAAGAGCGTCAGCAGCGGGGTCGCGATCGCGACCGTAACCGCGAAGAGAAGATCGACGACGGCATGATCGAAAAGCTGGTCGCGGTCAACCGCGTCAGCAAGACCGTCAAGGGTGGCCGCCAGTTCACCTTCACCGCCCTGACCGTTGTCGGCGACGGCGAAGGCAAGGTCGGTTTCGGTTATGGCAAGGCCCGCGAAGTGCCGGTCGCCATCCAGAAGTCGATGGAACAGGCCCGCAAGAACCTGGTCAGTGTTGACCTGAACAACGGCACCCTGTGGCACACCATCAAGGATGGTCACGGCGCAGCCCGCGTGTTCATGCAGCCGGCTTCGGAAGGTACCGGCGTCATCGCCGGCGGTGCCATGCGCGCCGTGCTGGAAGCGGTTGGCGTGAAGAACGTGCTGGCCAAGGCCACCGGTTCGCGCAACCCGATCAATCTGGTGCGTGCCACCGTGAAGGGCCTGTCTGCTGCGCAGTCGCCGGCCCGCATCGCGGCCAAGCGCGGCAAGAAGGTGGAGGAACTCAACCATGGCTAATGAGTCCAACAAGACTGTCAAGGTCCGCCTGGTGCGTGGCCTGCGTGGCACCCAGTCGCGTCACCGCCTGTCGGTGCGTGCCCTGGGCCTGAACAAGCTCAACGATGTGCGTGAACTGAAGGACAGCCCGCAGGTGCGCGGCCTGATCAACAAGGTTCAGTACCTCGTCCAGGTTGAGGAGTAATCGACCATGACTCTGCGTCTCAATGAACTGAGCCCGGCACCGGGCGCCCGCACCGAGCGTACCCGCGTCGGTCGCGGTATCGGCTCGGGCCTGGGCAAGACTGCCGGCCGCGGCCACAAGGGTTCGTTCGCCCGCAAGGGTGGCGGCAAGATCAAGGCTGGCTTCGAAGGCGGCCAGACCCCCATGCAGCGTCGTCTGCCGAAGATCGGCTTCCGTTCGCCGATCGCCAAGGACACCGCTGAAGTGCTGCTGTACGCGCTGGACAAGCTGCCGGCCGGTGAGATCGACTTCGCCGCCCTGCGTGCTGCCAAGCTGGTCCCGAGCACTGCAAAGAAGGCCAAGGTCGTCGTCAAGGGCGAAGTGACCAAGGCGTTCACCCTGAAGGGTATCGCTGCCACGGCGGGTGCCAAGGCTGCGATCGAAGCTGCCGGCGGCAGCGTAACGGAGTAAGAAAATCATGGCGCAAGCTGGCATCGGTAACCTCGCGGGCGGAATGGGCAAGTTCACTGAACTTCGCCAACGTTTGCTGTTCGTCGTCGGGGCTTTGATCGTCTATCGCATCGGCTGCTACGTGCCGGTGCCAGGCGTCAATCCCGATGCCATGCTTGCCATGATGCAACAGCAGGGCGGCGGCATCGTGGACATGTTCAACATGTTCTCGGGCGGCGCCCTGCACCGTTTCAGCATCTTCGCGCTGAACGTGATGCCGTACATTTCGGCATCGATCGTGATGCAGCTGGCCGTGCACATCTTCCCCGCCCTGAAGGCGATGCAGAAGGAAGGTGAGTCCGGCCGCCGCAAGATCACCCAGTATTCGCGCATCGGCGCCGTGCTGCTGGCAGTGGTGCAGGGCGGCTCGATCGCACTGGCCCTGCAGGGCCAGGTCTCGCCGTCGGGCGCTCCGGTCGTGTACGCGCCGGGCATGGGCTTCGTGCTCACCGCCGTGGTCGCGCTGACCGCCGGCACCATGTTCCTGATGTGGGTCGGTGAGCAGGTCACCGAACGCGGCATCGGCAACGGCGTGTCGCTGATCATCTTCGCCGGTATCGTCGCTGGCCTGCCGGGTGCGATCATCCACACCTTCGACGCCTACCGCGACGGCAACATCCAGTTCATCCAGCTGCTGCTGATCGCCATCGTCGTGCTCGCCTTCACCTTCTTCGTGGTGTTCGTCGAGCGTGGCCAGCGCCGGATCACGGTCAACTACGCGCGCCGCCAGGGCGGTCGTAACGCGTACATGAACCAGACCTCGTTCCTGCCGCTGAAGCTCAACATGGCCGGCGTCATCCCGGCGATCTTCGCCTCGAGCCTGCTGGCGTTCCCGGCCACCCTGGCCATGTGGTCCGGCCAGGCTGCCAACCAGAGCAGCTTCGGCCAGGTCCTGCAGAAGGTGGCCAATGCTCTCGGCCCGGGCGAGCCGCTGCACATGATCGTGTTCGCTGCGCTGATCACCGGTTTCGCGTTCTTCTATACCGCGCTGGTGTTCAACTCGCAGGAAACCGCCGACAACCTGAAGAAGTCGGGCGCGCTGATTCCGGGCATCCGTCCGGGCAAGGCCACCGCCGATTACATCGATGGCGTGCTGACCCGCCTGACCGCAGCCGGCTCGGCCTACCTGGTGATCGTCTGCCTGCTGCCGGAACTGATGCGCACGCAGCTGAACGCCTCGTTCTACTTCGGTGGTACTTCGCTGCTGATCGTGGTGGTGGTGGTGATGGACTTCATCGCCCAGGTGCAGGCGCACCTGATGTCCCACCAGTACGAGAGCCTGCTGAAGAAGGCCAACCTGAAGGGCGGCAACCGCGGCGGTTTTGCCCGCGGCTGATTGGCCTGTTATACTTTCGTCTTCCTGACGTGATGGTCCCTCCGCTTCGCGGACTCCGGCCACACAAACGAAGGGCGGTCCCCGCAGCGGTTCCGGGTGGGGGTGTGATGAGGTGGTCCCGCGCTGGAGTAGCGCGGGCGGCCCCGGGGGAAACCCCAGGTCCAACCCCATCCGGCGCCGGAGCCTGGGCACACTCCCCAGGCCGGGTTCATGAAACCAATGGTTTCACGGGCTTCCATGTAAACCGGAACCTTGTTAGTATCGCTAGTTCACTTTTTTGATCCATCCTGCCGGATTGGCGTGCCCGAGGCGCGCTGTCGGCCATCACTCAGCTGGAGAACCGCGTCATGGCGCGTATTGCAGGCGTCAACCTGCCAGCCCAGAAGCATGTCTGGGTCGGGTTGCAAAGCATTTACGGCATCGGCCGTACCCGTTCGAAGAAGGTCTGCGAAGTCGCAGGCGTTGCTTCGACCACCAAGATCCGCGATCTGTCGGAGCCGGAAATCGAGCGCCTGCGCGCCGAAGTCGGCAAGTACATCGTGGAAGGCGATCTGCGCCGTGAGATCGGCATCGCGATCAAGCGCCTGATGGACCTGGGCTGCTACCGCGGCCTGCGTCACCGTCGTGGCCTCCCGCTGCGTGGCCAGCGCACCCGTACCAACGCCCGCACCCGCAAGGGTCCGCGCAAGGCGATCAAGAAGTAAGGGACTGAGAAATGGCTAAGCCCGCTGCTAAGACCAAGAAGAAGATCAAGCGCGTCGTCACCGACGGCGTTGCCCACGTCCACGCTTCGTTCAACAACACCATCGTCACCATCACCGACCGCCAGGGCAACGCTCTGTCGTGGGCGACCTCCGGTGGCGCTGGCTTCCGCGGTTCGCGCAAGTCGACCCCGTTCGCTGCCCAGGTGGCCGCTGAAAAGGCCGGTCGTGCTGCGCTGGACTACGGCGTGAAGTCGCTGGAAGTCCGCATCAAGGGCCCGGGTCCGGGCCGTGAGTCGGCCGTGCGTTCGTTGAACAACGTCGGCTACAAGATCACCAACATCATCGACGTGACGCCTATCCCGCACAACGGGTGCCGTCCGCCGAAGAAGCGTCGCGTCTAAAGGGAGCGATAAGAAATGGCTCGTTATATCGGTCCTACCTGTAAGCTCGCCCGTCGCGAAGGCGCCGACCTGTCCCTGAAGAGCCCGGCGCGTGCGCTGGACTCGAAGTGCAAGCTGGAGCAGAAGCCCGGCCAGCACGGCGCCACTGCCCGCAAGGGCAAGCTGTCCGACTACGCCACCCAGCTGCGTGAAAAGCAGAAGGTCAAGCGTATCTACGGCCTGCTGGAGCGTCAGTTCCGCAACTACTACAAGAAGGCCTCGACCAAGAAGGGCAACACCGGCGAGAACCTGCTGCAGCTGCTGGAAACCCGCCTGGACAACGTCGTCTACCGCATGGGCTTCGCCGTGACCCGTCCGGCTGCCCGTCAGCTGGTGTCGCACCGCGGCGTCACCGTGAATGGCAAGTCGGTCAACCTGGCTTCGTACCAGGTCAAGGCTGGCGACGCCATCGCTCTGTCTGAAAAGGCTGCCAAGCAGCTGCGCGTCCAGGAAGCCCTGACCGTCGCCGCCCAGCATGACCTGAGCCCGTCGTGGGTTGAAGTGGATTCCGGCAAGTTCACCGGCATCTTCAAGGCTGTTCCGGATCGTTCGGATCTGCCTGCGGACATCAACGAAGCGCTGATCGTCGAGCTGTATTCGAAGTAATTCACATTGGAGAGCCCCCGGCGACGGCCGGGGGTTCACTAGGAGAACCCGCAACATGACGGTTACCGCCAACCAGGTTCTGCGTCCTCGCGGTCCGCAGATCGAACGCCTTACCGACACCCGTGCAAAGGTCGTTATCGAACCTTTGGAGCGGGGTTACGGGCATACGCTGGGTAATGCCCTGCGTCGCGTGCTGCTGTCGTCCATCCCGGGCTTCGCCATCACGGAAGTCGAAATCGACGGCGTGTTGCATGAGTACACCACGGTCGAAGGTCTGCAGGAGGACGTGCTCGAAGTCCTGCTGAACCTCAAGGACGTGGCCATCCGTATGCACTCCGGCGACAGCGCCACCCTGTCCCTGTCCAAGCAGGGCCCGGGCGTTGTCACCGCTGCCGACATCAAGGTCGACCACAATGTGGAGATCCTGAACGGCGAACACGTGATCTGCCACCTGACCAAGGATACGGCGATCAACATGCGTCTGAAGATCGAACGTGGTTTCGGCTACCAGCCGGCTGCCGCGCGTCGTCGTCCGGACGAAGAAACCCGTGCCATCGGCCGTCTGGTCCTGGATGCCTCGTTCTCGCCGGTCCGCCGCGTCGCCTATGCCGTGGAAGCGGCCCGCGTCGAACAGCGTACCGACCTGGACAAGCTGGTCATCGATATCGAGACCAACGGCACCATCGACGCCGAGGAAGCCGTGCGCACCGCCGCCGACATCCTCAGCGACCAGCTGTCGGTGTTCGGTGACTTCACCCACCGCGACCGCGGTGCAGCCAAGCCGGCCAACAATGGCGTGGATCCGGTGCTGCTGCGCCCGATCGACGATCTGGAGCTGACCGTGCGTTCGGCCAACTGCCTGAAGGCTGAAAGCATCTACTACATCGGCGATCTGATCCAGAAGACCGAAGTGGAGCTGCTGAAGACCCCGAACCTGGGCAAGAAGTCGCTCACCGAGATCAAGGAAGTGCTGGCTCAGCGCGGCCTGTCGCTCGGCATGAAGCTGGAGAACTGGCCGCCGGCCGGTGTCGCCAGCCACGGCATGCTGGGCTGATATCGGTAATGCCTGAAGGCTCCACCGTTCGCGGTGGGGCCTTCAACGCAACACACCATGCCATGACGAACCCCAGGTTCGCGCGGCAGGTCGCCCAGGACGGGTGGCCAGGACCAACCGCAGTCCGCGCAGCAACGCCAGGATGGCGACAACGATCCGCACAGTCTCATCATTAACCAAGGAATATCACCATGCGTCACCAGAAGTCTGGCCGTAAGTTCAGCCGTACCAGCGCCCACCGCGAAGCGATGTTCAAGAACATGGCCGCCTCGCTGTTCAAGCACGAGCTGATCAAGACCACCCTGCCGAAGGCCAAGGAACTGCGCCGCGTTGCCGAGCCGCTGATCACCCTGGCCAAGGTCGACTCCGTCGCCAACCGCCGTCTGGCCTTCGCCCGCCTGCGCGACAACGAAGCCGTGGGCAACCTGTTCACCATCCTGGGCCCGCGCTACGCGAACCGTCCGGGCGGCTACCTGCGTCTGCTGAAGTGCGGCTTCCGCGCTGGCGACAACGCGCCGATGGCCTACGTCGAGCTGGTTGACCGTCCGGTCGTGGCCGAGGAAGTGGCCGAGTAATCGGACCGCTCCAAATGCGACACAGCGAAAGCCCGGCCTCTGCCGGGCTTTTGCGTTTCCGGGGGCGGATCCCTTTCCGCAGGACAGGGCTCTGACCCACACCGTTCCGACAGGCGTCACCTGTGGCGGTTCGAATGGCGCGCACTCTCGGTTACGCTTGGCGCCTGATCCATTCGAGCGTTGACGATGAATCCACTGCGCTGGCCCTTCCGCGCCCAGTTCTTCCTGGGCTTCCTGATCTGCGCGGGCCTGCTTGGCTACGCGATCTTCCTGCAGCTGAAGATGGGCCTGGAGCCGTGTCCGCTGTGCATCTTCCAGCGCCTGGCGTTCGCCGCGCTTGGCCTGCTGTTCCTGATCGGTGCACTGCATGGTCCGTCCAACCGCCCGGGACGCGCGACCTATGGCGTGCTGGCGTTCATTGCCGCCGCAGTGGGTGTCGGCATCGCCGCGCGCCACGTCTACGTGCAGATGCTGCCGCCGGAAATGGGGTCCACCTGTGGCCCGCCGCTGGCCTTCCTGAGCGAGACCATGGGGCCGCTGGAAGTGTTCCGCACGGTGCTGACCGGCACTGGCAACTGCGGCAACATCGACTGGACCTTCCTGGGTCTGACCATGCCGATGTGGTCGGGCGTGTGGTTCGTGCTGCTGGCGCTGTGGGCGCTGGTGGTGCCGCTGCGCAAGGTCAAGCGCTGAGGCAAGGTAGTGCCGGCCGCTGGCCGGCAACCTCGTGAACGACGGCAGCTTTCCCGTAGATGCCGGCCAGCGGCCGGCACTACCACGGTCCGTTCTCAGAAATCCTGCTGCAGGCTCAGGTAGGCGCCGCGGCGCGGTCCCCATTGCGGAGCGAACACGCCGACGCCACCGCCATCGCGCAGCTGGTAGCTGCGGTCCAAAGCGTTGATCACCGCCAGCTGCACGTGCAATGGATGGCCGCTGTCGGCATTGAAATCGTGCCCGGCGCTGAGGTTCACCTGCAGGTACGACGGCAGCTCGCCGCCGTTGGGTACGCCTTCGATGTCCGAACGCAGGCCGCTGCCGAACACGTAGTTTGCACCGATCCGGTTGTGTCCGGCGAAGGCGTAGCTGAGACCACCCGATGATGTCAGCTTCTGGTCGTGGTCGGGGTGGATCCAGTGGTTGGCCACATAGGCCAGCGCCTCGGGATCGAGGTTGTACTGGCTGGTGATGACATCCGTACCGATGGCTTTGTTCAGCGCGGCATTGAAGTAGGCACTGAACGGACCGTTGCTGTAGTCGGCACTGAACTCCAGACCACGGATGTGTCCGCGGCGGTAGTTGAAGGTCGAGTAGATGTAGGCGGCGCCGAACTGGCCTTCGTCCTGCAGGCGGGCGACGCGGCGGTCGTAAGCGTCCAGGCCCAGGGTCAGGTGTTCACCCAGCTGCTGCGAGACGCCGATGTCGTAGTAGTCGCTGCGCTCGGCCAGTGGCGTGTTGTTGCCGCCACTGGGTTGCTGGTTGGTGGTGCCGTCATACAGGGCGATATCGCTGCTGGCGATCAGCTCACTGGCCGGTGGCGTGAAGTAACGCGAGTAGCCGGCGTGCACGGTGGTGCTATCGCTGGCATTCCAGACCACGCCCACGCGCGGGCTGAGCTGGCCCTCGGTGCGGCCGAAGGCCTTGTAGCGGTCACCGCGCAGACCGTAGTTGACGGTCCAGTCGTCGCCGATCTTCCATTCATCCTGCACGTACAACGCCAGCGTGCTGGCATGGAAGGCGCTGTGGTCAGGAATCAGCAGCGGCGTGGTGCTGGACTGCTGGCCGCCGTCATCAACCGGGAACACCCAGCTGTTGCTGCTGGCCCGTGCGTTCTCGTAGTTGCCGTACAAGCCGTAGCGCAGCGTGTGGTCGTTGCCCAGTGGTGTGGAGAAGTCGGCCTGCAGGGTGTTGGCACGGTTGCTGCGCTGCACCTTCGAGGCGACGCCACTGAACACCAGATCGCCGACGACGTCCGGGTTGAACGCTGCATCGCTGTAGCGCTGCCCGGCCGATAGCTGGTACGCGGTGCTGCCCAGCGTGCCCTGCAGTACCAGCATGCCGAAGCGGGTGGTCTCGCGCTGGGTCTCATCCAGCTGGCTGGAATCGAAGGTGGTGGTGTCCAGGTAACCGAACTGCGGCGTCTGCCCTGGATTGACCGGAATCTGGAAACGGTTGTTGGCGAAACCGGCGAACACACTCAGGCGGGTGTTGTCGTTGACCAGGTAGGTCAGGTCGGCGAAGGCCTTGCCCTGGTGGGTATCGTCGTGCAGCGGCTTGCGCGAGTTGGTCGGATTCTCCAGGCCGACTTCGTTCTGGTCGTAGTTGCCGGTCAGGAACCAGCTCCAGCGTCCCTGGTTGCCCCACCAGGAGGCATTCGGGTTCACCTTGCCGAACGAGCCGGTGGTCAGTCCGGCGCTGCCACCGTTGCCCAGCTCGGCGCCATTGCGGGTGGTGATGTCGACCACCGCCGCGGTGCGCTCGCCGAACTGCGCCGGCAACGCGCCGTCCATCAGACGGATGCTCTTGATGGTGCGCGCATCCAGGGTCTGGCCGAAGCCGGAGATCGATTCGGGCAGCAATACGCCGTTGATGCGGTACTGCAGGTTGGCGTGGTCGCCGCGCACGTGCACGCCGCCATAGGAATCCTGGACCACGCCGGGGGCCTGCAGCAGTACCTGGCTGAGTGGTGCGGAGGCACCCAGCGGCTGCTTCTGGATGTCCTCGGCGGTGATCTGGTACTGGCTGCTGCCGATGTCCGGCGACAGCGTGTTGCGGGCCTGGTCGAGCTGGGCGTGGACGGTGACCGCATCCAGATCCTTGACGGACGAAGAGGTGTCGTCGGCTGCCGAGGCGAGGGCGGGCAGGCTGGCCAGGGCCAGGGCGAAGGTGATGCCGGTAGCGAGGGGCGAGGGCTTCATGGTGGGAGAGGTGGCGGCTGGATGTGGAAGGGGCCGGTCCATGACATGGAAGTGTTACTCCATAACAAAGCATGCGCCTGTCCCGGGCGGCTGACCATGCAGGATCTGGCCGCTGGCGTCGGCCTTTCTCTGCCGTTCAGGCGAGCAGGTCGGCCGGACCGGCCCTTTGCGTCAGCGGCCGGCTCTGCGACCATGACCGCCCCCCATCCCGGAAGTCTGCAATGAGCCTGTCCGCCGTTCCGCCCGTGCCCGATCCCGCCGCAGCGGCCACTGGCGCCGCCTGGTCGCCGGAGAGCTGGCGTGGCAAGACCGCGCTGCAGATGCCGACCTACCCGGACCCGGTGGCGCTGGACGCCGCTCTGCACGAACTGAAGCGGCTGCCGCCGCTGGTCACCTCCTGGGAAATCCTGGCGCTGAAGCAGCAGCTGGCCGAGGCGCAGGAAGGCAAGCGCTTCCTGCTGCAGGGCGGCGACTGCGCGGAGAACTTCAGCGACTGCGAATCGGGCACCATTTCCAACCGGTTGAAAGTTCTGCTGCAGATGAGCCTGGTGCTGGTGCATGGCCTGCGCCAGCCGGTGATCCGTGTTGGGCGCTTTGCCGGCCAGTACGCCAAGCCGCGTTCGGCCGATACCGAGACCCGCGACGGCGTGACCCTGCCCAGCTATCGCGGCGATGTGATCAATGCGCCGGCGTTCACCGAGGCGGCGCGCCTGCCGGATCCGAAGCGGATGCTGCAGGCCCACGCACATTCGGCGATGACCATGAACTTCGTGCGTGCGCTGATCGATGGCGGCTTCGCCGACCTGCATCATCCGGAGTACTGGAACCTGGAGTGGGTGCGGCATTCGCCGCTGGCCGCCGAGTACCAGAAGATGGTGGCGTCGATCGGCGATGCGGTGCACTTCATGGAAACCCTGGCCGGGGCCCGCGTGCACAACCTCAACCGCATCGACTTCTACACCTCGCATGAAGCGCTGCTGCTGCCCTACGAGCAGGCGCTGACCCGGCAGGTGCCGCGCCAGCAGGGCTGGTTGAACCTGAGCACGCATTACCCGTGGATTGGCATGCGCACGGCCGCGCTCGATGGCGCGCACGTGGAATACCTGCGTGGCGTGCGCAACCCGATTGCGATCAAGGTGGGCCCGTCGGTGACGCCGGACCAGCTGCTGCGCCTGATCGATGTGCTCAACCCGCATGACGAGCCCGGTCGACTGAGCTTCATCCACCGCATGGGTGCGGCGCAGATTGCCGAGAAGCTGCCGCCGCTGCTGGACGCGGTCAAGCGCGATGGCCGTCGCGTGCTGTGGGTGTGCGACGCGATGCATGGCAATACCGAAAGCACCGCCAATGGCTTCAAGACGCGCCGCTTCGACAACGTGCGTGGCGAAGTGGAGATGTCATTCGATCTGCATGCGGCCGCAGGCACGCGACTGGGCGGTGTGCACCTGGAGCTGACCGGCGAAGACGTGACCGAATGCACCGGTGGCGCGCGCGAACTGACCGAGCGTGACCTCGAGCGTGCATACCGTTCGACCGTGGACCCGCGGTTGAACTACGAGCAGTCGCTGGAGATCGCGATGGCGATCGTGCGCAAGCAGGAGCAAGTGCGGTAAGGGGGCTTCGGCAGGGCTTGCAGCCCTGCACCTGCTGACGCAACGGCAACGGCCGAAGCAACGACAACGGCATGCATTCCGTGGGATGGCGGGGTGGTATCGGAGTGCGGGGGCGCCGCAAGTACGTCCTTGTAGGCTTGGCAGCCGCATCCATGCGGCTGACACCCCGCACTCCGACACCGCCCCGCCTCTGACAGATTCCGGCGGCTGTTGGTAGGTGTCGACCTTGGTCGACACGGTAGATCCACGCCATGCGTGGATGCATTTCGATTCCAATTCGAAATATTCGATTCCGATGGAGATTCATCCACGCATGGCGTGGATCTACTGCAGATCGCAGAGATCTGTCGAAGGCGGGGTGGGTCCGGTTGCGGGAGTGTCCGCGGCATGGATGCCGCGGCCAAGCCCCCATGGTGAAGTGACCCCCGAGACTTGGACGGGGTCAGGCGGCCGATTGGGCCTGCTCCCGGTACTTTACCGGGCTCAGACCTTTCAGTTTCAGTTTGATGCGTTCTTCGTTGTAGTACTGGATGTATTCCACCAGCCCAGCCTCCAGACTCTCGAGGCTGTCAAAGCTGTTCAGGTAGAAGAACTCCGACTTCAGCGTTCCAAAGAAGCTCTCCATCGCCGCATTGTCCAGGCAGTTGCCGCGCCGGGACATGCTTTGCTTCAACGAGTGCTTTTCCAGCATGTGCCGGTAGTTTTCATGCTGGTACTGCCAGCCCTGGTCGGAGTGGATCATGGGGCGCTCATCCGGGGAAAGCTTCTTGATGGCCTCCTCCAGCATTTGACCCACCAGATCAAATACGGGCCGACGCTTGATCTGATAAGCCACGATTTCGCCGTTGTAGAGGTCCATGATCGGCGACAGGTACAGCTTCATACCCTGCACCTTGAACTCGGTCACGTCAGTCACCCACTTCTGGTTGGGCCGCTCTGCATGGAACTGGCGATTGAGGTCATTGCCAACCACAACATTGGCCGCCCCCTTGAAGGCCTGGTAGCGCTTCACACGCACCCGCGATTTCAGCCCCATCTCCCCCATCAGGCGCTGAACCCGCTTGTGATTGGTCCGATGGCCCTGATTGGCTAATTCCAGCGTCACCGTGCGATAGCCATAGCGCCCTTGGCTTTGATCGTAGATTGCACGGATGCGCTCGCACAGGGCTGCCTCATCCTGATCCGGATGGGCCAGGACATGGTTCTGGTAATAGAACGTACTGCGTGACAGCTCAGCTGCTTCGAGCAGAAGCGACAGCGTATGAACCTGCCTCAATCCTTGGACGGCTTGCGCTTTGCGTCCTGCGCCGCCTGCTCTTCCCGGATCAAGGCATCGAGTTTTTTTAGGTAGTCGGTCTCCGCACGCAGATAGGCGACTTCCTTGAGTAGCTCATCGCGGCTCATATCTTCAGGTGGCTTGGACGAACGGGTCTTCTTCATCGGCTTTCGGGGCGGCGGCGGAGGGGGTGCCAACGCTTGGGCACCGCCTTGAGCATACAGGCGCCGCCATCGCCCCACCGCGCCAGCATCGCCAATTTGAAAGTAGGTGGTGGCCTCGCGCCCGGACAGGCCGTCCTGGCTCATCTTCTCCAGGACAGCCAGCTTGAACGGGAGGTCATAGGACCGGGCCTGGCGATGAAATCCCCGCCAACCATGCAGCCGATAGGTCGCCACCCAGCGCCTGACCATGGAGAACTCCAGGCCGTGGCGACGGGCAATGGCTTTGACCGATGTGGAGGTCTTGCAGGCCTCTTTGGCGACCTGCAGTTTGAAACGCGCGTCGTATTTGTTCATGTATCCCTCGGGGTTGGATCTAGCGTCCAACTCCCGGGGGTCACTTCATGGACGGGTTTACGGCGTCTCCCGCAACCGGACCCACCCCGCCATCCCACGGAATGCCAGCCTCTGCTGTTGCTTGTGCTTCGGCTGTTGCTGTTGCTTCGGCTCGCAGCAGGTGCAGGGCTGCAAGCCCTGCCGACCAACACCCTTCTTACGAACGACTGACGTGACACTCATGCGTCATGCGCGAGGCTGTCCGCTTGGCTGTTCGAGTGGAGGTGGCAACGGTGCACTGGCAAAGCGCACAGGCCTACGCATGGCCGTTGGGATTGGCAGCAGTAGTGGGCGGTATCGGCGCGTGGCTGATCCTCTGGATCTACCATCGATTGAAAGGGCGTGATCGCCGGCGCGCACGCATCGGTCGCGTGCTCGGGTTGCCACTGGCCACCGCATGGCCGCTGCTGTTGTTGATTCCCGCATTGCAGGCCACGCCACTGCAGGATCCGGTGCTGGGCAACCTGCAGCATGTGCTGCACATCGCGCTGACCGCGTGCTTCATCTGGTTGCTGGTACGCGCGGTGGCGGCGGGCGAGCGCGCGATCCTGCGCAGTCATCCCATCGATGTCGCCGACAATCTGGAAGCGCGCCGCATCCAGACCCAGACGCGGGTGCTCAGCCGCGTGCTGATGGGCGGCATCATCGTGCTCGGCGCATCGCTGGTGCTGTTGACCTTCCCGATGGTGCAGAAGATCGGCACCGCGCTGCTGGCATCGGCAGGCCTGATCGGCCTGGTGGCGGGTATCGCGGCCAAGCCGGTGTTCGGCAACCTGATCGCTGGCCTGCAGATTGCGGTGACGCAGCCGATCCGGCTGGATGACGTGGTGATCGTCGAGGGCGAGTGGGGCCGTATCGAGGAGATCGGCAGCAGCTACGTCGTGGTCCGTATCTGGGATGAGCGACGGATGGTGGTGCCGCTGACCTGGTTCATCGAAAACCCGTTCCAGAACTGGACGCGGCGTAGCGCCGACCTGCTCGGTACCGCGTTCCTGTGGTTGGACTACCGTGCGCCGATTGCCGCGATCCGCGCTGAGCTGGAACGCATCTGCCGTGGCGAAGCGCTGTGGGATGGCCGGGTCTGCGTGACCCAGGTGACCGAGACCAGCGAGCGTGCGATCCAGGTGCGCCTGCTGGTCAGCGCGCGAAGCTCGGGCGATGCCTTCGATCTGCGTTGCCTGGTGCGCGAGCGCATGCTCGATTTCCTCGCGAGCGAGCATCCGCAGTCGCTGCCGCAGGTGCGTGCGCGGCTGCAACACGAAGATGAGCTGGATATGCCGCGCGGTCCACGTGCACGCACCGCGGATGTGCGTTCGCCGGGTGCTGAAGATGGTGAGGCGGCGATCGTGCCGGTGGAGCCGGAACCCGAGCGGTAGCGCCGGTCGCTGGCCGGCGACCTGGGATCTGCCGGCCAGCGGCCGGCACTACCGGATCACGGCTCGCCAGCGTCGATCAGTGCGTCGGTATCGAAGTGCGGTGGTCGCCGCGCGCGCGTGCGCTGCTCATAGGCGTAGGCCATCTCGATCAGCTTCGGCTCGCTCCAGGCGGTGCCCATGAACAGCAGACCGACCGGCAGACCATCGATCTGCCCCATCGGCACGGTGAGGCTGGGATAGCCGGCCACGGCGGCGGCGCTGTAGCTTTCACCGGGGAAGTCGTCGCCTTCGCTGCGGATCGGCCATGCCACGCCGGTGGTCGGCGCCACCAGCGCATCGAGCTGGTGGGCGGCGAGGGCAGCATCGATGCCTTCCGGGCCGGCCAGCCGGCGCGCATCGCTGCGGGCGCGGATATAGGCGGGGTCGGCCAGGCCGGCGGTGGCATCGGCCTCCACCAGCAGCTCCTGGCCGAACAGGCCCAGTTCCTGCTTGCTGTGCGCCTGGTTGAAGGCGATCAGTTCGGCC
Organism: Stenotrophomonas sp. STK16_22; assembly: GCF_051984505.1. Lineage (NCBI taxonomy): Bacteria > Pseudomonadati > Pseudomonadota > Gammaproteobacteria > Lysobacterales > Lysobacteraceae > Stenotrophomonas > Stenotrophomonas sp. STK16_22. Next base: position 900,048 of record NZ_CP196972.1, read on the forward strand.
AGGCTGCGCAATGGTGCGCGGTGGGTGCTGAAATAGCGCTCCAGCCCGGCCTTGAATTCGTACAGCAGCAGCGTGCGCTCGGCCTCGGCCCAGGCGCCCTGGTTGGGCAGCTCCACCGGCACCACCACGGCGCCGGCGCGGCGCAGCTCGGTTGCCGCCTGTTCGATCAGTGGCGGCATGCCACGGTACTTCAGCAGGGGCGTCTGCAGCAGGCCGATGCGCTTGCCGCGCAGGCCCTGCGGGTCCAGTCGCGCGGTGTAGTCGTAGACCGCGCGGCCGGGCATGGTCGCGGTGGCCGGATCGGCATCGTCGCGGCCGGCGATCGCGGTCAGCACGGCGGCAGCGTCGGCGACGCTGCGTGCCATCGGCCCGGCAGTGTCCTGGCTGAAGGAAATCGGGATGATGCCCTCGCGGCTGACCAGGCCGACCGTCGGCTTCAGGCCGACCACGCCGTTGATCGCCGCCGGGCAGACGATGCTGCCGTCGGTTTCGGTGCCGATCGCCACGCTGGCCAGGTTGGCGGCCACGGCCACCGCGCTGCCGCTGCTGGAACCACACGGCGAATGGCTGATGCGATAGGGGTTGCGGGTCTGGCCGCCACGCGCGCTCCAGCCGGAGATCGAATCATTGCCGCGGAAGTTGGCCCATTCGCTGAGGTTGGTCTTGCCCAGCACCACCGCACCGGCGTCGCGCAGCCGGCGCACCAGGTAGGCATCGTCCGGACGGAAGCCCTGCAGGGCCAGCGAACCCGCACTGGTGGCCATCGGCGCGGCGTTGATGTTGTCCTTCAACAGCAGGGGAATGCCATGCAGCGGGCCGCGCAGGCGGCCGTCACGGCGTTCGCGGTCGCGCGCGGCGGCTTCCTTCAGGGCATCGGGGTTGAGCTCGATCACCGCGCGCAGGCGCGGCCCGGTGCGGTCCAGCGCGGCGATGCGCTGCAGGTAGGCCTGGGTCAGGGTGGTGCTGTCCAGTTCCCCGGCGGTCATCCGCGCCTGCAGGTCGGCGACATCGGTTTCGGCGTACGGGAACGGCACGTTGCGGCTCGCAGGTTCGGCCGCATGCGCGCTGGGCGTGGCCGGGCTGCAGCCAGCCGAAAGCAGCGCCGGCAGCGCGGCGAGCAGGCAGGTCAGCAGAGGCGGCAAGGACGGGCGCATGGGGCGGCTTGGTCGGCTCCAATCCCCAGTGTAGCCGGTGCTCAGCGGTGGCGCTTGCGCAGGTCGCGGGCGAGCACGTAGACCACGATCAGGTTGATCGCCAGGATCGTCCACGACGGCCAGCCGGGGTGGCGGATGATCGCGAAGATGTCGAAAGGCAGGTACAGGGCGGCGGTCAGGCAGCCCAGCCAGGAGGCCCAGGCCTTGGCCCGCCACAGGCCCCAGGCTTCGACCAGGTGCAGCAGGCCGTAGCCGATCATCCCCGCCGCGGCCAGGTGGACCGCGTCGGGGCTGATCATGTGCAGCAGCGAGGGCAGGGTGCCATGGTCCGGATCCAGGCTGAAACGCCGGATCAGGGCCATGATGCCGTGCCGTAGCGGCTGCGGTCCGAGCACTTCCAGCCCGGTGGCGGCCAACAGCGCCAGCATCGCCTTGCTCGCTTCGAGCAGGGCGATGACATGGAGACCCGGATGCCGGTGTGGATCCGGGTTGTAGCCGCTCAGGTTCACGGGGTGCTGGCTCAGCCGCCGCGCGAAGCCTTCTTGCGGTCGCTTTCGGTCAGGAACTTCTTGCGCAGACGGATCTCCTTCGGGGTGATCTCGACCAGCTCGTCGTCTTCGATGAAGTCCAGGGCCTGTTCCAGCGAGTACTTGATCGCCGGGGTCAGCTGGATCGCATCGTCCTTGCCCGAAGCGCGCATGTTGGTCAGCGGCTTGGTCTTGATCGCGTTGACGGTCAGGTCGTTGTCCTTGGAGTGGATGCCGACCAGCTGACCTTCATACACGTTGTCGCCTTCAGCAGCGAAGAGCTTGCCGCGCTCCTGCAGCGGGCCCAGCGAGTAGGCCGGCGTGGTGCCCGGCGCATTGGCGATCATCACGCCGTTGATGCGCTTGGCGATCGCGCCCTGTTCCTTCGGGCCGTAGTGGTCGAACACGTGGAACAGCAGGCCCGAACCCTGGGTCAGGGTCTTGAACTCGTTCTGGAAACCGATCAGGCCACGGGCCGGGATCGAGTATTCCAGGCGCACACGGCCCTTGCCGTCCGATTCCATGTTCTTCAGCTGGCCCTTGCGGGTGCCCAGCTTTTCCATCACGCCGCCCTGGTGGATTTCTTCGATGTCCACCACCAGCTGCTCGATCGGCTCCATCAGCTGGCCGTCGATTTCCTTGATGATCACTTCCGGGCGCGACACGGCCAGCTCGTAGCCTTCGCGGCGCATGTTCTCGATCAGCACCGACAGGTGCAGTTCGCCACGGCCGGAGACCAGGAACTTGTCGGCGTCTTCCAGCTGCTCGACCTTCAGGGCCACGTTGTGGACCTTTTCACGGTCCAGGCGGTCCTTGATCTGGCGGCTGGTCAGGAACTTGCCACCGGACAGGTCCTTGTTGCCGGCGAACGGCGAGTTGTTGACCTGGAAGGTCATCGAGATGGTCGGCTCGTCGACGGTCAGCGCCGGCAGCGCTTCCGGGAAGTCCGGTGCGCAGATGGTGTCGGAGATGGTCAGCTCCTGGATGCCGGAGATGGCCACGATGTCGCCGGCCTCGGCCGAATCCTGCTCGATGCGCTCCAGGCCCATGAAGCCCAGCACCTGCAGCACCTTGCCGTTGCGCTTCTTGCCTTCACGGTCGATGACCGCGACCTGCATGTTCTTCTTCAGGGTGCCGCGCTGGATGCGGCCGATGCCGATCACGCCCACGAAGTTGTTGTAGTCCAGCTGGCTGATGCGCATCTGGAACGGGCCTTCCGGGTCCACTTCCGGACGCGGCGCGTGCTGCATGATCGCTTCGTACAGCGGGGTCATGTCGCCATCGCGCACGGTGTCTTCCAGGCCGGCGTAGCCGTTCAGGCCCGAGGCGTAGACGATCGGGAAGTCCAGCTGCTCGTTGGTGGCGCCGAGCTTGTCGAACAGGTCGAAGACCTGGTCGATCACCCATTCCGGACGGGCGCCCGGACGGTCGACCTTGTTGACCACGACGATCGGCTTGAAGCCCATCGCGAAGGCCTTCTGGGTCACGAAGCGGGTCTGCGGCATCGGGCCGTCCATCGCATCGACCAGGATCAGCACGGTGTCGACCATCGACAGCACGCGCTCGACCTCACCACCGAAGTCGGCGTGGCCGGGGGTGTCGACGATGTTGATCCGGTTCTTGATGCCGGTCTTCTTGTCTTCCCAGGTGATGGCGGTGTTCTTGGCCAGGATGGTGATGCCGCGTTCCTTTTCCTGGTCGTTGCTGTCCATCACGCGCTCGGCGAGGACGGTGCGCTCGGACAGGGTGCCGGACTGCTTCAGCAGCTGGTCGACCAGGGTGGTCTTGCCATGGTCGACGTGGGCGACGATGGCGATGTTGCGAAGATTTTCGATGGACATACGAAAGGGGGCCAGTCGGCGCCGGATTTGGAAAAAGAAGTCCAACATTATACGTCGAACTTGACGATTCGCGAAAAGGTGGATTTCACACCCGTCATGGGGCCCATTCAGCTGGGGGGCCGTGGCGCCGGTCGAGGCCGCCTGGCCTACACCGCGGGGCACCCCGTCCCGTGGCTGAAGCCCGGATCTGCGCCCATGGTCGAAGCCGCCGCCGCCACGAGGCAGGTGTAAACTAGGTGGCTAGACGCGTTCCCCATCTGCATCAAGGATCTTCATGTCCCTCATCGCCACTTTCGACACCACCCAGGGCCCGATCAAGGTCGAGCTGTTCGCCGACAAGGCGCCGCTGACCGTGGCCAACTTCGTGAACCTGGTCAAGCACGGTTTCTATGACGGCCTGATCTTCCACCGCGTGATCGCCGACTTCATGATCCAGGGCGGCTGCCCGCAGGGTCGTGGCACCGGCGGCCCGGGCTACAAGTTCGAAGACGAGAAGAATGGCGTGAAGCACGAGGTCGGCTCGCTGTCGATGGCCAACGCCGGCCCGAACACCAACGGCAGCCAGTTCTTCATCACCCACATCAAGACCGACTGGCTGGACGGCCGCCACACCGTCTTCGGCAAGGTCCTGGAAGGCCAGGCCATCGTCGATTCGGTCAAGCAGGGCGACGTGATCCATTCGATCACCCTGGAAGGCGACGTCGACGCCGTGCTGGCCGCCCAGGCCGAGCGCGTCGCGGAGTGGAACAAGCACCTCGCCGCCTGATCCCCCTTCGAAACGGCCACCCTCGGGTGGCCGTTTCCCTGTTCCCCGCCGCCCGCCAGGCCTGCGTGGCCACGCCCGCGGCGTCCCATCAAACGCTTGCAAGCAAGAGGAAACCCCCATGAAAGCACCCGTTCGTGTTGCCGTGACCGGCGCCGCCGGCCAGATCGGTTATGCCCTGCTGTTCCGCATCGCCTCCGGCGAAATGCTGGGCAAGGACCAGCCGGTCATCCTGCAGCTGCTGGAACTGCCGGTCGACAAGGCCCAGGCCGCCCTGAAGGGCGTGATGATGGAGCTGGAAGACTGCGCCTTCCCGCTGCTGGCCGGCATGGTCGGCACCGATGATGCCGAAGTCGCGTTCAAGGACGCCGACATCGCCCTGCTGGTTGGCGCGCGTCCGCGTGGCCCGGGCATGGAGCGCAAGGACCTGCTGCTGGAAAACGCCAAGATCTTCACCGCCCAGGGCGCGGCGCTGAACAAGGTCGCCAGCCGTGACGTGAAGGTGCTGGTGGTCGGTAACCCGGCCAACACCAACGCCTACATCGCGATGAAGTCGGCCCCGGACCTGAAGCCGGAGAACTTCACCGCCATGCTGCGCCTGGACCACAACCGCGCGCTGAGCCAGCTGTCGACCAAGCTCGGCAAGCCGGTCGGTGGCATGGAGAAGCTGGTCGTGTGGGGCAACCACAGCCCGACCATGTACCCGGACTACCGTTTCGCCACCGCCGATGGTGCGTCGATCGCCGATGCGATCAACGACCAGGAGTGGAACGCCAACACCTTCATCCCGACCGTCGGCAAGCGCGGCGCGGCGATCATCGAAGCCCGTGGCTCGTCCTCGGCTGCTTCGGCCGCCAACGCAGCCATCGACCACGTGCGTGACTGGGTGCTGGGCAGCAACGGCAAGTGGGTCACCATGGGCGTGCCGTCCGACGGTTCCTATGGCATTCCGGAAGGCGTGATCTTCGGTTTCGCGGTGACCACCGAGAACGGCAAGTACACCCTGGTCAAGGATCTGCCGATCGACGACTTCAGCCAGAAGTACATCGACAAGACCCTGGCCGAGCTGGAAGAAGAGCGCGCCGGCGTCGCCCACCTGCTGGGCTGATGCAGGCGGTACCGGCTCCGGCCGGTACGTCTTCCATCGAGGTAGGTGCCGGCCGTTGGCCGGTACGTGATCCAGAAGGTAGGTACCGACCGTTGGTCGGTACGCAGCAACGGGGAAGCTCAGGCTTCCCCGTTGCTGTTTGAGGAATACAGGAACTGATGATCCACCTGCATTACATCGACGACGCGCTGCTGGTGGCCGAGAAGCCGGCAGGCCTGCTGTCCGTGCCTGGCCGCAGCGCCGAGAACCAGGACTGCGTGGTCGCGCGCCTGCAGGCGCTGTACCCGGATGCATTGACCGTGCATCGCCTGGACCAGGTGACCTCCGGCCTGCTGCTGCATGCGCGCGGCAAGGACATGCAGGTGGCGTTGTCGATGCAGTTCGAGCAGCGCCAGGTTGGCAAGCGTTACGAAGCGATCGTGGAGGGGCTGCTTGAAGGCGATGCCGGCGAAGTAGACCTGCCGTTGATCGTGGACTGGCCGAACCGGCCGAAGCAGATGGTCGATCACGAACGCGGCAAACCGGCGCTGACACGTTGGCACGTAATGGCACGTGATGTTGAAGCGCAGCGCACCCGCGTGGCGTTGGAACCGATCACTGGCCGCAGCCATCAGCTGCGCCTGCACATGGCCAGTCTCGGCCATCCCATCGTTGGCGATGTGCTGTATGACGCCGCGCCGGCGCAGCGTGTGCATCTGCATGCGCGCAGCCTGCGGTTCACCCATCCAGTGACGGGCGAGCCGCTCGCGTTCGAGTCCGCGACTCCGTTCTAGGGGTTCGGCAGGGCTTGCAGCCCTGCACCTGCAGAATCAACGTCAACGTCAGAAGCGGGCTATCCGTGGGTTGGCGGGACGGTGTCGGAGTGCGGGGACGCCGCAAGTACGTCCCTGTAGGCTTGGCAGCCGCATCCATGCGGCTGACACCCCGCACTCCGACACCGTCCCACCTTCGACAGGTTCCCGCGGCTGTTGGTAACTGCGGCTTTGTTCCGCGCGGCTGTTGGTAGGTGTCGACCTTGGTCGACACGATTTTCCTTTCAGATATCGAATGAATCATCCACGCATGGCGTGGATCTACCGTGTCGACCAAGGTCGACACCCACCAGAGCAGTCGACCAAGGTCGACATCTACCAGAGCAATACGCCTTTCCGACAGATCGCAGGAAACTGTCGAAGGCGGGGTGGGTCCGGTTGCGGGAGTGTCCGCGGCATGGATGCCGCGGCCAAGCCCCCAAGGTGAAGTGACCCCCGGGAGTTGGACACCAGATCCAACCCCGAGGGATACATGAACAAATACGACGCGCGTTTCAAACTGCAGGTCGCCAAAGAGGCCTGCAAGACCTCCACATCGGTCAAAGCCATTGCCCGTCGCCACGGCCTGGAGTTCTCCACGGTCAGGCGCTGGGTGGCGACCTATCGGCTGCATGGTTGGCGGGGATTTCATCGCCAGGCCCGGTCCTATGACCTCCCGTTCAAGCTGGCTGTCCTGGAGAAGATGAGCCAGGACGGCCTGTCCGGGCGGGAGGCCACCACCTACTTTCAAATTGGCGATGCCGGCGCGGTGGGACGATGGCGGCGCCTGTATGCTCAAGGCGGTGCCCAAGCGTTGGCACCCCCTCCGCCGCCGCCCCGAAAGCCGATGAAAAAGACCCGTTCGTCCAAGCCACCTGAGGATATGAGCCGCGATGAGCTGCTCAAGGAAGTCGCCTATCTGCGTGCGGAGACCGACTACCTAAAAAAACTCGATGCCTTGATCCGGGAAGAGCAGGCGGCGCAGGACGCAAAGCGCAAGCCGTCCAAGGATTGAGGCAGGTTCATACGCTGTCGCTTCTGCTCGAAGCAGCTGAGCTGTCACGCAGTACGTTCTATTACCAGAACCATGTCCTGGCCCATCCGGATCAGGATGAGGCAGCCCTGTGCGAGCGCATCCGTGCAATCTACGATCAAAGCCAAGGGCGCTATGGCTATCGCACGGTGACGCTGGAATTAGCCAATCAGGGTCATCGGACCAATCACAAGCGGGTTCAGCGCCTGATGGGGGAGATGGGACTGAAATCGCGGGTGCGTGTGAAGCGCTACCAGGCCTTCAAGGGGGCGGCCAATGTTGTGGTTGGCAATGACCTCAATCGCCAGTTCCATGCCGAGCGCCCCAACCAGAAATGGGTGACTGACGTGACCGAGTTCAAGGTGCAGGGCATGAAGCTGTACCTGTCGCCGATCATGGACCTCTACAACGGCGAAATCGTGGCTTATCAGATCAAGCGTCGGCCCGTATTTGATCTGGTGGGCCAAATGCTGGAGGAGGCCATCAAGAAGCTTTCCCCGGATGAGCGCCCCATGATCCACTCCGACCAGGGCTGGCAGTACCAGCATGAAAACTACCGGCATATGCTGGAAAAGCACTCGTTGAAGCAAAGCATGTCCCGGCGCGGCAACTGCCTGGACAATGCGGCGATGGAGAGCTTCTTTGGGACGCTGAAGTCGGAATTCTTCTACCTGAACAGCTTTGACAGCATCGAGAGTCTGGAAGCTGGGCTGGTGGAATACATCCAGTACTACAACGAAGAACGCATCAAACTGAAACTGAAAGGTCTGAGCCCGATAAAGTACCGGGAGCAGGCCCAATCGGCCGCCTGACCCCGTCCAAGTCTCGGGGGTCACTTCAAGGACGGGTTTACGGCGTCTCCCGCAACCGGACCCACCCCGCCATCCCCCAGGAAACCAGCTTCTGCTGTTGCTTCGGCCTCTGCAGGTGCAGGGCTGCAAGCCCTGCAGAACAAAACCCCACCCCCTACCAAGGTAGGGCGGCCCGCGCGCCAGCGCCGGACTATCCTCGAACCCATGACTTTGTCTGGGAGGGCTGCGTCATGAACTACGAGGAAACCTACCGTCGCTCGATCGACGAGCCGGAGGCCTTCTGGGGCGAGGAAGCCAAGCGCATCCATTGGCACAAACCGCCGCAGCAGGTGCTCGACTACAGCAACCCGCCGTTCCGGCGCTGGTTCGTCGGTGGTGAAACCAATCTCTGCTACAACGCCGTCGACCGCCACCTGGCCGAGCGCGCCGACCAGCTCGCGCTGGTCGCCATCTCCACCGAAACCAACAGCACCCGCGAAATCACCTATCGCCAGCTGTATCGCGAAGTGAACGACTTCGCCGCCGCACTCAAGCACCTCGGCGTCGGTCACGGTGACCGCGTGGTGATCTACATGCCGAACATGGCCGAAGCCGTGTTCGCGATGCTGGCCTGCGCGCGCATCGGTGCGGTGCACTCGGTGGTGTTCGGTGGCTTCGCCGCGCACAACCTGGCGCTGCGCATCGACGACGCCAAGCCCAAGCTGCTGATCGCGGCAGATGCCGGCATGCGCGGTGGCAAGCTGATTCCGTACAAGCCGATGGTCGATGCAGCCTGCGCCGAAGCCACGTCGCCACCGCCGCACGTGCTGATCGTGTCGCGTGGGCTGGATGCCGCCGAACCACGCGTGCCGGGCCGCGATGTGGACTACGCCGAGCTGCGTGCGCAGATCGGTGAAGTCGACGTGCCGGTGCAGTGGCTGGAAGCGAGCGAGCCGAGCTATCTGCTGTATACCTCCGGCACCACCGGCAAGCCGAAGGGCGTGCAGCGCGATGTGGGGGGCTATGCGGTGGCGATGGCGCAGTCGATGGAAACGGTGTTCGACTGCAGGCCGGGACAGGTGATGTTCTCCACCTCCGACGTCGGCTGGGCGGTCGGCCATTCCTACAACGTGTACGGCCCGCTGATCGGCGGCTGCACCTCGCTGCTCTACGAAGGGCTGCCGACCAACCCGGATCCGGGCATCTGGTGGGCGCTGTGCGAGCAGTACAACGTGCGCACGATGTTCTCGTCGCCCACCGCCATCCGCGTGCTGAAGAAGCACGACGCGGATTTCATCCATCGCCACGACCTGGGCGCGCTGAAGTACCTGTTCCTGGCCGGCGAGCCGCTGGACGAACCGACCGCGCACTGGATCAGCGAAGCGCTCGGCAAGCCGATCATCGACAATTACTGGCAGACCGAAACCGGCTGGCCGGCACTGACCCTGCTGCCGGGCCTGGAGATGAAGCCGGTGCGTTTCGGCTCGCCCGGGTTCCCCAATCTCGGCTACCGGATGAAGGTGATCGACGAGAACACCGGCGAGGAAGTGGCACCGGGGCAGAAGGGCGTGCTGGTGGTGTCGCCGCCGCTGCCGCCGGGCTGCATGAGCACGGTGTGGAACGACGACAGCCGTTTCCTGCAGAGCTACTTCAGCCACTTCAAGGAGCTGCTGTACAGCTCGCTGGACTGGGCGATCCGTGACGACGATGGCTACACCTTCATCCTCGGCCGTACCGACGATGTGATCAACGTGGCCGGCCATCGTCTGGGCACGCGCGAGATCGAGGAGGCTATCTCCAGCCATCCGCGCGTGGCCGAGGCGGCGGTGATCGGGGTCAAGGACGAACTGAAGGGGCAGGTGCCGCTGGTGTTCGTCACCCTCAAGCAGGGGCTGGATGGCGAGGATCCGGCGCCGGTGGTGGCCGAGATGATGGCTACGGTGACCACCTCGCTCGGCGCGGTCGCACGCCCTGCGCATGTGCACGTGGTCAATGCCTTGCCCAAGACCCGCTCTGGCAAGCTGCTGCGGCGCTCGCTGCAGGCGTTGGCCGAGCAGCGCGACCCGGGTGACCTGTCGACGCTGGACGACCCCAGCGCGCTGGAGGAGATCCGCCGCGCGCTGGGACGCTGACCCGGTAGTGCCGGCCGCTGGCCGGCACCCCCCATCAATCCCGAGGTTGCCGGCCAGCGGCCGGCACTACCCGCAGCACTTGCGCTAAGCTCGGCCTGTCATCGACCTGCAATACACGGTGCGCGCCGGGGAAGGCGCGTGCCGTCCGGGGATGGCACACAGGGGAGCGTGCCCGCCAGGGCGCGCCGGCATTGCGCATCGAGGGAGGGGGAGGCAATGGCTTTGCTGCACGCCAAGACGGCTGCAGGCCGTCAGGAAATCGAAGACCGTGGTCGGCGTCTGCCGGCGGCACTGCGTTCGATCCTGCTGATGGTCGACGGCCATCGCGATGACACTGAATTGCGCGGCCTGTTCGAAGGCCTGCGGGCACCGCCGGATGCACTGGAGCAGTTGGCCGCGCTGGGCCTGATTGAAGTGATCGGCGGAAGTGTCGAAACCGCACCGACGCGCAGCATCAGCACCGGCCGTGAACAGGACCCGGCGCTGTACCAGCAGCTGTACGACGCGATGAGTGAGGCCGTGCGTCGGCATCTGGGCCTGAAGGGCTATTTCATGCAGTTGAAGATCGAACGCTGCACCGATGCGCTGGCACTGGAGCGCCTGTGCCCGGAACTGCTGGCGGCGGTGGGCAAGGCGCGTAGCCCGGCATTGGCGCAGCGCTGGTGGCAGGAGACCCAGGCGGCCGTGGTCAATGGTGGCGGCGAGGTCGTGCAGGCCTGAGCCACCGCGTAAAGTGATCGGTTCACTTCCCCACAAGGAGTCCCGCGTGCAGGACGACCACGACGATACCGATACCCCCGGCTGGGACGCGATCAATGCGGCGCTGGCGCCGCTGTATGCCGGGCAGGAACCGCGTCACTTCGGCACCGCGCTTCCGTACACGCTCGGTGGCCAGGATCCGCTCGATGGCATCAGCGTGTACTGGGCGGATGCGCCGGTACCGCATTGGCATTACATCACCTACGGCTTCTCCGAGCTGTACGCAAAGGAGAGCAGTGATGCCACCGCCAGTGGCTATGGTTTCGAGCTGACCTTCCGCCTCGCTGCCGACGCCGGTGAGAACGCCGGCAGCACGCCACCGGTGTGGCCGATGAACCTGCTGCAGAACCTGGCGCGCTATGTGTTCGGCAGTGGCAACGTGTTCGAGGATGGCCACCACCTCAACGCCAACGGCCCGATCGCGTTGGAGACCAACACGCGCTTGTGCCATCTGGCCTTCGTCGCAGATCCGCAGTTGCCCGCACGCGACACCGCCAATGGCCACCTGCAGTTCCTGCAGCTGGTCGGGTTGACCGATGAGGAGATGGAAGCGGTCAAGCGCTGGTCGACGCGCGGCGTGCTGCAGGCGCTGCAACCGGCGATGCCGCTGTGGATCAGCGACCTGCATCGCGGCAACCTGCTGGAGGGTCCGGCACTGGCTGCACAGGTGCAGACCGGCAGCGAGCGCGAGGGCTCCAGCACCGGCATGCTGTTCATCGAGACGCTGGACTGGCGCCAGGAGGCGGGCGTCACCACCCTGGTGCTCGGTGCGGGCCAGGTGGCCAGCGTGTGCGAGCTGCTGCCATTGCGCCTGCGCCACGGCAAATCACTGGAACTGGTCAGCCGCGAGCGGCAGTGGGAATTCATTCCGGCCGCGCGCGGTCAAACCGGCGAGGTATCGGCCGACAGCGCGCGCTGGGCGTTGGACGAGACGGGTCTGGAAGCCCTGGCAGGCGTGCGGGCCGAGCGCGGCATCTACCCGGTGGCGGCGGCGCTGCGCATCGAAGTGGTGCCGACCTACCTGCGCGATGCCAAGGGCGAAGTGATCCGCCAGATCGGCTGAGTGTGGCGATTGCACCGATGGGGGCAGAGCCGTCTGCTGCGCAGACGGCTCCGACCCATGGTCTGGATCAGGCCAGGCCCTCGGCCTTCAGCGCGGCCTGCACGCCGGCATCGGCGTCCATGCGTGCCTTGTAGGCGGCCAGGTTGTCCAGGCCGGACAGGTCGACCCTGGTGCCGGCGGCCCAGCGCAGGGTGATGTAGAAGTACGGGTCGGCGAAGCTGCGGAAACCGGCCAGCCAGGGCTTGTCGGCCAGCTGCTTGTCAGCGGTCTCGAACAGGCCACGCAGGCGCTTGTGTGCGGCGGCGCGGATCGCATCGAACTGGCTCTCGTCGGCGATGAACTTGCCCGGGGCGAACAGCGGCGAGAAAGCCGGATGCACGTCCGAATTGACGAAGGCCAGCCAGCGGGTGGCTTCGGCGCGCTGGCGCGGGCTGCCGTCGCCGCCGAGGCCGGCCTGCGGGAAGCTGTCGGCGATATAGCCCATGATCGCGGCGTTCTGCAGCAGCACGAAGTCGCCGTCGACCAGTGCGGGGACGGCACCGGCCGGATTGATCTTGAGGAATTCCGGGCCCTTCAGGGTGTCCTTGTTCAGCAGTTCAACCTCGAACGGCTGGCCGGTCCACTGCAGGGCGATGTGGTCGGCGGTGGAACAGGCACCGGGCTTGCTGTACAGCTTCATGGGAACTCCAGGTGATGCGGGCGGGAAACGCCCACTATCCCAGAGCTTGCCAGCGGGCGGCAACGCTGCCGCCAGCACGGATCGTTACGACTGCCGCGGCTTGAGGTTCTGCACCTTATAGAAGGTGTGATCGCCGATGGTGGCCACCTGGTAGGCATTGCGCCAGTTCGGGCTGGCAATGGACAGCGCGGCGAAGTGGCTGGCACCGGGCACGATCTCGCGGCGCTCGCCGGCCGGCAGCGCCCAGTTGCGCTCGGCGTCGAAGGCCACGTTCATCGCCTCGCTCCAGGCCGCATCATTGCCCAGCTGGGTGCCGGGCGAGACGATGGTCGGTGCGAACTGCTTGCGCGCGGTGACCACCTGGCACATGGAGTCGCCCCACAGGCCACTGTCGAGGCGGCGCAGGGCGACCTCGGCGACGGCCTGCTGGCCACGCAGGGTCTGGTCGCGGGCTTCCAGGTAAACGGTGGTGCTCAAACACAATGAATCAGCGGCCGGCTGAGGCAACAACTGCGACAGCCAGAGAATCCAGGCCAGTTTCATATAACTCCTTGCTCCGTATGGGCCGCACGCTCCGGTTCCGGCCGCGGGGGCGACAGGAGGCGGGGTACGACTTGGCGTCATGGGGAGGCGGCCATCGGGGCCGCCCCGTGGGCAGCCCCAAAAGAAACGATCAGTACCGATCGAGGGGCTGCGCCGGCTCACCGGAAACTGGCTGGTGAGCGGAAAGATGGCGCAAGGTAGGGGGGGATAGCCGAACGCATCGTGAACCGCCCGGCTTGACATTCAGGTTCGGCAGGGGTGACGGAAATCACATTCCGCCCCCCATTCAGGCGCTCATCAGAGCGCGGCGGCCACCCGGCTGCCCTGGTCGATGGCGCGCTTCGCATCCAGTTCGGCGGCCACATCGGCACCCCCGATCAGCTGCGCGTTGATGCCGGCGGCCTGCAGTTCGGCCTGCAATGCACGGTTCGGTTCCTGCCCGGCGCAGATCACCACATGGTCGACCGGCAGCAGCTGTTCGCTGCCTTCCACGCGGATGCGCAGGCCCTCGTCGTCCACGCCCAGGTACTCGACGCCACCGAGCATGCGCACGCCCTTGGCCTTCAGTGTGGCGCGGTGAATCCAGCCAGTGGTCTTGCCCAGTCGCGCGCCGGGCTTGCCCGGGCTGCGCTGCAGCAGCCAGAGCCGACGCGGTGACGCCTCGACCTCGGGCCGGCCCAGCGAGCCGCGGGCCTCGAACGCGCTGTCCACGCCCCATTCGGCCATCCAGCGTTGCGGGTCGAGGGAGGGGGACTCACCTGCGTGGCTGAGGAACTCGCCGACATCGAAGCCGATGCCGCCGGCGCCGATGATCGCCGCATTGGTGCCCACTTCAACCCGGCCCAGCAGCACGTCCAGGTAGCTGACCACCTTGGCGTGGTCGGCGCCGGGGAAGTCGACCTTGCGCGGGGTGATGCCGGTGGCCAGCACCACCTCGTCGAAGCCGGTCAGGGTGGCGGCATCGGCGCGGGTGCCGAGGCGCAGCTGCACGCCGGTTTCGGCCAGCGTGTGGCGGAAGTAGCGCAGGGTCTCGTGGAACTCTTCCTTGCCGGGGATGCGCTTGGCCACGTTGAACTGGCCGCCGATCTCCTCGTTGGCATCGAACAGGGTGACCTGGTGGCCGCGCTGGGCAGCGACGGTGGCACACGCCAGGCCTGCCGGGCCAGCACCGACCACGGCAACTTTCTTCGGCGTGGCGGTGGGGCGATAGACCAGCTCGGTCTCGTGGGCGGCGCGCGGATTGACCAGGCAGCTGGCCAGCTTGTTCTCGAACACGTGGTCCAGGCAGGCCTGGTTGCAGGCGATGCAGGTGTTGATCGCCTCGGCGCGGCCGGCACGGGCCTTGTTCGGCCATTGCGGGTCGGCCAGCAGCGGACGCGCCAGCGACACCATGTCGGCACCGCCGCTGGCGAGGATGCGCTCGGCGACGTCGGGCATGTTGATGCGGTTGGTCGCCACCAGCGGCACCTTCACATGCGGCTTGAGCTTGGCGGTGACCCCGGCGAAGGCGGCGCGCGGCACCGAGGTGGCAATGGTCGGAATACGGGCTTCGTGCCAGCCGATGCCGGAATTGATGATCGTCGCGCCGGCGGCCTCGATGGCCTGCGCCTGCTGCACGATTTCCTCCCAGTTGCTGCCGTCCTCCACCAGGTCCACCAGCGACAGGCGGTAGATGATGATGAAGTCCGGGCCACAGGCCTCGCGGATGCGGCGCACGATCTCGACCGCGAAGCGCATGCGCTGGTTGGCATCGCCGCCCCAGCGGTCGGTGCGCTTGTTGGTGCGCGGGGCGATGAACTCGTTGATGAGGTAGCCCTCCGAGCCCATCACTTCCACACCGTCGTAGCCAGCCTCGCGGGCCAGCTTCGCGCTGCGTGCGTAGTCGGCGATATGGCGCTCGACGCCGCTGGCCGACAACGCACGCGGGGTGAACGGGTTGATGGGTGCCTTCAGCTTCGACGGCGCCACCGACAGAGGGTGGTAGGCATAGCGGCCGGCATGCAGCAGCTGCAGGCATATCTTCGCGCCGTGCTGGTGCGCGGCGGCGGTGAGCTGACGGTGCGGGCGTACTTCCCAGGGCCAGGACAGCTTGCCGCCGAACGGCTTCAGCCAGCCGACCACGTTCGGCGCGAAGCCGCCGGTGACGATCAGGCCGACACCGCCCTCGGCGCGTTCGGCGAAGTAGGCCGCCAGCCGCGGGAAGTCGCGGGCGCGATCCTCCAGGCCGGTGTGCATCGAGCCCATCAATACGCGGTTGCGCAGCTGGGTGAAGCCCAGGTCCAGCGGGGCGAACAGATGGGGGTAGGCGCTTTCGTTGGCTGGCGACATTGTCGATACGCTTGCGTACGGAAGCGCGAAGCGTGCCGCGAAACGGCGGCCGGGGCAAGGGCCGGCCTTTGGGTAGTGCCGGCCGCTGGCCGGGTACGCTCGGCACATGCGTGCTGTCGCTCCCGCAATTCGCTGCGCGAACCGCGGGCCCCACTTACCGGCCTCCACGCCCCCGCGCCTGCGGCGCTGCCCCCGAACTCCGGGGGGTAGTGCCGGCCGCTGGCCGGGTACGCTCGGCACATGCGTGCTGTCGCTCCCGCAATTCGCTGCGCGAACCGCGGGCCCCACTTACCGGCCTCCACGCCCCCGCGCCTGCGGCGCTGCCCCCGAACTCCGGGGGCGGTAGTGCCGGCCGCTGGCCGGCATCCCGATCAGCTCAGGGGGACTGCGGCTGCCGGCCAGCGGCCGGCACTACCGGGGTGCGACCGATCCCGAACCAGCCCAGCGTGACACCACACAGCGGACCGATCAGCAGGGCGAAGGCGAGGGTGCCGAGCCCAACATTGCCGCCCAGCCACCAGCCCAGCAGCAATACGCTGCCTTCGATCAGGCTGCGCACTTTCCAGATCGGCCAGCCGGTGCGGGCATGCAGGCCGGTCATCAGGCCGTCGCGCGGGCCAGGGCCAAGCCTGGCGCCGATGTACAGGCCGGTGGCCAGCGCGACCAGCAGCATGCCCGCGCAGAACATCGCCAGCTGCCAGCCAAGGCCGACGGCCGGCGGCAGCAGCCATAGCCCGAACTGCGCGGAGGGGCCGATCAGCATCACGTTGAGAACGGTCCCTACACCCGGCTTCTGCCGCAGCGGCCACCACAGCAGCAACACCAGTGCGCCGATGACATTGGTCGCCAGGCCGAACGACAGCGGCGTCTGCGCGGCGATGCCCTGCGACAGCACGTCCCAGGGCGCCACGCCGATGGCCGCACGGATCATCAGCGAGGCGCCGAAGCCGTACAGGAACAGGCCGGTGATCAGTTGCAGCAGGCGCAAGGGCAGGGCGGTGGGCATGACGGTCTCGGGGGAGAGGAATCTGTTTCCACCGTAATTCCGATCCAGTCACTTCCATAGATACAGATGCCGACCAATCCGCCGCTACAGTGTCGTCGAGCATGCTCGACTGCTCCTGATGAATCAGTCGAGCACGCTCGACGCTACGATCAGACCGCACGGCCGGGCATGGGCTCGGCTTTACAGCGGCGCTCCAGCCTGGCTCAGTCGCCCCAGCCTGCCAGCGCCAGCTTGCCCACCGTGCGTCCGCTGGCCAGGCGCTGATGCGCGATGTCCAGATTTGCCGCATTGATCGGGCCCAGGCTTTCACTGAGGGTGCCGCGCAGCTGGCCGGCATCGATCATGCTGGCCGTGCGGCTGAGGATGCGGTGCTGCTCGATGCAGTCGGCAGTGGCAAAGCGCGAGCGCGCGAACATGAACTCCCAGTGGATGCCGATGCACTTGGCTTTGTAGGGATCGCCGATGCGCAGCGGCCCACGCGGCTCGACGATCAGGCCCACATGTCCCTGCGGCGCCAGCAGCAGGCCCAGTTCGTCCCAGTAGTGATCGGTGTCGGCCAGGTTGAGTGCGACCTGCACCGTGTCGATGCCCAGCGCCTGCAGTTGGGCCTGAAGTGGTTGCCGGTGGTCGATCACGTGCCGGGCACCCATCTGCCGGCACCAGTCGGCCGAGGCCTCGCGCGACGCCGTGGCGATCACCTCGAAACCCGCATGGCGGGCCAGCTGGATTGCCATCGAGCCGACCCCGCCCGCACCGCCGATCACCAGCAGGTGCTGGCCGGCGTGGCGGCGATCGTCCAGCCGCAGCGGCATGCGCTCGAACAGCAGCTCCCAGGCGGTGAGCGTGGTCAGCGGCAGCGCTGCGGCTTCAGCGAAATCCAGCGTGGTTGGCTTGCGCGCGACCAGGCGTTCATCCACCCAGTGGTACTGCGCATTGCAGCCGGGGCGGGTGACATCGCCTGCGTAATAAACCTCGTCACCGGAGGCAAACAGGCTCGCCTCGTCGCCGATTGCCTCGACCACGCCGGCAGCGTCCCAACCCAGCACGCGGGGTGCCTGGAGCGTGGCCGGATCCGTGCTGGCGCGCTGCTTGCCATCGACGGGGTTGACTGAAACCGCCTCGACCCGGACCAGCAGGTCACGGCCCCGGGGAGGCAGCGGCGGAGGCAGGTGGATATCGCACAGGGCAGTGGCGGATTCACGACTCAGGGCGACGGCTTTCATCACGGCTCCGGCTGGGTTCGTGGCTCCATCATAAGGTTCCTCACGTTTCCGCAGGCGCGCTGAACCGTTTGATGCAGCGCGCCGCGCAATATGTCGTTTTCCCCGCCTAAACCCCGTCAAACCCTTGCAGCGTGAGGGTCTTGCGGATTTTCATCATCCTGTATAGGGTTTCAACGTCGGACCGGCGGACGGTCGGGCGCAACACTTCACATGTTACGGGACTGTTAACATGGCCTTCACCCGCCTGAGCATAATGTTCGCGGCGGTGGCGTGCTGAATCGGCTGTCGTACATCGACGCACTTGTGCTGGCCCATGCCTCTACCGGTTTCATACCCCCGAAATAGGAGCTGTACTCAATGAACAAGAAGATCCTTACTGCCGCGCTGCTGGGCGGCCTGGCTTTTGCCCAGGCAGCTTCGGCGCAGGAGTTCGATGACCGCTGGTACCTGACCGGTTCGGCCGGCTTCAACTTCCAGGACAGCGACCGTCTGACCAATGACGCTCCGTTCGTGACCCTGGGCCTGGGCAAGTTCATCAGCCCGAACTGGTCGCTGGACGGTGAGCTGAACTATCAGAACCCGAACTTCGATTCGAACAAGGACCTGAACTGGTCGCAGTACGGCGTCTCGCTGGACCTGCGTCGCCACTTCATCAAGGAAGGCCGCGGCTGGAACCCGTACATCGTCGGTGGCCTGGGCTACCAGAAGTCGGAAGAAGAGTACCCGGCGCTGAATGCCAACGGTCCGCGCCAGCGTAAGGACGGCAACGTTGCCGCCAAGCTGGGCGTCGGCCTGCAGACCACCTTCGAAAAGCGCGTTGCTGTCCGCGCCGAAGTGGCTTACCGCGCTGACTTCGACGACCAGAGCGTTGCCGCTCCGAAGGAAGACTGGTTCGGTGACGTGCTGGCTTCGGTCGGCGTCGTGATCCCGCTGGGCCCGGCTCCGGTCGCGGCTGCTCCGGCTCCGGCTCCGGTTGCCCCGAGCTGCGCCGACCTGGATGACGACGGTGACGGCGTCAACAACTGCGACGACAAGTGCCCGAACTCGCAGCCGGGTCAGACCATCGGTCCGGACGGTTGCCCGGTTCCGGTCTCCATCGACCTGAAGGGCGTCAACTTCGACTTCGACAAGTCGAACCTGCGTCCGGACGCCGTGGCGATCCTGAGCGAAGCCACCGAGATCCTGAAGCGTTACCCGGATCTGCGCGTTGAAGTTGCCGGTCACACCGACTCGAAGGGTACCGACGCTTACAACCAGAAGCTGTCGGAGCGTCGCGCTACCGCCGTGTACAACTACCTGACCAAGAACGGCGTTGACGCCGGTCGCCTGGTCGGCCCGATCGGCTACGGCGAGAGCCGTCCGATTGCTCCGAACACCAACCCGGATGGTTCGGACAACCCGGAAGGTCGCGCCAAGAACCGTCGTACCGAGCTGAACGTCCAGAACTAAGTTCTGACGCTCTGCCAGTAGGACACAGCAGGACCCGGCTTCGGCCGGGTCTTGTTGTTTCTGCGGCCCGGAATCCGGTGCCTGCCGGTCCGGGGTAACCGTTCGTCGGGTTTTTGTCCGTAAAACCAATGGGTTGCCGTATTCATTGAAAGTGGCGCTTGAAAGCTGTCGCGGCATTGCTAAACTCGCCGCGTCACTTCCTTTTCTGGATGCCCTTCATGCTGCGCTCTGCATCGGCCGCCGTCCTGGCGCTGGCCCTGGTTCCCGCCGCCCACGCTGCGGTCGATTGCTCGGTCAACACCAGCGCCTCGCCGCTGCCGTTGCCGGCCACGACCATCGCGCCGGTGGCCGACGAGCTCTACATCCGTGGCAACCAGCTGGGCATGCCGGCCGGCGTGCTGAGCAGCAACTACGATCCGTCGCAGTCGCTGGACCAGGTGCTGCAGCGCCTGCGCATCGATGGCTGCCAGAACATCGCCAAGGCCATTCCGAGCGCCCCTGCAGTGAAGCCGAATGATCCGGCGGCCTACAAGCCGCAGACCGAATTCGACAACACGCCCTGGCGCTTCGACATGAGCCAGAACGGCAAGCGCATGACCGCCGAAGAGTTCGACGCCTGGATGAAGGCGCGTGGCGTGCGTGTGGTCAAGGCGCGTCCGGCTCCGGCCGCCATTCCGGCCCCGGCCGAAGCACCGGCTGAGACCAAGCCGGTCGACAAGAAGTAAGCACCGCGGGGAGCAGAGGCTTGCGCACGCGCCGCCCACCTGCCGCCCCCGCCGCCCGCTCCCACGCACCGCGTGGGCGTGCGACTCCCGCTGCCACAGCCGCCGGTGTCCGTCATGGTCTGGCGCGCGTGCTGTCCAAGGCCGGCGTGTGTTCGCGCAGCGAGGCCGCGCGCTGGATCGCCGATGGCCGCGTGCGCGTCTCCGGCCGCATCGTGCGGGATCCCGAATTCCCGATTGGGCAGCCGGCGCCGCCGATCGAGGTCGATGGCCAGCCGATGGGCGCGCCGCAGCGCCTGTACCTGATGCTCAACAAACCGCGTGGGGTGGTGACCACCGCGCAGGACGAACGTGGCCGCGACACCGTGTACCGCTGCTTCGATGGTGCCGGCCTGCCGTGGATCGCGCCGGTCGGGCGCCTGGACAAGGCCAGTGAAGGGTTGTTGCTGTTCAGCAACGATCCGCAGTGGGCCGCGCGCCTGACCGATCCAGAGACCGGCCCGCAGAAGACCTATCACGTGCAGGTGGATCGTCTGCCCGATGAGGACACCCTGGCCGCGCTGCGCGCCGGTGTCGAAGACGAGGGCGAGTTCCTCGTCGCCCAGGCTGTGCGCGTGCTGCGCAGCGGCGATAAGACCGCGTGGCTGGAGGTGGTCCTCGACGAGGGCCGCAACCGCCACATCCGCCGCCTGTTGGCGGCCTTCGACCTGCAGGTGCTGCGCCTGGTCCGGGTTGCGATCGGCGGGCTGCAGCTCGGCGATCTCGGCAAGGGCCAGTGGCGGGTGCTGGAGGTCAGTGACCAGCCGCGGCTGGGGGCCGCTGCACCGGGCTGATCATCGCCCGCGGCCGGCGGTTGCCGGCCACCGTTCCAGGCGTAGGGGGCGTCTGGCTGCTGAATTTCCCGAACGGAGCCTGCCATGTACCACC
Organism: Stenotrophomonas sp. STK16_22; assembly: GCF_051984505.1. NCBI lineage: Bacteria > Pseudomonadati > Pseudomonadota > Gammaproteobacteria > Lysobacterales > Lysobacteraceae > Stenotrophomonas > Stenotrophomonas sp. STK16_22. Next base: position 920,887 of record NZ_CP196972.1, read on the forward strand.
CGACCCTCAACCAAACCCTGCGCTGCGCAGGCCTGCTGCTGCCGATGGTGCTGCTGACCGCCTGTGGTGGCCACAAGAAGGTGGCCAAGGCGGAAATGCCGGCCGAGACCCCGGTGGTGGAAGTGAAGACCCCGGAGCTGGATGGTCGCGGCAGCTACCGCTTCCTGATGAGCAACGGCGACAAGAAGATGACCGCCGACGAGTTCGACGCCTGGATGAAGGCCAACGGCATCCGCGTTGCCAAGGGCAACGGCCAGGATGCTGCCGCCAAGCCGGTGGTGGTGGCCAGCAAGGACGAGCCGAAGGGCAAGAAGAAAAAGAAGTGATGCCGGGAAGGTGCCGACCTCGGTCGGCACGCCCTCACGCCTGGTAGGTGCCGACCTTGGTCGGCACGCTTTGGCCGGTGGGGATCAACCCTTGATCACGCCCAGCTCGACACCGATGCGGGTGAACGCATCGATCGCGCGGTCCAGGTGCTCGCGGCTGTGCGCAGCGCTGATCTGGGTGCGGATGCGCGCCTGGCCCTTGGGCACCACCGGGAAGAAGAAGCCGATCGCGTAGATGCCTTCTTCGAGCAGGCGCTCGGCGAACTTCTGCGCCAGCGGCGCGTCGTACAGCATCACCGGGCTGATCGGGTGCACGCCCGGCTTCACGTCGAAACCGGCGGCGACCATCTTTTCGCGGAAGTAGCGGGTGTTCTCCACCAGGGTGTCGCGCAGGTCGTCAGCGGCGGCCAGCATCTCGAACGCCTTGATGCCGGCGGCCACCACATGCGGCGGCAGCGAGTTGGAGAACAGGTACGGCCGCGAACGCTGGCGCAGCAGCTCGATCACCTCGGCGCTGGCGCAGGTGAAGCCGCCCATTGCGCCGCCCATGGCCTTGCCCAGGGTGCCGGTGATGATGTCGATCTTTTCCAGCACGCCCTTCACTTCGGCCGAGCCGCGGCCGGTGGCACCGAGGAAGCCGGTAGCGTGGCATTCGTCGATGTGCACCAGCGCGTTGTACTTCTTCGCCAGCGCGGTGATCTCGTCCAGCGGCGCAATGAAGCCGTCCATCGAGAACACGCCGTCGGTGGTGATCAGCTTGGTCTTGCAGCCGGCGGCATCGGCGGCCTGCAGCTGGGCTTCCAGGTCGGCCATGTCGCAGTTGGCGTAGCGGAAGCGCTTGGCCTTGCACAGGCGCACGCCGTCGATGATCGAGGCGTGGTTCAGTGCATCGGAAATGATCGCGTCGTTCTCACCGAGCAGCGGTTCGAACAGGCCGCCGTTGGCGTCGAAACAGGCCGCGTACAGAATGGTGTCCTGCTTGCCGAAGAAGTCGGCAATCTGCTTCTCCAGCTGCTTGTGCAGGTCCTGGGTGCCGCAGATGAAGCGCACCGAGGCCATGCCGAAGCCGTGGGTATCCAGCGCATCCTTGGCGGCCTGGATCAGGTCCGGATGGTCGGCCAGGCCCAGGTAGTTGTTGGCACAGAAGTTCAGCACCTTGCGGCCATCCTCGAGGGTGATCTCGGCCGACTGCGGGCTGGTGATGATCCGCTCGGACTTGAACAGGCCCTGGGCGCGGATGGCGTCCAGTTCCTCGGCGTAGTGGCGGGTCAGGGCGGAGGAGGCGTCGGTCATGGCGTGGGCACGGCTCTGAACGGGGAAACCGTTGATTCTACCGGGCTACGACGGCCTTCGACCGGGCCGGGCAGGGCACCGCCACGGGTGGCACATGTTGCATCGCAATAGCAAACGGGTTAAAAATTCGTGAACCGTGCCTGTCTGGCGCCGGTTGCCCGCTCCCCCTTCCCGCCCCCGCCACCCTCGGAGACGCCCATGAAGCACGCCCGTGCCTGCCTCGCCATTGCCGCTGCCCTGACCCTGGCCGCCCCGTTCGCCGCCTGCGCACAGGAAAACGAATCGCCGTACAGCTGGAACGTCACCGCTGTTTCCGATTACCTGTTCCGTGGTGTGTCGCAGACCGACGAGGATCCGACCCTGCAGGCCGGTTTCACCTACACCAGCCCGGTTGGCCTGTATGCCGGCGTGTGGGGTTCGGGCGTGGACTTCGGTGCAGGTGATCCGAAGACCGAGGTCGACTACCTGATCGGCTACGGCGTGGACGTCACCGAGCGCGTCAACGTCGACGTGCTGCTGAACCGCTACACCTACCTGAAGTCCAGCCACCAGAACTACAACGAGCTGATCACCACCACCACGCTGGATGACACCTACAAGCTGACGGTGGCCTACACCAACGATGTATGGAACAGCAGCACCGATGGCTGGTACTTCGGCCTGGGCGGCAGCTGGGGCCTGCCGAAGGACTTCACCCTGAATGCCAACGTCGGTCGCAGCACGTTTGAAGACGGCATCGCCAAGGATTACACCGACTGGAATGTCGGCGTTGAGCGCCAGTTCGGGATGGCCAAGGTCGGCCTGGGTTACTACGGCACCGACGGCAACGGCCGCGACAACTCCGGCAAGCTGGCCCACAGCCGCGTGATGCTGAGCGTCGCCGTCGGCAAGTAACGCCGCAGGCGTTACGGTAGGTGCCAGGCTTGCCTGGCACGCTTTACGAAAAAGGCGCCCAATGGGCGCCTTTTTCAATTCCAGCAGCATGCCTTACCCCGGCTGGGGGAGAGCCCCCTTGTTGTTCAAGGGGGCGCGCCGACGGCGCGGGGATAAGGAGACCTGCGGGGGAATTGACCCGAAGGGTCAATTCCAGCTGAGCACGACCTTGCCGGCCTTGCCTTCTTCCATCAGGTCGAAGCCCTTCTGGAAGTCGTCGATCGGCAGCTGGTGGGTCATCACCTTGCCGAGCGGGAAGCCGGACAGCACCAGCTGGGTCATCTTGTACCAGGTCTCGTACATCTTGCGGCCGTAGATGCCCTGCACGGTCAGGCCCTTGAAGATGATCTTGTCCCAGTCGCAGCCGGCGCCCTTGGGCATGATGCCGAGCATGGCGATCTTGCCGCCGTGGTACATGCAGTCGAGCATGTCGTTGAACGCGCGCGGGTTGCCGCTCATTTCCAGGCCGACGTCGAAGCCCTCCATGTGCAGCTCCTTCATCACGTCCTTCAGCGACTGGTTGGCCACGTTGACGACGCGGGTGGCACCCATGTCGGCGGCCAGCTTCAGACGGAAGTCGTTGACGTCGGTCACCACCACGTTGCGCGCACCGATGTGCTTGCAGATGCCGGCGGCGATGATGCCGATCGGGCCCGCGCCGGTGATCAGCACGTCTTCACCGATCACGTTGAACTCCAGCGCACAGTGCGCGGCGTTGCCGTACGGATCGAAGAACGCGGCCAGCTCGGACGGAATCTGGTCCGGGATCGGCCACAGGTTGCTGGCCGGCATCACCATGTACTCGGCGAAGGCGCCGTTGACGTTGACGCCGATGCCGACGGTGTTCGGGCACAGGTGCGGGCGGCCGCCACGGCAGTTGCGGCAGTGGCCGCAGACGATGTGGCCTTCGGCCGAGACGCGCTGGCCGATTTCATAGCCGGTCACGGCCGAGCCGAGTGCGGCGACGCGACCGACGAATTCGTGGCCGATGGTCAGGCCCGGCTTGATGGTGCGCTGGCTCCACTCGTCCCACAGGTAGATGTGCAGGTCGGTGCCGCAGATCGCGGTCTTCTCGAGCTTGATCAGGACCTCGTTCGGGCCCGGGGTCGGAACCGGAACTTCTTCCAGCCAGATGCCCTTGGCCGCTTCGCGCTTGACCAGGGCCTTCATCGTTTGCTGCGCCATCGGGGTGGAACTCATCAGGGGGAAAGCGCGGATTATAGGGTGCCGCGCGGATTTCCCATGTTGCGCTGCGGGTGCAGTGGCGGAACGAAAGGCGTGCGCCGGCGGGCGTTTCGAACGTGCTGCGAACAGCAGCGTCTCCCTGGTTCGGGGGAGGGTGACCACGCCCCCTCTGGACGATTTCCGTGTGCGCGGCCCACGTGCGCGTGGCAGAGCAAGAAGCAGGCCCATGACTTCCGGGGTTCGGGCCGGGGCAGGGCGGCGGGCTACAATCGAAGGTTCCACTACCAGGGGCCGCTCCATGCGCTCGAACCTGCTTGCATTCTCCATCGTCGCCAGCCTTGGGCTGGCCCAGGTCGCCCATGCCGCTGAAGGCATGTGGGTGCCGCAGCAGCTGCCGGAAATCGCCGGCCCGCTGCAGAAGGCCGGCCTCAAGCTGTCCCCGGAACAGCTGGCCAACCTGACCGGCGACCCGATGGGCGCCGTCGTCGCCCTCGGCGGCTGCACCGCCAGCTTCGTCTCGCCGCAGGGCCTGGTAGTCACCAACCACCACTGCGCTTATGGCGCCATCCAGCTGAATTCGACCGCGCAGAAGAACCTGATCAAGGACGGCTTCAACGCGCCGACCCTGAAGGACGAACTGAGCGCCGGCCCGAACGCCCGCGTGTTCGTGCTCGACCAGATCACCGACGTCACCGCCCAGGCCAAGGCCGCCATTGCTGGCGCCGGCAACGATCCGCTGGCCCGCAGCCGCGCGCTGGACGCCTTCGACAAGGCCCAGGTCGCCGCCTGTGAAGCCGATGCCGGCTTCCGCTGCCGCCTGTACAGCTTCTCCGGCGGCAACACCTACCGCCTGTTCCGCAACATGGAAATCAAGGACGTGCGCCTGGTCTACGCGCCCCCGGGCAGCGTCGGCAAGTTCGGCGGCGACGTCGACAACTGGATGTGGCCGCGCCACACCGGCGACTTCTCGTTCTACCGCGCCTATGTGGGCAAGGACGGCAAGCCGGCCGCCTTCGCCGCCGACAACGTGCCGTACCAGCCCAAGCACTTCCTGAAGTTCGCCGACCAGCCGCTGGGCGCCGACGACTTCGTGATGGTGGCCGGCTACCCCGGCCGCACCAACCGCTATGCACTGGCCGGTGAGTTCAACGAAACCGCCAGCTTCACCTACCCGTCCATCGCCAAGCACTACAACGCGGTGCTGAAGATGATCGCCGATGCCGGCAAGGCCGACGCCGACGTCAAGGTGAAGTACGCAGCGACCGCCGCCAGCATGAACAACGTGGCCAAGAACTACCTGGGCCAGCTGGAAGGCTTCAAGCGCATCGACGCCGCCGGCCAGAAGCAGGCTGAAGAAGCCGCCGTGCTGGCCTGGCTGAAGAAGCAGGGTGCTGCCGGCAAGCCGGCCCTGGCCGCCCACGCGCAGCTGCTCAAGCATCTGGATACCAGCAAGTCGACCCGCGAACGCGACCTGTTCGTCGGTCAGTTCAACAACACCTCGGCCGTTGGCGCGGCGATCACCCTGTACCGCCTGTCGATCGAGCGCAGCAAACCGGATGCCGAACGCGAAGCCGGTTACCAGGAACGCGACCTGACCACCATCGAAGGTGGCCTGAAGCAGATGGACCGCCGCTACGTGGCGAAGATGGATCAGCAGCTGCAGGCCTACTGGCTGGACCAGTACGTGGCCCTGCCGGCCGCACAGCGCGACAACGAAGTGCTGAACAAGTGGCTGGCCGGCAGCGATGCCGCTGCGGTGAAGTCGCTGGTGGGCAAGCTGTCGGGCACCGAGCTGGGCAGCCTGGACGCACGCCTGAAATGGTTCAAGGCCGACCGCGCCGCGTTTGAGGCCAGCAACGATCCGGCCATCCAGTACGCCGTGGCCGTCATGCCGGCGCTGCTGAAGCAGGAAGAGCAGAAGAAGATCCGCGAAGGCGAATCGCTGACCGCGCGCCCGCTGTACCTGCAGGCCGTGGCCGACTACAAGAAGAGCCAGGGTGAGTTCGTCTACCCGGACGCCAACCTGTCGCTGCGCATCACCTTCGGCAACGTCATGGGCTATGGCAAGGACGGCGTAAAGTACACCCCGTTCACCACCCTGGAAGGCGTGGCGGCGAAGGAAACCGGTGAGGATCCGTTCGATTCGCCGAAGGCGCTGCTTGATGCAGTCAAGGCCAAGCGTTACGGCGGCCTGGAAGACAAGCGCATTGGTTCGGTGCCGGTGAACTTCCTGTCCAACCTGGACATCACCGGTGGCAACTCGGGTTCGCCGGTGCTGGACGCCAACGGCAAGCTGGTCGGCCTGGCCTTCGATGGCAACTGGGAATCGGTCAGCTCCAACTGGGTGTTCGACCCGGTGATGACCCGCATGATCGCCGTCGACAGCCGCTACATGCAGTGGATCATGCAGGAAGTGGCGCCGGCGCCGCAGCTGCTGAAGGAACTGAACCTGGTCAAGTAAGGTTCGCGGTTCCGGGCGGTCCATCCACGCATGGCGTGGATCTACTGCCTGTACCGAGGGTAGTGCCGGCCGCTGGCCGGCAACCTCGACCAGATAGCCGGAGTTTCCGAAACCCCGCGACGCAGGTCGCGGGTTTTTTTCATGCCCGGCCCGGCCCGGTGCGCCGAACAGGTATCATCCCTGTTCCGCGTACTTCACAGGATGTGAACGAAACGCGGAAACCTCCTCCCCCAGGACCCCTTGCACGCATGCGCATCCTGCTTGCCCGCCACGGCGAAACGCCATGGAACGCCGAAGGCCGCTACCAGGGCCAGATCGATATTCCGCTTTCGCCGATCGGTGAAGCCCAGGCCCAGGCACTGGGTGCCCGCCTGGCCTCGGTGGACATCACCCGTGCCGTCGCCTCGCCGCTGTCGCGCGCGCAGCGCACCGCGCAGCTGGCGCTTGGCGCCGCGCGTGCCGACATGCTGCTGACCGAGCCGGAGCTGCAGGAAATCGCCCACGGTGAGTGGGAAGGCCTGCTCGCCAGCGAGATCAACGAAAAGGATCCGTCGCGCCTGCAGGCCTGGCGCGAGGAGCCCGATACCGTGCTGATGCCCGGTGGCGAATCGCTGCGGCTGGTGCTGGAACGCAGCTGGCGTGGTCTGGCCCGTGCCACCGAAGGCCTCGGCGAGCACGACACCCTGCTGGTGGTTGCGCACGATGCGGTCAACCGCGTGATCCTGTGCAAGGTGCTGGGCCTGCCGATTTCCCGCCTGTGGACCTTCCGCCAGGCACCGACCACGCTCAACCTGCTCGAAGGCGCCGACCTGGACAGCCTGGAAGTGGTGCGCCTGAACGACTGCGCCCACCACACGCCGTTCTTCGGCGAAGCCAAGCACCGCGCACTCTGACCCGCCACACCGAACCACCTGTACCTGCTGGAAGCACTGCCGTGACGAACACCCCGACCACCCTGGCCGATTGGCTGGATTACATTGAACGCCAGCACCCGGCGACCATCGACATGGGCCTGGAACGCGTGCGCGCTGTGGCCACGGCGATGGGTCTTGGCGCGCCGGCCGGGCGCACCATCGTGGTCGGTGGCACCAACGGCAAAGGCTCCACCGTGGCCTTCATCGAGGCCATCGGCCGTGCTGCCGGTTGGAAGGTGGGTGCCTACACCTCGCCGCACCTGCTGCGCTACAACGAGCGCGTGCGCATCGACGGGCAGGACGTGGACGATGCGGCGCTGGTTGCTGCGTTCAATGCCGTCGAAGCGGCACGCGGCGACACCACGCTGACCTATTTCGAGTACGGCACGCTCGCTGCTTTGCAGCTGTTCGCCGACGCCGGGCTGGACCTGGCGGTGCTGGAAGTGGGCTTGGGCGGCCGCCTGGATGCGGTCAACATCGTCGACGCCGATGTATCGGTGATCACCACCGTGGACATCGACCATGCCGAGTGGCTGGGCGAGGACCGCGAAGCGATCGGCGCCGAGAAGGCCGGCATCATCCGTGGCTGGAAGCCGGTGATCCTGGGCGAGACCGATCCGCCGTCCAGCGTGCTGGCGCGTGCCTATCTGGTCGGTGCCAACGCGATCCGCGGCGGCAGCGATTACTTCTACGAGCCGATCGACGCCCAGCGCTGGCGCTGGCGCGACGTCGGCCTGCGCATGGAGCTGCCGACCCCGGCGCTGGCCGGCCCGATCCAGCTGGCCAATGCCGGTGCTGCCATCGCCGCCCTGCGCGCGCTGGACAAGCCGGTGCCGCGTGCTGCGTGGACCGCGGGCATCGCAGCAGCGCGTATCTCCGGCCGCATGCAGGCATTCGAGCGCGACGGCGTGCAGATCCGCGTGGACGTGGGCCACAACCCACAGGCGGCGGGCCAGCTGGCGCGTGCGCTGAAGGCCGAAGTGTCAGCCGGCCGCACCCTGGCGGTGTACGCCGCGTTGCAGGACAAGGACGCGGCGGGTGTGGTGCAGGCCCTGCAGGACGTGGTGGGCGAGTGGACCCTGGCCGGGCTGGACGGTCCGCGTGGACAGAGCGCCGCTCAGCTGCAGGCACGCCTGAGCGGTACGGTGGCGGCCAAGGCACCGCTGGCCGATAGCGTCGAACAGGCCCTGGCGCAGGTGCTGGCCCAGGCTGAGCGGGGTGACCGGGTGCTGGTGTTCGGCTCCTTCCATACCGCCGCTGCGGCCCTGCAGTGGCTGCAGGGCGACGCCTGATCCGCGTTCAGCCAACGCCGACGCCGGCCGGTCCGGCACCCGTATAATCGACGGCAATCTCCGGACAGTTGCCTGCCTCACGTGGATACGCCTCTGAAACAGCGTCTGATTGGTGCCATCGTGCTGGTGGCACTGGCCGTGATTTTCCTGCCGATGCTGGTCAAGGGACCCGCACCTGACAGCGGTGTCGCCAATGTGCCGATCGCCGCGCCGGATGCGCCGGCCGATGGCCAGTTCGAAACCCGTGAGCTGCCTCTGGTCGCCCCGGCCGGTGGTGCCACCGGCCTGCAGACCGGGCAGGCCAAGCCGCTGCAGGAGGCTGCCACGCCGGCTACGCCGCCGACCGTGGACACCTCGCCGGCAGTCGCCGCCGGCAACTATGCGGTCACCTTCGGTGCCTACGGCAGCAAGGCCGACGCCGATGCGGTGATCGCCTACCTGAAGCGCTCGCAGCTGCCGGGCTTCGCTGAAGCGGCCACCATCAACGGCCGCCAGGCATGGCGCGTGCGCGTTGGACCTTACGCCGACCGTGCCCAGGCCGAAGCGGCCCGCCTGCAGGCGGTGAAGATCCGTGCGGATGTGAAGGCCGAAGTGATCACCCTGGACGCGGCGGCCGGCAGCAGTGCCCCGGTTGCGGCCACCCCGGCACCGGCTGCGCCGAGCGCCAGCACCCCGTCCGCAGCTGTTGCGCCCTCGGCCAGCGGCAACCCGGTCCGCAGCGAAAGCCTGCCGCCGAGCACGCCAACGGCGACCGCGCCGCCGGCCGCCAAGCCGGAACCGCCGAAGCCGGCGCCGAAGCCCGAACCGAAGCCGGAGGCCACCGCCAGCAAGCCGGCGACGGTGCCGACCACACCGGCAGCACCGGCTGCCAGCGGCGTCGGCTTTGCCGTGCAGCTGGGCGCGTTCGGTCAGGCCAACGATGCCAATGCCCTGCGCGACAAGGTTCGTGCCGCTGGTTTCAGCGCTTTCGTCGAGCAGGTGCGCACGGACAAGGGAACCCTGCATCGCGTCCGCGTCGGGCCGGTGGCCAACCGCGCTGACGCCGAGCAGCTGAAGGCGCAGGTCGCCGCCAAGGTCGGCGTGGCCGGCATGGTCCGACCGCACCCATGACCCACGCGCAGCCCCGTTGCCAGCGCCGCCGAAGGAGAGGGGCGCCATGATCGACGTGGTGCTGCTGATCGTGATCGCCGCCTCGACCCTGCTGGGGATGCTGCGCGGCTTCGTCGGAATCGTCATCGGCACCCTGTCGTGGCTGCTGGCCGCGTGGGCGGCCTTCGCCTTCGGTAATGACGCGGCCCACTGGTGGGCCGCGCCGGCGGCCCCCGGAGGCGAGCACTTCGTCGGTGGCTACCTGGGGGTCGGCATCGGCGTGATGATCGTGGTCGCGGTGATCGGCATGGTCATCAAGGCCCTGGTCCACCGCAGCATGCTGACCAGCCTGGACCGCCTGCTGGGCGGGGTGCTGGGCGCGGTGCGAGGCGGCCTGATCGCCGCGGTCCTGCTGCTGCTGGGCAGCTTCACCCCGCTGACCGCCGAACCCTCGTGGCAGCGCTCGGCGGTGCGTCCGTTGCTGAACCCGACCGTGGCCTGGATGAACCGCAAACTGCCGCACTGGGAGGTTCCCGGGGGCGATCTGCTGCCCAAGGCCTTGCCGACCGACGCGCTGTCCCCATCTGCATTGATGGAGTTGGGCAAGAACGCAGGCGCCGGGTTGGGAAAGCCGGGCGCGGCAGGCGATAATGGCATCCTCAACCAGGTAGTGGCAGGCAGCGGATGGCTGCGGCCTGCGAAAGCGGAACAGGGCGATTCCTACGATCCGGCCGAAGTGCGCCCGGACGCTCCTGCACTGCCGGACAGTATCGAGCCGGGCGATCCGGCCAACGTCGACCGCGCGCGCGGCGACCACCGCGGCCAGGTACGGCCACCTTCCTTGTAACTGGGCACAGCCCAGCGGAGACCTCGCACCATGTGTGGCATCGTCGGAATCGTCGGCAACCAGAACGTCGCCGGGCAGTTGTATGACGGCTTGACCGTTCTCCAGCACCGTGGCCAGGATGCGGCGGGCATCGCCACCGCCAGCGGCAGCCGCCTGCGCGTGCAGAAGGCCACCGGCCTGGTCCGCGATGTGTTCGATGCCCGCACCATGTCCACCCTGGAAGGCAGCGTCGGCATCGCCCATGTGCGCTACCCGACCGCCGGTTCGGAAGGCATGGACGAGGCACAGCCGTTCTACGTCAATTCGCCGTACGGCATCGCGCTGGCCCACAACGGCAACCTGATCAACACCGAAGCGCTGCGCCAGCAGGTGTTCGAGCAGGACCGCCGCAACGTCAACACCGATTCGGACAGCGAAGTGCTGCTGAACGTGTTCGCCTATGAACTGGAGCAGCAGCGCCAGCTCAGCCCGGAAGCGGCCATCCGCGCGGTGGCCGGCGTGCACCGCCGCTGCAAGGGTGGCTATGCGGTGGTCAGCGTGGTGCTGGGCCTGGGCCTGGTCGCCTTCCGCGACCCGCATGGCATCCGGCCGCTGGTACTGGGCAAGCGCAGCCACGCCGAAGGTGACGAGTACATCGTCGCCTCCGAGTCGGCCGCGCTGGACGTGCTGGGCTTCCAGCGCGTGCGCGACGTGCAGCCGGGCGAAGCGCTGGTGATCACCGCGCGTGGCGAGCTGTTCTCGGAGATCTGCGCCGAGCCGGCCGAGCACACCCCGTGCATCTTCGAATACGTGTACTTCGCGCGCCCGGATTCGATGATCGACAACGTCTCGGTACACAAGGCGCGCATGCGCATGGGCATCAAGCTGGGCGAGAAGATCCTGCGCCTGCGCCCGGACCACGACATCGACACCATCATCCCGATCCCGGATACCTCGCGCGATGCCGCGCTGGAGATCTCCAACGTGCTCGGGGTGAAGTACCGCGAAGGCTTCATCAAGAACCGCTACATCGGCCGCACCTTCATCATGCCGGGCCAGGGCGAACGCGTGAAGTCGGTGCGCCGCAAGCTCAACCCGATCCACCTGGAGTTCCGCAACCGCGTGGTGCTGCTGGTGGACGATTCGATCGTGCGCGGCACCACCAGCCAGCAGATCGTGCAGATGGCCCGTGATGCGGGCGCGCGCAAGGTCTACCTGGCCAGCGCGGCACCGCCGGTGCGCTACCCGAACATCTACGGCATCGACATGCCGGCGGCCGAAGAGCTGGTCGCGCACAACCGCACCGTGGAAGAGATCGAAGCCCACCTGGGCTGCGACTGGCTGATCTACCAGGACCTGGAAGACATGGAAGCGGCGGTGAGCGAGGGCAACCCGGCGCTGCGCAACTTCGATTCGTCCTGCTTCAACGGCCACTACCCGACGGGTATCGAGCCGGGCTACTTCGAGCGCATCCAGCAGCTGCGTTCGGACGACGCCAAGCACAAGCGCCGCGCCTGAGGTCCAGGCGTGGTCGATGTACCCGACGTTGGTGGCGACCTGCTGCGCGCTGCGCAGCAGTGCCTGGCCGAAGCCGACCCGCTGCGCAAGGTGGCGCTGACCCAGGCCTATGCCGCCGCGTTCCGTGCTGGCCGCCTGAAGGTGGAGGCCGATGCACCGCCGCCGGAGCCGATCCGCATGCCCGGCCGGCCGGCGCAGCTGGTGCTGGTGCATCCGCGTGAAGTGCCGCGGCGTGGACTGGGCGGTGTGGAAGGGCGTGCCGCCTTCATCCACGCCATCGCCCATATCGAACTCAACGCGATCGACCTGGCCTGGGATGCGGTATACCGCTTCCGTGGCCTGCCGCCGGCGTTCCATGCCGACTGGGTCAGCTGTGCCGACGACGAATCGCGGCACTTCATGCTGCTGCGCGAACGCCTGCAGGTGCATGGTCACGACTATGCCGATTTCCCAGCGCACAACGGCCTGTGGGAAATGTGCGAAAAGACCGCCCATGACGGCCTGGCACGCATGGCGCTGGTGCCGCGCGTGCTGGAAGCGCGCGGCCTGGACGTAACGCCCGGCATGATCGGGAAGCTGCGCAATGTCGGCGATGGCGAAACCGCCGATGTGCTGGAAGTGATCCTGCGCGAGGAAGTGGCGCACGTCGCTGCCGGTTCGCGCTGGTATCGCTGGTACTGCGACCGCGCCGCTGTCGAGCCGCGTGCGCGCTTCAAGGAACTGCTGGTGGAGTACGCCGGCGGCTACCTGCATGGGCCATTCAACATCGAAGCGCGCCTGCTGGCCGGGTTCGATGCGGATGAGTTGGCCAACCTGATTGAACAGGCCGGTTGAAGAAAAGGGGACGGAGGGGATTAAGTCGTTTGTGGCACAAACGACTTAATCCCCTCCGTCCCTTTTTTCATGCGTTTGGCAACACCACGCGCTTGCCATCCACCGTTGGCCGGTTGATGTAGAACAGGCCGGGACCCGGCCGGTACGGCAGTTCGCTGACGCCGGCATCGGCGGCGTAGGTCAGTGCGGTGTCGCCCAGTGCATCGAAGTTCCAGTGCGCCGACTGCATCAGGTAACGCCGTCGCAGCAGCGCCTCCTGTGTCTGCGTCAGCGGCTGTCCGGCAACCAGTCGGCGTGCGATCGGCTGCAGGGCGGACGGCAGCTCCCAGCCGGGAACTCCAGCGGCATTGGCGGTCCATTGCACGCCAGCATCGATGGCCTGCTGCTGCATCACCTGCAGTGCGATCAGCTGGTAACGCCAGTCGATGCGCCGACGCAGCACCACCGCGGCGGTCACATACAGCACCGGCGACAACAGCACGCTGCGGCTGCCGGCGCGACGCTGCTGCTGCCACTGGTGCCAGACATCCACCCAGATCTCCTTTTCACCCACGCCCAGCTGCTGCCGCCAGCGTTCGGCGTCGGCCTGCGTTTCGGCGTAGGCCGTGGTGGCCTGCAGCAACGCCAGTGGGGGGACCTGGTAGTCGGAAACCGGCGGGCGACGCAGCTGCTGCCGGCGTGGACGGCTGAGCAGCTTGGGCCCTTCTTCCAACTGGTTGTAGCCACCGCCGATGTTGGCGTGCACGCCGGGCAGGGCGATCTCGGTGAACGTTGGCGCGACGCTGGTCAATGGATAGTGTTGGCGATGCTCGTCACGCGCGGCCAGTTGCACGACGTGTGCCGCGATGCCACTGCGCAGGGCGAGCTGCGGGTGTTCATCGGCGCGGCCACCATTGACTGCAACCACGGTGTCGAACAGTCCGATGAAGCGCAGCACCGGCGTGACGGCGGCGAAGTCCGCAGTGCAGGGCAGGCCGGCGCCCTGCAGCAGCTGGCGCCAGCGCGCGCTGTCCCAGGCCTGCAGCTGGTTTGCGATATCACGTGCCGCGGCAGCACCGCGCGAATAGCCGAACAGATCCAGCTGCACGCCACGCAGCGGTCGCTGCCAGCGCGCGGACAGCTCGGCCAGTGCCGCCGGCAGCAGCACCTGCAGCGCGCGCTGCACTTTCGCGCGAACGCCACTGGCACCGATGCCGAAGGCCAGTCCGATCAGGTCGTCATCGGCTTCATCGCGGGTCCCCACGCCCTCGACATAGATCGACAGCCAAGGCGCGGCCATCGCATCGCGGCGGCTGTCCGGATACAGCTGCTGCAGGCGCGCGATGTTGGTCAGGCCGTTGTCGTAGCTGCTGGTCAGCCGGCTCTGGTAGGTCGAATCATCATCCGCGCGCAGCTGCGCCGGGCGTGGCTGCGGAACCTGTGGGCGACCGCGTGCCAGGTTGTGTGCGTTGTTGCGGGTGCCATCGAAGAACAGGCCGATCCGCAGCAAGCCGACATCTTCGTCCGTGTCCTGCGATGGTGCCATGTGCATTCCCCGTCGTGGCTGCGTCACGGTAGCGCGAAAGCGGTGTATTGGCGAAGTGTAGTGACGCTTTTGACCTTACTTAACGCAGATGCGGTCGATCACAGTTCCTGATTTTCATTCCCATCTTCTATTGAATTCACACGACCCGCGCAGGCCAGATGGCCAGACCCGGTAGACCCGGGCGTGCTGCATCAACGCTGTTCACATCATTCAAGGAGCGACGCAATGTTGTCCAGATCGATTGGCAAAGCGGCAGGTGGCCTGGTGTTGGGTTTGTCGGTGGCAGCGGCCGCGCATGCGGCACCGTTGTTCGAGCCGGTGACGGTCATCAGCCGCGCATCGGCAAACAGTGAGCCCGCGCTGGGCAAGCTGCTGGCCACCCCGTCCACCGCGACGGTACAGGAAGTGCGTGTCGACGCTGCTGCCACTGCGCAGCCGCAGCTGGAGTTCGAACTGCTTGGCCAGCGTGTGCAGGCGGTGCGCAGCAAGGTGGAAGCCCTGCCCGATGGCGGCAGCATCTGGTACGGCCAGTTGCGCTCGCCGTCCGATCGGCTGACTGCCGCCACTTCGAATGGCCAGGATGATCCTGGTAATTCAGTGATCCTGGTGCGTTCGGGCAACACCCTCACCGGTTCGATCCGCAAGGACGGCAAGCTGTATCGCCTGCGCCCACTGGGCAACCGCCATGTACTGGTGGAAGTGGATGAGTCGCGGATGCCGGCCGACCATCCGGCCGACTACAACCAGCTGCCGAAAATCCCGATGGGCAACAATGACCGCATCGGCATCGCGCAGGCCTCGTCCGGTACCCCGGCCACCATCCGCGTGCTGGTGGTGGCAACCAATGCAGCGGTAACGGCCTATGGCGGCAACATGCAGTCGCTGGTGCAGCTGGCGGTAGCCGAATCCAACCAGGGCTACGTCAACAGCAACGTGGGCATCACCCTGCAGCTGGCCGGCTATGAAACCACCAGCTACACCGAATCCGGCAACTTCACCACCGACCTGACCCGCTTCCGCAACACCAGCGACGGCTACATGGACAGCATCCACACCAGCCGCAACAACACTGCGGCCGATGTCGGCGTGCTGCTGATCAACAACACGAGCTACTGCGGGTTGGCCTCGGGCATCGGTTCGACGGCATCGACGGCGTTCGCGGCGGTGTACTGGGATTGCGCGACCGGCTATTACTCCTTCGCGCATGAGATCGGCCACCTGCAGAGTGCGCGGCACGATATCGCCAGTGATCCCAGCACGTCGCCCTATGCCTATGGGCACGGTTATCGCTACGAGCCGTCCTCCGGTTCGCGCTGGCGCACGATCATGGCTTATGACTGCTCGGCCGGCTGCCCGCGCCTGAACTACTGGTCCAACCCGAACATCAACTACAACGGCATCCCGATGGGCAATGCCAGCACCGCCGACAACCAGCGCGTGCTGGTCAATACCAAGGCCACCATCGCGGCCTTCCGCTGAGGCCAACCGCCGACCGAGGTCGGCGTCTACCCGGGTGCGTTCACCTGCCCTGGTAGATGCCAACCTTGGTTGGCACCCCGCGATCCATCATTCGCGCGCGAGCGTATCCAGCGACCAGCCGCCGGCATCCACGCGCAGCACCGATCCCTGTTCGTACCAGTCACCCAGCACGATGCGGTTGCAGGCGCGGCCACCGGCCTGCAGCGTGTGCACCGCCGGGCGATGGGTGTGGCCGTGGATCATGGTGTCCACGCCATGGCGCACGAAGGTGGCATCGACTTCGGCGGGTGACACGTCGGTTACCGACTCGAACTGCGCACGATCATCCTGCTTCATTTCCGTCTGGCGGGCCTGGCTGGCGTCGCGTGCCTTCTGCGCGAAGGCGATGCGTGCGGCCAGCGGCTGCGACAGGAACTGCGCCTGGAAGACCGGGTCGCGCGTCTGTGCACGGAACTGCTGGTAGGGGATGTCGTCCGTGCACAGCAGGTCGCCGTGCTGCAGCAGCACCGGGCGGCCGTACAGCTCGATCACGCACGGGTCGGGCAGGATGCGCAGGCCGGCACGGCGCGCATAGTCTTCGCCGAGCAGGAAGTCGCGGTTGCCGCGGATGAAGTACACCGGTACGCCGCTGTCGGAAAGTACCTTCAGCGCGTCGGCCACCGCATCGGCAGCAGGCGAGGGCGTGTCGTCGCCGATCCAGGCTTCGAACAGGTCGCCGAGGATGTACAGCGCATCGGCGCCGGGCGCCTGCTCGCGCAGGAAGCGCAGGAACAGGTCGGTGATCTCCGGACGGCTGGGGTCCAGGTGCAGGTCGGAAATGAACAACGTGGTCATGCAGGCATTCTAGGGCATCCACCGCCGGGCATGGCCCGGCGCTACCGAAGGGATCTGGCCCCGGGGGCTACACCGGCAGCGGCAACCAGGCCAGGCTGGCCGATGCCAGCAGGATGGCAATGCCGGTGGCGGCCAGTACATCGGACGGGTAGTGCAGGCCCAGCACCACCCGCGACAGCGCGACGCCGAAGGTGAACGGCACCAGTAGCGGCGCCAGCCACGGGTAGTAGGCCAGCGCGACGATGGTGAACGACACCGCGTGCAGGGTGTGCCCGGAGGGGAAGCTGAACTCGTCCAGCGGCGCCACCCAGGCGCGGATGCGCAGATCGGCCGCATACGGGCGAGGACGCCGGGTCCACCGCTTGAGGCCTTTGTAGAGCAGCAGGGCGGCCAGGCCGGTGGCGGCCATGTGCACCGATGCACGCAGTCCGTCGAAGCCGTCCAGCGCCACCAGCGCGCCCATCAGCACGTACCAGAACACGCCATCGCCGAGCCGGCTGATGACCGAGAACAGGCGACGCACGCGGCGACGCCGGCAGTAGTGGTTGGCCCGGCGGCAGAGCCGCGCCTCGCGGCCAGCCAGCAGCTCAAGCGGCGTGGTGCGCATGGCCGCTCCTCCGCGACTGGGCCAGCTCGGCCAGCAGGGCATCGAATTCGGCAACCACCTGCTGTGGATGCAGGCGCTTCATCGCACGCGCGGCGCTGCTGCCGAATTCGCGGCGCCGTGCATCATCGGCGGCCAGCTGCACCGCTGCCTCGATGAACTGCTCATCGTTTTCCACGGCCGCACCGTTCTCGCCATCACGCAGGTATTCGCGGGCCGCACCGTAGTCGAAAGCGACGGTGGCCAGGCCGCTGGCCATGCTTTCCAGGGTCACGTTGCCAAAGGTCTCGCTGCGGCTGGGGAACAGGAACAGGTCACCGCTGGCGAAATGCCGTGCCAGGGCTTCGCCGCGCTGGATGCCGCAGAAAATGAAATCGGGGTTTTCATGTGCCAGTTTTTCGCGGGCCGGACCATCACCCACCCAGACGAAGCGGGCTTTGGGCCGGACCTGCTGCAGGCGGCGGAAGGCTTTCACCGCCAGGCCAAGGTTTTTTTCCGCAGCGATGCGGCCGACATGGATCGCGACCAGGCCGTTGCCGTCCACGCCCCATTCCTCGCGCAGCGCCGGGTCGCGCCGGCCCGGATCGAACTGCTGGCTGTCGACCGCGCGTGCCAGCAGGCGCACGCGTTCGAAGCCCTGTTCACCGAGGAACTGCTGCAGCTCGCGGGTGGGCACCAGGGTTGCATCGGCCTGGTTGTGGAACCGGCGCATCCAGCGCATCGCGGCAGCCTGCAGCCACGCCACGCCGTAGTCGGGCAGGTACTCGTCGAAGCGGGTATGGAAACCACTGGCGACCGGAATGCCAAGGCGGCGCGCGGTGCGCAGCGCCGACCAGCCCAGCGGCCCTTCGGTGGCGATGTAGACCGCATCGGGACGCTGCTGCTGCCAGTGGCGGTTGAGCCTGATCGGTGCAGGCAGGCCAAAGCGCAGGCCGGGGTAGCGCGGCAGTGCGGCGCCCGGCACCAGCAGCGTGCCCGGTGCCGAGTCCAGTGCTTCGCTGGTCTGGCGTGGTCGGATCAGGTCGATGTCATGGCCGGAATTGCGCAGTCCCTGCTCCAGGCCCTGCACGGTGAGGGCAACGCCGTTCACTTCCGGTGGGTAGGTCTCGGTGACGATGGCATAGCGCATGGCGGGCCTCCGGGTTTCCGGCATGCTCGGGCCTGGCGATGTAGCCGATATGACCGCTTTGCGACCACGGGATGACGGTGGTCAGGTCCCTGTACGAAGCCACGGCCCCGAAGGGCCGTGGCGGTCGTGCAGGGGGCGCGGTGGATCAGAAGCGCTGCTGGTATTTCATGTAGATGAAACGACCGATGTCGAAGCCACCGTAGTAGGAGAAGTTGGCGCTCGGCTGGCTGTACATGGCCGGTCCCTGGCGGCCGAACACATTGTTGGCACCGATCGAGACGGTCGCATCCCATGGCAGGTTGTAGCGCGCCTGCACGTCGTGGAAGGTGACCGATCCGCGACGGTTGTAGTCACGGCTGCCACTGAACCACGGCGCGCGCTGGCCCGGGTGCGAGCACTCACCCGGATACGTGGCTGCATCCAGGCAACGCTCCTTGACCGCGGAGAAATAGCGCAGGCCCCAGTTAAGGCCGAAGTTGCCACGCTCCCAGCCCAACGATGCGTTGGAGCGCACACGGAAGCCGATGCCGCCGTTGCTGGCGATGCCATTGCTGGGAATGGGCGGGGCATCCGCCTCGTTGGTGGTCCGTTCTTCCGCGGCGACCACATAGGTGGTCTTCCAGTCGGCGCTCAGCGTGCCCCAGGACGTTTCGATCTTGTGGCCGATCTCCAGGTCATAGCCTTCGGCCTGGCGGAACCCGCTGTTGCGGCTGCCATAGTTGAGCGTGTTGACGATGCCCAGTTCCGGGTCGCGGGTGAAACTGCCGCAGCGCTCGGCGATGCCCAGTTCGTAGCAGTCGCGGAGGATGTCGTTGGGATGGTCGGCGACGATGGTGTTGTCGATGCGGATCTTCCACCAGTCCAACGCAATGTTCAGTCCTTCGGCAAACGTCGGGCTCCAGACCAGGCCCAGCGTGCGGCTGGTCGAGGTTTCCGGCTTCAGGTCGGGATTGGAGCCGTTGGTGAAGGGCAGGGGCGTCTGTCCACTGCTGCCGGTGATCGGCTCGTTGCCCTGGCCGAGCTGGCGGTAGCTGTCCGCGTTGGCGATGTCGGCGGCGCAGCGTGCACGTACCTCCGGGCTGCTGGCGGCGGCGCCATAGACCGTATCGCAGGGGTCACGGAAGCCGGTGGTGAAGGTCTGCGAGCCGCCACCGTACAGATTCGAGATGGTCGGTGCACGGAAACCCTGTGCCCACGTGCCACGGACCAGCAGCTGGTCGATCGGCTTCCACGAGATGCCGAACTTGCTGTTGAGGGTTCCGCCGAAGGTGGTGTAGTCCGAGTAGCGCGTTGCCATGTCCAGGGTCAGCTGGCGTGCACCAGGGAGGTCGCTCAGCACCGGCACGCTCAGCTCCAGATAGGCCTCGTCGACACGGTAGCCACCGCCGGTGGGGCCCGCCGCCAGATTGGTGGTGGCGCCGGTCTGGGCCAGCGCATCGGGAATGAAGCGACCCTCCTCGCGGCGGCTCTCCACACCCAGGGCGAAGCCCAGTTCCCCGGCGGGCAGCGTGGCAAGGCCGCCACTGAGGCTGGCGAACAGGTTGCGGGTGGTGTTGCGGCCACGGGTGAGTTCCTCGGGGAACAGCCAGTCCTGCAGTTCGCCATTGCCGGTCAGGCCGTACGGGTCATCCTGGCCATAGGGCACCAGTGGATTCCAGGGCTTGCAGCCGGCAATCGGTGCATCCGGTGTACCGCATTCCACCTTGCCGGTGGCCGGGTTGTAGAACGAAGGACCGGTGGAATCGGCAACGCGCTGCTTGTGCAGGTCGCCGGTGGCACGCTGCTCCAGCTCGCTGCGGTTGTACTGGTAGCCGGCTTCCCAATCGAAGTCGCGACCGGCGAACTGGAAGCTGCCTTCAAACGCTGCGACACCCTGCCAGGTGGTCAGTTCACTGGTGCTGACGCGTGGAATCTCCCAGGTTCGGCGGTTCCAGTGCACGTCGCTTGGGCGTTCATAGCCGTGGTGGCTGCCGAACGGATTGAACCAGCTGTCGGCGGACATCGGCGTGATGCCGGCCGCACCGGACTGGAACGGATAGCCGGCAATCTGGCGCGTGGTGGTGCGTCGGTTGTAGGCCAGCTGGGTGTTGAAGCGGATCTGGTCGTTCAGATCCATGCGTGCATCGACGAAGAGCGAATCGCGCTTGATCGGCGTCTGCACGTGCATCTGTTCATTGCTGTTGCTGACATCACCGGTGAACGGCGTGTTGTCACTGAGGTGGAAGCTGTCCGGCCCGCCCGGCTGGCTGCCGCGATCGAGCGAATAGCTGCAGCCACGGGCGCTGCTGCAGCCCGGGCCCTTGAAGCCGACGATGCGCCCCCACTGCCCGACCGTGGTCCAGCCATCGTCCGGATGACGATCGGTATAGGTGTAGGCGCTGAAGCCGCGGTCCTTCGCCCAAACGCCCTTTTCTTCGACATGCTCGGCGGCGACACTGATCGAAGCGCGGTCATTCGACCAGCCGGCAACCACGTCGTACTGGGTGCGGGCACCATCGCCTTCGCTGAACTGCCCGTGGTAGACGTTGGCGGTCACGCCCTGGACGTTGCGCCGGGTGATGATGTTGACCACGCCGGCCATCGCGTCGGAACCGTAGATGGCCGAGGCGCCGTCCTTCAGCACTTCCATGCGTTCCACGGCAGCGGCGGGAATGCTGGATATATCCTGGTAACCCGAAGTGGTCATGCCCAGGCGCTTGCCGTTGACCAGCACCAGGGTGCGCTGTGCGCCGAGGCCGCGCATGTCCACGTAGCTGCCGCCTGCGGCCTCGCCCGCACTGAGCGGGCTGGCACGGCTCAAGGCCGGGCTGCCGGTTGCGGTCAGGTTCTGCAGGATGTCGGCAACGGAATTGAAGCCCTGCCGCTCGATGTCGGCGCGGCTGATGGTCAGCACCGGCTGCGCGGTTTCCAGGTCGACCTGGCGGATGCGCGAACCGGTGATCTCGATACGGTCCAGCGTGGTGGCTTCCGGTGCGTGCTGGGCGAATGCGGGGGCGGCCAGTGCGGTGGTGGCCGTCATCGCCAGTGCACGACGGATCGCCAACCCGAGCTCGGGAATACGGATGGTCATGGGTCTCTCTCTCAGTCTTCGAAGTCTTCGGAACACAGCCAAGCGGGGCTGCGTCAACTCCACCGCGGCGGTGGATGTTCGAACCTAGTGAAGATGGATGGGGAGACGTATGGGCAAGCGACGAAAGCGCTGCAGACGGCCGTGACGCTTCTGCACAAAGCGGAAGCAAATCAATCGATTGCTCCAACCTGTGGCATCGCGGCGGACGCAGCGCAGAGGACCGTGTCCCTGATTGAACGCATCACGGTCAATGTGGAAAGCGACAGTCTGCGCGGAGGCAGAAAAAAACCACGGCCCCGAAGGGCCGTGGTCGTCGAGCTTCAACAGCGCGGATGGATCAGAAGCGCTGCTGGTACTTCATGTACATGAAACGACCGATGTCGTAGCCACCGTAGTAGGAGAACGACGAGTTCGGCTTGCTGTACATCACCGGCGCTTCCTTGCCGAACACATTGTTCGCGCCCACCGAAACGGTGGCATCCCACGGCAGGTTGTAGCGGAACTGCACGTCGTGGAAGGTCACCGCACCGCGCTCGTTGTACGCGGTCGGCGACTTCAGCCACGGAGCCAGGAAGGTCGGATCGGAGCATTCGTCCGCATAACGCGAGGCGTTGAGGCAGCGCTCCTTCACACCGGAGTAGTAGCGTGCCGTCCAGCTGACGCCGAAGTCACCCACATCCCAGCCCAGCACCAGGTTCGAGCGCACGCGGAACGCAAGGCTGGTGGCGGTGCCGATGGTGTTGGCAACGCCGTTGATCGGCGTGATCGCATCACGGACATCGTTGGTGGAGCGGTAGACGTTCTTGCTCACATAGGTGCTGGTCCAGCCTGCGCTCAGCTTGCCGTAGCTGGTGTCGACGCGATAGCTGACATCCAGGTCATAACCTTCGGTCTCCGCGAAACCGGCATTGCGGTTGCCGAACTTCAGGCCGGTGACGATGCCGTTGGACGGGTCGCGGGTGAAGCGGCTGCAGCGCGATTCGATGCCCTGCTCGTAGCAGTCCTTCAGGATCTGGTTCGGGCTGTCACCGACGATGGTGTTGTCGATGCGGATCTTCCACCAGTCCAGCGCCACGTTGAGGTTGCTGAGGAAGGTCGGGCTCCACACCAGGCCCAGCGTCTTGCTGGTCGAGGTTTCCGGAACCAGCAGCGGGTTCGAACCGGACACGAACGGCGTCGGGGTTGCATCCTGTGCCGTGGTCACCGGGGCGTTGCCCTGCTTCAGCTGGCGGAAGTTGGCAGCATCGGCGATGTCACGTGCGCAGCGCGCGCGGACTTCAGCACTGCCCTTGGCCGAGCCGAATACGGTGTCGCACGGGTCGCTGAACTGCGCGAAGGTTTCCGAACCGCCACCGTACAGATCGTTGATGGTCGGTGCGCGGAATCCTTCGGCCCAGGTACCACGGACCAGCAGCTGGTCGATCGGCTTCCACTTGAAGCCGAACTTGCTGTTGAGCGTGTTGCCGAAGGTGTTGTACTTGGAGTAGCGGGTGGCGGCACTGAAGCTCAGCTCACGCGCACCGGGCAGGTCGGCCAGCACCGGCACGCTGAGCTCCAGGTAGGCTTCCTTCACGTTGTAGCTGCCACCGGTCGGGCCTGCGGCCAGGTTGGTGGTAGCGCCGGTCTGGGCCAGGGCATCGGGGGTGTAGCGGCCATCTTCCTTGCGGCTTTCCACGCCGAAAGCGAAGCCGAGGTCGCCGGCCGGCAGGGTCATGATGCTGCCGGACAGGTTGGCGAACGCGTTCTTGGTGGTGGTCCGGCCGGTGGTGTGCTCCGCCGGGAACAGCCAGGCCATCAGTTCTTCATTGCCGGTCAGTCCGTTCGGATCGTTCTTGCCGTAGGGCACCAGCGGGTTCCACGGCGTGCAGCCGCTGATCACCGCGCCCGGACGGCCACACATCACCTTGCCGGTGGCCGGATCCAGGAACGACGGACCCACGGCGTCACGCACGCGCTTCTTGTGCAGGTTGCCGGTGGCGGTAGCGGTCAGCTCGTTGCGGTTGTACTGGTAGCCCACGTCCCAGTCGAAGTAGCGCTGGCCGATCTCGAAGCTGCCATCCAGCGACACTACCGCACGGTAGGTCTTCAGTTCGCTGGTGCTCACACGCGGGATTTCCCAGGTGCGGCGGTTCCAGGCCACGTCGGTTGGCTTGGCATAGCCGTGCTGGTTGCCGAACGGATTGAAGTAGCTGTCCTTGGACATCAGGCCGGTGGCGGTCGGGTCGCCCGAGATGGACACCGAGCTGGACTGCAGGGGGTAGCCTGCAATCTGGCGCTCGGCCGAACGCTTGTTGTAGCCGAATTCGGTGCGCAGGTTGACCTGGTCGGTGATCTTGAAGCGACCGTCGAAGTACACCGAATCACGCTTGAGCGGATACATGACGTGCATCTGTTCGTTGGCGTTGCTGACGTCGCCGGTGAACGGGGTCGCATCGGTCAGGTGGTAGTTGGCCGGGTTGGTCGGGTCAGCACCACGGTTGAGCGAGTAGCCGCAGCCGTCCTTGGTGTTGGTGCAGCCCGGGCCGCCCTTCAGGCCGGTGACCTGGCCCCACTGGCTCAGCGTGGTCCAGTTGGAGGCATCGTTCGGGTGGCGGTCGCTCACGCCGTACTTGCTGAACCAGCGGTCCTTGGCCCAGACGCTCTTTTCTTCGGAGTGTTCCAGTGCCAGGGTCAGCGACACGCGGTCATTGCTCCAGCCACCCACCACGTCGAAGCGATCGCGCGCGCCGTCACCTTCGCTGTACTGGCCGTGGTAGACGTTGGCGGTCACACCGTTGACGTTGGAACGGGTGATGATGTTGACCACGCCGGCCATCGCATCGGAACCGTAGATGGCCGACGCGCCATCCTTCAGCACTTCGATGCGCTCCACCGCCGACACCGGCAGCGAGGACACGTCCTGCAGGCCAGAGGTACTGATGCCCAGGCGCTTGCCGTTGACCAGCACCAGGGTGCGCTGCGCGCCCAGGTTGCGCATGTCGATGTAGGTGCCGCCGGTGTTTTCGCCCGAGCTCAGTGCGTTTGCACGGCTGATCGCCGGGCTGCCCATGGCGGTCACGTTCTGCAGGATGTCGGCCACCGAGCTGAAGCCCTGGCGCTCGATGTCCAACCGGCTCAGTGCCAGGACCGGCTGAGCGGTCTCCACGTCCACCTGGCGGATGCGCGAGCCAGTGATCTCGATGCGATCCAGGGTGGTCGGCGCGGCGGTGCTGCCACTCTGGGCGAACGCAGGCAGGGCGGCCAGCGTCGCAGTGGTTGCCAGGGCGTAGCGGATGGCCTGCCCCAGGGGGGTGGTACGTGAAGTCATGACGAGCTCTCTCTCTCTCAGGTCGTGCAGGGACGCCAAAAGGGGCGTCGAAGAAATCGGCCGCCCACAAGCGGACCGATGACCCGATAGTAGTCTCGTTGGTTAATGCTCTGTAAAGAGGTCGTGTCGATTTGTACCAGGCTTCATCGTCAGATTTCACGAAAGCTCAACAAAAGCAGTCGCTTAGCTGTAACGCTGAATGCGCTCCGCCGACTTGATCTGCTGCGTCGCAGCAGGTCAACCGGGGGCGCATGCGCGAACCGTAACGGTGTGTGACCTTTTTCCCCTCGCGGGAAAGCGTGAGCCTCAGGCTACGAAGGGCCGGAACTGGATGCCCAGCCCGGCGATGCCGTCGGTCTCGCCGATCAGATCGGCGCGCAGCAGTGGCCGGGCATCAATGAAGGCCTGCGGCACGATCAACGACAGGCGGTTGTCGTCGGCGGTCAGTTCCAACGCCGGCAGTGGATCGTCCTCATGGGCACGATTGAGCAGCACCGCCAGGCGCAGCAGGGCGGCCAGCCGGCGAGCGGTCAGCAGCAGGCGCTCGGGCAGGGCGTCGAAGGCGGTCTTGGTCACGCTGCGGCGATGGCTGCGCACCAGCGCGGCCAGCATCTGCTGTTCCTGCCGCGAGAAGCCGGCGATATCCGAGTGTTCCAGCACGTAGCTGCCATGCACGTGGTAGCCGCTGTGCGCGATCATCAGACCCAGCTCGTGCAGGCGCGCGGCCCAGCCGAGCATGCGCGCGTCGTCGGCATCGAGCCGCCAGCGTTCCTGCACCTGTTCCAGCAGTGACAGCGCGGTGTCCTGCACACGGTCGGCCTGCACGGTATCGATGCCGTAGCGCTGGCTGAGCGCGGACACCGATTCATCGCGCAGGTCGTTCTCGCCAGCGCGGCCGACGATGTCGTAGAGGATGCCTTCGCGCATCGCGGCCTTGCTGACCAGCAGCTTCTGCAGGCCCAGTGCCTGGAAGGCGGCCTCCAGCACCAGGATGCCGCCGGCAATGATCGGGCGGCGGTCGCTGGACAGTCCCGGCAACTGGATGTCGTCGATCTTCTTGGCCTTCAGCAGTTCGTCGCGCAGTTGCGGCAGGGCCTCGGCGGTAATCGCGCCCTTGCTCAGCTTCATCGTCGCGCAGATCTCGCTGATCGCCTTGTGCGTGCCCGAAGAACCCAGCGCTTCCTGCCAGCCCAGCGCGCGGTACTTGCTGGCGAAGGGCTGGAACTCGCGACCGATCTCGGCCAGCGCGTCCTTCCAGCGCTTCTTGCTCAGCTTGCCGCCGGGGAAGAAACGCCGGGTGCTGGCAATGCAGCCGGCCTGCAGGCTTTCGCGCTCCAGGGTCTGCATGCCCATGCCGATGATGAACTCGGTGGAGCCGCCGCCGATGTCGATGACCAGCCGGCGCTGGCCGGGCTTGGGCGGTTGTGCATGGGCCACGCCCAGGTAGATCAGGCGCGCTTCTTCGCGGCCGCTGACCACTTCGATGGCGTGCCCGAGCGCGGTTTCGGCGGGAACCAGGAACGACTGCGGTGAACGCAGCTGGCGCACGGTGTTGGTGGCCAGTGCGCGCACCCGGTGCGGCGGTACATTGCGGATGCGCTGGCCGAAGCGGGCCAGGCATTCCAGCGCGCGCTGCCGGGCAGCGGAGGAGAGCCCACCCTTGCCATCCAGCCCATCGGCCATGCGCACCGTCTCGCGCAGGCGGTCGATCACCCGCAGCTGGCCGAGCGTGTAGCGCGCGATGACCATGTGGAAACTATTGGAGCCAAGGTCGATGGCGGCCAGCAGGTCGCCATCCTGCAATGCGGGCGGAGTCGTGGTGGTGTGCGGCATGGACGAATGTTAGCCGAAGGGGCGGTGTGCTCGTCACCGCGCGACCTTCACATTTTGGAAGAGGGGAGTGCGGCAGGGCTGCGCCCTGCACCCGCAGAGGCCAGAGCAACAGCAACAGCAACAGCAACAGCAACAGCGGGCTATCCGTGGGATGGCGGGGCGGGTCCGATGGCAGGGGACGCCGTGAACCCGTCCATGGGGCTTGGTCGCCGCATCCATGCGGCTCACACCCCTGCCACCGGACCCACCCCGCCTTCGACAGATTTCTGCGATCTGATGGTGGGTGCCGACCGTTGGTCGGCACTGATCCAATCCCGACCAAAATCGGTGCCTACCGCTCCTGGTAGGTGTCGACCTTGGTCGACACACCGGGTTACAGACCCTGCATCAGTGCCATCTGCGCAGAATGCGGTGCCTCGTCGTGGGCGGGCGCACGCTTGTGGTAGATGCCGTCGGCATCCAGTTCCCAGGCGTTGAGGTTGTCGTCCAGGTAGTTCTGCAGGACCTCGCGGTAGACCCGCTTGGCCAGCTCCGGATCGAGGATCGGGAAGCAGGTCTCGACCCGGCGCAGCAGGTTGCGCTCCAGCCAGTCGGCGCTGGCGCAGTACATCTCCGGTGCGCCGTCGTTGCCGAACCAGTAGACGCGGCTGTGCTCCAGGAAGCGGCCGACGATCGAGCGCACGCGGATGTTGTCCGAGATGCCCGGCACGCCCGGGCGCAGAGTGCAGGCGCCGCGGATGATCAGGTCGATCTGCACGCCGGCCTGCGAGGCGGCGTACAGCGCGCGCACCACCTGCGGTTCGTTCAGGGCGTTCATCTTGGCGATGATCCGCGCCGGGCGACCGGCGGCGGCGATGCGCGTTTCGCGCTCGATGCGGCCGAGGATGCCGGTGTGCAGGGTGAAGGGCGACTGCAGCAGGCGCTTGAGCTTCATCTTCGAGGCCAGCCCGGACAGCTGCTGGAACAGCAGGTGCACGTCGTTACCGATGTCCGCATCGGCGGTGATCAGGCTGATGTCGGTGTACGCGCGGGCGGTGCCGCTGTGGTAGTTGCCTGTGCCCAGGTGTACATAGCGGCGCAGCTTGCGGCCCTCGCGGCGCACGATCAGCAGCATCTTGGCGTGGGTCTTGTAGCCGACCACGCCGTACACCACCTGCACGCCGGCTTCCTGCAGGCGATCGGCCAGGCCCAGGTTTGCCTCTTCGTCGAAGCGTGCGCGCAGTTCAACGACCACGGTCACGTCCTTGCCGTTGCGCGCAGCCTGGATCAGCGCATCGACAATCAGCGAATCCTTGCCGGTGCGGTACAGGGTCTGCTTGATCGCCAGCACGTTGGGGTCGATCGCCGCCTGCCGGATCAGGTCCAGCACCGCGGTGAAAGCATCGAACGGGTGGTGCAGCAGCAGGTCCTGGCGCGCCGCGGTCTCGAAGATGCCGTCGCTGTCGCGCAGCGTGCGCGGGGTCATTGGCGGGTACTTCAGGTCCGGCTGTGCGATCAGGTCGTACAACTGGATGATGCGGTTGAGGTTGACCGGGCCGTCGATGCGGTACACCGCGTTCTCGGTCAGGCCGAAGTTCTGCAGCAGGGTGCGCACGATCTCGCGCGGCATGTCCTGCGCGATTTCCAGCCGCACCGCCGGCCGGTAGCCGCGATCGACCAGTTCGTCGCGCAGTGCCAGCGCCAGGTTCTCCACCTCCTCCTCGTCCACCACCAGCTCGGAGTTGCGGGTGACGCGGAACTGGTAGGCCCCCTGGACTTCCATGCCCGGGAACAGCTCATCGACGAAGGTGGACAGCACCGAGGACAGGAACACGAAATTCTGCGACCCGCCGAGCTTCTCCGGCAGCTGGATGATGCGCGGCAGCGAGCGTGGCGCACGCACGATGGCCAGGTGGCCGGCGCGGCCGAACGCGTCGGTGCCCTTCAGCACCACCACGATGTTCAGCGACTTGTTGAGGATCTTCGGGAACGGGTGCACCGGGTCCAGGCCCAGCGGCGACAGCACCGGCATGATCTCGTTGCGGAAGTACGCACGCAGCCAGCGCTTCTGGCGATCGGTCCAGGAATGGCGGCCGAGCACGCCGATGCCGGCCTCCATCAGCGCCGGGCGCAGCGTCTCGTTCCAGCAGCGGTACTGCTGGTCCACCAGTTCCGCGGCGCGGTCATGGATGGCGTTGAGGATGGCCTGCGGGCTCATCCCGTCCGGCGCCGGCGGCAGGCCGAATTCCTGTGCGTGGCGTACGGCAGCGGCGCGGATCTCGAAGAACTCGTCGAGGTTGGTGCAGGAGATGCACATGAAGCGCAGGCGCTCCAGCAGCGGCACCTGCGGGTCCATCGCCTGGGCCAGCACGCGGAAGTTGAAATCCAGCTGCGACAGCTCGCGGTTGATGTACAGCGCCGGGTCGCGCAACGGATCGTTGTCCGGGCTCACGGGGAGGGGGAGGGATCCGAGGCTGCTCATGGAGTCATTCTTCGATGGAGGTCAGGGGGGCGGACTCGCGCGGGCGCACGTGGTCGGCATCGAAATGGCAGGAGAACACCGAGCCCTTGCCGACCTCGCTTTCAATCTCCAGCCGTGCGTGGTGCAGGCCGAGGATGTGCTTGACGATGGACAGGCCCAGGCCGGTACCGCCGCTTTCGCGGGAGCGGCTGCTGGAGACACGGTAGAAACGTTCGGTCAGGCGCGGCAGGTGGGAGGCCGGGATGCCATAGCCGGAATCGCGCACCGCCAGCACGGCACCATCGCCTTCGCGGCGGAACTCCACGGCGATGCGGCCACCGGCTGGCGTATAGCGCACCGCATTGGTGACCAGGTTGGAGAAGGCGCTATGCAGCTCCTTGGTGGAACCCTGCAGGTCGACGCCGGCCAGGTCGTCGATGCTGATCTGGTGGCGGCCCTGGCTGTGCGCTTCGGCTTCGCGGCGCAGCGTCGCCAGCATCGGCTGCATGGCCACGGTCTCTTCCTCGCTGTGTTCCTGCGATTCGAGGCGCGACAGGGTCAGCAGGTCTTCCACCAGCTGGGCCATGCGCTGGCTCTGCTTGCGCATTTCTTCCAGCATCGGTCCGGTTCCCGGGAAATCCTCCGGGTCCATCATGTCCAGATAGCCGTGCACCACGGTGAGCGGCGTGCGCAGTTCGTGTGAAACGTTGGCCACGAAATCGCGGCGCACCTGTTCCAGGCGCAGCAGCTTGCTGACGTCGCGGGCGATCAGCAGCCAGTAATCCGACGAATAGGGAATCAGGCGCAGGTTCAGGCGGATCGCCGGATCGACCGGCGAAGGCACGTCGAGGATCGGCTCGGCATTGCGGCCGCCGGCCAGCCAGTGCGCCAGCGGCATCGGCTGCAGGCGTTCGACCAGGGCTTCGCCGAGGTCGCCGGGGTGATGCAGGCCGAGCAGGGCGGTGGCCGCTTCGTTGAACCACTGCACGCGCTGGCTGTTGCGGTCCAGCACCACCACCGCATCGGGAAGTGCGGCGGCCGCAGCGCGATAGCTGCGCAGCATGTCCAGCAGGCGGCGCTTACGCACGCGCATTTCCACCTGGTTGCGGTACAGCAGGCGGTCCAGCTCGTTCCAGACGCCGGTGCCTTCTTCGGCGGTATCCCAGCGCTGGCGCGCGGTCAGGCGCCGCAGCACGCTGCGCAGGCGCCAGTAATGCCATGCCAGCGTGGCCAGCGCGCCCAACGCGATGCACAACCACAGATGGCCCGTGAACCACCCCACCAGTCCGGCGAACAGCAGTACCGCGGCAACGGTGGCCAGGGTCTTCAACCAGGCAGAGCGGATGTGGCGGGGCATTGCGATCTCGTCGTTGAGGTGCGGCGGTTCACTGGGGTGAACCGAGGGTTATAGCAGAGTTGCCGGCGCCGGCACCCGCAGGTGCGTGGCGCCGGCACGACGAGACTCAGGTAGCAGTGGAGAAGCGGTAGCCGGCGCCGCGCACGGTCTGCACCATGTTTTCGGCGTTGAACGGTTCCAGCGTCTTGCGCAGGCGGCGGATGTGCACGTCGATGGTGCGCTCCTCCACGTAGACGCTGCCGCCCCACACATGGTCCAGCAGCTGGGCGCGGGTATAGACGCGCTCCGGGTGGGTCATGAAGAAGTGCAGCAGGCGGTATTCGGTCGGGCCGATCGGCACCGGCTGGTCGTTGGCGAACACGCGATGGGCGGCGCCGTCGATTCGGATCGGGCCGACCGCCACGCTGCCGTCCTCGTCGTCCTCGCGGGCGCGGCGCATCACCGCACGGATGCGGGCCAGCAGTTCGCGCGCCGAGAACGGTTTGACCACATAGTCGTCGACGCCGGCTTCAAGGCCACCCACGCGGTCGTTTTCTTCGCCGCGGGCGGTCAGCATGATGATCGGCACTTCGCGGGTCAGGGTTTCCTTGCGCCAGCGGCGGGCCAGGTCCAGGCCGCTGGTGCCGGGCAGCATCCAGTCCAGCAGGATCAGGTCGGGGACGCGGTCGGCGATGGCGGTCTGGGCCTCACGGGCGTCGCCGGCGTGGACCGGTTCGTAATCGCCCTTGCGCAGGGCGAAGGCGACCATTTCACGGATCGCGGGCTCGTCATCGACGATCAGGATGCGTTTCTGCACGAGGACACCGTAGGGCTCGATTACTGGAGTGGTGCCAGTAGACTACGGTTTGATGACATGTTTGTGACTACCTGGCCGGAACCGGTCGGGATTGCCATCGGCCGGTCATGCAGCGCTCAGCGGCGGTCCAGGTCCGGGTCCTGCACGCCCTGCCGGCGCAGCTCCAGCACGGTGGGGGTGATCGCCTCGATGCGCGCATCCACCCGTGCCCGGCCTACGTAGTCCAGCGCCGGATTGCGCTTGAGCGCCTGCAGCTGCATCAGCGACTGTTCCGGCCGGCCGCTGAGGAAGGCCGCCTCGGCGTAGGCCTCGCTGGCACGCACGCTGTCGCCGGCCAACTCGCTGGCGCGGGCGTACCGCTGCTGGAAGACCGGATCGTTACCGCTTTGTGACAGCAGGGGCCGCAGCATGGCCTGCGCGCGTTGGCCCGCCTCGCGGCTGCCCTGTTCGTTCAGGATCTCGGCATAGGTCAGCGCCACCGGACGGCTGTTGGGGTGCTGACGTAGCAACTGCTCGAAGCGGCTGTTGGCCTGGGCGGTCTGGCCTGCACGCGATTCGGCCTCGCCCAGCCCCAGAGCCAGCCACAGGTTGTCCGGGCGGGTCTGCAGCAGGCCTGCCAGGGTCTGCCGGGCCTGGGTGGCGCCGGCGCGACCGCTGCGCATCACCGCCAGCGCCTGGCCATAGCGCTGGGCATCGTTGAGGCCGTCCTTCTGACGCTTGGCCAGATCGGCATACTCGCGTTCCAGCTCGGGGGTGGAATCCGCGCTGAGCACGCGCAGGCGCTCGCGGGCCCAGTCGAAGTCGCCACTGGCGCCGCGGCTGAGCTGGCCCATCGGGATGCGCAGCACGCTGCTGGGCAGCAGCGGGTTGGTTCCGCGCAACAGGGGTTCGGCCAGGCTGGGATCGGCCGGGTCCACGCGCTCCCTGCGCTCGCCGCTGGGGGTGCTGGTGGTCAGCAGCACCGTGTCCTTCTTCATCTGGTCGGCGCGGGCCTTGGCCTCGCTGATGCGGGTGATGTTGACCGGATGGGTGCGCAGGAACTCGGGCACGCTGTAGCCACCCTCGTTGCCGCGCATCGCCGATGCCATCCGCTCGAAGAAGCCGGCCATGGCGTCCACGTCGTAACCGCTGCGCGACAGGGTGCGGATGCCGAGGCGATCGGCCTCGGACTCGTTGGAGCGGGTGTAGTTGATCTGGCGCTGCTGCATCAGGCCCATGCCCGAGCTGATCGCGGCCATGGTCGCGTTGCCGGACGACGTGCTGTTGCTGGCCTGTGCGGCCACCACCGCCGCCAGCATGCCGAGCAGGATCGGGATCTGGTCGCGCTGGGCACGCTCGACCCCGCGCAGCACGTGCTGCTGGGTGACGTGGGCGATTTCGTGCGACAGCACCGCCGCGACCTCGTCCTCGCGCTCGGCGGTCAGCACCAGGCCAGCATTGACCCCGATGTAGCCGCCCAGCGTGGCGAAGGCGTTGATCTGGCGGTCCTTCATCACGAAGAACGTGTAGGGCTGGCGAGGCTGGTCGCTGTTGGAGCCGAGCCGGGTACCCATGGTCTGCAGCCAGTCGTTGACCAGCGGGTCATCCAGCAGGTAGCCGTAGTTGCGCAGCTCGCGCAGCATCATCGCGCCGTACTCGGCCTGGCGGGCCGGGGTCAGCAGCTCGCCGGCCGAGGAGCCGATGTCGGGCAGCTTCTCCTGGGCCTGGGCGAGCGGCATGGCCAGGGCCAGGGTGACGGCGGTAGTCAGCAGCAGGGCTCGCAAGCAGTGGGTCCTCGGGCAGGGCGCGCCAAGCGTGGCAGGGTGGGGGGCAACCATTCGTTAATCCACAGTGTTGCGGCCGTGGCGTGGAAATTCCAGCGCACCGGTACCATATGTAGACCGTCGATCCATCGTGGAGTTTCCCGTGACAGCCCAGACCGCCGGCGGTGCCCCCGCCATCACCATCTATTCCACCGCCGTCTGCCCGTACTGCGTGGCCGCCAAGAACTTCCTGAAGAGCAAGGGACAGCAGTGGACCGAGGTCCGCATCGACCTGGACCCGGTCGAGCGCGAGAAGATGATGGCACTGACCCGCCGTACCAGCGTGCCGCAGATCTTCGTCGGCGACGTCCACGTAGGCGGCTACGACGACATGATGGCCCTGCACCGTGAAGGCAAGCTCGAGCCGCTGCTGGCCGGGCAGGGCCAGGCATGAGCGCGGCCGACGACGGCAGCAAGGACCGCATCGCCGAGTTCACCGACTTCCGCAAGCGCATGAACGAGCGGATCCTGGGCGAGCCGAACCAGGTGGTGCGCCGC
The DNA here is from genome assembly GCF_051984505.1 of Stenotrophomonas sp. STK16_22. Classification (NCBI taxonomy): domain Bacteria; kingdom Pseudomonadati; phylum Pseudomonadota; class Gammaproteobacteria; order Lysobacterales; family Lysobacteraceae; genus Stenotrophomonas; species Stenotrophomonas sp. STK16_22. The sequence continues at coordinate 954,232 of NZ_CP196972.1, forward strand.
TTCTTCGCGCTGGACACGCAGACCTACCAGGCCGGCGCGCTGGACGTGAAGACCAAGGAACTGCTGGGCCTGGTGGCCTCGATGGTGCTGCGCTGCGACGACTGCATCAGCTATCACGTGGCCCAGTGCAAGGACGCCGGGGTGACCCGAGAAGAGTTCTTCGAGACCTTCTCGGTCGGCCTGGTGGTGGGCGGTTCCATCGTGATCCCGCACCTGCGCCGCGCGGTCGACTTCCTCGACCAGCTCGAAGGCGGCGCCGCCGCCCCGGAAGCGCACGCGCACTGAACCTGACGGGCGCCGGGAACCGGGCCCTGTGGCCCTCCCGGTAGTGCCGGCCGCTGGCCGGCATCCCGTGAACCCCACATGGCCGAGGTTGCCGGCCAGCGGCCGGCACTACCGGACGTGCGGGGCGCCTTCCCCGTGATCCCACAGCCCAGCAGCCCCCTTGTTGTTCAAGGGGGCGCGCCGACAGGCGCGGGGATAAGGTGGGGTGCGCGGGCAATTCTGCCTGAGCCGGGCACTGGGACCATGGTCTATTTGGGACCTCGGCCCCGGCTCAGGCATAATTGCCGGTGAAACTTCCTTTGCGCCGGCGTTTCCGGGCACGTCCGGACGGCGTTTTTCCCCCTGTTCGGAACATCGATCAATGACGCAGAAAATTACGGTCATCCGCGGCGACGGCATTGGCCCGGAAATCATGGACGCCACCCTGTTCGTACTCGACCAGCTCAAGACTGGCCTGGAGTACGAAGACGCCGACGCCGGCCTGGTGGCCCTGGAAAAGCACGGCGACCTGATGCCGGCGGTGACCCTGGAATCGATCGCGCGCAACAAGGTCGCGCTGAAGAGCCCGCTGACCACCCCGGTCGGTGGTGGCTTCACCTCGATCAACGTCAGCCTGCGCCGTCACTTCGACCTGTACGCCAATGTGCGTCCGGCCCACACCTTCCCGAACACCAAGTCGCGTTTCGACAACGTCGACCTGATCACCGTGCGTGAGAACACCGAAGGCGCCTACCTGGCCGAAGGCCAGGAAGTGTCGGCCGACGGCGAGACCGCCTTCTCCGGCACCCGCATCACCCGCAAGGGCTCCGAGCGCATCGTGCGCTACGCCTTCGAGCTGGCCAAGAGCACCGGCCGCAAGAAGGTCACCGCCGTACACAAGGCCAACATCATCAAGTCGACCTCGGGCCTGTTCCTGAATGTCGCCCGTGAAGTGGCTGCGCAGTACCCGGACATCGAATTCCAGGAAATGATCGTCGACAACTGCTGCATGCAGCTGGTGATGCGTCCGGAACAGTTCGACGTGATCGTCACCACCAACCTGTTCGGCGACATCATCTCCGACCTGTGCGCCGGCCTCGTCGGCGGCCTGGGCCTGGCCCCGGGTGCCAACATCGGCAAGGACGCGGCGATCTTCGAAGCCGTGCACGGCACTGCGCCGGACATCGCTGGCCAGGGCAAGGCCAATCCGTGCGCGCTGCTGCTGGCAGCGGCGCAGATGCTGGACCATGTCGGCCAGCCGGAAAATGCCGAGCGCCTGCGCAAGGCCATCGTGGCGACCATGGAAGCCAAGGATTCGCTGACCGGCGACCTGGGCGGCACCGGCACCACCATGAGCTTTGCCCAGGCCATCGCCAGCCGCCTGTAAGCGGCCGGCGTTCCTTGACGGAACCGCAGCGGGGCGCCTTCGGGCGCCTCGTTGCGTTGTGGGTCGGCTCGGTAGATCCACGCCATGCGTGGATGGCGGGGCTTTGGTCCGCAGCCACCCATGGGGCGGCTCTACAGGGGATTGTCTGTGCGAAATTCGCACAGATCATGTGCTTTTACATGGCTGGTTCGTGCGCCGTCCGCTCCGCATCATGTGCCCACTTTTCACCGCACAGGAGCTTGAACATGAACCTCACCGCCTTTGGTCTGGCCAGCCTGATCGGCATGGCCACCGTTACCCCCGTCACCGCTGCCGAACCGGCCCATCCCACCATCCGCCACATGGCTGGCGCACCCGTTGTGGCTTCGCTGGATGCGGCGAAGACCGCCGTGCTGGTGATCGACTTCCAGAACGAATACTTCGACGGCAGCGCTGCGCCGGGCTTCGCCGGTGGCCGAATGGTCATCCCCGATGGCGTGGCCGCACTGCGGCAGGCGAAGCGGATGGTCGAGTTCGCCGATGCCCACGGCATCCGCGTGATCCATGTACAGCACGTGTTGCCGGCGGGTGCGCCGCTGTTCGCGCAAGGCAGCGTCAATGCCGCCTTCCATCGCGACCTGCAGCCGCGCAAGGGCGAGACCGTGGTGCAGAAGGACAACGTCAGCGTGTTCGCCGGTGACTCGGCCGCAGTGCTCGACCAGGTGCTGAAGGATGCCGGCATCGACACCCTGATCGTCACCGGCCTGCAGACCCATGCCTGCGTGGCAGGTGCCGCCCGCGATGCCGCAGCGGCACCGCGTGGCTACCGCGTCATCGTGTCGTCCGATGCAACTGCCAGCCGTGATCTGGATCTTGCCGGAGGCCAGCGCATCGGTCATCGCGCGCTGCATGACGCCTCGCTGGCGCAGATTGAGGACACCTTCGGCGATGTCATGGCGACTGACGCGATCCTGGCACTGCCGGTGCGCAAGGCCGGCGACGGCGCTTGATAAGCTGACGGGGCCCGCACGCCGCGGGCCCCGCCACCTGGAGCCGCCCGCCGATGGACCATTTCGCCGCCCTGCGTGCGCTGCGCGCCATCGTCGATGCAGGCAGTTTCACCGCCGCCGCCGAACGACTGGGTACCACCCATTCGGCGATGTCACGGCAACTGCGGCAGCTGGAAGAACATCTGCAGGTTCGACTGCTCGATCGCAACAGCCGCCGGCTGTCACTGACCGAAGCCGGTCGCGACTACTACCGCGAGGCGGCAGCGCTGCTGGATCGCCTGCAGGAGGCGGATGACCGCGCACGCGCAGGGCAGGCACAGCCCAGCGGCACCGTGCGGATCAGCGTGCCGCAGGTGGTCGCCAGCCAGGAGCTGCCGCATTGGTTGCCGTCGTTCCTGCAGCGCTATCCACAGGTCACGCTGGATCTTTCCGCCGACGACCAGCTGGTTGATGTGGTCGGGGGCGGCTTCGACCTGGCGCTGCGCATCGCGCCTTCCTTGCCGGACAGCCAGCTGGTCGCGCGCGAGCTGGCCAGCTGCCCACGCATCCTGGTCGCCGCACCGGCCTATCTGGCGCGGCACGGTCTGCCCCGGCAGGCTTCGGACCTCGCACAGCACACGCTGCTGGGTTTCAGTCCCACAGCGGCGATGTCGCCCTGGCAGCTGCAGGGACCACGCGGTGCCGCCGCGAGCATCGAGTCGGGGCAGCGCCTGCGGGTGGATGCGACGCCAGCGTTGTATGCCGCTGCGTTGGCTGGCATGGGCATCAGCCTGTTCACTGCGCTGACCGTGCAGGAGGACCTGCGTGCCGGCCGCCTGATCCGTGTGCTGCCCGCCTGGCACGCCGGACAGCGGCGCTACTTCGCGCTGTATCCGCACGCGCGGGCGCTGGCGCCGAAGGTGCGTGCGCTGGTCGAGCACCTTGCGGCGCACTACGCTGCACAGGTGGGCGCGGCGGGGTAGTCGCGCGGCAGCAACCGAGGTGGTGATGGAGTCGGTGTATCTGCTGGTCGCGCTGGGCGCGATCGTCGCCGGATTCGTGCAGGGTCTGTCCGGCTTCGCCTTCGGCATGGTGGCGATGTCGTTCTGGGCGTGGGGACTGGAGCCGCGGCTGGCGGCGACGCTTTCGGTGTTTGGTGCGCTGGTCGGGCAGCTGGTCGCAGTGTTCACCGTGCGCCGCGGTTTCAACCTGCGCCTGCTGCTGCCGTTCGTGCTGGGTGGGCTGGCCGGCATTCCGCTGGGCGTGACGGTGCTGCCACGGCTGGACATGGACTGGTTCAAGGCGCTGCTGGGTGGCTTCCTGGCGCTGTGGTGCCCGGTGATGCTGATGGCGCGCTCGTTGCCTCCGGTCCGAGTCGGCGGCCGTATCGGTGATGCGATTGCTGGCATGGCCGGTGGCGTGCTCAGTGGCATCGGCGGCTTTGCCGGGCCGGTGCCGACGTTGTGGAGCACCCTGCGAGGCTTCGGCAAGGACGAGCAGCGCGCGGTCATCCAGAACTTCAACCTGGCGATGCTGGCGGTGACAATGGCCACCTATGTCGGCAGCGGCCTGGTGAGCCGGCAGATGTTGCCGTACTTCGCCATCGTGGCACCGGCCATGCTGGTGCCGACCCTGCTGGGCGCGCGGGTCTACATCGGCATCAGCGAGGCACGCTTCCGGCAGGTCGTGCTGGGCCTGCTGACCGCGTCAGGCATCGCGTTGCTGGCGTCGTCGCTGCCGGTACTGCTGGCGCGCTGAGGGAATGACTCGTCCTGCCATAGGTTGACACCGATGGGTGGATGGTCCGGCCGCCGTCAGGCGGCCAAAGACGCCCGATGCATCGCATCGGGCGTCTGCATTTTAAGGGACAGGTGGGGGCGCTCAGCGTTGTAGATGTCTACGGCCTCAGCCACCATCTGGCGGGCTTGCCCCAGGTCCCGTGGGCGATGAAGCAGGAACTCGCACTTGAGGATCCCGTTGACTCGCTCTGCCAGAGCGTTCTGATAGCAGTCGTAGCCGTCGGTCATCGAGCAGGTCAGGCCGTGCCGCGCATGGATCTTCTGGTAGTAATCCGAGCAGTACTGGATTCCACGATCAGAGTGATGGATCAGCTTCTGCGGTGTCTTTCTCCCTTTCAGCGCCATCTCCAGCGCCTGAGCTACCTGCTCTGTCTGTAGCGTTTCATGCACGCTCCAGCCCACGATCTTGCGCGACCAGGCATCGGTGACCAGGCTCAGATACACGAACTTCCCCTGCGTCGGCAGATAGGTGATGTCCGCCACCCACACCTGCTCGCTACCGGTTGGTATTACGCATCCTTGGCCAGGTTTGAGCAGATTCGGATGCCTGCGAAAGCGATGATGGCTGTCGGTAGTCTTGTGATAAGCCCGACGTTTCGGTACCAGCAGGCGCGCTTCCCGAAGTACGTCAAACAACCGGTCACGCCCCATGGTGATTCCCGCCGCCTGCAGCTTCGGTCCGATCAAATGGTGCAACTTGCGCGTCCCGATCCGTGGCTGCCGCACGCGGCAATCGCTCACCAGCGCCAGTGCTTTGGTCTCGCTGGCGCGTCGTCGTTGATGCCGGCACCCCGCTTGATAGAACGCCTGTCGACTGATGCCGAAATGGCGGCAAGCCCTTGCCACGCTTACGCCTTTGAGGCGCCCTTGCGTGAGGACTTGCCTGAAGGCTTTTTTACGATGCGCACCCCGTAATCCTCTTTGAGGACATCCACGATGGCTTCGAAAAGCTGTGCTTTCTCGTTGGCCTCCCGCAACTGGACCTGCAGGGCCTTGATCTGTTGTTCCGGCGTCAGCGGCGTGGCCGGTCCACTTTTGGGAGAAGTCGTCATGGGGGCAGATGATGCACCACCTGACCAATCTTGCCGACCATGGCGGCGAAGCCACTTCAGAACCGTGCTGCTACCTTGGATACCGTATCGCTCCTGAGCCTTCTTATAGGTCAGTTCTCCACGCTCGACCTGATCGACCACGGACAACTTGAAGGCCAGCGAGTAATCCCGCTGACTGCGCCTGATTGTTGATTTCATTGAACATTCCTTTTCCAGAGGGAAAAGGTGTCAACCCAATTCAGGACGGGTCAGAAGAACGAAAAAGGGCGCCACGAAGGGCGCCCTTTGTCGTCTACGGCATGTTTCGGCTCAGCGCTGCTGGATCTTCGACAGCAGGCGCAGGAATTCAACATACAGCCAGACCAGGGTCACCATCAGGCCGAATGCGCCATACCACTCCATGTACTTCGGTGCACGCTGGGCGACACCGGTTTCGATGAAGTCGAAATCCAGCACCAGGTTCAGCGCGGCCACGACCACCACGAACAGGCTGAAAGCAATGCCCAGCCAGCCGGAGTCGTGGATCACCGGCACGTCGATGTTGAAGAAGCCCAGCACGAACGAGGCGAGGTAGAGCAGGGCGATGCCGCCAGTGGCGGCGACCACGCCCATCTTGAAGTTCTCGGTGGCCTTGATCAGGCCGCTGCGGTACGCGAACAGCAGCGCGAACAGGGTGCCAAAGGTCAGCAGCACCGCCTGGAACACGATGCCCGGGAACTTGGCGTTGAACACGGCCGAGATGGCGCCCAGGAACAGGCCTTCCACCAGCGCGTACATCGGTGCGGTGACCGGCGACCACTCCTTCTTGAACACGGTGATCAGCGCCAGCACCAGGCCGCCGATGGCGCCGCCCATGGCATACAGCTTGGCTCCAGCCATGACCTGGCCGTAGTCATCGATGGTCTGGTTCCAGGCGAAAGCGGCCGTCAGTACGGTCAACAGCAGCAGGAAACCGGTCTTGTTGACGGTGCCGTTGAGGGTCATGGCCTGGTCGGGGCTGGTCACCACCGAGCCACTGGCGAGGTCGAGGAAGGTGGACTCGGAAAGAGCCGGGTTGCCGCTGCGCATACGCGTTCTCCGTGCGAATGAGGGTCAGGACGGCCATCCGGCCGATGGGCGTGAGCATAGCCGATGACTGCTTTCGGCGTTGTGGCAGGTGCCGGATCTACGCATCCTGCGTTGACAGTTCCCAATGCGCTTGGCGACAATGACCAGCTCCCCGGGCATGGCCCGAGGGGATTGCAAGACCGGGGTATAGCGCAGTCTGGTAGCGCGCCTGCTTTGGGAGCAGGATGTCGGGGGTTCGAATCCCTCTACCCCGACCAATCCCACATCACGTCGGATTGGACACCGTTCCGGTTCGGGCGCCCGTAGCTCAACTGGATAGAGCACCGGCCTTCTAAGCCGGCGGTTACAGGTTCGATTCCTGTCGGGCGCGCCATTGGAATCAATGATTTATGCGCTCACGCCCGTGAACACCGGTTCCCATTCGATGGTTGCGCAATCCTGGGTGGCGAGCATTCCACCTTCCTATTTTTCGATGAAAGATACCCTTTGTATGGGGTGCAGTCGCACGGCGTGATGTCATGCAGGTTGCGGTTGACCGGCATCTGGCGACGATCGGCTCACTCCGCAGGTGCTTGAGCAGCGCCGCCTGGGATGGGGCAATGCGCCCGGCAACGAAAAAAGGCCAGCGCTATGCGCTGGCCTTTTCCATGTCGCGATGGTCGCGATGGGTGCACTCTGGTCGAGTGCACCCCGGATGGATCACATCTGTTCCAGTTCGCCCACCCGCACCTTGCCGCCACCGCCGCAGTTGCCGTGGCAGCCGCCGCTGATCGGGCCGCTGCCGCCGCCACCACCGCCGCCACCGCCGCCGCCACCACCACCGCCGCGGGAGTTGGGCGGGAGGACGGTCGAAATCACTTCGCCGGAGTCGAAACCTGCACCTCGCCACGTGTAGTTGACGCAGGAAATACCGTTACAGACGGTCAGGACATCGCCGGTCTGGACGCGCGTCTGGGCAGTCCAGACCGTGGTCCGGCCGTCATTGAGCTTCTGGACCTCTTGGGAAAGCTGCTGGTTGGTCACCGGATCGGGATACGGGGTTGTCAGCGTGCATCCGGCGGTGCAGTTGATGACGCCAGGAAGCTTTTTCGCTTGAAGGCTCCCGGCCGCCATGAACAGCAGCACGCCTGCAATGGCGGGAATGGAGTTTCTACCAAGCGAAGGGATAATCCCAATCAGTCTAGCTTTCACAATAGGTCCTTATCGTGGGATGCAACAGTTCTTGAAGATTTCGTTCGATGAAATGCGGGCTTTCTCTTTCTCTTGGCTGCTCAGGTTTTTCTCATGGTTGGCAATGTCATTGGTGGTGGCAAAACGTGGGTCCAGCCGGTTGAGGACGCGGGTGTACGCCAGGGCCGCAACGGGATCCGCAGGAACGATGCCGCCATAGGTGTAGGCCATCGCCATGTCGCTGATGACATTGACGTTCCCTTGTGATTCCAGTTCGCGCAGATATCCGGTGGCGGTGTCCTTCCACGCCTCGAGCGCCGCGGGATCACGGATTGCGTCATCAAGCGAACCGATGACTTTCTCCGGCGATCGCGAGTAGGCGCGCATCGCTTCCTGCGAGCCCATGGCGGCGGCCTTCGAAAGCCAATCGGCGTGATAGATGTCCTGATCCAGAGCCAGCGACTCACACTCTTTGAGGATTCGTTCCGACCGCTCCAGGAACCAGTTGCCGGCCCCGACCGTGGTGGCCGAATCCGCCAGCTTGTCAGCGCGATCCGAGATGAAGGTCTGGCATTGCTCGATGGTTCGATAGATTTCGTAGGTTGCCGTGGCATCTCCGGATTCGGAGCGCAGCATCAGTTGCTTGACGTGGGCAAGCGCGTCACCGGGAGGCCGGAACTCATTGCCTCTTACGATTTCGTAGGCCTTGGGGCCCACGGCCTTGTACGAGCCCGGCGGGATCTTGTTGTCCCGCTCAAGCCTTTGCGCGGCCGCCGCACCTGACGCCGGAAGCTGCCTTCCCTGGTCAGGCCGTTCATCGAGGCTGCCACTCTTCCCGGATTCCTCTGCCGTGGCATCCGCAGTTGCCTGCTGCCGGTAGCCGGACATTGCAACGGCTGCCACTGCCAGCACGGCTGCCAGCGCGACGAATCCGATTAGCCGCTTGCTCATCTATTGATCTCACCTTCATTGCAGGAACCGGCATGGTTGCAAACGCGCGCCCTGCGTTCCATGTCCTGCAGCTAACGTTGTATGAATGGATCTCCCCCATTGCCGTTCCAGATCCATTCATGATCCATTCACTTAAAGTTCACGATCTCGGCAGCGCGTCCGACGACGGATGAGCTGTTTGCCAGCGCCTGACCTTCGGTGCGTGCGGCACGCACCTTCTGGTGCTCGGCATGAAATGCGGTTTCGAAAGACGCGGGAGATGTGGAGCAGGTGCTGGCCGAAGTGCATCAACTGCGCAGGCACCAACGGCGACCTACCCTGTACTGCGGCGGTGTCACCCGGCTGGCGTTGATTGGCCTGCTGATGGGGGCGACGGCCCAACGCAGTGTGTCGTTCGACGTGATCGAAACGATGTCGCCGATGGACAGCTGCGGCCGATGTTCTCGGCCGAAGATGAGTGCTTGCACGCGCAGGGTGTGCAAGCGATTACCCGTCGTGTGTTTCCTGGCAGGACGCAGTCGCGCAATGCGATGCTTCAGTTGCTCGACGGAGCGGGCCGGCCGCGCCTGCAGTTGCAGGTCACGCCGAAGGGGGAGGCCACGCTGTCATTCCTGGATGAGCATGGGGACACCGTGCGCGTGATCCAGGCGGAGCAGCCCTGATCTCCTGTTCCGGCCCCTGCACATCAATGTGAAGAAGTGCTTGCAATTCCTTCGCGACTCCCGGAAAATGCCGGACTCGCTTCGGGGGACGGACTTCTGGTTCCACCCGCTAGCAAAGCATCAAGGTCCAGCGTCAGCCTCATCGGCGGTGGAGCGAAAGTTTCAGTGGTGGCTGTAGCTCAGTTGGTTAGAGTACCGGATTGTGATTCCGGTGGTCGGGGGTTCGAATCCCCTCAGCCACCCCACTGATTCAACCGCATCGGCGCAGCCGAAACGGTATTGCAATAAACAGAAAGCACGCTACAATGTGCGTCTGAGTTTTACGGGCCGTTAGCTCAGTTGGTAGAGCAGTTGACTCTTAATCAATAGGTCCAAGGTTCGAATCCTTGACGGCCCACCAAGACAGAAGCCACCTGGTATCCCAGGTGGCTTTTTTCTTATAAGTGTGACTCCCATCGTTTCGATGGATGACGGGTTGCAGAGCCCCGCTTGGCCGTGGATCTGCAATGCAGCGGGACCGCAGTGCTGGTTTCAACGATGTTGAAAAAAGTGCTTGCACCCACCGAGCGGATCGGGTCATAATTCGCGCCCCGATTTCGGGCTGTTAGCTCAGTTGGTAGAGCAGTTGACTCTTAATCAATAGGTCCAAGGTTCGAATCCTTGACAGCCCACCAGACGAAAGCCACTTGGTTCGCCAAGTGGCTTTTTTCTTGTCTGCGCGCCGGGTGGCATTTCATCGACTGAAACGGCGCATGGCGTGAATCTACTGAAGCGATGCTGAAATCAGGGACATACGCGTCATCAGTGTTTTCAATGCTGTGCGCTGCTTCTCACCGCATCGCGTCCCGCATCGCACCCAATGGATCTTCCGCGCCGATGGCGCATGCACGAAGGAAGATGTTGATGGCTGATATCAATCGATTGCACCGCACGCTGTGGGTTCCCTTCGCGTTGATGGCGCTGGCGGCCTGCGCACCAGCCAATGGTCCCGCGAAGACCGTTGAACGCGATGCGGGCACGGAGAGCACTCCGGCGCGCCCGGTGGGTGACGCCATGCAGATGCAGCCAGCTCAGCCTGCGGAAGCGGAGGTCCTGCCTGACGCGGTGGATGTGCAGCGCAATGCGGACGGTTCGGTGGATGTGCGCAAGGCCATGCCGGAGTCGGTGGCTCTGCGCCGTACCGATGACGGGGGCGTGGAGATCCGCAAGGGGGAGGCGCCCGCCGAACATGCAGGCATGGCACCGGCCCGCGCTGTACCGCAGCAGTAAGCCGCAGTCGTCCTGGCGGGTGGTGCGCCCGCCGGGACGGCAGCGATGCAGGGGCCGCGCGCATCGCTGCAGATTCAGTTTTGTGCAGGCCTTCCGCTTCCAGCCCCCGCCTGCGACAATGAACGCCTGAGCCGGCCACGCGAAAGTGGCGGAATTGGTAGACGCCCTGGATTTAGGTTCCAGTGCCGCAAGGCGTGGGGGTTCGAGTCCCCCCTTTCGCACCAGTGCCGGCCTGTCCCCGCCCTGATCGGGCCATCTGCGCCCCCTTGACCGGCACGCGCTGGCAGTGCAGGCCGAATTGGGCGAAACTAAAGGGCTGCGGCAAGCAGGCGCGTCCCAGACGTCGTGTCCTTACAACCGTTTCATCCCAATCATCGAGCCGGGGGCGTGGGCCACCGGTGGCAGGAGTCAACATGCAAGCTTCGATCGAATCCACCGGCAACCTGGAACGCCGCCTGAGCTTCTCGCTGCCGGAAGAGCGTCTGCAGAGCCACATCGTCGGCCGCCTGGGCGAAATCGCCCGTACCACCCGCATCAAGGGTTTCCGTCCGGGCAAGGTGCCGGCCAAGGTGATCGAGCAGCGCTTCGGCGCGCAGGTCCGTGGCGAGGCGCTGGACGGCCTGCTGCGCGAAACCTTCGATGCCGCCGTGCGTGAGCACGACCTGCGCATCGTCGGCAGCCCGCGCATCGACAAGGGCGACGAGGGTGAATTCTCCTTCGTGGCCACCGTGGAAGTGGTGCCGGACTTCGGCGACATCGACGTCAGCAAGCTGACCGTCGTGCGCCACAGCGCCGAGATCACCGACGCCGACATCGATCAGATGATCGAGAACCTGCAGAACCAGCGTCGTACCTGGGCCCCGGTCAGCCGTGGCGCGCAGGACGGTGACCTGGTCGCGGTGGAAACCTGGTCGCAGGCCGGCGAAGAGCGCCTGCCGGCCGAGGGCACCGAGAAGGGTTCGATCGTGCTCGGCCAGGGCATGATGTTCGACACCATCGAAAAGGGCCTGGTCGGCCTGGCCAAGGGCGAAGAAAAGACCCTGGACGTCGAGTTCCCGGCTGACTGGCGCGTGCCGGTGCTGGCCGGCAAGACCGTGCAGGTGACCGTCAAGGTCGCCGAAGTGTCCGAGCCGGTCGTGCCGGCGGTCGACGAAGCCTTCATCAAGAGCTTCGGCGTGAAGGGCGGCGACGTCGAGCAGTTCCGCAGCGACATCCGCGCCAACCTGGAGCGCGAGCTGAAGGGCGCTCTGATGAACCGCCTGCGCCGCGAAGTGGGCGAGCAGCTGATCGCCGCCTACTCGTCGGTGGAAATGCCGCCGCGCCTGGTCGAGAACGAAGCCCGCGCCATGCTGGCCCAGCAGGTCGAGCAGATCCGCCGCAACGGCCAGAACGTCGGCGAGATCCCGGCCGATGCCCACGAAGGCTTCAAGGAAGCGGCCGCCAAGCGCGTGCTGGTCGGCCTGCTGGTCGGTGAAGTGGCCCGCATCAACGACCTGCGCCTGGAAGCCAAGCGCCTGAACGAAACGATGCGTCTGATCGCTTCGACCTACGAAGAGCCGGAACAGGTCATTGAGATGTACCGCAACGACCCCCAGCTGATGTCTGGCCTGCAGAACCGTGTGATGGAAGAGCAGGTGATCGACTGGATCGCCGAGCGTGCCCAGCACACCGAAGAGAAGCTGTCGTTCCAGGACGCGATCCGCCAGTAAGCCCGGGCGGATCACCGGATGCCCCGCGCCTTTGCCGGCGCGGGGTTGTTGCCCCCCAAGATAGGTACCTCACGTAATGGACAACCGAACCAAAGCCCTGAACCTGGTTCCGATGGTGGTCGAGCAGACCAGCCGCGGCGAGCGTGCCTACGACATCTATTCGCGCCTGTTGAAGGAGCGCCTGATCTTCCTCGTGGGCCCGATCGACGATCACATGGCCAACGTGGTGGTGGCGCAGTTGCTGTTCCTGGAGTCGGAGAACCCGGAAAAGGACATCAACATCTACATCAACTCGCCGGGTGGCGTGGTCACCGCCGGCATGGCGATCTACGACACCATGCAGTACATCAAGCCGAATGTGAGCACCACCTGCATCGGCCAGGCCGCCTCGATGGGCGCCCTGCTGCTGGCCGCGGGCGAAGCTGGCAAGCGCTATGCGCTGCCGAACTCGCGCGTGATGATCCACCAGCCGCTGGGTGGCTACCAGGGCCAGGCCACCGACATCGACATCCACGCGCGTGAGATCCTGACCCTGCGTTCGCGCCTGAACGAGGTGCTGGCCAAGCACACCGGCCAGTCGCTGGAGACGATCGCCCGCGACACCGAGCGCGACAACTTCAAGAGCGCCTTCGAGGCGCAGGCCTATGGTCTGGTCGACCAGGTCCTGGAGCGTCGTCCGGACGAGTCGATCCAGGCCGGCTGACCGGCCATCACGGGGCCAGGGAGGCCCCGTTCCTGCAGGGTCGGGCGGGACTGGTGTCCCCTCGGCCCTGTGCTATTCTCGAATCGAACCCCCGTTCAGCGGGTGGGGTAACTGGGTAAGCGAAGCATGAGCGAAGACCGCCAAGGTCGTTCCACGGACACCGGCAAGATCCTCTACTGCTCTTTCTGCGGCAAGAGCCAGCATGAAGTGCGCAAGCTGATTGCGGGTCCGAGCGTATTCATCTGCGATGAGTGCGTGGAGCTGTGCAACGACATCATCCGTGAGGAACTTGAGGAAAAGGCGCAGTCGGCGCGCAGTTCGCTGCCCAAGCCGCGCGAGATCCTCGAGGTCCTCGACCAGTACGTGATCGGCCAGAACCGCGCCAAGCGCACGCTGGCCGTGGCCGTGTACAACCACTACAAGCGCATCGAGAGCCGGCAGAAGAACGACGACGTCGAACTGGCGAAGTCGAACATCCTGCTGGTCGGCCCGACCGGTTCGGGCAAGACCCTGCTGGCCGAGACCCTGGCCCGCCTTCTCAACGTGCCGTTCACCATGGCCGACGCCACCACGCTGACCGAAGCCGGTTACGTGGGCGAGGACGTGGAGAACATCATCCAGAAGCTGCTGCAGAAGTGCGACTACGACGTCGAGAAGGCGCAGCAGGGCATCGTCTACATCGATGAAATCGACAAGATCTCGCGCAAGAGCGAGAACCCGTCGATCACCCGCGATGTGTCCGGCGAAGGCGTGCAGCAGGCCCTGCTGAAGCTGATCGAAGGCACCGTGGCCAGCGTTCCGCCGCAGGGCGGCCGCAAGCACCCGCAGCAGGAATTCCTGCAGGTGGACACCAAGAACATCCTGTTCATCTGCGGCGGCGCGTTCGCCGGGCTGGACAAGGTGATCCAGGCCCGTTCCACCGACGTCGGCAGCATCGGCTTCGGCGCCAAGGTGAAGAGCAGCGAGCGCAAGCAGGAAGTGGGCAAGGTGCTGGCCGAAGTCGAGCCGGAAGACCTGATCAAGTTCGGCCTGATTCCCGAGTTCGTCGGCCGCCTGCCGGTGGTGGCGACCCTGGAGGAGCTGGATGAGCCGGCCCTGATCAAGATCCTGACCGAGCCGAAGAACGCCATCACCAAGCAGTTCAAGAAGCTGTTCGAGATGGAGAACGTCGAGCTGGAGTTCCGCCCGGACGCGTTGTCGGCCATTGCCCGCAAGGCGCTCAAGCGCAAGACCGGTGCCCGCGGCCTGCGTACCATCGTCGAATCGGTCCTGCTGGACACCATGTACGACCTGCCGTCGCAGGAAAACGTCAGCAAGGTGGTGGTGGACGAGTCGGTGATCGAGCACAAGTCCGAGCCGTACCTGATCTACCAGTCCCCAGCGGCCCCTGAACAGAAGGCCGCAGGCGCCGAGTGATCCTTCCAGGTTGTTGATTGGAAAGGATTTTCAAGGAATGCCTTGCATCTGAAAGCCGATGGCCCCATAACGGGGCCATCGGCTTTTTTTGTCTCCGGAAGATGCCCTCCCGGAGGCGGTTTTCCCCCTTCCCTGGAGCCCCCATGGCCCGTTCCCCAAGTGAAACCCTCGACCTGCCGGTCCTGCCGCTGCGCGACGTAGTGGTGTTCCCGCACATGGTCATCCCGCTGTTCGTCGGCCGTGACAAGTCCATGCACGCGCTCGAACAGGCAATGGAGGCGGACAAGCGCATCCTGCTGCTGGCGCAGAAGTCGGCCGAGACCGACGACCCGCATGCGGCCGACCTCTATCAGGTCGGTACGCTGGCGCAGGTGCTGCAGTTGCTGAAGCTGCCCGACGGCACCATCAAGGTGCTGGTCGAAGGCCTGTCGCGCGTGCAGGTCACCCACGTCGACGAGCGTAACGGTTCGCTGCACGGCCAGGCCGTGGAGATCGACGCCACCGACGAGCGCGAAGCACGCGAGGTGGAGGCGATCGCCCGCTCGCTGATGTCGCTGTTCGAGCAGTACGTGAAGACCAATCGCAAGCTGCCGCCGGAGCTGCTGCAGACGTTGTCGGGCATCGATGAGCCGGCCCGCCTGGCCGACACCATCGCTGCGCACATCAGCGTGCGCCTGGCCGACAAGCAGCGCCTGCTGGAAACGCTGGCCGTCGGTGACCGCCTGGAGATGCTGGTCGGCCTGGTCGATGGCGAGATCGACGTGCAGCAGATGGAAAAGCGCATCCGCGGCCGCGTGAAGTCGCAGATGGAGAAGAGCCAGCGCGAGTACTACCTCAACGAGCAGATGAAGGCCATCCAGAAGGAACTGGGTGACCTGGACGATGCACCGGGCGAGCTGGAAGAGCTGGCCCGCAAGATCGCCGAAGCCGGCATGCCGAAGGCGGTTGAAGCCAAGGCACGCAATGAACTGAACAAGCTCAAGCAGATGTCGCCGATGTCGGCTGAAGCGGCCGTCGTGCGCAACTACCTGGAGTGGTTGCTGGGCGTGCCGTGGAAGAAGCGCAGCAAGGTGCGCAAGGACCTGAAGGCCGCACAGGACACCCTCGACGCCGACCACTACGGCCTGGAGAAGGTCAAGGAGCGCATCCTTGAATACCTGGCGGTGCAGTCGCGCGTGAAGCAGATGAAGGGCCCGATCCTGTGCCTGGTCGGGCCGCCGGGCGTGGGCAAGACCTCGCTCGGCCAGTCCATCGCCAAGGCTACCAACCGCAAGTTCGTGCGCATGTCGCTGGGCGGCGTTCGCGATGAAGCCGAGATCCGTGGCCACCGTCGTACCTACGTTGGTTCGATGCCGGGCCGCATCGTGCAGAACCTCAACAAGGTCGGCAGCAAGAACCCGCTGTTCGTGCTCGACGAGATCGACAAGATGTCGATGGACTTCCGTGGCGATCCGTCGTCGGCGCTGCTGGAAGTGCTCGACCCGGAGCAGAACAACGCGTTCAACGACCACTACCTGGAAGTGGACCTGGACCTGTCCGAAGTGATGTTCGTGGCCACCTCGAACTCGCTCAATATTCCCGGCCCGCTGCTGGACCGCATGGAAGTGATCCGCATCCCCGGCTACACCGAGGACGAGAAGCTCAACATCGCCACCCGCTACCTGGTGCCGAAGCAGATCAAGGCCAACGGCCTGCAGCCGGAAGAGCTGGAGATCGGCAGCGATGCGATCCAGGACATCGTGCGCTACTACACGCGCGAATCGGGCGTGCGCAACCTGGAACGCGAGATCGCCAAGATCTGCCGCAAGGTGGTGAAGGAGATCGCGCTGGCCGGTCCGCAGCCGGTGAAGGCGAAGAAGGGCGCGAAGAAGTCCAAGGCGCTGGTGAGCGTGTCCAGCAAGAACCTGGACAAGTACCTGGGTGTGCGTCGCTTCGATTTCGGCCGCGCCGAGGAAGAGAACGAGATCGGCCTGGTCACCGGCCTGGCGTGGACCGAAGTCGGTGGCGATCTGCTGCAGATCGAATCGACGCTGGTGCCGGGCAAGGGCCAGCTGATCCTGACCGGCCAGCTCGGCAACGTGATGAAGGAATCGGCGTCGGCGGCGTTGTCGGTGGTGCGTTCGCGCGCCGTGGGCTTTGGCATCGACAGCGACTTCCTGCAGAAGCACGACGTGCACCTGCACGTGCCCGATGGTGCCACGCCGAAGGACGGACCGAGTGCCGGTGCGGCAATGGTCACCTCGCTGGTGTCGATGCTGACCAAGGTGCCGGTGCGTGCCGACGTGGCGATGACCGGTGAGATCACCCTGCGTGGTCGTGTCACCGCCATCGGTGGCTTGAAGGAGAAACTGCTGGCCGCACTGCGCGGTGGTATCCGCACGGTCATCATTCCGGAAGAGAACCGCAAGGACCTTGCAGATATTCCGGCCAACGTCACCCGCGATCTGGAGATCGTGCCGGTGAAGTACATCGAAGAAGTCCTGGACCTGGCGCTGGAGCGCCCGCTGGCACCGAAGAAGGCGCGCAAGAGTGCGCAGCGTGTCACGGTGCGCAGCAAGGCCAAACCGAGTGGAAGCGCGCGCGTCAAGCATTGACGCGCGCTGTCCGATGGCCCGAAACCCGCGTCGTTGCTGGCTTTCCAGCTTGCGTGGGGGTAGGGCCACTGGTATAAAAGCAGCACTCGCGAATGAGTGATCGCTGTCAGCGATGACTGAATCGGCGAACCGTTTCCACATGGCGGCCGCATGCAGAAGGCGTGCGGTTGCTTCCCTGTCGAATAAGCGGAACCCACCGCCAAAGGAGTTGTAGAGAATGAACAAGACCGAATTGATCGATGCCGTTGCTGAAGCTGCCGACCTGACCAAGGCCGAGTCCAGCCGCGCTGTCGATGCCGTCGTTGCTGCCGTCACCAAGGCGCTGAAGGACGGCGATGCGGTCACCCTGGTTGGCTTCGGTACCTTCCAGGTCCGCGACCGTGCTGCGCGCACCGGCCGCAACCCGAAGACCGGCGACACCATCAAGATCGCTGCTTCGAAGAATCCGTCGTTCAAGGCTGGCAAGGCCCTGAAGGATGCTGTAAACTAAGCGGCTCGCTGGGGTGCTTAGCTCAGCGGTAGAGCGTCTCCTTTACACGGAGAGGGTCGGGGGTTCGAAACCCTCAGCACCCACCACAGCACCGCGGTAAAAGTTTGAGTGTGGAGCGGTAGTTCAGCTGGTTAGAATGCTGGCCTGTCACGCCGGAGGTCGCGGGTTCGAGTCCCGTCCGCTCCGCCATTCAACGAGGCCTCCGGCCAAAAGCTGGAGGCTTTGTTTTCTCCCCGGTCCAGGCCG
Organism: Stenotrophomonas sp. STK16_22; assembly: GCF_051984505.1. Taxonomy (NCBI): domain Bacteria; kingdom Pseudomonadati; phylum Pseudomonadota; class Gammaproteobacteria; order Lysobacterales; family Lysobacteraceae; genus Stenotrophomonas; species Stenotrophomonas sp. STK16_22. The sequence continues at coordinate 971,980 of NZ_CP196972.1, forward strand.
GTGGGAAAACAGGAAATAGCAACAATGCGGAGCGGTAGTTCAGCTGGTTAGAATGCTGGCCTGTCACGCCGGAGGTCGCGGGTTCGAGTCCCGTCCGCTCCGCCACTACATCGAGGCCCCCGGCCTAAAGCTGGGGGCCTTGTCTTCTCACCGACAGGTTCGGAAGGAAGGCGAAAAGGTTTTTGCAAGAACGGAGCGGTAGTTCAGCTGGTTAGAATGCTGGCCTGTCACGCCGGAGGTCGCGGGTTCGAGTCCCGTCCGCTCCGCCATTGCAGAATTCTTAAGTCCCTGTGAAAAAACTTTGAAAAAAGTGTTCATCGGGCTGGGTTTCCAGGGAGTCTTCGGATATACTGGGCGCCTGCAAAGTTTCAGCGCGGAGCGGTAGTTCAGCTGGTTAGAATGCTGGCCTGTCACGCCGGAGGTCGCGGGTTCGAGTCCCGTCCGCTCCGCCAACTTTAAAAGCCCTCGGCGCAAGCCGGGGGCTTTTTCTTTGTGCCCTGCGGCAGCAGGCCTGCCGAGGTGCTGACGGCACAGGTCCGCGGAGATCGGCGCAGGCCGCGCCGGCGCTGCTTTTGGTCCCTGCGACGAAGCGGGTTACACTGCCGGGCTCGCCAATCAGGCCTTGTGATTCCTCACCATGCTGCAGAAACTCCGCGACAAGACCTCAGGCTGGATCGTCACCGTGATCCTGGGGCTGCTGATGATTCCGTTCCTGTTCGTGATCGACAACAGCTACCTCGGTGGCGTTGGCGCACAGAACGTGGCCAAGGTTTCCGCGCCGCCGACTTGGTGGCGTTCGGCACCGTCGTGGTGGCCGGTGCGCATGCTGTGGCAGCATCATGAGATCAGCGCGCAGGATTTCCGCACCCGCTTCGAGCAGGAGCGCATGCGTGAGCGCCAGCAGCAGGGCGAGAATTTCGACCCGCGCGCGTTTGAAAGCACCGAAAACAAGCTGGCCGTGCTCGATCAGCTGATCGACGAACAGGTCGTGCGCCTGGTCGGCGAGCAGGCCGGTGTCGTGATCGGCGATGGCGCGGTGCGCGAGTACATCGCCACCATCCCGGCCTTCCTCGATTCGAACGGCAAGTTCAACGAGAACAACTACCGCCTGGCTCTGGCCGGTGGCAATCCGCCGCGCACGCCGACCCAGTTCCAGGAGCTGGTGCGTGAGAGCCTGCAGCAGTCGGTGATTCCGTCGGGCCTGCAGAACTCGGGCTTCGTTACCCAGTCCGAGACCGAGCGCCTGCTGAAGCTGCTGGGTGAGACCCGCGACGTCGAACTGGCCGCGCTGCCGGAGGTTCCGGCCGATACCGCGCCGGTCACCGATGAGCAGATCAAGCAGTGGTACGACAGCCACGGCAAGGATTTCCGCCAGGCCGAAAGCGTGTCGCTGGAATACGTCGAGATCAATGGCGCCAACCTGCCGGCACCGACCGCGGCCGACGAAGCGACCCTGCGCAAGCGCTTTGAGGACGAGAAGGCGAAGTTCACTTCGCCGGAACAGCGCCAGGCCGCGCACATCCTGATCACCGGTGACGGTGCCGAAGCCAAGGCGAACAAGATCGCCACCGAAGCCAAGGCGGCGGGTGCCGACTTCGCTGCACTGGCCAAGGCCAATTCGGAAGACCCGGGTTCGAAGGACCAGGGCGGTGATCTGGGCTGGGTCGAGCGTGGCGCGATGGTCAAGCCGTTCGAAGACGCCCTGTTCGCCGCCAAGGCGGGTGACGTGATCGGCCCGGTCAAGACCGACTTCGGCTACCACGTCATCAAGGTCGCCGCGGTGCGTGGCGGCGAAGGCAAGTCGTTCGAGGAAGTGCGTGACACGCTGGCCGCCGAGCAGCTGAAGGCCGACGGCGAGCGCGGCTTCAACGAGCTGGCCGGCCACCTGGTCGATGCCATCAACAAGAGCCCGAGTGATCTGGCTGCTGCGGCCAAGGAAGTGAACCTGCCGCTGCAGACCCTGGGCCCGATCACCCGTGCCACCGCCAGCGGTATTGCCACTGATCCGGCCGTGCTGCGCGCCGCCTTCTCCGAAGTGCTGGTGCAGGATGGTACTGCCAGCGACCCGATCGCCCTGGGCGGTGCCACCAACCACAGCGTGGTCATCCGCGTTGCCGCGCATACCCCGGAACAGGCAACGCCGCTGGACAAGGCGCGTGAACAGGTGATCGCCGCGATCCGCGCCGACCGCCAGCGCCAGGCCAGCGACAAGGCCGCCGACGCCGTGCTGGCCAAGCTGAAGGCGGGCGCCACCCTGCAGTCGCTGGCCGCCAGCGAGAAGCTGCAGCTGAGCCCGATGCCGGGCCTGCCGCGCAGCCAGCCGGTGCCGACCCCGGAAATCAACCGCGCGATCTTCAGTGCGCCGGTGCCGGCGGAAGGCAAGCCGAGCTACGGCAAGGTCGACGTCAACGGCCACGCGCTGCTGTTCGCCGTGAACAAGGTCAACCCGGGCGACATCAAGGAAGTGACCGCCGAGCAGCAGAAGCAGCTCAAGGATCAGCTGAGCCAGATCGACGGCATGGCCGCAGCCAAGGCCTACGTCGAGGCGATGCGCAGGAAGTTCGTGATCCAGACCACCGAAGAGAACCTGTAAGCCTCGCGGCGGGGCAGGATCGAAGAAGGCCCGGCAATGCCGGGCCTTTTTTTATGCCTTGACCCGTCCTGAATTGGGTTGACACCTTTTCCCTCTGGAAAAGGAATGTTCAATGAAATCAACAATCAGGCGCAGTCAGCGGGATTACTCGCTGGCCTTCAAGTTGTCCGTGGTCGATCAGGTCGAGCGTGGAGAACTGACCTATAAGAAGGCTCAGGAGCGATACGGTATCCAAGGTAGCAGCACGGTTCTGAAGTGGCTTCGCCGCCATGGTCGGCAAGATTGGTCAGGTGGTGCATCATCTGCCCCCATGACGACTTCTCCCAAAAGTGGACCGGCCACGCCGCTGACGCCGGAACAACAGATCAAGGCCCTGCAGGTCCAGTTGCGGGAGGCCAACGAGAAAGCACAGCTTTTCGAAGCCATCGTGGATGTCCTCAAAGAGGATTACGGGGTGCGCATCGTAAAAAAGCCTTCAGGCAAGTCCTCACGCAAGGGCGCCTCAAAGGCGTAAGCGTGGCAAGGGCTTGCCGCCATTTCGGCATCAGTCGACAGGCGTTCTATCAAGCGGGGTGCCGGCATCAACGACGACGCGCCAGCGAGACCAAAGCACTGGCGCTGGTGAGCGATTGCCGCGTGCGGCAGCCACGGATCGGGACGCGCAAGTTGCACCATTTGATCGGACCGAAGCTGCAGGCGGCGGGAATCACCATGGGGCGTGACCGGTTGTTTGACGTACTTCGGGAAGCGCGCCTGCTGGTACCGAAACGTCGGGCTTATCACAAGACTACCGACAGCCATCATCGCTTTCGCAGGCATCCGAATCTGCTCAAACCTGGCCAAGGATGCGTAATACCAACCGGTAGCGAGCAGGTGTGGGTGGCGGACATCACCTATCTGCCGACGCAGGGGAAGTTCGTGTATCTGAGCCTGGTCACCGATGCCTGGTCGCGCAAGATCGTGGGCTGGAGCGTGCATGAAACGCTACAGACAGAGCAGGTAGCTCAGGCGCTGGAGATGGCGCTGAAAGGGAGAAAGACACCGCAGAAGCTGATCCATCACTCTGATCGTGGAATCCAGTACTGCTCGGATTACTACCAGAAGATCCATGCGCGGCACGGCCTGACCTGCTCGATGACCGACGGCTACGACTGCTATCAGAACGCTCTGGCAGAGCGAGTCAACGGGATCCTCAAGTGCGAGTTCCTGCTTCATCGCCCACGGGACCTGGGGCAAGCCCGCCAGATGGTGGCTGAGGCCGTAGACATCTACAACGCTGAGCGCCCCCACCTGTCCCTTAAAATGCAGACGCCCGATGCGATGCATCGGGCGTCTTTGGCCGCCTGACGGCGGCCGGACCATCCACCCATCGGTGTCAACCTATGGCAGGACGAGTCACCTTCGCGTCGTCTGTGGCGCGCTTGAGCTTTGGTAGTGGTCGAGCTTGCTCGACCGCCTTTTGTAGAGTCGTGCAGATGCAGTCGAGCATCGCTCGACTCTACAAAGAGCAGATACAGCGGGGTTGGAGCGCGTCAGTCCTCGACGCGCAGCACTGCGCCGGGCTTAAGCACGCTGCTGCCACTCAGGCCGTTCAGCGACAGCAGGGCCTTTACCGGCATGCCGTAGCGGCGGGCGATGGTCCAGGCCGACTCGCCATCACGCACGGTGTGGCGGCGGCTGCGCGGGCGGTCGGCGATCGCGGCCACGGTCTTGGCCATCTGCGGCGTCGGTGTGGTCGTGGCAACCGGTGCGGTGCTGGCCACCAGCGTGGTCGCGGCTTCCGTCACCGTCGCATTGGCGGCCGAGACCGGGGCCAGGACCCGAGTGGTTCCGGAGGCGCGGTTGCCGGCGGCCAGGGCCGGGTTGAGGCGGGCGATCCTGGCGGGGTCCAGGGCGCGCTGTGCGGCCCACTGCTGGACGCTGGTGCCGGCCGGCAGGGTGTGGTCCTTCAACACCGGCACGGTGCGGTCCAGCGAGGCCATCACGCGAGGCTGGTCCTCCACGTCTTCCAGCACGCAGGCCAGGGCATGCAGCTTCTCGACATAGGCATGGGTAACCGGCGACAGCCCCGGCAGGGCTGCCGGCTTGGCATTCTGCGCGTTCATGCCGGCCTTGCGCATGGACTGCAGCACCCGGTACTCGCCGGCGTTGTAGGCCATGGTGGCCAGTCGCCAGTCGCCGCCGAACATGCCGTGCAGGGTTTTCAGGTAGCGCACCGCGGCCTGGGTGGAATCAACCGCCGACAGGCGGCCGTCGTAGCCGTTGGCCATGGGTACGCGGTGGTTGCGCGCCGTGGTGGCGATGAACTGCCACAGGCCGGTCGGGCCGCTGCCGTTGCGGGCATTGGGCCGATAGCCGCTTTCCACGAATGGGATCAGCGCGAATTCGGTGGGCAGGTTCGCCTTGCGCAGCTCTTCGACCACATAGCCGAACAGCACCAGCGCATCGTCATCCTGGTTGGCCAGGCGCGAGGGGGCGTGGGCGAACTGCTTCTGCCAGCGCGGGCTGGTAGCCTCGGCATCGCAGCTGGGCTCGGCCAGGCCGTCGCGGAAGCTGGTGAAGATCTCCTGGCCATTGCGCACCGAGGGCGCAGGCAGCGCGGACGGATCCAGCGGCAGCGCCGCAGCGGCGGTCAGGTTCTGGCTGATGCCGGCGCCCAGCGACTGTGCGCCCGCGGTTCCGGCCAGCCCCAGGGCAAGGCCCAGGGCCAGCGGCAGACTTCGGCGCATCATGCGCGGAAGCCGTCTTTCCAATGCCGGAGACCGGCCATCACGTCGACGTCGTCCACGACGTCACGGCCCAGGTGTGCCGACACCGACGCACGGATCGGTGCAGCGTGCACACGCAGGAAGGGATTGCAGTCGAATTCGTTGGCCAGGGTTACCGGCAGGGTGGAACGGTCATCGCGGCGCATGGCCAAAGCCTCCTCTTGGCGCTGCCACAAGGCAGCGTTGGCGGGGTCGACATGCCGCGCGAAGACGGCATTTGACACGGTGTACTCATGAGCGCAACAAAGCAGCAGTTGCGCGGGCAGGGCACCCAGCTTGCGCATCGACGCCAGCAGCTGGGACGGCGTACCTTCGAACAGGCGTCCACAGCCCAGGCTGAACAACGAATCTCCGCTGAAAAGATGTTCAGCAGTGTGAAACGCGATGTGGCTGCGGGTATGCCCGGGCACGGATAGTACGTGGAACGTCCGGCCCAGTGCCTGAACGCGTTCACCTTCGCCGACCCGCTCGGTGGCCGTGGGAATGCGTTCCTCGACCGGCGCGATGACCCGTACGCCGGGGAAACGCGCCTGCAATGCCGGCACGCCACCGATGTGGTCGTCGTGGTGATGGGTGAGCAGGATCGTGTCCACGCGCATGCCCTGATCGGCCAGTGCGAGCACTGGCGCGGCATCGCCGGGGTCGACGACCACGGCAGCGCCCTCGTTGTCGATCAGCGTCCAGATGTAGTTATCCGCAAATGCGGGCAGGGCAGTCAGTCGCATAGAATTGGACCATGCCCGCGCTGCAGAGCACCCGTCAAGCGAGCCAGACCCCGTGGTTCGACAGCGAACCGGCGGAGGCCTTGCGTGTGCTGGAGCGGCAATTGCTGCTGCCGCAGCTGTCGGTGCTGCCGGCGCAGCCCTGGCTGTGGATCGCACCAAGTGCGGCCTGGCTGGACGATGCACAGTTGGGCGGACGCGGTCTGCGCCTGTTCCGGCAGGGGCAGGGCTATGCCGGCGACACCCGTTGTGCGCTGCCGCTGCCGCTGGCCAATGAAAGCGTCAATGCGATCGTGCTGCAGCATGTCACCACCGGCGATGCCGACCTGCTGCTCGACGAGTGCGAGCGCGTATTGATGCCGGGCGGCCATTTGTGGCTGAGCAGCCTCAATCCGTTCAGTCCGTATCGCACGCGCTGGCGCCAGCATGGGCTGGTGGTGCGCACGCCGCAGCGGATCCGCCTGCTGCTCGGCCGTCATGGGCTGGAATGCAACGATATGCGTTACCTGGGCCCGCTCTGGCGCGGTGCGGGCAGCCGTCGTCCCGGAGGTTGGGCACCGCTGCGCGCGGCCTGCCTGTTCCATGCGGAAAAACGCACGCTGGCCCTGCCTGGGCCGAAACCGCTGCCGGTGCGCTGGCACGGCACCGTAGCTACCTGATTCTGGAGTTGTATTGAAAACCATCGAAATCCACACCGACGGTTCCTGCCTTGGCAATCCCGGCCCCGGCGGCTGGGCTGCGCTGCTGCGCTACAAGGGCCACGAGCGCGAACTGAGCGGTGGCGAGGCGCACACCACCAACAACCGGATGGAGCTGATGGCGGCCATTTCCGGGCTGGAGTCGCTGACCGAGCCGTGCAACATCGTGCTCTATACCGATTCGCAGTATGTGCGGCAGGGTCTGACCCAGTGGATGCCGGGCTGGATCCGCAAGAACTGGAAGACCGCTGGCGGCGATCCGGTAAAGAACCGCGAGCTGTGGGAGCGCCTGCAGGCGGCCACGCTGCGGCATCAGATCGATTGGCGCTGGGTGAAGGGTCACTCCGGCGACCCGGACAATGAGCGGGTGGATACGCTGGCCCGCAACGCGGCGATCCAGATCCGCGACGCCAGCCCGGTAAACTGAGCCCATGCGTCAGATCATCCTCGATACCGAAACCACCGGCCTGGAGTGGAAGAAGGGCAACCGCATCGTCGAAATCGGCTGCGTGGAGCTGTTCAAGCGCCGCCCGACCGGCAACAACTATCACCAGTACATCAAGCCGGACTGCGAGTTCGAACAGGGCGCGCAGGAAGTCACCGGCCTGACCCTGGAGTTCCTCGATGACAAGCCGGACTTCGCGCAGATCGCCGACGAGTTCCTGGCCTTCATCGATGGCGCCGAGCTGATCATCCACAACGCGGCGTTCGACCTCGGCTTCCTCGACAACGAGCTGTCGCTGCTGGGGCCACAGTACGGGAAGATCACCGACCGCTGCACCGTGATCGATACCCTGGTGATGGCGCGCGAGCGCTTCCCGGGCCAGCGCAATTCGCTGGATGCGCTGTGCAAGCGGCTGGGCGTGGACAACTCGCACCGTGCGCTGCATGGCGGCCTGCTCGATGCGCAGATCCTGGGCGACGTCTATATCGCGCTGACCTCGGGCCAGGAAGAAATCGGCTTCGGTCTGGGCGATGACGATGGCGGCGCTGCCGGTGCGGCGCTGCAGGCCTTCGATACCAGCAAGCTGCTGCCGCGCCCGCGCGTGGTGGCCACGCCGTCGGAGCTGGAAGCGCATGCGGCGCGACTGGAGCGGCTGCGCAAGAAGGCTGGCCACGCGCTGTGGGATGGCCCGAAGGTGGAAGAGCCCGCCAGCGCGTAATGCCTGGAGTGGAGTAGTGCCGGCCGCTGGCCGGCAGCGTCGCATCCACGCATGGCGTGGATCTACCGGTTAGTGGCAGCGCACCAGGATCACGCTGATGTTGTCGCGGCCGCCGCCATCGAGCGCGGCGGCGACCAGCGTGTCCACGCATTCCTGTGCGCTGGCATCCTCGAAGGCGAGGGTGCGCGCGATGCTGCGGTTGTCCACTTCCTCGGTCAGGCCGTCACTGCACAGCAACAGCTGCATGCCCGGGCGCAGTTCGCCGCTGGTGGTGGCCACGTTCAGATGCGCCGGATCGGTCACGCCCAGCGCCTGGGTGACCACGTTGCGGTGCGGATGCGCACGCGCCTGTTCGGCGGTCAGGTTGCCCTGCGCGACCAGCTCCTGCACCACGCTGTGGTCCTGGCTGAGCTGGGCCAGCTGTCCGTCGCGCCACAGGTAGGCACGGCTGTCGCCGACCCATGCCACTTCATAGCGGTTGCCCTGTACCCGTGCGGCGACCACGGTGGTGCCCATCGGCAACGTGTCGTTGCGCCGGCGCGAGGCACGGATGATCTCTTCGTCGGCGGTGCGGATGGCCTGCGCCAGCGGTGCGCCGCGGCGGATCTCGCGCACGATGGTCTCGCGCGCCAGCGCGCTGGCCACTTCACCGCAGGCGTGCCCGCCCATGCCGTCGGCCACCAGCCACAGGGCCAGCTCACTGTCACCGTAGTAGGTGTCCTCGTTGAGCTCGCGGCGCATGCCGGGGTGGGTGAGGTGTCCGAATTCGATCATGGGCGCTGGGGCGGGGTGTTGCTGGGGAGACAGGCATCATCGGGTGGCTGCGCGCATCCGGCAAGGCGTGTGCTCAGGAAATTTTCACTTCGTTGGCCGGAATGACTTGTCGTCGGCCTCACTTCCTCGTATGATGCGCGTCCCCGGTCCGCCGGGGACCACCCGGAGAGGTGGCAGAGTGGTTGAATGTACCTGACTCGAAATCAGGCAGGCGTTTATAGCGCCTCGGGGGTTCGAATCCCCCCCTCTCCGCCAGATTTAAAGAAAAAGGGCTGCCGAAAGGCAGCCCTTTTTCTTTAAATCTGGCGTGGGATGCGCCGCGCGTTTCGCGCGTCGCCCCACACGTTGCCGCGCAACCTGTGGGCCCCTCCCTTTGCCGGCCTCTCCCCGCCCCTGTCGGGGCAGGTGCATCAGTAGATCCACGCCATGCGTGGATGCTGTTCCTGCTGGCAGGCTCATCCACGCATGGCGTGGATCTACCCATTCCATCGCGAGCTGCGGGTTAAACTGCCTGCATCACCTGTTGGAGCTTTCCCCATGACCGCTGAAATCCTCGTCCCCGTTTCTTTCGGCGAGCTGCTGGACAAGATCTCGATCCTGCAGATCAAGTCCGAGCGCATCAGTGACGAGGGCAAGCTGGCCAATGTGCGCAAAGAACTGTCGGCGCTGGAGCAGACCTGGATGGCACACCCGGCGGCGGTGAAGGACATCGCCAAGCTGCGTGCCGAGCTGAAGGCGGTCAACGAGCAGCTGTGGGACATCGAGGACGACATCCGCCTGAAAGAGAAGGCGCAGGCGTTCGACCAGGGTTTCATCGATCTGGCGCGCAGCGTCTACCTGCGCAATGACGAACGCGCGCGCATCAAGAAGGCGATCAACCTGGCGCTGGGTTCGGCGTACGTGGAAGAGAAGTCCTACCAGGATTACGCGCAGCGCGCGTAATCCGGGGCAGCCTGCTGCTCACCCCAGGTGGTCGGCGACGTAGCGTTCGAACGCAGCGATACCGTCTTCCACGGTGATCAGTTCCATCACATCGTCGAACTCGATCTTGGTGCCCCACTTCAGATCCGAGGCCTGCTTGGCCAGGTACTTGCGCGCGGCATCGTCGTAGCGGTCCACGCAGTAGCGGCGGTCGGAATAGGGACCGCTGCGGTTCGGGTTGCTGGCTGCATGCAGGCCCAATACCTTGGCGCCCATCGCGTTGGCGATGTGCATCGGGCCCGAGTCCGGGGTCATCACCAGATTGGCGCGGGCCAGCAGCGCCGGCAGCTGCTTCAAGGTGTCCTTGCCGACCAGGTCCAGCGCCGGTGTGTGCAGCTGTGCCTGGATGGCATCGGCCATGCTGCGCTCCAGTTCGCTGCGGCCTCCGCACAGCACCACCTGCCAACCGCGCTGTGCGGCGTGGTTGGCCACGGCGGCGTAGCGGTCTGCATACCAGTTGCGGCGCACGTGACTGGAACAGGGCGAGATCATCAACACCGGGCGGCCATCGTCCTGCCATTGCGCGGCGGCCCACTCATATGCGGACTGCGGCACCGCCAGGTCCCAGCTGACCTCGGTCTGGCGCAGGCCAAGGGGTTCACAGAAACTGCCGATGGCATCCAGCACATGGATGCCGGGGCGGTCGGGGATGCGTTCGTTGATGAAGAGACCATGCAGGTCCTTGGAGCGGCTGCGGTCATAGCCGATGCGACGCTCTGCGGGAATGAAGGCCGACAGCAGGTTGGCGCGGAACGCCACCTGCATCTGCAACAGCGCTTTGAAGCGCCCCGGCGGCAGCTGCCTGCGCAGTTCCTTGACCCCGGCCATGCCGCTCTTCTTGTCGTAGGCATGGAAGGTGACACCGGGCAGGCCGTCGAGCAGCTTGTGGCCGGCCTTGTCGATGATCCAGTGGATCGGCGTATCCGGGCGCGCAGCCTGCAGGGTGCGCACCAGGGGCACCACGTGGGTGACATCGCCAAGTGCGGACAGGCGCAGGAGGCACAAGGAGGAGGACGCTGATGCCATGTGTTGTTAGACTCAATGAAATGGTCGCATTCGACGCCAATGAAGCGCTGACGCCATGCCGCGAGGGTCGCGGCATCGGGGCCATTCTGTTCGACCGCGAGCGGCTGCGGCAAGCCGAGATCGGCCTGTTCTCGCCCCAGCACTGGGGCAGCAGGGCTCGGCCGGTGGGCGAGGGCGGTCGTGGCAGCGCCTGGTTCGTCGATGCGCCGTTCGGCGCCAGCGTGCTGCGCCACTACCTGCGCGGTGGCCTGGCGGCGAAGATCAGCCATGACCAGTACCTCTGGCGCGGCGCGGACCGGACGCGCAGCTTCGCCGAATTCCGGCTGATGCGCGCGCTGCGCGAGAAAAAGCTGCCGGTGCCCCGGCCACTGGCGGCGTTCTACATGCGCGAGGGCCTGCGCTACCGGGCTGCGATCCTGATGGAGCGGATCGAGGGTGTCCGTTCGCTGGCCGACCGTGCTCTGGTCGCGGGCCGGGGCGCACCGTGGGAGGAGACCGGGCGGCTGATCGCCCGCTTCCATCGTGCCGGCCTGGACCATGCCGACCTCAATGCGCACAACATCCTGTTCGACGGCAACGGCCACGGCTGGTTGATCGACTTCGACCGCGGGGTGATCCGCATCCCGGCGACCGCCTGGCGCGAACGCAATCTCAAGCGCCTGCTGCGCTCGCTGATCAAGCTGCGCGGCGAGCGCAGCATGGAAGACGTGCAGAAGGATTACGCGCGGCTGCGCCGCGCCTATGACATGGCCTGGAACCGGGGCACCTGATGGACTGGTCGTTGCGTTTCCTCGGCGTCGGCAATGCGTCGGCGGTCGAGCTGGGGTCGCCGATGTCGGTGATCGAACGGGACGGTCGGCCGTGGCTGACCATCGACTGTGGCGGCGAAGGCCTGACCGCGTTCAAGGCGCACTACGGGCACATGCCGCAGGCGCTGTTCGTCACCCATGTGCACCTGGACCACGTGGCCGGCTTCGAGCGCCTGTTCGTCGATACCTTCTTCAACGCGCACCGGCGCGGCAAGGTGCGCCTGTATGTGCCTGCCACCGTGGTGCCGCTACTGCACAAGCGCATCGGGGACTACCCGAACGTGCTGGCCGAGGGCGGTGCCAACTTCTGGGATGCGTTCCAGCTGATCGTGGTGGGCGATGCGTTCTGGCATGAGGGCGTACGCCTGGAAGTGTTCCCGGTGCGCCACCACTGGCCGGAGACGGCCTATGGCCTGCGCCTGCAGGGCGCGCTGACCTGGAGCGGCGATACCCGGCCGATTCCGGAGATGCTGGCCCGCTTCGCCAACGACAATGAACTGATCGCGCACGACTGCGGCCTGCACGGCAACCCGTCGCATACTGGCGTGGACGACCTGGAGCGCGAGTACAGCGCCGAACTGCAGGCGCGGATGATGCTCTACCACTATGCGAGCGCGGCCGACGGCCAGGCGCTGGCCGCGCGGGGGCACCGTGTGGCGCAGCCGGGGCAGTGCGTGCCGCTGGCCAACCCCACTGCACCGCACGTGCTGGTGCAGGATCCGCCGTGAGCGGTGCTGGCCAGCCCGCCGACGCGGCGCTGGCTGCCGAGCTGGAGGCGCTGGAACGCGCGCTGCATGCGCCGCAGGTGCGGGCCGATCGCGAGCAACTGGCGGCACTTCTGGACGAGGATTTCAGCGAGATCGGCAGTTCCGGGCAATGCTACGGCCGTGATGCGGCATTGCAGGAGATCCCGCTGGAGCGCGCGCAGGTGCTGATCGAATCGGAACAGTACGCGGTGTGGCTGTTGGCCGAGGATCTGGCCCAGGTGCGCTACCGCAGCCGCTATCACGTTGATGGCCAGGCCCAGGGCTGGGTGTTGCGCAGTTCGCTGTGGCGACGGCATGCGCAGGAATGGAGGGTGGTGTTTCACCAGGGCACGCCTGAGGCGCGGTAGCGCCGGGCCATGCCCGGCGAAAAGCGCCAACCAAGATTGGCAGCTACCAGAAGTGGGGCCACGCCCGAAAAGGCGATGGCCCCGCCGGCTGACCTCGGCGCCCGCGTCGATCGATACCGTTGCTGCCTTCCGGCCCTGGCGGGATTTTCGACCTAGCGTCGCGAGGGGCCGACGGGGCCACCATAGAGACGTTGGCCGCCCAGTGGGCGGCCGGTTCACGGATCAGGGGAAGCAGCGCGCGATGCGCCGGAGACCACAGCCGGACTGCACATCGGCTGGCCGATGGCAGACGGCAACTATAGCGCAGGCAGGTACATCGACGCCAGCTTCGTGCACTGAATCGGCTGTAACCCGCGTCTGCCGGCAACGCCCCGCGCCGACCGGCGTTGCTAGAATGCCGGCCAGGAGGAACGACCTCCCCCGCATCGGGAATCAATGACCAGGACGGCCTGGCCCTACCAAGAGGAGGGCTGTCATGGCCTGGATCTATCTGTTGTTCGCCGGCCTGCTGGAAATCGTCTGGGCCGTGTCCATGAAGCAGTCCGAAGGCTTCACCAAGCTCACCCCTACCGTGGTCACCATCATCGGCATGATCGCCAGCTTCTGGCTGCTGGCGGTGGCCATGCGCAGCCTGCCGCTGGGCACCGCCTACACGATCTGGACCGGCATCGGCGCGGTCGGTGCGTTCGTGGTCGGCATCGTCTTTCTCGGTGAGCAGGTCAGCCCGATGCGGATCGGTGCGGCGGTGCTGATCATTTCCGGCCTGGTGCTGATGAAACTCTCGAGCAGCTGAATGCATTTAGTTGGGCGGAGAAAGGAATCTCCGCCTGCTGCAGGTATATGCATTTTCGGCAAAACCATTTTGTCCGCCCGTTTTATTTGACGTGCGTCATGAAAATAACGAGCGTGATTCACATGCCGCTGGCGCCATCGGCCGCACAGTGCCGCCATTCGTCATGCGAAATCGGGGAGTTTTCGCCTTGACGGACACGTTGACCTGCCTTTTCCAGGTGCGGTCGCGTGAAGATGTGAAGATTTTCAGAAGTTAATGAAGCCAGGCCTTGTTCCCGTGTCGGGAGCCGGGGTGGGCCGCATTGTCTTCAAAAAACCTGCCTGCAGTGCCATCCGGTCTTTTCATGGAGATTTACCGATGAACCGCATTTACCGTCTGGTTTTCAATCGTGCCCTCGGCGTAATGCAGGTTGCTTCGGAGGTCGCCCAGAATCCCGGCGGAAGCGCGGTCTGCGCAGGGCGGGTGCCGCGATTGAGGGCGCACCAGCTGGCGGTCGCGCTGGCGGCCACGCTGGCCAGTGGTTCGGCGTTCGCGGCGTGCAATACCGCAGGCACCACGGTGACCTGCGCGACTGGCTCCAATACCAATTCGCTGGCCAACAGCATCAATGGCGTGACGCTGGATATCCAGACCGGCGCTGTGCTCAGCGTGCCGCCGATCGTTGGCGGAAGTGCCGTGAATTTGAGCGGTAACGGCATCACCGTGAACAACCAGGGCACGATCGATCCCACCCTCAACGGTGGCCTGAGCCTGGCGGCGTCGGGCATGGTGCTGGGTAACAACACCGTCGGTGGAAACACCATCAACGTCAACAACCAGGCGGGCGGGGCGATCAAAGGCCTGGTCAATATCGGCTCCATTCTCGGTTTCGGTGGACAGGCGCTGGTGATGCAGAACGCTTCCGGCGGTGTCAGCAACATCATCAACGCCGGCAATGTGGACATGTCGATCCTTGGCGCAGGCCTGTTGACCACGGCCGATGCGGCATCGATCGTCAGCTACGGTGGTGCGCAGACCAATCTCAACAACACCGGCACCATTACCGGCCGCATAGGGTTCCAAGGCTCGGCCACGGCGGGGGCCGGCAATACCTTCCTCAATGCGGGAACCATCAACGGCAGCGTGAACCTGGGTAGTTCGGTCACCGGCAACACCTTCACCGCCGTGTCTGGTTCCAGCGTCAATACCGCCGGTATCGGCGTCGCTGGACAGGTCGGCGTGCTTGCGGTGAATCTGGCCGCGGCCGGCATCGTCGACGGTGGTTCGGCGTCCAACAACAGCCTGGTGCTGCAGAACAGCCCAACCGGCCCGGGCAGCGGTACCGGTGGGGCGGTGACCACGCTGGGCTGGAACCAGTACATCAACTTCCAGAGGCTCACCGTCAACAGCGGTACCTGGAACCTGCAGGGTGCGTGGGCTGGCGCAGGTACGACCACGCTCAATGATGGTCTGATCAATTTCAACAATGCCGGTTCCTTCGGCACAGGGCTGTTCACCGCCAGCGGCGGTGCCATCGCCTCCTCCACGGCCGGTCTGAACCTGGCCAACGCTTTCAGCCTCGGTGGCAATCTGTCTCTGTCCGGAACCAATGCATTCGGTCTGGGCGGAGTGCTTTCAGGCGCTGGTGGGCTGACGGTCAACAACACCGGCATCGTCACCCTGGGCGGTGCGAACCTGTTCAGCGGTGGCGTCAACCTCAATGCCGGCGGCTTGGTGCTCGGCAATGCCGGTGCGCTCGGCAGCGGCAATCTGACCGTCGGTGGCAGCGCTTCGCTGGATACGACGGCGGGCTTCACCCTGGGCAACAATCTGGTGATCAATGGCGGGGGCTCGCTGAACCTGCTCGGCAGCAATGCGTTGTCATTGAACGGTTCGATCTCTGGTGCCGGCAACCTGACCAAGAATGGTGCAGGCACCCTGACGTTGAATGGCGCAAATTCGCTGAGCGGCAATTTCAACCTGGTCGGGGGGGCGTTGGCGCTGGGCGCGGGCGGCAGCCTGTCGCCCACCGGTGCGATCACGGTCGGCGTCGGCACCACCCTGGACCTGTCGGCAGCCGCCAACCAGACCATCGGTTCGCTGGCAGGCCTCGGCGGTTCGGTCAATCTGGGCAGCCACACGCTTACCCTCGCCGGGCTGGGCAATACCAGCTACAGCGGCACGTTCGCCGCAGGCACGGGTGGCCTGGTCAAGCTGGGCACCGGCGTGCAGACCTTGTCGGGCGTGAACAATCTCAGTGGCGGCGTGGCACTCAACGCCGGTGGCTTGCTGCTGGGCAGTGTTGCTGCGCTGGGTAGCGGTACGCTCTCTGTTGGGGGCAGCACCACACTCGACGGCACTACGGCGCTGGCGCTGACCAATACAGTCAACCTGGGTTCGGGTGCCAGCCTCAATCTGCTCGGGAACCAGGCATTGACCTTCAACGGCGTGATCGGTGGCTCCGGCAGCCTGGTCAAGAACGGCGCGGCCACCTTGACCCTCAACAACGCCAACACGTTTGGTGGAGGGCTGTCGCTCACGGCTGGAGGACTGGTGCTCGGCAACGGCGGTGCGCTGGGAACCGGCGCATTGAATGTCGGTGGCGCGGTGACGCTTGATGCCAGCTCGGCACTGACCGTGGGCAACGGCATCAACCTGGGGGTGGGTGGTTCGCTCAACGTGCTGGGCTCCAACGCGCTGACGCTGGGCGGCGTGATCGGTGGTACCGGCAGCCTGGTCAAGAACGGCGCCTCCACGCTCACGCTGGGTGGGGCCAACGCGTTCACCGGCGGTCTGAACGTGAACGCAGGAAAGGTGGCACTGGCCAGTGGCGGCAGTCTGGCGGCCACCGGGGCGGTGAGCCTGGCGGGGGCCGGCGCCGAACTGGACATCTCGCTCGGCGGCAACCAGACCATCGGCGCGCTGTCCGGCATCGCTGGCAGCACCGTGACGCTGGGCGGCAGCACGCTCACCTTCGGTGATGCCACCAACCAGACATTCGGCGGCGTGATCGGCGGTACCGGTGGCCTGGTCAAGCAGGGAACGGGCACGCAGACGCTCAGCGGCGCCAATACCTTCAGTGGTGGCCTGAACCTGGCGGCCGGTGGCCTGTTGCTGGGCAACGGCAGTGCACTCGGTACCGGCGCGTTGACGGTCAGCGGCAATGGCTCGCTCGACGCAACCGCAGCACTGAATCTGGGCAATGCCATCAACCTTGGCGCGGTGCTGACCCTGCCGGGCAGCCAGAACCTCACCCTGGGCGGCAACATCACCGGCACCGGCAGCCTGATCAAGAACGGTGCCTCGCTGCTGACCTTGAACGGCACCAATGCATTCAGCGGCGGCCTGAACCTCAATGCCGGCAGCCTGCTGCTGGGCAACAGCGGTGCACTCGGGACGGGCGCATTGAGCGTGGGTGGCAATGCATCGCTCGATGGCAGCACGGCGTTGAACCTGGTCAACAATGTCACTCTGGGTAGTGGGGCTGCGCTGTCGCTGCCGGGTTCGCAGGCGATCACGCTTGGCGGGGTGGTTTCCGGAGCCGGTGGCCTGGTCAAGAACGGCGCCAGCACGCTCACGCTCAACGGCGCCAACAACTTCGCCGGTGGGCTGACGCTCAACGGCGGTGGCCTGATGCTGGGCAACGCTGGCGCACTGGGAACCGGGCTGCTTGCCGTGGGCGCGAACGCGACCCTGGGCAGTACGGTGGCATTGAACCTGGGCAATGCCATCGATCTCGATGCCGGTGCGCAGCTGAGCCTGACCAGCAATGAGAATGTTGCTCTGGGCGGACTGATCACTGGCACCGGTGGCCTGATCAAGACCGGCACTGGCGTGCTGTCGTTGAACAACAGCAACACCTTCAGTGGTGGTCTGGCGCTGAACGCGGGCGGTCTGTCGGTCGGCGCCAACGGTGCGTTGGGTACCGGTGCACTGAACATCGGCGGCAATGTTTCTCTGGATGCGAGCGCCCCGGTTTCGCTGGTCAATGCAGTGAACCTGGGCGCCAACACGCTGACCCTGCCGGGCAGCAGCAATCTCACCCTGAGCGGCGTGGTGGGGGGAACCGGTGGCCTGATCAAGAACGGCGCCTCGACGCTGACCTTGTCCGGTGCCAATACCTTCCTCGGTGGCGCTACGGTCAACGCAGGTACGCTGGCACTCGGCGCGGGTGGCAGTCTTGCCGCCATCGGTGCGGTGGACCTCGCCGGTGCCGGCGCGACGCTGGACATCTCCGCAGCGGGTACCGGGCAGACCATTGGCGCGTTGAACGGCGTGGCAGGCAGCCATGTGGCATTGGGCACGCAGACCCTTACTTTCGGTGGCGCCAGCAATGGCAGCTTTGCCGGTGTCATCGATGGCAGCGGTGAGCTGATCAAGGTCGGTGCTGGCGTGCAGACGCTGTCCGGTGCCAATACCTTCAGTGGCGGTGTCGCGCTTGATGCCGGTGGCCTGATCCTCGGGAATTCGGGGGCGCTGGGCACGGGCACACTGGGCATCGGCGGCAACGTCAGCCTGGACGGAACGACGGCACTGAACCTGGCCAACGCCGTGAACTTCGGTGGGGGTACGCAGCTGACGCTGGGCGGCAGCAGCGATCTCACCCTTGCAGGCGTGGTGGCCGGCAGCGGCAGCCTGATCAAGAACGGTGCAGGCCTGCTGACGCTCAACAACACCAATACCTTCGGTGGCGGCCTGACCTTGAACGGTGGTGGCCTGGTGGTCGGCGCGAACGGCGCACTCGGTTCCGGCACGCTGGCGGTGAATGCCAGCACCACGCTGGATGCGGGTGCTGCAGCGACGCTCGGCAATGCGGTCACGCTGGGCTCGGGTGTCGCACTGACATTGCCGGGCAGCAATGCGCTGACGCTGTCGGGTGTGATCGATGGCAACGGCAGCCTGATCAAGAACGGTGCCACCACGCTGACGCTGTCCGGTGCCAACACCTATACCGGCGGTACCACCATCAACGCCGGTACGCTGGCACTGGGAACAGGTGGCAGCCTTGCCGCGGCGGGTGATGTCACGCTGGGCGCAGGCGCTGGCTTCGATATCTCCGGTGCCGGCAGCAGCCAGACCATCGGCGCGCTCAACGGTGCGGGCGGAAGCACGCTGGCGCTGGGCGGTAATTCGTTGACCTTCGGCACGGCCGGCAATGCCGCCTTCGACGGCGTGATCAGTGGTGGTGGCGGTCTGGTCAAGGTGGGCGCGGGCGTGCAGACGCTGTCCGGCGCCAACACGTTTGGCGGCGGCGTGACGCTCAACGCTGGCGGGCTGGTGCTCGGCAATGACGCGGCGCTGGGCACGGGTGCATTGACCGTCGGCGGTGCCGCCACGCTGGACACCACCGGCCTGGCAGCACTGACCAACAACATCGCGCTCAACGCAGGCCTGACCGTACTGGGCACCAATGCGCTGACGCTCAACGGGATGATTTCCGGTACCGGCAGCCTGACCAAGAATGGTGGCGCAACGCTGACCTTGAACGGTATCAACTCCTACACCGGTGGCACCAACATCAACGCCGGCACGCTGGCGCTGGGTGCCGGTGCCAGCCTGGCGGCGAGCGGTACCGTGAACCTCGCCACCGGCGCGACGCTGGATCTGTCGGCCGGCAGTGGCACGCAGGTGTTCGGCACCCTGGTCGGCAACGGTACGGTGAACCTCGGTGCCAACTCGATCGCAGTCGGTAGCGCCACCAATGGCACCTTCAGTGGCTCTATCGCAGGCACCGGGGGCCTGACCAAGGTTGGCACGGGCATCGAGACGCTGACCGGTGCCAACACCTACACCGGCGGCACCTTCATCAATGCCGGCACACTGGCGATCGGTCCGGGCGGCAGCCTGGCGGCCACCGGTGCAGTGACACTCACCGCAGCGGGAACCGGCTTCGACATCTCGACGTCCGGTGCCAGCCAGACCATTGGTTCGTTGGCCGGGGTGACCGGCTCCACGGTCACTCTGGGCGCGCAGTCGCTGATCCTCGGCGGCAACGGCAACAGCGTGTTCGACGGCGCGATTTCCGGCACCGGTGGCCTGGTCAAGAACGGCACCGGCATCCTCACGCTGGGCGGCGCCAACCTGTTCAGCGGCGGCCTGGCGCTCAATGGCGGTGGCCTGGTGATCGGCAACAGCGCCGCGCTCGGCAGCGGTGCGCTGACGGTGGGGGCCAGCGCTACGCTGGATGCTTCGACCGCGGCCAACCTGGCCAACAACATCACGCTGGCATCAGGTGCCAACCTCAACCTGCTGGGCAGCAATGCACTGACCCTGGGCGGCATGGTTTCCGGTACCGGTGGCCTGATCAAGAACGGTGCGGCCACCGTGACCCTGACCGGTGCGAATACCTACACCGGAGGCACCACCATCAACAGCGGCACGCTGGCCATCGGTGCTGGTGGCAGCCTGGCCTCGACCGGTGCGGTGAACCTGGCCGGTACCGGTACCCTGGACATCTCGGCCGGCAACCAGAGCATCGGTTCGCTTGCCGGTGTGGCCGGCAGCACCGTGGCGCTGGGGGGCAGTGCGCTGACCCTGGGCGGCACGGTAGACAGCACGTTCAACGGTGCGATCACCGGTAATGGTGGCCTCGTCAAGAACGGCGCAGGCGTGCAGACCCTCAACGGCGCCAGCACCTTCAGTGGCGGTGTAACGCTCAATGCAGGCGGCCTGGTGGTCGGCAACGATGCCGCTCTCGGCACTGGGGCGGTAACGGTGGGTGGCAACGGTACGCTCGATTCGAACACTGCGGTGACGTTGGCCAACAACTTCGTCCTCAATGCCGGGCTGACCGTGCTCGGCAGCAACAACCTCACCCTCAACGGCAACCTGAGTGGCACCGGCTCGCTGACCAAGGAGGGCGCGGCAACGCTGACCTTGAACGGTGCCAATACCTATACCGGTGGCACCTTCATCAATGCCGGTACGTTGGCATTGGGTGCCGGCGCGAGCTTGAATGCCAGTGGCATCGTCAACCTGGCCAGTGGAGCGACCTTCGATCTGTCGGCGGGCAGCGGCACGCAGCAGTTCGGTACCCTGATCGGCAACGGCACGGTGAACCTGGGCGGCAACACCTTGACCATTGGTGGTCCCGTCAATGGCACGTTCAGTGGTTCGGTGGGGGGTACCGGTGGGCTGATCAAGGAAGGCACTGGCACCCAGACCCTGACCGGTGCCAATACCTTCACTGGTGGCACCACCATCAATGCGGGCACGCTGGCGATTGGCGCCGGAGGAAGCCTGGCAGCGAATGGCGCGGTGACACTGGCCAACGCCGGAACAGCGTTCGATATTTCTGCCGGTGGCGCGCAGAGCATCGGATCACTGGCGGGTGTTACCGGCAGTACGGTTGCGCTCGGCGGCAGCACGCTGACCCTCAATGGCGCAGGAAACACGACCTTCGCTGGTGACATTACCGGTACCGGTGGCCTGGTGAAGAATGGTGCGGGCATCCAGGGCCTGACCGGCAGCAATACCTTCAGCGGTGGCGTGGCACTCAACGCCGGTGGCCTTGCCTTGGGTAACAACAATGCACTGGGAACCGGCACGCTGACCGTGGGCGGCAATGCCAGCCTGGACGGCACCAGCGCGCTGACGCTGGCCAATACCGTGCAGCTGGCCGGCGGCACGCTGACCCTTGCCGGCAGCAACGCGCTGACCTTGAACGGCCCGATCAGCGGCGCTGGCGGCCTGCTCAAGGATGGCGCAGCAACGGTCACCCTGGGCGGTGCCAGCACCTACACCGGTAACACCACCATCAACAGCGGCACGCTGGCGGTGGCCGCCGGTGGCACCCTGTCGGGTGCGAGCACGGTCAATCTGACCGGTGCCGGTACGCTGGACATCAGTGCCGGTGGCAACCAGAGCATCGGAGGCCTGGCCGGCGTAACCGGATCCAGCGTGGTGCTGGGCGGTGCGACCCTGACCACCGGCGGCAACAACGGCAGCACCACCTTCGGCGGTGTGCTCAGTGGCACCGGTGGCCTGGTGCAGAGCGGCACCGGCACGCTGACCCTGAGCGGCGACAACGTCTATACCGGTGGCACCACCATCAACGGTGGCAGCACGCTGCAGATCGGCAATGGTGGCAGCTCCGGTTCGGTGCTGGGCGACATCACCAACAACGGCAACCTGGTCTACAACCTGGGCAGCACCGCAACCGTGGGCGGTGTGGTCAGCGGTAGCGGTGGCCTGACCCAGGCCGGCAGCGGCACGCTGGTGCTGACCGGCAACAACACCTATACCGGCGGTACCACCATCAATGCCGGCGGCACGTTGCAGGTGGGCAACGGTGGTGCGACCGGCGCGATCGTCGGCGACATCACCAACAACGGCGCGCTGGTGTCCAACGTGGCGGGCAACACCACGCTGGGCGGCACCATCAGCGGCAGTGGTGGCCTGACCCAGGCCGGCGCTGGCACGCTGGTGCTGACCGGCAACAACACCTATACCGGCGGCACCGCCATCAATGCCGGTGGCACGCTGCAGGTCGGCAATGGCGGTGCGACCGGTGCGATCACCGGCAACGTCGCCAACAACGGCAGCCTGGTGTTCGACGTGGCGGGCAACACCACGGTCGGTGGCGCGATCAGTGGCAGTGGTGGCCTGACCCAGGCCGGTGCCGGCGTGCTGACGCTGGTCGGCAACAACACCTATACCGGCGGTACCATCATCAATACCGGTGGCACGCTGCAGGTGGGCAATGGTGGAGCGACCGGTTCGATCGCTGGCGACATCACCAACAATGGTTCGCTGATCTCCAACGTCGCTGGCAACACCCTGCTGGGAGGCACCATCAGTGGTACGGGTGGCCTGACCCAGGCGGGCAGTGGCTCGCTGGTGCTGACCGGCACCAACACCTACACCGGCGGTACCACCATCAATGCCGGCGGCACGCTGCAGCTGGGCAATGGTGGTGCGACCGGCTCGATCGTCGGCGACATCACCAACAACGGCACGCTTGTGTCCAACGTCGCGGGCAACACCACGCTGGGCGGCACCATCAGCGGCAGCGGTGGCCTGACCCAGGCCGGCAGCGGCACACTGACCGTGACCGGCAACAACACCTACACCGGCCCGACCACCATCACTGCCGGTGGCACCCTGCAGGTGGGCAATGGCGGCGCGACCGGTGCGATTGGCGGCAGCGTCACCAACAACGGCAGCCTGATCTTCAACGTGGGTGGCAACACCACCGTCGGCGGCGCCATCAGCGGCAGCGGTGGCCTGACCCAGGCCGGCAGCGGCACGCTGATCCTGGGCGGCAACAACACCTATACCGGCGGCACCACCATCAACACCGGCGGCACGCTGCAGGTCGGCAACGGCGGCGCGAGCGGGTCGATTGCCGGCAACGTCAGCAACAACGGCAGCCTGGTGTTCAACGTCGGTGGCAACACCACCGTCGGTGGCACCATCAGCGGCAGCGGTGGCCTGACCCAGGCCGGTGCTGGCACCATCACCCTGACCGGCAACAACACCTACACCGGCGGCACCACCATCAACGCCGGTGGCACCGTGCAGGTTGGCAATGGCGGCGCCAGTGGCTCGATCACCGGCAACATCACCAACAACGGTGGGCTGATCATCAACACCGGTGGCAGCACCACGCTGGGCGGCAGCATCAGCGGTGGCGGCAGCATCGTGCAGGCCGGTCCGGGGGGCCTGAACCTTGGCGGCAACAGCGGTGGTTTCAGCGGTACCGGCCAGGTCACCGGCGGTGGCCTGAATGTCACCGGCAACATCGGCGGCCAGTGGACCATCGGCAGCGGTACCACGCTGTCCGGCACCGGCACCATCGGGGGTACCGGTGGTGGCGTGACGGTATCCAGTGGCGGCGTGCTGTCGCCGGGTAATGGCCCAGGCAATGGCAGCGGTGCGGGCAATGGCACCGGCACGATCACGGTGGGTGGCAACCTGACCTTGTCGCCGGGCAGCACGCTGGGCATCGATCTGGGTGCCACCGGCAGCGACACGGTGCAGGTGGGTGGCAGTGCCAACGTGGGTGGCAGCAGCGTGCAGGTGAATACCATCTCGCCGAGCACCAGCTACCAGCAGGGCCAGCAGTACACCGTGGTCAATGCCGGCGGTGGCGTGAGCGGGCAGTTCGCTTCGGCGAAGACGCCGTCGGCCTTCCTGACCATCACCCCGGTCTACACGGCGAACACGGCCAATCTGCAGATCGATGTGGCGCAGACCGCAGCCTTCACCACGGCGGCGAAGACGCGCAACCAGTACAACACCGCCGCAGCGCTGGACAGCCTGCCGCAGAGTGGTCCGGCGCTGGGCCTGTACAACACGCTGCTGATGTATGACGCGGGTACCGCGCGCGCGGCATTCGACCAGCTGTCCGGTGAAGTGCATGCGGCCAGCCGTGCGGTGCTGTTGTACGACAATTACCTGGAAGAGGGTATCCGCCAGCGTCTGGGCAGTGAGCTGCCGACCGTGCGCGGTGAGCGTGCCTCGGCCTGGCTGGCCGGCAGCGGCAAGGTGTTCAGGCAGGATGGTGATGGCAACGGCGACGACATCCGCTCCAACCGCAATGCGCTGATGGCCGGCGTGGACTGGCAGCTGGGCGAGCACGTGGTGCTGGGTGCAGCGGCCGGCAACGAACGGCTGGATACGCGCCTGTACGATCGCAGCTCGCGCGCCCGCCTGCGTGGCAACACCTTCGGCCTGTATGCGCAGGGCCAATGGAACAACGGCTTTGCGGTCGGTGGCAGCGTGTCGCGCGGCGACTACCGCACGCGTACCACACGTGAGGTGCCGCTGCTGGGCCAGACCCTGTACAGCCGCCAGGACTCGGATGTGACCATCGCCCAGGTGGAAGGCAGCTGGACCTGGAGCCACGGCAGGACCCAGCTGCAGCCGTATGTTCAGTTCACCAAGCACTGGGTCGACAGCGATCGTGCGGTGGAACAAGGCGGTAGCGCTGCGCTGGAGCTGGAAGGCGGCAAGGACACGCTCAATGTCAGCACCGTGGGTGTGCGGGGCCGCTGGGACGTGGGCAGCGGCGAGCGCTTCCCTGCACAGCTGACGGTCGGCCTCGGCTGGCAGCATGCTTCGGGTGACACCGACGTGGCCAGCCGCAACCGCTTCGCGGTCGGTGGCAATTCCTTCGACGTCTATAGCGCGGTGATGGCACGCAATGCGTTGGTCAGCCAGCTGGGCGTGGCGGTTGGGCTCGGCCGCAACAGCCAGCTGTCGATGTTCGTGCAGGGCCAGCACGGCGACGGTCGCCGCGATGTCGGCGGGCAGATCAACCTGCGCGTGGGCTTCTGAGGGGAGCGGGCCAGCGGTAGAACCACGGCGGGCGTGGATGGGACCGGGGCGGGAGCGCTAGAGCTCCCGCTCCATTTCCACGGCGTCGATCCCGGCACCGTGGCCATCGGGCACGATCCGCGTCACCTGGAAGCCCAGGCCGGCATAGAAGCCCTGGGTGTGCTGGCTGGTACTGAGCGCGATGCGCTTGATTGTGGGATCCACTTCGGCCTGGCGCAGGCGCGCCAGCGCCAGTTCGCGGCCCAGCCCCTGCCGGTGCAGCGCGCGCTGCACCATGCCCCAGCAGAAACCGGCACTACCATCGCCGCGTCGCGACAGGCCGCCGCAGGCCACGATGCTGCCATCGCGCTCGATGACCTGGAATGCATAGTCCATGGCCTGCTCACGCAGGAAGCGTTCGAAGTCGCTCCGCTCTTCCGGTGCGAAGTAGGTGGGCACGTTGCTGTCGAAGATCGACAGGCAGGCGCTGGCATCTGCGGGTCGGTAGAGGCGGAGGTTCATGGGCCCACGATAGACGATCGTCAGTAGATCCACGCTACACGTGGATTCATGGGCCGGATGCCGTGCGTGTATCCCTCAGGCCGAGATTCCCGCCAGCACCGCATACATCACCACGAAGCTCACCAGGAACAGGTAGACGCCGCCGATGGCAAGGTAGCGCAACACGGTCAGCGCCTTGTTGCCGCCATACACGCGTTGCTGCATCCACAGCAGATAGACCGGGACCGCCAGCCACAGCAGGGCATACAGCCATTGGCTGGCGGCGGCGAAGGCGGGGGATGCGAGCGCGCTGCTGATGCCGGCGATGAGGAAGGTTGCCAGCAGCACCATCATCAACCAGCAGTGGCTGTACAGCGCCACCACCAGATGTTCCAGATACCCCATCTGCCGTGGCACGTAGGCGATGCGCAGAACCAGCGCGAACACCGGCATCAGGAAGAACAGGGCACCGGGCAATGCGGTCAGGATCGCCTGCATGTACAGATCGGTCTTGCCCCCCATGCGCTGGATGTTGGCGTTGCCGTTGTGCAGGCGCTTGTTGAGCCAGTTGTTGGCGAACCGGGGCCAGCCGGCCACCACGATGGGGTTGGTGTCAGCGTCCCACGGTTTGCCGTTGACGGTGTGGTTGAAGAAGGTGCCGGGCTCGGTTGTGGCGACCTCCTTGCTGGTGCCGGTGAGCTCGGCTTTGCGCTGTGCGGCTGCCGCATTCACCGCCGCTCTGGCCATGGCGAAGCCGGCGTTGCCGGTAGCGGGTGAGTTGGCCTGCTGGCGATCGATCGTCGCGAGCTGTTTCGCGCGTGCGGCCTCGACCTGTTCAACGGTGTTGGACTTGGCATACAGCGAATCGCCTCCGCCCATGCGGATGTCGTCGACGTGCACGAACAGTTTGCCGATGAAGAACGTAAACAGGGTGAGGATGACGAACAGCCGCAAAGGCTGCACGTATCCGACCCGGCGGCCCTTGAGGTAGTTTTGCGTGATGCGGCCGGGAACCCAAAGATCGCGCAGCGTGCGGAAGATGCGCCCGTCCAGGTGCCAGAAGGATTCGAACACTTCTTCGATGGCATGGCCCACGTGCTTGAGCGGGTTGTGCGCCGATTGCCCGCAGCGATGGCAGTAGTGGCCCTGCAGGGCGGTGTTGCAGTTCTCGCAGTCGGCGTGAGCGCTGTCGGTCGAACTCATGGGCAATGGGCCAGGCGTCGGATGAAGGCGTCTACGATAGCGAATTTTCAGGTTTCGTTCAGCTTTGTTTTGGAGTGCCAACGAGCGTGCGTAAGGCGATCAAAAGCATCCACGCGTGGCGTGGATCTACTGATGGATCTGGAGGAACAAGTCCCTCTGTTGAGGGGCTGCCACGACAGGGGCGGGGAGAGGCAGGCGAAGGGAGGGGCCCAATGGTTGCACAGCAACGTTTGGGGCGAAGCGCGCGCAGCGCACTTCGCGTCCCGCGCCAGATAACTGAAAAAGGCCACCCCTTGAGGCAGCCTTTTTCAGTTATCTGGCGGAGAGGGGGGATCCAGTTGAGTCGGATCCAACCCCTTGAACCGCTTGGCATTCACAAACCGGGAGTGCCCTGTTTTGTGCCCGGCGCATTGTAGGACTATCCAAGCATGCACGGATAGCTCCGGGGCTCCTCCGTGTGCCTTTAGAGAATGCCGCCTGGATCGCCGAGGGCTGGTCGCGGGATAGCTACTCCAATTGGTCCTACCCGCTGGACCCGACTGCTCAATGAGCCATCTCAGGGCCTCCTAGTGGCTAACCACTTCACTGCGAACAACGGGCACCCGGCGAGGGGAGAGGATCTTCTCCCAATCACCGGGGGTGATCATGCCACTTCTACGTTAGTACGTATCGGGACGACTCATAAGCGCCGCCCAAGCTCTCAATTCGCTATCGGGGACATGAAGAATGCCGTCGGCTGTTGAAATCCATCCGGGCTGCCTATTCACACCGCTGCCGTTGATCAAGGAAGCGGCCGATCCCCGCATATGGGAAGACCATGGAGTCGTTGTCTCCAGTCCCCAGCCACTGTCAGGGCACTCATTTTCCTCAGTGACGCACACTGACTGGCGGATGGACATGAAAGCGGCTCGGGCACTGCTGCTGATTACAGCCCGATTCAATCGTGTCCACAGAGTCCACGTGGCTGAGAGCTATTCACTTTCACCCAGTGCCAAGGACGGAATCATTCAAAGCATCCGACCGCTGGCAACTAGCGATGTTCAGGATTGGAGGAGTTTTCTGGAGCAGATGGCTCAGTGCTCCGGAATTGCACCGTTCCAACTTCGCTCGGATCGCTCCTGGGTCGGGGCAGCATCGCCCTTAGAGGCAAGTCTTGTTTGCCCCGCAATGGCAAGAGTGCCGCAACAGATGGCGGATCTAGTGTCATTCCTCGCAGATCATCTCGACAACCCCAATGAGGAGATTGACGAAGCCGCGGCATTTCAGTTCTTGACGATCCATCCGTTGCATGACGGCAACGGCAGAGTGGCCCGAACCCTCTTGATCAAAATGGCCTCCAGGAAACGTAGCTTGTATCCGCTTTACATTGCGTGGCGGCTCATGTTCGACAAGATTGGCCTAACTAGATCATGGCGGGAGCGATCCCTGGACGGTGGAACCTTATTCGATGTGAACCACTACATCCAATGGCGTCATACCAGCTCTAACATCGGGAAGGCCTATCTCGATGCAGCAGCGGCAGGGTGCGATACCCGCGTTCTGGATTGTCTAGCAGCCTTTGGACAGATTTCCCCAGCCGGCATCTGTGCACTCAACAGTACGGTCAACCAAGGGCTTTCCGCAAGAATGGTCTCCAAACACGAGGACTGCCGCCACACCAATTTCTATAGCGAAACGCTTCGCACCCTTCTCCAGAAGATCTGCAAGGACAGTACTTCGGGCGAAGATTTACCCCTTCAAACGATGAAAGCACAAGGATGAAATGAGAAAAATGCGACACGTGCACCGCTCAAACAACTCGACAACACGGGGCTCGGATCTGAGAGCCGCAATACGGCATAGCATTAGGTTGAGCTTGGTGGTTGCAGGATGCTTCTTTGCCGTTCAGCCCGGCTTCGCAGACACCTCGACGGACAGGGGCACTACCAATCTTCCTCCGGTGGACGCAACCCCTCCTCCCTACGTTCCTCCATACACTCCTCCGATGGAACCGCCGGCTCGCCCGCCTGACCTAGGATATGATCCCGGCGATTCAAGTGGTGGGGGCGGTGGCGGGGCTGGTAGTGACCAGCAACAATCTTGTGAATTCCTGCTTGCCACTCGTCCCGCCGCCTGCCCTAATCCTATTCCCATGCCAACGGATCCGCTGTTTGGGGATGATCGAATACCCGCGGGACAACGCTCTTCCATGCGGATGGCTCATTCGTTCGTCAATGGCAAGGCCTATTGGGAAGGAACGCCGATCCAGATGGATTCCCTAGCCATCTGGTTCCTTCAAGTAGCTTTGCAGGAACAGGTCAACAGTTTCGCCTCAGGCGCCAGCCTTGTGGAGACCAATGCTCGCATGCGGATTCAGCTTGGTTTGACATGTGACATTCAGCTCGATGCGTCGAGTCAGTATCGCGTCGGGGGAACGCTGACCAAGCCGGAAAAGTATTGTATCGAGATGCTGAAAGCATTCGATGCTGAGGCCAACGACAATCAGAATTTCATGATTTGGTTCATTGAACATCAACGAAAGGTTGGCGTACCCCTCGAAAACTACGTTCCGTATGGGATCGTCGAGCTCGTTGACACGCGAAACTCTATCGGCGAGAAATGGCGTGCAGTGACGGAAGACGCATCCTGCTCAAAATGGTGGACACAGGTCCAGAAAAACATGTGCGGGGTAAAGTAATGCACGCGAGATCGATTCTGTTTACGGCCATTTTGGCAGTCATCGCCACGGCTTGTTCAGAACAACCCGCCCCAGACAAGGGCGCAGTGGCACCGGCGGCAGAAGGCGCCGAGTCGTCCCACTCTGTTCCGGGACAGACACCACGCGCTACCACGTCCCAGCTCTCGACGGGTGGTGAATCCCATAGCTTTGACGCGGCCGTGGTTGCGCAGCGCTTGTGCACTGGAGACTGCCGTGACGCCGGCCCTCTGCAAGCAAGATCTCAAGAAGAGGCTGAATGGCTAATTCGGCATCAATATCCTTCGCAGGCGGAACTCGAGCGGCTTCGATCAGAGTCGCTGGATGTATTGCAGCAAAAGGCGTCAGTGGGCGACTCCACCGCAGCCGCGGTGCTGGGAAAACGGATTGCCTTGGAGAAGAACTTCATGGACGGCCAAGTCATGCTCCGAAATCAGGTGCTATCGGGCAACTTCTATGCGCTTTACGCGATCTCAGAGTCGTATCGCGAATCGAAAGTGCCAAACGCGGTAGATGGTGCAGCATATCTCCGTCTGGCTTACATCATGGGCGACCACAAAGCAGCGACCGAGATTGCGAAGATGGGTCTCAGCTCTGCGGAGCTGGCGGCTGCCGACAGGAGAGCGTCTTTGCTCTACAAGGGATTCGCAGGAGACCAGGTGCCTGATCCGCGCCCACAAGGGTAGTCGTATATGGTGCAGCAGGGTGCCCTCTTAAGGGCACCCTGACTTCGCAGGCATGGGCAATAATGCAGTGCTGGTCGATGTAAGCCATCGACCAGCGCGCCAGAGCTCTCCGCATTGTTCCCTTCTTCTTCCCTTGCTTGGCGGCATTGGCTGCTTTTCGCTTTTTCTTCATGGTTCGGCGCAAGCTTCGCCGCTCGTGTCGTAACCAGCGGCTTTCAGGAGTTTGTCGGCGGCGCGTGCCGCTGCTAGGACGTTTGCCCACCCCTAGTGCATAACGCGTTTTCGCCGTTGCGCAAGCCCGGCGGCGCAGGAGCGCCGCCATTACCGTTTTGCCGAGAGGGGGCCGAGCGGCAGCGAGGCCAGTCGATTTGCTAGTGCTCGGTCACCGTCCCGTCTGCCGCCTTGGTCCGGTTCAAGATCAACTGCTGTAGCGGGTCGCCATCGGTCAGGTGCTTGGAAGCGCGCCGATGTCCTCTTCCTTGATTCCCATGCGTTGCTCTCTCAGCGCCTCGAAAGCCCGAGCATAGCGCGCCGTCAGTTGCAGGGCGCAGCTGGGCCACGGCCAGCTCGGTCTTGCGCAGTCGGCGTTTGAAGACGCGATGGCCTGGAGATCGGCGGGACCCGTTGCCGGAACGACCAGAGCCCAGAGGGCGCGCGAACAAGATGGTTTGGGGTGTGCATCGTCAGATGTGTCCCGATTCGTGTCCCGCCGAAGGTTATCTCAGAAAAGCAAAAACCCCTGCGTAAACAGAGGCTTGCGTAATCTGGCGGAGAGAGGGGGATTGTCGTGTGCATCCATGCACCCGATCCCGATGCGCGTTGCGCCTCGGGACCCGCCTGCGGTGATCTGTCCGTGCATGTCGCGCATCTGGAGGAACAAGCCCCTCTGTTGAGGGGCTGCCCCGACAGGGGCGGGGAGAGGCCGGCAAAGGGAGGGGCCCAAAGGTTGCGCAGCAACGTTTGGGGCGAAGTGCGCGCAGCGCACTTCGCGTCCCGCGCCAGATAACTGAAAAAGGCCGCCCCTGGGGGCAGCCTTTTTCAGTTATCTGGCGGAGAGAGGGGGATTGTCGTGTGCATCCATGCACCCGATCCCGATGCGCGTTGCGCCTCGGGACCCGCCTGCGGCGGTCCGGTTCTGCTCCTGCAGAACCGTCGAACCCCGGCGTGGCTTCTCACCACCCATCCCATCCGCCAGACAAACGCAAAAGGGCCACCCTGTGGGCGGCCCTTTTGCGTTTGTCTGGCGGAGAGAGGGGGATTCGAACCCCCGAAGCGCGGTTTAGACGCTTACACACTTTCCAGGCGTGCTCCTTCAACCACTCGGACACCTCTCCGGATCCCTGCCATCGGCAAACGCCTCAGCAGGGGCGCAGATTCTAGCGGGCCGCGCGGCACTTCACAAGCACCCCGGTCAGGAACCTGCGAAGGACGTGCCGGAGGCGAGGGGGCTGGACAGGCATGGCACAATGGAACATCCGATGGAAAACGGTGGCCTGATGTCCTATCTCGTCCTTGCCCGCAAGTGGCGTCCGAAGCGTTTTGCCGAGCTGGTGGGCCAGGAACACGTGGTCCGTGCGCTCAGCAACGCGCTGGACAGCGGCCGGGTCCACCATGCGTTCCTGTTCACCGGTACCCGCGGCGTGGGCAAGACCACGATCGCGCGCATCTTCGCCAAGTCGCTCAACTGCGAGCAGGGCACCAGCGCAGACCCATGCGGCCAGTGCGCGGCCTGCCTGGACATCGACGCTGGCCGCTACATCGACCTGCTGGAAATCGACGCCGCGTCCAACACCGGCGTGGATGACGTGCGCGAGGTGATCGAGAACGCGCAGTACATGCCCTCGCGTGGCAAGTTCAAGGTCTACCTGATCGACGAAGTGCACATGCTGTCCAAGGCGGCGTTCAACGCGCTGCTGAAGACGCTGGAGGAGCCGCCGGAGCACGTGAAGTTCCTGCTGGCCACCACCGACCCGCAGAAGCTGCCGGTCACCGTGCTCAGCCGCTGCCTGCAGTTCAACCTCAAGCGCCTGGACGAGGATCAGATCCAGGGCCAGATGACCCGCATCCTGGCGGCTGAGGAAATCGAGGCCGACGGCAGCGCCATCGTGCAGCTGGCCAAGGCCGCCGACGGCAGCCTGCGTGACGGCCTGTCGCTGCTGGACCAGGCGATCGCCTACGCCGGCGGCGCGCTGCGCGAGGACGTGGTGCGCACCATGCTGGGCACGGTCGACCGCACCCAGGTGGCAGCGATGCTCGATGCGCTGGCCGAAGGCGATGGTCCGCGCCTGTTGCAGGTGGTGGCTGCGCTGGCGGAGTTCTCGCCGGACTGGAGCGGCGTACTGGAAGCGCTGGCCGAAGGCCTGCATCGCATCCAGGTGCAGCAGCTGGTACCGGGTGCCGCAGCGGCTGCCGAAGGCCTGGATGCGACGGTGTTCGCCGAACGCCTGCGTCCGGAAGTGGTGCAGCTCTGGTATCAGATGGCCTTGAACGGCCGTCGTGACCTGCCGCTGGCGCCTAGCCCGCGCGCGGGCTTTGAAATGGCTGTGCTGCGCATGCTGGCGTTCCGCCCGGCCGCGGCGGTCCCGCCGGTGCCGAAGTCGGTGGATGGTGCAGGCAATGCGCCGGGTGGCAATGCTGCCGGTGGTGGCACCGGTGCGGGTACCCACGAAGCGACGCCGGCGACTGCCGCCGCTTCGGCAAGCCCGGCCGTGGTGGCGCAGGTGGCCGCTCCGGTGCAGGCCGCGCCGCGCGAACCTGAACCCGAACCTGAGCCGGCCCCACGACCCGAACCGGACCCGACGCCGGAGCCCGAGCCGGTTCCGGTGGAAGAGCCGGTGTCACCGCCGCCGGTGAAGGCCGAAGCAGCGACGCCGCCGTCCGTTGAAACAGAAGTGGGCGACGACCTGCCGCCGTGGGCCACCGACGAAGCCGAGGCACGTGACGAGGCACGTGACGAGGCGCTGGCGGCCGAGATGGCTGGGCCGGAAGCTGCCATGGTGGCGCCCTGGCATGAGCCGCCGGCTCCCGTCGCGGCTCCCAGCGAGCCTGCACCGCCCGAGCGCCCGTTCCGCACTGAAGGCATTGCCATCGCGCCGGTCGAGCCGGCGCCAGTGCAGGAGAATGCGCCGCTGGAAGGTGTGAGCGATCTGGCCAGCGCCGAGGATTGGCTGGATCTGGTCGCCAACAGTGGCCTGAGCGGCCCGTCGCGGCAGCTGGCCGCCAACGCTGCCTTCATCAGTTGCCAGCACGGGACCTTGAAACTGGGTCTTTCGCCCGGATTTGAATATCTGCGCTCGGAGCGCGCGCTGGCCGCCCTGGGCGAGATGCTGGAGAAGGCCCTCGGCCAGGCGCCGAAGATCGTGGTCGAGACCGTGGAAACCGAACACGTTCCGGCCGAGACCCTGCACCAGCGTGCCGATCGCCAGCGTGGCGAGCGGCAGCAGGTGGCAGAGGCTGTTTTCATGGACGATCCGGAAGTGCAGGTGCTGATCCAACAGCACGGCGCCCGGGTTGTTTCCGATTCCATCCGTTCTTTTGACGAGTAGGACACTATGCGCGGCAACATCGCCCAACTGATGCAGCAGGCCCAGAAGATGCAGGAAAACCTGCAGAAGGCCCAGGAAGAAATCGCCAAGATCGAAGTGACCGGCAGCGCCGGCGGCGGCATGGTCAGCGTGACCCTGACCGGTGCCAAGGAATGCCGCAAGGTGCGCATCGACCCGTCGCTGACCAGCGACCCGGAGATGCTGGAAGACCTGATCGCCGCCGCCTTCAACGATGCCTCGAACAAGATCGATGCCGAGTCGAAGTCGAAGATGGGGTCGGCCACCGCCGGCATGCAGCTGCCGCCGGGCATGAAGCTGCCGTTCTGATTTTCAGCGTGGCACCCGTGTAACCGGGTGCCACGGATCCCGTAGAGTCGAGCTTGCTCGACTGTTCCAACCTTCAGTCGAGCATGGCTCGACTCTACAAACAGCCGTCGAGCCTGCTCGACGCAATGAAAGCCTGCCGCCGTGTCCGCACCCCTGCTTGAACAATTGATCGACGCACTGCGGGTGCTGCCTGGCGTGGGCCAGAAGACGGCGCAGCGCATGGCCTACCACCTGCTCGAGCGCGAGCGCGAAGGTGGTCAGCGCCTGGCCGAAACCCTGGCGCTGGCGGTGGAACGCATTGGCCACTGCGCGCAGTGCCGCGACTTCAGCGAAACCGAGTTGTGCCCGACCTGTGCCAACAGCAGCCGCGAGCGCAGCCAGCTGTGCGTGGTCGAATCACCGGCCGACCGCCTGGCCATCGAGAACGCCACCGGCTTCCGCGGTGTCTACTTCGTGCTGCAGGGGCGGCTGTCGCCGCTCGATGGCATCGGCCCGCGCGAGCTGGGCCTGGAGCAATTGGAGCGACGGTTGGCCGAAGGCGAGGTGCAGGAGCTGATCATCGCCACCAGCGCCACTGTGGAGGGGGAGGCCACCGCGCATTACCTGGCGCAGCTGGCGCGCGCACGCAAGGTGCAGCCCAGCCGCCTGGCGCAGGGCCTGCCGCTGGGCGGCGAACTGGAATACGTCGATCGTGGCACGCTGTCGCACGCGTTCGGGACGCGCAGCGAATTCCGCGATTGAGCAACGGCCGGCATGGCCGGGCGCGGGCGGCCTACAATGCGGGAGACATCCCCGCCGAGGCCGATCATGAGCAACGAAACCCTCTTCAGCAAGATCATCCGTCGCGAGATCCCGGCCACCATCGTCTACGAGGATGACGAGGTGCTGGGCTTCAAGGACATCGCACCGCAGGCGCCGGTGCACGTGCTGTTCATTCCGAAGAACGAGATCATTCCGACCCTGGATGACCTGCAGCCGTCGCAGGCGCACCTGATCGGCAAGCTGGCGCTGGCTGCCGCCGAGTACGCGCGCCGCGAGGGCTTTGCTCAGGACGGCTACCGCATCGTGATGAACTGCCGCGAGGATGCCGGGCAGACCGTGTTCCATATCCACATGCACCTGCTGGCCGGTGCGCCGCTGGGGCACTTCGGTACCCCGGGGCGTTGAAGCCCCTATCCACGCATGGCGTGGATCTACCGTATCCCGGCGTGGATGGAAAAGGCCGCCCGAGGGCGGCCTTTTCCGTCATGCCTGTGCGGTGACGATCACCACCAGCCCCAGCGACCATAGCCGCCCCAGTACGGGCCATACGGGCTCGGGCCCCACGGGCCATAGGGGTAGGGCACCACGTCGACCTGACGCTGTTCCGGCCACAGGTAGATCACATCAGCCGACAGCTTCGGCAGGCGGTAGTCGTATTCGCCGATGCGGGTGTTCTGGTAGCCGTCGATCTTGCCGATGAAGGTCACGTCACGACCGGCTTCGAACACCGCCGGGTCGTAGAAGCCGGCACGGCAGGCGATGAAACGACCGTCGCTGGCATCGGACGAAGTGGTGTTCGGGCGGCCACTGCCATTGAGCGGGCGCGAGATGATCTGGAAGCAGGTCTCGCCCTGGCCGGGCTTGGTTTCGATGATGCGACCGCCCCAACGGACCGGCGTGCCGACCTGCTGGGTAGCGACCGAATCGCGAGGGGAGACCAGGCTGAACTGTCCCTGCAGCGGCTTGGGGGCCGTGGCGCAGGCCGACAGGGCCAGCGTGGCCACAGCGGTGAGAAGGAACTTGGTGTTCATGGGGAGGCTCCGGAAGTCGGGCGATGCCTGCGCAGGTCCCGCAATAATGAAGCGAGGTCGGTGCAAGTTCCAGCGTAACGCGCATCAGCGAAACGCTGGCTGAGCGCGAGCAGGGCCGGGTCAGGACGCTGCCGGTGTACGCGCTGTGCCCAGTCCTGGGCGGTTTCGTGCGGTTCACGGGCCAGGCCGAGGCGGGCGTAGCGCCGTCCGAGCCGGTGCCAGGCGCGCAGCAGCGGGTCGCGTTCGCGCTCGCCACGGGCCAGCAGCCAGGCCATCCACGCCAGCGCCAGCAGTGCGGCCACCACGAAGCCAGCGACCAGCTGCCCAGGGCCCAGATCGTCCAGCCCGAACGGCTTGAGCAGCTGTTGCTGGCGGCGCGCATCGAACGACAGCACCAGGTCGTTCCAGCCGCGGCGCAGCCAGTCGCCCAGCTGGCCCAGCTGCAGCCAACGCTGCTGCAGTGGCGTGTCCGTGCCGGCCTGCAGGCGGTCATCCAGTGTGTCCAGGATGCGTTCCGGTGCCACGGCTGCGGTCGGGTCCACCCGGACCCAGCCGCGCTGCGGCAGCCACACCTCGGCCCAGGCGTGGGCATCCATTCGCCGCACTACCCAGTAGTCGCCGATGCGGTTGCGGGTGCCGCCGGCGAAACCGGTCACCACCCGCGCCGGGAGGCCGGCGTTGCGCATCAGCACCACGAAGGCCGAGCTGAAGTGTTCACAGAAGCCGGCCTTGTAGCCGAACAGGAACTCGTCGATCGGGTCGCGTCCCGCCGCAGGGGTGTCCAGCGTGTACGAGAAGTCGGTGGTGATCCACTGCAGCGCGCGGCGCACGATGGCCTCGTCATCGCTGCCAGCCTCCTGTCGCCATTGCTGCGCCAACGTGGCAGTGCGCGGGTTGAAGCCGGTCGGCAGCTGCAGCGTCGCGCGGCGCAGATAGGGCGACAGCGTGCTGTCGAAACGCAGGGGAGGGGCCGAATGCAACCGCCAGCGGCTGAGCGAGGCCAGCGGGCGTTCGCTGCTCAGGCTCATGTCCGCATCCAGCATGCTGCCTGCAGGCGCGCGGCTGGGCAGGTCCAGCGCCACCAGCTGGCGGCGGTCGGTCGGCTCGTAGTCGATCTGGTAATCCCAGCCCTGTGTACTTGCTTCAACCACGGCAGCAGGCCGCCGCGCGCTGGCGCGGTCGCGTGTCCAGCGCCGTCCATCGAAGGCTGTCAGTACAGGGCCGCGCCAGTAACGCTGCGCCGGCTCGGGTGGAGTGCCGAAGAATTGCACGCGCAGCGCCGGGCTGTCGTCGGCCATCAGGTCCAACCACTGGCCGGGCTCCATGCTGTCGGACAACCCCGGTGTACCCACGGCGCGCTCGGGAACACCCCACAGTGGTGTGGCCAGGCGCGGGAACAGCCAGAAGCAGGCCAATGCCAGCGGCAGGCCGATCGCCAACAGGCGGCCGACACCATGCAGCTGCCCGCGCAGTGGCAGGCGGCCAGCATGACCTTCATCCTGGGCCAGGCGTTGCAGCGCGATCAGTGCGCTGCCCCCGGCCAGCGCGGCCAGCGCGGTTGTCAGCGGCCCCTGGTCGAGCAGGAATGCTGCAAAGGGCGAGAACAGCGCGAAGCCGAGCAGGCTGCGGGCATCACGCAGGCTGCGCAGCTCGCTGGACTTGATCGCCAGCATCGCGGCCAGCAGTGCGCAACCGGTATCGCGCCCGGGGCGCACCATGCCCATCTGCCAGACGATGGCGCCGAGCATGCCCAGCACCAGCAGCAGGCGTACCGGCATCGGCAACACTGTCCGCCACGACAGGGCGGCGGTGATGATCGCCGCCAGCGCGATCACACCAGCCAGCAGTGGCGGCAGCTGCAGCAGTAACGGCAACAAGGCCAGCGCCGCGCTGGCCAGGGTCCAGTTGCGGGCATTGCGGTCGAGCAGGGCCGGGGTCTCAGTCATGCGGCATCAGCGCCAGCGCGCGCAGGCACAGGTGATGGTGGCTGGCGCCCTGACCGGGCCCGAACGGCGGGTGTGCAGGCAGCAGCAGGGTGTAGCGGCGGCCCTCGCGCTCGGCCACATCCACCCAGCGCGCCAATCGAGCGATGCGTGCTTCATGGCCCAACGGCGCCAACGAGCGCCAGTCGAGGATCACTTCGATGCCGACCGGCTTTTCGTACTCGCGCACCAGCAGGCTGTCGCGGCGAGCCGAGTGCTTCCAGGAAATGCTGCGCGGCGCATCGCCAGCCCGGTAGGGGCGCAGCTGATGCAGTTCCTCGCCGCTGGCATGGGCGCGGGTGTGCAGCGGATCGCTGCCGCTCTCCGGCAGTGCAGGCGCCACGGCTTCGGCCAGCGGGTAGACCAGCAGCGGCTGTTCCGGCCACACCCACGACCACGCCCGCACCAGGCCCAGCGGCTGGGTGGTGGACAGTCGGATGCGCGGCAGTTCCAGCCAGCCACGGCGTTCGCTGGGAACGTCCAGTTCCACTTCGCCACGGCCGTGCGCAGGCAGCGAGGTCCAGGCGTTGCTGTCACCCAGCTGCAGATGAAGGCCGTGCCGCGCACGCGGGTCACGCAGTGAGAGGTCCACGCGCAGACGCAACGGTTGCCCGGCCGCTACCGGCTCGGCGGAGATCGCATCGATCTGCACGCCGGACAACTGGAGATGCGCGGCAATGGCACTGGCGATTGCTGCTGCCGCGAGCAGCAGGGCCAGCAGCAGCGCCGGGTTGTTGTTGTAGTTCAGTGCGCCCAGCAGCATGGCCGCCAGCAGGGTGGCAACGAACAGGCCGAAGCGGGTGGGCAGCACATAGATGCGATGGCGGTCCAGCCGCCTCGGCAAGGCTTCGGGCCTGCGTGGCCGAGCCAGCAGCTGCATGCGTGCCCAGCGTGTGGCCACGCTCAGTCCACCGCGACGGTCTGCAGGATCGCGCGCGCCAGTGCCGGACCCGAACTGGATTCGGCTTCCGCCACCAGTCGGTGACCGGCCACCGCCACGAACAGGGTCTGCACGTCTTCGGGCACCACATGGCCGCGCCCCAGCAGCAGGGCATGTGCCTTGGCCGCGCGCAGCAGCGCCAGGCCCGCACGTGGCGACAGGCCCACGCGCACACCGGCATGCTGGCGGCTGCGGGTCAGCAGCGCCTGCACATAGTCGATCAGCGCGTCGCTGGCATGCACCTGGTTCACCGCGTCGCGCAGCGCGCGCACCTGGGTGTCATCCAGTTTCGGTACGGCACGCGCGATCAGGTCGCGGCGATCGCTGCCGCGCAGCAGCTCGCGCTCGGCCTGCGCGCTGGGGTAACCCATCGCCAGTCGCAGCAGGAAGCGGTCCAGCTGCGAATCCGGCAGCGGGAACGTGCCGGACAGATCCACCGGGTTCTGCGTGGCGATCACGAAGAAAGGATCGGGCAGGGCATGGGTCTGTCCATCCAGGGTGACCTGTTGCTCGGCCATCGCTTCCAGCAACGCGCTCTGCGTGCGCGGTGGTGCGCGGTTGATCTCGTCGGCCAGCAGTACGTGGGTGAACACCGGGCCGGGGTGGAACTGGAACTGACGGCTGCCGGCTTCATACACCGACACGCCCAGCACATCGGCGGGCAACAGATCGGAGGTGAACTGCACGCGCTGGAAGCTGAGGCCGAGGCTGCTGGCCAGCGCATGCGCCAGCGTGGTCTTGCCCAGGCCGGGCAGATCTTCAATCAGCAGGTGACCGCCGGACAGCAATGCGACGAACGCCAGCCTGACTTCCGGCACCTTGCCCAGTACCAGTGCGTTCACCTGATCCTGTGCCTCCCGCAGGGCCTGACGCAATTGATCGGTTAGCATGCTGGGGTTGGGGGACGAAGCTGGCATGATCGTCTCAGATCTGGAATCCACTCGATTATCCATAG
The DNA here is from genome assembly GCF_051984505.1 of Stenotrophomonas sp. STK16_22. Lineage (NCBI taxonomy): Bacteria > Pseudomonadati > Pseudomonadota > Gammaproteobacteria > Lysobacterales > Lysobacteraceae > Stenotrophomonas > Stenotrophomonas sp. STK16_22. The sequence continues at coordinate 1,011,286 of NZ_CP196972.1, forward strand.
AGCAATGCAAGGCGAACAGCGCGCACGGACGATATTTCTCTGGTTATGGACGCTGGTCACAGCGGCCAAGCTGATCGTTGCCGCGCGCTTGCCGCTGTTCGTCGACGAAGCGTTCTATTGGCAGGAAGGCCAGCATCTGGCCGCGGCCTATTCGGATCTGCCCGGGTTGACCGCCTGGCTGGCCCGCCTGGGCGTGGAGCTCGGCGGTCATCACGTGCTTGCGCTGCGCCTGCCGTTCCTGGCCATCGGTGCGCTGTTGCCGCTGCTGGTGGTGCGCACGGCCACGCGCTGGTTCGGCAATGTGGCGGGTTGGCAGGCGGGCAGCCTCACGCTGTTGATGCCGTTGTCGGCGACGCTGGGCCTGCTGGCGGTACCCGACGTGCCGATGGCGCTGGCGGCGGTGATCTGCCTGCACGCCGGTGCGCGCCTGCTGCACAACGTGGATGCCTCCTCGGCGATGAAGCTGGCGCTGGGCCTGCTGATCGGTGCACTCAGCCACTACCGTTTCATCGGTGTCATCGGCGTCGGTTTCATCGCGCTGCTGGCATTGCCGCAGGGGCGGCGCATGCTGGCCGATCCGCGCGTATGGGTCGCACTGGCGGTGGGCGTGCTGGCATGGCTGCCACTGCTGGCGTGGAATGCGGACAACCACGATGCCGGTCTGAAATTCCAGGTGGTCGAGCGTCATCCCTGGGCCTTTGAATGGGGCGGGCTGTGGTTCCTGGTGATCCAGCCGATGCTGGTGACGCCGATCCTGTGCATGGCGATGTGGAAGGTGGCGCTGGCAGGAACCCGGAGCGGTGGCGGTGCGCGCGTGCAGTGGCGCTATTTCGGCCTGGTGGGCGGCGTATCCACGTTGGGCATTTTCGTGCTTGGCTTCTTCACTGACGTCGAGCGGATCAGTTTCCATTGGCCGCTGCCGGGCTACCTCGCACTGCTGGTGGCGGTGCCGGTAGTGCTCAACGGCTGGCCGCGCTGGCTGCGCCGCACCGGCTGGTGGCTGGCAGGCGCGGGCATGGTGCTGGCGTTCGGCTACTACCTGATGGCATCCACGCCGGCACTGCGCGAGCAGATGGCCGGCAGCAAGTACTACCCGCGCAATTTCGCTGGCTGGCAACCACTGGCCGTAGCGGTCCATGAAGAGCTGCGGCAGATGCCGGAAGGGACGCGCGTGCTGGCCGGCAACTTCAAGGTTGGCGCCGAGCTGGGCTTCCAGCTGGGCAATGGCAACATCAAGGTGCTGCCGCATCCGCTCAATGACAAGCATGGCCGCACCGCGCAGCTGGCACAGTGGGGCCTGCTGCATGAGGGCGAGCGCACGGCGCCGATGCTGCTGGTGCTGTCACCCAGTGACCAGCGCTATCGCGAACTGCTGGAGCGCTATCACGCCATCTGCGATCAGGTGGGGCCGATGCCTGCGCCACGCGTGGTCAGCAGTGATCACGGGTTCCAGCGCTTCCTGTTGTTCCGCCTGCCGGTGCAGCGCGCGGAAGGGCCGTGCGTGACGCCGGCGATGGCGTGGCTGGATGCGCCGTCCAATGGCGAGAAGGTGTCCGGCACGTTCGCGATCAAGGGCTGGGCGTTCAAGGATGGCGTCGGCCTGGCACGCGTCGAAGTGCTGGTCGATGGCCGTTCCATCGGTGACGCCCGCTATGGGCGTGTGTTCGACGTGCGCCCCGTGTGGCCGGACAGCACCGATCCGCAGCACCCGGCGGTGGGCTTCGACGCATCGCTGGATACCACCACGCTGGCGCCGGGCAGGCATTGGCTGGGCCTGCGCCTGTATGGCCGCGATGGCAGCGTGGAGCAATGGCAGGAGCAGCCGTTCGAGGTCCGTTGAGGCTTCTGCTTTTGTAGGGGCGAGCCATGCTCGACTGCTTTTTCCGGGCCGCCTGCCATCTACAGCAGAAGCAGTCGGGCAGGGCTCGACGCTACAGTTCAGGGCACCGCGAAACCGGCCCTGCGCAGTAGTCCGCACACCGCGATCAACGGCAGGCCGACCAGCGCGGTCGGGTCGCGGTTGTCGATGGCGTCGAACAGGCTGATGCCCAGGCCCTCGCATTTGAAGCTGCCGGCGCAGTCCAGTGGCTGCTCGGTGGTCACGTAGCGGGCGATCTCGTCCGGTTTCAGTGCGCGGAAGCAGACTTCGGTCAGATCGACGGCCGTGAATGATTCTCCATCACGGCTGAGACAGACGGCGGTATGGAAGCGTACCGTCTGCCCGGACATCGCTGCCAGCTGCGCACAGGCGGCCTCGACCGTACCGGGTTTGCCCAGCGGCTGGCCGTTCAGGTCCGCGACCTGGTCCGAGCCGATTACCCAGGCGCCCGGATGGCGGGCAGCCACCTCGGCGGCCTTGGCCGCAGCCAGGCGCGTGGCCAGAGCCGGCGGCGCTTCGCCATTCAACGGGGTTTCATCCACCTCCGGGCGCGCGCAGTCGAAGGCAAGGCCCAATCGCTGCAGCAGCTCGCGGCGGTAGCGGGAGGTGGAGGCCAGGACCAGTGACATGCGAGAATACCGGGGCAGGGCGCGGCAGTCTGGCGTGTCCGCAGCGCCAGCGGCAAGTCCTGTATGGCGGGCATTTGACAGCCGCCGCCCCGATCCTTACTATTCAGCGGCTTATGTCCGCGAACGTGCCCGAAACGCTGGATGCCTGGCGGATGGTTGTAGCGCGAAGGCGCTTCGACGGTCAGGTGTCCCTGGCTGAATTGACCCGCCTGCAGGGGTTGGTCGCAGATACCGACGGTGAGTGCAATTACTCGCTTGAATTCGGTCGCGACGACGTCTTGCGGGTATCCTATGTGGAATTGACCATCGACACCGCGTTGCCGCTGACCTGTCAGCGCAGCATGCAGCGATTCCTGTTGCCGGTGAAGGTGACCCAGAGGCTTGGCCTGATCCGCGACGAGGACGAGGAATCGTCCCTGCCGGAGGAGTACGAGGCGTTGCTGGTGCCGGAAGACGGCCAGCTGCGTCCGCTGGACCTGGTCGAGGACGAGCTGGTGCTGGCGGTGCCTGTGGTGCCGCTGTCGCCCGACGGTGAAGCAGTCGACAAGGACTGGGCGCCGAGCGAAGAAGAAACAAAGCAGGCCAACCCGTTCGCGGCGTTGGCGGCACTGAAGAAACAATAGCAGCCGGATTGTCGTCGGCGGCTGCGGCGAAAGCGAAAGTGTGCTGGGCGCTGGCGTCCTGCGCGACGATACGACGAAGCAAAACGAACCGAGTTTGGAGCAATCCCATGGCTGTGCAGAAATCCCGTGTCACCCCGTCCCGCCGCGGCATGCGTCGTGCGCATGACGCCCTGAGCGCCAAGCAGCTGTCGACCGACCCGACCACCGGCGAAGTGCACCTGCGTCATCACATCACTGCCGATGGTTTCTACCGCGGCAAGAAGGTCATCCAGACCAAGACCTCGGCCGTCGAAGAAGATTGATGTGCCGGGAAGGCCGCTGCCTCCGGGCAGCGGCCTTTGCCTTCTTTCCCGGGTGTGCCGGTGATCGGCGGCCCGCGCAACAGGAAACATGATGAGCAAGCGGATCTACTCGAGGATCGCGGGCACCGGTAGCTATTTGCCGGAAAAAGTCCTGACCAACGCCGACCTGGAAAAAATGGTCGAAACCTCGGATGAGTGGATCCAGTCGCGCACCGGCATTCGTGAGCGGCACATCGCGGCCGAAGGCGAAACCACCAGCGACCTTGGCTACAACGCCGCACTGCGCGCGCTTGAGGCCGCAGGCATCGACGCCTCGCAGCTCGACATGATCGTGGTCGGCACGACCACCCCTGATCTCATTTTCCCGTCCACCGCGTGCCTGATCCAGGCAAAGCTCGGTGTGGCCGGGTGCCCCGCCTTCGACGTCAACGCCGCCTGCTCGGGCTTCGTGTTCGCGTTGGGCGTGGCCGACAAGTTCATCCGCTCCGGCGACTGCAGGCACGTGCTGGTGATCGGCACCGAAACGCTGACCCGCATGGTCGACTGGAACGATCGCACCACCTGCGTGCTGTTCGGCGATGGCGCCGGTGCTGTCGTGCTCAAGGCCGACGAAGACACCGGCATCCTCAGCACCCACCTGCATGCCGATGGCAGCAAGAAGGAGCTGCTGTGGAACCCGGTTGGCGTTTCGACCGGCTTCAAGGACGGCGCCAATGGTGGCGGCACCATCAACATGAAGGGCAACGACGTGTTCAAGTACGCCGTCAAGGCGCTGGACTCGGTCGTGGACGAGACTCTGGCTGCCAACGGCCTGGACAAGTCCGACCTGGATTGGCTGATTCCGCACCAGGCCAACCTGCGCATCATCGAAGCCACCGCCAAGCGCCTGGACATGTCGATGGACCAGGTCGTGGTCACCGTCGACAAGCACGGCAATACCTCGTCCGGCTCGGTGCCGCTGGCGCTGGACGCCGCCGTGCGCTCGGGCAAGGTCGAACGTGGCCAGCTGCTGCTGCTGGAAGCCTTCGGCGGCGGCTTCACGTGGGGTTCGGCTCTGCTGCGCTATTGATAGTGCAAGTTACGACAACGTGAAGCTTTGTCGTTGCGGCCCCTTTGGGGCCGTAACGCGTTTAAGGAGGACCTGTCATGGTTGAGCCCATCGTCATAGAAGGGCAACGTGCCTGGCTGAAGCAGTACGGCAAGGGAAGCCGCGCGCTGGCCCTTGGCCTGCTCAATTTTGTTGCCCGTCGTTTCCATCTGGATGCCCTGCGCCCGCCGCCGCACCGTGGCGGTGACGCCGCGCGCGAAACCGAAGCCCGTCGCCTTGCAGAACTGCAGGCGCAGGGCGTGAACGTGCCCGATGTGCTGGGCACCGGCCATGCTGCGCTGGTGATCGGCGACAACGGCAGTTCGTTCAATACCTGCCTGCGCGAAGCCGACGAGGCCGGTCGCGACCGCCTGGTGATGGCGGCCATGCTGGCCATTGCCGCAGCGCATGCGCGCGGCGCCTATTTCGGTCAGCCGTTGCCGCGCAATCTCACCTGGGATGGCGAGAAGGTCGGTTTCATCGACTTCGAGGAAGATCCGCTGGAAGTGATGGATCTGTCCGAAGCGCAGGCCCGCGACTGGCTGATGTTCGGCTATGGCGTGGCCAAGTACTACGCCGACCGCCCCGAGCACCTGCAGGCGATGATGGCCGAGGCGATGGGCGATGCGCAGGCGCCGGTGCGCGAGCACGTGCACGCGGTCACTGGCCGCCTGCGCAGCCTGGCCCGGGTCTGCATGAAGCTGGGCCGCTCGGCGCGCGCGCTGGCCCACTCCATCTTCATCGCCCATGGCGCCAGCACCGCTGGCGTGCTGATGCTGGTGGGCCTGTGCGTGGATTTCCTCGCCGACGGCGATCTGGACGTCCTGCAGCTGTTCTGCTGACTGTGCGTCCGCCGGGCCATGCCCGGCGGCGTTCCGCGGCTGGCCCACCATACGCGTGCATACGCGCACGTACAGACGACACGGCATGTTCCCCCTTATCATGGCCCGCTTCGATTGCAACAAGCGGATGACCGCGTGACCGTATCCACCCTCGCTTTTGTCTTCCCCGGCCAGGGCTCGCAGTCTGTGGGCATGGTGGCCGAGCTGGCTGAACTGCACCCGCAGGTGCGTGAAGCCTTCACCGAGGCATCCGATGGTGCCGGCGTCGACCTGTGGGCGCTGTCCCAGGGTGGCCCGGAGGAAATGCTCAACCGCACCGAATACACCCAGCCGGCCCTGCTGGCCGCAAGCATCGGCGTGTGGCGCGCCTGGAACGCCGTGGGCGGTCCGCGCCCGTCGGTGCTGGCCGGTCACAGCCTGGGCGAGTACACCGCCCTGGTTGCCGCTGGCGCGCTGAGCCTGCATGACGGTGCGCACCTGGTGCGCCTGCGCGGCCAGCTGATGCAGGAAGCCGCACCGGCCGGCGTCGGTGCCATGGCCGCCGTGCTCGGCGCCGAAGACCAGCTGGTGCTGGACGTCTGCGCCGAAGCCGCAGGCAGCCAGGTGGTGGTGCCGGCCAACTTCAATTCGCCGGGCCAGATCGTGATCGGTGGCGACGCCGACGCGGTCGACCGTGCGCTGGCGCTGCTGGCCGAGAAGGGCGTGCGCAAGGCGGTCAAGCTGGCCGTGAGCGTGCCCTCGCACACCCCGTTGATGCGCGAAGCCGCCAACCGCCTGGCCGAAGTGATGGCCGGCCTGGCCTGGCAGGCGCCGCAGCTGCCGGTGGTGCAGAACGTCGACGCCAAGGTGCATGACGGCATTGACGCGATCCGTACCGCGCTGGTCCAGCAGCTGTACCAGCCGGTGCAGTGGACCGGGTGCGTGCAGGCGCTGGCTGGCCGTGGCGTCACCCGGATCGCCGAGTGCGGCCCGGGCAAGGTGCTGACCGGTCTGGTCAAGCGTATCGACAAGGCCATCGACGGCCGTTCGCTGGCCACGCCAGGCGACTTCGAAGCCGCCCGCGAGGCATGGTCGGCCTGATCCCCCTTGTTCCTGCCGACCGTACCGGTGGCCGCTGCAAGCGGTACGGGAACGGCGGCCGTCCCAGCCTGAGGAAAACATCATGAGCAAGCCCCTGCAGGGTGAAATCGCACTGGTCACCGGCGCCAGCCGTGGCATTGGTGCCGCCATCGCCGATCTGCTGGCCGCCCAGGGCGCCACAGTCATCGGCACCGCCACCACTGAATCCGGCGCCGCCGCGATCGGTGAGCGCCTGGCCGCCCACGGTGGCCACGGCCGCGCGCTGAACGTCACCGACGCCGCCGCGCTGGACAGCGTGCTCGATGGCATTGCCAAGGAATTCGGCCCGATCTCGATCCTGGTGAACAATGCCGGCATCACCCGCGACAACCTGCTGATGCGCATGAAGGACGAGGACTGGGCGTCGATCATCGACACCAACCTGACCAGCGTGTTCCGCACCAGCAAGGCGGTGATGCGCGGCATGATGAAGGCGCGCAAGGGCCGCATCATCAACATCGCATCGGTGGTGGGCGTGACCGGCAATGCCGGCCAGGCCAACTACGCTGCCGCCAAGGCCGGCATCATCGGCTTCAGCAAGTCGCTGGCCAAGGAAATCGGTTCGCGCGGTGTCACCGTCAATGTTGTCGCACCCGGCTTCATCGACACCGACATGACCAAGGCGTTGCCGGAAGAAGCGCGTACCGCGCTGATCAACGACATCGCCCTCGAACGCCTGGGTTCGCCGGAAGACATCGCTCATGCGGTGGCCTTCCTGGCCGGCCCGGCTGCCGGTTACATCACCGGCGAAACCCTCCATGTGAACGGTGGCATGTACATGCCGTAAGCAAGGGGCGCAGGGATTGCGCCGCAAGTGGTTGATCTGCGGAGGTTTTTGCTGCGATGCAAGGCTGCGCCGGTTTCCACTACACTATCCCACGGCCATCGCCTTTGATGGCGACCACTTTTGAACCACAACTCCATCTGGAGCGAGATCCCATGAGCACCATCGAAGAACGCGTCAAGAAAATCGTCGTCGAACAGCTTGGCGTCAAGGAAGAAGAAGTCACCAACAGCGCATCGTTCGTCGATGACCTGGGCGCTGACTCGCTGGACACCGTCGAGCTGGTGATGGCCCTGGAAGAAGAATTCGAGTGCGAGATCCCGGACGAAGAAGCCGAGAAGATCAGCACCGTGCAGGCCGCCATCGACTACATCAAGGCCCACGTCAAGGCCTGATGTCAGACGGCAGTGCGCGCGCGGGCTCACGCTCGCCGCGCACCGCACCCCATGGGGCCGCTGTTGCGGCCCCGTGTGTTTGAGCATCACACCGAAGCAAACCGAGTTGCCCGTTGAAATCATCCGGGCCAGGAGAATCAGCAATGAAGCGTCGCGTCGTCGTAACCGGCCTGGGTATCGTCTCGCCGTTGGGCAATGATCTGGCCAGCAGCTGGGAAGGCATCACCCAGGGTCGTTCGGGCATCGGTCCGCTGACCAACGTTTCTGATGCCTATCTGGATCGGTTCACCACCAAGATTGCAGGTGAGGTCAAGGGATTCGACATCACCGCCGACAATGAACTGTTCGGCAAATTCCGGGTCAGCGGCAAGGATGCCAAGAAGATGGACCCGTTCATCCATTACGGCCTCGGTGCCTCGTTCATGGCCCTGCATGACTCGGGCCTTGAGATCACCGACGCCAATGCCGAGCGCATCGGCGCCATCGTCGGCGCCGGCATCGGCGGCCTGCTCGGCATCGAAGAGCAGACCATCGAGTTCCATGAGGGCAAGAAGATCTCGCCCTTCTACGTGCCCAAGACCATCATCAACATGCTGCCGGGCCAGCTGAGCATCATCACCGGCCTGAAGGGCCCGTCGTTCTCGGCGGTGTCTGCGTGCGCGACCTCGAACCATTCGATCGGCACCGCCATGCGCATGATCCAGTACGGCGATGCCGACGTGATGGTGGTCGGTGGTGCCGAGCGTGGCTCGTCGCCGACCGCACTGGGCGGCTTCTGCGCGATGAAGGCCATGAGCACTCGCAACGACGCCCCGGAACAGGCCTCGCGCCCGTGGGACAAGGACCGTGACGGCTTCGTGCTGGGCGACGGCGCCGGCATCCTGATCCTGGAAGAGTATGAGCACGCCAAGGCACGTGGCGCGAAGATCTACTGCGAACTGGCCGGCTTCGGCGCCAGCTCCGACGCGTACCACATGACCGCACCGAGCGAGAACGGCGAAGGCGCCGCCCGCTGCATGGTCATGGCCATGAAGGACGCCGGCGTGACCCCGGAACAGGTGGGCTACCTCAACGCGCACGGCACCTCCACGCCGCTGGGCGACCTGGGCGAGACCATGGCGATGAAGACCGCCTTCGGCGACCACGCCTACAAGATGATGGTCAGCTCCACCAAGTCGATGACCGGCCACCTGCTGGGCGCTGCCGGCGGCGTGGAAGCGATCTTCTCGGTGATGGCGCTGCAGGACAATGTCATTCCGCCGACCATCAACCTGCAGCAGCCGGGCGAAGGCTGCGATCTGGACTACGTGCCCAACGAAGCGCGCCAGGCCAAGGTCGACGTGGTGATGTCCAATGGCTTTGGCTTCGGCGGCACCAACGGCACGCTGATCTTCAAGCGCGTCTGACCGAGTTGTAGCGTCGGGCCACGCTCGACTCCGCCCTTGTGTAGAGTCGAGCCATGCTCGACTGAACGTGCGTTACGCACGAGGAGGCCGCCGCAAGGCGGCTTCCGTGCATCTGAATCCCCGAACTGGCCGCCATGACCCACGCACCGCTGATCCACCCGCTGCCGCACCCGATCGATCTGCTGGCTCTGCAGCAGCACGACCCGGCACGCTTCCCGCTGCTGATGGAATCCACCGCCTCGGGCACCGCCCAGGGCCGCTGGAGCCTGCTGCTGGCGGCGCAGGGCGATAGCCTGCGGCTGGATGCCGATGGCCAGGTGCGCGACCAGCATGATGCGGTGCAGGCCGGCAGCTTCCTGCAGGTGCTGGACCGCGCCTGGCAGCACGAACGCCTGCCGCATGACGGCAGCCACAGCCTGCCGTTCCGCGGTGGTTGGGCGTTGATGCTGGACTACGAAGTGGCCAGCCAGATAGAACCGGTGCTGCCGGCGCGTGCGCGCGAGGACGGCCGCCCGACCGCACTGGCACTGCGCTGCCCGGCCGCGGTGCTGCACGACCATCACAACGAGGCCAGCTTCGTCATCGCCGAAGCCGGCGAGCAGGCGTTGCTGGATGCGCTGGTGGCACTGACCTCGGCCACGCTGCCCGAAGCCGGGCAGGGCTGGCAGCCGCCACAGTCGGTGGGCGAGGATGCACCGCAGCGCTTCACCGATGGCGTGCGCCGGGTGATCGAGTACCTGCGTGCCGGCGATGTGTTCCAGGTGAACCTGTCGCGGCGCTGGAGCGCGCAGTTTGCCGCACCGGTCAGCCCGCAGGCGCTGTACGCGCAGCTGCGCCGTGCCAACCCGGCACCGTTCGCCGGCCTGTTCAGCGCGCACGGCCGCCATGTGGTCAGTTCCTCGCCGGAGCGGCTGGTGTCGGTGCATGCCGGCCACGCGCAGACCCGGCCGATTGCCGGTACGCGTCCGCGCTTCGAGGGGGACGATGATGCTGCGCGCATCCAGGAACTGGTCGGTCACCCGAAGGAGCGTGCCGAGCACGTGATGCTGATCGACCTGGAGCGCAACGACCTGGGCCGCATCTGCCTGCCTGGTACCGTGGTGGTCGATGAGCTGATGACCGTGGAGAGCTACGCGCACGTGCATCACATCGTCAGCAACGTCAGCGGCCATCTGCGCCCGGAGGTCACCCCCGGCGAGGTGATCGCCGCCACGTTCCCGGGTGGCACCATCACCGGCTGCCCGAAGGTGCGCTGCATGCAGATCATCAGCGAGCTGGAGCAGGTGCCGCGTGGTGCCTACACCGGCGCGTTCGGCTGGCTGAACCGCGATGGCGACCTGGACCTGAACATCCTGATCCGCACCGCCGAAGTGGATGGCCACGAGGTGAGCTTCCGCACCGGCGCCGGCATCGTGGTTGACTCGGACCCGGACAAGGAACTGGACGAGACCCGCGCCAAGGCCCGCGGCCTGCTGCGCGCGCTCGGCCAGCAGGGGTAGGCGTATTCCGGTAGTGCCGGCCGCTGGCCGGCAACCTCATGCACCCATGATCCGCGCGATTGCCGGCCAGCGGCCGGCACTACCGGTACCGATGGGTGCCATTGTTCGGGTGGGTGCCGACCGTCGGTCGGCACAGGCGCATGCCCCCGGTCATGACCCCAATCCACCGGCACGGTATCCTGCACGACGGAATCGAGTTCAGAGGTAGTCCATGGCGGGAGCCAAGCGCGGGTGTCTGTTCGTGGTAACGCTGGTGGTGGTGCTGGCCGCCGTCGTGGCCGGCGCGGGCGCATGGTTCTTCTACCAGCAGACCCGGTTCGCCGACGCCCCGATCACCCCGTCCGCCGAGAGCGTGGTCATCGCCAGCGGCGATGGCATGAACAGCGTGCTGCGCAAGCTGCGCGACGCCGGCGTGGACGAGGGCCAGGACGCGCAGTGGCAGCTGCTGGCGCGCCAGCTCGATGCGGCCGGCAAGCTGAAGGTGGGTGAGTACGCGCTCAGCAGCGACCTGACCCCGCGTGATCTGCTGCTGCGCATGCGCGCCGGCAAGGTGCTGCAGCACCGCGTCACGATCATTGAAGGCTGGAACATCCGCCAGTTGCGTGCCGCGCTCAAGCGCGCCGAGCCGCTGCTGCACACCACCGACAACCTCGATGACGCCGCGTTGATGCAGCGCCTCGGCTTCGGTGGCCAGCATCCGGAAGGCCGCTTCCTGCCGGAGACCTACGTCTACCAGCGTGGCGACAGCGATCTGGATGTGCTCAAGCGTGCTCACGCTGCAATGCAGGACGCACTGGATGAAGCCTGGGAAAGCCGTGCGCCGGACCTGCCGATCAACACGCCCTACGAGCTGCTGACGATGGCCTCGATCATCGAGAAGGAAACCGCGCTGGCCAGCGAGCGCCCGCAGATTGCCGGCGTGTTCATGCGCCGCCTGAAGATCGGCATGCGCCTGCAGACCGACCCGACCGTGATCTACGGCATCGGTGCTGCGTATGACGGCAACATCCGCCGCCGCGACCTGACCACCGATACGCCCTACAACACCTACACCCGCGCCGGCCTGACCCCGACCCCGATCGCCATGCCCAGCCGCGATGCGCTGATGGCGGCCGCGCAACCTGCAGCGGGCGACGCGCTGTACTTCGTCGCCGTCGGCGATGGCAGTGGCGCGCACGTGTTCTCGCCCAGCCTGGACCAGCACAACGCCGCAGTGGCCCGCTACCTGCAGCAGCTGCGCCAGCAACGTACCAAGGAGACCCCGGCGCAATGAGTCCCGCGCTGCTTCGCCACCCGCGTTTCGTCAGCCTGGAAGGCGGCGAGGGCGCAGGCAAGACCACCGCCATCAATGCCATCCGTGACTGCCTGCGCAGCCACGGCCACGAGGTGGTGCTGACCCGCGAGCCGGGCGGTACGCCGCTGGCCGAGCGCATCCGTGGCCTGGTGCTGAAACCCGATGCCGAGATCGCCGCCGAGCCGCTCAGCGCCGAAGCCGAGCTGCTGCTGGTGTTCGCTGCACGCGCGCAGCATGTGCGCCAGGTGATCCATCCGGCACTGCAGCGCGGCGCCTATGTGCTGAGTGATCGCTTCACCGATTCCAGCTATGCCTACCAGGGCGGTGGCCGCGGCCTCGATCCGCAGTGGATTGCCGATCTGGAACGACGCGCGGTGGGCCTGCTGCCGGGCCTGACCCTGCTGCTGGACGTGGACGTGGCAGTAGGCCGCGCGCGCGCCAATGGCCGCGACCTGTGGCCAGACCGCATCGAGAGCGAACAGGATGATTTCTTCCAGCGCGTGCGCGAAGTGTTCCGCAGCCGCGCGCAGCAGGACCCGCAGCGCTTCGCGCTGATCGACGCCGGCCAGGTGCAGGCGCGTGTAGCGGCTGATGTGGTCGCGCAGGTCGAGCGCTGGCTGCAGGACGGGGAGGGCGCATGAGCACATTCTCGCCGTGGCAGCAGCGCGCCTTCGATCAGACCGTGGCAGCGCTCGATGCCGACCGCCTTGGTCATGGCCTGCTGATCTGCGGCCCGGCCGGGCTGGGCAAACGCGAGGTGGCACTGGCGCTGGCCGACCACGTGCTGGCGCGCGGCGATGCCGCGCATGCCATGCGCACGCGCCAGCTGATCGCCGCCGGCACCCATCCTGACCTGCAGCTGGTCAGCTTCATTCCGAACAAGAGCGGCGACAAGCTGCGCACCGAGATCGTCATCGAGCAGGTGCGCGAGATCACCGACAAGCTGGCGCTGACCCCGCAGTACGGCGTGGCGCAGGTGGTGATCGTCGACCCGGCCGATGCGATCAACCGCTCGGCGGCCAACGCGCTGCTGAAGACGCTGGAAGAGCCGCAGCCCGGCCGCTACCTGTGGTTGATCAGCAGCGACCCGGCGCGCCTGCCGCAGACCATCCGCAGCCGTTGCCAGCGTCTGGAATTCAAGTTGCCGCCGCAGCACGAAGCGCTGGCCTGGCTGCAGCAGCAGGGCCACAGCGAAGCGGCCGCGCGCGAAGCGCTGGACGCGGCGCGCGGCCACCCCGGCCAGGCCGACAACTGGCTGCGCGAAGATGGCCTGAGCCTGCGCCGCGAAGTGGGCCGCGAGCTGGAACAGCTGGCCGCCGGCAAGACCGGCGCGGTGGAGCTGGCGCAGAAGTGGTGCGGTGATGACAACGCGGCGCTGCGCCTGCGCTTCGCTGCCGACCTGGCGCTGGCCCAGGCCAGCACCGATGCCTTGACCACGCCGGAGCGATTGCACAAGCTTGCAGCCTGGTTCGATGCGGCCAACCGCACCCGCGACCTGCTGCGCACCACGGTGCGTGCAGACCTTGCCGTCGTCGAGTTGCTGCTGGCCTGGAACAAGGTGAACGAGCGGCCTGCCGCAAGGGGAAATCGATGAGTGCCAGCAACGCCCGCCAGGGCATCCTGTCCCTGGCCGTGAAGGACAAAGCCGCGCTGTACAGCGCGTATATGCCATTCGTGAAGAACGGCGGCATCTTCGTGCCCACGCCCAAGCGCTACTTCCTGGGCGACGAGGTGTTCCTGCTGCTGACCCTGCCCGATTCCAGCGAGCGCCTGCCGGTGGCCGGCAAGGTGATCTGGGTGACCCCGGCCGGCGCGCAGGGTAACCGCACCGCCGGCATCGGCGTGCAGCTGGCCGACGGTGCCGAAGGCGAGGGCGTGCGCCACAAGATCGAGACCCTGCTGGCCGGCCTGACCAGTTCGGACAAGCCGACGCATACGATGTAACGGCGCGCGGATTGCCGCCCTCGATAGCGCCGGGCATGCTCGGTTGCATGCCCCGAAACGCCTGTGAACACGAATGTGAAAAACTGTTGACGGCCTCTGAAAAGCCCCTATAATGAGCGGCTCAGCAACACACCGGGCGGTTAGCTCAGCGGTAGAGCATTGCCTTCACACGGCAAGGGTCACAGGTTCGATCCCTGTACCGCCCACCATGTTGCAGAACGAAAGAAGCCTCCAGCAATGGGGGCTTTTTTGTTGCCTGTGATTCCGTAGTGCCCGCCGAAGCGATCACCGTTTCAGCCGAGGTCCTCCAGCAGCTCGCGCGCGATCATCGCGGTTGCATCCAGCAGGTCGTGACCGCTGCCGGCCCGCACCACCACCGCCAGCAGGCTACGGCCCACATCGGCATTGCCGCCGCTCAGTTCCATCTCGCCTTCAAAGCACAGATCGGCCAACCATTCATGGGCCTGCTGCAGTCCGCGCTTGCGGACGCGGCGGAATTCCGCGAGCAGCTTCGCCTGGCCGGCCTCCTGCTCACCATCGGCAAGCAGGCCGATGGCACCGCCGTGCGCCGCGCGCCAGATGGCCGGTAGCGGGCGACCGTTCGCGTCCACCACGTCCACCGAGAACTGCGCGCAGTACATTTCGTAGCGCTTGCCCGCTGTGCTGCAGGACACGATGCCGGCCTCGGCCAGCAGGCGTTCGGCTTCATCCAGTTTGCTGAACTTCAAGCGCAGCAGTGCAGGACGGCTCAGGTGTTGTGCCAGCGCCTGCTGGTTGGCGGTGAACCAGACGTTCCAGCCCACGCTTGCGCGGCCTTCCAGTGCGGCCTTGAAGTACTCCAGGTGTTCGGCGTCCATTGCGGTCTCCTGCGCTCCCTGCTCGATTGTAGCGGGCGCATATCCGGGCCGGTCAGGCGTCGTCGCCGGAGAGGCAATGATGTGCCTCGCGTACCAGCTGTCGCGCGGCCACGATCAGCCCGTCGGTGTGGAAGGCGCCCAACTGTTCGTCCGGGTCGCCTTCGTTACGCACGTGGGCGGGCCCGTGCCACGAATGGAAGCAGAGGGTTCCATTCCTGCGCTGTCCCACCGCCCCGGGCAGGCGTAGTCTCAGCCCGTTGCCGTGCCCATCCACTCTGGAGTGCCACCATGCCGCTCGCCCGTATCGATCTTCGCAAAGGTAAATCCGCCGACTACCTGCAACGCGTCGGCGAAACCATCTACCAGGCCATGCGCGCGGTGGGCGTGCCGGAGAACGATCGCTTCCAGATCTTCCAGCAACACGAGCCGGGCACGTTGATCTACGACCCCGGTTACCTGGGCGTGGACCGCACCGACGATTTCATCTGCATCCAGATCACCTGGAACGAGGGACGCACGCTGGAGCAGAAAAAAGCGTTGTACCTGGGCATTGCCGATGGCCTGCATGCGGCGGTGGGTATCCGCCGAGAGGATGTGTTCATCAACCTGGTGGAAGTGAAGCGGGAAAACTGGTCGTTCGGTAATGGTGTGGCCCAGTACGTGAGTTGATGCGCGAAAAGCATCCACGCATGGCGTGGATCTACTGAATGGAGGGCGTGCGCGGGGGAGGGCAGCCCTGCGTCACCGTGTCGCAGGGGGCAAACCCTGAACCTGGTCCAAGGTTGGTCAGGGCCCCGTAGAATGGCGGCGTGCGCCGTTCTGCTCTCCACCGCCGGTTCCAGGCCCTGGCATGGCTTGCCATGCTGCTGGTGCTGCTCGCCCCGCTGGTGAGCCGCTGGCTGGCGCACGGTCACGTGGCTGCTGCAGCACCGGTGGCCGCCATGGACCACGCGATGCACGCAGAGCATGCGCAGCACGCGATGGAAGGCCATCATGACCACCACGCGATGGCGATGCCGCACGGCGAGGCCGCAAAGAAGCCACCTGCCGATCCACACGCCGATCATGAGATGGGTGTGGACTGCGATTACTGCCTGATCGCTGCACGGCTGATCACCCTGCTGGTGGCGGCAGTGCTGCTGTTGGCGCCGATGGCACCGGTGTGCCGCGCACTGCGCGGTGCGGTGCAGACGTTGCCGCAACGGATCAGCGGCACATTGGGAGCGCGTGGGCCGCCAGCCATGATGGCCGCCTGAGCCGCACGCGCGTTGCATTGAGCATTTTTCCATGAGGTTGCCGGCCACGGCCGGTGCCCGCACGCGCGTGTTTGTCCCTTTCTGATTGCTGCCCTGCCATTGCGGGGTGGCCTTGCATGCCGTGAACAAATGAAAACGAACCCCAACTCCGCGCACCTGCGCCGGGCGACGCTGCCTGTCCTGTGCGCGTTGCTCATGCACGCCGCGCCCCTGCTTGCCGCCGATGCGGCACCACCGACCACGCTGGATACCGTGCGGGTGGTCGATACCCGCAGCGGTGAGCTGTCGTCCACCGCCAACGCCGGTTCCGCGCTGGGCCTGAGCGTGCTGCAGACACCGGCCAGCCTGACGGTGATTTCGCGCGAACAACTGGAACAGCGTGGCGACAGCAACCTCAACGATGCGATCAGCCGGGCAGGTGCGATCAGTGCGATGCCGCACCCCGGCAACGGCCTGAGCGCGCTGTCCAGCCGCGGCTTCACCGATGGCGCTTCGGTGATGCGCCTGTACGACGGGCTGCGCCAGTACGGCGGCGTGGGCATCACCTTCCCGTTCGATACCTGGTCGATCGAGCGCATCGAAGTGCTGCGTGGGCCGGCGTCGGTCATCCATGGCGACGGTGCGATCGGCGGCGTGATCAACATCGTGCCGAAGAAGCCCACGCGTGGTGCGATCGAGAACGAGATCAGCGTAACCGTGGGCAGCGAGGACACCGCGCGCCTGGGCTTCGGCAGCGGTGGCGCGCTGACGCCCGAGCTGGCCTACCGGCTGGACGTGAGTGGCAACTACAGCGGTGGTTGGGTCGATCGTGGGCGCAACAGTGACGCGACATTCTCCGGCGCGTTGCTGTGGCAGCCGCGCGCGGACCTGCAGCTGACCCTCACCCATGCGCAGGGCTACCAGCAACCGATGCGCTACTTCGGCACGCCGCTGGTCGAGGGCCGCCAGCTGGAGGCGTTGCGCCACCGCAACTACAACGTGGACGACAGCCAGATCCGCTATCGCGACCGCTGGACCCAGCTTGATGCGCTGTGGACACCGAACGCGAACGTGGAATGGCGCACGCGCCTCTACCAGATCGACAGCCAGCGCGATTGGCGCAATGCCGAGGCCTATGTCTACAACCGCGCTACCGGCTTGATCGATCGATCTGGCAATACCGAGATCACCCACAACCAGGACCAGACCGGACTGACCTCGACGCTGCGCGTGCAGGGAACGGCGGGTGGCCTGCAGAACAACTTCGCGGTGGGCCTGGACGCCAACCGCGCGCACTTCAAGCACACCAACAACACCTATGCCGGCAGCTCGGGCCCGGTCGATCCGTTCGATCCGGTGCCGGGCCAGTTCGCCAGCGACGCGCCGAACCTGCCGCGCTACCGCAATCGTGCCGAGCAGTACGCGCTGTTCGCGGAAGACCGGTTGGCGCTGAGCGAGCGCTGGTCGGTGCTGGGTGGGCTGCGCCACGACCGCGCGCGCATCGACCGTACCGATCTGATCAGCGGCCAGAATGCGTTCTCGAAGACCTACAGTAGCACCGGCTGGCGTGCAGGCACGGTATTCGCGCTGCAGCCGACGCTGAGCCTGTATGCGCAGTACTCGCAGGCGGCGGACCCGGTCAGTGGCCTGCTGATGATCAGCCCGGCCAACGGTGCCTTCGACCTGGCCAAGGGGCGGCAGATCGAGGTGGGCCTGAAGCAGGCCTTCGATGGCGGCGAGTGGACGCTGGCGGCGTATCGCATCCGCAAGACCGGGCTGCTCAGCCGCGATCCGCTGGTGCCGGACCGCCGCGTGCAGGTGGGCGCGCAGACCTCGCGTGGTATCGAGGCGTCGTTGAACTGGAACGTCGCGCCGCACTGGACGTTGGATGCCAACGCCACGGTGCTGAAGGCCGAGTTCGAGGACTTCCTGGAGACCACAGGTTCGCCGCCGATGCTGGTCTCGCGCGATGGCAACGTGCCGCCGAACGTGGCCGAACGCCTGGCCGATGTGTGGTTGAGCTGGCAGTTCGCACCGGACTGGAGCGCGGCGGGTGGCGTTCGCTATGTCGGCAAGCGCTACGCAGACAATGCCAACACGCTGGAGTTGCCCAGCTACAGCACCACTGATCTGGCGCTGACCTGGCAGGCAGCACCGCGCACGCGATTGTCAGCGCTCCTGTTCAACGTATTCGACAAGGCGTACTACGCCACCGCGTACTACACCAGCACGCAGTGGCTGCTGGGCGCGGATCGTCGCGTCGAGTTCACCGTCGACCATCGCTTCTGAGGACACGCACCATGTCGCTGCGATCCACTGCCAAGCGCTGGACCTACCTGGTGCACCGTTGGCTCGGCATCGGCGGATGCCTGCTGATGCTGTTGTGGTTCGTCAGCGGCATGGTGATGTTGTGCATTGGCTACCCGAAGCTGACGCCCGGTGAACGTCTGGCGGCATTGCCGGTGCTGCCGGAGGCCCGCGATCTGCGCGGGCTGTCGGTGCTGCCTGCAGCCGTGCAGGCCGAGCCGGAGGCCGTGGCGCTGACCACGCTGCGTGGCGAGCCTGCGTATGTGGTGCGCACGGGAAGCAACGTGGGGGCGTGGTCAGCCGTCACCGGCCAGGCCCTGCTGCCAGTGTCGGCACAGCGCGCCGAAGCGTCAGCGGCACAGTTTGCTGGCGGCCCGGCCTTTGTCGGTGCAATGCGCGTGGAAGAGGACCGTTGGACGCATTCGCGCGCGCTGGACGCGCACCGGCCGCTGTACCGGGTGGAGGTGGGGGGCGCACAGCCCGGTGACCTGTATGTGTCCTCGCGCACCGGTGAAGTGGTGCTGGACGCACCGCATGTGCAGCAGCGCTGGAACTATGTGGGGGCCTGGCTGCACTGGCTGTATTTCCTGCGCATGCAGTCGGTGGATCCGGTCTGGACGTGGGTGGTGATCGTGCTGTCCGCGCTGTGCACGGTGGCGGCGGTCAGCGGCATCGTGGTGGGTGTGTGGCGCTGGCGTTTCCGCGGGCGCTACCGCTCCGGTGCGAAGACGCCGTACGTCGAACCGTGGATGCGCTGGCACCATCTGATCGGACTGATGGCTGCGGCCTTCGTGTTCACCTGGATCTTCAGCGGGCTGATGTCGATGAATCCATTGGGGGTCTTCAGCAGCACGCGCGAGGCGATCGATGTTGAACGCTATCGTGGCAGCGCGGTAACGGTGGATGGCGCGTTGGGTGAGCCGGCGAAGCTTCTGGCGGTGGCCGATGCTGAGCGCTTCCAACCAGTCGAGATCCAGTGGCGCCGCATCGGAGGCGAGCTGTTCGCAGTGCTGCTGGACGGGCGGGGCGAGACCCGCATCGTGTCCAGCGGCAATGGGCACTTGCAGGTTGCGCGGTTGCTGCCGGCCGCGTGGCTGCAGCAGAAGGTGCGTGCGCTGTCCGCTGCGCCGATGCAGGTCTTCGTGGTGCAGCAGGCCGCGGATGCCTACTTCTATCCGCGTGCGCCCGAGGCCATGAATGGTGCAGCGGTACGCCGCTTCCCGGTGGCAGTGGTGGACTTCGGCGATGCCGAGGCGACGCGCGTCTATCTCGATCTGGCCACGGGTGATCCGTTGCTGACGATGGGGCATCGCGAGCGCGTGGGGCGCTGGCTGTTCTACTTCCTGCACAGCTGGGACCTGCCGGCGATGCTGCGCCAGGAAGGTGCCCGGCTGGCGGTGTTGCTGCTGCTGAGCGCTGCTGGCACCGCGCTGTGTGCCACGGCGACGGTGATCGGCTATCGGCGATTGCGGATGAAGCTGCGGCACAGGCGGCGCTGAGGCCCTGGGCTACATCCGCAGCCAACGTGTGGACACGGCCACCAGCAACAAGGCCGTGGCCACGCCGATGAACGCAGCGATCAGGCCGAAGTGGTTGGCAGCAAAACCGATCAGTGCTGGGCCAGCAAGGATGCCGGCAAAGCCCAGCGTGGAAACGGCGGTGATTGCCAGTGCGCCGGGCATGCGGGTCTGGTGGCCGGCCAGCGAGAACAGTGCCGGTGCGATGTTGGCGCAACCGAGGCCGACCAGCACATAGCCCACCAGCGACGCCTGCCACGGGGTGACCAGGGTCAGCACCAGCACTCCCGCGGCGGCGAGCAGCGCACCGAACACGATCGCGCGCTCACGGCCTACGCGTGCCACCAGTGCGTCGCCGAACAGGCGCGCCACGGTCATGGTCAGGGTGAAGGTTACATAGCCGATACCGGCGAGGCTGGCATCGACGCGACGCACATCGCTGAGGAAGACCGCGCTCCAGTCCAGCATCGCGCCTTCAACGAGGAAGGCGACGAACGCCAGCACGCCGATGAACAGCACGATGCCGTGCGGCAGGGCCAACATCGGTGTGTCGTGCGGCATGCGTTCGCTGTGCCAGTACGCCGCCGACAGCAGCATCACCAGCAGCATGGCGCCAACGCCGATCAGCACCGATGCCAGTGGCGGCAGCTGTGCGGACAACAGCACGGTCATGGTGGCCGCGCCAAGGAAGCCGCCGATGCTGAAGAAGGCATGGAAGCCGGACATCATCACCCGCCGCGCTTCGCGCTCGACGATGACGGCCTGCACGTTCATCGTGCAGTCCATCGCGCCCACGGCGGCGCCGAACACGAACAGCACCAGCCCCAGTGACCAGGCCGAACCGGCCAGCGCCAGGCCGGGCACGGTCAGGCAGATCAGCAGGCTGCTGGCCACCATCACCCGCCGGCAGCCCAGGCGTGCGGCCAGTACACCGGACAGCGGCATGGCCAGCAGCGAACCGGCACCGAGGCAGAGCAGCACCAGGCCCAGCGTAGCGTCGTTGATGTCGGTGCGCGCTTTGGCGAATGGCACCAGGGTGGCCCACAGCGCAGTGGCGAAGCCGGGAATGAAGAACGCAGCGCGGGTCGCGTGCTGTTCGGCACGCGCGCGGTTGGCAAGGGACATGAGCGGTACGGTCAGGGCGGAGTGGGGTGTACCGCGATGCCTGCGGCGCGGAAGCGCGCCGCCAATGCGGGGGGCGCGGTGGTGGTCAGCACCAGGTCGTCGATCTCGTCGAGGCTGGCGATCTGCCAGTTACCGCGGGCACCGAGCTTTTCAGTGGTGGCGGCGACGATGACGCGGCTGCTGCAGGCCACCATCGCGCGTTTCAGCGTGGCTTCTTCCGAATCCATTGCCCACACGCCGGTGTCGCCGTCCACCGCGCAGGGGCCGGGCAGGTATACGTCGGCGCGCAGGCGCTGCACCTGCGCCAACGCTTCAGCGCCGACCGCACCGCCACCGCTGGCCAGGCGACCGCCGATCAGCTGCACCGAGGTGCCTTCAAGCATGCTGGCGGCGGTGGCGATCTGCGGGGCATTGGTGATCACCGTCAGGCCGAGAGCGGTCGGTAGCTGCTGGGCGATCGCCAGGTTGGTCGACCCGGCGTCGAGCAGTACGACCTGGCCGGGCTGCAGCAGCGCGCAGACGCGGGCGGCCAGCTCGGCCTTGTCGCCGCGGTCGCGGGTCAGGCGCTCGCGCAGCGGCCGTTCCTTTGGCGGCGGCAGCACGGCGCCTCCGTAGACACGCTGGCACAGGCCTTGGGCGGCCAGCTCGCGCAGATCGCGGCGGATCGAATCTTCGGAGACGGCATAGCGGCGCGCCAGTTCGGCGGCGACCACGCGGCCCTGCTGGCGTAGTTCCTCGAGGATCTGCAGGGTGCGCTGGGCGGGGAGGGGGCTGGGATCGGAGCTCATGACGCAAGTCTGCACGTTCGTGCATTAACGTGCAACAACGTGCATTGGGCGGGCGTGGCCACAGATCGGCTGGACTGTCGGTGAACCCAACCGCGCCAGCGTCTATGGATCGCCCTCACGGCCCGGCATCATGGCGGGGCACCTGGCATGGAATCCACGATGTCCCCCACCGTTCACCGCAAGCTGCGCATCGGCGCGGACCAGTACACCGGCCAGAAAGTGGTCGACCAGCAGTTCTACGAATGCGATTTCTCCGGCGCGGACCTGACCGCCACCGAGTTCATCAACTGCAGCTTCTACGACGCTGAAAACCGCGCCGGTTGCCGCTTCAACGGCGCCACATTGAAGGAAGCCAGCTTCCGTAGTTGCGACATCAGCATGTGCCACTTCAGTTTCATCAAGGCGCTGGGCCTGGAGATCAGCGAGTGCCGTGCGCAGGGCGCGGATTTCAGCAACGCCAGCTTCATGAACCAGATCACCACGCGCAGCTGGTTCTGCAGCGCGTTCATCAAGAAGTCGAACCTGCGCTATGCCAATTTCTCGCGGGTGACATTGGAAAAGTGCGAACTGTGGGAGAACCGCTGGGATGGCGCGAACGTGAGCGGTGCCAGTTTCGCCGGTTCGGATCTGTCCGGTGGCCAGTTCGAGGGGATCGACTGGAACAGTGCCAACTTCACAGACTGCAACCTGACCAACTCCGAGCTGGGCGAGCTGGACCTGCGCAGCACCAACCTGCGTGGCGCCACGCTGGATGTGCAGCAGGTGGCGCTGTTGATGCAGCGTATCGGCATCACGGTGGTGCCGTAGGCATCACCCGGTGTACGCCACCCAGCCCTTGAAGCTGAAGCCGGCGTAGAACAGCTCCACACCGTCGAAGCCGGCCTCCTGCAGCAGTGCGACCTCCTGCTCGGGTGCCAGCAGCGGCAACCGTTCGGTAATGGCGTCGATCGCGCGCTGCGCATCGGCGTGGGCAACCCCCGAGGCTTCGGCGAACGCTGCGTAGCGCTGTAACCAGCGCAGCTTGCCGGCCGGGTCCTGCGGCACGCTGTGGTGCGCCACCACCAGTGGCGCGCCGGGTTGCAGGCGCCGGTGCAGTTCGCGCAGCGTGTGCAGGCGCTGCGCGGCATCGAGGAAGTGCAGGGTCAGCAGGCAGCTGGCGCCGTCGAAGCGCGCATCCGGTGCATCGTCGATATAGCCTTCCAGCAGCTGCACGCGCGACATCAGCGGACCCAGTGTCTGCTCGGCCAGGGCCAGCATCGGCGCGGCCGGGTCGACCCCCAGCAGCTGCCAGCCCGGCTGCGCCTCGGCGAAGGCCTTCAGTTCCAACCCGCCACCGGCACCCAGCACCAGCACGCGGCCCTGCGCAGGGACACGTTCGGCCAGCAGCAGCCGGCTCATCTGCTGCAGGGCGAGGAAGCCGGGCACCTGGCGCAGCGGCGCTTCGGCATAGCGGGCCACCGCCTGCGGATCGGAGAACGTGGACATGCGCGGATTCCTGCAGCGGGGGACATACCACTGTAGCGCGGCGCGCAAGAGGCATTGCGCGCCGCTGCCGCACGGGCAGGACAGGGCTCAGGCCGCTGCGGCCTCAAGCACGTCTTCCATCCGCACCTCGCCGAGGAATCCACCGCCGCTGGTTGCCGGCTGCTGCGCTTCGATGGCGTGGGCGAACTGCACGCCGGCGTCGTCCTGCAGGCGCTCGAACAGCTGCTGCACCCTTGGGAACTCGCGTCGATCGACCACCTGGTGATAGTCGTTCCAGCGCGCGATGCCTGCGAAGTAGGCGTCGGCAAAGCTGCGCTGTTCGCCCAGCAGCCACGGGCCCGTGCCGATCATCTGCTCCAGCGCCTGGTGGGCGTGGCGTACCTTGGTCGTGCCATAGGCGCGCAGCGCCTCGCCTTCATCGCCTTCCGCATGCTCCAGTGCGTGCCAGAGCGGCGCGTAGGCACCGAAGAAACTGGTGTTGAGATAGGCCAGCCGATGGTTGAGGCGATCGAAGCCGGAGGTGCCCTGTGCGAAGCCCAGGCCCTGTGCGATGCCCTTCGCGGCCAGGTGGTTGAGGATGGCCAGGCTCTCGCTGAGCAGCTCGCCCTGTGTGGTTCGCAGGGTCGGGGTTTCGCCCAGTGGATTGAGGCGGCGGTAGTCTTCGCCCTGCACCTGGCCGGGCATCTCGATGCGGCACAGGTGATACGGCTGGCGCAGCCACTCCAGCGCGATGATGGAGCCGAACGAGCAGCCCGAGGGCACGCCGTAGAAGAGGATCGGGGTCATGGCAGGTTTCCGGTTCGAGCCGCGATGCGGCGGGTGAGGAAAGCGTGCCCGCGTGGACATTGCTCCGGAAGCCGTCCGAATGGCATCCTGAAGTCTACATATGTGGACGTTGCGCATGCTCAACCTCAACGATCTGGCCCTGTTCGTGACTGCGGTGGAGCAGGGCGGTTTCGCCGCAGGCGGGCGCCATCTGGGCCTGCCGCGCTCGACCCTGAGCAAGCGCGTGGCGCTGCTGGAAGAACAGCTCCAGGTACGGCTGCTGCAACGCAGTTCGCGCCGCTTCGCATTGACCGAGGTCGGCCAGGAGTTCTTCGAGCGCGCACGCGCAGCGTTGTCTGAGGTCGAGGCCGCCGAGGCCATCGTCCGCGACCGCCAGGCCGAACCCAGCGGCACCGTACGCATCAGCGCTTCGATTCCGGTGGTGCAGGGCGAGCTCGCCGCGTGCCTGCCTGCACTGGCCCGCCGCTATCCACGGCTGCGCATCGAAGTTGAAGTGAGTGATCGTTTCATCGATCTGGCTCAGGAGGGCATCGACATCGCTCTGCGCAGTCACTTCGGTCCGCTGCCGGATTCCGGGTTGGTGCAGCGAATGCTCGGCAGCGAGCGCATCGTGCTGGTGGCGTCCCCTGGCTATCTGGCAGCCGCGCCGGCAGTGGATACGCCCGAGCAGCTACGTGCGCATGCCGGCCTGCTGACCGCGCGTCATGCAACGCGCTGGACGCTGCACGGCCCCGACGCCCGCACCGTGCAGGTGGAGCCGAAGGTGGCGCTGGTCGGCAATGAATCGCAGCTGCTGATCGCGGCGGCCGAAGCGGGTCTTGGCATCACCGTGTTGCCACACAGCCTGTGTGCCGCAGCCCTTGCCGCCGGCCGCCTGCAGCAGGTGCTGCCGGCGTGGCATGCCGGCGAAGTGACCACCAGCGTGCTGCTGCCGCATCGTCGCGGCCAGTTGCCGGGCGTGCGTGTGGTGGTGGATGCGCTGGCCGCGCATTACCAGCTCAACGCAGCGCGCGCGCCAGTACTTGCCAGATCCTCGGGTCCTGGCACTGCGAAACGTTGAAACGTACATAGTCAGCCGCGCGCTGCGACTGGCTGAACGCGTTGCCCGGTGCCAGCACGATGCCCTCGCGCAGGCATTGCCGGGCCAGTGCGGCGGCATCGCGGCCATCGGGCAGCTGGCACCACAGGAACAGCCCGGCCTCCGGCTGCAGCCACGGCGTGATGCCCAGCGTCTGCAGCTTGCGCAGCGTGTGCCGGCGCGCATCGGCCAGGCGCGAACGTACCGACTGCATATGGCGGCGGTAGCCACTGTCGGTCAGCGCGATGTGCATCAACTGCATCGCCAGATGGCCGCCGCCGAAGCTGGTGGCCAGCTTCAGGTCGGTCAACGCTTCGATCCAGTCGTGGCGCGCAGCGATGTAGCCACAGCGCGAAGCCGCCGACAGCGTCTTGGAGAAGCTGCCGACGTGGATCACCCGCGACAGTCCATCGAGCGCGGCCAGCCGCGGCGCAGGCTGCAGTTCGAAGTCGGCGAAGATGTCGTCCTCGACGATGATCAGTTCATTGCGTTCGGCCAGGCCCAGCAGGCGGTGCGCGGTGCTGGCGGAAAGCACCGCGCCCGTCGGGTTGTGCAGGCCCGAGTTGGTGATGTACAGCCGCGGCGTATGCGCCTGAACTGCCTGCGCGAACGCCTCCAGGTCCGGGCCGCTGTGCGTGTACGGCACGCCGATGGCCTGCACCTGGTGCGCCTTCAGCAACGCGTGGTAGTTGAAGTAGCTCGGGTCATCCACCAGCACGCAGTCGCCGGGTTTGAGCAGGAAACGGCAGAGCAGATCGACCGCGTGCGTACCGGATTCGGTCAGCAGGATCTGCTCCATCGGTGCATCAATGCCCAGCGCGGCGCTGCGTCGTTGCAGCAGCTGGCGCAGTGCGGGCAGCCCGAGCGGGCCGGCGTAGTCGACCAGCTGTAGGGCATCGGCACGCGCCAGCCGACGCAGGCCGCGGCGCACGCCATCGTGGTACAGCCAATCGCTGGGCATCCAGCCACAACCCGGCTTGAGGTGGCCCGCGGGCGTTTCCAGCGATTGCCGCGACACCCACAGCGGGTCCACGGCGCGATCCAGCCGGGGTTCCATTTCAGCCAGCGCCAGCGGTGCGGTCGGCCCACTGACGTAGAAGCCGGATCCTGCGCGCGCACTGATCAGGCCTTCGGCGGCCAGGCGCTCGTAGGCCTCGACCACGGTCGAGACCGACACCCCCATCGCCGCCGCCTGCGCACGTACCGAAGGCAGGCGCGAGCCGGGGCCATCCACCCGCGCACCGATGCGGGCGCGGACGGTCTGGATGACCGATTCAATGCGGGTGAGCGAACGTGGCATGGCGGAACCGTAGTGGAAGTGTGGGCAGTACAGTTACTTGTGACTGTACTGGATTGTAGCTGGGGTCGTTCCGCGCTGGATGCTTCCATACAGGTCCAGCCGGGCATCGTCCGGCATCTTCAGGAGTACAGGCGTGGAACGGTCGGCGAGTGGTTGGATCAATGGCTTCATCGGTGTAGTGATCTTCGCGGGCTCCCTGCCGGCCACCCGCTTGGCGGTGCTGCAGCTTGACGCCGGATTCGTCACTGCTGCACGCGCGACCATTGCCGCTGTGCTCGGCCTTGGCCTGCTCCTTCTGCTGCGCCAGCCGTGGCCGCGGCGCAATGACCTGCCAGGCCTGGCGGTGGTCAGTCTGGGGGTGGTGGTCGGCTTTCCGCTGTTGACCGCGCTCGCGCTGCGGCATGCGTCATCGGCACACACCATCGTGTTCCTCGGCCTGCTGCCACTGAGCACTGCGGTGTTCGGCGTGCTGCGCGGCGGCGATCGACCGCGCCCGGCGTTCTGGTTGTTCTCGCTGCTGGGCAGTGCCTGCGTGGTCGGCTATGCGGTGCGCAACGGCATCGAGGCCTCGCTGCAGGCTGACCTGCTGATGCTGGCGGCGATCGTGGTGTGTGGGCTCGGCTATGCCGAAGGTGGTCGACTTGCCCGCCACCTTGGCGGTTGGCAGGTGATCAGCTGGGCGCTGCTGCTGGCGTTGCCGGTGATGCTGCCGCTGACAGTGCTGATGCGCCCGGCCTCGTTCACCGCGGTCGGTGCGTCGGCGTGGTGGGCGCTGGGCTACGTGGCGGTGTTCAGCATGCTGATCGGCTTCCTGTTCTGGTACCGCGGGCTGGCGCAGGGCGGCATTGCGGCCGTCGGCCAACTGCAGCTGCTGCAACCGTTCTTTGGCCTGGCCCTGGCCGCGCTGCTGCTGCACGAATCGGTCAGCCTCAGCATGGTGCTGGTGACCGTGGTCGCGGTGATCTGCGTGGCAGGCGCCCGCCGCTTCAGCTGCTGAGCGAAAAAGGGGACGGAGGGGATTAAGTCGTAATCGGCCCTACTGTGCCTGAAACGACTTAATCCCCTCCGTCCCCTTTTCCGGGTGGCCGCGGAACAGATGCGCAACGGCATAGTCGATGAACACCCGCAGGCGTGCACTGGGATGGCGCCCACCGGGCCATAGCAACGAGAACTGCCCCTGGTGCGTGGGCAGTGCTGGCAGTACCCGCTGCAGGCGGCCATCGGCCAGCGCGTCGGCTGCGAGGAAGTCAGGCATCCAGGCCAGGCCCATGCAACCGATCGCAGCGGCCAGCACGGCCTCCATGTTGTTGCAGGTCATCGCCGTGGGAAGGCGCGCTCCAGCATCGCCTTCGATGCCCGGCAGCTGCCACGGGTGCAGCTTTCCGGTGGTGGGGTAACGGAAGCGCAGCGCGGTATGCAGGCGCAGCTCGCTCACATTACCGGGCGTGCCATGGGCCTGCAGATAGCCCGGCGCCGCACAGAGGATGAAACGGAAGCCGCCCAGCCGCCGTGCGGTCAGGCTGGAATCGGCCAGTTCACCGCTGCGTATCACCGCGTCGAGGCCTTCGCTGACCACGTCGACGATGCGATCGTTGAAGTCCAGCTCCAGCTGCACCTGCGGGTAGCGCTGCTGGAACCCCGGCAGTACCGGCAACAGGAAGCGGTAGCCGATGGTGGGCAGGCCGATGCGCAGCAGTCCACTCGGGGCGTGCTGTCGCTGCGCCAGATCCGCCTGCGCTTCGGAAAGTTCATCCAGTGCCCGCCGGCAGCGCTGCAGCAGCAGTTCGCCTTCGTCGGTGAGGTGCACGCGGCGGGTGGTGCGCTGGAACAGGCGGGTGCCGAGTTCCTGTTCAAGGCGGGCGATGCGCTTGCCCACGGCCGACGCGGACAGGCCGAGGACGCGAGCGGCGCCGACGATGCTGCCTGCTTCGGCGGTACGGACGAAGGCCAGCAGGGCAGAGATGGAATCCATGCGGGGCATGATTACGGAACATCGGGCCGCAATCAACGTCCATCGAGCCTGTTTTTCTGGAATAGCGGCCTGTCCATCATCAATGCCCCTGATGGATGGAGGCCCGCATGGCCCCGGTTTCGATGCTTCCCGTACCTTCCCACACGCATCAGCGCTGGGCCCTGCTTGCCGTCTGCCTGGCTGCACTGGCGCTGCCGTTGTCCTTCTCGGCCGGTGCCGTCGCGGTGCCGGCGCTGGCCCGTTCCGCGGCGTCGTCGCCGACTGCGCTGGCCTGGGTGACCAACGCCTTCATGCTCACCTTCGGAAGCCTGTTGCTCGCTGCCGGTGGCCTGGCCGATCGTTATGGTCGGCGGCGGCTGTTCCTGCTGGGTACGGCGGGCTTCAGCATCGCCACTGCCGTCGTCTGCCTTGCGCCCACGCTGCTGTGGCTGGATCTGGCGCGCGGGCTGCAGGGCGTTGCCGCTGCAGCGGCGCTGGCGTCCGGCACCGCTGCGCTGGCGCATGCCTGGCAGGGCCCGGTGCGTGCCCGTGTGTTCGCGCTGCTGGGCACCACATTCGGTGCGGGGCTGGCGCTGGGGCCGCTGCTCGCGGGTCTGCTGCTGCAGGCATTGGGATGGCGCAGTGTGTTCGCCGCGGGCGGTGTACTGACGCTGGCGGCGTTCGCCGTGGGCGCGCGCGCGTTGTCCGAAAGCCATGGCGAACGCGGGCGGCTGGATGTCGGCGGCATGCTGGGTTTCAGCCTGATGCTGGCGGCGTTGACCCTGGCCCTGCCGTGGCTGGGTGAATTCGGCCTGCATGCCATGCGCGTGCAACTGGCGCTGTTGGCGACGCTGGTGCTGGGCGGGGTATTCGTCTGCATCGAACGACTGCACCGCTCACCGTTGCTGGACCTCTCGCTGTTCTCGCAACCGGCGTTCCTCGGTGTCCAGCTGCTGCCGGTCGCAACCTGCTTCGGCTACGTGGTGCTGCTGGTGGTGTTGCCTCTGCAGCTGCTGGGCGTGCATGCACAGAGCGCGACATTGGTCGGGCTGCAGATGCTGGCCCTGTCCGCGCCGATGCTGGTGCTGCCGATGCTGGCCGCGCGCTGGGCGGAACGCGTTGGAAGTACGCGGCTGTGTACGCTGGGCCTGCTGGTCTGTGCCTCTGGGTTGTACCTGTTGTCGCGCCATGCATCGCATCCGTCGCCGTCGCAGTGGGTGCCGTTGCTGATGCTGATCGGCGCTGGAACGGCCTTGCCTTGGGGCTTGATGGATGGGCTGTCGGTCAGCGTGGTGCCGGTGCAGCGTGCGGGCATGGCCGCCGGCATCTTTGGAACCGTGCGGGTGGCCGGTGAAGGCATCGCATTGGCCGCAGTCACTGCCTTGCTTGCGCTGCTGATCGGCTACCAGCTGCAGGGAGCATCGCCTGCATCGCTGGCGCGTGCCGGTGCCTATCTGGCCACGGGGGCGCAGGCACAGGCGCAGGCACTGCTTCCGGCGATGAGCGGCGCACAGCTGCAGCAGGCCAGTGCCGAGGCGCTGGCGATACTGCTGCGTGTCCTGGCGCTGCTGACTGCCGCATGCGCTGTGCTGTTGCACCTGCTGCTGCGGCGGCCAGCGTTGGCCGTGATCAGAACCGATAGCTGATGGTGCCGGTCACCACGCGCGGGTAGCCGGCGAAGCAGTCGCCAAAGGTGCGGCACGGCGCGTAGTAGCGCTTGCCGGTGAGGTTGGTGATGTTCAACGCCATCGTCCAGTCGGTCACCTGCACTTCCAGCAATGCATCGGCCAGCGTGTAGCTGGGCGTGACGATGCGCCCGCCATTGCCCAGCGACACCGTGTTGCCGACATGGCGCACGCCCAGGCCCAGGCGCAGGCGTGCGGCATCGTCCAGTTGGAAGCCCTTCGAAACCCAGGCCGAGGCGAGGTCCTGCGGGGTGTCGTTGAGGCGCTGGCCCACTTCCAGTGCGAAGTTGCTGCGGCTGACCTCAGCCTCGTTGCGCGCAACGGCAGCGGTGATTGTGAGGTCGTTGGCGAACTGGAACTGCCCTTCCAGCTCCACGCCCTTGGAGCGGATCTGCCCGGTCTGCACCACGTTCAATACGTTGTCCGGGTCGTTGGTCTGCCGGTTGGTTTCGGTGATGCGGTACGCCGCCAGCGTCAGCAGCAGGTTGCGCGCCGGTTGCCACTTGATGCCGGCCTCGGATTGGCGGCCGCGCATCGGCTTGAAGGCGCTGCCGAACAGATCCTGGCCGGACACAGGCAGGAACGATTCGCTGTAGCTCAGGTAGGGCGAAACGCCCGCACCCAGTTCGCCGATCAGCCCGGCGCGGTAGGTGGTGGCATTGTCGGTCTGGCTGGGCTGGCCTTCGGTCTTCGAGCGTGCATGGTCGCGGCGCGCGCCCAGCACCAGCGAGATGCGGTCGGCCCAGCGGATCTGGTCCTGCACATAGACACCCAGCTGGGTGGAGGTCTGGTCCGGCTGACGATCCCAGCCACGCACGATCGGTGCGACCGATACCGGGGTGTAGATGTCGATCGGCGTGCCGGTGGCGTCCAGCCGCTGCAGCTGCTCCTTGTATTGGCTGTAGTCCACGCCGGCCAGCAGCAGATGCTGGAAGGCACCGGTGGCGAAGTCGAACTGCAGCGCATTGTCGGCGCTGAAGATCTGCACGTCGGGGCGGGTGCCATAGGCCGTGCGGTTGACCACGCGCCGATCGGCGTCGATGAAGGGATCGGCCGGATTGCTGTAGCTGTCCACGTACATCTGCTGCAGAGTGGTCCTGCCATCGATGTAACGCACTGCCGAGCGCAGGCTGAGCGTGTCGTTGAAGCTGTGGTCGAACAGCGCGGTCAGGCTGTAGACGCGCGAGTCGATGCGGTCGAAGTCGGGATCGCCGATGAAGGTGGACGGGTCGAGGCGGCGTCCGGGCGGTGCAAGCAGGGTCGCGGCCAGCGGCAGGAACTGCTGGCTGGAGCCGGTCTTGTCATGCTGATAGCTGGCCAGCAGGGTCAAGGTGCTGCGTTCACCGCGCCAGCTGATCGACGGTGCCAGATAGACGCGGTCATCCTTCAATACATCGGTCTGCATGTTCGATTCACGCACCAGCCCGACGAAGCGGCCGGCAAGCGTACCGGTATCGTTCAATGCGCCGCCGATGTCACCCTGCAGCTGCCTGCGGTCGAAACTGCCGAGCTGCACGCCGACCTCGCCGTTGAGGGTGCCGAAGGTCGGGCGCTTGCTCATTGCATTGATGATGCCGCCGGTGGCGCCGGCACCGTACAGCACCGAGGACGGGCCGCGCAGCACTTCCACCCGCTCCAGGCCATAGATTTCCGGGCGGGCGAGGGGGCTGAAACCGTAGCTGCGGCGCAGGCCATCCTGGTACTGCACCGGGTCCAGCCCGCGCACCGAGGTCGCATCGTTGCGGGTATCCAGCCCCCACGCATCGGCGGTGACGCCGGCGCTGTAGCGCAGCACTTCCTGCAGGTTGTGCGCGCCGCGATCGGTGAACAGCTGCTGGGTGACCACGCTGATCGCCTGCGGCGTCTCGGTCAGGGCGGTGTCGGTCTTGGTCGCGGTGCTGGCCCGCTCGGCCACCACCGTTACCTTGTCCAGGGTGCGCGCCGCCGGGGTGTCCTGGGCCTGGGCGATGGCCGAGGCCAGCAGGGTGGGCAGGGCGAGCGTGTACAGCAGCGGACGCGACGGCAGAGCGGTCATCGGGAGTGATCCGGGAAGGGCGGTGACGGCGGATTATCCGGATGCCCGCCCTCAAATACAAATGATTCCCAAGTGCGATTGGGGCGCCCTGGCCCGGCGTCAGGGCAGGCCGTCCGTCGCGCCGCGGATGCTCATCCAGGCGCCGCCGCCGGGGGCGCTGCCGGCGCGGACACGGAAGCCGTGCAGTCCGGCAATGGCGGCCACGATCGACAGGCCCAGGCCAAATCCCGGTCCCTGGCCGGCACTGCTGCTGCCGCGGAAGAAGCGCTGGTAGATCAGCGTGCGGTCCTGTGGCGGAATGCCCGGCCCGTTGTCGATCACATCGATCCTCGGGGCGCCGTGATCATCGACCGCACGTAGCAGGATGCGGCCGTGTGCAGGGGTGAACTGCAGGGCATTGGACAGCAGGTTGGCCAGCGCTTCGAACAGCAGCTCGCGGTCGCCACGCAGCGGGCCCACCTTCGGGTCCACCTGCAGCTCCAGCAACTGCTGCTTCTCTTCGGCCAGCGGCAGGTAGAACTGGTGCAGTTCCTGCAGCAGCTCGGTGACGTCGACCGCGTCGAAGGCTGAACGTCGCTGGTGGCTCTCCAGTTCCGACACCCGCAGCAGCGCGGCGAAGCGCGCCATCAGCATGTCAGTCTCGGCCAGCGCCTTGTCCAGTGGATCGGCATGCGGGTCCCGTTCGTCCAGGCCCACGCGCATGCGGTAAAGATGCGCGCGCAGGCGGGTCAGCGGCGTGCGCAGATCGTGGGCGATGCTGTCGCACACGCCTTTGACCTCGGTCATCAGCTGTTCGATGCGTTCCAGCATGGCGTTGACGATGCTCGACAGCCGATCGATCTCGTCGCGACGGCTGGACACCGGCAGGCGCTGGCCGAGGTCGCCGGCAACGATGCGGTTGGTGGCCGCTTCGATCTGCTGGATCCGTTTCAACGGGCGCCGGCGCAGCAGATGCCAGCCCACCAGGCCGGGAATGACGGTCAGCGACACGCCCCACAGCAGTGCATCAAGGATGATGCTGTTGACCGCCATGAGCTTGCCGTTCTGGCGCACGAATACCAGCGTGCGGCCATCGCGGGTTACCACGCCGAGCGCACTGCCGCCGTTGTCGTGGCGGCCATCGGCCAGCGTCCAACCGTCCACCGCATGCGAGTTGCCATCCAGCGGCAGCCCCTCGGGGATCGCTGTCAGCGGGCCCGCCATCGGCATGCCGCCCTTGTCGAACAACCCATAGGTATAGACCTGGTGCAGATCGAAGCGCTGGCTGTCGCGCAATGCTTCATCCAGTGCCGGCCCGTCGAAGCTCATGAACAGGTGGGCGCGCTGCTGCAGGCCTGATTCGGTCAGGTCACTCAGGTAATCCGAGATGCGCCAGTACATCACGCCCAGCAGCAGGCTCGACCACGCCACGAACAGGATGCAGTACAGGCCCAGCAGTCTGCTGCTGGAAGAGCGCCAGTGGTCAGGATTGCGCGTCGAAGACATAGCCGGTTCCACGTACGGTCATGATCGGCTGCGGTCGGCCGGGTTGTTCGATGCGTTTGCGCACGCGGCCGATATGCACGTCGATCAGGTTGGTGCCCGGATCGAAGTGGTAGCCCCAGACTTCCTGGAACAGCATGCTGCGGGTGACCACCTGGCCGGCGTTGCGGACCAGGAATTCGAGCAGCTTGAACTCGGTCGGCAACAGCGCGATTTCATGCCCGCCGCGTCGCGCCGAACGGGTCATCAGGTCCAGTTCCAGGTCACCGGCGCGCAGCACGTTGTCGATGGCAGCGGCCTGGCCCTGGCGCCGGATCAGCACTTCCACGCGTGCGGCCATCTCATCGGAGGCGAAGGGCTTGGTCAGGTAGTCGTCGCCACCGGCGCGCAGGCCACGCACGCGTTCATCCACGTCCGACAGTGCGCTGATCATCAGCACCGGCGTGGTGATGCCTTCACGGCGCAAGGCGGTGACCAGGGCCAGCCCGTCGATGCCGGGCAGCATGCGGTCCAGGGTGATCACCGCGTAGTCGCCTGCACGTGCCAGCGCCAGGCCGTTGCTGCCGTCGCTGGCCAGGTCCACGTCGAAGCCGTGGCTGCGCAGTTCGGTGGCGATCTCCTCGGCGGTGACAAGATCGTCCTCGATGGTGAGTACGCGCGGCATGGGCCAGTGTGCAGAGTGGGACAGGGGCATCCTCGCAATCGTGGGCAGCGACTGCAAATGAAAAATGTTTCATGCGCCATTTAGCAGGATCGTGCCGCCACGTCTTCTATATTCGGCGCCGAACGCTCCCCCACGCGTGGAACCTGCAGCCGATGATCCTTCCGAACCCCTCCCGTCCGTACCGTGCTTGGCGGCTGCCGCGAACCGCGGGCCTGCCGCTGCTGGCGCTCGCCCTGGCCGGCCTGCTCAGCGCCTGCGGCAAGGACGCGCCCAAGCCCGGCGCGACGACGCCTGAGGTGACGGTGCTGACCCTGCGCAGCCAGCCGCTGGCACTGCAGCAGGAACTGCCTGGGCGCAGCGTTGCCTCGCAGGAATCGGACGTGCGTCCGCAGGTGGATGGCGTGCTGGTGAAGCGGTTGTTCGAGCAGGGCCAGTGGGTGAAGGCCGGGCAGCCACTGTTCCAGATCGAGCCCGCGCTGTACCAGGCTGCGCTGAACGAGGCGCAGGCCAACCTGAAGACCGCCGAGGCCGCTGCGGTGACCGCGCGCCTGCGGGCGCAGCGCATGCAGGCGTTGGGCAAGGACCAGCTGGCCGCGCGCCAGGACGTGGACGATGCGATCGCCAGCGACCAGCAGGCTGCCGCCGCGGCGCAGGCCGCACAGGCCGCGCGTGACACGGCCAGCACACGGCTGGGGTTCGCCACGGTGACCTCGCCGATTGCCGGGCGCATCGGCCGCGCGCTGTTCACGCCGGGGGCGCTGGTCACCTCGGGCCAGGCCGATCCACTGGCACGGGTGCAGCAGATGGACCCGATGAACGTGGACATCACCCAGTCCAGCAATGAGTACCTGGCACTGCGCCGCGCCATCGCCGACGGTGGCGTGCAGGCCGACACAGCACCGGTGCGGCTGCGCTTGTCCGATGGCACCGACTACCCGCTGCCCGGCACGCTGGAATTCGCCGACGTGGACGTGCAGCAGGAGACCGGCAGCATCACCCTGCGGGCGCGTTTCCCCAACCCGGATGGGCAGCTGCTGCCAGGCATGTACGTGCGCGCGCTGGTGGGGCAGGGAACCCGCCAGCAGGCGCTGCTGGTGCCACAGGCTGCGGTCGACCGCAGCCCCAAGGGCGAGGCACAGGCGTGGCTGGTGGACAAGGACGGCAAGGCGCGGCTGCGCCTGTTCCGCACCGCGCGTGCGGTGGGCGATCAGTGGCTGGTGCTCGATGGCCTGGCCGCCGGTGAGCAGGTGGTGGTAGCCGGCGCGCAGGGCCTGGCCGATGGCATGACGGTACGGGTGAAGCCGGCACCGGCACCGGCACCGGCCGGGAAGGACTGAGCAGATGCTGCCGCGCTTCTTCATCCATCGCCCGGTATTCGCCTGGGTCCTGGCGATCTGCATCATGGCCTTCGGCACCATCGCGGTGACCCAGCTGCCGGTGGAGCAGTACCCGGACATCGCGCCGCCGCAGGTCAACATCACCGCCAACTACACCGGTGCCTCGGCGCAGACGGTGGAAGACAGCGTCACCCAGGTGATCGAGCAGCAGATCAAAGGCATCGATCACCTGTTGTATTTCTCCTCCACCAGTTCGTCATCGGGGCAGGCGCGCATCACGGTCACCTTCGACCAGAGCGCCAACCCGGATATCGTCCAGGTGCAGGTGCAGAACAGCGTCAACCAGGCCATCAACCGGCTGCCGCAGGAAGTGCAGCAGCAGGGCGTGACGGTCGCCAAGTCGCAGGGCGACTCGCTGATGGTGGTCTCGCTGTACGACACCAGCCGGCGCATGGAACGGGTGGATGTTTCCGACTTCCTGGTCAGCAACGTGCAGGACCCGATCAGCCGCATACCCGGTGTCGGCGAGATCAACGTGTTCGGCTCGGCTTACGCAATGCGCGTGTGGTTGGACCCGCACAAGCTGCGCGCCTATGACCTGATGCCGTCGGACGTGCGCGCTGCGATCCAGGCGCAGAACACCCAGGTGACGGCGGGTGAGCTGGGCGCGATGCCGTCCAGCCCGACGCAGAGCCTCAACGCCACGGTCACCGCGCAGTCGCGCCTGCAGACCCCCGAGCAGTTCCGCGCGATCATCCTGCGTACCCTGCCCAATGGCGCGGCGGTGTTGCTGGGCGACGTCGCGCGGGTCGAGATTGGCGCGGAGAACTACCAGACCAGCAGCTATCTCAACGGCTATCCGGCGGCCGGCTTCTCAGTCACCCTGGCCTCCGGCGCCAACGCATTGGCCACGGCCGACGCGGTCCGCGCGGAGATCGAACGGCTGCGACCGACTTTCCCGCCGGGGTTGCAGGTGGCCTATCCGCGTGACAGCACGCCGTTCGTGCGGGTCTCGATCGAGGGGGTCATCCATACCCTCATCGAAGCCATCGTTCTGGTCGTGGTGGTGATGTTCCTGTTCCTGCAGAACCTGCGCGCCACGCTGATTCCGGCGATCACGGTGCCTGTGGTGCTGCTGGGCACGTTCGGCGTGCTGGCCGTTGCCGGATTCACCATCAACACACTGACCCTGTTCGCGATGGTGCTGGCGATCGGCCTGCTGGTCGACGATGCGATCGTGGTGGTGGAGAACGTGGAGCGCATCATCCACGACGAGCATCTGCCACCGCGCGAAGCGACCGAAAAATCGATGGGTGAGATCACCGGCGCGTTGATCGGCATCACCGTGGTGCTGGGCGCGGTGTTCCTGCCGATGGCGCTGTTCGGTGGTTCCACCGGCATCATCTACCGGCAGTTCTCGATCACGATTGCGTCTGCCATGGCATTGTCGGCGCTGGTGGCGCTGACGCTGACCCCGGCGCTGTGCGCGACCCTGCTCAAGCCGTCTTCGGCGCAGAAGCCGCAGGGCGGCTTCTTCCGGGCGTTCAACCGGGGCGTCGAGCGCAGCCAGTTGGCCTACCAGGGAAAGCTCGGTGGCGTCGTTACCCGGCCGCGGCGTTGGATGGCGTTCTACCTGCTGCTGGTGGTCGCCATGGTCGCGCTGTACGCGCGCATGCCGACCGGCTTCCTGCCGGTGGAAGACCAGGGCCAGGTAACCTTCCAGTTCTCCACGCCGGAAGGTACGCCGATGGCGCGTACCGAAGCATTGGGCGAGCAGATCAGCCGCTACTTCATGGAGCACGAGAAGCAGAACCTGGATGTGGTGTTCGTGGTGGTCGGCCGCAACAATGCCGGCACTGGCCAGAACGCCGGGCAGGGCTTCCTCGCCCTGAAGCCCTGGGATGAGCGCACGGGCGACAACACCGCCGCGGCGATCATCACGCGTGCCAATGCCTACTTCCGCAGCTTGCCGGATGCCAAGGTCAATGTACTGGCACCGCCGGCGGTGCGTGGACTGGGCCAGTCCAGCGGCTTCGAACTGTGGCTGCAGGACACCAGCGCGGCCGGGCGCGTGGCCCTGCAGGCGGCGCAGGAACAGGTGGTGCGTGCGGCCGGCGAAGACGACGGGCTCACCTCGGTGCGCCTGAACGGTCTGGGCGACAAGGCCGAGCTGCGGCTGGACATCGACCATGCCCAGGCCAGCGCACTGGGCCTGGCCCAGGCCGACATGAATTCAACGTTGTCCGCGGCCTGGGGCGGCAGTTACATCAACGATTTCCTCGACCGTGGCCGGGTCAAGCGGGTCTACATGCAGGGCGACCAGCCCTACCGCAGCGTGCCCGACGACATCGGCCAGTGGTATGTGCGCGGTGGCAACGGCCAGATGGCGTCGTTCGCCAGTTTCGCCAGCAGCCACTGGGCACGCGGGCCGCAGCTGCAGCAGCGCTTCAATGGCCTGCCGGCGATGCAGATCCAGGGCAGCGCCGCCGAAGGCCGCAGCTCGGGCGAGGCGATGCAGCGCATGCAGGCGCTGGTTGCCGATCAACCCGGGTTCGACCTGCAGTGGAGTGGCCTGTCCTACCAGGAACAACTGGCCAGCAACCAGACGTTGTGGCTGTACATCGCCTCCATTGCCTTCATCTTCCTGTGTCTGGCAGCGCTCTATGAGAGCTGGACGGTGCCGGTGGCAGTGGTGCTGGTGATCCCATTGGGCGTGATTGGTACGGTGCTGGCGACTACCGCGGCCGGGTTCGTCAACGACATCTACTTCCAGGTCGGTCTGCTGACGACCATCGGCCTGTCGGCCAAGAACGCGATCCTGATCGTGGAGTTTGCCGAGGCCCGCTATCGTGCCGGCAGTTCAGCGGTGGAAGCGGCCCTGCAGGGCGCACGCCTGCGCCTGCGCCCGATCGTGATGACGTCGTTGGCCTTCGTGGCCGGTGTGATCCCGTTGGCGTTGGCCACCGGCGCGGGCGCAGTCAGCCGCCGTGAAATCGGCATGAGCGTGATCGGCGGCATGGTCTCCGGCACGGTGCTGGCAGTGGTGCTGGTGCCGTTGTTCTTCGTGCTGGTGCGCCGCCTGGGCCGGTCACGGCCGCAGGACTGAGGGGGGGCGCGGCTGTCATCTGGCTGCCGCAGCACCCTCACCCGTTCTTTGCCCAGGTGCCGCTAGCGTAGGTCGTCCCCGTCCCCCACGGAGACCTGCCATGTGGCTGCTCGATCATCTCTGGCCCGGCCGCAGACCTGTTCCTCCCCCGGTCGCCACCGAACCGCAGGCGACGCCCCGCCGGCCCTGGCTGAAGCGCCCGGTGCGGGCAGGCCGCAGCGGCATGGCCCCCTGGCAGAAGGTTGCCGCACCGCCACGGCGCACGCGCCACTAACCGGTGCGGTCGGCGGGATGGTTGACCCCATCGTTGACCGGGATCACACCCAGCGCGAACGGGTCGATGCCTTCCAGGCAGGCCACGTTGTAGCCGTACTGTTCCGGGTTGGAGCGGCGCCGGTGATGGGTGTAGATGCCGCACACGCCACAGAAATAGTGCTCGGCCACATGGGTGTTGAACTGGTACCGCTGCAGGTGGTTCTGCCCGCGCACCACCTGCAGGCCCGCGCGGCTGACGCTGGCGGCAATGGCCCCCCGGCGCCGGCACATCGAGCAGTCGCAGCGTCGGGGTTCGACAATACCGTCCGGCAGGTCCAGCAGCAGTTCGACCGTGCCGCAGTGGCAGGTGGCTCGGTGCCGGGGTTGGACCGGAACGCCGGCCACGGAAGTGATGCCCATCGTTGCTCCTGTGAAGTGAACCTGGCCGCAGAGGCCGCCGCCGACGGTGCGCCGCCCAGCCTGAACGGTCCGTAGATGCCACGGTGAACCCGCTTGTGGCTAACTATGCGGCTTCGAGACCGCGACAGGATGCCAGTGAACGCCGCAGGACGTTGGATGACAGGGAGTGCCATGGCGCTGGCGGCGCTGTGGGTGAGCGGGCTGCTGGCCTACCAGCTGCCGGGACCGGGTTGGCTGGCCACCGGCGTGGCCGTGCTGTGGCTGCTGGTGGCGCTGTGGGCGTCGTGGCGGGTCGCGCGCGGGCGTGCCTCGCGCCGCCTGGGCACGGCCTTCGGTGTGGCGCTGGCGTTGGCCGGCCTGTGGTGGCTGCTGCTGACCCCGCGCCAGGACCGCGTATGGGCCGACGACGTGGCCCAGCGCCTGCATGTGGTGTCCTTCGACGGGCGCCACGTGGTGCTGGACAACGTGCGCGACTTCAGCTGGCGCAGTGAAACCGACTACGACGCGCACTGGGTGCGCCGCGAATACGACCTGGACCAGCTGCGCTCGGCCGACCTGGTGCTGTCGTACTGGATGGGCCCGGCGATCGCCCACACGCTGATCTCGTTCGGTTTCGAGGATGGTCGCCACGTGGTGTTCTCGCTGGAGATCCGCAAGGAGCGCGGTGAGTCGTTCTCCGCGCTGGGCGGCTTCTTCCGCAAGTTCGAGATGACCCTGGTGGCTTCGGAGGAGACCGACATCATCCGCACCCGCACCAACGCGCGTGGCGAAGATGTCTACCTGTACCGCCTGCATGGCATGGACCGCGCGCAGCTGAAGGAACTGTTCGCCGCGTACATCGAACAGGCGCGTGAACTGGATGCCAAGCCGGGCTTCTACAACACGCTGACCAGCAACTGCACGACCATCGTCTTCGACCTGGCCCGCCACATCGCACCGCGCCTGCCGTTGGACTATCGGCTGCTGCTGTCCGGCTATCTGGCCGAGTACGCGCAGGAGGTCGGTGCACTCACGCCGGGCGTGCCGTACGCCGAGCTGCACGACAAGGGCCGCATCACCCAGCGCGCATTGGACCTGGGTGATGGCGAGCATTTCTCCACCGTGATCCGCCAGGGCGTGCCCGGCACCGAGCAGGACCCGCAGTAATGACCCAACTCTTTCTGACCCGCTGGCAGCGCCTGCTGCCGGTGTTGTTCGCCGCCTTCCTGCTGCTGGGCAGCAGCGGCTGCGCGATGGTCACCGTCAAGCAGGTCAAGTCCAGCGATTCGCTGGTCAACAAGCGTGCGGACGTGCTCAACACTGGCAAGCTCAGCCCCGCCGCGCGTGAAACGCTCAGCGCAGCGGGCCTGGACGAATCGCAGTGCGAGAAGGACTTCCTGGTCTGCCGCAGCACGTTGCTGATGACCGACGACCTCAATGTCGAGCAGCGGCTGTCGGCGCTGTCCGAACTGTGGGTGAAGGCTGCATTGGCGATGACGCCGAAGAAGACCGCCGCAGGCGACCCGCCGATGAGCGATGCGGCATTGGATGCCTGGCTGGAAGCCGCGCGCTATGCCTATGCCTACCTGTTCTACAGTGGCCGCTCACCGTCCGACCGGGCCTTCGAGGACCGCCAGACGCAGGTGCGCGACTACTACAACTACGCGGCCGAGAAGGCGGCGGTGGTGCTGTTCGTGCGCGCACGTGCCGCTGCGCTGGCCGGCGAGGACTACACGAAGCCGCTCACGGTCGGTAGCTGGTCGCTGGCCTCCAACTACCAGCAGCTGGGTCTGAAGAGCATTCCGGCGCAGCTGGTGCCAGCGGGAACGGTCAGCTTCGTTGGCCTGCGCAGCACCTATCGCCGCGATGGTTTCGGTGCCGAGCTGGTGATGGTGATGGACCCGCCGAAACTGGTCGCGCCAGTGATCGCGCCCGACGGCCCGAAGGCTGAAACCGCGCAGGACGACGAGGACGACGAGCGTCGTGGCCGCCGCCACCGCCATGACGATTCGGTGCCCGAGTTCAGTGAGATGTCCTCGATCAACGTCACCGCACTGCTGCGGTTCGAGGGCAGCAGCCTGGAAGACGTGATGCGCACGCGCCGGGTCGAGCTGGATGCCTATTCGCCGGAAGCGACCGAGCGCATCACTCTGCACGGTGAGCAGGTACCGCTGGCCGGCAACTTCACTGCCGCCTACGGCCTGTGGCTGGCGCAGAGTGGCTTCGCCCGGCAGTCGCTGCGTACCCTGTTCGGCATGAGCGAGGGCATCGGCGAGCCGCACATCTACCTGATGCAGCCGTGGGACCCGAACCGCCGCATCATCTTCATGCTGCACGGCCTGGCCAGCAGCCCGGAAGCGTGGGTGAACCTGGCCAACGAGATCATGGGTGACCCCGAGCTGCGCCAGCAGTTCCAGGTGTGGCAGGTCTATTACCCGACCAATGCGCCGATCGCGCTGAACCGCTACGAGATCGCCAATGCATTCAACGACACGCTGAAGCATTTCGATCCCAACGGCAGCACGCGTGCGTCGAAGGACATGGTCTACATCGGTCACAGCATGGGCGGCGTGCTGGCGCGCCTGCTGGTGAGCGATTCCGGCGATGTACTGTGGAACGACCTGCTGGCCAACTACGACCTGAAGGGGGAACGGCTGAAGCGGGTGCAGAACAAGCTGGGTCCGCTGCTGCATTTCAAGGCACAGCCGAACGTGGAGCGTGCGATCTTCATCGCCGCGCCGCACCAGGGCACCGACATTGCCGGCAACAAGGTCGGTCGCCTGATTGGTCGCTTGGTACGCCTGCCGCTGACAATCCTCGGCAAGTTCGAGGACGTGTTCATGGCGCTGGCGCAGGCCGAGCAGCAGGTCGATGGCACCGCCAAGCCGAAGATCCCGAACAGCATCGACAACCTCAAGGCCAGCGATCCGTTCGTGAAGGCCGCCGCACAGCTGCCGATTGAGGCGGGCCTGAAGTACCACTCGATCATCGCCCAGCGCAAGCCGGAGCTGCCGGTGGAAAAATCCGATGATGGGCTGGTGCCGTACTGGAGCGCACATCTGCCGGGCGCGCTGTCGGAGAAGGTGATCATCTCCGGCCACAGCGTGCAGGAAACCCCGCAGGCGGTGCTGGAGGTGAGGCGCATCCTGCACCGGGATATCGATGACATGGGGACGGGTACCCGGTAGCGCCGGCCGCTGGCCGGCAATCCCGCAATGCGCCGGTGCTACACCCGCCGCGCGATTACCGTGGCCAGCAGCGCCAGGCCGAAGGTGATCGCCAGGCACAGCACGTAGCCGGTGTGGGGTGCGCTTTGCACGAACAGCGCGAACAGTGCACCGGAAACCGCCAGTGCGGTGGTCACCGACAGCGCCTCGCTCAGCTGCAGTGCCGAGGTGTTGGCACCCTGCTCGTGCGGTGCGGACAACGACAGCGTCAGCACCGACAGGCTGGCGTAGATCATGCCCATGCCGAAGCCGGTCATGGCCCAGCCGACCAGGGCCACCGGCAGCGGCACTGCGTTGAACAGCACGGCCAGTGTGGCGGCGATACCGATCGTCATCAGCGGTGTGCCAACGCGCAGCAGCTGCTGGCGTGACCAGCCGCGCTGCTGGTGGCCCTGCAGCCATGAACCGGCGAACCAGCCCAGTGCACCGAGGCTGAGCACCGCGCCGGCCCAGCTGGGCGAGAGCCCGCGTTCGCGCTGCAACAGCAGTGGCAGGTAGGCCTCACAGGCGAAGAATGCGGCCGCCGCGACGCCGCGCAGCGCGATCACGCTGGGCAACCCGCGGCGCAGCAGCAACGTGCCGGCTGGCAACAGGCGGTGCACGCAGAACAGCAGCGCCAGCATGGCCACGCCGATGCAGAGCAGCGCAGGCAGGCCCTGCTGCTGGCCGCCGAAGTAGAGCAGCAGCGCCGCCAACGAAGCACCGCTGGCCCAGCGCACCACGTTGCCGCGTCCATCGTCGCTGCTGGCAGCATCAGTGGGCTGCATGCGTGCCAGTGCAGGGCGCAGCAGCAGCGCGGCCGGGACCGCCAGTAGCGGCACCGCCAGGAACACCCAGCGCCAGCCGAGATGCTGCACGATCAGCCCGCTCAGCGCGGGACCGATCATCGACGGCACCACCCAGCCGGCGGAGAACGCGGCGAATACCTTCGGGCGCAGGTGTTCGGGATAGCTGCGGCCAACCATCACGTACAGCGAGACCGAGATCGCGCCTGCGCCCAGGCCCTGTAGCAGGCGCCCGGCCACCAGCATGCCCATGCGCATGGCGAAGCCGGCCAGCAGCAGGCCCAGCACGAAGCAGCCCAGGCCATACCACAGCGGCCGAGCTGGTCCCTGGCGGTCGGCCCAGCGTCCGGCCAGGGTCATGCCGATGACACTGGTGGCCAGGGTGCCGCCAAAGGCCAGCGCATACAGGCGCAGGCCATCCAGCGCCTCGGCCACGGTCGGCATGGCGGCCGCCACCGCCAGGGCCTCGAAGGCATGCAGCGCCACCAGTGCCACCATGCCGATGGTGGTGGCGCGATAGCGGGGAGACAGGATCGACGTATCAGCCGGCGCACGGGCGTCGGCGGGCGAAAGAGTGGGGGACATACGAGTCAGATGCGGGCCGCGCTTGTCAACTGGCGGCGAAGATAGCAGCATGCCACCTCAACTGCAGTTTAGGTCAAGCAATGGTTTCCCAGGAACTCAGC
The DNA here is from genome assembly GCF_051984505.1 of Stenotrophomonas sp. STK16_22. Classification (NCBI taxonomy): domain Bacteria; kingdom Pseudomonadati; phylum Pseudomonadota; class Gammaproteobacteria; order Lysobacterales; family Lysobacteraceae; genus Stenotrophomonas; species Stenotrophomonas sp. STK16_22. Next base: position 1,055,179 of record NZ_CP196972.1, read on the forward strand.
GTTGGTGAAGTCTCCCAGCGCAGTGGCGTGGCGGTTTCCGCGCTGCATTTCTACGAGCGCAAGGGGCTGATCAGCAGCCTGCGCACCTCGGGCAACCAGCGGCGCTACAGCCGTGACGTGCTGCGACGGTTGGCCGTGATCCGCGTCGCGCAACGGGTGGGCATGCCACTGGAAGCTGTCGGCCGTGCCTTCGAAAGCCTGCCCGAGGGCCGCGCGCCGACCAAGGCCGACTGGGCCAAGCTGTCCGCGCGCTGGCGCACCGAGCTGGAGGAGCGCATCCGCATGCTGGAACTGCTGCGCGATGAACTGACCGGCTGCATCGGCTGCGGCTGCCTGTCGCTGCAGCGCTGCCGCCTGGCCAACCCCGAAGACGTCCTCGGCGAACGCGGCGACGGCCCGATGCGCTGGGAGTGATCCGCGAAAAGGGGACGGAGGGGATTATGTCGTTTGTGCATTAACGACTTAATCCCCTCCGTCCCCTTTTTTCTTACCAGACCGTGATCGTCTCGCCGCTCTGGATGCCTTCCACCGCGCGCTGGAAGGCCAGCGCCGCGCGCTGCGCGCTCACCGCTTCGAAGCCTGGGAAATAGGGGCCGTAAGCCGCCATCGATTCGATCAGCACGTTCGGGCTGACCACGTTGATGCGCAGGCCACGGGGCAGCAGCTCCAACGCGGCGGCACGCACGAAGCCTTCCAGTGCGGCATTCACCGAGGTGGCGTTGACGCCATCGCGGATCGGCTGTGCGCTGACGATGCCGCTGGTCAGGGTGATCGAGCCGCCGGCGTTGAGGTGGTGCTGGGCGACCAGTGCCAGCCGCACCTGGCCCAGTAGCTTGTCCTGCAGGCCGAGGTTGAACTGCTCGGGTGTCATGTCCTTCAGCGGACCGAAGTGCAGCTTGCCAGCGGTGGAGATCACTGCATCGACCGGACCGGTGCGCGCGAAAAGTTCGGCGACGCTGGCGTCGTCTGTCAGGTCGACGCGCAGCTCACCGCTGTTGCGGCCGGCGGCGAGGATCTGATGCTGCTGGCCGAGCTGGTGGGCGACTGCCTGGCCGAGGGTGCCGCTGGCACCGACGAGGAGGATCTTCATGGCCGTTCCTTGCGAGAGGGGGAATGGGCGCAGTCTGCGCCCTCACAGTGGGGTTAGGTAAGCGGCGTATGCTTCGCAGATTCCTAACTCTGGATTAGCAATGGATACCCTTCGCTGCATGCAGGCCTTCGTCGCCGTGGCCGAGTCCGGGAGCTTTGCAGGAGCTGCCGAACAGCTGCAGGTGTCGGCGGTGATGGTCGGCAAGTACATCCAGCAGCTGGAGGCGCACCTGGGTACCGCGCTGCTGCAACGGAACACCCGCCGCCAGCGCCTGACCGAAGCCGGCGGCGCCTACCTGGCCGGGTGCCGGCAGGTGCTGGAGCAGGTGCAGCAGGCGGAGGCGGACGTGGCCGGCCTGCAGGTTCAACCTCGCGGGCTGCTGCGGGTCAGCGCGCCAACCACCTGGGGCAGCTGCGTGCTGGCGCCACAACTGGCCGGCCTGCTGCGCGCGCAGCCGCAGTTGAACATCGAGCTGGACCTGAGCAACCGCCGCGTGGACCTGATCGAGGATGGCTTCGACGTGGCGATCCGGGTCGGGCCGCTGCCATCGCAGGAGGTGGTGGCGCGGCCGCTGCCGCCGTATGCAATGAGCCTGTGTGCGGCACCGTCCTACCTGCGCCGGCGCGGCACGCCGCGCACGCCCGCGGATCTGCAGGGGCATGATTGCCTGAGCCACCTGGCCTGGCGCGGCGGCCATGGCTGGCAGCTGGCCAACGGCGAACAGGTGGACTGGGAAGCGCGCCTGACCTGCAATGATGGTGTCGCGTTGCGCGAGGCCGCCGTGGCCGGCGCAGGGCTGGTGCTGCAGCCGACCGCGCTGCTGGCCGGCGAAATCGCGGCCGGGCGGTTGAAGCCGCTGCTGCGCGACTACCTGCCCGAACCGCGGCCGATGCATCTGATCTACCTGCCGGATCGACGGCCGCGCCCGCGGTTGCAGTGCTTCGTCGATTTCGTCATGGCCACATTGGGGCAATGAACATCCACGCCATGCGTGGATGATGGTAGGTGCCGACCGTTGGTCGACACACATCGGGATCAATCATTCGCCGCAGACAGTTCCTGCCCACGCACCTGCGCGGCGCGCAGCGCCGTATCCACCAGCGCCTCGAAACCACCGGCCTGGAAGCTCTCGATCGCGGCCTGGGTGGTGCCGTTCGGCGAGGTCACGCGGCGACGCAGTTCGGCCGGGCTTTCGCCGGCTTCATCGAGCATGCGCGAGGCTCCCAGCAGGGTCTGCACCACCAGCGTGCGCGCCGCTTCTGCAGGCAGGCCCTGTGCGATACCCGCCGCTTCCATCGCTTCGGCCAGCAGGAACACATAGGCCGGCCCACTGCCGGAGACCGCGGTGACCGAATCCATCAGCGACTCGCTGTCGATCCACACCGTGCGCCCGGCACTGGCAAGCACCTGTTCGGCGCGTGCGTGCTGCTGCGCGTCCACCGACGCGGTGGCGTACAGGCCGGTCACGCCGGCGCCGAGCAGGGCCGGCGTGTTCGGCATCGCGCGCACCACAGGCAGGTTCCCGCCCAGCCAGCGTTCAAGCTGCGTGCTGGTGATGCCGGCGGCAATCGACACCACCAGCGGTCGGTTCGCCTGTGCCAGCGCCTGCAGCGACTGGCATACATCGCGCAGTACCTGCGGCTTCACCGCCAGCAGCCAGGTATTGCCCTGTGCGGCGGCATCGGCGGCGTTGTCGTGCACCTGCACGCCGAAGTCGGCAGCCAGTGACTCGCGCAGTGCGGCCACCGGTTCGGCCACGTGGATGTGCGCGGCAGGCACGCCCTGGCGGATCAGGCCGGCGATCAGGCTGCGGGCCATGTTGCCGCCGCCGATGAAGGTGATGGAATCAGCTGCCATGGAAGTCTCCTTGGAAAATCAGGCCGGGCCCGGGCGGGCGCCGAACAGGGCGGTGCCGATGCGCACCAGGGTGGCACCCTCGGCGATGGCTTCGGCGTAGTCGCTGCTCATGCCCATCGACAGCGTATCGACCTGCGCGTACTGGGCGGCCAGTGACTGGAAAAGGGCGCGCATGCGCACGAATGCATCCCGACGACGCTCGGCCTCCGGCCACGGTGCGGGAATCGCCATCAGGCCGCGCAGGCGCAGCTGGGGTTCGGCGGCGATCGTGGCGGCCAATGCGTCCACGGCCTCCGGCGCACAGCCGTGCTTGCTGGACTCATCGTCGATGTTGACCTGGATCAGCACGTTCAGCGGGCCGCGCGCGGCCGGGCGATGGCGTGCCAGCGCGGTCACCAGCTTGGAACGGTCCACGCTCTGCACCCAGTCGAAATGGCTGGCCACGGCATCGGCCTTGTTCGACTGCAGGTGGCCGATCAGGTGCCATTCCAGCGCCAGGTGCTGCAGCGCCTGCATCTTGGCCAGTGCTTCCTGCACGTAGTTCTCGCCGAAGGCGTGCTGGCCCTGTGCGGCCAGCGCGGCCACGGCCTCGGCCGGCTGGGTCTTGGACACCGCCAGCAGGCGTGGGTCGGGCCTGCCAGCGGCCTCGGCGGCGGCGTGCAGGTTGCTCAGGATCTGGGGCAGGGGAGTGGCCACGTAACGCGTTCCGTTGAATCAGGAGGCTATACTGCCGCCCGGGGAAAGATCCTTCCAGTCGAAGCCGTTATTGGGGAGTAGCCGCTCATGGATATCGCCGAGCTGTTGGCGTTTTCCGTAAAGAACAAAGCGTCCGACCTGCACCTGTCCGCAGGCCTGCCGCCGATGATCCGCGTGGACGGCGACGTGCGCCGGATCAACATCCCAGCCCTGGACCACAAGCAGGTCCACGCGCTGGTGTACGACATCATGTCCGACAAGCAGCGCCGCGATTACGAGGAATTCCTCGAAGTGGACTTCTCCTTCGAGATCCCGTCGCTGGCGCGCTTCCGTGTCAACGCGTTCAACCAGAACCGCGGTGCCGGTGCGGTGTTCCGTACCATTCCGTCCGAGGTGCTCACCCTCGAGGACCTGGCCTGCCCGCCGCTGTTCCGCGAAGTGATCCAGCAGCCGCAGGGCCTGATCCTGGTGACCGGCCCGACCGGCTCGGGCAAGTCGACCACGCTGGCGGCGATGATCGACTACATCAACAAAAACGAATACGGCCACATCCTCACCGTCGAGGATCCGATCGAATTCGTGCACACCTCGCAGAAGTGCCTGATCAACCAGCGCGAAGTGCACCGCGATACGCATGGCTTCAACGAAGCGCTGCGCTCGGCACTGCGTGAGGACCCGGACATCATCCTGGTCGGCGAACTGCGCGACCTGGAAACCATCCGCCTGGCGCTGACCGCCGCGGAAACCGGCCACCTGGTGTTCGGCACCCTGCACACCAGCTCGGCGGCCAAGACCATCGACCGTATCATCGACGTGTTCCCGGCCGGCGAAAAGCCGATGGTGCGTTCGATGCTGTCCGAGTCGCTGCGTGCGGTGATCTCGCAGGCACTGCTGAAGAAGGTCGGCGGCGGCCGTACCGCTGCATGGGAAATCATGGTCGGCACCCCGGCCATCCGCAACCTGATCCGCGAGGACAAGGTGGCGCAGATGTATTCGGCCATCCAGACCGGCCAGCAGTACGGCATGATGACCCTGGACCAGCACCTGCAGGACCTGGTCAAGCGCAGCCTGATCACCCGCAACCAGGCCCGCGACTACGCCAAGGACAAGCGCCTGTTCGAGTAAGGCGGGGCCGCAACGGGACGGCGTGCGCCAGTGCGCCGCCGTTTCCGCGCCGTTTCCGCCTCCGACCGTTTCCTGGTACATGCCCCATTGGGAGCCCGCCGTGAACACCACCGCGACCACCATCGATTTCACTTCGTTCCTCAAGCTGATGGCGCACCAGCGCGCCTCGGACCTGTTCATCACCGCCGGCATGCCGCCGGCGATGAAGGTCAACGGCAAGATCTCGCCGATCACGCAGACCCCGCTCACGCCGCAGCAGAGCCGCGACCTGGTCCTCAACGTGATGACCCCGGCGCAGCGCGAGGAATTCGAGAAGACCCACGAGTGCAACTTCGCCATCGGCCTGTCCGGCGTCGGCCGCTTCCGCGTCAGCTGCTTCTACCAGCGCAACCAGGTCGGCATGGTGCTGCGTCGCATCGAGACGCGCATTCCGACCGTGGAAGAGCTGAGCCTGCCGCCGATCATCAAGACGCTGGCGATGACCAAGCGCGGCATCATCCTGTTCGTCGGTGCCACCGGTACCGGTAAATCGACCTCGCTGGCGGCGATGATCGGTTACCGCAACCAGAACTCGACTGGCCACATCATCACCATCGAAGACCCGATCGAATTCGTGCACAAGCACGAGGGCTGCATCATCACCCAGCGCGAAGTCGGCATCGATACCGACAGCTGGGAAGCCGCGTTGAAGAACACCCTGCGCCAGGCGCCGGACGTGATCATGATCGGCGAGGTGCGTACCCGCGAAGGCATGGACCACGCCATCGCGTTCGCCGAAACCGGCCACCTGGTGCTGTGCACCCTGCATGCCAACAACGCCAACCAGGCGATGGACCGCATCGTCAACTTCTTCCCGGAAGACCGCCGCAACCAGCTGCTGATGGACCTGTCGCTGAACCTCAAGGGCGTGGTCGCGCAGCAGCTGGTGCCGTCGCCCGATGGCCGCTCGCGCAAGGTGGCGATGGAGATCCTGCTGGGCACGCCGCTGGTGCAGGACTACATCCGCGACGGCGAGATCCACAAGCTGAAGGAAGTGATGAAGGACTCGGTCCAGCTGGGCATGAAGACCTTCGACCAGAGCCTGTTCGAGCTGTACCAGGCGGGCGAGATCAGCTACGAGGACGCGCTGCGCTACGCCGATTCGCAGAACGAAGTGCGCCTGCGCATCAAGCTCAGCCAGGGCGGCGACGCCCGCACCCTGTCGCAGGGGCTGGATGGCGTGGAGATTTCCGAGATCCGGTGACCTGGGTGTTCCGTAGCGTCGAGCCTGCTCGACTGTTCTTGTCGAGTCGAGCAAGCTCGACGCTACGGGCGGGCGGCTGCGCGTATTGATGAATTCCAGTCATGACCAACTGCAATGCTGCCCATTCAATCCGTGGGCTCTGCAGGCGTATCGTCAGCGCTCCCCCTTTGGAGCACGACGATGCAGACACGTGAACTCGGCCGCGGTGGCCTGAAGGTTTCCGCCCTCGGCCTGGGCTGCATGGGCCTGAGCCATGGCTACGGCCAACCGGTGGAGCGCAGTCAGGGCATCGCCCTGCTGCAGGCCGCCGTCGAGCGTGGCGTGACCTTCTTCGACACCGCCGAAGTGTATGGCCCCTACACCAACGAAGACCTGCTCGGCGAGGCGCTGGCGCCGTACCGCGACAGGCTGGTGATCGCCACCAAGTTCGGCTTCAAGGATGCGCGCGTCGATACCGGGCTGGACAGCCGTCCCGAGAACATCCGCGCGGTGGCGGAGGCCAGCCTCAAGCGCCTGCGCACCGACCATATCGACCTGTTCTACCAGCACCGCGTCGACCCCAACGTGCCGATCGAGGATGTGGCCGGTACCGTGCGCGACCTGATCGCCGAAGGCAAGGTCGGCCACTTCGGCCTGTCCGAGGCCAGTGCCGCCACCGTGCGTCGCGCCCATGCAGTGCAGCCGGTGGCCGCCGTGCAGAGCGAGTACTCGCTGTGGTGGCGTGAGCCGGAGCGCGAACTGTTGCCGACGTTGCAGGAACTGGGCATTGGTTTCGTGCCGTTCAGCCCGCTCGGCCGTGGCTTCCTGACCGGCGCGATCAACGCCGATACCACCTTCGACGCCAACGACTTCCGCAACACCGTACCGCGTTTTGAAGTGGAGGCGCGTCGTGCCAACCAGGCGCTGGTTGACCGCATCAGCACGATCGCTGCCGCACGTGGCGCGACGCCGGCGCAGGTAGCGCTGGCCTGGCTGCTGGCGCAGGCACCGTGGATCGTGCCGATTCCGGGCACCACCAAGATCCATCGCCTGGAAGAAAACCTGGGCGCGGCCGACCTGCAGTTGGCGCCGGAGGAACTGCAACGCATCGCGCAGGCGCTGGATGAAGTGTCGATTGTCGGTGAGCGCTACAACGTGCAGCGCGCCGCGCAGGCCAAGGGCTGATCACCAGGTGGGTGCGGACCGTTGGTGGTGGGTGCGGACCGTTGGTCCGCACTCCTCAACTCCCCATCGGCCCGCGCAACGCATCGAGCACCGTGCGCATCGCCACGGTGACGTGGCGGCGTGACGGGTAATACGCGTAGTAGCCATCGAAGTGCGGGCACCAATCGTCCAGCACCGACTGCAGCCGGCCATCGTCCAGCATCGGCTGCACCTGGTCTTCCGGCAGCCAGGCCAGCCCGCTGCCGGCCAGTGCAGCCGCGCGGGTCATGCCCATGGTGTTGAAGGTCCACTGACCGGTCACGCGCACGCTCAGTTCGTTGCCGTCCTGGCCGAAATCCCACGGCATCAGTCCGCCATGCGTAGGCAGGCGCAGGGTGATGCAGTTGTGGTTGGCCAGGTCGTGCGGATGCCGTGGCACCACATGCTGGCGGAAGTAGCTGGGCGCACCGACCACGCGCATGCGCAGCGGTGGGCTGACCGGTACCGCGATCATGTCGCGCGCCAGCCGTTCGCCGAGGCGGATACCGATGTCGTAGCGCTCGGCGACGATGTCGGCCAGCCCGTAGTCGGCAGCCAGTTCCACCTTCAGGTCCGGATACTGCTGCAGCAATGGCGCCAGCCGCGGCCAGGCGATGTATTCGGCGGCATGGCCGGTGGCATTGATGCGGATGGTGCCGGCCGGGCGTTCGCGGTACTCGGCCAGTGCGGCCAGTTCGTCCTCGATCTCGGCCAGGCGCGGGGCGAGGGTCTCGAGCAGGCGCGCACCGGCTTCGGTGGTGGACACGCTGCGGGTGGTGCGGGTCAGCAGGCGCACGCCGAGGCGCTCTTCCAGGCCGCGCATGGCATGGCTGAGCGCGGACTGGGAGACACCCAGCTGGGCGGCGGCCCTGGTGAAACTGCCCTCGCGGGCAACGTGGACGAAGGCCTGCAGGTCGTTGAGGTTTTCACGGGGCATGACGGGATGATACGGCCGGGCTGCGCCCGGCACCCGCCGAAACAACGTCAATGGCAACGTCAAAAGCTGGCTTCCCGTGGGAGGCGGGGGGGCTCAGGTTGCGGGGGACGGCGCAAGTACGTCCATGTAGCCTCGGTCGCGCCATCCATGGCGCTCACGCCCCCGCAACCTGAGCCGCCCCGCCTTCGACAATTTCCCGCGAGCTGTTGGAACGGCTCCGACCCCATTCTGTGTAGGCGTGTGGGGATGTCGATTTCAGGGACTGTGGTTCGTCGAATGAATGACTTCAACAGGAGCTGCACATGAGCACTGACACCAAGCCGAAGGGCCCGGCCTCGTACTTCCCCTCCATCGAGAAGACCTACGGGCAGCCGGTGACGCACTGGTTCGGGCTGCTGGCGGGCAAGAAGGGCCTGAAACACATGGAACTGGTCAGCTTCCTGAAAAGCGAGCATGGGGTGGGCCACGGCCATGCCAATGCGTTGGTGGCGCACCATCTGGCCGGAAAGGGCTGAGCAGGCAACCCGGCGCTGAACGGTCGTGTGGGGGTCAGGCTACACGGCCTCCGGGGTCAGGCAGACTGGGCGTTCATCCCGAGGCAGGACGCCCTCATGCAGGTCACGCTGGACGCGATCACCGTCGACAACTACGAAGCCGTGTGCGATCTCGACGTCAGCGAGGCGCAGCAGGACTTCGTGGCCGGCAATACCTGGTCGCTGGTGCAGGCAGCATTCCATCCCGGCTACCAGACCCGCGCCATCCAGGCCGATGGCGAGCTGGTCGGGTTCTTCATGTGGGTGCCGGAGACGCCGCAGCGCATCTCGATCTGGCGCTTCATGGTCGATCAGCGCTGGCAGGGGCGTGGCATCGGGCGGCGCGCGCTGGAAGTGGCGCTGGCGCAGATCCGGGACACGCCCGGCCTGGCAGAGATCGAGATCTGCTACAACCCGCGCAATCCGGTGGCGGGCGCCTTCTATGGCAGCTTCGGTTTCGTCGAGACCGGCATGGACGATGATGGCGAGGACATGCTGGCCGTGCTGCCGGTGATGCCTCCGGAATAACCTGAATGGGCGAGCGCAGCTGAACGATTTCATCTGCAACTGTCATGCAGATCGTGTCTAATATCGCTCCCCACCTGCTGTTCCCCCACCCGTATGTCCCTTCCCGCCCATGGCCCCGCGCCGTGCGACGACGCTGACGGCCACCTGGTCACCGCCGGTCCGCTGACCCCGCCGCCCGACAGTGCCGGCACCACCGCCGACGAAAAAGCGCTGCGCCACTCGATCGCCGAGGACGTGCAGGGCATGGTGCTGGCCACGATGGTGGCCTCGCTGGGCCTGGCCATCTTCGCCAAGGGTGGGCTGATGATCGGCGGCATGGCCGGCATGGCCTTCCTGCTGCACTACTCGATGGGCTGGAACTTCGGCCTGGTGTTCGTGCTGGTCAATCTGCCGTTCTACTGGGTGGCACTGCGGCGCATGGGCTGGGAATTCACCCTGAAAACCTTTGCTGCGGTCACCGCCTGTGGCGTGCTGACCGACCTGCTGCCGCGCTGGATCGATTTCTCGCACATCAACCCGCTGTATTCGGCGATCGTGGGCGGTGCGTTGTCCGGCCTGGGCATCCTGTTCTTCATCCGGCACCGTGCCAGCCTCGGTGGTATCGGCATCCTGGCGGTGTACCTGCAGCGCACCCGCGGCTGGAGCGCGGGCAAGGTGCAGATGTCCTACGACGCCTGCCTGATGGTGGCCGCGTTCTTCGTGTTGTCGCCGTCGAAGGTGCTGTACTCGGCGATCGGCGCGGTGGTGCTCAGCCTGGTGCTGATGTTCAACCACCGCCCGGGCCGTTACATGGGCGTGTGACGATTCGACGGAAGTGCCGGCCGCTGGCCGGCAACACCTGCAGCATTCCGAGGCTGCCGGCCAGCGGCCGGCACTACCGGGAGGCCTGCAACCACGGCGGCGACAGCGTCAGCAGCCGCGCATGCACCGGGCAGTCCTCGGCGTGCGCACCGGGCAGGTAGCCCAGGCTCATCAGGAATTCGCCGGTGATCTCGCCGCCGGTGAAGCGGAACGTCTTCTTGAACAGCTTCACCCAGTCGGCCTTGCTGCGCGGATGGTGCGCGTCCAGCCACGCCGCGAAGCTGCCGTGGCTGGCCCGCAGCTGCTGGATCACCTGTGCGTTGTGGATCGCCGCCAGCACCTTCAGCCGGTTGCGGATGATGCCCGCGTCCGACAGCAGCCGTTCGATGTCCTGCTCGGCGTAGGCTGCAACCCGATCCACATCGAAGCCGTCATAGGCCGCGCGGAAGCCCTCGCGCTTCTTCAGGATGGTCTCCCAGCTCAGCCCGGCCTGGTTGATCTCCAGCACCAGCCGCTCGAACAGCTCGCGCTCGTCACGCTGCGGGAAGCCGTACTCGTTGGCGTGGTAGTAGTCGTGCACCGGATGGCCCGGGGCGATGAGGCAGTAACCGCTCATGGGGAAGACTCGTTGGATTCGGGTTCGGGATCGATGGCCAGCGCGGGGCGTCCGCCGATGGACAGCATCGGCCAGCGCGGTGGCACAAGCGTGAGTTTGCCGTCACGCAGGGCCTGGTTGATCGCCTCGGCCTGGCCGCTGACGGTGCCGAACAGCGAACCGGCCCGTCGCCACTGGGCATCCCTGCCACGTGCGTACAGCACGCAGTCCGGCCCACGGTGGGTGTACAGCTCGCACAGCAGCACCTCGGTGCTGCCGTCGCCATCCAGGTCGCGATGCACGATCAGGCAGTCGCGCTCGCTCTGGGCGCAGGATTCGCCATTGATCGCGCGGGTGGCCAGTGCCTGCCACCAATCGTCCGGTGGCGAGCTGGATCCCTTGGCCAGCTTCAGCGCGCGCTGCAGGGCGGCGACGTCCTGCAGACCCTTGTCCAGGCGCTGTCCATCGTCCCAGCGCGAGGTACGTGCCAGCGCGGCAGCGATCACCTGTGGCGCGTTGGCATCGGCGGTGATGGCCGGATCACGCTGCAGCTCGCGCAGCGCCTGCACGCCACGGCGCCCAAGATCGAAGCGCAGCACGTTGACGTCACTGCTGGTGATCGCTGGCGGGTCCGCACCTAGGCGCGCCAACTGGCTGGACAGGGTCAGCCGCACCGGGTCCAGCAGCGGCGAGTTGCCTAGCAAGGCCAGTGCCAGCACCGCCCAGCACATCCATCGGTTGACCGGCTCCAGCATCTGCAACCAGCGGCTCTGCCGGCGCAGCACCGCCAGCGCGTAGCCCACGGCATAGCCGGCCACGGCCAACGCGACGAGTACTGCCCAGAACCGGTCCATGGTCCAGCCGTACTGCACCACGCGCAGGCCCAGTGCGTACAGCGCCAGTGCGGCGTAGACCGGCAGTGCCAGCAGGCTGGCTTCAACCAGCCGGCGCAGCAGCAGGGGGTAGGGAGCGCGGTCTTCCCCCTGCTGGTAGACCGCATTGGTGAACGTCACCAACAGCAGCGACAGCACCAGCAGCAGGCTGGCGGCCGAGCGGGTCTTCCACAGCGGTTCCAGCCCGGTCAGCGGCAGGCTCAGCACGAACAGCACGGCGATGAACGACAGCAGCGGCAGCAGTCCGCGGCAGATCGCGAACAGCACCTGGCGGGTGATCTGGATCGCGCGGTGCTGGGTGCGCCCGATCAGCACGCCGAACCCGGCCAGGCTGCCGGTGGCCAGTGCGATGAACGCGTCCTGCCGGAACAGGTCGCGGAAGATGGTCACGTCGAGCAGCTGGAACAGCGCCGCCCACAGCCACAGCAGCAGCCAGGTCAGCCCGGTGAACAGCGCGGCGAGGGCCAGGGTCAAACCATTCTGCCAGGCGCGCTCGAACAGCTCCGGGTAGCTGGCGCGCCAATGCCCGTGCTGCAACTGGAACTGCCACCAGGGCAGGGCCACGAACACTGCCACGGCCATGCCCAGGGTCAGCGGGAACTGCAGCGCGCCCGATTCCAGTGCGGTCTCGCCGTTGAGGTTCCAGCCGATCCAGGCGGCCAGCGCCAGCACCACCGCCGAGCCGAGCGCGGCCTGCAGCCACAGGCGGCGCTGGCCCAGCTCGACCAGGCTCAGCGCCACCGCGCTGGGAATGGCCAGCACCCAGGCATACCAGCAGTAGCGCCAGCCGATATCGCGGAACGGCCACGCATCGGACAGTTCCTGCGCGGCATACAGCATCAGGCCCTGCAGCAGCGCGATCAGGACGATGGCGCTGCGTGCCGGCAGGGTCAGGGGCGATGAAGACTGCATCGACGACCTTCCATGGCAAAGCACCATCCTAGCCCATCGCGGTTCGGCGCCATCGCGCGACCATCCCGCCCCCAGCAGGTAGAATGGGCCCATGCCTGTTACGCCGACTTCCCTTGCCGATCACCTGCTCGTCGCGCTGCCGTCGCTGCTCGACGCGACATTCGCCCGCAGCGTTGCGCTGATCTGCCAGCACGACGAGAACGGGGCGATGGGTGTGCTGGTCAACCAGCCTTCCGAATACACGCTGGGCGAAGTGCTGGCTCAGATGGACATCACCACCGGTGATGGCGACCTCCAGGCGCGCATGGTGCTCAACGGTGGCCCGGTGCATCCCGAACGTGGCTTCGTCATCCATGACGACGCACGCGCATGGGATTCCAGCCTGATCGTGGGTGAAGGCCTGTACCTGACCACCTCGCGCGACATCCTCGAAGCGATGGCACGTGGCGAAGGCCCGGCCAATGCCGTGGTCACGCTGGGCTGTGCGGGCTGGGGCGCGGGGCAGCTGGAAAGCGAGCTGTCCGAGAACAGCTGGCTGACCGTACCGGCCGACGCCGAGCTGGTGTTCCAGCTGCCGCTGGAGCAGCGCTGGCAGGGTGCAGCCTCGCGTATCGGTGTGGACCTGTTCCGGCTGACCGACTACAGCGGCCATGTCTGAGCCCATCACGCCCGCGCCGGATTCTGCTGCCTCGGCCATCCGCCGTGATGGCACCGTTCTGGGGTTCGATGTCGGCTCGCGCCGCATCGGCGTGGCCATCGGCAGTGCCTTCGCTGCGCATGCGCGCGCGGTGGCGGTGGTCGATGTGCATGGCAACGGCCCGGACTGGACCGCGATCGAACGCCTGCTCAAGGAATGGAAGCCCGACGGCCTGGTGGTCGGCGACCCGCTGACCCTGGACGGCCAGGACCAGCCCAACCGCAAGCGCGCGCAGGGCTTTGCCCGCCAGCTGCGGGAACGTTTCAAGCTGCCGGTGGTGATGATCGACGAGCGTTCCAGCTCGGTCGAGGCCGCCCGCCGCTTCGCTGTCGAGCGCGCCGAAGGGCGCAAGCGCCGCCGTGATGCGGCCGCCCTCGATGCCGTTGCCGCGGCGGTGATCATCGACCGTTGGCTGTCGTCGCCGGACGACGCCACCCCCATTCCCTGACTGCCCGACACCGCCATGACCGCCCAGCAACTCGATGCCTCCGGCCGCCTGCGCCACCTGCTGACCCTCGAAGGCCTTCCGCGCGACACCCTGCTGCAGCTGCTTGACCGGGCAGGGCAGATCCGCGACGCCGCGGTCGGTCGTGTCGGCAACAAGCGCCACGTGCTGGCCGGTTCGGCGGTGTGCACGCTGTTCTTCGAACCGTCCACACGCACCCGCAGCTCGTTCCAGCTGGCCGCGCAGCGCCTGGGCGCCGACGTACTGAACTTCGATGCCTCGACCTCGTCCACGCGCAAGGGCGAAACCGCCTGCGACACGCTGCGCAACCTGGAAGCGATGGGCGTGCGCGGCTTCGTGGTGCGCCACCCGGATGATGGCGCCGTGGCCGCACTGGCCGAAGCGGCGGGCGAGGGCACCGCGCTGATCAATGCCGGTGACGGCCGCAGCGCGCACCCGACCCAGGGCCTGCTGGACATGCTGACCCTGCGCCAGGCCAAGGGCCCGGATTTCTCGAAGATGAAGGTGGTGATCGTCGGCGACGTGAAGCATTCGCGCGTGGCCCGCACCGACCTGCATGCGCTGCGTACGCTGGGCGTGGGCGAGATCCGCGTGTGCGGCCCGCAGTCGCTGCTGCCGGACGACGAGACCCTGAAGGGCTGCGTGGTCGGCGATGATTTCGACGCGATGCTGGAAGGCGTCGACGCGCTGATGATGCTGCGCCTGCAGCGCGAGCGCATGGAAGAAGGCCTGGTGCCGTCGCTGGAGCAGTACCACGCGCAGTACGGCCTGACCAACGAACGCCTGGCCCGCGCCGGCAAGGATGCCGCGGTGCTGCATCCAGGCCCGATCAACCGCGGCGTGGAAGTGACCGATGAGGTGGCCGACGGCCCGCAGTCGTGGGTGCTGCGCCAGGTCGCCAACGGCGTCGCCGTGCGCATGGCCGTGCTGGAAACGCTGCTGGGCTGACCACTTTGGTGGGTGCCAACCATGGTTGGCACACTCACCGCTCGGCTTGTCCGCGCACCGCTTTGGTAGATGCCAACCTTGGTTGGCACTATCCACCGGAGCTCATGTCATCGGGTAGATCACATGATGCCCCAAGCTCCCATTCGCACCAGGCATGGGGATATTGCCCCAACCGCGTCGTCAGCCCGGCCCTGATCGGATTTCCCATCAGGTACATCGCATGTCGGTGCAACGATTCGTCCGAGCGGATCGCATGATCGTGATAGCAGGCCTGCCAGAAGCGCCCGACTCGCCCCAGCAGCCGGTTTGCCTGCTGGGCTGTGCGCGACTTGAAACGCTTCATGACGGTTTCCAGTGACCCGGCGCGCAGTTCGACCAGCCAGTGAATGTGGTCGGGCATGACCACGTAGGCAATCGAGCGGGTGAAGCCTTCCTGATCAAGTCGCTGGAATTCGCGCACTGCCAAGGCGGCCACTGCGGCGTTGGTGAAGAGCGGTGCGCGGTCATGGACGACTGTGGTGAGGATATAGCTGAGGCCGACGCTGGAGCGACGACCGAGCAGGAGACGTGTGTTCTGCATGGAGCAAGCATGGATGGGCCTGCTTCCAGTGAACATCGGGGAATGGCTTGGTTTCAGGTAGGCCAGTGCCAACCAAGGTTGGCAACTACCAGAGCAGTCAATGCCAACCAAGGTTGGCAACTACCAGAGCAGTCAGTGCCAACCCAGGTTGGCAGCTACGAGAAACTGCGGTTCAGCGCTTCTGCGCGAACAGCCACGCCCACATGGCCGGGTCGGCGTAGGTAGCGTCCCAGGCATTGTGATTGCCTTCCGGGTACTCGGTGTAGCGCACATCGCGTGCGTTGGCGCTCTGGAATGCGGCATGCAGCCTGCGGTCGTCATCCGGAGGCACCACGTCGTCCAGCGCGCCGTGGAAGATCCAGATCGGCGTGTGCTGCAGGCGCTGCGCGATCACGGCATACGGATCGGTTTCCTGGGCGACCTGCTCGACGAACAGGGTCGGACGCTTTGCGCGTGGTGCAAGTACTGCGCCGCACACGGGGACGATCGCGGCAAAGCGGCGCGGGTCGTCAAGGGCGATGTTCCAGCTGCCGTAGCCGCCCATCGACATGCCGGTCAGGTACTGCCGTGCCGGGTCGGCGCCGAATTCGGCGATCGTCGCGTCCAGCGCGGCAACGGCTGCACGGTTGTTGCGGCCGCTCCATTCCTCATGGCCCGGTACCTGTGGGAACACCACCAGGGCAGGGAAGTCGGGATGCTCGCGCAGATAAGGCCCCAGCCCGGCGTGGGTCTGCTTGATGCCATCGGCGCCGCGCTCGCCCGAACCGTGCAGGAACAGGATGACCGGGACGTTGGAGGTTGCGCGCGTCTGCCCACCAGGGCTGCGGGCCTGCAGGCCCGCGGGAATGAACACCTGGTAGTAAGCCGTGTGCCCATCCACCTTCACCGCACGTGCTTCGAAGCGACCGCGCGCACTGTCCGGCAGCGAAGTGCAACCGCTCATCATCAGAAGGGCCAGCAGTGGCAGCCAGCGCGACAGCAGACGGACCATGGGGTTTTCCGAAGCGGCGAGAACGCCTGCATCGTAGTCCGCCAACGTCGGCCCGGCATCATGCGCCGCGTCACTGCGGGCGCGGGAAGCTGGCGATGATGTCCAGCTGCTCCTGTGCCTCGGCATTGCCTTCGGCGGCTGCAGCCTGCACCTGCGCCATATCCGGGTGCAGCACCACCAGCAGCGGGTTCTCGCAGACCGGGCAGTCGTACTCGGTGGCGTCCTCGTCCAGCTCCATCTCCATGGCACGCGAGCTGCCCTTCCATTCGCAGGCCGGGCAGGTGTGCTGCTGGTCGCGCCAGCCGGGCTGGAAGTAGTTTTCTATCGTTGTTGCCATGGGTGTTCCCGTTGAGTGGGGTCCGAGCCCCGCTTGGCGGGCCCCGATCCTTGATGCGGTCAGTGCAGCAGCACCAGGGTGGCCAGGCCGAGGAAGGTGAAGAAGCCCATCGAGTCGGTCACGGCGGTCAGGAAGATGCCGCTGGCCAGCGCCGGGTCGAAGCCGAAGCGTTTCAGGGTCAGTGGCACCAGCACGCCGGCCAACGCGGCGAACAGCAGGTTGCAGGTCAGCGCGATGGCGATCACCGCCGACAGTCCGGGTGAATGGAACCAGGCCAATACGATCAGGCCCAGTACCGAGCCCAGCATCACGCCGTTCAACAAGGCGACCCGCACTTCCTTCCACAGCAGCGTGCGCGCGTTGGAGGCGCCCACCTGGCCCAGCGCCAGGCCGCGCACCATCAGCGCCAGCACCTGGGTGCCGGCGTTGCCGCCGAGGCCGGCGACGATCGGCATCAGCACCGCCAGCGCCACCAGCTTGTCGATGGTGCCCTCGAAGTGGCCGACCACGCTGGACGCCAGGAAGGCGGTGCACAGGTTCACCGACAGCCACATCAGGCGGCGGCGCATGGCGCGCCAGACCGGGCTGAACAGATCCTCGTCCTCGTCCAGGCCGGCGGCGCCAAGCGCCTGGTGCTCGGCCTGTCCACGGATGATGTCGACCACGTCATCGATGGTGATGCGGCCGACCAGGATGTTGTTGTCGTCCACCACCGGCGCGGAGATCCAGTCATGGTCGGAGAACTGGCGGGCGACCTCCTGGTCGCTTTCGCCGACATCGATCGCCGGTTGCTCGTCGTCGATCAGGCGGTTGATCGGGGTGGTGTCCTCGTGGGTCACCAGTGCCGCCAGCGACACCCGGCCGAGGTACTGATGGCGACGGCTGACCACGAACAGGTGGTCGGTGTGGTCGGGTAGTTCGCCACGCAGGCGCAGGTAGCGCAGCACCACGTCAACGTTGACGTCGGCGCGCACGGTCACCACGTCCGGGTTCATCAGGCGGCCGGCGCTGTCCTCGGGGTAGGACAGCACCTGCTCCAGGCGCTCGCGGTTCTCGCGGTCCATCGACTTGAGGACTTCGTCGATGACCGTGTCCGGCAGATCTTCGACCAGGTCGGCCAGATCGTCGATGTCCAGGTCTTCGACCGCGGCGATGATCTCGTCCGGGTCCATGTCGGCGAGCAGGCTCTCGCGCACGTCGTCGCCGACGTGGACCAGCACCTCACCGTCATCTTCCGGATCGACCAGGCCCCAGACCACCTCGCGCTTGCCCGGCGGCAGCGATTCGAGCAGGTTGCCGATCTCGGCCGGGGCCAGGGTGTTGACCAGGCGGCGCACCGGGCCCAGCCGACCGCTGTCCAGTGCGTCGGACAGCATCCGCAGTTGGCGCGCAGTCTTGTCGTGGCGTACAGCTTCAGCCATCGCAGCTCCCGCGGGATAAGAAAAGCCGCGATCCCGGCAAGGATGCGGCAACAGGGGTGTTCAGCGCGTCATTATCGCAAGGGGATGTTTCAACGCATAGCCGCCGGGCGGTGGTAGTGCCGGCCGCTGGCCGGCAAGCGGCCCCATCGAAGGCCATGAGGTTGCCGGCCAGCGGCCGGCACTACCCTTGGCGCTCAGGGCGTATCCGCCACCAGCGCCAGCCAGCGCTCGATCGCGCGGCGGTCGCGTGCGGCCAGCAGCTTCGGTGCGCGCGCGCGCAGCGCGGCCAGGTCGGCCTCGCGGATCGCGCGGCGCACCTCCAGCAGTGTGCCGGGGTGCAGGCTGAATTCGCTCAGGCCCAGCGCCAGCAGCAGCGGAGTCATCCGTGCATCACCGGCCATCTCACCGCAGACCGCCACCGGAATGCGATGCCGCGCGCCGGTCTCGATCACCATCTGCAGCAACCGCAGCACGGCCGGATGCAGCGGCGAATACAGCTCGCCCAGTGCCTCGTTGTTGCGGTCAGCGGCCAGCAGGTACTGCACCAGGTCGTTGGTGCCGATCGACAGGAAGTCGACCAGGTCGATGAAGCTCTCCAGCGCCAACGCCGCAGCGGGCACCTCGATCATCGCGCCCAGCGGCACATGGTCGGACACCATGTGGCCTTCGCTGCGCAGCTGTTCGGTCAGCTTGAGCATGCGCCGGCGCACCGCCAGCAGTTCCTCGCGGGTGCTGACCATCGGCACCAGCACGCGCAGCTTGCCGTAGGCCGAGGCGCGCAGGATCGCGCGCAGCTGGGTGTCGGCCACCTTGGGCCGTGCCAGCGACAGGCGTACGCCGCGCAGTCCCAGGGCCGGGTTTTCTTCGTTGCTCAGGGTCAGGCCGGTGCGGTCGGCCTTGTCCGCGCCCAGATCGAGCGTGCGGATGGTGACCGGTCGCCCGCTCATGCCCAACGCGGCATCGCGGTAGGTCTGGAACTGTTCTTCTTCGTCCGGCAGCTCGTTGCGCTGCAGGAACAGGAATTCGGTGCGGTACAGGCCCAGCCCCTGCGCGCCCAGCGCATGCGCCTGGGTGACGTCCTCCAGCGATTCGGCATTGGCCAGCAGGGCGATGTCGACCTGGTCGCGGGTACGGCTGGGTTTGCTGCGCAGGCGGCCGAGCTCGCGCTGCTCGCGCGCATGTTCTTTCAGGCGCGCGCGGTAGTCACGCAGGTTGTCGGCCTGCGGGTTGGCGGTGATGCTGCCGTCGGCGCCATCGATGATCAGCACGTCGCCATCGGCGATGCGGCTGAGCAGCTGCGGCACGTTGACGATCAAGGGCAGGTGCAGGCTGCGCGCCAGGATCGCACTGTGCGACAGCGCGCTGCCGGCGGCGGTGACGATGCCGACCACGCCCTGCGCCTGCAACTGGGCAAGCTCGGAGGGCGCGATGTTGTCGCAGACCAGGATTTCACCGGCCAGGCCTTTCATCACCGGCGGGCGTTCGGGCTGCAGGAAGGCGTGGATGCGGCCGATCACATGGTCGAGGTCGTCCATGCGGCTCTTCAGATAGGCATCGTCCATGCCATCGAAGACCTTGGCCAGGCGGTCACGCTGCAGGCGCAACGCATAGCCGGCGCTGTAGGGGCCGCTGCGGATCAGTTCGTCCAGCCCGAACAACAGCTCGGGGTCGTCCAGCAGCAGGGCATGCAGGTCGAGGAACTCGCCCACCTCCTGGTTCAGGGCGCCATGCAGGCGCTGCCGCAGTTCGTGCATTTCCGTGCGCGCGGCATCCACCGCGCGGTGCAGGCGGGCCAGCTCGGCCTCGACCTGATGGGCGGCGACGCGCTGCTCGGCCACTTCCAGCGCATGTGGCAGGCGCACCCGCGCCCGGCCCATCGCTGCGCCACGGGCAGCACCGTGCCCGGCCAGCAGCTGTACCGGCCGCTGGCCGGAGGGGACCTGGCCGGCGCGCGCGCGTGGCACGCTCAGCTGTCCTCGTCGAAGCGGCGTTCGAACAGGCCGACCACCGCTTCCATCGCGGCGGCTTCGTCCTCGCCGTTGATGCGCACCGTGACCGGGGTACCCTGGCCGGCGGCCAGCAGCATCACGCCCATGATGCTCTTGGCGTTGATCTCACGGCCCTTGGCGGCCATGGTCACGTTGCAGCGGAACGGCGCCAGGGTCTGCACCAGCTTGGCGGTGGCCCGGGCGTGCAGGCCCAGGCGGTTGCTCACGGTGAGTTCTCGTTCAAGCATCGTCGACTATCGCTCCATTACGGGTACCCGCCGCGGCTGTGGCGGGCAGTTGATCCAGTCCCTGTTCCGGATAATTCATCACCCGCAGCAACATCGGCAGGCTCAGCGCCGACACCCGGCGAACCGGGGTCCCCAGCCGGGCCAGCTGCCCGGCAAGGTTGGCGGGGCTGGCGCCGTACAGGTCGGTCAGGATCAGCACGCCTTCACCATTGTCGACCCGCCGCAGAGCGGCCGAGGCGAGCGGGAGCAGGGCGTCCAGGTCTGCGTCGAACGGTACTTCGAAAGCTTCGGTTTTCAGCGGCAATTGCCGCAGGAGCCGGGTCGCCACGTCAAGCAGGGCGGTCCCGACCCCGGGATGTGTTACGAGGAGAATGCCACAGGTCATTACTGCACGTTAACAGGTCAAGGTGAATTGGCGATAGCAGCAGATGAGGGGCACTGTGTCCCGTATTCAGCGTTGCTCGGGTCAGAGCCCATTTCCGTTGGAAAAGGATCCGACCCCATCCGTTTTTCGGTGCCTGACCGGGATTCATCCACGCATGGCGTGGATCTACCGTGTCGACCAAGGTCGACACCTACCAACAGCACACGGAATCTGTCAGAGGTGGGGCGGTGTGGGTCTGCAGGACCGTTGGCGCCATGGATGGCGCCATCGAGCCCCCATGGACGGGTTTACGGCGTGTCCTGCAGACCCACGCCGCCCCGCCATCCCACGTAATCCCGCTCTTGCCGTTGACGTGGCCTCTGCGGGTGCCGGGCGCAGCCCGGCCGACCCCTCAATCCTGTTCGCGGTGGTAGGTCGCCACGTCTTCCCAGCCCATCTCGCGGGCATGCCGGGCCAGGCGCTCGGCCAGGAACACCGAACGGTGCTTGCCGCCGGTGCAGCCGAAGGCCACGGTCACATAGCTGCGGGTGCCATCCCCCAGCTTCGGCAGCCAGGTATCGAGGAAATCCATCAGCTGGGTCAGGTAGCGCTGCACGTCCGGCTGCGCTTCCAGGTAGTCGCGCACGCCTGGTTCGCGGCCACTCAGCGCACGCAGATCCGGGTCCCAGTGTGGATTGGGCAGCACCCGCGCATCGAACACGAAGTCTGCCTCGGCTGGCACGCCGCGCTTGTAGGCGAACGATTCGAACAGCAGCGACAGGCCGGTGGCATGGTCCATCGTGAACTCGGTGATGATCCGCCGCCGCAGCTGATGCACGTTGAGATTGCTGGTATCGATCACCGCATCGGCCTCGCGGCGCAGCGGTGCGGTCAATTCACGCTCACGCGCGATCGCTTCGGGCAGCGACAGGCCCAGCTGGCTCAGTGGATGGCGGCGGCGGGTGTCGGCGTAGCGTTTGAGCACGGCCTCGTCGCTGGCCTCGAAGAACAGCACCTTCACTTCCACGCCGGCATCGGTGGCCAGCTGCCGCCAGTCGCCCAGCTGGCTCAGGTCGGCCTGGCCGCGCACGTCGATGCCTACGGCCAGGCGGCGTGGTGCGCTGCCGTCGTGGTTGGCCAGCAGGCTGCGCACGAAGTCGGGCAGCAGATTGATCGGCAGGTTGTCCGAGCAGTAGTAGTCCTGGTCCTCGAAGGTCTTCAGGGCGACGGATTTACCCGAGCCGGACAGGCCGCTGACGATGATCAGGGTCGGGGCGGAGGGGGTGACGGTGCTCATGGACAGGCTCTTCGAAGGACAGGGGAATCAGGGTGTTCGCCGTTCCAGCAGGTTGCTGTGGCGGGCGATGAACATGGCCGCCGGGTCGATGCCCTTGGTGCGCAGGATGTGCAGGCGGGTCGCGGCCTCGGTCAGCACGGCCAGGTTGCGGCCGGGCATCACCGGCAGGGTGATCAGCGGTACATCCAGGTCCAGCACATGGCGGGTGCCCGAGTCGCCGGTCAGGCGCTCGTAGCCATGCGGGGTGGGTTCGGTCATCGGCTTGGTCAGGTGGACGATCAGCCGAAGGTACTTGTTCTTCTTTACAGCCGTGTCGCCGAACATCTCGCGCACGTTCAGCACGCCCAGGCCGCGCACTTCCAGCAGGTCCTGCAGCAGTTCGGGGCAGGTGCCATCGAGCACGTCGGGCGCGATCTGGGTGAATTCGGGCGCATCATCGGCGACCAGGCGGTGCCCGCGGCTGAGCAGTTCCAGCGCCAGCTCGCTTTTGCCCGATCCGGCCTCACCGGTGATCAGCACGCCGATGGAGTAGATCTCCATGAACACGCCATGCAGGATCACCCGCGGCGCCAGCGTGCGCGCCAGGTGGTAGGACAGGTGGTTGAGCAGTTCGTGGCCGCGCTTGGGCGACAGCCACAGCGGCGTGCCGGATTCATCAGCGGCGGCACGCAGGTCTTCCGGGCAAGCCTGGTTGCGGGTCAGCACCAGCGCCAGCGGGTGCGACTGCATGATCTTTTCGATGGTCTCCCAACGCTGGCGCGGTTCCAGCGCATCCAGCCAGGACAGTTCCTCGGTACCCAGGATCTGCACCTTGTTGGGGTAGATCGCATTGAGGTAGCCGGCCAGCGACGGACGCCGCGAGACCGTGTTGCCGGCCTCCAGCTCGCGCTTCTCGCCGGACTTGCCGGCAGCCCAGCGCAGCCCCAGCCGCTCGCGCTGCTGTTCGAACAGTTCACGGGCGGTGATGCTGGTATTCATGCGGCACTCGCAGGTGGGGTCATGTCCAGCGCCTCGCGCAGCGCCCGGGCATCGCCCGCTTCGCGCAGGGCCTGGCGGATGTCGGGCGCCGAAAACAGCTCGGCCAGCTCGGACAGCAGCATCAGGTGCTGGTGGGTGTAGTGGGCGGGGACGGCCATGGCGAACACCAGGTCCACCGGCTCGTCGCCACCGAAGTCGACCGGGGTGGCCAACCGCAGCAGGGCGCCGCGGGGGCGGTCCAGGGTTGGCGCGCGGCCGTGGGGAATGGCGATGCCGTGACCGATCGCGGTGCTGCCCAGCGCTTCGCGCTGGCACAGGTTCAGATAGATCTGTTCGGCGTTGGCCTGGCGGCAGGCCAGCAACCCGGCGGCGGCCTGCAGGACGCTGTCGCGGTCGGTGGCCGTGCAGAGCTGGGTCTGCACGGCCGCCAGGAGGTCAGTCAGGGGCATGTCTGCGGGGAACGGTGGCGATCAACCACCATTGTCGCCCACCGGCAGCGGTGCGTGCTGCTGTTTTTTCTCCTTGTGCTTGATCACCAGACGGTCAAGCTTGTCCGCAAGCAGGTCGATCGCGGCATACATGGTCTGGGCATTGGCCTCGGCGTGCAGGGTCTGGCCGGGAATGTTGAGGCTGGCGTCGACGTGGTGTTCGGTCTTCTGCAGCTTGAGGGTCACCCGCGCTTCGCAGTGCTGGTCGAAGTGTTTGCCGATCCGGGCCAGCTTCTCCTCTACATAGGACTGCAGGGCCGGGGTGACTTCGACATCTTTGCCAAACGTTTCGATGCGCATCGGGTTTCTCCTGTGTTCGGATGTGCCAATGAACCTCTCCGCCGGGCGCGGCGGCGCGTCAAGCGATTCTGACCCTTTCGTGCGAGGCGGAAATGTTCATGGCTTCACGATACTTCGCCACGGTGCGTCGCGCTACTGGAATTCCCGACGATTTGAGCAGGTCAGCCAGCTTGGCGTCAGAAAGCGGCTTGCGCGGGTTCTCGTCGTCGATCAGGCGCCGGATCATCGCCTGGATGGCCGTGCTGGACGCCTCGCCACCGCCCTCGGTATCGATGCCCGAGGCGAAGAAGGCGCGCAGCGGCAGGGTGCCGCGCGGGGTACGCACGTGCTTGCGGGCGATCGCACGCGAGACCGTGGATTCGTGCAGGCCGAGCTCGGTGGCGATCTCGCGCAGGGTCAGTGGACGCAGCGCCTGCTCGCCGAATTCGAGGAAGCTGGCCTGCTGCAGGATCAGGCTGCGTACCACCCGCAGCAGGGTTTCGCCACGCTGCTGCAGCCCTTTCAGCAGCCAGCGCGCTTCCTGCAGCTGGGCACGCAGGTAGCCGGCATCGGCGTCGCCACAACGTCGGATCAGCTGTTCGTAGCCGCGGTGGATCACCACCTTCGGCCCGGCATGCGCGGCCAGCGCTGCGCGCCATACGCCGTTCTGCCGCCACACCACCACATCCGGCACCACGTAGGTGTCCTGCGACAGCGGTGCGATCTGCGTGCCCGGGCGCGGGTCCAGCGAGCGCAGCAGGGTGACTGCGGTCTCGACCTCGTCCAGGGGCTGTTTCAGTTCATGGGCCAGCCCGGCGACGCCGCTGCGCGGCAGCCGTTCCAGCGGGCCTGCGGCAATCTGTCGCGCCAGCACCAGGCCGGGCGTGTCACCGGCCAGCACATCCAGCTGCAGCAGCAGGCATTCGCCCAGCGTGCGTGCAGCCACACCGACCGGATCGAAACGCTGGATGCGATGCAGCACGGCGAGGATCTCGTCCTCGTCGGCGTGGATCGCCGGCAACAGGGTTTCGGCGATGGTGGCCAGCGGCTCGCGCAGGTAACCGTCGTCGTCCAGCGCATCGATCAGTGCGGCACCGATACTGCGATCACGCGAGGACAGATGCGACAGATGCAGCTGCCACAGCAGATGGTCGGCCAGTGTTTCGGTTTCGGCTACGCGCTCGGCGGCGCTGCCGGTGTCGTCGTCATCGTCGAAGCTGCCGCCGTTGCCGGCCGCGCTCCAGTCCAGTTCGGCCGGTGCCCAGTCGTCACCGGCATCGGTACGTTCTGCGGGCGCATCACCGTCGTTGCCATCGTTGCCATCGCTGCCTTCGTTGCTGGCGCTGCTGCTGTCACTGCTATCGGCCCAGTCCAGCAGCGGATTGCTTTCCACCGCCTGGGCGATCTCCAGCTCCAGCTCGGTGGTGGACATCTGCAGCAGCTTGATCGCCTGCTGCAACTGGGGCGTGAGCACCAGCTGCTGTCCCAACGATGTCTGCAGCCGAGTCTTCATGCCTGTGCCGAAAGGAAGGAGAGGGACCCGGCGCTTGCCGTCACAGCTTGAAGGAATCCCCAAGGTAGACGCGACGCACGTCGGCATTGTCCAGGATCGCTTCCGGCGAGCCCTGGGCCAGCACGCTGCCCTCAGCGAGAATATACGCGCGGTCGCAGATTCCCAAGGTCTCGCGCACGTTGTGGTCGGTGATCAGCACGCCGATGCCACGCTGCTTGAGATGGGTGACGATGCGCTGGATCTCGCCGACGGAAATCGGGTCGACGCCGGCGAACGGTTCGTCGAGCAGGATCAGGCGCGGCTGCGCGGCCAGGGCACGGGCGATCTCGCAGCGGCGACGTTCGCCACCGGACAGGCTGGCGCCGAGCTGGTCGGCGACGTGGCCCAGCTGCAGTTCGTCGAGCAGGCTGTTCAATTCACGCTCGCGGCCAGCCGAATCCAGGCCCTCGCGCAGCTCCAGCACCAGGCGGATGTTGTCGGCCACGGTCAGCTTGCGGAACACCGACGGCTCCTGCGGCAGGTAACCCACGCCCTGCTTGGCCCGGGTATACATCGGGTCGCCGGTGATGTCCTTGCCGTCGAGCACGATGCTGCCAGCATCGGCGGCAACCAGGCCGACGATCATGTAGAAGCAGGTGGTCTTGCCGGCGCCGTTGGGGCCGAGCAGGCCGACCACTTCACCGGCGTCGAGGGTCAGCCCGAAGTCCTTGACGACTTCGCGTTGCTTGTACTTCTTGCGCAGGCCCTTGGCGACGAGCATTACTTCCTGCTCCCGGCCGGCTGTGCCGGCGTGGTGGCCTTGGGCTGTGCCGCAGGTGCGGCCGGGGTCTTGTTCTTCGGCGGGATGACGGTGCGCACGCGGCTGCCGTCACCACCGGAGTTCATTTCGCCGGTGCGGGTGTTGTAGATCATGCGCTGGCCGGCATTGGTGCCGCGCGCGCTGGTGACCTTGTAGTTGCCGGTCAGGGTGATGATCTCGGTCTTGATGTCGTAGTCGATGCGATCGGCCAGCGCGTCCATCCAGGTGCCATCATCGAGCTGCTGCTTCATCTTGGCCTGCTTGCCGGTGAACACCACACGCACCGCTTCGCCGTCCTTGAGGTAGATCTCGGCCTCGGACGAGCGCAGGTCCAGCGTGCCCTGGGTGATGATCACGCCCTGCGACAGCACGGTCTTGCCGTCGCCGGTGAGCGTGCCCGACTGGGCGCCGGAATCGATGTGCATGTCTTCGTTGCGGTCGGTGGACTTGGCGAAGGCGGCGCTGGGGACAAGAAGACCGAGCGCGAGTACGGCGGCAAAGGGAATCTTCATCGGGGTCCGTTCTACCGGTGGGGGCCTGCCGGGCGGGCCGGGGGCGGAGGGTGGGGCTGCCGGCCCTGCGCCTGTCCGGAGACGTCGCAGGCTGGCGGCGGAATCAGCGTTTGGGCGTGTAACGGCCCTTGGACTGGCTGACGAAATGATACGTGTTGTTCTTCGAATCCACTTCGAAGCCGACGCCGGACTGTTCCATGCCCGGGCGGGTCATGGTCACCAGGGCGTCGGTACGGGCGCGGTTCTCCTTCGGGAACACGTCCAGGTGGTCGGTGCGGAAGGTGGTCGGCACCGTGCCCGGGCCGACCGGGCTGTCGCCGGCGACATTGCCGCGCAGCTTCATCTCGTCGCCCTTGGCGCTGAGCCAGCCGGTTTCGGCACGCAGGGTCCAGTGCCTGCCATCCTTGTCCGGCATCTCGAACAACGGCGTGGCGATGTTGATGGTCTGGTCACCGCGCTGGCGTTCCAGCAACGGTGCGCGCAGCGTGGTCGATTCCTTGCCGTGCTCATCCAGGGCGACGATCTGGAAGTCGTGCAGGATGTAATCCACGCCCACTTCCTGGCCGCCACTGGCTGGTCCCTTGTCGCGGTTGCGCAGCGCCGCCCAGCTGCTCAGCAGGGCCGCCAGCAGCAGGCCGATGCCGAGCAGGGTGCGCCAGTTCACGGTCGGCAGGTTCATGCGCCGAACCTCGCCAGTACGGCGTCCACATGCCCCTGCGCGGCCAGCAGGATGTCGCACAGCTCGCGCGCGGCGCCACGCCCGCCATCGGCACGGGTCTGCCAGTGCACGCGCTCGGCGATCCACGGATGGGCGTTGGCCGGCGCCACGGCCAGGCCGACCGCGCCCAGCGGCGCCAGGTCGGGCAGGTCATCGCCCATGAAGGCCACCTGTTCCAGGCCGATGCCATGCTGCGCGCACAGCGCCTGCACGCTGGCCAGCTTGTCGCCCACGGCGATCTGGGTGTCGATGCCGAGGTCGGCGCCGCGCTTGAGCGCGGACTGGCTGTTGCGCGCGGTGATCAGCACGGGGTGGATGCCGTGCTGCTGCAGCAGTTTCAGGCCCAGGCCATCCTGCACGAAGTACGCCTTGCTCTCGTTGCCGTCCTTGTCGTAGTACAGCCGACCGTCGGTGAGGGTGCCGTCCACGTCGAAGCAGGCCAGGCGGATACGGGCCGCGGCGGCATGCAGGTGGGCAGGGAAGGCGGGCAAGGGGGACCAGGGCATCAGGGCGGCAGGCTCGGTGGGTTCGGGTGGGGCAGTACAGACTGAATGGGGTCTACGGACTGTCGGTTAAACCACCCGGGCCCGCAACAGGTCATGAATGTTCAGGGCGCCGACCGCACGGCCCTGGCCATCGACCACGATCAGGCCGGTGATCTTGTGGGTCTCCATCAGCCGGGCCGCCTCCACCGCCAGCTGGTCGGCGCCGATGGTGCGTGGGTTGCGCGTCATCACATCGGCGATCTTCGCGGTGCGCACGTCCAGCGCGCTGTCCAACGCGCGGCGCAGGTCGCCGTCGGTGAACAGGCCGATCAGCACGCCGCCGGCATCGACCACGGCGGTCATGCCCAGCCGTTTGCGGCTCATCTCCATCAGCGCTTCACTGAGACTGGCGTCGGCGCCCACGCTGGGCAGGTCGTCGCCGGTGTGCATCACGTCGGTGATGTGCAGCAGCAGGCGGCGGCCGAGGCTGCCGGCCGGGTGTGAACGGGCGAAATCGTCGGCGGTGAAGCCGCGCGCATCGAGCAGGGCCACCGCCAGCGCGTCGCCCATCGCCAGCGAGGCGGTGGTGCTGGAGGTCGGCGCCAGCGCCAGCGGACAGGCCTCGGCCGGCACGCTCACGTCCAGGTGTATGTCGGCGGCGGTGGCCAGGCTGGACTGTGGGCGCCCGGTCATGGAAATCAGCACGTTGCCCTGGCGCTTGAGCACCGGCAGCAGCATCAGCACCTCGTCTGACTCGCCCGAATAGGACAGGGCCAGCACCACGTCGTCCTCGGTGATCATGCCCAGGTCGCCGTGGCCGGCTTCACCCGGGTGCACGTAGAACGCCGGCGTACCGGTGGACGCCAGGGTGGCGGCGATCTTGCGGGCGATGTGCCCGGACTTGCCCATGCCGGTGGCGACCACCCGGCCGCGGCTGCCCAGGATCGCCTGGCAGGCCTGCTGGAACGCCTCGCCAAGGCGGTCGGCCACGGCGTCCAGCGCCTGCCGCTCGATCTCGAAGACGCGGCGGCCGCTGGCGACCAGGCCGGCAGGGTCGACGGAACGGGGGGGCAACAGGGATTCGGCCATGCGGACGCCACGCAGCGGAAGTAGAATGGAGGCACATTTTATTAGGAAAGCCCGTTGGACGCCGACACCATCCGCAATCTGATCGAAACCGGCCTGCCCGGCGCCCGCGCCGACGTGCAGGGCGACGATGGCGTGCATTTCGAAGCGACCGTGGTCTGCGAGGCCTTCGCCGGCAAGATGCCGCTGGCCCGCCACCGCATGGTGTATGCCACGCTGGGCGACCTGATGGGCGGCGCGATCCACGCGCTGGCGCTGAAAACCGTGACCCCGGCCGAAGCCGGCTGAACCGCAGAAGATCCCGAATACATGGCCAAGATCGTTGTGACCGGCGGCGCTGCGCTGCACGGTGAAGTGAGCATCTCCGGCGCCAAGAACGCCGTCCTCCCCATTCTCTGCGCGACCCTGCTGGCCGATGCGCCGGTGGAGATCACCAACGTGCCGCACCTGCACGACGTGGTCACCACGGTGAAGCTGCTGGGCGAGCTGGGCGCCAAGGTCACCATCGACCAGGGCACGCTGTCGCGCGGCAGTGCGATCGTGGTCGACCCGCGTTCGGTCAACCAGCACGTGGCACCGTACGAGCTGGTCAAGACCATGCGCGCCTCGATCCTGGTGCTGGGCCCGCTGCTGGCCCGCTTCGGCGCGGCCGAAGTATCGCTGCCGGGCGGCTGCGCGATCGGTTCGCGTCCGGTCGACCAGCACATCAAGGGCCTGCAGGCGCTGGGTGCCGAGATCGTGGTCGAGAACGGCTTCATCAAGGCCACCGCCAAGCGGCTGAAGGGGGGGCACTTCACCTTCGACATGGTCAGCGTCACCGGCACCGAGAACGTGCTGATGGGCGCGGTGCTGGCCGAAGGCACCACCATCCTCGACAACTGCGCGATGGAACCGGAAGTGACCGATCTGGCGCACTGCCTGATCGCGCTGGGCGCGAAGATCGAAGGCCTGGGCACTGCCCGCCTGGTGATCGAAGGCGTCGAGCGCCTGTCCGGCGGCCGCCATGAAGTGCTGCCCGACCGCATCGAGACCGGCACCTTCCTGGTGGCCGCAGCGATGACCGGTGGCAAGGTCACGGTCAACCGTGCGCGCCCGAACACCATGGACGCGGTGCTGTCCAAGCTGGTCGAAGCCGGTGCGAAGATCGAGACCACCGAAGACACCATCACCCTGGACATGCAGGGCAAGCGGCCGAAGGCGGTCAACCTGACCACCGCGCCGTACCCGGCATTCCCGACCGACATGCAGGCGCAGTTCATGGCGCTCAACTGCGTGGCCGACGGCGTGGGCGTGATCAACGAAACGATCTTCGAGAACCGTTTCATGCACGTCAACGAACTGCTGCGCCTGGGCGCGGACATCCAGGTCGAAGGGCATACCGCCATCGTGCGTGGCAACGAGCACCTGAGCGGCGCGCCGGTGATGGCCACCGACCTGCGCGCCTCGGCATCGCTGATCCTGGCCGGCCTGATGGCCAGCGGCGATACCACCATCGACCGCATCTACCACCTTGATCGTGGCTACGAGAACATCGAAGAGAAGCTGTCTTCGCTCGGCGCCACCATCCGGCGCGTGCCATGATCCTGCGCGGCAAGTTCAGCCCGCGTCGCAAGGCGCTGCTGGCTCTGGTGCTGATCGTGCTGGCGTGGCTGGGCTATGCCTGGTACGCCAACATCGCCATCACCCAGGGCATCGAGCAGAAGGACATGGACTGGAACGGCGATGGCACGGTCTCGCGCGACGAGATCATCGAGTCGTTCTATGCCGTTGCGGTGAATGACAGCCAGGATGGCAACCGTCATTGCCGCACTTTCGTCTGGCGCAGCACCGGCGAGCAGATCCGCGTGGACTGCCGCACCGAGTTCAAGCCGGCCGAGGAACAGAAACCGGCTGAAGCGAAGAAATAAGAAAACGCCCGCGAAAGCGGGCGTTTTCTTTTCGGTAGTGCCGGCCGCTGGCCGGCAACCCCATCAACCTCGTGGAGCATCGCGAGAATGCCGGGCAGTGGCCGGCACTACCGGTTCGCGCGTCAGTTCATCGCCTTGATGGTCAGGTCCAGCGCATCGCGGCCGCTCTCACGCTGCAGCATGCGCGCCGGTACCGGGAATTCCGGCACGATCCACGCGATCAGCTCCTTGTTGCCGTCGGCGCGCGAGACCTTGGTGGCTTCGTAGCTCTTGCCGCCCACGGTGATCGACTCCTTGCCGATCACGCGGTAGGTCATGTTCTTGATGCGGCCTTCGTCGACCATGCGATAGGTCAGCGGCTTGCCGGCGGCCAGGTCGCGGGCGATCGCCAGGTTGATCAGCAGTGCATCCATGTCACCGGACTTCAGTGCGATCGGGCCGGCGCGGTCCGGCTTGATGTCGCCGGTCCAGGTGGCCTGGTTGCTGGTCCAGTTGTAGTTGGCCTGCACGTTGCGCTTCTTCACCAGCAGCGCCGAACGGTCCTGGCTGCTGAGCGGGCGCAGCTGGCCGCGCACCTCTTCGAACACGGTGCTCTGGCTCAGGTCGGCCAGCTGGTTCTTCACCTGCAGGCTGTAGCGCCACTTGTTGCTGCCTTCGCTGGCCAGGGTCATGGTGCCGTTGGCCTGCATGCCCATGTAGCTGGCCAGGTAATCGGCCTTGAACGGTTCCAGCGCCATGGCCGGCAGGCTGGCCACGGTCAGGGCAGCGGCTGCGATCCAGGTGAGGGGGCGGGTCAGGGTATTCATGCTCAGACTCCTTGGTATTCGATCAGGCGCAGATCGACGCGGTCTTCGCCGTCTTCGCGTTGCAGGATGCGCACCGGGGTGGGGACACCGTTGGCGATCCAGAGAATGGTTTCGTTTCTGCCACCGTTGGTCCGGTAGACCCGCAGTGCGTTGTAGGACAGGTCGCCGACCTCGACGTTCTCGGTGTGCGGCGCGGCCTGGTAGTCGTGTTCGCGGACCTTGCCCATGTCCACGTAGCGGTAATGCATGGAGGCGCCTGGACGCGCATCGCGCATGATCGCCAGGTTGATCAGCAGCGCGCTCTGGTCGCCTGCCTGCAGCGGGATCGGTTGCGCGCGTTCCTTCTTGACGTCACCGGTCCATTGCGCGGTGCCGGCCTGCCAGTTGTAGGTGCCGACCGCCTTCTTGCCCAGGAACAGGCCCTTGCGCACCGTGCTCTGGCTGAGCGGCGCATACACGCCGCTGCGCTCCTCGAACACTGTGCTCTGTTCGATGTTCAGGCCCAGCACGCTGGCAAAGCCGCGGCGGCCGACCACCTGCATGTCCACCCGCCACTGGCTGCCGCCGGTGTGGGTGACCTGCATGCTGGCATCGCCCGCTTCCTTGCCCTTGTAGAAGGCCTGGTAGGTGGCGCTGAACGGTTGCAGCGGCGGTGGCTCCCAGGCCAGTGCCGGTGGCATCGGTACGGCCGGCGCATCGGCTGGCGGCTGAGCTGCGGGCACCGGTGCCGGCGGGGCGGCGGGCGCCTGTGCCTGGCCCCAGCCCACGCCGGGGAACACGGCAAGCGACAACAGCAATGGAGTGGACAGCAGGGTCGTGGTCTTCATGGAGGACAGGGACCGCAGGAGGGGGCAGGATGCCAGCCCCGCAGTCAGCGGGGCGTGTGCATGGGGGCTACCGGTTCAGGTTCCCGGCGGAATCTAGGGCCAACGGGCTAAACAGGGGGTGACCGTCCAGTTGCGGCTGGCCCTCCCGTTCAGCCAGGCGGCCGGCGCACAACAGCTGCAGGGTGGCGATCAGCAGCGGATGCTCCACCGCCAGCACGCGCGCGGCCAGGCTCTCGGCGTCATCGCCGGGCAGCACCGGCACCCGCACCTGCGCCAGCACGGCGCCCGCATCCAGCTCGGGCACGACCAGATGCACGCTGGCACCGTGCTCGGCGTCGCCCGCCTGCAGCGCCCGGGCGTGGGTGTCCAGGCCCTTGTGCAGCGGCAGCAGCGATGGATGGATGTTGACCAGCCGGCCATTGAAGCGCTGTACGAAGGCCGCGCCGAGGATGCGCATGTAGCCGGCGCAGACGATCCAGTCCGGTTGTACTGCGGCCAGCGCATCGCCGAGCGCCTGCTCGTAGCTGGCGCGGTCGCTGAAGGACTTCGGTGCATGCGCCCAGCGCAGGTTCGGTGCGACGCGCTGCAGGGCCTCTGCGGCGGGGCGGTCGGAAAACACGCCGACCACCTCGGCGGGCAGTCGGCCGTCGGCAATGGCATCGAGGATGGCCTGCAGGTTGCTGCCGCGGCCGGAGGCGAGCACGGCAATGCGGGTGGTCGCGGTCACTGCTGGGCGCTCCGGCGGATCAGCGGCCAGATCAGCAGGCTGCCGAGGGTGGCCATCAGCATGTCGGCGTGCGCGTCCCACATGTCGCCCTGCTGCCCGTTGTAGGCCTCGGCAGCATCCGGTGACAGCGCCAGCGCGATGGCCCACTCGAACCATTCGTAGACCAGGCTGGCACACATCACCGTCATCACCGCCAGGGTGAAGGCCTGGCCCAGGCGCAGCGCCGGCCACGCATGACGGGCAAGCTGCAGCAGCGCAGGAGTGAAGCAGACGCCGAACAGGAAGTGGATGAGGCGATCAAAATGGTTGCGCTGCCAACCGAAGGCCGCATTCGGCGACCAGCCGCTCAGCGTCTGCGCCCAGGCGTCGTAGGGCACGTTGGAATACAGCCAGCGCGCGGCCACGCAGTGCAGGGCGATGAAGCCGCAGATCGCGATGAAGGCACCATTGCCCAGCCAGCCGCCGCGACGGTCGACCCACAGCAGCGCGGCCAGCCCGATCACGGTCAGGGTGCTGTGCAGGGCCTGTTCGGTAGGCCACAGCGGGTGGACCCAGCTGATTGCGAACACCGCCAGCACGGCGGCAAAGGCCAGCTTCTTGGGGCCCGAGAAACGGTGGGTGGTGGGCGAAGCGGACGTCGGGAGGGCAGGCGCGGACATGGGAAATCGATCAGGAAAGGACGGGGCGTCTGCCGGCAGGTTCAGACACTGAGGTGGTCGCCGCGGTCGAACAGCGCGGCCATGTCAGGTTTGGACAGGAACACCCAGGCATAGGCGGCCAAGGCCATGCCCAGCGGGCCGGCCAGTACGCCCAGCCACGCCGCGCGCCGGCACCAGGCCAGCCCGGTGCGATGTGACAGCTGGCGCGCGGTATACAACTGCACGAACCCCAGCACGGCCGCCAGCACGGCGATGGACGCATAGACCGTGGTCAGCATCCAGGCGTCGTCCAGCCCGCGCGAGTGGGCCACCCATCCGCTGAGGCCAAGGAACGCCACTGTGGCGAACCAATGGAAGCCGGCCAACGCGTAGAACAGCACTTTCAGCGTCTGCAGATGGCTGGTCAGCTGCAGCTGCGCCAGGGTCTGATGCGGCAGCGGCGGCGGATTGCCGGAGGCGGTCATGCGGGCGTGGTGGGAAGGTCGAAGGCGGCCTTCACCTGCGGGCGCAGCAGGGTGATCAGGCCGAACACCCCCAGCACCGTGCCGATGGGGGTGAACAGGCAGGCCAGGCCGGCCGCGATCAGGCACAGCAGGTAGCGGCGTCTCTGGGCCAGGCAGCGGCCGGCATAGGCGACGAACGCGCCCAGGCTGACGCCACCGAATACGGCGATGCAACCGATGAGGGTGAACATCCAGCCGAACAGGCGCTGTTCGGCCGGCGACGACGGCTGGCCGCCGGAATTCATCGGCAGGTTGCCGGTGAGCGCGGTGATGCCCAGCACGATGTGGATGATGAAGATCAGCGAGAACAGCACGATCAGGCCGCCGACCACGTAGTGCGCGATGGCCAGCATGCGCAGGTGGTCGGCATCCTGCGCGTTGAACACCGGTACCGTCGCCAGCGGCGGCGGCACGGGGGCGGGCGACAAGGGGGGCGTTGCGTCCATGCGGGCTCCTGGGTTGTCGGGATCAGGCGATGTGGACGCGCTCGGCGCCTTCGGCGGTGACCACCTGGCCGATGGTCCAGTGCTCCAGGCCCTGCGCCTTGACCGCATCGGATACCGCGGCCACCTGGTCCGGCGCCACGATCAGCACGAAGCCGATACCGCAGTTGAAGGTACGCCACATCTCGCTGTCGGCGACCGCGCCTTCCTTCTGCAGCCACTGGAACACCGGCGGCAGGGTCCAGGACGAGGCCTGGATGTCCAGGCCGAGGCCTTCGGGCACCACGCGGATGATGTTCTCGGTCAGGCCACCACCGGTGATGTGGGCCATGCCGTGGATGGCCGCGCCGTGCGACTTCAGCAGCGACAGGATCGGCTTCACGTACAGGCGGGTCGGCGCCATCAGCGCATCGACCAGCTTCACGCCGCCTTCCAGCTCCAGCTCGGCCGGGCGGCCGGCGCGGTCGTAGATGCGGCGCACCAGCGAGTAGCCGTTGGAATGCGGGCCGGACGAAGCGATGCCGATCAGCACATCGCCGGCAGCCACGCTGGCGCCATCCTTCAGCTCGCTCTTCTCGACGGCGGCGACGGTGAAGCCGGCCAGGTCGTACTCGCCCGGGGCATACATGTCGGGCATTTCAGCGGTTTCGCCGCCGATCAGCGCGCAGCCGGCCTCGGTGCAGCCGTTGGCGATGCCGCCCACGACCGCCGCGGCGGTGTCGATGTCCAGCTTGCCGGTGGCGAAGTAGTCCAGGAAGAACAGCGGTTCGGCACCCTGCACCAGCACGTCGTTCACGCACATGGCGACCAGATCGATGCCGATCGTATCGTGGCGGTTCAGCTGGTGGGCCAGCTTCAGCTTGGTGCCCACGCCGTCGGTGCCCGACACCAGCACCGGCTCGCGGTACTTGTTGGACAGGTCGAACAGGGCGCCGAAGCCGCCCAGGCCGCCCATCACTTCCGGGCGGAAGCTGCGCTTGACCAGGGGCTTGATCCGCTCGACCAGTTCGTTGCCGGCGTCGATGTCGACACCCGCGTCACGGTAGGTGAGGGGGGAGGGGGCGGAAGACGGGGTGTTGGTCACGGGCGTCGGCGCTGGCAGGGGTTGAACGGGCGATTTTAACAGGCCGCATTGGCGCAAAGGCCGTATTCGGGCAACAATTCCCCCGGATACGTCGAGCCAATGGATGTCCTGATGCGCCGCAGCCTGATTCTGACCCTGCTCCTTGCGCTGAGCCTGCCGGTGGCCACGATGGCCCAGAGCGGCCTGCGCACCGAGGGTGATGTTGCCACCGCCACTGGCGCGTACGAGGCCGAAGTGCCCGTCAACAGCCAGGCCGAAGCCGACCGCAACGGTGCGCTGGCCCGCGCCTTGAGCGTTGTACTGGGCAAGTTGTCCGGCGATCGCAGCGTGATGTCGCGCCCTGGCGTGGCGCAGGCGCTGCGCAATGCCAAGGATTACGTGGCCAGCTACGACTACAAGCAGGACCAGAGCGTGAGCGCCAGTGGCGCCCCCAGCTTCCGCACCCTGCTGGTGGCCCGCTTCCGCGAGGACGATGTCGATTCGCTGGTGTCGGCGCTGGGCCTGCCGCTGTGGCCGCAGCCCCGACCGAAGCCGGTGCTGTGGCTGGCCGTCGATGACGGCAGCGGTCCGCGCCTGGTCAGCGTGCAGCAGGCCAACGCCGCCCGCCCGTTGCTGAACCGCGCCATTGAACGCGGCTACAAGCTGGGCCTGCCCAGCGGTGGTGCCGCCGAACAGGCGCTGGCCGGTGCCATCTGGCGCCAGGACAGTGCCGCCGTGGCCCGTGCCTCTTCGCGCTACTCGCCGCCGATGCAGCTGATCGGCAAGCTGTACCGCGCCAATGGCGGCTGGCAGGCGGACTGGGTGTTCGTTGACAACGGCCGTGAGCTGAACAAGTGGACCAGCAAGGACGCCAACGCCATGCGCGCGATGGCCGCCGGTGCCGATGGTGCCGCCGATGCGCTGGTCAAGCGCTATGCCAAGGCCGGCGCGGCCGTCGGCCAGGCCGGCACCTACCGGGTGGTGGTGACCGGCATCAACAGTGCCGACGACTACCTGCGCCTGGCTGCGGGCCTGCGTGAGGTGCCGGTGGTGCGCAACGTCACCCCGCTGCACGCTTCGGCCGGCCAGCTGGAGCTGAGCCTGGAGATGACCACCGGCCTGGCCGGCTTCAACCGCATGCTGGGCGACAACGGCGTGCTGGTGCCGAGCGCACCGCTGCCGGCCCTGCCGACGCCGATCGACGACACCACCGGTGCCCCGGTCGCTGCGCCGGTCAGCAACGAGTACCGCCTGCGATGAACCTGACCCCGGAAGCGGAAATCGCGCAGTTTCTGCGCCGCCTGAAGTACATCCTGTTCGCCGGCCTGATCGGCTGGGTGGTGTGGTTGCTGGCGCCGATCCTGACCCCGTTCGTGCTGGCGCTGGCGCTGGCCTGGCTGGGCGATCCGCTGGTGGACCGCATCGAGGCCACCGGCCGTTCGCGCATGACCGGCGTGGTGCTGGTGTTCGCGGCGATGGTGCTGGTGATCGTGGCGCTGCTGCTGGTGCTGGTGCCGATGATCGAGCGCCAGATCACCACCCTGATTGCGGTCGCGCCGCAGGCACAGGCGTGGCTGATGGAAAAGGGCATTCCCTGGTTCGAGCAGAAGACCGGCCTGGAAGTGATGCAGTGGCTGGACCCGGACCGCCTGATCGAATGGGTGCGCAGCCACTGGCAGCAGGCCGGCGGCTTCGCCACCACGTTCATGGGCTACGTCTCGCGTTCGGGCTTTGCGATGGTGACCTGGGTGGTCAACATCCTGCTGCTGCCGATCCTGGCGTTCTACTTCCTGCGTGACTGGGACAAGCTGGTCGAGCGCGTGGCGTCGGTGATTCCGCGCAACCAGATCGGCACCATCTCCGCGCTGGCACGCGAATCCAACGAAGTGCTCGGTGCGTTCATCCGCGGGCAGTTCCTGGTGATGCTGGCGCTGGGCGTGATCTATGCCGGCGGCCTGTCGCTGGTCGGCCTCAAGCTGGGTCTGCTGATCGGCCTGATTGCCGGCCTGATCAGCTTCATTCCCTACCTGGGCGCGACCACCGGCATCCTGATGGCGGTGGTCGCCGCACTGGTGCAGGCACAGGGCTTCGACCTGAAGCTGCTGATCCTGGTCGGCGTGGTGTTCACCGTGGGCCAGCTGCTGGAAAGCTACGTACTGACCCCGCGCATCGTCGGCGACAAGATCGGCCTGCACCCGGTGGCAGTGATCTTCGCGGTGATGGCCGGCGGCCAGTTGTTCGGCTTCCTCGGCATGCTGCTGGCGCTGCCGGTGGCAGCGGTGACCAACGTGCTGCTGCGCTACGCGCACCAGCGTTATCGCCAGAGCGAGCTGTACGTGGGTGAGAAGCCGGCGATCGTGCTTGATGGCGTGGTCGATGCCCCCCATATCATCATTCCGAACGACAAGGGCCCCGACCTGAAGTGATGGGTGTGCCGCAACTGCCGCTGGCCCTGCATTACCCGCGGGACCAGCGCCTGGAGACCTTCATCGGCGCGCCGGACGGCGCGCTGGCGCAGCTGCGCGCGATCGCGGTGGGTGCCAGCCACGATTGGGTTTATCTGGAAGGTGCGGCGGGCACGGGCAAGACCCACCAGGCACTGGCGATGTGCTCCAGCGCCGAGCAGGCCGGGCGACTGCCGACCTACGTACCGCTGGCCAGCGCCGCCGGCCGCGTACGCGCGGCGCTCGATGGGCTGGAAGCGCGCGAACTGGTGGCGCTGGACGGCCTGGACGAGGTTGCCGGCAACCGCGAGGACGAGATCGCGCTGTTCGATTTCCACAACCGCGCGCGCGCTGCGGGCGTGACCGTGCTGTACACGGCGCAGAAGGCGCCGGAAGAACTGGGCCTGGTACTGCCCGATCTGCGCTCGCGGTTGGGCCAGTGCGTGCGCGTGCTGCTGCAGCCGCTGGATGAGGAAGGGCGGGCAGCGGTGCTGCGTGAGCGCGCGCTGCGGCGTGGGCTGGCGATCGACGAGGCCTCGATCGAGTGGCTGCTGTCGCACACCGGTCGCGAGCTGGGTGGATTGATCACGCTGCTGGACTGGCTGGACCGCGAGTCGCTGGCGGCGAAGCGGCGGATCACCGTGCCGTTCCTGCGCCAGGTGCTGGAAGAAGGCCGGCCGCGTTACTGAGGGTGGGGTTTGCTTTGCAGGGCTGCGCCCTGCACCCGCCGTA
Source organism: Stenotrophomonas sp. STK16_22 (assembly GCF_051984505.1). Classification (NCBI taxonomy): domain Bacteria; kingdom Pseudomonadati; phylum Pseudomonadota; class Gammaproteobacteria; order Lysobacterales; family Lysobacteraceae; genus Stenotrophomonas; species Stenotrophomonas sp. STK16_22. The sequence continues at coordinate 1,093,877 of NZ_CP196972.1, forward strand.
GTGCCGGCCGCTGGCCGGCAACAGCAAGAGCCGAAGCAACAGCAGAAGCTGGCTTCCTGAGGGGAGGCGGGGTGGCTCAGGTTGCGGGGGACGGCGCAAGTACGTCCATGTAGCCTCGGTCGCGCCATCCATGGCGCTCACGCCCCCGCAACCTGAGCCACCCCGCCTTCGACAGGTTCCCGCGATCTGCCGGGACTGCATACTGCACTGCTGTTGGTGGGTGTCGACCTTGGTCGACACGTGTCTTGCTTGTGGTGGGTGACGACCGTTGGTCGTCACCAGAGCAAGCGCAGCGACGCGACCCGCTTTTGCTTTTCTTTTTTCTTTTCCGTGGCTGGTCGCCCACGGAAACTGTCAGAGGCCGGGCGGGATGGGTACGCGGGGGTGTCTGCGGCATGGATGCCGCGGACAAGCCTCCATGGATGGATTCACGGCGTCCCCCGCGTACCCATCCCGCCCGGCCAAGCACGGCTTTGCAGTCGAGCAAGCTCGACTCTACTGATTAGGCATCCAGCCACGAGGGGCTCAGCCGTTCGCGGCCAACTCAACATCCAGCGCGCGCAGGCGATCTACCGTCCCGACATCGGTCCAGCGCCCGCGATGGTGCTGCCCCGTCATCAACCCCTGTGCCATGAAGTGCTTCTGCAGCGGCACCACCGAGAACTTCGGTGGGAGCCGCTCGCTGCCCGGTGCATCACCGATCACCGTGTGCCAGTCGGCCACGATGGAAGGGCGATACACGCCGATGCCGGCATAGGTCAGGCACGGTCCTTCGCGGTCGTGGTGCAGCAACCCCTGCGCATCGAGGCGGTAGTCACCGTTCGGGTGCTGAACCGGATTGTCGACCAGCACCAGATGCGCCTGGCCCTGCGGCTCGCGCGGCAGCGTGGTGAAATCGAAATCGGTCCAGATGTCGCCGTTCACCACCAGGAACGGGGCGTCGCCCAGCACCGGTAGTGCATTGAGGATGCCGCCGCCGGTTTCCAGCGGGGTCTGCCCTTCGTACATGAAATGCAGGCGCAGGCCCCATTGGCTGCCATCGCCCAGCGTCGCTGGAAACTGTTCGGCCAGCCATGCGGTGTTGACCACCACCTCGCGCACGCCGAGTGCGGCCAGGCGTTCCAGGTGCCAGACGATCAGCGGTTTGCCGGCCACTTCCAGCAGCGGCTTGGGCGTGTGCAGTGTCAGCGGGCGCATGCGCTCGCCGAGGCCGGCAGCAAAGACCAGCGCCTTCATCGGGCCACGCGCATCGGTGCGGCCAGGTCGGTCAGCGCCGGCTTGATGCGGTGTTCCAGCAGCTGCTGCAGCGGTGCCAGCTCGCGGTAGCGCGGCAGCACTTCATCCAGATAGGTGATGAAGCGCGGCGCGTCGTCGAGGTAATGGCCCTTGTTGTCGCGGTAGCGCAGGCGGCAGAACAGGCCGAGGATCTTCACGTGGCGCTGGATGCCCATCCAGTCGGCATCGCGCAGGAAGGTGGCGCGGTCGGGCACCGGCAGGCCGGCGTTGCGGGCGCGCTCGTGATACTGCGCCAGCCACTCGTCCACACGCTGCAGCGGCCAGCTCAGGAACGCGTCCTTGAACAGGCTCATCGCATCGTAGGCGATCGGGCCGCGCACCAGGTCCTGGAAATCCAGCACTGCCGGACCATTCTCGACCGGCATCAGATTGCGCGGCATGTAGTCGCGATGGGTCATCAGCTGGGCCTGGCCCAGCGCGTTGTCCATCAACCTGCGGTGCACCAGCTGCAGCCCTTCAATCTCACCGCAGTCCAGTTCCAGGTTCAGGTGGCGCTGCAGGAACCATTCGTCGAACAGGCCGGCATCGCGCTGCAGCAGCGCTTCGCCAAACTGGCCGAAGTCGGCCGGCACCGGGATCGCCTGCAGGCGCAGCAGCTGTTCGATCGAGCGGCCGAACCATTCGTCCGCGTTGCGCTCGTCGAGGATCTTCGCCAGGGTCGGGCCGCCGAGATCTTCCAGCAGCAGGAAGCCGGCATCCAGATCCTGTGCCAGCAGCGCGGGCACACGCAGGCCGTTGTCATCCAGCAGGCCGCGCATGCGCAGCCACGGGCGCGGATCTTCCAGCCCCGGCGGGGCATCCATCACGATGTGGCTGCCGCGCGTGCTGGTGGTGCGCCAGTAGCTGCGCATGCCGGCATCGACCGAGGCGCGTTCGACCACCGCACTGGAATCATCGAGCTGGGTACGGGCCCACTGCAGGCGCTGCGCGCTGCGCTGGGGATCAGAGGCGGGTTCGGTCATGCAGGCATATCCGGGCGCGCCGGGCGCGCCTACGTCGGGAACAGGAAGGGAAGAGGGTGCGGGATCAGCGGCGACCGCTGAACAGACGCAGGACGGCCAGCACGGCCACCGCGCCCAGCACCGCACCGAGGAAGCCGGCCGGCTCACCGGGGGCGTACCAGCCCATGTACTGGCCGAACCACCCGGCCAGCAGCGCGCCGATGATGCCCAGCACGATGGTCAGCAGGCAGCCCATGCGGTTGTTGCCGGGCATGAAGAATCGCCCGAGCAGGCCGACGAAGAAGCCGACCAGGATGATGTAGAGCCAGCTGCTGCTGCCGAACAGACCATTCATGCGCGCGATTTCCACCAAGGGTGGACGCAGCCTAGCAAGGCCAGGCTGCGTCCGTCACGGTGTGCCGGATTCAGCAGCAGCCGTGGTCGCCGTGGCGGGTGCCACTGTCGGCAGCCACCGGCGAACCGCTGGTCTCGCCGCGCAGGCTGGCGGCGTAGTGCTCGCTGATCACCTTGGACACGCAGGCGGTGACCTTCTTGCCCATCGGAATGTGCAGGAACTCGTTCGGGCCGTGTGCATTGGAGTGCGGACCGAGCACGCCGGTGATCATGAACTGGGCGCCCGGGAACTTCTCACCCAGCATGCCCATGAACGGAATCGAGCCACCTTCGCCCATGTACATCGCCGGCTTGCCGAAGAAGGCCTGGCTGGCGTCGTCGATGGCCTGGGTCAGCCACGGCGCCATGGCCGGGGCGTTCCAGCCGGTGGAGGCCTTTTCCAGATCCAGAGTGACCTGCGCGCCGTTCGGCGGATCGCGCAGCAGCGCTTCCTTCAGCAGCTCACCGCAGGTCTTGCCATCGGCGGTCGGCGGCAGGCGCAGCGACAGCTTCACCGAGGTCTGCGGGCGCAGCACGTTGCCGGCCGATTCCAGCGCCGGCATGCCACCGACGCCGGTGACCGACAGTGCCGGGCGCCAGGTGCGGTTGAGCACCAGTTCGGTCAGGTCCTCGTTCATCGGACGCAGACCGTCGACCATCGGGAACTTCTCGAAGATCTCGGTATCGACCACTTCGGCGGCGCGCTTGGCCTGTTCCTGGCGCTCGGCCGGGATCTCAACGTTCATGCCGTCGATCAGGATGCGGCCGGTGTCCTGGTCCTCGATGCGCGACAGCAGCTGGCGCAGCAGGCGGAAGCTGGACGGCACCACGCCGGAGGCATCGCCGGAGTGCACGCCTTCGTTGAGCACCTTCACGGTGAAGTTGCCGCCGGTCAGGCCGCGCAGCGAGGTGGTGCACCACAGCTGGTCGTAGTTGGCGCAGCCCGAATCCAGGCAGACCACCAGCGACGGCTTGCCGATGCGGTCGGCGAGGTGGTCGACGTAGGCCGGCAGGTCATAGCTGCCCGACTCTTCACAGGCTTCGATCAGCACCACGCAGCGGGCGTGCGGCAGGCCCTGGGCCTGTAGTGCCAGCACCGCGGCCAGCGAGCCGAAGATGGCGTAGCCGTCGTCCGCACCGCCGCGGCCATACAGCTTGTCACCGCGCAGGACCGGGGTCCACGGGCCGAGGTCGTCGTCCCAGCCGGTCATTTCCGGCTGCTTGTCGAGGTGGCCGTAGAGCAGGATGGTGTCGTCGCCGGTTTCGGCGCCGGTAGCCGGAATTTCCAGGAAGATCAGCGGGGTACGGCCTTCCAGGCGCACCACTTCAACCTTCAGGCCGGGCAGCTGCTGGGCCTTGGCCCAGTTCTCCATCAGGGTGACCGCCTGTTCCATGTAGCCGTTCTGCACCCAATTGGCGTCGAACATCGGCGACTTGTTGGGAATGCGGATGTAGTCGACCAACTGCGGGACGATTTCGCTGTCCCACTTGTCATTGACGAATTGGCCGAGCTTGGCGCTGTCCATCTGAAACTCCGGTTGCATGGGCTGATCCGGCCATTCTACGCCTGTGCCGCGGGTAGGGTTTTTCCTACATCACGTCGGGTATTTGGCTGGCTTTTAGAAATCCAGGAAACCGATAGGCTGTGTGCATGTGGTGACGGACACTGTTCCTACCGACGGGATTGCCGGTCGGGACGGCCAGAATCACAAGGAGATACACGTCGTGCCTTGGAGTGTCGTGTTGAGGGCACTGGTGCTGGTCGTGTGGATCGCTGGGGCGCATGCCGCCGAACCGATCGACATCAACCGCGCCGATGCCCAGGCGCTGCAGCAGGGATTGACGATGGTCGGAGCCGCCAAGGCCGAGGCGATCGTCGAGCACCGGCGCAGACACGGCCCGTTTCATCGCGTCGAGGACCTGACGCAGGTGAAGGGGATAGGGAAAGCAATCGTCGAACGGAATCGACAGCGGATCACCGTAGGCAACAGGTTGTTGCCGGCGGATCCGGTACCCGGATCGGTACCGGTGCGAACCGTACCGAGGCGCTGACAGCAGGAATCGTCGGAACCGGCAGGAGGCTGGTTCACCGGACACGGACAGGAAGGCCGTGACCACCGACCGCCGCAGGACGCGGCACCAATCACCAGGATGGTGGCATCACAGACCTGTGGAAGGGGCTGAGATACAAACAGGACAGACGCGGCCGCGTGCAGGATGCAACGCTACCCCCACAGCGCAGGATGCGAGGGGGCGGCAGCAGGCCGACAAGGACGTAACGATTGCCCGGTACGACACATGGCTGTGTCGCCGGGCAGTTTCATTTCCGGCGCCTGGTTTTGCCGCGGCCACCACGGGTCGATGGTGTACGGTGGCCGCACCGCATGGAAAGGACCCCCGCTGGATGCTTCTGCACCGCCCCACTACCCTGATGCTCGCCCTTGCACTGGCCCTGCCGCTGCTGGGCCATGCCGCTGCGCCGACGCCGGCTGCCAAGCCTGCCGCTGCCGCAGCCAGCACCGCCGAAGTGCGCGGACCGACCGACCTCAAGCCGGGCGAATACCTGTGGCATCCGGAAATCTCGCCGACCGGCCCGATCGTGCTGGTGGTCAGCCTCGATGAACAGCGCGCCTATGTGTACCGCAACGGCATTGCCATCGGACTGACCACGATCAGCTCGGGCAAGGCTGGGCATGAGACGCCGACCGGCGTGTTCACCATCCTGCAGAAGGACAAGGACCACAAGTCCAACCTCTACAACAGCGCGCCGATGCCCTACATGCAGCGGCTGACCTGGGACGGCATCGCCCTGCATGGCGGCAGCCTGCCTGGTCATCCGGCCTCGCATGGCTGCGTGCGGCTGCCGCAGGCCTTCGCGCAGAAGCTGTTCAGTGAAACCCAGCGTGGCGACACCGTGGTCGTGGCCGATGCCAAGAGCTCGCCGATGACCCTGGCCTATCCGTCGGTGCTGGCACCGGTCAACGCGCGCGGCCAGGCCCTTCCGGAGACCGAGGGTGGGGCCCCGGCGCAGGCCTGGTGGGATGACGCCGCGGCGCCGGCCGGGCAGGTCGGCATCCTGGTCAGTCTGCACGACCAGCGCCTGTACGTGCTGCGCGATGGCGTGATGATCGGCGAGTCGCCGCTGAAGGCCGACGCCCTGCCGGCGTTCCAGGGCACCACCCTGTTCGTGATGGGGCAGGGCTACAGCGATACGCCCAGCCCGTTGGACGCGAACCAGCGCCTGCACCAGTGGACGGCCTATCCGCTGCTGGGCCAGGACCGTGCCCAGGCCACGCCGGACCTGCTGGCCACGCCCTCGCTGCCGATGGCGTTGCCGGCCGATTTCGCCCGTCAGCTGTACCAGGTGCTGGTACCGGGCACGACCCTGCTGGTGACCTCGCTGCCGGCGGTCCGCCCAAGCCCGGCTGAATCCGGAATGCAGCCGGTCTTGGAATCCGAGCCGCCAGGGTCCACCCTCAAGAGCAACTGAGTCCCTTCGTTGTGCCCATGACTGCATCCCGCCTGTGCCGGCTGGCCGCGTTCGGCCTGCTGGCGACCTCGGCCAGTGCTCCGGCGCTGGCACAGACGCCCGCCCTTGCCACCAGTGCCGATGATCTGGCCGCCTTGCTGTCGCGCAGTGCGCCCAAGGCCGACCGCCACGTATTGCAGCTGGCGGCGCACGCCATGCGCTGCGCGCTGCAGCGGCCGGAGCTGGGCATCAATGGTGATCGCCTCAGCGTGATCGATTATTCGCGGCCGTCCACCGAGCCGCGCCTGTGGGTGTTCGACCTGGCCCACCAGCGCCTGCTGTTCGAGGAATGGGTGGCGCATGGCCGCAACAGCGGTGAGAACCGCACCGAACACTTCTCCAACCGCGATGGCAGCTTCATGTCCAGTCTTGGCGCGTTCACCGCGCAGGAGACCTACATGGGCGGCAATGGGTACTCGCTGCGCCTGGCCGGGCTGGAACCGGGCTTCAACGACCGCGCGCGCGAACGCGCCATCGTCATCCACGGCGCCCCCTACGTGAACCCGGCGACCGCGCAGCTGCAGGGACGGCTCGGCCGCAGCCTGGGCTGCCCTGCGGTACGCCTGTCGGTGGCCAAGCCGCTGATCGACGCATTGCGTGGCGGCACGATGGTGTTCGCCTACTACCCCGACCAGGACTGGCTGAAGCACTCGCAGCTGCTGGGCGGTGAGTGTGGTGGCCAGGGCACGCTCGCCACGCGGTGATGCATGACGGCGCGCGGCATGATGCAATGCGCCGATGAACATCGACTCCCTGTTGCACACTCCGAGCCAGGTGATCTCCCGCCTGGACTATCGCCGCGAACGCTGGCGCAACGGCTTGGGCTGGACCCGCGAGATCCTGCGACTGCCGGCGCAGGGTGATGACTGGGCGCTACGCCTGTCGGTGGCCGAGATCGAGCAGGATGCCGCGTTCTCCGCCTTCCCCGGCGTGGAGCGCGAGCTGGTGCTGCTGCAGGGCAATGGCGTGCGCCTGCGTTTCGAGGATGGCCGTGTGGCCGAGGTCCTGCCGCCGCACGGACGCGTGCGTTTTGCCGGTGAGGAAGCGCTGCACGGCGAACTGGTCGATGGCACCACCCACGACTTCAACCTGATGTGGAAGCGCGAGCTGCTGCAGGCCGAACTGCTGCACCGGCCGCTGGTGGGCACGATGTTCTTCTTCTGCGAACCGGGCGTTGCCTGGGCGCTGCATCTGCTGGCCGGTCAGGCGGAGTTTGGTGCAGATAGTGGCCTGCCGGCGTTGCAGGCGGGAGACACTGCGTGGTTGGCGGCCGGTGAACGGCAGCGTCATGCGGTGCAGGGCGGTGGCGAATTGCTGGCGATCCGGATCAGTGCGGCGGCGGGATGATTCCTGGGCGCCGGTCGGCACTATCCACGCATGGCGTGGATCTACTGGGGTGCGGTTGCCACCATGCCTGGACACGCCGTTGTAGATCCACGCCATGCGTGGATGCGGCCGCCGATACCGCGTCATGGTGCGAACCAAGGTTCGCACCCACCAGGAATCGGTTCGCGCCAGCCGAATCTGTTCAGTAGATCCACGCCATGCGTGGATGCGGCCACCGACACCGCGTCATGGTGCGAACCGAGGTTCGCACCCACCAGAAAGCGGTTCGCACCCACCAGAAGGCGATTCGCATCCGCCGAAGTGGAGCAGTACATCCACGCCATGCGTGGATGCGGTGGCCTCAATACACATCGCGCCGGTAACGACCGGCCAGCAACAGCGCTTCCTTGCCCGCGGTACCCAGCACCTGCTCGATCACTGCATCCACCGCCGGGGCCATGCCCTGCAGGCTGCCGCAGACCAGGATCGTGGCGCCTTCATCCACCCACTGGCGCAGCGTTGCCGCTTCGGCCAGCAGCCGGTCCTGCACATAGCGGTGCGCACCGCCATCGCGGCTGAACACTGCATCCAACCGCGCCAGCGTGCCGTCGGCCAGCATCGCCTGCAGTTCTTCACCGAAGTGGAAGTCATGCGCGGCGGTGCGCTCACCGAACAGCAGCCAGGTGCGGCGTGCGCCACTGCGTACGCGTTCGTGCAGATGCGCGCGCAGGCCGGCGATGCCGGTGCCGTTGCCGATCAGCAGCAGCGGCACATCGGCGGGCGCGCCATGGAAATTGTCGTTGCGGCGCAGACGCAGCTGTACCGGTTCGCCGATGGCAGCGTGGTCGCACAGCCAGCCGCTGCCGATGCCGGGTGTACCGTCAGCGCGCAGCTGGCGGCGCAGCAGCAGCTCAACCGCACCGTCGGCCATGACCGAGGCGATCGAGTACTCGCGATGCGGCAGCGATTGCAAGGTCGCCAGCAGCGCAGGCAGATCACCCGGGGGAACCAATGAGGGCAGGTGCGAGCGCGCGACGCGTGCCAGCAACGTCTGCCCGTCATCCAGCACGGTGTCCGCGTCGAAGCGTTGTGCATCCAGCCAGGCACGCACGGTGTGCGATGCGTGCTGCGGGCCGATCTCGGCGATGTCACCGGCCTGCCACTGCGCATTTGCATCGGCCGGGGGCTGCAGGCGCAACCAGTACACCGGACCACCGGGGCTGCCCGGGTTCAGATGCTCGCGTTGCAGCAGCGTCCACGGCTGGTACTCGGCCGGGCTCCAGTCGGGCAGTTCGCTGGCGTTACCGCCGAGTTGTCCCAGCAACTGTTGCCAATGACGCAGCGCTGCCGGATCGGCGTTGTCGACCTCGATGGCGTCGAACAGCGGATGCGCGCCGTGTTGGCGCAGCCAAGTGTCCAGCTGGTGGCCGAATCCGCAGAAGTGGCCATAGCTGCGGTCGCCCAGCGCGAGCACCCCGTAGTGCAGGTGCTGCAGCGGGGGCGGGGTGGCCATCACCCCGCGCAGGAACGGCAGGGCGTGGTCGGGTGGATCGCCTTCGCCGGTGGTGCTGGCAATAAACAGCGCGCGCTGGCTGGAAGCCAGCAGTGCTGCATCCACCTCATGCAGTCCGCGCACGCGCACTGGCACGCTGGCACCGCGCAGGGCCTCGGCGCTGCGTTCGGCCAGTTCGCGGGCGAAGCCGGTCTGGCTGGACCAGACCAGCAGGATGGGCGCGGTGTCTCCGGTTGCGGCGTCGTCGCGCGGGCGCCCACGCCACCACAGGGCCGCGCAGGCCAGCGCATACAGCACCGTGGCGAGCACCGCGATCTGCGAGTGCCGCACCGGTGGTGCGCCCCGCCACCACGCTTCGCCGAGATGCAGGCGAAGCAGTGCCCAGCCGATCGCTGCCAGCAGGAGCAGAACCAGTGCGTTGCCGAGCCAGGCGCGCGATGGACGTGCGCTCATGCGTCCTGCTCGTCGAGCAGGCGCTGGAAGGCGCTGCTGAGGAATTCGCGGGGGCCATCCGCTGCGCGTTGCAGGTAGCGCGCGGCCAATCCTTCGCGCTCGGCCAGTGCCATGCCCTGTTCGTGACCGAGTACGGTCAGTGCGGTGGCCCAGGCATCGGCGTGCATGGCGTCATCGGCCACCACGGTTACTGCCGCGGCAACTTGCCGCACCGGTCTGCCGGAGCGCGGGTCCAGGCTGTGGCTGTAGGCCTCGCCATCGGCCTGGTACTGGTGCCAGCGATCACCGGAGGTGGCCACCGCCTTGCCGTCAAGTGCGAGCACGCGTGGCGGGGTATCGGTGTGCGCGTCTTCTTCGGGTGCGGATTCCACCAGCACGCGCCACGGCTGGCCGTCCGGTTTGCGGCCGTAGCCGGCCAGTTCGCCGCCGACTTCGATCAGCGCGGCAGTGATGCCTTGTCCACGCAACCAGGCGGCCACGTGATCGACGCCGAAGCCCTTGGCGATCGCAGAGAGATCCAGTTCCAGTCCACCCGGTTGCAGCAGCGCATCGTCCTGCCACTGCAGGCGCTGCCAACCGCAGCGATCACGCGTGGCCTGCAGGGTAGCGTCGTCGGGCTGGCGGCGTTCGCCGGCATGTGCCCCGAAGCCCCACAGTGCAACCAGCGGACCGATGGTGGGATCGAAGGCGCCGCCACTGGCGGAAGCGATGGCCTGTGCGCAGGCCAGAACGTGACGGGTCTCGGCCGGCAACGCGCACCATTGGCCGGCGTCGGCGCGGTTGTAGCGGCTCAGATCCGAACCACGCTCCCAGGTGCTCATCTGCGCGACCACCTCGTCCAGCCGCGCCTGGATGCCAGCGTGCAGCGGGCGCAGGTCGCGCTGGCGCGATGCGACCAGCGACACGCTCCAGGTGGTGCCCATGGTGGTGCCGCCGAGGCGGGCGATGTCGAGCAGGGAATCGGTCATGGTGGTGTGCTGCAGGCGCGATGCCGGGGCGTGCCCGGCATCGCGGTCCACGTCATTACTGCGGCAGCACTTCCAGCGTGGCGACGTAGCTCAGGCGGCGCTTGGCGGCCTGCTTCACCGAGGTCTTGTTGTCTTCGGTGCCGGTCTCCAGCCAGTACATGCCGGCTTCCGGCCAGGTCACCTTGATCTCACCCTTGGCATCACTGGTGACCTTCAGCTCGTCCTGCGCGTTGCGGTAGCGGGTGGCGCCACGCACGATCTCGAACTCCAGGCCGGCGGTCGGCTTGCCGTCGACCAGCACGCGGAAGGTGGCTTCCTCGCCGGCGAACAGATCGTTCGGGTGGCCGACGGCGACCAGCTCGATGCCACGGTTGGTCGGCTTCAGCGCGGTGTCGTTCGGGGCGCCGTTGGTGACGAAGGTCTCCACGCGGCCGACCGACTGGCTCACTTCCAGCTTCTTCGCATCCTTGGGCAGTTCGCCGAAGGTGGCGACGCTGCCGCGCCAGCGCTTGCGCTCGCCGTTCTGCTCGTAGGTGGCGAACAGGCCGTCATTGACCGACGCGATGCGGTAGGTGCCCTGCTGCTTCAGCTCGACATCGAACACGCTGCGGTACTTGCCGGTGGCGGCGTTCTGCGCCTGCACGGTGCTGCCGTCCGGCGCGGTGATCACCACCGATTCCAGGCGCAGCGGAACGTGATTGAAATAGAACAGGTCATTGGAGACCGCACCGTCGACGGTGATCCACGGCGCATTGCCGGCGATCACGGTCTGCGAGGGCAGCAGCCAGGCCTTGTGGGCCAGGGCGGAGAAGGGAAGGGCAGCGGCCAGAGCGGCGGCGAGGACGAGCGTGCGCTTCATGCGGAAGACTCCAGGTGGATGCAGGGTGGTGCGGCGAGGGGAGGGGAATTACGACTTAATCCCCTCCGTCCCCTTTTCAGGGTTTGACGGCGAGGGTGACCTGGCCCAGTTCGGTGGCGCCCTGCGCCTTGCCGTTCTGCGCGGCGGTGGCCGGCCAGGTGAAGGGGATCTTCAGCAGCTCGCGGCCGCCGACTTCGCGCACCGCTTCCACCACCAGGGTGTAGTTGCCCGGAGCCAGCTGCTTCAGCGCCGGCTGCTTGTCGTTGAACGACAGCGCGTGCTTGCCGGCCGGGCGGGTCGGGCCGGTCACGCCGTCCACCGGCACCTGCAGGGTGCGGCCGCTCTTGCGCCACCACTGGCGCAGGTCCGGCAGCCACTTGGTGCCGTGGCCTTCGCTGTTGCTGGTCTGCTGGTACCAGACCGACAGGTTGGCCGCGACCTTCTGGTCGGCGCCTTCCAGCCACACCGCCACGTACGGGCGGTGGTACTCGGCCACGTTGAGCTTGGGCACTTCGACGTTGATGTCGAGGGTGGTGGCATAGGCCGGCGAGGTGGCCAGCAGGCCGCTGAGGGCGATGGTCAGGGTGACGCGCATGGGGCGGCTCCGGAAACGAAGGAAAGTCAGTGGATCAGCAGCAGGGCGATCAGCAGCGGGATCATCAGGCCGAGGCCGACCAGCGGCCAGGTCATGCGCCGCTGCCGTGCATGCAGGTGAAGCAGGAACAGGCCGGTTATGCAGAACACCAGGCAGGCCACGGCGAACAGGTCCAGGAACCAGCCCCACGCTGGGCCCGCGTTGCGGCCCTTGTGCAGGTCGTTGAGGTAGGACACCGCGCCGCGCGAGGTTGATTCGTACTCCACCGCGCCGGTCTCGCGATCGATGCTCAGCCAGGCGTCGCCACCCGGGCGTGGCAGTGACAGGTAGATCTCCTCGGCCGACCACTCGGCCGGGCGCCCGCCGATGGCGATGCCCAGCTGCGTGTCCAGCCATTGCCGGGCCGGGCGCGGGATCGGCGCGTTGCCATCCTCGCGCGTGCCCAGCTGGCCCAGCAGCGCGGCCGGCAGTTCCAGATGCTGGTTCTGCACCTCGGGCTTGGCCTCGATCTTCGCCGCATGGTTGAGGGTCAGGCCTGTCACCGCAAACAGCAGCATGCCGATCAGGCAGACCGCCGAGCTGATCCAGTGCCACTGGTGCAGCGTCCGCAGCCAGAAGCCACGGTTCTGTTGCTGCTGCACGGTGGAAGAGGCAGGACGGCTCACGGCACGGTTCGAGGCGGACGGGGACTGCCCATTACATCATTGATGAGAATAGCTCGCAATTGCGTGTCGTTCTGTATCCCAGAGGGATTGCCGGCCAGCGGCCGGCACTACCGACTGGCCGGCAATCCCACGGATCAGTAGATCCACGCCATGCGTGGATGGAGCGCTGCCGACCAAGGTCGGCACCCGCCAGGGCAGGGCGCAGAGATCAGAACTTCGCGTTCAACGAAATCCAGTAGCTGCGGCGCTGGTCCTTGGTCGCGTAGTCGTCCACGCAGCTGAACTCGCTGGGATTGAGCAGCAGGCACGACTGCGAAACGAAGTCCTTGTCGAACAGGTTGTTGACCCGCGCGTTGACCGTCAGCCACGGCGTGGCCTTCCAGCTGCCACCGAGATGGAAGATCGTGTAGTCCTCGTAATAGCGCACGTGGCGGGCGCCGGCACTGTCGATGAGGGTGTCGCGATAGCGGTCGTAGCGGCCTTCGCCGATCAGCGACAGGCTGATCGCTTCGTTGATCTGCCAGTTGAGGCTGGCGTTGGCCATGTGCTTTGCCGGCGTGGTGCCAGAGATCGGGCGCCCTTTGTCGGGGCCGCTGGTCTGTTCGCTCTTGGTCCAGGTGTAGTTGCCGCGCAGCTGCAGGTTGTCGAGCAGGTCGACGTGGCCGGCCAGTTCCGCACCGCGGGTCTCGGCCTTGTCGATGTTCACGCTCTGGGTGAAGGTGCTGTAGCCCAGTGCTGCCCAGCCCGGGCCGATGTCCACGCAGTAACCGCTGCCGGCGCGGGCCACTTCGCAGTTCGGGAACGTGCCGCCGCTGGCGATCTTGTCTTCGAACTTGTTGAAGAAGCCGGTGACATTGAAGCCCCAGCGCTGGCCTTCGTAGTACGCGGCCAGCTCGTAGTTGGTGCTGGTTTCAGGCTTCAGGTTCGGCGAACCCACCAGCGGCAGCACGCCCTGGCCACCGAAGCCGGTGATGCCCGGGAACAGCTGATCCGGTCGCGGGGTCTTGTAGCCGGTGCTGACGCCACCCTTGAAGGTCCAGGCGTCAGTGGCGTTCCACACCAGGTAGCCGCGCGGGCTGACATGGCTGCCGAACACGTTGTGGTCGTCGTGGCGCAGGCCGAAGGTGGCGGTGAGGTGTCGGTCAGCGACCAGTTGTCCTCGGCGAACAGCGCCCACATGCGGTGCTTCTGCTTGGTGTTGCTGCGGTAACCGGCGCCGTCCATGCCGAACACGCCGTCGATCATGTCAGTGTTGTTGTACTGGCCGCCGACGGTCAGCTTGTGCGCGCCGAAGTCGAGGTCGAGCATGGTGTCGAGCACGTAGCCTTCCAGCTCCATGGTGCGCAGCGGACGCGGCAGGAATGCCTGCAGGCGTGCCATTTCACTTGGGTTGAGGGCGGCCAGTGCATTGCCGCGGCCGGCCGCGCAGTTGTTGGCGCCGCCGGTGCGGCGGCAGACGTCGTTCCACAGGGTCTGCAGGTTGGCGCGTTCGTCCAGGGTCAGCGGCAGCGAGCGGCCCAGGTTGCTGCTCTTGCTGTGGGTCAGCGAGGTCTGCCAGGTGCCGAAGCTGTAGCGGCCCTGGTGGGTCAGCGACAACTGGTCGCGCTCGTAGCGCTGGTAGGCGGTGTAGCCCACGCGCGGCTGCACCACGCGGCGGGTGACGGTACCGCTGCCGTTCGGGTTGGGGATGACGGCATTGCCGACGCGCCACAGGCTGGCCAGGCTGTCGAGGGTGCCGGTCTGGCCCTCGCTGTTGTCGTACTTCTGCCGCGACACGTCGTAGTCCAGCCACAGTTCGTGGTCATCGTTGACGTGGAAGTTCAGCCGCACACCGGTGTTCCAGTTGGTGTTGGCCACCGACTTGCCGCCGCCACCGAAGCCGATGCTGCGCTCCCACAGGCTGCCGTCTGGCAGGGTCAGTGCATCCCACTCCGGATTGGAGGCCTTGGCGTCGTAGTAGCTGCCGCGTACTGCCAGGCCGATACGGTCCTTGACCAGCGGGCCGCTGAGGTAGACGTCGGTGGTACGCGCATCGCCGAACTGATCGTCCTGCTGCACGGTGAAGCCCTGGGTGAGTGCGCCGTGCCAGCTGTCCTGGTTGCGACGGGTGATGATGTTGATCACGCCGCCCATTGCATCCGAGCCGTACAACGTGGACATCGGGCCGCGCACCACTTCAATGCGCTCGATGGCATCCAGCGGCGGCAGGTAGGCGAACTGGCCACCGCCGAAGTTGTTCGGATACAGCTGGCCGACATTGCTCTGGCGGCGGCCGTCGATCAGCACCAGGGTGTACTCGGAGGGCAGGCCGCGCATCGAGATGGTGGCACGGCCGTTCTTGTCGCTGGCTTCCAGGCCGACGTCGATGCCTTCAACGTTGCGCAGCGCGTCGACCAGATTGGTGTACGGGCGCTTGCTGAGTTCTTCGCGGCTGACCACGCTGATGCTGGCGGGTGCATCGACCACCTTCTGCTCAAAGCCGGAGGCGGTGACCACCACCTTGTCCAGCGTCTGTGGCGCGCCGGAAGCGTCACCGTGGGCGAAGGCAGGGGCGGTCATGGCTGCCAGCACGGCGCTGGTCAGCAGGGTACGGGACAGGGACGAACGGACACGATGGCGCTGGGCCATGGCAGTAACCTCGAAGGATGCAGGGTAGTGCAATGCCAGGCGCGAACGGCGCGGCATGCACGGGGAGGCCCGGTCAGGGGCGGCAGGGATGAAGCAGGCAGCGGCGTGCGGGCACGACCGCGCAGGCGGTCACGCGGGGCCGTGATTCAGGCGAGCGGCGGCGCCTGGCCGCGTTGCTGGCGGCGCCCGGGCGCGTCGGCCCAGGGCGTGTCCGGAGCGGCCAGCGGCCAGTCCGGGCGCACGCCGGGCATGGCCGGCGTGGTGGGTACGAGTTCAAGCTCGGTGCGCAGCCATTGGCTGGCCAGCAGCAACGGCGGGCGTGCCTTCTCGGCCGATTTCACCGGGGCGGCAGCACAGCGGCGCAGTTTGGCCGGTGCTTCTTCCTGCGGGGACGCTTCGCCACCGCGCTCTTCCAGCGGCATCTGCACGGCCATTCCGGCTTGGCCGTGTGGCAGCAGCGGCAAGGTGCCCAGCAGCAAAGCCAGCATCGCCACCCACGCCAGCAGACTGGCCAGCGCAGGACGCTGGCCGCGCATGGCGGTGCCCATCTTTCGATGGATGAGTGGGCGAGGGCGAAGCGGGCGCAGCAAGCAGGGGTCCCCAGGGGTCTGCCGGCAGCGGCCGGCATCAACGGGGCGTGATTGTAATGAGAGCTGTTAGCTGTTGCAAATGAGAATGATTGCCAAAATGTCGCAGGCCGGCCGGATCCGGCTCAGACCTCGCTCCAGCGCCGCAGCAGGTTGTGGTAAACGCCGGTCAGCTGCAGGATCGCCTCGGCGTCACCGCCGGTCTGCCGCAGGCGCTCGATCGAGCCATCCATTTCCCACAGCAGGCGGCGCTGCACATCGTCGCGGATCATGCTCTGTACCCAGAAGAACGAGGCCACGCGCGCACCGCGGGTGACCGGCCGCACCTGGTGCAGGCTGCTGGACGGATACACGATCAGGTCGCCGGCCGGCAGCTTTACCTCGTGCTCGCCGTAGGTATCGCTGATGATCAGCTCGCCACCCTCGTACTCCTCGGGCGCGGACAGGAACAGGGTGCAGGAGATGTCCGAGCGCAGTTGCTCGCCGTTGGCCAGGTTCATCACCGCGCCATCGACATGGAAGCCATAGGTGCCGCCCCCGCTGTAGCGGTTGAAACGCGGCGGCAGGTACTTCAGCGGCAGCGCTGCGCTGAAGAACAGCGGGTGCCGGGCCAGCGCGACGAGGATGATCTCGCCCAGTTCGCGGCGCAGCGGCGAGGCCTCGGGCAGCTGCTGGTTGTGCTTGGCCTGCGCGCCCAGATGGCCGACGGTCTCGCGGCCATCGGTCCAGTCGGCGGCATCCAGTCGGCGGCGGAAGTCGGCCACCTGGTCTGCGCTGAGAATGTCGGGGATGTGCAGCAGCATGCGGGACTCCTCAGAGGGACGGCGGTGCGACCAGGGCGCGCACCTGCGGATGCGGCGACGCGGCCAGTTCCGGCACGATGTGCGCCATGAACGCCGGGCTGCCGTGCGCCAGTGCGAGCCGCAGCCAACGCACGGCCTGCTCGACCTGGCCGGCCTGCAGCAGGATGGAGGCGTAGTTGGCCTGGCCGCGGAAATCGCCGGTCTCGGCCGCGCGCCGGTACCAGCCCAGGGCGGCCTGCGGATCGCGTTCGATCTCCAGGCCGTCTTCGAGGTGGCGGGCCAGCAGGTTCATCGATTTGGCATGGCCCAGGTGTGCGGCACGGGTATACAGGGCCAATGCCTGCGCGCGGTCCTGCGGTACACCGCGGCCGGTGGCCAGCAGGTTGGCCAGGTTGTACAGGCCCCAGTCCAGCCCGGTGTCGGCCGCGCGCCGGTACCAGACCGCGGCCAGCGTCGGGTCGGTGACGGTGCCCTGGCCCAGCTCATGGCAGCGGCCGAGCATGTTCATCGCCATCGGCGCGCCGTTGTTGGCGGCGGTTTCGTACCAGAGCAGCGCGGCCGAGGCGTCCTGCGCGGTGCCTTTGCCTTCCATGTGCATCTGCGCGAGCAGCAGTTGTGCCTCGACCTGTCCAGCCTGCGCGGCGTCGCGCACGCGTGCGAACGCGGCCTGCGGATCGTGCTGCAGCAGCTCGGCCAGGGCGTCGCTGTCGATGGGAGTGCGGGTAACCATGGGGTGAGTATCGCCGGAAGCAAAAACGGCGGCAGGAGAGCCTGCCGCCGTGGTGGAGCGGAGTTACATCAGAACTTCACGTTCAGTGCCAGGGTGGCCGAGCGACCCGGGGCGATGCTCGCGTAGTGCGAGGCATAGGCCTTGGTGAAGTAGGTCTTGTCGGTCAGGTTCTGCACGTTGAGCTGCAGGCTGATGTTGTCCTGGATCGCGTAGCTGGCCATCGCGTCGAAGCGGGTGTAGCTGGCAATCCACTTGGTGTTGGCGACGTCACCGTACTGCTTGTCCGAGTAGAACGCACCGGCGCCGATGGTCAGGCCGGTCGGGAAGCGGTAGGTGGTCCACAGGTTGGCGCTGTGCTTGGCGGTGTTGGGGAACACGTTGCCGTTGTTCGGCGACGGCACGTAGATGCCGCTCGGGCAGGTGCGGCCCGATACGGCGCAGACAAAGCCGTTGTCCTTCAGTTCCGAATCCAGGTAGGTGTAGCCGCCGTACAGGCTCCAGGCATCGGTCAACTGGCCATTGAAGCCCAGCTCGAAGCCGTTGATTTCCTTCTTGCCGGCGTTCTGGCTGGTGCCGTTGTCGATGGTCACACGTGCGTTGTTCATCACGGTGTGGAAGATCGCGGCAGTCAGGTTCAGGCGGTTGTCGAGCAGGTCCCACTTGGTGCCGAGTTCGAGGTTCCTGGTGTCCTGCGGCTTGAGGTCGGCCACAGCCGCGCTCAGACCGTCGGAGCCGTCACCTCCGTCCATGCCCGGCGGGGTCGAAGAGGTGCCCCAGGACAGGTAGATGCTGCCGTTGGCCGCCGGCTTGAACACCACGCCGGCCTGGTAGTTCAGGAAGTCGTTGTCATTGCGCACGCGGGTCGGCGCCGCACCGGCCACCGGCGTGGTCAGGGTGGTGCGGAAGTCGTCGTAGCGCAGGCCGAGATTGAAGCTCCACTGTGCGTTGAGTTCGATGGTGTCGAACAGGTACGCCGAGGTGGTCTTGGTGCGCTGTTCGACGTCCAGCGCCTTGTCGCTGCGATACACCGCGTGGGTCGCCGCCCACGGATCGTTCGGGTTCGGATTGGCGAAGCTGGTGCAGTTGTAGCCGGTGGCCGCGCCGGTGGTCGGGCACTTGCTGTTGCCGGTCAGCGGGTTACTGGTGCCCGGGGTCATCAGGTAGCTGCCGCGGGTCATCTTCTCGTCGCTGTACTCCACACCGGCGCTGTAGCTGTGCTTGAGCGCGCCGGTCTGGAACGCGCCGGTCAGGCCCAGCTGGTCGGCGAAGCTCTTGACGTCGACGGCGCGGCTGTTGGTACGGCGCCACAAGGTGCCGTAGTTGTTCGGGTTGCCCTGGCTGTCGTCCGGCTGGGTCCACAGGTAGTCGTTGCTGGTGTTGCCCAGGCGCGCGATGTTGCGCAGCTTGTGGCCACCGAAGTCGTAGCTGGCGTCCAGGGTGCTGATGTCGGCGCGGGTGCGCTGGAAGTCACGGTCGACCAGGCCGTAGTAGTTGTTGCGGTCCGGCACCATCGGGCGGCCATCGACCCACTTCGAGGCCGGCGCACCGTTCGGATTACCGTACGGGAAACCACCTGCATCCGGCAGGTCATCGCTCTGCATGTGGTAGTGGCTGGCGATCAGCTGTGCCGGACCGTTCAGGCCGAACGCGATCGACGGCGCGATGCCCCAGCGGCTGACATTGGCAGCGTCGCGGCCGGCGATGTCCGACTCGTGCTTCATCAGGTTCAGGCGGGCGGCGATGCCATCGCCCAGCACGTAGTTGGCGTCCACGGTGCCGCGTGCGTAGCTGTCGGTGCCGATGCCCATGCTGGCGCTGGTCTCGTTCTTCAGCTTCGGCGTCTTGCTCACCAGGTTCAGGCTGCCACCACCGGAGTCACGGCCGCCGTAGGCCGAGCTCGGGCCCTTGACCACTTCCACCTGCTCCAGGTCGAAGATCTCGCGCGTCTGCGAGCCGACGTCGCGCAGGCCGTCGACGAAGACGTTGCTCTGCGAATCGAAGCCACGGATGAAGGGGCGGTCACCGGTCGGGTTGCCGCCTTCGCCGGCACCGAAGGTGATACCCGGGACCATGCGCAATGCATCCTGCAGGTTGGTTGCACCGGTTTCGGCGATCAGCTTCTCCGAGACGATCGACACCGACTTCGGGGTGTCCAGCAGCTCGGCGGTGAACTTCGGCGAGGACGGATTGAACCAGCTGCCGCGCACCTGCACCTTGTCCAGGTCGGTGGCCTTGCGGGAGCCGGCATCGGCGCTGTCGGCAGCCTGTGCGGCCAGCGGTGCGAAGCCGGCGGCCAGGGTGGCGGTAGCGAGCAGGGAAACGCGCGGAGCGTGCTTGCGGGACGTGATGTGGGTCATGGTCTGGGTGGCGGTGGCTTGGATCGGGAAAGGGCGAGCGCGAGCCGGCGCAGATGGACGTGCGGCGACAGGCGGGAGGTGGGTTCTATAGAGCCGAGCCATGCTCGGCTGGCGGGAAACGCAATCAGGCGCACGGCAACGGCCGCAGGGCGCCTCAGCTGGCGTGCGGTGCGGGCGGAGCGTGGCCGGGGTTCAACCGCAGTGCGGGATCGCGCAGCTGCCAGCGCAGGGCGTCGGAACGCCACAGCGGAACATGCGCGACCAGGGCGGCGCGCGGGGGAGCCAGTCCGGTACAGGGCGTGGCGCCCTCGCCATCCAGCGGCGGCTCGGGTGCTGGCGCGGCATGGTGCGGGCACTCGTCGGCCGGCGGGGCCGGCACCGGCATGACCTGCTGCAGATCTTCAGCGTGTGCCTGCCAGCCGTGGGTAGCCGGGTTGTTGCCGCGTCCTTCGTGCAGTGCCGACCAGCCCAACACCAGCGTCAGCAGCACGGCCACGAGCAGCGGCCACCCTTGGCGGGCGAGCTGGCACAGCGTGGCGGTGGGCGCGGGCGAAGCCATGGCGCGGGGGCGGAGTCGTTACGAAGATGTTACGTAGAATAACATCAACGATAATGATTCGCATGTACGGGCCGTGCCGGGCCCTCGAGGCGACCCGGGGGCGCCCTGGGGAGGCTCTAATGGCCTTGCGATGGATCCACCCCATGGGTGGATGCTCTCCCGCGGGGCGCCCTCTGGGGGGCTCTCTGGGCCGAGCGCCGCCTCAATCCCGGTCGTCGCGGGTCCAGACAGCGTCGTGCTCGCGCTTCACCGGAAACTTGGGCACAGGGCTGTAGGCCGGGGCGCACAGGGCGCGGCCGTCACGCACGTCGAAGCGCGCGCCGTGCAGCACGCACTCCACACTGCCCTCGGTGGTGTTGAACTCGCCCGAGGACAGCTCGAACTCTTCATGTGTGCACTGGTCTTCCAGCGCGTACAACTCACCGTCGAGGTTGAACACCACGATCGGCGTGCCGGTTACCTCGTCGAACACGCTCTTCATTTCACCCGGCAGCAGCTCGGTGCCGGCACAGACGAAGGTCCAGGTATCGCTCACGCGGCGGCTCCGGCCAGCGGCTTTTCCAGGATCTCGAAGCGCAGGTCGTCGCGCTTGGGAATGCCGAAGCGTTCGTCGCCGTACGGGAACGGCTTCTTGATGCCGGTGCGCAGATAGCCGCGGCGCTCGTAGAAGGCGATCAGCTCGTCGCGCACGTCGATCACCGTCATCTGCATCACCGGCACCTTCCATTCGCGTGCGGCGTGCGCTTCGGCGGCGTCCATCAGCTGCTTGCCGACGCCGCCACCCTGCTGGGCCGGGTCGACCGAGAACATGCCGAAGTAGCCCTTGCCGTCGACATCGGCGACGTGGGCGCAGGCCACCAGCTGGCCGTCGCGTTCGGCCAGCAGGATGGTGGAGCGCGGGCGGTCCAGGTCGGCCTGGATGCCCTCGGCATCGATGCGGGCGCCGTCCAGCAGGTCGGCTTCGGTGGTCCAGCCAACGCGGCTGGCGTCACCACGGTAGGCCGAGGTGACCAGGGCGATCAGGGCGGGGATGTCGGCCGGCGTGGCGGCGCGGAAGGTCAGGGTGCTCATGGGCACATTCTAGGTGGAGCGGGGAAGGGCGCGGGAGGCTACCGCTTGGGCCAACTTTGCCGAGTGTGGCCAATACACAGGGTTGACGCCGTCTTCATTATTCGTTCATATCCATGGTCAGCACCCGCCCACCGTGAAGCAACGCGTGGCTGTCTGCCGGAGTGGGTGCCGCCTGGTCGAAGGCCAACTGCCGTTCGGCGCGGGTGGGGCACACAGGGAAGTCGATCCAGGGAGGATCTTCATGCAGTCTCGCCTCATTTCTCATCCGCGCGCCGCAACGGCTGCCAAGGGTCTGTTTCTCGGTGTCATTGCCCTGTGTGTGCTGGCACCGGTCGGCGTTTCAGCCCAGATCGTTCCCACCTGGCGCCAGGAGTACGACAAGCGGCTGAAGTACGGGGACCTTGTCGAACCGCTGAAGGGCGAGATCTTCGGCGAGCAGGTCAACCTCTATGACGGCTCGATTAGCTTCAAGGCCACGGATATTTCGATTCCAGGCAATGGCGGTCTGACGATGACCTTGGGCCGCAGCTACAGCGATGACGATGGCGGCGGAGAGAACTCATTCTCGAATTGGGGCCTGGATATCCCGTCCATGTCCGGCGTCTATGGTGATCTGCCGGAGACCGCGTCTGTCGGCTATTGGGCGCCTGCCGCGCGCTGCAGTACGGTGGCGGCGCCTCCGTCATTAGAGGTCTGGAACCGTCGCAAAACCCAGACCGTCAATTTCAGTCCCACTACATTCTGGGATGGCGTGCGACTCTCTCTACCGGGTGGTGGCAGTGAGCCGGTGCTGGGAGGCAGCGGAGATGCGCGCCAGCCGCAGCCACAGTTTGGCGAACCGGCGCCTTGGAATACCAAGGGCGGCTGGACGTTCAGTTGTCTGACCGCCCTGAAGAGCGGACAGCCGGGACAAGGCTTCCTTGGTCATGCTCCCGACGGCACCAAGTACTACTTCGACTGGATGGTCGCCAAGCCTCACAACGGTGCAACGCTGCAACCCTACGGGCCAGAAAGCAATGCACTGCTGAATCGAAAGCGTGTGTTCCTGTACCCATCGCAGGTTGTGGATCGCTTCGGCAACTGGGTGCGCTACGAGTGGAGTGGCGACCGGCTGTTGCGCATGGTTGCCAACGATGGCCGCGAGATCAGCCTGGGCTACAACGCGAAAGGACTGATCGCATCCGCAACCGCTGCTGGGCGTACCTGGACTTACGGGTACACGGAGGCCGATATCCTGCGGACAGTGACGCTGCCGGACGGAACCCAATGGGTCTACAACCTGCCGCCGCTGTCAGTCACCCACAAGTATGCCGACTATAACGGGCAGAGCATCTGGGAGTACATGGACTACCCGGCCACATGTTCGCGCGTCAACAAGATCGTGCCCAGCGAGATCACCCTGAGCATCCAGCATCCGTCGGGTGCGCTGGGGACGTTCCTGTTCCGGCCGTTCCGCCATGGGCGCAAGAATGTGAAGCTGGATTGCCAGACCTCTGGCGACAATCACCTGTTTGCCGATGGCTGGAACTACACGCCGGTCTACCGTGACGCAATGTCGCTGGTGACCAAGACCATCAGCGGTCCGGGCATGCCCACTGCACAGTGGACCTATCAATACACCAATCTCAATGGTGCTTTCGCCCAGGACCTGGGCGGTCCAGTAATCCCCGTAGGCCAGGCAGAGCCGAAGATCACCACCGAGACGTTGCCCGATGGTGTCGTTCGCGTCTACGAGTTCGGCAAGGAAGTTGCCTACAACGACGGCCTGTTGCTGTCCACGACAACGCGATCGGGCGGCTCCGTCGTGCGCGTTGACCGCAATAACTACTATCCAGATGCCCAGCTGGATGCGGCGCCCTTCCCGAAAGAGGCCGGCAAGGACTTCAAGTACGGTGCGAGCGATCTCAAGGCCCATTACAATCGCCCCGTCCAATCCACTGTGGTGGAACAGGATGGCGTGCAGTTCACCCGCACCGTGCAGGCCTTTGATGCATTTGCGCGCGAAGTCACCGTCGTTGAAGCGAATTCCGCCGGCCAGAGTCGCACCACCAGCACCAGCTACTACGACAATCCCGCGCTATGGGTTAACGGCCAGACAGCGCGCAGTGTGCTCAATGGCATCGAACAGTCCCGCACCGAATTCGATACGGCCAAAGCACTGCCGCTGCGCGCCTACGCATTTGGCCGCCTGGCGCAGCAGGTGACCTATGCAGCCGACGGCACGGTTGCCTCGGTGGCCGATGGCCGTGGAAATACCAGCCATCTATCGGGATGGAAGCGTGGTGTTCCGCAGCAGCTCCGCATGCCGGCCACGCCCGAAGCGCCCAATGGTGCGGTGCGCACGGTTGCCGTCGACGACAACGGTTGGATCACCTCGCTGACCGACGAAACCGGCGCAACCACCAGCTTCAGCTACGACAGCATGGGCAGGCTGCGCAGCCAGCAGTTCCCTGGCGGCGACAGCGTGAACTGGAATGGCGTAACCATGGACCTGCAGCGGCTGGGTGGCGCGCAGCTGGGGGTGCCCGCCGGTGCGTGGAAGCACTCCCGCACGCAGGGCGGACGG
Source organism: Stenotrophomonas sp. STK16_22 (assembly GCF_051984505.1). Classification (NCBI taxonomy): domain Bacteria; kingdom Pseudomonadati; phylum Pseudomonadota; class Gammaproteobacteria; order Lysobacterales; family Lysobacteraceae; genus Stenotrophomonas; species Stenotrophomonas sp. STK16_22. The sequence goes on from NZ_CP196972.1 coordinate 1,117,716, forward strand.
CGCACGGACACCTACCTGGATGCGATGTTCCGCCCGGTGCTGGTGACCGAAAACGCCAACAACGTGCTGGACAGCGCCGTGGTGACCCGCTACGACACCAGCGGCAAGACCGTGTTTGCCTCGTATCCCACGCGGCAGTTCTCCGATATCAATGCCACCCTGACCGGCACCACGACGCAGTACGACGCGTTGGGCCGCCCCACCGTGGTCAGTCAATCGTCCGAGTTGGGGGCACTGGTTACCCGCACCGAGTACGTGGGCAACCTGTCAGTGAAGGTGACCAATCCCCGCGGCCAGGCCACGACGACCCGTCATCTTGCCTACGACCAGCCCAGCTACGAGATGCCGCTGACGCTGCAGCACCCGGAAGGCGTGGTGACCGAGATCCAGCGCGACACGCTGGGCAAGCCGCTGGCGATCACCCGCCGCAATGCGGACGGCAGCCAGTCGCTGACCCGCCGCTACGTCTATGACGGCTACCAGCAGCTGTGCAAGACCATCGAGCCGGAAACCGGTGCGACCGTGCAGGACTACGACGCGGCAGGCAACGTGCTGTGGTCGGCGGCCGGCACGGGTTTGACCAGCACCACCGACTGCAACCGCAGTGAAGCCCTGGCCAGCGGACGTGCGGTGAAGCGCAGTTATGACGCCGCCAACCGCCTGTCGACCCTGATCTTCCCGGATGGGCGCGGAAATCAGAACTGGTCCTACGCGCCTGATGGTCTGCCGGCCGAGATCAGCACGCAGAACGATCCGGCCCGGCCGATGGTCGTCAACCGCTACCAGTACAACCGCCGCCGCCTGCTCAGCGGCGAAACCCTGCAGCATCCGGATCTGGGAAGCCTGAGCCTGGTATATGGCTACGATGCCAACGGCACGCTGGCCAGCAATACCTATCCGGGTGGGCGTGTCGTCAGCTATGCGCCGGACGCACTGGGTCGGGCGACGACGGTCGGCGGCTATGCGAAGGAGGCCAGTTACTTTGCCAACGGCGCGTTGGCCCGCTTCGTATATGGCAATGGGATCGTGCACACGTTGACCCAGAATGCCCGCGGGCTGCCCGACCGCAGCCGCGATGCCACTGCAGCGGCCGCAGTGCTGGATGACAGCTATGACTACGATGCTGGTGGCAACGTGATGGCCATTTCCGATGGTCTGCCCGGGGCGCCCGGCAACCGGGACATGACCTATGACGGCCTGGACCGGTTGCGGACGGTCACTGCGCCGGGCTTCGGCAACGCCTTGTATGAGTATGACGCGTTGGACAACCTGCGCCGTGCCAAGGTCGGCAGCCGCGATCGTACGCACTACTTCGATCCGACCAATCGGCTGGTCAACGTGATCGAAACCGGAACCGGGGCAACCGTGACCGGTCTTGGCTATGACGTGCAGGGCAATCTTTCGGTGCGCAATGGTCAGGCTTTCGCGTTTGACTACGGCAACCGGCTGCGCGCGGCGGGAACAGCAGAGAGCTACGAGTACGACGCCCACGGTCGCCGGGTGAAGGCTGGTGCCAGTGGCAAGGGGGCAATCTACTCGTTCTACGACAACGGCGGCGTGCTGCGATTCCAGCGCAACGAACGTACCGGCAAGCAGACCGACTATCTCTACCTGTCAGGCAGCCTGGTTTCCCAGGTGCATGGTGAAGCGGCACCCAGCGTTCCCGCGCTGAGTGCGCCGGGCTACATCACCCAGGGCAGCGTGAACCTGACCTGGAGCCCGGCCGGCGGTGCCAACCGCTATGAGTTGCAGCGTGCCCTTGCGGGCAACTGGAGCACGGTCTTCGATGGCGCGGCGCAATCGTTCACCAGCACCGGCCTGGTCACGGGGACCTATCAATTCCGGGTGCGCGGCTGCCGGGCGGTGTGCGGCGGATGGAGCAATGTCGCGTCAGTGGCCGTGGCATTGGCGCCATCCACCGTGCCGACCCTGAACGTGCCTGCCACAGCCTTCAACGGCAGCTACAACGTAGCTTGGTCTGCGGCTTCCGGTGCCGAGCGCTATGAGCTGGAGGAAAGCGCCAATGGTGGCGCTTGGGCCCAGGTGCACAACGCCATCGGTCAGTCCAAGGCCTTCAGTGGCAAGGCAGCGGGAAGCTACAACTACCGGGTTCGCGCATGTAACCCGGTAGGGTGCACGGGATACAGCGCCACGGCTGCGGTGACGGTCGTATATCCGCCTGCCACTGCGCCAGGACTCTCTGCGCCGGCACGCGCTGCGCCGGGCAGTATCGGCATTGGCTGGAACGGGGTGGCTGGTGCCACGCGTTACACCTTGCAGGAGAGCAGCAATGGTGGCGGATGGGTCACGCTGTTCGACGGCAACGCAGGTTCCTATGCCACCGCTGCGCGGGGTGTGGGCAGCTATGGCTATCGGGTTGCCGCCTGCAATGGCGCAGGCTGCGGGCCGTGGTCGGCCACGTCGACGGTAGCGGTGATCGGGCCGCCGACGATCGAGCCGGTGATCAGCGCACCGGGCCTGGTGAACGTGCCGCAGTACAGCCTGAGCTGGTCGGTGCCGGCCAACAGCGAGAGCTTCGTGCTGGAGGAGAGTGCCAACGGTGGTGGCTGGACGGTGGTGCATAACGGCGGCGGGAACAGCTTTGGTGCCAGCCGTGGTAATGGCAGCTATGCCTATCGTGTGAGGGCGTGCAATTTCGCGGGGTGCAGTCCCTATTCGGGCATCGCCAGTGTCTCCGTCGTGCTTCCTCCCGCGGCCACTCAGATCTACGTGGCGGAGTGGCTCAGCACGCGCAAGGCGCCCTATCAGGTGCAGTGCAGCGTCGGCTGGCGCGCGGTTCCGGGGGCAACGGAGTATCAGCTGGAGCCTTCCGGAGCTGGACGGCGCCTGTACACCGGCCCCAAGACCTATGTGCAGTCGAGCGGCGGGACCTACTGCGCCAGTCTCTACATTGTCAGGGCCTGCAACGCCGGTGGTTGTTCGGCATGGTCCGCAGACTTCCCCGTCACCCGCGGCGTATTGAATTGGGACTAAGCCATGAATGGACTCTGTTCGCTGTTGATTCGGGCGGTACTCGCGGTGGGGGGGCTGGTGGCCTGTGTGGCTCCGGCAGTTGCCCAGGAAGTGGTCGAGTACATCCACACTGATGCACTGGGTTCACCGGTGGCGATCACCGATGCCAGCGGGAACGTCATCGAGCGTACGGTGTATGAGCCGTATGGGGCGGTGGTGAATCGGCCGTTGAAGGATGGGCCGGGATATACGGGGCATGTGACGGACTCGGGGACCGGGCTGAGTTACATGCAGCAGCGGTACTATGATCCTGCGTTGGCAGGCTTTCTGTCTGTCGATCCGGTCGCTGCATATCAGAGCCCGATTGGACAGTTCAGTCGCTACAGGTACGGAGATGGCAATCCCTACCGCTTTACTGACCCAGATGGGCGTCAAGTGTCGGATCCACGTTCTTGCCACGACACTTCCAGCTGCCTGACCCTTGATCAGGCACAACAGCAAGTCGGGCGAGATGGCCGTCTGATGCTGAGAATTGTTGGAGGATCGGCGGTCGCGGGCACAACCGGTGGTGCAGCGATAGAGGGTGGAGGATTCGTTTCAGCGTTGGCTGCGGCAATGCGTGGCGCCATAATGGCCGGGAAGGATTTTTCCCAAGCACGGAAGTACATTGACTCGGTTGCAGATCAGTTGGGTCCCACCGGGGGACGTGCTGGCAGAAGAACCAACCAGTACGAGGGGCATGGTGGCGCCGCTGGCGCAAAAAAAATGTTCAATATATTGACTCGCGGTCAGTCTGAGGCGCGGGATGGGGGGCAGTTAGGGAAACTGGGCGACGGCTCAGTGGTTCAGATGAGTGCAAGAATTACAAGGGATGGTTCGGGCGAGACTTCAGTTCGGCTCAGCGCTGAACGAACCGGAACCAAGATTAAAGAGGTTATTAAAGTTAGATTTAAAGAGGAGTAGGTGGCATGTTTGGTGATGATTCCACGCTATTCATGAGGTATGTGAAGGGGCGGGGTAATGCTGTATACCCGTGGTCGTTGTCAATTGTAGATTGCTATTTTATGTGGCTCGCATTTTCCAAGGTCTCTGGGAGTGATCGGCCGCTGCTGTCGAGGATATCTGATAATGGCAGGCAGATTGAGGATGTTCTCATTGCTGATGCCTACGATATCTATGAGATTGATAGTCGTGCCGCGGGTTTTGAAGTTGTGCTGCGCCATGATTCGTCGGGCTCATTGTGTTATTGGGATGTTCATGAGCGCTTTGTTATAGCTGTTGGTGGTCGTGACTTTCTTGGGGTGGCAAGCCCATATCCCGGGGACATAGAAAAGCATCGTTATATTGAGGAGATGATGCATAGAGAGGCGTTCGGATTTGATGGGCCGCCTGAGGCGATTTATGCGGCCATCTCCAATCCGTTCTCTTGAAGGTGTGACTAACGTCGTTGTTTAGGGATGCTCTGAAGAACTCCCGGGCAGTGCGGGCCGCTGGCCGGCAACCTGAGAGGCAATGACAGCTCAGGTTGAGGAGACTGTACTGCTTGCTCACCATAGACACCCCTCTCGTTACCATTGATTATGGCTCTGAGCTGCCTACGAAATCCTGGTCGGTCCAATATGAAGATCAAATTGATCTTGAAGGGCGTCGCCGTGTATTACGCGAAAACTGCTGTTTTCACGATCGTAAGCTATGGATTGTTGCGTCTCGTGTACGGGCATACATGGATTTCATTCATTGAATGGGCGCTCATACTTCTGGCGGCGTTCACGGTGGGCTACATACCTCTTTTCGTTGGCTTGCTACGCGGGAAGAGTTCGTAGCAGCCTTGTGCAGACGCGATACGTCCACCGAATGGGGCCTCTTCTTAAGCGTAGCTATCTTGCAGGCTGCTGAAGCGCCAGTCGCAACGGGAGACTGCGTCATCGGCATTTTTTCGCGGCAAGACCTACGTGCAGTCGAGTGGCGGGACCTATTGCGCGCATGAGTATCGCGCGCGTGCCTGCAATGCAGAAGATTGCTTGCCGTGGTGGAGCAACCATCCTGTCACCCAGAGTGTACCGAGCTGGGACTAAGCCATGAATGGACTCTCTTTGTTGTTGATTCGAGTGGTGCTTGCGATAGTGGTGCTGGTGGCCTGTATGGCGCCAGCGACCGCCCAGGAAGTGGTCGAGTACATCCACACTGATGCATTGGGTTCACCGGTGGCGATCACCGATGCCAGCGGAAACGTCATCGAGCGTACAATCCATGAGCCGTATGGGGCGGTGGTGAATCGGCCGTTGAAGGATGGGCCGGGATATACGGGGCATGTGACGGAATCGGGGGCCGGGCTGAGTTACATGCAGCAGCGATATTATGACTTCCAAACTGTCGCATTTCTGGGGGCTGATCCAGTTGCAGCTAGTTCGGAAGGGGCTTCATTCAATCGCTATCGCTATGCTTCTGCCAATCTGTATAAGTTCAAGGATCCGGACGGCAGGGCAGACATGAACGTGTTCGGTGAAGCTGATCCGAACGGGCTGAGAGCAGGAGGAGATGCGCTCAACATTCCGGGCAAGTTCACGGTCGCAGGGCACGCCAATAACATGGTCATTCAGGACCAGCGAGGGGGGCGCATGGAAAACTACTCCACAGTCAGCTCCTGGGATATGGCTCGGACCCAGTTTGGGCTAAAACAGGGCCAGGAAATATTCATGGCAGGTTGCCACTTGGGGGCGGAAATCGGTCAGGCAAAGGCTTTTTCTCAGGGATGGGCGAACCTGAATAAGTCGTCCGTATATGCTCCCAACGGATTCGTTCGCTATCCAAAAAACTACAAGCCTGGAGATGATATGACGCTCCGTGTCAGTATGGGTGAGAACGGAACCGGAGGTGCAGGTGTATGACAGAGGTTCTCGCCTGGAGGGACGGGGCCGGCAGGTCCCGCCATTCGTTCGATTACGATCAAAGCTGATGGTTCAATATCCTATCAGTTTGCTGAGCCTGAATTGGGGTCCAGAATTCGTAGAGTAGAAACGGTGAAGGTGAAGCAATGAAAATTCTTTCGAATTCTGTTGCTTTGTCTTTGCTGCTTGTTGGCTGCGGTAACGGGGAGCCCCAGGAAGAGCGGCTTTCCCGAAATGAGAAATATGATGAGGCGCCAAGTCTGGCCCTTTCCGAGGAGGAGTTGGAACGTCAGACTTCGATGGCTGAAAACGGGAGTGCAGAGGCCCGTCTAAAGCTCGAATGGCACTACTCGACGCGTGGCGACATGGAGCGGTATCGCTACTGGCTTGAGGAGGGAGTCGCACGAATTGACGTTAGTTCAATGCAGCGATTGGCACTGTTCCTCTCCCTTGAGCAAGGCGGGGGGGACTGTAGGCGCGCAATGCAAATCCTCGAGGAAGGCTTGCGTCTTGATCCGCCGGAGACTACGCGCGAATTGATGGAGATGGATCTTCAGAGGTTGCGGCATGAACGGGTCGGGATTCCACCTTGCGGGGTGGGGATTTCCAATTAGAGGTTGCAATTGCGCGAATGTCCATAATAATTCGTTCGGATTCAATGATAGGAACGGGTGGTGTGGAGCGTATTCTGGTTTGAACTCGAGGTCATTGGATGGGCAGGTTTCGATGAGGATCATAGTTTTTCTATCTGCTGCCTTATCGATGCCGCTTCTCGCCTCCTGTGTGCAGGACCGCGGTTGTCTTCTTCGGGTGGCCAACCAGGACCACGACAGCTCCTCATCTCAGAAGATCCATGCTGATATGGATGAGCTCATACATTCGCGTCCTGTGGATGGGGCGCGGAAAGTGAATGCAGAGTTGGTGGTATCGCAGCTCGAACTCTCTCGGGAGGGTCAGAGAAATAGAAGGATCTTCTATGTATTGACTGATGGCGGCGGGAAGTTCTTGACTGCGGGGACTTGCGGCATTGACGAAGACCAGTGTGCCTCGGTCATTTTGAAGCGAATGATCGGGTTCTGTGAAAGGATGTAGATTGCGGGTGCGCTAAGTTTTGGGAGGTATTTCAGTGAAAAATTCCCAAATGCTTGATCGCTTTGGGCGGCTGGTCGATATTATTGTAGCGGCGCTTTGCTTGTTAGGGCTTACAGCCTGTGGCGGAAGAGATGAAGGTTTGGGTGTGGTCATAAATCATGAGCCGGGAAACGCAGCGGCTAATCACTACGCACTTGCGCTCGAGTCAGTTTTTAGTTCTTCCGGGAGCGTGCCAGAAGCGCAAATATGCAGGGTACATTTAATTGATGTCAGGAAATCATTTGATCAGGCTGGAAGCGAAAGGGTGAGGGTATATTTCGTCTTGGCCGATCATCAAGGTGTCGTCAGGTCGGCGGACACCTGTGGGCTTCCTATGAATGAGTGCGTGATGACTATTGCCGAGAGGTCGAGGGTGAGCTGTCGGCTGGAAAAAGGGCTGGCTCCCCACTGATTCGGACGGCACTCGCGGTATTGGTGCGCGTGGCCCGTATAAGGCGTCGCGGCGGTCGGATGGGATGTATACGGCACCGCTACTGAGGGGCAGTGAGAGGGCGGCGCGGATATGCAGTAATGAATCGTTCGGACAATGGGAAACTGCAGTCCGATGAGCTGAAGTCATTTCATGTCGATTGGGATTCCAAGTGCAGGGCTTTTGTTGATGAGCTTGGCTATCAGTGATTCAGTGAATTTTTCGGCTGACAGGGGGGGCTTGGGGTTTGTGGGTGTGGAGCGAAGAAAGTGAGCGGGTATCCATGGCGCTGGATGGCGACGCGGAGGTGTGGGCATGAATTTTAATTTCCGGTTTTTCATGGTTATTGTTTTTATTTTCTATGGGGCTGGTTGCAGGTATCAAGAAGGTGGGGGCGCACCGTCTGGAAAGACCTGTGGCGTCGAGGGCAGCTCCGCCTGCCGGGTCAGCTTCCGGGAACTGGCTGCTACGCCCCGGCTATTCGATGGAAAGTTGGTGCGGATGGAGGGCTATCTCGGGGTGAGCCGGGAGCTCTTTGTACTGAATTCAAGCAAAGAGTTGTTTGAGGCCGGAGTGACTGAGGAGACCCAAGTTCGAATTAGAGGGCCAATAGATCTGCAGCAAAGCGTATTTGATGAATACGCGTATTCATGGGTCTCGATAATCGGGGTGTTCAGGACAAGAGAGAGTGACAATTCGACAGGTGACCTGCTGCTTGGCGAAATTCACGCCCCCCTTGAAGTTCGCTCCCTACGAATCCCTGGTCCCGTTCCACGTGCGGAATTTGGAGATGTGCTCGTCAATCTTGAAGATCTGAAGTGAGCGATAGGTTGTGGAAATGGCGTTATGTGCTTTCATTTCTGCCTTCTGTGGCAGGAAAGCGGGATGATCCACAGGCGCGCCTAACATGTGATCGCATGGTCTCCATGTTAGGATTGACACTTGCCAGACAGAGACTTCGGAACATTCTCGATGGCTGGCAGAGTCACAGATATCACAGTACGCCATTTCACTCCTGGGCTGTTCAATTCTACACGTTGCGCGATTGCGTCTGTGTCATTGCGAGCTGATCGATCACGTCGATAGGCTTTGGGGCAATTTCCGCTTGGTTGAAGAATGCGAGGTTTCGCATTGAGCGCTATCGATGAAAAGGATCTCGTTTTAGCCTGTCTGCGGAGGCTGTTGGAATTCGAGCCCGCTTCCGTGGAACAGGTGTCTGGCTGGTGCCAGAGGGCGGAACCTATCAAAAACGTGCTTCGGTCAAGTTCGTATGAAATCGGAGTTCCTCGCGTGATATGGCACTATCTTGATGATGCCGATATCCGTATTCGCGATCCCCGCTATGCCGAAGCACAGGTGTTGGCCGTTAGGCGGTGTGCTGATGACTGGGCTTGAGTACATTCAGAGAAGCCATGAGCATTACATATTGCTGGCCAGATTTCATTGCGGCATCCCTCTCGGATGCTAACCCTCCGGATCTCCCTTTCCTCCGGGAAGACTGGGCCGGGATGGCGTTTGATCGCAACCTGTATGAGGATTTTGCTCCGAATGATGTTTGGGTGGCGTGGCTGAGCGCACTTTCGGAGGACCTTGAAGATATCGCGATGTGCGCGGTTCGATGTTCAGAGTGCTTCGACGGGGGAAGCCCCGTGGAAATTGAGCGAGGTCTGGATGGCCTGCGCTCCTACTGGCTCGAAGATGGGAACTTCATGCGTGATCATTATTTGTATTCGCATGATGGTCGCTGGGTTGTAAAGCTGGATCAGGACGTGACGTTGTTTGCGGGAGATGTCACTTTCCTTGAGGATGTTGTCGCGCGACTTGGTGGTGTAGAGCATGTCGAGAAGATGATGCGACGGGACCTGATTGGTACAGCTGAGGACGTTGTTGGCCTCGGTGGGTACGTCAAGGGGCTTCTTGCGCCATTGAACGCATCGACTCCATAGCTGATTGCTGCGTAGAAGATTGGGTGTGCAGGTGCTATGTGATGGAGTAGCCTCAAAAGGAGGAGCTGAGTGCCAGGGTTTGTTGAAAGCTTCCCCATTTGGGCTTCCATCATTCTAGGTGCCATGTGGATAAACGCATTTGCGGCTCACAGGATGTTGCTTAGAATCGAGCGTGAACGGCCGGAAGTACTCGCTGCAGTCGGAATCATCAAGGTTGATTGGTGGCTTAGGTGCTTGCGCGGTATTGCAGTGCTTGCCCTTACTTCCAAAGGGCAGACGCTCCATCAGGGGGAACGGTGGGTGTTGAGGGGCGTCGTGATGATGTACGTCTTCTTGATTGCCTCCGGGGTATCCATGCTTGTTGGCATGTAGGGGACGGTGCCTCAAGGTCGTTGATGGTGGATGGATCGGCATTACGGTGAGATTGCCCGTTCCTGGCATCGCTCAGCGTTTCCCGGTTACACCTCTGCTTGGTTGCGTCCAGCGCGCAATAAAAAAACGCCGCAGTTTCCTGCGGCGTTCTTGTACTTTCCTGGTTCTGGCGAATCCTCACCCCAGCAGTTTGCGTACCTTGGTCAGCGCGGTCATGAACCGCTCGATCTCGGCGTGCGTGTTGTAGAACGCCAGCGAGGCACGGCAGGTGGCGGCGACGCCGAAGTACTGCAGCAGCGGATGCGCGCAGTGCTGGCCAGAGCGCACGGCCACGCCTTCCAGATCCAGAAGGGTGGCCAGATCGTGGGCATGCGCGCCGTCGATCAGGAACGAGACCACCGCGGCCTTCTCCGGCGCTTCGCCGATGATGCGCAGGCCGTCGACGCGGCGCAGCTCTTCGGTGAAGTGCGCCAGCAGTTCGGCTTCGCGGGCTTCCACGTTCTCCTGGCCAAGCTGCTGCAAGTAGTCGGCAGCCACGCCCAGGCCGATGAAACCGGCGATGTTCGGGGTGCCGGCTTCGAACTTGTGCGGGGCATCGTTGAACACGGTGCCGTCGAAGCTGACTTCCTTGATCATCTCGCCGCCGCCGAGGAACGGCGGCATCGCGTCCAGGTGCTCGCGGCGCGCCCACAGTGCGCCGGTGCCGGTCGGGCCGCACATCTTGTGGCCGGTGATGGCGTAGAAATCGCAGCCGATCGCGGCGACGTCGACCTTGCGGTGCGGCACGGCCTGCGAGCCATCGACCACGGTGATGATGCCGCGCTTGCGCGCTTCGCGGCAGATCTCGCGCACCGGATTGACCGTGCCCAGCACGTTGGAGACATGAGTAACCGCCAGCAGCTTGACCTCCGGGGTCATCGCCGCGCGCAGCGCATCCAGGTCCAGCGCGCCATCGGGGGTGATCTCGGCCACGCGGATGGTGGCGCCGGTACGCTGCGCGACCAGCTGCCACGGCACGATGTTGGCGTGGTGCTCCATGCGCGTGATCAGGATCACGTCACCGGCCTTCAGCCGCGGCAGCGCCCACGAATAGGCCACCAGGTTGATGGCGAAGGTGGTGCCACTGCACAGCACCAGGTCGCTGGGGCGCACGTTGAGGAAGCGTGCCAGCTTGTTGCGTGCGCCTTCGTAGGCATCGGTGGCTTCGCTGCCCAGTGCATGCACCGCGCGGCTGACGTTGGCGTTGTAGCGGCGGTAGAACTCGTCCACCGCGCCGATCACCTGCACTGGCTTCTGGCCGGTGTTGGCGTTGTCGAAATAGACCAGCGGCTTGCCGTGCACTTCACGCATCAACAGCGGGAAGTCGAGACGGACGCGGTCCCAGTCGGGGGCGCCGGTGCGTTCTTCGATCGGTCGCGGCGTGGACAGGTTCATGCCACACCCGCCTCGGCGAGGGCCTTGTCCAGGCGACGTGCCAGCTGCGCACGCAGTGCGTCGGGCAGGATCTTCAGCGGCTCGTGGCAGAACGCGGCGCTCAGCAGTGCCTGCGCCTGTGCCTGCGGCAGGCCGCGCGAGCGCAGGTAGAACAGCGCATTGGCATCGAGCTGGCCGACGGTCGCGCCGTGCGCGGCCTTCACTTCATCGGCGTCGATCACCAGTGTCGGCTGGGTGTCGATCTCGGCATCGGCCGACAGCAGCAGGTTCTTGTTGGACAGGTTCGCGTCGGTGCCATCGGCGCCTTCGCGGATCTGGATGCCACCATGGAACACCACGCGGCTGCGGTTGGCGGCGACGCCGCGCCACAGCAGTTCGCAGGCGGTATCGCGTGCGATGTGGTCGATGCCCAGGCGGGTTTCGACGTGGCGGCGGCCATTGCCAAGCAGCACGCCGTTGGCGGTCAGCTGGGCATTGTCGCCTTCCAGGCGCACGTTCAGTTCATGGCGGCTGAGCGCGGCGCCCAGTTCCAGGTCGACGCGGTGGTACTGCGCGTCGCGGGCCAGCACCGCGTCGGTGCGCAGGAAGCTGGTCTGGCGCGCGCTGCCGGCCTGCACGCGGGCGTGCTTGAGCACGGCATCACGGGCGACGTGGGCATGCAGCACGGTGTTGTCCAGGTGGGCGGAGTCACCCACGCTGAAGAGGTGCTCGACCACGCCCAGGCTGGCGCCGGCACGCAGTTCGATCAGGTGACGGTGGTGCCAGGCCAGGTCGGTGTCGCCGGCGACGCTGGCGAATACCAGCTGCAGCGGCGTTTCGACCTGCACGCCTTCATCCACGCGCAACACCACACCTTCATCGGCCAGCGCGGCATTCAGGCGGGCGAAGATCTCTTCGCTGCGTTCGTAGCGGCGGCCAAGGAAACGCACGGCGTCTTCGCCGGAGGCCAGTGCGGCCGACAGCGGCTGCAGCTGCACGCCGGCCGGCAGCGCCTGCACGTCGCTCAGCGCGGCATCCAGGCGACCGTTGACGAACACCAGGCGCGGCGCCGGAATGTCGTCCAGCAGCGCGGCGTCCAGCGCAGGGCCCTGCAGCGGCGCCGCAGCGAACGCACGGCGTTCCAGCTGGCGCAGCGAGGTGTACTTCCAGGCTTCGTTGCGGGCGGCCGGCAGGCCGTCGCGCAGGGCCGCGTCCAGCACTTCGCGGCGCGCATCGCTGCCGCAGAAGGCCTGGGCCATCGAATCAAGCAGGGCGCTCATCAGACCGCCGCCTCGGGCACGACCCGGTCCTTCAGGAAATCATAGCCGTGCGCTTCCAGTTCCAGTGCCAACTCCGGGCCGCCACTCTTGACGATGCGGCCATCGGCCAGCACGTGCACCACGTCCGGCTTGATGTAGTCCAGCAGGCGCTGGTAGTGGGTGATGACCAGGAACGAGCGATCGGCGGCGCGCAGCGCGTTGACACCATCGGCCACGCTCTTCAGCGCATCGATGTCCAGGCCCGAGTCGGTTTCGTCCAGGATCGCCAGCTTCGGTTCGAGCACGGCCAGCTGGAAGATCTCGTTGCGCTTCTTCTCGCCACCGGAGAAGCCTTCGTTGACGCCACGGTGCAGCAGTTCGTCCTTCAGGTGCAGCACGGCCAGCTTCTGGCGCACCAGCTTGAGGAACTGCATGGAATCGAGTTCTTCCTCACCGCGCGCCTTGCGCTGGGCGTTCAGTGCCGCGCGCAGGAAGTAGGTGTTGTTCACGCCCGGGATTTCCACCGGGTACTGGAACGCCAGGAACAGGCCGGCAGCGGCGCGCGCTTCCGGGTCCTGCTCCAGCAGGTCGACGCCGTCGAACTGCACGCTGCCTTCGGTCACTTCGTAGCCGTCGCGGCCGGCCAGGACATTGCCCAGGGTGGACTTGCCGGCGCCGTTCGGGCCCATGATGGCGTGCACCTGGCCGGGCTGGACGTCCAGCGACAGGCCCTTGAGGATTTCCTTGTCGCCGATGCGGGCGTGGAGGTTTTCGATCTTCAGCATGGTGGGGGTTTCCGTGGGGCGGGCCGCGGCCCGCCGGTAAAGAGAATGCGTTTGCGAGGGGCAGGGGCGGGCGGTCAGCCCACCGAACCTTCCAGCGAGACTTCCAGCAGCTTCTTGGCTTCCACCGCGAACTCCATCGGCAGTTCGCGGAACACCTGCTTGCAGAAGCCGTCGACGATCATAGACACCGCGTCTTCCTGGCTGATGCCACGGGCGCGGCAGTAGAACAGCTGGTCGTCGGAAATCTTCGAGGTGGTGGCCTCGTGCTCGACGGTGGCGCCCGGGTTCTTCACCTCGATGTAGGGGAAGGTGTGCGCGCCGCACTGCTTGCCGATCAGCAGCGAATCGCACTGGGTGTAGTTGCGCGCGCCATCGGCATTGCGGTCCACACGCACCAGGCCGCGGTAGGTGTTCTGGCCGCGGCCGGCACTGATGCCCTTGCTGACGATCTTGCTCTTGGTGCGCTTGCCGACGTGGATCATCTTGGTGCCGGTGTCGGCCTGCTGGCGGTGATGGGTCAGCGCCACGGAGTGGAACTCACCGACCGAGTCGTCGCCCAGCAGCACGCAGGACGGGTACTTCCAGGTGATCGCCGAGCCGGTTTCGACCTGGGTCCAGGTGACCTTGCTGCGCGCACCACGGCACTCGGCACGCTTGGTGACGAAGTTGTAGATGCCGCCGACGCCGTTCTCGTCGCCCGGGTACCAGTTCTGCACGGTGGAGTACTTGATCTCCGCGTCTTCCAGCGCGACCAGCTCGACCACTGCGGCGTGCAGCTGGTTCTCGTCGCGCATCGGCGCGGTGCAGCCTTCCAGGTAGGACACGTAGGCCTTGTCCTCGCACACGATGAGGGTGCGCTCGAACTGGCCGGTGTGGCCGGCATTGATGCGGAAGTAGGTGCTCAGTTCCATCGGGCAGCGAACGCCTTTGGGAATGAACACGAAGCTGCCATCGGAGAACACCGCCGAGTTGAGCGCGGCGAAGTAGTTGTCGCCCACCGGCACCACGGTGCCCAGGTACTGGCGGACCAGTTCCGGGTGTTCCTTGATGGCCTCGGACATCGAGCAGAAGATGATGCCCTTCTCGGCCAGTTCCTTGCGGAACGTGGTGCCGACGGACACCGAGTCGAACACCGCGTCCACCGCCACGCCGGCCAGCTTGGCACGCTCGTGCAGCGGCACGCCCAGCTTGTCGTAGGTGTCGAGCAGTTCCTTCGGCACGTCATCCAGCGAGGCGTACTTCGGGCCCTTCGGCGCGGAGTAGTAGCTGAGCGCCTGCAGGTCGATCGGCGCGATCTCCAGCTTGGCCCAGTCCGGCATCGGCATGGTCAGGAAGTGGCGGTAGGCGTCCAGGCGCCACTGCGTCATCCACTCCGGCTCTTCCTTCTTGGCCGACAGGGCACGGATGGTGTCCTCGTCCAGGCCCGGCGGCAGGGAGTCCGATTCGATCTCGGTGATGAAGCCGGCCGAATACTTGCGGCCGAGCTGCTCGTGGATCTCGCGGTTGGGGGTGTCGTCGTGGGCGACGTTTTCGATGGTTTCGGTGGCCATGGGGGGGCTGCCTACGGATCAGGAGACGACGTCGACAGCGATGGTGCGGCGCTGTTCGTCATCGGCAAGGGGGAGAGGGGGCAGGATCTGCGCAAGGGTGACATCGCGCAGGGCCTCGGAGACCACGTCGTTGATCAACCGCCAGCTGCTGCGCGCGCCGCACTTGGGCGCCATGCCGCACTGGTGGTGGTCGTGGCTGCATTCGGTCAGGGCCAGCGGCCCTTCCATCGCTTCGACCACTTCGAACAGCGAGATCTCGATGGCCGGGCGGGTCAGGCGGTAGCCGCCACGGACGCCGCGCAGGCCTTCAACCAGGCCGGCCTGGGCCAGCGGCTTGAGCACCTTGCTGACGGTGGGCGGCTCCAGACCGGTGAATTCGGCCAGCTCGGTGGCACTGAGCACCTCGCCCGGACGGGCGGCGAGCACGGTCAGCACGACGGTGGCGTAATCGGTGAGTTTGGTGACGCGCAACATGGGGATGCGAGTGGTTCTTAAAGCGGACTGAAATTGTACGCTTTTATTCGCCGCCATCCAACCCGGGCATTCAGCCGGCGCTGGGGCCGGGCCGGGAGGACACACCGGGGCCGTTGCCAGGGCGCAATGCTGCGCCAACGGGGTGATTTTCGCAATCACCCGGAATGGGCGAGAATCCCTGTTCCATTCGCTGCAAACAGCCCGTGCCGATGCCGAAGAAGATCCAAGCCCGCAAGTCCGCCATCCATGGCAACGGCGTGTTCGCCGTGGCCCCGATCAAGCAGGGCGAGCGCGTGATCCAGTACAAGGGCCTGCTGCGCAGCCACGGCGACGTTGATGCCGATGACAGCGGCGACGTCGAAAGTGGCCATACCTTCCTGTTCACCCTCAACGACGACTGGGTGATCGATGCCAACTACAAGGGCAATGACGCGCGCTGGATCAACCACAGCTGCGACCCGAACTGCGAGGCGGTGATCGAGGAAGACGAGGACGGCGACAGCCGCGGCGACAAGGTGTTCATCGAGGCGCTGCGTGACATCAAGGCCGGCGAAGAGCTGACCTACAACTACGGCATCACCCTGGCCGAGCGCCACACCGCCAAGCTGAAGAAGATCTGGGAATGCCGCTGCGGCTCGCCCAAGTGCACCGGCACCATGCTGCAGCCCAAGCGCTGACCCGCAGCGGGTAGTGCCGGCCGCTGGCCGGTACACATGTGAAAAGCGTGCCGGCCAGCGGCCGGCACTACCTTACTTACCCAGCACGCCTGCCGGCACCAGGTTGCCCAGGTTCTGGTTGAAGGTGACCACCAGCTTGCCGTTCTTCACCTGCGCCGACTGCACCTGCAGCGCGCCGAGCAGGCCGGCCACGGCCGGGTCCAGCTTGTAGATCGGTTCGCGCTGGGCGTAGTCGCTCAGCCAGGCATTGAGCAGGCCGCGGGTGCGCGAATCGAGGCGACCGCCCTGGTTGGCCGGGGTGAAGTCATCCACGCTCGGCTGCTGCAGGTGGAAGCCCTGGGTCTGCGAGTCGTAGCGCAGTCCACTGCTGAGCTTCACCGTGCCCAGCTTGGCCGGGTTGCCACCGGCGGTGGCCAGTGCCACATCCATGCCCAGGTTCAGCCGCTCGCCGGCCGGAAGGCTCAGCTGTGGATGGCTCATGGTCAGCGCGATCAGGCCGCCGAGGGCGTCCTGGGTGCGTGGGAAGCTGCCATCGAGGTACTGCTGCACGTCACTGGCGCCGACCGACAGTTCGCGGCCGGAAATGGAAGGGGCGGCCTGGGCGCCGATCGCAGCGGCGATCAGTACGGTGGAGGCCGCGAGGCGGATCATCAGGGAACGCAGGCGCATGGCGGTGACCGGTGGATATGAATGGACGAATCAAAGAGTAGCCGTGCCGGCTGAATCGCGCGTGCATGCCGCTGCAACGGTTCAGTCCAGCGATGGGCGCAGTTGCGCCGACTGGATCTGCCAGGCGCGGCCATCGGCACGGGGTTGCACCCGGTACCAGCCACCGAAGCGGAAGGTGCCCTCAGGGGTCACTGCGCGGATCTGCACCGGAACCTCCAGCAGCTGCGGCGGCTGGTGACCGTCGCGCGCGATCGGTAGTTCGCTGGTCAGGCGCAGGCTGCGCACGTCCGTGAGCTGGCGCAATGCGGCATCGTCGGCGCGTCGTGCATCGCTGGGCGGGAATGTCCACGCGGCGTCGACGGCCTTGCGATCGCGATTGAGCAGGGCCATGACATAGGCATTGAGCATTCCCGCCGGCAGCTCGGCCTCGGCCGCGACGGCGGCAAACAGGGGATCGACATCGATGGCCTGCACGGCCGGTGCATCGCCTTCTGCGGCGGTCTGTGACTTCGTGCGGGCAGCCACCTCGGCCGTGGCCGACGGTGTGGCATCCGCTGGATCGGATTGCGATGGCGGCCGGGAACAGGCCAGCAGCACCAGCGGTGCGAGCAGTATCAGGAACCTGCGCATGTCTGCCTCCTCCCCGAGGCGAACGGAAGGAGGCAGTGTATCGACTGTGCCGCGATCAGCGGGAGGAGGGCAGCTGTTCCAGTGCATCCAGCGCCGGCAGCACCTGCGCGGCGATGGCGGCCAGGGCATGCCCTTCGGTGTCGGCGTGGCGCTGCACAATGTCGCGCAGCAGCTGGGTGGCGATCACCAGGGTCGCGCGCTCGTCGCCGCTGATACCAGCGGTGCGCGGCGCCGCTTCCAGCAGGCGCATCAGGTCGCGGCTTGCGCGATGTTCCAGTTCGATGGTGCAGCGCCCGGTGCACTGCAACCCGTCCTTTTCGATGGGGGTCACCGAGATCCGGTAGCGGGTGGAGGGGCTGGCCATGAGGGTGTGCTCGCCGTAGCTGTGGAGGATGTGCCCACCTTAGGCAAGGCCGTGCCCGGCGGCGATGGCCGGGGCTGCACGCAGTGTTCCACCCGGTACGTTCCGGGGCCGCAACGGACCACGCCCAGCCAATGGCGACGGGCCTGTACGCGCATTCCCGGGGATGCGGCAACGCTGTGTTGCGGGCTGTGGTTGGGACAAAAAAAACGGGACGGCCAGAGCCGTCCCGTCGGAATCCGCGTTGGGGCGCGCGCTTACAGCGCGGCGTCCTTCAGCTTCTTCAGCGGACGCACCTTCAGCTTGGTGGTGGCCGGCTTGGCAGCGAACCACTGCTCTTCCTTGGTGAACGGGTTGATGCCCTTGCGCTTCGGCTTGGCCGGCACATTGACGGTGGTGATCTTCAGCAGGCCCGGCAGGGTGAAGGAGCCAGCGCCCTTCTTGTGCACCGAGGAGGCGACGGCGCTTTCAAGCGAGGCCAGCACAGCGCGGACGTCCTTGGCGATGACGCCGGAGGCTTCAGCGATGTGTGCAACCAGGCCGGACTTGGTCAGCACTTCCTTGATCGGCTTCGGAGCGGCCGGCTTGGCGGCTGCCTTCGTCGCGACTTTCTTCACTGCCTTCTTCGGGGCAGCCTTCTTAGCGGTCTTTGCCATGGTTTCCTGTTCCGTGAACGGTTGGTTGTTTGGTCGGCGCCGAACCCCGTCGGCAAGCGCAATGTAGGGCAACTCTCGGGCGCCGCCAATAGCCCGAAGCGCGGAAAGTGCATGTTTTTTCATATCCAGGCCGATTCAGTACATGGCCGGCAGTGGGGGAAGGGGGTGTGGCAGCGCGCGCGATGGCCCGCGCCCGCCCGTCGGAGGAATGCGCGAAACCACTGAAAACAAGGGAAAAATGCGCGCCGGTCTGGCGAAGAAGTGACCAGTTGTCCGGTTTCCGGCGGACCTGTAGCGTGCGGCGGAGCGACGCAGGGCTAACGCCTCCCGTGCGAGGGTGACCGTTCATCACCGTCACGCAGGAGCAGCACATGGGAATCTCGCGACACGCCACCGCGCACTGGGAAGGCGATCTGAAGTCGGGCAAGGGGCAGCTGAGCACGCCGCAGAGCGGGCTGCTGGACAAGACACGCTACGGCTTCAACAGCCGTTTCGGCGACGAAAAGGGCACCAATCCGGAAGAACTGATCGCTGCCGCGCACGCCGGCTGTTTCACCATGGCGCTGTCGGCCAAGCTCGGCGAGGCCGGCTTTACCCCGACCTCGCTGGATACCGAAGCCAAGGTCGATCTGTCGCTGGAAGGCGGCCCGCAGCTGTCGCAGATCCGGCTGAAGGTGAAGGCCGTGGTGCCGGGCATCGACGCGACGCAGTTCCGTGCGATTGCCGATGACGCCAAGCAGAACTGCCCGGTATCCAAGGCATTGAGCGCAGTGCCGATCAGCCTGGAAGCCGAGCTGGGCTGAGGGTAGTGCCGGCCGCTGGCCGGCAACCGCATGATGTCGAGGTCCAGGTAGCAGCCGGCCAGCGTTATGGCGGCCTTCCTGGCCGCCACCCTCCGGGCCGTCGCGTCCGACGTTGGCAGCGGCTCCTGCCGCTGCCTTCGGCTCTACCATCCCCCATCACAATCACCAATCAAGGGTGCCGGTAATCACCGTCTGCACCTGGCCACCGGACCAGACTTCCCCGTCTTCATCGACGAAAAGGGTCAGGCGCGCGTCGTGGCCGACTTCGCGGCCCTGGCTGACTTCGAACGGTGCGCGACCACGGGGCAGCGCATCGCGCAGGTCCAGCCATGCGGCCAGCACCGCATTGGCAGCACCGGAGGCGGCGTCCTCGAAGCGGCGTCCATTGCCGACGAAGGCACGTACCGCCAGATCGAAGCCCTCGCTGCCATCGCTGAAGGCATAGGCGAACACGCCCATGCTGTCGGTGGACTCGGCCAGTGCGGCCACCGCATCCCAGTCCGGCTGCAGCGCGCGCAATGCGGCCTCATCGGCCACCTGCACCACCCACCAGCTGCGTCCGCCCTGCATCCGCGCCGGCGGCAGCGTGCCCAGCGGCCAGTCCTTCAGTGCGGCCTGCAGGCGTGGATCGGTCGCCTCGGCAGTCTCGGCCAGCTGCGCGCGCGGCGTGCGGATGGCGATGCGCTGCTGCACACCCTCACCGCTGACGCGCAGCGGCAGGGCACCGGCAATGCCGTCCTGCACCAGCACACCATCGACCGCTGCGGCCAGGCCGGCCTGCAGCACCGCATGTGCGGTGCCGACGCTGGGGTGGCCGGCAAACGGAACTTCCTTCTGCGGGCTGAACATGCGCAGCCGGTAACTGGCACCGGCGACCTGCGGCGGGAACACGAAGGTGGTTTCGGGCAGACGCGTCCAGCGCGCGATGGCCTGCATGCTGGCGTCGTCCAGGCCCTCGGCATCGAGCACCACGGCCAGCGGATTGCCAGCGCCGGCGCGCGGGGAAAACACATCCAGCTGCAGGAAACGGCGGGTGGACATCAGGCGGCACTCCAGTAAACAGGCCGCATAGCGTAGCGCGGGGCACCCAAAAGGGGACGGGGGGAATTAAGTCGCTTTTGCCCCATGTGCCATAAGCGACTTAATTCCCTCCGTCCCCTTTTTTCCGTGGGCTACCAGCGGATGTGGCCGTCGATGACCGCCTGCACCTGGCCGCCGATCCAGACCGTGCCCTGCGCATCGACCTGCACCTGCACGCGGCCGTCGCGGCCGACTTCGCGGCCCTGGCTGGCCACGTAGTGGCCCTCGCGGCCGGGCAGGGCGTTGCGCTGCCGCAGCCAGGCACCGATCAGGGCATTGGCGCTGCCGGTGACCGGATCTTCCGGCACGCTGGCCGCATCAGCGGGGCAGAAGGCGCGCACCACCCGGGTGTGGTCGGTGCCAGCTTCGTCGGCGAACACGGCCAGGCCGGTGGCATCAGTGGTGAGGCTCCAGTCGGCCAGTGCGGCCATGTCCGGCACCAGGTTGCGTACGGCGGAGGCGTCGCGCAGCGGCAGCAGCCACCAGCGAGCGCCGTTGTCCCAGAGTTCGGGTACGTGCCCGCTAGCAGCCAGCGCCAGCAGCGCTTCCGGCGCTCCGTCCGCCGCTGTGTCCAGTTGCTGCGCCGGTGGGCTGGCCAGTTGGATCTGCAGTGCCTCGGCCGGGCCGCTCACCCGTACCGGCAGCAACCCCGCCGCGCATTGCTGCAGCAGGGCACCGTCGCGTGGTTGCGCCAGGCCGCAGGTCACCGCCGCCCAGGCGGCGCCGACGCTGGGGTGGCCGGCAAATGCCAGCTCGCGGGTCGGAGTGAAGATGCGGATGTGGTAGTCGGCGCCGGGCGCGCTGGGGCGCAGGAAGAACACCGTCTCGGACAGGTTCAGCCAGGCGGCCAGGGCCTGCATCTGCTCGCCGGAGAGGTCGTCGGCATCCAGGAGGGCGCCCAGCGGATTGCCAGTGCCGGGGCGGGGGGCGAAGACATCGAGCTGCAGGTAACGAAGGACGGCCATCTACGGGGATATTGCGCTTAGAATCAAAGGTTCCGCCCCTGAGGGCGGCTTCCCCACATTCTACATAGCCAATCCATGTCAGCTTCCCCCCTTGTCGATCGTTGGATCGTACTGAAGTTCGGCGGCACTTCGGTGTCGCGTCGTCACCGCTGGGACACGATCGGGAAGCTGGCGAAAAAACGCGCGGAAGAGACCGGCTCGCGCGTGCTGGTGGTGGTGTCGGCGCTGTCCGGGGTCACCAACGAACTGACCGCGATCGCCGATGGCGCGCCGGACAGCCGTGATCGCGTGGCGGCGCTGGTCGAACGCCACGAGGCCTTCCTGGTTGAACTCGGCCTGGGTCGCGAGGTGCTGGCCGAGCGCCTGGCGGCGCTGCAGGGGCTGCTCGACGACGCGCGCGCGGCCACCCGGCCGCTGCAGTGGCAGGCCGAAGTGCTGGGCCAGGGCGAACTGCTGTCCTCCACCCTGGGCGCGGCCTACCTGCACGCCTCGGGCCTGGACATGGGCTGGATGGATGCCCGCCAGTGGCTGGACGCGATGCCGCCGCAGCCGAACCAGAGCGACTGGTCGCAGCGGCTGTCGGTGAACTGCCAGTGGCGTGCCGATGCGGAGTGGATGCAGCGCTTCCGCGCGCAGCCGACCCGCCTGCTGATCACCCAGGGCTTCATTTCGCGGCATGCCGATGGTGGTACCGCCATCCTCGGCCGTGGTGGCTCGGATACCTCGGCGGCGTACTTCGGTGCGCTGCTCGGTGCCAGCCGCGTGGAGATCTGGACCGATGTGCCGGGCATGTTCAGTGCCAACCCGAAGGACGTGCCGGACGCGCGCCTGCTGACCCGCCTGGATTATTACGAGGCGCAGGAAATCGCCACCACTGGCGCCAAGGTGCTGCACCCGCGCTCGATCAAGCCGTGCCGCGATGCTGGCGTGCCAATGGCCATCCTCGATACCGAGCGCCCGGAACTGCCGGGCACCAGCATCGATGGCAGCGCTGCGCCGGTCCCGGGCGTGAAGGCGATCAGCCGCCGCAACGGCATCGTGCTGGTGTCGATGGAAGGCATCGGCATGTGGCAGCAGGTCGGCTTCCTGGCCGATGTGTTCAACCTGTTCAAGAAGCATGGCCTGTCGGTGGACCTGATCGGTTCGGCCGAAACCAACGTCACCGTATCGCTGGATCCGTCCGAGAACCTGGTCAACACCGATGTGCTGGCCGCGCTGTCGGCCGACCTGTCGCAGATCTGCAAGGTGAAGGTGATCGTGCCGTGCGCAGCGATCACCCTGGTTGGCCGCGGCATGCGTTCGCTGCTGCACAAGCTGTCGGACGTGTGGGCCACGTTCGGCCGCGAGCGCGTGCACATGATCTCGCAGTCGTCCAACGACCTGAACCTGACCTTCGTCATCGACGAAGCCGATGCCGATGGCCTGCTGCCGATCCTGCACGCCGAGCTGATCGACAGCGGTGCGATGCCGGTGGAAGAGACCGAAGTGTTCGGCCCACGCTGGCGCGAGATCGCCGGCACCGTGCGCCCGCGTGGCACGCCGTGGTGGCGGGGCCAGCGGGCGCACCTGCTGCAGCTGGCCGATGCTGGCACGCCGCGCTATGTCTACCACCTGCCGACCGTGCGCGCCCGTGCCCGCGCGCTGGCCGCGATCAAGCCGATCGACCAGCGTTACTACGCGATCAAGGCCAACAGCCATCCGGCCATCCTGCAGCTGCTGGAGGCCGAGGGCTTCGGCCTGGAGTGCGTCTCGCACGGCGAACTGAAGCACGTGTTCCAGCACCTGCCGGAACTGTCGCCCAAGCGTGTGCTGTTCACCCCCAGCTTCTGCCCGCGCAGCGAGTACGAAGCCGCGTTCGCGCTGGGCGTGACCGTCACCGTCGACAACGTCGAAGCGCTGCAGCGCTGGCCGGACCTGTTCCGCAACCGCGAGCTGTGGCTGCGCGTGGATCTGGGCCGTGGCGAAGGCCACCATGCCAAGGTCCGTACCGGCGGCAAGGACTCCAAGTTCGGCCTGCCGATCGCCCGCGTCGATGAGTTCGTGCGCGCGGCCACCGATCTGGGCAGCCGCGTGGTCGGCCTGCACGCGCACCTCGGCAGTGGCGTGGAAACCGCGCAGCACTGGCGCCTGATGTGCGATGAGCTGGCCGGTTTCGCCCGCCGCATCGGCAGCGTGCACACCATCGACATCGGCGGTGGCCTGCCGATTCCGTACAGCGACGAAGACGAGCCGTTCGACCTGGACGCCTGGGCCGAGGGCCTGGCCGAGGTCAAGGCGCTGCATCCGGCATTCCGCCTGGCGATCGAGCCGGGCCGCTACCTGGTGGCCGAGTCCGGCGTGCTGCTGACCCATGTCACCCAGGTGGTGGAGAAGGACGGCGTGCGCCGTGTTGGCCTGGATGCCGGCATGAACGCACTGATGCGGCCGGCCCTGTACGACGCCTGGCACGACATCGAGAACCTCAGCCGCCAGGGCGGTTATGCCGAAGCGGCGTTCGATGTGGTCGGCCCGATCTGCGAATCCAGCGATGTCTTCGGCAAGCGCCGCAAGCTGCCGGTGTCGACCGCGCCGGACGACGTGATGCTGATCGCCGATGCCGGCGCCTACGGCTATTCGATGGCCAACACCTACAACCAGCGGATGCTGCCGCGCGAAGACGTGATCGAATGATCGCCGCGCGCGCCCTGCACCCGCCCACCGACACGCCCCGCGCCATCGCGCGGGCCCGTGCCTGACCGGATACACCATGACTGCTTTCGACAAACACCAGGTTTCCCGCTTCCGCTTCGTCCGCTGCGAATTCGCCGCGGACACCGGCGTGGCCAAGCTGGTCTACGCCTTTGATGACGGCCCGGAGATGGTGGAAACCATCACCGTGCCGGGCGCCCCGTTCGTGCTGGACGAAGCGCGTACCGCCGCTGTGCAGCGCGCGCTGCAGCTGCTGCACCTGATCGCCGGTGTCAGCTACTACAAGGCGGGCGTGCCGGAGACGGTCAGCATCGACAGCTACGCCATCGATGCCGATACCGCTGCGCTGGTGGAGACGGTCTACCTCAATGGCCTGGGTGAATTTGCCTACCGCAACGGCCTGAACCTGCGCGGGCGGTTCCGCCTGCCGGTGCAGGGCGAGGCAGTGCAGGCGCCGGTGCTGGGCCTGCAGCCGCACGCGCTGGTGGCGATCGGTGGCGGCAAGGATTCGCTGGTCAGCATCGAAGCGCTGCGCCGTGCCGGCGTGGACGAGACGGTGACCTGGATCGGTGGCTCGCAGCTGATCCGTGCCTGCGCTGAACGCACCGGCCTGCCGACGCTGAACCTGGGCCGCGCGCTGGCGCCGGAACTGTTCGAGCTGAACCGCCAGGGTGCGTGGAACGGGCATATCCCGGTCACTGCGGTGAACTCGGCGATCATGGTGCTGGCCGCGCTGCTGCAGGGCGTGGACCAGGTGGTGTTCTCCAACGAACGTTCGGCCAGCTACGGCAGCCAGATTCCGGGCACCGGCGAAGTGAACCACCAGTGGTCCAAGGGCTGGGCATTCGAGCAGGCGTTCGGCAGCCATGTGCAGACGCACGTAGCGGCGGACCTGCAGTACTACTCGCTGCTGCGCCCGATGTCGGAGCTGGCAGTGGCCCGCCAGTTCGCCAAGACCGATTTCTACGACGCGCATTTCTCCAGCTGCAACCGCAACTTCCACATCCTCGGCGAGCGCCCGGTGAACCGCTGGTGCGGTGTCTGCCCGAAGTGCCATTTCGTGTTCCTGGCGCTGGCCCCGTTCATGCCCAAGACGCGCCTGGTGCGCATCTTCGGCCGCAACCTGCTGGACGATGCCGAGCAGGCCGGCGGCTTCGACGCGCTGCTGGAATTCCAGGACCACAAGCCGTTCGAGTGCGTGGGCGAAGGCCGCGAATCGCGTGCGGCGATGGCGACCCTGGCGCAGCGCCCGGAGTGGAAGGAAGACGTGCTGGTGAAGCGCTTCTGCAATGAGATCCAGCCGCAGCTGGATGCCGCCGAACTGGAACTGGCATCGCTGCTGCAGCTGCAGGGCGAGCACCGCGTTCCGGCTGCGCTGTGGGAACGGGTGCGTGAAGATTTCGAAGCTTGAAGGAAAGCGCGTTGCGCTGTGGGGCTGGGGCCGTGAGGGCCGCGCCGCGTTTGCGGTGCTGCGCGAGCGCCTGCCCACGCTTGGCCTGAGCCTGTTCTGCCCGGCGGCCGAAGTGGAGGCCGCGCGTGCGGAAACACAGGGCGTGCTGGATGTGCGTGGCGAGCCTTCTGCTGAAGCGCTGGCCGCGTTCGACGTGGTGATCAAGTCGCCCGGCATCAGCCCCTACCAGCCGGTCGCGCTGGCGGCGGCGGGGCAGGGCACCACCTTCATCGGTGGCACCGCGCTGTGGTTTGCCGAACATGCAGGTGCCGATGGCATCGTGCACGACACCGTGTGCGTGACCGGCACCAAGGGCAAGAGCACCACCACCGCGCTGGTCGCGCACCTGCTGCGTGCCGCCGGCCACCGCACCGGCCTGGTCGGCAACATCGGCCTGCCGCTACTGGAAGTGCTGGACCCGCAGCCCGTACCCGCGTACTGGGCGGTGGAACTGTCCAGCTACCAGACCGGCGAAGTGGCGCGCAGTGGCGCCCATCCGCAGGTAGCGGTGGTGCTGAACCTGTTCCCGGAGCACCTGGACTGGCACGGCAGCGAGCAGCGTTACATCGACGACAAGCTGCGGCTGGTGACTGAAGCCGCGCCGCGCATTGCCGTGCTCAATGCCGCCGATCCGCACCTGGCCGTGCTGTCACTGCCCGATAGCGAGGTGGTCTGGTTCAACCAGCCGCAGGGCTGGCACATGCGCGGTGACATCGTGCATCGCGGCGAGCAGGCGGTGTTCGATACCCGCAACACGCCGCTGCCGGGTCGCCACAACCGCGGCAACCTGTGTGCGGTACTGGCGGCGCTGGAAGCGCTGGGGCTGGACGCCGTGGCGCTGGCACCGGCGGTGCAGGATTTCCGTCCGCTGCCGAATCGCCTGCAGCGCATCGGCGCGGCCGATGGCCTGACCTACGTCAACGATTCGATCAGCACCACGCCGCATGCCAGCCTGGCCGCGCTGGAGTGCTTCGCCGGCCAGCGCATCGCGCTGCTGGTGGGCGGGCATGACCGTGGCCTGGACTGGACCGATTTCATGCAGCACATGGCGCACGACGTGCCGCCGGTGGAGATCGTGACGATGGGCAGCAACGGCCCGCGCATCCACGCGATGCTGCAGCCGCTGGCCGATGCCGGTCGCTTCGGTCTGCACGCGGCGGCGGATCTGCCCGAGGCAATGGCGCTGGCACGTGCCGCGCTGGGTTCTGAGGGCGGGGTGGTATTGCTGTCGCCGGGCGCGCCTAGTTTCGGCGCCTACCGTGACTACGTGGCGCGTGGCCGCCATTTCGCTGAGCTGGCTGGGTTTGACCCGGAGAGCATCAGCGCGATTCCCGGGCTGGGTATCGCTTGAAGGTAGTGCCGGCCGCTGGCCGGCAACCTCCGGAGAAATTCATCCACGCATGGCGTGGATCTACTGCTCCTCATCGATGAACGCGTAGCCGCCTTCGATCAGCTGCTGCAGGTACGCATCGAAGCTGGGCGCGATCACCGCATAGCTGTCCGGATCGTGCAGGTAGCGCACCACCTGGCCGACCGCGCCGCCCGGCGCGGGATCAAAATCCAGGTACAGCATCGAGGTGCCGCCGTTGTTCATGCAGTGCGAGAAGCACAGGCGGCGGTTCATCGGCAGATCGGCGTCGATGCCCTCACCCAGGATCTCCGGTTCGTCATCCAGCCACTCTTCGTAGATGGAACGGATGCTGTCGTCCCACTGCTGCTGGTCCTCGAAGATCTGCGCGACCGAGCGCAGGTAATAGGGGTAATCGCCCACATCTGAACCCAGCATCAGCACGCAGACCTCACCGCCGGGATACTCGCGGAAATGGGTGCCATCCACGCGGGACAACAGTTCCACCAGGCTGTCCGGCACCTGCGGCCACTGCGCACGCAGGCGCTGCAGGTCTTCGGCGCTGGCGCCCTGGACCCAAGCCCACTGGGCGGCATCGTCGGCAGGCAGACGCGGAACAAGGCCAGACAGGAAGCGATCAACAAGATTCATGCGAAAAAAGGGGACGGAGGGGATTAAGTCGTATCCAACCACACCTGCGTCACGTCGCCAATGCAGAATGCGACGCGGGAGGGGCGAATACGGCTTAATCCCCTCCGTCCCCTTTTTCTTGCGGAGCAGGCGCATGAATCGTTGGCGATGCGGTGTGGCGGTGGTTCTGGGGCTGGCGGCGATGCCGGCGTGGGCGGCGATGAAGACGCAGCCGGTGGAGTGGAAGCACCAGGGCACGACTTTCAGCGGCGTGCTGGTCTATGACGACGGCGACAACGATAAGCGCCCCGGGCTGGTGATGGTGCCGAACTGGAAAGGCGTGAACGAATCGGCGGTCGAGAAGGCCAAGCAGCTGGCTGGCGATGACTATGTGGTGCTGGTGGCCGATGTCTACGGCAAGAGCGTGCGGCCGAAGACCGATGCCGAGGCCGGGCCGGTGGCCAGCAAGCTGCGCAACGATCGGCCGCTGCTGCGTGCGCGTGCGCTGGAGGCGGTGAACGTGCTCAAGGCGCAGGCCGGCAAGGCGCCGCTCGATGCCAGCCGGATCGGTGCGGTGGGCTTCTGTTTCGGTGGCACCACGGTGCTGGAGCTGGCCCGTGCCGGTGCGCCGCTGGCAGGGGTGGTCAGCCTGCACGGCGGGCTGGGTTCGCCGCTGCCGGCACAGGCTGGTGGCAGCCACCCGTCGGTGCTGGTGCTCAATGGCGCCGACGACACCAGCGTGACCGCCGAGGACATCGGCAGCTTCCAGAAAGAAATGAACGCGGCCAAGGTCGATTGGGAATTCACCAACTACAGCGGCGCGGTGCACTGCTTTGCCGAGCGCGATGCCAACAGCCCGCCGGGCTGCCAGTACAACGAGCGCGCGGCGAAGCGTGCGTGGAAGGCGCTGGATGAGTTCTTCGAGGAGCGCTTCGAGAAACGTTGAACCGTGCAGCGGTAGTGCCGGCCGCTGGCCGGCATTCCCGTGACATCCGCAGCATCATGAGGTTGCCGGCCAGCGGCCGGCACTACAATGCGGTAAACGCGATCGGTCGGTAGTCACCGATGTTTCCGTGCCGACCGTTGGTCGGCACACCTCAATGCGAGCGCTGCACCGCGTAGCGGGCCAGGCCGCGCAGGGCCGCCACGGCATCATTGTCGGCCAGGCCATCGAGCGCGCGCTCGGCGGCTTCGGCATATTCCTCGGCACGCGCGCGGCTGTACTCCAGGCCGCCGGTGGCACGGATCGCGGCCAGCACTTCCGGCATCGCCGAGGCGTCGCCGTCCTGCACGATGGTGCGCAGGCGTTCGCGGGTGGCGGCGTCCGAATGGGCCATGGCATGGATCAGCGGCAGCGTGGCCTTGCCCTCGGCGAGGTCGTCACCCAGGTTCTTGCCCAGCTCCTCGGCATTGGCCGAGTAGTCCAGCACGTCGTCGGCGATCTGGAACGCGTAGCCCAGGTGCATGCCGTAGTCGAACAGGGCCTGTTGGGTGGCTTCGTCCACGCCGCTGGCCAGCGCACCCAGACGGGTGCCGGCGGCGAACAGCACCGCGGTCTTGCGCTCGATCACGCGCAGGTAGGCGGCTTCGTCGGTATCCGGGTTGTGCACGTGCAGCAGCTGCAGCACTTCACCCTCGGCGATGCGGTTGGTGGCATCGGCCAGGATCTGCATCACCGACATGCGCTCCAGCTCGACCATCAGCTGGAAGCTGCGCGAGTACAGGAAGTCGCCGACCAGCACGCTGGGCGCGTTGCCCCACAGGGCGTTGGCGGTGCTGCGGCCACGGCGCAGGCTGGATTCGTCCACCACGTCGTCGTGCAGCAGGGTGGAGGTGTGGATGAACTCGATGATCGCCGCCAGCTGGTGGTGGTCCGGGCCGGCCTGGCCGACCGCATGGCCGGCCAGCATCACCAGCATCGGGCGCAGGCGCTTGCCGCCGGCGGAAATGATGTGGTCGGCGATCTGGTTGATCAGCACGACGTCCGAGGACAGGCGGCGCCGGATCAGGGCGTCGACGGCGGCCATGTCGGCCGCGGCAAGCGACTGGATCTGGGGCAGGCCCAGGGCGGGACGGGTGTCTTCGGTGATGGTCATGCGATCAGGCTTTCAGGCTCATCGCTGATTATAGGCGTTGCCTGTGAATTCGGGCGCAAACCGGGCAGGCCGGCGTCTGCGGCCCGGCCACGGATGCCGCCTGCGTGAATACGTATGCAGGTTGCGCCATGCCCGTGAGGCCACCGCTAAGCTTGCGGCATCAGGATTTCGGCCCGCTCCCGGCGGGTCCCGCACGCCCGGAGGGGGGCTGTCGATGTCGCACTATCCATGGTGGCGCGGAGCCGTCATCTACCAGATCTACCCGCGCAGTTTCCTTGACGCCAACGGCGACGGGGTAGGCGACCTGCCGGGCATCATCCAGCGCCTGGACCACATCGCAACGCTGGGCGTGGACGCGATCTGGATCTCGCCGTTCTTCAAATCGCCGATGGCCGACTTCGGCTACGACATCGCCGACTACCGCGACGTCGACCCGCTGTTCGGCAGCCTGGACGACTTCGACCGCCTGCTGGCCAAGGCGCACGGTCTGGGCCTGAAGGTGATGATCGACCAGGTGCTGAGCCATACCTCGATCGAGCACGCCTGGTTCCGCGAGAGCCGCCAGGACCGGACCAACCCCAAGGCCGACTGGTACGTGTGGGCGGACCCGCGCGAGGACGGCACGCCGCCCAATAACTGGCTGTCGCTGTTCGGCGGCGGCGCCTGGCAGTGGGAGCCGCGCCGAGAGCAGTACTACCTGCACAACTTCCTGGTCGACCAGCCGGACCTGAACTTCCATCACCCGGACGTGCAGCAGGCCACCCTGGACAACGTGCGCTTCTGGCTGGACCGCGGCGTGGATGGCTTCCGCCTGGATGCGATCAACTTCTGCTTCCATGACGCGCAGCTGCGCGACAACCCGGCCAAGCCGGCGGAGAAGCGCTTCGGTCGCGGCTTCAGCCCGGACAACCCGTACGCCTACCAGTACCACTATTACAACAACACCCAGCCGGAGAACCTGCCGTTCCTGGAGAGGCTGCGCGCGCTGCTGGACGAGTACCCGGGGGCGGTCAGCCTGGGTGAGATCTCCTCGGAGGACTCGCTGGCCACCACCGCCGAGTACACCCGCGATGGCCGCCTGCACATGGGCTACAGCTTCGAGCTGCTGGTGGACGATTACAGCGCGGCCTACATCCGCGACACGGTCTCGCGGCTGGAAGCGGCAATGACCGAAGGCTGGCCGTGCTGGGCGGTTTCGAATCACGATGTGGAGCGGGCGGTCAGCCGCTGGGGCGGCCACCCGGCTGACCCGCGCCTGGCGAGGATGCTGGTGGCGATGCTGTGCTCGCTGCGCGGCTCGGTCTGCCTGTACCAGGGCGAGGAACTGGGCCTGGCCGAGGCCGAGGTGCCGTTCGAGGCCCTGCAGGACCCCTATGGCATCACCTTCTGGCCCAACTTCAAGGGCCGCGATGGCTGCCGGACCCCACTGCCGTGGACCGACGCGCCGCTGGCCGGTTTCACCGCCGGCCAGCCGTGGCTGCCGATTCCGCCCGAGCACCGCGCCGCGGCCGTGGCGGTGCAGGAGCGCGACCCGGACTCGGTCCTGGCTGCGTTCCGCGGGTTCCTGGCCTGGCGGCATAGCCAGCCGGCACTCCTGCATGGCAGCATCCGATTCATCGAAAGCGCCGAGCCAGTGCTGCTGTTCGAGCGTATGCTTGCAGATGAAACCCTCCTGCTGGCCTTCAACCTGTCGGCCGAGGCGGTGAGCCATCCGCTGCCGCCGGGCAACTGGCAGCAGGTGGCGGTGCCAGGCCCGGATGCGGGCACGGTGCAGGGCAATGAACTCCAGCTGCCGCCGCGCGCGGTGTATTGCGCCCGACGCAGCTGACCGTTTTCTCCGGTGGCGGTACTTGCGGGGACGGGGCCGAAGCGCCCCGTCCCTTTTTTGTGGGTGGGATTCCGGTGAAGGGCATCCACGCATGGCGTGGATCTACTGGGGATGGCCCTTATCCACGCCATGCGTGGATGGGCCTTGCCGACCAACGGCCGGCATCCGCGCAAAAGAAAACCCGCTGCCTGCGCAGCGGGTTTCCGATGAGTCCCTGCCGGCCAGCGGCCGGCACTACCCGGTCGTGGTCAGAACTTGTAGTTCACGCCCAGCATGTAGGTGCGGCCCCACTCGATGTATTCCAGCGGGCGGTCCTTGCTGCCGGCGTAGGTGCGGTATGGCTCGTTGGTCAGGTTGCTGCCCTGCAGCAGCAGGGTCAGCCCGCGCAGGCTGCTGCTGTCGCTGAAGGTGTAGCTGACCTGTGCATCGGTCACGTTCTCGCCCACCACGTAACGCAGCGTGCGATTGCCGTTGAAGTTGCCGATCTCACCGATGAAGTCCGAACGGCGGCGCTGGCTCACACGTGCTTCAAAGCCGCTGCGCTCGTAGTAGGCGGTGAAGTTGTACACGCGCTTGGACAGTCCCGGCAGGCTGATCGGGTCGGTGCCCACACTGGAGGCGCTCTCCGGATCCAGGATGGTGATGTCGCTCTTGTTGAAGGTCGCGCTGGCCTGCACGCCGAAGCCGCGCAGGCTGTCGGTCAGCATCTCCAGCGGGAACGACCCGGTCAGCTCCAGCCCCTTCAACGTGCCGCCCTTGCCGTTCTGCGGCGTGGAGAAGGTGCCGGTGGTCAGCACCGGTGCGGTCATGCCCGGCGGTGGCACGTAGTTGCCGAGCAGGCCGCTGAAGTCGTAGTTGTCCACCGATTGCGTGTATACGTAGCTCTTCAGGTCCTTGTAGAAGATCGCCGCAGCCACGTAGGCCTTCTCGCCGAAGTACTTCTCATAGGACAGATCCAGCGCGGTGGCGCGCCACGGATCCAGCAGTGGATTGCCACCGCTGCCACCGGGGCGGCCATTGTTGGTATCCACGCCGAATTCCAGGCCGGCACGCATCTGGTCCACGCGCGGGCGCGCGACCTGCTTGGCGGCGGCGAATCGCAGCGTCTGCTGGTGCGGGAACATGAACACCAGGTTCAAGCTTGGCAGCCAATCCTTGTAGGTCTTGCCGGCAGAGAAGGGCTGGATGTTGCTGCCCGCCGGCTGCGAGCTGTCCCAGTAGCGCGAATCCGAGCTCTGGTCGGTGTGCTGCATCTGCACGCCGATGTTGCCGCGCACGCCGACCACGCCGATGTCGGTGTTGATGTTCAGGCGTGCCCACGCCGTGGTGATCTTCTCCTCGACCGTCCAGGATTTCGGAATCAGGTAGTCCAGGTTGTCGACCGGGTTGAAGGTCATGTAACGACCGACGGCTGCCGGCACATTCCACGACGGGATGTAGCCAATGCCGGCGAAACCGAGGTTGACCGGGCGGTACTGCAGGTCCGGTGCGATGGTGGATTCGCCTTGGGCGCCGAGCAGGATGTTGCCTTCGGCCTGGGCCTTCTGCTTGCGGCGGTCGGCATAGTTCACGCCCACGTCCACATCCGAGAACCAGCTGGACATGGCCTCGGGAACCGGCAGCGTCGCCGCCAGCTTGGCGCCCTTCAAGCGGTCTTCGACCTCTGGCACCTTGCCGTAGCCGGAACCATAGATCGTGTTGGTCAGGAACAGGCTGTCCGGATTGGAATAGTCGCGCCCCGGTGTGATCTGCGAGAAGCTGTTGTTGTTCACCACCAGGCCGATCGTGTCGAACTGCGGGCGCGGCACCAGCTGCAGGTTGTTTTCCAGGTTGATCTCGCGGCGGGTCGCCTTGGAGTAGTTCAGGTCGGCGACCAGCTTCACGCCACCGACGTTGAACTCGTTGTTCCAGCCGAACGCATCGATCTTGTCCTTGCGCTTGTTGTACATGCCGCGCACCAGCGGGTATGCATTGTTGATCGTGCCGCCGGTGAAGCTGCCATCGGCATTGCGGCCGACATTGCTGAACACCGGCAGGATCGCGTTGGGGTTGTTGCTGTCCTCGCCGTTGCCGCTGAGGCTCAGCTCGAACTGGTTGGCGGTGTCGATCTGCTCGGCTTCGGTGTGGAACGCATCGAAGGTGCTGGTCCAGCTGTTGCTGGGGCGGAACTGGATCGTTGCCATCACACCGTCGCGCTTGTTGTTGCCGGTACGGCGCAGCGCCTTGATGCCATCGGTGAAGTAGGTGCCAGGTGCGATTCCGCGACGCTCGCCCTTGTCGGTGTGTTCGGTGGTCCACGGCTCGTACAGGCCGACCTGGTTCTCCTGGATCGGCATGTCGCTGTGCGCGTAGCCAATGGCGATGCCCAGGGTGTTGTCGAAGAACTGGTCGATGTAACTGGCGCTGAAACGGTTGCCATACGGATCGATGTTGGCGGCGCGGCCCAGGGAGCTCTTCTGGTAGCGGCCGCTGACTGCGATCACGCGCTCGCCGAAGCTGAGCGGGCGCGCGGTCTGCATGTCGATGGTGCCCGACAGGCCCTGCCCGACCAGCGCCGCGTCCGGGGTCTTGTACACGGTCACGCCGTTGACCAGCTCGGACGGGTACTGGTCGAATTCGACGCCGCGGTTGTCGCCGGTGCTGACCACTTCACGGCCATTGAGCAGGGTGGTGGCGAAGTCGGGCGACAGGCCACGCACACTGATCACCTGCGCACGGCCGGCCACGCGCTGGGCAGCCAGGCCGGGCAGGCGCGAGATGGATTCGGCGATGCTGACGTCGGGCAGTTTGCCGATGTCTTCGGCGGAGATCGCTTCGACCACCGAGGTGGCGTCCTGCTTGATCGCGATTGCGTTCTCGATGCCGCGGCGGATGCCGGTGACCTGCACCGTATCCAGGTTGGTGGCGGCGGTGGCGGCCGGCGTGGTGGTGCTCTGCGTGGACTGTGCCGACGCCAGCGTCGGCGCCAGGACAACGGCCAGCGCGATGCTCAGCGCGCTGCGCTTGTGGTTCAACATTTTCCCCTCCCAGGCAATGTTGCAGATCGATTCGTGAACGTCCCGGAGTGACCGTGGACGTGCGACGCGGTGGCCGCTGTCGTCGCCGCTATGGTAGGCAGCGCGTTCTTCGCGGGAATCACCCTGCATACGTATTCAATGGCGTTTGCAGGGATGTAATCGCTTTCAGGTTCTGTTTGCGGTAGTGCCGGCCGCTGGCCGGCAATCGCGTTCACCGGGTTGCCGTCCAGCGGCCGGCACTACCGCGGCATTCAAAGCGGCGTGAAACGAATGGCCTGCCCACCCCCCGGTGCCAGCACCAGCGTCAGCACATCGGCGCTGGTCACCTCTCGGGTTTCGCGCGCGAATGCGAAGGGATTGCTGCGGAAATCCGCGCCCTCGCCATCGCGGTAGATCTCGGCGCGATAGCGCACGCCCGGCTCCAGGAAGCCCAGCGACACCGGCAGCACGCGGCCGTGCTCGTCGGTGATGCTGCCGAGGAACCAGTCGCGGCTGTTGCGGTCGCGTCGCACGATCGTCGCGTAGTCGCCCACTTCGCCATCGAGCACGCTGCTCTGCTCCCAGTCCACCGCCACGTCTTCGATGAAGCGGAATGCCTCGCGATGCTGCAGGTAGTGCTCGGGCAGGTCGGCGGCCATCTGGATCGGGCTGTACAGCACCACGTACAGCGCCAGTTGGCGGGCCAGCGTGCTGGGGATGGCCTGGCCGTGGCGGCCCTTCAGGCTGAGGATGCCGGGGGTGTAGTCCATTGGCCCGGCCAGCATGCGGGTGAACACCAGGTTGACCTCATGTTCCGGCGGGTTCGGCGGCTGGCCCCAGGCGTTGTACTCCATGCCACGTGCGCCTTCGCGCGAGATCCAGTTGGGATAGGTGCGGCGCAGGCCGGTGTCCTTGATCGGCTCATGCGGGTTCACCGACAGATGGCGGCGCGCAGCCTCCTGCACCACCGTCAGATGGTGGCGGGCCATGAACTGACCGTCGTGCCACTCGCGCCACAGTGGGCCCCCCGTGGGATTGCGGCGGTCGACCTGGCCATCGTCGCAGACGTAGCCGGTCTTGAACTGGTCCACGCCCAGCCGCGCGTACAGGTCCAGCGCAGCGTCCAGCTGCTCCTCGTAGTGCTCGATGGCGCAGCCGGTTTCATGGTGGCCGATCAGGTGCACGCCCTTCTTCAGGCCATACGCCGACAGCGCTTCAATGTCGAAATCGGGCGTGGCACGGGTGAAATCGAAGTCGTAGCCGTTGCCGACCCAGTTGCCGTCCCAGCCCGGGTTCCAGCCTTCCACCAGCACGCCACGGAAGCCGTGTGCGGCGGCGAAGTCGATCACCTTCTTCGTCTTCGCAGTGGTGGCCGCGTGCTTCGGCCCGTTCGCCCAGCTCTCGTTGTCCAGGTGCATCGACCACCACACGCCCAGGTACTTGGCCGGCTTCACCCAGCTCACATCACCCAGCGCATTGGGTTCGTTGAGGTTGAGGACCAGGTCCGATTCGACCAGGCCACCGGCACGGTCGGCAATCTGCAGCGTGCGCCACGGCGTGGCGAAGGGCAGGGCGCGGCGCACCTTCCAGCCTTCTGCCGAGGGTGACAGCTGCGCGCGCAGGCGCTGGCCCTCGGTTCGCCGCAGCCACATGCCGGCATAGTCCACCAGCGCCGCCTCGTGGATCGCCACGTGCAGCCCATCGCGGCTGCGCAGGGTCATCGGCGTATGCACCAGCGGAACCTCGCGCAGCGGCGTGCGCTGGTACAGGTACTCGTAGTGGATCGGTTCGCCGGCAGGGATCCACCACGCGGTGGAATCCTGAGCGATGGCGAACTCGGTCAGCTCGTCATCGATGATGGCTTCGCGCAGGTTCGGCTGCTCGGGGAATACGTAGCGGAAGCCGAGGCCATCGTCGTAGACGCGGAACACCACATCCAGCCGGCGCTTGCTGCCGGTGGTCTCGGCCAGCTGCACGGTCAGTTCGTTGAAGTGGTTGCGGGTGAGCCGGCGTTCGCCCCAGGGCTGTTCCCAGTTGTCATCGACGCTGCGTTGCTGTTGGCCGAGCAGGGCGAAATCCCGGTCCAGGCGCCCATCGCGCAAGGCAAAGCCCAGCTTCGAATCTTCCACCACGGTCTCGCCGAAACGCTCGACGCGATAGCGCGCGGTGCCAACGTCCAGCACCAGGCTGACCTTGAGCACCTTTCCCGGTGATTCGACGCTGGCCACCTGCGGCGCGGCCTGCGCCAGCGTGGCCAGGCCCAGCAGAGTCAGACCGAGCAGGTGCGCGAACACCGCGCGTACAGCAGTGGGTGACATCGGCATTTCCCCTCCCAAGGCGCCGTTGGCAGACCCGGACCATAAGCCAGCACGGCAGGCCCGCTACCGCGCAACGCCATGAATACGTATGCAGCTGGACGCAGCCGACAGCCCCGCGTCTACCATGGGGCCAAGGCACCTTGAGGGAGGGGCCGCGCCCGCCCGCCGGCAACGACGGTGCGGACCTACAACGCGTGCAGAGAGGGAGGGAGGCCGACGGGCGCAAGCCGGTCCGCCGCTTCGATGCTGAAGATCATTTGCCTGACCGCTGCCCTGGGGGCAGCGCTGGGATCGACCGCGCAGGCGGCCGACCTGCAATTCGACGGCCGCCATGCGCGCGCCGAAGCCGCTGCCAAGGGCAGCTACGTGCTGCATGCGCCGAAGGCTGAGGTGCGCATCGCGCCCATGCCGATGCGCAGCCAGACCGGCAGCGTGATGTTCGATGCACTGTTCGCGCTGGCCCAGCAGGAGATGGACCAGGACCGCGTGGATGCGATCCGCGATCCCGCGTTCGACGAAGGCCGGCCGGTGCCATGCGAGTGCTTCCAGACCGGCGCGCGCTGGCCCTACGTGTGGACCCGCGATGTCAGCTTCGCCGCCGACCTGGCGCTGGCGCGGCTGGACCCGCAGCGCACCCGGCAGTCGCTGCAGTTCAAGCTCTCGGCAGCGCGCGATGGCCATACGCCCGGCCTGTTCGTCGCGCAGGACACCGGTTCCGGCGGCAGCTGGCCGATCAGCAGCGACCGGGTGGTGTGGTTCCTGGCGGCACGCCACCTGCTGGACGATCGCGCGTTTGCCGACCAGGTCTGGCAGGCGCTGCAGGGCACGCTGGCGCAGGACCGCGCGATGGTGTTCGACGCGCAGATGGGCCTGTACCGTGGCGAGACCTCGTTCCTGGACTGGCGCGAGCAGACCTATCCGGACTGGACCCGCGAGGACGTGCGCTTCATTGGTGATTCCTACGCACTGTCCACCAACGTGCTGCACTACCAGGCACTGCGCCTGGCCGAGCGGCTGGCCGGCCAGCACGGCGACGCCCGCGCGGCCGAGTACAAGGTGTGGGCCGATGCGCTGGCACAGCAGATCGATGCACGCTTCTGGCGCGAGGATATCGGCCAGTACATGAGCTACATCGGCGAAGCCGCGCACCCGGTGCCGTACGCCAAGGTCGATCTGCTTGGCCTGTCGCTGGGCATCCTCGCCGAGGTGCTGCCGCCCGAGCGCGCGCGCCGTGCACTGGCTGCCTACCCGATGGGGCCGGCCGGCAGCCCGGTGGTCTGGCCGCAGGAATCGCAGCAGCCGATCTACCACAACCGTGCGATCTGGCCGTTTGTCAGTGCCTACTCGCTGCGTGCGGCGCGGCAGCTGGACGATGCGCCGCGCATCGCCGCCGAGATCCGTTCGCTGATGCAGGGCGCGGCGCTGGCCGGTTCCAACATGGAAAACTACGAACTGGTCAGCCAGGCGGTGCATGTCGAGGAAGGTGCGCTGAGCGGCCCGGTGGTCAACTCCGAACGCCAGCTGTGGTCGGTGGCCGGCTATCTGTCGATGGTGGTCGAGGGCGTGTTCGGCGTGCAGGACGATGGCCGCATGCAGCCCAAGCTGCCGGCCGTGCTGGTGCCGGAGCTGTTCGGCACGCATCCCCGCATCACGCTGGAAGCCAGCGGCAGGCGCTATGTGCTGGAGCGCCCGCAGAACGTGGGCGATGGCCTGCTGGTGGCCGGCAGCACCATCACACGTGGCACGACTACCACGGTGCAGCTGGTCGCTGCCCCGGCAGCAACCGGTTTCGCTGCCACGACTGCGGATGCCAACGCGCGTGCGCCCGCAACACCGGCGGCACCGCAGGCCCTGCGCATGGGCACGGGCTGGAACGTTCCGGTGCAAGCCGAGCAGGTTCTGTGGAAGGACGGCAGGGCCCTCGTCGCCAGCAATGGCCCGGTGCACATCAGCGACGATGGCCTGCAGCACTGCCTCAGCCTGACCCGGCGCGAAGGCGCGTTGGAATCGCTGCACAGCCCAATGGTCTGCGTCGGTCCGCAGCAGGTGCTGAAGGGTGCGCAGCGCTGGCCGTTCACCTCGGCCAAGGCCGGGCAGGTTCGCCTGCGCCTGCAATATCGAAACCCGAACGGGCCGATCAACACTGGCGTCACGGCTGCGGTCAAGCAGCTGGTGCTGCAGTGCCCGGGCCAGCCGTTGCAGCGGCATACGGTCACGCTGCCGCACAGCGTGGCCGTGCAGGACTCGACCTCGGCAACATTCACGGTGCCAAAGGGGCGGTGCACGGTCACGCTTGAAGATGGCTTCAACATGAGCGCGCTGCAGCACTTCGCGCACTACACCGGCGGCAAGGGCGGGCGTGATGGTGTGCTCAACCAGGCCCAGGTGCAGGCACTGACGGTGGCGCCGGTGGCGATGGAAGAGGGCGCACGATGAGTCGTCCCGCCAAACCGCAGCTGTCGTTCTGGCAGATCTGGAACATGTGTTTCGGCTTCCTCGGCATCCAGTTCGGGTTCGCCCTGCAGAACGCCAACGCCAGCCGCATCTTCGAGACGCTGGGTGCGGACATCGACGCGGTACCCGGGCTGTGGATTGCCGCGCCGCTGACCGGCCTGCTGGTGCAACCGGTGATCGGTTACCTGTCCGACCGCACCTGGACCCGCTGGGGGCGCCGTCGTCCGTACTTCATGATCGGTGCGGTGTTGACCACGCTGGCGCTGCTGGTGATGCCGAACTCGCCGACGCTGTGGATCGCGGCCGGCACGCTGTGGGTGCTGGATGCTTCGATCAACGTATCGATGGAGCCGTTCCGTGCCTTTGTCGGCGACCAGCTGGCGCCACGCCAGCGTCCGGCCGGCTACGCGATGCAGAGCTTCTTCATCGGCGTGGGCGCCATCGTCGCCAGCTTCCTGCCATTCATCCTGGCCCACTTCGGCGTTGCCAACACCGCGTCCGCCGGGGAAGTGCCCGACACTGTGCGCTATGCGTTCTACTTCGGCGCGGTGGTGCTGCTCGCGGCGATCACCTGGACGGTGGTCAGCACTCGCGAATATTCACCGGCGGAGCTGGCCGGGTTCGATGATGCCGAGCCGCCGGCGCATCACGCGGCGGCCGCGATCAACGGCCCGGCTTCATGGACGCGGGTGACCCTGTGGCTTGGGTTGGGTGTGTTGTTGGCGCTGCTGATCACCTGGCGGCAAGGCGACAGGATGCTGTACGTGCTGGCAGGCCTGTGCGCCGGCTACGGCCTGCTGCTGGCGGCCGCGCGCGCGCTGCCGGCCACGCATATGCTGGCCGCCATCGTCGGCGACCTGCGCGCAATGCCGGTCACCATGCGCCGCCTGGCGTGGGTGCAGTTCTTCTCGTGGTTCGCGCTGTTCGCCATGTGGATCTACACCACCGCTGCGGTGGCCGGTACCCACTTCGGTTCGACCGATCCACAGTCGGCCGCCTACAACGAAGGTGCCAACTGGGTGGGCGTGCTGTTTGGCGCCTACAACGGCTTCGCTGCGCTGGCGGCGGTGCTGATTCCGCCGATGGTGCGTGCGATCGGCCTGCGCTGGAGCCACCTGGTCAACCTGTGGCTGGGTGGCGCCGGCCTGGTCTCGTTGATGTTCATCCGCGACCCGCACTGGCTGCTGCTGTCGATGGTCGGCGTCGGCTTCGCCTGGGCGTCCATTCTTTCGCTGCCCTATGCGCTGTTGTCCGACAGCGTGCCGGCATCGAAGATGGGCGTGTACATGGGCATCTTCAATTTCTTCATCGTGATCCCGCAGCTGGTTGCGGCCAGCGCGCTCGGCTTTGCCCTGCGCGCCTGGCTGGGTGGCCAGCCGATGCATGTGCTGGTGCTGGGCGGCTGCAGCCTGTTCGTTGCCGGCCTGTGCGTGCTGCGGGTTCCGTCCCGTCCGGAGGTGGTGTGATGCGTGGTGCGCTGTCTGTTGCTGTTTCCCTGGTACTGCTGGCCGGCCATGCCGCGGCCGCGCCGCGCCCGGACTACGTCGGCACCACCGAGCCGTTCGCCAGCGATGCGGTGTATTTCGTGGTCACCGACCGCTTCGTCAACGGTGATCCGTCCAACGACCATCGCGACCAGGGCGGCACGCATCGCACCTTCGATATTCCGGTGCCGTGCCCGGACAAGGTGGACGGCAACATCGGCTACCTCGGCGGCGACTTCCGCGGCGTGCTCGACAACGCGCAGTACATCCGCAACCTCGGCTTCGGTGCGGTGTGGATCACGCCCATCGTCGACAACCCGGACGAGGCCTTTACCGGCAGCAAGCCGATCAGCTGTACCAGCACGCTGACCGATCGTGGGAAGACCGGTTACCACGGCTACTGGGGCATCAATTTCTACAAGCTCGACGAGCACCTGCCGAGCAGGGACCTGGACTTCGCCGGGCTGACCAAGGGCCTGCACGGTGCTGGCTTGAAGGTGGTGCTGGATATCGTAGGCAACCACGGTTCGCCGGCCTGGACCATGCCGACACGGCAGCCCCAGTTCGGGCAGATCTTCGACAAGGACGGAAAATTGATCGCCGACCACCAGAACCTGCCACCGCAGAAACTGGATCCGAAGCACAACCCGTTGCACGCGTTCTACAACAACATCGGTCCGGTCGACAGCAAGGACGGCTCGATCTTCGACGGCAACCTGGCCGAGCTGTCGGACTTCAATCAGGACAATCCGGCGGTGATGGACTACCTGGTCGGCGCCTACCTGCAGTGGACCGCGCAGGGCGTGGACGCGTTGCGCATCGACACCATCGGCTGGCTGCCACACCCGTGGTGGCATGAATTCGTCAAGCGCATCCGCGCCGAGCATCCGGGCATGTTCATGTTCGGCGAAGCGTTCGACTACGATGCCGCGCGCATCGCCGAGCACACCTGGCCCGCCAACGCGAACGTGAGCGTGCTGGATTTCCCGTTGCGCGGCGCACTGGAGCAGAGCTTCGGCACCGCCAACAAGGGCTTCGAGACCCTGGCTGAGCCACTGCACTTGAGCGGTGGCCCGTATGCCAATCCGTACGAGCTGATGAGCTTCTACGACAACCACGACATGCCGCGCCTTCAGGCCAGTGACAACGGCTTCATCGATGCGCACAACTGGCTGTTCACCGCGCGCGGCATTCCGGTGGTCTATTACGGTTCGGAGACGGGCTTCATGCGTGGCCGTGCCGAGCATGCCGGCAATCGTGCGTACTTCGGCCAGCCGCGTGTGGATGCGGCGCCGAAGAGCCCGATCTTCGCGCCGCTGCAGCGTATCGCCAGGCTGCGCGAAGCCACCCCGGCGCTGCAGCGCGGCCTGCAGGTGAACGAGCGCCTGCAGGGCGATGAGGCAGTGTTCTTCCGCGTGCTGCAGCATGGCGAGGTGGCGCAGACCGCGCTGGTGCTGCTGAACAAGGGCGACAGGGCAAAGAGCTTCACTGTGTCGCGTTACGTCCAGGCGGGCCGCTGGCGCGATGCGCTGGACGGCGGTTCGTTGCAGGTGAACGGTCTGCTGAAGGCCGACGTGCCCGCGCACGGCGTGAAGGTCTATGTGCTGGACGCTGCCGTGCAGCAGCCGGCGCTGCAGGCCGAGCTGGACAAGGCGATGGCCGACCAGAAGGCGCGGGACCAGCGTCTGGGGCGGTAGTGCCGGCCGCTGGCCGGCAACCCATGAATCCATGGCACCTGCCTACCGCTCTGGTGGGTGCCAACCTTGGTTGGCACGCTCTTCGAGCAGTCGAGCAAGCTCGACTCTACAATAGACATCCCTCACGCCCCGCCGTACCGCCATGACCGACCTCGCCCCGCAGACCCCGATCGAAACCCTGCTGAAGGCGGCGATGGACGGGGCGGTGCCGATCCGCGCCTTCATGGAGGCCTTCGTCGCTTCCGAGGTAGTGCTGCTGACCGGCAGCCTGGTCACCCCGGACGGCAGCGGCTTCGACCCGCTGCTGTTCGACAAGCAGGGCACCCTGCATGTGGCGGTGTTCACCGATCCGTCGCGGGTGGGCGTCTACAGCCAGCAGGCCGAACACCAGATCCGCTGGCTGATGCTGGACGTGCTGCGCCGCGTGCCGGGTGGCTATGGCGTGGTGATCAATCCGGGCACTTCGCTGGGCTTTGAGATTTCGCCAAGCGGCATCGGCGAGATCCTGAAGGACTTCGCCCAGGGCTGAACCGCCACCGCGCTATATTTGTAGAGTCGAGCCATGCTCGACTGCCTTTCGCACAGTGCCAGATCAGTCGAGCATGGCTCGACTCTACAGAACGCTTCCCCATCGAGGCATTGCCATGGAATTCAAGGTATTACCCGCCGGCGCACCGGGACGGCAGCAGTTGGCCCGGTGGTACCACGCCGAATGGGGCCGCGACGCCGGCCTGTCGCTGGAACAGGAACTGCAGCGGCTGAACACACCTCAGGACGCCGAGGGTTTCCCGCACCTGATCGCCGCCTTCGATGGAGACCAGGTGGTCGGTGCCGTGCAGCTCAAGCGCCGGGAAATGCAGGCCTTCCCGCAGTACGAGCATTGGCTGGGCAGCGTGTTCGTGGCCGATAGTCATCGCGGGCGTGGGCTGGCTGGCGCGCTGGTCGAACAGGCCGCGGCGCAGGCGGTGCGGATGGGCGTTTCCGAACTGTACCTGCAGACCGAATCGTTGGATGGCGGCCTGTATGCGCGGTTGGGCTGGAAGCCGCTGCAGGAAGCCGACAACCGCAGCCACCGCGTGCTGGTGATGGTGCGCAGGTTGGCCGCATGAGCGCCGCAACGGCCCGGCACTCCCGCTCAGCACTGATCTTCCTGATCGCAGCCATCGTTGCCGCACTGGTCTCCATGCCCCTGCTGCGCGCGGTGGGCATGGTGCTGTGGCCGGTCTTCGCCATTGCCTGGCTGATCAACCTGGGCGCGGCGTGGCATCTGGCGCAGTGGGCGCGCCAGCAGGGCCGGTCGGCCTGGGCCTTCGGGTTGCCGGCGGGGCTCGGTACCGTCGCCTCGATCGTGGTCTATGTGCTGCTGGCGTTGCTGGGGCCGAAGGCGACGGTGCGCTGAAGCTTCTCGGTCACCGTGGGCAGTATGCCGAGCATGGCTCGGCACTACAGTAAGGCCGAGCCAAGCCCGCAGGTGTTGCGTGGAGCGCCGGCGGACAGGCCGGCGCCCCGTTGCCTCACATCGTCACCTTGCGCCGGTTGTCATCGCTCACTCGGTCGATCAGCTTGTTGTACGGGTCGAAGCCTGCTTCGTCCGGCTTTTCGTCCACCGTCACCGTGATCTTCGGCGCGGCGCTGGTGATGTGGTGGCGCTGCAGGTACAGCACCTTCTGGTCGCGTTCCTTGCCCGAAGGCCCATTGGCGAACACGCCGATCTCAACCCAGTCATCCATCGTGCCGTCGCTCTCCTTGCCCTTGCCATCGGCGTACTGCTTGGCCGCGTGCAGGTCCAGGGTCACGTCGTAGCGACCGTCATCGCGCTTGCGGGCGCTGGCGGCCATCACGCGGTTGTCGTAGAAGCTGATCTTCTCGAACAGGTCGGTGACCAGCTGCTGGCGGTCGGCCGGGGTCTCGGCGCGGATGTAGCCCAGCAGTTCGCGTGAGGTGGTGTACGGCGGTTGCTGATAGCCCTTGTCCTGCAGGAAGCGCTTCAACGCACGGTTCAGCGCCTGCTCGCCGATTTCCTCGCGCAGCCGGTAGAACACCAGCGAACCCTTCTGGTAGTGGATGTACTGCTGGTTCTCCACACGTTCCAGCGGCTGTTCCTCGATGGCCTCGCCGCCGCGGCCGGACAGGTAGCCGTCCAGTTCGCGCTTGAGGAACTGGCGCATGTGCTGGCGGCCGTACTCCTGCTCCATCACCATCAGTGCAGAATACTGCGAAAGCGATTCGGACAGCACCGTCGCGCCCTGCACGTTGGCACCGATCACCTGGTGCGCCCACCATTGGTGCGCGATCTCGTGCGCGGTTACGTAGAACACGTAGTCCACCTTGTCCGGGTCACGCAGGTCGGCGATGAAACCGATGGCCTCGGAGTAGGGGATGGTATTGGCGAACGACTGCGCGAAGCGCGCATAGCCCGGGAACTCGATGATGCGTACCTGGCGGTGCTGGTAGGGCGTGAAGTTCGCTTCGTAGTAGGCCAGCGACTTCTGCACCGCTTCGATCATCCGGTCCACGTTGTAGCCGTGCGCCGGGTC
Organism: Stenotrophomonas sp. STK16_22; assembly: GCF_051984505.1. NCBI lineage: Bacteria > Pseudomonadati > Pseudomonadota > Gammaproteobacteria > Lysobacterales > Lysobacteraceae > Stenotrophomonas > Stenotrophomonas sp. STK16_22. The sequence continues at coordinate 1,162,304 of NZ_CP196972.1, forward strand.
GAAGTAGACCTCGATCGGGACGTCCTTGTACTTCGCCTTGCGCACCTCCCAGCGTGCCGACAGATAGGCGTAGAAGTTCAGCATCGGCCGATCCATGGCGTAGCTGAAGCAGCGGCGGCCATTCACCGTGGTCTCCTTCTGCAGGTAGCCCGGGGCCAGCGCCACCTGGTCCGGTGCGGTGCAGACCGTGGTGCGGAAATCGAGCCAGTCGGCGTCGTTGGAAATGTAGGTGTTGGCGCGCGCGGCTTCGTCTTCCAGCTTGGGCATGCGCCGCGGCTCACCCAGGCCGCGCTTGCGCCGCTCGTTGCGGTCGCTGATCTCGGCGCCTTCGTTGTAGCCGAACGACGGCAGTACGCGGCTGTTGAAGAACGTGCCGTTGTCGACGATGTTGCTCGGCGCCTGGCCGGCGGTGATGCCATTGGGTTTCTGCACCACCCGGAAGTGGACGTTGCGGCTTTCACCCGGTTGCAGTGGCGCGGCCAGGCGGTAGATGCGGTAGCCAAGGTCGGCGTCGTGCATCGACAAGGTCTGCCCACCCAGGTCAGCCGCGACCAGCTGCTTGTCGTCGCCCATCGAGACATGCACGTCCTGGATCGGCACGGCATGCGTGTTGCGCACCGTCCAGTTCGCATCGATCACCATCGACTGCGATTCGGGGAACAGATCAACGCGGTTGTCCACCGCCACGATGCGAGGCTGCGGCAAAGTGCGGTACTTCGACAGCTCGCGCTCGTAGCGGGCCTGCAGATCCAGCTGCTGGTCGGGCGAGATGAACTCATTGCGGATGTTGGTGCTCCAGTACAGCCAGCCACCCACGCCGACGAAGGCCAATGCGGCGACTCCGGCGAAGACCCCGGTCGGGCCGCGCAGGCGGCGGCCGGCCAGGGCCAGGCGCTGGCGCAGGCCCTGGCTGACACCTCGTACCCAGAAGGCTGACGCCAGGCACATCAAGGTCAGCAGGAACAGGGCCCAGTAGCCCTGGAACGCCAGTTGCCCGGTCAGAAAGTGGCCGTAGCCGTTCATGTCCGAATAGGGCGCGTTGGGCCAGCTGCCGAAGTTGTACAGGTTCTGCGTGTAGTCGAGCAGGCCGAGCACGCCCTGGCCGATCATCACCACGATCAGCAGCGCATAACCGACGAACTTGTTGTTGGTGAGCACCTGCAGCACCAGCGCCAGGCCCCCCATCAGGATGTAGACCACCGAATCCAGCGCCAGGCTCCGCAGGTACAGCAGCGGCTCCAGATGCGTGTAGCCCTTGGCCAGCTGAACGCCCATCGCGGCCAGCGCGCCGGCGGCCTGGAAGCAGATGATCACCGCCAGCAGTGCGGTGAACTTGGCCAGCAGCGGTACCCAGTTCGGCACCGGCATGGCATCGGTCACTTCATTGATGCGTGCACTGCGTTCCTTCCAGACCAGCTCACCGGCGAAGAACAGCACGATGATCACCAGCAGCCAGCTGAAGGCCCCCTGCAGGCCCATGATCATCTGCGAGGTGACCGGCCAGATCGAGGTGCCGTACAGGGTCTGCCGGAACAGCGCGCTGGGCAGGAAGTTGGCCAGGCCCAGTACCAGCAGCACGATGAACGGCACGCTGCGCAGGACGCCGCGTGTATCGAAGCGCACCTGGCGCAGGAACTGCTGCCACGCCGTGGTGGCAGTGAACGCCGGTATCACGCGCGGCAGCGTCGCGCGGGTGGGACGGACCACGCTGGCATCGGCAACCGGTTGCGCCTGCCTGCGGCCCCAGCGCCGACGGCCACTGCCACTGCGTTCGGTGCGGAACAGCGCGAAGGTGGCGGCGAACAGCGCGGCAGCCACGCCCAACCACAGGGCGCGATTGACCAGCAGGTAACCGGCGAGCTCGGGAATCCCGTTGTTGCGTTCGGCGGTGGACCAGTAGCGGATCGTGCGGCCGAGTGCGCGCATGCCCAGCGGTTCGCTCAGCACCGCGATCCACGTGTTGTCGATGTCGCGCAGCAGGGCCGCGCTGGCGCCATACAGCACGAGGTAGGCCACCAGGCCGATGTAGACCCACAGGATCGAGCGCGTCAGCGCCGCCAGCAGCGACAGCAGCGCGGTGGTGAACAGCAGGTTCGGAATGACGATGACCGCGAACGTCCACGCATAGCCCTGCCAGCTGATCGGGCCCATGCGCTCGGGATCGACCCACGGCATGAACGGCGCCAGCCACAGGCCAAATGCGATCAGCACGTAGACCAGCAAGCCTGCCGCCAGGGCGGCGGCGATGCGTCCGGCCAGGTAATCGCGGCGCTTCACCGGGCTGGCGAAGATCAGTTCGGCGGTGCCGAGTTCGAAGTCACGCAACAGGGCGTTGCTGACGAACAGGGCGGTGACCAGCATTCCGAGCAGGGTGAAGATGCCCAGCATCTGCGCGATCACGGTGGGCGCGTTGCTGTGCACGTTGCCGACGCCGCCACCGATCTGCACGGCGTCGCTGGAGGCGGCGGCGAAGGCAAGCAGGGCGAACAGCCCGGCCAGCAGCCACAGCAGCGGGGAACGCAGCTGCTCGCGCAGCTCGAAGCGGAAGAAGTTGAGGATCATGGCGTGCTCCGCTCAGGCTGCCGCGCGGGCACGGGCCTGCAGGCGCAGGCGCTGGAAGTACACGTCCTCGAGGTCGGGAGCCACGGATGCGAAGCCGTCGCCGGGGTCGTTGGCGCTGTGCACGTGGATCACCGGGCGACCACCGACCAGGCGGGTGGACAGCACCACGTAGCGTGCCTCGTGGTCGGCCAGTTCCGAAGGATCAACCTGCTTGCGCCAGACCTGGTGCTGCAGGGCGTCGATAGCCTCGGCAGGGCGGCCGGTCAGCAGTACCTGGCCCTTGTTCATGATCGCCATCGTCGGACACAGGTCGGTCACGTCCTCGACGATGTGGGTGGACAGGATCACCGCCACGTTCTCGCCGATGGCCGCCAGCAGGTTGAGGAAGCGGTTGCGTTCTTCCGGGTCGAGGCCGGCGGTGGGTTCATCGACGATCACCAGCCGCGGGTCACCCAGCAACGCCTGGGCAATGCCGAAGCGCTGGCGCATGCCGCCGGAGTACGTACCGAGCTTGCGCTTGCGGGCGTCCCACAGGTTTACCTGCTGCAGCAGCCCATCGACCACCTCGCGGCGCTGGGCGCGCTGGGTCAGGCCCTTGAGCACCGCGAAATGCTCCAGCAGGTCCAGCGCGCTGACTTTCGGGTACACGCCGAAATCCTGCGGCAGGTAGCCGAGCCGGCGGCGCACCGCGTCCTTGTCGCGCAGTACGTCGATCGGCGCCTCGCCTGGAATGCTGAGGGTCGCCGTGCCGCTGTCGGCCTCCTGCAGGGTGGACAGCGTGCGCATCAGCGACGATTTGCCGGCGCCGTTGGGGCCGAGCAGGCCGAACATGCCGCGCGGGATGTCCAGGTTGACGTTGTTGAGGGCATGCACGCCGTTGGCGTACGTCTTGGACAGCGAATCGATCTTCAGCATGCGACGTACACCTTTCAATGGGCGATGTCTGCGCGTTATCCGCGCATCAGCCTCCGTGCGCATCCGCCGTTGGTCATGGGGGGGAATTCCGCCGTCGCACGTTGGGGCGTGGGGCGGTGGCCTGGCAGCGCTTACCCACGCAGCGAAGATTCCCGCACCACCAGCTTCACCGGGATGCTCTGGCTCTCCACCGGTTGCCGGCCGATCAGTGCCAGCAGGCGCTCCACCAGCAGCTGTCCGGCCTGCTTGGTGTCCTGCTGCACGGTGGTCAGCGCCGGGGATACCGAGGCCGCCAGTGGGATGTCGTCGAAGCCGGTCACCGCCACGTCCTGTGGCACCCGCAGGCCAGCCTCGCGGAGCGCGCGCATCGCACCGATGGCGATCAGGTCGCTGGCGGCGCAGATCGCATCGATCGGTTCACCGCGCGCCAGCAGCACCTGGCAGGCCTCCTGGCCGGAAGCCTCGGTGGTGATCGCATCGTGCTGCAGCGCCGGCTCCGCAGCCAGGCCGTGTTCCTGCAGGGCCGCGACATGGCCGCGGTAGCGCTCCTGGAATTCGGGGTAATGGCTGGAGGCATGGCCGAGGAAGGCGATGCGGCGGCAGCCCTGCTGCAGCAGGTGGGTGGTGATGTCGTGCCCGCCCTGGAAGTTGTCGCTGCCGATCGACACGCCGGGCTGGCCGGGCAGGGCGGCGCCCCAGCGCACGAAGTGCGTGCCCTGTTCGACCAGCCGCTGCAGGCGGTCGCGCGATTCGTGGTAGTCGCCGTAGCCGAGCAGGATGATGCCGTCGGCCTTGTTGCTGTCTTCGTAATCGGCCTGCCAGTCGGTGGACAGCTGCTGGAACGAGACCAGCAGGTCTTGCCCGTGCAGGGCGCAGGCGCGAGTGATCGAGCCCAGCATCGAATGGAAGAACGGGTTGATCAGCGAGTCGTCGTTGGTCGGGTCTTCGAAGAACAGCAGGGCCAGCGTGCCCGCATTGCGCAGGCGCAGGCTGGAGGCGTTCTTGTCGACCTTGTAGTTCAGCTCGCGGGCGATGCGCAGGATGCGCTCGCGGGTCTCGGCGTTGACCATCGGGCTGCCCCGCAGGGCCCGCGACACGGTCGGCTGGGAGACCCCGGCCAGGTGGGCGATGTCCAGGGAGGTGGCTTTGCCTTTGATGGTCATGGGCACGCGGGAGGGGGCAGGGTGGAAGGTGCCTGGGCATGATGCCATGCGGTGGCTGCCGGCCGTCCTGGCCGTCACTGCTTGTGGCCACGGTCGCGGTCGTGCGACGGTCAACACCATAGCCTGATGGAGCCAAGCGGTGACCTTTCGCCTGTACCCGGGTGTCCCCGACGATTTCGAGGCGCGGATCCGCATCCTTGCGCCAGAGGAGGGGGGGCGTCGCAGCCCCGCCCGGAATGGTATCCGCTGGGATTTCGCCTATGCCGATGACGCCGGGACACCCGAGCTGTTCATGATCTGGCCCGACTTCCGGCACGCTGAGGGCGACAGCTGGGCGACCGAGCTGCCGCTGCCGGTGGGAGAGTCCCTTCTGGCAGGCCTGACCGTGGTCAATGAGGTGCTGAGGGCGGGGTTGCACCGGGAGCGTATCCAGCCGGGCGTGCGCTTCCACTGCCATGAAGGGCCCAAGGTGGTGGCGGTGGGGGAGGTTACGCGGGTCACCGGCCTGCTGCTGGATCGTCCCCTGCTTCGTTGAGGCCGGTTCCGACCCGGATCGGCCGGATTCCCGACGGGCCGGGGGCGAAGGGAATGGTAAGATGCCTCGTTCCGATATCCCCCATTCGCAACCGTGGGAGGTCCAGCGTATCGGCACCCCGTCGGGTGTGCTATCACTGGTCCAGCCCCGGACAACGGAAGAATCCATCTATGGCGCGCGGCATCAACAAAGTCATCCTGGTCGGCAACCTCGGCAACGACCCGGACGTGAAGTACACCCAGAGCGGCATGGCGATCACCCGCATCAGCCTGGCCACCACCAGCGTCCGCAAGGACAAGGATGGCAACCAGCAGGAACGTACCGAATGGCACCGCGTGGTGTTTTTCGGCAAGCTCGGCGAGATCGCCGGCGAGTACCTGCGCAAGGGCAGCTCGGTCTACGTCGAAGGCAGCCTGCGCTACGACAAGTACACCGGCCAGGACGGCGTGGAGAAGTACTCCACCGACATCGTTGCCGATGAAATGCAGATGCTGGGCGGCCGTGGTGACGGCGGCGGTGGCAACTACGGCGGCGACCGTCCGCAGCGCCAGCAGGCGCCGCGCCAGGAGTACGGCGGCGGTGGCGGTGGCCAGCGCGGCGGCCAGGGCGGTGGCTATGGCAACCAGGGCGGCAATCAGGGCGGCGGTTACGGCAACCAGGGTGGCAACCAGCGTCCGCAGCCGCAGCAGGCGCCGCCGATGGATGACTTCGCTGACGACGATATTCCGTTCTAGCGAATACTAGATCAATAGTGGTGATATAGCTTCGAGGAAGGCCCTGTTTTTACAGGGCTTTTCTTTTTTCTACGCTGACTTGCGTAGTCGAAAATTTCATATACAGTTGTACATATGCAAAAACAGTAGAAGAAGAGTGATGGCCATGCTGTCAGTTCATGTGCTTGGCGAAGGAGAACGAGTTCCAATGCTCCACGACGAGCAGGGCGTGCCTTTGTTCTACCCGACCCTGTTCGCTACTTCCCAGCTTCGGAATGCCGGGGCAGCCGTCAACACGATCCGAAACAAGCTTGCCGACATCGTTGTACTTCTGCGCTGGGAGCAGGCCAATGGCCGAGACCTGATCACCGAGTTCCGCAGCGGGCGCCTTCTCACAGTTTCAGACATAGTGTCGCTTCGAGATTTCGCCAAGCTCGACATGCGGGAGTTGAGTTCAGTTGGAGAAGGTGACAAGAAACGAAGCGTCGTCATCGATTTTCTCGAGGCGCGAGTTGCCTCAAATCAGGTGCTGGCCACCATTGGTGGGCAACAGCATTTCAACCGTATCAGCACGTTTGCCGACTATCTGGAATTTACGGCTTCGGTCGTTACACAGCACCAGAACTCGTCTCGAACCGCTCAAGAAATTGCGCGGATGGCCAGAACCATTCGCAAGCACCGACCGCGCGGGTTGGCAAAACAGAGGGATGACGATTTGGATCTGCGCTCGCCACCCTCCGAGTTGGTCGAGCGATTCATGGCGATAGGCACTGAGGGTGATCCGCGCAATCCGTTCCGGCATCCGGAAGTCCAGCTCCGCAATGCCATCATCTTCGGGCTGCTAAGACACACCGGAATGCGACGAGGAGAGCTATTGAGCTTGCGACTCGACCAGTTCGACTTGGGCCATGAGCCGCACGTCTGGGTTCGGCGCAATCAGGATGATAAGCATGACCCGCGACCCTATCAGCCGGTAACGAAGACCAAGGAGCGGCCATTACCGATACCTGAGGCGCTCGCCAATCAGATCGACCGTTACATGCTGAATGTCCGTTCCAGGATCGGCCCCGCCAGAAGGCATCCGTATCTACTTGTCTCGCACAGGAAGGGCGATACATGGGGCAAGCCACTCTCCACCTCAGCTCTGAGTAGCCAGATCTTTTCGCGGATGCGCGCGGTGGACCCCGCCTTTGAGGCGATCCATCCCCACGCCTTTCGACACCATTTCAATTACGAGCTTTCCGTCAGCATTGACAAGCACAACGCCAAGATCCGGTCGGGTGAAGATGCTGAGGCATTGCCGTTCAGCGAGGCTAGGGAGCTGGATGTTCGTGCTTTCCTGAACGGTCATCGCAGCAAGGCATCGGGAGCGACGTACAACCGGCGTCACATTCGTGAAGCCAGCGACAAGGCTGCTCGTCAGGTGCAGGCCGCTCATCCCAAGCGTAGCGATAACTCCAAGGGGGGCGGTGGTGATTCGCGCTAATCCAAAGCAGGTCGATGTCGAGGGAAAGTCGACCGCTCAGACAGTGTCTAAGGATGGTTATCCCTTCAAGCCTTCGGATAAACATTGGCAATTAAACAAGGACGTGCAGATTTCACTAGCGCTGCCGGGGGTGGTTGAAGCTAGAACCGAGGCTGGCTTTCGCGCCACGCTGTTGCGCTATGCGGAAGAGGCATCCGCTCGTCATGCGCGAAATATGGAGACGCGTTTCAAGCGATACCTGCGGGATACAGGAGCGTCGCGGGTGACCGTGGTTGACCTCATCAACTGGCGCGCCAGCCTTGCGGCAGACGAGCAATATCAGTTAGGCGGCCTGAAGGGCTTTCTGCTTGCCTGGCATGACTACGGATTTGACGGCGTCACTAGCGAAGTCGTTGATCTCCTCCAAAGCTGGCGAATAAAGGGGAATGAAAAGGGGGCGGCCGTTGCTAGTGGTTGCCCCGAGAATGGGCCCTACACCGACCTCGAGATGGCTGCGCTCCTGGATTGGGCGAACCTCGCGGTAGCACGAAAGGACATTGCATTCGAGGACTACGCATATCTGCTCACCTTGGCGATGACCGCGCGCCGTCCCGTCCAGATCGCTGCTCTCAGGGGGCGGGATCTCGTTCGTGAAACAGGTGAAGGCGCGCCCATGTTTAGGCTCAACATTCCGCGAGCCAAGCAACGTGGCATCGCTTTTCGAGGTGCCTACCGGTCTCTTGCCATCCTTGAAGACCTATATCTGGTGCTTCGGCAGCAGCATCGACAGTCCGTCGCCGCAGTTCTCGAGGCGATTGGGGGGGCGGTTGATCCTGCCTTGGTAGGTGAGGTGCCGATCTTTCTCAATCGCAAGAAGCTTGAGGATGTTGGAAATTTAGACGAGCTCACCGACTATCTGATGGGTGGCGCGCCAGATCAACTGCATTCAAAAATTGACTCGCTCGATTCCGCTCTACAGCGTTGCGCGAAGGCGTCGACTGCGCACTCGGAGCGTACTGGTGAGTTTATTCGTTTTTCCGCACTGCGATTCCGACACACGCGAGGCACGAAGCTTCGCCGAGAGGGATTCGGTGCAGTCATCATCGCCGAGTTGCTGGATCATTCCGACACCCAGAACGTCCATGTGTACACGGAGAACACCGCTCAAGAGGCGGTAGTCATCAATGAGCTAGTGGGTGCTCGACTCGCTCCCTTCGCGCAAGCCTGCCTCGGCAAGCTTGTCCACTCTGAACGTAAGGCAGTTCGCGGTGACGATCCGCGGAGCCGTGTGCCGAATGATCGTCAACACGCGGTGGGGACCTGCGGTAACTATGGATTCTGCGCTAGCGGCTACCGAGCCTGCTACACATGCTTTCACTTCCAGCCGTGGGTCGACGGGCCGCATGAAGAGGTGCTGGTGGACCTATATGCCGAGAAGGAGCGCACCCGGGAGGCAGGCTGTTCCAACGTCATTGTTAATGCTAATGACCAACTGATCCTTGCTGTCGAGCACTGTGTTTCGATGTGCAAGGATGCGAGGGCTCAGATGCTCGACGCGAATCTGTTGGAGGCGGGCACCCATGGGTGATGTCGTCCAGTTCGTTCCCCGCGCTGAGCGCGAAGCCAGCGGAAACCTTGCCGACTTCATACGCTTGGCAAAAGAGGGTCTGACTGCCTTCGCGAATGGTGGCGCTTGGGATCGCGACAAGTGGCAGCAAAACGAGACCATAGTCGTCTTCGCAACGAAAACAGCACCTCTGAACTCATACTCTTTCACGCCCTTCGTCGAACCATTCATGCAGTTCGCAAAGGCATACATTCGATACAGATATAGCCACAGGCCAGTCAAGAGCTTGGCAATGATGCTCCAAGCACTTCGCTGCGTGGAGGCAGGATTGCTGGCGGCTTGCGGCCGAGGAGATGTCGGACTCCTGAGTGGTGCGGTAATGGACGTTTGCGCCAACAAGTGCAAGGAGTTCTACTCCAGCGAGGACGTGCACCACAAGACCGGGCTCCAACTTCAAGCTGTATTCGACTTCTTACGTGAGAACAGCCTTGTCCCGTCGTTGCCGGCTTGGAAGTCTCCTTTCAAGAAGCCGGTGATCCTGACCGAGGATCTCGGCGAAGCGGGACAGGCCCATCGCATGAAAAAGCTTCCCACCAATGAGGCAATGCTCGCAGTTGCTGACGTGTTTGCCCAGGCCGACGATCGGGAGAGTCAGTTTTACTCATCAATCTTCATCCTGCTTATGGCCGCGCCAGGCCGCGTCTCCGAAGTGCTGAAGCTTCCTATTGACTGCATCCAGTGGGAGGAAGATGACGACGGTAATCTTCAGATGTTCCTGCGTTGGAATGCGGCCAAGGGCAAAGGAGCGACGAAGAAGTGGGTCGTGCCTGTCATGCATGACGTCGTGAAAGAGGCCGTCCGGCGCCTGATCGAAATCGGTGCTCCTGCACGTGAGTTAGTCAGGGCGGCGTTCGAAGGCTCCACGTCTTCGTCTGAAGATGTCGGCACGTCCAATCTCATCAAAGAATTTGGCGGCTTCTACTGGCCCTTCCTTGATGAGAAGAGGGTGCTGACGACCTGGAGTGCTCTGTGCCTGCATCGAGAGAATGAATTCAGTCGCGAGAAGGAAATTAGGCCAGACTCATGGCGGATTCCAAGCGCTAACGAGGTGAATAAGCGCTTGGGCGCTGGCAGCGGCCACGGCGAATCTCTTTTTGACCGTATGGGCCTGCGGAATTTGGATGGCACGCGCATCACGTTGACATCGCACCAGCTCCGTCATTGGCTCAGCACGATGTCAGAACGGGCGGGCATGGACGATTACAGCCTGGCGCGCTGGGCCGGTCGCGCAAAGGTTTCCGACAACCGTCATTACGACCATCGCTCGCCGGAGGAACGCCTAGAGGCTGCCCGTGGGCTGCTTCCGATGCAGCCTGCCCCATTGCTCGAACGCATCAAGCAGCGTCAACCGGTGACGTATCAGGAACTTGGGACTGATCGGCTGGGAACGGCCAAAGCCACGCTCTATGGCATGTGCGTGCACGACTACGCCATGGCACCGTGCCAGAAACAGCGCGAATGCATGACCTGCAAGGAGCATGCTTGCATCAAGGGTGATCACGTTGCGCTAGACCGGATTCGCCTCTTGGAGGCGCAGACGGAAAAACTGCTCCAGCAGGCCATGAAAGCTCATGAGGATGGCGACTTTGGTGCCGACCGCTGGGTGGACAATCACAAGTGGAAGCTCGCGCACGTCAAGGCAATGAGGATGGCATTGGAGCATCCCAATGTTCTGGAGGGAGCGGTCCTCAGGATTCCGGATGGGCACGATCCTTCTCCGGTTCGCCGTGCTCTCATGGATCTTGGCGTTGTCGAAGTGCCCTCCATGGATGCGCTTGGTCCGAAAATGATTGCCTTGGCTCTTACCTGACCCGCCATGCCAAAGAAGATCATCACCAAGGCAACGCTGCCAAAGATAATGCGTGAGCTGGATCGCTGGGACGGCAAGCTCACTTGGCCGCTATTCTGCGAGCGCGCCGCAAAGGTGCTGGACGTGCCTTCGATCTCGAAGCACACGATGTACCTTTATCCTGCCGTCAAGGAGCGGTTTCAGCAGCGTCAAAAGGATTTGCGTGAGGCGAGAGATGCGCTTCCGAGAGATTTCACGTTGGACGCCGCTATCCGCCGCATCACTGACTTGGAAGCGCAGGTTAAACGGTTAGAGGACACCAACAATCTGCTTCTTGATCAGTTTCGTCGATGGCAATACAACGCCTACGCGAACAACGTTCGTATGGACTTGCTTGCATTGGACAAGCCGTTGCCTGAGGTGAACCGTTCTGGTCGCCGGAAAGGTGAAAAGAAGAAGAGAGAGAATAGCGAGCAGTGACCTGGAAGTGGTTTCTTTTGAGAGGTCACGGCAGCTCCGCCGGTCGCAATGCACGCTACTGAGTAGTAGAGCCTCGGTTCGGACCGATCAGAATCCGCTGCCGGCTCTTATCGGCGTCTTGCTGGAAGGGATCCGGACACTGAAAGAGCGGCGCGCGCAAGAAGACCAAGCTAAGCATGGTCGATCTGTTCGAGGTGTGGTGCGCATTGCTGTACGTAGAACCTAACATTCGCTTGGATGAGACGGGGATCCTGTAGTGCTGTTCCTGCGCGCTATAGCCTGCAGCGGAGTGCGCCCCTCCGACCATGTGCGGCTGCTGTAGCCGATTCACCGCAACCGCGTGATGCAGATGGGCGCTAAAGATCTGAAGTGCGCTTCCCTCGCCGTCCCGTGGAGATCCAATGGCGTAGGAAGAGTTAGGGTCGGTGGTCACATCGCCGTGGACGTTCGGATCCGTTCCGGCAACGCATGAGAAGGACCAGGCGGGGCCGTCTAGAACACAGATGCAGTCGGGCAAATGTTCAATTTCCTCAATCCCAAGCTGCTTGAACAGTTCGCCGGAGTTCATCGCTTCAGGCAGCTTTCGGAGGGGGCGCGCAGAATAGGCGATTACTCCCGCAAAGTACGTATTGCGGCGGATGGATGCAGCTTCCATCACGTCGACCGCAGATTTGATGTTCTCAAGGGCCTCGACCAGGCTGCCCGCCCAGCGGTAGTGTCGCCCCTTGGGGGTGAGAAACGATGGGCTGGTACTCATCCGGACGGTTTCCCTCACTATTTCTAGAGAGCTCTTGACCTCAATGATCGCAGCAACGGATTCAGGCCTAACGATCGAAAATTCATCGGCGCGTAACAGCGGGGTAAAGTCCTGCTTGTCATGCGCGAGGCAGTCGATCTGGCGCCAGGATCGATCAACCTGATTGTCTTGCTCTCGATCATGATCGGTCACGAATCCGCTGGTAACCAGGAAGCGTGATGGGAGATGCTGCTTGAGGAACTCTCGCAGACTCGCTTCCCGATAATGCCCATCGTCGCGGTGCGGAGCTGCTCGGATCATTTGTGATGGATTTCCTCTTCCAAGCCCAATGATGCCGTGAAATCCATCGCCGGCGCCTTCCCTATAAGGCCTGTTGCGGCAGGGCATAGAGGCCCAGTAGTCACTGTTGTCCCCTTCAGTGTTTATAGGTCCTGAAGGGGTCACACCACGTTGTTCACTACCAGCCACCACGTGTCGTTGAAATAGAATGCAGACGTGCGGCCGGCAGGCAGTCGGCTGCCAGACCGTCGGCCGAGGCGGGGCTGTTAGGCCTCCCTCGCACCGAACGGTCGAGATGACATGAGCATCGCCCGCCTATGTAGGCCAACCATTTAGTCAATCGGCGCATCGCGGAAGGGTGCGATGAGTGAAACGGGAGTAGCATGACTCATCTGCTCCCCCAGGCCAGAGGGATGATCTACCCAATCGCCAGTGACGCCACCAGCCTGGAAGGACCTGCTCTGCGCGCGTTTACCAAGATGGCAGAAGTTTGGAAACTAAGCGCTCATGAGCAGTCGGCAATCCTGGGTAGGCCCATCGACGTTGCTTGTGCACAGCTAGAGGCGGGAGTGACTGACGGCCTTTGGCCAGAAACACTCGAGCGAATCAGCTATGCGCTCGGCATATACCGGGCACTGCACATCCTCTTCCCTGATCAGCAGCAAGCTGACAGCTGGCTACGACGCCCCAACAGCGCAGCACCGTTCAAGGGGACCCCGGCCTTGGCCTTCATGTGCTCTGGTCAACTCAACGACCTTGCCACTGTTCGTGACTATCTAGAGGCCCAGGGAATCGCCGCCTCCCTGACAGCTCCGACGACGTCCAGCAGTCTGTGACCGAGCACCACTAAGAAAGTCGGGACTATAACCACCACCTCGTCACAACCACCAAACCGCATAGCCGATACGTGAGACGAGCGAAGACGATGGATCCTGTTCATTTAGCAGTCTTTGATGGCTTACCTTCTGTGCCCGCCAGGCCTGTCCAGAACAAATTCTTTCCAAATCCAGTCCAGTTGGCATCGTTCTTACGAGCCGCGTAAAGTTCTGTAGAGACAGGATAGTCCACCGGGGGATGGAGCATGCCGATCGAACGTATTGTTATCGAGAACTTCAAGTCTTTTCGCCACCTCAATCTGCAGCTCAATGCGCACATGAACCTTGTGGTTGGTGACAACGAGGTGGGAAAGTCCACCTTGCTGGAAGCGATCCACGCAGTGATAACTGGGCAGCTGTATGGTCGCAACCTCACCTACGAGCTCACACCCTATCTTTTCCACCAGCCAACGGTGAGGGAGTACTTAGCGGCTCTGCGCGCGGGAACGCCTGCGTCACCGCCCAGGATCTCCATTGAAGCCTATTTGGGGAACGATCCCGCGCTGGCGTCTTTGCGCGGCACCAACAACTCATTAGGTCTAGACGGTGCAGGCGTCCGATTGCTGGTCGAGCTCAGCGATGACTATCGCGAGGAATTCAACGCCTACCTGCAGCAACACCAGGGCGCGACCAGCCTCCCAGTGGAATACTACACGGTGCGCTGGTACTCCTTTGCCAACAACGGTGTCACCGCTCGTACCATCCCGTTCGATTCAACTATCATCGACACCCACGGTATCAAGACACTGTCCGGAGCCGATCGCTATATCGCCAGCATCATCGAACAGGCGCTTACCCCAGCGCAGCGCGTGTCGCTATCTCTGAGTTTTCGCCGCATGCGGCAAAGCTTCGCGGAAGAGGGCGACGTTGCCGCCATTAATGCTTATCTCACTGAGCACACGGGGGACATCAGTCACAAAGCATTGACGGTGGGCGTGGACTCTTCACCGCGCTCAACGTGGGAAACCAGCTTGTCACCGTACCTGGATGAGCTTCCTTTCACCCAAGCTGGCAAGGGTGAGCAAAGCGCAGTAAAGATGAAGCTGGCTATGCATGCTGCAGGCTCGGCGCATGTACTGCTGATCGAAGAGCCGGAGAACCACCTCTCCTTCTCTGGCATGAGCCAGCTGATTGACAAGATTTCAGCGCTCTCTACAGCGCAGCAAGTGGTCATCGCAACCCACAGCAGCTTCGTTCTGAACAAGTTGGGCGTGGACAATGTGATCCTGTTCAGCGCCCAAGGCCAGATGAAACTGGATCAGTTGCCGCATGATACGCACGATTACTTCATGAAGCTTCCTGGCCATGACACGTTGCGACTGATTCTGGCCAAGCGGGTAATTCTGGTGGAGGGCCCGTCCGACGAGCTGATCGTGCAACGTGCCTACCTGGATCACCACGGTGTAGCACCATTGGCCCGTGGCGTGGACATCATCTCGGTCAAATCACTGGCGTTTAAGCGCTTCTTGCAGATTGCGGAGCGCCTGCGTATTCAGGCCAAAGTCGTCACCGACAACGATGGTGATATCGCGCTAGTGCAAGAGCGATATGCCGACTTCCCCAATGCCATCTACTACGATTCTGACGAGACCGCCCCATCGTTGGAAGAACAACTTATTAAAGCCAACTCACTGGACGAGCTGAACACCGTGCTGGCCCAGTCATTCGCCGACGAGGTGGCTTTGCTCAAGTACATGAAAGGTCACAAGACCGATACGGCTCTAGCCATTTTCAACAGCCCTCATTCAATCAGGTTCCCGGACTATGTCCAGCGTGCTATCGCCTAACCGGGTACTGCTATCGGCAGCCGGCTCTGGCAAGACCACCTTGCTGGTCCGCCAGGCCTTGGAGCGACCACAGCGCCGCATCGCTATGCTCACCTATACCTTGGAGAATCTCGAAGAAATTCGACGCTCATTCGAGGCCCATGCCGGCGCGGTGCCCGCGAATGTTACCTTGTATAGCTGGTACGGATTTCTGCTACGCGAGTGTATTCGACCTTATCAGGCGGCACTGTGTCGCGAGCCACGGGTTGAATCGATTCAGTTCGTTGAAGGACGGACTAACAACCGGGCACCCCGCTCGCAGATTTCCCGCCACTATCTGGCAGGCGACAGGATGTACTCGGATCGGGCCTCGGATTTCGCCGTTCGTTGCGATGAGCTAACTCATGGTCAGGTCATCTCGCGCTTGGCGGACATGTACGACGAAGTGTACGTCGATGAAGTGCAGGACTTGGCTGGCTACGACCTAGATCTGATTGAGCGCCTGTTGAAGAGCCCCATCGGCGTTACGCTAGTGGGCGACACGCGCCAAGCGACCTACGCCACCAACTACGCGCCTCGGTACAGCCAGTTCCGCGGACCGAACTTGGCGACGTTATTCCAGCTTTGGGAGTCGCACGGCCTGTGCCAGATCGATCACCGCCTCACGAGTTTACGATGCGTGCAGGCCTTGTGTGATCTGGCCGACGCGCTCTATCCACAGATGCCCCGGACCCAATCAGGCAATGATCAGTTGACCGGTCACGATGGCATATACCTGGTCGCGCCCGAGCATGTCACTGCGTACATGCAGGAGTTTGCCCCAGCCGTGCTGCGGCATGACCGACGGCAGGCTTGCGATGGCCTACCAGCAATGAACTTCGGTCAGTCCAAGGGACGCACCTATAGCCGTGTGCTCATCTTCCCTAATGGGCCTTTGACGCAGTACCTGCGCACTGCCGACGCGTCCCGCATAACGGCGCCACCCAAGTATTACGTCGCCTTCACCCGGGCGAGGCAGAGTGTGGCGTTTGTGTATAACGGCACGTGCGCGCTTTTGGGCCACCAAGTCTATACCCCTCAAGCTCAAACGACTTAGCGCCGCAACAGTTTGCACGGACACGCAGTAGGCCCACGGACTGGGCATGGCTGACCGACGTGACGAGTACAGTGCTGGAGCGGCTGGCAACGTAGGGTAGCTTCGTGGCAACGATCTGTACGGGCTTTGCAGCGGTCACAATTTCTTCAAGGGCGCCGCCGTGGGTGGCGGCGGCACTGGCCCAGGGTCGTTGAAGGAAAGCACTGCCCGCTCGATGCCGAATTGATCGAAAAGTACCCGGGCGATCACAGCGTGGACCACGTCAAGGTCCACCGAGGGGGCAGCGACAGTGATGGTGGCCGCAATCGCGCGTCCAGGTGCCAGGCCTGGGACGAGCCGCAGGCCGTCTACCGCTTTCACGCCCGGGTCCGTGAACATCGCTGCCCGGACCTCTTCCAAATTGATCTCGTTCATGAGGTTGAGGGATCTTGGATAGCGCCATCGCCACGACTGCCGCGGTCGCGATGTAGCCAGCGGTACAGCACCGGCAGGACCAACAGCGTCAGCGCGGTCGAGGACACGATACCGCCGATTACGACCGTGGCCAGCGGCCGCTGTACTTCAGAACCAGCGCCTACGTTCAAAGCCATCGGCAGGAAACCAAGGGAAGCCACCAGGGCAGTCATCAAGACCGGTCGTAGTCGCCCCAGGGCGCCATCCCGGACAGCATCTTCGAGGGCGTCGCCTTGCTCACGCAGTCGGCGGATGAAGGCAATCATGACCAAGCCATTGAGTACTGCCACGCCCGAAAGCGCAATGAAGCCTACGCCCGCAGAGATTGACAGCGGAATTCCGCGTAGAGCCAAGGCGATTACGCCACCAGTCAATGCCAAGGGAACGCCACTGAACACGATGGCGGCATCCTTGGCCGAGCCGAAGGCCATGAACAGCAGGGCGAAGATCAGCGCCAATGTGACCGGGACAACTACCGCCAAGCGCTGGCTGGCCGAGATCAGCTGCTCGAACGTGCCGCCATAATCGATCCAGTACCCCTCTGGAAGAGGTACATCCTGGCCGATGCGGGTACGCAGATCGCCAACGAATCCGCCAAGATCACGCTCACGCACGTTGGCGGTGATCACCACTCGACGCTTGCCGTTCTCACGATTGATCTGGTTGGGCCCGCGCTCTACCTGTATCTTCGCCACTTCTCGTAGTGGAACAGTGCGAGGCCCACCGTTGGCACCAGCGGCTACACGGCTGGACTCATCGATACTGGTGCTCTCCGGCAGTGGAATGGGCAGGTCCGCAAGCACAGCCGGGTCTTGCCGCAGCGATTCGGGCAAACGCACCACCAGGTCGAATCGGCGGTCGCCCTCGATCAGCTGGCCAGCGACGCTACCGCCGATGGCGGTTGCCACCGTGTCCTGCACGTCACCCGGATTCAATCCATACCGCGCCAATGCCGCTGGATCTGGCGTGATGGTGAGCAGTGGTAGGCCAGTAACCTGCTCGGCCTTGACGTCTTCGGCGCCGGGGACCCCGCGCAGGACGCGCTCGACCCGGCTGGCCAGGCGGGTCAGCTGGTCAAGATTGTCGCCGTAGACCTTGACCGCAACGTCCGAGCGAACGCCGGAGATCAATTCGTTGGTGCGCATCTGGATGGGCTGAGTGAACTCGTAGTTGCTACCCGGGATCTCCTTGGCCGCCGCCTCCAGCTCTTCCACCAGCTCGGCCTTGGGCTTGCGCGGGTCGGGCCACTGGTCGCGGGGCTTGAGCATCAGGAAGGTGTCGGCCATCGACGGCGGCATAGGATCGGTGGCCACCTCGGCGGTGCCGATCTTTGAGAAGATGTTGGCCACCTCCGGGAACTGGGCCAGGCGCTTCTCCAGCGTTTCCTGCATGGCCACCGACTGCTCCAAGCTGGTGCCGGGAATACGCATGGGCTGCAAGGTGATGTCGCCCTCATCCAGGCTCGGCACGAACTCCGAACCCAAGCGGGTGGCCAGCACGCCACAGCCCACCACCAGCACGGCCGCGCCGGCCAGCACCACCACGCGCCGACGCAGGGCCCAATCCAGCAGCGGCGTATAACGGGCACGCGACCAGCGCATCAGGCGGTTGTCGTGCTCAGCCACACGGCCGCGCAGGAAGCTGGCGATCGCCGCCGGCACGAAGGTCAGCGACAACACCATGGCGCCGGTCAGGGCCAGCACCACCGTGATCGCCATCGGGTGGAACATTTTTCCTTCTACCCCGGACAGCGCGAAGATCGGCAGGTAGACCGCGGCGATGATGCCCAGGCCAAACAGGCTGGGACGGATCACCTCGGCGGTGGCCGAGGCGGTCAGGTCATAGCGCTCTTCATCGTTGAGCTGGCGGCCCAGCGCGTGCTGCGCCTCGCCGAACCGGCGCAGACAGTTCTCGATGATGATCACCGCCCCGTCCACGATCAGGCCGAAGTCCAGCGCGCCCAGGCTCATCAGGTTGCCCGACACGCCGCCACGCACCATGCCGATGATGGTGAACAGCATCGCCAACGGGATCACCGCCGCGGTGATCAACGAGGCGCGCACATTGCCCAGCAGCAGGAACAGCACCACCACCACCAGCAGCGCGCCCTCGATCAGGTTCTTGGACACCGTGCCGATGGTGCGATCCACCAGCGCGGTGCGGTCATAGACGGCCTTGGCATGGACGCCGGCAGGCAGGCTGGCGTTGGCGGCATCCAGCTTGGCCGCGGCCGCCTGGGAGACTTCCCGGCTGTTGGCGCCGAACAACATGAAGGCGGTACCGACCACGACCTCATGGCCATTCTGGGTCGCCGCACCCGTGCGCAGCTCCTTGCCTTCGCCTACGCT
The DNA here is from genome assembly GCF_051984505.1 of Stenotrophomonas sp. STK16_22. Lineage (NCBI taxonomy): Bacteria > Pseudomonadati > Pseudomonadota > Gammaproteobacteria > Lysobacterales > Lysobacteraceae > Stenotrophomonas > Stenotrophomonas sp. STK16_22. The sequence continues at coordinate 1,181,127 of NZ_CP196972.1, forward strand.
AGCGACGTCGCGGACGCGAATGGGCACGCCATCGCGCCGGTCCAGCACGATGTTCCCAATCGCGTCCAGATTGGCCAGCTGGCCGGGCACGCGGACCAGAAATTGCTGGCCGTTGCGCTCGATGTAGCCGGCACCGATGTTCTGGTTATTGCGCATGACCGCTGCGACCACATCGTTCAGCGTAAAGCCCAGTGCCACTAACTGGGCCGGATCCGGGGTGATGTGGATCTGCCGCTCAAAGCCACCGATTGTGTTGACCTCGGTCACTCCAGGCGTGGTGCGCAGCTGCGGCCGGATCACCCAGTCCTGCAGGGTGCGCAGGTCCGTGGCGGTATACGGGGTGCCGTCGGGCTTGCGGGCGTTGGGCTCAGCCTCCACGGTGTACATGAAGATCTCGCCCAGGCCGGTAGAGATGGGACCCATCTCTGGGTCCAACCCTTCGGGCAGCTGAGATGCGATCTGCTGTAGCCTTTCGGCGACCTGCTGGCGGGCAAAGTACAGGTCGGTGCCGTCTTTGAAGACGACAGTGACCTGGGAGAGTCCGTAGCGCGACAGCGAGCGGCTGTAGTCCAGCTTTGGTAGCCCGGCCATGGCCGTTTCAATGGCGAAGGTCACTCGCTGCTCGGCCTCCAGCGGCGAGTAACCCGGGGCCTGGGTGTTGATCTGGACCTGGACGTTGGTGATGTCGGGCGTGGCGTCAATGGACAGGTGACGGTAGCTCCACACGCCCAGTGCGACTAGCGCAGCGGTGAGCACCAGCGTCAGCCAGCGGTGGCGGATGGACAGACCAATGAGGCGTTCGAGCATGGCGGGCCTCATTCCTCTTCCACGGTGGATTTTTCGATGTCGGCCTTGATCAGGAAGCTTTGGGCCACCACCACTCGTTCACCCGCCTTGAGCCCTTCCAGCACTTCGGCGCGTTCGGCGTCGCGGCGCCCCAGCTTGATCGGCCGGGTGTGGTACGTCTCGCCCTGCTGCACGTAGACAACGTCCTGGTCCTGTGCGGTCTGCAGGGCGGTGATCGGAACCACCAGCGACGCCGATTGGCGATCCACGGTGACCCGCGCCTTGACCGCTGAACCCGGCCGCCACAGCCCATCGGTATTAGCCACGGTGGCGCGGGCGATGGTGCTTTGGCTGGCAGTGGCGGTGCCGGGCAGGACGCGCTCCAATGTGGTCTGCGCCGTGACGCCATCGCTCAAGCGGGTGACCGTCACCGGCACGCCGGCACTGATGTGCTGGGCGTCGGCGCCGAAGATGTGCAGGTCCACCCACAGCGTGGACAGGTCGGCGACCTCGAACAGCGGGGCGCCCTCAGGCGCCGACATGCCCACGGTGGCCGTACGCGCCATGACCACGCCATTGATCGGCGCGGTGATGGTGTAGGTGGTCAGGCTGAGGTTGCTCTCCACTGTCGCGAGCACCTGGCCGGTGCGTACCTGGTCACCCACGCCCACTCGCACGGAACGGACCGGTCCGGGGAAGCGTGCAGTGACCTGCGCGATGCGCCCATCGATTGGGGTCAACAGCCCTTGCACCTCATGCTCATCGGCAATCTCACCGGGTCCAGCCGGCGCGACCTGGATACCCGCCGCCTGCGCAGCTTTGGCCGCGATCTCGGTTTCCAGCGGCGCTTCCTCGTGCTCGCCGTGCTCTTCGCCCTCAGCGGCGTGGCCTCCTTCAGATGCTTCGTTGGGGGTCGACGCGTTGCAGGCCGCCAGCATCAGGGCCATGCCCAGTGCGGTCCAGGAAAAGCGATTCATGGGGTCTCTCCAGTGGAAGCGGCAGCCGGCGGCGTGACAAGCGCCTGGCCGGTCAGTCGTTGAATTTCGATCAGGGCGCGCTGCGCATCCAAGGCGACGTCCAGCTGTTGCTGGGCCATGGCGGCGCGTTCGGACTGCAACTGTGCCCATTCCAGGTAACTGATCGCCCCAGCACGATAGGCACGCTCAGCGGCCTGCTCGGCTCGGGCCAGCTTCGGCAACACGTCGCCGTGCAGGCGCGCCACCTCGGCCTGTGCCACGGTGTAGCGGCCATGGGCTTCGACCAGCGTGACAGGCCCTTGGCCTCGCGCTCGATCGTCAGGACCTGCAGCTCGGCTTCGCCGGCGCGAATCTCTGGCTGTGCGCGGCTGCGGCTACCCAGCGGCATGGATAAGCTGGCGACCAGCGCGGTGTCATCGGTCTCCTGTAGTCGGCGCACTCCGAGCTGCCAGGACAGGTCCGGTGAGGCCGCTGAACGCGCCAGCTGCAGTCGTGCCTGCGCGATCCGGCGGGCGTCGGCAAACTGCGCCAATTCCGGAGTCCGTTCCAACTCATCGGCCAGCGTCTGCATGGAGGCGATCTTCGGCAGGGCCATCGGATCGGCCGGGGCCACCTCGAAGCTGGGAGTACGTTCGCCCCACAAAGCGGCCAGATGCTGACGAGCAGCGAGTCGCTGTTGCTCGGCCCGATCACGCGTCAGCTCGGCCCGCGCAAGCGCTGCCTGCGCGGTGAGCAGCACCGACTCGGGTGAAGCGCCGGCCTGCAGGCGCTGCCTGGCGGCGGCCACGGTTCGCTGGCGTTGGCCAACATCGATGTCCGCTAGGCTTCGTTGCCGGTCGGCACCAACGACAGCCAAATAGCGCTGCGCCGTCTCGGCTAGCAAGTCCAGGCGCCCGGTCTCGCGCTGCACGGCCAGCGCATCAATCCGGCTTTGTGCCAAGGTACGGCGGGCGTCGAGCTTGCCGCCGCGCTCCAGCACCGAACTCAGGCTCAAGGTCAACTCGGCGCTGTCCAAGCCACCGGCCGCGCCGGTGCCCAGCGCGTTTTCGACCTCGGCACCGAGCGTCCAGGGTGGGCGCTGCACCGCCTTATCTCGCTCGGCAACGAGGACAGTGGCTCGCGCATCGACCAGACGCAGCTCGGGATGGGTTTGGGCTACGCGTGCAAAGGCATCGTCCAAGGTCATCAACTCGACCGCCGCCGCAGGCATCGCTGCTGCGCCCGTTAACAGCAACGCGGCCAAGGCCGCCCATCGCACAGACATGGAAGTACTCCGAAGGTTCTCGAGATCACAGGGATCGGCCTGCGCCCATATGCGTCACCCGGAAATTGGCGGTCGAAAGGGCGCGTGCAGATGCTCATACGCATCTGCACGCGTTTCGGCCTCGATTTCAGGCAAATACCGGCCGACAGCCAATTGCGCCAGCAGCAACCAGCGCAGGGAAAATCCCAGCTGGCCGCCCGCGGTCATGCAGGGGTCTTGCGCGCGTCGGCGCGTGCCCGGCGCGCGTCGCCCAATATTTCAAAGGCTTCCTTCATCACGTAGAGGCCGATAAGGGCACCGATTACGAAATCCGGATATGGACTGGCCAGCCACCACACCAGTAGGCCAGCCAGGATCACGCCCACGTTGGCTACCACATCGGCTCGGGTGAAAAGCCACGTCGCCCGCAGATGTACTTCGCCAGACTTCAGTGGCGCCAGCATGCGAAGGACCGCGAGATTGACCACTAGCGACAATAGAGCCGTACCGATCATCCACCCGCTTACCGGTTCAGCCCCGTGGAGTACGCGGCGACCGACCTCGACCAGCACGCCAACGCCCAGAATCAGCAGCACGCTACCGCTGACCCAAGCAGCGTTGGCCTTGAAGCGCGCCGTCCGACCAATAGCGACCAACCCAATGGCGTAGGCCGTGGCGTCGGAGAGCATGTCCAGTGCGTCGGCAAGCAAGCCGGTGGAATGGGCGATCCAGCCGGCAATGCCGCCAATCACCGCCATTGCAGCGTTCAGGGCCAGAGCGATCCACAGCACGCGCCGTTCCTGCGCGTTCTTTGCCTCGTGGTGGCAGCCGCAATCACTCATCGGATCTTCTCCATCGCAGGGGAGCCGGGCCGGCGCGGTCCGCTGGCATGGCAGGGCCCACGAGGGTAAAGTCCGTAGCTACTACGGAGTCAAGCCTACTACGAATGAAAATTAGTGACGCCGCCACCGCCAGCGGGTGCCATCTGGAGACGATCCGCTACTACGAGCGTATCGGCTTGCTCCCGAGGCCGGGACGATCAGGCAATGGTTACCGGGTCTACGGATTGGCGGACATTGAGCGCCTGCGCTTCATTGCCCGCGGTCGGGATTTGGGCTTCAGCCTGGAAGAGGTCCGTAGCCTGCTGCAGCTGGCCGGAGACGAGGGCCTGTCGTGCGTGGATGTGGATCGTCTGGCCCGCAGCCACTTGTCCGACATTCGCGCCCGGATGGCAGACTTGCAACGTATGGCCAACGAACTGGAACGGGTAATCGCCAGTTGTCACGGCGGACAGCGAGCTGAGTGCACCATCCTGTCGACGCTGCGCCAGCCGACTTCCGAGGACTCCCCACGCAAGGAATCGAGCAAGAGCGCTACCTAGGCACCCGCGGTCCAAAACCTATGACTTCTGCAGTCCGGCCGGTCGACGGTGTCAGTTGCCTGTAGCCTAGCTGCCCGAACCTGGACTCCAGGCGCGTATGAAGTCCTCCTGCTCATGCGTCTCGATCGCACCCGGCCTGACCTGACGAACCATGCTCATGGCCTGCTCACCAGTGGCAGCCGTGCCTGTTTCTAACAGCAACAAGCACGCTACGGTGCCAGCTCGTCCTAGCCCGCCCTTACAATGCACAACTGCGCGGCTTCCGCGCAACAACTCATTACTGAGTGCTGGGCCCAACTCGCGCCATGCCTCCAAGAAGGAACTGTTAGGCGCTGCGCCGTCTACGATTGGAAGTCCGTACCACTTGATTCCCTGCGCCATCGCCCGCTCTGGCAGCGCGGCAATCCTAAGCTCATCGAACTCCCATGGCTCAATCAGGGAGATCAGGTACCCGGCGCCCCACTGGCGAATCGCGCAAAGGTCCACGTCAATGTCACGACTCCATGGCCCCGTCATCGCGGCCTTTTGAAACTTCCCTGGCGCGAAAGTTACACCTACTGCGCCGCCACTGACTCCGACAGCGATCGTGGCGATATGCAGAGGATGTGTGTGACTAGTTCTGAACATTGTCGATCCCTCATCGCGGCAACTAAGAGAGCCGCGGCGCAGCGGCGACCACCCATGGCTTCTATGCCGATCCTTGAGCTAAACATTCCAGCCGACCTAGTGGTGCCGCCCTGCCGAGCAGCACAGCAAAGGTGATCCTTTTGTCAGTTGCAGGCAACAAGTACCAGTAGGCTCACGTGTTGGACAGCGAGAGTGTCCAGGAGCAAGGTGTACACACGCTCCTCGCTAGAGACAACACATGAAGCCGAGCATTCTGGCATTGGACCTCGAAGGGACACTCATTTCCAATGCGATAAGCCAGATTCCAAGACCCGGCCTCTGTCGGTTCTTGGAGGACGTCCGATCGCACTTCAGTCAGCTCATGATGTTTACGACTGTGCCGGAAGAGCGCTTTCGCAGCATTGCCGATTTGTTGGTTCGTGAAGGAAGCGCGCCTCCGTGGTTCGCGAGCCTTGAATACATCCATTGGACGGGCAGCACGAAGGATCTACGGCTAGCCACACCAAAATTAGGCGCGGCCTTGCTGCTTGATGATCATCGCCCCTATGTACACCCAGGACAGGAGCATCTGTGGGTTCAGATACCTCTGTTTGCGTCTCCCTACCCATCAGAGGACGAGGGATTAGCGATCGCGCTTCGACTCCTGCTCGATCGCATCCACGCAACGGGCAATTTCACTGAAGCATCTCTCCAAGAACAGCTAAAGCCACAGGCAGAAGCAACGGGCGCACCACGGCGTTCCGACGCCTGCTCATCGGCCCAGAAGATCCTGTCCGACGCCGCCGTCAGGCGAGATGAACTTGCCGCACAGTGGCATAGCGCCGCCGAAGTCAGTTCACAGCTCGGCCCGTCATTGACCAGTGGTAGCGGCCTAGCCGGTCAGCTGCGCAGAGCCGGCCAGCTACTCGGGGTCTATGTAACGAAGCCTGTGCCCGGCTATCGCTACCCAGACTGGCAGTTTGGTGAAAACGGCGAGCCCGTTGAATATTTGGCAGAAATCCTGTCAGCACTGCGTGCAATCGGTCATTTCGAGATCGAGCCGTACGGGCAACTTCACAGCACCGGATGGCGTGAGGCAGAGTGGTTTCTCTCACCGCACGCTCTGCTCAACGGCATGCCACCTGCCGAAGCCCTCAGCTCTGAACCGGCTCGCGTGCTGCGGGCGGCCCGTACCGAGTTCGGGCAAGGAGAGTCATAGCGTCCCCCTCTGAAGTGTTGAGAAAAATATAGGATTGAGGTCAGTGGGCACTCTTTCTCACCCAAATTTTCCATTTGGTAGAATAAATGGTGCTATCCATGGTGAATGAGTTCCTAGAAAGGCAGTGTTTTAGAGAGATGCCTAGTAATGAGGTATGCACAACATGTGTGCACAACCGTTCTGATCGAACGCTCGTTCGCAGCAGAAAAGAAAGCCCCGCTCATGCGGGGCTTTTCTTTATCCGGAATCCCTTCGGAGTTGTGCCCCGCAGCATCGGTTTTCGTGCACCGCGACTTGCAAACAGACAATTTCCTCCCCTATGGTGCAATCGATTGCATTGCTGTGAATCGTTGCGTTTGATACCGGTTGGGAGGCCGGCAGGTGGATGTCCATCCATTCGATCAGACCGGCCCCGGCGGCGGGCCTCACGCGGCGCGATGCGTTGCGCATGGCGGTTGCTGGAGGCGTAGCTCTGGGTACTGCGGGTACGCTGCCTGCATTCGCCGCCATGGCGCCGCTCAAGGGCAACCTGAAGCACTCCGTGGCCCGTTGGACCTTCCCGCAACTGTCGGTCGCCCAGCTCTGCGCGACGGTGAAGGACATCGGCTTTGCCGCGATCGACCTGGTCGGCCCGGAAGACTGGTCCACGCTGAAGGCGAATGGCGTGTACAGCTCGATGTGCAACGGCGCAGAACTGGGCCTGACCAAGGGCTTTGCCGGCCGCGAGTTCCACGACCAGCTGGTGGAACGCTACACGCGGCACATCGATCTGGTCGCCGATGCCGGCTATCGAAACCTCATCTGCTTTTCCGGCAACCGCAACGGTATGGACCCGCAGGACGGCATGGCCAATGCCGAGGCCGGGCTCAAGCGCATCCTCGGACATGCCGAGAATCGCGGCGTGGTGCTGGTGATGGAGCTGCTCAACTCCAAGGTCGATCATCGCGACTACCTGTGCGACCACTCCGCGTGGGGTGTGGAGCTGTGCCAGCGGCTCGGCTCGGACAATTTCGGCCTGCTCTACGACATCTACCACATGCAGATCATGGAGGGCGACATCATCGCCACCATCGGCAAGCATCACGCCTGCTTCAAGCACTACCACACCGCAGGCGTGCCCGGCCGGAACGAGATCGGAGACCAGCAGGAGCTCCACTATCCAGCCATCTGTCGCGCGATCCGCGACACCGGTTTCAAGGGGTATCTGGCGCAGGAATTCACGCCTGCAGCGCCCGATCCCGTTGCCTCATTGCGCGAGGCGATCCGCCTCTGCGACGTCTGAAACGATATCCACCCAGGTGAGAAACCCATGGCAGATAATCACTACGACGCCATTGTTGTTGGCTCGGGAATCAGTGGCGGTTGGGCGGCGAAGGAGCTGACCGAGAAGGGCCTGAAGGTCCTGATGCTGGAACGCGGGCGCAACATCGAGCACGTCAAGGACTACGTCAACGCGATGAAGGAGGCGTGGGATTTCCCGCACCGCAACCGGCCAACGCAGGCGATGAAGGCCGAGTTCCCGGTGCTGATGCGCGACTACGGCCTGGCCGAGAACCTGGAAGGGATGTGGGCCAACGAACAGGAATCGCCCTACATCGAGACCAAGCGCTTCGACTGGTTCCGTGGCTACCACGTCGGTGGTCGTTCCTTGATGTGGGGGCGGCAGAGCTATCGCTTCTCCGATCTGGATTTCGAGGCCAACCTCAAGGACGGCATCGCCACCGACTGGCCGATCCGCTACGCCGATATCGCGCCATGGTACGACCATGTAGAGAGGTTCGCCGGCATCGCCGGCACGCGCGAAGGACTGGACGTGCTGCCGGACGGCGAGTTCCTGCCGCCGATTCCCTTGAACATCGTCGAGAAGGATGTGGCCGCGCGCATCAAGAAGGCCTTCGGCGGAACGCGCCATATGATCCACTCGCGCACTGCCAACATCACCCAGCCGATGCCCGAGCAGGGGCGCGTCAACTGCCAGTACCGCAACAAGTGCATCCTGGGTTGTCCCTTCGGTGCCTACTTCTCGACCCAGGCGGCGACGCTGCCGGCGGCGATGAAAACCGGGAACCTGACCTTGCGGCCGTTCTCGATCGTCAAGGAAGTGCTCTACGACAAGGATCGCAAGCGTGCGCGTGGCGTGGAGGTGATCGACGCCGAAACCGGCCAGACCTACCAGTACACTGCCAAGGTCATTTTCCTCAACGCGTCGTCGTTCAACTCGACGTGGCTGCTGATGAATTCGGCCACCGATGTCTGGGAAGGGGGGCTGGGCTCTTCGTCCGGCGAGTTGGGGCACAACGTGATGGACCATCATTTCGGGGCCGGCGCCTCGGGCCGGGTCGAGGGTTACGAAGACAAGTACTACTTCGGCCGCCGTCCCTGCGGCTTCTACATTCCGCGGTTCCGCAACGTCGCGGCCGACAAGCGCGGCTACCTGCGCGGGTTCGGCTACCAGGGCGGTGCCAGCCGCACCGGATGGTCGCGCGAGATCGCCGAGCTCAACATCGGTGCCGATCTGAAGGAGGCACTGACCGTGCCGGGTGACTGGCGCATCGGCATGACCGGGTTCGGTGAAATGCTGCCCCACCACGCCAACACGATCCGCCTGGACCACGACCGCAAGGACAAATGGGGACTGCCGGTGCTGGCGATGGACGTGTCCATGCGCGCCAATGAACTGGCGATGCGCAAGGACATGGCCGCCGATGCCGCCGAGATGCTGGAGGCGGCCGGGGTCAAGGACGTGAAGATGCACGACAACGACTACGCCCCGGGCAAGGGCATCCACGAGATGGGGACCGCGCGCATGGGACGTGATCGGAAAAGCTCGGTATTGAATGCGCACAACCAGGTCTGGGATGCCCCCAATGTCTATGTGACCGACGGTGCCTGCATGACCTCCAGCGCCTGCGTGAATCCCTCGCTGACCTATATGGCGCTGACCGCGCGCGCGGCCGACCATGCGGTACGCGAACTGAAAGCGGGGAACCTCTGATGGATCGCCGCGAACTGTTGAAGATGATCGTTGCCGCTACCGGTGCGGCCATGGTTGGCCTGCCTGCGCTGGTGCATGGCAAGGTGCCGGCTGCCGGGGCGATGCCCGCGTTCTCCGATGCCGACATCGGCATGCTGGACGAGATCGCCGAAACCATCCTGCCGCGGACAAGGACGCCCGGGGCCAAGGACGCGGGTGCCGGTGCGTTCATGGCGACGTTCGTCAGCGACTGCTACACCGCCCGGCAGCAGGCGACGTTCCGCGCCGGCCTGGCCGACATCGACACGCGCGCCGGTGGCCGTTTCGTATCGCTCACGCCGGAAGCCCGCACCGGGTTGCTGCGAAGGCTGGACGCCGAAGCCAAGGCACGCAATGCCGACGTGACCGAGACCGGCACTCCCGAGGAAGGCGAGGCCATGCCGCATTACTTCACGATGATCAAGCAGCTGGCCATCTTCGGCTTCTTCACTTCAAAGGTCGGGGCGACCGGTGTGCTGCAGTACGTCGCCGTGCCGGGCCGCTACGACGGTGACCTGGCCTATGTCCCCGGTACGCCCGCGTGGGGGACCAGCTGATGAACGCCACCCTGATGATCCGCCCTGCGTTGATCACGGCCGGCCTGCTGGCCGCTGCATCTGCATTCGCTCAGGACGGCGCCGACGCTGCGCGTGACCCGAAGAAGACCGAAGTGTGGACGCCCGTGCCCGCAGTCGTGGCCACGCCGGCAGGCAAGGCCCCCTCCGACGCGATCGTGCTGTTCGATGGCCAGGATGTCTCGGCGTGGGAGGCAGAGCAGGGCGGGCGCGTGCCCTGGACGGTTGCCGATGGCGCCATGACCGTCGTTCCGGGCAGCAAGGGCATCCGCACCCGGCAACGCTTCTGCGATGTCCAGCTGCATGTCGAATGGCGTACCCCCACCGAGACGAAGGGCTTCGACGGCCAGAACCGGGGCAACAGCGGCATCTTCCTGCAGGAACTGTACGAGCTGCAGGTGCTCGACAGTTACAACAACCCGACGTATGCCAACGGCCAGGCGGGTTCGATCTACAAGCAGGCCATGCCACGGGTGAACGCCTCGCGCGCACCGGGCCAGTGGCAGGTCTACGACATCATCTGGAAGGCACCGCGCTTCTCGCAGGGCGGCGGCCTGACGTCGCCCGCGCGCATCACCGTGCTGCACAACGGCGTACTCGTGCAGGACGACACCGTGCTGGCAGGCAGGACCGAGTACATCGGTGCGCCTTCGTACGCACCCCATGCGTGCGCGCCGCTCTATCTGCAGGAGCATGACTCCAGGGTCAGCTACCGCAACATCTGGGTGCGCGAACTGTAGCGGTACGCAGCCGGCGTGGTCGCCGGCCGCCTACTTCGCCAGATAGCTGGCGAGGTCGTCGATCTCCTGCTGCGACAGCTGGGCAAAGGGCGGCATCAATCCTCCGCCCTTCCTGATCTTGTCCTTGACCTGGGCGGGCTGAAGCCGCTTGCCGACGTCGGTAAGCGCTGGGAAGGTCGGCGGTACGCCGGCGCGTTCAGCACCGTGGCAGGCAGTGCAGTGCTGGGCATAGAGTTTCGCGCCGGCGGCAGGATCGTCCTTGGCCCGGGCTGCCGTTGAAGTGCTCATGCCGCCCAGGGCCAGGGCCAGGGCCAGGATCATCTTCATGTGGGGCTCCTTGATGCGTCAGCGCCGTGCACGGGTGGGCACGTTGGCGGGCAGGTGTTCACGCAGGTAGTCCGCGCCGGTCTGGATGACCTTGGCCGGGTCGCGTGGCTGGTCGTGTTCGACGATGTACCACTGCACCTTGGCCGCCGCAGCGGCGGGCAGGATCGCGTTCCAGTCCAGCACGCCCTGGCCCACCGCGGCGAATCCGCCTTCATCCTGGGCCTGGCCCTTCGGCGCATTGTCCTTGGCGTGCACCGCAAACACGCGGCCACGGAATTTTCCCAGCATCACCGCCGGGTCCAGGCCCGCGCGTGCAACCCAGGCCAGGTCCAGTTCGGTCTGCAGGTCGGGCCCGGCCGCTGCGAACAGCAGCTCCAGCCCGGTCTGACCGTCGAAGTCGGCCAGCTCGAAATCGTGGTTGTGATAGGCCAGGCGCATGCCCTTGCCGCGCACCTGCTTGGCGATGCGGCCCAGCTCCTTGCCCAATGCGGTCCAACCTGCGGCATCGGTGGGCCGGTCCTTCGCGTCCAGGTAGGGCACCACCAGCGTGGCGTTGCCGATCGATCGGTTGAAGGCCACCACGCCGTCCAGGTCTCTGCGCAGCTCGGCCAGCGCAACGTGCGAGGAGATCGCCCTGATCGAATACCTGTCCAGCAACTGCTTGAGTTCGCTGGCGCTGACGCCCTGGGTCCCCACCGTTTCCACCGCGTGCACGCCCGCGTCGTGAACGATCTTCAACTGCTGGTCGAGCGATCCGGCATTGCGCAGTGAGTACATCTGCACTGCGATGGGCTTCTGCGCGGCGACGGCTTCGCTGGCGAGGCCGGGCAGTGCCGTGAGCACCAGGAGTGCGAGGGCTGCGGCTCTGCGGACAGGGGTTTTCATCAGGCGTTCCTCCCGGGATTCAATCGATGGTGGTCCAGGCACGTGACCTGGCTGATGCAATGACGCGATCGACGATCCGTGCCGAGCGCAGGCCGTCTTCGAAGGTGGGCAGGCCCTGCGGCCGCTCGCCTTCAATGGCGCGGTAGGTGTCGGCCACAAACGCCTCGAAACACTGGGCGTAGCCCTGTGCATGCCCGGCCGGCAGCACGGAAAGGCGGCGTTGTTCGGCGCTGCCGGCACCGGGGCCGCGCATGAAGATTTCCTCGCGCTGATCGGGCAGGCCGATCCAGAGTCGTTCGGCATCCTCCTGGTTGAAGACCACGCTGGCCTTGGCGCCATCGATCTCGAACCAGAGGCGGTTGTGGCGTCCGGCCGAGACCTGGCTGACCGTCAATGACGCCAGCGTGCCGGCGCCGGTCCTGAACATCGCTGCGGCCACGTCTTCGCTGGTGACAGCCTGCATCGCGCTGGCGGCCGTTGGCGTGCTGAAGCTCTGCCCGCTGACGGCGCCACGCTCGGCGATTACCGTGGAGAACGCCGCGTTCACTTCGGCGAAGCCCTCGCCACTGACCCATTCGACCAGGTCGCACCAGTGCGAACCGATGTCGGCGAACACGCGCGACGTGCCTCCCAGCGCGGGGTCCACGCGCCAGTTGTTGCTGGCCGGATCCAGCAGCCAGTCCTGCAGGTAGCTGCCGTGGATCAGGTGCAACGGCCCCAGATCGCCCCGGGCGATGCGTGCGCGCGCCTCTCGGACCACTGGGTGGTAGCGGTAGACGAAGGGCACCGTGGCAACCAATCCGGTCGATGCGGCCAGCGCCGCCAGCGCCTGTGCATCATCCAGCGTCGTCGCCAGCGGTTTCTCGCAGATCACGTGCTTGCCGGCTTCCAGCGCAGCCTGTGCCATGGCGCGGTGCAGATGGTTGGGCGTGCACACGTGCACGACCTGTACCTGCGGATCGGCGATCACCTCCTCGATATCCCGGTAGGCGCGCGGGACATTCCAGGACTGCGCGGCCTCATGCGCGCGCTGCGCTGACGAGGCGGCTACGCCGCGCACCTCGGCACCGGCCAGTAGTGCCGCACGACGATGCACTGCACCGATCATGCCGGCGCCGACGATGGCGATTCCAAGCTTGGGCATCGACGGGGATCCTCAGGGTGTGGAGGGCGCGGCCGTGACCGTCGGCCGGTCGCGGAACAGCAGCAGGAAGGCGATCAACACCACCAGTGCAACGCCGGCCGGGAACAGCCAGATCTGCTGCCAGTCGGGGCCGGCCTCGGTGGTGAAGTGCTCCACCACCGCGCCGGACAGGAAGGTGCCGATCAGCATTCCCACGCCGTAGGTAGCCAGGGTGATGAAGCCCTGCGCGCTGCTGCGCGCGGCGGGGCCGGCATGCGCATCGGTGTAGATCTGGCCGGTGACGAAGAAGAAGTCGTAGCAGATGCCGTGCAGCACGATGCCGATCACCAGCAGCGAGAAGCCGCTGCCCGCATCGCCGAAGGCGAACATGGCGTAGCGCACCACCCAGGCGGCCATGCCGACCGCCAGCATGGTCTTCACTCCCAGCCGCACGAACAGGAACGGCATGGCCAGCATCAGCAGCACTTCGGAGACCTGGCCCAGCGACTGCAGGCCTGCTGCACCCCGCACGCCCAGGTCGTTGAGATACGGATTGGTGAAGTTGTAGTAGAACGACAGCGGGATGCAGATGGCGATGGACGCCAGGAAAAACACCAGATAGGCACGCGATTTCAGCAGACGCAACGAATCCAGCCCCAGGATCTGCCCCAGCCCGGCATCGCGCTGCTGTGCCAGTGGCGGCGTGTGCGGCAGGGTGAATGCATACAGGCCCAGCACCAGCGATGCCAGCGCGGCCATGCGGAAGGTGAGTTCAAGCCGATGGGCCTGTTCCCAGCCCAGCCAGCCGATCAGCACACCGGCGACGATCCAGCCGATGCTACCGGCCACGCGTACCAGCGGGAACTGTTTCTCGGGCGACTGCATGTGCCGCATCGCCACGCTGTTGGCCAGTGCCAATGTCGGCATGAACAGCAGCATGTAGCCCATCACGCAGGCGGAGAACATGCTGAAGCTGGATGCCGTGGACGCCAGCCACATCAGCACCGCGCCCGCCAGGTGCAGCACCGCAAGGATGCGCTGCGCCGCGAAGTAGCGGTCGGCGATCAGCCCGACCAGGAACGGCGCCACGATGGCGCCGATGGACTGGCTGAGGAAGGCGGTGGCCACCTGGCTGGCGCTGGCCTGCAGCGGGCCCTGCACCAGGTAGGTTCCGAGGGTGACGAACCACGCCCCCCAGATGAAGAACTGCAGGAACATCATCGCGCCCAGGCGCGACATGGCGTGCGTCATGGCTTGCCCTCCAAGGGCGGTCTTGGCTCAGATTCCCAGCATGCGGTGCAGTGATGCGGCGTCCGTGCCACTGTCGGCAAAGTCGTCGAAGGCGCGTTCGGTCACGCGGATGATGTGGTCGCGGATGAAGGCGGCACCCTCGCGTGCGCCGTCCTCGGGGTGCTTCAGGCAGCATTCCCATTCCAGTACCGCCCAGCCGGGGAAGTCGTACTGGGCGAACTTCGAGAAGATCGCCTTGAAGTCGATCTGGCCATCACCGAGCGAACGGAAGCGGCCCGGACGCTCGATCCAGTCCTGGTAGCCGCCATACACGCCGCTGCTTGCGCTGGGGCGATACTCCGCGTCCTTGACGTGGAAGATGCCGATGCGCGCGTGGTAGCGGTCGATGAAACCCAGGTAGTCCATCTGCTGCAGCAGCAGGTGGCTGGGGTCGTACAGGATCTTGGCGCGGGGGTGATGGTCCACCACATCGAGGAAGCGTTCGAAGGTCGCGCCGTCGTGCAGGTCCTCACCCGGGTGGATCTCGAAGCACAGGTCCACGCCGCAGGCGTCGAACGCATCCAGGATCGGGCGCCAGCGGCGGCCGAGTTCGGCGAAGGCTTCTTCCACCAGTCCCGGTGGACGCTGCGGCCAGGGATAGAAATAGGGCCAGGCCAATGCGCCGGAGAACGTGGCATGCGCGGTCAGCCCCAGGCGCTGGCTGGCTTTGGCGGCCAGCAGAAGCTGCTCGACTGCCCAAGCCTGGCGGGCAGCCGGATCGCCGCGCTTGTCCGCCGGCGCGAATCCGTCGAACAGGCTGTCGTAGGCCGGATGCACCGCGACCAGCTGCCCCTGCAGATGGGTGGACAGCTCGGTGATCTGCACGCCATGACCGGCCAGCATGCCGGCGACGTCGTCGCAGTACGCCTGGCTGCGCGCGGCCTCGGCCAGATCGAACAGGTGGGGCGCGCCGGTGGGGACTTGTACGCCAGAATAGCCCAGACCCGCGGCCCATCCGGCCAGCGTGTCCAGCCGATCAAAAGGAGCTGTGTCGCCGATGAACTGCGCCAGGAACAGCGCTGGACCCTTGAGCGTCTTCAACGTGATTCGCCCTCGATGCAATCGATTGCATTATCCTAGCAGGGGCTCACGCAGGACCTGTTGTGCACTGCACAGCAGACAGGAGAACTAACGCCATGGCCACCATCTACGACATCGCGAAGCACGTCGGCGTCTCCGCAGGCACGGTGTCGCGGGCGCTTTCCCGGCCGGACAAAGTGCTGCCGGCCACGCGCGCGCGTATCGAGCAGGCCGCTGCCGCACTCGGTTATGTGCCCAACACGGTGGCCCGCACGCTCAAGACCCAGCGCAGCGGCAAGATCCTGGTTACCGTCCCGGACATCGCCAATCCATTCTTCGCGCAGATCCTGCAGGGGGCGGAGGACGCCGCACAGGCGGTCGGCTATGCGGTTCTGCTCGGCGATACCCAGCATCAACCCGACCGCGAGGAGCGCTATGCGCAGATGCTCCGGCGCAACGAGGCCGACGGCATGATCGTGCTGGGGCACCGCCTGCCGCCCACGGCGCGCGAGATCGTCCAGCAGCGCGGTGCCGCCGCGCCGGTGATCAACGGCTGCGAGTTCGACCCCGCACTGGGCATTCCCAGCGTCCATATCGATAACGCCGCGGCCGCGCGCGTGGTGATGGAACATCTGTATGGGCTGGGACACGAGCGGATCGCCGTGGTCGGCGGACCGCCGGACAATCCGCTGCACCAGCAACGGCTGGAAGGGGTGCGGGCGGCTGGCAAGGCGCGTGGACGCCTGCGCCAGCTGAACATCGTGCCGGGTGACTTTTCGGTGGAATCCGGCCATGCGGCTGCCATGGCGCTGCTGGACGGCATGTCTGCGCCAACGGCGATCTTCTGTTTCAGCGATCAGATGGCGCTGGGCACCCTGGCGGCCTGCCGCGATCTGGGCATCCGCGTGCCGGAGGACCTGTCCATCGTCGGCTTCGATGATCTGGCATCTTCCCGCTACCTCACGCCGCCGTTGACCACCATCCGGCAACCGATGCGGGAGATCGGTGAGCGCGCGGTCAACCTGCTGCTTGCCATCATCGAGCACATGGATGTGCCGCTGCAGCAGACGCTGGATTTCAGCCTGATGCTGCGGGGGTCAACGGCGCCACCCAGGCGTGGGTGAGGCAGGGTAACCGCCGTGAATCCTTGATCCCGAATTGACGCAGAGCTGTCAGACTCACCAGAGGCCGCCCGGCAAGGGCGTGCGATCGCGCAAGGGGGTCGGCAATGCCGTTCTTGACGGACTCGACGGAAGTCGCGGTCGAAGGCATCGGCGCGGCACGTCGCATCGGCTGGATGCGCTTCGTGGGCAATGGGCTGGGCGCGATTCCCATCGCCTCGATCATTCTTGAACGTCAGGACGGCCCGTGGGCCTGGGTGTTGCTGCTGCTCAACGCGCTGGCCTGGCCGGCGCTCGCGCTGGTGCTGACCCAGCGCTCACGGCAGCCTGCGGTGGTCCAGTTCCGTTGCATGGTGGTTGATTCCTTCTTTGGCGGTGGCTGGATCGCCTTCATGGGGCTCAGCGTGGTACCCAGTGCGTTGTTCGCCGCGCTGCTGGTCGCCGACAAGATCGCCGCCGGTGGGGTGAAGCTGGCGGTACGGGCCACACTGGCACTGGTAGCGGGATTCGCGCTCACCTGGTGGGGGCTCGGGTTTCCTTACCAGCCGGTGTCATCGCAGCGCACGATCGTGCTCAGCGTGCCGTTCCTGTTCGTCTACGGCATCGGCCTCAGCATCCTCAGCTGGCAGCTGGCGCGGCGAGTGAAATCGCAGAACCGCCAGTTGAAGCGGCTGAGCCGCATGGACCCGCTGGTGGAGCTGGCCAACCGCGGCTTCCTGATCGTCCGTGCGCAGCAGGCACTGGACAAGGCGCAGGGGCAGGGTGGTTTTGCCTGCCTGCTGATGCTTGATGTGGATGACTTCAAGCGCATCAATGACTCGCACGGTCATCGCGCCGGGGACGAAGTGCTGCGCCATATCGCCTCCACCTTGCGCGCCTTCGCCCGGCCCGGCGATACCCCTGCGCGGCTGGGAGGCGACGAGTTCGTCGTGCTGCTGCAGGACTGTGCGCCCGTCGATGCGATGCATGTGGCAGAGCGGGTTCGGCTGCAACTTCTGGAGGCAGCACGGCAGGCAACCCCGGGCATCGAGTTCAGCGTCAGCATCGGAATCGCGGCGACGCCGCGCGGTGGCAGCGTCGAGGACTGGCTGGCACTGGCCGACCGCGCGCTGTACCACGCCAAGCGCCAGGGCAAGAACAACGCCAGCTATGGCGAATGAGGTGTTGCCAGGTCTCTGGCGCAGGCCAGCAGCTGGGCGGCCGTTGCCGGAGGCTTGCAGCGCACCGCCAACTGCAGCGTAGTGGTCGGCATGCCCAGTTCCAGCGCAACAAAAGCCAGGCCGCTGCGGTGCATGCTCTGCATCGAGGCCGGCACGATGGCGATGCCCAGGCCGGCAGCGGCAAGGTTGATCGCCGAAGCCACCTGCGGCGCTTCCTGCTGGATGGTAGGCGCAAAGCCCTGGCTGCGGCAGGCAGCGACGACGTCTGCACTCAGGCCCTGGCCCGATTTCCGCGAGAACAGGATGAAGCGCTCGTCGCGCAGCTCGGCCAGCGCGATGCTTGTCCGGCTCGCCAACGGGTGATCGGCCGGCAGTACTGCCACCAGTGGCTCGGCACTGAGTTGCTGTGTCATCCGTTCACCGCTATCGGAAAACGGCGGGCGCACGATCACTGCATCGAGTTCGCCATCATCGAGGCGCCGGACCAACGATTCACTGCCATCTTCGACCAGCTGCACCTGCACCGCCGGATGTGCCCGCTGGAAGCTGCGCATCAGCGCGGTGACCGCCTCGTTGTAGGTCGCCGATTCGGTCAGCCCCAATGTCAACGTACCGACCTCGCCGCGTGCGGCGCGCAACGCCTCCTCCTTGGCCTGGTCGACGCGCGCGAGGATGTCCTCCGCGGCTTTCCAGAATACCTGGCCAGCATCGCTGAGCACGATGCCGCGTCCCTGCCGGTGGAACAGCGGTGTGCCGATCTCTTCCTCCAGGGCGCGGATCTGCTGCCCGAGCGGCGGCTGGGCGATATGCAGGGCCTCGGCGGCCTTGGTGAAGCTCTGCAGCTGGGCAGTCATGACGAAGTAGCGCAGGTGCCGCAGTTCCATTGGAACCTCAAACGTTCTGGTGCTGTACGAACACGGTATTGGACGGTCGCCGCTGGCGGCAACATCATCGGTATCCCACGGCAGATGTCCAACGACAAGGGAGACCCCATGAAAAAGACACGTCAGTTGCGCGATCTGCTCCGCCAGGGCAGCGTGATTGCGCCAGGTGCATTCGATGGATTGTCGGCACGCCTGGTGGAGCTGGCCGGCTTCGATGCGGTCTATGCCAGCGGCGGCGCCATCGCGCGTTCGGCCGGCGTGCCGGACATCGGCCTGCTCGGCCTCAGCGAAGTGCTTGCGCAGGTTGAACGGATCGTCGATGCCTGCGATCTGCCGGTGATCGCCGACGCTGACACCGGCTTCGGCGGCACCGCGAATGTTGAACGCACGGTGCGCGCGTTCGAAAGGGCAGGGGTTGCCGCACTGCATATCGAGGACCAGGCCTTCCCCAAGCGCTGCGGACACCTGGATGACAAGACGCTGGTCGACGCGGGCGAGATGTGCACGAAGATCCGTGTCGCCTGCCAGTCGCGGATCGACCCGGAGTTGATGATCATCGCGCGTACCGATGCCATCGCCTGCGAAGGCCTGGATGCGGCGATCGAACGGGCGCAGGCCTATGTGGACGCGGGCGCGGACATGATCTTCGTCGAGGCACCGGAAGCGCTGGAGCAGATCGAGGTGATTTCGCAGCAGGTTCCCGGGCCGAAGCTGATCAACATGTTCCACAGCGGCAAGACGCCGCTGGTGCCGGTGGCGCGGCTGGCCGAACTCGATTACCGGCTGGTGATCATTCCCTCGGACCTGCAGCGCGCTGCGATCCGGGCCATGCAGCGCACCCTGCAGGAGATCGCAGCGACTGGCGACAGCGGGCGTGTTGCCGGCGAGCTGGCCAGCTTCGGCGAGCGTGAGACGATCGTGCGCACGGCGCGGTATCTGGCACTGGACCGGGTGTGATCCGGGCGTGATTGCGGACGTGCCGATGGACGGAGAAGGGGCGGCGGAATCCGCGTGTGTTGCCTGTTCATCCTGCACCCGGAATCATCGCCGCCAATCCTCTACCATGGGCCACCCTGCCCGGACGTGCCGCCCATGCAAGACGCCCTCGTTGCCCAGCCCAAGCCCCCCGTCCCGAGGATCGCGGCCTGGCTGATGATGCTGCTGGGCATGTGGCTGGCGCTGAAGCTGGGCCTGGTGGTGACCCTGCTGTCGGGCCTGCTGGTGTTCCAGCTGACCCACCTGCTGGCCTCCACCGTGGAGGGCAAGCTGCCGCCAGGCCGGGCGCGGGCGATCGCGGTGATCGTGCTGTCAGCGGTGATCATCAGTGCGCTTGTACTGGCCGGGATCGGCGTGGCGTCATTTTTCCGCAACGAGACCGGTGGACCGGACGCATTGCTGGCGCGGCTGATGGAGATCCTCAATTCGTCGCGGCACCAGGTGCCGGCGCTGCTGCAGCCGTACATCCCCGAGGACATGCCGGCGCTGCGCACGGCACTGAACGACTGGGCCGCCGAGCATCAGCGCCAGCTGGGCGTGGCCGGTACCTCGGTGGTGCAGGTGGGCGTACGCGTACTGATCGGTATGGTGCTGGGCGCGATGATCGCGCTGTATGACGAACTGCCGCTGCCGAAGATGGGCCCGCTGGCGCAGGAGCTGATCGGCCGCACCAGCCGCCTGGCCACCGCGTTCCGCCAGGTGGTGTTCGCGCAGGTGAAGATCTCGCTGCTCAACACCGTGTTCACCGCCATCTTCCTGCTGGGCGTGCTGCCGTTGTTCGGCGTGCACCTGCCACTGTCCAAGACCCTGGTACTGATCACCTTCATCGCCGGCCTGCTGCCGGTGGTGGGCAACATCATTTCCAACACCATCATCACCATCGTCGCGCTGTCGGTCTCGTTCTACGTGGCCGTGGCGGCGCTGCTGTACCTGATCGTGATCCACAAGCTGGAGTACTTCCTCAATGCGCGCATCGTTGGCGGCGAAATCCAGGCCCGCGCCTGGGAGCTGCTGTTGGCGATGCTGGTGATGGAAGCGGCGTTCGGCCTGCCCGGCCTGGTGGCGGCGCCGGTGTTCTACGCCTACGTGAAGCGCGAACTGGTCGACCAGCGCTGGATCTAGTACGGCAGGGTGTGACGCATTCGCCCCAGCCCGGCGCGGGGTGAGACCTTGCCGGCGCGTTCGCGGTGGCTGCGGTATGCCTATGGTCACGGTTCGCGCGGCACTGGCTTGGCGCTGCCGGGACCGGCGGCTACAGTGATCCGCACTTCAGGGGAAATTTGCATGGCCGGCAAGGCATCGCCCATCGGACTGCGGACCTGGGTCTGGATCCTGGCAGGGTCGTTCGTGGTCTGTACGCTGCCGTTGATGGCCATCGCGCTGTTCCAGGGCGCGCTGCGCTACAGCGCTGCCGAGGACAACCTGGTCAGCCTGCGCCAGCTGCGCCAGACCTTCGAACTGGCCAACCTGGTCTCGGCCGAACGCGGCCCGGCCAACAGCCTGCTCGGTGCCGACCCGGCCGATGCCAGCGAGCATGCGCGGCTTACGCTGCAGCTGGCGGTGGTACGCAGGCGTGTGGACACCGCGCTGCAGCAGCTGGATGCCGTGTTCACGGCTGATCCGGGCGTGGTGGATGAGCATGGGATGCTGGCAGACGCGCAACGTCGCCTGCAGTCGGCGCGCGCGGGCGTGGACCGGGTGGCAGCGCAGCCGCGCGACGCACGACGCGTCGAAGACGTGGAGCGCGCGATCAGCGGCATGTTTGCCGTGGTCGACCGCCTGCACCTGCTGACCTCGGCACAGATCAACGTACTGGTCCGGGCCGACCGCGAAGCGGCGATTCCAGCCATGCAGGGGCAGGTGCTGATCGACCTGCGCGAGCACGGCGGGCGTCTGGCCTCCAACGTGATGGCGCCGGTGGCGGTACCCGGTGCCTGGCGCAACGAACAGGTGCGCGCGGCGCTGCAGACCGAGGGCCGCCTGCTGGAACTGTGGCGGCTGGCCGGCAGCCACGAATCGGTGTTCCGCAGTGATCCGACGCTGTCCTGGCATTGGGATATGGCGCGCCGGCAGTTCTTCGGCGAGTCACTGCCGATGATCGAACAGCTGATCGACGACGGACGGCGTGGCCTGCCGCCGCCGTGGACCGCTGCCGAGTTCACCACGCGCTACGTGCCGACCCTGCAGTCGCTTGAGGCGCTGCGTGACGGTTACCTGAGTGTGTCCATCGCCAGGTTCGAGCACACCCGCAACCGGGAGGCCACGCGGCTGGCGGTACTTCTGGCCACCGCGCTGGGAACCCTGGTGGTACTGGGTGTGGCGCTGCGTATCGCGCATCTGCAGATCCTGCGGCCTCTGCTGCAGGCACAACGGCAGGTGATCCAGATTGCCTCCGACGCGCCGGGGCCCGAGCAGCATGTCACCCATCCGCTGGCCGAGATGCAGCGCCTGTTCGATGCGATTGAAGTGCTGCGCGAGAAGTCGCGCGAACGCTCGGCGCTGACCAGCGAGCTGCGCCAGCTGGCCGGCACCGATGAATTGACCGGACTGCTGAACCGTCGCGCGCTGGAGGAACTGGTGCAGCAGCGCCACGACGAGGGGCGGATGAGCGCAGTGGTGATCCTGCTGGACGTTGATCGCTTCAAATCGATCAATGATGGTCATGGCCACGATGCGGGTGATGAAGTGTTGGTACAGGTGGCGCAACTGCTGCAGCGCCATCTTCGCCGCAGCGACAGCATTTCCCGCTATGGTGGCGAGGAGTTCCTGGTGCTGCTGGCCGACGGTGACCTGGCCGCTGGCCGACAGCTGGCCGAATCGCTGCGGCTTGCGCTGCAGCAGCTGGACATCGTGGTGGCCGGCGGTACCGTGCTGCGGGTGACCGCCAGCTTCGGCGTGGCCCGCGGTGCTACCGACGCCTTGGGCTGGCGGACCCTGCTGCGTGCCGCCGATGCGGCCATGTACCAGGCCAAGGCGCAGGGCCGCGACCGCGTGCGGGTCGCCGGTGGTGGGCGCATTCCACGCTGAAACATCATGTTCATCGCTGGCGCACGCATGGCTGCCTAGACTGGACCTTCGACCATTTGGCAGGAGCGCATCATGACCGTTCGCCCCGTCGTTGCTGCAGCGCTGCTGGCCGGGATGCTGGCCGGCTGTACCTCCACTTCGTCGCAGACCGCTGCGGATGCGCCACGCCACCCCTCGGTTGCCGCCGACCTGAGCCCGGTGCCGGCTTTCACCGGCGGCGGTGCGGGTTGGAGCATTGAGATCGCCTCCACCGGCCAGGGCAACCACGATGCCAGCCTCAGCGCTGACGGCCGTACCCACAAGGGCACGCTGCGCTATCCGGGGCAGCCGGCCGATGCACCGAGCTCGCTGATCGTGCTCAACGGCGAGCTTGGCCAGCAGCCCGCCATCGTCGAGATCAAGCGTGAGTCGTGTCGCACTGCCGAAGGTGTGGACACCCTGGCCAGCGTGCAGGTGACGATGGAAGGGCAGCCGCAGCGCCGCGGTTGTGGCCACCTGGCCGTGTACTGATCCTGTGCGCCGTCGTGCTTGAGATTCCAACCCTGCACACCGTGCGCCTGCGGCTGCGTCCACAGCAGCTGGATGACTTCGGCGTCTATGCCGCGTTCCTGGCCTCGCCGCGTGCGCGGGGCATGGGCGGGCCGTTCGGTGAGGTGGCGGCGTGGGGGCAGTTCTGCCATGACCTCGCCAGCTGGCATCTGTTCGGCCATGGCGCGTTGATGATCGAGCGTGCCGATACGGGAGCCTGCATCGGCCAGGTCGGGATCAATCATGGCCCGCTGTTTCCTGAAAAGGAGCTGGGCTGGTTGCTGTACGACGGCCATGAAGGGCAGGGGTTCGCCACCGAGGCGGCCGGCGCGCTGCGCGACTGGGCCTTCGTGGTGGCGCAGCTGCCGACCCTGGTCAGCTACATGGCGCCGGACAATATGGCATCACAGGCCGTTGCGCAGCGGCTGGGCGGCGTGCTCGATGTGCAGGCCGCGCGCAGCGATGCGGATGATCTGGTCTACCGCTACAGCACCCGGTAGTGCCGGCCGCTGGCCGGCATCATCGGTGCACCCGGGGGCGTCATCTACGCATGTCAAGCCATGACCCATTGCGCGTGGCGCCCGGGCTTTGCCATCCTCCCTGCTGTTTTCCGTAGCGTGGAATCCCGATGCGTCCTGTGTTCTGGCTGGCTTTGGCCCTGCTGCCCACCCTGGCGGTGGCGCAACCCGCGCGTACTGCAAAGGCCAAGGCCCCAGCGCAGGATCCCTTCAGCGAGCTGTTCGATACTGCCTGCATGCAGCACATCGGTGCCCCGGCGCGGTTGCAGTCGCTGATGGAATCCAATGGGCTGTCGCCGTTGCAGCCCGCCGAAGCCGCGACGCTGTTGCAGGGGCAATCGGGCGTGGCCTGGATGGTGCCTCTGGCCAGTGGCCGCTATGCGGTGAGCTGGGCTGACGATGGCACGTGTACGGTCTACGCCGAAAAGGCCGACGCGGCGGTCGTGCAGAAGGGATTCGCCCGGTTGGTGCAGGCCGCACCGAAGTCGTTGCAGGTGCGGTCGCTGCCAGGGCGTGGGCCGCTGTCGGCCGATCAGGTGGCCATCCAGTACGGCTGGGCCACGCCGGGGCAGGGCAAGCTGCAGGTGCGATTCCGCCTGGTCACACGGCAGGCGGCCGAAGCCGGCGTGCAGGCGATGGCCTCGGCGGCCCCGGGCGAAGCGATGCTGGTGCAGGGCGCGCCTGGGCCCTGAAGGGCCCACGCTCGCGATTCAGCCTTTCACGCGGCAAGTGGTATATCGTTTATCGATAAATCCACCCGGGGCGGCGAGGCCACCCCAATGCCGGAGGCCGCTTGACCGCTCGTCCCGCCCGCGCCAGACCCGCGCGAGGCTTGTTCACCCTGGCCCAGGCCGCCGTACAGGCGGTGCGGGCGATGTGCTGGCTGGGCATCCTGGCCGCACTGCTGGCCGTGCCGCTGGTCGCCCACGACCGCAGCTGGCTGCTCGACAGCATCCACGACGCTGATGCCGCTGCCGTGCATGGCAGCGACCTGTTCCTGCATTTCTGCCTGGGCCTGGGCGCGATCGTCGCGCTGCTGGTGCTGTGCCTGATGTTCCTGCGCCACCTGCTGCGGCTGTTGAAGTCGGCGGCGCGCGAGCGGCCGTTCACCCACGCCAATGCACAGCGGCTGCAACGCATGGCGTGGCTGATGCTGGCAATGGAGCTGCTGTCGATCCTGATCGGCGCCTACGCGGCCTGGATGGGCCCGGACTTCACCTGGATGGAGGTGGGCGGCGGCATGTCGATCACCGGCCTGGTCGCGGTGCTGATGCTGTTCGTACTGGCCCGCGTGTTCGCGGTGGGTGCAGCGATGCGCGACGATCTTGATGGTGTCATCTGATGGCGATCGTCATCACCCTGGACCGCATGCTGCAGGAACGGGGCATGACCCTGTCCGAGCTGGCCGGGCGCATCGACATCACCCTGGCCAATCTCTCGATCCTGAAGACCGGCAAGGCGCGCGCCATCCGCTTTTCCACACTTGATGCGATCTGCCGTGAGCTGCAGTGCACGCCCGGTGACCTGCTCGGGCATGACCCGGCGCAGGCGCAGGAGGCTGACTGAGTGTTTCCCCTTTTCCCTTACCTACTGACGAAACGGACCTGAAATGGAATGGTTGGCTGACCCCTCGATATGGATGGGCCTTGCAACCCTGGTCGTGCTGGAGATCGTTCTCGGCATCGACAACCTGGTGTTCATCGCGATCCTGGCCGACAAACTGCCGCCGCACCAGCGTGACCGCGCGCGGGTGATCGGCCTGGCGCTGGCCCTGCTGATGCGGCTGGTGCTGCTGGCCGCGCTGGCATGGATCATGAAGTTGACCGAACCGCTGCTCACGCTGTTCGACCACAGCTTCTCCGGGCGTGACCTGATCCTGCTGGGCGGTGGTCTGTTCCTGCTGTTCAAGGGCACGATGGAACTGCACGAGCGGTTGGAGGGCCGCGAGCATCACGAGGATGGCAAGAAGGTCTACGCCAGCTTCGCGATGGTGGTGGCTCAGATCGTGGTGCTCGATGCGGTGTTCTCGCTGGACTCGGTGATCACCGCAGTTGGTATGGTCGACAACCTGGGCGTGATGTATGCCGCGGTGACCATCGCGATGGTGCTGATGCTGGTGGCCAGCAAGCCACTGACCCGTTTCGTCAACAAGCATCCTACGGTGGTCGTGCTGTGCCTGGGCTTCCTGTTGATGATCGGTTTCAGCCTGGTGGCCGAAGGCCTGGGCTACAAGATCCCGAAGGGTTATCTGTACGCGGCGATCGCCTTCTCGATCCTGGTTGAAGCCTTCAACCAGTGGGTGCGCTTCAATCGCGAGCGCAACGAGCGCCGCCAGCCGTTCCGTCAACGTACTGCCGACGCCGTACTGAGGATGCTCGGCGCGCGGCCGGCCAACGGCCATCACGACGAAGAGGCCAGCGAGCAGGTGGATGCTGAAGAGCGCCTGCAGCCGGCCGAGCACGAGATGATCCGCAGCGTGCTGGGCCTGGCTGATCGCCCGGTGTCGAGCGTGATGACCGTGCGTGCCGACGTGCAGTGGATCGACCTGGCACGTGGGCAGGAGGATGTGGTGGCACGCCTGGTGGCATCGCCGCACACCCGCCTGCTGGTGGGTGATGGCGACCTGGACAGCCTGCGCGGCGTGGTGCAGAGCCGCGACCTTCTGGCCGACCTGCTGCAGGGCAGGCCGCTGCAGCTGGAGGGCAACCTGCGCGAGCCGCAGTACGTGCTGTCCAGCGCCAGCGCACTGCAGGCGCTGGAACTGATCCGCCAGCACCCGGTGCCGTTGGCGGTAGCGGTGGACGAGTACGGCAGTGTGGAAGGCCTGGTGACCGCCAACGATCTGCTGGCGGCCATTGCCGGTGACCTGGTCGACACCCAGGACGAGCGCTATGGCGTGGAGGCGCAGGGCGAGAACCAGTGGGAGGCCGACGGTGCGCTGACCCTGGACGACCTGCAGCGCCTGGCCGGCGTGTCGCTGCCGCGCAGTGCCGACTACATGACCATCTCCGGTCTGGTGCTGGAGCGTCTGGGGCGCCTGCCGGACATCGGTGACACGGTGGAGATTGCGGATGTACGCATTACCGTACTGGCAATGGAGAAGCGTCGCATCGCCCGCCTGCGGGTTGAACGCATCGGGCTTTCGTAGAGTCGAGCCTGCTCGACTGGCCCTCTGTAGAGTCGAGCCATGCTCGACTGCCTCCTGAGCAGCCGGGTACGGGCCCGGCTCTACACAACACTGCCGGCAACCGTCACCATGGCGGGCCCGTTTTCCTTCCCGGATGGTTGCAGTGCTGAGTACGATCGGTTTGTTGATGGGCCTGTATGTGGCCTGGCGCCTGTTCTGGCCACTACGCATGCCCATCTGGATGAAGGTCGTGCTGTCGCTGCTGCTGGTGAGCGTTGCCGTGCAGCTGCGCATCGTCGCCATGTTCTGGGGCACGATGGCCTCGCCGGAAATCCCGAAGCTGGCCATCGCCTCGTTGGCCACGGGTTCGACTGCCGTACTGCTGCTGGCGCTGTTCCTGCTGGTGCTGGACGCGGGCCTGCTGGTGTCGCGCATCCTGCGCAGGCCACGTGCTGTATCGGCGTTGCGCGCGCCGAAGCTGCGCCCGGCGGCGGGTGTGCTGGCGCTGCTGGTCAGCGCCTATGGCGTCAGCCAGGGAATGGCGGTGCCCAAGCCCAGGCAGATCGAGGTGAGCATCGCCGGGTTGCCGGCCGGGTTCGACGGCTATCGCGTGCTGCAGCTGACCGACATCCATGCCAGCCGCCTGCTGACCGGCGACTGGGTGCGCAGGGTGGTGGAGGAGAGCAACGCACTGAAGCCGGACCTGATCGTGATCACTGGCGATCTGATCGACGGCAGTGTCGAGGCCCGTCGCGACGACGCGCGTCCGTTGGCCGACCTGCAGGCGCCGGATGGCGTCATTGCCATCACCGGCAATCACGAGTACTACGCGCAGTACCAGGACTGGATGCAGGCGTTCCGCGCGCTGCACATGCAGGTGCTGGAGAACAGTCATCTGCAGGTACGACGCGGTGACGCGGCGCTGACCATTGCCGGCGTCACCGACCCGGTGGCCGCACGCTACGGTCTGCCGCTGCCGGACCTGGAGGCCGCGCTGGCTGGCGCCGATCCGGGCGCGCCGGTGATCCTGCTCGACCATCGCCCGCGCAACGCACGCGAGGCTGCCGCGCGTGGGGTGAAGCTGCAGCTGTCCGGGCATACACATGGCGGCCAGATCATTGGCATGGACCAGCTGGTGAAGCGCGCCAATGGCGGTTATGTGTCGGGGCGTTACGAGGTGGATGGCATGACACTGTACGTTAGCAATGGTGCTGGCCTGTGGGCCGGTTTCCCGGCACGCATCGGCGTTCCTTCGGAGATCACCCTGATCACCCTGCGCCGCGCCCCGTGACCCCTGACAAACCACATGGAAGGAACCATGGCCCATCCCCGCGCACCCATGGAACGTCTGATCCGCGCCAATGCGGACGAGATCAATCGGCTGCGCCAAGCCATCCGCGAAGCCGCTGGCGCG
The DNA here is from genome assembly GCF_051984505.1 of Stenotrophomonas sp. STK16_22. NCBI lineage: Bacteria > Pseudomonadati > Pseudomonadota > Gammaproteobacteria > Lysobacterales > Lysobacteraceae > Stenotrophomonas > Stenotrophomonas sp. STK16_22. The sequence continues at coordinate 1,209,087 of NZ_CP196972.1, forward strand.
CGCTGGCGTGGCCCGGAAGAAATGCAGCGGCACACAGCAGCCTGCGCGGAATACAACCAGCGCTATGAACAGCTTGCTTTCCCGGGTGGCTACGCCAATGCACTGAAGCAACTTGCCGAACGCGATCCAGATACGGTGGATGTCGTGCTGACCTTCCTTGAGGTGCGCCCGTACTTCTTCCGTTCCGGATATATGTGGAAGACGCTGCTGAAGCGTGTGCAGCGGGTGCCGATGGGCGCGAAGCAGCAGGCCCGGATGCAGAAGATCCTCGATGCCTACGCCGCTTACAGGGCGGTAAGCCAGCACACCGGGTAGCTCCACGCCATGCGTGGAGGTCGCGCAGCACCCAGCGTCCCAGCCGGCCCCGGATCGGCGATCATCTGCACTGGGTTCTGAAACCAGGAAACACGCAATGCAGGGAGCGCATCATTCAATCCGGCGTCCGCGCCACGTCGCGCTGCTGGTTGGTCTGCTCGCGCTGGCGGCATGCCAGCGCACAACGGATGCGCCGACCGGAGCACCCGCAGCGGGCACACCGCTTGCCGCCCCGGCCATGGCAGAAGACCTCTCTCCGCTGCTCGATGCGCTGCCGAGCTGCGTGCTGGACGGCTGGTACATCGACGTTCAGACCGATCGCCCGGCCCATCCCTGGCTGGCCGCGAATGCGCCGAAACCCTGCAAGGTGGACGAAGAGAATGAGATCGCCACGTTCTGCACGGGTGGGCAATGGAAAGGATTGCCGGTGGAAGAGGTGATCCTGCCGACGATGACGTTCGTCTCGTTCCGTGGGGCCAGGATTGCCTTGCCGTTGGAGAAGGCGCGTTCAATCGCCCGCCAGCACCTGGGGCAGGACTTCCCGGGTGGCGCGGCTTACGAAGCGGGCCGCGAACCGAAGCTGATGGCTGATCCTGAAGATGCGCAGCGCTCGTGGCTGCTGTGCAGCACGCCGGAGCCGGGAGATGACGCGGGCAGCCAGGCAGGCGTGAGCTATTCCGGCATGAACCTGCCCTACGACCACGACAGTTGCAGCTACCGCTACAGCCCGGTCGACTTCTGCGATGCGCGGCACCGGGCCGCCATTGAAGAAGCTCTCCAGCATCAGAAGCCCAATTTCAACCAGCACTATCTGCTGGTACAGGTCGATGATCGTCCCGAGTACTTCCAGCGCACGCTGGTGCTGGTCGACACCCGCACCGGACGCGCCACGCCATTGCCGATCGATGCCTTCACCGGCCCGGCGGGGAAGGGCGGAGACGCCGCCGGCTACGGGACCCTGGAAACGGGTGCGGACCAGCAGCAGTTCTGCCTTGATGGTGCGTTGCTGGTCTACCGCGTTTTCGAGGAAGGACGCTTCTGCTTCGGCTTTGACGGTGAGCGATTCACCGGCCATGAAACCCAATACATGCAGGCGACGGACAGCCGATGACCGGTATTTCACCCCGGCCATGACATCCTGCCCCGAACCTGCGCAACCGGGATCGAGGCTGTTGAAGGCGAACACGCAATGACTGCCGAGCGGCAGCGCTCGATGTGGGTGGCCGGCCTGTCCACGGTGGTGGAGTGGTACGACTTCACCTTGTACCTGTACTTCGCCACGGTGCTGTCGCGGGTGTTCTTCGGTGGTGGCGAGCAGGCGCTGCTGGTCACCCTGGCCGGCTTTGCGGTGTCCTACCTTATGCGCCCGCTGGGCGCACTGTGCTTCGGCCACCTGGGCGACCGCCTGGGCCGGCGCTGGATGCTGCTGGCATCGATGGCCTTGATGGCAGCGGCGATGCTGGCCACCGCGCTGCTGCCGACAGCGGCCACGGCGGGCACTACGGCGGGCGTGCTGCTGTTGGTGCTGCGCTGCGTGATGGCGTTCTCGGTAGGTGGTGAGTACACCGGCGTGGTGGCGTATCTACTGGAAAGCGCGCCGGTGCGGCGACGTGGCCTGGTGACCTCGCTGGCATCGGCGGCCAGTGAAGTGGGCGCGCTACTGGCGGTAGCGATCTCCGCGCTGACCGTGGCGCTGTTGCCCACCGCGCAGCTGGACAGCTGGGGCTGGCGCATTCCGTTCTTCTTCGGTGCCGCGCTGGCACTGGTGATCCTGGTCGCGCGCTCGGGCATGCACGAATCGCCGGAGTTCGAACGCCAGCGTCGCGAGGGCAGTATTCCGGCTACGCCGCTTCGCCACGTATTGCGTAACCACCCGCTGGCAGTAGCGCGCACGTTCGCGATCTCGGCGCTGGGCTCGATTACTTACTACGTCGGCATCACCTATGTGCCCGCATTCCTGCATGCGCGGGGCCACGATGAGGGCGATGCGCTGTGGCTGTCGACGATTGCGGCCGTGGCGGTCATCGCGATCACGCCCCTGTGCGGCGCATTGTCCGACCGCGTCGGACGAAGGCCGGTGCTGTTGGGCCTGACCGTGCTGGCAGCGCTGCTGCCGCTGTCCCTGTTCGCGTGGATGGCGCAGGCGACGCCGCTGGGCATCGCGCTGGCCGCGGTATTGCTGGCCTGCGTGGCCGGTGGCGTGAGCGCGGTGGCGGCCCCGGCCACGGCCGAGCAGTTCCCCGGCGAAGGGCGGGTCAGCGGGCTGGCACTGGGGGTGACCATGGCCACGGCGTTCTTCGGCGGGGCAACGCCATGGCTGGCGCAATGGTGGGTGGAGCGCAGCGGCTGGGCAGCGGCGCCGGGCGCGATGATCGCGCTGGTGGCGGTGCTGGTGCTGCCGGTGCTGTGGACCCTGCCCGAGACGGTCCCGGGCAGGGCCAGGCGCTAGCAGGTCAGACCTTCAGGGTCTGCTCGATGTCGGCCAGTACCGCGGCCGCATCCACGCCGATGGCAATCGACTGCACCACGTGGCCATCCCACACGCTGGGACCGAACGCCAGGCCTTCCGGCTTGGGAATGGTCATGCCGCGGGCGACACCGTCGGTGGCCACGCGCACGCTGGCGTGCTCGAACTGGAACAGCTCCGGGCGGGTCAGCGCGATGCACGCGCAGCAGTCGTGCACGACCATGCCCTTGTGGCCGGCCTGCAGGTAGAAGTCCACGTAGTCCTGCGACAGCGCACGCACCAGCTCGGCGTCGGCACCGCCGATGGCAGCCAGCGTGTCCAGGCCGTCACGGTCCATTTCCACGCGGGTGGTCACGTCCAGGCCGATCGCAGTAACCGGCCAGCTGGCGGTGAACACCACGTCGGCGGCTTCGGCATCGCCCCAGATGTTGGCCTCGGCGGCCGGGGTGATGTTGCCGTTGACGTGGAAAGCGCCACCCATGATCACCACGCCGCGCACCAGGCCGGCGATGTCCGGGGCCTGCTGCAGGGCCAGGGCCAGGTTGGTCATGCGGCCGACCGCGACCAGGGTCACCTCGCCCGGATGGGCGCGGACCAGGTCGATGATCAGCTGGTGGGCGGGGCGCGCATCGGCGGCCACGTCCAGGCTGGCCGGCACCGGGTGGTTGCCCAGGCCGTTGTGGCCATGGATGTGAACCGGCCAGGCTTCCGGGGTGGCTTCCGGCTGCAGCGGGCCGCCGGCACCGCGTGCGACCGGAGCGGCAAAGCCCCAGGCCTGCTTCAGGTACAGCGCATTGTGCGTGGTCGACTCCACCGAGGCGTTGCCGAAGGTGGTGGTGACGCCGATCAGGTCGATCTGTGCGTGCTTGTGCAGGTACAGCAGCGCCAGGGCGTCGTCGACGCCCGGGTCGGTATCGAAAATGACTTTCAGCATGTTGTTGTTCTTCTTCTTCCGTGTGGTGCGGGGGGCGCCGGCGGCCCGGAAGCAGGCCGGCGCGCCCTACATTGTCCCATCTTCATGACAGGCAGGGCCATTGCCGGGGTGGCAGGCCATAATGCCCCCAGTCCAGGCATGGAGTCGCCGAATGCTGATCGTTACCCTTCTGCTGGTCCTGCTGGTGCTGGGCCTGAACGTGGTGGCTACCGTGGTGATCGTCAGGCGCGATGGCCTGTCGGCCGGGGGGCGGGCGGTGCAGCTGCTGCTGGTCTGGCTGCTGCCGCTGGTCGGTGCGATCCTGTGCATGGCAGTGGCCACGGCCGATGGCTCACCCGCGCGGAGCGATGGCAGTGGCGGTGGGCCCGCCGATTTCTCCGGCGGCTATTCCGGGGACAGCCACAGTCATCACAGCTACAGCAGCTCCGACTGTGGAAGCGACGGCGGCAGCAGTGACGGTGGTGCTGGCAGCTGCAGCGATTGAGGTCTCTGTAGAGTCGAGCCATGCTCGACTGCACTTCGCTCCAACGCCGCGGTGCCTGATCGAAAGGCAGTCGAGCATGGCTCGACTCTACAGAACAGCGGTTGGCTGCGGCCGGTAGTGCCGGCCGCTGGCCGGCAACCTCAACAGCTCAGCCGCCGCCTTCGGTCGGCAACGGCGCGGGAACGTTCAACAGGCCCCCTGCCGCCACATAGGCGGCCAGTGCCTGGCCCTGGCTCAGCAGATGGCGTTCCATGGTGCGTTCGGCAGCCTGCGCGTCGCGGCGGCGGAAGCATTCCATCAGCTCGCGGTGTTCGGCCAGCGACTGCGCGGTGCGACCCGGGGTCAGCAGCTGGCGGCCACGATGCATCTTCAGGATGCGGTGCAGGTCGTGGGTGATGCGGATCAGCCACGGGTTGCCCGCGTAGTGCTGCACGGTTTCGTGGATCAGGTAGTTGTTGCGGTAGTACTCGGCGATGTTGCCCTCGGCCGCCGCTGCTTCCATCGCTGCATGCAGGTCTTCCAACTGCTGCACGCCGGCGTCGTCGATGTGCTTCACCGCCTCATGCGCGCAACGGCCTTCCAGCATCGCCATCACCGGGAACAGCTGGTTGAGGTCTTCCAGCGTCAACCGGGTGACCCGGCTGCCACGACCGGCATCGATCTGCACCAGGCCTTCGGCGGCCAGCAGCTTCAGCGCCTCGCGCAGGGGCGTGCGGCTGATGCCCAGTTCTTCGCACAGCGCGGGCTCGTCGATCCATTCTCCCGGCGGCAGCCGGTAATCGTAGATGCGCTCGCGCACGTGTTCGGCCACCTCTTCGTACAGGGGTGCGCGCTTCTTCGGTGACCGCGGGGCAGGGGCAATGGCCATGGTGGAAGTGTACCGCCAGGTAGTGCCGGCCGCTGGCCGGCAACCCATGATTGCTGGATGGCTTCATGAGAGTGCCGGCCAGCGGCCGGCACTACCGTTGGGTCGTTACATCCAGCCTGGCACCACGAACACCAGCCAGGCCAGCAACGGCCCCAGTGCCACCACCAGGCCGCTGTAGACCAGGAAGCGGCGGAACAGGGTCTCGCGCTCTTCCTTCGCTGCCGAGGCCACCACCAGTGCGCCATTGGTCGAGAACGGGCTGACATCGACGATGGTGGATGACACCGCCAGCGCGCAGATCACGCCGGCGGCGCTGAGGTGGCCCTGCATCAGGAACGGCACCGCCAATGGGATCGTCGCGCCGAGTACCGCTGCCGACGAAGCGAATGCGGAGACGATGCCGCCGACGTAGCAGACCAGCAGCGCACCGAGCAGCGGGATGCCGATGTCGGACACACCGTTGCCGATGAAGTCCACCGCGCCGGCATGTTCCAGCACGCCGATGTAGGTCACCACGCCGCAGATCAGCAGCACGGTGGACCAGCTGATGCCATCGACCGCACCCTTCTGGCTCTGCGGGGACAACAGCGCCAGCGCCACCGCCACGGTGATCGAGACCAGGCCGACGTTGAGGTTGTAGATCAGCGCGGCCACGCCCAGGCCGAGCAGGCCGATCAGGGTGAACAACCGCTCGCGGGTCAGGTTCACCGCATCCAGTGCCACCGGATCATTGCTGAGCGTGCCGCCGCCTGCCGCGACCAGCGCGCCATGACCTTCGATCGCGAACTGGCGCGACGACGCCTGCGGGCCACCGGCCATCGCCAGCTCGGCATTGCCGAGTGTTCCTGCTGCGGTGATCGAGCCACGGCGCAGCAGGGCGATGCCACCAAAGGCGAAGAAGCAGATCGTCGCCATCATGAAGTTGAAGCCCAGACTGGTCAGGAACACCGCCATCTCGGTCACTTCCAGCCCGGCTTTCTGCACCACGCCATTGGTGATGCTGCCGTACACGCTGATCGGCGAGAAGCCGCCCGCCTGCGCACCATGGATGACCAGCAGGCCCATCATCAGTGGATTGATGTTGTACTGCTTGGCAAAGCGCAGCGCGACCGGGCCGATGATCGCGACCGCCGCTGGGCCCAGTGCACCGAACGCAGTGAGGACCGCGGTGATCACGAACATCACCCACGGAATGGCCACGATATGGCCGCGAACGGCTTTCACTGCCCAGTGCACCAGCAGGTCGATGGTGCCGTTCTTCTGCGCGATGGCGAACAGATAGGTGATGCCGACCAGGGTCAGGAACAGATCGCCGGGAAAGCCGGCCAGGACCTCCTTGCCGCCCATGTCGACCCACAGCCCGCCGATGATGAAGGCCAGCGCGAAGGCGACGGCACCCATGTTGATCGGCATCGCGGTGGCGACGATGAACATGATCACCAGACCGATGATCGTTGCGATTTGTGGACTCATGCGCCCTCCCAGACACGTGACTCACGTACAGCGCGGATGGAGACCCGCCATCCCGGGGTAAGGCGACGTACTGCGTGTTGCGTGATACGTACTGCTCGAACCCGTTACTGCAGCCGCTCCAGCGCGCTGCGGACCCACGCCGCGGCGCCTTCAAGGCTCTGGAACTCTTCCACCGCGCGCACTTCGCAACACGGATAGGCCGGCGCGATCATGCGCGCCAATGCGTTGCCCGGGCCCAGCTGCAGGAACACCCGCGCGCCACGCTCGAAGGCCTGGCGCATCACCTGCGCCCATTCGATGGTCTGCGCGAGCTGCGCCGACAGCGTGTGGACTGCCGTTGCGCGATCCCGCACCGGTCGCGCATCGATGCCGGCCAGCAGCGGCAGGCGTGGGGCCTGCAGTGGCGAGGCGTCGAGTGCGGCAGCGAACGGTGCGACCGCCGCTGTCAGCAACGGTGTGTGTGCAGGCACGTGCACCGGCAGTGGACGGATGTCCGCACCCTGCGGCCGCGCGGCATCGGCCAGCCGCTGCAATGAGGCGTGCGTGCCGCCCACGATGAAATGGTCCTGCCCGTTGGCGATGGCCACGTGCGCTCCGTGCAGATCGCACAGCGGCTGCAGTACATGGCGTTCCAGGCCAAGCACTGCCTGCAGGCCTGCATCGGCGGGGCTGGCACTGTCCATCAACAGCGCGCGCTGCGCAGCCAGGGCAAGGCAGGTGGCCGCATCGACGCCGCCGGCGATGGCATGTGCGGCCAGCTCGCCGATGCTGTAACCCGCGATCACCGTCGGCGTTGGCAATACCTCGCGCAGGCCCTGCCAATGCGCCAGGCTTGCTGCGCACAGCAGTGGTTGCGCCCGCACATTGTCGAAGTGGTCGTCGGCCGCCGCAGCGGCGAATACATCGCGGCCGAGCAGTTCGCTCGTGGCATCGAGCACCGGCCGCGCGGCAGCCAGATCGCGCACGCGATCGAACATCGCCGCGTGCTGCGCGCCTTGGCCGGGGCAGAGCAGGGCCAGGCTCATGCCTGCTCCTGCTGCAGCAGGAACACGCTGCAGGCCAACAGGTCTGCGCTGCCGCCCGGGCTCAGCCGGCGCATGACGAAGCCGTCACCGATGCGACGCAGATGTACCTGCCAGTCCGGCGCGAAGGTGCCACCGGCGTCCAGGAAGGTGCGTGCCTGCCGCTGGGCCCAGCGCAGGCCGTCGGCGCCGCCGCGGTGCAGCAGGTTGAGGTCATCCACGCACGCGATCAGCTGCATCAGGGTCTGGCACATCGCGGCCTCGCGCGGCAGGCCGCTGGCCAGTGCGTGGCGCAGGGCAGGCAGTGCCACTTCGCGCAGCAGCGGGTAGCCGGCGGCCGCTTGTTCGCGCACACCTTGCACGCCGTGCCGTGCACGCGCGCGCTGGCCAGGGCTGTTCGCATCCAGAGGCGCGTCGGCGAGCTCGGGCGCCCAACGGCGCACTTCCTGGCAGACCTGCTCGGCTGCGGCGACACGGCCCGCGCGGCCCCAGCAGGCAGCGGACGCGGCCACCAGCAGGCCAAGGCTGAAGATCGCACCGCGATGGGTGTTGATGCCCGCAGTGGCGTGCAGCATCGATATCTCGGCGGCGATGCCATGCCGGCGCAGCGTCTGGAACGGCGCCGCGCCGGCACCGGCGTCGGCCACGGCGATGAAATAGTGGCGCAACGCGAACAGGCTGCGCAGGAAGGTGCCGGCATCCATGTCGTGGTGGCTGCCGCGATCGAACGGTGTAACCAGTCCCGGTTTGGGGGCAAGGGCCAGTTCGGCGTGCAGGCTGGCGATGGCAAGGCGCCCCAGGCGCGCGCTGTCCACCGCCGGGGTGGACCGGGCGACGCGCTTCACGACGGCGTTCATGCGACAACTCCAGTGGCGTTGAACAAGGCCTCGCGCAGTTCCAGAGCGGCACCATCAATGCGTTTGACCAGTACTTCGCGGCTGCGACCGGCGTATTCGCGCCAGTTCACCGCGCCACCATCCACCAGGCACAGTTCGCCATCCACGCGATGCCCATAGGCGCTTTCCCAGTGCTGCAGGCGTTCGACCAGCAGGTCGGCCTGGCGCGCGTCATCCACCTGCCACAGCAGGTCGATGTCCGAGCGCGGGTGCACATAGGGCAGTCCGGTGAGGTGCTGCCATGCGAAGGCGCCGAACACGCGGGCCGGTGCAAGCCGCAGCATTGCCTGCAACGCCGCCTGCCAATCCGCCGGAACGCCGCCGGCGAGAACGTGATCCAAGGGTGGGGGAGGCTGCAGCTGCTGGACGTCCTGCAGGGCCACGCGCAGCGCCAGCCGTTGCTTGCCTTCGCTTGGCGGTAGCGGTACCCCCAGGCGCAGCCGAGGGTCGGGGTCGTCCGCCGCACAGCGCGCCACCATGGCCGGCAGGCCCTGCGCGAACCACGCTGCCAGGCGTGGTTTCTGTGCAGTCACGTCAGCCCGCCAGTCGGCATCGGCCGACAGCCAGGCCAGCGTGTGGCGGGCGGGCCGCTCAGGCATCGCCGTGGGCCACCGCAGTCGAAACCCCTGCCGCCAGGGTACGACCGCCGCGCTGTGCGCCGCGTGCGGCACGCAGGTCGCCTTCGGCGGGCGTGCGCAGCGCCTGCAGCAAGTGCTGGGCAAGATCCCCCTCCCACAGCGATTCCACCGCACCCATCGCCACGTAGTTCTCCACGCCCGGCGCGAACACCGGCGAGGTCTGGCTGAGTGCCTGCAGTTTCTCCAGCGGTTGCTTGGTCACCCGCGCCATCGCGCGCAGGTCCATCACCCGCACCTGTGCATCGGGCAGGGCGTGGATGTGGTCGGCCATCAGGCCGAACGACAGAAAGCCGCCGCTGACCGACTCGCCATAGACCAGGGTCACCAGCCGCGCACCGCGTCGGCGTGCCAGATCCAGCGTCTGCGCCAAGTGAGCGAAGTAGCCGTTGATGCCAAGCAGTTCGTCGCGCCGCGCCAGGCGCTGGCCAGCGGTGTCCACCAGCATCACGATCGGTCGCTGTGGAAGCGCGGCGGTGCTGGCAAGCACGGCTTTGGCCAGTGCCAATGCGTGGTCCACGCCGACTTCGAGTTTGTCGGCGGTACCGATCACGGTCACCTCGCCATCCTCGGTGGTGGCGCTGCCGGTCAGCACCGAATCGTTCACCGCAATGGCATGCCCATGCGGGAACAGGGCATCGAGCAGGGTCTGCAGCGGCATGCTCATGGCAGGCTCCGGTCGGCGGTGGCGATGAGGAACGCATCGGTGTCGAGCAGCGGCAGTCGCTCGGGGGCAGTGATACCCAGCCGCGCCCAGATCTCCAGGCCATCGCGGCAATCGCCCCAGGCCTGCACGCGCGCCTTCAGTGCCGCATGGCGTTCCTGCAGCGCGGCCAGTGCAGTATCTGGATCGGTGCTGCTGGTATCGGGCTGCAGCGCATTACTGGCAGCCTGCGCGAACGCCTCGATGGCATCGGGCACCAGCACCTGTGCCTGGTCGATCAGGTAGCGGTGCTTGCCTCCCGTTATGCGCCAGACCAGCGCGCGATCGCGGGAATCGAACTCTTCCACACCACGCACGGTCTCGATTACTTCCGGCCCGGACAGTGACAGCCGGCCTTCCTCGGACATGACCACCGTGCTGCAGCAGCGGGCGACGATGCCCATGCCACCGAATGCGCCGTTGCCGCTGCCGATCAGCGCCACCACAGGGACGCCTGCAGCGCGCGCATCCAGCGTGGCGCGCATGATCTCGGAAATGGCGATCAACCCCGCGTTGGCTTCGTGCAGGCGCACGCCGCCGGTATCGAGCAGCAGCAGCACACCGTCAGGTCGGGTTTCTGCTGCACGGTGCAGCAGCCCGGTCAACTTGGCGCCGTGCACCTCGCCCACGCCGCCGCCCATGAATTCACCCTGCTGTGCGGCCAGCAGCACGCGTCGGCCGCGCAGTGTGGCTTCGCCGACAACGATGCCGTCGTCGAACGCCGCGGGCTGGTCGAGCTGTGCCAGGTGCGGGCTGATCATCCGCCGCGCCGGGCCGAGGAATTCGCGGAACGAGCCGGCGTCGGCCAGGCCGGCGATGCGCTCGCGTGCATCGGCTTCGTAGTAACTGTGGCGCTGCGTCCGGCTCATCGTGGATCTCCAGCAAGCAGGGTTTCCACCGCCTGGCCCAGGCGCAGGCTGACCACCGCCGGGGTCGCACCGGCATCATTGATCGAGACGCGTACATCGCGCAGCGGATGGCGCTGTGCGAAATCACCGATCACCGCCTCCCATACGCGGCCAAAGCCCTGCGCGGCGGTGATGATGCGCACCGTCATCGCGCCGTCCAGTGCGGCCGGTTCCAGCAGGATTTCCAGGTTGCCCGAGGCCAGTACGCCGACCAGCACTGCATCGCGCGGAAACTGCACCGCCGTGTGTCCTTCGAATCGATAGTCGAGGGTTTCCATGCTCAGCCCCTTACCAGTTGCGGAAGCGCTTGGGCGGGTCGTACAGGCCGCCGGACCAGCGCACCAGGTCCTTCACCGAACGCGCCGCAAGCAGGTCACGGCTGGCATCGCGCACGGAGATGCCGAGGTCATCGGGACGGCGGATCACGCCGCGGTCGCGCAGGTTCTCCACCATCGCGCGGTCGCGCCCCATGCCCACGGCGGTATAGCCGGACACGCCGCGGATCGCCTGTTCGCGCTCTTCAGGGGTGCGGCACAGCAGCAGGTTGGCGATGCCTTCTTCGGTCAGTACATGGCTGACGTCGTCGCCATAGATCATCACCGGTGGCAGCGGCATGTCCGCGCGCTCGGCCAGCTCCCAGGCGTCCAGCCGATCGACGAAGGCCGGTGCCATGTGTTCGCGGAAGGTTTCCACCATCTGCACCACCAGCTTGCGGCCACGCGGCATCTCACCGGGGCGTGCGGCCTGCTGGCCGGCCTTGACCCAGGCCTCGCTGGCATGGCGGCGGCCACGTGCATCGGAGCCCATGTTCGGTGCGCCACCGAAGCCGGCGATGCGGTCGCGGGTGGCGGTGGAGCTGTTGCCCTGCAGGTCGATCTGCAGGGTGGAACCGATGAACATGTCGCAGGCATACAGGCCGGCGGTCTGAGAGAACGCGCGGTTGGAGCGCATCGAGCCATCGGCACCGGTGAAGAACACATCGCTGCGTGCGGCGATGTACTTCTCCATGCCCAGTTCGGAACCGAACGAATGCACCGATTTGACGAAGCCCGATTCGATCGCCGGAATCAGTGCGGGGTGTGGATTGAGGGCCCAGTGCTGGCAGATCTTTCCCTTCAGCCCGAGCGATTCGGCGTAGGTCGGCAGCAGCAGCTCGATGGCCGCGGTGTCGAAGCCGATGCCATGGTTGAGGCGGTTGACGCCGTACTCGGCGTAGATGCCCTTGATCGCCATCATCGCCATCAGCACCTGGATCTCGGAGATCTGCGCCGGGTCGCGGGTGAACAGCGGCTCGATGTGGTTCGGCTTCGGGGCCTGCACTACGAAGTTGACCCAGTCAGCAGGGATATCGACGCGGGGCAGGGTGTCGACGATCTCGTTGACCTGGGCGATGACGATGCCGCCACCGAACGCGGTTGCTTCGACGATCACCGGGGTGTCTTCGGTGTTGGGGCCGGTATAGAGGTTGCCGTGGCGGTCGGCCGCCTGCGCGGCGACCATCGCTACGCGGGGCGTGAGGTCGATGAAGTAGCGGCCGAACAGTTCCAGGTAGGTGTGGATGGCACCGATCTGGATGCGCCCTTCGGCCACCAGGTTGGCCAGCCGCACCGATTGCGGGCCGGAGAACGAGAAGTCCAGCTTCGAGGCGATGCCGCGTTCGAACACATCCAGGTGCGAGGGCAGCGACAGCACCGACTGCACCATGTGCAGGTCATGCACCCGCGCGGGATCGAGGTCAGCCAGGCACTGGGCGAGGAAGTCGGCCTGCTTCTGGTTGTTGCCTTCCAGGCAGACCTTGTCGCCCGGCTCCAGCAGCGCGTGCAGCAGCTCGCCCACGTCGGTGGCGGCGACCTCACGTCCCCGGGCCCACTGTGCGGCACGTTCCAGGCGGGCCTGGCGGCTGCGTTCCAACGTATCCCAGCTCGGGTTCATCGACCGGCTTCCGATTGGTGTCGATGTAATTACGGCATAATTACAGTCGGGCATGCAACCCGCACTGCAGCAAAAAGAAGGGCCCGCGCGAAGGCGGGCCCATTCAGATTGAAATGGAGGATGACCCGCATCGATCGGGGTAGTGCCGGCCGCTGGCCGGCTCCGCGTCATCGATGCATCGCTTGGAGCCGGCCAGCGGCCGGCACTACCGTTTCTGGTGGCTCAGAACTTCCAGCGCAGGCTGGCCGACACGAAGCGCGGTTCGCCGTAGTTGTTGTAGTCCAGATTCGCCCAGTAGGTCTTGTCCAGTGCGTTGCGCACGCTCAGCGTTGCCGTCCAGTTGTCGCTGATGCGGTAGTTGGCGTTGAACTGCACCAGCATGTAGGCCGGCTGGTTCACCGTCACCGTGCCGCCCAGCGGGTAGGCGATGTTGTAGCCCTGCACCTTGCTCTGCCACTGCACGCCACCGCCAACGCTCAGGCGTTCCAGCGCACCGCGCAGCTGCAGCTGGGTGTTGAGCTGCAACAGATCCTTCGGCGGGTTGGCGTACAGCAGATCGGTGGCGGCGCGGGTGACCTTGACGTGGGTGTAGCCGGCATTGACCATCCAGCCCGGCAGGATCTCGCCATTGACGTCCATCTCCCAACCGCGCGCCTTGGTGCCGTTGACGCCGACGTAGGCGGAGGTGCCATCGCTCAGCGAACCCTCCGGCACGCCCATGTCACGCACCGCGTAGTTGTCCTGCTTGGCTTCGAACACGGCGGCATTGGCGGTCAGGCGGCCATCGAACCACTGCGTCTTGATGCCCGCTTCCAGGTTCGAGCCCTGTACTGGCGCCAGCAGGTTCTCGTTGCGGTCCTTGAAGTTCTGCGGGTTGAAGATCTCGGTGTAGCTGGCGTACGCCGAGACGTTCGGCGTGATGTCGTAGACCAGGCCCACGTACGGGGTGACTTCATCACTCACCTTGTATGCACCGCTGGTGCCGGTGTAGGCGCCTGCGGCGTTGTAGGAGCGGCTGAGGGTTTCCCAGCGGCTCAGGCGTGCGCCGGCAATCAGCGACAGCGGATCGGCCAGGCGCAGGCGGGTGGCCAGGTAGATGCCACTCTGCGTGGTCTTGGCCACGCGGCGCGCGCCGGTACGGCGGTAGGTGACCTCGGAGATATCGCCGTTCCAGCTGTACACGTTGGGAATGTAGTAGCAGCGTTCGCGTGCACCCGTGGCGCTGACACACGTTGCCCAGTCGGCCGGGAAGTTCAGTGCCAGGGTATTCGTCGTGCCTTCCAGGTCCGACCACTGGGCCCCCACAGTGAGGTCGTGGTCGCGGCCGAACAGATCGAAGCTGCCGGTCAGGTAAGCATCGACGTTGCGCCGGGTGTCCTTCGAATCACCGGCGGCCGCGCGCAGGAAGATGCCCGAGCCGGTCACCGGGTCCGGGTTGCCGGTGCCGTACAGGCGCACATTCTGCACGTTGCCGCGGGTGTAGGCGGTGTTGATCTTCAGCAGCCAGTTGTCGCCGAAGCGCTGTTCCAGGTTGGCGAAGGCAGTGTTGCTCTCGCGCTTCCAGTAGCTCCACTTCGGCGACAGGTTGGTCGAGCGCGGCAGGTGCGCAAAATTGCCCTGGTTGTCGAAGAACGGCACGGTGCCCCAGGTCGAGCCGGTCGGATTGTTGTCCTGGCTCTGGTAACCGAGGGTGATCGTGGTGCTGTCGGTGACGTCGCCTTCCAGCACCGCCATGCCGGCCATCTTGTTCTCGTCGTAGCGGTCGTAATACAGGCCACGATCGGTATAGGCGGCGACCACGCGGCTGCGGAAACGGCCGTCATCGGTCAGCGGCGCGGTCACGTCCGCCTCCATGCGCCGATAGTCCCAGCTGCCGGCGCTGACCGCGAACGAGGCATCGAACTCCTTGCCCGGCCGCTTGCGCAGCAGATTCACCGTGGCCGACGGCACGCCGGCGCCGCTGAGCAGGCCGTTGGCACCGCGGATCACTTCGATGCGGTCGTAGAAAGCGGTGTCGTATTCCTGGTTGGTGGAACCGCTGTAGGTGGGAATGCCATCGACCTGGAAGTCGGTGATGGCGAAGCCGCGTGCGTAGTACAGCGGGCGCTGGGTGTCATAGAAGGACACGCTTACGCCGGTGACGTTGCGCATCACGTCGTTGATGCTGAACAGCGATTCGTCCTGCAGGCGCTTCAGGCTGATCGCAGTGGCCGACTGCGGGGTTTCCTGCAGTGTGATCGCCAGGCGGGTGGTGCTGGATGGCGGAGCGGACTGCTCGGCACGGACGCTGACCCGGTCCAGGGTCTTGGCGTCGGATGCATCGGCGGCGGCCTCGGCGAACGCCGGAGACGCGACCAGCGCGAGCGAAGAGAGCAGGGCAGCCGGCAGCAGCGCGCGGCGGGGCAGGCGGTTACGGAACGTCAGGGACATGGTGGGTTCGAAGCTCGGAGACGGGAAGGGGGCGGCAACAGTCGTCCAGCACCCGGGGCGGCGGCTTCGGGCACATCAGGTCCATCTGGGAGGGGCGCGGTCACTGCGCAGGGCGCAAATGTAAATAATTCTTAACAACATTACAATTCGCGTCATTGTGCATAGGATTCCCGGCGCCGGGCATCGCTTTCTGCAGCAGGGAGCGGCCCAAACGCGAACGGCCACCCGAAGGTGGCCGTCCGTGTCTGCTGCAGGGAATCTGCCAGGCTTACAGCGCCTGCAGTTCCTCGTTGGCGTTGCGCTTTTCCTTGGCTGGTGCCGGAACCGCTGCCGGCACCACCGCAGGAGCGGGCGATGCCGCGTCCGCATCCACCGGCACCTCCAGGTACGGCAGGCGCAGGGTCTGGCTGGTCAGCGTGCGGATCTCGTTGACCAGCGCGGCGTTGTCGTTGAGCTTGCGCCCGTACGACGGCACGATCTCGCGCAGGCGGGTTTCCCAGCCGGCCTTCATCTGGTCCGGGAAGGCCTTGGCCATCAGGTCCAGCATGATCGGCGGCGAGGTCGATGCACCCGGCGAGGCACCGAGCAGGGCGGCGATGGTGTGGTCCTTGTCGGTCACGATCTCGGTACCGAACTGCAGCACCGGGCCCTTCAGCGGATCACGCTTGATGATCTGCACGCGCTGGCCGGCGGTGACCAGCTTCCAGTCGCCCGGCTTGGCATTGGGGAAGTACTTGACCAGTTCGGCCTGGCGATCAGCATCGTTCAGGCGTGCCTGGGCCATCAGGTACTGCACCAGGTCCAGGTTGTCCTTGCCCACTTCCAGCATCGGGCCAACGTTGTTGTGGGTGACCGAGGAGTACAGGTCCCACCACGAGCCGTGCTTGAGGAACTTGGTGCTGTACAGCGCGAACGGCCCGAACAGGACCACCGGCTTGCCGTCCAGCTTGCGCGCATCCAGGTGCGGCACCGACATCGGCGGCGAACCGGTTTCGGCCATGCCGTAGGCCTTCACACCGTGGCGCGAGGTCACGTCCTGGCCCTGGAAGGCGAGGAACTGGCCACCGACCGGGAAGCCGGCGTAGTCCTTCGATTCCGGAATGCCGGACATCTGCAGCAGCTTCAGCGCGGCGCCACCGGCACCGATGAACACGAAGCGGGCGTGGGTGGTGGACTCGGTTCCGGCCTTGAGGTCCTTTACCGTCACGTTCCAGCTCTTGTCAGCGTTCTGCCGCAGTGCGCTCACTTCGTGGTTCAGGTGCAGGCTGAAGTTCGGGCTGCGCTGCAGGCCGGTGGTCAGCTGGCGGGTGATCACTCCGAAGTTGACGTCGGTGCCCAGCGGCATCCAGGTCGCGGCGACCTTCTGCTTCGGGTCACGGCCTTCCATCAGCAGCGGTGCCCACTGCTTGATCTGTGCCGGATCCTCGGAGTACTGCATGCCGTAGAACAGCGGATTCTTCACCAGGGCCTGCTGGCGCTTGTGCAGGTAGGCGATGTTGTCATCGCCCCAGACGAAGCTCATGTGCGGGGTCGGGTTGATGAAGTCGCTGGGCTGGCTCAGGCGGCCTTCCTTCACCTGGTGCGACCAGAACTGGCGCGAGACCTCGAACGATTCGGCGATGCCGACCGCGCGCTTGGTCTCGATGCTGCCGTCGGGCAGTTCGGGGGTGTAGTTCAGTTCGGCGAAGGCCGAGTGGCCCGTGCCGGCGTTGTTCCAGCCGTCGGAGCTTTCACCGGCGACGCCGTCGAGGCGTTCGTAGACCTGGATGTTCCAGTCCGGCTGCAGTTCCTGCAGGTAGGTGGCCAGGGTGATGCTCATGATGCCGGCGCCGACCAGCACAACGTCGACGGGCTTGTCGTTGCTGGCGGCGGGCACCGAGCGCTGGGTCAGCGGCCAGTACAGGAACAGCGCGGCGGCCAGCAACAGCAGCACGAGCAGGGCGAGCAGGGCCTTGCCAAATTTCTTCATGGGGGCGGGATCGTTGGCGGAGGGGAAGGGGTCAGGATGCGCGTGGGGCAGGGAAAGGGCGTGAAGAAACAACGCCTTGCGCCATCCATCCGCGATTCTAACCGGATCCGGTCCGTTTTTGATGCAACGCAGCATCCGACGTTTCGCGGCCCCGTCACGTGAGCGGCGGGCCCAAGCCTGGCGATCGTAGCCCCAGTAGCGCCAGGCCATGCCTGGCGACGCCTTCAATCAGACCAGCTCCAGAATCTCGTCACCGGCCTCATCGATCTCGCCGGTCGGACGCCAGCCCAGGCGGCGGTAGAAGCCGTGCGAGCGCGAACGCGGGTCGGCCGAGCAGGCCAGGAACAGGCGCCGGTGGCCCGCATCGCGGGTCAGGCTGACCACTTCCTGCAGCAGCTGCCGACCGACGCCACGGCCTTCGTAGTCCGGCAGCAGGGCCAGCACCAGCACCTCGCCGCTGTCGCGGTCGGCGAAGCAGTAGCCGGCCATGCGTTCGCCTTCCCAGGCAACGCGGCCGATCGAATCGCCCTGGGCGATGCCGGCCGCCCAGCTTTCCGGCGTGATGCCCAGCTCCGCCAACTGCGCGGCACTGAAGCCGTTCTCGCGGGTGCGCCCGCGCAGGTCGATGCAGGCGGCGGCATCTTCGGGGCGCGCATCGCGGACGAATACAGGCATGCAGGGCATCCTTGCAGTGATCGGCCGACCAGTATCCGCATCACGCATGGACCCGGTGTGGAGACTTCGTGGAGATTGGATGGAGCAAAAAGGGGACGGAGGGGATTAAGTCGTCTTTGCCCAGAATGTCGTTTGGGCCTTAAACGACTTAATCCCCTCCGTCCCCTTTTTGCGGCGCTGCCTCAGCGCTTGCGCCGCACCAGCGCTGAGGAGGCATCCAGCACGGCGCGGGTCAGCAGGGCCATGGTCTGGACGTCACCCTTCCAGTGCTGCCAGTACAGCGGCACGTCCTCCCACGCGCGCTGGCGTACGTAGACCAGGCGGCCGGCGTCCAGGTGCCGTTTGACCAGCGGCAATGGGTTCATGGTCCAGCCCATGCCGCCCAGATTGGCCTGCACGAAGGCGCGGGTGGAGGGAATCCACCAGGTCGGCGCGGTGCTGGGCAGGTCGTCGCCGGCCATGCGCCGGGCAAAGCGCGACTGCATTTCGTCCTTGCGGTTGAACACCAGCACCGGCGCCTGCGCCAGCGCCTGCGCGGTCACGCCCTTGGCAAAATGGCGTTCGCGGAATTCGGGGGTACAGGTGGCGGCGTAACGGATGCTGCCCAGCGCGTGGATCTGGCAGCCCTGCACCGGCTCGTCCAGCGTGGTCACCGCACCCAGCACCGTGCCCTGGCGCAGCAGTTCGACGGTGTGGTCCTGGTCCTCCACGCGCAGGTCCAGGGTGGTGCCGGTGCTCTGTGCGAACTGCGAGGCGGCCTGCGGGAACCAGGTTTCCAGGCTGTCGTGGTTCACCGCCACCGGAATGCTGGCCTGCGGCAGGTCCTCATCGGCCAGGCCCATCCGGTGCAGGGCGTCGTGCTCGAGCAGGGCGGTCTGCTCGGCCAGCTGCACCAGCACCTGGCCCTCGGCGGTGGCGGTGGCCGGGGTGCCGCGCTTGACCAGCAGGCGACCGACCCGGTCCTCCAGTGCCTTGACCCGCTGCGAGATGGCCGAGGGCGTGACATTCAGCGACTGCGCGGCGCGGTCGAAGCTGCCTTCGCGGATCACTGCGGCGAGGGCGCGCAGCTGGGCATGGTCGATACGCATCGAATTAAGTTCCGCTAATGTTGGTTTAGGAAGTTTAGCTCGTCTTTTTCATGTTGCGGCGCGACAATGGCGCCCGTTCCGGTGCTGTCCGCCTTCGCGAGGCACCGTCCCCCCAAGCAAGCAAAGGCACTGAATCCCATGTTCTCGGTCATCTCCGCCAGCACCGGCCTCGGTGCCTGGTTCTCTGGTGCAGCTACCGGCATCGGCCTGTTCGCCGTGGTCGGGGCCCAGAGCGCCTTCATTCTGCGCCAGGGCATCCTGCGCAAGCACATCGTGCCGGTGGTTGCCACCTGTGCGGCCATCGATGCGATCTTCATCTTTGCCAGCGTGGCCGGCCTGCGCACGCTCACTTCGGCGCTGCCGTGGCTGACCACCGCCGTGCTGTGGACCGGCGTCGCGTTCCTGGCCTGGTACGCCATGAAGTCGGCACGCCGTGCGATTGCCGGTGGCGGCGGCATGGGCGAGGCTGACAGCGACGACGGCAGCCGCCGCGCGGTGCTGATGGCCGCGGTCGGCTTCTCGCTGATCAACCCGCACTTCTGGCTGGACATGATGGTGATCGGCTCGATCGCCGAGAACTTCGGCAACGCCCGCATGGCCTTCGCCGCCGGTGTGGTGACTGCCAGCTGCCTGTGGCTGACCGCGCAGGGCCTGGGCGCACGCCTGCTGGCGCCGCTGTTCACCAAGCCCAGTACCTGGCGCGTGCTCGACGGCACCATCGCCGTGATCCTCAGCATCCTGGCCCTTACGTTGGCGGTGCGCGGGGTCCACTGACCCGGCGCACGCCCCCCGAACCCACGTCCTGACTCTCTCTCCAAGGTAGTGGTAACGACGGCACCGGCAACGGTGCCGTCGTTTTTTCTGCCGATGTGGCGCGGCAAACGGTCACGTGCCTAGAATCGTGCATCCGGACAGGGTGTCCGGTTTTCCATGGGGGAAGGATGCGCAGGATTGTGCTGGCTGTACTGTTGGGCGCGGTTGTGGGTGGGGCATCGGCCGCAACGCTGGACCTGGATCGCTATCTGCGGCAGGAGTCGTTTACCGACATCAAGATTTCACCAGGGGGCGAGTACATCGCCGCGACGGTTCCGCTGGAGGCGGGAACCGCATTGGCGATCTACCGCATTGCCGACATGAAGATGGTCGGCAGCTTCCGCCCGCCCCGCAACGATCACGCGCACACCTTCGACTGGGTCAGCAACGAGCGGCTGCTGGTGGGCATGGCACAGAAGTTGGGCGTGCTGGACCGGCCGACGCCGACCGGTGAACTGTTCGGTATCAATGCCAACGGCAAGGGCGGCGAGCTGCTGGTGGGGTACCGGGTTGCCGACCAGAGCCTGGGCACCAACATCAAGGTCAAGCCGGCAGGCCTGGTGGCCGCCTACCTCAGTGATGAGCTCAAGGACGATGACCGCAACGCGCTGGTGACGGTGATCCCGCTGGTCGGCAGTTCGCATGCGCAGGTCGAGCGCATGGACGTGATCACCGGTCGCCGCAACGCCGTGGCGCGCGCTCCCATTCCCGATGCGGACTTCACGACCGATGAGCAGGGCGAGGTGCGTTTCGCACGCGCTGTCGTTACCGATGGCACGCAGAAGCTCTACTACCGCACGGGCAGCAACAGCGACTGGGTCCTGCTCAATGATGAATCCCTGAGCAAGCGCATCGAGGCGCCGCTCGGCTTCTCGGCCGATGGTCGCCTGGCGTACCTGCAGGTCGAGCAGGCAGATGGACCTGATGCCATTGTCAGCTGGGACCCCCAGAGCAATGAACGACGCACCGTGCTGCGCGATGGGAGTGCCGACCCGGCGCGCATCATCCGGCGCCCCGGCAGCCGCGTGCCAGTCGGGGCCCTGTTCCTTGGCAGTGCGCCGCGAACGGCATTCTTCGATGACGCCTCGGACGACGCTCGCCTGTACCGCAGCCTCGAAGCCGGCCTGGGCGGAGCGGTCTACATCACCTCCAGCACGCGCGATGGCAAGACGGTGCTGGTGGAAACCTGGTCAGGCAGCAATCCGGGCGATTTCTATCTCTATGACACGGTTGGCAAGAGTGCACGGCACCTGATCAGCCGCAGTGACTGGATCGACCCCGCGCTGGCGGCGGAGGTGCGTCCGATCAGCCTGACGGCCCGTGATGGGCGTCCGCTGCATGGCTTCCTTACCGTCCCGCATGGCCGCGAGGCCCGTGCGCTGCCGATGGTGGTGGTGCCGCACGGAGGTCCGATCGGTGTTGCCGACCAGGGCGCCTATGACACCGAGACACAGATGCTGGCGGCGGCAGGTTACGCGGTACTGCAGGTGAATTTCCGCGGCTCTTCCGGCTATGGCCGGGCCCACATGCAGGCCGCGCGAAAGCAATGGGGGCTGTCGATGCAGGATGACGTCACCGATGCCACGCGCTGGGCGATCGAACAGGGCGTGGCCGACAAGAACCGCATCTGTATCTATGGGGCCAGTTACGGTGCCTATGCGGCGATGATGGGGGCGGTGCGCGAACCGGGCCTGTACCAGTGCGCGGCCGGCTATGTCGGCATCTACGACCTGCCGTTGATGTACGCCCGCGGAGACATCCAGAGCGATGAGTCAGGCCTGGCCTACCTGCGGAACTGGCTGGGATCGCCCAAGGATCTTGCAGAGCGTTCCCCGGTGAATCTGGCCGCGCAGGTGCGGGTGCCGGTATTCCTGGCCGCGGGTGGCCAGGATCAACGTGCGCCGATCGTGCACAGCGAACGCATGGAAGCTGCGTTGAAGAAGGCCGGCACGCCGGTGGAAACCCTGTACGTCAAGAATGAAGGGCATGGTTTCTATTCCCCTGCCAACCAACGTGCGTACTACAGCAGGTTGCTGGCCTTCCTCTCGCGCAGCCTGGGCGGCCAGGTGGCCGGGCAGGCCGCACCTGCGGAGAAGAGCAGCGCGCCCTGAACAAGCCGGGGGCGGCGGATGATCGATCCGCCGCCCCCGGAGTTCGCCTGCATCAGGCTTACTTGACCCCGTGCATCATCTTCTTCAGCAGCGGCGCGGCGATGAAGGCGGCCAGCGCACAGCCCAGGCCGATCCACATCAGCAGCCAGAACAGGTGCGCATAGGCGCCGGCAGCGGCCACCATGTCCAGCGATTCGCCCTCCGGCACCTCGATCGCGGCCAGCTTGCCGAACAGCGCGGCCAGCGTTTCCGAGAATGCGGTGGCCAGGAACCAGGTGCCCATCATCAGGCTCATCACCCGCGGCACGGCCAGCTGGGTCACTGCCGACAGGCCGACCGGCGACAGGCACATCTCACCGCTGGCCAGCAGGAAGTAGGCCAGCACCAGCCACCACACGCTGGCCATCTCGCCGGTGGCGCCGACCTGCTGTGCGGCCAATGCCAGCGGCACGAACGACAGCGCGCCGATCACCAGGCCCCAGGCCGATTTGACCGGCTTGCCCGGTTCCCAGCCGCGGCGGTCCATCCACGTCCACAGTGCGGCGAAGGCCGGCGCCAGCAGCACCAGGAACAGGCCGCCGAGGTAGGTCAGCGAGCCGGCGGTCTGCGGAATCACCAGGCAGTCGCGCACCAGCAGCACCAGCATCAGCACGACGATGGCGGCGAAGAACGTTCGCGGCGCAGATGAGCCCGGACGGCGCTCGGACAGCCGCGCGCTGACCACGAAGCCCAGCGGCGCCAGCAGCAGCGAGATGATCGACCACGGCAGCGGGGTACCGCCGGTGATCACCAGCGAGGGCACGATGTCCTTGGTCAGCAGGCGGTCGGTGAAGGTCACCCAGGAGCCATACGACTGCTCGTACATCGTGAAGAACACCAGTGCCATGAAGATCAACACCATCAGCGCGACCATCTGCTGGCGCTGCACCGGCGTGCACTTGCTGCCGGTGAACCAGGCGAACCAGACCAGCACGCCGCCCAGCACCACCAGCATCAGCATCAGTGCCAGGCTGATTTCACCGCCCAGCGCGAACGCGCCGTTGCCGGCCGCCCACATCAGCCACGCCACCGGCAATACACCGAGCATCGCGCACAGATAGATGAGCCATTCGCGCGGCAGGCCCAGCACCTTCTGCTTCAGCGCGGCCGGCTGCGGCGGCTCGGCGTGGCCCTGCAGGTACTTCTGGCCCCACAGGAACATCGCCAGGCCGGCCAGCATGCCGATGCCGGCCGCACCGAAACCGTACTTCCAGCCATAGGCCTCGCCGAGGAAGCCGCACACCAGCGACGAGAACAGCGCGCCGAGGTTGATGCCGGCGTAGAACAGCGAGAAGCCCGAATCACGGCGCGGATCGTCCTTGGCGTACAGCTTGCCGACGATGGTGGAGATGTTCGGCTTGAGGAAGCCGACGCCCATGATGATCAGCGCCAGCGACAGGTAGGTCACCGCCAGTGCCGAGGTGTCGCGCACCACTTCGCCGTTGACCCGATAGGCGGCGTGGCCCTCGAAGGCCATGCCGAGGTGGCCGAGCACCAGCAGGATGCCGCCGAACAGCACCGCCCGGCGCATGCCCAGCCAGCGGTCGGCCAGCATGCCGCCGAACACCGGGATGCAGTACACCAGGCCGCCATAGGCACCGAGCAGGTCCAGGCCGGCCTTGTCGCCGAACAGGTGGTACTTGGTCAGGTACAGCAGCAGCAGCGCCTTCATGCCATAGAAGGAGAAGCGCTCCCACATTTCGGTGAAGAAGCAGACGTAGACGCCCTTGGGATGGCCCAGGAAATCGTCGGAAGCGATAGCGGTGGAATTCATCGCGGAATTATAGGCCTGTGGCCCGATCCGCTTTCAGTAGATCCACGCCATGCGTGGATTGCCGGACTGGCCTGGGCGATCACAGGTACCGCAGCCACGCCAGATCGCGCCTTCGTGCCTTGAACCGCGCGAACGCCCGTGTCGGCGGGTACAGCACCACCGCCAGCGCACAGGCCACCAGCAGCAGGCCGGCCACCGAATCCAGTGCGTACAGATCACCGTGTGTCGGCCCCCAGATCGCCAGCGCGGCCAGGTACAGCCCCTTCAGCACATACAGGTGCAGCAGGTAGAAGAACATCGGCGCGGCGCCGACATCGGCCAGCGGGCGCAGCGCACGCGCCAGTGGCGGCCATTCGTACAGGCGCAGCAGCAACAATCCCACGCCCAGCGTCAACAGCAGGAACTGCAGCGACGGCGGGTACTTGGTGATGTTGAACACGCTCATCCAGGTGCGCAGCGTGCTGGTCTGGTACTGCCACGGTGCATCCCCGTACTGGTTGGCGAACCGCAGCAGGGCGAACAGGGCCAGCGCGCCGACGCCTGCGCACAGCAGCCAGCGCTGGCGTTGCGCCGGGTCGCGGTCGCGGGCGAACCACGGCCCCATCAGGTAGCCCAGCGCGATTACCCCGATCCACGGCAGCACCGGGTAGGAAGTGCGCAGGCGCAGCGCGCCGGTCTCGATCCAGTCGCGCTGGTGCAGCACTTTCCACAGCATCGCCAGCAGACCGTGGCCTTCCACTCGCACGCCGTCCAACAGGTTGTGCCCGGCCACCAGCGCGACTGCCAGCACCAGCAGGGCCGGGCGCGGCAGCCACAGCAGGCCGGCCAGCGCGATCATGCTCAGGCCGATGGCCCAGATCACCTGCAGGTACAACGTGTCCGGCGGCAACTGGAAGGTCCAGGCGAAGTTCACCAGGGTCAGTTCCAGCACGACCAGGAACAGCCCGCGCTTGAGCAGGAACGTGGCGGTGGCCCGGCGCGGATCCGCCTGGCGCTGGCCGTACAACCAGGCCGACAGCCCGGTCAACAGGACGAACACGGGCGCACACAGGTGGGCCAGCAGACGGCAGGCGAACAGCGCAGGGGAGACCGTCGATGCGTCCATCGGGTCGCTTACCTGATGCTGCAGGAAGAAGGTCTCGCGCACGTGGTCCAGCAACATCAACAGCATCACGGTGCCGCGCAGCTGGTCGATGGAGGCCAGGCGAGGGGAGGGGGAAGGGGGCATGCGATGCAGTAACAGCAAGGTAGAATTAAGATATAACATATCATTTGCTCCGCGCCCAGCCGGACTTTGCCGGGTCGGTCGATTGCCGGTCCACGTACGGGCCCATTGCGCTGCAGCACACGCCCCCATCCTTTGGCACGCTGGACTTGATCTGCCCTGAACGCTAGCGTGGCAGGGATTTTTTGCCAGCAGGGGCTTCCATGAACCACGACGCTGCGCCCAAGCAGCTCACCTTCCGCGCAGTGGCCCTGGCCATCGTGCTGGCGGTGGTGCTGTCGGCCGCAAACGCCTACCTCGGTCTGTTCGCAGGCCTGACCATCGCCACCGCCATTCCCGCCGCGGTGATTTCCATGGGCGTGCTGCGCCTGCTGGGCGGTGGCTCCATCCTTGAAAACAACATCGTGCAGACCGGCGCCTCGGCCGGTTCGTCGATCGCCGCCGGTGTGATCTTCACCATCCCGGCGCTGGTGATCATGGGCTACTGGCCGGACTTCAAGTACTGGTGGGTGCTGGGCATCGCCGGCCTCGGTGGCCTGCTGGGCGTGCTGTTCTCGGTGCCGCTGCGCCGTTCGATGATCGTTGAAGACCCGCTTCCGTTCCCGGAAGGCAAGGCCGCGGCCGAAGTGCTCAAGGCCGGTGAGAACCCGGGCCCGGGCCTGAAGATCCTCGGCCTGTCGGCAGTCATCGGTGCCTTCGTCAAGCTGGCCGCGGAAAGCGGCATGCGCCTGATTCCCGACGCCTGGGCCACCTCGGCCTACGTCGGCAGCTCCAAGGTCACCGCCTTCATCGGTACCAACCTGTCGCCGGCACTGCTGGGCGTGGGCTACATCGTCGGCCTCAACGTCGGCATCGTGGTCGTGTCCGGCTCGATCCTGACCTGGCACATCGCCATTCCGATCTACCAGGCGTTCTTCATGAACACCGATCCGGCACTGGCCGCGTCGGTCGCCACGGCATCCTCCACCGAAGCGGCGTTCGCCATCTGGGGCGCGAAGATGCGCTACCTGGGTGTCGGCGCAATGCTGATCGGTGGCATCTGGACCCTGATCTCGCTGCGCAAGTCGCTGCTCAATGGCGTCAAGAGCGGCTTTGCCGCCGCCCGCAAGAGCGGTGGCCCGGTGCTGGCGCACACCGAGCGCGACCTGCCGATGAAGTGGATGCTGGTGGCCCTGGTGGTCTTCGTGCTGCCGCTGCTGGCCCTGTACCAGGCCATCGTGGGCCAGTGGCACGTGTCGATCCCCATGACCATCATCATGATCGTTGCCGGCTTCCTGTTCGTGTCGGTCTCGGCCTACCTGGCCGGCTTGATCGGTTCGTCCAACAACCCGGTGTCGGGCATCACCATCTCCACCATCCTGTTCGCCTCGGCCGTGCTGGTGGTGCTGTTGGGCGCCGATGGCCTCAAGCCGGTCGGTGCCGGCGGTGCGCCGCTGGGCGCGGTGGCGGCGATCATGATCGGCGCGGTGGTGTGCTGCGCCGCAGCGGTTGGCGGTGACAACCTGCAGGACCTCAAGGCCGGCTATATCGTAGGTGCCACCCCGTGGAAGCAGCAGCTGATGCTGGGCATCGGTGCCTTCTCGTGCGCGCTGATCATGGCCCCGGTGCTGAACCTGCTGGCCACCGCCTACGGCATCGGCGTGAAGTCCGAGCTGCACCCGAACGCGCTGGCTGCGCCGCAGGCCAACCTGATGGCCTCGGTGGCCAAGGGCCTGTTCGGTGGCGAACTGCCCTGGACCTTCATCGGCATCGGTGCCGTGGTCGGTGCCGCCATCATTGCCTTCGACAGCTGGCTGAAGTCGCGCAACGCACGCTTCCGCGTGCCGGTGCTGGCCGCCGCCATCGGCATCTACCTGCCGCTGGAGCTGATGGTGCCGATCTTCCTCGGCGGCCTGATCGCCCACCTGGTCGAGCGCTTCCACAAGGTGCGCGCCGATGACGAAGAAGGCCGCGACCGCGTGCACAAGCCGGGTGTGCTGTTCGCTGCGGGCCTGATCACCGGTGAGGCACTGATGGGCATCGCCATCGCGATTCCGATCGTGGTCAGCAGCCGCGCCGACGTGCTGGCCGTGCCGTTCCACCTGCCGGGCGCGCAGTGGATCGGCCTGGCCGTGCTGTTCCTGGTGGGCTGGCTGATCTACCGCACCGGCAAGTACACCAAGGCGTAAGGGACGGGTAGTGCCGGCCGCTGGCCGGCAATCCCGGAATCCCGTGATACCCCTGGTTGCCGGCCAGCGGCCGGCACTACCGCAAACCGCGCTACGGCGCGGTTTGCTTTTTCTGGCGGCGGGGCCAACCCCGCGGGCAGCCATGACCGATGGCCTTGGCAGCCCCGGCCGCACGGGCCTAACATCGGTTTTTTGCCGTCCTGCGGAGACCCCGATGAAACTGCGTCATGCCCTGCTGCCACTGAGCCTGCTGGCTGCCCTGCCCAGCGTTGCCGCTGCCCGTGGCCTGGAAGTCCGCGACATGGTGGCCATGGACCGCGTCTCCGCGCCGGTACTGACCACGGACGGTGGCACTGTGGTGTTCGCCAAGCGCAGCGTGGACGCCAACCTGAAGGCCTCCACCGCGCTGTTCGCGCGCAACCTGCGCACGCGTGACGCCGCTCCGCCGAAGCAGATCACCCCGGCTGGCTGGAGCGTCAATTCCGCGTCGCTGTCGGCCGATGGCCAGACCGTGTATTTCCTCAGTGCCAAGAACGGCAGCCAGCAGCTGTACGCGCAGCCGATCAACGGCGGCACCCCGCGCCAGCTGACCGACTTCCCGGTGGACGTGGACAGCTACCACGTGTCACCGCAGGACGACCGCGTGCTGTTCAGTGCCGGCGTGTTCCAGGCCTGTGCCTCGGACCTGGCATGCACCGAGAAGAAGCTGAAGGAAAAGAAGGACGCCAAGGCCAGCGGCCAGGTGTGGGATTCGCTGTTCGTGCGCCACTGGGATACCTGGAACGACGGCCGCCGCAACACCCTGTTCGTGGCACCGCTGCCGGCAGCCAAGGCCGGCGCGGTCAAGGGCGCCTCGGCGCTGAGCGCGACCATCGACGGCGATGCACCGTCCAAGCCGTTCGGTGGCAATGACGATTTCGCGTGGTCGCCGGATGGCGCCAGCGTGGTGGCCAGCATCCGCGTGGCCGGCAAGCAGGAGCCGTGGTCGACCAACTTCGACCTGTACCGCTTCGACGCTGCGGGCAAGCAGGCGCCGGTCAACCTGACCGCCTCCAATCCGGCCTGGGATGCCGGCCCGGTGTTCAGTGCCGACGGCAAGACCCTGTTCTACCGTGCGATGAAGCGCCCGGGCTTCGAGGCCGACCGCTTCGGCCTGATGGCGATGGACCTGGCCAGCGGCAAGAGCCGTGAGATCGCGCCGCAATGGGATCGCTCGGCTGGCGGCATCACCCTGTCCGCCGACGGCGCCAGCATCTACACCACCGCCGATGACCTCGGCGAGCACCCGCTGTTCCAGATCGACGTGGCCAGCGGCAAGGCCACCAAGCTGATCGGCGACGGCAGCGTGACCTCGGTCGACGTGGCCGGCACCAGCGTGGCGATCACCCGCAACAGCCTGAAGAGCAACGACCAAGTGCTGGTCGGCCTGCTGCCGGCCGCCGGCGAAGCCATCGGCGAGCTGCGCGCGCTGACCCCGGCCGCTGGCGACGTGCTCAAGGACGTCAGCTTCGGTGACTACGAACAGTTCGAGTTCAAGGGCTGGAACAACGACACCGTGCACGGCTATGTGGTCAAGCCGCACAACTACCAGGAAGGCAAGTCGTACCCGGTCGCGTTCCTGATCCACGGCGGCCCGCAGGGCAGCTTCGGCAATGGCTGGAGCTACCGCTGGAACCCGCAGACCTATGCAGGCCAGGGCTACGCCGTGGTGATGATCGACTTCCACGGTTCCACCGGCTATGGCCAGGCCTTCACCGATGCGATCAGCCAGCACTGGGGCGACCGTCCGCTGGAAGACCTGCAGAAGGGCTGGGACGCGGCGCTGAAGAAGTATTCCTTCCTCAACGGTGACAAGGCCTGTGCGCTGGGCGCCAGCTACGGCGGCTTCATGGTCAACTGGATCGCCGGCAACTGGAACGGCCCGTTCAAGTGCCTGGTCAACCATGACGGCGTGTTCGACCAGCGCATGATGGGCTACGCCACCGAAGAACTGTGGTTCACCGAGTGGGAGCAGGGCGGTACGCCGTACCAGAAGGCGGCGAACTACGAGAAGTTCAACCCGGTCAACCACGTGGCGGACTGGAAGAAGCCGATCCTGGTCATCCACGGCCAGCAGGACTTCCGTATTCCGGTCGAGCAGGGCCTGGCCGCGTTCACCGCCGCCCAGCGCCAGGGCATCGAATCGAAGTTCCTGTACTTCCCGGATGAAAACCACTGGGTGCTGAAGCCGAACAACAGCATCCTGTGGCATGACACCGTCAATGCCTGGCTGAAGCAGCACATCGGCAACTGATGACTGCAGCGCCGCCCTTCGGGGCGGCGCTTTTGTTTCGCCATCTGCTGTACCGGTGGGTGCCGACCGTTGGTCGGCACACCTTCCTGATCTGCCGCCCACAGCAGCCGGCCAGCGGCCGGCTCTACCCAGAGCGCCTGCATGCCCTCGACCGCCCTGATCCAGAACGACATCGTCGTCTTCGGTTTGATCGCCGCCACCCTCGGCGCCGTGTTCTGGACCGCCTCGCGCGAGCAGGGCCTGTGGAAACGCTTCTACACCTTCGTGCCGGCACTGCTGCTGTGCTACCTGATTCCCGGCATCTACAACACCGTCGGCCTGATCGACGGTCAGAACACCAAGCTCTACAACCCGATCGCACGCGACATCCTGCTGCCGGCAGCGTTGATCCTGCTGACCCTGGCGGTGGACATCAAAGGCATCCTGCGGCTCGGCCCGAAGCTGGTGCTGATGTACCTGGGTGCGTCCGCCAGCATCATGCTGGGTGCGGTGGTGGCTTTCCTGGTGATGCGCGCGCTGCATCCGGAAACGGTGGCCGGTGACACCTGGGCCGGCATGGCCGCACTGGCCGGCAGCTGGATCGGCGGCGGTGCCAACATGCTGGCGATGCGCGAAGTGTTCGACGTCAACGCCACCACGTTCGGCCAGTTCGCGGTGGTCGATGTCGGTGTCGGTTACGTGTGGATGGCCGCGCTGATCTTCCTGGCCGGGCGCGCAGCGAAGATCGACGCGCGCAGCGGTGCCGACACGTCGGCCATCGATGAGCTGAAGGAGCGCATCGCGCGCTTCCAGGCCGAGCATGAGCGCGTTCCCAGCCTCACCGACCTGATGCTGATCGTGGCAGTGGCCTTCGGCGGCGTGGGTCTGTCACACGCGATCGGTGCGCCGCTGGCAGCATGGTTCAAGGCCAATGTCAGCTGGGCCTCGCAGTTCAGCCTGGATGCGCCGTTCGTGTGGGTGGTGGTGCTGTCGACCACGCTGGGCCTGAGCCTGAGCTTCACCCGTGCACGCACGCTGGAAGGTGCGGGCGCCTCGCGGCTGGGTTCGCTGCTGCTGTACTTCCTGATTGCCTGCATCGGCATGCAGATGGATCTGCTGGCGCTGCTGGACCGCCCGTGGCTGTTCCTGCTCGGCCTGATCTGGATTGCCGTGCACATCGCGCTGCTGTGGTGCCTGGGCAAGCTGCTGAAGGTGCCGTTCTTCTATTTCGCGATCGGTTCGCAGTCGAACATCGGTGGCCCGGCTTCGGCGCCGGTGGTGGCTGCAGCGTTCCATCCG
This sequence comes from Stenotrophomonas sp. STK16_22, assembly GCF_051984505.1. Lineage (NCBI taxonomy): Bacteria > Pseudomonadati > Pseudomonadota > Gammaproteobacteria > Lysobacterales > Lysobacteraceae > Stenotrophomonas > Stenotrophomonas sp. STK16_22. The sequence goes on from NZ_CP196972.1 coordinate 1,239,587, forward strand.
GCCCTGGCGCCGGTGGGCGTGTTGCTGGGCACGATGGGCTACGCCACCGGCACCTACCTGGCCTACATCGTCGGCATTACCCTGCGCGCGCTGGCAGGGCAGGGCTGATGGGGTAGTGCCGGCCGCTGGCCGGCAACCAGGTAATGCTGCACGGGTTCATGAGGTTGCCGGCCAACGCCCGGCACTACCGGTGCGTTACGCCACCGGCAATCCGCGTTCGATCAACCACGCCTTCGCGTCTTCGGCGTCCTGCTCGAACCGCGCCGAGTGAAAAGAGGGGCGCCGCAAGGTCCGGCGCGTCGCCACGCGCCCGTGGCCAACCGCGCCCGCGGCTTTACGCCACCGGCAACCCGCGTTCGACCAGCCACGCTTTCGCGTCTTCGGCGTCCTCTTCAAACCACGCTTTCGTAGACCCCAGCCGATACGTATACCCCCAGGCATCCATGTCGGCCATCAACCGCGCACTGCCAACGCCAGGCAGCTGCCCGGCCAGCACGATCTGCAGGTAGCAGGTGGCATCTTCCTCGGCCACCGAGTCGGTGGCGTCGGTATGCACCTGCGCACGCCGCTCCGGCGGCAGCACGATCAGATGGCAGGCTTCGTGCAGCATCGAGTGCACGGGCGTGTCATCGCGCACGTACACGTTGCTGGCGATGATGCCGGCCTCGGGCTCGCCCCAGTAGCTGCCGGGAATCGGTTCACCGGCCGCGACGTGGTGCAGCTGCAGGCCATGCGCGGCGAGCAGGCACTGCGCATCAGCGAAGGCGATGTCGCCCACGCAGGTGATGTCCACGGCGGTTGTTGTATCGGTCATGCGGGTCAGGCAGCCCCGCTCGTGCAGGCACGGGCGGGGGCAGAGCTTCAGGGTTTGTCCGGGCCTTCAGGCAGCGCCACGGAGATGTCCAGCACATCGTGCTGGCCATCCTTCACCAGGTCGACCTTCACTGCATCGACGTCGATGTTCACGTACTTCTTGATCACTTCCAGCAGCTCGCGCTGCAGCAGCGGCAGGTAATCGGGGCCGCCGCGGTTGCTGCGCTCCTGCGCGATGATGATCTGCAGGCGGTTCTTGGCGGTTTCGGCGGTGGTCTTCTTCGCTTTGAGGAAATCAAACAGGCCCATGCTTACCCTCCGAACAGCTTGCTGAAGAAGCCCTTCTTCTCGACGTTGGTGAAGCGCATCGGGCGTTCTTCGCCGAGGATGCGCGCGACGGCGTCGTCGTAGGCCTGGCCGGCTGCGGACTCGACATCCAGGATGACCGGCTCGCCCTTGTTGGAGGCGTTGAGCACGTCACCCGACTCGGGGATCACGCCAATCGCCTTCAGGCCGAGCACTTCCTCGACGTCGGCGATGCTGAGCATCTCGCCGCTTTCCACGCGCAGCGGGGTGTAGCGGGTCAGCAGCAGGAAGGCCGGCACGTCCTGGCCGGACTCGGCCTTGTGGGTCTTCGAGTCGAGCAGGCCGATGATGCGGTCCGAGTCGCGCACCGACGACACTTCCGGGTTCACCACCACCACCGCACGGTCGGCGAAGTACATCGCCAGGAAGGCGCCCTTCTCGATGCCGGCCGGGGAGTCGCAGATGATGTAGTCGAAGCCGTCGGCGGCCAGGTCCTTCAGGACCTTGCCCACGCCTTCCTGGGTCAGTGCGTCCTTGTCGCGGGTCTGCGAGGCGGCCAGCACGTACAGGTTCTCGAAGCGCTTGTCCTTGATCAGGGCCTGCTTGAGGGTCGCTTCGCCGTGCACGACGTTGACGAAGTCGTACACCACGCGGCGTTCGCAGCCCATGATCAGGTCGAGGTTGCGCAGGCCGACGTCGAAGTCGATCACCGCCACCTTCTTGCCGCGCCGTGCCAGGCCGCAGGCCAGGCTCGCGCTGGAAGTGGTCTTGCCGACGCCGCCCTTGCCGGAGGTGACTACGATGATTTCAGCCAAAGGACTTCTCCTGATGATTCTGTTTGGGTGCTGCGTCAGTCCAGCGCAGCGATCTTGATCTGGTCCTGTTCCAGCCACACCTGCACGGCCTTGCCGCGCAGGGAGTCCGGGACATCGTCCAGTACCTTGTAGTGGCCTGCAATGGCGACCAGTTCCGCATGGAAATCACGGCAGAAGATGCGTGCCGCGGTGTTGCCCTGTGCCCCTGCCAGCGCGCGGCCGCGCAGGGTGCCGTAGATGTGGATGCTGCCATCGGCGATGACCTCGGCGCCGGCGCCGACGGTGGCCATCACGGTCAGGTCGCAGTTTTCAGCGTACAGCTGCTGGCCCGAACGCACGTTGCCCAGCTGCATGCGGCCCGGCTGCGGTGCGGCGGCGTCGGCAACCTTGGCCACCGGCGTGGCCGGTGCCGGCTTCGGTTCGGCACGGGCTGCGCGACGCGGTTCCGGCGCGGGCGGCGGCGGCGGGGCCGGCTCGGCCTCGGCACGCTCGTACTGGGCGCGGAACTTGGCCAGCAGTGGCAGCCCGAGCTGCTGCGAGAGCACGTCGACCGCGCTGGTGCCATAGGCCAGCGCCACCGGCAGCACGCCGGCACTGCGCAGGCCATCGACCAGCGCCTGCGCGGTGGCCACGTCCGGCACCTGGCTCAGGCCGCCGAAGTCGAGGATCACCGCGGCGCGGCCGAACAGTTTCGGCGCACGGGTGACGCGTTCGCGCATTTCCTGCACGAGGCGTTCGACATCAAGGGTACGGATGCGCAGGTTGGCGATGCCCACCTGGCCGATCTTCAGTTCACCGGCCTGTTCGTAATCGAAATTCACCGCCACGCTCAGGTCCCCGTCGGCCGCTGTGCCTGCGCCGGCAGATGCCGGGCACGTGTCCATGCCACATCCGGCAGCTTGCCGCCGTAGGTCTCCTGGACCCACGGGTAGCTGCACAGTTCCTTGGCCAGCATGCTGGCGCGCACGTCGACCTGCGGCATGGTGTTCTGGCCCAGCTCGCGGAAGCCGAAGCTGCCGTGGAAGAGCAGGGCGGCATCGGCGCCATGGTCGAGGAAGACTTCGCAGGTCATCTGCGGGTAGCGCAGCTCGGCAAAGCTCTGCGCGTCGGCATAGAACGCACGGCCGACGCCACCGCCACGACGGCGGCTGGCGACCACGATGCGGTCGATATAGAAGAACGGGGTGTCCAGCTGCTGCTTGAACCAGGCGAAGTTGCTGCTGTCGTGCTGGCTGTCGCTGCCGAAGCCGATCAGGAACCCGGCCAGGTTGCCGTCGCGCTCGGCGACGCGGAAATACTCAGCGGTTTCGTAGAACAGGCGCAAGCGGGCCGCATCCAGGGGAAGGATGGCCAGGCCAGCGTTGTTGTTCAAAGCCAGGACGGAATCGAGCTCGTGCTCGCGCACGTCGCGGATGACAATCGACATTGTGACTCCGTGGGGTAACGCGGTTGGTCCGTCAAATAGGACCCTGCGCACGATTATTGCATGCCCGGGGTGGGCTGCGGCATGAACAGGGGACCTCGGATGCATGACTTCCGTGGGAGTGCGCGACGCGGGCCGGGCCCGTAGAGTGCTGGCATGTTGGGAGTCCTCAGCCATACCCGCGTCCTCCGTCTGGCCGGCCTGTTTACCTGGGTCATGGTCGGCCTGCCACTGGCGTACTCGCAATTCGAGAACCTGCACAGCCGCAGCGATATGGGCAGCTGGGCGATCCTGCTGTTCGTCGCCTACCTGTCCTTCGGCGCCGCGTACTACTGGCTGACCCGCCTCCTGCGCAGTGACAGCGACAGTCACACCACCTGGCTGGACCGCGGCCTGCTGCTGCTGCTGACGGTTTCGGCGCTGGGCGTCAGTTTCCTCAGTGGTTCGGGCCTGGGCAGCATCCTGATGATGGTGGCTGCCGGCGTCATTCCGTGGATGCTGTCGGCGCGTCTGTGCGTGCTGTGGCTGCTGGTCAGCCAGCTGGCGGTGGCCCCGGTCTATTACATACTGCTGAACTTCCCGCTGTTCGAAGCCGTGATGCAATCGCTGCTGTATGGCGGCTTTTCCATGTTCATCTTCGTGACCAGCCTTGTCGCGAGACAGCAGACCCAGGCCCGCGACGAGCAGCGCAGGCTCAATTCGGAGCTGCGTGCCACTCGTGCCCTGCTGGCCGAAAGCGCTCGCGTCAACGAGCGAACCCGCATTTCGCGTGAGCTGCACGATCTTCTGGGGCATCAGCTGACCGCACTGACCCTGAACCTCGAAGTGGCCGGTCACCTGGCCGAGGGCCAGGCGCTGGACCATGTGAAGCGCTCGCATGCCTTGGCCAAGCTGCTACTGGGCAACGTGCGTGAGGTGGTCAGCCAGCTGCGCGAGACCGGCGCCATCGATCTGGCGGCGGCGCTGCGCCCGCTGACCGAGAACGTGCCCTCGCTGGACATCCAGCTGGAGATCGAGGATCCGCTGAACGTGGAGGACCCGCAGCGGGCCCACGTGCTGCTGCGCTGCACCCAGGAGATCATCACCAACGCGGTGCGCCATGCCGGCGCCCGCCACCTGTGGATCAAGGTGTACCGTGAAGCCCCCGACCGGGTGGTGGTGGAGGCCCGCGACGACGGCGTCGGCGCGGATATGGTCAATGTGGGCAATGGCTTGCGCGGCATGCGCGAGCGCCTGCAACAATGTGGTGGCCAGCTGCAGGTCGAAACCCGTCCCGGTGAAGGCTTCCGGCTGCGGGCGACGGTGCCGGCAACGGTGCTGGTGGCCGCCCTTACCAAGGTTCCTGAAGGAGTGCGTTGATGATTCGCGTCTGCCTGGTCGACGACCAAACCCTGGTGCGGCAGGGAATCCGCTCCCTGCTGGCGCTCGACGACGGTATCGAGGTGGTGGCCGAGGCCGGCGATGGCCGGCAGGCGGTCGAACTGATACCGCAGGTGCGCCCCGACGTGGTGCTGATGGACATGCGCATGCCGGTGATGTCCGGGCTGGAGGCGCTGCAGGTGCTGTCGCGCCAGGAGCAGCTGCCGCCGACCATCATCCTCACCACCTTCGACGACGACCAGCTGGTGCTGGCCGGGCTCAAGGCCGGAGCCAAGGGCTACCTGCTCAAGGACGTGACCCTGGCGCAGCTGGTCGGTGCCATCCGCACCGTGGCCGACGGCGGTTCGCTGGTGCAGCCGGCCGTGACCCAGCGCCTGCTGTCCGGCCTGGAGCACATGCGCAACGAGTTCGTCAGCCTGGACCGCCCGGACCCGTTGACCGACCGCGAGACCGAGATCCTGCGCCTGATGGCCAGTGGCTTCTCCAACAAGGAGATCGCCAACTCGCTGGGTGTGGCCGAAGGCACCATCAAGAACCACGTGTCCAACATCCTGTCCAAGCTGGGCGTGCGCGACCGTACGCGCGCCGTACTGAAGGCGTTCGAACTCCAGCTGGTCTGAGGAAAACCTTTTCAGGACAATGACTTGAGGTCCAGTCATGGCCCTCGGGTGGGGTTGCCCCCTACTTCACGGGTATCGGTATGCGGTACCCTTCGAATTCTTTGCCCATACAAATACGCAGCCGGCAGGGAAACCGGTGCGCCAATCCCGATAAACAATGCCCGCGAAGCCTGCTAGGATTGGCGCTTCGCTTCAATCAACCCGGCCGTGGGATCGGCCCCGGAGACTCTCTGAATGACCCGTATTATCGAGTTCCTGATCGCCTTGGGGATCGTGGCTGGCCTGTTCGTCATCATTGGCGTATGTCTGCCGGGCGAGCGTCACATCACCGAAAGCATCGAGACCAACCGCAAGATGACGATCGTGTACGACACGGTCAGCAGCCTGCGCCGCTTCAAGGACTGGAACCCGCTGGTACTGCGCGATCCCGCCGTTGAACTGAAGCTGTCCGGCCCGGCCTCCGGCGTCGGTGCCACTCTCGACTTCACCTCCAAGGACCTGGGCACCGGCTCCTGGAAGATCACCGAAGCCGAAGAGAACAAGCGTGTTGCGATCGCCATCGATGACGCCACCAAGGGTCACGACAAGATCACCACCTTCACGCTGGAGCCGACCGGCAAGGGTGGCCGCAACGTCAAGATCACCCAGGACTACTCGGTGAAGTACGGCTTCGACCTGTTCGGCCGTTATGCCGGCCTGTATGTCAGCCGCCAGATCGGCGACGACATCAAGATGGGTCTGTCGCGTATGGCCAACATGCTGGCCAGCGTCCCGAACGTGGACTACCGCACCCCGGAAGCCCCGCTGACCGATCTGGCCATCGTCAATGTGCCGGCTGAAGACCTGCTGGTCGTCAACGCCGGTAACGTGGACCGCGGTCAGGACACGATCACCAAGTCCATCAAGGACAACCAGGAGTGGATCAAGCGCGTGATGGAGGCCAATGGCCTTGAAGCCGCCGGTCCGTTCCGCATCATCACCACCGATTTCGGTCAGGAGAAGTACGCCTTCGACATCGCCCAGCCGGTGAAGAAGAAGGGTGCTGAAGGTGCCACCGCTGAAGAGCTGACCGTCAAGATCGACGGCGGCGCTCCGGTCAAGTACGTGCACGTGGCCCCGCACCGTTCGGCGCATGCCGCCTACACCGGCCACATGGCGGGTCTGGACGTGGCCCGCAACGGCCTGCGTGCCTGGGCTGTGACCAACGGTTCGGAAGTGGTCGATCGCCCGTACGAAACCTGGAAGGACGGTCTGGACAAGTCGTTCACCCCGGAAGCGACCTACGACATCTACTGGGCCGTCAAGTAAGCCTCGGCTGACCCATGTAGTGTTGGACACGAAAACGCGCCGCTCATTGCGGCGCGTTTTTTTTCATCTGGCGCCCGGCAAGGGCGCTGCGCAAGGAGCCCACATGTTCAATCTCGAACGTCGCGCACGTAAGCCATCACTGCTGGCCTGCCTGGGGGCGCTGCTGGCCGCCGCCTCTATCGGCCTGTCGGCCTATGCCTCGCACGGTGTGGCCGACCCGCTGGCGCAGCAGCATCTGAACATGGCGGCGCTCTATGCGTTCGCGCATGGCGCGGTACTGGTGGCGCTCGGGCCGCGCGCGCAGGGCGCGATCGCGCACCTGGCGTTGTACGTGCTGCTGCTGGGCGTGCTGTTGTTTTCCGGCAGCCTGGTGGGCGGTGCGTTGTGGCAGTGGCCGACGCGGATGGCACCGATCGGTGGCACCAGCATGATGGCCGGATGGGTGTTGCTGGCGATCAATGCGTTGAGGCGGTGACGGTCGCAGGGCTGTCGCTTCGATCCATGCCGATGCGATCCTAAGGGTTCATGGGCGTTACTTTTCTTTTCGCGCGAAAAGAAAAGTAACCAAAAGAAACGCGCCGCCGGCCGCGAGCCGGTGCTGCGCACCGGTCCCCTGTGCTCCTCGGCCCGTCGAGGGACGGTGCGGGAACTCGCTGCGCTCAGACACCCGCACCTCTTCGCCCTCGTCGGACCTGCGGTGCTCGGCTCGCTTGAAGGCGGACCCAACAGCCGCGCGCTGATCCGTTATAGAGGCTTCGAGCGAAGCGACCCGCTTTTGTCTTTGCTCTCTTGTTCCATTCCGTGGCGGACGCACGCGGAATCCGCCCGGACAGCTCCATGAAGTTCGCCGTGCAGCCGCCACGAGGGGCTCAGCCGTTTGCCGGTCTCCAGCACCAGTGCCAAGGTTCGTAGACGATCCCATGCGGGTTGTCGCGCGGGTAGCTCAGCTGGAAGCCATGCCCACCGGCATTCGCCTGCAGCCACGCAAACGCGTCGGTGGCTTCGAACGATTCTTCGGCCGGGGCGTCGCCCGGTGTGCCGATGTCCAGCGCGTGGCCGCTGTGGTGTTCGCTGAAACCCGGGGCGGCATTGATCTTCAGGATCTCCGCCACGCTCAAGCCGCGCGCCAGCTTCCGTTCGAAGATGCCCAACTGGTAGGCATGGCTGCGGAAGCCGGAGATGGCGTCCAGCGCAATGCCATCCTGTGCCGCATGCAGTCGCATCCGTCGCCAGCCCTGCGCGGCGCCACGGCGCAGCCATAGCGGGCGGGCGAAGCGATCGCGGCCGGCAAAATGCAGCAGGCAGGGTTCGGGTTCCAGCGGCAGGCCGCTGTCGTCGGCGTAGCGCTGCGGGTCCAGGCCAAGCTGCTGCAGGCGCTGCTGCAACCCGGCCAGCGGCAGCCACTGATCTTCCAGTCCGGCGCCGAAGGGCCGTGCAGCCGCGGTGTCCAGCAGCGCCAGTGCATCCTCGACCCCGGGCTCGCGCGGCAGGCGCGGCACCATCGAATGCACGCCGTGCGGCAGTACCGCCGCCAGATAGCGGCCATCACGCTTGCGCCGCAGCACCCACTGCGCCTGCGACAGCAGGCGTGCATCCAGGTTGCTGCGTGCGCGCAACAGGTGGGCGGGCCACAGCTCGATGGCCTCGGTATTGATCAGCAGGGGCGGGCGTCGTTGCATCGCCTCAGCCTACTGCCGTGGTGCCGACGCGGCCACCTTGCGCAGCGCATCGAGCAGCGCCTGCGGCCGGTCCACGCTGAGCAGCAGCGTGCTGCCATCACTGACCGGCAGGGCGAGGACACGCGCACGGTCGGTGACGAGGGCGAAGCCCTTGCCGCCTCCCTGCAGGCGGAAGTGGCCCGAGTAGAAGCCCGGCATTGAATAGCCATTGGTTTTGACACGGATGCCATAGCGGCGGTCACGCTGCAGGTCGACCACCTCGGCCTGGTCCAGCCGCAGCTGCGCCACCGGCACGCGCCGCCGGTACATCGTCGAGCGTACGTCCAGCACGTTGCCGGCCAGCTCCACCCGGCGGCGGAAGAAGGCGGCCCCCAGCCCGACAGCGAGTACAGCGATGACGATCAGGCTCCATGCCGCACTGCCGCCCATCCGGAACCAGGGCGGCGACAGCGTAACTTCGATCCAGGGTGCGTTCGCCGGTGCCTTGTACAGCTGCGCATACAGGCAGGCCACGAAGGCAGCCAGCAGCGGCAGCACGATCCACAGCACGCGCAGCGGCGAACTCTCGACCACGTCAAAGGGTTTCGGGTCACTGCCGCCCATGGTTCAGGCCTCCTTCTTGAACACCAGCATCGCCGGGCGCATCGGCGCCGGGATGATGATGTTGACCAGCTCCCAGCCCAGCTGGCCCTGCCGGCTCAGCTCGGCCTGGACATCCTCGGCCTTGAGTACGCCCATCATGGAGGTCTTGACCTCGATCGTCTGGTAGCTCCAGCGCTTGCTCATTCCTTGTCCTCCGGCGATGCCTTGGGTTTGGGCAGGCGTCCTGCCTTGCGCAGCGCGTCGCGCAGCACGTATTCGATCTGCGCGTTGAGGCTGCGCAGCTCGTCATCAGCCCAGCGCTGCGCCGCAGCCAGGACGTCGGCGTTGATGCGCAGCGGGTAGGCTTTCTTCTCACTCATGGGGGCTCCTGGCGGGGCGGTGGGGCGCCCCGTTGCGAGTGTGGCTCAATACAGCGAGCCTGCATTGACGATCGGCTGGGTGCCGCGGTCCGAGCACAGCACGGTCAGCAGGTTGCTGACCATGTGCGCCTTGCGTTCCTCGTCCAGCTGCACCACGCCGTTCTTCTGCAGTTCGGCCAGGGCCATCTCGACCATGCCGACCGCACCGGCAACGATGCGCGTGCGTGCGGCGATCACCGCGTTGGCCTGCTGCCGCTGCAGCATCGCCTGGGCGATTTCGGCGGCGTAGGCGAGGTGGCTGATGCGTGCGTCGATGACCTGCACGCCGGCGTCGGCCAGGCGCTCGGCCAGTTCGTTCTTCAGGTGCTGGGAAATCTCGCTGGCATGACTGCGCAGTGCCAGCTGGCCATCCTCATGCTGGTCGTAGGGGTAGCTGGTGGCCATCGCGCGCAGCGCCGATTCGGACTGGATGTGCACGAAGCTCTCGTAGTCGTCCACGTTGTAGACCGCCTCGGAGGCATCGACCACCTGCCAGACGATGACCGCGGCGATCTCGATCGGGCTGCCGTCCAGCTCGTTGACCTTCAGCTTGCCGCTCTCGAAGTTGCGCACGCGCTGGCTGACCCGGCGCTTGGCGTAGAAGGGGTTGTTCCAGCGCAGGCCGTTGTCCTTCACGGTGCCCACGTACTTGCCGAACAGGCTCAGCACCGCCGCCTGGTTGGGCTGGATGGTGTACAGGCCGGCCAGGATGAACACGCCCAGCACCACCAGCAGGGCGCCCAGCAGCATCAGCAACAGATTGGGCGAGCCGGCACTGGCCTTGGCTGCCACTCCCAGTACGAACAGGGCGGCGCCAGCGAGGGCGACGAGCAGGGCGCCGACCAGCGTGCCGAGGCCGTTGAGGGAAGACAGTGACTTCTCTTTCATGGCAGTACGTCCTTGAGGGTTCGAGTTGAAGATATCAAAGTGATATCACTTGTCGACTACCGTTCGTCGGATGCCGTGGCCGGGGCGGTCGGCCAGCTAGAATGCCCACCCGCCTTCACATCGCTGCTGGAATCGCCATGGCCAAGCTTGGAACTCCGTTGTCCCCCTCCGCCACCCGTGTGCTGCTGCTGGGCTCGGGCGAACTCGGCAAGGAGGTGGCCATCGAGCTGCAGCGGCTGGGCGTGGAAGTGATCGCCGCTGACCGCTATGCCGATGCGCCGGCCATGCAGGTCGCGCACCGCTCGCACGTGATCGACATGCTCGACGCGATGGCCCTGCGTGCGCTGATCGCCCAGGAGCAGCCGCACCTGGTGGTGCCGGAGATCGAGGCCATCCACACCGAAACCCTGGTCCAGCTGGAACAGGAACAGGGCCTGCGGGTGATCCCGACCGCGCGCGCTGCGCGCCTGACCATGGACCGCGAAGGCATCCGCCGCCTCGCCGCCGAGACCCTGGGCCTGCCGACCTCGCCGTACCGCTTCGTCGATACCGAGGCCGAATACCGTGCTGCCGTGGCCGCCATCGGCCTGCCGTGCGTGGTCAAGCCGGTGATGTCGTCCTCGGGCAAGGGCCAGAGCACCCTGCGCAGCGAGGCGGAAATCGCCCCGGCGTGGGAGTACGCGCAGACCGGTGGCCGTGCCGGTGCCGGCCGCTGCATCGTCGAAGGCTTCATCGATTTCGATTACGAGATCACCCTGCTGACCGTGCGCCATGCCGGCGGCACCTCGTTCTGCGCGCCGATCGGCCATCTGCAGAAGGATGGTGATTACCGCGAAAGCTGGCAGCCGCAGCCGATGTCGAGCGCCGCGCTGGCGCGTGCCGAAGAGATTTCGCGCGCGATCACCGACGACCTTGGCGGCTGGGGCCTGTTCGGCGTCGAGCTGTTCGTGAAGGGTGATGAGGTGTGGTTCAGCGAAGTGTCGCCGCGCCCGCACGACACCGGCCTGGTGACGCTGGTATCGCAGGAACTGAGCGAATTCGCGCTGCATGCGCGCGCCATCCTTGGCCTGCCGATTCCGGTGATCCGCCAGAGCGGCCCGTCGGCATCGTGCGCATTGCTGGCACACGGCGAGGGCGTGCCGTACTTCAACAACGTCGCCGCCGCGCTGCAGGTGCCGGACACCGCCGTGCGCCTGTTCGGCAAGCCGAGCGTGCACGGTCATCGTCGCGTGGGCGTGACCCTGGCGCGCGCGGAAACCATCGACGAAGCACGCGCCATCGCGCGTGATGCCGCCGAAGCCATCGGCGTCGAACTGCGCCCCTGAAAAAGGAGCGACGACCAACGGTCGTCGCCTACCGAAACCCGGTGGGTACCGACCGTTGGTCGGTACGCTGCTCTACCGCACGTCCACCCACACCAGATGATGGTCGCTGCCGTCGGCGATCTTCGCTTCCGGGCTTTCATTGGCCGGCCAGAAGATACCGCTGCCGACGTATTCGAAACCGGTCGAGGGCAGCACGTAGTCCAGGCGCATGGTGCCGGACTTCGGGCCGAAATCGCCGGTGGCGTGGAACGGTGCGCCCTTGCGCTCGATGCCCTTGGCCGCATAGGCCAGGCTGGTCTGCTCGCCGCCGACGCTGCGCGGGGTGGGGTAGCGCAGCACGCGGGCGTTCTCGATCAGCTCGACGATCGCCTCATGGCGACCGTCGCCGTCGACCGGGTCGTTGTTGAGGTCGCCGAGGATCACGAAGCGCGCGTCCTGCGCCAGGCCGCCGCACTGGCCCTTGTCGTCGCACAGCCACGGCTTGTCACCCTTGGACAGGTATTCCTGCCACAGGCGCAGTTCGTCGTGGTTGCGCGCCGCGTTGCGCTTCTCCGGACCGTCGAACACCGGCGGGGTCGGATGCGAGACCAGCGCATGCACCACGCCGGCCGGGGTCTTCACCGGCACGTCCCAATGCGACTTCGACGACAGGCGCAGCTGCGACCACACGTGGTCGTTGTAGAAGCTCTTGCCGGTACGCGGATCGACCGGGCGGATCGCACCGGGCATCGCGCTCCACTTCAGCAGCTGGAAGCTGCGCACCTTGGCTTCATCGATCGGGTAGCGCGACAGCACCAGCATGCCGTACTGGCCCGGGTGCAGGCCGTAGCCCCATGCATCGTTGCCGCGGCTGCGGCCTTCGCCACCGACCACGCCGTTGTTGTCCAGGTCCAGCCCGCTGGGCACGCCGGTGTTGACCGGTGCCAGGTAGCGGTAGGCGAAGTGCAGCGGCTTGCCGCCGCCAGGCTGGGCCACTTCCAGGTAGCGCTTCTGGAACAGGTCGGCGGCGCGATGGGCGTCGTCGAAGTCGAACTCATTCAGCAGTACCAGGTCCGGGCGCACCTGCTGCAGCACCGCGGCGATCTTGCGCGCGTGTTCGCTGTCACCTTCCAGTTCCTTGATCAGGCCACCGGCGTCATCGGAGTACAGCGAGGTGTTGTAGGTGGCCAGGCGCAGCGCAGCGGACGGCTTTTCGGTCATCGCGGGGGACGTGGCGAAGGCAGGGGCGGTGGCGCCGCAGAGCAGGGCCAGGGCGAGGATCAGGGGGGGGCGGCGGGTCATGTTCATGGGCCGTATTGTGCACCCGGCCCGGTGTCAGCGGTTTGTCAGCGCCCGTCCAGATCATTGTCGAAATCGTGCCAGCGGCGGCCATCGTAGGCTTCCAGCGGATGGAAGCGACGCTTGTAGTCCATCTTCTGGTGGCCGCGGATCCAGTAGCCCAGATACACGTGTGGCAGCCCCTCGCGGCGCGCCCATTCGATCTGTTGCAGGATCGCGAAGGTGCCCAGCCCGCGCGCGGCATGGTCCGGGTCGAAGAAGGTGTAGACCGCCGACAGCCCGTGCTCGGTGACGTCGGTCACCGCCACCCCCAGCAGCTGGCTGGGCTGGCCGTCGTGGCCGGGCAGGCGCATTTCCATGAAGCGGGTGTGCGACCAGCTGCCGATCAGGAACTGCTCGAACTCGTGCGGTCCATGGTCGTCCATGCCGCCGTTGGCGTGGCGGTGGGTGAGGTAGCGGTGATACAGCGCGAACAGGTCGTCGCGGGCGGTGGCGGCGGTGATCCGCACCTCCAGGTCGGCATTGCGGGCGGCGCAGCGGCGCTGGCTGCGGTCCGGAGCGAAGCGCGCCACCGGGATGCGCACCGCCACGCAGGCCTGGCAGTGCGCGCAATGCGGCCGGTAGACCAAGTCGCCGCTGCGGCGGAAGCCCCAGCTCAGTGCCAGCGGATAGAGCGCACCGAGGCGGCGGTCGTTCGGGTCCAGCACCAGGTCGCGTGCCACCCGGTCCGACCAGTACCCGCAGGGGTGCTCGCCGGTCTGGAAAAGTCGCAGTTCGTCGTCTCTGTCGCCATGTATCGCCATGGGCACAGCATAGCCCCAGCCTGTCGCAGTGGCGGCAACTGTCCGCCGGATGAATGGAACCGGCAGTGGCGTCAACCGATGTCGCGCCCGGGCGTTGTTGTTCCCCGAGGGTGAAGTGATCACCCCGACGCTGTTCCCATCCCCAGGAGTGACCTCATGATCCGTACCCCCCTGCTGCTGGCCCTGCTGCTCGGCACCTCCGCTTCCGGTATCGCGCTGGCCGCCGACACCCCGACCACGCCGGCGCAGCGCCCGGCCAAGCTGGACACCAACGGCGACGGCGTGATCGACCGCAGCGAGGCCGCTGCCAACCCGCGCCTGGCCGCGAAGTTCGACGAGCTGGACAAGAACAAGGACGGCAAGCTATCGCGCGATGAGCTGCCGCGCTGGCAGCATGGTCGCCGTGGTGGCCACGGCGGTGAGCGCTGGGCCAAGCTGGACGTCAACAAGGACGGCCGCATCAGCCGCGAGGAAGCCAAGGCCGACCCGCGCCTGGCCGCGCGCTTCGACCAGCTCGATCTCAACAAGGATGGCTACCTGGACAAGGCCGACCGCGAGCTGCGCATGAAGCAGCGCCGTGACGCCTGGTTCGCTGCCGCTGACACCAACAAGGATGGCCAGCTGAGCAAGGCCGAGTTCGACGCGGCCAAGGGCCCGATGCACGGTGGCCCGCGCCACGGCGGTCCGCGCGATGGCGAGGCGCCGAAGCCGCAGCGCTGAGGTTCAACGCAGTGAATGACGACAACGCCGGCGCACTGCCGGCGTTGTCCGTTACAGGCGGCCGCTGCGCATCAGTGAGTACACCACCAGCGCGATGACCATCAGGTTCATGGCGATGATGCCGGTGCGGCCGTACATCGATTCGAACTTCCAGTTGATGCCGGTGCGTCCGCGGCGGGCCGAATCGCGCGCGATCATCGGTGCCATCACCCGCTGCAGCGGCACCAGGCACTGGTAGTTGACCACGCCCAGGCCTACCGCCAGCACCGTCAGCTGCGCCCAGACCGGCGCCTGCAGCATCACAGCCAGCAGGATCGCCAGGCACCAGAACATGCCGGTGATGATGTTGAGGTAGAGGAAGCGGCGCACGTCGCGGCGCTCGGACGCCGTTTCGGTGTACGACATCAGGAAGCGGCCGCCGAGATAGCTGCCGATCGCACCACCGACCACGCCGCCGATCACCGCCCCCCAGCTTTCGGCCGGCAGCACGTGCAGCTGGCCCAGCGTGGCAGTCAGCGAGCCCATCGCGGTGCCGCCCGCAGCGCTGGCACCGCCGAGGCCAAGCTTGCTGCCGCCGATGCCGACACCGGTGCCGAGCAGCACCGCAGCACTGGCCGTGCCGGGCGCAGCCACCAGTACCATCGAAACCACCGCCGTAGCGAACGCGGCACTGGGTGCGCTGCTGCGCGCGAACTCGCCGAAGCGTTGCAGCAGGCCGTCGCGCACCAGAGCGCGGGCACGCGACAGGCGCTTGCGCACGGCGGCGTCACTGAGCCCGAGCAGGTCAGCCACCTGCTGCGAGCGCTGGCCTTCGCGGTAGTACAGCAGCAGTACTTCGCGGCTGTCGGCCGGCAACGCGGAAATGATGTCCTCGGCGGCGATCTCTTCTTCCACCCGTTGCAGGCGGTCGGCCGCGCCCGGGGCCGGGTCGGCGGCCATGCCCATCGCCACCTCTGCGGCCTCGCCGGTCAGTGGCCGGCCGCGCTGTGCGCGCAGCCAGTCGCGGGCCAGGTTGCGGGTGATCTGCCGCAGCCAGGGCAGGAAACTGGTCGAGCTGCGCAGCTGGTGCAGCTGCTGCCAGCCCTTCACGAAGGCCTCCTGGGCGATGTCCTCGCTGGCCTGACGATCGCGGGTGATGGCCAGTGCGATGGCGGTAACCGTGTTCTGGCAGGCCAGCACGATGCGGCCATAGGCGTGCTGGCAACCGCTGGCGGCGGCAGGCAGTTCGCGTTCCAGGGTCTGGTCGATCGATGCGGCGAACGTCGTCATGGCGGCGGCTCTCCTGCTGGGATTGTGTCCCAAGACGGAGCCGCGCGCCGAATGTGACCGGCCTTCTGCACGGTAGCGCCGGCCGCTGGCCGGCAACCTCATGACAAAAAAGGGGACGGAGGGGATTAAGTCGTTTGTGCCTCAAACGACTTAATCCCCTCCGTCCCCTTTTTCGGCTGCCGGCCAGCGGCCGGCACTACCCGTGCGTCACTTCGAGGGCTGGATGCGGACCCGGACTTCTTCCTCTTCCGGTGCGGCCTGCGGAGCCGGTTGCGTCTGCTGCGGCTGGGCCTGCGGGGCAGGGGCCGGTGCGACCGGCGCCGGGGCGCCGCGATGGCGCAGGCCGATCACCAGCGCTACGCCGGCGATCACCACCAGCAGGGCGATACGGATGCGCCAGGCCCAGCTGCGGCCACCGCTGCCCTGTTCCGGCGCGTCGCGGAAGGCGAATTCGGCGGTCGGATGGTCGCGGCGGGTGGTGTCGAGCAGTCGCGCCTCGCGCAGGATTTCACGCGCGCGCGGCTGGTCGTCGGCGCGCACGATCCACACCGCTGGGTAGGCGTTGGCGTTGCCCAGGTCGGTATAGCTGAACTGGCCGCGGCGACGGGTCTTGTACGAGCGCCCGTTGGTCACCTTGACGTCGATGCCATGCCCGCGCAGCAGCTCGGCGACGCCTTCGACGGTTTCCACGCGCTGGCTGCTGAAGATCTGGCGCATCGGATCAATCCTTGGCCGGCACGGCGGAGGCCGCTGCCTGGTCGGGAACCACGCGGATCAGGCCTTCCTGCGCGGTGCTGGCCACCAGTACGCCGTTGCGGGTGAAGAACTGGCCGCGGGCCAGGCCGCGCGAATCCTGCGCGCTGGGGCTGTCCAGCGAGTACAACAGCCAGTCGTCGGCGCGGAACGGGCGGTGGAACCAGATCGCGTGGTCGAGCGAGGCCATCTGCACGTGCGGGTGGTAGTAGCTGATGCCGTGCGGGAACGTCGCCGTGCCCAACAGGTGGAAGTCGGAGGCGTAGGCCAGCAGCGCCTGGTGCAGCTCCGGGGCATCGCCGACCGGCTCGCTCAGGCGCAGCCACACCTGGTGGTACGGCGGGCGCTTGGGTGGATTGAGTTCGTCACGCGGGTAGACGTGGCGGAACTCGAACGGGCCGCCGCGCGACAGCCAGCGCTGCACCTTGATCGGCAGCCGCTCCAGCACTTCGGCCGGCAGCGGGCGGTTCGGTTCGATGTCTTCCGGCTGCGGCACTTCGGGCATCTTGTGCTGGTGCTCGGCACCGGTTTCGGCCTGCTGGAACGAGGCCGCGCAGAAGAAGATCACCTTGCCGTGCTGGATTGCGGTAACCCGGCGCACCGAGAAACTGCCGCCGTCGCGGGTACGGTCCA
The DNA here is from genome assembly GCF_051984505.1 of Stenotrophomonas sp. STK16_22. Classification (NCBI taxonomy): domain Bacteria; kingdom Pseudomonadati; phylum Pseudomonadota; class Gammaproteobacteria; order Lysobacterales; family Lysobacteraceae; genus Stenotrophomonas; species Stenotrophomonas sp. STK16_22. The sequence continues at coordinate 1,256,601 of NZ_CP196972.1, forward strand.
CGTCGTAGACGATCGGGTGGTCGATGTTGCCGGCGCGCAGGAAGTAGGCGTGCAGCGAGTGCACGTGGCGCCCGTTGTCGACCGTGGCCTGCGCCGCAGCCAGCGCCTGGCCCAGCACCTGGCCGCCGAACACGTACTTGGTGCCGATGTCGCGGCTCTGCCCGCGGAACAGGTTGTCCTCCAGCCGCTCCAGGGTGAGCAGGTCGATCAGCTCGGAGACGACGGGTTCGGGCGTGTCGTTCAAGGGGGCGGCCACAGCAATGAAGAGGCCCCGATTATACCGTTGCAGGCCAGTCCATCATTGGTAGTGCCGGCCGCTGGCCGGCAACCTCATGATCCTCCAGGGGCACCTGCGGTTGCCGGCCAGCGGCCGGCACTATCGGTTACTTGCCCAGCCGGGCGACCAGCGCCTGCAGGGCATTCTGCGCATCCGGGGCGAACCAGGCCTCGACGAAGCGGTCGAGCTGGATCAGGTCCGGCTGCAGCGCCACGTGCAGGTCGGCACGGGCGATGGCGCGGGTCAGCAGCATCGGCTGGCGCGGCTGCTTGAGCAGGTTCTGCAGCCAGGCGATGGCGCGCGCCACCACCAGGTCGCCTTCGGCCAGTTCATCGACCAGGCCGATCTGCAGCGCCTGTTCGGCCGGCACCAGCGAACCGGTGGTCAGCAGGACGCCGGCGCGGTGCACGCCCACCGCACGGCGCAGCAGGCGCTGGATGCCCTCCGGCGCGATCAGGCCCACCTGCACTTCGTTCAGGCCGATGGCATACGGCCGCGACGGATCGGCGCTGCGCGCCATCACCCGGTAGTCGCAGCACAGGGCCAGCACGCAGCCACCCGCCGGTGCGTGGCCGGTGATCGCCGCGACTACCGGGATACGGCTCTCGGCCAGCGTGCGCACGGCGCCAAAGAAGGCGTTCCAGGTGTCCAACAACTTGTGCTTGTCATCGCCATGCGAGAGCAGGTGCGGCACGTCCATGCCACCGGTGAAGATGCGCTCGCTGCCCGACAGCACGATGCCGTGCGCGTCTTCGGCCATGGCCAGCTCGATGGCATGGATCAACTGCCGGCACAGTTCGGTGTCCAGTGCGTTGACCGGCGGCCGCGCCAGGCGCAGTTCGCGGATGGGGCCATGGTTGATCACCTCGATGAGCGTCGTCATGCTGCGGTCTCGTTGCGAAGAAGGAACCTGGGCGATGATAACCAAACCATTCGTTGGCGTACTGTTGGTTCTGTGTGCGGCCGCAGCATCGGCGTCGGCGGCGGAACCGGACTGCGTCACGGTGGAGCAGGGCTGGGCGCGGTTGCCACCGAATCCGGCGATGCCGATGACCGCCGGCTACGGCGTGATCCACAACGGCTGCAGCAAGGCGGTGGCGATCACTGGCGCGACCAGCAGCAGCTTCAATGATGTGTCGCTGCACGAAACCACGATCACGGATGGGGTCAGCCGGATGCGCGCGATCGAGCGCCTGCCGCTGGCACCGGGCGCACGCGCCGAGCTCAAGCCCGGTGGCCTGCACCTGATGCTGACGCAGGGCAAAGGCGCGTTGAAGGAAGGCCAGGCGCTGCCGCTGCGGCTGCAGCTGGAAGGCGGTGGCGAAGTGAGCGCGACGTTGGTGGTGCGCAAGGCCGCGCCGTAAGCGCGCGGGGAAACGGCACGCTGCTGCTGAAGCAAGGAGTTGGGATGGTCGTCGTAGCGTCGAGCTTGCTCGACGGCCCCGGCCTGCAGCAGTCGAGCAAGCTCGACTCTACGGATGAAGCGACGATTGGGATGGCTGCCGTAGCGTCGAGGACGCTGGGCGCGAACGGAATATCCGGTAGTGCCGGCCGCTGGCCGGCAGGACGCGAAATGCCGGCCAGCGGCCGGCACTACCAGGGGGCTTACGACCAGTCGTACGAGAACAGCACCGTGCGGCTTTCCGGCTCGTACAGCATCACGATCGCATCGGCGCCGGTGGCGCACCAGTTGTAGCCGGCCACTTCGGCCACCGCGAAGAACGCGTTGCCATCGCGGCGGATGATTGCCAGTTCCGCATCGTCCGGTGCATGCCGGTCGTTGGCGGCGTCGGTGAATTCCAGGGTGAAGGCGTTCGGGATGTCAGCCGTCTCGATCCAGTTGCCGCAGGAAATCTGTCCACCCAGCGTATCCAGATAATCGCGCTCGCTGGCCTCACCCTTGCCGTAGCGCGAGTAGCAGGCGAGACGGCCATGCGTGGCATGGTAATCGCGGGCCTTGGCGTAGCTCTCGCGCATCTGCGCGATGTGTTCCTGCGCATCCTTGTCCTGCACCGCATCACCGATGAAATAGCCCGCGTTGCCGAGGAAGCGCATCTCGTTGCCGGCGGTCAGTTCAAAGGCGATCCAGTTGGTGCCGGTGAAATCGTTGTGGTGTTCTTCTGTGGTCTCGCCGATGCAGCCGTCATACGGCTCGATCGGGCACAGCATCGTTGCCACCTGGCCGGCCAGTTCCGGGCGCAGCACGCCGAGGTCGATCTTCAGCAGCGGCAGCAGGTGCTGGCCGAGCCAGGCCTGGTCGGCGGGGAAGACATCGGTGGGGAAGGCGACCATGCCGGGCAGCAGGTCGCGCAGTTCAGTCTGGTGGATCATGTCAGTCCTTTGAATTGGATCGGTAGTGCCGGCCGCTGGCCGGCATCCGCGATACATCTGGAGGTTGCCGGCCAGCGGCCGGCACTACCACAGGCGCGTCAGGTCGACGCGCTGCGGATCGCTTCCGGCAGCGGCGCGCTCTTGCCGGTCTGGGTGTCCATCCACACCACCACCACGTTGCCGTCCGAATAGAGCTTCGATTCGTCCTGCTGGTCGACGATGCGGTGGCCGATGGTCACGCTGCTGTTGCCCAGGCGCTCGACGAACAGCTCGACCAGGATGTCGTTGGGCCACACGATCGGCAGCCGGTAGTTGACGTTGGTCGCGGCCACCACGGGTGCGATGCGGTCGGTCATCGACACACCGTCCACGCCCAGCATCCAGCGCACGCGCGCTTCTTCCAGGTAGGAGATGTACTTGGCGTTGTTCACATGGCCCATGCTGTCCATGTCACGCCAGCGCACGCTGATCGGGATGCGGGCCAGGATCTTGTGTTCGCTGCTCATCAGGCGTCCTTTTTCTTCTTGCTGGCAGTGGCGGTCTTGCTGGTCTTGCCGGTGCTCTTGGCGGCTACCGCCTTCTTGGCGACCTTGGCCGGCTTTTCAGGCTTCACCTTGCGCGGCGGGCGGGCGTCTGGCTTGTTGGCCACGGCAGCCGGCTGCTCGGGGCGGGCGCTGGTGGAGGGCAGCATGCGGGCCAGGAACTGGCCGGTGTACGACTGCGGGCAGGCCGCCACGTCTTCCGGCGTGCCGGTGACCAGGATGGTGCCACCGCGATGGCCGCCTTCCGGACCCAGATCAACGATCCAGTCGGCGGTCTTGATCACGTCCAGGTTGTGCTCGATCACCACCACCGTGTTGCCTTCGTCGCGCAGCTTGTGCAGCACGCCCAGCAGCGCTTCGATGTCGTGGAAGTGCAGGCCGGTGGTCGGCTCGTCGAGGATGTACAGGGTGCGGCCGGTATCGCGGCGCGACAGTTCCTTGGACAGCTTCACGCGCTGCGCTTCACCACCGGACAGCGTTGTCGCGCTCTGGCCCAGCTTGATGTAGCTCAGGCCGACGTCGACCAGTGTTTCCAGCTTGCGCGCAATCGACGGCACCGGCTCGAACAGCTTCAGTGCATCCTCGACGGTCATTTCCAGCACGTCGTTGATGTTGAAGCCCTTGTACAGGATCTCCAGCGTTTCGCGGTTGTAGCGCTTGCCGTGGCAGACGTCGCAGGGCACGTACACGTCCGGCAGGAAGTGCATCTCGACCTTGATCAGGCCGTCACCCTGGCAGGCTTCGCAGCGGCCGCCGCGCACGTTGAAGCTGAAACGGCCCGGCGAATAGCCGCGCGCACGCGCTTCGGGCACTTGTGCGAACAGTTCGCGCAGCGGCGTGAACAGGCCGGTGTAGGTAGCCGGGTTCGAACGCGGGGTGCGGCCGATCGGCGACTGGTCGATGTCCACCACCTTGTCGAACAGGTCCAGGCCATCGATCTCCTTGTACGGAGCGATCGGGTGCGAGGCGCCGTTGATCTCGTTGGCGGCCAGCGAGAACAGGGTGTCGTTGATCAGGGTCGACTTGCCCGAGCCGGACACGCCGGTCACGCAGGTCAGCAGGCCCGACGGAATCGCCAGGTCCACGCCCTTCAGGTTGTTGCCGGTCGCCCCGCGCAGGTGCAGGGTCATCTTCGGGTTCGGCGTGTGCCGGCGCGCCGGAATCTCGATCGCGCGCTTGCCCGACAGGTACTGGCCGGTCAGCGAGCGCGGTGCCTCCAGGATGTCCTGCAGGGTGCCCTGGCCGACGATCTCGCCGCCGTGCACGCCCGCGCCCGGGCCGATGTCCAGCACGTAGTCGGCCAGCCGGATCGCATCCTCGTCATGTTCGACCACGATCACCGTATTGCCCAGGTCACGCAGGCGGGTGAGCGTACCGAGCAGGCGTTCGTTGTCGCGCTGGTGCAGGCCGATCGACGGCTCGTCGAGCACGTACATCACACCGACCAGGCCGGCGCCGATCTGGCTGGCCAGGCGGATGCGCTGTGCCTCGCCACCGGACAGGGTGTCGGCCTTGCGCTCCAGGGTCAGGTAATCCAGGCCGACATCGACCAGGAAGCCGAGGCGTTCGCCGATCTCCTTGACGATCTTCGCGGCGATCTCGCCACGCCAGCCCGGCAGGCTCAGTTCACTGAAGAACTTCAGTGCCTCGTCGATCGGCAGCACCACCAGCTCCGGCAGCGGGCGATCGGCCACGAACACGTTGCGCGCCGCCTTGTTCAGGCGCGCACCATGGCATTCCGGGCACGGCTGTTCGCTGATGTACTTGGACAGCTCCTCGCGCACCGCCGGCGACTCGGTTTCCTTGTAGCGGCGTTCGAGGTTGGGAATGATTCCCTCGAAGCGATGCTTGCGCTGGGTGCGGCCACCAGCTTCGGTGAAGTAGGTGAAGGTGATCGTCTCGTCGCCGCTGCCGTACAGCACGGCCTGCTGCACCTTGGCCGGCAGCGAGTTCCAGGCGGCGTCCACATCGAACTTGTAGTGCTTGGCCAGCGAGGCGATCAGCTGGAAATAGTAGGCGTTGCGGCGGTCCCAGCCGCGCACCGCACCGGCGGCCAGCGACAGCTCCGGATGCACCACCACGCGCGAAGGGTCGAAGAACTCGGCGATGCCCAGGCCATCGCAGCCGGGGCAGGCGCCCATCGGTGCGTTGAACGAGAACAGGCGCGGTTCCAGCTCCGGCAGCGAGTAGTCGCACACCGGGCAGGAGTACTTGGAGGAGAACAGTGCCGGCGTGGCGTCGGCGGTGTCCAGGCTCTGCACCGAGGCCATGCCATCGCCCAGCTTCAGTGCGGTCTCGAAGCTCTCGGCCAGGCGTTGCTTGATGTCCTCGCGCGGGCGGAAGCGGTCGATCACCGCCTCGATGGTGTGCTTCTGGCGCAGCGCCAGCGGCGGCACCGCATCGATTTCATACAGCTCGCCGTCCACGCGCACACGCACGAAGCCCTGCGCACGCAGCTGGTCGAACACCTGTGCGTGTTCGCCCTTGCGGTCGCGGATGACCGGCGCCAGCAGCATGTAGCGCTGTTCCGGGTCCAGCGTCAGCACCTGGTCGACCATCTGGCTGACCGTCTGCGCTTCCAGCGGGTAGCCGTGGTCCGGGCAGCGCGGGGTGCCGACGCGGGCGTACAGCAGGCGCAGGTAGTCGTAGATCTCGGTGATGGTGCCGACCGTCGAACGCGGGTTGTGCGAGGTCGACTTCTGCTCGATCGAGATGGCCGGGGACAGGCCTTCGATGTGGTCCAGGTCCGGCTTTTCCATCACGCTCAGGAACTGGCGCGCATAGGCCGACAGCGACTCGACGTAGCGGCGCTGGCCTTCTGCATAGATGGTGTCGAACGCCAGCGAGGACTTGCCCGAACCGGACAGGCCGGTGATCACGATCAGCTTGTCGCGGGGCAGGTCGAGGTCGAGGTTCTTCAGATTGTGCGTCCGCGCGCCGCGGATGCGGATGAAATCCATCGCCATGGGGGATCCGGTTGTGGGGGCGTTGGCTGGGTGCCGGGCCAGCAGGGAACGGCAATCGGTCAGCCTACCGAGGTGACCAGATGGGGGCAATGGGCGACAATGCCAGCCCGATGTCTCACCTGATGAGACAGGCCGACAGCTTTGTGTAGAGCCAAGCCATGCTCGGCTGCCGGGACCCCGAACCGTTCAGCCGAGCATGGCCCGGCTCTACAGGGCCCGGTCTCCAGGCCGTTCAGGGGTTGACTTGACCCGCGCCCGCTGATCTGCGTACAATTCCGCTCCTGTCCGCCCTCGATGGCGGCAGCTCAGACCACAATAACTACAGAGGAAGGCCTGGTCATGTACGCAGTACTGGTCACCGGCGGTAAGCAATACCGCGTGGCGCAGGGCGAAAAGCTCCGCATTGAAAAGCTCGAAGTCGAAGTCGGCAGCGAGATCAAGTTTGACAACATCCTGATGCTGGGTGACAGCGACGGCGTGAAGCTGGGCGATGCGCTGAAGGGCGCTGCCGTCACCGCCAAGGTCCTGTCCCAGGGTCGTGCTGACAAGGTCCGGATCATCAAGTTCCGTCGCCGCAAGCACCACATGAAGCGTCAGGGTCACCGTCAGTACTACACCGAAATCGAGATCACCGGCATCGCCGGCTAAGCATCAGGAGAAGCAGTCATGGCACATAAAAAGGGCGTAGGCTCCTCGCGCAACGGTCGCGACTCCAACCCGAAGTACCTGGGCGTCAAGATCTTCGGCGGCCAGGCCATCGAAGCCGGCAACATCATCGTGCGTCAGCGCGGCACCCAGTTCCACCCGGGCACCGGCGTTGGCCTGGGTCGTGACCACACCCTGTTCGCCCTCGTGGACGGCAAGGTGGAGTTCTCGGTCAAGGGCGCCAAGAAGCGTCGCACCGTCAGCATCGTCTCGGCCGACGCCTGATCCAGGCATCGCCGGCGCCCGTGCCTCGGCATGGGGGTGCTGCATGAAGAGCCCCGCTTCGGCGGGGCTTTTCGTTAGAGTTGAAGCAAGACCGGCCAGGCCGGGCTGCCGGCCATCGGCAGGCATAACATTCAAGGTGACGGCCGGCAGGCCGCGCCCATCGCAGGCATCGAAACAATGAAACTGGTAGACGAAGCAGAAATCGAAGTGTTCGCCGGCAACGGCGGCAACGGCTGCATTGGCTTCCGTCGCGAGAAGTTCATTCCGCTCGGCGGCCCGGACGGCGGCGACGGCGGTGCGGGCGGCAGCGTGTACATCCGCGCCGACGAAAACCTGAATACCCTGGTCGACTTCCGCCATGACCGCATCTTCAAGGCGCAGCGTGGCGAGAACGGCATGGGCCGCCAGGCCTACGGCAAGGGCGGCGAAGACCTGACCATCACCGTGCCGGTCGGCACCGTGGTGATCAACGTTGCCACCGATGAAGTCATCGGCGACCTGACCCAGCACGGCGACCGCCTGCTGGTGGCCAAGGGTGGCCGTGGTGGCCTGGGCAACATGCACTTCAAGAGCTCGACCAACCGCTCGCCGCACCAGGCGCTGCCGGGCGAGCCGGGTGAGGAGCGCACGCTGAAGCTGGAGCTGAAGCTGCTGGCCGACGTCGGCCTGCTGGGCTTCCCCAACGCCGGCAAGAGCACCCTGATCCGTGCCGTTTCGGCGGCGACGCCGAAGGTGGCCGATTACCCGTTCACCACGCTGTACCCGAACCTGGGTGTGGTGAAGGTGGAGAACTACCGCAGCTTCGTGATTGCCGACATCCCGGGCCTGATCGAAGGCGCGGCCGACGGTGCCGGCCTGGGTGCGCAGTTCCTGCGCCACCTGCAGCGCACCCGCCTGCTGCTGCACCTGGTGGACATCTCGCCGATGGAGGGTGGGGTGGAAGGCATTTCCCCGGTCGAGCAGGTACGCGCCATCGAGCGCGAGCTGGAAAAGCACGATCCGGAACTGCTGCAGAAGCCACGCTGGCTGGTGCTGAACAAGGCTGACCTGATGTTCGAGGACGAAGCGAAGGCTGCGGCCGAGCAGATCGTCGCCGAGCTGGGCTGGAAGGAGCCGTGGTTCCTGGTCTCCGCGCTGGGCCGCGAAGGTACTTTCCCGATCATGAGCCGGATCATGGCTTTCTTCGATCGCCAGAAGGAAGACGAGCTGGAAGCCCGCAACGCGCAGTAATGCTGTTGTGGTTCCCTGCGAAAACCCGGCTTCGGCCGGGTTTTTTTGTTGTGGTAGTGCCGGCCGCTGGCCGGCAACGTCGATGGGTTGCCGGCCAGCGGCCGGCACTACCGGATCGCGTGGATCGCAGGCAACAAAAAACCCGGCCGGGGCCGGGTTCTTGTCTGCTGCCCGACCCCGAAGGGGCAGGGCGGCAACGCCGGATCAGGCGGCCTTGAGGGCCTTGATGCGGTCGTTCAGGCGGCTCTTGTGGCGAGCAGCCTTGTTCTTGTGGATCAGGCCACGCGCGCTGAAGCGATCCAGGATCGGCTGGGCAACGGCGAAGGCGGCTTCGGCGCCGGCGGCATCGTTGGCGTCCAGCGCCTTGATCACTTTCTTGACAGCGGTGCGCAGCATCGAGCGCTGAGCCACGTTGCGCGCGTTGCGCACGACGGTCTGCTTGGCGCGCTTCTTGGCGGACTTGATATTGGCCACGGTGGTGGTTTCCTGAAAAAATCGGTGTTATGGGAACAGCAAGCTAGCTAGTATGATGGCCCGAGAAATGCACGTCAAGTCGATTGTCAAGAGGGACGCTGAGTGAGTTCACCGAAGATGTTGCGAGGCCTGCTGTCGTTCAGCAGCATGACCATGGTCTCGCGGGTGCTCGGACTTGTCCGTGACCAGGTGATCACCACCACGTTCGGCACCAATGCGGTTACCGATGCGTTCTGGGTTGCCTTCAGGGTACCCAATTTCCTGCGCCGGTTGTTCGCCGAAGGCTCTTTCGCCACCGCTTTCGTGCCGGTGTTCACGGAAGTGAAGGAAACCCGCAGCCATGCCGAGCTGCGTGAACTGATGGCCCGCACCGCCGGCACCCTGGGTGGGGTGCTGATGCTGGTTACCGCGCTGGCGCTGATCTTCGCGCCGCAGCTGGCGGTCGCATTCTCGAGTGGTGCTGATACCGACCCGGTCAAGCAGACCCTGCTGGTCGACCTGTTCCGCCTGACCTTCCCGTTCCTGTTGTTCGTCTCGTTGACCGCGCTGGCCGGTGGCGCGCTGAACAGCTTCCAGCGTTTCGCGATGCCGGCGCTGACCCCGGTCATCCTCAACCTGTGCATGATCGCCGGTGCGCTATGGCTGGCGCCGCGGCTGGGCGGCACCCCGGAAAAACAGATCCTGGCGCTGGGCTGGGCGGTACTCGCCGCCGGCATCCTGCAGCTGCTGTTCCAGCTGCCGTCGCTGAAGGGCATCAACCTGCTGACCCTGCCGCGCTGGGGCTGGCGCCATCCGGGCGTGCGCAAGGTGCTGACGCTGATGGTGCCGACCCTGTTCGGTTCGTCGGTGGCGCAGATCAACCTGCTGCTGGATACCCTCATCGCGGCCAAGCTGACCGACGGCTCGCAGTCGTGGCTGTCGCTGGCCGATCGCTTCCTGGAGCTGCCGCTGGGTGTGTTCGGCGTGGCGCTGGGCACGGTGATCCTGCCGGCGCTGGCCCGCCATCACGTCAGCACCGACCGCGAGGGTTTCTCGCGCTCGCTGGACTGGGGCCTGCGGATGACCCTGCTGATCTCGGTGCCGGCCATGCTGGGCCTGCTGCTGCTGGCCGAGCCGCTGATCGCCACTCTGTTCCAGTACCGCCAGTTCACCGCCTTCGATACCCGCATGACCGCGCTGTCGGTGTACGGCCTGAGTTTCGGCCTGCCGGCGTTCGCCCTGCTGAAGGTGGTGCTGCCGGCGTTCTATGCCCGCCAGGACACCAAGACCCCGGTCCGTGCCGGTGTGGCCGCGCTGGTGGCCAACATGGTGTTCAACTTCGCCCTGCTGGCCGTGCTGTACCAGGTCATGGTGCCGGACGAGCTGAAGGCGCAGGGCGTGATGGCGGCCATCGGCAAGCAGCCGGGCCTGCACCTGGCGCTGGGCATTGCCAGCGCGCTGTCCAGTTACCTGAACCTGGGCCTGCTCTGGTACTGGCTGGGCAAGACCGATGTCTACCAGCGCCGGCCGGGCTGGGGCGGCTACCTGGTGCGGCTGCTGCTGGCCTGTGCGGCCATGGTCGGCGTGCTGTTGGCCCTGCTGCATTGGGTTCCCGACTTCACCGTCATGGACAAATGGCACCGTATCGGTGGCCTGATGCTGCTGGTCGGCGGCGGTGGCGCGACCTATGCGGTGGCCATGCTGGCGATGGGCTTCCGCCCGCGCGACCTGCGTGGGCATTGATCGCGGCCCGTGGCGGCTATACTTCAGGGTTACACCATTGAAGCAGCGGCCCCGGTCGGGCCGGAACGAGAGTTGATGAGCAGGCTGTTCAGAAGCGTCGAGGGCGGGGAGCTGTTCCCCAACGGAAGCGTGGTCTGTATCGGTGCATTCGACGGCCTCCACCTGGGCCATCGTGCGCTGGTCCGCCACGCGGTTGCCCGCGCGCGCGCCTTGGGCGTGGCCGCCGTGGCCGTGGCGTTCGAGCCGCTGCCGCGTGAGTTCTTCGCCCAGGGCACACCTCCGCCGCGGCTGACCCTGGCGCGCAGCAAGGTCGAGATCCTGCGCGAGCTCGGCGTCGATGCGATCGGCCTGCTGCGTTTCGACGCAGCGATGGCGGCGATGCCGGCCGAGACCTTCGTGCGCCAGCTGCTGGTCAATCGCCTGAGTGCGCGTGAGGTCTGGATCGGGCCGGAGTTCTGCTTCGGCAACCGCCGCCGCGGCGACCTGGCCCTGCTGCAGCAGCTCGGCGCCGAGCTCGGCTTCAGCGCCGGCGAGATCGAAGCGGTCGATCTGCACGGCGAGCGCATCTCCAGCACCCGCATCCGCCAGCTGCTGCAGGACGGCGACTTTGCCCGTGCCGGCGACCTGCTCGGCCGCCCGTATGCGATCAGCGGCCGGGTGGTGCGTGGGCGCCAGCTCGGCCGCACGCTGGGCTTCCCCACCGCCAACCTGCGGTTCCCGAAGACCCCGGCGCTGTCGGGCATCTACGCGACCTGGGTGCACGGCGTGTTCGACCAGCCGTGGCCGTCGGTGTCCAGCTTCGGCACGCGGCCGACGGTGGACGGCGTGGAGCCGCTGCTGGAAGCGCACCTGTTTGATTTCCAGGGCGACCTGTACGGGCGCCACATTGACGTGGAGTTCGTCGCCAAGCTGCGCGACGAAGAGAAATTCAATGATCTGGCGGCACTGACCGACCAGATGCACCGCGATGCCGAACAGGCGCGCGCCATCCTTTCCGAACATAGATTGCGAGCCACTGCGTGAGCCAGGACTACAAGACCACCCTGAACCTGCCAGCCACCGAATTCCCGATGCGCGGCGACCTGCCCAAGCGCGAGCCGGGCATTCTGGCGCGGTGGGAAGAGCAGGGGCTCTACCAGCAGCTGCGCGACAACGCCGCCGGCCGCCCGCTGTTCGTGCTGCATGATGGCCCGCCGTACGCCAACGGCCGCATCCACCTCGGCCACGCGGTCAACAAGATCCTGAAGGACATCATCGTCAAGTCGCGCTACCTGGCCGGCTTCGACGCGCCCTACGTGCCGGGCTGGGACTGCCATGGCCTGCCGATCGAGATCGCGGTCGAGAAGAAGTGGGGCAAGGTCGGCACCAAGCTCGACGCCGTCGAATTCCGCCAGAAGTGCCGCGAGTTCGCCGAAGAGCAGATCAACATCCAGCGCGTGGACTTCAAGCGCCTGGGCGTGACCGGTGACTGGGACAACCCGTACAAGACCTTGAGCTTCGACTTCGAAGCCAACGAGATCCGTGCGCTGGCCAAGGTCGTGGCCAACGGCCACCTGGTGCGTGGCGCCAAGCCGGTGTACTGGTGCTTCGACTGTGGCTCGGCGCTGGCCGAGGCCGAGATCGAATACCAGGAAAAGGAATCGCCGGCGATCGACGTGGCCTACGCCGCGCGCGATGCGCAGGCCATCGGCCAGGCGTTCGGCGTGAGCGTGCCGGCCGATGTGGAAGTGGCCGTGCCGATCTGGACCACCACCCCGTGGACGCTGCCGGCTTCGCTGGCGGTGTCGCTGGGCGCGGAGATCAACTACGTGCTGGCCGAAGGCCCGGCGCACAACGGCAAGCGCCGTTGGCTGGTGCTGGCCGCGGCCCTGGCCGAGCGCGCGCTGCAGCGCTATGGCGTCGAAAACGTGGTGCTGCACGGTGAAACCACCGGTGCCGCGCTGGAGAACCAGCTGCTGGCGCACCCGTTCTACCCGGAGCGCGAGATCCTGGTGCTCAACGGCGACCACGTCTCCGACGAGGACGGTACCGGTGCGGTGCACACCGCCCCCGGCCACGGCCAGGAAGACTTCGTGGTCAGCCAGAAGTACGGCCTGCTGGACAAGTACAACGCCGGCCAGGTGACCCCGATCGACGGCCGTGGCGTGTACCTGGAATCGACCCCGCCGGCCGGTGACGTGGTGCTGGCCGGCCAGCACCTGTGGAAGGCGCAGGAGGCCATCGTCGGCGTGCTGCGCGACAACGGTTCGCTGCTGGCCTTCCACCCGATCCGCCACAGCTACCCGCACTGCTGGCGCCACAAGACGCCGGTGGTGTTCCGCGCCACCCCGCAGTGGTTCATCTCGATGGACAAGGCCAACCTGCGCAACGATGCGCTGGCCGCCATCGACACCGTCGGCTGGTTCCCGACCTGGGGCAAGGCGCGCATCCAGAGCATGGTCGACGGTCGTCCGGACTGGACCATCTCGCGCCAGCGCACCTGGGGCGTGCCGATCGCCCTGTTCACCCATCGCCAGACCGGCGAGATCCACCCCCGTTCGGTGGAGCTGATGCAGCAGGTCGCCGACCGCGTCGAGGCTGAGGGCATCGACGTGTGGTATTCGCTGGATGCTGCTGAACTGCTGGGCGCCGAAGCGGCCGACTACGAGAAGGTCACCGACATCCTCGACGTCTGGTTCGATTCGGGCGTGACCCATGAGGGTGTGCTCGCCGCGCGTGGCTTCGGCAAGCCGGCCGACCTGTACCTGGAAGGTTCCGACCAGCATCGCGGCTGGTTCCAGTCCTCGCTGCTGACCGGCGTGGCGATCGACAAGCGCGCCCCGTACAAGCAGTGCCTGACCCACGGCTTCACCGTGGACGAGCACGGCCGCAAGATGTCCAAGTCGCTGGGCAACGGCATCGAGCCGCAGGACATCATGAACAAGCTGGGCGCGGACATCCTGCGCCTGTGGATCGCCTCGGCCGACTACAGCAACGAGATGTCGCTGTCGCAGGAGATCCTCAAGCGCAACGCCGACGCCTACCGTCGCCTGCGCAACACCGCGCGCTTCCTGCTCGGCAACCTGGACGGTTTCGATCCGGCCCAGCACCTGCAACCGCTCGAGCAGATGGTCGCGCTGGACCGCTGGATCGTGCATCGCGCGTGGGAGCTGCAGGAGAAGATCAAGGCGGCCTACGACGGCTACAACATGGCCGAGATCGTGCAGCTGCTGCTGAACTTCTGCAGCGTGGACCTGGGCTCGCTGTACCTGGACGTGACCAAGGATCGCCTGTACACGATGCCGACCGATTCGCACGGTCGCCGTTCGGCACAGAGCGCGATGTACCACATCGCCGAAGCGTTCACCCGCTGGGTGGCGCCGATCCTGACCTTCACCGCCGACGAGCTGTGGGGCTATCTGCCGGGCGAGCATGCCGGCCATGTGCTGTTCACCACCTGGTACGACGGCCTGGCGCCGCTGCCGGCCGATGCCCAGCTCAACGCCGGCGACTTCGACCAGCTGCTGGCCGTGCGCGAGCAGGTGGCCAAGGTGCTCGAGCCGATGCGTGCCAACGGCGCCATCGGTGCCGCGCTGGAAGCGGAAATCACCATCGCCGCCAGCGAAGAGCAGGCCGCGAAGTGGCAGCCGCTGGCCGATGAACTGCGTTTCCTGTTCATCAGTGGCGACGTGCAGGTGCGCCCGGCGACCACCGACGAGGTGTTCGTCAGCGCCCAGCCGACCACCAAGGCCAAGTGCGTGCGCTGCTGGCACCACCGCGCCGACGTCGGCAGCAACGCCGACCACCCGGAACTGTGCGGCCGCTGCGTGAGCAACATCACCGGTGCCGGCGAACTGCGGAGCTGGTTCTGATGGCCGCGCCCCGTCCGCATCCGAACGCCCTGGTCTGGCTGCTGCTGTCGGCCGCCATCATCGGCCTGGACCAGTGGTCCAAGGCCTGGGTGTTGTCGAGCCTGCCGGAGTTCCAGCCGGTGGTGGTCATCGACGGCTTCTGGAACTGGTACCGCACCTATAACACCGGTGCCGCGTTCAGTTTCCTGAGCGACGCCGGTGGCTGGCAGAAACACTTCTTCACCGTGTTGGCGATCGTCATCAGCGGCCTGATGGCCTGGTGGCTGCGTAGCACTGCCCGCGGCAACTGGAAGGCCGCGGTGCCGTACGCGCTGATCATCGGCGGCGCGATCGGCAACGTGATCGACCGCCAGGTGCACGGCCACGTGGTCGACTTCATCCAGTGGTACGTGGGCAGCTACACCTGGCCCTCGTTCAACATCGCCGATTCGGCCATCGTGGTGGGTGCCATCGGCATCGCCCTGTTTGGCCTGTTCGACGGCAAGTCCGCCAAAAAGGCGGATAATGCCAATCCGAAACCGTAAGCCGGCCGCTGCCGGGAGACTGAACTGATGGATGTGCTGCTCGCCAACCCGCGTGGATTCTGTGCCGGCGTCGATCGTGCGATCGAGATCGTCAAGCGCGCGATCGAAACGCTGGGCGCGCCCATCTACGTCCGCCATGAAGTGGTGCACAACCGCTTCGTGGTCGACGACCTGAAGCAGCGCGGTGCGATCTTCGTCGAGGAACTCGATGAAGTGCCGGACAACAACACGGTCATTTTCAGCGCGCATGGCGTGTCCCAGGCCGTGCGCCAGGAGGCCGAGCGTCGTGGCCTGAAGGTGTTCGACGCCACCTGTCCGCTGGTGACCAAGGTCCACTTCGAAGTCGCCCGCCACTGCCGTGCCGGCCGTGACGTGGTGCTGATCGGCCACGCCGGTCACCCGGAAGTGGAGGGCACCATGGGCCAGTGGAACCGCGAAGCCGGCACCGGCCAGATCTATCTGGTCGAGGATGTCGAGCAGGTTGCCACGCTGCACATCAACCAGCCGGAAAACTTCGCCTATACCACCCAGACCACGCTGTCGGTGGACGATACGCGCGGCATCATCGATGCATTGCGTGAGCGCTTCCCGGCGATGCAGGGCCCGAAGAACGACGACATCTGCTACGCCACGCAGAACCGCCAGGACGCCGTGCGCGATCTGGCCAAGCGCTGCGACCTGGTGCTGGTGGTCGGCTCGCCGAACAGTTCCAACTCCAACCGCTTGAGCGAGCTGGCCCGTCGTGAGGGTGTGGAGTCGTACCTGATCGACGGCGCGCACGAGATCGACCCGGCGTGGGTGGCAGGCAAGCAGCATATCGGCGTGACCGCAGGTGCCTCGGCGCCGCAGGTGCTGGTCGATGGCGTGCTGGCGCGCCTGGCCGAGCTGGGCGCCAGCGGCGTGGGCGAGCTGGACGGCGAACCGGAATCGATGGTGTTCGCGCTGCCGAAGGAACTGCGCCTGCGCCTGGTCGACTGACCGGGAAGCGCCTCATCCACGCATGGCGTGGATCTACTGAAACTGCTCTGGTGGGTGCGAACCAGCACAAGGTGGGTGCGAACCTTGGTTCGCACGCTTCTGGGCATGCACGGATGGGCGCTCGCCCATGACCTTTGGCCATGGGGCCGGGCACTGCACAGGCCTAGCATCGGAAAATTCTCCGTTGTTGGAACCTGCCCGATGAAGACCCGAGCCTTGGCGATGTCGTTGCTGTTCGCGCTGGCGGCCACGCCCGCGCTGGCGCAGACCTCGCCGCCGGGCGATGCCGCGGCACCCGGCCTGCTGCGCATCGATGTGGATGCACGTGACCTTGCCCGGCGCATCTTCAAGGTGACCGCCACGGTGCCGGCCAAACCCGGCCCGATGACCCTGCTGTACCCGCAGTGGATTCCCGGCAACCATTCGCCCACCGGTCCGATCGACAAGCTGGCCGGCCTGCGCGTGACCGCCAACGGCGAGCCGCTGGCCTGGCAGCGCGACCAGTTCAACGTCTATGCGTTCAAGGTGTACGTGCCCGAGGGTGTGAGCGAGATCGTCGCCCACTTCGATTTCCTGTCCTCGCAGGGCGGCAGCCAGGGCCGGGTGGTGATGACCCCGGAAATGCTCAACCTGCAGTGGAACGCCAATTCGCTGTATCCGGCCGGCGTCGATGCGCGCAACCTGCAGGCGCAGGCCAGCGTGACCCTGCCCAAGGGCTGGTCGTTCGCCACCGCGTTGGAGACTGCGCGCCGCGACGGTGACACCGTGGTGTTCAAGCCGATCTCCTATGACCACCTGGTCGATTCGCCGTTGTTCGCTGGCGAACACTACCAGCGCATCGATCTCGACCCCGGCGCAAAGGTGCCGGTGCACCTCAATGTGTTTGCAGACGAAGCCAAGTCGCTGAAGCCGAGCGACGAACAGATCAAGCTGCACCGCGCGCTGGTGCAGCAGGCCGACAAGCTCTATGGCGCGCGCCATTACAAC
This sequence comes from Stenotrophomonas sp. STK16_22, assembly GCF_051984505.1. Taxonomy (NCBI): domain Bacteria; kingdom Pseudomonadati; phylum Pseudomonadota; class Gammaproteobacteria; order Lysobacterales; family Lysobacteraceae; genus Stenotrophomonas; species Stenotrophomonas sp. STK16_22. Next base: position 1,273,413 of record NZ_CP196972.1, read on the forward strand.
CACTATGAGTTCCTGCTGGCGTTGACCGACCGCCTCGGTGGCATTGGTCTGGAACACCACCGTTCCAGCGAGAACAGTGCCGATCCAGGCTACTTCACAGAGTGGGACAGCAACGCGTGGATGCGCGACCTGCTGCCGCATGAGTACACCCACTCCTGGAACGGCAAGTACCGCCGCGGCGCGGACCTGGCCACTGCCAACTTCAACGTGCCGATGGGCGACAGCCTGCTGTGGGTGTACGAGGGGCAGACCCAGTTCTGGGGCCAGGTGCTGGCCGCGCGTTCGGGTCTGTGGTCGACGGCGCAGGCGCGCGACATGCTCGCGAACGTGGCCGCGACCTATGACCGTGGCCGCCCGGGCCTGGCCTGGCGGCCGCTGCAGGACACCACCAACGACCCGACCATCGCGCAGCGCCGCACGCTGCCTTACCGCAACTACCAGATGAGCGAGGACTACTACTCCGGCGGCCAGATGCTGTGGCTGGAAGTGGAGGGCAAGCTGCGCGAACTGAGCAGCAACCGGCGCAGCCTGGATGATTTTGCGCGCGCCTTCTTCGGGGTCGGCAACGGCGACTGGGACGTCAATCCCTACACCTTCGACGACGTGGTCGCGACCTTGAACGGCATCGCGCCGTACGACTGGGCGACGTTCCTGCGCGGTCGCCTGGATGGCCACGGTTCGTTGACCGGTGGCCTGGAACTGGCGGGCTGGAAGCTGGTTTACCGCGATACCCCGAACGACGCCTACAAGGCGCAGGAAAAGCGCGCCAAGGCCGCGTTGCTGGCGTACTCACTGGGTGCGACCGTGCTCGACAACGGCACGGTCGGTGACGTGATCTGGGACAGTCCGGCGTTCAACGCCGGTCTTGCACCGGGCATGAAGGTGATCGCGGTTGGCGGCCGTGAATACAGCAGCCAGCGCTTGAAGGATGCAGTCGCCGCCGCAGCAAAGGACAAGGCGCCGATCGTGTTGCTGGTGAAGCAGTTCGATCGCATCGAAACGATGAGCATCGCCTACCACGGTGGCCTGCAGTACCCGATGCTGGAGCGCATCGCCGGCAAGCCTGACCGCCTGGCGGACCTGTGGAAGGCGCGATGAAACCGCGCGCCCGCGATGGCGTGATCCTGTTGATGGCGATCCTCGCCATCGTGGGCGCATTCCTGCACGGCGATGGGCGTTGGCTGCACTGGCTGGCCAAGCCGGCCACCACGCTGCTGATCGCTGCCATCGTCTGGCGCGTGCATGATCCGGTGCAGCCGTTCTATCGGCGTGCGGTGCTGGCCGGCATGCTGCTCTCGTGCGTGGGTGACATCGCGCTGATGTTGCCAATGGATGCGTTCGTACCGGGGCTGGTCGCATTCCTGCTGGCGCATGTCTGCTACATCATCGCCTTCCGCGGAGGCCTGCGTGCCGGGCGTGGGCTGGTCGGCGCCAGCGTCCTGCTCGGTGCGTTTGCCGTGCTCAACGTGCTGGGCCTGTGGCCACACCTGCCCGCACCGATGCGTATTCCGGTGCTGGCGTACGTGGTGGTGCTGGCATCGATGGCGGTGCTGGCCCTGGCACGGCAGTGGCGCCGCCCGCAGCCTGACGCCATGGAGGCCGCCAGTGCCCGTTGGGCCGCTGCCGGTGCCGTGCTGTTCGTCGCCAGCGATTCACTGTTGGCCTGGGACCGCTTCGCCGGTGGCCTGCCGCTGGCCAGCCTGCTGGTGCTGTCCACGTACTACGCTGCGCAGTACGCCATCGCGCGCTCGGTGAAATAGAAAAAGGGGACGGAGGGGATTAAGTCGCAAACCGCACCAAGGCACATACGACTTAATCCCCTCCGTCCCTTTTTTGTGTGGCCTACCGGCGGCTCACGCCGCGCAGGGCGCCCTGCGCATCGAACTGCAGGCGCACGGATTCGCGGTCACCGGCGACTTCGTCCGGCAGCCATACCAGCTTGCCGGCTTTGCGCACGATCACGTAGACGTGGCCGACTTCAGATGCGGGGTTCTGCAGCGCATTGCGCTGTTCCTGCAGCGCCTGCGCCACGCGCGGAACAGCCTCGAAATCGATGCTGGCCAGGGATGTGCTGCTGCGCTGCAGGCTGATGGTCGGCGCAAACTGCTGCGGGTTCACCGGATTACCCTTGCGCCATTGGCCACGTTCAAAGTGATAGCTGTCGACGTGGCCCGGCTGTTGCGGATCGACCAGATCGAGGTTGATGCGGCCATCGTCGTAGAAGTGGATGCTGTGGAAGACCGTCAGCCGCTGGCCGGCCAGCGCTGGCATCTGCTCCAGTGCCTGACGGGCAGCCAGCAGGTAGTCCGCATCGAACAGGCGGTTGTTGCGCTCGGGCGCTCCAGCGGTGCTCGCGGCGGGGAAGGGCGCCGGGGACGGCACAAGCGATGCGGATTGCTCGCGCGGCGACTGGGACGAGACGGAGGCAGGCAACCGGTCCGGCTGTACCGAATGCCCCAGCGTTTCGCTGATGGTCTGCAGGGCGCCTCCGGCAACGGCCACGCCCGCCAGAACCAGCAGCAGTACCAGGAACACGGTGCGGGTTGAGGGCGGCTGTTTCATACTCCCTCCAGGCGCACGTTGCTGTGGTCATCCGGGTCGTACAGCAGCGTCACATGCTCGCGCGGGATGTTGGCCAGTTCAATCAGCGGGATGAAGCGGCGCACGCGGGCCTGCTGCACGTTGCCTTCGCGGTCGATGTATTCCAGCTGGAACTCCACCTGCGGCTGTTCGTTGAGGTAGGTGCCGGTCTGACGCACCTTCAACACCCTGGCCTCCACGCCGATGCCGCGATACTTCAGCGCATCGCCGCGGGCATCGGCGTGCAGCAGGCGGCCGAGCAGGCGCAGGCCCAGCGCATAGCCACACAGCACCAGCGGGCACACCAGCAGCGGGTGACCGAACGACAGGAAGGTCCAGCCCAGCCCCTCGCTCTGCAGCTGGTAGGCCCACACATAGGCAGCGGCAACGATGGCGATGCCGAGTGCTGCACCGATGCCGCGCCGCCACAGGCTGGCGACATTCAGTTCGGGCTGGGCACCGTCCAGCACGATGTTGGGGAATGCCCCGGGCGTCCGGCCCAGGCGCGCATCAATGTGCCTGCCGGCCTCGAAGCGATGCAGCTGGGGTTTGCTGTCGACCACCAGCATCTGTTCGCGGACCGGCGTACCGGACAGGTTCTTGAAGGACAACTGCAGTTTCCATTGCGCGAACCCACGCACCTGCACGCCGGTCTGTTCGGCCTGCTCGATCAGCGCACTGCGCGGTTCACCGTCGGCCAGGATCGACTGCACCCGGTGCAGTGCGCGTGGCGGCCCCAGCAACAGGTAGTGCAGGAAGGCGAACAGCAGCGTCAGCCACAGGACCATCGACAGTGCGAGCAGCAACAGTGCCAGCCACGGTGCGCTGCGGTCGACCAGCGCCACCGGCCACGAAGTGCCGAAATAGAGAATGCAGGGAAAAGGCAACGCGAAGAACAGCAGGAACGCGCCCCAGAACCAGAGATAGGCTTTCATGGGGGAAGGGGACCGCGGTGGAACAGGGCGCGTAGATTACTACGCTTCAGCGGAACTGCAGGGTAAGCAGGTAGTAGCGGCCGAGCGGATCGTCCAGCCCGGGCATCTGCCCGCCGTTGCCGACCAGATAGTTCACCGGTTGTGTGTCCAGCACGTTGTGCACGTCCAGCGCTGCAACGATGCGCGGCCCCAGCCGGCGTGCGAGGTGCAGGTTCCAGCGCAGCTGCCGTGGGTTCATGCAGTGGTTCCGGTCGACCTGCTTCTGCGGGCACTCCGCCCCCGGCAGCCAGGCACGCGTGCGCCCGATCTGGTTGCCGCGTAGCGCGATGTCCCAGTTGCTGTTCTGCCATTGCACGTTCAACACCGCAGCCAGCTCGGGTGTCACATGACCACGCAGGTCCACGGCGGCCTCATGGTCACGGCGGCGAAGCAGTTCCTGCTGCTTCAGCGCATCGAGCGAAAACAACCATTGGCCGTTGCTGCCGCTGTCGATGCGGTACTCGCCACGCAGCACCCAGTTGCGGGAGGTGGTGCGGCCGATGTTGTCGAACGACAGGCGCAGGCTGCCCAGGTGGCCGTCTTCATCCAGTTCCCACGTGCTGCGGTTCCACACTGCATCGCTCGGCTGCAGGGCGAGGATCTCGTTGCGCAGTTCCACGATGTTGTGGGTCAGCGACAGCGAGAACGTGTCGTCGGGCGTCCACGTGGCTGCCAGCGAATGGCTGCGTGATCGTTCGGCCTTCAGTGCATCGTTCTCAACCACGTTGGCCGTGACGCTGCAGCCGCCACCACGCGTGGCGATCGCACATTCCGGAAGGGCACTGGACACCGGAAGCGTGATCGAGCCGAAGTAGCCGGGAGGCCGCCGTTGCTCGAACAGGCTCGGTGCACGATAGCCGCGCCCGCTGGCCAGCAGGAACGACCAGTGCGGCGTCGGGCTCCAGCGCAGCCCGGCACGAGGCGAGAACGCCATGAAGCCGCCGTCGCGGTCCCAGCGTGCAGCCAGGTCCGCGCGCAGCGTGGGGGCCAGCGGCAGGCCCAGCTCGGCGTAGACGCCACTGCTTTGTCGCGACAGGCGGCGCCGCTGCTGTGGCAGGCCCAGCGCAAGGTCGCCCTGGCTCAGCAGTGCGTCCGGGCGCGAGGTCCAGCGTTCATGGCGCAGGTCGATGCCGGTGGCCAGCTGCGCATTGCCGCCGGGCATTGCCATCAGCTCACGCTGCACGCCCCACCAGCCCTGCCATTGTGCGGTGCTGCCGCGGTTGCGGATGGACGGAAACAGCGTGTCCGCCTCGGCCGCCGGCGGCGCGTCGAAACCGGGAGTGAACCTGCGCGCCTGCGTTGCTTCAAGCAGGCGTGTCGTGCGCACGGTGCCTGCAGTGGACAAGGTCACGTCGCTGCGCTGCGCGCTGATGCCCGCCTCCCAGCTGCGCCGGCCCTGGTCGCGGCCGATGCCGAAGGTAAGGTCGGCATCGGTGGCGCGGACGCTGGGGCGCACGTTGCCGGCCTCACGCAGCACACTGTTGAAGGTGATTCCGCGCGAGACCACCGCAACGGCGGTCGGGCCCAGATCGAAGCGCTGGCGGTTGTGACTGGCCCGCGCCTCGACATAGGCATAGCGTCCCTCACCACGTTCATGCCGGTAGTGCAGGAAGGCCGACGCGGTATCCGAGGCGGGCTGCAGCGACCGCGGCCGCGCGCTGTCAAACCAGCAGCCATCCTCGCGCCGCTTCAGGGGCGGCTCGCAGCGCCGGGCGGGCACGTACCAGTTGCCGAAGATCGCGCCGATCGGATACAGCGAGGTTTCCGCGTGCCAGTCACGCTGGTCACCGGCGACATGTTCGACACGGTGCAGATCGAGTCCGGCAAACCAGCGGTCCCCGTTGCCACGCGCGCCGCCCGTGGCGGCCTGCAGGCGGTACTGGCCCGCATCGCCGCGGCTGCTGAGCCCGGTCTGCAGCATGGCTTCGGGCCCATCGGCCTGGTCGCGCAGGATGATGTTGACCACGCCGGACATGGCGTCGGCCCCATAGATGGCCGAGGCACCACCGCGTACCAGTTCGATGCGGTCGACGAAGCTCAGCGGAATGCCGCCGAGGTCGGTGAGCCCACCCTGTTCCAGCGACACCATCGGATAGCGCGGCAGGCGCCGGCCGTTGACCAGGAACAGCGTCGCCCGCGGGCCCATGCCGTCGAGACTGGTGGTGGCCGCTGCGCCCACCGGCAGGTACTGCGAATCGCCGCCGCGCGAGGTGCTCATGGCCGGATGGCCGTTCATGCCGGGCAGGTGCCGCAGCAGGTCGAACAGATTGCCGTAGCCGCTGCGCAGGATATCGTCGCGATCGATGGTGGTGACCGGCAGTGTGGTCTGCACCGAAGAGCGCGGCAGCCGGCTGCCGGTGACATGGATGGGCGCCAGTTCCACCTGGTGTGGCGTGTCGGCGGACTTGGGAGCCGGGCGCGGCAGGCGCGGGGCTGCGACCGCTTTCGGCGGCGTGGCAGGGGGCTCGGGATGGACGCGCCGCACGACAAAGGCACCGGATGAAGTGCGCAGGATGTTGACCGGCAGGCCGGCGACCAGCTGCTTCAGGGAGGCCCCGGTATCGCGTTGGTCACGGCTGCCGCCGGTGCGCAGATCATCCAGTTCACGTGCGTCGAACAGCAGGGCGGTGCCACTCTGCCGGGCCCATTGCTGCAGTGCCGGCACCAGTGGGCCGGCGCCCACGTCGATCTCCAGCGTGCCGGCGGGCTCGCCGGCATCGGCCATCGGTAGTGCGGCAACACCCAGTGCAAGGCATAGCAGGGCGCGGAGCAGCCCCCACTGCAGCGCACCCGGACCTGCCTTCACTGCCGGTCTCCTCAGTAGGTGCGGCGCAGTTCCAGCGCGCCATCCGGACGCGTCTGGCCAGCCACGGACCAACCCAGTTCCAGCGCCGACAGCAGCTCCTGTGCATCACCGGCGCGGAAGGTGCCGCTTACAGCCAGGTCGGTGATCTCCGGATCGACGATCACCAGTGGCGTGCGGCCATAACGGTTCATCCGCTCGACCACGATCGACAGTGGCGTGGCATCGAACACCAGTTGCCCACGCAGCCAGCCTTCAGCGGCTGCGTTGGACGAGAGGGCAGGGCCCGGCTGGATACGGCCGGAGGGCAATACCTGCAGCTGTTGGCCGGGCGCCAGCGTGTGCTGCGCTGCGCCGTTGCTGACTTCCACGGCACCTTCCAGCAGCGCGACCTCGACCAGACCGTCGCGCAGGCGTTCCACCTGGAAGGTCGTGCCGATGTCGCGGATCGTACTGCCGCCGGCGTGCAGCTGCAGCGCCTTGTTCGACGGAGCGACCTGCAGTTGCAGCCGACCCCGCTCCAGCACCAGATCACGATGACGCCAGCCGAAGCGGGCGCGGAGGGTGGTGCCGGCATCCAGCATGGCGACGCTGCCATCGGCCAGCGTCTGCTGCTGTGCCTGGTGCGAATCATTGGCGTAGACCTGTGGCGTCGGGTTGCCGTCGATGGCAACCATCCAGCCGATGCCGATCGCCATGCAGACACCGGCGGCAGCGGCCACGCCCGGCAACCAGCGCCGGCGCGGCGGACGCGCCGCCCGTGCCGCGGCGGTGCGCAGCCAGGGGTCAGCCGCAAGCTCCGCACCCTGCTGGAACAGGGTTTCGGCCTGCACCCAGGCTTTGACGTGGGCCGGATCTTCGGCCAGCCAGTCCTCGAACGTTTCGCGTTCGGCTGATGTGCAGTCCGGGGCTTCCAGGCGGGCTACCCAGGCGCTGGCGCGTTCAAACAGCTGTGCATCATCCCTGTGCGGGGTGCCACTCATTGGCCGTCCCTGTCGTTGTGCAGCGGATCCGATCCCAACTCCTGACGCAGGCCCTGCAGGGCCCGGGCGATATGTTTTTCCACGGTCTTGGCAGTAATTCCACAATGCCGCGCGATCTGGGTGTAGCTCATGCCGGTGATGCGGTTGAGCAGATAGACCTCGCGTGCGCGTTCGGGCAGCTTGAACAGGGCCTGCCGCAGCAGGGACAGCATCTGCCCTGACTCGGCCTGGCGCAATGGATCGGGCGAGGAACTGGGCGGTTCGTCGCTGCCATCGTGTTCGGCCAGCGGCAGATGCGGCCGCGACTGCGGCGAGCGTCCGCGGTCTGCCAGGCGGTTGCGGGCGATACGATACAGCAGCAGGCGCAGTTCGTCCGGGCCCTGTGCGCGATAGCGGATCAGCCGCTCCATGCAGTCCTGCGCGATATCCTCCGCATCCTCAGGCCCGACCCCCCGCGTGCGCAGGAACGCGCACAGCGGTGCGCGCTCTTCGCGTACGAACGCGATGAAGGCATCCGCAGGTGCGGGCGGCTCCGGCGCGCGATGGATCAGGGGAGACGGGGTGGACAGGGCTGGCCTCGACTGTCGGTGGCGAATGCGTCATCGAGTTTTACGCGACGATGACCGGATGGGGAAGAGTGTGCATCGATCGGATTCTTATTGTGAATGTATTCATTTTTCAGGATCCGTTCCACTGGGGGAGATCGCCCCGCTGCGGCGTTGATCGTTCTACCCGCGTGTTGCGGGTGGAGAGAGAGAACGCATGAAGTATTCGAAGTTGAGCCTGGCCCTGGCCGGGCTGATGGGCGTTGGCGCCATATCCGTGGTGGATGACGTCATGGCAATGAATTATCACGTGCAGGGCGATCGCATCTTCCTGAGTGGCGATGTGACCTACGCCGACGTGGTATCCCTGCCGGCACTGCTGGCCAAGGCGCAGGCCGAAGGCCGGCCGGTCCGTGAGGTGGTGCTGCGTACGTCCAATGGTGGTGCGTTGATCGCCGGCGAGTGGCTGCAGGGCATCATCCGCACCTCCGGACTGAACACCATCGTGTCCGGCAATTGCATTTCATCCTGCTCGATCATGCAGTCTGGTGGCGTCGAACGCTATCTGGCCGGCGATCTGCCGCTCATCGACTCGGTGCAGATCCACGCGGCCAGCAGCGGCGGCAAGGTGATCTACACACCGTCGCCGCGCATGACCCAGATCTATACCGGCAACTACGGCGGCGGCATGGATGCCGGGCTGCTGCACAAGGCCATGTATGAAGTGGTGCAACCGAACGGGTTGCTGGTGTTCCGCGATCCGGCGCGCAGCACTGGTGCCTCGGTCACCTTCGATCCCGATGGCAGTGGCAGCAAGCTGGAGTCGTTCCCCGGCCAGGATATCTACAGCAACAAGATCATCACCGCGAACGGATACCGCGATCCGGGTGACACCTTGAACGTCACCGCCAACGTGGTCGGCGACATCAACCCCGGTTACCTGCGTACCGGACGCCAGTTGCAGGCGTTCGTCGATGATGATTTCGCGCGCTGGAATACCGACTGGCGATCCACCTACATCAATGTCGCACAGAGCATCTACAACGCATCAAGCCGCGGTCCGCAGGGCATCGGCGCGCTGTCGGTGCAGGGCTACCTCAGTGATCCGGACATCCAGGACCTGCTGCTGTCCAAGCTGCGGCTGGCTGATCTGGATGTCTCCACGCTGGACAACGCCATGGGCGTGATCCGGGTGAGCAACGGCGCCACATGGCGCACGTCCGCGACGACAGGCGCGGACTTCATGCTGGTCGACAATGGCACCATCGCGCTGGAAGGCGGTGCGCTGCGCGCATCGGAAGTGCGGGTGCTCGGCGCAGGCATGCTGGTTGGCCATGGCGACGTGGCGGGTACTGCGATGGACCGCGCTGCTTTGCTGGACGGCACCGGTCCTTCCTACCGCGAAGACGGCTTCAACCGCCTGCGCGTGTTCGGCACGCTGATGCCGCGCGGCGGCGACCTGGTCACCCATGGCTACGTCAACATCATGCCGGGCGGCAAGGTGCTGTTCGACGTTACTGAGAATGGCGGCACGGCCGCCGGCCGCCTGCGCGTGGGCACGTTCTTCGATGACGAGCAGACAGAGGGGGCACTGGTGATCTCCAAGGGTGCCTTCCTCGAACTGAACGTGGCGCAGGGTTACTACGGCCAAGACTTCCGTCGTGACCTGGTGGAGGGCCCGATTTATCAGGGCGGCTTCGAAGAGGCCGTGCGCCTGGGCGACACCGGTTACAGCGCCAGCATCCAGTGGTGAAGTGTTCCGCCCGCGCCACAATTCACTGCTCAGCTTCAACGTGAAGCAGACGGCCGATGGCCTGTGGCTGACCGCCAACCCGGGCTTTGACCAGCTGGGCCTGTTTGCCAACGGTACGTCCGGCGACGGCCTGGGCCGCGCGCTGGCGACCGCCTCCGATCGCCAGGACAAGGGGCTGAGATCGCTGCTGGGCGCACTGCAGTTCGCCGACCGCGATGTGATCGCACAACAGGCCGGTGCCCTGCGCGGTGATGCGCACGCCAGCCTGCGACTGGCCGACACCGCGCTGGTGGGCAGTATCGGCAACGTCGTGCAGCAGCACCAGTCGGCCATGCGCAGCGGCGGTGATGCCGATGGCCTGGCCTCGCAGGTGGCGCAGTCGGTCTCCTCCCAGCCGGGCATGCGCCATGGCAGCCTGTTCAACCAGCTGGCGATGCACCTGGTCGAGCCGGCGTCGGGCAGCGTTGCGGGCAGCGCTGATGCTGGACGCAGCCATGGCATCTGGGCGCGTGGTTTCGCCAGCCATGGCCGCCTCGATGCCGACGGTGGCGTGACCGGCCTGAGCCACACCATCGGTGGCATCGTGGTCGGTGCCGATACCCGCGTGGCCGATGACCGCGTGACCCTGGGTGTCAGCGTGGCCGCGGCGGACATGTCGACCAAGGCCAGCGATGGCTCTGGTTTCACTGGTGACGTGCGTGCGCTGGACGTGGGCGGCTACCTCGATGCGACGTACGCGCGCGGCTATCTGTCGGCGGCCGTGCGCTACACCGATCTGCGCCACGATACGCGTCGCAGCATCAACGGCATCGATGGCCTGCAGCAGCCGCTGCGCGCCAAGTACAGCAACGATGCGATCTCCGCACGGGTGGAACATGCGTTCTCCTTCACGACCGGCAAGGGCCTGGTGATCCAGCCGTTGCTGCCGGTGGTGGACTACGCGCGTACCTCGGCCACCCGCTTCAACGAAGGGCAGGGCGCCGGTGCGCTGGTTGGCCGCAGCGGCAGCCTGGAGAGCATCCGCGTGGGTGCGGGCCTGCAGCTGTTCAAGACCTTCGAAGGCAACAACGGCGAGCGCATCACCCCGCGCGCCCGGGTGGTCTGGCAGAAGGAACTGGGCGATTCGCAGGCCCGCTACAGCACCGGCTTCGCCGCGGCACCGGATCTGGTGTTCGGCGCCAGCAGCCAGGCGGTGGGCGAGCAGGTGCTGGCCTGGAACCTGGGTGTGACCAGCCGTGCCAGCGAGCGGCTGTCCATCATGGCCGATTACGTGGGTGAGCGCCGCGACGGGCAGATCCAGAACGGCGTGATGCTGGGCCTGGGCTACAAGTTCTAAGTGACGCCCGGCACCGGCGATGACGGCATCGCCGGTGCCATCCCAACGCGGGTGCTGCTGCGGTATGGTCGGTATGCCATTCCACCCAGGCCCGTCCATGCAGATCGCCGTCTTCAGTGCCCGTCCCTACGACCGTCGTTTCCTTGATGAGGCGAACCAGCGCGATGCGGCTGGGGACGGCTTTGCGTTCGTGTACTTCGATGTGGCCTTGGATGTGCATACGGCTGCACTGGCGCAGGATTGCGCGGCGGTCTGTGTGTTCGTCAATGATCGACTTGAAGCACCGGTGCTGCACGCCCTGCATGCAGTGGGTGTGCGGGCAGTGCTGCTGCGCTGCGCGGGCTTCAACAATGTAGATCTTGTAGCGGCAAAGGTGCTTGGCCTGTTTGTTGCCCGCGTGCCGGCCTATTCGCCAGAAGCGGTGGCCGAGCATGCACTGGCACTGGTGATGACCCTCAACCGTCAGACCCACCGCGCTTACAACCGCGTGCGCGAGGGCAATTTCATGCTGGATGGCCTGCTTGGGCGCACCCTGCATGGCCGCACGGTCGGCATCGTCGGCACCGGCAGGATCGGCCTGGCCACCGCACGCATCTTCAAGGGCATGGGCTGCACCGTGGTGGGGCACGATCCGTATCCGTCGGCAGGCTTTGCGGATGTGGGCGAGATGGTGGAGATGGATGAACTGCTGGCGCGTACCGACATCGTGTCGCTGCATTGCCCGCTGACGCCTGAGACCCATCACCTGATCAATGATGCATCACTGGCCCGGATGAAGCCGGGCGCGATGCTGGTCAATACGTCGCGCGGCGCACTGGTCGATACCCATGCGGTGATCCGCGCGCTGAAGTCGCGCCGGCTGGGTCATCTGGCCATCGACGTGTACGAGCAGGAAAGCGCGCTGTTCTTCCAGGACCTGTCTGGCGAGATCATCGACGACGAGGCCTTCCAGCGCCTGATGACCTTCCCGAATGTGCTGGTGACCGGCCACCAGGGCTTCTTCACCGTGGAGGCGCTGCAGGAGATCTCGGCGATCACGCTGGGGAATCTGCAGGATTTCGTGGCCGGGCGGGTGTGCGCCAACCGGGTAGAGGCGGGCTGAGCCGGATGGATTGACCGCCGGGGCGCCCAGCCCGTAAAATCGCGGGCTCCGCCGGAATAGCTCAGTTGGTAGAGCGGCGCATTCGTAATGCGTAGGTCGCAGGTTCGACTCCTGTTTCCGGCACCAGTTGCATGAAAAGCCCCGGCCTTGGTCGGGGCTTTTTGTTTGGGCATTTGAAGCAATCACGGCTCTTGTGTCATGAGCGCGAACCCTTATCAGGCTCAAGCGCGCGCACCGGCTGCCGCAGCACGGTCTTCAACCGCGCAGCGTCGATCCTGCGCGGGTCGCTCAGGTAGATCTCATGATGGGGGCCGGCAAAGGCGTAGCCCAGCGAAGGCATCAGTTCGTCGTGCAGATGGGCCAGGGCCGGACCCTCGTCATCGTAAGCGCCTACATGCAGGGTCTGCAGGCAGAGGCCTTCTTCAAGAACTTCGTGGCGAAGGCTGGCCGGAACGTCGCCCAGTTTCTTCGCCGCCTTGGCGATGGCAGCCTCCAACTGCGCTGGACTGATCCCGTCCGGCGTGCGGATCATCACCGTCCACCTCCACTCATCCTTGCGGCGAGCCACAAAGCTCGACGGATCCTCGGCGGTCCACAGGGCTTCCAGCGGTGGCACCACGTAGTCCTGGCCCCCGGACTTCAGTGCGAACTTCAGTGCATAGCTCACCGCGTACAGCCACTGCACGGACTGCAGGTAGGCGGGGGCGATATTCGGATCACCGTGGCCGTCGACCATCACGTAGGGCAGGGGCGGTACGTCCACTGTCACGAACCGGCCCACCGGGGGCCGGTATAACGCGCGATCGCGCTTCTTGAAGTCGATCTTGTCCACGGGCCTTCCTCCTGCGCCGAGCATCCCACGCCGGGCACCCGCCAGCACGCCTGAACAGGTTCAGATGACTTTGCCGAACACGGGCGGAGCAGCCGCCATCGCCCGATGCTAGGATGCCGCCCCCGGGTGTTCTGCCCGCCGCGGTTGCGCGGTGCGACAACGTGTCGCAGCCAGAAACGGGCCTTTCCTGCGCTCGATCATTGTCAATGCCTTTCTTAAATGGTGGGTGACGGCCTAAAATTGAAAGGCTGACTCGACCCCACCTCCCTGCCTGTCTTCCGGACCGGTGGGACCGGCTTTGGCCGGAACAGGCAGGACGGGGAACGGCATTCCCTCGCAATTGGATCGACCGATGATTCCGTTGAAAACCCTTGGGCGCTGGTTGCGCCCGGGCCTGCTGCTGTCGTTGCTGGTGATGCTCACCGGCTGCGATGCGGTGGCCATCCTCAGTCCGAAGGGCCAGATCGGCCAGGATGAGAAGACCCTGCTGATCACGGCCACCGTGCTCATGCTGCTGGTCGTCATCCCGGTCATCATCATGACCCTGACCTTCGCGTGGAAGTATCGCGCCTCCAACACCAAGGCCCGCTACGAGCCGAAGTGGTCCCACTCGACGGCGATCGAGGTGGTGGTGTGGTCCATTCCCTGCATGATCGTGCTGGTGCTGGCGGTCCTGACCTGGCGCTCGTCGCACGCACTGGACCCGTACAAGCCGCTGGATTCGGACGTCAAGCCGGTCACCATCGAGGCGATCTCGCTGGACTGGAAGTGGCTGTTCATCTATCCGGAAGAGAAGGTGGCGGTCGTCAACGAAATCAAGTTCCCGGTCAACACGCCGCTGAACTTCAAGATCACGTCCGATTCGGTGATGAATGCGTTCTTCATCCCGCACCTGGGCAGCATGATCTACTCGATGGCTGCGATGGAGACCAAGCTCCACCTGATCGCCAACGAGACCGGTGAATTCCCGGGCATGTCCTCGCACTACAGCGGCGCGGGCTTCGCCAAGATGCACTTCACCGCCTACTCGGTCACCGATGCCGAATACCGCCAGTGGCTGGACCAGGTCCGTGCCGGTGAGCAGACCTTGGACAAGGCCTCGTTCAAGGCCCTGGGTGAAGCACGCAATGCCGAGTGGTACCCGGTCACCTACTTCGGCAAGACCGAAGAAGGCCTGTTCGACTGGGTCATCGCCAAGCACATGGGCGACAACAAGCATTACGGCATGAAGCACGAGCACAAGGCCCCGGCCGATGGTGCCGCTGCCGAAGGCCACGATGCCCATGCAGGTCACGAGGGCCATGAAGGCCACACCGACGCTGCCGCCGCTCCGGCCGAACACGCCGGACACACTGCTGACGAGCACGCCGCCGCCGGTCACGCCGGCCACGCGGGCTCGGGAGAATGAACATGTTGGGTAAACTCTCAATTGAGTCGATCCCCCACGATCCGATCGTGCTGACCACCCTGGTCGGCGCGGTGCTGGGTGGCCTGGGCGTCATGGCCCTGATCACCAAGTTCAAGCTGTGGGGCTATCTGTGGAAGGAGTGGTTCACTTCGGTGGATCACAAGAAGATCGGCGTGATGTACCTCATCGTCGCCTTCGTCATGCTGCTGCGCGGTTTCTCCGACGCCATCATGATGCGTACCCAGCAGGCGCTCGCCGTCGGCGGGTCCGAGGGTTACCTGCCGCCGCACCACTACGACCAGATCTTCACCGCCCACGGCGTGATCATGATCTTCTTCGTGGCGATGCCGCTGATCACCGGCCTGATGAACCTGGCCGTGCCGCTGCAGATCGGTGCGCGCGACGTCGCGTTCCCGTTCGTCAACTCGCTCAGCTTCTGGCTGTTCGTGTCCGGTGCGGTGCTGATCATGCTGTCGCTGTGGATCGGTGAGTTCGCTGCCACCGGCTGGCTGGCGTTCCCGCCGTTGTCGGGCATCGAATACAGTCCAAGCGTAGGCATGGACTACTACATCTGGGGTCTACAGGTCGCAGGCCTGGGTACCACGCTGAGCGGTATCAACTTCTTCATCACCATCCTGAAGATGCGTACCCCCAGCATGAAGCTGATGCAGATGCCGGTGTTCACCTGGACCGCCCTGGTGACCAACGTGCTGATCGTCGCGGCCTTCCCGGTGCTGACCATCACCCTGGTGCTGCTGACCCTGGACCGTTACCTGGGTACGCACTTCTTCACCAATGACGGTGGCGGCAACGCCATGCTGTACATCAACCTGATCTGGATCTGGGGTCACCCGGAGGTGTACATCCTGGTCCTGCCGGCGTTCGGTGTGTTCTCCGAAGTCATCGCGACCTTCTCGCGCAAGGCGCTGTTCGGCTACAAGGGCATGGTCTACGCCACCGCCTGCATCGGCGTGCTGTCGTTCATCGTGTGGCTGCACCACTTCTTCACCATGGGCTCGGGTGCCAACGTCAATGCCTTCTTCGGCATCACGACGATGATCATCTCGATCCCGACCGGCGTGAAGATCTTCAACTGGCTGTTCACCATGTTCCGCGGTCGCGTGCAGTTCACCACGCCCGTGCTGTGGACCATCGGCTTCATGGTCACCTTCACCATCGGCGGCATGACCGGCGTGATGCTGGCGATCCCGGCCATCGATTTCGTGCTGCACAACAGCCTGTTCCTGATCGCCCACTTCCACAACGTCATCATCGGCGGCGTGGTGTTCGGCATGTTCGCCGGCATCACCTACTGGTGGCCGAAGATGTTCGGCTTCCGCCTCAATGAGTTCTGGGGCAAGTGCGCGTTCTGGTGCTGGTTCATCGGCTTCTACGTGACCTTCATGCCGATGTACGTGCTGGGCTTCATGGGCATGACCCGTCGTCTGCAGAGCACCGTCAACCCGGCCTACGAGCCGCTGCTGCTGGTCGCTGCCGCAGGTGCCTTCATCGTGGGTGCCGGCATCCTGTGCCAGATCATCCAGGTGGCCGTGTCGATCCGCGACCGCAAGAAGACCGCCGACCTGACCGGCGACCCGTGGGATGCCCGTACGCTGGAGTGGGAAACCTCTTCGCCGCCGGCCTTCTACAACTTCGGCAGCCTGCCGGAAGTCACCGAGCTGGACGATTTCTGGGAGCGCAAGCAGCGTGGTGAAGCCTGGCCGAAGCCGGGCAAGTACACCGACATCCACATGCCGCGCAACACCGGCACGGGCGTTGTCATCGGTGCCTTCAGCCTGGTGTTCGGCTTCGCGATGATCTGGCACATCTGGTGGCTGGCCATCGTCGGCTTCGTCGGCATGATCGCCACGTTCATCTACCGCACCTTCGACCAGGACGTGGACTACTGGGTCCCGGCCGCCGAGGTGGAACGCATCGAGAACGAACACCGCAAGCACCTGGAAAACCAGGGCCTGGTGAAGTCGGAGCTGAAGGCATGAGCACCAATACCTCGACCCTGAGCCACGGGCACGCCGCGCAAGCGGCGGCCCATGGCCATGACGACCACGAGCACCACGACACCGGCGGCAACACCGTCTTCGGTTTCTGGGTGTACCTGATGAGCGACTGCCTCATCTTCGCCTCGCTGTTCGCCACCTACGTGGTGCTGGCCGGCGGTACCGATGGTGGCCCGACCGCGAAGGACCTGTTCGAACTGCCGTTCGTTGCATGGGAAACAGCGCTGCTGCTGACCTCCTCGCTGACCTTCGGCCTGGGCATGATTGCCATGCACCGCAAGCAGATGGGCCAGATGTACCTGTGGCTGGGCATCACCTGGCTGCTGGGCTTCGGCTTCATGTGCATGGAAGTGTGGGAGTTCCAGCACCTGATCCATCAGGGCTACGGTCCGGACCGCAGTGCCTTCCTGTCGGCGTTCTTCGCCCTGGTCGGTACCCACGGCCTGCACGTCAGCGCCGGCCTGCTGTGGCTGCTGGTGATGTTCGTGCAGCTGAAGAAGTACGGCCTGACCCCGACCAACAAGACCCGCATGGCGTGCCTGAGCCTGTTCTGGCACTTCCTGGACCTGATCTGGATCGGCGTGTTCTCCGTCGTCTACCTCAATGGAGCCCTGTAATGGCACATGACAACCATGCACACGACCACGGCACCGGCGGCGAAAGCCATGGCACCGTGAAGTCGTACCTGATCGGCTTCGTGCTGGCGGTGGTGCTGACCGTCATCCCGTTCTGGATGGTGATGTCGGGCGACTTCTCGCGCACCGTCAACGGTGTGGTGATCGCGATCACCGCGGTGCTGCAGATGCTGGTCCACCTGGTGTTCTTCCTGCACCTGGACCGCTCTTCGGAAAGCCGCTGGAACGTCAACGCTGCGGCCTTCACCGTGGTGGTGATCGGCATCATCGTGGTCGGTACCCTGTGGGTCATGCACAACATGAACGTGCACATGATGCACTGACGTCCACGCGACGTTGCCA
Organism: Stenotrophomonas sp. STK16_22; assembly: GCF_051984505.1. Taxonomy (NCBI): domain Bacteria; kingdom Pseudomonadati; phylum Pseudomonadota; class Gammaproteobacteria; order Lysobacterales; family Lysobacteraceae; genus Stenotrophomonas; species Stenotrophomonas sp. STK16_22. Next base: position 1,290,724 of record NZ_CP196972.1, read on the forward strand.
CGCAGAAAGGCCGCCTTCGGGCGGCCTTTTTGTTTGTCTGCGGATCTGGGTAGTGCCGGCCGCTGGCCGGCAATCGCGGGAAGCCGGCCGGCGGCCGGCTCTACCCCGCCACCCGGCGCAGGAACTCTTCGGCATCCATAGGCCGGCCCAGGTGATAGCCCTGCAGCTGGTCGCAGCCCAGTTCGCTCAGGTATTCGCGCTGCGCCTGCGTCTCCACGCCTTCGGCCACCACCTGCAGCTGCAGGGTGCGGCCCAGCGCAATGATCGACGACACGATGGCGGCGTCTTCGTCGTTGCGTTCCAGGTCATGCACGAACGCGCGGTCGATCTTCAGTTCGGTGGCCGGCATCCGCTTCAGGTACAGCAGGCTGGAGTAGCCGGTGCCGAAATCGTCGATGGCGATATGCACGCCCATCGCGGTCAGATCGTTGAGAATCGCCAGGCTGGCGTCGACATCCTTCATCGCCGTGGTCTCGGTGATCTCCAGGGTCAACCGCGCCGGCTCGATCCGGTGCCGCTGCAGCACCTCGCGCACGCTGTCCAGCAGGGCCGGCGAGGAGAACTGCAAGGGCGACAGGTTCACCGCCATCGACCATCCGGTATGCCCGGCCTCGTGCCATGCCCGCAGCTGCGCACAGGCGCGGTCCAGTACCCAGTCGCCGATCGGCAGGATCAGGCCGCTGCGCTCGGCGATGGGAATGAACACATCCGGCGCCAGCAGGCCCAGTTCCGGGTGCTGCCAGCGCAGCAGGGCCTCGGCGCCGGTAGCTGGTGCGCCAGCGGCCGGGAACTTCGGCTGGTAGTGCAGCAGCAGCTCGTCACGCGCGATCGCCTTGCGCAGGTCCTGCAGCAGGCGCAGCTGGCGGTTGGCACTGAGCTGCATCGACGGGGTGAAGAAGGTATAGCCGTTACGGCCGGTTTCCTTGGTGTGGTACATCGCCGCGTCGGCGTGCGCCATCAGCTCTCGCTCGTTGCTGGCATCGTCCGGGTACAGGGCGATGCCGAGACTGGCGCTGACCTGCAGTTCGGCGGCATCCAGGGTGAATGGTTCGCCGGCGGCGGCGATGATGCGTTCGGCCACCACCACCGCATCGTCCGGGGTGTCGATGGCCAGCACGATCACGAACTCGTCGCCGCCGAGGCGCGCGAACGTGTCCTGCGGCCGCAGCAGGCCGCCGATGCGCTGTGCCACCGCCACCAGCAGGCGGTCGCCCAATTGGTGGCCGTAGGCATCGTTGACCGCCTTGAAACCGTCCAGGTCGCAGAACATCACCGCCACTGCGCGGCCGCGGCGGCGCGCCTTCTCGATGGCCTGTTCGATGCGGTCCTGCAGCAGCATGCGGTTGGGCAGCTGGGTCAGCGGGTCATGCAGGGCGGCCTGGATCAGCTTGTCGTTGGCGTGTGCCAGTGAATCGGCCAGCAACCCGGTACGCACGCGCATCTGCCGATCGAACAGCGAGGCGACCAGGGCGATACCCAGGGTGGCTACAGTGGTGACGATCACCAGCACTGCCAGCCAGCGCGTGTCGATGCCGCCGCTGCCGACCGCGCCGCAGATGCTGCCTTCGGGGAAGCGTGCGGCGGCCATGCCGGTGTAATGCATGCCGACGATGGCCAGGCCCATCACCAGCGAGGCCAGTGCGCGCAGGCGCATGGTGTGGCGCTGCTCGGTACGCAGGCGGAAGGCGATCCACAGCGCCGCGCCGGCGGCACCGATGGCTACTGCAATGGAGGCGGCGAACCAGCCCGGGTGATAGTCGATACCTGGCTGCATGCGCATCGCGGCCATGCCGAGGTAGTGCATGGTGGCAATGCCCAGGCCCATCAGCACGGCGCCGGCCAGCAACCGTCGCCACGGCAGGCTGGGTCGTGACACCAGCCACAGCGCATAGGCCGAAGCGCCGATCGACACTGCAAGCGAATACAGGGTGATGCCGAGGTCGTAGCCGACCGGGATCGGCAGGTCGAAGGCCAGCATGCCGATGAAATGCATCGACCAGATACCCAGGCCCATCGCCGCCGCGCCGCCGGCCAGCCACCAGCGGGCCACGCGGCCCTCGGCCGTGGCCAGGCGGCCGGCCATGTCCAGCGCCGTGTACGAAGCAAGAATGGCCACCAGCAGGGAGATGGCGACCAGGCTCTGACTGTAACTGCCAGTCATGTTGAATCCAGAGGGGGAGGGAGGGGCGCCCGCAAGGCGCACGCCCGCGACAGCTATCGGCGCGGGTGGGCGGGACTTGAGCGGTCGCAGCACCTGCGACCCGGCTCGGCTATCCTGCCACGCCTGTTCCCGTTGCTGGAAATCATCCGATGGCAAAAGCCCGCACCGCCTACGTCTGCAATGAATGCGGCGCCGAATTCAGCAAGTGGCAGGGCCAGTGCACCGAGTGCAACGCCTGGAACTCGCTGTCGGAAATCGTGCTGGAGAGCGCGGCGGCGACCAAGGCGCCCGCGTCGCGCCGGGCCGGCTGGGCCGGCAAGATCGACCCGCCGAAGATCACCGCCCTGAAGGACGTGGAGCAGACCGAGCATCGCCGTGTCTCGACCGGCATCGGCGAGTTCGATCGCGTGCTGGGCGGTGGCCTGGTCGAGGGCGCGGTGGTACTGGTCGGTGGTGACCCGGGCATCGGCAAGTCGACCCTGCTGCTGCAGGCGGTGGCGAAGATGGCGGCCGAGCTGCCGGTGCTGTACGTCACGGGCGAGGAGTCGCTGGCCCAGGTGGCCGGCCGCGCACACCGGCTGGAATTGCCGCTGGATGGTGTCAATGCGCTGGCCGAGACCGGCGTCGAGTCGATCCTGCAGCATGCGTCCAAGGCCGGCCCGCGGCTGATCGTGGCCGACTCCGTGCAGACCCTGTGGACCGAGAGCCTGACCGCCGCGCCCGGCTCGGTCAGCCAGGTGCGCGAGAGCGCGGCGCGGCTGGTGCGTTTCGCCAAGGAGACCGGCACCGCCGTGTTCCTGGTCGGCCACGTGACCAAGGAGGGCGGTATCGCCGGCCCGCGCGTGCTCGAACACATGGTCGATGCGGTGCTGTACTTCGAAGGCGAGAGTGGCAGCCGCTTCCGCCTGCTGCGCGCGTTCAAGAACCGCTTCGGTGCGGTCAACGAGCTGGGCGTGTTCGCGATGGGCGACAAGGGCCTGAAGGAAGTCTCCAATCCGTCGGCGATCTTCCTGTCCGGCGGCAGTACCCACCAACCCGGCAGCTGCGTGATGGTCACCCGCGAGGGCACCCGGCCGCTGCTGGTTGAAGTGCAGGCGCTGGTGGATGCGTCGCCGCTGTCGAACCCGCGTCGTGTCGCGGTCGGCCTGGAGCAGAACCGGCTGGCCATGCTGCTGGCGGTGCTGCATCGCCACGGCGGCGTGCTGGTCGGCGACCAGGACGTGTTCGTCAACGTGGTCGGTGGCATCCGCGTGCAGGAGACCGCTGCCGACCTGCCGGTGCTGCTGGCGGTGCTGTCCTCGCTGCAGGACCGGCCGCTGGCGGAAAAGACGATTGCGTTTGGCGAGGTTGGCCTGTCCGGCGAGATCCGCCCGGTGCCCAATGGCGAGGACCGCCTGCGCGAGGCCGCCACCCATGGTTTCAAGCGCGCCATCGTGCCCAAGGCCAACGCGCCCAAGGGCGGTTCGGTGAAGGGCATGGAAGTGATCGCGGTGGAACGCCTGTCCGAGGCCATCGACGCGGCATGATCGCCGCGGTACCGCCGGGCCACGCCCGGCGGGATATGCGCGCGGAATACGGCAGCCGACACGGCAACGGTCAGCCTGCCTGTGCTAGTTTTTCCCGCTCGACGAAGGCGCCCTCTGGCGTCTTTCCGTGCCCAGGAGTAAACGATTACATGCAGGACACCGCGCTCACCGCCCCCAACGCCGAAATCCGTCGCGCCGGGGTCGATCTCAATGGACTGATGACGGTGCTGGGCAAGCACCTCTATTCCACCCCGGTGGTGGCGCTGCGTGAGCTGGTGCAGAACGCGCACGACTCGATCATCCGCCGCCGCATCGAACAGCCCGGCATCGAAGTGCCATCGCGCATTTCGGTGCAGGTCGATGCCGGTGCCGGCGTGCTGCGCATCATCGATACCGGCGCCGGCCTGACCCGCCAGGAGATCCACGATTACCTGGCCACCGTCGGCGTCGGCTACACCCGCGGCCTGCGCCAGGGCGGCGAGGACGATGAGGGCCTGATCGGCATGTTCGGCCTCGGCTTCCTGTCGGCCTTCGTGCTGGCGCGCCGGGTCAGCGTGCGCACCACCTCGTACCAGACGCCGGAACTGGGCCATCTGTACGTGTCCAGCAACGCCGAGCAGTACACCGTCAGCGAAGTGCCGGCACGCGCGGTCGGTACCGAGGTGGAACTGGAGCTGCATCCGGACTTCCTGCCGCTGGCCAACGAAGCGCGCCTGCACGAAGTGCTGGGTCGCTACTGCGCGCTGCTGTCCGAGCCGATCTTCATCGGTGCTGCAGGCGAGGCGCTCAACCCCGAGCCGCCGCCGTGGCGCGGCCAGGGCGATGTGGCCCTGCATCCGGTGCAGGCGCGTCGCCAGGCGCTGCAGTTCGCGGCGCGTTTCGAACATGATTTCGAGCCGATCGTCACCGTGCCGCTGCGTGCCGATGGCAACAGCGATGCCACCGGCCTGCTGTGGGTGCAGGACGGTGCCACCTACGGCACCAGTGACAACCGCAACCTGTCGGTGTTCGTGCGCGGCATGCTGCTGGACGACGATGCGCGTGACCTGCTGCCGCCGTGGGCGGGCTTCATCGGCGGGGTGATCGAATCCTCGCGGCTCACGCCCACCGCCAGCCGCGAAGACCTGCAGCGCGATGACCAGTACCGCGCCGTGCAGCATGCGTTGCTGGAGGCGCTGATTGATGGCCTGGCCGACGTCGCGCGGCAGCAGCCGGAAGCGTGGCGACGTGTATTGAGCCGCCACAACGAGGCGCTGCTGGGCGCGGCGCTGTGCGATGACCGCCTGTTCGACCTGCTGCTGGAACACGTGCGCGTGCCGACTTCGCAGGGTGACCTGCCGGCCAGTGCGCTGCCCGCACGCGGTGCCGTGCATGTGATCCTCGACAACGGTGGCGGCTTCGAGGAAATGCTGTTCCGCGCGATGGGCGTGCCGGTCGCGCATGGCCATCGCTATGCAGTAGTGCCGTTCCTGCGCCGCTGGGCCCAGGCCAAGGGACTGCGTCTGGTCGAGCTCGGCACCGAGCAGGGCAACCGCGCGCTGTTCCGCAGCGATGACAGCCTCGACGAGGCGCAGCTGGCATGGCTGCGCGAGCAGCTGGGTGACGGCGAACAATTGCTGCCGGCACGCTTCAGTCCCGAGTCGCTGCCGGTGGTGGTGGTGCCCGACCGCGAAGCCGAGCTGAAGCAGCGCCTGGAAGACGATGAGAACGACAAGCGCGTTTCAATGGCGGCGCTGCGCCTGGCGCGTCAGTTCACTGCGCGCATCGAATCGCGTGCGCCATCGCGGCTGTACCTCAACCTCGACAACCCGGCGGTGCAGGCGCTGCTGCGCGCCCAGCGCGACGGCCACCCGCAGGCCGAAGCCGCAGCGCGCCTGCTGCGCTCACTGAAGATCATCGTCGCCGCGCAGGGCCGTCCACTGGCCCGCGCGACCGCCACGCCCGGCCCGGATCTCAACGGCGCCTTCACCGATATCGCCGGTGCCCTGCAGCAGATGCTGCGCTGAGCACCGCATCCTCTCATCCAGCCTTCGCTAGACAGGAGTACTTACCCCATGGACATCTGGAACTGGGTCGAAAAACTGCAGGGTGACCTGCGCCAGGCCGGCCAGGCGCAGAATGCGCACCTGCTGAATCGCCTCGCCGACGAGGTGAGCGAACTGCGTGTCGACCGCGTTGACGCGCTGCTGCCCGAAGCGCGAGCGCTGGGCAAGGCGCTGGACAACCCGTGGGTCGACGTCTACGTCGGCCACTGGGCGCTGCGCAACCGCGTCGGCAACCGCGTCGAAGGCGAGAGCGCGCTGGGCGAAGCCGTGGCGCTGTTCGAGCGTGCGCATCGCGAGGACACCCTGGAATGCCCGCAGTCGATCTGCGTGACCCAGGATCTTGCCGCCTGCTACGGCAACATCGATGGCCCCGGCTGGGTGCCGGAGCGCATCGAGGTGTGCGACGAGACGCTGGGCCGCATTGACCCGAGCTGGGCCTGCTTCCAGTGCCTGAGCTGCGAGAAGGCCGATGCACTGCTTGATGATGGCCGCGGCCAGGAGGCACTGGATTACCTGCAGGTGCAGTCCGATGCGATCGAGGCCTGCGGCAAGGAAGTGTTCGACAGCTTCCCGGAGATGCAGATCAAGATCCTGCTGGGCATGGGCCGCGCCGAAGAAGCGCTGCTGCTGATCGAGAAGCGCGAGGCCGAAGTGGCGGCGTCCGGCGAGTACGAGCCGGCCAACTGCACGGTGCCGCGCCGCCTGTCCAAGGCGTGGGCGCTGGCGCAGCTGGACCGCGACGAAGAGGCCCTGCAGCAGCTGGTGCCGTGGAGCGAGCTGACGCCTACCTACTGGCGGCTGTGGGCGAACACCGCCGCAGCGCTGTGCCGGCGTGATCCCGCACGCAATACCTGGGACCTGGGTACGCGCTTCAACACCGTCATCGAACACTTTGCCGAGGTTGGCTCGCACCGCCTGCTGATCGAAGTCGCTGCGCTGAGCCTGGAGCTGGCCCTGCAGCGTGGCGCACGCTGGGTGGCGCTGCGCCAGCTGGAACTGGCGCGTACCCATCTGGCACAGCTGCGCCAGGACCGGGGTGCGGCTGCGCTGGTGGCCGGCCTGGCGGCACGCATCGATGCATTGCCGGATGTAGCGCCGCTGCCGGTGCCAGCCGCTGAACTACTGGTTTGGCTGAACGAACAGGGAGAGCAGAATCAGTCGCGCGATCCCGAACGTGAGGCGCAGTGGCTGCTGCAGGCACAGGCGCAGCTGCCAGATGACGAGGCGCTGGCCGAGATGGCTGCCTCCGCGCTGAGCGCCTGTGGGGCGCAGACGGAAGCGCGCGCATTGCTGTGGCGCTTCGTGCGCGCACACACGCAGGATGATGGCCCGGCCGCCTACACGCTGATGCGCTGGCTGACCGAGCAGGGCGACGACGAAGGCCTGCGCCAGCTGGCTGATGCCTATCGCGGCAGCGTGCCGGTGTTCGCGCACTGGTGCGAGGTGCAGCGCGCCCGTCGCGTGTCCGACTGGCCGGCACTGGAGCAGGCCGCGCAGGCGCTGCTGGCGGCCTCGCCGGGCTCGCATGGCGCACGCGGTACGCTGGCGCGGATGTACATGGAAACCGGTCGCTTCAGCGAGGCGCAGGCCTGCTATGCGCAGCTGGTGGAGCTGCTGGAAGAACCCAACGCCGCACACTGGGACCACATGAGCGCGGCCAGCGCGGCACGCGACTGGGATGCGGTGCGCCGCTCGGCGGCGGCGATCGGCATGGAGCTGTCCAGCCAGGACGGCGTGGTCGAGGAGCCGTGGGGCTGGGTGATCATCCGCAGCGAAGAGAACGGCGAGCCGATGGAGTACTACGCGCGCCGCAGTGGCCCGGTCACCGCACGTATCGTCGAGAACGCACCGGCCAACCGTGCCCAGCAGGTAGGCGACTGGGTGGTGTTCGATGCTGCGCTGGTGCACCCGGCGCCGGAGGAGGAGGAAGCGCGCGAGCATTTCATCCCGACCTATGCGCAGGTGCATGTGCTGGAGCGCGGCGGCTTTGCCCGCAGCTGGCTGATCGACGGCGCGCACCCGGGCGAAGACGCGTGGAATGCCTTTGTCGCAGCGGCCGAGGCGCAGGGCTGGCAGGTGTGGTCGCACAGCCGCCCGGACTACACCGTGACCGATCCGGACGAGGAGGAGGGCACGCTGCCGGGCCTGCTGTTCACCGTCGCCCAGCCGCAGGACCATGCACCGCTGGCGCTGCACCGCTTCCTGCAGCAGGAAACCGCGAAGTGGCAGCATCCGCATTGCTGGCTGCGGCTGGCCGAAGCCTGCGACCAGGATCGCCAGCCGCACCTGGACGTGATCGAGCGTTACGGCTTGTAAGCCGGGTATCGGGTAGTGCCGGCCGCTGGCCGGCAGCGCCGGGATATCCTGTGTTGCCGGCCAGCGGCCGGCACTACATCAAGGAGAAGTACATGCGAAAGACAGGGATGTTCATGATCGCCGGGCTGCTGCTGGCCCCCGCCGTGCAGGCCGCACCGGCCTGCCAGGAACCAGTGGCTGTCGCCCGTGCCTTCTACGAGGCAACCACCGGCAATGGCGATCTGCTGGAACCGCCGCCGGCGCTGGTCAGCCCGGCCTTCGGCAAGGCCCTGCGTGGCGAGCGCGCCTGCCAGACGCGCGAGGAAGGCATCTGCACCATCGATTCCGATCCGTGGCTGGATGCGCAGGATGGCGACATCGAGAGTCCGGTGCGCTACATCTGGAAAGAGGTCTCGGCGACGTCCGGCCAGGTCGAGATGCGCTATTCGGTATGGAAGAAGGCCTACGTGACCCGGTTGCCGATGGTGCGCCAGGGGCAGGGCTGCTGGCAGGTGGATGACATCCTCACCAACAGCGGTCGCTCGGTACGGAAGATCCTGGCCCAGCCGGTGCCTTGACCGTCTGCGGCATCCACGCATAGTGCGGTCCTGTTGCCGGGCAGCGGCCGGCACTACCCGGGTGGGTGCCGACCGTTGGCCGGCACACCGCTATCGCGAATGCCCGAACACCAGTTCGATCGCGAACTGGCTGCCGAAGAACGCGAGCAGCAGCAACAGCATCGCTGCCAGCGTCCAGTGCACCGCCTTCATGCCGCGCCAGCCGTAGCGGCGACGGCCGATCAGCAGCACGCCGAACACGATCCACGACAGCACGCTCAGCACGGTCTTGTGCACCAGCTTCTGCGCCAGCAGGTCGTCGACGAACAGCACGCCGGTGACCAGGGTCAAGGTCAGCAGCGCGAAGCCGACGGTGATCACCCGGAACAGCAGCGATTCCAGATCGGCCAGCGGCGGCAGGGCGCGCAGCCACGGCCGGAACTCGCGGCGGCGCAGGGCGCGTTCCTGCAGCCACAGCATGATCGCCAGCAGCGCGGCGATGCTCAGCGTGGCGTAGGCCAGCAGCGCCAGCCAGGCGTGGCTGGCCAGGCGCCAGCCCAGCACCTTGCTCGGTTCGTGGCCGTAGCCGTGGTAGGCCAGCAGCAGTACCGCGGCCAGCGGGAACACCACCACGCCCAGCGCCGACATGCGCCCGCGCGCGCCGACCAGCGAGGTCAGCCAGGCCATGCCCAGGCCGACCAGCGACAGCGCGGCGAAGAAGTGCATGTCCGGCCCGCCGTTGGTGCGCATGGCCACCATCACGTGGTAGCCGCCGTGCAGCAGCATCGCCGGCAGGGCGGGCCACAGCCAGGCGGGGGAGCCGGTGCTTTCATCGCGGCCAAGCGCACGCACCAGCAGGGCGCTGGCGGCCAGGTAGAGCAGGGCGGCGATGAGAACGATTAACATCGTTGCAGTTTCGCATACCCCTGCGGTGGTGGCGACGGCCCTGTGGTCGCAGTCCGGGGAGGGGAGCGGACCCGTTATACTGTCTGCCTTATTGTCCCCCGCTTTCAGACAGGTTGCGCCGCATGTTCGAGTCACTGACCCAGCGCCTTTCCGGCACCATCGAGCGCCTGCGTGGCCGCGGCCGCCTGACCGAGGAGAACATCCGCGAGGCCACCCGTGAGGTCCGCATCGCGCTGCTCGAAGCCGACGTTGCGCTGCCGGTGGTGCAGGCCCTGATCGAACGCATCAAGGTGCGGGCGGTCGGCCAGGAAGTGCTGAAGTCGCTGACCCCGGGCCAGGCCCTGATCAAGGTCGTGCGCGACGAGCTGACCGCGGTGATGGGCGCCGAAGCCAGCGACCTGAACCTCAATGTGCCCGCTCCGGCCATCATCCTGATGGCGGGCCTGCAGGGCGCCGGCAAGACCACCACGGTGGGCAAGCTGGCCAAGCACCTGAAGGAAAAGCGCAAGAAGAAGGTGATGGTGGTCTCGGCCGACGTCTACCGTCCGGCCGCGATCGAGCAGCTGAAGACCCTGGCCGAGCAGGTCGGCGTGCTGTTCTTCCCGTCCAGCGCCGACCAGAAGCCGGAAGCCATCGTCCGCGCCGCCATCGACGATGCGCGCAAGTCGTTCGTCGACGTGCTGCTGGTCGATACCGCCGGCCGCCTGGCCATCGACGAAGCAATGATGGCCGAGATCAAGGCCCTGCACGCGGCGGTGAATCCGGCCGAAACCCTGTTCGTGGTCGACGCCATGACCGGCCAGGACGCGGCCAACACCGCCAAGGCCTTCGGCGATGCGCTGCCGCTGACCGGTGTGGTGCTGACCAAGACCGACGGCGACGCCCGTGGCGGTGCCGCGCTGAGCGTGCGCTACATCACCGGCAAGCCGATCAAGTTCGTCGGTGTCAGCGAGAAGCCGGAGGGCCTGGACGTCTTCCACCCGGACCGCATCGCCAGCCGCATCCTGGACATGGGCGACGTGCTGTCGCTGGTCGAGCAGGTCGAGCAGCAGGTCGACAAGGACAAGGCCGCCAAGCTGGCCGAGAAGGTCGCCAAGGGCAAGAAGTTCGACCTGAACGACATGCGCGACCAGCTGGAGCAGATGCAGAACATGGGCGGCATCGGCGGCCTGATGGACAAGCTGCCGGGCTTGGGCAACATCCCCGACCATCTGAAGCAGCAGGTCAGCCAGGGCAAGGAAGTGCCGCGCATGATCGCCATCATCAGCTCGATGACCAAGAAGGAACGGCGCAACCCGAACCTGCTCAACGGCTCGCGCCGCGCGCGCATCGCCAAGGGCTCGGGCGTGACCCCGGCCGACGTCAACAAGCTGATGAAGCAGTACATGCAGATGGAAAAGATGATGAGCAAGATGGCCGGCGGCGGCATGAAGGGCATGTTGCGCAGCATGAAGGGCATGATGGGCGCCATGGGCGGCCGCGGCATGCCGTTCCGTTGATGCATTGAACACCGGCTTTTTTTTGTAGAGTCGAGCCATGCTCGACTGCTTTTCTGCCGGTGCCCCGGTCGAGGTAGAGTCGAGCAAGCTCGACGCCACCCCCATCCTGCGCGCACCATGGGGGCCTGTCCGAAACGATGGGCCGTCATGCAGAGTTCCGCTGTATCTTCCCGCGTCGAGGCGTTCTGCCGGCGCTTTGGCGTTTCCGTTCCGATCCTGCTGGCCCCGATGGCCGGCGCCTGCCCGGTGCCGTTGTCGGCTGCGCTGGCCAATGCCGGCAGCATGGGGGCGATGGGCGCAGTGCTGTCGTCATCGGCCGATATCGGCCACTGGATGGATGACTTCCGCGCTGCCTCGACGGGCCCCGCACAGGTGAACCTGTGGGTGCCGGACCCGGCACCGACCCGTGATGTCGCCGCTGAAGCCGCCAGCCGCGCCTTCCTCGCGCAGTGGGGTCCGGACGTGCCGGCCAGCGCCGCCGATGCCACGCCCGCCGACTTCGAAGAACAGTTCGCCGCACTGCTGGCGGCGCGCCCGGCGGTGGCCTCGACCATCATGGGCGTGCTGCTGCCGCGCCACGTACAGCAGTTGAAGGATGCCGGCATTGCCTGGATCGCCTGTGCGACCACCTTGTCCGAAGCGCGTGCGGCACAGGACGCCGGTGCCGACGCGGTGGTGGCACAGGGCGTGGAAGCCGGTGGCCATCGCGGTGCGTTCGATCCGGCGATGGCCGAGCGCCAGCTGGTCGGCCTGTTTGCGTTGTTGCCACGCCTGGCCGACCACCTGCAGATTCCGGTGATTGCTGCCGGTGGCATCGCCGACGGTCGCGGCATTGCCGCCGCGCTCACCCTGGGGGCCAGCGCCGTGCAGATCGGCACTGCCTTCCTGCGCACGCCCGAAGCGGCGATTGCTTCGGCGTGGGCCGATGGATTGGCGGCCAGCGAACCCGAAGATACCTGGCCGACCCGCGCCTTCAGTGGCCGCCTGGGGCGTGGCCTGGCGACACCCTATGTGCGCGCCGCCGCTGCGGAAGGCGCACCGGCGCCACGCCCGTACCCGGTGCAGCGCGGCCTGACCGCGCCGATGCGCAGGCAGGCCGTGCAGGAAAATCGTCTGGCGGCGATGCAGGCCTGGGCCGGGCAGTCGGCGTGGATGGCCCCGGCACAGCCGGCCGCCGACGTATTGCGCGGCATGTGGGAACAGGCGCAGGCGCTGCTGCGATGACCGTGACCTGCAACGGCCAACCGGTGCAGGTGGAGGATCTGCTGCCTGCGCTGGTCAACTATGGCCACTTCACCTCGCTGCAGGTGCGCGGTCACGCCGTGCAGGGACTGGACCTGCATCTGGCGCGGCTGTCGCAGGCCACGCGCGAACTGTTCGGCAGCGAGCTGGATGCCGCGCAGGTGCAGGCGTGGATGGCGCACGCCCTGCAGCAGGCCGGCCTGGCCGATGCGTCGCTGCGGGTGACGGTGTACTCGCGCCGCTTCGATTTCCGCAATCCGCTGGCGGCCGTACCGGTGGACGTGCTGGTGGCGGTGTCCGCGCCGGTGGCGCTGACCGCACCGAAGCGGGTGCGCAGCGTGGTGTGGCAGCGCGAGCTGCCGCAGATCAAGCACGTCGGCACCTTCGGCCTGTTTGCCGAGCGCCGTGCGGCGATGGCGGAAGGGTTCGACGATGTGCTGTTCGTGACCGCTGATGGCGTGATGAGTGAAGGCAGCACCTGGAACCTGGCCGTGCACGATGGTGAGCGCCTGCTCTGGCCACAGGCGCCGGCCCTGCGCGGTACTGCCGAGACGTTGTTGAAGCAGCATTGGCCGGGGGCACAGCTGACGCGGCCGTTGGCACTGGCTGAACTGGATAGCGTGAAGGCCGCTTTTGCCTGCAACGCCAGCGGCCTATGGGCGCTGGACGCCATCGACGGGCATGTCCTGCCGGGTTCGCAGGCACTGGCTGAACAGGGCAGGGCAGTGCTGGCGGCGGTGGCTTGGGACAGATTGGGGTGAAAACCCCCGCAGGGCATGGCCCGGCGCTGCCGTGAAGGCGGATTCACCCCTGGGGTTGGCTCGGCCGGGCTCTGCCGCTATAATCGCCCGCTTACCTCGCCATCCTGGCGACTGGGCAATAGGAAAAACACCATGGTCAAGATTCGACTGACCCGCGGCGGCGCCAAGAAGCGTCCGTTCTACCACATCATCGTCACCGACGTGCGCAGCGCGCGCGACGGCCGCAACATCGAGCGCGTTGGCTTCTACAACCCGGTCGCCCAGGGCGCCGAGAAGCGCATCGAGCTGGACCTGGCCCGCGTTGACCATTGGGTCAAGAACGGCGCCCAGCCGACCGACAAGGTCCGCAACCTGATCAAGGAAGCGACCAAGTCCCAGGCCGCTGCGGCCTGATCCTGACGGGCCACGCTTCGGCGTGGCCCTCTTGGTTGAAGCAGATGAAAGATATCGAGCGCCGCATCCTGCTGGGCAGGGTTGTCGGCGCTTTTGGTGTGCGCGGCGAGATCAAGCTCGAGTCCTGGACCGAGCCACGTTCCGCCATTTTCCGTTACCAGCCGTGGATCGTGCGCAGCCCGTCCGGCGTGGAAACCACGATTGAAGGTGTACGCGGCCGCGACAGCGGCAAGCACCTGGTCGCCCGTTTCCCCGGCGTCGAGGACCGCGATACCGTTGAAGCGATGCACGGCACCGAGATCTACGTGGCCCGCAGTGCGTTGCCGCCGCCGAAGCCCGATGAGTACTACTGGGTGGACCTGGAAGGCCTGGACGTGAAGACCACCGAGGGCCTTGCCCTGGGCCAGGTCTCGCACCTGTTCAGCACCGGCGCCAACGACGTGGTGGTGGTCCGTGGTGACCGCGAACGGATGATTCCGTTCGTGCAGCCGGACTTCGTCAAGTCGGTCGACTTCGAGGCCAACCTGGTCGTGGTCGACTGGGATCCCGAGTTCTGAGTGTGAGCATGCGTTTCGACGTCATCACCCTGTTCCCCGAGTTCCTCGCCCAGTCCGCTGGACTGGGCGTGGTCGGGCGCGCGCAGGAGAAGGGCCTGTTCAGCCTGCATGGCTGGAATCCCCGTGATTACGCCGAAGGCAACTACCGCCGGGTGGACGACCGTCCGTTCGGTGGTGGCCCGGGCATGGTGATGCTGATCGAGCCGCTGCAGGCCTGCCTGCAGGCGATCCGTGATGCTGATCCGACCCCGACGCGGGTGATCCATCTCAGCCCGCAGGGGGCGCCGTTGACCCAGGCCAAGGTGCGGGAACTGGCGGCGCTGCCGCGCATGGTCCTGCTCTGTGGCCGCTACGAAGGCATCGACGAGCGTTTCCTGGAGGCCAATGTCGACGAGGAGATTTCCCTCGGCGACTACGTGCTGTCCGGTGGCGAGCTGGGCGCGGCGGTGATCATCGACGCCGTGGCCCGCCTGCAGGACGGTGCCCTGAACGACGCGGAATCGGCGGCGCAGGACAGCTTCGAGGGCGACCTCGGCCTGCTCGACTGCCCGCATTACAGCCAGCCGGCCCAGCACCCGCTGGGTGACGTGCCGGACGTGCTGCGCTCGGGCAACCACGCGGCCATCGCGGCCTGGCGCCGCCAGCAGTCGCTGGTCCGTACCGCCCAGCGGCGCCCGGACCTGTTGGATGAACAGGCGCTGGGCAAGGCCGACCGCAAGCTGCTGGAGCAGGGCCGTCAGGCCCAGAAACACAAGGCCAGCCCCTAGCGCAGGGCTGGCGTTATCGGCTATCATGGCCAATTCCCGTCGGCCCCGGCCGGCGCGCGCAGTACCCAAAACAAACGTGCAGCACAGTCCGGTGACTGCATGAGCCTACGTTGTCGATACGACACGCCCACCCGAACAAGAATCGGTGTAACCCATGAGCAAGCTGAACAAGTCCATCGTCGCGGAATTCGAATCCGCCCAGATCACCCGTGAACTGCCGAAGTTCAGCCAGGGCGACACCGTTGTCGTCAACGTGAAGGTGAAGGAAGGCAGCCGCGAGCGCGTGCAGGCCTACGAAGGCGTTGTCATCGCCACCAAGAACGCCGGCCTGAACTCCTCGTTCACCGTCCGCAAGATCTCGCACGGCTACGGCGTCGAGCGCGTTTTCCAGACCCACAGCGCCATCATCGACTCGGTCGAAGTGAAGCGTCGTGGTAAGGTCCGCGCCGGCAAGCTGTACTACCTGCGTGGCCTGGAAGGCAAGGCTGCCCGCATCAAGGAAGACCTGGCTGCCGCTGCTGCCGCCAAGGCTGCCCGTCTGGCCGAAAAGGCCTGATAAACAACTTCGGTTGTTGCCGCGACGGCCACCTTCGGGTGGCCGTTTGCGTTTCCGGCATCGCTTCGGCCACGATCAGGGGATGAACGACATCAACCCGCGCTATCCCGCCGTGATCCAGTCGGCGCTGCGCTTCCTCGACGGCAAGGGGCTGGCGCGCGTGCAGTCGGCACCGCTGCTGCATCGCCTTCTGTGGCGCATGGGCATCGCACTGCCACCGCCGATCCTGGCCGGCTTCGGCACCAATGCGCTGGTGCAGGGCCTGCTGTTCGGGCTGTTCTGGACCGCGCTGATGTGGCTGATGCTGTGGCAGGGCAGTGAACGCCCGCTGGCCCTGCTGCTGGCGGCCGGCCTGGTGGCCGGGGCGCTGTTCGGCGTGGTGATGGCGGCCTTGATGCGCTCGCTGCGCCGCCACCGCAAGCTGCCGGACTGGCAGCAGTTCCGGGCGCGGCAAGCGGACTGAGCCGATGGCGCACTGCGCCGTGACCGTTGGGGACAGACCGCGCTAGGCTGCGGTTTCATCCCGATGGACGTGCTGTGCGATGCCTGCCAAGCGAACCGCACCTTCCACCGCGCCCGCGCTGTTGTCCGGCGGCAACCCGCAGATCGCCAAGGGCGAGGGCGATGCGCCGGTGCAGGCCTATATCGCGGCGATGCCGGACTGGAAGCGGCCGATCGGAGCACAGCTGGATGCGCTGATCGAAGAGGCTGTACCCGGTGTGCACAAGGCAGTGAAGTGGAATTCGCCGATGTATGCGGTTGCGCCGGGCGAAGGCTGGTTTCTCAGCTTCCACTGCTTCACCCGCTACATCAAGGTGGCATTCTTCCGCGGCGCTGCGCTGAAGCCGGTGCCGCCGGAGCCGTCGAAGAGTGCCGATACGCGCTACCTGCACATCCAGCAGGAGGGTGCGTTGGATGAGGCGCAGTTCCTCGACTGGGTGCGCCAGGCCGCGGCATTGCCCGGCGAGCGCATGTAAGTGCATCGTTCCGATCTCCCTGCCGACGAGAACCGCTGATGGCCACGCATGCACCGAACCCTGCCGATGCCGGAACCCCGGCCGCTGAACTGATCGATGCACGCATCGCCGAGCTGGGCGACTGGCGTGGCGAGGCGCTGGCACGCGTGCGTGCCTTGATCCATGAGGCGCTGCCGGACGTGCAGGAAACCTGGAAGTGGCGCGGCACGCCGGTGTGGGAGCACAACGGCATCCTGTGCACCGGCGAAACCTACAAACAGGCGGTGAAGCTGACCTTTGCCAACGGTGCGGCGTTGGCCGATCCGAAGGGCCTGTTCAACGCCAGCCTGGACGGCAACACGCGACGTGCGATCGACATCCATGAAGGCGCGATGCCGGATGCCGCCGCGTTCAAGGCACTGCTGCGCGCGGCGGCCACGTTCAACGCGGCGAAGAAGAAGCGGTAGAGCCGGCCGCTGGCCGGCTGTTGCGCGATGCTTCCGGAGGGGCTTGAGGTTGCCGGCCAGCGGCCGGCACTACCGTGGTAATGACCGGCGGCGAAGAAGAAGCGGTAGAGCCGGCCGCTGGCCGGCTGTTGCACGATGTTTCCGGAGAGGTTTGAAGGTGCCGGCCAGCGGCCGGCACTACCGCAGTGGCGCGGCATCCGGGTCGGCCACCGGCGACGGCGGGCAGGCCGGAATCTCCGACGGCGTGGCCAGTTCTTCGGCGTGCGAGGGCTTGCCCATCATCTTCGCCTTGCGCCAGCCACCCCAGCGGTAATAGGCCAGTGACAGCAGCATCGAGACCAGCGAGCTGACCGGGAAGCTCCACCAGATCGCATCGGCGCCCCAATACGGCTGCAGCAGTTCGGCGAATGGCACGCGCACGCCCCACAGCGAACCGGCCAGGATCAGCAGCGGCGGAATCACTGCGCCGGTGGAGCGAACCACGCCGGAGATCACGAAGCTGACGCCGAAGAACAGGAACGAGCCGATCACCACGTGGTTGAGGTGGCGGGCGATGTCCAGCGCCTGGCTGGCCGGTGGCAGGAACAGTGCCAGCAGCTGGCGATCGAACACCACCAGCGGCAGGATCAGCGCGCCGGTCAACAGGAAGTTGAACAGCACGCCCTGGCGCGCGGTACCGCGCACGCGATCCCAGCGCTGCGCACCGACGTTCTGTGCCGCCATCGAAGAACACGCCGCACCGATCGCCATCGCCGGCATCTGCAGGTAGTTCCACAGCTGCAGGGCAGCGCCGTAACCGGCGCCGGTGTCGGTGCCGTATTGGTTGACCATGGTCATCAGCAGGATCACCGACAGCGAGATCAGCACCATCTGCAGGCCCATCGGCACGCCCTTGATAACCAGCGCCTTGAGGATGGTCAGGTCGAGCTTGAACAGGCGCATGTCGGCGCGGCCCAGCCACAGGGTGTGGCGCTTGTGCCGCATGTACAGCAGCAGGCCGGCCAGCGACAGCGTCTGCGCGACCAGCGTGGCCCAGGCCGAACCGGCAATGCCCAGCGCCGGGAACGGCCCCATGCCGAAGATCAGTACCGGGTTCAGCACGATGTCCAGTGCCACCGACACCATCAGGAAACGGAACGGCGTGCGCGAGTCACCGGCACCGCGCAGTGCAGCGGTGAGGAAGGCGAACGCGTACAGCGTCGGCATCGCCAGGAAGATGATCTGCAGATAGGCTTCGGCCAACGGCAGCGAGGCGGCCGGCGTGCCCATCGCCGCCAGCAGCGGATGGGCCATGAACCAGCCGGCGATGGCGATGATCACCGACAGGCCGATGAAGAAGGTGGCGCTGGTACCGACCACGCGCCGTGCCTGCGCGATGTCGCGCGCACCGATCGCCTGGCCGATCAGGATGGTCGAGGCCATGCCGAAGCCGAACACCGAGCCGATCAGGAAGAACATGATGTTGTTGGCGTTCGCGGTGGCGGTCAATGCCGCCTCGCCGAGGAAGCGCCCCACCCAGACCGCATTCACCGAACCGTTCAGCGACTGCGCGATGTTGCCCGCCAGGATCGGCAGGGAGAACAGCAGTAGGTTGCGGCCGATCGGGCCGGAGGTCAGGTCAAGCGGCGCTTTGGCCATGGAGTGGTGATCGATTCCCGGGAGGCGCACACTAGCACCAAGCCGGTTTGCAGGATGTGGCAATGCATCAACGACTGCAGGTGAAATGGAGCCTGGCGCTGGCCTTGATCGGCACCGCACTGGCCGCATGTTCGACAGGTGACCGGCTGGGCGATACCCAGGTGCGGCCGACCGACCGTCCCGAGTGCCTGGTCGGCAGCCAGCGCCAGGATCTTTCCGCTGGTGTACCCGCCTTGATCGGGGGCAGCGGCTGCCGCACCGACCCCGACCATCCGCGTCCTCTGAACAAGCCACCGGAGTAGTCCGCACCGATGCCTGAGCTTTCCCCGTTGTCGCCCAGTGTCCGCCTGGACATCTGGTTGTGGGCGGCCCGTTTCTTCAAGACCCGCAGCCTGGCCAAGCAGGCCATCGAGACCGGCAAGGTCAGCGTGGCCGGGCAGCGCCCGAAGTCCTCGCGCGCGGTGCGCGTGGGTGAGCAGCTGCAGGTCGACCGCGGCGAGGAGCATTTCGAGATCCAGGTGCTGGGCCTGAGCGACCAGCGCGGGCCGGCGCCAACGGCACAGCAGCTGTACGCCGAGAGCGAGGCTTCGAAGGCGCGCCGTGCCGAACAGCGTGCACTGCGCATTGCCGCACGCGATGGTTTCCAGCCGCCGGAACACAAGCCGGACAAGCGCGCGCGGCGTTTGATCCGGGCCTTGGGTGACATCGACGCGCTCTAGCGAAATCCTGATTCCAACGGATTGTTCCTATCGCGGTGCGAAACAAAGCGCCGGTCACGGTGCGTTCGGATTGCGCTGGGCAGGCTGGTTTTTCACCTATCGAAGGCCTGCCCATGCGTCGTCTGCTGTTATGCCTGTCCCTGCTTGCTGCTGCGCCACTGCACGCTGCCGACATCACCTTCTGGGACGTTCCGCAACGCGGTGGCAACAGCATGAACATGTCGCCTCCGGACCGGAAGTACTTCGAGGCGCTGCGTGCGACCGGTGCGACCTGGGTGCGGCTGGTGCCGGACAAGTGGAAGGGGCAGGGCGGTCGTGACTTCCTGATCGGCAACGCCGATGACTATCGCGGACTGGTTCCGGCCGACCTGGCCACGCTGCGACGGGTGCTGGATGACGCCGATGCGGCCGGGCTGAAAGTGGTGCTGACGCCGCTGTCGCTGCCGTTGCTGCGCTGGAAGCAGCACAACGGCGATGTGGTCGACCAGCGCCTGTGGCAGTCCTTCGACAACCATGTGCCGGCCCGTCGCTTCTGGCATGACCTGGCCACGGCGCTGAAGGGTCATCCTGCCTTGGCCGCCTACAACCTCATCAATGAGCCGGTGCCCGAGTACGGTGCAGGCCTGGCCGAGCATGCGTCCACTGAGGCGATGCAGCGGTGGTATGCCGGTGTGCAGGACGGCCCACGCGATCTGCGCCGCTTCTACTCGGAACTGATCGCCAGCATCCGCGGGGTCGACACCGCGATGCCGCTGATGCTGGATGCGGGCTGGTATGCCGCCGCCGACGGTTTCAACTACTGGCCGGCACCGCTGGCGGATTCGAAGCTGCTGTACAGCGTGCACATGTACGAGCCGTATGCAGCAACCAGTGCACCGAACCAGACGCGTGCCAAACCCTGGCGCTATCCGGCGCAGGTGCCGTTCGGTGCAGGCAGCGAGCATTGGGATGCGGCGCGTGTACGCCGTTACCTGCAGCAGCCGATGACGTGGGCCGCCTCGCATGGCGTCGGTGCCAACCGCATGGTGGTGGCCGAATTCGGCTGCATGCGGCGGTGGCCGGACTGCAGCCGCTACCTGCAGGATGTGCTGCAGGTGCTGGAGCAGGACAAGGTGCACTGGGCCTTCTACGCCTTCCGCGAGGATGGCTGGGACGGCATGGACTACGAACTGGGCGACAAGCCGCTGCCGTGGTCGTACTGGCAGGCGCAGGAAAAGGGCGGCCATGTCGAGCCGCCGCGCTCGATGCAGGCGCCCTTGTTCGCACCGATCCTGCAGCGTTTGAAGGCGGGCAACCGGTAAGCCGCCGGGCCTGGCCCGGCGCTACCCATGGCGATGCCGGTAGCGCCGGCCCATGTCCGGCCAGGCTTTCCCTCAGCGCTTGCCGCCGAGCAGATTGCCGCCCAGTTTGAGCAGATCGCCCACGCCCAGCTGACCATCACCATCCTGGTCCAGCAGGCTGCCGAGCAGGCCACCGGCAAGACCGCCCTGCTGCTGCACCTGCTGCTTTTCCTGGCCGAGGGCCTGGCTGAGCGAGCTGGCATCGGCCTGGCCGCCACCCAGGCGCTGGGCGAGGAAGGCCATCACGATCGGCGCGAGGATCTGCAGTAGCTGGCTGGTGCGGCCGCTGTCGAGTTGGGTGGCCTGGGCCAGGCCGGTTTCCACCTTCTGCTGGCTGCCGCCGAAGATGTGGCCGAGGATGCCGGCGCCATCGCTGGCAGCGCCACCGCTGGCGCCACCGCCGCCCAGCACCGAACCGAGCACGCCGCCCAGGTCCAGGCCGCTGTGGTTGTTCTGCAAGGCGCCGAGCAGCGCCTGCGCGCCCTGCGGCTGCGAGGCGTTGTTGCCCAGCGCGCCCATCAGCACCGGCAGCGCGGCACTGATCGCGCCGGAAGCCTGGGTATCGCTGATGCCGAGCTGCTGCGACACCTGCTGCAGCGGGGCGCCCTGCAATTTGGCGAGAAGTTCGTCGGTCAGGCTCATCTGCGGAATCCTTGATTGGGGTTGGGCGTGCAGAAGGTAGGACGCGGACCGTTAAAACGGCGACGCCGCCTCACGGGGAGGCGGCGCGCCGTTCACGGGGGAGGGCGATCAGAGCTCGATGTCTTCGGCGCCCGGGGTCGCGGTGGGGAAGTCCGCTTCCGGCTGCGCCGGCTTGAACGGATCCGACGGCTGGCTGGCCAGCGCCTTCAGCGCCGCGGCAACACCGGCACCGTAGGCCGGGTCGGCCTTGCTGCAGTTGTCGATGTGGCGCTGCTTGATGAAGTCCGGCGCATCGCCCAGGGCACGGGCGGTGTTGGCGAACAGGCGGTCCTTCTGTGCCTGGTTGTAGCTGCGGAACAGCGCACCGGGCTGGCTGAAATAGTCGGCGTCGTCCTCGCGGAAATTCCAGAAGTCGGCGTCGCCCCGGATCTTCATCGGCGGCTCGCGGTACTGCGGCTGCTCCTGCCACTGGCCGTAGCTGTTCGGCTCGTAGTGCGGCAGGCCGCCGTAGTTGCCGTCCACGCGCATCGCCCCGTCGCGGTGGTTGCTGTGCACCGGGCAGCGCGCTGCGTTCACCGGAATCTGGTGGTGGTTCACGCCCAGGCGGTAGCGCTGCGCATCGGAGTAGGCGAACAGGCGCGCCTGCAGCATCTTGTCCGGCGACGGGCCGATGCCCGGCACCAGGTTGCTCGGCGCGAACGCCGACTGCTCCACGTCCTGGTACCAGTTGACCGGGTTGCGGTTCAGTTCGAACTGGCCCACTTCGATCAGCGGGTAGTCGCTCTTCGGCCACACCTTGGTCAGGTCGAACGGATGCACGCGGTAGGTTTCCGCGTCCAGCTCCGGCATGACCTGGATGAACAGCTTCCACTTCGGGAAGTCGCCCTTCTCGATCGCGGCGAACAGGTCGCGGCCGTGGCTTTCGCGGTCATGGCCGACCAGGATCTGCGCCTGCGCGTCGGTCAGCGATTCGATGCCCTGCTGGCTGACGAAGTGGAACTTCACCCAGAAGCGTTCGCTGTCGGCATTGGTGAAGCTGTAGGTATGCGAGCCGAAGCCGTGCATGTGGCGGAAGCTGCGCGGAATGCCGCGGTCGCTCATCACCACGGTCACCTGCAGCAGGGCTTCGGGCAGCAGCGTCCAGAAGTCCCAGTTGTTGCGCGCGCTGCGCAGGTTGGTATGCGGGTCGCGCTTCACGGCCTTGTTGAGGTCGGCGAACTTGCGCGGGTCGCGCAGGAAGAACACCGGGGTGTTGTTGCCGACCAGGTCCCAGTTGCCTTCTTCGGTGTAGAACTTCAGCGCGAAGCCGCGGATGTCACGCTCGGCGTCGGCGGCGCCACGCTCGCCGGCCACCGTGGTGAAGCGGGCGAACATCTCGGTCTGCTTGCCGACCTTCTCGAACAGCTTGGCGCGGGTGTACTTGCTGATGTCGTGGGTGACGGTGAAGGTGCCGAACGCGCCCGAGCCCTTCGCGTGCATGCGGCGCTCGGGAATGATCTCGCGGTTGAGGTTGGCCAGCTTTTCCAGCAGCCAGACGTCTTCCATCAGCAGCGGGCCACGCGGGCCGGCGGTCTTGCTGTTCTGGTTGTCCACCACCGGCGCGCCGAAGGCCGTGGTCATCGGCGTGACCGGATCATCGCCGTGCTTCTGCTTGGGCGTGGTGCTCAGTTCACGCTGCTGCTGGGCGCCTTCCGCAGGCGACGGCGCGGTGTGATACGGGCACTTGGCGTTGTTGTTGTCGGACTGGCTCATCGGCTGGCTCCTGGTGGCGGTGAAGACGTGGGAGAAACATCTTCACTCGACTTTAGCTATGGCCAGATGAAATGAATAATCGAATGATCCATTCAGGTTGATAGATTCTGTCAATTGAAACGCAGAATCGGATTTGCACAGTCTTTCAACAGGCCTCCCGCAAGGCGAGCGGGAGGCCATGGGCGTGCGCTGCGGCTACAGCAGTGCCTTCAACCGGTACAGGGCTTCCAGCGCCTGCTTCGGCGTCAGTTCGTCCGGGTCGATCGCCGCCAGCGCGTCCTGCGCCTTGCTCGACGATGCTGCGAACAGGCCGAACTGCTGCGGCGCATCCAACGCCTGCGGCGCCAACTCGGCGGCATGGCTTTCACCACCGCGCTGTTCCAGCTCGGCCAGGCGACGCCGTGCCTGTGCCACGGTGGCGCGCGGCAGGCCGGCCAGTGCCGCCACCTGCAGGCCGAAGCTGCGGTTCGCCGGGCCATCCTTTACCGCGTGCATGAACACCAGCGCCTCACCGTGCTCGACGGCATCCAGGTGCACGTTGGCGATGCCGCTGCGGCCACCCTCGTGCTGCTCGTCGGCCAGCGCGGTCAGCTCGAAGTAGTGGGTGGCGAACAGCGTGTAGCAGCGGTTCTGGTAGGCCAGGTGACGGGCCACCGCGTCGGCCAGTGCCAGGCCATCGTAGGTGGACGTGCCACGGCCGATCTCGTCCATCAGCACCATCGAATGGGCGGTGGCGTGATGCAGGATGTAGCTGGTTTCGGCCATCTCGACCATGAAGGTCGACTGCCCGCGGGCAAGGTCGTCACCGGCGCCGATGCGGGTCAGGATGCGGTCGATCGGGCCGATCAGCGCACGGCTGGCCGGCACGAAGCTGCCGATGTGGGCCAGCAGTACGATCAGCGCGTTCTGCCGCATGTAGGTCGATTTACCGCCCATGTTCGGGCCGGTGATGACCAGCATGCGACGGTCCGGATGCAGATCCAGATCATTGGGTTCGAACGGCTGCTCGCGCACCGCCTCGACCACCGGGTGGCGGCCACGCTCGATCTTCAGGCACGGCTCGGCCTGCAGCTCCGGGCGCGCCCAGTCCAGCGCCTGCGCGCGTTCGGCGAAGGCCGCCAGTACGTCCAGTTCGCTCAGCGCGGCGGCACACTGCTTCAGCGGTTCCAGCTGCCCGCCGAGGGTGTCCAGCAGCTGCTCGTACAGGTACTTCTCGCGCGACAGCGAGCGGTCACGCGCGGACAGCACCTTGTCCTCGAACGCCTTCAGTTCTTCGGTGATGTAGCGCTCGGCATTGGTCAGCGTCTGGCGGCGGGTGTAGTGCACCGGCGCGCGGTCGGACTGGCCCTTGCTGATCTCGATGTAGTAGCCGTGCACGCGGTTGTAGCCCACCTTCAGGGTGGGAATGCCGCTGCTTTCGCGCTCGCGCTGTTCCAGGTCGACCAGGAACTGGTCGGCGTGGGTGGACAGGCGGCGCAGTTCGTCCAGCTCTTCATCGAAGCCATCGGCCAGCACGCCGCCGTCGCTCAGTTTCAGCGGCGGCATTTCGGCGATGGCGCTGGCCAGCAGCTGCGCGCACTCGTCGTGTTCGCCCAGCGCGGCGTGCAGCGTCTGCAGGCGTGGTGAATCCAGCGGCGCCAGCACCTCGCGCACCGCCGGCAGCAGGCCCAGGCCGTCGCGCAGGGTGGAGAAATCGCGCGGCCGCGCCGAACGCAGCGCGACGCGGGTGAGGATGCGTTCCAGGTCGCCGAGGCGGCGGAACTGCTCGCGGATGTCGGCGTCGCTGCCGCGGTCGATCAGGGTTTCCACCGCATGGTGGCGCTGTACCAGCACCTCGCGCAGGCGCAGCGGGCGGTGCAGCCAGCGGCGCAGCAGGCGCCCGCCCATCGGCGTCACCGTGCTGTCGAGCACACCCAGCAGCGTATTGCGGGTGTCGCCGTCGACGCGCGTATCCAGTTCCAGGTGGCGGCGGGTGGCGGCGTTCATCGCGATCGCCTCGCCGGCGGTTTCCATCGCGATCGAGGTCAGGTGCGGCAGGCGCTGCTTCTGGGTTTCCTCGACATAGCCAAGCAGGGCACCGGCCGCAGCGGTGGCGCGCGGCTTGTCGTCGATGCCGAAGCCGCTCAGGTCATGCAGCTTGAAGAAATTCAGCAGCTGGCGGCGGCCGCTGTCGGCATCGAACAGCCACGGCGCGCGGCGACGCACGCCGGTGCGCTGGCGCAGGAATTCCGGCCAGTTTTCTTCGTCGGGCACCAGCAGCTCGGCCGGCTCCAGCCGCGCCAGTTCGGCTTCCAGCGCGTCGTCGGTTTCCACCTCGTTGACCAGGAAGCGGCCACCGGCCAGGTCGGCCCACGCCAGGCCGTAACCCTGCTTGCTGCGCGACAGGGCCATCAGCAGGGTGTCGCGGCGTTCATCCAGCAGGGCTTCGTCGGTGACGGTGCCGGGGGTGACGATGCGCACCACCTTGCGCTCGACCAGGCCCTTGGCCAGCGCCGGGTCACCGATCTGCTCGCAGATCGCCACCGACTCGCCCAGCGCCACCAGCCGTGCCAGGTAGCCTTCATAGGCATGCACCGGCACGCCGGCCATCGGGATCGGTGCGCCGCCGGAGCTGCCGCGCTGGGTCAGGGTGATGTCGAGCAGGCGCGCCGCCTTGCGGGCGTCGTCATAGAACAGTTCGTAGAAGTCACCCATGCGGAAGAACAGCAGCAGGTCCGGGTAATCGGACTTGGCCGCGAAGAACTGCTTCATCAGCGGGGTGTGTTCCTTGGACGCCTTGGCGTTGCTGGTGTTGTCTTTTGTATCAGTCACTTGGGGCGTTTCGCGTCTTGGCAGGGCGTCGGGGCGTGGCCACGCGCAGGCATGGCCGGAGAGGACATTAGTGTAGCGACCTGGGGAGGTCGATGATCCGCGGCACCCGCGCTGGGCCCGGGGGCTGTCCGTGTGCCAACGCCTGCGCCCCTGCGCCGGCACTTTGGTTGATTTCCCCAGGGGCCCACGGTAGTGTCAGCCCCGGCGATTTCCGCCAAGCGGCCTCCATGGAAACCGGGGCGACTCATCCCCGGGCGGGCGTTGATGGAAAGAACAAGCATGACTGCAGCCTGCATGGCCGCCGAACCTCGTTACACCTGGCGTACCGTCCTGCTGAGCATCCTGGTCGCCATCGTTCCGCTTGCCGGCTCCGCACCCTACACCTTGCTGAAGGCGGTGCTGCTGCTGGCCCTGCTGGTCACCGGCGTGGTTCTGATCCGCCGCCAGCCCGATGTCCGCCTGCGCTACCGCATCGCCCGGTTCATCGTGATCGTCTGCTTCCTGCGCCTGGCCTATGCCTTCTACAGCATCCTCTGGCACGGGCTGCGCTGGAACGAGCTGGATCTGCCGGCGCAGACACTGCTCTACCTGGGTACCGCTGCCGTGTTCGCCACTGCGCTGGACTGGCGCCTGATCTGGAAGATCTTCGCCGTGTCCACCCTGGTCTTCGGCGGGTCGTGCATCGTGCAGCACCACGTGATGGGCCTTGAACGCGCGCACGGTTTCAGTGGCGGCGAATGGACGGCGATCGAGTTCACCATGGTGACGCTGTGCATGGCGTTGTTCTCGGTCATCCGGTTGATCCAGCCCAATGTGCATCCGGCCGAACGCTGGCTGCACGGCGTGGCCATCGCCGTCGGCGTCTACGGTTCGATCCTGGCGCAGAGCCGCGGGCCGATCCTGGCGTTCATTCCCGCCATGCTGATGGTGATTGCGGTGCACGTCCGGCGCACCCGGCGCTGGCGGGGGGCACTGGCCTTCGTCGGTGCCCTGGTCATTGGCGTGGTCGGTGCCACCTCGGTGCTGAACCATGAGGTGATCCAGCGCTTCGGTGAGGTCAGTGGCGAGATCTCCGGTTTCAACCAGGAAAACGAGGTCGGCTCGGTCCGCGAGCGCATCGCCATGTGGGGCGTGGCGGTCGACGCCTTCGCCGAGCATCCCGTGGCAGGGGTGGGCCTGAACCAGTTCGGTACCTATGCACGTGAGGGCATCGCCCGCGGCGAGGTGTCCGAGTCGATCTTCCGCTACAACCACCCGCACAACGAGTACCTGGAAGCGGCGGTGACCGGTGGCGTGCCGTTGCTGCTGATCATGCTGCTGGTCTTCATCCTGCCCGGCATTCATTTCGTGCGGCGCCTCGGCCACGCCGACGACATCACCGCGATGATCGCCACCGCCGGACTTGCCGTGGTCATCGTCTATGCGCTGTCGGCGTTCACGGACAACGTGTTCTACCGGGCGATGCCCCATTCGTTCTATTTCTACCTGGTGCTGGGCTTCATGCTGGCGACCGCCTTGCCTGCGCGCGACCTGCGCCGGCCAGGGAGTCCCTCCTGATGGCGCATATCCACCTGCTGGCCGCCGACAACCAGCGTGGCCTGTCCCATGACATCCAGGTGATCGAGCGCTCGTTGCAGCAGCTCGGGCACACGGTGACGGTCAGCCGTCTGGACGCGGTGCGCAATGGGGGGGCCTGGAAACTCCGCGGGATGCGCCTGCGCAGGCTGCTGGCCTCGTGGCTGAGCCTGGGGCGCACGCCGGCCCGGTTCGACATCAACATCTCGCTGGAGCATGTCCGGCCGGCAAGCTTCGGACTGGCCGAGGTCAATCTGTTGATTCCGAATCCGGAATGGGTGTCCGCACGCAGCCTGCGGATCCTGCCGCGGTTCGATGCGTTGTTGACCAAGACCGAAGACGCTACGCGCATCTTCAACGCACTGGGCATGCGCGCGCTGGAAGTCGGTTTCTGCAGCCGTGACCGCTACGACCCGGCGGTGCCGCGCAGACCGCGCAGCTTCCTGCATGCAGCTGGTACCAGTCGCATGAAGGGCACGGCAACGCTGGTCGAGGTCTGGAAGCGCCATCCGGAGTGGCCCTTGCTGACCATCCTGCGCGGCGGCCCTTCGGACGAAGATGAGGGCGGGGCCGCGAACCTGCGGATCGTCCGCGAGCGCCTGCCCGACCAGGAGGTGCAGCGCCTGCAGAACGAACATGCGTTCCACCTGTGCCTGTCGCAGACCGAAGGCTGGGGCCATTACCTGGTGGAAGCGATGAGCTGCGGGGCAGTGGTGATCACCTGCGACGGCGCGCCGATGAATCAGATGATCGACGACAGCCGCGGCATCCTGGTTGCCGCGCACGAGGGCGAGCCCTGCCATCTGTCCAGGACCTGGCATGTGGATGAGAAGGCGCTGGAACAGGCCGTCGAGCGTGCGCTGGCGATGGATGAGGCCGAGTGGACCCGGCTGGGCGCCAATGCACGCGCATGGCACCTGGCCAGCGAAGTGGCGTTCCCACGCCGGCTGGGCGAGGCCCTGGCCAAGCTTTGAGTTGATGCGGCTGGTTGCTGCAGAGTGCTCAGCCTGGCACCAGGGTGATCTGCGGATGGCTGCCGAAGATCTCCATGACGATCTCGAAATAGGTCTGTCCCTGGCCAAGTGACAGTGCCGTCAACTGAGCGTGGATGGCCGGACCGTTGAACCTGCCGCCCTGATCGAGTTTCGACTGCAGCCAGGCGCGTGTGGTCTCGCGGCCCAGTGCCTCGCGGCTGTGGGCGATGTCGCGCCACACCACCGTGGCGGTGGCATGACCGGCGAGCGCGCCGTAGCCCCCGTGCAGCAGGTCATCAAGCGCGTCCAGGCTTGCGCCCAGCTGCCAGTCTTCGTCGGCCATGAATACACGATTGATTTCCACGTAGAGGCTGGCGATGTCGTTGATGGACGCGCCTTCGATGTGCAGGATCCGTGTCATCTGCAGACTGTAGCCCTCCGGGGCGACGGTTGTGTCCGGCGCAGATAATCCGGGCCGCCCTGGATGGGGGGGCGTTATTATGGTGTTAATCCTGCGTGATTTTCATCGGGCACTGGCGTGTCAGCGGTATTCGATAAGGTTATGGCGCCATTATCGGTCGCCGCATTTTCTGACTGCCTGCACAGTTCCATATATTTGGATCGGTCCATATATAAAGTCCCGTAAAGTTTCCCTCCGCTGCGCCGCCATCGAACGTACGGCCACGATCAAGGGAATTGAGATGCTTGCCTTACGTAATCTCCGTGTGGGATCCCGGCTTGGCGCCGGCTTCGGTCTGCTGCTGCTGTTCATCATGGCCATCGTCGGCCTGGTGCTGTATGGGAATCAGCTGAAATCCGCCCAGTTCGAGAAAGTGGTGGACGTCAACATGGTGAAGATGCGCCTGTTGAATGACATGCTTGATACCAACAACGCGGTGCTGATGCATCGTCGCCTGATGGTGATCAAGCGGGGTGACGAGTTCGACAAGGATTACCAGCGTGCCCAGGAGTTGTCGCGGACCTATGACGGTATCTGGGCCAAGTACATCAAGATTCCGCGTGACGCTACCGGCGATACCCTGGTCGCGCGCATCGAGGCGGCCCGCAAGGCCACCGATGCATCAACCCAGCAATTGCATGAGCGCATGAAGGCGGGGGATTTCGATGGTGCAGCGAAGGAGCTGCTGGCCGAGCACGGATTGGCAACGGCCTGGAATGAATCCATTTCGGCCCTGCTGCGCCACCAGGAAACATTGACCGAACGCAGCCGCGAAGAGTACCGCGCAACCGAATCGTGGACCGGCACGCTGTCGATCGCGTTCGGGGCACTGAGCCTGTTGCTGGGGACATTGGCGGCCTGGGCGATCACCCGCAGCCTGACCCGCCCGCTGGAAGGAGCGGTGAAGCTGGCCGACGGCATCGCCAGTGGCCGCCTGGACAGCAGCATCGACGCCACCGGCAACGACGAGGTGACCCAGCTGCTGAAGTCGATGCAGCGCATGCAGGCACAGCTGCAGTCGGTGATGGCGGCACAGGGGGAGCTGGCCCGCCAGCACGATGCCGGCAGCCTCAGCTACCGCATGGACGAGAGCGCGTTCCCCGGTGACTACGGGCGCATGGTGCATGAGACCAATGCGCTGGTTGGATCGCACGTGCAGGTACAGAACCGGCTGATCGAGGTGATGAAACACTACGCACGCGGCGATCTGTCGGTGGACATGGACCCGCTGCCCGGCGAGAAGGCGGCGATCACCCAGGCGATGGACGAAACCAAGTCCAGCCTGTCGGCGATCAACAGCGAGATCCGCCGGTTGGCGACAGCGGCTGCGGCAGGCGACTTCAGCCTGCGCGGCGACGAAGATCGCTTCGCCTATGATTTCCGCGACATGGTGGCCGGGCTCAATCGCCTGATGCAGACCACCGACGAGAACCTGGTGCAGGTGTCGACCCTGCTGCAGGCCATCTCGCGCGGCGACCTGACCGTGCGCATGCAGGGTGATTTCCATGGCGTGTTCGCGCGCATGCGTGATGACTGCAATGCCACCGTCGACCAGCTCAAGCAGATCGTCGGCCGCATCCAGTCCAGCGCCTCCAGCATCAATCTGGCCGCAGGTGAAATTGCTTCGGGCAACACCGACCTGTCGCGGCGTACCGAACAGCAGGCGGCAAACCTGGAAGAAACGGCAGCATCGATGGAGGAACTGACCTCCACCGTGAAGCAGAATGCCGAGCATGCACGGCAGGCCAACCAATTGGCCATCGGCGCGCATGGTGTTGCTTCCCAGGGCGGTGAAGTGGTGGGCCAGGTGGTCACCACGATGTCGGCCATCGAGGCATCGTCGAAGAAGATCGCCGAAATCATCTCGGTCATCGATGGCATCGCCTTCCAGACCAATATCCTCGCGCTGAACGCGGCAGTCGAAGCTGCGCGCGCCGGCGAGCAGGGCAGGGGCTTTGCGGTAGTGGCCAGTGAGGTGCGCACGCTGGCGCAGCGCTCGGCGGGTGCGGCCAAGGAGATCAAGGGCCTGATCGAGGATTCGGTCGGCAAGGTCGCCGACGGCTCGGCACTGGTCCGCCAGGCGGGCACCACGATGGGCGAGATCGTGGCCTCGGTGCAGCGCGTGACCGACATCATGGCCGATATCTCTGCTGCCTCCCAGGAGCAGAGCTCGGGCATCGAACAGGTCAACCAGGCGGTGGTGCAGATGGATGAGACCACGCAGCAGAATGCGGCGCTTGTAGAAGAGGCCAGTGCGGCGGCACGCTCGATGGAGGAGCAGGCCAACCTGCTGGCCGAGGCGGTTTCGGTGTTCCGCACGGGGGCGGTGACCGCTGCCGCCGCGGTGCGCCCGGCGCTGGCAGCCGTGGCGGCATCGGTTGCGCCGGTGCGCCGGCCCGCGGTGCTGTCGCCGCGGATCGAGCCGACGCTGGCCGCCAATGCGGGTGGCTGGGAAGAGTTCTAGAAGAGGGCAAGGCCGGCAGGGAGACGGCGCCCATCGCGACGGCTGGTCGCGATGGGCGCGGATTTTCTTCCTGAACGTGCGATGGCCGATGAAGTGGCGGACACGCGCATTTCACTTCCGGTTGCCAACCGCGGGAGGACACTGGCGCCATACCGGAACTCAGGAGATGGCCATGAAGACCTCGACCCGATTGTTTGTGCTGGGCACCCTGCTGGCAGCTTCGTCGGTGGCCGGCGCGCAGACCTATGGCCCGCGCGATGAGGGACGCAAGTTCAACGACGGCAGCCGCGTGGTCTGCAAGAACGTGGAAGTGCAGCGCAATTCGCGCGATCCCAATCGCATTGCCGGTACTGCCACCGGCGCGGTGATCGGCGGCCTGCTGGGCAACCAGGTGGGCGGCGGCAATGGCAAGAAACTGGCCACCGTGGCAGGCGCCGTCGCCGGTGGTGCAGCCGGTCGCCAGATCCAGGGCAACAGCCAGCAGAAGAACGGCGACCGCGTGGTGGAACGTCGCTGCGAACGCGTCTACCGCTGATTGCTCGACCCGTTACCCCTTCCACACTGCAGTACTCGGACGCCGGCCCCACGCCGGCGTTCGTCGTTATGGGAAAAGGGGACGGAGGGGATTAAGTCGCAATCCCCCAACCCGGCCGCTTACGACTTAATCCCCTCCGTCCCCTTTTTTGCGAGGAGGCGCCAGGTGGCGAGGCTGCCGTAGAGCAGCAGCAGGGCGGTGAGGGTGATCAGTTCGTGGCTGACTTCGGTCAGGCGGGCGTCCATCTGGTTCAGGCGCACCATCAGGTTGATGCCCGAGGTGGTCGGCAGAAGCTGCGCCAGCCAGACCAGCGGTGGTGGCGTCATCACTGCCGGCCACGACAGGTTGGCCAGGAAGAACAGCGGGATCGAGGTGGCGATGATGTACTGGAAGGCGCGTTCGCGGGTGCGGAAGAAACTGCCGACGAACAGGCCGAAGGCCACGGTGGCGGCGATGAACAAGGTGCCGCCGAGCAGCTGGCCCAATGGGTTGCCGCCGCGCGGATAGTCCTGCACCCAGGCGGTGAAGCCGGCGTAGTAGAACAGGCCGAACAGGCCGATCAGGGCGAAGCCCAGTGCCATGCCGGCCAGCGTCGGCAGGTCGAAGCGCAGGCGCCGGCCGAGCGCGAGACGACGGCCGCCGAGCAGGACGCCGATGCCCATCAGCAGCGTCTGGTGCACGATCAGCTCGGCCACGCCCGGCACGATGGCGCTGCCATAGCCTTCCTGGGTGTTGTACAGCGGGCGCTGCACCAGCGTGACCGGTGGTGCCTGTGGCGCGCCCATGAAGGCGGCCTGACCGACCACCGCCTCCCGTCCGAACGCACCCAGTGCATCGGCCACGCTGCCCAGCACCCAGCTGGCGCGGCCCAGGTAGGCGCCGTTGCCGAGCAGCACCAGCTTGGCCGGGTGGCCGCGCAGGATGTCGCGCTCCAGGTTGGCCGGGATCAGCACGATGCCTTCGGCATGACCGGCTTCCAGCTGCTGGCGCGCGCTGTCGATGTCCGCAGGCTGCCCGACCACGCGTGCGACCCGCAACGCGTCGAGCTTCCGCAGCAGCTCGCGGCTGGTCGCGCTGTGGTCTTCGTCCACCACCAGTACCGGCAGGTTGCCGGCCACCTGGTGGCGATACGCGGCCGGGTAGAAGAACGAGTACAGGATTACCGCGCCGACCATCACCACGATCGCATAGCGGTCGCACAGCACCGCCATCAGGGTCTGCCGCAGGCTGCGCCAGAGTGCGCTCATGCGTCGGCCCCCGCCGCTTGCGCGGCTTCGGGCGTACGCGCGAAGGCGATCAGGCGCAGCCCACCGATGCCGCCAGCCACCACTGACATCAGCAGCAACGTGGCCAGCGGCCATACCGAAACCTGCAGCGGCGAACCGATGAACTGTTGCTGGGTCTGCAGCTTGATATAGGCGCTGAGCGGCAGCAGCTGATGCCAGACGCGGGTGAATAGCGGCCCGTCCAGCACCGGGAAGGTGGCGCTGGAAAATGCCAGTGCAGTACCGATGCTGAGGCCGACCGCTGACAGCGCGGTACCCATGTCGCGGGTGACGCCGACGAAGAACAACGCGTAGGCGGCAGTAGCCAGGTAGAACAGAGGTTGTGCGAGCAGCAGCAGGAGCACGCTCCCGGCCACACCGTCGCCGCGCAGCCAGGCCAGGTAACCGATGCCGAGCGCGCCATACAGCGAGAACAGCAGGACGTACGGCGCGATCTTGCCGGCAATCGCCGGCCACGGTGTGCGGCCGAGCCAGGCGGGCAGGCTGCCGTCGCGGATCTCGCGGCCGAGGCTGCCGGCCACCGCAAGTGCCAGCACCAGCGACAACACCGCCGGGAAGATCAGCGGCAGCAGGAACAGCTCGTAGCTGCGCGCCGGGTTGTACAGGATGTCCGACTGCACCGCGATCGGTGCCGCACGCAGCTTGCCCGGGCCGACCTGCAGGCCGATGCGCTCGCGCAGCAGGCGTGCGTTCCAGGCCGAGACCGCGTCGCCGATATCGCGCGCCGCGGACTGGCCGGTGGTCATGTAGGTGGCGTTGTAGTAGGCGAACACCGTGCCCTGGCGTCCACGCAACGCCTGCCGGGTGACATCGCGCGGCACCAGTACGATGGCGAATACATCCAGCCGACGCAGCTGCGAACGTGCATCTTGCATGTCCGCAGGCTGGCTGGCGATGCGCACGCCGGGGCTGGCATCGAGCATGCGCAGCAGCAGGCGGCTGTCGCTGCTGTGGTCGAGGTCGACCACGGCGATCGGGATGTCGCGCATCACCGAGGGCGTGAACATCCACGCCATCACGGCCAGCATCAGCAGCGGCAGCAGGGTGACCAGCAGCAGGTCGGCGCGGTTGCCGCGCAGCGACCGCAGCTCGCGCCGCCAGCTGGCGGCGAAGCTGCTGCTGTCGGGGCTCAGTGCTGGGGCCATGCGAACAGCACGCTCATGCCGGGGCGGAAGCCCTCGATGCGGCGTACCGGGCGCACCCGCACCTCGAAGCTGCGGACGTCGTAGCCGGACGACTGGCGGGTGGTCCGCCAGGTCGCATAGTCACCGGCCGGATTGATGAAATAAACCTCGAACTCGCCGTCCTGGCCAAGCGCCGGCACGCTGCCCTGCAGCTTGCTGCCGACCTTCAGGCCCTGCATCTGCGATTCGCGCAGGTTCATCGCCACCCACATGCGGTCGATGTCGACCAGGGTGAACACCGGATAGCCCGCTGGCACCAGTTCGCCCGGGTCGGCCATACGCTTGTTGATCTCGCCGGCCACCGGCGCGCGCCCTTCCACTTCGACGCGCGCGGCGTTGACTTCGGCCACCGCGCCCTGTGCCTGTTGCACCTGGCCCTGCGCGGCACGCTTGTCCTGCTCGCGTGCGCCGGCCAAGGCCATGTCGTACTGCGCGCGGGCGGCACGCGCCAGTTCGCGCGAGCTGGTGGCCTGGGCATGCGCTTCATCGCGCTTCTGCCGGGTCATCACCCCTTCGTTGAACAGGTTCTGCACGCGCTGGTAGGTCGCTTCAGCCAGCGTCGCACCGGCTTCAGCCCGCTTCCAGTTCGCTTCGGCGGCGCGGATGTCCTCGCTGCGCGCACCTTCGTCGGCCTTGTCGGCCACCGCCTGTGCGGCGGCCAATGCGCCGTGCGCCTGCTGTTCCTTGGCGGCCACTTCGGGGCTGTCGAGCAGGAACAGCACCTGCCCGGGCTGCACGCGGTCGCCCTCGCGCACCTTCAGTTCGGCCACGCGCGCGGTGATCTTGGCGGCCACGTTGATCGTGTCCGCATCGGCCATGCCCTGAATCTGGTCGGCGGGGCTGCGCCAGGCCAGCCACAGGCCGAGCACCACCACGACCAGCAGCACCACTATCAGGATCGGGCCCAGGCGGCGCTTGGCCGGGGGCGTCGTTGCATCGTCGTGCAGCACATCACTCATGGTCGATCACCTCGTCCGCACGCCGCCGGAACTCTTCGAAACGGTCCATCTGTCCACTGACCTCCAGCAACTGTGCCAGCGCAATATCGTATTGGTAGGCGGCCTGTGCGCGCTCGACGCGGGCGCCGCCCAGGCCGAGCCGCGCGTCGATCACATCCAGCGAAGTCGCTTGGCCTTCGCGGAACGCCAGCTCCTGCAGGCGCAGGTTTTCCTGTGCCTGGGCGATGCTGCTGTCGAGCAGCACGTACTGCTGGCGCGCGGTTTCCAGCTCGTTCCAGGCCTTGCGCACGCCCAGCGCGACCTGGTTCTCGGCCTCGCGCAGGCCTGCTTCGGCCTGTTCCTGCTGCGCACGCGCGGCGCTGATCTGCGCCGGCCGCGAGTTCGGCGACAGGAAGGTGTACTTCAGGCCGATGCCGAATGCCCAGTCCGGATCGGTCAACATCTCGTCACGGCGGCGAAAGTCGTACTGGCCGAAGGCGAAGATCTGTGGCTTCAGCTTGGCCTGCTGCACGCGCACGCCCTGTTCGGCCTGCGCCACCATCGCCCGCAGGCGTGCGATCTGCGGCTGGCGCGCCTGCGCAGTGCGCTCGAAGCTGGCGACCGGTTCCAATGGCACGCGCTGCACGAACAGCGGCGACACCGGCTGTACCTCGCCACCACTGCGCAGCAGCGTGGCCAGCGCCGCCTTCAGCGTGGCCAGGTCGTTCACCGTTTTCTGGTATTCGCGCTCGGCCTTGTCGCGGGCCACGGTGGCCTGCAGGCGCTGGGCGCGGGTGGCGAAGCCCTCGCGTTCCAGCTTCTCTGCGTCGGACAGGTGGCGGTTCAGGCCATCGCGTACGTCGCGGCGCACATCCACTGCCTGCTCGGCCAGGCGCTGGCCGAAATAGGCCTGGGCCAGCTGCACGGTCAGCGATTGGCGCTGAGCCTCGCGCTCGGCGCTGGCCTGCTCGTGGGCAGCGCTGGCGGCACGTTGCGCGGCCGGAATCACGCCGCCGGTGTACAACGGCAGCACCGCGGTCACCACGGGCCGGGTACGCCAGTCGCGTTCGGTGAATGACAGCGGTGAGTCGATGCCATAGGCCTCGGCGACAGGTGCCAGCGAACCCAGTGGCAGGGTGAGGGTCTTCTGGAACTGCAGCCGGCGCACTTCGCCGGTGATCTCCGGCAGGCGCAGCAGGCGGGTGGCGTCCTGAAGGTCCTGCTTGTTGCGCACCGCTGCATCAGCGGCGGCCAGTGCATCGGAGACCTGCTCCAGGCGCTGGCGTGCCTGTTCCCAGTCCAATGCGGGTGCATCGGTGAGGCTCTGCGCCGGCACAGCCAGGGGCAGGCAGGCTGCCAGCGCCAGCGCGGCCTTCGCGCCGTGCATCCTTGTACGTCGGCCGATCACGCCCATGCCGTCCCAATGGTGAAGAGGTGCGCAAACGGTAGTGCGCGCGGCGTGAAGCCCGGGTCTGCGGTCATTGGATTGTCCTCAACGAAGGGTGCCGCTGGCTGCAGTGCGCAGCGCCTGGGTGATGTGCTGCAGCGTGCTTGAACGCACGGCGGCATGCTGCCAGTACAGCGGCACATCGAGCCAGCGGCGGGGTTCCAGTACCACCACGCGGCCGGCGCGCACGGCGGGCGCGACCAGGGTTTCCGGGGCCATGCCCCAGCCGAGTCCGCACGCGGCGGCTTCGACGAAACCGGTGGAGGAGGGCAGGTAGTGTAGCGGCGGCTGCAGTCGCGCGCGGGTCAGGCGCCGCACGAAGCGCCACTGCAGTTCATCCTTGCGGTTGAACACCAGCATCGGTGCGCGCGCCAGGGCCGTGGCCTGCATGCCGTCGCGGAAGTACTGGCGGGCGAAGCCGGGCGAGGCGATGGCGTGGTAACGCATGGCGCCGAGCGGATGCACGTTGCAGCCCTTCACCGGTTGGCTTTCGGCAGTGACCGCGCCGAGCACGCTGCCATCGCGCAGCAGCTGCAGGGTATGGTCCTGGTCATCCATGCGCAGGTCGAACAGGTAGCCATGGCGCTGGTGCAGGTCGGCGACGGCCGGTACGAACCAGGTATCGAGCGAGTCATCGTTGACCGCCAACGGGATCGGCGTGCGCGCGGCATCGCTGCCGCGTTCGGGCAGCAGTTCGGCCAATGCCTCGGCCTCCAGCGCCTGCATCGGCCGGACCCGGCGCAGCAGCGCTTCGCCTGCGGCGGTGGGCCGGCACGGTGCCTGACGTACCACCAGTACCTGGCCGAGCCTGTCCTCCAGCGCCTTGATCCGTTGCGACAGGGCCGACGGGCTGATCGACAGGCGGCGTGCCGCGGCGTCGAAGCTGCCTTCTTCCAGCACCGCAGCAAACGCGGCCAGTTGCGGATGTACCAGATCCATGCCGGTGCCTCTTCAGTTTTCCTGCACAGGATAAAGAAAAATCAGATTGTCTAAACAGGGTCAGCGGCCGCACCCTGCGCGTCCCCTCGCTGCCTGGCCTGTCCTGATGTGGATCGCCGCTACCGCCGCCGGCCTGTTCGCAGGTGCCGGCCTGATCATCGCCATCGGTGCGCAGAACGCCTTCGTGCTGCGCCAGGGCCTGCAGCAGCGCCATGTGGGCAGGGTGGTGCTGGCCTGTGCCGGCG
The DNA here is from genome assembly GCF_051984505.1 of Stenotrophomonas sp. STK16_22. NCBI lineage: Bacteria > Pseudomonadati > Pseudomonadota > Gammaproteobacteria > Lysobacterales > Lysobacteraceae > Stenotrophomonas > Stenotrophomonas sp. STK16_22. Next base: position 1,328,361 of record NZ_CP196972.1, read on the forward strand.
CGGACATCGTGCTGATCCTGGCCGGCGTCGGCGGCATGGGCGCGCTGGTGCTGCAGTGGCCGCTGCTGCTGCAGGTGCTGCGCTTCGGTGGTGCGGGCTTCCTGCTCTGGTATGGCCTGCAGGCGGGGCTGCGCGCATGGCGCGGTGGCAGTGCGCTGGCCGCCGCCGAGGCGCAGGGCGGCAGCGGACGGCAGGTACTGCTGACCTGCCTGGCCTTCACCCTGCTCAACCCGCACGTCTATCTGGATACCGTGGTGCTGCTGGGCAGTCTGTCCACGCGTTACCCGGGCGATCTGCGCTGGGCCTTCGCCGCCGGTGCCTGCATTGCCAGTGTGGTCTGGTTCTGCACGCTGGGCTATGGCGCGCGCCTGTTGCAGCCGGTGTTCCGCAGGCCGGGCGCCTGGCGTGTGCTGGATGCAGGCGTGGCGATCTTCATGTTCTGCCTGGCGACGTTGTTGCTGCTGCGTCCTTTATCGCCATGAGTGCGTGACGTACGCCGGTGTTGCGTATGTGTTCCACCGGTACGGTTCACGTGGCCGGATACAGCGCGGATAATGCGCGCCTGGTCGCGACCCCGCCGCGCATGCCGTCGTTCGGCAGCCCCCCGGTCGCCTGTGTTCTCGTTGTACGACCGCCACGGCGCGGCATCGGTGTTGCATGAAAGACAATCTACAGCTGCTCCTGTCCCACCTGGGGCGCACCTTCCTGTTCGGCCTGATGATGGCGCTTCCGCCTGCGTTGGCCTGGCTCGACATCCATTGGCTGGGCAATGCAGTCGGCGAGTGGTCGTTGGTCGAACTGACCCAGGAAGGCTTCCTGGTCGCCAGCGTGGCTGCCTTCGTCCGGCTTGCATTGCGACGTGCCGATGATCGGGCCTTTGCCGTTCTGGCGGCCGCGCTGTTCGCCTGCATGCTCCTGCGTGAAATGGATGAGGCGCTGGACCTGATCGCACACGGCTTCTGGAAGTACCCGGTGGCCGTGCTGATCATCGGCTCACTGGCCTGGGCCAGCCGCGACTGGCGCCGGGCCATGCCGGCGCTGGTGCGTTTTCTCGTATCCCGGCCGGGTACCGTGATGACGATCGGCCTGGTTCTGCTGCTGTTCTATTCGCGTCTGATCGGCATGACGTCGTTGTGGACCGGACTGCTGGGTGACCAGTACATCCGCGTGTTCAAGAACACCATCGAGGAGACCACCGAACTCCTTGGTTACACCTTCATTCTCGCAGCCAGCGTCGGCTATGTGGCACAGCGGGTACGCGAACCCCTGACGGCGCGGAAGCGCGCCGTGCACGAGGGTGCCGGGATGCAGCAACGGCCACTCTAGGCGGCATCCACCGCGCATAACGGCGTCTCGCCGGGGCGCAGGGTCAGTACCCGCACGCCGGTGCGGGTGACCGCCACCGTATGCTCGAACTGTGCCGACAGCTTGCCGTCGCGGGTGTACACCGGCCATTCGTCCGGCTGCTGGCGGATGGCCGGCTTGCCCTGGTTGAGCATCGGTTCGATGGTGAACACCATGCCTTCTTCCAGCACCATGCCGGTGTTGGGATGGCCGTAGTGCAGGATCTGCGGTTCCTCGTGCATCTCCTGGCCGATGCCGTGGCCGCAGTATTCCTTCACCACGCTGTAGCCGTGGCTGCGCGCGTGGCGGGCGATGGCGTGGCCGATGTCGCCCAGGCGCGCACCAGGACGCACGGCGGCAATGCCTTTCCACATCGCCTGGTAGGTGGTCTGCACCAGCCTGCGCGCGGTGTAGTCGACCTCACCGACCCGGTAGGTGGTGCTGGAGTCGGCGATGTAGCCGTTCTTCTCCAGGGTGATGTCGAGGTTGACGATCTGGCCGTTGCGCAGCACGTCGGTGGTGCTGGGTACGCCGTGGCAGACTACGTTGTCGATCGAGGTGTTGAGCACGTACGGGAAGCCGTACTGGCCCTTGCTGGCCGGCCTCGCCTGCAGCTCATCAACGATCATGCGTTCGACGAAATCGTTGATCTCCATGGTGCTTCGGCCCTGCAGCGGCAGCTGGTCGAGTGCGGCGAACACCTCCGCCAGCAGGCGGCCGGATTCGGCCATCAGCGCGATCTCGTCGGGACGCTTGATGATGCCCATCGGCTCAGACCTGGCCCGGCGGCAGCAGCGGCGGCTGCACACCGGCCGCGCGCAGCTCGCTGGCGACGATGTCCTGGAAGCTCAGCGTCGGGTTCAGCTCGCACAGCATGCCGACCCGGATCCAGAAGTTGGCCTGGGCGTTGATCGAGCGGCTGGAAACGGTGCAGGCACGACGCAGCTGGTCGTGCAGGGTGTCATCGATGTTGACGATGCCCATGGGCGGTCCTGAAGGAGGGGGTATACGAAGCGTATATGCTTCGTATATCCGGCTCAAGGCCGCCCGGTTCAGCTCGCGTCGGTGGCGAAGCGCAGACGGTTGCCGTCGGGGTCGACCAGCAGCATCTCGCGGCTGTCCCATTCGGTGTCATGCGGCGGTTGCTCGATCGGCACGTTGGCGGCGCTGAAGGCGCGGTGCAGGGCGTCGACGTCCTCGACGATGAAGTACACCGCGCCGCCGACCTCGCAGTCGCCGCTGTGTTCGGTGAGGAAGATCGTCTGGCCATCGCGGGTGAGCTGGGCGAACAGCGGGAAGCCGGGTTCGAAGCGGTGTTCCCAGTCGACCACGAAGCCCAGCCCCTGCACGTAGAACGGCAGGGTGGAGTCGGCGTGGCGCATGCGCAGCTGCGGGATGACGGTCTGGGCCATGGCGAGGGCTCCTGGGGCAGGCGTCCAGTGTAGTGCCGGCCGCTGGCCGGCATCCCCGTGAGCCCGGGAACAATGAGGTTGCCGGCCAGCGGCCGGCACTACCGAAGCCACGCTGGCCAACGGCCGGCATTACCGACGCGGTCAGCAGGCGGTCGGCACGGCGGCCATCGCCGCCAGCAGTTCGCGGTTCACCTGCTGGTGCCGCGCCTGCCATAGCGGTAGATCCTCGGCGCTGACGTCAGGCTGGCCATCCAGCGACGACAGCCAGCGCTTGAAGCGGCTCTGGTAGTTGGCCAGCGACACTTCGCCGGTGATGTCACTGCCGACCAGGCCGCCGGCGCGCAGCGCTTCGATCACCACCAGTGCGTGTTCCAGCTGGAAGCGGCCCTGGTCCCAGTTGCTGCGGGCGACGTCCTCGGCGAACACATCCTTGTCGATCGACAGGTAGGTTGGTTGCGGTGACTTCGCCTGCTCGGCGGCGAACGCGGCCACCAGCGCTTCGGGATGCTCGAAACGGCGGAAGGCGTGGCCCATGCCGAGGCGATGCCCCCAGCCCACGTCCACGTCCATGCACCAGTAGGTCAGGCGACCGCCGATCAGCGGGCGCCAGTGGTTCTCCCAGGCATGGCCGAGGCCGATGTCGCTGGAGGTGATGCCGAGCACGTGGATGTGCGAGATCTGCGGCAGCTTGCTGGCGGCGTTCACCCACGACCCGCAGTGCATGCCGAGCGGGAAGCGCATGTTGTCCGGATGGTTGTCCAGCACCACCAGCTGGAACGGCGCCTGCGTGCGCATGCGCTGCAGCAGCGGCAGGCTGAGGTGGTGGAAGTCGCCACTGCCGAGCATTACCGTGCCGAGCTGGGCCGGCAACGGTGCCAGCACTTCAGTGGCGAAACGGTTCAGGGTGGCATTGCGGCAGGCGAAGCGCAGTGGATCGTGCCATTGCGGCAGGGCCAGGGTCTGCGCCTCTGGCAGCGGTAGCACGCCACCGTCCAGGTCCAGGATCAGCGGGGAACGCAATGGCATCGCTCAGCCGCCTCCGTCCGGTTCGCCCTGCAGGTACGGGGCCAGCCTGCGCAGGGCTGCACGCAGCAGCGGGGAACGGGCGTGGATCGCATGCCGGGTGGAGGTGAAGCTGGCACCCAGTTCGGCCTTGATCCGCGAATCGGTCCAGCCGGCCACGTAGTGGCTCAGGCTGTGCTGCAGCGCGTATTCGAGGTTGTGCATCCAGCTCACCGCGTACAGGTTGTGCTCGCGGGACTGCGGATAGGCCAGGCCGATGTACTTGTCCACCAGCTTGCCCGCATGCACGTAACACAGGTTCCAGCCGATCAGCTGGCCCTGGTGGCGGTACAGGAACATCCGTCCCTGGCCCTGGCTGTCGGCCAGAAGATGCTGGAAGTAAGGCAGATCGAGCTGGTCGAAATGCACCGCGCTCTGCGCGTACACGCCCAGGTACAAGGCATACAGTTCGGCCTGGAGCTGCGGGTCGGCCAGGGCCGGATCACCGGTGGCGATGCAGTCGATCTGCAGGTCGTCGCGCGAGCGCAGCTTGCGCCGGATGTTCTTGCGGCGCGAAGACGACAGGCGGCCGAGATAGCCATCGATCGAATCGAAATCGATCGCCACCCAGGCCAGCGGCATGCCTTCCAGTTCGACGAAGCCGCGTGCCAGCAATGCCTGCAGGAAGGCACCGCTGTGTGCGTTGGCGGCATCATCCAGCAGCGGTGAATCGATCGCCAGGTCCTTGACCACCAGCAGCCGGGTATCGCCGATCGCGTGACGCGTCACGTCCTCAGCCAATGCTTCTGGTGCGACGTGCGCGGGCAGCGGGGTGTACTCGGTGCTGGTGGCACCGACGAAGCGGGTCTTCCAGGTGATCCATGGCCGCCACAGGCGCGACAGCGGCAGGCCAAGCAGCTTGCCGCGCAGGTCGTCGTCCATGGTGGTGGTCAGATCCAGCGGCGCACGGAAGGTCGGCAGGCCGCTGGGAAGGCGGCCTGCCTCGAACCCGAGCGGCGGGTGGGCCAGGAAGCCCTCCAGCAGCGCGGCCGGTTCCAGCGCGGTGCTGGATGCGCGTGACGTCATTTCCATCGGCACGGGAACCGGCAGCGCATCGGACCTCAGCCCTTGGCCTTGGTCAGCGCCTGGTCAAGCAGGGTGATCGCCAGGTCGATCTCTTCGTAGCTGATGTTCAGCGACGGCGCGAAGGTGATCACGTTCTTGTACCAGCCACCCACGTCGAGCACGAGGCCCATGCGCTTGCCGTCGTGCAGCAGGTCACCGGCCAGGCCGATGTCGACCATGCGGTCCAGCAGTTCCTTGTTCGGCGTGTAGCCGTCGGTCTGGCAGATTTCCGCGCGCAGGGCCAGGCCCAGGCCGTCGACGTCGCCGATTTCCGGGTGGCGCTTCTGCAGGCTACGCAGGCCATCGAGGAAGTACGCGCCCTTTTCCGGCACGGTGCGCTCGTAATCCATTTCCTTGCCCAGCTTCAGCACTTCCAGGCCCAGGCGGGTGCCCAGCGGGTTTGAGTTGAAGGTGGAGTGGGTGGAGCCCGGCGGGAACACGGTCGGGTTGATCAGCTCTTCGCGCGCCCACAGGCCCGACAGCGGGTTCAGGCCGTTGGTCAGCGCCTTGCCGAACACCAGCACGTCCGGGGTCACGCCGAAGTGCTCGATGGCCCACAGCTTGCCGGTGCGCCAGAAGCCCATCTGGATTTCATCGACGACCATCAGGATGCCGTACTTGTCCAGCACGCGCTTGAGGCCGGTGAAGAAGTTGCGCGGCGGGATGACGTAGCCGCCGGTGCCCTGGATCGGTTCGACATAGAATGCGGCGTACTCCGCCTGACCGACCTTGGGATCCCACACGCCGTTGTATTCGCTTTCGAACAGGCGCTCGAACTGCCACACGCAGTGGTCGGAGTACTCGTCCGGGGTCATGCCCTTCGGGCGACGGAAGGGGTACGGGAACGGAATGAACATCGCGCGCTCGCCGAAGTGGCCGTAGCGGCGGCGGTAGCGGTAGCTGGAGGTGATCGACGACGCACCCAGGGTACGGCCGTGGTAACCACCCTCGAAGGCGAACATCAGGCTCTTGCCGCCGCGCGCGTTGCGCACGATCTTCAGCGAGTCTTCAATGGCCTGCGCGCCGCCGACGTTGAAATGCACGCGGCCGTCGAGGCCGAACTTCTCGTGCATGTCCACGGCAATGGTCTTGGCCAGCTGCACGCGGGTCGGGTGCAGGTACTGGCTGGCGACCTGCGGCAGGGTGTCGATCTGATCCTTCAGCGCATCGTTCAGACGCTTGTTGCTGTAGCCGAAGTTGCAGGCCGAGTACCACATCTGCAGGTCGAGGTAGGGCACGCCCGCACCGTCGAACATGTAGCTGCCTTCGCCGCGCTGGAAGATCTTCGGCGGGTCGACGTAGTGGACGGTATCGCCGAAGGAGCTGTAACGGGCTTCGTCTGCCAGCAGCTGCGCGTCGGAGGCAGCGGCGTCGGCGTTCTTGTCAAAAATGTTCATGCAGTTCGGTTCCGTGAAGGACGTTCGAAAGAGGTAGCGGGGGCGTGCTTGGAAGGGAGTGCTCAGGCGGTGGCCAGCAGCAGGGGCAGTACGGCGGGCTGCGGGCTGGCGTCGATACGACGTGGCTGCAGCAGGCTGCCATCGAGCAAGCGCGGCAGCAGTGCGATTGCATCGTGGAAGGTATCGATGGCGGCATGCTCGATGCCGGCATCGGTGCAATGGGTGATCAGGCGACGCTTGGCGAACACGAAGTCGGCATCTTCGGAGACGCAGAAATCCGAACTGCCATCGCCGATCATCAGCACACGCGGTGCTTCGTTGGCGCGCGCCTGCGCGGCGCAGGTGCACTTGCAGGTGCCGCTGCGGCAGCCTTCGGCCTGGTAGGGCGATTCCAGTTCCCAGTAGCCATCGCACCAGCGCAGGTGGTTGGCCACCACCGGCAGTCGCGACAGGCCGTGGTTGGCGAGGATGCGGTGGATCGCATGGTCCAGGCCGTCGCTGACGATGCGCAGCGGCACGCCCAGCTGTTCGGCACGGCTGACAAAGGCGGCAAAGCCCGGATCGATCTGCACCTGGTCCAGGTGGGCGTCGAGCGTGGCCGGGTCCAGCTTCAGCAGCCTGACCTGGCCCTGCATGCATTCGCGCGAGCCGATCTTTCCCGCTTTCCACTGGTCTTCCAGTTCCTGCCAGCCCGGCTGGCCGTATTTCTCCAGCAGCGAGTCGATGACATCTTCGAGGCTGATGGTGCCGTCGAAGTCACACAGGATGCTCCAGTGCATGGGCAGGTCCGTCGATGAAAGGAACGTCCGGCGCGATGCCGGGGCAGGCTCAATGTAGGCAGGCAGCCTTTCTCGTTCCTTTCCTGTTGAAAGCCTGCATTGCAGGGCGCGGAAAGCGTTCAGGAAGGTGCATGGATGAATGCGTGAGGCGCACTCCATCCGTGCGTCCTGGCGTCACGCGCGGGCCAGTGCCCGCAGTATTTCGGCGGTCTCTTCACGGGTCTGCCAGGCGCTGTTGCCGAGGGTCAGCATGCGTGCGGCGAAGTCGCGTGCGTTGGGCATGTCGTCCTGCGGCACGATGCCGCGCAGGTAGGCATAGCCGGGCAGGGCATGGATGAACATGCGGCTGGCGCCAAGCCCGCGTGGCCACAAGTCCTTCAGTACCGCATCGCGGGCGCGTTGGCTGGGCAGCAGCAGCATCAACAGTGGCCAGGTGCCACCGCTACCGGCCAGCCCATCGACCACCTCAACGGCAGGCAGCTGTGCCAGCTGCACCCGCAGCTGCAACGCACGCAGCCGACCGGCCTGAAGGAATGCCGGCAAGCGCCGCGCGGCATGGGCGCCGATGTTCTGCCGCCACTGGCTGACCCGGTGCTGCGGGATATCCAGCGGGAAAATGTCACCGACCGCATCTTCCAGATCGCCACGCTGAAGCGCATTGCGCAGTGGATTGCCATACACCAGTGACAGCAGCGAAGGGCGATAGCAGGCAGCAAGGCCCAGCAACTGCACGCTGCGCAGCAGCTCCCAGCGCAGGCTGGAGCGAACGTGCTGGACGGCATGTTCGGCCAGCGCAGCACGCAGTTCGTCATCGCGGCTGACCAGCAGGCCGCCTTCATGCAGGCTCAGGCCCTTGCCGGCGGCCAGGCTGAAGAATCCGATATCGCCGCGCATGCCGACACTGCTGTTGCCGACCCGTGCGCCGAGTGCCTGCGCGGCATCTTCGATCACCCAGGTGCCGGCGTTGCGGGCGACTTCGCAGGCCAGCTCGACATCGGCAATGCGCCCGCCCAGGTGGGTGGGCAGGATCGCCAGCGTGCGCGCATCGGCCAGCCGCTTGAGCTGGCCGGGGTCGAAGTCGAAATGACCGCGCCGGGTATCGCACAACTGCACGCGCAGGCCCAGGCTGTGCACCGCGATCGGCACCAGCGGGCAGGTATAGGCCGGCATGATCACGGTGTCGCGCTTTGGCGCACGCTTGCGCAGCGTGCGCAGGGCGATCAGCAGCGCGTGCGTGCCGGAACAGGTCAGCTGCAGCGGCGGTGTGCCGAGTTGGCTGGCCAGGATGTCACGCAGGTCGCCGCCACCGGGAAGGAAATCGCTGGCCTGCATCGGCAGGCCGGCGGTTGGTGGCAGTTCGCGCGCGAACAGGCTCATCGCAGCGCGCTCACGTCGTGGTTTCGGCAGGGCTGTGCGGGTCGTCCGCCTCGGCGCGGCCGAGGCAGACGATGCCGGCCACGATCAGTACCGCACCGAGCAGATGGTGGAGGGTCAGCGGCTCGTTCAACAGCCACGCCGACAGCAGCAGCACGCTGATCACTTCCAGGTGCGAGGCAGCAAAGGCGGGACCGATCGGCGCATGGCGCAGCAGGCTCATCCAGGTGAAGAATGCACCCACGTAGCCGAGGATGGCGCCGTAAACCCACGGCTGCGACAGCACGCGCAGCAGCCAGGCGGTGTTGGCCTCGACCGGCAACGCGGCGTCACCGGCGTACTTGAAGCACAGCTGGGCCAGCGTGTCGAAAGCCATCAGCAGCGGGAAGCCGATCACATACAGGCGCCTCATGAGCCGGCCCCCACCACGGCTACGCCGGCGGTGACCAGCAGCATGCCGGTCACCCGCAGCGGCGTGAGTTTCTCGCGGAACAGGAAACGGCCGGCGATCATCAGCGCGACGATGTTGATCGAGCCCAGCAGCACGCCCTTGGACAGCGGCACCAGCGACAGGAACGCGATCCAGGCGACGAACTCAAGCACGTAGCAGGCGATGCCGATCCACAGCCAGGGACGGCTGAGCATGTGTTTCCAGCGCTGCAGTCCTTCGCCCTCCTGCGGGTCGCTGGCGGCGGCCTTGAAGGCGAGCTGGCCACCGGTATCGAGCACGACATTGGCCAGCCACAGCAGCGTGGCAAGTGCCCCCATGTCAGGCCACCGCCTTGAGCACGCCAGTGCGTTCACCGATTTCGGTGAAGAAGCGCGCGCTGCGGCGGATCACATCGCGGCGTTCGCGGTCGATGGTGATCATGTGGTAACTGTCTTCCAGCACCACCAGTTCCTTCGGGCCGCTGACCCGCGACATCACCAGCTCGGCGTTGCCCATGCTGGCCACGTCGTCCTCGCGGGCGTGCATCACCAGGCACGGCGCGGTGACCTGGTGCAGGTGGCGGCGGGTCCAGTTGCTCAGGGCGCGCATTTCGGCCAGGGCGTGCCAGGGGTTGCCCGGCAGGCCGGCGGCGGCGCTGTCGCCGGACAGCATGGCGGCGCTGACCTGCGCACGCAGGCGCTCGTCACGCAGGCCGTACGGCGGTTCTTCCATGAACATGCGGTCGCGGCCGATGTTGAAGCGCTTGAACCACGGCAGCAGGAACGAGAAGCGGGCCACGGCGGGGATGTTCCAGCCGTCATAGCGGAAGGTGGCGCCGTACACGCCAACCCCGGACACCCACTCGGGGCGACGTGCAGCCAGTGCCAGCGACAGCACCGCGCCCATCGACAGGCCGCCGACGAACAGCTGGTCGACCTTGCCGCGCAGGGTTGCCGCCGCATCTTCCACGCCCTGGTACCACTGTTCCCAGGTGGTCGCCAGCAGGTCATCCACGCTGCCGCAATGGCCGGGCAGCTGCACACCGTGCACGGTGAAACCGGCGTTGTTCAGCCCTTTGCCCAGCATGCGCATTTCCGCCGGGGTGCCGGTCAGGCCATGGACCAGCAGCACGCCCTGTGGGCCACCGGGGAGGAAGAAGTCGTGCGATTCGGTCACCTGGCGGCTCCGGGACGGCAGTGGGGATGGCAGGATCGCAAGCGCGATTTTCGCCAGCCTTTCAGCGCCCCGGGCCGGGTCAGGGCGCCTTCAGCAGCGGCAGCGTGATGGCGACCTTCAGTCCGCCACCTGGGCGGTTCAGGAAGCTCAGGCGGCCGCCGAAGTGCTCCACCGCCTCGTGCGCGATAGCCAGGCCGAGGCCGGTGCCGCTGGCAGCGGTGCCCGGCGCCCGGAAGAAGCGCTCGCCCAGCCGTGGCATCACGTCGTCGGGCACGCCAGGGCCGTTGTCTTCCACATACAGTTCGACATCATTGTCGTCCAGCGCGTGCACGCCCACCGTGACGGTTGCATTGCGGCCGGCATAACGCAGGGCGTTGTCGATCAGGTTGTCCAGCGCTTCCTGCAGCATGGCGCCGTTGCCGAGTACACGCAGCGGATGGGGACTGCCGCGGTAGCCCAGATCGATGCCATCGCGGATCGCCTCCGGTACGCGCATGCCGACCCACTGCGGTACCAGCTCGCACAGGTCCAGTGCCTCCACGGTATCGGGCACGGTCTGCGCCCGGCTCAGTGCCAGCAGCTGGGTGCTGACCCGGGCGGTGCGCTGGTTGAGCCGGCGGATGTGCTGCAGCGCCTCGCGCACTGTATCGGGGTCGCCATGTGCCAGTGCCTGGTCCACATGCAGGGCCATGCCCGCCAGCGGCGAACGCAGCTGGTGCGCGGCATCGGCGATGAAACGGTTCTGCAGGGTGATCATTTCCGCCTGGCGGGCAAACAGATCATCGATGGTGCTGATCAGTGGCTGGATCTCCTCGGGCACGTCGGCATCGGAGATCGGCGCCAGTTCGCCGCGGCGCTGGGCCAGGCGGGTCCTCAGCGGGGTCAGGATGCGCAGGCCATAGGTCACGCCGAACCAGACCAGCGCTGCGGTACCCAGCGCCAGCATGGTCATCAGCGGGATGATGATCATCAGGATCTCGCGCGCACGCTGCCGGCGGTCGGCCATGCTCTCGGCCACGGTCACCGCCAGCTGGTCCTGCGGATCGTTCATCGCCTGCGTGCAGACGGTGGCCATGCGCACCTGCTGGCCATTGAGGTTGCCGTCGTACAGCGCCGGATGCACGCCGGTGCAGTCCTGCGAAGGGGCGTACGGGCTGAAGTCTGCATTGCCGCTGAGCGTACCCATGCGGCTGCTGTCGACGTTGAAGTAGCGATGGCCGTCGGGGTCGTACTCGATCAGGAAGCGCGCCTGCGGAGACAGGTCGCTGGTCACCGGCATGGTGCTCAGCATCTGCGCGAACGAATGCGTGTCGTCGATCAGGTTGCGGTCGTGGATGCGGTTGGAATAGTCCAGCGCAACGTAGTAGGCCAGGATCGTGTTGAACGTGAGCAGGCCCAGCATCGGCAACGCCAGGAAGGCGAGCAGGCGCCGACGCAGGCTGGGTGGTCCACTGATCACGGGGCGCTGTCGTCCTGCGCGTCTTCCAGCATGTAGCCCAGCCCGCGCACGGTGCGGATGCCCATGCCGCCGGGCTGCAGCTTGCGGCGCAGGCGGTGCAGGGCGATGTCCAGGCCGTTGTCTGTGAGGTCCTGGCCCCAGTCGCACAGCGCCTCCACCAGTTGCGCGCGCGACACGATGCGCTCGGCGCGTACCGCCAGTGCCGACAGCAGGCCGAACTCGCGCGCGGTCAGTTCCAGCGACTGGTCGTCGATCCACACCCGGTGCCCGGCCAGATCGATACGCAGGCGGCCGATGCGCAGGTCCGGGTTGCCATTGCTGGTGACCCGCCGCAGCTGCGCACGCACGCGTGCTTCGAACTCGTCCAGCGCGAACGGCTTGACCAGGTAGTCATCGGCGCCCAGGTCGAGCACGCGCACGCGCTCGGCCAGGCCGTCGCGGGCGGTCACCACCAGCACCGCCAGGCCATCGCCGCGCTGACGCAGGCGCTGCAGCACGTCGCGGCCATCCAGCTGAGGCAGGCCCAGGTCCAGCACCAGCAATGCGTACTGGGTCGAGCCCAGTGCCGCGTCGGCGTGCGCGCCGTTGTCGACGTGGTCAACCACGTGCCCCTGCCGGCGCAGCGAGGCGCACAGGCCGGAGGCGATATCCGGGTCGTCTTCAGCAATCAGAACGCGCATGCGCGGGGGCTCCTGTAACGGTCAGGCCCACCGGATGGACGGGGTGGGCCTCTCTCGGCTGCCGAGGGTAGCCGCAAACCGGGTGAAGGTGGAGCGCGCCGCCGCCGCCCGGTGCCGTCGCGCTGTCCCTTCATTCAGTCCTGCAGGCCCGGCTCACCCGGCGCCAACGGCACCCGCGAGCCATCCAGCAGGCCACGGCTGAGCCTGCCATTTTCGATGAACAGCAGTTCGCCGTTCTCGCCGTTCTTGATGCTGCTGTCGATGGCGATCACGCGGTCGCCATGGAAGCTGCTGACGTGTGGCATCGAGGTGTGGCCGACCACGATGCGTTTGAGCTGCAGGCGGTCGAGTACGGTCTGCACCCCCGCGGTGTCGAGGCGGCCATCGAAGTAGCCGCGGTACCAGATCGGGCTGGTCTTGCCGTCATACAGCGGTGCGGTGGCCGGGTCGGCCTTTACTTCGGCCTTTGGCAGGCCCAGTGACGCCTGGTAGGCCGCATTGGTGCGCGCCGGGTCCAGCGCCAGCTGCACTGCCTCGGGCGAAATACCGCCGTGCAGGAACAGGGTGTCGCCGATCTTCAGCAGCACCGGGCGGGTGCGCAGCCACTGCCCGATCACCGAATCGGCACCGTACAGCTGCGGGTAGCTGCGGCCGAGCAGCTGGGCGCTGCGCAGGTACTTCGGGTTGACGTAGCGCAGGTCGTCGTACAGCACCATGGTTTCGTGGTTGCCGAGCACGAAGTGCACCGCGCCGCCGGCGGCGGCCGCCTGCTGCTGCAGGCCATACAGCAGCCAGAAGGCCTCGGTCACCTGCGGGCCGCGGTCGAACACATCGCCGGCGATGACCAGCGTGTCCTTGCCCAGCGCCCAGCGATCCTGGGCATCGATGACCTGGTGGGCGCGCAGCAGGCGCACCAGCAGCCCGTACTGGCCATGGATGTCGGACAGCGCAACGATGCGCGGCACGGCCGGCAGCACGGAAACCGAAGGCGCATTCGGGGCAGCCACGTGCACCGAGTGCTCGTAGCCGCAGCGCGGGGCGATGTCGGTACCTGCGGCCTGCGTGGCAAGCGTGTGCGACTCGACTTTGTCGTCGCAGATCCACTTGGCCTGCAGCTGGTCGCCCTGGCGGAACACATAGGGGCCATCGGCCTGCACATGGTCGGCGGGCGCGGCAACCTCGCGGGCCTGCGTGGTTGCTGTGGCGCAGGCCAGCAGCGGCAACAGCAGGGCGGTCAGCAGGGAAGGGCGATCGCGCGACATCGGCGGCATCCAGTGGCGGAAAGACCCGATGCTAACCGGCGCGGGTGTTCGTCGGTGTGCGCGAATGGGCGGATCATGGAGGTGAAGTCGTCTGGATAGGCCATCGGCAAGAACGTCGACCGGGGACCCAGAAGGCCCGTCGTGATGCCGCGTATCCGCGGATTACGTTGGAATGTGACCGACCGTGCGATCCTGCCGCGCGGGCCCTTGGAGTTTCAATTGGCCATCTCTCGCTCTAGCTTGCGTTGCGAGCCCTCTCTGAAGCAAGTTTCAGCAATGTGGAGATCTTCTCTAGCTTCCCTGCAAAGATAATCACGATCACTGCTCCCGCCAGCAAACCCAAGCTGCAACAGGTGATCAGAAGCTTGGCATCTGACACCCACTGCGCGGCCTTGTCGCCGTTCCCGGTGCTCAAGAGATTGATGATCAGTGCGCTGATGGCGGTTGCTGCAGATGCCAATCCAGCACGCCTTGTGAGGAGCTTGGATTCCTGCTCCAGAAGCTTTGAGCGCTGGTCCAAGTGCTGGGTATTGCAGTGCGAAAGATCCTCGGCAAGGGCGGAATCTGCGTCAGCAGAGACATCCACGCGATCCGCCATATTGTTGAAGCCATGCCTGAACAGCAGAAAGAGCTGGATGACCTGAATTACAAAGAATACTAGCCCCAGGAGCATGATAATCCCCGTCAGTGGGAGCACGATCACTTTGGCAGCCTGCTGAGTGATCTGATCTGCCTTCAGAAGTGCCATGCATCCAAGGCTCAGAAGGAACAACGCGACCATGCTGCCAACTACGTAGTTTTCCGCCTTGCTGAGGGGTATAACCTGCTTCGGACGTTTGATGCGAAGCAGCAAGATGCGAGTGCTGGGGATCTCAGGGTATTGGTCTTTGTCTATCATGTTTGATGCACGGGCGGAATGGGCCTCGAGCATCGGAGATCTTCGTCTCAGATACTGAGATGACTTTGATACTGAGATGACTTTGATAAGGCCGATCAAATTGCGTATTTTTCCGCTGCAAAAGAACTAGAACGTCGTACTTGGGTTGAGCACATCTGAAAATTTCAATCTGCCCTTTTGATTGGGCTGGTGGTGATGAGTGACCTAGAAGTGGGTAGATCAGCGAGTGCTGCGTTCGGCACGGTGGCGTTCGAGCTGTGGGTGTAATGCGCCAATTGCTTTGGAGGCGTCGTGTGCCACGAGGGCAAGCTCAAAGACGCTTGAACAAAAGCCTACTGGGCCGAGGTATGAGCAGTGGTCATCGTCTAGCATCACGAGTAGAGAGCACCTTACGAGACGTTGTAGAGGAACCGATCCTCGTCTGGCGGAAGCGCGCGCTTCAGACGAGCTTGAGCACGACCGTCTGGCCTGACGCGAGAGCATGACCAGCTGCGTCTAGCGGCTGCATGTAGGGCAGCGGCCGCCGCGTCGCCGATTCGATCAGCTGTGAATGGGCTTCACCGGCCTCGAAGCGATGGCGTTCACCCCATTGGCGCAGCGCGACCAGCAGCGGGAACAGTTCCTGGCCAGCGGCGGTGAGCACGTATTCCTGGTAGGCCGATCCATCGGAGGCCGGCCGCAGCTGCAGGATGCCGGCCTCTACCAGCCGGCGCAGGCGGTCGCTGAGGATGTTGCGGGCCGCGCCGAGGCTGCGCTGGAAATCACCGAAGCGGGTGACGCCATCGAAGGCATCACGGATGACCAGCAGCGCCCAACGGTCACCGAGCAGATCGGCGCTGCGGGCGACGGGGCAGGGGCTGTCGGCGTGCATGGTGGACCTCTCTGATGTGGTTGCAGTTTAAAACCAATGGCAGTAGCCTGCAGCAAGTTTCAAATTGCAACCACTTCATGAGTGCCACATCGCTTCCCCGCCCGCTGCTGGTCCTGCTTGCGGTTGCCGCCGGCGCCAGCGTCGCCAACGTCTACTACGCGCAGCCGCTGCTGGATCAGCTTGCACGCGCCTTTGCGCTGGACCGGGCCGTGGCCGGCGCGGTGCTGGCTGCTACCCAGGCCGGTAGCGTGCTGGCGTTGCTTGGCCTGCTGCCGCTGGCGGACCGTGGTGACCGGCGACGCCTGCTGCGGCTGCAGTTGATCGCATTGGTGCTGGCGCTGCTGTGGCTGGCAGCGTCACGCACGGCGGGCTGGCTGTTGTCGGGCATGCTGCTGGCCGGCTTGCTGGGCACGGCGCTGACCCAGGGCCTGATCGCCTATACCGCCATGCTGGCACCACCCGAGCAGCGCGGTCGCGTGGTCGGTGTGGTGCAGGGCGGCGTGTTCATCGGCCTGCTGCTGGCGCGCGTGGTGTCCGGTACGGTGGCGGCGGCCTTTGGCTGGCAGATGGTCTACCTGTTGTCAGCGATGGTGATGGCGGGGTTGGCGGCGCTGCTGTGGCGGCGCCTGCCCCCAGTACCGGTGCCGTCGGTTCCCCCACGCTGGCGCGAGCTGCTGGGCTCGATGCTGGGCATGTTGCGCCGCGATCGAACGCTGCGCGAACGCGGGCCGCTGGCACTGCTGCTGTTTGCCGGCCTCAATGTGTTCTGGGCGGCGGCACCCTTGCCGCTCTCGGCGCCACCGCTGCATTGGTCGACCGCCGCCATCGGTGCACTGGGCCTGGCCGGGGTGGTCGGTGCGCTGCTGGCGGCGCGGGTAGGGCACTGGATGGACCGTGGTTTCGCGCATCCGGTCAGCGTCGGTGCGCTGTTGTTGATGCTGGTTGCGTGGTGGCCCTTGCTGGGCCTGCCGCAGTCGCTGTCGTTGCTGCTGTTGGGCGTGATTGTGCTCGACCTGGGTGGGCAGGCACTGCACGTATCAAACCAGGCATTGCTGCTGCGCGCGCCGGCTGAACAGCATGGACGCCTGGTGGCTTTGTACATGCTGTTCTATGCGGTGGGCAGTGGTGCCGGTGCAGCGGCCGGGCCGTGGATGCAGGCGCGCCATGGCTGGCCGGCGGTATGCCTGTTGGGGGCGGGCATCGCGTTGCTGGCGCTGCTCTGGTGGGCAGCGTGGCGGGTGGTGGCGGTGAAAGCAGCGGCCGGCGGCCGTATCGGTAGTGCCGGCTGTCAGTAGAGTCGACTGTCAGTCGACTGCTCTTCGCCCTGCGTGCGAAAAACCCCGCGGTGCGCGCGATAGTCGACCCGCGGTCGACTCTACCTGTCCTGCCGTCATCGCTGCAGTGCGCGCCGTCCCGGGGCTTCCTGCAGGTCCGCACTGGCCACCACCACGCGGTTGCGGCCGCTGCGCTTGGCCTCGTACATTGCCGCGTCGGCACGGGCCATCAGCCGCTCGTAGTCCGGATGGCCATCGTGGCCGGCCACGCCGATGCTGGCGGTCAGTGCCAGCACCTGGCCGTTGGCCAGTACCACCGGCGACTGCGCGATCTGCCGCCGCAGGCTCTCGGCGATCACGGTCGCCTGCGATTCGCTGGCAGCCACCAGTACCACCACGAATTCTTCGCCGCCATAGCGGAACAGGTAGTCGCTGCCGCGCGTGAGCTGGCCGAGCAGGCCGGCGACGTGCTGCAACGCGCGGTCGCCGGCATCGTGGCCGTGGCCGTCGTTGATTGCCTTGAAGTGATCCAGGTCGAGCAGCAGCAGCGAGAATGGTGTGCGGTTGCGTGTGGCCAGCTCGATTTCCCGGCGCAGCACGGTGGGCAGGAAGCGACGGTTGAGCAGGTTGGTCAGCGCGTCGCTGCCGGCATCCAGTTCGCCGATGCGCTCGAACAGCAGTGTCATCAGGGTGCGGATGGCGGCCAGGTCCTCGCGGATGGCCGGCAGCACCGCCAGTCGCTGCGCCGGAGCATCGCCGCTCGCGCGCTGCAGGTGGCCATCAATGCGGGCCATCAACTGGCCCACCTGCTGCGTTTCGCTGCTTTCGCCGAAGCTGGGGATGCCCTTGTGGGTGAACCACAGGCCGAACTCCGAGGTAGCCAGGCTGGCGTTGTCGCTGGCCTGCACGTGGCCGGCCAACGCGTAGAGCAGGGCGTTTTCCCAGTCCAGCAGCAGTGCGCGCTGGCGCTCGCGTTCGGTACCGACGTTCTGTACCAGCGAGAACAGCCGGTAGGCGGCGTCGGCACGGGTGGAGCGCTCGCGCGCGTGGGTGTAGGCCAGGGTCATGCCTTCCATGGCGATGTCCATGATCGCGCTGAGGCAGTCGATGGCGGCAAATGCGGTGTCGCTGTCCGGTGCATCGTCGCGCAGGCGCACGAACAGTTCGTGCTTGAGCACACGCGCACCGCGGGTAACCAGGTCGACCGGAATGCCGACGCGGGCGTGCACGTCGCCGATGATCCGCTGCGAGGCCACGGTGTTGGCGATGCCGCTGGCATCAGTGGTCAGCAGCTGCGCCAGCCAGCGCTGCATGGCCGGCTGCAGGCGCTGCTTGACCTGGTCGTGGGACAGGAAACGGCGCGCACGGGTGTCCTGCAGCAGTACTTCGTAAAAGCGCTGGGCCAGCGCGGGTGGGGCATCGGTAGCAGCGGCCCTGAGCAGCGCGGTGGCGGCAGGGCCGGCCTGCAGCAGGCACTGCTGCCAGGCCTCGGCCAGCGGCTGGCTGGCATCGTCCAATTGGGGTGGTTCCACGTCGATCTCTGACTGCGTACGGCAAACCACGGGTATCGGCCGCGGCGGCATACGGTTGATGGCGGGTTAGCCGGCCAGTTTACGCGCGGTGCAGGGTTGCACGGTGCGCAAACCACATCGGCGCCGCTGCGGCAATGAGTGAACGCATTTGAGAATCAATCGCATTGATGGGAGAATGCGCGCACGGAACGGGCTGCAGGTGCCTGCTGCAGGACTGCTCCGCCTCCCCCTCGTCGTTGCCTCAAGCCCTTTGCCAGAGGCCCCGTAGCCCTGCCAGAAGGTCCTGATCATGTCCCCTGCCGTTGTCCTTTCGCCGCGCCCGCTGGCGCTTGCCGTTGCCGCCCTGCTGGCCGGCAGCGCTCTGACCGCCCACGCCGAAACCGACGCAACCGATATCGACACGGTGCACGTCACCGCCTCGCAGATCGCGCGCCAGGCCCTGGGTACCTCGACCATCACCGCAGAGGACATCGCCAGGCGCCCGCCGGCCAACGACATCGCCGAGCTGCTGCGGACCATGCCCGGCGTCAACCTGACCGGCAACAGTGCGTCGGGCCAGTACGGCAACAACCGCCAGATCGATCTGCGTGGCATGGGCCCGGAAAACACCCTGATCCTGGTCGACGGCAAGCGCATCGGTGCGCGTGATGCCGTGCGCATGGGCCGCAGCGGTGAGCGCAATACCCGCGGCGATACCAACTGGGTGCCGGCGGAAATGATCGAGCGCATCGAAGTGCTGCGCGGCCCTGCAGCGGCACGTTATGGCTCGGGTGCTTCCGGTGGCGTGGTCAACATCATCACCAAGCGCCCGACCGGCGACCTGACCGGCGCGGTCGACCTGTATGGCCTGGTGCCCGAGCACAGCGCCGAAGGCGGCAGCGAGCGCGTCGGCCTGCAGCTGAGCGGGCCGATGACCGACACCCTGTCGTTCCGCCTGTACGGCAATCTCAACAAGACCGACGCCGATTCGCTGGAACTCAACCGTGACTTCGCGGCGAATCCGAACGCGGTGCCGCCGGCCGGTCGCGAGGGCGTCAAGAACCGCGATGTCAACGCGCTGCTGCGCTGGGACGTGACCGCCAACCAGGTGGTCGAATTCGAAGCCGGCACCAGTCGCCAGGGCAACATCTATGCTGGCGATCGCGCGGTCAGCACCACCGGTACCTCGACACCGATCGATCTGGGGGCGTTGGCCGAGCAGCAGGCCGAGACCAACCGCATGTACCGCAACACCGGCGCGATCACCCATCGCGGCCGCTGGGGTGATGTGACCTCGCGGGTAACGGCTGCAGTGGAGGCGGTGAACAACTCACGCATCAACGAAGGCCTGGCCGGTGGCCCGGAGGGCAGCTTCAACGGCACCGACTGGTCGACCTCGCGCCTGCGCAACTACCAGCTGGACGGCGAAGTCAGTTTCCCGACCACGCTGGGTGGTGCCGAGAACATCTGGACGCTGGGCTTTGAATACCTGGACAGCCGCCTGACCGACCCGTACTCGATGAGCCAGTCCAGCAGCAGCGGCGGCGGCATCCCGGGGCTGTCGGCCGATCGCGCACGCGGCAAGTCCGACGCGCAGACCACCGCCGTGTTCGTGGAAGACAACATCTACCTGGGCGAGCGCTGGATCGTCACCCCGGGCCTGCGCTTCGACCACCACAGCCAGTTCGGCAACAACACCAGCCCCAGCCTCAACGCGCAGTTCCGCATCAACAGCGACTGGGTGGTGAAGGGCGGTATCGCCCGTGCATTCAAGGCGCCGAACCTGTACCAGTCGAATCCGGACTATCTGTATTACACCCGGGGCAATGGCTGCCCGAATGCACTGCCGAGCCTGGGCGCCGGCTGCTACATGCGCGGCAACTCGGACCTGAAGGCGGAAACCAGCCTGAACAAGGAACTGGGTATCGAGTGGGCACCGCAGAGCGGCTGGCAAGCGTCGTTGACCTACTTCCACAACGACTACAAGGACAAGATCCAGGCCGGGTACAACCAGATCGGGCTGACCGCCGACACCAAGGGCCGCATCTTCCGCTGGGAGAACGCACCCAAGGCGATCGTGCAGGGTCTGGAAGGCAACCTGGTGGTCCCGCTGCTGGGCGAGCAGGGCAACCGCCTGAAGTGGAGCAACAACTTCACCTACATGGTGGAGAACGAGAACAAGAGCACCGGCCAGCCGCTGTCGGTAATTCCGAAGTACACCGTCAACACGATGCTGGACTGGCAGGCCACCGACAAGCTGTCGCTGCTGCTGACCGGCACCTTCTACGGCAAGCAGAAGCCGGCCACCACCAACATCAACAATGATCCGCGCTGCACCGGCACCTGCGATCCGTCGATCGCGCTGCAGGACCGTGGTGCGTACAACATCTGGGGCGTGAGCGCGCGCTACAAGGTGACCGAGACGGTCAGCTTCGGTTTCGGCGTCAACAACCTGGCCGACAAGCGCCTGTTCCGCGAGGCCAACAGCAGCGATGCCGGCGCGGCGACCTACAACGAGCCGGGCCGCGCGTACTGGGCCAGCCTGCGCTTCGGGTTCTGACCGCAGGCGGACGTCGGTCCGCTGCGTCCGCCAGGCGTGGCCTGGCGTTGCCGGCCGCGCTCCGGTAGCGCCGGGCCATGCCCGGTGAGGGACCGCGTGGCCTGCAATGTTATAAACACCGTGATAGTTTCCCAACGCCCTCCGGCGTAGCCTGCCTCCCATCGCAAAGGAGCTGTTGCCATGGGCCACGACCACGATCACCTGCCATCCGAGATCCGCCACGAGAAACCCTTGTGGTGGGCGCTCGGCCTGACCTCCACCTTCCTCGTCGTCGAGGTGGTGGGCGCGTTCTGGACCAACAGCCTGGCGCTGCTGTCCGACGCGGCGCACATGGCTACCGACGCTTTAGCGCTGATGATCGCGCTGGTCGCGGTGCGGCTGAGCCGGCGCCCGCCGGACGCGCGCCGCACCTACGGCTATGCACGCCTGGAAGCGCTGGGCGCGATGATCAATGGCGCGATGCTGTTCGTGGTCGCCGGCTATATCCTGTGGGAGGCCATTGGACGTTTCCGCGAGCCGCAGGAGATTGCCTCGTCGGGCATGCTGGTGATTGCCGCGGCGGGCCTGGTCATCAACCTGATCTCGATGCGCCTGCTGCAGGCCGGCAGCGGCGAGAGCCTCAACGTGAAGGGTGCCTACCTGGAAGTGTGGGCAGACATGCTCGGCTCGGTGGCCGTGATTGCTGGCGCGCTGTTGATCAAGTGGACCGGCTGGAAGCCGATCGACCCGATCCTGGCGGTGCTGATCGGCCTGTGGGTACTGCCGCGCACCTATGTGCTGATGCGCGAAGCGATCAACGTGCTGCTGGAAGGCGTGCCCAAGGGCATGGACGTGGCCAAGGTGCGCGACAGCCTGTCCGGCCACGCTGCGGTACTGGACGTGCATGACCTGCATGTGTGGGCGCTGGCCTCCAGCACCCCGGCGCTGACCGCGCACATCGTGATGCGCGACGGCACCGATGCCGATGCGCTGCGTCGTGATCTGGGCGGGCGCCTGCACGATGACTTCGGCATCGAGCACGTGACACTGCAGATCGAAGCGGACCACTGCGGCGAAGCCTGTGGTGAGCCGGCGCCGGCCAAGGCCGGCGAGCACGAGGGTCATGAAGGCCATGACCACGGCGAGGACGCGCAGGGCCATCGCGGTCACGTGCATCGTTGATTGAAATTGAGGGCCGTGCCGGGTGGTGCCCGGGATGGCTATTCGTCCCGTCGCGAGGCCAGCCGGTCCGCCAGCCGGGTCGGTTCCGGCAGCCGGTACCCGCGCAGCGTGCGCTGTACCCAGTCCAGCGCGGTATCCGCACTGACCCGATGGCCACCGGCCACGAACAGCGGCTTGCAGCGAATCTTGCTGCGCAGCACCCAGCCCAACTGTTCATCGCCATCCAGCAGCGGCGTATGCGCACCGGCCTCGGCGCCCGGTTCGACGAACCTGCCCACCAGCTTCGACTTGGCGACGCCGATGCTCGGCAGGTCGGTGACCACGCCCAGATGCGCGGCCACGCCCAATCGTCGCGGGTGGCTGATGCCATGGCCATCGACGAACACCAGGTCCGGCGTATGCGGCAGCAGCGCCAGCGCGGCCAGCAGTGCCGGCAGCTCGCGGAAGCTGAGCAGGCCGGGGATATAGGGCATCACGGTGGGGATGCGCGCGATCTCCTGCGCCACGGGCTGCAGCGTCTCTGCGTCCAGCAGTACCGCCGCGGCGCGGGTGATGGCGCCATCGTCCTCGAAGCCGACATCCAGCCCGGCCAGCCAGCGCACGTTGCGTGGCAGGCGGTCCTTGCGCTCCACGCGGCCTGCCAGCTGGAGCTGCTGCGCGCGTGCCGCGGCGACGCTGCCTTCCCAGCGCCCGGGGTCGATCACCGTATTCATTGGTCACAGCATCGCATGCGCGGTGCCACGGCCCGGTGAGCGGCGCCCGGGGCTACAATGGCGGCCTGTCTTTCCTCGCGTTGGAGACCCTGCAGTGACCCGTAAACTCGTACTGTTGCGCCATGGCCAGAGCCAGTGGAACCTGGACAACCGCTTCACCGGCTGGGTCGATGTCGACCTGACCGAGCAGGGGCGCCGGGAAGCGGCCGCCGCGGGTCGCCTGATGCGCGAGGAAGGCCTGCAGTTCGACGTCGCCCACACTTCCGTGCTCAAGCGTGCCATCCACACCCTGCAGGGTGCACTGGCCGAGCTGGAACAGGACTGGCTGCCGGTGAACAAGTCCTGGCGCCTCAACGAACGCCACTACGGCGGCCTGCAGGGCCTGGACAAGGCCGAGACCGCCGCCAAGCACGGCGAGGACCAGGTCAAGGTGTGGCGTCGTTCGTACGACATCCCGCCGCCGGCCATGGACCTGGAAGATCCGGGCCACCCGATCCATGACCGCCGCTACGCTGGCCTGGACCGCAACGCGCTGCCGGGCACCGAATCGCTGGCCACCACGCTGGACCGCGTGCTGCCGTACTGGCACGACGCCATCGCGCCGCAGCTGAAGGACGGCAAGACCGTGCTGGTCACCGCCCACGGCAACTCGCTGCGCGCGCTGTACAAGTACCTCAACAACGTCTCGCGCGAGGAAATCCTCGAGCTGAACATCCCGACCGGCATCCCGCTGCTGTTCGAACTGAACGACGACCTGACGGTGAAGTCGTTCCGCTACCTGGGCGACCCGGAAGCAGCGCGCAAGGCCGCTGAAGCCGTGGCCAACCAGGGCAAGGCGAAATAAAACAGAAGGCCGGCGCAAGCCGGCCTTCGCTTTTTGTAGAGTCGAGCCATGCTCGACTGCTGTTGGCCTCTTGCCGCAAGGACAATAAACCCAGAACGGCGAGCAGTCGAGCATGGCTCGACTCTACATAAGCGCGTCCTGTGACCTTTGGCCGGTCCCACCGCAGGCCTCCCCGGCTACCCTGTGAAATTACCCGCAGGAGAGCCTCATGAACGTCCGCAACCTGGTCCCGCTGGGCCTGACCATCGCCATCGCTGCCTCGCTGGCGGCCTGTGGCAAGAATGAAACCGCGCCGGCGGCCAGCGCCGACGCCAAGCCGGCCTTCGACCTGTCGCAGATCAAGACGCCGCTGATCTCGCTCAACAGCGCCGACCTGGATCCGTCCATCTCGGCCTGTACCGACCTCAATGGCTTCGTCAACAGCAAGTGGCTGAAGGCCAACCCGGTGCCGGGCGACCAGACCACCTGGGGCAGCTTCGAGATCCTGCGCGAGCGCTCGTTGGAAGTGCAGCACGCACTGGTGCAGCAGGCCGCGGCCAGCCAGGCCAAGGCCGGCTCGGTGGAAGCCAAGATCGGCGACATCTGGAAGACCGGCAACGATGAAGCCAAGATCGAAGCCGCCGGCCTGGCGCCGCTGCAGCCGCAGCTGGACAAGATCACCGCGCTGAACGATACCGCCGCCATCACCCAGTACCTGCGCGACAGCCAGGCCGAGGGCAAGGGCGTGCTGTTCTCGCTGTTCGCCAATGCCGACTACAAGGATTCGGCCAACGTCATCGCCTATGTCGGCCAGGGCGGCCTGGGCCTGCCGGAGAAGGGCTACTACTTCGATGACGCGCAGGCCAAGATCCGCGACGCCTACGTGGCCTACATCGCGCAGGTGCTGACGCTGTCCGGCGTGGACGCGGCGCAGGCTGCCGAGCAGGCCAAGGCCGTGATGGCCTTCGAAACCCGTCTGGCCAAGGCCTCGATGTCGCGCATCGAAATGCGTGACCCGGCCAAGCGCTACAACCCGCTCAGCGCGGCTGACGCCGACAAGCTGACCCCGAACTTCAGCTGGACCGCGCTGTTCGACACCCTGAAGGTGCCGGCCGCGCAGAAGTTCTCGCTGGCGCAGCCGGGCTTCTTCGGTGAAATGGACAAGATGCTCGCCGATGTGCCGGCCAGCACCTGGCAGGCCTATCTGCGCTTCCACACCATCGACGACGCCTCGCCGTACCTGAGCAGCCAGTTCGAGAAGGCCAACTTCGATTTCTATGGCACCACCCTGCGTGGCCAGAAGGAAATGCAGCCGCGCTGGAAGCGCGTGCTGGAGTCGGTCAACGGCGGCATGGGTGAAGCCTTGGGCCAGCTGTACGTCGACGCCGTGTTCCCGGCCGAGTCCAAGGTGGCCATGCAGCACCTGGTGGAGAACCTCTCGGTGGCGCTGAAGGCGCGCCTGGAGCAGCTGCCGTGGATGGGCGAAGAGACCAAGAAGAAGGCGCTGGAGAAGTGGGCCAGCTTCACCCCGAAGATCGGCTACCCGGACAAGTGGCGCGAGTGGACGGGCCTGCAGACCAACGGTGACAGCTACCTGGGCAACATGCAGGCCGCGCGCGCGTTCAACTACCGCTACATGCTGGACAAGATCGGCAAGCCGGTGGACAAGACCGAGTGGGGCATGACCCCGCAGACCGTCAATGCCTACTACAACGCCACCAAGAACGAGATCGTGTTCCCGGCGGCGATCCTGCAGGCGCCGTTCTTCGACGCCAAGGCCGATCCGGCGCTGAACTACGGCGGCATCGGTGCGGTCATCGGCCACGAAATGATGCACGGCTACGATGACTCGGGCAGCCAGTTCGCCGCCAACGGCAACTTCGACAACTGGTGGACCGACGCCGACCGCAAGGCCTTCACCGAACGTACCGACCAGCTGGTCGCGCAGTTCGATGGCTACGAGTCGGTGCCGGGCGTGTTCGTCAAGGGCAAGCTGACCCTGGGCGAAAACATCGGTGACCTCGGTGGCCTGACCGTGGCCTACGACGCGTTGCAGATGGCGCTGAAGGAAGATCCGAAGGCGAACGTCGAAGTGGACGGTCACAGCCAGGACCAGCGCTTCTTCATGAACTGGGCCACCGTGTGGCGCCGCAACTTCACCGACGGTGAGCTGCGCGTCCGCCTGAACACCGACCCGCACGCGCCGGCCAACTTCCGTGCCAACGGTGCGCCGTCGAACATGCCGTCGTATGCCGCTGCGTTCCAGTGCAAGGCCGGCGACGCGATGGTGCGTGCCGACGACAAGCGCGTGGTGATCTGGTAATCGATCGCACGTGATGCGTGATGCAGAAGGCCCGGCGAATGCCGGGCCTTTTGTTTGTCTGATCGGTAGCGCCGGGCCATGCCCGGCGGATCTCAGGCCAGCGCTGGTTCCTGCGCCAGCATGCGATGGAAGCGCTGCAGCACATAGGGATCGATCAGGCCGCCGGACTGCTCGTCGATGATGCGCAACGCAGTCTCGCGTTCCATCGCTGCGCGGTAGGGGCGCACGCTGGTCATGGCATCGTAGGCATCCGCAACGGTGACGATGCGTGAGCCCAGCGGAATGCTCTCGCCACGCAGGCCGTCGGGATAGCCGCTGCCATCGAAGGCTTCGTGATGGGCGCGGATCAGTCGCGCGACCGGTGCTGCATCGCTGCGGCCGGTGGCCAGGAAGATGTGTTCGCCGCGCACCGGATGCTCGCGCATGATCGCGCGTTCCTCGTCGGTATGCCGGCGCGGTGTCAGCAGTACATCGTCGGGAATGCCGATCTTGCCGATGTCATGGAAGCGCGCGGCCAGGCCGATCTGCGAACAGGCATCGTCGTCGAGATCGCAGTGCGTGGCCAGGCGCTGCGCGAGCAGGCCAACGCGGTCGCAATGGTGGCGGGTGTAGGCGTCGCGCATCTGCAGCGACATCGAGAGGGCATCGATCAGGCAGGCCTGCGCGTGCAGCAGGTCGGGGGCGGGTACGGCGTCAGGAAACATGGTCATCCGCCCGCACCGGGTGGGGACCGGTGCGGGGTATTCGGGGGCGATCAACCCGGGGCGAGGGTGGTCAGAAGGGCGCGGGCCGCATTGAAGCGGTCTTCCGGCAACGGCAGCGGGTGCTTGATGCGCAGCTTGTCAGGCCCTTCCATGGCGTAGAGATTGGGTTGTTTCTGGATCAGCTGGATCACCGCCATCGGGTCGATGTTCGGCTTGGACTCGAACACGATGCGGCCACCGTTCTCGCCCAGGTCCAGCTTGCGGATGCCGAGGGTGTTGGCCTTCAGCTTCAGCTCGGCAATGGCGAACAGGTGCTTGGCCGCATCCGGCAGCAGGCCGAAGCGGTCGATCATCTCCACCTGCAGCTCGCGCAGCGCATCACTGTCGCGCGCGCTGGAAATGCGCTTGTACAGGGTCAGGCGGGTGTGCACGTCCGGCAGGTAGTCTTCCGGAATCAGCGCCGGCACATGCAGCTCGACCTCGGCACCGCGCACTTCTTCGCCGGCATCCAGGTCGGGCAGCTTGCCCTGCTTGATGCTGCGCACCGCGCGTTCCAGCAGTTCGGTGTACAGGCTGAAGCCAACCTCGGCCATCTGCCCGCTCTGGTCCTCGCCCAGCAGTTCACCAGCACCGCGGATCTCCAGGTCGTGCGTGGCCAGGGTGAAGCCGGCGCCGAGTTCGTCCATCGAGGCGATCGCTTCCAGGCGCTTCTCCGCATCCGGGGTGATCGAACGACGATCAGGTGCCACCAGGTAGGCGTAGGCGCGGTGGTGCGAACGACCGACGCGGCCACGAAGCTGGTGCAGCTGGGCCAGGCCGAAGCGATCGGCGCGGTTGATGATGATGGTATTGGCGTTGGGGATGTCGATGCCCGACTCGATGATCGTGGTCGACAGCAGCACGTTGAAGCGCTGCTTCTGGAAATCCAGCATCACCTTTTCCAGCTCGCGCTCGGGCATCTGCCCGTGGGCGATGCCGATGCGCGCCTCCGGCACCAGCTCGGACAGTTCGCGCTGCATGCGGCCGATGCTTTCCACGTCGTTGTGCAGGAAGTACAGCTGGCCACCACGCGCCAGCTCGCGCTGGAAGGCTTCGCGCAGCAGCGCGTTGTCCCACTGGGTGATGAAGGTCTGCACCGCCAGCCGGTTCGGCGGCGGCGTTGCGATGATCGACAGGTCGCGCAGGCCGGCCATGGCCATGTTGAGCGTGCGCGGAATCGGCGTGGCGGTCAGGGTCAGC
Source organism: Stenotrophomonas sp. STK16_22 (assembly GCF_051984505.1). Lineage (NCBI taxonomy): Bacteria > Pseudomonadati > Pseudomonadota > Gammaproteobacteria > Lysobacterales > Lysobacteraceae > Stenotrophomonas > Stenotrophomonas sp. STK16_22. The sequence continues at coordinate 1,355,878 of NZ_CP196972.1, forward strand.
AGGTGCACGTTGGCGCGAAGCGCCTTCAGCGCTTCCTTCTGGCGTACGCCGAAACGCTGCTCCTCGTCGACGATGACCATGCCCAGGTCCTTGAACTTCACGTCCGGCTGCAGCAGGCGATGGGTACCGACGATGACGTCGATGGTGCCGGCGGCGACCTTTTCCAGCTCGGCCTTGATTTCCTTGGTGGTCTTGAAGCGCGACAGCACCTCGACCTTCAGCGGGTAATCGGCGAAGCGATCGCGGAAGTTGCGGTAATGCTGTTCGGCCAGCAGCGTGGTCGGCACCAGCACGGCCACCTGCTTGCCGGCACTGGCGGCGGCGAACGCGGCGCGCACCGCCACCTCTGTCTTGCCGAAGCCGACGTCGCCGCAGACCACGCGGTCCATTGGCTGGCTGCTGGCCAGGTCGCGCAGGGTGGCGTCGATCGCGGCCAGCTGGTCCGGCGTTTCCTCGAACGGGAAACCGGCCGCGAACGGTTCGTACATCGCGCGGTCTACCTGCAGCGCCAGACCAGCACGGGCCTGGCGGCGGGCCTGGATCTCCAGCAGCTCTGCAGCCACGTCGCGCACCTTCTCGGCGGCCTTGCGCTTGGCCTTGCTCCACTGTTCGCCGCCCAGCGAATGCAGCGGCGCGGTTTCCGCCGAAGCACCGGAGTAGCGGCTGATCAGGTGCAGCTGGGCGACCGGCACATACAGGCGGTCACCCTTGGCATATTCGATTTCCAGGAACTCGCCGGGCATGCCGCCGACGTCCATCGCGATCAGGCCGCGGTAGCGGCCGACGCCATGGTCCTCGTGGACGATCGGCGCACCTTCGGTCAGTTCGCCGAGGTCGCGGATGATCGCTTCCGGCTCGCGGCCGGCACGGCGCGTGCGGCGGGTGCTGCCGGCGCGCTCGGGGAACAGCTGGCGCTCGGTCAGCACCGCGATGCGCGGATCGTCCAGTGCGAAGCCATCCTCCAGCGGTGCCACCGCGATCGCGAAGCGCGCATCGTCGGCGAGGAAGCTGGGCAGGTCGGCCACCACCGGCGGCTTCAGCTCGGCGGCCTGCAACACTTCCAGCAGGGCCTCGCGACGCCCGGGCGAATCGGCGGCAATCAGCACCCGGCCCGGATAATGGCCGAGGAAGGATTTCAGCGCGTCGCCAGCGGGGGCCTCGCGCGCGGCCACCGGCAGCGGCGGCAGCGGCTGGTCGCCCAACGCATGGGCATCGGCGATGCGCGCATGGTCAGCCGACCACACTTCGATGCGCGGGGCATCGTTCAGACGCTCGCGCAGTAGTTCCGGCGACAGATACAGCGCCGACGGCGGCAGCAGCGGCCGTTCCACATCGTGGCGGCGCTGCTCGTAACGCTCGCCGGTCTGCGCCCAGAACGCCTCGGCGGCTTCGCCGGCACCGGCGCAGACCACCGGCAGGCTGCCGTCGGGCAGGTAGTCGAACAGGGTCGCGGTGCGTTCGAAGAACAGCGGCAGGTAGTACTCGACGCCGGCCGGGGCCAGCCCGGACTTCAGATCCTGGTACAGCGAACTGCGCCGGGTATCCACATCGAAACGCTCGCGCAGCGTGGCCAGCACGCGTGCGATGCTGGCCTCGTCCATCGGTACTTCGCGGCCCGGCAGCATGTGCACCGCCTCGACCTTGTCCAGCGAGCGCTGGCTTTCCGGATCGAAGGCACGGATCGAGTCGATGTCCTCGTCCAGCAGCTCCACCCGCAGCGGCTCGTCGGCGCCCATCGGGAACACATCGAGCAGGCCGCCGCGCACGGCGAAGTCACCCGGGTCCATCACCTGCGGGACGTTGCGGTAACCAGCACTTTCCAGGCGACGCTTCTCGGCTTCCAGATCCAGGCGCTGGCCGACCTTCAGGTCGAAACTGCCACCGATCACATAGCTGCGCGGGGCCAGCTGCTGCAGCAGGGTCTGCACCGGCACGATCACCAGGCCGCGCTTCAGCGTGGGCAGGCGGTGCAGGGCGGACAGGCGCTGCGAGATGATGTCCGGATGCGGGCTGAAGCGGTCGTAGGGCAGGGTTTCCCAGTCCGGGAAGGCCACCACCGGCAGGGCCGGGTCGCCGCCGAGCAGGGTGTGCAGGTCGGCTTCGAGCTGGTTGGCGCCGTGGTTGTCACGGGCGATCACCAGCAGCGGGGCGTCATGCGCACGCGCGGCCTGGGCCAGGTACCAGGCCAGGGCGGTCGGCGATGCGGGGGCGCGCCACCAGGCGCGGAGCTGGCCGGCGCGCGGCAGCGGCGGGGCGGGGTATGAGGTACGCGACATGGACCCCGGATTTTAGCAGAAGCCCGATCGAAGCCCGGCGAGTCGTGCCGGCCGCTGACCGGCAGCCTCATGTGCCGTTGGGGGAACGCAATGCCGGCCAGCGGCCGGCACTACCGGAATGACGCGCCGGGCACGCCCGGCGCATCCGTCAGTTGTCCAGCTCCAGCACCATCCGCACCAGGCCTTCGGCACCGGTCGGGTGCGGCACCGGCTTGAAGCCCAGCGAGGCGGCCAGCTGCTTCATCGGCTCGTTCTCAGCGGCAACGTCGCCGTACAGGCGGTCCAGGTACTTGCCGCGGCCCCATTTCACCAGCTTGCGCATCAGCTGCCGGCCCAGGCCCTGGCCAATGAGGAAGCGGCTGATCAGGATCGCGTACTCGGCTTCACGGGTACCGGGGATGATCGAGGCCCGGGCGACCGCGCCGACCACCGCTTCGCCAGCGGGCAGGGATTCGGCAGCGACCAGGGTGATCTCGGTCTTGGGATTCGGGTGGGTCAGGCGCTGGGTGGTTTCCGGCGACAGCTCGGTCACCGCCTGCAGGAAACGATCACGGATTTCTTCCGGCCCGAACAGGCTGAACGCCGCTTGCAGCGGTGCGCCATCTTCCGGGCGGATGGGGCGGATCAGCAGCTCGTGGCCGCTGGGAGCCTTGAAGATCTCATGCCAGGGCGGCATGCGGTTGCGAGTGGCCATACCGGGTGATTCCTTGGTGGTCCATCGATTGTGGCATCACCGGGGCTGCATTCCGTGAACGAAAGGCTCACGGCGGTACAGCCTCGTGAAGGCCGTTATTCGGGTGCTTTGAGCCAATCCAGGCGGGTGCTGGCGCCGGGTTCACCCAGGTGCTGGCGCAGCGCCGGCAGGGCCGGGCCGACCACCCGGTCGAACTGCCAGGGCGGGTTGAGCAGCAGCATGCCGCTGCCGTTGAGGCGCAGCGGTGAGTCGTCCGGGCGCACCAGGAACTCGATCGTCATCGCCGATTTCACCGGCAGGGCGGTGGCCTTGCGCAGGAAGTGCAGGATGGTGCGGCGCTGCTTGATCGGGAACCAGACGGCACACGTTGCCTGCGGCCAGCGCGCCAGGGTCTCGCCCAGCGCGGCCAGAACGGCCTGGTATTCGGCGTCCTGGGCCTCGTAGGGCGGGTCGATCAGCACCAGACCACGGCCGATCTTGCTGCCGTTGAACTTCGGCGGCAGCAGCGAGCGCAGCAGCGCATAGCCATCGCCCGCCCGCACGTCGACGCGGCTGTCATGGGCGAACAGGGCCTTCAGCGTGGCCGTTTCGGCTTCCTGCAGCTCACAGACCGCCATGCGGTCCTGCGCGCGCATCGCCTGCGCGCTCAGCAGCGGCGATCCCGGGTAGTTGGTCAGGGCGCCCACCGGATTATCGGCCTGCACCGCCTTCAGATAGCGCTCGACCACCTCGGGCAGCTTGGGCTGGGCCATCAGCCGCATGATCCCCGATTCAGCCTCGAGGGTCTTGCGGCTCTCTTCGCTGGCCAGCAGGTAGCGGCCGGCGCCGCCGTGGGTGTCGAGCACGAAGAACGGGCTGTCCTTGCGCTTGAAGCTGTCGATCAGGGCCAGCTGCACGATGTGCTTGAGCACATCGGCGTGGTTGCCGGCATGGAAGGCGTGGCGATAGTTCATGGGCGGCAGTGTACGGGGCGGCGGCCGCAGCGGCTATGCTGCGCGCCATGACAGCTCCTGTTGCCCATGTCCTGGTGGTCGAGGACGAAGCCGCCATCGCCGAAACCGTGCTCTATGCGCTGCGCAGCGAGGGCTATGCCGCCAGTCACTGCCTGCTGGGCGGTGAGGCCCTGCAGCGGCTGCAGGCCGGCGATATCGATGTGCTGGTGCTGGACGTGGGCCTGCCCGACCTGGGCGGCTTCGAGGTCTGCCGGCGGCTGCGTGCACAGCCGGGGCCGGCGGCGCAGCTGCCGGTGATCTTCCTGACCGCGCGCAACGACGAAGTGGACCGCGTGCTCGGCCTGGAGCTGGGCGCCGACGACTACATGACCAAGCCGTTCTCGCCGCGCGAACTGGTGGCACGGGTGCGTGCGCGCCTGCGCCGTGCGGCGCCGGTCGTCGCAGCGCCCAGCGCCGATGCGGGCTGGCAGGAGCATGGCGCGTTCGCCATTGACCGCGAGGGCCGGCGCATCCGTTTCCGTGGCCAGGCATTGGACCTGACCCGCTATGAGTACGCACTGCTGGAAGCGCTGCTGCAGCGCCCGGGTGCCATCCTCAGCCGCGCGCAGCTGATGGACCGGGGCTGGGACAGCAGTGCCGACAGTGCCGACCGCACCGTCGACACCCATGTAAAGACGTTGCGCGCCAAGCTGCGCGCGGCCGGTGCCAGCGACGACCCGATCCGCACCCACCGTGGCCTCGGCTACGCGCTGGAGGTCTAGCCGATGCGCCTGGTGCTGAAGCTGTTCCTCGGCTTCTTCCTGATCACCGGCATCGCCGCGTTCTTCGTGATGCGCGTGTTCGTCAACGAGGTGAAGCCCGGTGTGCGCCAGGCGATGGAATCGACCCTGGTCGATGCGGCCAACGTGCTGGCCGAGATGGCCGCCGCCGACGTCAAGGACGGCACCATCCGCAGCGGCAGCTTCACCCGCAACCTGGCCAAGGCGCGGCAGCGCGACCTGAAGGCGATGGTCTGGCGTTTCCCCAAGCGCTCGCTGGATTACCGGGTGACCATCACCGACGCCAAGGGCATCGTCATCTACGATTCGCTGGGCCGTGATCTCGGCCGCGACAACTCGCGCTGGAATGATGTCTACCGCACCCTGCGCGGTGAGTACGGCGCACGTTCCAGCCCCGAGATTCCGGGCGAGGAAGGCGATACGGTGATGCATGTGGCGGCGCCGGTGTACGACCCGGCCGACGGCCGCACGCTGATCGGCGTGCTCAGCCTGGCCCAGCCCAACCGCAGCATCGATCCGTTCATCGCCGCCAGCCAGCGCGCCATCATCGAGCGCGGTGCGTGGCTGATCGGGCTGTCGGCGCTGGTCGGCGTGCTGGTGACGATGTGGCTGACCACGGGCCTCGGTCAGCTCAGCCGCTATGCACGCGCGGTCAGCGCGGGCGAACCGGTGCCACCACCACGGCGCCGTCGCGACGAGATCGGCGATCTCGGCCAGGCGCTGGAAACGATGCGCCGCAAGCTGGAGGGCAAGGCCTACGTCGAGCAGTACGTGCAGTCGCTGACGCACGAGATGAAGAGCCCGCTGGCGGCGATCCGCGGTGCCGCCGAACTGCTGCAGGAGCCGCTGCCGGAAGCCGATCGCGTGCATTTCGCGCGCAGCATCGTCGACCAGCAGGAGCGGCTGACCGAGACCATCGACAAGCTGCTGGCGCTGGCCGAAGTGGAACAGCACGGCTGGCTGCAGACCCGCGATCCGATCGCGCTGCCGGCATTGCTGGCCGATGCGGCGGCCGCCGCACAGGTGCGTGCGCAGGCGGCCGGCGTACAGGTCCGCATCGGCAACGTGCCCGACCTGCGGGTGCAGGGCGACGGCTACCTGCTGCGGCAGGCACTGCACAACCTGATCGACAACGCGATTGCCTTCTCGCCAGCCGGCGCGGAGATCGCGCTGCAGGCCGAGGTGGACGGGCAGGGCGTGCGCCTGCAGGTGGCCGACCGTGGCGCCGGCATTCCCGACTACGCGCGTGAGCGGGTGTTCGAACGCTTCTATTCGCTGGCGCGGCCCGGCAGCGGGCGTCGCAGCTCCGGCCTGGGCCTGCCCTTCGTGCAGGAGGTCGCGCGCCTGCATGATGGGCGTGCCAGCGTGGATATCCGCGAGGGCGGCGGCACCGTGGCCAGCCTGTGGCTGCCGTTGAGTGCGCCGGGCCAGCGCCCGCGCCGCTGACTTCACACTCGCTTCAAATTCGCCACAAACCCTGCTCACTGCGGCGGTCCATTCTGCAGCCCTCTCCAACGAGGATGGACCATGAAATCCCTGAAGATGCTGCTGCGGTTCGCCATTGTCGGCGGGCTGATCCTGCTGCTGCTGGTGCCGCTGACGATGATCCGCGGGGTCATCAACGAACGTAGCGCGTACCGCGACGAGGCCTTCTCACGGGTGGCCGACAGCCGCGCCGGTGCACAGCAGCTGGTGGGCCCGGTGCGGGTGGTGCCGTGGGTGGAACGCAAGCAGGTTGAACTGGTCGACCCGCTGGGCGTCAAGAAGACCGAGGTGCAGGTCACCGAGGGGCACTGGCTGCAGATGCCAGCGTCGCTGGAGGTGGGCGGCGAGATGCTGCCGAGCCAGCGTGAGGTCGGCCTGTTCAAGGTGCCGGTATACAGCTGGAACGGCCAGATGAAGGCGACGTTCGCTGCAGACGACTATCCGGTGAAGGCCGGCCGCAGCTACGGCCAGCCGTATGTGGCGGTGGGCATTTCCGATGTGCGTGGTCTGGTCGGTACGCCGAACCTGCGCGTGGATGGCAAGCAGCTGCGCCTGCTGCCGGGGGTTGGTGCGGCCAGCGAGGTGGGGCGAGGCCTGCATGCGCCGGTGGCCGGTTTTGCTGCGGTACAGGGCGGCACGCTGGCTGCCAGCACCGTCGAACTCGAGCTGCGCCTGGATGGCAGCCGCATGCTGTCGGTGGTGCCGGTGGGCGATGACACCAAGATCGCACTGCGTTCGAGCTGGCCGCATCCGTCGTTCAGCGGCGCCTTCCTGCCCAACGAACGTCGCGTCGACGCACAGGGCTTCGATGCGCGCTGGGCGGTGTCTTCGCTGGCCTCCGATGCACAGCGACAGCTGCGCAATGATGGTTCGGTCGAGTCGCAGGCGGTGACGGTGTCGCTGGTTGATCCGGTCGATGCCTACACCCAGGCCGACCGTGCCTCGAAATACGGCGTGCTGTTCGTGCTGCTCACCTTCGTCGGCTTCATCCTGTTCGAGCTGATCAGGTCACTGCGCATCCACCCGCTGCAGTACCTCATGGTGGGCCTGGCGCTGGCGATCTTCTTCCTGCTGCTGATCAGCCTGTCCGAGCACATCGCGTTCTGGAAGGCCTACCTGGTCTCGGCGGTGGCCTGTATCGGCCTGCAGGCGGTGTACCTGGCCAACGTGCTGGGCCACTGGAAGCGCGGCCTCGGCTTCGCTGCGCTGCTGACCGTGTTGTATGGCGCGCTGTATGGCCTGCTGGTGTCGGAGAACAACGCACTGCTGATGGGTTCGCTGCTGCTGTTCGTGATCCTGGCGCTGGCGATGTGGGTGACCCGCCGGGTGGACTGGTACGCGCTTGGCGCGGAACTGAAGTAAGGAGTACGCCATGAGCTGGCGCCAGGGATTGCGGCAACGGGCACGGCAGGGCATTCCGGCCCTGCTGGAAGTGGATGCACTGCTGCAGGCACATGGCGTGCTGGCGGCCCTGCCCGGGGCACGGATCGCCCCCGGTCTGGTCCGCTTCCAGCTGGCAGCGGTGACCTGCGAGGGATTGCAGGGCCAGGGACTGGCCTGGCTGCACGGCGCGCGGCAGGGACGCGGCGCGCTGGCTGGCCGGGTGCCGCGCTACCGGCCATGGAAGGCCGGGGCGGAGGCGCTGGCCGAGATCGGCATCGGCGGCCTGCCCGAGGACTGGCCCGCGCATGCGGCGGTGTACGGCTGCAGCAGCATCGACCGGCGGCACTGGTTGCTGCTGCTGCCGGAACGGGCGCAGTTGTGGCTGGGATGGAGTGGGTGATTCGGTTGTTCATCCACGCATGGCCTGGATCTACTGTCGCTGTCCATGACCGATGGGACGGTATCGGCGCGCCCCTGCTGGCTAGACTCGATGGGTTGATGATCGAGCCGAAGGGCAGGGGTGCGATGTGTTGAAGTGGGGCATGCTGGCCGCAGCGCTGGCGGTGGGTGGCAATGCAGGCGCGCAGCAGCGCGAGCCGGTGGACCTGGACATGGTCAGCCGCATCCGCCAGGAGGCCTTCCACCGTTCGCAGGTGATGGACACCTTCAGCTACCTCACCGAACGCATCGGCCCGCGACTGACCAACTCGCCGGCGATGGGCCGCGCCAATGCGTGGACCCGCGGCAAGTTCAACGAATGGAAGCTGGACAACGTCCACGACGAAGCCTTCGACGACTTCGGGCGCGGCTGGGAGTTCACCTCGGCCAGCGTGGAGATGCTGGGGGACCGTGTACAGCCGCTGCATGCACTGCCGAAGGCGTGGACGCCGGGCACCAAGGGACCGGTTGAAGGCGAACTGGTGCAGGTCGAGATCAAGAAGCCCGAGGACATCGAGAAGTACCGCGGCAAGCTGCGCGGCAAGATCCTGCTGCTGGGCGAGGCGCGCGAGTACAAGCGCGGCACCGAGGCGGATTCGCACCGCCACGACGCTACCTCGCTGGAGGGCCTGCAGGAGTTCACCCTGCCCAAGGACAAGGACGCCACCGCCGAGCGTGCGAAGCGGGTCAAGGAATACCAGGAACGCCAGCAGCTGGCGACCAAGGTCAATGCGTTCTTCGTTGAAGAAGGCGCGCTGGCCTCGATCAGCATCAGCAGCTGGGACAACGGCATCATCCGCGTTGCCGGCGGCGGCTCGCGCAAGGCCGGTGAGTCGGTGGGCATTCCCGAACTGGCGATGATCAGCGAGCACTTCAATCCGCTGGTGCGCGCGCTGGAGGCCAAGCAGACAGTGCGCCTGCGCGTGGATGTGGCTGCGCGCTTCACCGACGAGGCCGACCAGCCGGGTTACAACACGCTGGCCGAGATCCGTGGCAGCAGCAGGCCCGATGAAGTGGTGATGATCGGCGCGCACCTGGATTCCTGGCACAGCGGTACCGGTGCGGCCGACAACGCGGCCGGCGTGGCGGTGATGATGGAAGCGATGCGCATCCTCAAGGCCACCGGCGCCAAGCCCAAGCGCACCATCCGGGTGGCGCTGTGGAGCGGCGAGGAGCAGGGCCTGATCGGCTCGCAGGCCTATGTGGCCAAGCACTTCGGCCGTTTCCCGGTACCCACCGACCCGGCGCAGAAGGCGCTGCCGGCCTCGCTGCGCGAGCCGACCGGCGCGCTGCAGAAGACCCGCGACTACGGCAAGTTCCAGGTCTACTTCAACATGGACAACGGCTCGGGCCGCTTCCGTGGCATCTATGCACAGGAAAACCTGGCGGCGATGCCGATCTTCGAAGCCTGGCTGGCCCCGTTCCATGACGTGGGCGCCACCACCGTGGCCACCCGCAACACCGGCAGCACCGACCACATCAGCTTCGACCGCATCGGCCTGCCGGGCTTCCAGTTCATCCAGGACCGGCTGGACTACTTCACCAACGTCCACCACAGCCACCTGGACACCTGGGACCACGCCGAACCGGAAGACCTGAAGCAGGCCGCGGCCATCGTCGCCTCGTTCGCCTATAACGCCGCGATGCGCGAGCAGTCCTTCCCCCGCAAGGTAGAACCGTAAAAGGGGACGGAGGGGATTAAGTCGTTTCTCCCCTCCGTTTCCCGGTTGCAGGCCCAGCGGCTGGGCAATCGCGACTTAATCCCCTCCGTCCCCTTTTTCCGTAGGGGGCGGTGGGCTGGTAAAATCGGGGGATTCCCGTTCCTCGAGCCGTCCATGACCTGCCGCACCCGCTTCGCCCCCAGCCCCACCGGTTACCTGCACATCGGCGGTGCCCGCACCGCGCTGTACTGCTGGCTGGAGGCCCGCCACCGTGGCGGCGAGTTCGTGCTGCGCATCGAGGACACCGACCGTGAACGCAGCACCCAGGGCGCGATCGACGCGATCCTGGAGGCGATGGAGTGGCTGGGCCTGGACTATGACGAAGGCCCGATCTACCAGACCGACCGCGTCGCCCGTTACCTGGAAGTGGCCGAACAGCTGGTGGCCGACGGCAAGGCGTATTACGCATACGAGACCCGCGAAGAGCTTGACGCGATGCGCGAGGCCGCCATGGCCAGGCAGGAGAAGCCGCGCTACAACGGTGCCGCGCGCGAGCTGGGCCTGCCGCGCAGGGACGACCCGAACCGCGTCATCCGCTTCAAGAATCCGCTGGAAGGTACGGTGGTGTTCGACGACCTGATCAAGGGCCGTATCGAGATCGCCAACAGCGAGCTGGATGACATGGTCATCTTCCGCCCGGACGGCTACCCCACCTACAACTTCGCGGTGGTGGTGGACGACTGGGACATGGGCATCACCGAGGTCATCCGCGGCGACGACCACATCAACAACACCCCGCGCCAGATCAACCTGTACGAAGGCATCGGTGCGCCGGTGCCGAAGTTCGGCCACATGCCGATGATCCTGGACGAGCAGGGCGCCAAGCTGTCCAAGCGCACCGGCGCGGCCGACGTGATGCAGTACAAGGACGCCGGCTACCTGCCTGATGCGCTGCTGAGCTACCTGGCCCGCCTGGGCTGGTCGCACGGTGACCAGGAGCTGTTCAGCCGCCAGGAGCTGATCGAGCTGTTCGACGTGAAGGACTGCAACTCCAAGGCCTCGCGCCTGGACATGGCCAAGCTGGGTTGGGTCAACCAGCACTTCCTGAAGACCGAGGACGTGGCCGCCATCGTGCCGCACCTGGTCTACCAGCTGCAGAAGCTGGGCCTGGACGTGGCCGCCGGCCCCGCCCCGGAGGACGTGGTGATCGCCCTGCGTGAACGCGTGCAGACCCTGAAGGAAATGGCCGAGAAGGCCGTGGTCTGGTACCAGCCGCTGACCGAGTACGACGAAGCGGCGGTGGCCAAGCACTTCAAGGCCGGTGCCGAGGTGGCGCTGGGCAAGGCCCGCGAGCTGCTGGCCGCCCTGCCGGAATGGACCGCCGAGTCGGTGGGCGTCGCCCTGCACGACGCGGCCGCAGCGCTGGAAATCGGCATGGGCAAGGTTGCCCAGCCGCTGCGCGTGGCCATCACCGGCACCCAGGTCAGTCCGGACATTTCCCATACCGTTTACCTGGCCGGCCGCGAGCAGGCCTTGAAACGCATTGATGTGGCCATCACCAAGGTAGCAACGGCCTGAGGCATCCTTGCCAGGCCCGAACCGGAGAACGCGCATGCCCGCCAAGACCGCCACTGCCTGTACCGCCCCGCACCACCACGTCCACGACGCATCGGATTTCGTGGCGGTGGTCGAGCGCGTCTCGCGCGAACGCGGGCTGCGCCTGACCCCGATCCGCGCCAATGTGCTGAAGCTGATCGCCGAGGCCGGCAAGCCGGTCAAGGCCTACGAGCTGCTGGAATGGGTGCGTAACGGCAAGGGCGTGGGCGCCGATGCCCCGCCCACCGTGTACCGCGCGCTGGACTTCCTGATGGCCAATGGCTTCGTGCACAAGTTGGAATCGGTGAATGCCTTCGTGGCCTGCCACCATCCCAGCAGTGCCGCGCACTCGGTGCCGTTCCTGATCTGCAACAGCTGCCACAGCGCGGTGGAGCTGGAAGACCGCGAGATCGTCACCCAGCTGGAGAAGCGCGCCAAGGAGCTGGGCTTCCAGCCGCAGGCGCAGACCCTGGAAGTGCACGGGCTCTGCGCGCGCTGCGCGGGCTGAGTCGCGGCGCATACCCGGACTGAGCCGCACGCTCAGTCCCGGGCGGCGTGCTCTTTCAGACGCTTCAGGACGCTGCGCTGTGCGTCGACCAGTACAGGGTCGTCCACCCGCAACTGCTCGACCCAGGCGAGCGCTGGTACCGGGTCGGCATGGCGCACGAAATACAGTGCCTGCGCCAGGAAATGCACATTGGGCACCCTGGCGTCCCAGATGAGCTTGGCGATACGCAGCATCGACGCCTGCATGCCGGGTGTAACCTCAACGCCGGTCTTCCCTGAAAGCGCGGTATTGAGGCAGTAAAGCGCCTGGCAGGGCAGATCACGCGGTGTGCCCGCACGCGACCAGTCAGCGCGTTCGGCAAAGTCCAGCAGGACGGCAATGGCGGCGGGGCCACTCACATCGGCCAGTGTGCCGAGCGCGAACACTGCCAGCTGGGGGTCCCCCAGCATATCGCGCAGGCCTTCCACGCCCTGGCGTCCCCAGGCGGTGCAGGCCTTGGCCCAGCCGCCGAACGGTACGACCCGGCTACCATCGCCCAGCAGGCCATCATCCGGCCAACCGTGCAGTATCCGCAGCCGCTCAATTTCCTTGCCACCTTCGGCGCCGTGCTCCTGCACGAAGGCGATCAGATCTTCCGCTTCCAGCGTGTCCTTGGCCGCCCGCCTGGCCAGTGTCGTAAATTTCATCGTCTTCCAGCGATCCTGATCCAGATCCGCAACGGTAGCGGATCAATGGGGTGAAGGCAGTCAGCAGCCTGCACCCTAGTCCATCGGCTTGGACCGGGTATCTACCCGCACGATCACCGACATGCCGGGCCGCAGCTGTGCGGCCAGCGTCTGACCTTCATTGATCGATATCCGCACCGGCAGCCGCTGCACCACCTTGGTGAAGTTGCCGCTGGCGTTGTCCGGGCGCAGCACGCTGAACTCCGAACCTGTGGCGGGTGCGATCTCCTGCACGCGGCCGCGCAGCACCTGGCCCTGGAACGCGTCCACCGAGAACGTGGCCGGCTGACCGATCGCCATGCCCCAGGTCTGGCCTTCCTTGTAGTTGGCCACCACCCATAGCGCGTCAGGCACCAGGAACAGCAGCTGCGAACCGGCGGCGACGTACTGGCCCACGCGCACGCTGGCTTCGCTGATCTGGCCGTCGCGCGGTGCGTGGATCACCGTGTTGGCCAGGTCGATGCGCGCCAGTTCCAGTTGTGCCTGTGCACTTTCCACCTGGGCCTCCAGGCTCTTGCGCGCCACCTGGGTCGACACCAGCGTTTCCTCGGCGATGCGGATCTGCGCCTGCGACTGCTGCACGCTGGCCTGTGCTGAGGCCTGGGTGGTGCGGAACTTGTCGCGGTCGTTGACCGACACCAGTTGCTGCGCGGCCAGTTCCTCGTAGCGCTTCAGCTCGTTGCGCGAGCGTTGCAGCTCCGCCTGGCCGGCCGACAATGTGGCGTGTGCGGAGGCGATCTGCGCACGGTTCTGCGCCTGCGACTGGTCCGAGTTGGCCAGTGCCGCACGTGCGCTGTCCAGCGTTGCCTGCGCCTGGGCGACACGCTGCGTGTAGATGCGGTCATCGATGCGCAGCAGCGGCTCGCCCTCCCTTACGTGCTGGAAGTCCTTCACCAGCACTTCGGTCACGTAGCCGTTCACCTGTGGCGCCATCACCGTGATCTGCCCGCGCACATAGGCGTTGTCGGTCACCATCACGCTGCTGGTGAACGGCCACAGGTGCCAGGCGCGCAGGATCAGCGCAATGCCCAGCAAGGCCACCACCACCATCACCACCACGCTGCGCGCGCTGGGCTTGAGGTACTTCGGCGCGACCGCCGGTTCAACGGGCGTGGGTGCAGGCGCCGCGTCGGTCGGTGGCGGTGGGGTCACGTTGTCGGTGTCGTCGGGTCGGGGCGGGACGGGGGGCATGTGGAGGACTCAGCGGAGCGCGGCCGGCGTGGCCGCAGCGGGGGAAGTGGGGTGGCGCTTGCGCCATTGCTTGAGCACGGCGGTGCGCAGCGACAGCAGCAGCAACCAGCACAGGAAGCCGATCGCCAGCCATCCGCTCAGCGTGAACACGTCATTGAAGCCACGCACGTTGGCTTCGCGGCGGGCGGTCTGCGCCAGCTGCGCGCTGCCCTGCGCACTGCGCAGCACCGGGTCGGTGATCTGTGCGCTGTACAGCTGCTGCTGGAGGCGCAGGCGTTGTGCCACCACCGGGTCGGCCGGGTCGAGCTGGCTGGTCAACGCGCTGGAGTACAGCTGCTCGCGGTGCAGCTGGAAGGTACCCAGCACCGCCGAGCCGGCCAGGCCGCCCAGCGTCTGTGTGATCGACAGCGTCACCAGGAAGGTGATCATGTGGTCCACACCCTGCTTCAGCGCCGCGGAAATGCCGAGCATGATCAACGGGCCCATGAACATGCCGGCACCGACCGAGGCCAGGAACTGGCTGACATAGAAATCGTGCGGTCGATCCATGCTGGTGCGGTGCTGATCGAAGAAGGCGGCAGCGCCGAGCAGCAGGATCGCCATCAGCAGCTGCGCGATCAGCCGCTTTGGGCCGAAGGTCAGCGAGGCACCGGCGATGCCGGTGACCACGCCCGCGAGGATCACCACGAACAGCGGGCGCATCTGGTCCGGGCCCATGCCCAGCGTGCGCATCAGGTTGACCACGCCATAGGACTGCTCGGTGGTCAGGAAGCGGATCAGGAACGCGCCGACGATGAAGTGCAGCACCGGCAACTTCGACAGCCAGCGGATCTGCAGCAGCGGATTGCGCCGGTAGTGTTCGATGATGAAGGCAGTGGTGGAGAGCACGATCGATGCGACCAGCGCCCAGCCCAGCCACGGTGTGTTGAGCCACCAGCGGGTGTAGCCCTGCGCCAGTACGATCACCAGCAGGGCAACGGCGGGGGCGAGCAGGGCGAAGGTGAGGAAGTCCAGCGGCTCGAAGGCTTTCACCTGGATGCCGGGCGGCAGCTTCAGCACCACCACCGCCGCGAACGCGCACAGGGCCAGCCCGGCTTCAAACGAGTAGAGCTGGTGCCACTGGCCGGTATCGACCAGGCCCGGCGAGACGATCCAGGCGATCGGCACCGCCAGCTGCGAGAGGCCCACGCCAACCACCAGCAGATTGCCGGTGAACCGTCGTGGCAGCGCCTGCAGCATGTACAGCGTGCCCAGTGTCGAACAGGCGGCGCCAGCGAAGCCGCTGGCGGCACGGGTCAGCATCGTGGTCTCGAAGCTGCCAACGAACAGGTGCAGCACCGCCAGTGCTGCGTACAGGCCCAGGCCGATCTCGGCGAACAGGCGGATGCCGTACTGCTGGCGGAACTTGAAGGCCAGCAGGTTGGCCGTGACGTTGACCATTGCATAGGCCGCCACCAGCCAGCTGCCCTGGGTCGGCGTCAGTGCCAGCTGGCCCTGCAGGAAGGGCAGGTTGGCGGTGACCAGTGCATTGCCAAGGCCACCGGTGATCGCCACCAGCAGCGACACCAGTGCATAGGCCACGCGTCGATACGGTGGGTGCCAGGGCATCGACGCCGAACCGGGCATGGTCGGCTTTTCGTGCTCCTCCCAATCCGGAACCGGCTTCAGATACGGCTGGACCATCAGCGGGCCTCGCTGGTTGCTCCCTGGAGACCCCCGCGCAGCAGCTGCAGGGCGCGCCCGGCCAGGTGGGCGCGCTCGTCGCGGGTCTTGCCGCGCAGGGCCGCGCCCAGCATGCCCGAGATCAGTGAAATATCCGTCTTCTCCAGGTCGGCCCGGCACAGGCCGGCGGCCTTGGCACGGGCGATCGGTGCTTCCAGCAGATCGCGCACGGTCTCGCGCGCGGTGCGCATGGCTGGCACGTCCGAATCCACCGCGCGCCAGTAATCGGCCAGTGCCGGCGAATCGATGATGCGCTGGGCCATACCCTCGAACACTTCGAAAAGGGCATCGTCGCGGTCGCCGAGCTGCTCGACCTGGCGCCGGATACGGTCGACCGTACGTTGCAGCAGGGCCTGGATCAGCGCGGTGCGGTCGGGGAAGTTGCGGTACAGGGTGGCGCGGCCCACCTGGGCGCGTTCGACCACCAGGTCCAGCGGGGCGGTGACGCCATGTTGGCCGAACACGTGATCGGCGGCATCGAGGATAAGGGCACGGCGGGCAGCAGCATCGGCACGTTGGGCAGTCATGGAATTATTTTCGGACAAAAGTGTCCGATTGGCGAGACTTTGAGTGACGGGATTGTCCGCTTGTTGTGGTACGCACATCTTTGTGACGAATGCGTGATGGATGCTGCACAAAGAGATGGGGGCCAGAAGGCCCCCATCGGATCTGCTTGCATTGGATCCACGCCATGCGTGGGCTGAGGCTGGGGTCAGAACCCATTCCTCTGGAATGGGATCCGACTCCACTACGCGATCAGAAGAACGCGCGGATGCCGAATGCGACACCACGGCCCGGCAGCGGCGAGTAATCACGCAGCAGCGAGGTATGCGGACGCACTTCGCGGTTGGTCAGGTTGCTGCCATCCAGGAACACCTCGTAGCTGTTGCTGGCGTTGCGATCCCAGCGGTAGGCCAGGTGCGCGTCGACCAGGGTGTAGCCGTCGCTCGGTGCTTCGTTCTGGGCGACATCCTTCTGGCGGCTGTAGCGGACCGCACCGACCGAGGCGCGCCAGCCGTCCTTCGACCAGCGCAGGTCGGCGCCGACGCGGGCCGGGGCGATGCGCGGCAGGTAGCCGGTGTTGGCCAGCTCCACGCTGTAGTTGTGGTTGTGGTCGCCATGCGGCACGGCGATGTCGAGGTTGCGGCTGCCGTTGCCATCCAGCTTGGCCTTCACGTAGTCGCCGAACACGCGCAGATCCCAGTCACCGGCGCCGCCTTCGAACAGGTGCACCAGCGCTTCGGCTTCGGCACCGCGGAACACCGCATCCTGTTGCGTCCAGGCGCGGACCGGCAGACCCTCGGTAACGCCGGTGTCGGCCAGGTAGATGAAGTCCTTGAATTTGGTCTGGTAGACCGACGCCGAGAAGTCCAGGCGTTCGCTGTGGGTGTGGATACCCAGTTCCACGCGCTGGCCGCGCTCGGTCTTCAGGTTGGCGTCGCCGATTTCCAGCGAGCGGGTGGCGATATGCGCGCCGGCGGCATACAGCTCTTCGTTGGTCGGTGCACGCTCGGAGCTGTCCACGCCGATGCGCAGGTCGACGGTGTCGTTGAGCTTCCAGATGCCGGCCGCAGACAGGTTGGTGGCGCCGAAGGTACGGCGGCGATAGTCACCGGTCGGGTCCAGCTTGACCTGGTCGTGGCGGCCGCCCAGTTCCAGCTTGAACGGGCCGAACTGCTTTTCCTGCAGCACGAACAGTCCGATGTTCTTGGTGCCGGTATCCGGAACGAACGCCTCTTCGCCCTTGGCACCGAAATCACTGTTGCCGAACTGCAGGCCGAAGGCGCCGTCCCAGCCACCGATCTGCTGCTGCACCGCTTCCAGGCGCGCCTCGATGCCACGGTTGGTGAAGCGGGTGGACGGCGTGCCGGCTTCCAGCTCCACGTGCTCGTAGTCGGTATAGGCCACGCGTGCATTGATGTTCTTCAGGAACGAGACCGGGTTGTAGATGCCGGCCTTGGTCTCGAAGCGGTTCTGCACCATGTCGATGCGCACGTCATGCTCGTCGCCGCCTTCCTCTTCATCGCCATGGCCGTGGCCGTGGTCATGGCCATGATCATCGCCATCGGCATGCACGTGCGCGCCATTGGGAATGCCGTAGTTGGTGCGATAGGTGCTGGCCGATACGCCGAAGTAGCCGCCGTCGCCCAGCCAGGTCGCGCCGACGCCGCCGGCGCGGGTGCGGATGGAGCTGTTGTCGAGGCGGCCGCGGCGCGGTTCTTCGCCTTCTTCGCCCGCGTGCTCATGGTTGTGATCGTGATGGTCTTCAAGGCTGTCGATCACTGCATAGCCGGGAATGCGGTAGTCGTCGCCATTGCGCACCAGGCCGTCCACATGCAGCACGACATTGCCGCTGACGCCATCGAGGCGGAACATGCCGCTGCGCTCGTTGTTCACCGAATTGCCGCGCAGTTCGGCGCGGCCGCTGAGCGGGCGCTCCGGCAGCTCGCGGGCGATGCGGCCATCCACCACATTGACCGCGCCACCGATGGCGCCACTGCCGAACAGCAGCGTGGCCGGGCCCTTCAGCACTTCGATCTGGTCGGCGAGGAACGGCTCGATGCTGGTGGCATGGTCGGCGCTGACGGTGGAGGCATCCATGTTGCCCATGCCATTGGACAGCACAGCCACGCGCGGGCCTTCCTGGCCGCGGATGATCGGGCGGCCGACGCCAGGGCCGAAGAACGTGCTCTGCACGCCCGGCAGCTTGGCCACGGTATCGCCGAGGGTGCCGGCCTTCTGCTCGTCCAGGCGTTCGCCGGCCAGTACCTCCACCGGGCGCGCCAGCGATTCGGCATCGCCCTGCAGTGGCGACGCGGTGACCTGCACCGACGACAGTTCAGTCAGGTGGCGGTCACGCTGAGCGCTGTCATCGCCGGCGGCAAAGGCAACCGAAGGCAGCAGGGCGGCGAGGGCCAGAGCGAGGGAATGCGGCTTCAACCGCGGGGTGTGGGCGGGCATGGAGCGGGTCCTTTGTTACAGTGTATCAATCGCTGGGCGCACGTATCCCGTCAGCGGGACAGGGGGAGGAAAACCGTGCGGGTCGGGAGCAGATGTTATATTATTCCATAACGATTCGCCGACCCTGCTGGAAGTCATGTCCCTGTCCTCACGCCTGCGCCACCTGCTCGACCGTTTCGGCGCCACTGGTTCGATGCTGTGCGCGGTGCACTGTGCGGTGATCCCCGTGCTGCTGGCGGCGGCGCCGTCGCTGGGCCTGTCGTTCTGGCTGAGCGATGGGGTGGAACAGGCGCTGGTGGTGTTCGTCACCCTGCTCGGATTGTTCAGCCTGGTCTGGGGCTACCGCCGGCACGGTGCGCTGCGTGCGCTGGGCTTCCTGATTCCCGGCCTGGTCGCGTTGTGGGCCGGCGTGCTGTACGACCCGCTGCACCACAATGCGGTGCCACACGCGGTGGTGATGACCATCGGCGGCCTGCTGGTGGGGGTCGCCCATCTGGTCAACCTGCGCCTCAACCACGGTCACGTGCACGACGCCAGCTGCGCGCACTAGGCGCTCCGTGATAGGATTTTCGATCGTGCGCGGGGGCGCCCAGCAAGGCGGCCCCGCCGAACCCGTGTCAGTACGGGGTAACCAGATTTCACATTTGAGGAGTTGAAGACATGGGTAAGGGTGACCGCAAGACCGCCAAGGGCAAGCGCTACAACGCCAGCTACGGCAACGCCCGTTCGCACACCGCGAGCAAGGTCGCCGTAGGCGCCGCCGCTCCGGTTGCCAAGAAGACCGTGGCCAAGGCTCCGGCGAAGAAGGCTGTGGCGAAGAAGGCCGTCGCCAAGGCCTGATCCGGCCTGGACCGGTTCAACGAAAAACGCGGCGCCTGGCGCCGCGTTTTTTTGTGCTCGTCGTTCCGCTTGCTGCGTTCGCCGGGCCATGCCCGGCGGATGACGTACGATCAGCGCAGGGTTTTCTTCAGCGTTTCCGGATTGCCGTCGTTCGGTGCGGCCGGCACCTGCAGCAGGTCGGCCAGCAGCGGGTAGACGTCGACATTGTCGAAGCCATCGATCACCAGGCCCTGGCGGAACGACGGGCCACTGGCCACGAATACCGCGCGCATGGAGGGCAGGGCATTGTCGTAGCCATGCGAGCCACGATCCTGGTGGTCGCGCTTGGCGATCTTCTCCTGGTGCAGGGCATCCCAGCCTTCATCCATCATGCAGACAATGGCGGGAATGCGCGGGTGGGTGCCGTAGTGCAGGCGCGGCGGCAGGTTCTCTTTCTTCCAGCACTCGTAGTGCGCGTGACGACCGAGCAGGGCGCGCTCGGCGGCGGCTTCGTGACCGGCCAACGGCGCAAAACCCACCGACTGGCCCTGGCTGACATTGCGCGCGATGGCCGGGGCGGCCATTGATTCGGTGGAGATCACCTGGCCGACCGGGACGCTGGCCATGCCATGGTCGGAGACCACAATCACGTTGGTGGTCGCGGCCAGGCCGCGCTGCTGCAGTCCATCGAGCACCTGGCCGACGATCTGGTCGGCGCGCACGATGGCGTCGGCATACTGCTTCGATTCGGGGCCGTAGTTGTGGCCGGCCTTGTCCACATGTTCCATGTACAGCGTGGTCAGGCGGGGTGCATCGGCATCGGTCTGTGCAAGCCAATCGAGCACGATGCCGGCGCGCTGCTCCAGTGGTTCCTTGCCGTCGTAGACGCGCCACTGGCTGGGGCGCACACCGCGGATTTCCGATTCACTGCCTGGCCACGAGGTGGTGGCCGAACGAACCCCGGCGTTCTCAGCGCCGACCCAGATCGGTTCGCCGCCCCACCAGCCGCTGGTGGTGACCGCCTCACGGTTGCTCAGCTCGAACCGGCCTAGGGCTTCATCGTCCATGCTGTTGTTGACGATGCCGTGGTGGTCCGGGCGCAGGCCGGTGACGATGGTGTAGTGGTTGGGGAAGGTCAGCGACGGATAGGACGGGGTCATCCAGCGTGCACGCACGCCGCCGTCGATCAGGCGCTGCAGGTTCGGGGTCAGGCCGCGGTCCAGCGCATCGGCGCGCAGGCCGTCGATGGAGATCAGCAGCAGCTTCGGCGGCGCAGCCGCAGCGACAGCGGTGGGAGCGGAGGCGGAAGGGGCGGGCGCGGTGGTGCAGGCGGCCAATGGCAGCAGCAGCGCCAGCGCGCAGGTCAGGCGTACGGAAGTCATCCGCCCATGATAAGCCGGTGCAATGACGCGCCCAAGACACGCTGCGCCGAAGGGCGCAGCGTGTCCGCGCATTTTTCCTTATCCCCGCGCCTGTCGGCGCGCCCCCTTCAACAAGAAGGGGGCTTTTCTCCAGACATGTTCCCGATGCTTCCATCCACGCATGGCGTGGATCTACCGTGTCGACCAAGGTCGACACCTACCCACAGCCGCGGGAGTCTGTCGAAGGTGGGGCGGTATGGGGGGGCAGGACCGTTGGCGCCATGGATGGCGCCATCGAGCCCCCATGGATGGGTTTACGGCGTGTCCTGCCCACCCATACCGCCCCGCCCAGCGCGTAGAAAATCGGAGCCGTATTGGCTCTTGACCTTGCCGTTGCCTCTGCGGGTGCCGGGCGCAGCCCGGCCAGCCCTCTCAGGCGAACAGCGGGGCCTGGCGTTGTTCCAGTCGCAGCAGTGCGGCCTTGGTTTCCAGGCCGCCACCGAAGCCGGTCAGTGCCCCGTTGCTGCCGATTACACGATGGCAGGGCAGGATGATCGGCAGCGGATTGCGCCCATTGGCAGCGCCGACGGCGCGGGTCGCACTGGGGTGGCCCAGATGCTGCGCCAGCTGCAGGTAGCTCCAGGTCTGGCCGAACGGGATCAGAGCCAGCGCCTGCCACACGCGCAGCTGGAACGGCGTGCCGCGTGGCGCAAGCTCCAGGTCAAAGCTGCTGCGTTCGCCGTGCAGGAACTGCAGCAGCTGCTCGCGTGCTTCCGGCAGCGCATCCGGCGCGTAGTGCCAGTCGTCGCGGCCGCGTGCCGGGTGGCGGTTTTCCGGGAACAGCACATGCGAAAGGCCACGCTCGTCACCGGCGATGGTCAGCACGCCGATCGGGCTGTCGAAACGGTCGAACAACAGGGTCATGTCGGTTCTCCAACGAAAGTGCCGGAAAGGTGCCAAAGATGCAGCACGGCATAGGCGCGCCAAGGGCGCCACGGTTGCGAGCGTGCTTCGGTGGCACGTTCGCTCAGGCGCTGGCCCTGCGCATGGCCGAGCACCTGCTGCAGTACCAGGTCGCCGGCGGGGAAAGCATCGGGCTGGCCGAGCCCGCGCAAGGCGATGTACTGCGCGGTCCACGGACCGATGCCGGGTAGTGCCACGCAGCGGGAAACGAACTCTTCCAGCGCCTGGCCTGGGCCGAAGTCGAGCGCGCCACTGGCACAGGCGGCGGCAAGCGCACGCACGGTGGCGGCGCGGCTGCGTGGCAGGCCGATCGATTCCAGTGGTGCTTCGGCCAGCAGCTCGGGGGCCGGGAACTGGCGATCGAACTCCGGCGGCATGCCCGGCAGGTGCGCGCCATAGGCATCCACCAGCCGCCGCGCGAAGGTGGTGGCCGCGGCCACGCTGACCTGTTGGCCGAGCACCGCGCGCACGCCCACTTCGAAGCCATCCCAGCCGCCCGGTACGCGCAGCCCGGGACGCTCGGCGATGCCACGCGCCAGCAAGGGTTCCTCATCCAGTGCGGCGTGGACCTGCTGCAGGTCGGCATCCAGATCGAATACGCGACGCACACGGCGGACGATGTCGGGGATCAGGCGCGGATCGACCGCGCCCAGCTGCAGGCGCAGTTCCGGGCGCTTGGGGTCGGCAGTGACGCGCAGCAGGGTGGGGCGCTCGGGTGTGCCGAGCACGCGCTGGTAGCTGTCTTCGCCGATCAGCTCGATGCCGGGCAGGCTGCGCTTGCGCAGGAAGGCCAGCATGCGTGGGAAATCCAGTGGTGGCCGGTATGCCAGACGCAGTACCAGGCAGCCATCGTCGGCGGCCAGCGGCTGGTGCTGGCGACGCAGTGCCGTCGGTGCCATGCCACAGCCCTGCAGGAAGGCGGTATTGAAACGGCGCAGGCTGTTGTAGCCGGCGGCCAGCGCGACGTCGGTCACCGGCAGCGTGGTCTCGGTCAGCAGCTGCTTGGCCAGCAGCAGGCGATGGGTGGCGTGGATCTGCCCTGGCGTTGCGCCCAGATGTTCGACGAACAGGCGCTGCAGCTGGCGCGCGCTGAGTCCGATCTTCTCTGCGAGGTCGGCTACCGGCTGTTCCTGCAGGAAGCCACCATGGATCAGGGCCAGTGCGCGCTGCACGGTCTGCCCGGCCAGTGCCTGCTGCGCCTGCGGTGCCAGCTCGGGGCGGCAGCGCAGGCACGGGCGGTAACCGGCTGCCGCAGCAGCGGCCGCAGTCGGGTAGTAGGTGATGTTGCGTGGCTTCGGTGGCGGTGCCGGGCACACGGGGCGGCAATAGATGCCGGTGCTGCGCACGGCGGTGTAGAACACGCCGTCGAAGCGTGCGTCGCGGGCCAGACGGGCGCGGTCGCAGGCGGCGGTGTCGAAGGCGAGGGCGGTGTCCATGGCGCCAGTCTAGGCGTGTGCGGGCGGCGATACTCGCCGGATTCGGACATGGATGCTGGAGGGGGTTCTGGCAGGGCTTGCAGCCCTGCACCCGCAACGTCAACGTCAACGTCTCAATCAAAAGCTGGCAGTCCGTGGGATGGCGGGGCGGTGTGGGCTGTCAGGACACGCCGTAAACCCGTCCATGGGGGCTCGATGGCGCCATCCATGGCGCCAACGGTCCTGTCAGCCCACACCGCCCCACCTCTGACAGTTGGTCGCTGCAGTTGGTGGGTGCCGACCGTTGGTCGGCACGCTTTTGCTGTTGGTAGGTGTCGACCTTGGCCGACACACTTTCCCAAGGGTCAGAGGGGGTTCAGTGCCACGCGCTGAATGCGCGGCCTGGACGGGTAGACTGTGGCTCTTGCTCCCATGAATCCCGGTTGCCCGATGTCCGCCAAATTCCGCTGGTTGCCCCTGTTGTGCCTGGCCCTGGCGGGCTGCAGTCAGCTGGAGAATCCGGGCAATGTGACCGCTGCCGACAAGGCGGCGCGGGCGCCGGCCAGCGATGGCGAGAACATGGTGTCGATCAATGCGGCTGACGCACCGCCACCGCCGGCGCCGCCGCGCAGCCGGGCGGATCGGCCTTGGCCGCAGGCGCAGTTGGAGAATGGCCGCGCCTGGGTCAGCTGCAGTACCGAGTACGCCGGTGAGGCGGGCGATGGCGTCGAGCTGGAGGGCCTGCAGCGCGAGCAGATTGCCCAGGCCCTGGCGCCGTGTGCCGAGCGTGGCCTGATGCGTGTGCGTTACGCCGGCAAGATCAATCCGGGCTTCGCCGAAATGATGTGGCGACTTGCCGTGGTCGCCGATGAACAGAAGATCCACAAGCGCATCCTCGATCTGGACTCCAGCGGCGGTCAGGTGGAATCGGCGATCGTCGCCGGTGACAGCATCGGTGAATCGGGCTGGACCATCTGGGTGCGCGAAGGCTCGATCTGCCACAGCGCCTGCGTGTTCGTGCTGGCCGCTGGTGACAACCGGCTGCTGTCGGGCAAGGTCGGCATCCACCGCATGATGCGCATCAGTTCCAAGGCCACCTCGCGCGCCGAGCTCAACCGCGAGCTGCACGAGGTCTACGACAACGTAAAGGACTACCTGCAGCGCAACGGCGTGGCGGTGGGCGTGGCCGATCTGATGATGACGGTGCCCAACCGCAGCCTGCGCCTGCTGACGCCGGACGAACTACGCCAGTACGGTCTGGATGGCACCAACGCGGTGCAGGACGACCTGGAGCGGATCAAGCAGATGCGTGCCTGTGGTGACGACTTCGTGCAGCGCAAGGACGCGTTCCTGATCGCCTTCGACCAGCAGTGCAAGCGCGAAGGCGCCGACATGGAATCGATCAACAGCTGCGGCCAGGCACTGAAGCAGCGCTTCGGTTTCCCGGATGCGGTGTGCCCGGAAGAAAGCCCGCTGTCGGAAATCGATGTGGCAACGTTGCCGCCGGCACCGTCGGAGCCGCCGCCGGTGGCCGAACAGGCGCCAGCAGACACCGGCACGCCTGCCGCGCAGGCCGATGCCGCAGCGGTGGAAGGCAGCGCCCACGCGCGCTGACGAACAGCTCACCGCTCTGGCGTAGACTGCGGTTCTTTCCCGAGAACCGGCGGTGTCCATGAAGCGCGTGCTCCTGCTGCTGTCCCTGCTGCCCCTGACCGCATTGGCGCAGGCACCCGCGCCGGCCACGCCTGCACCGGCACCCGCGCGCCCCGCACCGGCATCGCCGGCGGCTGCGAAACCGGCCACGGCCGGCGCTCCGGCGTTGACTGCCGCGCAGCAGGCGCAGGTGCAGAAGCAGGATGCGGAAATGGGCGCGGCCGCAGTGAAGGCGGCGCAGCTGGTCGATGCCAACCGCGCAGGCGAGTTGTGGGATGGCGCTTCGGCCGTCGCGCGCCGTGCAGTACCGAAGGCCGCCTTCGTCAGCCAGTTGACTGCCGAGCGCACGCGCCTGGGCGCGCTGGCCGGGCGTGGCCAGCCGACCATCACCCGGGTCAAGTACAGCGCCGGTGCCGCGGTGCCGGAGGGGCTGTACATCAACGTCAGCTTCCCGACCCGTTTCGCCAACAGCGCGCAGCCGGTACGCGAGCTCGTCTCGTTCCGTTTCGACGAGGACCAGGTGTGGCGCCTGGCCGGTTACAGCCTGCGTGCGTCGGCACCCTGAGGAGATGATCGATGGCAACTGAACTGACGATGCTGGCCTGGTCGGTGCTGCTGGGCTTTGTCTACATCTTCGCCACTTCCACCGTAGTCACCCGCGAGCGCGGGATGAAGTGGAATGCCTCGGCGCGTGATGGCGAAGCCAGGCCACTCAGCCCGCTGGCCGGTCGCCTGCAGCGGGCCCAGGCCAACTTCCTGGAGACCTTCCCGTTCTTTGCCGCTGCTGCGATCGCAGTGGTGCTGGCCGGGCGCGGCAACGACACCACCGCATTGGCGGCGCAGGCCTACTTCTGGGCACGGGTGGTCTACCTGCCGCTGTATGCCGCAGGCGTGCCCTACGTGCGCAGCCTGGTCTGGGCAGTGTCGCTGCTGTCGATCCTGGCGCTGGTGTTCGCATTGTTGTGATCCCGGCCTGATCCAGATCAAGGCCGGTCAGGTGCGCGGCGCTATGCTGGCGCGGACTGAATCAACGGCAGGAGGCGCGCATGCGCAGGATGGACGTGGTGGTGGTCGGCGCCGGACCGGCGGGGCTGTGTTTCGCGCGTGCGCTGGCCGGTAGCGGCCTGCAGGTCGGGCTGGTCGAAGTTCAACCGCGCCAGGCCCTTGCCGAGGCCGCCTTCGATGGCCGTGAGATCGCGCTGACCCATGCCTCGCGGCAGAGCATGGAGCAGCTGGGGCTGTGGCAGCGCCTGCCGCAGGCTGAAGTCGCTGAACTGCGCGATGCCAAGGTGATGAACGGCGGCTCGCCGTTCGCGCTGACCTTCGCCAGCAGCCAGGTGGACGGTCAGCCGCTGGGTTGGCTGGTGCCCAACCATCTGATCCGCCGCGCTGCATGGGATGCCGTGCAGGGGCAGGACGGCCTGGAGCTGTTCGACGGGCGCAAGGTGCTGGGCGTGCAGGCCGATGCGCAGGGCCACGTGGTCAAACTCGATGACGGCAGCCAGCTTCATGCGCGCCTGCTGGTCGCCGCTGACAGCCGCTTCTCCGCAACCCGCCGCATGCTCGGCATCGGCGCGCAGATGCGCGACTTCGGCAAGTCGATGCTGGTGTGCCGCATGCAGGTTGAGCGTGATCATCACCACACTGCCTGGGAATGGTTCGGCTACGGCCGCACGATGGCGTTGCTGCCGCTCAACGAAGGCCAGGCATCAGCAGTGATCACGCTGCCACCGCGGCAGATTGAAGAACTGCTGGCGATGGACGAGGTGGCCTTCGGTGAGGCCATCGGTGCCTGCTTCGAACACCGTCTTGGCCGCATGCAGCCAGTGGCCACGCCGCAGGCGTATCCGCTGGTGGGTGTGTACGCGCACGGTTTCGTCGGCGAGCGTTCGGCGTTGATCGGCGATGCCGCGGTGGGCATGCATCCGGTCACCGCACATGGCTTCAATCTGGGCCTGGCCAGCGCGCAGCGGCTGGCGCAGGGCATCGTCGAACAGCAGCGTCGCGGTGCCGACATCGCTGCCGCCGGCATGCTGGCCAGCTACCAGCGGGGTCACCGGCTGGCGTCGCGGCCGCTGTACGAGGCCACCAATGCCATCGCCAGCCTGTATACCGACGATCGCCGCCCGGCACGGCTGCTGCGCGCGGCGGGCCTGCGTCTGGCACAGGGCGTGGCACCGTTCAGGCAGCTGATCGCCTCGCACCTGACCCAGCGCGTGGCCTGAACCGGTTCAGATCAGCCCGTTCAGATCAGCCGGCGGCCAGCACCCGGATCTGGCTGTCGGCGAACTCGACCACCTGGCCTGCGCGGATCTTGCAGGCCTTGCGCAGTTCGACTTCGCCGTCAACCCGCACCTGGCCGTCACCGATGACCATCTTGGCCTCGCCGCCACTGGTGACCAGGTCGGCCAGCTTGAGCAGCTGCTTGAGTTCGACGTAGTCACCGTCGAGGTCGAATTCGAGAATCTGCATGGAGCGGGGTTCCTGGGGAAGGGCGCAGCCAGCGGCCGGGCCGGTGAAGAGGGCGCGTATTGTGCGCCAGCTTGGGGCATGACGGTACGCGCACGGCAAGCTGTACGCCTTGTTCAGGATCAATGCGGTATGATTCCGCTCTGAGCGAGTGAAATCTCCTCCAACCGAGCAGCGCCAGGGCACGCGATAAGAAGGGCGCCCAAAGCGCGGACCATCACCTTTTTTATCGCACTGCCAGGAAGACGGCAGTGTCTTCGGAGTTCCCCATGTCCCAAGATTCCCAAGCGCCGCTGCAGTTCGCGCAGCTCGGCCTGTCCGAGCCCGTGATGCAGGCGGTCACCGCCATCGGCTACGAAACCCCGTCGCCGATCCAGGCCGCTACCATCCCGGCGATGCTGGAAGGCCGCGACGTGCTGGGCCAGGCCCAGACCGGCACCGGCAAGACCGCAGCGTTCGCGCTGCCGGTTCTGTCCAACATCGATCTGCAGCAGATCAAGCCGCAGGCCCTGATCCTGGCGCCGACCCGCGAACTGGCCATCCAGGTTGCCGAGGCGTTCCAGTCCTATTCGTCGAAGATCCCGGGCTTCCGCGTGCTGCCGGTGTACGGCGGACAGCCGTACGGCCAGCAGCTGTCGGCCCTGCGCCGTGGCGTGCACATCGTGGTCGGTACCCCCGGCCGCGTGATCGACCACCTGGACCGCAGCACCCTGGACCTGTCCGAGCTGAAGACGCTGGTGCTGGACGAAGCCGATGAAATGCTGCGCATGGGCTTCATCGACGACGTCGAAGCCGTGCTGAAGAAGCTGCCGGAGCAGCGCCAGGTGGCCCTGTTCTCGGCCACCATGCCGCCGCAGATCCGCCGCATCGCGCAGACCTACCTGCAGGACCCGGTGGAAGTGACCATCGCGGCCAAGACCACCACCTCGGCCAACATCCGCCAGCGTTACTGGTGGGTGAGCGGCATGCACAAGCTGGACGCGCTGACCCGCATCCTGGAAGTCGAGCCGTTCGACGCGATGATCATCTTCGCGCGCACCAAGGCCGGCACCGAAGAACTGGCCAGCAAGCTGCAGGCCCGTGGCCTGGCCGCTGCCGCCATCAACGGTGACATGCAGCAGGCCCAGCGTGAGCGCACCATCGCCATGCTGAAGGAAGGCAAGCTGGACATCCTGGTCGCCACCGACGTGGCTGCCCGCGGCCTGGACGTGGAGCGCATCAGCCACGTGCTGAACTACGACATCCCGTACGACACCGAAAGCTACGTTCACCGCATCGGCCGTACCGGTCGTGCCGGCCGCAGCGGCGAGGCGATCCTGTTCGCCACCCCGCGCGAGAAGGGCATGCTGCGCCAGATCGAGCGCGCCACCCGCCAGCCGATCGAAGAGATGCAGCTGCCGAGCGTGGAAGCGGTCAACGACACCCGCATCAACAAGTTCACCTCGCGCATCAGCGAAACCCTCGGCGCCGGTGGCCTGGACTTCTACCGCCAGCTGCTGGAGCGTTTCGAGAACGAGCAGAACGTGCCGGCCATCGAAGTGGCTGCCGCGCTGGCCAAGATGCTGCAGGGTGACACCCCGTTCCTGCTGCAGCCGCCGGTACGTGCCCCGCGTGAAGAGCGCGCACCACGCGAACGCTTCGACCGTGGTGACCGCCCGGAACGTGGCGATCGCTTCGACCGCAACGAGCGTGGTCCGCGCTTCGAGCGTGGCCCGCGCCGCGACGACGCCGAAGGTGGCTTCGAGCAGCGTCCGCGCCGTGAGGTTCCGCCGCGTGGTGCGCCGGAGCAGGGCATGGAGACCTACCGCATTTCGGTCGGCCACCAGCACGGCGTGAAGCCGGCCAACATCGTTGGCGCCATTGCCAACGAAGCCGGCCTGGAAAGCCGCTTCATCGGCCGCATCGACATCCACGACGACTTCTCGCTGCTGGACCTGCCGGCACAGATGCCGCCGGACGTGCTGTCGCACCTGCAGAAGGTGTGGGTGTCCGGCCAGCAGCTGCAGATGCGTGCGCTGGCTCCGGGTGAAGACACCAACCCGGCCCCGCGTCCGTTCAAGCCGCGCTTCGACAAGCGTGGTCCGGGCGGCCCGGGTGGCCCGCGTCGCGGTGGCCCGGGCGGTCCGGGTGGCCACGGTGGCGACCGCGGCGGTGACCGCGACAGCCGCCCGCCGCGTCGTGACGGCTTCAAGCCGCGCGGCCCGCGCAGCTTCTAAGCCGCACCTGCGGCCCTGAACAACGCCAGCCTCCGGGCTGGCGTTGTCCGTTATGGGCCTGGAAAAGGGGACGGAGGGGATTAAGTCGTTTATGCCCGGCAGTGCGCTTATGCCGAAAACGACTTAATCCCCTCCGTCCCCTTTTCGCATGGCAAACACATTGCCGGTCATAGGCTGGGTCGGTTCCAAGGGAGGTTGTCACCGCAGCACATTCGGGGGGATCCGGGATGGGTAGAAGTGGCACGGACCAGCAGAGCCGGCGGGTGCCGATGACCCGTGGCCTGGGATTGCGCTTTGCGTTGTTGACGGGCATGGCGATCGGGTTGGTCGCGCTGTCCGCGTTGATCCAGGAACTGCAGGCGGCCTCGACGGCCTGGATTGCCGGCCAGGGCTACTGGTCGCGGGGGCAGCAGGATGCGACCGCTGCGCTGAGCCGCTACCTGGCGCGTGGCGATGCGCAGGACCTGGATGACGCGCGCCAGGCCCTGCGGATTCCGTTGGGGGATCTGCAGGCCCGGCTGGCGCTGGAACAGGCGGTACCGGACGAGGAGAAGGCCCGGCAGGGTTTCCTGCAGGGCGGCAACGCGCGCGCCGATATTCCACGCCTGGTGTTCTCGTTCCGCTACGCCCGTGACCTGGGAGCATTCCGCGAAGCCACTGCACTGTGGCGGCAGACCGATGGTGATCTGGAGGCTGTGCAGGCCCTGGTCGCCGAGCTGCAACGGAGGCATGCGGCAGGTGAACTGCCCGTGGCCGACCGCAATCGCTACCTGCAGCAGCTGCGGGATCTCGACCGCCGCCTGCAGGTGCAGGCCCAGGCGTTCTCGCAGGCGCTGCTGAGGATGGCCACCATGGTCCGGATCGCCACGCTGATGGTTGGCGGCCTGTCGGTGCTGGTGATCAGCCTGATGGCAGTGGCGCTGGCGCGTCGCGTCGGCAAGGATCTGACCGAGCACGAGAGCCGCTTCCGCGCGGCCTTCTACCAGGCCAATGTCGGCATGCTGAAGCTCGACACCGATGGCCGCGTGGTCGAGGCCAACCAGGCGATGGCGGATATCCTCGACTACCGGCGCGATGTGCTGCTGCAGATGCTGCTGGGTGACCTGCTGATGGAGGGGGAACTGGTCCTCGACGGTGTCGGCCGCATCGACTGGGACCGGCAGCTGCGGCCGAGCGAGCTGCGTTTCCGGCGGCGCGATGGCAGCCTCGTCTGGGGACGCTGGAGCGGTACCGCGGTTCGCAGCTCGGGCGGTGGATTGTCGGTGTTCGCGATCATCGAGGATGTCAGCCAGAACCATGCACTGGCGCGCGAGATCGAGCATCACGCCAGCCACGATCCGCTGACCGGCCTGATCAACCGCCGCGAGATCGAACGCCTGCTGGAACGCGCGCTGCTGCAGGTCCGGACGGACGGTGGTACGCATGCGCTGTGCTACATCAACCTGGACCACTTCAAGCTGGTCAACGACAGCTTCGGTCATGCCGCCGGCGACCAGATGCTGCGCGGTTTCGCCGACTATCTGGTGGCGGCGGTGCGTGATGGCGATTGGGTCGGCCGCCTGGGGGCCGATGAGTTCGCGGTGTTTCTCGCCCACGCCGGCCAGGATGAAGCCAAGCGGGTACTGCAGCGGGTGATCCGCAACCTGGGCCAGGCCACGTTCCCGATCAGCGAGGGCAGCCCGCAGTTGAGCTGCAGCATCGGCGTGGTCGAGGTCAGTGCCGAGGCGCCGGACGCGAACTGGTTGATGAGCGCCGCCGACAGCGCCTGCTATGCCGCCAAGCAGGCCGGTCGCAACCGCGTGCACTGCTTCAACGAGAACCGCATGGCGCTGGAGGAGCGGCGGCAGGAGGCCGAGCGTCTGCAGGGTGTCAGCCTGGCCATGGCGGAGAATCGCATGCTGCTGTACGCGCAGCGCATCGCCCGCGTGGGCGATCCGTCCTACCTGCATTACGAGGTGCTGGTGCGCATGCGTGGTACCGATGGCAGCCTGCATCTGCCCGGTCAGTTCATGCCGGCGGTGGAGCGATACGGCATGGCGGTGGCGCTGGACCGGCACGTGCTCGGGCTGTTGTTCCGCCACCTGCAGGTCTGCCCGGCACACGTGCGCCAGCTGGGCCTGTGCAACGTCAACGTTTCGGCGCAGTCGATCGCCGAGCCGGGATTCCTCGCCTTCGTCTGCGACCTGCTCGAGCGCAACCGCGCGCTGGCCTCGAAACTGTGTTTCGAGATCACCGAGACCGCGGCGATCAGCAACCTCAGCCAGGCACGCGCTTTCATCGATGCGGTCAAAGCGCGTGGCTGCCGGATGGCACTGGATGACTTCGGCTCCGGCCTGTCCTCGTTCGGCTATCTGCGCCAGCTGCCTGCGGACATCCTGAAGATCGACGGCACCTTCGTGCGTGACATGGACACCGACCCGGTCAGCCACGCCACGGTGCGGGCGATCAGCGAGCTCGGGCGGGAACTGCAGATGGAGGTGGTGGCCGAATGGGTGGAAACCGCCGAGGTGGCTGGCGCACTGACCCGGCTCGGCGTGCAGGGCCTGCAGGGCTACGCGATCGAGCGGCCGCAGCCGCTGGAACGGATGACCCTGAGTGACCTGAGGCCGGTCCGCCTGGTGGCGGTGAAGGGGCCTCCGGCCGCTGGCTGAACGGCGCACGGCGACTTTGGTCTACACATGCGTGGCGTGCCCGGCTGCGATAATGCGCGCCAGGGGCGACGCGCAGTGGGCGCGGACGTAAGCAGGAACAGGATGTGGCGTGGGCGTCAGGCAGTGGCGGTACGAAACAGGGGCGCTGCTGGTCGTCCTGCTGATGGGAGTGTTGCTTCCCGGTCTGGTGCACGCGCGCCTGGCCGAGGCCGGCCGGGATTTCCTGCTGGTTGGCGCACCGACGGACGAACCGACACCCCATCGTGGCTGTACGCCCGCGATGCTGGCCGGGCCGCGCGAGCAGGTAGAGGTGCCGGCGCCGCCCGGGGGCTGGTCGGGGCAACCCCAGGCGCTGGATGTGTTCAACGTGTTCGCTGGCGAAGTCCGCGTACAGCATGGTGACCGCGAGATCTGCGGCAACATGCACGATGCGCGCACCCGTGATTCGCGCTTCCGTGCCGGCATCGGCCTGGTGGCGGTGCCAGCGGCAGGCAGCCATGAGCCGTTCCTGGTGTCGTGGCAGGCGCCGCTGAAAGCGCGCTGGGTGCCGACCTTGCGGCTGGGGGCGCCCAGTCCGGTCCAGCAGAACGATACCGCCCGCCTGCTGGTGCGCGCGGCCTGCATCGCGGTGGCGATCGCGCTGGCGCTGTCGGCATTGATGGCCTACCTGACCACCCGTGACCGCAGCTTCCTGGTCTACATCGGCGCGACGATCGTGGTGGTGGTGTGGCAGGCGGTTCTTGGCGGCTTGAGCGGTTATCCCGAACCGTGGCTGCCGGTGGGCGAGCGCGGCGCATGGTGGCTGCTGGCGCTGACCGCCGCGACCCAGGCGCTGGTACTGCCCGCTCTGTGGCGCCTCAACGGTGGGGACCGCTTGCTGCCACGCTCGCGGCCGGCACAGCAGGCTGTGCTGTGGGGCCTGATGGGACTGGCCGCGCTGGTGCCGTGGCTGCGCTGGGACACCCTGGCGCTGGTCGCGCAGAGCCTGCAGCTGACCTTCATCCTCGGTTGCCTGTTGTCACTGGCCGCTGGCATGCGTGCCTGGTTGCGCGGTGACTGCTGGGCGTTGGCGGGCCTGGCGGCGCTGGTGCCACTGCTGGTGATGATCGCAGCCGATGCCAGCAGTGCGGGGTGGCTGCTGGAGTACCGGGTGGAAGCACTGCAGCTGTCGGTGACCTGGCTGCTGATGATGGCCGCCTATGCCATGAACCAGCGGTTGGGCCGGCTGCGCCAGCAGCGCGATGAACTGCGCCAGCTGGCCGAAACCGATGGCCTGACCGGGCTGCCCAACCGCCGGGCCGGCCTGCAGCAGCTGGCCCGTCACCTGGCACAGGTCGACCGTGAGCGCGGCCCGCTGGTGATCGGTTTTCTCGACATCGACCTGTTCAAGGACATCAACGACCGCCATGGCCACGCGGTGGGCGACCAGGTGCTGGTGGCGGTGGCGCGTGCCCTGCGCACGGCAGTCCGCAGCCAGGACGAAGTGGTGCGGATGGGCGGCGAGGAGTTCCTGCTGCTGATGCCGGGCATGCCGCGCGAGGCGGCGTCGGCGCGCCTGGACCGCCTGCGCCAGCGCATCACCGAAGCCGGCCAGGCCCTGCAGGTGCCGGGCCTGGAAGTGACCGCCAGCATCGGACTGGCGCAGTGGCGGCCGGGTGAGGATGATCTGGCCGCGCTGCTGCGGCGGGCCGACCATGCCATGTACGTGGCCAAGCGGGCGGGTCGCAACCGGGTGTTCGACGGCGAAGAGCTCGATCCGCCGGCCCTGGCATGAAGCGCAGCGGGCGGCGATGCCGGATAATGGACCGATGACCACCCGACTCAACAAACATATCGCCGACACCGGCTTCTGCTCCCGCCGCGAGGCCGATCGCCTGATCGCCGCCCGCCGCGTCACCGTCAACGGCCACGCGGCCGGCACCGGTGCGGTGGTGGGCGAGGAAGACCAGGTGCTGGTCGACGGCCAGCCGCTGCGCGCGCGCGTGGCACGCAAGCCCGGCGCCCGCCGCCACGTCTACATCGCGCTGAACAAGCCGGTGGGCGTCACCTGCACCACCGAAACCTCGGTCAAGGGCAACATCGTCGACTTCGTCGGCCACGAACAGCGCATCTTCCCGATCGGGCGCCTGGACAAGGAGTCCGAAGGCCTGATCCTGATGACCAGCAACGGCGACATCGTCAACCAGATCCTGCGTGCCGAGAACGGCCACCAGAAGGAGTACCTGGTGGCGGTGAACAAGCCGGTCACCGACGAGTTCCTGCGTGGCATGGCGCGCGGCGTGCGCATCCACGACCAGATGACGCTGCCGTGCAAGACCTCGCGCATCGCCAAGTTCGGATTCCGCATCACCCTGCAGCAGGGACTGAACCGGCAGATCCGCCTGATGGCCGCCGAGTTCGGCTATCGCGTGACCCAGCTGCGCCGCGTGCGCATCGACAACATCAAGATCGGTGCGCTGAAGCCGGGCCAGTGGCGCAACCTGACCGAGCAGGAGCTGCAGGGCCTGCTGCCGAAGCAGCTGGACTGGTAACGCGCGGTAGTGCCGGCCGCTGGCCGGCTGCTCCAGGCATCGAATGAGTGCGGGATGCCGGCCAGCGGCCGGCACTACCCGTTGTGCGGATTACGCGCGGGCATCAGCTAGACTTTGCAGTGACCTGCCGGAACGTGACGCTGCATGATCAAGCCCGACAAGCCTGCCAACGAAGCCCTTCGGCTCGAGGCGCTGTACCGCTACCGGATCCTGGATTCGCAGCGTGAGCAATCCTTCGACGACCTGGTCGCGATCGCCAAGGCGGTCTGCGGTACCTCGATGGCGGCGGTGACCCTGATCGACGTCGAACGGCAGTGGTTCAAGTCGATCCAGGGCATCGACGCGGCGGAAAACCTGCGCAGCGAATCGATGTGTGGCCACGCCATCCTGCAGCCGCAGGAAATCATGGTGGTCGAGGACGCGTTGCAGGACATCCGCTTCCACGATAATCCGGTAGTGACCGGCGACCCGCACATCCGCTTCTACGCCGGTGCGCCACTGATCAGTTCCGATGGCCTGCCTCTGGGCACGCTGTGCGTGTTCGATGCACATCCGCAGCACCTGCCCAGCGACAAGGCCGAGGCACTGGCCGCGCTGTCACGGCAGGTGATGCTGGTGATGGAGCTGCGCCGTTTCGCGCTCGACATCCAGAAGCACATGCTGGAGCGCGATGACTACGAGCGCCTGTTGGCGGAGTACCAGGACGTGCTGCTGGCGCAGAATGCCGATCTGGCCGAGCAGAGCCGCACCGATGCGCTGACCGGCCTGCCCAACCGCCGCGCAATGGCGGCGGCACTGGAAGAGGCGGTGGTGGAGATCGATGGGCAACCGGGCGTCGCCTGCGTTGCGTTGCTCGACATCGATCATTTCAAGCACATCAATGATTTCCAGGGCCACGCTACAGGCGACCGGGTGCTGGCCGAGCTGGGCGTGCTGCTGCGCTCGCACTTCGCCGGCCGCGGCATGGCTGCGCGCTACGGCGGCGAGGAGTTCGTGGCGGTAATGCCGGGCACCGACCTGCACACGGCCGAACTGCAATGCGAGTTCCTGCGCCTGGCCGTGGCTGACCTGCCGCTTGGATTCCCGGTCACGGTCAGCATCGGTGTTGCCCAGCACCAGCCAGGTGAAAGCGTGGGTGACATGCTGGCGCGCGCCGACAAGGCGCTGTACCGGGCCAAGGGCAATGGTCGCAACCGGGTGGAACGGGCGGGCTGAAGCTCCAGTTAGATCCACGCCACGCGTGGATGAAAAATCCATTCGAACGCCGTGCGCGTCGCATTCCCTGCGATCCACGTGCTGCACCATGCCGTTCCTGTTCCCACGGACACAACCATGCTGCAGACCCTGGCCATCGCCCACTATCGCTCGCTGCACGGGCTGATACTGCCGCTGCAGCAGTTGAATGTGGTGACCGGCGACAATGGCAGTGGCAAGTCCAGCCTGTACCGCGCGCTGCGCCTGCTGGCAGAGACCGCGCAGGGCGGCGTCGCGGCGGTTCTGGCCCGCGAAGGTGGGCTCGGTTCGGCGCTGTGGGCGGGGCCGGAAAAAATGGACCGTCGGGTTGCTGCCGGCGAAATCCCCTTGCAGGGCGGCCCACGTCAGGAATCGGTGGGATTGAAACTGGGCTTCACCACCGACGAGTTCGGCTATGCCATTGACCTGGGCTACCCACCGCCCAGCCGTTCGGCCTTCGCACTGGACCCGCAGATCAAGGCCGAGGCGATCTGGGCCGGGCCGTTCCTGCGCAGCGCCAACCTGCTGGTCGACCGACGTGGGGCAATGGTGCGGCAACGCCATGCGCGCGGTTGGGATCTGGTCGATGACCGGTTGTCGCTGTTCGACAGTCTGTTCACCCAGGTTGGCGATCCGCAGCGCATGCCGGAAACCATCGCCCTGCGCGAGTACATCCGTCGCTGGCGCTTCTACGACCATTTCCGCAGCGACGCCGATGCCCCGGCACGGCAACCGGCGATGGCCACGCGCACGCCGGTGCTGCATCACGACGGTCGCGATCTGGCGGCGGCCTGGGTGACCATCCTCGAGATCGGTGATCCGGGCGCACTGGCGCGCAGCGTGGAGGATGCGTTCCCGGGCGCCACGGTGGGGTTCGAGGAACTGGACGGTCGACTCGCCCTGCGCTTCCACCAGCCGGGGCTGCTGCGGCCGTTGTCGATGGCCGAGCTGTCCGACGGCACGCTGCGCTTCCTGCTGCTGGCCGCGGCACTGCACACGCCGCGCCCGCCGCCGCTGCTTGTGCTCAACGAACCGGAGACCAGCCTGCATCCGGACCTGCTGCCGGCGCTGGCGCGGCTGATCATCGCGGCCAGTGCGCGCAGCCAGGTGTGGGTGGTCTCACACGCCAGCCGACTGATCGCAGCACTGGAGCAGGCGCCCGGCTGTCATTCGCTGCATCTGCACAAGGAACAGGGCCGCACGCTGTTGAGCGGGCAGGGCCTGCTGGATGCCCCGGCATGGCACTGGCCGCAGCGCTGACAAGGCGATTCGCATCCTGCGCGGATACGCTCAATCGGCGATGTTGCGTGCTTCCGACGTACCGAGAATTTCCGGATGCTGCACCGGCTTGCGGCGGTTCAACAACGGATGCAGGAACACCGCGCCGACGATGATCGCCACGCCCAGGTAGAACCACGGCGTGACCTCGTGCTGCTCGCGCAGCAGCACCACCGCCAGCACCACCGCGTAGACCGGTTCCAGGTTGGTCACCAGCTGCACCGTGTAGGCGCTCAGGTGGCGTAGCGCGACCAGGGCCAGGGCGAACGGCAGCAGCGTGCAGAACCCGGCCAGTACCAGCAGCAGGATGCCGTCGTGCAGGTCCGGAACTACCCATAGCGGGCTGGCCAGCGCCGGCAGCAGGTAGGGCATCAGTGGCGCCAGCAGGGTCAGGGTGAGGGTGCCGGCGCCCAGCTCCAGTGCGGTGACCGTAAGCGGATCGGCGTGGCTGACCATGCGCTTGTTGAGCGAGCCAAACACCGCCACCAGCAGCGCCGATATCGCGCCGATCAACACACCCAGGCGCATGCCATCGGGCACGCCACCGACCACCAGTGCAACACCCGGCAGCACCGCCAGGCCGAAGGCGAGTTCACGCAGCTGGAACGGTCGCTTGGCTACCCACGGTTCGATGATCGAGGTGAATACCGGCGCCAGCGCGATGCAGGTGGCGGCCACCGAGGCGTTGGCCAGCTTCACCGCGCCGTAGAACGTCAGCCAGTGCAGGGCGACCAGCGCGCCGATGCCGGCGTAGCCCACCACCAGGCGCAGTGGCAGGGTGCGCAATCCAAGCCAGACCCGCGGCAGCAGCGCCAGCATCGCTGTCACCAGCAGCATGCGCCACCACACCAGCGGCAGTGCGGGCAGGGTGATCAGCTTGCCGAGGATGGCGGTGACGCCCCACAGCAGGACACAGAAGTGGATCTGCCACAGCGCTTTGCGGGTGTCGGGTGTGCTCATCCGCCTATTGTGAGGCAAGGCGATGACCGCAGCGCTATCCGCGTGAGGAATTGCTGACCCCATCCACCCGCCGCTGCAGGGCCATCGCCGCCGCCGGGTTGCGTGCCTTGCCCGCACCAATGCACAGCAGGTAGACCTCGCGCGGCTCTGACGGTGCCGGCGCGGCCTGGCAGGGCAGGTCGTCCACCGGCTCGCCGCGTGACCAGTGGAGCGCGCGTTCGGCCCAGTGCTGCTGCAGGGGTGCCGGCAGACCCTCGTTCAAGCGGGCCTGGCTGCGCTTGATCCTGGCGTAGACGAAGCCGGCACTGACATCGCTGTGTAGTGGCGCCTCGTCGCTGTCCTCGATCACCAGCGCCACGCCGTGTCGACGGGCGGCAGCAACCAGTGCCGGGCCATGTGCCTCGGCGTTGCGGACCTCCAGCGCATGCTGCAGCGTCACCCCTTCCAGTTGCTTCGGCAGCTGCGCCATCAGGGCACCCAATGCATCGGCATCGGCCGGATGGCGCGGATCGAACTGCCACAGCAACGGGCCGAGCCGGTCACCGAGTGCAATCGCCGCCTGCAGGAAGGGCGCGGCCGCTTCCACCGTGCTGGAGAGGTCGCGGCGCTGCACCAGGTACCGTGGTGCCTTCATCGAAAACCGGAAACCGTCGGGTGTCTGTGCGGCCCACTGCGCGCACTGCGCCGCTGTTGGCGTGCGGTAGAAGGTGCCGTTGATTTCGATGCAGCGCAGGGCGCGGCTGGCGTGGGCCAGTTCTTCACGCTGCGGCAGGCCCACGGGGTAGAAAACGCCGCCGCGCCATTCGGGAAACACCCAGCCACCGATGCCGCAGCGGATCTCCGCCGGACGGGCGGTCGCGGTCACTGGCCGTGGTCCGCGCGCCACGGGTCGTAGCTGCCGAACCACCACAGATAGCCTTCCGGGTCGGCGCAGGCGTAGCCGCGTCCGCCATAGTCCTGGTCGGCGATGTCGATGACAATGCGGGCACCGGCGGCCTTGGCCCGTGCATAGTGCGCATCGGCATCGGTGACGATCACGCAGGCGTTCTGGGTCTGGCGGCCGCCGACCTCATCAGGCATCGCCGCATGCTGGCTCCACTCGCTTTCCTTGTCGGCCGAGCCGAGCATGATCATGCCGGTGCCGAAGGTCAGCTGTGCATGGAAGACCGTATCGCCATCGGCGTAGACGGCCTGGGCATGGAAGCCGAAGGCGCGCTGCAGCCAGTCGATGGCGGCCTGCGCGTCGCGATAGCGCAGGCATGGAATGATGGTGGAGCCGTTGCTCGGTTGGCCGTTCCCGCCCATGACACCCCTCCTATGGCACAGGGCAGGGTGCGCCGCAGACCGTTACCATCGCGCGAAACCCCGGTGACGGCCTGCACATGGCCGCCACCCCTGTTCGGAGATCGTGCTGGATGAAACCCTGGATTGGAGGAGCCGTGCTGCTGGCGTGCACGACCATGGCGAGTGCTGCCACCCCGGCGCAGCTGCAGGACCTGGATGCGACCGTCGAGCGCGTGCGCGCGCAGTTCGACGTGCCCGGCATTGCCGTGGCCGTGGTCAAGGATGGCGAGGTGGTGCTGGAACGCGGCTGGGGCGTGCGCGAGCAGGGCAAGCCGGAACCGGTGCAGGCAGATACGCTGTTCGCCATTGCTTCCAACACCAAGGCGTTCACCGCCACCTCGCTGAACCTGCTGGCCGAGGACGGCAAACTGAAGATGGACGACAAGGTGATCGACCACCTGCCGTCGTTCCGCATGTCCGATCCGTTCGTGACCGGGCAGATGACGATCCGCGACCTGCTGTCGCATCGCAGCGGGCTGAGCCTGGGCGCAGGTGACCTGCTGTTCTGGCCGACCACCTCCTACAGCAATGCCGAAGTGGTGGAGCGGCTGGGCAAGGTGCCGCTGAAGGGCGGTTTCCGCGAGAGCTATGCGTACGACAACATCCTGTACGCGGTTGCCCAGCAGGTGATCGAGCATGTCTCCGGCATGAGCTACCGGCAGTTCCTGCAGACCCGCATCTTCGACAAGGTGGGCATGGCCGGCACACGCTACAACGCCGATCACCTGAAGCCGGGCGACAGGGCCGCGGTCGGCCACGCCAAGTACGATTTCAAGGACCTGCGTACCGTTGCACCGCTGACCTGGTCGAACAATGCCGGCGCCGGTGGCATCTATTCCAGTGCGCACGACATGGCGCGCTGGATGCAGGTGCAGCTGGACGAAGGCAAGCTGGCCGATGGCACCGCGCTGTTCAGCGACAAGAGCCAGCAGCAGATGTGGCGGATGATCACGCCGCAGTCGATTCCGGCGCCGAGCGTGCCGGAGCTGGCGCCGGCGCGGGCCAACTTTGCCGGCTACGGCGAAGGCTGGAGCCTGAGCGACTACCGCGGCCAGAAACTGGTCTGGCATACCGGTGGCTGGCCGGGCATGGTCTCGCGTTTGACCCTGGTGCCAGGCGAGAAGCTGGGCGTGGTGGTGCTGACCAACCAGGAAGTAGGCGCGGCATTCAACGCGATCACCCTGAGCGTGCTTGATGCTTACCTGGGCGGTGAGAAGCACGACTGGGTGGACGCCTATGCCAAGGCCGTGGCCAAGGGCCAGGACAAGGCCGACGAGGCCTGGGCCAAGCACCAGAGCGCGCGCGACAAGGGCAGCAAGCCATCGCTGGCACTGGCCGGCTACACCGGCACGTTCCGCGACCGCTGGTATGGCGACATGCAGGTCAGTGCCGAGGGCAAGGGCCTGCGCCTGCGCTTCATGAAGACCGCGCAGCTGAGCGGGCGCCTGGAGCATTGGCAGCATGACACCTTCATCGTGCGCTGGGACGACCGTTCGCTCAACGCCGACGCGTTCGTGAACTTCAGCCTGGATCCGGACGGCAAGGTGCGCGAGGTGCGCATGCAGTCGATCTCCGACCTGACCGATTTCAGCTTCGATTTCCAGGACCTGCTGTTCACCCCGGTGAAATGACGCCGCCGGGCGTGGCCCGGCGCTGCCGTTTGACGAATCCCATCGGTAGTGCCGGCCGCTGGCCGGCAACCTGATGATCCCCGGAAACGTCACGAGGGGGCCGGCCAGCGGCCGGCACTACCGGAACCGCGGTGATCATCGGCTGGCGTACACACGCGGCGTGGGATACTCCGCCGGCTATTGATGGCGAGGGAATGCGATGTTCCGTTGGTTTGAATCCCTGATTCCGGTGTTCCCTCCCGTGGACGGGCGCATGCCGCCGCGCAAGGTGCTGCCGTTCTACCTGCACTACCTGCGCCCGGTGTGGCCGGTGCTGCTGGCCACCCTGATCGCCGGCCTGCTGCTGGCGCTGGTGGAAGTGGCGATGTTCGATTACCTGGGCCGCATCGTCGACATGGTCGCCGAGCAGCCGGGGGCCGATTTCTTCAAGCGCCATGCCAATGAGCTGGGCTGGATGCTGTTCATCACGGTCATCGCGCGGCCAATCCTGGTCGGCCTGCACAACCTGCTGGTCAACCAGGCCATCGTGCCTGGCCTGAGCAACCGCTCGCGCTGGCTGATGCACAACTACGTGGTGCGGCAGAGCCTGAACTTCTTCCAGAACGACTTCGCCGGCAGCGTGGCCAACCGGGTGATGCAG
Source organism: Stenotrophomonas sp. STK16_22 (assembly GCF_051984505.1). NCBI lineage: Bacteria > Pseudomonadati > Pseudomonadota > Gammaproteobacteria > Lysobacterales > Lysobacteraceae > Stenotrophomonas > Stenotrophomonas sp. STK16_22. The sequence goes on from NZ_CP196972.1 coordinate 1,397,414, forward strand.
ACCGGTACCTCGCTGCGCGAATCGGCAGTGCAGATGGTCGACTCGCTCTGGTACATCGTGGTCTACACCGGCACCGCGCTGTACCTGTTCGCGCAGGCGGACTGGCGGCTGATGGTGCCGTTGATCCTGTGGCTGCTGGCCTATGCAGTGATCCTGGCCTACTTCGTTCCGCGCGCGAAGGAACGCGCATGGATCGCCTCCGAAGCGCGTTCCAAGGCGATGGGCCGCATCGTTGATGGCTACACCAACATTCCCACGTTGAAGCTGTTCGCCCATGGCGGACGCGAGCAGGCCTATGTGGCCGAGTCGATCCAGGAACTGGCGGTCAAGCACCGTGCGCAGACCCGCATCACCACCGGCATGGACCTGACCATCGCCATCGTCAACGGTTTCCTGATTGCCGGTACCTGTGGGCTCGCGCTGTGGCTGTGGAACGGTGGCCACATCACTGTTGGCGCGATCACGCTGGCGACCGGCCTGGTGATCCGCATCCACAACATGTCCGGCTGGATCATGTGGACCATCAACGGCATCTTCGAGGACATCGGTACGGTGCAGGATGGCATCACTACCATCGCCCAGCCGCTGACCGTGCAGGACCGCGAGGATGCGGTGCCGTTGCAGGTGACCCGTGGTGGCGTGCACTTCCAGGACATCCACTTCCACTACGGCAAGAAGGGCGGCGTGATCGCCGGACTGGACCTGGTGGTGAAGCCGGGCGAGAAGATCGGCCTGGTCGGTCCTTCCGGTGCCGGCAAGTCGACCCTGGTCAACGTGCTGCTGCGGCTCTACGACCTGGAAAGCGGCCGCATCCTGATCGACGATCAGGACATCGCCCATGTCACCCAGGAGAGCCTGCGCCAGCAGATCGGCGTGGTCACCCAGGACACCTCGCTGCTGCATCGCTCGATCCGCGACAACCTGCTGTATGGCCGCCCCGATGCCACTGACGAGCAGCTGCATGCCGCCGTGGCCAAGGCGCGCGCCGCAGCCTTCATCGATACGCTGGTGGACGGGCAGGGCCGGCGTGGCTACGACGCGCACGTGGGCGAGCGCGGCGTGAAGCTGTCCGGTGGTCAGCGCCAGCGCATCGCCATCGCCCGCGTGCTGCTGAAGGACGCACCGATCCTGGTGCTGGATGAGGCGACCTCGGCGCTGGACTCGGAAGTGGAAGCGGCGATCCAGGACAGCCTGGATCAGCTGATGGGCGGCAAGACGGTGATCGCGATCGCGCACCGGCTGTCGACCATCGCACGCATGGACCGGCTGGTGGTGATGGACCAGGGCCGCATTGTCGAGACCGGCACCCATGCCGAGCTCATTGCGGCCGGTGGCCTGTACGCGCGCTTGTGGGCGCGGCAGACCGGTGGTTTTGTGGCTGCAGACCAGTAGACCCACGCCATGCGTAGATGCATTCCTTGGGGTCGGAGGCCCGCATGATTCGTTCTCTACGCCCCCTGCTGCTGGCGCTGGTGCTGGCACTGGTCGCCACTGCCGCAGCCGCTGCATCGCCATCAGTGGAAGGCGAAGCCCTCGAGCAGGTCATCCTTCTCAGCCGCCACAACCTGCGCGCACCGGTGGTGGCATCGGGCGCGTTGGCCAATGCGACTCCGGAGCGCTGGCCGAGCTGGGACGTAGGCGCCGGCGAGCTGACCACCAAGGGCGGCGTGCTGGAGGTTTACATGGGCCGTTACATCGGCCAGTGGCTGCGGCAGGCAAAGTTGCTGCCGGCAACGGGCTGCCCGCAGCCGAGCGACTTCCACGCGCACGCCAACAGCCTGCAGCGCACCCAGGCCACCGCGCAGTTTTTCGTTGCCGGTGCGTTCCCAGGCTGTCATGTTGCGGTCGAACAGCGCATGCCGCTGGGCACGATGGATCCGTTGTTCAATCCGGTGATCCACAACGGTGATGCGGCCTTCCGCGAACGCGCGTTGTCGGCGATGCAACAGGCGCAGGCTGCATCGGATCTGGCACCGGCGTTGGCGGCGGTGGAGGCGATCACCCGCTACCCGCAGTCGGCTGCGTGCGCAGGCCGCAGCGAATGCCACCTGACGCCGGCCGATTCCATTTTCAGCGCAGAGCCGGGCAAAGAACCGCGTACTTCCGGTTCGCTGGCCCTGGCCAGCGGGTTGGTCGATGCCTTGTTGATGGAGCACTACCAGGGAAGTGGCATCCCCCGCGAAGGGTGGGGCCGATTGAACACGGAGGCCAAATGGCAGGCGCTGGCGCAGATCCGCAACCGCTACCAGGACATCCTGTTCGGAACACCCGAGGTGGCGCGGGACGTGGCCGCGCCGCTTTTGGCAAGAATAAACGGGCTGTTCGAAGATCCGGCGTCACCGAAGGTGAGCCTGCTGGTCGGCCACGATTCCAACATCGGTTCCGTGCTGGCGGCGCTGGGAATCACGGACTACATGTTGCCGGGCCAGTATGAGAAGACACCGATCGGCGGCCTGCTGCAGTTCGAGCGCTGGCGCGACCGCCAAAGCGGTGGCGAGCGCTTCCGCCTGGCCTACGTCTACCCGACCACCGCGCAACTGCGAGATGCGCTGCCGTTGAGCGATGTACAGCCACCCGGTCGGGTGGAGCTCGCGCTTCCCGGGTGTGGGCAGAATGGATGCAGTGACGTGCAGTTCGAGCGCGTGCTGCATCGCGCGGTGAATTGAATGCCATCCACGCATGGCGTGGATCTACTGGCAGGCGGGTAGTAGATCCACGCCATGCGTGGATGGGTCCATCCCGGGACGCCGAACAGAAAACGGCCCGAGTTTCCCCGGGCCGTTCTGTTTCCGCTCACACCGGCGCGATCACTCGATCGGCTGGTCCAGCATCAGCTGGCGTGCGAAACGCACCGGCGGCGCGCCGTAGGACAGCATCTGGTCGTGATAGGCCTTGAGGTTGAACTTGTCGCCCAGCTTGTCCTGCATCGCCTTGCGGGTGTCGAAGTGTTCCTGCGCACCGACGAAGTAGGTCGGCAGCTGTGCCGAGGTCAGCTGCGCGCGCACCCACTTGCCCGAGGCTTCGCTTTCCTGCTGGAAGGCATCGTGGGTCATCAGGTGCATCGCCTTCTCGCGATCCCAGTTGTCCACGTGTACGCCCTGGTCGAGGATCGCGTTGGAGATCGTGCGCAGGTAGAACTTCAGCTGCACCAGGTGGAACAGCGGGTCGTTGTTGAGGTAACCCTGCTCCTGCATCATGCGCTCGGTGTAGACCGCCCAGCCTTCGGCGAACAGGCCCGAACGCAGCACCGCACGCAGGGTGGAGGGGAACTTGGCCGAATGCCAGCCTTCCAGGTAGTGGCCCGGGGTGCCTTCGTGGATGCTCAGCAGGTGGATCATGCGCGAGTTGTACTCACGCAGGAACGAGTCGACCTGCTTGTCGTTCCAGTCGTCCGGAATCGGCGACACGGCGTAGAAGGTCTTCAGGTTCTTGTCCAGCGGGCCCGGCGAATCGCAGTAGGCCACGGCCACGCCACGCTGGAATTCCGGCATCAGGATGATGTCCACCGGCGCGTCGGGCAGGGTCATCAGATCGTGCTCGCGCACGAATGCGGTGGACTGCTCCAGTGCGGCCTTGGCATCGTCGACCACCTTGTCGCGCGCCGGCTTGTCGGCGTAGGCCAGCTCCAGCGCGGCCTCGATCGCCTTCTGCTGCTGCTCGTCGGTCGGCTGTGCCGGCATCTCCGGTGCGCCCGGCTTGTCCTTCAGCACGGTCTGCGCGATGCCGTACATGTCTTCGCGCACGCGCTTGAGTTCGGCGCGTGCTCGCTCACCGATCTCCTGGCGCGACAGCGACGAGTTCAGCGCGAATTTCAGCTTCTGGTCGTACTTTTCCGCACCGATGCGGAAGTCGCCCTTGGCGTTCGGCACCAGGGTCTTGTCCAGCCAGGTCTGCTGTTCGTCCACCGCCTTCTTCAGGCCATCGATGGCGGCCTGCAGGCGCTGCTGGTCGGCCTGCGGCAGTTCGCCGATGTGCGGGGTGATGAAGGTATCGACGATGCTGAGGATGCCCTTGTTCTGCTTGGCCACCGTCTCGGCATGGATCTTCGGCACGCGGGCCGGATCCAGGTTCTCGCGTGCCTGGGCGAAGATCGCCGGCAGCTTTTCCATACGCGCGGTGGCCGACTTCAGGCGCTCCGGCAGCGGCGCGAACTCGCGGGCCATCAGGCCGTAGATCGCGCTGCCGGCAATGCCGTTGTACAGCTGCGGGTCCCACTTGCCGGACTGCAGCACTTCGGCGTTCCAGATTTCCGACTGCAGCTGGTTGCGCAGGATCGCCGCGTCCACCTGGTTTTCGCGGCCGAGCTTGGCCACCTCGATCTTGTCCAGCTCGCCCAGCAGCGCCTTGTAGGCGGCCAGGGTCTTCTGCTGGCCGGCGGCGCTCAGGTCGTCGATCTCGCTGTCGTAGCGGTGGTCACCGATCTGGGTGGCGCTGACCGGCGAGAGCTGCATCCAGGTGTCCAGAGCGCGCTTGGACAGGTCGGCGAAGGCGGCATCAACCGCCGCGTCACCGGCCTGCTGGTTGGCGGCCGGGGTGGAAGCGTTGGTCGGGGCGTCGGCCGGCTGGCAACCGGCCAGGGCGGCGACCAGGGCGAGGGCAAGAAGATGCGGGCGCATCGGCGTTCCTGTACTGGGGTCAATTCCCGAGCATAGGCCTCCGGGGCTGCTTTGTCCCCGTGCCATAGGATTACCATGGGCACTGACAAGGACCCTCCAGCGGAGCACAGGACATGGAATACCAGGGAAGCTGCCATTGCGGCAGGATCGCATTCACCGTACAGGCCGAGGCGCCGATCAGCGACGTCATCGACTGCAACTGCTCGATGTGCCGTCGCCGCGGCAGCCTGCTGTGGTTTGCCCCGCGCGAGGCGTTCCAGCTGAGCACCAATCCCGCGGACGTGGCCACCTACCACTTCAACAAAGCCCACATCGATCATCACCACTGCCGCGAGTGCGGCGTTGCCCCCTACAGCGAAGCGGTGGACCCGCGCACCGGCACGCCGATGGTGGCGGTGAACGTGCGCTGCGTACCGCAGGTGGACCTGGCCACGTTGGCGGTGATGTCCTACGACGGAGCGGCACTGTGACGCCGCTGCGCGCGTGGACGCGCGTGGTGGCGATGCCGGTGCTGCTGCTGGCGCTGGCGGCCTGTGCCAAGAACGGCGAGAGGGCGCAGGAGGCGGGTGCCGCCGCTGCCGATGCTGCTGTCGCTTCGCCGGAAGGTGCGTTCCTGGCCTACGAGCATGACGTGCAGATCCAGCTGGAAGCGGCGCAGATTGCACCGCGCATCCAGCAGGTGGCGCAGGCCTGCCAGAGCGCGAAGTTCGGTGACTGCGCGGTGCTGCAGGTCGACCAGCGCAGTGGCGAGCAGCCCAGCGGTGAGGTCAAGGTACGCATCGCGCCGAAGGGCACCGAGCCGTTGATCGCTCTGGCCGGTGAGGGGGGCACGCTGCAGTCGCGCAATACCCGCGCCGAGGACCTGGCGCAGGAGGTAGCAGACACCGCACTGACCAAGGCGCGGCTGGAGAAGGAACACGCGCGGCTGCTGTCCTACCAGGACCGCAAGGACCTGAAGATCGAGGACCTGATGGCGATCACCACGCGCCTGTCGGAGATCGAAGCGGGCGTCGAACAGGCCAACAAGGATTCGGCGCAGCAACGCCGGCGCATCGATACCCAGCTGGTCACGATGCACTTCGATACCACCTCGGGCCAGCGCAGCCGCAGCGAGATTGGCGAGGCGCTGAGCGAATCGGGCAGCATCCTCAGTACCAGCGTTGCGTTCCTGATCCGCGCCGCGGCCGCGCTGCTGCCGGTGGCGGTGCTGGCCCTGATCGCGGCCTGGGGTGTGCGGGCGTGGTGGCGTCGCCGCCGCCGCAGGCTGCCGCCCAGCCTCTGAGGTGAAGGTTGATGCCGGCAACCCGCCGGCATCAGCCCTCGTCGGTCTCGTACTCGACGAACACGTCCAGCTCCAGTGCCAGTTCCTGCACGGCATCGCGCACCTTCTGCGCGGTGCTTTCATTGCCGACTTCCACTTCCAGTTCGTGGATGCCCGGGCCGATGTCATCGGACAGCCCGGCCGAACTGGAATCGTCGTCGTCCATGTGCGGCATCAGGTCGTCGGTTTCCTCGACATGTTCGATGCCGTCCAGGCCGAGCAGCAGGTCGCTGATGGCACGGGCGTCGTCTTCGGTTCCGGTGATGCGCAGTCGCAGCATGGCCATGGCGTCGATACGGTGTGGGGTTGCCTGCAGCCTAGCCAGCGTGAAGCAAAGAACGGGTGAGGGCGCAGTCAGGCGCGTGTGGCCGGGCGCCCGAGCAGGCTTTCCGGCAACGCGGGAATCGGCGTGCGTTCGTCCTGCGCCTGCTCCAGCAACCAGTCAATGAACAGGCGCGCGGCGTGGCTCGGCGGTTGCCCTTCGGCGTGCACCACGTGATACGCATAGCGCGCTTTCAGTGCCGGGCCGGGCAGGCGTACCACTTCGTAGCGCTGCAGGTAGGGCTGCGCGATGTGGGTACGTGCCAGCACCGCGCCCATGCCGTACACCGCGGCACGCATCGCATCGGTACTGTCGGCGAAGGTGTGCATCGGCGGCAGTGGCGAGGGTGGGCTCACGCCGGCATGGCGGAACCAGTCACGCCAGCCCTGCGGCGACAGATCGGTCAGCAGCGGCAGGTCGGCGATGCGCGCCGGATCGACCAGCGTTTCAACCCCGGCCAGCGCCGGCGAGGCCACCGGGAACAGGTAGTCATCCATCAGGTGCTGTGCACGCAGGCCCGGCCACTGGCCCAGGCCATAGCGGATGCCGACTTCCGGGCCGTTGTCGTCGTAGCGATCCAGACCGCTGCCCGTGTGCAGTTCGATGCGGATGTGCGGATGGGCCTGGGTGAAGCGTGGCAGCCGTGGCAGCAGCCAGCAGTAGGACAGCGAGCGCAGCGTGGTGATCCGCAGCGGCACGCTGTCGGCATCCGGCTGCAGGTGATGGGCGACGGCCGCGACATCGGAGAAGGCGGCGCTGGCGGCGTCGGCCAGCTGCCGGCCCTCGGCAGTCAGGCGCACGCCGCGGGCGTGGCGCAGGAACAGCCGGGTTTCCAGCACCTCCTCCAGCCGGCGCACATGGTGGCTGACCGCGCTGGCGGTCAGGTGCAGCTCCTGGGCGGCCTGGGCGAAGTTCTGGTGGCGCGCGGCGACCGCGAACACGGCCAGTGCGGGGAGCAGGGAAGGGCGTAGCTGCATGTCCAGCCTCAAACCATATTTGTGGCTGGCAGCGATACTACGCGCTTGTGTGGCGGGCGTCTGCGCCTGATCCTGTCTGCCTTGGCGAGGAACAGACGATGGACGGAGGCAGGGCATGAATGCGGTCCCACAGGCGGCCGAGCGCGACTGGCGCACGCCGCTGGAATTGACCCTGCTGGGCGCCATCTGGGGCTGCTCGTTCCTGTTCATGCGGGTGGCGGTGCCGTCGTTCGGCCCGTTCGCGCTGGTCGAGGTGCGGCTGGTGCTGGGCGCGCTGGTGCTGCTGCCGTTCCTGTGGCGTGCCCGCGCACAGTTCCCGCCGCGGCGCTGGCTGTGGCTGGCACCGATCGGCCTGATCAACTCGGCGCTGCCGTTCGTGCTGTTCGCCTATGCCGCCGAACAGGCACCGGCCGCGATCGGTGCGATCTGCAATGCGATGACGGTGCTGTTCGCCGCGCTGATCGCGTTCCTGTTCTTCGGTGAAAAGATCGGCATGCGCCGTGCGGGCGCGCTGCTGGTCGGCTTCGCCGGCGTGGTGGTGCTGGCCACGGCCAAGGTCTCCGGCCTGAGCATCGGCACCGCGGTGCTGGCCGGTGCGGCGGCTTCGTTGCTGTACGGCCTGGGCGTGAACCTGGTGAAGCGGCACATGACCGGCCTGCCGTCGGCGGCCGCGGCGGCGGCAACGCTGTCGTGTGCCTCGCTGTGGATGCTGCCGATGGCGGTCAGCCATTGGCCGCAGGCGGCGATTCCGGCCAAGGCCTGGGGCGCAGCGATCGCGCTTGGCGTGGCCTGCACCGGGCTGGCGTTCCTGATGTTCTATCGTTTGATCGGCCGTATCGGCCCGTCGCGTGCGTCGACCGTGACCTATCTGATTCCGCTGTTCGGCGCGGCGTTCGCGTGGTTGTTCCTGGGCGAGCCGGTGACGCTGCAGATGCTGATTGCGGGTGCGTTGATTCTGGGTAGCGTGGCGGTGAGTCAGAAGGGTTGAGGTGTTTTGCACGTGGCGCGTGCTGAAGGCAATTCATTGTTCATGGGCGTTACTTTTCTTTGTACGCAAAGAAAAGTAACCAAAAGAAACGTTCCGCCGGTCACGAGCCGATGCTGCGCATCGGTGCCCTGCGCTCCTCGGCCCGTCGAGGGACGGCGCGGGAACTCGCTGCGCTCAGACACCCGCGCCTCTTCGCCCTCGCCGGACCTGCGGTGCTCGGCTCGCTCAAGGCGGACCCAGATCAAAGGCCACAGCTGCACCCAGTAGATCCACGCCATGCGTGGATGCTTTTGCGGTTGATCTTGACCTTCCAGTCCGCCTTGAGCGAGCCGAGCATCGCAGGGGAATCAGGGGCGAAGAGGCGCCGATGTCCTGTAGAGCCGACTGCTAGTCGGCTGACTTCCTCGCGCCGTCCCCTGATTCACCGAGAAGCGCAGGGGACCGGCGTGCGAAGCACGGCGGCTCGCGACCTGGCGGCGCGTTTCTTTTGGTTACTTTTCTTTTCGCGCGAAAAGAAAAGTGACGCCCATGAACGATGAAGCACCTTCAGCACGCGCCACGCGCAGAACCCGCGACGGCGTTACTTCACCGGCACCGGAATATTGCAGAGATCGATATGCCCCGCCGGGCGCTTGTAGAAATCATCCACGCGATTGCGACGCGCCTCCACCGTATCGGCGAACGTCTTCGAATCGGTGCGCAGCACCTGGATCGGCGTGCGCTCGGCCGCCGGCACATCGCTGGCGCGGCGGATCGACACGATCGGCGTGCGCAGCTTCGGGTCGGTGTAGAAGCCCATCGGCGCCGGGCCGCGCGGCGTTGCACTGAGCAGCTCCATGCCCTTCAGCACGCGGCCGACCAGGGTGATGTTGCGGTCCAGCTGGCGCGGCGACTGGCCGGTCACTACATAGAGTTCGGCGCCGATGCTGCTGTCTTCCTCGTTGCTGCGGCCGGCGCCCAGCATGCCGTAGCAGTGCGCCAGCCAGGCCTTGCCGGCCTGCGGGTCCTGGCCGACCGGGAAGCCGTCGACGAAACCGGTCTGCGCGGCCCAGCCATCGCGATCCGGCAGCACGCTGACCTTCAGGCCGGCGCTGGCGCGTTCGAATTCGGCCGGCAGCTTGCGCGCGGCGCTGCCGAACGGCTTGGCCTTGGCGGCGTCATCGGCGTCGGCATCGCCGAACTGCACCACGAAGTTGTCCTGCGAGCGGTAGATGCTGGTGCCGTCCCAGAAGTGCTCGCGGGCGAAGGTCTGGATGTTGGCGACATGGCGCGGGGCGAACTGCGGCGCCAGCTCGATGATCACCCGCCCGGCCGGCAGGTCCATGTACAGCAGGTTGGCCGGGTCCGGGGTGCGCCAGTCGCTGGCCGCCGAAGCATCAAGAATCTGCTGCGGACTGCGGTAGGGCGTGGCCGCGCCGGCCAGGACGGGCAGCAGGCAGGACAGGGCGAGGGCGGTCAGGGCAAGGCGACGGCGGTGCGGCATGGGAACCCCGGAACATGAACGAGGCTTCGATTCTGCGTGAGCGGCCCGGCCACGCCAACCGGCAGAGTGACTAACGACACATTCGCTATACCGAACTTCGCACTACTGTGGACTTCAACGTAGTGGAGGGCCGGTCATGTCCGAGGACGATGTCCAGCTGAAGAAGTTCCAGAAGGAACTCAGCGCTGGAACGGTGTCGCTGGCCCTGCTGGCGGTGCTGGCCCGGGCCGGGGAGCCGCTGTACGGCTACCTGATCGCCAAGGAGCTGGAGCGGGTGGGCGAGGGCGTGCTGAGCGGCAAGCAGAGCGCGCTGTACCCGGTGCTGCGCAATCTGGAGGGCGCCGGCCTGCTGGAAAGCCATGTGGAGCCGTCCAGCAGCGGGCCGCCGCGGCGCTACTACCGCATCAATGAACGTGGCCGCGAGGTGCTGGCGCAATGGCGCCAAGCCTGGCAGGCCACACGCGATTCCGTCGATTCCGTGTTGGAGGGGGTACCGCAATGAACGACCCGAGCCTGGCAGGCCGAGCCCTGCCCACGACCATCCCGCAGTACCTGGCGCAGCTGCGCGCGGCATTGGAAGGCGCCGACCCGGCGATGGTGCAGGACGCGCTGTACGACGCCGAGGAATACCTGCGCTCGGAGCTGGCGGCGCAGCCCGGCCGCAGCGAGGCCGAGGTGATCGCTGACGTGGCCGGCAGCTACGGTGCGCCGGACGAAGTGGCCGACATCTACCGCGAGACCGAAGTGACGGTGAACCGCGCGCTGCGCACGCCGCGTGCGGATACCGCACCGGTGCTGCGCGCAGCGGCCGAAGCCAGTGGCGTCGAGCCGGCCGCACCGCCGCCGGCGCCGGTGCAGCGCTCGCTGCTGGCGCGTTTCTTCGGCGTGGTGACCGATCCGCACACCTACGGTGCGCTGTTCTACATGCTGCTGTCGCTGGCCACCGGCATCTTCTTCTTCACCTGGGTGGTGACCGGCCTGTCGCTGTCGCTGGGCCTGCTGATCCTGATCGTCGGCATTCCGCTGACCGTGCTGTTCTTCGGCTCGGTGCGCGGGCTGGCGCTGCTGGAAGGGCGGCTGGTGGAAGCGCTGCTGGGCGAGCGCATGCCGCGCCGTCCGCGTTACACCGATCGCAGCCGCACCTGGCTGCAGCGCATCGGCGACATGTTCACCGATGGCCGCACCTGGCTGACCCTGCTGTACTTCGTGCTGATGCTGCCGCTGGGCGTCATCTACTTCACCCTCGCGGTGACGCTGCTGTCGCTGTCGCTGAGCCTGATCTGGGCGCCGGTCGCGGCGATCTTCAGTGGCGACATTCCGGGCGTGTACGTCGATGGCGTGAACGTACTGCCGATGGCGGCATCGCCGCTGGTGGCAATCGCGGTTGCCGCGGCGGGGGCGCTGCTGCTGCTGCTGACGATGCATCTGGCACGCGGCATCGGCAAACTGCACGGGCTGATCGCCAAGAACCTGCTCGTGCGGCTGTAAGCGGGAATCCACGCTTCGGTAGGCTTCGCTCTGGTAGGTGCCAACCTTGGTTGGCACGATCCATCAGTGCAGGGGCGCTTGGCGGAATTCGCTTTGGTAGGTGCCAACCTTGGTTGGCACAATCCTTCAGATACCGGGATTCAGGGTAGAGCGCCAACCAAGGTTGGCATCTACCAGGGCATACCGACCAAGGTCGGCACCCACCCTGGGCGAGTTACCCCGCCTTTCGCCGCAACGGGGTGACGTTGCTCTTCTTCTTCGTGACCTTCGCCGCCGGTGCTTCGGCATGCGCGGCGAAGAAGTCGCGCACCTTCGGGTACACCACTTCGCGCCAGCGACGGCCGCTGAAGATGCCGTAGTGGCCGGCACCTTCGACGATGAAATGCTCACGGCGGCCAGCGTCGATGCCGGTGCACAGCGCCTGCGCGGCTTCGGTCTGGCCGAGGCCGGCGATGTCGTCCAGCTCACCCTCGATGCTCAGCAGCGCGGTATCGCGGATCGCCGACGGATCGACCTTCTCGCCATTGACCACCCACTCGCCACGCGGCAGCAGGAAGTCCTGGAACACCACGGAAATGGTATCCAGGTAGTACTTGGCCGGCATGTCCAGCACCGCGTTGTACTCGTCGTAGAAACGACGGTGCGCGTCGGCGTCTTCCAGGTCGCCCTTGACCAGGTCGGTGTAGAAATCCCAGTGTGAGCTGAAGTGGCGGCTCGGGTTCATCGACAGGAAACCGGCGTGCTGCAGGAAGCCCGGGTACACGCGACGGCCGGCGCCGGGATAGCTGGCCGGCACGGTGTGGATGACGTTGTTCTCGAACCACGACAGCGGGTTCTGCGTGGCCAGGTTGTTCACTGCGGTCGGGCTGCAGCGTGCATCGATCGGGCCACCCATCATCACCAGCGTGCGCGGCGTCGGCTCGCCACGGCTGGCCATCAGCGAAACCGCAGCCAGCACCGGTACGGTCGGCTGGCACACACTCACCACGTGCAGGCGCTCCACGCCGAGGTGGCGGATGAACTCCTGGATGTAGGCGATGTAGTCGTCCAGGCCGAACTCGCCTTCGCTGGCCGGCACCATGCGCGCGTCGACCCAGTCGGTCACATACACGCGGTGGTCGCGCAGCAGCGTGCGCACGGTGTCGCGCAGCAGCGTGGCGTGGTGGCCGGACAGCGGCGCCACCACCAGCACGAACGGCTGGTTGAGCATGGTGTGCAGCTGGTCGGCTTCATTGCTGTGGCGCTTGAAGCGCAGCAGCTTGCAGAACGGCTTGCTCACTTCCTCGTGCACGACGATCGGCACGCGCTCGCCATCGACGTCGATTTCGTTGATGCCCCACTCGGGCTTCTCGTAATCCTTGCCGATGCGATGGAAGAGTTCATTGACCGCCGCCAGGCGATCAGCGCCGGGCATCTGCGACCACCAGTGGCCCTGGTTGGCGAAGAACCTGGCGTTGGCCTGGGCCTGGTGCACCCAGGGGGCGAGCAGGTTGCGGGTCAGTTCGTGCAGTTGATAGAGCATGACGACCGAATATGTATGGTCATATGTTGCCGCGCAGCATATCCCATCCGGGTGTCCCGCAGGTTAAGTTGGCTGAAAATAATGAATCCGGATTCACATCCGTTCCAGCGCGGCCGCATCGCCTGCCAGGGCGGGACCGAGCCAGCAATGCGACCCTACCGGCTGCAGACCGTGCCGGGCCAGCGTCCGCCGGTACCAGCGCGCCGGGCGGGCCTGGAAACCCTCGTGGTCGCCCTCGAACGCGTCCTCGGCGGCGAAGGTCTCCAGGAAGGCCACGCCGCCGGTCAGCTCCGCCATGCCGGCCAGTCCGGCACGCAGCTCACGGTCGGGCACGTAGTGCATCACGTCCGAGCAGATCAGCAGGTCGACCGGGGCGCAGGGCCGCAGCCAGGCGAAATCACCGAAGCGGGCCAGGTGCAGGTTGCGGGTGCGGCCGTAGCGGCGCACAGCGTACTCGCTGCTGTCGAAGCCGAGGTATTCGACCTTCGGACGCAGCTTCAGCAGCGGCGCGCGCCAGGCGCCTTCGCCGCAGCCGATATCCAGCACGCTGCGGATCGGTCGCTCCAGGTAGTACTCGGCGCTGGCCACAGCCAATGCCACCTTGCGTGCCAGGCGGGCGCTGCCACCGATGTCGGCACGTCGGTACCAGCGTTGGAAGTAGGCGGCGTCGTAGGTCTTGTCCATGGGGCGGTGCACGATCGGGGAAAACGGCGCTTATCGTACGGCGTTGCGGCGTGCCATGCGTCGATGTGTCGCGGCGTGCGTGCCTGCGGCGGCCTTGCCACGGCATGCGAGAATGGCCGCCAACCTACGCCAGCCGCCGGAGCGAGCGCATGCAGAGCTATTACTGGGTCAAGACCTTCCACATCGTGTTCGTGGTGGCGTGGATGGCCACGGTGTTCTACCTGCCGCGCATCCTGGTGAATCTGGCCGAGACCGCAGGCCAGCCGGCGGTGACCGAGCGCCTGCAGCTGATGGGCCTGCGCCTGTACCGTTTCGGCCACTCGATGTTCGGGTTGGCATTCCTGCTGGGCCTGGTGCTGTGGCTGGGCTACAAGGTCATTCCGGATTTCCCGACGATGGTTGCCTCGGGCGGCGCCGGTTGGCTGCATGCCAAGCTGGGGCTGGTGGTGCTGCTGCTGGTGTACTTCAGCTGGATCGGGCGCCTGCTCAAGGGCGTGGCCAAGGGCAGGGCGCTGCCGTCGTCGCGCGCGCTGCGCTGGATCAACGAGATCCCGTTGCTGGCGTTCATTCCGATCGTGTGGCTGGTGCTGGCCAAGCCGTTCTGACGCGGGGTCATCTGCACCCGGTAGATCCACGCCATGCGTGGATGCCGCCAGGGCGCAAACGAAAGAGCCGGGCGATTGCCCGGCTCTTTCGTTTCTGCAATCACCTGCGTGTTGCCGGCCAGCGGCCGGCACTACCGGGCTTAGGCCGCTTCGTACGTGCCGTAGCTGCGCAGGCGGGCGTAGCGCTGTTCCAGCAGCTGCTCGGTGGACAGCTTGTCCAGCGCGTCCAGTTCGTTCAGCAGCACCGCCTTCAGGCGCTTGGCCATCTGCGTCGGGTTGCGGTGGGCGCCACCGGTCGGCTCGCGCACGACCTTGTCGACCAGGCCCAGGCTCTTCAGGCGCGGGGCGGTCAGGCCCAGCTGTTCGGCGGCATCCTTGGCCTTGCCGGCATCCTTCCACAGGATCGAGGCGCAGCCTTCCGGGGTGATGGTCGAGTACACCGAGTACTCCAGCATCACGGTGCGGTCGCCCACGCCCAGCGCCAGCGCGCCGCCGGAGCCACCTTCACCGATCACGGTGCAGATGATCGGCACCTTCAGTTCGGCCATCTCGATCAGGTTGCGTGCGATCGCTTCGGACTGGCCGCGCGATTCGGCATCGATGCCCGGCCAGGCGCCGGCGGTGTCGATCAGGGTCAGCACCGGCAGGCCGAAGCGCTCGGCCATCTTCATCAGGCGCAGGGCCTTGCGGTAGCCCTCCGGCTTGGGCATGCCGAAGTTGCGCTTGATCTTTTCCTTGGTGTCACGGCCCTTCTGGTGGCCGATCACCATCACCGCGCGGCCGTTGATGCGGGCCAGGCCACCCATGATGGCCTTGTCGTCGGCGAAGGCGCGGTCGCCTGCCAGCTCCTGGAACTCATCGCAGATGATGCGGATGTAGTCGGCGGTGTACGGGCGCGACGGATGACGGGCCAGCTGCAGCACCTGCCACGAGGTCAGGTTGCGGAAGATCTGCGCGGTGCGCATGCGCAGCTTGTCCTGCAGCGCGTGCACTTCCGCCTCGACATTGACCGCCGGCCCGGCACTGGCGTTGCGCAGTTCCTGGATCTTGGCTTCCAGGTCGGCGATGGGTTGCTCGAAGTCGAGGTAGTTCGGATTCATCGGAAGCCGTCGTGTAAAGAAGAGGGGAATTCTAGCCGAATGCGTGCAAACCACCCGTACGCCTTCGTCTGGAAGGCGACGGTAGCGCAGCCGGGCAGGGGGCGCCAGTCAGCTCAGGGCACCACCAGGGCGCTGCGGCCCATCAGCTGGCTGCGCTGGGAAACGAAGTCGTTGTAGGCCTCGTTGGCCTCCCGGCCCAGCCCGCTGCCCAGGGTGGCGGTGGCCGAGGTGAAGGCCATCTGCGCGGCGAAGTCCTGCTTGCGCAGGGCCTTCTGTTCATCGGCGGTGGTGGCCTTCAGCCAGCGCGCATAGACCTCACGCAGCGGCGCGGCATGCGCCTCGAAGGCCGGCACCAGCGCCGGCAGGCTGGCCGGGGCCGGTTCCAGGCTGAATGCCGGGGCCACGTAGCCGGCCGGCTGCTCGCGCTTGAACGCACCGGGCTCGCCCATGCCTTCTTCCACGTAAGCGATGAAGTCCGGCGCGGTGAACACCTTGGCCACGATCTGGCCGCCGCTGGAATCGACGTGGGCGACCACCTTTTCCTTGGGGAACGGTTCGCGCACGCCGTAGGTCCAGGTCTTGTCGATGAACAGGTCGTGGCGCTTCTCGAACGGGCCTTCGAAGTCGACGCCGCCCAGCTCGATGCCGGCCTTGCCGGTGCCGAAGTTCTTCAGCTTGCTCTCGTCGGTGACATAGATCTCGCGGGCGATCACGTACTCGCTGAGGGTCGGATTGATCAGGCCGCCACGACCGTCGACGTAGACGATGAAGCGCACATCACCGAGCTTGTCGGTATGCAGGCGATGCTCGCCGACGGCCAGCGAGATCGGGCGCGAGCCCTGTGCGGCCACCGGCAGGTCCTTGCCATCGATGCTCAGTGCCAGCGGCGTGTCGGTCGGGTTGTCGATCTGGAACTCGACCTTCGAGGGCGAACAGGCGGCCAGGGCCAGAGCGGCGGCGAACGGGAACAGCAGGGTCTTCATCGGCAATCGTCCTTGATACATGGAACGGGAAAGCAGGGGTTTCAGCAAAACCAGGGAGCCAGCTTCAGCTGGCCCACGGCGGGCTGTAGCGCACCTTCAGGGTGCGCACGGCGGGGTCGGCGCGCAGCGCCTCCATCAGCTTGGAATCGATGCGTACCGCGCTCTGCCCGGACACATCGAGCATGCCGGCGACACCGCCCTGCGGACCCTTCAGCAGCAGATCCAGGCGCAGCGGCGTGCGGCCGGGGCGATGGCGGTCGAGCAGGGCGTCGATGCGCTCCCAGACCGGGCGCTGCTGGCGCAGGTCCAGGCGCAGCGAGAGCCGGGTGGCGTAGTTGGCGCAGACTTCGTCGAAGTCCCAGCACTGGCGGATGCGCAGCGCGAAGCCACCGTTGAATTCGTCCTCGCGCAGGCCACCCTTGACCACCAGGATGCGGTCCTTGGTCATCAGGTGGCCGAACTCGGCCATCGCGTCGGAGAACGCGCTGCACTCGACGCGGCCACGGCCGTCCTCGAGCTGGATGAAGATCTGGCTCTCACCCTTGCGGCGCACGCCGACCACCTGGCCGGCCAGCACGGTTTGCACTTCCGGGCGCCAGCGCTTTTCGCCGCCGCCACCGCCACCGCTGTTGGCGCTCCAGATCTTCTCCACCGAGCCCAGGTCGTTGCCGACCAGGTCGCGCACGTCGTCGCGCCAGGGATCGAACGGGTGGCCGCTGAGGTAGAAGCCCAGCGTGTCGCGCTCGCCATTCAGGCGCTGCAGCAGCGGCCATTCCTCGGCTTCGGGCAGGTCCAGCTGGATCGTGGTCGCGCTCGGGTCGGGGCCACCGAACAGCGAGTTCTGGCCCGACGCACGTTCGCGCGCCATCTGGTCGGTGGCCTTGATCACTTCCGGCAGCTGCAGCATCAGCGAGGCGCGGTTATGCCCGAGCTCATCCAGTGCGCCGCAGTTGATCATCGCTTCCAGCGTGCGCCGGTTGAGCTTGGCCGATCCAACGCGGGTGCAGAAGTCGAGCAGGTCCTTGTAGTCGCCACCCTTCAGGCGCTCGTCCACCACCGCTTCGCAGGCACCCTGGCCGACGCCCTTGATCGCGCCCAGACCGTACTGGATGGTGTCCGGGGTGACGGCTTCGAACATGAAGGCCGAGTGGTTCACCTTCGGCGGCAGCACGGTCAGGCCGAGGTTGCGCACTTCGTCCAGGAAGCCGACCACCTTCTCGGTATTGTCCAGGTCCGAGGACAGCGTGGCCGCCATGAACTCGGCCGGGTAGTGGCGCTTCAGCCACGCGGTCTGGTAGCTGACCAGTGCATAGGCAGCGGCGTGCGACTTGTTGAAGCCGTAGCCGGCGAACTTCTCCATCAGGTCGAAGATCGCGTCGGCCTTGGCCTCGTCCACGCCGTCCTTGGCCGCGCCTTCGCGGAAGATCTCGCGGTGCTTGGCCATTTCGGCCGGCACCTTCTTGCCCATCGCGCGGCGCAGCAGGTCGGCGCCGCCCAGCGAGTAGCCGCCGACGATCTGCGCCATCTGCATCACCTGCTCCTGGTACACCATGATGCCGTAGGTGTCCTTCAGGATCGCTTCGGTGCGCGGATCGGGATAGATGATTTCTTCCTGGCCGTGCTTACGCGCGTTGAAGGAGGGAATCAGGTCCATCGGGCCGGGACGGTACAGCGACACCAGCGCGATCAGGTCTTCGAAACGGTCGGGGCGCGCGTCCTTCAGCAGGCGGCGCATGCCCGAGGATTCGAACTGGAACACCGCGCCGGTATTGCCGTTGGCAAAGATGTCCTTGTAGGTGGGCGTGTCGTCCAGCGGGATCGCGGCGATGTCCACCGGCGGAATGCCGGCGCGCTCATGGCGCTTGTTGATCGCCTTCACCGCCCAGTCGATGATGGTCAGCGTGCGCAGGCCGAGGAAGTCGAACTTCACCAGGCCCACTTCTTCCACGTCGTTCTTGTCGAACTGGGTGACCGGGTTCTTGCCGAGGCCGTTCTCGTCGTGTTCGGCGTACAGCGGGCAGAACTCGCTAAGCGGCTCCGGCCCGATCACCACGCCACCGGCGTGCTTGCCGGCGTTGCGGGTCAGGTCTTCCAGCTGCAGCGCCAGATCGATCAGGTCGCGGACATCGTCCTCGGTCTCGTAGCGCTGGATCAGTTCGGCCGAGGCCATTTCCGAGCCCGGGCCTTCCTTGCCCTTGCCCAGCGCATCCTTCAGGTGGATGCCGAGGATGTTCGGGATCAGCTTGGAGACACCGTCGACCAGGCCGTACGGGAAACCGAGCACGCGGCCGGAGTCGCGCACCACCGCCTTGGCGGCCATGGTGCCGTAGGTGATGATCTGGCTGACGCGCTCGCGCCCGTACTTGCGCGCGACGTAGTCGATCACCTCGTCGCGGCGGTCCATGCAGAAGTCGATGTCGAAGTCGGGCATCGACACGCGTTCGGGATTGAGGAATCGCTCGAACAGCAGGTTGTACGGCAGCGGGTCCAGATCGGTGATCTTCAGCGCCCACGCCACCAGCGAACCGGCACCCGAACCACGGCCCGGGCCGATCGGAATGCCCTGGTTCTTGCCCCACTGGATGAAGTCGGCCACGATCAGGAAGTAGCCCGGGAAGCCCATCTTGATGATGGTGTTGAGCTCGAACTCCAGGCGCTCGAAATACTCTTCGCGGGTCTTGCCCGGCGCCAGTGGATTCTTCTCCAGGCGCTCTTCCAGGCCATCGCGCGACATCTTCTGGATCCAGGTGTCCAGGGTCTCGTCGTCCGGCACCGGGTAGTTGGGCAGGAAGTAGGTGCCCAGCCGCATCTCGATGTTGCAGCGCTCGGCCAGCGCCAGCGTGTTGTCGATCGCATCGGGGATGTCGGCGAACAGCGCGCACATCTCCTCGGCCGA
The DNA here is from genome assembly GCF_051984505.1 of Stenotrophomonas sp. STK16_22. Classification (NCBI taxonomy): domain Bacteria; kingdom Pseudomonadati; phylum Pseudomonadota; class Gammaproteobacteria; order Lysobacterales; family Lysobacteraceae; genus Stenotrophomonas; species Stenotrophomonas sp. STK16_22. The sequence continues at coordinate 1,416,399 of NZ_CP196972.1, forward strand.
CTTCAGGTACTGCTGGTCGCTGTATTCGCGCGGGCGCTTGGGGTCGTCCAGCACGCGGCCGGTGGAAATGCATACGCGCGCTTCGTGCGCGCTGAAATCCGTCGGCGACAGGAAGCGCACGTCGTTGCTGGCCACCACCGGCAGGCCACGCTGGCCTGCGGCCATCAGCGCGAACTGGTTGAAGGTTTCCTCGCCCTCGCGGCCGGTGCGGGTCAGCTCCAGGTGCAGGCCATCGCCGAACACGCGTTGCCAGTCGGCCAGCTGCTGCTCGGCCAGTTCATGCTTGCCGTCCAACGCCAGGCGCCCGGCCAGGCTCTGCCGGCCAGCGAGTGCGAACAGGTTGGCGTTGCCGGCCTTCAGCCAGTCCGGGTGGATTGCCACGCCGCCTTCCGGGCGATGGCCTTCCATCCAGGCGCGGGTCAGCAGCCGCGACAGGCTCAGGTAGCCCTCACGGTCGCGGCACAGCAGGGTCATCCGCCACGGGTCCTGGCCTTCCTCGGCGATCAGTACATCGGCGCCGGCGATCGGCTTGATGCCCACGCCTTCGGCGGCCTTGTAGAACTTGACCAGGGCGAACAGGTTGTTGAGGTCGGTCACCGCCAGCGCGGGCAGGCCGAGCTCGACCGAGCGCGACAGCAGGTTGGCCTGCTTGGCCTTCTTCGGGTCCGCCTGGTCGGGCTTGGCCGGCACGCGGATGGTCGAGTCCGCCAGCGAGAACTCGGTGTGGACGTGGAGATGTACGAAGCGGGAGTTGGACATGCCGGACCAGGTTGGAGCGCGCGGGCCCCGGGTGCTGACGGAAGATCGTCGCCGGGGTCGGGATGCGCTGGAGTGCCCGGTCAGGGTAGCGAGGGCAGGGGGAAGCGACAAGGACTTGACGGTGCGCCGATTGCGCGAATGTCGCCGGGCATGGCCCGGCGCCAGCGGAGGCGTTCACATTGCCGTGAAAGCGCCGGACGATACCCGGCAGCCGTTGTTCAAGCGATGGCTGTGATCGCGGGGGCTGGCGCTGTTTCCAGGCACTCGCGCACCGGGGCGAAGCTGCGCCGGTGCTCCACGCAGGGGCCGTGCTCGCGCAGGGCGGCCAGGTGGGCCGGGGTGCCGTAGCCCTTGTGCTGCTCGAAGCCGTACTGCGGATGGCGGGCATGCACCTCCTGCATGTAGCGGTCGCGCGAGACCTTGGCCAGGATCGAGGCGGCCATGATCGCGCGGTCGATGCCATCGCCGCCGACCAGCGCCTGCGCCGGCAGTACCAGCCCCTTGGGCACCACGTTGCCATCGATGCGCGCGAAGCCGGCCACGTGGGCGACCGCTGCGACCACGTCGCGCATGCCCTGCAGGGTGGCCTGGTAGATGTTCAGACGGTCGATGGTGTCCACGTCCACCAGCACCACATGCCAGGCCAGGGCGCGCTCGATGATGCGGTCATGCAGCTGCTCGCGGCGCGCCGCGGTCAGCTGCTTGGAATCGTCCAGGCCGTTGATGCGCGGCCGTGCCGGGTCGAACACCACGGCCGCCACCGCGACCGGCCCGGCCAGCGGGCCACGACCGGCTTCGTCGACGCCGGCGACCAGGCGCTCCGGCTCGACCACCGCCGCGCCATCGAACAGGGTCAGGCTGGCCGCTGCGGCGTGGCGGCGGCTCATGCCTGGGCCTGGTCGCGCATCAGCAGCTCGCCGACGGCGTCGGCGGCACGTGCCGACGCATTGCGGCGCAGGCGCTCATGCAGGCGGGCATAGGTGTCCTGCAGGTCGGTCACCCGCTGCGGGTGGTCGAACCATTGCTGGATGGCCGCAGCCAGCTTGTCCGGCGTGCAGTCATGCTGCATCAGCTCCGGTGCCAGGTCCTGGCCGGCCAGGATGTTGGGCAGGGCGAAGCGGTCGACCTTGATCAGGCCGAATGCCTTGACCAGACGGTAGGTCAGCTCGTTGACACGGTAGCCGACCACCATCGGCCGCTTCACCAGCATGGCCTCCAGGGTCGCGGTACCGGACGCCAGCACCACCACGTCGGCCGCGATCATGGCGTTGCGCGCCTGGCCGTCGAGCACATGCGAGTACGCGACCGGCAGCGCCGAGCGCGACAGCTGCTCTTCGATCAGCCGCTTGCATGCGGGGTTGGCGGCAGGCACCACCACGTGCAGGCCGGGGATGCGCTCGGAGACCTGCCAGGCGGCTTCGAAGAAGGGTTCACCGAGGCGCGAGATTTCGCCCAGGCGGCTGCCTGGCAACACCGCCAGCACCTTGGCCGACGTCGGCAGGCCAAGCGCGGCGCGCGCTTCCTCGCGGTTGCCCTGCAGGGGGATGTCATCGGCCATCGGATGGCCAACGAAACGCGCGTCGATGCCGTGCTTGGCATAGATGGGCGGTTCCATCGGGAACAGGCACAGCACCAGGTCGGCGCTGCTGCCGATCTTCTCGGCGCGCTTCTCGCGCCAAGCCCAGACCGAGGGGCTCACGTAATGCACGGTGCGCACGCCGCGCTGCTTCAGCCAGCGTTCGATGCCCAGGTTGAAGTCGGGCGCGTCGATGCCGATGAACACGTCCGGCTGCCATTCCAGCGCACGCTGGCGGAACGCGGAACGCAGTTTGAGCAGACGTGGCAGATGGCGCAGTACTTCGGTCAGGCCCATCACCGCCAGCTCGCTGGCATCGTGCCAGGTCAGGCAGCCGGCGCTGCGCATGGCATCGCCACCGATGCCGGCGAACTCGGCATTCGGAAAGCGTGCCTTCAGTTCGCGCACCAGTCCCGCACCCAGCAGATCACCGGAGGCCTCACCGGCCACCAGCGCGATCCGCAACGGGCGCTCGCTGAGCACCCGCTGCGCGGGGACGCTGCCGGCCATCGAGGCCAGCGGAATCACGGCGGCGCCGGCCGGCGCCTGGCCGGTCGTGCTGCTCATCGCAGCAAGGGCCTCTCGGCGTGCTCGATGAAGTCCAGCATGGCCTTCACGTCATCGCTGTCGCGCGCCTGTTCGGTCAGCTGCACCTTGGCTTCGGCCAGTGGCAGGCCCGCCACGTACAGCGTGCGGTAGGCACGCTTGATGGCGGAAATGCGCTCGGCGTCGAAGCCGCGGCGCTTCAGGCCTTCGCTGTTGATGCCGCGCGGGCGGCCCAACGAATCGGTGCCGACCATGGTGAACGGCGGAACATCGCCATTGGTCAGCGCGCCCATGCCGAGGAAGGCATGCGCGCCGATCCGGCAGAACTGGTGGGCCCCGGCGAAGCCGCTGATGATCACGTAGTCACCCACGGTCACGTGGCCGGCCAGGGTGGTGTTGTTGGAGAACACGCAGAAGTTGCCGACATGGCAGTCATGCGCCACGTGCGTGTAGGCCAGCATCCAGTTGTCGTCGCCGATGGTGGTGATGCCGCCGCCGCCGCCGGTGCCACGGTTCAGCGTGACGAACTCGCGGAACACATTGCGGTCGCCGATCACCAGCTCGGTGCGCTCCCCTGCATACTTCTTGTCCTGCGGTTCGCCACCGACGGCTGCGTGGCCGATGAAGCGGTTGTCGCGGCCGATCTTCGTCGGGCCGTGGATGCTGCAGTGGGGGCCGATCACCGTGCCGGCACCGATTTCCACATCGGCCCCGATCAGGGTGAACGCGCCCACCTGGACGTCATCGGCCAGGCGCGCGGCCGGGTCGATGACGGCGGTCGGGTGGATCCGCGGTGCGTTGTCAGTCATTCCTGCCTCCAGTGGATCAGCCCTTGGCGCCGGCGCACATGACTTCGGCCGAGGCAACGACTTCACCGTTGACCTTGGCTTCGCCGTAGTACCAGCCCATGTTGCGGATCAGGCGCTTCATCTGCACATCCAGCATCAGCACGTCGCCGGGAACGACCTGCTTGTTGAAGCGGGCGTTTTCCACCTTGACCATGTAGAACAGCTTGGACTGCGAGTCACGGCCGAGCGTGAGCTGGGTCATCACGCCACCGGCCTGCGCCAGCGCTTCGATGATCAGTACGCCGGGCATGATCGGGCGGCCCGGGAAGTGGCCCTGGAAGAACGGCTCGTTGATGCTGACGTTCTTCTGCGCAAGGATGCGCTTGGCGTCGATGTCGAGCTCAAGCACCCGGTCCACCAGCAGGAACGGGTAGCGGTGCGGGAGCAGTTCCTGGATCTGGCAGACGTCGATCGGAAGCTGCAGCGTGTCGTTCATTCTTTCTCCTTGCCAGCAGCCAGGACGCGGCGAGCCAATGCGTCCAGCTGCTTGAAGCGCGCGGCGTTCTTGCGCCACGTGCGGTTGTCGGTCAACGGGGTGCCGGACGAGTACTCGCCCGGCTCATGGATGGAATTGCGGACCACCGACTTGCCGGTGATCACGACCTTGTCGCAGATCTCGAGGTGGCCGACCACGCCAACGTGGCCGCCGAGCAGGCAGTAGCGGCCGATCCTGGCGCTGCCGGCGATGCCGGTGCAGCCGGCGATGGCCGAGTGCGCACCGATCTGCACGTTGTGCGCGATCTGCACCAGGTTGTCCAGGCGCACGTCTTCGTCCAGCACGGTGTCTTCCAGCGCACCGCGGTCGACGCAGGTGTTGGCGCCGATCTCGCAGTCATCGCCGATGCGCACGCCGCCGAGCTGCGGCACCTTGATCCATTTGCCGGCGTCCATGGCCAGGCCGAAGCCATCGGCGCCGAGCACGGCACCGGGGTGCACACGAACCCGCTTGCCGAGCTTGACCCGGGTGACCAGGGTGACCCGCGCGATCAGCTCGCAGCCGTTGTCCAGGCTGCAGTCTTCGCCGATCACGCTGCCGGTGCCGATGATGCAGTTTTCGCCGACCACGCTGCGGGCGCCGACGGAGACGAACGGGCCGATATGCGCGCTGGCGGCGACCTGCGCGCTGGGATCGATGACGGCGCTGGGGTGGATGCCCGGCGGGCGCGTCGGCGCGATGTCGAACAGCGCGGCGATCTTGGCGAAGGTGGTGTACGGGTCCTTGGCCACGAGCGCGGCGCCGGGGGCGGCCTCGGCGTCGTCGGCACGCAGGACCACCAGCGAGGCCTGGCTGTCGGCCAGCTGGGCGCGGTAGCGCGGGTTGGCGAGGAAGGTCAGCTGGCCAGGACCGGCATGGGCGAGGGTGGCCACGCCATGGATGGCGGTGGCGGGGTCGCCATGGACCTGCAGGCCGAACTGCTCGGCGAGTTGCTGGGCGGTGTAGGTGGGAGTATTCACGGCGGGAGTTTAACGTGTGACGGCATTGCGGTCATGCGGGGCGGTCATGCAGCCAACGGCAGGGCCCCTCGCGGCCGGCAGAGCCAGTGTCATGGGCTGGGTCGGACGGGGCGGGGCTGCGGGGGGCGGCGCAAGTACGTCCATGTAGCCTTGGTCGCCGCATCCATGCGGCTCACACCCCCGCAGCCCCACCCCGTCCGACCTCCGAGGGCGTGGCGCGAGTGCCAGCCACGGAAAAACAGAAAAGATCAAAAGCAGAGCGGGCGCTTCCGGCATCCAGGCCAAACGAAAACGCCGGGCAGAGCCCGGCGCTTCGCATCCCGTCTGGTGGAGAGCCCCCCTTCTGTTAAGGGGGGCGCGCCAGCGGCGCGGGGGATAGGTGAAATGCGCGGGCAATTCACCGGAGGTGGATCAGTTCTGAGGAACGACGTTCCTCAGAACTGGCCACCGAACGTGAATTGCAGACGTTCGATCTTGTCATCGTCTTCCTTCTTCAGCGGGAAGGCGTAGCTGATCGAGATCGGGCCGACCGGGGCGCGCCACAGCAGGGCCACACCGGTGGACACGCGCAGTTCGTTGGCCTTGAAGTTCTTGGTGCCGTTGTAGACGTTACCGAAGTCGACGAAGGCGGACACGCGTGCCGACGGGCTGTCGAACAGGCGCGGGAAGTAGGCTTCGACCGAACCGACGGTCTTCAGCGAACCACCCAGCGGCTGGCCTTCCGGGTAGCCGTTGGTGACTTCGCGCGGGCCGAGGGTGTTGTCTTCGAAGCCGCGCACCGAGTTGGTACCGCCGGCGTAGAAGTTCTCGAAGAACGGCAGGCCGCTGGCGGTCACCGTACGGGTGGTGCCGTCCGGGTTGGTCAGCGTGCGGGTGTAGTCGTTGCCATAGGCATCGCCGTAGCCCACTTCGGCACGGGTGTTGATCACCAGCGACGGCATGATCGGCCAGTACTTGCTGATCTGGTAGTTCAGCTTGTAGTACTCGATGGTCGAACCCGGCAGCGTGGTTTCCAGGCCGATGCGCTGGTAGGTACCGCGGGTCGGCATGAAGTAGTCGTTGCGCGAGTCACGCGCCCAGCCCAGCTCGGTGCGCCAGGCATGGAACGTGCGCCTACCGACGGCGTTGATGTAGTCGATGATCGACTGCGGGGTCGAGCCCTGGTAGGTGGTGATCTGGTTGCTGTCGATGCCGAACATCAGCGAGACGGTATCGGTCTCGGTGATCGGCACGCCGAACACCACCTGCGCCGAACCATTGGTGCTGTTGTACTGCGCGGTGTTGAAGTCGGAGTAGTCCAGTTCGCGCCAGGACAGGTTGTAGCCCAGCGACACGCCGTCATCGGTGAAGTACGGGTTGGTGTAGCTGAAGCCGTAGCGCTGCAGGTAGCTGCTGCGCGAGGCTTCGACCGACACGCGGTTGCCGCCGCCGAGGAAGTTGTTCTGCGACAGCTGCACCGAGGTGGTCATGCCGTAGGACTGCGAGTAGCCCAGGCCGAACACGAAGCTGCCGGACGTGGTTTCCTTGACGTTGTAGACGACGTCGACCTGGTCGTTGCTGCCGCTCACGGCCGGGGTTTCAACGTCCACCGACTCGAAGTAGCCCAGGCGCTGCAGGCGGATCTTGGAGCGGTCGATCGCGGCCTGCGAGTACCAGCTGTTCTCGAACTGGCGCATTTCGCGACGCATCACTTCGTCGGACGTACGCGTGTTGCCACGGAACAGGATGCGACGCACCGACACGCGCGGGCCGGGCACGACCTGCATGTTGATCGCCACGGTCTGCTCGGGGCGGTTGGTGGTCGGGATCGGGTTCACCTTGGCGAACGCGTAGCCGATGTTGGACAGCGAGTTGGTGATGGTGTCCGAGCTGAATTCCAGCAGCGCACGCGAGAACGTGTCGCCGGACTTCTGGATCACCATGCGCTCGACGTCCTCCTGCGGAAGGATCGTGTCGCCGCTGACCTTGATCTCGGAGATCTTGTACTGCGCACCTTCGGTCACGCCGGCGGTGAGGAACATGTCGCGCTTGTCGGGGCTGATCGACACCTGGGTCGAATCAATGCTGAAGTCGACATAGCCGCGGTCGAGGTACCAGGAATTGAGCTTTTCCAGGTCGCCGGACAGCTTTTCCTTGGAGTACTGGTCGTCACGGCGGTACCACGATGCCCAGTTGTGCTCCTTGGACTCCCAGGTCTCCAGGATGTCCTTGCTCTCGAACTTCTCGGTGCCGACCAGGTTGACGTGACGGATCTTGGCCGCCTTGCCTTCCTTGATGGCGATCGCGATGTCCACGCGGTTGCGGTCCAGCGGGCTCACCGTCGGGGTGATCTCGACGTTGTACTTGCCGCGGTCGTTGTACTGGCGGCGCAGTTCCTGGGTCACGCGGTCCAGGCTCAGGCGATCGAAGGTGCCGCCCTCGGTCAGGCCGATGTCGGACAGGCCCTTGAGCAGCTGCTCGGACTTGATGTCCTTGTTGCCGGTCACGGTCAGCTTGTTGATCGCCGGGCGTTCCTTGACGGTCACCACCAGGATGCTGCCCTGGCGGTCCAGCTGCACGTCTTCGAAGAAGCCGGTCTTGTACAGGGCGCGGATGGTCTCGCCGACCTTGTTGTCGGTGACCGTCTCGCCACGCTCCACCGGCAGGTAGGTGAATACCGTGCCCGAGCTGATGCGCTGCAGGCCATCCACGCGGATGTCGCTGACAGTGAAGGGCTCGGCTGCCTGGGCCAGGGCGGGAGCGCCGGTGACGGCGGCGAGGGCGAGGGCCAGCAGGCGGCGATTGGGGAGTCGCGTCATGTCACGTCCGGTAGGAAGGTCGATTTCATTGGTGCGGGATGCCGACGCTGTAGACGGCAACAACGTGGAAAAGTTCATCGCGGGACCAGGCCGAGGATGTCGTTGTAGAACGCCAACCCCATCAGCCCGGCCAGCAACGCCAGGCCGATGTACTGGCCGGCGGCGATGGCACGCTCGCTCAGCGGGCTGCCCTTGACCAACTCGATAAGGTAATACAGCAGGTGGCCGCCGTCCAAGATCGGGATCGGCAACAGGTTGATGATGCACAGGCTGAGTGACAGCAGGGCAAGGAACTGCAGGAACCAGTCCAGGCCGCGTTTGGCCGAGATGTTGGCTACCCGGGCGATGGTGACGGGCCCGGAAACGTTCTGCAGCGAGGCTTTGCCGGTGACGATGCGGCCCATCATGCCCAGCGAATCGGCCGCCAGGCGGCCGGTTTCGCGCACGGCCACGGTGACCGCGTCGAGCGGGCCATAGCGCAGCAGGGTGTCGTAGGGAGGGCTGAACGAGGTCGGGAACTGCACGCCGATCTGCCAGATCGGCTCGCCCTTTGAATCCTTGCCCTGGCGCGGGGTGACTTCCAGCGCCAGGCGCTCGCCGCCCCGCAGGACCTCGATCATGCCCGGGCCGCCGGCGCGGCCCAGCGTCTGGATCTCGCCGATGACCTGGTCGGCGCCGTCGATGCGCTGGCCGTCGATCGCTACGATCAGATCGCCCGGCTGCAGCTGCCCGGCCACCACGGAGTCCGCGGTGAGCGACTCGACCAGCGCCGGTTGCAGCCACGACTGCCAGTACAGGCCAGCCAGGATCGGCACGCGCCGTTCATCGAAGCCGGGGGGCAGCTGCGACAGCGGCAGGCTGCGCACGCGCACCTGGTCGGCCGGGTCCAGCACTTCCAGCTTCACGTCGCGGCGGTCCATCGCGGCGGCGGTCAGCGCCATGCTGGCCTCGCCGAGGGTGACCACCGGGCGCTCGTCCACGCGCAGCACGCGGTCGCCGCTGGTCAGGCCGGCGCTGGCGGCGATGCCGCTGACACGGCCGATGGTCGGCGAATAATCCTGCTTGCCGATCACGAACATCGCCCACAGCAGCAGGATGCACAGCAGCAGGTTGGCGATCGGTCCGGCGGCGACGATGGCGATGCGCTGCCAGACGGTCTTGTGGTTGAAGGCCTGGCCGCGCTCGTGCGGGTGCACTTCGACCTCGCGCTCGTCCAGGAACTTCACATAGCCACCCAGCGGGATGGCGGCGATGGCGAACTCGGTGCCGTGCCTGTCCCGGCGCGACCACAGCGGCCGGCCGAAGCCGACCGAGAAGCGCAGGATCTTGACCCCGCACAGGCGCCCGACCCAGTAATGCCCGAACTCGTGGAACGTGACCAGCAGCCCGAGGCTGACAATCATCCACCAGACCGATCCGATGAAGTCAGTCATGCAGGCTCACAGTGGCGGGCAGGGGCGGCGTCGTCATGCTGGGCGAGGCGGTCGTTCAGGCGGCGTCGATGGCGTTCAGGGTCAGCTGGCGTGCCCGCTGGTCGGCGGACAACAGGACCTCCAGTGTATCGGCTGGCTGGGTCGGCAGTGTTGAAAGAGCGTTAGCAACCAGCTCCGGGATGGTCAGGAAACCGATCCGGCCCTGAAGAAACGCTGAAACCGCCTCTTCATTGGCAGCGTTCAGCACCGCCGGGGCGGTGCCGCCGGCCTGCATCGCCTGCCAGGCCAGGGCCAGGCAGGGGAAGGCGTCGGTGTCCGGGGCCTCGAAATCGAGCCGGCCCTGGGCCAGCAGATCCAGCCCGGATACGCCCGATTCGATGCGTTGTGGCCAGCCCAGGCCAACGGCCAGTGTGGTGCGCATGTCCGGCAGGCCCATCTGCGCCAGGGTCGAGCCGTCCACGAACTCGACCAGCGAGTGGACCAGGCTCTGCGGGTGCACCAGCACTTCGATGTGCTCTCCGGGGATGCCGAACAGGTGGTGGGCCTCGATCACTTCCAGGCCCTTGTTCATCAACGTCGCCGAATCGACCGAGATCTTCGGCCCCATCGACCACTTCGGGTGGGCAACGGCCTGGGCCGGGGTGACCTGGGCCAGTTCGGCGCGGCTGCGGCCACGGAACGGGCCGCCGGAGGCGGTCAGCAGGATGCGGCGCACGCCGGCGCCATCGACGCTGGCATCGCGCGAGCGCAGGCACTGGAAGATCGCGCTGTGTTCGCTGTCGATCGGGATGATCTCGGCGCCGGCGCGTTCTGCGGTGCGGGTCAGCAGCTCACCGGCCAGCACCAGCGATTCCTTGTTGGCCAGCAGGATGCGCTTGCCCGCGGCGGCGGCGGCCAGGGTGGAAGACAGCCCGGCCGCACCGACGATGGCGGCGACCACGGTGTCGCAGGCATCGCTGGCGGCCAGCTGGTCCAGCGCGGCATGGCCGGCATGCGCCTCGGTGGCCAGTCCGGCATCGCGCAGGCCATCGCGCAGCTCAGCGAACAGCGATTCGTCGGCGATCACCGCGTGCGCGGGCCGGTGCTGGCGGCACAGTGCCAGCAACGCCTGCACCTGACGACCGGCGGCCAGCACGGTGGCCTGGTAGCGCTGCGGGTGGCGGGCGATCACGTCCAGCGTGGAGGCACCGATCGAGCCGGTGGCGCCGAATACGGCGACCCGGCGCAGGTCTGCGACAGCATTCATGGTCAGAACCCGAAGATTTCCTTGCCGAGTGCGAACACCGGCACTGCAGCCAGAACGCCGTCGACACGGTCGAGTACGCCACCATGGCCCGGAATCAGGTGGCCCGAGTCCTTGGCGCCCGCGTGGCGCTTGATCAGGCTTTCGAACAGATCACCCAGCACCGAGGCGAACACCGCCACCACCGAAGTGATCAGCAGGCCCGGCAGGTGTGCGGTATCGATGCCGGCCAGCCAGCCCAGGCCGACGGCCACGGCGACACCGGCCAGCAGGCCGCCGAACAGGCCTTCCCAGGTCTTGTTGGGGCTGATGCGCGGGGCCAGCTTGTGCTTGCCGAAGTGACGGCCGGCGAAATAGGCGCCCGAATCGGCCGCCCAGACCAGTGCCAGCGCAGCCAGCAGCCACAGGTGGCCCTGCTGGCCCGGCGGATCGCCGCCGGCATGGATCAGCACCAGCGCGGCCCAGGCCGGAACGATGGCCAGCGTACCGGCCAGCATCTTCACGATGCGCGAGGGTGCCGACGGCTGCGCGCCGAAATTGAAGAAGCGCAGCCAGACCAGCGCCGCCAGCCACCAGGCAACACCGGCCAATGTGGTGATCTGGAACAGCACCAGCGTGCTGCCATCGGCCCACACCAGCAGCACCATCAGCAGCAGGTTCAGTACCAGCAGCACGGTGCGCGCCAGGGTGTCTTCGATGCCGGCCAGCTTCAGCCACTCCCACAGGCCGATCAGCAGCACCGCAGCGGCCGCCGCTGCCAGCCATTGGGTCGGCAGCAGCAGGATCGCGGCAATGGCGACCGGCGCCATGATCAGCGCGGCAAGGACTCGGGTCTTGGTCATGGGCTGGAAGTCTCGGTGGCCAGTGCGGCGATCTGGGCGCTGGTCAGGCCGAAACGACGCTCACGGCTGCCGTAGGCGTCCAGCGCCTGCTGCAGCAGGGCGGGATCGAAGTCTGGCCACAGCGCCTCGGTGAACCACAGCTCGGTGTACGCCAGCTGCCACAGCAGGAAGTTGCTGATGCGGGTGTCGCCACCGGTGCGGATGAACAGGTCCGGTGGCGGCAGGTCGGCCAGGGCGACCTGGCTGCCCAGCAGCGATTCGTCGATCTGTTCGGGCAGCAGGCGGCCGGCGGCGACTTCAGCGGCCAGCGCGCGCGCGGCACGGGCGATGTCCTGGCGGCCACCGTAGCTGGCGGCGATCGACAGGGTCAGGGTGGTGTTGTCTGCGGTGCGCTGCTCGGCCAGCTGCATGCGGCTGACCAGCCCGGCACCGAAGCGTTCGCGCTCGCCGATGAAGCGCACGCGCACGCCACGCCGATGCAGCTCGTCCACTTCGCGGTCGAGCGCGCCGAGGAACAGCTTCATCAACGCATCGACTTCTTCCTGCGGCCGGCCCCAGTTCTCGCTGGAAAACGCGAACAGGGTCAGCGCCGGAATGCCCAGCTCAAGGCAGCGCTCGATGGTGCGGTTGACCGCACGCGCGCCGGCGCGGTGGCCGATCACGCGCGGACGACGGCGCTGCTGTGCCCAGCGCCCATTGCCATCCATGATGATGGCAATGTGGCGGGGCAGGGCGGCCGGCAACGGAGGCGGGACTGAAGGCATCGACTTCAGACCGACAGCAGTTCTTTTTCCTTGTCGGCAACGACCTTGTCGACGTCCTTGATGTTGGTGTCGGTCAACTTCTGGATGTCGTCCTCACCGCGCTTCTTCTCGTCTTCGCTGATCGCCTTGTCCTTGACCAGCTTGGCGATTTCCTTGTTCGCGTCCTGACGGATGTTGCGGATCGCGATCTTGGCGCCTTCGCCTTCCTTCTGCACCTGCTTGGCCAGCTCCTTGCGGCGCTCTTCGGTCGGCGGCGGCATGTTGATGCGGATCGCGGTGCCCAGGGTGTTCGGGGTGAACTCGGCGTTGTAGAGACCCTTTTCGATCTCCTTGATCATGCTCTTGTCGAACGGCGTGACCAGCAGCGAGTGGGCGTCGGCGTTGGAGATCGATGCGACCTGGTTCAGCGGGGTGCTGGCGTTGCCATAGGCGCTGACCGTGACGCGGTCCAGCAGGGCCGGGGTGGCGCGGCCGGTGCGGATCGAGGTGAGGGTGTGCTTCAGAGCGTCGATGCTCTTGGCCATGCGCGTCTGCGCGTTGTTCTTGATGTCGTTGAGCATCGCCCGGTCCTGGGTGTAACTGGAATCGGTCGATTATAGGCGAATACGGGACGCTGCCGGGCCAGAATCGGCCCGGAGCTCGCCTGGCGCTCAGGCTCAGGCCGGGTCGCGGCCCTGGACCAGGGTGCCGATGTTCGCGCCGCTGAGGATCTTCAGCAGCTCGCCCGGCTGGCCCATGTCGAACACGCGCATCGGCAGGTCGCTGTCGCGGGCCAGTGCGAAGGCCGCGGTATCCATCACTTCCAGGCCGCGGCGGATCACTTCGTCGTAGCTCAGGCTGTCGAAACGGACCGCGTCGCTGTGCTTGTTCGGGTCCTTGTCGTACACGCCATCGACCTTGGTGGCCTTCAGCAGCAGGTCGGCACCGATCTCGATCGCACGCAGCGCGGCGCCGGAGTCGGTAGTGAAGAACGGGCTGCCGACGCCGGCGGCGAAAATCACCAGGCGGCCCTTTTCCAGGTGGCGGATGGCGCGGCGGCGGATGTAGTCCTCGCACACGTCGTTGATCTTGATCGCGCTCATCACGCGGGCCTTGGCGCCCAGCTTTTCCAGGGCGTCCTGCATGGCCAGGGCGTTGATGACCGTGGCCAGCATGCCCATCTGGTCGCCGGTGACCCGGTCCATGCCGCCAGCGGCCAGGCCGGCGCCGCGGAAGATGTTGCCGCCGCCGATCACCAGCGCCACTTCGGCACCGGCCTGCTGGGCTTCGATGACCTCACGGGCCAGGCGATTGATGATCTTCGGGTCGATGCCGTAGTCCTCATCTCCCATCAGCGCCTCCCCGGACAGTTTCAGAAGGATGCGACGATAGGCGAGCTTGGACATGGGGACCTCGGGTGCGTGGAAATCGCGGGCGATTCTACGCGCATGCGGCGTTGGGCCAAAGTGTTTTGTGCACTGCGGCGCGAAATCCTGCCGTCCGCCCCGCTCACGCGGGGCGTCCCGTTCAGCCCAGCTCGGCGCCGGCGGTGGCTGAAAGCTCGTCGTGGCCGAGAGCGCCGGGGGAGCGGGCGATCACCCGGTTGCGGCCCAGGTTCTTCGAGCGGTACAGCACATCGTCGGCTGCGCGCAGCAGGTCCTGCACGTCGGCAAAGCGTTCGTAGCCGCCCTGGGTGGCCACGCCGGCGGAGAAGGTGACGAACAGCGGGCCTCCCTCCAGCTCGGCCATCGGCGTGGCGACGATGTTGGCCAGCACACGCCGGATCACGTCCAGCGCCACCGATTCACTGGTGTTGGGCAGCAGCGCGACGAATTCCTCGCCACCGAAGCGGGCCACGGTGTCGCTGTTGCGCAGCTGGCCCTGCAGCTTGCCGGCAAAGGCGCGCAGCACCTCGTCGCCGGTCAGGTGGCCGTGGGCATCATTGATTTTCTTGAAGTCGTCCAGGTCGATGAAGGCCACCGACAGCGGCCAGCCCTGGCGCCCGGCGCGCAGGAACTCCTGTTCCAGCACCGCCTCCAGCTGGCGGCGGTTGAGCACGCCGGTCAGGGCGTCGCGGTGGGCCTGGTCGGCCAGGCGCTTGGCCCGCGCCTCGAATTCGTCGGCGCGGCGGCGTGCCTGATCGGCATCCTGCAGCTCGCGCAGGTTGCGCAGGGTGGCCAGTTCCTGCGCGTGGTCGATCAGCTCCCGGACCCGCGAGGGCGAGTTCAGGCCGGCCTCGAACAGGCTGGCGATATCCGGAAGGGCATCGCTGATGCGGGTCAGCACCTGATCGAAACGGGCGCTGTCGAGCTCCAGCCGGTCATGCACCTGGTGCAGAGCGCGTTCGCGGGCGGCATCGGCGTCTTCGTCCAGCCAGATGTCGGCAACAGCGCCGGACAGCTGCACGCAGGCCTGGAACGGCGAATCGGCAGCGTCGTCGTCCTCGCTGTGGCTGATGCTTTCCACCAGGTAGCGCGGCAGGCCCCACTGTTCGGCCACCCAGGCGCCGACATCGGCGTGGCTGCAGCCCAGTTCCTCGCGCTCGCGTGCGACCAGATCGGTATTGTCACGGGCTTCGCGCAGCAGTGGCAGGTAGCGCTCCGATTCGGCCTGGGCCAGGCACAGCACGCCCAGGTCCTGCAGCAGCCCGGCCAGCATCAGTTCCTCCAGCCGGCGCAGGCCGCGTGCCTGGCCCAGCTGGCTGGCGGCCAGGGCGCTGAGAATGCTGCGCTTCCACGCGCGCTGGCGCAGGTCGTGGTCGGCACCGCCGCCAGCGGTCAGGCCCTGGGTGACGGTGAAGCCGAGGGCGAGGCTGATCGTGGCATTCAGGCCGAGCATGGTCAGCGCCTGGCCGAGGTTCTCGATGCGGCGGCGGCTGGCGTACAGCGGCGAATTGGCGATGCGCAGCATGCGAGCGCTCAGCGCCATGTCGATGGCGATGATGTCGGCGGCGGTGGCGATATCCGCTTCCGGGTCCTGGGCCAGCTCGATGATGCGCAGGGCAATACCGGGTGGCGAGGGCAGGTTGCGGCAGAGCGCCAGGGCAGCTGTCAGCTCGGGAGGCATGTCGGGTCGTTCAATTCCATTGGGACAAGAATACCTAGGAATGCATCACAGTCCGCGATTTTCGTTCCTGCTATGTGACTGTGGATTCCCTGCGCCGAGTATCGGCTTGATTCGCGCGCAACGCAAAGGTGCCGGTTGTGCGCACCAACGGTGCACACCCGCCGATGGGGCATGGGTTCATCCCTTGGCCCATACATAAAAAAAGAGCCGCGGTTTCCCGCGGCTCCTTCTGGTCGCTTCACAGCCGGAAGGCTGGAATCAGACCTGCATCGCCTTGGCAACTTCAGCGGCGTAGTCTTCCACCACCTTCTCGATGCCTTCGCCGACGATCAGCAGCTTGAAGCCAGCCACGTCGGCGCCAGCGGCCTTGACCACCTGCTCGACGGTGGTGTCGCCCAGCACGTAGGTCTGGCCGTACAGGGTCACGTCGCTGACGATCTTGTTGATCTTGCCGCTGATGATCTTTTCCAGGATCTCGGCCGGCTTGGCCTTGTCCTTTTCGGACATCTTGGCCAGCTCGATTTCCTTTTCCTTCTCGACGAACTCGGCCGGGACGTCCGCAGCCTTGTTGTGCGGCGGCTTCAGGGCTGCCACGTGCATGGCCAGGCCACGGGCCAGCTCGACGTCGCCGCCGACCAGGTCGACCAGCACGCCAACCTTGCCGTTGGTGTGGACGTAGGCGCCGATGGTGTTGTTGCCATCAACCTTCACCATGCGACGGATCTGGATGTTTTCACCCAGGGTCTGCACGGCGGTGGCGCGGGCTTCTTCAACGGTGCGGCCATCGGCCAGCTTGGCAGCCTTCACGGCTTCGACGTCGTTGGCGCCCGATGCCAGGGCGGCAGCGGCGACGGCATTGACGAAGGACTTGAAGTTGTCATCGTTGGCGACGAAGTCGGTTTCCGAGTTGACTTCGACCAGCACGGCCTTGCCGCCATCCTGGGCCAGGCCCAGACGGCCTTCGGCGGCCACGCGGTCAGCCTTCTTGTCGGCCTTGGCAGCGCCGGACTTGCGCATGGCTTCAGCAGCAGCGTTGATGTCGCCGTTGGCTTCGGTGAGAGCCTTCTTGCATTCCATCATGCCGGCGCCGGTGCGCTCGCGCAGTTCCTTGACCAGGGAAGCAGTGATTTCCACGGGATTACCTCACGAAAGAAAGGGGTTGGGCCGGCATGGTGGCCGGCCCGTGTGACACGGTCCTGTCACGCGCCAAAGGCTGCGCGCAGGGAGGGTGGACGCCGGGCGTCCACCCCGGGGCCTGGATCAGGCCTGGGCGTCGTCGCCCTTCTTGGCAGCCTTCTTGGCCGGGGCGCGGCGGGCCGGCTTCTCTTCGCCTTCAGCAGCGGCTTCGGCGAACTCTTCCTCACGCACCGAAGCAGCGTGCGGCGCAGCAGCCTTGCCTTCCAGCACGGCGTCGGCAGCGGCGCGGGCGTACAGCTGCACAGCGCGGATGGCGTCGTCGTTGCCCGGGATGGCGTAGTCCACCAGTTCCGGGTTGTAGTTGGTGTCGACCACGGCGATGACCGGGATGCCCAGCTTCTTGGCTTCCTTGATCGCGATGTCTTCGTGGCCGATGTCGATCACGAAGATGGCGTCCGGCAGACGGTTCATGTCCTTGATGCCGCCCAGCGAGGCTTCCAGCTTGTCGCGCTCGCGACGCAGGCCCAGCACTTCGTGCTTGACCAGCTTCTCGAAGGTGCCGTCGGTTTCACCGGCTTCCAGTTCCTTCAGGCGGGCAACCGACTGCTTGACGGTACGGAAGTTGGTCAGGGTGCCGCCCAGCCAACGCTGGTTCATGAACGGCATGCCACAACGCTCGGCTTCTTCCTTGATGGTTTCGCGGGCGCTGCGCTTGGTGCCCAGGAACAGGACGGTGCCGCGCTTCTGGGCAACCGACGAGATGAAGTTCATCGCATCGTTGAACAGCGGGACGGTCTTTTCCAGGTTGATGATGTGGATCTTGCCGCGGGCGCCGAAGATGTACGGAGCCATCTTCGGGTTCCAGTAGCGGGTCTGGTGGCCGAAGTGGACGCCGGCTTCCAGCATCTGACGCATGGTGACCTGGGGCATTGCAATACTCCTGATATGGAACCGGCGATTCCGCCCGCGGGATAGGTATGCGGGACGCGTGGAAGCGCGGATGGTTCCGGGGTTGGGCTTCCCTGTTGCCTCCGTGGCCGAACTCCTTGCGGAGCACCCCGGCACGGATGGGGGCAGCAGGTGTGGATTCACCGGTGACGTCCGGTGTGGACGGTCTCCCGCGCACGCAGGCGGCAGGAATCCGGTCGATTATAGCCCGCTGGGAGCGCTCGCTGCAATTGCCGGGTACGGCGCGGTCAGATCGACCACGCGGCCGTCCTGCAGCCGGGCCTGGAAATGGCCACCGGCATAGCCGTCGGCATGGACGGGGAGGGCCCAGCGGCGTTCCCGGCCCGCCAGCAGGTAGCCGGCCAGTCCCGGCAGCAGCAGGGTGCGGCGTCCATCGCCGGCGACAAACGCAAGATCGTGCAGGCGGGCGTGAACGGAACCTGCGTTGCGCAGTCGCAGAAGAGGCTGCGACGTGCCGGGCTCGATCCCGGCATGCAGGTCCGGCCGCGCCAGGGGCGTCGCATGCCCCCGGAACAAGGGCAGCGAGTAGCGAGGCAGGCCCTGTCCGCTGGGGCTCAGGATCACCCGGTAGGCCTGCTCGACGGCAACGGGCGACGTCTCCCGAGGCAGCAGCCAGATGCGTTGACGGGTGCCGGGCGGGAGGTCGAGCCGGGCGGGGCTGGCCAGGATCTGGTCGCTGGGCCGCAGCTTTTCCGCATCGACCTGCTGTTCCCAGGCCAGGATCCGAACCTCGCCCTGCCAGCGGCCGGGCCCGGGGTTGTACAGCCACAGCTCGCCGTGCCCCCCTTCGGCGGGCAGCTGCAGGGTGGTGGGCACCAGGTCCAGCGCCGCAGCGGGCAGTGCCAGCAGCAGTGCCAGCAGGCTCAGCAGGATGCGCATCAGTAGATGAGGGTCACGGCAGGCGCCGCGTCGTCGCTGTCGGCCGGCGGCGCGAGGTCGCGGATCTGTTGCGGAAGCTCGGGCGCGTCGCTGCGCCGGTGCGGTGCCGAGCATCGGGTGTTGCCGGCATCACTGCTGCAGCCCTCGACCACAGTCAGCCGGATCTGCAGGGAGGTGCTGCCGGGATCGGCCCACGCGGGCGTACTGGCGACCAGCATCGCCCCGATCAGAAGTGCGCGAACCACCTGCCATCCACCGTACTGTAGGACCCGTTGCGCGGTATCGGCCGGATCGGCCGAATCTGTAGGGTCGACTGCCAGTCGACTGGTCCTGCCGCAGGAGTGATGTGCGCATCCACGCATGGCGTGGATCTACCGAAACCCATCCCGGTGGATGCCGACGATTCCAAACCCACGCCGGTGGGTGCCGACCATTCCAAACCCACCCCGGTGGGTGCCGACCATTCCAATCCATCCCGGTGGATGCCGACCGTTGGTCGGCACACAGGTCAGTAAGTGATCGTCACCTGCACCAGATCGTTGTAGGTACCGGCCGGGGGCTGGCCGGTGACCGGCGGCACCCGGCCATGGATGGTCAGCTGCTGCGCGCTGCCACTTCCGGTGCCGCCAACGGTATCGACGTTGAGGGTATTGCCCCAGCGCAGGCTGCGCGCGGCGTCGCGGTACAGCTCATAGGGGAGGTAGTAGGTGCCGCTGCCAATGGTGGTGGCCATGCGCCGGGTGGTGGAGGCGGCGGGGTTGTTCTGGCCGTTGTTGAGGCTGATCTGGTAGGCGGTGTTCTTCAGGCAGGTCAGCGTGAGCGTGGCGGTCCGGTCGATGTTGGCGGGAATGCTGCCGGTGACGTTGCCGAAGTCCATGTTGGTGGTGACGTAGCTGCCGCATTGCGGCAGCACGTTGGCAGTGGCAGTGAAGCTGAAGGCCGCACTGGCGCTGTTGGTGCCGGTTGCGCCGCCGTTGCAGGCGGCCGGCACGGTGGCGTTGCCGAGCAGGACTTCATTCCAGGCCCAGGTGAGCACCACGTTGGCGCCACTGAAGGTGCTGCTGTAAGCACCCGAAGCGAGGATCTGGTTGGCGGGGATCTGCGCGAACAGCTGCACGGACTGCGCACCGCTGCCGCCGGTCAGCAGCGGCACGTTGTAGCTCATGGTCAGTTCCTGCGCCGGCGGCGTGCCGCGTGGCACCAGGCCGGTGACCTGGCCGTAGCTGGCGTTGTTGTAGAGCTGGAAATTCATGGTGTCGCTGCTGGAAGTGGACATCGTGCGGAAGGTGGAGCTGCTGCCGCCGCCACTGCCTGCGCCGACACCCACGCAGACGCGGACGCCGGTGGTGGCCAGCAGGCTCAGTGCGGCGGTGGTGCAGGTCACCGTGATGTTCAGCGTCGCCGCCGTAGGGCCGGGAGCGTTGCTGTTGATGTTGCCGAACGGCAGGGTCGGGTTCGCGGTTGCCGTGCAGACCGCTGTCGCCTGGGCCGGTAGTGCCGCGAGCAGGCCGGCGAACAGCAGCATGCCGAGCAGCAGCACTCTCATGGCGCCACCTCCGGGATGCACGGCAGCGGTGCCGGCTTCGGCCGGGCGCCGGACGCCACTACCTTGGGCGGCTCGGGTACCTTCACCCGGCACTGGCCGCGGCTGGTGGTGATGTACAGCACGCTGCCGGCAGCGACGTCTTCCAGATACAGCAGGCCGTCATAGCCCACCGTGGCCTGGCGTCCGCCGGGCAACTGCACTTCGCTGCCCACTTCCAGCGGCTGCCCGTCCATGCTCTGCAGCGTCAGGCTCAGAGAGGGCCGCGAGCGCAACTGGAATGTCACGTGGGTCCCAGCGCGCTGGCGCGGCGTCACCCAGTCCTCGATGCGGTCGGCACGCATGTCCTCGGGCAGGTCCAGGGTGTCGATCGAGACCCGGTTGCGCTGCCAGGACAGCAGCGGGCTGACCAGCAACAGGCCACGATCATCGGTGACGCCGATCAGGCGGTTCTCCAGCCGCACCGGCACGCCACCGACACCATTGGTGCTGATCACCGCGAATGCATCGGAGACCTCGCGGGTGGCAAACGCGTGCCCGCCCATCCAGACCAGGCTGCCACTGGCGCTGCCGTAGGCATAGTTGAGCCCGCCCTGGCGCGAGGCCCCGAAGGAGTAGCGGCCGACGTCATTGAGGATGCCGACTTCGGCCAGGCCGCCACTGCCGTCCTCGCCGTGGCGCACCTGCGCGCGCCAACCGATGCCGCCTGCACTGCCATCGCCGGGCACCGGCTGGGTGACGTCGGCCACCCAGGTCTGGCTGTCGCCATTGCGCTGGCTGGACAGGCTGGCCTGGCGGTTGTTGCCCAGGCTGGCGGTTACCGACAGATAGATGCTGCGGTCATCACTCTGGTCCAGGTTCTGGTTCACCGAGAGGTAGGCTGACCAGCGCTGGCTCCAGGTCCGCGACCAGAACAGGCTGGCGTAGCGGTTGTCTTCGCCATCGGGGTAGCGCAGGCGCAGGTAGCTGGCGCTGAGCGTGCCCAGCCGCAGCAGGTCGGCGCCGACCGTGGCCTGTTCGCTGATGCTCGGCGGCAGGTTGCCCTGCAGTGCGCCCAGGTCGCGGTAATCACCATGGCTGCGCACGGTGCGCAGATTGACGTTGAGTCGGCGGTTGTTCCAGCTGTAGCCCAGTGCCCATTGCCCGCCCTGCAGGCCGTGATAGTCACTGTGCGCATAGGCGGCGTTGAACACGCCCGCGCCACCCAGCAGCCACCAGCCGCCGATGCCGGCCTGGGCCAGGCCACCACCGCCTTCGGCATGAGCCTCGCCGGTGAACGTGTCACTGATGCCACCGCGCCAGCTGGCACTGGCCACGGTGCGGTCGTCGTAGGCGAAGGAGCGTTGGCCGAAGTCCTCACGCAGGTGGCCGATGCCGGCGGACCAGTCCGACAGGCCCTTGGCCAGCAGCTGCTGGGTGCCATAGAAGCTGAAATCCAGGGTCTGCATGCGGCCGAACGCATCGGTCACCACCACCTGTGCGCTGCCGGTGCCGCTGATCCCCGGCTGTGCGGCCAGCTGGAACGGGCCGACCGGGACCTGGCCGCTGTACTGGCGCAGGCCATCGACGTACAGCTCGACCGTGGACGGCACCACCGCCTGGCCGAGGAAACTGGGCGTGGGGGTCAGCACGCGATAGGGCTGCAGGCTGTAGTTGCGACCGATCTGCAGGCCACCCAGGCGCACCGGACGGGTCCAGTCGACGAAGCCGCTGTAGAAATCGCCGACCTCCAGCGTCATCGCCTGGTCGGGGAAATCCAGGCTCCAGCGCGTATCCAGGCGCACGCTCTCCCCTCGCCAGCGACGGTCGCCAGGCTGCTGGTAGCGCCTGCTGACCGCGGTGTTTTCGAAGGTGCCGTTGCCGACGCCGAACAGGCGCAGTTCGGAGCTCAGGCTGAGGTTGCCCAGCGTATCCACCCGGCTGCCATACACGTCGTAGTTGAGCAGCAGTCCGGGTGAGGCACTGCCCGCGGGCGCGCGTGTCTGCGGGCGGCTGAGCACGGTGGTTGGCAGGGTCAGCTGGTCCAGTGGCACGTCCAGCGCCAGGGTCTGCAGGCGTGCGTCATAGCGCACCACCGCGCCGCTGATCTGGTCCAGGTACACCGGTGCATCGCCGTGGGCGTTGAAGCCGAGCTGGCGCAGTACGTCGGGGCTGGCCTGCAGGCGGCCACGGTTCTCGATGAAAGGCAGCAGTCCGCGTGGGGTGCTGTTGAGCGAAACGTCCAGGTACAGCGTCTGGTTGGCGGTCAACGGTGTGGGCGGTGGCAGCATCGCATCGGCGGAGATGCCTGATACATCGGCGGTGGCGGTAGCCGCTGCACCGGACACATCGGCGGCTTGGGTCGCCGCAGGAGCCAGGGCAGCAAGCAGCGCGCCCATCAACGCCTCAGCGAGCCGATGGGGGCGACAGCGGCGTCTGTTCCGACTCGCCATTGAGCTTGGCCGTGATCTGGTCGTTGTCGCGGTCGATCGCCGTGCGCTCGATCGGCCAGCGCATCACCTGCCCGGGCAGCACGTAACCCAGCAGTCCGGGATGCACGATGCGTGGGCGCGTGGGGCTGCCCAGCGCAAGATCGGCGATCTGCGCATAGCTGTTGCCTGCGTTGGCCACCTCGACGCCGTTGCGGCCATCGGGCAACTGCACCAGGCGGGCCTGCAGCTGCGGCGCAAGCTTGCCGGCGGCGGGCTGCACGAACACCGGTATCGAATAGCGCAGCACGAACTGCATGCCGTCGGCGCGGGTGGCCAGGTCGGGCACCTCGTCGACAATCAGCCTGTAGTACTGCTGTGCCGGCGGTGGCGTCCTGTCCGGACGCATCACCCGGACCAGCTGCTGCTGCCCGGCAGCCAGTTCCTGCATCGGCGGGGTGACCACCAGTTCATCGGTGGGCAACAGTTGCTCCTGGCCGTCCTGCTGCACCCAGCGGAACACCCGAACCTGCAGCTTCACCGGCGAGGTGCCACTGTTGGTCAGCCAAAGCTCGCCGGCACGCTGGCGCGCTTCCAGCTGCAGGCTGGTCGGGGCGACCTGCAGGCTGGTGGCTTCGACCGGGGCGGCGAATACCAGGCTCAGGACGAGCAGCGCCACGCCGGTGGCGCGCCACGGGCGGGGTCCGGCCATGCGGGCGTGCTCCATCAATAGGTGATCGTGGCGGTAACCGTATCCAGGTAGTTGCCGGTCGCCGGGTTGTTGGTGCTCAGGTTCAGGATCTGGCCGTAGACGATGTAGGGCACGGCCAGGCCGGTGCCGATGCCAGCCTGGGTGTTGGTGCCGGAGGTGGCACCCCAGACCAGGGTGTGCGCGGCGTCCTGGTAGAGCTGGTAGCCGACGTAGTTGTTGGCGGTCACCGCGGCGTTGGTGTTCTTCATCCGGCGAGTGGTGACGTCATTCGCGGTGCTGGCATTGGCACCCGCATTCAGTGAAATCGTGTACGGGGTCAGTGCCGAGCACTGGGCGGTCACCGTGCCCTGACCCAGGGTGGGGGTCGCGGTGGTCGAGGCCGCCGTGCCGAAGTCAACGTTGGTGGCGGCAGCAGCCGTGATCGTGCAGGCCTTGGTCACCACCAGGGTGACATTGAAGGTGGTGGTGTCTGCGGCCAGGGCCGGGCCGGACAGCAGGACCCCGGCCAAGGCCCAGGCAAGCGGGGAACGAAGCGCGGATCGCATGGACAACCTCCCTGACCCGAAGGTCCGTTGAACAAGGCGAAGGCGGCACGTTCGGCACCGCTTCGGCGACGGTGACCCCAGCTTAGGAGGCGTAAGTGTCTGTATTCCGTGATAAACAGGGAGACGAAAGGGGGGCGGCGATCACGCTTTCACTTTCCTTGCCGGAACCGTGCATGGCCCGGATCGCCAGTTGGGTGGCGTTCGTTCAGATTGTGGCCGGATCGGCGATAATGGGGGCCATGAGCGTGAATCTGAAAACCCCGCAGGAAATCGAGATGATGCGAATCGCCGGCCGCATGGCCAGCGAAGTGCTCGACATCGTCACCCCCCACGTCAAGCCCGGTGTCACCACCGAGGAACTGGACCGCATCTGCCACGACCACATCGTGAACGTGCAGGGCGCCGTTCCGGCCAACGTCGGCTACCGCGGCTTCCCGAAGACCGTGTGCACCTCGGTCAACAACGTCATCTGCCATGGCATCCCCAGCGAAGGGAAGGTGCTCAAGGATGGCGACATCATCAACATCGACGTCACCGTCATCAAGGATGGCTGGCACGGCGACACCAGCCGCATGTACTTCGTCGGCACCCCGTCGGTGATGGCCCGCCGCCTGGTGGAAACCACCTACGAAGCCATGTGGCGCGGCATCCGCGCGGTGCGTCCGGGCGCGACCCTGGGCGACATCGGCCATGCCATCCAGAGCTATGCCGAAGGCGAGCGTTTCAGCGTGGTGCGCGAGTACTGCGGCCACGGCATCGGCAAGGTCTACCACGATGAGCCGCAGGTGGTGCATTACGGCCGCCCGGGCCAGGGCCTGGTGCTGCAGCCTGGCATGACCTTCACCATCGAGCCGATGATCAACGAGGGCACCCGCTACAACAAGGTGCTGCCGGATGGCTGGACCGTGGTGACCAAGGACCGCAAGCTGTCGGCACAGTGGGAGCACATGATCGCGGTCACCGAGACCGGCGTGGACGTGCTGACCCTGTCGCCGGGCGAGTCGCAGGTCTCCTGACGATGCTGCCGGCGAGTTCGCTGCTGGACACGCCGGCCGCGTCGCTCAACGACCCGGACTGGGCTGCTGCCGCGCGCCAGGCGCTGCAGCAGGCCGACGCGCGCCTGTACCGCCGCTTCGACCAGGGCGACAACATCGAGCGCCTGCTGGCACTGCGCGCGCGCGCTGCCGACCATCTGATCCGCCTGGCCTGGCAGCGCTGCCTGCCGGCCGACAGCGGGCTGTCGCTGTTCGCGGTCGGCGGCTATGGCCGCGGTGAACTGTTTCCGCGTTCGGACATCGACCTGCTGGTGTTCGGCGATCCGCCGGCACAGCTGGCCCATGAGGCGGCGCTGGCGCGCCTGTTCGCGCTGCTGTGGGACTGCGGATTGGCCGTCAGCCATGCGGTGCGTTCTGCATCGCAGTGCCGCGAGGCGGCAGCGGACCAGACCGTGCTGACCGCGCTGATCGAGGCGCGCCCGATCCTGGCCGATGATGTGGCGCGCCGCGCGCTGCGCGAGGCCGTCGACGATCGTGAACTGTGGCCGGCGCGCACCTTCTTCCTGGCCAAGCTGGAAGAGCTGCGCAACCGACACCAGCGCTTCGGCGACACCGCCGACAACCTGGAGCCGGATCTGAAGGATGGCCCCGGTGGGCTGCGCGATCTCAACACGCTGGGCTGGATGGCACTGCGTGCGTTCGGCGTGCGTGACCTGGAGGCGCTGGTCGGGCTCGGCCATCTGGGCGCAGACGAAGCGGCAGCACTGAAGCGCGAACGTGCGGTGCTGGCGCGGCTGCGCTTTGGCCTGCATCTGGTCGCGCGTCGCCCGGAAGAGCGCCTGCGTTTTGATTACCAGAAGACCCTGGCGGCACGCCTGGGCTTTGAAGACGATGCCGAGAACCTCGGTGTCGAGAAGATGATGCAGGGCTTCTACCGCGCCGCGCTGGTCGTGCGCCGGATCAGCGACCGCCTGCTGCAGCGCTTCGAGGAACAGTTCGATGGCGAGGCGCAGCCGGAGCCGCTGACCGTGGGTTTTTCCCTGCGCCGTGGTTACCTGGCGGCCAACGAAGCCGACTGGCCGCGCGGCGACATCGGCCAGGTGTTCGCGCTGTTCGCCAGCTGGGCCAACAATCCGCAGGTGCGCGGCCTGCATTCGCTGACCGCGCGTGCGCTGGCCGAAGCGCTGCCGCTGCTGCCGGCCTACGACCAGGCTGATGCCGATGCACGCGAGCAGTTCCTGGCGCTGCTGCGCGGCCAGCGCCCGGTCGATACGCTCTCGCGCATGGCACGGTTGGGCGTGCTTGGCCAGTGGATTCCCGCGTTCGCCCAGGTCAGCGGGCGCATGCAGTTCGACCTGTTCCATGTCTACACCGTCGACCAGCACACGCTGATGGTCCTGCGCAATATCGGCCTGTTTGCCAGCAGCCGTGCCGACGAGCGCTTCTCGATCGCGCACGAAGTGTGGCCGCGCCTGCGCAAGCCGGAACTACTGCTGCTGGCCGGCCTGTTCCATGACATCGCCAAGGGCCGTGGCGGCGACCACTCGGAACTGGGCGCGGTGGACGCGCGCGCGTTCTGCCAGGCGCATGCGCTGAGCACGTCCGACACCGAACTGGTGGCGTGGCTGGTCGAACAGCACCTGCGCATGTCGGTGACCGCGCAGAAGCAGGACATCGCCGATCCGGAAGTGATCCACCGCTTTGCCACCCTGGTCGGCAGCCGCGACCGCCTGGACTACCTGTACCTGCTGACCTGCGCCGACATCGCCGGCACCAGCCCCAAGCTGTGGAATGCATGGAAGGACCGCCTGCTGGCCGACCTGTACTTCGCCACCCGGCGCGCGCTGCGCGAGGGGCTGGAACACCCGGTGCCGGCGGCCGAGCGCGTGGCCGAAGCGCGTGACAGCGTGCGCGCGCTGGTGCGCGAGCGGGGTTACGACGATGCCACCATCGATCGCCAGTTCGCGGTGATGCCCGACGAAGGCTTCATCCGCCTGCGCCCGGAGCAGCTGGCCTGGCAGGCTGCCGCGCTGGTGCCGGTGAAGCAGGGCCAGGCGCTGGTGAAGGTACGCCGGATCAGTGTCGACGACCCCGCGCTGGAAGTCTTCGTGCATTCGCCGGACCGCGACGGCCTGTTCGCCGCGATCGTGATGACGCTGGACCGCAAGGGCTACGGCATCCACCGCGCACGCGTGCTGGACGGTCCGGCCGATACCATCTTCGATACCTTCGAAGTGAACCCGGCCGATACCTTCGCCGATGGCAGCAGTGCCAACCTGGAAGCGGCGCTGCGCGAGGCACTCAGTGGTGACCTGTCGCGCCTGCGGCCGTCACGCCGGGTGGTGCCACGGCAGCTGCGGCACTTCCGCTTCGCCCCGCGCATCGAATTCCGCGATGAGCCGGGCGCAACCCGTTTCGCCCTGGTCGCCCCCGACCGCCCCGGCCTGCTGGCCGATGTGGCGTTCGTGCTGCGCAATCAGGGCCTGCGCGTGCATGATGCGCGCATTGCCACGTTCGGCGAACGCGCCGAAGACACCTTCGTGATCAGTGACGAACACGACCTCCCCCTGACTGAACCTGCCCGGCAGCAGCTGCATGACGCGATGCTGGCCTGCCTGGACCCTGATCGAAACGCCGGAGACCCCGCCTGATGGCCACCAAGCCCGCCAAGAAGACCGCCGCGACCCCCAAGAGCGCAGCGGCCCGGAAACCTGCTGCTGCCGCACCGGCCGCGAAGAAGACCCCTGCGCCGAAGAAGGCCGCTGCGGTGACGGCCCCGGCGAAGAAAGCGGCTGCGGTGAAGCGTGCTGTGAAGAAGCCGGCGCCGGCCAAGAGTGCCGAAGCGGTCCGCGCCGAAACCATCGCCCGCAAGTCGCTGCGCAAGCCGTCGGCCCCGGGCGTGGAAGAGCTGAAGTTCGGCATCGAGAGTGCCTTCGAGCGCCGCGCTACCTTGACCCTGCACGAGCTGGAAGGCTCGACCAAGCCGCTGGTCAACCGCGTGATTGACGGCCTGGAGAGCGGTGAGTTCCGTGTTGCCGAGCCGGACGGCCAGGGTGGCTGGAAGGTCAACGAGTGGCTGAAGAAGGCCGTGCTGTTGTACTTCCGTGTCAATGACATGGCCGTGGTCGACGCCCGTCCGGCGCCGTTCTGGGACAAGGTCGAATCGCGCTTCGCCGGCTATGACGAGGCGAAGTTCCGCCGTGGTGGCGTGCGCGTGGTGCCGGGCGCGATCGCCCGCCGCGGCACCTACTTCGGCAAGGACGTGGTGCTGATGCCGAGCTTCACCAACATCGGCGCCTACGTCGGCGAAGGCACCATGGTCGATACCTGGGCCACCGTCGGTTCCTGCGCGCAGATCGGCCAGCACTGCCACCTGTCCGGCGGCGCCGGCATCGGCGGCGTGCTGGAGCCGCTGCAGGCCAGCCCGACCATCATCGAGGACCACTGCTTCATCGGTGCGCGCTCGGAAGTGGTGGAAGGCGTGGTGGTTGGCCACCACAGCGTGATCGGCATGGGCGTGTTCCTCAGCCAGAGCACCCGCATCTACAACCGTGCCACCGGCGAAATCACCTACGGTTACATCCCGCCGTACAGCGTGGTGGTGTCCGGCTCGCTGCCGAGCAAGGACGGTACCCACTCGCTGTACTGCGCGGTGATCGTCAAGCAGGTTGATGCCAAGACCCGCAGCAAGACCAGCGTCAACGACCTGCTGCGCGGCCTGGCCGACTGAAGGTGACTGCGCCGGAGGATCTGGCGCAGTCCGCGATCTACCGGCATCCGTCCGACACCCTGGTCGGGCGGATGCTGCCGCGCCTGCTGCACGCCCCGCGCTGGACCCGGCTGCGCCGTGCACTGTCGCGGCGCTGGCCGATGCCGGCGCTGGTCAGTGACGTGCGCGATGTGGTCTACGTGAGCTGGTGGGTCGACGTGCGTCACGCACCAATGCCACCGCCGGGCCATCATTACGTGGTCCATGCCGGACGCACGCCTTACACCATCCTCAGCTACCGGCACGGACACTTCGGGCCCGCGCTGGCCGGGCCGCTGCGTTCCCTGATGCCGTCGCCACGGCAGAGCAACTGGCGCTGGTACCTGCGTCGTGACGACGATCCGGACGGGACGCCGGTGGTGCTGTTCGACCGCAACGTGATGGACCAGCTGGCCTTCGTCGCCGGCGCGCGCGTTTTCAGCGATGCCATGCAGCCGCACCTGTCGGTGCGCTTCACGCATGCGCTGGATGCCGAAGGCAGTGGCCACACGCGGATCGAGGGCCGGCAGGGCAGTGCCCCGGCGCTGCACCTGCAGTGGCAGGCCGCTGCGGGCTGGGACGTTGCCGGGTGGGCGGCGGCCTTCGGCAGCCATCAGGCCCTGCTGCGTTTCCTGACCTGCCAGGACGAGGCCATCGCCCGTACCTGCGACCAGCGCTGGGCCAGCACCCGCATCGCTCTGCCGGTGGACATCGCACAGCTGCAACCGCTGCAGCTGGAAGGCGAACCGCAGTGCCCGCGCCTGCAGGCGATGGGCGTGGCGCTGCACGAGGGGCTGGCCTTCCGGCTGCCACGGGTGCCGTTCCGGGTCGTGTCCGAGCGCCTGTTGTGAGATTCTGGCCCTCTGTTTTCCAGCATCACAGATGGCCATGAGCACCACTGTCTACGGTTTGAAGAACTGCGATACCTGCAAGAAGGCGACCAAGTGGCTGGACCGCTTCGGCGTGCCTTACACCTTCGTCGATTACCGCGAGAACAAGCCGAACCCGGAAATACTGCTGGCGTGGGCTGGGCAGCTGGGGGGCCTGGCCGCGATGGTGAACAAGTCGTCCACCACCTGGCGGCAGTTGCCGGACAACCGCAAGGCCGCCGACTCCGAGGCCGAATGGAAGCTGCTGCTGCGTGAATACCCGCAGCTGATCAAGCGCCCGCTGGTGGTCACGGCCGATGGCACGGTCAGCCAGGGCTTCAGCGACAACGGTTTCAAGGCCCGCTTCGGCGTGGGTGACGCATGAGTGCGGTCCTCGACCTGACCTGCGAACTGATCGCACGACCCTCGGTGACGCCGGATGATGCTGGCTGCCAGACACTGCTGGCGGCACGCCTGAAGCAGGCCGGGTTCCAGTGCGATCACCTGCGCCTGGGCGAGGTCGACAACCTGTGGGCGACCCATGGCCAGGGCGCGCCGGTGCTGGTGCTGCTGGGCCATACCGACGTGGTGCCGACGGGCCCGCGCGAGGCCTGGGCCAGCGACCCGTTCACGCCGCAGATCCGTGACGGCGTGCTGTACGGCCGTGGCGCCGCCGACATGAAGGGCAGCGTGGCGGCGTTCGTGGTCGCCGCCGAGCAGTTCGTCGCCGCACATCCCGATCACCCTGGCACGCTGGCGGTACTGCTGACCAGCGACGAGGAAGGCGATGCCATCGATGGTGTGCGTCACGTTGCACGGCTGTTCGCCGAGCGCGGCCAACGCATCGACTGGTGCATTACCGGTGAACCGTCGTCGACCGCGATCCTGGGTGACCTGCTGCGCGTGGGGCGTCGTGGCAGCCTGTCGGCCAAGCTGCGCGTGCAGGGCGTACAGGGCCACGTGGCGTACCCGGATAAGGCGCGCAACCCGATTCACCAGGCTGCTCCGGCCCTGGCCGAACTGAGCGCGCGGCGCTGGGATGACGGCTACGAGAGTTTCCCGCCGACCAGCCTGCAGGTCTCCAACATCCATGCCGGCACCGGTGCCAACAACGTGATTCCCGGCGAGCTGGAGGTGGATTTCAACATCCGCTACAACCCGCACTGGGATGCACCGAAGCTGGAGGCGGAGATCACCGCATTGCTGGGCCGCCATGGCCTGCAGTACACGCTGAAGTGGCACCGCAGCGGCGAGCCGTTCTACACCCCGGAAGGCACGCTGCGCGCCACCGCGCGTGCGGTGCTGGCCGAGCACATCGGCCGTGCGCCGGAAGAAAGCACCGGCGGCGGCACGTCAGATGCACGCTTCATCGCGCCACTGGGTGCGCAGTGCATCGAAGTGGGGCCGGTCAACGCCAGCATCCACCAGGTGGATGAGAACGTGCGCGTGGACGATCTGGAAGCGTTGCCGGGGCTGTACCAGCGCCTGGTGGAACGGCTGCTGGTGGGAACCCCATGACGGAATGAATCCCGCGAGGGTGGGTGCCGACCGTTGGTCGGCACGCCTCCCGCCGGGGCCGCTTCTCTACTCGGAAAAAATGAAGAACGGCGGCTCGACCGCTTTCTTCCAGTAACTTGGCGCGGCCATGTAGAAGTGTTGCGCCTCGGCCCTGGCGAACCAGCGCGCCGCCGCGTCGGTGTCTTTCTCCACACCCGGCGCACTGCGGCCCAGCAGCAGACCGGCGAAGTACTGGCCGAACACATTGCCCTTCTCACCGGCGCGCTGGTACAGCTGCAGCGCACGCACCGGATCGCGCGGCAGTCCCATGCCCTTTTCCAGCAGCGCGCCCAGGTCGACCTGCGCTTCGGCGTCGCCGTGCTCGGCACGACGCTGGATCTGCGCCACCAGCGGATGCACGGTGTCACCCTGTGCGGCCACCGCATCCGGCAGTCGCGACGACGAACTCGGGTAGCGCTTGTTGATCATTCCGCGCAGGTCCCAGCGCAGCGCCTGCTGCGCGTCGCCTCGCTGGCGATAGGCCTTGGCGAGCCCGTAGAACGCATAGGGATTGCCGTGGTTGGCCGCCGCCAGATACGCACGTTCACCGCGTTGCCAGGAGGCGCGCAGCACCGGAGCCGGATTGATGTGGGGGCTGTCGGCATGCTGCAGCGTGCCGGAGGTCCAGATCCGGCCCAGTGCTTCTTCCGCTTTGGTGTTGCGGAAGGTCCAGGGCGTGATCGCGGCAGCACGCTCGTAGTAGGCGACGGCGCGCGGATCGTTGAAACGTTCGAAGGTCTGCGCGGTGTCCCAGGCACCGTCGAAGCTGCCGTCGGTGCCGCGTTGTTCCAGTGCCTGCTGCTGCGCCAGCGGCAGCGTGGAAGGCGGAGGCAGGGTCTGGCAGGCCGCCAGGCCCAGGCAGAGCAGGGCGGCCAGCGCCGCGTTGCGTCCAGTGCGGTGTTGCATTTCCATTACACGTTTCACGGCGGGCCATTATGCGCGCCGGGGAGTGGTTGCCAACGCAACGGTTGCGCCGTGCCGGAAACCGGGGTAGGGTCGATGCCATGTCGATCCGCCTGGCCACCGCCGTCAATAACAACAACCGCAATAATCTGCGCGCGAATAATCGTGCGCGGCCGATGCGGGACTGCGCCCTGGGTAGATAGACAGCAACACACGCCCGGACACCAGAAAACCCGCATCAGCCGATGCGGGTTTTTTTGTGCCCGGCGCAGCCCCACCCGGGCCTGGATGGCCGGTCGAACACCCTCCCACCCGTGAAATCCCCCAACAGGAGCTCTCCCATGTGTTCGATCTTCGGAATCTTCGGCCTGCAGGCCGGTGACGATCTTCCCGCCCTGCGCCGCCATGCGCTGGAACTGTCGCAGCGCCAGCGCCACCGTGGCCCGGACTGGAGCGGCGTGTACCTCGACGAAGGTGCGCTGCTGGTCCATGAGCGGCTGGCCATCGTCGACCCGGCCGGTGGTTCGCAGCCGCTGCTGTCGGCCGATGGCCAGCTGGCGCTCGCGGTGAACGGCGAGATCTACAACCACCAGGCATTGAAGGCGGCGCTGACCACCGCCTACGACTTCCAGACCGGCTCGGACTGCGAGGTGATCAACGCGCTGTATCGCCAGGGCAGTTCGCCGGCGCAGTGGCTGGAACAGCTCAACGGCATCTTCGCCTTCGCGCTGTGGGACCGCGACAGCGGGCGCGTGCTGGTGGCGCGTGACCCGGTGGGCGTGGTGCCGCTGTACTGGGGCCACGATGCCCAGGGGCGCCTGCGGGTGGCCTCGGAAATGAAGGCGCTGGTCGATACCTGTGCCGACGTCGCACAGTTCCCGCCGGGTCACTACTTCGACAGTGCCAGCGGTGAGCTGGTGCGCTATTACCAGCAGCCGTGGCGCGACTACGCCGACGTGCAGGGCCGCCAGGCCGACCTGGCCGAACTGCGCCAGGCCTTCGAGCATGCGGTGGAGCGCCAGCTGATGAGCGACGTGCCGTATGGGGTGCTGCTGTCCGGTGGCCTGGACTCGTCGCTGGTGGCGGCGGTGGCCGCGCGCTATGCGCGCCGCCGCATCGAGGATGGCGGGCAGACCGAAGCCTGGTGGCCGCGCCTGCATTCGTTCGCGATCGGCTTGAAGGGCTCGCCCGATCTGGCGGCCGCGGCGATCGCTGCCGAGGCACTTGGTACCGTGCATCACGGCTTCGAATACACCTTCGAGGAAGGCCTCGACGCGCTGCCGGAAGTGATCCGCCACATCGAAACCTACGACGTCACCACCATCCGCGCCTCGACGCCGATGTTCCTGCTGGCACGGCGGATCAAGGCGATGGGCGTGAAAATGGTGCTGTCCGGCGAGGGCAGCGATGAGATCTTTGGTGGCTACCTGTACTTCCACAAGGCGCCGGATGCACGTGAATTCCACGACGAGCTGGTGCGCAAGCTGGACGCGCTGCACAACTACGACTGCCTGCGTGCCAACAAGTCGATGATGGCCTGGGGCGTGGAGCCACGCGTGCCGTTCCTGGACCGCGAATTCCTCGACGTGGCGATGCGCTTCGATGCTGCGCACAAGATGGTCGGTGCCGGGTTCGGTGGCCGTCGCATCGAGAAGGCGGTGCTGCGCGAGGCATTCGACGGCTACCTGCCGGACAGCATCCTGTGGCGTCAGAAGGAGCAGTTCAGCGATGGCGTCGGCTATGGATGGATCGACGGCCTGAAGGCGCATGCCGAGGGGCAGGTGAGTGACCGCGTGCTGGCGGCGGCCGACAAGCGCTTCCCGCACAACCCGCCGCAGACCAAGGAGGCGTATTACTACCGTCACCTGTTCGAGCAGTTCTTCCCCAGCCGTGCGGCCGCGGAGACCGTGCCGGGCGGCAAGTCGATCGCCTGCTCGTCGCCGGCCGCCATTGCCTGGGACGCCAGCTTCGCCGCGGCGGCGGACCCCTCGGGCCGCGCGATCGCCGGGGTGCACGAACAGGCACTGGCCTAAGCCCCCAAAAAGGGGACGGAGGGGATTAAGTCGTTTGTGCCACTAACGACTTAATCCCCTCCGTCCCCTTTTTGTATGATCGCCCCCTGCGCATTGGGGAATGTTCATGGACGTACAGGCAGGTGGCGACGTGCCGCCCACGAAATGGGGATGGCGTTATCTGGCCTGGGCCGGGGTGCCGTTGCTGGCTGGCGTACTGCTGGCGCGGTATGCCGGGCCGGCGGCGCCCGAGGCGGTTGCCCGCGCCACCGCCGCCGAAGGCAGCTGGGCGCAGCACCTTGCCTCACCGCTGGGCCTGTTCCTGCTGCAGCTGCTGGTGCTGCTGCTGGTGGCCAAGGGCGCGGGTGCGCTGCTCAAGCGCTTTGGACAACCGGCGGTGATCGGCGAGATGGCCGCTGGCCTGATGATGGGGCCGCTGGTGCTCGGCAGCCTGCTGCCGCAGCTGCATGGTGCGTTGTTCCCGGCCAGCTCGCTGGGTCCGCTGGGCATGCTCAGCCAGCTGGGCGTGCTGATGTTCCTGCTGGTAGCCGGTGCCGAGCTGGACCTGGCGGCGCTGCGTGGCCGCCGGCGCTTCGCCTTCACGGTCAGCCATGCCGGTATTGCAGTGCCGTTCGTGCTCGGCGTGGCGCTGGCGATCTGGCTGTATCCGCAGCACGGTCCGCAGGGTGTGGGCTTTACTGCATTCGCATTGTTCGTCGGCATCTCCATGAGCATCACCGCGTTCCCCGTGTTGCTGCGCATCCTTGCCGATCGTGGGATCACACAGACGCCATTGGGCCAGACCGCGATCGCCTGCGCGGCATTGGGCGATGCCACCGCCTGGTGCCTGCTGGCCTTGATCGTCGCCGCCGCCCAGGCCAGCGGCTGGTTGCCGGCCAGCCTCAACCTGCTGTGCGTGGTCGTGTTCGTGGCGCTGATGCTGGGGCTGGTGAAGCCGTGGTTTGCCCGCCAGCAGATCGCGCCGGGCCGTGAGGGACGTTGGTTGCTGGGTATCCTGCTGCTGTCACTGGCGAGTGCGCTGGTCACCGAGATGCTGGGCATCCACGCGTTGTTCGGTGCATTCGCTGCGGGCGTCGCGGTATCGTCCAACGCGCAGCTGCGCGACCTGTTGATGGCCCGCGTCGAACCGTTCGCGGTGACCCTGCTGCTGCCACTGTTCTTCGCCATGACCGGCCTGCGCATGCGCGCCGATGCGCTGCAGGCCAGCGATATCGTGTTGTGCGTGGTGGTGATCGCGGTGGCCACGGCCGGCAAGCTGCTGGGCACATTCAGTGCCGCTCGCAGCGCGGGCATGCCCACGCGCGAAGCGTGGCGGTTGGGGGCGCTGATGAACACGCGTGGTCTGATGGAGCTGATCGTGCTCAACCTGGGCTACGAGCTGGGCCTGCTCGGCGATCGGCTGTTCGCGGTGCTGGTGATCATGGCGCTGGTGACCACGGCGATGACCGGGCCGCTGCTGAACCTGATCGAGCGACGCCGGGGCTGAGCGCTGGACGGTAGTGCCGGCCGCTGGCCGGCATCCAGGCTGGTGTGTCCAGCATCATGAGGTTGCCGGCCAGCGGCCGGCACTACCTCGCTGGCACCAGCGTCATCGTGTGCTGCGCCTTGCCGGGCAGGAACGGTGTCGGCCGCCCATGCACCCAGTCTTCGTGGCCGGCGCCCCAGTACGGCGACAGCGGATGGCCGCTCTGGCCGCCGGGCATGTGCACGATGCCGTCGGCCTCATGTCCGGGCGAAACCACCATGCGTTCGGAGGCGCCGAAGTTCGGCGTCTGCACGCGCGGCATGTCACGGTCGCCGGGCAGCGGGTCGGCGGGCATGCACAGCCAGCGCTTGGCGATGTCCGGCAATGCACGCGCGATGGGATGGCAGAGCGCCGCGGTGTTGCGCTCTCCCCAGGTGCGCTGGGCCAGTGGGCCCTGCTTGGCCAGCTCGCTCTCGGTGCGGCGTGCGGCATCAAGCAGCAGCGCGTCCCAGCTGTCGTAGGCCGGTGGCAGCAGGTTGGCGGGGCGTTGCTGCAGCATCGGCCAGGCAACGCCTTCCAGTTGTGCCAGGCGCGGGTCCAGATAGTCATCGCCCAGCTGCGCGTTGGCCGGCGCCAGCAGTGCATCGGACAGGGTATCCATCACCTGCGTGCGGAACGCGCGCACCACCCGGTAGCTGACCGAGCCGGCCGAGGCCCGGCCGCCCCATTGATGGCTGACCGCCTTCAAGCGCTTCAGTGCTGGGTCGTCACTGCGTTCGATGACGTCATGCAGCAACGCCCACCAGCGCTGCAGAAACACGGCGCGATCATCGAGCTGGATCGCCAGCAGGTCGTGTTCGTCGAAGCGGTCCTGGATGGCGAGCAGGTCGCGGATCTGCTGCGCACGCGCGCCGAGGTCATAGCCACCGTTGCCGACGCTGGCCAGCGCCTCGCAGTCGAGGACGCGACCGTTGGCGGTCCACAGGCGATGGTTGGGGGGATCGATCAATGCCGGCGAGGCATCGCTGCGGATCGGCCACGGTGCGCAGTCCTGGTTGCTGGCGGCCGTGAAGCCGGCCGGCGCACAGCCGGGGCCTCGGTCGGGGCGGGCGCCGATCAGGCGCCAGGCGATGCGTCCGCTGCGGTCGCCGACCACCAGGTTCTGCGCGGGAATGCCGGCGCGGTCGGCGAAGTGCAGTGCACCGTCCAGGTCACCGGCGCGGGCCAGATCAGCGAAATCCAGGCGTACGGCGCCGGGCAGGTGTGCGACCCAGCGCAGGGCATCGCCACTGCCATCGGCATGGGTGTGCAGGATCGGCCCCCAGGCGGTTTCGCGTACCGGGAACAGCACGTCGGCCTGGCCGGCCACCGCAATGCGTTCTTCGTGCACGGTCACCGTGGCGTTGGCCGGTTCCGTGCGGTAGTCCGCCGTGTCGATGTAGCTGTTGGTGAAGCCCCAGGCGACGTGGCCGTTGCTGCCGACGATCACCGCCGGCAGGCCAGGGAGCGAGAAGCCAGTGACGTCGACCTGGCCGCCGGCAGCCTGCGGGTCCGGATAGCGCAGGCGCACCCGGAACCACAGCCCCGGCGCACGCAGGCCCAGGTGCATGTCGTCGGCAACGATCGCGCGGCCGTCGGCGGTGAGTGCGCCGGCCACCGCGAAGTTGTTGCTGCCGATGACGTCCGCCTCCTCCTGCTCGGTGCCCGGCTTTCCCTTCAATGTGCGCAGATCGAGCTGGCTGGCATCGGGCAGAATCGCATTGCCGGTGGCTTCGCCAAACAGCGGTGCATCCCATTCGGTGCCGTCGTGGGCAATCAGCGCGTACAGCGCCGGCGGCACCACCGCACGGATGCGGCTGAGGGCAAGCTCGGTCTGGTTGTTCGGGTCCTGCAGGTCGGCGTACATGGCCAGCCCGGCCAGCACGCTGTCGCTGGCCTGCCACGGTTGCGGTGACTGCCGCAGCAGCAGGTAGGCCCATGGCCGCACGGAGAGATCGGTAAGGCCTTCGTTGACGCCATCCACATAGGCGCGCACGACCGCGCCGTTGTCGCCCAGCGCGGTATCCAGATGCGCCTCGGTGCGGGCGCGCAGGCGGTGCACGCGCATGCGCTTGTCAGCTTCAATGGCCTTCGGCCCGAACAATGCCGACAGCTCGCCGGCGGCACTGCGGCGCATCAGGTCCATCTCGAAATAGCGTTCCTGCGCATGCACATGGCCGAGTGCGCGCATCGCGTCGGCCTGACTGCCGGCAGTGATGGTTACCACCCCCAGCGCATCGCGCTCGATGGTGACCGGCTTGGCCAGGCCCGGCAGCGCATGCTCGCCGTCCAGGTCGGCCAGGCTTCCGCGCAGCAGCAGCCACAGGGCCAGTGCGGTGACCAGCACGATGGCGACCAACACACCCAGCACCCAACGCCATGTACGTCGCATCGCACGTCCTTTCCGAACTCGTGGGCCGATTGTAGCCGCAGGCGCAACTGCGACTGATTCCGATTAGATCACCGCATTTTGAAATGCGGCACCCTATGCCACATCGATTCACAGGAGCCCCCCATGAAAGGCAACCCGGACGTCATCGCCTGCCTGAAGGAACTGCTGCGCGGCGAGCTTGCTGCCCGCGACCAGTACTTCATCCATTCCCGCCGCTACGAGGACCAGGGCCTGTTCGCGCTGTACGAACGCCTGAACCACGAGATGGAAGAGGAAACCCAGCACGCCGACGCGCTGCTGCGCCGGATCCTGTTCCTCGGCGGCGACCCGGACATGCGCCCGCATGCCACCGAGCCGGGCAAGACCGTGGAAGAGATGCTGCAGAAGGATCTGGATACTGAATACGCAGTCCGGAACAATCTCGCCGCCGGCATGAAGCTGTGCGAAGAG
Organism: Stenotrophomonas sp. STK16_22; assembly: GCF_051984505.1. Lineage (NCBI taxonomy): Bacteria > Pseudomonadati > Pseudomonadota > Gammaproteobacteria > Lysobacterales > Lysobacteraceae > Stenotrophomonas > Stenotrophomonas sp. STK16_22. The sequence goes on from NZ_CP196972.1 coordinate 1,454,352, forward strand.
AAGGGTGACTACGTGAGCCGCGACATGCTGCTGGCGCAGCTGAAGGACACCGAGGAAGACCACGCCTGGTGGCTGGAGCAGCAGCTGGGCCTGATCAAGCGCATCGGCCTGGAGCTGTACCAGCTGAGCAAGATCGACGGCAACGGCGCCCCGGCGCACTGAGCCGGCACCGCGATCCGGTAGGGCCGACTGTTAGTCGGCCGCTCTCCAAACGGCAGCCGACTAACAGTCGGCTCTACCAGAGGCAAAAAGCAGCCGACCAGCGGTCGGCTCTACCAGAAGAAGCACAGCGTTCTGTCGCCCGCCAGCACCGGAGCATCGCCAGCCAGCCTTCGCCAGCCAGCTGCTCCATCGCCCGCCAGCCGACAACGAAAAAGCCGGGGAATGCCCCGGCTTTTTCGTGTCCGGGGTCGGATCCGTTTTCAACGAAAACGGCTCTGACCCCATTGGGATCAAAAACGCCAACCGAGGTTGGCGTTTGCCGGGGTAATGCGTGTCAACCAAGGTTGACACCCACCTCAACCAAGGTTGACACCCACCAGGGGCAGGGCCCAAGCCCTTATTCCACCGACAACCCTTCCACCTTCTGCCAGCCGCGCGGCAGCAGGTGGCCGCGGGTGGCGCGGGCGCCGAGGTAGGCGTCAAGTTCGTTGAACTTCAGGCCCATCGTGCGCTGGCCACTGCGCACCTGCAGGGTCTGCCCCGGGCTGATGGCCACGATGGCGACCACGCGTTCGGTGGCGAGCTTGGCCTTGGGGATCTCGATGATCTTGTTGCCCTTGCCCTTGTCCAGTTCCGGCAGGTCGTTGGCGGCGATCGCCAGCAGGTTGCCCGAACTGGTCACCGCCACGATGCGGTCGGTGGCGACGTTGGCCACCACCGACGGGGTCAGCACGGTCGAACCGGCTGACAGGTTCAGCATCGCCTTGCCGGCCTTGTTGCGGCCGATCAGGTTCTCGAAGCGGGTGACGAAGCCGTAGCCGTGGGTGGAGGCCAGCACGAAGCGGGTGTCCGGCTCGGCGCTGGCCAGGGTCACGAAGCTGGTGCCCGCTGCCGGCGAGAAGCGGCCGGTCAGCGGCTCACCGTTGCCACGCGCGGAGGGCAGGGTGTGCACCGGCGTCGAGTAGGCGCGACCTTCGCTGTCGAGGAACGCGACCTGCTGGGTGCTGCGCGCACGCACCGCGCCCTGCAGGGCGTCACCATCGCGATAGGACAGGGCGGACGCATCGACGTCGTGGCCCTTGGCGGCACGGATCCAGCCCTTCTCCGACAGCACGACGGTCATCGGCTCGCTCGGCACCAGCTCGGTCTCGTCGATGGCCTGCGCGGCCTGGCGCTGCACCAGCGGCGAACGGCGCGCGTCGCCGAACTTCTTGGCGTCGGCCGTCAGTTCGTCGCGGATCAGCTTCTTCAGCTTGGCCTTGCTGTCGAGGATGCCGAGGATCTTCTCGCGTTCCTTGGCCAGCTCGTCCTGCTCGCCGCGGATCTTCATCTCTTCCAGGCGGGCCAGCTGCTTCAGCTTGGTTTCCAGGATGTACTCGGCCTGTTCCTCGGACAGGCCGAAGCGCGCGATCAGCGCCGCCTTCGGTTCGTCCTCGGTACGGATGATGTGGATCACCTCGTCCAGGTTGAGGAAGGCGACCAGCAGGCCTTCCAGCAGGTGCAGGCGGCGCTCGACCTTCTGCAGGCGGTGCTGCAGGCGGCGGGTGACGGTGTTGCTGCGGAAGGTCAGCCATTCGCTGAGCAGCATCTTCAGGTTCTTCACCTGCGGACGGCCGTCCAGCCCGATCACGTTGAGGTTGACGCGGTAGCTGCGCTCCAGGTCCGTTGTCGCGAACAGGTGGCCCATCAGCTGGTCGGCGTCGACGCGGTTGGAACGTGGCACCAGCACCACGCGCACCGGGTTGGCGTGGTCGGATTCGTCGCGGATGTCTTCCAGCCACGGCAGCTTCTTGGCGCGCATCTGCGCGGCGATCTGCTCGATCACCTTCGACGGCGACACCTGGAACGGCAGCGCCGTCACCACGATGTTGTTGGCTTCCTTGTTGAAGGTCGCACGTGCGCGCACGCTGCCGTTGCCGGTTTCGTAGATGTTCCGCAGATCGTTGGCCGCGGTGATGATCTCGGCGCTGGACGGATAGTCCGGGCCCTGCACGTGCTCGCACAGGTCGCGCACGCTGGCATCGGGGTTGTCCAGCAGGTGCAGCAATGCGCTGACGATCTCGTTGAGATTGTGCGGCGGCACGTCGGTGGCCATGCCCACGGCGATGCCGGTGGTGCCGTTCAGCAGCAGGTGCGGCAGCCGTGCCGGCATCCAGGTCGGTTCCTGCAGGGTGCCGTCGAAGTTCGGTGCCCAGTCGGTGGTGCCCTGGCCCAGTTCGCCCAGCAGCACTTCGGCAATCGGGGTCAGCTTGGATTCGGTGTAACGCATCGCCGCGAACGACTTCGGGTCGTCGCTGGAGCCGAAGTTGCCCTGGCCCTCGATCAGCGGGTAGCGGTACGAGAACGGCTGTGCCATCAGTACCAGCGCCTCGTAGCACGCGCTGTCGCCATGCGGGTGGTACTTACCGATGACGTCACCGACGGTGCGCGCGGACTTCTTCGGCTTGGACGCGGCATTCAGGCCCAGCTCGCTCATCGAATAGATGATGCGGCGCTGCACCGGCTTCAGGCCGTCGCCGATGAACGGCAGGGCGCGGTCCAGGACCACGTACATCGAGTAGTCGAGGTAGGCGCGTTCGGCGTACTCGCGCAGCGGCAGTTGTTCGAATCCGTGGAACACGGGGCGGGCAAGTTCGGTCATGCGGCGTTGTTACCTGTTGTCGGGAGGCGGCGACGGCGGTCGCCGCTCGCAATCCTGTGATTATCCGGATGCGGCGGGGGATGCCAAGCCACGTGCAGGGTCCAGCCCGGTTTCGAGGCCATGCCCGGCCCGCGCCAGATAACGCCCCGGTGGCAGCCCGAAGTGGCGGCGGAACACGGTGACGAAGGCACTGGCGCTGCTGAAGCCCAGTGCATGGGCGATGTCGGCCACGCTGCGGCCATCGGTCAGCTGGCGCAGGGCTTCGGACAGGCGGGCCTGTTGCCGCCACTGGGCGAAGCTGAGCGTGGTCTCGTCGCGGAAGTGACGGGTCAGGCTGCGCGGCGACAGGCCGGCCCAATGCGCCCATTCGGCCAGGCTGCGCTCGTCGGAGGGGTCGGCCAGCAGCTGCGAGGCGATCTTCAGCAGGCGCCGGTCGTGCGGCATCGGCAGGTGCATGCGCTGGCGCGGCGCGGTGCGGATCTCGTCCAGCAGCACCTCGATGATGTGCTGGCGCTCGGGTGTGGTGTCATAGCCCAGCGGCCATTCGCAGATGCGGTCGGCCAGCGCCTGCGCCAGCTTGGACAGGCCCAGTACGCAGGGATCGGCGGGGAGGGTGGCGCAGGCCGGCGCGGCCAGCGCCATGCCCCAGCCGCGCAGCGGACCGTCCAGGGTCACCGTATGCGGCTCCAGCGGCGGCATCCAGCCGGCCGAACCCGGCGCCAGCGACCACGTCCCGTGCGAGGTGCGGGTGGTCAGCAGGCCACGCTCGACACAGATCAGCTGGGCGCGCTGATGGTGGTGCCAGTCCACTTCCCGGACCAGCCCCTGCGGGCTGTCGAAGCGGAAAGCGACCACCGGTGGGCCATCGTTGCGCTCGAACCAATCCAGTGCGTCGTCCCTGAGCAGGCGCTTGGGAGCGGGAATTTCTGCCTTGTTCATCATGTCCGCTGGCTGAAATGTGTCATCCATTGGCTGAATTGTACTACCGGGCCACCTGACCAGATCATTAAGGTAGGCGCCTTCATTGATCCAGCCCACTGCTGCAACACAGCATTCGATGCCAGATCGAATATTTCCATTGAGAAATATTTTTTTTGGAAGAGAATGCTCCCCCATGATCTGTCCTGCAACCACTCCCCCCAGCTTCGGCCTGCTGCTGCGCCAGGTGCGCGACGGCCTGGTCCGGCAACTCGACGCGTCCATGGCTGAAGAAGACCTGGGTATCGGCTTCACCCACTACATCGGGTTGAAGGTGCTCTCGCACATGGCCCCGTGTACGGCCAACGAACTGGCCCAGGCCATCGACCAGGTACCCAGCGCAGTCACCCGCCTGCTGGACAAGCTGGAGTCGCTGGGCTGCGTCCGCCGCGAACCGCATGCGCAGGACCGGCGTGCGCTGCAGATCGTGCTGACCGATGAAGGCCGTGCATTGTGGGCGCGGTTGAAGCTGCGTGGCGACGCGGTGATGGATTACGCCCTGCGTGATCTTTCCGCCGACGAGCGCACGCTGCTGCTGTCCCTCCTTACCCGAATCCGCGATTCCCTGACGACCCCATGAACCCGATCCCGCATTCCACTCTCCGCCGGTCCGGGCGCGCGCTGCTGGTGTCAGCGCTGGCCCTGGCCCTGGCCGCCTGCGCCAGCAGTCGTGGCCTCAACCCGCAGGGCCACATGCTTGACGTGGACAGCCTGCACAGCGAACGCACCCTGGCCGACACCGACCTCAGCGCCACCGGCTTCCCGGCGCAGGACTGGTGGAAGGCGCTGGGCGATGCGCAGCTGGACGCGCTGGTCGCCGAGGGCCTGGCCGGCCACCCGAGCCTGGACGCTGCCGATGCGCGCCTGCGCCAGGCGCAGTCGCAGGTCGGTACCGCGCGTGCCGATCGCCTCCCCAGCCTGTCGGTGTCCGGTGGTTACACCGGTCTGCGCCTGCCCGAGTCGATGGCCGGCAGCGAGATGGGTGGCCATTACGCTGGCAGCAGCCAGGTCGCGTTTGATTTCAGCTATGGCGTGGACCTGTGGGGCGGCAAGCGCGCTGCCTGGGAAGCGGCCGTGGACGGCGCCCATGCCGCCACTGTCGAAGCCCAGGCTGCACGCCTGAACCTGTCCACCGGCATCACCCAGGCCTATGCCGACCTGGCGTATGCATGGCAGCTCAATGACGTGGCCGAAGAAGAGCTGGGCCGCTCGCAGAAGTCGCTGGAACTGACCCGCCAACGCCGCAGCGCCGGCATCGACAGTGATCTGCAGGTGCGCCAGGCCGAGGCCCGCGTGCCCGCCGCGCAGCAGCAGGTGCAGGCCGCGCAGCAGCGCATCGATGCGGCCCGCACCGCGCTGGCCGCGCTGGTCGGCAAGGGTCCGGACCGTGGCCTGTCGATCCAGCGCCCGCAGGCGTTGAATCCGATGGCGCTGCAGCTGCCGGGCGTGCTGCCCAGCGAACTGTTGGGTCGTCGCCCGGACATCGTTGCCGCGCGCTGGCGCGTGGAAGCGGCCGACAAGCAGATCAAGGTCGCCAGGACCAAGTTCTACCCGAGCTTCAACCTGACCGCACTGGCTGGCGTCGTCGCACCGAACGTGGGCGATCTGCTGAAAAGCAGTTCGACCTTCGCCTACATCGGACCGGCGCTGAGCCTGCCGATCTTCGAAGGCGGCAAGCTGCGCGCCAACCTGGCCAACACCGATGCGCAGTACGACCTAGCGGTGGCCAACTACAACCAGACCGTGCTCGATGCACTGCGCGACGTGGCCGACCAGGTCAACGCGGTGCGTTCGCTGGCACAGCAGGCGCATTCGCAGCAGCAGGCGGTGGATACCGCACGTTCGGCCTTCGACCTGGCCCAGCAGCGCTACCGCGCCGGCATCGGCAGCTACCTGGACGTGCTGACCGCGCAGTCCACCCTGCTGCAGTCGCAGCAGCAGCTGGCCGGCCTGCAGTCGCAGCAGGTGCAGACCTCGGTGCGCCTGAGCAAGGCGCTGGGCGGTGGTTTCCAGCCCTCTGACGCCGACCGCGCACCGATCGCCTCCCATTCCGATTCCTCGCATTCCTGAAGACTTCCGCCATGAGCCAGACCCAAGACACTGCGGCCCCGGCCGCCCCCAACCGCCGCGGCAACCTGCTGCGCGGCCTGTTCGTGATCGTCGTGCTGCTGCTTGCCGCACTGGCGCTGTGGTACTTCATGTTCGGCCGTTGGTTCGAAGAGACCGACGACGCCTACGTGCAGGGCAACCAGGTGCAGATCACCCCGCTGGTGGCCGGTACCGTGGTCGCCATCAACGCCGATGACGGCATGCGCGTGGAGCGCGGCCAGCTGCTGGTGCAGCTGGACCCGTCCGACACGTCGGTGGCGCTGCAGCAGGCCGAAGCCAACCTGGCCAAGACCGTGCGCCAGACCCGTGGCCTGTACCGCAGCGTGGAAGGCGCACAGGCGGATTTGAACGCCCGCCAGGTGACCCTGAAGCGGGTGCGCGACGATTTCGCCCGCCGCAAGGATCTGGCCGCCACCGGCGCCATTTCCAATGAAGAACTGGCCCATGCCCGTGACGAGCTGGCCGCTGCCGAAGCCGCCGTGGCCGGTTCGCGCGAGACCGTCGAGCGCAACCGCGCGCTGGTCGACGACACCGTGATCGCCACCCAGCCGGACGTGCAGGCGGCCGCCGCGCAGCTGCGCCAGGCCTTCCTCAACAATGCCCGCGCCGGCATCGTCGCGCCGGTCACCGGTTACGTCGCCCGTCGTTCGGTGCAGGTTGGCCAGCGCGTGCAGCCGGGCAATGCCCTGATGGCGGTGGTGCCGACCGAGCAGATGTGGGTCGAGGCCAACTTCAAGGAAACCCAGCTGCGCCACATGCGCCTGGGCCAGGAAGTGGAGCTGAAGTCGGACCTGTACGCCGGTGACGTGAAGTACAAGGGCCGCGTCCAGAGCCTGGGCCTGGGCACCGGCTCGGCGTTCTCGCTGCTGCCGGCACAGAACGCCAGCGGCAACTGGATCAAGATCGTGCAGCGCGTGCCGGTGCGTATCGCCATCGATGCCAAGCAGCTGGCCGAACATCCGCTGCGCATTGGCCTGTCGATGAAGGCTGAAGTGAGCCTGCGCGACCAGAAGGGCGAAGTGCTGCCGAGCACCCCGGCCAAGGGCACGGTGTTCGACACCGACGTGTATGCCAAGCAGCTGCATGATGCCGACGAGGTGATCCACACGATCATCCAGGGCAACCTGCCGCAGCAGGCGAAGGTGGGCTGAGGTCGCCATGTCCGCACAAGCTCCAGCCGCGCCCGGTGCTCCGGGTGCCCCGGCGGCGCCGGGTGCGGCCTCCGGGTTCCTGCCGCCCAGCGTCGCCCTGTGCACCGTGGGCCTGGCGATGGCGTCGTTCATGCAGGTGCTCGACACCACCATCGCCAACGTCTCGCTGCCGACCATCGCCGGTAACCTCGGCGCCAGTTCGCAGCAGGCGACCTGGGTCATCACCTCGTTCGCGGTCAGCACGGCCATCGCGCTGCCGCTGACCGGCTGGCTCAGCCGCCGCTTCGGCGAACGCAAGCTGTTCGTCTGGGCCACGCTGGCCTTCGTCATCACCTCGCTGCTGTGCGGCCTGGCGCAGAGCATGGGCATGCTGGTGCTGTCGCGTGCGCTGCAGGGTTTCGTGGCCGGCCCGATGTACCCGATCACGCAGTCGCTGCTGGTCTCGATCTATCCACGGGAGAAACGCGGGCAGGCACTGGCGCTGCTGGCGATGATCACGGTGGTGGCGCCGATCTGCGGCCCCATTCTCGGTGGCTGGATCACCGACAACTACAGCTGGGAATGGATCTTCCTGATCAACGTGCCGCTGGGCATCTTCGCCGCGCTGGTGGTAGGCAACCAGCTGAAGGGGCGCCCGGAGCACATCGAGAAGCCGAAGATGGACTACGTCGGCCTGGTCACCCTGGTGATCGGTGTCGGTGCGCTGCAGCTGGTGCTCGACCTGGGCAACGACGAGGACTGGTTCTCGTCGATGAAGATCGTGGTGCTGGCGTGTGTGGCCGTGGTCACGCTGACGGTGTTCCTGATCTGGGAACTGACCGACAAGGATCCGATCGTCGACCTGAAGCTGTTCCGGCATCGCAACTTCCGCGCCGGTACGCTGGCGATGGTGGTGGCCTACGCGGCGTTCTTCAGCGTGGCGTTGTTGATTCCACAGTGGTTGCAGCGTGACATGGGCTACACCGCGATCTGGGCGGGCCTGGCGACAGCGCCGATCGGCATCCTGCCGGTGATCATGACCCCGTTCGTGGGCAAGTATGCATCGCGCTTCGACATGCGCATGCTGGCTACGATTGCGTTCATTGTGTTGTCGATGACCAGCTTCCTGCGTTCGAACTTCAACCTGCAGGTGGACTACAACCATGTGGCGGGCGTGCAGCTGATCATGGGCATCGGCGTCGCGCTGTTCTTCATGCCGGTGCTGCAGATCCTGCTGTCGGACCTGGATGGGCGCGAGATCGCGGCGGGCTCAGGCCTGGCCACCTTCCTGCGTACGCTGGGCGGCAGTTTCGCGGCGTCGCTGACGACGTGGCTGTGGGCGCGGCGCACCCAGGTGCACCATGCCGACCTGACCGAGCACATCTCGGTCTATCAGCCGGGCATGCAGGACCAGGTGACAGCGATGGGGCAGGGCGACCTGCAACATGGCGCAGCGGTACTGAACAACATGATCAACCACCAGGCATCGCAGATGGGCTTCAACGACATCTTCTTCCTGCTGGGCTGGATCTTCCTGGCGATCATCGCGTTCCTGTGGCTGGCCAAGCCGCCGTTTGGCGCAGGCGCAGGTGCGGCCGCCGGTGGCGGACACTGAAACTCCCTGGAAACACGTGCTGTATTTTGACCCCGCCGCAAGGCGGGGTTTTTGTTTGTGCACCGCGGGTCGCACGGGCCCTGCCGTTGGGATCGTGCCGCGGCGCAGGTTCAGCGGGTGCGATAGACGCGCTTGAACACCACCCGATCGCAGAACAATCGGGTGGTGGCCCACATTCCCGCCACAAGTACGGCGCCGCATGTGAGCCAGCCAGCAGTGGCCTGCAATCGGCTGCCGACCAGTGCGCCGCAGATGATGGCGGCAACAAAGACCAGCATTACGGCCTCCTTCGATGCGCCGTAGTGGACCTCGGCCTGGCATCCCACGCATACGCGTACGCCGTGGTTCGAGCCGGTATGGCAGTGAGGGCAGATGATGCTGCGCTGCATGGGTGCGTCCTTTGGGGAAGGGGGAGGGCGCTGGTCAGGTCGTGGCGATACACCTGCAACCGGCTTCTGTAAATCTGCCTTCCACCGAAAAGGAATCGGGTAAATCTCGACTAGGAAAAGTACGAATTGAACGGCTAACGTGAAACTCGACCCAAAAGGGGGCCGTTCAAGGTCTGGTAACGACGCGCCGGGAGGAGATATGCAGCAGCAGGCGACTGCCGGGTGGTGCGAGATACGACAGTTCCAGCGGTAGATGCGATGCCAGGCTCGCCAAACCCCGGAAACGAAAAAACCCGCTTTCGCGGGTTTCATCATCTTGAGTCATGGTGCCCAGGAGAGGACTCGAACCTCCACGGTTTTACCCGCTAGTACCTGAAACTAGTGCGTCTACCAATTCCGCCACCTGGGCGACTCAGGAGATGAATTGTGCGGTACGGCAGAGGATGTGTCAACAACATTTCACACCTTTTTCTGCGGCTGCACGCCCAGGTGAAGCAGCAGGCTGCGCATTGCCGATGACAACTGCGCCCATTCGGCAAAACAGGCGCACAGGCGGCGCTGTGCCCATGCATCGGCGAGCGGTACGGCGACGGTATGCGTGCTGCGCCGATGCTGGCGGGCGATGGTCCGCGGCACGATGCCGACACCAATGCCGTGGCCGACCATGATGCATACGCCTTCGAAGGTCTTCATGCGGATGCGTACATCCAGGCGGCGCCCGATGTCGCGCGCCTGGTCCTCGATGTAGGTCTGCAGTGCATTGCCATCGGCCAGTGCGACGAAGGTCTCGCCGGCAACATCGGTGAAGGCCACGCTGCGCCGCGATGCGAAGCGGTGGTCTGCGGGCAGCAGCATCACCAGCGGATCTTCGGCGACCACATGCTGCTGCAGGCCGGCAGCGTCGACGGCATCGCTGATGATGCCGGCCTCGGCCTGGCCAGCACTGATCGCACGCACGACTTCAGGGCTGGTGCGCTCCAGCAGTTCCACGTGCAGGCGCGGGCGTTCGGCCAGCCATGGTGCGAGCCGCGAAGGCAGGTAGTTGGTCAGCGCTGCGGTGTTGGCATACAGATGCAGGGTGCCGCGCGCACCGTGCGCGAACGCCTGCAGTTCACCGCGCAGCTGTGCCTGCTGCTGCAGGATCAAGCGTGCATGGTGGGCGAGCGCGGCACCGGCTTCGGTCAGGCTGACGCCGCGTGGGTGCCGGTTCAACAGCGGGGTACCGGCATCGGCTTCGATCGTGCGCAGGCGCTCACTGGCTGAGCCCAGTGCCAGGTTTGCCTGCGCGGCACCGGCCGTGATGCTGCCCGCCTCGGCAATGGCCAGGAACAGGCGCAGGTCGGCGATATCCATCCGCATGTGATGCCCTCATCGCAACGCCTGCGCCTTCGGATCAGCCGAAGGCGAGGCCGGGAAGACCGCATTGTGCGCCGAGCGGCCGGCCGATCCAATGAAGGCATGAATGAATCGATGTACTTCTACGTGCTGCTGGTGGTGGTGTTCGTGCTGGCCGGTGTGGTCAAGGGCGTGACCGGCATGGGGTTGCCGACAGTGGCGATGGGTCTGCTCGGTGGCGCGCTGTCGCCGGTGGCGGCGGCATCGATGCTGTTCATCCCCACCTTCGTCACCAATGCGTGGCAGCTGTTGTCCGGCCCCTCACTGGGCCACATCGTGCGGCGCCTGTGGCCGATGATGCTGGCCGTGGTGGTGGTGACGCTGGGTTCGGCGGCGCTGCTGGTGCGGGTCGATCGCACCTGGTCGCGTGTTGCGCTGGGCGTTGCGCTGGTGGTTTATGCGGCCTATGCCCTGCTTGCGCCGGTGTTCCGCGTGCCGCAGCGGCGCGAGCGATGGCTGGGGCCGCTGGTGGGGGCGTTGTCGGGTGTGGTGACCGGCGCCACCGGCGTGTTCGTGATGCCGGCGGTGCCGTACCTGCAGTCGCTGGGGTTGCAGCGCGAGGAGCTGGTGCAGGCGCTGGGACTGGCGTTCACTGTGTCGACGATTTCGCTGACCACTGGCCTGGTGCTGCACGGCGCATTCGGCATCCAGCAGCTGGGGCTGAGTACGCTGGCGGTGCTGCCGGCATTGCTGGGCATGTGGCTGGGGCAGGTGATCCGGCAGCGCATCAGTGCGCGGGTGTTCCGCGCCTGCTTCCTGGGTTTCCTGCTGCTGCTCGGGCTGGAGCTGGTGCTGCGGCCGCTGTTGTGATGCCGGCCGCCGGTCGCGGCGATGCCGAATCACGGGCATGAAAAAACCCGCTTTCGCGGGTTTTTCTCATTCTCGACGTGGTGCCCAGGAGAGGACTCGAACCTCCACGGTTTTACCCGCTAGTACCTGAAACTAGTGCGTCTACCAATTCCGCCACCTGGGCGTCGAGGAGCGAGATTATGGGGTGTTGTTACGGGGGTGTCAACACCCTTGTGAAGATCATTGCCGATACCGGGTCGGAGTTCCTTCCTGGAGGAGTAAGAGTCGAGCCTCAGGGCCGGATTACAGGCAAAAAAAATCCCCGCCGAAGCGAGGAGTTTTTTCGTTGGTGCCCAGGAGAGGACTCGAACCTCCACGGTTTTACCCGCTAGTACCTGAAACTAGTGCGTCTACCAATTCCGCCACCTGGGCGTTCCAGAGGCGCAATTGTGAAGATGAATCCGCAGGCTGTCAACGACTTCCTGAATATTTTTCATGCAAGGCCTTCAAGACAGCCGCTGACCCGTTCTGCACGCCGTCAGCGGCTACCATGTAGGGCGATGACTACCAAAAAACCAAGCAAGGGCGGGAGCACCTCCCGCAGCCAGGCCCCGAAGAAGGGCGCCAAGGCGGGCACGGCCCGCACCACCAAGCCGGGCAAGCCGTTGCCGGGCTGGTTCCCCGAATTGAATGAAGGCGGCGCACCACCGCGTGGTCGCAAGGTCCGCAGCGCCGATGCCGCCGCTCCGGGCCCGGCCCCGGGCCGCAAGCTGCCGCCGACCGGCAAGGTGATCGACGATCCCTATGCCGCCCGCGAAGCCGAGAAGTACGAACAGCCCATCGCCAGCCGCGAGGCCATCCTGGCCCTGCTGGAGCGCTGCGAAGGGCCGCAGACCGCCGAAGAACTGGGCGCGCGCCTGGGCCTGACCGCGCCGGACCGGGCCGAGGCGCTGTCGCGCCGGCTCGGTGCCATGGTCCGCGACGGCCAGTTGGTGCAGAACCGTCGCGGCGGTTTCGCCCCGATCCAGACCCTGAATCTGGTCACCGGCGTGGTGATTGCCAACCCGGAAGGGTTCGGTTTCCTGCGCCCGGTCGAGGGCGGTGACGACCTGTTCCTGCCGCCGTATGAAATGCGCAAGGTCATGCACGGCGACAAGGTGCTGGCCCGTGTGACCGGCATCGACCATCGTGGCCGTCGCGAAGGCAGCATCGCCCGCGTGCTCGAGCGCGGCATGACCCGCCTGATCGGCCGCTTCAGCATCGAGATGGGCATCAACTACGTGGTGCCCGACGACAAGCGCGTGCAGCGCAACGTGCAGGTGCCGCCGGACCAGACCGGTGGTGCGCGCGATGGCCAGCTGGTGGTCTGTGAACTGACCCAGGCGCCGGACAGCCGCCGCCCGCCGATCGGCCGCATCATCGCCGTGCTCGGCGACAAGCTGACCGCCTCGCTGGTGGTGGAAACCGCCATCCACGGTCATGAGCTGCCGTTCGAGTTCCCGCAGGAAGTGCTGGACGAAGCCGCCTCGGTACCGCTGGTGGTCGAACCGGCGATGATCGGCGACCGCGTCGACCTGCGCAGCACGCCGCTGGTCACCATTGACGGCGAGGATGCGAAGGACTTCGACGACGCGGTGTATTGCGAGCCGAATGCCGAGGGTTTCCGCCTGGTGGTGGCGATCGCCGATGTCTCGAACTACGTGCGCCCCGGCACGCCGCTGGATGAGGAGGCGCAGAAGCGCGCCACCTCGGTGTACTTCCCGGGCTTCGTGGTGCCGATGCTGCCGGAGACGCTGTCCAACGGCATCTGCTCGCTGATGCCGAAGGTCGACCGCATGTGCTTTGTCTGCGACATGCAGATCGACCGCGACGGCCTGGTCACGCATTCGCGCTTCTACGAAGCGGTGATGAACTCGCACGCGCGCCTGACCTACACCCAGGTGTGGAAGGCGGTGGGCGAGGACGATGCCGATACCAAGGCCTGGATGGGCGACCTGCTGCCGCAGGTGCAGCGCCTGCACCAGCTGTACAAGGTGCTGTCCAAGGCACGTGCCAAGCGCGGCGCCATCGAGTTCGAAAGCAGCGAAGTGCGCTTCGTGCTGGACAACCGCGGTGAAGTCACCCAGGCCGGCATGCTGGTGCGCAATGACGCGCACAAGCTGATCGAGGAATGCATGATCGCGGCCAACGTCGAGGCGGCCAGGTACCTGCTGTCGCGCCATGTGCCGGCCCCGTACCGCATCCACGAGAAGCCGCCGGAAACCAAGTACGCCGACCTGCTGGAATTCCTCAAGGAGTTCAAGCTGAGCCTGCCGCCGTGGTCCAAGGTGCGTCCGGGTGATTACACCAAGCTGCTGAAGAAGATCCGCGACCGCCCCGATGCCACGCTGCTGGAATCGGTGCTGCTGCGCAGCCAGAGCCTGGCGATCTACAGCCCGGAAAACCACGGTCATTTCGGCCTGGCACTGGAGGCGTACGCGCACTTCACCTCGCCGATCCGCCGTTACCCCGACCTGCTGGTACACCGCGCGATCAAGCACGCGTTGTCCGGCAAGCCGCTGGACAAGTTCACCTACAACGCGCGCGAAATGGCTGCACTGGCGCTGCAGTGCTCCGAGCGTGAGCGCCGTGCCGATGAGGCCGAGCGCGAGGTCGACGAGCGCTACCGCGCCGCGTGGATGGAAAAGCACGTAGGCGGGCAGTTCGACGGTGTGATCAGTGGCGTGACCAGCTTCGGCCTGTTCGTGGAGCTGGACGAGTCGAAGGTGCAGGGCCTGGTCCATGTGACCCAGCTGCCGCAGGACTATTACAAGTTCGACGCGACTCGCAAGACGCTGACCGGCGAACGCCGTGGCAGCAGCTACCGGCTGGGGGATCGCGTGCGCATCCTGGTGCTGAAGGCCAGCATGGAAGAGCGCAAGATCGACTTCCGCCTGGTCGAGCATAAGGGTGAGGATGAAGGCGATGGCCTGCCGCCGCTGCCCGAGCGTGGCAAGCCGGCCAAGCGGAAGAAAGAGAAATACTGATGACCGTGGTAGTGCCGGCCGCTGGCCGGCATCCATGGCACCCTCGGCACCGACGGGTTGCCGGCCAGCGGCCGTCACTACCAGGAGACATCGCATGCAGGGCCAACCCGAATACAGCGGCGGCTGCCAGTGCGGCGCGATCCGCTTCCAGGCGCGAGGCGAGCTGACCGACAGCTCGATCTGCCATTGCCGGATGTGCCAGAAGGCCTTCGGTGCCTACTATGCGCCGCTGGTGTCGGTGCGCGGCGTGCAGTTCAGCTGGACCCGCGGCCAGCCACGCTATTTCCAGTCGTCCAACGTGGTGCGGCGTGGCTTCTGCGCCGACTGCGGAACGCCCCTGACCTACGAAGCCCCGGATGGCGTGGCCGTGGCCGCCGGTGCCTTCGACGAGCCGGAACGCCTGCCACCGACCATCCAGTACGGGGTGGAGCGCAAGCTGCCGTTCGTCGACAGTTTGTCCAGCCTGGCGGCGCGACGTACCGAGGAAGACGTCGCGGCGCTGGAGTTCCTGGCCACCATCGTGTCCCACCAGCATCCGGACCACGACACCCCGCACTGGCCGCCGCGCAGCCGCTCCGCCGAAGGCTGAGCGGCGGGTAGCGCCGGGCCGTGCCCGGCGAGCGCGCAGCGCGGTCGGCGCCGATGCTCTACCATAGCCACCCCCTTTCCGGTCCCCGCCCGCATGAGCAAGAACAGCCAGTGGATTGTCGGCGTCAACGCCGTCGCCTCCTCCATCGAGAACGACGCCGAGAACGTCCGCGAAGTGCTGGTCGAGGCCGGTGCGAAGAACCCGCGCCTGACCGAGATCGAGGAAAACGCCCGCCGCAAGGGCATCGACGTGCGCAAGGTGAACAGCCAGGCGCTGGACGGTGTCGGCGGTTCGGTACGCCACCAGGGCGTGGCCGCGCGCTATGCCGCCGCCCGCACCTACAGCGAGAACGAGCTGGAAGGCCTGGTCACTGCAGCCGAGGGCAAGGCCCTGCTGCTGGTGCTGGACGAGGTGCAGGACCCGCACAACCTGGGCGCCTGCCTGCGCTCGGCCGCTGCCGCCGGCGCGACTGCCGTGATCATCCCCAAGGACAAGTCGGCCACGGTCAATGCCACCGTGCGCAAGACCTCGGCGGGTGCCGCCGATCTGATCCCGGTGGTGGCGGTGACCAACCTGTCGCGCTGCCTGAAGGACCTGCAGAAGCAGGGCGTGTGGATCTACGGCCTGGCCGGCGAAGCCACCGCCTCGCTGTACCAGCTGGACCTGAAGGGCAACATCGCCCTGGTGCTGGGCGGTGAAGCCGATGGCCTGCGCCGCCTGACCCGCGAGAACTGCGATGGCCTGGTCAAGATCCCGATGCCGGGCGAGATCGAGAGCCTGAACGTCTCCGTCGCTGCCGGTGTCAGCCTGTTCGAGGCCGTGCGCCAGCGCGGTTGATCGGCTTTCCGGTAGCGCTGGGCCATGCCCGGCGGATTGCTTCGCCGGGCATGGCCCGGCGCTACCGGCGATCCGATTCACGCATGGCGTGGATCGGCCGTGTCGACCAAGGTCGACACCTACCGGTAGTCGCCAACCTTGGTTGGCGCTCTTGCCGCCTCACCCCGCGCTGCCGCCCAGTGCCTTGAACAAGGTGACGTCGTTGTTCAGCTGGCCCTGGCGCACGCGCGCCAGCGACAGCTCGGCATCGCGCCGGGTCTGCTGCGCTTCCAGCCAGGTGCGCAGGTCGGTGGCACCCACGCGGTAGCGCACTTCCTGCGCCCGTTCCACTTCCACCGCTTCGTCGTACGAAGCCTGCGAGGCCGCCACCTGGCGCGCCAGCTGCTCGCGTGCCGACAGCGCGTTGTCCACTTCCGAGAGCGCGGTATACAGCGTCTTGCGGAAATTGGTCGCGGCGATCTGGTAGGCGGTGCCGGCGATATCGGTATCCAGCTGCGCGCGCTGCAGGTTGAGGAACGGAAGCGACAGGCCGGCGCCCAGCGTGGCCACCGGGTTGCGCAGCACGTCACCCAGCGACGTTGCACTGGAGCCGAGGCTGCCGGTCAGGCTCAGCGCCGGGTAGTACTGGGTAGCGGTCACCTTGATGGTCTTCAGGCTGTTGCGCAGGCGCAGTTCGGCCGCGCGCAGGTCGGGACGGCGACCGAGCAGGTCGGTCGGCAGGCCCTCCGCGATGCTGGGGCTGCGTGCGCCGAGCAGGTCCTGCGGTTCGTCCTGCTGCGGCCAGGGCGTGCCGTCCAGCAGCACGGTCAGTGCATTGCGGGCCTCCACCCGCTGCTGTTCCAGCGCACTCTGCGAGGAACGCTGCGACTGCAGGTTCTGCAGTGCCTGGCGTACTTCCAGTCGCGATACTGCACCGGCGTCGAAGCGGGCCTGGACCAGTTCGCGGGTACGTTCCAGCCGCTCCAGGTTGGCCTGGCCGGTGGCGATGGACTGGTTGAGATAGGCCAGGTTCCAGTATTGGTTGATGGTGTCGCTGATCACCAGCAGCGCGGTGTTCTGCCGGTCTTCCTCGCTGGCCTCGGCTTCCCAGCGGGCGATGTCGCGCTGGGTGCGCAGGCGGCCCCACAGGTCCACTTCCCAGCCCAGCGAGACGCCGGTGGAATAGCTGCGGCGCCAGTCGTCGGCCTGGTCGGTGGCGCGACTGGCGTTGCCGCTGACGCCGGATGACGAAGGCTGCGGCCACAGCGCGTTGCTGGCCAGGCCGGCCTGCAGACGCGAACGCTGCACGGCCAGGCCGGCGGCGGCCAGATCGCTGTTGGCCGCCAGTGCCTGCGCCACCAGGCGGTCCAGGCGTTCATCGCCGAAGCCGGTCCACCAGGTGTCCTGGCGGATGTCGCGGCCGGGCGTATCCAGGCTGCTGCGCGGATCGTCGGCCGGGGCGTTGAGGGTGGCATCGCCGCGCCCGTAGCGGGCCGCCACGTCGGGATCCTGCACCGGATAGCGGCCGACCGACGCACAGCCGGACAAGGCGAGCAGTACAGCACCTGCCAGCAGCAGGCGCGGGGAAGCAGGGAAGGGCAGTCGGATCATCATCATCTTCATTCGCGGGCCAAGGCCTCCACCGGGTCGAGCTGCGCGGCATTGCGTGCGGGCAGGAAGCCGAACGCCACGCCGATCAGGGTCGAGCAGGCAAAGGCGGCGACGATCGAGGCGGTGGAGAACAGCACCTGGAAGTCGCTGGCGAAGCGGCCGATCATCGAGCCCAGCAGCAGGGCCAGGCCGATGCCGAGCACGCCGCCGAGCAGGCACACCAGCACTGCTTCGATCAGGAACTGCTGGCGGATATCACTCTGCCGTGCACCGACGGCCATGCGCACGCCGATCTCACGGGTACGCTCGGTCACCGACACCAGCATGATGTTCATCACACCGATACCACCGACCAGCAGTGCGATGGCGGCGATGGCGCCGATCAGCAGGGTCATCGTGCGCGTGGTCTGCTCGATGGTCTGGCGGATTTCGGCGCTGTTGCTGAGGAAGAAGTCCTCGGTGCCATGGCGCATGGTCAACAGTCGGGTGATCGCTTCCTGTGCGGCATCCATCGGCGTGGCGTCGTCCACGCGCACGGTGATGCTGGACACGTGGCTCTGGCCGAGCATGCGCGACATCACCGTGGTGTACGGCAGCCACACGCTCAGGCTGGTGCTGCCGCCGAACCCGAAGCTCTGGCGCTTGGCCACGCCGACCACGCGCGCCGGCACGTTGCCCAGCAGGATCACCTGGCCGATCGGATCGACATCGGGGAAGAACTGGGTCTGGGTGTTCTCGTCGATCACCGCCACCTGGCCGAGGCCCTTCACTGCATCGGCATCGAAGAAGCTGCCGCTGAGCAGGGTCACGCCCTTGACCCGGAAGAACTGCTCGCCGACGCCGCTGACCTGGGCGGTGGAGGACTGGTTGCGGTAACGCGCGGTGACCGAGGTCGACACGCTGGGCGTGGAGCTGTCGACGTAGCTCTGCCGGGCCAGCGCATCGGCATCACTGGCTTTGAGCGTCTGCACGCGGGCCGAGCGCATGTCGCCGAAACCACGGCCGGGGTAGACATCGATGGTGTTGGTGCCGAGCGCGCTGATGTTCTGCAGGATCTGCTGCTGCGAGCCGTTGCCCAGCGCCACCACCGAGACCACCGAGGCGATGCCGATGATGATGCCAAGCATGGTCAGGAAGGTGCGCAGCCGATGTGCATTCATCGCCAGCAACGCCATGCGGAATGCTTCGGTGAAGCGGTCGCGCGCGGCTCGCCAGCTGTTGCCGCGGGCGACGCCGGTGCTGGCCTCGCGCTGCGCGCGGTAGGTCGGTGCATTCGGGTTGGCGCGGTCGGCGATGATCTCGCCGTCGCGGATCTCGATGATCCGCTGCGCGTGTTCGGCCACGCTCATGTCGTGGGTGACGATGATGATGGTGTGGCCTTCGGCGTGCAGCTCGCCGAGGATCGCCATCACTTCCTCGCCGGATTTGGTGTCCAGCGCGCCGGTCGGTTCGTCGGCCAGGATCACCTCGCCGCCGTTCATCAGGGCACGGGCGATCGACACGCGCTGCTGCTGGCCGCCGGACAGCTGGCCCGGCTTGTGGTGCATGCGGTCGCTCAGGCCCAGCCGCTGCAGCAGCTGCTCGGCACGCGCGTTGCGCACCGGGCCGGGGCTGCCGGCGTACACCGCCGGCACTTCCACGTTGCCGCGCGCATCGAGGTCGCCCAACAGGTGGTAGCGCTGGAAGATGAAGCCGAAATGCTCGCGGCGCAGTTCGGCCAGCTCGTCCGGCTCCATCTTCCCGGTTTCGCGGCCGGCCACCTGGTAGCTGCCACGGGTGGGACGATCGAGGCAGCCGAGGATGTTCATCAGCGTCGACTTGCCCGAGCCGGACTGGCCGACGATGGCCACCATCTCACCGGCGTGGATGTCCAGGTTGACGTCGCGCAGCACGGCGATCACATCGTCGCCGGCCGGGAATTCGCGTCGCAGGTCGCGCAGGCGCAGCAGCGGCGCCGTCGTGCTCATCGGCGCCCCATGCCCGGGCCACCGACCCGCATCTGCATGCCGCCGCGGTTGCCGCCGCCGGCGCTGGCACCGGCCGCACCGGCTTCGCCGACCACCACGCGCTCGCCTTCCTTCAGTCCCGACAGGATCTCGGCCGAGGCGCCGTTGTTGATGCCCACGGTAACCTTGCGCGGCTGCGGCTGGCCCTTGTCGTCCAGCACCCGCACCATGCGCTCGTCGCCACGGCGCTTCGGCCCCAGTGCCACTGCCGGCACCATCAGCACGCCCTTGGCCTGCTTCAGCAGTACCGAGACCTGTGCGGTCATGTCGATGCGCAGGGTGCCATCCGGATTCTCCACGTCGAACAACGCGTTGTAGTAGACCGCGCTGCTGGAACTGGAACTGGACGAACTGCTGGAACTGGACGAACTCTCGTTGGCGATCGAGGCCGGCGCCGGATTGATCTGGCGCAGCGTGGCGTGGTACTTGCGGTCCGGGTCGCCCAGCGTGGTGAAGTACACCGGCATGCCGGCCTTGATCTTGACCACGTCGGCCTCGGAGATCTCGGCATTGACGGTGACCACGTCCAGCCGTGCCAGCATGACGATGGTCGGTGCGGTCTGGTTGGCGTTCACGGTGCGACCTTCCTCGGCCACCACTGCCACCACGGTGCCGTCCATCGGCGCGGTGATGCGGGTGTAGGCCAGGTTGGCGCGGGCGGTGCCCAGCTCGGTTTCGCGGCCCTTGATCTGCGCCTCGTAGGACTGCAGCTGGGCACGGGCGGTCTTCAGCTGCGCCTCGGCGGCATCGTATTCCTGGCGCGAGGTGGCCTCGGCGGCCAGCATCTGCTGCTGGCGCGCGAATTCCAGTTCGGCCTGGCGCAGGGTGGCCTGCTGCACGGCGCGCTGGGCGGTGACCTGGTCCAGCGAGGCCTGCGCATTGAGCACCTGGTTCTGCTGGGTGGTGGCGTCGATCTCGGCGATCAGGTCGCCTTCCTTCACGGTGTCGCCTAGCTGCACCTTCAGCGACTTGATCTGGCCCGAGGCCTGGGCACCGACGCTGACCAGCTTGTAGGCGTCGATCACGCCAGTGGCTTCCACCGTCTGCTCGATGTCACCGCGGCTGACCGGCGTGGTCGCCACCGCCGGGGCGGCGGGCTTGCGCAGCAGCCACCAGGCGGCTGCGGCAACGGCAAGGGCGAGCAGGGCGATCAGTATCAGGCGACCCCGGCGGGTCGCGGGCAGCAGGCGGAACGTCACGTCGTGGCTTCACTCTCGGGGCCGCGGTGGCGGCGTTGGTGGGCATTGTGAAGACCGGGCGATGGGCGGCTCAATCCTCGGGGTATGTCTCTATGTAACACTGTCGGTGAATACGCGTAACCACAGGTATCCCGCCCATGGCTGGATACACTGGTACGCATTGCCCCGGATGCGGTTCAGCTGCCGACACGGGATGATCGCGACATGGAGACTGAAAACACGATGCATCGACTGCTGATCGTCGACGACGACAACGACATCCGCACCCTGCTGGCCGAACAGCTCGGCCGGGCCGGCTACCAGGTGAGCACGGCCGCAGACGGCACCGCCATGCGCCAGCTGCTGGACCGCGAACACGTGGACCTGATCGTGCTCGACCTCAACCTGCCGCGCGAGGATGGCCTGACCCTGTGCCGCGACCTGCGCGCGCGCTCGAACACACCGGTGATCATGCTGACCGCGCGTGCCGAGCCGATCGACCGCGTGCTGGGCCTGGAAATGGGCGCCGACGACTACCTGGCCAAGCCGTTCGAACCGCGCGAGCTGCTGGCACGCATCCGCAACGTGCTGCGCCGGACCGAGGCGCTGCCGGCGAACCTGGAGCCGCTGGCGGTGCGCCGTGCGCGCTTCTCGCGCTGGGTGTTCGATCTGGAGCATCGCCACCTGGTCGATCCGGACGATCGCGTGGTGGTGCTGTCCGGCGCCGAGTTCCGCCTGCTGCGGGTGTTCATCGCCCACGCCAACAAGGTGCTGTCGCGCGAGCAGCTGGTCGCGCTCAGCAGCGGCCGCAACTACGAGGCACAGGACCGCGCCATTGATCTGCAGGTCAGCCGGCTGCGCAACAAGCTGGGTGACGACGGTGGCCCGGACGGACTGATCAAGACCGTTCGCAACGAAGGCTATGTACTGGCCTCCTCGGTGAACCTGGAATAAGCCGCGATGAAGCGCCTGCGCCATTTCCTGTCCTCGATGGTCGGGCGGTTGTTCGTGATCCTGCTGCTGGGCATGAGCGTGGCCGCGATCGGCGCGACCATGCTGGCCACCTCCAAGCGCCAGCAGGAGTTCGAGCGGCAGAACCTGAACCGCATCGCCGACCGCCTCCAGGGCTACGTCAACCTGCTCGACGGCAACCCCGAACTGCGCGAGCGCCTGCTCGAAATCGGTGGGCGGAGCGTGCGTGCGCTGCAACCCGGCGCACGCCTGGGGCGGGCCGATACCGCGTTGATGGAAGTACTCGATGACCGGCCCGGGCCGGTCGCACGCGCGCATGTGCACTTCGCTTCGTTCCGCTCCTGCATTCCCAAGCTGCAGGACCTGCTGCCCCCGCCGCCACCGGGGCATCGAAAGCATCCGCGCGAACGTGATCCGGCGTTCATCCCGCCCAAGTGCCGTGCGGTCGACGTGACCCTCAACGACGGCACGCTGCTGAAGCTGGCGCTGGATTCGCCGGCGGTGGCACACAACGGGATCCTCGCCGTGGACCCGTGGTTCCTGACCCTGCTGGTGCTCGCGATTGCGGTGCTGGCCTATATCGTCGCGCGCATGGCCAGCGCGCCGCTGCAGGAACTGGCCGCAGCCGCCGAAGACCTGGGCGACGACCTGCAGCGCGATCCACTGCCGCTGCGCGGCCCGCGCGAAGTGCAGCGCGCCGCAGAGGCCTTCAACGCCATGCAGCATCGCCTGCAGCGGCACCTGGCCGAGCGCACGCAGATGCTGGCGGCGATCACCCATGACCTGCAGACCCCGCTGACCCGGCTGCGCCTGCGCCTGGAGAATGTCAGCGACGAGGTGCTGCGTGAGCGCCTGATCGGCGATCTGGCCGCGATGCAGGCGTTGGTGCGCGAAGGCCTGGAGCTGGCGCGCAGCGCGGAGAGCGCCGAGCAGCGCGCCGCACTGGACCTGGATTCGTTGCTGGAGAGCATCGTTGAAGACACGGCCGAGGGCGGCGGAGATGTCGTCTTTGAAGGTGGCAGCGGAGCGGTGTTGATGTTGCGTCCGCTGGCCATGCATCGCCTGTTTTCCAACCTGGTGGACAACGCGGTGATGTATGCCTACCGGGTGCGGGTACGGGTCGAGCGTAGTGGTGGCGCGATCACCGTGGTGGTGGCCGATGACGGCCCGGGCCTGGCCGAGGATCAGCTGGAAGCCGTGTTCGACCCGTTCGTGCGGGTGGAAACCTCGCGTTCGCGCGAAACCGGCGGCGCGGGTCTGGGCCTGACCATCGCCCGCGCCCTGGCTGAGAAAGACGGGGCGCGGCTGTGGCTGCGCAACCGCGTCGAAGGCGGGCTGGAGGCGGTAGTGCAGTGGCCGGCCAGTGCACAGGTGACGCCGCCGGGCCGCGCGGGCTGAGCCTTCGCGGCTGGCGATGGTGACGCCGTGGGCCGGGTTTGGCCTATCATCTGCGCATCTTCCCAGTTCCCCCCCGATGAGCCAGCCCGTTCCCGCCGGCATGCCGTCCCGCGCTGCCCGGCAGTTCCCGCATGCTGCCAGGCCCGGCAGCCCTGCCTGGCCGCCGCCGCTGCACTGATGGCCGGACAGGGGGACATCGGGCGCTGGGTGGAGCGCTGCGGATCAGATATCGGTCGATGGCTGCGACAGGGCCTGCTGTGGCTGCTGCTGGCCCTTGCACTGCCGGTGGCAGCGCAGGAGGGGGCTCCGCCACTGCGCGACTACGCCATTGATGTATGGACGTCGCGCAACGGCCTGCCGCACAACTCGCTGCGCGACATCGCGCAGACCCCCGAAGGCCACCTCTGGTTCGCCACCTGGGAAGGCCTGGTGCGTTACAACGGGCTGGATTTCACCGTGTTCGACCGCAGTACCCGCCCGGGCCTGCGCGACAACGGCATCGGCGCGCTGTTCGTCGACCGCCAGGGTGGGCTGTGGATCAGTGATTCGCGGGGCAATGTCAGCCATCGCGGCAATGACGGCCAGTGGCGGGTCTGGGAGCACCAGGCCGATACCCCGCAGGTCCTGATCCAGTCCATGCAGATGGACAGCCAAGGCCGCCTGTGGCTGCTGTATGAAGGCAAGGGCATCGGCTATCTGACGCCGGACACCGGCATCGTCTACCAGGCTCCGGCCGCCGACCTGCCGATGGCGATGAGCTTCACCAAGCTGGTGGTCGACGCGCAGGACCGGGTCTGGGCCGGCACGTTGGATGGACTGGTGCTGCGCGACAACGATGGCGTGCTCAAGCGGGCGCCCGCGGCGTGGGGGCTGGGCGCCGGCAGTGGCCTGTCGTGGCCGTACCGCGCTCCGGATGGCGCGCTGTGGATCGTCGCCGGCGAGCGCCTGTACCGGGTGGAGGATGATCAGCTGGTGCTGATGCACCGCCTGCCGGGGCAGCTGCACCTGACCTCGATGCTGCAGGATCGCCATGGTGACCTGTGGCTGGGCACCGAGAACCAGGGCCTGCTGCGGATCTCAGCGCATGGCCTGGAGCGCCTGCCGGCGGGCCTGAACCTGCCGGGTGGGCGCGTGGTCAGCCTGCGCGAGGATGCCGAGGGCAGCATCTGGGTGGGTGCCAACGGTGGCCTGTACCGCCTGCGCGAAACACTGTTCAGCAGCTACACCGAGCGCGATGGCCTCAGTGGCGACTATGTGCGCACCGTGTTCGAGGACCGCGATCGCCAGCTGTGGGTCGGCAGTGCCAGCGGCCTCGACCTGCAGACTGCTGATGGCCGCTTCCGCGCGATGCCGCTGCACAACCGCGGCGGCAAGGCACCTTCGGTGCTCAGCCTGGCGCAGGGCCCGGACGGTGACCTGTGGGTCGGAACGTTCGGTGATGGCGTCTACCGTCTTGGCCCCGATGGCCGGCTGCGGCACAACTATGCCGCCGCCGATGGCATGCCGGGCGGCAACATCCGCGCGATCAGCGTGGACCCGCAGGGTGTGGTCTGGGCCGGCACCCAGAAGGGCGTGGTCCGCATCGACGGCGACCGCGTGCAGGTATCAAGCGTTGCGGGTATGCCCAGCGGCCTGATCACCGCGCTTGAGCACGATCACCAGGGCAACCTGTGGATCGGCACCATCGAGGGCATCCGCGTACTGCGCGGCGATCACGTGCAGTCGATCGACCTCGCGCCGATGGGCGGTGGCCGCAGCGTGTTCGGCTTCCATCAGCTGGGTGACGCGATGTGGATCAGCAGCGACCGTGGCCTGTACCGCTGGCGCAACGGCACGCTGGCACGGGTGGGGCTGGAGCAGGGCATGCCGGTGGATGCGGTGTTCCAACTGGTGCCGGATCGCCTTGGCAACGTGTGGATCAGCAGCAACCGCGGCGTGCTGCGCACCGACATGGCCACCCTCAACGCCGTGGCCGATGGCCGCGCACCCCGGGTGGTGGTGGAGCGCTACAACGAGATTGACGGCATGGCCAACGCGCAGGCCAACGGCAGCTCCGGGCCATCGGCGATCCTGCGCCAGGACGGCACGTTCTGGGTGGTCACCGCCGGAGGCCTGAGCACCGTCGATCCGCAACGCCTGCAGCGTTTCCGCGAGCGTCTTTCACCGCCGGCAGCGATTGAAAGCGTGCAGGTGGATGGCGCACCGGTGCATTGGGAAGGCCCGGACCGCAACTACATTCCCGGCGGCCGCCGCTTGGCGGTGAGTTATGTCGGCCTGAGCTACCTGATGTCTGACCGGATCCGCTACCGCACGCGGTTGGACGGCCTGGATACGGGGTGGGTCGAACGCGGCCCGCAGCGCAGCGTGGAGTTCGTTGGCCTGCCGCCGGGCGACTACACCCTGCACGTGGCCGCTGCCCATCCGGGTGGCAGCTGGGGCCAGCAGGAAGCGGTATGGAGCTTCACCGTGGAGCCGTTCTGGTGGCAGCGACGCAGCGTGCAGGTGCTGGGTGGCCTGTTGCTGCTGGCCGGGCTGGTGGCGCTGTACCGGCTGCTGCTGCAGCAGCTGAAGGCCAGCAACCTGCGCCTGGCACGGCGCGTGGACGAGGCGACCTTCGACCTGCAGGCCAAGACCGTGCACCTGCAGGCGCTGAACCAGGAAAAGACCGAACTGGCCGAGCGCCTCGCACGCCAGGCCGAGGCATTCGAACGGCAGGCCCGCGAGGATGCACTGACTGGCCTGGCCAACCGCCGTGCCTTCGATGAAACGCTGGCGCGCGACTTTGCACGTTCGCAGCGCAGCGGTCATCCGCTGTGCCTGGTGGTGCTGGATATCGACCACTTCAAGGACGTCAACGACCGCCACAGCCACAGCATCGGCGATGCCGTGCTGGTGCAGGTGGCGCGGTTGATCGCCGCCGCCAGCCGCGACTCGGACCTGCCGGCGCGCACCGGCGGCGAAGAGTTCGCGCTGCTGCTCAACGACACCCGTCTGGAGGAAGCCGCACAGCTGTGCGCGCGCCTGCGCGGCCTGTTCCACGACCACCCCGACTGGGCCGGCGTGGACGGCCTGCGCGTGACCTTCAGCGCAGGGCTGGTGGAGCTGGATGCCGACGACCGTACCCCGGCGTTGCTGTACCAGCGTGCCGACCGCGCGTTGTACCGCGCCAAGAGCGATGGCCGGGATCGAACGAGCATCGGTTGATTGCATCCACGCATGGCGTGGATCTACCGTCCGGTGAGTGGTGGGTGCGGACCGTTGGTCCGCACTGCGTGGATGCGGTTGCGCCGTTGGCTGGCTTACCGCGGCCAGGCGTTGGCGATCGTGCAGAACAACCGCGCGGTCTGCTCGGTGTCATATACCGCGCTATGCGCCTCGTTGGCATCCCAACCCAGCCCGGCGGCGGTGGCCGCACGCGCCAGCACGGTCTGCCCGTAGGCGATGCCGGCCAGGGTCACCGTGTCGAACACGCTGAACGGATGGAACGGGTTGCGCTTGTGCCCGGTCCGCGCCACCGCCGCGTTGACGAAGCCCAGGTCGAAATGAGCGTTGTGGCCGACCAGGATCGCGCGCTGGCAGCCGTACTTCTTCATCGCCGCACGCACCGGGGTGAAGATGTGGTCCAGCGCGGCCTTCTCTTCCTTGGCCAGCCGGAACGGATGGTCGAGGATGATGCCGGTCACTTCCAGTGATTTCGGGTCGATCTCCAGGCCCTCGGCCGGCACCACGTGGGCGCTGGCGGTCTGGCCGGGGTAGAGCAGGCCGTTCTCGTCCATCTCGATCGGCACGGCGGCGATTTCCAGCAGTGCGTTGCGCTGGCTGTCGAAGCCGCCGGTTTCCACGTCCACCACCACCGGCAGGAAGCCGCGGAAGCGTTGTGACATCGCGCGCTGCGCCTGGGGGACTGCGGAATCGGGAGCGGCGGCAGGTGCGGGGGTGGGGTCAGTCATGCGTGAATTCTAGCAGAGCGACCCTGAGCGCCCGGCCAGCCTTCGGTGCATGCGTTCCCTGCGCGGGCGTGTGTCGACCAAGGTCGACACCTACCGGGACACCGCGCGCTCAGAATTCCGGTAGGTGCCAACCCTGGTTGGCACACGGTGCGCCGACCAGGGTTGGCGATTACCGGACTGCTGGCCGTGCAGGCGTGGCCGAGGGAGACCACCGCGCCAACCACGCATCCACGCTCAGCCTGCCGGCGCCGGTGAAGATCAGCGGCAGCAACATGGCCATGAACAGCACCGGCAGCTTGAAGTTGCCGAAGCCCTGGTCAGTGATCGCGTAGCCCATGGCCAGGTCGGCCAGCGAGTTCCACTCCATCGGCCAATGCACCGCATAGGTGGCCACTACGGTCAGCACCAGCAGGCTGGCGGCGGCAAACCGGGTGCCGAAGCCAACCAGCAGGCAGGCCGCGCCAATCAGCTCGAACCAGGTGGCAAGCTGCCAGTTCAGGGTGGCCGGCAGCTGGTCGAACGGGAACGGGAAAGCGTCCTGCAGGTCGGCGAACCAGTTCTGGCCGTGCAGCTTTTCGCGGCCGGATTCGAAGTATTCCCAGGCCAGCAGCAGGCGCAGGCCGAGCGGGGCCAACCAGGGGGCGAGACGGTCCAGCTGGCCGCGCGCGGCGGCCAGGGTCGGAAGGTTCATCGGTGGTTCTCCGGGGGGAAGGGGCGTCAGCCAGGGACTGTGAGCGGGCCGATCACGCCGGCCTGCAGGAACTGCTGCAGCAGTGCAGCACCGGGTTCGGCCAGCGCCTCCTCAGCCAGGCCGTGCGCGGCGGCCAATTGCCGCAGATAGGCATGTCCATCGAGGCCGGGTTGTTCGCCGATGCTGGACAGCAGGTATACCGCCAGCGGGCTGAGTGCGGCGAAGCGCACTTCGCCGTCAGCCTCACGGCGCACCAGCAGGCCGGTCGGCTCGGTGGGCGGCTGCATTGGTGCATCCTCGGCACCCAGCCGGTGAACCGGCCACTGGTACAGCAGCGGCCACGCCAGCGGCGAGCGCTGCAGTGGTACCTGCAGCGGATCGATGTTGCCCGGCGCCGGCAGCGGCTCGGCAGGAAGCTGGTACAGCGCGGTTTCCACCCACTCGTAGTGGGCCAGCTCGGCCAACGCCGGGTGCGACAGCTGCGGCTGTGCCTGCAGCCACTGCACGAATTCGGCGGCCAGTTCGGTGAACAGCGGCGTCTGGCAGCGATGGGTGGCGAAGTAGTGGCGCACCAGGTCGCTCCAGGCCGGTTCGCCGAGCAGGCGCACGCAGACCGGGAAGCCGTTGCTCAACAGGCCCAGCAGATTGTTGAACAGCAGCCGTTGGTACACCGCGACCCGGCGTGGCTCCAGCCCGACCGGCGGTGGCACACCCTGCGGATCGCGCAGGTGTGCGGTGAACGCATGCTGCTGTGCGCGCAGAGTGTGGGAGGTATCAGCCATGGGCGATACCGGCATGGCTGGACTGCAGGCGGCGGATGGTCTGCAGTTCGCCCTGCAGCTCGGCGTACGGGGGGAAGTTGAAATCGCGTTCGAGCAGGGTGGGGCGTGGGCCGATGCGCGCGTAGGTACGCGCCAGCAGCTCCCAGACCGGGTCGATCACCGCGCTGCCATGGGTGTCGATCTTCAGGTCCGGTGCCTCGTCCAGGTGCCCGGCCACGTGCAGGCAGACGATGCGCTCTGCGGGTAGCCCGGCAATGAAGCTGTCGGCATCGTAGCCGTGGTTGCAGGCGTTGACGTAGACATTGTTGACGTCCAGCAGCAGATCGCAGTCGGCTTCGGCAAGCACGGCGTTGGTGAAGGCCAGTTCGTCCATCGCCGGTTCCGGCGCCAGGTAGTAGGACACGTTCTCCACCGCGATGCGGCGACCCAGCAGGTCCTGCACATGGGTGATGCGTGCGGCGGTATGGCGCACGGCTTCGTCGGTGAACGGAATCGGCAGCAGGTCGTACAGGTGGCCGTCGTCGCTGCAGTAGCTCAGGTGCTCGCTGTACAGCGGCACGCGGTGCTTTTCCAGGAACTGGCCGACCTGTTCCAGCAGCTGCGTATCCAGTGGCGCGCTGCCGCCCAGCGACAACGACAGGCCGTGGCAGCTCAACGGGTGGCGCTGCGCCAGTTCGGCCAGTGCATCCCCGGCGGGACCACCGACATGGATCCAGTTCTCCGGCGCGCATTCGAGGAAATCGAAGTCACCGGCCGGTGCATCGCGCAGATCCTGCAGCAGCGCCCGGCGCAGCCCCAACCCGGCGGCCGCCGCACGAAGCGGCGACCGCAGGTGGACGGCGCTGGCGCGGACGTCAGTGCTTGGCACCGCACTTGCCTTCGCCGCACTTGCCCTCGGCCGACTTCTTGTCGCCGCTCTTGGCCTTGGCGCCTGCCGCAGCACCGGCGGCCTTGCCCTTGTCGGCGCCGCATTTGCCTTCGGCACTCTTGCCGTCGGCACCACATTTGCCTTCGGCGTGCTTGGTCGCGTCCGCGGCCATCTTGGTGTCCGCTGCCTTGGCATCGGTGCTGGCCTTGGCGGCCTGACCAGCGACCAGATAGCCCTGGGCCAGGTCGCTCATGCTCAGGGCCGAGGCACTGGCGGTCATGCCCAGGCCGGCGGCCAGGGCGGTAGCAGTCAGCAGGGACAGGGTCTTGTTGGAACTGCTCATCGGTGGTGCTCCTGGGTGGTGTGGGCGGCTGCCCGGGTCGCCGGCAGGGTTGCCGGTGGAAACGATGGTGCAGCGATCCTACTCAACGAATCCTCGCCAAGACCTCAAATTTTCGTGAGGTTTGTTACAGAAGGGGAACACGGTTTCCGGTAGATCCACGCCATGCGTGGATGAATTGCCGGAATGCCCAGAAACAAGAAGGCCGCTGTCACCAGGACAGCGGCCACCTTGGAGTCAACTCCGGTGTTGCAGTGCAGCGTCAGGGCTGTCCGGTGCTGGAGGTCTCGTCGCGTTTTTCACGCGGCGGCAGTGGCTGCTCGCCATGCACCAGGAACCACACGTTCTCGGCGATGTTGGTGGCGTGGTCGCCCACGCGCTCCAGGTTCTTGGCCATGAACAGCAGGTGGGTGCACGGGGTGATGTTGCGCGGGTCTTCCATCATGTAGGTCAGCAGCTCGCGGAACAGCGCGGTGTACTGCGCGTCCAGGCGGGCGTCGTCCTCGCGCAGCGCCAGCGCAGCATCGGCATCGTTGTCGCGGTAGGCGGCAATGGCGCGGCGCACCTGCTGCGCGGCCAGGCGGCCGAGCGCCCGCAGGCCCTGGATCTGCGGCAGCGGCGGTACCTTGCCCAGCGCGATCGAGCGCTTGGCGACGTTGGCGGCGTAGTCACCGATGCGCTCGATGTCGGCCGGGATGCGCAGGCCGGCCAGGATCTCGCGCAGGTCGCGTGCCATCGGGCCACGCAGCGCCAGGCGCATCACGTCGTGGCTGATCTGCTGCTCCAGCGCATCGATCGCTTCGTCGTTGGCGATGATGCGATGGGCGGCGTTCTCGTCGCGCTTCTCGATCACGTCCATCGCCGCTTCGAGCTGAGCGACGGCCATCTCGCCCATGCGCACGATTTCGGCCACCAGCCGCTGCTGTTCTTCGTCGTAGCTCTTGACGATGTGGTCGTTGGGAAGATTCATGGTCTGCAATCCGGGTAGAGCCAGGCCATGCCTGGCTGGCGTGATTTGTAGAGTCGAGCCATGCTCGACTGACATTGTCTGTCTGTCGACTGCCGTTTCAGCCGAAGCGACCGGTGATGTAATCCTCGGTCTGCCGCTGCGACGGCTGCGAGAAGATCACTTCGGTGCGGTCGTGCTCGATCAGGTCGCCCAGGTACATGAAGGCGGTGTAGTCGGACACGCGCGCGGCCTGCTGCATGTTGTGGGTGACGATGACGATGGTGTACTCGTGCTTGAGCTCTTCCACCAGCTGCTCGATGCGGCTGGTCGAGATCGGATCCAGCGCCGAGGTCGGCTCGTCCAGGAGCAGCACCGACGGGCGCAGGGCCACGGCGCGGGCGATGCACAGACGCTGCTGCTGGCCACCGGACAGGCCCAGTGCGCTCTGCCCCAGCTTGTCCTTCACTTCGTCCCACAGCGCGCCCTGGCGCAGCGCCTGCTCGACGCGGTCGGCCATGTCGGCCTTGCTCAGCTTCTCGTGGTGCCGGATGCCGTAGGCCACGTTCTCGAAGATGGTCATCGGGAACGGCACCGGCTTCTGGAACACCATGCCGACCTTGCTGCGCAGGCGGTTCATCGGGTACTTCGGCGACAGGATGTTCTCGCCGTCCAGCAGCACTTCACCACGCGCCTCCAGCTTCGGGTACAGCGCGTAGATGCGGTTGAAGATGCGCAGCAGGGTCGACTTGCCGCAGCCGGAGGGACCGATCAGCGCGGTCACGCGCTTTTCCGGGATCTCCAGGTTGATGCCCTTCAGGGCATGGAACTTGTCGTAGTAGAAGTCCAGTCCACGCGCAGCCAGCTTCACCGGCGACGGCGTGTGCAGGCTCTCGTGCGAGGACGGCACGGCGATGCGCTGCATCGGCACGGCGTTGGAAAGGTCGTTCATGGCGTTATCCACGGAAAGGTCAGTCATGGGAGATACGGTTGCGCAGCAGGATGCCGCGGGCGGCAAGGCTGACCAGCAACACGAAGACAGTCAGCACCAGGGCACCGGCCCAGGCCAGCACCTGCCAGGATTCATACGGGCTGCCGGCGAACTGGTTCATCACTACCGGCACCGAGGCCATCGGCTGGAAGATGTTGTTGTTCCAGTACTGGTTGCCGAAGGCAGTGAACAGCAGTGGTGCGGTCTCGCCGGAGATTCGGGCCAGCGCCAGCAGGATGCCGGTGATGATGCCGGCCGAGGCACTGCGGTACAGCACCTGCACGATCACCTTCCACTGCGGGATACCCAGCGACAGGGCTGCCTCACGCATCTGCGAGGGCACCAGGCGCAGCATTTCGTCGGTGGTGCGCACCACCACCGGCAGCACGATGAAGGCCAGCGACAGTGCACCGGCGAACGCCGAGAAGTTGCCGCCGGTCTGCATCACGTACAGCGTGTAGACGAACAGGCCAAGCACGATGGATGGGGCCGACAGCAGGATGTCGTTGACGAAGCGGACCACGGTGCCGGCCTTGCGGGCGTTGCCGTACTCGGCCAGCCAGGTGCCGGCCAGCACGCCCAGCGGGGTGCCGATGCCGATCGCCAGCGCACACATCACCGCACTGCCGAAGAAGGCGTTGGCGAGACCGCCTTCCTGCATCGGCGGCGGCGTCATCTTGGTGAACAGATCCCAGTTGATGCCGGCCAGGCCCTTGGAGGCCAGGGTGAACAGGATCCAGCCCAGGAAGAACAGGCCGAACAGGGCGGTGGCGCAGGAGGCGGTGATCGCAACGACGTTGCCGATGCGACGGCGCAGGTACAGCGAATCAGCGGTGGTGGACATCAGTTGCCCTCCTTGCGGGACAGGCGCATCAGCATCAGGCGGGCGATGGCCAGCACCACGAAGGTGACGATGAAGAGGACGAAGCCGAGCAGCAGCAGGGCCGAGCGGTAGGTTTCAGTGGCTTCGCCGAAATCGTTGGCGATCAGCGCGGCGATGGTGGTGCCCGGTTCCAGCAGCGACGGCGACAGACGCACGCTGTTGCCGATCACGAAGGCCACCGCCATCGTCTCGCCCAAGGCGCGGCCGAGGCCGAGGAAGATGCCACCGATCACCGCCGAGCGGGTGTAGGGCAGGACGATGTCCCAGCTCACTTCCCACTTGGTGGAGCCCAGTGCATAGGCCGATTCCTTCAGGCGGGTCGGCACGGTCAGGAACACTTCGCGCATCACCGAGGAGATGAACGGAATGACCATGATGGCCAGCACGAAACCGGCGGTGAGCATGCCGATGCCCAGCGGCGGACCCTGGAACATCGGGCCGATGATCGGCCATTCGCCCAGCGTCTCGTTGAGGAACGGGGTGACGTACTCGGTCATCACCGGCACCAGCACGAACAGGCCCCACATGCCGTAGATGATCGAGGGAATGCCGGCCAGCAGTTCGATGGCGGTACCGACCGGGCCACGCAGCCAGCGCGGCGCGACTTCGGTGAGGAAGAAGGCGATGCCGAAGCTGACCGGCACGGCGATGACCATCGCGATGAGGGCGGTGACCAGGGTGCCGTAGATCGGGGCGAGGGCGCCGAACTTGTTTTCGACCGGATTCCAGTCGGCGGAGAAGAAGAAGCTCAGGCCCTGCATCTGCAGGGCATGGCGGCCGCCCCACAGCATCGACAGCGCGGCGCAGGCCAGCGCGATCAGGACGAAGATGACGGTGCCGACCAGCACCCATCGGAACAGTTTGTCGTTGCGGGCATCACGCGCATCACGCGTGGACGGGGCGGCTACAGGCTGGGCGATGGCATTCATGGGGACGGCAGGGCCAGGAAGGGGCGGGGCGGCACGGCGTGGAAGAAGCGGTGCCCGCTCGGGGCGGGCACCGTCGTGTCCATCACTTCAGGTCGGTCGCCCAGTAGGCCTCGATCTGCTTGACCAGTTCGGCCGGCAGCGGCACGTAGTGCAGCTCGTTGGCCTGGGCCTGGCCGTTCTCGAAGGCCCACTTGAAGAAGGCCAGGGTGTCCTGGTTGCGCTTGGCGTCCTTCGGCTGCTTCTGCATCAGCATGAAGTTGGTGGCGGTGATCGGCCACGCCTGCTCGCCCGGGGCGTTGGTGATGACCAGGTTGAAGTCCTTGGCGCTGGCCCAGTCGGCGCTGGCGGCCGCAGCGCCGAAGGTTTCCGCGCTCGGCTCGACCCAGTTGCCGGCCGCGTTCTGCATCGCGGTGTACGGCATGCCGTTCTGCAGCGCGTAGGCCAGTTCGACGTAGCCGATCGAGCCCTTGATCTGCTTCACGTAGGAAGCGACGCCTTCATTGCCCTTGCCACCGACGCCGTCCGGCCACTGCACCGAGGTGCCTTCGCCGACCTTGCTCTTCCACTCCGGGCTGACCTTGGACAGGTAGTTGGAGAAGTTGAAGGTGGTGCCCGAACCGTCCGAACGGTGGACCAGGGTGATCTTGCCGTCCGGCAGCTTCACGCCCGGGTTGGCGGCGACGATGGCCGGGTCGTTCCAGGTCTTGACCTTGCCCAGGAAGATGTCGGCCAGCAGGGCGCCGCTCAGGCGCAGCTTGCCGGTTTCCAGGCCTTCGATGTTGACCACCGGCACCACGCCGCCGATGGCGGACGGGAACTGGGCCAGGCCGGCCTGGGCCAGCTCTTCGCTGCTCAGCGGCTTGTCGGAGGAACCGAAGTCGACGGTGCCGGCCTTGATCTGGGCGATACCGCCACCGGAACCGATCGACTGGTAGTTGATCTTGGCGCCGGTGCTGGCGTTGTAGTCAGCCGACCACTTGGAGACCAGCGGGAAGATGAAGGACGCGCCCGCGCCGGACACTTCGGCGGTCACCTTGGCACCGGCAGCGGCCGGGGCGGCGGCACCGTCGGCAGCCGGCTGCTGCGCGGCCTGCTTGTCGCCACCGCAGGCCGACAGGCCCAGGGCGATGGCCAGGGAAAGGGCGGCGAGGCCGGCCGAGTGCAGTTTCATGGTCACTCCATAGCGGGGTAGAGCCGACGGCGTCGGCGGATGCGGCTATGAAATGATGTTTTTGTTACAGCCGTATTACGACCATGACAGAGGTGTCCTGGATCACGTTCTGACAAGGGTTTCACGGGGTTGGCCACGGTCCGGGAGACCCCCGGAGACCCCGGATCTGCGCACCGATATGACCGCCGGTTGGCCGTGCAGCGTCGAGCTTGCTCGACTGCCTTTGGCCCTTCGTAGAGTCGAGCTTGCTCGACTGATGTCCACCGCGAGCAGTCGAGCAAGCTCGACTCTACACGCCCGTGCGCCGCAAACGAGAAAGGCGCGAGATCTCGAGGATCTCGCGCCCGGGGTGGGATCGGCGGGGGAGAGAGGACCCGCCGATCCCGTTCCTGCGGGGGAACGCGCTTGCTTACTTCAGGTTCTGCGACCAGTAGGTCTCGATCTGGCGGACCAGGCTGTCCGGCAGCGGCACGTAATCCAGCTGGCGGGCCTGGGCATCGCCGCTCTTGTAGACCCAGCGGAAGAACTCCTGGGTGGCCTTGCCGTTGGCAGGGTTCTTCGGCTTCTTGTGCACCAGGATGAAGTTGGTGGCGGTGATCGGCCAGGACTCGGCGCCCGGGGCGTTGGTCATCACCAGGTAGAAGTCCTTGGCGCTGGCCCAGTCGGCGCTGGCAGCAGCGGCGGCGAACGAGGCGTCGCTCGGCTGCACGAAGCGGCCGGCGGCATTCTTCATCGCGGTGTACGACAGCTTGTTCTGCAGCGCGTAGGACAGTTCGACGTAGCCGATGCCGCCCTTGATCTGCTTCACGTAGGCAGCAACGCCTTCGTTGCCCTTGCCGCCGATGCCGGCCGGCCACTGGACCGAGGTGCCTTCACCGACCGAGCTCTTCCACTCCGGGCTGACCTTGGACAGGTAGTTGACGAAGTTGAAGGTGGTGCCCGAGCCATCCGAACGGTGCACGACGGTGATCTTGGCGCTCGGCAGGGTCACGCCCGGGTTCAGTGCGGCGATGGCCGGGTCGTTCCAGGTCTTGATCTTGCCCAGGAAGATGTTGGCCAGCACGGTGCCGTCCAGCTTCAGCGCGCCCGGGGCGATGCCGGCCACGTTGACCACCGGCACCACGCCGCCGATCACCGACGGGAACTGCGCCAGGCCCGCAGCGGCCAGTTCTTCCGGCTTCAGCGGGGCGTCGGATGAGCCGAAATCAACGGTCTTGGCCTTGATCTGGGCGATACCACCGCCGGAGCCGATCGACTGGTAGTTGACCTTGTTGCTGGTGGCGGCGTTGTAGTCGGCCGACCACTTCGACATCACCGGGTAGATGAACGAGGCGCCCGCGCCGGTGATTTCAGCGGCGTTGGCGGCGAACACGGACGACGCTGCGAAGACGGCAACGGCAACGCGCGACTTGAAGGCGTGGATCACGGGGTGGCTCCTGGGTTGATTGGGATGCGGGGTTACCCGCCCGGCGCACATTCCATAACGGTTCGATGACAGCGCAGGGACCGTTGTATGACGCAACCGTTACAGCGCTGCCCGGCGCCCGCACAGCCAGGGGCGTGAAGGTTCTGAGTGCTGCGGGCAACGTGATGACCATGCGCCGGAGACGGACGTGGCCCGGTTGCGATCACGTTCTACATGTCGCTGATGGACTGCCCGGTGTGGTCGTCAATGCCATCCCGGCCTGGCATTCCGCAGTGATGCCGCGTCATCCACACGAAACCATCAATGCAGGTGAGCGCTGCGCGGCGGTCGGCCCGGGCCGGGACGCTGATACGTGACGCCATATGCGGCAAGGGATCGACAAGCATGTGGCGGCAAATGAGTCGTACGCATGACCGCACGAAGAAATCTGTGGTTGGTGCTCAGGTTGTCATTCGGCTGTCATGGTTTTAACGGAATGTTCGCAAAACGCTTGACCGGCCAGCCGGCGTGGCGTTCTGCCCAAGCCATTCCAACCCTCTGGAGAAATCCAAAATGCGTTCCCATTTGCTCGCCGCCGCGGTCGTTGCAAGCCTCGGTCTGGTTTCCGCCGACGCCTTCGCAGCTCCCGCCAGCACGGGCGTATCCCAGGCACAGCTGCAGCAGCTGCAGGCGCAGATCGCTGCCCTGCAGGCCCAAGTCCAGCAGTTGCAGAACGATTCGCAGGCGCTGCAGGCACAATCTGACGCGCAGTCCGAAGTGAACATCACCCAGGCCCAGGCCCTGGAAGGTGCACAGAAGACCCAGACCAGCGTCGACAAGCTGGCCAAGCTGGTCAATGACAACAAGATCGGCGGTCGCATGTTCTTCGACCTGACCAACATCGACAAGACCAGCAACGGCAAGGACACCGCCGCCAGCGGCACCGGCCTGGACGTCAAGCGCTTCTACCTGACCGTCGACCACAAGTTCAACGACATCTGGTCGGCCAACCTGACCACCGACTTCCAGTACAGCTCGGCCATCGGCAACACCGAACTGTTCGTCAAGAAGGCCTACGTGCAGGGCAGCTTCGACCCCGCCTTCAACCTGCGCGTCGGTGCCGCCGACATGCCGTGGATTCCGTACGTCGAGAAGTTCTACGGCATGCGTTATGTCGAGAACACCCTGACCGATCGCCTGAAGTACGGCAACTCGTCCGACTGGGGCCTGCATGGCTTCGGCAACCTGGGCAACAACTTCAACTACGCGGTCTCGGTCGTGTCCGGCGCCGGTTACAAGAACCCGACCCGCAGCAAGGGCATGGACGTGGAAGGCCGCGCGGCCTATACCCCGAACGAGAACTTCGTGGTTGCCGTCGGTGGCTACAGTGGCAAGCTGGGCAAGGAAACCGACATCCAGAGCGCCGAGAACACCTACACCCGCGCCAATGCGATGGTGGCCTACGCCAGCAGCGACTTCCGCGTCGGTGGCGAGTACTTCCAGGCCAAGAACCTCAACAACGTGATGACCGTTGCCACCGACAAGACCAGCGGCTGGTCGGTGTGGGGCAGCGTGCGCGTCACCGACGGCGGCATCAACGTGTTCGGTCGTTACGATGACACCGACGTCAGCAAGACGCTGGACCCGACCCTGAGCGACAAGTACTGGAACGTCGGCATCGAGTTCCCGGTCATGAAGAACCTCAAGCTGTCGACCGTGTACAAGTACACGCACCTGGCCAACGCCAGCGACAAGAAGAACGACAAGACCAAGGAGTTCGGCGTCTGGGGCGACCTGTCGTTCTGATGTCCTGAAGCACTCTTGTCTACAAGCAAAGACGGCGGGCCCTGTGCCCGCCGTCCTTGTTTTGTCACACCACGAACGCGTTCACGCCTCGGCCGTGGTCTTTTCCTTGAACCGGCACAGGTCGGCGATCACGCAGCCCGGGCAATCCGGCTTGCGCGCCTTGCACACATAACGTCCGTGCAGGATCAGCCAGTGATGCGCGTCGAGCAGGAACTCGGCCGGAATCACCTTCACCAGTTTGTCTTCCACTTCGCGCACGTTCTTGCCCGGGGCCAGGCCGGTACGGTTGGAGACGCGGAAGATATGCGTGTCCACCGCCATCACCGGCTCACCGAACGCAGTGTTGAGCACCACGTTGGCGGTCTTGCGGCCCACGCCCGGCAGCGCTTCCAGTTCATCGCGATCGCGCGGCACTTCACCGCCGTGCTTCTCCAGCAGGATCGCGCAGGTGGCGATCACGTTCTTCGCCTTGGCGTTGAACAGACCGATGGTGGCGATGTACTGCTTCAGCCCGTCCTCGCCAAGCGCGAGGATCTTTGCCGGGGTATTGGCCACCGGGAACAGCCGGCGCGTGGCCTTGTTGACGCCCACGTCGGTGGCCTGCGCCGACAGCGCGACCGCCACCAGCAGTTCGAACGGCGAGCTGTACTCCAGTTCGGTCTTCGGGTGCGGATTGAGTTCGCGCAGGCGGGTGAACATTTCCACCACATCGGCGCGCGGCATGCTGCCACCGCGTCGCGCCGGCGCGCGCGGGGTCTTCTTCGCAGCGGCCATTACTGCTCCTTGCCGGTGGCGCGGGCCTTGGCCCGGGCGAGAATCGCGGCGGCGGCCGGGGGCAGGGCGGGCTTCACGTCCGGCGCCGGGGCTGGCGTGCGTCGCGCATCGCGTTCGGCCTCGCGGCGCGCCAGGCGCACGGCACGGGCACGGTAGCGTTCGCGTGCGGCCCAGGCCGCGTGCAGCTGCTGCTGGGCCTGCTGCAGGCGTCGTGGAAGGTCCGGGTGGCCGGGCAGCAGCTGTTCGTCGCCGGCACGGGCAACGTAGTCCATGAGACCGGCCTGCAGGGCGCCATCGAGATCGTCTGCCTGGACCCGGGCGAACAGCTGCGCGGGGTTGGGTCGGGATGCCATGGCGTCAGCGGTTCTGGAAGGCCGGCGGGCGGCGCTGCAGGAAGGCGCTGGTGCCTTCGCGCATGTCTTCGGTGGCGAACAGCAGGCCGAACTGCGCGCTTTCGTACTCCAGCCCAGCCTCCAGGCTGCATTCGCCACCCACGTGTACCGCGTCGAGCAGGCCACGCAGGGCCAGCGGGGCCGAGCGTGCCAGCTGGCGCGCGATGTCCTGTACACGGTTGTCCAGCGCATCGGCGGGCACCACCTCGTTGACGATGCCCAGTTCCAGCGCACGCGCGGCGTTGATCGGTGCGCCCAGCAGGCACAGCTCCAGAGTGGCGGCGCGGCCGCACAGGCGCAGCAGGCGCTGGCTGCCGCCGAAGCCGGGAATCAGGCCGAGATTGATCTCAGGCTGCCCGACCTTGGCCGTATCGGCAGCGATGCGCAGGTGGCAGGCCATGGCCAGCTCCAGCCCGCCGCCCAGGGCGAAGCCGTTCACGCGTGCGATCACCGGCTTGGGCATGCGCTCGATCTGGCGCATCAGGGCTTGGCCGAGCAGGGAGAAATCACGTCCCTGAACCGCACTGAGTGTGTTCATCTCGGCGATGTCGGCCCCGGCCACGAAAGCCTTCGGACCGGCACCGGTCAGCACCACCACGCGCACGTCCGGGTCGGCTGCGGCGGCGCTGAACGCCTCGGTCAGCGCCTGCAGGGTCGCGGCATTCAAGGCGTTGAGCTTGTCCGGGCGCTGGACGGTCACGGTGCGGATGGCGCCGTCGTCGGCGACAGCGATCAGGGCATCGGCCACGGGGAAACTCCTGAAACGTTAAAAAAAAGTGAGATTGAACTCCGCAAACGCAGACGGGTCTTAGCCTGCATCGTGAGTAGCGGTTACACGTTGTGCCCGTTATCCTAACCCGTCGCCTCAGGGCGGCGCAGAACGTCCCTGAGTTACCACCCCTGGAGAACTGTTTGATGAAGTTGCGTTCTATCGCGGTCGCCGTCGCGGCCCTGGCCCTGACGGGCAATGCCTTCGCCCAGGACGTCTCGTCCGAAAAGGGCAAGCTGAGCTACTACTTCGGTTACGACTACGGCAACAACCTGGCGGAGCTGACCGGTCGTGGTGAGCAGCTGGACATCAACTCGGTGGTGAAGGGTCTGCAGGACGCCTACGCCAAGAAGCAGCCGGCGATCACCGCCGACCAGCTGAAGCCGGCCGTTGAAGCGTTCCAGAAGCGCGAGCAGGGCCGTGCCCAGGCTGCCAAGGCCGAGTACGAAAAGGCTGCTGCCGAAAACAAGACCAAGAGCGATCAGTTCATCGCGGCGAACAAGGCCAAGGCCGGCGTGCAGTCCCTGCCGAGCGGCGTCCAGTACCGCGTGATTGAAGCCGGCAAGGGCGCCAAGCCGACCCAGGCCAGCACCGTGCAGCTGGAAGTGGCCGGTCCGTTCCCGTACGGCCAGCGCCCGACCGAAGCCCGCCCGGCCCAGCAGATTCCGTCGATCAAGGTCAGCGAAGTCGAAATGAAGGCCATGCGCGAGACCCTGCTGCAGATGCCGGCTGGCTCGAAGTGGGAAGTCACGCTGCCGCCGGACCAGGCCTACGGTGCCGACCCGCGCACCCCGTTCCCGCCGAACGTGGCTGTGCAGTTCGAGATCAAGCTGGTCAGCGTCAAGTAAATCGAAGCGGTAAACGAAACGCGCCGGTGATCCCACCGGCGCGTTTTTGTTTGCGCGGAGCGCGACGCTGCCGTGCACTGCATATTGACCCCGCGCAAGTTCAGCCCGATCGCGCTACTGTTGTCGGGTGCAAACAATGGAAAAAACGGCGCGTGTTGTCGCAAGTCCCTGCATCGGAGTGTGCACGCTGGATCCGCACCGGCAATGCACCGGCTGCGGGCGGCATATCGATGAGATCGCGCGGTGGTCGTCGATGAGCAACGAGGAACGCAGCCGCATCCTGCATCGCGTGCAACCTCTGCGGGAACAGCTGCAGCAATCACTGCGCGGCTCGCTGGCTGATCACGAGCGCCTGATGCGCGCGCTGCATCCACTGGCCGAGCCGCCGGCCGGCGACGGCTGGAACCGCAGTGAACTGATCGATCTGCTGCCGCCCGGGCCCCCGGTGGAAGCCGCCGTACTGGCCGGCATCGTGCCGCGCGCCAACGGCGCACAGGTCATTCTCACCCGTCGCA
Organism: Stenotrophomonas sp. STK16_22; assembly: GCF_051984505.1. Classification (NCBI taxonomy): domain Bacteria; kingdom Pseudomonadati; phylum Pseudomonadota; class Gammaproteobacteria; order Lysobacterales; family Lysobacteraceae; genus Stenotrophomonas; species Stenotrophomonas sp. STK16_22. The sequence continues at coordinate 1,495,216 of NZ_CP196972.1, forward strand.
CCGAAACCCTGCGTACCCATGGTGGCCAGGTCGGTTTCCCCGGTGGCCGCACCGAACCCGATGACCGCGATGCGTTGGCCGCTGCACTGCGCGAGAGCCAGGAGGAAATCGCATTGGCGCCCGGCCAGGTGCAGGCGCTGGGCTATCTCGATCCCTTCGTGACGATCACCGGCTACCGGGTCACGCCGGTGGTGGCCGTGGTCGATCCGGATTTCGTGCCGGTGCCACAGCCCAGTGAAGTGGCCGAAGTGTTTGAAGTGCCGCTCGATTACCTGATGGCAGCCGACAACCTGCACCAGGTCGAAATCAATCATCGCGGCCGCGTCCGCCACGTCCTCGAATATGGCTGGCCCGGCCAGCGCATCTGGGGCGCCACCGCCGCCATCCTCTACAACCTGCGTCGCCGCCTGGAGCAAGTGCAATGAAGCCGATCGATCCGCCGTGGACCACCCTGGTCGATGTCGCCACCCTGGCCGCTGCATTGGGCGAGGGCGTTCGCGTGGTCGACGCACGTGCTACTGCCAGTACCGCCGTACGCGTGGTCGATGCACGTTCCTCGCTGGCCGATCCGCAGGCGGGTAACGGCCAGTATCTGGCGGGGCATGTTCCGGGCGCGGTGTATGCCGACCTCAATCGGGACCTGTCGGATCTGACCCGCAGCGGCCACGGCCGTCACCCGCTGCCGGACAGCGATGCCTTCGCCGCGAAACTGGGCCAGCGGGGCATCGGTCCCGACACCCAGGTGGTGGTCTACGACGGCAGCGATGGCAGCATGGCCGCCTCGCGCCTGTGGTGGCTGCTGCGCCTGATCGGGCACAGCAAGGTGGCCGTGCTTGATGGTGGCATCGCCGCATGGCAGGGCGCAGGGCATCCCTTGGCGACGGGGCAGGATGAGGTGACCGCGCTGCCGGTTTACCCGGGCCGTTTCGACACCACCCAGATCGCCAATGCCGAGGAAATCAGCGCACGCCTGAAGCACGCGCCGGGCTGGTTGGTCGACGCACGCGCAGGCGAGCGCTTCCGCGGCGAAGTGGAGCCGCTGGACCCGGTCGCCGGCCACGTGCCCGGCGCGGTCAACCGTCCGTTTGCGTTGAACGTCGCCGACGGCCGCCTGCGTGATGCACAGGAACTGCGCGCCGAACTGCAGGGTGTGATCGGCAACCGTGAGCCGCAGCAGGTGGTGCTGATGTGCGGCTCCGGCGTCACCGCCTGCCACCTGTTGCTGGCGATGGAAGCGGCCGGTCTGTCCGGCGCACGCATCTACGCCGATTCCTGGAGCGGCTGGGTCAGCGACAGCAGCCGCCCGGTGGCGACCGGCGCCTGAGCCGCGCGGGGTCGGATCCGTTTTCCAACGGAAAACGGATCCGACCCCATCGAGCGTAAATCGGGGTCAGAGCCCGTTGCGTAGCAACCGGACCCGCCCCGCCATCCTGCGGAATGCCAGCTCTTGACGTTGATGTTGCTTCTGCGGGTGCAGGGCGCAGCCCTGCCGCTTACCCAAACGGCTGCAACGGCACCTTCGCCAGCACCCGCGCCCACGGGAACAACGGCCCCGGATCACGCTTGCGCGCCACCATCAGCGCCGGGTCATCGCTGGCCGGCACCTGCTCCAGGTCCAGCTGGTCATGCCCGGCAATCCGCCGCAGCGACGGATAGTGCGCCACCAGCGCCTGCAGCAGGCCTTCCAGCGCCTGCAGCTGTGCCTCGGTGTAGGGCTCGTCCATCGCCTGCTGGCGGCTGTCGAACCAGTGCGGGTAGCGCCCGGTGTTGACCAGCTCGATGCCCAGCGTATGCGCGTTCATGCCGCGCACGTGATGCGCCACGCGTTCCGGTGCCACGTACTGCACCACGCTGCCATCGCGGTCGATGTAGAAGTGGCCGCTGTTGCCGGCACCGCTGTCGTACAGCACACGCTCACCGTACTCGCGGGCCATCGCCAGGTCGGGCAGCTCGGTGCAGTGGATCACCACCATCTCCAGCGTGGCCGGGTCGCGCAGTGGCAGACGGTCTTCGTAGGGCAGGGGCTGCAGCTGCAGGCCGGGCAGGAGCGGGTTGGGCATCCGGCGATGCTAGCATTGCGGCATGAACCTGCCTTCCCTTTCCTCGTCGGCCTGCTCCCATGGAGCGCGCGCATGAGCCGCGGCCACTGCATCCTGTCCCACGGTTTCGAGAGCGGCCCGGAGGCGACCAAGGTCACCGCGCTGGCCGACGTGGCGCAGCGCCTGGGCTGGACCCATGAGCGCCCGGACTACACCGACCTGGACGCGATGAGCGAGGTCAGCCGGGTGGGCGATGTGCCGACCCGCCTGCGCCGCCTGGTCGAACGCACCGCCATCGCTGCCCAGCAGGGCCCGGTGGTGCTGGCCGGCTCCAGCCTGGGTGCCTACATCTCTGCCATCGCCTCGCTGCAGGTGCCGGTGGCCGGCCTGTTCCTGATGGTGCCGCCGACCACCATGGGCCCGATGCCGGCGCTGGACGCCGCCGCCGTGCCGACCACCGTGGTCCAGGCCTGGCATGACGATGTGGTGCCGGCCGCTGGAGTGATCGCCTGGGCCCAAGCGCGTTCGGCGCAGCTGCTGCTGGTCGACGACGGCCATCGCCTGGAGCACCACGTGGAGGCCTCCGCGCAGGCCTTCGAGCGCTTGCTGCGGCAACTGTGAAGCCCGGGCGCACGGCGCGCCCGCCCGCATTGACTACAATGGCAGCCCCGCCGCCCCCGGCGCGGGCCTGCCGGCCGTGCCTACGGCCCTCCTTTCCGACTGGCCCGGCCCCTGTGCCGCGCCCGACCACCTGCGAACCGATCCTGTGAAATTCTTCGTCTCCTGCGCCAAGGGCCTGGAATACCTGCTTGCCGATGAACTGTCGGCCCTGGGCCTTGGCAAGGCCACTGCCACCATTGCCGGCGTCAACGCCGAGGGCGAACTGGAGCAGGCGCTGCGGATCGTGATGTGGTCGCGCCTGGCCAGCCGCGTGCTGTGGCCGATCGACGAGTTCGACTGCCCGGACGAGCAGGCCCTGTATGACGGCGTGCGTGCGCTGCCGTGGCACGAGCACATCAAGCCGGAGATGACCCTGGCGGTGGACGCGCACGTGTCCGGCGACAAGATCACCCATGCCCGCTTTGCCGCGCAGCGGATCAAGGACGCCATCGTCGACCGCATGCGTGATGAAGGTCTGGAGCGTCCGTCGGTCAACACCGACCTGCCGGATGTGCGCGTCAACCTGTCACTGCGCAAAGGCCGTGCCTCGCTGTCGATCGACCTCGGCGGCGGCCCGTTGCATCGCCGTGGCTGGCGCGGCGCCGCTCACGAGGCACCGCTGAAGGAAAATCTGGCCGCCGCGCTGCTGCTGCGCGCGCAGTGGCCGCGGCTGCACGCCGCCGGTGGCGGCCTGCTGGACCCGATGTGCGGCAGCGGCACGCTGCTGATCGAAGGCGCGCTGATGGCCGCCGACGTCGCGCCCGGCCTGATGCGCCACGGCAGCTTGCCGCCGAGCCGCTGGCTGGGCTTCGACAAGGCCGCTTGGAAGAGCATCCAGAGCGAGGCGCGTGACCGCGAAGCGGCTGGCCTGGCCGCGCTGAAGCCGGTCATCCACGGCAGCGACATCGACCCGACCGCGATCCAGGCGGCACGCGAGAATGCCGAGGTGGCCGGTGTCGCCCACGCGATCCGCTTCACCCGCGCCGATGTGGCCGACCTGGCCGCACCGGAGCAGGAGATCGGTGCGGTGGTCTGCAACCCGCCGTATGACGAACGCCTGGCCGCCGACCCGGCGCTGTACCGCGCACTGGGCAATGCCCTGCAGAAGGCGGTGCCGCAGTGGCGCGCCAGCCTGCTGTGCGGCAACGACGAACTGGCTTTTGCCACCGGCCTGCGTGCGGGCAAGAAATACCAGATGTTCAACGGTGCGCTGGAATGCGCGCTGATCGTCTGCGACCCGATCGCCGTGCCGGGCCGCGACCCGGCGCAGCCGCGCGAACTGAGCGAAGGCGCGCAGATGGTGGCCAACCGCCTGCGCAAGAACCTGAAGAAGTTCAAGAGCTGGCGCGCCCGCGAGGACATCACCTGCTTCCGCGCCTACGACGCCGATCTGCCGGAGTACGCGGCGGCCATCGATGTCTACGAGGAAGACGGTGGCAAGCGCCGCACCTTCCTGCATGTGCAGGAATACGCTGCACCGGCGGCGATTCCGGAGAACGACGTGCGCCGCCGCCGCAACGAGCTGCTGGCGGCCGCGCGCGAAGTGTTCGGCGTGCCGCCGGAACAGGTGTCGATGAAGTCGCGCGAGCGCGGCAAGGGCGGCAGCAAGTACGGCCGCTTCGAGCAGCGTGACGAGTTCATCGTGGTGCGCGAGAACAACGCGCTGCTGCAGGTGAACCTGTTCGACTACCTGGACACCGGTCTGTTCCTCGATCACCGCCCGCTGCGCCGGATGATGGCCGAGCAGGCGCGTGGCAAGCGTTTCCTCAACCTGTTCTGCTACACCGGCGTGGCCAGTGTGCAGGCGGCGGTGGCCGGTGCGGCCAGCACCACCAGCGTCGATCTGTCGGCCACTTACCTGCAGTGGTGCTACGACAACCTGGCGTTGAACGGGCAGGGCGGCAACCAGCACCTGCTGGTGCAGGCCGATGCGATGGCCTGGCTGGAAGGCGACCGTGGCCAGTACGACGTGATCTTCTGCGACCCGCCGACGTTCTCCAACTCCGCACGCGCCGATGACTTCGACGTGCAGCGCGAGCAGTTGAAGCTGCTGCGCGCGGCGGTGGCGCGGCTGGCGCCGGGTGGCGTGCTGTACTTCTCCAACAACTTCCGCCGCTTCAAGCTGGAAGAGAACGCCATCGCCGAATTTGCCCAGTGCCGCGAGATCACCGCACGCACCATCGGCCCGGATTTCGAGCGCAACGCGCGCATCCACCGCGCGTGGGAACTGAAGCGGTTGGGGTAAGTCCGGTAATGCCGGCCGCTGGCCGGCAAGGGTGTCAGATCCGCAGAGGGTTCATGGGATGCCGGCCAGCGGCCGGCACTCCCCATATCTGGCCGGTACATCCACGCCATGCGTGGATGGCTGTTCAGTAGATCCACGCCATGCGTGGATGGCGGTTACAGCAACGCCACCAGCAGCCCGGCCACGGGCAGCGCGATCGCCAGCGGCGCGATCCATTTCGGCCGGTACGGGTACAACCCGAACGACAGCACCACGCCGCCCACGGTCATCACGCCCAGCCACAGCACCGGGCCCATCGCCCAGCCGTGGTCGACCACGCACAGTGCAAACGCTACCGTCAGCAGCACCCAACCCAGCACCCGCCACTGCGTGCGCCGTGCCGGGGTGGCTGCAGCCTTGCCGTGCAGGTCGTGCTGGTGCTTCTCCATCGCCAGCGACAGCGCGGTGAACGCAGAGAACGACAGGGTCAACGCCAGCAGCATCATGCGCTGGCCTCCGCTTCGGCGGTTTCTGCAGCGTCCACCGGGGTCTTGGGCGCCGCCGCGGCAGCCGCACGTTTCTTTTTCTCGGCCGCGCTCAACGGTGGCGTCCAGCGCTGCATGCGCCAGCCGCACAGCGCCAGCATCGCGCCGAACGCGATCATCGACAGATCAAAGCCAGCCAGCACCCAGTCCCCGTTGCGCAGGGTGATGCCCAGGTGCGCATGCGTGGTCAGCGCATTGACCACCGGCACCAGCGCGAACGCGGCTGCGCCCAGGTACAGCTGCCAGGCCCACATCATCCGCTTCGGCCAGATGAAGGCGGCCAGCAGTGCCGCGCCCCAGGCGTAGAAGAACACGTTGGCCTCGGCGCTGGAGCGTTCGGCGATGTCCAGCGGCAGCAGGCGGTTGCCCCAGAAGTACGCTGCAAAGGCGATCGGCAGGCCGGCCACGGTACCGATGTTCAACGCATCGACCAGGCGCAGGCCGAAGCCTGTGCGGCCACTCTTGGCGTGCTTGGGCCGTTCCTTCACCGCCCACAGCACCACGCCGCTGGCCACCATCAGGCAGCCGACCAGGCCGGACAGGAAGAACAGTGCGCGCAGGCCCCAGTCGGCGAAGCGCGCCAGGTGCAGGCCGTACAGCACGCCGCGGGTGGCGGTGGCGCCACCGGAAGGCGGTGTTTCTTCCAGCAGCGTGCCGTTGACCATGTCGTAGCGCACGGCCGGGGTGTCGGTGGACAGGCGCTTGCCGTCACGCTGGCGGATGTCGATCACTGCATTGGCCGCGCCCGGGTTGGACACGGTGAAGCCGGCCACTTCCACGCCGTGCCAATGCGCTCGCGCGCTGTCCAGCAGCTGCGCGATCGGCAGCGGGGTGGCGCGGCCTTCGGCAGGTGCAGTCACCTCCGGCATGCCACCGAAGGCCTCGCTGTAGAAGGCATCCTCGTCCTGCGGGTAGGCCACCTTCACGCCCCACGGCAGGTACATGATCATCAGGGTGACGATGCCGGTGTAGGTGATCATCGCGTGGTAGGGCAGGGCCATCACCGCGCTGACGTTGTGGAAATCGAGCCAGGACCGCAGGCCCTTGTCCTTGCGGAAGGTGAAGAAGTCCTTGAAGATTTTCTTGTGGGTGATGACGCCGGTGATGATTGCCACCAGCATGAACATCGCGCAGAAGCCGACCAGATAGCGCGCCCACAGCACCGGGATGTAGTGCAGGTCGAAATGCAGGCGGTAGAAGAAATCACCGCCGCGGGTCTCGCGGGCCTTCAGTGCCTGCCCGGTGTTCGGGTCCAGTGTTGCGTCGCCGAAGCCCCCTCGACGGCCACGGCTGGGGTCGGCCAGCTCCGGCGGCAGCCGCCAGAACATCTGCATGGCGGGATTGCGCGGCTGCGGCAACGTTACGAACCAGTTCTCGGCCTGCGCGGCATTGGCCTGCAGGTAATCCACGGCACGCTGCGCGGCGACGTCGATGCTGACGTTGCTGGAGGGCAGCTCAGGACGCATCCAGCGGCTGATTTCCTCGCGGTAGTAACTGGCCGTGCCGGCCATGAAGATCAGCAGCAGCAACCAGCCGACCAGCAGGCCGGTCCAGGTGTGCAGCCAGGCCATCGACTGGCGGAATCCGTTCTTCATGCCCAAGCCCCCAGCATGCGCGCGATGACTGCCATCAGCAGGGTGGGGGCGAGGATGCCGACCCACGCACGCAGCGCACTGCGGGTGGCGAACGCCCACAGCGCCGCGCAGGCGGCCACCAGAATGGCCAGCAGCATGCCGGTCAGCACGGTCTGGCCACGTGCGCCGGGCAGCGCCACCGCGCAGAATACGCTGGTCACGGAAGCCAGCGCGTAGCCGCCGAAGATCGCCGCCAGCGAGCGTGACAGCACGCCCCAGCGCGGGTTGGAGAAGAAGGTGCGGGGGCTGGCGGTTGCGGGCGAGCGGTCCACGGCGTTCCTGCAGGTTTCAGTGAAAAGGAACCGGCGCACCGCAGCGCGCCGGGGTTGGCCATCCGTGGCCGGGCACCGGTCGCAGAACCGGTGCCATCCATCGAGGGTCAGAGCTTCCAGCGCAGTGTCATCGTCACATTGCGCGGTTCGCCCCAGAACACGCCGTCATAGAAACCGACGCGGTTGTAATACTTCTTGTCCAGCAGGTTGTTCACGTTTACCTGCGCGGTGAAGTTCTCGTTGAAGCGATAGCCCGCCGACAGATTGAGCAGGTAGATGTCGCCCTGTTCGATTGCCACGCGGTCGCGCTTGCCGCTGGTCAGGAAATCCGCACGCGGCTTGTTGCTCAGGCTCCAGATTCCGCTCTGCCAGGTGGCGCCACCGCCCAGCCAGAAGCGGCCTTCAGCACCGCCCGGTCGCCAGCTGGCGTTGAGGCGGAACAGATCGACCGGGACGACGGTGTTCTGGCGCACGCCCTGCGCATTGCGGCTGACGGTGTGGGTGAAGCCGGCCGCCAGGTTCCAGTTCTCACCAAGGCTGCCTTGTGCTTCGATCTCCCAGCCCTTGACCTTGTTGCCCTTGCCGGTGGAGCGGTAGGCACTGACCCCACCCGGCAGCGAGTTTTCCGGCACCGAGTCGTCGAGCTCGGCAACGTTGTCCTTCTGGCCCTTGAACACGGCCGCGGAAGCATTCAGCAGACCGTCGAAGAACTCGGCCTTGACGCCGGCCTCCCACATGTCACCGACCACCGGTTCGAGGTAGTTGTTGTCCCGGTCACGGTAGTTCTGCGGCTGGAAGATGTCGGTGTAGCTGACGTAGCCGCTGAAGTAGCGGTTGAAGTCGTAGATGAAGCCGGCATACGGAGTGAGCGAGTCGTCCGGCTTGTAGCCGCCGCGACGCGTATCGGTCAGGCGACCGGCGGCGTCATGGGTGTAGTTCCAGGTGCGCGTTTCCCAGCTGCCGTAGCGCGCGCCGAGCACCGCGGTCAACGGATCGGCCAGCTGCAGGCGCGTCGCCAGATAGGCCGCGCGCTGGCGCAGTTCGTCTTCAGAAGCCAGATAGCCCAGGCGGGTGACCTGCAGCGGCGCGACGTCGCCGTTCCAGCGATGCCAATCCGGTACACGGGTGTAGCTGTCCGGGTAGGCAGCAGTGTCGGTGGCAGGCACTTCACCCTTGCGCACCGATTGGCCGAAACCGAGCACCAGCTCGTGTTCCCGGCCGAACAGCCGGAACGGACCGCCAACGTTGAAGTCGAACACCTGCATGTCGCCGTTCTCGCCGAAGCTGCCGACGAAGGCGCTGATGCCGCTGCCATCGGCATTCGGGTAGCCGGAGGCCCCGTACCACACCGCACCGTCGGTTTCGCGCTTGGAGCGGGTATAGGCGGCCTTGGCGGTCCAGCCGTTGCCCAACTGCTGCTCAAGGCGTGCGAATGCGCTCTTTTCGATGATCGGCCAACTGCTCCAGCGGGCGGACAGGTTGGTCGAGCGCGGCAGGTTGGCGGGCTGGCCATCGGACCCCCAGTACGGCACCACGCCCCAGGTCACGCCTGTGGTGCGCGGCGACTGGTATTCGTAGCCGGCCTCGAGCAGGGTCGTGTCGGTGATGTCGGCCTGGACGATGCCGTAGAACACGTCCTTGTCCAGTTTGTAGACATCGCGGAACGAGTCACTCTGTTGTTTGGCCGCCACCACGCGCGCGCGGATGCGGCCGTCGAGCGCAACCGGGCCACCGAGATCGGCCTCCAGGCGCTGGTTGCCCCAACGCCCGAGGGTCAGGTTGGCGCTCATCTGGAAGCTGTCGGTAGGACGCTTGCGCACGAAGTTGATGGTGCCCGAGGGATCGCCGGCACCGGTGGTCAGGCCGGTTGCGCCGCGCACCACTTCGATGCGGTCATAGATCACGCTGTCGGTGTTGGTCTTGATGTACCCACCGAAGGTATTGAGCATCCCATCGACCTGGAAATTGGTGATGTTGTAGCCGCGCGAGACGTAGTTGATGCGCTCACTGTCGGTAACCGATACCGCCACGCCGGTGACCTGGCCCATCACATCGGACAGCGAGAACAAGCCCATGTCATCCAGGCGCTGGCGGGTGACCACGGTCATCGACTGCGGCGTCTGGCGCAGCGACAGGCCGAGCTTGGTGGCCGTGCTGGCACGCTTGACCGTATAGCTGTCGACGATATCGCCGTCAGCGGTGACCTGGACCGTATCCAGAGTGCGCGCGGAAGGATCGGCAGTGCCGTCGGCATGGGCCAGCGGGGCGATCATCAGTGCGGTCACGGCCAGGGCCAGCAGAGTGGGACGAGGGTGGTTCAACGGCATTGCCATCGGTGCGATTCCATGCAGGACGAAACAGGCGATGGAATGCGCAGACACAGCAGCCATGCGCTTCGCGCACGTCGCCCAGCGAGTCCCATCGACGGTGCGCCACCCGCTTGGTGCGGGCGACCCGGTAGTCGGGGGATGTACACGGGCGAAGGGGCGGGTGGGTGCGTGCTTCCGTGCCCCGCTTGGCTAAGCGTACAACCGATCGGCAAATGATAGGCATTCGCATTTCGTTAATCAAGCGTGACGAATTCCGTCTCCACGCAGAGCGTGGATCGACTGCCGGATGGGGGCCTAGAACCTGAACACCACCGTCGCGGCGTGCAGCAGCAGGCCGATCAGGCCGCCCACCAGGGTGCCGTTGAAGCGGATGAACTGCAGGTCGCGGCCCACGCTCAGTTCCAGCTGTTCGACCAGATGCCGTTCGTCCCAGCTCTTCACGGTCTGCGCGATGTGCGCGGTCACGCCTTCGCGCAGGCGGCCGGTGAGGCGCTGGGCGCCCTCCAGAAGATGCTGGTTCAGCGCGTCGCGCAGGGCCGGGTCGGCCTGCAGGCTGCTGCCCAGTGACGCGAGGCTGCGCTGCAGGTGCCCGACCAGCGCCGAATCCTCACGCTGCAGGTCGGCACGCAGGCTGGCATGGATGCGCGCCCACAGCCCCTGCACGTACTCCTGCAGGGCGGGGTGATCGATCATTTCCTGTTTGAGCTGTTCGATGCGCTCGGCCAGGGCCGGGTCCTCGCGCAGGCGCTGCACGTAGTTCTGCAGCCAGCTCTCGTAGTCCTGGCGCAGCGGATGCTGCGGCTCGGCCAGCACCTGCTGCAGTTCTTCCAGCACCGCCCGCGCCAGTCGCTCGGCCAGGCTGTCGCCGATCTCGTCGATCGGCTTGACCCAGTTCACCGTGCTCGACAGCGTCGGCCACTCGCGCTGGATGTAACGCACGATCAGCTGCGAGGCGCGCTCCTTCACTTCCGGCTGCTCCAGCCAGCGCCCCAAGCGCTGCAGGCCCTCGTCCAGCACGCGCTGGTGGCGCCCATCGGCGGTCAGCAGGGCCAGCAGCTCACCGGCGGTGGCGGCGGCATTCCACTGCCGCAGCTGCTGCACCACGAAGGCGTGCAGCTGCCGACGCACCGCGGTTTCGTCGAAGAAGTCCAGTGCCTGCAGGGCCCAGCCGCGGGCCATGTCGGCCAGCATCCGCGAACGTGCAGGGTCGGCCAGCCAACTGCCGAGACGGCTGGCCGGGTCGAATACCTGCAGCTTTGCCAAGAGGACCTGTGGTTCAAGGAACTGGTCGCGCACGAACAGGGCCAGGCTGTCGCCGATGCGTTCCTTGCTGCGTGGGATGATTGCCGTATGCGGGATCGGCAGGCCCATCGGCCGCCGGAACAGCGCGACGACCGCGAACCAGTCGGCCAGTGCGCCTACGGCCGCTGCTTCGCAGAAGGCCGAGACCCAGGCCCAGATGCCGCGCTCGCCCTGCCAGTGGCTGACCGCGAAACCGGCCAGCATCAACAGCAGCAGTCCCAGCGCGAGGGCTTTCAGGCGCCGCAGCTGTGCGCGGCGCGGATCGTTGGCAGACGTCATGCCGGAAGTCTAACCGGCACGGCATGAGCATCTGGTAGTGCCGGCCGCTGGCCGGCATCCGCAACGCACCCGGAACGTCCATGGGGTTGCCGGCCCGCGGCCGGCACTACCCGTTGGTTCAGAGCGCTTCGAGCTGCTTGCGCAACGCCGCCAGCTGCGCGCGCAGGGTGTCGTTCTCGCGGGTCAGCGCGACCACGCGGCGGCGCAGCGCCGGGGCATCCTCGCCCAGCTGCTCCAGTGCCGACAGCACCTCGGCGTCGCGGCTGGCGATCTGCTCTTCGTCCGCTTCCTCGAAGTCCATCTCGGCTGCTTCCGGCTTCGGTGCGCGCGGCTTGCGCTTGGACTCGCGCACGCGCTTGGCGGCCTGCTTCAGCTCATCCTTGCCACCGGCGGCGGCGGCGCGCTGCTCGTCTTCCGGCAGGTCGGCCACGGCAGCAGCAGCGCTGATCGAGATCACGCCGGCCTTCACCGCTTCCACCACCTCGGCCGCGGCCTGGGCGTGGATGCGTTCGATCATGCCGACCTGGCTGGTGCTCAGCTTGGCCTCGCGGGCCAGCTCGGCGCGGCTGATCTTCGGTGCCGGTTCCCACGGCGGGCTGTCCTCACCCGCGTCCTCGATGGCTTCGGCGGTGCCGTCGCTCTCTCGCTGCAGCTGCGCCTGCTCGACCTGCTTGCGGGCGGCCAGGATGTCGCGCTTGCGCAGCGCCAGCACACCGCGCTGGAAATCGGACACGCTGCGGCGGCCCAGGTGCTGCTCGATCATCCACAGGTGCACGTCTTCCATGCTCTGGAAGCGGGTGTTCTGCACGGTATTGAACGGCAGACCGTGCTTCTGGCAGATGCCGAAACGGTTGTGGCCATCGACCAGCACATCACCCCACAGCACCAGCGCATCGCGGCAGCCTTCGGCCAGGATGCTGCGCTCCAGCGCGTCATGTTCGTCCGCGGTCAGCGGGTCGATGTAGGCCTTGAGTTCTTCTTTGACGACGATATCCATGGGCACGGCAGCGAGCAGGAGCGGAACCGCCCATTGTACCCGCTCGCCACCGCCGGCCCGGGCTCAGGCGGTGGCCCGGATCATCTCGCCCAGAGTGCCGGTTATCTGGTCGATCTGCGCCTTGTCCACGATCAGTGGTGGCGACAGCGCGATGATGTCGCCGGTACAGCGCACCAGCAGCCGGCCGTCCTGGAAGCAGCGCCGGAACACTTCGTAGCCGCGGCTGCCGGGGGCATCGCGGCGCGGCGCCAGCTCGACCGCGCCGACCAGCCCGAAGTTGCGGATGTCGATCACGTTGGGCAGGCCCTGCAGCGCATGCAGCCGTTCCTGCCAGTATTCGCCCAGCTCGATGGCACGCTCGAACAAGCGCTCCTCGGTATAGACGTCCAGCGTGGCCAGCGCCGCCGCACAGGCCAGCGGATGCCCCGAGTAGGTATAGCCGTGGAACAGCTCGATGGCCTGTGGCGGTGCCTGCATCAGGGTTGCATGCACGGCGTCGCTGGCCAGCACGCCACCCAGCGGCACCGCGCCGTTGCTGACCGCCTTGGCGAAGGTCAGCAGGTCCGGGGTGACCCCGAAGCGCTGCGCGGCGAAGGGCATGCCGACCCGGCCGAAACCGGTGATGACCTCGTCGAACACCAGCAGGATGCCGTGGTGGTCGCACAGCTCGCGCAGGCGCTGGAGGTAGCCGGGCGCGGGCAGGATCACCCCGGCCGAACCGGCAATGGGCTCGACGAACACCGCCGCGATGGTCGAGGCGTCGTGCAGCGCGATCAGCCGTTCCAGGTCGTCGGCCAGTTCCGCGCCCTGGCGTGGCAGGCCCTTGCTGAACGCATTGCGCGGCAGGTCCAGGGTATGCCGCAGGTAGTCCACGCCGCCCAGCTGCAGGCCGAACGCCCTGCGGTTGTTGGGCAGCCCACCCAGCGCCATGCCGCCGAAACCGACCCCGTGGTAAGCCTTCTCGCGGCTGATGAAGCGGGTGCGCTGGCCCTCGCCACGCTGGCGGTGATAGGCCAGCGCGATCTTCATCGCGGTATCCACCGCCTCGGAGCCGGAGCTGGTGAAGAACACATGGTTGAGCGGGGCAGGCGCCAGTGCGGCCAGCCGCTGCGCCAGTGCGAAGGCCGGCGGCGAGCCCATCTGGAAGGCCGGCGAATAGTCGAGCGTGCGTGCCTGCTCGACGATGGCCTCGACGATGCGCGGGCGGGCGTGGCCGGCGTTGCAGCACCACAGGCCGGCGGTGCCGTCGAGGATCTGGCGGCCGTCAACGTCCTCGTAGTGCATGCCTTCGGCGCGTACCAGCATGCGCGGCGCGGCCTTGTACTGGCGGTTGGCGGTGAACGGCATCCAGTACGCGTCCAGTGACTCGGGACGCTGGGTGGCCAGGTCGTGCAGGTCGCTTTCGGGACGCTTCATGCCAGCTCCATCGGGTCCGATGCGACGAATGTAGCGCAGCCGCGTCACGGTGGAGTCGCGGCGGTCCCGGTATAACCAAAGCTCGTTGACCGCTGGAGCTTCCCATGGCCGATTTCCCCGACCGCAGCCACTGGCAGGCGCTGTCCCTTCAGCTCTCGATGCCGGGCCAGGCCTTCATCGATGGCCGTTATGTCGATGCCGCCAGCGGCGCCCGCTTCGACTGCATCAGCCCGATCGATGGTCGCGTGCTGGGCGCGGTTGCCGACTGCGACGCGCAGGATGTCGAACGCGCGGTACTGGCCGCGCGGCGCAGCTTCGAGGCGGGCCACTGGTCGCAGGCGAGCCCGGCGCATCGCAAGCGCGTGTTGCTGGCGCTGGCCGCGCTGGTGGAAGCGCACGTCGATGAACTGGCGCTGCTGGAAACCCTGGACATGGGCAAGCCGGTGCGTGACGCACGCCGTATCGACCTGCCCGGTGTGGTGCGGTGCCTGACCTGGACCGCCGAAGCGGTGGACAAACTGTATGGCGAGATCGCGCCGACTGGCCCGCACGAACTCGGACTGGTCACCCGCGAAGCCGCGGGCGTGGTGGCGGCCATCGTGCCGTGGAATTTCCCGTTGCTGATGGCCTGTTGGAAGATCGCGCCGGCGCTGGCGATGGGCAACTCGGTGGTGCTCAAGCCTTCGGAGCGGTCGCCGCTGAGTGCGCTGCGGCTGGCGGCGCTGGCCGCCGAGGCGGGCCTGCCGGAGGGCGTGCTGAACGTGCTGCCGGGCCATGGCGCGCGCGTTGGCGAACCGCTGGCCCTGCACATGGACGTGGATGTGTTGGCGTTCACCGGTTCCACTGCCACCGGCGCGAAGCTGCTGGAGTATTCCGGGCGATCCAACCTCAAGCGGGTCTGGCTGGAATGCGGCGGCAAGAGCCCGCACGTGGTGTTCGCCGACGCTCCCGATCTGGACGCGGCGGCCAAGGCCGTGGCGCAGGGCATCTTCTTCAACCAGGGCGAAGTCTGTACCGCCGGGTCGCGCTTGCTGGTGCAGCGCTCGATCCGTGAGGATTTCATGCACCAGGTGGTTGCTTATGGCCAGCACATGCAGCCGCAGCATCCACTGGACGCCGACGCGCCGATGGGCGCGCTGGTGGACGCCGCGCATCTGGACAAGGTGATGCGGGATATCGCACGCGCCGAAGCTGAAGGTGCTCGCCTGCTGCTGGGCGGGCATCGTGCCGAGGTGGAGGCGGGTGGCAGCTATGTGCAGCCCACGGTGTTCGACCAGGTGCGCCCGGAGCAGGCCTTGGCACGCGAGGAAGTGTTCGGGCCGGTGCTGGCGGTGCTCGGTTTCGACGACGAGGCCGAAGCCGTGCGCGTGGCCAACGACAGCCGCTACGGACTGGCCGCCGGTCTCTGGACACGCGATCTGGGCCGCGCGCATCGGGTTGCGCGCCAGCTGCGCGCCGGCAGCATCTGGGTGAATGGCTGGGACGGCGGGGACATGACCGCACCGTTCGGCGGCTACAAGCAGTCCGGCAACGGCCGCGACAAGTCACTGCACGCCTTCGACAAGTACAGCGAGATCAAGGCCACCTGGATCCAGTTGTAACGACGTGGCTGCTTGACCGCTGTTCGCTCTTTGTAGAGTCGAGCCATGCTCGACTGCTTTTCGTTCTTCGGTAGAGCCGAGCCATGCTCGGCTGCTTCTCGTTCTTCGGTAGAGCCGAGCCATGCTCGGCTGCTTCTCGTTCTTCGGTAGAGCCGAGCCATGCTCGGCTGCTTCTCGCGAAGAGCAGTCGAGCATGGCTCGACTCTACATAAAGCATATAGCTGTCGAGCTACCGGCAGCGGGCACTCACCTGCAGCACTGCCGCACGCAGCATGTCGCGGTCGGCTTCTTCGACGGCATTCTGGAAGTAATCCATGTCCTGCCGGCCCAGCTCGCAGGGGTCGACGATGTATCCCGGTGGCCACAAACCCAGCAGTTGCGCTACGCCATGCACGATCTGCTCCGGCGTCATCTGCCGGCGGATCCGGAAGTAATTGCGGCGCGGCGCGAATGCCGGGTGTATCTCGCGGCGACCAATAAGGCGCGGAGCGACACCCGCAGCGCTGATGCCGTCGCCACCGTCGATGCTGCCCGCCGGGAGGCCCAGGATCAGCGGCGCCGCAACGGCCGTTTCCTCTGCGGCTGGTAGGGTGGAATCTGTCTGGGCAGCCGGGGCAGGACGTGGCATCGCCGACGCGGACGGACGCGTCACCGGTGCGGAGCGCAGGGTAGGCTGTAGAGGCGCCAGCGTCGGCGGTTCCGGTGGCAGCCAGCGCAGCGAGATCCTTGCGCCTTCGTCGCTGCGCAGCGTCATCCTACCGCTGCCCAGCAGCCACACTGCCATCAACCCATGCACCAGCAGCACCACCAGCCATGCCGCCATGCGCGGCAGCTTCTGCGAATCGGACCACGACAGCGCGACTGCAGTCATCGGCAAAGCATCCATGCAGGGACCGGTGGCGCAGCCTAGCGGGTGGCCCGAAAAATTCCGTTGGCATCGGTGTCGGCTGAAACCATCGCCCCGTGCGGCCACCGGCCCGTGGCAGAATCGGGCGATCCGCCGTTACCCGTGTTGCCGATGTCGACGATCACCGCTGCCGCGCCGTCCGTGAATTCCCCCAGTCGAGTCCTGCTGGCCAGCCTGATCGGCACCACCATCGAATTCTTCGATTTCTACATCTACGCCACGGCCGCGGTGCTGGTGTTCCCACACCTGTTCTTCCCGGACAGCAGCGAACAGGCGGCGCTGCTGCAGTCACTGGCGACCTTCGCGGTCGCGTTCATCGCGCGTCCGGTGGGCTCGGCAGTGTTCGGCCACTTCGGTGACCGTATCGGCCGCAAGGCCACGCTGGTGGCCGCGCTGCTGACCATGGGCCTGTCCACGGTGCTGATCGGTTTGCTGCCAACCCACGCGCAGATTGGCTTATGGGCCCCCGCGTTGCTGGCGCTGTGCCGCTTCGGCCAGGGCCTGGGGCTGGGCGGCGAGTGGGGTGGGGCAGTGCTGCTGGCCACCGAGAACGCACCGCCGGGCAAGCGCGCCTGGTACGGCATGTTCCCGCAGCTGGGTGCGCCGCTCGGCTTCCTGCTGTCGGCCGGCATTTTCCTGGTGCTCGGCCGCTGCCTGAGCCAGGACGACTTCCTGCAGTGGGGCTGGCGTATCCCGTTTGTGGCCAGCGCACTGCTGGTCGGCCTCGGCCTGTGGGTGCGCCTGAACATCCACGAGACGCCCGATTTCAAGAAGGCGCTGGAGCGCAAGGCGCCGGTGCGGCTGCCGATGTGGACGGTGCTGCGTGACCATCCGGTACCGATGCTGCTGGGTACCCTGGGCGCGTTCGCCACCTTTGTGCTGTTCTACCTGATGACGGTGTTCAGTCTCGGCCATGGCACCGCGGTGCTGGGCTACAGCCGCGAGCAGTTCCTGCTGATGCAGATGGCCGGCATGCTGTTCTTCGCGCTGGGTATCCCGCTGTCGGCGCGCTATGGCGACCGTTGGGGCACGCGACGCACGATGATCGTCGCCAGCGTACTGATCGTCGGTTTCGGTGTGCTGTTCGCGCCGCTGTTCCAGCCGCACAGCCCGTGGCTGGTCACTGGCTTCCTGTGCCTGGGCCTGTTCCTGATGGGCCTGACCTACGGCCCCTGCGGCACCTTCCTGGCCGAGATCTACCCGGTGGAGGTGCGCTATACCGGCGCGTCGCTGTCTTTCAACCTGGCCGGCATCCTTGGCGCGGCACCGGCGCCGTACCTGGCCACCTGGCTGGCCGAACGCTTCGGCCTGGTCGCGGTGGGTTACTACCTGTGCCTGACTGCGGTGGCGACCCTGTGCGCGCTGGTGGCACTGCACCGGCGCGCCCTGAGGCTCAACCAAAGAAGCGCTTGAGCGTACGCCCCAGCCAACCGCCCCCTTGGTGCTCGCGGGCGAACTGGTTCAGGTGCGCCTTGACCTGTTCGGCATAGGCCTGGTCATCACCGCGGATGTGATTGAACAGCCAGCGTGAGAGCATGGTGCGCAGTTCGTCGCTGATGTCCTCGCCGGCCTGGAAGCGCATGCGGTATTCCGATACCCGCTTGATGAAGACCTCATGCACGCGCTTGTGCGCGGCGCAGAACGGGTAGCCCGCTTCTTCCATCAACTCTTCTTCGAACGCGAAGTGCGACATGGTGTAGTCCACCACCTCGTCGATCACTTCACCCACCGCCGCACGCTGCATGCTGGCCTGGGCCACGTGCAGGTGGTTGAGCATCTCGATGATGCGGCGATGTTGCTGATCGATCACATCGATGCCGATGTTCAGATCGTCCTGCCAGACCAGTAGTGCCATCCCCGGCTCCCCTTCATGCGTATGTCGGGGCCGACTGTAGAGCCGCCGCGCGGGTGCGGCGTTGATCTGGATCAAAGCGGGCCGGTCAGGGTAGCGCAGGCTCGCGCGGGCGCAGCGGGCTGGCCACCGTGGTGCAGCTGACCCGGTTGCGGCCACCGGCCTTGGCCAGGTACAGCTGGCGATCGGCCTCGGAGATCAGCCGATGCAGTGCATCACGCTGCGGGCGCAGGCAGCACAGGCCGATGCTGACGGTCATGCGAAGCGTCGCGGTGCCGATGTCCACTTCCAGTGCGGCGATGCGCTGTCGCAGTTCCTCGAAGTACTGCAGTGCCTCGTCCTGTTCCATGTCCGGCACCAGCAGGCAGAACTCCTCGCCACCGAAGCGTGCGATCAGGTCCTGGCTGCGTGCATGCGCGGCCACCGCACCGGCCACCGCACGCAGCGCATCGTCGCCGGCCTCGTGGCCGTGGGTGTCGTTGATGTGCTTGAAGTGGTCGATGTCGATCATCGCCACCGCCACGCACTGGCCATGCAGCTGCAGCTGCGGCAGCTGGCGCTGGCTCTGTTCCAGGAAGCAGCGGCGGTTGGGCAGGCCGGTAAGGAAGTCGCGGGTGGCCAGATCCTGCAGGGTGCCGATCAGTTCCAGCTGGTCCACGTTCTGCGAGACACGGCAGAAGAATTCCTCGCGCGAGAATGGCTTGCGCAGGAAGTCATTGGCACCGTTCTTCAGGAAGCGCGGGATCAGCGATGCGTCGGTGTTGCCGGAGATGCCGATCACCGCCACCTTGTCGCGTGAGCGCAGGGTGCGCAGGCGGCGGGTGAATTCCACGCCCTGCATGCCGGGCATTTCCTGGTCGACCACCGCCAGGCGGATCGCCGGATGCGCCTCGATCGCGGCCAGGCCCTCGTTGCCATCGGCCGCTTCGTGCACCTCATGGCCATACATGCGCAGCAGGGCGGCGGCATAGCCGCGCGCGGACGGCGAATCGTCCACCACCAGCGCCGCGATGCGACGGTTGCGTTCCAGCCGCTGTACCAGCCACACCAGGTAGTCGATGCTGCCGGGGGTGTTCTTCAGTACGTAGTCGATGATCTGCTGCTGCAGCACGCGCTTGCGCAGGTCCTCGTCGTACACGCCGCTGACCACCACGGTCGGCAGGTCGCGCTTGAGGAAGAACTCGACCACCGCATCGCGGTCGCCGTCGGCCAGCACCAACCCGGTCAGCACCAGGAACCAGCCGCCACCCTCGCTCAGCAGACGATCGGCCTCGGCCAGGGTGGAGGCGATCACCACCGGCAGTTCCAGGCGCTGCTCGATGGCTTCGCGCAGCATGCCGGTAAAGGCACGGGAATTTTCGACCAGCAGGATCCGCTGCGGCAGCGGATCGGCCAGGTCGCCATCGACGGCGGCCTGCGGCAGGACGGGCATGATGCGGTGGCTCACGAAGGAGGGCTCGGCACGGATAGCGGCGGTTTCGGGCGTAACTTTAGAGGCGAACGCTGTGCGCCGGGCAAGATTCCGTATCAGGCCGCCGCTGGCGACGCGTGGGTGATCGATTCATGCAGGACCAGTCGCAGGCGATTGCCTCGGCAGTGGACCGTTCCGCCGTAGGCAAGCATCCGTCCGGCCAGACGCTCGACGGCCTGGTCGGTGGTGCGTGCCGATAGCGTGCAACCACGGTCGAGCAGGCTCACGATAGCAACGATGCCGCGACGTCCGCCCGCCTGGCCACTTCGGGCACGCACGCAGACCTGCCCAGTCTCCAGCTCCAGCAGCAGTGACACCGCCTCGATCAAGGAGCGGTAGATGGCCAGTTGCAGATCCACAGTCAGCAGGCAGGGGTTACCCGCCAGCCTGGGCGGAATGACGCGATGCGTGTTGTTCCAGATCTCGCATGCGCCGCCTGCTTGCAGCGCGATGTACAACCCGACCTGTTCCAATCCAGTGGGGTAGACCATGCTGGCCTGCTCGCGGAACAGACGTGAGTGCACGGATGACGCGTGTTGCAGGCTGTTCGCCACGGCATGATGGCCCTGCGATTTGAGCCAGCTGACCATTTCAACGAGCGAGCTGTCCATGCCGTCGCCCAGACGCTTCAGATGGGCGGCCCGTTCACGCAGCTCACGTTCGCTGGTCTGGTGGGAACTGCGTGCCAGGCGCAGCGTCGTTTCTTCGGCCAGGCCGCGGGACCGGGCGCGCTGATGGTGGTAGCTGATGCTGGACCCGAGCGCGAGCAGCGCGACACTCATCACCGCCATGTTCTGCTGGGTGGCGAACGTACCGAGGTCGAAAGAGGAGGGCAGGCCGGTACTGGGCGTAGCGCCGTGAAGTGGGAGATTCAACAGCGGAATCGCGATGGCAGCGCCGCGCCAGCCATGCATGAAGGTCAGGGCGATGGCAGGTAGAGCCGCCAGCAGGACAAGGTGTGTGCGGGTGGTATGTGCGCTACTGTCTGTCAGCTGCATGCCCAACCCCAGTATCAGCATCGCCAGGATCGCCGCAGCTGTAGGCGCAACAAAGCGGGTGCTCCACCTGGGATCCGCGTGCCGCTGCGCCCAAAGGAAGGCCAGCGGGAGCAGGGTAATGATGGCCGCGAAGTGACCAAAGAGCGTTCGGTCGACCGCGTCCAGCAGGTTGCTCGGCGGAGGGTTCGACCAGAGGACATATGAAATGCTCAGGTTGAGACCCGGGACGAACAGTGCCGTGCAGATCGACAACGACAGCAGCCAGAGACCGGTGGCGGCCTCGGACGGTATTCTCCTGAGGTGAAGGTGGACCACCAGCATCGCCATCGGCATCAACAGTGTTGACGCCAGGATGACCCACGCCAAGCCGTAGGCATCAATCATGGGGATGCGCAGCGTCGCGAAGTAGATGTATTCGCCCAGCAACAGGTAGGGCCACAAGCGGGGCGGGACGATCAGCAGTGCTGCTGCCCGGATGCCTGCGGGCAGGAAGAACTGATCGAGCGAGAACTGACGCGATATGAGGCAGCTGGCAGCATAGACGGCGGCCAGCACAAGACCGACCGGACGGATCCGGAAGCTCAGTTCAATTGCCTTATTGAATCGGTCCAAGTCCGAACCTCTCGTCTCCCAGCCAATAATGGCTGGCTACTTCCGCAGACACTATCGGCAGTTGGAGATAGGTGCAATCGAGGTGTCTGGCCCCCCTCTGAGCTGCCATCGGCCGCTTCTCATAAATCGTGACCTTAAACGCGCAGTAGCGTGGCGGCTTGGCCACGTGCGGACGGTGAATCATCCACAACCAGTGTGGCGACGCTCTGATCGCGTTTCAGCCGCTGTACCAACCATACTTGGCGGTTGATGTTGTTCGGCGTGCTATCGCCGCGAGCAGCATGCCTGCGAACGCACCCGGATGTTCACCGACACGGGGGGCACCGTGGTCGCCATCGATAGCGACCTACAGCACGGCAGGCTTGGGGCGCTAGCTCGATTGCAAATGTTTTGGGACAGGTATCGGCGGCTTCGGACGCAACTGGGGCATGGGTTTGCATGGCCCCAGCGGATTATGTCCGACAGACACTACGGAGTGCGCCCCGGTATATGCTGATGGAATTGGGTAGCATCCTTCATGATGCAAATTGCATCCAACCTGGAGGTCAGTGTGAGAAATTCACGAATTCATGCATTTGCTGGTGCGTTGATGTTGGTGCCGTTGTCCGTTTTTGCTTTAGCCCCGGGTGATGACCATGGAGTCAAGATGGCTGCCCGAGGACTCGGCCAGTCGATTCCGCTGGCGGAAAACCTGAGCGTGGATCCCGGTTGGCTGGTCTACGGGTTCGAGCGCGATGGCATGGACTATTTCCAGGTGAATGATCTCGCGGGGCGCGTGCACATTGTGATCGGCAATGCTGCCGGAACGTTCTGGGTACTGCCTGCAGGTGATCCATCCGCAAAGGTATCGTTGCCGGAACAGCGCCTGCCTGTTCCCAGTAAGGGCACCAGAACGGTTATCTATCGGGCTGCTGCATTCACGCTCGTCAGATATGCGAGCGGAGCTGATACGTTGTGGGCGGTAGAGGCACCTTGATAGGGCTTGTTGCCGGGATTTCGGCGAGCCTCAGCATCGGATTGCATGGGCGCCCGGTGCTCGCCGGGTGCCCGTGACATCCTGGAACAGGGTGGTGTGAGACATCCTGATGCCATTTCACTGTTTTGGCTCGATCCGGTCGCTTAACTGTGAAATGCACTACTGCAGCGCAGAAGGTGAGGGACAGTTGTACGGCGGTGGATTGCTGGGCGTGGCCTCAAGATTGGTTTCGCGGTCGAGGAACAGAATCCTGACCCGGTTGCGATAGCAGTCAACGGTCCCGTCATAGGCGAGGGTTCGCCCGGTCAGTCGCTCGAACGCGGTCATGGTTGTCTGCTGGGAAAGGCGCCCATGCGGATCCAGTAGTGACACGACCATGAGGATTCCGCGCCTTGAGCCCATTCTGCCGCATCTGGCACGAATGCGAATTTGACCACCTTCATGCTTGAGAAGAATGGAGACCGCATCAATGAGTGTCCGGTAGGCAGCCAACTGCAGTTCCACGCTCAGGTTACAGGGGTCACCTTTCAGATCCGGGCGAAGAACGCGCTCCGTCAGCTTCCATGACTCACGGATGCCACCAGCCTGCAAGGCCACGTACAGCCCAAGGTGCTCCAAGCCCGAGGGATAGACCATGCTTGTCTGTTCGCGAAACAGCCGCGAATGGACATTTGAGGTATGCAAAAGGCTGCTGGCCACTGCGTGATGTCCCTGGGCCATGAGCCAGTTGGCCAGTTCAACCAGCGAAGTATCGATGCCGTCGCCGAGCTTGCGAAGATGCAGGGCGCGTTCACGCAGCTCCATCTCGCTGGCTAATTGCGAGCTCCTGGCAAGATGGATAGCGTCCCTTTCTCCCATCTCGCGCAGTCTGTAGCGGTGGTAGAAGTGGGTAATGCGTGACCCGAGCAGTAGCAATGCGATGCCGCTGATCGCCATGATCTGCTGAGTGATGAAGGCCGCTGGATCGAATGCGGTTGGATGGGTGTTGGGCGTGGTCAGACCGATAACCATGTTGATTGCCGGAACTGCAAGGGCAGCGCCCTTCCAGCCGTACAGGCAGGTAAGCGTGGTCGCTGGGAGTGCCAACAGCAGCAGGAACGTTGCCTTCAATGCAATCCACTCTGTGGGCAGTTGAGTCGCAGCTATCCCGATCAGCAGCATCAATGAAAGTGATGCCAGCATCGGGACTTTTCTTAGCCCGCTCCACTGCTGCTCCACGTCCTGTCGCGCCCACAGCATGGCGATGGGGACCACCGTCAGAATGCCGATGAAGTCACCCACACTGTAGCGAGCCGCATTGGTCAGGAAGGGCGTGGATGGGGGCGTTGGCCAAAGCAGATGGGAAAAGCTCAGGTTGAGCAGAGTGATAACGACACTGGAAGCGGCGGCAACCAGCAAAAGGCCGATCGTCTGCGACTCTGCCATCAGCCGCCGTTGCAGCTTCACAATCAACATCACCGCTGGCATGAGGAACGCGGAGGCAACGATGACCCACGTCAGGCCGTACTTCTCGATCATCGGCACACGGGATTGTGCAAAGTACGCATATTCGCCCAACAGCAGATAGGGCCAAAGTCGCGGCGGGCACAGCAGCACGGCTGCCACCCGGATGCCGGCTGGTAAATAGAATTGATCAAGCGACAACTGTCGGGTTGCCCAATAAGCAACTGCATAGATCAAGGCCAGCATCAGGCCAGCCGGACGAATGCGCACCTTCAGCAACAATCCTTCTTTCCACCAGTCCAATCGCGCGTCCCCTTCTCCTACGTGTCCCCTGTCAGCATCCATTCGCCGCGGGGCCCGGTTTTCAGGACGGTATCGGTCTGCGAACGATTATGCAATTGCGCAGCTACGCATTTAGGAAACTGAGGAACCGTCCATCACAGATGTTGCGTGAAAATCTGTGACGCGTGCTGCACGATGAGCGCTTCGATGTGTTCTTCAAAACGTTCCATACACGCGTAAATGCCGGATGTTCACCACAACGCATCCCGCAGCTTGTACCACGACATCGCCGCCACCAGCAGCGGCGTGCGCAGCAGCCGGCCACCGGGGAAGGGCGCATGCCGCAGGCGCTGGAACACGTCCAGGCGCTCGCTCTGGCCGGCAATGGCGGCGGCGATCACCTCGCCGGCCAGCCCGGCGGCGGCCACCCCATGGCCGGAGAACCCCTGCGCGAAGTACAGGTTGCCGTCCAGCCGGCCCCAATGCGGGGCGCGGTTGCGGGTAATGTCCACATAACCACCCCAGACCTGGTCCAGTGCCACGTCGGCCAGCTGTGGGAACACCTGGTGCATGCGCCGCTGCATCACCCCGCGCAGGCCCGGTGGGGGCAGGGCCGAGTAGCTGGCGCGGCCGCCGAACAGCAGGCGGTGGTCGTGGCTGAGGCGGAAGTAGTCCAGAGCCCATGCGGTGTCGGCCACGGCCATGTTGTTGCCGATCAGGGCCCGGGCGCGTTCAGCACCCAGCGGCTGGCTGGCGCCGATATAGGTGCCCACCGGCATGATCCGCCGTTCCAGCTCGGGCAGCAGGCCCTGCAGCCAGGCGTTGCCGGCCACCACCAGATGCGCAGCGCGCACGCTGCCCTGAGCGGTATGCAGGGAAGGCTGTGGTCCCCGCTGCACGCGGGTCACCGCGGAGTTCTCGTGGATCACCACGCCGGCCGCGCGCGCCGCATCGGCCAGGCCGCGTGCATACGCCAGCGGTTGCAGGTGCGCGCTGAGCGGATCGAACATCGCGGCGCGGTAGCGCGGGCTGTCCAGCTGTGCGCGCAGGGCATCACGGTCCCACCATTGCATCGGGTAGTCGTAGTGGCGCTGCAGGTGCTCGCAGTTGGCCAGAAGTTCACGCTCATGCCGTTCGCGGATGGCGACGCTGGCATGGCCTTCCACCCAATGGCAGTCGATGCCGTGGCGATCGATGCGGGTGCGCATCGCCTGCACCGCGTCACGCGACCAGTCGAACAGGTGGCGCGCGTCGTCGTGGCCGAGCTGGCGCTCCAGCTCGTCCACCTCGCAGCCATAGCCGACCAGCGCCTGGCCACCGTTGCGGCCGGACGCGCCCCAACCGATCCGCTGGGCTTCCAGCACCACTACGCGCTGTCCACGCGCGGCCAGCTCCAGCGCGGCGGTCAGGCCGGTGTAGCCGGCGCCAAGTACCGCGACATCGGCCTGCACATCGCCCTGCAGTGGGGGCAGTGCGGGTGGTTCGGGCAGGCTGGCGGCATACCAGCTGGGCGGGAAGGCGGCGCTCACCGCCGGCCTCGCAGGCGCAGTACGGAAGGACGGAGCGGGGGAGGACGATCAGTGTTCACGCGACTAGTTTCGCCGATGCGTGACGGCCATGGTGTGACGGCGACGACTTGCCGCATTCGCGGGCCGACGGGTAACGTGTCGGCACGCCAAGGAGTTTTCCCATGCGCCGCCTGCCCTGGGTGGGCCTGCCCACCGACAGCACCGTGCTCGGCCATCACCGCTTTGCGGTGGCCGGCGAGAAGTACGTGCGCGCGCTGGCCGAGGCTGCCGAAGTGACCCCGGTTGTATTGCCGAGCCTGCAGCCTCCTTTGCCGGCTGGCGACTGGCTGCAGGGGCTCGATGGCCTGCTGTTGACCGGCGCGGTCAGCAACATCGAACCGCAGCACTACGAGGGCGGCCGCAGCTGGCCAGGCAATCCGCACGACCCGGCCCGCGATGCCAATGCCTTCGGGCTGCTGCGCGAAGCGCTGGCGTTGGACCTGCCGGTGCTGGCGATCTGCCGCGGCTTCCAGGAATTGAACGTCGCGCTGGGTGGCAGCCTGCATCCGCAGGTGCATGCGGTGCCTGGCCTGGCCGACCACCGCGAAGACCCGCAGGCGCCGGTGGAGGTGCAGTACGGGCCGGCCCACGCGGTCACCCTGGCCGCTGATGGCTGGTTGGCGCGGTGGAGCGGCAGTGACCGGACGCAGGTCAATTCGGTACACGGGCAGGGTATCGCCCGCCTGGCGCAGGGGCTGCAGGTCGAAGCCGTGGCCGATGATGGCCTGGTCGAGGCGGCACGCAGCCTGCACCATGATTTCGTGCTCGGCGTACAGTGGCACCCGGAGTGGCGTGTCATGGATTCGCCGTTCTATCACGCTATTTTCCGTGCGTTCGGCCAAGCTTGCCGGCAGCACCAACAGAACCGACTGGATTCCCGATGAGTTCCCGAACGCGCCCGCGCAAGACGGCTACGCCCCCCGCACCGCAGGAAAGCAGTCTGCTGCGTTGGCTGAAGGAGCGGCGCATCACCGAGGTCGAGTGCCTGGTGCCGGACATCACCGGCAACGCGCGCGGCAAGATCATTCCGGCTGACAAGTTCTCGCACGACTACGGCACGCGGCTGCCCGAGGGCATCTTCGCCACCACCGTCACCGGCGAATTCCCTGACGATTACTACGACCTGACCTCGCCGTCGGACTCGGACATGATGCTGCGCCCCGATCCGGACACCGTACGCATGGTGCCGTGGGCGGCCGATGCCACCGCGCAGGTCATCCACGATTGCTACACCAAGAGCGGTGAGCCGCACGAGCTGGCACCGCGCAACGTGCTGCGCCGCGTGCTGGCGGCCTACGCCGAGTTGGGCCTGCGCCCGGTGGTGGCGCCGGAGCTGGAGTTCTTCCTGGTGCAGAAGAACACCGACCCGGACTTCCCGCTGCTGCCACCGGCCGGCCGCTCCGGGCGTCCGGAAACCGCGCGGCAGTCGTACTCGATCGATGCGGTCAACGAATTCGACCCGATCCTCGACCTGATGTACGACTACGCTGATGCGATGAAGCTGGACGTGGACACGCTGATCCACGAATCCGGCGCCGCGCAGCTGGAGGTCAACTTCACCCATGCCGATGCGATGGACCTGGCCGACCAGGTATTCCTGTTCAAGCGCACCATGCGCGAAGCGGCGATGCGCCACGGGGTGTATGCCACGTTCCTGGCCAAGCCGATGGAAAACGAGCCGGGCAGCGCCATGCACATCCACCAGAGCCTGGTGCGGGTGAGCGACGGCAGCAACGTGTTCGCCGGCGAGACCCATGCCGAGGGCGAGTTCAGCCCGGTGTTCGGCCACTACCTGGGCGGCCTGCAGAAATACGTGCCGCAGGCGATGGCCTTCTTTGCGCCGAACGTGAATTCCTATCGCCGGCTGGTGTTCGGCGAGGTCTCGCCGAGCAACGTGCACTGGGGCTATGACAACCGCACCTGCGGGCTGCGCGTACCGCTGGACACGCCGGAGAACATGCGCGTGGAAAGCCGCTTCGCCGGTTCCGATGCCAACCCGTACCTGGCGATGGCGGCGACCCTGGCCTGCGGCCTGCTGGGCATCCGCGAGCGGCTGGCACCGGATGCACCGGTGACCGGCAGTGCCAAGGAACTGGGCTACAACCTGCCGCGCTCGCTGGGCGAAGCACTGGACGGCCTGGAGCAGTGCAGCGAGCTGCAGGCCCTGCTGGGCGAGCGCTTCTGCCGCGCCTACATCTCGGTCAAGCGCAAGGAATACGAGACCTTTTTCCGCGTCATCAGCTCGTGGGAGCGCGAGTTCCTGCTGCTGAACGTCTGAGCACCTGGAATAGAAAAATCCGCCGCCGGGGGGTAGGCTGGCACCCGTCGCCGGCCCCGCCGGCCCCCCTTTCCGCATTCTGGAGCACCCGATGAAGCTGCGTATCCTCACGCTCGGCCTGGCCTCCGCCATGCTTGCCGCCTGCAGCGGTGGCAACGGCGGCGCGCAGGACAGCCAGGTCCTGAACGTCTACAACTACAGCGATTACATCGCCGAGGACACCATCCCGACCTTCGAGAAGGAGAGCGGCATCAAGGTGACCTACGATGTGTTCGACAGCGACGAGATGGTCGAGACCAAGCTGCTGGCTGGCAACAGCGGCTATGACGTGGTAGTGCCGACCCTGAACTTCTTCGGCCGCCAGATCCAGGCCGGCGTGTTCCTGCCGCTGGACAAGAGCAAGATCCCGAACCTGGCCAATCTGGACCCGGCGGTGATGAAGCGCATCGCCACCCAGGATCCGGGCAACCAGTACGGCGTGCCGTACATGATCGGCACTACCGGCATCGGCTACAACGTGGAGATGCTGAAGCAGCGCTTCGACGGCAGCACCGACATCGCCAACAGCTGGGACCTGGTGTTCAAGCCGGAGAACATCAGCAAGATGAAGGACTGCGGCGTGACCATCCTGGACACGCCGGCGGACATGATCCCGATCGCGCTGCATTACCTGGGCCTGGACCCGCACAGCGGCGACCCGGCCGAGCTGCAGAAGGCGGCCGACCTGCTGAAGTCGATCCGCCCGTACGTGCAGAACTTCCACTCCTCGCAGTACGTGGGTTCGCTGGCCAACGGCGGTACCTGCCTGGTAGTCGGCTGGTCGGGTGACATCATCCAGGCCCGCGACCGTGCCGAGGAAGCCAGCAATGGCGTGCACGTGGCCTATTCGATCCCGAAGGAAGGCGCCCCGCAGTGGTTCGATATGCTGGCGATCCCGAAGGATGCCAAGCATCCGGAAGCCGCGTACGCGTTCATCAACTACCTGCTGCAGCCGAAGGTTGCCGCGGCCAACACCAACTTCATCCACTACGCCAACCCGGTGCCGACCGCGACCCCGCTGGTGGATGAGGCGATCCGTACCGACCCGACCATCTACCCGCCGGCCGACGTGGCCGACAAGATGTTCACCTATTCGATCAATACGCCGGAAACCGACAAGCTCTACACCCGGCTGTGGACCGAGGTGAAGACCGGCCGTTAAGCCGGTCTGGCGCCGCCGGGCCATGCCCGGCGGATTGCTTCATCCTTGGCCGGGCGCGGTACCGCCGCCCTGGCCAAGGTGCCGCAGGATCGCCGGCAACAGGTCACGTGCATCGCGACCGCCATTGCACAGGAACGACGAACTCATCCGCTGCAGGTTGTGCATGCCGATGAAGAACAGCCCCGGATGCGGTGAAACGCCGAACTCGCCGAGCGGATAGCCATGTGCGTCCAGCACGCCCTGCACGTCGAGCCAGGGCCATTCGGCGACGAAGCCGGTGGCCAGCACCACCGAGCGGATGCCTGCGGCCTGCAGATCCAGTTCACGCGGGGCGGCGTCCGGCTCCCAGTGCAGATAGACCTCTTCGGGAATGTAGCGGGCATCGTCGGTGCGCGGTTCGGGCCGCGTGGCGTAGTACGCGCTGGCCAGCGAATCGAGATAGGCATATTCGGTCCGTGTCGCCTCGATCGCGGTGCGCAGCTGCGGGCGCACATCGGCGAAGCGGGCGACATTTCCATCGAAGCCCTGCAACCGGCCCAGCAGCCTGATGCCTGCGCGGTGCATCGCCAGCAGGCTGATCGAGCTGCCCAGGCCGGCACGTCCCTTGCCGGAAATCAGCGGGAATTCGGCGGTGCGGGCCTTGCGCAGCGCATCCGGTTCTCCGGCCAGGACGGCGGCCGCTTCACTCACGTGCTGGTGGATGCGCCCGGCCATGTCCCACCAGGTCATCGAGTCCTTGCCGCGCAGCCGGCGAGTATGCGAATGCCGCTGGGCCAGTGACCAGTGCACGCTGCGACCGCTGTCGCGCAGGTCCTGGGCGATCTGCGCGCCGGACTGGCCACCGCCAATGACCAGCACGCCGCCGTCGGGCAGCTGGCGGGGGCTGCGGTAGTCGCCGGAGTGCAGCACCGTCAGACCCGGTGCGGGCGCGAAGGGGACCCGCGGCATCCGCGCGCGGCGGTACTCGCCGGTGGCGACCACAACCGCCCCAGCCCGGATCAATCCGTGGCTGGTTTCGATGGCATAGCCGCCCGATTCGGGCGTGACCCGCTGAACCGCACAACCTTCGCTGATCGGCAACGAACGTTCGTCGGCATAGTCGCGCAGCCGCCGGATCACCTCGGGGGCCCCCATGAAACCTTCCGGGTCGTCGCCCGCATAGGCATGGCCGTGCAGGGCCATCGTCGCGTTGGCGGTGTTGGTCTGGAATGAATCCCAGCGCCGCTGCCAGCTGGCGCCCACGGTTTCGGCCTCCAGCACGCGATGCTCGACGCCGGCTTCCTGCAGGAGCGCGCTGAGGGACAGCCCGGCCTGGCCGGCGCCGATGATGACCAGCGGCAGCGTTGCAGGCAGGGAGCCCGGCAGGCGGGGCGGGAAAGGGGAGGGGCGGTCCGGGGAAGTCACCAGGATGGGTCCATGCAGGGGCTTGATCCGGGCCATTGCGCGGGGAATGCCCCGGGCCTTCAACAGATCCGGTTCTGAAAAACGTTGCAGATCGAGGCGTCGCCTGTGGTGTCTGGCCGGGACGGCGGCATGGACGACCGGGCAGCCGCGGCCTTGGAGCGGACAGGCCACCATGGCGGGGGAAAACCGACACTCCCAGGGCCCCCGGGGCTGGCCAGCGGCCGCTTCCGCCTGCCGCCGTCATATCCCCTGGGCCCCCCGGCCGTTAGAATGGCGGCCGCTGTCCACCGCCCGCTCCCGGAGCCCCCATGCCCGTTGAAGCCCAGCCGGTAGCCACCGTCGTCGACACGACCGGTGCGCCCGGCTATCTCTCCATTCGTGACCTGCGCAAGGAATTCGACGGTTTCGTCGCCGTTGACGACGTCAATCTGGACGTGCGCAAGGGCGAGATCTTTGCCCTGCTCGGTGGCTCCGGCAGTGGCAAATCGACCCTGCTGCGCTGCCTGGGCGGCTTCGAGACGCCCACCAAGGGCAGCATCACCCTCGATGGTCAGCGCCTGGACGCGCTGCCGCCGTACCAGCGGCCGGTCAACATGATGTTCCAGTCCTATGCCCTGTTCCCGCACATGACGGTCGAGCAGAACATTGCCTTCGGCCTGAAGCAGGATGGCCTGGGTAAGGACGCGATCAGCAAGCGCGTGGGCGAGATGCTGGACCTGGTGCAGATGGGGCACCTGGGCAAGCGCAAGCCGCATCAGCTGTCCGGCGGCCAGCAGCAGCGCGTGGCGCTGGCGCGGTCGCTGGCCAAAGGGCCGAAGCTGCTGTTGCTGGACGAGCCGATGGGCGCGCTGGACAAGAAACTGCGCTCGCAGATGCAGCTGGAACTGGTCAGCATCATTGAATCGTCGGGTGTGACCTGCGTGATGGTCACCCACGACCAGGAAGAAGCGATGACCATGGCCACCCGCATCGCGGTGATGGATGCCGGCTGGATCCAGCAGGTCGGCAAGCCGGACGAGGTCTACGAGCAGCCGGCCAACCGCTTCGTCGCCGAGTTCATCGGTTCGGTCAACCTGTTCGACGGGGTGATCGACGAGGACCTTCCCGAGTACGTGACCGTGCGCTCGCCGCTGTTCCCGGCGCCGATCTACATCGCCCATGGCATCACCGGCTATGAAGGGCAGCCGGTCGCGTTCGCGCTGCGCCCGGAGAAGGTGATGATCGGCAAGGATGAGCCGGAAGGGCACACCAACAAGGCGCAGGGCGTGATCGAGGACATTGCCTACTTCGGCAGCCATTCGGTCTACCACGTGCGCCTGCCCAGCGGTGCCAAGGTACTGGCCAACTTCGCCAACTCGCAGCGCTGGGCCAGTGATGGCCTCACCTGGGGCGACGAGGTGTGGGTGCACTGGCGCGACAACGACGGCGTGGTGCTGACCTCATGAGCGTCGCCGGCCTGAAGCGCTGGCTGCCGGGGCTGCGTGCCACGGTGATCGGCATTCCGTATCTGTGGCTGCTGCTGTTCTTCGCAGTGCCGTTCCTGATCGTGCTGATGATCAGCTTCTCGCTCAGCCGGGTCGGCTCGCCGCCGTACACCTGGCTGCTGCAGTATGCGGACGGCGGCTTCTCGCTGAAGCTGAACCTGGAAAACTACCTGGCGCTGTTCCGCGACTCGATCTATGCGCAGGCGTTCCTGAGCTCGATCAAGATCGCGGCGATCTCTACTTTCCTGACCCTGCTGATCGGCTACCCGATGGCCTATGCCATCGCCCGCCTGTCGCCCGCCGCACGCAACGTGGCAATGATGCTGGTGGTGCTGCCGTCGTGGACCTCGTTCCTGATCCGCGTGTATGCATGGAAGGCGATCCTGGACCGCAACGGCCTGCTCGACCAGTTCCTGCAGTTCACCGGCCTGCAGACGCTGATGACGTCGATGGGCCTGCCGAAACTGCAGCTGATCGACACCCCGACCGCCGCCTATATCGGCATCGTCTACTGCTATCTGCCGTTCATGGTGCTGCCGCTGTACGCCAATCTGGTCAAGCATGACCACCGCCTGCTGGAAGCCGCCTACGACCTTGGTGCCAAGCCGTGGCAGGCGTTCCTGCGCATCACCCTGCCGTTGTCCAAGGCGGGCATCATCGCCGGCTGCATGCTGGTGATGATTCCGGCCATTGGTGAATTCGTGATCCCGGAAATGCTGGGTGGCTCGGAGACGCTGATGGTGGGCCGCCAGCTGTGGAACGAGTTCTTCAACAACCGCAACTGGCCGGGCGCCTCGGCGATGGCGGTGGCGATGATCCTGTTGCTGCTGGTGCCGATCCTGCTGTTCAACCGTTCCCAGCAGCGCCTGCTGGAAGGGAAGCAGGCATGAGCCCGCGTAGCGCAAAGGGCCTCGGGCTGGGCGTGCTGCTGCTCGGCTTCGCCTTCCTGTACCTGCCGATCCTGTTGTTGATGTTCTATTCGTTCAACAGCTCGCGGCTGGCGATGGTCTGGGCCGGGTTCTCCACCCGCGCCTACAGCGACCTGTTCGCCGACCGCGCGCTGATGGATGCGATGTGGACCAGCCTGGTGGTCGCGTTCTGGACCGCCTGTACCGCCACCGTGTTGGGCACGCTGGCGGCAATGGTGATGACGCGCTTCAAGCGCTTCCGTGGCAAGCCGCTGTTCGGCGCGCTGGTGACCGCGCCGCTGGTGATGCCGGATGTGATCCTGGGCTTCTCGCTGATGGCGCTGCTGGCCTCGATGGGCGCGATTCCCGGCTTCCCGGCGCGTGGCCTGACCACCATCTGGATCGCCCACGTCACCTTCACCCTGTGCTTCGTCACCGTGGTGGTGTCCTCGCGGCTGCAGGAAATGGACCTGTCGCTGGAAGAAGCCGCGATGGACCTG
The DNA here is from genome assembly GCF_051984505.1 of Stenotrophomonas sp. STK16_22. Classification (NCBI taxonomy): domain Bacteria; kingdom Pseudomonadati; phylum Pseudomonadota; class Gammaproteobacteria; order Lysobacterales; family Lysobacteraceae; genus Stenotrophomonas; species Stenotrophomonas sp. STK16_22. The sequence continues at coordinate 1,528,399 of NZ_CP196972.1, forward strand.
GGCGCGAGCCGGCTGACCGTGTTCGGGCGCATCACCCTGCCGATCATCGCGCCGGCGCTGGTGGCCGGTTGGCTGCTGGCGTTCACCCTGTCGCTGGATGACGTGGTGGTGGCCAGCTTCGTCGCCACGCCGGGCTCGACCACGCTGCCGATGAAGGTGTTCGCCTCGGTGCGCATGGGCATCAGCCCGAAGATCAACGCGTTGGCCACCCTGCTGGTGTCGGCGGTGTCGATCGCCGCGGTGATCGGCTGGTACATCAACGCGCGTGCCGAGAAACGGCGCCAGCGCGACCTGCAGCTGGCACGCCAGGACAACGGCTGAGCACACGGTTTGTCGACAGCGTCGGCAACACCCGGCTCACGGCCGGCGGCGCACAATGGGGGTCTTCCAGATGGAGATCCCCCATGACCGTCGAGATTGTCGACCCGGCCACCGGCCAGGTGACCTACCGCCATGAACTGATGGGTGCTGCCGACATCGAGCAGCGCCTGCAGGCTGCTGCCGATGCATTCCCCGGTTGGGCCGAGCGCTCGCTGCAGGAGCGGGGGGCGATCCTCAAGCAGATCGCTGGCCAACTGCGTGCGCGCCGCGACGATCTGCAGCAGGCGATGACCCACGAGATGGGCAAGCTCAAGGCAGAGGCGTTGGCCGAGGTCGACAAGTGCGCGGCGGCCTGCGAGTTCTACGCCGACCACGCCGCCGACTATCTCAAGCCGCAGCTGATCGACACCGAAGCCCAGCGCAGCTATGTGCGGTACGAGCCGATCGGCTGCGTGTTCGCGGTGATGCCGTGGAATTTCCCGATCTGGCAGGTGTTCCGTTTCCTCGCCCCGGCGTTCATGGCAGGCAACGTGGCCCTGCTCAAACACGCCAGCAACGTGCCGCAGTGCGCCGACCTGATCCTGGCGGTATGCCGTGACGGTGGCCTGCCTGACGGCGTGTTCGATGTACTGCACATCGACAACGACCAGGCGGCCGAGGTGCTGCGCGACGCACGGGTGAAGGCGGTGACGCTGACCGGCAGCGAGCGGGCAGGGCGCTCGATCGCGTCCAACGCGGGCAGCCAGCTGAAGAAGTCGGTGATGGAGCTGGGTGGCAGCGATGCCTTCGTGGTGCTCGACGATGCCGACCTCGACAAGACCGTGGCGGCGGCGGTGAAGTCGCGCTTCGATAACAGCGGGCAGACCTGCATCGCGGCCAAGCGCTTCATCGTGGTCGAGGCGGTGGCCGATGAGTTCACCCGGCGCTTCGTGGAAGCCGCGGCCGAGCGCCAGTACGGTGATCCGAACGAGCGCGGTACCACGCTGGCGCCGATGGCCCGTGCCGATCTGCGTGACGAACTGCACAAGCAGGTGCAGGCCAGCGTGGCCAAGGGTGCGCGGGTACTGCTGGGTGGTGAGCCGATTGCGGGTACACATGCCGGCTATCCGGCCACCGTGCTCGATCAGGTCGGCCCGGGCATGCCGGCCTACGACGAGGAGCTGTTCGGGCCGGTGGCTGCGGTGATCCGTGTCGCTGACGAGGCCGAGGCACTGCGCGTGGCCAACGACACCCGCTTCGGCCTGGGCGGCAGCGTGTGGACGCGCGATCCGGTGCGCGGCGAACGTTTCGCGCAGCGCATGGAATGCGGTGCCGCGTTCGTCAACGCCATCGTCAAGAGCGACGCGCGGCTTCCGTTCGGCGGCAGCAAACAGTCCGGTTTCGGCCGGGAGCTGGCCGACCACGGCATCCATGAGTTCATGAACATCAAGACCGTCTACGTGGCTTGATGCCGAACGGTAGTGCCGGCCGCTGGCCGGCATTGCCTGGTTGCCGGCCAGCGGCCGGCACTACCCAAAGCGGGCTACAACCACTTCGCGCGCTTGAACAACCGGTACAGCCCCACGCACACACCGCCCACGCCCACGATCATCAGCGGGTACGACCACGGCTCGCTCAGCTCCGGCATGTGGCTGAAGTTCATGCCGTACCAGCTGGTGATCAGCGTCGGCGCCGCCAGCAGCGCGGCCCATGCACCCAGCCGCTTGACCGTCTCGCCCTGCGCCAGCGTCACCAGCGACAGGTTCACGCTCAGCGCGGTGCCGAGCATCTCGCGCAGCGTGTCGATCACATCGCTGATGCGTACCGCGTGGTCGTGGACGTCGCGGATGTACAGCTTCACTTCGTCGGGGATCAGCTCGCCCTGGTAGCGGCGCAGCTGCGCCAGCACATCCTGCAGCGGCGCCACCGCCATCCGCATCTTGTTCAGTTCGCGCTTGAGCTCGTACAGCCGCACCACCGTGCTGCGCTTGTAGGTGTCGGCGAAGATGTCCTTCTCCAGCAGCTCCAGGGTGTCGCGGAAGCGGTGCACGATGGGCAGGTAGTTGTCGACCACGAAGTCGGTCACCGCGTACAGGCAGTACGACGGGCCCATCTTCAGCAGCTGCGGCTCGCGTTCCACCCGCGCACGCACCGGGGCATAGGACAGCGACGCGCCATGGCGTACCGTCACCAGGAAGCGCGGGCCGAGGAAGGCATGGGTTTCGCCGTACTGGATGCGCTCGTCGACCATCTGCGCGGTGGTCACCACCACGAACATCGAATTGCCGTAGGTCTCGACCTTGGGCCGCTGGTGCGCGTTGCGCGCATCCTCGATGGCCAGGTCGTGCAGGCAGAACTCTTCCTGCAGTTTCAACAGCACATCATCATTGGGGTCGTACAGGCCGACCCAGACGAAGCCGTTGCCACTGGCAATGACATCGCTGATGGCGTCCAGGGTGATGTCGTGGCGTTTGCCCTCGTCATCGTAGTGGACGCAGTTGATGACGCAGGCGGGGTTGGCCGAGGCGGGCGCGGCAGCAGAGGCGGGCAATGACATGCCCGCCATCGTGCGTCAGGGCTGTGTTTTGGACAAGTGAGGAGTACGCCCCAGCACCCATGCCAGCGCGACGTGGACGGGCAGCAGCAGCACGATCCACTGCACGTTGTACTGGGCCTGCAGGCTCAGCCAGTGCAGTACCAGCGCGGCCACCGCCTGTACCGCCAGCAGCCACAACACGATCCTGAACATGCGGCCCGGCACGCGACGGCGCAGCAGGGCGATTGCACCCGGCAACAGCAGCACGGCCAGCGGCGAAAGCAACAGCAGGTTGCGATTGGCCCACGCGGCGTAGTGGATGCTGAAGCCCCACAGGAACACCAGCACGCCACCAAACAGGGCGCACAGCAGCCAGAACGGCAGGGCCAGCCCGGCCAGCAGGCGCGGGCGGTTGCGCAGCGCCAGCACGCCGCCGGCCACGATCAGCCCGAGCAGCAGCCATGGCCACCAGCGGCGCGCGAATTCCTTCGGCTCCGCATCGATACGGTGCGGCAGCAGTTCCTGTTCGGACTGCACCAGCGGACGGCCATCGCTGTTGCGTGCCTGGCGCAGCGCATCGGCCAGGCGCATCGGCACGAAGGCTTCCTGCCAGCGCGACAGCGGCTGGTCGGCGAACGGCCCAAGGCCGACATCGAAGCCCAGCCACATCCACGGTGCCGGCGACGCCAGGCGGACCGATTCACTGCGGTAGGTGTTGCCGCGCGAGCGCCCCGACAGCTGCGACTGCAGGCCGCCACCCAATGCCTTGTCCACCGTGTCGCGCACCATCGTGGCGCAGTTGGCGGTGTAGTAATCGTAGTGGTAGCGCGCGTTTTCCGGCTTGGCCCGCTCGGCCAGGTCGGCGGCCAGCGCACGCGCCTGGTCCGGGCGCAGGTCCAGCCACTGCACGCTGGCGCCACGGCCGGTCTCGTCGTAGTAGGACAGGTCCTGCTGCAACGGCAGCGCCACCAGGTAATACATCATGTCGCCGCGTGCGAAGCGGCTGATGAAATCGTCCTCGGACGGATCGAAGTAGCCGAAGTTGTACGAGGTTGCCTCGCCGCTGACCGGATCGACCACGACGATGGCGTCGTGGCCGAAGCGTTCGAAGAACACGGTGCCCGGCTGCATGGTCACCACGCCGATGCGCGGGGCAGGGGCTTCAGCGTTGGTCGCGGGTACGGCAGGTGTGGCTGCCACCGGCTGCGCGAAGGCGGCCAGCGGCAGGGCCATGGCCAGCACGCACAGTGCCAGCCACACCATGAGGATCAGGCCGCGGCGCTTCAAGCGTCGTCCTGCGCGTCCGGCGGCAGCACGGTCACGTGGAAGGCCTGTACCCGACGCGCATCGGCGCGGGCCACGCGGAACATGAAGCGATCCAGCGCCAGCTCGTCACCGACTTCCGGCAGATGGCCCACGGCCTCGGTGACCAGGCCGCCGATGGTGTCGTAGTCCTCGTCGGAGAACGTCGCGCCGAAACGCTCGTTGAAGTCGCCGATCGGGGTCAGCGCGTCGACCACGTACTGGCCGTCGGACTGGATGGCGATCTGCGCCGAGGGATCTTCAGCCTCGTCATGCTCATCGTCGATCTCGCCGACGATCTGTTCCAGCACGTCCTCGATGGTGACCAGGCCGGCGACACCGCCGTACTCGTCCACCACGATGGCCATGTGGTTGCGCGACAGGCGGAATTCCTTCAGCAGCACGTTGAGCTTCTTCGCTTCCGGGATCAGCACCGCCGGGCGCAGCAGCTCGCGCACGTTGGCCGGGCCGTTGTCGGCGACCACGCCGCGCAGCAGGTCCTTTGCCAACAGGATGCCAAGGATGTCGTCCTTGTTCTCGCCGTGCACCGGGAAGCGCGAATGGCCGGATTCGACCACCTGCTTCATCAGTTCCAGGAAGGGCGCTTCAACCGGCAGCGAGACCATCTGCGAGCGCGAAATCATCACATCGCCCACGGTCAGCTCGGCCACCGAAATGGCGCCTTCCATCATCTTCAGGGTATCGGCGGCGATCAGACCCTCTTCCTGCGCGGTGTGCAGGACAGCGACCAGCTCGTCGCGGGTATGGGGTTCGCCGGAGAAGGCGGAGGTCAGGCGTTCAAGCCAGCCGCGCTTCTTTTCACTGTGCTCCGCAGGGGAGCTACTACTGTCGTCTTCTGACATCTCTGGAAAAAAGGCACCCGGCAGGCCGGGCGTTGACCCAAGTCTAGCAGGATGTGACGGCCTGTCAGTGACTGCCGGTGGCCGGGGTTGGGACGGCCGGGGCCGGCTCCTCCTCGGGCAGGTCCAGGCTGTAGGTGCAGCCGGCCAGGGTCTTGCCGGGGTGGGAGGCCACGGTGGAGACGCTGAGGATGATCGACTCGATCTGGGCCTCGCCGGTCTTCGGGTCGGTCACGTCGCGGCTGACCAGCTCGCGGCCGGCCATGAACTTGCCGTCCTGGTCGTAGCCGGTCTCCAATTCCAGCCGTTTGGCCAGCGGGCGTGGGTCGGCCTGGTCGAGCACCGCCATGATGCTGGCGCCGGCCACCGCCACCCGCTCGGTCTGTTGGCCGAAGACGGTGATCGGGCCGGCCAGCCGGAACTCGCTCATGAACTGGTTGCCCTGCGGCAGCGGCTGCAGGCCCTGGGCCACGGCCTTCAGCGGATCGGCCAGCAGCGGCGCCAGCGCGGCCTGCTCGGCCACGCCCTGGCGGCATTCGATCAGGGCCGGCAGGTCCAGGCTGGTGGCGAAGGCGGCGGGAGCGGCGAGGGCACAGAGCAGGGGCAGGCAGCAGCGCAGTGACACGGTCGGTTTCCGCAGGTGAAGGGCCGCCATCATAGCCCCGGCGAGCGCCTGAACAGCCCGGTGAGAAGGCGCAGGAAACCGGTCATCGCCCGCCGCACGACCATCAGTGAGAGGGTCAGCACGACCGCAAGCATGGCGACCTGCATCGATTGCCCCGCGATGCGCGCCACCGCCGGCCACAGGCCCGGGCTGGTCAGCCAGGGCATCAGTTCCGCTGCGGCGGTCCTGGCCACTTTCATGTAGATCACAGCCAGCACGAACAGCACCAGCAGCGAGGTACGGCTGGCGTGGAAGAACGGGAGCGAGTTCACGGGGCGGCCCAGGCGGCGGTGCACGATCATCCGCCACAGGAGCGGAAGGGTCAGTGCACCCACCAGCGTCAGCACCATCGACGTTTCAAGCAGACCGGGGAGATGGGCCGGTTCCAACCGTCCGCTGAGGTGCGGGCCGATCATGCCGATCGCCAGCCCGGCCAGCAGGCACACGGGCGAGAGCAGGGCCAGGCTGCGCAGCAGCCAGTGCCTGCCGCTGGGTTCGCGGGCACTGATGCGGCGCAAGGCATACGCGCCCAGCACCAGCAGCATGGCGAACAAGGTGGCGCCGATCACAAACATCATTGAGCTGTTTCCCGAGGTCATCCTTGTTCCTCTCGTGTTCCTGGCGACGGGCGGTGGCCCGCTCAGCGCTCGCCCGCGTATGGATCGTCGATGCCCAGTTCGGCCAGGATTTCCCGCTCCAGCTGCTCCATCGCCTCGGCTTCCTTGTCGTCCTCGTGGTCCCAGCCGAGCAGGTGCAGCACGCCGTGCACGGTCAGATGCGCGTAATGGGCATTGAGCGCCTTGCTCTGTTCGTCGGCCTCCCGTGCCACGACCGGAGCACAGATCACCAGGTCACCCAGCAGCGGGAATTTGACGCCCTTGGGCAGGCCTTCGGGCACTTCGGCCGGGAAGCTGAGCACGTTGGTGGCGTAGTCCTTGCCGCGGTAATGGCGGTTCAACGACTGTCCTTCCTTGGCATCGACCACGCGGATGGCCAGATCGGCCTCGCGGATGCGGCCCTTCAACGCGGCGGCCACCCACTTGCGGAAGCTCACTGCCGCCGGCAGGCCGGCGCGCGGCAGGGCATAGCTGACGGCGACGTCCAATCGCACGGGACCACGGGTCATGGAGTTGCTCCAGGTTGGATCTGATTCAGGTCGCGGCGGTCGTACGCGCTCACGATGCGCGCGACCAGCGGGTGGCGGACCACGTCACGGGATTCGAAGAAGGTGAAGCTGACGCCCTCGACCTCACGCAGCACGTCGATGGCGTCGCGCAGGCCGGACTTCACGTGCTTGGGCAGGTCGGTCTGGGTCAGGTCACCGGTGACCACCGCAGTGGAGCCGTAGCCCAGGCGGGTCAGGAACATCTTCATCTGCTCGATGGTGGTGTTCTGTGCTTCGTCCAGGATCACGAACGCATCGTTGAGCGTGCGGCCGCGCATGTAGGCCAGCGGCGCGATCTCGATGACGTTCTTCTCCAGCAGCTTGACCACCTTTTCCACGCCCATCATCTCGTACAGGGCGTCGTACAGCGGTCGCAGGTAGGGATCGACCTTCTGGCTCAGGTCGCCGGGCAGGAAGCCCAGCTTCTCGCCGGCCTCCACCGCCGGGCGCACCAGGATCAGGCGCTGCACCCGCGATTCGTTCAGGGCTTCGACCGCGCTGGCTACGGCCAGGAAGGTCTTGCCGGTACCGGCCGGGCCGATGCCGAAGTTGATGTCGTGGGTGGCGATCTGGTGCAAATAGCGGCCCTGGTTGGCGCCGCGGCCGCGCACCGTGCCGCGCTTGACCTTGATCGCAACCTCCTGCGCTTCGTAGGAGCGCTCGGCGATCTGCTCGACATTGGCCTGCGCCAGGCGCAGGTGGATGGCATGGTTGTCGAAGGTCGTTTCGCCGGCTTCGGCGTACAGCGCTTCAACCAGCTTCTGCGCCTCGACGATGGCTTCGTTGGGGCCGCTGATGCGGAACACGAAGCCACGATTTGCGATCTCCACGCCGAGCTTCAGCTCGATCTGGCGCAGGTGCCCGTCGAAGGGGCCGCACAGGTTGGCCAGTCGCTCGTTGTCTTCCGGCGACAGGGTGAAGTCTCGATGATCGATGCTTTTCATTGCTTGGGGTGGGGCGGACGCCTTCCACCGCAGTGTATTCAGGGAGGACAAGGGTAGCGCGCGTGCGGGGCACACGGCCAGCAGACGGTCGATACAGCGTTTTCCACACCCGGTGTGGACGGGGCACGCGGAAACCTGTGGATAGACCTTCGCAATGCTTGTGCCACAAGGCCCATGAGGTCCTGGTGAAAAAAGCGTCATGGTCGCCGGTCGCTACGGCAGCACTGCCACGGGTGGCCTGCGCGGGGGGCATTCATCGTGATGGCAGTGCAGGTTTCGTTGCCCGGCGAGCAACAGCGCGAGGTCGTGCCGGATTTCCACAACGGTTGTGGAATGATGCCGAATCAACCTGTGGATAGGTGGTGCGGAGCCTTGCAGCAAAAGGCTTGCCCACGCGTGGTGAAAAAACCGTCAGGGCTGATTGGAATCATTGAGGGTGCACGGGGCACATGGCACCGTGTCGCCGTCGCAGGAGGGGATGGCATGGGCATCGGCAACGGGATGCGTGGAATCGGACTGGCGGGCATCGGCATGCTGGTGGGGTGTGGGCAGTCAACGCCGACTGCGCTGGGCACGCTGGAGTGGGACCGGATCACGGTGCCGGCACCGGCGGCCGAAGTGATCGCCACGGTGGAGGTGCGCGAGGGCCAGCAGGTCAAGGCCGGGACCGTGCTGATGCAGCTGGACCCGGCGCGGGGAGACGCGCAGTTCGCCGCAGCGCAGGCTGATACGGCGCGTGCGCAGGCGCAGCTGGAAGAACTGCAGATCGGCCCACGCCAGGAGCAGATCGCTCAGGCCCAGGCACAACTGGCCGCGTTGCGCGCACAGGCTGCCGAAGCAAGTGCCTATTACCGACGGGTCCAGCCGTTGGCACAGCAGCGCTTGATTGCCGCCGCTGAACTGGATCGAGCACGCGCCGCCGCCGGCAATGCCGAAGCCAGCGTGCGTGCTGCCGAGCAGGCCTGGCTGGAGCGGGTGCACGGCAGCCGTGTGCAGGATATCGCCCAGGGCCAGGCGGCCGCCGATGCCGCACGGGCACAGCAGGTGGTACAGAGCGTGAACCTGCAGAAGCTGCAGTTGCGTGCACCGCGCGACGGGGTAGTCGATGCATTGCCCTACCGGCAGGGTGACCAGGCACCGATCGGTGCGCCGCTGGCAGTGATGCTGGTCGGCGAGCGCCCCTATGCGCGCGTCTACCTGCCGCAACCGCTGCGTCTGCAGGTCAAGGTCGGGCAGGCCGCGCAGATACAGCTGGAAGGCGGCAACACCGTGCTGAAGGGGCATGTACGTGCGATCCGTAGCGAACCATCGTTCACGCCGTACTACGCACTGACCGGCGATGACGTCGAACGGCTGAGCTATCTGGCCGAGATTGAAGTGGACGGGAACAGCGACATGCAGAAACTGCCAGCGGGTCTTCCGGTACAGGTGCGCTTCTGAACACCGGTGCGGACATCGCGGTGCATGCGCAGGGCCTGACCCGCCGCTTCGGCGAGCTGCTGGCCGTGGACAACGTCGACCTGACCGTACCGCGCGGACAGGTATACGGTTTTCTGGGCCCGAACGGGTCTGGCAAGTCGACCACCATCCGCATGCTGTGCGGCCTGCTGGAACCCAGCGCAGGGCAGATCGAGGTGCTGGGGTTGGCGGTTCCCGAGCAGGCCGAAGCGCTGCGCCGACGCATCGGCTACATGACCCAGCGCTTCTCGTTGTACGAAGATCTGTCGGTGCGCGAGAACCTGGAGTTCCTCGCCGCCATCCAGGACCTGCCGCGCGCACAGGCCCGGCAGCGGGTCGACGAACTGCTGCAGCAATACCGGCTGCAGGACCGCCAGCCACAACTGGCTGGCACGCTCAGTGGTGGCCAGAAGCAGCGCCTGGCCCTGGCCGGTGCCGTGGTGCATTCGCCCGAACTGCTGTTCCTGGACGAGCCGACCAGTGCGGTCGATCCCGAATCGCGCCGCGATTTCTGGGAAGCCCTGTTCGAGCTGGCCGATGCCGGTACGACGGTGCTGGTGTCGACCCACTACATGGACGAGGCCGAGCGTTGCCACCGGCTGGCGATCCTTGATCGAGGCGCGCTGGTCGCCGACGGCACGCCGGCCGAACTGTGTGCACGGCTGGACGGCCGCACGCTGCAGGTCACCTCGACGCAGCCGCGCCAGGCCAGCCGTGCATTGTCTGAGCTGCCCGGCGTGCTGAGCGTGGCGCAGATCGGCACCCAGCTGCGAGTATTGTGCAGCGAGGATGTCGCGGACGCCGCCGCATTGCGGCGCGCGCTGGCCAGCGCCGATCCGCAGGCCCGCATCGAGGCGGTGGCACCGAACCTGGAAGACGTGTTCGTGGCGGCCACCCGCGGCCGTGGCCGGGAGCCGGCGGCATGAACCTGCGCCGCCTGTGGGCGATCATGCTCAAGGAGCTGCGGCAGCTGCGCCGCGACCGCATCACGCTGGCGATGATCGTCGGCATTCCGGTGATGCAGCTGCTGCTGTTCGGCTACGCGATCAATCTCAACCTGCGCCATCTCAACGCCGGTGTCGCCGACCAGGCCAACAGCGCGGCGTCACGCGCGCTGGTGCAGGACATGGTCGCCACCGGCGTGATCACGCCGCGCAGCGAGGCGTACACGCCCGATCAACTGATGCAGGCGCTGCGCCGTGGCGAAATCAGTGTCGGCATCGTGGTGCCGGCCGACTTCGAGCGGCGCCGTTTCGATGGCCGTGAGGCAGTGCAGGTACTCGTCGATGGCAGCGACACCGTTGTACAGAGCGCAGCGATCCAGCTGGCACAGGTGCCGCTGGATACGCGCCCGGCCAGCAACACGCGGCCGCTGCGCGAAGGCAGCATCGCTGGTGGTCCGATCAGCGTGACCAGTTTCTACAACCCGCAGCGGCGTTCGGCGGTGAACATCGTGCCGGGCCTGATCGGGGTGATCCTGACCATGACCCTGGTGATGTTCACGGCCGTAGCGGTGGTGCGCGAACGCGAGCGCGGCAACATGGAACTGCTGATCGCCACACCGGTGTCGCGCAGCGAACTGATGGTCGGCAAGGTGCTGCCCTATGCGGCTATCGGTCTGCTGCAGACCACGCTGGTATTGGTGCTGGGCACCTGGCTGTTCCAGGTGCCGATCCGCGGCAGCCTGCTGGACATCTATCTGGCCGCGGTGCTGCTGGTGCTGGCCAACCTGGCGCTGGGCCTGCTGATCTCCACGCGCGCGCGCTCGCAGTTCCAGGCGATGCAGATGACGCTGTTCCTGTTCCTGCCGTCGATCCTGTTGTCGGGCTTCATGTTCCCGTTCGCCGGTATGCCACGGCCGGTGCAGTGGCTGGCCGAAGTGCTGCCGCTGACCCACTTCCTGCGCCTGGTGCGCGGCATCATGCTGCGCGGCGCCTCGCTGTGGGAGCTGTGGCGCGATGCACTGGCGCTGCTGGCCTTCATCGTGGTGATGATGACGCTGGCGATCCTGCGTTTCCGCAAGCGATTGGATTGAGGCATGCCATCCGGTAGTGCCGGCCGCTGGCCGGCATCAACTCCGGTGGGTGCCGACCGTTGGTCGGCACACCCTAGCCTTATTCCGCCACCACGCGCGCGCGCAGCGAATTGGTCAGCGCTTCGGTGATCACCACGTCCACGAACTGGCCGATCAATCGTGCCGGCGCCGGGAAGTTCACCGAACGCATGTTCTCGGTCTTGCCGGTCAGCTCGTTCGGGTTCTTGCGCGAAGGGCCTTCCACCAGCACGGTCTGCACGGTACCGACCATCTTTTCGGAAATGCCGGCAGCGTGCGCATTGATGCGCTCCTGCAGGCGCGACAGGCGCGCGTGCTTCTCGGCATCGCTGATCGTGTCCTCCAGGTCCGCAGCCGGCGTACCCGGGCGACGCGAATAGATGAAGGAGAAGCTGTGGTCGAAGCCGATGTCCTCGATCAGCTTCATGGTCTTCTCGAAATCGGCATCGGTCTCGCCGGGGAAGCCGACGATGAAGTCCGAGCTGATCGAGATGTCCGGGCGCACCGCGCGCAGCTTGCGGATCTTCGACTTGAATTCCAGTGCGGTGTAGCCGCGCTTCATCGCCGACAGTACGCGGTCGCTGCCGGCCTGCACCGGCAGGTGCAGGAAGTTGGCCAGCTGCGGCACGTCGCGGAACGCATCGATCAGCGAATCGCTGAACTCCAGCGGGTGCGAGGTGGTGAAGCGGATGCGGCCGACGCCGTCGATCTCGGCGATGGTGCGGATCAGCAGGCCGAGGTCGGCAAACTCGCCGTCCCCATAGGGCCCACGGTAGGCGTTGACGTTCTGGCCGAGCAGGTTGATCTCACGCACGCCCTGTGCAGCCAGCTGCGCCACCTCCACCACCACGTCCTCGAACGGGCGGCTGACTTCGGTACCGCGGGTGTAGGGCACCACGCAGAACGAGCAGTACTTGGAACAACCTTCCATGATCGAGACGAAGGCCGAAGCACCTTCGGCGCGTGGCTCGGGCAGGCGGTCGAACTTCTCGATCTCGGGGAAGCTGATGTCCACCTGCGGGCGCTTCTGCTCGCGCCGTGCACGGATCAGTTCCGGCAGGCGGTGCAGGGTCTGCGGGCCGAACACCAGGTCGACGAACGGCGCGCGCTTGATGATTGCCTCGCCTTCCTGCGAAGCGACGCAGCCGCCCACGCCGATGATGACCTCGCGGCCCTTGTTCTTCAGGCCCTTCCATACGCCCAGCTGGCTGAATACCTTCTCCTGCGCTTTCTCGCGGATGGAGCAGGTATTGACCAGGATGACGTCGGCGTCGTCCGGGCTGTCGGTCAGTTCCAGGCCATCGCTGGCGGCAAGCACGTCGGCCATCTTGGCCGAGTCGTACTCGTTCATCTGGCAACCGTGGGTCTTGATGTACAGCTTGCCTTTCACCTGGTCGGGCTTGCGCGGACCGGTGGGCAGGGCAACGAGCGGGGTACCGCCCGGCGTGGCGGGCGGAAAGACGTCTGGCGTCCCGGTCATGGCGCTTAATCCATTCGGGTGGCGGGAAAGCGGGCAATTCTACCCGCATCCCAGCGCGTGCGCCGGCCCAGTAGAGCCAGGCCATGCCTGGCTGCTTTCCGTCCCGCAGGCACGGCGGGCGGGTCATCCACGCATGGCGTGGATCTACTGGAATTCCGGGTCCGCCCCCCCGGTAGCGCCCGGCCGCGCCCGTCGGCATGCCTCAGGCCGCTGCCAGCTCCGCATCGATCTGCCGCGAACGGTCGAAAGCGGTCATCGCACTCATCCGTGCAATGTAATCAGCCGTTGCCGGCGCCGGCTGCACCAGGCCAAAGGCGGTGGTCCAGGCCAGCGCATTGCCCCACAGCACGTCGGCGGCGCTCATCGTCTCGCCGAGCAGGTACGGCCCCTGTGCCAGCTGGGCTTCGATCACCTGCAGCACCGTCTCCGCGTCGTTGTAGGGCGACATCAGGCGCGGCGGCGGCTCGCGGTGCATTGCCTTGTCGATCATCGCCGGCTCGAAACAGGCGCCGTAGAAGGCCATCCAGCGCAGGTAGGGGCCGCGCAGGGCGTCGCCGATCGGCGGGGCCAGCCCGGCTTCCGGGTACAGGTCGGCCAGGTACAGGTAAATCGCCACCTGCTCGGTCACCAGTGCGCCGTTGTGGACGATGGCCGGCACCTTGCCCATCGGGTTGATGGCCAGGTAGGCCGGGGCCAGGTTGGCGCCGGCCTTCAGGTCCAGCACCTGCATGCGGTAGTCGGCACCCAGCGCTTCGAGCAGGGCCACGGCGCCGCTCGAGCGTGAACGGGCGGCGTGGTACAGGGTGATCTGGCGGGATGTCATGGCATTGCTCCTTGCGGTGGGTGGTGAACTGGAGCTCATCCTGGGGCACTATTGCGGACGACTTCTGTCCTCGATCCTTCATGCGCCATACCGCCCATCGACTGTTGCGCCTGATCGCCCTGCTGCAGGCCCGCCGCCAGTGGTCCGGGGCCGAACTGGCCGAGCGCATGGGTGTGGACCGGCGCAGCATCCGCCGTGACATCGAGCGCCTGCGCGAGCTGGGTTACCCGGTACAGGCCTCGGCCGGCGTTGGTGGCGGCTACCAGCTGGGGTCCGGCGCGCCGGTGTTGCCGATGCTGCTGGACGAGGAGGAGGCGACCACCCTGGCCATCGCGCTGCGCGCGGCCTCGGCCACCGTCGCCGGCATTGACGACACCGCGCGTGGCCTGCTGTCCAAGCTCGATCCGCTGGTGCCGACCCGTCGCCGCCAGCCGGCCGGCGAGGTGCATGCAGCGACGGCCACCCTGTCCGATCTTCCGTCCACCGATGCGCGCGTGCTCGGGCGGCTGGCCCAGTACTGCCGGCAGGCGTCACGGCTGGCCTTCGAATACCGCAGCGCACAGGAGGCCGTCACCCAGCGCGAGGTCGAGGCCCAGCACCTGGTCAACTACGGGCGGCGCTGGTACCTGCTGGCCTGGGATCTGGGCCGGCAGGACTGGCGCACCCTGCGCGTGGACCGGATGGGCGCGGTGCGTGAGTGCTCCGAGCCGGGCATGCACCGGCGCACCCCGGCGCCGCCGGATGTGATGGTGCGGCAGGCGGTCAGCCAGGCCCCGTTCGCGCTGCAGGCCATCGTCCGTCTGGCCGGCAGTCGCGCCGAGCTGGAAGGCCGCATTCCGCCCTGGTGCGGGGTGCTGGAGGCGGACGGCGCCGAGCACTGCCTGCTGCGCATGGGTGCTGAGAGCCGGGGCATGATGCTGGCGCAGATCCTGAGCCTGGACCGCGTGCCGGTGGCGCTGTGGACCACGCCGCCAGGCCTGCGCGACGAACTGGCCCAGCGCCTGGCCGGGCTGGGCCAGGTGCTGGCTGTGCCGCCGGTCACAGGCTGAGCCACATCGCTTGGCAAGCCCCGACGAAGCTGGGACACTCGCCGCCATGAAGGGGATACTGGGGACAACGGCGATCATCATCGCTGCGCTGACCGCTGCGCCGGCCAGCGCCGGAACCCTGTACAAGTGCCAGGGCCCTGACGGCGTCACCAGTTATGTGAGCAAGCGGGTGGCCGGTGCGCGCTGCAGCACCATCAGCTACAGCCGCGACACCCGTCCGGCGCCGCGCCCGGTGGTGGCCGCGCCAAGGCCGACGCCGACCGCGGTGGCCAGCATTGAACGCAATCCGGTGGCCGTTGCCGCGAGCGCCGCAACGCCGGCAGCGGCCGCGCCGACACCCGCATCCGCGCCCGCAGCTGCTCCAGCACAGCCGGTCGCCCCGCGCGCCGGACGCATGGTCAGCGGCCAGGTCTATTCCTTCATGAAGGACGGCGTGCGCCACTACACCAGTGCGCGCCCGACCCAGGTGGCCAACCTCGGCCCGGTGCGGACCATCCGCTACAGCTTCATGGAGCGCTGCTACGCGTGCGGGGTCAATCCACGCGTGGACTTCGGCACCGTGCGCCTGAACACCTCGGCCTTCCAGGCCGAGATCACCTCGGCCGCGCGCGAGTTCGGCGTGGAAGAGGCTGTGGTGCGCGCGATCATCCACGCCGAGTCGGCCTACAACCCGACCGCGCTCAGCCGCGCGGGTGCGCAGGGCCTGATGCAGCTGATGCCGCCGACCGCTGCCCGCTTCGGGGTCAGTGATTCCTACGATGCCGGGCAGAACATCCGTGGCGGCGTGCAGTATCTTGCGTGGCTGCTGAAGCGCTTCAATGGCGATCTGACTCTGGCGGCGGCGGGCTACAACGCCGGCGAAGGCGCGGTCGACCGTCATGGTGGCGTACCGCCCTACAGCGAAACCCAGTACTACGTGCGCCGGGTCGGGCAGCTGGCCGAGCGTTACCGCACCGCATTGACGCACCAGTAGTGCCGGCCGCTGGCCGGCAACCCCTGGGCAATGGCCGGTACCGACCGGCCGCTGGCCGGCAACCCCGCAATCAATGTTGTTGCAATGCGTTGTGTGGCGCGCGACGGTTCCGCTACACTCGACCGTGATTCAATGCGGCTCTGGCCCCCACCGGATCCGCTGGCAGCCTTAAAGCTACCTAATCAATATCGGAGTGCCGGATGGCCAACGATGGGGTACACGATCCAGTCAACACCGGACGTCGGCGTTTTCTTTCTGCCACCACAGCCGTGGTGGGCGCCGTCGGCGTCGGATTCACCGCAGTTCCTTTCATCAAATCCTGGAACCCCAGTGCCCGCGCCAAGCTTGCCGGCGCACCGGTGGTGGCCGACATCAGCGCCCTGCAGGAAGGCCAACGCCTGATCGTGGAATGGCGTGGCCAGCCGATCTGGATCGTCAAACGGTCCAAGGCGATCCTCGATGCGCTGCACGGGCTGGATGGCCGTCTCAAGGACCCCGAGTCCGGCGAGAAGGACCAGCAGCCGGAGTACGTGCTGAAGCAGAACCCCGAGCTGCGCTCGATCAAGCCGGACATCTCCGTGCTGGTCGGCCTGTGCACGCACCTGGGCTGCTCGCCGGAAATGGTCGCCGAGATCCGGCCTGAACCCTACGACCCGCAGTGGAAGGGCGGTTACTTCTGCCCCTGCCACAAGTCGCGCTTCGACATGTCCGGCCGCGTCTTCAAGGACGTGCCGGCGCCGATCAACCTGAAGGTGCCCGCGCACCACTACCAGGACGACAACACCATCATCATCGGTGTCGATCCGCAGGGGGCTGCCTGATGGCCAATATCCTCAGCCGTACCGCCAGCGGCGTGGCCGACTGGGTCAATGCCCGGGCACCGGGCCTGATGCCGGTGTACCGCAAGCACGTCAGCGAGTACTACGCGCCGAAGAACTTCAACATCTGGTACTACTTCGGTTCGCTGGCGCTGCTGGTGCTGGTCAACCAGATCGTCACCGGCATCTTCCTGACGATGCACTACAAGACCAACGCCGCCGAGGCGTTCGGTTCCATCGAATACATCATGCGTGATGTGGAGTGGGGCTGGCTGATCCGCTACATGCACTCCACCGGGGCCTCGCTGTTCTTCATCGTGGTCTACCTGCACATGTTCCGCGGCCTGCTGTACGGCAGTTACCAGAAGCCGCGCGAGCTGGTGTGGATCCTGGGCATGCTGATCTACCTGGTGCTGATGGCCGAAGCGTTCATGGGCTACGTGCTGCCGTGGGGCCAGATGTCGTTCTGGGGCGCCAAGGTGATCATCTCGCTGTTCGGCGCGATACCGGTGATCGGCAACGGCCTGACCGAATGGATCATGGGCGACTACCTGCCCAGTGACGCCACGCTCAACCGCTTCTTCGCGCTGCATGTCATCGCATTGCCGCTGGTGCTGTTGCTGCTGGTGGTGCTGCACCTGGGCGCGCTGCACGAAGTGGGTTCGAACAATCCCGATGGCGTGGAGATCAAGAAGGGGCCGAAGGGCAACCGCTGGTCGCCGAACGCCCCGGCTGACGGTATCCCGTTCCACCCGTACTACACGCTCAAGGATGGCGTCGGCGCCGGTTTCCTGCTGATCATCGCCGCCTTCATCATCTTCTTCGCGCCCGGTTTCGGCGGCCTGTTCCTGGAGCACGACAACTTCACCGAGGCCAACCGCCTGGTGACCCCGGAGCACATCAAGCCGGTCTGGTACTACACGCCGTACTACGCGATGTTGCGCGTGGTGCCGAACAAGCTGGGCGGCGTGCTGGTGATGTTCTCGGCCATCGCGATCCTGTTCCTGGTGCCGTGGCTGGACAAGGCGAAGGTGAAATCGGTGCGCTACCGCGGCTGGATCTCGAAGGTGATGCTGGGCGTACTGGCGGTGTGCTTCGTCTGGCTGGGCGTGATCGGTTCCGGCCCAGGCACCGACGTGCACGAGACCTACATCGGGCGGGTACTGACCTTCCTGTACTTCGCGTTCTTCATCACCATGCCGCTATGGACAAGGTTGGACAGGACCAAGCCGGTACCGGAGAGGGTGACCACCCATGACTGAACGCTGGATGGTCCGGCTGGCCCTGACGGCCGCCCTGATGCTGGGCAGTTTCCTGGCCTCCGCCGCCGAGGGCGGCACCAAGCTGCTGCAGGCCGGCAACGATCTCGGTGACCGTGCCTCGCTGCAGCGCGGCGCGCAGCTGTACATGAACTACTGCTCCGGCTGCCATGCGCTGAAGTACCTGCGCTATTCGCGGATGGCGCAGGATCTGGGCCTGACCGAGGAAGAGGTGATGAACAACCTCAACTTCACAGGCTCGGCGATCGGTGACCCGATTCCGGTGGCGATGCCCAAGGAGAACGCCGAGAAGTGGTTCGGCAAGATGCCGCCGGACCTCAGCCTGATCGCGCGCGTGCGCGGCAGTGACTGGGTCTACACCTACCTCAAGTCGTTCTACCTGGACAGCAGCCGGCCGCTGGGCTGGAACAACGCGCTGTTCGCCAACGCGTCCATGCCCAACCCGCTGTGGGAAATGCAGGGCCTGCAGCATGCCGTGCATGGCAAGCCGGAGGCGCCGGGCATGGACCCGCCGGTGACCGGCCTGCGCCTGGAAACGCCAGGCAACGTCGATGCCGGACAGTACGACCAGGCCGTGCGTGACATCACCAACTTCCTCGAATACGCCGGCGAACCGGCCGCGCTCAAGCGCCAGCAGCTGGGCGTGTGGGTGATCCTGTTCCTGGCCCTGCTGACCTTCCTGCTGTACCTGCTGAAGAAGGAATACTGGAAGGACGTTCACTGAATCTGCCGCCGGCCATCGCACGGGCCTATTGGCTTTTGTGATGGTCGGTTGCACACTCGGGGAGGAGTCGATCGCTGGCACGGTGCCGGCGGCGCCGATGCGGCAGGCGGTCTCCTGTCGTGGGAGAGCCTTTGATGGCGGCGAGCGTACGCATGCGCAATACACTGACGCTGTTTTCCTCGAACGACGACGTACTGTGCCACCGTGTACGCCTGGTCCTGGCGGCCAAGGGTGTGACCTTCGACTTCGTTCCGGTCGATCCACAGAACCCGCCTGAAGACCTGATCGACCTCAATCCGTACCACTCGGTGCCGACCCTGGTCGAGCGCGAGCTGGTGCTGTACGCGGCGTCGGTGGTCAGCGAATACCTGGACGAGCGCTATCCGCATCCGCCACTGATGCCGGTTGATCCGCTGTCGCGTGCCCGCATCCGGTTGGCCATGCTGCGCATCGAGCACGACTGGGTGCCGCAGGTGCAGGCCATCCAGCTGGGCAACAAGACCCAGGCCGAGGCCGGTCGCAAGCGCCTGAAAGAACTGCTGACGGCCTCGTTGCCACTGTTCAAGGCCAGCAAGTTCTTCCTCAACCCGGAAATGAGCCTGGCCGACTGCGCGATGGCGCCGATCATCTGGCGCCTGCAGTCGCTGGATGTGCCGCTGCCGAAGGACGGCAAGGCGATCGAGGACTACGGCAACCGCATCTTCCGCCATCCCGGTTTCGTCCGCAGCCTGACCGATCAGGAAAAGAAACTGCGCGATCTGCCGGTCTGATCCGGCCCCGCATTAGCCGTCTGCACGCCGACCGGCGTGCAGGCGATCCGCCCCGGCGGGGCGCCGGGCGCGTACACTTCACGCATGACCGAAGACTTCTTCCACATGACCAGCCACCGCCCGTACCTGCTGCGGGCGCTGGTGGAATGGATCAACGACAACCAGCTGACCCCGCACATCCTGGTCGACGCCGGCGTCCCCGGCGTGCAGGTCCCGCCTTCGGCGGTCAAGGATGGCCGGGTTGTGCTCAACATCGCCGAACGCGCTGTCGTGCGGCTGATGATCGACAACGAGATGGTGAGCTTCTCGGCGCGCTTCTCCGGCACCAGCTACCCGGTGCAGGTGCCGATCAGTGCCGTGCTGGCCGTCTATGCCCGCGAGACCGGGCAGGGCATGGCACTGCCGGATGACATTCCGGGCAGCGAAACCGCGCCGACCAGCGACGAACTGCTGCACGAGGAAGGCACGCCGCCGGACGATACCCCGCCGGCCAGTCCGCCGCCCAAGGGTCGCCCGAACCTGCGCGTGGTCAAGTAATCCCTCTGACGCCGCCCCGATGGGCGGCGTTTTCCTTTACAGGATTTACCGGTGGGTGCCGACCGTTGGTCGGCGCTCAAAGCCCTTAGACATCCTCGGCATCCTCCGCATCCGGCCGGATCTGGCTGATCCGCGCCGCGCCCGGGCCAGTGAACGAGATCAACTGGTCGCCGCGCAGCACCATGCGGCCCACGTGGCGATCGATGCCATCGTAGGAATACTCGAACTTGAACGTGCGCTCGAAACCGAGCCGGCCATCCTCGCCGCGCGACAGGCGCAGGCCGGTGGCATGCACTGCCTGGTCCAGCCATTGCACGTCGGCTGCGCGGCAGGCATTGCGTCCCAGCTCGACCGCGCGCTCGGCGGCCGAACGCGCAGCGTTCCAGAAGAAGTAGATGATTCCGCCGGCAATCAGCAACAGCAGCAGGGTGGGCATGGCGTCAGCCGTCAGAGGTCGGTTCCGCAAAGATGGCGGCGAACGTGCGCTGGATCAAGCGCTGGATTCACCGCCGCGGCTGCGGTTCGCTGGATACCGGTTGCGCGGGCACGATGACCGGTTGCGGTGTCGGGGCGGGCTGCATCGGCGTCGCAGTGGGCGAGGGCATCACCAGCGGTGATGTGGCGGTCAACTGCAGCAGTGCTGCCCAGTCCTGGCGGTTGAAGCTGCATTCGTCCTCGCGGCCCGGCGTGCAGCTGGGGTCGATGCCGGTGCTGTTGCGTTCGCGCGCGGGCGGCAGCTTGATCAGCCCGGTGCGGTCCAGCTGCAGCAGCCGCATCGCCACGGTGTTCATCACGTTGCCGCCGACCAGGTACAGGGTCTGGTCGCCGCCAAGATTGGCCGCTACCACCACTTCGCAATGTGATTTCCAGTGGCCCACCGAGCCATTGCCCAGTGCCTGCACCAGCCCGCTGTAGCTGAGCGTGGTGCTGCGGTCGCGCAGGAAGCACAGCAGGTCGCCCGGTGCGGGCTTTGCGGTCGCGGGATCGACCAACCGGTACGGCACGCCCGAGGGGCCGGCCTGGTACGCGGCACGGATGTAGTCGATGTGGCGTGGCGAGGTGTTGAAGCCGGGAACGCCGGACTGCACCATCACCCAGGAAATGAACGCGGCCGACCAAGGGTTGTCGACCAGGAAGGCGCGGCAGTCGCTGTCGGTGTAGCGCGTGCCCAGCGGTGCCAGGCAGCTGCTGGCGCCGGCGATGCTGCCCATTGCGTTGAGCGTGCCGCTGTTGCGCCAGTAGCCGGCCACGCGCTGCCAGGCGATCAGGCCGTTGTCGGCCAAGTGATCGCTTTCGGCCTCGGTGACACTGAGGCTGGCGGCGCGGCCATCGCGATCAATGAAGGGCCGGAACCACAGCCGGTGCTCGTTGCAGGCGGTATTGCGGATGGCCACCGCCAACGGGCTCAGGCCGAAGCGGGGCGGCACATCGCAGGCTTCGGCGGCCGCTGCGGACAAGGGGGCTGCGGCCAGCAGCAGGCAGGCAGGCAAGAGCATCCGGCGCATGCGCGGCTCCTGTGGGGGATGACCGCAGCGTCGCAGCGCTGTCGTGAACGCCGGGTGTGAGAACCGGGTCAGGCCTCAGCCCGGCGGCGGGCCCAGCTTCAGCGACAGATCAATCGCCTGCACGTGCTTGGTCAGGCCGCCAATGGAAATGCAGTCCACGCCGTCCTCGGCGATCGAACGCAGGCCACCCAGTCCGACGCTGCCGGAGACTTCCAGCGGGATGCGGCCCGCCGTGATGCGCACCGCCTCGCGGCGCAGGTCGGGGCTGAAGTCATCCAGCAGGATGCGTTCGCAACCAGCCTCCAGCGCCTGGCGCAGCTGCGCAAGATCCTCGACCTCGACCACCAGCGGCAACCCAGGCCATTGCCGGCGTGCGGCAGCCACGGCTGCGGCCAGTGAACCGGCAGCGCGGATGTGGTTTTCCTTCAGCATCACCGTGTCGTACAGGCCGAAACGATGGTTCTCTCCACCGCCGCAGCGCACCGCGTACTTCTGTGCCAGGCGCAGGCCGGGCAGGGTCTTGCGGGTGTCGAGGATGCGCGTGCCGGTGCCGGCCACGGCCGCCACGTAGCGCGCGGTGGTCGTGGCGGTGCCGGACAGCGTCTGCAGGAAGTTCAGCGAAGTGCGCTCGGCGCTCACCAGGCTGCGGCTGCGCCCGTGCAGCAGCGCCAGTACGGTGCCGGCGGTGACCGTGTCGCCCTCGGAGACATGCCATTCGATGCGCACGTCCGGATCGAGTGCGCGGTGGGTGGCGTCGAACCAGGGGCGGCCGGCGATCACCCCGTCCTGCTTGCACAGCAGGTAGGCGCTGTCGGCCTGGTCGGGCAGCAGGGCGGCGGTGACGTCGCCGCTGCCCAGGTCCTCGGCCAGCGCACGCGCGACATCGGCGGCGACAACGGCCGCATCCGGCGTCGGCAGCGCGCTCATGCGGCCGGGAAGTCGGCGATCTGGGCGGTCGGGATGGCTTCCTCGGCCAGCAGCACCGGGATGCCGTCGTCAACGCGGAACACCTGCTTGCGGTCGCGGGTGACCAGCGCTTCGCGCAGCGGCTGCGCCAGCGGGTTGCCATCGGCCTTGTTCACCGCGCCGGCGGAAATGGCCTTGTTGAGGGCTTCCAGGCCCTTGCCATCCAGCAGGGACAGGGGCTGGCGGGTGTCCGGTGACACCAGCAGGTCGAGCAGCTTGCGATCCATGGTTCTTCGTCTTGCGTGGAAGATGGCTAGAATACGTCTTTAAGGCAGGTGACGGCCAATGACCCCCAACCCGATCGCGCCGCTTGTCGGCATCGTCATGGGTTCCCGTTCCGACTGGGAAACCATGCAGCACGCCGCCCAGAAGCTTGAAGCTCTGGGTGTTCCGTTCGAAGTGAAGGTAGTGTCCGCGCATCGGACGCCGGATGTGTTGTTCAGTTACGCCGAGCAGGCGGGCCCGCGTGGCCTGCGCGCGATCATCGCCGGTGCCGGCGGGGCCGCGCACCTGCCGGGCATGATCGCCGCCAAGACCGCCGTTCCGGTGCTGGGCGTGCCGGTGCAGTCCAAGGCCCTCAACGGCATGGATTCGCTGCTGTCGATCGTGCAGATGCCAGCCGGCATCCCGGTCGCCACCTTCGCCATCGGCAATGCCGGCGCCTCCAACGCCGCGCTGTTCGCCGCCGCAATGCTGGCCAGTGACCAGCCGGCGATCGGCCAGGCGCTCGACGCGTTCCGCGCACGCCAGACCGAAGACGTGATGGCCCACGACGATCCGCGCCAATGAGCCTGACCGTAGGCATCCTGGGTGGCGGCCAGCTCGCCCGCATGATGGTACTGGCCGGTGCGCCGCTGGGATTGCGCTTCGAACTGTACGACCCCGCAGCCGACGCCTGCAGCGGCCCGCTGGCGCCGCTCACCGTCGGTGCCTTCGATGACCGCCAGGCGCTGGCGGATTTCGCGGCCAAGGTCGACGTGGTCACGTTCGATTTCGAGAACGTGCCGGCCGACAGCGCGCAGTTCCTGGCCGACCGCGTGCCGGTCTACCCGCCGCCGGCCGCACTGGCCGTGGCCCAGGACCGGTTGAGCGAGAAGACCCTGTTCCAGCAGCTGGGCATTCCGCTGCCGGCCTTCGCTGACATCCGCAGCCGTGACGAGTTGGCCGCGAAGGCTGCCGAGTTCGGTCTGCCGTGCATCCTCAAGACCCGCCGCCTCGGTTACGACGGCAAGGGGCAGTTCCGCCTGCGCAGCGAGGCCGACATCGATGCCGCATGGGATGCGCTGGGTGCGCAGGTCGAGCGTACTGGTCTGATCCTGGAAGGCTTCGTGGCCTTCCAGCGGGAGGTCAGCGTGGTTGCCGTGCGTGGCCGCGATGGCAGCTTCGAGGCCTGGCCGGTCACCGGCAACTGGCACGTCGACGGCGTGCTGTCGGCCAGCGTGGCGCCGGCCGTGTTGTCGGCCGCCGAGCACGAGGCAGCGATCGGCTATGCCCGTCGCGTCGCCGAGCACCTGCAGTATGTCGGCGTGTTCGCGCTGGAGCTGTTCTGCCGCGATGGCGAGCTGTTGGCCAACGAGATGGCGCCGCGCGTGCACAACTCCGGCCACTGGACCATCGAAGGCAGCGAGACCTCGCAGTTCGAGAATCACCTGCGCGCTGTGCTGGGCCTGCCGCTGGGCAGCACCCGCATGCTCGGCCATGCCTGCATGCTGAACTGGCTGGGCGCGATGCCGGACCCGGCGCCGGTGCTGGCCCAGGCCAGCGGCCACTGGCACGACTACGGCAAGGAGCCGCGTGAGGGCCGCAAGGTCGGTCATGCCACGCTGCGCGATGATGCTGCTGATGCACTGGCCGATGCACTGGACCAGGTGGGTCTGGAGCTGGGTCGCCAGGCCCAGGTGGCGCCGGCGGTACACGCGCTGCGCAACCGCTGAACCCGGTAGCGCCGGCCGCTGGCCGGCAATGCAACGATGTGGCGCGCCGGTGCAGGCATCGGCGCAACATTCCCGGTGGTAGCGTGGAGCTCCTTTCACAGGAGTCACGACCATGCTCGACTGGAATGCCTACCGCAAGGAACTGAAGGGCCGCATCGGCGAGATCGGCAAGCTCTCGCCGGATACGGTCAAGGGCTATGCCACCCTGGCCAATGCCGGCGCGCAGACCAACCACCTGGATGCCAAGACCCGCGAGCTGATCGCGCTGGCCGTGGCAGTGACCACCCGCTGCGACGGCTGCATCACCGTGCATGTGGATGCAGCGCTGAAGCACGGCGCCAGCCGCGAGGAAATCGCCGAGGCGCTGGGCGTGGCAGTGTCGCTCAATGCAGGCGCCGCGCTGGTGTACTCGGCACGGGTGATGGACGCGGTGGCCGCGCACGAGAGCGCGTGAAGCTCCGTACTGTTTCCCGGTAGTGTCGGCCGCTGGCCGGCAGATCGGGTATGTTCGTGCGCGTATGGGGATGCCGGCCAGCGGCCGGCACTACCCCGTGGCGGAGCCGCTGCCTCAGCGCAGCTGGCTTTCGGCGAATTCCCAGTTGACCATCTGCCAGAACGCGTCCAGATAGCGCGCGCGATCATTCTGGTAGTCGGTGTAGTAAGCGTGCTCCCAGACGTCGCAGCACAGGAGCGGGGTGCTTTCGCCGGTCAATGGCGTGCCGGCGTTGCGGGTGGCCTGCAGGCCCAGCTGCCCGCCCGGATGCTGCACCAGCCACACCCAGCCCGAGCCGAACAGGCCCAGTGCGGTGCGGTTGAATTCCTCGCGCAGGCGCTGCACGTCGCCGAACTGGCGCTTGACCAGCTCGCCCAGCCGCCCCTGCGGCTCACCGCCGCCGCGCGGGCGCAGGCACTGCCAGTAGAAGCCATGGTTCCAGGCCTGTGCGGCGGCATCGAACAGCGTGCCCTGGGCGTGGCGGACGATCTCTTCCAGTGACGCTTCCTCCCACTCGGTGCCGAGGATGCCGGCGTTGACGGCATCCACGTAGGCGCGATGGTGGCGGCCGTGATGCAGTTCCACGGTCTGTGCGGACAGATGCGGCTGCAGGGAGCCGGAAAGGTAGGGCAGGGCAGGCAATTCGACAGGCATGGACAGGTTCGTGGCCAGGGGGCGGCGGCAGCCGGTTCCATCCGCTTACAATGGCGGCTACCGTGGGCAGTCTAGCCGACCATCACGGTCGGTTTGTCCGGCGAAGCAAGGAGTGTGGTTGTGGCGGTAATGCAGCAAATCCAGGCCGAGGTCGATCGTTACCCGCTCGTGCTGTTCATGAAGGGCACCCCGCAATACCCGATGTGCGGCTTCTCCAGCCGCGCCATACAGGCATTGATGGCGGCCGGCGCGGTCACCCTGCGCACCGTCAACGTGCTGGAAGAGCCCGAGATCCGCGCCAACCTGCCGCGCTTTTCCAACCTGCCGACCTTCCCGCAGCTGTTCATCAACGGTGAGTTGATCGGTGGCTGCGACATCGTGCTGGAGCTGTTCGAAGCCGGCGAGCTCAAGCGCATCGTCGAAGAGGCGACCCAGGGATGAGTGCCTGGCCATCGACGTCACCGACCGACGGGGCGCTCGATGGCCGCCCGTTGCAGGATCGTGTGGTGCTGGTTGCAGGCGCCGGCGGTGGCTTGGGCAGTGCGGCGGCCGTTGCGGCCGCAGCGGCCGGTGCCACCGTGGTCCTGTTGGGCCGCAAGCCGCGCCGCCTGGACCGTGTCTATGCCCAGGTCCAGGCGGTCGGCCCGGAACCCCTGCTGTACCCGCTGGACCTGGAAGGCGCCGGCCCCGATGACTATGCCGAGCTGGCCCAGGCCCTGCAGCGCGAGCTGGGGCGGCTGGACGGCCTGCTGGTCTGTGCCGCCCACTTCCCGGGCCTGACCCCGTTCGAGCTGGCCGACCCGGCCAGTTTCGCCCGCGCGGTGCACGTTACCCTGACCGCGCCGGCCTGGCTGGCCCAGGCCTGCCTGCCACTGCTGCGGCAGCGCGAAGATGCGGCGCTGGTGTTTGCGGTCGATGCCCCTGACCGGGTCGGGCAGGCTTACTGGGGCGGTTACGGTGTGGCCCAGCATGGCCTGCGTGGCCTGATCGCCAGCCTGCACGACGAACTCGGCCGCAGCCCGGTACGGGTCAGTGGCCTGTACCCCGGCCCACTGCGCACAGCCCTGCGGGCCCGGGCGTATTCCGTCGACCAGGACCCGGCCGCCCAAGGCCCGGAGGCCGCCGCCGCTGCGGCCGTGACCCTGTTGTCCGGTGCTGGCGCCACCTGGCGCGGCCGGATTCTCGATGCCAGCGGGGCGTCCCCGGCCGAGTGAGCGCCGGGGAAAGGCGGAGTGAAGAACCCGTCACGATTGCGTTGCGATCCGGTGCCGTTTGTCGCACAACCGTCACATTGATGGCGTAGCGTGTTAATCTAGTGTTAACCGTTGTGGCTTCCTTCAGCCAAGCGGTAGGGAACCCCAGATAAATGTCCGACCAGCCACCCGCAGGGCTGTTTGGATGCGCTTTTTTTCCGCCATCGCCAACTCGCATCGAGGCTACCGAAAAATGACCCACCCACTCCGGATGTCCAAGCTCACCCTTGGTCTCGTGGCTGCGCTCGCCGCCGCTCCCGCCTTCGCCCAGAGCACCTCTGCCGGTGTCGGCGGCCAGGTGATGTCCTCTGCAGGCCAGCCTGTCGCTGGCGCTGAAGTCACCATCACCCACACCGAGTCGGGCACCGTTTCGCGTGCCACCACCGACGCGTCGGGTCGTTACAACGCGCGCGGCCTGCGCGTGGGTGGCCCGTACACCATCACCATCACCAAGTCCGGTGAAGGCACCAAGACCGAAGAAGGTGTCTACCTGAACCTGAACCAGGTCAACACGGTCAACGCCAGTCTCGGCGGCGACCTGGCCGCCACCAACCTGGACGCCGTGAACGTTGTCGCCACCGCCGGCGGCCTGGACCTGTTCAGCGCCACCAAGATGGGCAGCGGCACCAACGTGACGCGCGAAACGATGGACGCGCTGCCGTCGGCCAACCGCAACATCCAGGACTACATCCGCCTGGATCCGCGTATCTCGCAGGTCAGCAAGGCTGACGGCGCGATCTCGGCCGGTGGCCAGAACACCCGTTACAACGCCATCCGCATCGACGGCATCAGCGCCTCCGATCCGTTCGGCCTGGGCTCCAACAACCTGCCGACCGAGCGTCAGCCGGTGTCGATGGACGCCATCCAGGAAATCAACATCGACCTGGCCAACTACGACACCACCATCGCTGGTGGTACCGGTGCGGTGATCAACGCCGTGACCAAGTCGGGTACCAATGAATTCCACGGCACCGTGTACGGTTCGTACCGCGACAAGGACATGGTCCGTTCGCGCCTGGAAGGTGACAAGCAGGACTTTAACGGCTTCAAGGACGAGAAGACCTACGGCATGACCTTCGGCGGCCCGATCGTCAAGGACAAGCTGTTCTTCTTCACCAACTACGAAAAGTACGAGCGTAGCGGTGGCGGCGTCAGCCTTGGCGAAAGCCCCTACAACAAGGCTGGCGGCATCAGCGATGCTGATATCGCCCGCGTCCAGAAGCGCATGTCCGATCTTGGCTATCAGGTCGGCGGCGTCGGTGCGCTGAACAACAAGACCGAGATCGAAGAGTACGCGGTCAAGCTGGACTGGAACATCAACGAGAACCACCGTGCGGCCTTGCGCTACAACAAGATGAAGCAGGACGTGGTGCGTTTCCCGAAGGTCAGCAACAGCGAAATTTCGCTGAGTGACTTCTGGTACACCCAGCCGACCGAGTATGAGACCTGGATGGGTGAACTGTTCAGTGACTGGTCCGAGAACTTCTCGACCGAGTTCAAGGTCTCGCACAAGGACTACTCGTCCAACCGCGTTGCCGCTTCGCACCTGCCGCAGATCCGCGTCCGCTTCGACAACAACAATTCGCTGTACCTGGGTACCGAGCAGAACACCCACACCAACCTGGTCGAGTCGAAGGAACTGAGCGCCTTCGGTGCCGGTACCTGGTATGTCGGTGACCACACCGTCAAGTTCGGCTTTGACTACACCGACAACGACCTGATGAACTTCTACGGTCGCAACCTGTACGGCGCGTATGAGTTCGCCAACCTGGCTGCGTTTGAAGCCGGCACCCCGTCCGCGTACCAGGTGCGCGTGCCGCGTGCTGGTGGCAGCCTGGATGACATTCCGGCGAAGTTCCACCTGAAGAACACGGGTCTGTTCATCCAGGATACCTGGGCGATCAACTACAACCTGAGCCTGATGTTCGGTGTCCGCGTTGACATGCCGGACTTCAGCACCCAGCGCCTGTACAACCCGCGCATCGAGCAGCTGTACGGCTTCAACAACACCAAGCTGGTCGACAAGAAGCTGTTCCAGCCGCGCGTCGGCTTCAACTACACCTTCGATAGCGACCGCCCGACCCAGCTGCGCGGTGGCGTGGGCCTGTTCGGCGGTGCTGCCCCGAACGTGTGGCTGGCGGGTGCCTACCAGAACACCGGCCTGAACTACGCCGAGTACAACCTGACCCGCAATCCGGGTGGTTTCAGCTTCGATGCTGACAATCCGTTCATCCCGGACCCGTCGCTTGCTTCGGCACGTCAGAACGTCGACCTGATCGCTCCCGGTACCCGCCTGCCGTCGGTCTGGAAGGCCAATCTGGCCTTCGATCACGAACTGCCGTGGTACGGCATCGTGGCGTCGGCCGAGCTGCTGGTCACCAAGGTCAAGGATGGTCTGTACTTCGATCGTCTGGACGTCATGACCCCGAATGCCAACCGCTCGGTTGGTCAGGACGGTCGTGCGCTGTACTGGAACGACTACGGTATGAACGGTGCCAATGCTGGCTCGAACGGCATGCAGGCTGGCCAGAAGAACGGTCGTGCCTGCTCGGCCACCGATCAGACCTGCCCGAGTGACCGTGTCAACCGTCCGAGCGATATCGGCGACGTGATCCTGCTGCGCAACACCGACAAGGGTCGTGGTTCCCAGGCTACGTTCTCGCTGGCCAAGCCGCTGACCGAGAACTGGGGCTGGTCGCTGGGTTATACCTACACTCAGGCGAAGGAAGTGAGCCCGCTGTCCAGCTCGCAGAACACCTCGAACTGGAACAATACGCTGAGCCTGAACGCCAACGACAACGTTGCGTACAACTCGCGCTATGCGATCAAGGACCGCATCACCGGTACCCTGGAGTGGAAGCACAACTTCTTCGGTGACAATGCCACCCGCGTCGGCCTGTTCTATGAAGGCCGTTCGGGTCGTCCGTACAGCTACGTGTTCTATAACGACGTGAACGGCGACGGCGCAGGCACCAACGATCTGTTCTACGTGCCGAAGGGCCCGGGTGACGTGATCTTCACCGGCGGCGCCGACATGGAGAAGAAGTTCTTCGAATGGCTGGCGCAGAATCCGGAGCTTGATGCCTACCGTGGCAGCGTGGTCCCGGCCAACGCGCACCGCGCCAAGTGGGTCAACAGCTTCGATGTCCGCATCAGCCAGGAGTTCCCGGGCTTTGCGAAGACCCACAAGGGCGAGATCGCGCTGGACATCATGAATGTCGGCAATCTGCTCAACAAGAAGTGGGGTCTGATCGACGATTACGGCTTCTACGCCACCCGTCGCGTTGCCAACTACTCGGGTATCGACCCGGCTACCGGCAAGTACCTGTACAACTTCACCGGCCGTACCGACAACTCGTCGATCCAGGAAAACAACAACGACAAGGGCAACACCGCCGTGTCGCGCTGGTCGATGCAGCTGACCGTGAAGTACAAGTTCTGATCCGTCAGAGCCTGAAGCAGTAAGTGAAAACGGCCGGGGAAACCCGGCCGTTTTCCGTTCATGCGAAAGTCCTTGCAGGTCACCTGGCATCGGCGTAGCATCCGGAAATGTGCGCGGTGCCAACGCCGCCGATGCGGTCCCGGAAAGGCGAACGCGGGAAGCACACATCCAACGGTCGGGCTTCCCGGCCGTTTTGCTTTTTAAGGGGGCGGCAGTACAGTCGGAAACCTTGAAGGAAGCGAAAAATTGGACATGACCACGAACGAAAAATCAGCCCGTGCATTGCCGGTGCAGGACGCGCGGATCTACCCGCGCGGTGGGCTGGATGTGCTGTCGCGGGCCGAAGTGGCCCGCCTGCGCGATGCGTCTGCCGGCGGTATGCACGAGCTGCTGCGCCGCTGCGCGCTGGCCGTGCTGACCAGCGGCAGTGCCTCTGACGATCCGCGCGCAGCGCGCGATCTGTATCCTGATTTCGACATCCAGGTGGCGCAGCAGGATCGCGGCGTGCGCATCGATCTGGTCAATGCACCGGCGATGGCCTTCGTCGATGGCGAGATCATCCGCGGCGTCGCCGAACTGCTGTTCGCCGTGGTGCGTGACCTGGCCTACATGGCCATCGAGATGGGCCCGGCCTACGCGGCCGAGCTGGAGTCGTCCGAGGGCATCACCAACGCGGTGTTCGGCCTGCTGCGCAATGCGCGCATCCTCAACCCGGGCGACCCGAACCTGGTCGTGTGCTGGGGTGGCCATTCGATCTCGCGCGACGAGTACCTGTACACCAAGCAGGTGGGTTATGAGCTGGGCCTGCGCGGCCTGGACATCTGCACCGGCTGCGGTCCAGGCGCGATGAAGGGCCCGATGAAGGGCGCCACCATTGCCCACGCCAAGCAGCGCCGCACCGTGACGCGCTACATCGGCCTGACCGAGCCGGGCATCATCGCGGCCGAGTCGCCGAACCCGATCGTCAACCACCTTGTGATCATGCCGGACATCGAGAAGCGCCTTGAGGCCTTCGTCCGCATCGGCCACGGCATCATCGTGTTCGCCGGTGGCGTCGGCACCGCCGAGGAAATCCTGTACCTGCTCGGCATCCTGCTGCGCGAGGAAAACAAGGACCTGCCGTTCCCGCTGATCCTGACCGGCCCGACGGTGGCAGCGCCGTACTTCGAGCAGATCGATCGCTTCATCCGCCTGACCCTGGGCGATGCAGCCGCCGAGCGCTACGAGATCGTCATCGGCGACCCGGTGGCGGTGGCAAAGAAGATGGCCAACGGCATCAAGCGCGTGCGTGAGCACCGCCTGGCACAGAAGGACTCGTTCTTCTTCAACTGGTCGATCGAGATTCCGTGGGAGTACCAGCAGCCGTTCGTGCCGACCCACGAGGCAATGGCCGCGCTGGACCTGCACCACGGACGTGCCCCGCACGCGCTGGCGGCCGACCTGCGCCGGGCGTTCTCGGGCATCGTTGCCGGCAACGTGAAGGAAGACGGCATGCGCCGCATCGAGCAGTTCGGGCCGTTCCAGATCCACGGTGACCCGGACATGATGCAGGCCCTGGACTCGCTGCTGCGCGCCTTCGTCGAACAGCGCCGGATGAAGATCTCCGGCGAGTACCAGCCCTGCTACCAGGTGCTGGCCTGAGCCTGCGCCGGCGCGATGGGGATCGCGCCGGGACAGGCAGGGGAGGGCGGGCCGTCAAGGCGTTGACGCCCGTCACCCCGGAATGACCGTTCATCCTGCCGCCGCTTGCCGGTGGCAGGGCGATGGCCCATCGTGGCCATCAACACGCTGGGGAGCGTCCAATGTCTTTGCGCCGGCAAAACGGCTTTACGCTGGTTGAGTTGATGGTCACGGTTGCCGTGCTGGCGATCCTGAGCACCATCGCCTATCCCAGCTTCCAGAGCACGATCCGCTCAAATCGTGTGGCCACGACGACCAACGAACTGATCGCGTCGCTGGCACTTGCCCGTTCCGAGGCAATAAAGAACACGCATGGTGGGGCTGTATGCGCATCCACAGCGGGCAAAGAATGTGATGGCAGCAGCTGGACCGACGGCTGGATGGTCTGGGAGGATCGCAACGGTAACGGGTCGCTTGATTCCGGTGAGAACGTGCTGCGCTACAGCGAAGGTCGCCCGACCATGAAGTCCGCAACTGAAACGTTGACCATCGGCTTCGATGGACGTGGCCGCAATCGCGCCAACGCGGAAGTGGATGTGACACTTCGCCCTGAGAAGTGTGGCGACCAGCCCCTGCAGCGGACGCTACGCATATCGCCTACGGGACAGGTCCGGCTGTTGAAGGAGAGTTGCTCATGAGAAGGATCGGCTTCCAGCCTCACCGTACCGCGCAGGGGGGCTTTACCCTGATCGAGGTCATGATCGCGATCCTGGTGATGGGTATCGGCCTGCTGGGCTTCGCGCTGCTGCAGACGATGAATGTACGGTTCGTGCAGAGCGCGAACTACCGCACCCAGGCCACCAACCTGGGGTACGAGCTGCTTGATCAGATCCGGGCCAACCGGATCAACGCGCTCAGCTATGCCGGTACCTATGCTGCTACCACTGGCAAGGGGGACTGCGCGCCGTCCATTGGCAAGGATATCGGCAAGGATGACTTCACCCGCGACTGGCGCTGTCGCCTGGGCCGCGCACTGGGTGACTCGGCATCCGGAACGGTAACCGTCAATGACGGTCGGGTACGGGTGTCGGTCAGTTGGGGCGATGAGCGTTGGAATCCCGATTCGAAGGCTGACACCACCTTTGCTGCCGAGAGCCTGCTGTGATGACCAGAATGCGCTCCCGCCAAACGATGAGTGGCCTGTCGTTGATCGAGTTGATGATCGCCCTGACCATCGGCCTGATCATCATGCTGGGCGTGGTCCAGGTGTTCGCCGCTTCACGCACGGCCTACCAGCTGTCTGAAGGGCTGGCGCGGGTCCAGGAGAACAGCCGTTTCGCGATGGATTCCCTGCAACGCGAACTGCGCATGGCCGGACACTTCGGCTGCGTGAATGATCAGGCGCATGATCCGCAGGGCACCTTGGCAACCACCTTCGCTGGGGGAGGCCACCCCGCGCTGGACTTCGCGCGGTCGATCCAGGGCTACGAAGCAACGGATACCAAGCCGGGCGACACAGTGACGTTGGCGGCAACGCCGTCAACGGGGGGCAACAAGTACTCCCCGGCGTTGCCGAGTGAGTTCGCCGCGGCCATCAAGAACCGGGTCGACGGCAGCGATATCGTCGCTCTGCGCTATCTGGTGCCGACCGGTGTGCCGGTCACGGCGGTAGCCGGAACGGTTGCCCAGCCGGTTTTCAGTTTTGATCCCAAACGTCTTGCCGTGCTTGATAGCGGAGTTACCGAACCGGGGCTGTTCGGTGTGGCTGACTGCATTTCCGCCACGGTCTTCCAGGCTCGTGCGATCGATGCAAAGGCCGGCACCGTGACGGTGGGCACTGCACCCAACAACGACGTGGCCATCGCCCGCAACTACGAGCCCGGCCAGGCGGTGCTGTATCGCGCCGAGACGTCGATCCTGTACGTGGGCTACGACGCTACGACCAAGCAATCGTCGTTGTATCGCCTTCGTTTCACCGCCAAGCCCGGTGCTGCCCTGGTGGCGGGACCGGCAGAGGCGCTGGTCGAAGGCGTGGAGAACATGCAATTGCTGTATGGCCAGGATCACGGTCTGAGCACGGTGTCGCCCACCGGCTACATTGATCGCCAGGGTACCGCGACCGATGTTCAGGCCTCCATCGTGCCGGCCTCGCGTGGCTGGCAACGTGTGGGCACGGTGCAGCTGGGGCTGGTGGTATCCAGTCCAGATCCGGCCGCATCTGTCCAGGCCAGTTCGAGTGCGCCGCTGACCGCGCTCGGCGTGACCTATACCGCGCCCTCTGACGGCCGCATGCGCGCCGCCTACCAGAGCACGATCGCTCTGCGCAATCGCCTGTATGGCAACTGAGGCCACCATGCGTACCCATCCCGCCCGCCGCCGCTCTCTGCATTCACCGCGTTCCCAGCGGGGCGCGGTGCTGTATGTCGTGCTGATCATGCTTGTACTGATGGCCCTGCTGGGTATCGCCGGCATGCAGGTCACGAGCATGCAGGAACGGATGGCCGCCAACTATCTGCGCAGCAACGTTGCCTTCCAGAACGCTGAGGCCGACGCCCGGCAGACCGAGAAATCCATCGAGAAGGCACTGGCTGACGGGGGCATCTTCAAGGCCAACCAGGAGGAATGCAGTCCCTCCTACGATCCGCAGACGTGGGCCGATGGTCTCAGTGAAACCAAGTCCACCTACACGCGTCGCATCGACAAGTGCTTTGCGGCGTCCAGCCGGCGCACCGGCGGCCGACAGAACGAAGAAACCGGGAACATCTACCAGGTCACGGCGCTTGCCAGTGACGATCCCTCCAATGCGTCCGCCAGTGCGGTCATCGACACGATCTTCATCCCATGAACAGCGAGCGCCGTTTCCTTCGACTTCGTTCCTCCACCTGGCTGCGGGCCGGTGTGGGTGTTGTTGCGCTTGCGGGCCTTGCCGCGTTGATCATTCCACTGCAGGCCGCGCTTGGTGACTACGACATCGCGCAGGAGCCGCTGTACAGCAAGCAGAGCCAGCCGCCATTGATGATGATGGTGATGTCGCGCGACGAGCAGCTGTTCAACAAGGCCTACAGCGACTACAGCGACCTGGATGGGGACGGGGTGCTGGATATCACCTACCAAGACAAGTTCGATTACTCAGGCTACTTCGACTACAACCTCTGTTACTCGTACAACAGTGGTGTCTTCAAGGCCAATGCAGAGGCAAAGGGCGCCAACAAGCACAGTTGCAGCGGCGCGTGGTCGGGCAACTTCCTCAACTGGGTGACGATGAGTCGTCTGGATGTGATGCGCTACGTTCTGTACGGCGGTCAACGCTTCACCGATACGAAGGAAAAGACGGTGTTGGAGCGGGCACCGATCCCCAGCGATCTGCATGCGTGGGTCAAGGTCTACAGTGGGTCGAATCTTCGCGAGTTCGCCAACCTTCCTGGAAGCGGGACAGCTTTCAGCTTCTGCAGCGTAACGCGTTCGGACAAGGGGGCGCCCTTGATGCGTGTGGCAGAAGGTTCATTTACCGAATGGGCTTCGACTGCCAGCAATCAGTGCGATACCGGACGAGCCAGCAACGCCGATGGCTACGCCGACATTCCCCGCTCGACCTCGGTCCCAGACTACACGGTACGTGTCGAGGTGTGTGATGCCAACTCCACAGTGCGCGAGAGTTTCTGCCGCAAATACAACGATGGCATCACCGACCGCTTCAAGCCGGCTGGGCTGCTGCAGACCTACGGTGAGAGCGGGCGACTGCGCTTTGGACTCGTGACGGGAACCTACGCCAATCCGCGGGATGGTGGTGTCCTGCGGCGGAACATCGGCAAGATCGCGGGCAACGGTACGAAATTCTGCGGCACGGGTGATGAAATCGACCTGTCTACGGGGCAGTTCTGCTACCTGAACCTGACGGGAAGTGCCAAGGCCGACGACGAGGGGGTGATCAACGCGATTTCCAGCTTCCGTTTGGACAACTGGAACTGGTCCAACAATTGGAATGACTGCAACACCTACGGCATCCTCAATCGTCAGGACCAGAAGGGAAATGGCAACCTGGCCGACCCGGGAACCGGTGGCCAGAAGTGCAGCGCCTGGGGCAACCCGTTGGCGGAAATGTATGCTGAAGCACTGCGCTACATCACGGCGGGCTCCAAGATCTACAGCGACAGCGGAGATCTCAGCGGCCTGCCGACCAATATCGGCTGGAAGGATCCCTATCGCTTGCCCGCAGATGGAGGCAACTCCTATTGTGCGACCTGCAACATTCTGGTGCTGTCTTCGGGTCTGCCGTCCTTCGACAGTGATAACGTCGGTTCCGTGACCGGCCTCGCGTCTGCGGAGTCCGCGACCGATGCAGTCGGCACGGCCGAAGGAATCGCCGGCAAGAGCTACATGATCGGTCGCGTGGGTGATACACCGCGCGGTGCTTCGCTTGATACCCACAGTGATATCTGCCAGGGGCAGACAATCGGCAGCCTCAGCAAGGCGCGCGGTATCTGCCCGGACATTCCCTCCATGGAAGGCAGCTTCCTGATGGCGGGGCTGGCCAAAGCGGCCGCGGTGACCGATCTGCGCCCCAACGTGCAGAACAAGCCAGGTACGTACAAGGTCACTGCCACCACCTACGCCGTTGCCATGGCCGAGAATCTCCCGCAGTTCGAGATCGCGGTGGGCAACAGCAAGATCGGATTGGCTCCGCTCTGCCAGGCCAACAACACCGGTGGCGCAACGGCAGCGAGCGCTGGCTGGCGCAGCTGCTTCCTGGGCTCGGTCGGCATTGGCACCAAGCAGGCCAACGACACCGGCGGAAAGCTGGTCTATGGCCGTCCTTACCGTACAGATGCGAAGTCCGGCAGCTTCTCGCTGGTGTGGGAAGACTCCCTGTGGGGCAATGACCATGACAACGACGTCGTTGCCATGCTGAGCTACTGCGTGGGTGCGGCGTGCAACGACACCGGGGATTTCAACGACATCTGCTGGCGTGCTGATGCGAAAGTGAGCAACAGTGCTGCCGGCAATACACGACTGTGCAACTACACAACCGTGGTAAAGAATAGAGTGGAGAGCTGGATCGGTACGACCCTGGCTGGCAAGGTTGAAGAGGATGAGGTACTCGTCCGCATTGAGAACCTGTCGGCCTACGCGGGCAACGCAATGTTGACCGGCTACACGATCACAGGCTCGAATGCCTCCAGCACAGTGCAGCGTCTGGCGCTGCGCCCGGGCAACAGCAATGGCTCTGTGCTGACCAGCACAAATAACTTCCGCGATGATTGGCAAAAGCCGGTAGTCATCAAGTACAAAGCCTCTACCACTGCCGCTGGCCAGCTTGAAAGCCCGCTCTGGTATGCCGCCAAGTACGGTGTCCCGGCCGGTAAGAAGTGGGACAGCAAGAAGCCAGGCGTGCCGGATAACTACTTCCTGGCACGCAATCCGACCAAACTGAAGGAGGCGTTGGAGGCGATCTTCAACAGTGCAGCGGAAGGTGATGCGCCGGTCGGTGGCAGCGGCAGTGGCGCGCGTATTTCGACCAACTCGTTCACCGTATCGTCCCACTACAGCGTGCCCTCGGGCACTGTGGACTGGACCGGTGATGTCATTGCCACCCAGGTCGACGGCCAGGGTGCGGATGGTGCCGTGCTGTGGAAGGCGTCCAGCAGCATCGGCAGTGCCACGCGCCGCATCTACATGGCGACGTCCCCCACCAGGACTGCGTCCGATGGCACGGTGACCCCGGTCAATGCGACCGAGTTCCTGGCCACCAATCTGCCGGGCACCGATGAGCGGGCGAAGCTGTCTGCGTTGGGATTCAGCGACTCGATTCCTGCCTGGTTCGGCAAGATGACCTCGACCAATCTGGTCAACTATCTGCGGGGGGCAGCGGTGAGTGGCCTGCGTTCGCGCACGTCGCCGCTGGGTGACATCGTCAATTCCACCACCGAGATCGTCTCCAAAACGGATGACTTCGGCTATGCAAGCTGGGCGAGGCAGTCGACAGTCAAGTGGAAGGCGACGCTGGGCACGTCTTATGACAGCTTCCTGAAAGCGAAGCGTGCGACATCAGGGCCGCCGACGATGATCTATGTTGGCGCCAATGACGGCATGGTGCATGGTTTCAACGGTTCGAATGGGGCGTCCGGCGGCACGGAAGAGCTGGCCTTCATTCCCTCAGCTGCGATGCAGCACATCGCTGAGCTGGCCAATCCCAAGTATGGGCATCGCTACTATGTGGATGGCCCACTAACGTCGTCCGACGTCTACTACGGGGATGCCTGGAACACGGTGCTGGTGGGCACTACGGGTGGTGGTGGGTCCAGCAAGGCGCCCAATGCGGCGAGCGTAGGCAATGGCTCTGTGTTCGCGCTGAATGTCAGCGATCCGACCGCGTTCGGTGCATCGAGTGTGTTGTGGGAAGTCTCGGGCAAGACGGAGTCGGATCTTGGGTTCGTGCTGGGCAAGCCGGCTGTGGTGGCGGTGAAGGGCGCCGATGCCAATGCTGCGCCGCGTTTCGTCGCGATCTTCGGCAATGGCGTCAACTCCACCAGCGGCAAGGCAGCGCTGTTCGTGGTCGATATCCAGACCGGCAAGGTGCTCAAGCGGCTTTCGCCGGTAGGTGCCAAGTACGCGGCACGCAACGGCCTGATCAACATCGCCACGGTGGCGTTGAAGAACAATGACGGCATCACCGACACTGTGTATGGCGGTGACATGCAGGGCAATATCTGGAAGTTTGATCTTTCCAGCACCGATCCGGCCGATTGGAACATCGCCCTGTCTGGAACTCCGCTGTTCACCGCAACGCGCAACAACAGCCCGCAGCCGATCATGAGCGGCATCGAGATCAGCACGGGCCCAGGCGGTGGCATCAGTCTATTCTTCGGTACCGGTCAGTATTTCGCCGCCGATGACAATGCGGTCAGCAGCACTTCGCCAGTGCAGTCGCTGTATGGCATATGGGACAACCTCGCCAGTGCGGTTGGCACGCGCGACAACCTGGTACAGCAGGTGATCACTACTGGTACATCGGCCAGCGGCTATCAATTGCGTGATGTCACCCGCAATGCGGTGAACTACGGTTCGGCCCGCGGTTGGTACGTGGACCTGCAGGCCGGATCGGCAGTCGAGGGCGAGCGCTTCGTCGGCAACCCCCGTGTGCAGAACGGCATCGTGTTCTTCACGTCCTATGTGCCGGGTACCGCCATCTGCGGCAGCGGCGGTGGCGTGAACTGGCTGTACGGTCTCAACCTGCTGACCGGTGGTGGCCAGATGTCCGGCCTGAGCCCAACGATCGGCGGAGAAGCGCTGTGCACCGGCAACTGCGGTGGTGTCGCCCTGACCAAGAAGGGTGACCTCAGCCAAGGGCCGCCAGTGAAGGACACCAACATCTTTGTGCCCAAGCTTACGCCCTGCAAACCAGGCGACACGGGATGCACGGTCGACAAGATGCTGCAGGCCAGCCAGTGTACGTTCGTGCTGCGTGCGGCCGGCGCCGATCCGCTTTACATGCCTCGGCCCTGTGGACGACAGTCGTGGCGGCAGATCCGTTGATGAATCCGATATCGAGGTTGCCCATGCATGTGTACAGCAGGCGTCGAACCGCCACCGGCTTCACCCTGATCGAGCTGATGATCACCGTGGCCGTGGTTGCCATTCTTGCTGCCATCGCGTTGCCTTCGTACCAGGCCTATGTGCGCAAGGCCAATCGTGCCCAGGCCAAGGCCGATCTGGTCGAGCTGGCGCAGATGCTGGAGCGGCGGCATACCGTGGAGAACACCTATGCGGGCATGACGCTGCCGTTCTCCCAATCGCCACGAGACGGTACCGCCAGATACACGCTTTCCTATGTGGGAACTCCGAACGGCACCTCCTTTACCCTCCAGGCTGCACCGACCGAGATCCAGAAGAAGGACGACTGCGGCACACTGAGCCTGGACCAGGCCGGACGAAAGACGCCGAATGCCAGCAAGGGGCCGGGATGCTGGTAAAGCGCAGGGCTTTGGGCAGCATCGCAGAAAAGGCTTGCACTCCCCTGCAAACGCTGGCTAAAATGCGCACCCCGCCCGAATAGCTCAGCCGGTTAGAGCACTTGACTGTTAATCAGGGGGTCGTTGGTTCGAGTCCAACTTCGGGCGCCAGATTCGAAAAAGCCGCGAGAAATCGCGGCTTTTCTCGTTTCCACGATGGCATTGCAGGTATCAGCAGGGGGTGGACCTGCGCGGGCGCTGGCTCCTGACCCGTCCGGGGACGCTGATGATGACGCGGCTGTGCTCCTGTCCATCCACGCACAACACGATGGACTGGTTGGTACCGGCATTGCGGCCGTCGGGCCGGAACCGCACGTCGGGCCGATGATCGCTGGTGCGCAGGTCGACATGACGCTGGCGTGTCCTGTGCACGCGCAGTTCCCTTGCGGCGGCGGTCGCGCTGTTGGCCGGTTCGACCTGCACCCGCCAGCCCTGGCTCCATGCCTGGTCACACATCATGCCGTCCGACGATCCGCAGACCGTCACGCGGCGGTGTTCGGTGATGGCGGCGCTGCGCGCCATCGACAGGCTGGCGACCAGTTCGGCGCGCAGCGCTTCCGCCTGGAAGTGCCGCAGCGTGCGTTGCCAAGGGCCCCAGGCCAACGCCAGCAGGACCGACAGCACCATGACGGCGACCAGCAGCTCGATCAGATGGAGCCCGCGGTGGAGCCGGGCAGGGCGAAGACGATGGGACATGCCTCCAGCCTCGACGTACGCCGGGGCATTCACCATCAGCCAACGCCGCGCTCACCTGCCCGGAAACCCCTCAGCGGGCCGTCACTCCATGCCCCGTATACTCATCACTCCCGGGAACTGGCACCACCATGAGCGACCGTTTTGAACTCGTCTCGCCGTATTCACCGGCGGGCGACCAGCCTGATGCCATCGC
The DNA here is from genome assembly GCF_051984505.1 of Stenotrophomonas sp. STK16_22. Classification (NCBI taxonomy): domain Bacteria; kingdom Pseudomonadati; phylum Pseudomonadota; class Gammaproteobacteria; order Lysobacterales; family Lysobacteraceae; genus Stenotrophomonas; species Stenotrophomonas sp. STK16_22. The sequence goes on from NZ_CP196972.1 coordinate 1,568,900, forward strand.
GAAGCTGACCAGCAACTTCGAAGCGGGCATCGCCAAGCAGACCCTGCTGGGCGTCACCGGCTCGGGCAAGACCTACACCATCGCCAACGTCATCCAGAACGTGCAGAAGCCGACGCTGATCATGGCGCCGAACAAAACGCTGGCGGCGCAGCTGTATGGCGAGTTCAAGGCGTTCTTCCCGCACAACGCGGTGGAGTATTTCGTCAGCTACTACGACTACTACCAGCCGGAAGCCTACGTGCCGTCGTCGGACACCTTCATCGAGAAGGACAGTTCGATCAACGAGCATATCGAGCAGATGCGCCTGGCGGCGACCAAGACCCTGCTGTCGCGCCCGGACGCGATCGTGGTGGCGACAGTGTCGGCGATCTACGGCCTGGGCGCGCCGGAAGACTACCTGTCGCTGCGCCTGATCCTGTCCAAGGGCGAGCGCATCGACCAGCGCGACCTGATCAACCACCTGACCCAGCTGCAGTACACGCGCAACGAGTACGAGCTGCAGCGCGGTACGTTCCGCGTGCGTGGTGAAGTCATCGACGTGTTCCCGGCCGAGTCGGACAGCGAGGCGCTGCGCCTGGAGCTGTTTGATGGCGAGGTCGAGAAGATCACGTTGTTCGATCCGCTCACCGGCGAGACGCTGCGCAACATGCAGCGCTTCACGGTCTACCCGAAGACCCATTACGCCACCACGCGCGAGCGTGTGCTGGCGGCGATCGAGACGATCAAGGTCGAGCTGAAGGAGCGCCTGGAGCAGCTGTACGCGCAGAACAAGCTGGTGGAGGCGCAGCGCCTGGCGCAGCGCACCCAGTTCGATCTGGAAATGATGGCCGAGGTCGGCTACTGCAACGGCATCGAGAACTACTCCCGGCACCTGACCGGCAAGAACGCCGGCGAACCGCCACCGACGTTGTTCGACTACCTGCCAGCCGACGCGCTGCTGGTGATCGACGAATCGCACGTGACCATTCCGCAGATCGGTGCCATGTTCAAGGGCGACCGTTCGCGCAAGGAGACGCTGGTCGAGTTCGGGTTCCGGCTGCCCTCGGCGCTGGACAACCGGCCGCTGCGCTTCGAGGAGTGGGAAGAGCGCTGCCCGCGCAGCATCTATGTGTCGGCCACGCCAGGCCCCTATGAGTACCGCGAGGCCGGTGACGAGATCACTGAACTGGTCGTACGCCCCACCGGGCTGATCGACCCGGTGGTGGAGATCCGCCCGGTGGGCACCCAGGTTGACGACCTGATGAGCGAGGCCAACGCGCGCATCAAGGCCGGTGACCGTGTGCTGGTCACGACGCTGACCAAGCGCATGGCCGAAAATCTCACCGAATACCTGACCGAGCACGGCATCCGCGTGCGCTACCTGCACTCGGACGTGGACACGGTCGAGCGCGTGGAGATCATCCGCGACCTGCGCCTGGGCAAGTTCGATGTGCTGGTGGGCATCAACCTGCTGCGCGAGGGCCTGGACATGCCCGAGGTGTCTCTGGTGGCGATCCTGGATGCCGACAAGGAGGGCTTCCTGCGCTCGACCGGCTCGCTGATCCAGACCATCGGCCGTGCCGCCCGCAACGTGCGTGGCAAGGCGATCCTGTATGCGGACAAGATCACCCGTTCGATGCAGGCGGCGATCGACGAGACCGACCGCCGTCGCGCCAAGCAGGTCGAGTACAACGAGCAGCACGGCATCGTGCCGCGCTCGGTGGCGCGTCCGATCACCGACGTGCTGGAAGGCGCGCGCTCCGATGCGGCCGAGAAGGAAGCAAAGAAGGGCAAGGGCAAGGGCAGGCCCGGCGTTGCCGAGGAGGGGAGTGACTATCGATCCCTCAGCCCGGCCCAGCTGGCGTCCCGTCTCAAGGCGCTGGAGCAGCAGATGTACCAGCACGCCAAGAACCTGGAATTCGAGGATGCCGCCCGCGTGCGTGACCAGATCCGGCAGCTGAAGGAAGCGAGTCTGGGCTGAACGCGGCAGTGCAGCATCTTCTTCACAAAAGTGTTGCGCTTCACGGCCGGCATCCGTAATATACGCGGCCTGCACCGACGCAATCGCGGACGTTCAGAAGCAAAATCGGGCGGTTAGCTCAGCGGTAGAGCACTACCTTGACATGGTAGGGGTCACAGGTTCGAACCCTGTACCGCCCACCACGAAGTCCCTGGAAGGGGGCTGTCGTGAACTGCAAAGCCCGGCCCTGGCGCCGGGTTTTTACGTAGCAAGGCCAGCTTTCGGGCGGCAAGAACAAGATGGGCGGTTAGCTCAGCGGTAGAGCACTACCTTGACATGGTAGGGGTCACAGGTTCGAACCCTGTACCGCCCACCACCTGGCTCCCGGCATTGCCGGTGCAGCGGTGGATCACGACGGAAGCCGGCCTTGTGCCGGTTTTTCTCGTTTCAGGCATCGATCACGGTTCCACATGGTCAGCGTTGCACGACCAGGTCTTCGACGCTGATCATCCGCTGCAGCTTCCAGTGACCGTCCACGCGCTCCCAGAGCTGGGCGACGCGAACCGTCGCACCACGCGTGGGCTGGGCAACGCCGGGTTCGTGTTGCAGGGGCTGCTTGGCCAGCCTCAGGACCCGGTCCTGGCGCAGCCGGTAAAGCAGCAGGGAGGGCGAACCGCAATCCTGTCGTACGACGTCCGGCTGCTGGGTTTCGGCACGCAGGATCTGGCTGCGAAGGGCCTCTTCAGTGGGCCCGTTGCCAGCGCCGAACAGGCTGGAGAGCAGCAGCATCAGGGCAAGCATCGGCATGGCACGGTGCTCCAGCGGGAAAGTGCACGCAGGCTGGCATGACATGTGGGGTGCTGCAGCCGGCCTGCGACGAAGGCCGGAATTGAACCGCCAAAGACGGCCGGGGGGCGATGAATCCGGGCCGTGCAGGCGTAGACTCCGGTCTACCGCGCAATCGCGCCGTCACTGCAAGGAGCTGCCGTATGAGTGATCACGTTCCGGTTTCCCGGCCCAATCCCATCATCGAACTGCTGTTCGGCGGCAACATGCTGGAGGGTACCTTCAAGGCGGTGATCTGGGTGGCCCTGCTGGCGGCAGTGCTGGCGTGGACCACGTTCCGCTGAGTCTTCCCGCTGCCTGCGGCAGCGGCGGCGTCGCTGGCCTGCGCTCAGGCGCTGAAGGCCTGGCGCAGGCTGCGCAGCGTGGCCTGGCGATGTTCCTTTGCGGTCGCTTCGCCCATCTCCAGTTCCTGCAGGCGCAATCCCACCAGCGTCATCGACAACGCGTAGCCGCGTGCCGCATCGGCAGCACGCGAAAGGCCCAGTGCGCGGCGCGTCAGCGCGTTCACGTGTTCCAGGTCGGGCAGCAGCCCCAGGTAGACGCGCTCGGCGCTGTCCAGGTCGGGGGCACGCAGGATCGCGTGCGCTTCAGCAGCAGGGGAGACGGAGGCCATGGGGGGTCCTTGTCCGTTGCGGGCGCTCGATCAGAACGAGCGCATCAGGGAAACGAAGGCCGACGTCTGCGTACCGCGACGGGCCATCGGGCTGTCCTTTACTGCATCGCCGAACCACTGGTTGGCGACGACGCCGGTCGCGCGCCACTTCGTGCCCAAGGGCGTGCTGACTGCGATCTGCAGGCTCGGTGATGTCGCGCTGCCCGGGTTGTAGGCGGCAAGTCCCGAGCGCAGCGCTTCTTCGTCGGTGATGCCGTAGTAGTAGTCGAGCAGGCGCGCACTGGAGTGCACCACGCCGACCTTGGGCACCCAGGTGAAGCGACCGGCCTGGATCGGATAGCTGTAGTGCAGGCGCGACTCCATGCCACCTCCGTGCCCGGTGACCTCGCGCATCACGCTGGCCTCGACGATGCCCCAGTCGGCGCTGTACTCACCGTTGATGCCGGCCATGGCCGACATCTGCCGGCTGTGCAGGCGACGCAGCTGCGGATCGTTCACGTCGTCGGTCTTGAAGCGCAGCGTGTAGGGCGTGACTGCCGCCGACAGGCGCAGGCCCTCGCGCTTGTACAGGTACATGCCCAGCGAGCCCGGGCTGGCGAAGAAGCGCTCGCCCTGCCAGGCAATGGACGGTACGACCAGCGGCTTGACGTCGTAGTGGGCGTACGCCCCCGAGGTCGCGCCGGCACTGATACCGGCCTGCACGCCCGGGTTCCGGTCGGCGGCGTGGGTGATCAACGGCAGGCCGATGGCAGCGGAGAACAGCAACGGGCGCAGCAGGGTCGGGGACAGCGACGGCATCGATCAACCACTTTGCGGGGGATGGCTGTGCATGGTGCGGGTACAACATTGTCAGAACATTGCGCCTTCGCAACTGGCACACGAAGACGCCCAAACCTGGCGCCAGGCACTATGATCGGCACCGTTTCCGGTAGCCGAGCCCCTGATGCGCATTCTCCTGGTCGAAGACGATCCCGATCTGTCCCGAGCCCTGCAGTCGGGCCTGGAGCGGCAGGGCGTGGTCGCCGACGTGGTCGGCAGCCTGGCCGAAGCCGCGGTTGCGCTGCGCGAGCCGGTGCACCAGCTGATGCTGCTGGACCGCCAGCTGCCCGATGGCGATGGCGTGGCTTTCGTCGCCACCGCACGCGCGCTGCGCCCGAACCTGGCGGTGATCATGCTGACGGCCAAGGGCAGGTTGTCAGACAAGGTCGAGGGCCTGGATGTCGGTGCCGACGACTACCTGGTGAAGCCGGTGGCGATCGAGGAGCTGATGGCGCGGATCCGTGCTGTCTCGCGGCGGCCCTCGGCCATGGTGACACCGAGCCTGCATCTGGGCCGGCTGGAATTCGACTTCGAATCGCTGCAGGCACAGGTGGAGGGCCAACCGCTGGCGCTGCCGCGGCGCCAGGTGCTGGTGCTGCAGGCACTGGCGATGCGCCAGGGGCGCACGGTCACCCGCACGGCACTGGAGGCCGCGGTGTACGGCTTCGACGATGAGATCCAGTCCAATGCGCTCGATGCGCACATTTCCAAGCTGCGCAAGGCGCTGCAGCAGGCCGGGGCGGGCGTTGAAATCCATGTGATCCGGGGCGTCGGCTACCTGCTGGCGGAGGCCTGAGATGGCGCGTCCGACACGTCCGATCCGTTCCATCACGCTGGGGTTGGCCTGGCGGTTGTTCCTGGCGCAGGCCTTCACCGTGCTGTTCGCAGTTGTTGCGCTGATCCTGACCTGGGGCGACAAGGACACCTGGGGCATGGACATGTTCATGGCCGAAGCCGTGGCCAAGGCCGTGCACAGTGAAGGCGGGCGGTTGGTGCTGGACCAGGCGCGCTGGAACAAGCTCGACGCCGAGGCCGGGGGCAACCTCTGGTTCGCGGCGGTCGACGACAAGGGTGTCTGGCTGGAACGCGGCACGATTCCGGCGATCCACGCCCCGCTGCTCGCGCGCCTGCCGACGCTGGGTGCCACCGAACTCGGCTCGCTGGTGCCGCCGTACCTGGACGTGGCGCGGGTCATGATCCGCAAGGAGGACGGGCGGCGCATCACGGTGATGGTGGGTGGGGCGCCGAAGGGCGGGTTGCTGGACGGTGCGCTGATGGTGCTGCGCCTGATCGGGCTGTGGTTTTTCCTGCCGCTGATCGTGATCACGCTGCTGGTCATGCCGACCGTGATCCACCGCGCGATGCGCGGCGTGCGCCGCTCCGCACAACAGGCCAAGGAGCTGGATATCGGCCAGCCGGGGGCGCGTCTGGATGCGCAGCTGGTGTCGACCGAGGTCGCACCGCTGGTGGAAGCCTTCAACGACGCGATCGACAAGGTGCAGCAGGGGTATGCCGCGCGTGACAAGTTCCTCGCCGATGCCGCGCACGAACTGCGGGTGCCGATTGCAGTGGTGCAGGCGCGCCTGTCGCAGTTGCCGCAGGGCGAGCTGAAGTCGCAGCTGCTGACCGACGTGGCGCGGCTCGGTAACGTTGCCGAGCACCTGCTTGACCTGCAGCGACTTGATCGTAATGTCGGCGCACTGCAGCGGCTGGATCTGGCGTTGCTGGTGCGCGAAGCGGCCGCCGATCTGGCGCCGCTGGTGGTGGGGGCCGGTTACGGCTTCGAAGTGGATGCGCCCGAGATGCCAGTGTGGATCCATGGCGACAGCCTGGCGCTGGGGCGGGTGATCGCTAATCTGGTGCACAACGCCATCGTCCACGGCGGCGGACGCGGCACCATTTGCGTGCGCCTGGATGCACGTGGCCTGCTGGAGGTCAGCGACCAGGGCGCCGGCATTCCGGTGGGCGACCGTGAAGCGATCTTCGAGCCGTTCCATCGTCTGCGCGCAGCGGGTAGCGGCAGTGGCCTGGGCCTGCATCTGGTGAAGGAAATCGTGCAGCACCATGGCGGATCGGTCAGCGTCGGCGAGGCGGCCGGTGGTGGCGCCAGTTTCCGTGTCAACTTCCATCGCGGTAGCGTCCGCCGCTGACGCCAATACGGGCTAAAGCCCGATAGGCACGCTGCTGCCCCGGCGGCAGGCTGGCGTGATGGTCGCCGAACGATCCGCTCCACCGCTGTTTGGCAGTGGTTGTGCCGCCGGTCTAGTGCTGGGTGCGCTGGCCTGCGTGCAGCTGCCGGTGCTGCCGCCGCTGTGGCTGTGCATGCCGTTGGCCATTGCCAGCGCCACAGGCTGGATCGTGACTTGGCGCGGCCGCGCCTGGACGGCTGCGCTGTTCGGCCTGTCGTGGGCGGCATTGCACGGACACTGGGTCCTGCAGGGCCAGCTTCCACCCGGAGGGCCCGCGCAGGACGTGCAGGTCCTTGGCCGAGTGGTTGATCTTCCACACAGTGGCCCCGGCTATACCCGTTTCGTGTTGAAGGTCGACGAGGCCGATGCGCTGCCCTCGTTGCGTGGCAAGCGCCTGCAGGTCACCTGGAACGACCCGTGGCGCGGATCGCCAGCGCACGAGGCGGAGGGCGGGCGCCACGCGGTTCGTGCGGGATCACATTGGCAGTTGTCGTTGCGCGTGCGCGCGCCACGCTCGCGGATCAATCCTGGCGGCTTCGACGGCGAACGCCATGCATTGCTGCGCGGTATTTCCGGCAATGGCACGGTGCGCGACCCCGGCGCGGCGCGTGAGCGCGCGCCTGCACAGGGCCTGCCGGCCTGGCGCGAGCGCAGCAGTGACGCCATCGCCACCCAGGTGGCCCATCCTGCCGCTCGCTTCGTACAGGCGCTGGCACTGGGCGATACCCGCGGCTTGTCCGATACCGACTGGGAACACCTGCGCGCGCTGGGCCTGACCCATCTGGTCGCCATCTCCGGTTTCCACGTGGGCGTGGTGGCTGGCTTCGGTGTACTGCTGTGCCGCGTGTCGTGGTGGCTGTGCCCGGTGCTGGGACGGTTCTGGCCTCGGCCGCAGGCGGCGGCATGGGGTGCGGCGCTGGCCGCAGCCGTCTATGCCGTGGCCGCCGGCGGCGCGCTTCCAACAGTGCGTGCGGCGCTGATGATAGGGCTGGTGGCACTGGCCCGTGCCGGGCGTCGCCCGGTGGGTGCGGGGCAGGGACTGGCCCTGGCCGCGATGGTGATGCTGCTGCCGGCGCCGCTGTCGGTGCTGTCGGCCGGCTTCTGGCTCAGTTTCGGGGGCGTGCTGTGGCTGCTGTGGTGCCTTCCACGAACCGGGCCGGACGGCGTCGGTGGGGGCCTGCGCGGCTTTATGGCCGCCCAGGGCGTGGCCAGCCTCGGCCTGTTGCCGCTGTGCGTGGCCCTGTTCGGCGGCACCGCGCGCTTGGGGCCGCTGGTCAATCTGCCGATCATTCCGTGGTGGACCCTGCTGGTGGTGCCGTTGTCGCTGCTGGGTACCGGCCTGCACGCGTTGCAGGATGGCGCCGGGCGCTGGGCATGGCGCGCCGCCGCCTGGCTGTTCGAGCTCAGCTGGCAGGCCCTGCAGCCACTGGCGCTGCACCCGCAGGCGATGTGGTGGCTGGCCGAGGCACCGCGCTGGGCGGTGCCGGCGGCAGTGGCGGGGGTGTTCTGGTGGCTGCTGCCACGCGGCGCTGGCGCTGGCGGTGGCCTGGCAGGCCTGCTGCTGTGCCTGCCGCTTCTGTGGCCCGCCCGGCATGCACCGGCTGAAGGCGAACTGGAGCTGCTGGTGCACGACGTAGGGCAGGGCACCGCGGTGCTGGTGCGTACGGCGCGGCACGCGCTCTGGTACGACGTGGGGCCGCCGACCGGCGGCGACGGCAACGAACGCATTCTGGTCCCGGCCCTGCGCGCGCTCGGACAGGGGCCGCCGCAGCAGGCGATGCTCAGCCATGACCATCTTGATCACACCGGCAGCCTGCCGGGCCTGCGAAGGCAGTTGCCCGGGCTGCAGCTGCTGGCGCCACCGGGCAGCACCATCGCCGGCGCCACGCCCTGCCAGCAGGGGATGCGCTGGCAGTGGGACGGGGTTGATTTCCAGGTCCTGCACCCGGCGCCGGGCAGCCGCCAGGCCGAGAACGAGGACAGCTGCGTGCTGCGCGTCGCCAGCCGTCACGGCGTGGTCCTGCTGCCTGGCGATATCGGCCGCCCGGCCGAGCAGGCGCTGCTGAAGGCATACCCGGCAGCGCTGAAGGCGGATGTGGTGCTTGTGCCGCACCATGGCAGCGGTGGCAGTTCCAGCGCGCCGTGGGTCGAGGCCGTGGCGCCACGGCTGGCGGTGGTCTCGGCTGGGCACCGCAACCGCTTCGGGCACCCCCGCCAGGACGTGGTCCAGCGCTGGCAGGCGCAAGGGGCCGAGGTGCTGGCCACGGCCGATTCCGGGGCGATCCGCATATGGCTTGGCGCACAAGGGCTGCAGCTGCGTGAACAGCGCATCCACGCATCCCGGTGGTGGGATGCCGCTGGGCGGGCGCGGTCGGCTGCTATCCTATCGCCGATCGAACAAGCGGCCGTTGGGCCGGAGGGTTGAAACGTGTGGGAACTGGTCAAGGCCGGTGGCTGGCCGATGGTGCCGCTGCTGCTGTTGGGCGTACTGGCTTTGGCGATCATCCTGGAGCGTTTCTGGTCCCTGCGACGTACTGAAGTGCTGCCGCCCGGCCTCGGCCAGGAAGTGCGCAACTGGGCGGCACGCGGCAAGCTCGACCCGGCCCACCTGCAGACCCTGCGTGCGAACTCGCCGCTGGGCGCGCTGCTGGCCGCCGCGCTGGAAGCACGCAACCGCCCGCGCGACCAGATCCGCGAGCGCATCGAAGACACCGGCCGCCACCTGGTGCACCGCATGGAGCGTTTCCTCAACGCGCTGGGCACCATCGCATCGGCCGGGCCGCTGCTGGGCCTGCTGGGCACGGTGATCGGCATGATCCAGATGTTCCTGGGCATCCTCGACCATGGCGTGGGTGATGTGAACCAGCTGGCCGGTGGTATCGGCAAGGCGCTGGTGTGCACCGCCACCGGCATGATCGTCGCCATTCCAGCGCTGATGTTCCACCGCTACTTCAAGGGCCGTATCCACGGTTACGTGGTAGAGATGGAGCAGGAAGCCAGCGCGCTGCTGGATACGCTGGATGGCCGCCCCGGCGTGATGAACCCTGCTGCTGCCACGCGCCCGGCCGGCGCGGCCACGGCGAAGGCCTGATCGATGCGTATCGGCAACGACCGATCCCAGGATGAGCCGCATATCGACCTGGTGCCACTGATCGACGTCATCCTGGTGCTGATCATCTTCTTCGTGGTCACCACCACCTTCGATGCGCGCTCGACACTCCAGGTGGAGCTGCCTACGGCCAGCCAGCAGCCCAGCAATGAGCCGCCGCGCTCGCTCAGCGTGTTGATCAACGCCGAAGGCCGCTACTTCATCAATGACCAGGAAGTGCTGCGCAGCGACGTCGAGTCGGTCAAGCAGACCATCGCGGCCGTTGCCGGCAGCGACCGCACCCAGCCGGTGCTGTTGCGTGCCGATGCCCGCACGCCCTATCAGGCCGTGGTGACCGCGCAGGATGCGCTGGGTCAGCTCGGCTTCCGCCGTATTGCCATTGCAACAGCACCCGAGGTGCGTCCATGAGTTCCAAACACGCGCCGGTGTGGCCGATCTACAAACGTCTGCTGGGATACACCCGTGCCTACTGGGGCATGATGGTCGCCGCCGTCATCGCCATGGCGGTGGAGTCGGTAGCCGGCTACCACTTCACCAAGCTGATGGAGCCGCTGGTCAACCGTGGCTTCGTCAATCCCGAACCGAAAATGGCGGTGATCCTGCCGCTGACCATCCTTGGCCTGTTCCTGATGCGCAGCGCCGCCACCTGGGTGAGCGACTACGCGCTGGCCAAGACCGGTCGCAGCGTGGTGCGCGACCTGCGTGAACAGGTGCTGGCCAAGTACCTGCACCTGCCGTCCTCGCATTTCGATACCGAATCGACGCCGGTGATGGTCAGCCGCCTCAACTTCGATACCGAGCAGGTCACCCAGGCCAGCGCCGATGCGCTCAAGACCGTGGTTGCCGACACCCTGACCATCATCGCCATGCTGGCGGTGATGCTGCAGATGAGCGTCAAGGTGACCGTGGCCATGCTGGTGGTGGTGCCGATGATCGGCGTGATCGTGTCTTACGTGGGCAAGCGCTACCGGCGCATCAGCCGCGGTATCCAGGACGGCATGGGCACGATGGCGCAGACCGCCGAGCAGTCACTGGCGGCCCAGCAGGAAGTGAAGGTGCACGGCACCCAGCAGCATGAGATGTCGCGCTACTCGCGCCTGGCCAACCGCATGCTGGCGCTGAACATGAAGGTGGAAATCACCCGTGCCGGTGCCTCCAGCGTGGTCCAGTTCCTGGCCGCGCTGGCGCTGGCGGTGATCGTCTGGGTGTCGACCCGTGAAGCACTGGCAGGGCGCCTCAATGCCGGCCAGTTCATGGGCCTGATGATCTCGATGACGGCGATCATCCCGTCGCTGCGCCGCCTGACCAGCGTGCAGTCCTCGATCTCCCGCGGTGTGTCCGCCGCCGAGCGCCTGTTCGACATCCTCGACATGCCGGTCGAGCGCGACGAAGGCCGCAACACGGTGCAGCGCGTGCGTGGCGAACTGGCCTTCGAGCACGTCATGCTGCGTTACCGCGAAGACAGTGGCATCGCCCTGGACGACATCAGCTTCGTGGCCAAGCCGGGTACGGTCACCGCCATCGTTGGTCGATCCGGCAGCGGCAAGACCAGCCTGATCCGGCTCGTGCCGCGCTTCTACGAACCCAGCGGCGGGCGTATCACCCTCGACGGGGTGGCACTGGACGACTATCCGCTGGCCGACCTGCGTCGCCAGGTGGCGATGGTCGGGCAGAAGGTCATGTTGTTCGACGACACCATCGGCGCCAACATCGCCTATGGCATGGACGCGACGGATGAACAGATCCGAGCGGCAGCTGAAGCCGCGAATGCCTGGGAGTTCATCGCACGCATGCCGCAGCAGCTGCAGACCCCGGTGGGCGAGAACGGCGCGCTGCTGTCCGGTGGCCAGCGCCAGCGCCTGGCGATCGCGCGTGCGATCCTGCGCGACGCGCCGATCCTGATCCTCGATGAAGCCACCGCAGCGCTGGACAACGAGTCGGAGCGCCTGGTGCAGGACGCGCTGCAGCGATTGATGCCCGAGCGCACCACGCTGGTCATCGCGCATCGCCTGTCGACCATCGAGCATGCAGACCAGGTGCTGGTGATGGACCACGGTCGCATCGTCGAGCGCGGTACCCACAAAGAGCTGCTCACCATGGGTGGCCTGTACCAGCATCTGCACAGCATGCAGTTCCGCGAAAGGCAGGACTGATGGCCGGCAAGGGTACCCAGACCCCGCCGTACTGGTACGACGGCACCCCGGTTCCGTGGGCGATGCGCCTGCTGGCGCCGCTGTATGCCGGCGTCACCGCGCTGCGCCGGCGCGCCTATCGGCGTGGCTGGCGCAAGCGCTACACGCTGCCGGTGCCGGTCATCGTGGTTGGCAACATCACCGCCGGTGGAACTGGCAAGACGCCGCTGACCATCGCGCTGGTGGAGCGCCTGCGTGCCGCTGGTTGGAAGCCGGGCGTGGCCAGTCGTGGCTACGGCCGCGAAGATGCCGACAAGCCGCTGTGGGTAAAGGCCGATACGCCGACCGCCAAGGGTGGCGACGAGCCGGTGCTGATTGCCTGGAAGACCGGCGTGCCGGTGCGCGTGGACAGTGATCGTGTTGCAGCCGGCAAGGCGCTGATCGAGGCCGGCTGCGATGTGATCGTCTGCGACGACGGCCTGCAGCACTACCGGCTGGCACGCGACATCGAGATCGAAGTGGTCGATGCGCAGCGCCGCTACGGCAATGGCCGGATGATTCCGGCCGGGCCGCTGCGTGAGCCGGTCAGCCGCGCCAGCGAGTGCGATTTCCGCGTGGTCAACCTCGGCCAGGCCGATGAGGAGACTGCAGCACAGGCCTGCGGCTTCGGCCAGTGGCCGATGGCCCTGCACATCGACAGCGCACAACCGCTGGCCGGTGGCCGTGCCCGTCCGCTGTCGTATTTCAAGGGCCAGCGCGTGCACGCCGTGGCCGGCATCGCCCACCCGCAGCGCTTCTTCGACATGCTGCGCGCGCGTGGCATCGGTGTCGTGCCGCACGCCTTCGCTGACCATCAGGCCTATCAGCCGCAGGACCTGTCCTTTGGCAGCCAGCTGCCGGTGCTGATGACCGAGAAGGACGCGGTGAAATGCCGCGCGTTCGGCAATGACTGGCACTACGCGGTCCCGCTGCGCGCCGAGCTGCCTGCCGCATTCTGGGTGGCGCTGACCGACCGCCTGGACAAGCTGCGACCGAACTGAGTGGCGCGGCGGCGCTTGCATTCATACGCCGCCGGCCGCATTCCCGTTGTAACGAGCCTGCCGAGTACCGCCCCATGACCGAATTCGTCGTCGCCATCCCGGCCCGCTATGCCGCCTCGCGGCTGCCGGGCAAGCCGCTGCGCCCGCTGGGCGGTGAGCCGCTGGTGCTGCACGTGGCGCGTCGCGCGCTGCAGGCCGGTGCCGGCGAGGTCTGGGTCGCCACCGACGATCAACGCATTGCCGACGCACTGTCCGGCCTGGCCGAAGTGAAGGTGGCGATGACCGCCACCTCGCATGCCTCCGGTACCGACCGCCTGGCCGAGTGCGCGCGCATCGCCGGCTGGGCCGATGACACCGTCGTGGTCAACCTGCAGGGCGACGAGCCGTTCGCGCCGGCGGCGGGTATCGGCGCGGTGGCCCAGGCACTGGTTGAAGGCAATGCACCGATGTCGACCCTCGCCACGACCGTCGAAGACGCGCATACCCTGTTCGACCCGAACGTGGTGAAGCTGGTGCGCAACGTGCGCAACGAGGCGATGTACTTCAGCCGCGCCCCGATCGCCTGGCACCGCGATGGCTTTGCACGCAGCCGTGACACGCTGCCGGCCGGTCACAACTGGCTGCGCCACATCGGCATCTACGGCTATCGCGCCGGTTTCCTGCAGCAGTTCGCGGCGATGCCGCCGGGCCAGCTGGAGCAGATCGAATCGCTGGAACAGCTGCGCGTGCTGGAAGCGGGTTTCCCGATCAGCGTGGCGATCTCGCCCGAACCGTTCCCGCCGGGCATCGACACGCCCGAGGACTTGGAACGCGCTGAAGCATTGCTGCAGACGCTGGCTGCCCGATGAAGCTGCTGGTCGTCTGCCTCGGCAACATCTGCCGTTCGCCGATGGCCGAAGGAGCGCTGCGCGCGCGCCTGGACGCCTCGCCGCTGGCTGGTCGGGTGCAGGTCGATTCGGCCGGCACCGGCGACTGGCATGTGGGCGAGCCACCGGACCGGCGAGCGATCGGCTGCGCGGCCGGGCATGGCGTGGACATCGGCGGCCTGCGCGCGCGCCAGCTGCAGGTCGCGGATTTCGACCGCTTCGACTGGATCCTGTGCGCCGATGAGGCCAACCTGCGCGATGCGGGTCGGCTGGCCACACCCGCCCAGCGCGAACGCCTGGCGCTGTACCTGCCGTGGTCCGGCGGGCAGGGCAGGGGTGCGATCCCGGACCCGTACACCGGCGGAAGTGAGCATTTCGAACAGGTCTGGACATTGGTCGACGATGCTGCAAAACGTGCCGTGGCACGACTGTTGCATGACGCCGACTCCGGCATAATCGGGCCATGAACGTCCAGCCCGTCCCGGACCTGCCCGAGTTCGCCACCTGGCTCAACGCCACCCCCTGCACCCTGACCGAACTGCGCGGTCGGCCGGTGGCGCTGTTGTTTGTCAACGCCGCCTCCGCCTGGAGCGCGCAACGCCTGGCCGAGTTCGGCCAATGGCTGTCGCGCCACCCCGGCAAGCTGCAGCCGCTGGTGCTGCAGGTGCCGCGCTTCGATTTCGAACGCGAGGCCGGCGCCGCATTGAAGCTGCTGCGTCGCCAGGGCCTGACGATGCCGGTGCTGCTTGATGCCGACTGGGATGGCTGGCGCCGCTTCGGCATCACCGCCTGGCCGACCCTGGTGCTGCTGGATGCGCAGGGCCGCGAACAGCAACGGCTGGTCGGGCAGGGTGCACCCGGTGAGCTGGAGCGTGCCTTGAACGCGCTGTGCGAAGGCGCACCGTCGGCGCCGCCGCGTGGCGGCAGCGAACTGCACCCGGAACCCCGCCAGGCGCTGCGCTTCCCGCTGGGCCTGGCGGTCAGCACCGAACGGCTCTACATCGCCGACAGCGGCCATCACCGCATCCTCGAATGCAGCCATGGTGGCCGCATCCTTCGCCAGTTCGGGCTGGGCACCGCCGATTTCATGGACGGCAACCTCGCCGAAGCCGCGTTCCACCGCCCGCAGGCGCTGGTGCTGGAGCGCGATTCGCTGTACGTCGCCGACACCGGCAACCACGCGGTGCGTCGTATCAACCTGCTGACCGGGATCGTCGATACCCTGTGCGGCAACGGCCGTCCCGGTGCACCGATGGAAGGCCCGGTCGCGCAGGCGCGGCAGGTTGCGCTGGACCATCCGGTCGGCCTGGCCATTGCCGACAACCAGCTGCACATCGCCATGGCTGGCGACAACCGCATCTGGAGCTACCACCTGGGCCAGCGCAGCCTGCAATGGCGCGCGGGCAGTGGTTCCATCGACGAGCGTGATGGTAGCGGGCATCTGGCTGCCTTTGCCCAGCCGACTGCGCTGGCCGTGGTGCAGCAGGTGCTGTACGTGGCCGATGCGCTGGGTTCCTCGATCCGCGCGCTGCAGTTGCGCGGCGATCTGGTGCAGACCTTGGTCGGGCAGGGGCCGTGGCGCTTCGGCTGCGAAGACGGTCCGCGTTCGGACGCCAGCCTGCAGTTCCCACAGGCCATCGCGCTGAGTCCGGATGCGCCGCTGTTGTGGATTGCCGATACCGGCAACGGCCGCCTGCGCACGCTGCGCCTGGGCGGTGGCGAACTGACCACCCAGCCGTTGCCACGACGCCTGCATGGCCCGGCGGGGTTGGCGGTAGGCGCCGGTGCGGTGTGGATCGCCGAGACCGACGCCCATGCCGTGCTGCGATTCGACCCGGACAGCGGCGTGCTCAGTGAAGTCCCGATCAGCGAATGACAGACGTTCCCGCCCCGGCCTTCGACGGCAAGGCCTTCGCGGCCCAGCTCAGTACCGCCCCTGGCGTGTACCGCATGTACGCCGCCGACGACACGTTGCTGTACGTGGGCAAGGCGCGCGCGCTGCGCAACCGTGTCGGCAGCTATTTCAACGGCAGCCCGAAGAACGCGCGGATCATGTCGATGATCTCGCAGATCGCGCGCATGGACGTGACCGTGACGCGCTCGGAAGCCGAGGCGCTGCTGCTGGAAAACCAGCTGATCAAATCACTGTCGCCGCGTTACAACGTCTCGTTGCGCGACGACAAGACCTATCCGCACGTGCTGCTGACCCGAGAGGACTGGCCGCGCATCGCGCTGCATCGCGGTCCGCGCGCCATTCCCGGCCGCTACTTCGGGCCGTATCCCGGCGTTACCGCCGTGCGCGAAACGCTGAACCTGATGCACAAGCTGTTCAAGCTGCGCAGCTGCGAGGACAGCGTGTTCCGCAACCGCTCGCGGCCGTGCCTGCAGTACCAGATCGGTCGCTGCAGCGCGCCCTGCGTGGAGCTGGTGCCGGCGCCGGACTACGCCGAATCGGTGCGTCGCGCCGCACTGTTCCTGGAAGGCAAGAGCGACGAGCTGACCCGCGAACTGGGCGAGCAGATGCAGGCCGCCAGCGAGGCACTGGAGTTCGAGCAGGCCGCGCGCCTGCGCGACCTGATCTCCTCGCTGCGCAGCATGCAGACCCGCCAGTACGTGGATGGCCGTGCCGCCGATCTGGACGTGCTGGCGGTGGCCATGCAGGGTTCGCAGGCCTGCGTGCTGCTGTTGGCTTTCCGCGATGGCCGCAACCTCGGTACCCGCCCGTTCTTCCCACGCACCAACGGTGAAGATAGCCCGGAGGAAGTGCTGGCCGCGTTCGTCTCGCAGTACTACATCGAATTCGAGCCGCCGCGCGAGATCCTGCTGGATCGCGAGATTCCCGATGCCGACCTGCTGGTGGCCGCGCTGTCGGCCTCGGCCGAGCGCAAGGTGCAGCTGAAGTGGAACGTGCGCGGCGAACGCGCCGGCTATGTGGAACTGGCCAGCCGCAACGCGCAGCTGACCCTGGCGACCGAACTCAACAGCCGCAACGCGCAGCACGCGCGCAGCGACGCGCTGCGCGACATGCTGGGCCTGGCCGAGCCGGTCAAGCGTGTTGAATGTTTCGATATCAGCCATACCATGGGTGAGGCCACCGTGGCCTCATGCGTGGTGTTCGACGCCGCCGGTCCGGTGCGCGCGCAGTACCGCCGCTTCAATATCAGCGGCATCGAGCCGGGCGACGACTACGCCGCCATGCGCCAGGCCATCGACCGCCGCTTCCGCCGTGCAGTGGAAGAGCAGGGCGTGCTGCCGGACGTGCTGCTGATCGACGGCGGCGCCGGCCAGTTGGCCCAGGCCCAGGCCGCGCTGGCCGACCTGGGCGTGGAAGGCGTGTTGCTGGTGGGCGTGGCCAAGGGCGTGGAACGCCGCGCCGGCCACGAAGCGCTGGTGATGCCCGATGGCCGCGAGCTGCGCCCGGGCGCGGCCAATCCGGCGCTGCAGTTCATCCAGCAGGTGCGCGATGAGGCGCACCGCTTCGCCATCACCGGCCACCGCGGCCGCCGCCAGAAGGCGCGGATGACCAGCAAGCTGGAGGACATCCCTGGTATCGGGCCGCGCCGCCGCGCCAGCCTGCTCAAGCATTTCGGCGGCCTGGTCGGCCTGAAAGCCGCTGGTGAAGCGGAAATCGCCAGGGTGGAAGGTATCAATGACGCCCTCGCGGCACGTATCTACGCTAACCTGCACGGGTTGGCCACGCCTGATCCGGCCGAGTAGAGAGAGAAGCACGCAAGCATGAAGTTGACCCTGCCCACCTGGCTGACCTTGTTGCGGATCGTGATGATCCCGGTGCTGGTGCTGGTGTTCTACCTGCCCTACACCTGGACCAACTTCGCTTCGGCGGCGATCTTCGGCCTGGCCGCGATCACCGACTGGCTCGATGGCTGGATCGCACGCCGTTACCAGCTGGAATCGGCCTTCGGCGCCTTCCTCGACCCGGTCGCGGACAAGCTGATGGTGGCGGTGGCGCTGTTCCTGATCGTGCAGGGTCACCCGACGCCGTGGATGGCGTTCTGGGCGGCGGTGATCGTTGGTCGTGAAATTGCGGTATCGGCGCTGCGCGAATGGATGGCCGAACTCGGCCAGCGCGCCAAGGTGCGCGTGGCGATGATCGGCAAGGTCAAGACCACCGCGCAGATGGTCGCGCTGCTCTGCCTGCTGTATTCGGTGGCACCGAACGTGCCGGTGGAAGACATCTGGATGGGCTGGCCGGTGTTCCATATCGGCGACTGGACCCTGGCGATCGCCGCGGTGCTGACCCTGTGGTCGGGCCTGCAGTACCTGCACGCCGCCTGGCCGAGCCTGCGCGATGACGAGCGCGCTGCGCGCGAGCGTGCGCGGCAGAAGAAGCTGGGCAACTGAGCCCTGGGGGCGGATCCCTTTCCTCAGGAATGGGCTCTGACCCCATCGGTGCGTTTATCCACGCATGGCGTGGATCAACTGTAAATGCCGCATCCACAGATGATGCGGATCCATCGGTTTGCGGGGATGCCATAGTAGATCCATGCCATGCGTGGATACGCAATGCAAGGTGCCACGCAGACCCTGAGAAAAAGCGCTTGACGCCATTCTTGGAATAGGTAAAATTTCGCCTCCCAAGCGGGAATAGCTCAGTTGGTAGAGCGCAACCTTGCCAAGGTTGAGGTCGCGAGTTCGAGTCTCGTTTCCCGCTCCAGATTCAAGAAAAACGCTCCCGCAAGGGGGCGTTTTTCGTTTGCGTCCAACGCGCTTCATTGCCACTTCACCGTCGCCCCATCGCCCCACCACATGAAGGTTGGATGCTGCATCCTTCGTTCCAAGGGTGACGCCGCGATGCCTCATCAATCCTCCGCCTACGACCACGACGTGGTCATCGTCGGCGCCAGTTTCGCGGGTACCGCCTGCGCGTTGGCTGCCGCCCAGTATGGCTTGCGCGTCTGCGTGCTCGAACGCAAGGCCGACCCCGGCGAACGCCTGCACACCACCGGCATCGTGGTGAAGGAAGCGATGGAGCAGACCTGGCTGGGGCGCATGCCCGAATGCCTGGTGCAACGCGTTGCCAATGTGCGGCTGTATGCGCCGAACCTGCGCAGCGTGTTGTTGGCCGCGCCGGGCTATTACTTCCTCACCACCGATACGCCGAACCTGATGCGCTGGCTGGCCAGCGAGCTGCGCGCGAATGGTGTCGACCTTCGCCTGCAGCAGTCCTTCACCGGCGCCCATCGCAGTGGTGACGGCTGGCAGGTGGAAGGGGCAGGGCGGTGCGCCTACCTGGTCGGTGCCGATGGTGCACGCTCACGCGTTGCCCAGCGCACCGGGCTCGGCAAGGTGCCTGACAACCTCTACGGCGTGGAACGTGAGTTCGCCGGCCTCCAGTTGCCGCAGGGCGACGCACTCCATTGCTTCGTCAGCAAGCGCTTTGCACCGGGTTACATCGGGTGGGTCGCACAGAACCCGACCGGGCTGCAGGTCGGCTTGGCGCTGCGCCATGACCCGAACCAGGTGCGGCCGCCTGATATCGATGGCTTTCTTGAGCACGTGCGCGATGTGGTCGGCATTCCGCCTTCGGCGCGTCCCTCGGCCACCCGCGCAGGGCTGGTGCCCTGCGGCCGGCCGGATGGGCCGTTCACCGGCCAACGCGTGATCCTGACCGGCGACGCGGCGGGCATCGTCTCACCACTGTCCGCCGGAGGCATCCATTCCTCGTGGCGGCATGGCTGGGCGGTCGGCGAGGCGATTGCCCGCCATCTGCGTGGGCAAGGGCGGGAAGCGGAACGGGTGGCGCGGCAGGTGGCGCCGGCATTCCATGGCAAGCGCCTGCTGCGCTGGGCGATGGATCATCTGCAGGCCGACTGGCCGTTCGATGCGCTGCTGCATACGGCGGCCACGCGGCGCATCGCTGAGCAGGTCTACTTCCATCGCCGTGGCCTACGCACGTGATGCGCAATTCGATGGCTATCTAATTCCATGATTCTGTATTTATTTACGTGAATACGCATATAAGCCACAAAATTAGGGAATTAAATTCATTGAACAGCGGTGGTGCCGATTCTATAATTTGGGTGCCAACTGGAATGGGAAGAGGGTGGTGAGCGCTATGTTGGATTTGGGCTTCAGCAAGCCCGGCGAGGTCGTCAAGCGACTCTGCGAGCGCTTGCGCATAGAGCGCATGGCGTTGGGCATGACACAGTCGGATCTGGCCGGGCGTGCCGGCATCGGGACCAACACCGTGTCCAACCTGGAGGCCGGGCGCAATGTTGGCTTCGAGGCGGTGGTCCGCGTGGCGATGGTCCTTGGTCGGATCAACGAGCTCGAAGGCCTGTTCCAGCCAAAGCTGGACAGCATCGAAGACATTCGGCGCTACGAAGAGGCCGCGAATCGCCTCCGGACGAAGAGGAAGCCCCGCAATGCCTGAGCAAGTGAATGTCTTCTACGAGGGGTGGGGAGAGCGATGGCTCTGGGGAACGCTGGTCTCCACCACCGCCCTGACCGGTCGCCCGCTGATCGCGTTCGAGTACAGCAACGAGGCCAGGCAAAGGGGGCTGGAGCTGTCTTCGTACAAGCTGCCGCTGGCCGGCCCTCCGTTGCGGCGGGATTTTCCGGACCATCAACTGCAACTGCCCGGGCCCGTGTATGACGCCTTGCCAGACGGCTGGGGCATGCTGCTGATGGACCGCATGTTCAGGCGCCGAAGGATCAGCACAGCACGCATCGGCCTGCTCCAGCGTTTGGCCTGCATCGGTGGCAACGCGATGGGGGCCATGACGTTTGAACCTGTGGCACCCGAGGGCGAGGCGCCGCAGGTCCACGTCCCGCTGGAGCAGCTTGCCGCTGAAGTGCAGGAGGTGCTCCGGGGAGAAGGTGGCGAATTTCTGCAGACCTTGCTGCTGGTGGGCGGCTCACCCCAAGGTGCAAGGCCCAAGGCACTTGTCTATCGCGATCCGCAGTTCGGTGGGTTCACCACGGCTACCGCGCCAGAGTTCGAAGCCTGGCTGGTCAAGTTCCCGGCCAGAGAAGAGCATGCCGAGGTGTGCGCCATTGAAATGGTCTACGCCGAGTGCTTGCGCAGGTGCGGCATCGAGACCCCGGACACGCAGTACTTCAGCCTGCCCAATGGGCTGGCCGCGTTCGCCAGCAAGCGCTTTGATCGCCACGATGGGTTGCGTGTACCCATGCAGAGTCTTGCCGCATTCACGGGCGCCAACTACCAGACGGCGGGGTCCTTGGACTATGTCAACTTCCTGCGCGCGACCCAGCTGTGTACCAATGACGTGCGGCAAATGGTCGTGGCCTTCGAGCGTGCGGTCTTCAACGTCGCCTTCAACAACCGGGACGACCATCCGAAGAATTTTGCCTACATCATGTCGCCGGATGGGCAATGGCGCTTGGCCCCGGCCTACGACGTGACCTTCTGCGAAGGACCCAACGGATATCACCAGATGGACGTCATGGGGGAGGCACTGGCGATTTCCCGTGCTGACATGCTTCGGCTTGCCGAGGAAGCAGAAGTGCAGCAGGGTGACGCCAGTCTGGCGATTGACAGCATCTGCGAGGTGGCCAGCCAATTCACCGAAATCGCCAACGGCATGTATTCAAGCGTTATTGCTCAAGACACCCTGAGCATGATCCAAGGGCGTATCAACGAGAACGTGGCTCTGCTGCGGCAAGTCCGGCCTGGCCTGCGGACCTGAGGCCCGGGCGCAGGGGCCTGAACGCCGCCCCACAATGCACGCGAAAATTCCTGTTGACGCCGTGCAGCAATATCGACACAATAGCGCTCCTTCGACGCAGGTCGAACGGAATCTGCGGGAATAGCTCAGTTGGTAGAGCGCAACCTTGCCAAGGTTGAGGTCGCGAGTTCGAGTCTCGTTTCCCGCTCCAGATGCAAGAAGAACGCTCCCGCAAGGGGGCGTTTTTCGTTTGTCACACCGGTTGCACCACCGCCGCGCTAGCGTGCCTTGCCGGGCAGGGCGCTGCACCAGATCCGGGCATCCTGCCGGTGGAAACCGGGGCAGCGGTTGTCCTGCGGGATGTAGACGTAGGGAGCGTCATCTTCGTAGGTGAAGTGGTAGTAGTAGGTCCGGTCCTTCCCGTACAACCAGTAGTTCGACGAGCCCTGGTTGATGGCATACGGCTCGAACGTGAAGATCGAGGATTCGGCGGGAATGAAGTTGCTGCGCTCCATCAGTAGCAGCGTGGCGTTCGAGACCAGTGGGGTGGTCAGGACGAGCACGATCACACCGACAGTCTCTGTCGTGATCGAGCCAATCAGCAGCCAGCGGCGGGGGCGTTTCACGGTCGGGCAGCATCGAAGCAAGACAATGCCGCAATGTGCAATACGCTGTGAAAGTCGTCCAGTGTTCCGTGCCGGGAACGCATTGAAAGCGTAGTGAAAGACTGGGTCGGCGTTGCCTGAACCGCACGCGTGCTGTGACCTTTTTCGGACGATTTCTCCATGTTCGCTCCACAATCGCACGGTAGCCTTCATGCTCCTTCTACACGTTGGCGGGCTGGTGGTCAGGCGTATCACTTCAGTGGCAGTGCCCAGGACCGGGCGCGGACTCACCCTGCATGCAGTGCTGCGCCCTGGTGCGTTGTTGGCAACCCTGGCCCTGGCCGGTTGCATGTCGGTGCCTGTTCCGGACCTGCCTGACCGCACGCCCAGCACCTGGACCCAGGTGCCGCAGGGCCAGGGCGTGGCAGTGGATGCCAGACAGTGGTGGAAAGTGCTGTCCGACCCGGCACTGGATGGCCTGGTCGACCAGGCCATCGCCGGCAATCTGGACCTGCAGCAGGCTACGCTGCGCCTGCAGGCCGTTCGGATCGTCGCCGGCACTTCCGACTCGCGTTTCCTGCCGGAGATCTCGGCCAGCGCCAAGCAGGTGCAGGACGCCGCCGCCGTCGATACCTACTTCCATGCCGGCATCGAAGCGATCTGGGACCTGGGCCTGTTCGGTGCCGCCGAGAGCGCGCAGTTGAGCGCGCAGGCTTCGGCCGGCAATGCCGAGGCGCTGCGCAATGCCGCGCAGGTGGCGGTGATTGCCGACGTGGTGCGCAGCTATCTGGACCTGACCGTGGCACAGGCCCAGCAGGACCTGCTGGCCCGGCAGCAGGCCGTGGATGACCGCGGCGAACAACTGGCCCTGGTCCGTCAGCGCCTGCGCCTGGATGAGCCCGGCGAACTGGATCGCCTGCGTGCACGCCAGGCCGCGACCCGCGCCGCCATCGCACAGGCCCGGGAAAACGCTGACAACGCGGCCCGCGCGCTGGCATTGCTGCTGGGCCGCGATGGCCCGGATCCAGCTTGGCGCACCTATCGCGCGCCGCCGAAGCTGGGCACGTTCTCCCTGCAGCAGGTACCGGCCGATCTGCTGCGCCACCGTCCGCAGATTCTGTTGGCCGAATCTGAAGTGATGCAGGCCGCGGCCAGCAAGGGCTCCGCACGTGCCGCGATGTATCCGCGGGTCAGTCTTGGTGGCTCCATCCTGTACGCGTACAACCTCACCCAGAACGCCCGCTCCAACTCCGATTCCAGTCCGTCGATCGGCCCGTACGTCGATATCCCGCTGTGGGATTGGGGCCAGCGTCGTGCGCGCTTCAATGCCGATGAAAAGCAGTTGGATGCCGCGTTGCTCGGTTATCGCAAAGCGGTACTGGAAGGCGTGAGTGAGGTGGAAGGCGCACTCGGCAGCCTTGCACGCCAGGACAGCAGCATCCAGTCGCTGCGTGCGTCCAATGATGCCGCCGGCCAGCAGCTCAAGCGCCAGGCACGGCAGGTGCAGCTGGGTTTGTCCAGCGAGTTCGATGGACTGGACACGCAGCGTGCCGCGCTTGCCTCGCAGGCTGATCTGATCGGTGCGCAGGGCGCACGCGTGCTCGCTTTTGCTTCGCTGTACCGCGCGCTTGGCGGTGCACCGCTGCCGGCTGAGGGTGAGGGCGAACAGCAATGATCGCGCTGGCCCGCAAGACCCTGGCCTATGAGTGGCGCCGGTTCCTGCCGGTAGTGCTGGCGATGTGCTTCGCTGGCGTGCTGCTGATCGTGCAGGCGGCGCTGGTGCTGGGTATCTTCGGTACCGCCGCGATCTACGTGAAGGCATCGTCGGCTGATATCTGGGCCGGTTTCCCCGGCACCCAGAGCGTGAACTACGGCCATGCAATCAGTGCGGATGTGGAAAGCCACCTGCGCATGGACCCGGATGTCACCCGCGTCGAACCCTACGAGTGGGTCGATGGCGAATGGCGCTCCAGCGCGCAGGGTACCGGTAACGTGTCTGTGTATCTGTCCGGCATCTCCACCCAAGGCGACGCGATGATGTTCGCGCGTATCCTGCCCGCCGACCTGCGCGCGCAGCTGCGCGAACCCGGTGCGGTGATCGTCGATAGCGCCGATCTGGATACGCTGGGCGTGGGCCTGCAGAACAACCGTGCGTGGATCAATGGCAAGGCGGTGCGCGTGGTCGCGGCACAACCGGGCCTGCGTGGCCTTGGTGGCGTCAACGTGCTGGCCTCGCTGGATACCGCGCGCGCCATCGCGGGTACCGATCCGCACGAGGGCAGTACCTATTTCGTGGCGGGCCTGCGTTCGCCGGACCTGGCCGACCGTGTGCGCGACCGCCTGGCCACGTCGATGGGGCAGGCCACGCCGGTCGAGTTCTGGACGGCACCGGAGTTCGCCAGCCGCTCGCAGCAATACTGGCTGTTCGATACCGGTGCCGGCATCGCAGTGTTGTTCATGGCGGTCATCGTCTGCTTCGTCGGCGCGGTGATCACCAACCAGTCGTTTGCTTCGGTGGTGGCCGGTTCGGTACGCGAGTACGCCACGCTCAATGCACTTGGTGCCGGTCGCTATGCGCTGGCGCGGGTGGTGTTCGAGCAGGCGCTGCTGATCGGCGGCGTGGGCATGTTGCTGGCGGCGGCGTTCAGCACCGTGGTGTTGTTGATCGCACAGACCCAGCGCGTGCCGGTGCAGCTGACACCGATGGTGATCATCGGTTGCGTGGCGCTGGTCGCGGTGATGGCCATGCTGTCGAGCATCATGGCGGTACGCAGTGTCGTCCGCTCCGATCCATCGTTGCTGCTGCGTTGAGGACCGGCCGATGACTTCCATACGCGCCGTCGCCCCGACCCTGCAGGCCGACGCACTGGAAAAGGGTTTCATGTCCGGCGACGTGCAGGTGCCGGTGCTGCGTGGCCTGTCACTGGACATCTATCCCGGTGAACTGACCCTGGTATCGGGCCCATCCGGTTGCGGCAAGAGCACGCTGCTGTCGTTGCTGTCTGGGTTGTCTGCGCCCGATGGCGGCCGCGTGCACGCGCTCGGGCAGGATGTGGGCCACATGACGCGCAGCGAAGTGGAGCGCTTCCGCCTGCACCATGTCGGCTTCGTGTTCCAGGGCTTCAATCTGTTCCCGGCACTGACCGCACTGGAACAGGTGCAGCTGCCGCTGGGCTATCGCGGCATGAGCAATCGCGAAAGCGAACCGCTGGCCCGCAAGGCATTGGACGAGGTGGGTCTCAGCCACCGCAGCCACATGCGACCGGCGCAGCTGTCCGGTGGTGAGAAGCAGCGCGTGGCCGTTGCGCGCGCCTTCGCCAAGTCGCCGACGCTGATCTTCGCCGACGAACCGACCAGCGCGCTGGATGCCGAGAACGGCCAGCGCGTGATCGACATCCTGCATCGCTACGCACGTGCGCATGGCGCCACCGTGCTGTGCGTGAGCCACGATCCGCGCCTGATCCGGCATGCCGATCGGGTGATCGCCATGGAAGACGGCATGGTCCGTGATGACCGCCGCCAGAACGAAACTGTAGAGTCCGCCCCATGACCAAGACGTTGCACCTGCTTCCATTCAGCCTGGTACTGTCCGCGGCGCTGCTGCTCGGCGCCTGTTCCAAGGACGCGCCTGCCCAAGCACCTGCAGGTAAAGCCGGCACTGCCACCGCCGGCAAGGTCGCGGTGGCGCGCGGCATCATCGACGTCGAGGGGGGCCTGATCGCGCTGGCGCCGCCGGTGGATGGCTCGATCACTGCCGCGCCGGTGAAGGAGGGCGCCACGGTGAAGAAGGGACAGCTGCTGCTGTCGCTGGATGGCGCCCTGTTGCAGCAGGAGGTGGCGATGGCCACTGCCGATCTCGCCTTGGCCAATGACCGTCTGAAGGGCAGCCAGGCGCAGCTGCGCGAACTGGAGCGCAACGCCACCCGTCTGTCCACCGGCGCCAGCGAAGGCGTGTCGTCCAACCAGCAGGCCGATGCGGCCAAGCAGCAGCTGGCAGGTGTGCGCGCCGATGTCGATGTGGCCGGTGCGCAGGTCGACATGGCCCAGCACAAGCTGGAACACGCCAGACTGAAACTGCAGCAGATGTCGCTGAGCGCGCCGGAAGCCGGCACCGTGGTCGGCCAGGTGCCGGGCCTCGGTGCATTCGTGCAGGCTGGCAAGCCGGCGATCTCGCTGCTGCCGGCCCGCCCGCTGCAGGTGCGTGCAGAACTGAGCGCCGCCTATGCCGATGCCGTACAGGTGGGCATGAAGGCCACCGTCGTGCCGGACAGCGATGGCGCCGAGAACACCGGCTCACTGCCACCCGCGCGCGTGGTGCGCATCAGTCCGGTGTTCGCGCAGGCGCGCCTGCCTGAAGATGCCGGGCGCGGCGTGGCCAAGGTGGTGGAGTGTGTGCTGGAGTTCGACGGCGCGGCCAAGGCGCGCTTCGGCCAGCATGTGCGGGTGGAGTTCCGGAAGTAGGGCGCGGGCCTCAGTTCCCGAGCCAACGTCGCAGGCTAGGCCAAAGCGAGGCCGGCACAACCACGAGCAGTGCAAGCAGCAGGAGGGCGCTCATGCCGAGCAGCCAGTTCGAGTGGACGTCGCGCACGGGGGATTGATGCATGGCAGCCAAGCCCCATAGGACGTTCCACCCCAGCCATGGAATGAGGCTGATCAGGATCCGCAGCCACAGGCGGCGGAACCGCCATGGCTGCACAGCCAGGCCCAGCGCTGTCATTTCCACGAGGACGATCAGCGCGAACGTGATCACCGAGCCGATGGGATAGGGCAGTGTCCCGGACTCGGTGTGACGCAGTTGCCAGTAGTCTGGCTTGAAGCCGGCATGGATGAGTGCGGCAACCAGCAGCAGCCAGATGAGTGATGCCAGCAGCCAGAAGGAAGGGGGAGCACGGAATGCGATGGGCAGGGGCACGATGCAGGCGTTCGTCGCTGGCGGATCCTCAACTTCCTGCATCGGCCTGCCGCAATCCATGCAAGAGATCCGAAAATGAAGCGGTGAAGCCCTCGGATCCAGCGCCTTAAGGAACCGCAGTCGGGGTCTTCTTCCTGCCGGAAATGCGTCCCAGGACGCTGACCAGCGACACCACGCACAGCGCCAGCAGCAGTCCCACGTCCAGCAGCAGCAACCACAGCAGATGCATGCCGTGCACCGGCGGCTGATGCATGGCCGACAGCATCCACGGTACCGACCACGCCAACAGCAGAACGAAGGCAATCAACAGGCGCAGCCACAGCCGCTTCAATTTCCACGGTCGCACGATCAAGGCGGCCACGACCAGTTCAACCGTGCCCAGCAACGCGAACACGATGACAGTGCTGGTCGGGTAGGGCAGCTCGGCGCCTTCCAGGCGGTGCAGCAACCAGTAGTCCGGGGTGAAGCCGGCATTGACCAGCGCGACGATCAGCGCCAGCCAGGTCAGCGCGACCAGCAACCAGAACAGGCGGATGTAACGTCTAGGCATCGGCGGTGTCCATGGTAGCGGGCAGGCGGCTGCGTGATGCATAGCACACCGATGTGGCGATCGCGGCCAGCGCCAGCAGGCCAGGCCCGACAGTGAAGTACAGCAGGCGCAGCGGGTGGTTGTGCATCAGCGTCCAGGTCGCGAACGTCAGCGGAACCGCCAGCACCAACAGTTTGGCGAACAGCGGCCGCAGCACCGCAATCAGTGGCTGGGCGCCGAGGAACATATGGAACAGATAGAACTGGGCGATGCCAAGGCCGATGTCGCGATGCGAGGTGAAGCCGAAATTGTCGCGATACCAGTTCATTCCCAGCGGAATCAGTGCCCAGTACAGCAGCGCTACTACCAGATGCAGCAGCAGGGCGATCAACAGGGGCTTGCCGCGAAGGAACATGGGCGCACAGGGCTGGGCGGGGCAGCGTACCCCAGTGCGGACGCCCATGACCGCATCGTGTGAAGACTGTTGACGGCGTGAAGGAATTTGGACACAATAGCGCTCCTTCGACGCAGGTCGAACGGAATCTGCGGGAATAGCTCAGTTGGTAGAGCGCAACCTTGCCAAGGTTGAGGTCGCGAGTTCGAGTCTCGTTTCCCGCTCCAGATTCTACAGGGCCCCGGTAGGGGCCTTGTTTTTCTCCCGCCACGGCAAGGCGGGGCACGTTGGGCCACAAGGCTTTACGCGCAGTCAGAAAAGTGAAATCGCTGGTGTGTGTTCCGGATTTCCGGTACCATGGCGGCTTATGCGGGAATAGCTCAGTTGGTAGAGCGCAACCTTGCCAAGGTTGAGGTCGCGAGTTCGAGTCTCGTTTCCCGCTCCATGTTCCGACAGGCCCCATCATGGGGTTTTGTCTTGTCAGGGCTCCGTTCCTGGCGCGCAGTACGTTGGCCTCATGGCAGAGTGGCTATGCACCGGATTGCAAATCCGTTTACAGCGGTTCGATTCCGCTTGAGGCCTCCAATTGAAAAGCCCTGACTCCGGTCAGGGCTTTTTTGTTTGCCTGGATGCCAGCTAACCTGCGTCCGGATCGATATCCGCTACAGCCTGGCCAGCGCCTGCACCGTGGCCTGGGTCAGTGGCTGGGGCAGCGCATCCAGCGCGAACCAGCCCAGGCCGGTCTGCACACCCGGCTCCTGGATGGAGGCCTCGGCACCGGCAGGTGCCCGAGCCTCGAAGATCGGCGCAACCCAGTGCTGCGCAAGTGTCGGCTCGAAATGATCGGCCACGCACAGCAGGCGCAGCAGCGTCACTTCCAACGCCGTCTCCTCGCGAGTTTCGCGGACCACGGCAGCCTCCACCGTTTCCATCCAGTCGACTTTGCCGCCGGGCAGGCCCCAGTGCCCGCGCTCCGGATCGCGTCCGCGCTGGATCAGCAGGATGCGGCCGTCGGCATCACGGACGACGGCGCCGCATCCAACGCGGGGAATCTGAAGTTCAGTCATGGCAGAGAATGAAGAAGGAGCCGTCTTCATTCTTGCATGCACACCGTATCAGGCGAACCCGCGCTAGGCTGGGCACCTGTGCATCAGCATCCTCACAGGTGTGTCGCATGCTTCTCCGGCAACTCAGCGCTGACGACGCCGATATTCTCTGGCAAGCACGGTTGCAGGCCCTTCGCGAGTCGCCCGCGGCGTTCCTGTCCACGCTGGCCGAGGCGCAGGATGACTCGGCGGACGTGATGCGCGCCCAGCTTGCCGATCCCGGCACGCGCTACTTCGGCACGTTCGTTGACGGCATGCTGGTGGGCTTCCTGCGTTACGTACGCCCGGTGCGGATGGCGCGACGGCATACGGCGGAAGTGCACAGTGTCCATGTGGGTGCTGGCCATCGAGGCCAGGGTGTCGCCCGTCAGCTTCTTCTTGCCGCGTTCGCGGCTGCGCGCGCGGAAGGCATCGAATCGCTAACTCTCACGGTACTGGCGGACAACGCCGCCGCGCGCGCGCTGTATGAATCGCTGGGTTTCACCGAATCCGGCGTCGAGCCGCGCGCGGTGAAGCGCGACGGCCGCTATGTGAACATGGTGTCGTACTGGATTTCAGTGACCAGTCACCGACCATCGCCGGCACCTTGAATCACCCGCTCTACGCCGGATCGTGGACCGGCGTCTGCGCGCGGAAGTTGCGCCCGACTGGTTCACCCACGCTCAGGTAGTGGCGGAACAGATAGATCAACGGTTTCCAGTGGGCGACATCGATGTGCTGGGTGCCAGCCACGGTGATCGCTTCGTGCGCATGCACGCAACGGATCCGTCCTTCGACGATCACGAAGCCCTGACCGTCATCCTCGCCGGGCGGGTGCATCGCCATCACGCTGACTTCCACCTGCAGCGGGCACTCGGCAATCGCCTCTGGTGCGACGTGCGTCGAGGCGACCGCACTGAAGCCCCCCAGCGCGAACTTGTCGCGGACGTGCACGTAGCCCATCGCCTGTTTGGCAGTGGGTACCGGGTGGCAGCCTGTCGCGCGCGCGATGGCCTCGACCTGTGCGGCCTGCGCGGAGGATGGGAAGTTCAGTACGCACTCGTTGCGCAGCTGCAGGTTGCGATAGCCCTGACCCTGCACGCCGAGGCCCAGCACTACCCGGTTGCCCAGGGCCCAGAACGAAGACAACGGACTGATGTTGCTGCTGCTGCCGTCGTCGTTCAGCGTGGTCATCAGCAACACAGGCGTGCCCGGGTACAGGACCGAAGGGGTGATGCAGCGGCGGGGAATCGGAGCGGAATTCATGGCAGGCCTTGCACTATCGGGGGGACCACTGTGCCGTGGCAGCGGGTGCCGACGCTTCGGCCTGCATCGAACTGTCGGCCTGCAACGGCGTGCCACAATGCGGGCATGGTCCACACCTCCGGTTCCCTTGTCAGCGTCGGTGCCCTGGTTGGTGACCAGGCGCGCGCATCCATGCTGCTGCAGTTGATGGATGGGCGTGCGTATACCGCGACGGAGCTGGCACGCGTGGCTGGGGTAACACCGCAGACGGCGAGCACGCATCTGCGCAGGCTGGTCGAGGGCGACCTGCTGGTCGCTGTCGCGCAGGGGCGCCATCGCTATCACCGGCTGGCCTCGCACGAAGTCGCCGACATGCTGGAGGGCATCCTGCGCGTTGCGGACCGCACGCCGTCCTGCACCGCTGAGGCATCACGCAGCATGCCGGCGTTGCGCCAGGCGCGTTCCTGCTACCGGCATCTGGCCGGTGTGCATGCGGTGGCGATCACCGACCGCTTGTTGCAGGCAGGGCACCTGGTCCCGCACCAGGCGCATTGGCAGGTGAGTGTGGAGGGCGCAGCGTTCCTGCAGGAGCTCGGCCAGCCGCTGGCAGAGCTGCTGCGGCTTCCCGTGACGGTCAAGCCTGCGCGCTACTGCCGAGGATGCCTGGACTGCACCGAGCGGCGCCCGCATCTGGCCGGGCTGGTCGGCGAGGCGATGCTGGACAGCTTCGTGAAGAACGATTGGCTTCGGCGGGTTGAGGGTCGACGCGAACTGCGCCTGACGCAGCCGGGGCGCGAAGCGCTGTGGACGCGGTTCGGCCTGGCGACATAGGGCCCCTCCCGTCTCATTCGCCCACGACATGGCAAGGCGCTATGGTCGAGTTCCAAGTCTTAGGGAGCTGCAATGGCGAGCAAGGACATGAACGATCGCGGCACGCTGGC
Source organism: Stenotrophomonas sp. STK16_22 (assembly GCF_051984505.1). Taxonomy (NCBI): domain Bacteria; kingdom Pseudomonadati; phylum Pseudomonadota; class Gammaproteobacteria; order Lysobacterales; family Lysobacteraceae; genus Stenotrophomonas; species Stenotrophomonas sp. STK16_22. The sequence goes on from NZ_CP196972.1 coordinate 1,599,813, forward strand.
GGTATGCCGGCAATGAGCAAATCTTCTGTGGAAGTACGTTGGCTGACGTTCCGGCTGATGAACGGCCAGTCGATCGGACCGGATCGGCTGAAGGATGGATGGGTGATTGCTTCGGAGACTCGCCACTGTGGCGTGCGGCGTGAAGCCATCGAAGGCGCGGGCGTGGTCTACGCGCTGTATGCACCGGCCAACCTGGCCTCACCGCGGCGCGCGGAGATGCGCATGCGCGAATTCCTGATGAGCTCCGGCTACACCTTCACCATGGGTACGCTGGGCGGCTGACGCCGCCCTTTTGGGGATTACGGGCGTACGGTCAGTGCCTGGCCGAGCATGCCGATCGGACCGCGCGCATCGTGCAGCACGGTGCTGGTCAAGCCGAGACCCTGGTGGCCAAACGACACCGACGTGTCGAAGCCCAGCCACTCGCCTTCGGGCATGCCGAACAGGTGCGCGGTCAGATCGAGGTTGGGGAAGGCGACCTCCTTCGGATCGGCGCGCACGGCCATGCCATTGGACAGATCGAACAGGGTGGCGGCACGGGCCAGCGGACTGACCGGCTCGCCGTCCAGCAGCCCGTGCTTCGCGCGCGCCCAGTAGGTGGCACGGCCGGTCCCCTGATCATGTCGGCGGATCTCCACGCTCTTGATGAAACCACCTGGCCAGACCGTACCTGGGTCCCACGCGGGCATTGATTCCGGCGGAGCAATGCCGGTGATCGGCGTGCCGGCGATGGCCTGCGTATCGTTCGGGCGCATCAGCCATGCACGCACGCGCAGCGCCGGGCGATCGTCATGGCGCAGCGTGGCTTCGACCAGTTCGATGGTGCGACCACCGCGCAGCACCTGTACGTGGGCCTCCATCGCTTCGATCGGAATGGTGCCGAGGATGTCGTAGGACAGGCGCGCGATCAGAAAACCGTGCCCACGCGCTGCGGCGTCACGTTCCAGGTGGTGCGCCAGCAGCCCGATCGCAGGTGCGATGTGTTGTTCGCGGATGTTCCAGGCGCCGCCCGTGTGTTCGGTCGGCAGGTAGCGGGTGTCGCTCAGTCGTTCGAAGAAGGCCATCGTATGCGTTGTGTCAGCAAGGAGGGGAGGCGGCAGATGCTGCGCGGGTCCCTGCATCGTAAGCGTTTGGCAGCGTGGCCGGCTGAGCCGGCTCCCGCAGGAGCCGGCCGGATGCCGGTCAGGAGGACTGGCAATCCATTTCGCGGCACATCTTGTACTGGGCCAGGCATTCTGCGGGTGTCTTGGCCAGTGGGCCTGAGGTTGCGCGCAGACAATATTCGTACTGCTGGCTGCAGAATTCACAGGGGCCCGCGGCGAAGGCCAGCCCGGTCACGACCATGCCAAGGAACATCACGGTCTTCAAGGTCGTCTTGATCATCACGTCAGTCCTTTGTGTGCCCGTCAATGGGCCCGGCCACCATAGCAGTCCTTATGGTGCGCCCCTGATGCGCTGCGACACGTTGAGCTCAACGCTGGATTGCCTTCAAGGCGTCGACAACCTGTGCTTCAGAGAAGCCACAATGCCCTTCGCCCACCGGCGGGAGCACGCGCGGGTGTGGTCGCGCGCCGCCCTGTGCGGCCATCTGCGGATACATCGCCTGCATGTGCGGCACGATGGTGGGATCGTTGTTGTTGAACTGGACCACCAGCGGTCGCTTCAACGCGCCGCTCAGTGCCAGCTTCGCGCGGACATCGGCCTGTGCCGCAGGCACGGGAGCGATGCGCTGCACGCCGGCATTGAACGCTGCGTCGTCACCGAATCCGCTGTACACCACACCAAGGTTGCCGGCCGGCATGCCGCCGCTGCGCGTGGCCAGTTCATGCAGGACCAGCGTGTGCAGGCTGATTGTCCCGGCCAGTGCATCCGGAGCGACCTGCAGTCGCTTGGCGAGCACGTCGGCATGCTGGGGATTCCGTTGCAGCGCGTCGGCGATGCCCTGATAGAGCACTCCCTGCGGCAGCACGGCCGCTTCATCCGAAGCCAGTCCGGTGGCCGGCAGGCCTGCAGCGTTGGGGAAAAAGTAATCGAAGGCGACCAGCGTGGTCAGCAGATCTGCGGCGATCTGTTCGCCACTGAGATTGGCACCGCACAGCGAGACGCCGCCGGTGTAGTGCTGCGGGAAGCGCTCGAGGCTGGCGAGTGTCACCGCGCCGCCCATCGAGAATCCGAGCAGCCAGGTGTGGCGCACGCGCTTGAGTTCGCCCAGCGCGTGCTGGCGCAGGCGCTCCATGTCGGTGATCGCATCGGCCACTGCCCAGCCCTGGCTGGCGTAGGCACTCTGCGCGACGGCGTAGCCTGCGGACAGCAGCGTTGCGGTGCTGTCATTGGCGGTCATCGGCGTAGTGCGTGGCACGCCCACCGGCTCGTAGCCGTGCGCCAGCATCACCAGGTCGCCGTTCCAGTCAGCCGGCACGTCCAGGCGCCAGGGTGCGCCCTGCAGCTCACCGCTGAGCATGCGTGGTGCCGTGGGGGGCGCAGCCAGCAGCGATGCCGCAGGCAGCAGAAGGCCGAGGGCGAGGGCGCATCGAAGCAAGGGTCGCATCGTGGTCATTCCATGCGGGAATCGCGCCGAGCATAGATCCCCGCAAAACCTTGCGCGCGCTGCACTGCCGCAGGGGATTGCCCGCCGGCCAGGCTGCGCTCTACGCTGGCGGCATGGTCCTGCACAGCATCGCGTCGATTATCCGCATTCCCCACGGGAAGGCGGGATAGCGCGCGGTCGCCACGGCCATGCAACCCGCCCGGGAAGGCGGGTTGCATGCGGCGCTCTCCCGGGTACTGGAATCCATCAAGGAGAACGCAGATGCATCATCTTTCATCGACCGACAATGCGCCGACCCTGCACCTGGTGTGCGGCAAGATCGGTGCCGGCAAATCCACCCTGTCGCAGCAGCTGGCGGCGCAGCCACGTCATGTGCTGATCAGCGAGGACGCCTGGCTGGCCGCGCTGTATCCCGACCAGATCCACTCCGTTGCCGATTACCTGCAGCGCGCGGCCGCGCTGCGCGGAGCGCTGACGCAGCATGTATGCGCGATCCTGCAGGCCGGCGTTTCGGTCGTGCTCGACGTTCCGTTCAATACGCGGGCCGCCCGTGCATGGGGCCGCGAACTGTTCGAGTCGGCCGGTGTTGCCCACCAGCTGCATTTTCTCGATGTTGCCGACGCCATCTGCAAGGCGCGGCTGCATGCCCGCAACGCGCGCGGCGAGCACCCGTTCCAGCCCAGCGACGAAGCCTTCGAGCAGATCACCCGTCACTTCGTGGCACCTGCACAGGAAGAGGGCTTCGTGGTGATCCGTCATTCACAGGAGGCTTGAGGGCGCGGAGAGGGCGGCGTTCAGTCGACCATCTCGGTGGCGATTCCGATACGATCTGTCGCATTGAGCTCGCCTCGCTTGACCCGGAGTCCCGTCATGGTCGACCGTCTCGCCATACTGCTTGAACGTTTTGCGGTGACCGCCTCGATATTCCATGCCGGTGCGCTGTGCGGCATCAACACGCTGGAGGGAGAAGACGAGGCGGGTCAGCTGCACCTGGTGCGGCGCGGGCCGGTGCAGGTCAGCCACGGGCAGCAGACCGTGCAGGTCGAAGTGCCGAGCCTTCTGCTGTATCCGCGGCCGATGCCGCATCGCTTCAGCACCGACCCGCAGCAGGGCGCCGACATGGCCTGCGCCAACCTGCATTTCGAGGGCGGTCGGCTCAATCCGATCAGCGCCGCGCTGCCTGATTTCATCTGCCTGCCGCTGGCCGATCTGTATGGCGGCAACGCGGCGCTGGAACTGCTGTTCGAAGAAGCGTTCGAGCAGCGTTGCGGGCGGGCGGCGATGGTCAACCGGCTGTTCGAGGTGGTGATGATCCAGGTGCTGCGTCAGCTGATGGAAGGCGGCGAGATGCGTGGCGGCCTGTTCGCCGGGCTGGGTCATCCGCGGCTGCGGTTGGCGCTGGTGGCGATGCATGAAGCGCCGGCGCAGGCGTGGACGCTGGAAGACCTGGCCGAAGTGGCCGGCATGTCACGCAGCGTGTTCGCCGCCAGCTTCCGCGAGGCGATGGGCACCACGCCGGGCCAGTACCTGCAGGGCTGGCGGGTGGGGCTGGCGCAGCAGGCACTGCGCCAAGGCAGACCGCTGAAGCGGATTGCCGACGATGTGGGGTACGGCAGCGAAGCGGCGCTGTCGCGCGCGTTCAAGGCGCACACCGGGCAGTCGCCGCGGGAATGGCGGGGACAGGCCCGTGCCAGTGCGGCCTGAGCGTCAGCCGAGCACCAGCCGGGCCAGCTTCATCCCACCGAACAGGCCGGCCAGGCCCAGTGCCACCGAGCCGCCGGCATACAGTGCCGCCAGCCCATGCTGGCCACGCTGCAGCAGCAGGCCGATCTCCAGCGCATAGGTGGAAAACGTGGTGTAGCCGCCGAGGATGCCGGTGGCCAGCAGCAGGCGCAGCTGCGGCGAGGCGCCATTGCGCATCGCGAAGACCTCGACCACCACGCCCATCAGCAGGGCGCCGCTGACGTTGATCAGGAAGGTCGACCAGGGCCAGGGACTGCCGACGGCCACCCGCGCGCCGATCAGGTTGCAGGCATGGCGCAGGCAGGCACCGATGCCGCCTCCGACGAAGACCAGGAAGTAATTGTTCAGTGTTTGCATGGCGTGCCTCGAATGCGGGTTCGCAGGGTCAATGGCGAACGCCGAGGGCAGGCACGACCTGCCGTCGACGAACACCGGGTTCGTCCTGGCAGGAGCCATCAGCCTTCTCAGGCGGTTATCGGGGGAGCCCCATCCCCATCGCGGTCCATGCTACCAGCGGCGGTGCATTCACGTCATCGAGGTCGTCAGCACGCGGGCGACCTTGCTGCGGCTGAAGCCATCCATCAGCAGTTCGAACGCGAGCAGATCCAACGCTGCATGGCGGCGATGGTCGATCTCCAGCCCGTTCTCGGCCACCAGGTGACTGACCAGCTCGTAGGCGTCCTGCCAGACATCCAGATGGGCCTGGCTGGGGATGTAGGCACTGCCAGGCTCACCGACGCCGAGCCCGCTGACCCCGTACAGCAGCTCGCGTGCGTCCAGCTTGGCCGCATCGGCGATGCGGAACAGCTGTTCGGCTTTCACGTGCGAGGCGCTCACGTGGTCGTTGAGCCAGTTGCTGATGGTTGCTGTCGTTGATTTGGCGGCGCGTGCCAGATCGGCCGGGCGTGGGTGCCCGGCTTTCTTCATGGCTGCCGCGAGTCGTTGGCCGAGAGTATTCATCTATGCAAGCCAGCTTAACGCGTGGATTGCGAAGAAGCCTTGTCGCAAGAATCAGTCTGGTTAACAGAAGGACCGACCGTGACCGAATTCTGGAGCAAGCGGCAGGTGCGCACCCGGCTGGGATTCCAGACCGATGCCGAACTGGCCCGCTTCTTTGGCATCAGCCGTTCCGCAGTGTCGCAATGGCCGAAAGATTTCCCGATTCCGGCCCTGCGGCAGTACATCCTGCATCAGCGCTATCCGAACCTGTTCCCCACGACAGAAGCGTCGGCGGGCGAATCCATCTGACTTGCGCCGCCTTTTGTCGCATTTAGCACGCTAAGTGCAATTTGCTAAGTATGCTTAGCAAAATAGGCATGATCGATCGATCTGAGGGTCACAATCGGCGCCATCTACTGGAGGCATCGGTCCATGGTTCCCGCGGCCTGTCGGCTTCACCCCATCCGGGGGCCCCGGGGTCCCGTATGTAGTTTCGTGAACGATTAATAATTTCAATCGCTAAAGTCGCCGCATGTAATTGACCTGTCGTGAAATCTATGACTAATTGGAGTCAACCAGGCGTGAAGCCTGGGAGTCTTTCAGTAGCACGCAAGTGAGTCGGTAGACCGTCAACAATGCAGAACAAGTCCAACGGAGGTCGTATGGAATACGGCATGCATGGCTTGGCTGAACGGGTACGCCGCGAACTGGAAGCCAGTTACCACAAACACGGATGCGGTCCGGCGTTCTGGGATACCTACCAGCAGGTGCTGGACCGTCTGGTCCCGCAGGGGACCGAGCGTACCGAAGTCACCAACGAAATGGCGCTGATCATCGAACAGCTGGGCATCGTCCGGCGTGCGCAGCTTGTGCCGCCGCACGCCAGCGGGTCGCGTTGATTCAGAGCAGGCGCCAGGCGCCGCAGGCAAGCAGCGCCAGCAACAAGGACAGCAGCGCCAACGTCCGGGGTCGCCACAGGCGCTTCGGTTGTCCGGCCATTGTCTGCGGACTGCAGTAGCGCACCAGCGCCGGACCGAAACCGGCCCGGTGCTGCTGTTGTGCGCAGGCCTCCAGGCAGGCACCGCAGGCCAGGCAATCGGCTTGCGGTCCCTGTCGGATGTCCAGTTGCATCGGGCAGGCAATGACGCAGGCCGCGCAATCGGTGCAATCACCCAGACGGTCGGCGCTGAAGGTCGGCATCGGTCCAGCCAGCAGCGGATGCGCGGCGCGGAATACGTAGTCCTGCGCAGTGGTCGGGTCGAGCAGGCCGCGGCCACGGCCCAGCACCCCGCCAAGCCCGGATGGACGTGGCCCGCGCGGCTCACCGCGACGGGCGTCGTACAGCATGCGCGGCGTATGCGGATCGGTCAGCAGTGGTTGCATGCGTGCGAACGGGCACAGCGAACGGCAGACCTGCTCGCGCAGGAAACCGGCGTTTCCCCAAGTGGCAGCGGCATAGAACAGTACCCAGAACGTTTCCCAGCCGCTCCAGCCAGCGTTTGGCGCGGCGGCCAGCAAGCCGGTGATCGGGCTGAACAGGCCGACGAAGGTAATGCCGGTCCACACTGACAGCAGTCCCCAGGCCAGCTGGGTGACCGGGCGTACAGCAGGTGCCGGCAGCATGCGGGCCGCGCTGCGGGCGATCCAGTCGAAGGCGAGCCGCCACAGCGTCTGCGGGCAGGCATGGCCGCACCAGATGCGTCCGGCGAGGTGGGTAAGCAGCGCCAGGCCGACGGCCAGTACCGCCAGCAGGCCGATCAGTACGCCGACGTCGCCGGGCCACAGGGTCCAGCCGAACAGGTCGAATCGCCGCGCGTTGATGTCCAGCAGCAGCGCCTGGCGGCCCTCCCAGCGCAGCCACGGCAGTGCGTAGAACAGCGCCAGCAGGGCGGCGCTGAGCGTGCCGCGCCAGTGCCAGGGACGGGGAGTCCGGGTACATGACGTGCTCATCCCAGCGGCAGCTCGTCGTCGTCATCGCTCGGCATGGGCCGCTGCAGGTACCAGGTGACCGCGCTGGACAGTGCCGTCACCGACCAGAACATGAAGAATCCCGCCGTGTAACCCAGTTCGCGGCTGATTGCGGTGCCCGGGAAACTGATGGCCTGCAGGCGCAATGGATCGACGAAGGCGAAGAACACCACGCTGGCCACGCCGGCGGCGATGAAGCTGGGCCAGAGGATGGCGCCCCACTGCTGGATCAGCCGCTGGCGGCGGTTGGGAGAAGGTCTGTTCATGCTGTCCCGGATCGAAAAGTGGGCGGCGCGTATACTTCGCCAGGGTCGGCGCCGCATCCGCAGGGCATGCTTCCTGCAAGCGTGCCAGCCTAGGCGCAGCGGACTGCGCCGACATTGATCTGGATCAACGGTGGTGATGGCCGGCTGCGGCACACTGCCGGCACGCTTTGGGTACCCCGATGAACGCAACACCGCCGCCTGTCCTCCCCGTCGCCTCGCCCGAGTTGTGCACCGAGCAGGAAGTGACCCGCCTGGTTCACGACTTCTATGCGCGCGTGCGCGAGGAAGAGCGGCTGGGGCCGGTGTTCGGCGCGCACGTCCACGATTGGCCCGAGCACCTGGCGCAGCTGGTCGACTTCTGGTCGGCGATGCTGCGCGGCACCCGCCGGTTCAAGGGCTCGCCGATGTCCAAGCACATGGCCATCGAGCTGGACAAGGACCTGTTCGACCGCTGGCTGGTGCTGTTCCGGATCACCACCGCCGAATGCAACAACCCGCCGATGCAGGAGCTGGCCAACGACGTGGCCGCGCGCATCGGTGACACCTTCTGGAAGCGCTACCAGATGCTGCGCTGGCCGCAGGTCGGCCTGCCGGTGCTGGGGATCCCCGGCAAGGATTGATCTGGGTCAAGGCGGCGCGGGCCGCCCGGCGCGATGCTGGCGGCATGGACACGTTCTCTCCCGCCGCCGGTGGCCTGGCCTGGACCTTCGACCCCGATCTTCTGCGCCGGCACGACCGGCCGGGCCCGCGCTACACCTCGTACCCGACCGCGCCGCATTTCCATGATGGCTTCGACGCGCCGGCGCTGCGCCAGGCGATCGCCGACAGCAACCAGCTGGCCCGCGCGCTGTCGTTGTACGTGCATGTGCCGTTCTGTTCCAGCCCCTGCTTCTACTGCGGCTGCAACCGGGTGATCACCCGTGATCGCGGTCGTGGCCACAGCTACGTCTCACGCGTGCTGGCCGAGGCCGACCTGCTGGCGCCGCAGTTCGATGACGGCCGTGAAGTGATCCAGCTGCACCTGGGCGGTGGTACGCCGAACTTCCTCGATGCCGAAGCGATGACCACGCTGGTGGAAGGATTGCGCCGGCGCTTCGATTTCAGTGATTCGCCGCAGCGCGATTTCTCGATCGAACTCGATCCGCGCTTCATCGACACCCGCGACGTCGCCATGCTGGCGCGGCTGGGGTTCAACCGGGCCAGCCTGGGCGTGCAGGATTTCGATCCGCAGGTGCAGGAATCGATCAACCGCGTGCAGGGCGTGCAGCAGACGCTGGACATCCTGCGCGCCTGCCGCGACAGCGGCATGCGTTCGGTCAACGTCGATCTGATCTATGGGTTGCCGGGACAGAGCCTGGAAGGCTTCGGTCGCACCCTCGAGCTGGTGCTGGCGCTGCGCCCGGACCGCCTGGCGGTCTACGGCTACGCGCACCTGCCGCATCTGTTCCGCGCGCAGAAGCAGATCGACGAAAGCCGCTTGCCGTCACCGGAAGACAAGCTGGCGCTGCTGGGCCTGGCGGTGGAGAGGCTCTCGTCGGCCGGCTACCAGTACATCGGCATGGATCACTTTGCGTTGCCGGAAGAGGATCTGTCGCGCGCACAACGCGCCGGCCAGCTGCATCGCAACTTCATGGGCTATACCACCCACGCCGATACCGATCTGCTCGGCCTGGGCGTGAGTGCGATCAGCCACATCGGTGCCACCTACAGCCAGAATCCGCGCGACCTGCCGTCGTGGGAGGATGCGGTGGACCAGGGCCAGCTGCCGGTCTGGCGCGGCGTGGCGTTGAGTGCCGACGACCAGTTGCGCGCGGAACTGATCCAGCAGCTGATGTGCCAGGGCGAAGTGGATGGCACGGTGCTGGGCCAGCGTCACGGCGTGGATTTCGAGCAGTACTTTGCCGAGGACCTGCGTTCGGTACAGCGGCTGCAGGAAGACGGCCTGGCCGAATACCGCGATGGCGTGGTGCGTGCCAGTGAACCCGGGCGACCGCTGCTGCGGTTGCTGGCGATGTGCTTTGACCCGTATCTGCGTGCAGCACATGAGCAACCGCGTTACTCGCGGGCGATCTGATTCAGGGGGCAACGTGCTGGCGACGCCAGTCTAGCCGCCACTCCTCTTCTCGTCATCGGCCCAACGTAGGACCTCGGACCTCTTCCACTTTTCTCGTTTCCGATCTGGAGTGGGGCAGGGAAGCTGGGGCGGCAAGCCAACCTTTCGAGGAAGCCCCGCCCATTGGGCCTTGCCTCCGGCGTCGTCAGGCCCAATAGGACTGCACAGGAATCTGCACTGAGCCAGCGCTCGCCCTCGATCATCGCGGCCAGGACTGTAATTGACGGGCCCGGAACAGTAGGTTCGATCATGGCGCCTCCTCAGCCGAGCTCAAGATGCTGGAAGCTGCGCCGGGCTTGCGCGGGTGCGACGGGTACTCAAGCCACTGCAGTACCTCGGCCATTTCCTGGATGGTCTGTTCGAACGAGTCTCCAGGCGCCACGGAATGTGCGACCTCTGGCCATTCCTGCGCCATCATCTGTGCCGATGCACGGGCTTGGTTGATCTTGGCTCCGTCGGCAGCGGCGAAGATCCCAAACCTGATTGCGCGCCGGATAGGCAACCATATCCTCTACAGCGAGAACCTGGAGACGGAGATAGTCACGTTCGAGGTCGGGCTGGATGCCCTGAACTGCATGCCGGGCGACGTGATCCAGGTGGCCGACGCCAACCGCGCCGGCCGCCGGAACTCCGGCCGGATCAGTGTCGCCAGTGGGAATAGCCTTACGCTGGACGTGGTGCCGCCCACGATGGAGGTCGGAGACCTGCTGCGCGCCACGCCGCCGAACGAGCGGCGAGCGGGAGACTTCCACATGACGAGCGACAACCGGATCTTCATTTCCCGGCTGCAGACGGTTCAGCAGACCATGATCTCCAACATGTTCCCGGTGGTCGGCGCGACAAATGGGGCAGCAGAATGCCACGATCTTCATCGTGGACCTGACCGAGGTGCCGCTGGGGTTCGGGTGAGGGTAGCCCCTCACTCCGCCGCAACGGACGCTGCGGCCAGATGGCATCCATACGCTATCCCGCCCAGATCACCGCTGCCTACCTACATGGCCAATGGATCACGCTTCGAAGTCAGGGAGCCTAACCGCCAACTTTTCCTACCACCGAGTAAAGTGGCTCTAGGACCCATTCGTACAGTCGCCTGCGCTCTCCCATAATGTCCGCCTCCAAGCGCATTCCCGGACGCAGCGCTTCTGGTGTCCCATACGCCAGAACACTTTGCTTATCCAAGGAAACAAGCACCCGGTAGACGGGTTCTCCCCCTTCCCCTTTGGAACTGGCAGCTGCAATTGCACTTCGAGAAACACGAATGACCGTACCTTCGTGACTACCAAATTTCTGATATGGATAGGCCAAGTAACGCAAGAGCACGCGATCGCCGGGCTTGACGAATCCAATTGCGGCGCTCGGGACCAACAATTGTGCGCGCAACTGTGATCCTTCAGGCAGCAGACTAAGAATCGGCTGGCCGACTTGCACCGCCTGTCCCGCTTCTACCAACCTACTGGCAACGAGACCAGAGACCGGAGCACGCAGCAGCAACTCGCCGCTGGCCTCGGCCTGAACGGACTCCTGGTTGAGCGTCGCCAAGTCACGTTCGCTTGTAGCCCGGGCAGCACGCCGCTGCTCGGGGAGTTCCGCAAGCGACTGGTCCAGTTGAGCTAGCGTCCGGCGCATCGACGTTGCTTGACGCTGTAGAGACTGCTGTGCATTGAGCATGTCCAGCATCGATTGCTCCTGCTGACCAAGTTGTATCAGGCTGACATAACGTTGATCGACGACTTGGCGGAAGCGCTGAACGGTTTCCTGGCCAATGCGCACCTGCTCCCCACGAGTGTGGATTTCGCCTTCGATTTGCTTTAACTCGCTACGCAATGCGTCGCGTTGCTGCTCAATACCACGCTGCTGAACCTGCAATTGTCTATCCTGCGCGTCCTGAAGCGTGCCCAGGCTCACGGCCCGAGTTTCTTGCCCATCACGCATGACCTTAAGTGCATCGTCGCCAGCTGCAGTGACTCGCGGCACGTTGATCAAGAGCAGTGCGGCCTGCTGTTGGACGTGGTCGCCTTCTTCTGCATGCAGAGTGGCGACAACACCTGCAGAAGGTGCTACCACGGTGGATAAGCCGAGATCCGGAATCAGCTCACCTTCCACCCTGGAACGTCGGGTGTACTCTCCAAAGGTGAAGAAGCCCAGCACGACGGCAGCAGAGGTGGCCGCCAAGGCTGCGAGCACCCACAACCTTATGGGCTGAGCAAGTGAGATGCTTCCAAGCCAATTTCCTCGCTTCGCTTCAAGGACTTCCCGGCGAAACAGCCCGTTCATGCAAGCACTTCAGTGGTCACTGACTGTTCGCACTCTCGGCTTGTCGAAGAGCACAGTTCGCGAACAATAGCGCCGGCATGCATGACCAGCACTCGATCGGCGCTGGCAATCGTCTCCGGACGATGCGCGATGATGACGCGCGTCAGGTCGAGCTGACGCACCGCATCGTTGACCAGGCGTTCGCGCTCCACGTCAAGGTGGCTGGTGGCCTCGTCCAAGAACAATAGCTGGGGTTTCCGGTACAAGGCTCGCGCCAGGATCACCCGTTGCTTCTGTCCACCAGACAAGGAGGTGCCCATATCAGCAATCAAGCTGTTGTATCCCATAGGCATTGCTGCTATGTCGTCATGAACCGCTGCGAGTCTGGCAGCTTCCATGATGCGATCTTCGTCTACGTTTTCGTTCTCAAAGCTGATGTTATCGCTGATGCTTCCTGCAAAGAGTTGATCGTCCTGCATTACGGCCCCAATGACGCGACGATAGTGCTCCATTCCTATTTTATGCATGGGAATACCTCCTATCCGGATCTGCCCTTCGGTTGGCGTTAGCAGCCCAAGCAACAGCTTCAGTAGTGTGGTCTTCCCGCACCCAGATGCTCCAATAATCGCCACCGACTCTCCGGGGCCGATCGTCAGGTTGCAATTGCGGAGTACCCAGGGCTCTCCCGATGCGTATCGAAAGCCCAGGCCTTCCACCTCTATGCGTAGCTCCGCAGGCAAGTCCTGTCCGCAAGACCGCTCTCCGGTAGCTTCAGGCTCGGTCAGTACAATGTCAGACAAGCGCTCTCCATGCAGTCGCAGCATTCGGAATTCCATCCATTTGTCGATCAGACCGCCAATCCTTTGAGCAAACTGGTCCTTATAGGCAAGGTAGGCGATGAGCATGCCAACAGAGAAAATGTTCTGCATCGCCAAGACTGCGCCGATCCAGACGACCGCGATACGCTCCATGCCAAAAATGAGCTGACTGGTGCTGTTGAACGCCAGCCCAAATCGCGCGAGCCAAACATCGCGATTGATCGTTTCATTCATCAGGTTGTAGTAGCCCGAGCTACGTAGCGTTTCTCTGCCTGCAATCTTGATGGACTGCACACCGCGAATTGACTCCATTAGATGACTTTGCTGATGGGCCGATGCGATCAGTTGCCGCTCAGTGCCGTTGCGAAACGCGCGAAATGCCAAGGCGCGTGCAGACAGGTAGAGGCCGACGGCGAGCAGCGTCACCAAGGCAAGCTTCCAGCTGTAAAGTAGCATCATGCCAAGCGTAACGATTGCCATGACGCCATCAATCAATGCTTCCACAAAGCTTGTCGTAAGGGTTCGTTGGATGGCCTGCACGCTGCCCATGCGTGAGGTGATATCACCCAGGTGACGCTTCTCGTAAAAATCAACTGGGAGCCGAATCAGATGGCTAAACACGTTTCCTGTCCATTGCAGGCCGAGCCGATTGGAGAGATGGATGACAGCCCACCCCCGCACCACTCCAATACCGATCTGCAGTAGCAGTGCAAACCCAAACCCGATGCCGAGGACCGTCAGCAGATCACGATCGGCCGCGATCAACACCTGATCGACGACCCACTGCATGAAGAATGGGGCCAGCAGCACAAAGACCTGCAACGCCAGCGATAGAAGAAGAATGAGTCCAAGTGCACGCCATAGACCACTGACTCTGCCGGTCAATTGTGAGATTGCGATCGCGGGTGGCGGCGCAGATGGACGCATATCAGCACCAGGGCTGAGCTCCAAAGCAATTCCCGTGAAGTGCTGCGAAAAATCAGCCAAGGCCAGAACGCGTTTTCCAAGTGCCGGATCAAGGACCGTAACGTGGCGCTTGTGGACGCGCGTGAGCACAACGAAGTGATTGAGGTCCCAATGCAGAATGCACGGGAGCTTCAGTTCTGCCAAATGCTCCAAATCCAATCGCAGTGGACGGCACATGAAACCCATCTTCGCGGCGATGTCCATCAGCTGCGAAAGCGTTGCGCCTTTGAGAGATAGCGAATGCTGCCGGCGAAGCTCACGTAGACCTATGCGATTGCCATGGTGGGAGGCGACCATGGCCAAGCAAGCAAGGCCGCACTCCGCAGCTTCGGATTGCACAATGGCGTCCATGCGTGCTCCGTCTTTATTTCGGTTTTGCGAGTGAGGCGTGACTGCCGCAGGCGTCACCGTTATAACTCGGAATGAACGATGCCTCGCACCTGATCATCTATCCATCGCGGCGCGTGTGATCGCTACTCCCTTGTGCTGGAGGGTCCTGCAATTTATATCAGGATGATTGCGCTTTTGCAGGACACATTTCCGATGATGAGGTTGCTGCATCTCTCTTCGCCATATCTTTCCCGACATGGTACGCGCCGACCAGTGCCAAAAATCCCAAGCAAAGTGCCGCATAAATGGTGATAGCTTTGCGATCCTTTAGGCCAATGAAAGCTACGCAAAGGAAAGCACCGATAAAGAAAGTGGCGCTGACGGATAAGCCCAAAATGATCAGCGCAAAAACACTCAATATCGCTATCTCGCGATGCGCACTTGATCCTGCAGAGAGAGGGGCCTCTTTCATGGTGTCTCCAGTGGTGTGCTTACGCCTCATAGCGTCAGCGCCCTCGAAAAGGCGCTGACGTTTTTTTTGCAAAGTACTACTGGTTAAGCCAAATTAGCGAGCAGGGCACTGGAGAGCGTCACGCGCCGCCATATCTTTCCCTACCTGATAGGCAAAGGCCAATACTGCGCCAACGGTGCCGGCTACTACCAGCGGGTTGCCGCCGGAAACTTGCTCGACTTCATTCATGTCGAGTTCGATAACTTCATTGTTCATGGGCACGTCCTTTTGATGTGGGGTCACTGGATGATTAGCATTGATTGTTTGCGTAGTAACCGAGCAGAAGCATTGCGCCTACTACCGGGGACGCCACGAACGTCCCTGCGATAATCGTCTTTGTCGTACTTCCCATTCCGCCGGAAACGCTTAGAACCTGTTCATTCGTCAACGTATGCATTGCTTCACTCTCCTGTGTTGGCGCAATTCCCTGCGCCTGGGTGTCGGGGCTTCCGACGACTCCTTGCTCCGTCTCATTCTTGCGCAATGCTACCCAAGGGCTGATTTATCAATCTAGCGAAGGGTTGGCTTGGATTGGAGGTAAACATGGGGGGGGCTTGGAGTCAAGTGTTTTCTTAGGTGTTCCGGGTTTCGATCTGGAGATGGAGATGGAGATGGAGATGGAGATGGGGATGGAGAGGAAGGGGCTGTGCTTGGCAAGAATTTTTTGTGCCTCGCCCTTTGTGCGATGCAACGCTGGTCTTGGCAGTCCTCGCTTTGTATCCGCAATGGGGAGTGGAAGTTGTGGGCATCGTTTTTTTTGCAATTTGTTGCAGTTGTTGGCTCAAGTGACATCTACAACTGGTGTTTGCCCGGTTTGCCGTTGGGGGCCTAACTCCCGGGATCGGCGTTATCGGCTTGTCGTTCCCTTGGTGGTCCTGTCAGAGGTGAGCGGCAATCTCCCTGCATTGGTTAGGAACCCAATCGAGCTAGACAGATTTTCCCTGGTGACACCGTCTTGCCACCTCCATTTCCGCGCACCCGTAACGGTCTAGCTGCGTGTCTGGTTGTTTGCCTGCACCTGGGAGGCCGGATGGGATGTGGTCATCCCCCCAACTGCGGGCGATCTCAGAAGCTGGCTCGTGGTAGTAGAGCATCAAAGACTTGAGGTCTCGATGTTCGGTGATTCTGGCCAGCTGCAGGATGTCGAGCTTCTTCGATAGCCTCCAGATAGCCTCTGCACGGCTGTCGTGGAAATGCACTTCCCGATCGCCCGCTGAGTCGCGGACCTTCCGCCAGAGCGCATCACGAACGCCTGACGTGATCTGGAGATGGGCCCGAAGCCGAGGGGTAGTGTCTTCAGAGACTCGCAGGCCCGCCGACTAAGCGGTACGTCTCTCGCGTCGCCGTTCTTGCTAAGCTGGAGATACGCGTCGTGACCGGCCTTTCTGCTGCTGTGGCCAGCGAACGTCCGACATGGCGCTTTACTTGATCCACTTCCATTCCCGGGGCGTAGTCTCGAACACAGGCCGCATCAGGTTCATTTCACGAGCAACCGTCCCCGGCTTGACCTGCCTAAGCCTGGTATCTCGCCAAGCGATGATGTCCGAACTGTCGACTACCGCGATGCGCCGGTCCAAGAGCGGCAGAGATCTCCCAAGTCGCGATGCGGACCGACTCCCATCGCTCGCCAGTTCTCTTGGGCGCTTTCTCCTTGACTTAGTGGCGCATGGCTTCGCGCAGAGATTTGTCCGGAAGCTTCCCACCTCGCAGCTCGGCCTCTCGTTCTAAAGCCCACTTGGCAGCTTCCTGCTTCGTGTGCTTTGTAGTGGAGTCACGAACGCCGACGATACACACCAGCACGTGCCACTTGTTCCCTGATCGTTGGATGCTGGCCATGGCTGCATCATATGGGGAAAATTTGGGGAGAGTGGCCGGGCAAGTCCGGGCGAATCGTGGTGATCGCGAAGAACTCGATCAACCTAAGTGCCTGATTGCGTGCCGATTCGGGGTGAATCGTAGCGAACACGTAGGCTCCCCAAAACATGCGCTGGTGCCCGGAGCCGGAATCGAACCGGCATGGGGTTGCCCCCGGCGGATTTTAAGTCCGATGCGTCTACCAGTTTCGCCATCCGGGCCTGCAGCGCGGCGCCGATTGTAGCCCACCTGCGGTTCCGCAACCGGATTGCATCATGGCCGCGGCGTGCTTAACTGTCGATCGCATTCATGTCATAGTCCCTGCCATCGTTCCCAGGGGGGGAGCCACCTGATGTCGCTGCACGCGATTGCCTATGCCAGTGAGGCCCGCGCCGATCTGCAGACAACCGATCTTGACCGCCTGCTGGCCGACGCCACGGCATTCAATCGTGTGGCCGGTGTCACCGGTGTGCTGATGTTCGACGGAGCGCGCTTCCTGCAGTATCTCGAGGGCCCGGAGGACGGCATCGATTCGGTGTTCCAGCGCATCCTCAATGCGCGCAGCCACGGGCAGCTGAAAGTGTTGTGCCGTGCCCCCGTGGTGCAGCGCGCATTTCCGCGCTGGTCGATGGGCACGCGGCGGATCGAACCGGAGCTGCTGGCACAGATCGTCGACGCCGCGTGGCCCGGCTTCCTGCTTGGCAGCGGTGGATTCGAGCGCCTGCTGCAGGCCTGGACCGGCGCCGACGGCGAACTGGAACCGGCCGCGGTGGCGTTGGGGTCCTGAGCCCGCCTTGGCGGCAGGGCGCCGGGGCCGGTAGGCTGTAGCCTTTCTGGCGCAGGTTTTCCGGAGTGGTGCAGCAGATGAGTGTGTTGGCCGAGGCCATGGCAGCGTATGTGCGATCGCATCCGTTGCGCGGGATGTGCCGATGAGTGCGCCGGTAGCGGCGGCCAGCGCACCCCGGTTTGCGGTGATCGGCCTGGGCTACGTCGGCCTGCCGTTGGCGGTGGCGTTTGGCCGGCAGTGGCCGACGTTGGGTTTCGATATCGATGCCGGTCGCATCGCCGAGCTGCGCAACGGCCAGGACCACACGCTGGAAATGGAATCCGACGAGCTGGCCAGTGCGCAGCTGCTGCAGTACGGCAGCGATCCGGCACTGCTCGATGCCTGCAACGTCTACATCGTCACCGTGCCGACCCCGATCGATGCTTACGAGCAGCCCGACCTGGAGCCCCTGCGTTCGGCGACACGGCTGATTGCCAGTCATCTTCGCGCCGGCGACCTGGTGATCTACGAGTCCACGGTCTACCCCGGTACCACCGAGGAAGTGTGCGTGCCGCTGCTGGAGCAGGGTTCGGGCCTGCGCTTCAACGAAGACTTCTATTGCGGCTACAGCCCGGAACGGGTCAGCCCCGGCGACCGCCAGCGGCGCCTGGCCGACATCCGCAAGATCACTTCCGGCTCGACACCGGAAGTTGCTGCGGTGATTGATGGTCTGTACCAGCGCATCATCGCCGCCGGTACCTTCCCGGCACCGTCGATGCGGGTGGCCGAAGCGGCCAAGGTGGTCGAGAACATCCAGCGCGACGTCAACATTGCGCTGGTCAACGAGCTGGCCCTGATCTTCGACAGGCTGGGCATCGATACCCAGGACGTACTGGACGCCGCCGGCAGCAAGTGGAATTTCCTGCCGTTCCGGCCGGGGCTGGTCGGCGGCCATTGCATCGGCGTGGACCCGTACTATCTGCTGCACAAGTCCGAGAGCGTGGGCTATCACCCGGACCTGATCCACACCGCACGACAGGTCAACAACCGCGTCGGCGAGCACGTGGCGGCGCGGGTGCTGGCGATGCTGGCCGAGCGTGGCCGTGCGCCGGCGGACGCACGCATCCTGGTGCTGGGCGTGACCTTCAAGGAGGATTGCCCGGACCTGCGCAACAGCCGCGCGCTGGAACTGGCGCAACGCCTGCGTGATGCCGGTGCGCAGGTGGAGGTCAGCGACCCCTGGGTCGGCCCGGCGGCGTTGACCGGCGAGGGCCTGGATTGGCTGGCCGATCCCGGGGCGGGGTGCTATGACGCGGTGGTGCTGGCAGTGGCCCACGCCCGTTTCAAGGCGATGGATGAATCCGCAATCCGGGGGCTGCTGGCGCCGGGAGGCCTGGTCTACGACGTGAAATCGGCCTGGCCGCGCAACGTGGTTGACGATCGCTTGTAAGCCTTGGCAGCGGGCGGCGCGGTAGACTCGGGGGCAGTTGCAACCGAGGAAAGCCATGCACCGGTATATCGTCTACCTGCTCGCCATCCTGATGTTCCCGATATGCCTGTGGCTGGCCACGATCTGGCCGGCCTGGTACTGGGGCGTCGGCCTGACTGCCGCGATGGTGGCGCTGGGGACCTGGGACCTGCTGCAGAAGCGCAGCACGCTGCGCCGCAACTATCCGGTGATGGCGCACTTCCGCTACGGGCTGGAATCGATCGGCCCGGAGATCCGCCAGTACTTCGTGCAGAGCGACCTGGAAGACGTGCCGTTCTCGCGCCAGCAGCGTGCACTGATCTACCAGCGCGCCAAGAACGAGATGGACACGGTGCCGTTCGGCACCCTGCGCAGCACCTATGCGGTGGATTACGAGTGGATCAACCATTCGCTGGCACCGACCGCCATCGCCAAGCATGACTTCCGTGTGTTGATCGGCCCGAACTGTGCCAAGCCCTATTCGGCCAGCGTGTTCAACATCTCGGCGATGAGCTTCGGTTCGCTGTCGGCCAATGCCATCCGCGCGCTGAACGAAGGCGCACGCCGCGGTGGCTTCTATCACGACACCGGCGAAGGTTCGATCTCGCCCTACCACCGCGAGATGGGCGGCGACCTGGTGTGGGAGATCGGCTCGGGCTACTTCGGTTGCCGTGACGAGAAGGGCGGTTTCAGCGAGGAACGCTTCGTTGCCAATGCCACCCATGATCAGGTCAAGATGATCGAGATCAAGCTGTCGCAGGGCGCCAAGCCCGGCCACGGTGGCGTGCTGCCGGCGCCAAAGGTGACCGCCGAGATCTCGGTGACGCGTGGCGTGCCGATGGGTGTGGACTGCGTGTCACCCTCGCGTCACTCGGCGTTCTCGACGCCGGTCGAGCTGCTGCAGTTCGTTGCACGCCTGCGCGAGCTGTCCGGTGGCAAGCCGGTCGGTTTCAAGCTGGCCATCGGCCACCCGTGGGAGTGGTTCGGCATTGCCAAGGCGATGCAGGAAACCGGGCTGCTGCCGGACTTCATCGTGGTCGACGGCGCCGAGGGTGGCACGGGTGCGGCACCGGCGGAGTTCGTCGACCATGTCGGCGTGCCGATGCACGAAGCGCTGCTGTTGGTGCACAACACCCTGGTCGGCCTGGATCTGCGCGATCGCATCCGCATCGGTGCGGCCGGCAAGATCACCAGCGCGTTCGACATCGCGCGGACCATCGCGCTGGGGGCTGACTGGTGCAATGCCGGCCGAGGCTTCATGTTCGCGCTGGGCTGCATCCAATCACTGAGCTGCCATACCGACAAGTGCCCGACCGGCATCGCGACCCAGGACCCTGCACGCTGGAAGCATCTGGATGCACCGGACAAGGCCACCCGTGTGTACAGCTACCACGAGCACACGCTGCACGCCCTGAAGGAGCTGCTGTGTGCGGCGGGCCTGAACGATCCTGCCGAGCTGGGGCCGGAGCACATCCTGCGCCGCGTCTCACCGGTGGAAATCCGTTCGCTGGCCTCGTTGTATCGCTACCTGGAACCAGGCGAACTGCTGCACAAGGTGCCCGACCATGCGGTGTTCCATGCGTTCTGGGCCGATGCACGCAGCGACTCGTTCCAGCCGCCGCCGAAGATCCAGGCGCTGCGCGCCAGCAAGTCGCGGTAACCGTTGCTGTAGCGTCGAGCCCTGCTCGACTGCCTTTCAATCAGGCATCGCGCTGTTGGAACGAAGAACAGCCGAGCATGGGCTCGGCTCTACAAGGAGGCGTCATGCAGTTCAGGACCGGCACCATGGATGATGTGGCCAGGCTGTGGGCCCTGCGCACGCGCTGTGTGCGCGAGACCTGCAGCAGCCATTACCCTCCCGAGGTCATCGCGCCCTGGTCTGCCTCGCCGCCACCGTCGCAGTACGCGCGGCTGTTGTCGCAGGGGGGCTGCGTGGTGGCCGAGGACGGGCAGGGTGTCCTGCTCGGGTTCGGCGTGTTTGATACCGATGCCAACGAGGTTGATGCGTTGTTCGTCGATCCGGATCGCGGCGGCAAGGGCATCGGCCAGGCGCTGATGCAGCGCCTGCTGGCGATGGCCGATCGTGATCGTGAGGTAGTGCTGTCGGCCTCGCTCAATGCCGTGCCGTTCTATCAACGGCACGGGTTCATCAGCGTGCGCGAGGAGACCTATCCGCATCCCAGTGGCGTGGCGCTGGCCTCGGTGAGCATGCGCCGGCCGTGGTGATGTAGCGTCGAGCTTGCTCGACTGCTGTTGATTCAAGCCAAGTGTGGCTCGGCTCTACAGCGCGAAGCAGTCGAGCAAGCTCGACTCTACCGGGCCGGTCCTACCGCGCTGCCAGCCACCCGATCACGCCTTCCGCAGCACGCAGGCCACTGGCGTAGCACGCGGTCAGCAGGTAGCCACCTGTCGGTGCCTCCCAGTCCAGCATCTCGCCGGCACAGAACACGCCGGGCACTGCCCGCAGCATCAGGCCATCGTCCAGCGCATCCAGGCGCACGCCACCGGCGGTGCTGATCACCTCGGCCATCGGCCGGGGGCGCAGCAGGCGCAGGGGCAGGCGCTTGAGCGTAGCTGCCACGGCAGGCAGGTCGTTGCCCGCTTCCTTGCCCAGCATCTCGAACACCAGTGCGGCTTTCACTGCATCCAGGCCGGCCTGGCGGCGCAGGTGCTCGCCGAAACTGCGACCCTTGCGCGGGCGTGACAGGTCGGCCAGCAGGCGTGCTTCATCGCGGCCCGGCACCAGGTCCAGCCACAGCATCGCGTGGCCATCGCGGTTGATGGTCTCGCGCAGGTCTGCGGCCAATGCGTAGATCAGGCTGCCTTCGATGCCGTACTCGCTGGCCACGCACTCGCCCTGCAGCGACTGCGGTTGTCCCGCCAGGTCCAGCCAGTGCGCGACCACCGGCTTCAACGGTGCGCCGGCATTGCGCTCGGCGAAGAACGGCGTCCAGTCCACGTCGAAACCGCAGTTGGCCGACTGCAGCGGTGCGATGTCCACGCCACGTGCCTGCAGTGGCGAGACCCAGGCGCCGTCGCTGCCCAGCTGCGGCCAGCTGCCGCCGCCCATGGCCAGCACGGTAGCATCGGCATGCACTTCAACGGCGCCGTCTTCGGTTTCAAATCGCAGGGCGCCGTCGTCGCTCCATCCGATCCAGCGGTGGTTGGCGTGCAGGCGCACACCCTGTTCTTTCAGGCGGCGCACCCAGCCGCGCAGCAGTGGGGCTGCCTTGCGGTCGACCGGGAACACGCGGCCGGAGCTGCCCACATAGGTCTCCACGCCAAAGCCGGCAGCCCAGTCGCGCAGCGCCTGCGCGTCGAAGCCGTCCAGCCAGCGTCCCACGGTAGAGGCCTGCTCGCGGTAGCGGCTGTCGAACAGCGGCCGCGGATCGGAATGGGTGAGGTTGAGCCCGCCCTTGCCGGCGATCAGGAACTTGCGGCCGGGCGAACCCTTGGCCTCGTACAGGTCCACGTCCATCCCAGCGGCGCGCAGGCGCTCGGCGGCAAACAGGCCGGCCGGGCCGCCGCCGATGACGGCGACCCGTGGAGGCGTTGCGGTATTACGGTTTGACATCGAGCAGCTCGACATCGAACACCAGCGACGAGCCGGCCGGGATCGGGCCAACCCGGCGGTCGCCGTAGCCGTAGTCCGGCGGGATCATCAGCGTGCGCTTGCCGCCGACCTTCATGCCGGCCACGCCCTCATCCCAGCCGCGGATGACCTGGCCGGCGCCGAGCGCAAAGGTGAACGGTTCGCCACGGCTGACCGAGCTGTCGAAGGTCTTGCCGTGCTTGGTTTCGGTGCGGTTGTCGTAGATCCAGCCGGTGTAGTGCACGGTGACCTTGTTGCCGGCAACGGCTTCGGCGCCGGTACCCGGGACGGTATCGATGCGCTCGAAGGTGGTCAGGGTGCCACCCGGCGGTGGGCCGGACGGTTCGGTCGAGCAGCCAACGGCGGCGAGGGACAGCAGCAGGGGAAGCAGCAGGCGGCGCATCGGGCGTCTCCGGAAGGGCGCAGGGCGAGGGCGGCAAGGGTAGCGCATCGGCGCCGGGTATCATGGGGGGCATGGCAAAACTCCTGCTCAATCTGCGCAATGTCGGCGACGACGAATACGCCGATGTCTGCACGCTGCTCGACCAGCACGGCATCGCCTGGTATCGCACCGAACCCAGCCCCTGGGGCATTTCCAACGGCGGCCTGTGGCTGCGCGAGGACGCCGATCATCCGCGTGCGAAGGCGCTGATGGCCGAGTACCAGGCCGAACGCGGGCCGCGCATCCGTGCCGAGCGCGAGCAGGCGTTGCGCGAGGGGACGGCGGAGACCTTCGGCAGCCTGTTCCGGCGCCGGCCGGTGTATGTGGTGCTGGTGCTGCTGGCGATGGCCGGTGCGGCGGCGCTGGTGCTGCTGCCGTTCGTGCTGTTGCGGGGATAAGGGGTTTCGGCCGGGTTGCACCCGGCACCCGCCGATGCTAGGGCAACTGCAACAGCAACAGCAACAGCAGGCAATCCGTGGTGGGCAGGGCGGTGCGGGCAGGCGGGACACGCCGTAAACCCGTCCATGGGGGCTCGATGGCGCCATCCATGGCGCCAACGGTCCCGCCTGCCCACACCGCCACGCCTCTGACAGATTCCGGGTGCCTGCCGGGGTCGGATCCCTCTGCTGCGCAGAGGGCTCTGACCCCTGAATCTGTCCGTGCGGGCGGGAGGCGCTAAAATGGCGGGATGATCGCCAATACCGCTGCCTACCATTTCGCCGTCATCGACGCCCCCCAGGCCCTGTGCGACCAGTTGCTGGCGCGTGCCGAGGCGGCGCAGCTGCGCGGTACGATCCTGGTGGCGGGCGAGGGGCTGAACCTGTTCCTGGCGGGTGGGCCGGAGGCGGTCGAAAGTTTCTATGCGGCGCTGCATGCCGATGCGCGCTTTGCCGATATGCGGGTCAAGACCAGCCTGAGCGAGCATCAGCCGTTCGCGCGGCTGAAGGCCAAGGTGAAGGACGAGATCATCAGCTTCCGCCGTGATGACGGCCAGCCGCTGGAGTATCCGCGTGCACCGGCGGTCGATCCGGCTACCGTGCAGCGCTGGTTGCGGCAGGGGCATGATGACGCCGGCAAGCCGGTGGTGATGCTTGATACGCGCAACCAGCAGGAAGTGGAGTACGGCACCTTCAAGGATGCGCTGGTGCTGCCCATCCACAAGTTCACCGACCTGCCCGAGGCGCTGGCGCCGCACCGCGAGGCGCTGAAGGAAAGCACCGTGGTCAGTTTCTGCACCGGCGGCATCCGCTGCGAGAAGGCCGCGCTGTGGATGGTCAACGACGGCATGGACAACGTGCTGCAGCTCGACGGCGGCATCCTCGGCTACTTCGAGGAGGTGGGCGGCGAAGGTTACGAAGGCCGCTGCTTCGTGTTCGACGAGCGCGTGGCGCTGGATGCCGAACTGAAGCCGATGGTCGACCAGCCGCTGCCGGAGCCGCGCCCCAGCGCGTTCTAAGCCGGGACGTCGATTCCCCGGTAGAGCCGGCCGCTGGCCGGCTGCCAGGGCAGGTTGCCTGCCGGCCAGCGGCCGGCACTACCGGATCAGCGCGGTCAGCCCTGAACCCGTCCCACGGGAATCAGCATCCCGCCACCGTCACTGGCCGCCGCGCCCGACCGACCCCATGCATGGGGGATCCTGTGACGGAAAACTGCTGATGATCCCGTTGTCGATCCTTGACCTGGCCCCGGTCTGCGAGGGCAGTGACACCACCGCTGCCTTCGCCAACATGCTGGAACTGGCCCAGCACGCCGATGCGCTGGGCTACCGCCGCTACTGGCTGGCCGAACACCACAACATGCCTGGCATCGCCAGCGCGGCCACCGCCGTGCTGATCGGTCACGTGGCGGGTGGCACAAAGCGCATCCGCGTCGGTGCCGGCGGCATCATGCTGCCCAACCATGCGCCGCTGCAGGTGGCCGAGCAGTTCGGCACGCTCGCCTCGCTGTATCCGGACCGCATCGACCTCGGCCTGGGCCGTGCGCCGGGCACCGATCAGCCGACCGCGCGTGCACTGCGCCGCTATTTCGACAGCGCCGACCAGTTCCCGCAGGACGTGCGCGAGCTGCTGCATTACTTCGAACCGGTACAGCCCGGGCAGGCGGTGCAGGCGGTTCCGGGTGGTGGCCTGCGGGTGCCGACCTGGATCCTCGGTTCCAGCCTGTTCGGTGCGCGCATGGCCGCGTCGATGGGCCTGCCATACGCGTTCGCCTCGCACTTCGCACCGGACGTGATGGACGAAGCGCTGGCGGTGTACCGCCGCGAATTCCGCCCCTCGGCCACGCTGAAGCAGCCGCACGCGATGCTGGCCCTGAACGTCGTTGCCAGCGACAGCGAAGCCGAATCGCGGCGCCTGTTCACCAGCCAGCAGCAGAGTTTCGTGAACCTGCGTCGTGGCCGACCGGGCAAGATTCCGGCACCCATCGACGACATCGAGTCCTTCTGGGAGCCGCACGAAAAAGTGGGCGTGGAGCGGGCACTGGCCTGCACCGTGCTGGGAGATCCGCAGCAGGTGGCGGAAGGCATCGCCGCGTTTGTCGAGCGCCACAAGCCGGACGAGCTGATGCTCACCGCCAACCTGTATGACCACCGTGCGCGCCTGCGCTCGTTCGAACTGGCGATGCAGGCCTGGCACGCCCGCCACGCGGGCTGAACAATTGCGTCACGGCCCATTGCGGCCGAACCGCGTCTGATGGGGGCTCATATCGAAGGAGCCCCCACATGGCCGACACCCGCGCCGAACACATTGCCCAGCTGGCAGAACTGATCAAGGACGTGGAGGTGGCGATGTTCACCACCACCGGCGTCGACGGCCGCCTCTACAGCCGGCCGCTGGCCACCCAGCAGGTCACCTTCGACGGTGATCTGTGGTTCGTCATCACTGCCGACAGCCCGAAGGTGGCCGAGATTGCGCTCGACCCGCGCGTCAACGTGGCCTATGCCTCGCCATCGAAGAACACCTATGTGTCGGTGGCCGGGCGCGCGCGCGTGGTTGATGATCGCGCGAAGATCGAGGAACTGTGGTCGCCAGCGATGAAGCTGTTCTTCCCGGGCGGCAAGGACGACCCGAACCTGCGCCTGATCCAGGTGCGCGCCGACTCGGCCGAGTACTGGGATGGACCGGGCACGCTGCTGGGCACAGCGCTGAGTTTCGTGCTGTCAGCCGTGCAGGACGAACCGGCGGCGTTGGCCGACAACGGATTCATCGACCTTCGATGATGGCCGATGTCCGGTATTGGTAGTGCCGGCCGCTGGCCGGCAAACCTGGAAACGTGGCAGCCGGCCAGCGGCCGGCTCTACCGGATTCCGGCTCAGAACCAGCGCTGGAACAGCTCCACCGTGTAGCCCACCAGCTGCCCCGAACTGAAACCGAAGAACGCGATCGCCGCCAGCGCCGCGATCCAGTTGAACAGCATCAGCGCGCCATCGCGTTCCAGCAGTGCCAGCGAGAACAGCAGCAGCTGGAAGCCGAACAGGAAGTTGGTGAACGGAATCGGCAACGACAGCAGCAGGCCCAGCAACACCAGCAGCAGGCCGCTGAAGGCATGCGCCGGCAGCGGTGTCAGCAGCTGCGGCAGGCGCGGTTTCAGCATCTTGTCCAACCGCCGCAGCGGGCGGTCGATGCGGTCCAGGAAGCGGTGCATGGTGCCGCGCTTGGGCCCGCGGCGGGCGATGAAGCCGGGCAGCCACGGCCGGCGCAGGCAGAACAGCATCTGCAGGCCGATCAGGATCACCAGCGGGCCGCTGACCGCGCCGCCCATGCCCGGGATCGGGATGAACGATGGCAGGATCGCCACGAACAGGAACACGCCGAACGCGCTCTGCTGCAGGTTGCACAGGATCTGGCCGAGCGGCATGTGCTCGGCCGGGTCGCCGGAGGCGAACATCTCCAGCAGGGTGCGGATGCCCTCGTTACGGTAGGCCGGGCGCTCAACGCCCGGACCCTGGCCGGCCTCAGGCGGTGAGCTCATCGGCCTGCTCGTCGGACAGCGTGCGCAGCAGCAGCTTGTCCACCCGCGCACCATCCAGGTCGACCACCTCGAAGCGCCAGCCGGCCCAGTCGAAGTACTCGCCCGCGTGCGGGATGCGGCCGAAGTAGTGGATGCACATGCCGGCCAGCGTGTAGTAATCGCCATCCTCGGCATCGGGCAGATCGTTGCTGCCGATCAGCTCGCGCAGGTCCTCGATCGGCAGCGAGCCGTCCACCAGCAGCGAACCGTCTTCGCGGGTCACCACCAACGCATCTTCATCGGCGTTCTCCACCGCCTGCAGGCGGCCGACCACCGCGCCCATCAGGTCGCTGATGGTCACCAGGCCCTGGATCTCGCCGTACTCGTCCACCACCAGCGCCATCGACTGCTGTTCCTCGCGGAAGATCTCCAGCAGCTTCATCGCGTGGGTCGATTCGGAGACGTACAGCGGTTCGCGCAGGGTCTGGAACAGCGCGTTGTCGCCACGCGCCATGCGTGTGGCCAGCGATTTCAGTTCCAGCACGCCGACCACGTCCATGTCATTGTCGCGCAGCACCGGGTAGCGCGAGAACTCGTGCTCGGCCATGATTTCCAGGTTGCGCTCCAACCCAGCCTGGGTATCCAGCCAGGCGATGCGGTTGCGCGGGGTCATCAGGCTGTCGGCGGTGCGGTCGCCCAGGCGCATGACGCGGTTCATCATGTCGCGCTCGTGGGCGTCGATCACACCGGCCTCGTGGCTCTCGGCCACCAGCATGCGGATCTCTTCTTCAGTCACCGAGGCGACTTCATCCTTGCCCAGGCCGAACAGGCGCAGCACCAGCTGGGTGGTCTTGGACAGCAGCCAGACGAAGGGCAGGGCCAGCTTGGCCAGCCAGCTCATCGGCATCGCCACCAGGCCGGCAATGGCCTCCGAGCGGGTCAGTGCCAGGCGCTTGGGCACCAGTTCGCCGAAGATCAGCGTGATGAAGGTGATCAGGCTGACCGCCAGCGTGGTACCGACGTTGCCGGCGTAGGCAAAGCCCGGCATCAGGCCCTGGATCCAGCCGGCGAAGGCTTCACCCAGTGCTTCACCACCGAGGTAGCCGGTCAGCACGCCGATCACGGTGATGCCGATCTGCACAGTGGACAGGAAGCTCTCCGGCTTCTCCGACAGCTCCAGCGCCTTGGCGGCACGCTTGGAGGTGGCGGCCATCTGCTTCAGGCGGCTCTTGCGCGAGGTCATGACCGACATCTCGGACATGGCGAAGAAGCCGTTCAGCAGAACAAGCGCGAAGACAATCAGGATCATTTCAAACACGGGCGTCGTCCCCGGTTGGTGGCAGGGAGGGCGGGTGCTTGCGATGGCGGCTGGCGCTCAGGAACAGGGTCCGGCGCGGCGCAGGGGGGTAAGAGTCGTCGTCCATAAGGTGCGCCCGAAGGCGCGCTGGCATCTTAGCAAAGGGGCGTGGCAGGGTGGCAACCGCCTGTTCAGGTTGGGGCTTCCAGAGCCCCGGAAGGGGGCAGGGATACCCGTGATGGTCATCTAGCCGTCATAATTCCGTCTGGTGCCGTCCTTCCCGCGACGGCTGACAGGTTTCTCAATGTTCTCTCTGCAGACCATTTTCGGTTCCGGCAAACAGTTCTACACCCTGCTCGATGAGGCTGCCGTCGCGGCTTCCGACGCCGCCAAGGCGCTGCATTCCATGCTGCGCGAGGCCGACCGCCAGCCCGCGCTGGACGCCTTCAAGCTGGCCCGCCTGCGCGAACGCGCGGCCTCGGACAAGATCAGCCAGGCGCTGGTGGACAGCTTCATGACCCCGATCGAGCGCGAAGACATCGAAGCGCTGGGCTCGGCGCTGTACAAGATTCCGAAGCAGATCGAGAAGTTCGCCGATCGCTATTCGCTGGCCACGACCCACCTGGAGCACATCGACTTCGCGCCGCGCGCGGCGATGCTGGAACAGGCTGCCGGCGTGGTGGTGGAGATGGTGGCCGACCTGCGCCACATGAACCTGGACCGGATGACCGCTCTCAACGAGAAGCTGCGTTCGCTGGAGAACGAGGCCGACCGCCTGATGCTCGAGCTGTACCGCGACATCTACTCGGGCCGCCTGGACAACCTGCAGATGTTCCTGCTGAAGGAATTCTTCGAGATCCTGGAAAAGGCCATCGACCGCTGCCGCGAGGCCGGCGTGGTGGCGTACCAGATCGTGTTGAAGAACAGCTGACGGACGCCGCCGCATGTTGACCCTTGTCCTGGTGGTGATCCTGGCCGCGCTCGTCTTCGAGTTCATCAACGGCTTCCACGACACCGCCAACTCCATTGCCACCGTGGTGGCGACCAAGGTGCTCTCGCCCGGCTGGGCGGTGATGCTGGCCGCCTTCATGAACCTCATCGGTGCACTGACCGGTACCGCGGTGGCGCTGACCATCGCTTCGGGCCTGCTCAACACCAACGTGGTCGACGTCACCCCGCAGGTGATCCTGTGCGCCCTGCTGGGCGGCATCATCTGGAACCTGATCACCTGGTGGAAGGGCCTGCCGTCCTCGTCCTCGCACGCCCTGATCGGTGGCCTCTGCGGCGCCGGCCTGGCCGCTGCCCACAACAACTGGGACGCGCTGATCTGGTCCGAGCGCCTGGGCAGCTGGGCGCAGAACAAGGGCCTGCTGTGGAAGGTGTTCGTGCCGATGATCACCTCGCCGATCGCCGGCTTCCTGCTCGGCATCGTGGTGATGGTGCTGCTGTGGGGCCTGATCGCCGGGCTGGCCAAGATCGGTGGTGCCATCGGTCGCCTGGCCCGCCCGCGCATCGTCAACGCCTTCTTCGGCAAGGCGCAGATCGCCTCGGCGGCCTACATGGGCTTCGCCCACGGCCACAACGACGCGCAGAAGACCATGGGCATCATCGCCATGACACTGATCGGTGCCGAGGCCACCGGTGCGCTGGATGACCTGCCGTCGTGGCTGGCCTTCATGCACCCGGACGCCAGCGCCGGTGACGGCATCGCGATGTGGATCGTGCTGACCTGTGCGGTGGTGATGGCGGCCGGTACCGCCTCGGGCGGCTGGAAGATCATCAAGACCCTGGGTCACAAGATGGTCAAGCTGCACCCGATCCACGGCTTCGCCGCGGAGACCAGCTCGGCCACCATCCTGACCCTGGCCGCCCACTTCGGCATGCCGGTCTCGACCACGCACAGCATCTCCACCGCGATCATGGGCGTCGGCTTCGCCAAGAACCCGCGCTCGCTGAAGTTCGGCGTGATCGAACGCATTGTCTGGGCCTGGATCCTGACCATCCCGGCCGCAGGTGGTTGTGCGTACCTGATCCTGAAGCTGTTCGAACTGTTCGGCTGGACCTGATCGCCGCGCCAAGGTGCACACGAAAAAGCCCGCCGGATACCGGCGGGCTTTTTTCATGGGCAGAGAATTCTTCCGGACACATCGTGTCGACCAAGGTCGACACCTACCAGAGCAGAAACAGGGATCCGCCCTCGTGCCGACCAACGGTCGGCATCCACCAACAGCGCACGGAAACTGTCGAAGGCGGGGTGGGATGGGCAGGCGGGGGCGCAGAGCGCCATGGATGGCGCTCTACGAGGCACGCAGGAGCAGTTTTTGCCGTCCCCCGCCTGCCTATCCCACCCCGCCAACCCACGGAAACCCTGCTTTTGCCGTTGCCGTTGCCGTTGCCGTTGATCCGGCGGGTGCCGGGCCGCAGGCCCGGCCACCACCACCACCCTCAGTTGCGCTGGAACAACGCCTGCACATCCCTGCGGAACGCCGCCTGGCTGTCCGCCCGGCTGTAGAACATGTGCCCGCCCGGATAACTGCGCACCTGCACCCGGTCCGGATTGCTGCCCATCGCCGGCATCTGGTCCACCGTCAGGATCGAGCCCATGAACGGGCACGACAGATCATTCCAGCCATGCACGATCAGCACCTGCAGATGCGGATCGATCGCCACCGCCTGCCGCAGCTGGGTCACCGCGCCCTGGCGCAGCTCGCCGTTGCGGTCCCACAGCCGGTTCACCTCGTAGTTCAGCGCCTGGTAGCGTGCATCCACCTTCCAGCCAACCACCCGCGTCACGAAGTCGACCATCGCGGTGGTGGTTGGTGCAATGATGCTGTCCAGCAGCGGATCGTTGGCGCGCTGTTCCGGATCATTCGGGAACGGGTCGAATGCGGTTACGTTGGAGTCGTAGCGGCTGCCCAGCGTGCCCTTGTCGCGGAACACCTCACGCAGATAGGCCTGCGTCTCCAGTCGGCCACCGGCGCGGCGCACGAACTGCGGGTCCAGCCCGGTCAGCTCGGTCACTCGGCGCAGCATCGCCTCGGTCGCCTGCGGATCGCTGCGGCCCTTCATCAGCGCAGTGGCGTAGTCGCCGCGGGTGTATTCCACCACGTCGCGCATCGCCGCATCGGTCAGTTTGCCCTGGCGCTCCAGGTGCGCTGCAGCGATCGACGGCAGCGTCTGCATCCACGCCATCGGCGAGACATCGGCGTTGTCTTCCAGGGTCGGGCTCAGGTAGGGCGACACCAGCACCAGGCCGTTCATCGCCACGCCCAGGCGGGTCTGCAGGAAGTGGGTGATGCGCGGGCCGCGGTAGCCGCCGTAGCTCTCGCCGGTCAGGTACTTGCGTGCACCCATGCGCTGGTTGCGCAGCAGCCAGTCGTAGATCGAGCGCGACAGGTATTCGATGTCGGCGCTGGGGTTGTACAGCTGCTTCTTCGCCTCGTCATCGCCGATGCGCGCACGGCTGAAGCCAGTGCCGACCGGGTCGATGAACACCAGGTCGGTGAAGTCCAGCCAGGTGCCGGGGTTGTCGTGCAGGGTGGCCGGCGCCGATGCGCTGTCACCCTCCGAACCAAAGGTGACCACCTTGGGCCCGATCGCGCCCATGTTGAGGTAGACCGAAGATGCACCCGGGCCGCCATTGAGCGCGAAGGTCACCGGCCGGTCCTTGCCCGGCATCGTGTAGGCGGTGAACACCACGTCGGCGATCACCTTGCCCTTGGCATCGCGTACCGGCAGGGTGCCGACGGTGGCGGTGTAGTCCAGGGTGCGGCCGGCCAGGCGCATGCTCTGGCGGGCCGACGCATCGGCGGGCAGCGCGGGCGCTTCGGTCTTGTCGTCTTTCGGATCGGGCTTGGCCTCGGCGTCGGGCGCGGCCAGCACGCTGGCTGGGGCGATGAGCAGGCCGACGCAGAGCGCGGCAGTGTGCAGCAGGGACTTCATGGCACCGGATCGGCAGCGGAAGGGGGTTCCGATGCTAGGCCGGTGGAGGGCATGTCGTATGTGTCCAAAGGCATGGCCGCGCGTCGAGGCCGCCACTGGCCAGATTGGGTCAAGCGGGCAGGGGTGTACGCACGTCGTCGTCAGCCAGCAGGCCGTATACCGCCGAATCGGACAGTTCGCCCTGGATGCGCCAGCGCTGCCGCAGCACGCCCTCCAGGTGGAAGCCCAGCCGTTCAAGCACGTGTGCCGAGGGCCGGTTGCGCGGGTCGACTTCGGCTTCCACGCGATGCAGGCGCAGAGTCTGGAACAGGTAGTCCAGCAGATGCTGCAGCGCTTCGTGCATGTAGCCCTGGCCTTGCCTGTCGGGGGCCAGCAGGTAGCCGATCTCGGCACGAGCGGCATCGCGATCCAGGGCGAACACCACGCAGATGCCCAGCAACGGGCCATCCAGCGTTTCGCGCACGGCCAGCTTGAGCTGGGTGCCGGTGGCCTGTGCCGCCAGGTCATCGTCGATCTGCGCGCGCGCTTCGGCCGGTCGTGTCCACGCCGGGTGGTTCCAGAACCGCATCACGTCCGGATCGGACTGGATCGCGAACAGGGCGGCCGCATCGTCGCGGCGGATCGGGCTCAGGACCAGGCGCGCGCTGTGCAGCGGCAGGCCCGGGAACAGCAGCGAGTGGCTGGCCAATACGATGGTCCACACAGATGGACGCGCATTATGGCGCCGCCGGGTTTGCCGATGGGGGCGTAATGCCAAGGGCACATGAACCGGCATTACCGGGCGATGGGGCCAGAGCCGTTTCCCTGCAGGAAACGGATCCGGCCCCGCGTCGGGTCAGACTTCCAGCGAAGCCAGATCGCCCTTGCTCTCCAGCCAGCCCTTGCGGTCGGAGGCGCGCTTCTTGGCCAGCAGCATGTCCATCAGCGAACGGGTCTGCTCGCCGTCGTCCACGGTCAGCTGCACCAGGCGACGGGTGTCGGGGTGGATGGTGGATTCACGCAGCTGTGGCGGATTCATCTCGCCCAGGCCCTTGAAGCGGGTGACGTTGATCGCGCCCTTGATCTTCTCGCGTTCGATCTTGTCCAGCATCG
Source organism: Stenotrophomonas sp. STK16_22 (assembly GCF_051984505.1). Classification (NCBI taxonomy): domain Bacteria; kingdom Pseudomonadati; phylum Pseudomonadota; class Gammaproteobacteria; order Lysobacterales; family Lysobacteraceae; genus Stenotrophomonas; species Stenotrophomonas sp. STK16_22. The sequence goes on from NZ_CP196972.1 coordinate 1,632,669, forward strand.
AGCGCTTCTCTTCTTCGTCCAGGGCATAGAACACCTGCTTGCCCACATCGATGCGGAACAGCGGTGGCATCGCCACGAACACGTGGCCGGCATCGACCAGCGCCGGGAAGTGCTTGAGGAACAGCGCGGTGAGCAGGGTGGCAATGTGCAGGCCGTCCGAGTCCGCGTCGGCCAGGATGATGACCTTGCCGTAGCGCAGGCCAGCAATGTCGTCCTTGCCGGGGTCGCAGCCGATGGCCACGGCCAGGTTGTGCACTTCTTCCGACGCCAGCACGCTGTTGGAGGACACTTCCCAGGTGTTGAGGATCTTGCCGCGCAGCGGCAGGATCGCCTGGAAGTCCTTGTCACGCGCCTGCTTGGCGCTGCCGCCTGCCGAGTCACCCTCCACCAGGAACAGCTCGGTGCGCGACAGGTCCTGGCTGATGCAGTCGGCCAGCTTGCCGGGCAGGGCCGGGCCCTGGGTGACTTTCTTGCGGACGACCAGCTTTTCGGTCTTCAGGCGCGCGCTGGCGCGCTCGATGGCGATCTGCGCGATCTTCTCGCCCAGCTCCACGTTCTGGTTCAGCAGCAGGCTGAACGCATCGTGGGCGGCGCCTTCGATGAAGCCGGCGGCCTGGCGCGAGGACAGGCGTTCCTTGGTCTGGCCGCTGAACTGCGGGTCGGTCATCTTCAGCGACAGCACGAACGACACGCGGTCCCACACGTCTTCCGGGGCCAGCTTGACGCCACGCGGCAGCAGGTTGCGGAAGTCGCAGAACTCGCGCAGCGCCTCGGTCAGGCCGGTGCGCAGGCCGTTGACGTGGGTGCCGTGCTGGGCAGTGGGGATCAGGTTGACGTAGCTTTCCTGCACCAGTTCGCCTTCCGGCAGCCAGGCCACGGCCCAGTCCACGATCTCGGTGTCTTTCCTCAGGTTGCCGACGAACAGTTCGGCCGGCAGCATCTCGCGATCGCCCAGCTCCAGCTTCAGGTAATCGCGCAGGCCGTCTTCGTAGTACCAGGTATCGACTTCACCGGTGGCCTCGTCGGTCAGCTTCACGGTCAGGCCCGGGCAGAGCACGGCCTTGGCGCGCAGCAGGTGCTTGAGCGCGCGCACAGCGAACTTGGGCGTGTCGAAGTACTTCGGGTCCGGCCAGAAGCGCACGCGGGTACCGGTGTTCTTCTTGCCGACGCTGCCAACCACTTCCAGCGGGGTGGCGCGGTCGCCGTTGCGGAAAGTGATGCGGTGCTCGGCACCTTCGCGCTTGATGTGCACCTCGACCAGGGTCGACAGCGCATTGACCACGCTGACGCCGACGCCGTGCAGGCCGCCGGAGAAGGTGTAGTTGTTGTTGCTGAACTTGCCGCCGGCATGCAGGCGGGTGAGGATCAGCTCGACGCCCGGGATCTTCTCTTCCGGGTGGATGTCCACCGGCATGCCGCGGCCGTCATCGCTGACCTCCACGCTGCCGTCCTTGTACAGGGTGATCTCGATCGAGCGGGCGTGGCCAGCGAGGGCCTCGTCCACCGAGTTGTCGATCACTTCCTGCGCCAGGTGGTTCGGGCGCGCGGTGTCGGTATACATGCCGGGACGGCGCTTGACCGGGTCAAGGCCGGACAGGACTTCAATATCGGCGGCGTTATAACGGGCGTTCATCTGTCTTCGAAAGCTTGGAGCGACGGGCAAGTGTGGGGTCTGGCACGGGATTTTGCACGCCTGCGGTTCAGTCTCGGCGACGCAGAGGGGGTAAAATGGCAGCTGCTGGAATCTGAACACCGGCGACCCCCGTTGGGTCGAAACATCCAAGCCATACCGCGAGGAGGACCTCATGAAGAAGTTGCTGACCATTGCGATCCTGGCCGCTGCCGCCGTTGCAGTGCCGCTGGTGGTGGCGCAGAACGCCGGCCAGCCGGCCCCGCAGCAGGGTGACCAGGCCGACAAGGCGCAGGCCGAGGCCGATGCCAAGGCCAAGCGTCGGGCCCAGGCCAATGCCGAAATGAAGGCGCAGGGCCAGCCGGCCCCGCAGCAGGAAGAGGAAGAGGAAGCGCGCAAGAAGCGCTGATCCCGCCCCCTGCCAGGCGCCCTTGCGACAAGGGTTGCGCTCCGGAACGCCCCGCTTTGCGGGGCGTTTCTTTTTAGTGGCGTGCCATCTGCCTCTTGGGTTGGCGGCCATCAATCTGTAAACTATGGCTTTCCGGGAGTAAGTGCGTGTCCACCATTTGCGAATGGGCTGGAGCGGCCAAGCGTGGCTTCCAGCATGGCGGGTCGCAGGTGACGGTCGATTTGACCGGCACGGTCGCCCCGACCTCGCACGGTGGTCCCCGTCCGGCGCCTGCCGTCGCACGGATCCGCACCTCCCTCGCTGCCACAGCGAACCGGAAAACCCCCTCTGAGCACCATGCCTGCCCTCCGGGCGCGCGTGGTGCTGCCGTTTTCCATTTCCAGACAGGATGCTTGCAGCCATGACTCCCTTGATTTTCGTAACCGGCGGCGTGGTGTCCTCGCTCGGCAAAGGCATTGCCGCCGCGTCGCTGGCCGCCATTCTCGAAGCCCGTGGCCTGAAGGTCACGATGATGAAGCTCGACCCGTACATCAACGTCGACCCGGGCACCATGAGTCCGTTCCAGCACGGTGAGGTCTACGTCACCGACGACGGCGCCGAGACCGACCTCGACCTGGGCCACTACGAGCGCTTCGTGCGCACCCGCCTGAGCCGCAAGAACTCGGTCACCACCGGTCGTATCTACGAGAACGTGATCCGCAAGGAACGCCGCGGCGACTACCTGGGCGCGACCGTGCAGGTCATTCCGCACATCACCGACGAGATCCGCCGCTGCATCGACGAGGCCACCGAAGGCTACGACGTGGCGCTGGTCGAGATCGGCGGTACCGTCGGCGACATCGAGTCGCTGCCGTTCCTGGAAGCGATCCGCCAGGTGCGCACCGAGCGTGGTCCGGAGAAGGCGCTGTTCATGCACCTCACCCTGGTGCCGTACATCGGCGCCGCCGGTGAGCTGAAGACCAAGCCGACCCAGCACTCGGTGAAGGAACTGCGCTCGATCGGCATCCAGCCGGACGTGCTGCTGTGCCGTTCGGAACAGGCTGTGCCGGATTCGGAGCGCCGCAAGATCGCCCAGTTCACCAACGTTTCCGAGCGCGCGGTGATCAGCGTGCCGGACGTGGACGTCCTGTACCGCATTCCGTCGGGCCTGCATGCGCAGGGCCTGGACGAGATCGTCGTCAACCAGCTGAAGCTGGCCGACAAGGTCGGTCCGGTCGATCTGTCGATGTGGGAAGACGCGGTCGATGCGACCCTGCATCCGCTGGACGAAGTGACCATCGCCGTGGTCGGCAAGTACGTCGATCACCAGGATGCCTACAAGTCGGTCGGCGAAGCGCTCAAGCACGGCGGCCTGCGCCAGCGCACCAAGGTCAACCTGAAGTGGCTGGAAGCACAGGACCTGGAAGGCACCGACATGGCCGCACTGGCCGATGTCGACGGCATCCTGGTGCCGGGCGGCTTCGGTGACCGTGGTTTCGAAGGCAAGGTGCTGACCTCGAAGTTCGCCCGCGAGCAGCACGTGCCGTACTTCGGCATCTGCTACGGCATGCAGGCGGCCGTCGTCGATTACGCCCGCAACGTGGTCGGCCTGGAAGGTGCCAACAGCACCGAGAACGACCGCCAGTCGCCGAACCCGGTGATCGGCCTGATCACCGAATGGCGCACGGCAACCGGCGACGTCGAAAAGCGTGATGACAAGAGCGACCTCGGTGGCACCATGCGCCTGGGCCTGCAGGAACAGCGCCTGAAGCCGGGCACGCTGGCCCGTGAGCTGTACGGCAAGGACGTGGTTGCCGAGCGCCACCGCCACCGCTACGAGTTCAACAACCGCTACCGCACCCAGCTGGAAGATGCGGGCCTGGTGATCGCCGGCAAGTCGATGGACGACACCCTGGTGGAAGTGGTGGAGCTGCCGCGCGATGCGCACCCGTGGTTCCTGGCCTGCCAGGCGCACCCGGAATTCCTGTCCACGCCGCGTGACGGCCACCCGCTGTTCATCGGTTTCATCCGTGCCGCACGCGAGCGCAAGGCTGGCGGCAAGCTGCTGCAGGAAGCCCGCGCCTGACTTGTGATGGGGGTCGCCGGCCCCCATCTTGCACGCTTCAACCCCCAGCGCACCGGCCCGGCCGGTGCCGCGGACAACAAGGAAACGCCATGAAACTGTGTGGATTCGAGGTCGGGCTGGACCAGCCCCTGTTCCTGATCGCCGGCCCCTGCGTGATCGAGTCGATGCAGCTGCAGCTCGATACCGCCGGCAAGTTGAAGGAAGTCACCGACAAGCTCGGCGTCAACTTCATCTTCAAGTCCAGCTTCGACAAGGCCAACCGCACTTCGGGCACCGCATTCCGCGGCCCGGGCATGGAAGAGGGCCTGAAGGTCCTGGCCGAGGTCAAGAAGCAGATCGGCGTGCCGGTGCTGACCGATGTCCACGAATACACTCCGATGGACGAAGTGGCCTCGGTGGTGGACGTGCTGCAGACCCCGGCGTTCCTGGTCCGCCAGACCGACTTCATCCGCAAGGTGTGCTCGGCCGGCAAGCCGGTCAACATCAAGAAGGGCCAGTTCCTGGCACCGTGGGACATGAAGCCGGTCGTGGAGAAGGCCAAGGCCACCGGCAATGAGCAGATCATGGTCTGCGAACGCGGTGCCAGCTTCGGCTACAACAACCTGGTCAGCGACATGCGTTCGCTGGCGGTGATGCGCGATACCGGTTGCCCGGTGGTGTTCGACGCCACCCATTCGGTGCAGCTGCCGGGTGGGCAGGGCACCAGTTCCGGTGGCCAGCGTGAGCACGTGCCGGTGCTGGCCCGTGCCGCCGTGGCGGTGGGCATCTCCGGCCTGTTCGCCGAGACCCATCCGGACCCGTCCAAGGCGCTGTCCGATGGCCCCAATGCGTGGCCGCTGGACCAGATGGAAGCGCTGCTCGAGACCCTGATGGAACTCGATGCGGTGACCAAGAAGCACGGCTTCTCGCGCTTCGCGTGAGTCGTGACCCGCGGGGGGCGCTGGAAGCCCAGCGTCACCGCCGGCACTGGAAACGGTGGCCCTGGGGCCTGATCGCACTGGGTCTGGCCGTGCTGTTCACCGTGGGCATGTTCGGGCTGGTACTGATCGGCGCTGCGTCGGTGCGGCCCCCCGGTGATGGCAGCAGTGCGCTCGATCTGCGGGCGTACTTCATTGCGCTGCTGGTGGCGGAGCTGCTCGGTGCGGTGGGATGCGTCGCTGCCGCTGTGCTGGCTTGGCGGCTGAATCGCGGCAAGGTCACGGCTGGCCTGGCGATCATCCTGCTCTCGCTGTGGCTGGGCGCCCTGTTCTACGGATTGCTTTGATGAATACGACCACATCGGCGCGTGGCTGGCCCTGGGGCCTGATCGCCCTGGGGCTGTCCGTGTTGACCTGGATCGCCCTGGTGGTGGGCGTGCTGGCCTTCACGTCCGGTTTCCGGCCGCCGGGGGATGGAAACAACGGCGTGCAGGCCACGCAGTGGTGGCTGCTGGGCGCGCTGGTCACGATGGTGCTGTCCTTCCTGGGCAGCCCGGTGGCGATGGTGCTGGCCTGGCGACGGCGGCGTGGCCCCATCCTGGCAGCGATTGCCGGTGCATTGCTGGTGATGCTGGTGTCGATGATCCTGATCGTGATCGGGTCCAGTTGGGGCTGAAGCCGCCCACGCCATTTGGCAAGTGGCGGGCAGCCGGGGATAATCACGCGGCATTCGTTTTGTCGCCCCCTCTCCATACAGGTAACCGGCCCGACCATGAGTACGATCCGCAGCATCCACGCCCGTGAAATCCTCGACAGCCGTGGTAACCCCACGCTGGAAGCCGAAGTCATCCTGGAGGACGGTTCGTTCGGTCGTGCCGCGGTTCCCTCCGGCGCCTCGACCGGCACCAAGGAAGCGGTCGAGCTGCGTGACGGCGACAAGACCCGTTACCTGGGCAAGGGCGTGCGCAAGGCTGTCGACAACGTCAACACCACCATCGCCAATGCGCTGAAGGGCTTCGAAGCCACCGACCAGGCCGGCCTCGACCGTCGCCTGATCGACCTCGACGGCACCGAGAACAAAGGCCGCCTGGGTGCCAACGCGCTGCTGGGTGTTTCGATGGCCGCCGCGCACGCCGCCGCTGCATCGAACAAGCAGGCGCTGTGGCAGTACCTTGCCGCCAAGACCGGCGTGACCCCGTCGCTGCCGGTGCCGATGATGAACATCATCAACGGCGGCGCGCACGCCGACAACAACGTCGACTTCCAGGAGTTCATGGTGCTGCCGGTCGGCTTCACTTCGTTCTCCGAAGCGCTGCGCGCGGGCACCGAAATCTTCCATTCGCTGAAGTCGGTGCTGAAGGGCCACGGCCTGAGCACGGCGGTCGGCGACGAAGGCGGCTTCGCACCGGACTTCCGCAGCAACGTCGAAGCACTCGACACCATCCTCGAAGCGATCGGCAAGGCTGGCTACACCGCCGGTGAAGACGTGCTGCTGGGCCTGGACGTGGCCTCCAGCGAATTCTTCGAAAACGGCAAGTACAACCTGGTCGGCGAGAACAAGCGCCTGACCTCCGAGCAGTTCGTCGACTTCCTCGCCGACTGGGCCGCGCAGTACCCGATCATCACGATTGAAGATGGCCTGGCCGAGAACGACTGGGCCGGCTGGAAGCTGCTGACCGACCGCATCGGCAAGAAGGTGCAGCTGGTGGGCGACGACCTGTTCGTGACCAACCCGAAGATCTTCCAGGAAGGCATCGACTCTGGCACCGCCAACGCGATCCTGATCAAGGTCAACCAGATCGGCACGCTCAGCGAAACCCTGGAAGCGATCGCGATGGCCGACCGCGCCGGCTATGCCGCCGTCGTCTCGCACCGTTCGGGCGAAACCGAAGACACCACCATTGCCGATATCTCGGTGGCCACCACCGCCACCCAGATCAAGACCGGCTCGCTGTGCCGCAGCGATCGCGTGGCCAAGTACAACCAGCTGCTGCGCATCGAGGAAGCCCTCGGCGCCGGCGCGCGTTACGCCGGTCGTGACGCGTTCGTTTCGCTGAAGCGCTGAGCCGATGCGCGACTGGCGCTGGATGCTGCTGGTGCTGGCCCTGCTGCTGGGCTGGCTGCAGTACCGCTTCTGGTTCGGTCCTGGCAACTCGGGTGAAGTGATGATGCTCGAAGCCCAGGTCGCCAACCAGGAGCGGGACAATGAGGGTCTGCAGCAGCGCAACGACGCGCTCGCTGCCGAAGTGAAGGACCTCAAGGAAGGCCAGTCCGCCATCGAGGAACGCGCGCGCAGCGAGCTGGGCATGATCAAGCCCGGCGAGAAGTTCTACCGCGTGGTCGAGGATGCGCCGGTCCACCCGGCGCAGCCTGCTGCCGGCGTCACTGCCCAGGCGGGCGAACACCCGGCAGACGTGCCATGAGCGCGGCGATCTGGGTCGTTGTTCCGGCCGCCGGCCGTGGCACCCGCTTCGGTGCGCCGCTGCCCAAGCAGTACCTGCAGGCGGGCGGGCAGATCCTGCTCGCCCACACGCTGGACGCGCTGCTGGCGCACCCCGCCGTGGCCGGAGCGATGGTGGTGATCGGCCAGGACGACGCCGACTGGCCGGGCTGGAATGAGTGGTCGGGCAAGCCGGTGCTGACCTGCATCGGCGGCGCGACCCGTGCCGCCTCGGTGCTGGCCGGGCTGCAGGCGCTGCCGGACTCGGTGCGCGCCGACGAATTCGTGCTGGTCCACGATGCCGCGCGACCGAACCTGTCGCTGGCCGATCTCGGTCGTCTGCTTGAAGTCGGTCGTGCCGACCCGGTCGGGGCGATCCTGGCTGCGCCGGTGCGCGACACCCTCAAGCGCGCTGGCGACGACGGCGGCATCGATGGCACCGAGCCACGCGAGCGCCTGTGGCGCGCACTGACGCCGCAGCTGTTCCGCCGCCACCAGCTCAGCCGCGCGCTGTCTGACGCTGCGGCCGCCGGTGTTGACGTCACCGACGAGGCCATGGCCATGGAACGTCAGGGTCAGCGCCCGCTGCTGGTGGAAGGCAGCGAGGACAACTTCAAGGTCACCACCCCGGCCGATCTGGACCGGTTCGAATTCGTACTTTCCCGCCGCGCCGGCTGACCGTCCGCGCGGCCCTGTTGCAAGGGTTGCATCCATGAGCACCGCACCGTTCCCGCCCGTCCGTATCGGCCAGGGCTACGACGTCCATGCCTTCGGTGAAGGCGACCACATCATGCTTGGCGGCGTGAACGTGCCGCACAGCTGCGGCGTGCTCGCGCACAGCGATGGCGACGTGATCCTCCACGCCCTGTGTGATGCGATGCTCGGCGCGTTGGCGCTGGGCGATATCGGCCAGCATTTCCCGCCGAGCGACGACCGCTGGAAGGGCGCCGACAGCAGTGATTTCGTTCGCCATTGCGACAGCCTGCTGCGCGAGCGTGGCTGGCGCGTCGGCAACACCGACATCACCGTGATCTGCGAGCGGCCGAAGGTCGGTCCGCATGCGCTGGCCATGCGTGAGCGCATCGGTGGGTTGCTGCAGTTGCCGCTGGATGCGGTCAGCGTCAAGGCCACAACGTCTGAGAAGCTGGGCTTCACCGGCCGTGGCGAAGGCATCGCCGCACAGGCGGTGGTACTGCTGGTGGCGGCATGATTCCGCTGCCGTTGGCGTTTGGTGCACCGTTGCTGACGGCGCGCATCCGCACCACGCCGGACGATTTCCAGGTTGACGAACTGCCGGCCTTCGAGGCGACCGGTGAAGGCGAACACCTGCTGCTGCACATCCGCAAGCGCGGTGCCAACACCGTGCATGTGGCCAAGCTGCTGGCCAAGTGGGCAGGCCTGCCGGAAATGGCGGTGAGCTACGCCGGCATGAAGGATCGCCATGCGGTCACCACCCAGCGTTTCAGCGTGCACCTGCCCAAGCGCATCGCGCCGGACTTGGCCGAGCTGGCCAGTGACGAGATCGAAGTGCTCGAAGCCACTTGGCACAACCGCAAGCTGCAGCGTGGCGCACTGGCCGGCAACCGCTTCAAGCTGGTGCTGCGCGAGGTGCAGGGTGATGCCACGGCGATCAGCGAGCGTCTGCAGCAGATTGCCGAGCGCGGCCTGCCGAACTGGTTCGGCGAACAGCGCTTTGGCCGCGACGGCGGCAACGTGCCGGCGGCACTGGCGATGTTCGGTGGCCGCCGCATGCGCAAGGACCAGCGTTCGCTGCTGCTCTCTGCAGCCCGCTCGGCGCTGTTCAACCGCGTGCTGGCCGCGCGCGTGGAGCAGGGCAACTGGGATCAGCCGCTCGATGGCGAAGTGTGGATGCTCGATGGCAGCCGCAGCGTGTTCGGACCCGAGCCGTACACCGACGTGCTGGCCGAGCGGCTGGCGCGTTTCGACATCCATCCCAGCGCGCCGCTGTGGGGCGAAGGCGAGCTGCGCAGCGCCGACGCGGCACGTGAGCTGGAGCTGGCCGCGCTGGACGACGAGGAGTCAAAGGCACTGCGGGCCGGCCTGGAAGACGCACGGCTGAAGCAGGAGCGCCGCGCATTGCGCCTGCGCCCGGCGCTGCTGCAGCACCAGTGGCTGGCCGACGACGTGCTGGAACTGTCGTTCGCGCTGCCGCCGGGCTGCTACGCCACCGCCGTGCTGCACGAGCTCGGCCCGGTCGAAGACGCCTCTCAGGCCTGACAGGAAAAGGGGACGGAGGGAATTAAGTCGTTTGTGGCACAAACGACTTAATTCCCTCCGTCCCCTTTTTCATCTGCGCGCCAGCAGCACCAGCATCGCGCCGGTACCGCCTTGTCCGGTCGGTGCCGAGTGAAATGCCAGCACGTCGTTGCGCAGCCGCAGCAGGCGATCGACCAGGTTCTTCAGCACCGGCGCACCGCCATCAGACTGCAATCCCTTGCCATGGATGATGCGCACGCAGCCATAGTCGTGTGCATGTGCCTCCAGCAGGAACTGGCGCAACAGCGTCTCGGCCTGCGCAGCGGTGGCGCCGTGCAGGTCCAGCTCGTCCTGCACCGAGTACTGGCCACGCTTGAGGCGCTGGAACAGGCGTGGTGGCAGATTGTCTCGGCGATAGCTGGCTACGTCACCGGCTTCCAGCGGCGTACTGTCGCGCAGCAGCCGGGCGAATTCGCCGGCGGCTTCGGCCTCGTCACGTTCGGCCATGCGCGCGCGCGGCTTCGGCCGGGGCGCGGCAGGCGCCGGCTCGGCATCCTTGCGCAGCGGCGTCACTTCGCCGATGGCCGCACGGAACAATGCGGCCGGATCTTCGTCTTCAGGGTGCGACATGCGCACAGGGTAAACCGCCGGCGCAGCTCTGCCTATGACGGTTCGATGTCGGTCATGACCGCCGACAGGGTAGGACCGGCGGCTCGCATGCGGCACAATAGACGATGCCCTTGCAGGGTCGACGGCTTCCGCAGGGGAGTACGGCGGTCCCGCCCACACTGCACGGTGACGGAATCGAATTCTTGGAAAATCAAGCGGTTAAATCGAAGATGCGAATCCTGGTCAGTAACGACGATGGCGTCGACGCCGCAGGCATCCGGATGCTTGCCTCGGTGCTGCGCGAGGCCGGCCACGAAGTGACGGTGGTCGCCCCCGACCGTGACCGCTCCGGTGCCAGCAACTCTCTGACCCTGGACCTGCCGATCCGCCTCAAGCGCATCGACCATTACACCGTTTCGGTGGCCGGTACCCCGACCGACTGCGTGCACCTGGCGCTGACCGGGCTGCTCGAGTTCGAGCCTGACATTGTCGTGTCCGGCATCAACAATGCCGCCAATCTCGGTGATGACGTGATCTACTCCGGCACCGTTTCGGCGGCGATGGAAGGCCGCTTCCTTGGCCTGCCGGCGGTGGCGGTTTCGCTGGTCAGCCGCAACCACGATCCGAAGCACTTCGAAACCGCCGCGCGCGCCGCAGTCGAGATCGTCGCCCGGCTCAAGGCCGACCCGCTGCCGGCCGACACCATCCTCAACGTCAACGTGCCTGATCTGCCGTGGAGCGAGGTCAAGGGCTTCGAGGTCACCCGCCTCGGCAACCGCCACCGCGCCGAAGGCTGCATCGCGCAGAAAGACCCGCGCGGCAACGAGGTGTACTGGATCGGCCCGGCCGGCCGTGAGCAGGATTCCGGCCCCGGTACCGACTTCCATGCGGTGCGCACCGGGCATATCTCGATCACCCCGATCCAGGTGGACCTGACCCGCTACCAGGCACTGGAGAAAGTGGCCAGCTGGGTCGGCGGCCTCAGTGCCGCGCTGGACCAGCCGGCATGAGTCCACGCCTGCGCCTGCAACCGGAAGCCGTCGGTATCGGCATGACCTCGCAGCGTGTGCGTGACCGCCTGGTCGACCGCCTGCGCGAAGCCGGCATCGTCGACGAGCCGACCTTGAATGCGATCCGGGTGGTGCCGCGCCATCTGTTCATCGACGAGGCACTGGCCTCGCGCGCGTATGAAGACACTGCGCTGCCGATCGGCCACGGCCAGACCATCTCGCAGCCCTGGGTGGTCGCGCGGATGACCGAGGCGGTCCTCCAGGTCGCACCGAAACGGGTGCTGGAAGTCGGCACCGGTTCCGGTTACCAGGCCGCCATCCTCGGTGCGCTGGGCCTGGAGGTCTACACCGTGGAGCGCATCGGCGATCTGCTGCGACAGGCCCGCAAGCGCTTCCGTGCGCTGGGAATGAACATCCGCACCAAGCATGACGACGGTCGCGTCGGCTGGGCCGAGCACGGTCCGTTCGATGCCATCGTGGTCACTGCGGCGGCGCCGGCACTGGTCGACGCCCTGATCGAGCAACTGGCCGAGGGCGGCCGCCTGGTGGCGCCGGTCGGTGGCCCCGGGGCGCAGTCGCTGGTACAGCTGGACCGCAAGGCCGACGGCAGCATCGAACAACACGTGCTGGCGCCGGTCACGTTCGTGCCGCTGCTGTCTGGCATGCTCGACTAATCCACGGAGCAGGGTTGCATGAAGATTTTCGGGCCGCTGTACGAGCGGGCGATGAAGTGGGCGGCGCACGAACGCGCGCCGACCTACCTGACGGTGTTGAGCTTCTTCGAGGCGATCATCTTCCCGGTGATGCCGGAGGTGATGCTGGCGCCGATGTGCGTGGCCCAGCCCAAGCGCGGTTGGTGGTTCGCCACCCTGAGCCTGGCCGGCTCGATGGTCGGCGCACTGGTTGGCTACGCGCTGGGTCATTACGCCTTCGAGGCGATCAAGCCGCTGTTCGAGGCGCTGGGTATGCTGCCGGCCATCGAGCAGGGCATCACCACCGTGCAGGCGAAGATGGCCGAGTCGCCGTGGGCAGTGTTCACCTTCCTGGTGCTGGGCGGATTCATGCCCATCCCGATGAAGGTCTTCACGTGGGCATCGGGTATCGTCGGTGTACCGATGCCGCAGTACCTGTTGAGCATGCTGATCGGTCGTGGCAAGCGCGTGTTCGTGCTGGCTGCGGTCATCCGTATCGGTGGTGCGCGTGCTGAAGCGGCACTGCGTCGCTGGATTGAACCGCTGGGCTGGATCGCCACCGCGCTGGTGGTGGTGCTGATCGCCTGGCTTGTATGGAGGTCGAAGTTCGCATGAGTCCTGATCGTCTGAGCAAGGGAGTGCGCATCGGCGCGCTGGCGTTGCTGGTTTCCACCCTGGCCGCCTGCGGCACCGCCACCGTGGTTCGTCCTGGTGGTGGCAGCGCCGGTGGCGGTGTGACCACGCCGAAGACCTCGGTACCCAAGCCGGGGCAGACCGTGGTGGTGCGCAAGGGCGACACCATCTATGCGCTGGCCCGCATCCATGACATCACCCCGGCCGACCTGATTGCCTGGAACAGCCTGGACAACCCCTCGACGATCTATCCGGGGCAGGTGATCCGGCTGTATCCCGCCGGTGCCAGCGGCGGCCGCGCGCCCACCACGGTGGTCACCCCGCCGCGTTCCGGTGGCAGCAGTGGCGGCAGCACCACGCCGGCCCCGGCGCCGGTCGGTCCGGTGAAGAGCAACATCGCCTGGCGCTGGCCGGCTGATGGCGCCATCGTTGGCCGTTACGTGGCTGGTGATGCGACCAAGCAGGGCGTCGACATCGCCGGCACCAGCGGCCAGGCGGTCAAGGCCACCGCCAACGGCGTGGTGGTGTATTCCGGCGCCGGCCTGGTGGGCTACGGCGAGCTGATCATCATCAAGCACAGCGACCAGTGGCTGTCGGCCTATGGCCACAACCGCAAGCGCCTGGTGAATGAAGGGCAGAGCGTGAAGGCCGGTGAGCAGATCGCCGAAATGGGCCGTACCGGTGCGAACCGCGACATGGTCCACTTCGAGATTCGCTACAACGGCAAGCCGGTCGACCCGCAGCAGTACCTGCCGGCACGCTGATCGTCAGATGCGATAGCGCCGGGCCATGCCCGGCGTTCCTGACCTGTAGAGTCGAGCCATGCTCGACCCGGGTACCGCAGAGTGGTCATTTGCGATCTTGTGTGTCGCAGGCTCACCTTCACGGCGGACGGGATACCCGGCATTCTTGATCGGTCCCAGTCGATCCGGTGCCCCATGCTCCGTCCTGCTTCCACTCTCGCGTTGCTCATCGTCGCGCCGCTGGCCTCCGCAGCCAGCGATCCGCGCGACGTGGTCACCCGTCTTTACGCGGCCGTCCAGGCGCCGGCTTCGGACGAAGCGACCATTCCGCCGTTGCTGGGCGATGCGCTGCGCTCAGCCATCGATGCGCAGCGCGCTTACGAGCGGACCTGTGCGGTGCTGGCCGCGCATGACGAGAAGCCGCACATGCTGGACCAGAGCCCGTATCTCATGGCGCCGGATCGGCCGGAAACGGTAAAGGTGGGGCTGCCCGCGACGAGCGGCGATGGCAGTTGGGTACCCGTCGAAATGGCGGTGGGCGACTATCGCTGGACCGACCGTGTCCTGCTGCAAAGGCAGGGCCAGGACTGGAAGGTCATGGACATCCGCTGGGGCCAGAGCGGCAACCTGATCGGGCGGCTGAAGCAGTTCTCGGCCTTCCGTTGCACCGCTTCTGGCGGCTAGCGCCGGGGCGCGCCCGACGCCTCGACTCAGCCTTCCAGAATGAAAGCGGCCGCGACCTTGCGGCCTTCGCCCGCCAGGATGTTGAAGGTGCGCGCGGCGGCCGGATTGTTCATCACTTCCAGGCCGATGCCGCGTGACAGGCAGGCAGCCATCACCACTGCCGGCGGGAATACCTGGCGGTCACCCGTGCCGAGCACGATCAGCGCCGGGTTCAGCGCCAGGATCGGCTCCAGGTCAGCCAGCTGCAGTGCGGTGGCGCTCACTACCGGCCATTGCGTGACCAGCTGGTCCGGGGTCAGGAAGAAACTGCTGCCCAGCACCTGGTCATTCACCTTGGCCGAGCGGCCATCGGCGGCGCGCAGGCTGTAGGCGTAATCGGGCGGTTCGTGGTTCAGCTGCATGGCAGTAAGGCGATCAGCCGCGCGGCAGCACGATCTGGCGCTGTTCCTTGCTCGGGCGGTACAGCACGGCGACGTGGCCGATGCGCTGTACCAACGCGCTCTCGGTGGCTTCGACGATCTCGCCGATCATCACGTCACGGGCGTCGCGGTCTTCGGCAGCGACCTTCACCTTGACCAGCTCGTGGCGCTCCAGCACTTCGTTCAGCTCAGCGATGAAGGCCGGGGTCACGCCCTTGCCGCCGGTCTGCAGCAGGGCCTTCAGGTCGTGGGCTTGGCCGCGCAGGAAACGGGTCTGGGAAGCGGTCAGGGCGATGGACATGCAGGAAAACACGGTTGAATGGGGCGATCAGGGTATCATGAGGACCCCATCAGCCCCTATTTTCAATGGCTACCCGCAGCAAAAGCAGCCAGCGCTGGCTCAAGGAACACTTCTCCGACCCCTTCGTGAAGAAGGCCCAGGCCGAAGGCATGCGCTCGCGCGCGGCCTACAAGCTCGAAGAGCTGCTGGAACGTGACCGGTTGCTGAAGCCGCACATGGTGGTGGTCGACCTCGGCGCGGCTCCGGGCGGCTGGTCTCAGCAGGTTAGGAGACAGATCGGCGATACCGGCCGCGTGCTGGCACTGGATATCCTGGACATGCCGCCGCTGGCCGGCGTGGAGTTCCTTCATGGTGACTTCAGGGAAGAAGCCGTTCTATCGCAGTTTGAAGCCATGCTCGGGGATCAGCCGGTAGACCTTGTGCTGTCGGACATGGCCCCCAATAAGAGTGGTGTAGGCGCGGTCGACCAGCCGCGGATGATGCACCTGGCGGAGCTGGCCCTGGATTTTGCCGACAACCACCTGAAGACCGGTGGGGCATTCCTGATCAAGCTGTTCCAGGGCGAGGGCTTTGACGACTACGTGCGCGACATGCGCCGCCGGTACGACAAGGTCTCCATCCGCAAGCCGGAAGCCTCGCGCAAGCGCTCTCCCGAGGTGTATGCCTTGGGTCAGGGAAAACGCGCCCACATGAAGTAAGCTCGCAACGTACGCAAGTTCGACCCCAACGCAACGCCAGCACTGAGAGGAACACCGGAGCCAATGAGGATGAACGACTTGACCAAGAACCTCCTGCTATGGGTGGTCGTCGCCGTCGTGCTGATGGTGGTCTTCCAGAGCTTCTCGCCGAAGTCCTCCGGGGCCGGCGCGCAGGGCGCGTCGTACTCGCAGTTCCTGGACCAGGTGGACAGCGGCAACGTGCAGAAGGTCGCCTTTGGCGGCGACATGCGCGGCGGCACCAGCCAGCTGACCTACACCACCCGCGGTGGGCAGTCGTCCACCATCACCGCACCGTTCGATCGTGACCTGATCAACGTGCTGCGTACCAAGAACGTGGAGATCGTGCAGGAGGAGCCGTCCAGCGGCATTTCCCTCGGCGCGATCCTGATGAATTTCCTGCCGGTCATCCTGATCATCGGCTTCTGGTTGTTCATCATGCGCCAGATGCAGGGCGGTGGCGGCGGTGCCAAGGGCGCGATGTCCTTCGGCAAGTCGCGCGCCAAGCTGCAGGGCGAAGACCAGATCAAGGTCACCTTCGCCGACGTCGCTGGCTGCGACGAGGCCAAGGAAGAAGTGGGCGAGCTGGTCGACTTCCTGCGCGACCCGTCCAAGTTCACCAAGCTGGGCGGCAAGATTCCGCGCGGCGTGCTGATGGTCGGCCCGCCGGGTACCGGCAAGACGCTGCTGGCCAAGGCCATCGCGGGCGAAGCCAAGGTGCCGTTCTTCTCGATCTCCGGTTCGGACTTCGTGGAAATGTTCGTCGGCGTCGGCGCCAGCCGCGTGCGCGACATGTTCGAGCAGGCCAAGAAGCACGCCCCCTGCATCATCTTCATCGACGAAATCGACGCCGTCGGTCGTCACCGTGGCGCCGGCCTGGGCGGCGGTCATGACGAGCGCGAGCAGACCCTGAACCAGCTGCTGGTCGAAATGGACGGTTTTGAAGGTGGCGAAGGCGTGATCGTGATCGCTGCGACCAACCGTCCGGACGTGCTGGATCCGGCGCTGCTGCGCCCGGGCCGTTTTGATCGCCAGGTCGTGGTCGGCCTGCCGGACGTGAAGGGTCGCGAGCACATCCTGAAGGTGCACATGCGCAAGCTGCCGCTGGCCGACGACGTCGAGCCGATGGTGATCGCGCGTGGTACCCCGGGCTTCTCCGGCGCCGACCTGGCCAACCTCTGCAACGAGGCTGCCCTGTTCGCCGCGCGTGGCAACGAGAAGGAGGTCCGCATGGACCACTTCGACCGTGCCCGCGACAAGATCCTGATGGGTGCCGAGCGCCGCTCGATGGCCATGAGCGAGGAGGAGAAGACCCTCACCGCCTACCACGAAGCCGGCCACGCCATCGTCGGCCGCCTGGTGCCCGAGCATGACCCGGTCTACAAGGTCACCATCATTCCGCGCGGCCGTGCGCTGGGTGTGACCATGTACCTGCCGGAAGGCGACAAGTACTCGATGAACCGAGTGGCGATCAAGTCGCAGCTGTGCTCGCTGTACGGTGGCCGCGTGGCCGAAGAGCTGATCTTCGGTGCCGACAAGGTCACCACCGGCGCCTCCAACGACATCGAGCGCGCCACCAAGATGGCCCGCAACATGGTCACCAAGTGGGGCCTGTCCGACCAGCTCGGCCCGATCGCCTATGGCGAAGAGGACGACGAGGTGTTCCTGGGCCGTTCGGTCACCCAGCACAAGAGCGTGTCCAACGACACCGCGCGCCGCATCGACGAGGAAGTGCGCAACATCCTCGACGAGGCTTACGCACGCACCACCGAGCTGATGACGGCCAACCTGGACAAGCTGCACGCGATGTCCCAGTTGCTGCTGCAGTACGAGACCATCGACGCGCCGCAGATCGACGCCATCATGGAAGGCCGCGATCCGCCGCCGCCGGCCGGTTGGAACAAGTCGAACAAGGATGGTGGCAACGACAAGGGCGGCGACGCCCGTCCGCTGCCGCCGATCGCAGGCCCGGCAGAATCGCACTGACGGCCCGCTGCACGTGACACCAGACGAGGCCGGGGCAACCCGGCTTCGTCGTTTCCGGGCCACTGGCCCATCCCGAAGAACTGATCTGACGCTGGAGCCCGCATGTCCGCCCCGAAGCCCGAACCGATTTCCCACACCGCCGAAATGGTGATCGCCACCGTGGTCGGCGTGGGTGTGGGCCTGGGGGCCGACAACCTGCTGCTGGGCTGCGTGGTGGGTATCGGGGTCGGCATCGTGCTGAGCATCGCCAAGACCCTGTACGTGGACCGCAAGCGCCGCCGCCGTTGAGGGGGTGTCGGCAGGGCTGCGCCCTGCACCCGTGGTAGTGCCGGCCGCTGGCCGGCAACCTCAACAGCAACAGCGAGTTTCTGGGGATGGCGGGGCGGTGTGGGTTGGCAGGACACGCCGTAAACCCGTCCTTGGGGGCTCGATGGCGCCATCCATGGCGCCAACGGTCCTGCCAACCTACACCGCCCCACCCCTGACAATTTCCTGCTGCTGTTGGTAGGTGTCGACCTTGGTCGACACGATAGATCCACGTCATGCGTGGATGAATCTTCATCGAAATTGAATATCTCGATATCTGTGAGATCTGAGCCGAGCATGGCTCGGCTCTACAGAAATGCCGACAGATCGCAGAAATCTGTCGAAGGCGGGGTGGGTCCGGTTGCGGGGGCGTGAGCCGCATGGATGCGGCGACCGAGCTTACATGGACGTACTTGCAGCGTCTCCCGCAACCGGACCCACCCCGCCATCCCTCAGTAAACCCGCTGTTGCTCCGGCTCTTGCTGTAGCTCTGGCCTCTGCGGGTGCAGGGCGCCGCCCTGCCGAACTAAACTACCCGCCGTTGTCCCTGCAGGATTGCCCATGTTCGATACCTCGCCCCAGCTCGATTGCGCCGGCCGCATCCTGCGCCTCGACCGTGCCCGGGTCATGGGCATCGTCAACGTCACCCCGGATTCGTTCTCCGATGGCGGCGCGCACGACACCACCGAGGCCGCGGTCGCACATGGCCTGAAGCTGGTCGAGGAGGGCGCGGACCTGCTCGATATCGGCGGCGAATCCACCCGTCCGGGCGCCGCCCCGGTATCGGTCGATGACGAGCTGCGCCGGGTGATTCCGGTGATCGAGCAGCTGGCCGCCCGTACCCAGGTGCCGATCAGCATCGATACCTTCAAGCCGGAGGTGATGCGTGCGGCGGTGGCCGCTGGCGCCGGCATGATCAACGACATCTACGGCCTGCGCCAGGAGGGGGCGCTGGACGCCGCCGCTGTAGCCGGCGTGCCGGTGGTGCTGATGCACATGCGGGGTGAGCCGGGCCACATGCAGGCCGATCCACACTACGACGATGTGGTCGCCGAGGTGCATGGCTTCCTGGTGCAGCGCCTGTTCGCTGCCGAGATGGCCGGCATTGCGAAGAAGAACCTGCTGGTCGATCTCGGTTTCGGCTTCGGCAAGACCACCGCCCACAACATGACCCTGCTGGCGCGCTCCGAGCGCTTCCTGGAACTGGGCGTGCCGATGCTGGCCGGCTTGTCGCGCAAGCGCAGCCTGGGGGAACTGACCGGCCGCGACACGCCGTCCGAACGCGTGGCCGCATCGGTGGCCGCGCACCTGATTGCGGTGCAGCGTGGTGCGCGCATCGTGCGCGTGCATGACGTAGCCGCCACTGTGGATGCGCTGAAGATCTGGCAGGCGGTCGAGGCGGTGCCGACGCCACGCGCTGACGCCACGCCGACGATCCGCTGGCCGGACGAAGACTGATGGGCATCGACCGGCGGCCGCTGGCGATCGCCGTGATGGGGCCGACCGCCAGTGGCAAGACCGCCACCGCGATCGCCCTGGCGAAGCAGCTGGATGGCGAGATCGTCAGCGTCGATTCGGCGCTGGTGTACCGCCACCTGGACATCGGCTCGGCCAAGCCGGATGCGGCCGAGCGCGCGCAGGCCCCCCACCATCTGCTGGACCTGCGCGATCCCTGGCAGACCTACTCGGCAGCCGAATTCGCCGCCGATGCCGGCCGGGTCGTGGCCGACATCGTGGCACGCGGCAAGATGCCGATCCTGGCCGGTGGCACTGGCCTGTACTTCCGCGCCCTGTTGCAGGGCCTGTCGCCGATGCCGGAGGCCGATCCGGCGACGCGCGAAGCACTCAGCGCCGAGGCGGCCGAGCGTGGCTGGGCGGCACTGCACGCAGAGCTGGCCCAGGTCGATCCGGCGGCGGCCGCACGCATCCATGCTACCGACCCGCAGCGCATCCAGCGGGCGCTGGAGGTCTATCGCCTGACCGGCACACCCATCACTGAATGGCAGCGCCGGCCGGGCGTCGCGCCATTGCCGGTGCGCACCCTCAAGCTGATCCTCGCCCCGCGTGACCGCGCGGTACTGCACCAGCGCATCGAGGCGCGCTTCGACGCCATGCTGGCGCAGGGCTTCCTGGACGAGGTGCGGGCACTGCGTGCAATGCCGGAAATGGCCGCCGTGACGGCGCCGCTGGACCTGCCGGCGGTGCGCGCGGTTGGCTATCGCCAGGCCTGGGAATACCTGGACGGGGAGGGTGATGCCGCCCGTTTCCGTGACAAGGCAATCTTCGCCACCCGGCAGCTGGCCAAGCGCCAGCTGACCTGGCTGCGCGGCGAGCTTGATGCGCGCTGGTTCGACCCCCATGTCGATGGGGAGCGCCTGGCCGGCGCGGTGTCGACCTTCGTCGCACGCTGAACCCCCGCCAGCCGTGTAACATCATCGGTCGGCGGGCGGCTCGGGGGCCGTGGCAACCGTCGGCAACCCAATAAGAACAATAATCAGGAGTGTGCAATGTCCAAGGGGCAATCGCTGCAGGATCCTTTCTTGAACGCACTGCGGCGCGAACGCGTGCCGGTTTCGGTGTACCTGGTCAACGGCATCAAGCTGCAGGGCACGATCGAGTCGTTCGACCAGTTCGTGGTCCTGCTGCGCAACACGGTCAGTCAGATGGTCTACAAGCACGCCATTTCCACGGTCGTTCCGGCACGCAACGTGAAGGTCGGTCCGGGTGGCGGTTACGTGCAGTCGGGTGAAGGTGGTCAGGCAGGTGATGAAGCAGACGAGTAATACCGGAGCGGTGAATGTTTGACCGCTCGAAAAAGGGTGAACACGCCCTGTTGATCCAGCCCCATTTCGGCAAGCTGGAAGACGATGTGCTGGAAGAATTCGGTGATCTGGCCCGCTCGGCTGGGGCCAGCATCGCCGCGACGATCACCGCGCGCCTGGATCGTCCGAATCCGTCGACCCTGATCGGCAGCGGCAAGCTGGACGAGATCAAGGCCGCGGCCGACGCCAGCGGTGCCGACCTGATCCTGGTCAACCATGCGTTGAGCCCGGGCCAGGAGCGCAACCTGGAACGCTTCCTCGAGCGCCGGGTGATCGACCGAACCGGCCTGATCCTGGACATCTTCGCCCAGCGTGCGCACAGCCACGAGGGCAAGCTGCAGGTTGAGCTGGCACAGCTGCGTCACCTGGCCACGCGGCTGGTGCGCGGCTGGACCCACCTGGAGCGCCAGCGCGGTGGTTCGATCGGCCTGCGTGGCCCGGGTGAAACCCAGCTGGAAACCGACCGCCGCCTGTTGCAGAAGCGGGTCGAGCAGCTGCAGAAGCGGCTGGAAAAGGTCGAGGTGCAGCGCACCCAGATGCGCCGTGCGCGCGTGCGCAGCGAGCTGCCGCGTGTCGCCCTGGTGGGCTACACCAACGCCGGCAAGTCGACCCTGTTCAACGCCATGACCGGCGCCGAGGCTTATGCCGCCGACCAGCTGTTTGCCACGCTGGACCCGACCGTGCGCCGCATCGCGGTGCCGGGCGGCAACGTGGTGCTGGCCGACACCGTCGGCTTCGTCCGCGATCTGCCGCATGACCTGGTCGCTGCCTTCCGCTCGACCCTGTCCGAGGCGCGCGAGGCCGATTTCCTGCTGCACGTGGTCGACGCCGCCGATCCGCACCGCGAGGAGCGCATCGCCCAGGTGGACGAGGTGCTGACCGCGGTCGGTGCCGGTGATCTGCCGCAGTTGCTGGTGTTCAACAAGATCGACCGCATCGAAGGTGCCGACGTCCGCCACGATGGCCAGGACGGTATCCCGGATGAGTCGCGCCGGGAGCGGGTGTGGATTTCCGCGCGTGACGGGCAGGGCCTGGAGCTGCTGCAGGCGGTGCTGGGCAAGCGCCTGGGCCTGCAGCATGTCACCGGCGAACTGCGCCTGCCGCCGGATGCCGGCCGCCTGCGTGCGCGCCTGCACCAGCTGGAAGTGATCCGCAGCGAGCAGGCCGACGAAGACGGCTGGCTGCTGCAGGTCGACCTGCCGATTGCCGAAGCCGAAAAACTGGCTGCCAGTGCCGACGGCGCGCCGATCCGGGCGCTGCTGCCGGAGAAACTGCCGGAGTGGTGAGGTAGCGGCCCATGCCCGGTAGTGCCGGCCGCTGGCCGGCAGCGCAACCATGCGAAGGGGCGCGACATCCGGCTGTCATCTGCGGTACAACGTGCAGGTTCTTCACCCCACCGTCATGCCGATGTCCATTCCCACCGATGCTGAACTCAACGCCCAGTCCGCCGCGCTCGGGCAGCGCCTGCAGCAGGCTTCGCTGCAGCTGGTGACCGCTGAAAGCTGCAGTGGTGGGTGGATCGCCAAGTGCATGACCGACATCGCCGGTTCCTCGGCGTTCTTCGACTGCGGCATGGTGGTCTACAGCTACGAGGCCAAGCAGCGCCTGCTGGGCGTGCGTGCGCAGACGCTGGAGCAGTTCGGCGCGGTCAGCCGCGAAACCGTGCTGGAAATGGTGTCCGGTGCGCTGGTCAATTCCGGCGCCGGTATCGCCGTGGCGGTGACCGGCATCGCCGGTCCTGGTGGCGGCAGCCCGGACAAGCCTGTCGGCAGCGTCTGGATTGGCTGGAAGCGCCGCGGTGGCTACGCCCGTGCCGAGCTGTTCCAGTTCGACGGCGACCGCGAAGCCATCCGCCGGCAAACCGTGGCGGCGGCATTGCGCGGTATCGACGCCCAGCTGTGACATGCTGCTCCGGTAATCGTCCGGAGCACGCATGATGTGGGAAACGCTGGGCACGGTCCGTGACCTGGGCCGACTGCAGGAAATCGCCGTTGTCCTGATCCGCTATGGCTTCGGCGACGTGGTGCGGCGCATCGGCCTGGCCAGCACGCTGGAGCGGGCAGGGCGCCTGCTGCACTGGAACGAGGAGCGGCAGGAACTGTTGCGGATGACCGCGCCGGTGCGCGTGCGCAGCGCGATGCAGGATCTCGGCCCGACCTTCGTCAAGCTCGGCCAGGTACTGGCGACGCGCGTCGACCTGCTGCCGCCGGAATGGATCGCCGAGCTTTCTGAACTGCAGAACGCAGTGCCGGCGCTGCCGTACGCGGATATCCGCGAGCAGCTCGAGGCCGACCTTGGCGCATCGCCTTCAGAAGTGTTCGCCTTCCTTGATGAAACCCCGATGGCCGCCGCCTCGTTGGCGCAGGCCCACCGCGCGCGCCTGCATGACGGTCGCGAGGTGGTGCTGAAGGTGCGTCGCCCCGGCATCCGCGATGTGGTCGAGGCCGACCTGCGGCTGCTGGCCCGCTTGGCGGAGATCGTCGAGGCGCGCCTGCCGGACCTGCGCCGCTATCGCCCGGCCGAGGTGGTGCAGCAGTTCACCGTGTCGCTGCGTCGCGAGCTGGATTTCGCCGCCGAATGCCGCAATGCCGAGCGCATCGCGCGCAACTTCAAAGGCCGCGACGACATCCTGATTCCCGACGTGCACTGGCAGTGGACCTGCGAAAGCCTCAACGTGCAGGACTTCGTCGACGGCATTCCAGGGCGTGATCTGGCTGGCGTTGATGCGGCAGGACTGGACCGGCGCGAACTGGCGCGACGCGGTGCGGACATCGTGCTGAAGATGGTGCTGGAGGACGGCAGCTTCCACGCTGATCCGCACCCGGGCAACATCATCTACCTGCGTGACGGCCGCATCGGTGTGATCGATTTCGGCATGGTCGGTGCGCTGTCCGAAGTGCGTCGTTTTCAGGTCGCGCAGCTGCTGCACGGGCTGGTCGAGCAGGACCCGCAGGGTGTGGCCGACGTGCTGCTGGACTGGGCCGGCGGCGTGGAAGTGGACGAGAACCGGCTGCAGCACGACATCAGCCAGTTCGTCGACCAGTACCGTGGCGTGCCGCTGAAGGACCTGCGCATCGGTCTGATGCTGGGCGACATCACCCAGCTGCTGCGCAGCTACAGCCTGACCCTGCCGGCCGACCTGGCGCTGATGATCAAGGCGTTCCTGACCCTGGAAGGCATGGGGCGGCAGCTGGACCCTGATTTCGACATGGCCAGTGCCGCGCGCCCGTTCCTGGAACGGGTGGTGCTGCAGCGCTATGCGCCCAGGGCCCTGCTCAAGCGCGGCCGCCGCAGCTTGCTGGGCCTGGTCGACTTCGCCGGTGAACTGCCCCGCGACCTGCGCAAGCTGGTCCAGGCCGCCCGCCGTGGGCGTCTGCAGCTGAAGGTGGAAACCACGGCGCTGCAGGGCTTCGGCGAGCAGGTCAACCGTGCGGCGAACCGGCTGGTGATGGGCATCGTCACTGCCGCCCTGATCATCGGCTCGTCGATCGTGATGCACAGCGTTGGCGGCGTCTCCAGCCGTTGGCTGCTGGCACTGGGCGTGTGCGGCTTCATCGGCGCCGGCTTCTGCGGCGTCTGGATCCTGTTTTCGATCTGGAGAAGCGGCAAGCACACATAGTGTGCTTGCCGCAGCGGTTCCCAACGGGAGCCGCGGAATCGCTGCGCGATTCCTGTAGAGCCGACCGCTGGTCGGCTGCTTCTGCTCTCGCCTTTGTCTCTGCCAGCCAGGCCAAGCCCGGCGACGATTACCGAGCACAGCTCGGCACCACAGCTGTCGCCGTGTCGCCCCCGGCACTTGCAGTTCCGCTCATTAGTAGTAATACTACTAACCATGGACCTGACCGACACCCAGCAGGCGATCCTGCAGTTGATCGCCGAGCGTATCGAGAGCGAAGGCGCGCCGCCGTCGCAGACTGAAATCGCACGTGCGTTCGGCTTCAAGGGCGTGCGCGCGGCCCAGTACCACCTGGAAGCCCTGGAGCAGGCCGGTGCGATCCGTCGCATCCCGGGCCAGGCCCGCGGCATCCGCCTGGTACAGGCGCCACCGGTCGAGAAGCTGGCCGAGCCGGGCCTGCCCGACAGCGTCCTGCGCCTGCCGGTGCTGGGCCGTGTCGCAGCCGGTCTGCCGATTGGTGCTGATATCGGCTCGGACGACTTCGTGGTGCTGGACCGGGTGTTCTTCTCGCCGGCACCGGATTACCTGTTGAAGGTGCAGGGCGATTCGATGATCGACGAGGGCATCTTCGACGGTGACCTGATCGGCGTGCACCGCACCCGCGATGCCCATTCCGGACAGATCGTCGTGGCCCGCATCGATGACGAGATCACCGTCAAGCTGCTGAAGATCGCCAAGGATCGTATCCGCCTGCTGCCGCGTAACCCCGACTACAAGCCGATCGAGGTGCTGCCTGACCAGGACTTCTCGATCGAGGGCCTCTATTGCGGCCTGTTGCGACCCAACCGTTGACCCGTTCCATAGCGCATTACCCCGCGGTCTTTTGTGGCGATTCTCTGGTTCCACTGAGGTTGGTACGGATGTCCGATAATTCTTTTCAGAGCGCCGGGCAGAATCTCAGCCTGTGCGATACGTCCGACTTAAAGTGAACCCATGGCAAAGAAGACCCCCAAAGACAGCACCTCCAACGACACGACCTCTGCAAGGACCAATCCGATGGACGAGAACAAGAAGCGCGCCCTCGCTGCAGCTCTGGGCCAGATCGAAAAGCAGTTCGGCAAGGGCTCGGTGATGCGCATGGGCGACCGCGTGGTCGAGCCCGTCGAAGCCATCCCGACCGGTTCGCTGATGCTCGACATCGCGCTGGGCATTGGTGGTCTGCCGAAGGGCCGTGTCGTTGAGATCTACGGGCCGGAATCCTCGGGCAAGACCACCTTGACCCTGCAGGCCATCGCCGAATGCCAGAAGATGGGCGGTACCGCGGCCTTCATCGACGCCGAGCACGCGCTGGACCCGATCTACGCCGCCAAGCTGGGCGTGAACGTGGACGACCTGCTGCTGTCGCAGCCGGATACCGGTGAGCAGGCGCTGGAAATCGCCGACATGCTGGTCCGTTCGGGTTCGGTCGACATCCTGGTGATCGACTCGGTTGCCGCGCTGACCCCGAAGGCCGAAATCGAAGGCGAGATGGGCGACCAGCTGCCAGGCCTGCAGGCGCGCCTGATGAGCCAGGCGCTGCGCAAGCTGACCGGCAACATCAAGCGCTCCAACACCCTGGTGATCTTCATCAACCAGCTGCGCATGAAGATCGGCGTGATGATGCCGGGCCAGAGCCCGGAAACCACCACGGGTGGCAACGCGCTGAAGTTCTACGCCTCGGTCCGCCTGGACATCCGCCGTATCGGCGCGATCAAGAAGGGTGACGAGATCATCGGTAACCAGACCAAGATCAAGGTCGTCAAGAACAAGCTGGCACCTCCGTTCAAGCAGGTCATCACCGAGATCCTGTATGGCGAAGGCATCAGCCGTGAAGGCGAGCTGATCGACATGGGTGTGGATGCCAAGCTGGTCGAGAAGGCTGGCGCCTGGTACAGCTACGGTGAAGAACGCATTGGCCAGGGCAAGGACAACGCCCGCGGCTACCTGCGCGACAACCCGACTGTCGCCGCCAAGCTCGAGGCCGAGCTGCGCGAGAAATTCCAGCCGGCCGAAGCGGCCCGCGAGGAAGGCGACGACGAAGGCGAAGACGAATAAGGCTTGCTGTGGGGCAGGGTGGCGCCGTCAGTGACGTCGCCCTGTCCCGCAGGTTCGAATCGCCCAGGGATGGGCTGGGCGCCACGGATGGCGCCACCCTTGGAGTACCCATGTCCGACGCCGAAGACATTCCGACCGGCCGCAAGCGCCGGCCGCGTGAGCAGACCCCCGTGCAACGGGCGCTGGGCCTGCTGGTCCGCCGCGAGCACTCGCGCAAGGAACTCACCCGCAAGCTGACCGCCCGTGGCATCGAAGACGAAGCCGCGCAGGCCGCTGTCGCCAAGTTGACCGAGGCCGGCTGGCAGGACGACACCCGTTTTGCCGAGAACCTGGTGAGGATGCGCGCCAACACCGGTTATGGGCCGATCCATGTCCGCGCCGAGCTGGGGACCCACGGCCTGGACAGTGCCGCGATTGCCGCAGCGATGGACAGCTACGAAGGCGACTGGCAGGAAAACGCCCGTGATCTGGTCCGCCGACGCTTTGGCGAGGCCGGCCCGCAGGACCTGACGCAGCGGCGCAAGGCCGCCGATCTGCTGGCCCGACGGGGCTTCGACGGCGACAGCATCCGCCGCGCAACCCGCTACGACCCGGATGACTGAGACTGGCGGCGCCGGGCCTGATACCCTTTAGGTTTTCGGCGGTCCCTCGCGACCCTGGCCAACGCGGCCGGTGGTCCGGGTCCGCCGGCCCGCAGACTGCCAGCCCCCAATGAACGCATCCGCCAAATTCACGACTTCCCAGATCCGCAGCGACTTCCTTGAATTCTTCAAGGGCAAAGGCCACACCATCGTGCCGTCGGCGCCGCTGGTGCCGGGCAATGATCCGACCCTGCTGTTCACCAACTCCGGCATGGTGCAGTTCAAGGACGTGTTCCTTGGCGCGGAGAAGCGCAGCTACGTGCGCGCGGCCGACGTGCAGCGCTGCCTGCGCGCCGGCGGCAAGCACAACGACCTTGACCAGGTCGGCTACACCGCACGCCACCACACCTTCTTCGAAATGCTGGGCAACTGGTCGTTCGGCGACTACTTCAAGAAGGACGCGATCGCCTGGGCTTGGGAGCTGCTGACCCAGGTCTGGAAGCTGCCGGCCGAGCGCCTGCTGGTCACCGTCTACCAGACCGACGACGAGGCCTACGCGCTGTGGCGCGACATGGTTGGCGTGCCGGAAGAGCGCATCGTGCGCATCGGCGACAACAAGGGCGCACCGTTCGCCTCGGACAACTTCTGGCAGATGGCCGACACCGGCCCGTGCGGCCCGTGCACCGAGATCTTCTACGACCACGGTGACCATATCGCCGGCGGCCCCCCGGGCTCCCCGGATGAGGACGGCGACCGCTTCATCGAAATCTGGAACCTGGTGTTCATGCAGTTCGACCGCCAGCCGGATGGCACCCTGGTGCCGCTGCCGGCACCGTGCGTGGATACCGGCATGGGCCTGGAGCGCCTGGCGGCGATTCTGCAGCACGTGCACACCAACTATGAGATCGACCTGTTCCAGGCGCTGATCCGCAAGGCGTCCGAACTGACCGGTACCGCCGATCTGGAGAACAAGTCGCTGCGGGTGATCGCCGATCACATCCGTGCCTGCTCGTTCCTGATCGTCGACGGCGTGCTGCCGTCCAACGAAGGCCGCGGCTACGTGCTGCGCCGTATCATCCGCCGCGCCCTGCGCCACGGCTGGATGCTGGGTGTGCGCCAGCCGTTCTTCAGCAAGCTGGTGCCGACCCTGGTCGAGCAGATGGGCGAGGCCTATCCGGAACTGCCGGCGGCGGTGGATACCGTCACCCGTGCGCTGCAGGCCGAGGAAGAGCGTTTCGCTGAAACCCTCGATGCCGGCATGAAGATCTTCGAGGACGTCGCGGGCAAGGCCAGCAATGGTGTGATCCCGGGTGTTGACGCGTTCCGCCTGTACGACACCTATGGCTTCCCGCTCGACCTGACCCAGGACATCGCCCGCGAGCGCGACCTGACCGTCGACATCGCCGGCTTCGATGCGGCGATGGAGCAGCAGCGAGAAACCGCGCGCGCGGCCGGCAAGTTCGGTGGTGGCGTGACCCTGCCTGCCGAGCTGGTGGCGACCCTCAGCCCGACCGTGTTTCTGGGGTATGACCGCCTGCAGGCCGACGGCCTGACCGTGCTGGCCCTGCTCAAGGACGGTCGTCCGGTGCAGTCGGCCGATGCCGGTGATGCGGTCATCGTGATCACCAACCAGACCCCGTTCTACGCCGAGTCCGGCGGCCAGGTCGGCGACACCGGCGTGCTCACCGGCAACGGCGTGCGCCTGGCGGTAGAAGACACCCAGAAGTTCGCCGGCCAGTTCCATGGCCACGTCGGCACCCTGTCCGAAGGCGGCCTGAAGGTCGGTGATGTGCTGTCCGGCCAGGTCGATGGCGAGCGCCGTGGCGCCACCATCCTCAACCACTCTGCCACCCACCTGCTGCACGCCGCCCTGCGCGAAGTGCTCGGCACCCACGTGCAGCAGAAGGGCTCGCTGGTGGCGCCGGATCGCCTGCGCTTCGACTTCTCGCACTTCCAGCCGATCAGCGCGGAAGAGCTGGCCGTGATCGAGCGCAAGGTCAACCAGCAGGTGCGTGCCAACAACGCTGCCGAAGTGCACAACATGGGCATGCAGGAAGCGCTGGACTTCGGCGCGATGGCCCTGTTCGGCGAGAAGTACGGCGAACACGTGCGCGTGCTGAAGATGGGTGACTACTCCACCGAGCTGTGCGGCGGTACCCACGTCAACCGCACCGGCGACATCGGCTTGTTCA
The DNA here is from genome assembly GCF_051984505.1 of Stenotrophomonas sp. STK16_22. Taxonomy (NCBI): domain Bacteria; kingdom Pseudomonadati; phylum Pseudomonadota; class Gammaproteobacteria; order Lysobacterales; family Lysobacteraceae; genus Stenotrophomonas; species Stenotrophomonas sp. STK16_22. The sequence continues at coordinate 1,661,751 of NZ_CP196972.1, forward strand.
AGATCACCTCCGAGGGCGGTGTCTCCGCTGGCGTGCGCCGTATCGAAGCGGTCACCGGCCAGGGCGCCCTGGACTACGTGGACGCCGAAGAGGCTCGCCTGGCCGAAGCCGCCGACCTGCTCGGTGGCAGCGCTGCCGACGTGGTCGAGAGGATCCGTGCCCTCGGCCAGCGCCAGAAGCAGCTGGAGCGCGAACTGGACGCCGTGAAGGCCAAGGTTGCCGCCGGTGCTACCGCCGACCTGTCCGGCCAGGCGGTCGAGGTTGCCGGTGTGAAGGTGCTGGCCGCCCGTCTGGAGGGCTTCGATGCCAAGGCCCTGCGTGACGCCATGGACCGCCTGAAGCAGCAGCTGGGCGATGCGGTGGTCGTGCTGGCTGGCGCCCAGGACGGCAAGGCCGCCCTGGTCGCAGGTGTGAACGGCAGCGCAATGGGCAAGGTCAAGGCCGGGGAACTGTTGTCCCATATCGCCGGTCAGATCGGGGGCAAGGGCGGCGGACGCCCGGACCTCGCCCAGGGTGGTGGCGAGGACGGGCCCGCCCTTGCCACTGCGCTGGCTGCAGTCGTCGAATGGGTCAGCCCCCGCCTGTGATGAACCTGGCCGTCCCCCTCCTTGTAGGAGCGGGACGGCTGACGGTACCATTGCGAATCTTTTCCCTTTGTCGTGGTAGCGCTTCTTGACGGAGCGTCAAGCCGGTGGGGGATACCCTTCCACACGGTTCCATGGAGACTTACAAAAATGTTGATCCTGACTCGCCGCGTCGGCGAAACCCTGATGATCGGTGACTCGGTGAGCGTCACCGTGCTTGGCGTCAAGGGTAACCAGGTGCGTATCGGCATCACCGCGCCGAAGGACGTCGCTGTGCATCGCGAAGAGATCTACCAGCGCATCCAGCGTGGTGATGAAGCCGGTGGCACCGGTAGCGAAAATTCTGCCGAATAACGCTTTACCTTCGCACTCGATTAACGTTATGATTCACGCCCCGCTGAGGTGCAACGCACCAGACGCGGAGAAAACCCCGGAGTGATGCCCGAGTGGCCGAAGGGGCTCCCCTGCTAAGGGAGTATAGGGTCAAAAGCTCTATCGAGGGTTCGAATCCCTCTCACTCCGCCAGATACAAAGAAGCGCCTGCAGATCCTCGATCTGCAGGCGTTTTTCTTTATCCGACACTCGAAAGTACAGCCGGCGTGGAGCTGGCTATTCTGGCTGATCGGTGCGGATGGCAGGCGTTGGCATGGGCGTCGCCGCTGGTGCCGGAGCGGGCGCACCGGGCAGCTGTGGCGGTTCAAGATAGCGAGGTGGGGTTTCCCGCCACAGCAAGGCAAGCGTGCAGTCGTTGGCACGTTCCCTGCACATTCTTTCGGCCTTCCGCTGCGCGGCGTCCGCCGTCTTCTCACCCAGTGCAAAGCCCAACGCAATCGTGCCGGTCGCTATGGCCGAATAGCCTTCGCTGGTGGTGCTGGCGGACTGACCGCAATTGCGCGATCGCGCTGCGCAGTAGTGCAGCGACTGCTGCATCGCAGTGGTGAGGGAAGACTGGTTCATCGAATAGCCGTAGCGGCCATCCTTGTCGTAGGTGATCGCAGACGCAGCACTTGCGGCTGATGAAACGGACAACAACAGCGCCAGTGAAACTGCATGCTTCCAGTTCATCACGCTCTCCTCTTTTGCCGATGGTGAATCAACCGGTGAATGTTGCGCAACCCCGCAGGGGGGCGGGGGAGAACGCCTGCAGGCCATTTGCCCGCAGGCGCGTACCGACGCGTTCGATCCTCAGAGCTTCACCGTCACGCCCACCTGGAAACCGCGCCCGGGCAGCGGCGCGATGTACTTCAGCGGCGAGTTGTGCGGCCGTGCTTCTTGATTGAGCAGGTTGCTGCCGTTGACGAACACCTCCATGCCGGCGATGTAGCTGTTGCGTACCGGCAGCTCACGGCTGATCTGCAGGTCGACCAGGTTGAACGCATCCAGTGGCACTTCCTGGCTGACATTGCGGCCCAGGTACTTCTGCGTGTCGTAGTAGGTGCTGGACAGCTGCGCCTTCCAGCCTTCGCGCTGCCACTGCAGGGTGGCACCGTAGCGGTTGGTCGGCATGTTCGGCAGGTACTTGCCGTCATTGTGGGCACGCAACGAATCGGGGCGGTCGGCCTTGTTCTTCACCAGGTCGGCGAAGGCGGACACGTTCAACGTGCCGTAGCGGCCCAGGTCCAATGCCTGCGAGGCATCGATCTCGAAGCCCTTCACCGTGGTGTCGGTCTGCTTCCAGTACTTCAGCGGCAGGCGGTTGGCGGTCTGCACGCCCGAGTAACCCAGGTACAGATAGTTCTGGTACTTCATCCGGTACGCGGTGGCCGACAGTTCGAAACCACCAAGGTGGAACAGGCCGGTCAGTTCCAGGTTCTTCGCGCGCTCCGGTTCGAGGTTCTGGTTGCCTTCTTCCTGGGTCATCACCGAATAGTGGGCATTGCTCGCATACAACTCGTTGATCTCCGGTGCGCGCTGCGAGGACGAGTAGCGCACCTTGGCGACGAACAACGGACCGAGCTCGACATACGATCCCAGGCTGTAGCTGTTGAGCCGGTAGTCGCGGTCCTGCAGTTTCGCGTTGGCGGCATTGCGCGCGGTCTTGAAGCGGCTTGGTCGCAGGTCATGGTCAACGCGCTCGTGGCGCACGCCAGCGTCGAAACTGGCCCAGCCGAAGTCCAGCGTCTCCTTCAGGAACACCGCATTGCTGCGCGTGTCCACGTCCGGCAGGTAGCGCTGCGAGCCGCTGCCGGTGACATCACGCGACTGATGGCTGAAACCGAGCAGGCCGCTGAGCGGGCCGATGCGTTGATGGCTGAGCAGCAGCTCGGCCTGGGTGCTCTCGAAATCGTAGTCGTTGGCCTTGGTGGCGCCCAGCCGCTCGCCTGAGGTGTTGTCCAGCTTGGAAACACGGAGTTCCGCGCGCTCGAACCACGGCAGTGGATCACGCAGCAGGGCTTCCAGCGCGTAGCGCTGTTGCTTGATCACCACGCCCACCGGCAGGCCATCGGCATAGTTGGAACCGAACGACAGGTTCTGCATCGAAAAGCCCGGTACGCCGTACTCGCTGTCCTTGGCATCGATGCTGACACCCACGTAGCCACGGTCGAAGAACAAGGTCGAGCCGAAGGCCACCTGACTGTTGCGCGCATAGCTGTTGCCCAGCCGGTGATGGTAGTCGGGTGTGACATCGTTGTTGATCTGCTTCTGCACGTACGACGGCGTGCCGGGCACGTAGGCCGGGTTGACCGGATTGATGTAGGTGCGGCGCTGCCAGACCGAGATCGGATTGTTGGTGTAGAACGAGAAATCACCATCGGCCCAGTCCGGGTTCTCGGTCATGAACTGGTCGATGTATGGCTGCGAGGCTTTGTTGTAGATCTGCTGGACGCGCGCCTCTTTCTGGCAGGCGTCGGCCAGTGCCGAGTTGACGCCCCCGCCTGCCGGGAACAGCCCGGTGTTGCAGACGCTGGCCTTGCTGTTGCCGGGGATGTCGTAGTGCGAGATGCGCTGCCGCGACACCTGCAGATTGGTGGAGATGTTGCGTTGATTGTTGAAGTTCATGCGGAAGCCCTGCGCGTCGGCCGCGTTGAAGCCCTTGCGCAGGACCAGTTCCATCGACTGATCCCTGTCTTCCATGCTGCGCGAGATCAGGCCCGAGTCGATCTCCACGCTGCCGCCGATCGCATTGCCCCCATAGCGCACGGTGTCGGAAGACTTGTTGACGGTGACACTGCGTACGAACAGCGGATCGAACGGGATGTTGATGTCACCGCTGATCGCGTTCATGCCCAGAATCGATTGGCCGTCCTGCAGGATCTGCACGCGGTTGCCGCTGAGGCTGCGGATGACCGGGGCGCCCGCATTCGGCCCGAAGGCGCTGCTCTGCACACCGGAGACGTGTTCGAGCAGGCCGCCGAGGGTGCGGTTCTGCGCCTGCGGATTGTCGACGGTGACCCGGCTGTCGATGCGCGAAGGCTGGGTGGCCTGGACCTGGAGGGTGGGGAGGGTGGGTTCGTCCGCGGCCTGGGCGGTGTGGACGGCGAACAGAATGGCTGCAGCAAGGAGATGGCGGCGCATGACACGACCCGTGAAGTTGATGTGAAATGTTATAACGTAACTATTTGTATCGACAAGGGCGGATTGGGCCTTGCCGCCAGGGCTGGATATGAGAACGCTTCTCATATGAGAATGGCGGGTGATTCTTCACGGGCGCACCATGCACAGCCTCACCCTTGCCGACCTGGACCGCTTGGGCCGCAGCAGTGGTTTTCGCTATCGGCTGCCAGCACTCGCGTCCGCCGCCGATTCGGGCGCGCTGTGCGTGGTCGAGGGCAGGGTGGAACAGCGCTGCTTGCGCCCTGGCATCAGCCTGGCGCTGTCGGACGTGGTCGCGCATCAGCCGTTCGAGGCGACTTCGGAGGCACCCCCGCCGTTCGCTGCGATCGTGATGCTGGAAGGTCGTGCCGGAGCACGCCTGGAAGGGCAGGCTGTGATCGGCATGAACCGCGGCGCCGGCGCGATGGTGTTGGCCGATGCCACGCCGATGACTGCGATTCATCCGGCCGGTCAACGGATGCGCAGTCTGAATGTCTCGCTGGATGCACCGGCCGAGATGGATGATCCGGTGATCAGCGAACTGCTGTTGCAGGCTCATCGCCATGGTCGCCGGCGGCTGCACAGCTGGCAGGTACCCGCGCATCTTGAACATGCCGCCGAACAGTTGCTGTCGGGGACCTGGCAGGGCGCAATGCATGCGCTGCTGTGCGAGGGTGTGGGCCTGCAGATGCTGGCGATGGCGTTGGGTGCGCCTGCCCAGGAGGCATCGCCGGACCAGCGTGTTTCAGCACGTGATCGCCGCATGCTGCAACGGGTGATCGACTGCCTGCAGGCATCACCTGCGGCTGACCACAGCCTGGAGGATCTGGCGCGCCTGGCCTGCATGAGCCCGAGCAGCCTGCGGCTGAAGTTCCAGCAGGTGCACCGGTGTTCGGTGTTCGCCTGGCTGCGCGAGCGGCGCCTGCAGCTGGCCTGCGAGCAGCTGCGGCAGGGCTGCAGCGTGCAGCAGGCCGCACATTTCGTCGGCTACCGGCACGCCACCAATTTCGCGACCGCATTCCGCGCGCGCTACGGCATCGCGCCCAGCGAGCTTCGCTGAGTCCGGGCCACCGTCGGCAGTGCGCATACGCCTGCTGCGTCCGCGCATACGTGCGCTCACGCTCAAATGACAATAATTCTCATCCAGCCTTTCCTTCCCGCTGGATCTCCCATGCCTGCCTGTTTCCGCCCGTGTGCCCTGGCTAGCGCCATCGGCACGACCCTGGCGCTGTTCAACGCTGCCCACGCCGCCGAGCGCACTCCGTCCGTAACGCCTTCCCAGCTTCCAACCGTGCAGGTCACGGCCGACCTCGATGGCAGCACCGAAACGTCGCGTTCCTACACCACCGACTCGATGGGCACGGCGACCGGACTGTCGCTGACCTCGCGGCAGACCCCGCAATCAGTCAGCGTGGTCACCCGCCAGCAGATCGAGGACCGTGGCCTGCTCAGCACCGCCGATGCCTTGGCGACCGCACCTGGCATCTCGGTCACGCGCAGCGACGCCAACCGCTACTCGTTCTCCGCACGCGGCTTCGACATCGACAACTACCAGTTCGATGGCGTGGTGATGCCGGTGTTGTCGCCATGGAACTTCGGCGAGAACAATCTGGACATGGTGGTGTACGACCGCATCGAGATCGTGCGCGGTGCCAATGGCCTGATGACCGGCGCCGGCAATCCCTCGGCGGCGGTGAACTATGTGCGCAAGCGCCCGCTGCGCGGGTTTGCTGCCAGTGGTGGCATCAGCCTCGGCAGCTGGGACGCACGGCGCGTGTGGGCGGATGTGTCCAGCCCGTTGAGCCGGGAAGGACGCGTGCGTGGTCGCCTGGTGGCGGCGCACGCAGAGGGCGACAGCTACACCGCTGGCCTGGACAGCACCGCAAGGACACTCTACGGCGTGGTCAGTGTGGATCTGGGCGAGGACACCGGATTGATCGCCGGTATCTCCTACCAGGGCAACGACAACCGTGGCTTCGGCAGCGGCTTCGCGTTGTTCAACGCCGACGGCACGCGTACCCGCTTCGACCGCTCGGTATCAGCCACCGCGCCGTGGGCACGGATGAGCACCGATACCCGCAACGGCTTCTTCGATTTCAACCATCGTTTCAGCAACGACTGGCAGGCGCGCGTCTCCTACAGCCGATCGCATACCGACATGGAAATGAAGCATCTCTATCGCGGTGGCTACCCCGACCCGGTCACTGGCGCCATGCCCAATGGCAACAGCTTCACCCGCTACGACGGTCCGGTGCGCCGCGAAGCGATCAGCGCCAGCCTGACCGGTCCGTTCCAGCTGTTCGGCCGCCAGCACACTGCGTCCATCGGCTGGTCGCGCTCACGCGATGAAATCGCGCTGGGGCAGTACCGCGCGCTGGCGCCGCTGCCGCCGTTGGCCAGCTATCTGGACTGGCACGGGCCGGGCACGCCGGAGCCGACGTGGGCCAGCAGCAAGACCCAGGCCGATGACCTGGACAACCATCAGAGCGGTGCCTACGCGGTGGCGCGGCTGTCGCTGGCCGATCCGCTGCACGTGATCGTCGGTGGCCGCATGAGCAACTGGGAGACCGACCAGGTCTACTTTGGCACCAAGCGGAAGTACCGCTACCGCAACGAGTTCGTACCGTATGCCGGCGTGGTCTGGGATTTCAACGGCTACAGCAGCGTGTACGCCAGCTACACCGGCATCTTCAAGCCGCAGAACAACCGCAACGAATCCGGGCAGATCCTCGATCCGGTCAGTGGCCGCAGCTATGAGCTGGGCCTCAAGGGCAGCTGGCTGCAGGAGCGCTTGAATGCGTCGGCGGCGCTGTTCCGCACCCAGCAGGACAACCTGGCCGAGGCCACTGGTGGTCTGGTCGAAGGCAGCACGCAGGCGGCCTACCGTGCGGTGAAGGGCGCAACCGTGGATGGCCTGGAACTGGAGCTGGCCGGCGAGCCGCTACCGGGCTGGAGCCTGGGTACCAGCTTCACCACCTTCATCGCGCAGGATGCACAGGGACGGGCGATCAACACCGCCAAGCCGCGCAGCCTGTTCAAGCTGTTCACCACCTGGCGGCTGCCGGGTGCCTGGGACCGGCTGACGATCGGCGGTGGCGTTGACTGGCAGAACCGCATGTACCAGACCGCCACCGCGCCAGGGAACCGCCGTGTGCCGGTGGAGCAGCCCGGCTACGCGCTGGTCAACCTGATGGCGCGCTATCAGTTCAGTTCCAATGTGTCGGCCGCAGTCAACATCAACAACCTGTTCGACCGCCACTACTACTCGCAGATCGGCTTCTACAACCAGGGCTGGTACGGCGCGCCGCGAAACGTGATGTTCACGCTGAAGGTCGGCTATTGAGGCGGCAGTGGCGAGGTTCAGGGATCCAGTGGATCCATCGGGTCGATGCGAAGTGATTCGGGCGCTGGCACGAAGGTGATCGCGTACGGTGAAATGCGTGAACCGACCTTGCCGGGAACGTAGCCCAGCTCACGGCGGTTGCGGTCACTGAACCCGCTGCTGGCGACCGAATCGATATGCGACGGACTGCTGACCACCAGTGCCGGTTGCCGCGGCGGTGCCTGCAGGGCCGCCAGCAGCCGGGCTGCATTGCGCAGGTTGGTGGTGGTGTGGCGGGCATACGGTTCGATGATGATCGCATCTGCGGGAATGCCGAAGCGCGCGATCAGCGCTTCGCGCATCTGCACCGCTTCGACGCTTCGGGTGCCGCGTGGATGCACGGCGCCACCGGAGACGATGATGAAAGGTGCATCGCCCGCCGCATAGCGCTGCGCAGCGGCTTTCAGGCGCAGCTTGCTGCCAGCGCTGAGTGGGGTGGTCAGCTCGTCCGGTCCCTGGCCCAGCACGATGATCGCTGTGTACGGATGCGCATTCCAATCGAACTGCCGCGCGCGCGCGAATGGCGCGGCGTTCATTCCCGCGTTGATGGGCTCGAAGCGGATCGCATCGAGGCGGTCATTGGTATCAAGCAGGCCCACCGCCACGGCGATGCTGCGATCGAATGCGGTGTAGGCCGCGCCGGCGTCCACTTCGCTCATCTGCATGGCAATGGCAACATCGCCGGCCAGTCGCGTGCTGCCTGCCGCGCCGACCGGGCCGTCGATGGCGTCGTAGCGGGGCGGCTGGCCGTGGCCGTAGACGGAGAGGATGTTGTTGAGGCCCGCAAGCTCCCTTTCGATGGCTGCAGCGCGCGCCGGAACCGCGGTGGTCAGCAGGCCTGCCTGCGCCGGCGTCCAGTGTGCCGCCTCGAGTGTGCAGGCCGCCGTCCGGCAGCCAGTCATGCGCTGGGTGCGTTCGACCATGAGGGCGCGTGCAGGGGCGGGCAGTGCGTCGTGCTTCAGCTGCACCAGGGTTGGAAACAAGCGCCCGGCCAGTACCGTGCTGTCGCGGTCGTCGGCTGCCGCTGCAAGCGGCAGCACAGCCGTGGCCAGCAGGGCGAGGGACAAGCTCAATCGTCGGTGCATCACCAGCTCCTGCTGACCATCAGGCGGACGTTGCGGCCGAACAGCGGCCGCCCATAGATTGCCTCGGCCGAACCCTGTCCGGCCAGCGCGTCGGTGCGGGTGTTGCCCTCGGTGAGCCCCTTTTCATTGGTCAGGTTGTCGCCCACCAGCTGTGCGCCCCAGTTGCCGCGCTTCCATGAAACGCCCAGACCCAGGGTCTGGTAGGCAGGCAACGCGGTCTGGTTGAACAGATCGACATAGGACTTGCCGACCACGTCATAGCGCAGCCAGGTCTCGAACTGGTCCTGGCCGTACTGGAAACTGAAAGTCGGTCGCAGGTTGCCGTAGAGCTTGGGTTCGCGAACGATCTGCTTGCCGTTGACCGCCGCCGGATCGGCACCGGAATCGTTCTGCAGGCTGTCGTACTGCGGATCGCTGACCGTGATCGAACCGGCGATGCTGAACCAGTCCAGCGGCCGGAACAGGCCATCCAGTTCGATGCCCTTGGAGACGGCGGTACCGATGAAGGGCACCGACTGGTCATTGCGGCCGGTCGTCGGATTGAAGGCAACGAAGGACGCGTTGAGTGGATCGAACTTCGTGTAGAACGCGGTCAGGTACAGATAGGACCGGCCAAAAGCCGCCTTCAGGCCCAGCTCGTACTGGTCCAGCTGGGTCTGCACGATGGTGGGGTCGATCGAGCGTGCCACCGATGAGTTGGGAACGATCTCCATGTGCGACACGCGGGCATAGGCGCCTACGGTGGCAGTGAAATCGTAGTTGGCACCGACCGTCCAGTTGGTGGCGGTCGGGTTCAGGCGATGGCTCTGGACGACGCCGGTGAACCGGCGCGTGGTGTTGTCGGCCAGTGTGTTGCGGTCGCCGAGGTCGACCTGGGCGGTCTGCTCGGCATAGCCCTCGTAGCGGTAGCGCTCATGGCGGATGCCGGCATCAAGCTTGAAGCGGTCCGTCAGTGCCCAGGTGTCATTGGCGTAGACCGCGAACATGCGGGCATCGACCTTGCCGCGATTGAGGGTGGTGGTGTAACGCAGCGTGCCCTTGTCGGTGACATAGCCCAGTGGGGCGCCATCGTTACCGTAGGCCACCAGATCAAGCAGGCGTGGCTTGCCCCGCATCTCCATCAGCATGTCCTGGTACAGGCTGAAGGACGTGGTGCCGAAGAAGGCGGTGTACGCGCCGATGTTCAGATCGTGGCTGCCCCAGGCCGTTTCAAACAGCCGCGTCGCACTGAAATCGGCCTGACCGGAGTAGAAGTCCGAATCAGCAGCACGGTACTGGGCCGAGATCACCAGGCCGGAGTCGGCGTAGGGATCGTAGGCAGTGGCGCCGTTGCTGCCGGCCAGCGCGTAGCCCATCCGCGCGACACCGGCACCGAAGGCGGTACGGGCCGCGCCCAGATAGCCGTTGGCGAAGCTGCGTGCGTCGACCGGATTGGTGGTCGAGTACAGCGCGTCGAAGGTATTGCGGCCCTTGGTGTAGCCGGATTTCAGCGAGATCGTCCAATCGCTGGCGGTGTTCTCGTACTGGAAGCCGATGTTGCCGAAGCGCATGTGGCGTCCATCGGCCAGATCGCGGTTCATGCCCTGCAGGACACCGCCGCCATCGAGGTACTTCAGGTTGACACTGCGCAGCGAGGGCGAGTTCAGGGTGCCGTCGAAGTAGTCGATGTAGGGATCCAGCGGGACGCTGGGATTGCGAGGGTCGGCGACCGGGATCGGCAGGTAGAACGTATTGTGGTCGTCAACGAAGGTGCCGCTGACCTTGAACCAGCTGGTGTCGTCGAAGTAGTGCTTGATGTTGCCACGGATCTGCCCGCCCTTGTCGTTCGGGAAGCCGTTGTCGCGGTAGCCATCGTGCTGGCGCAGGAAGCCACCGACGGCGTAGAAGGTGTCCTTGCCCAGCGCGCCGGACTGGTACATCTCGCCGCGGTACAGCCCGGTATCGCCGATGGTCAGCTGCGCCTTGCCGTGGGTCTCTTCCGAGCCCTCGGCCAGGATGTTGTTGACGATGGCGCCGCCGCTGCTGGCATAGATGGGCGCCGGGCCCCCACGTACGATCTCTACCCGCTGGTTCATCACGTCGAACCGGTTCATGCCGTCGCCGGAATTGAAGAAGTGGCCATCCAGCTCCTGGTAGAGCGGCAGGCCGTCCTGCTGGAAGGCAATGAAGCCGCGATCAGTGGGAATGCCACGCAGCCGGGTGATGTTCTGCACCTCGCCGCCGGTGGCCTCGACATGGATGCCGGGAACCGAGCCGAGCAGGTCGGCGTAGCTTTTCGGTGCGAGTTTCTGCACGTCTTCGCGGCTGAGTGAATTGACCGCGAAGGACGCATCGAAGCGACGCTGGGTGCGTGCCGCACCGGTGACCACCACCGCATCCAACGTTGCAGCGTCGGCACTGTCCTTGTTCTGGACAGGGGCGTCCTGCGCAGACGCACTGCCGTGCAGGGTGATCAGGGCCAGGGAGATGCCCAGGACCAGAGGGCTGATGTTCATCGGAGGGCGGCCATGCAGGAAAGGGGGACCGCTGCACGGTAGGTCCGGGCGATGACGGAATTGTTTACTTCGGCGGAAATAAACAATTAAGTGGCGGCATCGGCACCCAGCTGATGGATAGGCAGCAGGGCCGCGCCCACCGATACCGCGGATCCTCCCAACCGTGACACATGCACCTGTGGCAGGCGCAGACTGTCCAGCGCACTGCTCCAGCGTGCCGGTTGCTGCAGGTGTTGCCCCAACACTTCCAGCACCTGCCTCGGCAGTGAGCCGGACAGGATCAGGGCGCCAGGATCGAGCCATGCCACACCGGTATTGGCCGCGACGCCCAGCTGGTTGCCTGCACGTTCTGCCCAGGCATTGATGATGCCGGCATGGGTTTCCAGGCAGGACTCAAGTTCGAACAGTGAAGGAATGCCGGCGCCGGCGTCGCGCAACGTGGCCAGCAGGTCGATGCCCGAGGGACGCGGTGCGTCCATGCGGAACAGGCGACCGATATCCCCGGCATTGCCGAACTCACCGCGCATCACATCACGTCGATGGATCACGCCACCGCCCACGCCGTGGCCGACATACAGCAACAGCGCCGACGCGCAGTCGCGGATCAGTCCGCTGTCGTAGTATTCCGCCAGGGCCGCCAGGGTTGCATCGTTCTCCACCCAGACCGGGAAGCCGAAGTAGTCTTCGAAGAACTGGTCGTTGTCGATATCGCGCCAGCCATGCAGCCAGTCCACCGCGTGCCGGCGTGCCGGACCGGTTTCGACCACGGGCCCGGGAACCGCCACGCCGAGGCCGAGGAAGCGCGCGCGCATGAGCCCGGTGCGGCTGGTGAGGCTGCGCAGGCGCTGGTCCACCGCGTGTACGAAGTCGTAGGGATCTGCGCTGTCGAATGCGGTTGCATCGCGGGCGATGACCTGGCCGGCAAAATCCACCAGCGCGATCTCCAGCCAACCGGGGTGCACCGTGGCACCGGCGGCATAGCCACCCCGCCCGGACAGTGCCAGTGGCACCGATGGACGCCCCCGTTGGCCATCGGACAGTTGTCCCTGTTCCTCGATCACCTCCAGCATCAACAGTTCACGCGCCAGGCGGGTCAATGCACCGTTGTGCATGCCCAGCTGGTGGGCAATGGTGATGCGGGGAACAGCGCCCATCGTGCGCAACAGCCAGATGATGCGCTTGTGGTCGGCATCCAGCGCGATCAGCGGTTTGCGGCGCAGCCGCGATGTAGGAGCCAGGTTCATGGGTGCAGGCCCTCGGTATGCGGAAGCGCGACCGGCCAGGCCAATGCGGCCAGCGACAGCAGACTGCCGACGGCAACCAGCGAGACCAGTACGGCAGAGGTGCCCGGATCACCGGCCTGTATGCCGGGCAGCAGCTGGCCCAGCAGCAATGAGGAGGCGGCAATGGACAGTTTCATGGTTCCAGTGAGCAGCGCAAAACAGCTAAGGTCATCCTCGCGCCCGCTGCGGGCGGCATGGCGACGGGCGATCAGCGCGGTGCGCCGCCACAGCACCAGGCCGACACTGGCTACCGCCGCCCCATGGACAGCGGCACACGCAATCGCGACAGGCAGGGAGGGCTTGGCCTGGTAAACGCAGACGGCAGCGATGACCAGCACCGACATCAGCGCGATCAGGCCTGTCTCGCTGCACAGCGGGGGGCGCAGGCGCAGATGGAGCCAAGGCGCGACCACCATGCCCGCGACCATGGCGAAGGTCAGCGCTGCGCCCTGGTCGGCAAAGGGAAACAGACGCCCGGCCAGGCCCACCAGCGCCGTCTCTACCGCTGCGGCCAGCAGAACCGGCAGCAGTGCCGGCAGCGGCAGGGCGCCGGCAACGGGCCTGCTGGTTGTGGCGGGCTGTGCGGGCGTGGCGACGCAGGCCAGGGGAAGCGCGGCGGCCGCGATCAGGATGCCGATGATCATGCAGATCAGCAGCGCGCTGCCACTGCCTGCAGATTCAGGTGCACCGACCACGCCGAACAGTGCTGCAGCGATGCACAGCTTGGAGATCGGTACCACTACCGCGCGAGCGGAAACGTAGCGCATGGCCTCGTTCTCGTCGCGGGGCAACAGCGAAGTCAATGCATTCTGGGCCACGTCGTAAACCGCGTAGCAGGTACGGAACAAGAGCGAGGCGGCCAGCAGCGGCAGGAAGGCGGGCTCGGTCGCGGTGCTGGGGCTGAACAGCAGGCAGGCGCTGGCGGCGGCGCCGAGCCCGCCGATCAACTGCAGGCGCAAGGCGAGGCGACGCTGGTCGTGCAGGCGGGTGAACACGGCGGCCAGCAGCAGGTCGAGCACGCTGCTGTAGGCCAGGGAGATCGCCAGCAGTTGGCCGGTGTGGGCAGCCGACAGCCCCAGCCGCGCGTGCAGGTAGTAGCCGAGTGCCAGGTCCACGAACGACCAGACCAGAGTGCGGGCGAAATGGCCGGCGGCATAGAGCTGCCGCAGCGATGGCTGCGCGTTCAACGCTGTTTTTGGGGGAGGAGGCCGGAGATCCGGGATCGTTCTACTACCCCTGTGTGACAGCGGTCTGACATGGTGCGAGGTCGGCCATTCAGCGAGTGGCTTGCAGCACACGCCGTGGGCGAGCAGCATTGACCGTGCTGCGCCCCACAACGCCTCACGCAGAGCCTTCTTCGCCGAATGGAGCAACGTATGAAGCTGTTGTCCGCTGTGTTGTTGTCTGCGCTTTCACTCCCCGCCGTTCCGGCGCTGGCAATGGAGGCATCTCCTTCGCCGCTGTTGGGGCGCTGGTCGCTGGATATCGCCACGTCCGCGCTACCCGAAGCGCAGCGCCCGAAGCATGTGGTGCTTGAGTTCAAGGACGCCGGTGCGGGGCGTTGGAGTTCACACGTGGACATCGTCCTGCACGACGGCAAGACCATGAAGTCCGACGGCACGCTGGCGCTGGACGGCACGCCGGGGCCCTTGTCCGGCACCTATGGCGCAGACAAGGCCAACCTGAAACTGCCAGCGCCGAACACCCTGGTGATGCAGCTGGTGGACCACGGCACGCCGGCCTCCACCCGTATCTATACCGTGGCGGCTGACCGCTCGACGATGACCGAGACCAAGGCGTTCTACAGCCACGATGGTACGCCGATCCTGCAGACCAATCTGTTCAAGCGGATGCCTTAGCGTTGCCACCGGCACCACGCCCGCAGAACGGGCGTGGTGAATGCTGCAGCCTTACACCGCGGCCGGGTCGCGCTTGCCGGTGTCGATGCCGTACTTGTCGATGGCGTCCTGCATCCGCGCGCGCTCGATGCGGCCTTCGTCGGCCAGCGACTTCAGGGCGGCCAGCACGATGAAGTGACGATCCACTTCGAAGAACGTGCGCAGCGACTCACGCGTGTCGGAGCGGCCGAAGCCATCGGTACCGAGTGCGGTGAAGCGGCGGTCGTTGATGAAGGGACGGATCTGGTCGCCGACGATCTTCATGTAGTCGGTGGCCACCACCACCGGGCCTTCATGGCCCTGCAGGCACTGCTGCAGGTAGGGCACGCGGGGCTCCTCGGCCGGATGCAGCAGGTTCCAGCGCTCGGCAGCCAGGCCATCGCGGCGCAGTTCGGTCAGGCTGGTCGCGCTCCACACATCGCTGGCGATGCCGAAGTCCTGCTGCAGCAGTTCTGCCGCGGCTTCCACTTCGCGCAGGATCGAACCGCTGCCCATCAGCTGCACGCGTGGCTGCGAGTCGCTGTCGGCGGCCGCCGGGTGCAGCAGGTACAGGCCCTTCAGGATGCCGGCCTCGGCGCCCTCGGGCAGCGCCGGCTGCGGATAGTTCTCGTTGAGTACGGTGATGTAGTAGTAGATGTCTTCCTGCTCGACGTACATGCGGCGCAGGCCGTCGTGGATGATCACCGCCAGCTCGTAGTTGTAGGTCGGGTCGTAGGATACGCAGCTCGGGATGACCGACGACAGCACGTGGCTGTGGCCGTCGTCATGCTGCAGGCCTTCGCCCATCAGCGTGGTGCGGCCGGAGGTGGCACCCAGCAGGAATCCACGGGTGCGCGCATCGGCGGCGGCCCAGGCCAGGTCACCGACGCGCTGCAGGCCGAACATCGAGTAGAAGATGTAGAACGGGATCGTCGCCAGGCCGTGGTTGCTGTAGGCGGTACCGGCGGCAATCCACGAACAGATCGCACCGGATTCGTTGATGCCTTCCTGCAGGATCTGGCCGTCCTTGGCTTCCTTGTAGTAGCTCAGCTGGCCGGCATCCTGCGGGGTATACAGCTGGCCCAGGTAGGAGTGGATGCCGATCTGGCGGAACAGGCCTTCCATGCCGAAGGTGCGCGATTCATCGGGCACGATCGGAATCACCAGCCTGCCCAGGTCCGGGTCCTTCAGCAGGCTGGTGAGGATGCGCACGAAGCCCATGGTGGTGGACTGGCCACGATCGCCACTGCCCTGCAGCTGGGTGCTGAAGATCGACAGTGGTGGCAGCGGCAGCGGATCGACCTTGGCCAGGCGCGCTGGCAGCTGGCCACCCTGGATGCGGCGGCGCTCGGCGAAGTAGGCCGCCTCGGCGCTGCCAGGTTCGGGGCGCAGGTAGGGCATTTCTTCCAGCTGGTCGTCGCTGACCGGCAGGTTGAAGCGGTCACGGAAGGCGCGCACCGCGTCGGCGCTCATCTTCTTCAGCTGGTGGTTGATGTTCTGGCCTTCGCCGGCTTCGCCCATGCCGAAACCCTTGACCGTCTTGGCCAGGATCACCGTCGGCCGGCCGCTGGTGTTCACGGCCTGCTGGTAGGCGGCGAACACCTTCTGCGGATCATGGCCACCACGCGCCAGCGCCCAGATGTCGTCGTCGCTCATGTGCGCGACCAGCTCCAGCAGTTCGGGGTAACGACCGAAGAAGTGCTCGCGCACGTAGGCACCGTTCTGCGACTTGAAGGTCTGGTAGTCGCCGTCCACGCATTCCATCATGCGCTGGCGCAGCAGGCCGCTGTGGTCGCGGGCCAGCAGGTCGTCCCAGCCGCTGCCCCAGATCAGCTTGATCACGTTCCAGCCAGCGGCGCGGAAGGTGCCTTCCAGTTCCTGGATGACCTTGGCGTTGCCACGCACCGGACCGTCCAGGCGCTGCAGGTTGCAGTTCACTACGAACACGATGTTGTCCAGCCGCTCGCGGCCGGCCAGCGAGATCGCCGCCAGCGATTCGGGCTGGTCCATCTCGCCGTCGCCGAGGAAGGCCCAGACCTTGCGGCCCTGGTGCTCCTTCAGGCCGCGGTACTCGAGGTAACGCATGTAGCGTGCCTGGTAGGCGGCGGTCAGCGGGCCCAGCCCCATCGATACGGTGGGGAACTGCCAGAACTCCGGCATCAGGCGCGGGTGCGGATAGGAGGACAGGCCTTCGCGGCCCGCTTCGCGGCGGAAGTTGTCCATGCGCGCCGGATCGATGCGGCCTTCCACGTACGCGCGGCCATAGATGCCCGGCGCGGAGTGGCCCTGGATGTAGATCATGTCGCCGTCGAAGGTCTCGGTACGGCCACGGAAGAAATGATCGAAGCCCACGTCGTACAGTACTGCCGCCGACTGGTAGGTGGCGATGTGGCCACCGACGTTCGAATGCTTGCCGGCACGCAGCACCATCACCATCGCATTCCAGCGGATCATCGCGTTCAGGCGGCGCTCGATGGCCAGGTCACCCGGGTAGGCCGGCTGGCGCTCGGGCGGGATGGTGTTGACGTAGGCGGTCCAGGCACGGGTATGCAGGTCGCCGTGCTGCTGTGCATCCAGCTCGCTGAGCTGGTCGATCAGGTAGTGCGCGCGCGGCCGGCCACCGGTCTGCATCACCGCTTCCAGTGATTCACGCCACTCGCGGGTTTCCAGCGGATCGGTGTCGAAGGGAATGAGCGCTTGGTTCATGACTGTCTCCAGAGGGCGCCGGTCGGACTTCTGCCTGGGCGACAACACCGGCAGGGCGCACAGCACTGGAGCGGGGTCGCAACGGCGGGGCCGTGACGCGAAGGGCGACCGTGGCGGCCGCCGAGAAGACAAGCGTAGGCCTGGCCCCCCGGCTTCGATAGGCGGGCAGGGCTTGGGTCTCTGGCAAGCAAGGGTTGGCACGGCGCGCCGTATCATGGGCGGGCGCGCCGGGTGCGGCCGCTGATCAGGCCGGGGACAGGCCCGGGAAGAACATCGGGATGACCGCCACACCAACCCCCAGCAGGCACCAGGCCACGATCGGCAGCCAGCCTGAGAGCTGCTGGCAGCGTTCCGGCAAGCGGCGTCCTCCGATCCACAGCAGCAGGGTGAGCAGGCCCAGCGCGTAGGCGAGGGCGACGACCACCGGATGCACGTGGACGACACGGCTGGGCGGCCACATCTGCTGCTGGTAGGCGGTGGTGTGTGCGACCAGCAGCAGGAACAGCAGGCTGCTGAGGGTGTTGATGGCGGTGCGGGCGTTCATTGCGGGGCACTCCTTGTGCCGGCTGCCGGAAACTGCAGAGGCGGCATTCTAGCGGCTGCCTGCCGGCAGTTGAAACGCCACTGTCATCGATGGCCGTCACCCTGCGGGGCTTTCCAGCCTTGGGGTGGTTGGCCGGCCGTGAACAGCGTGAGGATCTGGGAGAAGAGCTATGCGCTGCGGCGGCGGCTGCTGCGCGGCTTCTTCCTGCGCCGGGGTTCTGCCAGCGAAGATGCCGAAGATCTGGCGCAGGAGGTTTACCTGCGGCTGCTGCGCAGCACCGGTGAGCATGCCGACGCGGTCGAGAACCCGGAAGCCTACCTGTTCACCGTGGCGGCCAACCTGGCGCGCGAGCACGCGCGCGCGCGTTCGTCGCTGCCGCCGCTGGAGGACGTCGACCTCCTGGCCGAAGTGCTGAAGAGCGAAGAAGACATCGAAGGCGAATTCGAGCGCGCGCAGCGGTGGAACGATATCCGCACCACCATCGCACGGCTGCCGGCGACCACGCGGCGGGTGATGGAGCTGCATTACCGCGACGGGCTGGACTGCCCGGCGATCAGCCAGCAGTTGCAGGTGTCGGTGCACATGGTGCGCAAGCATATCGGCAAGGGGCTGGACGCCTGCAGGAAGGCGCTGGGCGCCAGGGAGCTCACATGAAACGGAATCCATCGGGTGCGGCCGACGACGCGATCGCCAGCGAGGCCATGGACTGGTTCCAGCGCAATCGCGAGGGCGTGCTGGGTGACGCCGAGCGGGTTGCGTTGCTGGACTGGATGAAGCGCTCGCCGGAGCATGTGCGCGCCTATATGCACGCGCTCGCACTGCACCGGCAGGTTGGTGAGGCGCTGCAATCGGCATTGGCTGAAGAGGCCTCGGTGCCGCCACAGCAGGCCGCTGCCAAGGTCGTGCCGCTGTTCGGACACGCACAGGCCCCGCTGCGCAGTGCGCCGCACAGCCGTCGCACGCGTTGGTGGGTGGCGGCTGCCGCAGCCTGTATCGCCCTGCTCGGCGTGGGCCTGGTACCGCAGCTGATGCCTACCGAGCAGCTTTACAGCGCCGGACATGGAGAAATTCGCGACCTGGTGCTGCCCGACCAGACCCAGGTGCGGCTCAACGCGGACAGCCGCCTGCGGGTGCGCATGGGCGGGTTCAGCCGCAGGGTGGAGCTGCTGCAGGGCGAGGCCACGTTCGACATCGCCCAGGACCGACGGCCGTTCGAGGTGCGGGTGAACGGATTGCAGATCCGCGATATCGGCACGGTGTTCGACGTGTCGCGACGGCTGCAGGGCACCCGCATCGGTGTGGTTTCCGGCGAGGTGGAAGTGTGGAGCCACGGTGCGGATGTGCGGCGTCTTGCACAACTGGGTAAAGGCCAGGTGGTGCAGGTCGACGCGCGCAGCCATGCGGTCGAGTCGTTGGATGTGCCGTTGTCGATGCTGCTGGACTGGCAGCAACGCAAGGTCTCTTTCCTGGACGAGCGGCTGGATGAGGTGGCCGCCGCCTTCAACCGCCACAACCAGGTGCAGGTGCGGGTGCTGGATGAAGGTGCGGCGTCGGCGCGGTTGTCCGGCAGCCTGGACGCGCATCGCATCGGTGCGCTGCAGGCCTTCCTCGAGCGCGACCCGCGCTTCGTGGTGCGGCGCGAAGGCGACACCGTGCGGGTTGGCAGTCGCTGAGGTCGACATGGCCGTGGGTTGTCAGAAAAAATTCATCAAATCCGCGTTCTCCACTTCGGTGGATGCGGGCTCTTACTTGGGAGAAGCCGCTGCCGAGTCACGCAGCGGCACCTGCTGCTTTCTCTCTTCCAAGGACCCGTGATGCGCAACACGCTTTACCTGTCGATCATCCTCGCGCTGTCTCCCTGCAGCGTGCCGCTGGCGGCTGCGGCCACTGCCGATGGCCTCGAGGCCCGCGTTTCGGCGCCGATCGCGGCGCAGCCGCTGGCGCGCGCGCTGGAGCAGTTGTCGCGCAGTTCCGGCGTGCAGTTCCTGTATTCGGGCAGCGGTGACGTGCACATGGCCGGTGCGGTGCCGCGCGGTGCCACCGTCAAGCAGGCGCTGGACGCGCTGCTGGCAGGGACCGGCCTGGGCTACACCGTGGTGGATGGCAACGTCATCGCCATTGATCCTGCGCCGGCACACAACGAACCGAAGCCGGCCGCGCCGAAGCCGCGCGAGGCCGAAGCGGTGGTGGCGCCGACCCTGGGCACGGTGAAGGTGATTGCTGCGCATGAGGTGATCGACCAGAAGAAGACCTCGCCGGTGATCAAGGATTCGGTGGTCTACGACGAGATGGACAGCTACGGCGACGAGACCCTGGCCGAGAGCCTGATGGCCGCGCCGGGCCTGAGTGCCGTGGAGGATGCCGGTGAGCCCCGTTACGTGACGGTGCGGGGCGTGCAGGCCAACCTCAACTACACCACCATCGATGGCATCGCGATTGCCAGCGTGGGGGGCAGTGGCTCGGGTGAGCGCATGAACAACCTGCAGCTGATTCCCAGCGACATCGGCACCCGCACCGACATCTACAAGAGCTTCAGCGCGGAGCAGGCGCCGGATGCGATCGGCGGCGTGATCGACATCATCAGCCGCAGTGCCTTCGACCGGTCCGGCAAGTACGTGTTCGCCGATGTGGCCGGCATCTATTCCACGGCCGAGACCAATGTCGAGCGCAGTGCCGGTGGCAACCACGAGACCCTGGGGCATTTCGGCAAGAGCGCCAAGATGGTGTTCTCCAACCAGTTCGGTGCCGACCAGGAATTCGGCCTTGTTGCGGTAGCGCGCTATGAGCAGCGTTCGCGCAACAGCGTCAAGCGCTGGGTGGAGTCGAACTACTACTACAACGACGCTGGCAAGTACCTCACCGACGGCACCACCGGGCCGGACGAGGCCAAGGGCTGGAACGGGCTGCGTGCGCCGGGCAACTTCAGCACCGGCACCTACACCAACTTCATCACCAACTTCGGTGGCTCGGCCAAGCTGGAATGGAAGCCATCGGATGATCCCTTCTACGCATCGTTGCTGCTGTACTCGTACCGGTTCTACGAGAACTCGACGATGAACAAGACCGATCTGTACGGCAACGCCAAATTTCCGATCCGCAACCAGACCGAAGACAGTGGCACCACCCAGATCAACAGCATCTACATCAAGAACCGCCACGACCGCTGGGACCGCAGCAACCGTGGCGCCATCGCCAGCCTCAACTGGGATATCGGTGATCGCTCGCGGCTGACCCTGCGCGGTGGCCACACCGAAGAGACCTTCCACAACAACCAGGTCTACTGGGGTGTGCGCGCCTACCCAAGCAATCTGTTCGTCGACTACGAGAACGACAGCCACGGCTTCCCGAACGCAGTGGCGGTTTCCGATTCCAGCCTGCTGACCAGCTCGGCGTTCAAACTCAACCCGGCACAGGCCTATGTCTCGCCGCGCGACGCCAAGGAGAGCATCGACAACCTGCGTGCCGACTTCAGCTACAACATCGACGCCGATGCGCGTGGCTTCGGCCTGGCCGCCGGCGCCGAATACCGCCATCTGAAGATCTGGCAGGACATAGACTTCGACTACTTCAAGAGCAGTGCCACGCTCAACGATTACCTGTATCCGGGTTCGACGCTGCTGGGCAGCGTGCCGGGCTTCCCGCTGATCGACAACCGCAAGTGGAACGAGGAACTGCTGCCGAAACTGGGCAACAACAATGCGGCGTATCCAAATGCCAACTTCACCAGCGACTACAAGTACGTGGAGGACATCACCAATGCCTACGTGTCCGCACACTACGCCTGGGACCGACTGCTGCTGATCGGCGGCCTGCGCTACGACCACACCCGCTTCGATGCCTACAGCCCATTCAGCGATGATGGCGGCACTACGTATACCTCTGCCTTCCGCAATACGAGCGGTGGCTACAACAACCTGCTGCCTTCATTGAATGCGACGTTCAAGTTGAGCGAGGACCAGCGCCTGCGCTTCTCCGCCAGCCGAACGCTGGGCCGGCCGACACCCAGCAACATCGCCCAGGCCACCAGCACCAGCTGTGGTGATGACGAGGAGGGCAGGGGCTTCTGCACCATCAAGCAGGGCAACGCCAACCTGCAGCCGCGCCGTTCCACCAACATCGACCTGGCGTGGGACCTGTACTTCAACGGCAATAACGGCCTGGTCTCGGTGGCACTGTTCGACAAGGTGATCAAGGACGACATCTACACCCTGACCACCTTCGAGAACGTGGGTGACACGCGCTACCGGGTCACCCAGCCGATGAACACCGATGAGTCCAGGCTGCGCGGCGTCGAGTTCGCGGTCGCCAATCGCAACCTGCAGTGGGGCCGCCAGCGCTTCGACATGTACTTCAACGCCACGCGGCTGGAAGGCCAGACCAACTACCGCATCAGTGATGGCACCGAACGCCGCCTGGACCGCCTGCTGTACCAGCCGGACTGGTCGCTCAATGGGTCGGTGATCTGGCGCATGCCGTGGAAGAGCGCACAGCTGCGCCTGTCCGGTACCTACCGCAGCCGGATGCTGGTCGACTTCGGTGATACCCAGTGGCTGGACTCGTACTACGACCCATACATGACCTTCAACTTGGCCTTCAGCCACAAGGTCAGCAAGCACGTGACGCTGAAGTACGAGGCCAAGAACCTGTTCAACACGCAGCCGACCTACAGCACTGGTCCCAATGGTCGCTTCCGCACCGAGATCGACGACTACGGCCGCTTCTTCTACTTCCACATCATCTACAACTGAGGGCGCATCCGTGGATACGATCAATCGCAGGCGATTCCTGGCCCTGGCCGGTCTGTCCGCCGCCGGCGCCTGGATGGGCACGGCACGGGCGCTGGCCGCGCAGACCGATTCCTCCGCGCTGAACCCGCGCAACCTGCTGGCATCGCCGCGGTTCGCCAGTACACCGTTCACCCTGGGCGTGGCCTCGGGTGATCCTTCGGCTGATGGCATGGTGCTGTGGACACGGTTGGCGACCGAGCCGCTGGTGTTCGGCGGTGGCATGCCGACCCGGCCGATGGTGGTCGAATGGCAGCTGGCGGCGGACGAGGGCATGCGCAGGGTGGTACGCCAGGGTTCGGCGATGGCGCATCCCGAACTCGGCCACGCTGTGCACGTGGAGCTGGGTGGGTTGGCGCCCGCACGGCCTTACTGGTACCGCTTCACCGTAGGCGGCCACGCCAGTGCGGTCGGTTGCACCCGCACGCTGCCCGCAGCCACGGCCGCAGTGGATCGCGTGCGTTTTGCGGTGGCCGGTTGCCAGCACTACGAAGAAGGCCACTACACCGCATGGCGGCGCATTGCCGAGGAACCGCTGGATTTCGTCTTCCACTACGGTGATTACATCTACGAAGGCGAAAGCCAGCCGGGCCTGCGGAGAATGAACGGCCAGCCGTTCACCAACCTGCGCAATCATGTCGGGCCGCAGACCTACACGCTGGACGACTACCGTCGCCGCTACGCCCAGTACAAGAGCGATGCCGACCTGCAGGCCGCGCATGCGTCGGCGCCGTGGTTCGTCACCTTCGATGACCATGAAGTGGACAACAACTGGGCCGGCGCTGAAGACCAGGACGATACGCCCAGCGAAGTGTTCCTGCTGCGCCGCGCACAGGCCTTCCAGGCTTACTACGAGAACATGCCGCTGCGCCGATCGGCGCTTCCCCGCAACGGCCACATGCAGATGTATCGGCGTGCCCGCTATGGCACGCTGATGGACCTGCACCTGCTCGACACCCGCCAGTACCGCAGCAAGCAGGTGAACATGGCGCTGCGTGAGGAAGTGGAATCACCGGCGCGCAGCATCGTCGGTGCGAAGCAGGAGCGCTGGCTGTTCGACGGACTGGCCGATGCCACGCCACGTTGGCACACCATCGCCCACCAAGTGGCACTGGGCAACTACATGCGCGAGAAGGATGGTGTGGTGCAGTCGTCCGACGACCAGTGGTCGGGCTATCTGGACAGCCGCCGGCGCCTGCTTGACCACATCCAGAAGGTTGGCTTCGGCAATGTAGTGACCGCCTGCGGCGACGCGCATCGGCACTACGCCAGCGACCTGGTGCAGGACCATCGTGATTCAGGCGTGGTCTCCAGCGAATTCCTCGCCACCTCGATCACCTCCGGTGCCGACGGCCAGGGCGTGGATGCATATGCCGAGAACCAGCTTGCGCACAGCCCTTACTTGAAGGCGACCACAGACAAGCGCGGCTATGTGCTGTGCGATGTCACCCGTGATGCGTGGATCGGCGACATGAAGTCGCTGGATACCGTGATGCAGCCGAACGGAACGGTGCAGAGCTGGAAGCGCTACGCGGTGGAACACGGCCGGCCGGGGTTGCAGGAGGCCTGATCAGCCAGCACCACTGTAGAGTCGAGCCATGCTCGACTGCTTTTTCCGGTAAATGATCGAAAAGCAGTCGAGCATGGCTCGACTCTACAACAGCGCGACGGTTCAATCGTGCTCGAACCGCAATGGTTCGCTGCCCATCGCGGGGTCGCTGGTGCCAGGGCGACCATCCTCGGCACGCCCGGCCAGACGCAGCATGCTCTCACCCGCGCCGACCTGCAGGTGGTACCAGCCCGCGGTAGGCGCTGCATCCCACGCCAATGCGGTCTCCGCATGCGCCGGCAGCACCAGCGTCTGTTCCGGCATGTGCCCGGCATAGGCGCCGGCATGCACGCGCAGCTGCTGTGCGGTATCGCTGAGATTGCGCAGGTGCAACCGCAGCTGGCCGTCGGCGCGCTCGACCGACGCCTGCACAACGGGTCCTTTGGCAGCGCCCAGGAAGTGACGGTGGAAGCCGTTCGGGCCAAGCAGCCACAGGTCGTAACGCCCCTGTGCATCCAGCGCCCAGCGTTCGCGCAGCGGCGTGCCCGGTACCAGCGTATAGCGGCGTGGCACCGCACCCAGCCGCAGTCGGTCGTACACATGCAGCACCGCCGCTGCACCTTCGCAGGACAACGTCAGATCCAGGCCCGATGCGTCGATCGCAGCAATCGATGCCTGCGGCCGGTAGGGCAGGGCGCGTGCCGGGCGTACGCCGCTTTCCTGTTTCGCCGGCTTCAGTCCCTCCGGCAACGCCGGCACGGTGCGCCCCAGCAGGGCGGCGGCGCGTGCGGCAACGGCGCTCACGTCGGGCAGGCCGCGTACGAACGGGCGGGTATCACGCTGGGCGAAGTCGAAGGCGTTGCTCAGGTCACCGCAGACCGCGCGGCGCCACGGCGAGATGTCCGCGGCGGCCACGCCGAAGCGGCGTTCGATCAGGCGTATGACCGAGGTGTGGTCGTACACCTGCGAATCGACCCAGCCACCGCGGCTCCAGGGCGAGATCACATACAGCGGCACGCGCGGCCCCAGCCCATACGGGCGACCGCGCAGGTCTGCGGCGTCGTACTTCTCATCCCCCGGTGCCGGATGACGGTGATACTCGCCTTCGGTACTGACCGAAGACACACCCGCCCAGCCACCGTTTTCCGGTGAAGGCGGTGCCGGTGGCGGCATGTGGTCGAAGAAGCCGTCGTTCTCGTCGAACATCAGCAGCAGGGCGGTGCGGCTCCAGACCTCCGGATCGGCGGTCAGTGCATCCAGCACGCGCGCGGTGTACGCCGCGCCCTGGGCTGGGCTGGAAGGGCCGGGATGCTCGCTGCCGGCCGCGTCGGCGATGATGAAGCTGACCTGCGGCAGGCGCCCGTCGACCACGTCCTGGCGCAGTTGTGCCAGCCCACGCGTGCTGACCCCACGAGCGCGCAGCTGCGGGTCATGCCCCGGCGCAGCACGGTAGGCCTGGCGGAAAGACTCGAAGCCGGCCAGTGGGTTGTCGGTGAAGTTGTCAGCCATGTCCTGGTAGATCTGCCAGGACACTCCGGCCTTCTGCAGGCGTTCGACATAGCTGGTCCATCGGTACGACGCCGGATACCCGCCATGTTCCGGGAAGTTGTCGTGCGAGTTGGCGATCACCGGGCCACCGGCGCGCGCGGCCGCATCGTTGTGGCCGGTCCACAGGAACACCCGGTTCGGGTTGGTCCCGGCCTGCATCGCGCAGTGGTAGGCGTCGCAGATGGTGAAGGCATCGGCCAGCGCGAACTGGAAGGGCAGGTCGCTGCGCTGGAAATAGCCCATCGAATGGTTCTGCTTGGCCTTCGGCCATTGCCCCATGCGCCCGTGGTCCCAGGCGCGCTGCGCATCAGGCCAGGTATGCGGCGTGCCTTCCACGCGCATGTAGCCGAAGTGCGCGGCGGTATCCAGCGGGAACGGTGCGATCGCGCGCGTGCCGCTCGCGTCGGGTTGCAGCCAAAGGCTGCGGGTGCGGCCGCCGGCCTGCAGCGCGGGCGCCGGAGCGACGAAGCGGTCGCCGAAGCCACGTACCCCCGGCAGCGTGCCGAAGTAGTGGTCGAACGAGCGGTTCTCCTGCATGAACACCACGATGTGCTGCAGGTCTTCCAGGCTGCGCGTCTGCGCGGCGGGTGCGATCGCTGCAGCCCGGGCGATGCTGGGCAGCAGCGGGGAAAGGCCGGCGGCAGCGCCGGCCTGCAACAACCGGCGTCGGCCGATATCGGTCACGGGTTCACTCACAGGTCCACACGGAAGGAGATGCCGACGGTACGCTGTGCGCCGATGAAGGCGTTGTCGCGGCCGTCCACCCCTGCAAGATACCGCTTGTCGGTGAGATTGTTCACCACCAGGTTGGCGCCCATGCCCTTCAGGCGCGGCGACAGGCCCTGCAGGTCGAAGCCGATATTGGCGTTGAACACGGTGGCCGAGGGCAGCTTGTTGACGTTGGCGGCATCGAGGTAGCGCGTGCCGAGGTAGCGACCGGACAGGCCGAAGTTCCAGTTTTCGCCCTGCCAGTCGGCCGACAGCACCAGGGTCTGTTCGGGCTGGCCGATCACCTTGGCACCGTCGACGATGCCCAGCTGGGTATCACGTGCGGCATCGCCACTGCCCAGGTACTTGGAGCGGTTGTAGGTATAGGCGGCGTTGAGGCGCCAGCCATTGTCCCAGCCGTAGCCGAACGCCGCCTCCAGGCCGTTGCTTTCCACGCCACCGAAGTTCTCGTAGACACCGTCGGTCTCGCCCAGGTAGTCGATGCCGCTGACGAAACCGGCCGGCAGATAGACGATGCGGTTGTCGAACTTGATGTTGTACAGGGTGATCGACGCGGTCAGCGGCCAGCGGCTGATGCGCATGCCGACTTCGATGTTGTCGGCGGTCTCCGGCTCGACGTTGCGGAAGCGCTGCGGGTCGGTCTCGCCGAGCACGCCGGAGGGAATGGCGGCGAAGTTCTGCGAGAAGCCAGCGAACAGCTCCATGCCTTCCACACCGGGCGCCCAGGTGAAGCCGGTGGACAGCAGCGGATCGGACTTGGAATCGGATTTGACGTGCTCGCTGGCACCGATCACGCGGCGGCGCGACTGGTCGACGAAGAACTGCTTCACGCCCAGGCGTGCGCTGAACGGGCCGAAGCGGGCGACGTCCTCGACGTAGTACATCTGCTCGTCAACCTTGTACTTGTCTTCGAACTGCACCCAGTACGGCTGATGGTCGAAGGCGATGTCCTGGCCTACGTTGAGCAGGCGATGCCAGTCGCGGCGCGCCGAGCGGTCCAGCTTTTCCACCCACAGGCCGCCGCGGATCGTGTTGTCGACGGCACCGAAGGTCTGCCGCCATTCGACGTCGGCGGTCACGCCCATGCGGTCGTTGTCGTAGTGGGTGTGGCGGTAGGACTGCGCGCCCAGCACGTTGCCCGCGTAGCAGTTCGGATCGTACTCGGCAGTGAAGCCCAGCCGTGGGGTGCAGCTGGCCAGGCGCTGCGCGGCGCTGCCATCGGGATTGACGAAGAAAATCTGGCCGCGGTTACTGCCACCGTACACGGTCTTTCCACCGATGTACTCCGACTCCGGGCGACCGGCACCATCATCGCTGACCTGCGCCAGGTAGGGGGGCAGCCAGTCGCCACGACCTTCCATGCGGTGCCCGTAAGCCGCCACCGAGGCCTTGAAGCCGTTGCCGCCGTCGAAAGCCGCGCGCAGGTAGCCGAAGGTGTTCTCGCGCAGCGCACGCGAGCCGGAACGGTAGTTCTGGTCCAGGTACGGAATGCCGGTGAGGGTGCCGACCAGGTTGTCGCGGTCCGGATTGGTGGCGAAGCCCTTCGGCGAGACGCTGGTGTACTCCGGCTCGTCGGCATCGTTGTAGGACAGGTAGCCGGTCAGCGTCCAGCGATCCAGCTCGGTGATGAACTTGCCGGCGATGTGGTCATTGCTGGTCTTGCCGCTGCCATCGATCCAGTCGTGCACACGTGCGGAAGAAGCGCTGACCCAGGCGCGGGTATGGCCGCCGAGCAGGCCGGTGTCGTAGCGCACGTAATACTTGCGCGCTTCGTTGTCACCGGCACCGACCACGAAACGCAGGCGGCTGTCCTGCAGCGGATCGCTGGTGAGGAAGTTCAGGGTGCCGCCGAGGGCTTCGTTCGAGCGCGAGGAGATATCGGCGGTGCCCTGGCTGACTTCCACTGTTTCCAGGTCCAGGGTATCGATGTAGCGGTTGGCCAGCGAACCGCCACCGTAGCCCGAGCCGCCATTGGGTAGGCCGTCGATGGTGGTGCCGATCTGCTGGGTGTCACGGTTGGTCACGAAGCCGCGCATGCTGATCTGCGTGCCCCACACCGACGAACCGGTGGCATCGGCCTCGCTGACCACCACGCCGGGCACTTCGTTGAGCGCGTCGTTGACGCTGCTCATCACCGTCTGCCGGTTCAGTGTTTCCGCGCGCACCGACGTCTTCGCGTAGCTGGTGGCCTGACCAATCACCTGTACCTGGTCGAGGGTACGCGCATCGCTGCTGCGCGCTTCGCCCGTATCGCCCTGCGGTGCTTCTGCGAGGGCGTCCAGGGTGGGGGCGATCAGCAGGGCCAGCAGCGAGACACGGGGAAAACGCGCAATCGTTCGCATCGAAACCGGACCTTCAGAGGGAGGAAACCCCGGAGTGTCGGCAGCGCCAATGACATCGGCATGACGTGGCAGCGCAGGAACGATGGCACTGTGGGGGCGGTCACGGCCTTCGGGTATGCTCGGCGCTTCAATGGACCTGAGGTGGTGGCGATGCAGAAGCGATCGAAGATCTGGCTGGGAGGTGCAGCCCTGGTGCTGCTGGCAGGGTGCAACCGGACGCCCTCGGATGGAGAGGTGGCACCGCCTGCGCCAGCCACGGCGGACGAGGCCGCAGCACCGGCCGCCGCCCCAGCGGGTTCAACGGCCGCCGCCGACGGCACAGCACTCACCGACCGCGATGGCAAGCCGGTGCCGCTGGTGCCTTTCGACACCAGCAGCGTGCCGCTGAGCGACACCGCGCTGGGCGGACTGCCGTTCTTCAGCCTGCCGCAGGGCTACGCGCCGCAGAACGCCCCGCACCCGCGCGCCTGGGCGCGCTTCCCGTTCCGGATGGGCGAGGGTGTGCATTGGGTGGAAGGTCCGAGCTGGTCGGCACGCATCGTGACCGACAGTGAGGTGGCCCCCGACAAGGCGTTCTCTGCGCTGGAAGTGCAGCGCAACTTCGACGGTGTGATCACCGCGGCTGGCGGCCGCAAGGTCTTTGAAGGCACGCTGCTGCGCGACATCTACTACGGCCCGCAACTGGAAGGCGAGATCGGTGGTGGCTTCATCGATGCGGTGAACGGTGAACAGGACGCACCCACCACCGTCTACGTACTGCGCCAGGTCAACCGCACCGTGTGGGTGCAGCTGGCAGTGGACAGCAACGGCGCCGGTCTGGTGGTCGTGGATGACGTGCCGTTCAAGGCCACCGCGCAGTGGTCGGACCGTTTCCCGCACCTGTCCCTGCCGGCCGGCTATCGTGAGCGCAACACGCCCGAGCAGCGTGATTTCGATGCCTTCCCGTTCTGGACCGGAGATCACTTCGAACCGGTCGAGGGCCGCACCTTCGCTGCCGATTTCGACAAGGGCGAGCGCGAATACTCGATGCATGAAGTACGCCGCAACCTTGAGGCGATGATGGCCCAGGTCAACGGCACCAAGGTGTTCGAGGGGCGCATCCCGCACGAGGCGGCCGAGGGCGTGTCGAAGCAGGTGCAGTCGTCCTACGGCAACGCGGCCAGCTACAGCTGGGACAACTACGACACCGTGGTCTATCGCGTCGATCTGGCTGATGGCCGCCAGGTGTGGGTGCATGCTCGCCTCGAATACCTCAGCGCAGGCTGGGTCGTGGTCGAGCGCAAGGGTTTCACCCAGACCGCGGCGCTGCTGCCGGCCGATGCGTTGAAGAAGAAGCTGGACAGCGACGGCCGCGTGGCGATCCAGGTCAACTTCGCCACCGACAAGGCGCAGATCCTGCCGACGTCCGAACCGCAACTGGCGCAGGTGCTGGACCTGTTGCGTGCCGACCCGTCGCTGAAACTGTCGATTGAAGGCCACACCGACAACAGTGGCGCGGCCGCGCACAACCGCAGCTTGTCCGAGGATCGGGCGCGGTCGGTGGTGGCGGCGCTGACCGCCAAGGGGGTCAACGCCGACCGCCTGCAGGCGGCCGGCTTCGGCGCCGACAAGCCGGTGGCCGACAATGGCAGCGAGGAAGGCAAGGCGCGCAATCGCCGGGTCGAGCTGGTCAAGCGCTGAACCACGCCCTCCTCAGTACCGCGCGTCCTTGGGTTTCGGGTCGCGCGGCCAGTCCTTGGCCTTGTTGGCGAAGTCCGGCCGCGGTTGGTTGATGAAGTAGCTGGCGATGTCCACCGCATCCTGGTCGGGCATCACCTGCTGCCCCAGTGGCGGCTCGCGGGTCACCGCCGGCGGCATGTTGTGCTTGACGAAACCGGCCGCCTTGTACAGGCGCGCCATGCCGGCGCCGATGTTGAAGCTGTGGTCGCCCCACAGCGGCGGGAAGGCGATATCACCGCTGGCGTCGCGCCGGCCTTCGCCGTTGTCGCCATGGCAGGCGGCACACTGCACGGCGTACAGCGCCTGGCCACGGATCGGGTCCGGGGTCAGCGTGCTGTCGATGGGGCCCTCGCTGGGGGCGGCCACCTTTGCACCGTCTGGCACTGGACTGCTCAGCCACGCCATGTAATCGAGCATGGCGCGCATCTGCGGTGAGTCTTTCGGCAGCGGCTTGCCGTTCATTGAGCGCTGCAGGCAGCCATTGATGCGCTCGGTCAGCCCGATCACCTTGCCCGGGCGCGGCATGTAACGCGGATAGGCGCCGCCGCCCGTATTGAAGTAGTGGTTGCCGAACGGTCGCTTGCCCTCGGCCATGTGGCACGAATTGCAGTTCAGATCGTTGCCGACGTTGTCCGGCAGCAGCCGTGCGGTCTCGTTGAGGAGGCGGCGGCCAAGCATCACCGATTCGGCATTGCCGAGCCCGGCGATCTCTTCGGCGCTGGGTGCGTGGTAGTGGCCGACTACCTTGCCCTGCGCATCGAGGATATCGATCGTGCTGGCTACGGCAGCATCCAGGTCCGGGTACAGATGGCGATAGGCGAGGGCGCCGGCACCGGCACCGGCCAGCAGCATGAGGGTGACCACGCTGCCGACCAGCAGGCGGGAGCGTTTGCGCGAACGTTTCATCGTGCGGCCTCCTGCGGAACGTAGTGCACCGGCTTGTCACGCACCACCCGGCGCATGCGCGCCACGTCGACCTCGCTCACCGCGCTGGCCTGGTTGCCCCAGCTGCTGCGGATGAAGGTCAGGATCTGTGCCAGCTGTGCATTCGGCAGCTGCTCGAAACCGGGCATGGTGAAGGCCATGCGGTCGTGCGGGGTATGCGGCGTGCGGCCGCCGATCAGGGTTACCTGTACCAGCGAGCTGGGGTCATCGGCGAACACGATCGAGTTGCCGGCCAGGGCCGGGTAGACGCGGGGCATGCCGCGCCCGTCGGCACGGTGGCAGGCCTGGCAGTGCTCGGCATAGGCCAGCGAACCGGCAACACGGTAGTCGCCGCTGCGCAGTGCGGCGGTGGTGGTGTCGGTACCCGGTGACCACTGTGCACTGCGGCCCTCGCGTGCCGGCAGCTGTTTCAGGTAGCGGGCCATCGCCAGCAGGTCGGCGTCGGACAGGTACTGCGTGCTGTGCTCGACCACGTCGGCCATGCCGCCGAAGGCCGCGGAGCGATCGGTGCGTCCGGTGCGCAGGAAGTCGACGATCTCGCCCTCGTTCCAGCTGGCCAGACCGGTTGATTCATTGCGCAGGTTCTTCGCATACCAGCCTTCCAGCACCGAGCCGGACAGGAACTGGCGGCTGCCATCATCGGCCATCGCCTTTTCCTGGAACGCCAGGCCACGTGGCGTGTGGCAGGCACCGCAGTGGGCCAGGCCTTCCACCAGTTCGGCGCCGCGCTGCTGGCCGGCATCCAGCGACGGATCCGGGTTGAACGTGCGCGGGCGTGCGAACACCAGCTGCCACCAGGCCAGTGGCCAGCGCATGTTGGCCGGCCACGGGATCGTGCTGTCGGCGTTGCCCTGCTTCACCGGCTGCACCGAGCCCATGAAGTAGGCGTACAGCGCCTTGATCTCGGCATCGCTGGCGATCACGTATGAGGCATACGGCATTGCCGGATACAACGGCTGCCCGTCGTGACGGATGCCGCGACGGACCGCGCGCTCGAAGTCGGCGTAGTCGTAAGCGCCAATGCCGGTGTCCGGATCGGGCGTGATGTTGGTCGAGTAGATCGTGCCCATCGGCGTCTGCATGCCGAGGCCACCGGCGAACGGCTTGCCGCCCGGCGCAGTGTGGCAGGCGGCGCAGTCGGCGGCGCGCGACAGGTACTGTCCCTGCGCGATCAGCGTCGGATCGTGGATGTCGACCTGCGCCGTCTGTCGCGGTGCGAACCAGTAGGGCGTGGTGCGGGCGATGCCGTAGGCGGCGGCCAACGTGGCGGCCAGGGCAATGGCGAGCTTGAGCGAGGTGCGCATGGCGGCACTGTGGGCAATCCCGCGCGCGCGTTCATTGATCCGGATCAATGACTGAACGGATACAGCTTGTACACCAAGCTGAATCGTTCCTGCGTTGTCATCAAGCCGTCACCCGCGCGCGATAGATGACCGGTCTACCGGGGCGTTAACGTCCCAGCCTGTCTGATTCACCCCAATGACGTGATATGAAGCGCCTGCTGCTGCTGTTGCTGGCGTGCGCCGGCCTGTGGCTGGCTGCATGCTCCTCCTCCATCAATGCCTCGTCCACCTCGCTCGCCGACAGGCTGATCGCGCCAGGTGGTGTATCGACCCTGCTCGATCGCCCGCGCATCGCAGCGGCCATCGCCGAACTGCCCAACCGCCATGGCTTCGCGCCGGGCCGCGATGGCGTGCCGATCTTCTGGCGTGTGTTCGATCCCGGCGACTACGGCGCGCGTTATCACTACCTGCCGCAGCGCCACGAGAACGGCCTGCCGCTGGATACCGGCCTGAGCCTGGCAGTACCGCAACCGTTCCGCGCGCAGGCCCCGCGCGGCACCGTGGTGCTGCTGCACGGTTGGATGATGAACGGCGATTCGATGCTGCCGTGGTCGCTGCAGCTGGCCGAATCCGGCTATCGCGTGATCACGCTGGACCTGCGCAACCATGGGCAGTCCGGTGCAGGTCCGTCCGGATACGGCACCTATGAATCCGACGATGTGGTGGATGTAATCGGCGAGCTGCGTGCACGTGGTGAAGTAACCGGCCCGCTGTACCTGTTCGGCGTGTCCTATGGCGCCGCCACAGCGGTGTTCACCGCCGACAAGCTGGGCGACCAGGTGGAAGGCGTGGTGGCGATGGAATCGTTCGCCAATGCCGGTGTGGCGATCCGCACGATGATTCCGCACCTGATGGGACTGCAGCCGGAAGGCCTGAAGGCGCAGGCGGTGGCGTCGTACGCGCGCTGGCGCTACGGCGGCCAGGACATCAACCAGGTGATCGCCGCCGCCAGCCGCCGCATCGACGTCGATCTGGACCGCGTGGATGTAGCGCGCGCGCTGGCCGATACCCGCGCCTGCGTACTGCTGCTGCACGGGCAGGGCGACCAGCACATTCCGGTCAGCCAGGGCCGCGAACTGGCCCAGGCCAACCCGCGCGCACACTACATCGAGATGCGCGGCGAGGACCACATCACCCTGCCGCTGCGGCTGGACCTGCTGGCCGGAGTGGTCGATGACTGGATGGCGCGCGACCAGCACCACCCGCAGAGCACGTGCCCGGCGCCCCAGCTGCCGGCCCAGGCCGAGTGGCTGACACGCAGCTGAGAAAAGGGGACGGAGGGGATTAAGTCGTTTCCCGCACAGCTGGGCCAGAAACGACTTAATCCCCTCCGTCCCCTTTTTTCTGTCAGGCCACCCGTCTTGCCAGCGAGCGCGCAGACGCCGCGACGCCCAGCAGCAGCGCGGCCACGCACAGGAAGGCGAAGCCGAGGCTGGTGGCGTGTGCGAGTGCGCCGATCGCTGCCGGTCCGGCGAGGATGCCGGCGTAGCCCAGCGTGGTGACCGCAGTGATGGCGATGCTCTCCGGCATCACCCGCTGTTGGCCGGCCATCGAGAACAGCGCCGGCACGATGTTGGCGCAGCCCAGCCCAACCAGTATGTAACCGGCCAGCGCCACCGGAAACGATGGCACCAGCGTGGCCAGGGTGAAACCCGCAGCAGCGGTGATGCCGCCGAAGACCAGGGTGCGGGTCCGGCCGAGGCGCTCGACGATGCCGTCGCCGAACAGGCGCATCGCGGTCATCGCCAGGGTGAACAGTGCAAAGCCGGCACCGGCCTGGTCACGTGGCACCTGCCGCACTTCGGCGAGGAACACCGCGCTCCAGTCCAGCATCGAGCCCTCGGCGAGGAACACCACGAAGGCCAGCACGCCGATGAACAGCACCACGCCATGCGGCAGTGCCAGCAGGGGGCCTTCATGCAGGATCCGTTGCGGGCGCCAGTGCGGTGCCGACAGCACTGCCACCAGCAGCAGTGCGGCCACCGAAACCAACGCGGCCAGCCACAGCGGCGTACCCAGGATCAGCATGCCGGTCATGCAGCCGGCACCGACGAAGCCGCCGATGCTGTAGAAGGCATGGAATCCGGACATCATCGCGCGCCCGGCGTCGCGCTCGACCGCGACCGCCTGCATGTTCATCGCACAATCCAGTGCACCGACGCCGGCGCCGAACACGAACAGGGCCGCGCCCAGCGCTACCGGAGAGGGCGCCAGCACCAGCAAGGGCAGGGCGCACAGCATCATCACGCAGGTGATCACCATCACCCGGCGGCATCCCAGCCGCCCGGTCAGCGCACCTGCCAGTGGCATCGCCAGCAGTGAGCCGAGCCCGAGGCACAGCAGCACTGCGCCGAGGCTGGCGTCGGACAGCCCGGCCTTGGCCTTGGCGTAGGGCACCATCGGTGCCCAGGCGGCGGTGGCGAATCCGGGAATGAAGAAGGCAGCGCGGGTGGCGTGCTGCTGGGCACGTGGGGATGAAGGCGTCATGCGCGATACGAAGCTCCAAGGATCATCCATGAAAACGTTTTCAAGCGGGATCGGCAAGTGCCATGCATGACATCCAGCGACGCATACGATTGCAGTGACCCGAATGCGTCACCGCTGATTAACGCCAAAGACGGACAGTGGCGACACGGTCGGCATTCCGCCGGCCGCTGCCGGAGATCCGTACATGAGCACGACACCGACCATCCTCCTCGTCCATGGTTTCTGGGGCGGGGCCGCACACTGGGCCAAAGTGATCCTGGAGCTGCATCGCAACGGCCATGACCGCG
This sequence comes from Stenotrophomonas sp. STK16_22, assembly GCF_051984505.1. Lineage (NCBI taxonomy): Bacteria > Pseudomonadati > Pseudomonadota > Gammaproteobacteria > Lysobacterales > Lysobacteraceae > Stenotrophomonas > Stenotrophomonas sp. STK16_22. The sequence goes on from NZ_CP196972.1 coordinate 1,696,974, forward strand.
TGCAGGCGGTGGAACTGCCACTCACCTCGCTGGCCGACGATGCCGGCCGCACCCATAAAATGATCCGGCAGATCGACGGGCCGGTGCTGCTGGTCGGCCACTCCTACGGTGGTGCGGTGATCAGCCAGGCCGGCAACGAGGCCAACGTGAAGGGCCTGGTCTATATCGCAGCGTTCGCCCCGGATGCCGGCGAGAGCCCCGGTGGCATCACCCAGCAGCATCTGCCGGAAGCGGCACCGAACCTGGCGCCGGACAGTGATGGTTACCTGTGGCTGCGCGCCGACAAGTTCCATGAAAGCTTCTGCCAGGACCTGAGCGACGACGAGGGCCGGGTGATGGCGGTGACCCAGAAGGCGCCGCTGGCCAGCACTTTCGGTGATGCGGTGAGCGACCCGGCGTGGAAGCACAAGCCGAGCTGGTACCAGCTGTCCCGCCATGATCGGATGATCGCGCCGGAGAACCAGAGGGCAATGGCCACGCGCATGCAGCCCAAGCGACTGCTGGAGCTGGATGCCAGCCATGCCTCGCTGGCCTCGCAGCCGAAGGACGTGACCGCACTGATCCTGGAGGCCTGCGCCGCCATCGGCGGCTGAGCCTGCGGCAGCGCGCCGCACCACAGCACACCGCACGACAGCCGGGGCGCAGGGGAGTACACTCCTGCGCCTGCGGCCATCCGGCCGCGTCCCCGTCTTCCCTCCAGCCGCCGCCAGAGGATCCCACCCGATCGTGGAGGTCCCGCCGTGCTGTCTGTGCCTGATGCCCGTATTCCGTCCCAATTGCCGCGTCGCCGTGCGTTGCCGCAGGCGCTTGCCCAGGGCCTGCTGATCACCGCACTGGCCAGCAGCGGCATCGCAGCCGCGCAGTCCGCCGCCGAGCCGGACAAGGCCGCCGAGGCCCCGGCGTCGCAGACCCTGCAGACCGTGCAGGTCACCGCCAACCTGCTCGGCACCATCACCGAGGGCAGCGGCGCGTACACGCCCGGCACCATCGCCACCGCCACCCGCCTGGTGCTGACGCCACGGCAGACCCCGCAGACCATCAGCGTCATTACCCGCGCTCAGATGGACGACTTTGGCCTGAACGGCATCGATGACGTGATGCGGGTGACCCCGGGCATCAGCATCGTCACCTACGACAGCGAGCGCACCGAGTACTACGCACGTGGATTTGCCGTGCAGAACTTCCAGTACGACGGCATCCCGATGTCGCGTGACTCGGCCTATTCGGCGGGCAACACGCTCAGCGATACCGCGATCTATGACCGCATCGAAGTGCTCAAGGGCGCGACCGGCCTGCTCACCGGCATGGGCGATCCCGGCGCGACCATCAACCTGGTGCGCAAGAAGCCGGGCAAGGAGTTCGCCGGCAGTGCCACGCTGGGTGTGGGCCGCTGGGATGACTATCGTGCCGAGATCGATGTTGGCGGTCCGTTGACCGCCGATGGACGTGTGCGCGGTCGCGCGGTGGGCGCCTGGCAGGACAAGCATTCCAATCTCGACTTCTACCAGCGCACCAGCAAGGTGGGCTACGCGGTGCTGGAAGCCGATCTGGGCGAGCGCACGCTGCTGACCGTGGGTGGCGATGCGATGGACAGCGACCCGAAGGGCTCGACCTGGGGTGGCATCCCTCTTCTGGACAGTGCCGGCAACTTCAATGACATGCCGCGTTCGTTCAACAACGGCACCCGCTGGAGTGGCTGGCGCCAGTATGTGCGCACCGGCTTCGCCACGCTCGAGCATACCTTCGCCAACGACTGGGTGGCCAAGCTGCAGCTCAACCACCAGGTCAACGGCTATGACGCGGCACTGGCCGGTGCCGCCGCCGGCAATCCCGATCCGTTGACCGGCGAGGGCGTCAGCCTGTGGCTCGGCAAGTACGTTGGCAAGACCGTCAGCAATGCGGCCGACTTCTACCTGAGCGGTCATTTCGGCCTGTTCGGCCGCGAGCATGAGCTGGTCGTCGGTGGCAGCGCCTCGCGCAAGCGCTGGACCAACACCGGCTACGGCCCGCAGGCGGGGTTCCCGGATACCGTGCCGGACTACAGAACCTGGAATGGCGACATTCCCGAGCCGGAGTGGCAGCGCAGCTACAGCAACAACGAAGTGACGCGTGAGAACGGCCTGTATGTGGTCGGCCGTTTCGACGTGGCCGATCCACTGAAGGTGATCGTGGGCAGTCGCCTGGCCAGCTACCGCTCGCCGGACACGCGCGAGACCGGCGTGTTCGTGCCGTATGCCGGTGTGGTCTACGACCTCGGTGAGCACTATTCGGTGTACGCCAGCTACAGCACCATCTTCAAACCGCATAGCGAACGCGACGAGCAGGGCAAGGCACTGGATCCGCTGGAAGGCCGCAGCTACGAGATGGGCCTGAAGGCCGAGTTCCTCGATGGGCGCTTCAACGCCAGTGCGGCGCTGTTCCAGCTCGACCAGGACAACTTCGCCCAGCCCACCGGCAGCAAGACGCCGGACGGGCAGGATGCGTATCGCGCCCTGATGGGCGTGCGTACCAAGGGCTACGAGCTGGAAATGTCGGGCCAGCTGGCCGAGGGCTGGCAGGTGCAGGGTGGGTTCTCGCACAAGATCGCCCGCCAGGCCGGTGCCAAGGTGACCACACTGGAGCCGGAAAACCAGTTCAGCCTGCACACCAGCTACCGCCTGCGCGGCGACTGGAAGGGGCTGACGCTGGGCGGTGGCGCGCGCTGGCAGGATTCCACTTTCGGTGAGATCACCAACCCGGCCACGCAGGCCAAGGTGGTGCATCGCACCCAACCCTACTGGCTGCTCGATGCAATGGCGCGCTATGAATTCAACGATCGCCTGTCGGCCACGCTCAACGTCAACAACCTGCTGGACAAGCTTTACTACACGATCTTCAGCTGGTACAGCACCTACACCTGGGGTGAGCCGCGCAATGTGCGGTTGGCGATGACGTACAAGTTCTGACGCCGGTGGTGCTGTAGAGCCGAGCCCGCGCTCGGCTGGCTGTCAAACCGCAGCCGAGCATGGCTCGGCTCTACAAATACGCCCGCGATGCTTTTCGGCATCGCGGGCGTTGTCGTTACAGCGGCAGGTCGAACACCAGCACTTCGGCGTCGTTGCCGTTCTCCAGGGTCAGCTGCGCTTCGTCGCTGACCTGCAGTGCATCACCGGCTTCCAGGGTGATGCCATTGACCTGCAGCTGGCCGCGGGCCACCTGCACATAGGCGCCACGGCCGTTGCCGAGGGCGTGGTGCAGCTTCTGGCCGCCATCGAGGATGGTGGCGAAGATGCGGGCATCCTGGTGGATGCGCAGCGAACCATCGGCACCGTCCGGCGAAGCGATCAGGCGCAGCTGGCCGCGCTTGGTTTCCGGGGCGAAGTGGGTCTCCTCGTAGGACGGCGTGATGTTCTCCGCGTCCGGGAAGATCCAGATCTGCAGGAAGTGCACGGTCTCGTCGGCCGAGTGGTTGAATTCACTATGGCTGACACCGCTGCCGGCGCTCATGCGCTGCACGTCGCCGTAACGCAGCACCGAGCCGGTGCCCATCGAGTCCTTGTGCTCCAGCGCGCCGCCCAGCACATAGGAAACGATCTCCATGTTGCTGTGGCTGTGGGTGCCGAAGCCCTGGCCGCCGATCACCTTGTCTTCGTTGATCACCCGCAGCGGGCCGAAGCTGACGTAGCGGGGGTCGTAGTAGTTGGCGAAGGAGAAGGTATGGCGCGAGGACAGCCAGCCATGCTCGGCCAGGCCACGGGTAGCGCTCTTGCGGATCTGCAGCATGATGGAATCTCCTTGTTCGATGGTTTCGATGGGGCGGGGTGGGCTGGTATCCGCTGTGTTTCCCCGTTGGAGTGAAGTATCCGCTTGCGCCCAGGGTTTGAAAAACGGATAGTTTTGACAGTCATCATCGAAAAATTCGAATGCTCAAACTCAGTCTCGATGCCCTGCAGATCCTGGACGCCATCGACCGCCGCGGCTCGTTCGCCGGCGCCGGCAAGGCTCTGCACAAAGTGCCTTCGACCATCTCCTACACCGTGGCCAAGCTGGAGGAGGACCTGGGCGTACAGCTGTTCGACCGGGTCGGCCCGCGCGCCGAGCCGACTGAGGCTGGCCGCGCGCTGCTGGACGAAGGCCGCCACCTGCTGCGCGCAGCCCGGGAGCTGGAACTGCGGGTGCGCCGGGTGGCGTCGGGGTGGGAGACCGAACTGACCCTGGCGGTGGACTCGGTGTTCCCGACCTGGCTGCTCGGCCCGGACATCGCCGCGTTTCGTGAGGCCGAGGCGCCGACCCGGCTGCGGTTGATCGGTGAGGCCCTGTCCGGTACCTGGGAGGCCTTGCTGGACCGCCGTGCCGACCTGCTGGTCGGTGCGCCGGGCGAGGGTCCCAGCGGCGGCGGTTACGTGGTCGAGCCGCTGGGCACGGTGGAGTTCGTGTTCGCGGTCGCCCCCGATCATCCGTTGGCCGCAGTGCCGGGCGTGCTCGGACGCGAACAGCTGGTCGAGCACTGCGCGATCGCGGTCTCCGATTCGGCGCGGCGGCTGCTGCCGCGCACGGTCGGTCTGTTGATGGGGCAGGAGATGCTGACGGTGCCGGACATGGCCAGCAAGCTGAAGCTGCAGTGCGAAGGCGTGGGCTTCGGTTTCCTGCCCGAGCCGTGCGCGCGCGCGGCGGTGGCGCGTGGCCAGCTGGTGATCCGCGAGGTGGAGGAGCACAAGCCGGAAGAGACCTTCTGGCTGGCCTGGCGCACCGGCGAGGATGGTGCCGCACTGCGCTGGTGGCGAGAGCGCCTGCGCAGGCCGGAGCTGCTGTCACAGTGGTGGCAGTCAATGGCCAGGGGGTAGGGGTTTGGCAGGGCTGCGCCCTGCACCCGCTGCGAGCTGGAGCAACAGCAACAGCAACAGCAACAGCAACAGCAACAGCAACAGCAGAAGCTGGTTTCCTGTGGGGAGGCGGGGTGGGTCTGGTTGCGGGGGCCGCTGCAAGTCCCCCTCCGGGGCCCGGCCCAGCCGCTGGCGGCTGTGCGTTCGGGCGCTTGCGAAGCAATGCTTCGCAAGCAAAGCGCCCTCACCCATGTAAGCTCGGTCGCCGCTTGCTCGTGTGCGCGTTCCTGCGCACACGGCAAGACCGGGGTTGGGCGTCCTGCCCAACCCGCCCGAGGCATGCCTCGGGCCCATGCGGCTCACGCCCCGCAACCGGACCCACCCCGCCTTCGACAGTTTTCCGCGATCTGTCGGAACGGCGTACTGCTCTGGTAGGTGTCGACCTTGGTCGACACGGTAGATCCACGCCATGCGTGGATGACTCATTCGATATCTGACAGATGTGTCGACCAAGGTCGACACCTACCAACAGCCGCGTGGACCTGTCGAAGGTGGGGCGGTGTCGGAGTGCGGGGTGTCAGCCGCATGGATGCGGCGGCCAAGCCTTATCTGATCGGAATCTGGCAGCGTAGGCGTCGAGAGCCGGCGTGGGCCGCCGTGCGAGCCTAGATCTCGACGGTCCGTAACCAGGATCGCGACGATCGCCATGTAGCTTGGCGCCCACGCCGGAATCTCCCTTGATCCGCCCGAACAGTTGCTGGAGCGACCACTCGAAGCGATAAGACTGGGCAAGCGGGGGAGCTCTCGACCCTTCCAGACTATACGGAGTCAGGTGATGAACGGGATCGGGATTGATGTCAGCAAGCGTCAGCTGGATATCGGTACGACGGACGGAGAAACCCTGCAGGTCAGCAACAACCGCTCCGGGTTTTCTGAGCTGGATGTTTGGCTGAAGAAGCGTCCGACCCGCCAGATCGTGCTTGAAGCCACGGGTGGCTATGAGCAGCCGGTGCTGGATTTCCTGCACAAGGCCGGTCATCCGGTGGCCCGTGCCAATGCCTTGCGCGCCCGGAAACTGGCTCAGGGGTTGGGTCAGATTGCCAAAACCGACCGTTTGGATGCCTACGCGTTGGCGCAGATGGCCGCCCTGGTGAAGCTGCCTCCCTATCAGCCGCTGCAGTCTTGGCAGCAGAAGATGCGGGAGTTCGTTCGGGCACGTCGGCAGGCGATGGACGCCCTGACCATCGCGCGGCAGCAGCAGGAAATGGTGCTTGATCGTGAACTGCGCCGACTACTGCAGGGCAACATCACCCGCCTACAAACGTTGGTTGAGCGTCTGGGCAAGCAGATCGTCGAGCAGGTTGGTCAGCAGCCTCAACTGAAGATGCTGAAGTCGATGAAGGGCGTAGGGCCTGTGCTGCAGGCAGTTCTAGCCAGCTATCTGCCAGAGCTTGGCAGGATCACTGGCAAGCGCATCGCCAGCCTGGTCGGGGTAGCCCCGATGTCCCACGACAGCGGCACGATGAGAGGAAAACGAAGCATCCACGGTGGAAGAGCCGAAATCCGGCAAGTGCTCTACATGGCGGCAATGTCGGCCATGCGGCATGAACCTCGGCTGCGCGATTTTTACCAGTCGCTACGAGCCCGCGGCAAGGAAGGCAAGGTGGCCATCGTGGCAGTGATGCGGAAGATGCTGGTCATCCTCAACGCCCGTGTGCGCGACGCTGAAAGCGGGCTAGTCCCCGCCTGAGGCGAGCCAGGGTGAAAGACCAAAGGCTGCCGGCCAGCGGCCGGCACTACCGTGCCCGTTTACCTGACGGGCCTGAGACTCTCCAGCAACACAGTTGCTACAGGGACGTACTTGCGGCGTCCCCGCACTCCGACACCGCCCCGCCAACCCACGGAATGCCAGCTTTTGCTTTTGCTTTTGCTGTTGAGGTTGCCGGCCAGCGGCCGGCACTACCAGGGGTGCAGGGCGCAGCCCTGCCGAAAAACACGCATAAAAAAACAGCAGGCCGAGGCCTGCTGTTTCGGTGTAATGGTGCGCCCGGAGAGATTCGAACTCCCGACCGCCTGGTTCGTAGCCAGGTACTCTATCCAACTGAGCTACGGGCGCCAATTACATAAACTTGTTGTGCTGACTGTGTATGGTGCGCCCGGAGAGATTCGAACTCCCGACCGCCTGGTTCGTAGCCAGGTACTCTATCCAACTGAGCTACGGGCGCGCGGTACACAATCAAGTTACTGCTAAATTTTACTGCATTTCCAGCGGCGGATGCTGAAAACCTGTCGAGTGGTGCGCCCGGAGAGATTCGAACTCCCGACCGCCTGGTTCGTAGCCAGGTACTCTATCCAACTGAGCTACGGGCGCCCTGCGACAGGAGCGGAATTATGCGGATGTCGGCGCGTACCGTCAACAGTTTTGTGAAAATTTTCATCCAACTGAATGAAAAAGCTGTCAGCTACGGCCTCCGGCGCCTTCAGCCACGCGAAATGATCGGCGCGCGTGCCCAATTCCTGCACGGACAGCACGCGCAGCTGCGCGTCCACATTCGGCAGCTTCGCCAGCAGCGTCTGCATCGATCCGGTCGGTGCCAACCAGTCGTGCTCCATCAATACGGCCTGTGCGCTGCCATGCACGCGCGCCATCTGCGCATCGAGGTCTTCGTTCATGCCGGCCGCGGCGTAGTGGTTGTTCAGGCCAACGCGTGCCCAGTCGGCAATCAGCCCGCGCGCTTCGGTGCCACCAAAGCCGAGGCGCCGCCCATGCAGCACGCCCTGGCGTTGCGCGATCCACGGCAGGAAACGATAGACCAGTGGCAGCAGCCAGCCACGCGGTGGCGGGAAGCCGCGCCAGAACGGTGAGCCGCTGGCGGCCAGCCACAGCCGGTTGAAGTGCTGCGGGTTGCGGCCGGCATGCACGCAGGCCAGCTGCCCGCCCAGACTGTGTCCACCGATGATCCAGGGCAGGGCGTCGGTGGCGTCATCGGCTGCGGCCAGGACGGCCTGGCTGGCCGGCAGATCCTGTTCGAGTACCTCGCGATAGCCCCAGTCCTGCGTGCGCGAGGGGCGCAGTGAGCTGCTGCCGTTGCCGCGCCACTCATGCAGGTAGACCGCCACGCCCTTCGCCGCCAGCGCCAATGCCAGTGGCAGGTAGTGACGCGCGGCCACGCCCAGCGCTGGCAGCCACAGCAGGCGCGCGATGGGCTGTGCGGGCACGCAGGCGATCACTTCGTAGAGATGGCCGTCGTCGCACTGCACGGCGAGGACGCTCGACGTCAGGCTCATGCGTGCGGTGCCGCGCCGAAGTGATCGAGCACCAGCACCTCGCTGCGGCCAGGCGCGTAGCCCTGCTGCAGGCCGCGCGCAACGTAGTCGATGCCGGCTTCGCAGGCATTGGCCAGGCTCAGGCCGTTGCACAGCTGCGCGGCGATGGCCGAGGCGAGCGTGCAGCCTGTGCCATGTGCGTCCAGCGGCAGGCGGGCGTGGATGAATTCTTCGCTGCTGACGCCGTCGAAGTAGCGATCGATCACGCGGTTGCCTTCCTGCAGGTGGCCACCCTTGAGCAGGACTGCGCCGGCTCCGAGATCGAGCAGGGCAGAGGCAGCCTGTTCGGCGTCATCGCCGTTGGCGATCTTCCGGCCGATCAGGAGTTCTGCTTCCGGGGTATTGGGCGTAACCAGCGTCGCCAACGGCAGCAGGCGTTCGCGCATGGCCTTGAGCGCACTTTCCTCCAGCAGGCGCGCGCCGCTGGTGGCGACCATCACCGGGTCCAGCACCACGTGCGGCGGGCGATGCTTTTCCAGTGCGTCGGCGACGGCATGGATCACCTCGGCGTTGGCCAGCATGCCGAGTTTCACGGCATGGATATCGAAGTCATCGAAGCAGGCTTCGATCTGCGCCTGCAGGAATGCGATCGGTGGCACATGCACGGCGGTGACGCCACGGGTGTTCTGTGCAGTCAGCGCGGCGAACACGGCCAGGCCATGCACGCGGTGCGCGGCGAAGGCCTTGAGATCGGCAGGGACACCGGCGCCACCGCCGGAGTCGGAGCCGGCGATGGTGAGGGCGGAAACGGGAGTGGTCGGGCTCATCAGTTGATTGTGCCGTGGTCCCGCAGGGGAAGGTAGATCCACGCCATGCGTGGATGTCCTTGATTCAATGCCGCCAACGCGCCCACTGCTGGTACACCACATAACCCAGCCCGGTCAGGCCGGTCAGCAGGGCGGGGGCGAGCAGGGCGTCGTATTGCCAGCGCATGAACAACCAGGCGCCGAGGATGCCGCCGGCGAGGAAGCCGCTGATGATCAGGCCGCTGAGGGTCAGCCGCCGTACCTGCAGCGGCAGTCCGCGCAGCAGGTGGCCCAGGCCGATGCCGAGGTCGGTGAACATGCCGCTGAGGTGGGTGGTGCGCACCACCGCGCCACTGAAGGTGGTGGCCATCGCGTTCTGCAGGCCGCAGGCCATGGCGGCGGCCAGTGCGCCCCAGATCTGATGCTGTTCGAACAGCGGAATGGCCACCAGCAGCAGTGCGGATTCCAGCGCCAGCGCGACGCCGTAGCGGCGGCCCAGCTGCAATGCGCTGTCCTGGATCAGCAGGCCGCTGAGCATCGCGCCCAGCGAAAACGCGATCAGCAATCCCCACAGGTGGCCGACCGCGCGCCAGTCACCCTGGGCCAGCGCCATGCCCAGCTGGCTGGTGCTGCCGGTCATGTGGCTGACCGCCTGGTGCTCGAAACCGAGGAAGCCGACCACGTTGACCATGCCGGCCACGCACGAGAGCGCGACCGCGCCGATCCAGACCCAGGTGGGCAGGCGTATTCCCATCGGCGGGGCCCCTCAGGGCCCGCCGAAGCCGCCGTTGAACTGCAGCTCGCTGAAGGTGTTGCTGGCGGGGTCGAATACCGCGCCCCAGAACTGCGTGCCACCGTCACAGACGCGGATCGCTTCCCGTGTCGGGTTGATGCCGCTGTCGTCGGGCAGATGGAAGGCGTTGATGTAGATCAGCCGCTTGCCGGTGCTTTCGATGCCGACGTATTGGCGGTCGAAGTCCAGCACCTTCGGTACCTGTGACTCCAGCGACGACAGCTGCGCTTCCAGCTGGTCGATCTGCTGCCGGCTGGGTGCCCAGTAGCCGCTGACCCGCCCGGCCTCGCGGCCGGGACTGGGGCGCGAGCAGGTGTCGAGCACCTGCGCGGCGATGATCGGGCGGGTGACCACCCAGGATTGGCCGGTACGCTCGGCGGTCGGCACGCTGGCCGGGCCGCGCGTGGTGGTGCAGGCACCCAGGGCGGTTGCGAGGGCGATCGCAGCCGTGGGCAGCAGCAGGCGGGTGCAGCGGTTCACAACACCTCCGAAGCGTAATCGGCCAGGCGTGAGCGTTCGCCTCGGCGCAGGGTGATGTGCGCACTATGCGGCCAGTTCTTGAAGCGATCCACCGCGTAGGTCAAGCCCGAGGTGGTCTCGGTCAGGTACGGGGTGTCGATCTGCTCGACGTTGCCCAGGCAGACAATCTTGGTGCCGGGGCCGGCACGGGTGATCAGCGTCTTCATCTGCTTGGGGGTGAGGTTCTGCGCCTCGTCCAGGATCAGGTAGCGCGACAGGAATGTGCGGCCGCGCATGAAGTTCATCGAGCGGATCTTGATGCGGCTGGCGAGCAGGTCGTTGGTCGCCTGGCGTCCCCAGGTGCCGCCTTCCTGGTTGTGCGTGAGCACTTCCAGGTTGTCGGTCAGTGCACCCATCCACGGCGTCATCTTCTCTTCCTCGGTGCCGGGCAGGAAGCCGATGTCCTCGCCGACGCTGACCGTGGCGCGGGTCATGATGATCTCGCGGTAGCGCTGCTGGTCCATCGTCTGCGCCAGGCCGGCGGCCAGCGCCAGCAGGGTCTTGCCGGTGCCGGCGGTACCCAGCAGCGTGACGAAGTCGATCTCCGGATCCATCAGTGCGTTGAGGGCGAAGTTCTGCTCGCGGTTGCGTGCGCTGATGCCCCACACGGCGTGGCTGCCGTGGCGGAAATCATCGACCAGTGACAGCACCACCTTGCCGTCGCCGACCACGCGGCTGACGCGCAGCTCGACTTCATCTTCGCCAGGCAGGTAGACGTACTGGTTCGGGTACCACTCCTCGCCATCCTGCGCCAGGATTTCGTAATGCGTGCGGCCCTTGTCGCTCCAGCTGCGCAGGTCATCGCCGTGGCGCTTCCAGAAGTCTTCCGGCAGCTCGGTGGCGCCGGTGTAGAGCAGGCTGAAATCGTCCAGCGCGCGGTCGTTCTCGTAGTCCTCGGACACGATGCCGGCGATCGCGGCCTTGATCCGCAGGTTGATGTCCTTGGAGACGAACACCACCGGCAGGTCCGGGGTTTCTTCCTTCAGTGCCAGGATCGCGCCGAGGATGGCGTTGTCCGGGATGACCTTGCCGAAGCTCTTGCCGGCGTCGAAATGGCTGGTCTGGAAGCGCAGCTTGCCGGCGCTCTGCTTGCCGCGCAGCTGCAGGCCATTGGGTCGCTGCAGCGGAATGCCGTCGGCCAGGTTGTCCAGGCCGGATTCCTGCACCAGCTCGTTGAGGAAGCGGCTCACCTGGCGGGCGTTGCGGCTCGCTTCGGAGGTGCCCTTCTTGCCGTTGTCCAGCTCCTCGATCACCTGCATGGGCAGGTAGACGTCGTGCTCCTCGAATTTGAACAGCGCGGTGGGATCGTGCATCAGCACGTTGGTATCCAGCACGTAGATGCGCTTGCCTCGGGTCATCGTCGATTCCTGGTTACGGACAGGGAAAAACCACCACGGCCTGCTGCGGGGCAGGGTGATGGCAGACACAGTAGGCAGTGGGACTCACTTGGACTGGGAGGCCTTCAGTTCGGCGAGAACGGCATCGGCATGGCCGGCAACCTTGACCTTGCGCCAGGACTGCACGATACGGCTGTCGGGGGAAATCAGGAAGGTGCTGCGTTCGATGCCACGTACCTGCTTGCCGTACATGTTCTTCATCTTGATCACGTCGAAGGCGCTGCACAGTGCTTCGTCGCCATCGCTGACCAACGGGAAGTTGAAGCCCTGCTTGGCACAGAAGTTGTCGTGCGACTTCACCGAGTCGCGCGAGACACCGAGTACCACCGCGCCTGCCTTCTTGAATTTCGGCAGCAGTGCGTTGAAGTCGATGCCTTCGGTGGTGCAGCCGGGGGTGCTGTCCTTGGGATAGAAGTACAGCACCAGCCAGTGGCCGGCGTAGTCGCCGAGAGTGGCCTGTTCGCCACCGGACAGCGCCAGCGGCAGGGAGAGGGTGGTGCTGTCCAGGGTATCGCCGTTGTTCATGAGGTCCTTCTGTCGAGCCTGGGTTGTTTCTACGACAATTGCATGAAACGCCACGCGCCCGTGAGAGGCGCGCGAAGAATCAGAATTTCATCGGGTCCATGATCGCGTCCAGGTTCAGGTGGTCGCAGAATTCAAGGAAGTCGTCGCGCAGCGCGGCGATGTGCATGTTGGCCGGCACGCCAATGGTGACCTGCGCGCTGAACATCTCCGCACCGGTCTGCATGGCGCGGTAGCGCGTGCTCTGCAGGTTCTCGATGGTGATGCCCTGGCGGTCGAAGAAATCGGCCAGCTGGAACAGGATGCCCGGCTTGTCGGCGGCGATCACTTCGACGATGTACGGCAGCAGGTTGGACTGCGCCTGTTTGGCGGCGGTGCGGTACCAGACCAGTTTCAGGCCCTCTTCGCGCTCCAGCCGGGTCAGCATCGCTTCCAGCTTGGCCACCGAGTCCCAGGAGCCGGTGGCCAGGGCGGTGACCGAGACATCGCGGCCGACCGTGGCCAGGCGTGCGTCCACCAGATTGCAGCCGCTGTCGGCAATGCGGCGGGTGACGGACAGCAGGGGGGACTCCGGATGCGTCGTGTAGGCGTTGATCAGGAGGTGGTTTTCGCTCGGCGCGGGGCGCGGGGTGGTGTCGGTCAAGGCGATTCCGGGTAATGCATGCGTTAGTCTGAATGCCCGCCAGAGGCGGGGATCCACCGGTGTCCAGCATACTTGCCCGTGCTTTCGCGCCGCAAGTAACATTCAGGTCGCCCCCGGCCTTTCGTGGCGGGCGTTTTCCCTTTCCAGCCAAGAGCAGCACGTCCTTGTCCCTTTCCGGCCTCATCACCGCGCTGGCGACCCCGTTCCGGGCCGACGGCGCCCTCGATCCCGACGGTTGGCAGCGCCTGCTGCACCTGCAACTGGAAGGTGGCGTCCATGGCGTTGTCGTAGCCGGCTCGACCGGTGAAGCAGCGACCCTCACCGATGCCGAGTACGACCTGCTGCTGGCCAGCGCGGTCGAGCGCATCGGCGGCCGCATCCCGGTCATGGCCGGTACCGGCCTGTCGGGCACCGCCAAGACCATCGAACAGACCCGCCGTGCCGCCGCGCTTGGCGCCAGCCACGCGCTGGTGGTCACCCCGCCGTACGTGCGGCCGACCCAGGCTGGCCTGATCGCCCACTACCGCGCGGTTGCCGACCAGGGCGGGCTGCCGGTCGTGCTGTACAACGTGCCCGGCCGTACCGGGTGCGACATGCAGCCGGAGACCGTGGCCGAACTGGCCAGCCATCCCAACATCGTCGGCATCAAGGAGGCGGTGGGTGACACCGGCCGGGTGCAGGCGCTGCTCGCCCTGCGCAGCCCGCAGTTTGCCGTGTTCAGTGGCGACGACGGTACGGCGGCGCGCTCGATCCAGGCCGGTATCGATGGCCTGATCTCGGTCGGCTCCAACGTGCTGCCCGGCGCCTACCGCCGGATGTGCGAGCTGGCTGCCGCCCACGACCACGAAGCCACCGGGTCCTGGGATGCGCGCCTGCAGCCGTTCCATGATTTCTGCGGCGTTGAGCCGAACCCGATTCCGGTCAAGGCGTTGCTGCGCCGTATCGGCATCGGTCACGACCTGCGCCTGCCGCTGCTGCCGCTGTCGGTGGCGCACCATCCGGCGGCCGATCACCTTGCCGGCGACATCGCCGCCCTCGAAGCCCTTTCCAGCCACTGACCTTCCGTCTTGGTCTGACCCAGGAGATTCACATGCGTCAATCCGTATCCACCGTCCGCGTGCTGTCCTACGCCCTGCTTGCGGTGGCCGTTGCCGCCGGCACCACCGGCTGCTTCAAGCGTGGCGTCAAGGGCGACTACGCCCTGGCCCCGGAAATGCGTCCGCTGGAAGTGCCGCCGGACCTGAACCTGCCCAACGCTACCAGTGACAACAAGGTGCCGACCCTTGCCTCGGCGACCAAGCCGGCGGCCCCGGTGGCTGCGGCCCCGGCCGTGGGCAACACCGGTTTCACCATCGCCGGCGGCAAGGACGAGGCTTTCGCCAAGGTCGGCACCGCGCTGGAAGGCGTGGAAGGCGTGACCATCGCCAGCCGCGCGCAGCTGCTGGGCTCGTATGACGTGGCCTACGAAGGCAGCAACTTCCTGGTCCGCGTGGTCGCCGTCGATGCCGGCGCCTACATCTCCGCGGTCGACCCGCGTGGCCTGCCGGCCACTGCAGAAGCGCCGGTGAAGCTGATCGCCGCGCTCAAGGCAAAGCTGGCCCAGTAAGGGCCGGTCGGGTGGGTGCGGGCCCAGGTCCGCACGTGCCCGGGTAGAGGCCGACCTTGGTCGGCGCTTCTGTGCCAACCAAGGTTGGCACCTACCGGATCCTGCAGTTGGCACCTACCGGATCTTGCGGTTGGCAGCTACCGGATCTTGCGGTTGGCACCTATCGGATCGCGCGGATGCTATCTGCCGAGCAACGAAAAGGGCGCCATAGGCGCCCTTTTCGTTGCGGCAAGAGGCGCTTCTCAGCGCTCCAGCAGCTTCAGCTTGTCCGGCTTGCCGTCCCATTCGCCGGCGTCGGCGGGCGGGTCCTTGCGCACGGTCAGTACCGGCCACTCCTTCGCCAGCTCGGCGTTGAGGGCGACGAAGCTCTCCTGGCCGGCAGGAACATCGTCCTCCGGGAAGATCGCGTTGACCGGGCATTCCGGTTCGCAGAGGGTGCAGTCGATGCACTCATCCGGGTCGATCACCAGGAAGTTCGGGCCTTCGTGGAAGCAATCCACGGGGCATACTTCCACGCAATCGGTGTGTTTGCACTTGATGCAGTTTTCGGTGACGACAAAGGGCATGGGCTGGGGGTGGATCGATTCCTGAACCCGCCAATTCTAGAACAGGTTGGCCCCCGGTGTCGGCGCGGGGCGGAAATCGGGCGTCTGGCAGGCGCGGCCGTGGTGGTCGTTGGCGGCAGGGTGAGGCCTGTGCGACGCTGCGGGTCAGCCGGCTGCGTTGGATGGCCGGACCCCTTCCCAGCAGGATCGTTCATGTCCCCAGCCCAGCCCAACATCGCCTCCCATGGTGGTGAGAACACTGCATTCATCGTCCTGATCAGCTGCGTGGCCACGCTGGGTGGATTCCTGTTCGGCTTCGACAGTGGTGTCATCAATGGCACGGTCGATGGCCTGCGCCAGGCCTTCAACTCCAGCGAGGCGGCGCTCGGTTTCGAAGTGGCCTCGATGCTGCTGGGCTGCGCGATCGGTGCCTTCCTGGCCGGCTGGCTGGGGGATCGCCTGGGCCGCCGTGGCGTGTTGATTGCCTCGGCACTGATGTTCCTGGTCTCGGCGCTGGGCGCCGGTGCCGCACACGCTTCCTGGCTGTTCATCGCCGCACGGGTGCTCGGCGGCTTCGCGGTGGGCGCTGCCAGTGTGATGTCGCCGGCCTACATCGCCGAAGTGGCTTCGGCACGCTATCGCGGTCGCCTGGCCACGGTGCAGCAGATGGCGATCATCTGCGGCCTGTTTGCCGCCTTCCTCAGCAATTACCTGCTGGCCCGCGCGGCAGGGGCCTCCACCGAGCCATTGTGGCTGGGGCATGAGGCCTGGCGCTGGATGTTCTGGATGCAGGCGCTGCCGTCCGGGCTGTTCCTGCTGTTGTTGCTGGTGATTCCGGAAAGCCCGCGCTTCCTGGTCCTGAAGGGGCGTCAGCAGCAGGCGAGGGCGGTACTGTCGCGGCTGTACGGCGAGGCGGCAGCGGCGACCAAGCAGGCCGAGATCGAAGCCAGCCTGGCCCAGGATCAGCACAAGCCGCGCTTCAGCGACCTGCGCGACACGGTCACCGGCAAGCTGCGCCCGATCCTCTGGGTAGGCATTGGCCTGGCCATGTTCCAGCAGCTGGTCGGCATCAACGTGGTGTTCTATTACGGCGCGGTGCTGTGGCAGGCGGTGGGCTTCTCGGAAAGCGACGCGCTGCTGATCAACGTGCTGTCCGGCGCGCTGAGCATCGGCGCCTGCCTGCTGACGGTACTGTTGATCGACCGCATCGGGCGCAAGCCGCTGCTGTGGATCGGCTCGGTTGGCATGTCGGTGGCGCTGGTGCTGATGGTGGTGGCGTTTGCCAGCGGCAGCCTGGCCGATGGTCGCCTGCAGCTGTCCGATGGCATGGGCCGGCTGGCGCTGGTTGCGGCCAACGTCTATGTGGTGTTCTTCAACATGTCCTGGGGCCCGGTGATGTGGGTGATGCTGGGCGAAATGTTCCCGAACCAGATCCGCGGCCCGGCGTTGGCCGTTGCTGGTGCGGCGCAGTGGACGTCGAATTTCGCGATCACCGTGACCTTCCCGATGCTGCTGGCCGGCATCGGCCTGGCCGGGGCCTACGGCATCTACGCTGTCGTTGCGATCCTCTCGATCTTCTTCGTGGTCCGTTACGTACGCGAGACCAAGGGCAAGGAGCTGGAGCAGATGGAAGGCTGACGGCCGGCCTGTGTTTCAGCGCCTCCTTTCTCCGTGGGGAGACTGCTGGCCAGCCGATCCAGGACACGCCGTAAACCCGTCCATGAAGTGACCCCCGAGACTTGGACGGGGTCAGGCGGCCGATTGGGCCTGCTCCCGGTACTTTACCGGGCTCAGACCTTTCAGTTTCAGTTTGATGCGCTCTTCGTTGTAGTACTGGATGTATTCCACCAGCCCAGCTTCCAGACTCTCGATGCTGTCAAAGCTGTTCAGGTAGAAGAATTCCGACTTCAGCGTCCCAAAGAAGCTTTCCATCGCCGCATTGTCCAGGCAGTTGCCGCGCCGGGACATGCTTTGTTTCAACGAGTGCTTTTCCAGCATGTGCCGGTAGTTTTCATGCTGGTACTGCCAGCCCTGGTCGGAGTGGATCATGGGGCGCTCATCCGGGGGAAGCTTCTTGATGGCCTCCTCCAGCATTTGACCCACCAGATCAAATACGGGCCGACGCTTGATCTGATAAGCCACGATTTCGCCGTTGTAGAGGTCCATGATCGGCGACAGGTATAGCTTCATGCCCTGCACCTTGAACTCGGTCACGTCAGTCACCCACTTCTGGTTGGGCCGCTCGGCATGGAACTGGCGATTGAGGTCATTGCCAACCACAACATTGGCCGCCCCCTTGAAGGCCTGGTAGCGCTTTACGCGCACCCGCGATTTCAGTCCCATCTCCCCCATCAGGCGCTGAACCCGCTTGTGATTGGTCCGATGACCCTGATTGGCTAATTCCAGCGTCACCGTGCGATAGCCATAGCGCCCTTGGCTTTGATCGTAGATTGCACGGATGCGCTCGCACAGGGCTGCCTCATCCTGATCCGGATGGGCCAGGACATGGTTCTGGTAATAGAACGTACTGCGTGACAGCTCAGCTGCTTCGAGCAGAAGCGACAGCGTATGAACCTGCCTCAATCCTTGGACGGCTTGCGCTTTGCGTCCTGCGCCGCCTGCTCTTCCCGGATCAAGGCATCGAGTTTTTTTAGGTAGTCGGTCTCCGCACGCAGATAGGCGACTTCCTTGAGCAGCTCATCGCGGCTCATATCTTCAGGCGGCTTGGACGAACGGGTCTTCTTCATCGGCTTTCGGGGCGGCGGCGGAGGGGGTGCCAACGCTTGGGCACCGCCTTGAGCATACAGGCGCCGCCATCGCCCCACCGCGCCGGCATCGCCAATTTGAAAGTAGGTGGTGGCCTCGCGCCCGGACAGGCCGTCCTGGCTCATTTTCTCCAGGACAGCCAGCTTGAACGGGAGGTCATAGGACCGGGCCTGGCGATGAAATCCCCGCCTACCATGCAGCCGATAGGTCGCCACCCAGCGCCTGACCGTGGAGAACTCCAGGCCGTGGCGACGGGCAATGGCTTTGACCGATGTGGAGGTCTTGCAGGCCTCTTTGGCGACCTGCAGTTTGAAACGCGCGTCGTATTTGTTCATGTATCCCTCGGGGTTGGATCTGGTGTCCAACTCCCGGGGGTCACTTCACCATGGGGGCTCGATGGCGCCTTGCTCGCGTGCGCTGTCCTGCGCACTCGGCAAGACCAGGGTTGGGCTCCTTGCCCAACCCGTCGGGCGCATGCGCCCAACCCATGGCGCCAACGGTCCTGGATCGGCGGGCCTGCAGCCTCTGGTCAGATCATGGGTTGCGCGGACGCGGCGCAGCACGTCGGGGTCGAGTTTGCCGCGAGTACGGAAACTGTGAAGAGTGCGGGCAAGGCCATCCAGGGCAGGACCGTGAGCGCCATGGATGGCGCGACCGAGCCCCCAGGGATGGGTTTACGGCGTGTCCTGCCCTGGATGGCCTTGCCCGAGCTCCTTTCGGGAGGGTTGGCGCTACAGCGATCAAGCGGGCGGGGTGCGCCAAATCCGGAAAACAGAAAAGCCCGCACAAAGGCGGGCTTTTTCGGTTCCTGCTGCGGCGACTGGCGCTCCCTAGGGGACTCGAACCCCTGTTTTAGCCTTGAGAGGGCCACGTCCTAACCACTAGACGAAGGGAGCGTAACTGTGTCGCTGCCGAGGCAGGAGCGCTAGTATATGCACCTCGATGCCATTGGGCAATCCCGAAACTTCAACCGGAAGCGCCAACATCATTTCCTCTGCTACATCACCGTTCAGCCTGCGCGTCATCCCGCGCGACCAGCACACGATCTCCCGCAAGGACATCAGCCCGAACTCCCTGCGCGTGCTTTATCGCCTGCGCGATGCCGGCTTCGGCGCCTACCTTGTCGGCGGCGCGGTGCGCGATCTGCTGGTCAATGGCCAACCCAAGGATTTCGACGTGGCCACCGACGCCACGCCCGAACAGGTCAAGCAGCTGTTCCGCAACTGCCGCCTGATCGGTCGCCGGTTCCGCCTCGCCCACGTCGTGTTCGGCCGCGAGATCATCGAAGTCGCCACCTTCCGTGCCAACAGCGATGACGGCAGCGGCGACCGCGAGATGGAAAACGGCATGCTCGTGCGCGACAACGTGTACGGCACCATCGAAGACGACGCCATCCGCCGCGACTTCACCTGCAACGCCCTGTACTACGCCATCGAGGACTTCTCGGTGCGTGATTACACCGGCGGCTTCGAGGACGTCCAGGCGCGCCTGATGAAGCTGATCGGCGACCCCGAGCAGCGTTATCGCGAAGATCCGGTGCGCATGCTGCGTGCGGTGCGCCTGGCGGCCAAACTCGGCTTCCAGATCGAAGAGGGCACCGCCGCGCCGATCCCGCACCTGGCGGGCCTGCTCAACGAAGCCGCACCGGCGCGCCTGTTCGAAGAAGTGCTCAAGCTGTTCCTGTCCGGGCACGGCGTGGCCAGCTTCGAAGGCCTCGAACGTTACGGCCTGCTGGACGTGCTGTTCCCGGAGAGCGCCAAGGCGCTGAAGTCCAACCGCACCGGCGCGCTGCGCCGCATGCTGGTGGAGGGCCTGGCCAACACCGATGCACGCGTGGCCAACGATGAACCAGTCTCGCCCGCGTTCCTCTTTGCGCTGCTGCTGTGGCCGGCGTTCTGCCGAGCCCAGGCAACCCTGCTCAAGCAGGGCGTGGCACCGGAAGAGGCGCAGCGCCGTGCGGCCGACCGCGTCACGGTGCAGCAGCTGAGCACCATCGCGCTGCCGCGCCGCTTCTCGCTGCCGATGCAGGAAATCTGGCTGCTGCAGTCGCGCTTCAGCTCGCGCCAGCGCAAGCGCGTGTTCCGTACCCTGACCCATCCGCGCTTCCGCGCTGCGTTCGACTTCCTCAGCCTGCGCCAGGTGGCCTCGGCCGAGCACGCCGCCGATGTCGAGTTCTGGCGTGAGGCGCAGGCGCAGTCCGGTCGCGAGCTGGAATCGTCGCTGGACGTGATGCACAGCGAAGAGGGGGATGACGAGAGCGGGGCACCGCGCAAGCGCCGCCGTCGCCGCCGTCGTCCGGGTGCCCCGGCCGGTGCGGCTGGCGAGTAAACGATGACCCTTGCCTGGATCGGCCTCGGCGCCAACCTTGGCGACGCGGCCGCCACCGTCGGCGCGGCGATTGCCGCGCTCGACGGCCTGCCCGATACCCGCCTGCGCCAAGCCTCAAGGCTGTACGCCACGCCGGCCTGGGGCAATGAAGACCAGCCGCCGTTCGTCAACGCGGTGGCCGCGGTCGAGACCACGCTGCCCGCCGATAGGCTGCTGCAGGCGATGCTGGCGCTGGAGCAGCGTTTTGGTCGCGTACGCGATCCGGCGGTGCACTGGGGCCCGCGCGCGCTGGACCTGGACCTGCTGCTGTATGGCGCGCAGGTGCTCGACCAGCCTGGTCTGCAGGTGCCGCATCCTTACCTGCACGAGCGTGCCTTCGTGTTGGTGCCGCTGGCCGAAATCGCGCCGGATCTGGCCATTCCCGGCCATGGCCGCGTGCGGGATGCAGTGATGCGGGTGGATGCCTGCGGGATTGCGCCGATAGGGTGATAATGCCCGGGTTATCTCCCCCGGTTATCAGCACATGAGCACCCACGCAGACAGCAAGCCCTGGACCGTTCCCGCCCTGGCCGAGGCCAAGCGCAATGGCCAGAAGCTGGTCATGTTGACCGCCTACGACGCCGGCTTCGCCCGCACTTTCGATGCCAACGGCGTCGACCTGATCCTGATCGGCGATTCGCTGGGCATGGTCGTGCAGGGCCATGATTCGACTTTGCCGGTGACCGTGGCCGACATGGTCTACCACACCCGCGCCGTGGCCCGCGTGCTGCAGCGTGCGTTGCTGGTGGCCGACCTGCCGTTCGGCGCCGATGCCACCCCGGAGCGCGCGCTGGATGCCTCGTTGCAGCTGCTGCAGGCCGGCGCCGAGATGGTCAAGATCGAAGGTGCCGGCTTCAAGGTCGACATCATCCGCTACCTGGTGGAGCGCGAGATTCCGGTCTGCGCGCATCTGGGCCTGACCCCGCAGTCGGTGCTGCGACTGGGCGGCTTCAAGATCCAGGGTCGTGGCGATGCCGCGCGCCAGCTGGTGGAAGATGCCAAGGCTGTGGCCGCTGCCGGCGCCAGCATCATGGTGCTCGAATGCGTGCCGACTCCGGTCGCCGCCGAAGTGACCGCTGCGGTGGATGTGCCGACCATCGGCATTGGCGCAGGCCCGCAGTGCGATGGCCAGGTGCTGGTGCTGCATGATTTCCTCGGCCTGGACAGTGGTCATCGCCGTCCCAAGTTCGTCAAGGATTTCCTTGCCGAAGGCGGTTCGGTGGCCGGTGCCACCCGCGCCTATGCCGACGCCGTGCGCGACGGCAGCTTCCCCGACGAACAGCACGCCTACGCCCAATGATCCAGACCTTCAACGAGCTCGGCGCACTGCGCGGGCAGATCGCCCAGTGGAAGCGCGAGGGCCTGCGCGTGGCGCTGGTGCCGACCATGGGCAACCTGCATGGGGGTCACCATTCGCTGGTGACCCTGGCCCGCCAGTACGCCGACAAGGTGGTGGCGAGCATCTTCGTCAACCCGACCCAGTTCGGGCCGAACGAGGATTTCAGCCGCTACCCGCGCACGCCCGAGGCCGACGTGGCCGGGCTGGAGCAGGCCGGCTGCGATGCGGTGTGGCTGCCCAGCGTCGAGGTGATGTACCCGCTGGGGGTGGACAAGACCACGCGCATGCACGCGCCGGGCGTGAGTGAAGTGCTGGAAGGCGCCAGCCGTCCGGGGCACTTCGATGGCGTGTGCACGGTGGTGGCGCGCCTGTTCCTGCAGGTGCAGCCGGATGTGGCCGTGTTTGGCCGCAAGGACTACCAGCAGCTGGCCGTCATCAAGCAGATGGTGGCCGAACTGTCGTTCCCGATCCAGATCGTCGGTGCGGACATCGTGCGCGACGAGGATGGCCTGGCCAAGAGCTCGCGCAACCAGTACCTGAGCGCCGAACAGCGCCCGCTTGCGACCACCATCCACCGTACCCTGCTGGGCATGCGCGAAGGCTACGTGGCCGGGCAGGCACGTGATCGCATCGAGGCCGACGCCACGGCGGCATTGCAGGCGGCCGGTTTCCAGGTCGACTACGCCGTGTTGCGCACGCCGGAACTGGCCGAGCCGACCTTCGACGGCGGTGGCCGCGTGGCGCTGATCGCCGCACGCCTGGGCAGCACGCGCCTGATCGACAACCTGGAGTTCTGAGCCGCATGCGGCTCCGGGGCGCCCGCAACGGGCGCCTCTCGACTTCCCACGGACGGGAGACCGGAAATGAAGACCCCCAGCACCGATACTGGCCGTCTTGCCCAGGCCTCGATCCTGGCGGTGCTGGCCGCCGGCATGCTGCCGGCCCAGCTGTTTGGCGGGCTGTTGTTCGCGCTTGAATTCAGGCGCACGCCGATGCCTGCGCTCACCGGCGGTGGGCTGATGTTCGTGCTGGCCGTGTGCAATGCGATCGCGGTGTTGCTGCCGATGGCGCTGATCCTGCAGTCTCAACAGCGGCTGCGCCGGACTGGATTCGTGCTGGTCGGCTTCGGGCTGGGCGCGCTGGCCATGGCCACCTGCACCTGGCCGGGCGCGGACAGTGGTCCGCTGCTGCAGCGCCTGCGCTATGTCGACACCTTCGACGTGATCAGCTATGCCTTGCAGGTGCTGGCCGCAGGTGGCTTCGGCCTGGTCGCCGGGCTGGCCTTCCATACGGTGTTCCGGCTGTCTCTGGAGGGCAGTTCCGGGCATGCCGCGCCGCCGCCGCCGGGGGAGGGGGCCTGAACAGCCTTCAGCGTCCTGCTGCGGCCCCGTGACGATGGCCAAGCGGGTGCTAGAATCCGCTCTTTCCTTTGCCGTTGCAGCGCCCCCATGCACCTGTCCCTGCTCAAGACCAAGATCCACCGCGCCACCGTCACCCATTCCGAGCTGAACTACGAAGGCTCGATCGCCATCGATGACAACCTGCTGGCTGCCACCGGCATCCGCGAGTTCGAGCAGGTGCACATCTGGGACGTGACCAACGGTGCGCGCTTCTCGACCTACGCCATCCGTGCCGAAGCCGGCAGCGGCGTTGTCTCGCTCAACGGTGGTGCTGCGCGCCACGTGCAGGTCGGTGACATCATCATCATCGCCGCGTTCGCCAGCATGACCGAGCAGGAAGCTGACAGCTTCAAGCCGAAGCTGGTGTACGTTGATGGCAAGAACCAGATCTCCCACACCAACGACACGATCCCGACCCAGGCCGCATGACAACGAACAACGGATTCGACTCGCTGCATTCCCACGCCCAGCGCCTGAAGGGCGCAAGCATTCCCAGCCTGCTCGCCGCCGAACCCGGCCGCGTGCAGGACCTGGCGCTGCGGGTCGGTCCGTTGTATATCAATTTCGCGCGGCAGAAATACGATGCCGCGGCGTTGCAGGCCCTGCTCACGTTGGCCGCCGACCGTGATGTCGGTGGTGCCATCACCCGCTTGTTCCGTGGCGAGCAGGTCAACCTGACCGAAGGTCGCGCCGCGCTGCATACCGCGCTGCGCGGCGACGTGGTCGATGCGCCGGTGGCGGCCGAGGCCTATGCCACCGCGCGCGACATCCGCCAGCGCATGGGCGTGCTGGTGCGTGCGCTGGAAGACAGCGGCGTCACTGACGTGGTCAGCGTCGGCATCGGTGGTTCCGATCTCGGTCCGCGCCTGGTCGCCGATGCGTTGCGCCCGGTCACCGGCGCGCGCCTGCGCGTGCATTTCGTATCGAACGTGGACGGCGCCGCCATGCAGCGCACACTGGCCACGCTGGATCCGGCGAAGACCGCCGGCATCCTCATCTCCAAGACCTTCGGTACCCAGGAAACCCTGCTCAACGGCCAGATCCTGCACGACTGGCTGGGTGGCAGCGAGCGCCTGTACGCGGTCAGTGCCAATCCGGAACGTGCCGCCAAGGCCTTCGCGATCGCTGCCGATCGCGTACTGCCGATGTGGGACTGGGTCGGTGGCCGTTATTCGCTGTGGTCGGCCGTTGGTTTCCCGATCGCGCTTGCGATCGGCTTCGAGCGCTTCGAGCAGCTGCTGGACGGCGCCGCGCAGATGGATGCGCACGCGCTGGATGCACCGCTGGAGCGCAACCTGCCGGTGCTGCACGGCCTGACCGACATCTGGAACCGCAACGTGCTGGGCCATGCCACGCATGCGGTGATGACTTACGACCAGCGCCTGGCGCTGCTGCCGGCCTACCTGCAGCAGCTGGTGATGGAAAGCCTGGGCAAGCGCGTGCAGCGTGACGGCCAGCCGGTCACCACCGACACCGTGCCGGTGTGGTGGGGCGGCGCGGGCACCGATGTGCAGCACAGCTTCTTCCAGGCACTGCATCAGGGCACCAGCATCGTTCCGGCCGACTTCATCGGCTGCGTGCACAACGACGATCCCTACACGATCAATCATCAGGCCCTGCTGGCCAATCTGCTGGCGCAGACCGAAGCACTGGCCAATGGCCAGAGCAGCGACGACCCGCACCGTGATTACCCGGGCGGCCGCCCGAGCACGCTGATCCTGCTCGACGCGCTGACCCCGCAGGCGCTGGGTGCGCTGATCGCCATGTACGAACACGCCGTGTACGTGCAGTCGGTGATTTGGAACATCAATGCCTTCGACCAGTTCGGTGTCGAGCTTGGCAAGCAGTTGGCCAGTGGCCTGTTGCCGGCGCTGCAGGGTGAGGATGTGGCGATTGCCGATCCGATGACCCGCGAGATCCTGGCGCAGCTGAAGGGCTGACCCGGGCTGCGGATGTGCCGGCGCCCGCCGGCCATCCGATGCCTCTCCGGTTGCCTTCGATCCGGTCGCGCAGGAATGGCGGCGCGGCCACTCATTCCACGTCACCTCCGTACTTCACGTGCAGCGTATTCGTGCGCCCTGCCGCAGCGCAGCTTGACGCACTTCACACGCGGATGCAGTGTGCACGGGCGGCTGTACCTGTCATCCAGTATCGCTCGCAGCATGATGTTGATGCCAGGGACTGGCCGTATCCGAAGGGACGTGGAATCGATCCATGTCCTCAACGCCTCATGTTGTGAATGACAGGAGATTGCGAATGGATCTGAACGACGATGTTGTGTCCGGCTGGCTCAATGGCTCGGACGATGTGGATGGGTGTGCCAACCCTGCGGGTTCGCTGTTCATCTACGGTGCGGCAGCCACCGAAGCGGCCCTCACCGGAGCTTCGGACACCATGATCACCGGGGGCACCAACGAGTGCACCACCACGGTATCGGTGATCAACCACTGCCTGTGTTGCTGATGTAACCCGAGCCGGCACGCAGAGGCATGCAGCTGCGTGCCGGCGACTGGAACAGACTCTCGATATCTCGCAGGGGGCGTAATGACCGCTTCTCCGGCTGCGGCCGCGTTTGCGTGCATCACCGAACATTTCCTTGCCCAGGCGCGCGCTGCGCTGGTTGCCGGCCTGCATGATCCCGCCATTGCTCTGCAGCCTGGCGAGCGCGATCTGCTGCATGCACGGGGCGATGCGGCACTGCGTGAGCATGCCCAGCTCAAGCTCAACCGCGTGCTGCTGCTGGAACTGCACGCCGCTGCGCGCAGCGGTGACATCGGCCCGCTTGACAGCGCTGGGGTGCTGGACGAATTCGTTGCCCTGGCCACCAGCGAGGGCTTCCGCACGCATCTGCAGCGACGCTATCCGGTGCTGCTGCCGCGCCTGACGCGCATGCTCGTAGGACAATGTGCGGCTGTGGTGGAGCTCGCTGTTCGCATCGGCAGCGATCGTGCGGCGCTGGCAGAGTTGCTGGGTGCGCCGGCGGGCACGCTGCATGCCGTTGCATTGGGACGCGGTGACCTGCATGGTGGCGGCCGGACTGTGGCACGGCTGCAGTTCGATGGCGGCACGGTGATGTACAAGCCACGCTCATTGCGCATCGATGCGACGCTTGATGGCCTGTTGTCCACGGTCTTCGGTGACGGCCCTGACCGCGTATGCGTGCCGAAGGTGATTGATCGTGGCAGCCACGGCTGGGCCGCCTTCGCCGCGCACCGCTACTGTGCCGATGACCTTGAACTGCGTGCCTACTACCGCGGTCTTGGCCATTGGCTGGCAATCCTGCGCCTGGTCGGTGGCACCGACATCCATCTGGAGAATCTGATCGCGGTCGGGCCGGTGCCGGTTGTGGTCGACGCCGAAAGCGTGTTCTCCCGGGTAATCGACATCGAGCCATCAGGGCTTGGCGATGCGTACGACACCGCCGTCAAGCTGATGCGTAATTCAGTGCTGCGTACCGGAATCGTGCCATTCCGTACTGCCGGCCTGGGCATGGAAGGCGTGGATCTGTCCGCAGCCGGCGCACTGCCGGGCGAGCAGCCGCGGGTACAGGTGCCGGTGATTGTCGAGGATGGGACGGAACCGGCCCGCTTGGGCATGGTTGAGGCCGAGGTCTCCGTTGCGCAGAATCATCCCAGCGCGCAGCCCGATGTGTCGTTGTACTGGGATCACATCAGCGAGGGCTTCATCGACGCCAGTGGGCGCCTGCGCGCGCTCGATGCGAAGGGTGAACTGATGCCGCTCCTGGCGGCTTTCGAGGGCTGCCAGGTGCGCGATGTGCGGCGGCCGACCATGGCGTACGCCGAGCTCGGGCGAATGCTCTGGCATCCGGCATCGCTGCACAACGAAGCCCAGGCGGTTGAACGCGCGATCGACCTGCTGGTGCGCAATGCGGCGGTGTCACCGGCCGCGCCATCGGACCTGGAGACCGTGCGCGGCGAAGTGGACGACCTGCGCCACGGTGACATTCCGATCTTCGCATCGCAGCTGGACGCGGCCCGCATCCGCTCCATCACCGACAACTGGCGTGCGATGCGCATCGACCTGGAAGACGTGACCATCCGCAGCACGCTGGTAGCCACCGACCTGAACCAGCATGCGCTGGCCCGCGCCGAGGCTAGATCCGGCCACAGCTATGCAGCACAGCATCCGCGTGCGGACGACCTGGATGCACGCCGTCGCACGCTGGCCGCGCGCGCGGTGGAGAGCCTGCTGCGGCTGGCGGTGCACGGCGAAGACGGTTCGATGACCTGGATCACGCCCGAGGTGACCCGTACCGGATGGACCGTCCAGCCGGTGCAGCCCGACCTGTATTTCGGGCTGGGAGGCATTGCGTTCGCACTGGCGGCCTACTGCCGGGAAGTGGAGCAGGGGCGTGCCGACCCGGTAGTGGGGCTGGCCCCGGCCATCGATGGCGCCCTCGCGGTGTTCCAGACCATGTGTGAGCGGCATCCCGCCGAGATCGATGGTGGATTCGTCGGAACCGGTTCGCAGATCTGGACATTGCTGGCATTGAACGACCTGTTGCAGCGACCGGCGCTGCTGGCGCTGGCGGAGCGCTGCGCAGAAGCCGCAGAGCGTCGCGGATTCCAGGAGGCGACGAAGTTCGAACTGATTGATGGCGTGTCCGGCATGATCCTGCCGTTGTTGTCGCTGGCCGGGGCTACCGGAAACGCGCGCTGGCTGGAGCTGGCGGCCGCAGCGGGACGTCGCCTGCAGGATGCTGCGATCGTCGACACGGACGGTGCGCGCTGGCCGACGCCACAGTTCCGCGAGCCGATTGGTGGCTTCGGCCACGGCGCGATGGGCATGGGCTGGGCGCTGGCACGGCTGGCGCGTTCGGATGCCGGCAGTGTGCCTGAGCGGGCCGCCTGGCGGCAGCTGGCCGAAGGAGCCTTTGCGTTCCAGGCGGCGCTGTTCGAGTCGTATACCGGGCGCTGGCGCGATATCCACCTGGAAGACGGGCAGAAGAACTTCCCGACCTGGTGCCATGGCAGCGTCGGCATCGGTCTGGCGGCGGCGGATCTGTATGCCCGCACCGGCGATCCCGCGCAGCTGCGTGACATGCGGCGGGCTGTGGCCGACGCGCGCGGCAAATGGGGGTTCAGCCACACCCTGTGCCACGGCGATGTGTCCACCCGGGAGCTGCTGGTTCTTGCGGCTGCGCTGGATCCGGAGGGATGTCCCTATCCGCAGGATGAGGCCGCCATCGAGATCGTTTCTTCGATCGAGGAGCACCAGGGCATGGTCGGCGGGTTGACCCGCGCGGCCTTTACTCCGGGCCTGATGATCGGTCTGGCAGGTACGATCTATGGCTTCCTGCGCATGCATCCGGCCTGCACGCTGCCGTCGCCGCTGCTGCAGGAGACGGTAGCGGCGCGGGTCGATGCGTCGGCGTCGCGCTCCAGCGCCGCGCAGGACCGAGCAGTGCTGGCCGAGGTCTGAGCCGGACGGGTCCGGCGATCAACGGCTGGGATCGCGTTCCGGGCTCGGCCGCTTGGCCAGCTTGCGCTGCAGTGAACGCCGGTGCATGCCGAGCAGGCGGGCGGCTGCGGACACGTTGCCGCCGGTCTCGTGCATCGCCTGCTGGATGTGTTCCCACTGCAGGCGGCTGATCGGCGTCATCGCATCAGGCACTTCCATTTCACCATCATCGGCCGGGCCGTCGTCTTCCTCGCCGAGCGCGCGCAGGATCATCGGCACCGTGGCCGGCTTCGGCAGGTAGTCGTCGGCACCGAGCTTGATCGCCTCCACCGCGGTGGCGATGCTCGCATAGCCGGTCACCAGCAGGATGCGCATGTCCGCGCGCAGGGCACGCAGCGGCTGGATCAGTGCCAGGCCGGAATCGCTGCCCAGCTTCAGGTCGATCAGCGCGAACGCCGGCGGATGCTGGCGGGCCAGCGCCAGCGCACTGGCGGCATCCTGTGCGGTCTGCGTTTCAAGCCCCTTGCGGGCCAGGCTGCGCTGCAGGGTACGCAGGTACAGCTCGTCGTCGTCGACCAGCAGGCCCAGGGTGGAGTGATGAAGGCTCATGGGGTGTCCTCACGTGGGGTCAGCGGCAGGCGGAAGCCGACGCGGCTGCCGGCCCCCTGGGCCGGGCGCATCCACATCTCGCCGTCGAGGCGTTCGATGGTGGCATGGGACAGGGCCAGGCCGACGCCCATGCCCTCGCTTTTGCTGCTGCCGAACAGCTTGCCCGGCAGCACCGCGGCACGGGCGTCGAAGCCGTGGCCGTAGTCGCGGACTTCGCCGATCAGGTCGTCGCCTTCGATGCGCAGGTCCAGGTCCACGCGCGGCCGGCCGGCCTGCTCGCCGGCATCGGCGGCATTGTTGAGCAGGACCATCAGCAGATGGCCCACGCCCGGGTCGAGTGGTAGCCGCAGCGGCGCATCGTCATTGCGATGCAGGTCGATGGTCGGCCGCACCAGGCGCCACTGTTCCAGTACCTGCTGGGCGCTGGAGTGGCTGCGACCCGGTGCATCGGCCGAGGCCGGTGCGGCCAGCGCCAGCACGCGCTCGCGGCACTGCACCAGCAGCTCGCGCAGGGTTTCCATGTCTTCGCGTACTTCGGGCTCTTCGCTGCGCTCGGCGACGTCATCGGCGAGCAGGGTCATGGTCGCCAGCGGCGTGTTCAGTTCATGCGCCACCGAGGCGGCATGGGTGGCCAGGGCGACGATGCCCTCGTTGCGGGCGAAGCGTTCGCGCAGGGCCGACAGTTCCAGTTCGCGCTGGCGCAGCGCCAGTGCCAGGCGGGTGGAAAAGGTCAGCACGACCGCTGCGGAAATCAGGAAATTGGCGACCACGCCCCAGCGGTTGAGGTCCTGGGCGCGGAAATAGCCATCCGGCAGCGACTGGCCGAAGATGCCGCTGGCGGCGTAGCCGAGCAGGCAGGCCAGCGCCACCGCCAGTGCCCAGCGCAGGGGCAGGGCGAACGCGGCGAGCGCGATCAGGATCAGGAACAGCGAACTGAACGGGTTGGCCATGCCGCCACTCCAGCCCACCATCCAGGTCAGGATGATCACGTCCACCAGAATGTGGCCGAACGCGGTCAGTGGCGCGGTGTCGGCCGCCTCCGGGCGCAGCTGGGTGTAGATGTTGAACAGGGTCAGCACGGCCACGCCCGCCCACAATGGCAGTTGCGGCAACGGCAGGCCCAGCACCCAGGTGGCAACCAGGATGGTGGCGGCCTGGCCACCTACGGCAAGCCAGCGCAGGCTGCACAGGGTTCGGAGAAACGGGGCGTCGGGACCGGTCATTCACGCTCATCGTATGCGTTCACGCGTGACCGTGCCTGCGACAATCGGCCGCAGCCGTGCCGCCGGCTGAATGCGAGTCACCCGGAATGCGGAGGCGGGCGGTAGAATGCGCCCATGCACGACGCCGTTACCCGCCCGACGCCCCCTTCCGATGCCACTGCCTGGCCCCGCCGCCAGACCCATGCCGTCCAGATCGGCGGGGTCACCGTAGGCGGAGGCAAGCCGGTCGTGGTGCAGTCGATGACCAACACCGATACCTCCGACGTGGCCTCCAGCGTGAAGCAGGTGGCCGAGTTGTGGCGTGCGGGTTCGGAAATGGTGCGGCTGACCGTCAATACCGTGGAAGCGGCTGCGGCGATCCCGCGCATTGTCGACAAGCTGGCGATGATGGGCATCGACGTGCCGCTGATCGGTGACTTCCATTACAACGGCCATCAGCTGCTGACCGCCGAACCGGCCTGTGCCGAAGCGCTGGCCAAGTACCGCATCAACCCGGGCAATGTCGGCTTCGGCAAGAAGAAGGACCTGCAGTTCGCCCAGTTGATCGAGTTCGCGATCCGCTACAACAAGCCGGTGCGCATCGGTGCCAACTGGGGCTCGCTGGACCAGGCCCTGGCGGCAAAGCTGATGGACGAGAACAACCTGCGTGAGCAGCCGTGGGACGCCGGCCGCGTGCTGCGCGAGGCGCTGATCCGCTCGGCGCTGGATTCGGCAGAGCAGGCGGTGGAGCTCGGCCTGCCGCGCGACCGCATCGTACTGTCGGCCAAGGTCAGTGGCGTGCAGGAGCTGATCGCGGTGTACCGCGACCTGGCCCAGCGCTCGGATTTCGCCCTGCACCTGGGCCTGACCGAGGCCGGAATTGGCAGCAAGGGCATCGTCGCCTCGTCCGCGGCGCTGAGCGTGCTGCTGCAGGAGGGCATCGGTGACACCATCCGCATCTCGCTGACCCCGGAACCGGGCCAGTCGCGTACGCAGGAAGTGATCGTCGCCCAGGAGCTGCTGCAGACCACCGGCCAGCGCGCCTTCACGCCGCTGGTCACGGCCTGCCCGGGCTGCGGCCGCACCACCTCCGAGTTCTTCCAGGAGCTGGCCAAGGTGGTACAGAACCACGTGCGCGAGAAGATGCCGCTGTGGAAGATCCACCACCCGGGTGCGGAGAACATGACCCTGGCGGTGATGGGCTGCATCGTCAACGGACCGGGTGAGTCGCGCCATGCCAAT
This sequence comes from Stenotrophomonas sp. STK16_22, assembly GCF_051984505.1. NCBI lineage: Bacteria > Pseudomonadati > Pseudomonadota > Gammaproteobacteria > Lysobacterales > Lysobacteraceae > Stenotrophomonas > Stenotrophomonas sp. STK16_22. The sequence goes on from NZ_CP196972.1 coordinate 1,728,220, forward strand.
ATCGGCATCTCGCTGCCCGGCACGGGTGAAACGCCTGCAGCGCCGGTGTTCGTCGATGGCGAAAAGAAGGTGACCCTGCGTGGCGAGAACATCGCCCAGGAATTCGTCGCCCTGATCGACGATTACGTCGAACACACGTATGTCCGAAGCGCCGGATAAGCCTGCGATCCTCGCTGCACCGGAGTCCGCCTCCGGCTTCCGCCACTGGATGGCGCGCAATGCCTGGCGCCTGGTCCTGCTGTTCGGTGGCGTGCTGCTGCCGCTGGCCGGCTTCGTCGCCCTGGCTGACGAGGTGCACGAGTTTGAATCGTTCCATTTCGATGCGCCGCTGCTGTGGCAGATGCATGGCCTGCATTCGCCGCTGCTGGACCGCTTCTTCGTGCTCATTTCCAGACTGGGCTACGAATGGTTCCTGATCCCGGCCGACGTGCTGATCATCGGCGTGCTGCTGGGCTACCGGCGGTGGCGCGAGGCGACCTTCGTGGCGGTCAGCTTCGTCGGCTCTGCGCTGCTGAACATGGGCAGCAAGCACTTCTTCCAGCGCCAGCGCCCCAGCCTGTGGGAATCGATCGCGCCGGAATCGACGTTCAGCTTCCCCAGCGGCCATGCGATGGGCTCGATGACCCTGGCAGTGACCCTGGTGCTGCTGGCCTGGAACACCCGCTGGCGCTGGCCGGTGCTGCTGCTGGCACCGGCATTCAGCCTGCTGGTCAGCGTGTCCCGGGTCTACCTGGGGGTGCATTACCCCTCCGATATCCTGGCCGGATGGTGTGCCGCGCTGGTTTGGGTGGTAGGGTGCTATCTGGTCATGTTCAGTCGCCGGCACCCATGGCGACGTCACGGCTCGCCGCCAGCGAAGGCCAGCGAAGCATCATCACAGGGGGATTGACGTGGATGGCCCTTGAGGGACGTCTACGTGATAGATCAGTTGTTTCGTTGCAGCAGGTTCTGCAAGACAGGGGGCAAGCACAACGCGCGGTAGTGTGATGCGCAAGGCAGATTGCCGGGGTCGCATTCCGAACGCGCTTGCAGGGGTATCGGCACCCTGCCTAGCTTGACCTGCAATGGCCGCATTCGAAGAGGTACGTGAATGACGATTCGAGTCTACCTGGTGGATGACCACGCGCTGGTCCGCACCGGGATGAAGATGATTCTGTCGGGGGAAACCGACATCGAGGTGGTGGGCGAAGCCGAGACCGGCGAAGACGCGCTGCGTGAAGTCCGCCAGCTGCTGCCCGATGTGGTGCTGTGTGACCTGCATCTGCCGGGTGTGAGCGGCATGGAAGTGACCGAGCGCATCGTCCGCAGCCACCGCAATACCCGCGTGGTGATCGTGTCGGTGCTGGAAGATGGCCCGCTGCCGAAGCGGCTGCTCGAGGCTGGCGCCGCCGGTTACATCGGCAAGGGCTGCGATGCGCAGGAGCTGTTGCGCGCAGTGCGTGACGTGGCCGGTGGCCGCCGTTACCTGGGCACCAGCATCGCGCAGAACCTGGCGCTGTCGACGGTGGAAGGCAACGGTTCGCCGTTCGACAGCCTGTCCCCGCGCGAGCTGGAAGTGGCACTGCTGCTGACCCAGGGCCTGCGCCAGGAAGACATCGCGCGGCGGCTGAGCCTGAGTGCGAAGACGGTGAACACGCACAAGGCGCGGTTGTTCGAGAAGATGGGGATCCACGACAACATCGCGTTGGCGCGGATGGCGAGCCAGTACGGGCTGGTGGATCCGGCACGGCCGCTGTAAGGGTTTCGGCCAACGGCTGAGCCCCTCGCGGTGTGCGGCAGGATTCGTGGGGTTGGCCCTGCGGAGGGATTGCGCAGGGCCAACCCCACGAATCCATCCCTGGAGGCTCGGGCGCGCCATCCATGGCGCTTACGCCCCTGCGCAATCCCTCCGCAGGGCCACGGACAGGTTCCGTGCGCGTCCACCGCGGAATGAAGAAGGAAGAGCAGGAGCGGGTCGCGCGCTGTGTGCGCTCGTCGCCCGGGGTCGGATCCCTTTCCCGGTGGGAAAGGGCTCTGACCCTTGATGATGCCGGAGCCGAGCGTGGGCTCGGCTCTACCCCTTTGCCGGGCTCAGTGGCCGCGCACGCGCTTGATGATCTTCGCGGCGTCGGCGGCGCTGGCGCGCACCTTGTCCCATGCGCCGTCGGCGATCCAGTTGCCCGGCACCATCCACGAACCGCCGATGCAGACCACGTTCTTCTGCTCCAGGTATTCGGCGGCGGTGTTTTCGGTGATGCCACCGGTCGGGCACAGCTTGAGATCGGCGACCGGGCCGGCCAGACCCTTGATCATCGCCAGCCCGCCCACGGCCGTGGCCGGGAACAGCTTGCACACGCGGAAGCCGCGCGCATACAGCGACAGCAGCTCGGTCGGCGTCGCCGCACCCGGCACTACCGGCAGCGGTGCCGCCGCCAGTGCATCGGCCAGCGCCGGTGGCGTACCCGGGGTCACCAGGAAGTCCGCGCCCGCATCGATCGACTGCTGCATCTGCTCCACGGTCAGCACCGTACCGGCGCCCACCACCACGTCCGGCAGCTCACGCTTGAGCATCGCCAGCGCTTCCATTGCCACTGGCGTACGCAGGGTCAGCTCGATCGCCGGCAAGCCACCTTCCAGCAGCGCCGCGCTGACTGCACGCGCCTGGTCCAGCGTATGAATCGTCACCACCGGCAAGATGCCCGCCGCATGCAACAGCTCCGCCGCCTTCACCTGATGTTGTTCGATACCCATGCTTTTGCCCTTGCCTTTGCTCTTCTTGATTCAGTGGCCGCAGCGCAAATGACGCGCCGGGAATTGTCCAAGGGCAGTAGAGCGCCCTGGCCGGGACCGTGAGCGGCATGGATGCCGCGATCGAGCCCCCATGGATGGGTTTACGGCGTGTCCCGGCCAGGGCGCTCTACTGCCCAGGCCGGGAAGCCTGCCGCGGCTTTTCGCTTCAGGCGTCCTTCGCCTCATGCGGCGCCGCCGCCGCTGCGGCATCGTGCCCCAGCTCATATTCCGCGTCATACTCCCACGGCCCGCCATCAGCCGCCGCCGGCCCGCACGAAATCGAAATCGCACCCTGATCAGCCGGACCCACCACGCGACGGTTGATCGCGAACAGGTTGCGGCCCAGGTCATGCGCAGCCGGTGCTGTGTTCGGCGCCAGCGGACGTGCCGCCCATTCGGCCGCGTCCACCAGCACTTCCAGCGTGCCAGCCTCGCCATCCAGGCGGATCATGTCGCCCTCGCGGACCTTGGCCAGCGGACCGCCGCGTGCCGCTTCCGGCGTCACGTGGATCGCCGCCGGAATTTTGCCCGAGGCGCCGGACAGGCGACCGTCGGTGACCAGCGCCACGCGCCGGCCCTGGTTCTGCAGCAGTCCCAGCAGCGGCGCGAGCGAATGCAGTTCGGGCATGCCGTTGGCACGCGGGCCCTGGTAACGCACCACCGCCACGAAGTCCTGCGGCAGCAGGCCACCGGCGTGCAGCTTGTTCAGCACCTGCGGTGCATCGACCACCACGGCCGGCGCTTCGATCGTGCGGTACTGCGGCTTCACCGCCGACAGCTTGATCAGAGACTTGCCGAGGTTGCCGCGCAGCAGGCGCAGGCCGCCCTGGTGCTCGAACGGATTGTCGACGCCACGCACCACTTCGTCATCGGCGCTGCGTTCCAGGCCCGGCAGGTAGACCAGCTGGCCATCGCGCAGCTGCGGTTCGCGTGCGTAGTCGGCCATGCCGCCGCGCGCCACGCTGACCAGATCGCCGTGCATCAGGCCCGCCTTGATCAGCTCGCCAAACACGAACGCCGGGCCGCCAGCGGCCGCGAAGCGGTTCACGTCGGCCTCGCCGTTCGGATAGACGCGGGCCAGCAGCGGAATCAGCTGCGACAGTTCGTCGAAGTCGTCCCAGGTCAGCACGATACCGGCGGCACGCGCCACTGCGATCCAGTGGATGGTGTGGTTGGTCGAACCGCCGGTGGCCATCAGCGCGATGACGGCGTTGATGATCGCGCGCTCGTCGATGATCCGGCCCAGCGGACGGAAGTCGTCGCCCAGTGCGGTGATGTCCAGTGCACGTTCGGTCGCTTCGCGGGTCAGCGCGTCGCGCAGCGCCGTGCCCGGATTGACGAACGACGCGCCCGGCAGCTGCACGCCCATTGCTTCCAGCAGCACCTGGTTGGAATTGGCGGTGCCGTAGAAGGTGCAGGTGCCGGCGCCGTGGTACGAGGCGGACTCGGCTTCCAGCAGCTCTTCGCGGGTGGCTTCGCCGGCGGCATAGCGCTCGCGCACTTCCGCCTTCTGCTTGTTGGGGATGCCCGGGGTCATCGGGCCGGCCGGCACGAACACCGCCGGCAGGTGGCCGAAGGCCAGCGCACCGATCAGCAGGCCGGGCACGATCTTGTCGCACACGCCGAGGTAGACGGTGGTATCGAACATGTCATGGCTGAGGCCGATCGCCGTGGCCTGGGCAATGACATCGCGCGAGAACAGCGACAGTTCCATGCCGCCGCGGCCCTGGGTGACGCCGTCGCACATCGCCGGCACGCCGCCGGCCACCTGTGCCGTAGCACCGAGCTCGCGGGCGATCTCGCGGATCTGCTCGGGATAGGTCTCGAACGGCTGGTGCGCCGAGAGCATGTCGTTGTAGGCGGTGATGATGCCCAGGTTCGGCGTTACGCCGCCGCGCAGGCGGCTCTTGTCGGTGCCGCCACAGGCGGCGAATCCGTGGGCGAGGTTGCCGCAGCTCAGGCGGCTGCGGAACGGGCCTTCGCGCAGGGAGGCGTCGATCGCGGCCAGGTAGGCGGCACGCGAGGCGGCGCTGCGGCGGATGACGCGCTCAGTGATGGCTTGCAGTTGCGGATGGAGGCTCATTGGCTACCGGCGTTCAAGGTGGCGAGAGGCAAGCGGCGGCAGGGCGCCGCCGCCGACATCAATCAGCCCAGTGGACGCGCAGGCGCGCGCCTTCCAGGTTGATCGCGTTGAGGATCGGGTACTGCTGGGGGTCGTTGCTGTCCAACGCCTGGCGCAGCACCTGCAGCTTCTGCTTGCCGCGCAGCAGCAGCAGGCGCTGGCGGCATTGGCGCAGCCCCTGCGGGGTCAGCGTGATGCGCAGCGGCCACTGGTTCGCGCCCGGGCAGCCGGTGGCATCCAGCGCGGCATAGGGCAGGGCGCTTTCCAGTGCGCGGGCCAGGTCCTTCGAGCCCGGGAACAGCGAGGCGGTGTGGCCATCGTTGCCCATCCCCAGTGCCACCAGGCTCGGCGGCTGGCTGTGCTGGGCCTGCAGGTTGGCGGTGTAGACGCATTCCTGCAGCGGCTTGCCGATGCGCACCAGCGGATCGAAATGCGCACCTTCGGCACGCTTGAGCAGGTGCTCGCGCACCAGCCATGCGTTGCTGTCGCGATCCTGCGGCGACAGCCAGCGCTCGTCGGCCAGGCTCACTTCAACCCGGTCCCAGTGCACGTCCAGTTCGGCCAGCGCCTGGTAGACCGGTGCCGGCGTGGTGCCGCCGGACAACAGGATGCGGGCGCGGCCCACTTCATTGATGTCGTGGTTGAGGGTCTGCGCCATCTCGGCGGCTACCGCTTCGATCCAGCCGTCGGCATCGCCGTGGTGGATGAACTCGACGCGGTCGTCGTGGAAGGTGGGGCTCATGCGGCAACTCCAGGTGCGTCACGTTCGGCATCGGCGGCATAGGCGGCGGCGCCCAGCAGTCCGGCATGGGGATGCATCACGGCCAGCGACGGCACCCGCGCCATGATCGAAGAGAACCGCCCCTTGTGTTCGAAGCGCTGGCGGAACCCGGAGTGCTGCAGCGAATCGAGCATCTTCGGGGTCAGTCCACCGGTGAGGAACACGCCGTCCCAGGCGCCCTGGGTCAGTACCAGGTCGCCGGCAATGGCGCCGAACACGGCGCAGAACACATCGACGGTGCGCATTGCCTGCGGATCGCCATGCAGGGCGCGGGCGGTCACGTCCACCGGCTGCAGCTGGCCCGGGTCGATACCGGCCATCTCGCACACCGCGCGATGGATGTTGACCAGGCCGGGGCCACAGATCAGGCGCTCATTGGAGACGCGGCCGAATTGCTCGGACAGGATCTCCAGGATGCGGATCTCCTCCGGCGTTCCCGGCGGGAAGCTGACATGGCCGCCTTCGGTTTCCAGCGGGTAGCAGCGGCCGTGGCGCAGGATCAGGCCCCCGACGCCGAGCCCGGTACCGGGCCCGATCACCGCATAGTTGCGTGGCTGGCCCGGCTTGCCCGGGACCCAGGCGGCGCCACCGACCTGGACCACGTCCTCGGGTTGCAGCAGCGAGATCGCCATTGCCTGTGCGGCGAAGTCGTTGATCAGGTGCAGCTCGTCAAAACCAAGCATCGCCGCGGTGCGGCTGCGCGAGATCACCCACGGATGATTGGTGATGCGTGCCTCGTCACCGTCTACGCGGCCGGCCACCGCGAACACGCCGCGGCTGGCGGCAGCGCCGATCTGCTCAAGGTGATGGCGGGCGGCATCGCCAAGCGACGGGAACTCCGCCACTGCGTACTCGCGGATGCTCTCCTTCAGCAATGGCGCGTCCAGCGAGGTGTCGGCCAGGGCGAAGCGGGCGTTGGTGCCACCGATGTCGGCGACCAGCACCGGCTGCGAGTTGGCACTCATGCCGACGCCTCGCTGTCCGGTGCGTCCACGCCCTGCGGCAGGAACTCCGTTGCGTTGCTCGGGCCCCATTGGCCGGCGGGATAGGGTTCCAGCGGCAGCTTGGCCTCCTTCCAGGCGTCGGCCACGCTGTCGATCCACGCCCAGGCGGCGCGCACTTCGTCGTCACGCACGAACAAGGTGTGGTTGCCGTTGAACGCATCCAGGAACAGGCGTTCGTACGCGATGCGGCGATGCAGGCCGGTCGGCACCGACAGTTCCAGTTCCAGCGGATGCAGTTCCAGCGCGCCCCATTCCGGGCCGGCCAGGCTGCTCATCAGTCCCAGTTCGATGTTCTCCTGCGGCTGCAGCTGGAACACCAGGCGGTTCGGTGCGGCCTGGGCGCGCTGCGGGCGCTCGAACAGCCAGTGGGTGACCGGCTTCAGCGTGACCACCACGCGGGTGGTGCGCTCGGGCAGGCGCTTGCCGGTGACCAGGTGGAACGGCACGCCGCTCCAGCGCCAGTTGTCGATGTGCGCGGTGACGCCGGCGAAGGTTTCCACGTCGCTGCCTTCCGGCGGCTGGTAGGCCTGCGCCGGCTGGCCGTTGATGGTACCGGCGGTGTAGCGGCCGCGGATGCTGTCACGCGCGGCGTGCCTGGCATCAAGCGGACGCAGCGCGCGCAGCACCTTGACCTTCTCGTCGCGGATGCGATCGGCTTCCAGCGAGGCCGGCGGCTCCATCGCCACCATGCACAGCAGCTGCAGGATGTGGCTCTGCACCATGTCGCGCAGCGCGCCGGAGCGGGCGTAGTAGGCGTCGCGGCCATCCACGCCTTCGCTCTCGGCCACCAGGATGTGCACCGATTCGATGTAGTTGCGGTTCCATACCGCTTCCAGCAGCGTATTGCCGAAGCGCAGGGCGATCAGGTTCTGCACCGCCGCCTTGCCCAGGTAGTGGTCGAGACGGAACACACGGTCCTCGTCGATCCACTGGCCGATGGTGCTGATGATTTCCTCGGCGCTCTCGCTGTCGCTGCCGATCGGCTTCTCCAGCATCAGGCGTGCCGGCGCGGCGAGGGCGCCACCCTTGGCCAGGCCTTCGCAGGTGGAGATGTACAGGCCCGGCGGAATGGCCAGGTAGCTGACGCACTTGCGATGCACCAGATCGGAGACGGCGGCGGCGACAGAGTCGACGTCGCGCAGGTCGACCGAACGGTAGTCGATGCGGCGCAGCAGGCCGTTGATGTCGTCCTGCGAGGCCATCGGCATGGCCTGCTGCAGGCGCGGGCGCAGGATGTCATGGAAGGCTTCGGTGTCATGCCCGGACAACGCCAGTGCGCGGATGCGGAAGTCCTCCGGCAGCAGGCCGTCGCCAAGCAGGCGAAGCAGCGAAGGGAACAGGTAGCGCTGGGCCAGATCACCTGTGGCACCGAACAGGAAGAGGGTGTCGTGCATCGCTCGAGTTTCAGATCCGGGTGACATCGTTGTCAATCGCTTCATGGCTGGGTTCGGGGGACATCCGCGCAACTGCCTGTCCGAGGTTCGTTGGGGGCGTTCTCCGGGGCACCGGAAGACCGTTCCATTCGAAACCACTACCCCGGCGGAACCTTCGTTCAACCGCCGACGCAGATCGGTGCGCACCGATCATCGGATAGTGCCACGTGAAAACGTTTACATGGCAGAATGGGCAACTGTATTCGATTGCAGTGCTCGCCGTCATGCGGCAAGCGCGCAATCATCACTGCCATCGGGAGGGCCGAGGCAGTCCCAAAAGACAGCCCGGCTTCGGGCGGACCGGATAGGTGATATGGCAAAAGTGCAGTTGCAGGGTGTGCGCAAGGTCTATGACAACGGCCAGGTCGCGGTGAAGGACGCCACCTTCGAGGTCGCCGATGGCGAGCTGATGGTGCTGGTCGGTCCCTCCGGCTGTGGCAAGTCGACCCTGCTGCGGATGGTGGCTGGCCTGGAAGAGATCAGCGGCGGCACGCTGACCATCGGTGATCGCGTGGTCAACGATGTGGCGCCGAAGGATCGCGACATCGCGATGGTGTTCCAGAGCTACGCGCTGTACCCGCACATGACGGTGGCCGAGAACCTGGCCTTCGGCCTGAAGCTGCGCGGCCATGACAAGGCCACCATCGACAAGCGCATCGCCGAGGCGGCGCAGACGCTGGGCCTCACCGAGATGATGGACAAGCTGCCCAAGGCGATGTCCGGCGGCCAGCGCCAGCGTGTTGCGCTGGGCCGGGCGCTGGTGCGCGAGCCGGCGGTGTTCCTGCTCGACGAGCCGCTGTCCAATCTGGATGCCAAGCTGCGCCACAGCGTGCGTACCGAAATCGCGCAGCTGCACCGCAAGCTGGGCACCACCATGATCTACGTGACGCACGATCAGGTCGAGGCGATGACCCTGGGCCAGCGCATCGTGGTGCTGAAGGACGGCATCATCCAGCAGATCGATACGCCGATGGCGCTGTACGACCGCCCGGCCAACCTGTTCGTGGCCGGCTTCCTCGGCAGCCCGGCGATGAACGTGCTGCGCGGCACGCTGCAGGGCGACGCCGGCGGCGTGACCGTGGTCGACGGCGAGTGGCGTGCACCGCTGGGCCAGGCCACGATCGATCCGGCATGGCTGCAGAAGCCGATCGCGGTGGGCGTGCGTCCGGAACACCTGCAACCGGCGGTCGCCGATGATACGCATGCATTCACCGCGCGCATCGAAGGCATCGAGCCGGTCGGCAACGAGATCTTCGTCAACCTGAGCAGTGGCCAGCACGCGCTGACCATGCGCGTGGCGCCGCAGGCGCTGCCGGCGGTGGGCGAGCAGATCCGCGTGGCGATCCACCCGCAGGGCCTGCATTTCTTCAGCGCGGAAACCGGCGAGCGCCTGTAACGGGTAGGGCCGGCCGCTGGTCGGCAGCCTCAACCGTGCTTGGTTGCCGGCCAGCGGCCGGCACTACCATTTCAGGCGTGCGGACCAACGGTCCGCACCCACCAGTGCAGATCCCCACCAACCTGCTTCAGCGTGCCAATCCATCCAGCAACGGCACGCGCTGCGCGATGGCATCACCCACCTGCAGGTCAGCATCACCGGCCTCCAGCGGCAGCACCGCCAGCGCCAGGTCGCCGGCCACGCTGGCGATCGTGCCCAGCGCCGCGCCATCCTGCTGCACGCCATCGCCGGCCTGTGCCGGTGTTGCGGTATGCAGCAACTGCACCGCGCGCTTGGCCTTGCCGAGGAAGTGGGTGCGGGCGACGATTTCCTGGCCGGGATAGCAGCCCTTCTTCACGCTGTAGCCGTTCAGGCGGTCCAGGCCCAGCTGCTGCGGGGTCCACACCTCGCGCTGGCCTTCTTCCAGCCGCGGCAGCCCGTAGCGCAGGTCGGCCTGGCGCCAGGCCAGGGCGAAAGCGGCCTCATCGGTTTCGCTGCCGGCTGCAAAGGCATCGGCGGCGCCAATGCGCAGGGTGCGCGGCAGGGCATCGCTGCCCAGGTCCAGTTCCCAGCCATCACCTGCGGCCTGCGCAATCGCAGCGCCGCTGGCGGCCTCGGGCGCAGTGAATGCCCCGGCCGCCGCCAGATCATCGCGCACCAGCACCTTCACCTTGCGGCGGAACACGAAGCGCTGCAGTTGCGACGCAATCGCATCGGCATCGCCATCCGCCAGCACCAGCATCAGGTGGTCGTCGGCCAACCGCAGCAGCTGGAACACCGCCAGGGTGCGGCCCTTGGCGCTCAACCAGGCACTCCACTGCCAGTGCAGCAGGGGCAGGGCGGTGACATCGCTGCTGAACTGGGCGTGGGCAAAGACAGCCGCATCCGGGCCCTGCAGGCTCAGCAGCTGGTGGCCGGGCAGGCGCGGATATCCGACGAAAGCAGGGGGCAGGTTGTCAGGCACGTGAACGAGGTCTAAAATTTGTGCGTTGCGAGACCGAACATGATAGGCCAAACAACCCCCACTCCCGACGACGAATCTGAAGCCCCGCTGGTCCCCGCGGCACCCGTGCCCGTGGAACAGGAAAAAGCAGAAGAATTCGGCGGCCGCGGCGGACTTGATCCGGTGCGGTATGGCGATTGGGAGAAAAACGGACGCTGCATCGATTTCTGATCAGCATTGAGCCAACGCGGCCGCGTGCCGCCCAGCCGAGACAACGAGCCCAGCGAATGGCGACCAGACAACGCCCACTTTCCCCGCACCTTCAGGTGTATCGCTGGCAGATTCAGATGGCCACCTCGATCCTGCATCGAGCCACTGGCGTCTTTCTGTCTGTTGGTGCCCTCATCATCGCTGCCGGCCTGCTGGCCCTGATGATGGGGCCCGAGTCCTGGAACTGCTTCACCGGCCATGCCGGGGCCTGGTATGGCCGCGTGTTCCTGTTCGCGTGGACATGGTCGTTCGCCTATCACCTGTGCAATGGCATCCGCCATGTGGTGCAGGACTTCGCCATCGGCTTCAGCATCCCCGCCTTCATCCGCAGCAGCTGGCTGTCGGTCACCGGCAGCCTGGTGATCACCCTGCTGGTGTGGGCCTATGTGATGTTCGGAGGTGCCGCGTGAGCAAGTTCCGTACCCCGTTGAAGAACGTGCGTGGCCTTGGCTCGGCCAAGACCGGCACCGAGCACTTCGTGCATCAGCGCCTGACTGCCGCCGCGCTGGTGGTGCTGGGTATCTGGTTCCTGGTCTTCGTGCTGGGCCTGCTGGGCTCGGACTACGCGACCGCCGCCGCCGCCGTGGCCAAGCCGTGGAACGCAGTGCCGCTGATCGGCCTGCTGATCGCCATGTTCTGGCACGCGCAGCTCGGCATGCAGGTCGTGCTGGAAGACTACATCCACGAATCGCTGCTGGCCCTGGTGCTGCAGACCGCGGTGAAGTTCGTCGCCGTGCTCGGCATGATCGTCAGTGTGTTTGCGGTGGGCCGCATCGCCCTCGGCGTTGCCTGAGCCCAGGCACCAACACAGGAATCCAGATTAGATGTCCGCTTACAAGATCACCGAACACAAGTACGACATGGTCGTGGTCGGCGCCGGCGGCGCCGGCCTGCGCGCCACGTTCGGCCTGGCCGCCAAGGGCCTGCAGACCGTGTGCCTGACCAAGGTCTTTCCGACCCGTTCGCACACCGTTGCCGCCCAGGGCGGTATCTCGGCCGCACTCGCCAACATGGGCGAAGACGACTGGCGCTACCACTTCTTCGACACCATCAAGGGGTCGGACTGGCTGGGCGACCAGGACGCCATCGAGTACATGTGCCGTGAGGCCATCCCGGCCATCATCGAGCTCGAACACTACGGCGTGCCGTTCTCGCGCACCGCCGAAGGCAAGATCTACCAGCGTCCGTTCGGTGGCATGACCACCAAGTACGGCGAAGGCCCGGCGGCGCAGCGTACCTGCGCGGCGGCCGACCGTACCGGCCACGCGATGCTGCACACCCTGTACCAGCAGTCGCTGAAGCACGATGCGCGCTTCATGATCGAGTACTTCGCGCTCGACCTGATCTTCGACGACGAAGGCGCCTGCCGCGGCGTGCTGGCCCTGGACATGTCCGACGGCACCCTGCACCTGTTCCGCGCCCAGGGCGTGGTACTGGCCACCGGCGGCTACGGCCGTGCCTACTTCAGCGCCACCTCGGCACACACCTGCACCGGCGACGGTGGCGGCCTGGCCATGCGTGCCGGCATCGCCATGCAGGACATGGAGTTCGTGCAGTTCCACCCGACCGGCATCTACGGCGCCGGCTGCCTGATCACCGAGGGTGTCCGCGGTGAAGGTGGCATCCTGCGCAACAGCAGCGGCGAGCGCTTCATGGAGCGCTACGCGCCGCACTACAAGGACCTGGCCTCGCGCGACGTGGTCAGCCGTTCGATGACCATCGAGATCCGCGAAGGCCGCGGCGTCGGCGAGCACAAGGACCACATCCTGCTCGACCTGACCCACCTCGGCCCGGGCGTGATCGACGACAAGCTGCCGGGCATCGCCGAAAGCGCCCGCATCTTCGCTGGCGTCGACGTGCACAAGCAGCCGATCCCGGTCATCCCGACCGTGCACTACAACATGGGCGGCATCCCGACCAACTACCACGGCGAAGTGGTGCAGAAGGTCGGCGACAACGACAATGCCGTGGTGCCGGGCCTGTACGCCATCGGTGAAGCGGCCTGCGTGTCCGTGCACGGCGCCAACCGACTGGGCTCGAACTCGCTGCTGGACCTGGTGGTGTTCGGTCGTGCGGTGGCCAACCGCTGCGCCGAGACCATCAAGCCGGGCGCATCGCACAAGCCGCTGCCGGCCGATGCCTGCGACAAGGCGCTGGGCCTGCTGGACAAACTGCGCCACGCCAACGGCGATACCCCGACCTCGGTCATCCGCGATCGCATGCAGCGCACCATGCAGGCCGACGCGGCCGTCTTCCGCACCAGCCAGACGCTGAAGGAAGGCTGCGAGAAGATGGACAAGATCTTCGACTCGTTCCAGGACGTGAAGGTCTCCGACCGTTCGCTGGTGTGGAACTCGGACCTGATCGAGACCTACGAGCTGAACAACCTGCTGCTCAACGCGGTGGCGACGATCAACTCGGCCGAACAGCGCAAGGAAAGCCGTGGTGCGCATGCGCATGAGGACTATCCGGACCGCGACGACGTCAACTGGCAGAAGCACACCCTGGTCAGCGTCGACGAGAAGGGCAAGTGCAGCTTCGACTACCGTCCGGTGCACATGTACACGTTGACCGACGACGTGTCCGTGGTGCCGCCGAAGCCGCGCGTGTACTGATCCGACCCCGCCTACCATGCAATCCGCGCCCAAGGGCGCGGGCCGCCTGAGCCAACGAGAGCAGCCATGGCCGAGTTTTCACTCCCCAAGAATTCCAAGATCACGAAGGGCAAGCACTTCCCCGTCAAGAACGGCGGGAAGAACGTGCGCACCTTCAAGATCTACCGCTGGAGTCCGGACGACGACAGCAACCCGCGCACCGATACCTATGAAGTTGATCTGGACGCCTGTGGCCCGATGGTCCTGGACGCCCTGATCAAGATCAAGAACGAGATCGACCCGACCCTGACCTTCCGCCGCTCCTGCCGCGAAGGTATCTGTGGTTCGTGCGCGATGAACATCGATGGCACCAACACCCTGGCCTGCACCCGAGCCATCTCGGACTGCGGCAAGAAGGAAGTGCCGATCTACCCGCTGCCGCACATGAACGTGGTCAAGGATCTGGTTCCGGACCTGACCCACTTCTACGCGCAGTACGCCTCGATCAAGCCATGGATCCGCACCCAGACCCCGGCACCGCCGGACCGTGAGCGCCTGCAGTCGCCGGAAGACCGCAAGAAGCTGGACGGCCTGTACGAGTGCATCCTGTGCGCCTGCTGCTCGACCAGCTGCCCGAGCTACTGGTGGAACGGCGAGCGTTACCTGGGCCCGGCGATCCTGCTGCAGGCCTATCGCTGGATCATTGACTCGCGCGATGAGGACACCGGTGCGCGCCTGGACGATCTGGAAGATCCGTTCAAGCTGTACCGCTGCCACACCATCATGAACTGCGCCCGGACGTGCCCGAAGGGCCTGAACCCGGCACTGGCGATCGCCGAGATCAAGAAGCTGATGATGGAACGCCGCGCCTGATACGGTCCGGCTGTACCCGGTAGAGCCACGCCATGCGTGGCTACACCTCCCAGCAGAGCCACGCCATGCGTGGCTTTGCTGCATCTGGAGAAACACGATGGAAGAAGACGTTCTGCTGAAGAAGCTGCGCTGGCGCTGCCGCCGCGGCATGCGCGAGCTGGACCAGCTGTTCGGCCGTTACCTCGACCACGAATGGAGCACTGCGCCGACCGAGGAGCGCGAGGTTTTCCTGTTCCTGCTCGACTGCGAGGACGATAAGTTGTGGCGCTGGTTCATGGGCTACGAGGCCTGCCCGCATGCGCACGCAGTCCCCCTCATGCAGAAGATCCTCGCCCTCAAGCCTTGAGTGGCGGCCCTCACGGCTGCAGGCCGCCGCCCAGCTGGCGGTGCTGCTGGCCGCGCCCTGGCTGCTGCGCGCATCGGATCTACCGCCCCGGCTGCTGACGCCCGCGGTGTTGCTGGCCTGGGGCATCGGGTTGGCCGAACTGGCCTGGCGCCAGCGTAGGCCACGCGTGCAGGTGCTTCTGCCGGTACCGCCCGAGCCGCTGCAGGTGGCCGGGCAGGGCGTCGATGCACCACAACTGGTCGTGCGTGGGCCATGGCTGTTGTTGCTCTGGCGTGAGGATCGGCGCCGTCGGCGCCTGCTGTTCTGGCCGGATGTGCTCGATTCCGGGCAGCGACGTGAACTGCGACTGGCCGTCGCCGCACGCGGCGTTTCCCGTCGGCCCCGGTCGATGGCACCATAAGCTGAATTGACCGGCGTGCCTGCATGTTCAAACCCATTCCCGTGGCCATTGGCCTGCGCTACCTGCGCGCCAAGCGCCGCAACGGCTTCATCTCCTTCATCTCGATGGCATCGATCCTGGGCATCGCGCTCGGCGTGACGGTGCTGATCACCACCCTGGCGGTGATGAGCGGTTTCCAGAAGGAAATCCGCAGCCGCCTGCTGCAGATGACCGCGCACACCACCATCAGCCGCGACGGCGAGCCGATGCCGGACTGGATGCGCGTGGTCGACGTGGCCAGCAAGGACCCGCGCGTGGCCGGTGCTGCGCCTTACATCGAGATCCAGTCGATGATCAGCGGCCCGCGCGTGCAGGGCGCAATCATCCAAGGCATCGATCCGGCGCTGGAGCCGAAGGTGTCGGTGATCGACAAGAAGGTCACCAAGGGCAGCTATGACAGCCTCAAGCCGGGCAGCTTCAACGTGCTGCTGGGCAAAGAGCTGGCGGTCTGGCTGGGCGTGGACGTTGGCGACCAGGTGCTGGTGACCTTTGCAGAAGTGCAGGGCACGCCTGCTGGCGCAGTGCCGCGGATGAAACGCTTCACCGTCAGCGGCATCTTCGAGGCCGGCTACAACGAGGTCGACCGCGGCGTCGGCTTCGCCAACATGCAGGACCTGGAGCGCGTGCTGCGTTCCGATGGCGCTACCGGCGTGCGGCTGAAACTGCACGACATGGACCGCTCGCTGGAAGTGGGCGTGGACCTGGCGCAGAGCCTCGGCGGCGCGTACCGGGTAAGTGACTGGACCCAGCAGAACGCCAACCTCTACCACTCGCTGCGCATGGAGAAGGTAGTGATGGGCATCCTGCTGTCGCTGATCATCGCCATGGGCGCTTTCAACCTGGTGTCGTCGCAGGTGATGCTGGTCACCGACAAGCAGGCCGACATCGCCATCCTGCGCACCCTTGGCCTGACTCCGGGCGGGGTGATGCAGGTGTTCATGGTGCAGGGTTCGCTGATCGGCATCTTCGGCACGCTGGCCGGCCTGATCGGCGGCATCACCCTGACCCTCAACCTGGAGCGCATCCTCGGCGCCATCGAGAGCGTGTTCAACGTCAAGCTGCTGCCGGAGGATGTGTACTACATCACCGGCCTGCCGACCGACATGCAGACCGGCGACGTGGTGGCGATCACCGTGGTCGCGCTGCTGATGAGCTTCCTGGCCACCCTGTATCCCGCCTGGCGGGCAGCACGCACCCAGCCGGCGGAGGCCCTGCGTTATGAATAAGGTCTTCAACCGCGGCGACGAAGTGATCCGCGCCGAAGCACTGGGCAAGACCTACGCCGAAGGGCGCATGCAGACCCCGGTGTTCGATGGCCTGGACCTGACCGTGACCGCCGGCGAGACGGTGGCGATCATCGGTGCCTCCGGCGCCGGCAAGAGCACGCTGCTGCACCTGCTGGGCGGCCTGGACATTCCAACCGCCGGCGAGGTCTACGTGACCGGGCAGCGCATGTCGGCGCTGTCGGATACCGTGCGCGGTCTGCTGCGCAACCAGGCGCTGGGCTTCGTCTACCAGTTCCATCACCTGCTGCCGGAGTTCACCGCGCTGGAAAACGTGATGATGCCGGTACTGCTGGCTGGCACTGCGGTAGCAGAAGCGAGCAGCCGGGCCACCACGCTGCTGGAAGCGGTCGGCCTCGGCCACCGCCTGGATCACAAGCCGGGCGAGCTGTCTGGTGGTGAGCGGCAGCGTGCTGCGGTGGCGCGGGCACTGGTCAATCACCCAGCCTGCGTGCTGGGTGACGAGCCGACCGGCAACCTGGATGACCGCACGGCCGCCACGGTGTTCGAGCTGATGCTGGAACTGAATCGTGCGCGTCACACCAGCCTGGTGCTGGTCACCCACGACCGCAGCCTGGCGCGCCGCCTCGACCGGGTGCTGGAGCTGCGCGAAGGGCGCTTGCACGCACTGGCCCATGCCGACGTCTGAGGCGCCGGGGCCGCTTTGGTGGAAGCCGACCCTGGTCGGCTGCTCCTGCAGGGCAGGCGCCAACCAAGGTTGGTGACTTCCGGAATCCGGGGCCTTGGGTCTGCTCTGGTAGAGGTCGGCCTTGGTCGACCGCCGACCAGCGCCTGAATGGGGCTGTCGGTCGTCGCGCCGGCGTTGCCGGCCCGGGCGCATGATGGCGACAGTTCCCCGAGGAGATCGCCATGAAGACCCCGTTCCTGGTGGCCGGACTCTGCCTGGCGCTGGCCGCGTGTGCGACCACTGGCCGGCTCAGCAGCGCCGAGAAGCTTGACCTGTACCGTGCCCATGCCGGTGCGCCGCAGAACGACATGCAGTTCTTCGGCACCCTCAATGGCTGGACCGAGCTGGGTGACAGCGCGCTTGCGGTATGGACGCGTCCCAGCGAGGCCTACCTGCTGGAGTTGAGGGGGCCCTGCCAGGATCTGCCATATGCCACCGCCATCGGCCTGACCAGCCAGATGAATCGTGTTTCGGCGCGTTTCGACAAGGTGCTGGTGCGCGACCCTACCGGCGGCCCGCGCCTGCCGTGCTTCATCGACAGCATCCGCAAGCTGGATGTGAAGGCACTACGCGCTTCCGAGCAGGAGCTGCGCCAGGCGCAGGTGCAGGAGCGCGAGGAAAACACCGCGCCGGCGAAATGATCAAAAAAGGGGACGGAGGGGATTAAGTCGTTTGTGGTACAAACGACTTAATCCCCTCCGTCCCCTTTTTTGTTCGCAGCCGGCACTACCTGTGCGTCAGGCTTCCGGAGTGAAGCCGGCCGGCTTTTGCGCGTCCTTCTCGAACAGGAACTTGACCAGTTCGCCTTCAAGGAACGCGCGATGTTCCGGCGTACGCGGCGACAGGCGGTTCTCGTTGATCAGCATGGTCTGGTGCGCCAGCCACGCAGCCCAGGCCTGCTTGCCGATGTTGTTGAAGATGCGCTGGCCCAGCTCGCCGGGGTAGGGCACGAAGTCCAGGCCCTCGGCATCGCGTTGTTCGTACTGGCAGAAGACGGTTCGGGGCATGGCACTCACTCGTGGTTGCGGGGTTTCTTGGAAGTTCGTTTTGGCGTCTTGATCGTCGCGCCGTCGAGCAGTTTGCGGATCGGCGCGGGCAGGCCCAGCGCGCGCAGTTCATCGTAGGCGACCCAGCGCAACGTGGGTTCTTCCACGCGCAGGCCGTTCACCTGGCGCGACAGTACCTGCAGGTGCAGCCTGTAGTGACTGAAGGTGTGCTGCAGCACTGGCAACTCCTCGGCGTCTTCCAGCGAACCTTCAACATGCGCATCGAACCAGTCCTGCAGGTCGCTGCCGGCCTCGGCCTGCGGCAGCGTCCACAGTTGCGCCCAGATGCCGGTGTCCGGCCGCTTCTGCAGCAGCACGCGCTGCTGGGGGTCGCGCAGCAGCAGGGCCACTGCTTCTCGTTCGGGCAGGGTCTTGCTGGGCTTGGGCGTCGGCAGTTCGGCAGTGCGGCCTTCGCGGCGCGCCACGCACGCGTCCTGCAGTGGGCAGATCACGCAGGCGGGTCTGGCGCGGCTGCACACGGTCGCGCCCAGGTCCATCTGCGCCTGGGTGTAATCGGCCATGCGCCCGGTCGGCACCTGCGCCACGTGCGCCTCGGCGATCGCCCACAACTGCTTCTCGATGGCCGGAAGGCCCGGGAAGCCGTCGATGCCGTGGTAGCGGCTGAGCACCCGCTTGACGTTGCCATCGAGGATCGCGAACGGGTCGTTCCAGGCCTGGCTGAGGATCGCACCGGCGGTGCTGCGGCCGATGCCGGGCAGGGCATGCAGCGCGTCGAAGTCACGTGGCAGGTCGCCGTCGTGCAGTTCCACGCAGCGCTTGGCTGCCGCGTGCAGGTTGCGTGCGCGGGCGTAGTAGCCGAGCCCGGCCCACTGCGCCATCACCGCGTCATTGCTGGCGGCGGCGAGGTCGGGCAGGGTCGGGAAGTGCTGCAGGAACCGCTGGAAGTACGGGATGACCGTACTCACCTGGGTCTGCTGCAGCATGATTTCCGACAACCAGACCCGATAGGGGCTGCGCGGATGCTGCCAGGGCAGGTCGTGGCGGCCGTGGTCGTCGAACCAATGCAGCAGGTGGGCGACGAAGTCGTCGGTCTGCGTGGTTCCGGCGCTGGCGTGCGGCTGGCGGGGCATCGGTATTCCGGAGGTGGGCAGCCACCCATGGGGGGCTCTACCGGGCTGCAGTAGAGCCACGCCATGCGTGGCTGCACGGTCTATCAGGCACCCAGCGCTTCGGGCAGCAGGGCGTCAACGAAGGCTTCCGGATCGAATACGCGCAGGTCTTCCGGGCGCTCGCCGATGCCGGCGAAACGGATCGGAATGCCGAACTCGCGGGCCAGCGCGAACACCACGCCGCCCTTGGCAGTGCCGTCCAGCTTGGTCACCACCAGGCCGGTCACGTTCACCGCGGCATTGAACTGGCGCAGCTGCGACAGCGCGTTCTGGCCGGTGGTGCCGTCGATTACCATCAGTACTTCGTGCGGTGCAGTGGCGTCGATCTTGCCGAGCACGCGGCGGATCTTGCCCAGCTCGTTCATCAGGCCGGACTGGGTGTGCAGGCGGCCGGCGGTATCGGCGATCAACACCGAGGTGCCACGGGCCTTGCCGGCCTGCAGCGCATCGAATGCCACCGAAGCGGCATCGGCGTTCTGCCCTTGGGCGACCACGGCCACGCCGTTGCGCTCGCCCCAGGCCTGCAGCTGTGCGACGGCGGCGGCGCGGAAGGTGTCGCCGGCGGCAAGCATCAGGCTGTGGCCTTCATCCTTGAAACGCTTGGCCAGCTTGCCGATGGTGGTGGTCTTGCCAACGCCGTTGACGCCGACGGTCAGCACCACGAAGGGCTTGGCATTGCGGTCGATCACCAGCGGCTTGGCCACCGGCTGCAGGATCGCGATCAGCTCGGCGCGCAGCGCGGCCAGCAGCGCATTTGCATCTGCGAACTCGCGCGACTTCATGCGCTTGCGCAGCCCCTCGACCAGATCGGTGGTGGCACCCACGCCGACGTCGGCGGTGATCAGGGCGGTTTCCAGCTCGTCCAGCAGGTCGTCGTCGAGTTTTGGGTTGCGCGAGAACAGGCCACCGAAGCTGCGCGCGATGACGCTGTTGCGCAGGCGTTCGCGCCAGCCGGGCTTGCCGGCAGGAGCCGGAGCAGCGTCGACCGAGGCGGCAGCAGGCAGGTCGTCGGTGACCGGTGCCGGGGTGGGCTCGGGCAGCGGTGCGGGTGCCGGTTCGATGGCCGGGGTCGCGATGGGGGCGACGTCGATCTGCGCCGTCGGCGCAGGAGCTGCCGGAACCGCTGCGGCTGGGGCCGGAATCGCCGGGGTGGGCTCGACAGCGACCGGAACGGCGGTTGCCGGGGGCGGCTCGACCGGTGCAGGCTCGGCCGGTACGGCTACCGGTGCCGGCTCCTTGTCCTCGACCGGCGCGGCCGACGGAAACGCCGCCGCCAGCTCTTCAGCCGAGTAGTGCTGGGTCTTGGGTGCCTCCGTTGCGGGGGCATCCTGGGGCTTCTTGCGGCGGAAAAAACTGAGCATTGGCAAAAGGCGCTGAAATCA
This sequence comes from Stenotrophomonas sp. STK16_22, assembly GCF_051984505.1. Lineage (NCBI taxonomy): Bacteria > Pseudomonadati > Pseudomonadota > Gammaproteobacteria > Lysobacterales > Lysobacteraceae > Stenotrophomonas > Stenotrophomonas sp. STK16_22. The sequence continues at coordinate 1,748,758 of NZ_CP196972.1, forward strand.
GAGGGATATGCTACCACTCAGGCCTGTCGGGCCGATGTGGACTCAAGGTCGCGGCCGGCCGGCCGTTAACCGGTCCGGAGGGCTGCGCAGGGCGGTCCGGAGACCGCCATGAACAACGTGATGGGAATCGCCCTCGGCGGGATGCGTGCGGCCCAGCAGGGCGTGCAGGTGGCCGCGCACAACGTGGCCAACCTGGCGACTCCTGATGCCCAACGCCTGCAGCTGCAACGCAGTACGGTGGAGCAGGGCGGGGTGCAGGCCGCGGTGACCCCTACCGGCGCCGATGTCAGTGCACCACTGGGTGATCTGCTGGCAGCGAAAGCCGAGGTGGTGGCTTTCGCTTCCAACGCCGCGGTGATCCGACGCCAGGACCAGATGCTGGGCTCGCTGCTGGATCGCGAGGCCTGAACCCGCTCGCCAAGTGCCAACCGCCGCCTGTGGTGGGTGCCAACCTTGGTTGGCACGCTCGATCCGCCCTGGCAGGTGCCAACCAAGGTTGGCCTCTACCAGAGCATCGCCGGGCCATGCCCGGCGACCACCTTGTCGATCAGGCCGACAGCTCCAGCAGCAGCTTGTTCAGGCGCGCCACATAGGCGCCCGGATCCTTCAGGCTGTCGCCGGCGGCCAATGCAGCCTGGTCGAACAGCACCCGGCCCAGATCGTCGAAACGCGCGCCATCGGCTTCAGCATCCAGCTTGGCGATCAGCGGATGGCCCGGGTTGATCTCCAGCACCGGCTTGCTGTCCGGCACCTTCTGCCCGCTGGCTTCCAGGATCTGGCGCATCTGCAGGCCCAGGTCCTGTTCGCCGATGGCCAGCACCGCCGGCGAATCGGTCAGGCGGTGCGAGACGCGCACGTCGGCCACGTCATCGCCCAGCACCGTCTTCAGTCGCTCGACCAGGCCCTGCTTGTCCTTGGCCGCTGCTTCCTGTTCCTGCTTGTCCGCTTCGGTTTCCAGCGCGCCCAGGTCGAGGTCGCCGCGGGCGATGTCGACGAAGCCCTTGCCGTCGAAATCGGTCAGGTAGCCCATCAGCCACTCGTCGATGCGGTCGGTCAGCAGCAGCACTTCCACGCCCTTCTTGCGGAACACTTCCAGGTGCGGGCTGTTGCGCACCTGGCTGTAGCTCTCGCCGGTCAGGTAGTAGATCTTGTCCTGGCCTTCGGCCATGCGGCCGAGGTAGTCAGCCAGCGACACGTTCTGCGCATCGCCGTCGCCACGTGTGGAGGCGAAGCGCAGCAGGCCGGCCATCTTCTCGCGGTTGTTGTAGTCCTCGGCCGGGCCTTCCTTCAGCACCTGGCCGAATTCCTTCCAGAACGTGGCGTACTGCTCCGGCTTGTCTGTGGCCAGCTTTTCCAGCATGTCCAGCGAGCGCTTGGTCAGCGCGGCCTTCATCGAATCGATGACCGGGCCGGACTGCAGGATCTCGCGCGAGACGTTCAGCGACAGGTCGTTGGAATCGACCACGCCCTTGATGAAGCGCAGGTACAGCGGCAGGAACTGCTCGGCCTGGTCCATCACGAACACGCGCTGCACGTACAGCTTCAGGCCCTTGGGGGCATCGCGGTGATACAGGTCGAACGGCGCGCGGCCGGGCACGTACAGCAGCGAGGTGTATTCCAGCTTGCCTTCGACCTTGTTGTGGCTCCATGCCAGCGGATCGCTGTGGTCGTGTGCCACGTGCTTGTAGAACTCGGTGTACTCGGCGTCGCTGATCTCGGTGCGCGGGCGGGTCCACAGCGCGCTGGCGCGATTGACGGTTTCCCATTCGACCGCGGCGCCTTCTTCGCCACCTTCCTTCGGCATCTGGATCGGCAGGCCGATATGGTCCGAATACTTCTTGAGGATGCCGCGCAGGCGCCAGCCATCGGCGAAGTCGTGCTCGCCGTCCTTCAGGTGCAGCACGATGCGGGTGCCGCGCTCGGCCTTGTCGATGGTGGCCACTTCGAAATCGCCTTCGCCGCGCGAGGTCCAGCGCACGCCTTCGCCTGCAGCCAGGCCGGCGCGGCGCGAGGTCACTTCCACTTGGTCTGCAACGATGAAGGCACTGTAGAAGCCGACGCCGAACTGGCCGATAAGCTGCGAATCCTTTTTCTGGTCGCCGGACAGCTGGCGCAGGAAATCGCCGGTGCCGGACTTGGCGATCGTGCCGAGGTGGGCAATGGCCTCGGCGCGGCTCATGCCGATGCCGTTGTCTTCGATGGTGATGGTGTGGGCGGCGGAGTCGAAGCTGACGCGCACGCGCAGCTCGCTGTCACCTTCAAGCAGGGCCGGCTGGGTCAGGGCTTCGAAGCGCAGCTTGTCGGCAGCGTCAGCGGCGTTGGAGACCAGCTCGCGCAGGAAGATCTCCTTGTTGGAGTACAGCGAGTGGATCATCAGCTGCAGCAGCTGCTTGACTTCGGTCTGGAAGCCAAGGGTTTCGGTCTGGGTGGTCTCGGTCATCGATAGGGCTCCATGTGCAATGCCGCGCCAGCGCGTGCGGCCTCGCCAAGGGGTATGGCTGATTGTCCCGAAATCAAGGGGTTGGTCGGCAGGGCTTGCAGCCCTGCACCTGCAGAGGCCGATGCAACAGCAACAGCAACATCAACAGCAGCAGCAGCAGCAGCAGCGGGCTATCCGTGGGATGGCGGGGCGGTGTGGGTTGGCAGGACACGCCGTGAACCCATCCATGGGGGCTCGATGGCGCCATCCATGGCGCCAACGGTCCTGCCAACCCACACCGCCCCGCCTCTGACAGGTTCACGCGGCTGTTGGCAGGTGTCGACCTTGGTCGACACATCTGTCAGATATCGATACATCAAATGGGGTCAGATCCGTTTTCCGCAGGAAAACGGATCTGACCCCAAGAGACGTTCCGGCAGATCGCAGGAAACTGTCGAAGGCGGGGTGGGGCAGGTTGTGGGGGTGTCCGCGGCATGGATGCCGCGGCCAAGCCCCCATGGACGGGTTTACGGCGTCCCCCACAACCTGGCCCACCCCGCCTACCCACAGGAAACCAGCTTTTGCCGTTGCTCTGGCTGTTGCTTCGGCCTCTGCGGGTTCCGGGCGCCGCCCGGACGACTACAATCCCGCTCATGCTGAAATTCTCGAATGAACCCCGCCGGGGGCGCCTGTGAGCGGCCGTGGGAGCAATGACGGCCAGGTCCGCATCATCGGCGGTCGCTGGCGCAATACCCGCCTGCCGGTGCCGACCCTGCCGGGGCTGCGGCCCAGCAGTGACCGCGTGCGCGAGACCCTTTTCAACTGGTTGATGCCCAGACTGGGCGGCGCGCGGGTGCTGGACCTGTTCGCCGGCAGTGGCGCGCTGGGCCTGGAGGCGGTCTCGCGCGGTGCCGCCCACGCCACCCTGGTCGAGCGCGACGCGCAGCTGGGACGCAATCTGAGCGCGGCCGTGGCGAAGCTCCAGGCCGCCGATCAGATCACCGTGGTGCAGGCCGATGCCCTGCGCTGGCTGCAGGGCGCGCCCGCGCAGCAGGCCGATCTGGTCTTCATCGACCCGCCGTTCGCCGATGGCCTGTGGCAGGACGTGCTGGCGCAGCTGCCGCGGCACTTGGCCGCCGATGCCTGGCTGTACCTGGAATCGCCGGCCGGCCACGTGCCGGTGCTGCCGCCGGACTGGCTGCTGCACCGCGAGGGCGGCACCCGCGAGGTGCGCTTTGCCCTGTACCGCCGCGCCACTGCTACACTTTGACCTCATCTGAACATCTGCATCCGCCCATGACCGTGGCCAACCGCCGCATTGCCGTCTATCCCGGCACGTTCGACCCGATCACCAACGGTCATATCGACCTGGTCAGCCGGGCCGCGCCGCTGTTTGAAAAGGTCGTGGTGGGCGTGGCGCAGAGCCCGTCCAAGGGCCCGGCGCTACCGCTGGAGCAGCGCGTGCAGCTGGCGCGTGGCGCACTCGGCCACCATGGCAACGTCGAGGTCATCGGCTTCGACACCCTGCTGGCCCATTTCGTCCGTTCGGTCCAGGGTGGGGTGCTGCTGCGCGGCCTGCGCGCGGTGTCCGACTTCGAGTACGAGTTCCAGATGGCCAGCATGAACCGCCACCTGATCCCCGAGGTCGAGACCCTGTTCCTGACCCCGGCCGAGCAGCACAGCTTCATTTCGTCCTCGCTGGTCCGCGAGATCGCGCGCCTGGGCGGCGACGTGTCCGGCTTCGTGCCGGCCGCGGTGCTCGAAGCCCTGCGCAAGGTCCGCGAAGCGAAGGCGGCACAGTCGTAAGCCCCGCTGTACCCGCACCCCATTACGTACAACACCACGCACCATTCCGGGAGGAAACCCATGAACACCACCATGCGCGCGATGCTGATCGCTTCGTTGGCCCTGGCCTTCACCGCCTGCAAGAAGGAAGAGGCCGCTCCGGTCGACGAGGCCAAGCAGGCTCTGGTCGCCCCGGCCAAGGATGATGATGCAGGCTGGAAGAAGTACCTGCAGGAAGTGGCCATCCAGAACATGGGCAATATCACCAACAGCCCGTTCCTGTACTACCTCTCGCCGGAATCGGACCCGGACTTCCAGGCCAAGTACGAGCGCCAGACCGAGAGCGCGACCCAGGCCGTGGCCCGTGGCGTGCAGCCGGGCAACATGCTGGCCTTCGGTTCGTCGGCCTCGGGCAAGATGGCTGACATGATCCAGGCCGTGTTCAAGGACGTGTCGCCGGATTCGATGAAGGGCGTGCGTGTCGTCTTCATCGGCCAGTCGGCCGACAACGCCCGCGTGCAGGCTGCCATCCAGCCGACCGGTGCCGAGTACATTTTCGTCGAAGCCAAGTAATACCGAGCCATGGCGGCCATGCTCCGGCATGGCCCGGGCGGCGTCCTGCAAGGGCGCCGCCGATGACCTGACCGGCCCGCGCGCCCGCGCTGGCCGGTCCTTTGTCCCAGGGCGCGGGCGAGGAGTATCGCCGTGTCGCTGAAAATCAACGAGCTCTGCGTCAACTGCGACGTATGCGAGCCGGCCTGCCCGAACCAGGCCATTGCGATGGGTGAAACCATCTACGTGATCGACCCTGCGCGCTGCACCGAATGCGTGGGTCATTTCGACGAGCCACAGTGCGTGGTCGTCTGCCCGGTCGAGTGCATCGATCCGGACCCGGAGATCGTGGAAACGGAAGACCAGCTGCTGGCCAAGCTGCGCCAGCTGCAGCACGATCACCCCGAACTCTATGCGGAGCCCCCATCCGAATGAAGACGCTGATCGTCCGCCCCCTGTTGCTGCTCGGCCTGCTGCTGAGCCCGATTGCCTGGGCCGACAGCCCGGCCCGTGCCGAGCGCCCCGACGGCGCGGCCATTGCCAGCGGCCACGCGCTGGCCACCCAGGCCGGCATCGACATCCTGGCGCAGGGCGGCAACGCCTTCGACGCCGCGGTGGCGGTATCGTCCACGCTGGCGGTGGTCGAGCCGATCAGTTCCGGGCTGGGTGGCGGTGGCTTCTTCCTGCTGCACGACGCGGCCACCGGCAAGGACGTGATGCTGGACGCGCGCGAGACCGCGCCGGCCGCGGCAACGCCGCAGGCCTTCCTCGACAAGCAGGGCAACCTCGACCGTGACCGCTCGGTCAACGGTGCGTGGTCGGCCGGTATTCCGGGCCTACCTGCGGCGCTGGTCGAGCTGTCGGCCAAGCACGGCAAGCTGCCGCTGTCTGCATCGCTGCAGCCGGCGATCCGCATCGCGCGCGAAGGCTTCCCGGTCTACGACCGCATGGCCAAGGGCTATGCCTCTCGCCGTGAGGTGATGGAGCGCTATCCCGGCACCCGTGAGGTCTACCTGCGCAACGGCAAGCCGATCACCAGCGGTGACCTGTTCAAGCAGCCGGAGCTGGCACAGACGCTGGAGCGCTTGGCCGCAGGTGGCTTCGATGGCTTCTACAAGGGCCAGACCGGAAAGCTGTTGCTGGCCGGCGTGAAGCAGGCCGGCGGCCAGTGGACCGCTGAAGAGCTGGCCGGCTATCGCGTGAAGCAGCGCGAACCGATCGTGTTCAACTACAACGGCTGGAAGATCACCACCGCTCCGCCGCCGTCGTCCGGTGGCATCGCGCTGGCCAGCATGCTGCAGATCCTGGAAGGCTGGGACATCAACAAGATGGACCCGGCGCACCGCACCCACCTGGTGGTGGAGTCGATGCGCCGTGCCTACCGCGACCGCACCTTCTTCCTCGGCGATCCGGACTTCGTGCAGATCCCGCAGAAAGTGCTGACCAGCAAGGACTACGCACAGGGCCTGCGGGCGACCATCCATCCGGAGAAGGCCACGCCCAGCGACCTGCTGTCGGGCAACCCGACGCCGCTGGAAGACGACGAGACCACGCACTTCTCGATCATCGACCGTGACGGCAACCGGGTCGGCGCGACCCAGACCGTCAACCTGCTGTACGGCTCGGGGCTGATTCCGAAGGGCACCGGCGTGCTGCTGAACAACGAGATGGACGACTTCGCGCTGAAGCCGGGCACGCCCAACGCGTTCGGCGTGATGGGCTACGAGGCCAATGCGCCGAAGGCGGGCAAGCGCATGCTCAGCTCGATGACCCCGACCTTCATGGAGAACGCCGACAAGGTGGTGGTGCTGGGCACCCCGGGTGGCAGCCGCATCATCACCATGGTGCTGCTGGGCATCCTCGGCTACGACGCCGGCCTGGACGCGCAGCAGGTTGCCGCGCTGCCGCGCTATCACCACCAGTGGCTGCCGGACCTGATCGAAGCCGAGGACGATGCATTCGACGCGGCCACGGTGAAGCAGCTGCAGGCGATGGGTCACAAGATCGACCTGCCGGGCAATGTGGCCGCCGGGGGCCGCGGGTCCAGCCACGTGTGGGGCAACCTGCAGACCGTGGAATGGGACCGGAAGGCCAACAAGCTGTTTGGCGGCAGCGACCCGCGCAACCCGGTGGGCAGCGCCCTGGTCGTGCCGGCACGCTGATCCGGTCGTGCCGGCCGCTGGCCGCCAATCTGGCTGTTTACCGAAAACCCCGCCCTTGACGGCGGGGTTTTCTGTTTCCTTTCTAGCGATTATTTAACGAGCCGGCGCCGATAATCGACACATGAAACTCTGGTCTATTCGTGGAAACTCGCAGCGCCTCGACGGCGGCGCGATGTTCGGCAACGCGCCGCGCGCGTTGTGGGAAAAATGGGCGGCACCGGACGAGCTCAATCGCATCGAGCTGGCCTGCCGTGCGCTGCTTGCCAGCCCGCTGGAAGGCAAGACCGTGCTGTTTGAAACCGGTATCGGGGCGTTCTTCGATCCGCGCATGCGTGAGCGCTATGGCGTGCAGGAAAGCCAGCACGTACTGATCGATTCGTTGCGCGAAGCAGGTTTCGAGCACGAGGACATTGATGTCGTCGTGCTCAGCCACCTGCATTTCGATCATGCCGGTGGCCTGCTGGCGGCATGGAGCGAAGGGCGTGAGCCGGAACTGCTGTTCCCCAATGCGACCTATGTGGTCGGTGCGCAGCATTGGCAGCGCGCCATGCAGCCGCATCCGCGCGACCGTGCCAGCTTCATTCCGGAGCTGCCTGGCCTGCTGCAGGCCAGCGGTCGCCTGGAAGTAGTGGACGGCGAGTATTCGAAGGTTCTGGGTCGCAGCGTTCGCTTCAGCTACAGCGATGGCCACACGCCGGGGTTGATGCTGGCCGAGATCGTCGGCCACGCGCACGCCGGCGAAGATGCGCACGGCGGGGTGGTGTTCTGTGCCGACCTGATCCCGGGGCGCTCATGGGTACACGTGCCGATCACCATGGGCTACGACCGCAATGCCGAGCTCCTGATCGACGAGAAGCGGCAGTTCCTTGAGGACAAGCTGGCGCGCAACGTGCATCTGTTTTTCACCCACGACCCGCAGGTGGCGCTGGCGCAGCTGGGTCGCGATGACAAGGGGCGTTTCGTGACCCTGCACGAGCAGGGTGAATTGAAGGCGCGCGCGCTGGGGTGACGGGTGTTCGGCAGGGCTGTTCCCTGCACCTGCAGAAGCCGAAGCAAGATCAAGAACGGCATTCCGTGGGATGGCGGGGCGGTGTGGGTGGTCAGGACACGCCGTAAACCCATCCATGGGGGCTCGATGGCGCCATCCACGGCGCCTGCCCACCCACACCGCCCCCACCTCTGACAGGTGGCCGGTGGCTATTGGTGGGTGCCGACCGTTGGTCGGCACATCTGTCAGATATCGATATTCAAATGGGGTCGAATGCCATTGCTGTGCAACGGGCTCTGCCCCCATTCGATTGAACTGGACGAGCGATGCTACGACGCCTTCAGGCAGCTGCTCATGAAGGTCTTGCGCGCGTCACCGGCCAGCTTCTTGGCACCCGCGTCAGCGTTGCACTTGCGCATGCGTTCCTGTTGCGCGTTGGCCGGCTTGGCTTCGGCAGCGTGGCCACTGAGGCAGGAACTCTGCGCGGTCTTGTAGGCGTCACCCTTCAAGCCCTTGTTCTTGGCCGAGCAGTCGGCCATGCGCTGCTGCTGCGGCGTGGTGGCATTGGCAGCCAGGGGCAGGCCGACCAGCAGGACAGCGGCCAGCAGGAAAGAAGCTTTCATCGAGAGCACTCCAGGCGGTGGCGGGTGCGCGGAGCATTGGCCTGCAGGCAGCAACGCCACGTGAAGAATCGTGCCTCGGCAGCGACCGCTTGCAGGGGCATTCAGATCGGCGTATTAATTAGCCATATGGGTAAGTATGATCCCGCCATTCAAGACGTGTTCCAGGCACTGGCCGACCCCACCCGATGCGCGATCGTGGCGGCGCTGGGGCAGGGGCCGCGCACGGTGTCGACCTTGGCCGAGCCTTTTGAGATGGCCTTGCCCTCGCTGATGAAGCATCTGGCCGTGCTGGAGCGCAGTGGCGTGGTGCGCAGCCGCAAGCAGGGGCGTGTGCGCACCTGCGAACTGGTGCCGGAACGGTTGGGCCAGGCCGAGCAATGGCTGGCCGAACAACGTGCCATATGGGAAACGCGCGCCGACCGCATGGTCGAGTTTGTCGAAACCCTTCACCGACAGGAGCAGGCCCATGGCCGTAGACGCAGGTAACAACCCCGAGACCGATCTGGTCATCAGTCGCGTACTGAACGCACCGCGCGCCGCCCTGTGGCGGGCGTGGACCGACCCGGAGCTGCTGCGCCAGTGGTGGTGCCCGAAGCCGTGGTCCACCGAAGTGCGTGCCTTCGACCTGCGCCCGGGCGGCGCCTTCCACACCTTCATGCAGGGCCCCGACGGCGGCAGCAGTGACAACCCGGGCAGCTTTCTGGAGATCGTGCCGCAGCAGCGTCTGGTGTTCACCTCGATGCTGGGCCCGGGTTGGCGGCCGCAGTCACCGTGGCTGGGCTTCACCGCCATCATCTCGATGGAGGATGAGGGCCAGGGCTGTCGTTACACCGCGCAGGTGATGCACCCGGACAAGGCCCTGCGCGACCAGCATGAGCAGATGGGCTTCTTCGACGGCTGGAACACCGTCATCGGCCAGCTGGAAGCGTTCGCGGCCGGCCTGTAGGCCGGCATCCGGGGTGGGGTCAGAGCCCTTTCTGCGAAAGGGATCCGACCCCGGTTCGGCGGCTCAGCCGACGCGGGTACCGAAGATGCGGTCACCGGCATCGCCCAGGCCGGGCAGGATGTAGCCCTTGTCGTTGAGCTGGGCATCGATGGCCGCGGTGTAGATTTCCACGTCCGGATGCACGGCCTTGACTGCTTCGATGCCTTCCGGCGCGGCCACCAGGAAGATGCCCTTGATGCGGCGGGCGCCGGCACGCTTGAGCATGTCGATCGTGGCGATCAGGGTGCCGCCGGTGGCCAGCATCGGGTCCAGGATCAGCGCGTCGCGTTCTTCCAGGCGGCCGGTCAGGCGCTCGAAGTAGGGCACCGGCTGCAGCGTTTCCTCATCGCGCTGCAGGCCGACCACGCTGACGCGTGCCGCCGGGATCAGCGACAGCACGCCGCTGAGCATGCCCAGGCCGGCGCGCAGGATCGGCACCACGGTGATCTTGGCGCCGGCGATGCGCTGCACGGTGACCGGACCGGCCCAGCCGGGCAGGGTGTGCGGCTCGGTGTCCAGGTCGGCGGTGGCCTCGTAGGCCAGCAGCGTGCCGAGCTCGTTGGCCAGTTCGCGGAAATCCTTGGTGCTGAGCGCAGCGTTGCGCATCAGGCCGATCTTGTGCTGCACCAGCGGGTGGCGCACTTCGACGATCTTCATGGTCGGGAAGGGGGATAAGGAGAGAGGACGCCATTTTGCCGGATTGGGCGCCCAACCCCAAACCGGGGCCGGAGACGGCCCGCATGAAATGTGCAGATGCATGTCATTGCCATGCAACCTTGCGGACATACCGTGCAGACCCATTCTTAACAGGAATGGGGATTCCCAGTGCATATCAAGACTCCGTTGGCCGTTGCCATCACCCTGACCCTGGCGATGGGGGCTGCTGCACCACTGCAGGCCGCCGGGCAGCAGGCGGTTGCCGCCACCGGTGCAGTGGCCGCCGATGCGGTCGACCTGGACCGCATTGAAGTGCGCGCCCAGCTTGAATCGCAGATCCGCGCGGTGGACCTCAAGCGCAGCAGCAACGCCATCGAGGATGCGGTGTCGTCCGACGCGCTGGGCCAGTACCCGGACAAGAACGTGGCCGAGTCGCTGCAACGCCTGCCGGGCATCAGCGTGACGCGCGACCAGGGCGAGGGCCGCTACGTGGTCGTGCGCGGACTGGATGCCAACCTCAACAGCGTCAGCGTCGACGGCATCGCCATCGGCACACCGGACAACTCCAGCCGCGCCGCACCGATGGACGTGATCCCGTCCGATTCGACCGAGCGCCTGCGCGTGGTCAAATCACCGACCCCGGACATGCCGGGCGACGCCATTGGCGGCGCGATCCTGGTCGAGACCGCCTCGGCGTTCGACCGCGAGGGCCGCAGCCTGCGTGGCAAGATCGAAGGCAGCCACCAGCAGCTTTCGGGCGAGACCAGCCCGAAGGCCGCTTTCAACTACAGCGAAGTGTTCAACGACACCTTCGGCATCGCCGCCGGCGTGAACTACCAGAAGCGGACGTTCGAATCGGACAACAGCGAAGTGGAGTACGGTGATGTCAGCGGGAACAAGGATCCGACCACCACCCGCCCGGGCGAAATCACCGCGCTGAACCTGCAGAACCGCAAGTACGAGATCGAGCGCAAGCGCATCGGCGCCAACCTCAATTTCGACTGGCGCCCGAACGAGGACAGCCGTTACTACCTGCGCACGCTGTACAGCCAGTTCGACGATGCCGAAACCCGCCAGCGCGTGATCTTCAACTTCAACAGCGCCGACATGATCGCCACCGGCACCGACCAGTATCGACTTGCCGGCATGCCGAAGGATTCGATCGACAAGCGCATGCGCTACCGGACCAAGGAAGAGAACACCTTCGCCGCCAGCCTGGGTGGCGAGAACAAGCTGACCGACGCGGTACTGGACTACAAGATCGGCTATACCCGCACCGAAGAACGCGTGGACGACGAGATCGAATCGCGCTTCAAGCTCAACGGCAAGGCCTTCAATGGCACGCTGGACCAGCGCAGTCGCCTGCCCGCCTACACCTTCGACAACGACCAGTGGCTGGACAACGCCAACTACAAGTTCGACCGTGTGGTGGCCAAGCCGAAGAAGGTGGACGACGAGGAGCGCAGCGCGCAGGTCAATATCCGCTTCGACGGCGACAACAGCAGCTACAAGTTCGGCCTGCTCGGGCGCTGGCGCGACCGTGACGTGAATGTCGATGAGGCGTCGCTGCGCGTGGGTCCGGCGATCAAGCTCAGTGACTGGACGACCGGCTCGCCGGAACATCGCCACGGCCCGATGGGGCAGGGCATGGACTCATCGGCGATGCGCAGCTACTGGTCGCAGCACGGTGGCGAATACAGCGCGCGTCCGCAGGATGTCGGTGGCAACGCCGCGACGTCTCTGGAAGGCGACTACACCGCGCGCGAAGACGTGTTCGCCAGCTATGCGATGGGCACCTGGGACATCGGTGCGCTGCGCGTGATCGGCGGCGTGCGTGTGGAGAACACCCGCTTCAGCGCCACAGGCAATCGCGTGGACGTGGCCAAGGACGGGCGCTCCTACACCGCGACCCGGGTCACCGCCAGCAAGAGCTACAACAACGTACTGCCGGGCCTGCACCTGCGTTACGACGCCAGCGACGACTGGGTGTTCCGCTTCGCCGCCAACAAGACGGTGGCGCGCCCGGGCTTCGGCGATGCCTCGCCGCGCATCGGCCTGGCCCGCAACGACAATGAAGTGCGCCTGGGCAACCCGGAGCTGGATCCGTACGAGTCGACCAACATCGACCTGTCGGTGGAGAAGTACATCGGCGAAAGCGGCATCCTCTCGCTGGGCGTGTTCCACAAGTCGATCGACGGCTACATCGTGCAGGTCCGCCAGGCCGGCGCCGACGGCATCTACGACGGCCTGCCGGTGGTGACCTCGGTCAATGGCGACAAGGCCAAGGTGCGTGGCGCCGAGTTCAACTGGCAGCAGCAGCTGTCGTTCCTCCCGGCTGGCTGGGATGGCCTGCTGGTGGGTGCCAGCGGCACCTGGCTGGACACTGATTTCGACCCGGGCCTGGCCAAGCGCGCCGGTGAGGACTTCACCCTGCCGCGCGCCTCGAAGAACGTGTACAGCGCGCACATCGGCTATGAGAAGTACGGCCTGAGCACCCGCGTGGCAGCCGTACACCGCAGCGAGTACCTGGATACCCTTGGTGCCGGCCGTGCCTTCGACATCTACGTAGCGCCGAACACCCAGCTCGACTTCTCGCTTGACTACAGGTTCACTCCGCGCGTGAGCATGTATTTCGAGGCACAGAACCTGCTGGACAAGCCGCTGGAACTGTACCAGGGCACGCGCTCGCGCACCCTGCAGATGGAAGAATATGGCCGCACCTACGCACTGGGCCTGAAGGTGGCACTGTGAGCGGGCCTCGCATCACCCTGCTGGCCACCATGCTGGCCGTGACGTTGGTGGCCGGCTGCACGCCGGCCAACGGCAATGATCCGGCCGTGGCCAAGCCCGGGGCGAAGGCCACGAACGAGCGTGCGGTGACCACCATCGCCGAGGCATTCCTTTCACCGATGACGCCGGCTGACAACATCGATTCGCCTGCCGCCTGGCGTGCACCTGACGGAAAGCTCTGGCTGATCGCCACTGCCAAGGCCACCGACAAGCTGGTGGTCTACGACGGCAGCAGCGGCCAGCACCTGCGCGACGTAGGCAGCAGCGGCACCGCGCCAGGGCAGTTCGATCGCCCAAACGGCATCGCGGTGACCGACGATCTGCTGTGGATCGTGGAGCGCGACAATCACCGCGTGCAGGTGCTGAGCCTGCCGGACTTCACTCCACTGGCGACCTTCGCTGCGGACGACCTGCGCAAGCCGTACGGGCTGTGGGTCGACCGCCGTGCCGATGGCTACAGCGTCTACGTGACCGACTCCTGGGACAACGGCGAGGATGCACAGGGCCGTGACATCCTGCCGCCGCTGACCGAGCTGGACAAGCGCGTGCGCCAGTACCAGGTGACCCGCGATGGCGCGAAGGTCGAAGCGAAGCTTGTGGCCAGCATCGGTGATACCACTGAGGCGGGTGCCCTGCGCGTGGTCGAGTCGATCTGGGGCGACCCCGAGAACGATCGCCTGCTGATCGCCGAAGAGGACGAGGGCTACGCCAGCGAGTTCAAGGTCTACACGCTGGCCGGGCGTTTCACCGGCACCACCTTCGGCCGCGACGTGTTCAAGGCGCAGGCCGAAGGCGTAACCCTGCGCACCTGCGGCAAGGATGGTTGGTGGATCACCACCGAACAGGGCAAGCAGCGCAGCGTGTTCCACCTGTTCGACCGCCACACCCTGAAGCCGGTCGGCGCGTTCCAGGGCAATACCGTGGCCAACACCGATGGCATCTGGATGATGCAGCAGCCCAGCGCGCGCTTCCCGCACGGCGCGTTGTATGCGGTGCATGACGACCAGGGCGTGGTGGCGTTCGACTGGGAGAGCATCGCCAAGCAGTTGGCATTGCCGCTGGAGTGTGGTTCGTGAGCGGTCGTTGCCTGATGCGTACGTTGGCGCTGGGCCTGCTGCTGGCGGTGCCGTCGTTGTGCTTCGCGGCGGCTGAAGCGAACACCCAGGTGCCGCCGGGCAGCCGCCACTACGCAGCGACGACGGTGCCGGACCGCATTGTCGCTTCGCCGGCAGTCGATCCCGGCCATGGGTTCGCCGTGGCCTGGCGCACCGACGGCAGCGTGCAGGCGCCGCTGCTGGAGATTGCCCTTGCCGGTGATTCACCGGCCATCGAGGGCATCCGCCAGGTGCGCGCCACGACCCGCGCGCTGCAGACCGAGAACGGGCTGTCGCACCACCACCGCGCTGATGTCAGCGGCCTGCGGCCCGATACCCTGTACGTCTACCGCGTGCAGGGCAACGGCAGCTGGAGCGCCTGGAACCAGCTGCGCACGCTGGCTGCGCCCGACCAGCCGCTGACCCTGCTGTACTTTGGAGATACCCAGAACAAGAACGTGAGCCATGTCAGCCGCGTGGTGCGCGCCGCGCAGAAGGCCGCACCCGAGGCGCGCCTGAGCCTGTTCGCTGGCGATCTGGTCAGTGGGGGCGATGGTGCCGATGACAGCGAGTGGGGCGAATGGTTTGCCGCCGCCGGTTGGCTGGCGCAGGAAACCCTGGTCGCGCCGGCGATCGGCAACCACGAGTATGTCGAGGAGTTCGAGGACACTCCGCAGGAACGCCGCGTGCTGGGCAGGCACTGGCCGGTGACGTTCGCGCTGCCGGGCAATGGGGCATCCGCCGCACAGCAGACCAGCTACTGGTTCGATGCGCAGGGCGTGCGCGTCGCCGTGGTCGATGGCACGTCGGCACTCGACCTTGGCACGGCCAAGGCGCAGGCCCAGTGGCTGGACAAGGTACTGACCGGCAATCCGCAGCCGTGGACGCTCGTGCTGCTGCACCAGCCGTTCTATTCGCCGCGCGAAGGGCGCGAGAACGGCGCATTGCGTGACGTGCTGCTGCCGGTGGTTCGTCGCCACAACGTCGATCTGGTGCTGCAGGGCCACGATCACACCTATGGCCGCCGTGGTGAAGGACAGGCCGCGACGCCGCAGTATGTGGTGACCGTGGCGGGGCCGAAGCAGTACCGTCTCTCCGACGAGGCACGTAGGACGATGGATCCGGTGGCCGAGGACACCCAGCTGTTCCAGGTGTTGCACATCGATCCGCAGCACCTGCGCTATGAAGCCCGCACGGTGACCGGGCGACTCTACGATGCCTTCGAGCTGCGTCGCGACGCCAAGGGCGGCAAGCAGCGCACGGAGCTGACCGAAGGCCGCATCACGCCGCGTGACTGCCCGCGCGCGCAGACTGCCAAGGGCCGCGCCGATCGCTGCTGGGAATGAGGAGGAGATCCAGATGAAAACCGTACACCGTCTTGTCCCCATGGCTGCCATCGGCGGGGCCCTGCTCCTGCTCGCGACCGCGGTGGCCGCCGCCGATGGCGTGCTGCACCCGTTCCTGGTGGCGCAGCCGAAGCAGGCGCCGCAGGAAGTGAACCTGGCGGTGGAGATTCCGGCCGGCAGCTTCACCAAGTACGAGATCAAGGAGGACGGCCTGGTGCATGTGGATCGCTTCCAGTCGATGCCGGTCGCCTATCCGGCCAACTACGGTTCGATGCCGCGCACGTTGGCTGGCGACAACGATCCGCTGGACGCGCTGGTGCTGACCCGTGAACCCCTGCATCCGGGCGTGATCGTGCGCTTCCGGCCGATCGGCTACCTGAAGATGGTCGACGGCGGCGAGCACGACGAGAAGATCATCGGCGTGCCGACCGACACGGTTGACCCGACCTACGCCAACATCCGCGACCTGGCCGATCTGCCGGAGATCGAACGACAGCGCATCGAAGCGTTCTTCCGGGTCTACAAGGACCTGCCGGCCGGGCGCAACCCGGTGCAGCTCAACGGTTGGGGCAACGCTGCCGAGGCGCGGACGCTGATCAGCGAAGCGATGAAGCGCTTCGAAAAATAGATCCACGCCATGGCTGGATTCAGTCCAGCAACGTCTCGATGAACGACTCGGCCTGCAGGCGGTCGCCCAGTACCCGGGCCACCGCCTGTACGGCTGCCTCCTGGTGTTCAGGACGGATGCCGCCATCGTCATCGTCGTTGTAGAGGTCATCGCCGGCATCGAGGTACACCGTGCCTGCAGCAGCCAGAGCCGCCATCAAGGTTGGCACATCGGCAGTGATCTCGCCGGCATCCAGCAGGCCGGCGCCGTGATGGCTGAACAGCACACGGCCGTCGTCCAGGTCGAGGATGAACGGATCAGCGCCGCGATCGGCAATCACCAGCCAGTTCGATGGCCAGTCGTTGATCCGTTCGCCGCTGACGCCATGCCATCGATAGCCGGCCTGCTGGCTCCACAGGCGCTGCAGTGGCGGTATCCAGACATCAAGGCCGGGAACGGTGATGCCGGCGCGGCCAACCCTGGCATTGATCTCTTCGCCCAGCGGCCCGACCTGCGCGTAGAACGACGCCAGTGCCGTGGGCAGCGGGAACGGGCCCTGCCAGTCACGCTCGTGCTGCGCATGCAGCGGCCCGAAGCGGGCGAATGAGGCGTGCAGATCATCCATGTCAGAGTCCAACGGGTAGCGGCCGTGCAGCCTAGCAGACGGCGTCTGCGCGCATCCCCTTCACCACCGCTGGCTATCATGTGCGCCTTCCACAACGAAGGCAGTACCTGTGTCGGTAGCGTTGGTATGGTTCCGCCGTGATCTGCGGCTGCAGGACAATCCGGCCCTGCAGGCCGCGCTGGATGCCGGTCACGACGTGGTGCCGGTCTACATCCATGCGCCGCACGAAGAAGGTGAGTGGGCGCCGGGTGCTGCCTCCGATGCGTGGCGCCACCGTTCACTGGCCGCGCTGGATGCGGACCTGCGCACGCGCGGTTCCTCGCTGGTGCTGCGCAGTGGTGACAGCCTGCCGGCCCTGCAGTTGCTGATCGCGCAGACTGGCGCCGAGGCGGTGTACTGGAACCGCAAGTACGAACCGGCCACCCAGCCACGCGACGCCACCATCAAGCGCATGCTGCGCGAGCAGGGCATCGATGCGCAGAGCTGCAATGGCAGCCTGTTGTTCGAGCCTTGGGACATCGCCACCCAGCAGGGCCAGCCGTACAAGGTATTTACGCCGTACTGGCGCAACGTGCTCAGTCATTGGCGCCTGCCGGCACTGCAGGCCGCACCGGAAGCACTGGCGCCGCACGCGGCCGACAGCCTGGCATTGGATGACCTCCAGCTGGCGCCGACGCTGGACTGGGATACCGGCTTCTGGGAGCACTGGCAGCCGGGTGAAGCCGGTGCGCTGGAAGCACTGTCCGTCTTTGAAGACGGTGCCCTGCGCGGGTATCGCGAGCAGCGTGACCTGCCGGACCGTGTCGGGACCTCGCGGCTGTCGCCGCACCTGCATTTCGGCGAAATCGCACCCTGGCGGATTGCCCATGCGCTGGAAGGGCTGCGTAGTGCCGGCACCGACGCCGACATCGACGGCTACCTGCGCCAGCTGGGCTGGCGTGACTTCGCCTACCACCTGCTGCATCACTTCCCGAAGACGCCCACCGACAACCTCAACCCGCGTTTCGATCGCTTCCCATGGGCAACGCCCAGTGAGGCGCAGCTGTACGACTGGCAGCGCGGCAACACCGGCGTGCCGATCGTCGATGCCGGCCTTCGCGAGCTGTGGCACACCGGCTACATGCACAACCGGGTGCGGATGATCGTGGCCAGTTACCTGTGCAAGCACCTGCGCGCGCACTGGCTGCATGGCGCACGCTGGTTCTGGGACACCCTGGTCGATGCCGACCTGGCCAACAACACCATGGGCTGGCAGTGGGTGGCCGGGACCGGTGCCGACGCGGCACCGTACTTCCGTGTGTTCAACCCCGTGACCCAGGCCGAGAAGTTCGATCCGCAGGCACGGTACATCAGCCGCTGGGTGCCCGAACTGGCCGCGCTGCCGGTGAAGGCCCGGTTTGCGCCCTGGCAGCATCCGCTGCTGCTGGCGACACATGCCCCGGGCTATCCGCCTACGCCGCTGGTGGACCTGGCCGCGGGCCGCGACGCCGCATTGGCGGCTTACCGCCAGTCGGGGGCGGGGTAAAGGGCGACCTGAGTGATCTGGTCAGTTAGCTGAACGCGGCCCTGTCGGTGTGCCCGATCATCATTCCGGCATCGCATCGGGCTGTTTATTCTCTTTGCGCCCGCAGGCCGCCGGCCGACCGGAAACCAAGGAGAACCTCATGATCCGCAACACCACCCGCAACGTCGCACTGGCCCTGATGAGCGCGGCCGTCCTGTCGGCCTGCGCCACCGGCGGCTCCTACGTACAGAGTGACCAGTACGGCAACCCCACCGAGCAGCAGAACCGCACCGGGCGCAACGCCCTGATCGGTACCGCCATCGGCGTGGCAGCCGGCCTGCTGACCGGCGACAGCGCCACCGAGCGACGCCAGCATGCCCTGATCGGCGCCGGTATCGGTGCGCTCAGCGGCGCCGCCGTCGGCCAGTACCAGGATCGCCAGGAACGCGCACTGCGCGAGCGCACTGCCAACACCGGCATCGATGTGCAGCGCCAGGGCGACAACATCATGCTGAACCTGCCGGACGGCATCACTTTCGACTTCGGCAAGTCGACCCTGAAGCCGCAGTTCTACGGCGCGCTCAATGGCGTGGCAGGCACCCTGCGTGACTACAACCAGACCATGATCGAAGTGGTCGGCCACACCGACAGCATCGGCAGCGATGCGGTCAACAACCGCCTGTCGAAGGAACGTGCCGACTCGGTCGCGCAGTACCTGATCGGCCAGGGCGTGCAGAGCGTGCGCATCGAAACGCTGGGCGCCGGCAAGTCGTACCCGATTGCCGACAACAGCACCGACGCCGGCCGCGCCAAGAACCGCCGCGTCGAGATCCGGGTGATTCCGCTCAAGCAATAACGCGTAGCGTTACTGCTTGAGCCTGTCCGGCCATCGGCCGGAACGAAAATGCCGCCCTTGCAGGCGGCATTTTTGTGGGTGCCGAGCGTTGCTCGGCACGCCGATAGCGCATCCCTCTGTAAGCCATGCCGACCAAGGTCGGCAACTACCAGGAGATGGGTAGGCGCTCTTGTTGCAGGCTACGCCGCAGAAGCGGCCACCTTCTCCAGGATCCGCTTGCCGCTGCTTTCCAGTGCGGCGTCTTCCTTTTCCTTCTGCTGCTGCGCCAGCTTCGCACCCGGACACTGCGCCAGCATGTAATTGGCGTCGAAGTTGAGCTTTTCGACCAGGAAGTCGACGAACGCACGCACCTTTGGCGAGACCAGGCGGCCGCCGGCGAACACGGCGTTGAAGTCCACTTCCGGGCCGGTCCAGCCGGCCAGCACGCGGCGCACCATGCCCGATTCAACGAACGGCTTGGCCATCACGTCGCCGGTCAGCAGCAGGCCTTCGCCACAGACCAATGCACCATTCAACGCAGACATGTCGTTGGCGGTCATCAGCGGGGTGACCGGGAAGTCACGCAGCTCGCCGCCGTTCTCGCCCAGCTGCCAGGTGAAGCGCGGCGAATTTCCGGTGTGGTACGGCTTGCGCATCGCCAGGATGCGATGGAACTGCAGCTCTTCCGGATGCAGCGGCTCGCCGTAGCGCTCGATGTAGGCCGGGCTGGCGAATACCTGCGTGCGCAGGCTGCCCAGCTTGCGCGCGACCAGGTTCGAATCGGGCAGGGCCCCCACGCGCAGCGCAAGGTCCGCTTCACCTGCAATCAGGTCCAGCTTCTCGTTGCCCATGTGCATGTCCAGGCGGATTTCCGGGTACTGCGCATGGAACTGGCCCAGCAGCGGGGCGATCCAGGTGATGCCGATCGAATAGGGCACGGTGAAGCGCAGCCAGCCGCGCGGGCCGGACTGCAGCTGGCTCACCGCGCTCTCGGCCTCTTCCAGTTCGCGCGCGATGCGCTGGCAATGTTCGTGGTAGATCGAACCGGCTTCGGTCAGGCCGAGGCGGCGCGTGGTCCGGTGCAGCAGGCGCGCGCCCAGGCGCGTTTCCAGCTCCTGCACTTTGCGGCTGACCGTGGTCTTGGGCAGGCCGAGCGATTTGGCAGCGGCAATGAAGCTGCCTTGCTCGACCACTTTGACGAAGATCAGCGTCTCGTTGAGATCGTGGGACATGGTCGGGGATCCTGGACGTCGGGGATGGGACAATCGTGACAGAACGATTGGACCGGGAGCGGGATGATTATTCCCCTTAATCAGGACTAATCAAGTAAAGGTTTGAGGTCTATCGTGGCGCCATTCGTTAATTGGAGCCCGTCCGCCATGAGCCTGCGCAACATTCTTGCCCGACTCCGGAACGCCGGCCAGAACACCCTGGACCTGGCGATGACCGTCGAAGCCCGTCCGAGTTCCTTGGTACACAAGGACTTTCGTGAGTTTACCGCGCCCATGCGTCAGCAGCGTGGCGGTGCCATCCGCCTAGCCCCTCACAAGGGTGACCGCCTGCGCCGAATCGGGACTATCCCGGATTTGGGAGGAAATGTCCCGTGAATGGGATGCTGACGCCTGAAGTCCTGGTCCTGGGCGGCACCGGTGCCGTCGGCCAGGGTGTGGTTGGCGCGCTGCTGGAGGCCGGCAGCCCGGTACTGGTTGTCGGCCGCGATCCGGGCCGGCTGGCGGCGCTGCACGAGCAGTTCGCTGACGAGCCGGGCCTGGAGACGCTGCTGGGGTCGCTCAGCGACGACGGATCGGCGCGCGCGCTGGCCGAACGCATCGCGCAGCGCCCGCGCCCGTTGGCGGCGGTGATCGCCGCAATGGGTGGACCGTACCGCCGCGGTCGCGTGGTCGACCGCAACGGTGACGAACTGATGGGCGCGATGCAGGCCGATCTGATGCCGCACGTGCACGCGGTGCGTCACCTGCTGCCGCTGCTGCAGGACAACGTGCATGCGCGCCGCTACGTGATGATCGGCAGCCCGGCCAACGCCAAACCATGGGCGGGCTACGGCGAGACCTCGATCACCACCGCCGCGCTGCGCATGTACGCGCAGGTCGTGCACCAGGAAGCGCAGGCGCTGGGCGTGCGCGCGCAGATGCTGGAAGTCTGCAGCCCGGTGTGCACCCCGGCCAACGCGGCCAATGCCTGCATCGAGTGGCCGAGTTCGCTGCTGGTGGGTCGTCGCGTTGTGTCGCTGCTGGATGGTTGCCGCGACAACCGCGCCATCGTCCGCTGCGACAGCAGCGATGCCGAACTGCCGCGCGGCCTGCTGCACCTGGAAGTTCCCCCTTTGTGGCGCGATACCGCAGGCGTTGCTTGACCTCGACCAAGGTTGAGGTCGCAGGATACGCCGCCGATTTTTGCAACACGTTCTCATATAGCTGTACCACCCCTCCGTACGGATGCATGCCATGACTTCCCCCAATACCACCCCACATCGTTTCGGCCATCGCATTGCGATGGTCGGCGTGTCGATCCTCGCCGCAGCCGTGCTTGCGGCCTGCAGCGGCGGCCACGCCGAAGAAGCCGGTGCACCGCCGCCGCCGCAGGTCAGCGCCGCGCCGGTACTGGTCAAGCAGGTCAGCCAGTGGGACGAGTTCAGCGGCCGCGTCGAAGCGGTGCAGAGCGTTGAACTGCGCCCGCGCGTGTCCGGCTACATCGACAAGGTCAACTACGTCGAAGGCCAGGAAGTGAAGAAGGGCGAAGTGCTCTTCACCATCGACGCGCGCAGCTACCAGGCCGAGTACGATCGAGCGGCTGCCGAGCTGGCCCGCGCCCGCACCCAGGCCACGCTGGCCCGCAGCGAGTCCGAGCGCGCCAAGCGACTGTCCGAGCAGCAGGCGATCTCCACCGAGACCGCCGAACAGCGTCGCGCGGCCGCCGACCAGTCCGGTGCCGCCGTGCAGGCCGCGCAGGCTGCGCTGGACGCGGCCCGGCTCAACCTGGAGTTCACCAAGGTGCGTGCACCGATCGACGGCCGTGCCGGTCGCGCGATGGTCACCGCCGGCAACCTGGTCACCGCCGGCGACAGTGCCAGCGTGCTGACCACGCTGGTCTCGCTGGATACCGTCTTTGTCTACTTCGATGCCGACGAAAGCACCTTCCTGCGCTACGCCCAGATGGCACGCAAGGGCGAGCGCCCGAGCGAGCGTGACAGCGAACTGCCGGTGAAGGTTGGCCTGTCCGGCGAAGAGGGCTACCCGCACTCGGGCAAGGTCGACTTCCTCGACAACCAGGTCGCCCGCAGCACCGGCACCATCCGCGTCCGCGCACTGCTGGACAACGCCGACCGCCAGTTCACGCCGGGCCTGTTCGCCCGCGTGCAGCTGCTCGGCAGCGGCCAGTTCCAGGCGCTGCTGATCGATGACAAGGCCGTGCTGACCGACCAGGACCGCAAGTATGTCTACGTGGTCGACAAGGATGGCAAGGCCCAGCGCCGCGACATCCAGCTAGGTCGCACCGCTGATGGCCTGCGCATTGTCGAACACGGCCTGGCTGCGGGCGACAAGGTGATCATCGACGGCGTGCAGAAGGTCTTCATGCCGGGCATGCCGGTGCAGGCCAAGGCGGTGGCGATGCAGCCACAGCCGGCGCCGGCACCGGGCCGCGATGCCACCGCCGCCCTGAAGCACTGATCCGCGTCCCCGCTTAGCTGCCGGCGCCAGCGGCAGCCTTCCCTGCCTTCGTCATTTCGGCGAGGGGCAGGGTGGCTGTTGCCCGCCGAATGCCTTTCCCAGGAATTCCTCCATGGACTTTTCCCGTTTCTTCATCGACAGGCCGATCTTCGCGGCGGTGCTGTCGATCGTGATCTTTGCCGCAGGCCTGATCACGATTCCAATCCTGCCGATCAGCGAGTACCCGGAAGTGGTGCCGCCGTCGGTGGTCGTGCGCACGGTCTATCCGGGCGCCAACCCCAAGGTCATTGCCGAGACCGTCGCCACGCCGCTTGAAGAAGCCATCAACGGCGTCGAAGGCATGATGTACCTGAAGTCGGTCGCCGGTTCCGACGGCGTGCTGCAGATGACCGTCACCTTCCGCCCGGGCACCGACCCGGACGCAGCGGCGGTGAAGGTGCAGAACCGCGTGGCGCAGGCGCAGGCGCGCCTGCCCGAGGACGTGCGCCGGCAGGGCGTGACCACGCAGAAGCAGTCGCCGACCTTCCTGATGGTGGTGCACCTGACCTCCCCGCAAGGCAAGTACGACACCCTGTACCTGCGCAACTACGCCCGCCTGCACGTCAAGGATGCGCTGGCGCGCATTCCGGGCGTCGGTGATGCGCAGATCTTCGGTGGTGGCGACTACGCCATGCGTGCCTGGCTGGATCCGGACAAGGTGGCTTCGCGCGGCCTGACCGCCAGCGACGTGGTGCGCGCCATGCGCGAGCAGAACGTGCAGGTGTCGGCCGGCCAGCTCGGCGCCGAACCGCTGCCGGACAGCAAGTTCCTGACCCTGATCAATGCCCAGGGCCGGCTCAAGACCGAAAAGGAATTCGGCGACATCGTGCTCAAGAGCGGCACCGATGGCGAGATCGTGCGCCTGTCCGACGTGGCCCGCCTGGAACTGGGTGCGGGTGACTACACCCTGCGCTCGCAGCTGGACGGCAAGAACGCGGTCGGTATCGGCATCTTCCAGTCGCCGGGTGCGAACGCGCTGGAAATCCGTGACCAGGTCATCTCGACGATGGACGAGATGCAGAAGACCATGCCGGCCGACGTGAAGTACGAAGCGGTGTATGACACCACCATCTTCGTGCGGGACTCGATCAAGGCCGTGGTCTCCACGCTGCTGGAAGCGATCGCGCTGGTGGTGCTGGTGGTGATCCTGTTCCTGCAGACCTGGCGTGCCTCGATCATCCCGTTGATCGCGGTGCCGGTGTCGGTGGTGGGTACCTTCGCCGCGCTGTACCTGCTGGGCTTCTCGATCAATACGCTGAGCCTGTTCGGCCTGGTGCTGGCGATCGGCATCGTGGTCGACGACGCGATCGTGGTGGTGGAGAACGTCGAGCGCAACATCGAGGAAGGTCTGTCGCCCACCGCCGCGGCCCACCAGGCCATGCGCGAAGTGTCCGGCCCGATCGTGGCGATCGCGCTGGTGCTGTGTGCCGTGTTCGTGCCGATGGCGTTCCTGTCCGGTGTCACCGGCCAGTTCTACAAGCAGTTCGCGGTCACCATCGCCATCTCCACGGTGATCTCGGCGATCAACTCGCTGACCCTGTCGCCGGCCCTGGCCGCGCGCCTGCTGAAGGCCCACGGCGCACCGAAGGATGGCCCGAGCCGCCTGATCGACCGCCTGTTCGGCTGGGTGTTCCGCCCGTTCAACCGCTTCTTCAAGTCCAGCTCGGAGAAGTACGAGCGTGGCGTGGCCCGCATCCTCGGCCGACGTGGCGCGGTGTTCGTGGTCTACGCGATCCTGCTGGTCGGTACCGGCGTGATCTTCAAGCTGGTGCCGCCGGGCTTCATCCCGACCCAGGACAAGCTGTACCTGATCGCCGGCGTGAAGCTGCCGGAAGGTTCGTCGATCGCGCGTACCGATGAAATGCTGCGCAAGGTGGCCAAGATCGCCCAGGAAACCGATGGCGTGGCCCACACCATCTCGTTCCCGGGCCTGAACGCGCTGCAGTTCACCAATACGCCCAATACCGGTGTGGCGTTCATTCCGCTCAAGCCCTTCGCCGAGCGTCATGGCCGTACCGCTGCGCAGATCAATGCCGAGATCAACCAGAAGATCGCCGGTCTGCAGGAAGGCTTCGCCTTCGCGATGATGCCGCCGCCGATCCTCGGTCTGGGCAACGGCAACGGCTACCAGATGTTCATCGAGGACCGCGGCAACCTGGGCTACGGCGCGCTGCAGAATGCGGTGCAGGCGATGCAGGGCACCGTGGCGCAGACGCCGGGCATGGCCTTCCCGATTTCCAGCTACCAGGCCAACGTGCCGCAGCTGGATGCCGAGGTCGACCGCGTCAAGGCCAAGGCACAGGGCGTGCAGCTCACCGAACTGTTCGACACCCTGCAGACCTACCTGGGTTCGGCCTACGTCAACGACTTCAACCAGTTCGGCCGTACCTGGCAGGTGATCGCCCAGGCAGACGGTCCGTTCCGCGAGACGGTCGAGGATATCGGCAAGCTGCGTACCCGCAACGACCGCGGCGAGATGGTGCCGATCGGTTCGATGGTCACCATCAAGCAGACCTTCGGCCCGGACCCGGTGCTGCGCTTCAATGGCTACCCGGCAGCGGACCTGGCCGGTGAAGCCGACCCGCGTTTGCTGTCCTCGGCCGAGGCGATGACCAAGCTGACCGAGATCGCCGGCAAGGTGCTGCCGGTGGGCATGACCACCGAATGGACCGACCTGAGCTACCAGCAGGCGACCCAGGGCAAAGCCGCCTTCATCGTGTTCCCGGTGGCGATCATGCTGGCCTTCCTGGTGCTGGCCGCGCTGTACGAGAGCTGGTCGCTGCCGCTGGCGGTGATCCTGATCGTGCCGATGACCCTGCTGTCCGCGCTGTTCGGCGTCTGGCTGACCGGCGGTGACAACAACGTGTTCGTGCAGGTCGGCCTGGTGGTGCTGATGGGCCTGGCGTGCAAGAACGCGATCCTGATCGTCGAGTTCGCCAGAGAACTGGAGATGGGCGGCAAGGGAATCGTTGAAGCTGCGCTGGAAGCCTGCCGCCTGCGCCTGCGCCCGATCGTGATGACCTCCATCGCGTTCATCGCCGGCACCGTGCCGCTGGTGCTGTCGCACGGTGCAGGTGCCGAGGTGCGCTCGGTGACCGGTATCACCGTGTTCGCCGGCATGCTGGGCGTGACCCTGTTCGGCCTGTTCCTCACCCCGGTGTTCTACGTGGCCCTGCGCAAGTTCGTCACCCGCAACGGTGGTGGCCAGCTGGTGCAGCACGGCGAGCCGACCATCCACCACTGACATGGAACCCCGTCGCCGCCGGTCAATGGCCGGCGGCGGCTTCCCCCTCACAAGGCATGCATCCATGAATACCCATCAGAACAAGATCGCGCTGGTCACCGGCGCCACCCGTGGCATCGGCCTGGAAACCGTGCGCCAGCTGGCCCAGGCGGGCGTGCACACGCTGCTGGCCGGTCGCAAGCGTGAGACCGCCGTTGAGCTGGCGCTGAAGCTGCAGGCTGAAGGCCTGCCGGTTGAAGCCCTGCAACTGGACGTGACCGACGCGGCCAGCATCGCCGAAGCGGTCGAGCAGGTGCGCCAGCGCCATGGCCGCCTCGACATCCTGGTCAACAATGCCGGCATCATGATCGAGAATCCCGCGCAGGCGCCGTCGGAGCAATCGCTCGAGACCTGGAAGCGTACCTTCGACACCAACGTGTATGCGCTGGTGGCGGTGACCCAGGCATTCCTGCCGCTGGTCAAGCAGGCCAAGTCCGGCCGCATCGTCAATGTGTCCAGCATGCTCGGCTCGCAGACCCTGCACGCGGATCCCTCCTCGGGCATCTATGACTTCAAGATTCCGGCGTACAACGCCTCCAAGGCCGCGGTGAACAGCTGGACCCTGAGCCTGGCCTACGAACTGCGCAACACGCCGATCAAGGTCAATACCGTGCATCCGGGTTACGTCAAGACCGACATGAACGGCGGCAACGGCGAGATCGAAATCAGCGAAGGCGCGCGTTCCAGCGTGGAAATGGCACTCATCGGTGAATCCGGTGCCAGTGGCAGCTTCACCTACCTGGGCGAGGTGCTGCCATGGTGATCCGCACGTTGGCGATGGCCGTCTCCAGCCTGGTGCTGGCGGGCTGTGTCAGCGTCGGTCCGAACTACAAGGCGCCGGTGCAGGAACCGGTGGTGCTGCAGGGGGCGCAGCAGCCGGTGTTCAGCACTACCTCGCCGGTGGCCAGCTGGTGGGCGCAGTTCGATGATCCGGTGCTGGAAGAACTGGTGCACGGCGCACTGTCGGACAACCTGGACCTGCGCGTGGCCGTGGCCCGCGTCAGCCAGGCCCGCGCGGTGTTCGTCGAAAGCCGCTTCGACCAGGCCCCGCACATCACCGCGGGCGGCAGCTACGACCGCCGCAAGCAACCCGATCCGCAGCTGGGTGGGCAGCGGGTGTTCAGTGAAAGCTATCAGCTCGGCTTCGATGCCGGCTGGGAGCTGGATCTGTTCGGCCGCAAGCGCCGTGCAGCAGAAGCCGCGCGCGCCGACCTGGACGCCGAGCAGGCCAACCTGGCCGATGCGCAGGTACTGGTCGCCGCCGAAGTGGCACGCAACTACTTCGAGCTGCGCGGTACGCAGAAGCGCATCGCGGTGGCCCAGCACACCCTGGTCAACCTGCGCGATACGCAGAAGCTGACCGAGGCGCGCTGGGAGCTGGGCGCCGGCAGCGAGCTGGACGTGCAGAGCAGTCGCGCCCGGCTGAAGGCGATCGAGGCCGATATTCCGCTGCTGGAAGTGGCCGAAACGCAGTCGCGCAATCGCCTGGCGGTTCTGCTGGGCCAGCGTCCGGAAACGCTGACCGCCATGCTTGCGCCGCACGACGTGCCGGCATTTGCCAAGGCGCTGCCGCTGGGCGATACCCGCGAGCTGCTGCGCCAACGCGCCGACGTGCGCGTGGCCGAGCGTCGCCTGGCCGCTGCCACCGCGCGGGTGGGCGTGGCCACTGCGGACCTGTTCCCGCGGCTGTCACTGTCCGGTTTCGTCGGCTTCCTTGGCGGCGACGCCAGTGGCCTGGTCAATGGCAACAACAAGGCCTGGTCGCTGACGCCGTCGCTGAGCTGGGCCGCGTTCGACTTCGGCACCGTGCGTGCACGCCTGCGTGCCAGCAAGGCTGAAGCCGAGGGTGTGGCTGCGCAGTATGAGCAGGCCGTGCTGCTGGCGCTGGAAGACACCGAGAACGCGCTGACCCGCTATTCCAAGCAGCAGGCGCGGCTGGCGATCGTGGTCGAGCAGGCGCAGGCGGCACGCCGGGCTGAGTCGCTGGCGCAGATCCGCTACCGCGAGGGCTCGGAAGACTTCCTGACCCTGCTGGATGCGCAGCGCACGCAGCTGGCGGCCGACGATGCGTTGGCGGCGGCTGAGTCCGAGGTCAATGTCAGCGTGGTGGGCGTGTACAAGGCGCTGGGTGGCTGGGGGCAATCGCCGCAGCAAACCAGCGTGGCGCAGGTGCAGTAACCGCACGGGACGGAAGCAGTGGCTTCCGTCCCTTTCTTCTGTCAGGGCCAGTGATTGGCCGGTGTGTCGCGCTCGCGCATGCGCACGATGCAGAAGCGATGGCCGGTGGGTGCTTCCATCACCCACCAGCGTTTGACGAAGCCGATCCGGCGCGCGCCGAGTTTTTCCAGTCGATCTGCCTCGGCATCGATGTCGTCGCTCTCGATGTCCAGGTGCACCCGTGAGGGGTGAGCGACACGTTGCACTTCCACGTTCAGGCCTGCGGGTGCGCCCTGCAGGCCGGCGTACTCGGCGCCATCTTCGCCATACGATGGCTGCGCCTGCAGACCGAGGGCGGCCGCCCAGAAGCGTGCGCCTTCGTCAGCGGGCGTGTCCTGGCAGTCGATGATGAATCCGGCCAGACGGCTCTGGTGCGCCATGACGTCCTCCGCAGATCGGGAATGGAGGAAGGGTAGCGCGTCGCGTGCTGTGGACGTTGTCACAGTCATGACGTTTCTGACTCTGCCAGAACCGGGGCCTGCGGTGTAACTAGTGGCGCAGATTCCGGGAGGGATGGCGATGAGCGACGACAAACGTGATACCCAGCGCATGCTGTTTGGTGATCCGGGACCGCCTGGCGCAGGGCTGTCGGTAGCGGTCGTAGTGCTGATGGTGTTGGCTACCATGGCGGCTGCGATCGGCTTCATGCGCCTGCCGGACCAGATGCTGGGGCTGGGCCTGATCGGCATCTCCGTGTTTCTGGCGGTCGGTGCCCGCATCTGCCAGGCACGCAACCAGCATCAGGCGCTGTACCGGCTGATGTCGCGACAGCCGCCGCCGTAGCTGCGGCTGCCGTACAGGTTCAGTGCTTCGGCCAGTCCAGCTCGACCACCAGCGGGAAATGATCCGACGGCAGCACGCCGTCGATGCGACGGTCATCGGTCAGGAAGCTGCGTGCATGGAAGCCACGCACCAGCACCCAGTCCAGCTGCACGGTGGCCTTGCCGGTGAAATCGTGGAAGGTCAGGCGTGGCCCCTGCGGAACCTTCACCTGGGTACGGGTGTCCTGCAGCAGGCGGGTGAATGCCTTGTAGGTGTCACCACCGGGCTCGCTGTTGAAGTCACCCGTCAGGACCACCGGCAGATCGGCCGGCAGGGCTTCCACGCGCTTGCCGATCAGCTCGGCACCCTTCACCCGGCGCGGTTCATCCTCGTCGCGGTAGGGCAGGTGGGTATTCATGAAATAGAAGCGACGGCCATCGTCCAGGCGGCGGAACAGGGCCCAGGTGACCATGCGCGGGTACAGGTTGCCCCAGGTGATGCTGCCGGGTGCGTCGGGTGTATCGGACAACCAGAAGTTGCCGGACTCCTCGATGGCCAGCACCTTGCTGTCGTAGAACACGCCCATGTGTTCGTCACCGCTGCCACCACGGCGGCCTTCGCCGAACCAGCGGTAGCCGGGCAGGTGTTCGGACAGGTAGTCGGCCTGCTCCTTCACCAGTTCCTGGGTGCCGATCACAGCCGGGTGCGCATCGAGGATGACCTTGACCATGGCATCGCGGCGGTCGGGCCAGCGCTTGCCCGGTTCGGTATCGGCCGGGGTGCGTACGTTGAAGGACATTACTTTCAGTGGCGCCGGTGCAGCAGCCCAGGTGACGGCAGGCAGAGCAAGCACCAGCAGCGCACACAGCGCGGGGCGACGGAAACGCGACAACATCGTGGAATCCCTCCATTCCATGAAAACGGTTTCATGGAGCATGCCATGGAAGGTGGGGGCAGCGGTATGCCGGGATGGGCGACTGGGAGATGCCGGACGGGCGGTGAAAGCGCCGCCCGGCGGATCGCGCGGGCGCGATCAGGAGGTCATGGGTGCTCAGTCGGCAGGCAGGTACCACTGGCCATTCTGGTCAATCCAGTACACCCGGATGTAGGGAGTGCCGTCCTCGTCGAAGTACGTCACTTCGCAACGTTGATGGTAATAGGGCCCCATCTTGACCCGGACGCAGTTCGTGTTCTCCGGACCACCGCCACCACCGCCGGCGGTGGCCTGGGACGGCGTGGAGAGAGCTCCCACGGCAAACATCAGTGCGGCCATCGAGGCCAGGTGCAGTTTCATGGGCATCATCCTTGTGTCTGCAATCGCGCATCTGCGCGGTGTCATGCAACTACCCCCGGTAGATCAGGCGACCGTGCGGCAGCTGCTGCGTACGCGCCGGCCCGGCTGGCGGCCCGACGCGGTCTCCACCCGGCTCAGTCGCGCAGGTAAGGGTTGCCGTACTCGTCAATCCAGTATTCGGCGGTGTAGACGTTGCCGAATTCATCGGTGTAGGTTTCCGTGCAGTGGTGGTGGACGCGGTTGCGATCCACATTCACTGGCACACAGGAAACATTCTCTCTCGGGACCCCTGTGTTGGCGTCCGCCACCGGAGCCAGGGTTGCAGTTGCCACCACCAACGCGGCCATCGCGGCCAGTTGCAGTTTCATAAGCATCATCCTTGCTTTCTGCAATCGCGCACATGCGCATGGCGTGTGTAACACGCGAGCCAAACCGCCGGAAGTGCCTCGCCGCGATCAGTCCTCGATCTCGCCGCGTCGATTGGCAGCACGCACTGCCTGCGCGGTGGTTGCCACACCCAGCCGTTGCCGCGCGTGGCGCAGGTGGTTCTCCACGGTGCGCGTGGAAAGCCCAAGCGTGGCCGCGATCTCAGCTTGGCGACGGCCAGCGGCGACCCAGCGCAGCACTTCGCGCTCGCGGTTGCTCAGTGCGCTTCCCGAAAGCTCGGCAGGCGATTCGGCCAGATGGCGAGCGGCACGGAATGCTGCAGCTGCAGCAGCTTCCAGCTGCAGGCGCGCGCTGGCCGATGCATCGATCGCTGTCCCGGCAAAACTGATCGCGCCTTCCAGACCGGTGGTGCCGAACACCGGCACCTGCAGACCGTGCAGGCCTTCACCACGTGGCTGCTTCACCACCTGATAGCGTTCGCCGCGAACACCCTGGCGCTTGCTCCAGAAGAACGGCGCGTCACTGTCCAGTACGTGCCGATTGACCGGGCAGGCGTGCAGGTAGCGCGCGAGGTCGGTACTGCCGCCGTCGCCGAACCAGTCGCCCTCGATCCAGTACACGCGCTGTGTACCGCGCTCCAACCCCGTGCCGGTGGCGAACACCAGCACGCGGTCGTAGCCGAGCGGTGCAGAAATGCTGCGTAGTACGGCGCCCACCGCACTCAGTGAGCGGGCGCGTTCCAGTTCCAGCAACGCCTGCACCAGTTCGCTCATCCGGGTCAGCGCCCGGCCAGTGCGTCGAGCAGCGTGCGTGCGGCCAGCTTGCCCAGCGCATTACCGGCCAGCGGGCTGTCGCCGGTCAGCAGCAGGCGATCCTGCAGCACGCTGCCATCGATGCCGTCATTGACGATCTGCACGCCCTGCTGCGCCAGGCGCTCACCGAAGAACCACGGCAGCTGCCCGGGCATGTAGCCGATCTCCGGCGTCTGCCGGTCCATCGCATCGGGGAAGGCACAGATGCGGTAGCCGCGGAACAGCGAACCACCATCGGCCTCGTCAACGCCTGCGGCCAACAATGCGGCCGGGCCGTGGCAAAGGGTGATGATGTGACGTTGCTCGGCCATCGCCCAGTGCAGGGCTGCCTTTACCGCGCGACTCTGCGGCAGTCCGATAAGGGCGCCATGGCCACCGGGAATGAACACGGCGGCATAATCCGATGCGGCATCGAGGCCTGCCACCACCTCATCCAACGGCAGCGGCTGGCGGAAGCGCGACTCGTAACGTTCGTACAGTCCACCGATCTCCGTGTCCTCACGCGGGAACGCCCACCACTCGAACTTGGCGGCGTTGCCCGACAGCGTGGCCACATCGATGTCGAAGCCGGCCTTGTCCAGGTGGTACATCGGCAGCAGGGTTTCCACCGGATGGTTGCCGGTGGAGAACAGGTGGCCGTTGGCAGTGGGCAGATAGCGTTCGTCCGCAGCGATCATCAGCACCTTCCAGCGGCCATCGCGGCGCGCGTCGGGATAGTCGGCACCGGACAGGTTGCTCTTGGGCGATGTGAACTGCGACAGCGAGTAGGGCGACGGGAAGAAGGCGTCGCGCTCGGCCGGGTCGGGGCTGGGCTGGCGGCTGGGCTCTTGCGTGTTCATGCGGACCTCCAGTGGGGTGGTGGGATCCAGCATAGAAGAGCTGATGCGTACAGGCGATGAGGGTTTTCCCTCAGCCGCGAGCAGCTACTTCACCATGGGCGAATGCTGCTGCATGTCTTCATGCAGGATCCGCCGCAGTTCGACGATGGCCGGCGTGGCTTCCTGCACGCTGTGCCCGGATACGATTACCTTCTCCGAATCCGCGTGCGGCAGGTGCGAGCTCCAGTAGGGCACCAGCCCGTCGTCGGTTTTTTCCAGCGGCCCATCGGCCTTGGCGCGCGCGATGATCGAGTGGTAGTGCACCTTCGGCGACATCGGCAGGTCGGCCACCGCGCGGACGAAGGGATCGTCCTTGTCCAGATTCTGGATGCTGTTCATCTGGTAACCGTGCTTGCCATCATTGCGGTCGATCTGGCCGTCGTTGGCGATGGTGGCGACGTCTTCCAGCACGGTCAGCGGCAACCGCACCAGGCGACCGATCCAGCGGCCCAGGCGGGTGCCCGCCACGTCGGTGCCGCGGTGTGGCGTGGCGATGAATACCACGCGCGATACTTCCGGTTCCGGCAGGAAAGTCAGCACCGGTGCGCCCTTGGTACGCAGCAGTTCACGCTGTGCCGGCGTCATCTGCGCAGTCTCCAGCAGGGTGTCGACCAGATGATCGCCGGAAGAGGAGATCATCAGCCGCGCGATCACGCCACCCATGCTGTGCCCGACCAGCACCATGTCATGCGAAGCCTGCGCCTTGCCGCTGGGGTCGAAATGCTTGAGCACTTCGGACAGTGTATGACGCATCGCATCGTGGCTCATCGCGATGGGCATGTTGGTCGGGTAGTAGAACTGCCAGACCTGGAAGTCCTGGCGGATCTCGTCGTCGCGCATCAGTTCGTTGGCGACGTTCACCCAGGCTTCCGGGCTGCTGGCCAGGCCATGGATCATCAGCAGCACGCGGCGGTTCGGATCGTAGGGCTGCATCATGTACAGGTGCGGCGTGTCGATGCCGCCCTTGCCACCGAACAGCGAGCGCAGCGACTGGTGGCTGAAGTTGGAACGGGCCAGCCACAACGCATAGCCGGCGGTGAAGTTCGCGGCCAGCGGAACCTGTTGGCCATGCAGGGTGACTTCCGTGACCTGGTAGGGATCGTGGATCTCCAGCTCAGGCTCGTCGTCGTGCAGCACTTCCCACAGGTTCTTTCCCGAGAAGCGCAGCAGCACCGTCATTGAAGGGGAGGGCATCTCGCTCCAGCTTTGCGCGGCCGATGTGCTTGCCTGCGCGGCGGGCGTCGCTGCCGAAGGCGGGGTGGCCATGCTGCCAGCCGGATCGTTCATCACCGCCACCAGTTCGGCACCGAAGCCATCGCGGCGATGCACGCTGCGCAGCGTGCCAGTGAACGACAGCGAGGCCGCCGGTACCAGTTCGGTAGGGGTACGCGTATCCAGCGGTGATGCTTCGCCTGAAGGGGCCAGTACGAAGGTCCAGCGGCCCAGCTGGAAGTGGCTGGCCTGGCCGTGCACGCGGCCCGTGGCATAGGCGTCGTACAGCTGTACCGAGGCTTCCTGCACGGCCAGGTTGTAGTAGTCGCGCACCTGGGTCTGGCGATCTTCGAAGCCGCGCTGGTTGGCAGTGCGCTCGGTGAAGAACAGATAGGCATAGGCCTGGCGCGCGACCTGCATCCACGCATCCAGGCGCGGTTGGAAATCGGCATCCAGCTCGGTGATCGCGCTCTTGGCGCGGCCGGATGCCGAGTACTCACGCTTCGGCGCCGGCAGGGTCATCGCATACTGCAGCCACAACTCGGCCAGGCTGGAGCGTTTGTCCTCCTCGCGCACCACGATGCTGCTTTCCATCGCCTCGATGCAGGGCAGGCCCGGTTTGGCGCATACGCCTTCATCGAGGCCGGCCACCCGCAAGGTCTCCGTGGTCGCCGCGCTGAGCTTGCCGGAAGTGAGGATGTCACCGCGCTTGAGCGCGATGTACTGGCCGGGCGTGACCGAGGCCACCTGCACCGACGGCCCGAACTGGCGCAACGTGGCGCAGCCGCCCAGGGTGAGCAGCACAGTGATGATGAGGGTCGTGCGGCCGATGAAGCCCAAGCCCGTGGTTGCCATACGATCCTCCTGCGCGGTGGCGCCACTCTAGCGGTCGGCATGTCAAAGCGGAAGATACCGGGCGGTCGGTTTGGGGCGCTCAGGCGCTGCCATCCAAGCGATTCAGCCGGTTCCGTGTGACACTGGGGTGAATGGAGTTATGCAGGGACTGCGATGACGTGGCTTGAGACCCGGATCCCGCCGCCGCTGGTGATGCTGCTGTGCGCGGGGATCGGCTGGCTTGGGAGCCGACTGTGGCCGGAGGCGGTCTTGCCACTGCCGATGCGGGCGCTGATGTCAGGCGGGGTGATTGGGATCGGTGTGGCGCTGAACCTGCTGCCGAAGCTTGCGTTCCAGCGGGCGCGCACCACGGTCAATCCGCTGCGCCCTTCGGCATCAAGCGCGCTGGTCACGCGCGGCATGTACCGTTACACGCGCAATCCGATGTATCTAGGCCAGGCAACGATCCTCACTGGCGCAATGTTGTACCTGCAGAACACGATCGCGTTGCTGGCTGTGCCGTTGTTCGTGCTCTACATCACCTGGTTGCAGATCATGCCGGAAGAGCGGGCGTTGCTGGCCCGCTTCCCCGACGTGTATCCGATGTTCCGCCAACGTGTGCGGCGTTGGCTGTAGCGGGCTTCACCCGTTATCGCGAGATCTGGCACTTCACGGCAGCGGAATAGCCTTCGTAGTCATCGCCTGCGATCACGTGCAGGGTGTGGCGCTTGTCGGTGGTCTTCACGTATGAAGGTTCCTCCGTGTTGGCGTGTTCGTTGACCGTGTTCACTGACCACGCTTTGGCCAGATGCGTGGCGTCAACGCCGTTCAAGTAGACGAAGAGGCTCTTCTCGCCCTCGGCCACGTTCACATCGGCACTGGTGACGGTACCGCCGAGCAGGGCGACCGGCTTGTCCTCCGGCTCGAAGGTGCCACCCGGTTTCCTGGCCAGGCCAGCGGCCTGGAGTGCATCGATGGCGTCGGCCTCGCTGAAGTCCGAGCCGGCCTTGCAGGCCAGCAGGGCTTCCAGCGTGGCGGTGCCGGGGGGCGCGATGGCCGGTGCCGCGGCGTGCGTGGCTGGGGTTGCGGCGAGGGCGGTAAGGAGTACGGAAATCGTGAAAGCAGCTTTCATGGCAGATCCTTCTGGCGGTCGCGGGGTGGGGCTGCAGTGTGGAGGTGTCATCCCGATTATGCGCCACGCGTCCTGCGCGACGTGCAGGCACAAAAAAGCCGGAACTCCATTGACGGGAGATCCGGCTTCTTGCGGCCTCGACAGGCCATACAGATGGTGGAGGTGGGCGGAATTGAACCGCCGTCCGAAGGCACTCCATCCCCAGCACTACATGCTTAGCTCACCGTTGGATCTCGTCCCCGAACAGCACGGCGTGCAAAGCGCATCCGGGAACCAGCCTGTTGTGTTCTAGTGCCGGACTGACAGGCAGCCACCCAGCGCGATTCCATGATAGTGACTCTACACCGCGAGCATGGACACAAGCGGTTTCGAGGCTTAGGCCTTAAGCGGCCAGAGCGTAGTTGTCGTCGTTGGCAACTAGAGTTTTGCAGCTGGATTTACGAGGAAAGCTACCCCCTCGGCATGCGCCAGGCGACTTCACAACCCCCGTCGAAACCAATGCACCCCCGGTTTCTACAGTGCTGCAAGGTACAGGGCCGATCCCGCGTTGCCACGGTCAGGGCCTGCCCAACGGTTGCAATGCTACGGCAAAACAGCTGAACAGTCACCTTTGCAATCCACAACACGATGTAGAGCCGCCGTCATAGCGGATTGGTAACGTCATTGGCACGAATTTGCGACACACTGGCGACGACCATCCGAGCCAGGACAGACACGGAGACTGTGGGTGACCGATGCAAGCCAACAACGCAGCCTGCGACAGCTGATCGGGCCGGTCGGTGCCGACTATCAGCGGCGCGCGTTGCCGCCCGGCTGGGTCTGGGCCGTGCTGGCGGTGCTGCTGGCGGCCACCTGGGTGACGGAGTTGCCGGCCACGGCCGCGGCGGCACTGGTCGCCAGCGCGGTGGTGGTGCACTGGTCGCAGCGCGGTCGCATCCATTGGCTCGGCTGGCGCCTACCGGGCCTGGCCGTACTGGCGGCCCTGCTGTGGGGGCCGGAAGTGCTGTCGCAGTGGTTCGAGCACGGGCTGGCCGTGGTCCTGATGTCGCTGGCCAGTCTCAGTATTGGCGTGCACGTGTGGCAGTCGCGGCAGTTGGCGCGCCAGCTGCAGGGCGCCGCCGATGCGCTGGATGATGCCCAGTTGCTGTCGTTGCTGCCCGATGATGCCGCGCAGCTGGCCCAGCAGTGGCGGGAAGGCGATGACCGCTACGCGCCGGAACTGGCGGTGGTGATGCACCTGGCGGTGATGCACGCGGCGCTGGCGCCGCGCATGCGCGGGCAGGGCATGCTGGCGGGGTGACCCGCCTTTTGTAGCGTCGAGCCATGCTCGACTGCTTTTCTTACCGAAGCCGAGCATGGCTCGGCTCTACAGAAGACCAAGACAGCCGAGCATGGCTCGGCTTTACAGGGTGATGCGCAGCGGCCTTACGCGTCGCGGTTGCCGCGACGCATCACGCGCTGCTTCTCGATTGCCCAGTCGCGGTCCTTGGCGGCATCGCGCTTGTCGTGGGTCTGCTTGCCCTTGGCCAGCGCGACTTCGAGCTTGATCTTGTTCTTGCTCCAGTACATCGCGGTGGGCACGATGGTGTAGCCATCGCGCTCGACCTTGCCGACCAGCTTGTCGATCTCGCTCCGGTGCAGCAGCAGCTTGCGCTCGCGCCGGTCGTTGGCCACCACGTGGGTGGAGGCCTGGATCAACGGGGTGATCTGGGCGCCGATCAGGAAGATCTCGCCGTGCTTCACGTAGGCGTAGGCATCGATGATGTTGCCGCGGCCAGCGCGGATCGACTTCACCTCCCAGCCCTGCAGTGCCAGGCCGGCCTCGAAGCGTTCTTCGATGTGGTACTCGTGGCGGGCACGCTTGTTCAACGCGATGGTCTTGTTGGCCGTCGCGCTCTTTGCTTTATCCTTGCCGCTGTTCTTGCTCATTTCCGTATTGTCTCCGATTCGGGCCCGCCCGGTCGATTGCCGAAACGTCCTGTATTCATGCCTACTATCCGCCGCAGCGCCCTGGTCGAACATTCGTCCGCGCGCATGTTCGACCTGGTCAACGATGTCCAGGCCTATCCGCGCCGCTTCCGCTGGTGCTCGGCTGCCCAGATCCTGGAGCAGGGCGAGGACCGGCTGGTGGCGCGCCTGGACCTGGGCCTGGGTTCGTTCAGCACCTGGTTCCAGACCGAAAACACCCTGCAGCGCCCGCACAGCATCGACATGCAGCTGCGCGATGGCCCGTTCAAGCAGTTGCACGGCCGCTGGGAATTCCATGCGCTGGCCGAGGACGCCTGCAAGGTCACCCTGACCCTGGAATTCGAGCCCAGCTCGCGCCTGCTGGGGCCGGCCCTGGCGATCGGCTTCCAGGGTCTGGCCGATCGGATGGTCAATGATTTCGTCCGCGTCGCCGACGAGGCCTGAGCGATGATCGAGGTCGAGGTGGTGCTGGCCTGGCCGCAGCAGGTGCTGTCGCGCCGGCTGCAGCTGGACGAGGGCGCGACCGTGGCCGATGCCATTGCCGCCGCCGCGCTGGAAGGCGGTGACCGATGCCCGGCCGTGGCCGTGCATGGCGTACTGGCGCGCCCGCAGCAGGTGTTGCTGGAGGGTGACCGCATTGAGCTGCTACGCCCGTTGCTGGCCGACCCCAAGGACAACCGCCGGCGACGCGCGCTCGGCGGTTGATGCCCGCAACCCGTCCGTGGGGACGGGCAGGGGGCCTCAGCGGCCCTTCTTCTTCTTGTCCTTCGGCAGGTTGCGGCCGAACTGGCGCACGGTCTGCTGGGCCAGGGCCTTGTCGTTACCCGGGAAGTAATCGCCTTCCCAACGGGTCACGGTGTCATTCTCGAAGAACACCACGAAGTTCTTCACTTCAGTACGTCCCAGGCGGTTCACCCGCTGGCTGGAGGTGTAGTCCCAGCGCTGGGCGTGGAACGGATCGGGAATGGACGGGGTGCCCAGCAGCGCGGTGACCTGCTGCTTGCTCTGCCCGACCTGCAGCTTGGCCACGGCATCTTCCCGGATCAGGTTGCCCTGATAGATGGGTTGCTTGTAGATGATGCCGCACCCGGTGGTGGACAGGGCGACGGCGGCGACCAACAGGAGATTGCGCATCGGGACTGGCGGTTGGGGAAATCAAACCGATGATACACTCCCGGCGTGCCACCGCGACCCAATCCGAGGCAGCTGGCGCTAAATCGCCAATGAACGGAGACCTATGGAAACCCACGACCTGCGTAAAGTCGGCCTGAAGGTGACCCATCCGCGGATGCGGATCCTGGCGCTGCTCGAGCAGCGCAATGCCCAGCACCACATGACCGCCGAAGACATCTACCGCCAGCTGCTGGAGCATGGCGACGAGATCGGCCTGGCGACGGTGTACCGGGTGCTGACCCAGTTCGAGGCCGCCGGCCTCGTGCTCAAGCACAATTTCGAGGGCGGCCAGGCGGTCTACGAGCTTGACCGTGGCGGCCACCACGACCACATGGTCGACGTGGACAGCGGCAAGATCATCGAGTTCGAG
Source organism: Stenotrophomonas sp. STK16_22 (assembly GCF_051984505.1). Classification (NCBI taxonomy): domain Bacteria; kingdom Pseudomonadati; phylum Pseudomonadota; class Gammaproteobacteria; order Lysobacterales; family Lysobacteraceae; genus Stenotrophomonas; species Stenotrophomonas sp. STK16_22. The sequence goes on from NZ_CP196972.1 coordinate 1,787,780, forward strand.
AGCCATGAGATCGAGGAGCTGCAGCGCAAGATCGCAGCCGACCACGGCTACGAACTGGAAGAGCACTCGCTGGTGCTGTACGTGCGCAAGAAGCGCAAGTAAGCCGATCCAGCCAGCCAGATGCGACGAAACCCCGGGCCTGCCCGGGGTTTTTCGTTGCCGGGTCGCGTGCTGGGGTCAGAGCCCTTTGCTGGCGCAAAGGGATCCGACCCCGGCCGACCCCTGACCTCCAAGCAGCACGTCCAGATCCACCGCCTCGGCCATCGCCCGGTTCCCCGCATCACCCGGATGCAGGTGATCGCCGGAGTCGTAGGCAGCGGCCATCCGTGACGGATCGGCCGGATCGCGCAGGGCCGCGTCCAGGTCGATCACCGCGTCGAACGGCCCGTCGGTGCGCAGCCAGGCATTGAGCTGGCGGCGCAGGGCGTCCTTGTCCGAGTGGTAGTAGTCGTCCAGCGGCGTGCCGGGCAGGGCGCCGGCGAACGGCATCAGGGTGGCGCCGAGGATGCGTAGACCCCGCCGATGGGCCTGTTCGGCCAGGGCGCGGTAGCCTGCCTGCAGCTCGGCAAGCGCGGGCCGCGCCTGCTTGCGGGCGAAGGCGGTGCCGGGCCAGCTGATGTCGTTGATGCCGATCAGCACGATCACGCTGGACACGCCAGGCTGATCCAGCACATCGCGTTGGAAGCGCGCCGGCGCGGATTCCCCCATGCCGTCGTGCAAGAGGCGGCCACCGGAGATGCCGGCATTGACCACGGCGATGCCCCGCGGTGCCAAACGCGCGGCCAGATGGTCGGTCCAGCGCTGGTCCTGGTCGAGGCTGGCGGTGGCGCCGTCGGTGATCGAATCGCCGATCACCACCACGCTGCGTGCGCTGGTCGGCGCCTCGACCTCGATGCCGGCCAGGAACAGGCGGGCCGTGGTGCTGCTGGCCCCGTTCAGTGTCTGGGCCTGGCTCTGGTCGCCAGGCGCAATCCAACTGGTCTGCCTGCCCTCCCAATGGAACGTCTGTACCGGCATCGGTCCCGGCACGAAGACGCTGACCTGCAGCGCCTGCCGGTCAGCCGTGGCCAGTGGCAGCGGATCGCTCAGCCGTTCCTGCCCGGGGCCGATCAGCACTCCGGGCTGGCCTTCGAAACTGAGCGGCTGCGGGGTGTCCCCCGCCCGGGCGGCCACGCTCGCCGCCCCGATCCGCAGTGGTTGAGTGCCGTAGGCATTGCTCAGCCGCACCCGCAGCCGAGACCCGCCCAGGCTGATACGTGCCGTCTGGCGGAAGGTCTGGTCCTGCAGTGCGGCTGGGACCAGGGTCGGAAACAGGAATTCCGGGCCCCAGACCGGTTGCGGGCTGGCCTGCCAGCTGGCGACCCAGTGCGGCGCAGGGGCGGCGCTGGCGGCACTGGACAGGCCGATCAATGCGGTTGTGACGAGCTGGCTGAAACGATTCATCGGGCAATCCCGGGTGGAGGGAAGGCCATGGTGATTCCGTACTCATCTGTGAACTAGACTGCGCATGGACAATCATCTGTGAACTGGATTCATTGCCATGGCGCGCTCCGACATCAACCGATCCGGCGAACTGGAAGTGTTCGTGCGGGTGATCGAGACCGGGGGCTTTTCCGCAGCCGCCCGAACGTTGGAGATGACCCCGTCGGCGGTCAGCAAGCTGGTGGCGAGGCTGGAACAACGGCTGGGGACGCGCCTGCTGCAGCGTTCCACCCGCCAGCTGCAGCTGACTCCCGAGGGCTGCGCGTTCTACGAGCGCGGCCTGCGCGTGCTGGCCGACCTGGACGAGGCCGAGCGCTGTGCCAGTGCTCACGCCGAGCCGCGTGGACGCCTGCGGGTCAATTCCAACGTGCCGTTCGGCCAGCATTTCCTGTTGCCGTTGCTGCCGGCGTTCCTGCAGCGCAATCCGCAGGTAGGCGTGGACCTGACCCTCAACGACGAGGTGATCGACCTGCTGGAGCAGCGCACCGACGTGGCGGTGCGGGCCGGTCCGCTGAAGAGCTCGAGCCTGGTGGCGCGGCGGCTGGGCGCGACGCGGATGATGATCGTGGCTGCACCGGCCTACGCGCAGCGGCACGGGCTGCCACGCACTGCCGAGGAGCTGCAGTCGCACAACCGGCTGGATATCGGCCATGCGCGCGCGATGCAGGGCTGGCCGCTGCTGCAGGACGGGCGCGAACGCATGCTGCTGCCCAGTGGCAACGCGCGCGCCAGCAACGGCGATGCGCTGCGCCAGCTGGTGCTGGGTGGGTTGGGCATGGCGCGGCTGGCAGCATTCCAGGTGCAGCAGGATATTGCCGCCGGGCGCCTGCTGCCGGTGCTGGAAGAGGCCAACCCCGGTGACCTGGAAGAGGTGCACGCGGTGTTCCTGGGGCAGGGCGGCTACCTGCCGCTGCGGGTGCGCGCGTTTCTTGATTTCCTGGTGGAGAACGTCGACCTGACGCAGCCACGGGGGTAGTGCCGGCCGCCGGCCGGCAACCTCGCGATCTTCGACCCCTCGCATCGGTTGCCGGCCAGCGGCCGGCACTACCGTGCGGAAGCCGGGCCCACGCTCTGCTCTGCCGGCCTCAGGCCTGCAGCAGCTTGCGCGCGGCGGCGCGCGCTTCCTTGCTCACTTCCACGCCGCCGAGCATGCGCGCCAGCTCTTCCTCGCGCGCCTTGCTGTCCAGCTTTTCCACGGCGCTCTGGGTCATGCCTTCCACCGGGGCCTTGCTGACCCGGTAATGGGCATGGCCCTTGGAGGCAACCTGCGGCAGGTGGGTCACGCACAGCACCTGGCGCTTCTCGCCGAGCGCGCGCAGCTTCTGGCCGACGATGTCGGCTACCGCGCCGCCGATGCCGGAGTCGACTTCGTCGAACACCATGGTCGGTACGGCATCCAGGTCCAGCGCGGCCACTTCGATGGCCAGCGAGATGCGTGACAGTTCGCCGCCGGAGGCCACCTTGCGCAGGGCGCGCGGCGGCTGGCCGGCATTGGCTGCGACCAGGAATTCCACGCGCTCGGCGCCCTGCGGGTCGGGCTTGCCGGCGTCCTGCGGTTCCAGCTCGATCAGGAACTGGCCGCCGCCCATGCCCAGCTCGGCGATGATGCCAGTGGTGGTGGCCGACAGCTCGGCAGCAGCGCTGCGACGGCTGGCGGTCAGCACTTCGGCCTGTGCGCGCCAGGCGGCGGCGGCCTTGTCGATCTCGCCGGCCAGGCGCTGCAGGCGTTCGTCGGCGCCGCGCAGCTGTTCCACTTCGGCGTGCATGCGCTCGCGCTGCGCACCCAGCTCGTCCATCGGCACGCGGTGCTTGCGGGCCAGGTCGTGCAGACGGCCGAGGCGGCGCTCGTTCTCCTCGAACTGTTCCGGGTCGGCGTCGAGGTCGTCATGCACCCGATCCAGCAGCGACAGGGCTTCGTGCAGCTGGATCGAAGCGTTCTCGATCAGGCCATCCACCTCGCCCAGGCGCGGGTCGTGCTCGATCAGGCGCGACAGCTCGTGGCGCACCTGCTGCAGCAGGTCCAGCGCGGAGTTTCCGTCGTCGCCGTTGAGCTGGTTGCTGGCGGCCTGGCAGGCGCTCAGCAGGGCGCTGGCATGGGCCTGGCGGCGGTGGCTGGCGCCGAGTGCGGCAATCGACTCCGGCTCCAGGTCTTCACGGTCCAGCTCGCGCAGCTGATGCTCCAGGAAGCCGATCCGGTCACTGACGTCGCCCTGTTGCGACAGCGCCAGCGATTCATCGACCAATGCCTGCCAGGCCGCGGCGGCGCGTCGCACCTGGCGGCGTTCGTTCTCGTTGCGCGCATAGGCGTCGAGCAGGGCCAGCTGCGACGGGCGTGTCAGCAGGGCCTGCTGTTCGTGCTGTCCGTGGATCTCCACCAGCAGCGAGGCCAGGTCGCCCAGTTGCGCCAGGGTCACCGGGCGGCCGTTGATCCAGGCCCGCGAACCGCCATCGGCGCGGATGACCCGGCGCAGCTGGCACTGCTCCTCGTCGTCCAGCTCGTTGTCGGCCAGCCACTGGCGTGCAGCCTGCAGCTGCTCCAGCGCAAACTCGGCCGAAAGCTCGGCGCGCGCGGCGCCGTGGCGGACCACGCCGCTGTCGGCGCGCAGGCCGGACAGGAAGCCCAGCGCGTCGACCATCAGCGACTTGCCGGCGCCGGTCTCGCCTGAAACCACGGTCATGCCTGGCCCGAACTCCAGTTCGGTGGCGCGGACGACGGCGAAATCCTTGATCGAAAGATGTCTGAGCATGGGTAAGGGGGTATCAGCAGCCGCGCAACGCTAGCACGCGGGCGAGGGAGGTCCAATGACTTGCCAAGGTGATGCGCCGCCATTATCTAGTGTCCGTGTCTCACAGGTTGATTCCATGCACGGTTCTCCCGACCAGCTTGCCCCGCGTGCGCGCCATCTGCTGCGCACGCTGATCGCGCGTTACATCCAGGACGGCGAGCCGGTCGGCTCGCAGACGCTGGCGCGCGTGGCCGGGCTGGAGGTCAGTCCGGCCACCATCCGCAACATCCTGGGTGACCTGGAAGACCTGGGGCTGCTGGCCTCGCCGCACACCTCCGCCGGGCGCGTCCCGACCGCACATGGCTACCGGGTCTTCGTCGACAGCCTGCTGCAGATGCAGCCGCCGGGCGAAGGCGAGCTGGCCCGGTTGCGCCAGGAACTGGCTGGCGGCGGCAGCACCCAGGCCCTGCTCGGCAGCGCCTCGGAGCTGTTGTCGGCGATGAGCCACTTCGTCGGCGTGGTCAGCGCGCCGCGACGCGAGCAGTTCGCCTTCCGCCAGATCGACTTCGTGGCGCTGGACGGGCGCCGGGTGCTGGCGATCCTGGTGTTTGCCGACAACGAGGTGCAGAACCGCGTCATCGAGACCCGGCAGGAGTTCGCGCCGGGCCAGCTGGAGCAGGTCGCGAACTACCTCAATGCCCATTTCGCCGGCCTGCCGATGGCCGAGATCCGCACCCGACTGCTGCTGGAACTGCGCGATGCCCGCTCCGAGCTGGAACAGCTGCTGGCGCACAGCATCGAGCTGGCCGAGCAGGCCCTGCAGCCGGCGGCCGACGACATGCTGGTGGCCGGCCAGACCCGCCTGATGGGGGTGCAGGACCTGTCCGACCTGGAGCGCCTGCGCGAGCTGTTCGAGCTGTTCTCCAGCAAGCGCGAGATCCTGCAGCTGCTGGAGCGGACCATCCAGGCGCCCGGCGTGCGCATCTTCATCGGCGAGGAGACCGGGATGATGCCGCTGCAGGGCGTCTCGCTGGTCACTGCCCCTTACACGGCCAATGGTCAGGTGCTGGGCGTGCTGGGGGTGATCGGCCCCAAGCGGATGGCCTACGACCGCGTGATCCCGCTGGTCCAGGCTACCGCCGATGTGCTGGGCGCGGCGTTTTCGCCAGCCGGCCGCCCGCCGGGAACATCCGACGCTTGAAACGCAGCATCCCGCCCACACTAGGGTGGGTGGAGGCGGAGATTGACCGCCAGGGACCCAGACATGAACCACGAACAGCCAGATATCGAATCCCAGCAGAGTGCCGCTGATGCGGCCGCCACCGCCGGCGTCAACGACGAAGTCGAGCGCCTGCGCGCCGAAATCGAACAGGTCAAGGCCGATGCCCTGCGTGAGCGCGCCGACCTGGAGAACCAGCGCAAGCGCGTTGCCCGTGACATCGAACAGGCCCGCAAGTTCGCCAACGAGAAGCTGCTGGGCGATCTGCTCCCCGTGTTCGACAGCCTGGATGCCGGCCTGAAGGCCGCCGGCGACGAACCGCACCCGCTGCGCGAAGGCCTGGAGCTGACCTACAAGCAGCTGCTGAAGGTGGCCGCCGACAACGGACTGGTCCTGCTGGACCCGATCGGCCAGCCGTTCAACCCGGAACACCACCAGGCCATCAGCCAGGTGCCGACGCCGGGCGCCGCCCCGGGCAGCGTGGTGACCGTGTTCCAGAAGGGCTACCTGCTCAACGAGCGCCTGCTGCGGCCGGCGCTGGTGGTGGTGGCCGCCGATTGATGGACCAGGCCGGGCTTTGCCCGGTCCCGGTTGTGCCAGGCCATGCCTGGCAAGGTTTTCCAGGCGCTGAACACAGCGTTCGGGAGACGGCTTGAATGTTCCACGAGCCTCCCCCACATCGTATTCATCCACCGGCCGAACGGCCGGACTGACACCAACAAGCATCCTCAGGAGTCTCCCCCATGGGCAAGATCATTGGTATCGACCTCGGCACCACCAACTCGTGCGTGGCGATCATGGACGGCGGCAAGGCCCGCGTCATCGAGAATTCGGAAGGCGATCGCACCACCCCGTCGATCGTCGCCTACACCAAGGACGGCGAAGTCCTGGTCGGCGCCTCGGCCAAGCGCCAGGCCGTGACCAACCCGAAGAACACCTTCTACGCGGTGAAGCGCCTGATCGGCCGCAAGTTCACCGACGCCGAAGTGCAGAAGGACATCGCGCACGTCCCGTACAGCATCCTGGCCCATGACAATGGCGACGCCTGGGTGGCCACCAGCGACGGCAAGAAGATGGCCCCGCAGGAAATCTCGGCCAAGGTGCTGGAAAAGATGAAGAAGACCGCCGAGGACTTCCTCGGTGAGAAGGTCACCGAAGCGGTCATCACCGTGCCGGCCTACTTCAACGACAGCCAGCGCCAGGCAACCAAGGACGCCGGCCGCATCGCCGGCCTGGACGTCAAGCGCATCATCAACGAGCCGACCGCGGCCGCGCTGGCCTATGGCCTGGACAAGGGCGACAACAAGGATCGCAAGATCGTGGTGTACGACCTGGGCGGCGGCACCTTCGACGTCTCGGTGATCGAGATCGCCAACGTCGACGGTGAAAAGCAGTTCGAAGTGCTGGCCACCAACGGCGACACCTTCCTGGGTGGCGAAGACTTCGACAACCGCGTCATCGAGTACCTGGTTGAAGAGTTCAACAAGGACCAGGGCATCGACCTGCGCAAGGATCCGCTGGCCCTGCAGCGCCTGAAGGATGCTGCCGAGCGCGCCAAGATCGAGCTGTCCAGCGCCCAGCAGACCGAAGTGAACCTGCCGTACGTCACCGCTGACGCGTCGGGTCCGAAGCACCTGAACATCAAGCTGACCCGCGCCAAGCTGGAAGCCCTGGTGGACGACCTGATCAAGAAGTCGATCGAGCCGTGCCGCGTCGCCCTGAACGATGCCGGCCTGCGTTCGAGCGACATCAGCGAAGTGATCCTGGTCGGCGGCCAGACCCGCATGCCGAAGGTGCAGCAGGCGGTGACCGAGTTCTTCGGCAAGGAACCGCGCAAGGACGTCAACCCGGACGAAGCCGTGGCACTGGGTGCTGCGATCCAGGGCGGCGTGCTGGGCGGCGACGTCAAGGACGTGCTGCTGCTGGACGTGACCCCGCTGTCGCTGGGCATCGAGACCATGGGCGGCGTGTTCACCAAGATCATCGAGAAGAACACCACCATCCCGACCAAGGCCTCGCAGGTGTTCTCCACCGCCGAGGACAACCAGTCGGCCGTGACCGTGCACGTGCTGCAGGGTGAGCGCGAACAGGCCCGCTTCAACAAGTCGCTGGCCAAGTTCGACCTGTCCGGCATCGAGCCGGCCCCGCGTGGCCTGCCGCAGGTGGAAGTGTCCTTCGACATCGACGCCAACGGCATCCTGCACGTGTCGGCCAAGGACAAGAAGACCAACAAGGAACAGAAGGTCGAGATCAAGGCCGGTTCGGGCCTGTCCGAGGAAGAGATCGCGCGCATGGTCGCCGACGCGGAAGCCAACCGCGAAGAAGACAAGAAGTTCCAGGAACTGGTGCAGGCCCGCAACCAGGCCGACGCCCTGATCCACGGTACCCGCAGCGCCATCACCGAGCACGGCAGCAAGGTCGGCGGCGATGTCATCGGCAAGGTCGAGGCGGCCCTGGCCGACCTGGAAACCGCGATGAAGGGTGACGACAAGGCACAGATCGAGGCCAAGTCGAAGGTGCTGGAAGAAGCCGGCCAGTCGCTGTTCGCCGCTGCTTCGGCCGACCAGGGCGGTGCCCCGGGTGCCGACGCCGGCAATGCCGGCAAGGCGCAGGACGACGTGGTCGACGCCGAGTTCACCGAAGTCAAGGACGACAAGAAGTCCTGATCCGGACCGACACGGGACGCTGGCCACCAGCGTCCCGTTGTCGCATCAGGGTCCTGACCGCCCACCGGCGTGTCGGGGCGCCCGACGCAAGAGCGGACCTGGTTCCGCTCTTCCGCTTTGACGAATCCCGACTTTCCGGAACCAGATCCACGATATGAGCAAGCGCGATTATTACGAAGTGCTGGGCGTTGCCCGCACCGCCACCGACGACGAGCTGAAGAAGGCGTACCGTCGCTGCGCGATGAAGTTCCACCCGGACCGCAACCCGGGTGATGCGGCGGCCGAAGCCTCCTTCAAGGAGTGCAAGGAAGCCTACGAAGTGCTGTCCGACGGCAACAAGCGCCGCATGTACGACAGCCATGGCCACGCGGCGTTCGAGCACGGCATGGGCGGCGGCGGGCCGGGCGGCCCGGACATGAACGATATCTTCGGCGATATCTTCGGCAACATCTTTGGCGGCGGTGGCGGTGGTCCGCGCCAGGCGCGTCGCGGCGCCGATATCGGCTACGTGATGGAGCTGGACCTGGAAGAAGCCGTGCGCGGCGTCGAGCGCCGCATCGAGATTCCGACCCTGGCCGAGTGCGGCGACTGCGATGGCAGTGGCTCGGAAGACGGCAAGGTCGAAACCTGCAATGTGTGCCATGGCCGCGGCCAGGTGCGCATCCAGCGCGGCATCTTCGCCATGCAGCAGGCCTGCCACAACTGCGGCGGCCGTGGCCAGATCATCGCCAAGCCCTGCAAGACCTGTCACGGCAACGGCCGTGTCGAGGAAGACAAGGTGCTGTCGGTGAAGGTGCCGGCCGGCGTCGATACCGGCGACCGCATCCGCCTGCAGGGCGAGGGCGAAGCCGGTCCGGCCGGTACGCCACCGGGCGACCTGTACGTGGAAGTGCGCGTGCGCGAGCATGCGATCTTCCAGCGCGATGGCGACGACCTGCACTGCGAAGTGCCGATCCGCATCTCGCAGGCGGCACTGGGTGACACCGTGCGCGTGGCCACCCTCGGCGGCGAAGCGGAGATCCGCATTCCGGCCGAGACCCAGACCGGCAAGCTGTTCCGCCTGCGCGGCAAGGGCGTGCGTTCGGTGCGCAGCCGCAGCGAGGGCGACCTGTACTGCCGCGTGGTGGTGGAGACTCCGGTCAACCTCACCCCTGAGCAGCGCAAGCTGCTGGAACAGTTCGAAGCCACCTTCGTCGGCGAGGAAGCACGCAAGCATTCGCCGAAGTCGGCCACCTTCATGGATGGCGTGAAGGGCTTCTGGGACCGGATGACGTCCTGAGTTTTTCAACCGAAGCGTTGAGCGGTAGCGCCGGGCCATGCCCGGCGTTTTCGTTTGCGATCAGCGGAAAAACGCCGCCGGCGTCTGCGCCAGCTGGCGCTTGAACATGCTGGTGAACGCGCTGGGGCTGTCGTAGCCCATCGCCAGCGCGACATCGATGACCTTGTCGCCGACCGCCAGCCGCTCCAATGCGGCCAGCAGTCGCGCCTGCTGTCGCCACTGGCCGAAGGTCATGCCCAGCTCGTGGGCGAAGTGGCGCTGGATGGTTTTCACGTCCACTTCCAGCGCCTGTGCCCAGTCCTGCAGCGTGGCGTCGTCGCCGGGGTGCTTCTGGATGTGCTGGCAGATCCGCTGCAGGCGCGGGTCGGTGGGCGAGGGCAGGTGCAGCGGGAGCACGTCCATGCGATGCAGTTCGTCCAGCAGCAGGCGTACCACGCGGCCATCGCGGCTGTCTTCGATGTGCTCGCCCTTGATCAGGGTGGCTGCCTGCAGCAGTTCGCGCAGCAGCGGTGCCACCTGTACCGCGAACGGTTCGGCCGGCAACTGCGGGGCGAACGACGGATCGATGTACAGGCTGCGCATGTGCACGGCGGCAATGCAGTCCACCGCGTGCACCATGCCCGCCGGCATCCAGATCGCACGGGTGGAGGGCACGACCCAGCGACCGACTTCCGAGCGCACCACCATCAGCCCCGAGATGGCATAGACCAGCTGGTGGCGCTGGTGCTTGTGGCCTGCGATATGGGTGCCTGCCGGGTACTGGGTAACCCGGTAGGTGACCGGACGATGCAGTGGCACATCACGCCACGGCGCAGCCGGGTCGACATCGCCGGCAATGTCCTTTTTGCGATAGGCCATGACCCGAACGCGGCAGAAGGGAGGGGAGGGCAACCGTAGCATGCGTGGCTCGCCCCCAACCTGACTGCGTCCATGTCCGCCTTGGCTTCTCCCGCAACGACCTCACGTCCGGTGGCTCCCGGTGTGCTGGCAGCTATTTCCACCTCGCATGTCGTCAACGACATGATGCAGTCGCTGATCCTGGCCATCTATCCAGTGATCAAGGGCGGCTTCAACCTGAGCTTCACCCAGATCGGCCTGATCACGCTGACCTATCAGCTGACCGCTTCGATCTTCCAGCCACTGGTTGGCGCCGCCACCGACCGTCGCCCGGCGCCGTACTCGCTGCCGATCGGCATGGCCTCGACCCTGTGCGGCATGCTGCTGCTCGGCTTCGCGCCGAACTATGCGGTGGTGCTGATGGCTGCGGCGATGGTCGGCATTGGTTCGGCCATTTTCCATCCGGAAGCATCGCGCATTGCGCGGCTGGCCTCGGGTGGCCGCCATGGCTTCGCGCAGTCGGTGTTCCAGGTGGGCGGCAATTTCGGTACCGCGCTCGGTCCACTGATTGCTGCAGCCGTGATCGTGCCGCATGGCCAGCATGCCGCGTCGTGGTTTGCCGGCGCCGCGCTGATCGGCATTGCACTGCTGACCTATGTCGGCCGCTGGTACGCGCTGCACCTGGGCACCCCGCGCCCGGCCAGCACCGCCTCGATGGCGCCGCGCCATCCCCCGCGCACCGTGGCCAAGGTGCTGGCGATCCTGCTGGTGCTGATCTTCAGCAAATACTTCTACATGGCCAGCATCGGCAGCTACTTCACCTTCTACCTGATCCACCATTTCGGCATTCCCGTGGCGCAGGCGCAGCTGCATCTGTTCGCATTCCTGGTGGCGTCCGCCGCCGGCGGCTTCCTCGGCGGCCCGCTGGGTGACCGCATCGGCCGCAAGCCGATCATCTGGACCTCGATCCTGGGCGTTGCCCCGTTCGCCCTGATGCTGCCGCATGCGGATCTGTTCTGGACCACGGTGCTGGCGGTGCTGATCGGTTTCGTGTTGTCGTCGGCGTTCTCGGCGATTGTGGTGTACGCACAGGAAATGATGCCGCACCGCATCGGCATGGTGTCCGGCCTGTTCTTCGGCTTTGCGTTCGGCATGGGTGGACTGGGTGCTGCCGTGCTCGGCCTGCTGGCGGACAAGACCAGCATCGAGTACGTCTACCAGTTGACTGCGTTCCTGCCGCTGCTCGGCATCGTGGCGGCGTGGCTGTCGCCGTCGCGGCCTGCTGTTCACTGAGGGGTGCTTCTTTTTGCAGGGCTGCGCCCTGCACCCGCAGAGGCAACGGCAAAAGCCAAAGCGCGCTATCGGTGGATTGGCGGGGTGGGTCCGGTTGAGGGGGACACTGCAAGTACGTCCATGTAGCTCGGTCGCGCCGTTTTCCGCGATCTGTCGGAACAGCGTTCTGCTTTGGTGGGTGCCGACCGTTGGTCGGCACGGGGTCGGATATCGATATTTGACAGACGTGTCGATCAACGGACGACACCTACCAACAGCCGCAGTTGCCAGTAGAGCCACGCCATGCGTGGACGAATTCATTCGGTATCCGACAGATGTGCCGACCAACGGTCGGCACCCACCAGCAGCTGTCGGCCAACTGTCGAAGGTGGGGCGGTGTGGGTGCGCAGGACCGTTGGCGCCATGGATGGCGCCATCGAGCCCCCATGGATGGGTTTACGGCGTGTCCTGACCACCCACACCGCCCCGCCATCCCACGGACAGCCCGCTCTGGCTTTTGATGTTGACGTTGATTCTGCAGGTGCAGGGCTGCAAGCCCTGCCGAAAACCCCCTTGAGCGTAGAATGCGGCCATGAGCGAATCCCTTGATAACCACCTGGTCCACGGCCGCCGCCAGCGGCCCGACGGCCCGTCGCCGATCGATGTCATCTCGGTCCAGTCGCAACTTGTCTACGGCCACGCCGGCAACAGCGCCGCCGTGCCGCCGATGCGCGCTCTCGGCGTGCGCATAGCAGAAATTCCGACCGTGTTGCTCAGCAACGCGCCGTTCTACGACACCACGCGCGGTCGCGTGCTGCCCGCCGACTGGTTCGCCGACCTGCTGCTGGGCACCCACGAGCGCGGCCTGCCGCAGCGGGCGAAGATGCTGGTGTCCGGCTACTTCGGCAGCACCGCCAACGGTGCCGCCTTCGCCGACTGGCTGGACGACATCCTGCCGGCCTGCCCGCAGCTGCGTTACTGCCTGGATCCGGTGATTGGTGATACGCACACCGGCCCCTACGTGGAACCGGGCCTGGAAGCGATCTTCGCAGAGCGCCTGCTGCCGCATGCCTGGCTGGTCACCCCGAACGCCTTTGAACTCAATCGCCTCACCGGTATGCCGGCGCTCGCCGAGGTCGATGCCATCGCCGCCGCACGCACGCTGCTGGATCGTGGCCCGCACTGGGTGATCGCGCACAGCGTGGGCGGCACCCCGGGTGAACTGGTGACCCTGGCTGTCGGCCGCGAGGAGACCTGGCGCTGGACCTCGCCCCTGCTGCCGGTGGACGTGGCCGGTACGGGTGATGTGCTGATGTCGCTGGTGGTGTCGTTCCTGCTGCGCGGCGAATCGATGCAGCAGGCGATCTCGCGTGCGATTGCCGGCACCCACGCGGCCCTGGAGGCGACCCTGGACAACGGCTTCGAAGAATTCGACGTGATCGCTGCAGCGCCTGCCGCGCTGGCCGAGGGGACGCGCTTCCGCGCCGAACGCGTGGCATGAGCGGCCTGCTCGAACGCACGCCGCGCACGGTCGGCATCGTCGGCAGTGCCGGCGCCTACGGGCGCTGGCTGACCCGCTTCTTCCAGCAGCACATGCAGCTGCGGGTCATCGGCCATGATCCGGCTGATCCGGGCTCGCATACGCCGGAACAGCTGCTCGCGCAGGCCGATGTGCTGGTGTTCTCGGCGCCGATCCGGCATACGCCCGCGTTGATCGCCGAGTACGTGCGGCAGTCGGCCGGCCGCGAGCAGGACCGGCTGTGGCTGGACGTGACCTCGGTGAAGGAGGCACCGGTGCAGGCGATGCTGGCCTCGCAGGCCGAGGTGGTCGGGCTGCACCCGATGACCGCGCCACCGAAAGCGCCGACCCTGAAGGGTCGGGTGATGGTGGTCTGCGAAGCGCGGCTGCGGCACTGGCAGCCATGGGTCGATTCGCTGTGCACGGCGCTGCAGGCTGAGTGCGTGCGGGCCACGCCGCAGCATCACGACCAGATGATGGCGCTGGTACAGGCGATGGTGCATGCCACCCACCTGGCCCAGGCCGGCGTGCTGCGCCAGTACCAGCCGCAGCTGGGCGACCTGGCCGCGATGATGCCGTACCGGTCGGCATCGTTCGAACTGGATACGGCGATCATCTCGCGCATCCTGTCGCTGAACCCCGCTATCTACGAGGACATCCAGTTCGGCAACCCGTACGTGGCGCCGATGCTGGAGCGCTTGGTCGGCCAGCTGCAGGCCCTGCAGGCCCAGGTCGGACAGGCCGACGACACTGCACGCAGTGCATTCCGTGAGCAGCTGCTGTCGGCCAGCCGCAGTGCCTTCGGCGAGCAGGCACTGGCCGAGGGCAACTACACCTTTGAACGCGTGGGCTATCTGCTGGCTGACCTGACCGAGCGCAATGCGTTGTCGGTGCACCTGCCGGAAGACCGGCCGGGCTCACTGCGTGAACTGCTGAATGTGTTCGAGCAGCACCGCATCAGCCTGGCCTCGATCCATTCCTCGCGCACGCCTGGCGGCGAAGTGCATTTCCGGATCGGGTTCGTGGCCGGCAGCGATCCGGGGGCGATCAGTCGCGCGGCCGCTGAAGTGGACGCCAGCGGCATCGGGCGGGTGCTGGGCTGAGCACATTCATCCACAGGCGGTGTGGATGATTTCTGAGCAAAGGTGTGGATAACCTCGCTCAGCCCTTGGTAGTAAAGGCTGTCAAGATGCTTGGTCAAAAATTGATCACGCTTTTTGTAGGGTCGAGCCATGCTCGACCGCCTTTGGCAAAAAGCGTGTCGACCAAGGTCGACACCTACCAGAGGCAAAAGGCGTGTCGACCAAGGTCGACACCCACCAGAGCGGAGCGGTACGAAATCCGGTGGCGCCGGGCCATGCCCGGCGAACCTCAGATCGTCAGCCTCAGCTCACCGCCACTGGTGGTGAACTCGCGGCCGTCGCGTACCAGCGGCCGTCCATCATCCAGTTCGTAGCGTGGCGTGGCTTCGGAATGGTGCCCGCTGCCATTCGCCTCGGGCTTGAACTCGATGATGATGTGGCTTTCGCCGTTGCTGTCGACGGCGGGGAACTGACGGAACGACATCGTGCACCTCCTTCAGCGGATGCTGCTGTTGCGCGGCCAGCTTGGCCGCGCCGATGTTAGGCGGACGTCATCAATCGATGAACTGCAGGCGTGCAAGTTCAGCGTACAGTCCGCCTTCGGCCAGCAGCTGCGCGTGCGTGCCCTCGGCGACGATGCGGCCCTGGTCCATCACCACGATGCGGTCGGCCTTGAGCACGGTGGCCAGGCGGTGGGCAATGACCAGCGTGGTGCGGCCCGCCATCAGGCGTTCCAGCGCTTGCTGCACGCTGTGCTCGCTCTGCGCGTCCAACGCGCTGGTGGCTTCGTCCAGCAGCAGGATCGGCGCATCCTTCAGCAGTGCGCGGGCAATCGCCACACGCTGCTGCTGGCCACCGGACAGGCGGGCGCCGCGCTCGCCCAGCTCACTGTCATAGCCCTGCGGCAACGCGCGCAGGAATCCGTCCGCCTCGGCGGCGCGTGCGGCATCTTCCACCTCGCTGTCGCTGGCCTGCAGGCGGCCATAGCGGATGTTGTCGCGCGCGCTGGCGGCAAACAGCGTCGGCTGCTGCGGAACCAGCGCCAGCTGTCCGCGCAGTTCGGCCGGGTCGACCTGGCGCACGTCGATGCCATCCACGCAGATGCGGCCACTGGCCGGATCGTGGAAGCGCAGCAGCATCGACAGCACCGTGCTCTTGCCTGCGCCGGACGGGCCAACCAGGGCCACCGTCTCGCCCGGGCGCACGTGCAGGTTGAAATGGTCCAGCGCCGCCTGGTCAGGCCGCTGCGGGTAATGGAACACCACGTCGTCGAACCGGATCTCGCCACGCAGCGGCTGCGGCAGCACGTGCGGCTGCGCCGGCGCGCGGATCTCGATGTCTTCCTGCAGCAGTTCGCCGATGCGGCCCATGCCGCCGGCCGCGCGCTGCAGTTCGTTCCAGACTTCGGCCAGCGCACCGACCGAACCACCACCGATCAGCGCGTACAGCACGAACTGGCCAAGGGTGCCTGCGCTGAGGCGGCCGTCGATGACATCGTGCGCGCCCAGCCACAGCACGCCGACGATGGCGCCGAACACCAGCAGGATGGCGCTGGCGGTGACCAGCGACTGCGCACCGATGCGGCGGCGGGCGGCCTTGATGGCATCGCCCAGTGCATGGTCGAAGCGGCCGCGCTCGTAGGGTTCGCGTGCATGCGCCTGTACCGTCCTTACGGCGCCCAGGGTCTCGCTGGCCAGGCTGTTCGCA
This sequence comes from Stenotrophomonas sp. STK16_22, assembly GCF_051984505.1. Taxonomy (NCBI): domain Bacteria; kingdom Pseudomonadati; phylum Pseudomonadota; class Gammaproteobacteria; order Lysobacterales; family Lysobacteraceae; genus Stenotrophomonas; species Stenotrophomonas sp. STK16_22. Next base: position 1,803,569 of record NZ_CP196972.1, read on the forward strand.
TCGGCGATGCGGTCCTGGCTGCTGCGCGCGACGGTGCGCAGCTTGCGCGCACCGATAATGATCGGCAGTACCGCAAGCGGAATGCCCAGCAGCGACCACGCCGCCAGCCGCGGGCTGGTGACGAACAGCATCGCCAGACTGCCGACCACCGTGACGCTGCTGCGCAATGCCACCGACATGGTCGAGCCGACCACGCTGCGCAGCAGCTCACTGTCGGCGGTCAGGCGCGAGACCAGCTCACCGCTGCGGCTGCGGTCATGGAAGCCGGCACCGAGCTGGATGAGGTGTGCGTAGAGGCGGCTGCGCAGGTCAGCCACGACCTTTTCGCCCAGCAGCGACACGAAGTAGAAGCGCGCGGCGGTGGCCAGGGCCAGCACCACGGCCACCAGCATCAGCAGGGCGAAGGCACGGTTGATCTGGCCGCCGCTGCTGAAGCCATGGTCGATCATCTGCTTGACCGCCGGCGGCAGGCTCAGCGTGGCCGCCGAAGACACCGCCAGGGCCATCAGCCAAGCGGTGAACAGGCCACTGTGGCGGCGCACGAACGGCCATAGCGTGCGCAGGCTGCCAAGGCGGCGCAGCGGCGGGGGCGAGGCGGGGGCGCCGTCCTTGTCAGTCATCCTGGTGGTCGTCTTCTATGCGGATACGGTCACGAGTGGCGTCGCGCAGGCGGATTTTCAATGCGTCGACCTGATCGGCCGGCAATTCGACCCGCAGGCACACCCCGTTCGCGTCGAACTGTTCATCGCGCTTCTCCGCGCCGAACCCCGGCAGGGCCGCATGCAGGGTGCCCAGGTCTTCGAAGCCGGCCTGCAGCTGCAGCCGTGCCATGGCGACCAGCGCCAGCCGCGGCGCGGTGCGCAGGCATTCTGCGGCGGCGCCACCGTACGCCCGGACCAGGCCGCCGGCGCCGAGCTTGATGCCACCGAACCAGCGCGTCACCACCACCATCACCCGATCGAAGCCCTGCCCGTCGATCGCGGCCAGGATCGGCCGCCCGGCGGTGCCTGCCGGCTCGCCATCATCGCTGGAGCGGTAGTCCTGGCCATGCCGGTAGGCCCAGCAGTTGTGCGTAGCGTCGGCCACGGCAACCTGTTGCAGGAACGCCAGCGCTGCGGGGGCGCCGTCGATCGGCGCGGCATGGGCGATGAAACGGCTGTGTTTGACTTCCAGCGTGTGGCTGACGGGCTGGGCGAGGGTATCGAGCATTCCCGCCATTCTACGGTGTTGCCGGGTACCCCCGCCCGTTTCAGTCGTCCAGCAGCGGGCGCAGGTCGCGCGGCAGGCGCGCTTCCGGATACTGTTGGATGTAGCGTTCCAGGCTGGCGCGGGCGAGGTCGCGCTGGTCCTGGTCACGGCGCTCGCGGATTTTCTGCAGCCACTGCCGGCGTGGCAGGCGCGCGTCGGCGTCCACCTCGGCCTGCACGGTATCCGCGCTCAGGCCCGCATCGCTGCCGCGGCGCATGATGCCCGGAGCCGAACGGCTGGGAGCCTCACGCTTCATCGAGGTGATCTCCACCCGATCCAGCGCCTCCGCCCGCTCGACCTCGGCGGCATTGGCTGCCGGTGCAGGTGCCGCGGCCGTGCGTGCTTTCAGTGCCCCGGACGCTGCCGGCGCGAATGCCGGTGCAGGTGCCGGTGCCGAGTAGGCGGCGGATGCCGGTGGCGCAGGCGGCGCTGCGGCCGGTGCTGCCGTCGGCGCTGGCGGGAGGGCCGCAAAGGCGGTATCGGCGGCCGCATCCGCAGCCATCGATCGTGCAGCCTGGGCCGGCGCTTCAGCGGTCTCGGCCGGCGCCGGCTCGGGCGCGCGTGCGATGGCCGGTGCCGGGGCAGCGGCAACAGGGGCGGCCTCGGGTGCTGCGGGCGCAGCGCTTGGTTCGGCGGCCGCCACAGCGCTGTCGGCTGCACTGCGGTCAGCGGCCTGATCGGCAGCCGCAACGTCTTCTGCCGCTGCCGGTGCCGCAGCAACAGCGGCCTCACCGGCCGGAACCGGCGGCGGTTCCGGACGCAGCTGCCAGGCGATGCCGATGGCAAACACCATCGAGGCGGCGATGCCGAACACCGCCGGCCAACGCGGGCGTGTGCGCTGCGTGCGCGGCGCCTCGGGAGAGGCGACCGCATCGGCCGCCGGCGCGTCCACGGCGGCGCGGGCCGCGGCCAGGATGGCAGCGTCCAGTGCGGCGGGCGGAGCCTGCTCGGCGCGACGGCCGAGCAGCCGGGCCAGCTCGCGTTCTTCCGGCGTCAGCGGTTCGTCTCGGTTCATGCGTTCAATCCCGCACGCAGCTTGTCCATCGCATAGCGCAGCCGCGATTTCACGGTTTCCCGGCCTACGCCGGTGATCTGGCCGATCTCCTCCAGGCTCAGTTCCTGATCCAGCCGCAGTTGCAGCACTTCGCGCTGCTCAGGCGGCAGTTGTTCCATCGCCAGCTGGATGCGGCGACGTTGTTCGAATTCGGAAAGCTCGCCTTCCGGGGTCTGCCCATCCTCGATCGCGGCCAGGCGCAGATCGGCATCGGCCGGGGCAGCCGGGCGGTGGCGGGCGGCGCGCCAATGGTCGTTCAGGCGGTTGTGGGCGATGCGGAACAGCCAGGTGCTGAACGCCGCGTCCGGTTGCCACCCGGCACGGGCGCTGATCACCCGCTGCCAGACGTCCTGGAAGATCTCCTCGGCCAGCGCGGTGTCGCGCAGTTGCCGCAGCAGGAAGCCGAACAGGCGCTTGCGGTGGCGCCCATACAGGCTTTCGAACGCGCGCAGGTCGCCACCGGCCCAGGCCAGCATCAAGGCTTCATCGGTTGGCAGTGCGCTGGCTTCCACGGCGTACAGGGTAAGGCCTGCAGGCGGTGGCGCATAGCCGGTGGCAGGGGCGGGCAGGGCGAGGTTCATGGCATGGAAGCAGCTACGGACAGCACGAAAAACGTACGGGCGCACGATTCGGGGTTTACGGGCTTCCATTGCCCCCCGGGTGGCGCGCTATGCTCGGCGGCTCAGGGGAGGCGACGCACAGACGGCGCCAAGAGATTGTCATTTGTCCACGCATGCTGAATCGGCGGAAGAGCCACTACACGAGGCCGTGTTGAGCACGGCGCTGGTGCGCGCGTTGCATGCGCTTTTGCCGGAAACGGCCGTGGTCCGCGTTGGCTGGGACGACCCGCAGCTGGGGAGTGGCCGAGGGGGCTGGCCCTTGCATGCGATTGACAGCGCTGCGTCCGTGGAGCCCGCCACCGGCGATGGCCAGCACGGCTGGGAGTATGACGGTGCGCGGCTGCTGCTGTCGGTTGCGGGCGCGGTGCCTTCACCCGCTTGGTGGGGGCTGGCCCGGCAGGCGATTGAGCTGGCGCTGCAGCGCGGCCGCCAGGCCGGCCAGATCAAGGCACTGGAAGAGGCCGAACGGCTGCAGCAGGCCCTGTTCCAGATTGCAGATCTGGCCGGTGCCGACCTGGAAATGCCCGAGATGCTGCGCCACGTGCATGGTGTGCTGGGCACGCTGATGTATGCCGAGAACTGCTACATCGTGGAATACGACGATGTGCGCGACCAGATACGCTTCCTGTACTTCGCCGATCAGGTCGATGACTTCGTCGCCGATCCCACGCAGAGCCATGACGCCAGCGAGATGCCGCGCAGCCTGACCGTGGCGCTGTTGCGCCATGGCAAGCCGCTCAGTGGTCCCTCGCGCAGGCTGCTGGCGCAGGTGATGGAACAGGAGCACGACCCGCAGCGTGGGCCCGAAAGCCTGGACTGGCTGGGCGTGCCGATGCTGCGGGACGGCCGCGTCTGCGGCGCCATCGTGGTTCAGAGCTATGAACAGGCAGCCCGCTATGGCGAGGCCGAGCGCGCATTGCTGGGCTTCGTTGCGCAGCACGTACAGACCGCGATGGACCGGCGCCAGGCGCAGGTGCGGCTGGAGCAGCAGGTGGCGCGGCGCACCCAGGAACTGCAGCGCGCCAACCGCAGCCTGCAGGATGAGGTGGCCGAGCGTCGCCGTGCCGAACAGTTGCAGACCGCGCTGTACAACATCGCCGAGATGGCGATGTCTGCCGACAGCCTGGACCAGTTCTATGGTCAGGTGCATGGGGTGGTCGGGCGCCTGCTCGACGCACGCAATTTCTACATCGCCCTGGTCAACCCGGCCGGCAACGGCCTGGACTTCGTGTATTCGGTGGACGAGCACAATGCCAGCCGCGCGCCACGGCCGTTCAGCCGGGGCCTGACCGAATACGTGGTGCGCAACCGGCGCCCGCTGCTGGCGTCACGCGCGCAGATCGATGCGCTGCTGGCCAGTGGTGAAGTGCGCGAGTCCGGCGCGCGCTCGCATTGCTGGCTGGGCGTGCCGTTGCTGCGCGACGATGAGGTGGTGGGTGCGATCGTGGTGCAGAGCTACAGCGAGAACAGCACGTTCAGCGTGCACGATCAGCGGCTGCTGACCTTCGTTGCGCAGAACATCGGAACCGGGCTTGCGCGCCAGCGCGACCAGCAGCGGCTGCGTTCGGCACATGCCGAGCTGGAAAAGCGCGTTGAGGAACGCACCCGCGAACTGGCCGAGGTCAACGAAAAGCTGCTTGGGCAGATCGGTGAGCGCCTGCGTGCCGAGCAGCGCCTGACCCACCAGGCCATGCACGATGCGCTGACAGGCCTGCCCAACCGCCTGCACCTGCTGGATCGCCTGCAGGATTCACTGTCGCTGGCCAAGCGCGAGGGCGGACCGGTGTTCGCCGTGCTGTTCCTCGATCTGGACCGCTTCAAGCTGGTCAACGACAGCATCGGCCATGCCGCCGGCGACCGCATGCTGGTGGAAGTGGCCAAGCGCATCGTGTCGATGGCAGGTGCCGAAGATGTGGTGGCCCGGCTTGGCGGTGATGAGTTCGCTGTGCTGCTGCAGTGCCCGCAGGGCCTGGCGCAGGCACTGGATTTCGGCCAGCGGCTGCTGCTGGCGTTGCAGGAATCGATGTGGATCGCCGGGCGCGAACTGTTTCCGTCCGGCAGCCTGGGCATTGCCCTGTGGAATCCGCGCTACCGCACCGGAGAAGAGCTGCTGCGCGATGCGGATGCGGCCATGTACCGGGCCAAGGCGCAGGGCCATGACCGCTGTGCGATCTTCGACGAGGACATGCGCGAAGAAGCCATGCGCAGCCTGGACCTGGAAGCCGACCTGCGCCGTGCGATCAACAACCGCGATTTCGTGCCGTTCTATCAGCCGATCGTGCGCTTGTCCGACGGCGAAGTGGTCGGTCACGAGGCGCTGCTGCGCTGGCAGCATGAGCGCCGTGGCCTGCTGCTGCCCGGCGCGTTCCTGGAGCTGGGTGAAGAGAGCGGCCTGATCGAACAGGTGGACTGGCTGATCTACGAGCAGGTCATCGCGGGGCTGGCACGGGGAGGCGAAGGCTACGTCTCGGTGAACGTATCGCCCCGGCATTTCCGCTCGGCAGAGTTCAGTGATCGCCTGTTCGGCCTGCTCGACAGCTGTGGTGCCGATCCGCGCCGGCTGCGCCTGGAAATCACCGAGGTGGCGTTGCTGGACGACGGCCCGCACACGCTGCGTATCCTGCAGGGCCTGCGCGAGCGCGGCATCCAGGTGCAGCTGGACGATTTCGGTACCGGGTTCTCCGCGCTGTCCTACCTCCACCGTTTCCCGATCAGCACGCTGAAGATCGACCAGAGCTTCATCGCCGGCCTGCACGGTCCGGAAGTGCAGAGTACGCGGGCGCTGGTGGAAGGCGTGCTGTCGCTGGCGCGCACGCTGGGCATTGAGACCATTGGCGAAGGCATCGAGACCGACGCGCAGCGGCAGACCCTGCGTGAACTGGGCTGCGACTACGGCCAGGGCTACCTGCTGGGGCGGCCCGCGCCGTGGGCGCACGCGGCGGCCTGAGCCACCGCGTGCAGCTGCATCATCGCAGGGCGGCGCGGCGCTTCTCGTCGATCCACTTCGAGGCCTGGGCCGGCTGGTAGTTCTTCATCCACTCCAGCATCTCTTCGATGTCCGAGCCGTACCACAGGTCCTGGCGCTGGTCCGGATGCAGGAAGCGTTCTTCCACCATGCGATCGATCATGCCGATCAGCGGGGCGTAGAAGCCGTCCACATCGAGGAATGCGCATGGCTTGTTGCCGATGCCCAGCTGGCGCCAGGTCAGCATCTCGAAGATCTCTTCCATGGTGCCGAAGCCGCCGGGCAGGGCGACGAAACCGTCGGCAAGATCGAACATGCGCGACTTGCGCTCATGCATCGAACCGACGATCTCCAGTTCGGTCAGGCCACGGTGCGCCACTTCCCAGTCGGCCAGCTGGCGCGGGATCACGCCGGTCACCTCGCCGCCAGCGGCGAGCACGGCATTGGCCACGGTTCCCATCAGGCCGACGTTGCCGCCGCCATACACCAGGCGCAGGCCGTCGCGGGCGATGCGGTCACCCAGGGCAATGGCGCGTTCGGTGTAGGCCGGCTTGCTGCCAGCGTTGGAACCACAGTACACACAGATCGATTTCATGGATCTTCCTGTCTCTTGGCCGGAAACGAAAACGCCCCGTCGCCAACCGCAGGGCGGTCGGGGACGGGGTGTCCTTGGATTATGAGCCCTTCTGTAGAGCCGAGCCATGCTCGGCTGATCTTCGTTCAGATCGCGGCAAAGGCCGAGTCGAGCACGGCTCGACTCTACAAACGCCAAGCAGGCTTACGCGGCAGCGGCCTGCTCGCGGCGCGGGCCTTCACGCAGGGCGCGGCCGACCATGCCCACCAGCAGGTCCAGCTCCTCGCTGTCCATGCCGAAGTGCGGGGTGAAGCGCAGCGAGTTCTCGCCGCCGTGGATCACGTTGATGCCGTGCTGGCGCAGCCATTCCTCGGTCGAGTTGGCACCGTAGCACTTGAACTGCGGGGCCAGCTCGCAGGAGAACAGCAGACCGGTGCCCTGCACCTTGGTGATCAGCCCGCCCAGCTCGTTCTTCAGCTGTTCCAGCCTGCGCACGGCCTCGGCACCGCGTTCGGCGATGTTGGCGCGCACCTGCGGGGTCAGCTGGGCCAAGGTGGCGCAGGCCACGTCCAGCGCACGCGGGTTGCTGGTCATGGTATTGCCATAGATGCCCTTGCGGTACAGCTGCGCGGCATGCTCGGTCACCGCCAGCACCGACAGCGGGTACTGCGCGGCGTTGAGGGCCTTGGAATAGGTCTCCATGTCCGGCGGGTCGAGGCCTTCGAAGCCCGGGTAATCGACCACCGACAGCACGCCATGCGCGCGCAGGCCGGCCTGGATCGAGTCGAGCAGCAGCAGGCTGCCGTGGGCACGGGTCAGTTCGCGGGCCACGGCATAGAACGACGGCGGCACCGAACGGCCCGGATCGCCTTCGCCCATCACCGGCTCCAGGAACACCGCCTCGATGAACCACTGGTTGCGCGCGGCGTCCTCGAACACCTTGCGCAGGCCGGCTTCGTCGTACGGCGCCACGGTGATCACCGAGTCTTCGCCACGATAGCTGGCCAGGTGCTGCATGTAGCTCTTGCGGCTGGAATCGGAATACAGGGCAGGGCGGTCGGTACGGCCATGGAAGCTGCCCTTGACCACCACGCGCTTGATCGCAGCGCCAGCGTGGCGCGCACCCGGGTCGGTCTGCAGCTTGGCGTTGACATCGGCGATGCGGGCCGCCAGGCCGACCGCTTCGGAACCGGAATTCAGGCACATGAAACGGGTGAACGGGCAGCCGCCACGGCGGTGGCCGATCTCGGCGCGCAGGGCGGTGATGAAGCGCTGCTGCGACAGGCTGGGGGTCATGATGTTGGCCATCACCTGCGGGCGGGCCATCGCCTCCAGCACGGCGTCCGGGGTGTGCCCGAAGCCGAGCATGCCGTAGCCGCCGGCGTCGTACAGCACGGCGCCCTTCAGGGTGACCACCCATGGGCCGCGCGCAGCCAGTGCCACGTACGGGGTCACCGCGTCATCGGCATAGAAATTGACGAAACCGTCCTGCATCGCGTCGATCTGCGCCTGTTCGTCCTGCGCCAGCAGCGGCCCCAGGTCGGCCTGCACGCGCGCGAACTCCTCGGCAGCGGCGTCCACCGCAGCGATCAGCTGCGGGTGGTTGGCGGACAGGGCGGTCAGGGTGGCATCGTCCAGCCCGGTGGTGAGACGGGTGCCGGGCTGGCTGCGCAGGGGGGCGAGGCGTTCGATGAAGCTCATTGCAGATCTCCTGAAACAATGGGTCGCACGGGTCTTCAAAAGCAAAACGCGCGTCATCACGCGCGCTTGGGGGCAGGCTCGTGCAGCGGACTTCCGGCTCGATGCTAGCACTTGTTTTTTTGCGCGATAACCCCGCAGAAACCTGCTGCATAGCAGCATTTTCCGCGACGTTCGCCGCGAAGCACGCCGGCTCGCAGACGCTGGACGTACAATGCGCGCCATTGTCGACCTGTTGCCGCCCACTGCCTTGAAGAAGTCCGATTTCCATTACGACCTGCCGGCTGAACTGATCGCGCAGGCCCCGCTGGCCGAACGTTCCGCAAGCCGCCTGCTGCTGGTACCGCCGGCGCCCGATGCCTTCACCGACCTGCAGGTGCGCGACCTGCCGTCGCTGCTGCAGCCGGGCGACCTGCTGGTGTTCAACGACACCCGGGTGATCCCGGCGCGCCTGTTCGGGCAGAAGGCCAGCGGTGGCCGCGTGGAGATACTGATCGAGCGCCTGCTGGGCGGCCAGCAGGCACGTGCCCAGGTGGGCGCCAGCAAGTCACCGAAGGCCGGCAGCCGCATCGCGCTGGATGCCGGCGGTGAAGCAGAGGTGCTGGGCCGCGATGGCGAGTTCTACGTACTGCAGTTCCATGTGCCGGAATCGCTGGAACAGTGGCTGCTGCACGCCGGCCGCCTGCCGCTGCCGCCGTACATCCAGCGCGAGCCGGGCGTGGACGACCGCGAGCGCTATCAGACTGTGTTCGCGCGCGAAGTGGGGGCGGTGGCGGCGCCGACCGCCGGCCTGCATTTCGACGAACCGCTGCTGGCCGCACTGAAGGACAAGGGCGTGGAGTTCGGGCACGTCACCCTGCACGTGGGTGCAGGCACCTTCCAGCCGGTGCGTGCCGATGACCTGAAGGACCACGTGATGCACCGCGAGTGGCTGAACGTGGGTGCCGAGCTGGTGCAGCAGGTGCGGCGCACGCGCGCCGCCGGCGGCCGCGTGATCGGCGTCGGCACCACCGTGGTGCGCGCGCTGGAAAGCGCGATGCGCGACGGCGAGCTGCTGCCGTTTGCCGGTGAAACGCAGATCTTCATCACCCCGGGTTACCGCATCCGCAGCGTCGACGCGATGGTGACCAACTTCCACCTGCCGGAAAGCACGCTGCTGATGATGATCTCCGCGTTCGCCGGCAAGGAGCGCGTGTTCGAGGCCTACCGGCACGCGATCGAGCAGCGCTACCGCTTCTTCAGCTACGGCGACGCGATGCTGCTGTTCCCGCAGGCGGGGTAGGGCGCTGACCTCTGCCTGCTTGTGGTGGGTGCGCACCGTTGGTGCGCACTTGCAGGTGCCTGGAGACCAGGAAAGCCACGCATGGCGTGGCTCTACTGCCGTGCCGTTCAGGCCTGAATGGGCGGTCGAGCCGGTTTTGGGAGACAATGAGCAACTATTTGCCCGAATGACCGCTCCATGTCCCGACTGCAGTTCCAGCTCCAGACCCGCGACGGCCGTGCCCGCCGTGGCCGCCTGACCTTCCCGCGTGGCACGGTGGAAACACCGGCCTTCATGCCGGTCGGGACCTATGGCTCGGTCAAGGGCATCCTGCCGGACCAGGTGCGTGCGCTGGGCGCCGAGATCATCCTCGGCAACACCTTCCACCTGTACCTGCGCCCGGGCCTGGACATCATCGCCGACCACGGCGGCCTGCACGGCTTCTGCCGCTGGGACGGCCCGATCCTGACCGACTCCGGTGGCTTCCAGGTGTTCTCGCTGGCCCACCGCCGCAAGATCACCGAGCAGGGCGTGACCTTTGCCTCGCCCACCGACGGCGCCCGTGTGTTCCTGGGCCCGGAAGAGAGCATGAAGATCCAGAAGGTGCTCGATTCGGACGTGGTGATGATCTTCGACGAGTGCACCCCGTACCCGGCCACCGAGGATGTGGCGCGCCGGTCGATGGAGCTGAGCCTGCGCTGGGCCCAGCGCAGCCGCAACGCGCATGACGAGCTGGGCAATGACGCGGCCCTGTTCGGCATCGTCCAGGGCGGCGTGCACACCGACCTGCGCAGCCGCTCGGCCGAGGCCCTGCAGGCGATCGGCTTCGACGGCTATGCCATCGGCGGCCTGGCCGTGGGCGAGCCGGAGCACGAGCGCAACGCCATGCTCGACCACCTGGACCCGGAGCTGCCAAGCGACCGTCCGCGCTACCTGATGGGTGTGGGCCGGCCGGAGGACCTGGTCGAGGGTGTCGCACGTGGCGTGGACATGTTCGACTGCGTGATGCCGACGCGCAACGCCCGCAACGGCCACTATTTCACCTCGTTCGGCACCGTTCGCATCCGGAATTCCCAGTATGCGCGGGACATGGACCCGATCGAGCCGGGCTGCGGCTGCGTGGCCTGCACCGGCGGTTACACGCGTTCCTACCTGCGCCACCTGGACCGCTGCAACGAGATGCTGGCGCCGATGCTCGGTACCCTGCACAACCTGTTCTATTACGAAAAGCTGATGGCCGACATCCGCGCGGCCATCGAGGCGGGAACCTTCCTGGCCTTCCGCGAGTCCTTCTACGCGGCACGCGGGGCGGTGGCCCCGCCCCTGTAACCCGAACGCCCCTGCCAAACGGCCCAAGGACGAACGCCCGGGGCCGTGGCATACTTCAAGGCTGACCCAGATCCGCGGTCGACACCTCGTGCCCGTGAAAGGGCTGAAGCGCCGCCCAACCAAAGGACCAACGATGAACCTGCTTGCTTTCCTGATTCCCGCCGCCCACGCCCAGGCCGCCGGCGGCCAACCGCAGGGCATGGGCCTGACCACGCTGCTGTTCCCGGTCATCCTGATCGCCATCATGTACTTCCTGATGATCCGCCCGCAGATGAAGCGGCAGAAGGAGCACAAGGCCATGCTGGAGAAGATCAAGCGTGGCGATGAAGTGCTGACCAACGGCGGCATCGCCGGCATCGTCACCGACATCGGCGACAACTTCATCACCATTGAAGTGGCTGACAACGTGCGCATCCGCGTGCAGAAGGGCGCTGTCGGCAACGTGCTGCCGGCCGGTACCCTGAAGTCGGCCCAGTAAGCCACTCCCTTTCCGATGCACAACCGCGGCGCCGGGGATGGCGCCGCGCGGGACCCAAGCAATGCTCGAATTTCCACGCTGGAAGTACGTCGTCATCCTGATCGTACTGGCGCTCAGCGCGCTGTACGCGCTGCCCAACATCTACCAGAAGGACCCGGCCCTCCAGATCACCGCCAACCGTGGCGGGCAGATCGACGATGCGCTGCGCGACCGTGTGCTGGCCGACCTGAAGACGGCCGGTGTCACCCCCGTCGGTGTCGAGAAGGAAGGGGAAAGCCTGATTGTCCGCCTGCCGGACCTGAAGGCGCAGTCCGCTGCCAGCGACGCCCTGCGCGACACCGTCGGCGAAAAGTACACCGTGGCCCTGAACCTGGCCTCGACCGTGCCGGACTGGCTGGCCAACCTCGGTGGTCGCCCGATGGTGCTGGGCCTGGACCTGCAGGGTGGTGTGCACTTCGTGCTGCAGGTCGACCAGAAGGCCGCCCTCGACAAGCGCCTGGACGCCTACACCGAAGACGTGCGCAGCACCCTGCGTGACGCGCGCATCGCGTACCAGTCGGTGGAGCGTCGCGCGGACAACAGCATCGTGGCCAACCTGAGCCCGTCCGCCGGTGATGACGCCGCACAGCGTGCCCGTGCGGCGCTGGTGAAGGCGCAGCCGACGCTCGGCTACGACGTCAGCGGCAACCGAATCACGGTGACCGTGCCGGAGACCGAGATCGCGCAGATCGCCAATGGCGCCATCGAGCAGAACATCAACACCCTGCGCAACCGCGTGAACCAGCTCGGCGTGGCCGAGCCGATCATCCAGCGCCAGGGTGCCGACCGCGTGGTCGTGCAGCTGCCCGGCGTGCAGGACACTGCCGAAGCCAAGCGCATGATCGGCGCCACCGCCACCCTGGAATACCGCGCGGTGGTCGAGGGCAATGCCCAGGACGCCATCGACTCCGGCCGCATCCCGCCGGAAGCGAAGGTCTATCAGCGCCGTGACGGCGGCGGTCCGATCCTGCTGAACAAGCGCGTGATCGTCACCGGCGACCAGATGGTCGGCGCGCAGGCGGTGACCGACTCCACCAGCGGTGCCCCGGCGGTCAGCGTGACGCTGAACAACGTCGGCGGCCAGCGCATGTTCGACTTCACCAGCGCCAACGTGAACAAGCCGATGGCGGTGGTGTATACCGAACGCGTGCCGACCGTGACCCTGGTTGACGGCCAGGAAGTGCGTGGCTTCAAGGTCAACGAGGAAGTGATCTCGGTGGCCAACATCAACGGCGTGTTCGGCAAGAACTTCCAGACCACCGGCCTGCAGAAGAAGGAAGCCGACGACCTGGCCAAGCTGCTGAAGTCCGGCTCGCTGGCCGCGCCGATGGACTTCGTCGAAGAGCGTGTGGTCGGCCCGAGCCTCGGCGCCGAGAACGTCAAGAACGGCATGCGCGCAGTGGTGTTCGCGTTCCTGTTCACCCTGGTGTTCTTCAGCGTCTACTACCGCATGTTCGGTGTGATCACCTCGATCGCGATGCTGTTCAACCTGCTGATCGTGGTGGCGGTGATGTCGCTGTTTGGCGCGACCATGACCCTGCCGGGCTTCGCCGGCCTGGCGTTGTCGGTCGGCCTGTCGGTGGACGCCAACGTGCTGATCAACGAGCGTATCCGTGAAGAGCTGCGTGCCGGTGTGCCGGGCAAGACCGCGATCGTGACCGGTTACGAGCGTGCCTCGGGCACCATCCTCGACGCCAACCTGACCGGCCTGATCGTCGGTGTGGCGCTGTTCGCATTCGGTACCGGTCCGCTGAAGGGCTTCGCACTGACCATGATCATCGGTATTTTCGCCTCCATGTTCACCGCGATCACCGTGTCGCGTGCGCTGGCGACGCTGATCTACGGCCGTCGCAAGAAGCTCCAGAACGTGGCCATCTGACGGGACGACACGCACAATGAAACTGTTTCCGCTGCACATCCTCCCGAACGACACCAAGATCGACTTCATGCGCTGGCGCCATGTCGCCATGGCAGTCACCATCGTGGTGTTCCTGGCCTCGGTCGCCATCATCGGCATCAAGGGCTTCAACTATGCGCTGGACTTCACCGGCGGCACCCTGATCGAAGCCCGCTTCGACAAGCCGGTGGACGTCGAGCAGGTCCGCAACAAGCTCGAGCAGAGTGGCTTTGAGGGCGCCCAGGTCCAGAGCGTCGGTGGCAACACCGACCTGCTGATCCGCCTGGCCCCGCACGGTGAGCATGCGCCGGGTACCGGTGACGCCGCCGCCGAGGACAAGGCCACCGCTGCCGCCGTGGTGAAGGCGCTGTCTTCTGCCGACAATCAGGCCACCGTGCTGCGCAACGAGTTCGTAGGCCCGCAGATCGGCAAGGATCTGGCGATGAATGGCCTGTACGCGACCATCTTCATGCTGGCCGGCTTCCTGATCTACATCGCAGTGCGCTTCGAGTGGAAGTTCGCGGTCACCGCCAGCATCGTGGCGATGTTCGACCTGATCGTGACGGTCGCTTACGTGTCCCTGCTGGGTCGTGAGTTCGACCTGACCGTGCTGGCCGGCCTGCTGTCGGTGATGGGCTTTGCGATCAACGACATCATCGTGGTCTTCGACCGCGTCCGCGAGAACTTCCGCAGCCTGCGCGTGGACTCGATGGAAGTGCTGAACCGTTCGATCAACCAGACGCTGTCGCGTACGGTGATCACCGCGGTCATGTTCTTCCTGTCGGCGCTGGCCCTGTACATGTACGGCGGCAGCTCGATGGAAGGCCTGGCCGAGACGCACATGATCGGTGCGGTGATCGTGGTGCTGTCCTCGATCCTGGTGGCGGTGCCGATGCTGACGATCGGTTTCCTGCGCGTCAGCAAGCAGGACCTGCTGCCGAAGGCGAAGGACGTCGAGGCCCTGGCCCGTCGCCCGTAAACGCCTGCTGCACGCAGCACACAGAGAACCCCGCGCAAGCGGGGTTTTTTGTTGGCAGGGCTTGCAGCCCTGCACCTGCAGAGGCAACAGCAACAGCAACAGCGGGCATTCCGTGGATTGGTGGGGCGGTGTCGGAGTGCGGGGGCGCCGCAAGTACGTCCCTGTAGGCTTGGCAGCCGCATCCATGCGGCTGACACCCCGCACTCCGACACCGCCCCACCTTTGACAGATTCCTGCGGCTGTCGGTAGGTGTCGACCTTGGTCGACACATCTGTCAGATATCGAATGAATTCAACCGTGTCGACCAAGGTCGACACCTACCAAGGCCGCACGCCGTTCCAACAGATCGCGGAAGTCTGTCGAAGGCGGGGTGGGTCCGGTTGAGGGGGCGTGAGCCGCATGGATGCGGCGACCGAGCTTACATGGACGTACTTGCAGCGTCCCCCTCAACCGGACCCACCCCGCCCACCCCCAGGAACCCAGCTTTTGACGTTGCTCTGGCTCTGGCCGTTGCTCAGGCCTCTGCGGGTGCAGGGTGCAACCCTGCAAAAGAAACACCACCCTACGCCAGCGTCGGTTGTGCATTCGGCCCCCGCGCACTACGATCCTGCGGTTCGCGCGCGCAGGCGCGCGCCCGTATTCCTGCTGAGCGCCCCGTGCGCCGCATCTGCCAACCCGAGGTATCCATGGTCATCAAACCGCGCGTCCGCGGCTTCATCTGCGTCACCACCCACCCGACCGGCTGCGAGGCCGCGGTCAAGCAGCAGATCGACTACATCCGCGCGCGTCCGCCGATCCAGAACGGCCCCAAGCGCGTGCTGGTGATCGGCGCCTCCACCGGCTACGGCCTGGCTGCGCGCATCACCGCTGCCTTCGGCAGCGGCGCCGCGACCCTGGGCATTTTCTTCGAGCGCCCGGGTACCGAATCCAAGCCGGGCACCGCGGGCTGGTACAACTCGGCCGCGTTCCACAAGTACGCCGACGAAGCCGGCCTGTACGCCAAGAGCATCAACGGCGATGCCTTCTCCGATGAAGTGAAGGCGAAGACTATCGAAATGATCAAGGCCGATCTCGGCCAGGTCGACCAGGTCGTCTACAGCTTGGCGGCGCCGCGTCGCAAGCACCCCAAGATCGGTGAAGTCATCAGCTCCACGCTGAAGCCGATCGGCGAGCCGATCACCCTGCGCGGCCTGGATACCGACAAGGAAGTAATCACGGAAACCACCCTGCAGCCGGCTACCCCGGAAGAGATCGCTGGCACCGTCGCGGTGATGGGTGGCGAAGACTGGCAGATGTGGATCGACGCGCTGGCCGACGCCGGCGTGCTGGCCAACGGCTGCACCACCACGGCCTTCACCTACGTGGGCGAAGAGATCACCCAGGCGATCTACTGGAACGGCTCGATCGGCGCCGCCAAGAAGGACCTGGACACCAAGGTGCTGGGCCTGCGCGAGAAGCTGGCGAAAATCGGCGGCGACGCGCGCGTGTCGGTGCTGAAGGCCGTGGTCACCCAGGCCAGCTCGGCCATTCCGACCATGCCGCTCTACCTGTCGCTGCTGTTCAAGGTGATGAAGGAAAAGGGCACCCACGAAGGCTGCATCGAGCAGCTGGACGTGCTGTACGACATCCTCTACGGCGGCAAGGCCGACGGCGTGGCGATCGATCGCCTGCGCCACGATCTGGTCGATGGCGATGGCCATACCGTCGCGCTGGTCGACGAGGAAGGCCGCCTGCGTGCCGACTACAAGGAAATGGCGGCAGACGTGCAGGGCAAGGTGGTCGCGCTGTGGCCGCAGGTCACCAACGAGAACCTGTACGAGATCAGCGACCTGGCCGGCTACAAGGCCGACTTCCTGCGCCTGTTCGGTTTTGGCGTGGAGGGTGTCGACTACGAGGCCGACGTCAATCCGGACGTGAAGATCGATAATCTGGTCGACATGACCTGATCAATGAAAAGGCCGGCGAAAGCCGGCCTTCTCTTTTGGTGGGGCCGGCCGCTGGCCGGCAACCCTGGGTACCAAAGGCTGCCGGCCAGCGGCCGGCACTACCGCGGTCACCCGAACTCGAACCCCATCTCCGGCAGCGCCGGGCCGACGAAATCGCCCTGCACGTAATCCACGCCGGCACTGAACAGCAGGGTCATCGAATTGGCGTCGCTGACGAACTCGGCGATGGTGCGGATGCCGGCCTCCTGCGCGCGTGCGGTGATCTGGCTGATGCGGTCGATGTTCTCGCGGGTGGCCGCCAGATCGCTGGTGAAACCGCGGTCCAGCTTGAGGAACTGCGGCTGGAAGTGGGCGAGCAGCTGGAACGAGTCCAATCCCGAACCGAACTGCTCCAGCCCGATGCGGCAGCCCAGTGGCGCCACTTCGGCAAGGAACTGCTGCGCACTGCGCAGGTGGGTGAACACCTTCGCTTCCGGCGCATGCAGCCACAGCCGTTCGCCGGGCACGCCCTGCGCCTGCAGCTCGCGCCGCAGGGTGGCGATCATCTCGGGGTCGTCGAACGATTCCGGCGTCACCTTCACCAGTACCTGGGTGGCGTGGCCCTGGCGTGCGCGCTGACCCAGTACGGCGATGGCCTGCGAAACCACCCAGCGGTTGATCTCCGCCAGCAGGCCGTACTCCTCGGCGATGCCCAGGAAGGCGGTCGGGCTCAGCAGTTCGCCGTTGTGCTCCAGGCGCAGGTAGGCCTCGTACAGCTCCAGCGGCTCGCCCTGCAGGTTCAGCACCGGCTGGTAGTGCAGCTGGAAGCCGTCGCCGGCCAGTGCTTCACGGATACGGGTGACCCAGCGCAGCACGCGTTCTTCCTCGACGCGGTCGGCCGCAGCCGGGTCGAAGATGCGGCAGGTATTGCCCAGTTCGGCGGCGGCATGCGTGCACTCGCTGGCGCGTGCGAGCACCTGGCCGATGCTGGCGATCTTCTCGCCCACCTGCACGCCACCGATGCTGACCGTCACCGTGGCCGAGCGCGCGCCGATGCTGAACACATGCGCTGCATACGCTTCGCGGATGCGCTCGGCCAGTGCCACGGTCTGCGCGTAGGGCCCGGCCTGCAGTACGGCGAAATTGTGTTCGCCGAAGCGGGCCAGCTGCGCGTCCTCGCCAACGACCTCGGCCAGCAGGCCGGCAAGGGCGCCGATCAGCGCGTCGGCCGAGGCCAGGCCGATGTCCGGCAGCAGGCGCGCGTAGTGGTCCGGCTCGATCAGCAGCAGGCCGAACTGGCCTTCGCTGCGCCCGGCCTGTGCCACTGCGCTTTCCAGCTGCAGCATGAAGGTCGGGCGGTTGAGCAGGCCCGTGACCTGATCGCGCTGGCGCAGGTCCTCGACCTCGCGGGCCAGCTCCGGATCGAACTCCATGCGGCGGCGAAGCACCACCTGCAGGCAGGATTCGCCTTCGTAGGTGGCGGCGGTGAATTCCATGGTTGCCGCGAACGTACTGCCATCCTCGTGGCGGGCATCGAGCTGGTACTGCGGCGGCGGCGCCTCGCCACGGCTCAGGCCCTTCAGCAGCTGCTTGAAGCCTTCCACATGCTGCGCGGCGACCATGTCCAGCAGCGAGATGCCTTCGATGTCGTCGAACTGCTCGTAGCCGAACATTTCCAGGTAGGCATCGTTGGCACGGATGTGCATGCCTTCGTGCACGTAGGCGATGGGATCGCGCGAAGAGGCGATCAGCGCATCGCAGCGGCGCTCGGTCTCGCGCATCTGCGCTTCGATGCGGCGCAGGCCGCGACGGGCCTGCAGGTCCACCCATTGGTCGCGGACCACGGCCAACAGATGCTCGGAGCGCTGGCGCAGGGCGAGGGCACGGATGCCGTGGCTGCTGGCCTGCACCAGCTCGTCCTCGTCGATGCGATCGGCCAGCAGCACCAGCGGAATGTCCTTGCCGCTGGCGGCGATGTGCTGGGCCACCAGCGGCAGCGGGATGCCTTGCGAGGGGGACGCCAGCACCAGGTCGATGGCCTGGCTGGACAGCACCTGGGACAGCTCGGCCGCATCCTGCGGACGCCAAGGGCGCACCGCGATGCCGCTGTTGCGCAGCGTGCTGACGATGGCTTCGGCATTCTCGCCGCTGTCATCGACGATCAGCAGGCGGATGGTGATGTCGTTCGCGTTCTGCATGCACTGCTCCCCAATCTGCGAATCTAGATACACGATGCGCGGCGAACCGTCCATGCGCGCGCCCCTTGCACGCATCGAACGGCGATCTGGTTCACACCACGCCACCGGCCGCGTGGCCGCTGGCCCAGGCCCACTGGAAGTTGTAGCCGCCCAGCCAGCCGGTCACATCCAGCACCTCGCCGACGAAATGCAGGCCGGGTACGCGCTTGGATTCCATTGTCGAGGACGACACCTCAGCGGTATCCACGCCGCCCAGGGTGACTTCGGCGGTGCGATAGCCCTCGGTGCCGCTGGCCACCAGCGGGAACGCGCCCAGCAGCTGCGCGGCCTGGCGCAGCACCGGCTCGTCCAGCTGGCGCACAGGCCGGTCGGGCAGCCAGTGCTCGCACAGGCGCTGCGCCAGCCGCTTCGGCAGTACCTCGGCCAGCACCGTGCGCAGCTCGGCGGCCGGGCGCTCGCGCTTCATCTGGCGCAGCCACTCGCCGGCATCCTGGCCGGGCAGCAGGTCCAGCTCCAGCGCATCGCCGGGTTGCCAGAACGAGGAGATCTGCAGGATCGCCGGGCCGCTCACGCCGCGATGGGTCAGCAGCATGAAGTTCTGGAAGCTCTTGCCGTTGCAGCGCGCCTCGATCGGCAGGGCGACACCACTCAGATCAGCCAGCCGTTCCTGGTGCTTGCCGCTGAGCGTCAGCGGCACCAGCCCGGCGCGGGTCGGCAGCACCTGATGGCCGAACTGGCGAGCAATCTCGTAGCCAAAGCCGGTGGCGCCCATGCTCGGAATCGACAGGCCGCCGGTGGCAACCACCAGCGAGGCGCAGTGGAACAGGCCCTGCGTGGTGTGCACGCGGAACCCGTCGCTGCCGTGCTCGATGCGCTGCACGCTGCATTCGGTGCGGATCTGGGCACCGGCCTCCTGGCATTCGTCCACCAGCATCTTCACGATCTGCTTGGACGAGATGTCGCAGAACAGCTGGCCCAGCTCCTTTTCGTGATAGGCGATGCCGTGCTTGCTGACCAGCTCGATGAAGTGCCAGGGCGTGTAGCGCGCCAGCGCCGATTTGCAGAAGTGCGGGTTGGCCGACAGGAAGTTGGCCGGGGTGGTGCCGGTGTTGGTGAAGTTGCAGCGGCCACCGCCGGACATCAGGATCTTCTTGCCGACCTTGTTGGCATGGTCGATCACCTGCACCTGGCGGCCGCGCTGGCCAGCCGTGATCGCGGTCATCAGCCCGGCCGCGCCGGCGCCGATGACCACCACGTCGCAACGGATCGTGCTCATGCCTTGGCGCGCTTGCGCCAGTTCGGGACCACGTCGAGCTGCATCTGATCGTTGAGCAGCTGCACTTCACCGTCCTGGATAAGTACGCTCCAGCGCATCGCGCGCTGGATCTGCTGGCCCCACAGTTCGACGAAGGCACCATCGAGGTCAACCACCGACAGGTTGTCGAAGCGCGCCAGGCCCTTGCCCTGCTTGCCCCACCAGATCTCCGAGGCGTTGCCGCCGTAATTGACCACCTGCACCTGTCGGCTGCGGTTGCTGGCCTTGCGGATGCGGGATTCGTCGGGATGGCCCAGGTCGATCCATTGCAGGATGTCGCCGGTGTAGTCGTGTTCCCACAGGTCCGGCTCATCGTCGGTACTCAGGCCGCGGCCGAATTCCAGGCGGTCGCCGGCGTTCAGCGCGAAGGCGAGCAGGCGCACCATCAATCGTTCGTCGGTCTCGGACGGGTGCTGGGCCAGGGTCAGGTTGTGGGTCGCGTAGTAGCCGCGATCCATGTCGCTGATCTGCAGTTCGGCCTTGCGGATGGTGGCGGTAAGAGCCATGGGGGATCCGTGGACTAAAGACGTCAATGATAGAGGTTTGCTCCAAGGGTGTCCGTTGCCGCGCTGTCTGCGCAGTGTCAACGGTGGCACTCTTGGCGCTCTTTCCCGTGGCCGGAATGGACGCCATGACCCTGCCCAGCCACCTGCAGCTGCCACCCGGCCACTGGCCCAGCCTGCTCGATGGCCTGTGCGCGCGTTTCCCGCGCATCGGTCGCGCGCGATGGCAGGACCGCTTCGCCCGAGGCCGTGTGCAGGATGCGCAGGGCAGGGCACTGGCGCCGGACATGCCCTGGCAGGTGGGGCTGGAAATCCAGTACTTCCGCGAGGTTGCCGACGAGCCGGTGATTCCCTTCGCCGAGACCATCCTGCATCTGGATGCGCACCTGCTGGTGGCCGACAAGCCGCACTTCCTGCCGGTAACGCCGGCCGGTGGGTATGTGCGCGAAACCCTGCTGTCGCGCCTGGTCGCACGCACCGGCAACACCGAACTGGCGCCGTTGCACCGCCTGGACCGGCTGACCGCCGGCCTGGTGCTGTTCTCGACCCAGGCGGCCACGCGTGATGCCTATCAGCGGCTGTTCCGCGAGCGGCGCATCGAGAAGACCTATGAGGCGCTGGCACCGGCGCTGCCCGGGCTGGCGTTTCCGTTGCAGCGGGACAGCCGTCTGGTGCCGGGGGAGCCGTTCTTCCGCATGGCCGAAGTGCCGGGCGAGCCCAATGCGCGCAGCCTGATCGAGCCGATCGAGGCCGAAGGGCCGGTCTGGCGCTACCGGCTGAAGCCGGAAACCGGTCGCAAGCATCAGCTGCGCGTGCACATGGCCGCGCTGGGCGCACCGATCGAGGGCGACGACCTTTACCCGCAGCTGAGGCCGCGCCGGGATGACACGTTCGAGTCGCCCCTGCAGCTGCTGGCGCAGGGGCTGGCCTTCGATGACCCATTGAGCGGGGAGCCACGGCGGTTCAGCAGCCAGCGCCGCCTGTGCCGAATGGAGCAGGGCGGCTAGCGCGGGTCAGCGGGCCGGGCGCCGCGCCAGCCAGCGGTCCAGCTCGGCGGCGAACAGCTGCCGGTCGCGCTGGCCCAGTGGCGGCGGGCCGCCGGTCTGGACCCCGGCGCCGCGCAGTTCTTCCATGAAATTGCGCATCGACAGCCGCTCGGCCATGTTGTTCGGCGTGTACAGCTGGCCGCGCGGGTTCAGCGCCACGGCCTTCTTCTCCAGCACCAGCGCGGCCAGCGGGATGTCCTGGGTGACGACCAGGTCTCCGGAAGCGACCCGTTCGACGATGGCGCTGTCGGCCACGTCCAGGCCTTGCGGCACCTGGATCGAACGCAGCCAGCGTGAGGGCGGGGTGCGGATCCACTGGTTGGCAACCAGGGTCAGTTCGATGCCAACGCGTTCAGCGGCACGGAACAGGATGTCGCGAATGACGGTGGGGCAGGCGTCCGCGTCCACCCAGATGCGGGGGAGGGCGGGTTCAGCTTGGGTTTCAGCTTCAGTCATTTACCCAGTGTAGGGTAGGAAAATCCTGAATGGGGACTCGGGGTTAGCCTCGATCGGCTGCCAGCCCTTGTCACGTCTAGCGGGCGGGGCCAGCCGATGAACGTCCGGGCTATCGCTTTTTGCAGAAAACACGCGTATCGTTCGTCCCACTGTGTTTGCTAGGGTCACCGTGAATCGTGGCCTGGTGCAGTTGATCTCACGATCCGCTCATCGATCCGCTTTACCAACGCCTGCAACTCAGTCTCGGCCCCGATACCCGGTGGCTGCGATTTTTTCAACATGTGTTTCAGGAGTTAGTCAAATGTCTGATCGTCAGACCGGCACCGTCAAGTGGTTCAACGACGCCAAGGGCTTCGGCTTCATCACCCCGGAAAGCGGCCCGGACCTGTTTGTGCACTTCCGTGCCATCCAGGGCACCGGCTTCAAGACCCTGCAGGAAGGCCAGAAGGTTACCTTCATCGCCGTCCAGGGCCAGAAGGGTATGCAGGCTGACCAGGTGCAGGCGGTCTAATCCGTCTGCTACCGTTTGGTAGCCAGAACGCCGGAAGCGAAAGCTTCCGGCGTTTTTTATTGCCTGCTGCTTTGTAGAGTCGAGATTGCTCGACTGTCTCTGGAAAGCAGTCGAGCACGCTCGACTCTACAAAGGGCATGCAGCTGGCGCGGTACGATGCAGGCCTCCCCAAGGATCATCCCCATGCGCATCGTCCACCACCTGGAAAACTCCCGTTCCCTGCGTGTGCTGTGGATGCTGGAGGAGCTGGGGCTGGACTACGAACTGCGCCGTTATCCCCGCGATCCGAAGACGCTGCTGGCACCGCCCGAACTGCGTAACGTGCATCCGCTGGGCAAGTCGCCGGTGCTGCAGGATGGCGAGCTGGTACTGGCCGAGTCCGGCGCGATCCTCGACTACCTCGCAGACCGCTACGACACCCAACGCCAGCTGTCGCCGTCACCGATGCCGGCCGATGGCGCCGAGCGCATTGCCTACCGCTATTGGCTGCACTACGCCGAAGGCTCGGCGATGCCGCCGCTGCTGCTGACCCTGGTGATGGGCCGCATCCGCAACGCGCCGATGCCGTTCTTCGCCCGCCCGATTGCGCGCAGCATCGCCGACAAGGCCGAGCGTGGCTTCATCGGCCCGCAGCGACGACTGCACCTGGACTGGATGGAGCGCCGCCTGTCTGAAAGCCCATGGTTCGCCGGCGAACGCTTCAGTGCGGCCGACATCCAGATGAGCTTCCCGATCCAGGCGGCCGCCGCGCGCGGCGGTGGCCTCGACGACAAGCCGGCGCTGCGTGGCTTCCTCAAGCGTATCGGCGAGCGCCCGGCCTACCAGCGTGCAGAGGCCCACGGCGGTCATCTGCAGGCGCTCAGCGGCAATTGAGGCGGGCGGCGGTCGTCCCCATCTTCAGCACCATGGATACCGACAGCCCCCGTTTCGACAACCGCCTGCTGCACACCCTGCCGGGCGACCCCGAATCCGGCCCGCGCCGCCGCGAAGTGCTGGGCGCGGCCTGGTCGCCGGTGATGCCGACTCCAGTGACGGCGCCTACGCTGCTGGCTTGGGCGCCGGACGTCGCCGCGATGCTCGGCTTCGATACCGCTGAAGTCGAAAGCGAAGGCTTCGCGCGGGTGTTCGGCGGCAATGCGCTGTACGCCGGCATGCAGCCGTGGGCGGCCAATTACGGTGGCCATCAGTTCGGCCACTGGGCGGGCCAGCTCGGCGACGGCCGCGCGATCTCGCTGGGCGAACTGGTCGCACCGGATGGCCGTCATTGGGAACTGCAGCTGAAGGGTGCCGGTCCCACGCCGTATTCGCGGGGTGCTGATGGCCGCGCAGTGCTGCGCTCATCCATCCGTGAATTCCTGTGCAGCGAAGCGATGCATCACCTGAGCGTACCGACCACGCGCGCGCTGTCGCTGGTCGGCACCGGCGAAGACGTGGTACGCGACATGTTCTACGACGGCCACCCGCGTGCCGAGCCCGGCGCCATCGTGTGCCGGGTATCGCCCTCGTTCCTGCGCTTTGGTTCATTCGAACTGCCAGCGTCACGCGGCGAAACTGCCTTGTTGCGGCAGCTGGTCGACGCGTGCATCGCCCGCGACTTTCCGGAGCTCGAAGGGCAGGGTGAGGCGCTGTACGGCGACTGGTTCGCGCAGATCGCGGTGCGCACTGCCGAGATGATCGCGCACTGGATGCGCGTCGGTTTCGTGCATGGCGTGATGAACACCGACAACCTGTCCGTGCTCGGCCTCACGCTCGATTACGGTCCTTACGGCTGGGTCGAGGACTTCGACCCGGACTGGACGCCGAACACCACCGACGCGCAGGGCCGCCGTTATCGTTTCGGTACCCAGCCGCAGGTGGCGTACTGGAACCTGAGCCGGTTGGCGCAGGCGCTGTCGCCGTTGTTTGCCGATGTGGCGCAGCTGCAGGCCGGTCTGGCGGCCTACCAGTCCACCTTCGTGGCCTGCACCCGACGCGATGCCGCA
Source organism: Stenotrophomonas sp. STK16_22 (assembly GCF_051984505.1). Taxonomy (NCBI): domain Bacteria; kingdom Pseudomonadati; phylum Pseudomonadota; class Gammaproteobacteria; order Lysobacterales; family Lysobacteraceae; genus Stenotrophomonas; species Stenotrophomonas sp. STK16_22. Next base: position 1,827,647 of record NZ_CP196972.1, read on the forward strand.
GCCAAGCTGGGCCTGGCTGCCGCCGACGATGACGACCTGGGGCTCTACCAGCGCTGGCAGCAGCTGATGCAGGACGGCGGCATGGATATGACCCTGGCCTGGCGTGCGCTGATGCGGGTTGATCCAGCGGCGCCAGACGTGGGCGTGCTGGATGCGGTGTACTACGACGAGTCGCGCCAGCAGGCGGTGCAGGCGCCGTTGCAGCAGTGGCTGCAGGACTACGCGGCGCGGTTGCAGGCCGATCCACTTTCGGCCAGTGAGCGCGCGGCGAAGATGGCCAAAGCCAATCCGCTGTATGTGCTGCGCAACTGGCTGGCCCAGGAGGCGATCGACCGCGCAGAGCAGGGTGACCTCGGCGGTGTTCACGCACTGCAGGACGTGCTGCGCGATCCATACACCGAGCGTGCGGGGCTGGAACACTTCGCCGGCAAGCGCCCGGCGTGGGCAGACAACCGCGCTGGCTGCTCGATGCTGTCCTGCAGTTCCTGAGGGGGGGGGCGGCAGGGCTGCGCCCTGCACCTGCAGAGGCCACCGCACAAGCAACGGCCAAAGCCAAAGCGGCTCTGGATTGCTGATGGTCTGGCGGGACGGTGCGGGGCTGCAGGACACGCCGTAAACCCGTCCATGGGGGCTCGATGGCGCCATCCATGGCGCCAACGGTCCTGCAGCCCCACACCGCCCCACCTCCGACAGATTCCCGCGGCTGTGGGTAGGTGTCGACCTTGGTCGACACGGTAGATCCACGCGATGCGTGGATGCTCTTCGTTCAATTCTCGAAATGTTCGATTTCGATAGAGATTCATCCACGCATGGCGTGGATCTACGACAGATCGCAGGAAACTGTCGAAGGCGGGGTGGGTCCGGTTGCGGGAGTGTCCGCGGCATGGGCCCGAGGCATGCCTCGGGCGGGTTGGGCAGGACGCCCAACCCCGGTCTTGCCGTGTGCGCAGGACAGCGCACACGAGCAAGCCGCGGCCAAGCCCCCACGGACGGGTTTACGGCGTCTCCCGCAACCGGACCCACCCCGTCATCCCACAGGAAACCCGCTGTTGCCCTTGCTGTTGCTGTTGCCCTTGCTGTTGCCGTTGAGGTTGCCGGCCAGCGGCCGGCACTACCGCAGGTGCCGGGCGCAGCCCGGCCGAACACCCCCAACAGGCAGGCGGCGCCCGGAACAGGTACCCTATGCCGCCATCAGATAGCCAATGTGACATGACCGACGCCCTCGTCGCTCCGCAGTGGGCCTCCCGACTGCGCGACATCGCCGACTTCCCCAAGCCCGGCATCCTCTTCAAGGACATCATGCCGCTGCTCGCCCATGGCGAGGACTTCCGCGGTGCCATCACCGCGATGGCCGACCGTTGGCGCGACCAGAAGCTGGACGCGGTGATCGGTATCGAATCGCGTGGCTTCATCCTCGGCGCCGCGATGGCGCTGGAACTGGGCGTGGGCTTCGTGCCGGTGCGCAAGCCGGGCAAGCTGCCGGGACAGGTGCTGCGCGAGGAATACACGCTGGAATACCGCAGTGACTGCATCGAAGTGCACGCCGACGCCCTGCCGGCCGGGGCCCGCGTGGCGATCATCGACGACGTGCTGGCCACCGGCGGCACGCTGGTCGCTGCGCTGTCGCTGGTGCGCCGCCTGGGCGTTGACGTGGTCGGTGCCGGCGTACTGGTCGAACTGGACGGCCTGGGTGGTCGCGCCCGCTGGGAATCGGATCTGCCGCTGCACACCGAACTCGTGTTCTGATCGAAGGGCAGGTGCCAACCAAGGTTGGCATCTACCAGAGCGAATGGCCGGGAACCGGTAGTTGCCAACCTTGGTTGGCAGCGCTTTTCGCGATTGACGCCACGGATGGGCCAACCAAGGTTGGCCACTACCAGGTCAGATCATTGCCAACCGTGGTTGGCAACGCTGCTTCAATCACATCATCCGCACGCGGAAACGACGGCCCTTGATCTTGCCGGCTTCCAGTTTCGCCACGGCCTTGTTGGCCTGCTCGCGCGCGATCGCCACGTAGGAGCGGGTCGGGAAGATCGCGATCTTGCCGATGAACTTGCTCGACAGGCCGGCATCACCGGTCAGCGCACCGAGGATGTCGCCTGGGCGCAGCTTGTCGGTCTTGCCACCGTCGATCCGCAGCGTGCGCATCGCGGCCTGCGGCAGTTCGGCCGGGCGCGAGGTTGCCAGCGGCGTCTTCTGCCAGTCCAGCGGCTGCCCCATCTGCGCTTCGATGGCTTCGGCGCGGGTCTTCTCGCGGCCGGCCACCAGGCTGATCGCCAGGCCACTGGCACCGGCACGGCCGGTACGGCCGACGCGGTGCTGGTAGCTTTCCACGTCGGTCGGAAGCTCGTAATTGATCACTGCCGCCAGATCTTCCACGTCCAGGCCACGTGCGGCCACGTCGCTGGCCACCAGCACGTTGCAGCTGCGGTTGGCCAGCAGCAACAGCACTTCCTCGCGGTCGCGCTGTTCCATGTCGCCATGCAGGGCAAGCGCGGAGAAGCCGAACTGCTGCAGAGAGTTGGCTACTTCGTCCACGTCTTTGCGGGTGTTGCAGAACACCACCGCCGATTCCGGCGTGTACTTCAGCAGCAGGCCGGCCAGCGCCTTCTGGCGATGCGCCGGTTCCACCTCGCAGAACAGGTGGCGGATGGCCGGTGCCTGGTCGGCGCCTTCCACGGTCACTTCCACCGCATCGCGCAGCAGGTCACGCGCCATGGCGCGGATGCTGTCGGGGAAGGTGGCCGAGAACAGCAGGCTCTGGCGGTCCTTGTGGGTGCGGCCGGCGATCTCGCGGATCGGCTCCTCGAAGCCCATGTCGAGCATGCGGTCGGCCTCGTCCAGCACCAGCGTGCGCACCGCGCCAAGATTCAGCGCGCGCTTGCGTGCCAGCTCCTGCACGCGGCCGGGCGTGCCGACCACAACGTGTGGGTCATGGCCTTCCAGCGAGGCCAGCTGCGGGCCCAGCGGCACGCCGCCGACCAGCAGCAACAGCTTCAGGTTGGGGATGCCGGTGGCCAGCTTGCGGATCTGCTTGCCGACCTGGTCGGCCAGTTCGCGGGTCGGGCACAGCACCAGCGCCTGCACGCGGATCAGGCTGGGGTCGATGGACTGCAGCAGGCCCAGGCCGAAGGCGGCGGTCTTGCCGCTGCCGGTGGGTGCCTGTGCGATTACATCGCGGCCATTCAGGATGGCCGGCAGGCTCTGCGCCTGCACGGGGGTGAGGGTGGTATAGCCGAGGGCATCCAGGCCGGGCTGCAGGGCCGGGCTCAGCGGCAGGGTCGAGAAGTCAGTCATGGCGCATTGTACCTGCCTGCACGGCCGGTCCCGCCTAATGGGGTGGGGACGGATCCCTTTCCGCAGGAAAGGGCTCTGACCCCGTCGGAGTCGTCATCCACGCACGGCGTGGATCTACTGGTATGTGCCGCCCCTGGTCGGCACGCTCCTGATCAGCCCAGCACCGCCAGCACACCCTGGTGGATTGCCAGGCCGCCGAACAGCAGCCAGGCGAACAGAATCAGTGCCAGCAGCAGCGGCTTCAGGCCTGCCTGGCGCAGCGCCGAGACGTGGGTGGTCAGGCCCAGCGCGGCCATCGCCATCGCCAACAGCACCGTGTCCAGCTGCACCAGCCCGGCCTGCAGGCCGGCCGGCAGCAGATGCAGCGAGTTGAAACCGGCCACGGCCACGAAACCGAACGCGAACCACGGCACCACGATGCGCGCCTTGCTGCCATCGGCGCTGGCCTTGCCGCCACGCGCCAGCCACAGTGACAGCGCGATCAGGAACGGCGCCAGCAGCATCACCCGCACCATCTTGGTGATCACCGCCGTGTCAGCTGCCGCTTCGTTGACCGCACGGCCGGCCGCCACCACCTGTGCCACTTCATGCACCGTCGCACCGGTGAACAGGCCGTACTGCCGCGCGTCCATCGCCAGCCAGCCGTGCGACTGCACCAGCGCATACAGCGCCGGGTACAGGAACATCGCCAGCGTGCCGAACACCACCACCGTCGAGACCGCGACGGTGACATGCGCAGCGCGGCCACGCACCACCGGCTCGGCGGCCATCACCGCTGCCGCACCGCAGATCGCGCTGCCAGCGCCGATCAGCATGGCTGCCTCGCGCTCCATCTTGAACACGCGCACGCCCAGCCAGCAGGCGAGGCCGAAGGTACTGGCAACCACCAGCACGTCCATCAGCACGCCAGTGACGCCGACATGGCCGATGTCCTGGAAGGTCAGGCGCAACCCGTACAGCACGATGCCGGCGCGCAGCAGCCAGTGCTTGGAAAAGCCGACACCGGCCGCGCTGCCCGGTGCCAGCCGCGGGTAGAAGGTGTTGCCGACCACGATGCCGGCGACGATCGCCACGGTCAGCGCGCTCAAGCCGTGCGCCTGGAGCCACGGAAGCTCGGCCAGATACAGCGACGCCGCCGCGATCAGGCCTACCAGCACGAGGCCGGGCAGACGCGGCTGCCAGCGTTGGCGCAAGGCGGGCAGGGACCAGGGGGAGAGGGCAGGGGCATTCATGGCAGGGGCAGGGCTTGAGTGATGGGGCAAGCGTGCGCGTCTGTCGCTGACCTGTAAAACGAATAATATGGGTGAAACCTACCCATCAAGAAGGTAAGTGCCATGCGCCTGACCTTGCGCCAGCTGCAGGTTTTCGTCGCCATCGCCGACCATGGCAGCACCACCGCTGCCGGCCAGGCCATTGCGCTCTCGCAGTCGGCCAGCAGCGCCGCCCTGCAGGAGCTGGAGGCGCACTTCGGCACCCCGCTGTTCGACCGCATCGGCCGCCGCCTGGCGCTGAACGGGCACGGCCGCGCACTGCTGGAGCCGGCGCGCACCTTGCTGGTCAACGCCGCCGACCTGGAGCGGCAGCTGGCCGCCGGCGGCGACCCATCGCAGGGGGCACCGCTGCGGCTGGTGCTGGCCGCCAGCACCACCATCGGCAATTACCTGCTGCCGCCACGCATCGCCGAACTGCTGCGGCAGGCGCCGCAGGCCGAGGTCGACCTGCGCATCGACAACAGTGCCGGCGTGGTCGCTGCCGTGCAGCGCCTGGACGTGGACGCCGGCCTGATCGAAGGCCCGTGCCACGAGCGCGGCCTGCAGATGACCGCCTGGCAGCAGGACCCACTGGTGATCGTTGCTGCCGCCGATGCCCCCGCCAGCTGGTCGCTGGACGAACTGCGTCGCGCACGCTGGCTGCTGCGCGAGCCCGGCTCCGGCACCCGCGAAGCCGTCGAACAGGCGCTGCTGCCGCACCTGCGTGGCTTCGCCCAGACCCTGCAGCTGGGCAATACCGAAGCAATCAAGCAGGCCGCCATCGCCGGCCTCGGCCTGGCCTGTCTTTCGCGTCACGCGCTGGAAGAGCCATTGGCCCTGGGCCGCCTGCGCGTGCTCGAAACCCCGCTGCCGGCCCTGCAGCGCACGCTGTGGCTGGTACGGCATCCCGGCAAGCAGTGGCTGCCGGGGTTGCAGGCGCTGCTGGGGGACGTGGAATAAGCCATCAGATCCCCAGTCGATTCCAACCATCCCGCCATCCCACAGGAAACCAGCTTTTGACGTTGCCGTTGAAGTTGCCGGCCAGCGGCCGGCACTACCGCGGGTGCCGGGTGCAACCCGGCCGACGCCCCCAACCCGTACAATATCCGGATGCCTCTGATTACTCTGCAGAACGTCGACTTCAGCGTCGGCGGCCCGTTGTTGCTGGAAAAGGCCGAACTGTCGATCGAGCCGGGCGAACGCATCGCCCTGATCGGCCGCAACGGCGCCGGCAAATCCACCCTGCTCAAGCTGCTGTCCGGCGACCACAAGCCCGATGACGGCGAAGTCCGCGTGCAGCAGGGCGTGCGCGTCACCCGCCTGGAGCAGGAAGTGCCGCACGGCGCGGCCGGCTCGGTGTTCGACGTCGTCGCCGACGGCCTTGGCGAGCTGGGCCAGTGGCTGGCCGAATTCCACCACCTCAGCCATGCCGAAGTCTTCGATGGCGAAGCCCTCGGCAACGTGCAGGCCAAGATCGATGCCGCCAACGGCTGGGGCCTGGACCAGCGCGTCAGCGAAACCCTGACCAAGCTCGACCTGGATGGCGAGGCCGAGTTCGGCCGCCTGTCCGGCGGCATGAAGCGCCGCGTGCTGCTCGCCCGCGCGCTGGTGTCCAGCCCCGATGTGCTGCTGCTGGACGAACCGACCAACCACCTGGACATCGAGGCCATCGACTGGCTCGAAGCGTTCCTGAAGGGCTGGAGCGGCAGCGTGGTGTTCGTCACCCATGACCGTCGCTTCCTGCGTGCCCTGGCCACCCGCATCGTCGAGATCGACCGCGGCCAGGTCACCAGCTGGCCAGGCGACTGGGCCAACTACGAGCGCCGCCGCGAGGAACGCCTCAATGCGCAGGCGCAGGAAAACGCCCGCTTCGACAAGCTGCTGGCGCAGGAAGAAGTCTGGATCCGGCAGGGCATCAAGGCCCGTCGCACCCGCGACGAAGGCCGCGTGCGCCGCCTGAAGGCGATGCGCGTGGAGCGTTCGCAGCGTCGCGACCTCAGCGGCAACGTCAAGATGGAAGCCGCACAGGGCGTCAGTTCCGGCAAGAAGGTCATCGATGTCAAGGACATTTCGTTCGCCTTCGGCGAGCGCACCATGGTCCGCGATTTCACCACCACCATCATGCGCGGCGACCGCATCGGTCTGATCGGTCCCAACGGCAGCGGCAAGACCACGCTGCTCAAGCTGCTGCTGGGCGAACTGCAGCCGGCCAAGGGCGAAGTCAACGCCGGCACCAACCTGCAGATCGCGTATTTCGACCAGTACCGCGCGGTGCTGCGCGAAGACTGGAGCGCGATCGAGAACGTCGCCGAAGGCCGCGATTTCCTCGAGTTCAACGGCAAGCGCAAGCATGTGCATGCCTATCTGCAGGACTTCATGTTCACCCCGGAACGCGCGCGTGCGCCGATTACCCGCCTGTCCGGTGGCGAGCGCAACCGCCTGCTGCTGGCCAAGCTGTTCGCGCAGCCGTCCAACCTGCTGGTGATGGACGAACCGACCAACGACCTGGACGTGGAAACCCTGGAGCTGCTGGAAGAGCTGCTGGGCGAGTACACCGGTACGCTGCTGCTGGTCAGCCACGACCGTGACTTCATCGACAACGTGGTGACCTCCACGCTGGTGATGGAAGGCGACGGCGTGATCGGCGAGTACGTAGGGGGCTACAGCGACTGGCAGCGTTATGCGGCCAGCATCGCAGCGCCTGCCGCGGCCCCTGCCGCCAAGCCGGCGGCCGCTGCGCCGGCCACCCCGGCTACCGCAGCACCTGCCGCACCCAAGCGCAAGCTGGCCTACAAGGAAGCGCGCGAACTGGAGCAGCTGCCGAAGACCATCGAGAAGCTGGAAGGCGATGTCGAAGGCCTGACCTCGGCGATGAACGACCCGTCGTTCTACACCCGCAGCAGCGCCGAAGTGACCGCGCACACCCAGCAGCTGGCCAAGGTGCAGGCCGAGCTGGATGCCGCTTACGCGCGCTGGGAAGAGCTGGAAGGCTGAGTATCGGTCGGCGCCAGAAGTGCGCCGATTGATCGAGTCGAGAATCAGTAGATCCACGCCATGCGTGGATGGTGGCATCAGTGCGGACCAAGGACCGCACCCACCGAAGCCGGTTACACCTGCGTACGGACCAACGGTCCGCACCCACCAATCAACGATCCGCACCCACCGGGGCCTGCGGTCATTTGACCCCGTGCAGATCCCGCAGCTGGCTCGGCCGGCTGCCGAAATACGCCGCCAGATCGGCGATGTCCTGATCACTCAGGTCCTTCGCCTGTGGCGTCATCAACATGTGCTGGCGGTCACCGGCGCGGTAGGCCTGCAGCGCATGCGCCAGGTAGTCACCGTACTGCCCACCCAGCTTCGGATAGGTCGGATCGATCGGCGCATTGCCATCGGCCCCGTGGCAGTCGATGCAGCTCTGGTTGGTGGCCTTGCCCTTCACCTTGGCGCGGGCTTCACCGGCGGCCTCGCGACCTGCAGGCAGGCCAGCCGAAGAAGAAGAGCCGTGTTCGCCACTGGCATGGCCCGGGTCGGCGGCGGATTTCTCGCTGTTTTCCACCTGCGACTGTGAACAGGCCGCCAGCAGCAGGGCAACGGACAGGGCGATGGCGTGACGCAGCGGATGCGCGGCTTTCGACATGGGCGGGCCTTACTTGACGGTGGACAGGTAAACAGAGAGATCGGCGATCTCCTGTTCGCTGAAACTCATCGACTGCGCCTGCATCGTCGGATGCCGGCGCTTGCCCTGGCGGTACTCGGTCAGGGCCTGGGCCAGGTACTGCTGGGTCTGGCCGCCGATCTTCGGCACCCGGTAGCTGGGGTAGGCGTTCTTGTAGCCGGTGATGCCGTGGCACCCCTGGCAGGTGTAGGCCAGCACGCGGCCATTGTCGAAGTTGCCGGTGGGCGCGGCAGGCGCCGGCGCGGCGGCAGGAGCCGGGGCCGGAGCGGGTGTGGCAGGAGCAGGAGCGGGCTGTGCGGCGGCCCCAAGGGGCAGGAGGACGGCCAGAGCGAGACAAGCGGCGAGCGGCTGCGGGCGCATGGTGTCGTTTCCGGGGATTCGGGTCTGGTCGTTCCGGCGTGGGGTACGGAACGCCCCGAGTATAGCCTCAGGTTTCATCTAGCTGAAATGGGGTCGGGCCGACCAGCGGCGTGAAGACACCATGACCTTTGGGATATGGTGTTGCCGTGAAGTGGTGAATTACTTTGCTACCACACCTGTCCACGCATCCTCCAGGGACCTGACGATGTCGCACCCAACCTTCCTGTCCGGCCGTCGCAGCGGAATCTGCGCTGCCGCACTGCTGATCTCCACCTCCCTGCTGCTGGGCGGTTGCGCCGCAGGGCCCAATTCCGAAGCCAAGGCCGCCGAGACCAAGGAGGAGAAGAAGGTCGATGCGGTCCCGGTCGAAGTGGCCGTGGCCAGCCATCGCGCGGTCGCGGCCAGTTACACAGGCACCGCCGCGCTGGAACCGCGCGCCGAGTCGCAGGTGGTGGCCAAGACCTCCGGTGTGGCGCTGGCGGTGCTGGTCGAGGAAGGCCAGCGGGTCACCGCCGGCCAGCCGCTGGTGCGCCTGGACCCGGACCGCGCACGCTTGGCCGTAGCCCAGAGCGAAGCGCAGATGCGCAAGCTGGAAAACAACTACCAGCGTGCACAGAAACTGGTTGGCCAGCAGATGGTCAGTGCTGCCGATGTCGATCAGCTGCGCTTTGATCTGGAAAACGTCCGTGCGCAGTACCGCCTGGCCACGCTGGAACTGTCCTACACCACGGTGGTGGCACCGATCTCCGGCGTGATCGCATCGCGCTCGATCAAGACCGGCAACTTCGTGCAGATCAACACGCCGATCTTCCGCATCGTCGACAACTCGCGCCTGGAAGCCACCCTCAACGTGCCCGAACGGGAGCTGGCCACGCTGCGTGCCGGCCAGCCGGTGACGTTGGCCGCCGATGCGCTGCCGGGCCAGAGCTTCACCGGCACCGTCGATCGCATCGCGCCGGTGGTGGATTCGGGCAGTGGCACGTTTCGCGTGGTCAGCGCCTTCGATGGCGCCGCGCACGCGCTGCAGCCCGGCATGTTCGGGCGCATCCGCATCGATTACGACCAGCGTGCCGATGCGCTCGTGGTGCCGCGCCTGGCGCTGCTCGACGACGGTGAGCCGGCGGTGTTCCGGGTGCGCGAAGGCAAGGTCGCACGCGTTCCGGTCAAGCTGGGTTACGCCGAGGGCCCGTGGGTGGAGATCCGTGATGGCCTGGCGGCCGGTGATCAGGTGGTCACCGCCGGCAAGGTCGCGCTGCGCGACGGTACCGCGGTGCAGGTGATCGCCGATCCGAAGGCAAAGGCGAAGACGGTCGCAGCGGCCGCCAAGCCGGCAGACAAGGCCGGGAGCAAGCAATGACCGCCCCGGGCCACGACCACGGTGCCTCGCCGGCGAGCGATGGCGCCGCCGCCGGCATGCGCGGCGGCCTGGTGGAATTCGCCACCCGCCGCCGCGTGACCATCGCCATGTGCACGGTCACCCTGCTGCTGTTCGGCCTGATCGCGCTGGGCAACCTCAAGGTCAACCTGTTGCCCGACCTGAGCTACCCGACGCTGACCGTGCGCACCGAGTACACCGGTTCGGCGCCGACCGAAATCGAAACCCTGATCACCCAGCCGGTCGAAGAGGCGGTCGGCGTGGTCAAGAACCTGCGCAAGCTGAAGTCGGTCTCGCGCACCGGCCAGAGCGACGTGGTGCTGGAGTTCGCCTGGGGCACCAACATGGACCAGGCCAGCCTGGAGGTGCGTGACAAGATGGAAGCGCTGAACCTGCCACTGGAGGCCAAGGCCCCGGTGCTGCTGCGCTTCAATCCGTCCACCGAGCCGATCATGCGCCTGGTGCTGTCGAACAAGGTGGCGCCGGCCAGCGATGCCGATGCGGTCCGCGAGCTGACCGGCCTGCGCCGCTATGCCGATGAAGACCTGAAGAAGAAGCTGGAGCCGGTTGCCGGCGTGGCAGCGGTCAAGGTCGGCGGTGGCCTGGAAGACGAGATCCAGGTCGACATCGACCAGCAGAAGCTGGCCCAGCTGAACCTGCCGATCGACACCGTCATCAAGCGCCTGAAGGACGAGAACATCAACATCTCCGGCGGTCGCCTGGAGGAGGGGTCGCAGCGCTTCCTGGTGCGCACCGTCAACCAGTTCGCCGACCTGGAGGAGATCCGCAACCTGCTGGTCACCACCCAGGGTTCGAATGGAAGTGCAGCCGACTCGGCATTGCAGCAGATGTTCAACATCGCCGCGTCGACCGGTTCGGCCGCGGCCATCGCAGCGGCCTCGGCGGCGCAGAGCGCATCGTCCGGTGGTGGCTCCAGCGTGGTCGCCAATGGCGTGCCGGTGCGCCTGAAGGACGTGGCCACCGTGCGCCAGGGTTACAAGGAACGCGAAGCGGTGATCCGCCTGGGCGGCAAGGAATCGGTTGAACTGGCCATCTACAAGGAAGGCGATGCCAACACCGTCTCCACCGCCGAAGCGCTGCGCAAGCGCCTGGAGCAGATCAAGGGCACGTTCCCGTCCGACGTCGAGATGACCACCATCGAGGACCAGTCGCGCTTCATCGAGCACGCCATCGCCGACGTCAAGAAGGATGCGGTGATCGGTGGCCTGCTGGCGATCCTGATCATCTTCCTGTTCCTGCGTGACGGCTGGAGCACGTTCGTGATCAGCCTGTCCTTGCCGGTCTCGATCATCGCCACGTTTTTCTTCATGGGCCAGCTCGGCCTCAGCTTGAACGTGATGTCGCTGGGCGGCCTGGCATTGGCCACCGGCCTGGTGGTGGACGACTCGATCGTGGTGCTGGAGAGCATTGCCAAGGCCCGCGAGCGTGGCCTGGGCGTCCTGCAGGCAGCGATCGTCGGTACCCGCGAAGTGAGCATGGCGGTGGTTGCCTCGACCCTGACCACCATCGCCGTGTTCCTGCCGCTGGTGTTCGTCGATGGCATCGCCGGCCAGCTGTTCCGCGACCAGGCATTGACCGTGGCGATCGCCATCGCGATCTCGCTGCTGGTATCGATGACGCTGATTCCGATGCTGAGCTCGCTGAAGGGCCGGCCGCCGCTGGCATTCCCGGAAGAGGCGCCGAACGAACCGTGGCAGCCGCAGAACCGCTGGCAGAAGCCGGTGGCGCTGGGCCGTCGTGGTGCCGTCGCAACCGCGCGCTGGAGCTTCTATGCGCTGGCCTGGCTGGTCGTACGTGCGTGGCGGGGCGTCGTGGCAGTGGTCGGCCCGGTGATGCGCAAGGCCAGCGACCTGGCAATGAAGCCCTACGCCGGTGCCGAGCGCGGCTATCTGCGCCTGTTGCCGAGCGCGCTGGCCCATCCGGGCAAGGTGCTCGGCGTGGCCACGATCATCTTCGTGGCGACCATGGCGCTGGTGCCGATGCTCGGTGCCGACCTGATCCCGCAGCTGGCGCAGGACCGTTTCGAGATGACGGTGAAGCTGCCGGCCGGCACACCGCTCAAGCAGACCGATGCGCTGGTGCGTGAGCTGCAGCTGGCCCACGGCAACGGCGAGGGCGTGGCCTCGCTGTACGGTGTCAGTGGCAGCGGCACCCGCCTGGATGCCAGCCCGACCGAGAGCGGCGAGAACATCGGCAAGCTGACCGTGGTGATGGAAGGCGGTGGCAATGCACGCACTGAAGCCGAGATCACCGAGCGCCTGCGTGACAGCATGGGCCAGCATCCGGGGGCACAGGTCGACTTCGCGCGGCCGGCGTTGTTCAGCTTCTCCACGCCGCTGGAAATCGAGCTGCGCGGGCAGGACATGGCGACGTTGGAAGTGGCTGGCCAGCGCCTGGCGGCGATGCTGCGTGGCAATGCGCACTACGCCGACGTGAAGTCCACGGTGGAAGAGGGCTTCCCGGAAATCCAGATCCGCTTCGACCAGGAACGTGCCGGTGCGCTGGGCCTGACCACCCGCCAGATCGCCGACGTGGTGGTGAAGAAGGTGCGCGGCGACGTGGCCACCCGCTACAGCTTCCGCGACCGCAAGATCGACGTGCTGGTGCGTGCCCAGGAAGGCGACCGCGCCAGCGTGGAGAGCATCCGCCGGTTGATCGTCAATCCGGGCAGCACCCGGCCGGTCACGCTGGATGCGGTGGCCGACGTGGTTGCCACCACCGGCCCCAGCGAGATCCATCGCGCCGACCAGACCCGCGTTGCGGTGGTCTCGGCCAACCTGCGCGACATCGACCTCGGCGCGGCCATGCGCGAAGTGCAGCAGATGGTGGCCGAACAGCCGCTGGGCGCGGGTGTCGGCCTGCACATCGGTGGCCAGGGCGAGGAACTGGCGCAGGCGGCGAAGTCGCTGATCTTCGCCTTCGGCCTGGCGATCTTCCTGGTCTACCTGGTGATGGCCTCGCAGTTCGAATCGCTGCTGCATCCGTTCGTGATCCTGTTCACCATCCCGCTGGCGCTGGTCGGCGCGATCCTGGCACTGATGCTGACCGGCAAGCCCATCTCGGTGGTGGTGTTCATCGGCCTGATCCTGCTGGTCGGCCTGGTCACCAAGAACGCGATCATCCTGATCGACAAGGTCAACCAGCTGCGCGAGGCCGGCGTGGCCAAGCACGAGGCCCTGGTGGAAGGTGCACGCTCGCGCCTGCGGCCGATCATCATGACCACGCTGTGCACGCTGTTCGGCTTCCTGCCGCTGGCGGTGGCGATGGGCGAGGGCGCCGAAGTACGCGCGCCGATGGCGATCACCGTGATCGGTGGCCTGCTGGTGTCGACCCTGCTGACCCTGCTGGTGATCCCGGTGGTCTACGACCTGATGGACCGCCGTGGTGACGCCTACTACCGCGAGCGTGGCCGCAAGCACGCCGGCGAGATCGAGTCGGGCGCGGCAGGCAGCGCGGCGGGTGCGGAGGAGCCGGCATGAGTGTTGCCGAGTTCTCCATCCGCCGCCCGGTCACCACCATCATGTGCTTCGTGTCACTGGTGGTGATCGGCCTGATCGCCTCGTTCCGGTTGCCGCTGGAAGCGTTGCCGGACATTTCCGCGCCCTTCCTGTTCGTGCAGATTCCGTACACCGGTTCAACCCCGGAGGAAGTGGAGCGGACCATCATCCGCCCGGTGGAGGAATCGCTGGCGACGATGACCGGCATCAAGCGCATGCGCTCGTCGGCCACCTCCGAGGCGGCGCTGATCTTCATCGAGTTCAGCGACTGGGACCGCGACATCGCCATCGCCGCCTCCGATGCACGCGAACGCATCGATGCAATCCGCAGCGATCTGCCCGACGACCTGCAGCGCTACAACGTGTTCAAGTGGTCCAGCAGCGACCAGCCGGTGCTGAAGGTGCGCCTGGCCAGCACCAGCGACCTGACCACCGCTTACGACATGCTCGACCGCGAGTTCAAGCGGCGCATCGAGCGTATCCCCGGCGTGGCCCGCGTCGACATTACCGGCGCGCCGCCGAACGAGGTGGAGATCGCCATTGATCCGAACCGGCTCAACGCGCATGGGCTGAGCATCAACGAGCTGAGTGACCGCCTGCGCACGCTGAACTTCTCGATCTCGGCCGGGCAGATCGACGACAACGGCCAGCGCGTGCGCGTGCAGCCGGTGGGCGAGATCACCGACCTGCAGGAAATGCGCGACCTGGTGATCAACGCCAAGGGCCTGCGCCTGGGCGACATCGCCGACGTGCGCCTGAAGCCGGCGCGGATGAACTACGGGCGCCGCCTGGACGGCAACCCGGCGGTCGGGCTGGATATCTTCAAGGAGCGCAGTGCCAACCTGGTGGAGGTGTCGCGCGCGGCGCTGGCCGAGGTTGAAGCGATCCGTGCCGAAGCGTCGATGCGCGACGTGCAGATCAAGGTGATCGACAACCAGGGCAAGGCGGTGACCTCCTCGCTGCTGGAACTGGCCGAGGCCGGTGCGGTCGGCCTGATCCTGTCGATCACGGTGCTGTTCTTCTTCCTGCGCCATTGGCCGTCCACGCTGATGGTGACCCTGGCCATTCCGATCTGCTTCACCATCACCCTGGGTTTCATGTACTTCGTCGGGGTGACGCTGAACATCCTGACCATGATGGGCCTGCTGTTGGCGGTGGGCATGCTGGTCGACAACGCCGTGGTGGTGGTGGAGAGCATCTACCAGGAGCGCGAGCGCATGCCGGGACAGCCGCGCCTGGCCTCGATCATCGGCACCCGCAACGTGGCCATCGCGCTCAGCGCTGGCACCTTGTGCCATTGCATCGTGTTCGTGCCGAACCTGTTTGGCGAGACCAACAACATCAGCATCTTCATGGCGCAGATCGCGATCACCATCTCGGTCTCGCTGCTGGCCTCGTGGCTGGTCGCGGTCAGCCTGATCCCGATGCTGTCCGCGCGCATGGCCACGCCCAAGCTGGTGCACTCGCAGACCGGCCTGATCGCGCGGCTGCAGCGCCGCTACGCCAGGCTGCTGGACTGGTCACTGCACCATCGCGGCTGGAGCCTGCTCGGCATCGTGCTGGTGGTGCTGGTCAGCCTGGTGCCGATGAAGCTGACCAAGGTCGACATGTTCGGTGGGGATGGCGGCAAGGACATCTTCATCGGCTACATGTGGAAGGGCGCCTACACCTATCGGCAGATGTCCGAGGAAGTGGCGCGCGTGGAGAACTGGATCGACGCCAACCGCGAGCGCCTGCACGTCAAGCAGGTGTACTCCTGGTACAGCGAGCAGGAAGGCAGCTCGACCGTGGTCACCCTGGACGAGAAGTACGCCAAGGACATCAAGGCGCTGCAGGAAGAGCTGCGCAAGGGCCTGCCGAAGTCGGCCCGCACCGACTACTTCGTTGGCAACCAGGGCGGTGATGGCGGCGGTGGCGGCAACCAGGGCGTGCAGGTGCAGCTGGTGGGCGACTCCAGTTCGATGCTGCAGGAGATCGGCCAGGAAGTGGTGCCGCTGCTGGCCCAGCGTGCCGAGCTGCGCGACGTGCGCATCGACAACGGCGAGAAGGGCGGCGAGCTGAAGGTGCGCGTCGACCGCGAGCGTGCCGCCGCATTCGGCTTCAATGCCGAGCAGGTCGCCAGCTTCGTCGGCCTGGCCCTGCGCGGTGCGCCGATGCGCGAGTTCCGCCGCGGCGACAATGAAGTGCCGGTATGGGTGCGCTTCGCTGGCGCCGAGCAGAGCAGCCCGGAAGACCTGGCCGGCTTCAGCGTGCGCACCGGCGACGGTCGCAGCGTGCCACTGCTGAGCCTGGTCACCGTTGACGTCGGTTCATCGGCGACCCAGATCGGTCGTACCAACCGCCAGACCACGCTCACCATCAAGGCCAACCTGGCCGAGAAGGTCACCGCGCCCGATGGCCGCAAGGCGATGGAATCGGTGCTCAAGCCGATGAACTTCCCGGCCGGCTATGGCTTCACCTTCGATGGCGGCGACTACGGCAACGACGACGAAGCGATGCAGCAGATGGTGTTCAACCTGCTGATCGCGCTGGTGATGATCTACGTGGTGATGGCGGCGGTGTTCGAGTCGCTGCTGTTCCCGGCGGCGATCATGAGCGGCGTGCTGTTCTCGATCTTCGGTGTGTTCTGGCTGTTCTGGATCACCGGCACCTCGTTCGGGATCATGTCCTTCATCGGCATCCTGGTGCTGATGGGCGTGGTGGTGAACAACGGCATCGTGATGATCGAGCACATCAACAACCTGCGGCGCGGCGGCATGGGACGCACGCAGGCGCTGGTGGAGGGCTCACGCGAGCGATTGCGCCCGATCATGATGACGATGGGCACGGCGATCCTGGCGATGGTGCCGATCTCGCTGACCAACACGCAGATGTTCGGCAACGGCCCGGAGTACGCGCCGATGGCGCGCGCGATTGCCGGCGGCCTGGCGTTCTCCACGGTGGTCAGCCTGCTGTTCCTGCCGACCATCTATGCGGTGCTGGATGACCTTCGCAGTGCCGTGACGCGGCTGGTCCGCCGCGCACGCGGCCTGGAGATGGTAGAGCCGGGCGCTGCCCGGCTCTAATACACGTCAACGTGTTGTGGTGTGGGGGAGGCCGGTCGTAGTGGGGCGGCCTCCCCCTTTTTTTGCCGGGCATGGCGTGGCAACCAAGGTTGGCACCTACCAGAGCGCAGTCGAGCTTGGCTCGACGCTACACGGAACAATCAACCCGCCACCTTGCCCCACACCTTGAACGTGGTCAGCCACAGGCCGAGCATGCTGCCGATGTTGGTCAGCATGAACGTCAGCACCACGCGCGTGACCCGATTGCGGTACCAGCCCTTCAGGCTCTGCGCGTCGTCGCGCAGCTTCAGGAAGTCTTCGTACGCCGGCTTGCGCAGGCGCGCTTCCACCAGCGCCGAGAATGCGCCGGTCGGGATGCTCAGGCGGAACGGCTTGAACGGGGCCACCGCGATCGCGGTGAGGATGCTCAGCGGGTGACCGCCTGCCAGCAGGCAGCCCAGGCCCGCCAGGCCGCCGGTATACATCGCCCAGGTCGCCAGCAGTTCGGTCCCCACGCCGAGGCCGCCGCGGTAGAAGCCCACGCCGATGCCGGTCGCCACGATGGCCAGGATGCCCAGCGTGAACCACGGAATGTTGCGCTTCTTCGGCACCGCCTCCAGCTCGGCGCGCAGCGGTGCCGGTGCCTCGGTGTCGGTTTCCAGGTAACGCGCCAGGCCTGCCAGGTGACCCGCACCGACAACCGCCAGCACTTCACGCTGCTGCGGGTTGTGTTCCTCGCGCAGGCGCGTGGCCATGTAGCGGTCGCGCTCGCCGATGATGGTCTCGTACAGTGCCGGGCTCTCGCTGGCGAACTCGCCGAAGCTCGATTCCAGCATGTCGCCCTGCTTGAGCTTCTCGATCTCATTCTCGCCCACCTCCTCGGACGAGAACAGACCGGCGCCGAGACCGGCAACCAGCTTCAGCTTGCCGAAGAAACCCAACCGCTGTGAGGCGCGGCGGAAGGTCAGGCCGACCTCGCGGTCGATCAGGTGCACCGGCAGGTCGCGTTCGCGCGCCAGTTCCACCGCGCGCTTCAGTTCCGCGCCCGGCTCGATGTCGAGCTGTTCGGCCAGGCGGCGCTGATAGGCGGACAGTGCCAGGTTGGCGGCGAACAGGGCGACGCGGCCCTTGCGGATCACCTCGACCAGGTCGAGCTTGGCCAGCGTGTCCGGGTCGCTCAGCGCCTGCAGGCGCTGCGGGTCCAGTTCAACGGCCACCGCGTCGAAGCGACCGCTGTCGATGGCTTTCTCCACCGCCTCGACGCTGGCGCGTGAGACATGGGCGGTGCCCAGCAGGGTGTAGCGCACGCCGTCGCGTTCAACAACGCGTACCGGCTGGCCGGCGAACAGGTCGTCGCCGGTCTCGGGAAGGGTTTCGGTCATGGGTTCATTCATTGGAAGGTGCAGTGTCGGCGCCATCGCCGAGCGCGCGCTGCATCTGCACGGTATCCAGCCAGCGGCCATGCTTGCGGCCGAGGCCACGGAACACGCCGACCAGCTCGAAGCCGAAGCGTTCGTGCAGCTTGATTGAAGCGGTATTGGTCGGTTCGCCGATCACCGCCACCATCTGCCGGTAGCCACGCGCCACGCAGGCGTCGATCAACGCCTGCAGCAGGCCGGTGCCGACGCCCTTGCCCTGGAACGCGGCATCGACGTAGACCGAGTTTTCCACGGTCCACTGGTAGGCAACGCGGGTGCGGTAGGTGTTGGCGTAGGCATAGCCGGCCACCTGGCCGTCAATCTCGGCGACCAGGTAGGGGAAGCCGCGGTCGATGATGTCGCGCATGCGGCGCAGCATCTCGGACGCGTCCGGGATGTCGTACTCGTAAGTGTTGACGAAGTCGGTCACTTCCACCGCGTAGATCGCGGTGATCGCGGCGATGTCGGCCGGACCGGCATCACGGATGAGGACGGCCATGCGCGGACTCCGGCTCAGTCGATGTAGCGCTTGAGCAGGTCGCCGTAGGCATCGATGCGGCGGTCGCGCAGGAACGGCCAGATGCGGCGCACATGCTCGCTGCGCTGCAGGTCGACATCGCACAGCAGAACCGTGGCATCGGTGCCGGCTTCGGCCAGGAACTCGCCCTGCGGGCCCAGCACGTGGCTGTTGCCCCAGAACTGGATGCCGGAGGCGCCCAGCGGCGAGGCCTCGTGGCCGACGCGGTTGCAGCTCAGCACCGGCAGGCCGTTGGCCACGGCGTGGCCGCGGTGGCTCAGCACCCAGGCGTCGCGCTGGCGGGTCTTCTCGTCCTGCACGTCGTCCGGGTCCCAGCCGATTGCGGTCGGGTAGAGCAGCAGTTCGGCACCGGCCAGCGCCATCAGGCGCGCCGCTTCCGGGTACCACTGGTCCCAGCACACCAGCACGCCAAGGCGACCCACCGAGGTATCGATCGGCTTGAAGCCGATGTCGCCCGGGGTGAAGTAGAACTTCTCGTAGAAGCCCGGGTCGTCCGGAATATGCATCTTGCGGTACTTGCCGAGCAGCGTGCCGTCCTTCTCGAACACCACGGCGGTGTTGTGGTACAGGCCGGCGGCGCGGCGCTCGAACAGCGAGCCGACCAGCACCACGCCATGCTGCTTCGCCAGCGCGCCCAGGCGCTCGGTGCTGGGGCCCGGAATCGGCTCGGCCAGGTCGAATTCGTCCACCGATTCGTGCTGGCAGAAGTACGGACCGTTATGCAGTTCCTGCAGCAGCACCAGCTTGGCACCCTGCGCAGCCGCCTCGGCCACGCGTGCTTCGATCACCGCCAGGTTGGCGGCGGCATCACCGTGGTTGCGCTCCTGGATCAGGGCGACGGTAAGGGGGCTGCGCGAGTTCATGCGGGGCGTTCCTGCGGGGGAAAACCAGCATGTTAGCGCGGATGGACGGCGACGGCGTGTCGCGCGCTGAATGGCTGCGATCGGTAGTGCCGGCCGCGGGCCGGCAATCCCGTGGATCCATCAGGCAGTGCGGGGTTGCCGGCCAGCGGCCGGCACTACCGTCATGCCTTCAACAGCCCTTCCGGCAGCTGCATGGTGATGCAGTGCAGGCTGCCGTTCTGCCAGATCAGCGAGCGGCAGGGCACCTGCACGATCTCGCGGCCCGGGTGCGCCTGGGCCAGCACATCGCGGGCCAGGTCGTCGGCCGGGTCGCCATAGGCAGGCATCAGCACCGCACCATTGACGATCAGGTAGTTGGCGTACGACGCAGCCAGGCGGCGGCCTTCGTCGATCACCGGCTGTGCCCACGGCAGCGGGAACAAGCGGTACGGCTGCCCATCCTTGGTGCGCAGTGCGGCCAGCTCGTTGCCCATCGCCTGCAGTTCGGCGAAGTGCGAGTCGCTCTCGTCGTCACAGGCCTGGTAGACGATGCTGTCGGCCGAGGCGAAGCGGGCGAGGGTGTCGATGTGCGCGTCGGTGTCGTCGCCTTCCAGGTAGCCGTGGTCCAGCCACAGCACGCGGTCCTGCTGCAGCCAGTCGGCCAGGTCGGCGCTCAGGCTGGCGCGGTCGCGGTCCGGATGGCGCTCGTGCAGGCACTTCCAGGTGGTCAGCAGGGTGCCTTCGCCATCGGTCTCGATGCCGCCGCCTTCCAGCGCGAACGGGATGCTGCGCACCGGCGCGTCGTTGAACACGCCGGCGTGGTCCAGCACGCCCACCAGCTGGTCATCCAGGGTGGCGTCGAACTTGCCGCCCCAGCCGGTGAAGCGGAAATCCAGCAGCTGGAAACCGCCGTCGGCACGGCGCAGGGTGATCGGGCCGGAGTCGCGCAGCCAGGTATCGTCGTAGGCGGCCGTGGTGAAGTGGACCTTGTCCATGTCGATGCGGTTGGAGCGCAGCCGCATTTCGGCATAGGTCTCCACATCGTCGTCGGCCACGCAGATCAGCACCGGCTGGAAGCGGGTGATGGCCGCGACCAGGGCGATGTAGGTCTCTTCCACCTGGCCCAGGCGGTCGGCCCAGTCGGTGTCGGCGGTGGGCCAGGCAATCAGGACGCCGCTCTGGGCTTCCCACTCGGCAGGAAAACGAAGGGTCTGGTTCATGGTCTCGCTACACAGGCCCGCCCACGGCGGGTAAAGGGATCAACGGATCGGCGGTTTCGGGCCGATTTCGTTCGGGTCCGCCTGGTTGGCCACCACGTCGATCACCTTCTGCTTCTCGAAGTAGACGGTGAACTGCGGGTACACCCAGCGGTTGATGGTCGGCCATTGCCGCTTCTGCCCGCCACGCGGCTGCAGCTGTTCGCTCGGCGCGCCGAACTGCGCCTGTACCTGCTGCATGCTCTGGCCGCGCACGGGCAGGGCACCGGCCGGCTTCTCGCGGGCGCGGTCGACAAGCAGGGTATCGGCCAGCGCCGGTGTGGCGGCGGCCAGGGTGGCCATCACGGCCAGGGCGGACAGGTAACGCTTCATCTCGATCTACTCCCCAGTGGTCAAGAAAGGCGATTACAGCAAAATCAGCAGGAAAAAGCCGCATAAACAAAAAACCGCCCGAAGGCGGTTTCTTGCATCGGGTCGGCCCCGCGTAGGGCCAGCCGCAGCCGTGAAGGCTGTTGGGCTTAGCGCTGACGCGCCTTGAAACGCGGGTTCGACTTGCAGATGACGAAGATCTTGCCGCGACGACGGACGACCTTGCAGTCGCGGTGACGGGCCTTCGCCGACTTCAGGGAGGACAGGACTTTCATGGCATACCTCGGCGTAAACAGTAGTTGTTCGGGTGGAGCGTGGCCGCGATATGCGAAAGACAATCGGCAGTTGACGCTCGTTCAAGCCCGCCATTCTACCGGGCTTTTCCTCGTGGTTTCAAGTGGTTGCACAAAAGATCCCGCTGGGGGTGTCTGGCAGGGGCTAGAATGACCCCTTCACACGCTCTGGGAACCCCATGAATCCACTCGCTCCCGTCCTGACCATCGACGGCCCTTCCGGGGCCGGCAAGGGTACCATCAGCCGCATCATCGCGCGCCGGATGGGCTGGCATTACCTGGATTCGGGGGCGCTGTACCGCGCGGTGGGCGTGGCCGCGAGCTGGGCCGACATCGACACCTCTGACGCCTCGGCGCTGGTGCGCTGCACCTTCGACACCCATGTTCAGTTTGTTGAACAGGGCGAGTCGATGCGGGTCATGGTCAACGGCACCGATGCCACCGACGAGCTGCGCCTGGAGACCACCGGCGCGCTGGCCTCGGCCATTGCCGCAATTCCTGAGGTCCGGGCCGCCCTGAAGGAGCGCCAGCGCGCATTCAGGGAGCTGCCCGGCCTGGTCGCCGATGGCCGCGACATGGGTACGGTGATCTTCAAGGACGCCCCCTACAAGGTCTTCCTGACCGCCAGTGCCGAGGAGCGCGCCGAGCGCCGGCATAAGCAGTTGAAAGACAAGGGGGTTTCTGTTAACTTTGATGACCTCCTGCGCGAGATCATGGCCCGCGACGCCCGTGATGCCCAGCGTACCGTGGCGCCCCTGAAGCCGGCAGACGATGCTGTCCTCATCGACACCACAGGCATCGGCATCGATGATGTCGTTGCCCGAGTGATGGATCTGCTTCCGGTTCCGGCTGCCTGATCCGTTCGCGCGGGAGCACTGCCAGCTGCATCGGTGGTGGTCGCGCAAAGCAGTGCTGTACCAGCTCCGTCGCGCAATGATGCGTGGCGGTTTTCCTACTACACACGACCTGCGTTTCCGGGGTCGACCAACAGGCGGGCGGTCGCCATTCCCCTGAAGGGGACGCCACCGACCCATGTGTCCAACAGAGTAAATCTAATGACCGAATCATTTGCCGAACTGTTTGAAGCCAGCCAGGCCAACCTGGCCAAGCTGAAGCCGGGCGCCATCGTCAGCGGTACCGTTGTTGAAGTCCGCGGCGACGTCGTGGTGATCAACGCTGGCCTGAAGTCCGAAGGCATCGTGCCGATCGAACAGTTCCGTAACGACGCTGGCGAAATCGACGTCGCCGAAGGCGACATCGTCAAGGTCGCCCTCGACTCGATCGAGAACGGCTTCGGCGAAACCGTCCTGTCGCGCGAGAAGGCCAAGCGCGCGATGGTGTGGGACGAGCTGGAAGAAGCGTTGGAAAAGAACGAAACCATCACCGGCCGCATCAGCGGCAAGGTCAAGGGTGGTTTCACCGTGGACATCAAGGATGTCCGCGCCTTCCTGCCGGGTTCCCTGGTCGATGTGCGCCCGGTGCGCGATCCGGCCTACCTGGAAGGCAAGGAACTCGAGTTCAAGCTCATCAAGCTGGACCGCAAGCGTAACAACGTCGTGGTCTCGCGCCGCGCTGTCGTCGAAAGCGAGCACTCGGAAGAGCGCGAGCAGCTGATGGACAAGCTGCAGGAAGGCGCGATCCTGAAGGGTGTCGTCAAGAACCTGACCGATTACGGCGCGTTCGTGGACCTGGGCGGCATCGACGGCCTGCTGCACATCACCGACATGGCGTGGAAGCGCGTGCGTCACCCGTCGGAAGTCGTGAACGTCGGCGACGAGCTGGACGTCCGCGTGCTGAAGTTCGACCGCGAGCGCAACCGCGTTTCGCTGGGCCTGAAGCAGCTGGGCGAGGATCCGTGGGACAACATCGGCCGTCGTTACCCGGCCAACAGCCGCGTCTTCGGCAAGGTCTCCAACGTCACCGATTACGGTGCGTTCGTTGAGATCGAGCCGGGCGTCGAAGGCCTGGTGCACGTCTCCGAGATGGATTGGACCAACAAGAACGTCAACCCGTCCAAGGTTGTGCAGGTTGGTGACGAAGTCGAAGTGATGGTGCTGGACGTCGATGAAGAGCGTCGCCGTATCTCGCTGGGCATGAAGCAGGTTGCCGCCAATCCGTGGGAAACCTTCGCTGCCACCCACAAGAAGGGTGACAAGGTGTCGGGCCAGATCAAGTCGATCACCGACTTCGGCATCTTCATCGGCCTGGACGGCGGCATCGACGGCCTGGTCCACCTGTCCGACATCAGCTGGAACACCACCGGCGAAGACGTCGTTCGCAACTTCAAGAAGGGCGATACCCTGGACGCCGTCGTCCTGGCTGTCGATCCGGAGCGCGAGCGCATCTCCCTGGGCGTGAAGCAGCTGGAGCAGGATCCGTTCGGGCAGTACATGGCTGCCAATCCGAAGGGCTCCAAGGTCGAAGGCGTGGTGAAGGAAGTCGACGCCAAGGGCGCGATCATCGAGCTGGCTGACGGCATCGAGGGTTACGTTTCGGCTCGCGACATCGCCAACGAGCGCGTTGACGACGCCACCCAGCACCTGAAGGTCGGCGACAAGATCGAAGCCAAGTTCGTGGGCATGGACCGCAAGGGCCGCACCCTGCAGCTGTCGATCAAGGCCAAGGACGACGCGGAAATGCGCGAAGTGCTGGAGGAATACCAGTCCTCTTCGGCTTCCAGCGGCACCACCCAGCTGGGCGCGCTGCTGCGTGCACAGCTGAACGGCAACAAGTCCGAGTAATCGGCCTTACGCTGTTTGTTGTTTCCTGGACGGCCCGGGCTTCTGCCCGGGCCGTTTCAGGCTGAGATGCCCCTGATGTGAGCCGGTAATGACCAAATCCGAACTGATCGAAATCCTTGCGCGCCGCCAGGCGCACCTGAAGGCCGATGATGTCGATCTGGCGGTGAAGTCGTTGCTGGAAATGATGGGCGGATCGCTGTCCGCCGGGGATCGCATCGAAATCCGTGGTTTTGGCAGCTTCTCGCTGCACTATCGTCCGCCGCGCCTGGGTCGCAACCCGAAGACCGGCGAATCGGTTGCCCTGCCGGGCAAGCACGTCCCCCATTTCAAGCCGGGCAAGGAACTGCGCGAGCGGGTCAGCAGTGTGCTGCCGCTGGACGCCGATCCGGCCTGAGCCTCCGTCGCGCCACCGCGTGCGAATCCAGCCGCGGGTCGGATAAGCTACGGACTCCTGCCACTGGAGCTGTCGCATGAAGGTCTTTCGTCTGCTGGTCCTGCTGGCGGTCCTGATCCTTGGGCTGATCATTGGTGCGGTCAACATGACCGCGATGTCGATCAACCTGCTGTTTACCCAGTTGAATACCTCTGTCGGCGTGGCGCTGATCGCGGCCCTGCTGATCGGTGTCATCGTCGGTGCCGGCCTGGTACTGGTGAGCGTGGTCATTCCGCTCTACGGTCAGCTGCGCCGTGCCAACAAGTCCGTGGCGGCAACGCCGGCCGCGGGTGTTTCCCCCCAATCTTTTGATGGACGCTGATCGAAGATGGATTTCGTCACCGAGTGGCTGTGGTTTTTCCTGTTCGTTCCGCTGGCCGCACTGGCCGGGTGGGTGATCGGCCGGCGTGGTGGCCAGCGCCACGGTGACAACCAGGTCAGCCGCCTGTCCAGCACCTACTTCCGTGGTCTGAACTACCTGCTCAACGAGCAGCCGGACAAGGCCATCGAACTGTTCCTGCACATCGCCGAGCTGGACAAGGAAACCTTCGAGACCCAGGTCGCGCTGGGCCACCTGTTCCGCCGCCGCGGTGAAGTCGACCGCGCCATCCGCCTGCACCAGGGGCTGGTCAACCGCCACGACCTGAGCGACGCGCAGCGCGTGCAGGCCCTGCTGGCGCTGGGCGAGGACTACATGAAGTCCGGCCTGCTGGACCGCGCAGAGACCGTGTTCACCGAGCTGGCACAGCTCGACCAGCGCGCCCCGCAGGCGCTCAAGCACCTGATCGGCATCTATCAGGCCGAGCGTGACTGGGAAAAGGCGATCGACAACGCCACCCGCTTCGAAGACGTCACCGGCGAGCCGATGGGCAAGCTGATCGGGCAGTTCGAATGCGAACTGGCTGAACGCTTCCGCGGTGCCGGCAAGCTGGAAGAGGCGAGGGCGGCGATCGCCCGCGCCTACCAGGCCGACGCCATGTCGGTGCGCGCCGGCATCATCGAAGGTCGCCTCGAGACGGATGCGGGCAACGCTGAAGCCGCGGTGCGTGCATTCGAACGTGCCGCGCGCAACGACCCCGAGTACCTGCCCGAGCTGCTGCCGGCGTTGATGGAAAACTATCGCAAGGTCGGCGACCTGGGCGGCGCACGTGCGTTCCTGTCGGAAATGACCGAGCACTACCGTGGCATCGCCCCGGTGCTGGCCCTGACCCGTCTGATGGAAGAGCAGGAGGGCGTGGCTCCGGCCCGAGCCTACCTTGGCCGCCAGCTCAAGGATCGTCCGTCGGTGCGTGGCGAATCGGCGCTGATCGACCTGACCCTGGCCGAGGGCGCCGATTCCACAGCGACCCTGCATGACCTCAAGCACATCACCGACCAGCTGCTGGTGCGCAATCCCGCTTATCGCTGCACCCGTTGCGGGTTCGGTGCACGTACCCACCATTGGCAGTGCCCGAGCTGCAAGGAATGGGGCACGGTCAAGCCACTGCTGAACTACGCGGTGCTCTGATCCATGCCGTGGCTCGTGATGGGCGCGCTGCTGGGGCTGGCCCTGCTGAGTGCGGGGTTGACCTGGGCGGCACGGGGTTATGCCCTGCGCCAGCAACTGCTGGACCAGCCCGGCGAGCGTCGCAGCCATAGCGTGGCAACGCCGCGCGGTGGTGGCATCGCCATCGTCATCAGCCTGCTGGTCACCGCCGGTGCAGCGATGTGGGTCTGGCCTGAATCGACACCGAGCCTGCTGGTGGCCAGCCTGGGCCTGGTGCTGGTGGCGGGCATCGGCTGGTGGGACGACCACCGGCCGTTGCCGGCCATGCGCCGCCTGCTGGTGCACTTCATTGCCGCCGCGCTGCTGGCCGCCCTGGTCAAGGTGCATGGTGGAAGCTGGTTGCTGGCCGGGCTGGTGCTGGTATTCACCGCCTCGTTGATCAACATCTGGAACTTCATGGATGGCATCAACGGTATTGCCGCCAGCCAGGCCATTGTTGTTGCGCTGGGCCTGGCGCCGGTGCTGCCCTGGCCGTATTCGCTGGCCGCGGTGGCGCTGGGCCTGGCCTGCCTGGGCTTCCTGCCGTTCAATTTCCCGCGGGCCCGGATCTTCATGGGTGATGTCGGAAGTGGCGCGCTGGGCTATGCAGTCGCCGTCGTCCTGGCCATCGCTGCGGTGCGTACCGATATCAACTGGATCCTGCTGCTGGTGCCGGCTTCGGCGTTCCTCGTGGACGCGGGCTTCACACTGGCGGCGCGCATCATCTCCGGACAACGCTGGATGGAACCCCATACCCAGCACGTCTACCAGCGGGCGGTGCAGGCAGGAGCCAGCCACGCCCAGGTGACAGGGATGTACTTTGCTTTGGGCCTGTTCAGTATTACAGTGCTTAATGTCTGCTCCAATTTGCAGCCGAGGTGGGAGGCTGTCCTGGCGGTCGCGTGGTTTCTCGCGCTGAGCGTCCTCTGGATCCTCCTGCGCAATGGATTGCGTCACCGACAAGGAAATACCTGACTTATGGCTTCACCCTGGCGGGACAGAATCCTCGGCCTGATGCCGCGTTCGGCCATCGTCTGCCACGACCTGTTCATGGTCTGGGCATGCTGGCAGCTGCTCCACGCCGGGCGGTACTCGATCCTCCCCAACGCGCCTTCGCTTCCGCTCTGGAATGTCGACACCACCCTGGTGCTGCTGCTGCAGGGCCTGGTGTTCTGGCGCGTGGGCCTGTATCGCGGGCTGTGGCGTTTCGCCAGCGTCAGCGACCTGCTGAACATCTTCAAGGCCAGCTTCATCGGCCTGGTCGGCATCGTGCTGGTGCTGATGTGGAAGCGTTTCGACGGCGTGCCGATGTCGGTGCTGGTGATCTATCCGTTCGCGCTGTCGGCGCTGCTGGGCGCGCCGCGCCTGCTGTACCGGGCCTGGAAGGATTACCAGGCACTGCAGTCGGATTCGAGCGCGCGCCGCGTGCTGATCCTCGGTGCGGGGCAAGCCGCCGAGACGCTGGTCCGCGATCTGCGCCGCTCCGGCAACTTCGAACCGGTCGGCCTGCTGGACGACGCACCGCACCTGCGCGGCGCCAAGCTGCAGGGCCTGCCGATCCTGGGCAGCCTCGATGATGCCCCGGCGGTGGTCCGCGAGACTGCGGCCAAGTTGCTGGTGATCGCCATGCCCTCGCTGGATGCCGCAGGCATGCAGCGGGTGGTCGCCATCTGCGAAAGCACCGGCGTGCCGTTCCGCACCGTGCCCAAGCTGAGCGACATCCTGCAGGGGCAGTCGCTGCCCGGCCAACTGAAGGAAGTGGCGATCGAGGATCTGCTCGGCCGCAAGCCGATCACCCCGGACTGGAACCTGATCCGGGGCTGGTTGGGCGGTCGCACCGTGATGGTGACCGGTGCCGGTGGCTCGATCGGCTCGGAGCTGTGCCGCCAGTGCGCGCGCCACGGTGCCGGCCGCATCATCCTGCTGGAGATCAGCGAACTGCTGCTGCTGACCATCGAGGGTGAGCTGCGTCGCAGCTTCCCCGATATCGAGATCGAAGCGGTGCTGGGCGACTGTGGCGATCCTGCGGTGATCCGCCATGCGCTGTCGCTGCATCCGGTCGACACCGCGTTTCATGCCGCAGCGTACAAGCATGTACCGGTGCTGGAACGGCAGCTGCGCGAAGCTGTGCGCAACAACATCCTGGCGACCGAGAACGTGGCCCGCGCCTGCCTGGAAGCGCGCGTCGAGCATTTCGTGTTCATCTCCACCGACAAGGCGGTCGATCCGGTCAACGCGCTGGGTGCCAGCAAGCGCTATGCCGAGATGATCTGCCAGAGCCTGGACCAGAAGTCCACGCACACCCGTTTCGTTACCGTGCGCTTCGGCAACGTGCTGGCCTCGGCCGGCAGCGTGGTGCCGCTGTTCCGCGAGCAGATCCTGCGCGGTGGTCCGGTCACGGTCACCGATCCGGAAGTCACCCGCTACTTCATGACCATCCCCGAGGCCTGCCAGTTGATCCTGCAGGCCGCAGCCTCGGCCTCGCACGGTGCGATCTACACGCTCGACATGGGCGAGCCGGTGCCGATCCGGCTGCTGGCCGAGCAGATGATCCGTCTGGCGGGCAAGCAGCCGTACAAGGATGTGCAGATCATCTATACCGGCCTGCGTCCGGGTGAGAAGCTGCACGAGACGCTGTTCTATTCGGACGAGGACTACCGCGCAACCGCGCATCCGAAGGTCCTTGAGGCCGGCGTGCGCATGTTCTCGCGCGATCTGGTGCTGGGCAACGTCCCGCGCCTGCGCGAGGCGGTGTGCAGCTACGACACCGAAACCATCAAGGAAGTCCTGTTCGCGACGATGCCCGAGTTCTCGCCAATCGAACAGGATGCTTACATTTCATCCGCTAAAGTCGTGCCCTTTCCCGCACGCGAGGCCAACAGGCACCAATGAGCAAGCGAATTCGCAAAGCAGTTTTCCCCGTAGCGGGTTTGGGGACGCGTTTTTTGCCAGCAACCAAGACCGTGCCGAAGGAGATGCTGCCGATCATTGACCGGCCGCTGATCCAGTACGCCGTGGATGAAGCAATCGAGGCCGGCTGTGACACGCTTGTGTTCATCACCAACCGCTACAAGCACGCGGTCGCCGACTACTTCGACAAGGCCTACGAGCTGGAGCAGAAGCTCGAGCGCGCCGGCAAGCAGGAGCAGCTGGAGCTGATCCGTCACGTGCTGCCCAATGGCGTGCGCGCGATCTTCGTGACCCAGGCCGAGGCGCTGGGCCTGGGCCATGCGGTGCTGTGTGCCAAGGCCGTGATCGGTGACGAGCCGTTCGCGGTGCTGCTGCCGGACGACCTGATCTGGAACCGCGGCGACAGCGCGCTGAAGCAGATGGCCGATCTCAACGAAGCCAGCGGCGCCAGCGTCATTGCCGTTGAAGATGTGCCGCACGACAAGACCGCCAGTTACGGCATCGTCGCGACCGAGGCCTTCGATGGCCGCAAGGGCCGTATTTCGCAGATCGTGGAGAAGCCGAAGCCGGAGGACGCGCCGAGCGACCTGGCCGTGGTCGGCCGCTACGTGCTGAGCCCGAAGATCTTCGAGCTGCTGGAGCAGACCGGCAGCGGTGCCGGCGGCGAGATCCAGCTGACCGATGCGATCGCGCAGCTGCTGAAGACCGAAGAGGTGGATGCCTACCGTTTCGAGGGCACTCGTTTCGACTGCGGTACGCACCTGGGGCTGGTGGAAGCGACGATCCGCTTCGCGCTGGACAACCCGAAGCTGGCAGGGCCGGCGCGGGAGAAGCTGACGGCGATGTTGGCGGAATAAGGTTTATCAAGCGCTCCGTTCGCGGCGCCTTGATTGATACGTGGTGGGCGGTACGGGTGGGCCTTTGCAGGACACGCCGTAAACCCATCCATGGGGGCTCGATGGCGCCATCCATGGCGCCAACGGTCCTGCAAAGGCCCACCCGTACCGCCTGTCAGATTTCCTGCGGGCGCGGACGGGAAGGGCGGAATCAAGGGCAAGAGCAAAAGCAAAAAAGGCAGCCTATGGCTGCCTTTTTTGATTGTTGGGGTCAGATCCCTTTGCGCAGCAAAGGGCTCTGACCCCAGCTTTTGACCTTGCTTTTGCTAAACCCTCCGCCGCGCGGAATGTTGGGTGGCGCGGGTGGGTGAGGCTGACCGGGACTGTCAGCGGCATGGGCCAGGCGCATGCGCCTGGCGGGTTGGGCAGGGCGCCCAACCCCGGCCTTGCTGCGTGCGCAGGATTGCGCACGCTAGCAAGCCGCTGCCAAGCCCCCATGGGTGAGGGCGCTTTGCTTGCGAAGCACTGCTTCGCAAGCGCCCGAACGCACAGCCGCCAGCGGCTGGGCCGGTCTGGGGGTTCACGGCGTGTCCCGGGCAGCCTCACCCCACCCGGGCCCCACAGCCAACCGACACTCCAGCCGGCAACGCCTTGATCCTTACAGCGCCTCGAAAATACCCGCCGCGCCCATGCCGGTGCCGATGCACATCGTCACCATGCCGTACTTCTGCTGGCGACGACGCAGGCCGTGCAGCAGGGTGGCGGTACGGATCGCGCCGGTCGCGCCCAGCGGGTGGCCCAGGGCGATCGCGCCGCCCAGCGGGTTGACCTTGGCCGGGTCCAGGCCGCAGTCGCGGATCACCGCCAGCGACTGCGCGGCGAAGGCTTCGTTGAGCTCGATCCAATCCAGCTGGTCCTGGGTCAGGCCGGCCTGCTTCAGTGCCTTCGGAATCGCAGCGATCGGGCCGATGCCCATCACTTCCGGGCGCACGCCGGCCACCGAGAAACTGACGAAACGGGCCAGCGGGGTCAGGCCGTAGTCCTTGATCGCCTGTTCCGAGGCCAGCAGCACGGCACCGGCGCCATCGCTCATCTGCGACGAGTTGCCGGCGGTGACGGTGCCGCCGAACTGGCCGTTGCGGAACACCGGGCGCAGCTTGGCCAGGCCTTCAGCCGAGGAATCCGGGCGCGGGCCTTCGTCGGTGTCGGCGATCTTGTTGCGGGTGATGATGCGCTGGCCGTCGGCCAGGTCCGGCAGGTGCGAGACGATCTCGTACGGGCTGATCTCGTCCTTGAACTCGCCGTTCTGGATCGCGGCCATGGCCTTCTGGTGCGAGGCGAGGGCGAAGGCGTCCTGGTCTTCGCGCGAGACCTTCCACTCTTCGGCGACCTTCTCGGCAGTGATGCCCATGCCGTAGGCGATGGCCACGTGGTCGTTGTCGAACACGCTCGGCGCCATGGCGATCTTGTTGCCCATCATCGGCACCATCGACATCGATTCGGTGCCGCCGGCCAGCATCAGGTCGGCATTGCCCAGGCGGATCGCGTCGGCGGCCTGCGCCACGGCCTGCAGGCCGGAGGAGCAGAAGCGGTTCACGGTCTGTGCGGCGATGGTGTTGGGCAGGCCGGCCAGCAGCACGCCGATGCGCGCCACGTTCATGCCCTGCTCGGCTTCCGGCATGGCGCAGCCGATGATCGCGTCATCGATGCGGTTGACGTCCACGCCCGGGGCCTGGGCGACGACGCTGCGCAGCACGTGCGCAAGCATGTCGTCGGGGCGGGTGTTGCGGAACATGCCCTTGGGCGCCTTGCCGACCGGGGTGCGGGTGGCGGCGACGATGTAGGCGTCCTGGATTTGCTTGGTCATTGCAGTGATCTCTCGAATTTTTTAGCCGGGGTGCCGACCAACGGTCGGCACCCACCAGAGGCAGAGGAGTGCCAACCAGGGGTCGGCACCCGCCATCAATCAGTTACGCAGCGGCTTGCCGGTCTTCAGCATGTGCGCGATGCGGGCCTGGGTCTTTTCCTGCTGGGCCAGTTCGACGAAGTGCTTGCGCTCCAGGGTCAGCAGCCACTCTTCGTCCACCAGGGTGCCGCGGTCGACCTTGCCACCGCACAGCACGGTGGCGATGCGTTCGGCGATCTCGTAGTCGTACGGGCTGATGAAACGGCCTTCCAGCATGTTGACCAGCATCATCTTGAAGGTGGCGATGCCCACGTCACCGGCCACCTGGATGCGGCGTGCCGGCAGCGGCGGACGGTAGCCCGCTTCGGCCAGTGCACGGGCTTCGGCCTTGGCGATGTGCAGGGCCTCGTAGCTGTTGAACACCACCTTGTCGGTACTGCGCAGCAGGCCCAGTTCCTTGGCGTTGACCGCCGAGTTGGACACCTTGGCCATCGCCACGGTCTCGAAGGTCTTCTTCAGTTCGGCGAACACGTCACCGCCCGGGCCCGCGGCCTGAGAGGCACGCACGGCCAGTTCCTTCAGGCCGCCACCGGCCGGCAGCAGGCCGACACCGGCCTCGACCAGGCCGATGTAGCTTTCCAGGAAGGCCACGGTCTTGGCGCTGTGCATCTGGAACTCGCAGCCGCCGCCCAGGGCCAGGCCACGCACCGCTGCCACCACCGGCACCAGCGAGTACTTGATGCGCTGGCTGGTGCGCTGGAAGTTGGCGACCATTTCCTCGAACTGGTCGACCTTGCCGGCCTGCAGCAGGCCCAGTGCACCGGCCAGGTCGGCACCGGCGGAGAAGGGCTCCTTCTGCTGCCAGATCACCAAGCCCTGGAAGTCCTTCTCGGCGCGGCTCACGCATTCCTGCAGGCCGTCCAGCACCTGGTCGGACACGGTGTTCATCTTGGTCTTGAAGCTGACCACGGCAATGCCATCACCGTCGTGCCACATGCGCAGGCCGTCGTTCTCGAACACGGTCTCGCCCGGCGCGAACTTCTCGCCCAGCAGCGGATCCGGGAAGCGCTGGCGCTGGTACACCGGCAGCGACGAGCGCGGCAGCTTGGCGTTGCGCGACGGGCTGTAGCTGCCCTCGGCGGCGTGCACGCCGTCGCGGCCGTCGAAGACCCAATCCGGCAGCGGGGCATTGCTCATGCTCTTGCCGGCGACGATGTCATCGGCGATCCACTGCGCCACCTGCTTCCAGCCGGCGGCCTGCCAGGTTTCGAACGGGCCCAGCGACCAGCCGTAGCCCCAGCGGATGGCCAGGTCGACATCGCGCGCGGTCTCGGCAATGTCGGCCAGGTGGTAGGCGCTGTAGTGGAACAGGTCGCGGAAGGTCGCCCACAGGAACTGCGCCTGCGGGTGCTGGCTCTCGCGCAGCTTGGCGAACTTCTCGGCCGGGTTCTTGATCTTCAGGATCTCGACCACGTCCGGTGCGGCAGTGCGGTCGGCCGGGCGGTAGTCCTGCTTCTCCAGGTCCAGCACGACGATGTCCTTGCCGACCTTGCGGAAGATGCCGGCGCCGGTCTTCTGGCCCAACGCGCCCTTGGAAATCAGCGCGTCCAGCCACTTCGGCGACTTGAAGAATTCATGCCACGGGTCATTCGGCAGGGTGTCGCCCATGGTCTTGATGACGTGGGCCATGGTGTCCAGGCCGACCACGTCGGAGGTGCGGTAGGTGGCCGACTTCGGGCGACCGACCAGCGGGCCGGTCAGGCCGTCCACTTCATCGAAGCCCAGGCCGAACTGCTGGGTGTGGTGGATGGTGGACAGGATCGAGAACACGCCGATGCGGTTGCCGATGAAGTTCGGGGTGTCCTTGGCGTACACCACGCCCTTGCCCA
The DNA here is from genome assembly GCF_051984505.1 of Stenotrophomonas sp. STK16_22. Lineage (NCBI taxonomy): Bacteria > Pseudomonadati > Pseudomonadota > Gammaproteobacteria > Lysobacterales > Lysobacteraceae > Stenotrophomonas > Stenotrophomonas sp. STK16_22. The sequence goes on from NZ_CP196972.1 coordinate 1,861,084, forward strand.
GGGTGGTGACCAGGAATGCTTCCAGTCCTTCCAGCACGGCGGCATCGGTGGTGGTGGCCGGGATCAACTCGGCCAGGTGCATGTAGCGCGGCGGGTTGAAGAAGTGCACGCCGCAGAAGCGGTGGCGCAGCTGCTCGGGCAGCACGTCGGCCAGCTTGTTGATGCCCAGGCCCGAGGTATTGGAGGCCAGCACCGCGTGGTCGGCCACGAACGGGGCGATCTTCTTGTACAGGTCCTGCTTCCAGTCCATGCGCTCGGCGATGGCCTCGATGATCAGGTCGCAGTCCTTCAGCTGCTCCAGGCCGGACTCGTAGTTGGCCGGGGTGATGGCTTCGGCCAGCGACTTGCTGGCCAGCGGCGCCGGGCTCAGCTTGCCCAGGTTGGCGATCGCCTTCAGCACGATGCCGTCGGCCGGACCTTCCTTGGCAGGCAGGTCGAACAGCACGGTGTCGACGCCAGCGTTGGTGAGGTGGGCGGCGATCTGGGCACCCATGACGCCGGCACCCAGCACGGCGGCGCGGCGGACTAGCAGGGAATTGGACATGGTGTAGGGCCTTTGTTGGTCAGCAGTTACTGGGTGGAATCAAAGGGAAGCGGGCAGGGCGCTGGCGCGTGCGGCGGCGCGGAACCCGGCTTCGGCGAAATGGATCAGTTCGTGGGCGGCATGGGCACGATGCGCCGCTTCGGTGACACCGGCGGGACGCTTGATCAGCCCGAAGTCGGCCATCGCATAGGTCAGCGAGCCGGCCAGGAAGTCGAGGCGCCAGTACAGCTCCTCCTTGCTCAGGTCCGGCACGCACTCGCCGATGGCCTTGCCGAACGCACGCAGCACGTGGCCGTAGTGGTCGGACAGGAACTTGCGCAGGTTGTCGTTCTTCTCGGCGTAGGCGCGGGCGATCACGCGCACGAAGGCGCCGCCGTTCTGGCGGTCCTGGGCCAGCGCCAGGGCCGGCTCGACGAAGGCAGCCAGCACCGGGCGCAGTTCACCCGGGTGCTCGGCGCGGGCGCGCTCGAGCTGCGACAGGCGGGCACCGGTCATCTCGTCCATGCGGCGGCGGAACACCTCGTTGACCAGGTTTTCCTTGGAGCCGAAGTGGTAGTTGACCGCGGCGATGTTGACGTCGGCCTGGCTGGTCACCTGGCGCAGCGAGGTGCCAGCGAAGCCGTGCTGGGCGAACAGCTCCTCGGCCGCGCCGAGGATCCGGTCCTTGGTCGAGAAGTGGGCGGGCTTGGCCATCGGTGGGCGGACCTTAATCAAACGATTGTTTGATACTAGGACCAGACGGTACCGTATGGCATTTTGCAGTGCAGCAAAATCGGCCGATCCGGTCAGATTTCACTCAGGTGGGTGAATGGGGTAGTGCCGGCCGCTGGCCGGCAGCCCCGAGGTTGAATGGCGCCCAATGCCGGCCAGCGGCCGGCACTACCATGCCGCCGCTTTATCTTTTACAATTCGCCTACGTTTATCAGGCTAAGCCCGCGTCCCGACGCGGGTTTTTTTCATGTTACCCTTCGGGCCATCAGCGGCCCGATTCCATTGGAGACATCCCATGGCGCTGGAGCGCACCCTTTCGATCATCAAGCCGGACGCCGTTGCCAAGAACGTCATCGGCGAAATCTACGCCCGCTTCGAGAAGGCCGGCCTGAAGGTCGTGGCCGCCAAGTACAAGCAGCTGTCGCGTCGTGAAGCCGAAGGCTTCTACGCCGTGCACCGCGAGCGTCCGTTCTTCAACGCGCTGGTCGAGTTCATGATCTCCGGCCCGGTGATGATCCAGGCCCTGGAAGGCGAGAACGCCGTCCTGGCCCACCGCGACCTGCTGGGCGCCACCAACCCGAAGGAAGCCGCGCCGGGCACCATCCGCGCCGACTTCGCCGAATCCATCGATGCCAACGCCGCCCACGGCTCGGACTCGGTCGAGAATGCCGCGATTGAAATCGCCTACTTCTTCGCCGCCACCGAAGTCGTTTCGCGCTGAGAGTAATGCCGTGAACGAGGTCGTACAGTCCCCCGCCATCCAGCCGCTGCCGAAGTCGGCACCCACGGCTGGCAAGCAGAACCTGCTCGACCTCGATCGCGCGGGCCTGGAGAAGTTCTTCGTCGAGGTTCTCGGCGAAAAGAAGTTCCGTGCCCATCAGGTGATGAAGTGGATCCACCATCGCTACGTCACCGACTTCGATGAAATGACCGACCTCGGCAAGGTCCTGCGCGCCAAGCTGCAGGCCCATGCCGAGGTGCTGGTTCCCAACATCGTGTTCGACAAGCCCTCCGCCGACGGCACCCACAAATGGCTGCTGGCGATGGGCGTGGATGGCAAGAACGCCATCGAGACCGTGTACATCCCGGACAAGACCCGCGGCACGCTGTGCGTGTCCTCGCAGGTCGGTTGCGGCCTGAACTGCACGTTCTGCTCCACTGCTACCCAGGGCTTCAACCGCAACCTGACCACCGCCGAGATCATCGGCCAGGTGTGGGTTGCCGCGCGCCACCTGGGCAACGTGCCGCACCAGATGCGCCGCCTCACCAACGTGGTGATGATGGGCATGGGCGAGCCGCTGATGAATTTCGACAACGTCGTGCGCGCCATGAGCGTGATGCGCGACGACCTGGGCTACGGCCTGGCCAACAAGCGCGTGACCCTGTCGACCTCCGGCCTGGTGCCGCAGATCGACCGCCTGTCTGCCGAAAGCGACGTGTCGCTGGCGGTGTCGCTGCATGCGCCGAACGACGCGCTGCGCGAGACCCTGGTGCCGCTCAACAAGAAGTACCCGATCGCCGAGCTGATGGCCTCGTGCGCACGCTACCTGCGCGCCAACAAGCGCCGCGAATCGGTCACCTTCGAATACACCCTGATGAAGGGCATCAACGACAAGCCCGAGCATGCCCGCGAGCTGGCCCGCCTGATGCGCCAGTTCGACAACGCGGTGCAGGCCAAGGATTCGGGCAAGGTCAACCTGATTCCGTTCAACCCGTTCCCGGGTACCCGCTACGAGCGTTCGGAAGAGGCGCACATCCGCGCCTTCCAGAAGATCCTGCTCGACAGCAACGTGCTGACCATGGTCCGCCGTACCCGTGGCGACGACATCGACGCCGCCTGTGGCCAGCTCAAGGGCCAGGTGATGGACCGCACCCGCCGCCAGGCGGAGTTCAACAAGACGCTGCAGGCGGGGAAGGGGAGCGATGCCGCGGCCTGACCGCCTCTGGCTGGTTCTGCTCGCAGGCACGCTGGCCCTCGCGGTCGGCGGCTGCAAATCCCATCCCAAGGCCAAGCTTGGCCCGAGCGAGGCGCCGGTCTACTCCGTCCGTGATCCGGAAGGGGTGCGGCAGCAGGTGCGCTGGCAGGAGTTGCTGACCCTGGCCGGCCGCGACATCCAGGGCGGCAATCTCGATGCTGCCGAGCGCAAGGCGCGCGAAGCCCAGAAGCTGGTGCCGACGGCCCCCGACGGCCTGGTCCTGCTTGCGGGCATCGACGAGCGTCGCGGTCGCAGCCAGCAGGCCGGCGAGAACTTCCGCAAGGCTGCCGAGCTGGCGCCGCAACGTGGCGACGTGCTCAACAACTATGGTGCCTGGCTGTGCCAACAGGGCCAGGCGGCCGAATCGCTGGTGTGGTTCGATCGTGCCCAGCGGGCGCCGGGCAATCCCGCCGTCGCCGAAGCGCAGTCCAATGCCGGCAGCTGTGCGCTGGATGCAGGCCAGTTCGAGCGTGCCGAGCGCGACCTGCGCGCGGCGCTGTCGGCGCTGCCGGGAAACCCGGTCGCGCTGGAGGCCATGGCCCAGCTCAGCTTCCGCCAGGGCCGCTACATGGAGGCCCGGGCCTTCGCCGAACGTAGGATTGCGGCTGCACCCGCAACGCGTTCCGTGTTACAACTTGCGTCTCAAATCGAAGCGCGGCTGGGTGATCGGGCGGCATCTGACCGCTATCTTCAGCGCATTCGACAGGAATTTCCGCAGGAAGCGGGCTCCTAACTCCAGGGTTGATGCATTGTGATTGATGACCAGACTGTGAGCGCTCTCGAGACTGCGGCCGGCTGCGGCACCCGCCTGCGCCAGGCCCGTGAAGCGGCCGGACTGACCCTTGAGGATGTCGGCTCGCGCCTGCGCATGCCGGTCCAGGTGGTCAGGTCGCTGGAGGAAGAGCAGTGGCAGAAGCTGGGCGCGCCAGTCTTCGTGCGCGGCCAGTTGCGCAGCTACGCGCGCCTGCTCGACGTCGATGTGAGCCAGCTGCTGGAGCAGGCCCAGGTGGGTCCTGTCGTGCCGCCCACCCTGGTCAGCCATACCCATACCCCGCGTGCGCGCCGCATTGCCGAGAATCTCGGCCGGCGCGTGCTGTACGTCGGCATCACCGCCGTGCTGGCCGTGCCGGTGTGGTTCGCCACCCGCGGCCATTTCGATGGCAGTGCCACGCCGTCGCCGAACACGGCCTCGCTGGACGCGATCCCGGCCGCTGTGCCGGTGGCCCCGTCCGCTGCGGGTGTCGAGCCGGCAGCCCCGGCTGAAGTCGCGAGTGCCCCGGCCAGCAAGCCGGCCGCAACCCCGTATGTCGCTTCGCTGTCCCCGGTGCCGCGTTCGGCACCCGCTGCGCCCGCAGCCGCCAATACGCTGGAGATGCAGTTCAGCGGCGACAGCTGGGTCGATATCGGTGGTCCGGACGGCGCCACGGTCGAAAAGGCGCTGATCAAGTCCGGCGAGAGCCGCAGCTTCACGCCGGGCCAGGTGACCCGGGTGACCCTGGGCAACGCCTCGGCGGTCCAGGTTCAGCAGAACGGCGCTATCGTCGATCTGACCCCCTACCAGCGAGCCAACGTGGCACGCTTTCAGGTATCCTCTGAAGGCTCCGTAGTCCCGGTTTCGCACTGAGGCGCGGTTTCACCACCTTCGATTAAACCCAATGGTCCCTCCCGATGGGCGGGGCGAGAGTACGCATGGCGATCGACGATCTGCTCGACGAGCACGAACAAAGTGAACGCGTCCGCAGCTGGCTGCGGAAGAATGGCGCCAGCATCCTCGGTGGCGTAGCCATCGCGATCGGTGCCATTGCCGGCTGGCAGTGGTACCAGAAGGATCAGGGCGGCAAGCTGGCCTCGGCCAACGTGGAATACCAGAAGGCCCTGGTCGGTCTTCAGCAGAACAAGCTCGACGACGCTGCCAAGGCAGTGAAGGCGCTCGAAGCGGGCCCGTCCAGCATCTATGGCGACCTCGCGGCGCTGCAGCTGGCCAAGGCCCAGGTCGACGCCGGCAAGAACGAAGAAGCGCTGGCCACCCTGCGCGCCGTGAAGGTCGAAAGCGACCTGCAGCGCGTGGTCGACCAGCGTGTGGCCCGCCTGCTGGTGGCCACCGGCAAGAGCGACGAGGCGATCAAGCTGCTGGGCAGCGCCACCGACAGCAGCAGCCTGGAAATCCATGGCGATGCGCTGATGGCGCAGGGCAAGCGCGATGACGCCCGCGCACAGTACGAGAAGGCGCTGAAGTCGCTGGACGTGGCAGCGCCGCAGCGGCGCCTGCTGGAAACCAAGGTTATGGATGCCGGCGGCACGGTCGCCGCCCCTGCGGAGTCGGTTTGATGAGTCAGAAGGTCATGATCACCCGCGTCGCCACCGTGCTCCTGATGGGCATGGCCCTGACCGGCTGCAGCACCATGAAGGGCTGGTTCGCCGGCAAGGACGCGGCAGCGAAGAAGGCCCAGGAGCCGGCTGAGCTGGTCAAGTTCGAGCCGAGCGTCAAGGTCAACAAGGCCTGGTCGGTCAACCTCGGCAAGGGCGAGCGCCGCATCGGCGTGCGCCAGGGCCCGGCGGTGGCCAATGGCCACGTGTTTGCCGCGGCGATCACCGGTGGCGTGCACGCCATCGACCTGCAGACCGGCAAGAAGGTCTGGACCTGGGAGCCGCAGAAGGAAAAGAAGAAGCCGAAGCTGCGCCTGTCCGGCGGCCCGGGTGTCGGTGAGAACCTGGTCGTGATCGGCACGCTCGATGGCCAGGTCATCGCCCTGGACATCAATGACGGCAGCGAGAAGTGGCGCGCCCGTGTTCCGGGTGAGGTCATTGCCGCGCCGGCCGTGGCCCAGGGCCTGGTGTTCGTGCGCAGCAACGACGGCCGCGTCACCGCGTTCGATGCCGGCAACGGCACGCAGAAGTGGTTCAACCCGAGCGAACTGCCGGCGCTGACCGTGCGCGGCAACGCGCCGGTGGTCACCGGTCCGGGCGTGTTGTTCATCGGCAAGGACGAAGGCGCGGTTGCCGCGCTGGCCATGCAGGATGGGCGTACCCTGTGGGAACAGAACCTTGGCAACGGCGAAGGCCGTACCGAGCTGGACCGCATGGCCGATGTCGACGGTGCCCCGGTGCTGGAGGGCAACACCCTCTTCGTGAGCAGCTTCAAGAACCAGACCATGGCCATCGAAGGCCCGACCGGTCGCCCGCTGTGGGCGCGCGACCATGGCGGTGCAGGTGGCGTGGCAGTGTCGTCGGGCAATGTGTTCGTCACCGACAACAAGGGTGGCGTGTTCGGCTTGGACAAGGCGACCGGCGCTGCCATGTGGTCGCAGACCGAGCTGGCGCGTCGTTCGCTGACCGGCCCGGCGCTGCACGGTGATTACGTGGTCGTCGGCGACTACAAGGGATACGTGCACTGGTTGAAGACCTCCGATGGTGCGATGGCGGCACGGGCGAAGAGCGGCGGTGACGCCCTGCTGGCCCAGCCGGTCGTCGTCGACGGGGTGCTGCTGGTGCAGAACGTGGATGGCAAGCTGACCGCCTTCCGGTTGGCAAATTAAAAATTGGAGTAATCGCGATGCTGCCTTTGGTCGCCCTGGTTGGACGGCCGAATGTCGGCAAGTCGACTATTTTCAATGCGCTTACGCGCACCCGCGACGCGCTGGTCCATGACCAGCCCGGCGTCACCCGTGACCGCAACTACGGCGTCTGCCGCCTCGACGAGGACAACCATTTCCTCGTCGTGGATACCGGCGGTATTGCCGGGGAAGACGAAGGCCTGGCGGGTGCCACCACGCGCCAGGCCCGGGCTGCGGCGGCCGAAGCCGATCTGATCCTGTTCGTCGTCGACGCCCGCGAGGGCACCTCGGCGCTGGACGACGAGATCCTGGCCTGGCTGCGCAAGCTGTCGCGCCCGACGCTGCTGCTGATCAACAAGATCGACGGCACCGACGAGGACAGCGTCCGTTCGGAGTTCGCCCGTTACGGCTTCGGCGAGATGCTGACCGTCTCGGCCGCGCACCGCCAGGGCCTGGACGACCTGCTTGACGAAGTGATCCAGCGCCTGCCGGAAGAAGGCAGCGGCGAAGAACTGGACAACGATCCGAACCGTATCCGCATCGCCTTCGTCGGACGTCCGAACGTGGGCAAGTCGACCCTGGTCAACCGCATCCTCGGTGAGGAGCGCATGATCGCCTCCGACGTGCCGGGCACCACCCGCGACTCGATCGCGGTGGACCTGGAGCGCGACGGACGTGAGTACCGGCTGATCGACACCGCCGGCCTGCGCCGCCGTTCGCGCGTGGACGAGGTCGTCGAGAAGTTCTCGGTGGTCAAGACCATGCAGTCGATCGAGCAGTGCCAGGTCGCCGTGCTGATGCTGGACGCCACCGAAGGCGTGACCGACCAGGACGCCACCGTGCTCGGTGCCGTGCTCGACGCCGGCCGCGCGCTGGTGATCGCCATCAACAAGTGGGATGGCCTGACCGAGTACCAGCGCGAACAGGCTGAAACCATGCTGTCGCTGAAGCTGGGCTTCGTGCCCTGGGCCGAATCGGTGCGCATTTCGGCCAAGCACGGCTCGGGCCTGCGCGAGCTGTTCCGTGCGGTGCACCGCGCGCACGAATCGGCGAACAAGACCTTCACCACCAGCGAAGTGAACAAGGCGCTGGAAGTGGCGTACGAGACCAATCCGCCGCCGACCATCCGCGGCCACGTCTCCAAGCTGCGCTACGTGCACCCGGCCGGTTCCAACCCGCCGACCTTCATCGTGCACGGCACCCGCCTGAAGGAACTGCAGGAGTCGTACAAGCGCTACCTGGAGAACTTCTTCCGCAAGCGCTTCAAGCTGATCGGTACGCCGGTGAGCTTCATCTTCCGCGAGGGCACCAACCCGTACGAGGGCAAGAAGAACGTCCTCACCGAGCGGCAGGTCAAGGCCAAGCGGCGCTTGATGAAGCACGTCAAGGGCAAGTGATTCACGGGAAGGCGGCCGCAGGGCCGCCTTTTTTGTCTGTGGTAGTGCCGGCCGCTGGCCGGCAACCCGATGCCTGGCGTGTTCACGAGGTTGCCGGCCAGCGGCCGGTACTACCCCTACGTCTACAGTCCTCAATCATGGCGAACTGTTGCGACGAGCGCGGCAATGCGGCAACGCGCATGGGGCGCTGCGGGGCGCGGCGATCATCGATTCGGGTAGCTGCGCCTGTCCCGTGAGGCTTGCCCAGACCAGGGTGGTACCCAGTACCCCTGCCAGGTACGCCACCGACACCGCGCCGATCACCAGGCCCGCGGCATGCTCCAGCCACGGAAGCGATCGGCAACACCCCTGTGCCCAGCGCGGATGGCTGCCGAGCCACGCCATCAGCAGGCCGAGCGACAGCGCGACGCCGCCCAGGCAGGCCACGTAAGCGGCCTTTGTATCCATGTCGGCAACGAGGCCGCTGACCAGGGCTGCAACCGCGAACTGCAGCGTCCAGTTGTTGATGCTGGCGAGCGCCAACAGGCATCCAGCCTCGGCGTGCGGCCAACGGGAGCGGGCCTTCAGGCCCCGGGGCATCTGCAGGGAAAGCGGAGAGAGGGAGGTCAGCCCGGCGTCGCGCAGGCACATGCCCGCCAGGCGCAGCAGCAGCAGGCAGCCCGCGCACTGCATCGCCAGCGTCCACAGGCCGCGGTTTCCCAGCATGCCCGCCGCAACGAAGGCCGTGGCGCAGATGATGCCCGTACCGATGGCGATACCGAACGATGCGGCCATGGCGGCGTGCCCGCCCGCGCCCATCGCGGTGCGCAGGATCTTCGCGTGATTCGACGCAGGCAGGAGCAGGGCGAAGCCGTACAGCACCGCGACGATGAAGAACTGCTGCACGAAAACCTGCCACCAAACTACAGAAAGTGCCGAATGTGGGCTGCGCTGGACGCGCCGTATTGAACGCTATTGCGACAGGCGCGAATTACCGGCATCAGCCCAGCCACAGCGACACGGCGATCCATAGCGCCAGCGCAATCATCAGGAGCCCTGCGGCCCGTTCCAGCCAGGGCAGGGCACGCGCGAATCGACCCAGCACCCACGGGTGGCCAACCAGCGCGGCAACCAGCAGATCCCATAGCAGGACGATGCCGAACATCCACGCGCCATAGAAGAACTTCGTTGCGGCGCTGGGCTGCGGACCGTTGAGCATTGCCGCCAGCGTTGCGTAGAACAGCGCATTCTTCGGGTTCAGCAGCGCAGACAGGGCACCCAGCGCTGCCGCCCTCCACCATCCCTGGGCCCCACCCGCTGGCGATCCGGCGGCAGCTTCAGGTGCCTGCAACGTCGTCGAACCCGCATGGCGCAGGAACAGCGTGCCGAGGTACAGCAGGAACCCGCAGCCCGCCAACTGCACCGCAATGAACCCTGCGCTGCCTGGGCGCAGCATGGCCGTTCCGGTGAAAGCGGCCACGATGAAGACGCCATTGCCGACGGCGATGCCTGCGCAGGCACCACTGGCGGTGCGCCAGCCCGAGGTGATCGCGGTGCGTGCAACGAGGAAGAAGTCGGGGCCGGGTGAGAGCAGGGCGAGAAAATGTACGGTGGCGATGACCAGGAACTGTTCCATCGGGTCCGGCGGCGGCTGGCTGGGGCGCCAGTCTGCGGATGCCCCGCGCGATGGTATTGAACGTTATTGCAGGCTCAGCGCCGGTATTGGCCCGGGGTTGCACCGGCGTGGGCCTTGAAGACCCGCTGGAAATGGCTCTGGTCGGCAAAACCCAGCGCATGCGCGACCACGGCCAGTGCCTGCCCTTCGCACAGCCGCCGGCGGGCCTCCTGGATGCGTTGATCGATCTGCCAGGCGTGCGGTGTCAGGCCCGTAGCGCGTCGGAAGGCGCGGATCAGCTGGTAGCGGCTCATGCCTGCCAGCGATGCCAGCTCCTGCAGGGCCGGGGTGTGTTCGAGCCGCTGGCGCAGAACGTCCATCACCGGCTGCAAGCGCTGCTGTAACGCGGCATCTTCAAGCGGGCCGGCGACGGCTACACCATCGTGTTCCTCCAGATCGCCGACGAACGCGATCAGCGCCGCTTCCTTGACGCTGACCGGGTCGTCGGAGAACAGCGTCTCGTTGAGCTGGCAGTACTGCTGGTAGCGAGGGCGATGGTTGGAAATCCGGATCGGTTCCTGCTGCCAGTCGGGTTCGGGCAGGTCGTCATACTCGGCGCGGACCTCGGCCATCCAGCGCGGGTCCAGATGCAGCATCTGGTAGCTCCAGAGCTGGCCGGGCAGGGGGTTGCAGGCGTGCACGCGGCCTGCGGGCACGCCGACCAGACTGCCGGGCTGCAGCAGACGCGGCCCTTTCGCGGCGCCGGTGAACACGCTGCTGCCGGCGTCGACGGCGCCGATCGAGAAGGTGTCATGGCTGTGCGGGCGATGGCAGGCGCGGCTGTCGCACGCCCGTCGGCTTTCGACGAAGGGCATGCGCGGGTCACGCCAGAATTCGGTGGCAGAGCGCATGCAGCGGTTCCGGGATGCAGGGGCAACGCCCGCATGGTGCCATGTTCGGGGCAGGGCGCGTCGAGGGTGTCTGCGCGATAATGCGGCCATGAGCATCCAAGAGCTTTCCCCCGCGCAGGCGCGCGAGCGCCTGGCCCACGGCGCGGTGCTGATCGATGTGCGCGAGGCGCACGAGCGGGCCGGCGGGATGGCCGAGGGCGCGCGCGGCGTGGCCAAGGGCGAGCTGCAGGCCGACCCGGCCGCACACCTGCCGCGGCACGACCAGGAGATCCTGCTGATCTGCCAGAGCGGCAAGCGCTCGGCCGATGCCGCGCAGTTCCTGCTGCAGGCCGGCTACACCCACGTCGCTTCCGTGACGGGGGGTACCGTGGCCTGGCGCGAGCAGTCGCTGCCGCTGGTGCAGCCGCTGGCCAGCGCCGCCGACCGTGACTTCTACGACCGCTATTCGCGGCACCTGCTGCTGCCGCAGGTGGGCGAGGCCGGCCAGCGCCGGCTGCAGCAGTCGCGCGTGTTGGTGCTGGGCGCGGGTGGGCTGGGCGCACCGGCTGGGTTCTACCTGGCTGCCGCCGGGGTGGGGCACCTGCGCTTCGCCGACCACGATCGCGTGGAGCGCAGCAACCTGCACCGGCAGATCGTGCATACCGAAGCCAGCGTCGGCCAGCTCAAGGTCGATTCGGCGCGCGAGCGGCTGCTGGCGCTGAACCCGTCGATCGAGGTGGAGGCCGTGCCGGAGCGGGTCACCTCCGAGAACGTGGATGCGCTGTTGGACGGCGTGGACGTGGTGCTGGATGGCTCGGACAACTTCCCGCTGCGCTACCTGCTCAACGACGCCTGCATCAAGCACGCGATACCGATGGTGTACGCCGCCATCGAGCGCTTCGATGGCCAGGTAAGCGTGTTTGACGCCGGCCGCCAGCGCGGCGTGGCGCCGTGCTACCGCTGCCTGTTCCCGGAGCCACCGCCGCCGGAGTTCGCGCCGAACTGTTCCGAGGCCGGTGTGCTGGGTGTGCTGCCTGGCCTGGCCGGCGTGCTGCAAGCGACCGAGGTGCTGAAGCTGCTGCTGGGCATCGGTGAACCACTGGTCGGCCGCCTGCTGCGCTTCGATGCGCTGGGCATGCGCTTCCGCGAGACCGGCATCCGGCCGGACCCGCAGTGCCCGGTGTGCGCGCCGGGCGTGCCGTTCCCGGGGTATATCGATTACGCCGCGTTTTGCCGGGGTGGGTGAGGCTGGCCGGGGAATGCCTTGGTAGATGCCGACCTTGGTCGGCGTTTTCGTGCCAACCAAGGTTGGCACCTACCGAAGCGGGTGCATGGTGGCACCCACCGACGCGGATGCATGGTTTCGGGATGATGCTGGGGGTAGCTCCCTACATCGTTCCACCTCCAAGACAATCCGGCGCAACATGCGTGCTATTGCCGTCATCGGCATTGCTCTATTGTTGAACCCGATTCTGGATCTTGGGGAACACACCGCATGGCGGTAGAAGCAGCGACCAGCGAGCTGGTCAAGGTCGTCGCCCTGTTGGGCGCGGCGGTGGTGATGGTGCCTTTGTTCCGCCGGGCCGGCCTGGGCTCGGTGCTGGGCTACTTCGCCGCCGGCCTGGCGATCGGACCGTTCGGGCTGGGCTGGTTCTCCGACCCCCAGGCCATCCTGCATACCGCCGAGCTCGGTGTGGTGATGTTCCTGTTCGTGATCGGCCTGGAAATGCGGCCCTCGCACCTGTGGAGCCTGCGCAAGGAGATCTTCGGGCTGGGCACGCTGCAGATCGTCACCTGTGCGCTGGTGCTGACCAGCATCGCCAAGTTGTTCGGCCTGCCCTGGCAGGTGGCCTTCATCGGCGCCACCGGCTTCGTGCTCACCTCCACCGCAGTGGTGATGCAGTTGCTGGCCGAGCGTGGTGACATCGCGCTGCCGTCGGGGCAGAAGATCGTCTCCATCCTGCTGTTCGAAGACCTGCTGATCGTGCCGTTGCTGGCGCTGGTGGCCTGGATGGGCCCGAGCGCGGGCAGCGCCGATGGCGAGGGTTCGCGTTGGCTGTCGGTGGCGATCGGCGTCGGCGCCATCGTTGGCCTGGTGCTGGTCGGCCGCTTCCTGCTCAACCCACTGTTCCGCGTGCTGGCCGAGTCGAAGGCGCGCGAGGTGATGACCGCCGCCGCGCTGCTGGTGGTGCTGGGTGCGGCGTTGCTGATGCAGCTGTCCGGCCTGTCGATGGCGATGGGCGCGTTCCTGGCCGGCGTGCTGCTGAGCGAATCGACCTTCCGCCACCAGATCGAAGCGGACATCGAACCGTTCCGCGGCATCCTGCTGGGCCTGTTCTTCCTCAGCGTCGGCATGGCGCTGGACCTGGGCGTGGTGGCCGGCAACTGGCAGCTGATCCTCGGCCTGGTGCTGGCGCTGATGGCAGCCAAGGCGCTGTGCATCTACATAGTGGCGCGCATCATGGGCAGCGACCACGCGCAGGCGCTGGATCGTGGCGTGCTGATGGCGCAGGGCGGCGAGTTCGCCTTCGTGCTGTTCTCTGCCGCCGCATCGGCCGGCGTGATCAACCTGGAGATCAATGCCAACTTCACCGCCGTGGTGGTGCTGTCGATGGCGCTGACCCCGCTGGTGGTGCTGCTCTACAAGCGCGTGGCGCCGAAGCCGACGGTGAACATGGACGGCGTGGACGAGGCCGATGGCCTGTCCGGCAGCGTGCTGCTGATCGGCTTCGGTCGCTTCGGCCAGGTCGCCAGCCAGTCGCTGCTGGCGCGCGACGTGGACGTGACCATCATCGACAACGATGTGGAGATGATCCAGAGCGCGGCGCGCTTCGGTTTCAAGATCTACTACGGCGACGGTACGCGACTGGACGTGCTGCATGCCTCGGGCGCGGCGACTGCACGTGCGATTGCGGTCTGCGTGGACAAGGCCGAGGCCGCCGACCGCATCGTTGAACTGGTGGCACACGAGTTCCCCCAGGCCAAGCTGATGGTGCGCTCGTTCGACCGCGAACATTCGCTGCGGCTGATCCATGCCGGTGTCGATTTCCAGATCCGCGAGACGTTTGAATCGGCAGTGCTGTTCGGCCAGGCCGCGCTGGTGGAACTGGGTGCGGACGAGGACGATGCGATCGAAATTGCCGAGCAGATCCGTCGCCGCGATGCCGAGCGTTTCGAGCTGGAGATTGCCGGTGGTGGTCTGAATGCCGGCGCCAAGATGGTGTTTGGCAACTCCGGCCAGGGCGTGCCGACGCCGACACCGTTCACCGCGCCGAAGCGGGCAAGCAAGACGTTGAACCCGCAGGACGTGCCGGAAGAGGAAGAGTAAAGCCCGGTCGTGCCGGCCGCTGGCCGGCAGATACGGAAACGTTTCGACGTCATGGGGTTGCCGGCCAGCGGCCGGCACTACCGTGTGGGGAATTGCCGAAGCCGGTGGTTGGTAGTGCCGGCCGCTGGCCGGCAGATACGGAAACGTTCCGACGTCATGAGGTTGCCGGCCAGCGGCCGGCACTACCGTGTGGGAATTGCCGAAGCCGGTGGTTGGTCGTGCCGGCCGCTGGCCGGCAGGTACGGAATCGTTCCGACGTCATGGGGTTGCCGGCCAGCGGCCGGCACTACCGTGTGGGGAATTGCCGAAGCCGGTGGTTGGTAGTGCCGGCCGCTGGCCGGCAGATACGGAAACGTTCCGACGTCATGGGGGTGCCGGCCAGCGGCCGGCACTACCCGGGTCGGGAATTGCCGAAGCCGGCGGTTGGTCGTGCCGGCCGCTGGCCGGCAAATGCGCAAACGTTCCGACGTCAGGAGGTTGCCGGCCAGCGGCCGGCACTACCGTGTGGGGAATTGCCGGAGCCGGTGGTTGGTCGTGCCGGCCGCTGGCCGGCAGATGCGCAAACGTTCCGACGTCATGGAGTTGCCGGCCAGCGGCCGGCACTACCGGTGCGCGGTGTCGGCGCGCGGCGGTGGGCGAGGGGGCCTGAATCGGGGACAATAGCGTCCCCGCCGCCCCACGCCCGCTCCCGATGACCGATTCCGCCCCCCTACATCCTGCCCGCATCCTTGATGGCCGCCGTATCGCCGAGGACCTGCTCGACAGCCTGAAGGTGCGCGTCGACGCTCGCGTGGCCGCCGGTGGCAGCCGCCCGGGCCTGGCCGTGGTGCTGGTCGGTGGCGACCCGGCTTCGACCGTGTACGTGCGCAATAAGCGCCGTGCCGCGGAGAAGGTCGGCATCGAAGCGCATGACTACGATCTGCCGGCCGGTACTACCGAAGCCGAACTGCTCGACCTGATCGACCAGCTCAATGCCGATCCGAAGATCAACGGCATCCTGATCCAGCTGCCGCTGCCGGGCATCCCCGACGCGCGCCGCCTGATCCAGCGCATCGACCCGCGCAAGGACGTGGACGGTTTCCACCCGGAAAACGTCGGCCACCTGGCCCTGCGCGAGTTCGGCCTGCGCCCGTGCACCCCGCGCGGCATCACCACGCTGCTGGGCCACACCGACCAGCCGGTACGCGGCCGCAACGCCACCATCGTTGGCGTGAGCAACCATGTCGGCCGGCCGATGGGCCTGGAGCTGCTGATTGCCGGCTGCACCGTGACCAGTTGCCACAAGTTCACCCCCAAGGACGTGCTGGAGCAGGCCGTGCGCAACGCCGACATTCTGGTGGTGGCGGTGGGCCGCCCGGGCATCGTGCCGGGCGAGTGGGTGAAGCCGGGCGCGGTGGTGATCGACGTGGGTATCAACCGGCTGGATGACGGCCGGTTGGTGGGCGATGTCGGGTTTGAAGCGGCCGCCCAGCGGGCCAGCTGGATCACCCCGGTGCCGGGCGGCGTCGGCCCGATGACCGTGGCCACGCTGATGCAGAACACCCTGGAAGCGGCGGAAGCGCTGAGCTGACCTGCGATTGGGGAGATCTGCTGTTGGTGGGTGCCGACCGTTGGTCGGCACAATGCCGGGGCAGGCCGATGACCCGCTCCTGGTAGGTGCCAACCTTGGTTGGCACGATCCGTCCGGCACCTGGACCCCAGGTGGGGTGAAGGCCTCTGGCTGTTTGTGCCAACCAAAGTTGGCACCTACCAAAGGCGCTCCAGGGCTGGCCCGAGTGATCCTCTTAAGGTGGGTGCCGACCGTTGGTCGGCACAATGCAGGAGACACAGGTGTCTGAAGGGTAGTGCGGACCATCGGTCCGCACCCACCAAAGGCAGGCCGATGACTCGCTCCTGGTAGGTGCCAACCAAGGTTGGCACCTACCAAAGGCAGTATGCCGCCGGCCCGGATGGCCCCCTGAACCAATCACCGCCCGCGCGACACTGCGTCGCATTTACCCCCTGCCACGCGGCGCGAAAACAGGGTAAAATGTCGCGCTTCCCCACATCTCGGGTATGCCGATGCTGCGCATCCAGGCTGAAGCACTCACTTACGACGACGTCTCGCTCGTCCCCGCCCACTCGACCATCCTGCCCAAGGACGTCAACCTCGAAACGCGGTTGACGCGCGACCTGAAGCTGAAGCTTCCGATCCTGTCCGCAGCCATGGATACCGTCACCGAAGCCCGCCTGGCCATCGCCATGGCCCAGCTCGGCGGCATGGGCATCATCCACAAGAATCTCAGCCTGGAACAGCAGGCCGCGGAAGTGGCCAAGGTCAAGAAGTTCGAGGCCGGTGTCATCCGCGACCCGATCACCGTCGGCCCGGAAACCACCATCCGCGACGTGCTGGCCCTGACACAGGCGCACAACATCTCCGGCGTGCCGGTGGTGGGCAGCGACGGCCTGCTGGCCGGCATCGTGACCCACCGCGACATGCGCTTCGAAACCGAGCTGGACGATCCGGTCCGCCACATCATGACCAAGAAGGATCGCCTGATCACGGTCAAGGAAGGCGCCGCGTCGGATGAAGTGCTGCAGCTGCTGCACCGCAACCGCATCGAAAAGGTGCTGGTGGTCAATGATTCGTTCGAACTGCGTGGCCTGATCACCGTCAAGGACATCCAGAAGAACACCGACTTCCCCAACGCTGCCAAGGATCTGTCGACCCGCCTGCTGGTCGGCGCTGCCGTCGGCGTGGGTGGCGATACCGATCGCCGCGTGGAAGCGCTGGTCGCCGCCGGCGTGGACGTGATCGTGGTCGATACCGCGCACGGCCACTCGCAGGGCGTGCTGGACCGCGTCAGCTGGGTCAAGAAGAACTTCCCGCAGGTGCAGGTCATCGGTGGCAACATCTGCACCGGCGAAGCCGCACTGGCGCTGCTGGACAGCGGCGCGGACGCCGTCAAGGTCGGCATCGGCCCGGGCTCGATCTGCACCACCCGCGTCGTCGCCGGCGTCGGTGTGCCGCAGGTCACCGCCATTGATCTGGTGGCCGAAGCCCTGCAGGACCGCATCCCGCTGATCGCCGATGGTGGCATCCGCTACTCGGGCGATATCGGCAAGGCGCTGGCCGCCGGTGCCTCGACCATCATGGTCGGTGGCCTGCTGGCTGGTACCGAAGAATCGCCGGGCGAGACCGAGCTGTACCAGGGCCGTTCGTACAAGAGCTACCGCGGCATGGGTTCGCTGGCTGCCATGGAGAAGGGGTCGAAGGACCGCTACTTCCAGGACGCCGCCACCGCCGACAAGCTGGTGCCGGAAGGCATCGAAGGCCGCGTGCCGTACCGCGGCCCGGTGGGCGGCATCATCCACCAGCTGATGGGCGGCCTGCGCGCCACCATGGGCTACGTGGGCTGCGCCACCATCGAAGACATGCGCAGCAAGCCCAAGTTCGTGAAGATCAGCGGCGCCGGCCAGCGTGAGAGCCACGTCCACGACGTGACGATCACCAAAGAGCCGCCGAACTACCGCGCCTGATGCGGGCCGAGCAAAGAGGAACGGGGAAGCACTTCCCGTTCCTCTTTCTCCATCTGCCGCCGTAAATCTGATTTCGTTTTCCCTACTGCATTGCCGGGGCGCCATGACCAACATCCATAACGACAAGATCCTCATCCTCGATTTCGGCGCGCAGTACACGCAGCTGATCGCCCGCCGCATCCGCGAGCTGGGCGTCTACTGCGAAATCTGGGCGTGGGACCACAACCCGGCCGAGATCGCCGGCTTCGGCGCCAAGGGCATCATCCTGTCCGGTGGCCCGGAATCGACCACGCTGCCGGGTGCGCCGGCCGCGCCGCAGGAAGTGTTCGACAGCGGCCTGCCGATCTTCGGCATCTGCTACGGCATGCAGACCCTGGCCGCGCAGCTGGGCGGTGCCACCGAAGCCGCTGACCAGCGCGAGTTCGGCCACGCCGAAGTGAACGTGATCAACCCGGATGCACTGTTCAAGGGCCTGAGCGACCACGGCGGCGAGCCGAAGCTGAATGTCTGGATGAGCCACGGCGACCACGTCTCCGTTGCACCGCCGGGCTTCACCATCACCGCCACCACCGACCGCATTCCGGTGGCCGCCATGGCCAACGAAGAAAAGCGCTGGTACGGCGTGCAGTTCCACCCGGAAGTGACCCACACCCTGCAGGGCCAGGCGCTGCTGCGCCGCTTCGTGGTGGATGTGTGCGGCTGCCAGACCCTGTGGACCGCCGCCAATATCATCGACGACCAGATCGCTCGCGTGCGCGAGCAGGTGGGCGATGACGAAGTGATCCTGGGCCTGTCCGGCGGCGTCGATTCGTCCGTGGTGGCTGCGCTGCTGCACAAGGCCATCGGCGAGAAGCTGACCTGCGTGTTCGTGGATACCGGCCTGCTGCGCTGGCAGGAAGGCGACCAGGTGATGGCGATGTTTGCCGAGCACATGGGCGTAAAGGTCGTGCGCGTGAATGCCGCCGATCGTTACTTCGCCGCGCTGGAAGGCGTGAGCGACCCGGAAGCCAAGCGCAAGATCATCGGCAACCTGTTCGTTGAGATCTTCGACGAAGAGTCGAACAAGCTGAGCAACGCCAAGTGGCTGGCGCAGGGCACCATCTACCCGGACGTGATCGAGTCGGCCGGCAGCAAGACCGGCAAGGCGCATGTGATCAAGAGCCACCACAACGTGGGCGGCCTGCCGGAGCACATGAAGCTGGGCCTGGTGGAGCCGCTGCGCGAGCTGTTCAAGGACGAAGTGCGCCGCCTGGGCGTCGAGCTGGGCCTGCCGCGGACCATGGTCTACCGCCATCCGTTCCCGGGCCCGGGCCTGGGCGTGCGTATCCTGGGCGAAGTGAAGCGCGAGTACGCCGAGCTGCTGGCCAAGGCCGATGCCATCTTCATTGATGAGCTGCGCAAGGCGGACCTGTACGACAAGACCAGCCAGGCGTTTGCCGTGTTCCTGCCGGTGAAGTCGGTGGGCGTGGTGGGTGATGCGCGCGCTTATGAGTGGGTGATTGCGCTAAGAGCGGTGGAGACGATCGACTTCATGACCGCGCACTGGGCGCATCTGCCGTATGAGTTCCTGGGTACGGTGAGCAACCGGATCATCAATGAGTTGCGGGGGGTGTCGAGGGTGGTTTATGACATCTCGGGGAAGCCGCCGGCGACTATTGAGTGGGAATGAGTTGAAAGAACGAGGGCGCCGAAAGGCGCCCTTGTTGTTTGTGGCTTGATCGAGTGACCTGCAACTTCTGGGCCTCAATAGCTGTACGTGATCGTTGGGAAACTGCGAACGAGCCGGAGAGACTGTGTCTTGTAGGAGTGCTTGGGGTCACGTAACTTCATCTCAGTAAGTTTGACGGGGGGGGGGCTACGCCGGATGCGGATCTTCCGGATGCATGAACTTTTGTGTAATGTCGCATGAGTCCAGCTCTTGGGGGCGTGGCTGCTGTTGTGCTGAGTAACCATTTTGGTTGCTTTTGCGCGATAGCAATGGAAACCAGCTTCAATATTTGTCTAACGATCTTGTGACTAGAAATGGCGCGAGCTACCGGGCCAATCAGGGACTGATTCGGAGGCTAGGATGCTGGAGGTGGACAAGAAGCGCGAGGCGACAGCTTCGATCAGAGGGTACTTTTACCAACTCGACGCTGCCTTACTCGAAATCTTGCGCGCGGGCCTGAACGATGACATCGTCATTGAGGGTGTTGAAGATTTTGATCGTTACACGGATGAAGGTGTAATTTACGGCCAGGTAAAGTACTACGCGGAGCAGAACTTAACAGACTCAGTGCTGCGTGATCCTCTGTACAAGCTCTTTGTTCATTTCCATGGGCTCGAAGAGGGGCAGCGCGCAGGTAGAAAATACATCCTGTACGGGCACTTTTCAGAAGTTAAGATCGATATTGGTGAGCTTTCCGTCGAGCGATTTAAGTCGGTGATGGAATACCGCAAGGAGGTGAGGGCTGCTGATGGGACGATAACGTACGAGAAGAAATCCCTGCTCAATGGATCCACAGCGCCGGATGAATTGATCGAGGCGTTCTGCAAGAATTTCAGTATAAAAATTGCTGCTGAATATTCTGAACATCGAAACAGCGTTATTGAGGCCATACGGAAGAGCCAAGGTGTCTCAGTTCTTGAGGCTGAAGGATTTCACTATCCAATAGCCCTCGATTACATTGCGACACTGGCCACAAAAAAAGATCACAACGATCGAAGGACTACCCGTCGTGATCTGCAGGAAGTGCTCAAGGGCGCCCAGGTCGTCCATCATCGTTGGCTTCTCCGAGAGAAGGAGGAGGTCGAGTACGCGAAGCATATGAAGCGCCTGTACTTCTCGCCGACGAACGGCGCGGGAATGGTTCGCGCTTTCATTATTCAGTGTGATACCGGAACAGACCCTTCGGATATCTGCGATCAACTCAGGTCCATCGGTAAAAACTGGAGTTCCGCTAAGAATCGTCGCATCCAAAATTCCGACCGCTACGCTCCATTTATCCTGCTGCGCGGTGCGGATGAAGAATTTATTCTGCAGGTAAAGAACGATCTTTTCGATACTGGAATAATTTTCGTGGACGGCTTCCCGTATCGCGGATCGCCATTCCGCATTGATCACCTCCATAGCCTGCAGACTCAACAGCATCAGATCGAAATTCGCTTTGTCGACGACGAAGTGCAGTTGCAGACGGCCCTCGATGGCATGGGGCGGAAGTCGTGCCACATCTATGACTTCTTCCTTGAAAGCCCTGTGACCATGGATATGCCGGGTCCAAAGAGTCGGCTGTACTCGATCCCCGTCAGCAGCATCTCCACAATCAAGAAAATTATTTGAGGACGTACAATGACTGAGGAAATCGCAAATGCCGAGGTTGTGGCGGTTTACCCCAATAAGGTTCGAGTAGCCGTTGACGATCTGTTGAACTTCCAATCAGCCGGTGAGGCTCTTCGCGTTGGATCATTTCTTAAAGTATCGGACAACGAAAACGTCTCTCTTATTTGCATCATCGAAAGCTTTTCAATCGAAATGAAGGAGGTCAAAGGAGGCGAAGGTGGTGACTACAGGCGTGTCTATATGATTGACGCCTATCCTCTTGGGACCCTTAAGGAAGGAAAGTTCAATCGTGGCGGCGACGAGTTGGCAATTCCACCGAAGAAGGTCGTCCCGGCAACGAAGGTGGAAATCGCAGCCATCTATGCAGACTGCTATGCGGCTGAAGACCGCTTTTGCTTTTCTTCACTGACCCGGCAACGTGATATCGTCGTGCCCGTTCACGGCGACCGGTTCTTCAACAAGCATGTCGCCGTTGTCGGTGCTTCGGGATCCGGAAAATCGTCAAGTGTGTCTTCTATTCTGCAAAGGGCTGTATCAGCCAAAGCTGGCGAGTACCAGGGTCTTAATAACTCACATATTCTTATATTCGATCTTCACTCTGAGTACGCCGCAGCTTTTCCGAATGCAAGCGTAATTACCGTCGATGATCTTGTCCTGCCGTATTGGCTGCTAAACGAAGACGAGATGGAGGACATGTTCCTCGAGTCAGGCGATAACAACAATTACAATCAGGAGGCATTGCTGAGGCAGGTTGTTACCATCGCAAAGAAAATCAGTAACCCCGGTGTCGAGAAGGTAAATTTCGACAGTCCCCTTCCGTACGAGATCGATCATGTCGCGAATGCGTTCAGAAATCTAACTAGAGAGGCAAAGAATGCTGACAATTCTTTGTTGATCAAGTTTAAGGACGGCTCGGAAGTCGAATTCGAAGACGTCGATGCCCAGATCGAACACTACTGTAAAGAGTTGCGCGAATTTGCACCGACAAAACGTAGTGAGATTAACAAAGGGCCGTATGCCGATGGCTCGATCGATAAGTTCGAACGGCGGGTCAGATCGAAGATTGGAAATGCGCGGCTTGGGTTCATCTTTGGCCAGAAGGCTAGGAAGGCTTCTTTGGAGGATGTGCTTAGACAGTTCACCGGCTACAACGTCGGAGGTGAGTCGAATGTCACCATTATCGACCTTAGCGGCATCCCCTTTGAACTGCTCAGCATAACCGTTTCGCTCATCTCCCGTCTGATGTTCGATTTTTGCTACTACGCACGGCGCGTTGAAACCAAAACCGAACAGCCATTCCTGATGGTCTATGAGGAGGCGCACAAGTATGCGCCGAAGAGTGGACTTGCGCGCTATAAAGCTTCACTGGGTGCGATCGAACGCATAGCCAAAGAAGGTCGAAAGTACGGCATCAGCCTGCTTATTTCGAGTCAGCGACCGTCTGAAATTTCAGAAACTATCTTTTCGCAGTGCTCCAATTTCTTGGCGATGCGTCTTACTAATCCCGATGATCAGGGCTATGTCCGCCGACTACTGCCGGATACGCTTGGCAACCTAACAGAGGGTATGCCCGCACTGGAGCAAGGGGAAGCACTTCTGATTGGTGATGCCGTGATCATGCCGTGCGTTGTGTATGTAGAGAAATGTGATCCTGAGCCCTCGTCTAGTGATGTGAAGTACCTTACGCTCTGGAAAGCAGAATGGAAGAATATCGACTTCGAAAAGCGTGCCGACAACTGGCGAGGGTGATGATCAAGGATCGCAGATCCAGGTCGTTGATAAAGATGGATGATCAGAACCCAGTGGCACGGGGCTGTCCCAGAGCTTCGTGAAATCAACCGCCTTCTTGATCGGAATCAACAATGAGTTTGGCGCGAGCTAACGTACTGCCCGCGCTCCGTCCGTCGATGGCGACTACTTCGTTATGTATAGGGGCATTTTCGAGGCAATGGGTGCGAGCTCACCTTGAAGCTGGTTTCATACACTGTGAGCGTTTGCCGTCTCACTCTGGTCTTACCTCGTGACAAGCCCACTCAACCAACCCCCGGCAAGCCAGAAACAGCCCATCCACAACTCCCTCATCCAAATGCCGTTCCGGGTCCGCTGCCACCCGGCAGCGGTCTGCCGCGTGCAGCAGCTCCAGCACCGTCAGTGCGCCAACCATCGCGCGCTCACTTCTAGCCAGGCTTACGCGGCGGCCGGGCGACACATCGGTTTCTGGCCATGGGTGCCCATCGGCTCCCTCGCAGCCGCGCATGCGCTTGAGGATGCCGAGGAGGTAGTTCAGGTCGGGCAGGGGAGTGTCGTCGTTGATGGGCTCAACAACGGTGTAGGAGGAGAAGGTGTCGGATTCGTTCATGGCGTCGGCTTCCATGGCTGTGCTTAACAGCGCCACCGCGTAAGCGGGTGGCGGACGGTGCGTGGCTGCAAACCGGACGTCAGTTGTCAGTACCCGGCGGGCCCGAAGACCCCCACGCACCGTCCGCCAGAAAGGCCGACGGATTACCCGCCGGCACCGGTTAAGGACGGTGCCGACGGGTAAGCGTAAACAACTAACAGTTCGGGTTTGCAGGCCCGGCCACCCGTTGTCGGTGGCGCGCTATGGTGTTTACGCCGTCGCTCCGAATACCAATAGAAATTCGCGAAGGAATCGCGGAATCCGAGAGCGAAGAACTATTGTTGCATGCACCAATCGTGCAACACACGACGCCAGCAGACGCATTCGCGCAGCCGCTCTGCTGATGGCGAATCAAAGTGGCGCAATCGCCCATGCCACAAGCGAATAGCGCGACAGCCTTCTTTGCAACAGTTCTTAATCCGCACCGAGTGGCAACGGCGCGTGATCAGCCACACACCCCGAAAAGCGGTTCAAACCCGACATCGCCAGCGAACCTCGCGGCCTCAGCCAGCGCCATCCTCAGCATGCCCCGCATTCCCCACCAGCAACTCAATCATCGCCCGCGCCGCCGCCGACTGCCGCCGATGCGGCGCATAGATCACCGAGAACGGGCGCGACCGCCCGCGCAGCTGCGGCAGCACTTCCACCAGTTCCCCACGCCGCAACCGCTCCAGCACGATGAACTCGTAACTCTGGCAAATCCCGATGCCCTGTTCGGCCAGCGAAACCACGCCCAGCACATCGTCGGAGGTCTCGATGGACGAACGCGGCAGCCAGTCCACGTCGCGCCCGGCGTCGCGGAAGATCCACGGCGCCAACCGTCCGGTGCGCGGCATCACGAACGGCAGGCACAGGTGCTGCTGCAGGTCGTCCAGCGTCTGCGGCGTGCCGCAGCGCTGCAGGTACTCCGGCGCGGCCACCAGCACCAAAGGCGCATCTTCCAGCTTCCGCCCCACCAGCCCGCTGTCCGGCAGCTGGCCCAGGCGGATGGCCAGGTCGAAGCCTTCGGCCACCAGGTCCACGTTGCGGTTGGTGATGTTCAGTTCCACCTGCACCTGCGGGTACTGCTGCGCAAAGCGCGCCAGCACGGGCGGCAGCCGGTAGTGGCCATAGGTGGTGGGCACGCTCAGGCGCACGCGGCCGGCCAGCGCGCCGTCCTGGGCCAGTACGTCGCGCTCGGCGTCGTCCAGCAGGCCGAAGGCGGTGCGCACCTGTTCCAGATAGAGCCGCCCGGCGTCGGTCAGGCCCACGCGGCGGGTGGTCCGCTGCAGCAGCTGCCGGCCCAGCCGCGCTTCCAAGCGGGTGACCGCACGGCTCAGCACCGAGGGCGTGGTGGACAGCGCCACCGCGCCGGCGGTGAACGAGCCGTGCTCGACCACCGCCAGAAACACCTCCACATCGCCCAGGTAGTCGAACTTGCGGCTCATTTGGCTCTCCGGGGAACAGATGTTTTGCGATGGGGCCAATTTATCGCCGCTGGGGCGATGAATAAAGTGGCCGCCATTCCCCGATTAGGAGCTCCCCCATGAACCTGATGACCCGGCTGGCCGCAGCGCTGGCCCTGACCCTGGCTGCCAGCGGCGCGCAGGCCGCCAACGTGCTGGTGGTGCTGTCCGACGAAAACCACCTGGACCTGAAGGACGGCAAGGTGCTGTCCACCGGCTTCTATCTCAACGAGCTGATGCAGCCGGTCAAGCTGCTGCTGGACGCGGGCCACGAGGTGACCTTCGCCACGCCGCAGGGGCGGGCGCCGACGGTGGATGCGTCTTCGGTGACGCCGGCGTACTTCGGCAACGATGCCGCGCAGCTGACGCTGCACAAGGAACTGCTGGAGAAACTGGCGCTGACCTCGGCGACGGCCTCGCCGGTGGTCAGCCTGGCACGCATCGAGCAGCAGGGCTACGCGCGTTTCGATGCGGTCTACATTCCGGGTGGCCACGCGCCGATGCAGGACCTGCTGAAGAGCCCGGCGCTGGGCCGGCTGCTGGCCGACTTCCACCAGCGCAACAAAACCACCGCGCTGGTCTGCCACGGGCCGATCGCGCTGCTGTCCACGCTGCCGGATGCTGCGGGTTTCGTGGCGAAGCTGGAAACGGGTGCGATGCCGGCCATGCCGAAGTGGATCTACAGCGGCTACCAGATGACGGTGATCAGCAACCAGGAAGAAGAGCAGGCCAAGCCGTTGCTGGGTGGCGGTGAGATGAAGTTCTACCCGCAGACCGCGTTGCAGCGGGCGGGTGCGCGGTTCAGCAGCAATGCCACGCCGTGGATGGGGCATGTGGTGGTGGACCGTGAGCTGATTACCGGGCAGAACCCGGCTTCGGCGCTGGAGGTGGGGCAGCGGTTGGTGGAGCGGTTGAAGTAAGGCGGGGTCTGCATCGCGTGCCGTGTCGTGGCAACATGGTGGGCTGGCCTCGTCCTTCTGGGCGGGGCCGGTTTTCCAGGCAAGCCCTCGAACACGACATGCGAACGTCTTTTTTCATTCTCTCCGCCCTGTGCCTTGGCCTACTGTCTGGCTGTGCCAGTGGCCCGGAGGAGCACGCTTCCAGCCGCGAGATAACCAGTGCGTTCGTGGCCGACGACGGCCAGCTGTACCTGTTGCCGCGCTATGACGAGCCGATGCGCTTCAATGCCGCGCCGTTCCGCGAGTACCGCGCGCTGATGGACAGCCCGCTGCGCGAGGCGGTGGCCTGCGCGCAGATGTACTTCCATGAGGACTGGCGCGACCCGGCCAACAAGGCCAAGGTGCACGGCAGCTATGCGCTGCTGCTGCTGCCGGAGCAGGTGACGGCAGAGCTGGCCGGACAGTTCAAGCTGGAGCGGATTGAGGTGCTCCCGCGTGAGGCCAAGGCCGTGGAGGAGCGGGCGCGCTACTACCTGCCGATGGACCGGACCCGTTACGCGCTGGCGTTTGACCGCGCCTGCAATCTTTCAAGGAAGGGCGGCAGCTATTACAGCGCGCTGTTCGAGGGCGACGGCGAGCGGGTGCAGTTGCCGGATGCTGCGGCACTGGCGGAGAAGGGGAAGCTGGAACAGCCGATTAATGCGCGGGCGCAGCGGATCCTGCCGGAGAGGGAGGGCAAGCCGGGTGCGGGTTCGGCGGCGGGCAAGGTGCTCGGCGCGGCGCTGATCCCTGTGGCCGTGCCGGTGTTTGTGCTAAGCCTGCCGTTCCTGGGGCCGGATCATTGGAAGTGAAAAGGCGTTGGGGGAGAGTCATCCACGCATGGCGTGGATTGGGCATCGCCTGAAAGTTCATCCTGGAGATCTGTGTGCCAAGCACGCTGGAAACTGTTTTGAAGACTGCAGGCTTCATTGTCGTTGCGGCGCTTCCGTTGGTGATCCTCTGGCTCATCCTTCGGCGAATGTCAGCGACCGCGCGTTCTGCATTGGGATCAGGGCTGCGTTTGAATCCCCCTCGCCGGATTTCCGGCACGTCCATGACCTTGGTGATGGTGGATGGCAAAGAGGATCGCGAGCACTACTTCTTTGATACAGAATCCTTCCACCTGCGGCGGGGGGCGGTGCCCACGGCAGTTCCGCTTTCGCAGATCACCTCAGTCACACGAACGTCCGACAGGATCTACGGGCGTTATGTCTGGCAGGTGTGCTTCAGCAGAGCATCGGGCAGAAAGTGCGTGACGTTCACCAACAACCTGACGCTGTTCAACCGCGACTTCCTGCTGTTCCTGGAGGCGGTGCGGAAGGCCAATCCTCTGGCGACCGTCGATCAGGCGGGTCTGTTCTTCTGATTGTGCGGGGACATCAGCGGCGCTGATTGGCAAATGGAGGGGCCAGGGGGCGAGTCGCCTTGGACACGGTGCTGGGCGATTCAGTTGTGCGGGCGTTGAGGGAGTGAATCCACGCATGGCGTGGATCTACTGGCACCTCTGCCTGCCGCCAGCCACACAGCTTGCCCGCCAATGCTCCCAGGTCTTGAGATCGATGCCGGCTTTCAGCGCAATGCCCTGCAGCTCTGCCCAGCCCTTCGGCGAAGGAGAGGCCAGCAGCCCACGCATGAAGGCCTGCATCTTTGCCTCACCCACCTGCTTCTCCAGCGAAAGCAGCAGCAAAGGGGCATAGACGTAGCGATATATCTCGCCCAGATCGGAGTTGCCATCGATGGCATCGAACGGGGGTAGCGGCTTGTCGTGCGTATCGACGGCCGATTGCAGTCGTGCGATGTAGCGATCGGCCGCGGCATCGCCACTGATCTCACGCAGCGCCTTGATCGACAGGAACTCGGCGCTGGACTCCAGCAGAACCCAGAAGTAGGGGCCCTGCGGACGGTTCAGCGTGCCGAAGTAGTAATGGCCCATTTCGTGTGCGATGTACTGCACGCGCCGTTCAGCATGTTCGCCACCAGCCAGCAGGGAGTCGGCCACATTGCCGATGCTGCCGCTCATGGCGATGGTGGGCCAGGTGGCAAAGCCCCACTCGCTGCCTTCGCGGTCGCGCTCGATCTGGTTGAGCGTGACCATGCGCAGGAAAGTGGGGCGGTCGGCCAGCGGCATGCCCATGTAGCGGCTGTGCACGTCGGCTACCTTCTGCAGTGTGCTGGACAGTGCCTGGACCTTGGCCGAGGGCAGGGTCTCGTTAAGGATCGTGACCTGCGCGGTGCGGGTGATCGGGCCGCCGCCGCCGAACAGCAGGATCGGCCGTGCGTTGTCGCTGCGGAATCGCCCCTGCGCGCCTTCGATGGCCGGGCTGCCGTTGAGATACAGAAAGCGGCAGCCGGCGCAGTCCACCTGCAGGTCGTAGCGGCTTTCGTTGCTGCGCACGCGGGCCTTGGGGTCGAATGCCTGCGGCAGCCATGCGGACTGTTCGGTGAAGCGGGCGCTGTCGCCGTTGAAGGCCATCATGCCCTTGAAGTCGCCCATGGCATCGTGCTTCGGGTACAGCGGGAACGCGCCCACGTACTGCACGCAGAGCGTGGCGGTGGGCTCGGCCAGGGTGTAGACGCGCGCCTCGCCATCCACGCCCGGGTCGTACCAGCCATCGAACCCTACCGGCTTGCCGTCACCGTCGGTGACCCGCGCGACGTTCAGGCCGGCGTTGAGTACGAACGCGCCCCTTGATTCGGCTGGGAGGTTGGACACGCAGACATTGCCTTCGACGCGGCCGCTGGCAATATCCAGCCGCACGCTGCCGGTGGTGAGCGGCGTGGCCGCCTGCGCGGTCGGTGCGGCCACGCTGGTGGCGGGGGCGAGCAGTGCGGTCAGGGCGGCAGGCAGCAGGGCGGTGCAGGGGTTCATCGGGCCATCTTTGGGTGGATGGCGTTGACTATAGGGCCAACATCGATGGACGCGGAGAGTCTTCTGGTCACCCGGCCTTGTGGGGCTGGTGCAATGCCCTGGCCTGGTGCAGGCATAATGCCAGCGGGGCGAACGGATGCCCGCGAACAGGACGGACGCCTGCGCCATGACGAACATGCCAACCCAGCTCACGACCGACTTCGATGCGATGCTCGACGGTGGTGACATTGCCGAGGCGCGGCGGCTGTTGGCCCCGCAGCTTGCACGCGGCTGTGCTGAAGCGTTGTTCCTCTCTTCTTCGATGCCTGTGGGGGAGGACGACGCACATGCCGAGGCGGACAGCTTCGCGACCCTCAAGCAGGCCGCAGAGAAGGGTTATATCCCGGCAATCCATGCGATAGGGCTGTGCCTGCTGACCGGTGACCGCGTCGAGCAGGACGTCATGCGTGCGGCCGCGCATTTTGAGCGGGCATCGGAGGCCGGCTATCCGTCGGCCATGTACGAGTTTGGCCTGGCGTTGTTCCATGGCATGGGTGTTGCCAGGGACGTGCCGCATGCGGTGTACCTGATCCGCGCTTCGGCGCAGTCGGGGAATGAGTACGCCAGGGAATTCCTGCTGACGTACTCGTTGGACGTGGGCACGTAGGAGGAGGGTGCGGAGGCCGGTAACGCTACACTGGCGGCCTACCCCGATGGAAGCTCGCCCATGTTCAGTGGAAAAGTTGCGGTGGTCACCGGCTCCACCAGCGGTATCGGTCTTGGCATTGCCATAGCCCTGGCGCGGCAAGGTGCCGATATCGTGCTGAATGGCTTCGGCGATGCGGCGGAGATCGAACGCATCCGTTCCAAGCTGGAAACCGAGTTCGGCGTGCGCGTGGCGCATGACGGCGCCGATCTTTCCCGTGGCGAGGCAGTGCGCTGGATGATTGAGCATGCCGTCGCGACGATGGGCCGCATCGACATCCTGGTGAACAACGCCGGCATCCAGCACACCGCGTCGATCGAGGAATTCCCTGTCGAGAAGTGGAATGCGATCCTGGCGTTGAATCTCTCGGCCGTGTTCCATGCCACGGCGGCGGCCTTGCCGCATATGAAGCAGCAGCGCGCCGGCCGCATCATCAACATTGCGTCGGTGCACGGGTTGGTGGGCTCGGTGAACAAGTCGGCCTACGTGGCGGCCAAGCATGGCGTGGTGGGGTTCACCAAGGTCACCGCGCTGGAGAATGCGGGCACCGGCATCACCGCCAATGCCATCTGCCCGGGCTGGGTGCGGACGGCGCTGGTCGAGCAGCAGATCACCGCGTTGGCCGAGCGCGATGGCACGGATCAGGAGACCGCCGCGCGTGCGCTGCTGGCTGAGAAGCAGCCCTCGTTGCAGTTTGTAACGCCCGAGCAGCTGGGCGAGATGGTGGTGTTCCTGGCCTCGGATGCCGCTGCACAGATCACCGGCACGGCGCTGCCGGTGGATGGGGGCTGGACGGCGCGCTAGCTGGCTGGCTGTGCTTTACGCTGCAGCATGGGCAATGCCACCAGCGTGGCGAGAATGGTGAACAGCACCAGCGACGAGCCCACCGTGCCGAAGCCCAGGCCGCCCTTTTCCAGCGGCTTGGTGAGCAGATCGCCGAAGGTGGCGCCGAACGGGCGGGTGAGCACGAAGGCGATCCAGAACAGGATGACCCGGTTGATGCCCGTGATGCGGCTGGCCAGTGCGGTGAGCGCGATGAGGCTGCCGATCAGCAGTGCGCCGCCGGTGAAGCCCAGCCCGGAATCGTCGGCGAGGAAATCACCCAGCGCGGTGCCGAGGGTGTTGGAGAACAGCACGGCGGTCCAGTAGAAGCCTTCGGCGCGGCGCGATGCGATGTTGCTGACCGAGATCGACTTTTCCGACACCCGCCAAGCCAGCAGCACCAGCGCCAGGCAGCCGGCCAGCAGACTGGCGCCGGTGGCGTAGCCCAGGCCGAGCGTGCGGTCGATCAGGTCGGACATGGTGGTGCCGGCGGTGCTGGTCGCCAGCACTACCGACCAGAACAGCACCGGGTGGAAGCGCCGCGCCGACAACTGCATGCCCAGCAGGCCGGCAAAGATCGCCAGCAGGATGGCCGAGCTGGCCACGTAGCCGAGGTTGAGCGTCATCGACAGCAGGTCGCCCGCAGTCTCGCCGAGGGTGGTGGCGGCGATCTTCATCACCCAGAAACCGAGGGTGACCGCCGCCACTTTGCTGTGCAGGGAATCTGCGTCTGAAACACTCATCGAGCGTCGCCTGGGGAGCCTGCGGGTGATGCTGTGGCGGCGGGCGTCAGAGCGCGGTCGGAACCGGGTTCGGCGAGAGTGAGCGTGGGGGCGGCGTTCAGCCGGTGCTGGCGGGGGCCGGCAGGCGTGCCAGCAGGGCGTCCCAGTCGGCCACGAAGCAGCCGTTGTGCCCACGGTTGCACTCGGTGATCCACGCGTCCAGCGATTCGCTCTGTGCGCGATAGCCGCTGACATCGCCCAGGACGGCGAAGTGCAGGCGGTAGTTCACCAGCATCTGCAGCCATTGCCCGGCCATGCCGGAGCGCAGCTCGAAGAAGTCTGCCGATAGGCGCTGCACCGGCACGGCGATCCACTCGGCCTGGTGCCCAAGGGCATCGCCGACCAGGTCGCGCAGGGCGTTGCCATCCAGAAGCGGGCCTGTATCGGCGCTGCGCAGGACGCGGGTGCTGCCGATCTGTTCGACATGTGTGTGCATCGTGCGCTCTGAAGTTCGTATCGTCCGCCCAGTATGGCCATGGGAGAGGCCAACAGTAAGCAGATGCAGCATGAATCTGGCGAACGAACGCGCTAGGCTGCGCCGGGCGCCCGCACGGGGCGGGTTCACGATACCGGGAAAGGGCATGGCAGGGTGGAAAGGACGTTCGTTGTTGATGGCGGTGCTGGTGTGTTCTGGCCTGCCGGCCGCGGCCGCCGAGCTATGCACGGCCAGTGCCTACGGTGACGGGCAGGGCAACATCGTGGTGCTCGGCGCACCCGCTGCGGCACCGGCCACGGGCCAGCGCTATCTGATGCTGGACGGGCGACGTGGCGCCACCGGCGATGCCAACGCACCGGTGAGCTGCAGCGGCGATGTGGTCAGCTTCAGGTCGCCTGCGGGAGCCACGCAGCGCTGGCAGCGACTGCCGACCCGCGATACCGATGCAACGTTCATCAGTGCGGGAACCAAGCTGGTCGGGCAGTTGATCGAACCGGCCGGCCCGGCCGACCCGATGCGGCCGCTGGTGGTGCTGGTGCACGGCTCGGAACGCACGATGGCGGTGGCGGCCATCTACCAGCGCGTGCTGGTGGCGCAGGGGATTTCGGTGTTCGCTTACCAGAAGCGTGGGACCGGCGATTCGGAAGGGGAGTACACGCAGAACTTCGAACTGCTGGCCGACGATGCGGCGGCGGCGCTTGCCAAGGCACGTGAGCTGGCGGCGGGGCGTTTCGGTCGGGCCGGCTACTTCGGTGGCAGCCAGGGCGGGTGGATCGCGCCGCTGGCGGCGACGCGCTCGCAGGCGGATTTCGTGGCGATCGGTTTCGGCCTGGTGGTGTCACCCATCGAGGAGGACCGCGAGCAGCTGTTCGACGAGGCACGCCGCATGCAGCTGGATGCAACGGCGATGAAGCAGGTCGGCCAGCTTTCAGACGCGACCGCGCAGTTGATGCGCACGCATTTCAATGAAGGGTTTGAGGCGCTGGCGAAGGTGCGTACGCAGATCGGTGCCGCACCGTGGGCAAAGAACATCAGCGGCGAATACAGCGGCGACATGCTGCGCATGAGTGACGCCGACCTGCGCCGGATCGGCCGCGCCCGATTCGACAACCTGGAGCTGATCTGGGACTACGACGCCGGGGCCGCGCTGCGCCGCCTGAAGGTGCCGTTGCTGTGGGTGCTGGCCGAGCAGGACCGCGCCGCGCCGATTGCCGCCACGCGTTCGATCCTGTCGCGCCTGCGCGCGTCGGGGCAACCGATCGACACCTACCTGTTCCCGGATACCGACCACGGCATGGTCGAGTTCCGCACCGATGCCGAGGGCAACCGGGTGTCGACGCGGATCACCGACGGCTACCTGCGCCTGCTGGCCGATTGGATCGAGCAGGATGTGCATGGCAGTTATGGGCGTGCGCGCAGATTGAGCGATTGACCGGATGGGGAGCGCCAGCGGCGGATGGCGCTCCGCCGCCGATTGCGGCACGACTCAGTTCGGCTTCGCAAATACGTCCAATCCCTTGCCGGTTTCCAGCAGCGACTTCAGGCTCGACAGCACGATCGGCCAGCCCTGGCGGATGCCGGTATCCATGCCGCTGCCCGGTTCCAGCTCCTCATGGGTAACCGTCAGCCGCACCATGTCCTGGTAGGGCACGATGTCGAAGGTGACGCGGCTGTAGGCATCCGGGTTGTCGGCCTGCGAGGCGGCGGCCCAGGTGATGACCAGGCGCGAGGGCGGGGTGCTTTCCACCACTTCGCCCACCAGTTCGACCGAGCGGGTTTCGTTTGCGCGCACATGCTGCCAGCGCGAGCCGGGTTTCCAGTCGGAGACGTTCTCGTGGCCCCAGTAGCGGCTGGCGATCTCGGGGCGGGTGATGGCCTCGAACACCTTCTGCGGGGTGGAAGCGATGTAGATCACGTGGATGAAGCGGGTGGTCTCTGCGGACATCGTCATTCTCCTTCCAGTTCTCGTTTCAGGTCATGCAGCAGGCTCAGGCGCTGCTGCTCGAACTTGCGTACCCAGCGTTCGTAGACTTCATGCAGGGGCACCGGGTTGATGAAGTGCAGCTTCTCGCGGCCACGGCGCACGGTGCTGATCAGGTTGGCGTCTTCCAGCAGGCCCAGGTGCTGGGTGACCGATTGCCGGGCTATGTCCAGGTTTTCGCACAGCTGGCCCAGGGTCTGGCCGTTGTGCTCGCAGAGCAGGTCCAGCAGCGTCCGGCGCGTGGGATCGGCCAGTGCCTTGAAGACCTTGTCTGCGTCGCGCACGTGGTCTACCACCATGGGGATGTCTTCAATTCCAGTTGTCGATCCTGACGTCGTGTGGGTTGGGCTGGCCCTTGCCGGTCTCCAGCAGGGCCTTCAGGCTCATCAGGAACACCGCCCACTTTGTGCTGCAGTGGGAGGTGAACTCGACGCGCTCCTTCCAGCCTTCATGGGTGAACAGGACGATGCAGTAATCGCCTTCCTGCTTCAGCACGAAGCGCGCGTGGGTGCCGATCCATTCGGCGGGGCCGGTGAGGAACTTCCAGAGCACCAACTCGCCTGGAATGAGCTGTTCCAGCTGCATTTCCATGGCGCCGATTTCCTGGCCGTTGTTGGTGAAACGGACCTTGACCGTGCCGCCGGTCTCGCGGTCGCCGTGGGTGTCTTCGGCCCACCAGGCGGCGACGCCTTCGGGGGTGGCCAGGGCTTGGTACACCTGGCTTGCGGGGGCCTTGATGCCGACCCTGTGTGCGATATCCACCATTGCAGGTTCCTCGCGATGGGCCGGCAGGCGCCGCCCCTGGGATGGACTATATGCAGGTAAATGCCTGCATGTCAAATCCGGCCCAGGGACTTCCGACCCTGGTAGTGCCGGCCGCTGGCCGGCATCCTCGTGACAGCTGATTGACGCGTTGACAGGAGTACGTGCATGACTGAAACAGGAGAGGACACCTTGACCATCCGCCGCGCCAGTGCGGCAGATGCCCCTGCGGTGCTGGCGCTGTTCGATGAGGTGATTGAATGGTTCGTGTCCATTGGCAATCTGCAGCAATGGGGCAGCGAGCCGTGGTCCACGGTGCCGCGCCGGGTCACCCAGGTGACCGATGCGTGCGCGCTGCCTGGCGCATGGGTGGCCCAGAACGAGCAGGGTGAGGTGCGTGCGTTCCTGGCGCTGGGCGAGTCGATGCCCTATGTGCCGGCGCCCGATGGGCCGGAGCTGTACGTGCGGGTATTGGTGGCCTCGCGTGATGCGCGCGTGCGCGGCATTGGCCGTCGCCTGATGGCGTTTGCCGATGAGCAGGCGCGCGCTGCCGGCCTCGACCATCTGCGCGTGGACTGCTATGGCGGAGGCAGCGGTGATCTGGTGCGCTTCTACGAGTCCTGCGGCTACACGCGAATTGCGCCGTTCAACGTGGACGGCTGGCCAGGCATGCTGCTGGGCCGCCAGCTCTGACGCCGCTGCGTCATTCGGTCGCAGCATGCATGCAGGAATCGGTACATCGGTTCGGCGCTAGAGTGGGGTCACCCCCTCCAGGAAGGAGCAGCGCATGTACTACAGCAGTGGCAACTACGAAGCCTTCGCGCGCCCGCGCAAGCCAGCCGGTGTCGATGGCAAGCGCGCCTGGTTTGTGGGGTCGGGGCTGGCCTCGCTGGCCGGCGCCGCGTTCCTGGTGCGCGATGGGCGCATGGCCGGTGAACGCATCACCATTCTTGAACAGCAGCAGATTCCTGGCGGTGCGCTGGATGGCCTGAAGGTGCCGGAAAAGGGTTTCGTGATCCGTGGTGGCCGCGAGATGGAAGATCATTTCGAGTGCCTGTGGGACCTGTTCCGCTCGATACCGTCGCTGGAGATCGAAGATGCCAGCGTGCTGGACGAGTTCTACTGGTTGAACAAGGACGACCCGAACTATTCGCTGCAGCGCGCCACCATCAATCGCGGCGAGGATGCACACACCGATGGCCTGTTCACGCTGACCGAGCAGGCACAGAGGGACATCATCGCGCTGTTCCTGGCCACCCGTCAGGAGATGGAGAACAAGCGCATCAACGAAGTACTGGGCCGTGATTTCCTGGACAGCAACTTCTGGCTGTACTGGCGAACCATGTTCGCGTTCGAAGAGTGGCATTCGGCGCTGGAGATGAAGCTGTACCTGCATCGCTTCATCCACCATATCGGCGGCCTGCCGGATTTCTCGGCGCTGAAGTTCACGAAGTACAACCAGTACGAATCGCTGGTGCTGCCGCTGGTGAAGTGGTTGCAGGACCAGGGCGTGGTGTTCCAGTACGGTACCGAGGTGACCGACGTCGACTTTGATCTGCAGCCGGACCGCAAGCAGGCCACGCGCATCCATTGGATGCATGACGGTGTAGCCGGTGGCGTGGATCTCGGCGCGGATGATCTGCTGTTCATGACCATCGGTTCGCTGACCGAGAACTCGGATAATGGCGACCACCACACTGCGGCACGCCTGAACGAAGGCCCGGCGCCTGCCTGGGACCTGTGGCGCCGCATTGCCGCGAAGGATGACGCGTTCGGGCGTCCGGATGTGTTCGGCGCGCACATTCCAGAAACCAAGTGGGAATCGGCAACGGTGACCACGCTGGATGCGCGCATTCCGGCCTACATCCAGAAGATCGCCAAGCGCGATCCCTTCAGCGGCAAAGTGGTGACCGGCGGCATCGTCAGCGTGCGCGACTCGCGCTGGCTGATGAGCTGGACGGTGAATCGCCAGCCACATTTCAAGAACCAGCCCAAGGACCAGATCGTGGTCTGGGTGTATTCGTTGTTCGTGGATACGCCCGGCGACTACGTGAAGAAGCCGATGCAGGACTGCACCGGCGAGGAGATCACCCGCGAGTGGCTGTACCACCTGGGCGTGCCGGTGGAGGAGATCGACGAGCTGGCGGCGACGGGCGCGAAGACGGTGCCGGTGATGATGCCGTACATCACCGCGTTCTTCATGCCGCGCCAGGCCGGTGATCGCCCGGACGTGGTGCCGGACGGTGCGGTGAACTTCGCTTTCATCGGCCAGTTCGCCGAATCGAAGCAGCGCGATTGCATCTTCACTACAGAGTACTCGGTGCGCACGCCGATGGAAGCGGTGTACACGCTGCTGGATATCGAACGCGGCGTACCCGAGGTGTTCAATTCCACCTACGACGTGCGCTCGCTGCTGGCCGCGACCGGGCGTTTGCGTGACGGCAAGGAACTGGACATTCCCGGGCCGGTGTTCCTGCGCAACCTGCTGATGAACAAGCTGGACAAGACCCAGATCGGCGGGCTGCTGCGCGAGTTCAAGCTGGTGCAGGAGGACTGATTGGGATCTCGGTAGCGCCGGGCCACGCCCGGCGGGTCCAGCAGCGGGTTATTGACACAGCTTCAACCTACTAGTAGGTTGGCGGCATGAAAGAGTCGCTCTCGCCCAAGGCCCAGGAGATCCTGGCCCATGCCCGTTCGCTGCTGGAGGCCGGTGGCTACAACGGCTTCAGCTACGCCGACGTGTCCGCGCGGGTGAACATCAGCAAGGCCAGCATCCATCACCACTTCCCCAGCAAGGCGGACCTGGTGCGCACGGTGGTTGAACTGTACCGGGCCGAGGCGCGCGAAGGCCTGGCGCTGCTGGACCGGCAGCTGGACGACCCGCTGCAGGAGCTCAACGCCTATGTGGAGTACTGGTCCAGCTGCATTGCAGGGGGGACGTCGTCGTTCTGCATCTGCGCGATGCTGGCAGCGGAGGCGCCGATGATCCCTGCGGAGATTGCCGATGAAGTGCGCGGGCATTTCGAGGATCTGAGCGGGTGGCTGACGGTGACGCTGGAGAAGGGCGCGGCGCTGGGCCAGTTGCGCCTGCAGGGTTCCCCTGCGGACGAGGCCAGGGCGTTCATGTCCTCGGTGCACGGCGCGATGCTGGCCGCGCGCGGTTTTGGTGACGCGGCGACCTTCGCGGCACTGGCACAGTTGGCGATCGCGCGGGTGAGTGCGGCGCTCTGAGAGATGTGTGGTGGGCCTGCGGCGACGCGGGCCTTCTTTTTGAGTCCAATGCCTACCTACTAGTAGGTTCATTCTATCCCTGGAGATGTCCCATGTCCCACCCTCTGTCCACGCTTGGCGTGATCCATACCGCTGTCAGCCTGATCCCGGTGTTGAGTGGCCTGTATGCCTTCATTCGCCATCGCGCAATCGATCCCGCCACGCGCGCGGGCAAGCTGTACCTGGTGGGGCTGGTGCTGTCGGTGGCCACCTCGTTCACCGTGTCCAGCACGGGCGGGATCAACCCCGGCCACGCATTCGGGGTGATCGTGCTGCTGGTGGCATTCGGCGGCGTGCTGGCCGCGCGGCTGCGCTGGCTGGGGCGCGCAGCACCTTATGCATCGACGTTTGCGCTGTCTTTCAGCTTCCTGCTGTCGTTGGTGCCCGGCGTCAACGAAACGCTGACCCGCGTGCCGGCAGCGCATCCGATTGCTGCCGCGCCGATGGCCCCGGTGGTGCTGCACACGCTGCTGGTCTGCCTGGTGATGTTCGTGATCGGCGTGGCCGCGCAGTGCTGG
The DNA here is from genome assembly GCF_051984505.1 of Stenotrophomonas sp. STK16_22. Classification (NCBI taxonomy): domain Bacteria; kingdom Pseudomonadati; phylum Pseudomonadota; class Gammaproteobacteria; order Lysobacterales; family Lysobacteraceae; genus Stenotrophomonas; species Stenotrophomonas sp. STK16_22. The sequence goes on from NZ_CP196972.1 coordinate 1,898,822, forward strand.
AGGCTGCGAAACCGTGCCTTGGCAGGACGATCCTGAGACGCCGCCGGTCACTCCGGCGCGGCAAGTGCGCCCAGCAGTGCCACCGGTTCGATCAGTGCAGCCGAGCGCGCCGGGTCAAGTTGAATGTGCCGGCTGCAGAAGCCGAACGATCGGCCTGCGGCACGCTCGGGGACGCGTGCGCTCGCGTCCGGTGTCTCAATCTCCAGCACCTCATCCACGGCCAGCGCCAGCGTTGCGGTACCGGCATTGATCAACAGCATGGCCGGGCTGCCACCGTCGAATGCCGCTTGGCCGCTCATGCGGCGCAGGTCGACCACGGGTAATGGCTGCCCACGGACTTCCAGGGTCGGCCTGCCGTTGCGGTCTGCAGGGCCGAATGCCTCCAGGCCGCGAATTTCGACGGCAGCCTGGATGTCAATCGCGAACAGGGCGGTGCCTGCACGCACGATCACGATCTCGAACAGGTCGGCGGGCGATGCGCGTTTTTCCATTGCAGGTGGGGCGGGTACTGGCATGCGATGGGCGTGGCGAAGACAGCGGGAAGGAGGATCCTGATGATGACGCCCGAACGTAGCGCACGGCCGCGTCGGCAGGCGCACGCAAGGCGTCGGTTCAGTCTGTATCAGGCGGGGGCGCGTGGCGGCTCGACGGTGCCGATGCGTGGGAAATGCGGACGCAGCAGGCCAACGAGCTGATCCATGCCTGGAACGGAATGGCCAAATTCGTCCCATCGCGCATTGACCAGCCCGGACACGACGATCTGCCCGGTCTCGATGCGGGTCATCGCCCAGTAGGGTACGGCGCGTGCGCCGATTGCCATGTCCAGTACCGGGGTGACGGCGGCGTGCGAACGACTGTCCTGGATGCGGCGCCTGACCGCCTTCAGGCCGTCGGGCGGGCCTTCGATGTACTGGAAAAACCGCTGCCCGTCGACGAGCAGCGCTCCGGTAACGTCCACCCGGCGATTGAACGCGGCAGAGCCCGAGACGATCTGGCGGAGGGTTTCATCGGAAAGCCCAGCCGACATGTGGCTGGAGTAAGCAAATGCGTGGAGCATGGAAGGGGCTTCGTGTGACGCACGTCACTATACGTGGGTCTCCACCGTCCGCCGTGAGCCTTTTCTCACGTGGCGCTGGAGAGCGCTGAGCTGGATCAGCAGCCCACCAGCCGATCCGCGCCAACACCGCCGCGATGCTGGCTGCGGTACTCGGTAGGGCTCGCATCGACCTGGCCCCGGAAGTGCCGACGGAACGATTCCTGCGAACCAAATCCAGCCTGCTCGGCAATCCACTGCAGCGGCCGATCGGTGGTTTCCAGCAGCTCGCGGGCGTAGGCGACGCGCTCGCGGATCAGCCAGTCGATGGGCGACAGGCCGGTGGCCTCCAGGAACTGCCGCTGCAGGGTGCGTTGGCTGAGTGCGGCCTGCTCGGCGAGGCTGCCCAGCGAGTGCGGCTCGCGCAGGTTGCGGCGCATCCATTCCATCAGCTTTGCTAGGCGCGTGGGCTCGCCATGGGGAATGGCGCGGCTGACACGCTGGCTGCGTTCGGCATCACGCCACGGCGCCAGTACCAGCCGTTCGGCCACCAGATTGGCCACGCGCGCACCGTAATCCTTGCGCACCATATGCAGCATCATGTCCATGCCGGTGGCCGAGCCGGCCGAAGTGATGATGCTGCCGGTATCCACGTACAGCGCATCCTCCCGCACATCGATGTGTGGGAACTCGCGTGCCAGCGCTTCGGTGAGGCGCCAGTGGGTGGTGGCCTGGCGGCCATCGAGCAGCCCGGCCCAGGCCAGCACGAAGGCACCGGAGCAGATCGAGGCGATGCGCGCGCCGCGTGCGTGGGCACGGACCAGTGCATCGAGCAGTGCCTGCGGTGGGCGCTCGCTGGGCTCGCGCCAACCGGGAATGACGATGATGTCGGCGTCATCAACGCTGCTGAGATCGTAGGGGAGTTGGACCTGCGTTCCGCCAAGCATGCGCAGCGCACCAGGTTCACCCGCGCACAGCTGGGTGCGATACCAGGCCACGCCGAGTTCCGGCCGCACCGGCGCGAACAGGCCAACCGCACAGCCGAACTCGAACAGGCCCTGGCCGTGGCAGGCGACGATGGCAACGAGCGGCGCGGTGGGATGGGCGGGTGGGCTGGGCATGGCTTGATGCTACGGGTGCAGATGCGGTGCGCTGCGTGGTGCGAGGGCATGAGGTGATGCCTGTGGAGCATGTGCACGGGGGCATTCGTCTGGCCTGGGGCACCCGACGGGGTAGAGTCGACTGTTAGTCGACTGCTGTTGGCGATACCGCCTGGAAGCCCGCGCTGCGCGCGATAGTCGACTGACAGTCGACTCTACCCCCGTAGGTTGCCGCCCGCCGCCCGCCGCCCGCCGCCCATCACCCACCACCTGCCACCCGCCGCTCGCCGTCCCATGGGCGTGGTGCGCAGGGCCGCCTAACGTCATTACCAGCAGTCATGTGGGTGGCCGGATGTTACGGCTGGGTGACGCGATCGCGCCTGTCGCGGTGGGCGGACAGGCCCTTGAATGGAAGCGTGTTTCCGGCCCACCCCCACGAGCCCCCATGCCTGCCGCCCACGCCCCTGTCCTGAGCACTCTCGCTGTTCTGATCACAGCCATCCTCGCCGCTTCGCCCAGCCATGCGGCTGAAGCCGATGCGGATCCTGCTGCCGCCGCTGCGACGGCCAACGTGGCCGCGTCCACGCTGGATGCGGTGGTGGTGACCGGCTCGCGCACCAGTACGCGTACGGTGAAGAACAGTTCCACGCCGATCGACGTGATCTCCGCCGAAGACCTCACCGCCACCGGCCAGGCCAACCTGCTGGAAGCACTGCAGCGCGCACTGCCGTCGCTCAGCCAGATTGGTGGCTACCAGAGCGACCAGGAGAGCCTGATCCGTGGCTACCAGCTGCGCAACCTGTCGCCCGGCTACACGCTGGTGCTGGTGAACGGCAAGCGCCGCAATGCCAGTGCCTATGTAAGCGGTGCCAATGGGGGCGGCTTCCCAGGCCATGCGTGGGCGGACCTGGCGTTGATTCCGGTGTCGGCCATCGACCACGTGGAAGTGCTGCGCGATGGTGCGTCGGCCATCTATGGCTCCGATGCGATTACCGGTGTGGTCAACGTGATCCTGAAGTCGCAGGCGCACGGTGGCGAGCTCGTCGTGGAAAGCGGGCAGAGCATTGATGGCGATGGCTCGCGAACCAGCGTGCGTGCGAACGTTGGCCTGCCGTGGGGTGCCGATGGCTTCGTCAACCTCTCCGGCGAGACCACCCGCCAGCATCATGCGATCCGCACCCGCCGCTACATCGATGGCTATCTGAGCTACCCGGCGGTGGATGGTAGCGGCAATCTGGTGGCGCTGCGGCCGAACAACCGGTTGCCGGCCGGCGCATCACTGAACCCGGCCGAAGCCAGCCGCAATGCCGAGGCCAACACCATCCTCAGCTCCCCGTCGTATGCGCTGAAGGCGTTCGCGGTGAACGTGGGCCATGGCCTGGGCGAGAGCGCGCAGTTCTACGCCAACGCCACCGCCAGCGATCGCACCGCGCAGGCAATCCAGAACTTCCGCCTGCCGGCGACCATCTTCACCACCTACAAGGCGCCCGGGGTGCTGAGCGTATTTCCCGATGGCTTCCTGCCCGTGCTGGAAACCAAGGAGAAGCAGTACACCGGCACTGCGGGCGTGAAAGGGCAGATCGCGGGCTGGGATTACGACGCCAGCCTAAGCGGCAACCGCAGTACGGTACGTACCTATACGCGCAACTCGGTGAACTACTCGCTGCCGTACCCCGGTTCGCCCACTGACTTCTATGACGGCAAGCTGGACTACCAGCAGGGCATCGCCAACCTGGACCTGCGCCGCGGCTTCGAGGTGGCGGCGTTTGCGTCGCCGCTGGAGGTGAGCGCGGGCGCCGAGTACCAGCACGAACAGTACGAGCGTGGGGCAGGGCAGTGGGAGTCGTACACCGGCTTCGGCGCCGCCGCGTTCGTGGGCTACTCCACCGCCGATGCGGTGAAGGCGACCCGTAACAGCAAGGCGGTGTACGTGGGTGCAGCCACCAACATCACCTCGCGCTGGTATCTGGATGCGGCGGCGCGCTGGGAAGACCATTCCGACTTCGGTAGTGTCTCCACCGGCCGCCTGACCACGCGCTTCGACTTCACCGATGCGCTGGGCGTGCGTGCCACGGTCAGCAACGGTTTCCACGCGCCCAGCCTGGGCGCGCAGTTCTACCAGGCCACTGGCAGCTGCCCGTGCGGTACCACGCTGGTGGCGCAGGTGTCTTCGCCGGCAGCGGTTGCGCTGGGTGCTACGCCGCTGAAGCCCGAGAAAGCCACCAACTACAGCCTGGGCGTGACCTGGGACCCGAGCCCGGCGTTCCACTTGGCCGTGGATGCCTACCAGATCGACATCCGCGGCCAGCTCGGCCAGTCCAGCCAGATCGGCTACAACGCGCAGGATCCTGCACGCGTCACCGACAACAGCGGCACGGTGCTGAGCGCGGCGCAGAAGAACACCATCGATGCGCTGCTCGGGTCGGCCGGCATCAGCATCCTGCCGGGTGATGCGTTCTACGCCAGCTACTTCACCAACGTGGGCAATACCCGTACGCGCGGCGTCGAGCTGACCGTGGAAGCGAACCAGGAAACGGCCTGGGGCAAGCTGCGCTGGAGCTACGCGGCCAACGTGGGGCGCACCACCATCCAGAAGATCAGCGACATTCCGGCGGCGCTGCAGGGGCTGCCGAACATCAACCTGTTGACCAAGAGCAGCGAGTACGCGCTGCGCTTCCGTACGCCCAGCTACACGCAGGTGGCGGGGTTGGGCTGGCAGAACGGGCGCTGGCGCTCGAACCTCGACTTCACCTACTACGGCCCGATCAAGCGCCTGAACAACGGCGTGGAGTACAAGCAGCCGCCGGTGCTGGTGACCAATCTCTCCGGTGCCGTGGAACTGGGCGCAGGCTGGAGTGCGGCGCTGGGCATCAACAACGTGTTCGACAAGCGCACGCGCAAGGTGCCGGAGTACGCGCGCAGTGCCACCGATGTGGCGAGCATCGAGACGACCTGGGACAACGGCGACGTGTTGAGCAACGTCGGCGCGTACTGGTACGGGCGGGTCAGTTACCGGTTTTGAGGTTCACGCCAAAGGCGGCCGGACGTAGTTCGGCATCATCGAGGAGCATTTCATGTCTTCTGCATTGAAGGTGGTGGCAGTGGTGGGGTCACCGACCAGCTCGGCAACGTCGCGCACGTTGCTGCTGGTGCGGCACTTGTTGGCGTCGTTGCAGCAGCGGGTGCATGCGAGCGTGGAGCTGGTGGAGCTGGCGCCGATTGCGCGTTCGCTGGGGCAGTCGCTGTCGCGCGATGAAGCGGAGCCAGCCGTAGAGCAGGCACTGCAGGCAATCGAGGCGGCCGGTCTGCTGGTGGTGGCGACGCCGGTGTATCGCGGTTCCTATCCCGGGCTGTTCAAGCACCTGGTCGATTTCATCGGGCTGGAAGCGCTGGTGGATACGCCGGTGCTGCTGGCGGCGACCGGTGGCAGCGAGCGCCATGCGTTGGTGATCGACCACCAGTTGCGGCCGTTGTTCAGTTTCCTGCAGGCGCACACGCTGCCGATCGGGGTGTATGCCACGCCTGCCGACTTCGATGGCGAGCACATCAACAGTGCAGCCTTGCAGGCGCGCATCGCACTGGCGGCCGAGCGCGCGGCAGGGCATCTGGCTTCGCAGGCGCTGGCGGTACCGGCGCCGCTGCGAAGGATCGCCTGACGGCATAACCGGCGGCGCTTTGCTTATGGCCAAGGCGCATCTGCATGGCCGGATCTGACCGCCGATTGTCGCCTGGCATCGCCGTGCCGACCGCCGTCATCTCTAGCATCGATATCGAAGCGGCATCGCATTGCCGCCCCCCGATGAGGACGACCCCGTGAGTCTGGACGCAACCGACAAGCCCATCCTGTTCCTGCTCGACCGTGAGTTCGAGGACGGACAGATTCCCGGCCAGCGTTTCTTCTGCCGGCACAGCCTGTTGCTGGAAGGTGCGCTGTCGAGCATCGACGGCCTGGACGCGCGGCTGGACGTGCGCCGCATCGGTTTCGCACGGCCGCGCCGGGAGGTGATCGCCGAGATCGGCGAGCAGGACCAGTCGCTGCCGAAGCTGGTGCTGCCGCAGGGCGTGCGCAGTGACCTCGCGAGTGGCGTGCACCAGGACCGCCAGTACATCTCCGGTGCCGAGCCGATCCTGGCCGCGCTGAACGGGTTGCTCGGCATCCCCGTGGCCCATCCCTGAGCGAGGACGCGACCATGAGCTATCAGATCAGCGTGTTGGACAAGAGCCCGGTGGCCGAAGGCGCCTCGCCGGAGCAGGCGCTGCGCAACAGCCTGCAGCTGGCGCAGCGCGCCGAACAGCTGGGCTATCACCGCTACTGGTTTGCCGAGCATCACGCCGCGCCGACGTTGGCCAGCCCCGCACCGGAAGTGCTGGCGGCCTGGGTGCTGGCGCAGACCCGGCGCATCCGCATCGGCAGTGGTGGGGTCATGCTGCGTCACTACGCGCCGTACAAGGTGGCGGAGAACTTCAACCTGCTGGCGGCGCTGGCGCCAGGGCGCGTGGATCTGGGCGTGGGCAAGGCGCCCGGCGGCCTGCCGGCATCTACCGCTGCATTGGCAGCGGGGCGGCCGGCGTTCACCGACTTCGACCAGCAACTGCGCGATCTTGAGGGCTATCTGTCCGGCGCCGAGGCCGATGTGCTGGCGCGGCCGATTCCGCAGCAGGCGCCGGAGCGCTTCCTGCTCGGTGCCAGCACGCAGAGTGCACGGCAGGCGGCCGAGCTGGGCTGGCGTTTCGTCTACGCCGCGCACTTCGACGGCGACCCGAAGCACATCGAGGCCGCGTTCGACGCCTACCGCAGCGTCTCCTCGCAGCCACCGCTGCTGGCTACGGTGGCCTTCGCCGCACCGACTGCCGAAGCCGCTGCGCGTCATATCGGTGCGCTGCGCGTCTACAAGCTGCACCTCGGTCCCGGGCAGACCGTGAACCTGCCCAGCCCGGAGGCGGCTGCCGAGTACGCACGCCAGGTGGGCGTGGCCGACTTCCGCATCGAGGAAACACGTCCGAGCGTGTTGTCCGGCGATGCGCAGCACGTGCGCGGCGAACTGGACGCGCTGCACCGGCGCTTCGGCGTGGGTGAATTCATCCTCGATGCGCCGGTGGCCGACCTCGACGCACGCCTGACATCCCTTGAACTGCTGTCGCCCGCGCCGCGCGCGGCGGTGGCCTGACCTGCAGGAGCGATTCCATGAGCACCACTCCGCGCCACATTCCGTTCGGCATCATGCTGCAGGGCCCCGGCAGCCATATGCATGCCTGGAAGCATCCGTCCAACCCGGCCGATGCCAGCGTCAACCTGCAGTTCTACATCGACATTGCGCGCACCGCCGAGGACAACGGCATCGCCTTCGGCTTCGTTGCCGACGGCCTGTACATCAACGAGAAGTCGATTCCGCACTTCCTCAACCGCTTCGAGCCGATCTCGCTGCTCTCGGCGCTGGCCACGGCAACGAAGAAGATCGGCCTGGCCGGTACGCTGTCCACCTCGTACAGCGACCCGTTCACTGTCGCCCGCCAGTTCGCCTCGCTGGATCTGCTCAGCGGCGGCCGTGCTGGCTGGAACGTGGTGACCTCACCGTTGGAAGGTTCGGGTCGCAACTATGGCCGGCCGCACCCGGAGCATGCGCTGCGCTACCAGATCGCCGACGAGTATCTGGAGGTGGTGCAGGGGCTGTGGGATTCCTGGGATGACGATGCCTTCGTGCGCGAGCGTGACAGCGGCGCGTTCTTCGCGCCGGAAAAGTTCCGCCGGCTCGACCACAAGGGCCGCTTCTTCCAGGTGGAAGGCCCACTCAACATCCAGCGCTCGCCGCAGGGACAGCCGGTGATCTTCCAGGCCGGTTCGTCTGATGATGGCATCGCGCTGGCCGGCAAGTACGCCGATGCGGTGTTCACCCATTCGCCATCGCTGGAAGAAACCCGCGCGTTCACCCAGAAGGTGAAGAACTCGGCGATCGCGCACGGCCGCAGCGGCAATGACGTGAAGATCTTCCCGGGCATCGGTCCCATCGTCGGCCGCACTGCCGAGGAGGCCGAAGCCAAGTACCAGGCGATTGCCGCGCTGGCCACGCTGGAAGATGCGCTGGCCTACCTCGGCCGCTTCTTCGATCACCACGATTTCAGCCAGTACGACCCGGATGCACCGTTCCCGGAGCTGGGCGACATCGGCAGCAATTCGTTCCGTTCCACCACCGACCGCATCAAGCAGGATGCGCGTGAGAAGGGCCTGAGCCTGCGCCAGGTGGCGTTGGAAGCGGTGAGCCCGCGACCAAACTTCATCGGCACGCCGGAGCACGTGGCCGATGAGCTGATCCGTTGGTTCGACGCCGGTGCCAGCGACGGCTTCATTCTTGGTTTCGCCGCACAGCGCGAGGGCCTCGAGGATTTCGTGACCCAGGTGCTGCCGATCCTGCAGGCCCGCGGCTACCACCAGCGTGAGCTGCAGGGGCAGACCCTGCGTGAGCATCTGGGGCTGCCGTACAAGGCCAGCCGGTATGCGGCCGATGCCGAACCGGCGCGGAAGGCGGGGTAGGGCGATGAGCGGAGAGAATTCGGTCTCGCCCGGCCATGCCCGGCGAGACCCCGCGTCCATCGGTGTGCTGCCCGAAATCGCGGCACGCGCCGAGGCGGCCATCGCGATCCGCCATGACCTGCACCGGCATCCGGAGCTGGCCTTCGAGGAGCATCGCACCAGCGCCCGTGTGGCCGAGCTGCTGCAACAGTGGGGCTATGAGGTCACCACCGGGCTCGGTGGCACAGGCGTTGTCGGCACGCTGCAACGCGGGCAGGGCGGCCGTCGTCTCGGCCTGCGCGCCGACATCGATGCACTGCCGATCCACGAAGACTCGGGGCTGGCCTACGCCAGCCAGAACGAAGGGCTGATGCATGCCTGTGGCCACGATGGGCATACCGCCATCCTGCTGTCCGCCGCGCATTACCTGGCCCATCACGGCAATATCGACGGCACCCTGCAGCTGGTGTTCCAGCCGGCCGAGGAGACGGGTTCGGGCGCATCGAAGATGATTGCCGACGGCCTGTTCGAGCGCTTCCCGGTGGACGCGATCTATGGCCTGCACAACTGGCCGGGCGTGCCGGTGGGCCACTTCGGCTTTGTCGATGGCCCGGCGATGGCGTCGGTGGACTGGGCACGGCTGAAGGTGATCGGGAAGGGTGGCCACGGTGCCGAGCCGCAGGGCAGCGTGGATCCGATCCTGGCCGCCGCGCACATCATCACTGCGCTGCAGAGCGTGGTGTCGCGCAATGTCGATCCGCGGCAGATGGGCGTGGTCACCGTCGGCTCGATCCACGGCGGCCAGGCCGCCAATGTGATTCCGGACGTGGTCGAGCTGAAACTGACCGTGCGCGCCTACCTGCCGGAGGTACGCGACACCCTGCGGCGCCGGGTCACCGGGATTGCCGAGCAGACCGCTGCCGCGTTCGGTGCGCGCGCCGAGATCGAGTTCCCGCGCGGTTTCCCCAGCGTGATCAACCACCCGCAGCAGACTGCCTACATCCGCGAGGTGGCGCTGCAGGGCTTCGGCAGTGAAAACGTAGTGCCCGAATTCGCGCCGCGCACCGCCAGCGAGGATTTCGCCTTCCTGCTGCAGGCGCGGCCGGGCAGTTTCGTGTTCGTCGGCAACGGCGACAGCGCGCCGCTGCACAGCCCGCGCTACGTGTTCAACGACGCCGCAATCGCACCCGCCGCCAGCCTGTGGGCACGGCTGGCCGAAGACTATCTGGTGAAGGACGTGGCATGAGCAGCAACGAACGCTTCTTCTACACCTCGGTGGATGATCCGCTGGCACGGCCTCTGTTCGATGGCCTGGAGCAGGAATACGACAGTCGCTACGCCGATGTGCGCCGACGCATCGGCGGCAGCGCTCGCGAGGAACTGCAGCGCTACCCGGCGCAGGCATTTGCCGCGCCGGTAGGGGCCTTCGTACTGTTGCTGCGCGACGGTGTGGCAATCTCCGGCGGTGCCTTCATGCCGCACCGTGATCCCGACACCGCCGAGTTCAAGCGTATCTGGACGCTGCCCGGGCTGCGCCGGCAGGGCATCGCCCGGCGCGTGCTGCAGGAACTGGAAGAGCAGGCGGCGCGCCAGGGCTATCGGCGCGTGTTCCTGACCACCGGCTTCCGCCAGCCTGAAGCGGTTGGCCTGTACCTCAGCCATGGTTACACCGCGCTGTTCGATCTGGATGCGGATCCCGAAACCATTGCGCACCTGCCGTTCGAAAAGCACCTGCGGGCAGCGACGCCCGTCATCGTGCCTGCGCAGACCCAGCTGCAAGGAGCCCACGCGTGAGCACGCCTTCGACCGCGCTGGATGGCATTGCAACCCGGCCCGCGCCAGCGCCCGCGTTGAAGATCGTGCCGGCCCGGCATCCGCTACAGGTGTTCGGCACAGTACTGGCACTGGCGCTGATCCTGATCGGGCTGCAGTCCGTACTGGGTAATCCGCGCTGGGGCTGGGGCACCTTCGCTGAGTGGTTCTTCGCACGCCCGGTGCTCGAGGGCCTGGGCCGCACGCTGCTGCTGACCGCGCTCGGTACCGGTCTCGGTTTCGCACTGGGCACCTTGCTTGCGCTGGCCCGCGTCTCTGGTTCGCCGCTGCTGTCGGCGGTGTCGTGGGGCTACGTGTGGTTGTTCCGCTCGATCCCGCTGCTGGTGCTGTTGCTGCTGCTGAACAACCTGGGCTACCTGTACAGCACCATCGAGCTGGGCGTGCCGTTCACCGGCATCAGCCTGTTCTCGTACCCGACCACGCAGCTGATCGGTGTGTTCACCGCCGCGGTGCTGGGCCTGACCCTGAACCAGGCCGCGTTCTCGGCCGAGGTGATCCGCGGTGGCATCCTCTCGGTCGACCACGGCCAGTACGAGGCCGCGGCCGCACTCGGCCTGCCGCGCGGTCGCCAGGTGCGCCGCATCATCCTGCCGCAGGCAATGCGTTCGATCCTGCCGGCCGCGTTCAACGATGTGATCGGCCTGGCCAAGAGCACCTCGGTGGTCTACGTGCTGGCGCTGCCTGAGCTGTTCTACACCGTGCAGGTGATCTACCGCCGCAACCTGGAAGTGGTGCCATTGCTGATGGTGGCCACGGTCTGGTACTTGGTGATCCTGACCGCGCTGTCGCTGCTTCAGCGCCGCGTGGAGCAGCGCTTCGCGCGCGGCCAGCTGCAACGCGAACGTTCGGTGTCGCGGGTGTCATCGCCCCCGCGTGTGCAGAGCGAAGCCGCGCCGCGCGTGGCAAGCCGCCCGCGCATCGCCACGCAGGTGGAAGCGGGCGAGGGCGCTGCGGTGTCGCTGCATGGTGTGGGCAAGGTGTTCGGCGAGCAGCCGGTGCTGGAAGACGTGAACCTGGAGCTGCGCGCTGGAAGCGTGACGGTTCTGATCGGCCCGTCCGGCGCCGGCAAATCCACGCTGCTGCGGCTGATCAACCACTTGGAGCGTGCCGACAGCGGCTATGTGACCGTGGGCGGCCAGCTGATCGGCTACCGCCGCGATGGCGACACCCTGTACGAACTGCCCGAGCGCGAGATCCGTCGCCGTCGTGCCGAAGTGGGCATGGTGTTCCAGGGCTTCAACCTGTTCCCGCACCTGACCGCATTGGAGAACATCATCGAGGCGCCAATCGCGGTGCGCGGTGTGCCGCGCGCGCAGGCCGAGCAGCAGGCGCGCACGCTGCTGGAGCGGGTCGGCCTGGCCGACAAGGCCGATGCCTTCCCGCGCCAGTTGTCCGGTGGCCAGCAGCAGCGCATCGCGATTGCCCGCGCGCTGGCGCTGCAGCCGAAGGTGCTGCTGTTCGACGAACCGACCTCGGCGCTGGACCCGGAGCTGGTGGCTGAAGTGCTGAGCGTGATCGAAGAACTGGCCCGTTCGGGTACCACGCTGGTGATCGTCACCCATGAGCTGAGCTTCGCCCGCCGCGTGGCCGACCACGTGGTGATGATGGACCAGGGCCGGGTGATCGAGCAGGGCACGCCCGAGGCCCTGTTCGAGCGCCCGCGCCAGCAACGCACCGCCGATTTCCTGGCCAAGACCCTGTAACCCCGGAAGGAACACCATGAGCCCTGCAGCACCGCGTCGCCCCTCGCGCAGCACCTTGTTGATCGCAGGGGTGCTGGTCATCGGCATCGCCGGCATCGTCTACTCGCGCGTGCGCCAGGCCCCGGATGCCGGCGCCGTGGCCGCGACCAGCCTGGCCGGCGCGAACACCGCCATCCTGAAGGGCACGCTCGACGCGAAGGCGCAGGCCTTGATTCCGGCTGGCTACCGCTTCGTCACGCCGGGGGCGTTCACCGTGGCGACCCATCCGGGGCAGCTGCCGCTGGCCGACTATGGTGCCGACAGCAAGGACGTGGTCGGCATCGAGCCCGACATTGCGCGCCTGATCGCCGATGCGCTGGGCCGGAAGCTGGTGATCGTGCCGGTGGCGTGGGCCGACTGGCCGCTGGGGCTGGAATCGGGCAAGTACGATGCGGTGCTGTCGAACGTGACGGTCACCGAGGAGCGAAAGAAGAAGTTCGATTTCTCCAGCTACCGTTACGACCTGCTGGGCATCTACACGCGCACTGATGGGCCGATCCAGAAGATCGAAAAGCCGGCCGACGTTGCCGGGCTGAAGGTGGTGGTCGGTGCCAGCACCAACCAGGACCAGATCCTGCGGCAGTGGGACCAGCAGAACATTGCTGCCGGCTTGAAGCCGGTGGAGTACCAGTACTTCGATGACGCGGTGGTCGGCCGGTTGGCGGTGATCACCGGGCGGGCCGATGTCTCGTTCGAGCCCAATGCCACCGGCGCGTACTCGGCACGCGACGGCAAGGTGCGGCGCGTGGGCCTGTTCCCCGGCGGCTGGCCGAACGCTGCGGCGATCTCGGTGACCACCCGCAAGGGCAGCGGCCTGGCTGATGCGGTGACGCAGGCGCTGAACACGCAGATTGCCAGTGGTACCTATGCGCAGGCGCTGAAGCGATGGAACGTGGCCGAGGAAGCTGTGCCGCAGTCGCAGACCAACCCGCCGGGATTGCCGACGCTGCAATGACACCGGGCGTGGCCCGGCGGGCCCCTGTAGACTGGCGCATGGTGATCGGCGACATGCAGTCGAGCAAGCTCGCCTCTACCAGCGCGCCTCCAGCGTTCTGAACGGTTTCGCCAGCCGCACACCCTCGGCATCGAAGTCGGAAACGCTACGCCCATCCACACGCACCGTCTTCGGCATGGTGCGCGCCGGCCACCAGACCTTCACTGCCGTTCCGCTGCGCAACCCCTTGCCCAGCGTGACCGTCAGCATGCCGTCGCGCTGCCGCGCCTGCATCTGCAACGTGCCATACGCGGTCGGCAGCCGCTCCACCGCCAACCCATCGCCCGCCACCCACGACGGCGGCGTGCCCGGCAGCAATGACAACGCATCATCGTCTTCGCGCATCAGCATGCCGAACAGCGTGCGGCCGTACTCGGCACCAATCCAGGTATGCGGCATGTCGCCCAGGTAGCGGGGGAAACGCAGCCGCGAGTGCACGACCTCGGCCAGTACCTGCCACTCAAGCGGGCGCCGATCATGCAGCAGTCCCTGCAGCAGCTCATCGGCAACCTGCGGTTGGCCCAGGTGCACATAGCTCAGCACGTTGCGGATCTCATACGGCGTATAGGCGTACAGCGCATCGGGCTGGCTGCGCTTGCGCACATCCTCCAGATAACGCGCGAAGGTGGTCTTCAACGCCTCGGCGGGCAGCACGCTCTGCGTGCCGGTCGGGTCCAGTGCGATCGATACCCCGGTGGGGTCGCCATCGCCCAGGTCGGCCGAGGAGGGAATGAAGTCGATGCCCTTCCACGCCATCGTCGCCCGGATAGAGGCGTGCAGCGCGTCGTAGAGCAGCGTGTACTGTTCGCGCGCCCAACGGGCGGTTTCATGGTCGCCCAGCGACTCGGCCAGCCACGCGCCGTCGTGCCAGCCCTTCAGTCCCCAGTAGTCATCCCAGTAGCTGTGGGTGGGCGACGGATATCCCTCATGGCTGATCGACGGCGCAAGGATGCCCGCGAATCGCTTCGGCGCCGGCTGGTCGGCCTTGTAGCCGGGCACCAGCGTGCGCTCGCGCAGTTCCTGCAGGAAGCGCAGCGCCGCTTTCACTTTCGGCAGATAGGCACGTACCGACTCGGGCCCGCCATCGAGGCGCGCGACATCGGCCACCAGCGTCACGTACTGGCCCTGACTGTCGTACTCGATGTCCGAACCAAAACCGGTGTTGACACTGCCATCGTCGTTGAGGATCGGCGAGACCAGGCCGTTGGCATGCACGCCGTGTTCGCTGTACCAGGCCAGGTAGTCGCGCGCGACGCGTGCTTCGCCCATGCGCAGCAGCACCGCCGAGGTGGCCATGCCGTCGCGGATGAAAGAGCGGTTGTAGTTGCGGGGCCCGGGCTGCATGGCCGGGCCGGTCTGGTTGATCAGCATGTAGGCGGCCTGCGCGCGCAGCATGTCGACCAGCGAAGGATCGGGCAGGCGCAGCCCGACTTGGCCCAGCCGTGCCTGCCAGTCCGCGGAGGCTTGCGTGGCCAGGGAATCGAACGCCGTATTGGCATCGCGGGGCAGCGTGGCCAGATCGAGCGCAGGCGCCTCGGGCAGTGCGCCCTTGCTATCGGCGGCGGCAGTACCCAGCGGGAACGCGACCACGATGGCATCGCTGGTTCCCGGCGCCAACGAGACGCGGTAGTTCAACGCAGCCGAGGCAAGACCCTCGTCGTCGCGCGCCTGTTGCGTGGAGGGCAGCTGGCCGGCAGCGAGGGTCGCGGTGATTTCCGTTGCGCCATCCCTGCCAAACGGCGCCGCGCCGGACGCAGTCACCGGCGTGAGCGACTGCAGCAGCGTGCGTCCATTGATGCGCACGGCCTGTCCATCGATCGCCACATCGCGGATGGGTGACAGCCCGCCGTTCTGCCACGGTGGATTCATCTGCATCGGGCGCACGACCAGGCTGAGCGTGCCGTCGATGCGGGTCTTGCCGGTGTTGTGCAAGCGATGGCGGAGGAAGGTGACCGGTTGCCCGTCGCGTTCGATGGCGAACACTTCGCTGCGCAGCTCCAGGCCGGGCTGCGGTGACCAGGTGGCGGAGGGCATCGGCTTCCAGCCATCACGCAATGCATGCTGCACGTTCTGCCCGGTGGCACCTGCGGCACGCCCGTCAGCGCTACGCCAGAGTGGCTGCACCAGCGGCGCGCCCTTGAATGCTTCCAGGTTGCCGTACTCGTCGAAGATCGATTTCTGTCGCCCGGCATGCACGCCGACGGCGGTCCAGTAAGTCTGCTGCATCTGCAGCGAGGCCGGGAACAACGCGCGCTGCGCACCACTGGCGGCAATCTGGTACTGCTTCATTGGCGTCATCACGGCTTTCGGGCCGAGCAGGCGCAGGCGTGCCACCTTTGGTGCAGATCCATCCACGCTCAGGCGGAATGCACGCACGGCCTGTGCGGCGTTGGCGGCCAACCAGCTCTGGCGGTGGCTGGCCGCCTGCGCATCGTGCGCGAGGTCCTGCCACCGGCCCTGTGCATCCTGAACCTGCAATCGGGCAGGGCCGCGGTTTCCATCAGCCCAGTCGACCACCAGACCAGCCGTCGATTGAGCCTGCGGCAGCGTGATCTCTAACGCATGGGATCCATTTGTCCCGGCCGGCATCGGAACGGTGCCGCCGCCTTGCCAGAGCGCTGCTGCCTGCGCTGCATCGATACCGCTGATGCGTGCGCTGAGCGTGCTGTCCAGCGGCTCCATCTCGAAGATCGACACGCCCCAGTCGGAAGTGCGCTGCGGACTGGCCAGCCGCAGATAGCGCGCCTGCCGCGGCGCGAAGTACAGCGTTTCCACATCGCCCAGTGAATCGGCCATCGTGTACGCGGTCTGCCACTGCGTGCCATCCAGTGAGGTCTGCAGCGAATAGCCTTCCGGAGTGGAGACATCCCAGGTGAGGCGCGCGCCGGCCAGCAGGGTGGGTGCGCCCAGGTCGATCTGGAACCAGTGGCCGGGGCTGAAGGCGCCGCCGGTCACGGTCTTCGGGTCGCCGTCGATCAGGTGGCCGATCGCCATCGCCGGCACCTGCTGCGAGGAACTGCTGGCCTGCCATTGGCTGCGCGGGGGGAGTGCCTGTGCGCTGGAGGCCAGGGCGGCCAACAGCAGGGCAGCGGCAGGGCGCAACGGGAAAAGCGGTGTGGAGACCTTGGAGCGTTCGGCGCGCAACGTCATTACTGGCAGCCTCGCAGGATCGACCGGAATCGGGCGAGCGCTACGCTAGCAAGGGATGTAATCGGTTACATGACGCACTGCAGCGCCGCTGGACGCTGGCCCCGCCATCACGGGAGGGCTGACGGATGTGGCTCTGGACGTGTAGCGCGGATTGGCTAGGGTCACATCGCAAGTCTTTTAGTTTGGTTGTCATTTGACAACTTACGTGAGCCGTGTGCAGACTATGGAGAACAAGGAATGTCTCGAGCGCGTCATCCAGACAAGGACATCGAAGCGGCGTTGCAGTTCGCGGAGGACCGCGGGTGGAGGCTCCGTATGGCGGGCGGCCATGCGTGGGGCCGGATGTATTGCCCTTACAACGACACCGATTGCCGATGCGGGGAGTTCTGCATCGTGAGCGTCTGGAGCACGCCGCGAAGCGGCAGCCATCATGCAAGGGCCTTGCGGCGTGTGGTCGAGAACTGCAGTCGTGAGCAATGAGATCAGGCTTCGTCAGAAGCGAAGGGGTCAATCATGGAATTCAACTTCACCCTGAAGTACCGCTTGCCGGACACAGGCAATGAAATCGGCGTCCTCGAGCAGCGCCTGGCCGAAGGCGGCTGTGACGACGCGCTTGTGGGCCTTGGGCTGCCGGGACGGCTGGCCCTGGCGTTCTGCCGCGAAGCAGACAGCGCAGGGGCTGCCCTGCGTTCGGCGCTGGACGATGTGCAGCGGGCCGTGCCCGGTGCCGAACTGGTTGAAGTGAGCCCCGATCTGGTGGGGCTCACTGACGTCGCAGACCTGCTCGGAATGTCGCGCCAGAACATGCGGAAGCTCATGCTGGCCAACCCGCAGTCGTTTCCGTCCCCCGTGCATGACGGCTCGACCTCGATCTGGCATCTGGTCGACATTCTCGGTTGGCTGCGAGCGCGCGGCAGCGGGAAAGTCACGACGGAAATGACCGAGCTCGCCGCCGCTGCGCTGCAGATCAATCTGGCCCGGGAAGGGCGCAGGCTTCACCCGAAGACGTAGCAGCGGCCAGAATCGGAGCCCATCGCATTACAGCTCCACCGTCTCCCACCATCGCGTACCCGCCTGCGGCGCCTGCATGTCCAGTGCTTCGCCCATCATCGGCGTGGCCACCGGCACGTTCTTCGCGGCCGCCAATGCCGTGATGCGTTCGAACGGCTGCTGCCATGCGTGCAAGGCCAGATCGAAGGTGCCGTTATGGATCGGCAGCAGCCACTTGCCGCGCAGGTCCAGGTGCGCCTGCAGCGTCTGTTCCGGCTGCATGTGCACGAACGCCCAGCGTGGGTCGTACGCACCGGTTTCGATCATGGTCAGGTCGAACGGACCGTACTTTTCGCCGATGGCCTTGAAGCCGTCGAAGTAACCGGTATCGCCGCTGAAGAAGATGCGGAAGTCGCCGTCCTGGATCACCCATGACGCCCACAGGCTGCGGTCGCTGTCGCCCAGCCCGCGGCCGGAAAAATGCTGGCCCGGGGTGGCGGTCAGGCGCAGGCCGCTGGCTTCGGTGGATTGCCACCAGTCCAGCTGTTCGACCTTGCTGGCATCCACGCCCCAGGCGATCAGCTGGTCGCCGACGCCGAGCGGTGCAATGAAGCGCGCGGTCTTGCCGGCCAGCTGCATCACCGCTGCGTGGTCGAGGTGGTCGTAGTGGTTGTGCGAGAGGATCACGCCGGCGATCGGCGGCAGATCGTCGATGCTGATCGGCGGCGCATGGAAGCGGGCCGGGCCCATCCACTGCACCGGCGAGGCGCGCTCGGAGAACACCGGGTCGGTCAGCCAGTACTGGCCGCGCAGCTTCAGCAGGATCGTGGAGTGCCCCAGCCGGAACAGGCTGCGGTCCGGTGCAGCATCCAGTGTGGCGCGGTCCAGCGGCTGCACTGGAATCGGGTGCGCGGGCACGGTGCCCTTGGGTTTGTTGAAGAGGAACGTCCACCAGATCTCCAGGCCGTCGCGCAGGCCCATCGCTGGACGGGGCAGGGCATTGCGGAACTTGCCATCACGGTACTGCGGAGACTCGGGGAAGTCGGGGAGGGACCAGGACTTGCAGAAGGTGTAGGCGGTCACGGCGAGGATTCCAAGCAGGAGGACAAGGAGCAGGCGCTTCATGGGTGACGTCCGCTGAGTACACTGCACAGTGTAGTTTCGGGTTTTCCAAAAGTACACTACCAAGTGTAAAATGGAGGCATCCGTTCAGTTATCCGGTTTCTGCCATGCCCCGTGCCCCACAACGCCTGACCGACCGCAAACGCGAGGCCATCGTGCGCGCGGCGGTGGAGGAGTTCCGTGCATCGGGCTACGAGGCGACCAGCATGGACCGCATCGCCGAGGTGGCCGGGGTCTCCAAGCGCACCGTCTACAACCACTTCCCGAGCAAGGAAGCGCTGTTTTCGATGATCCTGGAGGAGCTGTGGGAACGCAGCGTGGCCAGCGACACATTGCCGTACCGCGCCGACCAGCCGCTGCAGGCGCAGTTGCTGCAGTTGCTGGGGCAGAAGCTGGAACTGCTCAGTGATGCCAACTTCATCGATCTGGCGCGGGTGGCGATGGCCGAGATCATCCACTCACCGGAGCGTGCGCAGGCCATCGTCTGCCGCATGGGCGAGAAGGAAAGTGGCGAGAGTGCGTGGATCCGCGCGGCCATCGCTGACGGCCGGCTGCGCGAGGTCGATCCGGAGTTCGCCGGCCACCAGCTGCACGGGCTGGTGAAGAGCTTTGCGTTCTGGCCACAGGTGACGATGGGGCAGGCGCCGTTGAACGCAGAGGAGCGTGCACGCGTGGCCGAATCGGCGGTGGCGATGTTCCTGGGTTTCTACGCGGTCTAGCTGGCGGCGAAGCGGAGGAACTCGTCGGCCGGCAGCGCCGCCGAGTACAGATAGCCTTGGCCGACATCCACGCCCAGGGCCCGCAGCTTCTGCTCCTGCGCCAGGGTTTCGGTACCTTCGGCCACCACGATCGCGCCGCAGCGGTGCGCAACCTCGACGATGAAGCGCACGATCGACTGCGACTTGGCGTCGGACAGTGTGGCGATCAGCGCCTGTTCGATCTTGACCTCGGCGATGGCCAGCTGCGAGAGCAGGATCAGGGTTGAATAGCCAGCGCCGAAATCATCCAGCGACAGGGTGACCTCTGCCGCCAGCAGCTGTGCGATGTTGGCATCGACCGCGTCGCGCTCGACGATCTCGGTCCATTCGACAATCTCAAGGCGCAGCATCGCACCGGGCACATCATGCAGCTGCAGCAGTTCCTGCAGGCGCAGGCCGAAGTCGGGCAGGCGCAGTGACTCGGCCGAAACGTTCACTGCGATCTTCAGCTGCCAGCCATCGCGTCGGCACTGCTGCAGGAAGTGGATGGCCGACTGCAGCGTGGCCCATTCCAGTTCGGCCAACCGCCCATGCCGACGCAGCAGGGAGATCACGCGCATCGGTGCGATCATCCTGCCCTCGGTATCGCGCATGCGCAGCAGTGCTTCGGCGCCGACCAGTTGGCGATCCTGCAGGCGATGCTTGGGCTGGTAGCACAGCGGTGCGTCGCCCTGCTGCAGCCAACGTTCGAGAGCGACTTCGATCAGGGCGTCGATCTCGCTGTCGCGCTGGATCGGGTCGTCGAAGAACACGACGCCGGATTCGATCGCACTCAGTGCAACGGTGATCGCACGGAACGGAAGATGTCCTTCGTCGGCATCTACGGGGGGCTTCAATTCGACTACTGCACAGCGGAACAGCGGCCGGAAACCGGGCCAATCGCGGCCGACCTGCTCGGCCAGGTTGCTGGCCAGCTCGGTGATCTGGGGCTGCGTGCGCAGTTCGGACAAGGTCAGGTCGCGCACCAGGATCGCCAGCGTGGCATCGCCGAACTGGTAGATCTCCAGTTGCGCGGACGGCAGCGAGGGCAGCAGCCGATGTACTTCTTCGGTGCTGTCGCGCTGCCAGATACCGTTGTCCTGCAGCGGACCATAGCGCAGGCGCAGATCGCGCAGGTTTCCCATCTCGGCCACGATCAGGCAGGCCTTGCCGATGCCGTCGTTGTCGCGCCAGTAGTGCTGCAGGCGTTCGCCGAGCGCACGCATGTTGGGCAGGCCACTGATCGGATCGATGCGCAGCCAGGCCTGTTCGCGCTGGCGTTGTGCATCAATCTGCGCATCGTTGTAGACCAGTGCGAACACCGCGCCGAGCATCAGCAGTGATAGTGGCAGTGCCAGCAGGCGCTGGATTGCCAACTCCTCCACGGGTAGCTGATGGGCGCCGATGATTGCTACCCCCAGTGCCAGGCCCAACGCAGTGACGACGATACGAACGCCCCAGGCCTGCAGGATCAGGCGCAGCGAGAGTTCATTGAGCATGCGCGGGTGCAGGCGCCTGCGCAGCCAGACGCCGGCCAGCATCTGCAGCGTGGCCTCGAGGCCGGCAGGCAGGAAATACTGGATGCCGGCGAACTGGTAGCGGGCCAGCAGGCTGGCGCCCAGGCAGGCCAGGCCACCGCGCCAGCCGCCGAGCAGGCCGCTGACCAGCAGGATGTCGAAACCCAGGTGGAGCTTGACCACGCCCTGGCTGTAGCGGGCCACGAACCAGGAATTGAACAGGTAGATCAGGCCCAGCGCCACGCCCACATACAGGCGGCGGCCTTCAATGGCGTGGCCGGCGCGGCGGGTGGCGATCAGCAGCACGCCGATCATGCCGATCACCGCCGTGGCCTGCAGCAGGTACAGCGGCAGGCTGGGCAGGGCGCTGTCCAGGACCTGGGCCGAGACCCGTGAAAGCGCATCCATAGCAGGTTCCCGCCTGTGACCGACGGCCGGTGACGAGCAGCGTAGTCGCAGCAGCGCGCAGGTTCAATTGCAGCGGTCGTTTCCGGGAAGGAGGTGTTCGGCCATGAAATCGACAAACACCCGAACACGCGGCTGCTGATGGCGATGGCTTGGCCAGAGGGCCCAGAAGGTGCTTCGCTCGGTGCTCCATGGGTCCAGAACGCTGACGAGCGAACCGCGGTCCAGCGCATCACGCGTGGCGAAGTCGGGCAGGCACGCAATGCCATGGCCATCGATGGCCATGTGCAGGATCGTCTCAAGATGATTGGCGGTCATTGCGGCAGTCAGCCGGGTTTCAGCGCCTCCCTCACGTGCGGGCAGTGGCCAGCGTTCGATCAGGCCGGTGCCGGGAAAGCGATGGAGAAGGCATGCGTGGCCGCTCAGCTCGTCCGGGTGCTGCGGCGTGCCGCGCTGGGCGAAGTACGCAGGGGCGCCCACGCACAGCAGGCGGGTACTGCCGAGGTTGCGGCCGTGCAGCCGGGAGTCGGCGGGGCTGCCTGTGCGGACGACGGCATCGAAGCCCTCCTCGATGACATCGACCAGGCGGTCGCTGAAGTGCAGGTCGAGTTCGATGGCGGGGAAGCGCTGCGCAAACGCCGAAAGCACCGGCAGCATCAGACCGCTGGCGAGTGGAAGACTGACCTTCAGGCGACCGCTGGGCGCGGCCTGGGCATCGGTCAGTTCGCGTTCTGCCGCAGCGACCTCGATCATGATGCGGCGGCAGCGTTCAAGGAACTGCTCGCCTTCGGCAGTCAGGCTGACGCTGCGGGTATTGCGATTCAGCAGGCGGGCGCCCAGGCGCTCTTCCAGCCGGGCGATGGTCTTGCTTGCGGCCGAAGGGGTGATGCCACGCTGTCGTGCTGCGGCCGCGAAGCTGCGTGCCTCGGCGACCAGAACGAAGAGGCTGAGACCGGCAAAGCTGTCCATGACGTGGCCATTGATGACGTTTGTGTCATTAAAGCATGGAGCGAATGACGGATTCTTACGCAATAGCGTCGTCCATAGCATCAATGCGGTGGCGCTTGGCCACGCTCGAGTTTCATCGACATGTCTGTTGCCTCTGCTGAGACGGCCGGATCATCACGCTTTGGCGTGGTGCTGGCAGGCTGTCTGACGGCGCTCACCATTCCCTTGAGCATTGCCAGCCCTGCCGTGGGCATTCCTGCCATCCGGGACGCGCTGGGCGGTTCTCCTGCGGCGTTGTCCTGGATCATCAACGCCTACCTGTTGACCTACGGCTGCACCACGCTGGTGGCCGGTGGACTGGCCGATCTGCATGGCAGGCGCCGGATCTGGATTATGGGCGGCGCGTTGTTTGCACTCGTCACCGGCCTGATTCCCTTGATGCCCGATGTGGCGTGGATCAATGTCCTGAGACTGCTTCAGGGGATGGCGGCGTCGGCAGCGTTTGCCGGCGCGATGGCGTCGCTGGCGCAGGTGTTCGACGGCCAGGCGCGGGCAAGGGTGTTCAGCCTGATCGGCACCACTTTTGGTGCAGGGGCCGCAGGCGGTCCGCTGTTGGCGGGCGGGTTGATCGATGCGCTGGGCTGGGAATGGGTGTTCTTCCTGCCTGCGTTGCTGGCGGCCCTGACCGTACCGCTGGTCGCCCTGTCATCCGCCGAATCGAGAAACGCCGGTTCGCCACGCCTGGATTGGCTGGGGGCCATCACCTTCATGCTGGCGCTGGGCTCACTCACCTACGCCATGATCGTGCTGCCGGAACGTGGCCTGCTGCATCCGCAGACGCTGGTACTGCTGGCGCTCTCGGTGGTGCTGCAGGGCGTGTTCATTGCCGTTGAGCGCTCCCATCGAACACCGCTGCTGGATCTCGGGCTGTTCCGCAACCGGCGTTTTGTTGGTGTGCAGATTCTGGCCGCTGCCCCTGCGTTCTCCTACGTCGTCCTTCTGGTCGTGCTGCCGGCTGGCTTCATTGGTGTTGAAGGACTGCGACCCACCGAGGCTGGACTGGCGATGGCAGCGCTGTCTGCACCCTTGCTGGTTGTTCCCCTGGTTGCCGGCTACCTGCTGCGCTGGATTCCGGCGCGGACGCTGTGCTGTGCGGGCCTGCTGATCGGTGCGCTTGGGCTGGCATGGCTGGCGCAGGTGTTCCAGTTCCCGTCGGTGCGCTGGATGCCGATGCTGGTCATCGGAATCGGCATCGGCCTTCCCTGGGGGATCATGGATGGCCTGGCGGTCAGCGTGGTCGGCAAGGAGCAGGCCGGCATGGCCGCTGGCATCTTCAATGCGATGCGACTGGCAGGCGATTCCATTGCCCTCGCGCTTGTCGGCATCATGCTCTCGGCCCGGATTGGCGGGGACATGATGCTGGAGGCCGGCGTCGTGGCCCGTGCCGCCGTGCACAGGCTGTCCATGGGCGACCTTGGCGGAGCGGTGGAGGCATTGCCCGGCGTTTCGAGAACGGCGCTTGCCCAGGCATACGTGGAGGCCGTCCGTGGCCAGCTGTTTGCCCTGGCGATGGCGACCGTGCTGGCCGCCATCGTGCTTGGGTACCTGTTGCGCGAAGAGGTCGAGCCTGGCCTGAGCAGGGGTAGTCAGTAGCGCGGGTCGGCGATGGCCGGCAGCACCAGTTCGCGCACGAAGCCGGACGGTGACAACTGCAGCAGCGCGCGCACCATCGCAACGACGTCGTGCACCGGCACCAGTTCACCGTCGCCGCGCGCTGCGGCCTCTGCCACCGGCACCGACAGTGCATCGTCGGTGTTGAGGTAGCCCAGCTGCAGGCTGGTCACCGCCAGGCGCCGATCGCGGAAGCCCTCGCGCAGTGCATCGGCGATGCCGTTGAGTGCGAACTTGGATGCACCGAACGCCACTTCCGGGCGGCCGCTGCGCGGCAGTGCCGAGGTCGAGCCGGTCAGCACCAGCTGCGGGCGTGGCGCGCCCAGCACCCGCGGCAGCAGGCGCTGCAGCAGCACCAAGGTCGCGGTGATGTTGACGTCGACCAGCTGGGTGAGCGCGGCATCGCTCTCGTCGAGGAAGGCGTACTCGTCGCTGAAGGCGGTCTCTTCCCAGATGCCCAGGTTGTGGATCAGCACATCCAGATCGGCCGGTGCCTGCGCTGCGATGTGATTGGCAGCCAGGGTGGGTTGGGAGAGATCGGCCTCGATCCACTGCAGGGTGACACCCTCGGGGCATTCAAGGTCGCGCGGACGGCTGCGCGAAACGCCGATGACGGTGTCGCCCGCACTGCACAGGCCTTCCACGAACGCCCGACCCAGGCCCCTGCTGGCGCCGATGACCATCAATTTCATGTTGCTTCCTTGTTGTACTGCGGCGGCCTCAGTCGGCAGCCAGAATGGTGTCCCAGTCGGCGAACGCGCGCAGGCCGCTGCGCTCGGCGGTAATGATCGAGGCGGTGTTGTCGAGCTGGCAACGGTACTGAGGCTGCAGCCCGGCAGCCTGCGCGGACACGGCCATGGCGTGTACCAGCTGGCGCGCGTGCCCGCGACCGCGGGCCTCGGGCAGGGTCAGCACGCCCATGTCGGCCAGGGCTGGATCCAGGCTCCACGGGTACATGCTTCCCGCGGCAACCAGCCGCTCGCCATCGAAGGCGCCGAACACCTGCCAGTGGTCCAGCTCGACCCAGGCGGCATCGAGATCCTCTTCGCTGGCGTTGGCCTGGAACACCTCGAACGCGGCTGCGTCGGCCGGGTCGAGACGGCGGATATGTAGTGGTGCAGGGCGCGCGGCCAGGGCCGCAAGTTCTGCGGCAGGGAAGTAGAAGACACGATCCGCACCATGCGTGCGCTGGCCGAGCTGCTGCAGGCGCTGTTGCAGCTGTGCCAGCGTCCAGTGCGGTTGCGCGTGCACGTGCAGGCGAGCCGCCAGGGCAGGGCGCAACAGTGCGCGAGCGGGGCCCACGACCGGCTGCAGCAGCATGCCGTCCTCGCCCTCATCGAAATCATCGCTGCACGCCAACTGCAGCTGTGGATCGTCCCGCAGCGTGCGCTGCCCGGAGAACACGCCGCGCCAGGTCGCATCGATCAACGGGGCAAACACATCATCCATGACCGGTGTCTCGCTCAGTGCCGGGGCAGGTCCACCTGCAGGCCGGCGGCCTTCCATTCGGGGTAACCGGCGGCGAGCCGCTGCGCGGTCAGTCCGGCCTCGCGCAGCATCGCCACCGCATCGTTGGACAGCACGCAGTAGGGACCGCGGCAGTACGCGACAATGTGGACGGCACGCGGCAGTTCGTCCATCCGTGCACGCAGTTCCGTAACGGGAATGTTCAGCGCGCCGGGCAGGTGGCCCAGATCGAATTCCTCGCGCGGCCGCACATCCAGCAGCACCACGCTGCTGCGTTGTTCCAGCAGCTGCTCCACGGTCAGTCCTTCCAGCGCATCGCGGCGCTGCAGGCTGTCGTGGATCACGCCGTGCATTTCGCTGCGCTGGTGGTCGGCATAGTCGCGCAGTGCGGCCAGCAGGTTGCCCAGCGGGCCATCACCGCTGCGGTAGAGGATGCGCTTGCCGTCACGGCGGGTCTGTACCAGGCCGGCACGGCGCAGCTGCTGCAGGTGCTGGGAGGTATTGGCCACCGACAGGCCGGTCAGTTCAGCCAGGCGTTCCACGGCGCGCTCGCCTTGGGCGATGTGCTCCAGCAGGGCCAGGCGATGGGCATGGCCGAGCGTGCGGGCGATCTCGGCCAAGGCCTCAAGCGGTGAGGGTGGTGGCTCTGTTGCAGCGTTCATGCGGGGCACGCTAGCATCGCTCTATCATTCAAGCAAATAATTGAAGGTGTGCGATATGCTTGGCCAGGCGACATTCGTGATGGATGCGGTGGTAGTCGGCGTGGGAGCGACCGCAGTAATGGACCTGTGGGCGGTGGTGCAGCGGCGGCTGTTCGGCATTCCCTCGTTGGATTTTGCGATGGTCGGGCGTTGGCTGGGGCACCTGCCACGCGGGCGCTTCCGCCACGATGGCATCGGCCGCGCGGCAGCGGTCGGTGGCGAGCGCGCGCTGGGGTGGACCGCGCATTACGTGATCGGTGTGGTGTTCGCCACGTTGTTGCTGGTCGTGGTCGGGAGCGATTGGGGGCAGGCACCCACCCTGTGGCCGGCGCTGGCCTTCGGCATTCTCAGTGTTGCCGCGCCGTTCTTCATCCTTCAGCCGGGCATGGGTGCCGGCATTGCCGCTTCGAAGACCCCGGCGCCGGGCAAGGCACGCCTGCGCAGCCTGGTGGCGCACAGCGTGTTCGGCGTGGGCATGTACCTTTCCGCGCTGCTGTTGGCCGCGGTTCGTGCAGGGTGAGCGAAAATCGGTGGGGTCACCGGCAACAGGAACACCCCGGCATGGAAGCACCTGATCCCTTCGCTGATGGCATGCCGCTACCGTGGGCATGGCAGGAAACGTTGGCCGATGCGCGCATCGAGCGGCAGTCGATCGGCGTGTCGCGCGCGGATGTAGCCCGTGTGCAACGGCCGGGGCAGGCCGATGCCTTCGTGAAGTCGGAAGTGATCGACGCCTTCAGTGAGCTCGGTGATGAGATCGCGCGCCTGCGCTGGCTGCAGGAACAGGGACAACCGGTACCAACGGTAATTGCCACCGCCGAAGAAGCGGGCCGGCGCTGGTTGCTGATGAGCGCGCTGCCCGGCCGCGACCTGGCTTCGTCGCCGGAACTCGCGCCGCAGCAGCTGGTGGAAATGCTGGCCGACGCGCTGCGCGGGCTGCATGCGTTGCCGCTGGCAGCCTGCCCGTTCGACCAGCGACTGGCCTCGCGCCTGCAGGCCGCGCAGGCCCGCGTCGAAGCGGGCTTGGTGGATGCCGATGATTTCGATGACGAACGCTTGGGCCAGAGTCCGCAGCAGGTCTTCGCTGAACTGTGCAGCACCCGGCCCGATCATGAAGACCTGGTGGTCAGCCATGGCGATGCCTGCCTGCCGAACCTGATGGTGGTCGAGGGGCGTTTCAGCGGTTTCATCGACTGTGGGCGACTGGGTGTTGCCGACCGCTACCAGGACCTGGCGCTGGCCGCGCGCAGCCTGGTCCACAACTTCGGCGACACGCGTTGGGTGGCGCCGTTGTTCCAGCGCTACGGCATGGTTGCCGACGAACGACGGCTGGCGTTCTACCGGTTGCTTGACGAATTCTTCTGAGCCCGCGCCTGGCTGGCGATGGCCGCGCAGATCAGGCCACCCACCACGCTCAGATGTTCCAGCGCGAAGAACAGGGCCAGCTGCTGTTCCGCGCCGTGCTTGGTCCAGAAGGTATGCACGACGACGATGGTCAGCAGCATGAACACTGCCAGCGCGCCGCTGCCCAGCCAGAGCAGGCGATCAAGCAGCAGGCACAGTGCGCCGCCCAGCAGCACCACGGCGCTGGCGAGGTTGAACAGCACAGGCGGTTGCAGCCCGGCGGCCTGCATTTCGGCCACGCTGTTGTCCCACGCCAGCAGCTTGGCCAGGCCCGAGGACAGGAACACCACGGCCAGCAGCAGCCGGGCGAGGAACCACAGCACGCGGCTGTCGAGCAGGGTGGCGATCATCCGTGGCATGCAGGAACTCCGGGTTGAGCGTTGGGCGGGCCGGGCAGCATCGGGCCTCAACAGCGGTTGAGGTCAAGGCTGGCTGAACGAAGCCCGATGGTGGTCGGGTTGTCGCCTTTTAATTGGACGAACGTTCGTTCACTATTTGCGCCATGAGCCGAGCCGACCGCAACGAGCAACGCATCGCGCAGATCCTGCAGGCCGCCCTGCAGTGCTTCCTCGCGAAGGGATTCCACCAGACCAGCATGCGTGACATCGCGCAGGCGGCCGGTGTCAGCCTGGGCAATCTCTACAACCACTTCCCGGGCAAGGAGGCGATCATCCTTGCCGTGGCGGTGGCTGAGAGCGAAGAGCTGGCACCGTTGCTGCAGCGACTGGCCGCGTCCGAAGGCGAGCGCGCACAGGTGCTGGCTTTCCTTCGGGACTTCCACGCACTGTGCCGGCAGCCGGAATGGGCGACGCTCGCCGTCGAAGTGCTGGCCGAGAGCGCACGCAATCCGGCCGTAGCCGAGGCATTTGCGGCCAATCGCAGGCAGTTGCAGGCGGTCCTGGCCGAAGCGCTGCAGCAGGTGGCACAGCGCGAACACCGGCGTCCCGTGTTGGCACCGGCATTGCAGGCGCAGGTGCTGCTGGATGCCATTGAAAGCGATGCACTGCGTCGGGGGCTGGGCGAAGCCGGTGAAGGCGATGAGGCATCGCTGGATCTTGGCCTGCTCGCGCTGCTGCTCGGGGCGCGCGCATGAGTGCCGTTGACCGGCGATTGCACGGCCTTGATCTGGCGCGCTACCTGGCCTTGGCCGGCATGGTGCTGGTCAACTTCCGCCTGGCGATGGCCGTGCCGGCAGAGGGCGCCGGATGGTTGGCAGGCTTCTTCCACTTTCTGGAGGGCAAGGCTTCGGCGACGTTCGTTACGTTGGCTGGCTTGGGCCTGGTGTTGGCCACGCAGCGGCAAGGGTGGTGGCCGGCCAGCGTGCAGACCTGGAGGCGCGCGCTGTTCCTGATGGTGCTGGGCCTGCTCAACCTGACCCTGTTCCCGGCCGATATCCTGCACTACTACGCGGTGTATTTCGCGCTGGCCGTGGTGTGGCTGCGTGCCTCGCCGCGCGTGCTGCTGGCCAGCATCGTGGGCCTGGCGGCCTGTTCGTTCTGGGCGTTGCTGCATTGGGATTACAGCCAGGGATGGAACTGGCAGACGCTGGAATATGCCGGCCTGTGGCAATGGCCGGGCGCAGCCCGCAACCTGCTGTTCAATGGCTTCCACCCGTTGATGCCGTGGCTGTGCTTCTTCCTGCTGGGGATGCTGCTGGCACGGCTTCAGTTGTCGCAGCCGCGGGTACAGCATGCATTGCTGGTGCTGGGGCTGCTGCTGATCGGGGCTGGACATGGCGTGCAGCAGCTTGCGCAGGGAACGCCCTGGCAGGTGTGGCTGGGAACGCAGCCGATGCCGCCGGGACCGGCTTATGTGCTTACGGGTGCGGGTGCGGCCTGCAGTGTCATCGCCGCCTGCCTGTGGCTGGCGCGTGTGCGACCGGGTGACTGGTTGGAGCCGTTCACCGCGGCCGGACGCATGACCCTGACCCTGTATGTGGGCCACATCCTGCTGGGCATGGGCACGCTGGAAAGCCTGGGCCTGCTCGATGGCAGCGCGTCGCTCGCATCGGTGCTGCTGTGGGCGCTGCTGTTCCTGATGCTGGCGACGGGCGCGGCCTGGCTATGGTCGTGGCAGTTCGCACGCGGCCCGCTGGAGACGGTGATGCGGCGCATCGCAGGCTAGTTCCCTAGTCGTGCTGAATCGATGTTGTGACGGACATGTCTGTGCCGCGGCGAACGCATCTGCGATAGTGGTGGCAGGTAACACTTTCCGCTTGCATCCATGTCATTCGCTTCGGCGCAGCATCTCGGCGAAGTCCTGCAACAATCCTATGGCATCACCCCCACCGCCGTGGTGCCACGCCCGGTGGGCGCCGACGCCAATGCCAGCGTGTATCGCGTCGATGCGCGGCACGGGCAGTGGTGGTTGAAATGCCGTACCTACCAGGTCGCCCCAGCGGTGTGGGACAGCCTGCATTGGATGCGCGGCACGCTGGGTATCGATGAGATCGTCGCGCCGTGGCCGGCGTTGACCGGTGGTGCGTCTGTGCAGCGCTGGGGATTGCAGTTCACCCTGTTCCCGTATGTGGAAGGCCAGTCCGGATTCGAGGCGGCGTTGAGCCGCACGCAGTGGAAACGGCTGGGGGAGGTGCTGCGGCGCCTGCATGGCGCGCAGTTGCCAGCGGAACTGCAGCAGGCACTGCCGATCGTACGGCTGGAAACCGCGGCGCTGGAGACCGTCGGGCAATGGTTGGCCGGCGAGGGCCTGGCGGCCGCGAAGGACGGGCTGGGCCGCGCATTCGTTTCGGTATGGGACCAGCAGCATGCGCGCATCGCGGCGCTGCATGCGCAGGCACGGGAGCTGCTAGCGGCGTTGCAGGACGCGCCGGTAGACCTGCATCTGTGCCACACCGATCTGCATGCCGGCAACCTGCTGATGGGCAATGACGGGGGCCTGCACCTGATCGATTGGGATGGTCTGTCGCTGGCCCCGCGCGAGCGTGACCTGATGTTCATCGGTGCCGCTGTTGGCGGGCGCTGGGGTCGCGAGAATCCACTGGGGTTCGAGGAGGGCTACGGCAGCGATCGCGGTGACCCGCGCTGGATCGCCTGGTACCGGCACTGGCGCATTCTGCAGGACCTGATCGAGTTCCAGCAGGTGCTGCTGGGCAGTGACGGGGAGGACCGATCGCCGCAGTTGCGCCGGCAGTCACTGCACTACCTGGGGGAGCAGTTCGCACCGGGCAATGTGTTCGATGCGGCGGAGCGGGTATATCGCGCGCTGGATCAGGTTCCAGGCCGTTGCCAGCATCGCCCCGGGTAGAGTCGACTGTTAGTCGACTGCGCTTCGATTGGAACAGGCAAAGCCCGCGCTGCGCGCGGGAGTCGACTAACAGTCGACTCTACCCATGGCCTGTCCATGCACGACCCGTGGCTTGCCCGTGCAGGCCCCATGGCTTGTCCATGCAGATGGTTTTCATTCGGCGGGCTTGGCTGCTGCAGAGGCCGCCGCGCTTGCGGCGCGGCGCGACAACACGGCTTCGCGGTGGGCGATGTAGGCGTTGGCGGCGAGGATGATGCCGGCACCGATGAGCGTCCAGCGATCCACGCTTTCGTTGAACAGCAGCCAGCCGAGCAGCGTTACCAGCGGCAGCTGCAGGAAGCTGATCGGGGTCAGCGCCGAGACTTCACCGAGGCGCAACGCCCGCGTCCACAGCAGCTGGCCGACGGTGCCCAGCACGCCGGTGGCCAGCAGCCACAGCCACGCCATGCCGGAGGGCCAGACCCAGACGAACAGTGCCGGGACCAGCGACAGCGGCACCCAGAACACGTAGGTGTAGAGCACCACGGTGTCAGCGCTGTCGACACGGGTCAGCTGCTTGATCTGGATCGCCACCAATGAGCTGAGCACGGCGGCTGCCACCGCTACCAGGCTGCCGGCGGTGAAGCCGGCGGTGCCGGGGCGCACGATCACCAGCACACCGATGAATCCAACCACCACCGCGGCCCAGCGGCGTATACGCACGGTCTCGCCCAGCCATAGCACGGCGGCGATGGTGACGAACAACGGCGTGGAGTACGAGAGGGAAACCGCCTGCGCCAGTGGCAGATGGCCCAGTGCCCAGAACGCGCACAGCATCGAACCCAGGCCAATCGCACTGCGCACGAAGTAACGCGGCAGCTGCTGCGTTTTCAGTGGTGCATGGCCGGGGCGCAGCAGCATCGGCAGCAACGCGAGCAGGCCAAAGGCATTGCGAAAGAACGCCACTTCCTGGGTTGGTACGTACCGGGTGGCGTAGCGGATGGCGACGGCCATCAGGCCGAATGCCATCGTGCTGCCGAGCATCAGCAGCGCCGCCCGCATCGGGGTGGCGCTGGGGGAGAGGGCGGGGGTGTTCACCACTGTGCGCCGAGCAGGCGGGGCTCCGGTTCGATCGGCACGCCGAACTTCTCCAGCACTGAAGCGGAGATGCGTCGCGCCAGCGCCAGCAGTTCAGCGCCGCTGGCATTGCCATGGTTGACCAGTACCAGCGCGTGGCTGGGGGCCACGCCTGCATCGCCTTCGCGGAAGCCCTTCCAGCCGCAGGACTCGATCATCCATGCAGCCGAGACCTTGCGCTTGTCGTCCTGCTCGGCCGGGAACACGGGCAGGTCGGGGAAGTGCTGCAGCAGCACATCGACCTGTTCCAGCGGCAGCACCGGGTTCTTGAAGAAACTGCCGGCGTTGCCCAGCACATCCGGGTCGGGCAGCTTGCGGCGGCGGATCGCGATCACCGCGTTGGCCACGTCCACTGCGCTCGGCAGCTCCACGCCCTGTGCCTGCAGTTCCTCGCGGATGCCGGCATAGTCCATGCGCAGGTCGTGCAGCAGCGGCAACTTCAGTTCGATGGCGGTGATCAGGTAGCGGTCGATCTGCTGCTTGAACACGCTGTCGCGGTAGGTGAAGCGACACTGCTCGTTGTCCAGCCGTACCCAGGTTTGTTCCTGGCAGTCCCAGGCCTCGACCGCCTGGATGAACTCGCCGACCTGCGCACCGTAGGCGCCGATGTTCTGGATCGGCGCGGCACCGGCGGTGCCGGGAATCAGGGCCAGGTTCTCCAGCCCGGACAAGCCTTCCTGCAGCGACCACATCACCAGGCCATGCCAGGGCACGCCGGCCCCGGCGCGGATCACTGCGTGGTCAGCGCGGTGTTCCAGGAAACTGATGTCACGGTTGCCGAACACCAGCACGGTGCCCAGCAGGTCTTCGGCGATCAGTACGTTGCTGCCGGCACCCAGTACCAACAGGGGGCCGCTGGCCACTTCGGGCAATGCCAGCACTTCCGGCAGCAGTGCGGCATCGTGCAGTTCCAGCAGCTGCGCGGCGCTGGCCTGCACGTGGAAGGTGTTCAGCGCCTGCAGTGGCGCATTGCGGGTGAGCGTCCAGCGCAGCGGGGCGTTGCCGTCGACGGTATCCATGGGCGCGCTCACAGTGGGGCCACCGCGCCGCGGCTCGGCGCTTCGCGGCGGCGACGGATCGCCTCCACGCATTCGGAGACCAACGCCGGGCCACGGAAGATCAAGCCGCTGTAGCACTGCACCAGCGCCGCGCCCGCGGCCATCTTGGCCACCGCATCGGCACCGGACAGGATGCCTCCCACACCCACCAGCGGTACCGATTCGGGCAGGCGCGAGCGCAGGCGGCGCAGCACCAGGGTGGACTGCTCCAGCACCGGCGCACCGGACAGGCCGCCGGCCTCGTTGGCCAGCGGATCGCCGGCCACCTTGCTGTGGTCGATGGTGGTGTTGGTGGCGATCACGCCGTCCACCTGCAGTTCGCCCAGCACGCGCGCGGCGGCATCGATGTCGCGGTCACTCAGGTCCGGTGCCACCTTGACCAGCATCGGCACGCGGCGGCCGTGGCGCGCCGCGAGGTCTTCCTGGCGGTCACGCAACTGGCTGACCAGCTGGCGCAGCGCGGTCTCTTCCTGCAATTCACGCAGGCCGGCGGTGTTGGGCGAGGAGATGTTGACGGTGATGTAGTCCGCCAGCGGATACACCTTGTCCAGGCAGGCGATGTAATCGTCCACCGCCTGTTCGTTCGGGGTGTCCTTGTTCTTGCCGATGTTGATGCCGAGCAGGCCGCGGCGGTTGCGCGCGCGCTCGACATTGCGCACCAGCGCGTCCACGCCCGCATTGTTGAAGCCCATGCGGTTGATGATCGCGTTGTGTTCCGGCAGGCGGAACAGGCGCGGCTGCGGGTTGCCGGCCTGCGGGCGCGGGGTGATGGTGCCGATCTCGACGAAGCCGAAGCCGAGCGCGAACAGCGCATCGATGTGCTCGCCATTCTTGTCCAGGCCGGCGGCCAGGCCGACCGGATTGGGGAAGGTCAGCCCGAACACCGTGCTGGGCATCGGCGCGATGCGTGCGGCCAGCAGCGGCGTGGTGCCGGTGCGGTAGGCCAGGTCCAGTGCGGACAGGCCGAGGCCGTGGGCGCGCTCGGCGTCGAGCGAGAACAGGAAGGGGCGGGCAAGCGAATACATGCGTCGGTTCAGTCCAGCGTGCCGAGGAAGGCTCGGGTTCGATATTCAAAAGCGACCTGGCCGTCGACCGCGTGGGCGGCGAACAGGTCCTGCAGAGCGTCGATCATCGGCGCGTGGCGAGGATGACCGGATTGGGGTGCGTAGGAGGAGGACAGCAGGCGCCCGCGCAGGGCGTCGAAGTCCAGATGCTGTACGTTCGGCAACTCCACCATGCCGCGCAGGCCGCGGCCGAACCAGGCCTGCATGGTGGCATCGTC
Source organism: Stenotrophomonas sp. STK16_22 (assembly GCF_051984505.1). Lineage (NCBI taxonomy): Bacteria > Pseudomonadati > Pseudomonadota > Gammaproteobacteria > Lysobacterales > Lysobacteraceae > Stenotrophomonas > Stenotrophomonas sp. STK16_22. Next base: position 1,932,864 of record NZ_CP196972.1, read on the forward strand.
CTGGTAGCGCTCGGCCACCGCGGTGTAATCGGTGCCGTAGTCCAGCAGCAGCTGTTCATAGCCGATCAGGAATGGACTGGCATCGAGCAGGCGCGAATTCCAGTAGATCAGTGCCAGGCCACCGGGGCAGAGGATGCGCTGCCACTCGGCGCGCACTGCCACGGTGTCGAACCAGTGGAACGCCTGCGCGACGCTGACCAGATCGATGCTGGCATCGTCCAGGCCGGTGGCCTCGGCGCGGCCATCGACGGCGGAAAAGCCCGGATACTGCGGCGCCAGCCACTCTTCGGCGGCGGCGCGCATGGCGGCGTTCGGCTCGACCGCCACCAGCGGATGACCGCTGGCCAGAAACTGACGGCTGGAAATGCCGGTGCCAGCACCGATGTCGGCGACACGGGCCTGGTGACTGACATCCATCGGGCCGTGCAGCCATTCCAGCAGCGCGGGCGGGTAATCGGGCCGGTAGCGGACGTAGTCGGCGACGCGGCTGCTGAAGCGTTCAGTGCTGTCGGAGGTGGTCATGGCGTCAGTTCGACACCGCGGCCAGCCACGCCAGGCCACCGAAGAACAGGATGAAGACCAGGATGGCGGCAAGTACCGCGCCGACCATCACCCAGCCCAGCACCAGGCCGGTAACGGCCAGGCCATCACCTTCCAGTTCGTGCGGGCGGCGGCGGATCTCGGCGCGGGCCATGTGGCCGGTGATGATGGCCACGATGCTGGCCACGAAGGGCAGGACGGTCCAGCTGGCGATGCCCATGACCAGGCTGACCACGGCCAGGGCGCTTGTCTGTCGGGGTGCCACGCTCATCGGGGTCCTCCTTGGCAGTGTGCACATGATAGTGCCTCTGCCCAGGCAATCCCATGCCCGGCGGATGCGATGGCAGGCGTGGACCCTGGTGGGCGAACGAGGTGCCAGCCCTGGTAGGCGCCGACCTTGGTCGACGAAAGCCATTTCAGCAGGGTAGGCGTCGACCTTGGTCGACGAAAGGCATGCCAACCAAGGTTGGCAGCTACCGGAGTGCCGGTATCAGCCCATCAACACCTGGCCGCCATCCACGTTGAGCACGCTGCCGGTGACCCAGCGCGCCAGCGGCGAGCACAGGAACAGGGCGGCGTCGGCAATTTCGCGCGGATGGCCGAAGCGGCCGAACGGAATCTTCGCCAGGGTGCCGTGGTACAGCGCCGGATCTTCGGTGCGACGGCGATCCCACAGGCCGTCATCGAATTCAATCGAACCGGGGGCGATGGCGTTGACCCGGATCCGGTCCTTGGCCAGCGCCAATGCCTGCGACGTGGTGTAGTGCGACAGCGCGGCCTTTGCGGCGGCGTAGGGCGCGCCACCGGGGCGTGGCTGCTGTGCGGCAATCGAGGACAGGTTGAGGATGCAGGCATCGCTGGATGCGCGCAGCCACGGCAGTGCCAGGCGCGAGGCCCGTACCGCCGCCATCAGGTCGATCTGCAGGCTGGCGGCCCAGCCATCCTCGTCGTCGGCCATGCCGTAGCCGGTAGCGTTGTTGATCAGTACATCGATGCCGCCGAGTGCATCGGCAGCGGCCTGCAGCCAGGCCTGGATCTGGCCGGCGTCGGCCAGATCGGCGGAGACGGTATGCAGTGGGGTGCCCTGTGCCTGCGCATCGGCACGCAGGGCATCCAGGCCGGCCTGGCCACGTGCGCAGACCGAGACCTGCGCACCGGCGCCGGCAAATGCCAACGCCATTTCACGACCGATGCCCTTGCTGCCGCCGGCGATCAGCACGCGGCGACCGGTGAAGTCGAGGGTCGGAGCCCCATTGGGGATCCGGCCCTGGGCAGGGGTCAGATCCCCGGAGGGGCTCTGACCCGCAGCCATGGCAGAAACGTCTGCCATCACAGATCGAACTTGATGCCCTGGGCCAGCGGCAGCGAGTCCGAATAGTTGATGGTGTTGGTCTGGCGGCGCATGTAGACCTTCCAGGCGTCCGAACCGGACTCGCGGCCACCGCCGGTGTCCTTCTCGCCACCGAAGGCGCCACCAATCTCCGCACCGGACGTGCCGATGTTGATGTTGGCGATGCCGCAGTCGCTGCCAGCGGCCGACAGGAACTTCTCGGCAGTCTTCAGGTTCTGGGTGAAGATCGAGGACGACAGGCCCTGCGGCACGCCATTCTGCATGTCGATGGCTTCATCGAGGGTGTCGTACGGCATCACGTACAGGATCGGCGCGAAGGTCTCGTGCTGGACCACGGCATCGCTGTTCTTCAGGCCGGAGACAATCGCCGGCAGCACGAAGTTGCCGGCGCGGTCGATGCGGGTGCCGCCGGTTTCGATGGTGCCGCCGGCCGCCTTGGCCTGGGCGATGGCATCGAGGAACTGCTGCACGGCGCCATCGCTGTTCAGTGGGCCCATCAGGTTGGCCGCATCGGTCGGGTCGCCGATCTTGCCTTCGACCTGCTTGTAGGCCTTGACCAGGGTGGCCAGCACGTCGGCGTAGATCGAGCGGTGCACGATCAGGCGGCGGGTGGTGGTGCAGCGCTGGCCGGCGGTGCCGACAGCGCCGAACACGATGCCCGGCACGGCCAGCTTCAGGTCGGCGGTTTCGTCCAGGATGATGGCGTTGTTGCCGCCCAGTTCCAGCAGGCAGCGGCCGAGGCGACGCGCGACCTTCTCGTTGACGGTGCGGCCGACCTGGGTCGAGCCGGTGAAGCTGATCAGCGGCACGCGACGGTCATCGACCATCTTTTCCGACAGCGCGGTGCCCGCATCGTTGATCAGGAAGAAGATGTCCGGGAAACCGGCTTCGCGCAGGGCGTCGTTGCAGATCTTCAGCGAGGCGATGGCGGTCAGCGGCGTCTTGTTGGACGGCTTCCAGATGCACACGTCGCCACAGATGGCGGCCAGGAACGAGTTCCAGCTCCACACCGCGACCGGGAAGTTGAAGGCAGAGATGATGCCGACCAGGCCCAGCGGGTGGTACTGCTCGTACATGCGGTGGCCGGGGCGCTCGGAATGCATGGTGTAGCCGTACAGCATGCGGCTCTGGCCCACGGCGAAATCGGCGATGTCGATCATCTCCTGCACTTCGCCGTCGCCTTCCGGCTTGCTCTTGCCCATTTCCAGCGCCACCAGCGAACCCAGGGCGTCCTTGTGCTTGCGCAGTGCTTCGCCGCACAGGCGCACGGCTTCGCCGCGACGCGGGGCCGGCGTGGTACGCCAGATCTTGAAGGCTTCCTGGGCGCGGGCGACGACGGTCTCGTACTCGGCCTCGGTGGTCGCGCGGACCTGCGCGATCGGCTCGCCGGTGGTCGGGTTGACCGGGGTGATCAGCTCACCGCTGGTCGCGCTCGACCACTCCCCGTTGCCCAGGTACGTGCCAGCGTTGATCGCGTCCAGGCCAAGGGACTTGAGCAGCTCGGAAGACATGCAGACTCCTGTGTTTCGTTACGTTGTTTGGTGCCATCGCGGGCAGGTGGGGGGCGCGATGAACTGAATCGCCGATGGTAGCAGAGCGGCCTGTCCGGCCATGGTGCAACGCGCCAGCGCCGCCGTGTGGAGCACGAATGCTTGGAGGGCAGGGTGTGTTGCCTGTAAACTTCCCGGCTGCATGGCCCCGTAGCTCAGCTGGATAGAGCGTCCCCCTCCTAAGGGGAAGGTCGCCCGTTCGAATCGGGCCGGGGTCACCAGAATCAATAACTTAGGAAGACTCAGTAGCGAGCATTTCCCACTGTTTCCTGCATATCCACAGGATTTGGTCCCAGTGGTCCCAGCGCCGCGGATCAGTACTTGAGCTTCGCTACGGCGCCGTCGTCGCCCTCAGGAGTTAGGTGAGCGTAGAACTTCTCGGTCGTGGCGTAATCAGCGTGCCCGGCCAGAATCTGCACCCGTCGCAACGGAACCCCGGCGATCACCATGTGGGCGCAGAAGGTGTGCCGCAGCCGGTGGAGGCTGCCACCGATTCCCGCACGTTTGGCATCTGAGGCGAACCAGTCGGACAGCGTGTCCCTGTGCACGGCCACCAGCGGATCGGGTAGGTGGCGAAGCGCCCAGCGTGCATACCGATTCAGCGGCACCTCGCGCCACTTGCCCGACTTCGTGCGTCCCTGGCCATCTTCGTCTGGATCGCTTTCGATCCTGAGCCTGCACCCGGCCACCGCATCCTTGCCCATTCCAACCACCTCGCCGAGACGCAGACCCGTGTGGGCCATGAACAGCCACAGGGGTGCCCGGGCCGGGTTCGCCCGGTACAGCTTGCGCATCGCGGCCCGGTCGTAGAACCGCACCGCCACGCTACGAACGCCTCGCGGTGCCCGGGTCTCCTCCAGCGGGTTGAAGTCCAGTTCCTTCCACTGCACGCCACGCCGAAACGCGGCCTGCAGCCTGCGCACTTCCTTCCCTACAGTCTCTGGTGAAACCCTGTCCTTGGTCAGGCGGTCCGTCTTATACGACTCCATTTCCATCGGGCGCAGCGTATCGATGGGGCGGTGGCCGAAGCGGGCCATGAACAGCCGAACCTCGCTTTTGGCCTTGCCGTGCGTGGTGGGATGCTCGGCCTTGTACCACTCCAGGTAGGGCTCCAGGAAGTCGCGGACCGTGGGCAGCCGGGGAAGGATGCGCACTCCATGGGTCAGCTCCGCTTCTTTCGCTGCTCGTACGCCCTCAGCTTCGCGTGGGCTGACGCGACCAATGGCGACACGGCTTCGCTTGCCGCCTTCCCGCCAGTTGAGGTACGCGGCGCCATCGCGCTAGAAGATTGTGACCTTGACCATTGCTTGGAGCCGTAGATTGCAGAGTAGAGGGCAGCCTTCTCGTAGAGCTTCTTGCCCATGAAGTTTCGTGGTTCGATGCCGTAGTCGGCGATGTTCGAATCGAACTGGCTTCGTGACACCCCGCAGTAGTGCGCGGCCTCGTCCACGGTCAGCCAGTCCTTTCCGACGATGTCCAGCTTTTCAGCAGCTCCCATCGGGTCCTCCTTCAGTTCGTTGCCAGCGCAGCACGCAGCTGCTCGGTGGCGGTGTTCATGCGAATAGGTTCAGTTGAGCCGGCAGCGTCGGCGGCGGGGCTGCGGTCGCGTGTTCAACGGTCGCTCGGGATCTGCCATGCCCGAGTCGCTCCATTTGCACCACAAGTCGCGCTGCGTAGTTCTCGTTGTTCGTGATGAACCATGAGAGCTGGGCGGCCCTGAATCTGTCCCCGGCGTGGCCACGCAGTAGCAGCGCATCCCGCTCTTTGCGCAACTCCCGGATGTGATGGATCGTTTGGGAGTAGGCACCGGGCAAACGCCGGCGGTCGTACTCATCCTCATCAGCGTCAGGCACGCGTGCTGCGTCCTGGCCGATCATCGGAACATCTCCAGTTGCTGCGGCACGGTCGGACGACGGATGGCGTAGGGGCTGGGATCTCGCTCGTTGAGCAGGTCATGGGCTATATGGAAGTGGTAGCCCCGGCCGTTCATGTCGGTGATGCAGACCATCGGGAAGTAGCAGACCGCGATGGCCCCGGAGCAGAACAGGTAGTAGCCGCGACCACACGGCGCGCGGCCGCCCACGGTGCTGCTGTCCAGCATGTCGCGCGTCCAGCCGGCGGCAATGCGGACAGCTACCGCGTTCGACGCGATCTCCCATGCTTCGTCTCGGTCCATGATCCGCGACGACACCATGCCCATGATTCGCAGCGCAGTCTCCATATCGCCCGTAGCAAGCGCCTGAAGCGCCTGCCCGCGGGCGTCCCACAGGCGAGCATCCTGGGAGATGATCGAGTCGAGTTCGACCCCCGACATGCTGGCCAGCTGCCGGCCGACCTCGCGGTGGACCATTGCAGCGGTAAACTGCTGGTCAGCCATGGGCCATCTCCTCTGGCCGAATTGGCATGGCAGAATGCCCGCCAGTCCACAGGGGGATAAGAGAATGAGCTGGTGGAATGGCCTCAGTACATGCTGGCCACCGGGTGAGGGCGATTGCGTTGTGTGGTGGGACGCCTGGGCCGCAATAGGGACGGTCGGTGCTGTAATTTGCGCACTCTCGCTTGCGACGCTCGATGGAAGACGACGCAAGAAGGAGCTTGAGGGGCGCTCCCGCTGGATCGCTATGGAGCTGCTCAGGCCGATTCGGGCATGGCGCATGGACGTTGGGGTACTGGCCCAGGCCATCGAGCTCGACGACTTCAAGATGATGATGTCCATCACCAATGGACAGTATGGAAAAGCGTTGGAAATGCCCGCTGGTGTCTCGCAGTTCCGCGCCGATGTATATCAACTTGGAGTCATTGGAGAGGCGCTCGCCCAAGCTTGTTTCCTGATTGGTGAGATCGCCGACGACTGGCACAGCATCTCCGCTTTTGTTGACGGGAAGCCTTTTGAGGGGGAGGACCCTCAGAAGATGCTGAAGGACGCGCTGTTTCGATCTACCCAAGCGGAGAAGCTCTTGGGTACGTGTGAGCGCGCCATCGTGAAGCGCTTGAACTCTTCCCGATGGTTGTTTAAAAGCTAGCTCGGTGCGAGCTTGCTCCGGGGTGTGTCCGATAGCTTTTGCATTCGCGAGCGTGTGCGGGATGCCGACGGCCATGGCGGCGAAGAAGTGGCACTGCCGGTATCTAGCGAGGTCTGCGGGTTGAACATCGGTGATGCTCCCGGTGTCGACGTGGCCAGGCGGAATGAGCCCGGCCTCGACGAGGTTGCGGATCCACTGCGCTGCGTAGGGATCCCATTCGCTGTAGTAGTTCACGCAGCCTCTTCCTCCAGCTTGAATAGGAGGAGGGGTTTGCGATACATCGTCTTACTTTCAACAGCAGAAAAGACGGCGAAATGAACACCTTCTACGCTGGCCACTTCAACGTGGACATCGAAATCACCGGTGACGGTCCCTTCGTAGCAAGAGGGACGCTGCGTCCTCTGTGGTCTCAGGAGCCGCTTAGAAGCGTCCTTGGGCAAGGCGCGACGGAAGCAGAGGCGGTGGCTGCCGCCCGCGAGCTGGCGAACGCTGCTGCAACCGAGATGTCGCTGATGGAGCGCTACCGGCGCTATATTGATTGAGCCCCGTACGATCGGCGATAGACGGGCAGTTTCTCTGACGCACCAAGGGAATTCGCGCTCAGCCATTGCCCACCGCCTGGCTTTCGATCAGGGCCATGTCGGACTTGCATCCCTCGCTGCGAACGATGGCAGCAGCCAGGGCGCGCTTCAGGGTGTAGACCCGGTCGTTCGGATGGATATAGGTCATGGCAGAATCGACTCCAACATGGATAGGGGGGGAACAGCGATGGCTCTGGGATTCGGTGAATGCCTTTCGATGAAGGCGGAGTGCGCGACGTTCTGGGCGGGATGGGGAGTCATCGCCACTGCAGCTGTGGGTGTGGTAACCGTTCTGGTTGCCCTCCTTGCGTGGCTCACCTCTAGAAGAGCAGCAAAGATTGCTGAGCAGGCAACCAGAATCGCCGAGCGGCAGCATGAAGATGTGGCACGCCTTAGTCGCGAGACCGGGCGAATCGTTGGAAGGCTTCTCATTGCCGAGGTGGCTACCATCACGCCGCGAGCTGCCCGAGTGGCGAGAGCTATGCGGGAGGCGCCCGACGGGCATGGCGAGAGCATTCGCTACTTGCACGGCACCTACTACGATCAAGCTATCTACGAAGCTCGCCAAGACCTCCTGCCGACTGCGGAGTCGGTTATTGAGCGCATCCACACGCTTCCAGCTTCGTTGGGGCCCGATCTGGCCGCGCTCATCGCAGCGTGCAGAACCCTCAAGGCACTGGCAGAGAGAGTCGACGTGAACGCCCTCCGCACGACTACTACCACTGCTGGCAAGAGCACTAGCTATGTAGATGTGAGCAGGGTGCTCGTCGACTGGCTCAACCTGCAGGACCAGGCGATCTGGATACTTCGCTTCAGTGCCCAGTTCTCTGATGAGTTTCACTCGTTTGTGGGAGTTCCCAAGCGTGACTACGCCCACAACTTGGAGGAGTTCTCCAGCTACACGATTCACTAGGCTCAAGCCGCCACCCCCATCGCCATCAAGTCGATGTCGTCCACCTTCTCCCGCAGGCAGCGGCGCGCGCGGCGCAGGTGCCCGGCGATCACCGCGCGGTCCTCATGGGCGAGGTGATGGCGCTGCCGTCAACGGTAGGGAATCGGCCCCAGGCGAAGCCCAGGGTCTCCTTCGGCGCACGGCGGGCGATGTGGCGGCTCATGGCTGCGCCCCGGCTGCGGCAAAGGCGCTGAGCGCTGCCAAGACGCACTTCTCGCAAAGGTGTGCCGTTGCGCTTTCACGATCGGGCGGTTCACCTACAGCAACACCCGGCTGGAGCCGCCGCCGGTCAGCACCGTGCCGCCCAGCGTGCAGCCGCCGCCGGCGAATGTGCGCATGTCGTCCCATGTGGTGATCGACCAGGGCATCGCCACACCGGTGCTGACCATCGAGTGGGACGCAGCCGCCAAAGCCATTGCCTACGACGTGGAATGGCGCCGGGACGACCTGAACTGGGTGCGTGTCGGGCGCGTGGGCACGGCCAGCGCGGAGGTGCGGGGGATCTACGCGGGCAAGTACCTGGCCCGGGTGCGTGCGGTGAATGCACTCAATGCCGTGTCGCAGCCGGCCCTCAGCGTCCTCACGGACATTCAGGGCAAGACGGAGCCGCCGCCGGCGCTGACCTCGCTGACGGCCGCGTCGGTGGTGTTCGGTATCCAGTTGGCCTGGGCGTTCCCGCCTGGGGCAACCGACACCGAACGCACCGAGATCTGGCGCAGCCCCGGACCGAGTCTGGAAAGCGCGACGAAGCTGGGCGATTTCGCCTATCCCCAGAACCGGCACCGGCTCGATGGCCTGGCCGCCGGCGCGAAGTTCTACTTCTGGGGCCGGCTGGTGGATCGCAGCGGCAACATCGGGCCGTGGTATCCGGCCGGTGCAGGCGTGGTGGGCGAATCGAGCGCCGACGTGACCGAGTACGACGCGTACTTCTCCGGCCTCATCAACAAGAGCGCGCTGGGACAGGAGCTGCTGTCGGAGATCGAGAGCATCAGCAGCATCGTCCCGTTGATCTGGGTCGCCGATGCGACGTACGAGCCGGGCCAGACGGTGGTGCGCAACGGCAAGATCTGGTTGTGGACTGACGCCGCCCCCGGCAATGAGGAGCCGCCCGGTACGAAGTGGAAGAGCGTGGGCGACGCCGTCGCCGAAGCCGGTGCGTTGGCCGGGCGAATCGATCAGCTGGAGCTGGACGTTACGGAGATCGATGGCAAGGTCACCGCGGTGGGCAACCGGGTGGACGGCCTGGTCGCGCAGTACAGCGCCGAGCATGCGGGCGATGAGGACTGGAACGCAGGCGATGAGGACTCGTTTGCCGGCACGATCACCACGCTGACGGTCACCGGCAGTGGCGACTATGCGCTGGGCCGGCGGGTGGACACCAACGAAGCAGCGGTAGGCGAAACCCGGTCGATGGTGCAGGCGACCAGCCAAGCCCTGGTGGACGTGAATGGCAAGATCAGCGCCTCCTACAGCCTGAAATTGCAGATCGCCGCGAACGGCCAGTACTACGCGGCCGGCATGGGTATCGGCATCGAGAACCAGCCGGATGGCAGCTACCAAAGCCAGGTGCTGTTCACCGCCGATCGCTTTGCATTCGTCAACCTGGTCAACGGGCAGCTGACCTCGCCGTTCGTAATCCAGGGGGGCCAGACCTTCATCAACCAGGCGCTGATCGGAACGGCGTGGATCAACACGGCCAACATCGCGGATGCGGCGATCACCAACGCAAAGATCGGTGGCGTCATCCAGTCAGACAACTATGTTCCAGGGCAAACCGGTTGGCGAATCAGCAAGGACGGTGGTTTCGAACTGAACGGGAACACGCCAGATGGCTACAAGTTGCGCGTGGTCAATCAAGGCGTCTACGTCTATCACCCGAACGGAGTTCCAGCTGTTGAAGTGGGGGTGTTGTTGTGACCCTAGTCGGGCTCCGCATACGACGAGCTGATGGCTACGTGGAGACCACGGTCACCACCAAGCTGTCCAAGATGATAGGGTCGTACAGATTTCCGCTCTACAACCCGGTCAACTCCAACAACAAATGGGTGGCCCCGCCAGAGGCGAATGGCGGGCTCGTCGTCAACGATTTCTCCGGCGGCGAGCCCTTCTACTACTTCACCTGCGAGGGGCAGCGATCGGTGTACGGGATGCTGGTTCCCTCCGTCACCGTGTCAGGCAACAGCATCAACTGGTCCTGGGATCCTGACGTGGTGAACTATCACGTCAGGATGGAGATGTTCTTGAGCCAGTCGATCACCAACACCGTGGGCGGCATCACCCTTCACTACGGGATCTACAGCTGATGGCCGTCGGACTTCGCGTGCGGAACCAAGGGACCGGGCAGATCCAGATCGGTGCTGGCTATCGAAACCTGCAGTTGGCTAAGTCGGGAACCCTCGACACTGGTTCCTTTCAGGGCAGATCCACCGGTGGATCCCCCCCCCGTTCGCCTCTTCGTCTCCCTATGGGTTGCTGGCGAGCACTGCCGGAACAACCAACCTGCACGTGGTGAGGTACATCAACGACAGCGTCGCGTTCATCACTGGGTTTTCCATTGTCCAGTCGGGTTTGAGCTGTTACGTGTTTGCAGCGAATAATGCTCCGAACAAGACGTTGGAGTACTACACGTTCGACGCTACCGAGCGGGCCGCTTCAGGGCCGGTGGGGCTACGCACGCGCGGGGAGGACGGGTCAGTCTTCTATGACTCCAGGCGGAAGGGGTTGCGCGTGCTGCAGGTTGTGCCGCTCCCGCCGCCGCCGGTAAATACGCCGTTCGTTGAGGTCGGCCAGTTCTTCCCTGGCACCAAGATTGGCATCGCCATCCCATCTCCCAGGTTCTATTACGCATCAATATCCCAGGACCGGTGTACTGCCTACGCCGATGCTTTCCACATGACGAGCGACAATAGAATCTTCATGTCGAAGCATGAGACGTTCTCGCAGACCCTTATCACCAACACCTTCCCGGTGGGCGGGGTGACGATGGGGCCGCAGAACGCCACGATCTTCATCGTGGACCTGACGGAAGTGCCGCTGGGGTTCGGCTGACACAGCTACGTTGTAGCTGTGGGAACTAGGTCATGTCGCGGACTTGCCAGTCCAGCTAGGATGGTCAGGCGAGCAAGATGCTCGCGATTAAAGAAATGGAGATGTCCGTGAAAGCATGTCTTTTGGGAATTTCGTTGATTCTGGCAGCCGGTAGCGCAGCGTCCGCTCCTGCCAGCCAGTCCGATCTGTCTGGTGTGGCAAACGCAGCAGTTCAGATGAACCCGACGCTGGCTGTGCCGCCTGGCGTTACCTTGAGCGAGGTCGTCCGTATCTACAGACCTAACCTTGGCTCACACGTGAGCGTGAACTGGGACTACGGTCTCTACTTGCGGGATGGGTGGCACATTGAGGGAACTTTGGGATTCATCTCCTTGACTCCCTTTGAGAACAGCTTGCCGATCCGCGAATGTGTCTCGCATACTCCCTGGGACACCTTCAGTAGCACCGACGTGAACTGTGAGGGGCAGCCGATGCTCCCATACTCGCATCTGCGGGGCTACATCTCGCAAGCCCAGTTGCCAGGTACTGTTCCCCTGTACCGCTGCCGCCATCTCTGGGAGGGGAAGTCGCGGCATTTTGATACCCTTCGCGCGGATTGCGACGGGGCGCCTGGCGCTATCCTTGACGGTCCTTTGGGTTACGTCTTCATGTGATCGCCTGCTGCCCAGCCATGGCTGGGCAGTTCAAGGTACGGGCAATCGCAGATTCTCGCCGTTGTTCCGCGGCGACGTGTTGACCGTGCGACTGACGCGGGAGGCCTCCATCACCGGCGGCTAGCTAGTCGTCCTTTCGTATCCACGCGAACATGTGGGGCACATAGTCTGCCTTCCCCAGGGGGATGCCGTTGTGGCGTAGGATGCAGTAGGCGGTTATCAGGTGGAAGTAGAACTGAGGTGTTGCCCAGTTCGCTGCGTACTCCTCGCCCTTCATATCGAAGGCGAGGCCATCGGCTAGTTCGATCGCAACATGACGCGACGCGCCGGCATCGATCTCTTCCGCTTCACTGGTGGTCAAGTACTCCAGCGTTTGGTCTATGAGCGCACGTGCTTCGTCCATGTCGCTCGGAGGCTGGAGTGTCGGCAGGGGCTTGCCACCGAGACGGCTGATCACTTCACGGGCTTGGGTGCATACGAACTGAATCTGCTTGGCAAGGGGGTGCATATCTGGCGCCAATCGCGCTAACAGCAAGTTGCCCGGATCATATCCGAGGGTCTTGGCGTGGGCCTCGGCCTTTTCCAGTTGACCTCGGAGGGCGCGGAGCATCTGTGCTGAGCCACAAACGTTCAGTTGATGAATGGACATCGGGCTACCTTGTTTGCTGGAAACCTAGGCGGAATCGCTGGACCTTAGCAATTCGACGATCTTCTTGGCTCGGATGCATCGGGTTCACTGGACAGAACGGGCATAGAACATACATTTTTGGCTGACTTGAGGGGTGGCCAGACATCCCTGCATGGGTCTAGCGTTTTTGGTTCGGCGCGGCGCTTGGGGCCGCAGGCCGCTCGACCGGGGCGCGTGAGGAGCGGCTCGCCGACAAAGAGTCGAACCAGGCTCGACCCTGCGATTTTGGCAAATTGACGATTTCGTCCAGCGCCGATCAGTCGCCGGTGGGCGGCGCGGCAACTGGCTTCGGTGGCAACAGCGGTGGTGCTTCGGCAACGGCAACTGGGCAACCGTAGGTGCCAGCAACGTCCATGTACAGGCTGTAACGCTGGGTTGAAGCAAAACCCAAGCGCCATTCGGGATTGAACAACGGCCTGGGCCCAGGTGAAAGGCCTAGGTCCATCGGGAGGTTCAGAACTTCGTCGCCAATCATCACCGGCGTGGTTGCTTCCACGTACTGGATATCTTCGCTGCCTTCGGTGGTGATCACGTTCTTGCGCCGTATAGCAGCTGCCGGTGGGCGCGCGGGCAGCGTTCCGCGCGCCTGGAAGCCACCGTTGAATCCGGTATCCACCTTGACCAGCACATTCTGCTTGCCGGCACGGATCGGATAGCGGACGTCATACGCATCGCCCCACAGCGAGGATAGTGTCGCCATCCGTCGCGCGCATGGCACCGGGCTGGCAGCGGCCTGGATCACAAGGGCGTTTTGGTTGATACGCACCCGTCCAAGCGCGCGCAACACGTCCAGGCCGATGCGCGGTAGATCGTCCTTGCCCAGCACTGCAAAGGAGACATCGCGCACCAGAACACTTCCGATGTCCAGAGTCACCGGCGACGCCAGCGCATACACCGCCCCAGCCTTTCCATCGGCAACCATGAAACCTTCGGTGAGTTCCAGCCCGAGTTCGGCTGCCAGCGTGCGCCCGATGCGCGAATGCGCTGCGCCACTGTCCACGTGTACGCGCAGCTCGCGCTCACCGGCCTTAGTGCGAATCTTCAGGCTGAGTGTCGGCAGTTCGTTTTGCAATTGGATGGGAACATGGATATCGCTTGGAGGTGTTTGTGCCGCCAAGGCAGTGCGTGGCCAGGCTGTGAAGCGCTCGAAATGCGGCTCGCTGATGCCCGCTAGGTGGATGTCGCCCGCTTGCTGTTTGAGCATTGGGCGGATATCGCGGTCCAGCAGCGTTCGAACTTGGATCATCTGCGTCGCCCATCCGGCAATATCGCCCTGGATGAGTAAGTTGCCTGCCAAGGAGGCCGCACATAGGTACTCGATACCTTTTACCTGTTCGCGGGGCTCGTTGGCCACCGCCTGAAGACATTGCTCGGCGGCCTTGCTGGAGCGGTCGATTTCGCCGCGGACACGGTAGAAGCCTGTCTGGCCAAGCAGCCCCTTAGCGCCCTGCGTCTTGCCCATCGCCTGCAGCGCGCCCAGTTCAGCACGGCGTACGCTGCGGGTATAGCCGTAGGGATCGCTCAGTTCACCCTCGGGTGTGTCGGCTGTCGCAGCTGAAGCCACTGCCGTAACGAATAATGCACTCACGCCCCACCAGCGTCGATTCATTGAGGTTGCTCCCTTCTACCCGGTTGGAACCTAGCATGGCGGCCATCACGACTTCCATCGCCGCCGCTCGACCCCTGAACGACGGTATATGGGTTGCCTCGTGGATCAGCAAGGATGGTCCGGGCGGGCCGTTCCGCTGGTGCAGCAGCTACGCAGCGCCGCGCCGGTTCAGATCCAGTGGGCAGTGCTCCAGCCATAGTCTCGGCTTGCCAATGGACGCGCCCCATGAGCATCCTCAATGTTCTGATCAGCCGTGACCAGCTTGTCATTGCAGTAGATACGCTTGCGGAGGATGCGCTTACCGGTGCCCACTCTGCTGGTGCCAAGATGCTCCTGATACCGCAGCACAACGTGCTGCTGGCGGCGAGAGGTGCGGCCCAGTTTTTCCTGAAGATCTACGAGCTGGTCCTGCAGGCTAGCTTCCGTGCGGATTTCTCCATTGAGAAGCTGTCCGCCGAGATGGGATCAGTAATGGACCAGCTGTGGCTGAACTACGAGAGGGCGGCGGCGGAGGCTGACCTACCAATCGAACAACTGGGGACCGAGATCATCCTGGCCGGTTGGTCGTCGGGAAGTGGCCGGATGATGGCCACTGCCTATGCCAAGAGCAACAGTCGGCGCGCAACCACGGTCCAGCCGATTGGTGGCCATTTCGCATCACCTGGTGATCCACTTAAAGGTGTCGCGCCCAGCATGCTGCAGTCCGATCTGATGACGGCTGGGCGGCTCCAGGCCAACTACCTCAACGAGCAGATGGGCCGGCAGGTCGCTGGTGGCCGTCTGCTAATCGGGTTCCTTCAGCAGGGCCAGGCGGTCGTGAAGGACCTAGGGCCGATCTGGCGATTAGGGGCAGGAAGCTGGACGAATCGGTCACACTAGGCCGGAGAGTAGTCCGGCCGGCCGTGCCCGGGGCGTGTAGGCCAGCGGGAACCAAACTGTGACGGCATCCCATGGGTCAGCACGCGTCGTGAACATGTGTAGGCATAGGCTTCACAGTCTCTAGAGGATGACGGAGCCGGCCGTGCCAAATCGAGCGGTGGTATTTGTGAGTGAGGCGATGCCAGGGCTCGACAGTGCTCACCTTGTAGGGCTGATGGCGGACGCGAGGCGGTTCAACCGGGATGCAGGGGTCACTGGCGTGACCCTCTTCGATGGCAGCCGCTTCTTGGCGTACATGGAAGGCCCGCCAGATGGCTTAGATGTGGCCTTCTCCAGAGCCGCGGGCTCAACCAGCCACATTGAACTGATCGAGCTGGCCAGGGGGCGGGTGGGGCAGCGTCGGCTTCCATACTGGCCGATGCGTTTGGTCCCCGTATCGCCTGGAGAACTTTTGATGTTGGTTCGTGCTGACTGGATCGGCTTCCTCCAGCGCGGAGCCGAGCGCACGCCGCCAGCGACAGCCATGGAGATGCTGGGTGCGCTGGTCGAACCATTCGCCGAGGCTGCCTGAGCAAGGACGTTCCGGCGGCCAGCATCAGTCAGGGCAAACGCTATGCCGAGCGGTGGTGTGCGGCCAGGCTCTACCCGGAGATGCGCCTGCGCGCGGCTGTGGCGCGGCTGACTGACACCACGCCGATCCAGCCGGCACCCCCACCACCTGGCCTGCCGCCGACCCGCGAGCAGCAGCAACAGGCCCGGCGCCTGGCCGAGGCCGGAGCGAAGGAGGTCGAGCGGATCAAGGCGGCACTGGCGCCACGCAAGCCGCCGGCCGATACCAAGCCTAGGGCGAAGGATCCGATGAAGGCTTGGGTGACGGCAGGGCGGCGAACGCAAGGGCAGCCCTAAAAGGTAGCGCCCGGATAGACCGGGCGCTATGCATCAGAACAGGCTCAGCTGATGCGGGTAAGAGCGCCAGTGCTGGCAAACATGCTCCAGGCTGCCGAAGCGAATCCTGGTGTAAGCACGCACGCGCACGCTCTTGGGCTTGGCTGCAATGCAGTCCATGGCCAAAGTCCTCTAAGGGGCTTTGGAGGCGATATTTGCCCGCAGCCTAAAACGGGTGTTACAGTCCGCCCGTCTTTAAGAGACAGCTGCAGGTGGCAGAGGGACGCTCCACTGCCATGCCAGAGCCCGATAGCGTTGCCGCGCTATTGGGCTTTTTTTGGGGCCAGTTGACATGACTGTCAGCAAGAGCCAACATCATCCGCTCGGCCGAAATCTATGTTGTTCGGGGATGGCGGGTGAGCACCATTTGCATCCTCCATACCGAGTCAGCCCCTTCGGTTCGGGTCAGGTCCATCACCTGCGTTACTCCTCCTCTGACGCGGTTGCACCCGCGTCAGAGGGTTCAAATTTGATATCGCGACGCGCCGGTGCGTCGATGTAATTGCGACCACGTTCCGATAGCACGTACCGTCCGTCTGCTTGCAAGTCCAAAAAGCCGTACTTGGTTCGATAGGCGTACAAGAACGTGCTAAGTGAAGCGCGATTCATTTTGATACCGCGTCGCTCAGTGAACGCGAACGTTGTATCTGATGTGGCTGGGGCGCGCAGAAAGCGCAGGAGCTCAATTGCCTGTGCCGAGACTTGACGCTTCGGCAACACGAAATCGCCACTTTCGGACCTATGGACGCTTTCCCCTTTAAGTGGGTTCAGCATCGTTGGTCCTGGTGGTGGAGCAAAAAAGAAACTGGGCAGCGCAGCTCGCCCAACGAACGGCCCTGGCGGTGGCAGTGGCGGTGGCGGGACGAGTGTAGACGCCGTCGACCCGGACTGTACGGATGGATCAGTCTCAGCAGTAGGCAGCTTTGGAAGCGGCGGAGTCCCTGGATAAATCGGAGGGGAGTAGGTAGCTAGCGAGGGCGGCGCGGCAACTCGCGTCCGAACTTCCTCGCTTTCAACGGTGTACCAGTCCCCGCTGTCCAATCCCTTTAGCTTCCGTTCCAAGGCTGCATCGACATCGTCCGGTTCAGCATCAGCCAACCCCTCCAGCGCCGCGATGCGCCCGCGGCAAGCCGCGATCCGCTTCTCATACTCGGAAATCTTCGCGCGCTCCATAGCGATGGCAGCGGCATAGGGGTTGTTGAGACTGTCCATGATGCGAACTGTACCGCCCAGCTCAGCCAAATGGAAGCGTGATTCGGGATTCGGTCACGATTTCGCATGTGACCTTGGTTCTCGTCGCACTTTTATTAAATAAAATCAACAGCATACAAATTCATTTTGATGATTTGAATCATCTGACGTGGGGTGTCCGGTGATCTGGGGTGATCTGGGATGACCCACAATGAAGTCGCATAAGCTGAGATTCCCGCCGCCACGACTCGATTCGGTTATTCTTCGTTCATTAGATAGTTGGCCCAAGCTGCCATCAGGGATCACCGCTTTTCGAGCATAGTTCCCCTTTTATAGGCGGCCTTCGCCTTGTCGCGAATCCGATGGGCGAGTGCGGCTTCCGACAGGTCGTCGGGGAAGTCGGTGGTCTCGCTGGACCAGTCCTTGAACGTCGATCTGAACCCATGGACGGTAACGTGGCGATAGCCCATACGTTTCAGTAGGGCGAGCATGGCGTTTTCGCTTAGAGGCTCATTGCTGACATCGTGGTGAACAGAAGACGGAATTCTGTGTCGGCCTGGTCAAAATGGCTTCAGGCTTACTCTCGAGCCTCTGTCGCAGGACGAGTTGGACCGACCCATGCTGATCATCGTAGGGTCCGATGAGCGCTAACTGAGGGACGCCCGCAAGGCCTGGGTGTGGGTAGGGCTACAACAGCTGCGGCGGGGTGTTTGAGCGAAGCTGGACCCAAGCCGGTCCCAGCAGTCTTGCAAGTCATTGATTTAACGCGCGGTGGAAGCCCCCTCCTAAGGGGAAGGTCGCCCGTTCGAATCGGGCCGGGGTCACCAGAATCAGTCACTTGCGACGATTGGTGATCGTGTGGCGCTCCTTGTTCCACGGCACCTTCCAGTGCTTTGGTCGCAGTGGTCACAATGGCCAGTCAACAGGCGGCCCTCGCCACGAAGCCGTCCTCCCCTTCAGGCATCAGGTGCGCAGAAGGGCCCAGACTGTCGAGCCTGTCATATTTGCCCATATACCTGCGGGGTAGACTCGGTTGGCACGCATGAGGCGTGCACTACGCCAATACCGAGGACGATAGTCATGTTGAAGGGATTGAAACCTCTCACCGCTGCCGCCGTGTGCCTGCTCGGCCTGTCTGCCTTTGCCCAGAGCGCTGCTGCGGCACAATGGGTAGACAGCGGCCGCACCGCGTACGTAAAGACCAGTTTCTTCGGCAGTTTCGTCTACCACACCTGCGACTCCAGCGGTGCGCAGATCCAGGGGTATCCGGGTAGCTGCGGCAGCGATGCCGGCAGTGGCTGGACGTCCAACTACACGGCCTCCAGTGACCTTGCCAACAGTCAGCTCATGGCCTGCAACCACAATCCGTTCCAGCTCGGCTCGGCCTGCTACGGCCTGGCGTATGCGATCAATGGCCAAGCGTACGCTGGCGGGCTGCCTGCCGCCTGCAATCTTGGCGCGCGCGCGGTGGTCACCGCGTCCAGCATGGAAACCGTCGAGATCCAATACGAAGAGCTCGACGTGGACACCATCGAATCGGCACGCGAGTACGTCTGCCGGTAAAGCGCCGACAGGTCGCCGCCGTCGAGTGCGGCGGCTTCCTGCAGGGGACATCCGTCCCACGCACTGTTACCGCAGCCCAGTTCGCGCAAGCACGTCCGCTGCAAGCGCCTGCTCATCACCCTGCAATCCAGGCAGCGACCGCGGCAGGTTGACGGGACCACACAGGCATCCATATGCCCGCACAGTTGCAGCCGGTTCAACCTCGGCATTACCCGCGTATCGCTGGCTGGCTCGATTCGGTTGCAGCGACGTAACGCTGGGCTGGCCCGGGCGTTGCGTTTCCTCTGCTGCCTGAGGCATTCGCACGGGCTCTTGAACTGGCCGAGCGCCCGGGTTGGGTGCTGTTGGACGGGGAGGGTGCTTGCATGGGGTTCGGCCAGTACTGGTTGACCGCGCCCGGCACTGCCCACCTGGGCCGCATCATTGTCTCGCCGCAGGCGCGTGGGCGCGGCCTGGGCCGGGTGCTGATGCAGTTGTTGTGTGCCGAGGCCCTGCGGTCGCCGGATGTGCAGCGCCTGAGCCTGCGTGTCTATCGTGACAACGTCGCAGCGTTGGCGCTCTACCGCGATGTCGGCTTCCAGCCGGTGGAAGATGCCTCGACGCTGGAATTGTTGTTCATGCTGCGCAGCGAGGGCTGAGCCGTGATCACGTGGGCAGCGGTACGGTCTGCTGCGCCTGCCATTCCCTGGCAGTGATGCGGCTGATGTGCTCGGTGCGGTAGTCGGCGAGGAAGCGGTTGAACTGGTTGACCTCGGTGTGGTGATGGCGGAAACCGCATTTGGCCTGCGCGCTCATTGATTGCAGGTTGTCGGCGAAGTAGCCGCACCACAACGCATCCAGCTGCAGATCCAGGAAGGCATGCCGCATCACCTCACGTACAGCTTCGGGTACCAGGCCACGACCCCAGTACGGTACGCCGATCCAGTAGGCGATCTCTCCCTCGCGCTCGCCCAAGCTGAAGTTGCTGTCAGCACCGATCAGGATGCCGACGCATCCGATGGCACGCCCGTTCTCGCGGCTCTGCAGGGCGTAGACCTCCGGTCGGTTGAACACGGTGCGGATGATGTCGGCACTCTCCTCTACGCTGGCATGCGGTGGCCAACCGGCGATGGGCCCCACGCGCGGGTCGCGGGCGTACTCGTACAGATCGGCGGCGTCACTGTCGCGCCAGGGGCGCAGGATCAAGCGTTGGGTGGCCAGTTGCATGGCGGGTCCGTCGGTGGAAAGAGAGTGCACAGGCTAGGTTTCGACGGGCGGGGAGCACAGGGCGGGACCTTGATGGTTTCGGTACTTTTCACAACTTCTTCGTTCGGGCGGATATGCTCTGCCGCGATATCCCAGTGGATCGGCCCATGGATCGCATTCCCCAGCTTCTGGAACAGGACGAATCCATGCGCTTGGAAGTCAGTACGTTGGCTGAAGGCTTGGGTGTTCCGCTGTCGTTCGGGCACGCCTATCTGACGGTGCTGGTGTGCGTGTCCGGGCGTGCGCGGTTCGCACTGAACTTCCGCGAAGTGGCGGTGCAGCGGCACGACGTACTGGTGCTGGCGGAGGATACGCTGACGCTGCTGCGGCAGCGTTCGCGCGGCTTCCTTGTGGTGGCCTGCCTGGTGCCGAAAGCGCTGGCCTCGGAGGTGGCCTATGTGCTGCCCAATGCACTGTTCAAGTTCCTGCACGAGCACCCTCATTGTGTACCGTCACCGCTGGAGGTGCCGCTGCTGCAGGGTTGGCTGCAGCAGTTGATGGATGCCCAGCACAACGGTGGCCGCCATCGGCAAGTGATGCTGCGCAACCTGCTGCAGACGTTTTTCCTGAAGTTCGCCACACTGCTCCCGGCATACTACGAGGCGGCGCCGCCGGTCGGCCGACGCGAGCGCCTGGCCTGGAGCTTCTGGGAACTGGTCGGCCAGCGCAGCACGCGCCAACGCGACGTGCAGTCCTACGCCGAGGCGCTGTGCATTACCCCGTTCTATCTCTCGCAGGTGACCCGGGAATGCTTCGGCGAAACGCCGAAGGCGTTGATCGACCGCCAGGTGGTGCTGGAGATCAAGGCGCTGCTGAGCTACAGCGAACTGCCGATCGGTCGCATCGCCGAACGCCTGTGTTTCGAGGACGCGTCCTACCTGTGCCGCTATTTCCGGCGGCACACCGGCCAATCGCTGACCGGCTACCGCCGGGCGGGGCAGGGCGGTATCAGTGCGATACGAACAAGGGCGCCGGTACTTCGGCAAGCAGATCCTCGGTGACCCCGCCGAGCACGCGTTCGACCACGCGACTGCGGCTGTAGGGCCCCAGCACCAGCAGATCGGCTTCGGCATCAAGTACATGCTGGCGAATGGTGGCAGCTACGCCCCCTTGGCTGGAGCTGATCGCCTGTATCTCCACTTCAACGCCGTGCCGCGCCAGATGCTGGGCCATTTCAGCGCCGGGTGCCGCTTCAGCCTTGGGCGTGTCGACCATCAGCAGGTGCACGGCCTGCGCCCGGGCCAGCAGAGGCAGGGCATCTGCCACCGCACGACGGGCCTGCTTGCTGGCATTCCAGGCCACCACGATACGCCGGCCGACCTGCTCGCCCTTCCAGTGCGGCGGCACCAGCAGCATCGGTACCCCGGTCTGGCGCAGCGTGCCCAGTGGATGCCAGCCGGAGGGCGCGCCTGGTGTGTGCGGATAGCCGGCGATGATCAGGTCGCAGTACAGCGACTGCAGCGCCAGGTCGGCGCCACCCAGGTAGTCCGAGACGATGCGCAGTTCGGTGCTGATCTGCAGCGGCTCGGACACGGCACGCAGGTTCTGCATCAGCTGTGCGGTGCAGGCGGCATCCGCGCGGGCCTCGTGGTCCAGCGCGGCGGCGATGCCGGCACCGCGCGCGAAGCCGTTGGCGATGTCGGTGGGATGCAGGGCCGTGGAGACTGCGACCAGATGCGCCTGCTGGGCCTGCGCCAGGTCGGCGGCGATGTTGAGAACGCGGTGCCCGGTGTCGCTGGCGTCGAACAGCACGGCGATATCGCGTAGTGGGTGCAGCATGGCGTTGTCTCCCTCGATGCCTGTGACGCGTTCCCTGCCGTGCACCGACCCGGGTGCACCGGACGCACCCCCGTTGTAGCGCATCCGTGATTCGGATGAATCATATTTGATTCAGTTTATTAATTGATGATTCATGCTAGCGTGAGGGCCAGCCCACACCCCATCGCTTTTCATGCGACCTGCCGCAGCACGTACACGACGCGACCTGCCCCATGCGCTGGCGGCCACCCTGGTCAGCCATCCACGCTGCACCCTCAGCGAACTCGCGCGCGGGGCGGGCATCAGCCGCGCGACCCTGTACCGGTTTGCGCCTACCCGGGAGGCGATCGACGAGGCCCTGTTCGCGGCCGGTTTCGAGCGCGTGGAAGCTGCGGCGGCCTGGTTCGACCAGGGCGGTGATGCACGCCACGTGCTGGAGCAGGTCACCGCCACGCTGCTGGCGGACTGGGAGCTGGTGACGCTGCTGTTCGCACGGATGATGGAAGAACAGCAGCGCCTGGGCGACCTGCACCTGCTGCCGGAGCGCTGGGCGCCGATCGGCGAGCGCTTCGAGGCCTTCTTCCTGCGGGGTCAGGCGGCCGGAGAGTTCAACGTCGGTTTCACCGCGGTGTGGCTCGCGGACTTCTACTGGAGCTGTTTCTACGGCATCACCTGGTCACTGGCACGCGGTCGGCTGGCGCCGGCAGCGGCAGCCTCTACGCTGCTGGCGTCGTTCCAGCGCGGGGCGATGATGGGTTGACCGCAGGGGTTTCCTGCGGGAGCGCCGTGGCTTACGCCTGCCTGAGCAGCTGCACCAGCTGGCGCAGGCGATAGGGCTTGGGCAGGAACTCCACCTGCTCGGGCAGCGGCGGCAGCTGCGAGCGGGCATAGCCGGACGAGAGGATCATCCGTGCCTGCGGCTGTTCGCGTGCCACATGCTCGCTCAGCTCGATGCCGGACATGCCGTTGGGCATGCTGACGTCGCTGAACACCACGTCGAAACGTGCTTCGCCCTTGAGCAGTTCCGCCGCCTCGTGGCCATCGGCGGTCGTGGCCACATCGATGCCGAGGTCGCGCAGGGCCAAGCCGATCATTTCACGCAGATCGGTCTGGTCTTCCACCATCAGTACGCGGATCGGGTCATCGGTCATCGGCAGGGTCCTCCATTGCGGGTAGCAGCAGGCTGACCGTGGTGCCGACACCGGGCGTGGTGGACACGTCGACGAAGCCGCCGCTCTGGGTAGTGAATCCGAACACCTGGCTCAGGCCCAGGCCGCTGCCTTTGCCGATGTCCTTGGTGGTGAAGAAGGGCTCGGTGGCCCGTTCGGCGATGTCGGCCGCCATCCCGTGGCCTTCATCGCAGACGCTGAGAGTGACATAGCCACGTTGCAGCGTGGAGTCCGCGTCCGGGTCGAGGCGATGCTCCAGCGCGGTGCCGATCAGGATGCGGCCGCCTTCAAGGGTAGCATCGGCGGCATTGGCGACCAGATTGGCCAGCGCCGTCTGCAGCTGCAGCGCATCGGTGTTGACCGCAGGCAGGCCGGGTGCCAGCTTGGCATCCAGCATCACCGTGGACGGGCAGGCGCGTTGCAGGTCCGGCAGCCACTGCTGTATCAGCACATTGATATCCAGTGGTTCGCGGATCAGGGTCTGGCCAGTGCTGAACGCCAGCAGCTGGCGGGTCAGCAGCGCACCACGATCGGTCGCGCTCTGCGCGGCATCGAGCAGCTCGGCGGCGCGCGCATCGTCACCGCCAACGCGCAGGGACAGCAGGTCCAGTGCGTTGCCGATGGTGGTCAGCAGGTTGTTGAACTCGTGCGACAGGCCGCGGCTGAGTCGGCCGACGGTCTCGAACTGTTGGGTATTGCGCAGCGCTCGTTGGGCATCACGCAGCAGGCGCTGTGCCTGCCACTGCTCGGTGATGTCGCGGGTGATCTTGACGAAGCCGAGCAGCTCACCCGCTTCAACCACCGGCTCGATGACAACACTGGCACGGAATGACGAGCCATCGCGGCGTACCCGCCAGCCCTCATTGGCAACGTGGCCATGCTGCGCTGCATGACGGAGCAGGCGTTGCGGTTCTCCTGCCTCGCGGTCGGCGGCCAGGTAGAAGCGACCAAAGTGGGTGCCCACCACTTCATCGGCTGAATAGCCCTTGATGCGCTCCGCACCAGGGTTCCAGCTGCAGACGATGCCATCAGGATCAAGCAGGTACAGCGCATGGTCGCGCACGCTGTCGATCAGCAGTCGCAGTTGGCGGGAAGGGTCCGTCAGCACGGACGTCGTAGAGGCGGCAGCGTCCACGTAAAAATAAGTGTTACCCCTGTGAGGGACGTGAAGCTAGGCATTCAAGTGTGAAGGAGGCGTGGAGGCGGGACACGTGCCATTTGTCCTGTGCGGCTGAATACGACACGGAGTACCATCACCCACCCTTTTTGTTCTGGAACCGACCTGCATGCGTCCTGGTGCGACTACGCGTGACCGCTGGATCTGGATGACGTCCGCCGTGCTACTGGCTGCGACCATCGCATTGGAGCTGGTGGTACCGCTCGGTTATGCAGTATGGCTGGCGTATTTCCTGGCCGTGGGCGTCACGGTGTTCCAGCGCAGTGCGCGCGCGCCGTTCATCGTGGCTGTGCTCGCCTGCGTCCTGCTGGTCATCGGTTTCAACATCGCCCCGGCCAGCTCGAACTCGGCGTTCTCGCTGGTCAACCGAAGCATCGGTGGTTGTGCGTTCCTGATGATCGCGCTGATCGTCTCCCGCGCGATCCAGGCACGCCGGGACGCAATGCGGGCGTTGTGGCTGCAGGAGGCCGAGAACGCGGTAGCGATGAGCCTGCGCGGCGACCTCGGCCCGGAGCAGATTGCCGAGGCGGCAGCCACCAGCTTGGGCGCGCAACTGGAGGCCGACGTCGGCGCCGTGTACCGGCTGGAAGGCGGACGACTGCAGCTGACCGGCGGCCTGGCGTTGCCGTCCGGCATGCCGGCGTCGCTGGCATTGCAGGAGGGCGTGGCCGGGCAGGTGGCGCGGGATGAGTGCATCCGTCACCTGGAGGGCAGCGACGATGCCGTACTTGAACTGCAGACCAGCCTGGGGCGGTTGCCGGTGCGCGAGCGCATCCTGGCGCCGATCAGCAGTGACGGCACCGTGGTAGGCATCGTCGAGCTGGGACGCGCCCGGGCGGGTGCGCAGCGCGACCTGGATCGCGAGCTGCTGGAGCGCTGCGCCGAGACCATCGGCATGGCGCTGCGTGCATCGCTGCTGCGCGCACAACTGGTGGTGCTGCTGGAGGAATCGCAGCGCCAGGGCGAGGAGCTGCAGGCCCAGCAGGAAGAGCTGCGCGTGGCCAATGAGGAACTGGAAGAGCAGAGCCGCAGCCTGCTGCAGTCGCAGAGCCATCTGGAAGAACAGCAGGCCGAGCTGGAACAGAGCAACGTCCAGCTGGAAGAGCGGACCCACGAGCTGGAGGCGCAGAAGCAGGCACTGCTGGTCGCGCAGAGCCAGCTGGTGCGCAACAGCAACGAACTGGCCGCGACATCGCGCTACAAGTCCGAGTTCCTGGCCAACATGTCGCACGAACTGCGCACGCCGCTGAACAGCTCGCTGATCCTGGCCAAGCTGCTGGCCGACAACAAGGACGGCACGCTCACCGAAGAACAGGTGAAGTATGCGCGTGCGATCCTGTCGTCCAACAACGATCTGCTGGCGCTGATCAACGACATCCTGGACCTGTCGCGCATCGAGGCCGGCCACGTCGAGCTGGCCGATGAAGTGGTGGTGACCGACAGCGTGCTGCAGCGCCTGCGCGAGACTTTCGAGCCGATGGCGCGGCAGAAGGGCCTGGCCCTGCAGATCGAGGCCGATGCGCTGGCGCCGAGCCAGCTGATGGTCGACAGCCAGCGACTGCAGCAGATCCTGAAGAACCTGCTGGCCAATGCGGTGAAGTTCACCGAGCATGGAAAGGTCAGCCTGCACGTGCGCGCGGCCGGCCAGGGGCGCATCCGTTTCGAGGTCTGCGACAGCGGTATCGGCATTGCCCGCGAGCAGCTGCAGGTCATCTTCGAAGCCTTCCGCCAGGCCGATGGCAGCACCCGTCGCCGCTACGGTGGCACCGGCCTGGGGCTGTCGATCTCGCGCGATCTGGCCGAGCGCATGGGCGGCAGCATCCAGGTCGACAGCGAACCGGGCCGTGGCAGCTGCTTCATTCTGGAACTGCCGTTGCAGGGCGCGCCCGCGTCGAGCGCCGCGGACATCGCCGCAGCCCCCGTGGCCTCGCCGGTCGCGGCCGCTGTGCCGGCGATGCAGGTGCCAGCAAGGGCTCCGGTGGCGCCGACGACGACGGTGCCCAGCGTGGCCGACGACCGCGGTCGTCGCCAGCACCCGGGCCGCCTGATCCTGGCCGTCGAGGACGACGCCACGTTCGCCGAAGCGCTGGTGGCCCTGGCCCATGAACTGGATTTCGACTGCGTGGTGGCCGGGACGGCCGAAGAGGCGCTGGCCCTGGCCGGCGAACTGCGACCGAACGGCATCCTGCTCGATATCGGCCTGCCGGACGTGTCCGGCCTGAGCGTGCTGGAGCGCCTGAAGCGCAACCCCGATACCCGCCATATTCCTGTGCACGTGGTCTCGGCAACGGACCGCAGCCAGGTGGCGCGCGAGCTTGGCGCGATCGGGTTTGCGATCAAGCCGACCACGCGCGAGCGCCTGGTAAGCGCCATCGAGCAGCTGGAACAGACCAGCCAGCGCGACGTGCGGCGCCTGCTGATCGTCGAGGACGACAGCGAGCTGCGCCACAACCTGGAACTGCTGCTGGGCCGTGATCAGCTGCAGATCGTCGCCGTGGGAACGCTTGCTGGCGCGCTGGAGCAGCTCAGCACGGTCACCTTTGATTGCATGGTGATGGACCTGTCACTGCCTGACGGCAGCGGCTACGACCTGCTCGAACACATGGCCGGCAACGATGACGTCGGCTTCCCGCCGGTGATCGTCTATACCGGTCGCGCGCTCGGTCGCGAGGAAGAACAGCGCCTGCGCCGCTATTCCAAGAGCATCATCATCAAGGGCGCACGTTCGCCCGAACGCCTGCTGGATGAAGTCACCCTGTTCCTGCACAGCGTGGAAGCCAGCCTGCCCACCGACCAGCAGCGCCTGCTGCGCGAGGCGCGCCGTCGCGACACCGTGCTCGATGGACGCACCGTACTGCTGGCCGAGGACGACGTGCGCAACATCTTTGCGCTGTCCAGCGTGCTCGAGCCGCTGGGCGTGACGCTGGAGATCGCGCGCAATGGGCAGGAGGCAGTGGACCGCCTGGCCGAGCGCGAAGTCGACCTGGTGCTGATGGACATCATGATGCCGGAGAAGGATGGCCTGGCCGCGATGCGCGAGATCCGCGCGCAGCGTCACCTGCAGGACCTGCCGATCATCGCGCTGACTGCCAAGGCCATGCCTGACGACCGTGAGCGTTGCCTGCAGGCGGGCGCCAACGATTACATCGCCAAGCCCATCGACGTCGACAAGCTGGTCTCGCTGTGCCGGGTCTGGTGCTCGCGGCAATGAACGAACAGGCGCTGTTCGACCTCGAACTGAAGGTCCTGCTGGAGGCGCTGTACCAGCGCTACCACTACGATTTCCGCAGCTATGCGGTGTCGTCGCTGCGCCGACGCATGCGCCAGGCGATGCAGCGCTATGAGTGCGAGCGGCTGGTCGACCTGCAGTACCGGCTGCTGCACGAGCCGGACCTGTTCGCCCAGGCCATGCAGTTCTTCACCGTGCAGGTCTCGGAGATGTTCCGTGACCCTGCGTATTTCCGTGAGCTGCGCGAGCAGGTGGTGCCAGTGCTGCGTACCTATCCCTCGGTGAAGCTGTGGGTGGCCGGCTGCAGCACGGGCGAGGAAGTGTGGTCGCTGGCGATCCTGCTGCATGAGGAAGGCCTGCTCGAGCGCAGCATCGTCTATGCCACCGACATCAATCCGGCCGCACTGGCCACCGCCGAGGCGGGCGCCTATGGCATCGACCGGATGGCCCAGTTCAGCCGCAACTACCTGGCCGCCGGTGGCACCGCGTCGCTGTCGGACTACTACGCTACCGCCTACGATGGTGCGGTGTTCGACCGCCAACTGCGCCGCAACGTGGTGTTCGCCGACCACAGCCTGGCCACCGATACCGTGTTCTCCGAAGTGCACCTGGTGTCGTGCCGCAACGTGCTGATCTATTTCAACCGCGACCTGCAGGATCGTGCCGTCGGCCTGTTCCGCGAAGCGCTGGTGCACCGGGGCTTCCTTGGCCTGGGCAGCAAGGAGTCGCTGCAGTTCGGGTGCCACCACGATGCCTTCGAGGTCTGTTCGCGAGAGCACCGCCTGTACCGGAAGGTGGCCTGATGACGCTGCCGGTGCGTCCGGCCGTGCTGGTGATCGGCGCGTCCGCCGGTGGCGTGGCGGCCCTGCAGGCGGTGCTCGGTGCACTGCCGGCGAAGCTGCCGGTACCGGTACTGGCCGTGCTGCACCTGCCGCGTGACCGTACCAGCCGCATCGCCGAGGTGCTGGCGCCGTACTGCGC
Source organism: Stenotrophomonas sp. STK16_22 (assembly GCF_051984505.1). Taxonomy (NCBI): domain Bacteria; kingdom Pseudomonadati; phylum Pseudomonadota; class Gammaproteobacteria; order Lysobacterales; family Lysobacteraceae; genus Stenotrophomonas; species Stenotrophomonas sp. STK16_22. The sequence goes on from NZ_CP196972.1 coordinate 1,960,996, forward strand.
GTTGCCGGTGCGCGAAGCCGAAGACAAGCAGCCGTTGCAGCCGGGCACGGTGACGTTCGCGCCGCCGGATTACCACCTGCTGGTGGAGGACGAGGGGGCGGTGGCGTTGTCGGTGGATGCACCGGTGCTGTTTTCCCGTCCGGCCATCGATCCGCTGTTCGACTCCGCTGCGGCGGTGTTCGGCGCGCAGGTATTGGCCCTGCTGCTGACCGGTGCCAGCAGTGATGGCAGCGAGGGCGTTGCCGCCGTGCGCCGTGCCGGTGGCCATGCCTGGCTGCAATGTCCCGAGGAAGCCGAGGCGTCGATGATGCCCGCTTCCGCCCTGCAGTACGCCGGCGCCGATGCCGTGCTGCCCCTTGAACTGATGTGTCGCCGCCTGAAGGAGTTGTTTGCATGAACCTGTTGCCACCGGAACCTGCGCAGTCGCGGACCCCGGTCAACCTGCTGATCGTCGATGACGTGCCGCAGAACCTGGTAGCCATGCAGGCCCTGCTGCAGCGCGAAGGGGTCAACCTGCTGCTGGCCGGCTCGGGCGCGCAGGCGTTGGAGCTGCTGCTCGAGCACGAGGTGGCATTGGCCCTGCTTGACGTGCACATGCCGGAGATCGATGGCTTCACCCTGGCCGAACTGATGCGCGGTTCGCATCGCAGCCGCGACGTGCCGATCATCTTCCTGACCGCCTCTCCGGATGATCCCCTGCGCGTGTTCAAGGGCTACGAAAGCGGTGCGGTCGATTTCCTGCACAAGCCGGTGGCGCCGCAGGTGATCCTGAGCAAGGTCAACGTCTTCATCGAGCTGTACCAGCAGCGGCAGCTGCTGAAGGCGCGCAACGAGGCACTGGAGCGCGCGCTGAAGCTCAACGAGACGATGGCTGCCGTTTTGACCCACGACCTGCGCACGCCGTTGTCGGCGATCCTGCTGTGTGCCGACAAGCTGGCGCTGGAGCTTCCGGAAGACAACGCAGGCGCGCAGCAGACCCTGCAGTACCTGGAAGCCAGCACCCTGCGGATGGCGCGGATGGTCGAGCAGCTGCTGGATTTTTCGCGGATCCGCAGCGGTGGCCTGAGGCTGGAGGCAAGTGCCTGCGATCTGGCCGACGTGACGCGCGCGGTAGTCGCCGAGGCGGGCAGCGCGCATGGGGCGGACCGGATCCACCTGGACCTGCAGGGAGACACGCGGCTGCAGGGCGATCTGGATCGCCTTGGCCAGGTCGCCGCCAACCTGGTCGGCAATGCGCTGACCCATGGCAGCGAGGCGAGGGTGGAGGTGGATGGGCGCGACCCGCGCGGCGTACTGCTGCGGGTCAGCAACGCCGGCCGGATCGATGACGCGCTGTTGCCGCGACTGTTCGAACCGTTCAAGGCCAGCTTCCACCAGAGCAAGGGCCTGGGCCTGGGCCTGTACATCGTCGATCAGTTCGTCCGCGCGCACGGCGGGCGCATTGCGGCCCGCAACGAAGCGGGCCAGGTGGTGTTCGAGGCAATGCTGCCACGACGCTGCGACGGCACGGTCTTGGCGGCAACCTGAACGCTTCGGCCAGCGTTCCGGCGGACTGAGACGGACTGGTCCGCAACTGCCAGCGTGGGTGCCTATTCTCGCCAGCTTTCCTGCAGTGACTGGTCCGGATTCTCCCGGCGCCTGCAGGGCGATCGTTCGGCACCGACGCCAGTGGACCTGCTCGATCAGGTGGTGCAGCCGGCGCTGCACGCAGGCTGATGGTCTGCGCCGGATTCAGCGCGAAGCAGCACCGCAGTACGCCGCATGCAGCGCCTGCAGCACGCCCAGTGCGGGCCCTTCAAGAACCCGGTAGTGGATCGCCTGCGCTTCGCGCCGGGTCGCCACGATATCCAGTCCGCGCAGCACCGCCAGATGCTGTGACAACGCCGATGCGCTCAGGCCGGTCAGTGCCTGCAGTTCCGGTACCGACGCTTCACCTTCCACCAGGCGGCACAGCACCCGCAGCCGGGCCGGGTGGGCCAGGCTTTTGAGCAGCGTGGCTGCCTGCGACGCGTGTTCGGCCATCGCGGCGCTGTCGAGCTGGGTCCGGGCCATGGTTGACCATTTTGTTTAGAATGATCTAATTTAGAATAATCTAAACAAATGGGCAATCCCATGTACGGCAGCGAAGAGGGCAGGGCATGAACCTGCCATGGAGTGCGGCGGCAGGTGGTGCGTTGATCGGCGCCGCCGCGGTGCTGTTGCTCGCCACCATCGGACGCGTGGCGGGCATCAGCGGCATCACCGCAGGCAGCCTGCGCGCAGGCAAGGGCGAGCGTGCCTGGCGCTGGGCCTTCCTGGCCGGCCTGACCGCATCGGCGGGGCTGGTGCTGTGGTGGCAATCGGTGCCCGAGGCATCGCCGCGTGCGCTGCTGCGTGATGCGCTGCCGGCATGGCAGTTGATGGGAGCCGGCCTGCTGGTCGGCTTCGGTACGCGGCTGGGCAACGGCTGCACCAGCGGTCACGGTGTGTGCGGCATGGCCCGCGCTTCGAAGCGATCGCTGGCGGCCGTGCTGGTGTTCATGGCCTGCGCGATGCTGACCACCTTCCTGGTCCGTCATGGCGGAGGCCCAACATGAGCCGCGCAGTCTGGGCCGCCGGCGCGGCGGGCGCATTGTTTGGCATGGGGTTGGCACTTTCGGGAATGACCGACGCGCGTCGTGTCCTCGGCTTCCTCGACATCACCGGTGACTTCGATCCCACGCTGCTGTGGGTGCTGGGCTCGGCGCTGCTGGTCAGCGCGATCGGGCAGCGGTGGGTGTTGCGGCGACAGCAGCCGCTGTACGCAGACCGCTTCCGGCTGCCTGTTACCCGGCGTGTGGATGCTCGCCTGCTGCTGGGTGCCGCGCTGTTCGGGATCGGCTGGGGCTGGGCGGGCTATTGCCCAGGCCCGGCCATCGCCGGGGTGGCCGTGGCGTCGCGCGAAGCCCTGTGGTTCGTGCCTTCGATGCTTGCAGGATTCTGGCTGCACGACCGCTTCGTCCGTTGAGGCTTTCACCCCTGTCTCACCCTGCCTGGGGTCCTATCTTCGGATCACGGGGAAAAGGAGTGCAACGACATGGCACGGATGAAGTGGATGGGAAGGGGAATGCTGGCGGTCGCGCTGGCCGCAGCCGTGGCACCGGCACTGGCCTGCACGCGCGCGGTGTACTTGGGTGACAACGGCGATGTGATCACCGCGCGCTCGATGGACTGGAAGGTCGATGTGGCGACCAACCTCTACATACTGCCGCGCGGCATTGCGCGCACCGGCCAGGCCGGCCCGAAGTCGCTGGCGTGGACCGCGCGCTACGGCTCGGTGGTGGCCACCGGCTACGACGTGTCGACCACCGATGGCATGAACGAAAAGGGCCTGGTAGCCAACCTGCTGTGGCTGGTCGAATCGGAGTATCCGCAGCAGCGTGGCAACAAGCCGGGCCTGGCGATTTCGCTGTGGGCGCAGTATGTGCTGGACAACTTCGCTACCGTGGAAGAGGCGGTCGCCGCGTTGAAGCGCGAGCCGTACTCGATCGTCACCGACAAGGTGCCCGGTGAAGATCGGCAGGCGACGCTGCACCTTTCGCTGTCCGATGCCAGCGGCGACAGTGCCATCGTCGAGTACATCGGCGGCCGCCAGGTGATCCACCATGACCGGCGCTACCAGGTGATGACCAATTCGCCGATCTTCGAGCAGCAGCTGGCGCTCAACAGCTACTGGCAGCAGATCGGCGGCACGGTGATGCTGCCGGGCACCAACCGCTCTGCTGACCGTTTCGCGCGCGCCTCGTTCTACATCAACGCCATTCCCAAGGCCGAGGATCCGGTGGAGGCCCTGGCCAGCGTGTTCAGCGTGATCCGCAACGCGTCGGTGCCGTATGGCATCACCACGCCGGGTGAGCCGAACATCTCATCCACGCGCTGGCGCACCGTGGCCGACCACAAGCGGCGGCTGTACTTCTTCGAATCGGCATTGACCCCGAACACCTTCTGGGTCGATCTGAACAAGGTCGATTTCGCCGGCAAGGTACTCAAGCTCGACCTCGGCAAGGACCAGCGCAATACCTTCGCCGGTGATGCACTGGGCCAGTTCGTGCCCAGCGCACCGTTCGCCTTCCTCGGCGTCGACGGTTAGTTCGACGCCTGGCTGGAGGCCGGGTAGACCGCCTGGATCGTGCAGCTGCCGCGCGTGTACTGCGGCAGCGGGGCGATGCTTTCACCGCGCAGATCGTCTGTCTCGAATTCGGCAGTCATGATCCGATCGCCGGGATTGCCACAGATCAGGCCGTTCTGCAGGCCCGAGTGGAAGCTCAGCTGCGGCGTGCGGTCGAGCTGGCGGCAGTGGCTGCCGAGTTCTACCCGGTAGTAGCGATGGCCGCCATTGCGGCGCGGGTTGGTCTCCACCAGCATGCCCTGCGGGTCGGATGACCAGGCACGCACGTTGCGCGTGGCAAAGCAGTAGGACGGTGAGCCGCCGAAGCTGCGACGCACCTCCTTGCGTTCGCGGATGGTCACGGCAGGCAGGGTAGCGGTGCGCAGGCGCTCGCTGTCGCGGGCGACGCTGGCATAGTCGCGATTCTGCAGCGGGGTGACTGCGCTGATGGTGCATTGGCGGCCGTCGACCACGACGCGTTCGCTGGGGCGGCCGCAGGCCCAGCCGGCGGGGGCTTCCAGTTTCAGCGAGGTGGCACTGCGGACGCCGGGACAATCTTCGTTGAAGTCGATCCGAAAGGGCTGGCCGGAGGCGGCGCGCAGTGCGATCGAGCGCGGTGATGCCTGCTCCACTTCCTGTACGCCGACAGCGTTCATGCAGTGCGGAGCCGGTGGCGTACGCGCCTGTGCGGAGACCGAAGCTGCGAGCGCCAGGCCGAGGCCGGTGGCGAGCGCCAGGGACACCTGCTGATGGGTCATGTCCTGCACTCCCTGCGTTGGATGACGGATCGACTATAGCAACGGTTTGCACGGCCGTTGTTACACGCGCACACTGCCCGCATGGGCGCCATCTTCCATCTGCGGCACTACGGCCAGGCCACCGGCCTGGACCGCCATGACTACGCGCAGTGGGTGCTGCCAGTGCAGGGTGAACTGCAGTTCGAAATGGAAGGCCGCGGAGGTCGGCTGGACGTGCTGCAGGGGGCATTCGTGGCCGCCGGTGAGGCGCATGACCAGATGGCTGATGGTCCCAATGGTTTCGTGATCGTTGACTGTCCTCCGGGCGTACTTGATGACGGCACGCAGGAGCATCTGTGCCGGCAGCGCTGGCTGCATCTGCCGCTGGCATTGCGCCGACGCCTGGCTGAGGTGCAGGCAGGGCAGTCAATGCCGGCGCTGCTGCCGCAGTTGCTGCAGGTATTTGCACCTGCCGGCAGTGGCGCGCGCATGCAGGGTCTGTGTGCGGCGGTCCAGGCCGACCCCGGGCAGGCGTGGCCGGTGGCGCGCATGGCGGGGTTCGTCGGGGTCAGCGAGAGCCGTTTGCATGCGCTGTTCCGGCAGGAGTTCGGGCTCAGCCCGCAGGCCTGGCTCAGTGCAAGCCGGTTGCGTTGGGCCAAGCACCAGCTGCGCACCAGCGTGGCGCCGATCAGCGATATCGCGCTGGCCGCGGGCTATTCCGAGCAGAGCGCACTGACCCGCGCGCTGCGCCGCGAGTGCGGCCAGACTCCCGCAGCGTGGCGCCGGGGCGCCGGACTGTAGGGTCGAGCCACGCTCGGCTTTGCACACGCGCGGCCGGTCAGGGCAATAGCCTCGGTCAAGAGCGCCCGCTGGCCAGCGCTTACACTGCGCGGCCTGTTCTCTCCCCCCGAAGAACCCGAATGCGCAACAACCCGATGGCCCTGGGCATCGCCAATGGCGTTGCCGCTGGCGCGCTGTGGGGCGTGGTCTTCCTCGCGCCCGCCGTGCTGCAGTCGTTCAACGCCCTGCAATTGTCGGCCGGTCGCTATCTGGTCTACGGCCTGATCGCCGTAGTACTGCTGCTCCCGCGCTGGAAGCGGCTGGCACCCCAGCTGGGTCGCACCGAATGGATCGGGCTGCTGTGGCTGAGCCTGGCCGGGAACCTGGTGTACTTCCTGCTGCTGGCCACGGCGGTGCAGTGGGCTGGCGGTGCGGCGGCGTCGCTGATTGTCGGCCTGATTCCGGTGGTGGTCACCCTGGTCGGCGTGCGCGAACAGGGTGCAGTGCCTTTGAAACAGCTGCTGCCGGCACTGGGCCTGTGCGTGCTGGGCGTGGCCCTGGTTGGTTGGGAAGCACTGATGTCCGAGCACCTGGCAACCCCGTGGCGGCAGCGCCTGATCGGCCTGCTGTGCGCGTTCGGCGCGCTGTTCTCGTGGGCGTTGTACTCGATCGGCAACAGCCGCTGGCTGGCGCGTCGACCGGACTTGTCCAGCCACGACTGGTCGCTGCTGACCGGCGTCACCACCGGCGGCCTGGCCCTGCTGCTGGTGCCGATGGCCTTCATCGGGCACACCAGCGGGCACACGGCGGCGCAGTGGAGTGGTTTCTGGGCAATCAGTGCCGGTGTGGCGGTGGTGGCCTCGATCCTCGGCAATGCGTTCTGGAACCGCGCCAGCCGCCTGCTGCCGCTGACCCTGACCGGACAGATGATCGTGTTCGAGACGCTGTTCGCGCTGGCGTATGCCTTCGCCTGGCAGCAGCGCTGGCCTTCACTGCTGGAAGCGCTGGCGATCGTGTTCCTGGTGGCCGGCGTGATGCTGTGCGCGCATGCCCATCGTAGTCCACGGGCGATCGCCGAACATGCCGACTGAATGCGTGCGTCAAGCGTGCTGATGCTGCCTTGGTCTCAGATGCAACCAAATGCCGGCACGTTGAGCGATGATCGCGGCACTGGTTTTTTGCATCGCAGCACTTGACAGCAGGCCGGCGCACAGTGTTTTCTGTGCGTCATGGTTCTTGATGCCGCCCACGCCAGCCTGATCGCTCCCGCTACCGCGGGCCGTTCGACTGCGCCGGTCGCCACCACCACCATTACCACCACCACCGTCACCACTGCCCTGGTGCGGCCCGTCGTCTTCGTGTAACTCCCGAAAACCACGGCCCCGCACCATACAGGTGGCGGGGAAACTCGACACCTGCATGCGACGGGGCCTCCTGCCGAGGTCTGCATGTCTTCCCACGCCCCCGCTCATCCCGTTGCCCCGGCCGATCTGGCTGCACCGTCCATCGTCGTGCACAAGTTCGGCGGCACCTCGGTGGCCGATGCCGAACGCTACCGCCATGTCGCGGGCCTGCTGCTGGCCCGTCCCGAATCGCTGCAGGTCACTGTCGTTTCGGCAATGAAGGGCGTCACTGACGCGCTGATCGAGCTGGCCCAGCTGGCGGCCAAGGGCGACGAAGCCTGGCGCGAGGCCTGGCATGCGCTGCGCGCGCGTCACCGTGGCGCCGCCGTGGCCCTGCTGGGCGAGCAGGTGGGCGAGACCGTCGAATGGATCGACGCCCGCTTCGATCAACTGGCCGAAGTGCTGGCGGCGCTGGCGGTGATCGGCGAGCTGCCGCGCGAAGTGCTCGACCGCGTGCAGGGCCTGGGCGAAGTATTCTCCGCGCAACTGCTTGGCACCCACCTGCGTGCCTTGGGCGAAGACTGTGCGGTACTCGATGCACGCGACGTGCTGGTGGTCGGGCATGGCGAACTGGGTGTGGATGTCGACTGGGAGTCCAGCGCGGACCGCCTGGCCAAGTGGCGCCTGCGGCATCCGCAGATGCGCCTGGTCGCCACCGGTTTCGTTGCCCGTGACCGCCATGACCGCATCACCACGCTCGGCCGCAATGGCAGCGACTATTCCGGCGCGATCTTCGCCGCGTTGTTCAATGCCGATGAACTGCACATCTGGACCGACGTCGACGGTGTGCTGTCGGCCGACCCGCGACTGGTGCCCGAAGCGGTGCAGCTGGAATCACTGAGCTACGACGAGGCCTGCGAGCTGGCTTATTTCGGCGCCAAGGTGGTGCACCCGCAGACGATGTCGCCGGCCATCCGCCTCGGCCTGCCGATCTTCATCCGCAATACCTTCCAGCCGGCGCATCCGGGGACGCGCATCAGCGCCGAGCGCTCGCCGCGCGGGCCGGTGAAGGGCCTGACCCTGAGCCCCGGGCTGTCCCTGTTGAACCTGGAAGGCACCGGCCTGATCGGTGTGCCCGGTACCGCCGAGCGCGTGTTCGCGGCGCTGCGCCAGGCGCAGGTGTCGGTGGTGATGATCTCGCAGGGTTCGTCAGAGCATTCGATCTGCTGCGTGGTGCGCGCTGCCGAAGCGGCGCGTGGCCGTGAGGCACTGCTGCACGCGTTCGCGCATGAACTGTCGGTAGGGCAGGTGCAGCGCGTGCAGGTCAGTGAGGGCGTCAGCGTGCTGGCGGCAGTGGGTGACGGCATGGCCGGCCAGCCCGGTGTGGCGGCGCGCCTGTTCGAGGCGCTGGGACGCGCGCAGGTGAACATCCTGGCGATCGCGCAGGGCTCGTCGGAGCGCAATATTTCTGTGGCGGTGGACAGTGCCGATGCCACCCGCGCATTGCGGGCCGCACATGCGGGCTTCTGGCTGTCGCCGCAGACGTTCGCGGTCGGTGTGATCGGGCCGGGCAACGTCGGCGCGGCACTGCTGGACCAGCTGCTGGCGGCCCGCCCGCAGCTGCTGGCCAAGGCCAATGTGGATCTTCGCCTGCGCGCGCTGGCCTCGCGTTCGCGCATGCGGATGGAAGTGGATGGCCTGCACGCCGATTGGCGGGAGGCATTGCAGGACGCGGGCGAGCCCAGCGACCTGGATCGCTTCACCGAACATCTGCTGGCCGCGCACCTGCCGCATGCGGTGGTGATCGACTGCAGTGGCAGCGCCGACGTGGCCGAGCGCTATGAGGGCTGGCTGGCTGCCGGCATCCACGTGGTGACCCCGAACAAGCAGGCCGGTGCTGGCCCGCTGCCGCGCTACCAGCGCATCCGTGCTGCTGCGGCGGCCAGTGGTGCGCGCTTCCGCTACGAAGCCACGGTGGGCGCGGGCCTGCCGGTGATCACCACGCTGCGTGATCTGGTCGATACGGGCGACGAGGTGCTGGCGATCGAAGGCATCTTCTCCGGCACGCTGGCGTGGCTGTTCAACCGCTTCGACGGCAGTCAGCCGTTCTCGCAGCTGGTCGCGCAGGCGCGGTCGATGGGCTACACCGAGCCGGACCCGCGCGATGATCTTTCGGGCGTGGACGTGGCGCGCAAGCTGGTGATCCTCGCCCGCGAGGCCGGCCACGCGCTCAGCCTGGAACAGGTACAGGTGGAAAGCCTGGTGCCGGCGCTGCTGCGCGACGGCAGCGTGGATGACTTCATGGCGCGGCTGGGCGAGTCCGATGCCAGCCTGTTGCAGCGGTTGCAGGACGCGCGGGCGCGTGGCGCGGTGCTGCGCTACGTGGCACGGCTGGGCGCTGACGGTGCCTCGGTGGGCCTGCAGGAACTGCCCACCGACCACGCCTTCGCCAACCTTCGGTTGACCGATAACGTGGTGCAGTTCCGTACCCGTCGCTACTGCGACAACCCGTTGGTGGTGCAGGGTCCGGGGGCCGGCCCGGAAGTCACCGCCGCCGGTGTGTTTGCCGACCTGCTGCGGGTCGCGGCCGGTGAAGGAGCGCGCCTGTGATCGCACGTGCGTTCGCGCCGGCCTCGGTGGCCAACGTGGCGGTGGGCTTCGACATTCTTGGTCATGCCATCGCCGGTGTTGGCGATACCGTGAGCGTGCGCCGCATCGATGAACCGCTGGTGCGCATCGAGGCGATCCGTGGCAGTGCGGTCGAGCTGCCGCTGGAGGCAGCCGGGAACACCGCCGGCGCTGCGCTGACGTCACTGCGCGAAGGCCTGGGCCTGGATTTCGGATTCGCGGTGGAGATCGACAAGGGCATTCCGTTCGGTTCCGGCATGGGCGGTTCGGCAGCGTCATGCGTTGCGGCGTTGGTTGCCGGCAACGCGCTGCTGGATGCACCGCTGTCGCGTGAGGCGCTGTATCCGTTTGCGCTCGATGGCGAGGCAGTGGCCAGCGGTGGCCGCCACGGCGACAACGTGGGGCCGCTGCTGCTGGGTGGTCTTGCGCTGTGTACGGCCGACCGCCTGCTGCCAATTCCTGTGCCGGCGGCCTGGCACAGCCTGCTGGTGCATCCGCACGCGGTGCTGGAAACACGCCGTGCGCGCCAGGTGCTGCAGGGCAGCTACGCGCTGGGTGAATTCGTGGCACAGAGTGCGAACCTCGCGCTGGTACTCAGTGGTTGCCATCGTAGTGATGCGGCGCTGGTGCGGGCTGGATTGCGCGATGTGCTGGTCGAACCACGGCGGGCCGGCCTGATTGCAGGTTTCGAAGCAGCCCGCGATGCGGCGCTGTCGGCCCATGCAATGGGTGCGGGCATCTCCGGTGCCGGACCCAGCGTGTTCGCCTGGTTCGAGGACGCCGACCAGGCCCGCGCCGCTGCCGCACCGGTGCAGGCGGCATTTGCCGCCGCCGGTTTCGACAGCGATGCCTGGGTGTCGCCGCTGGATGCAGCGGGAGCCCGCTTGTGCTGAATCCTTCCCCTTTACTGGATACCGAACCCATGCAATTTGTTTCGACCCGGGGTCAGTCCCCGGCCGTTGGCCTCAGTGCGGCGATCGCTGCAGGATTGGCGCCCGATGGAGGGCTGTATGTTCCGCAGGTGCTGCCGGCGCCACGTGAGCTGCGGGCCGGCGCAACGCTGGCCGATACCGCCGCCGATCTGCTGGCACCGTTCTTCGCAGGTGATGCTCTGGAGGCGGCGCTGCCATCGATCTGCCGCGAGGCGTTCGACTTTCCGGTGCCGCTGCGTCCACTGGGCGGCGGTGACCATGTGCTGGAGCTGTTCCATGGGCCGACGGCGGCGTTCAAGGATATCGGTGCGCGCTTCCTGGCCGGAACACTGTCGCGGCTGCAGGCCGGCAAGGACCGCGACCTGACGATCGTTGTCGCCACCTCTGGCGATACCGGTGCCGCCGTGGCGGCAGCCTTCCACCGCCAGCCGGGCGTGCGTGTGGTGGTGCTGTACCCGGATGGCCGCGTGTCACCGCGCCAGGCGCATCAGCTTGGCTGCTTCGGCGACAACATCCAGGCGCTGCGTGTGGCCGGGGCGTTTGACGATTGCCAGGCCATGGTCAAGCAGGCGCTGGCCGACCGTGACCTGCAGGCGCAGGTGCCGCTCAGCTCGGCCAACAGCATCAGCCTGGGCCGGCTGCTGCCGCAGATGAGTTACTACGCACATGCGGCGTTGACCCATTACGCAGCGCATCGTCGTCGGCTCAACCTGGTGGTGCCGACCGGCAATCTGGGCAATGCGATGGCGGCCGTGCTGGCGCGCGCGCTGGGCGTTCCGATCGGGCAGATCGTGCTGGCGAACAATGCCAATGCGGTGCTGCCGGCGTACTTCAACGGTGGCGACTATCAGCCGCAGGCCAGTGTGGCCACGGTTGCCAACGCAATGGATGTGGGGGCGCCCAGCAACTTTGAACGCCTGCGCTGGCTTTACCTCGGAGATGACGCCGAGCTGCGCGCTGCGTTCCGCGCGTTCGCGGTGGATGACGTGACCATCCGCGCGACGATTGCGGCGGCGCATGCCAGCAACGGCGAACTGTTCTGCCCGCATACGGCCACAGCGGTGAAGGTGCTGCAGGACCTGCGTGCGCGCGGCGCCAAGGGCGACTGGGCGGTGGTGGCCACGGCGCACCCGGCCAAGTTCGAGGCCGTGGTCGAGCCGCTGATCGGCGAAACGGTGGCGGTGCCGCCTGCGCTGGATGCGTTGCTGCAGCGGCCCGCGCACGCGGAACCGTTGGCCGCGGAGTATGCGGCGTTGCGCGAGGTGTTGCTGCGTTGACCGGAGATGGACGTGGTTGCCGGCCAGCGGCCGGCACTACCCGTGCTGCGTCCACCTGGTAGTGCCGGCCGCTGGCCGGCAACCCAGCCAACCGCGATGCGGTCAGATCAACCCTTCACCGGCCAGCGTGCGCAACCCGTCCTCGTCGAGGATCTCCACTACGTTCAGGTGGGGCAGGGCGATCAACCCCTGCTGGCGCAGCTTGGTGAAGGTACGGCTGACCGTTTCCATGGTCAGGCCCAGATGGTCGGCGATGTCGCCACGCCCCATCGGCAGCGAGACGCGCAGGCCATCGCCACCCAGCTTGGCCTCGCGCGCGGCCAGGCGCAGCAGGAAGTCGGCCACTTTCTCGGCCGGCTGCAGCCGCGCCAGTGCCAGCGCGGCATCCTGGGCGGCGTCCAGCTCCTGGCAGGCACGCTGCAGCAGCTTGCGTTCCAGGTGCGGGAAACGGCTGCGAAGCGCCTTCATCTGCGGCAGCGCGACACGGCATACGCGGCTGTCTGCGATGGCCTCGATATCGTAGCGGTGGTGGTCACTGCCGCTCAGGCCCAGGTAGTCGCCAGGAAGCACGAAGCCATTGATCTGGCGGCGGCCATCGGCCAGGGTGCGCACCAGGCGCAGGGCGCCGCCGGTCAATGTATAGACATGGTCGCGCTCTTCGCCGGTGCGGGCCAGGGTACTGCCCATGCTGACCTGCTGGGAAACGGTGACCTGTTCCAGTGCCTGCACTTCATCGGGCGACAGCGCCGAGCACACCGCAAGGTGGCGAACCGAGCAGTGCAGGCAGTCCAGCGTGTTGCAGGACGGCGAGGCGGGATCGTTGGTGGCGGGCGGAGCGCCGGAAGGCCGTGACATGTTGCGGGGGCGTATCGCGGGCGGGGAGGGCCTTATGATACTTCAAGCGGCCGTTCGACCCTGCCCGAGGCGGGGGCGCTAGAATGTCGCCCCCTCCCACGTCCCGTTCCAGCAGGAGTTCCGCCCGTGATCAAGCCCCGTACCCCGCCCGGCACCCTTGAACTGTTGCCGCGCGAGCAGATTGCGTTCCAGCGCATGCTGGACGTGATCCGTCGCAACTACGAGCGCTTCGGGTTCCTGCCGGTGGAGACGCCGGTGTTCGAGCTGTCCGACGTGCTGCTGACCAAGTCCGGTGGCGAGACCGAGCGCCAGGTGTATTTCGTGCAGTCCACCGGTGCGCTGGCCAACGCCGCCGAATCGGGTGACCGTTCGCTGCCGGAAATGGCGCTGCGCTTCGACCTGACCGTGCCGCTGGCGCGCTACGTGGCCGAGCACGAGCATGAACTGACCTTCCCGTTCCGTCGCTACCAGATGCAGCGGGTGTACCGCGGCGAGCGCGCCCAACGCGGCCGCTTCCGTGAGTTCTACCAGTGCGACATCGACGTGATCGGCAAGGACAGCCTGAGCGTGCGATACGACGCCGAAGTGCTGGCGGTCATCCACGCGGTGTTCTCGGAACTGCGCATCGGTGACTTCAGCATCCAGCTGAACAACCGCAAGTTGATGCGTGGCTTCTTCGAGAGCCTGGGCGTGGCGGAGGGCGAGCGCCAGCTGGCAGTGCTGCGCGAAGTGGACAAGCTGGACAAGCGCGGCGCCGATTACGTGCGCGAGACGCTGGTGGGCGAGGGCTTCGAGATTCCGGCCGAGCAGGTCGAGAAGATCCTGGCGTTCGTGGCCGTGCGTTCGCAGGGCCATGCCGATGCACTGGCGCAGCTGGCCACGCTTGAAGCCGACGCCGGTTCTTCGGAGATCCTGCGTACCGGCGTCGCCGAACTGCGCGAAGTGCTGCAGCTGGTGCAGGCGCTGGGCGTGCCGGAAACCGCGTACTGCCTGAATTTCTCCATTGCGCGCGGCCTGGACTACTACACCGGCACCGTCTACGAGACCACGCTGACCGACCACCCGCAGATCGGTTCGATCTGCTCGGGCGGCCGCTACGAAGACCTGGCCAGCCACTACAGCAAGTCGAAGCTGCCGGGCGTGGGCATCTCCATCGGCCTGTCGCGCCTGTTCTGGCAGCTGCGCGAAGCCGGCCTGATCGATGGCATCGAGGGCAGCAGCGTGCAGGCGCTGGTGGCGCTGATGGACGAGCAGGGCATGCCGCAGTCGCTGGACATCGCGCGCCGCCTTCGCGCCGGTGGCATCAACACCGAAGTGCAGATGGAGCCGAAGAAGATCGGCAAGCAGTTCCAGTACGCAGCCAAGGCCGGCATCCGCTTCGTGGTGCTGGCCGGTGAGGACGAGCTGGCGCGCGGCGTGGTGGCAGTGAAGGACCTGCTGCGCGAGCAGCAGTTCGAGGTCTCCCGCGACGAGCTGGCCAGCACCCTGCAGGTCGAGCTGGAGCAGTCGAAGGTGATGTAACGGCCGGTTGGCCGCACGCCGACACGCCACGAAACGCCCACCACCCGGTGGGCGTTTTCGTTTCCGGGCCGCGTTCCGGGGTCAGAGCCGTTTTCCTTCAGAAAACGGATCCGACCCCTTGCTGTTCCAACAGCTCGCAGGAAACTGTCGACGGCGGGGTGGGGCCGGAGGCAGGGGTGTCCGCGGCATGGATGCCGCGGACAAGCCCCCATGGACGGGTTTACGGCGTCCCCTGCCACCGGACCCACCCCGCCAACCCTCAGCCATCCAGCATTTGACGTCGCTTCGGCATCTAGCGGGTGCAGGGCGCAGCCCTGCCCACAAATCCCCCCAGATTTGACGCAGTGCGCAAGAATGCGCTAATGTACTAACGCGCTATTACATTGATGCATGGAAACGACCCCGTGAAAGCCCGCCCGGAGATTGCCGCCAAAGACCCTAAGGCCGACCTGGAAGCCCTGGCCCAAGCCTTTGCCGCCCTGCGCGAGCCGGAACAGGTCGAGGCCTTCCTGCGTGATCTGTGCACCCCGGCCGAGCTGGAAGCCATGGCCGACCGCTGGAAGGTGGTGCCGCTGCTGCAGCAGGGCGTGCCGTATCGCGAGATCCACGAGCGCACCGGGGTCAGCGTGACCACCACCGGACGGGTGGCGCGAACGCTCGAGCATGGCCATCGAGGTTATGCCGCCGCCATCGACCGCCTTGCTTCGCGCTGATCCGCGCCCCGTTCCGAACTTCGAGACCTCCCCCATGAGTGCAACCCAGGCAGCGCCGGCACGAGACCGGCTGCGTATCGCCATCCAGAAGAGTGGCCGGCTGGCCGAGCCCGCCCGCAACCTGCTCAGTGCCTGTGGCCTGAGCTGGCGCGAGAGCCGCGACAAGCTGTTCTGCTACGGCGAATCGCTGCCGGTGGACCTGCTGCTGGTGCGCGACGACGACATCCCCGGCCTGATCGCCGACGGCGTCTGCGACCTCGGCATCGTCGGCCGCAACGAGCTGGACGAGCAGGCTGCGGCACGTCGCCAGATCGGCCTGCCGGTTGCCTACCAGGCACTGCGCGGACTGGGCTTTGGCCAGTGCCGGCTGATGCTGGCGGTACCCGAGGAGTGGCAGTGGCAGGGACCGGCGCAGCTGGCCGGCACCCGCATTGCCACCAGCTACCCGGCCATCCTCAAGCAATGGCTGGCCGAACAGGGCGTGGACGCACAGGTGGTCGAGCTGTCCGGGTCGGTGGAAATCGCCCCGCGCCTGGGTACCGCCGACCTGATCTGCGACCTGGTCTCCAGTGGCGCCACGCTGCGCGCCAACCAGTTGACCCCGGTGCACAACCTGCTCGACAGCGAGGCGGTGCTGGCCGGTGCGGTGCGCGTGCCGGATGACGCACGTGCATCGCTGCGCGCGATGCTGCTGCGCCGCCTCGACGGCGTGGTGCAGCGCCAGGATCGCAAGCTGCTGATGTTCCGCGCCAGCGAGGATCGCGTCGACGCGCTGGCGCAGCTGCTGGCCGATGCCGAGCCGCTGGTTCGGCTGCCGGCCGATGGCGGCGCGCTGCGCCTGCAGACCATGTGCCCGGGCCCGCTGAGCTGGCAGCGCATGGAGGAACTCGAGCGCGCCGGCGCGCAGGGCTTGATGGTACTGAGCGTGGAGCGGTCGCTGGCATGAACCGTCTGATCTGGTCCCGACTTGATGAGACCGCGCGCAGCGCGGCGCTGACCCGCCCGGTGCAGACCGTGGCGCAGCAGACCCGCGACGCGGTGGCGACGCTGATTGCACAGGTGCGCACACAGGGCGACGACGCGCTGCGCGCGATCACCGCACGCTTCGATGGTGTCGAGCTGTCGTCCTTTGAAGTGAGCGAAGCCGAGTTTGCCGCGGCGGAAGCTGCGGTGCCGGCTGAGTTGCGCCAGGCCATGGTGGAAGCTGCCGAACGCATCGCGCGCTTCCACGCCGCCGGCATGGGCCAGGGATACGTGGTGGAAACCGCCCCGGGCGTGGTCTGCGAACGCATGCTGCGCCCGATCGGCCGGGTGGGCCTGTACGTACCGGCCGGTAGCGCACCGCT
Organism: Stenotrophomonas sp. STK16_22; assembly: GCF_051984505.1. Taxonomy (NCBI): domain Bacteria; kingdom Pseudomonadati; phylum Pseudomonadota; class Gammaproteobacteria; order Lysobacterales; family Lysobacteraceae; genus Stenotrophomonas; species Stenotrophomonas sp. STK16_22. Next base: position 1,977,254 of record NZ_CP196972.1, read on the forward strand.
GCCGTCCACCGCGCTGATGCTGGGTGTGCCAGCGCAGCTGGCCGGCTGCCCGCAGGTGGTGCTGTGCACGCCGCCGCGTGCCGATGGCAGCGCGGATCCGGCGGTGCTGGTGGCCGCACGCCTGACCGGCGTGCAGCGCGTGTTCAAGCTGGGCGGCGCCCAGGCCATCGCTGCGATGGCTTACGGCACGGCCAGCATTCCGGCCTGTGACAAGCTGTTCGGGCCGGGCAACAGCTTCGTCACCGAAGCCAAGCAGCAGGTCGCACAGGACGGCGCCGCCGCCATCGACATGCCGGCCGGTCCCTCCGAAGTGCTGGTGATTGCCGATGCAGGTGCAAACCCGGCGTTCGTTGCAGCCGACCTGCTGTCGCAGGCCGAGCACGGCCCGGATTCGCAGGTGCTGCTGCTGACCGACGATACCGCGATGCTGGCGGCGGTCGAGGCTGAAGTCGAGCGCCAGGTGGCCTTGCTGCCGCGCCAGCAGATCGCACGCCAGGCGCTGTCGGCCTCGCGGCTGATCCAGGTCGACTCGTTGGACGAAGCCTTCGCGATCAGCAACCGCTATGCACCGGAGCACCTGATCCTGGCATTGCGTGATCCGCGTGCGTGGCTGGACAAGGTGCAGGCGGCCGGCTCGGTGTTCCTGGGTGATTACACCCCCGAGGCACTGGGCGACTACTGCAGCGGCACCAACCACGTGCTGCCCACCGCGGGTGCCGCACGTGCCTACAGTGGTGTCAGTGTGGCCAGCTTCCAGAACCTGATCAGCGTGCAGAGCGCCAGCGCCGCCGGCCTGGCAGCGATTGGCGGCTGCGCGCGCATCATCGCCAGTGCCGAAGGCCTGGATGCACATGAACGTGCGGTCGCAGTGCGCATGGAAGTGGCAGCATGAACGCGGCTATCAATGATGTGCTGGCACTGGTTCGCCCGGATCTGCAGGGCTTCGCCGGCTACAGCTCGGCGCGCAGTGCGGCGGTGCAGGGCGAGGTCTGGTTGAACGCCAATGAATCGGCCTGGGCCAATCCCGCTGATGCCGCGGGCAGCAGCCGGCGCTATCCCGAACCGCAGCCGTTGGCATTGCGTGAGGGACTGGCGGCGCTGTACGGCGTGACGCCACAGCAGCTGCTGATCGGTCGCGGCAGCGACGAAGCCATTGATCTGCTGGTGCGCGCGCTGTGCGTGCCGGGCCGCGATGGCGTGCTGGTCACGCCGCCGGTGTTCGGCATGTACGCCGTCTGCGCACGCCTGCAGGGCGCCGCATTGATTGAAGTGCCGCTGGTGGACAGCGAGGATGGCCTGCGCGCCGATCTGGATGCGGTGATCGACACCGCCAGGGCGCGCAATGCCAAGCTGGTGTTCCTGTGCGCACCGTCGAACCCGGCCGGCAGTGATATCGCCCTGGACGAGGTCGAACGGGTGGCGGTTGCGTTGCGCGGGCAGGCACTGGTGGTGGTGGACGAGGCCTATGTCGAGTACGCGCAGCGTCCGTCGGCGACCACGTTGCTGGCCGTGCACGCCAACCTGGCGGTGCTGCGCACGCTGTCGAAAGCACACGCACTCGCGGCCGCGCGCATTGGAACGCTGATCGCCGCGCCGGAACTGATTGCCGTGCTGCGCCGCTGCCAGGCGCCGTATCCGGTGCCGACCCCGTGCGCGGAACTGGCCGTGCAGGCCCTGCAGCCGGCCGCGCTGGCACGCACCGCCGAGCGCGTGGCCACGGTCATCGCCGAGCGCGAACGCCTGCGAACGGCACTGGCCAGCCTGCCCGGTGTACGCCGGGTGTACGCCTCGTCCGGCAACTACCTGCTGGTCCGCTTCGCCGATGCGCAGGCGGCGTTCGATACGCTGCTTGCTGCAGGGGTGGTGGTGCGCGACCAGCGCGCCGCGCCGCAGCTGGGCGATGCGCTTCGCATCAGTATCGGCAGCCCGGAAGAGAATGACCGCGTGCTCGCGGCCCTGTCGGCGCGGAGGGCCGCAGCATGACCCCGATCCTGTTCATCGACCGCGACGGCACCCTCATCGAGGAGCCGTCCGATTTCCAGATCGACGCCTACGAGAAGCTGCGCTTCGTGCCGCAGGTGATCCCGGCGCTGCTGAAGCTGCGGGATGCCGGCTACCAGTTCGTGATCGTCACCAACCAGGATGGCCTGGGCAGCGACAGCTACCCGCGTGCCAGCTTCGATGGCCCCAACGAGCTGATGCTGCAGATCTTCGAAAGCCAGGGCATCACTTTCCGTGACGTGCTGATCGACTGCAGCTGGCCGCACGACAACGCGCCGACCCGCAAGCCGGGCATCGGACTGATGACGGCTTATCTGCAGGACCGCAGCATCGACTGGGCGCGTTCGGGCATGGTCGGCGATCGCATCACCGACCTGCAGTTTGCCGACAACCTCAACATCCGCGGTTTCCAGCTGCGCACCGCGCAGTTTGGTGGCGAGTGGGATTGGCCGGGCATTGCCCATGCGCTGGCCGATGCGCCGCGCACCGCCGTGGTCCAGCGCAACACGAAAGAAACGAAGATCCGCGTCGAACTGGACCTGGATTGCGCGGGTGATGCACGCATCTCCACCGGCCTGCCGTTCTTCGACCACATGCTGGAACAGATCGGCAAGCACGGTGGCTTCGCGCTGGACATCCAGGCCGAGGGTGACCTGCACATCGACGAACACCACACCATCGAGGATACGGGGCTGGCCCTGGGCCAGGCGCTGCGCGAGGCGCTGGGCGACAAGCGCGGCATCGGCCGCTACGGTTTCACCCTGCCGATGGACGAGACGCTGGCCAGCGCTGCGCTGGACTTCAGTGGCCGCCCGTACTTCGTGTTCGAGGGCGAGTTCAAGCGCGAACGCGTGGGCGATATGCCGACCGAGCTGGTGCCGCATTTCTTCCGCTCGCTGTGCGATGCCAGCGGCCTGAACCTCAACCTGCAGGTACGCGGCGACAACGATCACCACAAGGTGGAGGCGTGCTTCAAGGCCCTGGCCCGCGCGCTGCGTCCGGCGCTGGCCCGGCAGGGCACGGCACTGCCGAGCACCAAGGGGGCGCTGTGAGTGACGTTGCGCTGATCGATGCCGGCGGCGCCAACCTGGGCTCGGTGCGCTACGCACTGGAGCGCCTGGGTGCGACTGTGCGGCTGGTGCGCGATGCGGACGGTCTGGTCGGTGCGCAGCGGGTGATCCTGCCCGGCGTCGGCGCCGCCGGTCCCGGCATGCAACGCCTGCATGCGCAAGGCCTGGTGGAACCGCTGCAGCGACTGGAGGTGCCGCTGATGGGAATCTGCCTGGGCATGCAGCTGCTGTTCGAACGCTCCGAGGAGGCGGGTGTGGAGACACTGGGCCTGATTCCCGGCGTGGTGCGCAAGCTGGTGCCGGCCTGCGGCATCCGGGTGCCGCACATGGGCTGGAACCGCCTGCTGCCGCTGCGCGAATCGCTGCTGCTGCGCGGCGTGCCGGAGCGTGCCAGCGCCTACTTCGTGCACAGCTACGCCGCGCCCCTCAATACCCACACCGTCGCTGCCTGCGACCACGGCGGCCTGTTCACTGCCGTGGTGGAGCAGGGGCGTTACTACGGCGCACAGTTCCACCCCGAGCGCTCCGGCGAGACCGGCTCGCTGATGCTGCGCAATTTTCTCGAGGGCACTGCTGCATGAGTTTCATCGTCTACCCCGCGCTGGATATCCGCGACGGCCGCGTGGTGCGGCTGCGCCAGGGCGACTACGCGCAGGAAACCTCGTATGGCGACGATCCGTTGCCACGCGCGCAGGCCTTCGCCGCGCAGGGTGCGCAGTGGATGCATCTGGTCGATCTGGACGCTGCGCGCGCCGGTGGCTATACGCTGGCGCCGCTACTGTCGTCGATCCGCGCGCAGACATCGCTGCAGGTGCAGACCGGCGGTGGCGTGCGCGGCCGCGACGATGTGGCGCGCATCCTCGATGCCGGCGCCGGTCGCGTGGTGGTCGGTTCGCTGGCGGTGCGTCGCCCCGATGAAGTGGTCGGCTGGCTGGAGGAATTCGGCGCCGATCGCATCACGGTTGCGCTGGACGCGCGCCAGGACGCACAGGGGCAGTGGCAATTGCCGGTGCATGGTTGGACCGAGAACGCCGGAGTGACCCTGGATGACCTGGCCCAGCGCTACGCGCGCGCCGGCATGCGCCACCTGCTGTGCACCGACATCGCCCGTGACGGCATGCTGGCCGGGCCCAATATCGACCTCTATCGGCACCTGTCCGGCTTGTTGCCGGGTGTGGCGGTGCAGGCGTCCGGTGGCATCCGTGACGTAGCCGATGTGGCCGAGGCCCGTGCCGCCGGCTGCGGCGGTGCGATTCTCGGCAAGGCACTGCTGGAGCAGCGCATGGACCTGGCGGAGGCACTGGCATGTTGAGCCGCCGCATCATTCCCTGCCTGGACGTGCGCGATGGCCGCGTGGTCAAGGGCGTGCGCTTCCGCGACCACGTCGACATGGGCGACATCGCCGAGTTGGCGCAGCGCTATCGCGACCAGGGGGCGGACGAGCTGGTGTTTTATGACATCGGCGCCAGCCCCGAGGCGCGTTCGGTCGACGTGGCGTGGATCGAGCGTATCGCGCGGCTGATCGACATTCCGTTCTGCGTGGCCGGTGGCATCGACAGCGTGGAGACCGCGCGCCGCGTGCTGTTTGCCGGTGCCGACAAGGTGTCGATCAACTCGCCGGCGCTGGGGCGCCCGGAGCTGATCACCGAGCTGGCGGACGAGTTCGGCGTGCAGTGCGTGGTGGTGGGCGTCGATTCGGTGCGCGAGGCCGACGGGCAATGGCGGGTGCGTCGTTTCAGCGGCGATCCGGACAAGACCCAGGCGGTGCCGCTGCGCACCCTGGACTGGATTGTCGAGGCGCAACGGCGTGGCGCGGGCGAGATCGTACTGAACTGCATGGACAGCGATGGCGTGCGCCGTGGCTACGATGTCGTGCAGCTGCAACAGGCGCGGGCACTGTGCCAGGTACCGTTGATCGCCTCGGGCGGTGCCGGTGCGATGGAGCACTTCGCCGAAGCCTTCGACCAGGCCGACGTCGACGGCGCGCTGGCCGCCAGCGTGTTCCACAGCGGCGCCATCGCCATTCCAGAATTGAAGCGCTACCTGCGCGGACAGCAGATCGAGGTGCGGGATGTCTATTGAAGTCAGGCCGTCGTTGGACGCATTGCAGGCGCTGGACTGGGCCAAGGGTGACGGCCTGCTGCCGGCGGTGGTTCAGGATGCCGATACCCTGCAGGTACTGATGCTCGGTTATGTCAGCGCCGAATCGCTGGCGGCCACGCTGGCCATCGGCCACATGACCTTCTTCAGCCGCAGCAAGCAACGGTTGTGGACCAAGGGCGAGCAGTCCGGCAACGTGCTGGTGGTGCAGTCGATCAGCGTCGACTGCGATGCCGATACTTTGCTGGTGATGGCACGGCCGGCGGGGCCAACCTGCCACACCGGTGCAGAGAGCTGCTTCGACCAGGCGCCGAAGGATTTCCTGGGCGGGCTGGGCCAGCTGGTGGCGATGCGTGAGGCGCAACGCCCGCCGGGCAGCTACACCACCAGCCTGTTCGAGGGCGGCATCCGCCGTATCGCACAGAAGGTGGGCGAGGAGGGTGTGGAGACCGCCCTGGCGGCGGTGGCGCAGGATGACGAGGCGCTGCTCGGCGAGGCCTCGGACCTGCTGTACCACCTGCTGGTGCTGCTGCGCGCGCGCAGGCTGTCGCTGGATGATGCGCGTGCGGTGCTGGAAAAACGCCATCGTTGACGTGTGGTAGTGCCGGCCGCTGGCCGGCAAGCCCCGGATGCCCGACGATCATGAGGTTGCCGGCCAGCGGCCGACACTACCGGCAATGCGTCATCGCGTGCGCGATGTCATCAACGGAATCTACAATAGGCGGTCTTTCTTTCCCGGACCGCCCATGAAACTGCCTGCCGCCTGGCTGTGCTGCCTGTTGCTGACCTCGCCGGCCTGGGCCGCGGACACCGTGGTCACCGGCAAGGTGTATCTGGAGCGTGACGGCAAACCTGGCCGCGGTGCGACCGATCCGGGCCTGGCCGGGGTGCAGGTCTCCAACGGCGAGGCCATCGTCAAGACCGCCGCCGACGGCAGCTACAGCCTGCCGGTGCGCGACGGACAGACCGTATTCGTGATCAAGCCCGATGCGTATTCGTTCCCGAAGGCGGCCGATGGCCTGCCTTCGTTCTGGCGCCACTATCGCCCGAACGGTTCGCCGGCGCTGAAGTACGGTGGCATCGCCGCCACCAGCGATGTCACCCGCAACTGGGATTTCGCCCTGCAGTCGGATCGCCATGACAGCCGCCGTGGTTTCCAGATGCTGGTGTTCACCGACTCCCAGACCGCCAGCCTGAAGGATATCGGCTACTACCAGCAGTCGATCGTCGCGCCATTGGTGGGACAGACCAAGGCGCGCATGGGCACCACCCTGGGTGACATCGTCAACGACGACCTGACCCTGTATCCGGCGATCAACAAGGTCACCACCGGACTTGGCGTACCGTGGTTCCACGTGCCGGGCAACCACGATCTCGACTTCGATGCGGCCAGCGACGAACACTCGCTGGACAGCTGGCGCAACATCTACGGTCCGGACACCTACGCGGTGGAAGAGGGCGGCGCCAGTTTCGTGTTCCTGGACGACGTGGTGTACGACCCCAAGGCCAAGCCGAAGTACATCGGCGGCCTGCGCGAAGACCAGTTCGCCTTCCTCGCCAGCTACCTGAAGAGCCTGCACAAGGATCGCCTGCTGGTGCTGGGCATGCACATCCCGCTGTTCGACGCGGCGCCGGGACGCGAGACCTTCCGCCATGCCGACCGCCAGCGCCTGTTCGACCTGCTGAAGGACTTCCGCAACGTGCTGGTGCTCAGCGGCCACAGCCACACCCAGCAGCACGTCTACCATGGCAAGGCCGAGGGCTGGAACGGCGACAAGCCGCTGCACGAATACAACGTCGGCGCCAACTGCGGTGCGTTCTGGTCGGGCGTCAAGAACGCCGCCGGCGTGCCGGACAGCACCATGAGCGATGGCACGCCGAAGGGCTATGCGTTGCTCGACGTGGCCGGCAATGGCAGCTACAGACTGCAGTACCGCGTGGCCGGAAAACCGGCCAGCGAGCAGATCGGCCTGCATGCGCCGAAGGTGCTGCGCCAGGGCGCCTACCCGGCCTGGGGCATCTATGCCAACGTCTACATGGGTGAGGATGCCAGCGTGGTCGAGTACCGCGTCGATGGTGGCGCCTGGCAGCCGATGAAGCAGGTCAGCCAACCCGATCCGCGCCTGATGGTGGAGAACGTGGCCGACGATCTTGCAGACAGCCTGCGTGGCTACGACCGCTCGCCGGAGGCCACCGCATCGCCGCACCTGTGGCGTGGCGCGCTGCCGACCGATCTGGCCGTGGGCAGCCACAAGGTCGAGGTACGCTCCACCCAGCCTGATGGTGCAGTGTTCACCGCCACCACCAGCTACAGCCTGCAGACTGCCCAGCCCTGATCCACGGCGCCGCTGCCCAACGCGAAAGGACCCCGCATGGATATCCGCTTCATGGCCGGCACCACGCCGGTGACCCTCAGCCGCCACTGGTTCACCGGCGCGATGCTGCTGCAGAGCGCTACCGAGAAGGTCTGGGTGCAGCACCCGCTGCATCCGGGCACCCACTTTTCGTTCTCGCTGGTACAGTCGTGGATGCGGCGGATCGCCGGCCACGAAGTACTGGTTGAGCGCACCCGGCCGTTGTTGTTCGCCGGCTTCCGCCCGCAGCGGCTGCGCGTGCTGGTGGATGGGGTGCAGGTGGCCGAACAGGAAGGCATGTAGGCCAACCTGAACCACCGGCGCGCTAGGCAAAGCCGTCCCGATGCCTGAGAATCGGGGCGATTCAATCGATCCAAGCAGGCCAGCGTGACCATCGCAGCAGCGTCCCCGGTTTCCTCCGACTCCGCCCGCGGCGGTCTTCCGCGCCATCTGGTCGTCGCCGATGTCGGCGGCACCTTTGCCCGCCTTGCGCTAGCTGAAACCCGATCCGGCCAGGCACCCCTGCTGGGCAGCCATCGCACCTATGCCTGCGCCGAGCATCCCAGCCTGGCCGCGATCCTGGCCGATTTCACCGCTGGCCTTGGCCAGCCGGTGCAGACCGCGGTGGTGGCCATTGCCGGCCTGCTCGATGGCGATGTGCTGATCAATTCCAACCTGCCGTGGACGGTGTCGCTGTCGGTCACCCGCGCGCAGTCCGGGCTGCACGAGCTGCAGCTGATCAACGATTTCGAGGCGGTGGCGCTGGCCATCCCTTATCTGCAGCCGGACACGCTGGTGCCGCTGAACGGCGATGCTGATCCGGCGCAGGCATTCCCGGCGCTGGTGCTGGGTGCCGGTACCGGCCTGGGCGCCGCACTGCGCTTTGCCGACGGCGAGCGCCCGGTGCTGGCCAGCGAGATCGGCCATGCCGCGCTTGGCGCCGGCAACGCGCTGGAACTGCAGGTGCTGGGCAAGCTGCTGCAGCGTTGGGCGCACGTGGACAACGAACGCGTGCTGTCCGGCAGCGGCCTGATGAACCTGTACCCGTGCCTGTGCGAACTGCGCGGCGTCACCCCGGTGTGGACCAGCACCGAGGCACTGATCGGCGCCGCACGCAGCGGCGAGGATGCGCTGGCCGTGGAAACACTGCAGGTGTTCTGTGCGTGGCTGGGCAGCCTGGCCGGCGACGCAGCGATCGCCGTCGGTGCACGTTCGGTGTACCTGGCCGGAGGCATTTCCGCGCATGTGCAGGATTTCCTGGCCGATGGCCGCTTCCGTGAGCGCTTCCTCAACAAGGGCGTGCTGACCGAGGTGCTGCGCCAGGTGCCGGTATGGCGAGTGGAGCACGGCCAGTTGGGCGTGCTCGGCGCAGCGGTCTGGCACGCCGCACGGCAGCCCACGCACGACTGATCGGCAGGGTCGGCATCGGGCCGGCCGTGCATTGCAGACTGGGAGGGGAAGATGATGGATCGCAGGCAGTTCCTGCAGGCCGGTGCACTGGCTGCAGGCATGGCGGCTTTGCCGGGCGTGCAGGCGCGCACGCAGAGTGGGGCCAAGGTGGTTTCGACCTGGGACTTCGGCGTACCGGCCAACCAGGCCGCGTGGAAGGTACTGGCGCAGGGCGGCAGCGCGCTGGATGCGGTGGAAGCAGGCGCACGCTGGGCCGAGAGCGAGCTGTGCAACCCCACCGTCGGCCATTGTGGCAACCCGGATCGCGACGGCGTGCTGAGCCTGGACGCGAGCATCATGGATGGCGATGGCCGTTGTGGCGCAGTGGCCGCGCTGGTCGACATCCTGCATCCGGTGTCGGTGGCCCGCAAAGTGATGGAGAACAGCCCACACGTGCTGCTGGTGGGCGAGGGCGCGCAGCAGTTCGCGATGCAGCAGGGTTTCGAGCGCAAGCACCTGCTGACGCCGCAGGCCGAAGCGGCCTGGCGCGAGTGGCTGAAGACGGAGAAGTATCAGCCGCAGATCAACGCCGAGCGCCGTGGTATTCCCGGCAACAGCGACAACCACGACACCATTGGCATGCTGGCGCTGGATGCCAAGGGCCACCTTGCAGGTGCCTGCACCACCAGCGGCATGGCCTGGAAGCTGCACGGCCGGGTCGGCGACAGCCCGATCATCGGTGCCGGCCTGTATGTCGACAACGACGTGGGCGCGGCCACTGCTTCGGGCGTGGGTGAAGAGATGATCCGCAACGCCGCTTCGTTCCTGGTGGTCGAACTGATGCGCCAGGGGCGCTCGCCGGCACAGGCCTGCCGTGAAGCCATCGACCGCGTGGTGCGCAAGCGCCCCGAAGCGAGCAAGACATTGCAGGTCTGCTTCCTGGCCATGAACAAGCAGGGCGAGGTGGGCGCCTACGCGTTGCATCGCGGCTTCGTCTACGCCGTGTGCGATGCGCAGCGCCAGGATGACCTGCGCGACTCGCCGTCGATCTACACGAGCACCCAGGCGTGAGCACGCGGCTGACCCTGGAGATCGCCAGCAACTCGCTGGCCTCGGCGCTGGCCGCCCAGGCCGGCGGCGCCGACCGCATCGAGCTGTTCGACAACCTGGCCGAGGGTGGCACCACGCCGTCGTTCGCCAGCATCGCGATTGCGCGCGAACGCCTGTCGATTCCGCTGTTCGTGCTGGTGCGACCCCGCCCGGGCGACTTCCACTACGACGCGCTGGAAACCGAACTGATGCTGCGTGACATCGCGCAGTGCCGCGCGTTGGGTTGCGATGGCGTGGTGATCGGTGCGCTGGATGTGCAGGGCGGCATCGACCTGGCGCTGTGCCGTGAACTGGTGCAGGCTGCAGGGTCGCTGCAGGTGACCTTCCACCGCGCCTTCGATGCCGCCCGCGATCTGCCGGCGGCACTGGAACAGGTGATCGAACTGGGTTGCCAGCGCGTGCTGACCTCGGGCGGGCAGGTCAGTGCCGAGGTCGGTGCCGATGTGCTGGCGGGCCTGGTCACCCAGGCGGCGGGACGTATCACGGTGATGGCCGGCGCCGGGCTGGGCCCGGCCAATGTCGCCGCCGTCGCACGACGCAGCGGCTGCACCGAACTGCACGCCTCGGCCAAAGGCCTGCGGCGCTCGGCCATGCAGTTCCAGAACCCGGACCTGCGCGGGCTGGACCCGGACTGGAGCCAGACCGCCACCGCGACCGTGGCCGCGCTGCGACAGGCGCTGGACGGCTGAGAGCTGCCCGGGGTCGGATCCCTTCGCAGAAGGGCTCTGACCCCACCCGACGCAATCGGGTCAGAGCCCCTCTGCGAGGGGATCCGACCCCGGACGCTGGCTTGCGCCGGACAAACCCGTTCCGCGCGCGATTGTCGCGATCATGTCATTGACGTGTGCGCTGTTCTCTCAGCGATGTTTCGCAACCCTTTGATTGTTCTGGATACCTGCGGCCGATAGCGGCATTGCACCGGGCATTGCTGCGTCGCCGCATGCCCGGCGTGGTTCAGCTGTGCTTTAGTTTGGATCGATCCACAGGGGAGGGCGTCGGGACGGTCTTGAACCGATCCAGGTGCCCGGATCAGCTGTAGTGCCGCGCCACCACCCGTCCGTGCGTCCACACTTTCGAAGAGCAACCACCCATGGCTCAGATCGTCCGCAAGCGTCGTCACCTGCTGTCCCAGGCCCTGGTCCTGGCCCTGTTGCCCCTGGCTGCCAGCGCGCAGGAGGCCGCCAGTTCATCCACCAAGGATCTCGACGCGGTCACCGTCACCGGCTCGCGCATCAAGCGCGCCAGCGTCGAAGGCCCGGCACCGGTCAACGTGATCACCGCCGCGCAGATCCAGAAGGAAGGCTTCGTCAGCGTGTACGACGCGCTGAAGACCCTCACCGAAGCGACCGGCACTGTTGAGGCCGCCTCGCAGTGGGGTTCGCATACGCCCAATGCCAGCGGCCTGAACCTGCGCGGGATGGGCCCGAACCGCTCGCTGCTGCTGGTCAACGGCCGTCGCGTGGCCGACTACCCGCTGCCCTATGGCGGCGAAACCAACTTCTCCAACTACGGCAACATTCCCGCTGCCGCAGTCGAACGCATCGAAGTGCTGACCGGTGGCGCCTCGGCCATCTATGGGTCGGATGCGATCGCCGGCGTGGTCAACGTCATCCTCAAGACCAACTACGACGGCGACGAGGTGCGCGTGCGTGGCGGCACCTCCACCGAGGGTGGGCGCGACACCTGGGACCTGTCCTGGGCCGGCGGCAAGACCGGCGACAACTGGAGCGTGACCTACGCGCTGCAGTACACCAAGCGCGATCCGTTGTTCGGCCGTGACCGCCCGCAGATGGACGACGCCGATGATGCGCCGTACCCGTCCTGGAACATGGAACAACGCAAGGTCGGCTTCCGTCCTACCGCCGGTCTGGCGCTGATCGATCCGACCACGGGCCAGCGCCTGGCGCCGCCCACCGGCACCTGCGAGAAGTTCGGCAGTGAGTACTACACCGCCGATCGACTGGTCTACAACTACGCCGCCAACACCATCACCAACACCGGTCGCCTGTGCGGCATGAGCGCCGACTACGCCAACTGGCTGCTTACCGGCGGCGCCGAGAACGTGTCCGGCAACCTGTATGCCACCTTCGATTTCAGCAATGACCTGCAGGCCTGGACCAATCTGGCGGTCTACCGTTCCGAAGCGATCTGGGGCACCAATCCGCCCGGCGTGTCGCTGGTCGACGATGACAACGGCTACTACTGGGACGCCAACCGCAACCGTCCGATTCTTGGCGTGCGCCAGTTCACCCCGAATGAGGTTGGCGGGCTGGATACGTTGCGCAACACCAACCGCGAACTGTCCTGGGACTGGAGCGCCGGCCTGCGTGGCCGCCTCGCCGACCGCTTCGACTGGAGCGCCACGGTAGGGCGCTCGTACTACCGCGTGGAAGAGCGGCAGAACGTGGTCGACAAGCAGAAGTCGTACGACTACTTCCTCGGCCCGAAGCTGGGCACCACGGCCGATGGCGAGGCGATCTACGCCTTGAACGAATCGCGCTGGTGGAATCCGCTGACGCCGGACCAGTACTGGCAGATGGGTACGGTGGCGAAGAACCGTGCGGCGTCCTGGGTCAACCAGGCCTCGGCGGATATCACCGGCGAACTGTACCAGGGCTGGGCCGGCCCGATCTCGTTCGCCGCGGTGGCTGAAGTCGCGCAGCAGGGTTATCACCTCAGCCCCGACCCACGCGCCGGCATCGACTTCGACCTGCAGAACGTCGATCGCGGTGGCGGCGAGCGCACCCGCTATTCGGCCGGCGTCGAATTCAAGATTCCGCTGCTGGACAGCGTGACCGCCACTGCGGCCGCGCGCTATGACCGCTATGGCAACTACAAGGCCGACGACAGCAGCGAAGCACTGAACATCGGCAGCCAGAAGGAAACCACCTGGAACGTCGGCCTGGAATGGCGCCCGGTTGAATCGTTGCTGGTGCGTGGCTCCTATGCCACCAGCTTCCATGCGCCGGACATGCATTACCTGCTGGGCCAGCCGAGCAGCTCCGAAGTGCAGACCTATGACCGCCTGCGCTGCATCCAGAGTGGCGCGTACCTGGTCAACAACTGCGGCGTGGGCAACACCGATGTCTGGTACACCTTCGACGTGAACCGGCGTGGCACGCCGCTGCTGCGCTCGGAAACCGGTGATTCGTGGACGGTCGGTTTCGTCTGGGACGTGATGCCGAACCTGTCGGTCAGTGCCGACTACTGGGCGATCAAGCTGGAAGACATGATCGTCGACGTCGGCGCCGATGAGGTGCTGGCCAGCGAGGCCGGCTGCCTGACCGGCAAGAACATCGATGGCACGCCATGGGCCAATCCGGCCGGTGGCGAATACTGCGCCGGCATCCTGGCCCGCGTGAACCGTGACAGCAGCGGCCGCCTGGTGTCGATCGAGCGCGGCCCGTTCAACCTGGCCAGCCGCGAAGTGCGTGGTGTCGACCTGACCGCACGCTATCGCCTGGAAACCGCGCAGTGGGGCAGCTTCCAGCTGGGCCTGAACTACACCAACCAGATCTCGACCAAGGAACAGCGCTACGCCAACGATCCGAATCCGGAACGCCGCGACCGCGACCTGCGCAGCAAGCTGCGCGCGAGCCTGGCCTGGCAGCGCGGCAACTGGAATGCCAATGTCTATGCCGACCGCGTGGGCTCGGTGCCGGGCGTGCGCTACCACTGGGGCACCGACCGCCTGGACAACCCCGGCGGCTGCCTGCCGTTCGCCGACGGCTACGTGCCCAGCGACAGCCCGTCGCTGAACTGCCTGGAGCCGGCGACACGTCCGGACGGCTCGCCGAACCCGAACCCCAATGCCGGGCAGCAGACGGCGCGCTACTACGGTCGAGTGGGGCCGTTCATCACCTGGAACTTCAACGTGGGCTACCAGGTGACCGAACACGCGAAGGTAAACGTGTACGTCAACAACGCCTTCAACGCCGCCAGCTGGAACCACAAGGACCCGTACAAGCTGGATTACGACTTCGCCCCGACCCGCCTGCTGGGGGCGGTCGGCCGCGAGTTCGCGTTGGAGTACGTGTTCACCTTCTGAGCAGACCCGCAGGGGGCGCCGGGCCTGATCCGCCTGGCGCCTCCGTCCGCTCAGCAGTTCCACGCCATGCGTGGATGAACCCCATCATGAACCCCCGGGGTGGCTGGATTTGACCTTCCCACGATGGCAAGGTTTAGCCTGTCCGCATCCAGAAGGAACCCCGGGAATCCGATCATGAGCATGCCCCGCGCCACTGCAGCCCCCGCAAGCCCTGCCACCATCAGCCTGCCCATCGAGGGCATGACCTGCGCCAGCTGTGTCGGCCGGGTCGAGGCGGCGCTGTCCAGGGTCGAAGGCGTGGGCAGTGTTTCGGTCAATCTGGCCACCGAACGCGCCGATATCCGCCCGTCCGGTCCGGTCGATCGGGCCGCGTTGATCCAGGCGGTGGAGCGGGTGGGCTACGACGTGCCCCCCGCCACCGTTGAACTGGCCGTGGAAGGCATGACCTGCGCCTCCTGCGTGGGCCGCGTGGAGCGCGCGTTGCTGGCGGTGCCAGGCGTGAGCCAGGCCAGCGTGAACCTGGCCACGGAGCGTGCGACCGTGCGCGGCGTGGCTGATACGGCCGCCCTGGTTGCGGCCATCGACAAGGTCGGCTACGCCGCCCGCCCGATCGAGGCCGGTGTGCAGTCTGATGATGAAGCCGCTGAAAAGAAGGATGCCGAGCGCGCCGAACTGAAGCGCGACCTGATCGTGGCGACCGCGCTGGCGCTGCCGGTGTTCGTGCTGGAGATGGGCTCGCACCTGATTCCCGGCATGCACGAATGGGTGATGGCCACCATCGGCATGCAGGCCAGCTGGTACCTGCAGTTCGTACTGACCCTGCTGGTGCTGGCCATTCCCGGCCGCCGTTTCTACCAGAAGGGGTTCCCGGCACTGCTGCGGCTGGCGCCGGACATGAATTCACTGGTGGCGGTGGGCACCGCCGCGGCGTTTGGCTACTCGGTGGTGGCGACCTTTGCACCGCGGCTGCTGCCGCCGGGCACGGTGAACGTCTACTACGAAGCGGCCGCGGTCATCGTTGCGCTGATCCTGCTCGGCCGCTTCCTCGAGGCCCGCGCCAAGGGCCGTACCTCCGAAGCGATCAAGCGTCTGGTCAACCTGCAGGCCAAGGTCGCCCATGTGTTCCGTGACGGCCGCACCGTCGACATCCCGGTCAATGAAGTGCAGAGCGGCGACATGGTGGAAGTGCGGCCGGGCGAGCGCGTGCCGGTCGATGGCGAGGTGGTTGAAGGCCGCAGCTACATCGACGAATCGATGATCAGCGGCGAGCCGATCCCGGTCCAGAAGCAGCCGGGCAGCAGCGTGGTGGGCGGTACGGTCAACCAGAAGGGCGCACTGACGGTACGTGCCACGGCGGTGGGCGCGCAGACCATGCTGGCGCAGATCATCCGCATGGTCGAACAGGCGCAGGGCTCGAAGCTGCCGATCCAGGCGGTGGTCGACAAGGTCACGCTGTGGTTCGTGCCGGCGGTGATGCTGGCCGCGCTGGCGACCTTCCTGGTCTGGTTGATCTTCGGTCCGTCACCGGCGCTGAGCTTCGCGCTGGTCAATGCGGTGGCGGTGCTGATCATTGCCTGCCCATGCGCGATGGGGTTGGCGACGCCGACCTCGATCATGGTCGGGACCGGCCGTGGCGCTGAAATGGGTGTGCTGTTCCGCAAGGGCGAGGCGCTGCAGCTGCTGAAGGACGCGCAGGTGGTGGCGGTGGACAAGACCGGTACGCTGACCGAGGGCCGCCCGCGCTTGACCGATCTGGAGATCGCCAGCGGTTTTGACCCCGGCACGGTGCTGGCGGCGGTGGCGGCGGTGGAGTCGCGCTCGGAGCATCCGATTGCCCGCGCCATCGTCGATGCAGCCACCGAGCAGGGCATCGCGCTGCCGTCGATGGTCGATTTCGAATCGGTCACCGGCATGGGCGTGCGTGCCAACGTTGATGGCGCGCGGGTGGAGGTCGGTGCCGATCGCTTCATGCGCGACCTGGGCGTGGACATCACTTTGTTCGCGACGCTGGCGGCAGAGCTGGGCACCCAGGGCAAGTCGCCGCTGTATGCCGCCATCGACGGCCGCCTGGCCGCAATCATCGCGGTATCCGATCCGATCAAGCCGAGCACGCCGGCCGCAATCGCGGCACTGCATCAGCTTGGCCTGAAGGTGGCGATGGTCACCGGTGACAACGCTGGTACCGCGCAGGCGATCGCGCGCCAGCTCGGCATCGACGAAGTGGTGGCCGAGGTGCTGCCGGAAGGCAAGGTCGAGGCGGTGCGCCGCTTGAAGGCCACGCATGGCCATGTCGCCTTCGTCGGCGACGGCATCAACGATGCGCCGGCACTGGCTGAAGCCGATGTCGGCCTGGCCATCGGGACCGGCACGGATATCGCAGTGGAATCGGCCGATGTGGTGCTGATGTCGGGCAACCTGCAGGGGGTGCCGAATGCCATCGCGCTGTCGAAGGCGACGCTGGGCAACATCCGGCAGAACCTGTTCTGGGCCTTCGCCTACAACACCGCGTTGATTCCGGTGGCCGCCGGCGTGCTGTACCCGGTCTGGGGCGTGCTGCTGTCACCGGTGTTCGCGGCCGGTGCAATGGCACTGTCCAGCGTGTTCGTACTGGGCAACGCGCTGCGCCTGCGCCGTTTCCAGCCACCGATGGCAGATGCCGCCGCAGCGACCCATTGAAGGAGATCCGTATGAACATCGGTGAAGCTGCCAAGGCCTCCAGCGTGTCGGCGAAGATGATCCGCTACTACGAACAGATCGGTCTGATTCCCGCCGCTGATAGAACCGAGTCGGGCTACCGGGCGTATTCGCAGGCGGACATCCACCGTCTGCGCTTCATTCGCCGCGCGCGCGATCTCGGCTTCCAGGTGGCCGAGATCACTGATCTTCTGGGCCTCTGGAATGACACCTCGCGGCACAGCGCCGACGTGAAGCACCTGGCCGAACAGCACATTGCCGATCTGGAACAGCGCATCGAGCACATGCGGCAGATGGCCGACACGCTGAAATCGCTGATCAGTTGTTGTGCCGGCGACGAGCGCCCGGAGTGCCCGATCCTGCAGCGGCTGGGTGAGGACGATCAGACGCCGGTGCCGGTCGATACCGCGAAGACCGGTGCGGTGCGGCGGCGTACGCACAAGCATTGACTCGATATCGCATGCATGAAAAAGCCCGCCGGGTGCAGCGGCACCGGGCGGGCTTTCCTGTGTGAGACGGGGGCAGGGGATCAGGCAGTACGCGGCGGGAAGCCTGCGTCGTTCACTGCGGCGAAGACGTCTTCCTGCGATGCGGTGGTCTGCACCTTGACCAGGCCGGTCGGCGGGTCGGCGACCACGCTGGCGTTGGGATCGATCTGCTGGATCGCACGGGTCACGCTGCGCGCGCAGCCGCCGCAGGTCATGCCATCGACATGGAATTCCATCTGTAGCTCCTTCGGTGCTCTTGGGGTGGAGTCAGTGTGCACCTTCCAACGATGGCAGGGTCAAGCGCCGGGCTGAACGAAAGGCAAGCGCCGACAAGAAAAAACGGCAGCCACCTGTACCAGCGCGGCTGCCGTGGAGGAACGTCCCCGCCAGGGCGGGGCGTGGGTTGCACCGGGGCACGCCCGGGCAACCCGGTGTTGCCTTAGAACTTCCAGGTAGCGCCGAAGTACAGCTGGCGGCCTGCATAGGTATTGGAGATCAGGCGTGCCTTGGTGTCGCTTCCCAGGTGCACGCGCTGCTCGGACTTGGTGGCATTGATCACCGAGGCGGTCAGGGTCCAGTCCGGGGTCAGGTTGTAGGCCACGTTCAGGTCCAGCTGGTCATACGGCTCGGTGTAGACGGTGAGGCCATTGTTGAGCCCACCGACCACCTGGCCGCGACGGTTGAACGAGGCGCGCGCGAGGAACTTCTCGTTCTCGTAGAAGACCGTCACGTTGGCCTGGTTCTTGGCGCTGCCGACCAGCGGCGAGGAGCCGATTTCCTGGCCGTCCAGAACAATGGAAGCCAGGTTGGTGTCGTTGTAGGTGTAGTTGGCCTGCACGCCGAAGCCGAAATCGAAGGTGTACTGGCCATACAGCTCGACGCCCTGCGACACACCATCGCGGCCATTGGCCTGGGTCTCGTAGCGCTGCACGTTCACCGCTTCACCGTTGATGACCATGGGCGTGTCGCGCACCACCGGCAGGGTGAAGTTGTCCACGTTCTTGCGGAACAGGCTGACGCCGGCGACCGCGCCCGGCTGGAAGTACCACTCCAGGCCCAGGTCGAACTGGGTGGCCTTGAACGGCTCCAGCTGCTTGTTGCTGCCCTGGCCGACCCAGCCTGCGGTCGATGCGCCACCGGCAACGCGGCGATCATTGACGTACTCCTCGCTGTAGTAGCTCAGTGCGCCCGGTGCTGCGATGTCGGTGTAGCCAGGGCGGGCGATCACCTTCGATGCGGCACCACGCAGCACCAGCGTGTCGGTGATGTCCCATGCAATGTTGAAACTCGGCAGCACGTCGGTGTAGGTGCGGTCCACGCCGATCAGGCTGTAGGTCTTGCTCTGCGCCAGGTCATGCGGCAGGCGCACGAAGCCGCTCTCGCAGCTGTAGGTCGGGTAGGCCGCAGCGGCGGGATCGGTGCACGCCATCGGCGCGCCGGACGCGTTGTCCAGGAAGTAGTCGTTGAACTTCTCGATCGAGTCGGAAGACTGCGCGAACTGCTTGGTGCGCACCACACGCACGCCGACATTGCCGCGCAGGCGCTCGGTGCGGAAGTTGGCCTGGAAGTAGCCGGAGTAGATCTTCTCGTTGACGTTGTAGACGAAGTCTTCCTCGGTACGGTTGTGCGAACCACCGTAGGTCTTGTTCAGATAGTCGATGTACGCCGGGTAGTTGATGCCCGGGAACACGTTGGCATTGAAGCCACCGGCAATGTTGCTGATCGGGTTCGACAGGAAGAAGCCGGGCTGCGCATCGCCGGCAGTCGGATCGCAGCCACTCTGGTAGCGGCTGTTGTCATAGTCGGCCGGGTCACGGCCCGGGCATACCCAGTAGGTGTTGCCGGTGTTGCGGTGGACCTTGCCATCACGGTACTTGGCACCGAACTGGATCGAATCCAGCCAACCGGACTCGAACAGCTTGGTCACGTCGGCCTGGAAGTAGTTCTGCTTGACCTCGGTGCGCTTCCACGACGAATCGGTCGAGCCGGTGTCGACTTCGGCGATGCCGTTCATCAACTGCTGCTGCAGGTCGGGCGAGAAGGTGGCAGACGGCGTGCCGGTCAGGTCCCATGCGCTGTACTGGTTACCGGACAGGTAGTCGTTGCCGACCTTGCGGCGCGGCTTGGCCGACATGCGGAAGTTCATCGACGGACCACCTTCAGACCAGGTGCGGCCACCGGTGAACGAGGCCTTCCACAGCGGGCTGATGTCCCAGTCGATGGTCAGGTCGGCGGTCTGCGACAGCGCCTTTTCCTTGCTGTAGCCACCGGTCAGCTGCGGTGTCGGAATCGTGCAGTCGTCCGGGCCCCAGCCGCCGGGCTTGAGGCCGGCGGCCTTGGCCTGGTCTTCGCTGCAGTAGTAGGTCTTTCCGGCCAGCTTTTCGAACTGGGCACCGGTGACGGTGTTGCCGCTGGGGTCGAAATCCAGGCCGTTGAGCAGGCGGCCGCCGGCCCAGTTTCCATCGCCGTTGAAGCGGGCCATGCTCCATTCCGGAATCTTCAGCATGTTCTGGGTGTAGTCACCCTGCAGCTCGAAGCGGAAGTAGTTGGCGGTCATCGTGACGTTGTCGACCGGCTTGAACTGGAAGGTCAGCTGGCCGCCCTTGCGCTCGCGCTTTTCTTGCTTCACGGCGAAGTTGACCGAGGTCGGCATGAAGAAGTCGCTGTAGTTGCCGCCGGTCTGGTTGTTGAAGCCGGACTTGCCCCACCAGTAGTGGATGCCGTCCTGCTGCTGCACGTTGCCATAGGCGTCGCGTGCCTTGCCGGCGCCGTACCACTGGTAGTCCTCGGTGCTGGCTTCCATGGTACGGGTCGTGCGCTTCTGCTGCGTCACGCCGACCAGCACGCCGAAACGCTCATCCTTGCTGTGCCACGAATACAGGGCCGAGGCCTGCGGGTCGATATCGTGGTGGGTATCGGAGGAGGTGCCCTCAAGCGTGACGAAGCCCGAGTTGGACTCCATGTCCAGCGGACGGCGGGTGTGCAGGATGACCGTACCGCCGATGCCGCCTTCGTCGATGCGTGCTTCCGGCGACTTGAACAGCTCGGCGCTGGACAGCATGTTCGACGGCAGCAGGGTGTAGTTGAACGAGCGGGTGGCTTCGTCGTTGGTTTCCGACGTGGCCACGTAGTTGCCATTCAACTGGGTCAGGGTCAGGTCCGGCGCAAGGCCGCGCACGCTGACACTCTTGCCTTCACCACCGCTGCGGGTGATGACCACGCCGGGCACGCGCTGCAGTGCGTCGGCCACGTTCTTGTCGGGGAACTTGCCGACGTCCTCGGCGGTGATCACTTCGACAACGGCGTTGGCGTCGCGCTTCTGCTCAAGGCTCTTTTCGATGGCGTAGCGGTAGCCGGTGACCTGGACGCTGTCCAGGTTGGTGGCTTCCTGCGAGCCGCTGGTGGTTGCCTGCTGCGCGGCGGCGCCGGCCGGAACGACGGCGGCGGCCAAGGCCAGCGCGACGGCCAGCGACAATGCGTCCTGGCCATGCGTACGTGTTGAATGCTTCATTCCCATCTCTCCCTCTCTCCTGGATTGATCCGGTGACGTGGCACGGACAACTTGAATCGATCTAATTTGAAGTGACATTGTCGCTATCGCCATGCAGTGGCAGTTGCACCGTGCGCGTGGCCTGGTACGTCCTGTTGCCGCTCCCCCAACTCCCGGCCATCGCAATGTCGTCTTGGATCGATCTAAGCGATGGGCGGGCGTTTTTTAGCATGGGTCGCCCGTGGGCGCATGCTGCTCCGCAATATGGTACTGGCGTGGCGAAGGGATGACGGTTTGCTGAAAACAGTGAAATCGTTTTCGTGCGCAGGGGAGGGTGGGTCGGCAGGGCTGCGCCCTGCACCCGCGGTGTGCCGGCCGCTGGCCGGCAACAACCCAAAGCCAAAGCGGCTCTGGTTTTCTGCTGGTTTGGTGGGGCGGTGTGGGCTGGCAGGACACGCCGTAAACCCCCCTTCCGGGGTCCGGCCCAGCCGCTGGCGGCTGTGCGTTCGGGCGCTTGCGAAGCAGTGCTTCGCAAGCAAAGCGCCCTCACCCCTGGGGGCTCGATGGCGCCATCCATGGCGCCAACGGTCCTGCCAGCCCACATCGCCCCACCTTTGACAGTTTCCCGGTGACGGTTGGACTGATCCTGGAACTACATGGGGTCCTGGGGTCAGATCCGTTTTCCTTTGGAAAACGGATCTGACCCCAATCGATTTCGATATCCGACAGAGATTCATCCACGCATGGCGTGGATCTACAGATCGCGGAAATCTGTCGAAGGCGGGGTGGGTCCGGTTGCGGGGGTGTCCGCGGCATGGATGCCGCGGCCAAGCCCCCAGGGACGGGTTTACGGCGTCCCCCGCAACCGGACCCACCCCGCCATCCCACGGATAGTCGGCTTTTGCTGTTGCTTCGGCTTCGGCAGGTGCAGGGCGCAGCCCTGCCGAACACCCCCTCTCATGCTGCGCCGCAGAATGCATTCGGCTGAAGCCGCATGCTCTACTTGAATCGATCTAAATCCACGGTCTGGTGGGTCGGGCGTCATTCCAGGGGGAGCTCTCTGCAGGTCAGGGCAGGGCTCAGCGGAACGGTGCCGGACGGCCCCGGCCGTCTGCCTCCGCGTCATCGACTACAGGAACCCGACATGCGTCCAGTGCCGTCCGCTCCCGCCGTCCCATTGTCCTCCCGCCCGCTGGCGCGCCTGGCCTGTCTGCTGGCGCTTTCGGCCATGCCGATGCTGCTGCAGGCCGCTCCGGCGGCGCTGGAGCGCGAGGTCAACACCTTCATCGGCAGCAAGGACGACGGCAATACCTTCCCCGGCGCATCGGCACCGTTCGGGCTGATCCAGGTCAGCCCGATCGGCAGCCACTATTCCGGCTGGCGCTACGACGACGAGAAGATCCGCGGTTTCGGCCACTCCTTCATCTCTGGCGCCGGTTGCTGGGAGCAGGGCGGGCAGGTGTCGATCCTGCCGGTCACCGGCAGCATCGGTCCGGGCGGCGATTTCGATACTGCTGACGCCAAGAACTTCAACCACAAGACCTATGCCGCTTCGTACACGCATGACGGCGAGATCGGCCAGGCCGGCTATTACAAGGTGCGCCTGACCAGCTACGGCGGCATCGATGCCGAGGCCACCGCGCGTACACGTGCCGCGGCCGAGCGCTACACCTTCAGCCAGCGCCAGGGCGAGGGCCACGTGCTGGTCAATGTTGGCCAAGCCAATGAGCGCCATTCGGTGATCGGCAGCGTGGTCGATGTGGTCGGCGACCGCGTGGTCGAGGGCAAGCTGGTGACCAAGAGTTTCTGCGGCGGCCATCAGTACACCACCTGGTTCCGCATCGAGTTCGACCGCCCGTTCAAGGCGCATGGCACCTGGGGCGAGGGCGGCGGCCTGCCGGGTGCGCGCCACAGCATGGAAGGCGAACAGAAGCCGAATGGTGCCTGGCTCAGCTTCGACCTCGCCAAGGGCCAGTCGGTAACGGCGATCAGCGCGATATCGCATGTGGATGCCGAAGGCGCGCGTACCAACCTGCGCGCGGAAGGCATGCAGGGCGGCGCGCTGCTCGGTTTCGATCGGATGCGGGCGCTGTCCCAGCAGTCGTGGCGCGAGCAGCTGGGCCGGGTGCGCGTGCAGGGCGGCACCGCCGACGACCGCGCCGTGTTCTACAGCGCGGTCTACCACGCGCTGCTGCAGCCGATGACCGGCAACGACGCCGACGGCCGCTACCGCGGCTATGACGATGGCATCCACCGTGCCGATGGCTGGACCTACTACGAGTACTTCTCGCTGTGGGATACCTACCGCGCGCAGAACCAGTGGCTGGCACTGACCCGCCCGGACGTGGCGCGCGACATCGGCCGTACCCTGCTGGCGATCGACGAGCAGGGCGGCTGGCTGCCGCGCTGGGGCTATGCCAACTTCGAGACCAACATCATGACCGGCGATCCGGTCACCCCGTTCATGGTCGACCTGTGGCGCTTCGGTGCGCTCAAGGGCCGTGAATCGCAGGCCTGGGATGCGCTGCGCCGCAATGCCTTCGGCACGCCGCCGCTGAACTCACGCATGGCCGGCCGTTCCGGCAACCCGACCTACCTGGACAAGGGCTATGTGGTCTACGACCGCGCGTTCCCGTCCAAGGGCATGGACGTCGATCCGCACCACGGCGGTTCGGCTACCTTGGAATACGCACTGGCCGACTGTGCGCTTTCGCAGATGGCCGATGGCCTCGGCCATGCGCAGGACGCGGCGACGCTGCGTGAGCGCGGCCGCAACTGGCGCAAGGTGTGGGACCCGCAGGTGCGCGACGCCGAGACCGGCTTCACCGGTTTCCCGCGCCCGCGCACCGAGGATGGCCAGTGGTACACCCCGGCCGATGGCCACTACAGTCCGCGTTCGCACCACGGTTTCCATGAGGGCACGGCGTGGCAGTACCAGTGGCTGGCGCAGCAGGACGTGCCGGGGCTGGTCGAAGCGATGCAGGGCCGCGAACAGGCCGGCCGCCGCCTCGACGCGTTCTTCGCCATGGACGCGCTGCAGGCCGATCCGCTCAATGCCGCCCGCAAGGAGTGGGTGGTCGGGCCGTACAGCTACTACAACCAGTTCCGCTACAACCCGAACAACGAGCCTGACCTGCACTCGCCGTGGCTGTACACGCTGATCGGCCAGCCGTGGAAGACCGCGGCCGTGGTGCGTGCCGCGCAGCAGCTGTTCACCAATGCGCCCAATGGCGTGACCGGCAACGACGACCTCGGCACGATGTCGGCCTGGTATCTCTTCAGCGCCATCGGCGTGTATCCGGCGGTGCCGGGCAGCGGCCAGTTCCTGCTGCACACCCCGCGCTTCAGCAAGGTGGAACTGGACATGGGCAATGGCCGGACGCTGCGCATCGACGCGCCGGGTGCCGATGGCCGCCGCCTGCAGTACGTTCAGGGCGTGCAGGTCGATGGCCAGGCGCATGCGCCGGTCTGGCTGGACTGGAACCAGCTGCAGCAGGGCCCGCGCCTGCAGTTCGCGCTTGACGCGAAGGCGCCGGAGCAGGGCTGG
This sequence comes from Stenotrophomonas sp. STK16_22, assembly GCF_051984505.1. Taxonomy (NCBI): domain Bacteria; kingdom Pseudomonadati; phylum Pseudomonadota; class Gammaproteobacteria; order Lysobacterales; family Lysobacteraceae; genus Stenotrophomonas; species Stenotrophomonas sp. STK16_22. The sequence goes on from NZ_CP196972.1 coordinate 2,001,545, forward strand.
GGTACGGCGGTGAAGGACCTGCCGGTGTCCTGGTGCGCGGCACCGGGCAGCCAGCTGCGCTGAGCCGGACTGTGCCGTTCGCGGTGACCCAGCGAACGGCACGGCACGACACGGCCCTGATCCATTAGGCTTGAGCCTCCAGCGGAGTCCGGGAAGACGATGAACGACAACGGCAGCAGTCCCAGCAAGCGCGCCGGCAAGGCAGTGACGGTGACCGACATCGCGCGTGCCATCGGCGTGTCACGGGCGACCGTGTCGCTGGTGTTGCGCGGCAGCCCGCTGGTCAACGTCGATACCCGTGCCAAGGTCGAGGCCGAGCTGCGCCGGCAGCGCTATGTCTACAACCGCGCTGCCGCCAACCTGCGTCGACGTACCTCGTCGAGCATCGCGCTGGTGATCAACGATCTTTCCAACCCGTTCTTCGCCGAATTCGCGTCCGGCGTGGACGAGGCGCTGGGCGGACGCGGTTACGTGACCCTGCTCGGCAGCACTGGCGAATCGCCGGAGCGCCAGCAGGCCGTGCTGTCCACGTTGATGGAGCACACCCCCGCCGGCCTGATCCTGTCGCCGGCCGAGGGCAGCGATACCGTGCAGTTGCGACAGGCACTGGGTGCCAATGCCAACGTGCTGCTGTTCAACCGCGAGCTGGAAGGGGCCGACTGGGATTTCCTCACCTTGGACAACCAGCACGGTGCCTATCTGGCCACGCGCCACCTGATCGAGCGCGGACATCGCCAGATCGCCTTCTTCGGCGGCCACGCCGCATCGAGCTCGTGCCACCAGCGCCGTGCCGGTTTCCAGCAGGCGCTGGCCGAGGCCGGTCTGCCGCTGCCGCCGGGCTGGATGATCGAGTCGGCACCGAACCGCCTGGAAGCCGCAGCGCGCACCGATGAGCTGTTTGCCGATGGCCATCGGCCGAGTGCGGCGGTCTGCTACAACGACACCGTCGCGCTGGGCCTGATGCTGGGCTTGAATTCACGGGGCATCCGTCCGGGAGGTGACTTTGCCGTTACCGGCTTCGACGATATTTCCGAGGCTGCGGTGGCGGTGCCGCCGTTGACCACGCTCACCGCCGATCCGCGCGAGCGGGGCCGGCAAGCTGCGGCGCTGCTGCTGCAACGACTGGACGAACCGGACGCGCCGCCACGGCGCACGGTCGCGCCGGTGCAGTTGCGCATCCGCGAAAGCAGTGCCGCACGACCGAACTGATTTATTCCATACACCCCTTCCACGCAACAACGACCTTCCGCGCATCGAGGCGCGTACCGCATGCCGATCTCCGCAACGCCCCGTCCAACGGGATCTTCGGGCAACGCACCTGCCGTCACCAACGGCAAGGCGCTGGCCGTGGTCACCACGATCTTCTTCATGTGGGGCTTCCTGACCTGCCTCAATGACATCCTGATCCCGCACCTGAAGGCGGTGTTCGAGCTGAACTACGCCAAGGCGATGCTGGTGCAGTTCACCTTCTTCGGCACCTATTTCCTGATGTCGCTGCCGGCGGGTCGGCTGGTGGCGGCGCTGGGCTACAAGAAGGGCATCGTGGCCGGCCTGGTGATTGCCGGTATCGGTGCGCTGGGCTTCTGGCCGGCGGCCGAGCTGCGCGTGTATGGCGCCTTCCTGGGCGCACTGTTCGTTCTGGCCACCGGCATCACCGTGCTGCAGGTTGCTGCGAACCCCTACGTCGCGCTGCTGGGCCCGGAGCAGACCAGCTCCAGTCGCCTGACCCTGGCGCAGGCACTGAACTCGCTGGGCACGGCCATCGCCCCGATCTTCGGCGGCATGCTGATCCTGTCCAACACGGTGAAGAGTGCCGATGACATCGCGGCACTGCCGGCCGCCGAACAGCTGGCCTACCGTGCCGCCGAGGCGCAGGCCGTGCAGGGCCCGTACGTGGGGCTGGCCGTTGCGCTGGTGCTGCTGGCGCTGTTCGTATACCTGTTCCGCCTGCCGGCACTGAGCGACGCCACCGAGCAGGCCGACCAGGGCCACCACCACAGCTACCTGGATGCGCTGCGCAAGCGCCACCTGCTGCTGGGTGTGCTGGGCATCTTCTTCTACGTCGGTGCCGAAGTTTCGATCGGCAGCTTCCTGGTCAACTACCTGTCGATGCCCAACATCGGCGGCTTCAGCGAGCAGGAAGCCACGCATTACGTGTCGGCCTACTGGACGATGGCGATGATCGGCCGCTTCGCCGGCTCGGCGCTGCTGGCGCGCTTCTCGCCCAGCCGCCTGCTGGCGATCTTCGCGCTGGTCAACGTGGGGCTGCTGGTCACGACCATGCTGACCTCCGGCAACATCGCGCTGTACTCGGTGGTGGCGATCGGCCTGTTCAATTCGATCATGTTCCCGACCATCTTCGCGCTGAGCATCGAGCGCCTGGGCCCGCTGACCAACAAGGGTTCCAGCCTGCTGATCATGGCCATCGTCGGCGGTGCGGTGGTGCCGTACCTGCAGGGCGTGCTGGCCGACCACATCGGTGTGCAGGCCAGCTTCATCCTGCCGCTGCTGTGCTACGGCTACATCATTTTCTACGGACTGGTCGGCGCACGTACGCCGGCTTCCGCAACGCAGGGAGGCTGAGTCCGGAATGGGTTCCATCGTTTGCTTCGGCGAAATTTTGATCGATCTACTAGCGCAGCCGCCGGCCTCGGCCGATACGCCGCGGGCGTTCCTGCAGTACGCCGGCGGTGCGCCGGCCAACGTTGCCGTGGCCGCTGCGCGGCTGGGCGCGAAGACCCAGTTCGTCGGCATGCTCGGCCGTGACATGTTCGGTGACTTCCTGGCCGACAGCCTGGTCGAGCACGGCGTGGGCACGGATTACATCGTGCGTACCGATGCGGCGAAGACCGCGCTGGCCTTCGTCGCCCTCGACGCCAGTGGCGAGCGCAGCTTCAGCTTCTACCGCCCGCCGGCCGCCGACCTGCTGTTCCGTGACAGCGATTTCCAGGCCGCCTGCTTCGACAGCGCGCAGTGCTTCCACGTCTGCTCCAACAGCCTGACCGAGCCGGGCATCGCCGAGGCGACCTTTGCCGGCATGGACCGTGCACGTGCGGCCGGAGCGGTGGTCAGCCTCGATCTGAACCTGCGTCCCGCGCTGTGGCCGGCGAACGAGGATCCGACGCCGCGCCTGTGGCAGGCGCTGGAACGCGCCGATCTGGTCAAGCTGTCGCGCGAGGAACTGGACTACCTGGCCGCGCCGCTGGGCAGTGACGGCGAGGCGACGGTGCTGCGGCGCCTGCTGGCCGCGCAGGCGCGCTGGGTGATCGTCACCGATGGTGCGGCCACGCTGCACTGGTACACCCGCGACAACCACGGCACGGTCACCAGCTTCCGCGTGGCCACGGTCGATACCACGGCCGCCGGCGATGCCTTCGTCGGTGGCGTGCTGGTCGGCCTGCTGGAGCGCGGTGGGGCGGGTGCTGGTTTCGCTGCGTTCTGCCAGGATCCGGAGGCGATCACCGCCACGCTGCGCTTCGGCGCCGCCGTGGGGGCGCTGGCTGTTACCCGCAAGGGCGCGTTCGCCGCGATGCCCTCGCTCGATGAAGTGCAGCAGCTGCTGCAGGCCCAGGACATTACCGCATGAGCACCTTGCCCGATTTCCGTTCGCCCGCGTTCCTGCGCGCGCACATCGCCGATACCATGGCGTTCTACCATCCGCGCTGCATCGATCCGGACGGCGGCTTCTTCCACTACTTCCGGGATGACGGCAGCGTCTACGATGCCAGCCACCGCCACCTGGTGAGCAGCACGCGCTTCGTCTTCAACTACGCGATGGCCTACCGCGAATTCGGCAATGCCGAGTACCGCGAGGCGGTCGAGCACGGCGTGCGCTACCTGCGGGACGTGCACCGCAACCCGGCCACCGGTGGCTACGCCTGGACCCTGCGTGATGGCAAGGTCGAGGACGACATGAACCACTGCTACGGCGTGGCGTTCGTGCTGCTGGCCTACAGTTGCGCGCTGAAGGCCGGTATCGAACAGGCGCGTGTGTGGATGGACGAAACCTGGAAGCTGCTGGAAGCGCGCTTCTGGGAGCCACAGCACGGCCTGTACAAGGACGAGGCCGATGGCCAGTGGAACTTCACCGGCTATCGCGGCCAGAACGCCAACATGCACATGTGCGAGGCGATGCTGGCGGCGTTCGAGGCCAGTGGCGAGCAGCGCTATGTCCAGCGTGCGCTACAGCTGGCCGACAACATGACCCGCCGCCAGGCGGCCAAGGCCGGCGGGCTGGTCTGGGAGCACTACGATGAGAACTGGGAGATCGACTGGGACTACAACCTGGACGACCCCAAGCACCTGTTCCGCCCATGGGGCTTCCAGCCCGGCCACCAGACCGAATGGGCCAAGCTGTTGCTGATCCTCGATCGCCACGTGCAGGCCGACTGGCTGGTGCCGACCGCGCAGCACCTGTTCGATGTGGCCGTGGCGCGCAGCTGGGACGAAGCGCGCGGTGGTTTGTACTACGGTTTCGCACCGGAAACGCGCCGACAGCCGGGCATGGACGGTGCGCCGATCGGTGGCGACAGCTTCGTCTGCGACGACGACAAGTATTTCTGGGTGCAGGCCGAAACGCTGGCCACCGCCGCACTGATGGCCAAGCGCACCGGTGATGACCGCTACTGGCAGTGGTACGAGCGCATCTGGGCGTACTCGTGGGAGCATTTCGTCGACCACCAGTACGGTGCCTGGTTCCGCATCCTTGATGCGGACAACCGCAAGTACAGCGACGAGAAGAGCCCGGCCGGCAAGGTGGATTACCACACCATGGGCGCGTGCTACGAAGTGTTGAACGTGGTGCGCTGAAGATCGTTTGAATGCAGTAATGCCAGGCCATGCCTGGCAATCCGGAATCGGTAGCGCCGGGCGACGCCCGGCGGAAAAACAGGAGCTCCGCGTGCATCGCCTTTCCCTCGTTGTCCGTCTGCTCCTGCTGCTGATCGCAGCCTCCGCCTTCCCGGCAACTGCAGCCCCGCTGCAGGCACAGTGGGAATTCCGCATGCTGCCCGGTGATGCGCAGGGTGCAGCCCACCCGGGCCTGCAGCAATGGCGTGCGGCGAAGGTGCCGGGCAGCGTGCACACCGACCTGCTCGCCCACGCGCTGATCCGCGATCCGTACGTCGGTGCGCCTGAGGCAGAGCTGCAATGGATCGGGCTGGCTGCCTGGGAATACCGCGCCCGCTTCGACGTGGATGCGGCGACACTGGCCAAGCCCAATGCCGAGCTGCGCTTCGACGGGCTGGATACCTATGCCGAAGTCAGCCTCAACGGCAGGCCGCTGCTGAGCGCGGACAACGCGCACCGCACCTGGCGTGCGCGCGTGGACGGGCGCCTGCGCGCGAATGGCAATGAACTGCAGATCGTGTTCCGTTCACCAATCCGCACACTGCTTCCCGGTGTACAGGCGATGCCGCACAAGATCGCCGGCAACTATCCTTCGCCCTATGGCGATGAGCCCAAGGACGCGATGGTCGGCAACTTCGCGCGCAAGCCGGCCTATCACTTCGGCTGGGACTGGGGCCCGCGCTATGTCACCGCCGGCGTGTGGCGCGGGGTCGACCTGCAGGCCTGGGATGCGCACCGCCTGACCGATCTTGCCGTGCGTACCGATGCATTGAGCGCGGAGCAGGCGAAGCTGGCCGTGCTGCTGGAGATGGAGCAGGGCGCGGCGGCCGGTTCTGCGGTGGTCCATGTCGATGTGCGCGATCCGCAGGGTCGCAGCGTGGCCCAGGTGCAGCGCACGGTGCTGCTGAAGCCCGGCCAGAACGCCGTCGAAGTACCGGTCGAACTGGTCAAGCCGCAGCGCTGGTGGCCGGCCGGCCACGGTGCACAGGACCGCTACACCGTGCAGGTCCGCCTGGATGATGGTGTCGATGCAGCGCTGGTGCGCGAGCAGCGTATCGGCCTGCGCACGGTTGAACTGCGCCGCGAGGAAGACGGCAAGGGCGGGCAGGGCTTCGCTTTCGTCATCAACGGCGTGGAGATCTTCGCAAAGGGCGCCAACGTCATTCCGTTCGATGCCTTCCCCGCACGGGTCGACGCCGCGCGCCTGCGCCAGGTGCTGACCGCCGCACGCGACGCCAACATGAACATGCTGCGCAACTGGGGGGGCGGCTACTACGAGGACGATGCCTTCTTCGACATCGCCGACGAACTGGGCCTGCTGGTCTGGCAGGACTTCATGTTCGGTGGTGGCATGCAGCCGGGCTACGATCCGGCCTTCCGTGCCAGCGTGGTGGCCGAGGCACGCGACAATGTGCGCCGGCTGCGCCATCACCCCAGCATCGTGCTGTGGTGTGGCAACAACGAGGAAGAAACCGCCTGGAAGGACTGGGGCCACGGCCGCGACCTGAAGGCGGCCGACCCGGCGTTTGCCGAGAAGGTCTGGCAGGGCTATGTCGACCTGTTCGGCAATGACCTGCGCCAGGTAGTGGGTGAGGAGGGGCTGGGCGTGCCGTACTGGTCCAGCTCGCCCAGTAACGACCTGGACGAAAAGGCGAACGACTCGACCCGTGGCGACAAGCACTACTGGCAGGTCTGGGGCAATCCGGCGCTGCCGGTGCAGGCTTACCTGCGCGAGACGCCGCGCTTCATGTCCGAGTACGGCCTGCAGGCATGGCCGTCGGTGGCCACCGTGGACCAGATTGCCACCCGCGCCGAGCAGCGCATCGACAGCCCGGTGATCCGCGCGCACCAGAAATTCATGGCCGGCGAGGGCAACAGCCGCCTGCTGCACTACATCGAACTGGGCTACGGCACGCCGAAGGACTTCGAGGACTTCGTCTACCTCAGCCAGGTGATGCAGGCCGATGGCATCGCGCTGGCCGCGCTGCACCATCGCGCCTCGCGGCCGTACACGATGGGCTCGCTGTACTGGCAGCTCAACGACGTCTGGCCGGGTGCTTCATGGTCCAGCGTGGACTACTTCGGTCGCTGGAAGGCGCTGCACTACGCCGCGCGGCGCTTCTTCGCGCCGGTCACGCTGGCGGCATTGCGTGATGAGGGCAGTACGCGGGTGCGCCTGATCAATGATGGCGCTGCCGCAGACGCACGTTGGCGGCTGCGGGTGATGGATGTGGATGGCAAGGTGCTGCGTCGTCGCGAGGACGCGGTGGCGTTGACGGCGGCGGGCGTCACCTCGATTGGTGATTTCCGCGATGCCGAGCTGCTGGCCGGTGCCGATCCGAAGCGCACGGTGGCCGTGTTCGAGCTGCTGCAGAACGGGGCGGTCAGTGCCCGCCAGGTCGTCGGATTCGTCGAAGCCAAAGACCAGGTGTTGCCGCGGCAGAAGCTGAAGGCCACCTTGTCCATCGAAGGCGATCACTATCGTCTACGCCTGGAAAGCGCGGCTTACGTGCGCGCGACGTGGATCGATTTCGGCTCGCTGGATGTGCAGGTCGAAGACAACCTGCTGGACCTGCTGCCGGGCGAGACCCGGGACATTGCGGTGCGCGGCCCGGTGGACCTGACTGCCCTGCACGAAGCAATGAAGCTGAAGACCCTCAACGATCGTTGAGGGCGGCGTAGCCCGCATTGGCAGGTGCCAACCTTGGTTGGCACACCCGGAACATGCCAACCAAGGTTGGCATCCACCAGACGCGGAGCCGGGCAGGTGTGGACCGTTGGTCCGCACACCTTGATCGTTGAGGGCGGCACATCCTGTTTTGGTAGGTGCCAACCTTGGTTGGCACACCCCGAACATGCCAACCAAGGTTGGCATCTACCAGACGCGGAGACGGGTAGGTGCGGACCGTTGGTCCGCACACCTCTCTTCTTTACAGCTGGATCTGCTGGAAGTTCTCGACCCGCTCGTGGCCGTTGGCGGCCTGGCCGATGCGCGGCATCGGGTAATCGTCCAGGCGATCGATCAGGCGGGTCTGCAGGCCGGCTTCGCGGGCGGCGTCCAATTCCTCCACCACATCCGACAGGAACAGGATCTCGCCGGCCGGCACGCCGATCGCCTGCACGATGCGGCGGTAGCTGTCGGCCTCGCGCTTGCCACCGATCTCGGTATCGAACCAGCCCGACACCAGCGGGCTGAGGTCACCGGCATCGCTGAAACCGAAGAACAGCTTCTGCGCCGGCACCGAGCCGGAGGAGTACACGTACAGCGGCAGGCCGGCAGCGTGCCAGCCCTTCAGCACCGGCGCCACTTCCGGGTAGAAGTGCGCGGTGTAGTCGCCGCGGCGGTAGCCTTCATCCCAGATCAGGCCCTGCAGCGCCTTCAGCGCGGTGTGCTTGCGGTCCTGGTCGATCCAGCCCTGCAGCGTCTCGGCCACCAGGCTGTCCTGGCAGGCGCCGCCGATCTCGGTAGCCACCGCGTCCAGCCAGCGGCGGACCTCTGGCTGCTGGCCATGTTCGGCGACGAACGCCGGCAAGGCCTTGCGGGCATAGGGGAACAGCACGTTCTTGACGAACGAGATGCTGCTGGTGGTGCCTTCGATGTCGGTCAGGATGACGCGGGGCTGCATGGATCAGGACGCCTGGGTAGGTACGTAACGGGGGAACTTCTGCGCGATGTCGGTGCCGGTGAAATGACCCACCCAGCCGTCCGGCTCGGTGAAGAAGCGGATCGCCACGAAGCTCGGTTCATCGCCCATGTCGAACCAGTGGGTGGTGCCATCGGGCACGGCGATCAGGTCGTCCTTCACGCACTCGATCTCGTAGACCTTGTCGCCCACGTGCAGGGTGAACAGGCCGGAGCCTGCGACGAAGAAGCGCACCTCGTCTTCCTTGTGGAAGTGTTCGTCGAGGAACTTCTTCCGCAGCTCGGCGCGGTTGGGGTTGTCCGGGGCGATCGAGGCCACGTCCACGCTCTTGAAGCCGCGCTCGGCGACCAGGCGGTCGATGTCCGCACGGTAGGCAGCGAACACTTCCTCCTGGCTGGCGCCCGGCGCGACTGGCGCGGTGGCCTGCCAGCGCTCGAAGGTGACGCCGATCTTCTGCAGTTCGGCAGCGATGACCGCGCCGTCCTGGGTGTCCAGCAGCGGCGATTCGGGGCGGGTGTCGTCGTAGATGCGCAGTCGGCTCATGGCGGCAGCTTGAACGTCTCGGGGGGAAGACAGGGTAGCAGGGCGGGGGCGGGGCGCAGATTCCGGATCGGCATCTGCACCTGCGCACGGGTTCAGCCGCGCAGCCTGCGCAGTTCCAGTTCGCAGTGGAACAGGAATTCGAAGGCTTCCAGGTGGCGCCGCGCCTCGGCCATGTCACGGCCCCAGGCGTACAGGCCGTGGCCGTCGATCAGGTAGCCCCACAGGTTCTGGCGGTCGAGCAGATCATCGACCTGCTTCGAAAGCACGTTCATGTCTTGGGTGTTGGCGAACACCGGTACGTCGATGGCCATCTCGTGGGTGCTGTTGCCGGCGAAGGCCTTCAGCAGTTCGTAGCCTTCCAGGTGCACATGACCCTGCGGCGCGTACAGGCGCGAGGCAATGGTCTGCACCGGCGAATGGGTGTGCAGTACGCAGCCGATTTCCGGGAAGCGGCGGTACAGCTGGGTGTGCAGCAGGGTTTCGGCGGAGGGGCGCAGCGGGCGGCCGACGGCCTTGCCATCGAAGTCCACCACCATGATGTCGTCCTCGATCAGGCGGCCCTTGTCCTTGCCCGAGACGGTGATCGCGGCGTGGCGGTCATCCAGGCGGTGGGAGAAGTTGCTGCTGGTGGCCGGGGTCCAGCCGGCCTGGGCCAGTTCGCGGACGTTGTCGATCAGCAGCTGGGCCAGTTCGCCCAGGCGGGCGGTGTCGTAGGGGAAGGTGGTGGTGTCCATGGACGGCATTTTACGTGATCCGGCCCGATGCTGGGCCCGCGCGGCGACCTCCTGCCTGTTGCGTGGGCAACGCGAAGCGGTGTGCTGGCAGGCGGCGCGCAGGGGTTGGATCGAGGCAAGCACAGCGCTGGCTGAATGGGGAGGGCAGCGCTCCCGCTGGAAGCGATTCCGGTCGTGGACAGCCCTCTTGCCGCGAAACATCATCGGATTGCCGCAGAAGTTCCGGCGAGCGCCAAGGAAAGGAGTACTTCGATGATCGCGCGCGCGATGGGGATGATGGGGGCGATTGGCATCATGCTTGCCAGCAGTGGCTGCACGATGGAATGGGTGAAGATGGATGCGGGTGCGCGGTCATTCGGCCCCGCCCATTCGAGTTGCAGGGCGCAGGCCGACGATCACTGGCCGGTCAGGAATGAAGTGGCCACGCGCACCGTCTACGAAGACCGCAAGGTGCCCTGCAGGCTTGATGAAGTCTGCGCCATTGACGGCAAGTACAACATGGTACCCATGCCGAAAGAGGAGAGTTACATCGTGGACGTCAACGCGTCCGACCGCAGCAGCGAGTTCAATGCCTGCATGGCCGGTGCCGGCTGGCAGCAGCAGCTCATCTGGTTCAATCGCCGCTAGGCGGGGCCGACGCAGCGGACGACAGGGGCTCGACCGGTTGCTGCTCAACGGAGTCGAGGCAACAGGGGCCAGCGGAGAATGATCTGGCTCTGCGAACCGTTTAGGCGTTGAGGCTGGAGACGAGCAGGGGGCAGGACAAGAACACGTACGACGTGGACGGAAAGTACGAGCGCGTGCTGCGACCGGAAATCGAGAAGTGATGATGGAGATGGCTACGTGTATGCGAATGGCCGTTGCTGCGGGGCTTGCGCTGTTGACCGGCGGTTGTGCGACCGAATGGGCCCGCTTCAGTGATCATGCTGATCCGCTGGATGAGTCGCGGTGGCGCTGCAGGGCAGAGCGATGCTGATGCCAAAGACCGAGCGCTACACCGTGGACGTCAACGTCAACGGTAACCATGAGTACTTCATGGGTTGCATGGGCGGCGCAGGCTGGATACAGAAGACCATCTGGTTTGGCCGCAGATGATCATCGTCGGGCGCCTTGGTCGCTGGGAATGACCATCATCCACACATGGCGTGGATCTACCGGACGTGCCGGGAAAGTGTCAGGGGCGGGGAGGCATGGGTTCGCGGGGGTGTCCGCGGCATGGATGCCGCGGCCAAGCCTCCAGGGATGGATTCACGGCGTCCCCCGCTAACCCATGCCTCCCCGCGAAACCCTCAACCCAGCTGTTGCTCTGGAAGTTGCTCCGGCTCCGGCGGGTGCAGGGCCGCAGGCCCTGCAATCCCTTTATTTCGCGCGCAGGCGGCTGTGCCGGAACCCGTAGCAGAAATAGATCACGAAACCGACGAACGTCCACACCCCCATCAGCATCCAGTTGTGCATCGTCATCGCCGACAGCAGGGCAAGGCAGCTCAACACGCCCAGGCTGCAGATCAGCCACGCCATCGGCATGCGGAACGGGCGCGGCAGGTCCGGCTGGGTACGGCGCAGGATCAGCACGCCGGCGCAGACTGCGGCGAACGCGATCAGCGTGCCCATCGAGGTCAGCTCGCCGAGGATGTCCAGCGGGAACAGCGCCGCCAGCAGCGCGATGCCGATGCCGGTGATCACGGTGTTGATGTGCGGAGTGCGGTACTTCGGGTGGATCCTGGTGAACACCGGCGGCAGCAGGCCATCGCGGCCCATGATCATGAAGATGCGCGGCTGGCCGATGATCATCACCAGCACCACCGAGGACAGGCCGACCAGCGCGCCGACCTCGACCACCCAGCGCAGCCAGCCCAGCTGCGGATGCGCGGCCACGGCAGTCACCACCGGCTCGTCGGTGCCGAGCAGCTGGAACGGCACCAGGCCGGTCATCACCGCAGCCATCGCGATGTACAGCACGGTGCAGATCACCAGCGACAGCATCATGCCGAACGGCATGTCACGCTGCGGATTCTTCGATTCCTGCGCCGCCACCGACACCGCTTCGAAACCGATGTAGGCGAAGAACACCATCGCCGCGCCACGCAGCACGCCTTCCATGCCGTACTTGCCAGGCCCTTCGTTGGCGGGAATGAACGGCGTCCAGTTGCTGGTGTCCACGTACTTCCAGCCGACCACGATGACCAGCAGGATCAGGCCGGTCTTCAGCACGACCATTGCCATGTTCATCGCCGAGGACTTGCTGATGCCGACGTAGCACAGCCAGGTCAGCAGCAGTACCAGCGCAGCGGCCGGCAGGTTGGCGATCGCGCCGGTGGGGCGCAGCTGTGCATCGAGTGGGGCGCTGACCAGCGCCGCCGGTAGATGGATGTCGAACTGGCTGAGCAGGCTGAGGAAATAGCCGGTCCAGCTGACCGCGACCGCCGAGGCGGAGACGCCGTACTCGAGCACCAGCATCCAGCCGATGAACCAGGCCGAGAGCTCGCCGAAGGTGGCGTAGGTGTAGGTGTAGGCGCTGCCGGAGACCGGCACCATCGAGGCGAACTCGGCATAGGCCAGTGCGCAGAAGGCGCAGCAGATCGCGGCCAGCACGAAGGACAGCATGATGGCCGGGCCAGCGTGGTTGGCGGCGGCCTGGCCGGTGATGACGAAGATGCCGCCGCCGATCACCGCGCCGATACCGAGGGCGGTCAGGCCCCAGGGGCCGAGGTGGCGGCGCAGGCTCAGGCCGTTGGCGTCTTCATGGGCGGCATGCGGGTGCTTGGTGGCCCACAGTTGCTTGAACATGTGTGGTGGTCTTGTCGAAGCGCGCCACGGGCGGCGCGCGGGGAAAACGGACGGGCCGGCGCGAGGCCGGCCCGTAGGCGGATCAGGGCGACTTGGCCAGCTTGCTGTTGCGGATGCCGTAGCCCAGGTAGATCAGCAGGCCGAGCAGGGTCCAGCCAACGAACAGGTGCCAATGCACGACGAACGCCTGCCAGAACAGGAACAGGCAGGTGGCCGCGCCGAGCGGGCAGATGATCCACACCATCGGCACGCGGAACGGGCGGTGCAGGTCCGGCTTGGTATAGCGCAGCACCAGCACGCCGACGCAGACGGTGGCGAAGGCCAGCAGGGTGCCCATCGAGACGAGTTCGCCGAGCACGTTCAGCGGCACCAGGCCGGCCAGCGCGGCAGCGATCACGCCGACCACGATGGTGGCGACGTACGGGGTGCGGAAGCGGGCGTGGACCTTGCCGAAGAACTTCGGCAACAGGCCGTCGCGGGAGATGGTGTAAGCGATGCGGGTCTGGCCCATCATCATCACCAGCACCACCGAGGACAGGCCGGCGATGGCGCCGATTTCCACGAACGTCTTAAGCCAGGACAGGGTCGGGTAGGGCTCCAGCGCGGTGGCCACCGGCTTGTCGGTGCCCAGCAGGTGGTACGGCATCATGCCGGTCAGCACCGCACAGACGATGATGTAGACGATGGTGCACACCGCCAGCGAGCCGAGCAGGCCGATCGGCATGTTGCGCTGTGGGTCCTTGGTTTCACCGGCGGCGGTGGAGACCGCGTCGAAACCGATGTAGGCGAAGAACACGATGGTGGCCGCGCGGAAGATGCCGCTCCAGCCGAACTCACCCGGCACGCCGGTGTTTTCCGGGATGAACGGCTGCCAGTTGGCCGGGTCGATATGGGCCGCGCCGATGCCGATGAACAGGCAGATGACGGTGACCTTGATCGCCACGATGATCGCGTTGACGAAGGCCGACTGGGTCACGCCCACGTACAGCAGGCCGGACACCGCCGCCACGATCAGCACCGCCGGCAGGTTGAACAGCTTGCCGGAGGAGACGAACTCGCTGCCGGTCCAGGCGATGGGCGCGGCGCTGAGCAGGTCCGGGAACGGCATGTGCAAGGTGGTGGTGATGAAGCTGATCAGGTACGCCGACCAGCCCACCGCGACCGAGGCCGAGGCGAACAGGTACTCCAGCACCAGGCACCAGCCGATGAACCAGGCCATGCCTTCGCCCAGGGTGGCGTAGGAGTACGAGTAGGCACTGCCGGAGACCGGCATCATCGCCGCGAACTCGGCGTAGCACAGGCCCGCCAGGGCACAGGCGAAACCGGCCAGCACGAACGAAAGCATCACCGCCGGGCCGGCATGGTTGGCCGCGGCCTGGCCGGTCAGCACGAAGATACCAGCGCCGATCACCGCACCCACGCCAAGCAGGATGAGGTGTTTAGCCGTGAGGGTCCGTTTCAGCGTGGCTTCGCCGTCCAGGCTGCCTTCGATGGGTTCGCCGGCATCGACGTGCCCGGCCGGTTCAACCGGCTTGACCCTCAACAGAGCTTTCAGCATGCAGTACTTCCTAGTGATCGGATGGGGTGGGCCGCCGATACGTTGCCGGCAACCCTGGAATGGTGAAGGCCGCGCGAACGGCCCGCTGTACCTTAGCCAAAGCTGAAGCCAACGCACAAGCGCAATCGCAACAATGAACGGCGATAATGAGCAGTATTTTTCCAGACCGCCCCCATTCATGCGCCAGACCGCCGAAACCCTTGCCGTGCTTGACGATCGCTTGCGTGGCCTGCTGCGGGACTATGCCCGCCGTGAGCCTGCCCACGACGCACTGGCTGCCGAATTCGGCACATTGCTGGACGATCCGGAAGATCCGTTCCGCCGCGAGCGCCTGGCCGGCCACTTCACCGCCAGCTGCTGGCTGGTCAGTGCCGATGGCCAGCGCCTGCTGCTGACCCACCACCGCAAGCTGCAACGCTGGCTGCAGCTGGGCGGCCACGCCGACGGCGACCGTGACCTGGCCCAGGTGGCGCTGAAGGAGGCCGAAGAGGAGTCGGGCCTGAGCGGCCTGGTGCTGGAAGACCCGGCGATCTTCGATCTGGACAAGCACTGGATCCCGGAGCGCAAGGACGTGCCGGGGCACTGGCACTACGACGTGCGTTTCGTAATCCGCGCGCTGGGTGGCGAAGCCTTCGTGCTCAGCGAGGAGTCACTTGACCTGGCATGGCGGCCGGTGACCGAAGTCGTGTCCGATCCGGAATCGGACGAGTCCATGCAGCGCATGGCGCGACGCTGGCTGGCACGTTGAGGTAAAAAGGGGACGGAGGGGATTAAGTCGTTTATAGCGCATGTGCCGCAAACGACTTAATCCCCTCCGTCCCCTTTTTTCAATACAGGATGCGCGTCCGCAGCGTGCCCGGAATCGCGGCCAGTTCGTCGCGCACGGCGGCGGCCTGTGCCTCGCTGGCGGTGATGTCGATCACCACGTAGCCCACCTTCGGGTCGGTGCGCAGGAACTGGCCGTCGATGTTGACGTTGTGTCGCGAGAAGATCTCGTTGACCTTGGACAGCACGCCCGGCACGTTCTGGTGGATGTGCAGCAGGCGCAGGCTGTCTTCGTGTTCGGGCAGGGTCACTTCCGGGAAGTTGACCGCCGACAGGGTGCTGCCGTTGTCGCTGTAGCGCACCAGCTTGGCCGCCACCTCCACGCCGATGTTGTCCTGCGCCTCCAGCGTGCTGCCGCCCACGTGCGGGGTCAGGATCACATTGTCGTGGCGGGTCAGCGGCGATTCGAAGATATCGCCATTGCCCTTCGGCTCGACCGGGAACACGTCCAGCGCGGCGCCACCGACGTGGCCGCTGGCCAGCGCCGCGTCCAGCGCATCGATGTCGACCACGGTGCCGCGCGCGGCGTTGATCAGGTGCGCGCCCTTGCGCATCTTCGCCAGCTCGGTGCTGCCGATCATCCACTGCGTGGCCGGGGTCTCCGGCACATGCAGGGTGACGATGTCGGCGCGGGCCAGCAGGTCGTCCAGGCTGGCCGCAGCACGCGCATTGCCCAGCGCCAGCTTGGTTTCCACGTCGTGGAAGATCACCTGCATGCCCAGCGATTCGGCCAGCACGCCGACCTGGGTGCCGATGTGGCCATAGCCGATGATGCCCAGGGTCTTGCCACGCACCTCATGGCTGCCGCTGGCCGACTTCGACCAGCCGCCGCGATGGCACTCGGCATTCTTCTGCGGAATGCCACGGGTCAGCATGATCGCCTCGGCAATGACCAGCTCGGCCACGCTGCGGGTGTTGGAATAGGGCGCGTTGAACACCGGGATGCCGGCCAGCTCGGCCGCGTCCAGGTCGACCTGGTTGGTGCCGATGCAGAAGCAGCCCACCGCGATCAGGCGCTTGGCCTCGGCCAGCACCTCGGCGCTGAGCTGGGTGCGCGAGCGGATGCCGACGATGTGCGCCTCGGCGATGCGCGCCTTCAGTTCGTCCTCGGGCAGCGCCTTGGTGTGCGCCTCGATCTGGCTGTAGCCGGCGGCGCTGAACACCTCCACGGCGGTCTGGCTGACCCCCTCCAGCAACAGCACGCGGATATCCTGCTTGGGGAACGAGGTCTTCTTCGGCGACATGGGGCGACACGGCCAGTGGGACAGGGGCTGACCACTATGCCAGATCGAAGCGCCCATGGTGCAGTGCGCAATTGGTTGCATCCGTAGCTATCTGCAGCGCGGCGGGGCTGGACGCTGGCGCGTGCCGCTGGCACGCTTGCCCGTTCTTCACGCCCCGCGCTGGACCGTCATGACCGATTCCCGCATTGCCTCGCTGCAGCAGGCCTGTCCCGGCCTGAAGCTGAAGACCGACCCGGCCGACCTGGAGCACTACGGGCGCGACTGGACCCGGCGCTGGACGCCGGCGCCGCTGGCGATCGCACTGCCGGCCACGGTCGAGGAAGTGCAGGCGGTGATGCGCTGGAGTGCAGGCGAGGGCGTGGCCGTGGTGCCGTCCGGCGGCCGTACCGGCCTCTCCGGTGGCGCGGTGGCTGCCAACGGCGAGCTGGTGCTCAGCCTGGAACGGATGAACAAGGCGCTGGCCTACGACGCGGTCGATCGCACCCTGGTGGTGCAGGCCGGCATGCCGCTGGAAGCCGTGCACAACGCCGCGCTGGACCACGGCCTGATCTACCCGGTGGATTTCGCCGCGCGTGGTTCCTGCACGATCGGCGGCAACATCGCCACCAATGCCGGTGGCATCCGCGTGATCCGTTACGGCAACACCCGCGAGTGGATCGCCGGGCTGAAGGTGGTCACCGCCAGTGGCGAGTTGCTGGAGCTCAACAAGGGCCTGATCAAGAACTCCAGCGGCTATGACTTCCGCCAGCTGCTGATCGGTTCGGAAGGCACGCTGGGCGTGATCGTCGAAGCGACGGTGAAGCTGACCGATCCGCCGCCGGCCAGCAACGTGATGCTGCTGGCGCTGCCCAGCTTCGAAGTGCTGATGCAGGTATTCGCCGCGTTCCGCGCACGGCTGCAGCTGCAGGCCTTCGAATTCTTCACTGATCGCGCGCTGGAGCACGTGCTGGCGCATGGTGCGCAGGCACCGTTCGACGAGGTGCACCCGTATTACGTGGTCACCGAGTTCGCCGCCAACGACGAAGCGCAGGAAGCGGCGGCGATGGCGGCCTTCGAGGACTGCATGGGCAACGGCTGGGTCAGCGACGGCGTGATCAGTGCCAGCGATGCCCAGGCCGCCCAGTTGTGGCGCCTGCGCGAAGGCATCACCGAATCGCTGGCGCGCTACAAGCCCTACAAGAACGACGTCTCGGTGCGGATCTCGGCGATGCCGGCGTTCCTGGCCGAGACCCAGGCATTGATCGGGCAGGCCTACCCGCACTTCGATGTGGTGTGGTTCGGTCATATCGGTGACGGCAACCTGCACATCAACGTGCTCAAGCCCGATGACACCAGCGACGCCGATTTCGTGGCGCAGTGCGAGCATGTGACCAAGCTGCTGGCGCAGGTGCTGGCCCGGTTCGATGGCAGCATCTCGGCTGAACACGGCATCGGCCTGGTCAAGAAGGGCTACCTGGACAGCACCCGCGGCCCGGCCGAGATCGCCCTGATGAAGGCGGTCAAACGTGCGTTCGATCCCCAAGCGCGGCTGAATCCCGGCAAGCTGTTCGACGTTTGAGCCGGGCAAATCCTTCACGCACCCGTTACGCTCCACGCATCCTCACAACCGGCTTCGAACCGATGACCCGTCCGCTTCTGCTGCTCGCCCTGCTGTCCCTGCCGCTGGCCGGCTTCGCTTCCAGCTTCGCCGGCACCTCGGCCGGTTCCGCCACCGGTGCATCGTCGGGCTCTTCGGCCAGCAGCTCGGGCGACGACAAGGTGGTGCAGGCCGCACGCGACGATGCCGCCGCGTTCATCGCCAGCGACGGCCAGATCCGTGGCGCCCGCCTGCAGGCCGCGCTGGTCCACCTGCGTGAGCAGAGCGCTGCCGCGCAGCAGCAGAGCGACCTGGAACTGGCCCGCGCGCTGCTGGCGCGTTGATCCCGGGTAGTGCCGGCCGCTGGCTGGCAACGCCATGACATCTGCACGGAACGCAGCCAGGCATGGCCTGGCTCTACTGCTGGCCGTTCCGGCCGCACATGCCAGCAGCGACCTGCGCCTGGATCCGGAAGGGCTGAGCCCTGCACAGCAGCAGGTGGCGATGCAGACCCTGGCCGACGTGCAGTCCCTGCTGCCAGATGGCCTGCTGCGCTCACTGCCAGCACACGTGCAGGTGCGCTGGAGCGACCACCTGCCGGCCGATGTGCACGGTCGCGCTTTCGCCGGCCGCATCGACCTGCGTCGCGAGCTGCTGGATGATGCCGTGCCCGGCGCACGCCGTGCACGACGCAGCGCGCTGGTGCATGAACTGACCCATGTTGCAGACCGTAGCGGCGCGAACTGGTCGCGCAGTGCGCGCTGGCGCGACCTGGCCGGATGGCAGCGCAAGCCCTGGCATCTCGGCCGTGGTGGCAACGACTTCCGTGACCGTAGTCCGGATGCCTATGAACTGAAGGATCCGGCCGAGTACCTGGCAGTGAACGCCGAGCATTTCGTGCTCGACAGCGAGTTTGCCTGCCGGCGCCCGGCGCTGGCGCAGTGGTACCAGGCCCATTTCGGAACCCCGCCATCGCTGCCGCAGTCGCACTGCGCGGCCACGTTGCCATTGCTGCAGGCCGAATCGGAAGAGGGTGCGGCATCGCTGCTGCAGCTCGATCCTTCGCGCGTCTACGCCGTGGACTACCTGTTCGCCGAAGGCAGTGCGCAGCTGATGAGCCGCTGGGGGCACAGCATGCTGCGGCTGGTGATCTGCCGGCCGGGCCGTGCGCCGGGGCCGGACTGCCGCCTGGACCTGGAGCACCACCGCGTGCTGTCGTTCCGCGCATTCGTGGGTGATGTGCAGATTTCCAACTGGCGTGGCCTGACCGGCGGCTATCCCTCGCGGCTGTTCGTGCTGCCGCTGCAGCAGGTGGTGGACGAGTACACCAAGGTGGAACTGCGTGGGTTGCAGTCGCTGCCGTTGCAGTTGTCGCCCGGCGAGATCGCCGGCCTGCTCGAGCGCACTGCACAGGTGCACTGGAGCTACGACGGGCGCTATTACTTCGTCAGCAACAACTGCGCGGTGGAAACCGCAAAGCTGCTGCAGGCGGGCGTGCCGCGCCTGGGGGAGGCCGGGCTGGCCCAGCTGAGTCCGCGCGGGTTGAAGCGTCGGCTGTCCCGGCTGCATGTGCTGGACGAGCAGGTGCTGACGGACCGCAATGCAGCGCAGGCGCAGGGCTACTACTTTGCCTCGGCGCGCGATCACTATCAGCAGTTGTTCGCGGTGGCGAGCTCACAGCTGGGGCTGCCGGTGCGCGATGTGCGCGCCTGGCTGAAGCTGCCCGCACAGCAGCGTGCGCCCTGGCTGCTGCAGGGTGACCTGCGTGCCAGCGCCGGGCTGCTGCTGCTGGAACAGGCTGCGCAACGCCGCGCCGAACTGCGCGCGCGCGATGTGCTGAAACGGCGCCTGCTGGCGGCACCGGACAGTGCCGAGACGCGCGGCCTGCGCCAGCTGCTGGAGCAGGGTGGGCAATGGCTGCGCCCGGGTACGCTGCTGGTCGACGATGGCTACGGGTTGCCGCTTGCCGATGAGCAGGCGCTGTTGTCCGAGGTCGTGGCCACCGCCAGTGCGCAGGCGGTGCCGGCGTGGCAGGCGCTGCGCGTGCAGCTGCGCCAGCAGTTGCCGGCGGGCCAGCGCAACGAGATGGATGCGATCGATGCCAACCTCGCCGCGCTCGGCGCACGCCTGCGGGAACAGGCAGCCACGCCCGCTACTGGCGCGGAAGCTCGATGACGAAGCGGCTGCCGCCGGCGCTGCCGGGCGTGCAGTAGACGCGGCCGCCATGTGCATCGGCGATGGCCTTGACCACCGCCAGGCCCAGCCCGCTGCCGCCGCCCTGGCGGGAGCGCGAGCCGTCGGCGCGCATGAACGGAGTGAAGATGTCGGTGTGAAGTTCCGGGTCGATGCCCGGGCCTTCGTCCTCGATCGCCACCTGCACGTGTCCGGGCGTGTCGTGCACGGCAATCCGCACCTTGCCCGGGCTGGCGTAGCGGCGCGCATTCTCCAGCAGTGCCAGCAGGGCCTGGCGCAAGCGTGTCGGGTCACAGTGCGCGTTGTGTTCCTCGCGGCTGGTTTCCAGCTCCAGCACGAAGCCGGCGGCGCGGAACTGCGGGTCGACCAGGGTCATCACCGAATGCACTTCGGCCACCACGTCGGTGCGCGCGCGGCGTACGTCCAACCGCGCGTTGTCGGACAGGCTCAACACGCGCAGATCCTCGATCAGGCGTGAGAGGCCTTCGACCTGTGCCAGCAGGCTGCGGAACTGGGATTCGTCTGGCTGGAACACGCCCTCGGCCAGCCCCTGCAGGCGACCACGCAGGATCGTCACCGGAGTCCGCAGTTCATGGGCAATGGCCGCATGCCACATCGCGCGCTCGCTCTCCATGTGCTGCAGGCGGCGCGCCATCGCATTGAAATCCTCGACCAGGGTGGCCACTTCGCCGGGCGAGTTTTCCTGGGCGCTGGCGCGCGCACCGAGGTCGCCGCCGGCAAGCGCGCGCACGCTGTCGACCAGCGAATTCAAGGGCGACAGGATGCGGTGGGCAAGGCGGAACGAGGCGGCGATGGCCAGTGCCAGGCCGGTCAGGATCACCCCGACCATCCATGCCAGCTCCGGCCCGGTCGGCAGCCAGCTTTCCGGCTCTTCGGCACTGCCGGGGAAGAACTCGACCAGCACCGCGTACAGCAGCCACGATGACAGGATCATCATCACGATGACGCCGATCACCATCAGCGACATCGAGACGATGATGTGGCGACTGAGCCCGGAGCGGCGCAGGCGGGCCATCAGCGGTCGGCCATCAACCGGTAGCCGACACCGCGCACGCTGGCCGGAACATTGACCATGCCCACTTCATCCAGCTTGCGGCGCAGCTTGCTGACATGGCTGTCGACCGTGCGCTCCAGCGCCTCGCTTTCCGGCAGGCATTCGTGCATCAGTTCGCTGCGGCTGAAGATGCGGGTCGGCGCCAGCGCCATGCAGTGCAGCAGCTTGAACTCGGTGAGGGTGAGCAGCACTTCGTGGCTGTAGCCGTCGCCTTCCACATGCACGGCATGGGTGGCCGAGTCGATCAGCAACGGGCCCGCGCGCAGTGCGGTCGGTGCGTCCACGCGCGAGCCACGCAGCGTACGCCGCAGCACGGCGCGCACGCGCGCTGCCACTTCGGCTGGATTGAACGGCTTGACCACGTAGTCGTCGGCGCCCATGCGCAGCGCAGTCAGCTTGTCCAGGTCCTGGTCCAGCGCGGTCAGCATGATCACCGGCGTTTCGCCGCGCTGGCGTAGCTGGGTCAGTACGCTCCAGCCATCCAGCCGCGGCAGTTGTACGTCGAGCAGGACCAGGTCGGGGCGGGCGCTGCGGTGCAGGTCCAGTGCACTGTGGCCATCGGCGGCACGCAGGGTGCGTAGTCCTTCGCGTTCCAGGTAGGCGGTAAGAATATCGGCGATCTCGGCCTCATCCTCGACGATCAGGACGAGGGCGGCGAGGGCAGGGGAGGCATGCATGCAGGGGCGGGGCCTTAAGGTGCTTGCCTCCATCGTATCTCCACAGTTCCTCCATCGAAACCCCATCATCGCCCCGCAGACTGCACGCTTCAGAACCTATCAGCCGCCCGCGCGGCATTGTGCACAGCAATGAGAACCTTCAGGACTCCGGTCGCGTTGATCGCGGCCCTCGCCCTGGCCATGACGGCCTGCTCCGCCCCCGAAGCCACGCCCGAAGCGGCACCGCGCGTCAGCGTGGTCACTGTCGGCCCGCAGGTCGTGCAGCGCGATGACGAACTGCCCGGCCGCGTGGCCGCCGTACGCACCGCACAGATCCGTGCCCAGGTGGGCGGCATCGTGCAGCGCCGGCTGTTTGAGCAGGGTGCGGAAGTGCGCGCCGGCCAGGCCCTGTTCCAGATCGATCCGGCGGCGTTCCGTGCCGATGTCGACTCGGCACTGGCCGCGCTGCAGCGCAGTGAGGCAGCCCTGGGCCGCAGCCGCGTGCAGTCGCAGCGCCTGCATGCGCTGGCGGCCGCGCAGGCGGTCAGCCAGCAGCACCGCGACGATGCCAGTGCCGAGTACGAACAGGCCCGTGCCGCGGTGAACGAAGCGCGCGCGATCCTGGCGCGTCGCCAGCTCGATCTGCGCTATGCCACGGTCAGCGCGCCGATTGCCGGCCGCATCGACCAGGCGCTGGTGACCGAAGGTGCACTGGTCGGCGTGGCCGATGCCGAGCCGATGGCGGTGGTGCAGCAGATCGACCAGGTCTACGTCGATGTGCGCCAGCCAGCGGCGCAGCTCGAGTCGCTGCAACGCAGTGCCGGTGGCGGCGAGCTGCCGGTGACGATCATCGGTGCGGCCGGCAAGCCGCTGCCCGAACGTGGCCAGATGCTGTTCTCCGGTATCAATGTCGATGCGCGCACCGGTGATGTGATCCTGCGCATCCTGGTCGACAACCCGCAGCGCCAGCTGCTGCCCGGCATGTACGTGCGCGCGAAGGTGCCGCGGGGTGCGCCGGCCAGCGCACTGACCGTGCCACAGCAGGCCGTGCTGCGCAGTGCCGGTGGCCAGGCCTATGCCTGGGTGATCGGTGGCGATGGCAAGGCGGTGATCCGCACGCTGGAAGTGGACGGTAGTGTCGATCGCCAATGGCTGGTGCGCACCGGCCTGAAGGCGGGCGAAAAGGTGGTGGTCGAAGGCCAGGAACGCCTGCAGGAAGGCGTGGTGGTCGATGCGCGCGATTGGCAGATGCCGGTCGCCAGCGCCGGCGCGGTGCAGGCCGGCAGCAAGGGCTGAGCCTCTACCGGGCCGGTCCCTCCAGGAAAATCCAACATGGCACGTTTCTTCATCGATCGCCCGGTGTTCGCCTGGGTGCTGGCGATCTTCATCATCCTGGCCGGTGTGCTGGCGATCCCGCGGCTGGCGGTGGAGCGCTATCCGGCGGTTGCCCCGCCCAGCGTCAGCATCTACGCCAGTTACCCGGGTGCGAGCCCGCAGACGCTGAATGACGCGGTGGTCGGCCTGATCGAGCGCGAGCTGTCCAGCGTCAAGCACCTGCTGTACTTCGAGTCTTCGGTGGACACGTCCGGCGAAGCCTCGATCACCGCCACCTTCAAGCCGGGCACCAACCCGGAGCTGGCGCAGGTGGACGTGCAGAACCGGATCAAGGCGATCGAGCCGCGCCTGCCGCGCAGCGTGCGCCAGAACGGCCTGTTCGTGGAGGCCGCCGATTCCGGCTTCCTGATGCTGGTCGGCCTGCGTTCGCCGGATGCCAGCGTCAGCGAGGCCGCACTGGGCGACTTCATGGCGCGCAACATCATCGAGGAGCTGCGCCGCATCGATGGCGTCGGCCGCGTGCAGCTGTTCGGTGCCGAGCAGGCGATGCGCGTGTGGCTGGACCCGACCCGGTTGACCGGCTATGGGCTGACCATGGGTGACGTGGCCGCTGCCATCGAGCAGCAGAACCTGGAGATCTCGCCGGGGCGCATCGGCGATTCTCCGGGTGTTCCGGGCCAGCGCATCACCGTGCCGCTGAGTGCCGATGGCCAGCTGTCCACGCCGGAGCAGTTCGCTGCCATCGTGCTGCGCGCCGGGGCCGACGGCTCGCGGGTGGTGCTGGGCGATGTCGCCCGCGTTGAACTGGGCGCGCAGAGCTATGCTTGGGGCACCCGCGAGGATGGCCATCCGGCCACCGCCGCCGGCGTGCAGCTGCGTCCTGGCGCGAACGCGGTGCGTACCGCGTCGGCGGTGCGTGAGCGCATGGCCGAACTGGCGCCGCTGCTGCCGCGCGGCGTGGAGGCGAGCATTCCGTTCGACACCGCACCGTTCGTCAAGATCTCGATCCAGAAGGTGGTGCAGACGCTGCTGGAGGCGATGCTGCTGGTGTTCGCAGTGATGTACCTGTTTCTGCAGAACTGGCGCTACACGCTGATTCCGGCACTGGTCGCACCGATCGCGTTGCTGGGCACCTTCGCGGTGATGCTGGCGCTGGGCTTCTCGATCAATGTGCTGACCATGTTCGGCATGGTGCTGGCAATCGGCATCATCGTCGACGACGCCATCGTGGTGGTCGAGGGCGTGGAACGGATCATGGCCGAGGAAGACCTGCCGCCGCGCGAGGCCACCATCAAGGCGATGCGCGAACTGACCGGTGCGGTGATCGGCATCACCCTGGTGCTGACTGCGGTGTTCATTCCGATGGCGCTGGCCAGCGGCTCGGTGGGCGCGATCTACCGCCAGTTCACCGTGGCGATGGCGGTGTCGATCCTGTTCTCGGCGCTGCTGGCATTGAGCCTGACGCCGGCGCTGTGCGCGACCCTGCTGCGCCCGAACACCCATGGCCACCATGGTCGGGGCGGTCTGTTCGGCGCCTTCAATCGTGGCTTCGAGAAGATGACCGGGCGCTACCAGCGTGGCGTGGCGTCGGTGCTGCAGCGGAGCGGGCGGGTGATGGGCGTGTTCGCCGCGCTGGTGGCGGCGCTGCTGCTGGGCCTGCACTGGCTGCCGGGCGCCTTCCTGCCGGAAGAGGACCAGGGCTACTTCATGACCTCGATCCAGCTGCCGGCCGAAGCCACCGCCGAACGCACGCTGGCCGTGGTCGAAGCCTACGAACGGCACGTGGCGTCACGCCCGGGCATCGGCTCCAACCAGTCGATCCTCGGCTACAGCTTCTCCGGTTCCGGCCCGAGCGCGGCGCTGACCTACACGATGCTGAAGGACTGGGGCGAGCGTGCAGGGGCCACCGCGGCCGGCGAAGTGGAGGCCGCGCAGAAGGCGATGGCGACGATTGCCGAGGGCGAGGTGATGAGCGTGATGCCGCCGGCGATCGACAGCCTGGGCCGTTCGTCCGGCTTCTCGCTGGCGCTGCAGGCGCGCACCGGGCAGAGCCAGGCCGAACTGCGTGCGGCCCTGCAGCAGCTGCTGAAGCTGGCCGAGGCCAGTCCGCTGCTGTCGGAGGTGCATGCCGATGGCCTGCCGGCAGGTACCAGCGTGCGGCTGGACATCGATCGCGCCAAGGCCGAGGCGATGGGCGTGGGGTTCGAGCAGATCAGCAGCACGCTGTCGGCGGCGATGGGCTCGCAGTACGTCAACGACTTCCCCAACAAGGGGCGGCTGCAGCAGGTGATCCTGCAGGCCGATGCACCCCACCGGATGGAGCTGGAGGACGTGCTGAAGCTGTACGTGCGCAACAGCGAAGGCGGCATGGTGGCGTTGTCGGAGCTGGTGACGCCGCACTGGACCGAGGCGCCGCTGCAGCTGCAGCGCTATCTCGGCTTCCCGGCGCTGAACCTGTCCGGCGCACCGGCCTCCGGCGTGTCGACCGGCCAGGCCATGGCGGAGATGGAGCGGTTGGCGGAGAAGCTGCCGTCCGGTTTTGCCCTGCAGTGGACCAGCCAGTCGCTGCAGGAGCGGGAGTCCGGTGCGCAGGCGCCGTGGTTGCTGCTGTTGTCGATGCTGGTGGTGTTCCTGGTGCTGGCGGCACTGTACGAGAGCTGGTCGATCCCGCTGGCGGTGATGCTGGTGGTGCCGCTGGGCCTGCTCGGTGCGGTTGCTGCGGTGCTGTTGCGGGGCATGCCCAACGACGTGTTCTTCAAGGTCGGCATGATCACCGTGATCGGGCTGTCGGCGAAGAACGCGATCCTCATCGTCGAGTTCGCGCGCCAGCTGCAGCAGCAGGGTCGCGGCCTGGTTGAAGCGGCGTTGGAGGCGGCGCGGCTGCGCCTGCGGCCGATCGTGATGACCTCGTTGGCATTCGCGCTGGGCGTGGTGCCACTGATGCTGGCGCAGGGCGCGTCGAAGGAAACCCAGCAGGCGATTGGAACCGGTGTGTTCGGCGGCATGGTCAGTGCGACGGTGCTGGCGGTGTTCTTCGTGCCGGTCTTCTATGTAGTGGTGCAGGGCACGCGGCAGTGGATCGCGCAACGCCTGCGCAGGCGCCGGCCGATGCCGGAAGGATCCGTGGATGGAACGGGACATCGTTGAAGACCTGCATGAGCGGCAGTTGGCAGCGCTGGAACAGCGCCTGCGGCAGGCATTGCTGGATGACGACCACGATGCGCTGACTGCGCTGGTATCGCCGGCATTGTTCATGATGGACGGGCAGGGCGGGCGCTTGCTCGACCTGCCTTGGCTGGGCGACTGGCTGGCCGGAAACCTGCAGGTGCGCAGCCTGCAGTCGTACGCGGTGGAAACGCTGCTGTGCGGACGCCTGGCATTGTTGTCCAGCGACGTGCGCTTGTCGGTGCGCGGGCAGGGCCGGGAGCGCGAGCTGAAACTGCGCCTGCTGCGGGTGTGGACCTGCAGTTCCGGCGAAAGCGGCGCGCAGCTGTTGTCGATGGCGGTACTGGCCGCATGAGTGCGGTCAGGCCGCTTTCAGGCCCCGCTCACCGACAGGTGGTAGGGTCGAGCCTCTCTGTAGTGTCGACAAGGAGTCGAGCCATGCGTGTAGTTCCCAGTCTGTTGGCAGCCTCCCTCGGGTTGGTGCTGGCCGCGTGCCAGCCGGCCCAGCCGCCCGCCGCAGGCGGCAATGACGCCCCGCCTGCCGCGCCGCAGCCGAGCGCCAGCACCGAAGGTGGCAGCGAGACCACGTACCAGTGTGGTGATCTGAGCGTGCGCGCGACCTTCAATGGCGAGGATGCGGCCACGGTGGTGATCGGCGAACGCACCTTCGCCATGAGCTCCGAGCGTGCGGCGTCGGGTGCCAAGTACGGCGATGGCAAGGGCAACAGCTTCTGGACCAAGGGCAGCGATGACGGCCTGTTGAGCCTGAAGGGCGAAGCCGATCGCGAGTGCCATGCGGTCGAAGCCACTGAAGGCGATGGCAGCGCCGGCAATGCCGCGTTCCGTGCCACCGGCAATGAGCCGGGCTGGCTGGCGGTTGTCGACGGCGACACGCCGGGCCTGCAGGTGGAAGTGGATTACGGTGAGCGTCGTTTCGATGTCGCCCAGCCCACCGCAGGTGCTGACGGCTGGAGTGGCAAGGCGTCCGATGGCACCGACGTCAAGCTCAGCTTCCAGCGCATGACCTGCCAGGACGACATGAGTGGCGAGGCGTTCGATGCCAAGGTGAACCTGACCATCGGCACCCGCCAGTACCACGGCTGCGGCAATTTCGGCGCGAAGCAGCCGTAAGCTACCTGTAGAGCCGAGCCACGCTCGGCTGCAGTCCCTGTCCAACGCACAGCAGCCGAGCGTGGGCTCGGTGCTACACGACTGCTACATCCGATGGCCTGCCTGCGGCGAATGCGCCGCAGGCAGGGACAGGCAGCCGATCAGCGCGAGGCGATTAGTCGGCACGGCCCGCGAATTCGCCGGTGGCGGTGTTCACCAGCACGCGTTCGCCGTTGACGATGTACTCCGGCACCATGATCTCGATGCCGGTGTTGAGCTTGGCCGGCTTCGGGCGCTTGGTGGCGGTGCCACCCTTCAGTTCCGGCGGCGTCTCGATCACTTCCAGCACCACCGAGGCCGGCAGCTGGATCGCCACCGGCTGCTCGTCGATCACCTGCACGTAGATGCCGGTCAGGCCATCGGTGATGTAGCCAGCGTCGTCGCCGATCACGTCCGCGTCCAGGGTGTAGGGGGTGTAGTCCTCGTCATCGAGGAACACGAACGCGTCGCCGTCCTTGTACGAATAGGTGGACTGGCGGCGCAGCAGTTCGACCTCGACCAGGTTGTCGTCGGCATCGAAGCTGGCATCGAGCTTGTTGCCGCCCGGCACGCTGTACATGATGAAGCGGAAGCGGACGTTGCCGCCGCGACCCTGCGGCGAGCTGCGCTCGATGTCGCGGATCTGGTACACGCCGTTGTTGTACTCGACGACGTTGCCCTTCTTGATGTCGTTGGCTTTCATGGTGATCTAGGTCGTTGGGGGAGGGCGCCGTCCCGGCGCCCGGGGGGAATCACTTCGGAGCGAGGCGGGTAGCGCCGTCCAGGCGGATGGTCTCGCCGTTGAGGTAGGTGTTGCCGAGGATGAAGCCGACCAGGCTGGCGAAGTCTTCCGGCTTGCCCAGGCGCGACGGGAACGGAATCGAGGCGGCCAGCGACTGCTGCACGGCTTCGGGCATGCCGTCGACCATCGGCGTCCAGAACACGCCCGGAGCAATCGTATTGACGCGGATGCCGAAGCGCGACAGTTCGCGTGCCATCGGCAGCGTCATCGAGACCACGCCACCCTTGCTGGCGGCATACGCGGCCTGGCCGATCTGGCCTTCATAGGCGGCGATGCTGGCGGTGTTGATGATCACGCCGCGCTCGCCGTCAGTGCCCGCTTCGTTGTGCTGCATGCGGTTGGCCGCGGCCTTGGCCACGTTGAAGCTGCCGACCAGGTTCACCATCACCGTGCCCTGGAAGCCGGCCAGCGGCATCGGGCCTTCCTTGCCCAGCACGCGGCCGGCGCCCAGGATGCCGGCGCAGTTCATCGCCACGTTCAGGCCGCCGAGGAAATCGTGGGCCTGGTCGATGGCCGCGGTCACCGCCGCCTCATCGCTGACGTTGACGTTGAAATAGCGGGCCTTGTCGGCACCCAGCCCGGCAATGGCGGCAGCGCCCTTGTCGTCGTTGAGGTCGAACAGGGCCACCTTGCCGCCCTGGGCGACGAGGTGCTGGGCCACGGCCAGGCCGAGGCCGGAGACGCCGCCAGTGATCACGGCACGTACGGAAGACAGCTGCATTGAACGGTCCTGCAGGTTCGAGAACCGCCGATTCTAACGGAAGCCGCGACCGCCGCTGTTGTGCACTGCGCCGCCTTTGCGGGGCGGCGCAGCGCGGCGGTCAACCGGCGGCGGCCAGCGCCTGCCCGGTGCGGCTGGCGGTGGCGCGGCCGAGCAGGCCGGCCAGCCAGCGGCCGGTCTCGGCCAGTGCCGGCAGGTCCACGCCGCTGTCCAGGCCGAGGCCCTGCAGCAGGTAGACCACGTCTTCGCTGGCGACGTTGCCGCTGGCGCCCTTGGCATACGGGCAGCCACCGGCACCCGACACCGCACTGTCGACCACGCGCACGCCTGCTTCCAGGCAGGTGGCGATGTTGGCGATGGCCTGGCCGTAGGTGTCGTGGAAGTGCACGGCCAGTGCTTCCATCGGAATCTCGGCAGCGACCGCCTGCAGCATCGCCCGTGCCTTGCGTGGGGTGCCGACGCCGATGGTGTCGCCCAGCGAGATTTCGTAACAGCCCATCTGGTGCAGGGCGCGTGCAACGCGCACCACATCAGCCAGCGGCACTTCGCCCTGGTAGGGGCAGCCGAGCACGGTGGAGACGTAGCCGCGCACGCGCACGCCATCGGCGGCGGCACGGCGCAGGATCGGCTCGAAGCGCGCCAGCGATTCATCGATGCCGGCATTGGTATTGGTGCGGTTGAACGCCTCGGACGCGGCGGTGAACACCGCCACTTCCTCCGCGCCCACCGCACGGGCGTGGTCGTAGCCTTGTTCGTTCGGCACCAGTACCGGGTAGTGGATGCCGGGCCGGCGCTGGATGCCGGCGTAGACCTCGGCGGCATCGGCCAGCTGCGGGATCCACTTCGGGCTGACGAAGCTGGTCGCCTCGATGCTGCGCAGCCCGGTGGCCGACAGACGGTTGATCAGTTCGATCTTGTCGCCGGTGGAGACCGACTGCTTCTCGTTCTGCAGGCCGTCACGCGGCCCGACCTCGACGATGCGGACGTAGTCGCTCATGCGGTTGCCCCATTGGCAGGGCGGTGGCAGACCGCCTCGATGTTGTTGCCATCCGGGTCCAGCACGAAGGCGCCGTAGTAGTCCGGGTGATACCACGAGCGCAGGCCCGGGGCGCCGTTGTCGCGGCCACCGGCGGCGAGGGCGGCGGCATGGAAGGCGTCCACCTGGTCGCGGCTGGCGCAGGCGAAGGCCACATGCACGCCATGGCTGGCGGTGCCGCCATTGCCAAGCCAGAAGAACGGCTTGCCGTCGCTGCCGAAGCCGATGTGGTCATGCGCGCCGGTCTGTTCGGCGGTCACTTCCATCACCACGCCGATCTG
This sequence comes from Stenotrophomonas sp. STK16_22, assembly GCF_051984505.1. Taxonomy (NCBI): domain Bacteria; kingdom Pseudomonadati; phylum Pseudomonadota; class Gammaproteobacteria; order Lysobacterales; family Lysobacteraceae; genus Stenotrophomonas; species Stenotrophomonas sp. STK16_22. The sequence goes on from NZ_CP196972.1 coordinate 2,031,717, forward strand.
CAGTGGCGCCAGTGCCTGCAGGAAGAAGGCCTTGCTGCGCGCCAGGTCGGCGCTGGTCAAACCAAGATGATCGAGCATGTTCAGGCTTCCGTGACCCAATGGGGGGCGCGCTTGTCGAGGAAGGCGCCCAGGCCTTCCTGGCCCTCGGCCGACACCCGCAGGCGCGCGATCAGGGCGGCATTATCGCGATCCAGGGTGTCGCGGTCATGGCTGTCGCGGACCTGGCGGACCAGTTGCTTGGCGGTGGACGAGGCGATCGGGCCGGCCTTGTCGAGCAGGGCCAGCTGGCGTTGCACGGCCTCGTCCAGGCGTTCGGGCTCGACCAGCTGGTGGACCAGGCCGATGCGCAGCGCGGTGTCGGCGTCGAAATGCTCGCCGGTGGCGAACCAGCGACGGGCCTGGCGCGGGCCGATGGCTTCGATCACATAGGGCGAGATCACCGCCGGCAGCAGGCCGAGGCGGCTTTCGGTCAAGCCGAAGCGGGCCGAGGTGCTGGCGATGGCGATGTCGCAGCAGGCGACCAGGCCGACGCCGCCGCCGAAGGCCGCGCCATGGACCCGGGCCAGGGTCGGCTTGGGCAGCTCGTCCAGGGTGCGCATCAGCCGGGCCAGGGCCAGCGAGTCCTCGCGGTTATCGGCTTCGCTGGCCGCCGCCATGCCGCGCATCCACTGCATGTCGGCACCGGCCGAGAAGGAGGCGCCGTGGCCGGCCAGCACCACCGCGCGCACCGAAGCATCGTGGCCGGCGGCCTCCAGTGCGGCGGTCAGCCGGGCGATCAGCCCGGCGTCAAAGGCGTTGTGCAGCTCCGGCCGGTTCAGCCAGAGGGTGAGGACGGCGCCGCTGCGCTCGATCTGCAAAGCATCGTTCATGGGATTCCAGGGTCACTCCATACCTGTATGGATCATAGCGGGCCATTGGTCATGGGCCATGACGCGACGCGGGAATGTTAGAATCGAGAACCATTTACATCCAGCAGAGAACACGCTAGATGACGCTGTCCGAACTGCCGCTGCACACCTCGGCCGTGGTCGAGTCCGTGCAGGACCTGCATGCCAACGATGCCATCGCCCGTCGCCTGCGCGAGCTGGGTTTCGTGAAGGGCGAGGAAGTGCGCCTGGTGGCCAAGGGTCCGGTGGGGGGAGAGCCGCTGCTGGTGCAGGTCGGGTTCACCCGTTTCGCGCTGCGGATCAGTGAAGCCAAGCGGGTCGTGGTCGACGCCGCCAGCCAGGAACGACGCGCATGACTGCTACTGCCACTACCGCCCCCCTGCGCGTTGCGCTGGTTGGTAACCCCAACAGCGGCAAGACCGCACTGTTCAACCAGCTGACCGGCAGCCGGCAGAAGGTTGCCAACTACACCGGCGTCACCGTCGAGCGCAAGGAAGGCCGTCTGCGTGCGCCGTCCGGCCGCGAGTTCGCGGTACTCGACCTTCCGGGCGCCTACAGCCTGCATCCGGCCAGCCTGGACGAGGCGATCACCCGTGACCTGTGCCGGGGCTTCTACCCGGGCGAAGCTGCGCCGGATGTGCTGCTGTGCGTGATCGACGCCACCAACCTGCGCCTGCACCTGCGCTTCGCGCTGGAACTGCGCGAGCTGGGCAAGCCGATGGTGGTGGCGCTGAACATGGTTGATGCGGCCCAGCGCCGTGGCATCCAGGTGGACGTGGCCGCGCTGGAGCGCGAGCTGGGCGTGCCGGTAGTGGAGACCGTGGCGGTGCGCAAGCAGGGCGCCAAGGCTCTGGTCGAACGCCTGGATGCGATGGTCCCGCACCTGGATGCACCGGTGCCGGGCCCGGAAGGTGGGCTCGATTACCACGCCAAGGTGCGCGAGATCCTGTCGGTGGCCGTGCGCATGCCGGCGCGGACCGCGAAGATCGACGACGCGCTGGACCGCTGGCTGCTGCACCCGGTGTTCGGGCTGATCAGCCTGGCGGTGGTGATGTTCCTGATCTTCCAGGCGGTGTACGCCTGGGCGACGCCGCTGATGGACGCCATCGAGGCCGGTTTCGCCTGGCTCGGCGCCTTCGTCGGCAGCGTGCTGCCGGAAGGCCCGCTGGCCAGCCTGCTGACCGACGGCATCATCGCCGGTGTCGGTGGCGTGGTGGTGTTCCTGCCGCAGATCCTGATCCTGTTCTTCTTCATCCTGGTGCTGGAGGAATCCGGCTACCTGCCGCGTGCGGCGTTCCTGCTCGACCGCATGATGGCCGCCGCCGGGCTGTCCGGCCGCTCGTTCATCCCGCTGCTGTCCAGCTTCGCCTGCGCGGTGCCGGGCATCATGTCCACGCGCAGCATCCAGGACCCGCGTGACCGCCTGGCCACGATCCTGGTGGCGCCGCTGATGACCTGTTCCGCACGCCTGCCGGTGTACGCGCTGCTGATCGGTGCGTTCATTCCGCAGAAGACGGTATGGGGCGTGTTCAACCAGCAGGGCCTGGTGCTGTTCGGCCTGTACGCGGCCGGCATCCTCAGCGCGCTGGCGATGTCGTGGATCATGAAGAAGTGGCGCCGCGACAAGAGCGAGCATCCGCTGATGCTGGAACTGCCGTCGTACCGCCTGCCGCACGTGCGTGACCTGGCGGTCGGCCTGTACGAGCGCGGCATGATCTTCCTCAAGCGCGTTGGCGGCATCATCCTGGCGCTGACCATCCTGCTGTGGGTGCTGTTGTCGTTCCCGGCAGCACCGGCGGGGGCCACCATGCCCGCGATCGATTACAGCTACGCCGGCCAGATCGGCCATGCAATGGCTGTGTTCTTCGCGCCGCTGGGCTTCAACTGGCAGATCTGCATCGCGCTGATCCCGGGCCTGGCCGCGCGTGAGGTGGCGGTGTCTTCGCTGGCCACCGTGTATGCGCTGTCGGCAGCCGATGACGATGCCGCCAGCCAGGCACTGACCCCGCTGATCAGCGATGGCTGGTCGCTGGCCACCGCACTGTCGCTGCTGGTCTGGTACATCTACGCCCCGATGTGCATCTCGACGCTGGCCACCATCAAGCGCGAGACCAACTCATGGAAACAGATGGGCTTCGCTGCGTTCTACCTGTTCGCGGCGGCCTACGTGGCCGCGCTGATCACCTACCAGGTGACCAGGGCGCTGGGAGGCGGCTGATGGATGCCGGGCTGCTGATCCAGTACCTGATCATCGCGGTGGCCGTGCTGGTCAGTGCCTGGGTGGTGCTGAAGAAGCAGTTCCCCGGTACCGTGCGCAAGCTGCGCGGGGCGTTGGCGCTGGCCCTGCTGAAGCCCGGTCGCGCCGCCTGGCTGCAGGCGCTGGGGCGGAAGGTCGCGCCACCGGCGAGCGGAAGTGGCGGTGCCTGTGGCGGTTGCGACAGTTGCGGGCCGACTCCGCCGAAGCGGCACTGACGCTGCTTCTCCTGCGCTGGTGGGTGCGAACCTTGGTTCGCACGCTTCCGGGGTTCAGACCTCTCTGCGGATGATCGCCCGGAAGCGTCCATCCCGATTCAATCGCCGCACCGATTCCCGGTTCCCATGGGTTGCCGCGAAGCCGGCCACGTCGGCAAGGGCATCGAGCAGCAGGCCTTTCAGTCCGTCGCGGTTACCAGCCTGCAGCAGGTCTTCAAGATCCTGCTGGATGAAGGCCCGGCGCAGGCCTGGTGTCTCTTCAATCCGCCAGTCGACGTGGGGCGTGGGAATGCTGGAGCGGTACCTGAAAGCCGTTTCAAGATCGTCAGGTGCGAGGGGATGCTTGAGCAGCTCTGGAAAGTAGAGTCCAGCATTCACATAGAAACCCCGGCTTTCGCTGGCACGCTGGTGATTCACGACAAGGAGGGCGTCATCCAGCAAGCGGTAGCGGGTAGTCGTGGTCCCGGCAAAGCCGGTCTTCCTGGCGCACTTGCTGAAGACAGTCGAGGATTTCATGGGCTTTGCCCGGGCCGGAACAGGGGGCCACAGCCTTGAGGTGCGGTGCCTGGCGGTCAATTGGCAAACGCGACACGCGGAACACTGGCCAGCATTTCATCCACGCATGGCGTGGATCTACCAGGCGCGTGAGCCCAGGTCCGCCGCCAGCGCCAGCCACTTGCTGCGTTGTGCCGGTGTACTGCTGCGTACGGCGCCAAGGCGGCTGACACGCACCGGGTGGATGCCGCAGAACTGCAGGATGGTGGCGCGGATCTGGGCGACGCCCGGGTCGCGGTAGATCCAGCGGTAGTACCAGGGCGGCGTATCCAGCGTGGTGATCACCCGCGCGCTGCGCCCGGCCAGCAGCCGGTCCCACCACACCGAATCGCGCCGGTAGCGGAAGGCGTACCCCGGCAGCAGCACGCGATCGAAGAAGCCCTTCAGCAGTGCCGGCATCGCGCCCCACCAGGTGGGGTAGACCAGCACCAGGTGATCGCAGGCCTCGATCGCTTCCGCGGCGTCCTGCAGGTCGGCTTCCAGCGGCTGGATCTGACGGTAGCCGTGGCGCAGTACCGGGTCGAACTGGAGGTCACCCAGCGCGATCAGGCGCACCCGGTGGCCAGCATTCTCGGCGGCGGTGGCATAGCGCTGGGCGAGGGCGCCGCACAGGCTGTCACGGTCAGGATGGCCCAGCAGGATCAGGATGGAACGGGACACGGCAACCTCGCGCAATGGAAAGTGCGCGAGGTTGGGGTCTGCCCCAGGGGCAGAGTCAAACCGGGGTGGTGCAGCCGCTGGGTTCCAGGATGCAGTCGCCGCTGCCGGAGTGCAGCCACTGCTGCAGTTCGTCGCTGACCAGCTGCAGGTCGCGCTCGACCTGTGCCAGCCGCATCCGCTCGTCGGCAATGCGGCCGCGCTGCTCCTCCAGCAAGGCCAGTACCGCTGGCCAGTCGAGCCGTCCATCGCGGCCCTGCAGGCGTGAGATCGCGGCCAGGGTGATGCCCAGCCCCAGTGCCTGGCGGATCAGCTGCACCCAGGCCACGTCCTGTTCGCTGTAGTCGCGATAGCGGTTCAGGCGTGGCACCGGCGGCAGCAGTCCGCGCGCCTCGTACAGGCGGATGGCCTTGGCACTGGCGCCGGTCAGGCGGCTGACTTCGGAGATGCGCATCGACTCAGTCCCGCACCAGCCCGCCATCGACCACCAGGTTCTGACCGGTCACCGCGCGCGACCAGGGGCTGGCGAAGAACAGCGCGGCATCGGCGAACTCGGCCGGCGTGGTGACGCTGCGCAGTGGCGTGTTGGCGGCGATGTAGTCGAACACTGCTTCCGGGGTGGCGGCGCTGGCATCGGTGGTGCGCAGCAGGCCGCCCGACAACATGTTCACGGTGATGCCATGCGGGCCGAGGTCGCCGGCCAGGGTACGGGTCAGCGACAGCAGTGCGGCCTTGGCGGCGGTGTAGTCGTGATAGGGCACCACCGGATTCTGGAACAGGTTGGTGCCGATGTTGATCACCCGACCGAAGCGACGGGCCTGCATGCCGGGCAGGGCGGCCTGCACGGTGTTCAGCGCGCCGCGCACGCTGCCCTCGAACTGCGCCTGGAACGCCGGCCAGCCGATGTCGGCGGCGCCGTCGCGGGCATCACCATTGAACGAGAACGCTGCCAGTGCGTTGTTGACTACGGTGGTGACGCCCTGGCCGAAGTGGGCGAGGGCGTGCTGCAGCATTGCATCGACCTCGGCGCGCTCAGTGACATCGGCCGGCAGCGCGATCGCCTGTCCGCCCAGCTCGGCAGCCAGAGCACGTGCAGCGCCTTCGCTTCGGTGGTAGTTGATGATGACGCGCGCGCCCTGCGCGGCGAAGGCGCGGGCGATGTGCTGGCCAAGTCCGCGCCCGGCACCGGTGACAAGCACCAGCTGTTCACTGATCTGCATGAGGGAACTGCCATCCATTGCATGAAAGGGCATGCAGCGTAGCAGCGATGGCGCTTGCCGGAGCGGGCGTGCTGCCGCTAGCCTGCAGGCATGAACCAGACTCCCCTGCGATTGCTCATCCACGGTGCCTCCGGGCGCATGGGCCAGGCCCTGCTGCGGCTGGCCGCCGAACATCCCGAAACCCTGCAGATCGCCGCTGCGGTGACGGGTCGTGCGCCGGCCCAGCGCGTGGTCGATGGCGTACCGTTCTTCGCGGCCAGCGAGCTGCCCGGTGCGCCGGCATTCGACGTGGCGATCGACTTCAGCCTGCCGGAGGGTTTCGACCCGATGCTGGCACTGTGCGTGGAACGTGGTGCGGGGCTGGTCTCGGGCACTACCGGCATCTCCAGCACGCAGCGCCAGGCGCTGGAGGCGGCGGCGGCGAGGATCCCGCTGGTCTGGGCCTCGAACTTCAGCCTGGGCGTGGCGGTGCTGGACGAGCTGGTCGAGCGCGCGGCGCAGGCGCTGGCCGGCTGGGACTGTGACATCGTCGAATCGCACCACACCCAGAAGAAGGACGCGCCGTCGGGCACTGCACTGACCCTGGGCGCGGCCGCGCAGCGGGGCGGGGCAGAGCCGCACTACGCCAGCCTGCGTGCCGGTGACATCGTGGGCGAGCACCTGGTGCAGTTCACCGGTCTGGGCGAGCGCATCGAGCTGGTGCATCGGGCCACCAACCGCGACATTTTCGCCCGCGGCGCCCTGTTCGCCGCCCGCCAGCTGCAGGGCCGCGCCCCGGGCAGCTACCGGGTACGGGACCTGCTGCAGTAAGGCGGGCTGATTCCTGGGGTCGGATCCCTTTCCTGCGGAAAGGGCTCTGACCCCATCCGAGGGCGCCTGGGGTCAGAGCCTTTCCGATTCGGGAAAGGATCCGACCCCACCTCCGGCCCGCATACGCCGCCGGATTGAAATGAATGCGCAATCGCCCGTTCATGAAGCGCGATAACCGCTGGCGCGAGCGCCCCGGCAGCGCTACAATTCGCACTCGCCGAATCACGAAAGCCGGACCGGTCCCAGACCGCACGTCCGCGCTTTTTTGCAACCGGATTTCCGTGAAGCGCAGGCGTGACTTCGGCAGCCCCCTCGGTAGCCAAAGTGAGATTCCCGTGACCCAAGCCGCAATCCTCGTCCTCGAAGACGGCACCGTATTCGAGGGCGAATCCGTAGGCGCGCCCGGCCTGTCCGTCGGTGAGGTGGTGTTCAACACCGCCATGACCGGCTACCAGGAAGTGCTGACCGACCCGTCCTACGCCCGGCAGATGGTCACGCTGACCTATCCGCATATCGGCAACACCGGCATGACCGACCAGGACAATGAAGCGTCCAAGGTGTGGTCGGCCGGCCTGATCGTGCGCGATGTTCCGCGTCGCCCCAGCAACTGGCGCAGCCAGGTGTCGCTGCAGGACTGGCTGATCCAGCGTGGCGTGGTTGCCATCGCCGGCATCGACACCCGCAAGCTGACCCGCATCCTGCGCGAGAAGGGCGCGCAGAACGGTGCGCTGATGGCCGGCGACATCGACGTGGAAAAGGCACTGGAAGCCGCCCGCAAGTTCCCGGGGCTGAAGGGCATGGATCTGGCCAAGGTCGTCACTACCGAGAAGACCTACACCTGGACCGAGGGCCAGCTGGACCTGGATGCCAATGCCTTCGTCAGCGTGCCGGCCAAGTACAAGGTCGTGGCCTACGATTTCGGCGTGAAGACCAACATCCTGCGCATGCTGGCCGAGCGCGGCTGCGAAGTGACCGTGGTGCCGGCACAGACCCCGGCCGCCGAAGTGCTGGCGCTGAAGCCGGATGGCGTGTTCCTGTCCAACGGCCCGGGTGACCCGGAACCGTGCGACTACGCCATCGAAGCGATCAAGACCTTCATCGACGTGAAGATCCCGACCTTCGGCATCTGCCTTGGCCACCAGCTGCTGGGCCTGGCCTCGGGCGCGCAGACCATGAAGATGGGCCACGGCCACCACGGTGCCAACCACCCGGTGCAGGACCTGGACAGCGGCCGGGTGATGATCACCTCGCAGAACCACGGCTTCGCGATCGATGAAGCGACCCTGCCGCCGACCCTGCGCGTGACCCACCGCTCGCTGTTCGATGGCACCAACCAGGGCGTGGCCCGCACCGACGTGCCGGCGTTCTCGTTCCAGGGCCATCCGGAAGCGTCGCCGGGCCCGACCGATGTCGGCCCGCTGTTCGACCGCTTCGTGGTGCTGATGGAGCAGGCCAAGGCGTGATCAGTACGCCGCCGGCCCCCCGGTGGCGTCGCGATGGACCGTAAACCCCGCATCGCTGCTGCCCCTGGCGCGGCGCTGCGGTTCAAGATTCCTGATCGACAGCGTGCGATCACTCCCCCTTGTCACGCTGTACTGACTTAGAGAAGAAAATGCCCAAGCGCACTGACCTCAAGACCATCCTCATCATCGGTGCTGGCCCGATCGTCATCGGCCAGGCCTGCGAGTTCGACTACTCCGGCGCCCAGGCCTGCAAGGCCCTGCGTGACGAGGGTTACCGCGTGGTGCTGGTCAACAGCAACCCGGCCACGATCATGACCGACCCGGAGATGGCCGACGCCGTCTACATCGAGCCGATCAACTGGCAGACGGTCGAGAAGATCATCGCCAAGGAAAAGCCCGATGCGCTGCTGCCGACCATGGGTGGCCAGACCGCGCTGAACTGCGCGCTGGACCTGGCCGACAACGGCGTGCTGGAGAAGTACAACGTCGAACTGATCGGCGCCAAGCGCGAAGCGATCCGCATGGCCGAAGACCGCGAGCTGTTCCGCGTGGCCATGGGTGAGATCGGCCTGGAATGCCCGACCGCCGCCGTCGCCCACACCCTGGACGAAGCGCTGGAGATCCAGACCCGCGTTGGCTACCCGACCATCATCCGCCCCAGCTTCACCCTGGGCGGCAGCGGTGGCGGCATCGCGTACAACCGCGAAGAGCTGGTCGAGATCGTCAGCCGTGGCCTGGAACTGTCGCCGACCACCGAAGTGCTGGTGGAAGAGTCGGTGCTGGGCTGGAAGGAGTTCGAGATGGAAGTGGTCCGCGATACCGCGGACAACTGCATCATCGTCTGCTCGATCGAAAACCTCGACCCGATGGGCGTGCACACCGGTGACTCGATCACCGTGGCCCCGGCGCAGACCCTGACCGACAAGGAATACCAGCGCCTGCGCGATGCCTCCATCGCCGTGCTGCGCAAGATCGGCGTCGATACCGGTGGCTCGAACGTGCAGTTCGGCATCAACCCGAAGACCGGCCGCGTGGTCGTCATCGAGATGAATCCGCGCGTGTCGCGTTCCTCGGCGCTGGCCTCCAAGGCCACCGGCTTCCCGATCGCCAAGGTCGCCGCCAAGCTCGCCGTGGGTTACACCCTGGACGAACTGAAGAACGAGATCACCGGCGGCCTGACCCCGGCCTCGTTCGAGCCGTCCATCGATTACGTCGTCACCAAGATCCCGCGCTTCGCCTTCGAGAAGTTCCCGGCCGCCGACGCCCGCCTGACCACCCAGATGAAGTCGGTGGGTGAGGTGATGGCGATGGGCCGCACCTTCCAGGAGTCGGTGCAGAAGGCCCTGCGTGGCCTGGAAACCGGCAAGGTCGGCTTCGACCCGACCGGCCTGGACCTGGGCAACGAAGACGACCTGCAGACCCTGCGCCGCGAACTGAAGGCACCGGGTCCGGAGCGCCTGTTCTTCGTCGCCGATGCATTCCGCGCCGGCATGAGCGTGGAAGAGATCTACGCGCTGTCGTTCATCGATCACTGGTTCCTGGACCAGATCGAGGAAATCATCGCTGCCGAAGCTGACGTCGCCGCGGGTGGCATCGACGCGCTGGACGCTGCACGCCTGCGCAAGCTGAAGCGCGCCGGCTTCTCCGACGCCCGCCTGGCGCAGCTGACCGGCACCAACGAAGCCGCCATCCGCGCGCTGCGTCGTGCGCACAAGGTGCGCCCGGTCTACAAGCGCGTGGACTCCTGTGCCGGTGAATTCTCCACCGGTACCGCCTACCTCTACTCGACCTACGAGGACGAGTGCGAGGCCGCGCCGAGCAACCGCGACAAGATCATGATCCTGGGCGGTGGCCCGAACCGCATCGGCCAGGGCATCGAGTTCGACTACTGCTGCGTGCACGCGGCACTGGCGCTGCGCGAGGATGGCTATGAAACCATCATGGTCAACTGCAACCCGGAAACCGTGTCGACCGACTACGACACCTCCGATCGCCTGTACTTCGAACCGCTGACCCTGGAAGACGTGCTGGAAATCGTCGAGCTGGAACAGCCGAAGGGCGTGATCGTGCAGTACGGCGGCCAGACCCCGCTGAAGCTGGCGCGCGCGCTGGAAGCCAACGGCGTGCCGGTGATCGGTACCAGCCCGGATTCGATCGACCTGGCCGAGGACCGCGAGCGCTTCCAGCAGCTGGTCGACAAGCTGGGCCTGAAGCAGCCGCCGAACCGCATCGCCCGCAACGACCAGGAAGCGCTGCTGCTGGCCCGCGAGATCGGCTACCCGCTGGTGGTGCGCCCGAGCTACGTGCTGGGCGGCCGTGCGATGGAAATCGTCTACGGCGAAGCCGACCTGGCCCGCTACGTGCGCGACGCGGTGAAGGTGTCCAACGATTCGCCGGTGCTGCTGGACCGCTTTCTCGACAACGCCGTGGAGTGCGACGTCGACATCATCGCCGACAAGGAGGGCAACGTCCTGATCGGTGGCGTGATGGAGCACATCGAAGAAGCCGGCGTGCACTCGGGCGATTCCTCCTGCTCGCTGCCGCCGTACTCGCTGTCGGCTGAAACCCAGGCCGAACTGCGCCGCCAGGTGGTGGAGCTGGCCAAGGCCCTGAACGTGGTGGGCCTGATGAACACCCAGTTCGCGATCCAGACCAGCGATGAAGGTGCCGACACCATCTACCTGCTGGAAGTGAACCCGCGTGCCTCGCGCACCGTGCCGTTCGTGTCCAAGGCCACCGGCATGCCGCTGGCCAAGATCGCGGCGCGCTGCATGGCCGGCAAGAGCCTGGCCGAGCAGGGCGCGACCAAGGAAATCGTGCCGGACTATTACTCGGTGAAGGAAGCGATCTTCCCGTTCGCCAAGTTCCAGGGCGTCGACCCGATCCTCGGGCCGGAGATGCGCTCCACCGGTGAGGTGATGGGCGTGGGCCGCAGCTTCAACGCCGCCTTCGCGCGTGCGCAGGAAGCCGGTGGCATCAAGGCACCGCCGGTCGGCAAGGCCTTCGTTTCGGTCCGCGATCCGGACAAGAAGCGCGTGCTGCCGGTGGCCAAGGCGCTGCTGGCGCGTGGCTACAGCCTGGTCGCGACCCGTGGCACCGCCGCGTGGCTGCAGCAGCACGGCATGGACTGCGAGATCATCAACAAGGTGGTCGAAGGCCGTCCGCACATCGTCGACTCGATCAAGAACGGCGAGATCGTCTACATCGTCAACACGACCGAAGGTCGTTCGGCGATCAACGACTCGTTCTCGATCCGTCGCGAGGCGCTGCAGCATCGCGTCACCTACTCGACCACCATTGCCGGCGCCAAGGCGCTGGTGGATTCACTGGAATTCCGCGGCACCGGCCCCGTCTGGTCGCTGCAGGAGCTGCACAAGGAGTTGAATGCATGAGAGCCCCCATCACGATGAAGGGCGCGCAGAAGCTGCGCGACGAACTGGATCACCTGAAGTCGGTCAAGCGCCCCAAGGTGATCGCCGCCATCGCCGAAGCGCGTGAGCATGGCGACCTGAAGGAGAATGCCGAGTACCACGCCGCGCGCGAGGAACAGGGCTTCATCGAAGGCCGCATCAAGCAGCTCGAAGGCGAGCTGTCGCACGCCGAGATCATCGACGTGAGCAAGCTCAATGCCGGCTCCAAGGTGGTGTTCGGCGCCAGCGTGACGCTGGCCGACGTGGAAACCGACGAAGAGAAGAAGTACCAGATCGTCGGTGACCTGGAGGCGGACATCAAGCAGGGCCTGATCGCGATTTCCTCGCCGGTGGCGCGCGCGATGATCGGCAAGCTGGAAGGTGATTCGATCGTGATCGACGCCCCGGCCGGCCAGCGCGAGTACGAGATCGTCAGCGTCAGCTACGTGGACTGACCCGGTGGCAACGGCGACCCTGCTGTTGCCGGCACGCAGCCGCTTTGCCGCGGCTGCGCTGCCGGACGATGTGGCGCGCGCGCTTGGCCGCGCCACGACGGTGCAGGTCGCACCGGGTGAACGCGCGCAGCTGACGCGCCATTTCACGGTCGCCGCGCCGCAATGGCCGGTGGCCGCGTTGACCCGCCAGCGCGACGTCGGCGATGCCGCTGGCGCCAGCTGGCTGCGTGCCGATCCGGCCTGCATGGTGCCGGACATGCATGGCGCGCGGATGATGGCCTACGGCGAAACGCTGCGACCGACCCTGGCCGACTGCCTGGCCCTGCTGCCGGTGCTGCAGCCGTTGTTCGCCGATGCCGGATTCGTGCTCGACGCACCGGACCCTTCGCGCTGGTACCTGCGCCTGCCGATCGACCTGGCCCTGCCGGACTTCGACAGTCCGGACGAGGTGCTGGGCGATGACCTGTTCTCGCACCTGCCGGAAGGCGAGGTCGGCCGCCGTTGGCGGGCGCTGATGACCGAAGCGCAGGTACTGCTGCACAACCATTCCTGGAACCAGCAGCGCGCCGCGCAGGGACAACAGCCGATCAATTCGCTGTGGTTCTGGGGTGGTGGCGTGATGCCGGTATCGGTCAGCACGCCGCATGCGCAGGTGCGCAGCCGCGATGCGCTGCTGCAGGGCCTGGCTCTTGCGGCTGGCGTAGCCGTGGATGGCGAGCAGGCGGTGGATGCACTGGTTGATCTGCGCCAGCTGCGCTCGCTGCAGCAGCTCGGCAACGATGCGATCCGTCCGCTGCTGGCCGCGCTGAAGCGCGGCGAGCTGCAGCGGCTGGTGCTGGATTTCGAGGACGGCCTGCAGTTCCAGCTGGATCGCGGACAGCGCTGGCAGTTCTGGAAGAAGCCGCGCCAGCTTCACGACTGATCGGGGCCTCGGCCGAGCGGGGTCGGATCCGTTTTCCTAGGGAAAACGGCTCTGACCCCATTTTGTCTATCGATATCTGAAAGATGTGTCGACCAAGGTCGACACCTACCAGCAGCGGCGTGAACCTGTCGAAGGTGGGGCGGTGTCGGATTGCGGGGTGTCAGCCGCATGGATGCGGCTGCCAAGCCTACAGGGACGTACTTGCGGCGTCCCCGCAATCCGACACCGCCCCGCCAACCCACGGACTCCCCGCTGTTGCTGTTGCTTCGGATGTTGCTTCGGCAGGTGCAGGGCGCAGCCCTGCAAACAATCACCTCACCGTGCTGACCACGGTCGGCAGCTGCCAATGCCCTCCCGCCACGCCGCGGCACTGCCCGGTGGTGAACTCGCCGCTCTTCACGAATCGCGCACCATCCCAGGCCCAGTCGTGGCCGGAGAAGCAGTCACCGATGCCGCGCCCACGGAAGCGCCCGCGCAGCGTCGCGTCATCGCGATCAAAGTCCTCCGCGTTGGAGGTCACGAACTTCGCCTGGTACGGCGCCTTGTCCTGCACTACCCAGTAGCCGCTGCTGAAGTTGTAGGCACCCATGAAGCAGCTGGTGCTTGCCAGTACATGCTGGGCGTCCAGTCGCTGGATCTCGATCTCGTCTGTCCCACCCTCGCTCAGGCGGCCGCACTCATCCGGCTTCGGCAGGCTGGCGATCAGTGCCTTGCGCAGGCCCGGTGCGTTCGCCAGTGCCGCGTCCGAGGCGCGCGGTGCCATCAGCGTGCCGCGCATGATCACTGGCACCGGCAACGCCGCAGGCACGCTCGCTTCGGGCTTGTCGCCACGCCGCACCAGCGCACCGGGTGTGCCCAGCCGGCCCTGGGCCTCGTCCATCTTCAGCAGTACGGCCGCTGCACCGCTGTCGGAGATCGGCCACGCCTTGCCCTTGCCGTCGATGATGTCGATGCGTGCGTGGCGCGGCAGCGCGGCGACCAGCGCATCGGTCTGTCCCTGCTGCAGCAGTACTTGATCTCCGTCGCCGGTGTCGCGCACCGGGCCCAGGTCCTTGCCGTTCAGGCGCAGGCGCAGCGCCCCGGTCGGCGTCGCGCTTTCGCCATCCTCGCCGTTGCGCAGCCGCGCGAGCACCTTCGTACCCGGGCCGCCCACGCGTTCCAGCATCAGGCTGAGCAGATTGCCGGGTTGTTCCGGACTGTAGCCGGCGGCGCGGCAGGTGCCGGTGTTGTCACAGGCCAGCGACCAGTCGTTGTGTTGGAACTGCACGCCGGCCTTCGGTTCGGGCGTGGCGGCGTGGGTGGCCGGGGCCAGGGCGAGGCCCAGCAGCGCGGGAAGGAGCGTACGATGCATGCGTTGAAGTCCATTTCCGGGCCGACAAGCATGGAAGATAGGCTGGCAGATTCCAAATGCCAGCGATCGGGGTGGAGCCTCCTGCGGGCAGAGAGATCCGACCCCGCGCTATCATGGGGATGTCTTCCGCAACCCGGCGATGCCGATGTCCCTTGCCGCCGATGCTGCGCAGCCGTCCTCTGATACGCCGATGATCCGCCGCCGCGATGCGGTCGTACCCGGCAGCTGGCCAGACGGCACGCTGCCACTGCTGGCGCGACTCTATGCCAGCCGCGGCGCCGGTACGCCAGAGCTGGCACTGCCGAAGCTGGGCAGCCTCCACGCGCCGGAGCTGCTGACCGGCATCGATGATGCGGTGGGTCTGCTGATCGAGGCCATCGCCAACGACAAGCGCATCCTGGTGGTCGGCGATTTCGATTGCGATGGCGCCACCGCCTGTGCGGTCGGCGTGCGTGGCCTGCGCATGCTCGGCGCGCAACACGTCTTCCACGCGGTGCCGAACCGCATGGTGCACGGCTACGGCCTGTCACCTTCTCTGGTGGAGGAGCTGGCCGCGCTGCAGCCGGACCTGCTGGTCACGGTCGACCACGGCATCGCCTGCCATGCGGGCGTGATCGCGGCCAAGGCGCGGGGCTGGCAGGTGCTGGTCACCGACCATCACCTTCCCGGGCCGCAGCTGCCGCCGGCCGATGTCATCGTCGATCCCAATCTCGACGGTGATGCGTTCCCCAGCAAGTCGCTGGCCGGCGTCGGTGTGATCTTCTACGTGCTGATGGCGCTGCGCCGTCACATGCGCGAGGCCGGCGTCTTCGCCGATGGCAAGGGGCCGGACCTGACCACGCTGCTGGACCTGGTGGCGGTCGGCACCGTCGCCGACCTGGTGGCGCTGGATCCGAACAACCGGGCACTGGTCAGCGCGGGCCTGCGCCGTCTGCGCGCGGGGCAGGGCTGCGTCGGTCTGCGAGCGCTGATCGAAGCCAGCGGCCGTGACGCGGCGCGGCTGACCGCCACCGACATCGGCTTCGCACTCGGCCCACGCCTGAACGCGGCGGGCCGGCTGGAAGACATGGCGCTGGGCATCGCGCTGTTGCTGACCGAAGACCCGCGCCAGGCGCGGGAGATCGCGCAGACGCTGGAGCAGATCAACTCGGAACGGCGCGCCGTCCAGCAGTCGATGACTGACGACGCCGAGCAGGCCTTGACCCGCGTGGTGCTGGACATGGCCGGTCAGCGACCGGTCGCGGCCTGCCTGTTCGATGCCGACTGGCATCCCGGTGTGGTCGGCCTGGTCGCTTCGAAGATGAAGGATCGCCTGCATCGCCCGGTGATCGCCTTTGCCCCGGCCGAACCGGGCGCCGACACCCTGCGTGGCTCGGCGCGCTCCATTCCCGGCCTGCACATCCGTGACGCGCTGGCGTTGGTCGATGCGCGCCATCCGGGCCTGATCGAGCGCTTCGGTGGGCATGCCATGGCGGCCGGGCTGAGCATGCGGCTGGATCACGTCGATGACTTCAAGGCCGCCTTCGTCGCCGTGGTGCTGGAGATGCTCGATCCGGCCGCACTGCAGCAGCAGGTGCTCAGTGACGGCGAACTGGCGGCGGATGAGCTGGACCATCGCCACGCCGATGCGCTGCGCCTGGCCGGGCCGTGGGGCCAGGGTTTCCCCGAGCCACTGTTCGACGGCCACTTCGAAGTGGCCAACTGGCGAGTACTGAAGGAACGCCACCTCAAGCTGGAACTGCGCCTGCCGGGCGTACCCGGCACGATCAACGCCATTCATTTCGGCGGCTGGCACGGCAACGCGCCATCACGTCACGTCCACCTGGCCTACCGACTGGCCTGCGATGACTACCGTGGCGGCAGCGCCATCCAGCTGATCATCGAACACTGCCTGCCCGCCTAAAAAAAGGGGACGGAGGGGATTAAGCCGCTTTTGCCTTGTTTGCCAATTGCGACTTAATCCCCTCCGTCCCCTTTTTGGGGGCCCGCCAACCCCGTTACGGTTGCTGGTGCGTTCAACGATCCACGATCCCACTGGAGTCCTGTCATGGTCTTCGCCCGTTGCTGCACTGTGTTGTTGCTGGCCCTTGCGGCCTGGCCCGCTGGCGCGCAGTCGCCGCCGATCTCCCGGCCGCAGGCCAGCACGCCGTTGCTGATTGCCCCGGCTGCCGAGCAGGCGGTCCAACTGCGACACGCCCGCATCGAAGGCGAGGTCCAGGCCGGCGTTGCCCAGACCCGGATCACCTTGGAATTCCACAACCCGAACCGTCGTGTGCTGGAGGGTGAGCTGCAGTTCCCGCTGGCTGATGGCCAGCAGATCACCGGCTTCGCGCTGGATATCAACGGCGAGATGCGTGACGCGGTGCCGGTGGCCAAGGACCGCGGCCGCCAGGTGTTCGAGGAAATCGCCCGCCGTGGTGTCGATCCGGGCCTGCTGGAACAGACCGCCGGCAACCAGTTCCGCCTGCGCGTCTACCCGCTGCCGGCCGGTGGCAGTCGGCGTGTGCAGCTGGTGATCCGCGAACCGCTGGCCTTCGCCGGCCAAAGCTGGCAGTGGACGCTGCCGCTGCAGTTCGCCGCCGGTGCAGCCTCGGTTGAACTGAAGGTGCATGCTCCCGACGCGGCCACCGCAGGTACTGCGCCATTCCGCATCAGCGCGGGCCAGCTGCAGTGGCAGGGCAAGGGTGCGCAGCTGCCGAAGCAACTCCAGTGGAACCTGCCGGCAGCCCGCCACGCACAGGTGCAGGTGGCGCCCTGGCAGGATGGGCACTACCTGTTGGCACAGCTGCCGGTGGCGGCCAGCAGTACACCCCGCACGTTGCCCAGCGAGATCGGCCTGCTTTGGGACGGCTCCGGTTCGGCGGGGCAGCGCGATCGCACGCGTGAGTTCGCCCTGCTGGATCGCTATTTCGCAGCGCTGGGTGACGGCACCGTGGCCTTGACCGTGCTGCGTGATCGCGCTGAACCGGTGCGTCGCTTCCGCATCCGCGCCGGTAACTGGAACGAGCTGCGCGCAGCACTGCAGGCGGTGCGCCCGGACGGTGCCAGCGCGCTGGCGCAGTGGCAGTCGCAGCCGGGCGTGAAGGAGTACCTGCTGGTCAGCGATGGGCTGTTGACCTACGGGCCGGAACAGCTGCCGGCGATGGCGCCGGATCAACGCCTGTTTGCGGTCAGCAGCGCCGGTGCGCGCACCGATGCCGTGCGACTGCGTGGTTGGACCGAAGCGCGTGGCGGCCGCTTCGTTGCGCTGGGCGAGGATGTTGATGCGGCGGCGCGCGAGCTGCTGTCGTCGCCGCTGGATGTGCAGGTCGATGCAGGGCGCGGCGTGCAGGACGTGGTGATCGATCGTCGCAGTGAAGCCCAGGGCTGGTTGTGGCTGCATGCACGACTGGCGGCCGACAGTGTGCCGATGCGGGTGCGCGTGGGTGGCGGCGAATGGCAGGCGCTGCCCGCCACGCAGAAGAGCAACGACGGAGAACTGCTGGCGGGCTTGTGGGCGCAGGCGCGCCTGCAGCAGCTGGCCGCCGACCGCCGTGGCAACCGCGAGGCGATGCAGCGGCTGTCGCAGCAGTTTGGCCTGGTCGGCCCGGACACCTCGCTGATCGTGCTGGAGACGTTGGAGGACTACCTGCGCTATGCGATCCGCCCTTCGGGCACGCTGCGCGCCGGGTACGACGCCAGGTTTGCAGTGCAGGTAAGAGATCGCGCCGCTGCTGATCGCGAGCGCATGGATGAAGTGGCGGCACGCTGGAAGGAGCGCCAGCAGTGGTGGAGCCGCAGCTGGCCGAAGGGTGTGCCGCCGCAGGCGAAGGGCGGGGCGCTGGAAGTGGCCTCGGCGGGCTACGCGATGGAATCGGCGCCGGTGGCAATGCTCGCCGCGCCGGCCCCTGCGGCACCGCCCGCCCCGGCACCGCTGGCCGCCGCCGCCGAGCAGCGCATGGAAGCCAGCAGCGCGCGTGCACGTCGCTCGGCGCCTGCATCGAACAAGGCCCTGGATTCAATCACGGTCACTGGTGGTCGTGTCGCTGCGCCCGCTGCCGCCAACGAGGGCGAGCTCGGTATCCAGCTGGCGGCCTGGCAGTCGGATTCGGCCATCGCCCGGCGCCTGCGCCAGGGCCCGGCGTCGCAACTGTATGACCGCTACCTGGCCGAGCGCGATGCGCATGCCGACAGCAGCGCGTTCTTCCTCGACGTAGCCGACCTGCTGCTGGAGCAGGGTCAGCGCGACCTGGCACTGCGTGTGCTGTCGAACCTGGCCGAGATGGACCTGGACAACCGGCACCTGCTGCGCGTGCTCGGTTACCGGCTGATGCAGGCTGATGCCCCCGCACTGGCGGTGCCGGTGTTCGAGCAGGTGCTGGCGATGGGCCAGGAAGAGCCGCAGAGCTTCCGCGACTTGGGCCTGGCACTGGCAGCGGCCGGCAAGCCGCAGCAGGCGCTGGCGCCGCTGTACCAGGTGGTGGTGCGGCCGTGGGACAGCCGCTTCGATGGCATCGCCCTGATCGCATTGGATGAACTGACCAACCTGGTGGCCCGCAGCACGCCCCGGCTGGATACCACCAGCATCGACCCGCGCCTGCTGCAGGCAATGCCACTGGACCTGCGCGTGGTGCTGTCGTGGGACGCCGACAACAGCGACATGGACCTGTGGGTGACCGACCCGAACGGCGAGCGCGCCTACTACGGCAACCGCCTGACCTACCAGGGCGGGCAGATGTCGCAGGACTTCACCGGCGGCTATGGTCCCGAGCAGTTCTCGCTACGCAATGCCAAGCCGGGCAAGTACAAGGTGGAGGCGAACTACTTCGGCAGCCGCCAGCAGCTGGTGACCGGGGCGACGACGCTGATGCTGCGCCTGACCACCCACTGGGGCACGTCGAAGCAAAAGGACCAGATGGTCACGATGCGGTTGAAGGATCGCGCCGAAACCGTGCTGGTGGGCGAATTCGAGGTGCGGTAGTGCCGGGCCATGCCCGGCGGCTGCACAGCCGGGGAAGGGCCTGTCCGCGCATGGCGTGGATCTACCGCACGTCTTCGACTGCTGGAAGGCGCTGGCGCGGAATCCACCGCGTCAGCGCCACGCCGCCGCCGAGGATCAACAGCGTGCCCACGGTCTGCCACAGCAGCTCGGTCGCCGGTACCTCCGGCAGCGCCGCAGTTCCGGCAAGCCAGTCGATCAACGGCCGCGCCAGCAGGTAGATCAGCACCACGCCCAACACGCGCAATATCCGCTGCACGATACCCTGCGGGTCCTTCGGCCAGCCACGCCATTGCAGCCACGCCACCAGCAGGCCCAGTGCGAGCAGTCGACCGGCTTCACCCACCGGAACGAAGCGGGTGGTTACCGCCGCCCAGGCCATCAGCACGCCCAGCCCCGGCAGGACCGGCAGCTGCCAACGCTGGTTTGAGCGCATGCCTGGCATCAACTGCCACGCCAGCAACGCAACACCGATGCCGACCAGCCAGCCGGCCAGCACGTCGGCCAGGAAATGCCGGCCCAGGTACATCCGTGACACCGCCATCAGCAGTGGCCAACCGAACGCCAATGCCCAGCGCAGCCAGCGGCGGCGGATGCCGAACGCCAGCAGCAGGCCCACGCCGGCGGCGGTGGCTACGCCGACGTGGCCACTGTTGAAGCCATAGTCGGCATCGGGCTGCGCGCGCAGCATCGCGGTGGCCCGGGAATCAGGCAGGGACCAGAACGTGTGCCCTCCGCCATCGACCACGAACGGATGCGACGGCACCCCTTTGTCCAGCACGCGTGCATCCACGTCCGATGGGCGGGGCAGGGCGGCACCCTGCTTGATCGCGTGGGTGGCGCAGGCCATCATCAGTACCGCCAGCATCACGCACAGGCCGGCGCGCAATCGTGCGCCGAACGCGCAGAGCAGGATCAGCGCGGTGTAGGCCATTTCGTAGCCGAGCAGGCTGATGAACTGCATCAGCGCCAGCATCCAGCCGCCGTCGAAGGTCTGCTGCAGCCACAGGTGCCAGTGGGTCTGGAACATCCGTTGTCCTCATCGCGCCGTGGCGGCGCGTACCGCCGGTGACGATAGCGGATCGGCCTTCAGGCCGAACAGGGGCCGCAGCCAGCGGGAGCGTCGGATCAGCAGTTCGTGGATCAGCATGCAGCCGCCGACGGTGCCGCCCAGCAGTAGCGACGGCTCCAGCCAAGGACCCAGTTGCAACGGCTTGAGCCAGAACAGCAGGGCGATGATCAGGCTCTGGTGCAGCATGTACCAGGGATAGATCGCCTCGGTGCAGTACGGCAGCCAGCGGAACGGGCGGTCGAGGAAGACTTTGCCCCAGCCGAGGATGCTCAGCAGCGCGGTCCAGACGTACAGCGACTGGCTGGCCCGGCCCTGCAGGTCCCAGAACGGTTCGGGCCATTGCCGCAGCGGTGAGTCGGCGGGCAGCACCTGGCCGAGGATGCGCAACCCCAGATACCAGCCAACGGCAGCAAGCGCCAGCCACAGCGTGGTGCGGCGCAGGGCGACCACGCGCTGCCAGAACACCGGCTCACGACCCAGCAGGTAGCCGGCCAGGAATACGGTTGCGTACTTCGCGTGCTGGTACCAGTCGCTGAGCAGGGCATTGGTGGACGGGTAGATCGGCTCCAGCCAGATCACCCAGGCCAGCAGCAGGGCGGACGGAAGGCCGATCAGCAGCATCGGCGATGCTGCGCAGAACGCCACCGCGCGGCGCACCACCGCCGTTCCCAGCAACGGCATCAAAAGGGCCAGGGCCAGCGTGTAGTTCCAGAGATACGCCAGGTACCACAGATGGTTCCAGGTGATGCCGTACTGCCAACCGGCAAAGCTCCCTTCCGGCCACGGCCGCACCTGCCAATAGCGCAGCAGGAAGTGGCCGAAGCCGGGTGCCACGTGGCCGTTGGCTACGCCTTCGCAGTAGGGTTGGATCGGCACGATCACGAACATGCCGAACAGCAGCGGCAGCAGCAGCCGCCAGGTGCGCAGGCCGGCGAAGCGCAGCAACCTGCCTTCCGGCCGCATCAGCGCGATGGCGATACCCGAGATCAGGAACAGCAGCGACATCCGCCAGCGGTTGACGAACAGCATCGGCCACTGCAGCCATTCGGCGGTATGCACGCTCTTGAGGTGAAAGCCCCAGTCGTCCACGTAGGCCATGGCGGTGTGGTAGAGGATCAGCAGGGCGAAGGCGAACACGCGCAGGGCGTCGATGTCGTAGCGTCGGGTCATGGTGGTGGTGTGCCGGAGAGTCGAGCCAAGGTGACGCCGTCCGGTCCGTGCGGCGACCGGCAAGGGGCCGCTGGAACCGACGCAGTGACCAATGGCGGGGGTGGTGGGACCAATGGAGCCGCTACCCTTGGTCCCTTGAGGCAGGCTGGAGCACCGCAACGACATGGATGCAGCAATGACCCAGGGCCGACCACCGCGCTGGCGCATTTCAACCCGACTGCTGGTATGGGCGGCAATCCTGTCGGCCTCGGCGGTGGCCAACGCGTTGGTCGATGTTATGGATGCCAGTCGCCGCGGCGCTGATCTCGGCTTGTGGGAACCCTTGATCTGGGAGTTCAGCAGCCTCGGCCTGATCCTGTTGACCCTGCCGTTGCTGTGGTGGAGCTGTGAGCGCTGGCCGCTGCATGCCGATACCTGGAAGCGGCGGTTGCCGCTGTATCTGCTGGCCAGCGTCGGCTGGTCGTTGCTGCATGTGGTGGGGATGATGCTGCTGCGGCACCTGGCCTACGCGTCGCTGGGCTACCGCTACCAGGATGATGCCGGCTGGTTGGAGCGTTTTGCGTATGAATACCTGAAGGATGTGCGCACGTTCGCGATTTTCGTCGCGCTGGAGCACTTCGCCAGCTGGTTCGGCCGGCGCAGGCAGGGCGAGGCGCGCCTGCTGGCCGAGCCCGACGTCGGCCCGCCGGTGGAACCGGTCGAGCGCCCCCAGCACTTCCTGGTGCGCAAGCTGGGCAAGGAGTTCCTGGTGGCCACGGCAGACGTGGAGTACGCCCAGGCGGCGGGGAACTACGTGAACTTGCGGGTACGCGGCCACGACTACCCGCTGCGCATCACCATGGCGGTGCTGGAGCAGCGGCTGGACCCGGGCGAGTTCCTGCGCCCGCACCGCAGCTGGCTGATCAATCGCGGCCAGTTGCGCTCGATCGAGCCGCTGGATGGCGGCGAGGCCCTGCTGCACATGGCCGATGGAGCCAAAGTGCCCTGCAGCCGGCGCCAGCTGCCGGTCCTGCGGCAGGCGCTGGGCGGCGCGGGCGCGGGTAGAGTCGACTGTTGGTCGACTATCGCGCGCAGCGCGGGCTCCACCGCAACCTGAATGAAAAGCAGTCGACTGACAGTCGACTCTACAGAGGCGGGTCTACCAGTGGTTGGCTCCCAGCGGCAGGCCTGGTCCCTCATTCCGGGCGCCCCCGGCCTGCGGTATCATTGGCAGTCATCTTTTGAATGCATAACCGCCGACATGATCGAACTGAATCCTGTCCGCCAGCGCATCACCGATCTGACCGATCGCGTGCTGTCGCTTCGGGGGTATCTTTGACTACGACGCCAAGAAAGAGCGTCTTGAAGAAGTAACGCGGGAGCTGGAAAGCCCCGACGTCTGGAACAACGCCGAGTACGCCCAGAACCTGGGCCGCGAACGTTCCAGCCTGGAAAAGACCGTGGGCGGCATCGCCTCGGTGCTGGATGGCCTGAACGACGCCACCGAACTGCTCGAGCTGGCCGAGTCCGAGCAGGACGAGGACACCGCACTGGCGGTGGTCGCCGACCTCGACAAGCACCAGGCGCACGTGGAGAAGCTGGAGTTCCAGCGCATGTTCTCCGGCGAGATGGACAATGCGGCCGCGTTCGTCGACATCCAGGCCGGTGCCGGTGGTACCGAAGCCCAGGACTGGGCCGAGATCCTGCTGCGCATGTACCTGCGCTGGTGTGAATCGCGTGGGTGGAAGACCGAGCTGATGGAAGTCTCCGGCGGCGACGTTGCTGGCATCAAGTCGGCCACGCTGCGCGTGGAAGGCGACTATGCCTATGGCTGGCTGAAGACCGAGACCGGTGTGCACCGCCTGGTGCGCAAGTCGCCGTTCGACTCGGACAACCGCCGCCACACCAGCTTCACCTCGGTGTTCGTGTCGCCGGAAATCGATGACAACATCGACATCACCATCAATCCGGCCGACCTGCGTACCGACGTGTACCGTTCGTCGGGTGCCGGTGGCCAGCACGTCAACAAGACCGAGTCGGCGGTGCGCATCACCCACATCCCGACCAACATCGTCGTGGCCTGCCAGACCGGCCGCAGCCAGCACCAGAACCGCGACAACGCGATGAAGATGCTGGCCGCCAAGCTGTACGAGCTGGAGATCCAGAAGCGCAACGCCGAAAAGGACGCCGTGGAAGCGACCAAGTCCGACATCGGCTGGGGCAGCCAGATCCGCAATTACGTGCTCGACCAGAGCCGCATCAAGGACCTGCGTACCGGCATCGAACGTTCGGATACGCAGAAGGTGCTGGACGGCGATCTGGACGAGTTCGTCGAGGCCAGCCTGAAGGCCGGCCTGGCCGTGGGCTCCAAGCGCGTCGATGCCTGATCGGCGCGCCTGCGCGGATGTCGTCACCCTCGTGCGCAACGCCGAGGGTGGCTGATCACGCTTCCGGTAGAGCCGAGCCCATGCTCGGCTGCTGTTGGCGCAGTAGCAGATGCGTCGAGCATGGCTCGACGCTACAACGGGTACGGCGGTAGCGATGATGCGCAGCGAAAGTGAACGCAAGGAACTCGGCGGCTTCCTCAAGGCGTGCCGCGCCCGTGTCGACCCCGCCACGCTCGGCCTGCCGGCCGGGCGGCGGCGCACCCCGGGCCTGAAGCGCGAGGAAGTGGCGCTGGCGATCGGGGTCAGCGTGAGCTGGTACACCTGGATCGAGCAGGGTCGTGAAGTGCGCGCCTCTCCCGAAGTGCTTGAGCGCCTGGCACAGGTGCTGCGCATGAGCGACGACGAACGCGCCTATGCCTTCGCGCTGTCCGGCTACGGCGTGCCGCTGGAATCACCGGACGAGAGTGTGACCGACGGCCTGCGCCAGCTGGTGGAGGCGATGCAGCCGATCCCGGCGTACGTGCGCAACACCCGCTTCGACATCCTGGCCTGGAACCCGGCCATCGCCGATCTGTTCGTGGACTACAGCCAGCTGGCGCCGCACGAGCGCAATACGCTGCGGCTGATGTTCCTGTACCCGCCGTACCGCACGCTGATCCTCAATTGGGAAGAAATGACCCGCGGCCTGCTGGCAGGCTTCCGCGCGGCGATGGCGCAGGCGCCAGACAAGGCGCCGTTCCTGGCGCTGGTCGAGGACATCTCGGCGCACAGCGAGGAGTTCCGCCAGTGGTGGCCGGAGCACGATGTGCGCCGGTTCGATGAAGGGGCGAAGAAGCTGAACCACCCTACGCGCGGGTTGCTGGACCTGCAGTACGTGGCGCTGGTGCCGGAGAGCCGGCATGACCTTTCCCTGGTGACCTACCTGCCGCGGAAGTAGGGGGGTGTTCGGCAGGGCTGCGCCCTGCACCCGCAGAGGCCGAAGCGACAGCAACGGCAACAGCAACAGCGGACTATCCGAGGGATGGCGGGGTGGTGTGGGTTGACAGGACACGCCGTAAACCCGTCCATGGGGGCTCGATGGCGCCATCCATGGCGCCAACGGTCCTGCCAACCCACACCACCCCACCTCAGACAGATTTCGCGCGGTTGTTGGCAACTGCGGCTTTGTTCCGCGCGGCTGTTGGTAGGTGTCGACCTTGGTCGACACGATTTTTCTCTCAGATATCGAATGAGTCATCCACGCATGGCGTGGATCTACTGTGTCGACCAAGGTCGACACCCACCAACAGCGACGCAGAGCGCCGTCCCGACAGATCGCAGAACTCTGTCGAAGGCGGGATGGGTCCGGTTGCGGGAGTGTCCGCGGCATGGATGCCGCGGCCAAGCCCCCATGGAAGGGTTTACGGCGTCTCCCGCAACCGGACCCACCCCGCCATCCCTCAGGAAACCAGCTTCTGCTGTTGCTGTTGCTGTTGCTGTTGCTCTGGATCGTAGCGGGTGCAGGGCGCAGCCCTGCCGAAAACCCCATTCAGGCAGGTAAGTGCAGGTCACAGGATAAGCAGACGCCTTGTTGCCTCCGCCATTCGGGTCCACATTCCTGTGCAGGAGACGGGCCACCGCCCGTTGTCGAGACAACAGGAGCCCTGCATGTCCGCTGCCCCCACCACCGCCATTTCCCGCGATCCGGCCACCGGCCAGCAGATCGCCAGCCATCCCTTCGCCACCGACGCCGAGCTGGAAACAATCCTGGATCGCGGCCAGGTCGGCTTTGCGGCCTGGAGCGTCAAGAACCTCGAACAGCGCGCAGACGTACTGCGTGCGATGGCCGCGGTACTACGCCGTGACCGTGAAAAGCTGGCCGCGCTGGCTACCGCCGAAATGGGCAAGGTCCAGGCCGAAGCGCTGGCCGAAATCGAGAAGTGTGCTGTGCTGTGCGACTGGTACGCCGACAACGGTGCGCAGTTCCTGCGCGACGAACCGACCCAGGTGCCCGACGACAAGGCTTACGTGTCCTACCTGCCGCTGGGCGTGGTGCTGGGCATCATGCCGTGGAACTTCCCGTACTGGCAGGTGATGCGCGCGGCGGTGCCGATCCTGATGGGCGGCAACGGCTTCCTGCTGAAGCCGGCCGAGAACATCGTCGGTACCGCGCAGCTGCTCGACGCCGCATGGCGCGATGCCGGCTTGCCGGAGGGCACCTTCATCGCGGCCAACATCAGCCGCGAGGGCACCAGCCGCGCGATCGCCGATGACCGCATCGCGGCGGTGACCCTGACCGGAAGTGTGGCCGCCGGCCGCAGCATTGCTGCCCAGGCCGGGCAGGCGCTGAAGAAGGTGGTGCTGGAACTGGGCGGTTCCGATCCGTTCATCGTCCTGGCCGATGCCGATCTTGATGCGGCCGTCGATGCGGCGGTGGCCTCGCGCTTCCAGAACACCGGGCAGGTCTGCATCGCCGGCAAGCGCATCATCGTCGAAGACGCGGTCTACGATCGTTTCGTGGCGCAGTTCTGCCGGAAGGTGCAGGCACTGACCATTGGCGACGGCCGTGACCCGGCAAACCGCATCGGCCCGATGGCGCGCCAGGATCTGCTGGAGCAGCTCGACGCGCAGGTACGCGCTTCGGTCGACGCCGGTGCGCAGCTGCTGGTCGGCGGGCACCAGCTGGATCGTCCGGGTGCGTTCTATGCACCCACCGTGCTGGCCGGGGTTGAGCCGGGCATGCAGGCCTTCGACACCGAAACGTTCGGGCCGGTGGCCTCGATCAGCCGCGCCCGCGACGCCGACCATGCGGTGGAACTGGCCAACCAGAGCGAGTTCGGCCTCAGCGGCAACCTGTGGAGTGGCGACCGCGCCCGTGCGATGCAGCTGGCGCGCCGGCTGCAGACCGGCGGTGTATTCGTCAACGGCTTCTCTGCGTCCGATCCGCGCGTGCCGATCGGCGGCGTGAAGAAGAGCGGCTTCGGCCGTGAGCTCTCGCACTTCGGCATCCGCGAATTCGTCAACGCGCAGACGGTGTGGTTCGACAAGCGTTGACGCGCAGCTTCCATCCTCCCTGCAACGATCCACCATCAGTCCAGCGAAAAGGACGGCATTCCAATGTCCAAGGGTTCAGATCTGCTTGTCGCCGCACTTGAGAACGAAGGCGTCGAGCGCATTTTCGGCATTCCCGGCGAAGAAAATCTCGACGTGGTCGAGTCGCTGCGTCATTCCAGCATCGAGCTGGTCATCACCCGCCACGAGCAGGCGGCGGTGTTCATGGCGGCCACCTATGGCCGCCTGACCGGCAAGCCGGGCGTGTGCCTGGCCACGCTCGGCCCCGGCGCGCTGAATTTCACCACCGGCGCCGCGTATGCGCTGCTTGGCGCATGGCCGGTCATCATGATCACCGGGCAGAAGGGCATCGTCGCCAGCAAGCAGGCGCGCTTCCAGATCGTCGACATCGTCAGCACGATGAAGCCGCTGACCAAGCTGGCGCGTCAGATCGTCTCGGCGCGCACCATCCCGACCATCGTCCGCGAGGCGTTCCGTGTCGCCCAGGAAGAGCGCCCGGGCCCGGTGCTGCTGGAGCTGCCCGAAGATATCGCCGCCGATGAGGTCGAGGGCGTGGCGCTGATTCCGCCGCACGCGGTGGATCGTCCCATTGCCAGTCCGGAGGCGCTGGATCGGGCGGCGGAGATCATCCGCAACGCCAAGCGCCCCCTGCTGATGATCGCCTCGGCGGCGTCGCGGCCGCAGTCCAGCGAAGCGCTGTCGGCGTTCGTGTTGCGCGCCGGCATTCCGTTCTTCACCACGCAGATGGGCAAGGGCGCGGTGGCCGGTGGTTCGGGCCTGTACATGGGCACCGCGGCGCTGACCGAGCGCGATTACGTGCACATGGCGATCGACCAGGCCGACGTGATCGTGACCATCGGCCACGAGGTCACCGAGAAGCCGCCGTTCGTGATGCGCCCGGGTGGGCCGACCGTGATCCATATCGGCTACTCGCAGGCGGCCGTGGAGCAGGTGTACTTCCCCCAGGTGGAAGTGATCGGTGACATCGGTCGTTCGCTGACCCAGTTGGCCGATCGTATCGAAGGCGCGGTGCCGAACGCTGACGCGCTGCTGCCGCTGCGCGCGACCATTCTGGAACATCTGGCTGACCGAGCCGAGGAGGCTGGATTCACGCCTCAGCGGCTGGTGCACGACGTGCGCCAGGTGATGCCGCCGGACGGCATCGTGGCGCTGGACAACGGCATGTACAAGATCTGGTTCGCGCGCAATTACCGCACCCAGGTGGCCAATACGCTGCTGCTGGACAATGCGTTGGCGACCATGGGCGCGGGCCTGCCGTCGGCGATCATGGCTTCGATCCTGTACCCGCAGCGGCGGGTGCTGGCGGTGTGCGGCGATGGCGGGTTCATGATGAACAGCCAGGAGCTGGAGACCGCGCGTCGGCTGGGCCTGAACCTGGTGGTGCTGATCCTCAACGACGGCGCCTACGGCATGATCCGCTGGAAGCAGGCGGTAGATGGCTTCACCGACTACGGCATGACCTTCAGCAACCCGGATTTCGTGAAGTACGCGGAAGCCTACGGCTGCAAGGGCCACGAGGTGCCCGCCATCGAGCAGTTCATCCCGACGCTGGAGGCGGCCTTCAACGAGGGCGGGGTGCACCTGGTGTCGGTGCCGGTGGACTATTCGGAGAACCAGCGGGTGCTGGTGGACGAGCTGCGGCAGGCGTTCCCTGGGAACGGTTGACGCCGGGACGAGCGCCAACCAAGGTTGGCGACTACCGGGGCGTCGTTCCCCGGAATCCGGTAGGTGTCGACCTTGGTCGACACACGGACCGCCAACCAAGGTTGGCGGCCATCTGGGCGGGCCCGGCCCAAGGCCGGGGCAGGGCGGTTTTGGTATGCTGGGCAACCGGCTGTGCCGGGTGCAACATCCCCCCTCACTACACGATTCCCGCAGATCCATGAGCGAAGCTACCGATACCCCCCCCGTTGACGAAAACAAGTTGATCGCCGAGCGCCGCGAGAAACTCAAAACGCTGCGTGGGCAGGGCATCGCGTACCCGAACGACTTCCGTCGCGAGGACTTCGCCGGCCGCCTGCAGGAAGAATTCGCCGATGCCGAGACCTGGACCGCCGAGGCGCTGGAAGGCAACGGCCGCCAGGTGAAGATGGCCGGCCGCCTGATGGCCAAGCGCATCATGGGCAAGGCCAGCTTCGCGCAGATCCAGGACGAGTCCGGCCGCATCCAGCTGTTCCTGCAGGGCGCGGTGCTGGGCGATGCCTACACGGCCTTCAAGGGCTGGGACGTGGGCGACATCATCGCCGTCGAAGGCGGCCTGACCCGTACCAAGACCGGCGAACTGTCGGTCAAGGCCGAGTCGATCCGCCTGCTGACCAAGTCGCTGCGCCCGCTGCCGGACAAGTGGCACGGCCTGGCCGACGTCGAGCAGCGCTACCGCCAGCGTTACGTCGATCTGATCGTGACCCCGGAATCGCGCGCAGTGTTCATCAAGCGCTCGAAGATCATCCGCGCCATGCGCGCGTGGCTGGACAACCGCGACTTCCTGGAAGTCGAGACGCCGATGATGCATTACATCCCCGGCGGCGCGGCGGCCAAGCCGTTCACCACCCATCACAACGCGCTGGACCTGGACCTGTACCTGCGCGTGGCGCCGGAGCTGTACCTCAAGCGCCTGACCGTGGGTGGCCTGGAGCGTGTGTACGAGATCAACCGCAACTTCCGCAATGAAGGCGTCAGCACCCGCCACAATCCGGAATTCACCATGATGGAACTGTACGAGGCCTATGCCACGTACAACGAAATCATGGACCTGACCGAGGGTGTGATCCGTGATGTGGCCAAGGCCGTGAACGGTGGCACCGAAGTGGAATGGGACGGCGCGAAGATCGACCTGGGCCCGGCGTTCCGCCGCTGGCGCATGGATGAGGCAGTGCGCCACCACAACCCGGAAATCTCGGCCGCTGATTGCACTGACCGCGATGCGCTGCTGCGCCATTGCGAGCGCTTGAACATCCGCGTCAAGCCGTCCTACGGCTGGGGCAAGCTGTTGCTGGAGATCTTCGAGGCCACGGTCGAGCACACCCTGATCCAGCCGACCTTCATCACCGACCATCCGGTCGAGGTCTCGCCGCTGGCCCGTGCCAATGACAACGACCCGGGCTACACGGATCGCTTCGAGCTGTTCGTCAACGGCAAGGAGCTGGCCAACGGCTTCTCCGAACTGAACGACCCGGAAGACCAGGCCCAGCGTTTCCAGGCCCAGGTGGCCGCGAAGGAAGGCGGCGACGACGAGGCGATGCATTACGACGCCGACTACATCCGTGCGCTGGAGTACGGCATGGCCCCGACCGGCGGCCTCGGCATCGGCGTTGATCGCCTGGTGATGCTTCTGACCGGCAGCAGCTCGATCCGTGACGTGCTGCTGTTCCCGTACATGCGTCCGGAGCAGTAAGTCGTCTTTTTGACTCCCGTTTGTGCGCGCCGTCCCGAAATGAGACGGCGCGATTGACGCCTCCCGCGCTCGGCGTATCGTTAATGCACTACCTTGACGTCTGTTATGGCTTGATCGGCGCCAGGGGGAGTGCGCATTGTGGAGAGTCCGCTTCACAATGTGATGACGATCATGAACCGGGACGCATGACACGGGAGTCGGGCCGATGCAGGGTGCGAGCGTTCGCAGCAGCAGGGTATCCTCGCCTGCTGATGATCCAGCATGGTCGAGAAACCAGGCGGAGTACGCGTTGAACATCGTCATTGTTGACGACCAGACGTCCGCGCGGACGATGCTGCGTCACGTCATCGAAGACATCGCGCCGGAACTGAGCGTGTATGACTTCGGTGATCCGCTGACCGCATTGGCCTGGTGCGAGGCGCACCCGGTCGACCTGCTGCTGCTCGATTACCGCATGCCGGAGATGGACGGGCTGGAGTTCGCCCGTCGATTCCGGCGCCTGCCCAAGCACCGCGATATCCCGGTGATCCTGATCACCGTGGTCGGCGACGAGCCGATCCGCCAGGCGGCGCTGGAAGCGGGGGTCATCGACTTCCTGGTCAAGCCGATCCGCCCGCGCGAACTGCGCGCGCGCTGCTACAACCTGCTGCAGCTGCGCCAGCAGACCGAGAACGTGAAGCAGCGGGCGTTGTCGCTGGAGCAGCGCCTGCTGGCCAGCATGCACGAGGTCGAGGAACGCGAACGCGAGACCCTGTCGCGATTGGCGCGGGCGATCGAGTTCCGTGATGCCGGCACCAGTGCCTATCTCGAACGCATGGCGCGCGTTGCGGGGCTGATCGCCGAGCAGCTTGGCCTGCCCGAAGACGACGTGCGCCTGATCGAGATGGCGGCACCGCTGCATGACATGGGCAAGATCGCCATTCCCGACGCGGTGCTGCTCAAGCAGGGCAAGCTCAATGACGAGGAGCTGGCGATCATGCGCCGGCACCCACGCATCGGCCACGAGCTGCTCAGTGGCAGCCAGAACCGTTTCATCCAGGTGGGCGCGCTCATCGCGCTGCGCCATCACGAGCGCTATGACGGCAGCGGCTATCCCGACGGCCTGGTCGGCGAAGCGATCCCGCTGGAAGCGCGGATCGTTGCTGTCGCCGACGTCTTCGATGCGCTGATCTCGCCCCGTCCGTACAAGGAAGCATGGACCATGGAAGCCACTCTGGCTTATCTGTACGCCCAGCGTGGGCGACTGTTCGATCCGCGTTGCGTGGATGCGCTGATGCGCGGCCACCAGCAGTTGATGGATATCTGCGCCCAGCACTCGACGGCATCGACGCGACCGGGTGGGTGACATGCAGGACCTGTTCGCACGCGTGAGGCGTCGGCTGGCGCAGCGTCCGGATTCGGAACATGGCCAGGCGATCGTGCGGGTGGTGCTGATCTCGCTGATCCTGGTCTATGTTCTGTTGTCCGGCGCCCGCCTGCACCGGCTGGATCAGTACCAGGGCGCGCTGGCAACGGCGTTGACCGGGCTGGGCCTGTCGCTGCTGTTGTTCGGCTGGCTGCTGTGGAAGCCGCAGCGCTCGGACCCGCGGCGGGTGGCCGGGATGCTGGCCGATTACGGCCTGATCGCGATCGGCATGATCCAGATGGGTGAGCCGCTGGCGTGGGTGTATGCGGTGGTGATGTGGGTCACGGTGGGCAACGGCCTGCGCTTCGGGCCGCGTTACCTGACCGCTGTCATCGTGCTGGCGATGATCAGTTTCGGCACTACCGTGCTGTTGACTCCCTATTGGCAGGCCAACCTGGGGCTGGCCATTTCCCTGTGGTTGGGGTTGCTGGCAGTACCGTTGTGCTGCTCCTCCCTGCTGCGCCGAAGGATGCGACATCCAACCATGGATACGATTCCCGCCGCTGGATCCGACAAGCGCTCGCTGTTGGCCCGCTTCAAGCAGCGCCTGTCCGGGCGCGAGGACAGCGAGCACGCGCAGAACCTGATCCGCATCATCATCACGGCACTGTTCATCAGCTATCTCGGCTGGCGCTCGCTGAGCGGCGGCGGTGAGGCGCTGACGGCGACGTGGCTGATCCTCGCCTTCGAGCTGACCATTTCCGCCGGCCTGCTGACCGCGATCCTGGTCAATCCGGGCGTGTCGCATGTGCGCCGGGTGATCGGCATGCTGACCGATTACACCTGCATGGCCTGGATCATGACCATCCAGGGCGAGCCGGCCGCACCGCTGTATGCGGTGATGCTGTGGGTGACGATCGGCAACGGCATGCGCTACGGCAGCACCTACCTGCGCGTGGCCACGGCCATGGGCTGCCTGGCCTTCCTGTGCACGGTGATGCTGTCGCCGTACTGGCGCGGCCACGATTATCTGGGCTGGGGCCTGTTGCTGGGCCTGGGTGCGATTCCGCTGTACTTCGATTCGCTGCTGCATGCCTTGACCCGGGCGGTGGCCGAGGCGCGCCAGGCCAACGAAGCCAAGAGCCGCTTCCTGGCCAACATGAGCCATGAGTTCCGCACGCCGTTGAACGGGCTGGCCGGCATGACCGAAGTGCTGGCCACCACCCGCCTGGACGACGAACAGCGCGAGTGCCTGAACACCATCCAGGCCTCGACCCGCAGCCTGCTGGCGCTGGTGGAAGAGGTGCTGGACATCTCCGCGATCGAAGCTGGCAAGGTGCGCGTGGAGTGGCACGAGTTCGCGCTGGCCGACGTGCTGCAGGCGATCAACCTGATCCTGACCCCGCAGACCCGCTCCAAATCGCTGGATTATCGCGTGCAGGTGGACGACAACGTGCCGCCGCGCCTGCTCGGGGATGCCGGGCATCTGCAGCAGATCCTGCTGAACCTGATGGGCAACGCGGTCAAGTTCACCGACAGTGGCTACGTGCACCTGCGCGTGTCCAGCCCCGATGCGCTGGGCAGCGAGCGGATGCGCCTGCGATTCGAGATCGTCGATACCGGCATCGGCGTGCCGGTGGCGTTGCGCGGACGCCTGTTCAATGCGTTCGAGCAGGGCGATGTCGGCCTGGCCCGTCGCCATGAAGGCACCGGTCTGGGCACCGCCATTGCCAAGGGCCTGGTCGAGTCGATGGGCGGGCAGGTCGGCTATGCGCCGAACAGCCCGCGCGGCAGCGTGTTCTGGGTCGAGATCACGCTGGACGTCGCAGACACCTCATCAGCCCCGGCGGTTCCGTCCGAGGTGGCTGAAGCCGGCAATGTCATCGCGTTTTCCAATCCCTTCCTGCGCCATCGCGCACGGGTGCGGAGCCTGCGGGTTCTGGTCGCCGACGACCACGAGGCCAACCGCATGGTGCTGCAGCGGCTGCTGGAGAAGGCCGGCCACAAGGTCACCTGCGTCAACGGCGGCGCCGAAGTGCTCGATGCGTTGGAGCAGGCCAGTTACGACGCAGCGATCGTCGACCTGCACATGCCCGGCATGAGCGGACTGGATCTGCTCAAGCAGTTGCGGGTGATGCAGGCCAGCGGCATGCCTTACGTTCCGGTCATGGTGCTGAGCGCAGACGTCACCCCCGAGTCCATCCTGCGTTGCGAGCAGGCCGGCGCCCGCGCCTTCCTTGCCAAGCCCGTGGTGGCCACCCGCCTGCTGGAAGTGCTGGCCGATGTCGCCGCCAACACCCGCGCCGAGCCCGGCATCCAGTCGGTGCCTGCATTGCCGGTCGGCGATGGCGTGCTCGATACCGCGGTGCTGGACGAGCTGGCGTCGCTGGGCATGGGCGATGGCTTCGAACGCAAGTTCATCGACCAGTGCCTGGCGGACGTCGACGCGAGCATGGGCCAGCTCCAGGGCTGCGGCGAGCGCCAGGCCTGGGAGGATTTCCGCGAGCACGCCCACGCGCTGCGCGGCGTGGCAAGCAACCTGGGGCTTGTCCAGGTTGCCGCCTCCAGTGGCGAAATCATGCGCATGGCGGACTGGCAGCTGAAGGGTGAATGGAGCTCCCGCCTCGGCAACCTGGCGACCGCTCTGCGCAACGGCAGGAATGCGTTGGCTGCCCGAAGTGCGGGGGCACCGCACCGCGACGACAGCGAGCGCAGCCCGTCCTGACCCGCCAGACGATCAGGCCGGGTCGCCATTGCGCCGGGCCTGCGCCCGTACCAGCCGATCCATGGTGCGCAGGGACTTCTCGCCGAGCTGCATCGCAGTGTCTACCCAGATCTCGGTGATCCGCATCATTTCATGCAGCGGCACCATGGTGGCGATCTCGTTGACCTCACGCATCGCCGCCCAGGCGTGTGGGATGCGTCGGCTTTCCTTGATCACCTGTTCGACTGCGGCAACACCTTCGCCCACCGGCACCACGATGTCGACCAGGCCCATTTCCTTCAGCTGGCTGGCGGTGTAGAGGTTGCCTTCCAGCATGATCTTCTCCGCCAGCCGCGGACTGATCCGCTGGCACAGGAAGGAGTAGGCACCCATGCCGGGGAACAGGTCGAACAGCACCTCCGGCAGGCCCATCAACACGCCTTCCTCGGCGACGATGGTGTGGCAGCTCAGTGCGGCCTCGAAGCCGCCCCCCAGTGCGTTTCCCTGGACCAGGGCGATGCTGTGGGCACGGGTGCCCAGGCCAGCATGGAAGGCATGCACGCCGCGCACGCAGCGCTGGGCATAGTCGAGCAGGCGGGCACGGTCGCCTTCGCGGATCAGGCGGCAGAACAGTTCGAGATCGCCGCCCAGGTTGAACACGTCGCTGTCCGAGGCAAGTACGACATGGGGTGACAGAGCGTGCGAGGCGCTGAGGCGATCGCCCAGTTCGCGCTGGTAGTCGACGATGTCATCGACCAGGCGCGAGGCGAAGCACGGCCGGCCTGGCTGGTTGACCAGGTTGGCGTGCATATGGATCCAGTAAACATCCCGCTCGGGTTCTTCGGTGATACGCAGGGTAGGGTGCTGCGAGGGGCGGGTAATGATGGGGCGTACTGCAGACATGGGAGTTCTCCGTATGACCGTCCGGCCAACCGCAGAGCGGACGGAGAGGAGTGAGGGGGCGAGCTGAACATGCGGCGGCGACTGATTCTATGCACCCGTCGTGAACCGCCCGCAAGCGCCGGGCCGGCCATGTTCCGGCAATAAAAAGACCCCGCCGTCTCCGGCGGGGTCCCCTGTACTGTCGTGTTGCCCGGAAACCCTTACTGGGCGGGCGTATCACGCAGCTCGCGACGGAGAATCTTGCCGACGTTGGTCTTCGGCAGCTCCTTTCGGAATTCTACGATTCTGGGGTGCTTGTAACCGGTCAGGTTGGCCCGGGCATGTTCCTTGACCATTTCCGCGGTCAGGTTCGGGTCCTTCTTCACGATCACGACCTTCACGACCTCGCCGGACTTCTCGTCCGGGACACCGACCGCAGCCACTTCCAACACGCCGGGCATCATCGCGATGACGTCCTCGACCTCGTTCGGGTACACGTTGAAGCCGGACACCAGGATCATGTCCTTCTTGCGGTCGACGATGTAGAAGAAGCCCTGTTCGTCCATCTTCGCCATGTCGCCGGTGTGCAGCCAGCCGTCGGCGTCGATGGCTGTGGCGGTTTCCTCCGGGCGCTGCCAGTAGCCCTTCATCACCTGCGGGCCCTTGATGCACAGCTCGCCCACTTCGCCCAGCGCCAGGATGTTGCCGTTGTCGTCCTTGATGCACGCATCGGTGGACGGGATCGGCAGGCCGATGGCGCCGTTGTACTCGGGCAGGGTGAGCGGGTTGATGCAGGCCGCCGGCGAGGTCTCGGTCAGGCCATAGGCTTCGACCAGGGTCACCCCGGTAACCTTCTTCCAGCGTTCGGCCACGGCACGTTGTACCGCCATGCCGCCGCCGAGGGTGAACTTGACCGAAGAGAAGTCGATCTCGTCGAAGCCGGGCGTGTTGAGCAGGCCGTTGAACAGCGTGTTGACGCCGGTGATGGCGGTGAAACGGGTGCCCTTGAGCTCCTTGACGAAGCCCTTCATGTCGCGCGGGTTGGTGATCAGGTGGTTGCAGCCACCGAACTTCATGAAGACCAGGCCGTTCGCGGTCAACGCGAAGATGTGGTACAGCGGCAAGGCAGTGATGATCACTTCCTTGCCCGGCTCGATGCCCGAGGTGGACAGCCACGCCGACGCCTGCTGCATGTTGGCAATCAGGTTGCGGTTGGTCAGCATCGCGCCCTTGGCCACGCCGGTGGTACCGCCGGTGTACTGCAGGAAAGCGATGTCGTCGTGGTCGATCTCGACCTTCGGAAGCGCGTGGCGGCTGCCCAGCTTGAGCGCCTGCCTGAAGCGGACGGCGCCCTTGATGTGGTAGTTGGGCACCATCTTCTTGACGTACTTCAGCACGAAGTTGACGATCGCGCCCTTGGCGCCGAGCAGGTCGCCCAGGCCGGTGGTGACCACGTGCTTGACCGGCGTATCGGCGATGACCTGTTCGACGGTGTCGCCGAAGTTGTCGACCACCACCAGCGCACTGACGCCCGCGTCGACCAGCTGGTGCTTGAGTTCGCGCGCGGTGTACAGCGGGTTGACGTTGACCACGGTCAGTCCGGCGCGCAACACGCCGAAGGTGGCCACCGGGTACTGCAGGCAGTTGGGCATCATCAGGGCGACGCGGTCACCCTTCTTGAGCTTGAGCTCACCCAGCAGGTAGGCGGCGAACTGGGTGACCAGCGCATCGGTCTCACCGTAGGTGAGCACTTTGCCGAAGCTGGAGTAGGCCGGACGGTCGCGGAATTTCGCGACGGAAGCGTCGAAGACCGAAGCTACCGAATGGAACTCGTTGATGTCGATTTCGGCGGGAACGCCTTTCGGATAGCTCTGCAGCCAGGGACGATCCAGACTCATATTCCCCCTCCAGGAATCGTGATGTATTAGGTTCCGGCCCTGAGCGTAGCGACAATGGCCGTTCATTGCAGCATACCCCGCCGTAGGGAAAACGCGAAGAGGCCCCGAAGGGCCTCTTTGCTTGGTCGTGCCGGCCGCTGGCCGGCATCTGCGCTCGATCGGGATTCCGGTGGATGCCGGCCAGCGGCCGGCACGACCGTGTCGCCAAGCGGGGCGCTTGCGTCAGTCCTGCTTGCGCACCGGTGCACCGTTGGCCTTGTAGTACGGCGCGGTGCTGCGGGCCAGCGGGGTGCGGCCGCGGATCACGTCGGCCAGCTTCTCGGCCATCATGATGGTCGGCGCGTTGAGGTTGCCGGTCACCACCTGCGGCATGATCGAGGCATCGACGATGCGCAGGCCTTCCAGCCCGTGCACGCGGCCCTGGCCGTCGACCACCGCCATCGGGTCATCGGCGTGGCCCATCTTGTTCGAGCACGACGGGTGGTAGGCGGTCTCGGCATGTTCGCGGACGAACGCATCGATCTGCGCATCGGTCTGCAGCGCGCTGCCCGGGGAAATCTCGCGGCCGCTGTACGGTGCCAGCGCCGGCTGCGCGAAGATCTCGCGGGTGATGCGGATCGCCGCGCGGAACTCGCGCCAGTCCTGCTCATGCGACATGTAGTTGAAGAGGATGCTCGGATGTTCGCGCGGATCCTTCGAACGCACGTGGATGCGGCCGCGGCTGGGCGAGCGCATCGAACCGACGTGCATCTGGAAGCTGTGCGCCTTGATCGGGTTGGAGCCGTTGTAATTGATCGCCACCGGCAGGAAGTGGTACTGCAGGTTCGGCCAGTCGAATTCGGCGTCGCTGCGGATGAAGCCGCCGGCCTCGAACTGGTTGCTGGCGCCGATGCCGGTGCCCAGGAACAGCCACTCGGCGCCGATGGCCGGCTGGTTGTACAGCTTCAGTGCCGGTGCCAGCGAGACCGGCTTCTTGCACTCGTACTGCAGGTACATCTCCAGGTGGTCCTGCAGGTTGGCGCCGACGCCCGGCAGGTGGTGCACCAGGTCGATGTCCAGGCTGCGCAGCAGGTCGGCCGGGCCGACGCCCGAACGCTGCAGGATCTGCGGCGAGGCGATGGCGCCGCCACACAGCAGTACTTCGCGGCGCGCGGTGGCACGCTGCGGCTGGTCGTTGCGCAGCCACTGCACGCCCACCGCACGCTTGCCCGAGAACAGGATGCGGTCGGTAAGCGCGTGGGTGACGATGGTCAGGTTCGGGCGCGGCTTGGCCAGGTCCAGGTAACCACGGGCGGTGCTGGAGCGACGGCCCTTCGGGGTCACCGTGCGGTCCATCGGGCCGAAGCCTTCCTGCTGGTAGCCGTTGAGGTCGTCGGTGCGCGGGTAGCCGGCCTGTACGCCGGCTTCGACCATCGCAGCGAACAGCTCGTTGTTACCGGCCTTCGGCGTGGTCACGCGCAGCGGGCCGTCGCCACCGTGGTAGTCATTGGGGCCGATGTCACGGGTTTCCGCCTTGCGGAAGTATGGCAGGCAGTCCAGGTAGGTCCAGTCTTCCAGGCCCGGCATGCTGGCCCAGTTGTCGTAATCCATCGCGTTGCCGCGGATGTAGCACATGCCGTTGATCAGCGACGAGCCGCCCAGGCCCTTGCCGCGGCCGCAGTCCATGCGGCGGTTGTTCATGAAGGGCTCGGGATCGGTCTTGTACGCCCAGTTGTAGCGCTTGCCCTGCAGCGGGAAGGCCAGTGCCGCCGGCATCTGGGTACGGAAGTCGAGCCGGTAGTCCGGGCCACCGGCTTCCAGCAGCAGCACGCTGACATCGGCATCTTCGGTGAGGCGGGTAGCCAGCACGTTGCCGGCCGAACCGGCGCCGATGATGATGTAGTCGTACTCGTTGTGGGTGCTCATGGGTGTCTCCTGCAGGCCGGGGCGCGCTGCGTGCAGGCGTCCCGGCGGAATGTCGGATCGGCGCGGTGGCCGGACGAGGGTGCGCGCTCGGGGCGCGCCGGTCAGAACACGCTGGCGTAGTCGCCCAGTTCCACCTGCACCGACTTGATGCGGGTGTAGTGGCCGAGGGTGGAAATGCCGTTCTCGCGGCCGACGCCGGATTCCTTGTAGCCACCGACCGGCATTTCGGCCGGAGACTCACCCCACGTATTGATCCAGCAGATGCCGGCTTCCAGGCGGTGGATGATGCGGTGGGCGCGGCTGATGTCCTTGCTGACCACGCCGGCGGCCAGACCGAAGGTGGTGTCGTTGGCGCGACGCACCACTTCGTCTTCGTCGTCGTAGGCGAGGATGCTCATGACCGGCCCGAAGATCTCTTCCTTGACGATGGTCATGTCATCGCGGCAGTCGGAGAACACGGTCGGCAGAACGTAGGCGCCATTGGCCAGCGCGCCTTCGGTGGCACGGCCACCGCCGGTCAGCAGGCGGGCGCCTTCGGCCTTGCCGCTTTCGATGTAGCGCAGCACGTTTTCCATGTGCGGGAAGCTGGTCAGCGGGCCGAAGTTGGTTTCGGCGGCCATCGGGTCGCCGATGCGGATGCGCTTGACGCGCTCGACAACGGCGGCCTCGAACGCGGCGAGCATGCTGCGCGGCACGAACACGCGGGTGCCGTTGGTGCAGACCTGGCCGGAGCTGAAGAAGTTGGCCATCACCGCGATGTCGGCGGCGCGGTCCAGGTCGGCGTCATCGCAGATCACCAGCGGCGACTTGCCGCCCAGCTCCATGGTCACTTCCTTCAGTGAGGAGGACGCGGCGCTGGCCATGACCTTCTTGCCGGTGGCGACGCCGCCGGTGAAGGAAATCTTCTCGATCACCGGGTGCTCGGTCAGCCACTGGCCGATCTCGCGGCCCGGGCCCTGCACGACGTTGAACACGCCAGCCGGCACGCCGGCTTCGGTGTAGATCTCGGCCAGCCGGATCGCGGTCAGCGGGGTCACTTCGGAGGGCTTGAACACCATCGCGTTGCCGGCAGCCAGCGCCGGGGCCGACTTCCACATGGCGATCTGGATCGGGTAGTTCCAGGCGCCGATGCCGGCGACCACGCCCAGCGGCTCGCGACGGGTGTAGAAGAAGCTCGATTCGCGCAGCGGCAGCTGGATGCCTTCGATGGCGGTGGCCAGGCCGGCGTAGTACTCGACCACGTCGGCGCCGGTGACGATGTCCACGGTGGTGGTTTCGGCCAGCGCCTTGCCGGTGTCCAGGGTTTCCAGGTGGGCCAGCTCGTCGTTGCGCTCACGCAGGATCTCAACGGCGCGGCGCAGGATGCGCGAGCGCTCCATCGCGGTCATCGCGGCCCACACCTTCTGGCCTTCGGACGCGCTCTGCACGGCACGCTCGACGTCGGCCTGGCTGGCAACCTGCACTTCGGCGATCACCTCACCGGTGGCCGGATTGACGGTCTTGAAGGTCTTGCCGCTGGTGGCATCGACGCGCTGGCCGTGGATGTAGAGCTGTTGGGCGGGCAGGGTGGTCATGGGGCGTACTCCTTGGAAGGGGGCGGGTGCTGGAGCGCTTATAGCGCGACAGCCTGCAACTGGAAGTCGATGTAGCCGTAAGCGATGCGCCGGGACTTCTCGGCGTTGAACTGGCCGCCGACCAGGCTGCCGCGCAGCCACAGGCCATCGATCATCGCGGCCAGCCCGCGGGCGGCCAGGCGGGCCTGCGGGTGGGGCAGCAGGCGGTTGAACTGGTGGCACAGGTTGGAGAACAGGCGCTGGTCGTTGGCGCGCTGCAGCCGGGCCAGTTCCGGCTGGTGCATGCTCGCGGCCCAGAAGGTGAGCCAGACGCGCATCGCGGTGCCGTTGATCTGGCTGTCGTCGAAGTTGCCGTCGACGATGGCGCGCAGCTGCTCGCGTGGGTCGTCGCTGGCGTCGGCGCGGTAGCGGGCGACCGCGTCCTTCAGCTCGCGCAGGATCTGCCGCATTGCAGCATTGAGCAGGCCGTCCTTGTCGCCGAAGTAGTGGGCGACGATGCCGCTGGACAGCCCTGCCTTCTTCGCGATGGTGGCGACGGTCGCATCGGCCATGCCGATCTCGTCGATGGTCTGGAAAGTGGCCCGGATCAGCTGTTCGCGCCGTACCGGTTCCACGCCTTTCTTCGGCATTGTCTCTCCACGGATTGCGACCCGAAGGATCGGGCTGCCCGCCATTATGCTTTTTATTGATTGAACGTTCAATCAATAAACCCTAGGATGCGCTCGCGCCCCACGCCATGGGCCCGGTTTACCGGTCCGGCCCCGCCCATGTGCTCCCTCGGACTTGATGAGACGACCCCATGTCTTCCCTGGCTCATCCCAAGCGTTCGCCCCTGCGCTTGAACCGTTTTGTCTTCTTCAGCTCCTCGGTGTCGATCGGCATCCTCGGGCTGCTCACCGTTCTCTATCCCGAAGGCAGCGAGCACTGGCTGCAATGGGCGCAGGCCGAGGTGTCGGCCGCGTTCGGCTGGTGGTACATGCTGCTGATCGTGCTGTGCCTGGGCTTCGTGCTGTGGCTGGCGTTCTCGCCGTATGGCCGCATCCGCCTGGGTCACAACGAGGAATCGCCGGCCTTCGGCTACGTCGCCTGGGTCTCGATGCTGTTCTCGGCCGGCATCGGCATCGCGCTGCTGTACTACGGCGCCTACGAGCCGCTGGACCACTTCCTGCATCCGCCCGGGCAACCCGGCGGCACCGTGGCCGCCGGCCGCGAGGCGATGGTGCTGACCTTCCTGCACTGGGGCCTGCACGGCTGGGCGCTGTATGCGCTGGTCGGCGTGGCACTGGGCTATTTCGCCTACCGCCGTGACCTGCCGCTGGCGCTGCGCTCGGCGCTGTACCCGATCTTCGGTGAGCGCATCCATGGTCGCATCGGCGACATGGTCGATGGCTTCGGCATCCTCGCCACGCTGATCTCGATGGTCACCAACCTCGGCATCGGCGCGCTGGTGGTGCAGTCCGGCCTGGTCTACCTGTTCCACATCCCGGATACGCCGCAGGTGCTGGTGGCGATCGTGCTGGTGATGATGGTGGTGGCCACCATCGGCGTGGTCGCCGGTGTGGAGAAGGGCATTGCCTGGTTGTCCAACCTCAACGTGCGCCTGCTGTGCGGCCTGCTGCTGTTCGTGCTGGTCACCGGCCCGACCCTGCACCTGTTCGATGGCCTGATCCAGAACACCGGCGATTACCTCGGTGCGTTCGTGCGCAAGAGTTTCGACATGTACCTCAACGACCCGAAGGGCCGTGAGTGGATGGGCTCGTGGACGCTGTTCTACTGGGCCTGGTGGATCGCCTGGGCGCCGTTCGTCGGCCTTTTCGTGGCACGCATCTCGCGTGGCCGCACCATCCGCGAAGTGATCATGGGCGTGCTACTGATCCCGCTCGGCTTCACCCTGGCGTGGCTGTCGATCTTCGGCAACACCGCCATCGACCTGGTGCTCAACCATGGCCAGGCGATCCTGGGTGACGTGGCCCAGCACGATGCGGCGATGACGCTGTTCAAGCTGCTGGAATACCTGCCCGCCGCGCCGTACGTGGCCGGTGCCGCGGTGGTGATCGGCTTCGTGCTGTTCCTGACCCCGGTCGATTCGGGCACGCTGATGATCGCCAACCTGTGTACCCGTCGCGTTGACGATGGCGTGGAAGACGGTCATGACGCGCCGATCTGGCTGCGCGTGTTCTGGGCCGTCGGCATCACCGTGGCCAGCGTCGGGCTGCTGCTGGCCGGCAATTTCAGCGCAATGCAGACGGCGGTGGTGCTGTGCGGCCTGCCATTCTCGTTCACCCTGGCGTTCTACATGTGGGGCCTGCTGAAGGCGCTGCGCACCGACCCGGACGCGCCGCGCCGCTGAGCGCGCACCTGGCGCCCATCCCGGTGCCGCCGGAGATGCGGTAGAGCCAGGCCATGCCTGTCTGCAGAGAAACAGGAAG
This sequence comes from Stenotrophomonas sp. STK16_22, assembly GCF_051984505.1. NCBI lineage: Bacteria > Pseudomonadati > Pseudomonadota > Gammaproteobacteria > Lysobacterales > Lysobacteraceae > Stenotrophomonas > Stenotrophomonas sp. STK16_22. The sequence continues at coordinate 2,074,708 of NZ_CP196972.1, forward strand.
GGCCGGATCCGCGAGGATCCGGCCCTTTTGTTGGGTAGTCGACCAGCAGTCGACTCTACCGAGAGCGGAACGTTACTTGCTGGCCAACTGGCGCAGCACGTACTGCAGCAGGCCGCCATGACGGAAGTACTCGACTTCCTTCGGGGTCAGCAGCATCACCGAAACCTCGAAGCTCTTCTTGGTGCCGTCGGCCTTGGTCGCGGTGACCGTGGCGCGCTTGCTGGCACCGTCCTGCAGGCCGGTGATGTCGATCACTTCCGAGCCGTCCAGGCCCAGGCTCTGCGCGTTCTCGCCATTGCGGAACTGCAGCGGCAGCACGCCCATGCCGACCAGGTTGGAGCGGTGGATGCGCTCGAAGCTCTCGGCGATGACCGCCTTCACCCCCAACAGCAGGGTGCCCTTTGCAGCCCAGTCACGCGACGAGCCGGTACCGTATTCCTTGCCGGCCAGCACCACCAGCGGCACCTTGTCGGCCTTGTACTTCATGGCCGCATCGTAGATCGCCAGCTTTTCCGGCTGGCCGCCACCGGCCGGGTAGTACAGGGTGTTGCCGCCTTCCTCGCCACCGAACATCAGGTTCTTGATGCGGATGTTGGCGAAGGTGCCGCGCACCATCACGTCATCATTGCCGCGGCGGCTGCCGTAGCTGTTGAAGTCGGCCGGCTGCACGCCACGTTCCTGCAGGAAGCGGCCCGCGGGCGAGTCCTTCTTGATGTTGCCGGCCGGGGAGATGTGGTCGGTGGTGATCGAATCGCCGAACAGGCCCATCACGCGCGCACCATGCACGTCGTCGATGCTGCCGGTCTGCATGGTCATGCCATCGAAGTAGGGCGGGTTCTTGATGTAGGTGGAGGCATCGCTCCACGCGTACAGGTTGCCGTCCGGCGAGGCGATGGTGTTCCAGCGGGTATCACCCTTGAACACGTCGGCGTAGTTCTGCTTGAACATCTCCGGCCCGATGGTGGCGGCGATGACGTCGCCGATTTCCTTGTTGCTCGGCCAGATGTCGCGCAGGAACACCGGCTGGCCATCGCTGCCGGTACCCAGCGGCTGGGTGGTCAGGTCGATGTCGGTGGTGCCGGCGATGGCGTAGGCCACCACCAGCGGCGGGCTGGCCAGGTAGTTCATCTTCACTTCGGGGTGCACGCGGCCCTCGAAGTTGCGATTGCCCGACAGCACCGAGGTGACCACCAGGTCGCCGGTGGCGATGCCGGCGCTGACTTCGGTCGGCAGCGGGCCGGAGTTGCCGATGCAGGTGGTGCAGCCGTAGCCGACCACGTAGAAGCCGATCTTTTCCAGCTCCTTCAGCACACCGGCCTTTTCCAGGTAGTCGGTGACGACACGCGAGCCCGGCCCGAGCGAGGTCTTCACCCACGGCTGGCGGTTCAGGCCCTTGGCGGCCGCATTGCGGGCCAGCAGGCCGGCGCCGATCATCACCGCCGGGTTGGAGGTATTGGTACACGAAGTGATGGCAGCGATGACCACCGCGCCGTCCTTCAGGCGGACCTTGCGGCCTTCGATCTCGATGTCGGCGAAGCCCTTGGCCAGCTGCTCGTTGCCGACCGCGGCGCCGCCGCCTTCGTTGACGAACGAGGAGACGTCGTCGCTGCGCTTGTCACGGTTGGCGGTCATGCCGACCAGGGCTTCACGGTAGTTCTTCTGCACGTCTTCCAGAAGCACGCGGTCCTGCGGGCGCTTCGGGCCGGCCAGCGACGGCTTCACCGTGCCCATGTCCAGTTCCAGCGTGGTGCTGTACTGGGCGTGCGGGCTGCCCGGCTCGTGCCACAGGCCCTGCGCCTTGGCGTAGGCCTCGACCAGGTTGATCTGCTCTTCGCTGCGGCCGGACAGGCGCAGGTAGTTCAGCGACTCGGCGTCGATCGGGAAGATGCCACAGGTGGCGCCGTATTCCGGGGCCATGTTGCCGATGGTGGCGCGGTCGGCCAGCGGCAGGTGCTGCAGGCCGTCACCGTAGAACTCGACGAACTTGCCGACGACGCCCAGCTTGCGCAGCATCTGGGTGACGGTCAGCACCAGGTCGGTGGCGGTGGCACCCTCGGGCAGCTTGCCGGTCAGCTTGAAGCCGACCACCTGCGGGATCAGCATCGACGATGGCTGGCCGAGCATGGCGGCCTCCGCTTCGATGCCGCCAACGCCCCAGCCCAGCACGCCGATGCCGTTGATCATCGTGGTGTGGCTGTCGGTACCGAACACGGTATCGGGGTAGGCCACGGCCTTGCCATCCTTGTCCGCGGTCATCACCACGCGGGCGAGGTTCTCCAGGTTCACCTGGTGGACGATGCCGGTGTTCGGCGGCACCACCTTGAAGTTGTCGAAGGCCTTCTGGCCCCAGCGCAGGAAGCCGTAGCGTTCCTGGTTGCGCTGGAATTCGATCTTGCCGTTGAGGTCCAGTGCGTCCGGCTTGCCGAACACATCGACCTGCACCGAGTGGTCGATGACCAGTTCGGAGGGAATCTGCGGGTTGATCTGCTCCGGCGAGCCGCCGAGCTTGACCACCGCATCGCGCATCGCGGCCAGGTCGACCACGCAGGGCACGCCGGTGAAATCCTGCAGGACCACGCGCGCCGGCATGAAGGCGATCTCGGTATCCGGTTCGGCCGCCGGATTCCAGCGGGCCACGGCTTCGATGTGGTCCTTGCCGACGGTGATGCCGCCGTCCTCGTGCCGGAGCAGATTCTCCAGCAGGATCTTCATCGAGTAGGGCAGGTGGGAGATATCGAAGCGCTGGCCCAGCGTGGGCAGGCTGAAGTAGTCGTAGGTCTTGCCGCCGACGTTCAGCTGGCTGCGGGTGGAGAACGAATCGCTCATGCGGGGTAACTCCTTCTTGCGGATGGCTTGCTCTGGCCCATGCGTGCAGGGGCCTGCTTGCGGTCGCCGGTGGCATTCCGGCCCCGGATCCTGCCCAGTATCGGCGATCCAGCGCCCGGCAATGACCCGGCTGGCTTGGAACGCAAGGTTACAGCGGTGTGTGTAGCCTTCGTGTCAGCGCGTGCGGTCGTCGCCCGCTGGCCCGAACGCAGACGGGACGCCCATGGGCGCCCCGTCCGGAAGTGCGTGTCGAGCAGGACTTACTTGCCGTTGGCGGCATCCAGCAGCGGATTGCCGGTCTTGCCAACAGCGTTGCTCTTGGACTTGGCCGTCAGCACACCCTGCTTGTTGAATTCCAGGACGGTCGCTTCCTGGATGTTCTTGCCGAAGGTCTTGATCTTCACGTAGTCGTAGTACCAGACCTGCGTGTCGCCCAGCTGTTCGCGGCGGCCGGGTGCGCCGAACTTCTCACGGACCTGGTCCTGGCTGGTCTTGCCGACTTCCAGGGTGTCCATCTGCTGTTGGGTGATCTCGACGCCGGTGGTGTAGGCGCCGAACGGATTGGCGTGGGCTGCCGTCGTCGAAAGGGCCAGCGGGGCAGCCAGCATCAGGGCAAGGGTCAAGGCGCGCATGGAACATCCTTTTATGGCGGGTAGGTGCGGGCGGCACGCGGTGCGTCCAGCCCGGGGCCGCAGCAGGTCGCTGCGGAGCCAGTCTAACCCCCGGATGCGACCAGCGCAGGATCGCGGTCACGGATTGGGCGGGTTTGTTCCAGATGCCGCGAGTATGTATAATTCATGCATACTTTTTGAGGCGTACCCCCCATGGAAGCCACCGTCGCTGAACGCGGACAGATCACCCTGCCCAAGGCGGTGCGTGATGCCCTCGGCCTGACCAAGGGCACGCTGCTGAAGGTCGAGCTGGACGGCAGCCGCATCATCCTGCGCAAGAGTGTTGACGATGCCATCTCACGGGCGCGCGGCAAGTTCGCGCTGGACGGCTTCGAATCGTCCGACGCGGCGGTGCGCGCGGTGCGTGACGAGGAGTAAGCGGTGATGATCGCCGTCGATTCACCAGTTCTGGTCGAGCTGCTCAGCAATGGTCCGCAGGCCGATGCGGTGGAAGCCATCCTGCGGCAGAGCCTGGTCGGCGGCCGCGTGGTGGTCTGTGGCGCAACGTTGGCCGAAGTCTGCGCATCGCTGCGCGGCGGTGCCGAAGTGCTCGAAGCGCTGGAAGAGATGGGCGTGCATTTCAACCCGATGGAAGCCAAGTCGGCACTGCGCGCCGGCGAGATGCACCGCCGTCATCGCCAGCGCGGCGGCAGCCGCCGCAGCCTGGACGAATTCATGGTCGGCGCCCACGCACTGCTGCAGTGCGACGGCCTGATCACCTGGAACGACACGTTTTACCGCGACTACTTCAAGGGCCTGAAGCTGATCGTGCCGCAAGCCTGAGCCCACTTTGTTATTTCAACCTACGCATTACCCGGGAGTTGTCATGTTGGAAGCCTACCGCCACCACGTCGCCGAGCGCGCTGCGCTTGGCATCCCGCCGCTGCCGCTGAGCGCGCAGCAGACGGCCGATGTCATCGAACTGCTGAAGAACCCGCCGCAGGGCGAGGCCGAGTTCCTGCTCGACCTGCTGACCCACCGCGTGCCGGCCGGCGTCGATGACGCAGCCAAGGTCAAGGCCTCGTACCTGGCCGCGATCGCGCTGGGCAGCGAGCAGAACCCGCTGATCAGCCGCGAGCGCGCCACCGAACTGCTGGGCACCATGCTCGGCGGTTACAACGTTGCGCCGCTGGTGCAGCTGCTGGACGACACCAGCGTCGGCACCATTGCTGCCAATGGCCTGAAGAAGACCCTGCTGGTGTTCGACGCGTTCCACGACGTGCAGGAAAAGGCCAAGGCCGGCAACGCCAACGCCCAGGCCGTGCTGCAGAGCTGGGCCGATGCCGAGTGGTTCACCAGCAACCCGGAAGTGCCGCAGAGCCTGACCGTCACCGTGTTCAAGGTGCCTGGCGAGACCAACACCGACGACCTGTCGCCGGCACCGGATGCGACCACCCGCCCGGACATCCCGATGCACGCCCTGGCGATGCTGAAGAACAAGCGCGACGACGCGCCGTTCACCCCGGAAGAAGACGGCAAGCGCGGCCCGATCCAGCAGATCCTCGACCTGAAGGACAAGGGCCACCTGGTTGCCTATGTCGGCGACGTGGTCGGTACCGGCTCCTCGCGCAAGTCGGCCACCAACAGCGTGCTGTGGTGGACCGGTGATGACATTCCGTTCATCCCGAACAAGCGCGCCGGTGGCGTCTGCCTGGGTTCGAAGATCGCCCCGATCTTCTACAACACCATGGAAGATGCCGGCGCACTGCCGATCGAGCTGGACGTGTCGAAGATGGAGCACGGCGATGTGGTCGAGCTGCGTCCGTACGAAGGCAAGGCGCTGAAGAACGGTGAAGTGATCGCCGAGTTCCAGGTCAAGTCCGAAGTGCTGTTCGACGAAGTGCGTGCCGGTGGCCGCATTCCGCTGATCATCGGCCGTGGCCTGACCGGCAAGGCGCGCGAAGCGCTGGGCCTGGCCCCGACCAACCTGTTCCGCCTGCCGGTGCAGCCGGCCGACACCGGCAAGGGCTTCTCGCTGGCACAGAAGATGGTCGGCCGCGCCTGTGGCCTGCCGGAAGGCCAGGGCATGCGCCCGGGCACCTACTGCGAACCGAAGATGACCTCGGTCGGCTCTCAGGACACCACCGGCCCGATGACCCGTGACGAGCTGAAGGACCTGGCCTGCCTGGGCTTCTCGGCCGATCTGGTGATGCAGTCGTTCTGCCACACCGCCGCCTACCCGAAGCCGGTGGACGTGAAGACCCACCACACCCTGCCGGAGTTCATCTCCACCCGTGGCGGCGTTTCGCTGCGCCCGGGCGACGGCGTGATCCATAGCTGGCTCAACCGCATGCTGCTGCCTGACACCGTGGGTACCGGTGGTGACTCGCACACCCGCTTCCCGGTGGGCATTTCGTTCCCGGCCGGTTCGGGCCTGGTCGCCTTCGCTGCGGCCACCGGCGTGATGCCGCTGGACATGCCGGAGTCGGTGCTGGTGCGCTTCAAGGGCAAGATGCAGCCGGGCGTGACCCTGCGTGACCTGGTCAACGCAATCCCGCTGTACGCGATCAAGTCGGGCCTGCTGACCGTGGCCAAGGCTGGCAAGAAGAACATCTTCTCCGGCCGCATCCTGGAAATCGAAGGCCTGCCGGAGCTGAAGGTCGAACAGGCGTTCGAACTGTCCGACGCCTCGGCCGAGCGTTCGGCGGCCGGTTGCTCGGTGCGCCTGAACAAGGAACCGATCATCGAGTACCTGACCAGCAACATCACGCTGCTGAAGTGGATGATTGCCGAGGGCTACCAGGATCCGCGTTCGCTGCAGCGTCGCATCGAGAAGATGGAGGCGTGGCTGGCCAACCCGCAGCTGCTGGAGCCGGATGCCGACGCCGAGTACGCCGCCGTCATCGAGATCGACCTGGCCGACATCCAGGAGCCGATCGTGGCCTGCCCGAACGATCCGGACGACGTGAAGACCCTGTCCGAAGTCGCTGGCGCCAAGATCGACGAAGTGTTCATCGGTTCGTGCATGACCAACATCGGTCACTTCCGTGCCGCTGCCAAGCTGCTGGAAGGCAAGCGTGACCTGCCGACCCGCCTGTGGGTGGCCCCGCCGACCAAGATGGACGCCTCGGAGCTGACCAAGGAAGGCGTGTACGGCACCTTCGGCGCCACCGGCGCCCGCATGGAAATGCCGGGCTGCTCGCTGTGCATGGGCAACCAGGCGCAGATCCGCGAAGGCTCCACCGCGATGTCGACCTCGACCCGCAACTTCCCGAACCGCCTGGGCCGCAACACCAACGTGTACCTGGGTTCGGCCGAACTGGCCGCGATCTGCTCGCGTCTGGGCCGCATCCCGACCAAGGAAGAGTACATGGCGGACATCGGCGTGATCAACGCCAATGGTGCGGAGATCTACCGCTACATGAACTTCGACCAGATCGAGGAATACCAGGACGTGGCCAACACGGTCGCTGCCTGATGCGGTAGTGCCGGCCGCTGGCCGGCACGCCGTTGAAACGAAGAACCCCCGGTGAGAGCCGGGGGTTCTTCGTTTGGGGGCGTACCCAGGTTCAGGCCTGGGTAACGGCCGCCGCTTCCTCGGTCACGGCCGGCGTTTCCGCCGGAAGCTCGGCTTCCACCGCAGGCTGCGGCAGAGCGCCATGGTCGGGGAACAGGCGGGGCAGCTCAGCCACGAAACGCGCGATGCAGGCCTCGGCGAACTCACGCGACGCCGCCTTGGCCTTCGCATAGTCGTCCGCCTGCCATTCCTGCAGCGGGGCAATCCGTGCTTCGTCCCGGCAGTGCACGCCCTGGCCGCCACTGGCGCTGCGGAACAGCTTGCGCACCACCGGGAAGCCGATGGTTACATCGTGGCGCAGCTCGTAGGGGGTCTCTGCATCGCTGAGCTTCTGGTACACCAGCGACCACTGGCCGGCGCTGGCTTCCACGGTGCGCTCGTCGCTGGGAATGGCGCCGGGGTGGGCCGCGAAATAGAGTGCCAGCTGCTCGCGGATCATGCCGGGCAATGCGCCGAAGGCCGGGCTGGGCACAGAGTTGATGTCCTCGCCACGGACGTTGTTCTTGCTGAAGCTGTTGCTGGTGCCGATGTCACCCACGCCAGTGACGAACGCCAGAGCAGACAGGCCGACCTTGGCCGCGGTGACGGCAGCGGTGTCGGCACGCATCACCAGGCGCAGCACGTGATCGCCCACGCGATTGCCGTTGGGGCCTGCACCCAGTCCGGAAGTGACCTTGATGTGCTGCAGGCTGCTGTAGTCAACAGGAGGTGCCACGGCGGCTGTGACATTCCCGATGCCCGGATCGGCCGCGGTGGGGGCGTGCGCCGCGTCTGGCGCGGTCGCCGCACCCGTTGCTGGATCGAGCGTTGACCCGCTGGTGACTGCGGAATCCACGGCAGGCGTGGGTGTGGGTGCTTCGTCGTTGGCGTAGGCCGACGGCGCCAGCAGCAGGGTGGCCGCGATCGCGGCGGTGAGGCAGGTTGGGCGTAATGCCACGGTAGTACTCCTTGGGGAAACGAAAATGAGGCGCTGTGCGCGCTCTGGTGGTTGATGCCCGGCGAAGGCCGAAGGTAGGGGAGCGATTGCTCAGCGCGGCGCGAACTCCCTGATCGGGAACGCATTGCAATGGGCGATCGCAGCGGCGATGTCGACCGGAGCATCGGCGGCGGCACTGCGGCGACTGTTCACCGTGGCCGCCTCTTCCCACAGGCTGGGCAATACCTGCGGTGCGTCCAGTACGCGTTCGCGCACGGCATCGTGAAGGGCGCTGCTGTAATCGGTAGCCGGTACCACCACGCACAGGCGTGTGCCGGGATTGCTGCTGGCCTGCTGCAGCATCTTCCGCAGTGCCTCGGTGCTGCCCGCGTCGTCGGTCAACCGTTCCGGTGCGCTGCCCTGACGGGCATCCTGGATCTGCAGCTGGCCTGGGCTGAACAGCAGGACCTGCATGTCCTGCCGCGGTTCAATGCGCACCGGCGCACGCGTGCCCTCACAGGTGCTGGGGGTCTTGCGTGCGACCTGTGGCGTCGTGCTGCCATCGGCGTGTACCTGGCGCAGATGCAGGCGGCACATCTTGTCGGCCACTTCCATTTCCACTTCGTAGTCCTGTCCGGGCCTGGCCACGAACTGACCCGACAACTGCCCGTCGCAGTACATGCGGCTTGATGCGTCGAAGCGCGCTTCGACGATCAGCGGCTTGCCGCCGGCGACTTCGTACTCCTGGTAGCTGAGCATGGAGAACCGCTCGTTCTCCTTGCTGCGCAGGGTTTCCGTGGCGGGGATGCCGAGCACGCCCTTGTCACCGGCGTTGTTGTACTTGACGTCGATCCTGTCGCGGTAGTCCTCGCGGCAGGCGGCGTCGGTGTACAGGGTGGTGGTCCGCCCCAGGCTGGCATAGATGCGCACCCGTGCCGGCGGCACGGCACCGCCTGCGTAGGCCGTGAGATCTTCAGCAGCAAGCGGGCGAGGGTACATCGCCGGAATTCGCTTGATGAGCTGCTCGGTGCACTTCATCGTGATCACCTGGGCGGCAATCTTGAGCCTGGCGTAGTCATTGGCCTGCCACTCGCCCAGGGTCGCCCGGTCGTCGCTGTCACTGCATCTGATGATTTCAGCCAGGGTGCCATCGGCACGGCGTTGCTCGATGGTGCTGACGTGGTTGAGGCGGTAAAGGGGATCCTTCCGCGTGTTGCCCTGGTGCACCAGCGCCCAGGTGTCTGCACTGAAACGCAGGGTGCTGCTCTGGTTGGGCAGCGCGTCAGGCGCATAGCTGAAGTAGCCACCCACCAGCGCCCTGGCTACGTTGGGCATCAGCGTGGTGGCGGGGCTGGCCTGGCTCTCGACGATGCTGCCGGGCAGGGTGTTGCGCCGGAAGTAGTCCGGCTCATTGCCGCTGAAGAGCAGTGCGAGGCCCTTTGGCGTGAGCGACTCGCTGTCATCGGGGGTGACGATGCGCAACGCCACGTCGGGTGCGTGGAGGCGCTTCGATGCGGTATCCGGACCACTCTGGATGTGGACGCGATCGGTCCAGGCGGTGCCCTTCGCGACGGGGGCGGCGGGAAGGCCCGGGGTGGCCTGCGGCGGTGCCGGCACGCCGGCAGCGGTAGCTGCCAGCGGAGCCAGCAGAGCGGCCGCCAGCAGTGACGGTTGGTAACGGAAGAGACGCAGGGCCATGGTCAAACTCCTTGGAAAACACGACAGCCGTGCCGGCCCTTCCGGGGCCGGCATCTGAAAGAGGAAATCAGGCGGTGCGATGCCGCGGACGATCAGCCGCGGGCGAGCGCCAACAGTCGTTCGGCGATCCGTTCCAATGGCACCTGTTCTTCGGCCGCTCCCAGTTTGAAGGCAGCGCCGGGCATGCCCCAGACCACGCTGGTGGCTTCATCCTGGACCAGCGTCGGCGCGCCGGCCTGGCGCATTTCCAGCAGGCCGCGCGCGCCATCGTCACCCATGCCGGTGAGGATGGCGCCGATGGCGTTGCCGCCCGCGCTCTGCGCGACCGAACGGAACAGCACGTCCACCGCGGGCTTGTGACGGTTCACCGCAGGGCCATCATCGACGCGGCAGCGCCAGCGCGCACCGTCGCGGATGATCCGCAGGTGCTTGCCGCCCGGTGGCAGGTAGGCATGGCCAGGCAGCACTGCCTCGCCGTCGCTGGCCTCACGCACGGCCATCGCGGAATGCCGGTCCAGGCGTTCGGCGAAGGCGCTGCTGAAGCTGGCAGGCAGGTGCTGGGTCATCACCACGGCAGGCGCATCGGCCGGCATGCCTTCCAGCACCACGCGCAGCGCCTCGGTGCCGCCGGCCGAAGAACCAATCGCGATCAGGCGGTCGGTGGTGCGGAACTGCGGTGCAGCCGGGCGCATTGCAGGAGCTGCTTCCAGCAGGAGTTTCGGAGCGGCAGCACGCACCAGCGGGCGCACCCGCGAGCGCGCCGCCATCTTCACCTTGGCGATGATCTCGTCGGCGTAGCCCTGCAGGCCGCGTGCGACGTCCAGCTTGGGCTTGGAGACGAAGTCCACGGCGCCCAGTGCCAGTGCCTGCAGCGTGGTATCGGCGCCGCGCTCGGTCAACGAGGAAATCATCACCACAGGCAGTGGGTGCAGCCGCATCAGGTTTTCCAGGAAGGCGAGGCCGTCCATGCGTGGCATTTCCACGTCCAGCGTGATCACGTCCGGGGCCAGACGCTTGATCTTCTCGCGCGCCAGCAGCGGGTCGGCAGCGGTGCCGACCACGTCGATGGCCGGATCGCTGGACAGGATTTCCGTGAGCATCTGGCGCACGACGGCGGAGTCGTCGACGATCAGGACCCGGCAGGGGGCGTTGCCGGTCAGGGTCATTCGAACAACTCCACGCCACCGGTGACCGGGGCCTTGGACAGGCGCGCACGCACTGCCGATTCGGTGGCAGCCACTTCGGCTTCGTGGGCATGCGGCAGGCGCTGCACCACCACGCGGCCGGTGTCGGCGAAGAACCAGATCTTGCGCGGATGGATGCCGCACAGGTCCTCGGCGATGATCGGAATATGCTCGGCCTGCAGGTACTGGCGCACGAACTCGGCGTTACGGGTACCGACCGGATTGCTGGTGAAGCCCTTCAGTACGTTGGCGCCGCCGAACACCTTGGCCTCGATGCGCTTGCGGTGCGCGCCGCGCTTGAGCATGTCGTTGATCAGCAGTTCCATCGCATAGCTGCCGTAACGCGCGGGCGCGCCGTCGCCAGCGTTGCCCTCCGGCAGCAGGAAGTGGTTCATGCCGCCGATCTTCAGCACCGGGTCGCGCAGGCAGGCGGCCACGCACGAACCCAGGGTGGTGGTCAGCGCGGTGGTGTCATCGACCACCAGGTACTGGGTGGGCAGCAGCTTGGCGGCAAGGGTCTGGAAGCGCGCATCCTGGTAGCGCATCACGTCGTCGGTACGCAGTGAGGCGTTCATGCGCCGGCCTTTGCCGCGCGGCGGTACAGGGTGCGCCCGCAGGGCTGGATCAGGTCGGCGGCGTGCAGGTAGTTCTCCGAGTGTCCGGTGTAGAGCAGGCCATCGTCGGCCAGGTGCTGCACCAGGCGGCCGAGGATGGCGCGCTGGGTCGGCTTGTCGAAGTAGATCATCACATTGCGGCAGAACAGCGCGTCGAACGGGCCGCCGACGTCGTAGCGCGGGGCGAGCAGGTTCAGTGGACGGAACTCGATCAGCTCGCGCAGCGCCGGCAGCACGCGGCACTGGCCCTCGTTGGGACCGCTGCCACGCTGGAAGTAGCGGCGGCGCAGGTCCGGGTCGAGATTGGCGACACGGTCAATGTTGTAGACGCCGCGGCCGGCGGTGGCCAGTACCTGGGTATCGACGTCGGTAGCGACGATGCGCACCGGCGGCTTCAGCGTACCGAAGGCTTCGCAGGCGGTGATCGCCATCGAATAGGGTTCCTCACCGGTGGACGCCGCGCACGACCACAGCAGCAGCGGCGAACGGCTGGAACGCTGCTGCAGCTCTTCGCGCAGCTTGTCGAAGTGGTGCGGCTCGCGGAAGAACGAGGTCAGGTTGGTGGTCAGTGCGTTGGTGAAGGCCTGCCACTCGTCACCGTCTTCCTGCTCAAGATGGTCCAGGTACTGCTGGAAGCTGCGCATGCCCAGCGTGCGCAGGCGGCGCGACAGGCGGCCATAGACCATGTCGCGCTTGGCCGGTGCGAGGGCGATGCCCACGCGCTGGTAGATCAGGTCGCAGACGCGGCGGAAATCACGGTCGGCGAACTCGAACTCGCGCGGGCCGGTGACGATGGGAGTAGGACTTTGCACGGGGGACGTGTCCATCGGCAGAGGCGGCGGCCGAAGCCGCCGCGGGTGGGTCTCAGAATTCCTGCCAGTCGCTGTCGCTGGCGGCGAAGGTGCTGGCGTTGCTGCTGCGACGTACCGGCGTGGGCGTGCTGGTCGGCTGCGGACGTGCCACGGTGGTGATGCGCGCCGGTTCCACGCGTTCGGCGACAGCCTTCACCGCGGCCGAGACCTGGTTGTCGAGGCGGAAGATCGCCACGGCGTCGGCCAGCTGCGCGGCCTGGTCTTCCATCGCACGTGCGGCGGCGGTGGCTTCTTCCACCAGTGCAGCATTCTGCTGGGTGGTCTCGTCCATCTGCACCACGGTCTGGTTGACCTGCTCGATGCCGGCCGACTGTTCCTGCGAGGCGGCGGAGATCTCGGCCATGATGTCGGTCACGCGCTGCACCGAGGCGACGATCTCGCCCATGGTGCTGCCGGCCTGGTGCACCAGGCTGGAGCCTTCGGCGACCTTGCCGACCGAATCATCGATCAGGCCCTTGATCTCCTTGGCCGCCGCAGCCGAACGCTGGGCGAGCGTACGCACTTCGCTGGCGACCACGGCGAAACCGCGGCCCTGCTCGCCGGCACGCGCGGCTTCCACTGCGGCGTTCAGCGCCAGGATGTTGGTCTGGAACGCGATGCCGTCGATGACGCTGATGATCTCGGCGATCTTCTTCGACGAGGCTTCGATGGCCGACATGGTGGTGACCACCTGGCCGACCACCTCGCCGCCCTGCGAAGCGACACCGTGCGCGCCGATGGCGAGCTGGTTGGCCTGGCGGGCGTGCTCGGCGTTCTGGCGCACGGTGGAGGTCAGTTCCTCCATCGAGGCGGCGGTCTCTTCCAGGTTGGCGGCCTGCTGCTCGGTACGGCGCGACAGGTCGCTGTTGCCGGACGCGATCTCGCCAGCGGCGAGGGTGATGCTGGAGGCACTGGCCTGGATCTGGCCAACGATCTGGGTCAGCTGCGTAACGGTGGTGTTGGCGTCGTCGCGCATGCGTGCGAACACGCCCTGATAGTCGCCGTGCATGCGTGCGGTCAGGTCGCCTTCGGCGATGGCCGACAGCAACTGCGAGAGCTTGCCGAGGTTGTCATCGCTGACCGCCATCATTGCGTTGAGGTTTTCCAGCATCAGGCGGAAATCGTGATCAAAGCGCTGCGCATCACCGCGCTGGCTGAAGTCGCCGGCGGCAGCGGCACTGGCCAGCTGCTTGATCTCGGCATTGATGCGGCCGAGGTTGGCCTTGACGGTGTCGACGGTGGTGGTCATCGCCGCCTTTTCGCCGGGGTAGCGGGCGATGTCGCGGCTCAGGTCGCCGACTGCGTACTGCTGTACCACGTCCAGCACGTCATGCAGGGTCTGCACATGGCTGCCGACCAGGGTGTTGGTCTCCTGCACCATCAGCCCGTACTCGCCGGGGAAGACACTGGCGTCGATGCGATAACTCAGTTCGCCGGCATCGTGACGGCGGGCCATTTCGCGCTGGCGGCCGATGACCGCATGCAGCTGCTGCTGCATGCCGGACATGGCCTCCAGCAGGCGACCGGGTTCGTCATGCGGCTGCGGGCCGATATGGCTGTCCAGCTTGCCATTGGCGATGCCTTCGGCGACGGCAGTAGCCTGCTTCAGCGGGCGCGCGATACGGTTGCCGATGACCCAGCTCAGGGCCAGCACGATCAGCACCAGCACACCACCGGAGATCGCCATGATGGCGGTGAACACCAGCGCCTGCCGCTGCACGTCGTCCATGTAGACGCCGCTGCTGACCACCCAGTTCCACGGCGCGAACAGGCCGGCGTAGGCGACCTTCTCGACCTCGCCCTTGCTGCCCGGCTTGGCCCATCGATAGTTGACGAAGCCACCGCCGGCCTTGGCCGCTTCGACCTGGTCGTAATAGATGCGCACGCCGTCGTCGGTGCGGAAGTCCTTCATGTCCTTGCCGACCAGGTCCTTGCGGAACGGGTGCATCAGCAGGCGGTAGCCGGTGTCGTAGATGTTGAAGTAGTACGTATCGTTCTCGGCGCGCATCACTTCCAGGGCCTGCAACGCGGCGCTCTTCGCGGCGTCCTCGCTGAGTTCGCCGGTGCCGGCCAGGCGGTGGTAGTGCTGGAGGATGCCGTAGCTGAGTTCGACCTGGGTCTTCAGCGCGGTCTTGCGGGTCTCGGTGAGGTCCAGGTACTGCATGCGGGCGGCGATCACCGAGAGCGCGATCACGCCGAGCGCGATGAGCAGCGTCAGCAGGTTGAGCTTGCGCCGGACGGAGAGATTGCTGAAGTAGTGTTGCCAGCGATGCAGGAGATTCATCGAGCAGGACCAAGTCGAAACGGGCGGGCGGCGCCGAGCCGGTCAGCGGCGGGATACGCCGTGACAACCCCGTTATCGGCCGCTGGGGCGGGGGATTGAGGTGCGGTGTCCGAACGTATTCAGGTTTTCTTGCAGCGGCGGCTGCGGCGCTGCCTGCGGCAGGCTTCTGAGGCAACGGCAACGGCAACGGCAACAGCATCAGCAACAGCAACAGCAACAGCAACAGCAACAGCGGTGGGTCGGCGCTGGATTGTCAGTAAGTGGCTGGGCCGGGGTGGGCAGGCAGGACGCGCCGTAAATCCGTTCGTGGGGGCTCGATGGCGCCATCCATGGCGCCAACGGTCCTGCCTACCCACCCCGGCCCAGCCCTCTCGGCATTTCGGTGTCGGACGGAAAGAGCGTTGGGTTTCCAAGTGGAAAGAGGGGTCAGATCCGTTTTCCTGCGGAAAACGGATCTGACCCCGGAAGTGACCTGGCTTTTGTTTTTTGCTCTTCTTTCTTCAATCCGGGGTGGACGCGCACGGAAACTGTCCGTGGCCGGGAGGGTGGGTTGCGCAGGGGCGTGAGCCGCATGGATGCGGCGACCGAGCTTACATGGACGTACTTGCAGCGGCCCCTGCGCAGCCCACCCTCGCGGCCAACCCTCAGTAACCCAGCGCTTCGACCGACCATCCCGAGGGGCTTCGCCGTTGGCTGGATATCCAGATACCCCGTAAACAAAAACGCCCCAGCGCAGGGCCAGGGCGTTCTCGTGCGTCAGGTCAGGCAGGCCTCAGAACTCCTGCCAGTCTCCGTCGGCCAGTTCGGTGGCCATCGGGCGACCACCCGCCGTGCGGCGGGCCGGCGGGGCAGCCGGGGACGGGGCAGCCGGTGCAGCGGCGCGCGGCGCCGGGGCGGTGACGCGCGGGGCGGCGACGACCTCGGCTTCGTCCACCACGAAGATCGACACCGCTTCGCTGAGCTGACCAGCCTGTTCTTCCATCGCACGCGCGGCAGCAGTGGCTTCTTCCACCAGCGCGGCATTCTGCTGGGTGGTTTCGTCCATCTGCACCACGGTCTGGTTGACCTGCTCGATGCCGGCGCTCTGTTCCTGCGAAGCGGCGGAGATCTCGGCCATGATGTCGGTCACGCGCTGCACCGAGGCGACGATCTCGCCCATGGTCGCGCCGGCCTTGTGCACCAGCGCCGAGCCGTCGTTGACCTTGCCGACCGAATCGTCGATCAGGCCCTTGATCTCCTTGGCGGCAGCGGCCGAACGCTGGGCGAGGGTACGCACTTCGCTGGCGACCACGGCGAAACCACGGCCCTGTTCACCGGCACGCGCGGCTTCCACTGCGGCGTTCAGCGCCAGGATGTTGGTCTGGAAAGCGATGCCGTCGATGACGCTGATGATCTCGGCGATCTTCTTCGACGAGGCTTCGATGGCGGACATGGTGGTGACCACCTGGCCGACCACCTCGCCGCCCTGCGAAGCGACGCCGTGCGCGCCGATGGCGAGCTGGTTGGCCTGGCGGGCGTGCTCGGCGTTCTGGCGCACGGTGGAGGTCAGTTCCTCCATCGAGGCGGCGGTCTCTTCCAGGTTGGCGGCCTGCTGCTCGGTACGGCGCGACAGGTCACTGTTGCCCGAGGCGATCTCACCGGCGGCCGAGCTGATCGCGCGGCTGGACTGCTTGATGCGGGTGACGATTTCACTCAGCTGCGCGGCGGTGGCGTTGGCGTCGTCGCGCATGCGGGCGAACACGCCCTGGTAGTCGCCGTGCATGCGCACGGTCAGGTCACCCTGCGACAGCGCGGCAAGCAGGCCGGAGATCTGTTCGATGCTGCCGGCGTTGGCGTCCAGCAGGCCGTTGATCTGCTGGGCCAGCTGCAGGAAGAAGCCTTCCTTGTCGCTGGCGTCGATGCGGCCGGACAGGTCGCCGGCGGCGGCCTGGGCGATCACGCGCGCCACTTCGGCTTCGACCAGTGCTTCCTGGGTGCGGTCGCGCCATTCCACCACGTAGCCGACGGTGTCGCCGCCTTCGTTGCGGATGGTCGACACCACCTGCGCGAACTGGGCATCGCCGTACTGCATCGGGCGACGGGCGACGCCGTGGGCCTTCAGGTTGCCCAACAGCGTCTGGTCCATCTCGCCGCGGTGTTCCAGCACGGTGACCGGCTTGCCGATCAACGAGGCCTGGGCGTCGAAGTCCGGCAGGTCGCGGCGGACTTCATCCTGGTACTGGCTGAGGGTCTGCTGCAGGGCGCGGTTGCTGTAGACGATGGTGTTGCTGGTATCGGTCAGGTAGACACCGGTCGAGCTGTAGTCCAGCGCGGTGCGGATGCGCAGGTTCTCGCGGGCAACGGCCTGGTCGGTTTCGATGCGTTCGCGCAGGTCGCGCTGCATCCGCTGCATGGCCTGCATCAGTTCGCCCACTTCATCCTGGCGGCTGACGTCGATGTGGCCATCGAGCTTGCCACCGGCCACGTCGTTGGCAACCGACACGGCGCCACGCACGCTGCCGACCAGGGCGCGCGCGAACAGCCAGACCAGCACCAGGCCGAGCGCGGCGCCGCCCAGCAGGGCGATCACGGTCAGCACGGCGGAGGCGGAATAGGTGGACGCGGCCTCTTCGCGCGAGGCGCGGGCGAGGCGGTTGTCTTCGGCGATCAGCGCTTCCAGCGCGGATGCAGCCTTGCGGTGCTTGGTGCGGGTCTCGCCCACGAAGGTATCGATGGCATCGTCCGGCAGGTCCAGCTCCAGCATCTCGGTGACGCTGTCGTAGGAGGCCAGGGCGTCCTTCCATTCCTTGGCGAAGGTATCGAACAGCTTCTTCTGCTGCGCGTTGTCGACCAGCTTCGGGTATTCCTTGATCGACGTGTCCATGCTGGTGCGCAGGTCGACGGCCTGCTTGCGCGCGTCGGACTTGACGTCATCGCTGGCGCGGATCAGCTGCTGGTAGGCAGCATTGCGGTACTCGCCCAGCATGCCGCGCATCTCGCCGGCCATGCGGATGCTTTCCATGCGCGAACCCGCCAACTCGGTGGTGACGTTGTTCAGCGAATGCAGTCCGCGATAGGCGACGATGCCCTGCAGCAGCATCACCAGCAGGAGGACGCCGAAGGTCAACAGCAGCTTCGGCATCAGTTTCAGGTTGTTGATCCACGGCATGGGCGTTGCGATCTCCTAAGGCAGACGCGTCCGGGCGTCGGGCCCGGTTGCAGCAGAAACCACGCCGGCACAAGCTCCGGCGTGGTTCGACGGACAGCGGATTACTTGATGTTGGCCAGCTTCAGGCCCGCCGGCGAGCTGACTTCGATTTCCGCGCGCGAGGCGTCGCGCTGGATCTTGCCGATCACGCACACGGTCTTGCCTTCCAGGGTTTCCAGCGGGAAGGAGAACTTGCCGCGGTTCTCGCCGGCGATGCGGGCCGAGAAGGTGTGGCGCGGGAAGGCACCGCCCATGTACAGGAAGGTCGGCTGGCCTTCGGAACCTTCGGCGTAGCGGGCCTTTTCGACCTTGCCACAGACCATGCCGTCCTTGCCGACCGAACGCGGGGCCAGTTCCGGCGGGATCATGTCGGCCGCCTGGGCGAACGCGGAGGAAGCGGTGGTGGCCAGGACAGCGGCCGAAACGAACGCAAGCAGGGACTTCATCGAGGTGTATCTCCGGGGATGGTGATGGTCGTTCCGGTTCCGCGCGCTCCTGCGCGACCGGCTTCTGTCCCCCTATCGGCACTGCTGGGGGGAACTGAAGGGTTTTGTGACCAGAACGTGAAGCAGGTCCGATGGATCAGGCGGCAGCGTCTTCGGCGAGGGAGGCCTGGCCCATGTCGGCGCTGTCGAGCAGGGTCTCGATGTCCAGCAGGATCAGCATGCGGTCGTCGTGGGTGCCGATGCCGGAGATGAAGCGGGTGTCGACTGCAGCGCCGAACTCCGGGGTCGGGCGGATCTGCTCGGCCGACAGCGGGATCACGTCCGACACGCTGTCGACCACGATGCCGACCACGCGGTCTTCGACGTTGAGCACGATCATCACGGTGAAAGCGTCGTAGCGGGCGTTGTCCAGGCGCAGCTTCAAGCGCAGGTCGATGACCGGCACGATGGTGCCGCGCAGGTTGATCACACCCTTGATGTAGTCCGGGGCGTCCGGCACGCGGGTGACCGCATCGTAGCCACGGATCTCCTGCACCTTGAGGATGTCCACGCCGTAGTGCTCGGCGCCGAGGGTGAAGCTGAGGAATTCGCCACCGGCGCTGGCGGCGGAGCTGGTCTTGTCGTTCATCGAGGGGTCCTGGTTCTGCCGGAAGTCCCGGTGTCAGGCTCGATATCGGCCCCGCGTGGGGGGACTTTAGGTGCCGGGGGAGAGGCATCCACGCATGGCGGGGATCTACCGCGGCGCGGCCGGCACGCGCATATGGCGTGGATCCGCCGAAGATCGGTAGTGCCGGCCGCTGGCCGGCGACGGCATCATGCGGGTTGCCGGCCGCCGGCCGGCACGAACGGTCGAACGGGCCTCAGAGCTCGCCGTTGCGGCGCGCCTTGCGCTGGCGGTCGATGCGGAAGATGTAGCGCTGGATGGCGCTGTCGCCGCCGCGCGGCAGGCTGTCAAAGCGCATTCCCACGCGCTTGACCTCGATGCCATTGGGCTGTCGCTGTGGCAGCAGGTTGCAGACCACCAGTTCGATGTCCAGGTCGGGGCCATCGGGCAGCGACAGCTGCGCCGGGTAGCGCTTCTGCAGGCCGAATACGGCGCAGTCGTTGGGAACCACTACGGCCAGGCCGCCACCGCTGATGTCCACCACCCGCATCGACAGCGCTTCGGCACGTGCTTCGCCGGGTGGCAGCAGCAGATGCGGCGAGTCGGTGACCGGGGTCTCCAGCCGGTACAGCTCACGGCGCTGCAGATGCACCAGTTCGTCCGGCAACGGGGCGCGGAAGGCGACGTGGCCATCGTTGTCCACGCGCTGCAGTTCGTGCAGGCGGAACCGCACAAGGACACGTTCAAGCTGGGCGAAGCAGAGCAGGTGGTCGGCCTGCTCGGCGGCACGGTTCGATGCCTCCTGCGGGCTGCCGTCGAGCAGCAGGTAGTCTTCGTCCTCGTCGAGATCAAGCAGGGCGGTCGGGAAGGAACGATCCCGGCCGTCGATATGCGCGTTGATCAGTGATCGCTGGTCGATCAGCGAGCGCAGCAGCTGCCGCAGCTGGCGGGGGTTGCGGACCAGGAAGCGTTCGTCCGCGGCGTCGGCCGCGTGGACATCATGCAGTTCAGTGTCGTGGCCGTCGGACATGGAGTCTGTGATCAGGGGCGGGCGCCAGCACGCGTTGGCGCAGGCTCGATGGGGATATCGGCCTCTTCATTGGATTATGAAGTGAGATTTGCATCACTTTCCATGCATAAGGGGTCAGATCCCTTTCCGGTGGGAAAGGGATCTGACCCCGTGGCCCGCCACGCTGGTGCATCCACCCCATGGGCGGATGCTTTCTGCGTGGGGTCAGAACTCCTGCCAATCACCCTCGGCAGCCAGCGCCGGCTGGGCGGCCGACGCCCGCAGCGGCCGTGTCGGTGCTGCCTTGGTGACGGGCAGGGCGGCCGCGACCTGACGTGGCTGCGGTGCATTGGCCAACCGTGCCGGCGCAGCGGCGACGCCCTGCGATGCCAGCCGGAAGCGCGCGACGGCTTCGCCCAGCTGCACGGCCTGGTCTTCCATGGCGCGTGCCGCAGCAGTCGCTTCCTCCACCAGCGCGGCGTTCTGCTGGGTGGTCTCGTCCATCTGCACCACGGTCTGGTTGACCTGCTCGATGCCGGCCGACTGTTCCTGCGAAGCGGCGGAGATCTCGGCCATGATGTCGGTCACGCGCTGCACCGAGGCGACGATCTCGCCCATGGTGCTGCCGGCCTGGTGGACCAGGCTGGAGCCTTCGGCGACCTTGCCGACCGAATCATCGATCAGGCCCTTGATTTCCTTGGCCGCCGCAGCCGAACGCTGGGCGAGCGTACGCACTTCGCTGGCGACCACGGCGAAACCACGGCCCTGCTCGCCGGCACGCGCGGCTTCCACTGCGGCGTTCAGCGCCAGGATGTTGGTCTGGAACGCGATGCCGTCGATGACAGAGATGATCTCGGCGATCTTCTTCGACGAGGCTTCGATGGCCGACATGGTGGTGACCACCTGGCCGACCACCTCGCCGCCCTGCGAAGCGACGCCATGCGCGCCGATGGCGAGCTGGTTGGCCTGGCGGGCGTGCTCGGCGTTCTGGCGCACGGTGGAGGTCAGTTCCTCCATCGAGGCGGCGGTCTCTTCCAGGTTGGCGGCCTGCTGCTCGGTACGGCGCGACAGGTCGCTGTTGCCGGACGCGATCTCGCCAGCGGCCAAGGTGATGCTGGAGGCACTGGCCTGGATCTGGCCGACGATCTGGGTCAGCTGTGCGACGGTGGTGTTGGCGTCGTCACGCATGCGCGCGAACACGCCGTTGAACTGGCCGTCCATGCGTGCGGTCAGGTCGCCGGCGGCGATCGACTGCAGCAGCTGCGAGAGCTGGCCGAGGTTGCCGTCGGCCACCTGCATCATGCTGTTGAGCTGCTCGATCATCACGCGGAAATCGTGATCGAAACGCTGCGCATCGCCGCGCTGGCTGAAGTCGCCGGCGGCGGCGGCCGAGGCCAGCTGCTGGATCTGCGTGTTGATGGCCAGCAGGCTGGCCTTGGCCGCGTCCATCGACTCGTGCAGGATCGCGCGGCTGCCGGGCAGGCGGCGGGCGTCCGGGGCGAGGTTGCCGGTGGCGTACTGGTTGAGTACTTCAATGGCATCGACGATCGCATCGAGGTGTTCGAAGATCACCGTGTTGATGCCGCTGGCCAGCTGGCCATACACACCCGGGAAATCCTCCGGGATGCGGTGGCTGATGTCCGGCCCAGCGTGCATCTGTGCCATCAACTGGGTCTGCTCGCTGAAGCGGCGCAGCATTGCGGTCATCTCGGCGGTGGCGGCCAGCATCTTGCCGGCTTCGTCCTTGCTGGTGGCCTGGGTGCTGACGCTGAGGTCGCCGCGGGCAACCGCCTGGATGGCATGCACGGCCTTGCCCAGCGGGCCAGTGACGGCGCGCGAGATGACGGTGGCCAGTGCGGCGGCCACCAACGAAAGCAGCACGATGCAGCTGATGATCGCGATCATGCTGTTGCGATGGGTGGCGTTGGCGTCGGCGATCTTGCCGTCCATCTGGCCGGCGATGTGGGTGCCCAGGGCCTTCATCGCAGCGAACAGGTCGCGACGCGCCGGGCGCGACTGCTCGTCGGAGATCTGCTGGGCCCGAGCGCCATCACCGGCGGCCACGGCGTCGCGCATCGCCTTGTTGGCGGCGAAGTAGCGGTCCAGCTGTGCGCTGGCCGCGCGATAGAGTTCACGCTCCTTGGCCAGCGCCGGCAGCGCCGAGTACGCGGCCAGCTCGTCATGCACGGCCTTGGCGGTGTCGTCCATGCGCTTGTTGTAGTCGGCGACCTTCTCCGGCTGGTCGAGCATGCTCAGCTGTGCAAGTTCATAGGTGCGGAATTCTCCCAGCTGCGAGCGCGCCTCGCCCAGGTGCTGGACCGAGGGGATGTCGTTGCCAGCCATCTCGCGCAACTGCGCGTTGGCTTCGCTCAGGCGCAGCAGTGCGAAGGCGCCGAGGATCAGGGTCATCAAGGTGGTGAGGGTGAACCCCACGGCCAGCTTGCGGGCGATGGGCAGATCTTGGAACCACTTCATGCAGGGTGCTCCAGGTGGGCAGAGTGCCGGCGTCTGTGCGCCGGTTCGGGAGTGGTTGCAGAGCGAACGGGGGTGCCCGGTGGGGTTCGGTGACGACCGTCATTGCGAAATAACGGCGCCGTTCGCGTGGACTTTATGGACGCAGATCACATTCGGTTGCGTAGGGATGACAGCGCGAAAGCGTTGCAGCGGCGTGCTTTCGCTTGGATGAAGTAGTTGCGCCCGCAACCATCATGGCGACGGAGTTCACAGAAGGGATGGGGTCAGAGCTCTTTCCTGCGGAAAGGAATGCGCCCCCCTTGGCAGAGCGCGCACAAACAAAAACCGCCGCCCCGAAGGGCGGCGGTCCAGTACACGCATGCAGCGTGGATCAGGCGGCCTGCGGCATCCGCAACGAGCGCACCAGTCCGCCGATGTCGACGATCAACGCGACGCGGCCGTCGCCAAGGATGGTGGCACCGGACACCCCGCCGATACGGCGGTAGTTGTTCTCGATGTTCTTCACCACCACCTGCTGCTGGCCGACCAGTTCATCCACTTCCAGTGCGATCTTCTGGCCATCGCCTTCGACCACGACCACCAGCGATTCACTGCCCGGCGCGCGGTTGCCGTAGCCGTAGTACTCGCTCAGCGAGAGGATCGGCAGGTACTCGCCACGTACGCGCAGCACGCGGCCTTCGCCGGCCATGCTGCGGATGTCCTCGGCCTGCGGCTGCAACGCCTCAAGCACATAGGCCAGCGGCAGGATCAGGGTTTCGCCGGCAACCGCCACGGTCATGCCGTCGAGGATGGCCAGGGTCAGCGGCAGGCGGATCAGCGTGCGGGTGCCAGTACCCAGGCTGCTTTCGATCTGGACCTCACCGCCCAGTGCCTGGATGTTGCGGCGAACCACGTCCATGCCGACGCCACGCCCGGACAGGTCGGTGACCGCATCGGCAGTGGAGAAGCCTGGCTGGAAGATCAGGTCCCAGACCTGCGAATCGGTCGGGTTGTCCGGTACGGCCAGGCCGCGTTCGGTGGCCTTGGCCAGGATCTTGGCGCGATCCAGGCCGCGGCCGTCGTCGCTCACTTCAATGACGATATGGCCGCCCTGGTGCGAAGCGGCCAGGGTGATCGTGCCGGTTTCGTCCTTGCCCGCGCCGCGACGCACGTCGGGCATTTCCAGGCCGTGGTCGATCGAGTTGCGCACCAGGTGCACCAGTGGATCGGCGATCTTCTCGATCAGCCCCTTGTCCAGCTCGGTGCCCTCGCCGACGGTGCGC
The DNA here is from genome assembly GCF_051984505.1 of Stenotrophomonas sp. STK16_22. Lineage (NCBI taxonomy): Bacteria > Pseudomonadati > Pseudomonadota > Gammaproteobacteria > Lysobacterales > Lysobacteraceae > Stenotrophomonas > Stenotrophomonas sp. STK16_22. The sequence goes on from NZ_CP196972.1 coordinate 2,098,252, forward strand.
AGGCGCACCTGCTTGCCGAGGCGGCTGGACAGGTCGCGGACCAGGCGCGGGAAGCGGCGGAACACCGCGTCGACCGGCAGCATGCGCACGCCGATCACCGCTTCCTGCAGATCGCGAGTGTTGCGTTCCAGCTGGTCCAGGCCGGCGAACAGGCTCTCGGCGTGGACCGGGTCCAGCGCGTGCGAGACCTGCTTGAGCATGGCCTGGGTGATGACCAGTTCGCCGACGAGGTTGATCAGCGCATCGACCTTGTCGACGCTGACGCGGATCGACGTTTCGGCTTCCTGGGTGGCAGCACCGCCGGCGGCAGGCGCAGCAGGCGCTGCCGGCACGACGGCAGCAGGTGTGGAAGGGGATGCAGCAACGGGCGCCTGGGTTGCCAGGCTCGGCGGCGCTGCCGGACGGATGTCCAGCTCGCAGTCGTCCAGTACCCAGGCGAAGGTGTCTTCGATCTTGCTGCGCGGCACCTTGCCGACCAGGCCCAGGTCCCACGCCAGGTGGGCCTCGAGCGGGTCGAGCTGGGCGAACCCCGGCAGGCGTTCCATGCGCGCGGCCACCTGCAGCGAGCCGAGGTGTTCCAGTTCGCGGATGATGCGCAACGGGTCGTTGCCGCTCATGAACAGCGAGGGCGCCGGAGTGAACCCGATCTGCCAGGCTTCCGGCGTATCGTCCACCTTGGCTGCGGTAGCGGCCGGCGCGCTTGGTGCGGCCTGGCCGGAGAGAACGGCTTCGAGGCGCGCCTTCACTGCGGCGACCGCAGCGGGGTCTGCGGCCTGGCCATGTTCGGCTTCGCGCAGCAGGGCGCGCAGTACATCCACCGAGGACAGCATGGCATCGACGGCATGGCCTTCCAGGGCCCGCTTGCCGGCACGCAGCTCATCGAGCAGCGTTTCCAGCACGTGGGTCAGGCCGGCGATGGCATCGAAGCCGAAGGTGCCGGCGCCGCCCTTGATCGAGTGGGCGGCGCGGAACACCGAATTGATGATCTCCGCGTCCTGCTGCCCCGATTCCAGGGCCAGCAGGCCAGCCTCCATCGCGTCGAGGCCTTCGCGGCTCTCCTCGAAGAAGGTGGCGTGGAAGCGTTGCAGGTCCATGCTCATGGCAGTGGTGGTCCGGAAGCGAAGAAGGGGAGCGGTGCGGGGCGATCAGCCCAGCACTTTCTGCACGGTGGCGACCAGCTGTTCCGGATTGAACGGCTTGACCAGCCAACCGGTGGCACCGGCGGCCTTGCCTTCGGACTTCTTGTCGGCGGCCGATTCGGTGGTCAGCATCAGCAGCGGGGTGAACTTGTAGTCCGGCAGCTGGCGCAGTTCGCGGATCAGCGCGATGCCGTCCATGTTCGGCATGTTGACGTCGGTGACCACCGCGTTGAAGCGCTGGCCCTTGGCGCGACCCAGCGCGACCGCGCCGTCTTCGGCTTCTTCGACGGCAAAACCGGCCGAGGTGAGGGCGAAGGAAACCATCTGGCGCATCGACGCCGAATCGTCCACCACCAAGATACGTGCGCTCATGCAGCGTTCTCCACAGATTTCAGGTTGTCATGGGTTACGTCCAGGCCCAGGGCCTGGGTGACGCCCAGCAGGCGTGCGGCGTCACGGAAGGTTGCGGTGCAACCGTGGAAGCCGGTGCCCAGGCCTGCATCGCGGCGGGCCTGCACGAATGCACACAGCACCTGCACGGCGGCCGTGTGGATGCGGGCGACCTGGCTTGCATCCAGGGTCAGCTCGCCTGCCTGCGCCACCAGCGGGGCGAGGCGGTTCTTGAGCTCGGTGCTGCTCTCGATGCCGAGATCCTCACCCAGTTCGACAGTGCTCATCGTTGCTCCGGACAAACGGTTCCGTGATCCATAACGGCACCCCGGCGGGGTTCTTTAGAGGAATCGACGCGGTGCGTCGATGCGGTCGCAGCTGAAAAGGGGACGGCGGGGATCAAGTCGCAAGCGACCTGGCTCTACTGCAGCCCCCTCGGCAACGGCGACCGCGCAGTGGGGACGCAAGGTGTTGATCCAACGGATCAACTCCTTGCGTCCCCGACAGGCACCGCTTCGGCGCAAAGCGCCGAGCCACTTGCGACTTAATCCCCTCCGTCCCCTTTTTTCCAGATCAACTCAGCAGCCGTGTGGCGTCCAGCAGGATCATCGGGCGCTGGCTGACCCGGGCGACGCCGCGGAACAGATCATTGGAGATCTGGCAGATGCGGGCGGTATCCGGGGGTTCGATCTGTGAATCGGTGAGGTTGGCGACATCTTCCACTGCCGACACGCGCAGGCCGATGGTCTCGCCGTCCTCTTCCAGCACCACGATGCGGGTCTGGGCATCGTCTTCTGCCGCTGCGGCGCCGAGGTGCAGGCCGAGGTCCATCACCGGCACCACCTGGCCACGCAGGTTCATGATCCCGAGCATCGCCGGTGCCGTGCCACGCAACGGCAGCAGTGGCACCGGCAACACCACTTCCTGCACTTTCAGCAGTTCCAGCGCATAGGCCTGGGTCCCGCAGCGCAGGCGCAGCCAGCGCGAGGTGCGCTCGCCGGCGCGGCGGTTCTGCGGGTGCGGGCTGCTGGCGGGCTGGTGCGCCTGCGCCTGCAGCTCCTGCCAGGTACCGGGACGGTTGGTGGCCGGGGCATCCAGGGCAACGCGGGGCGGCGGCGCGGCGGCAGCACGCGCGACCGGGGCGGGCGCGGGTGCAGCGCGCGGTGCCGGGGGCGCAACCACGGCCGGTGGCGGCGTGGGGACATCCTCGCCACCCGCAGCGGCTTCGAACGCAGCCTGCAGACCGGGGCTGTCAGTGTGGGCGAGCTGATGGCTGTCGGCCGCGTCGGTCTCGTAGATCACTTCGTCGGGCAGGTCGTCCCAGGTGGGCTCCGGGCCGGCCTGGGCCGGGGTCGTCTCGTGGATCACCTCGTCAGGCAGGTCATCCCAGGTCGGTTCGCGCTCGGGAGCGGCGACCGGCATTGCGGCGGCCTCGAAGGCGGCTTCCAGTGCTGCCTCGTCCTGTGCCGGGGCAGCGGCAACAGTGCCCGTCTCATAGATCACTTCGGCGGGCAGATCGTCCCAGGTGGGTTCGCGCTCGGCCGTTGTGGCCGCCTCGAAGGCGGCTTCGAGCGCGGCGTTGTCCACGGCAGGCCCCGCGGCAACGGTGTCGGTTTCGTAGATCACCTCGGCCGGCAGGTCATCCCAGGTCGGCTCGCGTTCCGGTTCCGATGTGCTGTCCGGAGCCGGGGCGGCGCTGTCCGGCGTTGGCAGCACGACGGCCGCCGGGGCGATCGCTTCGCCCAGCAGTTCGTCCAGGTAGTCGTCCAGTACGCCGGTGCTGTTCATGCGGCCTGCTCCAGGGCACGGGCATCCTCAACGAGGATCCAGTTCAGTGCGCGGCGATAGGCGGCCAGGCCGCGGCCCGGGTAGTCCTCACCAACGCTGGGCAGGGTCAGGCCTGCGGCATTGCTGATGCGGGTGTCGATCGGGATGGCGTCTTCCCACACGCGGGTGCCATGGCGATCCTGCATCGTGCGCAGCGACTCGTTGCCGGCGCGGGTGCGGCGGTCGAACAGGGTCGGCAGGATCGAGATCGGCAGCGGGCGGCGGCGCGAGCGCTCGACCATCTCGCCGGTGCGGACCATGCCGTCCAGGCCATGCAGGGCCAGCGGCTCGGCCTGGGTGGGAATGATCAGGCGGTCGGCAGCGGCCAGTGCGTTGATCATCAACAGGCCAAGGGTGGGGGCACAGTCCAGCAGGATGTAGTCGTGCTGGCCCTGGTGACGCGCCAGTGCGTTCTGCAGGGCCAGGCCGAGGCCGGGCTGGTTGGCGCTGCGGCGCTCCAGCGTGGCCAGCGCCGACTGCGCGCAGACGTAGTCCAGGCCGTGGATGCTGCTGGCATGGCACAGGCTGGAAAGATCGGCCGGCGGGGCGCCGAACAGTTCCAGCACGCCCGCCGGCGGCGGATCCACCGGCACGCCGAAGGCGCGGCTGAGCGAGGCATGCGGATCGAGGTCGATCAGCAGCACGCGATGGCCAAGCGCGGCCAGGCCGCGGCCGAGGGCGAGGGTGGTGGTGGTCTTGCCGACTCCGCCCTTCTGGTTGGCGACTGCCCAGATGCGCATCGGTTTACTCCTTCATTGCCGGGGGAACGGCGGCGCCGACGCGGCTGCCAGCCGGCACCGGCGGCAACTTCACCGGTGCGATGGGGGAGGTGGGGGCGGTAGCCGGAGTTGCGGCGGCTTGTTCGGTGGTGTTGTCGTCGACGGCGCCGGTGGCCGCATTGAGGCGCTGGCCAAGCGGATCCACCGAATGCGAGGTGTCGGCCAGAATGATGACCATCACCCGGCGGTTGCGGTTGCGCCCCTGCGCGCTGTCGTTCTCTTCGCGCGGACGGAACTGGCCATAGCCAACCATCGCCAGCCGTGATGGCTGCACGCCCTGGTCGGCGAACAGGTGCACCACGCTGGCGGCGCGTCCGGCCGACAGTTCCCAGTTCGAAGGGAAGGTGGCGGTGGCGATCGGCACGTTGTCGGTATGGCCTTCCACGCGCACGCTGTTGGGCACGTCGCGCAGCACCTCGGCCAGGCTGGCCAGCGTCTGCCGTGCATGCACGTCCAGCGCGGCCGAGCCGGTGGGGAACAGGATGTCGCTGTTGATCTCCACTTCGATCCACAACTCGGTGCGGCGCACGCTGATCATGCCGCGGTCGATCAGCGGTGCCAGCGCGGCGGTGAGGCGGTCGGCGATGCTGTTGAGCTGGCGCTCGGCACGGGCGATCTGTTCCTGGTTGTGCACGGAGACCGGCATGCGCATCTGCGAGGCCATCGACGGCAGCAGGGTCGGGTCGTGCGACGGCGCGGGCGCGGAGGGGCCGATCTTGGTGCCGGACTTGATCACCGAGGGGCTGTCCCAGCCGCCACCCTGCACCTGCTTGTTACCCACCTGCACCGGATTGATGGTGCGCGGTGCGCCGCCGAAGGCATCGGTGAGCGCGTCGGCCATGATCCGGTACTTGCCCTCGTTGACCGAGGAGATCGCGTACATGACCACGAAGAAGGCGAGCAGCAACGTCATCAGGTCGGCATAGGGGATCGCCCATGCTTCATGGTTGGCGTGCTCTTCGTGGTGCTTGCGGCGGGCCATGTCAGTGCAGGAAGCCGGAGAGGTTGGTTTCGATGTTGCGCGGGTTCTCGCCCTGGGCGATCGAAATCAGGCCTTCAATGACCATTTCGCGGTCGCGGGTGTTGTGCGAGATCACGCTCTTGAGCTTGGCGGCGATCGGCAGGAACAGCAGGTTGGCCGAGGCGATGCCGTAGATGGTGGCGGTGAACGCGGCGGCGATGCCGTGGCCGAGTTTGCTCGGGTCGGCCAGGTTCTTCATCACCGCGATCAGGCCGAGAACGGCACCGATGATGCCGAGCGTGGGCGCGTAGATGCCCATCGCTTCGAAGACCTTGGCGCCGGCCTGGTCCTGGTGCTCCTGGCTGCCCAGTTCGATCTCCAGCATGTGACGCATCGATTCGGGTTCAACGCCGTCCACCAGCAGCTGCAGGCCCTTGCGCAGGAACGGGTCCTGCTGCGCTTCCACCTGCGATTCCAGGCCCAGCAGGCCCTGGCGGCGGGCGATGTTGCTCCACTCGACGATCTGCTGGATCAGTTCGCGGCGATCGCTGTGCGGCGGGCGCACGACCCAGCGCACGATCTTGAACGCATGCTTGAACACCGCCGGCGAGGTGTGAAGCAGGATCGCGGCAACGGTACCGACGATGACGATCACGAACGCCGCAGGCGACCACAACGACGCCAGGCCAGCGCCCTTGAGGATGCTGCCACCGACCAGCGAGGCCAGGGCGAGAAAGAGTCCAATGAGGCTGAGTCTATCCATGGTTCCGGTATCGGCTTGTATGAATGGGACTTGAGACACCGGGAGAATGCGTACAGACGGTAGTCACAGTTTTCGGGTCGCCGGGCCATGCCCGGCGGCGTTCAGCGTATGCCGTCCACGTCCAGGATCAGTGCCATGCGACCATCGCCGATCAACGTTGCACCGGCATAACCGCGCAGGCCGCGCAGGGCTTTTGGCAGTGGCTTGATGACCACTTCCTCGCGCCCGCGCACCTGGTCCACGACCAGGCCGAAGCGCGCTTCGCCGGCCTGCAGCACCACGATGGTCAGCAGGGTTGACGCGGCCGGCGTCACATCCAGCCACTGGCGCAGGTCGACCAGCGGCAGGGTGTGCGAGCGGCGATCAAGCACGGCGCGGCCATCGAACCAGCCCAGCGAGGTGCGCGGCGCGTGCAGCACTTCCATCACGCGTGCCAGCGGTAGCGCGTAGACGTCCTCGCCGGCCTGCACCAGCAGGGTCGGCAGGATCGCGAGGGTGAGCGGCACGCGGATCAGGAAGCGGCTGCCACGACCCAGTTCCGACTGGATCTGGATCTGGCCGCTCAGTTCGCGGATGCGCGACTGCACCACGTCCATGCCGACGCCACGGCCGGAGATGTCGGTGACCTGCTGCTTGGTCGAGAAGCCGGGCAGGAACACCAGGTGCAGGCATTCCTCGCTGCTCAGGCGGGCGGCGGCTTCCGGATCGATCAGGCCTTTCTCACGCGCCTTCGCGCGCAGCTTCTCCGGGTCGATGCCGGCGCCATCGTCCTGCACCTCGATGCTGACGTAGTCGCCTTCCTGCTGCGCCGACAGGCGTACATGGCCCATCCGCGGCTTGCCTTGTGCTTCGCGCAGGTCGGGCATTTCCACGCCATGGTCGATGGCGTTGCGGACCAGGTGCACCAGCGGATCGGCCAGTGCTTCGACCAGGTTGCGGTCGAGTTCGGTTTCGGCGCCGACCAGCTCCAGGTCCACTTCCTTCTTCAGCGAGCGGGCGACGTCGCGGGCGACCTTGGGGAAGCGCGAGAACACCTTGCCCACCGGCTGCATGCGGGTACGCATCACCGCCGACTGCAGGCGGGCAGTGGCGATGTCCAGCGTCGATACGGCGCGGTCCAGCTCCTCGTCGCGCAGGCGTGCACGCAGGGTCTTCAGGCGGTTGCGGGAAAGCACCAGTTCGCCGATCAGGTTGACGATCGCATCCAGGCGCTTGGTGTCCACGCGCACGGTGTGCTCGGCCTCGGCCATCGGCTTGGGCGCCGGCTTGGCGGCGGGCGCCGGTACGGGCGCTGGGCGCGGTGCAGCGGCAGGTGCCGCCGCGACGGTGGCAGCAGGCTTCGCGCCTGGCGCAGCGCCGCCGTGCAGCTGGTCCAGCAGCGCTTCGAACTCGTCTTCGCTGATCAGGCCGTCGTCGGCCTTCCTGGCCGGCGCGACCGCGGTCGGTGCGTTGCCGCCATGCAGCTGGTCGAGCAGGGCCTCGAATTCGTCGTCGGTGATCAGGTCGCTGCCAGCTGCCGCAGGGGCGGCCGCAGCGACCGGCGCGGCAGTGCCACCGTTCATGTCGAACTGCGCGATCAGGTCCGGCGGCGCATAGCCTGGCTCGGTGCCGGAGGACACGGCGTCCAGCATCGACTGCAGGTAGTCCAGCGATTGCTGGGCGGCGTCGAAGTGGTGGGCCTGCAGCACCGCCTGCCCGGCACGCGCGATGCCCAGGGCCTCTTCAGCGGCGTGGCACAGTTCGACCATCGCGGTAACGCCAAGGAAGCCGGCACCGCCCTTGAGCGTGTGGTATCCACGGAACACGGCGTTGAGCTGCTCGGTGTCCTGCGGTGCCTGCTCCAGCGACACCAGCTGTTCGCCCAGGCGATCCAGGATTTCCTGTGCCTCGATGATGAAATCGGCAGTGATGTCGTCGGATACCGCGCTCATGCTTACAGCCCCAGATCCGACAACAGGTCGTCGGCGTCGTTCTGCGAGACCGCGTGGCGGTCCAGTCCCTTCAGTGCCGGCCCGGCCAGTTCCGGGTCGGTGCGATGCTGTTCCGGCGGCAGGCCGAGTGCGCCGAAGCCCTCGTGCACGCGGCGGACGATGCCGACCACGCGACGGATGATCTGCCCGGTCAGGTCCTGGTAGCTCTGGGTCAGGGCGATCTCGGTCAGGTTGTGGCGGATGCGCTCGAGCTGCGCGTCCTGGCCCGGCTGCAGGCCTTCAGCACGCAGCTGTTCGGTCAGGCTGCGGCATTCCTCGGCCAGGTCCAGGGTGCGGTGCGTGGCCTGTTCGGTCATTGCCACCACGTGGTCCAGGCGTGCGCAGGCGTCGTCCAGCTCACCGGCCTCGCTGGGCACGGTCGGCAGCTCACCCAGTGCCTGCCCCAGCTCGCGGGCCAGCCGCGAGAGGCCGCTCATCATCGGCTGCGTACGCAGCGCGACCAGTCCGTCGATGCGCTGCCGCCAGGCGGCCTCGTCACCGGACTCGAGTGCGTCCAGGGCTTCCTGCAGGCGCAGGGAGAGGGCGCTCTTGTCGACCGTGGTATCCATCAGGCGCTGGCCGCCAGGCGTTCGAAGATCTTGCCGAGCTTCTCTTCCAGCGTCTGCGCAGTGAACGGCTTGATGATGTAGCCGTTCACGCCGTTCTGGGCGGCTTCGATGATCTGTTCGCGCTTGGCTTCGGCGGTGACCATCAGCACTGGCAGGGTCTTCAGCTTGGCATCGGCACGGATCGCCTTCAGCAGCTCGATGCCGGTCATCACCGGCATGTTCCAGTCGGTGACCACGAAATCGAACGGCTGGCTCTGCAGCAGCGACAGCGCGGCATGCCCGTCCTCGGCTTCGGCGGTATTGGTGAAGCCCAGATCGCCCAGCAGGTTCTTGACGATCCGACGCATGGTCGAGAAGTCATCGACGATCAGGATGCGCATGTTCTTGTTCAAAGCAGAGTTCCTTTGTTGTTCATTCCGGGCGGCCGGGGGCAGCCGCCTCGGGCATGTTCATTCTTCCAGGCCGGCGTCCGCCGCCTCGAAAATCTTGAGCCGGCCACGCAGGCGCAGCACCGCCTGGCCGTGGATCTGGCAGACCCGCGACTCGCTCACGCCGAGCACCGCGCCGATCTCCTTCAGGTTCAGTTCCTGCTCGTAGTAGAGCGAGAGCACCAGCTGTTCGCGCTCGGGCAGGTGGCCGATGGCCTTGCCCAGCTCGCGGCCGAACTCACCACGCTCCAGTACCTGCTGCGGGGTCGGGCCGCCCTGGGCGACGGTGTCCAGCTCGCCCTGGTCCTCGATGCGCGACTCCAGGCTCAGCACCTGGCCACGGGCGGCGTCTTCCATCAACCGCAGGTATTCGGGCAGCGGCATCTCCATCGCTGCGGCCACTTCGGTGGCGCTGGCGGCGCGGCCGCTGCTCTGTTCCAGGCGGCGGATGGTGGCGGCGGCATCGCGTGCACGGCGGTGCACCGAGCGCGGCACCCAGTCGCCACGGCGGATCTCGTCGATCATCGAACCGCGGATGCGGATCGAGGCATAGGTCTCGAACGAGGCGCCCTGGTCGGCGTCGTAGCTGCGCGACGCTTCGATCAGGCCCATCATGCCGGCCTGGATCAGGTCGTCCACTTCAACGCTGGCCGGCAACCGGGCGGCCAGGTGGTGGGCGATGCGCCGCACCAGGTCCGAATGCTGGGCGATGACCTCGTTGGCCGCCGAGCGCTGGACTTCCCTGTACTGGGCTGCGCCTTTCATGCGGCCACCCCGCGCTGCTTGAGGATGCGCTCGAGGAAGAACTCGACGCCGCCACGCGGTTCGGTCGGCGCCTGCCAGCGTGCGGTGCGACGCGCGATCTCGGTGATCGCCAGCGCGGCCGGGCTGGACGGGTAGGCCTTCACCACCGGCTGCTGGCGCTGCACCGACAGGCGCAGCCAGTCGTCCTGCGGCACGCAGCCCAGGTAGTTCAGCGAGACATCGGCGAGGAACTTCTCGCACACGCGGGTCAGCTTTTCGTACAGCACGCGGCCCTCGTTGGGGTCGCGCACCATGTTGGCCACTACCTGGATGCGGTCCACGCCGCGTTCGCGCGACAGCACCTTGATCAGCGCGTAGGCGTCGGTGATCGAGGCCGGCTCGTCACAGACCACCACCACGGTGTCCTGCGCGGCCTGGCAGAAGGTCAGCACGCCGTCGGTGATGCCTGCGGCGGTGTCCACCACCATGATGTCCAGTTCGCGTTCCAGCTCGGAGAACACGTTGACCAGGCCGACGTGCTCGGCCGGGGCCAGCTCGGCCATGTGCCGGCGGCCGGACGCGGCCGGCACCACCAGCACGCCGTTCGGGCCTTCGACGATGACGTCGTCCAGCGAGCAGCGGCCGGCGACCAGGTCGGCCAGCGTGAAGGTCGGGTTCAGCCCCAGGATCACGTCGATGTTGGCCAGGCCCAGGTCGGCGTCCAGCAGCAGCGTGCGCTTGCCCATCCCGGCCAGTGCCACCGCCAGGTTGGCGGACACATTCGTCTTGCCCACGCCGCCCTTGCCGCCAGTGACGGCAATGGTGCGCACAGGGCCGAGCGGCTCGCTGCGGGTGGCCGACAGCGGGAAGGTCTTGGTCAGCTTGGCGTACTCACGCGACGGCATGGTTCAACTCCGGGTTGCAGGGCATATCGGCCGCGCGGCGCAAATCTTCAAGGCGAAGTACGAGATTGGCCGCACTGGCCCGGTGCAGGTCCTCCGGAACGTCCTGGCCATCGGTCACCCAGTTGATCGGGAGGGCGTGGTCCACGGCCACTGACAGGGCGTTGCCGAAGCGGCCGGTCTCGTCCAGCTTGCTCAGCACCAGGCCCTGCAGGTTGGCGGCGCCGAAGCGGCGGACCACCTCGTCCATGTCGCCGAAGCTGGTGTTGGCCGGCAGCACCAGCAGGGTGCGTACCTGGCGGGCGGCGCGCAGCCACTGCAGCTGCGCGGCCAGCGCGCGGTCGCGCGGGCCCAGGCCGGCGGTGTCGATCAGCACCAGCTTGTAGTCCTTCAGGCGTTCCAGCAGCTGGTCCAGGTCGGTGCCGCTGTTGGCCTCGTGCACCGCGATGCCGAGCTGGCGGCCGTAGCCGTACAGCTGCTCGCGGGCGCCGATGCGGGTGGTGTCGGTGGTCACCAGGGCCACATCGCGCGGCGCATGCTTCTCGGCGAAGCGCGAGGCCAGCTTGGCGATGGTGGTGGTCTTGCCGGCGCCGGTCGGGCCGACCAGGGCGATCACGCCGCCTTCTTCCAGCGGGTCGACCGGGGCGATCGGCAGCTTGCGCGAGATCAGCCCCAGCATCAGGCCGCGGCCACGATGGGCTTCGGTCTCCAGCGGGATCTGCATGGCCACGTCGCGGGCCAGCCCGGCGTCGAAACCGTACTCGTCCATCAGGTCCAGCGCGGTGGCGCGCACCGGGCTGCCACGCAGGCGCTCGTCGGTGAAGCGGTTCATCTCGCGCTCGATCACCTGGCGCATGCCGGCCACTTCCTGGCGCAGCTGGCGGATCTCGGCGTCGTCCTGGGCAACCACGGTCAGCGTCGGTGCCGGGGCCAGCATGGGGGCCGGGCTGGCTTCGCCGGCGGCTTCGAGCGCTGCCGTTTCGCTGGCGGCGATGTCAGGCTGGACATCGGCCATGGCAGCGCCCGGCAGCGGCGGCGGCTGCACGGCGGGGGGCACGCTTTCGTGATGCGTGTCGTGCGGCGGGTCGAGCTGGAAGCGGGCGCGGTTGGCCGGCGCGGTGACGGCCGGGCCCGGTGCGACGATGGCCTCGGCGAACGGGGCGAAGATCTGTTCGGGCAGCGCCGGTTCGTTGACGGCGGCGCGCGCCAGGGTGGCTGCGAAGCCGGTGCTGCCGCGGGTCGGCACGATCTCGTCGGCGCTGTCCAAGGTGCGGCCGGTGGCACCCACGGCCGCACGGGCGAGGGCGGCCACGGCCGAGGTGGTGGCGGCCACCGGCTCCGGCGCCGGGGCAGCGCTGCGGCGGCGGGTGACCGCGGCGATCACCGCGTCAGCAGCGGTGCGCGGCTTGGGAGCCGGCGGCGGTGCGACATCACGGCGCGAGGCTTCCAGTGCACGCTGCACGGCGCTCTCGTCGTAGTTGGCCGCGGCGACGATCTCGACGCCTTCCTCGATCCGGCGGTTGGACAGGATCACGGCGTCAGGACCATGTTCCTTGCGCACCAGGTTCATGGCCGAGCGCATGTCGGCGGCGACGAATCGTTTGATTTTCATGCTGTGGTCACGGGACGAAGACGGCGGGGTGGCGGTCGGAGAACTCGGGTGGTCGGTGGTCTGCACGGTGCGGGTTCCCCTTGGTATCTGTCTGTTGCGTTGGTTCGAAGGTGGTGTCTGTTTTCTGGCGCATCGGTGGGCGGCGTCAGCTGATCGTTCCGACCAGCTTCAGGCGCTTGTCCTCCGGCACCTCGCTGTAGGCCAGGACCGACAACGACGGAACGCTGTGGCGGACCAGGCGCGCCAGCGCGGCGCGCACCGGGCCCGGTACCAGCACGACCGCCGGCTCGTTTCGCGCTTCCTGCTTGCTGACACATTCGGCCAGGCTCTGGTGCAGTCGCTCTGCGAGTCCGGGTTCCAGCGCGGCGCCGTTGCCCTGCGTGGACTCCTGCAAGACACGTTCCAATTGCGGGTTGAGGGTGAACACCGGCAGCTCCGCCGACATTCCGGCGATCTCCTGCACGATGAAGCGGCCCAGCGCGGTGCGCACGGCAGCGGTCAGCACCGCCGGGTCCTGGCTGCTGGGCGCGTGTTCGACCAGCGCTTCGGCGATCTTGCGCAGCTGTCGGATCGGGATGCGCTCGACCAGCAGGTTCTGCAGCACGCGCACCACTGCCGACAGCGGCAGCGCCTTCGGCGTCAGATCTTCGACGAGCTTGGGCGCGCTCTTGGCCAGGTTGGCCAGCAGGTGCTGCACTTCCTCGTGGCCGAGCAGTTCCGGCGCATGTTCGCGGATCAGGTGCGAGAGGTGGGTGGCCACCACGGTGGCCGGGTCGACCACGGTGTAGCCCAGCGTTTCAGCCTGGGCACGCTGGTGCGGCTGGATCCAGGTGGCATCCAGGCCGAACGCGGGATCCTTGCCGGCAATGCCCTCCAGGGTGCCCAGCGCGCTGCCCGGGTCCAGCGCCAGTTCGCGGTCCGGGTGGATCTCGGCGGTGGCCACTGGCACGCCATGCACCAGCACGCGGTAGCCGTTGGCCGGCAGTTCCAGGTTGTCGCGGATGTGCACCGAGGGAATCAGGAAGCCGACGTCCTGGGTCAGCTTGCGGCGCACGCCCTTGATGCGCGCCATCAGTTCGCCGCCCTGGTTGCTGTCCACCAGCGGGATCAGCCGGTAGCCGACCTCAAGGCCCAGCGGATCGACCGGGCGCAGCTCGTCCCAGCTCAGTTCGGCGGTCGGCGCAGGTGCCGCCGGGCGGCCGAGTGCGTTGAGTGCGGCCGCGTCATTGCCGGCGGCTGCCGGGTCGGTGGCTGCGGCCTTGCCCTTGCGGTAGACCTTCCAGGCGATGAAGCCGAGGATAGCGGCCAGCGTCAGGAAAGCGACGTTGGGCATGCCCGGCACCAGGCCGACCACGCCGATGATGCCGGCGGTGATCGCCAGCGCGCGGTACTGGCCGAACACCTGGCCGGTCATCGCCTGGGCCATGTCCTGCGAGCGCGAGGCGCGGGTCACCAGCATCGCCACCGCGCTGGAGACCAGCAGGGCCGGCAGCTGCGCCACCAGGCCGTCACCGATGGACAGCAGGGTGTAGGTGGCAGCGGCTTCGCCGAACGGCATGCCATGCTGCAACACGCCCACGGCCAGGCCGCCGAGCATGTTGATGAACAGGATCAGGATGCCGGCGATGGCGTCACCGCGGATGAACTTGCTGGCGCCGTCCATCGCGCCGTAGAAGTCGGCTTCCTCGCGCACTTCCTCGCGGCGCAGCTTGGCTTCTTCACGCGTCAGCAAACCGGCGTTGAGGTCGGCGTCGATCGCCATCTGCTTGCCGGGCATCGCGTCGAGGATGAAGCGCGCGGTCACTTCCGAAACGCGGCCGGCGCCCTTGGTGATGACCACGAAGTTGATGATGGTCAGGATCGCGAACACCACGATGCCGACCGCATAGTTGCCGCCGATCACGAATTCGCCGAAGGCGGCGATGACCTTGCCGGCGGCGTCGTGGCCGTTCTGGCCGTTGAGCAGGATCACGCGGGTGGAGGCCACGTTCAGCGCCAGCCGCAGCATGGTGGTGATCAGCAGCACGATCGGGAAGATGGTGAAGTCCAGCGGGCGCTTCACGTAGACCACCGCCAGCAGCACCATCAGCGAGATGGCGATGTTGAAGGTGAACAGCGCATCGAGCACCGGCGCGGCCAGCGGCACCACGACCATGGCCAGCAGGGCCAGCACGATCAGCGGCGCGCCAAGGCCCTGGCGGATCATTTCCAGGGCACGGCGGGTGTTGAAGCCGGCGGAGGGCTGGGCGCTCACGGGCGGCCCCCCTTGCCGAATTCATCCACCTGGATGTGCGGGGCGTCCGGCATCGGGCCAGTGCGCCAGGCGCGCAGCTGGTAGACGTAGGACAGGACCTGGGCGACGGCCGAATACAGTCTCACGGGGATTTCCTTTCCGAGTTGGCCTTCCCGATACAAGGCGCGTGCCAAAGGCGGGGCGGAGACGATCGCGACCTTGTTGCCGTCGGCGACCTCACGGATGCGCAGGGCGGTTTCGTCCACGCCCAGGGCGACCACGGTGGGAGCATTCATGGTCCCACCCTCGTACTTCAGGGCCACCGCGTAGTGCGTCGGGTTGACCACCACCACGTCGGCGGTGGGTACCGCTTCCATCATCCGACGGTTGGCCATCTGCTGCTGCAGCTGGCGGATGCGGCCCTTCACCTCGGGGCTGCCCTCGCTCTCCTTCATTTCCCGGCGCAGCTCTTCACGGGTCATCTTCAGCTTGCGCATCCAGTTCCAGCGCTGGTAGGGCGCATCGATGGCGGCCAGCACCAGCATCGCGCCGGCGGTGGCCAGCAGCAGGCGCAGGGTGAAGCCCAGGCCATCGGTGATGGCGGTTTCCAGCGGGTGGTGGATCAGCCCGCGCAGGGTGTCGAAGCCGGTCCAGACCACCAGCCCTGCGGCGACGCCGACGAAGGCCACGCGCAGCAGCGATTTGGTGAATTCGGCAATCGCCTCCGGGCCATACAGGCGCTTGAGCCCGCTCATCGGGTTCATGCGGTTGATGTCGGGCAGCAACGCCTTCTGCGACCAGCGCAGGCCGCCCATCACCAACGGGGCGACGAAGCTGGCCAGCAGGCAGACCAGCACCAGCGGTGCGATCACCAGCATGAACTGCAGCAGCAGGTCGCCGAAGTGGCCGAACAGTTCCTTCGGGTTCTGCCGCAGGCCCTGTTCCGGGCTGAGCGCGTGCTTCATCCAGGCACTGGCGCCACGGCCGATCGAGCCGCTCATGGCCATCACCGCCAGCACGCCGGCACCGAACACGGCGGCGGTGCCAAGTTCGCGCGAGCGCGGCAGGTTGCCTTGTTCACGGGCGTCGCGCAGGCGTTTTTCGGTAGGTTGTTCGGTCTTTTCGCCGGCGGATTCGTTCTCGGACATCACGGGCACTGCGGCAGGGGATGCCGGGGTGCGTGCAAGAAGTGTTCCGTGATGGGCCGTTGCCTATCCACGCATGGTATGGATCTACTGTAGGGAGTCGCTGGCGGGGCGCAGGGGAATCGTCAGAACACTGTCGCTGTGCCAATCCACCTGCAGCGGGGTGCCCCCATCAGCGGCCGATTCGTCGCTGACATCGCGGCCGCTGCCGTGGTTGACCTGGTGCATGGCGTCCTTCAGCACATCCACCTTCACCAGCAGGCGGCTGCCGGCAGCCAGGCGGCGGGCGACCATGCGCGTGCGATCGAAGGGCAGGTGGGTCCATTGGCCGGGCTGCAGCAACTGGCGCGTACCCGGGTCACGCACGTGGCTGGCCCGGCCCATGTAATAGGACAGCTGCATCCGGTGTCCATCGGCCATCAGCTCGTACAGGGTGACGGTGAAATCGAAGTCGCGCTTGTTGATCCGTACCTTCAGGTCTCCGGAGAAGCTGCCTACCAGGTCCATGGGGCCGGTGAAGGGTTCCGAGACATAGGCCAGCGCGGTGTCGGCTTCATCCTGTGCTGCGACGATGGGGAACGGGTAGTAGCCGTGCCGCATTTCGTTGCGGTCGGCCATGTTCACGGTCTGCCCCAGCTGGCCCGGCGCTGGCGGCTGTTCCTGCAGGCGGTGGTAGCCATCGGGCGAAGCGGGTGCAGCCGACAGGTGGTAGCGGCGGTGGGCACCCGCGGCGGCGTCCAGTGTTGCCGCATGCCCCCAGCGATTGGCGCCCATCAGCTGGTAGTTCACGCGGTCAGGCACCAGCGCCGGGCGAGGGGCGCCGCGCAGCATATGGTCCAGCCACTGGAAGGTCAGTGCGGGCGTGTCGAACTGCGCGACAGGATCCAGCTCATGGCCACGTAGCTGCATCGGCTTGAGCGCCGACTGCGCACCGCGGTGGTCGTAGGGGCCGATCAGCAGGGCATGGTCGGCATCGGGGCGGTGCCGCAGGTGGTCCTTGAAGTACTGCAGTGCCGAGATCTGGCCGTCGTCGTAGTACCCGGTGATGGTCAGCACCGGGATGCGGATGTCGTCGAACTGGTCGCCATAGGGAACCATCGACTGCCAGTAGGCATCGTACGTCGGGTGATCGAGCCAGCGCTGCAGCCAGGGGTTGGGCGTGCCGTCGATCTGGTCGATCTGCCGGTAAGGGCGGCCGGAGGCATACCAGCGGCGGGGCAGCTGTGACCAGCGTTCGTTCTGGTTGTAGGTGTCGTTGTCCAGCATCGGGTCATTGGCCACATAGAACGCCCAACCGTAGTTGGCACTCAGGAACACGTTGTTCTCCATCGGCAGGCCCTGGCCGGGGATGGCGGCAACGTAGGGCACGATGGTCTTCAATGCGGGATGGTGATGGCGCGCCGCCGCCCAGGCAGTAAAGCCCTCGTAGCTGCCGCCATACATGGCCACCCGGCCATCGCTCCATGGCTGGCGGCTGATCCAGTCGATGGCCGCGTTGGCGTCCGCGCCGTCATGCTCGTAGGGGGCGATGGTGCCGCTGCCCTGGCCCTTGCCGCGCGCATCGACCACGATGCCGGCGTAGCCATGCGCGGCGGCCAGCAGCATCTTCTGCCGGTTCTTGGGTGGATCGGTGTAGATGGTGAACAGCATGGCCGCAGGCAGGGGCACCGATGCGGCGCGAGGGCGGGCCAGCTGCGCCGACAGCACGACGCCATCGCCAACGGGGATGCGCAATGCGTCGTCGATGGCGAAGCGGCGCTGCTCTTCCGCCGCGACCAGCGGAGGGGCCAGGGCAGCGGCCAGGGTCTGCGCACGCAGTGCCGCCCGCAGGCGCAGCAGTTCCAGGGCGACAGCCTCGGCAATGGTCGTCGCCCCCGCCTGTGCCGCGACGGCCTGCTCCAGCTGGGCGCGCACCGGGGCTGGCTCAACCGAGAGTGCGGCACCGGCCTGCACCGCGGCAACGTCGTCGAGGGCGGCGAAGGTGGCGTGGAAGGCGCGCGCATACTCCGCTGCGTCCTGCTCGCCGGCGGTGACGAGCAGCAGCATCGGTACCCAGCGTTGCACTGCTGCGGTATCACCGTCGCTTGCAAGCGATGCGCGTGCCTGCTGGATCGATCGCCGCGCTTCGGCCGTCTGGCCCGCCGCCACCAACGCGTGGCCGCGCTGTGCATCGGTCAGGCTGGGCGACTTCAGCATGCCCTTGCCAAGGGCCTGCAGGGCAGCGTCGACCTGGGCCGGGGAAGCATCGGCTGGCAATGACCACGGCAGATCAGCGGCGTTGGCGTGGCCGACAGCAAGGGCCAGCAACAGGCCAGCAAGAGTGGTGCGTAGGGCCACGGGCGCTTCCTTGGATGAGGGTGGAACGGCGCATCCACGCATGGCGTGGATCTACCGAAGGCCAACCAATGGTAGCGCCGGGCCGTGTCCGGCGGGAGCCGAGCGCAGGCTCGGCGCTACCGGGGCGCGTTGTCGCTGGGCGGCGGGCTCTGCGCCAGTTCCACCCGCGGCCGGGGCAGGTCGTGCAGCTGCATGAAGCGCGCCGCATCGACCGGCCGTCCCAGCAGGTAGCCCTGCAGGTAGTCGCAGCCCAGGCGCTCCAGGTAGGCGCGCTGGGCGGCGGTCTCCACGCCCTCGGCGACGATGTCCATGTCCAGCGCATGGCCCAGCGCCACGATCGCCGAGACGATCACCACGTCCTCTGCACTGTGTTCCAGGTCGCGCACGAACGCATGGTCGATCTTGATCTCGGTGGCTGGCAGCCGCTTCAGGTACAGCAGGCTGGAATAGCCGGTGCCGAAGTCATCGATGGAGATGCCTACGCCCAGCGCCGACAGCGCCTGCAGCAGGCGCAGGCTGGTGTCGGTATCGCGCATCACCGTGCTTTCGGTGATTTCCAGCACCAGGTGGCGCGGGGCGATGTTGTGGCGTTCGATCACCGCGCGCACATCCTGCAGCAGGTGCGGCGAACTGAACTGCACCGGCGACAGGTTCACGGACATCGACCAGCCTTCGTGACCGGCATCGTGCCAGCGCCGCAGCTGCAGGCAGGCCTGGTCCAGTGCCCAGCGCCCGATATCGTTGATGGCACCGCTGCGCTCGGCCAGGCGGATGAACCGATCGGGCGGAATCAGGCCATGCTCCGGGTGGTGCCAGCGGATCAATGCTTCGGCACCGGCCACCTTCTGCGTGGCCACGCGGATCTTGGGCTGGTAGTGCAGGAACAGCTGCTCGCTGCCGATGGCCCGGCGCAGGTCGGCCAGCAGCCGGAATTGTTGTTCGGCGCTGTCATTCATCCAGTCGGCGAACAGCACGAAGGCGTTGCGCCCGGATTCCTTGGCCTGGTACATCGCCGCGTCGGCAAAGGCCATCAGCTGCCGCTCGCTGGCGGCGTGATCCGGGCAGATCGCCACGCCGATGCTGGCGGTTACCTGCAGTTCGTTGTCCGGCAGCAGCGGTCCACTGCCGACCGCCTGCAGGATGCGCCGGGCGAGGGTTGGCAGATCCTCATCGTGCTCGATGCGCACCACCAGCACGAACTCATCGCCGCCCAGGCGCGCCAGCATGTCATGCGGGCGCAGCAGCTGGCGGGTGCGCTCGGCCACCGCCACCAGCAATGCGTCACCCGCCTGGTGGCCATAGGCATCGTTGACCTGCTTGAAGCCGTCCAGGTCCATGAACATCACCGCGAAGCGGCTGCCGCCCTGTTCGGCCTCGGCCAGTGCCTGCACGATGCGGCGCTGCAACAGCAGGCGGTTGGGCAGGCGGGTGAGCGGATCATGCAGTGCGGCCTGGGTCAGTTCCTGCTGCGCATCGGTCAACGAAGTGCTCAGCATGGAATTGCGCAGTCGTAGCAGCTGCGCCTCCACCCGCTGGTCCAGCCAGGACACCACCAGCACCACCGCGAGGATCGCGACCGTCAGCACCACTACCAGCATCGCCAGCCACTCGTTCTGCAGGCCATCGCCGACCGCCGCGCCGCAGATGCTGCCTTCCGGAAAGCGTGCGGCGGCCATGCCGGTGTAGTGCATGCCAACGATGGCCAGCCCGAGCAGGCCAGCGGCTGCCAGCCGGTCGCCGACACGGGTGCGCTGCGCGCGCAGGCGGAAGGCTACGTACAACGCAGTCCATGAGGCGGCGACCGCCACGATCAGCGAGAACAGCAGCCAGCCCGGGTCATAGTCGATGCCGGGTTGCATGCGCATCGCCGCCATGCCGACGTAGTGCATGCCGGCAATGCCGGTACCCATCAGCAATGCCCCGCCGGCCAGGCGTGGGTGCGGCAGGGTGCGCAGCGAAACCAGCCACAGCGCGAACACCGATGAGGCGATGGCCAGGGCCAGGGAGAGCAGGGTGATCGGCAGGTCGTAGCCGAGCGGAATGGGCAGGTCGAAGGCGAGCATGCCGATGAAGTGCATCGACCAGATACCCAGGCCCATGGCGAAGCCACCACCGAGGCGCCACCACCAGGCCGCGCCCTTGCCGGGTGCGGTGACCGTGCGCCCGGCCATCGCCAGCGCGGTGTATGACGCCATCACGGCAACCAGCAACGAGATCGCCACCAGCCACGGGTTGTACGTGCCTACCAGCATTCGTCAGTCTCCCGGACCTGCCTGTCGACGGAAACCACGGTGGGGCATGCATGAGGCAGGCCGACGCAGGGCGGCGGCCACGTGCGGCATCCCCCCGGTTGCCGCGCATTCACTCTAGCGCGCAGACCCGGGGGAAGGGCAAGCAGTAAAACGTGATGATCGGGTCAGTGTGTGACCGCGTCCGCAGCCTGGAAGGCGGCATCGAACAGGCGCTGTACCGGCGGACCCATTTCCCCGGCCAGCAGGGCCAGCAGGAACAGGCCCAGCAGCAGTGAGACCGGCAGGCCCAGCTGGATCGGATTCAGTGCCGGGGCAGCACGCGCCAGCACGCCGAAGGCCAGGTTCACCGCCAGCATCGCCACGGTCAGTGGAATGGCCAGGGTCAGTGCGCCGCGCAGCACGGTCAGCAGGAAGGTCGGAGCGATGCTGAAGAAGGCGTGCGGGTCCGGCAGCGGGGCGCCGATCGGCAGCGCCCGGTAGCTGTCCACCACCAGCGAGATCAGCGCCAGATGGCCGTTGGCGGTGAAGAACAGCAGGCCGAACAGCAGGTAGAACCACTGCCCGATCACGCCGGAGGTGCCACCACGAAGCGGGTCGCTCATCTGCGCGAAGGCCAGGCCGGTGCCCTGGGCGATCAGTTCGCCGGCCATCGCGCCGGCCTCGAACACCAGCCGGAGCAGGAAGCCGATGGACACGCCGATGGCCAGCTCGCGGGCGATGGTCAGTACGGTGGCAGCATCGAAGCCGGTCCAGTCCGGAACCGGCGGCAGCAGCGGTGCCAACGCGATGGCAAGGGTACCGGCCAGGATCACGCGGATCCGTGCCGGCACCGCACGGGTGCCGACCATGGGCATGGCCATGGCCACCGCGCCGATGCGCAGCATGGTCCACAGCACGGTGCCGATCATGCCGAAGGCCTGCAGGCCGTCGGCAGCCATCTGGGTGGCGGCGTCCATCGAGGCGCGTGTCCTAGCCGATCAGGTGTGGAATGCGCTGGAACAGCAGCGTGGTGAATTCAACCAGGTGGCCGATCAGCAGGCTGCCCAGCGCGAACAGCACCGCGGTCAGTGCCGCCGCCTTGGCAACGAAGGCGATGGTCGGTTCGTTGAGCTGGGTCGCGGCCTGCACCACGCCCACCACCACGCCCACCACCAGCACGGTGAGCAGCAGAGGGCCGGCCACCCACAACACGGTGATCAGGCCGCCACGCAGTTCGGTCAAGGCAAGTTCGGGAGACATTCGGGGTCCATCTGCTTGTGTGGAGTCGAGCCGCGCTCGACTGTGCTTCTGTAGAGCCGAGCCATGCCCGACTACCTCTCAATCACGCCGGATTGAAGCTCGCCGCCAACGTACCCACGGTCAGCACCCAGCCATCCACCAGCACGAACAGCAGGATCTTGAACGGTGCCGACACCAGCATCGGCGACAGCATCATCATGCCCATCGACATCAGCACGCTGGCCACGACCAGGTCGATGATCACGAACGGGATGAAGATCAGGAAGCCGATTTCGAAGGCGGTCTTCAGTTCGCTGGTGACGAACGATGCGACCAGTACCGGGAACGGGATCGCGTCGGGGCTGGCGTAGGTGCCGTGCCCGGCGATGCCGGCGAAGGTCATCAGGTCGGTCTCCCGGATCTGCGCCAGCATGAAGCCGCGCAACGGCGTGGTGGTCAGCGTCCAGGCGGTCTGGAAGTCGATCTCGCCGTTGAGGTACGGCGCCATGCCGGTGCTCCAGGCCTTGTCCCAGGTCGGCATCATCACCATCGCGGTGAGGAACAGGGCCAGGCCCAGCAGCACCTGGTTGGACGGCGTCTGCCCAGTACCCAGCGCCTGGCGCAGCAGGCCCAGCACGATGATGATGCGGGTGAACGAGGTCAGCACCAGCAACATCGACGGGATCAGGGTGATCGCCGTCATCAGCAGCAGGGTCTGCAGCGGCAGGCTGACCGGCGCACCACCGATCTTGCCGACGTTGATGTCCGGCAGTGGCGTGGTCGGTGCGCCGGGTGCAGCGAAGGCCAGTGCCGGCAACAGGCACAGGGCGAGCATCAGCAGCCACGGCATCAGGGTGGCAAGACGGGTACGGGTGACACGCATGTCAGGGGTCCTTGCGCAGCCGCTGCTGCAGCAGCTGGGCGAAACTCGGAAGATTCTTGAAGTCCGGCACGCGCACGGGCGCGGGCGGCGGCAGCGGTTCGGGCAGGGTGTGCAGGGTGTTGATGCCGCCGGCGGTGACGCCCAGCAGCAGCTGCTGGCCGTTGACCTCGACCACCACCACGCGCTCCTTGGCACCGACACTCAGGCTGGCCACCACCTTCATGCCTTCGGCCGGGCGGAAACCACTGCCGGGCAGGCGCTTGAGCAGCCAGCCGAGGCCGATGACCAGCGCCAGCACTGCCAGCAGCGCCAGCACCGCGCCGAACAGGCTCGGTGCGGCGGCTGCGTGCTGGCCGATCTGCGGTCCGGCCGGAGCGGCGGTCTTGCCGACCGCCAGCAGGGTGGAGGCCAGCAGGCTCAACGCAGTCTCCGGATCCGCTCGCTCGGGCTGACCACATCGGTCAGGCGCACGCCGAAGCGGTCATTGATCACCACCACTTCGCCATGGGCGATCAGGGTGCCGTTGACGAACACATCCAGCGACTCGCCGGCACCACGTTCCAGTTCCACCACCGAACCCTGGTTGAGCTGCAGCAGGTTGCGGATCGGCAGGCGCGCGCGACCGACTTCCAGCGACAGCGTCACCGGTACGTCGAGGATCACGTCCAGGTTCAGGTCCGGGCCGTTCGCCTCATCGGCCTGCAGGCTGCTGAACTGGGCCGGAGTGGGTTCGAGGGCGTCGATATCGTTCATTGCGGGTCTTCCTGGATGACGGGTACGCGCGGGCGGGTGCCCGGCGGATGGGTAGCGGTGATCTTCACGGCGTTCATGCCGTTGGCGATGCCGAACTCGCCGGTGAACACCGGGATGTTCTCCACGCACACCGGCACCTGCGGGCTCAGCTCGATCGGCAGGATGTCGCCGACCTTCAGCTGGGTCAGGTCACGCAGGGTCATGCGCTTGCTGGCCAGTACGCTGGACAGGGTGACTTCGGCGATGTTGAGCTGTTCACGCAGGGTCTTGCCCCAGCTCTCGTCGCGGTCGTTGCGGTCGCTCTGGATGCCTGCGTCGAGCAGCTCGCGGATCGGCTCCAGCATCGAATACGGCAGGGTGACGTGGATGTCGCCACCGCCGCCATCGAGTTCGACGTGCAGGCGGCACACCACGACGTATTCGCGTGGCGTCACGATGTTGGCGAAGTGCGGGTTGATCTCCGAGTTGATGTACTCGAAGTCGACGTCCATCACCGGTGCCCAGGCCTCGCGCAGGTCGGCGAAGGTCTGCTTCAGCAGCAGGTGGATCACCCGCATTTCGGTGGCGGTGAACTCGCGGCCTTCGATGCGGGTGGGGTAGCGCCCGTCGCCACCGAAGAAGTTGTCGACGATGGCGAACACCAGGGTCGGCTCGAACACGATCAGGCCGGTACCGCGCAGCGGTTTGAAGCGGATCAGGTTCAGGTTGGTCGGCACATACAGCGAGTGCATGTAGTCGTTGAACTTGATCAGCTCGATGCCGCGCACCGACAGCTCGGCCGAGCGGCGGATCAGGTTGAACAGGCCGATCCGCCACAGGCGCGCGAAACGCTCGTGGACCATTTCCAGGGTCGGCATGCGACCGCGGATGATGCGGTCCTGGCTGGCGAAGTCGTACGAGCGCGCTTCGCCTGACGGCGGTTCCGGATCGGTTTCGACCGCGCCACTGTCCACGCCGTGGAGCAGGGCATCGATCTCGTCCTGGGACAACAGATCATTCATCGGTGGGCCCTTACTGGGTCACGAAGCTGGTGAACAGCAGGTCGTCGGCACCATTGCTGCCGGTCTCGGCCTTGAGCACTTTCTGCACTTCGGCCAGCGACGCAGCCTGCAGCTTCTGCTTGCCGGCGACATCGGCGATCTGGTCCGGGCTGACCTGCGAGAACAGCATCAGCAGGCGTGCGCGGATGGCGGGTGCATGGGTCTTGATCGCTTCCAGCGCAGCCGGGTCGCGGGTCATCAGCTGCACTTCCAGCTGCAGGTAGCGCGGGCCGTCGACCGGGCCGTTGAGGTTGACCACGAAGGCCGGGTCCAGCGCGAAATACTGGGCCGGTGCCGGGGTCGTGGTCTTCTTCGGGGCCTGCGCGGCCTTGTCTTCGTGCTTGGACTGGGTGAAGAACCAGACGCCGCCACCGGCGGCAGCGGCGGCCAGTACGGCCACCAGCGCGGTGATCAGGATCGGACTGCGCGGCTTGGCGGCCTTGTCCTTCTCGGCGGTCTTCTTGGTTTTGTCAGCGGCTGCGGCCACGGGGTGAAGCTCCTGAGGGTTGCTTCACCGGGATATGCAAGGGGTGTGCCGAAGGCGGGGCAGAGGGGTGCGACGGAATTCCGTCGGGGGGCGGTGGGGCCGTGCGGAGCAAGCTCCGCACCCACCAACGCGATACTGGCCGGTGCCAACCGCATCGCCCTGGTGGGTGCCAACCGCCCCGCTCTGGTGGGTGCCAACCTTGGTTGGCACGCCTGTCAGGCGTAGGCGTCCAGCAACCCGCGCTGGCGGATCAGCTGTGCGGACGACACGTTGGTGTCGCCCGGCGACGGTTCTCCGTCACCGGCGGTCCCACCGTTGCCAGATGCTCCCGACGCATTGCCGTCGCCCCCCGGGGCCTGGTGGCCAACATCAGCGTGTGCCAGCTGGAAGCCCTGTTCGCCCAGCAGCTCGCGCAGGCGCGGCAGGCTGCTTTCCAGAGCCTGTCGCACGTCCACGTGCGGGCTGCTGAAGCTGGCATGCACCTTGTCGCCGTTCAACTGCAGGCGAACATCCACCGGGCCCATGTCGTCCGGGCTCAGGCGGATGTGGGCGTGGCCGATTTTCTGGTCGGCCAGCCAGCCCAGGCGTGCGCCGATGGCCTGGTCGAAGCCGTCGTCACCCAGCACGGGCTTCGGTGTGGGTTCGCCATTGAAGATCGCGTTGCCGGTGGCGAGCGCCGCCTTCAGGTCCTGTACGGCGGCCCCCGCCGGTGCATGCAGCAGTGGTGCACTGGCGCGGTCGCCGAGGACAGCCACGTCGCTGCCTTCGCCGCGCTCGCTGCGCTTGCCGGGCAGGATCATCTCCGGCAGTGGCAGCGCGCTGGCATCGTCCGCGCTGGTCGCCGCCGGTTTGCCGTCGGCCGTCGCTGCGGCTGCGGTGGCCGCTGCTGGCGCGGTTGCAGGCAGTGCCGGGTTCGCGGCAGGGGCAACGGGCAGTGCGCTGCCGTCGCTGGCCTGCGACGGTGCAGCGGTGGTCGGCAGGGCAGCGGCCGCATCCACGGGCGTCGGCATCGCCAGCACCAGGCCGGCCAGACCGAGCGGCGGCCAAGGGGCGTCTTCGGTCGCGGCGGGCTTGTCCTTGTCGGTAGCGGGTGCAGCCGGGGTCACGGCAACGGGCGGCAGCGGCGGCGCTTCAGCGGTTACCGCTTCGGCGTCGCTGCGTTCGCCTGGTGCCTGGCCACTGCTGTCTGTGGTCGACGGCTGGCTCGACGTGGATGGCGACGGCGTGGTGGCGCTGCCGGCAGGGGCGGGTGCAGAGGGCGCGCCGTCCTGCAGCAGCTGGCTGAAGTCCTTTCCGCCTTCGCTGCGCGGGCCGCGCGCCGCACTGTTGCTGGTGGCCGGCGTGACAGGGTTGGCACTGCCGGCGAGTGGGGAGGGCATCACGAGCGACCTCCCTGCTCGGTGCCGTCCTGGTCTTCGGCCTGGACCAGGCGCGCGCGGCGCGCACCGATATCGTCCATCTCGCGCTGGTCGCGGCGGTCGGTCACCACTTTTTCCTGCGCCCGGTAGCTGGCGGCAAGCTGTTCCAGCACGGCCTTGTCACGGCTGGCCAGGATCAGCCGGGCGCGCTCGGCTTCCACCTTTTCGCGGTTGCCATTGACCGTGGCCTGCTGCTGTTCAACGGCACTGTCCAACCGGTCGAGGAAAGCGCGTCGGTTCAGCAGCTGCGCCGGGCTGGTGGCGGCCATCTGAGCGTTGGCGTACTCCTCGGCGTAGCGGCGCAGTTCGTCCAGTCGCGATAGATGGGTATCGAGCACGCGCTGGCGTTCGGCCAGGTCGCGGGCAACCGCGTCCTCGTGTTCCTGGGCCCGCTTGAGCAGGGGATCAATGCGCTTGGACTGATTCATGGCTTAACTCTCTTGTTCCACCAGGCGCTGCAGCGCCGCCTGGCTGTGAGGGAGATCTGCGGCCTTGGCAACGTCCTGGCCGAGGAACTCCATGATTTCCGGCCAGCGTTCCAGGGCTTCGTCGGTGGCCGCGTCGTTGCCGCGCTGGTAAGCACCGATCGCGATCAGGTCCCGGTTGGCCGAATAGGCCGAGACCAGTCGCTTCAACTTGCGGATGCGCAGGCGCCACGGTTCGTCGGCGATTTCCGTGACCACGCGGCTGACCGACGACTCGACGTCGATGGCCGGGTACAAGCCGCTGTCGGCCACGCGGCGCGAGAGCAGGATGTGGCCGTCGAGGATCGCGCGCGCGGCATCGGCGATCGGATCCTGCGGATCATCGCCTTCGGTCAGCACCGTGTAGAACGCGGTGATCGAGCCACGGCCCTTGGCGCCATTGCCGGCGCGTTCGACCAGTGCCGGCAGCTTGGCGAACACCGACGGCGGATAGCCGCGGGTGGTCGGCGGTTCGCCGACCGACAGGCCGATCTCGCGCTGCGCCTGGGCGAAGCGGGTCAGCGAGTCCATCAGCAGCAGCACGTTCAGGCCCTGGTCGCGGAACCACTCGGCAATGGCGGTGGAGCGGTAGGCACCATGCAGACGCGCCAGCGGCGGCCGGTCGGCAGGGCTGGCGACCACCACGGCGCGGCGCAGGCCTTCCTCGCCCAGCGTGGTCTCGACGAAATCGCGCACTTCGCGGCCGCGTTCACCGATCAGGCCGACCACGATCACGTCGGCGGCGGTGTAGCGGGTCATCATGCCCAGCAGCGTCGACTTGCCGACGCCGGAGCCGGCGAACAGGCCGACACGCTGGCCGCGGCCGATCGGCAGCAGCGCGTTGATCGCGCGCACGCCCACGTCCAGCGGCTGGGTGATCGGTTCACGCGCCAGCGGATTGATCGACACGCCGGCCATGCCAACATGGCCTTCGGCGCGGATCGGGCCCTTGCCATCCAGCGGCACGCCGTCGCTGTCGATGACGCGGCCGAGCAGGCCTTCGCCCACTTCCACGCCGCCCCGGCGCGCCGATGGCACCACCCGGGCATTGGGCAGCAGGCCATGCAGTTCGGCGCTGGGCATCAGGTAGGTGCGCTCGCCGGCGAAGCCGACCACTTCGGCGTCGACCCAGCCACCATCGACCACTTCCACCTTGCAGCTGGCACCCAGCGGCGCTTCGCAGCCGACCGCCTCCAGGGTGAGCCCGACCGCACGGCGCAACACGCCCTCGCGGATCAGGCCACGACCATGCGCGGTGTCCACGCGCAGGCCATCCAGGCGCCGCGCCAGGCGCAGGTTGCGGGCTACGGCCCAGTCGGCCGGCGGCGGAGTGGTTTGCGGTCCGACGCTCATGCGGTGGCTCCGGTCTGGCGGATCACCGCATCCAGGGCCCCGCGCAGGCGGGCTTCCAGGGTGCCGTCGATGCGCACGGCTTCGGCGTGCACGCGCAGGTCGCCACGGCTGAGGCTGGTATCCGGTACCAGGCGCTGCACCGGTGAAAGGTTCAGCAGCGGGGCGAGGGCAGCGATGTCATCCGGGTGCAGCCGCACTTCAACCTCGCGGGTGCTGCCGCCCACGGCGTCGATCGCTTCGCCGACCAGCTGCGCCAGCAGTGCCGGCTCGGCTTCGTAGGCGCGGCCGACCAGTGCGCCGGCGATGCGCACCGCCAGTTCGCCGAGTGCACCGACCACTTCGTTCTCCAGCCGCACCAGCGGCCGGCTGAAGTTGTCCAGGATCCCTTCGATCTGCGCGGCGAGGCGACGTACTTCGGCCTGGCCCTGGCCGTAGCCGTCGGCATGGCCCTGTTCGAACCCTTCCTTCTCGGCGCTGTCCTGGATCGCCTGGATCTCTTCAAGGGTCGGCAGCTGCAGCGGCGGCTCCGGATCGTGTTCCGGATCCGGCTCGGTGAGTTCGAACGCACCCTCCTGCTCCAGTACCGGTTCGGGCTGGGCCAGCAGGTCCGGGGCAAGCCAGCGCACGACGTTGCTCACAGCATGGCCTCCGCGCTGCCACCGATGGTGACGGTGCCTTCATCGGCCATGCGCTTGACGATCGCCAGGATCTCGCGCTGTGCGCCTTCCACGTCGGACAGGCGCACCGGGCCGCGGGCTTCCATGTCCTCCAGCAGGATCTCGGCCGCGCGCTGCGACATGTTGCGGGTGATCTTGTCGCGCACCTTGATGTCGGCGCCGCGCAGGGCCAGGCCCAGGCGCTCGCCGCTCACCTCGCGCAGCACCAGCTGCATCTCGCGATCGTCCAGGTCGACCAGGTCGTCGAACACGAACATCAGGTCCTGGATGCGGTTGCTCAACGGCGCATCGATGCGCGCGATTTCGCCCAGGATTGCCTGGTCCTGGCCGCTGTCCATGAAGTTCAGGATGTTGGCCGCGCACTGCACGCCGCCGATGTTCGACGACTTCAGGTTCTGGTTGCCGGCGAACTGGCGCTCCATGATCTCGTTGAGTTCATTGAGCGCGTTCGGCGGAATACCGTCGAGGGTGGCGATGCGCAGCAGCACATCCACGCGGGTACGGTCCGGCAGCAGCTTCAGCGCGTCGGCGGCCTGGTCGGTTTCCAGGTGCGCCATCACGATGGCGATGATCTGCGGGTGCTCGTTGCGCACCAGGTCGGCCACTGCACGCGGGTCCATCCACTTCAGCGCGTCCAGGCCGGTGGTGTTGCGGCCGAGCAGGATGCGGTCGATCAGGTTGCCGGCCTTCTCGCTGCCCAGCGCCTGCACCAGCATGTTGCGGATGTAGTCATCCGAGCCCACGCCCAGCGAGGTCTTCGAGCCCAGTTCCTGGCCGAACTGGTCCATCACCCGCTCCACCTGCTCGCGGGTGATGTCGGTCATGGTGGCCATGGCGATGCCGATCTTCTGTACTTCCTTGGGTTCCATGTGGCGCAGCACTTCGGCCGCATCCAGCTCACCCAGCGAAAGCAGCAGCACGGCCGCGCGCTGTACTCCGGTCAGTTGTGCCTCAGTCATTGGCCACCCAGCCTTTGACCACCTGGGCCACGCGCTTGGAGTCGGTCTTCACGGCTTCACGCGCCATCCGCAGTCGTTCCTCATATGAATCCACCGGCAGTGCGAGCGCATCCGGTCCGCCCAGGCTTGCCCGGTCGGTGCCCAGCGCTGGCAGCGCAATGCCATCGTCATCGACCAGCTGCACATCCGCCGTATGCGGCTCCAGCGCCTGCTCGTCTGCCTTCCTGCTCTGGCCGGTGATCGCGCGCAGCGCCGGACGCAGCACGCCGAACAGCAGCGCCAGCACCACCACCGCGCCCAGCAGCATGCGGCCGGCATCGTGCACCCACGGCAGCTCCCACCAGGCCGGGCCTTGTTCGGGCGTGGTCTCGCGCACGAACGGGGCATTCATCACCGACACGGTGTCGCCACGCTCGGCGTTGAAGCCGACGGCCTGCTTGACCAGCGCCTCGACGCGGGTCAGTTCGGCGGCCGACAGCGGCTGCGGGCTCATCTTGCCGTTGGCGCCGGCGCGCGGCACGTTGTCCACCAGCACCGCCACCGACACGCGCTTGATGCGGCCGGCCGGCTGGCGGGTGTGCTGCAGGGTGCGGTCCAGCTCGTAGTTGCGGGTGGCGTTCTTGCTGCTTTCGGTCGGGGTCTGCGCGGTGGCCGGCGCGGCCTGCTGGCCCGGCGGACTGTTGCTGGTGGCACCCGGCACGCCCTGCGGACCCGGCGTGCTGCTGGTGTTCTCGCTCATCTGCTCGCTGCGCAGCTTCTGCGGTTCACCGTTGTAGAGCTCACGGGCTTCCTCGGTCACCGAGAAGTCCATGTCCACGCTCACTTCCGGGTTGACGCGGCCGGGGCCGGTCATCGGCTCCAGCAGCTCGCGGATGCGCTGGTTGAACGAGGTTTCCTGGCGCCGCACCTGCTCGAACTGCGCGGCGTTGACCGCCGCCTCGCTGTTCGGGTCGGTGATGCTGAGCATGCGCCCGCTCTGGTCGACCACGGTCACCCGTTCCGGCGCCAGGTCCGGAATGCTGGCCGCGACCATGTGCACGATGGCGTCCACCTGGCTGCGTTCCAGCTGCTGGCCGCCCCGCAGTTCCAGGGTGACCGAGGCGCTGGCCACGTCACGCTGGCGGGTGAAGGCGCTGGGCTTGGGAATGGCCAGATGCACGCGTGAATCACGTACCGGGCGCAGCGTGTTGATGGTGCGCGACAGCTCGGTTTCCAGCGCGTGCTGGTAGCGCGCGCTTTCCACGAACTGGCTGACGCCGAAGCCCGGGTCGCGTTCCATCAGCTCGAAGCCGAGCTTGCCACTGTCGGTCAGGCCGGAGCCGGCCAGCTTCAGGCGGGCGTCGTGCAGGTTCTTTTCCGGGACGGTGATGCCACCGGTGGCCGGATCGAGCGCGAACGGAATCTGCGCGGCGCGCAGCAGGTCGGTCGCCTCAGCGGTCGCCTTCTGGTCCAGGCCGGTGTACAGCGGGACCATGCCCGGCTTCTGTGACCAGAAGAACACGGACAGGCCTGCCGCCACCGCCACCGCGATCATCGCCATCAGGCCCAGCCGACGGGTGATCTGCAGACTCTGCAGGCGGTCGAACCATTGCCCGGCCTTCTCGGCGTTCAGGCTGTCCTTGGAGAGCGTCAGTGCCATGCGTCAATGTTCCTTACAGCGGCATGTTCATCACGTCCTGGTAGGCCTGGACGAGACGGTTGCGGACTTCCACGGTGGCGCGGAAGGCGATCTGGGACTGCTGCGAGGCGACCATCACCTTGGCCAGGTCGGCGCTGGGGTCGCCCATTTCAAAGGCCTTGGCGAGGGCGCCGGACTTCTGCTGCGCATCGTTGACGCCGGCAATCGCACCACGCAGGGTTTCGGTGAAGCTGGCCGGCTGGGCCTGCGGCGCGTCCAGCACCGTGCCCGGCAGGGCGTTGCTGCGCGGCGTTTCGCCCAGCGGGTTGAGCGCCGGCTGCCCCATCTGGGTCTGATAGGAGCGGATCTGCGAAAGGATCGAAGTGACGGAGTGGGACATCTGCAACGGTTCCAGAAACAGGGATGGGGTTGTCTGCTGGAGCAGGTGCAAGTGCCGTGCCGAAACCGGTTTTCGATTCAGTGACGTGAGGGTCTGGTGTGTGTGTGCTGGCAGGGCTGCGCCCTGCACCCGCCGAATCAACGTCAACGTCAACGTCAAAATCGGGCTATCCGTGGCGTGGCGGGCTGGGTCCGGCGACAGGTGGCCGCGATCTGTTGAAACCTGCTACTGATGGTGGGTGCCGACCGTTGGTCGGCACGGGGTCGGATCCCGTTGCAACGCAACGGGCTCTAACCCCATTGAAGGCGCCATTTAACCGGCGTCGGTTTTCTGGCCTACGGCTGCAGGGTCCAGTGGCCGGAATTCTGGCGCTGGCGCGGCGCGATGGGGCCGTCGTGCTGGGTGTAGATGAAGCGGCCCTGGCGGTCGCTCAGGCAGGTCAGCAGCAGGGTGTAGCGTGCGGGGCCGGCCGGGTGGCTTTCGCTCATCTGGATCTCCGCGATATGCGGGGCCAGGCGCTGGTAGCGGTAGCTGCCGCCGATGCGCAGGTCGGTGCCGAGGATATCCAGCACGTACTGGTTGCCGGTGAAGCTGACCTGCACCATGCGTCCGGCGTTCGGATTGTCCGGCGCATACAACGGATCGCTGAGGTTGGTGAAGTGGCGCTGGTCCAGCGTGACAGGTAGCGTGCAGTTGGCCGCGGTGGCCAGGGCCGGGCAGAGCAGGGTGGCGAGCAGGGCAAGGCGATGCATGGTGGAACCTCCTTGGGGGTGTCCTCGCCATGCTCCGCACTGCGGCGGTGTTGTCTCTAGGAAAACGTGCAAAAGCAATGGGCTCAGATCCCGCTCCGCAGCAAGGGGATGTGAGCCCAGGGGCCCAAAACACCAACGCCCGGGCGAGCCCAGGCGTTCGTGCCCCCTTCATGCTGGTGGCGCGGTTCAGCCGGCCAGTTCGGCCTGCTCGCGTTCGATGCCGTACTTGCGCAGCTTTTCCACCAGGGTGGTGCGGCGCAGGCCCAGCAGTTGGGCGGCGTGGGCAACCACGCCCTGGGTGCGTTCCAGGGCTTCGTTGATCAGGCCCAGTTCGATGCTGGCCATGTGGTTGCGCAGGTCCAGGCCGTCGTCGGGCAGGGCCGCCGGGGCGTTGGCGCGGTTCACTGCGATGCCGTGTTCCAGCGCCGGCTGGCCGCCGCTGCCGGGGGTGTGGAAGGAGAAGCTGCGCAGGTCCAGGCGGTCTTCGCTGCTGGCCACCGGCGTAGGGGCAGGGGCGGGCGCCACCGGGGCCAGCGCGGCGTCGCCACGGTAGCGGGCCGGCAGGTCCTGCACGCGCACCGAGCCACCCGGGTGCAGCACGGCCAGGCGCTCGACCAGGTTGGTCAGTTCGCGCACGTTGCCCGGCCATTCGTAGCCGGCCAGCGCCTGCAGGGCCTCGGGGGTGAAGCGCACTTCGCCACGGCCGGTGCGGGCCAGCTGCGCGGCGATGGTTTCCACCAGCGCGGGCAGGTCTTCGCGGCGTTCGCGCAGGGCCGGTACGTCGATCGGGAACACGTTCAGGCGGTAGAACAGATCCTCGCGGAACTTGCCTTCGGCAATGCGGCTTTCCAGATCCCGATGGGTCGCGGCGACCACGCGCACGTTGCAGCGGATGGTCTGGTTGCCGCCCACGCGTTCGAAGCTGCGTTCCTGCAGCACGCGCAGCAGCTTCACCTGCATCGGCAGGCTCATGTCGCCGATTTCGTCCAGCAGCAGGGTGCCGCCCTCGGCCATTTCGAAACGGCCCTTGCGCGCGGTCAGTGCGCCGGTGAAGGCGCCCTTTTCGTGACCGAATAGTTCGCTTTCCAGCAGGTCGGCCGGAATGGCGCCACAGTTGATCGCAACGAACGGGCCGTCACGGCGCGGCGAGCGCTGGTGGATGGCGCGCGAGACGACTTCCTTGCCGGTGCCCGATTCGCCCAGCACCAGCACGGTGGTGTCGAAGGCGGCCACCTGTTCGATCATGGTGCGCAGGGTGGTCACTGCCGGGCCGGTGCCGGTCGGGCCCTGGTCCTGCACGGCGCCGGCCTGGTGCTCGGCATCCAGCCGCTTCAGGCTGGCACGTCGCAGCAGGGCTTCCATCTGCGCGTGGCGCAGCGGTGCTTCCAGCGGCCAGATGTTGGCTTCGTGCAGGCCATGCTGGTGGGCGAACGTGGCGGCATCGCCATCGGCCAGCAGCACCGGCGGCGGCAGGCTGCTGCCACCAAGCCACGCGTACAGCGCGGTGCTGGCCGGGCTTTCGTCCAGGCTGCCGACGATCACCGCCATCCAGTCGTTCTGGCGCTGGCGGCCCAGGTCGAAATCGGCCGCGTCGGAGACCCAGCGCGGGTTGAAATCCATGAATTCCAGCAGGGCAACGGTGCGCTCGGCGCGCACGGCATCGTTGTCCAGTACCAGGATGCGCGATTCGCTCACGATCTATCCTCCCTGAGGCCTTCCAGGATCGGCATGACTTCCTGGATATAGGACAGCTTGCTGACGAAGTTGTCGGCGCCGGCGCGCAGCGCGTGTTCGCGGTGCTCGACGTCGTCGAAGTGGCTGGCAATCACGATGTACGGGGCATCATCCTGCGATTTGATCAGGCGGGTGGCCTGCAGGCCGCCCATTTCCGGCATGGCCAGATCCATCAGCACCACCTGCGGGCGCAGGCTTTCCGAGCGCTCGATCGCTTCCAGGCCGTTGCCGGCGCTGCCAACGATCTGCAGCCAGTCGATCTTGCGGAAATGACGCATGGCGGCGTTGATGAAACCTTCATGGTCATCGACCAGCAGCACTGTGAGCTTGTTCATGTCCAACATCCTTTTCAGCCCACCCGGGCCAGCTGGGGTTGCCTGGCGCTGATCCGGCGCCGTTCGCGGGCCGGAGCGATATCCAGTTGTTCGCGGTATTTTGCGACGGTTCGGCGGGCAATGTTCACCCCCTGTCGCGACAGCAGGCCGGCGATGGCCTCGTCGGCCAGCGGGCGGCCGGCCGGCTCGGCGTCGATCAGGCGGCGCACCATGGCTTTCACGGCCTGCCCGGACACGCTGGCACCTTCCAGGCGCACGGCGAAGAAGTGCTTCAATTCGAAGGTGCCGCGCGGGGTCTGCAGGTACTTGCCGGTGGTGATGCGCGAAACGGTGGATTCGTGCATACCAATTTCTTCGGCCACTTCCTTCAGGGTCAGCGGTGCCATGGCTTCGTCGCCACGGACCAGGAAGGCGGCCTGGCGTTCGACGATCACCCGCGCGGTGCGCAGCAGGGTGTCGTAGCGCATGGACAGGCCGCGGCTGAACCAGCGGGCTTCCTGCAGCATTTCGCGCAGGGCAGGGGCGGCATCGGCGGTATCGGCCAGGGCCTGTTCGTACTGGCTGTTGATCGACACGCGGCGGCTGGTGGCCGGGTTCAACGCCACCTTCCACTGCTCGTCGGTATGCCAGGCCACCACGTCCGGTACCACGGCCACGTTGCTGTCGGTCTGCAGGCTGTCGCCCGGGCGCGGCTGCAGGGACAGGATCAGGCGCACCGCTTCACGCACGTCGTCCACTTCAGCGTCGTGCTGGCGGGCCAGGGCCAGGTAGTCGTGGGCGGCCAGGGCGTCGAGCGCACCTTCCAGGATGCGCCCGGCCAGGTGCCGGCCCGGTACCAGACCCTGCAGGCTGTACAGCTGGGCCAGCAGGCATTCGCGCAGGTCCTGCGCGGCCATGCCGGCCGGTTCGCCGTGCAGCAGCTGCTGGCGGATGGCTTCCACGCCTGCGGCGTCGACATCGAACTGGGCGCTGGCCAGCAGGTGCAGCTGGGCCAGCGGGGCCTGCAGGTAGCCGGCGTCATCGCAGTGTTCCAGCCAGAACGCGGCGATGGCCAGGCCACGGTCGTCCAGGTCCAGTGCCAGGCGCTGCAGCACGCGCAGCTGCGGGTCGCTGGATTCGCCGGCGGCAATGCGCGCCATGCGGTCATCGTCGCCGTCCTGCCAGCTGGTGCCGGCCACGTCCCACATGGACGATTCGGGCAGCTCATCGAAGGCCGCCGTTTCCAGGGTGGTGGCGGTGGCATCGCTGGCGTCGGCAACGGGTGCCTCGGCTTCTTCGATTTCCAGCAGCGGATTGGAATCGAGCAGGCGCTGGATTTCCTGTTCCAGGTGCAGGCCATCGAGCTGCAGCAGGCGGATCGACTGCAGCAGCTGCGGCGTCAGGTGTAGTTGTTGGCCCAGCTGGGTCGAGAGTGCAGCCTTCATCGTGGTTCCCCGGCACCGCTCCCCGGCGCCTTGTGGAACACATCTTGCTTTTGATCCGGCAGGTCCGGAATCGGGGGGTTCCTGAGGCGCTTGGTTGAGTTCCCGACACGCTGTAGGGGAAATCCCTACGAAAGCGCGGGAAGTTGACGATGGCCGCGGCTAAATCGTTGATTGCTGGTGAGCAAAGCCGGGCAAAGGTGGGTCGGGCTGTACGGAAACCTGTCAGGGTCTGTCGGGGTGACGGGAAGTCGTCGCCGATGCAGGGCCCGGGTCGGTAGGGTCGACCGTTGGTCGACCAACGCGCAATGCGCGGGGTTTCCGGCGGACGATCATTCCAACTCGTGCTGGTGGCGGGCGGCCAGCAGCAGCAGATCGTTGGCGCGGCGGCAGCCCAGCGATTCCATCATGCGCGCGCGATGGGTCTCCACCGTCTTCACGCTGATGCCCAGGTCGGCGGCGATTTCCTTGTTGCTTTCGCCCTTGCCGATCTGCCGCAGGATCTCGCGCTGGCGCGGCGACAGCGCGGCAATGCCGGTGGGCTTTTCGCGGCCCAGCATGGGCGCCAGCATCTTGGCCGAGATCTGCGGGCTCAGGAACACCTGGCCGGCATGGGCGGCACGCAGGGCCAGTTCCAGTTCCTGCGGCGCGGCATCCTTCACCACGAAACCCACGGCGCCGCGGTCCAGTGCATCGCGCACATGGGCGGCGTCGTCATGCATGGTCATCATCACCACCCGGGTGCCGGGTGCGCGCAGGCGGATGTCGCTCAGCGCTTCCAGGCCGGTGCGGCCGGGCAGGGAAAGATCCATCAGCACCACGTCAGGTGCATGCTGCAGGGCCAGTTGCAGCGCCTGTTCGGCGTTGCTCGCTTCGGCCACCAGCTGCACGTCGGCAAACCCCTGCAACAGCCGCGCCAGGCCGGCGCGAACCAGAGTGTGATCGTCGACGATGAGAACTCGCACAGGCACGCAGCAGGTCCGTGAGGGGAGTCCACCTTAACTTAGCTGAACGGGCCCGCCAAGGCCCGTCGGCCACGCACTACGGTGACGGCGTTCAGCGCGCCCGGCGCGCTTCGGCAACCTGTCGACGGTGTAGACGGAAAAGGTGGCGTTCCATGGCCATTTCCAGGCCATCGCCCAGATGACTGAAGCGCAGCCACAGGAAGTGGCCGCCGCTGCCGTCGGCGGCTTCGGCCACCACTTCCACCGGCAGGTCGATATGGTCGGGCAGCCAGTCGCTGGGCTGCAGGCGGACGACGCCGGCCTGGCCCGGGCTGGCGCCGCTGCGCGGGCCCAGCTGCAGGCGGATGCCGCGGCGCGACCAGCGTACCGGGCGCAGGGGCAGGTCGTGGCCCTGCTGGCGCACCAGCCGGCCCAGCAGCACCATGGTCAGGTCCAGCTTGGCTTCCAGGCGCTGCAGCTGC
Source organism: Stenotrophomonas sp. STK16_22 (assembly GCF_051984505.1). Taxonomy (NCBI): domain Bacteria; kingdom Pseudomonadati; phylum Pseudomonadota; class Gammaproteobacteria; order Lysobacterales; family Lysobacteraceae; genus Stenotrophomonas; species Stenotrophomonas sp. STK16_22. Next base: position 2,135,241 of record NZ_CP196972.1, read on the forward strand.
AGGGTGGCTTCGCTGCGCTCCTCGTGCTCGTCAACTCTGCTGTCTTCCACCAGGGCCAGGCTGCGCAGCAGGGCTTCGGCATTGCCGGTACGGCCCAGCGCGCTGCCGGCCTGGTACTCGGCAGGCAGGGCCAGTTCGCAGCTGAGCGTTTCGTCGAACAGCTCGCTTTCGGCCGGGTGGTGCAGCGAGGTGGTCGGCAGCAGGGTCATGCCAGCGATTCTGCCTGCAGGTATGCATGGGCTGCGCGAAGGGAGGTGCGGCCCTGCTGCAGGTGGCTGGCCGCTTCATCGCGCAGCAGGCGCATGCGCGCGCTCAGGTCGTGCTGGTGCTGCAGCAGGCCCTGCAGCGCATCGGCGCCCAGGATCGCACCGTGCACGTCCATGGCCTTGCGCAGGTTGGCATCGTACTGGCCCAGCAGCGCGGCGCAGTCTTCGCCCGAAACGGTGGTCAGCGCAGCGTCTAGGGCGTCCAGTTCGGCGTGCAGCGGGGCAAGCACGGCGTCCATCAGGCAGGAGCCCCGGCGGCGCGCTGGCGCTGGTCCTGCGGAATCGCATTCCAGGCCGCGTCGATCTCGGTCAGCAGCTGCAGGGCTTCCTGCAGGGCCACCACATCGTTGTGCAGGTTGGCTTCGGTCAGGCGCTGCTGCACGTAGTCGTACAGCGCCGACAGATTGCCGGCGATCTCGCCGCCGGCCTCATGGTCCAGCGAACCATTGAGGTGGCCGACGATGGCGCAGGCCTCGCCGATGGCCTTGCCCTTGCGCGCCTGGTCGTTGCGCTCGATGCAGGCTTCGGCCAGGCGGATGCGTTCGCACGCTCCGGTCAGCAGCAGTGCAACCAACTTGTGCGGGTCGGCGTCGGACACGGCGGTGTTCACCCCGACCTTGCGGTACTGCTCTGCGTACTGACGGCTGGAACCGTACATTGAATGAGTCTCCTGGTTGGCCACCCGGCGCATGGCCTGTCGGTGGCATCAGGGCCCGCCACGGGCCCTGCATTGTGTTGCTGTTTGTATCGGCGCCGGCGGCGCCAAACTTGAGCGCCGCCGTGCGGGTTCAGCTGCTGGTCTTCTTGGCCAGCTGCTGGGTCAGGTAGTCGCTGGTGGTCTGCATCTGGCTGACCAGCGACTCCATCGAGGTGAACTGCTTGGTGTAGCGGGTGGACACCTGTTCCATGCGCGCATCCAGATCGTCCAGGCGCTTTTCCAGATCCTTGATCTGCTTGTTCAGCGTGTTGGTGCGCTGGGTGATGGTGCCGGTGGTGGCGTCCAGGTTGCTCTTCAGCATGTCGGTCATCGACTTGCCGACCTTGCCGTCGGCGCCGAACATGTTGGCGACCGATTCGGGGTCCTTGGCGATGGCCGCGTCCAGTTTGGTGCTGTCCAGCGTCAAGGTGCCGTCGGTGGCCAGGGTGATGCCCAGCGCCTTCAGTTCATTCACGTTGGGGCTCAGCTGCCCGCGTAGCTGCTGCTGCAGGCCACGCACCATGGCATCGCCAGTCAGTGCCGAGGCCGTATTGGTCGTGCTGTTGTAGGCGGTGGCGGACTTCAGCTGCGTGTTGATCGCGTTGTAGGCAGTCACGAAGGCGGTCAGGTTGGCCTTCAGCGCGCTGTTGTCGCGGCCGACGGTCAGGGTCTGCTTCACGTCCGGGTTGGCCTTGGTCAGCGTGAGCGTGACGCCCGGCACCAGGTCGGAAATGGTGTTGGAGCTGGAGGTACGGGTGAAGCCGTCCACGATCACGATCGCGTCCTTGGCTTCCACCATCACTTCCATCTTCGAGGAGGCGGTGCCGTCGTAAGCCAGGTCATCCAGGGTGCCGTTGCCGCCGGACGGGGTGACCGTGATCGCGCCGGCTTCGCCGGAATCCACCGCGGTCAGTACCAGGTGCTGGCCATCGTCGGCGGTCACCACCGAGGCGACCACGCCCTTGCCGCCGGAGGCCTTGTTGATCGCCTTGGCCACGTCGGCCAGCTTGCTGTCGGCGGCAATGTCCACGTCCAGGCTGGTGTCGCCGTAGCCGATCGTCAATTTACCGCCGCCGATCGCCGCATCCTTGTCGAATGCCTTGGAGCTGAGCTTCTGGTTCTGTGCCAGCTGCTGCACCTGCACCTGGTGGGTGCCGGCCACCGGGCTGGTGGCGTTGTCGCCGGTATCGACGGCGGCGGTGAAGGTGACATCGGTGCCCAGGGTGGTCTTGTAGCCGGGGTTGTCGGCACTCTTGACCAAAGCGGCCAGCGCGGTCTGCAGATTGGACAGGCCACTCTTGATGGTGCTGATGGCCGACAGCTTCGAGGTCGCCGCCGTGCCCAGCGCGTTGATCTGGTTTTCCTGCGGCTCGCGCTCCTTGGCAACCAGCTGCGCAACCAGGGTGGGGATGTCGAGACCGGTACCGATGGTGCCGATGGCCATGAGAAGTCCTTGTGCTGTGGGCGGGCGAAGCCACTGCCGTTGCAATGGCTATCGGCCGCCGGAATGGAAGCTTGAGCGCACATGCGTGCGCCGATGCATGCGCCGCTGCAAGGCCTGTGCCAGCCGGGGGGGGCGCTGGACGCCGGCCGCGGTCACAGACGCAGAAAGGCCGCCCGAAGGCGGCCTTTCTGTACTGCCTGAACCGGTGCGGGGGATCAGCCCTGCAGCAGGCTCATCACGCTGGACGGCGACTGGTTGGCCTGGGCCAGCATCGCGGTACCGGCCTGCTGCAGGATCTGCGTGCGGGTCAGTTCAGCGGTTTCCTTGGCGTAGTCGGTGTCGCGGATACGGCTGCGCGAGGCCGACAGGTTTTCCGAGGTGGTGTTCAGGCTGGCGATGGTGGAGGTGAAGCGGTTCTGGATCGCACCCATGTCGGCACGCGAGGAGTTCACCGAAGTCAATGCATCGTCAACGATGGACAGAGCGCGCTGGGCGCCTTCCACCGTGGTGATGTCCAGGTCGGCGACGGTCTTCTTCTCCGAAGCGACAACCGCGGTGGCAGTGCCGCCGATACCAGCGAAGTCAATGGCCAGATCGGCCGGCGGATTGGCGGGGTCAGCGTCCGGAGTGCCGCCGCCGTCGGCAGTGCCGGCGGTGAAGGTGAAATCCTTGCCCGACTTCAGCGAGGTGAGCTCCAGATTGCCGTCCTTGTCCAGCTTGGCGTAGACGCCGGTCTGGTCCATCTTGTCATTGATCGCGTTGACGATGCCGTTGTTGATGTCGCTGGCTGTTGCGCCGGCCTTGAAGCTCACATCAGCGATGGCGACGCCATTGATCTCCATGCCGGTGATCTTGCCGTCCGACTCCGCAGCATCAGCCACCACTGCGGCAGTGCTCGTCTGCGTTGCGGCGAACAGGCCCGAACCCAGCGAGCTGGTGCGGGCATTGACGATCGAGTTGATGCCAATGGTCTGGCCTGCATCCGCGCCAACCTGGAACAGGGCGCCGGAGAACGTGCCGTCCAGCAGGCTGGTGCCGTTGAAGTTGGTCTGGCGGGCAACGCGGTCGATTTCCGAGGTCAGCTGCTTGACTTCGGCATCCAGTGCCTCGCGGTCGCTGCTGGAATTGGTAGCGTTGGCCGACTGCACCGACAGCTCGCGGATGCGCTGCAGGTTATTGCCGATTTCAACCATCGCGCCTTCGGCGGTCTGGGCCAGCGAGATGCCGTCGTTGGCGTTGCGCACGGCAACGTCCAGACCGCGGATCTGGGTGCTGAAACGCTCGGAGATCGCCAGGCCGGCGGCGTCGTCCTTGGCGCTGTTGATGCGCAGGCCTGAGGACAGGCGCTGGATGGTGGTGGCCAGGCTGGAACCGCTGGTGGACAGGTTGCGCTGGGCGTTCAGCGACATCACGTTGGTATTGATGACTTGTGCCATTTTCTTGCTCCTGGTGGCGATGATGTCGCCGACGGTTGAGAGGCCTCCCGTAGGAGGGGCCGTTGCAGTTTTAATGCCTCGGCTGATATCAATAACGGCGACATGTCAACTGTCTTTAGCGGGAATTTGCGGTGTTCTGCAGGTCGTGTTCATGCGCTCGCGTTACTGCCAGAGCCCGGAGCTGCAGACGCAGAAAGGCCGCCCGAAGGCGGCCTTTCTGTGTTGCCTGAAACGGGGCAGGGATCAGCCCTGCAGCAGGCTCATCACGCTGGACGGCGACTGGTTGGCCTGGGCCAGCATCGCGGTACCGGCCTGCTGCAGGATCTGCGTGCGGGTCAGTTCAGCGGTTTCCTTGGCGTAGTCGGTGTCGCGGATACGGCTGCGCGAGGCCGACAGATTTTCCGAGGTGGTGTTCAGGCTGGCGATGGTGGAGGTGAAGCGGTTCTGGATCGCACCCATGTCGGCACGCGAGGAGTTCACCGAAGTCAATGCATCGTCAACGATGGACAGAGCGCGCTGGGCGCCTTCCACCGTGGTGATGTCCAGGTCGGCGACGGTCTTCTTCTCCGAAGCGACAACCGCGGTGGCAGTGCCGCCGATGCCGGTGAAGTCAACGGCCAGATCGGCCGGCGGATTGGCGGGGTCGGCGTCCGGAGTGCCGCCGCCGTCGGCAGTGCCGGCGGTGAAGGTGAAATCCTTGCCGGATTTCAGCGAGGTGAGCTCCAGATTGCCGTCCTTGTCCAGCTTGGCGTAGACGCCGGTCTGGTCCATCTTGTCATTGATCGCGTTGACGATGCCGTTGTTGATGTCGCTGGCCGTTGCGCCGGCCTTGAAGCTCACGTCAGCGATGGCGACGCCATTGATCTCCATGCCGGTGATCTTGCCGTCCGACTCCGCAGCATCAGCCACCACTGCGGCATCGCTCGTCTGCGTTGCAGCGAACAGACCCGAACCCAACGAGCTGGTGCGGGCGTTTACAACGCTGCTGATGCCGATCGTCTGGCCCGAATCAGCACCCACCTGGAACAGGGCGCCGGAGAACGTGCCGTCCAGCAGGTTGGTGCCGTTGAAGTTGGTCTGGCGGGCAACGCGGTCGATTTCCGAGGTCAGCTGCTTGACTTCGGCATCCAGTGCCTCGCGGTCGCTGCTGGAATTGGTAGCATTGGCCGACTGCACCGACAGCTCGCGGATGCGCTGCAGGTTATTACCGATTTCAACCATCGCGCCTTCGGCGGTCTGGGCCAGCGAGATGCCGTCGTTGGCGTTGCGCACGGCAACGTCCAGGCCGCGGATCTGCGTGCTGAAACGCTCGGAGATCGCCAGGCCGGCGGCGTCGTCCTTGGCGCTGTTGATGCGCAGGCCCGAGGACAGGCGCTGGATGGTGGTGGCGAGGCTGGAGCCGCTGGTCGACAGGTTGCGCTGTGCGTTCAGGGACATCACGTTGGTGTTGATGACTTGTGCCATTGCCGTTCTCCGAGAGTTGTATCTGGTGCTGGAAAGGGGAGGTCCCCGGGGGAGGACCGCTGGGGTGTTGTGCCCCGTTGATACCAATAACGACACCCCGCGCCAGACCTTTAGGGACTGCGCGAAAAGTTTTTTCGCCAATGTCAACGGGGGCGTGATTCCGCTCTCGCCCACACGCAGAAAGGCCGCCCGAAGGCGGCCTTTCCGTGGTGTTGCATGAACCGGTGCGGGGGATCAGCCCTGCAGCAGGCTCATCACGCTGGACGGCGACTGGTTGGCCTGGGCCAGCATCGCGGTACCGGCCTGCTGCAGGATCTGCGTGCGGGTCAGTTCAGCGGTTTCCTTGGCGTAGTCGGTGTCGCGGATACGGCTGCGCGAGGCCGACAGGTTTTCCGAGGTGGTGTTCAGGCTGGCGATGGTGGAGGTGAAGCGGTTCTGGATCGCACCCATGTCGGCACGCGAGGAGTTCACCGAAGTCAATGCGTCGTCAACGATGGACAGAGCGCGCTGGGCGCCTTCCACCGTGGTGATGTCCAGGTCGGCGACGGTCTTCTTCTCCGAAGCGACAACCGCGGTGGCAGTGCCGCCGATACCAGCGAAGTCAATGGCCAGATCGGCCGGCGGATTGGCGGGGTCAGCGTCCGGAGTGCCGCCGCCGTCGGCAGTGCCGGCGGTGAAGGTGAAATCCTTGCCCGACTTCAGCGAGGTGAGCTCCAGATTGCCGTCCTTGTCCAGCTTGGCGTAGACGCCGGTCTGGTCCATCTTGTCATTGATCGCGTTGACGATGCCGTTGTTGATGTCGCTGGCTGTTGCGCCGGCCTTGAAGCTCACATCAGCGATGGCGACGCCATTGATCTCCATGCCGGTGATCTTGCCGTCCGACTCCGCAGCATCAGCCACCACTGCGGCAGTGCTCGTCTGGGTTGCGGCGAACAGACCCGAACCCAGCGAGCTGGTGCGGGCATTGACGATCGAGTTGATGCCAATGGTCTGGCCCGCATCCGCGCCGATCTGGAACTGCGCGCCGGAGAACGTGCCGTCCAGCAGGCTGGTGCCGTTGAAGTTGGTCTGGCGGGCAACGCGGTCGATTTCCGAGGTCAGCTGCTTGACTTCGCCGTTCAGTGCTTCGCGGTCGCTGTCGGAGTTGGTGGCATTGGCCGACTGCACCGACAGTTCACGGATGCGCTGCAGGTTGTTGCCGATTTCAACCATCGCGCCTTCGGCGGTCTGGGCCAGCGAGATGCCGTCGTTGGCGTTGCGCACGGCAACGTCCAGACCGCGGATCTGGGTGCTGAAACGCTCGGAGATCGCCAGGCCGGCGGCGTCGTCCTTGGCGCTGTTGATGCGCAGGCCCGAGGACAGGCGCTGGATCGTGGTCGCCAGGCTGTTGCCGCTGGTGGACAGATTGCGCTGAGCGTTCAGCGACATCACGTTGGTATTGATGACTTGTGCCATTTTTTCTCTTCCTGTGGGCGAAGGCCGGCGCGAGGTGGCCGACCGATGCACGACGCGAAGGTGTTTCGCGTTTGCAAGGTCCAGTAACGGCGCCAGGAAGGCGGTCTTTAGCACAAACGCCAACGCCACCGTCCCGAAGGGCGGTGGTTGGGTGCCGCAGCCCAGGCGGGCTGCGGTTCAGCGGCCTTCGTCGCGCGGCCCGGGGGAGTGCCGCGCGACGAAGGCGCCTGCTCAGCGGATCGCGTTGAACAGCGACATCTGCTGCATCTGGGTAAAGATCGTCTGCGCGGCCTGCAGCGCGATCTGTTCAAGCTGGTACTGGCCCACGGCTTCGGCGTAATCCAGGTCGCGGATCGACGACAGCGTGGTTTTCAGGGTGACCGCGTTGGATTCGCGGGTGGCGGCGGCATCGTCGATGGCCTTCAGCTGCGCACCACCGGCCGAGCGCGCGTCGATGAACTGTTCGGCGGCGCGGGCGATATCGCGGATGCCCGACTGCAGTGCGTTCTGCTGGTTGGCCACCTCGGCGGGGGTGTTGGCGGCGGTGTTGAGCGCATCGATCATGCCCTGCACCGTGGAAAACACATCGCGGGTGCCCGACGGGCCGATGCTGAAGCTGTCGCCGGCCGCGGGCGCGCCTTCGATACGCATCGACACGCCTTCGAAGCTGATGTCCTCGCCGGCCTTGAACGTGCCGGTGCCGACCACGGTGCCGGTGGAATCGAGCACTTCGTACTGGTCGGCAGCGGTAAAGTTCAAGGAATAGCTGCCGCCATTCCAATTGCCGGAAGAAGAATTCAAACCAAAGGTGGTGAGCACGCCATTGCCGGTATTGCCGGCTGCAGCCGCACCATCCAGGGTGCCATCGCCGGTGCGGATGCGCAGGAAAATCTCGCTGCCGGGCAGGGCATCCTTCACGAAGGTATCCGGTGCCACTTCCACCTGGCGCTGGGTCTGGTCGCCGTTGTAGCTGACCGTACCGTTACTCAGCTTGAACGGCGCGTCGGCATCGTCGGTGCCGCCGAACAGGTAGCGGCCCGTGCCGTCGGTGGTGTTGGCCAGCGACAGCAGGCTGTCGTACACCGTCTGCAGCTCCGAGCCGATCGACTTCAGGTCGGCCGCCGACAGGGCAGGGTTGTTGGCCTGCAGGGTCAATTCGGTAATGCGCGCCATCAGTTCGTTGGCGCCGGACAGGGCGTTTTCCTGCAGGCCCAGACGGTTCTGCACCACGTCGGCGTTGGATTTGAAGCGGTCCAGTTCGGCCACGGCGCGGTCCAGGCTGACCGCGGTGCCGGCGGCGACCGGGTCGTCCTTGGCCGACACCAGGCGCTGGCCGGTGGCCAGCTGCTGTTCCAGGTGACTCATCTTGGCCTGCTTGGACAACATCAGCGAGACGGACTGGCTGAACATCATCCCGGTGGAAATGCGGTTGTTCATCGCGATACAGCTCCCAGGATGGTCTGGAACATGGTGTCGGCAGTGGAAATCAGCTGCGAGGCGGCCTGGTAGGCCTGTTGCAGGCGCAGCATGTCGGCAGCTTCTTCATCCAGGTTCACCCCGGAAATCGAATCGCGCGCGGACTGTGCCTGGTCGGTGATCACCTGCTGCGCATCCAGCGAATATTCCGCTGCACGGGCGGCGGCGCCCACCTGCGTGGTCAGCCCGCCCAGTGCGCCGTTCAACGTGATGGTGCCGGCGTTGAATGCCTTGGCGTCCTCGACCTTGGCCAGGGCCAGGGCATTGCTGTTGTCGGACGAACCGACCGGGGTGGGGGTGATGTTGAAGGTATCGCCGGTCTTCGGCGCGCCATCGAGCACGAAACTCCAGCCATTGGCGGTGATCGCCTGGCCGGCGGTGTAGGTGAACGGTCCATTGCCATCGATGGTGTATTCGGTGGCCGAGGTGAACACGATTGCGGCAGGGTTGCGCAGGTTGGCGTTGCTGGCGTCGGCCACCTTCACGTCGCTCAGCTTGCCGGTGCCGGTGTTGGCCAGCGCGGCACTGCCCTTGATCGGCGCGGCCGCGGCCAGGCGCGAGGTATCGGTGATCGCCACGCCGATGCTGCCGGCCACGCCCGCGGTGGGCTGCAGCAGGAAGCGGTCATTGGTGGCCGGGGTGCCGCTCACCACCAGCTCCACGCCATTGATCTTCAGCGGATCGGTGGCGGTGCCGGTACCGGTCATGGCCACGCTGGCGCCGGTGTCCGAACGCATCGCCAGCCACTGGGTGCCGTCATACTTCAGCACGATGTTCTGTGCATCCAGCGATGACAGGTCGCCGTAGCTGGCGGTGATCGAGGCAGTGCCGGTATTGCTGGTATTGCCGGTCACCCGCGGGCTGCCGATGTTGAACAGGTCGCCGCCCATGTTGCCGTACAGATCCACGCCGTTGCGGTGGGTCTCGTTGAACGTGGTCGCCAGGCCCACGGCCAGCTTGCCCAGTTCGGCCTGGGCCGGGGTCAGCACGGTGTCGCGGAATTCCAGCATGCCACCGACCTGGCCGCCCAGCTGCTTCGGGTCCAGGGTGATCTTGCCGCCCTGGGTCTGCAGCGCCAGTTGCAGGCGCTCGGGCTGGTAGGGGTCGGTGACCGTGGTCACCTTCGAGGCGGTGGTACCGACCACCAGGGCCTGGCCGCCGGCGGTGTACACGTTCAGGGTGCCGCCATCCTGGGCCACGGCGGTGCCGCCGGTGTAGCCCACCAGGTTGGCGATCAGCTGGTCACGGCGGTCCAGCAGGTCGGGCGCAGCAGTGGCCGCATTGCTGCCGATCACCCCGTTGATCTGGGCGATTTCCGCAGCCAGCCGGTTGATTTCGGTGGCGGCCGCGGTCAGGCCGTTGTTCACTTCGCTGTTGAGCGTGTTCAGGCTGTTGTTGAGCTGCTGGAAGCGGTTGGCCAGCGTGTTGGCGCTGTCCAGCACGTTCTGCCGGTCGGCGCTGCCCGACGCGTTGGACGACAGGCCGCTGACCGAATCGAAGAAGTTGGACCACACGCCGGACACATTGGTGGCGGTGTCCGAGAACAGCGCATCGACGCGGTCGGCCATGGTGGAAAGCTGCTTCAGCCGCGCCAGTTCGCCGCTGCTGTCCAGCAGGCGGGAAATGGCCAGCTGGTCGGCGGTGCGGCGGATGTCAACGATACGCGTACCGTTGCCGACATCACCGTAGCCGAAGTTCTGCGGATCGGCGGTGGCAAAGTCGACCTTCTGCCGGCTGTAGCCGGGCGTGTTGATGTTGGCGACGTTGTGGCTGGTCGTCGCCAGGGCACGCTGGAAGGCGAGCAGGGCGTTGGTACCGGTGGAAAGGACGCTGGACATGGGGTTCCTCAACGGCGGGTGATACCCAGCGCCGCGGTTGCGGTGCTGGCGAAGGTCTGGCCAAGGCGGGCGCCGGCATCGGTCACCGCGGCTACCGCGCGTTCGATGGTCGGGCCACCGGCAATGGCGGCGATCTTGGCGGCGTAGCTCGGGTCGGTGGCATAGCCGGCACGCTGCAGGCCACGGGCGAAGCCCTGCACATCGGTGCCGGCCTGCAGGGCCTGCTGGTAGCGCGGGCTGGTCTTCAGCAGGCGCACGTAATCGGCGAAGCTTTCGGCCGGCGAGCTGTAGGCGCGGAAGCTGGCGGTTTCGTTACGGCGCACGCCATCCACGTATTCGTGGGTGCCGGCCACCGCGCTCTGGCCGTTCCAGCCGGTGGCCTTGATGCCGAACAGGTTGTGCGAGGTGCTGCCGTCGGCATGCTTGATCTGGCGCTTGCCCCAGCCGGTTTCCAGCGCGGCCTGGGCCACCAGGGCGCGGGCATCCACGCCCAGTTCCTTGGCCGCGTTCTGCGCATGCGGCCAGATGCTGGCCACGAAGCCTTCCGGCGTGTGTGCGCCCAGCTGGGCCACCGCGGTGCGGCTGGCCAGCGCGTCGGCGGCGGTGGCGGTGCTGCCACGGTTGCTGGCCGTGGGCGCCCACTGGTCGCTGGCGGCGGCCCAATCGGCACCGCCAATGCTGCCCGCATACGGATCCTCGGTGCCCAGCGCACGGTGCGCGCTGCTGCTCTCGCGGCCGGCAATCAGGTCCAGCGCCTGTTCCATCGGTGCCACCGACGATTGCGCGCCGTCCTGCACGCCTGCGGACATCTGCTGCAGGATGCGCAGTGCGTTGCTGGCATCTTCCAGCGGCAGCGACGGCGCCTGCGCCGGTGCGTTCAACTGGTAGGCGCGGCTGGCCTTGGCCGGGTCCACGCGGGTGTCCAGCGCCGGGGCGTCGCCCTGGTTGCCGGACAACTGGCGGGCGATGGTTTCGTGCAGGCCCAGGCCCTTGCCGCGGGTCAGGGTCTCGGCAATCTTCTGGTCGTACATGTCCCGGAAGACCTTGTTTTCACCCGGGAACAGCGAATCGCCGAAGCTGGCATCGCGCATGCTCTTCACCAGCATCTGCGCGAACTGGCCTTCCAGCTGGCGTGCGACCTTGTCGATCTTGGCCGGATCGTTCTGCTGCGTCGGGTGCAGCTCAAGGGCGGGGGTGATACGCATGTCAGATCACCTCAAGCTCGGCGCTCAGCGCACCAGCCTGCTTCAGGGCTTCCAGGATCGCAATCAGGTCGCCCGGCGCGGCACCCACCGCGTTCACCGCGTGCACGATTTCATCCAGGCTGGTGCCGCCGCTGAACTTGAACATGCGGCTGCCATCGTTGGTGGCGGTAATGGTCGATTGCGGGGTCACCACGGTCTGGCCACCGGCCAGCGCGTTGGGCTGGCTGACGTTGGCGTTTTCCTGGATGGTCACGGTGAGCGAGCCGTGCGAGATGGCTGCCGGCCCCACGCGCACCTGCTGGCCGATCACCACGGTGCCGGTGCGCGAATTGACCACCACCTTGGCCGGTGCGCTGCCCGGGGTCAGTTCCAGGTTTTCAATGCGGGCCAGCAGACCGATGCGGGCACCGGGATCGGTGGGCGCACGCACGGCCACGGTCACGCCGTCCACCGCACGCGCGGCGCCTTCGCCGAAGGCATTGTTCAGCGCGCCAACCATGCGCGAGACGGTGGTGAAATCGTTGTTGTGCAGGTTCAGGGTGATCTCGCCGTTGGCACCGAACACATCGGGCAGCGCACGTTCAACGGTGGCACCGCCGGGAATGCGGCCCACGCTGGGCACGTTCACCGACACGCGCGAACCATCCTTGCCCTGCGCACCGAAGCCGCCCACGATCAGGTTGCCCTGGGCAATCGCATAGATCTGGCCGTCGGCACCGCGCAGCGGCGCCATCAGCAGCGAACCGCCGCGCAGCGACACGGCGTTGCCGATGGAAGACACGGTGATGTCGATCGGCTGGCCCGGCTTGGCGAACGGCGGCAGTTCGGCGTGGATCGCCACGGCGGCCACGTTCTTCAGCTGCGGATTGACGTTCGGCGGCACGTTCACGCCCAGCTCGCCAAGCAGGTTTTTCAGGCTCTGCACTGTAAAGGGTGCCTGGCTGGTACGGTCGCCGCTGCCATCCAGGCCGACCACCAGGCCATAGCCCACCAGCGCATTGCCGCGCACGCCGCCGACCTGGGCCAGGTCCTTGATGCGCTCGGCGCTGGCAGGCGCAGCCATTGCCAGCAGAAGGAAGAATGATCCGTAGAGCGACGCCATGCGTCGCTGCCACGTAGAAGAGAAGAGAGCTTTCATGGCCATACTCAGAACGGCGTCAGGCCGGAATTGAAGAAGCGGCTCAGCCAGCCCATCGCGTTGGACTGCGCGACCGGGCCGCGGCCGCCGTAGACGATGCGGGCCTCGGCCACGCGGCTGGAAGGGATGGTGTTGTCCTGGCTGATGTCGCCCGGGCGCACGATGCCCTGCACCTGCACCAGTTCATCACCCTGGTTCAGCCGCAGGTTTTTCTGCCCCTGCACCACCAGGTTGCCGTTGGGCAGCCGCTGGATCACCGTGACCGTGACGCTGCCCTGCAGGCGGTTGCTCTGCGCGCTGTTGCCCTTGCCGGTGAACTCGCGTTCGCCATTGGCGCTGGCGCTCAGAATGTCCTTGCCGCCCAGGGTGACCGGCGCGCCGAACAGCGAGGGTGAGCCGATGGTCAGGCCCGATTCCTTGCTGGTTGCAGTGTTGGCACTGGTCTGCGCGGTGGTGTTTTCCAGCAGGGTGATGGTCAGCAGATCACCGACATCGCGGGCGCGGCGGTCGGCATACAGGTTCAGCGTCGGGCCGGCGGCATAGATGGCGCCGGCGGTGGGCGCGGCCTGCATCGGCACGATCGGCTGCACCGGGGCCATGGCCGGGTAGGGGCGCACGTCGCCGGCAATCACGCAGCCGCCCAGCAGGGCGGTCACGGCGCAGCACAGCGCGGTGCGGGCGAGGGTAGAGAAGGGCGACATGGCGGTATCCCGGTGGTTGCGGTCAGACGTTCTGGTTCAGGTAGCCGAGCATGGCGTCGGTGGTGGAAATGGCCTTGGCGTTCATTTCGTAGGCGCGCTGGGTTTCGATCATCGACACCAGCTCTTCCACCACGTTCACGTTGCTGCCTTCCAGCGCACCCTGCACCACGGTGCCCAGACCGTTCAGGCCGGGGTTGCCGTTCTGTGCGGGGCCCGATGCCGTGGTTTCCAGGAACAGGTTTTCACCGCGGGCCTGCAGGCCGGCCGGGTTCACGAAATCGGTCAGGGTCAGTGCGCCCACCTCCACCGAAGCGGCGTCGTCGGCCATCTTTACGCTGATGGTGCCGTCGCTGCCGATGGTGACCGACTGCGCGCCTTCGGGAATCTGGATGCCCGGCTGCACCGGATAGCCGGTGTTGGTCACCAGCTCGCTGTCCTGGTTGATCTTGAACGAGCCATCACGGGTGTACGCGGAACTGCCGTCGGGCAGCTGCACTTCGAAGAAGCCGCGGCCGTTGACCATCACGTCCAGCGCGCGGCCGGTCTGCTGCTGGCTGCCCTGTTCGAAGTTCTTCGAGGTGGCCACCACGCGCACGCCGGTACCCAGCTGCAGGCCGGTCGGCAGCTGCGTCTGTGCCGAACTGGCGCCGCCGGGCTGGCGCACCTGTTGGTACAGCAGGTCTTCGAAGCTGGCGCGGTCCTGCTTGAAACCGGTGGTGTTGGTATTGGCGAGGTTGTTGGAAACCACCGACATGCGCGTCTGCTGCGCATCCAGTCCGGTTTTTGCGATCCACAATGCCTGGTTCATCTTCGGAATCCTGTCTGGCTGAAGCGGGCCGCGCGGTGCGGCCGTTGGTGAAGGCTGTGCAAGCGGTGTGCCAACGCCGGCCCGTGCCGGCGCCGGAATTCCGTCAGCCGCCCAGGCGCAGCAGGCTGTTGGCGCTGCGCGCGTTCTCGTCGCCGTGCTTGATTACCTGCACCTGCATTTCGTACTGGCGCTGCAGCTGGATCATCTGCACCAGCGCGCCGGCGGCGTCCACGTTGCTGCCTTCCAGCTGGCCGCTGTGCACGGTGGCGCCCTGCGCCTGGGCGAAGGGCTGCTGCGGGTCGGTGTTGCGGAACAGGCCGTCCAGGCCGCGCTCCAGGCGCTCGTCCGGCGCCTGCACGATCTTGATGCGGCCGATCATCGCCATGGTCTGCGGGCCTTCGCCCTGCGGAATGATCGAGATCGTGCCGTCGTTGCCCACTTCCATCGCCTGGTAGGGCGGAATGGCGATCGGGTTGTTGTTGTCATCCAGCACCGCACGGCCGCTGGAGGTCACCAGCTGGCCGTTGGGGGTGACCGACAGCGCGGCCCCCCGGGTGTAGGCTTCGCTGCCATCGGTGGCCTGCACGGCCAGCCAGGTGCCGGTCTGCAACGACAGGTCCAGCGGCTTGCCGGTGATGTGCTGCGCGCCGGCGCTGCGGTTGAAACCGGCGTCGACGTGCAGCGCATCCACCCGCGAGGCATAGCCCTGCCCACGGATCGGGAAGGCCTCGGTGTTGGCCAGCGCTTCCTTGAAGCCGGGGGTGTCGGAGTTGGCGAGGTTGTGGCTGAGCGTACCCTGCGCCTGCAGGGAGGCGCGGGCACCGGTCATCGCCACGTAAAGGGCTTTATCCATGCGGGGAGTTCCGTGACAGGGTCAGCAGCTCATCAACGGATGTTGATGACGGTCTGGGTGATCTGGTCCTGCGTGGTGATCATCTGCGCGTTGGCCTGGAAGTTGCGCTGGGCCACGATCATGTTCACCAGCTGCTCGGTCAGGTCCACGGTGGACGATTCCAGCGCGCCGGCCTGGATCTTGCCCAGGTTCGAGGTGTCCGGAGAGCCGGTGCGCGGGGTGCCCGAATCGAAGGTTTCCACCCACAGGTTGTTGCCCTTGGCTTCCAGGCCCTGCGGATTGTTGAAGGTGGTCAGCGCCACCTGGCCCAGCGCCTTGTCATCGCCGTTGGAGTAGCGGGCAAACACCACGCCGCTTTCCGAAACGGTGATTTCATTGAGCTTGCCGGCCGCGTAGCCATCCTGCTGGGTGTTGCGCAGGGCGAACTTCTCGCCGTACTGGGTCGAGCCGGTCACATCCAGGGTCATGTTCAGCACGCCCGCGCCGGTGGTCGGGGTGAACGTGCCCAGGCTGATCTTGCCGTCGGCCGGGTCGATCAGGGTGCCGGCGTTGTCGAATTCCAGGTCGGTGGGCGTGCCCGCGGCCTGGCCGTCAACGTAGTTGTGCACGCGCCACTGGTTCACGCCCGGCAGCTTTTCGAAGTACGAGACCTGGGTGTGGCTGACGCCCAGCGAGTCGTACACGGTGATGCCGCCGCTGGAGAAGTTGTAGCTGTTCGAATCGGTCGGGTCGAAGGTGCCCACGGTCGGTACGCTGGCGTTGGCCGGCAGGGTGAAGCCCACCTTCACTTCGCTGGTCTGCTTGGGCGGGCTGTCGGTGGTCAGCAGCTGCAGGTCGACCAGGCGGCCGGCGTCGAAGTTGGTGCCATCGGCGTTCGGCGCGAACACCTGCAGGCGTGCGCCCTGCGGGTTGATCACGTAGCCGGCCGAATCGGTCTGGAAGTTGCCGGCACGGGTGTAGACGCGCGCACCGTTCATGTTCATGGTGAAGAAGCCCTCACCGGAAACGGCCATGTCCAGGCTGCGCCCGGTCTGCTCGTTGTTGCCCTGCAGGAACTGCTGGGCCACGTTGGAAACGCGCACGCCCGAACCGATCGAGTTCTTCGACAGGCCATAGCTGGTGGCCGAGAACAGGTCGGCGAATTCGGCGCGCGATTCCTTGAAGCCGGTGGTGTTGACGTTGGCGACGTTGTTGGCGGTGACGCTCAGGTCGGAGTTGGCGGCATTGATGCCGGACAGTGAAATGTTGAAGCCCATGGGATGCTCCTGGTAGATGCGGGATGTGCGGCTCAGCTGACGCGGAGCACGTAGTCGATCGGGGCCGTGCCCAGGCCCTTCAGGTTCAGGTACAGGCCGTCCGAGCCGACGGTCACGCTTTCCACTGGCGCCTGCACATAGGTGGACAGCTTGGTTTCCGCGCCAGCGGTGTCGGTGTGGGTGGCGGCAATGGTGTAATCGCCGGCAGCCACGCGGTTGCCGTTGGCATCCTTGCCGTCCCACTCGAAGGCGGTTTCGCCGGCGGCGGTAGCTTCAACACTCAGCTGGGTGACCGTGTTGCCGTTGGCATCGGTCACCGTCACGTTCACGATGCCGGCGCCCGGTGCGGCAACCACGCCGCTGGCACCGCCTTCATCGCCCAGCACCATCTTGGTGGAAGGCACCAGCACTTCGTGGCCGACCAGTGCCGCGCCGCGCAGCACCTGGTCGCTGGCCATCGATTCCTGAAAGCCCTGCACCGTGGTGTTCAGATCGGTAATGCCCTGCACGGTGGACATCTGCGCCATCTGCGCGACCATCTGCGTGTTGTCCATCGGCTTCAGCGGGTCCTGGTGCTGCAGCTGTTCGGTCATCAGGCGCAGGAAATCGGCCTGATCCAGCGTGCTCTTGCGCGTGCTGGCGTTGCTGTTGGGGGCAGTCAGGCCCAGGGCGCTGTACACGTCCTGGCTGGTCTGGGTAGAGACGGTGGTCATCGGGTAATCCTCAAGGGTCCGCCTCAGCGGCCCATGGTCAGGGTGGCCAGGGCCAGTTCCTTGGCGGTGGTCAGCATCTCCACGCCGGCCTGGTAATTGCGCGAGGTCGAGATCAGGTTGACCATCTGCGCCACCGGATCGACGTCGGGCTGGTAGATGTAGCCATCGGCGTCTGCCAGCGGGTGGCCCGGCTCGTAGCGCTTGATCGGCGCCGCCTCGCTCTGGGTGATCTCCTTCACCTTCACCGAGGTGATGTTGGGATCGTTCTTGCTGGTGACGGCCTGGAAGATCGGCTCCAGCGGCTTGTACACGGCGTCGGCAGAACCGGCGATGGTGTCGGCATTGGAGAGGTTGGAGGCGATGGTGCTCATGCGCACCGACTGCGCCTGCAGCGCGGAGCCGGCGATATCGAAGATCGGCAGGTTGCTCATGGCTTATTGCCCCGTGATCGCGGTCAGCATGGAACGCACCTTGCTCTCGACGAAGCTGAGCGAGGCGCGGTACTCGAGCGCGGCTCGGCCATAGGCGGCACGCTCGGCATCGGGATCGACGGTGTTGCCGTCCAGGCTGGGCTGCACGCCCTCGCGCGCGATCTGGAACGGGTTCAGGCCACTACTGATTTCGTAGTGCTGCTCATGGGTGGTGGCCATCAGGCCGTTGGCATCCTGCCCCTGGGCATGGCGCAGGGCAGCATCGAAGTCCAGGTCCTGGGCCTTGTAGCCGGGCGTGTCGGCATTGCCGAGGTTGCTGGCGATCAGCTTCATCCGCTGTTCGCGCAACGGCATGGCCTGGGCGTGGACGCCCAGGTAGTCGGTAATCAGGTTGCGCACGGTGCACTCCCACGGGAACGTTGCCCGGGAAGCTGCAAGGGGTGTGCCAAATTCGAGAGGGTTGTGCCGGCCGCGGGCCGGCTCCCCGATGGATCTGCGGTTGCCGGCCAGCGGCCGGCACTACCGGATCAGTGGCCGTCAGGCCGCCATCGCCACCTTGCGCAGGCGGTCCAGCACGAAGTCAGCCAGCTCGTGCGGCGAGTACTTGGCGACGAAGGCGTTGGCGCCGACACGCTCGACCATGGCGTTGTTGAAGACACCCGACAGCGAGGTGTGCAGCAGCACGTAGAGGCCGGCCAGGCCCGGATGGCGCCGGATTTCCGTCGTCAGCGTGTACCCGTCCATGGCCGGCATCTCGATGTCGGAGATGACCATGGCATAGCGTTCGGCGGGGTTTTCGCCCGAGGCTTGGATCTGCAAGAGGTGGTCGAGAGCCTGCTTGCCATCGGAAAGCAGGGTGGCACCCACGCCCAACTGATCCAGCACGCTGCGGATCTGCTGGCGGGCCACGCGCGAGTCGTCCACCACCAGCACCTGCAGCTGGGGGCCATCGGCGGGCATTGCCATCGCCGGATCGAGTACGGCGTCACCGCGGACCTGGGCGATATCGGCCAGCACGCTTTCAACGTCGATCACCTGGATCAGCTCACCCTGGAAGCGGGTTACCGCAGTCAGGTAGCTCGACTCGGCGCCAAGCTCCGGCGGCGGGTGGATGTCTTCCACCGCGATGTTGACGATGCGTTCGACGCCGCTGACCAGGAACCCCTGGATCGAGCGGTTGAATTCGGTGACGACCAGGTAACCCGGCGAGGTATCGGCATCGGGCTCACGTTCGGGGTGGCCGATGGCCAGGCCCAGGTCCAGCACCGGCACCGAGCGGCCGCGCACGTCGGCCACGCCGGCGAACTGGCTGGGCAGGCCGGGTACCTGGAACAGCTCCGGGCGCCGCAGGACTTCCTGCACCTTGAAGACATTGACGCCAAAAAGCTGACGTCCGCCGAGACGGAACAGCAGCAGCGCCAGGCGGTTGTGGCCGGCCAGGCGGGTCCGCTGGTCGATCCGGTTGAGCAGGTCATGGGACATGGCTGCTGTATCGGCGCGTTGGGTGCCAAACTTGAGGGCGCTCTGCCACTGCGCGCTCCACACCGCAATTGTGTTGTCGCGCCATGTTCGACCGAGGCTCTTGTAGCCTCGAGCGATGCTCGGCTGGCTGTTGGGCGCAAAGCGGTCGAGCATGGCCTGACTCTACAAGTGCCCCTCTGGCACACCCCTTGCACGCACCTGGGCCAGCTCTTGCCGATTGAAGGAGGCGCCATGTGCCGGGTCACATCTCTATTCGCCATCGCGCTGGCCGTGGCCTCGCCGTGGGCGGCTGCCGCCGACTGGCAGCCGGTGGCAAGCATCCGCGCGGCGGCCTTGTCGACGCTGCCGGCGGGCAGCGAGGGCGAGGCCCAGGTGGCCGATGCGCTGCGCCTGCCGAAGTGCGGGGGGGCGTTACAGGTGCAGCCCACCGCCAACACCACGGTGGAAGTCAGCTGTCCGGACGCGGGCGGCTGGCGCCTGTTCGTGCCGGTAAAGGTGCGGCGCAACCAGACCGTACTGGTGCTCAACCGCGGAATCGGCACTGGAGAAACCCTCACTGCCGCCGATATCACCACTGCCCAGCGTGACGCTGCCCGGATTGCCGGCGCGGTGCTGTCCGATCCCAATGCAGCGATCGGCCGCGTCGCCCGCCGTCCGTTGCAGGCCGGAGCCCTGCTGTCGAACAACGATCTGGTGGTGCAGCGTCTCATCAAGCGAGGAGACAATGTGGCCCTGGTGTCGCGTCGCGGCTCGGTCGAGGTCCGCATTGCCGGCCGTGCGATGGGTGATGCCGGTGAGAACGAACGGGTCTCGGTCGAGAACCTGTCCTCGCGGCGGATCGTGCAAGGCACGGTCGATGCCGCAGGTGACGTAATCGTGGCGCGTTGAATTACCGCAAAATATCCCTAAAGATCACGGCCCTGCGGCCGTTATCCCTTGTGAACGGCAACTCCAGGACACCCCATGAGCCAGAAAATCGACGGCAACCTGCAGGTCCCCCAGGCACTGCGCAGCGTGACGACCCCGGCCAACAAGCCCGGTGTCAGCACCGATGCGGCGGCGCGCCCGGTCGAGGCGGCCGACAGCCTGCGCCTGACCGGTGAGGCCACCAATCTGCAGGCCATCGAGCGCGAGCTGACCACCGCCCCGGCGATCGACGCCCAGCGCGTGGCCGCCGTGCGCGAGTCGCTGCAGAACGGCACCTACAAGATCAATCCGGACGCGATCGCATCGCGCATGCTCGATCTGGACCAGCAGCTGCACGGATGACTGCGGCGATGAGCGAGCCGCTGCAGCGTCTCGCCCAGGCCCTGGACGTTGAACGCCAGGCCCTGGTCGAGCACGACGTGCACGCCCTGATCCGGGCTACCGGCGCCAAGCTGGAAGCGTTGCGTGCGCTGGAAGGCGCGCCACCGGTGGGCGAGGGCGAACAGCTGCAGGAACTGGCCGAGCGCAACCGGGCCAACGGCGTGCTGCTGTCGCGCCGCCGCCGCGAGGTGAACTGGGCGCTGCGCCAGCTCGGCCGCACCGAAGACGCCTCGGCCTACGATGCCAAGGGCCAGTCGCACACGGTCAGCATCGGCCGGCCCCTCGCCGTCGCCTGAGGCGACGGCGGTCGCATAACCCCTCACGGCGGGCTGAAGCCCGCTGCATGACCGCGTATATTGGGCGCCTGTTCGAACGTCCCGAGTCGCCGTGTCCGCTGCCAACGCCCTGGTTACCGCCCCCCTTCCGCCGCAGCCGGTGCTGCAGGCCCTGCTTGAGCGCCTGCGCGAAGGCCTGCTGCTGTTCACCGATGACGGGCGGGTGGCCCTGGCCAATCCGGCCGCACAGAACCTGCTGGCCAGTGGCGAGGGCGGCGGGTTGCCGCCGCCGCAGCGCCTGCGCGAACTGCTGCCGCCCGATGCGCTGGAACAGGCTCGCCAGCATGGTCACTGGAATGGCAGCCTGCCGCTGGGCGAGGGCGTGGTCATCGCCCATCTGTACCACCATGGTCCGGTCGGCCAGGGGCATTTCCTCGCCCTGTTCCGCCACATCGAAGGGCAGGAAGACTACGAACGCGAGCTGCAGCAGCGCCATGCCGAACTGCGCCAGGCCTACCTGCGCCTCAATGGCACCCAGGAAAAGCTGCTGCAGTCGGAGAAGATGGCGTCGATCGGCCAGCTGGCCGCCGGCGTCGCGCACGAGATCAACAACCCGATCGGTTACGTGCACTCCAACCTGGGCAGCCTGCAGGAATACCTGCGCAGCCTGTTCACCGTGATCGAAGCCTACGAGCGCGCCCTGCGCGCGCCGGACCCGAAAGCGCTGATTCCGGAAATCGATGATATCCGTGACCGTCTGGATATCGATTTCATCAGCCGCGACCTGCCGCAGCTGATGGCGGAATCGCGCGAAGGCATCGAGCGGGTCACCCGCATCGTGCGCGACCTGAAGGATTTCTCGTATTCCGGCCGCGACGAGTCGTGGAAGCTGGTCGACCTGCACGCGGGCCTGGAATCGACCATCAACATCATCTGGAACGAACTCAAGTACAAGGTCACCCTGGTGCGCGAGTTCGGCCAGTTGCCCCTGGTGGAGTGCCTGCCATCGGAGTTGAACCAGGTCTACATGAACCTGCTGCTCAACGCCGGCCATGCCATCGCCGAGCGCGGCACGATCACGGTGCGTACCGGCGTTGATGGCGATCACGTTTGGGTCGAGTTCGAAGATACCGGCGGTGGCATCTCGCCGGAACTGCGCCAGCGCATCTTCGATCCGTTCTTCACCACCAAGCCGGTGGGCAGTGGCACCGGCCTGGGCCTGTCGATCTCCTACAGCATCATCAACAAGCACCACGGCCGCATCGACCTGGACAGCACGCCCGGCGTGGGCTCGCGCTTCCGCGTGGTGCTGCCGGTCAAGCAGCCGCGCTGACCGCTTCTGGCAGTGCCGGCCGCTGGCCGGCAACCTCATTGAACCCGATTTCCAGAGCAGCCGGCCAGCGGCCGGCTCTACCAGAGGGGATGGTTACCGCAATGGGCGCTCCTCGCCGCCATCTCCGCTCTCCACCGGCGCCGGGCCGGCATTGCTGCGGCGCTGTTCCTCGTACGTGCGGAACGCCTGGTGGATGTGCTTGCGCAGCTCGTCGTCGTTCCACGGCTTGGTCAGGAAGCGATAGATCGCGCCGCGGTTGATCGCATCGGTCACCGTGTTCAGATCGGTGTAGCCCGACAGCACCAGGCGGATCGTATCCGGGTACAGCATCTTCACCCGGCCCAGGAACTCGGTGCCGCTCATGTCGCTCATTCGCTGGTCGGACAGGATCACCTGCACGTCGTTGATCGCCAGCAGGTCGAACGCATCGCGCACGTTGCCGGCGGCCAGGATGCGGTAGCCGTCGCGGCGGAACAGGCGCACCAGTGAGCGCAGCACGTTTTCCTCATCATCCAGCAGCAGCAGCGTCCGGTCCGGGCGCGTCTCGGCGAAGGCTTCCGGGCGCAGGTAGCGGCGGCGCAGGGTCATGCCGGCGGCATCGGCCGACATCGGTTCGCCGAACAGGTAGCCCTGGAACACGTCGCAGTCGTTGCGGCGCAGGAAGCCCAGCTGCGCCTGCGATTCCACGCCGTTGGCGATCACGGTCATGCCCAGCTGGTGGCCCATGGCGATGATCGCGCGGGCGATGGCCGCTTCACGATTGCCGGCCGGCGCGCTCTTGATGAAACTGCGGTCGATCTTCAGCTTGTCCACCGGGTAGCGCACCAGCGCGCTGAGGCTGGAGTCGCCGGTACCGAAGTTGTCCAGGCTCAGGCTGATGCCTTCATTGCGCAGGTTGGCCAGCGTTTCGTGGACGAAATTGACGTTGTTGGTCAGCGCACTCTCGTTGATCTCCAGCGTCAGCATGTGCGCCGGTACGCCCGCCGCCTGCAGCAGTGACATCACTTCGGCGAAGAAGTTCGGCCGCAGCAGCTGCAGGGTGGACACGTTCACTGCGATGGTGAAGTCATCGAAGCCCTGGTCGCGCCACAGCCGCGCCTGCTTCAAGGCGCCTTCCAGCACCCAGGTGCCGATCTGCACGATGATCCCCAGGCGTTCGGCGGTGCGCATGAAGCGCTCCGGCACCAGCATGCCCAGGGTCGGCGACTGCCAACGCAGCAGCGCTTCCATGCCCACCACGTGGCCGTCGCGCGCGCTTACCAGTGGCTGGTAGCGCAGCTTCAGCTCGCCATTGGGAATGGCATCGACGATCTGGCGCGCGATGATGCTCTCGCTGTGCGCGCTTGGCGGGGTGTCCACCGCATGGATGCGCACGGCATTGCCGCCTTCGCGGGCGGCCTGGTACAGCGCATCCTCGGCATGGTCGAGCAGGCGCGAGGTGCTGCTGGCATGTTCCGGGCACAGGCTCACGCCCAGCTTGCCGGTCATGAACAACGTGTACGGCAGCACCGACAACGGCAGCTCCATCTGTTGGCGGATCTCCTCGGCGAAATCCTCCGGCAACGGCAGATCGGCGGTGCGCGCCACCGCGATCAGGAACTCGTCGCTGCCATGTCGCCACAACTTGCCGCGCCCGCGCAGGTAGGACTGCAGGCGCTGTGCCACCAGCACCAGCGCCTGGTCGCCCACTTCGGCACTCATGTTTTCATTGACCGATGCGAAATGGTCGATGTCCACGTGCATCAGCATCAGTGCGATGCCGCCTGAGGCTGCCTCGGCAACCATTGCCTGCAGCTCGGGGTTGCCGGCGCCAAGGCGGTCGGGAGCGTCATCGATGCTGACCGGGGGCAGGTTGGGATTCCACATGGTTCAGTATTCCGGTGAATCGACGGCAGCCCTGCTGGCCGCCTGGTAGGGGAGGTGGACATCGACCAGGGTGCCTTCGCCATGCGCGGATTCAATCCGCACGTGGCCACCGACGCTCTGTGCGCGCTCGCGCATCACGATGAGGCCCAGGCCGCGCGGGCCGTCCGGATCGAAGCCTTCGCCGTCATCGCGGATCTGCAGGTGCAGGCCGCGCTGGCCGACATCGCGCAGCTGCAGCAGGACCTGGCTGGCGCGCGCATGGCGCAGCGCATTGGTCAGGCTTTCCTGTGCGATGCGGAAGCAGGCCTGTTCGATGCTGTTGTCGGGGCGATGCGGCAACGGCTCGATCTCGGCCAGCAGCTCCACCGGCGAGGAGCGGAACAGAACCCGCGCCTGCCAGCTGAGTGCTGCCTCCAGGCCCAGTGCATCCAGCTGCGGGGGGCGCAGCAGGGTGGAGATGTCGCGCAGTTTGGCCACGGTGGTGTCGGCCAGGCTGACGATCTGCGCCAGATCCTGCCCACGCCGCTGCGGATCGTCCTCTTCCAGCGCCGCGTGCGCCGACAGCTTGATCGCGGTGATGGCCTGGCCGATGTCATCGTGCAGATCGCGCGAAATCGCACGACGTTCGTCCTCCTGCAGCGAGAACAGCCGCCCGGCCATCGCCTGCAGTTCGCGGTTGCTGGTTTCCAGCGCGCTGCGGATGCGCTCGGAATCACTGAGGTCGCGCACGATCAGCAGCTTGCAGTCGCGGCCACCGTAGCGCACGTCGCCCACCGCCAGGCCGGCATGGAAGCTGCGGCCGTCGCCGCGCTGCATGGCCACCACGCTGCTGTGGCCTGGTCCCAGGTGCGGCTGGCCGGCACGCAGCTGGCTGCGCACCCGCGGCAGGTCTGCGGCAGCGACCAGCGCCGACAAGGGCTCGCCCAGCAGGGTATGGCTGCCGTAGCCGAACAGGCCGGCGGCCCAGGCGTTGGCGTACAACACATGTTCGTCGGAGAGGATCACCACGCCGTCGGGCAGTACCCGCACCAGCTCGCGGAACTGCTCCTCGCGCTCGCGCAGCAGTCGCCGCGACTGCTCGCGTTCGGTCACGTCCTGCAGCGTGCCCAGCACGCGGTTGCGGCCAGCCTCATCGAGACCACTGGCGGCACGCAGGTGCACCATCAGCGCGCGCCCGTCCATCGACAGCAGCGGCAGCAGCACGTCCACCTGTACCGGCTCGCCGGAGCACAGCTCGGCCAGCAGCTGCTCGGTCTGGGTGGCGGTGGCCGGGTCGGCCGGCACCAGCAGTTCGTCGAAGCGGTGCCAGCGGCGGGCTTCGGGCGGGCGGCGGCCGAGCAGGCGATAGACCTGGTTGGAATAGCGGCCCAGCCCGGTGGACGGGTCCAGCTCCCAGGCGCCGATGCGGGCCAGTTCGTGGGCTTCTTCCACCCGTGCCAGCGCCTGGTCGCGACGCAGCTGGGCCAGGTCCTCGGCAGTGCGATCGATGGCGATCAGCAGGCGCGCATTGTGACCGTCGTAACTGATCGCGTTGGAGCGCAGTTCCATCTGCCGCAGCGCGCCATCGCGCAGCTGCAGCTGCGCGCGCAGGATGCACAGCTCGTCGGGCGCCTCGCGGATCGCCTCCAGCTTGGCCTGCAGCGCCTGGCCCTGGCCGGGTGGCCACAAGGCGTCGATGGTCTGTTCCAGCAGCTCATCGCGCTCCCAGCCGAAAGCGGTGCAGGCGGCTGGGTTGGCGTCGAGGATCGCCAATGTGTCCAGGTCATAGACGAGGATCGGGCCGGGGTTGCCCTCGAACATCTGCCGCAGGCGCAGCTCCGAGGCCTGCTGGCGGGCGTGGGTATGCAGCACGTGCTCGGCCAGCGGGCGCAGCAGCAGGTACAGCAGGCCCGCGCTGGCCAGGGCGAAGAACGAGCCCTTCAGGCCCTGCCACAGGGCCGCCTGCTGCGGATCGGGCACCAGCGCCTGCACCACGCTGTCGGTGGAGATCATCCAGGCCAGCGCCATCACCAGGTAGCTCAACACCACCCGTCGCCGGTCACGGCTCAGCGCCTGCGCCATCCGCGGGTCGGGAACTGGGGCGTTGCCGGTCGGTTCTGCGGGCATGGACGGGGAGGGTGAAAGGGGCGCCGGTCATCTTACCCCGCAGCGTGCCGTCACCACTCAATTATCCGCCGCAGGCGCCGTTAACCACTGCGTGCCCCGCTGACGGGCGAGTCATCCGGAGCAAGATCGCGTGGACCAAGGGATCATCGCCAGCCTGCTGCAGCACCCGCTTGCGTCGGCGCTGGTCATCGTCGACCGTACCGGGCGCCCGCTGGCGGCCAATCCGGCCGCGCGCGAGCATGGCCTGCCGGCCACCGTGGCTGCCTATGCGCCAATGCTGGAAGATCTACGCCTGATGGCCGCCGATGGCGGCATCGTGCCCTGCACGCTGCCAGGCGGCCCGCGCGGCCACTACGACGGCCACCTGCGCGCCGTGCATGACGGTGCCGGCAACCTGCTGGCGTTCACCCTGAGCATTCCCGAGCCGGTGCCGGTCGATGGGGGTGGGCGCTGGGAACTGGCACTGGACAGCGCCGGTCATAGCCTGTGGGACTGGGACATCCCCAGTGACCGGGTGGCGCGCACGCCGGCGCTGGGCGACGAGACGGCCACCGAACTGCTGTCGCGCGTGCACAGCGAGGACATCGACCAGGTGCGTGCCGCGCTCGACGAGCACCTGCGCGGGCGCAGTGAGCAGTACAGTGCACAGTTCCGCTTCCGCCAGGCCGATGGCCAGTGGCGTTGGGTGCTGGATCGCGGCCGCGTGGTCGCGCGCACCGCTGATGGCCAGCCGCTGCGCATGGTCGGCACGCATACCGATATCGAGCAGCAGAAGCAGCTCGAATCGCTGCTGCAGGAACAGCAGCTGCACCTGAGCGAGGCCCAGCGCATCGCCAGCATGGGCAGCTGGTCGTTCGACCCCAACAGCGGGCACTTCTGGTGGTCGCCGGAACTGCGATCGCTGCTGGCGCTGGAGCACGGCGCCGTGCCCGGCCAGCGGCGCTGGCTGAAGCAGCTGCATCCGCGCTCGCGTGGCGCGTTGCGTGCGGCATGGCGGCGGCTGTGGCGCGATGGTCGTGCCGCCAATCTCGAGCTGGAGCTGACCCGTGGCCATGAGCCATCACAGCACCTGCGGCTGTGGATGCAGCCGCTGCTGGACATGGACGGGCAGCCCAAGCGCCTGCTCGGCCAGGTGCAGAACATCACCGAACAGCACCAGACCGACGCGTTGATTCGCTGGCGCACCGAACTGCTGAACCGGGTTTCCGCGCTGGGCCGCATCGGCGGCTGCGAGATCGAGGTGCAGACCCGGAGCATGCAATGGACCGAGGAATGCTATCGCATCCACGGCCTGCGCAAGGAGCCGATCACCCTCGATCAGGCGATGGCGCTGTATACCGAAGACTCGCGCGATGCGTTCGAGGCGGCACTGGCCCGCATCGCCAACGGCGGCCTGCCCGAGCAGCTGGACCTGTGCTTCTACCGCCAGTCCGGCCTGCGTGTCTGGGTGCAGGTGCTGATCGAGCTGGATCGTCGTGACGGACTGCCGCCGCGCTTCGTGGTGCTTTTCCGTGATATCACCCGCGAGCGCGAGGCCAACGAGCGCATTGAACTGCTGGCCCACTACGACCTGCTGACCGGCCTGCCCAATCGCGTGCTGCTCGGCGAACAGACCGCCGAGGCCATCGAGGAGGCGCGTGATCGCGGCACCTCGTTGGCGATGCTGTTCATCGACCTGGACGGCTTCAAGACCATCAACGACAGCTTCGGCCACGCCACGGGTGATGCGCTGCTGAAGGCTGCCGCGACCCGCCTGCACCAGAACCTGCGCAACAATGATCTGTTTGGCCGTTTCAGCGGCGACGAGTTCATCGTCGTACTGCGCGACCTGGCTGAGCCCGAGGATGCGGGACATGTCGCCCGCAAGCTGATCGCCTCGCTGGCCGAGCCGCTGCGCCGTGGCGAGACCACGCTGAAGGTCGGTGCCAGTGTCGGCATCGCGATGCTGGGTGATGCGCAGACCGATTTCGATTCACTGCTGCGCGCTGCCGACGCCGCGATGTACGCGGCCAAGGAAGCCGGACGCAACACCTACCAGTATTACAGCCAGGATGCCCTGGCCCGCATCCAGCGCAGGCTGGAGCTCGAGCACGCGCTGCACGGTGCGATCGAGCGCGAGGAGTTCAGCCTGGCCTATCAACCGCTGCTGCATGCCCACCAGGGCGAGCCGCCGGCAATCGAAGCACTGCTGCGCTGGCATCGCCCCGGCATCGGCTATTGCAGCCCGGCCGAGTTCATTCCCATCGCCGAGAAATGCGGCGAGATCGTACGCATCGGCGACTGGGTACTGAACGAAGCCTGCCGTCAGGCAACCGCCTGGGACCGGGCTGGACTGCACTTCGACCGCATCGCGGTCAACGTGTCGGCGGTGCAGCTGCGCGACCGTGGCTTCGCCGAACGTGTGATCGAGATCTGCCATGCCCACGGCTGGCCGCCGCAGCGGCTGGAGCTGGAGCTGACCGAATCGGCGCTGATCCGTGACACCGACATCCTGCGCCACTGCTTCGACGTGCTCGAACGGCACGGCGTGCCGCTGGCGGTGGACGACTTCGGTACCGGCTTCTCCAACCTCAACTACCTCAACCGCTTCCCGGTGGGTCGCCTGAAGATCGACCGTAGTTTCGTGCAGGGCATGCTGCACGATTCGGGCACGGCCGAAGTGACCCAGGCCATCGTGCACCTGGGCCACGCGCTGGGCATGAAGGTGGTGGCCGAGGGCGTGGAGACGCACCAGGAAGAAGACATGCTGCGCCGCCAGGGCTGCGACGAAATCCAGGGTTACCTGTACTCGCGCCCGCTCAGCCCGCGTGACCTGGCGCAGTGGCTGCGTCAGCAGCGTCCGTTACCGATGCGCACCGACGCCAGCAGCGAAGCAGTGCTGGTGCGCTGACCACCCGCCGCTGGTAGGTGCCGACCGTTGGTCGGCACGGTTGCCGCATGGCGTGGATCTACTCAAAGAGCCAGCATCTGGTAGTTGCCGACCTTGGTCGGCGTGCACGCTGGTTCGCCCGTTGATGTGTCCGCCGTCAGCGACGCTGCGCAAGCTCTGCGAGCACATCCAGCGCCTTGCGTTTTACCAGGCTGCCTAGCCGCCAGCCGTGCTCTGACACCGGCTCCTTCGAGCTGTAAATCTCTCCGTCGCCCAGCGGCCCCAACATCTCACGGGCTCGCCAGAACATTGGCTCCCCGTCCTCGGCCAGAACATCCAGTTCGGCAGCATCCAATGCAAGCAGGAAGTCGTGCAGGCGTCTGTCGCGGTCGATGTTGCTTGCTGGAAGAGTCAGTGTTGCTGGCGCGCATAGGTAACCTTCGTGGGGTTCAAGCGTGAGTTCGACTCCGGTTCGCTCGCCACAGATCAGCATCTGGCCGAATGGCGAGATCGCATAGACATGGAAATCATCTTTGCCCCATAGAGGGCTGCCCGCCAGAAGGGCGGCGAGCACCGATTTGTACCCCGCAGGGTTCACCAAAGCCAGTCGATCATCGTGATAGCGCGCAAGACCGTCGCGCTGCCACAGTGCCAGCAATGCGTCCGTGAACCTGCCTTTCCAGAGCGTCAGCATGGTGTCAGCAACAGGCGAGCCTGGAGTACTGGTTTGCAGTTGATCCAGAAGGCTCGTCGTGAAGAGGGCGGAAGTATCGGTATCCACGACTGCCGAGACGTTCTCCGGGTGGTCCCGGTCCTCCGGACCTTCCGGCAGCAGGTTGAGAAATGTCAGCATGCTCTCGGCCCGTGCAAGCTCCAGGTTCGATTCCTCGCCCGGAATGGCGCTTGCCTTGCTTCCGGAGACAAGCAACAAGGCGCCCGTTGGAAGCTCATGCCACGGGGCTTTAAGGATCAGATAACGTCGCGGCGCCTGTTCGGCATCATCGTCAAGGATGATGACTGGCGGGCCGTCTTGCACGCACCCCGCGGACACTTCAACTGCTGCATCGATCACACCCGCTTCAGGATCGTACGCATTGATCGGAGCGGAGTAGGGCTGCTGGAACGCTCCAAACGTCTTCAGCGCCTGCTGAAGCGCCCCAAGGGAATCGGGATCCACGGTCAATGGGACAAGGGGGTGCCGGAAGCTGCAAAGCAACTGAGAGGCAGAGAAGGGCGCTGGTCATCGGGCTGGCTTGATCTGAACCGCAATCGGCCCCTTCACGATGAAGGGCGCATGGTTCACGGTCCATGCAAACAGTCGGAAATGCTGGCATCGCGGGGCATCATCCACGCACGGCGTGGATCTACCTTGGAAACTCCGCCTTCAACTGCATGCGCAGCGCCTCGACAATGGCCGCATAGCGCCGCTTCTGCACCAGATAGCTGGCCAGGAACAGTGGCAGTACCAGCAGCATCGGCGCCACCATCGGGCGCATCGCCACCAGTGGCAACAGCAGCAGCGACAGCATCGCCACGAACCAGCTGCACAGGCCGATCACCCGCACCTCGTGCCGCCGTGCGTTGAGCACGATGCGTCCACGCATCACCGGGAAGTAGCGCAGGCCGAAGCTCGGCGCGAAGCTCTCGCGGAACGCCATGCTGCCATCGGGCAGCGCATGGAAGGCCAGCCGCAGCCACTTGTCCTGCGGCAGGTCACGCTCCAGGCTGCCCAGCGAGAGCCGGGCCTGCATGGCCGGCGGCGCCGCGATGCGTTCGTTGAACAGGGTGATGCCCCAGCTGAAATAGCCGGCCACCCAGGCCATCAGGAGGACGGTCTCCAACAGCACGAGTGCGATCAGGGTGATGGCCATAGGTCTTCCATGGACGGGACCGGGCAATCATGCCATGCGGGATGCCCCACCCACGCAGGGCGTGGATCTACTTCAGGGCTTCGCCATCCAACCCCAGGTCCCACGCCAGCCCCAACAGCTCGTCGTCCGCCGGCGATGGCGCCGGGCGCGCGTCCGCCAGCTGCTGCAGCTCGCAGATTTCCTCGCGGGCGACCTCTTCCAGCTTTTGCAGCTGCTCACGCACGCTCGCGTTGCGCGGGCGCTCGGTGTCGGTGAGGGCGGGCAGGGCGCGGATCAGGGTCATGGCGCGTACAGGATGCATCCAGCGGCGGGTTACAGGCAAAGGCCCCGGACGAACCGGGGCCTTGCGGGCTGCCGGCGAGGGCAGCGGACATCAGGATCAGAACAGCTCTACCGTGCCGGCACCCATGCTCTGCTGGGCAACCGGCTTGTGCGGCGGGCGTTCCCATTCGCTGCGCAGTTCGCGCAGGCGGTTGCCGGTGCGCTGCAG
The DNA here is from genome assembly GCF_051984505.1 of Stenotrophomonas sp. STK16_22. Taxonomy (NCBI): domain Bacteria; kingdom Pseudomonadati; phylum Pseudomonadota; class Gammaproteobacteria; order Lysobacterales; family Lysobacteraceae; genus Stenotrophomonas; species Stenotrophomonas sp. STK16_22. The sequence continues at coordinate 2,166,022 of NZ_CP196972.1, forward strand.
GGCCGTGGCGATCTCTTCGTCGAACACGCCGCCATTGCGGTGCAGCAGTTCCTGCAGGGCCACCGCTTCACGGTTGATCGCGGTCAGGCGGTCCAGGTGGGTGTGCACGCCGCCCAGCGCCTGGGTGGCGATGTCTTCGAACTGCAGGGCGCGCACGGCTTCGGCCACGCTGCCATCGATCGCACGTGCGCACTCGGAGACTTCGCGCATGCCGTCGCCGAGCGAGGCATTGATCTGCGCGACATTGTCGAGCATTGCCGCCGCTTCCTGGCGTGCTTCGCGGGAGCGGTCCATGTCACGCGAGGCCATGTGCGAGACCGTCTCGCGCACCTTGGCGATGGCGTCCTTGGAGCTGTGCGCCAGCTTGCGGATCTGCTCGTTGAAGGTGGTCGAGCGCTCGGACAGGTTGCGCACTTCGTCGGCGACCACCGCGAAGCCTCGGCCGGCTTCACCGGCACGCGCGGCTTCGATGGCGGCGTTCAGCGCCAGCAGGTTGGTCTGGTCGGCGATCGACTTGACGTCTTCCAGCAGCGCGAAGATGCCATCCAGGTGCTGTGCCATCTGGTCGATGTGCTGCACGGTGGTGCTGCTCTGGCCGCTCACCTGTTCCAGCGCTTCCACCAGCTGTTCCATGCGGTGGCTGGCGTGCTGGGCGAAACGGGCAACGTCGAGGCCGGCATTGCCTTCATCGCCGGCGCGGTCGACGATGCGCGACAGCGCCTGGCTCTGCTGGCGCGACTTGCGGTTCATCGCATCGAAGCTGCCGCCCAGGCTGGAAACCGCCTGGCGGATCAGGTCGCGGGCGCGTTCCACTTCACCACGCGAACCGTCGATTTCGTTGCCGACGAAGTTGCGCAGTTCGGTCAGCAGCTGGTCCTGCTCACGCAGGACACGGGCATGTTCCGGGGAACGATGCGCCTGGGCGCGGGTGGTCCACCACGCAAAGCCGAGCCAGCTCAGCGTCATCGTGGTCAGGATCGCCCAGCGCAGGGCGGCCGGCCATTCGAAACCGATGGCGAAGGGGAGCAGCAGGGTCAGAGCCAGGGGGGCGGCCAGACGGATGAAAATGCGTGAGTACATGGACGTTCTCGGGAGGTGCACGGAGGATGTATCGGCCGTACCCCCTTTCTCTTTAACGTCGATGTGCTTGGAAGTGCATTCTGAATGCGCCGGTTTTCCGGCGCTTGGCGGCTTCGGGGTCGGATCCCTTTCCGTGCCGGAAAGGGATCCGACCCCTGGGTAGGCAGCGGCGGGGTCGGATCCCTTTTTATGGAAAAGGGCTCTGACCCCACACCCTTACGCCAGCTGCCGGTCCACGGCCTCGATCATCGCCTTGCGGCCGAACAGGAAGTCCCAGTAGCTGCCGCCCAGCTGGCGCCACAGCACTGCCGAGCGCACCGCGGCCAACAGCAGGGCACGGATCTCGGCCACCACGCCGGCCTGGCCCAGGTAGTGCGGGTTGCCTTGCACCATCACCCGCGGCTTGAGGTGGCTGATGGTGTCCGCGTACAGGCTTCCCAGGCTGGCCAGCACATCCGGGTGGCCGCTGTCGCCCAGTTCGGTGGCCTGGCGCTGGGCACGCTCGATGCCCGAAGCAACCTTGTTCACGGTGGCGCCATCCTGAACGAAGCGGCGCTCCAGCTGCAGCACCGACAGCGCCAGTTTCGGCAGGATCGGATCCTGGCCCTGGTTGCGGAAGTAGTTGTGCAGCAGGCGCAGCCCGGCCTTCAGTGCATGGCGGTCACCGAACACCGCCTGCGGCGAGGACGCATCGACACGGAACACGCTGTCCACGGCGGTGCGCACGGCGGCGGCGTCGGAATGGCCGGTATCGGCGATGCGGCGTACCTGCTGCAGGGCCTGGGCAATGCCGGCCAGGGCCAGGACGCGGTCGTCGACAGTGAAACTCATGCAGCGATTACCTCAAAAGGGGAGGGGGTGGTGCGCAGGCGCTGTTCCAGCGGCGCATCGGTGGCGGCGATCACCGCGCCACCCAGGCACACATCACCGTCATACAGCACCAGCGATTGACCGGGGGTAACGGCACGCTGCGGGCGCGCGAAAGTGACCAGCACGCTGCCATCGTCCAGCACGTCGACCGTACACGGCTCATCGGGCTGGCGGTAGCGGGTCTGGGCGGTGCATTCGAAGCGTCGCGCGGGTGGCGAGCCCGAGATCCAATGCGCCGGCTCCGATCGCAGGCGATCGGACAGCATCCATGGGCTGTCGCGGTCCTGGTCGACGTACAGCACGTTGCTGGCCACATCCTTGCCGACCACGTACCACGGTGCGGCCGGGCGGCCGCGTACGCCGCCGATGTTCAGGCCCTCGCGCTGGCCCAGGGTGAAATAGAACACGCCCGGATGTTCGGCGATCACGCTGCCGTCGGCCGGGTCAAGGATCTGGCCGGGCCTGGCCGGCAGGTAGCGGCCGAGGAAGTCGCGGAAATCCCGCTCGCCGATGAAGCAGATGCCGGTGGAATCCTTCTTGGCGTGGGTCGGCAGGCCGACGTCGCGCGCAATCCGTCGCAGGTCGGTCTTCTCCAGGTCGCCGATCGGGAACAGGGTGGCCGCCAGCTGCTCCTGGCCCAGCTGGTGCAGGAAGTAGCTCTGGTCCTTGGAGCGGTCGGCACCGCGCAGCAGCAGCCACTGGTGGCCGCGCTGGGTCACCCGCGCGTAGTGGCCGGTGGCGATGCGCTCGGCGCCCAGCTCGCGGGCGGCATCCAGGAAATGCTTGAACTTCACCTCGCGGTTGCACAGCACGTCCGGGTTCGGCGTGCGGCCAGCGGCGTATTCGGCCAGGAAGTGCTCGAACACGCCCTGCCAGTACTCGCTGGAAAAGTCCCGGAAGTGGAACGGGATACCGAGCAGGCCGCATACGGCGACCGCATCGCGGCGGTCATCCTCGGCACGGCAGTCACCGCTGCCGTCGTCGGCCCAGTTCTGCATGAACAGGCCGGCCACGGCCTCGCCCTGCTGGACCAGGCGCCAGGCGGCGACCGAAGAGTCGACACCACCCGAGACGCCCACCATCACGCGCGGCGTGCTCATGCGACCTCGCGGACCAGCGAAAGCGGGTGGCGCTGGCCACCCAGGTAATCCGCCACCACCTGCCAGACCAGCGGGCTGCGCTGGCGCTCACCGGCGGCCTGCAGCTCGGCCGGGGTCAGCCACAGCGCGCGGTCGATGCCGGTGTCCAGCGGTTGGGCCGGGTCGTGCGAGACCGGGTGTGCTGCGTAGCAGAAGCGCAGGAAGGCGGTGCCGTCGCCGGCAGTCCACTGGTAGCAGCCGATGAAATGGGTCAGCTGCACGGTCCAGCCGGTTTCCTCCCGGGTCTCGCGCAGGGCTGCCTCGGCCAGGCTTTCGCCTGGCTCGAGGTGGCCGGCCGGCTGGTTCAGCACCTGGCGGCCTTCAATGGTCTCTTCGACCAGCAGCACGCGGCCGCCGTCAACCACTACCGTGGCGACGGTGGCGTGCGGTGCCCAGCGCGGGTCCGGCGTGGCGTTCAACTCAGAACTCGTCCTTCTTGGTCAGCTCCAGCTCCATCGCGTCGGCGGTGCGGATGGCCGCATCGATGGCGTCGCTGAGCTGGTCCGGGGTGGCATCGGCGTCGATCTTGACCACGAACATGGCGGTGGTGTCCTGCTTTACCCAGCCCCCCATCTTGGCGTCCTGCGAATCCTCCAGCAGGCGGTTGGCCACGGCCACCGGGAACTGCTTGGTCTTGGCGTTGTAGGCCGGCGACCAGATCTCACGGATGTTGTGGCTGCCGAAATCCTCCACCGCCGAGCGCACGTAGACCATCTGGGTGCGGTCACCCTCGACGTCGAACACCATGCGGTAGTCGCCATCCTCGTCGACTTCGTAGGTATAGCCCAGCTTGTCCAGATGGCGGGCCACGGACTTGTCGGCGCTGGTTGCGGCAGTGGCAGAGCCGGCAGCGGCCAGCGCGATCAGCAGGGCGGGAAGAAGGGTCCTTTTCATGAAGATCCTGTGAAACAGTGTTGGGAGAGGGTGCAATTGTGACGGTGGGCGTGCGTGCCGTCCAATCTGCGGCGGGCCGACGCAGGCCTGCCCGAGCCCCTATAATGGATGGATGCCCCATGAGTCCTCCCCCGATTCCCAGCACGAGCACGGCGTTGCCGTAGAGCCCGCGCGCCCGGAAGTGGCGCCGCCGCCGTTCTACCAGGTGATGCTGCTCAACGACGACTACACCCCGATGGATTTCGTGGTGGATGTGCTGCAGCAGTTCTTCAGCATGGACCTGGACAAGGCCACCCAGGTGATGCTGCACGTTCATACCCGCGGCCGCGGCGTCTGCGGTGTCTTCACCCGCGAAGTAGCCGAGACCAAGGTTGCCCAGGTCAACGAGTACTCGCGGATGAACCAGCATCCGCTGCTGTGCACGATGGAAAAGGCCTGACCGGCTGCCGATTCGCGTCCGGGCACAACGATCCCGGACCCAGTGTGCCCACCAAGGTGGGCACCTACCAAAGCAGAGGCCTGTATCGATCGTGGATGGAGCGCCCCCAGCAAGGTAGGCACCTGCCAAGCGCGGGTCTCAGCTCTCCGCCAGCGCCTCCAGCGCCATCCGCGCCACCGCCTCGTCCACTTCGGCCGGGTCGCCGTCATCCCTGAACCACACTGCCGACAGCGCCATGCTGGCCGCGATCCAGCGCAGCAGGCGCGTGCGCTCCAGGCCGGCCAGTGCGCTGACCTGTTCCAGCCGGGCAGCAAACCGCTCCGGCCGCGTGGCCACGTGGATGCCCGGGCCACAGAGATCCGGATTGCTGAACATCGTCGTGTAGTCGAACGCACGGTCGCCCAGCAGCCGCTTCGGGTCGATCGCCAGCCAGCCGCGCGCGCCGAAATCGAGCACGTTGTCGTGGTGCAGGTCGCCATGCAGGGGCCGGACCTCGCGCTCTTCCTGCAGCAACCCCTCCGCCAGTGATCTGCACTGTTCCAGCAGTGGCTGCAGCGCAGCCCTTGGCTGCAGCAGATCGGCGAACCATGTACGCAGCCAGACCAGTTCCGCTGGCGGCGCGCTCCGTGGCCGGTGCAGCCGTTGCAGGACCTGGCACAGGATCGTGGTGCAGGCCTCATCGTCGCCCTCGATCGAGCGTTGCCGCAGCGAGTCGCCGCCGGCACGCTCGATCAGGATCGCCGGCCCGGCGTGGGCCAGCAGGCGGGCAGCGCCGTCGCCGTCCCACCAGCGCAGCAGGCGATGGCTGTTCTGCTCCTCCGCTTCGCTGCTGATCTTCAGCATCGCCGGCGTGCCGGCAGCGGTCAGCACCGGCCAGAGCCGGGCATGGGCCGTTTCGATGGCCGGGCCATCACGCCGCAATCGCCAGCGGCTCAGGTAGGGTTCGCTCATGCCGGTTGAGGTCTTCTGGAGTGAACGAAGATCAAGCGTTCTGCAGTGCTAACGCCATCTGAACGCAGCAATCCGCTAGGGTGATGGAAATCGCGTAGTCAGGCCGCATATTGTTCCCATCTGCCGCCGGAGTAATCCATGTTCAGCAAAGACCTCGAACACACCATCGGCCAGTGCTACAAGCGCGCCCGTGAGGCCCGGCATGAGTTCATGACGGTCGAACACCTGCTGTTGGCACTGCTCGACAACCCGTCCGCCCAGGCCGTATTGAAGGCCTGTGGTGCCGACGCCGAACGCCTGCGCCAGGAGCTGGAGCAGGCCATCGAGGCCTCCGTGTCGCGCCTGGCCGAAGATGACGGCCGCGATACACAGCCGACCCTGGGCTTCCAGCGCGTGCTGCAGCGGGCCGTGTACCACGTGCAGTCCTCGGGCAAGAAGGAGGTCACCGGCGCCAACGTGCTGGTCGCCATCTTCGGCGAGAAGGACTCCCACGCCGTCTACTACCTCAACCAGCAGGATGTGACCCGGCTGGATGTGGTCAATTACCTGTCCCACGGCATCGCCAAGCTGGGCGAGGAAGGCGAGCAGCCGTCCTCCTCCTCCGACGGCGAGGGCCGCATGGAAGGCGGGGAGGGTGAGCCGAAGGGTGATGCCCTGACCGAGTTCGCCAGCAACCTCAACGAACAGGCCCGGTCCGGCCGCATCGATCCCCTGGTCGGTCGTGGCGACGAGATCGAGCGCACCATCCAGGTCCTGTGCCGTCGCCGCAAGAACAACCCGCTGTACGTGGGCGAGGCCGGCGTGGGCAAGACCGCCATCGCCGAGGGCCTGGCGCGCCGCATCGTCGAGGGCTCGGTGCCCGACGTGCTTGCCGACGCGGTGATCTATTCGCTCGACCTGGGCGCGCTGGTGGCCGGCACCAAGTACCGTGGCGACTTCGAGAAGCGCCTGAAGAGCGTGCTGACCGCACTGAAGAAGGTGCCCAACGCGGTGCTGTTCATCGACGAGATCCACACCATCATCGGTGCCGGTTCGGCCTCGGGCGGCACCATGGATGCGTCCAACCTGATCAAGCCGGCGCTGGCCTCCGGCGAGCTGCGCTGCATCGGTTCGACCACTTTCCAGGAATACCGCGGCATCTTCGAGAAGGACCGGGCACTGGCCCGCCGCTTCCAGAAGATCGACATCGTCGAGCCGACCGTTGGCGAGACCTACGAGATCCTGCAGGGCCTGAAGTCCAAGTACGAGCTGCACCACGGCGTGACCTACTCCGACGAGGCGCTGCAGGCGGCGGTTGACCTGTCGGTGAAGCACATCGGCGACCGCCTGCTGCCGGACAAGGCCATCGATGTGATCGACGAGGCCGGTGCCCGCCAGCGCCTGCTGCCGGAAGGGCAGCGCAAGGAGCTGATCGACGTCGAGGAAGTGGAGGCGATCGTCGCCAAGATGGCGCGCATCCCGACCAAGCAGGTCAGTGCCACCGACAAGGATGTGCTGCAGCACCTGGAGCGCAACCTGAAGATGGTGATCTTCGGCCAGGACCCGGCCATCGAGACGCTGTCCTCGGCAATCAAGCTGGCACGTTCGGGCCTGGGCAATCCGGAAAAGCCGATCGGCAACTTCCTGTTCGCCGGCCCGACGGGTGTCGGCAAGACCGAGGTGACCAAGCAGCTGGCGCTGCAGCTGGGCATCGAGCTGGTCCGCTTCGACATGTCCGAATACATGGAGCCGCATTCGATCAGCCGCCTGATCGGTGCCCCTCCAGGCTACGTCGGCTTCGATCAGGGCGGCCTGCTGACCGAGAAGATCGTCAAGACGCCGCACTGCGTGCTGCTGCTGGACGAAATCGAGAAGGCGCACCCGGACATCTTCAACATCCTGTTGCAGGTGATGGATCGCGGCGTGCTGACTGATACCAACGGTCGCGAGGCCAACTTCAAGAACGTGGTGCTGGTGATGACCACCAATGCAGGTGCGGCGCAGGCCTCGCGGCGCTCGATCGGCTTCACCAAGCAGGACCACGCCACCGACGCGATGGAGACCATCCGCCGCAGCTTCACCCCGGAATTCCGCAACCGCCTCGACGCGGTGGTGCAGTTCCAGGCGCTGGGCTTCGAGCACATCCTGCGCGTAGTCGACAAGTTCCTGATCGAGCTGGAGATGCTGCTGCAGGACAAGCACGTCAGCCTGTCGGCCACGCCGACCGCGCGCGACTGGCTGGCCCACCACGGCTTCGACCCGCTGATGGGTGCGCGTCCGATGGCCCGGGTGATCCAGGACAGGATCAAGCGTCCGCTGGCCGACGAGCTGCTGTTCGGCAAGCTGGTCAACGGCGGCAAGGTGAGCATCGATGTGCGCGACGACGAGCTGGTGGTCGAAACCCAGGCCGAACCGGAGCGCCTGCTGCCGGTCACGGTGGAATGAACTGACCCCCGGCCGGTTTCGGCGGACCTGAAATGACAAGGGCGGCTTCGGCCGCCCTTGTTGTACGCGACGTCAGCGGCTGCGCTGGCGGGCTTTCTTCTTGAAGGTGGCCTCGTCAACTGGTTCGATCTGCGACACGATGCAGCGGCTGGAATCGGTGTTCAGCTGGCTGCGGCCGGCAGCGCACAGCAGACCCTGCTGGCCGTCCGTAGCGAAGCTCAGTTTCCGCGAGTAGCCTGCCGCCGAGCAGTCGTCCTGGAAATGCACGACGTAGTGGTCCTGGCCATTGCGCAGCAGGATGTTGCGCGAGGCGCCGGCGCGCACCAGTTGCTGGTCGCTGCCCAGCTGGACGCAGTCACTGGAGGTGGAAAGAGTGTCGGCGGCGTGCACGGGCGCTGCGCTGGCGGACACGGCAAGGGCGACGAGCAGAGCGGTCAGCGGGAGCATGTTCATGGCGGGGCAGGGGGGTGGCGGTCCGGACTGGACCGGGTCCCACGATGCTGCTATGGATGCAGATGCGAATCTGCCGCAAGCAGGGCTGACCGACGTCACGGTGAGTTCGGTCACGATGACCTCCGGCAGGGCCGGATTGCAGGCATGACAAAAGGCCAGCAACCAGGGCTGGCCTTGTCGAAGTGGCGCAGCGCGCCGACCGCTTACTTCATGCGGTAGGTGATACGACCCTTGGTCAGGTCGTACGGGGTCATTTCAACCTTGACCCGGTCACCGGTGAGGATGCGGATGTAGTTCTTGCGCATGCGGCCGGAGATGTGGGCGATGATTTCGTGCCCATTTTCCAGACGAACGCGGAAAGTGGTGTTCGGCAGCGTCTCGCTGACGGTGCCCTCGAACTCGATGGAATCGTCTTTCGACATGTAGTCCTGTGCGGTTCAGAAAACGGCCACGCTGGGCCTAAGGCGCGGTATTTTACGCGTGACCGGCCCAGCTTGCAAAGTTTGTGTTAACCGCCGGCCAAATGCCGGGCTGGCAAGCGTCCGACGGCCTGTGTCCACGAGCCTTCACGGCTGTCACGGCGCACGGCCTGGCGCACGTGCTGCAGGAATTCCGCGCGCGGCAGGTGTTCGGCGCCCATCCGCAGCAGGTGCGGATTTTCCACCTGGGCGTCGATCAGCTCCCAACCCCAGCCGTGAAGCGTGGACGCCAGTGCCGCCAGCGCGATCTTGGAACCACCGCTGGCGCCACTGAACATGCTCTCGCCGAAGAACATTGACCCGATGGCTACCCCGTAGATGCCGCCGACCAGCGACTGACGGTCCCAGACTTCGAAGGAATGGGCGAAGCCGAGGTCGTGCAACTGGCTGTAGGCCTCGACCATGGCCGGGCTGATCCAGGTGCCGTCCTGGCCGGGCCGAGGTGCCGCCGCACAGGCGCGCATCACCTGGCTGAAGGCGGTGTCCGCGCTGACCTCCCATGTACTGCTGCGCAGCTGGCGGCGGAAGCGGCTGGACAGGTGCACGCCGTCGGTGCGGAACACCATGCGCGGATCAGGCGACCACCACAGGATCGGCTCGCCCTCGCTGAACCACGGAAAGATGCCGCCTGCGTAGGCGTTGAGCAGACGCGCTGGATGCAGGTCACCACCCACCGCGAGCAGGCCGTCGGGCTGGCGCAGGGCGGTCTCGGCAGGAGGGAAGGGAGCGTCCGGCGCATCGGCCAGGCGCCAGGGCAGCTGGCGGGTCATGCCGGCATTGTAGTCGTCGCGGCCCCGCGCGAATGCCGTGGTAGATGCCAACGCTGGTTGGCTGGTCACCCGTCCGCGCGAAATGGGCTGTGCCCCAACAGCTCCTGCCGGTACCGCCGCACATCGCGCCGCTCCTGCCGGCACCACTCCTGCAGCGCCTCGGCGAAATCCGCGTCGGCCACCCAGTGCCGGCTGCGTACCAGCGTCGGCAGGAAGCCTCGCGCCAGTTTGTGCTCGCCCTGTGCGCCCGGCTCGAAACGGCTCAGCCCTTCGCGCAGGCAGTATTCGATGCCCTGGTAGTAGCAGGCTTCGAAATGCAGGCCGGGCAATGTGGCGCCACCCCAGTAGCGACCGTACAGCGTGTCACCACCGCGCAGGCAAAGTGCGCCGGCGATTGGCTGGCCTTCCTGCTCGGCCAGGAACAGCACCAGCCCACGTCCCAATGAAATGGCCAGATGGCGCAGGAAAGCCTCGGTCAGCGCCGGGGCATTGCCGTACTCAAGGAAGGTCTGCAGGTAGAAGCGATACATCGCCTGCAGGTCGGCGCGGCTGGCCTCGTCGCCATGCACCACGCGGAACGTGATGCCCTGGCGGGTGACCTTGGCCCGTTCCTGGCGGATGTTCTTGCGGTGCTTGTGGTTCATCGCGCCGAGGAACTGGTCGAATGTCGCCCAGTCACCCGGGTTCTGCCACTGGAACTGCACGTCCTCGCGCAGCAGCCAGTCATCGCCGAACAGCGCCTCGTCCGCTGCGGTGTGGAAATTGATATGGGCCGATGACACCTCCAGTGCTGGCAGTGCATCACGCAACACCGAAAGCAACGCGGTGCGATCTGAATCGTGACGGGCCAGCAGGCGCGGCCCGGTGACCGGCGAGTACGGCACCGCGCCCAGCCACTTCGGGTAGTAGTCGCGGCCATGGCGGGCATAGGCGTTGGCCCAGGCATGGTCGAACACGAATTCGCCGTGGGAGTTGGTCTTCAGGTAGCCCGGAATGGCGCCGATCAGGCGCTCGCCCTCCCACAGCGTGAAGTGCCGGGGCTGCCAGCCCCAGTCCTCGCGCAGGCAGCCGTGCTGTTCCAGGCCTGAGAGGAAGGCGTGGCTGACGAACGGGTTCTGGCCGTCGTGCAGGGCGTCCCAGTCCGTGGCGGGAATGGACTACAGGGAGTCGAGGAAGCGGGGGGAGGGCATGGTTGGCAAGGATAGGCCAGGTGGATCACGAATGGTGTTGGCGGGGCTGGGTTGGTTTGTTTCGGTTGGAGGTGAGGAAAATTTGAATTCTCCATCCGTGTGCGCTGGGTTGCGGAATGCCTGAATTCGAAAGGACAGAGTGAGCTGCGCCGCTGGAGCGGTGCATTCACGCTTTGCATGGAGTAGCCAAAATGAACCAGAAGCTTCGCCTTGGATCCCTTTCTGTTCTGCTGTCTCTTGTGGGCGGCGGACTGTTGATCAGCCCCGCGCAGGCCGTTGACGCTCCTCGTGCGGTGGAGCAGGACACTGGGCTCGACATCCTCTTGACCCAGAAGGCGCGCGACATTCTGGAGCGCGTTCGTCTTGTGGATGGCCAGGCGCGCAGTCGCCGGGTTGAGGTATCAGCAGATATCGCCAACGGTGTAGTGACCGTGGCGCTGGAGCGGGTCTTCCTTCCTGCCGATTACGGGCCGTCGTTCGAGGATCAGCGAAGCGAGATCAGTTTTGGACTACTGCATTGGGCCGAGCGGGCGGCTCCGTTCAGTCGTGTCGTTTTTCTGTATGACGGGAAAGAGATCGAATACTACTTTCCTGAGATAAAGGCTGCGGACGATGCGGCGCGGGAAGCGGGGGAAGCGCTGCGGCGGACGCGTGGAACGCCTGGGTCCGGGATGGCGTTTGTCGCAGCCGGGCATGGGTATTTCTACAGCTACAAGGACAACCGGTGGGTGACCTCAAGGGATGAATGGAATGGCGTCTCGGAGGGGCTCTTGACTCCGTCGTACGCCGCGGACCTGAAGGCGATGATCGAGCAAAGGAGCCAAATGCCTGTCATCCGCCCGCGCGTTCAGATCACGGGAACGACTCATCCTCCGAGTGGTGAGGAGTGGTGGACCATAGCTGCGCGCTACGCGATTGCCGAGCAGTATCCGGCCGAGACAAAGATATGGAACACGTACGCAGGCAGTACGCTTTGGGATCGGGAGGAGCGTGAAGACATCAACAGTCGGCCGCTTCTCGCAAACCACCACGGAGCTGAGGTGGCGATTCATCTGCACAGCAATGGAGAACCCTCGGGGGCCGCGCGCGGTACTCGTGTGATCGTGCAACCTGGTAGGCCGATGGATGCTGCTCTTGCAGAGAGTGTCCTGTGCTCGATGAAGGAGCTGATCCACTCGCTACCTGAGTATGCGGCATTCACCGTGGCTCCCGCTCCGCACGCGCTGGACAAGGGGGAGAACCGAGAGGCGCACATGCCATCGATCATCGTAGAGACGGCGTTTCACACGAATCCGGATGATGCCAAGGCGCTGCAGGACCCCGTCTTCCGCTTGGCGTCGATGAAAGGGGTGGAGAAGGGCTATCGCCTGTGGGCATCAGGAAAGACCTGCGAGCCCCTGGCATTGCATCCGGTGCCGGATACCGACGTGCCGATCCAAGCGGCCCGGGACATTGAACTTGGATATGCCGGGAATCCCCAGTATCCGGTGTCGGTTGAGCTCTCGCTGGCGTCCTGTTCGGAGGAAGGTGCGTGCACTCCATCGGCGACGACGTTCGATGACCCTGCCAAACCGCTGACCATCAATCTCGCCTGCAATGGCCCAGACCCGGGTGTCGCGCGCTGGAGTGCTGTACTGCGCGACGCGGATGGCGTTGCCACGGCACCGGTCGAGTTCTCGCAGGCGTGCGTACGGGCGTGAGGGCAGGCTTCGGTCTGCCAGGCATGGCCTGGCACTACTGAAAGCACAAAGGCCGGCGCTCTCGCGCCGGCCTTTGGTCGGGGTCGAGCATGGCTCGACTCAGCTGGCCTTGCCCTGTGCGTCCAGGTAGCGCTCGGCGTCCAGTGCGGCCATGCAGCCGAAGCCGGCCGAGGTGATCGCCTGGCGGTAGTGCTGGTCGGCTACGTCGCCGGCGGCGAACACGCCTTCCACCGAGGTCTGGGTGGCGTTGCCGCCCAGGCCCGAGCGGATTTCCAGGTAGCCGTTGTTCATCGCCAGCTGGCCGTCGAACAGGGTCGTGTTCGGATGGTGGCCGATGGCCACGAAGAAACCGTGTGCGTCGATGTCGCGGGTGCTGCCGTCCAGGGTGGACTTCACGCGAACGCCGGTCACGCCGGCATCGTTGCCCAGCACTTCCTCCACCTGGTGGTGCCAGACGGTCTCGATCTTGCCTTCGGCGACCTTCCTGAACAGCTTGTCCTGCATGATCTTCTCCGCCTTCAGGGTGTCGCGGCGGTGGACCAGGTAGACCTTGCGGGCGATGTTGGACAGGTACAGCGCCTCTTCGACGGCGGTGTTGCCGCCGCCGACCACGACCACGTCCTGGTCGCGGTAGAAGAAGCCGTCACAGGTGGCGCAGGCGGAGACGCCGCGGCCCTTGAAGGTCTCTTCGGTCGGGATGCCCAGGTACTTGGCGGTGGCGCCAGTGGCGATGATCAGTGCGTCGCAGGTGTACTCGTGACTGTCGCCGATCAGCTTGAACGGGCGCTGCGACAGGTCGGCGGTGTGGATATGGTCGAAGATGACCTCGGTCTCGAAGCGCTCGGCGTGCGCCTGCATGCGCGCCATCAGGTCCGGGCCCATCAGGCCGTGGGCGTCACCCGGCCAGTTGTCCACCTCGGTGGTGGTCATCAGCTGGCCACCCTGCTGCAGGCCGGTGATGACGACCGGCTTCAGGTTGGCACGGGCGGCGTAGACGGCGGCGGTCCAACCGGCCGGGCCGGAACCGAGGATGACGAGGCGCTGGTGGCGGGAGGGCAGGCTGGTGCTCATGTAAACTCGCGAAAAGGTAGATGGGACAAGGCGCTGGCGATGTTTGCGCAGCATCCATGGCTGCTCATAGAGTGGCGGCTGGGGCAGGGCGATTCAAGCCGATGAACAGAACGCCGTCATCCAGCGGTGGTTCCGGGCCTCGGATTGCCTTGCCGGACGTCGCATAACTGAAAACTGACGCCGTCTCATTTATTATCAATCACTAACAGCGCATTCCAAAGGTATGGTCTAAGGTGGCGAAGCAGGTCCCTGAACGCTCCAAGTCGGACGACAGCAAGGCGTCACGTCGCACGGCCGCGGCGGCGACGACCGACAATCCACGCCGCCAGCGCCTCTGGCGCGATCTGGGCCTGATCGCCATCGCGCCGGCCCTGCTGTATCTGGCGGCCAGTCTGTTCACCTATTCAGCCACGGATCCGGGCTGGTCGCATACCGGCAGCGTGGTCGCGCCGGTGCATAACCTCGGCGGCCGCGCCGGGGCCTGGATTGCCGACGTGCTGCTGCAGCTGTTCGGCTACATCGCTTTCCTGTTGCCGGTGGTGCTCGGCGCACTGGCGTGGATCGCCATGTTCGGCCTCAAGCGCGAGAGCAAGGGCGAGAACGATCTGGACCCGGCGCTGCGCCTGGTCGGTCTGGTCGGTTTCCTGATCGCCGGCACCGGCTTCCTGCACGTGCGCCTGTTCAGTGGCGATGTCGCCAGTGCCGGCGGCATTCTCGGCAAGCTGGTGGGCAATTCGCTCACGGTGGGCTTCGGTGCGCTGGGCGCCAACCTGTTCGTGCTGGTATTGCTGCTGGCCTCGATCACCCTGGCCACCGGGCTGTCCTGGTTCACGGTGATGGAGAAGATCGGCCGTGGCGTAATGTCGCTGGCACCGCTGCTGGAGCGCAAGAAGGAAGAAGTCAGCGAGTGGAAGCAGACCCGGGTGATGCGCGAGGAGCGCCAGGAAGTGCGCAAGGCCGACGCCGAGGTGCGCGCCAAGCGCGAGCCGGTAAAGATCGAACCGCGCCCTGAGCCGGTGATCGAGAAGAGTGATCGCGCCAAGCGCGATACCCAGATTCCGATGTTCCGTGGCGTCAACGGCGATGGTTCCGACCTGCCGCCGCTGGCGCTGCTGGATGATCCCAAGCCACAGCCGAAGGGCTACGACGAAGAGACACTGGAGACCCTGTCGCGGCAGATCGAGTTCAAGCTGAAGGACTTCCGCATCGATGCGCAGGTGGTCGGCGCCAATCCCGGCCCGGTCATCACCCGCTTCGAGATCGAGCCGGCACCGGGCATCAAGGTCAGCCAGATCAGTTCGCTGGACAAGGACATCGCGCGCGGCTTGTCGGTGAAGTCGGTGCGCGTGGTCGACGTCATTCCGGGCAAGTCGGTGATCGGCCTGGAAATCCCCAACGTCACCCGCGAGATGATCTTCCTGTCCGAGCTGCTGCGCTCGAAGGAATATGACAAGTCGGCCAGTGTGCTGACCCTGGCGCTGGGCAAGGACATCGCCGGTCGCCCGACCGTGGCCGACCTGGCACGCATGCCCCATCTACTGGTGGCCGGTACCACCGGTTCGGGCAAGTCGGTGGCGGTCAACGCGATGGTGCTGAGCCTCTTGTTCAAGGCCTCGCCGAAAGACCTGCGGATGCTGATGATCGACCCGAAGATGCTCGAACTGAGCGTCTACCAGGGCATCCCGCACCTGCTGGCACCTGTGGTCACCGACATGAAGGAGGCCGCCAACGGCCTGCGCTGGTGCGTGGCCGAGATGGAGCGCCGCTACAAGCTGATGAGCGCAGTGGGCGTGCGCAACCTGGCCGGCTTCAACAAGAAGGTGAAGGAAGCCCAGGACGCAGGACAGCCGCTGATGGACCCGCTGTTCAAGCCGAACCCGGAGCTGGGCGAGGCGCCGCGCCCGCTGGAAACGCTGCCGTTCATCGTCATCTTCATCGACGAATTCGCCGACATGATGATGATCGTCGGCAAGAAGGTGGAAGAGCTGATCGCGCGCCTGGCACAGAAGGCGCGTGCGGCCGGCATCCACCTGATCCTGGCCACGCAGCGCCCGTCGGTGGACGTGATCACCGGCCTGATCAAGGCCAACATCCCGACCCGTATCGCCTTCCAGGTCAGCTCCAAGATCGACTCGCGCACCATCCTCGACCAGTCCGGCGCGGAAACACTGCTGGGCCACGGCGACATGCTGTACCTGCCGCCGGGCACCGCGCTGCCCGAGCGCGTGCATGGTGCGTTCGTGTCCGACGATGAAGTGCATCGCGTGGTCGAGCACCTCAAGGCGATGGGCCCTGCCGACTATGTCGACGGCGTGCTGGACGAAGTGCAGACGATGGGCGACGGCGTGGTCGTCGGCGCCACCGGCCTGCCCGAGAACAGTTCGTCCGGCGACGAGTCCGACCCGTTGTATGACGAAGCGCTGCGGGTGGTCACCGAGACCCGCCGTGCATCGATTTCCGGCGTGCAGCGCCGGCTGAAGATCGGCTACAACCGTGCAGCGCGACTGATCGAGGCCATGGAAGCGGCCGGCGTGGTCAGCCCGCCCGAGCACAACGGCGACCGCACGGTGCTGGCACCGCCGCCGCCGAAGTAGGACCCGACGTATCCCCCACGACGTCCAAGGAACCGACGCATGCTTCACCCCGTACCAAGCGCGCTGGCACTGGCGCTGGCAGCCTTCCTGGCTGCCGGCCCGGCACTGGCAGACACCGCCACCTCCGCGCCCGCCACGGCGCCGCCTTCCACCAGCGGCGATACCGAAGCCAGCAATAACTTCAGCATTGTCCGTTACCGCGCCGACTACCAGGTGCGGCCGGATGCCGGCAATGTGCAGACCGAAACCTACGAAGTGCTGCTCAAGACCAAGGCCTCGGTCGAGCAGTTCAGCCAGGTGCGGCTGAGCTACAGCGAGAAGATGGAAACCCTGGAGGTGCTTGGCGCCTACACCATCACCGCCGACGGCCAGCGCCGTGACGTGCCGGCCGACCGCATCTACACCCAGGAAAGCTACTCCAGCGCCTCGGCGGCGATGTATGCCGACCGCAAGGTGCGGGTGATCGTGTTTCCGAACCTGGCCCCGGGCACCCGCCTGTACTACCAGGTGCGCCGCACCCAGGCCACGCCGCACTTCCCGGGCTATTTCGGCCTGTGGGAGACCTTCAATGTGTTCACCGAGTACGAGGACGCCGAAGTCACCCTGAGTGCGCCGGCCAACCTGCCGATGTTCATCGACAGCCGCGGCGTGCAGGGCAGCGATCGGCCGACGGTGAAGAATGGCCAGGCGCAGTGGCGCTGGCGCTACCAGCGTCGCGAGGCGATGTCGGCGCAGAACTGGTCGGCGGCGGGCTGGGAGTTCGGTCCGAACATCATGGCCAGTACCTATCGTGACTGGTCGCAGATGGGTCGCGCCTACCAGCTCAAGGCGGGCCCGGCGGCTGAGGTGACCCCGGCGCTGCAGGCGTTGGCTGATGAGATCACCGCGGGTATCAGCGACCGCCGCGAGCAGGCTGATGCGCTGTATCGCTGGGTTGCGCAGAACATCCGCTACGTGGCGGTGTACCTGGGCAATGGCGGGCTGGAGCCGAACAGCGCGCAGAGCATCCTCGACAACCACTATGGTGACTGCAAGGACCATGTGACGATCCTGGAGGCGCTGCTGGCAGCCAAGGGCATCGCCAGCTCGCCGGTGCTGATCGGCGCCGGCGGCGGCCCGACGCTGCCGAAGATTCCGGTGCTGGGCCGCTTCAACCACGCCATCACCTACATTCCCGAGTTTGATCTGTACCTGGATTCGACCACCGCGTGGGCGCGCTTCGGTCAGCTGCCGGAAGGTGATCTGGGTGCGCCGGTGATGCGTACCCGCGACGCCACGCTGGCACGCACCCCGGCCAACACGCCGGAGCGTAACGCCACCTCGATGGAAGTACGTTTCACCTTCGACGCCAACGGCAACCTGCGTGGAGAGACCATTCCGAAGCTGGGCGAGAACGCCGAGATCGGCATGCGCGCCCAGTTCTCCCAGCTCAACGCGCAGAACCGTGCGCGCGCTGAAGAGCAGATCATGGCCGCCTCCGGTTTCGATGGGCGAGGGCAGCTGCAGATCCAGGGCGTGCCGGTCGATCTGACCCGGCCGTTTGGCTATCGCATGGCGTTCCAGGCCGAGGACTACGCCGACTTCAGCGTGGCCGGCGGCATGGCCGTGCCGGACCCGCCGGGTGGCGAGTCGGTGCGTGGCTTGTACGCCACCGCCTCGGCGCCGGCCAACGAGACACCGTTCTACTGCAATGCCAGCCTGCGCGAGGAAACCTATCGCCTGCAGTTCCCGGCCAATGCGCCGATCATCGCCATCCCGGCCAGCCAGCGTTTCGCCAATGCCGCCGGCGAGTACCGGGTGGACTGGAGTCGCGAGGGTCAGGAGGTGATCGTGCACCACCGCTTGCAGCAGAATGCAGTGCGTGGGCCAGAGGCGTTGTGCCAGCCGCAGGACTATCCGGCGTTCCGCGCGCTGTATCGCGAAGTGCGGCGTGGCTTCCGCGGCCAGGTGCTGTACGGCAAGCTGCCGGGATCCGGTGGCTGAATCGCCGATGGACGTTCAGGGCGGCATAATGTCGCCCTGATCGCCCATTCATCTTTCCCCGGGCACACTGGCAACCACCTTTCCTGGCGCCCGCGCCCACAGGATTCCCGCATGAACTTCCGCTTCCGCCGTTTCCTTGCCACCACCACCCTGGCCGTGGCCTGCGCCGCCGCCGGCAGCGCCTGGGCTGGCGCCCGCGATGACCTGAAGACCTTCACCAGCGGCCTGAAGGGCCTGGATGGCCAGTTCAGCCAGCAGGTGTTCGACAGCCGCGGCAAGGTGAAGGAATCGACCAGTGGTCGCGTGGCCCTGTCGGCGCCGCGCCTGTTCCGTTGGGAATACGTGCGCCCGCACGAACAGCTGATCGTGGCCGACGGCAAGAAGGTCTGGATGTACGAGCCGGACCTGGAGCAGGCCACCGTGCGCGAGCAGGGCAAGGAAGAGCAGAACAGCCCGCTGACCGCGCTGATCAACCCGGCGCTGCTGGAGCAGCAGTACGACGTCAGCGAAGAGGCCGCGCAGCGCGACGGCCTGCAGTGGCTGTCGCTGTCGCCGAAGCGCGAGACCGAAGCCAGTTTCCAGTACGCCGCGCTGGGCTTCAACGCCCAAGGCCTGGCCAAGATGGAAATCACCGATGCGGTTGGCCAGCGTACCGTGATCAGCTTCAGTGGCTGGAAGCGCAATCCGGGCTTCGCGGCCGGCACCTTCAGCTTCACCCCGCCGAAGGGCACCGACGTCATCGGTAATTGATGGCGGACGCCGGGCATGGCCTGGCCCTACCTGCTCGGGTGGGTGCCAACCGGCACCGCCTTGGTGGGTGTCAACCTTGGTTGACATGCTTTTGATCTGCCGGCCAGCGGCCGGCACTACCGAATCCTGTGGCCCGGCGCCAACTGCTCTGGTGGGTGCCAACCGGCACCGCCTTGGTGGGTGTCAACCTTGGTTGACACGCTGTTGATCTGCCGGCCAGCGGCCGGCACTACCAGACATCGCGTCCCGCCCGCCGGGCACGGCCCGGCGCTACCGTTGGGCGGCGCGGTACAATGACCGGGTGCCAAGACATCGCTCCACTTCATTCCCCGGACCCGATCTGCTGAGCGTCGATCGGGAACACATGCGCCCGCTGGCCGAGCGCATGCGCCCCCGCACCCTGGATGAAATGGTCGGGCAGAAGCGCCTGCTGGCGCCGGACAGTGCGCTGCGCCGCGCGGTCGAATCCGGTCGCGTGCATTCGATGATCCTGTGGGGGCCGCCGGGCTGCGGCAAGACCACGCTGGCGCTGCTGCTGGCCGAGTACGCTGATGCGGAATTCCGCGCCATCTCTGCCGTGCTGTCCGGCCTGCCGGAGGTGCGCCAGGTGCTGGCCGAGGCCGCGCAACGCTTCGCCGAAGGCCGCCGCACCGTGCTGTTCGTGGATGAGGTGCACCGCTTCAACAAGGCGCAGCAGGATGCGTTCCTGCCGCATATCGAGCGCGGCACCATCCTGTTCGTCGGTGCCACCACCGAGAATCCATCCTTCGAGCTGAATTCGGCGCTGCTGTCGCGTTGCCGCGTGCATGTGCTGGAAGGCGTTTCGCCGACCGACATCGTCGAGGCGCTGGAACGTGCGCTGGGCGACCGCGAACGCGGCCTGGGCGAGGAGGGCATCGAGGTCGCTCCCGAACTGCTGCTGGAAATCGCCACCGCCGCCGATGGCGACGTGCGCCGTGCGTTGACCCTGCTGGAAATCGCCGCCGAGCTGGCGGGCGGGGAGGGCGGTCGCATCACGCCGCAGACCCTGACCCAGGTGCTGGCCGATCGTACCCGCCGCTTCGACAAGGGCGGCGAGCAGTTCTACGACCAGATCTCGGCGCTGCACAAATCCGTGCGCAGCTCCAACCCGGACGCCGCGCTGTACTGGCTGACCCGCATGCTCGATGGCGGCTGCGATCCGTCTTACCTGGCGCGCCGGCTGACCCGCATGGCCATCGAGGATATCGGCCTGGCCGACCCGCGTGCGCAGAGCATGGCGCTGGAAGCGTGGGACATCTATGAGCGACTGGGCAGTCCGGAGGGCGAACTCGCGTTCGCCCAGCTGGTGCTGTACCTGGCCAGCACCGCCAAGTCGAACGCCGGCTATGCGGCCTTCAACCAGGCCAAGGCCGACGTGCGCGAGAGTGGTACCGAAGAAGTGCCGCTGCACCTGCGCAATGCGCCGACCAAGCTGATGAAGGAACTGGGCTACGGCGCCGAGTACCAGTATGACCACGATGCGGAGGGTGGCATCGCGCTCGACCAGACCGGTTTCCCGGATGCGATGGGCGAACGGGTGTACTACAACCCGGTGCCGCGCGGGTTGGAAATCAAGTTGAAGGAAAAGCTGGATCGTTTGCGCGCCGAGCGCGAGGCTGCGCGCGCCGCGAAGGGCCGCTGACCCGGTTCATGTGGCGTCGAGCCATGCTCGACTGCTTTTCGCAGCACTTCACGGCTCCCGACAGCCGAGCATGGCTTGGCTCTACATTGTCCTGCACGCGTTCATTTGGCACACTGCGCGGCTACTTTTTCAAGGATCGATGCCGTGCAGGAAATGATTCTGCCGTTGAAGCGCTACGCCCAGTTCGAGGGTCGCGCGAACCGCCGCGAGTACTGGATGTACCAGCTGTTCCTGTTCCTGGTCGCAACGGCAGTGATGCTGCTGGCCGGCGTGCTGGCGATCCTCCTGCGCAACAGTGCCGAAGCGCTGGCCGGCATCCTGATCGGCATGGTGGTGCTGCTGTGTGTGATGTGGCTGGCCACGATCGTGCCGCTGATCGCAGTGACCGTACGCCGCCTGCATGACTGCAACCAGTCGGGCTGGCTGTTCCTGCTGGCGCTGGTACCGGGTGGCGGGATCGTGATCATGATCTTCTCGCTGCTGCCGGGCACGCCGCAGGAGAACGTGTATGGTCCGGTGCCTACGGGGCCGTGATGATGCATGAGTCGAGCATGGCTCGACGCTACAGAGGCAAAGAAATGAAGCCGGCATTTTGCCGGCTTCATCTTTACTTGATGGTGCAATCGCCGAAGGACAGGTAATCGGTGCCCGAGCTGAACTGCAGCGTGCAGCTGGCGGTGAAGGTCGCGCCTTCTTCCAGTGCGCCCAGCTTGGCCGCCTGCTGTTCGTCGTCGCTGGTCAGCCGGGCCAGGACATTGCCCTGGTCATCGCCGGCCTCGATCAGCGGCTCGCCCGCCAGGTTGCTGGAAACGCTCAGTGCTACGGCAGTGAATGTCACCGTCTGGTTGAGTTGGTCCATGCCCAGTGACGAATTGCCGGCCTCTTCAAAGGCCTGGTAGAGCGTTGGCAGGTCCTGTGCGGCATGGGCGGCCAGCGGTGCGAGCAGGCCAAGGGAAAGGACGATCAGGGTGGTGCGCTTCAAGGCGTTCTCGCAGTCACGGGATCCATTCCCGTGGGTGGTGGTCAGTAGATCCACGCCATGCGTGGATAGGTTTGGCAAGGACAGGGCGCGGCCGATGGCTCGATCACCCATCCATCCGCAGCCCTGCGAGGGTAGGGCGCTCCTGCGCCCCGCTGCCGGGCAAAATAGTGGATTCAGTGTTTCCGGTGCAACCGGGAAAATGAACGTATCGCGCGCGTGATACACAGTGTGACGTTTGATCGATGTGATAATCATTCGCGTTTAAGGTAGACTGCGGTCCCCTATGAACCGGCGGCCATTGGTCGCTCCTGCCGCCGCTGATGATGCATTTCGTCCCGCCTTCGCGCCGTGGTCCGCTGGCCCGCGGCCTGGCCGCCTTGATGATGGGTCTGCTCCTGGCCACCCCGTACGCCCATGCGCAGCAGCGCAATCCGCTGCAGAAGATCGGCCATACCGTACTCGACGAGCCGGCGGCCAGCTATCGCTTCGAGCATTTCGTGGTGGACAGTCCCGACCAGCAACGCCGCTGGCGGGTGAACCTGGCGATTCCGGCCAAGGCCGGCAAGACGCCATCCCCGGTGCTCTACGCGCTGGACGGCAATGCCGTCGCCATGGTGCTGGACCAGCCGCTGCTGGCCGAACTGGCCGCGCGCAAGGCGCCGCCGGTGCTGGTGCTGATCGGCTACGACAATGACCTGCGCATCGATTCCAAGGCGCGCACCCGCGACTACACCGCGTGGATCGACCGCGCCGACGATGAGAGCGGTACGACCCAGGCGGTCGGCGGTGGTGCTGCGGCCTTCCTGGATGTGATCGAACGCCGCATCAAGCCGGAAGTCGAGCGTCGCGCACGCATCGATACGCAGCAGCAAGCGCTGTGGGGCCACTCGCTGGGTGGGTTGTTCGTGCTCAATGCGCTGTACACCCGTCCCGCCGCCTTCCAGTCCTATCTGGCGGCCAGTCCCTCGCTGTGGTGGAGCCAGGGCGCGGCGCTGGGTGATCCGGAACAGCAGTTCGTGCAGAACGTGCATGGCCAGCCGGCAAAGCTCTGGTTGATGCTGGGCGGTGCCGAGCGTGTTGGCGATCGTGGCAAGCGTGACATGAGCAACCCACGGGTGGTCGCGCACCTGCGCCGCATCGGTGGCGCCACGCCGGATGCGGCGATGCAGTTGTCAGAACGGTTGGCCAAGGTGCCGGGCATGAGCGTGCAGTACCGCGAGTTCCCGGGGCTGGGACACGGCCCGATGCTGCCGGCCTCGTTCCATGCCGCGCTGCATGAACTGTACGGCGTGACCGACCGCAGCGCCGGTGACGGTGCCCCCACGGGTGGTGACAACGCCGCCGAGTGAATCCCTTCGCACGCGATGCCGTGCGACCCCACTACCCAGGCGAGGCTGCCGGCGTGCAGCGGCCCAGGCAACCGATGAATCCCGCGTCACGTGGCGCGGCCTACGTGTGCAAGGAGCCTTCCATGTCGTTCCGTCCGTCATTCCGTCTCACCTCTCTCGCCGCCGGCCTGTTGCTGGCGGTGACCGCCACCGCGCAGCCGGTGTTCGACCAGCCGGCCAACGCCACCTTCAAGGGTGAAGTCGTCTCACGCGGTGAGAACGTGGTTCCCGGCAGCACTGCCGACGTGGTCGGCCGTGGGTTCGTGCCGGGCCAGAAGGTCAGCCTGCTGCGCGGTGACAGCGTGCTCAACGCGCAGCCGCTGGTGGTCGACGCGGATGGCAACTTCAAGGCCCAGTTGAGCATTCCGGCCGACGCGGTGCCGGGCACCCATCCGGTGGTGGTGCGCGCCAGCCAACCGGCTGCGGCCACCGTGCTGAAGCTGCGCGTTTCGCCGCAGCTGCCGCTGTCCGGCCAGGCGCAGTTCGCCACCCAGTCCAACAAGCTGGTGCCGGGCCTGTACCAGTCCGCCTACAGCGCCGCCAGCAACGCAGTGTTCGTGACCTCGGCGGTGGGTCGCCCGCCGGTGACCCAGTCGCAGCTGCTGAAGCTGGACCCGAAGTCGCTGAAGGTGACCAAGGCGATCACCCCGGCGCAAGTGCCGGGCAGCACCAATGGCGCGGTGTACGCGGTCTACGGCGTGGGCGTGGATGACGCCAACGGCAATGTCTGGGTCACCAACACCCGCCAGAACTCCATCGCGGTCTATCGCCAGAAGGACCTGTCGCTGGTCCATCAGTTCCCGGTCGATGCCGTGCCGCACGCGCGCGACGTGGTGGTCGACGGCACGCGCGGCAAGGTGTTCGCTTCTGCCACCGGCGAGGACCACCTGTCGGTGTTCGATGCGAAGACCTTCAAGGAACTGCCGCAGGTGACGCTGGAATCCGGCGTGGACGACGGCAAGTTCACCCCGATGAGCCTGGTGCTGGATGAGAAGGGCGGCAAGCTGTTCACCGTCAGCATCGGCACCCCGGAAGCGGCGGTGATCGATGTGGCCAGCGGCAAGGTCGAGAAGGTCATCGATCTGGGCAATTCGATCAGTGCCTCGGGCGTGGCCTACGACGCGGCACGCAACCGCCTGTACGTGGCCTCGCAGGGCACCGACAACCTGCTGATCGTCGACGTGGCCGCCGGCAAGGTGCTGCACGATGTGCCGGTCGGCGCCGGCGCGCTGAACGTCGCCTTCGATGATGCCTCCGGCCTCGCCTACGTCAGCAACCGTGGCGCTGGCACGGTCACCGTGGTGAACGGTGACGGCAAGGTGGTCGCCAATCTTGATGGCGGCACGCTGCCGAACCACGTCCGCGCCGATGGCAAGGGCAACGTGTTCGCGGTGAACAAGTCGCGCGGCGCTGAAGACCCGAAGGGTGACCGCATCACCCGCATCACCCCGAAGCAGTAAGTCACAGGGCAGGGTGGCGTGCGCGTCGCCCTGCCAGCAAGGAGAATGTGCATGAACATCGCGTCCCGTCTGCGCCTGTGTGCGCTTCCGTTCGCTGTTTCGCTGGCGTTGGCTGCCTGTGGCGGCTCGTCGGCTCCCTCTGATGCCAATACGCCTGCCGAGTCGCCCGCAGCAACGGCGGCCGCTGCGGAAACCGTGCTGCCGGTAGGCTGGCAGCGCGTGGCAGGAGCCGAAATGCCGGCCGTGCACGGCCAGAAGGCGGTGCTGCCGGCCAAGGTGCATTCCGATGATGGCGCCGATATCGAAGTGGCCGACACCAGCCGGATCATCGCCGGTGGCGACGACGTCATCGCGGTGATCGAAGCACTGGGGCTGGGCAAGCAGGTATTTGCCGCGCCGACCAACACCACCACCCAGGCCGGCCTGGCCGCGCCGCACCAGTTCCTGTTCAACCGAACCACTGGCGTGGAGGGCGTGCTGAGCCTGCAGGGCTCGCTGTTCCTCGGCAACAGCCTGCGCCGCCATACCGAACTGGCCAAGAAGCTGCGCGAAGTGGGCGAGCCGGCGGTGGTCATCGATGACCTGCAGCCGGCGCCGGACAAGGTGCGCAAGGTCGCCGCTGCACTAGGGCTGGCCGAGGCAGGGCAAGCACTGGCCACGCAGGTGCAGCGTCAGCTCGACGAGGCTGCAGCGATTGGCAAGGGCCTGGGCCATGCGCCACGACTGATCCACGTGTCGGCCACCGGCGCTGGCGGCTCACCGACTGTTGCCGGTGCCGACAGCGCCTCGGCGCAGCTGATCGCGCTGGCTGGCGGCGTCAACATCGGCACCGAGGCGGGGGTGAAGAACTACTCGCAGCTGAGCAATGAAGGCGTGGTCGCCGCAGCGCCGGAGGTGATCCTGGTGACCGAGCATGACCTGCAGCTGTTCGGCGGTGCCGAGGGCCTGTGGAAGGCGTACCCGACGCTGAAGCAGACCCCGGCCGGGCAGGCCAATCGGGTTTGGGTGATGCCGGACGTGCAGCTGAAGTACACCAGTGTCGGTTCCGGTGCGGGCGCGCTGGCGCTGGCCAAGGCCCTGGCGGCGTTGCCGAAGGCATGAGTCCAGCGGATCGGCGCCGCCGTCGCGGGCGGACGATGTTGCTGGTGGCGTTGCTGGCACTGCTGGGTGCGGTGCTGGCCTCGTTCGCCGTGGGCCCGCTGCGGCTGCCGCCGCTGGAGGTGATGCAGGCGTTGGCGGTGAAGCTGGGGCTGCTCGATCCGCAGGCGGTCAGCGGCCGCGACCTGGCCGTGGTCTGGCAGCTGCGCATTCCGCGTGCCCTGTTGGGCGCGATGGTCGGCGCGTCATTGGCGATGGCCGGCGCCAGCCTGCAGGGCCTGTTCGGCAATCCGCTGGCCGACCCCGGCATCGTCGGTGTCAGCCAGGGTGCTGCGCTGGGTGCAGTCGCAGCCATTGTTCTCGGCGCTGCGGGCGCAGCCGGTTGGCTGGTGCCTGTAGCGGCATTCGCCGGCGGTGCGCTGGCGATCGGCCTGACCTACGCGCTGGCGCGACCCGGCAAAGGCAGTGGCAATGCCACGCTGCTGCTGGTCGGCATCGCGATGGCCGCGTTCTGCTCGGCGCTGATCGGTTTCCTCACCTACATCGCCAGCGAAAGCGAACTGCAGTCGCTGGTGTTCTGGCAGATGGGCTCGCTGGCGCGTGCCAACTGGGCCGATGTGGCGGCGGTGGTGCCCCTGTTTGCCATCGGCGTGTTCGCGTTGCAGCGGTTGGCCACGCCGCTGGACATGCTGGCGCTGGGCGAACGCCAGGCGCAGCACCTCGGGCTGGACGTGACCCGCACGCGGCGTCGCCTGGTGGCGTTCAGTGCGCTGCTGGTGGGCGCGGCGGTGGCCTTTGCCGGTTCGATCAGTTTCGTTGGCCTGGTGGTGCCGCACGTGGCGCGCCTGCTGGTCGGCCCCGGGCATCGCTGGCTGCTGCCGTTGTCCGGCCTGCTGGGCGCGCTGCTGATCGTGGTGGCCGACACCGCGGCCCGCACGCTCGATCCGCCGGCGGAGATTCCGCTGGGCTTGTTCTCGGCCGCGCTGGGCGCGCCGTTCTTCCTCTGGCTGGTGCTGCAGCAGCGCCGCAAGGCGGCGCCATGAGCGTACTGCTGAAGCTGCACGAGGTGGTGGTGCGCCGCCAGCAGCGCGAGATCCTGCATGGCATCTCGCTCGCGTTCGAGCCGGGTACGGTGACCGCGCTGGTTGGCCCGAACGGCGCAGGCAAGTCCACCTTGCTGGCGGTAGCGGCCGGCGACCTGCGCGCCGATGCGGGCGAGGTGAGCCTGTTGGGCAAACCGCTGGCCAGCTACAAGGCCGGGCCGCTGGCGCGCGAGCGCGCGGTAATGCCGCAGGAGCACGGCGTTCGTTTCGCCTTCAGCGTAGAGGAGGTGGTGGCGATGGGCCGGTTGCCACACCCGCCGGACCCGGTCACGGACGAAGCCCGGGTGGAAGCGGCCATCGATGCCGCCGAACTGCAGGCGCTGCGCCTGCGCGAGGTGCAGCAGCTGTCCGGTGGCGAGTCCGCCCGCACCACGTTCGCGCGTGTGCTGGCGCAGGATACGCCGCTGCTGCTGCTCGATGAGCCGACCGCCGCGCTGGACCTGCGCCACCAGGAGCGCACATTGCGTAGCGTGCGTGCCAGTGCCGAAGCTGGTGCGTGCGTGATCGTGGTGCTGCACGATCTGAACCTGGCGGCTGGCTACGCCGATCGCATCGTGCTGCTGGAACAGGGCAGGGTGGCGGCCGATGGCACGCCGCTGCAGGTGCTGACCGAAGACAACCTGCAGCGGGTCTACCAGCAGGATGTGGTGGTGCTGGAGCACCCAAGGCGCGGGGTGCCGCTGGTGGTGGTGACCTGAGCGAGGGCCCGCCAGGTTGCTCCGGGTATCATGATTGCTTCGTCTTCTTCAATGGACTGATGCCATGTTCCGCACCGTTACCTGCAGCGTGCTGCTCGCGGCAATGATTGCTTCCGCTTGCGCTGCCAATGCGGCTTCGACCTCTCAGGTTTCGCTGACCGACGCGGCCGAGAACGCCTCGCTGATCGAGACCCGACATTCCAATAGCGACGGTGCCGCTGTGACGTCGATGAAGACGCAGTACTTCGCCAACGAGGAAATGTCGGTGAGCTGGGACGACCAGCAGGTGCTGGTGCTGTGCAGGGAGACGGCGTACCTGAAGATTCCTGCGACCAAGCTCAAGGCCGGTGCGTTGACCTCCGAACAGCGGCAGATGATCGTCTATCAGGCGCTGATGTCAGGCCTGGGGGCTGTCGCGGGCGTCATCGGGCCGGCCGGCGAGGTGGTGGCCGTGGCCGATGACGGCAGCGAGACCCGCAGCGTTGGCGAAAGCAGCTGGGCGTATGGTGTTGAGCGATACGAGGTGATCACCCAGCGGCTGCCGGACGGTGCACTTCGGGTCCGGACCCACAAGACGGAAACCGTGAATACCACGCCTCCGGCGGGCCCGGACGACATGTTCAGTACCGAGGACGATCAGGCGGCACGCCTGTCCGAGCTGGCGCCGGTGGGGAGCTGGACCGAAGTGCTGATCCAAGGTGGCGCACGGCTGCCGCACATGGACCCGGCGACGTCGCTGAAGGGGTGGATCTCGATGGGCGACGACCAGGCGGCGACCGTGGGTGAGGCGCGCAAGCTGCACGACTGCAAGTAGGACATGGCAGGGGCAGAGCCCTTTGCTTTGGGCAAAGGGATCCGACCCCGATGTCGGTCGGCCTCATCGTTCTATTATTGTGTGCAATATTCACTTGCGCGCCAGATTGGCAGGTCTAGAATGCGCCCCATGAACCGGATGCCGCTCCTGAAGTTTTTCACCCTGACCCGCGCAAGCGCGGAACGGGCGTGTCTGCCTGGAGCCCCACGAGGCCGTTGAAGCGGTCATCGCTGGACCTTCGACAGAGCGCCCTCCGGGGCGCTCTTTTTGTTTTTGTTTCTCATTAGTCGACTAACAGTCGACTCTACCCAGTCGACGCTACCCAGTCGACGCTACCTACTCGACTCTACCCAGTACTGCGAAGGAGAACGTGCCATGCACCAGATCGCCGAGACCGAACGCTAGCCGCGCACCCTGTCGCCAACCGGGGTGTGCGGCCCCTGAAGTTGGCTTTGCAGGAACCTCTTTATGAACACCCACGTCCTTTCCCGCCGTCGCAACCTCGGCATCATTGCCCACATCGACGCCGGCAAGACCACGCTGACCGAACGCCTGCTGTGGAAAAGCGGCGAGATCCACCGCGTCGGCGAAGTGCACGACGGCAATGCGACCACCGATTTCTCGGCGATCGAGCGCGAACGCGGCATCACCATCGGCGCTGCCGCCGTGCAGGCGCAGTGGGCGCCACGTGACCTGCCGTCGCATCGGCTGACCCTGATCGACACCCCCGGCCATATCGACTTCGCCATCGAAGTCGAACGTTCACTGCGCGTGCTCGACGGTGCCGTGGCCGTGTTCTCGGCCGTGGACGGCGTGCAGCCGCAGTCCGAGACGGTATGGCGCCAGGCGCGTCGCCATCGCGTGCCGCTGATCGCCTTCGTCAACAAGATGGACCGCGTCGGTGCTTCGTTCGAGCGCGTGCTGGAGCAGCTGCAGGACAAACTGCAGGCGCGACCGTGGGCGTTGGGCGTGCCGTTGGGCAGCGAAAGCGGCTTCAATGGCTGGGTCGACCTGGTCGATGAGCGCGTGCTGCAGTGGCAGGATGGCGCCGCAACCACGGTGGCCCCGTGGGACGACGCGGCACGCGCGCAGTGGCAGGCTCAGCGCGATGCGCTGGTCGAGGCCGTGGCCGATCACGATGAACAACTGGCCGATGCCTGGCTGGAAGGTCGCGTGATCGATGCCGAACAGCTGCGCGCGGCGATCCGCCGGGCGACGCTGGCGGGTGCGGGCGTGCCCGTGCTGGCCGGTGCTGCGTTCAAGGACAAGGGTATCGAGACGCTGCTCGATGCCGTGGTCGATTACCTGCCGTCGCCGCTGGATCGCCCTGCCGTGACCGCCGAAAGCGAGAGCGGCGAGGTGGTGCTGCCGCCGGATCCGGACGGTCCGCTGGCGGGCCTGCTGTTCAAGATCACCCACCAGCAACACGGCGCGCTGAGCTTCGTGCGGCTGTACTCGGGGACCTTGAAGGTGGGCGACGCGGTGGCCAGCTCGCAGCACCCACAGGGACGGCGTGTCAGCCGGCTGGTGCGGGTGCAGGCCGACCAGACCCACGACATCGAGCAGGCCGTGGCCGGTGACATTGTCGCGGTGCTGGGCTGGAAGGATGCGGTCAGTGGCGAAACGCTGAGCGGCCGTGCGCAGCCGCTGCGCCTGGAGAACATCCAGGCCCAGGCGCCGGTGCTGGCGTGGCGCCTGGAGCCGGCGCGTGCGGCCGACCTGATCAGGATGGCGCAGGGCCTGGCCAGCTTGGCCCAGGAAGATCCGTCGTTCCGCGTCGAAACCGATCGCGACACGGCGGAAACCCTGGTCTGGGGCATGGGCGAGCTGCACCTGGAGGTGATGGTCGAGCGCCTGCGCAGCGAATGGAAGGTCGACGTGGGCGTAGGTGCGCCACGCGTGGCCTACCAGGAGACGCCGCTGCGTGCGATGACCGGCGTCGTCGGGCGGCTGGTCAAGCAGACCGGTGGCCAGGGCCAGTTCGCGCACGTGGTGCTGGATGTGTCGCCGCGCGAGGATGACAAGGTGGTGTTCAACGACCGCATCGTCGGTGGCGTGGTGCCGCGCAGCTTCATCGCTGCGGTGGAGAAGGGCGTACGTGCCGCGCTGTCGGAAGGGCCGCAGGGTCATCCGGTGGTCGGCATCGAGGTCAGTCTTGTCGATGGCCAGACCCATGCCAAGGACTCTTCGGAGATGGCGTTCCATCGCGCGGGTGCCGAGGCGATCAAGGCCGCGCTGGCTGAAGGTGGCACGCAGTTGCTGGAACCGGTGATGGCGGTGACGGTGCATTCGCCATCGGCGTCGGTGGGCGATGTGGTCGGCGACCTCAACCGGCGCCACGGTCGCATCGCCCGCATCGAGGACCAGGACGGTCGCGCTGAGGTCAGTGGTTTTGCGCCATTGGCGCAGCTGGTGGGTTACACCACGTCGTTGCGTTCGCTCAGCCAGGGGCGGGCGAGTAGCGAGGCGCACCTGCACGGCTACGAGCCGGTACGCGCTGCATGAGGAAAGGTGGGGGGAGCCCGTTCGCGGGCGCCCCTTTTTTGTGTTCGGGGCGCGCATCCACGCATGGCGTGATCTACAGGGCGATCGGGTCGCGAGCTCTGCAGTAGATCCACGCCATGCGTGGATGGGGCCCTCGGGATGCGATTTTTTTGCATTGCATCGCAACAAAACTGCAGAAAAAGCTGGATTAAAGTGATGCCTCACGATAAATTGCGCACCCCCCGTTGCTCGCCGCCGCCCGCACCCTTCTCATGCGTGATGACAAAGACCCCGGAACCCTGGAGCTGACCCTGCCGCGAAAGCGCGGCCGTCCGCCCAAGTTCGGGTACGCCATGAGTGACGCGCAACGGGCCGCGCGCTACCGCGCGCGCCGGGCAGGGCAGGCCAACCACGCGGATGTGCGCTCCTGTTCGGACATGGTGCTGCTGGACAAGATCCGCGCAGCGGTCAGCGCGCGTGACACCGAACTGGCCGGTTTCCTGGTCCATGTGCTCTGGCAGCGGTACCCCCTGCAGCTGAAATAGGCCGACGATGGGGTGGCCGTTGTCATCGAGCTTGTTGATAATGCGGGATTCAGGTTGTTCCCGCTGGCGCGCCCGGGATGGCAGGCGCGCATGATCGAACGGTTCCCAAGATGACCACCACCAGCGACACCACCACCGAAGCGGCGCCGAGCAACGCCCCCCTGTTCTACACCCGTCCGGTGCCGCTGCAGGCCGATGTGCACGCCGACCTGCGCATCCTGCCGGGCAGGCTCGAGTTTGCCGCGGGCAACAACGCCATTCCGCTGGTGCTCGGCGAGTTCTCGCTGGCGCTGCACCACTTCCCGATCCTCTTCGCTGGCCCGACCGCAGTGCCGATGGCTGCCGTTGGCGTATCCGACCAGAACCTGTTCATCAAGGATGGCCTGTGGGAAGACGAGGCCTATATCCCGGCCTACCTGCGTCGCCACCCCTTCATCTTCATCGACACCGGCTCGGACAATGATTTCCTGCTGGGCATCGACGAAGAGAGCTCGCGCGTGGTCAAGGGCGGTGACGAAGGCCAGCCGCTGTTCGTCGATGGCAAGGCCACCGACATGGTGCAGCAGGCGCTGGAGTTCTGTGGCCAGTTCACCCGTGAGCACGAACAGACCCAGGCCTTCTCCAAGGCCCTGATCGACAACGGCCTGCTGGTCGAGCGCAACGCCACCGTGCGTACCCCGGATGGCCGTGAATTCAACCTCAATGGTTTCCAGGTCGTCGACGTCGAGAAGTTCGTCGCGCTGCCGGAAGCCACTGTGATCGAGTGGCATCGCAGTGGTTGGCTGGCGCTGATCCACCAGCATCTGATGTCGCTGGGTCGCTTCAACGACCTGACCCGTCGCCAGGTCGAGCGTCTGGCGGCCTGATCAGGCCCCGGGCATGGCTTCCGCAGCGCGGGAGCCATGCCATTGCTGAAGGACGCGCAACAGGCGTCGCGCATCGGCCCAGTCGGGTGTGGCGTCGCGACCCAGCTCCCACAGGTCGCCCGCCGTGTCCGCCTCTGCGGCAGCCCCGTATATCTGCAGGGCCCCCTGAAGCCGATGCGCGTGATGGCATAGGTCAGTGGCACTGGCGTCATCGATGGCCTGTTCGATCCGCAGCAGCTCGTGGCCGATGTCCGTGATGTAGTCGGGGTCGCCTGCGGCTGTGCCCGTTGCGATGGCCTGTCCGGTCGCCGGCAGCTCCAGCGCCCGCAGCAGTGACTCAAGCTGTAGTGGCTTGGTCAGGGTGGCGTCGAACCCTGCTTTCCGGCAGCGCGCCACATGCCGACGATCACGGCGTGCCGACAGCGCGATCAGTCGCAGCGGGGCGCGCGCCTGCCTGCGCAACTGCATGGCCAGCGCATAGCCATCCATGTCCCCGAGCCCGATGTCGAGCAGGATCACGCTGCGCGGTCTCACGGCCTGCTCGGCAAGCGCGCTGGCGGCGTCGCCAGACGCGTGTACATCGGCACCCAGGCGGCGCAGCTGCTCGCTGATGACCCGGCGATTGAGGGCGTGGTCCTCCACCAGCAGCAGCTCAACCCCGCCCAGCGGCGTTCCCGCGCCGGCGCTGGCGGTTGACGTGACCTTGGCCTTGGCGGGGCGTACCGGCAGGCGCAGGGTGAAGCGACTGCCGCGCCCGGGGACGCTGTGTACTGACAGGTTGCCGCCCATTGCGCGGGCAAGCGCATGCGCGATCATCAGTCCCAATCCGCTGCCTCCGCGCTCCTTGCCGTCTCCGCCCTGCTGGAATGGCTGGAACAGCACGGTGAGTTGCTCTGCAGTGATGCCGATTCCGCTGTCGATCACATCCAGCATGAGCTCACGAGGGTGGTTGCCTGGCGTCAGTTGAAGGCGCAGCTCGATGCCGCCGACGTCGGTGAACTTGAGTGCGTTTCCCAGCAGGTTGTCGATGATCTGGCGCAGTCCTTCCGGATCGATGGCGACAATGGGGCAGGGCTCGGGGAGGCAGTCGAAGCGAAGCGCCAGCCCGCGCTGCCGAGCCTGGGGACGAATTGCATCCAGCGATTGGCGGCAGAGTCGTGCAATGTCGCAAGGTTCTACGTGCGGCTTGAAGGTGCCGCTGGCCAGGCGTGAGAACTCCAGCGAGCGGTTGAGCAGGTTGCGCAGCGAGGAGCCCGCGGCATGTGCAGCCGCCAGCGCTTCTCGCTGCCCCATGGGCGCCGACGGCTGGCTGAGCAGGTCGATCGAGGCAAGGACTGCCTGGGCCGAATTGCGCACCTCGTGGCTCAACATGCCAATCGCGCGGGCGCGGGCACGGCCTTCAGCACGCAGGCGCCTGTGCCAGGCATGCCACAGGAACGGGGCGACTGCCAATGCGGCAGCCAGGGCCGGCAGCCACTGCGGGGGCAGCTGACGCATCCAGTCCAGGACGTGCTCCAGCGAGGCGGGGGCCGCCTGTTGGGCCCATAGCTGCAACAGGCCGGCATGTTCCTCCAGCGTAATGTCGTGCAATGCCCGCTCGATGCGCTCCAGCAGCTGGCGATCTTCGTGGCGCGCAAGCAGGTGCAGGTCGGTGGAGAAATCGCTGTCGAAAGGCTGCAGGTGCAAGTGCCCGGCGAAATGCCGACGGATCAGGGGCCGCAGGGTCGTTTCCAGGCCGATTGCCAGATCGGCGGTGCCGTTTTCAACAGCTGCCAGCGTGGCGTGCCGATCGGCCAGGTGTAGCAGGCGGACGTGCGGATGGCGCGCGGCCAGCCATCCCGCATACGGCCCCCCTTCGAGCACGGCCAGGACCTGGTGGTCCAGTTCCGTGATATCGCGTGGCAGGCGTTCGCCGCTGCGGCCGGCGAGCATCGTCTTGCCACCGCGGAACGTGCTGGATGCCACCAGGCCGGGGCAGGGTGGCTGCAGGTGGTTGCCAATCACCAGTACCAGATCCGCTTCGCGTCTGCAGACGGCAGCCACCGATGCGCCGGTGCTGGGATGCTGGTGCTCCTGGAACTGCAGCTGCGAACGCCGTGCAACCAGATTGGCGTAGCCATGGGCCAGGCTTGGCAACGTCGTGCCGCCAGCGAGTGCAGCGGGTACCGGGTGCAGCGACGGCGTGGTCGCCACCCGGACTTCGCGCCCCGGCCCCCATTCAAGTGATGACGCATCCTCGGCCGACGCGGCGGGAAGCAGGATGAGCGCCAACAGCAGGAGGGTGGATGTACGCATTCGATCGCGCATCTTCACGGTGATTCCAGCTGCTGCCGCATGGCGTAGATCTCGGCATCGTTGCGCAGCCTGAGCTTGCGCAGGGCCGCAACCTTCTGTGTGCTGACGGTCTTGATGCTGCGATGGCGGCGGAGCGCGATTTCCGAAACGGTCAGGCCCGCCAGCAGGAGCTCCAGTACTTCGCGCTCGTTGCGGCTGAGCTCTTCGCAGTCTCCCGGCAGCGTGCAGTCGGGTGGCAGTCGCGGAAGGCCCTGCGATACCCGCACGATCGCGTCCGCGAGCATCGGCAGTGGTTCGGCCTTGCTGACCACGCCGCTGACACCCGTGGCGATGAGCTGGTTGATGTGGATCGAGGGTGAAAGGGTCGCAAAAGCGAGCAGGGTGACGCGAGGAAAGTGCTCGCGCAGCAGCGGGGTCAGCTCGGACGCGCTGCGATCGTCGCGGGCCAGGGTCAGATCGATGATCGCGACATCCACCCGCATCTGCTGGAGGCTGTCGATGAGTTCGTCGCTGCGGGCGTGGCTGGCGACGATACGGAAGCGGGCGTCGCGGGAGAGGTGCAGGGCAGTGCCGCGACGGACGACTTCGTGGTCGTCCAGTAGTGCCAGTCGCAGCGGGCGCGGGGCAGGAGGTCCATTCATGCGCAGGGAGGTGATCGGCGCCCATGGGGCGTGATGACCATTCTGGCGCTGCTGTCGCGGCGAACATCGAAAATGCTTGATTTTTGCGATTATTCCTAAGAATCGATGCGCTTTATCCATCGATTCGGGGCTATCCATTGGCGGGATGGATTGCCAGGGCGGAAACAAGCCGTTTCCGCAAGCGTGATGGCGCTTGGCGTGGATGTCATCGGGAAGCTTCCGGTGCGGCATGCCACCGATCCGCACCGGCCGGGATCGACTTCAGGGCGTTCGCCCCTCGTCGCGCAGGCTGCGTGCCATCTCGCTGGTTCCGGCCCAGCCAAGGTCGGCGTACAGCGGCTTCCCTTGCGCGGTGGCATGCAGGACCGCGTAGGTGGCGCCACGCTCGGCGAAGGCGTGGTCTGCCAGGACCATCAGCTTCCGGGCGATGCCCCGGCGGCGGTACTCCGGTTCCACATACACGTTGAGGACGTAGCCGCGGCAGCCCTGTTCCGGATGGGCAGGGTGGGGTGGCCAGTCGATCAGCATCAGGCCAATGCCGGCGATGGTTCTGCCCTGGTCTGCAAGAACATGGCCGAAGTACTCGCCCGAGGCCAGGCGCGGCGCCAGCCAGGCACGGAAAGGAGCCGCCATCGCCCGCAGGACCTCCTCGGTCCGCCCACTCTCGCGGAACATGGCTTCGCGGTGGGCACAGATCACATCCAGGTCGCTCGCACGGATCTGCCGCACTTCAAGCCCGTTCCATGTCGCTTCTGCGTGGCTGCCCATCGTGCTGATCCCCGGCTCAGGTCTGTCCGGGAATTCTGGCATCCTCTGCCGGGTGATGCATGACGCAGGGCGCAATCGGGTCGTTGTTGCCACGCACTACCGGATGGATTGCGGCACGCGCCGCAGCCGGCGGATGTCGTAGCCCATTTCGGCGATGCGCTGCACGGCTTTCTGGTAGTCGCCGTCGGACACCTGCGGCGTACGCGCCATGTACCAGACATAGTCGCGCTTGCTGCGCGCCACGATGGTCTGGCGGTAGTCGTCATCCCGCCAGGCGATCACGTACTCGGCCTGGATCGGCCAGATGAACTGCATGCCCCAGATCGCGCCATTGCCTTCCTTCTCGACACGGCCGACGGGGTGCATCGACTTCTGCGGCGCATCGAAGCTGCCCTTGCGATAGGTGAAGGTGGTCTGGATGCGCCCGTCGGGCTTCAAGGCATAACTTTCCACCGCATCGTAGGCATCGCGTTCGGGCCAGGACGGAATATGGGCGATCACGTACCAGTCGCCGATGAAGCGTGGCACATCCACCGACGGCGCACGCGGAAGCGGCCGGGTGTCGCTGGAGGAGCAGCCTGAGCCGAACAGGCCGACTGC
Organism: Stenotrophomonas sp. STK16_22; assembly: GCF_051984505.1. NCBI lineage: Bacteria > Pseudomonadati > Pseudomonadota > Gammaproteobacteria > Lysobacterales > Lysobacteraceae > Stenotrophomonas > Stenotrophomonas sp. STK16_22. Next base: position 2,202,214 of record NZ_CP196972.1, read on the forward strand.
GATCAGCGGAAGCAGCGAGAACATGCTCATGGGGCACCTCAGCGGGGTCGGAACAGATAGTGGGCGACCAGCCACTGCTGGCCGTCGTCGTAGCCGAACAGTTCGGCACATGCCATCCAGAACATCCGCCAGCGCTGCCACCAGACCTTCGCTGCAGCCTGGCCGTAGGTGGCGATCAGCACCGGCATCACCTGCTCGCGGGCGGCATCCTGGTTGGCCAGCCAGTGGTCGGCCGTGCGCTGATAGTGGGTGCCGTCCAGCAACCAGCGTTGATCCAGGCTCAGGTCGCGCTGGAAATGCAGCAGCGTGTCGGCGGCCGGCATCAGGCCGCCGGTGAAGAAGTGGCGGCCCATCCAGTTGTCGCCACCCTCGGTCTCGAACGGATACATCAGTGTGCGATGGGCGAAGATGTGCACGAACAACGCGCCATCCGGTTTCAGCCACCGTGCGATGCCTGCCAGCAGGCGCTCGTAGTTGCGTACGTGCTCGAACATCTCCACCGAGACACACCGGTCGAACCGGGCTGTCGGCAGATCAAGTTGGTTGACGTCACAGGTCAGCACCTTGACGTTGTCCAGGCCGCGCGCCTGGCACTGCGCCATGATGTGCTGGCGTTGGCTGTGCGAGTTGGAGACGGCAGTGATATGCGCCTGCGGGTAGCGTTCGGCCATCCACAGGGTCAATGAGCCCCAGCCGCAGCCCAGCTCAAGAATCTGCTGGCCATCGGCCAGTCCGGCGCGCTGGCCGTACAGTTCCAGCATGGCGTCCTCCGCCTGGTCCAACGTTTCGCGCCCGGTGGGGTAGTAGCAGCTGCTGTACTTCAGTCGCTTGCCCAGGCAGGCCTGGAAGAAGGCTGCCGGCACTTCATAGTGTTGGCGGTTGGCTGCGTCGGTATGCAACGCGAGCGGGCTGTCGGCCAGCTCGACGATGCGCCGGCTGAAGCGTGCCGATTGGCCTTCGATGCCACCCTCGCTTTCTTCATGCAGGCGCTGCGCGCACAAGCGGCGGATGCCCGCACGCAGCGCCGCATCGGGGATCAGCCCGCGTTCGGCCCAGGCGATCAACCCGGTTTCCGCATCTTCGGCTGGGTTCAGTGACGGGATCGCGCTCATGCGGAATGCTCCTTGGAAGAACGGGGAAACCAGGGAAAGAACATCGGTGTACTGCGCTGGTAGGCGCGATAGTCGTCGCCGCGGCTGCGCAGTGCCTGTTTCTCGGTGAATGGAACGCCGCTCAGATAGCGCAGGAACACGTACATCAGCAGCGGGCCGGCCCAGGCCAGCCACCACAGTGGCGAGCCGACCGCGAGCAGGACATAAGTGAACCAGTGCAGCCACTCGAAGAAGTAGTTGGGGTGGCGGGAATAGCGCCAGAGCCCGGCGCGGCAGGTGCGGCCCCTGTTCGCCGGGTCGGCGCGGAAGCGGGCCAACTGGCGGTCGGCCAGGCTTTCGCCGCCGACGCTCAGCAGCCAGGCCAGCGCTGCGGCCACCACCCACAGGGTCAGGTCGGCCCGAGGGTTGGCAGCCACCGCCACGAAGGGCAGGGCGAACAGGAGGATCAGCAGCGCCTGCGCCATGAAGAAGCCGAAGATCTTGCCCTGGTGGCCGTGCCAGTATTGGCGCAGGTAGCGGTAGCGTCCGTCCTCTTCTTCGTGACGGACCCGGTGCCACAGATGCAGGGCGAGTCGACTGCCCCACAAGCCGCCGAGCACGCCCAGCGCGATCCGCGGCATCACCGCACCGTCGCCCAGCAGCGCCAGCAACAGCGCCGAGGCGCCCACGCCCTTTGCCCAGAGCACATCGACCACGCCGATGTTGTGGTGGCGGCGCTGCCAGGCCCAGCCCCAGCTCATCACCAGTACGGCGTACAGCAGGACCCACATCAGATTGATCATGACGACGCTCCTGCGAAGGGCGGCTGCGGGATGTGCATGCCGCGACGGGCGGTCCGGCACAGCAGGGAAAGCGCAATGCTCCAGCCCGCGCCCAGCACCAGCAGTCCTGGCCATACGGGATCTGCGAACCGCACTGCGTCGAAACCGCGTGCGGCAGACAGATAGGCCAGCGGTGCCAGCAGCAGGCCGAACAGGGCCGGTAGGGCCGGGTGGTGCTGCAGGAAGCGCATCGACGTGGTCAGCGTCATCGCGAACGCCGCCCACAACGCCATGATCCACGGCGGTGGCGCCCAACCCAGTGGGGCCGCCGCGTAGCGCACCGTGCCGCTGGCGGCGGCACTGGCGTCGACCAGCCATGCGCAGGCCAGTGCCAACATCAACAGCCGCAGATCCAGCCGGGGGCGCGGTGAGGTCAACAGCTGGCTGCCGATGTAGAGCGAAGCGGCCAGTAGCGCGGGCCACTGCCAGCCGCGGCTCGCGCCGGCCACGGCACACAGCCAGACCAGCTGGTTGCCGAGCAGATTGGCCCAGAAGCGATGCATGTCAGTGGCTGTCGGTCGCAGCGAAAATGGGCCGGTGGTCCGGACGGGCCAGCAGCAGATGCGAGACGCCGATCGAACGTTCCAGGAAGCCACCCTCGCAATAGGCCAGGTAGAATTCCCACAGCCGGCAGAAGCGCGCGTCAAAACCCTGCGCCTGCACTGCCGGCAGCTGGGCCAGGAAACGTTGGCGCCAGGCGCGAAGGGTCAATGCGTAGGAGTGGCCGAAATCCTGCTGGGCGATCAGCTGCAGGTCGCTGGATCGGCTCTTGGCGGCCATGATCGCGTTGATCGATGGGATGAAGCTGCCCGGGAACACATAGCGCTTGATGTAATCGACGCTGCGCCGGGCCTGTTCGTAGCGGTGGTCCTCGATGGTGATGGCCTGCAGCAGGGCAACGCCATCAGGCTTGAGCAGGCGCTGCAGCGTGGCCATGTAGGTGTCCAGGTATTCGGCGCCGATCGCTTCGATCATCTCGATCGACACCAGCTTGTCGAACTGGCCCTGCAGGTCGCGGTAGTCCTGCATCAGCAGCGTGACCTGGTCCTGCAGGCCCGCCTCCCGTACGCGCCGGGCGGCCAGCGCATGCTGTTCTGCAGAGATGGTGGTGGTCGTGACATGGCAGCCATAGTGCCGGGCGGCATGGACCGCGAAACCACCCCAGCCGGTGCCGATTTCCACCACGCGGTCGCCGGGTTTGAGCTGCAGCTGCTGGCAGATGCGGTCCAGCTTGCGCCGCGAGGCCGATTCGAGTGGTTCGGACTCACTGGCGAACAACGCCGACGAGTACATCAGGTCCGGCGACAGGAACAGGGCAAAGAAATCGTTGCCCAGGTCATAGTGCGCGGCGATGTTGCGGCGGCTGCCCTCACGGCTGTTCCGGCGCAGGCGGTTCCAGCCCCGCAGCAGCCAGCCACCCACGCGGGCCGGGCCACGCTCCATGCCGTCCAGCAGGTCGCGATTGCGTACCAACAGCCGGATCAGTGCCACCAGATCATCACAGTGCCATTCGCCCTGGATGTAGCTTTCACCTGCGCCCACACTGCCTTGCGCTGCAACCTTGCGATAGAACCCAGGGTCATCGATGGTGACGGTGACATGCAGTTCGCCACAGGCATCGCCCAGCCAGACCTCGCCCAATGCGTCACGTACGCACAGGCGACCGTCGCGCATGGGGGCAAGCTGGGCCAGCAGGCGGCGGCGCAGGAACGCATCCAGGGCGCCGGGGCGCGGCAGGGCGACCAGAGGGGTCATCGAGTTCATCGTGGTTTCTCGGCAAGAGCAGGGTGGTCGTGCACGGGGTTGCGTTTCATCCACAGCCGAAGTGCATGCCAGTGGATGGCGGCCACCACCTGGGTGGTCATCAGCGGATAGCAGGCCAGCACCCGGGCCAGCCCACGGCCGTTCAAGGCATGTCGCTGCATGGCCTGGGTCGCATCAAACTGGCGCACCCCGTCGCGCCAGACCTGCATGTGCACGCGCAGGTCCTGGTCCGGTCGGTTGAAGCGCCAGTCGTAGCGGCAATCCATCGGCATGAACGGCGAGACATGGAAGCGCTTGTCGAACTGCCAGCGCAATGACGCCCCTTCGTGGAGGGCCGTGGCGACCGGCAGCACATAGGCGTGCCGTTCCTTCCAGGGGGTATTGGTGATCTCGGCCACGATGCAGTCCAGCGTGCTGCCGTCGGCCTGGTAGCAGTAGTAGAAGCTGACCGGGTTGAAGACATGCCCGGCGAAGCGGAGATGGGTGAGCAGGCGCACCGGACCGGTTGGCCGGTAGCCAAGCGTGCCCGCAGCGTGATCGCGCACCGCATCGGCCAGCGGCCGCGCGGGATCACCGAAGTAGTCGCTGCGGCGGAACTCGGCCAGGTTGCGGCGATTGACCGACCACAACCAGCGCCCGGCGAACACCGTGTCGAGTTCATCCAGGTCGAGCAGCAGCTGCGCGATGGGGTAACGGAATGCATGCGGATGCGGATGATGCCGGCGATGCATCACCTGCCCGATGTAGAGCGCGCTGGCACTCATGCCGCCACCTCATCCGAGGCGGATACGTTCCGATGTGGAGCGCAGGCCTGCAGGGCATCGACCACGTGGCGGGCACTGCGGATGCCATCCTCGTGGAATCCCCAGCCCCAATAGGCGCCTGCAAACCATGTGTGGCGGCGGCCCTGCAGTTCCGCCCAGCGCTGCTGTGCGCGTACTGCAGCGTGGTCGTGTACCGGGTGCGCGTAATGCAGGGTCCGCAGCACCTTGGCCGGATCGATTGCCTCGCTGCGGTTGAGGGTCACTACCAGGGGGATGTCGCCCGGCAGGCCCTGCAGCAGGTTCATGCAGTAGCTGACCGTGCAGGGCGCCGCGCGATCCTGTGGTACGTGCGCGTTCCAGGCCGCCCACGCCTTGCGGTTGCGCGGCAGCAACGATGCATCGGTATGCAGCACCGCCTCGTTGGACTGATAGCGGATGGCGCCGAGGACCTCACGTTCGATGGCATCTGCGTCGGCAAGCAACGCCAGTGCCTGGTCGCTGTGGCACGCCAGGATCACTTCGTCGAAGGCCTCCACGCCGGCGCTGCTGTGCACGCGTGCACCCCAGGGCATGCGCTCGACCCTGCTGACCGGGCATTGCAGCCGCTCATGCACGCGCCAGCGGCGACGCAGCGCATCCACGTAGCGCGTCGATCCCCCGCTGACCACCCGCCAGCTTGGCCGCCCGGTCATCTGCAGCATCTGGTGGTTGGCCATGAACTGGGCCAGGTAGCGCGCCGGGAACGCCTGCACGGTGGCCGTCGGCGAGGACCACAGCGCCGAGGCCATCGGCAGCAGGTGCTCGTCGATGAACGCCTCGCCATAGCGCTGGCTGCGCAGGTACTCGCCGAGCGTGGGACCGTCTTCTTCGGCCAGCAGCAACGGCGCGTCGCGATAGAACCGGCGCAGATCGGCCAGCATGCCCCAGAAGCGCGGCGATACCAGGTTGCGGCGCTGGCAGAACAGCCCATCCAGCGAGGTGGCGTTGTACTCCACGCCGCTGCGCTCGCTGTGCATGGAGAAACTCATCGTGGTCGGTTGCGAGGCCACGCCCAACTCGTCGAACAGCGCCGACAGCAAGGGATAGTGCTGGGGGTTGAAGACGATGAAACCGGTATCCACCGCCATGCCTCGGCCCGCCACCTGCACGTCGTGGGTATGGGTGTGGCCGCCGAGGTAATCGTTGGCCTCGAACAGCGTGACCTCGTGCTGGCCATCCAGCCACCAGGCACTGGCCAGCCCCGCGATACCCGAGCCGATGACCGCGATGCGCATCTCAGTACCTCGCCTTGGCCAGGACCCACTCGGGGATGGGCTTGAGCCCTTTGACCAGGCCCAGCGCCGCCATCGCGCGCAGTCCGTACCACGTCAGGTCCACCTCCCACCAGCGGAAGCCCTGGCGCACGGTGCCGGGGAAAAAGTGATGGTTGTTGTGCCAGCCCTCACCGAAGGTGAGCAGCGCCAGCCACAGGTTGTTGCGGCTGTCGTCGCGGGTCTCGAAGCGGCGGCGGCCGAAACGGTGGGCCAGCGAATTGATGGTGACGGTGGCATGGAACAGCACGATGGTGGAGATGAAGAAGCCCCACACCAGCAACTGCGGGCCCGTGGTGTGCAGGCCGGGCGCCCAGCGTTCCAGTGCTGCACCCAATGCATACAGTCCGACGGCCAGCAGCACGGGAATGGCGGTATCGAAACGGTCGAGCCAGCGCAGTTCGGGGAAGCGCGCCAGGTCAGGTACCCGCGACAGATCGGTCGCGAATGCCTCGCGGGTGAGGAACCAGCCCATGTGGCTGCGCCAGAAGCCGCCTTCGCGCGGCGAATGCGGGTCCAGTGGCTGGTCGGCATGCCGATGGTGGTGGCGATGATGGGCGGCCCACCACAGCGGGCCGCGCTGCACGCTGGACGCGCCGATGACTGCGAACACGAACTGCACCGGACGCGATGCCTGGAAGGTGCGGTGCGAGAAGTAGCGGTGATAGAACGCCGTGATGGCGAACATGCGCACGGCGTAGAGCGCCGTGGCCACGACGACCGCCGTCCATGACACGCCCACCCAGATCACCGCGATGCAGGCCAGGTGCATCAGTGCAAAGGGTACCGCGCGCACCCAGTCGATGCGTCCTGGCTGTTCGCCGGTGGTCTCTGTGGCGTTGCTGGTATCCACCCACCGCTGCAACGTACGCAGCAGGCGCCAGCGTCGACGGGGGAGGGGCGCTACAGAGGCCATGGCGGATCTCGGCGGGTGTCGTGTCTTCCTTTACGCAGCAGGGTGCGCAATGGATGCGCCACTTCGAACTGAATTTCGCTTCACCTGGGCGTCACGGCGCAACGCTCGGCCAGGGGCTGCGCCCACGCCTGTTGCCAGTCACCTGCCGGTCGCTCGGCAGCTGGCGACCGGAAGCGCACCGTCACCTGCGGATAAGTGCCGCGCGCATCGCGCAGGTTGCTGGTGCCGCGGAACTCCAGCAGGCGACGGTCGGCCGTGGCGTAGACCAGGGCCAGGCGCGGCGCGATGCCGCCGTACCAGGTGTCCAGGCTGACCTCGATGGCCTGGGCGTCGATGCCCTGCCAGCGTACCGGGCCGACGCGCCGCACCTGCACCGGGAAGTAGCGCTGGCGTGCAGGCACCAGGAACGGCAGTGTGATGCGTTCGCCGCGCAGCAGCGCCGGCCAGTGCAGGCGTACTGCGGCATCAAACCCCGCATCGATCACCGCGTCCGGCGGCTGTTCAAGCCGGCGCCTGCGCAGCTCACTGGCGGCATCCTCCTTCCATGCAATCGACACCGAGTCGCCGGCGGCGTCGACCTCGGCGGTCTGGCCGCTGCGGCGGTCCTCCAGCGAATATCCCCGTGCCTGTGGGCGGGCGCTGGCGGGCAGATGCTTGCGGGCGAAGGGTTGGCCATCCGGGCACTGGTACAGCACCCAGCGCTCGGCGCCCTCCGTTGCCTCGCGTCGCCAGTGCACTTCACGGTAGAGGAGGTCGCCCTGCGCGGAGGTGGCCACGCCCTCGCTTCGCAACCAGGGTGCCGCCAGCGCGGCTTGGGGCAGGCACAGCAGCAGCCAGGCAGTGCGCATGGGTCTTCATCCGGAAGAGGAGGGCCCAGGTCATACGGCGGGGGCGGCCGGTTGGATGCGTCGTGCCGTCTGCATCCAATTGCTGCCCCTGCGCGTACAGAGGACAGACCTTCACCCGCCCGCCGCGAACCCGGATGTACCCTGACGCCGCCAGCACACTCCTCAACTTCGATAGCGCACGCACCGTGTCCAGTTCCCAGCAGCCGAGCAGCGAGCCGACGAACTGGGCCGGTGACATGGACGGCGTGGCGCGCCTGCGCGACCGCGACTGTTTCATGCGGATCTATGACTACTTCATGCCGCGGCTGTGCGTGTACCTGCGCGGCCTGGGTGCACCCGACGGCGTCGCCGAGGAACTGGCCCAGGAATGCCTGCTGCGCCTGTGGCTGCGGGCCGCCGACTACGACGCAGCCCAAGGCGCCCTCAGTACGTGGCTGTACCGGATTGCGCGAAACCTGCATATCGATCGCATCCGTCGCGAGCGCAGCTGGATGCAGGTGCAGGCAGCGGTGGAGGACGCTGCAACGCTGGATGTGATCGAGCGCAGCAGTGCCGAGCAGTTCGCCGACCAGGCGCGTCTGCGCCAGCGCATCAACGAACTGCCCGCAGTACAGGCGCGGCTGGTGCGGATGTCCTATTTTGAGGCCAAGAGCCACAGCGAGATCGCAGAGGCGCTGGGAATGCCGCTGGGAACGGTCAAATCGCACCTGCGCCGCGCCTTTCTGCAGCTTCAGGCCAAAGTGGGAGGTGCGCTGTGAACCCGCACCACCATCTGCACGAATCGACCCTGATGAGCTATGCCGCCGGCGCGCTGCCGGCGCCGTTGAGCATCGTCGCCGGTGCCCATCTGGAGCAGTGCCCCCATTGCCGACAGCGCCTGCGCGACGCCGAAGCGATCGGCTCGGTGCTGCTGGAGCAGACCCAGCCACCTGCAGCGGAGACGCGACGCGAACAACTGCGCGAGGCGATGCTGATGCAGCTGGCCGCGGAAGCGCCGGTGCCCATGGCTGGGGTCGCACGCCCCGTGCCGAAGGAGCGCCCTGAGGCCAATCCGGACCATCTGCCTGCATCGCTGCATCCGTACTTCGGCGCCTCGCTCAGCGACCTGCGCTGGCGCTGGATGGCGCCGGGCGTGCACTGCATCCGTGCAGAGCAGATGCCTTCGCTGATCATGCTGAAGATCGCCCCGGGCAAATGCCTGCCCATGCACAGCCATGGCCGCAGCGAACTGACCCAGATCCTGCGGGGTTCGTACAACGATGCGCTGGGGCTGTTCGCGCCGGGCGACGTGGCAGATCTGGACGAAGACGTGGAGCATCAACCGGTGACCGCGCCCGGTGTCCCCTGCATCTGCGTGTCAGCGCTGGATGCGCCGCTGGTGTTCAGTGGCTGGCTGGCGCGGAAGATCCAGCGTTTCGTGAAACTCTAGCGGGGACGACGATGGCCGGGACGGGCGCATTACGGATTCTGTTGACCGGTGCCGCAGGCCTGGTCGGGCAGGGTGTGGCGCTGGCCTGCCAACGCTCACCGCAGGTGTCCCGCCTGACAGCGCTGGTCCGCCATCCAGGAAGTCTGAGCGGCGCCGGCAGCGAACTGATCGTTCCGGACTTCCTGCGTATCCAGGACCGGTCGGATGAACTGGCCGGGTTCGATGCCTGCTTCTACTGTGCCGGGGCGCCACCGGTCGGCACGGCAGAGGCCGAGTACCGACGCGTGACCCTGGACACCACCCTGGCGGTGGCCCGTGCCTGGGCGGCTGCGAATCCCGAAGGGTGCTTTCTGTATGTATCCGGTGCCGGCGCGGACCCTCGGAGCCGGCTGATGCCGTTGAGGATCAAGGGCGAGACCGAGGTCGCATTGCACGGCCTGCCGGTGCGCACCGTGATGCTGCGCCCGGGCGGTGTCAGGCCGGTCCCGGGCACCGGCACCCGTCATGCCCTGTTGAAGCCCCTGTACTGGGGCGGTGCGCCGCTGATGAAGCTGGCCAGCGCGATTGCGCCATCGCTGATGACCAGCAATCTGGCTCTCGGTCAGGCGATGATTGCACTGGCCGGCAGGGAGCATCCGCCGGCCACGGTGGAGTGCGCGGACATCAACCGGATCGCCGCTGGCCTAGGCGATCCGGCCTCCTGAGCTCAGTGCGGCGCGGCCTCCAGCGCAGTGCGTACCGCCAGCGCCAGGTCACTTCGCGTAAACGGCTTCGGCAGCAGGGCAACCGCGCGTCCCTGGCTGCCCGCCTGATCGTGGTCACGTGGATAGCCCGACGTGAACAGGACGGCGACTTCCGGCCAGCGTTCGCGGACTTGACGGACCAGCTCCCAGCCCAACATGCCGGGCATCACCACGTCCGAGAACAGCAGGTCCACCCTGGTGTCGGGGCGCTCCAGCAACCGTAGCGCGGAGGGGCCATCGTGGGCTTCCAGCACGCGGTAGCCGAGCAGCCGCAGCGAATCCACCGTGTAGGCGCGGACATCGTCGTTGTCCTCGGCCACCAGAATGGTTTCCTCGCGCGGCGAGTAGTCGGCCAGGCCGGTCTGCGGGGTGCGTGTTTCGCGGGGCAGGGTCAGCGGCGAGCGCGGAAACATCATGGTAATGCTCGTGCCGCCGCCTTCCACCGAATCGATCAGCACGTGGCCGCCGGACTGCTTGACGAACCCATGCACCATCGACAGTCCCAGCCCGGTGCCGCGGCCGACCTGCTTGGTGGTGAAGAACGGTTCGAACACCCGGGCCAGGGTGGCCGCGTCCATGCCATGGCCGTTGTCGCGCACCCGCAACATCACGTACTGGCCTGGTGTTGCATCCGGGAACAGGGCAGCGTAGTCGTGGTCGAGGTGGCTGTTGTCGACCTCGATCACCAACCGCCCGCCGTGCGGCATCGCATCGCGGGCATTCACCGCCAGGTTCAGTACGGAGGCCTCCAGCTGGCTGATGTCGATCTCCACGCACCAGATGTCCTCGGCGCTGCGGATCTCCAGCTGCACCAGCTCACCCAGTGCACGCTGCAGCATGTCGTGCATGTCCAGCAGGCGCTCGTGGAGGTTGGCGGCCTGGCTGTGCAGCGGCTGGCGTCGGGCAAACGCCAGCAGGCGCTGGGTCAGGCTGGCGGCACGCCCGACACCCTTCAGCGCGTTGTCCAGCGCCCGGCTGACCATCGCCCCGGCTTCCCCCGCGCGCTCATTCAGCAGCATGGCGTGCTCGACGTTGCCGGAGATGACCGTCAGGATGTTGTTGAAATCATGCGCGATGCCGCCGGTGAGCTGGCCGACCGCCTCGATCTTCTGTGATTGGCGCAGTGCATGTTCGGCCTGGAGGCGCGCCGTGGTTTCCACGGCCTCGGAGACCACGGCGGTGACCACGCCTTCGGCATCGAGCAGCGGGCGGAACGAAAAATCGAAGCTGCGCGGCCCGGTCGGGAGTTCCAGCTCCAATGAATGCAGCGAACTCCGGCCCTGCACGGCTGCAGCGACGGCCCGATCGATCAGCGCGCCGATGCCATCGGTTGTGGCGAACCAGAGCGATTCACCGAAGCGTTGGCCAAGCACGTCCTTCTTTTCCGCCAGCACTGCGGCCAGTGACGCGTCATTGGCATCCACCACGCGCCCGGACAGATCCAGCAGCATCTGATGCTGGAAGCTGGATTCGAAGATCGCCTGCAGGCGCCGTTTGCTGGCGCGCAACTCGGCCGTGCGCGCCTGCACCTGCTGCTCGAGCAGCTGGTTGTCCTCGCGCAGGGCCAGCTCGGCCTGTTTCAGCTGCGAGACGTCGCTACCCAGGCAGATGTAGCCGGCCACGCTGCCGTCGGCCGCATGCTCAGGCACGCAGTCCATCTGCACGAATCGTGATTGCCCGCTGCGGTGCACCAGTTCGACCTGGAAGCTGGTGCGCTCGCCCTGCAGTACCCGTTCCAGGCTCGGCAGGGCGTGTTCGAAGGCGGAAATGCCGCTGACCTCGCGCGCTGTCCGGCCCAGCAGCTCGGCCAGGCTGAATCCATGCCAGTCCAGGAACGCCTTGTTGGCGAACCGGTAGCGATGCGCGTTGTCGAGCTGGGCGATCAGCGCGGGTACGGCATCCGTCACCTGCTGCAGCTGCGCCTGGCTCTCATTCAGCGCAGCCTGCGCATGAAGCAGCTGGTTGCGCTCATGGGCTTCCTGGCGGGCGCGGCGAATCGCATCCGGCAGGCGCTGCAGGCGCTGCTTGACTACATAGTCGCGCGCGCCACGGGTCAGCGCCTGCACCGCCAGCTCTTCGGTCAGCGTGCCGGAGACGAAGATGAAAGGGGTCTGCGGAGTCCGCTCGCGTGCCAGTGCGAGGGCCGCATCGCCATCGAATCCGGGCAGCACGTGGTCGGCGAGGATCACGTCGAACGCACGGCTGTCGATGGCCTCGATGAACGCGTTGCGGGTCCACAGGCGCTCGGCCTCGAATTCCAGGCCGGCACGCCGCAGCTGTGCGGTGATCAGCTCCGCATCAAGCGCGCTGTCCTCCAGCATGAGGATGCGCAGGCGCTCGCTGCGGCGCGATCCATCACGCATTGTTGTGCTGCCCCGAGCCATTGGGCCGATGCGGTGGTGGCTGGTTGGTGATGCCCCAGAACATGCCCAGCCCCTGGATGGCGTCGAAGAATTCCTTGAAGTCGACCGGCTTGACCACGAAGGCATTCACGCCCAGTTCGTAACTGCGCACGAGATCCTGTTCTTCGCGCGAGGAGGTCAACATCACCACCGGCGTGCTGCTCAGCTGCGGGTCGCCACGCACCTGTTCCAGCACCTCCAGGCCATTGACCTTGGGCAGCTTCAGGTCCAGCAGCACCACCACCGGGCCGCCGTGCATGGCGCCGGCGAACTTGCCTTCGCAGCGCAGGTAATCCAGCGCTTCGGCGCCGTCGCGTACATGGATGACATCGTTCAACAGCTGGCAGCGCGCAAGCGCGGCCATCGTCAGCTCTGCATCCTTGGGGCTGTCCTCTACCAGGAGGATCGGCCGCAGGTCCCTCATGGGTGTTCTCCTGTGAAGCGGGGTAGGGTGAAATGGATCGTGGCGCCCTTGCCGGGCTCGCCCTCGGCCCAGGTACGGCCGCCATGGCGGCCGATGATGCGGCGGACATTGGCCAGGCCGATGCCGGTGCCTTCGAACTCTTCGACGTGGTGCAGGCGCTGGAACACGCCGAACAGCTTGTCCACGTAGCGCATGTCGAAGCCGCAGCCGTTGTCGCGCACGAAAAAGTGGTCTTCGTCGTCGTTTCGCTCGTGACCAACCTCGATCACCGCGTGTTCGCGCTCGCGGGTGAACTTGATCGCGTTGGCCAGCAGGTTCTGCCATACCAGGCGCAGCATCGTCGGATCGGCCTCGACCTCCGGCAGCGGTGCGAGCGTCCACTGCACGTCGCGGCCGGTGTAGTCCAGGGCCAGGCTCCGGCGCACATCCTCGGCCAGCGCGCTCATGTCCAGCCGCACACGCCCAAGCGTGGAGCGCCCCATCTGCGAGAAGCTGAGCAGGTCATCCACCAGTGTTCCGGCGGACTTGGCCGATTCCACGATCGTGTCCAGGAATCGGCGCTCGGTATCGTTCAGGCGCTCGCCCGCCGAGCTGCCCAGCAGCTCGGAATAGCCGACAATGTGACGGAACGGAGCGCGCAGGTCGTGGCTGACCGAATAGGAGAAGGCTTCCAGTTCCTTGTTGCTGCGGAGCAGCTGCTCGTTCAGTTCGGCCATTTCCTCGGCCTTGCGCAACACGATATCGACGATGGCCGTGCGCATCTCGTGTGCCGCGTCGCAGTCAGCGTCGCTCCACGGCAGGCTGCGCTGCTGCACGGTCTCCTTCCAGGCCTCGAACGAGTTGCGCGGGGACAGCGCCACGCCCGGTGCTGCTTCCTTGCGGGGATCGCCGCCCCAGCGCACGGTGCGCACCACTTCCGGGCGGAACCACATCAGGTAACTGTCATGCAGCTGCGAAATGGACACCGCCAGCAGGCCGCTGGCGACGTCGGCCAGGTGCGCGGCAGGCGACCAGTCGGCTGCCAGGTGATCGGTGCAGTAGGTTTCCTGGCCGGCCTGCTGCGTGGCCAGCCAGTTCGCCAGGGCCAGCACGTCGCTGGAAGAAGGGCACTGGCCAACACGCAGGCAATCGCCCTTGTGCACGATCGCCGCGCCGGCCGCGCCTGTCAGCGACAGCAGGCTGGCCTCGTCCTGGCGCAGGGCCGCCATGAAGTCCTCGTCGCCGGCCATGCGACCCAGTAGCTTGACCAGTATGGAACGACGGGCAACGCGCTCTTCGATCGCACGCGCACGCTCCTTCAACGCAATCTGCAGCGACAGGATCTGGCCCATGAACTCGCAGGCAGTGCGCACGTGGTAGGGCAGGCGGCGTGGCTGCACGGTGTGGCAGGACACCAGGCCCCACAAGCGGCCTTCATGCACCAGCGATACCGACATCGACGCGCCGGTACCCATGTTGCGCATGTAGTGCAGGTGCACCGGCGAGACGCTGCGCAGCACCGCCATGCTCAGGTCGGTGGGCGGCGCGTCGCGTTGATCCTCGGCCCGCATCAGCGGGGCCGGGGTGTAGCTGTTGTCCGCGATCAGGCGTACCCGGTTGCGGCGGTAGAGTTCGCGGGCCTGTGCTGGAATATCCGATTCGGGGAAGCGCAGGTCCAGGTAGGACGGCAACAGGCCGTTGCCATCCTCGGCCACCACGACACCGTTCCAGCCAGCATCGAACTGGTAGACCAGGGTGCGGTCGAAGCCGGTGAGCCGGCGCATGTGCGCGGCAGCCAGCTGGCAGAGATCTTCCACGGTGCTGGCCGACTCGATGCCGGCCATCAGCTCGCGGATGGCCGGATACAGCTCTTCCAGCGAGCCGGGCTGGCCCGGAACCGGTGCTTCCAGCTCGACCAGCAGATCGGTGGCGGAACGGTGCACCAGCAGCTGATGCCGGCCGTGGCCGTCCAGATGCACGGCACCGACATGGGCGCTGCTGCCGATCACGGCCTGCTGGAACAAGCCCTGGAACGGCGCCAGCACGCCGCCGAACACCTCACTGACGTGCCGCATCAACGGTTCGCCGAACTGCTGCAGCAGCCCGGGCTGGCTGATGGCGCGCTCGCGCACCTGCAGGGACTCCGGTTCAACGACCAGAAGCACACCGTAGGGCTGGATCGCGCCGGGGGTGTGGATCGGTTCGCGCGCGCAACTGGACAAGGCAGTGTCGTGCGCGGACTCAGCAGAAGGCATCAAGGGCGGGACTCATCATTCGTGGATGGCTGGAAAGGCCCAGTGGTACATCCGGTACCCCTCAATGGTGAAGCAAAATCGTGCATTCGCCTACCAGTGTATGCGTGTGAAGCGTGCTTCTGTCCAAGCTGAATTCTTCATGTAGGGACGAGGTCGAGCACTTGAGGTTTTCGCGAAGAATACATCTACGCTGCACATCAGCTCGACAGATCATTGCCTAGAGTGGATCCACTTCCCTGAGCGACCGCCCCGTGAACCTGCAGCCCGCGCCCCTGTCCCCGTACCGCATGCTGGCTGACAGCTGCCAGTTTGAACTGCTGGATGTGGACGCGCTGCAGGACCCGGCCAGTGGCCGGCTGCTGCACCTGTATTCGCTGGTTGCCCGGTGCCTGTCCTGCGAGACGATCTTCAAGGCCGAAGAAGGGCAGGGCCTGGTCAGCCACACTGCGGCGCGGGTGGTGCGATGCCCTACCGGCTGCGGGCAGCAGGCGTTCAAGCCGGCCCTGCTGCGGACCTGGCGCCCGCAGGTGGTTGCCCAGGCGTAAGCGGCGGAGATCACAGCAGCCCGGGATTGGCTCGCCATACCGCAAAGTTGAGCGCCGAGGCGAACGAGATCCAGGCCAGATAGGGAAGCAGCAGCGCCGCCGCAGTCGGACGGATGCGCGCAAACGCGACGATCGCTGCGCAAACCAGCGCAATCAATACAAGAATGTCAACGAAGGCCAGGGCGCCCAGCTTCCAGCCGAAGAACAGCCAGCTCCACAGCGCATTGACGGCAAGCTGCACCAGGTAGAGCATCAGCGCCGGACGTGCCCCGCGCCAACCGCGTTCGCGCCACACCAACCACGCGGCAATCGCCATCATGGCGTAGAGCAGGGTCCACACCGGACCAAAGACACTGGCCGGTGGTGCCCACGGGGGAAGATCGAGGGTAGCGTAGAAGCTGGCCGCGGATGTGGACGCCCACGCGCCCAGGGCGGCCGCGACGAAGGTGATCGCCACCCATCCCAGCAGCCCGAAAACCTGCGAACTCCGCTTCATACCGTACAGCTCCCTGATGCGCATGATCCGGTATACGCGCAGAGGCCGCGAATGGATGCAGGTCGCGGGCCTTCAGTCTGAAGATCCGGCGGCAGACGATCCCTGACCTGCTGGCAGCAGGGAAGGCCGTTGATCAAACCACTCGCGCGCCTTGGCCAGATGCCATTGGCGCTGATCGCCGTCCAGCTCGATGCCCGCACCCAGCAGCCCCCACCGGAGATAGAGATCACCGCGTTTGCGCTGTTCCAGCAGATCCAGCCGCGCGCGTACCGACAGCCGATCGTTCTCGGCCTGCAGGCCATCGATGACCAGATGGCCAGGGCGCCAGCGCAGCGTCGCCTGTGCCTGTACCTGTCCGGAATCCAGCAGCGACAAGGTCCAGCGCGGGTAGTCGGTGCGTTCTGCGAACAGCGCCAGCAACGGTCGCGCATCGCTGAGATCCAGGTCCGTGGTGGCATCCACCTGGAACGGAGACTGCGCATCGATACGGCCACGCTTGAAGGCCACGCGGCCTTTCCATGCCGTCGAGCCCTGCGTGTCCGCCACCTGCACGTTGCGCAGCTCGACCGTGGTGCCGGACAGATCGAAATGACGCTGATTGAAGTCACCGCGGCGCAGCGTTGCGTTCACGTCGATATCGCCGCCCATGTCCAACCCTGCCACCTTTGCACTGGCGTTGCGCCCCAACAGCCGGGCCATGCCATGGCCGACGCGCCCGTCGGTATCGAGGGTCGCATCACCGCTGACGGTGCCAGTGCCACGCAGCAGCCGCACCTGCGGTGAGCCGAGGTAGCGGTTGTAGGCGGTCAGATCAGGGATGGTGGCTTCACTGAAGCGCAGCTGCGCGCGGACGCCTTTGCGCAGTTCCTGCAGGCGGCCATCGCCGGTCAGGTCCAGGGCCAGATCCCGGCCGTCGAACAGGCGCACGTCCCTGGCATCGGTTGGCCGCGCAGTGAATCGCGGCAGCCGGACGGACAGCTGGGCCTGGCTGGGGCTGCCGGTCTTCAACTGGCCATGGGCGCTGGCCGTGCCCGCCAGGCGTACGCCGGCGACTTCGGCCACGGCCTCGGCAGCCGGGATGTCCACGGTGCTGCCTTCGATCAGTTCACCATTGCGCAGGTGCAGATCGGCTTTCAGCGTGCCGCCGCCGTCCAGCTGCAGCCACGGCTTGCGGACGAACAGAGCAGGGATCCAGTTGAGCGAGGTGAACGTCCATTCGCCGCGCACTGAGCCAGAGCTGCGTTCCAGCAGCTGGGCGGGCTGCTGGAAGGGAATGTCCCGGCCACTGATATGCAGATCGGCATCCACCTCGCTGCCTGAACCGGGCTTTGGCGGCAGGCGGGCCTGCAGGCGCAGGTCCTTGGCTACATTGAGCTGCAGTGCCAGCATGCCGCGATCGGGGGCGCCATCACCCAGATGGAGCGGCACCTGCCACAGCGCGTGGTCGCCGGGCTGCAGCTGGCTATCGATCAGGTGGAGCGCCAACTGCAGGCGCCCGGGCACGGGCGCGCTGGAGATCTTCGGCGTTGTGGCATCGGTGTCCATGCGCAGGCCCTGGCTGCGGGCGTCCACCTCGAGCTGGGCATGCAGCAGCTTCAACTTGGCCAGGCCGGGCGCCTGGTCCCGATAATGGCGCGGATAGCTGAAGCGCGCGGTGAGATCCATGTCGCCCAACAGCTGCACGCCGTCATAGCTGGTGTCTGCCTTGCTGAATGAGACCTCGGAATCGAACAGTTCGGATGGGCCGCCACGCAGCTGCTTCAGGAACCCCACGGTACCCTGGCCCTTGCCGATGATCAGCAGCTTGCCGAAGCGTGCGCTGCGGATGCTGTCGCTGTGGATGGCGTCGAAACGCAAGGTCCAGCCCTGGTCGCTGCGCGGCGGTGAAGGGATGGCCTCTTCGACGCGGCTGATCTCGGCGGAAACCCCGGTGGCCTGCAGCCTTGGCACCCGCACCTCGCGCTGGAACAGGGGCAGCACCGCCAATCGGGCGCTGGCGCGGTCTGCATGCAACACGTAGACGGTGTGGTTCACGTGGCCGCGCATGTGCACGTTCCAGGCGATCACGTGGCCGGGCAACAGCGTAATGGCCGGCCCAGTGGTCATTACGAACTTGTGCGGCTTGCGGTTGGTGACCTGGTCGAACAGGGGCGTGTTGAGGAAGATGTTGCCGGCCAGCAGATACAGCAGGTAGATGCCCAGCAGGACGTAGGCAGGAACGCGCCATCGACGAAGCCGGTGCGGGATGTGCGCGGAAACAGGGGGCATCTACTGCTCAAAAGGTTGGAATTTCCGCAACTATTACGGAGCGGATGGCGGTGGCGCGTGAAGCAGCTACGGGGCCGGAGCTCGATTCTGGTAGTGTGCGGCCTGGTCATGACCACAGATCTGCAGGAGACGCATGGAGATCCGGCCCGCCCGCGCAGGCGATTTCGACGTGATGTGGGGCATGTTCAAGACGGCCATTGCGACGCAGGATGCGCTGCCCTTTGCCGGCTCTTTCGCCGTCGAGACGTTTCGCGCGCATTGGTTCCAGGCCCAGGCGCCTCATGTAGCTGTGCTGGAGGGCCGGGTGGCGGGCATGTACAAGATGGGCCCGAACTTCCCTGATCTGGGGGCGCATGTGGCCAGCGCCACGTATGTGGTGGATGCGCCGGCACAGAGGCAAGGCGTGGGCCGGGCGCTGGTGGAACACAGCCTGGAGCGGGCGAGGGCGGAAGGATTCCTGGCCATGCAGTTCAATTACGTGGTCAGTACCAACGGCCCGGCGGTGGCGCTGTACCGGAAGCTGGGGTTCGACGTGGTCGGGACGTTACCGAAGGCGTTCCGGCACGGTCAGTTGGGGTTGGTCGATGTCTTCGTGATGCACAGGTTCCTGTAGTGCCGTCGCCGGGCCGGTCGCCTCAATCAGCGTTCTTTGGGAGCGTGATGACGAATGAAGTGCGACCATCCCGCCATCGCCCATGGACCTTGCCGCGGTGCGCGTGGCAGATTTCCCGCACCAGGAACAGGCCGAGGCCCAAGCTCGCGTGTTCGCCTTGTGACGCGTTGTGCGAGCCTCTGCGCAAGGGATCGAACAGACTGTTGAACGCTTCGTCCGATAGTTCGGCCCCGGTGTTGCTCACCGTGATCATGATCTGGTCGACGAGGCCCTCAAGGCTGATCCGCACATCGGTGCCGTGTTCTCCGTACTTTGCAGCGTTGGTCGTGAGGTTGTGAACCGCCTCGCGCAACGAAGAGGCATCGAAGCAACCGCGGGCATCGCCTTCAGCCTCATATTTGATGGGGACGTGGTGCAGGGCAGCGCGAAGCAATTCGACTTCCTCGCCAAGCGATTGGGCAAGATCGCAGTCCACCGGATGAATGGCCATGCCATCGCCCAGCTTGCTGCGGCTGTAAGCCAGCAGGTCGTCGAGCAGCTTGTTCATGCGCATGCTGCCATTGATGATCCGCTAGGCCTGCCTGGACAATGCCGGATCCTGCAGCCCACTGGCCAGAGTGTCCGCCGAGAACATGACCGCTGCCAAAGGACCTCGGAGATCATGCCCGAGCGCTGCCAGGAAGATCTGCCGCCAGGATTCGACCTCGGCAGAGAACTGAGCAAGGGATTCGGCGACCGCCTGGTCGATGGCCTCATTGAAACGAAGGATGTCATCGATCGATGAAGTTATCAGCTGCTGGTCGGATGCCCATCGCCGAAGTACCGAAGCCCGGAGTGCTCGATACTCAGCCACCATCTGGTTGAGACCAAAGCCGGCGATGGCGCGGGTTCGGCCATGATAGGACGCGGCGGACTCGGGGCCGGGTTTCAACGGTGCAAGCCCGTGGGACTTTGCGACCTGCTGGGAGGCTGTTTGAGGCGATCTGAGATCGTCTACGACCGCCTGAAGAATCTGGGGAAGATGATTCCGAAGTTGCTTTGCGCTGAACTCGACGGTATCGGGCGCCTGCGTTTCGGCGAATGCCACCGCGTCTTCGAGGATTTCCCGCGCATTCCGTTCGATAAAATCAGCCAGGCGCATCGCCAAACCCGTCCTTAAGTGGTGCGTCGAGCCTACACCGGCGGGCCTGCATGCTGGGTGAGAAGTTGGCGCCGTGGAGCCAGGTTCTGCGGGCGTTGGGAGGGTTGCTTGAAGGGGAGCAGCGTGCGGCCAGGACTGGACTGATTGGGGTTCGTATGGGTAGACCTCTTGGTAACATAATATACAGAATGGGTCAGCAGGCCCGCGCTAACCGCCTGATTTTGGGCGGTTTTTGCGTTTCCGAGGCTCGGCAACGACAGCGCCACCAGCGCGACGACCGCAGCCGCCGCGCCCATTCGGTCCAGCATCAACCGCCAGAGCGCACGTTCGGTTGCCGTCGTGGCGCGCTCTGCATGAATCATGGCGATCCAAGTCGGGCCATCGAGCTTCGCCAGCGCGCAAATTTGCGCAATTCGTTCATCTGAGAGCGGCTTCTCGCCCGCTCGAGCCTTCGACAGCAGCTGCCTCTGAATTCCCAATCGAGCCGCCAAAGCGTTGTCGGACGGGATTCCCGTGCGTTCGCGGGCGGCATCCAGCAGTTCACCTACGGCGGTCATGGTGTCCTCTTGGTTGACAACTTGTGGTCCTTTTAGATTACATGCTCCGCGTGGTCCAGATGGACCACACCCGCCACCGGCACCCCAAGGCCGATGGCGGGTTCTCTTGGGGCTTGGGGCAGGGGATCACGGATGTTCGACGCCATCTCATCCTTCGCGCTGCTGGGGGCCATTGTGGCCGTTTCCATCGGTGGCGCTCGCATCGTTTCGTGGCTGCTCGACCGGCGTGACTACACCGCCTCGCAGCAGTCCCGCGAAGCCCAGGTAATCGCAATCGCACGCGCTGAGATTGAAGCCACCAAGCGTGGCGACCTGCTGGCCGCTGCTCGCTTCGCTGAGCAGCAGGAGGTCCGCCGTGCGTAAGTTCGATTGGTGGGCCGTTCCCTTCGTCATCTTCATGGTCTGCGGGGCAGGGCTTGGCTTCTGGATCGGCACCGCGTTCGCGGCTGACTGGAATGCGGTCATGGCCGAGCGCGGTGAAATGCGCAACGCCTGCATCGCCGGTAACGACCGCGCCTGTCGCATGTACGAGGTCGATTATGGCCGTTGATCAGATCCGCGAGTTCCTCAGCGATCCGCTTGTTGTCGCCGTGCTGGGCGGTGTGCTGCTTACCGGCTTCTATTGGTCGCTGGTGTTCGCCCTGCGTGGCAAGGGTGGTCGCGATGGCCGGTGATCGCGCGGTGCTGGCCGGGTCGGGACTCCCCTCGTCTAACAGGGGAGTCAGTGAATTCAGGAACGCCGATGGAACCCTGACGGTCGGCATCGACTGGTTTTCCGCCTCAGTGGACATGTTCGCGGTCCTCAACGAACTCGCCTTCCGTGACGGCGATTCGTTCGAAGAGGTCCGTAACTGGATCGACTACAGCGCCGATAACGCCCGCGTCGTTGCGTTGCAGATGTTCTGCTGGTTCTTTGCTGGGCTGGGCCTTGAACTGGATGAGGTGGCCGGGGGAGGGCGCTTCTACCTGTGGCGAGTCAAGATCATCAATGCCGAAAAGAAGTTCGTCGGCATGATCGAGTTGGGCGGCGACAACTGCCGCCGTGCTGACGGCACGTATACCGCTCGTATTGAGCTGACCGGCGAGGGATGCAAAACCATAGCCGCTGCGCGCTGCGGCCATGCGCAGCGGTGGCTGGAGCTTCGAGCGAAGCTCGAAAGCTGCGGCGGGAGGATTACCCGTCTCGATGTGTGCGCCGATGATCTGATGGGCAAGTACCCATTGCGCCTGGCACAGAAGTGGTACGACGAAGGCGAGTTCGATAACCGTGGGCAACGCCCTAAGGCGCAGCTTGTGGACGACTACGATAGCGGGGACGGCAAGACCCTT
This sequence comes from Stenotrophomonas sp. STK16_22, assembly GCF_051984505.1. Classification (NCBI taxonomy): domain Bacteria; kingdom Pseudomonadati; phylum Pseudomonadota; class Gammaproteobacteria; order Lysobacterales; family Lysobacteraceae; genus Stenotrophomonas; species Stenotrophomonas sp. STK16_22. Next base: position 2,223,930 of record NZ_CP196972.1, read on the forward strand.
TATGTCGGCGGCAAGAAGTCCGAAAAGCAGCTGCGTGTCTATGAGAAGGGGCGGGAATTGGGCGACAAGTCCTCTCCGTGGGTGCGCTATGAAGCGCAGTTCCGCGCCTCCAACCGCAAGGAATTGCCGCTAGACCTTCTTCGTGATCCCGCCGCGTACCTGCTCGGTGCGTACCCCGTTCTGCGCTTCCTGCGCTGCATCTCTTCGCGCATTGACGTCACCAAGGCTGCTGCGGTTGCCACGTTCAAGAGCGCATGCCGCCACTTCAAACGCCAATACGGCGGCTTCGTCAATTTCGTGTTTCGCACCTGCCCGGATGAAGAAGTGGCAGTGGCGGTATTCAAGTCCTGCACTTCGCCAAAGCTGCCGAAGTGGGCAACAGGAGACGTAGCAGCGAACTGGGCCACAAGCGTGGTCATACAACCAACCTGAAAGGGGTAACGAAATGATCAAGGTCACCGTACTGGATTCGCAGATCAACGAGCGTGGCGGCAGCTTCACCAATGACCGCAACGAGAACGTTGAATTCACCACCCGCAAGCAGCGCGGCAAGCTGGAGGCGGATGGCTTCGCCTATCCGTTCGACGTGCGCCTGGACAAGGGCCAGCCCGGCTATCAGGCGGGCGAATACGAGCTGGACGTTCCGGCCATGCTCCAGGTCAACAAGGGCGTTGCAACCCTGAGCAAGTTCACTGTGCTGCGCCCGTTGCAGAAGGCTGCACCGCGCCCTGCAGTGCAGGCCTAAGTCATGGCGCGGTACGTCTACGAATGCCTGCAATTCAACCAGCAGACCGGCACCTGTGAGCAGGCTGGATTCGTGCCGCGCACCGATATTCCCGCACTTACCACTGCCGAGGTGTCGGGAATCCTGTCCATGGTCGCGGTGTGTTTCGCCGTGGCATGGGCATACAAGCAAATAGGCAGAACCATCCGAAACTAACGAAGGGGAACACCATGGATCTTGATGCATCGAGCGCACTGACCATTCTGGCCGGACTGGCCGCCGTCCTGGGCACCATTGGCGCCGCCAAGCTCGCACCGGCTGCAATCTCGGTCGGCTTCAAGTGGATCAAGGGCGCGATCTTCGGTTGATCGCTGTAACACCGGGGCCGGGCAATCCGGCCCCTTTTCTATGGGGGATTCGTGATGCTCGGTCTATTCGTTCTCTGCGTCGGCAGTGCGGCGCTCTACATCGCCTTCGGTGATTGAGCATGTCTCGCTGGTTGACCCTTCTATTCCTGTTTGTGCTGCCTCAGATAGCGGCTGCGCTCGATCAGGGTGAGGCGGCTGCTGAGGCGCTCAAAGAAATTCAGGATCGATGCGCCAATTCGGCGCCATCGGTTTCGCCAACCATTAGCCCTGATTCCATCAAGTGGGTTGTCGGCCCGACATCCGTCAACGTCTCTGGTCAGTGCTTCTTCAATGATGGTCGATACCAGGGTTGGCACAGTGCTACCCGTGCGTTCGACGCGAAGTGCGATGCGCGCCCTGAAGAGCTGGGTTGGGAGGGTGGCAGCACCGCCGCCTCGGTCAACGTGTGTCATCGCGGCTGCATGTACACAAGTTCGCTCGATCCGCTGGGTACAGCTGGTTTCAGCTACTCGCCTACTGGCGGCGTTTGCAGTGAATCAGACGCGCCTGAGCCTAAGCCTGCTGGTGATGGCGGCGGTGACGATGGTGGCGGTACCGGTGGTGAAACGGGCGGTGGCGACGGGGATGGTGGTGGTGATGGCGGCGGTAACGGTGACGGCGGTGGTGATGGTGGGGGCAATGGTGAGGGTGGTGGCAATGGTAAGGGTGACGGTGGTGGCAACAGCGACGGCGGGGGAGATGGTGACGGTGACGGCGACGGTGATGGTGAGAATCCCAGCCTTCCGGAGAACCCTACATATCCCGGCGACGTACCGATGCCGTATGCCGACCCGCCAATTCCGAGCAGCTACCTCGGGCAGTGGTCTAGTGGCCTTGGAGGTGGCTCCTGTCCCGCTGCGAAGGTCGTCACTATTGGTGTCGGGTCTGTCTCCACGTCTGTCAGTTTCGAATTCAAACCGCTCTGTGATTTCGCACAGATGATCAGAGGCTTGGTCATTGCCTGCGCCGCGCTCGCGGCTGCATACATCGTCTCAGGAGTGCGCAAGTAATGCCTTGGCTAGCCGCGTTTCTCACTCAACTCCTCGGCAACTCCCTTGCTCGCGTCCTGACGGGCGCGGGCCTTGGTCTCGCTACAGGCGCAGCCCTCCTGCCGCTCGTCAAGGGCGCATTGAACCTCATCACTCAGAAGTGGTCAGGCATCGCGGCCGATCTCGCCAATGTGATGCTTATGGCTGGGGCAGGGGAGGCCATCACCATGATCGGCTCCGCCATCGTGACCAAGGTGCTCATCGACGCAGGCAAGGTCGCCGTACAGAAGGCAGCATCCAAATGATGTATCTAATCTCGGGGCAACCCGGCAATGGCAAGACCTTGCGCGCGATGTCGATGGCGCTTGAGTTCTATGAGCAGAACCAGCAGCAGGTGAAGGAAGGCAAGGCGCAGCCGCGCCGATTCTTCACGAACATCGCAGGCGCCACAGTAGAGGAGGGCGCAGACGCTTTCCCGTGGATGGAGAAGCTGCCCGACCACAACGACTGGACACAGCTTCCGGACGGCTCTTTCGTGATCTATGACGAAGCGCATTCCGATGGCAACACGCAGGGCCTTGAGCGTTACGGCAAGCTGTTCCCGTCTACCGGAAAGCCGGGTGAATCCGACGATCCTCGCATCCGTGCCATGTCCACCCATCGGCATCGTGGTTTCGATCTTGTGTTCGTCACGCAATGGCCGAACAAGATCCACCATCAGGTGCGCACGCTCATCGGCTCGCACACGCACATGAATCGTTCGTTCGGCATGCAGCGGGCTGGCGTCCTTACGTGGTCGCGCGTCCAAAGTGATCCGTATGACGAGAAGGTTCGTGACAAGGCCGAAGAGGAAATCTGGGCTTACCCCAAGGCGCTGTATAGCCGCTATCGCAGTGCCACGCTGCACACGGCCAGCCACAAATTCAAGGTGCCTAAGAAGGTCTGGCAGGCGCTGTCCGTCACCATTGCGCTAGTCCTTGGTGTCTGGATGATTTATGCGTTCATCATCAAACCGCCACCGGCACCAAAGAAGGTGGAACAGGGGGCCGGTGCTTTGCCGGCGGCTGGAGCCCTGGCGCCCTTGGGCGCGGGCGTGCCGGCGGCACGGCCCCTCAACCGTGAGGAGTACATCGAACGTCACAAGCCGCGGATTGAGTTCCAGCCGTGGTCGGCACCGGCCTTCGATGATCGCAGCGTGCAATCACAGCCTGAGCTTTACTGCATGGCCTCCGGCACCACGCCGCAGGACACAACCTGCACGTGCGTAACAGAGCAGGGCACCAAGGCCAAGATTTCGATCCCGGTATGCGTTGCGATCGCACGCGATGGCCCGGCCTACAATCCCTACCGCGCTCCGCGTCAGCAGTCCGAAGCTGTCCGGGAAGACGATTCCCGAAGCATTGCGAAGGCAGCTTCTACGGACTCGCCTGAGGTGCCCCCGCACGCACTCATTGAGGTCGGCAAGCGTCCTATGGGCACATTCCCAGAGACGCCACCGTACCCGGCAAGCTTCTAACGTGACGCATCACAGGGTGCAGGATGAGGAAACCTGCACCCATCCATTTTCCACGCGCCGGAATGTCTGTCCGTTGATGCAGCGGTGACCCGGCGCAAGTTCCTTGGGCCTTGCTGCTCGCTCTGCGGCCTCGCGCCTTTTGCGCACTTCAGCCATTGGGATTTCTGGATACAGCTGGCGCGCGAGGGCCTCCCCGGCACGCTCTTGTTCTTTCATGGCTGCGTGTCCTGCAATCCCCAGGACACCGCATGTGGCAAGCAGCAGAGCGCTGCCGCCCACGAAGACCCCTAACGCCACTTTCCAAACCAATCCCGTCGAATTCGCCATCTATGGCACCCCCAAGTGATCCGGCGGCCATTCTACGGGGTGTAGGGGCGGCGCCCCTACGGAAGCGCCTCACACGCGCTGGCGAGGTCTCGGCCCCGGCACCGGCAGGACACCCGCAACAGGATCGGCGTCAGGACCAGCCATCACCGTGGAAGACCGCTTTGCGCGGCGATGGGCAACCTCAGCTAGGTCAACGATGCCCGCACGCCCGAATGGCCGTTTCTGACCGCCTCGGGCGATCTCCATCATGCGGCGCCATTCCTGTGCCTGTGCGGCCAGCAGGGACAACCACGCAAGGTCCTGCGGTTCCAACTCGCGGCCCTCGGGGGTGACCAGTCGGCCACCCTTAAACGAAAAACCGGCCCAAGGGCCGGTTAGGTTGCGATCACGCACAATCAGGCTCCATGCCACAGCAGGGCCAAGGGTCGAGGCAAGCTCTGTGCCAGTCTGGCCCACACCCTGCGAACATAATATACATTATGCGAAATGTTGTATCGGTCGGCGGTCGGCTTTGTCGGCTCCGCATGTAACAATCTGAAGGTAACGCAGCAGTCATGGGCTGTCAGCCAGCGAATCATGGTCTTGCTGTCCAGGTGGGAACGCTCAGGAAGCTTCAGCTCGACTTCAATGCCGGCCAGGAACTGACGGAACTCGTTGGATTCTGACCAAACGGGAAGCTCAACCCTTTTGAACCGAGATGCCAGTTGCTCGTCTGCAGCCAGCGCATTGACCATGTTCCTCGTTGTTGCGATGCATACCGTGATGCCCAGATTGCAGATGGATTTGATGAGTGCAAGAGTGTATTGCTGGCCAGATTTCCCAGCGTTGAGAATATGTCCAGCCTCATCAATCAGAAGCTGTTTTACCCCCGATGCCTGCAACACGTCAGCGACCTGCTCGTGTATGTTCTGGGTTTTGCGGATGGGAAACCCGGGCAAACACGCATTGATGATGGACCGGCACATCTTCATGCAGTTGCCGTCATAAGGTGCCTCGATCAAGATCGCCTCTCTGTAACGCGACCCCGTCGCTTCCCGAACGGCAGAGACTTGGGACATGTAGTGGTTGAGGAGCCGACTCTTTCCGCTGCCGGCAGCTGCTGCAATGTGAAGGCACACAGGCCGGCTGCGTCGGTACTCGCCCACGCGAAGCTGGCTCAAAGCCTTCAAAATCCTTACTGAGTGGGAACTCAGCACGAACGGAAGATCGCCCTCTAGATGAGGATGGGTGCGACCGATATCTTCAGGCAGGTTCATTCCACCAGGCCCTCACTGGAGGGGATTGGTAGAGCGGGCTCTGCATAATCGACTTCTTCTCTGACCGCCTTGGGTACTACCGGCGGCAACTTGGCCAACTTACGGCGAGCTTTCTTTGAGCTCGTCGCGGCTTGATGCAGGATTTCCCTTTGACGCTCAAGTGCATCAAACAGTTCGCTCTCCGAAGCAGCTTTCCTGCCTTGCTCCTTCATCTGAGCTCGGATGTCGCGAAGTTCCCAGAGCGAAAATGGGTTCCTAGAACGATCTAGTAGTGGCACATCGATGTAGTCGCCAGCTGCATACAAGAACACCTTGCTGAGGTCGCGCTGGCTATAGTGCACTCGATGTTCAATACCATCATTGATGAATGGTGAAAGGGCGGGATCCCAATAGTGAAGCGAGTGCAGCTGAATTCCTGCCCGACCTATTCTTCTATTGGCGGCCGGCAGGAAGCCTAGTGTGAAGTCGCGAGGGTTGCCGATCATAGGGGGAAAGCGGGTGGAGCCTTGCTCGCTAGACCACGACTGATCCCACACGTGCAATGGAGTCCTTCCGCCCAGCCCACTGTGCGGAGAGTTGTGATATACGCCCGCGATCTGGAGCGCGAGCCACTGCTCAAGTTCCGCGATGGTAAGTACCGCCTTCTTCTCCGATGGATAGTCACCTCGCTGCTTTGAGTTGGAGAAAGTTGTCCCAGGCAGGAGATGCACCGCGCCCATCATCGTGCCGATGTAGCGTTCGATATAGGCGCCGTAGTGAGGCCTGCGGACTGGTCTGGGACGGACCTCAATTCCGTAGCGCTCGCATTGCGCGAGCAGCGCCTTTGTTTTGAATGTCTTCGCGTTGTCCCACGCGATTCGAGCCATCTTTCCGAAGATTGAGTACTTGAGTTTGCCATCTAGCCCAATGGATTCAAGCCACCGCTCTTTCGGCAGGCAGCTGTGCTCAAGTGTCAGCGCAACTGAAGTCTGGTCGGGCGGATCAAAGCTCATGTAGTAGCCAACAACGCAACGAGTGAAGACGTCGATAGCGAGCGTGATCCACGGCCGCCCGATAACCTGCCGTGTCAGTGGACTAACCACCATCAAGTCGACGACTGCGTGATCAATTTGGACGACCTCAAGGGGGGATGACGTGTCCAAGCCTCGGATCGATGGAGCCTGCTTTGCACGAGCTTCATGGCTCCCAAGGCGCTTCACAGCCAGTTGCATTGGATCTCGTGCTCGGACACGCGCCTTGACCGCCGCGTAGCTGGGGGCTGCTACACCCGCATCCCGCGAGAGCTGTGCACACCTTCGAACGACAGCTGCAACTGAGCTTGCCTCACGGACCAGATAGATCTCGTCGATCGCGGCGGCGATCAAGCTCTCCACGAGGGGTGGCAGAAGCCTGGCCTTCGGCGATGGACCAGGCAGGCTCGGCAACTGAGATGCCGGTAGCGGGTTGTAGCAGTACAGCCGCCAGCGACGTCTGACAGTCTTCGCCGAAACATCGAATTTCCCGGCGATTTCATCGCACGTGCGCTTAGACAACCTAGCGCCGTGCGCCCTCAGCGCTGCTCCGAGCGCTTTTGCCCATTGCAAAGCTACTGCCTCCTGAGCAGCGTCCGTACTGGCGACGTGCCGAATCCTCTTTTTAGTGACCTCCTGGTTGTACGAGGATAGATCGCCAACGCCTACCCATTGGTACTCTGAAGTCCCTTCTATTTGGATATGAATTTTGTCAGGCGCTGTGCAACTCACTATGCGGCACAGTCTCGAGCTGCACATCACCAACTCACCCGATTTCACAACCAGGTCTCTAACAGGTCGCGCGGCTCTCATTGGAGAGTTCATACTTGGGCCCTCAGGACCCGAGGCAAAAGATGCCCGCCCCACTATTGACATAAGTAGAGAGGCATGAAAGGCTAGCCCCAATCGGCGGAGTATCCGGTTGTCCAGAGAGGTCAGGGTTGCAGCCCTGACCTTTCGTCGTTCTAGCCGAAGGCATCCATTTGCGTCAGGCCATAGCTGTTTTCTCCGCCGATCAAAGGTCTCCGCATAGCGCGGCCTCTCAGAATTAGCACGCAGAGAAACGCCGCGCAATCGCAACGCATTGATCTGAAAGGTGTTTTATAGTCTATGGACTATAGGGCGCAGCAGCCCGCAGTTGGGTTTGGACCACCTGATGGGGTCCGTTTAGGCTACTGGCGCATACGATGTTTGCAGGATCGTGTCCCTGCACTGTGCTTTTTCTCTGAATCATGTCTCTAACAGTCGGGCTGAAGGTGTGCGACGAACACTCCGGGCCATATCGCAACCAAATCAAGCACCTAGTGTTGGGCGCGATCTAAAAAAACCCACATAGACTCGCCTCGGGTTCCAGTCGCCACCCAGGATTGAAAGCGGCGCTGTTGAGCGCTGCGAGGCGGGCGATGCTGGCTGACACCGTCCTCGGCAGCCTTCTGGTCAGTGTTCATCGCAGACATTCTTAGGGTGCCATTGCAGAGATTTCAGCTTTTGAGGAAGAAAATTTCAGTGCAAGACGGTCCATTGCAGAAAAATTTGACTTGCGACTGACGCAACGCAGAAATTGCTGATGCACGGATGATGCAATGCAGAGATTAGCGACTAACAGATGCTGCAGCCCAACCGGCCAAGTGAGGGGCTCTGCCTGATCGAAGAGTTGTTACTCTTGCCTGAAGATCACGATTCTAGGATAACTTGTGCCTCAATCGGCTGACCAAGATCGGGCGTCTTTGCTGGAGGGCTCCTTGGAGCTCTTGGGTGAAATTCGAGGCGCTTGGATCGAGATAGAGCATGGACGCGACCGAAGATCGACGGCGGTGGCGGCACTTTGCCAGATGTCCCTGGATCACGCCGTGGCAGTACAGTCCCTGATCGCTACCCTGCCCCAGTCAGCAATCTCGCTGGTCCGGCCCCAGTATGAGGCCCTCGTGCGTGCAACCTGGGCATGTCATGCAGCTACCGACACCGACATCGAGAAGCTTCTTGCGCCCCTGACTCTGGAGAGTCAGCAAGCGGCAAAGAGGCTCCCTGGCGTTCAGGACATGCTCGCAAAGCTTGAGTCCTCTGGGCCCCGAGGAGCATCACAGTTGTTGGGCAGAGCCAGACAATGTCTGTATGTCGGCTTGAACTCCTATCTCCATGCCGGGATTCACCCCTTGGCGAGGCAGTTAAATGGCTACCCGGGCTCGCTTCTGGAGGGGGTGGTCATGAACAGCAATGCTCTTGCCATGCTAACCCTTCTGAATCTGGCGCACCTGTGGCCAGGCGAACCAGTTCTGGCATGGATGAATGCACTGCATCATCAATTTGCGGGTGTTTTGCCAGAGTTGGAGCCATTGACCTCCCATCAGCCCTCGCCATAGAGCTGTCCCGGGTCGCCTGCGCGTCTAGGATGGGGTCTGTGGTGAGTGACTAGGCAGTTGGGCCTCGCCCCCCTCTGGGGGCACGGGGAGAACATCACGGGCGAATAAGCAGTTGCCCCGGATTTCTCGTTGGGCCAAGTCCTGGCAGTTGATCTGTGTCGGGGGCCTGTCGGGCGACTGTCGTGTTTCCAAGTTCGGCACCCTCCTAATCTGGGCTCCCTACCCCTCCGGAGTTATCTTCTATGACCACCAAGACCCCGCCTCGCCTGCTTACCGCTGCTGAGGTTGGCACCTGCATTCGCCAGTTCCGCCAGTTGCGTCATTGGTCGCAAGAACAATTGCCGGCCAATAGCGGACTTTGGATCTGGCGATAGCTTCCCGGTACACGTCGACTGATCTGCGTTCTGATGGGCCACGAAGCGACGCGCAAGCACCTGTGCTGAGCAAAGACGATTCTCTAAGATGTCGGTATGAGCACCCCTGATCCAGTAGACCGCGGCAAGGGTACCGCTGGCGGTACAACACCGACTCGGCGCGCGCCTGGCGCAGGCGAGCGGAATGCGATGTTCGGCTACACGCGTCAGTACGCCTCCGCGGCCGCCGCCATCTACCACGGTCTCCAAACCCGTCAGTTGCGCTGGGTGGGTGTGGCGGATCGGTGTGCGGGTATCGCTGACGATGTCGTACTCGGCTTCGACGATGAGGTCATCGGCCATCAGTTCAAGTCCAGTCGCGATCCGGACCCGTTTCGTATCGCCACCCTCCTGACCGGTGGGTCGGGCTTGCTGCCCGGGCTGTTGCAAGCCTGGCAGGAGCTGAAAGCCAGCTGCCCCGACGTGCGCATCCGCCTGCGGGTCGTGGTGGACGATACGCCGTCAGGCGCTGATCGCGTCGGCAACGGAGGCTCGACACGGGAGTTCGTCGCCGAGTGGCAGGGCAATCCGGACCGGTCGCTGGCGGAGTGGAGCGCTACGCCGTGGGGTCCGTTCGTGCACGATCTGCAGGCGGCCGCCGGGTTGAAGCAATCCGAGTTTGAGGACTTCTTCCAGCACCTCGAATTGGTGCACGGTGACCAGCCAAATTTTGCCGCGCTCTACGGAATCACGAGCCGAACCCAGCCACAAGTCGACCGCATCGCCGATCGGCTCCCGCACCTAGTCGCGCGCGTCCCTGAACGCGATCGGTGGACGCGGGCGGAGTTTCTTGAGCAGATGAGCTGGCCTGAGAACGAGCCGCGACATCGCCATCAGTTCCCTGTCGGCGTGGCCGTGCAACGCAATCCCAGCACCGAGGCGCAACTACAGCGCGTGGTACGAGGCAATCCAAAGGGCTACGTGTCGTTGGTCGGCCCGCCTGGTTCAGGCAAGTCGACTCTGCTGCAGATCGCGCTGGAAGCCGAGCCACAACTCGTGGTCGTGCGTTACCTTGCCTACGTACCCGGTGGAGCGCAAGGCATCGGTCGCGGGGAATCGGCCGACTTCCTGGAAGACGTGGCTGCCGGTCTGCGCAATACCGGCCTGCAAGGGGTACGATTCCTTAGCGAAAACGAGAGGCACCGCCGGGAGGAGCTTGAAGCCTTGCTGGGTCAGGCCGGGGAGCGGTTTACCACGAACGGCCTGCGCACCTTGATCATCGTCGACGGTCTTGACCATGTGCCGCGCGAAGAGCGGCCGACGCGATCATTCTTGGCCGACCTGCCCTTGCCGTCAGCGGTGCCTGCCGGGGTGCTCTTCATCCTGGGTACCCAGCTCTTGGACCTGCCCGACATTCCACCGGCCGTACGTGACCAGGCCAGCGTGGCGGAGCGGCGGGTCGAAATGCAGGGGCTCTCCGTGGCGGCCATCGCTGACATGGCCGATGCTCTTGGCGTGCCGACGGCGGTTTCCCGGCCACGCTTGCACGAACTGACCCGAGGCCATCCGCTGGCAACGCACTACCTGCTACAGGCGTTGGTTGCGGCGGAAGATGACGCGACGCGTGATCGGATTCTGCGCGAGGGATTCCAGTACCTGGGCGAAATCGACGAATTGTACGCGGCCACCTTGCGCGGTCTGAGAGAGGACAACGAGGTGCTCGATATCTTGGGCTTGGTGGCTCGGGCCGAAGCACCGCTGGATCCGCGCGACCTAGAAAGCCTGTATCAACCAGCTGCCATCGAGCGGACCTGGCGTCAGGTCCGTCATCTGCTCAAGCGTTCAGGCCAGGCATGGTCCATCTTCCACAATAGCTTTCGGCTGTTCCTAATCCGACTCAAGCCCACGCGTTACGGGCTGCCGGACGCAGACTACTCAGCGAGCGCCTACCGCAAGCTGGCGAACTTGGCCGCACAGGCTCCCGCGAACTCGCCACAGCATTTTCTGGCTGCTCGCTACCTGATGCGCGCCGGGGCACATGTCGAAGCGCTGGCCTTGGCTACACCGACGCTATTACGCGCGCAATACCTGGCCGGGCGCGCGGCGTCGGAGATTCGTGCGGACATTCGCCTGGCATTTCGTTCCCTGCAAATGGTGGTCGACCCAACTGCGGCATTTACATTAATCCTGGCCGCGGACGAGATGTCTCGGCGCGCCGAGGCTTTCGACGAACCGGACGAATCGATCCGGGCGCTACTGGCGCTGGGACGGCTCGACGAGGGCGAAGATTTTCTCGACGAAGTCGGGGGCGACGGCTTCTTGGTCGTAGATGCATGGTTGAAGCAGGGCAACCTGGATCGGGCGCGAACTTTGTTCGAGCAGATCGAACCGCTGCACGATCTGGGCATTGGCCGTATGAGTAGCGGGTATTCCATGCGCGTGGACGAATTTGGCCAGTGGGCCGAACGCGCGAGCGAGTTTCGCTCGCTCGCCGAGCTCGTCGCAGGGATCGACCGCATCGTCGAGGCGCTGCGACGCGAGCTTGGTCCGACCGGCGAGCCCGAAGAAATTGGCACGAAGCTGCGCGAGCGCGCGGCGCGGGCCGTGCTCGCGCGCAATCCATTGGCTGACCGGGATGCGTTGATCGCCGACCTTCGCCTAGATCCGACGGCAAGAGCACTGCTGGCCGCCCAAGCGGCGCGGCAGTTGCTTGCGGACGGTGAGGATAGGCTCGCGCAAGCGACCGCCGCGCTCGCCGAAGCGGTCGCCGACGCTGCGGCGCTCGCACAGGTATCGCCCGGACTTCGCCGAGCCACGGCCCTGCTTGCTGTGCGGCGCGGCTTCGTCCCGCAAGCGCGCGCACTGTATGACGGCGCGTCGACCAAAGGGCTGAACAGGCTGGACGACGCTACAAACTTAGACCAAACAGGCCATGTCGTTCGCGCTGTCATGGAATCTGCTGAACTGGGCGTGTGGATGAACTTGCCGGTGCCACGGACATTACCGCCTAGAATCAATATCTTGCGCCCGCTCGAGCAGTTCGCCCTTGAGACCGGGCAGTTGGCCGCGCATAGTCGACGCGCCCCGAACACCGTCGCGGCTGGCTCCGCGACCCGGCTGTGTGCCAGCTTTATGCGCTACGTGTGCCGGGCCGGCACGGGTGGGGGCGATGAGCATTTCGGCGCCCTGCAGCTTGAGAGGGCAGCGCCCAAGGTGTTGGGGTCCTTGCTCCAATCGGCCTCACGCCTTGGCGCATCAGAACTCGCGGGCACGGTGGCGGCCTTCGATCAGGTGCTCGGCGAACACCCGCACCAGGGAGGTCGCCACACGCCTTTGCAGATCTTGGTGGCAGAAGCTATGGCCCGGATGAGCAACGATGTTGGTGGCGCGCAAGTGCGCCTGGAAGCCTTACTGGCTCAGCGCGAGATTGGGACCCCGAGCCAGTTCCTGGCCAGCACAGCACGGCTAGCGCAGGCCTTGGCGCGCATTGGACGCACCGAGCGTGCGCACGAGCTGCTTGCGCAGCAGCGCGGGGAGACCTTGGGCTACGCCCTGCCGGCCAAGAAGGATCCGCAATACGCCTTTTGGGCCAATTTGCTGCAAGCCGCCAACCGGGCAGACCCGCGCGGCCGGGCTCATCGCGTTCGTGTGCTGACGCGCCAAGCGATCGGAATGAGCTCCACCGAAGGGCGCGATGCGGCGCACCGGTTGGCCCATGTTCTCGTAGTCGAGGCCGCCGCTGACAGCGCAGCACTAGCGTCCAGCGTTGGGGACGCCCTACTTGCGCACCAGCTGATCGGCTTCCCGGCGATGATTGACGGCTTGATGAAAGGCACCGTGCGCCGCGATCCGACGCGCGTTCTGCCCTGTGTCGAGCTGTGGGTGGCGTTGTGCCTGCCCTTCCACCGCGCAGTCTACTACCGAGAATCGGAAGAAGGCGAATTCCTGCAAGAGGCCATCCGCCTTGCAGCGCCCGAGCAGGTTGGCTGCGTGCGTAATCGACTGCTTGAGAACATTGAGCGACACGCACTGATCGACGTGCGGCCGGATGCGCTGGCGGCCTTACGCGCCGCGCTGCTCGCACGTGGCGAAGATGCCAGCCCGGTCGACGCCGCCTTGCAACGCCTGGAGGGTGTTCCCCACCTGCGTCGCCGGATGCACAGCTCGCCCACGCGCTACGACAGCGTGTCAGACATGGTGCAGCTGATCGCGCTTCTCGATACGGACAGGACGGGTGTGGAAATCAGCTACGGGGCGACAATGGCGTTTGTACGCTTGCTGCCGGACGCGGACCTCCCTGGGGCGCTGGCCCTGTTCGATCGCCATCCCAAGCTTCAGGCCGATTACCAATGCCGCTTCGGTCTGGTGGACCGCGCACTGGCCGCAGGCGATCATACGACCGCGACCCGCCTGGTCGCCGCCTATCCACTGGTCGGCGACGGCAGTTCGCGCTGGTCTTGGATGTGGGGTGGCGGGCTGCGCCGCTACTTCGCGGCACGCTTGCAGCTGGAAGGCGAGGCGGTATTTCACAAAGCCTATGACAACTTCACCGCCACGCTAGTGGGGGGGAAGAGTCGGTCAGCGCGCTGCTGTGGGATGCTGACGATATCTGGCCGGTGCTCACGGCGTCGCCCGATTGGGCGGCGATGTGGGCCGCGGTGGAGGAACAACTGCCGAGTACGCGCGACTACCGACTTGGTGAGGATGTGAGCGTTGATGCGGTGCAGACGGACGCCACCCTCGCTGCCTCCCTGATCGAACGCATGCTCTCTTTGCCAGTGACCGACGTGCGCTGGCATGCCGGCCGCGCCGCTCTCGCGCTAGCTTCCGCCGATCCGAACACGTTCGCGCACCTGATGCTCAGCCTACTGGCCAATGACGAGGACGACGTTGTCATCGACGGCCTGCGGCTGATGCACAGTGCGACATGCGCGGAGCTCAAATCCGAGACGGTCGCGCTCGTTGTTGGCCTCATCGCCCATGCCGACTTTGGCATTGGGGAACTCGCCCGGCAGCTCGCCACCCGCTGGGGCCGCGAAAGTGATCCGGTTAGGACGCCGATGCCTGCATTCTATAGCTTCGCGCTTCCGCCGATTGGCGCCCCCGACCGCGCGGACCAATTGCGAGCACAGCCTTTCGGCCCCCCGTCTGTGTCCGATCCCGCAGCTTGGAGCGCGCCGTTCCCGGACGCCATTGAGCTGCTCGCCCAGATCGCCGGCGTGTCCGAGGATCACGTGCGTCATCGCGTTCAGCAGCTGATCGACGGCTGGGGCGGCGTGGAAGCCTTCGGCCAAGCGGGCATCAATTGCTTGAGCGCCCGCTTGTCGATGTTTGGCCTGCATAGCGCGTTCTTCTACCCCCACGTGATGGCGGCACTGCGCGCCTTGCGGCGCGTTGCCGGCGAGTTGGCGGCCGCCGGCCGCATCCCGGGCGACCAGGTCGATGACCTGCTGCTCGCGTTGAATTTGGCTCCGGCTTGGCTTCGTACCGACGTGGACCTGCGGCCGGCGTTCGTCAGGCGTCCGGTCCTGCCCGAGGGGGGGGGTGATGAGGAGGCGTGGCTGGAGGGCGTTAGCGAGGATGTCGCCCATCACACCTCCGCGGACTTCGTCCTAGGCGAGATCACGTGCTACCGCGGCCGCTACTTGGATTTCCGCTACGAGTGGAGCCAGTTGCGGTTGCTGGGCGCGCTCTTGAATATGCAGGGAGATCCGACCAAATTGGTGCACATACTGCCGACCGGCTCGCCCGTTGAGCTGGTAGCGCGGCCCAAGTTCGGCGCAATGCCGCCCTGGGAAATGGTCATAAATCCGCATATCACCGAGCAGCTGCACTGGCGAACAGTGGATCAGACCACGTGGCACGACGTCGATGGCGAAATGATGGCGACCGCGTATTCTTGGCGGGACGGCAGACCGGATACCGAACCGCACGGCGAGCACCTGGGGGGCGAGGGCGCCGCCATAGTGCTGACCGCGGCCGGCCGCAAGCAGTGGGAGGCGGTGCGCGGAAGTGCGCGCACTGATGTGCTGGCGCTACGGAGACTGCAGTACGAAGGTAAAACCTATGGGCTAAACGCGCATGCCAGGCATCCTGCGCCGAACCAGAGCGATGGCAGATCGTAGGGCGCCAGCCTGTATTGCTACACCCGTCGTCGTCCGTGCTTTGGGTCGAAAGCGGACGTTACAACCGGGCCAGCCGGCAGGCCGTCCCAATATCCGCTTCCGGCCAGGAGCAGACTCTGCCTCTGGAACAATCAGCCTTGCTGCATCCTGCCTACGTGAGCCTCGGCGGCCAGGGCCACTAGATTTCTCAAATCCTGCGCCATATGAACGGCAGCGGCACAACCTGGCCAGGCACCAGCAGCACTGCAAGGTTACACACGTCGCCTAGGTACTTGTCGATGTTTCGGGTGTCTACGTGGCCAGCGGACAACTGGACGCAACCAATCTCGTGCCGGCCAGCGATCAGGCGAAGACCTCATCAAGGAGGTCCCGAAGCGCGCCGTCCAGCCTCGGGTCGCCCTGTCGTTGCAGGGACAGGTACAGGGACAACGGGTCCACGACGGCGCCCGCGCCTCCCAGGCGGGTGGAATAGGCCCAATGCTGCACATCTGCGTAGCCCTCGCCGGCCACGGGAAACCATGCCGGTTCCGGATGTCGACGGAAGTAGTTTCGCGGGATCGCAGCGACCGGTCGCGCTGGCACCGCCAGTTCGGTGAGCACGGACAGGCCGGTTTCCCCCGAGGCACGACAGTCATCGGCCGGCAGCATGGCCAGACCAGCCTTGCCGATACAGGTGGTGCGCAGCACAGGCGAGCGCAGCCGCGGCAGCGCGGCCTCCCACAAGGATCGGCGCGCCATCACGAATCGCAGGCTCGTCTCCCGTCCCTCGCGCTGGGCGCTGACCAGGTTAGCTGCCACCAATTCGCGGGCGACCCGCGAGGCGGTCATGCGCGAGTAGCCTGCCTCGCGCGCCAACTCGAGCGGTGCCCACGAGACGCTCCCAGGGATGCCGCGCTTCTCCAATTCGGGCCGCAATAGGGCGGCGAGGAGAACCGCTTGTGCCGGATGGCTCAGCTGCCCACCAACGGACAGGGACACCGGTGGAGACAAATCGCGCTCGCGCAGAATCATCAGGAAGCTCGGAGCGAACAGCTGACTGCCAGGAACAACAAAATCCACCCGAGACTCGACGAGTCTGGTGCGGATGTAGGGCGACACGCCCGAGAGCACGAGAACGACCCTCAAACCCGTCTTTTCAGCAAGTCGATTCACCTCCTCGATCAGCCGAGAAGGTGGCATCGGTTCCGCCTGCGTCGAGAATTTGACCAGTAGCACCCGGCGGCCCAGTAGATCAATGTTGGCCAAGCTGAACAGGCTGGCGAGGAATTGGGGCGGAGTGCATGCCTTGGAACTGGGCCAAGACTCGAGCTCACCGACCATATCGGGCAGTAGAGATTGGAGGTAGCGAGCAGCGGCGTCGAGATCGTTCATACAAAGGACCGTAACATCGATATTCGACCGTAACACGCATTGGTGACGGTCGAATTCTTCTGTTACGGTCCCCGCGCACGAGCGACCCTGCTACTCAGGAAGGCGAGCGCACCGTTCAGACTCCAGCGGCTCAACCTGGTGACTGATGGGGCGCTGACGTAGTCCCGCCGCATCCAGTAGCACAACGAATCTAATCTGAAGCAAGGATCGCAGCGGACCGGTCAGGCCCAGAATCTAACCAACGCGTCCGTAGATCCCACCAGCCTCTGAACGGTTACAGCCGAATCCACCGTCACTCAACTTGTTAGGAACCGGGGCGGAGCGGAGTTCATTACCTTGCCGATGCACAAGGATCGCTGCATTGTGTTGCGATTGCACCACGTTCGGCGCACAGCATTGCTGCTGCACCAACTTAGGTGCATGGCATTGCTGTTGCACCAACTTCTCTGCATTGCGTTGACGGACATCCATGTCCGCTCCATAGCCCTACGCAGCAACGTGGTGCGGAGGAGCTCTCACGCTCATATGTATCAATGACTTACCATTTCGTCCTTCGTTGCGTGCAACACTCTGGCTTGGCTCT
Source organism: Stenotrophomonas sp. STK16_22 (assembly GCF_051984505.1). NCBI lineage: Bacteria > Pseudomonadati > Pseudomonadota > Gammaproteobacteria > Lysobacterales > Lysobacteraceae > Stenotrophomonas > Stenotrophomonas sp. STK16_22. The sequence goes on from NZ_CP196972.1 coordinate 2,240,951, forward strand.
TGCCTCCCTGCAGGCTCCCCCGACAAGGAAGAGCTTGCAGCATGATCGAAATCGATCCGCATGACCGAACTGACCTAACCGGCCCTTGGGCCGGTTTCGGCTTCCAAGCTGGACACATGTTCACTCCCGAAGGTCACCAGCTGGAACCCTGCGATATGGCCTGGTGGTCCCTGATCTGCAACATTGCGCGGGAATGGCGACTGATGATGGCCGAGGCTCGCGCAGACTTGGCTGCGCGATCGGCTCCGGCCCCCACGGGATCCGCCACGGCGAAATCCGGCGTGATCTACCTTGCCGAAGTCCTCAGGATTCGCCGAGAACGGCGGTTGGGCGTCGGTGATCCTGGCTCCGGCGCCGAAACCTGCAATGTGGTCTACATGAGCCGTGGGCCGAGGTCCCGCCAGCGCGTGTGAGGCGCTTCCGTAGGGGCGCTGCCCCTACACCCCGGGGATCTTTCCGTGCTCGAACACCCACCACACCATCCGTGAAATGTAACCGCCGCCAAATAGCAGGACGGATATCTGCAGGAAAACGAGCCGCTTCTGCAGATTGCTCATGAGTGCAATGGAGAGAGCGCCTTCATATCTGTCCATGGCAAGCGTATGCCGCGCGATCCACCTCTCGCCGAATGGCGCGGCCTTAAGAACCAGCCGTTGAACGTCAATTGGTAAGGGGGAAATGTCGTAGGAAGCCGAACCGCCAAGGCGGTCCGTTTCCTTGGCTCCCATCTCATACGCAGCCTTCGCAGCCTGGACGCCAGTACCTGCTCCCTTAGCGGCGAACCCGATCACCATCGTGACAACACACGTGAAAAGCCATGCGGCAAGGACGTTTGCGCCAAGGGCGGCTGCTATTGAGGAGCCGGTGGAGATGGCGGCAATAAACGCAGCTCCGGCTGCGGCGGTCACATACGAGCTTAACGCCCCCACTGAATCTGACGTCGAGAAAGCCACCGTGCGAATCATCAAGCTCGCATGGAACTTGGCTTCGTTCAGATTGCTGGTCGAGAAATCTTCCGCCACCTAGGCCCTCCTGTCACTGTGAGTCCAAAGAATCACGGCTTTGGTTACTTGCATGCACGCCAAACCATGTCGTCCATGCGTCGCCCAACGTCAAATGGGCGATTGGTGCCATAGGCCCGGAAAACGCGCTCACGCTCGGCACGTGCTGCCTCGCACGCGTTGGCGTCCTTGTACTGCGAAACGTGATGTAGCTGGCCGCCACCACCGCCATTTCTGTAGACCGGAGCCGGGCGCGGTGCCGGTTGAGGCGTGACAGCGGCAGAATTCTGCTGCCTGATCATATCCAGGCGACGCTCATTGGCTGCGGATTCGGCAGAGCGCGGGGCAACCTCAACATTCCACGTTTTCGCCGCCTCACCATTGGCGCATGGCATCGACTGGTACTCAACGCGGCCCTTGGTGACGCACTTGTAAATCTGCTGAGCGCCTACTGGCGCAGCCATCACGCACAGCACCGCTGCTGCCGCAATCCTTGTGACCATGACTTCCCTCTGTAGCTGGGCCGAAGCTTACCTCCTTAGCCTTCAGGTTGGCGAGTACGGGCGGGGTCACAGCCTTGTGGGGATCGCTGGCGTGGTCATGTGGCTGCTGCTTTGGAATGAGGGCGTTTCCGGGAAGCTGCCGAGCGCCCTATCCCCACGCGCGATGGCGTTCCCATTGATGACCGCCCCACTCTGCTCGATCCGTTCTGGCTGCGCCGTTGGCTCTGCTTGGCAATGGCTGCGGCTCTGGCTCGGCTCTTGCCTGCCTGTAAGTTCCCCCGACAATTACGAGCCTGTTCCGTCCAGGTGTGCTTTGCCGGCCCCAAGCGGAAGCTCTCCCAAGTTGCCTGGTCTCGCTCTTACTCAAGGCCTTTCTCCGTCGGCGCGAACATCCCGCTCCGCCTTGAGAGATAAGGCATGTTTGAGTTGGTGGTGGAAGTTGTAGCTTTGATATGTCAGGTTTCTTAGAAAACCGAGTCGCTCGAAGAATTCGGCCGGCCCTTGGATCCCATCGAGCAGCCCAAAAAGCTGCGGGGCACTCAGGAACCAGTTGCCGAATGCGAAGGGGTCCTCCCCCTGAAAGCCAAGCTCTTCCCAAATCTGCAGGTGTCCGGTGAGCTTTGGCAACACCTTCTCGTTCAACTTTTTAAACTGACCCTTGAAGGTGTTCTGGATTGCAGGGTCGATCGCTCCGTAGCGAGCATTCAACATCGGCCACATCAGCTTTGAGATCGCAGTATGATCCTGGAAAAAACCAAAGTCGTACAGGGACAAAGCGATGCGATCGACGGTCTGGCCTCTCCAGGTCAAGGTGTGATTCACCTTCCGTGTTTCCTTATCGTAAAGCTCAAGCTCGCCGTGCTTTCGTAACTGCATCTCATGCCCAAAAGACTGCTCCATCGCCGCAACCACGCTGCCGGCGAGCGAGAGCAGTACGTCGACATCATTGCCGTTGGCGGCGTTTCGAGTGAGGGCCTTGGCCTTGGACTCAATGAATGCCAGGTTGCCAGCCTCGTCGATAACGATGTCGCACTCGCCATGGACCTTTGGCGTGTCGTAGTCGCCGGTATGAATCGCAATACCGTGCTGTGCGAACTCAAGTCGAATGAGCGCCTCGGCCCCTGCGCCAATCACCTTGCCCTGGAACGTGTCGGCACCTTCGTACCCGCGCACGGCACTGAGCACTGCCTCCACCATGCCCGGCCCGGCCACGGATCGATCTATGACGATAGCGCGCTTGCCATCCAGCCGGATCAATGGGCGCAGGTACAGGCTGTTGCCTGGGCCAGTTAGCGGATCTGCGCCGCGCACGGTCTGGTCGGTGGGACGGAAGAACTGCGAGTTTGGGCCCGTGGAAGGGTGCGAGAGCACGTCAAACAGGATGTGCTTGGCTAGCACAGGCGCCACGCCCGGAACGGTCTTGGCGATGTGCCGAAGGTCAAGAGAGACCGGACCGCGGCAATCTCCTATGGCCCGGTATAGCTGCTCGATGACGGAGAATACGTCATTTTTCGTCCAACCAGGACCGTAAGTTCTGTCAGCGGGAATCTCGGCCAGCAACGGCCGAAGCATGCGCAGCACATCGCTCGAGCGTAGTTGCGGAAAGGTGTAAATTGAGTCGTAGAGCGCTCGTCTCGTCAACGTCGCAACGAGCTTGTCGGTCGGGATCTGCGCAAAGATCGGCGGTGTGTAGTCCTGGACGTCATGAAGGGCGGCAAAATCCGTTGCTAGGCCGATAAGCTCTTCCCAAGCCTCGTTGCCAGGTCTGCGACTGTTGCGGCGGCAGACGTGCTTGGCGCTCAAGGCGATGAGGTAACCCCAAGGGAAGTCTGGTTCACGCGGACGCCCAACCCTCGTATCCCTGACGATCATGTACCGCTCCGAGTCGGCGTCATACGTTGCAATGGCCTTTCGGAACAACTCTCGGAGCAAGCTTAGTCCACCTAGATCGCCGATCAATTCCTCCAAGCGCGCGATCAACCGATCGTTAGTTTGCTGCGAAAGACGAAGTTGCGTGCGCTCGTGCTCCACCGGGAAACCGCGGTCAGCTAGGCGGCGCGCGGCGCGCGCAACCGCAAACTCGCGCGGGTAGCGCATGTCCAAGTTGTCAGCGTACCACTGGGTCAATAACGACTGCACGCGCGCGGCCTGGATCAAGGCTGTCCAGTCGATCGGCGCCGCGGTCTTGCGAGTATCGGGCGGCGCGGAGATCGAGCTAGCCGCCCCCAAAGTTTTCAATACCGGCTCGAGCGGTTGATCAAATAGCGCGTGCGCATATACGACTTCGGTTGTGAGGTCGCGGAGATGCTCTCGCACCCCGTACTGGTCGGGAGCGCTCAAGGCGCCCAAGCGCTTGTGGATAAGGTCCGACCACTGCGAAAGGCCTTTGCCGTGCGTCGCGATGCCGATGGCCTCCACGGCGGCACCCACGTCTTGTGACGGGTATAGTGCATCGAAGTCCTCGATGATGCGTTGGACCTCGCACAGCATGGGCTTACCTTGGGCGTTTGACGCTATCGTTTCAGACATTACTCGGTTAGCTCAGTCTTAATTAAGACAAACGGTACCGCATCCGGAGATCGTCATTCCACTGGTTCGCACGGGGAGCTAACTAACTAGTTCACCGAAGCGGGGAGTCGTCACTGGAGTGCATCCAAGGGAGCGCTCGGCCACCGCATACGGCAATCTAGGGCAAAAACGCCAAGCGCGAACGGGTACTCAATGTCTCGGTCGATCCAGAGCCATACCCCTGGTAGATCTTCCTAATCGCTACTGGGCTGACTTTGCAGGCGCTAAAGAACCACGCGCAACCTCCAATCTGCTGACATCGTCCGCACGCACAAGTAATGCATGCTTCTGCCCTGAGTCCCAAAACACATAACTATCACCAAAGCGACCCGCCAGTATCAGGCCGCCTTGCACCTTTCCGTCAACAGTCACAGCCACCGTGTGCTCGCTGCTATCGGCAGCGATCTTCTTGGTGCGCTCAGAACCAAGCCAGTTCGAAGAAAACGATACATAGACAAGCATCGCTAGGACATAGACCAGCCATGGTGAGTCCTTGAAGAAGGCCGGCAACACCGCCGACACGCGCACGATCACTGCGCAGATGGCCATCAAAGCTGTGCCTATCAGAAGCGGCCAGCCCTTCGCCCATCACATCAACGCGGCCGTGCCCACAAGGAAGATCGTCAAGACCAGCCATATCAACGGACTGGCCTTGGGCGTGTGCGTTGTCAGTTTGCCCTCAACCCAGCCGCCAAGCAGCAGGGCCACGAGCATGAAGAACAACACCAAACCGATGCCCGCTAAACCTGCCAGCGCAAGCTCACTCACTGCCACAAACTGAAAGGGATCCAGGCCGAAGTGGTCCCAATACGCCTTCAGATAAAAGCCCCCTTGAACCAAGCCAAACGTGACCAGCGCCGATCCCAACCAGCGACATTGGCCATCGCTAGTGCTTTTTGCGTACGTTCCATGTATTGCCCTCCATCAATGCAGCACCCTCACATAGTGACATGCAGCGCCCTACCTCGCAGAATCCAACCCTATTAACGTGACGCGTCACGCTCGATCGCCCCACCCCATTGGCACCCCACCCCTCCCCCACTATAGTTCCAGCCCCCACAAGGACGAGGCGGCGCACATGCCCTATATCGGAATCGGACTCCACGTACTGGCGGCCATCTACTTCGCGGTGCATGCCATCCGCTCGGGCCAGAGCCTCTATTGGCTCATCCTGCTCTTCTCGTTCCCGCTGCTCGGCAGCGTCGTCTACTTCCTGGCGATCTACTTCCCGGAAGTCCGCCACTCGCGCGGCGCCCGGCAGGCCATCCGCTCCGCCAAGCAGCTCATGGACCCGGGCCAGGACCTGCGTAACGCTCGCGCCGAGCTGGCGCGCACGCCCACCGTGCAGAATCGGGCTCGTCTTGGCATGACGCTACTGGATGCAGGCCAGGCCGAGGAAGCCAGAACCCTGCTCGAGCAGGCGGCCAGCTCGCCGCTGGGTGACGATCCCTACATCCTGACCGGCCTCGCCCGAGCCCGCCTTGAGTCCGGGCACGCCGCGCTGGCGGTGGAGACGCTGGACGGCCTGTTCGCCCGCCATCCGGATGTGCGCCGCAAGCCGGAACAGACCCTGCTTTACGCGCAGGCACTGGCAGTTACCCAGGCGCCCGGCACCCGCGCCGCATTCGAGCGCGCCGTGGAATGCGGAAACGATGCGGCCGCTCGCTGCCTCTACGCCGAATGGCTGATAGCGCAGCCGCAACCCGACGATCGCGAGCAGGCCCGCAGCCTGTTCGCAAGCATCATCGACGATGCCCAGCACTGGTCGCGGCATGCGCGCAGCCACAATGCGGCCTGGCTGGAGCGGACCAAGGCCGCGATGAAGGGCTGCTGACGCCTGTCGGGCTTTGGCAATCCTGTCGCATCCGCCTCGCTCACGGCTCCGCCGGGCGGATACCGACAGTTCGCAGGCCTGCACCACCGATATCGCCGATAGCATTGCAGCGCAAGGCTCCAGTCTCATTGCGCGGTATGCAACGATTCTGAAAATGTTGAAAGTGGTGTCGGCATCGGCCTTACTGCATTGGCATCACGCATAGGTCCGCGTATTCCTTGCCGTGCCACCGTGCATCGGTGGCCGGGATTCGAAACCCCGGTTCTACGCTGAAGTAAACGCTTGCCAGCCGGCATCACCCATCAGGTGGTGCCGGCTGGCAATCCGTCGGCCGGCTATGGCGGGCGGTGCGCGGAGGCCTTGTGCCTGCCGGTTTTAGCGTAGACCGGGTTTCGAACCTCGCACCGTCCGCCACCTTTATCGGTGGCGGCTTCTGCATGCATGCAAGGAGCCCAGCCATGACCCAGCCCCACTCCCCTGCCCCGCACGCGATCCACGACGCGCCCGCCAACGGCCCCGTGCTGGATCCGAACACGCTCGTCGCCCTGCTGCACAGCATCGGTTCGGGTGCCGCCTCCGATGGTCAGCCCTGGCCAGAGCGCCACCAAATGCCGGGCCGACGCATCGCCCTGGCCGACACCGACTGCTCGCTGGCGGGTCTTCGCGTGGTGCTGGAAATCCTGCTGGCCGCACAGCGCGCCCGCGAGAACGGTGAGTTGGAGCAATACGTTGGCCCGCGCGTCATGGAGGGCCTGATCATGGCCGGGTTGGGACTCACGGCGCATGCCATCGATCGAGTGCGCCCGGAGGGTTGAGTGGCCTGCTGCCGCTGGGCGGCCATGGCGCTGTCCATGGTTGCAGTGGTTACGGCGCAGTGCCAGTGGCCTGTGCCCCCCCTACCTTCGCCTCTCGCGTTCGAGACGATCCCTGGCTATCGCTTCTCAAATCTGCGCCGCCAGACGATCCAGTTCGTGGACGCTCGGCAATGGCAGGGATTCCACTTCGTGGAACGTAAAGAACACGGCAGCTTTCAGGTTCACTGCAGAGGCGTTCCGGTGCTGTGGCTGGAGAATCGCCCAGAGCACGTGCTGATGCAGACGTCGCTGGATGCGGAGCAGCGGGCGCCCGAAGTTCTGCAGTTGCGGGGGTTTCTTCAATGGCAGCTGCAGCCAATGGACTATCTGGAACAGGTGCTGATTGGCGTGCCGGAGCCTGTTCTGATGGATCGGGTGCTGGGGAAGCTCGCTGGTGTAGTGCCCGATGGGGCGCGATGTGCGGCGGAGTAGCCGAGCATGGCTCGGCTTTACAGGTGCGCGGTCTCGGCCGGTTCGGGCTCTTGTATGGAGCCTTCGAGAAGTGCGACGTAGGTGTCCAGGCGCGTGCGCAGGCCGGTCAACAGCCATCCTGTGAGGTAGAGCAGTACGAGCGCGTAGATGAGGAATGCGCCCAGCTGGCCGACGTCAAAAGCGCTGCTCCAGTCGCCCCATTTCCACTGCCGAAACTGCAGGTAGAGGGCGATCAGCAGCGGAAATGGCCCGAGGCGTTGCAGGCCGCCGTAGATCAGCCCCATGCGCTCGATCATGCTTGTGCGCAGGTGGGTGACGTACTTGAGGCGGCGCTCACGCTCGACCCTGGGGAATCCTCGAAGCTCGGCGATCACCGCTTGCCACTGGGCAAACTCGCCGTCCATTTCCTGCGCGTGCGACAGCCGTGGCTGCACGAACTGGCGGATTCCGCGGCGGGCCGCGAGAAATCCGCCGATGACAAAGCCTCCGATCTCCACCGCCAGGCACACCCTGACCAGAAGCAGCGCGGCCGTAAGCGGAAGCCATCGATCAGGCAGCTGGCTGCCGAGAATGCCGATGGCGGCCGCCAGCGCGCCCACGCGCAACGACCACCTCTCCAGCCGGCCGGCCTTGGGGTAGATGCTGTGCTGAGCCAGCCGCTGTACCCGCTGGTAAAGCCAACGGAAGGTCAGTTCCTGCTGCTTCGTCTGGTCCGGCGAATCGACTCCGCCCCCTGCCTGCATGTCCATTGCGTCCCCTGCCCCGCCGGCGCGCATGCCGGCGGCATCATCCTAGCCGAGCCAGAGCTATCTGAGCAGGTCCGGCAGCGGGTATTGGAAAGGTACGGCGGCGCTCAACCTGTGCCCCGCTCGCCTGACGACTTCACCGCTGCACGCCACGCCGGCCACGCCTGGCCCATCACGTTCAGCGCAGATCGGAGGAACCACAGCGCAATCACTGCACCCGCTGCGATGTCCGGCCAGCCGCTCCCGGCCAGTGCAACACCAGCGGCAGCCGCCAGCACGCCGAGGTTGGCGGCAACGTCATTGCGCAAGCGCTCGAGGGTGCGACTCACTCAGCATCGATCCAGCCCGCAAGGCGAGCACGCGCGAGATCTTCTGGCGTGTCGATATCCAGGGCCAGCTCCGGCGCTTGAAGGGCATGCACGGCATCGATGGGAAGCTGCCTCAAGCGCGCTCCGAAGCCGCGGTCACCGGTTGCGCCCGCAGCGTTGAACCATGCACGCGGCACTACTGCAGGAATGCCAAGCGCGTTTCCGTGACAAGTGCCCGCGCACCCTGATGCCGAGGCGCGGGCACCCAAAAGCAACGCCTGCAGATGGGAGTGCTCGATCGCGGGCTGGTCGCATGCCACGACCATCACGGCGGCCACCGTGGGCAGCAGGTGTGTGCCTGCGACCTGCAGGCTGCTGGCCAGGCCGCTTTCCCAGTGGTGGTTGGTTACCGGAGTCGCATCCAGTCCGGAAATGCTGGATGTCACGGCCTGTGCGTTCGCGCCCACCACCACCAACACCTGCGATGGCGCGAGCTCCAAGGACAACCGCACTACGCGATGTACAAGGCCCTCGCCCTGCCGGGTCAGAAGCTGCTTGGGCTGGCCGAGTCGGGTGCTCCCGCCCGCAGCAAGCACGACGACTGCATGCGCGGCCGTCATGTGCCGGCGGTGCTTCGCCATTGCTGCAGCTGCGCGGCGATGCTGAGCGAAATCGCCTCCGGCCCTCGGCCGCCGATGTTGAGGCCGACCGGCGATCGTAGTCTCGGGGACAGGCGGTGGCGCTGATCCGGAGTCAGCAGCTTGAACAGGTCCTCGCGCCTTCGCCGGGGCCCCAGCAGCCCAATGAAGGCAACCTCGGTATCGGCCAAGGCCACCAGCGCCTCCCGGTCCAGTTCGAAATCGTGGTGCATCACCAGCACCACGTCGCACGCGTCGGCATAGAGGGCCTCGGCCGGGCGCACCTGGAGCTGTGCATCCGCGCCCTGCCCCGCTGAGGACCAGCGAGCTCGTCGTTCGGCCACGCTGACCCGCCATCCCAGTCCCCGCAGCAACGGAACCAGGAAGGGCGTTTCTGGACCGCCACCCAGCACCAAAGCCCGTGGAAGCCGGGGCAACGGCAAACGCCATGCGCCCTCGCCAAAGGGCTGCGCCCCGTCCATCGGATGCAGCTGCCATGCCTGCTCGCAATTGCCGGCGCGGAAAGCGATCTGCCCCGACGTGCGAAGGTCGCGCTGGAGTGACACGCCGTCGCGCAACCAAGCCTCGATCACGTCGTCGATGCCGGACATGGCACGCAATGGCAGAAGCGCAATCCGAAGCCGGCCGCGGCAGCCGAGCGCGGACCCACTCAACAGGTCGTCGTCACTGCGGGTGTCGATCTCGATCCAGTCGACCTGCCCTGCCGCGCTCACCTGCTCCGCGCGTCGCGCGAGCTCGGGCTCCAGGCATCCGCCGCTGAGCCAGCCGACCTGGCTGCCGTTGCAGAACAGCACCATGTCGCCGGCACCGGCGTAGGTAGAGCCATCGGTTTCCAGCACCAGCGCGAGCACGGCGTGCTCCCCTGCGCGCACGCGCGTCAAGGCCGCCTCGAGCACGCTACGCGGGCTGCCTTCGGCGAGGAAGCCCTGCGCTGCGGACAGGTGCACGGCAGGATCCCTGGGCTCCACTCCCTCTGCCGCAGAGGCCTCCAGGGCGGGTGAGGCCACGGGTCGGTCCATGCGCAAGGGTCAGCCCACGTCGGGCAAGCCGGGCAACAGCTTGTCCAGGGTGATGGGATAGTTGCGCACGCGCACGCCGGTGGCGTTGTAGACCGCATTGGCGATCGCAGCGCCGACCCCACAGATGCCCAGCTCACCGACGCCCTTGGCCTTCATCGGCGAGATCACCGGGTCCAGCGTGTCGAGGAAGACCACGTCCTGGTGCGGAATGTCGGCGTGTACGGGAACCTCGTAGCCCGCAAGGTCGTGGTTGACGAACAAACCAAGCCGTTTGTCGACCACCAGTTCCTCCATCAGGGTCGCGCCTGCGCCCATCACCATCCCGCCAATGACCTGGCTGCGTGCGGACAGCGGGTTGAGGATCCGGCCGCCATCGCATACGGCAAGCATCCTGCGGATGCGCGTCTCTCCGGTGTAGGCATGCACGGCGACCTCGCAGAAATGCGCTGCATAGGTGCCGACATCGTAGCCCTGCTTGAAGTTGCCGAAGGCAATGCCGTCCTCTGCCGACAGTGTGCCCGCTTCGGCCAGGTCGATGGTCCGCCCACCCGCCTGGATACGGCCATTGGCGAAGTCTGCCGTATCGCCGTCGAAGCCCAGTTTCTCGCCCACCTTGCGGCGCAGACTGACGCACGCCGCGTACACGCCTGCGGTGGAGCTTGCCGCGCCCCACTGGCCACCGGAACCGGCTGAGGCGGGATGACGCGAGTCGCCGAGGGTCACCTGGACCCGGTCCAGCGGCACGCCCATGGTCTCGGCTGCCGTCTGCGCGATGATCGTGTAGGAGCCGGTGCCGATGTCGGTCATGTCGGTTTCCACGATCACCCCACCCTGGCCGTCAAGCCGTACCCGCGCCGCCGACTTCATCGTCGGCGCGCCGCGATAGCCCGCGGACACGCCCATGCCGACCAGCCAGTGCCCTTCCCTTACCTGCGCCGGCTTGGCGTTGCGCTTGTTCCAGTTGAAGCGCTCCGCGCCCTCGCGCAGGCAGCGCACCAGGTTGCGGTCGGAGAACTTCTTGGACGGATCGCCGGGCACGACCTCGGGCTCGTTGAGGATGCGGAACGCGATCGGGTCGAGGCCCAGCTTCTCGGCCATTTCGTCCATCGCCACTTCCAGCGCCATGTGGCCCGGCGCCTCGCCCGGCGCGCGCATTGCATTGCCTTCGGGCATGTCGAGCGTGGCGATGTAGTTGGCCACCAGGCGGTTGGCGCCTGCATAGAGCTTGGGCGTCTGCAGGGTGCCGTTCTCGCCGTCCTCGCCGTTGATATTGCCCGACCAGTTCTCATGGGCGATGGCGGAGATCCTGCCGTCTTTCGCGCAACCGATCCGGACACGTTGGATGGTCGCGTGCCGGTGCGTGGTGTTGTTGGGCATCAACGGGCGTTGCAGCGCGATCTTCACCGGCCGCCCGACCTGCCTGGCGGCCAGTGCAGCCAGCACCGCATCGGCGCGGATGAACAGCTTGCCGCCGAAGCCGCCGCCGATATAGGGCGAGTCCACGCGCACATTGCCAGCATCGATACCGAGGATCGCGGCCATGCCCTGCCTGGCCCAGTCGATCATCTGATTCGAGGTCCACAGGGTGAGCGTGTCGCCTTCCCATGCGGCGATGGTGGCGTGCGGCTCCATCATCGAATGACTTTCGTCGGCTGTGTGGTAGGTCTCGTCGAGCTTGACTGCCGCGCTCGCGTAGGCGCTGTCGAAATCGCCGAGCGTCTGCCGGTCGGGCTTGCCACCGCGCCCCTTTGCCAGCGGCGCGGACGGTGCCAGTGCTGGGAAATCGAAGCGCCCCTTGCCGCGCTCGTAGCGGGTGCGGATCAACGCCGCAGCGGCGCGGGCCTGCTCGAAGGTCTCTGCCACCACGCAGGCAATGGCCTGGTGGTAATGGGCGACCTCGGGCCCGCCGAACAATGGCGCATTGTTCCAGTTGGATGTGCCGACCGGTTTGGTCTCCGGTGCGGTGATCACCGCCAGTACGCCGGGGGCGGCACGTGCACGGGAGGCATCCATCGAGATGATGCGCCCCTTGCCGATGCCCGCGCCGACGATGTAGCCGTAGACCTGGTTTGGCGCCACGTCATGGCGCTCGTAGGCATAGGGGGCGGTGCCGGTGGTCTTGCGTGGGCCGTCGATGCGCGGCGTCGACTTGCCGACCACCTTGGCCTTGTCGAACAGGTTTTCGCCGGCGGGGGCGTTGAATTCGAGGGGCATCAGCGCTCTCCTTCGGCCAGAACGGCGGCGAGGGTGCGCTCTGCAAGCGCGATCTTGAACGCGTTCTCCTGCGTTGGACGGGCACCGGCGAACACCTGCCGGGTCGCGGCCTTGACGCTGTCGCGCAGCAGGGGTTCGGCTGCTTCGATGCGCCACGGGTTCGGTGCGACCCCGCCGAACGCGAACCGCGCCGAGCCGTCACGCTGCACGACCGCGGCGACCGACACCAGTGCGAACGCATAGGACGCGCGGTCACGCACCTTGTGGTACACGTGCCGGCCGCCCAGCGGCTCCGGCAGCGTGACGTGGGTGATCAGCTCACCGCGCTGCAGCACATTGTCCTGCTGCGGCGTGTCGCCAGGGGAACGATGGAAATTGGCAATCGGAATGCTGCGCGTGCTGCCATCGCCCTTGATGGTCTGGATCGAGGCGTCCAGCACACGCAAGGCCACCGCCATGTCGCCCGGATAGGTCGCGATGCAGCTGTCCGAGGTGCCGATCACGCCCATCTGCCGGGAGAACCCTTCGAGCGCGCCGCAGCCTGATCCGGGCAGGCGCTTGTTGCAGGGCAGATGGGGGTCGTAGAAGTACGGGCAGCGCGTGCGCTGCAGCAGGTTGCCGCCGGTGGTGGCCTTGTTGCGCAGCTGCCCGGACGCGCCTGCCACGATCGCGCGGGTCAGCACACCGTAGTCGCGGCGCACGCGCTCATGCGAGGCCAGCGCGGTATTGGTGACCAGTGTGCCGATGCGCAGGCCGCCGTCGTCTGTAGGTTCGATCCTGTCCAGGCCGATGTCCTGCACGTCGACCAGGTGCGCGGGCGTCTCGACCTCCAGCTTCATCAGGTCGAGCAGGTTGGTTCCTCCCGCCAGGAACTTGGCGCCCTCGGTGCCGGCGACGGCCTTGGCGGCCTCGGCAGGAGACTTCGCGCGCTCGTAACTGAAGACCTTCATGAGCGCCCCCTTCCAGAGGTCGCGCCAGCGACCTCTTGCATCGCCTCGGCAATGTTGGAATACGCGCCGCAGCGGCAGAGGTTGCCGCTCATGCGTTCACGCATCTCCATGTTGGTGGCGTGGGGCCGTGCGCTGACATCGGCCTGCGCATGGCTGGGGACACCGCGCTTGATCTCGTCCAGTACCGCCACCGCCGAACAGATCTGCCCCGGCGTGCAGTACCCGCACTGGTAACCGTCATGCTTGATGAAGGCGGCCTGCATCGGATGCAGGTCATCAGGGGTTCCGAGGCCTTCGATGGTAGTGATGGCATCGCCCTGGTGCTGCACCGCCAGGCTGAGGCAGGCATTGATGCGTTCACCGTTGACCAGCACGGTACAGGCACCGCACTGACCGTGGTCGCAGCCCTTCTTGGTGCCGGTCAGTTTCAGATGTTCGCGCAGGGCGTCGAGCAGCGTCGTGCGGGTGTCCAGCTCGAGCTCACGATGCGTGCCGTTGACGGTCAACGCCACCGAGCTGATGACCGGCGGCCTGGGCGGCGGGGATGCCGCCAGTTCGGCGGCGAGCGATGACGCCCCCGGTGCGGCGGACATCGCCATGGTCGTGGCGCCGCCGGCGATCACCTGGCGACGCGTCAACTTCATTCCTTCGTCCCAACTTGGCACAGTGACCTCCTGGCGTTCGGGGAAACCCCGTGGCTGGATGGACGCGCTCAGACTACCCAAGGGGCACTATGCCCGGCTGGGTAGTACAGATCTGTGAAGCCTGTCCAGGGTGTGCCGGCATCGTCGGCCGAGCCTGCTGGCCGGTCATCTTCAACGCCGCCTCTGGCAAACGTGCGCCTGGTGGACAGCGTATTGATGCCCAGGTAAAGCCGCCCAGACAGGCCCACGGCGCGCCATGGGCCTGTCTGCGGAACTGCGCCATGCGGCGCTCGGATACGGTGCTGCGTCGGTGGTCAGCAACCGCTGTGGTCCGGGCGAGCTGCCACGGCCGTGCGTGATGCTGGATTCATTGCCGTGTGGATCGACTGCGGGAAGACGCCAGAAGGATGAGCAGCACATAGCAGGCCAACGCCCCCAGGGCCAGGCCCATGGCCTCGAGTTCCCAGTTCCTGCGGTACGGAGAAGGCCCGATGAAGGCCCAGATCAACAGGAGCGCCCCAATCACGAGCATGGTCTTGTTGGCTGCTGAGATGAGCTTGGCTGCAGAGGGATACCCTAGATTGGGGTCGAACGGGCCGAGCATCCAGCCGAGGCTCTTGAAGTAGTCACGTGCAAGAAAGAACAGGAAGACAAACACCCCCATGAGCACGCTCCCCAGCAGCTGATAGTGCGGTTCCATGGCAGCCTCTTGAGGGGATCTGGCGTTTCCACGCGTGGACGATCCGCAGCTTAGCCGTATTTACATCAGGAGGGCATCCGTTGGCCGGAAGCGGACGTCAGGGCAATAGTCGAGCATGGCTCGACTCTACAGTGGCGGAGCCTGCGGGCCGACTCGCACATGCACCACATGGCTGATGCCACGATGGAACATCTTGGCGTACGGGCAGACGCGTTCGGTGTTGCGCACCAGTTCGCAGGCCAGGTTCGCATCCATGCCGGGAAGATGGACCACGATCTCGGCAGACAGCAGGTACAGCCCATCTGCCGGGTCACGGGCGAAGGTGACCGCCACTTCGACGCTGGGGTTGTGCAGCAGCAGGCCGGCACGCCCGGCCACCAGCACCATGGCGCCGTGGAAGCAACCGGCGTAGCTTGCGGCCAATAGCTGCTCGGGATTCGATCCGCCGCCAGGCCCTCCGAGTTCCTGCGGCAGCCGCAGGTCCACCGCCAGTGCACCGTCGTCCGATCGCACCACGCCGGACGCGCGCCCGTGCTGGGCCTGGCCGCCGGTCACCCGCACGCGGCCGGTGTACAGCGGCTGCACGTCGTCGCCCTGGTAGCGGTCCAGCATGGCGGGCGAAGGTGGCTTCAGCTCGGTCATTGGCAGGCGATCGATTCGTCGCTCAGGCGGGCTGCCGCTGCAACAGGCCGGACTGCTGCAGCCAGGCTTCGAAGCCGACCTGCCCCAGCCACGCCTGCCCCACCGGCACCAGCGTATCAATCTGCAGCGGCGCACCGAAGTACAGGGACTCGGCGTCTGCCACGACCTGCCGCGGGTCGCCGGTCCGCTGCAGATACTGCCTGGCCAGATCCGCCATCGCGGCGCGCTGGGGGCCCGCAATTTCCACTACGTCATTGCGGGGTGGCTGCTGCGCGATGCGTGCCACCGCTTCGGCAACATCCTCGGCGGCAATCGGCTGAACG
This sequence comes from Stenotrophomonas sp. STK16_22, assembly GCF_051984505.1. Lineage (NCBI taxonomy): Bacteria > Pseudomonadati > Pseudomonadota > Gammaproteobacteria > Lysobacterales > Lysobacteraceae > Stenotrophomonas > Stenotrophomonas sp. STK16_22. The sequence goes on from NZ_CP196972.1 coordinate 2,256,348, forward strand.
TCGGCGACGGGTAAGCGCAGGGTCGCCCCATTGCCGGCGGACTGGATGATGCCCGGCAGGAACTCGAAGAACTGCGTGGAATGGATGATGGTGTACGGCAGGCCCGAATCGCGGATCAGGCGCTCCTGGGCGATCTTGCCGCGGAAGTAGCCGCTGGCCGCAAGCTTGTCGGTGCCTACGACGGAAAGCGCAACGTGGTGGCGTACGCCGGCACGGGCGGCGGCGGTCAGGATGTTGTGGCCAGCGGTCACGAAGAACGAAAGCACTGCCGCGTCTTCGAACGAGGGCGAGTTGGCCAGGTCCACCACCACGTCGACGCCTTTCATGGCGGCGTCCAAGCCTTCGCCGGTCAGAACATCCACCCCAGTGGAGGGCGCTGCCACCACGATGTCATGCCCGGCGGTGCGCAGGCGCTCAACCACCTTGCTGCCGATGCGGCCGGTACCACCGATGACGAGGAATTTCATGACGTGTCTCCTGGAATATAGAAGGGGCGACCGGCTGTGGCCGGGCATGCTGGAATCGTAGGCAGCGTGGGTGCGGGGCAGTAGGTCCGCGCTGGGGCGCGCACTGTTGCCCGGCACGCACCAATGCGTTCAGGCCCAGGCGGGCTGTGCGCCTGGCTTCATGGGGGTCGCCTGCTGGCGCGCTTCCCAATGCGAGATCACATCCAGTTCGAGCGCGCGCACCCGCTGCGTGCTGAAGTCGATGAAGGCCCGCACGCGCTTGGGAAGCTGGCGGCGGCTGAGGTAGCACAGGTAGTGGCCGCGATCGAGCGGCGCATGCCGATCCAGGCAGGTCACCACCCTGCCCGCCCACAGCGCTTCACGTATCTGATAGCTGGGCAGCTGGGCGATGCCCAGCCCGTCGATGACTGCCTGCAGCGCCAGGTCGGCATCATTGAACACCAGTGCCGCCGGCGGCTGCAGGTGCACATCGGTGCCGTCGACCCGGAATTCCCAAGGCTGCATGCGTCCGCCCGGCAGGCGCCGCCCGATGCAGGCGTGCGTGGACAGCGCATCCACCGACGACGGTAGACCCTGCGCCTGCACGTACGCCGGTGACGCGCACACCACCAGCTGCATCGGCACCAGCTGCTTGGCGATCACCTGGCTGTCTTCCAGCAGGCCGTCGCGGAACGCTACGTCGATGCGGTCACCCGCCAGGTCGGGGGCCTGCTCGTCCAGCAGCAGTTCTACCGAGACCTGCGGGTACTCGTCGCGGAAGGCGGCCAGCAAGGGGGCGATCACCCGCCGGCCGAAACCGTGGCTGGCACTGATGCGCAGGTGCCCGCGCGGCGGCCCCTCGCGCAGGTCGCGCATTTCCTCCAGCGCCTGCAGGATGCAGTTCACGCCCGGGTTGCAGCCTTCCAGGAACAGCTCGCCTTCGCGGGTCAGCGTGGTCGAGCGCGTGGTGCGCAGGAACAACCGCACGCCCAGCTGGCTTTCCAGCTTCTGCACGCTGCGGCTGACGGCCGAACGGCCGATGCCGAGGCGGTCGGCCGCGCGGGCGAAACTGCCCTCGGCCGCCACTGCAATGAAGGCCAGCACGCCGGCGTAGCTGGTGGAAAAGGATGCATTGAGCGCATCGTGGCCATCGCTGGCCGGGCTGGGCTGTGCGGTGTTCATGGGCGACCTGGCTCCAGGCGGGCACGGTGTGCGTGCAGGTGGTTCCGCGCCAGCGCCAGGCGCTGCCTGCACGCGGACAGGTCGAGCCCCAGCAGGGGCACGATGTCCTCGAACCCGGCGCCCAGCACGTCGTGCAGCAACAACACCGCACGTGCATCGGGCGGCAATTCGCGCAGTGCGGCCAGGAAGGTCTGCCAGACCTGTTCGCTGGCAGGGCGGAATGCGGTGCGCAGGTGCGATGAGGTGTCCATGCCCGGCAGACGGCCGAGCATCGGCCGCTGTGACAGGCCATTGGTGTTTTTCATGCAACAGCGTGCGGCCCGGCCACGGGCTACCGGCAGCGCGGGCGCAGGCCTAGCCTCGCTGTGTCCTTCACTCGCTACAGGAACACGCCATGACCGCACGTCTGGATTACGCCGCGCAATCGCCGGAACTGTTCAAGAAGCTCGGCCTGTACTCGCATGCCGCCCATACCGCCTCGATCGAAGCGGCCATCATCGATCTGGTCAACATCCGTGCATCGCAGCTCAACGGCTGCGGCTTCTGCCTGGACATGCACGTGAAGGAGGCCACCCTGCGCGGCGAGCGCCCGCTGCGCCTGCATCACCTGGCGGCATGGCGTGAATCGACGCTGTTCAGCCCGCGCGAGCGCGCCTGCCTGGCCTGGACCGAGGCGCTGACTCAACTGCCGGCGCAGGGTGTGCCCGACGAGCTGTACGCGCGTGTGCGCGGCCAGCTGTCCGAGCAGGAGATCGTCGACCTGACCCACGCGGTGATGGCGATCAACGCCTGGAACCGCGCCAACGTCGCCTTCCGTACCACGCCCGGCACCCTGGACGCGGCCTTTGGCCTGGACAAGGCCGGCCTGGCCTGATCGTTCCGCCGCTGCCCCATGCAGCGGCCCTCCCCTACCGCACTGGAGACCTGCCATGCGTCGTTCTGTTCTGGCCCTGCTTGCGCTGCTGCCACTGTGCAGCGCTGCCGCCACCCCGCCCCCTGCTGCGCCCGAGCCCCTGGTGCACGAGGTGATGACCCGCGCCCTGCCGGAGCAGCCCGGCAAGGAAGCGCTGATCCTTACCGTGGAATACCCGCCGGGTGGCGCCGATCCGGTGCATCGCCACGATGCCCATGGCTTCGTCTATGTCCTGGAAGGACGGATCGTGATGGGCGTGGCCGGCGGCAAGGAAGTCACCCTCGGCCCGGGCGAGGCCTTCCATGAAGGTCCGGCCGATCTGCACACCGTGGGCCGTAACGCCAGCGCTACCGAGCCGGCGAAGTTCGTGGTGTTCCTGATCAAGGACATCGGCACGCCGGCGGTTCTGCCGCCGCACTGATCGCACGTCCGGCGCTGGCACCAAGGACAGGTCCCCGGGTGTCACAATCCGGGGACCTGTCCCGTCTACGCTGGCATGGACGATTCCACTGCGCTGTTCTCCCGCCTCCGCCCGCGCCTGTTCGGCGTGGCCTACCGCATGCTTGGGTCTTCGCACGAAGCCGAGGACGTGGTGCAGGATGTCTGGCTGCGCTGGCATGGCGCCGACCCGTCACAGATCGAGAATCCCGAAGCCTGGCTGGTGGCCACCACCACCCGTCGCGCCATTGATGGCCTGCGCCTGGCACGGCATACGCGCGAACACTATGTCGGCATGTGGTTGCCCGAGCCGCTGCTGACCGATGACACCAGCACGCCTGAATATGTGCTGGAAACCGCCAGCGATCTGTCGGTCGCCTTCCTCAGCGTGCTGGAGCGGTTGGCGCCGGATGCGCGTGCGGCCTTCCTGCTGCACGACGTGTTCGATCAGGACTACGCGGTGGTCGCGCGCACCCTGGACAAGACAGAAGCCGCCTGCCGGCAGATCGTGCATCGCGCACGCCTGCAGCTCAGGCAGGAGCGCCCGCGCTACAACGTCCCGCAGGAGGTGCACCAGAAACTGCTGCGCCGTTTCGCCGAGGCTGTATCCAGCGGCGATTTCCGCACGATGAAGGCGCTGATGGCCGAGTCGGCCGAGCTGGTGGGTGACGGCGGCGGCATCGTCACCAGCTTCCCCAAGCCGATGGTTGGGGGCGCACGCATTGCCCAGCTGCTGTATGCCCCGCACCTGCGGCGCAGCGCGCAATTGCGGATGGTGCCGGCCATGCTCAACGGACGGCTGGGACTGCTGCGCTATTTCGATGGTGAGCTGGAAGCGGCGATGGCTTTCGAGACCGATGGCGAACGGATCACGCAGATCCTGGTTCAGCGCAACCCGCACAAGCTGCAGCGGCTGGCACTACCCACCTCCATCCAGTAGATCCGCGCCCCGCGTGGATGGCATCCATTGCGACCTCGTTCTTGCGGGATTCGACCGGGGCGCCGATGCGCCCCGGTCGTGAACGCCTGCCTGCGCAACGGCCGCAGGACCCGATCAGAAGTCCCAGAACACCGGCACCCAGCGGAAGGTCTCGCCCTCCAGCGACACCCGGCCCACTGACGGGAACGGAAGATGCGTGGCCACCAGCATTTCGCCGGTGCCTGCCAGGTCCTTCAGCAGGGCGATGCGGACGCGCGCGGATTCCTCCGGATCGTGCTCGAAGCCGTTGTGCCAGTTCGGCTGGTCGAAGCCGACCGCGAACACCGCGTCACCGGCGAAGGTCAGCGCCTGCCCGGCAGACGCCACGCGCACCACGCAGTGGCCCGGGGTATGCCCTCCGGTGCGGCGGGCCGTCACGCCCGGCGCGATCTGCTGTTCGTCCTGGAAGGTGTGCACATAGCTGCTGTACTCGGCCCAGAAGTGCTTGGCCGTGGCGCGCAGCGCATCGGGGAACCCTTGCGGCATGTTGGTGCGGCTGAAGTCCGGCGACTTCCAGAACTCCACCTCCGCCGCGGCCACGTGGATCTTCAGGTCCGGGCGCAGCTGTTCCTTCACGCCTTCAACCAGCAGCCCGCCGACGTGGTCCATGTGCATGTGGGTGATCACCACATCGGTGATTTCGCCCAGGTTGATACCGGCGGCCCCGAGGCGGCGGATCAACTGGCCGGCGCGCGGCAGCTGCAGGTCCGGGTCCATGCCCAGGCCGGCATCGATGAGGATGGTGCGATCACCGCTGTGCACCACCATCACGTTCAATGCCCAGTCGAAGGCATCCTGCGGCAGGTACATCTCTTCGAACCATTCGGCACGGTCGGCGGCCGGAACGTTGTGGCCGAGCATCTGGGTGGGCAACGGCAGGACGCCATCGCTGATCACCAGCACTTCGACGTCGCCCACCTTGAGGGCGTAGCGCGAGGGCACCAGTTCATCGAGGGCGGGGGCAATGGGCGCGGCGGTGTTTTCCAGACTGAACATGAGGGATCTCCACGAAGGGGCATTGGGCGGGCAGCGATGCAAGGCTGGCGCGAACGATTCCGGGCGCTTTCCCACGGCGCAGGGCGTGGCGTTGCCAGGGCACGGATGCCTCAGGCCAGCGCTGCAGGGTTCATGGGAAGACGGGCCACTGCGCAAGCGGTGGGCCCGGAACACGGCTTGTGCCGTGTGCGATCAGCCTAGGCAGCACACCGTTGCTGCGGTAGGCCCGTGGAGGGGGACGTGATGTTGCATTCCGGGAAGCAATGCGAATCACATACCCAGATCAGACAGCCCCGGATGATCATCGGGGCGGCGCCCCAGCGGCCAGTGGAACCTGCGGTCACTTTCCTTGATCGGCATGTCGTTGATGCACGAAAAGCGGCGCTGCATCAATCCATCGGCGCCGAATTCCCAGTTCTCGTTTCCATAGGAACGGAACCAGTTGCCGGAGTCGTCATGCCACTCATAGGCGTAGCGCACGGCAATACGGTTGTCGGTGAAGGCCCACAGTTCCTTGATCAAACGGTAGTCCAGTTCCTTCTTCCATTTGCGGGCCAGGAACTGCCGCGCTTCCTCGCGGCCGTGGGTGAACTCGGCACGGTTGCGCCACTCGGTGTCCAGCGCATAGGCCAGCGAAACCTTGTCGGCATCGCGGGAGTTCCAGCCATCTTCGGCAAGGCGAACCTTCTCGATGGCCGATTCACGGGTGAACGGGGGGAGTGGCGGACGGGGTGCTTCAGTGGACACGGTGGGGCCTCCAATCAAATGGATGAACGGGGTGCTTCGACGGATTTTGATGACTCAGGCGTCAGCGCCTGGCCTGCTCCAACAGCACTTCTGCAACATCCCTTGCAGTGTCTGCGGCGTTGTAGTCACCCATCACGCGCGAGACGGTGATGGCGCCTTCCATGAGAACCAGCAGCTGCCGCGCCAGTGCGTCCGGCTGCTGGATATCCAGTTGCGTGGTGAGTTCCAGCGTGTAATCCAGCAGCTTCTGCTTGTGATGTCTGGCGATGTGGCGAATCGGATCATCGGGGTCGCCGACCTCGCCTGCGGTGTTGATGAAGGCGCAGCCGCGATAGCCCTCGGACTGGAACCAGCCCTTGAGCACGGTGAACATGCCGAGGATGCACGCTTCCGGGGTGTCGGCCTTGTTGCACTCCTGCTGGAACCAGGTGAGCCAGCGCACGTCGCGCGCGTTCAATGCCGCAGCGGCCACCTGGTCCTTGTTTTCAAAGTGCCGGTAGATGCTCTTCCGGGCAACGCCGGAGGTCTTCACCAGCAGGTCCATGCCGGTGGCGTGGATCCCGTTCTGGTAGATCAGCGCCTCGGCCGTGGCCAGGATCTTCTGCTGGGTATCGGAGGTAGTTGTGTTCACGGCGCCAAGGTAGAACGATCATTCTACCCTGTCAACAGGCGGCACGACGGCCTTTCGCGTGGGCACGCTTGCTCAGGACGATCTATCAAGAAATTCGTACATGTCATCATCCAGGCGCCCGATTTCGGCCGCAAAGTACGTCTCACCACCCACCCATGAGACGCCCCGCATGAACACCTTTGCCCGTTCCCTGGCCGTTGCCGCCCTCGCCCTCTCGGTCCAGGCCGGCCTGTCCGCGCAGGCCGCCGAACCGGCCAAGCCGGCGGCAGTCACCAGCATCGCGCGCACCGCCAGCTACATCACCACCGCCGATGGCGTGCAGCTCTACTACAAGGACTGGGGCCCGAAGGACGGCCCGGTCGTTACCTTCAGCCACGGCTGGCCGCTGAACTCGGATAGCTGGGAATCGCAGATGATCTTCCTGGCCAACCACGGCTACCGCGTCATCGCGCATGACCGTCGTGGCCACGGCCGTTCCAGCCAGCCTTGGGATGGCAACGACATGGATCACTACGCCGATGACCTGGCCACGGTGATCAACACGCTCGACCTGCATGATGTCACCCTGGTGGGCTTCTCCACTGGCGGCGGCGAAGTGGCGCGCTACATCGGCCGCCATGGCACCGGCCGGGTGAAGAAGGCGGTGCTGATCAGCTCGGTGCCGCCGCTCATGCTGAAGACCGCCGACAACCCCAATGGCCTGCCGATCGAAGTGTTCGATGGCATCCGCAAGGCGCAGATGGACAACCGCGCACAGCTGTACAAGGACATCCCGTCGGGCCCGTTCTACGGTTTCAACCGCCCGGGCGCAAAGGTGTCGCAGGGCCTGATCGATGCCTGGTGGGCGCAGGGCATGCAGGGTGGCCACAAGAACACCTACGATTCCATCGCCGCGTTCTCGGCCACCGATTTCCGCGCCGACCTGAAGAAGTTCGATGTGCCCACCCTTGTCATCCACGGCGACGACGATCAGATCGTGCCGATCGACATCTCGGGCCGCCAGTCGGCGAAGCTGATCAAGGGCGCCAGGCTGATTGTTTACCCGGGTGCGCCGCATGGCCTGACCGACACCCACAAGGACAAGGTCAACCAGGATCTGCTGAACTTCCTGCAGGAGAAGTGAGTAACCGGGGCTCCGGCATCGCGCCGGAGCCCGTTTCCTGTTGAAAGGCGCTGCCTCGATGCTGGCCTTCCGGCGCCGGACATCGATAGCCGAGCATGGCTCGGCGCTACAGGGACGCCAGCTCCTTCGCAAGGTACGGCGCCGTCCTGCTGCCTTTGGCGTGCGCCACCTGTTGTGGCGTCCCTTTCGCCACGATGGTGCCCCCTGCCCCGCCAGCTCCGGGGCCTACGTCAATCACCCAGTCCGCCTGTGCGACCGCGCGCATGTCATGCTCGATCATCACCACCGTATTGCCCGCGTCCACCAGCCGCTGCAGCTGCACCAGCAGCCTGTCCGCATCCGAGGCATGCAGGCCGGTAGTGGGTTCGTCCAGCACGTACAGCGTGCGCCCGCGTTGGCTGCGCTGCAGTTCGGTGGCCAGCTTGATGCGTTGCGCTTCACCACCGGAAAGCTCGGTGGCCGGTTGGCCGAGCCGCAGGTAGCCCAGCCCGATCTCCTGCAGCAACTGCAGCGGCCGGGCAATGGCCTCTTCCTCGCTGAAGAACGCATGCGCCTGGTCAACCGTCATCTGCAGAACCTCGGCGATGTTGCGGTCATTCCATTGCACGTTCAGCGTGGCGTCGTTGTAACGGGCGCCGTGGCAGGTGGGGCACGGCGCATAGACGCTGGGCATGAACAGCAGTTCGACACTGACGAAGCCCTCGCCTTCGCAGGTATCGCACCGGCCCTTGGCCACGTTGAACGAGAAGCGACCCGCATCGAAACGACGGCGGCGCGCGGCGGGTGTCGCGGCGAACAGCTTGCGTACGTGATCGAACAACCCGGTATAGGTGGCCAGGTTGGAGCGTGGCGTGCGGCCGATGGGCTTCTGGTCGACCTGCACCACCCGCTGGATGGCGCCTACATCGCCTGCCAATGTGCCCCGCGTCGTTTCAATCACGGTCGGGCCGTCGGTGGGCGCGCTATCGGCGCTGTCGTCCGCGGGCTCATGCCCGAGGTGCAGCAGCAACAGCTCGGGCAGCGCCTGCGCCATCAGGCTGGACTTGCCGGAGCCGGAAATACCGGTCACCGCCGTCAGCAGCCCCAGCGGCACCTGCGCGTCCACGCCCCGCAGGTTGTGGCGGTGGATGCCCTTCAATTCCAGCCAGCGGTTGGCGCTGCGCTGTTGGCTGGCAGGCGCCGGCACCTGATCGAACAGATGCAGGGCCGTGCGCGACTCCTGGACGTGGCGCAGGCCATCGGGCTCGCCACTGTAGAGCACGCGCCCGCCGTGTTCCCCCGCCTGTGGGCCCACATCCACCAGCCACTGTGCGCGGCGCATCAACTCCAGGTCATGTTCAACCACGAATACCGAGTTTCCGCCGTCGCGCAGCCGCTCAAGCGCGTCGTACAGCGCCTGGCTGTCGGCAGGATGCAGGCCGGCCGAGGGTTCATCGAGCACATACAGCACGCCAAACAGCAACGAGCTGAGCTGGGTGGCCAGCCGCAGGCGCTGCAGTTCGCCGGCCGACAGGGTTGGCGTGGCGCGGTCCAGCGAGAGGTACCCCAGGCCCAGGTCACGCAATTGCCGTACACGGGCCATGACCCCGCCTGCCAGTCGTTGTGCTGCCAAGCGCTTCTCTTCGGACAGGGCGGAGGTCAGCCGCACGTCGGGGGCACCCTCGTGAGTCGCCTGGCCACTCGTGGCCCTCCGGGCGCGATCGCGGGGTGTCGCGCTCCTGCTGGTGCGAGCGCCCTTGCTGTGCGCGCCGAAATCACCTTGTGCGATGGGCTCCAGCAGCGCCGCCAGCTGGTCCAGCGGCAGCCGCATGAACTCACCGATATCCACGCCGGCGAAGGTGACCGAGAGTGCCCCCGGCTTCAGGCGTTTTCCGTGGCAGGCCGGGCACAGCCGGCCTTCCATGTAGCGCGACACGCGCTTGCGCATCAGCGCGCTCTGGGTATTGGCAAAGGTGTGCAGCACGTAGCGGCGCGCGCCGGTATAGGTGCCCATGTAGCTGGGCTCCTGCTTGCGCTTCAGTGCGGCGCGGGTCTCGGCGGGCGTGAACCCGGCATAGACCGGCACGCTGGGGGCCTGCTCGGTGAACAGGATCCAGTCCCGGTCCTTCTTCGGCAGCTTCTTCCACGGTATGTCGATGTCGTAGCCGAGCGTGACCAGGATGTCGCGCAGGTTCTGGCCATGCCATGCCGGCGGCCAGGAAGCGATGGCGCGCTCACGGATGCTCAGCGACGGGTCCGGAACCATAAGCGCTTCGGTTACTTCGTAGACATGCCCCAGGCCATGGCAGGTGCTGCAGGCGCCCTGTGGCGTATTGGGCGAAAAGTCCTCGGCGTACAGCATGGGCTGGTTGGCCGGGTACGCACCGGCACGCGAGTACATCATGCGCACCAGGCTGTACAGCGTGGTCACGCTGCCCACCGATGAACGCGCATTGCTGGCGCCGCGCTGCTGCTGCAGGGCCACTGCCGGCGGCAGCCCGTCGATGGCATCCACATCGGGCACGCCCGCCTGGTCGATCAGGCGCCTTGCATAGGGCGCGACGGATTCGAAGTAGCGCCGCTGCGCTTCGGCGAACACGGTACCGAAGGCCAACGATGACTTGCCGGAGCCTGATACGCCGGAGAACACCACCAGTGCGTTACGCGGAATGGAAACGTCGACATTCTTGAGGTTGTGCTCGCGGGCACCACGCACCTCGACGCAACCGCTGGCGGCGGCAGCGCATGACGATTCACCAAAGGGGGTGTTGGACATTTCAGCGTTCCTGCATTCGGCGGGCGGGCCGCGCAATGGGCGCGCCCGGTAGGCCATTCTCGCTGCTGCGGAGTGAATGGTGTGAGGGCGCAGGAGGTGGAATGCCACCTTCACCCCCCTTGCTACGCCGTTGCGCGGCCAAGGGCTAGCGTGAGTCATCTGCACGATAGGAGGCGATCATGCATCCCGATGTACTTGGCTGGATCGCCACGGCGGTCCTGATGGCGACGTTGATCCGGCAGATGGTGAAGCAGTGGCAGTCGCCAAACCCCGAGGCGGTATCGAAGTGGCTGTTCGTGGGCCAGATGACCGCGTCCGCGCTGTTTACCGTGTACAGCGCGATGCTGGGCAGCACCGTCTTCGTGGTGACCAATGCGATGTTGCTGTTGACGGCCGTGGTGGGCCAGGTGATGGCCTGGCGCCGTCGCGGCCGACCCCGAACACCCCCGCCCTGCTGATTGTTAACGCGCTTTGCCTGAAGGCTTGACGCCACGTTGCTCCGCCCTTGATGGGGCCGCTCACGATGCAGTTCCTATGCTGGGCGCGTCACCTGAGCCGTGGCACCCAACCTGGAGACCGCACCATGCAACGTGATCAGAAAGACCTTCCCCACCCGGACCCGGAAGCGCAGAATCCCGATCCTGTCAGTCCACTGCAGGCGAAGCTGCACAACCGCCGCAACCATGACGAAGCGCTGCAGGAAACCTTCCCCGCCAGTGACCCGATCTCTCCCTTTGTTGCTGCACCAACCCCCGAAGAGCAGGCCAAGCGCCTTGGGGAGCGGGTCACGCTGCCAGACCGCCGCACGGATAAGGAGGCCGCGGGAGGTGACGCGTGATCGGGCGCGGTTTTGCCCGTGTGGCGGCCGCAACGGCACGATTGTCCGGCAGCCTGGGCGCATTCGTCGCCGCGCTGGGGGTGATCATCACTTGGGCCGCCAGTGGGCCGGCCTTCCACTTCAATGATACGTGGCAGCTGGTGGTGAATACGGGGACGACCATCGTGACCTTCCTGATGGTGTTCCTGATCCAGCATACGCAGAACGCCGATACGGCCGCGCTGCACATCAAGCTGGATGAACTGATCCGGGTCAGCAAGGATGCCAACCAGGAGCTGTTGAACCTGGAATCGATGGAGCCCGCTCACCTTGAAGAGATACGCCAGCGTTACGAGGCACTGGCGAAGACCGCTGCAGACATCAAGTTCAAGAAAGAGCGTTGCATGCCTTGCGATGCGGACGCGGCCGCCGAGGCCTGAAGGGGGCCGCGACGGCGGCAGACCCGCGTGGGGATGTCCTGGTGCAAGGCGCTGCCCGGCAGGGCTTGCAGCGCTGTTCCGACGGAGGCCATCGACCGGGGACGCAAGCAGCCCCAAGCTACGATGCCATCGTGAAGCCATGCCGAAGGCCTGCCGGCAGCGAAATGCAGCCACACACGGTGACGGGCGCCGCTTCGTGAAGACGGCGCGCAGGCATTCTGCTGACGTTCCCATGCAGCCTTCACCTGGCCCCTGCTTTGGCGCAACCGGGCGACGCCTACGCTGAGCGCTCCACTCAACGCGGAGCCCACTATGGCTATCAAGACGGCGGAAGACCTGTTCATCCACGAACTCTCGGACATCTACAGCGCCGAGAAGCAGCTGACCAAGGCCCTCCCGCGCCTGGCCCGTGCGGCCGAGAATCCGGATCTGGCGGCGGCGTTCGAAACGCATCTGGAAGAAACCCAGGGCCAGATCGAGCGCATCGACCAGGTGGTGGAGGTGCTTGGCATCCGCCTGAAGCGCATCAAGTGCGCGGCGATGGAGGGTCTGGTAGAGGAAGGTAAGGAAGTGATCGACAGCATCGACATGGGCCCTGTGCGTGATGCCGCGCTGATTGGTGGCGCGCAGAAGGTCGAGCATTACGAAATTGCGTCCTACGGCACCATCGCCGCGCTGGCCAAACAGCTGGGCTACAAGGATGCCCTCCCCTTGCTGCTGGAGACGCTGGAGGAAGAGAAGGCGACCGATGAAAAGCTCACCCTGCTGGCCAAGGGCGGCGGCAACGCCAAGGCCGCGCAGGCTGCCTGAGCCGCGGGGAATGCAGCCCGGCCGCCATGGAAGGCGGCCTCAGGGTTCGTACAGCACCTGGTCGTTCGGGCAGAAGAAGGTGCGCCGCCGGGTGGTACCCATGTACAGCTTGCTGATCGGGCCACCGCAGACCGGGCAGATCCTGCGCGTATGTACCTGCCAGTGCTTCTTCAACGCGAAGCGGCGCTTCCACTCCAGGAAATCGAAGCTGTAGGCGCGTGCCTGCGTGATCAAGGCGGTGAGCTTGCGCGGCGGCAGGTTGCCCAAGCGAGTGGCCGGGTGCACGCCTATGCGGAACAGCACCTCGTTCTTGATGATGTTGCCGACGCCGGCGAAGACGGTCTGGTCCAGAAGCGCGTCACAGACCAGGACGTCCGGCATTGCCTTCAGCTTGCGCCGAGCCAGCTTCGGATCCCAGGCATCGTTCAACACATCCGCGCGCCAATCATAGACGTCGTCCAATGGCTCGCCAATGAGCTTTACGGAACAGGCATAGAAGTTCAGCTCGCCATTGTCGAACCCCAGGGACACCCGCGCAGGGGTTGGCTTCCGTTCGTCGATGCGCCAGCTGCCGAACATCATCAGATGGATGCGCAGGGTCTGGTGGCTGAACTCCAACAGGAAATGCTTGCCCCAGCTTCGAACGGTTTTCACCCTGCGTCCTTGAAGTGGCGACAGATCGATCCGGCTGTTCCCTGAAACCGCGCGGACGACGTGCCCTTTGAAATGCCTCGCAGCCTCGCACAGCAGGACAATGGATGGGCCCTCAGGCATGCTCGTCCTCCTGCAGCAAGGCCTGCAGGCGCAGGGCGTTGCTTGTGGCGTGGCCCAGCGCGGTATTGTCCAGTACGAACCAGACTGATCGTTGCGTGTCGGCTTCGCGCCGCAGCCGTTGCGCCAACTCCGCCAGGGTCTGTTCACAGTACGCACTGCGATAGATCTGTGGCTGGCCGTGCCAGCGCCAATAGCTCCAGGAGCGGTCCCCGCCAGGAATCGCGGCTGAGGGCGCCCGTGCCGGGTCCGCGGCAACCCGTGCAACACCATGGTCGCTCAGCAGGGCGTCCGCTTCCGTAGTGAACCAACTGGGATGGCGCGGCTCACAGGCCACATCGACCTGGACGCGTTCGCGCAGACCCTGCAGAAAGCTCTCCGCCGTCGCCGGTTCGTATGCCAGGCTGGGTGGCAACTGGAGCAACAGCGGACCCAACCTGTCACCCAGTGCCAGCACCCCATCAAGGAACCGCTGCAGCGGCGGCATTGCATCGCGAAGCCGATGTTCATGGCTGATCGAGCGCGGCATCTTCACTGCGAAACGGAAATGGTCCGGTACGCTCGCAGCCCACCGCGCATAGGTACTGGGCAAGTGCGGACGATAGGACGAGGAGTTGATCTCGACCATGGGCAGGCGGGTGGCATAGCGTTGAAGAACGCTATTGCCCTGCCCAAAGGCTTCCTGCGCCGACCGGGACAGGGACCAGCCGGCACAACCGATGCGTACCGGACCAGACGGCGACGGAGTTGTATTCATCGCGCCACCCAGCCGTCAGGTTCGATAGCGCGGCTGGCAACGCCTTCCAGATTTGATTGCGTCACCCACAACAGGCGATCGAGCGCGCTGGTGCCTGAAGCCAGCGCCGATGCGCTGCGCACGAAGCCTGTCCAGTCGGAGATGGCGATCTTTCCCAGCGCCAGTTCATCCACCCGCACGCAGCACATCCGCCAATGGGGGAATTGCCGCCGCCCCACCCTCCCCCGGTTGAGCTCAACCACGCCGCTGTGGCTGCCGGCTGCCAGGATCCGCTTGTACGCGCCGTTGACCCCAGCCTCGGGGCCTTCGAGGTACTGCAGGAAGCGGCTGCCATCAATTAACAGCGTACCGGTGACATCGGCGGATTCATTGAACAGCACCGCGTCCATCACAAGCTGCTGCAGTCGTTCCGCAGTCAGGCTGTCGGACGCTTCACTTACATAGGCAATTGCGCGAAGAGGCATGACACCACCGGCTGTTGCAGACAGCCCTACCTTAGCGACGCGCATCGTACGCGCGGTGACACCGGTGTGGAGGTTGCGTCGAGCTGTGGCGTGGCCGCTGCGCATCGCGTCTACACGCAACGTGCGCTTCAGATGTGCGCACGCGTGCCAGCACATGGCGGGCTTCAGCCGCGAGGGCGGCCGGCATGGGCTGACAGTGGCAATCAAGGCGGAATGCCGTATCGGCCCAGGTCGCACTCAGGCGGTCATCGAGCTGGAGAGTGCTGCGCCCGGGAAACCCTTGGGCCTGGCCGGGTCGCGGCCCGGTTCCGCCGAAATCAGCGCCTGCATCACGTGATGCTGGACGCGATTCCCACTCTCCTCCATGCCCACGAAATACACAAAACGGCCATCGAACTTGGCCTGCGCCCCCTCCAGGGCGGTGTTGGCCTGAACGGCTCGCTTCAGCGACTTCATCCACACCCGTTCGGGTGTGCGGTCAAGCTCTACAACAACGGCGGTGCCACCGCAGTCCAGGGACATGCTCTCGACACGCAGCACGCGTGGCGAAGCGGGATCGGTTCCAGGTCGATGCATGGCAGAAGCTCCAGTGTCGAAGATGGCGGCAATAATCCATGGCCGCTGCCAAAATGCCGTCAAGGAACGCCGCGCTCTTTCCACGCCACCTCGACAGCATTGGCGACACCTTCCCAGCTTCGCACCGGGCTGACATTCCACACGCGCAGCGTTGATGCAGCACAGCACACACTGCAGTTCCCGAGGCAATACAGGCATGCGCGCATGCAACCCGATATGAGCTGGCGCAGGTGCAACCTGCTGCTGGTGGAAGATCAGTTCGATCTGGCCGCACTGATGGAGCAGGCGCTCGAAGACGGAGGGGGCCAGGTAACCCATGCGTATAGCGTGTTTGATGCGATGGGGCTGTTGGAGAAGCAGACGTTCGATGGCGCCGTGCTGGATGTGGAGCTTCGTGACGGCGTGGTCTTTCCGGTTGCCGATCGCTTGGCCGAGCTTGGCATCCCGTTCCTGTTTGTGTCTGCGGTCTACGACCAACTGGTGCCGCAGCGCCACCGAAGCGCGGCCTTCGTGGCCAAACCGTTCCACATCGCCCAGTTGCAGCAGGCCGTCCAACGCGTGATGGGCGATGCCTGCACGCCCTTGACCACGCACTGATCCTGCGTCGCAGTCAACTCAGTGGTGTGTCAGCAAGGGAAAACCCATTTCACTTGTCCTGCGCCGCCCTGCGAAATTCGGGAGGGTCGGCCTACAGCAACGCATCGACCAGTCAGGCCGCTTTAGCATAGGGTTCGACGATCGAGAGGAGCTTTTCCATCGCGGTAGCTCCCGCCTGGTTCGTCGCCGCCCGCTGGATGAAACTGGTCCAGTCAGCAAGGGCGATCATCCGCAGCTCATCCGCACTGACTGGCAGGCAGCGCATTGGCCAGAACGGCAACCGCCGTTGCCCGACACGCCCGCGAGCAAGCTCCATCAGGTCGGTGTGACTGCCGGCGCCACTGACGCGGGAGAAGGCCACATCCAGCCCGTCGGCGGGGCCCTCCATGTATTGCAGGAAGTGCCGGCCGTCGAATAGAAGCACGCCGGTCACACCCGCTGATCGGTTGAAGCGGGCCGCATCTTCCATCAGTGCTTCCAAGCGCGCGGACGTGAATCCAGCGACGGCTTCGCTGACATACACAATGGCTCTGTTCGGCATGGTGGCGCTCCTGCTCTCCCGGTCGCTCAATCTAAGGCTGGTGTCGTTGAGAGACCGTAAACGCCAAACGTGAATTGGTCACATATCGCCCGGCGAACCGGTGTTTTTAACAGCATTTCCGTTGCATCCCGCCATGGCACGCTGAAGCGGCTGATTTTCAAGCCAACAGGATCGGCTGGCCCGCCGCCGGTGCGGCGCCCAACCCGCCCATCTCCGCCAGATAGGCTGAAAACCCGCCTGTCGCGCGCCCTGCCAGGCGGGCACTGGTCATGACGAGCGGCGCCCCCGCCCACCGCACATCAGCGCCGAGACGCTGCAATGTCCTCACCAGCTGGACGTCCTCCCCGCAGTGCAGTGGCGAAAAGCCGCCTGCCGCACGATAGGCCTGGGCGGAAACACCCAGGTTCGCGCCGTGGATACGCCCATGATCGTCCCCCCATTGCTGCCGCCTCCGGAACGCCTTGCGCAGGCGCTCCTCGGCGCTGCAGTTCGTTGCGATGTCCACCAGCCCGCAGAAGACGTCCCGGCGTCCCTCAAGCTGTGCGACCAGCCACTCAGGAGGTACCTCGCTGTCCGCGTCCGTGCTCGCCAGCCATCTTGCACCCCGGCCCAGCAGCTCGGCGGCGGCGGCGGCTCGGGCGATGCCGACGCAGCGTGCATCCAACCGCAGCGTATCAACCCGTTGCTGGGCGCAGATGGATTCCGTGGCGTCCGAACAATCGTCCAGCGCAACAATCACCTCCACCGCTTCGCCACCCAGCCCGGGATTCAGGGCCGCCCTCCTGATCGACTGCAGGCACCGCTCCATGCTGGCTGCCTCGTTGTGGGCCGGAACCAGCACGCCTATCACCGCAGGCCCTCCAGTCGGGCCAACGACATCGCGCCGCGCGTCCAGCCCTGCAGTACGAAGTCCGCGTCGCGATAGTGGAAGGCCTCCTGCAGGCCTTCACCCAGGCATCGATGCACGACCTCGGTGCGGCTCGCGCGCCCCGGGAACGAGGGCAGCCAATGGCAGGCCACCAGCAGTCCATCATCACGAAGCGCTTCCCCGATACCGGTGCGCAGCTCGCGCAGCGCGCCGGCTCCCAGGTAGTAGCCCATTTCGCCGCAGACGATCAGATCGAAGCGGCCCGGCGGCCATTGCTCGGGATGGCTGGCGCAGTGGACCTGCACGTGCGGCAGGTGGGCCAGGTTGCGGCGCGCCTGGAACGCAGCACGCGGGCTGATGTCGGTTGCCAGAAGTCGCTCGCAACGGGCGGCCAGGGCCTCGGTCAGTACGCCATTGGAACAACCCAGCTCCCACCCGCGAGTGAAATGACGCTGGCTCAGGCTTGCCAGCAGCAGTGCACGCTTGCGTTCTTCATACCATCGGCTTCGGTAGCCGAACGGGTCCTCCTGCTCATGCAGGTCATCGAAGTACGGTTGCGCGCTCATGCCAGGAAAACCTCGTAGTTTCGGAAGAATCGGGTCAGTACATGCGCGGGCAGCACCGGAGGGCTGTTCAAGCCCGGCACGTCGCCCGTCTGCGTCCGGAAATGCGCGATCGCGTTTCGTTTCGCGGCCGCTACTGCTGAAATGTCGACCAGTCTGGGCACCTCCCACGCCATATGTGCACAGGCCGGATCCAGCCAGTGCCATCCCCAGACCGGGTACTCCAGACGGCGGCACCCCACCGCCCGGGCGGCGTGGCAGGCAGCACGCCCTGCCGCTTCATGGTCGGGGTGGCCATCAAACCGCCATGGCGCCAGGATCAGGTCACGCGGCTGCAGATGCTGTTGCAGCCAGCCTTCCAGGCCCTGTTCGTGCGTGCTGACCGCGCCGTCGGCGATACCCAGGTGAAATATGGAACCGGCCGGGATGCCGAGTTCGCCAAGGGCCGCGGCAAGCTCCGCCCGCCGTGCCGACCGCAAGCGCCCTGGCGTCCACCACGGCTCGCCCGGATAGCATGCTTCGCCGTCGGTCACGGCAACGACGCTCACCTCCATGCCCTGCCCCACTGCGTGATGGAGCAGTCCGCCACAGCCGAGGATCTCGTCGTCCGGGTGCGGCGCGACCACCACCAGGCGGTCATGCCCGGTGCACAGCGCGCTTGCCGGCGTAATCGGCTGCTGCCAGAGCCAATTGCAGCGCAGCCACGCCTGTTCCTGCGTTCCTTCGCCTTGCAGCGGTGCTTTGGCTACAGCGCCCATGTCGCCTCCTGGGCCGCCCGCTGCCCACCCAGCCATTCCCAATCGCGGTCGGCGTGGTTCTGGCGAAGGAACACGGTCAGTTCAGCGCAGCGGTGGGCATGGGCATCTTCCAGGCACATGGGGGCCGGGCCCAGGGCCCGACCCGCCAGATCCAGCACGCGCGTAGCCGCACGCTCGACCACGCAACGTATCCGCACCACGTCCTCGCGATGCGCCGATTCGGGCTCGGCATCGATGCGTGCCGCCAGTTCGCGAAGCAGCGCCGCTGCCGGCGCCAGCGCGAGGTCCACTTCACCCAGTAGACGTGCACGATTTCCCTCGGTGCAGGCTGATCGCATGCGTTCGGCCAACGCGACCGCTGCGCCAAACCATACCGCCGCCATACCCGCGCCTCCATGCCAGAAGCCCGGTCGTTGCAGATAGTCATCGCGAGCCCCCAATATCACCATTGGCGCGGCATCAAAGCGCACGGTGGTGGACGGAATCCCGGCCATGCCGACGGCGGGCCATGGCTCACCCGACAGCGTACCCCAGTGCTCCGCTGCGACTTGGCACAGCCACACCCCCTGAGCACTGCGAACCGTGACCAATGCGGCATCCACCCAGGCGCTGCCCGAGCACCAAGGCTTGTCCCCGCGCAGTCTGCCCTCGGCGTCGATGCGAAGTGTGCTCGCCGGGCCTTCTGCCGCCCACACAGCCCACAGTTGGCCTTCAGCAGCCAACGGTGCCTTCAACTCGGCCATGATCGCCTGCGCGTCGTAGTGCGCCTCCAGCACCTTGGCCAGGCAGAGATCTTCGCCCCCCAACGCCGCAAGCGCCCTCCAACGATCCAGTGTCTGCCCGCATCCCGGTAATGGCAGTTCAGGCTGCTGGACGAACACCTGGCGGGCGCGGTTGATCAACGATGATGGCGGCGTCGCATCCTGCATGAGGGCTTCTGCAATGAAGATATGTCATGAACGTAGGCGGCAGGCGGTCATATCACTGTCTTGGAGGTGTGGCGGGCACATGAATGCCCCGCGCAGTGATCCTCACGCACCTGTCCCACGCCGTTGCTGCCTCACGCGCAGGCACTGCTGCAATTCCCACAGCCATGGCAGCACCACCAGTACCAGCGCCGGCAACAGCACGAGCCACCAGGCCTCAAGCGCCGCAGGATCCACGCTCAGCGACCACCGCGGCTGCGCGTGCCAGCCGACCCAGCCCAGCAGAACCCAGGGCGCGGCATCGAGCACGCTGTGCACGTGCTGCTCCGCTGGACTGATACGCCGGCGGCCGTCCGCGCTGACGGTGTCGAAATAGCCGGTGATCGCGTGTGCGATCACCAGAAGCGCCAGGAGCGCGACGAGTGACCGGGTATTCTCCAGCAGGAGCCATGCCAGCACGCCACTACCAATCAGCAGTAGCTGCAGCCCGTGCAATGCGCTTTCCCGCAACGCAGAGGTGTGCGGCAGGTCGGTACGCCGGTGGAAATGGAAGTCGAGCCAACCGGCGGCCAACCAGAGCGCATAGACGCATGCCATGACGATCGCGCTCATGGCGGCATGCTCAGGGTGTCAATACGATCTTGCGGCAGTCGTCGTCCTTGGCGTCAAACATCGCGTAGCCCTGCGCCGCATCGGCCAGTCGCATCCTGTGCGAGATGATGTCGCCCGGGTCCAGCTTTCCTTCCATGATTGCGTCGAGCAGTTCCGGCATCAGTCCCTGCACATGGGTCTGCCCCATCTTGAACGTCAGCCCCTTGTCGAACGCGTCACCCAGCAGGAAGCCATGGATGAAGCCGGCGTAGACCCCTGGGATGCTGACCACCCCGCCGCGGCGTGCAGCTGCAATACATTGCCGGATCGCCACGCCGCTGCTGCCTTCCAGCTTTACAGCGGTCAATGCGGACTCCAGCGCACTGCCCTCGGCCTCGAAACCTACCGCCTCGATGCAGGCATCCACGCCCCGCCCGCTGGTGTGGGCAAGAATGAAATCGGCCGGGTCTTCGATCTCGTTGAAATCGATGGGGGTCACCCCGTAGGCCCGGCGCGCATAATCAAGGCGGTACCGAAGATGATCGATCATGAAGATGGTCTCGGCCCCCAGCAGGCGGCAGCAGGCCGCGCTCATCAGCCCGACCGGGCCCGCACCGAAGATGGCCACCGTTGAGCCCGGCTTCACCCCTGCGTTCAGCGCGGCCTGGTAGCCGGTGGGCAGGATGTCGGACAGGAACAGGACCTGCTCGTCGGCCACGCCTTCCGGAATACGTAGCGGGCCCACATTCGCCTTGGGCACGCGCACGAACTCCGCTTGGCCACCGGCAACCCCACCGTACAGATGGCTGTATCCGAACAGCGCGGCCGGCGGCAGAAGGCCCTTCTGATTCAGCGCCGCGCCCTTGCCGGTATTGGTGGTTTCGCAAGCGGCATACTCGGCCAGCCGACAGTGGAAGCACTCACCACAGGCGATCACGAAGGGAATCACCACCCGATCCCCCGGCTTTACCTGAGTAACGCCGCTGCCGACCTCTTCCACGATGCCCATGAATTCGTGGCCGAGAACATCGCCATCGTGCAGATCCGGAATCTTGCCCCGATACAGATGCAGGTCCGAGCCGCAGATGGCGGTAGCGGTAACACGCAGGATCAGATCGTCATCAGCCGCCAGTACCGGGTCCGGCACGGTCTCGACGCGTACATCCTTGCGGCCGTGGTAGGTCAATGCCTGCATCGCGGTTCTCCAGCAAGAGGGGGTTCCAGCATCGCAACACCCCCCTCCCCCCTGCGGTGACATCCCGGTGTGCATGGTGTTCATTTCGCGACGTCACCGCGTTAACCGCACTGGCCGCAAGCTTCAACCTCCTGCTGCAGGAGCGACCCATGACCGACAAGCTTCCCTTCAATCCGACCACGGACGTGGATGATCAGTCGAAGGCACATACGCCGGACAAGCGGCGCAATGATCGAGCCAGATGGAAGGAGCACGACATGCCCGACGATGGCGATGGGCCCAAGGCTGTACCCGAGGACTACGAGCGTCCTGATCCCGATCCATCAGGGAAACGTTGAGACCGCCTCACATACTGGATGCGCCGGATTCACAGCTCATGGCCCGCTGGCGGCGCAAGCTTCATCACGGCCATTGAAACAGCCTGAACGAGGTGTTGCATGTGGAAGCGCAACGGTCTCTCGCTGGTGCTGCTTGTGCTCACCATCGTATTCATTGGTGGGCAGGCAGTTGCGGGACATCACGTGCACAACCAGGAGCTGGTGCAGCACGGACGCACGCCGATCGATTTCTGGCACTACCTGGCAACCGGGCATTTCGTCAGCGCCACATTCGAGAACTGGGAGAGCGAATTCCTGCAGATGGGGATGTATGTTCTTCTGACAGTGAGCCTGCGCCAGCGCGGTTCGGCCGAATCGCGGCCCTTGGACCCTGTGCAGGAACAGAATCGCATCGAGCCGGGGCCGACGCCTTGGCCCGTCAGGCGTGGTGGCGCATGGAAGATCATCTATGGCCATTCGCTTGCCATCGCCTTCGGCCTGTTGTTCCTAGCCAGCTTTACGCTGCATGCAGTGGGAAGCTGGCGAGCCGAGCAGGCCGAGCAGCGGCTGCAGGGCTTGCCAGTGCCGGGCTTTCTCGAGCACCTGGCCAGCAGCACGTTCTGGTTCGAATCGATGCAGAACTGGCAAAGTGAGTTTCTGGCCGTGCTGTCTCTGGTTGTGCTGACCATCTTCCTGCGCCAGAAGGATTCGCCACAGTCCAAGCCGGTCGAAGCGCCGCATGCGCAGACAGGAGATTGAGGCATGGCACGCCGCCCTTCTACCGCCCTGCTGATCATCGACATGTTCAGTCGTTTCGACTTCCCAGGTGCAGACGCGCTGGCGCCAGCGGCAGAGAACGCGGCCCGGCAGATCCGCCGCCTGAGAGACCACTTCGATGACCAAGGGTGGCCAGTCATCTATGCCAATGACAACTTCTCAGATTGGAAGCGGGACTTCCGCCAGCAAGTGGAGCAGTGCCAGCGGGACGGGGGGACGGCTGCCCGAATTGCCACAACCCTCTCCCCCCTGCCCGGCCACTATTTCGTGCTCAAGCCCAAGCACTCGGCGTTCCTCGCCAGTCCCTTGCCGATTCTGCTGGCCAAGCTGGGAGTACGCCGTCTTTGCCTCACTGGCATGACGGCCGACTCGTGTGTCCTGGCCACGGCGCTGGACGCCAACGCCAGGGAGTTCGAGGTCGTGGTGGCATTGGAAGCTGTGGCGGCGATGCCCTCGCAGAAACGGCGTGCACTGGCAGTGCTGGCAGACTCGGGCGCAGCCCGGGTCGTCCGACTTTCGTCGCTGGTCTCTGCGTAATCGGCAGGATCAAATCGAGGCAGTTCATGCCCGGTCCGCTACACCCTGTACACCGGCATGACCGGCGCAATGTGCACAGCAGAAGATCTGGCCCTTTCCTTCAACGCCATGCCCGATCACCGCGCAGTTGCAATGTGCGCAGCGCGGCGCGAATGCATGGATCGCGCACTCGAACGAATCGAAGGTTCCGCTGCGTCCGCCCTGCTGCAGGGTGAAACTCTTGTCGTAGTTGTTGCCGCAGACATCACAGGTGGCCATGTGGCACCCCTTTGTGTGCAAGGAAGGGGGAGTGTGGTGAGTGCGGTTGTCGGTGGCCGTGAACGCAGTGTGTCCAGAAGGTCCAGAATACGCATTGCAAGGTACTCTAGAACGTGCCCCGCCCAGTTGACGGGTGGGCTGTCCAGGCGTGCGTTCCGCCTGGTCAAACTCTTGCCGTGTTCTGCATCGGTTGGGATGCGGCACGTTTCCGGATCGGTAGCGAAGAACCCGCACGCGAGGGCCGGCTGCAGGGCGGCGATCCTGTTCCAGTGAGCCCATCGCGGCTGTGATGCCGGACGGTCATCGAGGCAACATCGACCTAGACCCGCAATGCCTCGAGCACCAGGCTGAACGCCGGGGATGGCTGCCGTCTGCTCGGGTAATACAGATGATAGCCGGGGAACAGCGGGCACCAGTCCTCCAGTACCCGCACCAGGCGGCCGCTTTCCAGATGGGGTGCCAGCTCATCAACGGGCAGATGCACCAGGCCCAGGCCATCAAGCGCGGCATCGACCATGTGCGGTGACGTGCTGAACACCAGCGGGCCATCCACGCGCACATTGATCTCGCGACCCTTCTTCTCGTACTCCCACACATACAGTCCACCGCTGGTGGGAAGACGGATGTTGATGCACCGGTGACCAGTCAGATCGCCCGGCACCTTCGGCATTCCGTGCGCAGCGAAGTAGCCCGGCGTCCCTGCGGTGGCCATGCGCAGGCGTGGGCCGATGGGCAGGGCGACCATGTCCTTGTCGATGGATTCGCCAAGGCGAACACCGGCGTCGAAGCGGTCGGCAACGATGTCACGCAGTGCATAGCTGACGTCGAATTCGATGCGGATGTCCGGATAGCGGTGCAGCAGCGGCATCAGCTTGGGCAGCAGCACCGTGCGCAGTACGTGGTCGCCGCTGGTGATCCTGACCTGCCCGGCTGGCGTGTCCCTCAATGCAGTAAGTGCTTCGAGCTCCATCTCGATGTCGTCGAAGTGGTTGCCGATCGACTGCAGCAGGCGCTCGCCTGCCGTGGTCGGCGAAACGCTGCGCGTCGTGCGGGTCAGCAGCCGGATGCCGAGACTCTCTTCCAGGGTCTTGATGGCCTGGCTCAGTGCGGACTGGGTAACCCCGAGTACACCTGCCGCACGGGTGAAGCTGCCCTCCCGCGCTACGGTCACGAAAGCCAGCAGGTCATTGAAGTTGCGTCGTGCCATGCGTGCAGTGTGTCACAGGGATTGATTAGCGCAACTAATTGACCCATTCGAAATTGATTATCTAATCAAACGCCAGCGTGTGGTCCAGACTGGCGCCCTCCCCTACCACGGGAGGTCCGGCCGCCGGAGCCTTCCGCCGTCATCGTCCTTCTGGGCCTGGAAACCTTCATGAGTTCACTCAATCTCCCCCCGACCGGGGCGAGCACGGCCGCGCCTGTCCGCTCGGCATCCCCCAGGGAATGGGGTGCCGTGCTGGCCCTGTCACTCGGCGCCTTCGCGCTGGTCGCTTCCGAATTCATGCCGGTCAGCCTGCTGACGCCCATCGCCACCGACCTGCAGGTCAGTGAAGGCCAGGCAGGCCAGGCGATCGCGGTGTCCGGTGCATTTGCACTGGTCACCAGCCTGTTGGTCTCGCCACTGGCCGGGCAGCTGGACCGCAAATGGCTGCTGCTGGGCCTCACCACCGCGATGATCCTCTCGGGCACGCTGGCGGCAATGGCGCCCAGCTTCCCGGTGTTCATGCTGGGCCGTGCGCTGATCGGCGTGGCCATCGGTGGCTTCTGGGCCATGTCGGCCGCCACCGCCATGCGCCTGGTTCCTTCGCACCAGGTGCCCCGCGCACTGGCCATCGTCAACGGCGGCAACGCGCTTGCCACGGTCATTGCGGCGCCGATGGGCAGTTACTTCGGCGCCATCATCGGTTGGCGCGGTGCGTTCTTCTCGCTGGTGCCGGTGGCTGTGGTGGCCCTGTTGTGGAAGATCGCCGCGCTGCCATCGATGAAGGCGACCGCCGGGCGCGCTTCCTGGAATGTGTTCGCGCTGTTGAAGCGCCCGCCGGTGGCTTGGGGCATGGCGGGCGTGAGCCTGTTCTTCATGGGCCAGTTCTCGCTGTTCACCTACCTGCGCCCGTTCGTGGAAGGCACGCTGCACGTATCACCTTCGACGTTGTCGCTGTTGCTGCTGTTGATGGGTGCTGCGGGCCTGGCCGGCACGCTGTTGATCGAGCCCTTCGTGCACAAGGCACTCTTCCGCACACTGGTGCTGCTGCCCGCACTGATGGCCGTGGTGGCGGTGTGCATGATCCTGCTCGGCAACACGCTGCCGAGGGTGGCGGTGTTGTTCGCCCTGTGGGGCCTGCTTGGCACGTCGGCGCCCGTGGCCTGGTGGTCGTGGCTGGCCCGCACCCTGCCCGATGACGGCGAGGCCGGTGGCGGCCTGATGGTAGCCGTGGTGCAGATGGCCATCGCCATCGGTGCGACCGTGGGCGGCCTGCTGCTGGACCACCAGGGCTACCGCGCCACGTTCTGGTTCAGCGCTGTCCTGCTGTTGGGCTCGGTGGTCACGTCCTGCATCGCTGCGCGCTCGGCGCAGCACCATCGCCTGCCTGTCCATACCTGAAGGAGTCCCCCATGCACTACACCTGTCTGGGCCGATCGGGCCTGAAGATCAGCCGGCTGGGTCTTGGCACCATGAATTTCGGCGAGCTTGCCGACGAGCCAACCAGTTTCGCCATCATGGATGCCGCCGTGGACGCCGGCATCAACTTCTTCGACAGCGCCGACGTCTACGGCGGACCGCAGTCGCCGGACATGGCGCAGGGCTTCGGCGTGTCTGAAGAGATCATCGGGCGCTGGCTCAAGCGCAGTGGCAAGCGTGATGGTCTGGTACTGGCGACCAAGGTGTACCAGCCGATGGGGCTGGGCCCGAATGATCGCCGGTTGTCGGCGTACCACATCCGCCGCGCCTGCGAGGCCAGCCTGCGCCGACTGCAGACCGACCACATCGATCTGTACCAGATGCACCATGTGGACCGGGCCACGCCATGGGAAGAAATCTGGCAGGCCATGGAACAGCTGATCCGCGAAGGCAAGATCACCTACGTGGGCAGCAGCAACTTTGCCGGCTGGGACATCGCCACCGCACAGGGCGTGGCCACCGCGCGGCACACCTTCGGCCTGGTGGCCGAGCAGAGCCTGTACAACCTGACCCAGCGCACGGTGGAGCTGGAAGTGATCCCGGCCCTGCGCTACCACGGGCTCGGCCTGATCCCCTGGAGCCCGATCGGCATGGGCCTGCTGGGCGGCGTGCTGAAGAATGTCGCCAATGGCCGACGCGCTACCCCGCACCTCCTGCAGCGTATCGAACAGCTGCGCCCGCAGCTGGAAGCGTATGAAGCGTTCTGCGATGAACTGGGTGAGGCGCCCGCCGACGTGGCGCTGGCCTGGCTGCTGCACAACCCGATGGTGACCACCGCGCTGAGCGGGCCGCGCACGGTGGACCAGCTTTTGCAGAACCTGAAGGCGCCTGCGCTGAAGCTCTCAGATGTTTCACTGGCTCGACTGGATGCGATCTGGCCTGGCCCCGGTGGCGAGGCGCCCAATGCCTACGCCTGGTAATCCCCCAACTCCTGGAGTACTCCCCATGTCCATGCTTCTCGGTACGTTGATATCCATGGCTGCGCCTGCGACCGGCGGCGGCCCGGCCAGCGATGATCTGAGCGTAACGCCTGCTGGCAGCGCATCGTCCGTGGCGGGCCCCGCTGACTACTTCACTGGCAACGTGCGCATCGATGGCGGGTTCCAACGCCCTGCGCCGGCACGCGTAGGAGGTGCAACGGTCACCTTTGAGCCCGGCGCACGCACGGCCTGGCACACCCACCCGCTGGGCCAGACCCTCATCGTGACCGCAGGCGTGGGCTGGGTGCAGCAGTGGGGTCAGCCACGCCAGCAGATCCGTCCGGGGGACACCGTGTGGATCGCCCCGGGCGTGAAGCATTGGCATGGTGCAAGTGCCACAGTGGCGATGACCCACATCGCGATTGCCGAGGCGGTGGATGGCAGCCCGGTGACGTGGCTGGAGAAAGTAAGCGACGAACAGTATTCGGAGATGCGCGAATGAAGACGCTGATGCTTTCTCTGGTCCTCGCGGCCATCCCCCTCACTGCAGTTGGACAGGACATGGCCCACGGCGCGGACAACTTCTATCGCAGCACCCAGCTCACCAGCGAGAAGGTGCGCTTCAACAACCAGTACCACATGCAGATCGTCGGCAATCTGTACGTACCGAAGAACCGCAGGCCTGGGCAAGCATTGCCCGCGATCATCGTGGGCCATCCCATGGGCGCGGTGAAGGAGCAGAGTGCGGATCTCTACGCACAGAAGCTGGCTGAACAAGGCTTCGTGACCCTGGCTATCGACCAGTCATTCTGGGGTGAAAGTGCGGGCGAGCCCCGCAATGCAGTTGCGCCGGACATCTATGCCGAGGCCTTCAGTGCAGCCGTCGATTACCTGGGCACGCAGCCACAGGTGGATCGCGAACGGATCGGCGTGCTTGGCATCTGCGGCAGTGGCAGTTTCGTGATCAGTGCGGCCAAGATCGACCCGCGCATGAAAGCCATTGCTACCGTCAGCATGTACGACATGGGCGCTGCGAACCGCAGTGCCCTCAACCGCTCGCAGAGCGTCGAGCAGCGCAAGGCCGTGATTGCTGCTGCCGCGCGCCAGCGTTGGGTCGAAGCCGAGGGCGGCGCCGCACAGTACACCTCCGGCACGGTGCATAGGCTTGAGGCAGATACTCATCCGATCCAGCGCGAGTTCTACGATTTCTACCGCACTTCGCGCGGCGAGTTCACGCCGACTGGTTCATCACCGCAGCTCACCACCCACCCGACGCTGACCAGCAACGTGAAGTTCATGAACTTCTATCCGTTCAACGACATCGAGACCATCTCACCGCGTCCGATGTTGTTCATTGCGGGTGATCAGGCGCATTCAAAGGAATTCAGTGAGGAGGCCTACCGGCTGGCGGGACAACCGAAGGAACTGCTGTGGGTGAAGG
This sequence comes from Stenotrophomonas sp. STK16_22, assembly GCF_051984505.1. NCBI lineage: Bacteria > Pseudomonadati > Pseudomonadota > Gammaproteobacteria > Lysobacterales > Lysobacteraceae > Stenotrophomonas > Stenotrophomonas sp. STK16_22. Next base: position 2,284,165 of record NZ_CP196972.1, read on the forward strand.
GTGCAGGCCATGTGGATCTGTACGACCGCACCGATCTGATTCCGTTTGCAGCGCTGGGGGCGTTCTTCCGGAAGAGCCTGGACGGAAGCATGTGACAGGCCAACGCCCCCCCTGGCCTCACCCCGTCCGCAGCATCGCCACCAGCAACCCCATCAGGGCACTCCCCGCCGCCAGACTCAGCCACACCCTCCCAACACTGCGGGCACTGAAGACGCCCGCAGCAACGGCAATGAACAGCACGAACCCCAGCAGTGAACTGGCCAGGACCGAAACGGACGTCCTTACCCCCACCAGCGCGGGCAGCAACAACGCCAGTGCCGCAGCGGTAACGGCGGTGAACACGTAGCCGCCCAGCGAGGCGGCCAGCACACGGCTCGCCACCTGCCAGCGATAGGCCGCTTCCCGCCCGGCCGGAGGCTTGGCCGTACGCGCCGCCTCCGGTGCCCGGGGCCAGCGGCGCTGCAGCATCAGGGCCATTCTTGCCAGCATCAACCCGAATGCCAGTGCGACCAGCTCCACGCCGGCCTGCTGCCACGCGCCCCGCTGCAGATACATCAGCAGCCCCTGCCCGGTGGTTGCCATGTTCACCAGCGGCAGCGCCAGGCACAGTGCTGCAGCCAGCCACAACTGCTCGATCCAGGCCAGGCGCGGTGGGCGCCACAGCGCGTGCAGCACCGAGGCAGCGCAGGCAGCAAGAAAAATGCGTATTTCCCATGCGCTGCGATCGCTCATTCCCAATGGCAGCAACCGATTGCCATGCAGGTAGACGATGCTTGCCAGCGCCACCCCGGCCAGCGATGCCACGTTGAAGGCTTCCACGCAGCGGTAGATGCCCGCCGTGGCCGCGCCGAACTCATGCTCGCTGCGCTTGCGCCGCTTGATGGAGAACAGCAGCGTGCCGATGGCGATCATCGCCGTGCCCAGCAGGCCGCTGATGAAGTACAGCCACTTCATCGGCCAGCCGCCGAAATCGGCCTTGTGCAGTGCTTCGATGGTTTCGTGCACCTGTACGGCGCCAATGACATGCGGATGTGCACCATGCTGTTGCAGCAGCGCGCCGCTGGCAGCATCGAACGCCGCCCGGCTGGCCTCGGTCAGCAGATGCCTGTCTGCGCGCCCCACGGGCTTGCGACCGATCACCTCCACCACGCTGTGCACGGTGCCGGGCGCCTGGATCACGATCAGTGCCGGTGGCTGCCCGCTGATGGCGTGCGCGCGTGCCAGCAGTTGCTGCAGGTCCGGCAGTTGCGCGGTGGATACCAGGATGCCTGGCGGAGCTGGCTGCACAGGCGCCAGCTCGGCTTCGTAGCGCGCATAGGCGTCATCGGCATCGCCATAGGCCGCATGCACCGGCCACGGCAGATAGCTGCTGTAGAAGAAGGTCAGCCCGGTGTAGCCGATCATGAACAGGAACGGCAGGGTCAGCACGGCACTCAGGTTGTGCGCATCCAGCCAACTGCGCTGTCCCTTGCCCGGGCGGAAGGAGAAGAAGTCCTTGAAGATGCGTTTATGCACCACCACGCCGGACACCAGCGCCAGCAGCATGCAGGCCGTGATCCAGCCGACCAGCCAGTAGCCGGCCATGCCGCCGTGCAGGGTGTAATGGAAGGACATGAAGTGGCGCCCGCCTTCGGTTTCCCGAAGACGAGGTGGAGGCTGTGGCATGCCGGTGCCGGCATCCACCCAGCGTTCGTGCGCAGTGCCGTCGCCATCCTCCCATGACAGCTCCAGCGGCCAGCCGTGCTGCGCAGGCCAACGGATCTGCCATGCCCGGGCATCGGCGGCGTTGGCGGCCAGCCAGTGCTGCGCACGCACCGCCTGCGTTGCGGTGTCCACCGCTGGCGAGGAGACCGACACGGGGCCGGCCTCCATCCATCGCGTGATCGGCTCGCGGAATACGCTGAGCGTGCCGGTCAGGAAGATCGCGCACAGCAGCCAGCCACAGGTAAGGCCGCACCACGTGTGCAGCCACGACATGCTCTGCCGGAAGCCTGCCTTCATGCCTGCCCCGTGGCGGGCAGGCCGTTGCCCCGCCGGTTGCGGAAGATCACAGCGAGCCGCGCAGCGTCAGCATCACGTTGCGGGGTTCGCCGAAGAAGTTGCCGCGGCGGATCTGGCTGATCATCGCGTAGTAGCGCGTGTCGAACAGGTTGGCCACGTTGAGGCCCACGCTCCAGCGCGGATTGATCCGGTAGCCGGCACGCAGGTCCCACACGGCTCGTCCTGCTGCACCCATGCGCCAGTCCGGGTCGTCGTAGGCCGGATAGGAGTAGCTGCTCTGTGCCGATACACCCCCGCCCACGGAGAACGCGTTCCACTTGCCGGGCAGCTGGTAGGACGTCGACAGGCGCAGCAGGTGGCGGGGCGTCTCGGCGCTGATGGTCGCGCCCTCATCGTCGCGGCTGGTGACGTGGGTATAGCCCGCCATCATCTGCCAGCCCGGCGCCAGTTCGCCGCTGGCCTCCAGCTCAAAGCCCTTGCTGCGCAGCTTGCCGCCATTGCGGTAGCAATCGGACGACGCCAGCGAGCCACGGCAGCTGCCCGGGTCGGATTCGTCCACCACGGCGTTGCCGGTCTTGCGGATGGAGAACACTGCGGCGGAGACATTCAGGCGGCCATCGTTCAACTCACCCTTCACGCCCAGCTCGTAGTTGGCGCCGATGGCCGGATCCAGCACCGAGCCGGACGCGGTGACGTACGAGCTCTGCGGCTGGAAGGTATCGGCGTAGCTGGCATAGACCGACCATTGCGGACCCAGGTCGTAGACAAGGCCGGCGTACGGGGTGAATTCGTGCTTCTGTTCGTAGTCGCGGCTCTTGGCGCCGGTGAAGCCATCGCTGGACTGGTACTTCACCCAGCTCAGCCGGCCACCCAGCGTGAGGTGCAGCGGTTCTGCCAGCTGCAGGCGCAGGTTGCTGTACACGCCGCTCTGCTGGGCGCGGGCGTTTTCTGACCAGTCCCACGCGGGCTGCAGCGGCTGCGCGATGGCGCTGTGGTCGGGTGCGTAGACATCAATCGGCACGTCGATGGCCAGGTCCGCCGAGCTCTGGCGGGTACGCTGGCGCGACCACATCGCGCCCAGCAGCAGCTGATGGCTGCGGCCGAAGGCGTCGAAACTGCCGGTGGTGTGCAGGTCGATGCCATCACTACGCACGCGCGAGCGGTTGAAATAGATGTCATAGAAGCGCGAACCGATGCCGGTGGCGCGGTCCACCCCGCCCAGCGGAACCGCGACACGCTGGTCCAGGTCCGACTCGGTGCGGTTCACCGACAGGCGTGCCTTCCAGCGTTCGTTGAAGCGGTGCTCCGCCTCTGCAAAGGCTTCGTCGACGGAGCCCTCCTGCCGATTCCAGTCCTGGATGAGCGAGGTGGAACGCTTGATGTCCAGCGCACCGCCATCGGTGTAGCGCGGCAGGCCGAACAGCCAGTAGCCGTCGGTGTTACTGGCCTGATGGCGCAGACCGAAGGTCAGCGTGGTATCCGTGCCCAGATCGGCATCGATCACCCCATAGGCCACCGGCGTCTTCGATGAGGTGCCCCGCTGGAAGTAGTCGCGGTCCTGATAGGCGGCGACCAGTCGGCCGCGCACGCTGCCGGTAGCATTGAGCGGGCCACCGCCATCCACCTCGACGCGGTAGTTGTCCCACGAGCCCACGGTTGCGGCCAGATCCAGATGAGCCTGGTCGCGCGGGCGCTTGCGCACCATGTTGATCGCCCCGCTGGGGTCGGCCGCGCCGAGCATCATGCCACCGGCACCGCGCAGCACTTCAACCCGTTCCAGCACGGCGGTGTCGATCGGCAGCCAGCCCACCGGGGCATAGACAATGCCGGCCACGCCATCGACCAGATAGTTGCTGTCGTCCACGGTGAAGCTGCGGATCGAGAACTTGTGGTTGCCGAAGTTGCGGGCGGTCGTGGTCACGCCGGTGGTCTGTGCCAGCGCTTCGTCCAGCGTGGTGAGGTTGCGGTCGTCCAGCTGCTGGCGGGTGATCACGCTGACCGACTGCGGGGTCTGGCGGATGCTCTGCCCCAGCTTGCCCAGGCTCAGCTCACGTGCCGTGTAAGCGCCATCGCTTGGGGCATTGGCGGTGACGTTCACCGTCTGCAGGGTGGTCTGGGCCTCCTTGCTGCGCGCAGGTGTTGCTGCTTCCTGCGCCAGGGTGAACACGCCCGGACGGGTGGCATTGACACGCACGCCACTCCCCTCCAGCAGGCGCGCCAGTGCCTCCTGCGGCGTGTAGCTGCCGGTCAAGGCCGGGGCGCGACGGCCCGCCACCGCCGATTCGCTGAACAGCACCTGCTGCCGGGACTGCTCGGAAAAGCGGCGCAGTGCGGCATCCAGCGGTTGCGCCGGAATATTGAACTGCACGCGCGCAGCCGGCTGCGCCTGTGCGATGGCTGGCCCTGCCAGCGCGCTGGAAATGCACAGCGCCAGCAACGGCAGCCGCTTGGCGTGTACCCCCGTAGAGAACGCGCCAGCAACAAGTGCGCGCTTGATCTTCATGTACCCCATTACCGCTCCATCATGCTTGGCCGCTACTGGCCTCACTGGGGTAAACGGAAAATGGCGATGGGGTGGGAACCCGCGCCGGAAGAAATTTTCGTTCCGGCGTCAGCGGGTGACAGGCCGTTCGTCGATGCGATAGCCGCCCTGGGCAGTGCGGGTCACCTGCACGGGCAACAGATCCGGCAGCGCTTCCAGGAAGGTGGCCGGGGCATCGGTGGCTGCGTAGCCGGAGACCGGCAGGAACTTCAGCCCTGGCTGGCCCAACGTGACGGGATGGCCCAGATACTGCCCGACCTCCTGCGCCACTTCGTCCAGCGGGGTGCGCCGGAACACCAGGCGCCCGTTGCGCCAGCCGCCAATGCTGTCTGCGCTGGCGGCAATGGAGCGGTAGGCGGCTGTAAGCGTGGTAACGGCCAGGCCTTGTTCAGCGTGCAGGCTGACCGGCGCGGTGCCTTCGGCGCGATCCGGCTGTACCCGCACGTGCCCATGCAGCACCTTGACCACGACTTCGCCCGGCCCATTGCGCACATTGAAGGCCGTGCCGACCACCGTCACCCGGCTGCGCTGGGCATCGACGGTGAAGGGCCGGTCGGCCGCCGGGGCGACCTCGAAGTACGCCTCGCCCTGGCTGAGCACCACTTCCCGACGGGATCGATAGAAATGCACCGCCAGCGTGCTGCGTGCATTGAGTGAAATCCGTGAGCCGTCCGGCAATTGAAGATCGCGTATCTCGCCCGCACCGGTGGCCACGTCCTGTACGTAGCTGGGCGCGGTGTACCAACCGTAGCCGACGTACCCCAAGGCCAGCGTCGCCACGGCCGCAGCCGCCGCAACGCGTGGCAGGCGCCACGACCGTGCACGCCGCGCCGCCCTGCCCCGCCGTGGAGCGGCAGGTGCAGGTACTGCTGGGGCGATCACCGCATGCGGGTCCGAGGCCAGCACGGGGCGCGGCAACTGGCCGAGGTCGTGCCAGGTTCTGGCCACGTCGGCGAACGCCTGTCGGTGCGCTTCGCTCTCGGCCAGCCAGTGCTGCAGGGCCGCCTCTTCTTCCGGTTGCCAGTCCGCATCCTGCCGCCGCACCATCCACGCGGCGGCCGCCTCATGCAGGGCAAACGGGTCGGAACCTGCGGCAGAAGGGAGATCGGTCATCGGCAGGGAAAATCAGCATCGATGGCAGGCGCCAACGCCTCGCCCGCATTGATCGGGCGATGCAGTTCCTGCATCTGTGCCAGAGATGCATAGCGTACCCGCACTTCGCAGTAGGCAACCGCTCGCGACAGATGCTTGACCACCATGCGGCGGGAGATCTGCATGCGAGCGGCAACGTCCTCCTGGGTCAGCCCATCGAAGCGGCAGAGCACGAATGCCTCGCGTTGACGCTCGGGCAGCTCGGCCAGCGCTTCTCGCAGGCGCTCCAGGCGCTGCCGCTGGGCGCTGAGCTGCAACGGGCACTGTGATTCATCGCTGGCGATGGCTTGGCCCGCATCCTCGGCATCTGCCAGCGGCAGCGTCTGGAGACGGCGGCCTGCGGTGTGCTCACGATATTCATCGGCCACGGTGTTCATTACCGTCCGCCGGAAATAGGCGCCTTGCTGGTCGCACGAGGCCAGTGCAGGGTTTGCCGCCAGCCACTTGACTGCACCGTCGTGCAGGGCGTCCTCACCGTCCGCACCTCTGACACGCGCAAGGCTGCGCAGAATGGGCCCGCGCCAGCGGGCATAGGCTTTCGCAAGGAGGTTCCCGCCCATTGGCGAGGCGTCTTCCGGAATGCCCGCCTCCGTGGACGAGGCCCGATCCGCGTTGCTGCCCGTGCCCCGGCCTAGCGTGGACACATCACCCTCAGGGCAAATGCCTGCGGTCTGCACAGGTGGGGCGGGGAATTCACGTTGGGAGCCGGAGTTCTGGCCGCCATAGGCGGCGGAAGGGGTGGGATGCCGCAAGTGTAGTGAGAGTCATTTGCAATTGGAACTCCCTACCCCCTCCCTTTCCTGCAGCCGCGGTTCGGATGAGGCCTGGGAACCGGGGTGAAGCGCACGGCAGTTGCGCCCTCCGGGAAGCTGCCGTGATCGCACCATTGGCGCGATGAACTCCACCGCCTCAATCGCGAACCGGCCTGCAAGCGCCTTGGCGTGACCGTCCAGGGTGTAGCTTTTCCGGATGTCCCTCATATCGGCTTCGTCGGCGAGCAGCAGCAGTGCTACCTGCCTGCCAGTGCCTGCGTCGGTCGCCTCGATCTCGAGGGAAAGCTGCCCCTTGCTCACCGGTCCCATCAGGACGGATGTGGCAATGTTCAGGCCGACAGACACCTCCTTCACCGAGGTAATCCTTGCAAGCAGCAACAGCCCCGTTCCCGGCCGCCCTGCCCTACTCCAGCCCAGGCGCCTGTCGATCTGCCGCTGCAGCTGACTGCTTACGGCAGCCTTGAGGCGATCACCGACGCCCGGGCTCAGCGTTGCAGCTACCTCTGGCATCAGCAGGACGGGGGCGAGAGTCACCGTCTGGAAGTGCCCGTGCGTGCTACCCGCTGGCACGATCTCCATCCGACGCTCCCCGTGGATGCTGAGACCTGCATAGGTCCTGGCCTGGTTTGACCTGACCACATGCACCGGACTGCATGCGGCCAGCAACAGCATTCCCATTCCTGCGAGGAGCCGAGGAACCCGCCGCCACAAGCTGCCTTTCGCTACGCGTCCGGAACCGGATGTTCTGGCCAGAGTGGCAGTTCGATCGCCGCCTGATGAATGACTACGGCAGCAGGGAATTGCAGAGTGCATGACTTTCGCAGGTTGAGTGGAACGGAATCAATCGAGGTCGAACATCCCCCATGTGCGGGGCTCGCCTTGGCCGGTCCGGAATGCCTGGCCCGACGATTGCAGGGTGTCGGCAGGATGTCGGCAATCACCAATGCAGCATGTGCTTCGGATCGAACAGCACGCACGACACTGCCATGATGATCACGACAAGCACCGCGAATCCTGTGGCAATGGCGCCTCTGAGAAATCCAATCCGGATGAGGATGTGCTTCAACAGGGCCACCTCGCCAAGCAGCAGGACAAAGAGAAGTCCTGCTTGTGCTGCGGCAAGCAGCGCATAGACCAGTGCCCAGCACCCCCATGCGATGGCCGCCACACGAATGACGGACGCCGGAACGTCCATCAGCAGCCCCACCACGATCAGCATCGTCACCGCAATGATGATCGTGCGCATGTTCTCAGCCACGTTCTTCAACGTGGCGCCCTCCCGCGCCAATCGATCGACCTCAAGGAATCTCGCCGCGAGTTTCGATTCAAACAGCCGTATGCGCTTCATGGTTCTATCCAGGTGAAGGAGGGGTGGCTGGAGAGGACTGCACACGCACTGGTGCAATGGACTACAGACGCGCAACCACCACCGGCAGCACGGCCCGGCGGCAGCCCCGACGTCATTGGGTGGCCCGGTCTCTACCGATGGCTACCCGCCGTGCTGGAATCAGGGTGGATGCTGTCTACCTGGATTCCCGGAACTCGGTTGGCAGGCAACCCGCCCAACGCTTGAATGCGCGGCGGAATGCACGGGCGTCGGAGTATCCAACCGCGTCTGCAACCTCGGCGATGCTCAGCTCTGAGTTCAGCAGGAGATCGCGGGCCCGCTCATACCGGGCCTCATCGCGGAGTTCCCGATAACTCGAATCCTGGCGATTGAGCCGGCGCCTGAGCGTTCTCTCGCTTACATTGATCAGGCTTGCGAGTTCGCTCTGCCGGGTGGTCGTCTCGATGTCGCACCGCAGGTGGCTCGACAGCGATTCGACAATTTCATTGCGCACGCCCCGCATTGGCAGCAGCGTGTCGAGCTGGTCGCGTACGATCTTCGAGTTGATCCGGTCGAAGCCTGGCAGCCGCACACTCAACCAGTGTGAGTCGAAGGTCAGGCGGTTGATCCCTGCATCAAAGCGCACCGGGCACTGGAAGAACCGCCGGTAGACGTCCGGATCGGAGGGCTTGGGTAGGGAAAAGTCGACCCGTAGCGGTGCAAAGGAGGGGCCAATTAGGTACCTGCTGACGGCGACGAACCCAGCGAATGCATCCTCCACAAGAACGGATTCCAGCTGGATATCAAAGCGCCGGAATCGGACCTCCATCCGGATTTCACGACCCGCTTCCTCGATCGTGTGAATCAGCATGGCGCCGATTGCCTGCTGGTGGCTGAGCCCATAGTTCAGGGCTTCCCCATAGGTCTCGCAGGTGAGCATCGCCAGGCCGGGAACACCCCAGGAGATGGGTGTCTGCCGGGCTCCCAGGGCGAGGCCCAATGCAGGTTCGTCCAGCAATCGTTCTGCGCGCATGAACAGCTTGCGCATCTGTCTGTAGGACAGCCTTACATCTCTCATCGAGAGATCGCGGTACGTGAAACCAAGCCCGCGGCACAGCTCTTCCGGCGAGAAACCCCGTTCTTCAACAAGCCCAAGGATGGCCCTGGCTCCGGTCGGCACGATTTCTGCGATCTGCGATTCGTGCGTTGAGCCTGGATCGTCGGAGGGGTTCAGAGACGTCGCGTCCAACGCGAGTTCCTCACCGGGCTCACGCCAGTCCATGGAGGTCGGCAGATTCTTGGAGATGGCAGCCATCACGTTTCGAAGGGGCGTTTCGCAGTCCCCATAGTCATCCCGTGGGGGACTGATTTCAATGCAGGAGACCGCGCGTGGCCTAAACGGCCCCCCGCGTGTCCGGTAATGCTCCTGATGGGTCCGGATGATGATCCAGCGTCGATGTGACTGACTGGCTTCAGGTGGGACTGCGTTGTCCGGATGGCCGCTTTGAGTGCGCCGCCTGTCCCAGATGACCTGTACGAGCCCCGGCATGTCCGGAAGTGTCCTGTTCGTGGTCCAGGTGTCCCCCTAAATTTACGCCGCCTGCAGACCTGACCACACCGCGCTGGTCTGTGGAACTGACCACCCATACAAGGAATCGAACGTGAAAACCCATATGACCTGGTCATTGGTGCCTCGTCTCAGCGCGCTGGCCATTGCCCTGTCCGCGATGACGGGATGTTCCGATACACCAGAGAGCGGGACGGCAGAAGCCCGCACCGCGTATGTCGCCTCCGTTCGACAGGCTGCTGGCGATCAGCGCGCTTACATCGGCACCGTGCGTGCCACGCAGCGAGGACAGCTGTCCTTCCCGGTCTCCGGAAAGGTCTCCGCGGTACTTGTTGAACCGGGTGACGTTGTACGCAAGGGACAGGTGCTTGCTCGACTGGATCCGGTCCCCTTTGCAGCGCAGGAGGCGTCCGCTGCCGGCGACGTCGCACGCGCGCAGGCCGCACTGGACGAGGTCCAGCGACGCGTCGAGCGACTGGATGTTGCGCAGAAGGCTGATGCGCTCAGCCCGGCGGAGATGACCGCCGCGAAGGCCGAACTGGCGGCTGCGAATGCGGCCGTCCGCAATGCCCGCGCGCAGCACGAGCTCGCCGGCTGGTCGCAAGGCGAAGCCACGCTGAAGGCAACGTTTGACGGAGTCGTGGCTGCCCGAAACGTTGAAGTTGGACAGTCCGTGGGCCCCGGCGCTGTCGCCATCCAGGTCGATGGTGCGGGCCGCGAGCTGTCTGTCGCGATTCCGGGCACTGCTCCCCTGGCTGTTGGGCAGGTGGTCAACCTGATCAGCGGCTCGGACACCGTGGAGAGCAAGGTGCTCCGTGTCGACGGCCGCGTTGATGCAGGCGGCGTGCGTACCGCATACATCGCAGTGCCCGAGGCGGCGACCGTGGGTTCGACCTGGTCGGTCCGGATCACTGGAACGGATACAGGCCCAGCCAGGCTTCAAGTGCCATTTCGGGCTGTACTGCCGTCTGCCGTTGGCGGCAAGGGCCAGGTGCTTCGGCTGGCAAAGGATGGCAAGACGACCGAGCTGGCGGAAGTAGATCTGGGTCAGTATCACGGTGACTGGATCGAGGTGAGCGGGCAGATTTCCGCCGGTCAGCGCGTCGTGGTTGCGGGTGCCAAGGCCATCCGCCCGGGCACGCAGATCAAGCCTGTCGACATGAAGATGGGATCAGAACAATGAGCCTCTCCTCATTCTCATTGGCGCGTCCCCGCCTGACCCTGCTGGCGATCGTAGCGATCGTCCTCACCGGCCTCATTCTGGCGCTCGACTTCCCGTCCACTGAAGAGCCTCCCATCACCATTCGCACGGCGACGGTACTCAGCTTCATGCCGGGCGCCGGCGTGGACCGGGTCGAGCAGCTGGTCGCTCGCCCGATCGAGGAGAGCATTCGTGGCATGCCGGAGGTCAAGCGGATCCGGACGACTGTCCGTCCAGGCTTTGCGTTCACCTACGTTGATCTCTATCCCACCGTGGAATCGGAGAAAATTCCCATCGTGTGGCAACGGTTGCGCTCACGCATGGGGGACATCCAGAGCCAGCTTCCCGAGGGAACGATTGGCCCGGTCGTGGACGACGAATTCGGTCGGGTTGCGGTGATGACCATGGGCCTGACCGGCGATGGCTATAACGCAGGCGAGCTCCGGGCAGAAGCCCGCCGCCTGCGCGATGAACTGTTCCGGCTGCCCGGGGTGGAACGTGTCTCGCTGCACGGCGTGAGGGACGAGCAGGTCCAGATCATCCTGGACGTGCCTTCCCTGGCTGCGCGTGGGCTCAACCCCAATGTGATTGCCGATGCGGTTTCCAGGCGCAATGTGATTGCGCCGGCGGGCTACGTCGAGATCGGAGGTTCGGAGATCACGCTCAACGTGAGCGGTGACGCCGACAACCCCTCCCAGCTGAAGAGCACGCCGATACCGCTGCCGAAGGGTGGCTCGGTGCCGCTGGGTGCCCTTGCGCGAGTGGAACGGGTGACCCAGGACCCGCCGATGACGGGTGCATTCGTCAATGGCACGCCGGCCGTGGTGATAGCGGTCTCCATGGCGCCAGGACTCAACGTAGTCAGCTTCGCCGATCTGCTGCGCGGCGACGTTGAACGGCTTTCGGAAACGCTGCCGGCCGGCATGCAGCTTGTCCAGATCACGGATCAGGCCGAGGTTGTTTCTACCCAGCTGCTGCGTGTTGCCAAGGTTTTCCTGGAGACCCTGGCCATCGTCATGGCGGTCGTCGTGCTGTTCCTTGGAATGAGGACCGGCCTGATTGTCAGCGCCATCGTGCCGACCACGGTGCTGGGGACGATGGCAATCATGAAGATCCTGAACATCGATCTGCACATGATCTCGGTGGGTGCAATCATCATTGCCCTGGGCCTGTTCGTTGACAACGCGATCGTGGTTGCCGAGGACATGGAGCGGCGGCTCTCGCTGGGTGAGTCGCCGGACCAGGCTGCCGCTCACGCAGGCAGCACGATGTTCGTGCCGCTTCTGGTTTCTTCGCTGGCGATCATCCTCGCGTTCATGCCGCTGGCCATCTCCAGCACGGAAACCGGCGAGTATCTGCGCAGCCTCGGCATCGTGATGGCCATCGCGCTGCTGTTGTCGCTGGTCATCGGCGTTACCCTGATTCCGCTGCTGTGCAAGTACTTTGCCCATCATCATGCCGAACTCAGCCGCACCGCACGCGCGGTCGAGCGGTTGACGGGCTGGTACCGCGGCAAGGTCCGCTGGATCCTGGGGCACAAGGCCATCTACATCGGCGTAATGGTTGCACTGCTGGCAACCTCCGGCTGGTTGTTCACCACCGTCCCCAACGAGCTCATGCCGCCGTCCGAGCGCCATCAGCTGCAGATGGCCATCGAGCTGTCCCCGGATTCCAGCCCGGCCAATACGATGGCGGTTGCTCACCAGATCAGCAAGGTACTGGCCGACGAGAAGCTCGTTCCGGAGATCTCCAGCCACGCCCTGTACATGGGCGATGGTGGCCCACGCTTCATTCTGGCACTGAATCCCCCTACTCCCGCAGGACACCGCGCGTATGCCGTGCTGTCACTTGCGAAGGGCGTCAAGCATGAAGCGGCCATTGAGCGGCTGCGTTCTGTGATGGCAACACACTTCCCGGATGTGCGGGTGGAGCCCAAGCGGTTCTCGATGGGGTCTTCGGATGCCGGCGTTGCGACGTTCCGCATCTCCAGCAGCGACGGCGCACATCGGATTGCCGCCGAGAAGCTGCTGCGCACGCTGCAGGACACGCCGGGGATGGTGGATGTATCCAGCGATGCCGAACGCCAGGTTGTCCAGCTTGATGTGGACGTCGATCAGCCCAAGGCCCAGGCCGCAGGCATCAGCAGCGCGGACATCGCCAAGAGCATGGACATGCTGCTGACCGGCGCAACGATTTCCCGCTATCGTGAGGGCGACACCGTTCTCCCGGTCATCCTCCGCGGAGAAGCGGCACTGCGCACGGATATCGGCCAGCTTGAGGCACTCCCGATCCAGAAGGCGGATGGCAGCGGAAGCGTGCCCCTGGGCCAGGTGGCCAAGCTTCGGTTGGCGCCGCAGCTGTCTTCAATCCAGCGAGTGAACCAGATGCGCGCGGTCACCGTGCTTGCAAAGAGCTCCGAGCTGACGGCCCAGGGGATCGCGGACAAGGTCGAGCCACTTCTTTCCGAATTCCGCAAGCAGGGCGTGCGGGTTGAACTCGGTGGCGAGATCGAAGAAAGCAAGAGTGCCAACGAAGGCATCGAGAAGCTGCTCCCGCTCTGCCTTGCTGCCATGTTCCTGTTGTTCGTATGGCAGTTCGAGAGCATCCGCAAGAGCCTGATCGTCCTGGCGAGCATTCCGTTCGTGGTCATCGGCGCGACCTTGGCACTCAAGCTGAGTGGCACCAGCCTGACCTTCATCGGAACACTGGGGCTGCTCGCACTTGCCGGCATCATCGTCAACAACGCGATTCTGCTCATCGATGCGATCGACGAAGGCCAGCGCGATGGCTTGCCTCCTCTCCAGGCCATTGAAGAGGCTGCAGCAAAGCGCCTGCGCCCCATCGTCATGACCAAGATGGTCTGCATTCTCGGCCTTGTCCCGCTGCTGCTGTTTGGCGGCTCCATGTGGACCAGCATGTCGATCGTGATGATCGGCGGCCTTGCCCTTGGAACGCTGATCACGCTGGGTCTCATTCCAGCGCTGTATGCCGCGCTCTACCGCATTCACCCGGCCGAGGAGGCATGATCATGTCTATTGGAAATCGAGTTGCCTGCCTGTCGATTGCTGTGCTTGTAGCCCTGTCTTCTGGCTGCGCCTCTGTGGCTCCCAGGACCGAGATCCCTGACGCCGCAGCCCGGCATCATGTGGGCCAGGCCCCCACGCCGGCGGCGCTGGACGCGGATGTCCTGCCCGGGACGCCCAACAGGCAATGGTGGAAGGACTTCTCCGACCCCAACCTGGATGCGCTGGTCAGCCTGGCCATGCGCGGGAATCATGACCTGAAGTCTGCCCTTGCCGCCGTGGTGGAAGCGCGCGCACTGGCAGGCGCAGCGCGCAAGGACTATCTGCCGAGCGGTGCGCTGCAGGTCAAGGCCGAAGCCATGCAGTCCGCCCAGATCGAAGCGGATCCCTATCGCCAGGATCTTCCCCGCCCCCCTTCCCAGAGACTGCTGTCCGCCGGACAGATGTTCTCCTGGGAGCTGGATCTGTTTGGGCGCATTGGCACCGCCGCAGCCATGGCCGATCGCAAGGCCGATGCCGCGGCGGCTGACGCGAGATCAGCTGCCGCAGTGCTCCAGGCCGAGGTTGCGAAGAACTACTTCCTGCTCAGGATGGACCAGATCAACCTGTCCTCTCTTGAGCGGGAGGTTGAGCTGAGCAAGGCGCGCGTTGTGCGTGTGAAGGCCCGGTATGCGGCCGGGCTGGTCGATCGCAGGGAGGCACTTGCGGTCGAATCCGAACACGCCGAGCTGGTGGCGCAGGAGGCAGCAACCGCTACCCGGCTGCAGGCGGACAGGGCCGCATTGGCGGTTCTTGCAGGCCGCTCGCCGACCGCGCAGGATGACGCCTGGGAGGCGTTGCTGGCCCCGGCTCCACTGCCGGCCCCACCGGATCTTGCATCGCTTGCGCAGCCGACCGACCTCCTGGCGCGGCGGCCAGACGTCGCCAAGGCCGATGCACTACTGCGAGCAAGCCTTGGCAACGTCGTACTCGCCGAGCGCGCGCACCTTCCGCGCCTCACGCTGAATGTTTTCGGCGGCATCCTTGCACCGTTCGGTTCGCTGGGCGATTCCAGTGCAAAGCGCTTCTCGGCCGGCCCGGAGCTTCAGTGGGAGTGGCTGAGCTTTGGCCGGAAGAAGGCCAGGGAGGAAGCCGCTCGCGCCGGCAGTGATCAGAACTGGCATGCCTTCGAGCAGACCGTGCTGACGGCGCTGAAGGAGAGTGAGGACTCCCTGCATGCGTGGACGAGTTCCCAGGTCAGGATGCAGCAGGCGGTAAATGCCGAGGCACTCAGCAGCAGATCTTCGGCCTATGCCTCTTCCCGCGTGGACGCCGGAATCGAGCCGAAGGATGCCGGCCTGCAGCAGCAGGCGCTGCACGAAAAGGCGCGCAGAGAGCTTGCGGCGGCACAGGCCAGGCTGCTGATGGCCCACGTGCAGGTGCAGCTGGCGCTGGGGGCATGGCAGCCCGAGAAGGGGGACCCTGAGATTGAAATCGGCAGGCCCATCGCTTCCCGGAAGAGCGCCGAAAGCGAAGCATCCGCGGCGCATCACTGACTGGCTCGAACGGCAACCCGCCAGGCCGTACCGGCCTGGCGGATCGTTCGTCGCCCGCTACATGAGGAAAACTCTCTTGAACGCTACCCACAGTTCGTCCGTGCGTGTGCCCGGCATACTCATCCGCGAAACGGCAGCGCTTATCGTCCGCAATGGTCGGTCTTCGGTGACCGTCAGTGAGATTCTCGAATGCTCGGGCGTCAGCCGTGGCGCGATGTTCCATCACTTCTACTGCAAGCAGGATCTCATCGACGCCACTTTCTCGTGCTGGCTGCAGAACTTCAATCAGGATGTGGAACGGAGAATGCGTGCCAACGGGCTCCGCCCCGGCGCATTCACCAACGCCTACGTGGAATCGGTGGTCGAGGGCTGCAGGCGGCACGACGTTGCAATGCTCTCGGCCCTGATCATCCGTCTGGACCTGACCCAGGTATCCGCGTCGCAGTGGATCGAGTGGATGAAGAAGAAGCTGGCCACCGAGCCGTCCGAGGCCGACGATCCCGCGCTGAAGTCCGCGCGTCTCGCCGCCGATGGTCTGTGGCTTGGCTCACTGTCCTGCCCTGCCCCCGCCAATGAACCGAAGATCGACATTCAAACGCCGCAGATCCCGGTGCAGCGCTGTGGCCACGGTCCGTCCCATCGCCTTGTCTAAGGACGCTAAGGACGCGCGGTCGCGCGCTCATCGAACAGCAGGGATGCAACCGTGCCATGGCTAGAAGAACCAGGGAGGACGCACACGCCACGCGTGAGAGGATCCTCGATGCCGCACTGGTGTGCCTTCTGCGCCATGGGCCCGCGGGCGCCACGCTGGAGCTGATCGCCACCGAGTGCGGCTATTCGCGCGGCGCGATCTACTGGCACTTCGGGTCCCGTCAGAACCTGCTGGGTGAACTTTCCGCGCGAGGGCGGCCAGATGCACCCGAAGGACTGCGGGAAGCCGCCATCCGGCAGTGTAATGACCCGTTCAAGCTTCTGTTTGCGGACCTGGTCAGGGTATTTGATCACACGCGCCGCACCCCACGCGTTCGCCGAACGGTTGAGCTTCTGCTGCGCTCTGGTGCATCACATGAGCTGGGCGGCATAGGCGACGTGCTCGCGGCGTGCGCGATGCCGGAGGTCCGCATGCTGGAGCTTGTATACCAGCGTGCAGGAGCACTGGGCCAGCTCCGTGAGGGCGTTGATACAGCCACTGCGGCGCGCAGCCTTCATGCGATCGCGGTCGGTGTTCTGCTGGGATCAATCCTGGAGCCCGGCATCCTCGACCTGGAGATGGGCGGGGCACGCACCGTGGAAGACCTGCTCAGGCTGCACATGGCTGCTCCCTTCGCGGCCGCCGGAGCGTGGCTCAGCCCATGTGTGGGCTGAGCCGGTTCCTCATCGATCCACTTCGCCGAACACAATGTCGTAGGTGCCAATCATGGCGACGACATCCGCCAGCATGTGGCCCCTGACGATTTCATCCAGAGAAGAGAGATGAGCGAAGCCGGGAGCACGCAGGTGCACCCGGAACGGCTTGTTGGCGCCATCGGAGATCAGGTAGCAGCCGAACTCGCCCTTGGGCGCCTCGACCGCTGCGTAGGTCTCACCTGCCGGCACCTGGTAGCCTTCGCTGAAGAGCTTGAAGTGATGGATCAGCGCTTCCATGTCGGACTTCATCTCCTGCCGGGACGGCGGCGCCACCTTGAAGTTCTGGACCATCACCGGGCCGGGGTTGGCGCGAAGCCAGTCGACACATTGGCGGATGATGCGGTTGGACTGCCGCATCTCCGCGACACGGCACAGGTAGCGGTCATAGCAGTCACCGGCGCTGCCGACCGGAATGTCGAAGTCAACGGCATCGTACTTCGCGTAGGGGCGCTTCTTCCTCAGGTCCCACGCCACGCCCGAGCCTCTCAGCATCACCCCGGTCATGCCCCAGTCCATGGCCTGCTGCGGGGTCACAACGCCAATGCCCACCGTGCGCTGCTTCCAGATTCTGTTGTCGGTGAGCAGGGCTTCGTACTCATCAATGCGGTTTGGGAATTCGCGGGTGAAATTCTCGATGAAATCGAGCAGCGACCCTTCTCTCGCGGCGTTCAGCCGCCGCAGCTCCTTCCCCTTCTTCCAGCGTGACTCCTTGTACTTCGGCATCTGGTCAGGCAGATCACGGTACACACCGCCGGGCCGGTAATACGTGGCATGCATTCGAGCGCCGGATACCGCCTCGTAGCAGTCCATCAGCTCTTCGCGTTCCCGGAATGCATAGAGCATCACGGCCATGGCGCCCAGGTCCAGCGCGCCCGTTCCGATGTTCATGAGGTGATTGAGGATACGGGTGATCTCATCGAACATCGTGCGGATGTACTGTGCCCTGATGGGCGCCTCGATTCCCAGAAGGGTTTCAATCGCACCTACGTAGGCGTGTTCATTGCACATCATGGATACGTAGTCCAGCCGATCCATGTAGCCGATGGACTGGTTGAAGGGCTTGGACTCCGCCAGCTTCTCGGTACCCCGGTGCAGCAGGCCCACATGCGGATCCGCGCGCACAACGGTCTCGCCATCCATCTCAAGCACAAGGCGCAGTACCCCATGTGCCGCAGGATGTTGGGGGCCGAGGTTCATCACGTAGTTCCGGATCTCGGTATCCCGCCGATCACCGCGCACGGGAGCGGGGCCGCCCGCCGTCGTCCGCTTCATGTTCATCCAATAGCTTCCGTAGTCCGAACGCATTCAGCGGAAGTGCTCAATGCTCCAAGCGTCGATGCTACTTCGACGTGGAAGGCCGGTTATGGACTGCTTGGTCTGGAATGTGGAGCGCTGGGATTGTTCCCGAGCCGAAGCAATCTGCAGTCAAAACGCGGATTTTCTCGACGGCGGCGCTTGCTGCCAACCCCCGGTTGCGGGGGGAACAAGCCTGGCAAATCACTTCAACGAGGCTGGGTCAATTTTCCCTGGACTGTCCGATGCCACCGTGCAATGCCCGGCGTTCGCAAGGAAACGCTGTTCGCAGGCCTTCCACAACCAGCGAAGAAGCATTCTGTTGCAAGCGCTCCTGGGGCAATTGCTGAAGATGGGAGGTGACACGATCGGCCAGTTCATGTGGACGGATCTGGCCTTGGCCGCACCACTGGCCACGACTGGTATCGGCAGCACCCTGGATGTAGGCATTGGCACGGGCGATGGACAGACTCCGGCACTGTTCGCTGGCACAGAATCCGTCAGCCCCTTTTCCCTGCAGTAGCGTGATCAGCTCCGCGCCGCTCACAAGCCAGGTGCGCTTCGGTGGTGATGTCTCCGCAAGCAAGGATCCGGTCAGGAAGCAGGCTCCAAGCATAAGCAGCCGAATCATGCGACGACCCGCCTGTCGGCCTTGATGTCCTCTCATGCCTTGGACCTTGGTTGTCGTCCTTCTGGATTCCATGCAGTTGATCCCCTCACCACGCACCGGCCCGTCATCACCAGCCGGCGTACCGGCAGCTCCGGCGCGCGCAGGCGCTCAAGCAACAGCGACATCGCAGCGCGCCCCATCTCTTCGACCGGCTGTTCGATCACGGTGATGCCCGGCTCGACCAGTTCGGTCCAGCGTTCGTTGTCAAAGCCCGCCAGCGCCAGCGCGTCCGGAATTGCCAGGCCTGCACTGCGGGCGGCCTTCAACGCTCCCATGAGCAGCAGGCTGTTGCTGGCGACCAGCGCCTCCGGCCGCGATGGGCCAGCCAGCCACTGTTCGACCGTTGCAATGGCCGCTTCAGCCGTAGGTTCAACCTCGCGGTAATCCGGCTGAAGCCCATGTGTACGCATCGCAGCGAGATAGCCGTCGCGACGTTCGGCTGCGGTGGTGCTGGTGCTGCCGAACAGGCCGCCGATGCGGCGATAGCCACGCGCGACCAGATGCTCGACCAGGCCCGCCATCGCGGCCGGATTGTCGAGCACCACGCTGTCGATCGACCCGCCGGGTGCGGCGCGGTCCACCAGCACCGTCGGATAGTCCAGTGCGAGCCGCTCCAGCCGCCCCACCGTGGTCCGGGTGGGCGCGAAGATCAGTCCGCTGATGCGCTCCTCGTGCATCAACTGCAGATACAGCGCTTCGCGCTCGGGGTCCTCGTCGGTGTTGCAGAGGGTGACGCGCAGGCCTTCACGATAAGCCATCTCCTCCACCGCTCGGATCAGCGCCGTGAAGAACGGGTTGCGGATGTCCGCCACGATCAGCCCGATGATGCCGGTGTGCCGGGCACGCAGGCGCCGTGCCTGCAGGTTGGGGTGATAGCCGGTCTGGCGGATCGCCGCCTCCACCCGGCCACGCACGGCCTCGCTGACCGGGCCGCCGCCGAGCACGCGCGACACCGTGGACTTGGAGACCCCCGCCACGCGCGCGACGTCGTTGATGCTGATGCTCATTGGAACCGTTCCCGGAAACTTTCACTGTTCGAGGCCGGATGGCCATTCAGGACAATGCTAACGCCAAAGGACTATTGGCTTTTTGTGCAGTGCACATTGAAATGATCAGTGGGAACGTTCCCAATACGCCACAGCACCCCCCTTCCCGGAGCCCGCCTTGCAGCCCTTGACCTCCCCAGCCCCCGTCAGCCGGGAATTGATCCGCCTGGATGCGCGGGCACTCGACAAGGCCGACGCCATCGCCCAGGTGGCGCAGATGCTGGTCGCTGCCGGCTGCGTTGCGCCGGGTTACGAGGCCAGCATGGGGCGTCGCGAGGCGTTGGCGAACACCTTCCTCGGCCATGGCGTGGCCATTCCGCACGGGCTGGGCGAGGATCGTCACCTGGTGCGCCGCGATGGCATTGCCGTGCTGCAGTTCCCGCAAGGCGTGGAGTGGAATCCGGGCCAGGTCACCCGCCTGGTGGTCGGCATTGCCGCCCAGTCCGATACCCACATCACCCTGCTGCGCCGGCTGACCCGCCTGATCCAGGATGACGCAACGCTGCAGCGCCTGTTCACCACGGCAGATGCGAGCGAGATCATCAGCGCGCTGACCGGCGATGTTGCGACCACGGCCCCCACTGTGCCGGTGACTGACCTGGCCGAGCGTTTCGACTGGACCATCGCCTATCCCAACGGGCTGCACGCACGCCCGGCCACGCGCTGGGCTGAAACAGCGCGCGGCTTCGCGGCCCGCGCACAGGTCCGAGCGGGCGATCAGGCTGCCGATGCCAAGAGCCTGGTGGCGCTGCTGCAGCTCGGGTTGCGCCATGGCGACGCGGTCAGCGTGTCTGCCGAGGGCGCCGATGCCCCTGCCCTGTTGGCCGCACTGCGCAAGGTCATGGACGGGCTGGTGGCACAGGAAAGGGCCGATGCCGAGCGCGCGGCGCAGCGCAAGGCCGCGCCGGTTGCGGGCTGGAATCCGCCCGACGCACAGGCGGCGATCGTCGGCATCGGCGCCAGCCCAGGCCTGGCGATCGGCCCGGTGCATGTGCTGGCCAGCACGCATGCCGACGTTGCTGACCGCCCCACCCCGCTCGGCGAAGGCGGCGCACGCCTGCAGGAGGCGCTCAGCCGCACCCGCCAGCAGCTGGCCGCACTGCAGGACGACACCCAGCGCCGGCTCGGCGCCTCGGATGCGGCAATCTTCAAGGCGCAGGCCGCGCTGCTCGACGACACCGATCTGATTACCCGTACCTGCCAGCTGATGGTCGAAGGCCATGGAGTTGCATGGTCCTGGCACCAGGCCATCGAGCAGATCGCCTCCGGCCTGGCGGCACTGGGCAACCCGGTGTTGGCCGCGCGCGCGGCCGACATGCGTGACGTGGGCCGGCGCGTACTGGCGCAGCTTGATCCGTCTGCGGCGGGTGGCGGCCTTGCCGACCTGCCTGCACATCCTTGCATCCTGCTCGCTGCTGATCTGTCGCCGTCCGACACGGCCAACCTCGATACCGGCCGCGTGCTCGGCCTCGCCACCGTGCTGGGCGGGCCGACCTCGCACACCGCGATCCTCTCGCGCACGCTGGGCCTGCCGGCGCTGGTCGCCGCGGGCGCGGAGCTGCTGACGATCAGCGCGGGGAGCGAGGCGATCATCGATGGCAGCAGCGGGCGCCTCTATCTGTCTCCTTCCGAGGCCGATCTCGCCTCGGCCCGTGCGTGGATCGCCGAACAGCAGCAGATCCGCGAGCGTGAAGCGGCGCAACGCGCGCAGCCGGCACAGACCCCTGACGGCCACCGCATCGACATCGGCGCCAACGTCAACCTGCCCGAGCAGGTGCCACTGGCACTGGAGCAAGGCGCGGAAGGCGTCGGCCTGATGCGGACCGAGTTCCTGTTCCTCGAGCGCGGGAGCACGCCCAGCGAGGATGAGCAGTACGCCACGTATGTGGCAATGGCCAAGGCACTCGACGGCCGCCCGCTGATCGTGCGTGCGCTTGATATCGGTGGCGACAAGCAGGTCGCGCACCTGGGGTTGCCGCGGGAGGAAAATCCGTTCCTCGGCGTGCGTGGTGCGCGCCTGCTGCTGCGCCGCCCCGACCTGCTGGAACCGCAGCTGCGTGCGCTGTATCGCGCGGCGAAGGACGGCGCACGCCTGTCCATCATGTTTCCGATGATCACCTCGGTGCCGGAGCTGATCGCACTGCGCGCCATCTGCGAACGGTTGCGCGCCGCGCTCGAGGCACCCGAAGTGCCGATCGGGATCATGATTGAAGTCCCCGCCGCTGCGGCCCAGAGCGATGTGCTGGCCCGCCATGCCGACTTCTTCTCGATCGGCACCAACGACCTGACCCAGTACGTGCTGGCGATCGACCGCCAGAACCCGGAACTCGCCGCCGAGGCCGACAGCCTTCATCCGGCCGTGCTGCGCGCGATCCGCGCCACGGTGGAAGGTGCACGCCTGCATGGGCGCTGGGTTGGCGTCTGCGGCGGCCTGGCCGGCGATCCCTTCGGCGCAATGCTGCTGGCCGGCCTGGGCGTGGACGAACTGTCGATGACCCCGAACGACATCCCGGCCGTGAAGGCACGCCTGCGTGGCAACGCGATGACCGATCTGCAGGCATTGGCCAATAGTGCACTCGACTGCGAAACCGCCGAGCAGGTACGTGCGCTCGATGGAGTGCGCGCATGAGCGCCCGCGCCGTCACCGTTACCTTGAACCCGGCGATCGACCAGACCGTGCGGCTGGCGCACCTGCAACCGGGCCATGTGCATCGTGCCCGCAGCACCCGCGACGACGCCGGCGGCAAGGGCATCAACGTGGCCGCCTGCCTGGCCGATTGGGGTGTGCCGACCACCGCGCTGGGCGTGCTCGGCGATGGCAACGACGGCGTGTTCAGCGCACTGTTCGCCGAGCGCGGCATCGCAGACGCTTGCCTGCGCATTGCGGGCCGCACCCGCACCAACATCAAGCTGGTCGAAGAGGCCAACGGCGAGACCACCGACATCAACCTGCCCGGCCTGTCACTGCGTGATGCCGATCTGGACGCGGTATCGCGCCGACTCGACGCCCTGCTCCAGCCGGACCTGCCGGTGGTGCTGTCCGGCAGCCTGCCGTCCGGGCTGCCAGCCGATGCATGGGCGAGACTGCAGGCGCAGGCGAGCGCCGCCGGTGCGCGCGTACTGCTGGATACCAGTGGCGACGCGCTGGCCGCGGCGTTGAGCGGCGCACAGGGCGCACTGCCCTACGCGATCAAGCCCAACCGCCACGAACTGGAGGCCTGGACCGGTACGCCGCTGCCGGATCGCAGCGCCCTGCGGGCCGCAGGCCACGCCTTGGTTGAACGCGGAGTTGCGCTTGTGGCGATCTCGATGGGCGCCGACGGCGCGTTATTCATTGATCGCAGCGGCGCCCTGATCGCGCGACCGCCGCGACTGGCACGCGGCAGCACGGTCGGTGCTGGCGATGCCATGGTCGCCGGCATCGCCGCCGCCTTGCTGGAGCCCTCCCTGGATCTGACGGGTTGCGCCCGATTGGCGACGGCGTTCTCGATGAGCCGGCTGGAGAGCGGCGACGCGCGACGACTGGACCCGACGCAGGTGCGCGCGTGGACCGGCGATGTACTGATCGAGCGGTTGGATTGAAACCCCTGCAGAGGGAGCTGCGGCTGGCCCGCCCCCTCCCGCAAGGACGAACCCGAAGAATTCCAGGAGTGCCCATGCAAGCTTCCACCGTAGTCATCGCCGCAGGCGAACGCAGCATCGAGGCGGTTCTTGCCGCCGAAGCGCTGCGCCGCGCCGCCCGCCAGCAAGGCGCTGAACTGGCGATCGAAATCCGCAGCGACCAGGGCGTGACCGGGGCACTGCCCGCCACGCAGGCCGCCGCCGCAACGCAGCTGCTGCTGGTGGGTGACGGCGAGGCGGATGCCGCGCGCTTCGGCAGCGCCCAGATCGTACGCGCCAGCCTCGGTGAGGTGCTGGACGACCCGCTTGCCGTGCTGGCGCAGCTTGCCGCGACGTCCGGAACCGCGCCCGCCGCGGACGCCAGCAAGCACATCGTCGCCGTTACCTCCTGCCCGACCGGCATCGCCCACACGTTCATGGCGGCCGAAGGCCTGCAGCAAGCCGCCAAGGCATTGGGCCACGCGATCCGGGTGGAAACCCAGGGCTCGGTCGGCGCGCAGGACGCATTGAGCGACGAAGAAGTCGCTGCCGCCGACCTGGTGCTGATCGCCGCCGACCGCGAAGTCGATCTGTCACGCTTTGCTGGCAAACGCCTGTTCAAGAGCGGCACCAAGCCGGCGATCAATGACGGCCAGAACCTGATCCGCAAGGCGCTGGCCGAGGCCAGCGTGCAGGCGGGTACGGCAGCTTCAGGCCGCACCACCGAAAAGGCCAGGGCCACCGGTCCCTACAAGCACCTGATGACCGGCGTGTCGTTCATGCTGCCGTTCGTCACTGCCGGTGGCCTGCTGATCGCACTGGCGTTCGCGCTCGGCGGCATCTATGCCTTCGACGATGCACACAAGGGCACGCTGGCCTGGTCGCTGTTCCAGATCGGCGCCAAGTCCGGCTTCATGCTGATGGTGCCGGCGCTGGCCGGTTACATCGCCTACTCCATCGCCGATCGCCCGGGTATCGCGCCGGGCATGATCGGCGGGCTGGTGGCAGTCAACATGGATGCGGGCTTCATCGGCGGCATCCTGGCCGGCTTCATCGCCGGTTACGGTGTGCACTGGATCAATCGTGCGCTGCGCCTGCCGCGCAGCCTGGAAGGCCTCAAGCCGGTGCTGATCCTGCCGGTGCTTGGCACGTTGCTGGTCGGCCTGTTGATGATGTATGTGATCGGCACGCCGGTCGCCGGGTTGCTGGCCTGGTTGACCGACTGGCTGCGCGGCATGCAGGGCAGCAGTGCGATCCTGCTGGGCCTGCTGCTGGGCGGAATGATGGCGGTGGACATGGGCGGGCCGGTCAACAAGGCCTCCTACGCGTTCTCCACCGCACTGATTTCCAGCCAGGTCTACACGCCGATGGCTGCGACGATGATCGGCGGCATGACGCCGCCGCTGGGCATCGCGTTGGCCACATGGCTGTTCAGCAACCGCTTCACTGCCGAGGAGCGCGGCACCGCTGGTGCCGCGGGCGTGCTCGGCCTCAGCTTCGTGACCGAGGGCGCGATCCCCTACGCCGCACGCGATCCGTTGCGCACCATTCCGGCGCTGATTCTCGGCTCGGCCGTGGCCGGTGCGATCTCGATGGCCGCAGGTGTCGAGCTGAAGGTGCCGCACGGTGGTGTGTTCGTGCTGCCGATCCCGAACGCGGTCACCCACCTTGGCGTCTACCTGCTGGCACTGGTGGCCGGCGTGGCCGTCACCGCTGTCGCGCTGCGCGTCCTCAAGAAGCCGGTCACGGCTCCCACCCTGTAAAAGGAACCTCGCCCATGACCTGCTCTTCCCGCCGCCTGTTGCCGGTAGCGATCCTGCTGGCCCTGCCGTCCGTGGCCGCAGCCGCCGACGCGAGCGACGTCCTCACCCCCAAGCTGGCGTACACCGGTGAAGCGGCTGCCACGCTCGACGGCGGCAAGCGCAGCGGCACGGCGTATGCCGGCCAGCTGATGTTCGGTGCCGACGTGAACCTGGACGCTGCGTTTGGCTGGCGGGGCGCGACGATCAAGGCCTACGGCATCAACCGCCATGGCACCAACCTGGCCAACAGCCGTACTGGCAACAGCACCTCGGTGCAGGAAATCTACGGCGGCCAGGGCACGCGCCTGGCCAACCTGACGCTTGAGCAGAAACTGCTGAACGACCGTTTGGTGCTGGAGGCCGGGCGCAGCGTCGCCAACATCCATCACCTCGGTTCGGAGCTGTGCCAGTACTTCCAGGGCAATTCGGCCTGCGGCAACCCGACCTACGTGTTCCGCACCAGCAATTTCACCTGGTGGCCGGTATCGAGCTGGATGGCCGATGCCACGGCCTGGGTGACGCCCGATGTCTATGTGCGCGTCGGCGCCTACCAGGTCGATCCCAGCCAGGCGGAGGATGGCCAGCACGGCCTGAAGTGGAATACGAACCAGGCCACCGGCTGGATCGTGCCCTACACGCTCGGTTGGCGCAGCCCTGCTTCGGCACGACTGAAAGCCCGCTACGAACTCGGTGGCTGGCAGGACAACTCGACCTATCTGGATCCGCTGCGAGATGCCAACGGCAGCCCGGCGCTGCTCAGCGGGCAGGACTATGCGTCCCGTCGCGGCCGATCCGGTGCGTTCGCCCGCTTCGAGCAACAGCTCACCAGTGATGGTGGCGGCCGCGGCCTGACCCTGTTCGGTGCGGCGCTCAAGGGCACCTCCGGCCAGTTGATCGAGGATCATTTCCTGCAGGCTGGCATGGTGCAGAAAGGCACGTTCACCAGCCGGCCGCAGGACAGCATCGCTTTCGTTGTGACCCAGCAGAAGTACAGCAGCATCGCGCTGGAGAACCTGCGCCTTGCCCGCGCCGCGGCCGGCGGTAGCGGCACGCCGCACGGGAGCCAGGTGATGATGGAACTGAGCTATGGCATCCAGCTCACCCCACAGCTCCGGGTCGCGCCGAACCTGCACTACATCGTGCATCCGGACCAGTTCAACGAACCTGCCCGCCAGCGGGACCTGCCGAATGCGTTGATTGCGGGCATGCGGGTTGATTGGAGTCTGTAGGGACAAGGGGTGCCGGCCACCGGCCGGCACTACCCTCTGGGGCTATTAATGTGACGCGTCACGACGGAGCTGGTTTCAGCCTGCCACCCCAACCCCTTTACCTGCCTCACCCAGTCGCAACGAGGCCAGATAGCGGCAGTACTTGCCGATGAAGAGGCCGGTGAATCCGCCTGCCAGCAGCAGGTAGGCGGCGCTGAAGCCGGCGTTGGCGGTCAGCGACGGCGACACCGCAAATGCGACTTCGAAGCCGTACTTCACCAGGAAGGTGATCAGCAGCAGCGGCAGCAGGCTGAAGTGCGCGTTGCGCCAGAGCTTTCCGGTAGCGCTATCCAGGGTCAGCTTCACGTGGCCCAGCAGCAGCCATCCCAGTGCTGCCCCGGTGCCGATGCCGACCAACCACTCGCCCCAGGCGGTCAGCGAGGCGCCGAAGCGATGACTGATCGACCACGCGCCCCACACGGCGAACAGGACGGGCACGATCGCCAGCTTCTGTAACGAAGTCTCACCCGGTTTCATGGCGGCGATGCCACGCGTGACCAGGAACGCCAGGAGCAGCCAGACCCAGATCGGCGTCTGCGTGGTGAGTTGCTGGAGCATGTTCATGAGCGGTCGCCTTGGTGGTTGGTGGCGAGGTGCCCTCGCCTTGGCGCCCACTATTCGCTTCCGCCCGGGTTGCAGCCAGTGACAGCTGTCAGTCTTCGGGTGTTACTGGGCGGTAATCGGGCGCACTCAGGACGCTCTCGATCCAACCCACATAGCGCGATACCCGAACGTTGTGCACCACCTGCCCGTAGAAGCCGGCCTCAAGGGCATGCTCGGGAACCGCGGTGATCCAGGAGCCCAGCCCCACCAGCTGCCAGACGCCGTGATCCTTGATCACCAATGGGCCGCCGCTGTCCCCGTTACCGAGCACACCTTCGAGCGGCAGGCCCTGTGGCGGGGCATCGAACCGATACCAGAGATAGCGATCATTGCCGCCGGTAATCGCGTTGTATGCCCGCCGCAGCGTAGTGCGATGCGGTCCGCCCGGCACCAGTCCCATCGCACCATTGCCAGTGGCGCCCTTCCCGATCAAGGCGGCGATCTGCGTGACCTCGGCGCTGCCGCGATACAGCGCCACGGGCTGCACGTCGCTCACTGGGGCTGTGAGCCTGATCAGCGTAATGTCATCCGATCCGGCCAGGAACGCGTGGATCTTCGCCGGGCTTCCCGTTGCCATAGCCTCATTGCCCAATGCGTCAGGCATTCTCCTGTAGCCGGGGTGCACGAACACGCGCTCCACGCCGTAGCCCCTGCCGTTGATGGCGATGGCCAGCCCCATCCCTTCCATTGGTGCGGCATGCGCTGCCGTCAGCACCCACTGTGGGGCGATCAGAACGCCCTGCCCTTCCCCGGGCATGTCGGCCAGGGCGGGAAATTCTGATCCCTCGATCCGGTAGCGGGCATCGTCCACGTCGTGGCGGATGACCACGGCCCCGGCAGCGAGCGGCAGCGCGGCAAGCGCGAGGAACAGCCAGCGGATCATGGGTGTCTTCATCCTTGCGGTCAGTCGCTGCAGCCTAGCCGAACCCCTCCCGCGAAGGGAAAACGTCCGACCAACCTCACGTATTCGACGACGAATGCGGCAGAACCGGCCACGAAACCGGGGCGGCCACGGGCCTTTAACAGCCTGCCTCTATGCTGGGACCTCATTGCAGACCCACGAGGTATGACCATGACCAAGCTGCACACCCTGATGTTGACCGGCTGCCTGTTGGCACTGAGCCCCCTGGCCTCCGCCGAGACCGTGAACCTGACCAACAGCGCCGACGGCGCCAATCGCGATGCGGGCATCGCGGCGGTCAAGAAGAAGCTGCAGGACGCGTGCACCGACCGCAAGGGCTCGCCCGATGCGGCTTCGTTCGAAGTGGTCGTCGAGAAGACCAGCGAGAACCCAAACGTACCCAAGCCGTACTACGTGGACGGCAAGATGAAGTGCGAACTGCCGGGCTGAAGGGCCCAGCCACGCGATCATCGATAGAGCATCAAACGCTGGCGGCCGACGTGCGCCGCCGGTACCGCTCTATCCAGCCCAGTGATGGCGCAATGCCACCGAACGGGAAGAAGTGCGGGCTGACCGGGCCATGGGCGTCCGTCAGCCCACTCAGCAGGCGATCCATGAACACCTCCGGCCCTGCCGTTCCCAGCAGCCGGCCGATCGAGATGCCGTACCGCGCCAGCATCGATGCACTGGCACCCACGCCGCACATCGCGGCGTAGCGCGCCAGCCGCGCAATGCTGGCCGGGCCCGGCACGCCCACCAGTACCGGAACCGTGATGCCACGGGCGCGCAGCGCATCCAGCCAGGCCAGCACGATATCGGCATCGAAGGCGAACTGGGTGACGACCAAGGGGGCCATGCCGCGCGCTTCGATGGCCTGGCATTTACGCCCAAGCACCTCCCAGCGATCGTCAGCGCTCATCACCGGGTGGCCTTCCGGGTGCCCGCCGATACCAACGACCTTGATCCCGGAGTGCTCCAGAAGACCGGTCTGGATGATTGAAGCACTGTCGGCAAACGGCCCGGCGGGTGTGGCCAGGTCACCCGCGACCAGCAGGCAGCGGGTGATCCCGGCTTCGCTGGTGGCGCGCTCCAGAAAGCGCTCAAGCGCTGCGTGCGAGCCGATGCGGCGGGCGGAGAGATGCGGCATCGGCGCGAAGCCGAGCTCGCGCACCGTGCGTGCGGCGGCCAGGCGTGCATCGTCGTCCTCGCTGGCCAGCCAGGGAATGGAGATGACCGTGCCGCGCCGGATGCGGGCCGCCTCGGCGCGCAGTGCCGGCCTGGCCTTCGCGCTGACTTCCAATGAAAAGGCGTTGATGAAGGCGTCCGCCTGCGATGAGGTACCGGCCGGCATCAACGCGCTCCGCCCACATTGCCGGCAATCGGCGTGCTGTTACGCGCCAGTTCGACGAAGGCCTGCAGGTAGTCGATACCGGTATCGGCCTCGCGCGCGCCCAGGTAGATCTGCTTGGGAATGCCCTTCGCCCCCAGGCGCACCGGCACCACGTCCATGCGTGCGGCATATTCCTCCACCAGCCAGCGCGGCATGGCGGCCACGCCACGGCCGCTGGCCACCATCTGCATCATGATGTCGGTGGTTTCGATGGTCTTGTGGCGCCGCGGCGTAATGCCGGCCGGCAGCAGGAACTGGTTGTAGATATCCAGGCGCTCGAACGGAACCGGATAGCTGATCAGCACTTCCTGGCCGAGCTGGCGCGGCTTTACGTGGTCCACCTTGGCCAGTGCATGGTCCTTGGCCACCACCAGCACCTGCTCGTAGTCGAACACGGGCACGAACTTCAGGCCCGGCTTCAGCAGCGGATCGGGCGTGACCAGCAGGTCGATCTCGTAGCCGAACAGCGCGCCGATACCGCCGAACTGGAACTTCTGCTTGACGTCCACATCCACGTCCGGCCAGGCGGCCAGGTAGGGCGAGACGATCTTAAGCAGCCACTGGTAGCACGGGTGGCATTCCATGCCGATGCGTAGCGCGCCGCGCTCGCCCTGGGCGAACTGGCCCAGCCGCTCTTCGGCCAGGTCCAGCTGCGGCAGCACCCGGTTGGCTACCGCCAGCAGGTACTGCCCGGCCTGGGTCAGACGCAGGCTGCGGCCTTCGCGCAGCCAGACATCGGTGCCGAGCTGCTGCTCCAGCTTCTTCATGCTGTGGCTCAGGGCTGACTGGGTCAGGTTGAGCACGCCGGCGGCAGCGGTCAGCGAGCCCTGCTGCTCGACCTGCTGCACGATGCTGAGGTGGATCCGTTCCAACATGACGATGAATGCCGCTCATGGATTGGTGAAGTAATACCATTTTACGTCATGGAAGGGCATGACTAGGATCGGGTCATGCCTTCGGTTGCCTGCCAGCCCGGTCACCTCGCCGGCCTGCAGGACTGCGCCCCCGCAGATTGCCCGAAGGAGCCCCTCCCCTGCTGAAAGCGAACAGATGACCCGCCCCCTCCGTATCGTCGCCGTTTCCGGCGGACTGCAGCGCCCCTCCAGGGCTGCAACCCTGGCCGAGCACCTGCTGGACCTGATCGGCGAGGACGTTGCCTGCGAGCCGCACCTGATCGAGCTGGGCGAACTGGCGCCGCAGCTGGCCGGTGCGCTGTGGCGCTCGCAGCTGCCCGAGGCTGTGGAGCGGCAGCTGGTGGCCGTTGAACAGGCAGACGTACTGGTGGTGGCCACGCCGGTCTACCGCGGTTCGTACACCGGCCTGTTCAAGCACTTCTTCGATTTCATCCACCAGGATGCGCTGGTCGACACCCCCATCCTGCTGGCCGCCACCGGCGGCAGCGAGCGGCACGCACTGGTGATCGATCATCAGCTGCGGCCGCTCTTCAGCTTCTTCCAGGCGCGCACCCTGCCCCTCGGCGTCTACGCCACCGACCGCGATTTCGCCGAGGGCCGCGTGCACAACGACGCTCTGATCCAGCGCGCACGGCTGGCGGTGCAGCGGGCGATGCCCCTGCTTGCCCTGTCCCATCGCATAGCGCCTGCCACTGCCGAGACCGCTGCAGTCCTTTGAATGCCGAATGCCAGCGACCCGCATTCGGATGTCACCCCCGCAACCCGGAACGCCGCCCATGACGACCGAGAACTTCACCTTCAGCATCACGCGCATCCCTTTCAACGAGGACTACCAGCCCGCTGACGGCACGCGCATCACCACCAACTTCGCCAACCTGGCTCGCGGCGAGTCCCGCCAGGAGAACCTGCGCAACACGATCAGCATGATCAACAATCGCTTCAACGACCTGGCGCACTGGGACAACCCGAGTGCGGACCGCTACGCCGTTGAGCTGGACATCATCTCGGTGGAGATGCACATCGATGGAGCCGACGGCAGCGATCCGTTCCCGCTGATCGAAGTGCTGCGGCCGACCATCGTCGACACGCGTACCGGCACGCGCACCGAAGGCATCGTCGGCAACAACTTCTCGTCCTATGTGCGCGACTACGACTTCAGCGTGGTACTGCCGGCCAGCAACGAGGGAAAGGCCACCTTCGGCATTCCGGAAGGCTTCGGTGATCTTCACGGCAAGCTGTTCCAGCACTTCCTGGAATCGGAGGCCTACCGCGCCAATTTCAGCAAGGGGCCGGTAATCTGCATCAGCGTCTCCAGCAGCAAGACCTACCATCGTACCGAGAACCACCATCCCATCCTGGGCGTGGAGTACCGGCAAGGCGAGTTCTCCCCCACCGACCAGTACTTCGACAAGATGGGCCTGCAGGTGCGCTATTTCATGCCGCCGGGCAGTGTTGCGCCGCTGGCCTTCTATTTCCGCGGCGACCTGCTGGGCGACTACTCGAACCTGGAACTGATCGGCACCATCAGCACGATGGAGGCCTTCCAGAAGATCTATCGCCCGGAGATCTACAACGCCAACTCCGTGGCCGGCAAGGTCTACCAGCCCAGCCTGAAGCACCAGGACTACTCCTCCACCCGCATCGTCTACGACCGCGAAGAGCGCAGCCAGCTGGCGGTCAAGCAGGGCAAATTCACCGAAGAGCACTTCATCAAGCCGTATCGCGCCGTGCTTGAGCAGTGGGCTGCCCGCTGATTTACCGATTCTCCATTCGCCCCAGGACACAGAACGCAATGTCGACGAAGAAACTGCTCCCTACCTCCACCGCCGGCAGCCTGCCCAAGCCCTCCTGGCTGGCGGAGCCCGAAAAGCTCTGGTCGCCCTGGAAACTGCAGGATGAAAGCTTGACCGAAGGCAAGCAGGATGCCCTGCGCCTGTCCCTGCAGGAACAGCAGCACGCCGGCATCGATATCGTCAGCGACGGTGAGCAGACCCGGCAGCACTTCGTTACCACCTTCATCGAGCACCTCAACGGCGTCGATTTCGAGAAGCGCGAAACCGTGCGCATCCGCAACCGCTACGACGCCAGCGTGCCGACCGTGGTCGGCGCCGTGAGCCGCCCCACGCCGGTGTTCGTGGAGGATGCGAAGTTCCTGCGCCGGCAGACCACGCAACCGATCAAGTGGGCCCTGCCCGGCCCGATGACCATGATCGACACCCTGTACGACGCGCACTACAAGAGCCGCGAGAAGCTGGCCTGGGAATTCGCGAAGATCCTCAACGAGGAAGCGAAGGAGCTGGAAGCCGCTGGCGTCGACATCATCCAGTTCGACGAGCCCGCCTTCAACGTGTTCTTCGACGAAGTGAACGACTGGGGCGTGGCCGCACTGGAGCGTGCGATCGAAGGACTGAAGTGCGAGACCGCCGTGCACATCTGCTACGGCTACGGCATCAAGGCCAACACCGACTGGAAGCAGACGCTGGGCTCGGAGTGGCGCCAGTATGAAGAGTCGTTCCCGAAGCTGCAGACCTCCAACCTCGACATCATCTCGCTGGAATGCCACAACTCGCACGTGCCGATCGACCTGATCGAGCTGGTGCGCGGCAAGAAGGTGATGGTGGGCGCCATCGACGTGGCCTCCAGCACGGTGGAGGCGGCCGAGGAAGTGGCCAACACTCTGCGCAAGGCGCTGCAGTTCGTGGATGCCGACAAGCTCTACCCGAGCACCAACTGCGGCATGGCGCCGCTGGCCCGTGACGTGGCACGGGGCAAGCTGCGTGCGCTCAGCGAAGGGGCCAGGATCGTGCGTGAGGAGCTTTCGGCGTAGTCGCTGAAAGAGATCAGCGTCCGGACCTCTGTGCGGGGTCCGGACGCATCGGCACTCAGCGCTTGCGCGCGCGCCGCTCGGGGCACTGCTTCGGATCGAACAGATCGTAGGTCTGCTTGATGGCCAGATTGCGGATCGCCCTGCGGTTTCCCTGCGCTGCAGCCTCACAGGTCCAGTAGATATCCTCATCCTGGTCCTTGGGCACCCCACGCCCGATGGAGTACAGGTATCCCAGCTCGGCCTGTGCAGGCGCGTAGCCCGCCATTGCCGCCTTGCGATACAGGTCGGCGGATCGGGCCTCATCCTTCTCTACGCTGATACCCTTGGCATACATCAGGGCGAGCCTGGTCTGCGCCTCCACATCACCGCCATCGGCAGCCGCTGTGAGTGCTTCAACCGGGCCAAATGCGCCGGGCGTGTCCATCTCGGCACACCACACCTCGTTCTCCTTGCGATTCAGGCACAGCTCCAGACGGGCCTCCTTGACTCCCGCTAGGCCGAGCTCCTGCACGGCTGCCCTGGCATACCACTGCATGGCCTGGGCCTCGTCTTTCGTGAGGCCGGCGCGTCCCTTCTGATAGAGATTGGCAAGGCTGTACTGCCCGGCCGGCGAGCCGAGTTCAGCGGCTCGGCGGAGCCACAGGACAGCTTGGGCATCATCCTGCTGCGGGCCCAGGCCCTGCAGGTACATGATCCCGAGATCGGACTGTGCGTCCGCATTGCCCTGATCGGCAGCCTTGCGTACCCAGTGCAGGGCCTGAGCGGAATCCTTCGGCACGCCATTGCCTCGCAGATACAGCACACCCAGCATGGACTGTGCCGGCGCATAGCCCTGATCGGCCGCCTTGCGGTACCAGTCCGCTGCCTTCGCTGCGTCCCTGTCGACGCCTGCGCCGCGCAGATACCTGTCCCCAAGTTCATTCTGGGCTTCCGCGTTGCCGGTCTTCGCCGCAGCCATCACGCGATCCCGCTCGGCTGCGTTGTCATTGCCAAGCGCAGGCGTGCTGCAGGCCAGGGCAGCCAGTCCCGCACAGAGTGCGACGCGCCGCAGGGCGCCAATCCATTCTTCCGTGAACGTCTGCATTCTTGATCAACTCCAGATGGATGCCGCAGGTAGACCCGGCAGGTGCCTTGATCAGCAAGTGATCGGGGCCGGGGGCGGCATTATAGGTGCGCGCAGGACCACGTGGCCGAGGTTCTATCTGGGTAGCGGGCGTGCCTGCTCCTGCGCTCGCGACATCGCAGGGGTCCGTCTCAGCGCCAGCGCCTCCTTGATCCGGCCCATCTCGCGCGACCCGGCCTCGGCCAGGCGGCGGGCCTGCTGCCGCTGCTCCCGCGTGAGCGCGGAAGGTGGTGGAGTACCGGTATCTACCAGCCGCGCCACCGCATCGCGCAACCGCAACTGCGGGCAGAGCCGGGCGGCACACCAGCGCTCGGCGTAGCGCTTGGCCTGGCGAGCATTCACGGCGGCCACGACCTTGGGCTGGGGTGATTTCCGCGCGTCGAGGAACAGGCGGACACCGCGCACGGCATGCGGCACGACGTTGGCCACACAGCGGCCGTCCCACCACAGGTCCCAGCGGTCACCGCTCTGCACCCAGCCGGAGGGCCGGGTAGCGGTCATGAAATCGGGAGGGCTGGAGGGTGAATGCATGGCCCGAAGAATACGGTCGGCCGTCGCATGGAATGAGATTGCGGATTTGCGCTGGCGACCTCTCAACGCTTCTGCCGTAGCGAAGCCCTCTCACCACGCTGGGCCGAGCAGCCTCTCCACCTCGGTTTCGAGCTTCTTTGCGGCTTCGGCCTGCGAGGCCACCTTGATGCACAGCCCGGACTGCGCGGGACCCGGAGTCAACTGGTAGCGGTTGATGGTGCCGCCGCCGTCGCCATCCAGCTCCACCCGGGCCACCAGGGTTCGGCCGTTGGCATTGAAGATCCAGTCCCGGTATTCGGACATCGTTGATTCCATGCGTGACACTTTGAGTGGCCTTCACTCTAAGCGGAGCGACGGTGAAGAGCGCCCGAAGAAAACGTTCGCGGAGCGTGGGTGCCGGGGGCACGCGGCAAGCAGACAAGCATGGGCTGGGCTCCACAGCTCGGGCGCGGCTCACGGAGTATGATGCCGCCTTCCCCGAACTGCCATGATTGCAGCGGGCGCGCTCCTGCGAGGTACGCGTCGGCGCCGCTGAGACACCCCGCCCGATGCTCGTTTCCTACTCCTCTTTCCTCATCTGGGCGGCCGTGGCCGTTGCCACCGTAGGCCTGCTGTTCCGGCCATTCCGCATTCCGGAGTACGTGTGGGCACTGGGGGCTGCTCTTCTGCTTCCACTGCTGGGAGCGGTGTCGTTCGGCACGACCTTGCACGCAGTGGCCGAGGGCCGCGATGTCTATCTGTTCCTGGTCGGCATGATGGTGCTGGCCGAGCTGGCCCGGCGCGAAGGCCTGTTCGACTGGCTGGCGTTGTACGCGGTCCGCCATGCGGGAGGCTCGGGACGACGCCTGTTCGACCTGGTGTTCCTGGTCGGCACGCTGGTGACCGTGTTCCTTTCCAACGATGCCACGGCGGTGGTGTTGACCCCGGCGGTCTACGCCGCCTGCAAGGCCGCCCGCGCCAACCCCCTGCCCTATCTGTTCGTCTGCGCCTTCATCGCCAATGCGGCCAGCTTCGTGCTGCCCATTTCCAACCCGGCCAACCTGGTGGTGTACGGCCAGCACATGCCCCCCTTGATGCAGTGGCTGGCACAGTTCGCGTTGCCGTCACTGGCCGCGATCGGTGCCACCTATCTGGTGCTGCGCTGGGTGCATCGGCGCGAGATCGCGCAGCCGCTGGTGGCGGCGCCGGAGCATCGCCCGCTGACCGAAGCCGGGCGTCTGAGCGCGCTGGGCGTGCTGTTCACCGGCACCGTGCTGCTGGTGACGTCCGCACTGAATGGCCCGCTCGGCCTGGCCACGTTCTGCGCAGGCACGCTGAGCGTGGCAGTGGTGGCGATGCGCCAGCGGCGCAGTCCGTTGCCACTGCTGCGCCATGTGTCATGGGGCGTACTGCCGCTGGTGGCCGGCCTGTTCGTGTTGGTGGAAGCAGTGGCGCAGACCGGCGCCATCCAGTCAGCAGCCAGCGCGTTGCAGGCCGTGGCGCAGACTTCCCCGCACCAGGCCAGCTGGCTGGCCGGTGCCGCGGCCGCGCTGCTGAGCAACGTGGCCAACAATCTGCCGGTCGGCCTCGCCGCAGGCTCGCTGGGCCAGATGGCCGATCTGCCGGCACAGACCCGCGCCGCATTGCTGATCGGCGTGGACCTGGGCCCCAACCTGTCGGTGACCGGCTCATTGGCCACGATGCTGTGGCTGGTGGCGCTGCGCCGCGAGGGCGAGCATGTCAGCGCGCTCGACTTCCTGCGCGTCGGTGCGCTGGTGATGCCGCCTGCGCTGATCGGGGCGCTGTTGCTGCTCTAGTCGGGCGCTGCCGGGCGCCACCCGGACTATGGGGTCTCGCTTGCAGCAATCTTCCCGACCAGGGCATCGATCGCCGCTTCCATGGCATGCGCGGTCTGGTCGCCACTCTGGTTGGTGATCACGAAGATGCCCAGATCGTGCTCCGGCATGATGTAGATGTAGCACTGTGAGCGCGGTACGCCACCGTGGTGGGCATAGTAGACGCCCTTCTGGCGATCGCCGGCGACGATGTTCCAGAAGTAGCCGATGCTGAACTCGTCGTCGAATCTGGCCAGGGCGCGATGCGATTCCTTTACCACCGGCCCATTGGCCAGTTGGAACTGAAGGTACTTCACCATGTCCGGGACGGTTGCTTTGACGTTTCCGGAAGCGCCCCATGGCAACTGCGGCATCGGCGTGGTCGGTACGGGATTGTCGCTGTGATAGCCGGCCGCCAACCGCGGCGCTTCGGCATCATCCAGCCTGATCCGGAGGCCGGTCATCGCCGCGGAGTCGCTGAAGAAGCCACGCAGCAGTGATGCGTAGTCGGTCTTGTAGGCCACCTCCAGAACATGCGCCGCCAGCTCGGTCCCTGCGCTGGAGTAGGCGTATTCCTTCCCTGGCATCCGCGGGATCTGCACGGCGTGCAGGTCCCGGAGGAAATCCGGCTTGCCGTAGTGCGCGTAGAGCGCATTGAGTTCGCCCGGCGTGCGGTGATCGGTAAAGTCCTCCAGTACCGTGTTCGCGCGCTCCGGCAGCATGTTCGGCAGGCCACTGGTGTGCGACAGCAGGTGGCGGACGCGGATGGGTTGGCCCTGGTACTGCAGGTTGGGATAGTCGCCCTGCAGGTACGTGCGAACGTCATCCTCCAGGCCGACCCTGCCTTCCAGCACCGCATTGGCCATCAAGGTGCCGGCCAGCGTCTTGCTCAGTGAGCCGATCTCATAGAGCGTGGCATCGGTCGGCGCGCCGGCTGTACCGGCCACCATGTCGCCGCGATGGCGGATGAAGGTCCTGCCCCGGTACACCACGCCAATGGAGGCCGAGTGCAGCAAGGGCTGCTCGATCAGGGTCTGCGCAACCTCGTCGATCTCTGCCCCCGGTTCCTTCGATGGCGCCTTCCCGCCCGTGCATCCGGCACCAAGGAGTACGACGGACACGACGAAGGCATGAAACCAACGTCTGTTTCGAACGGTCATCGAAGTGGCTTCCATGCGTTGGCGCTTGAAGGGCGATCAGGAAAGAGCGCTCACGATAGCCGATTGTCGAGACGAACAGGCTGGCTGCGGAGCGCCTCCTGGCCCTAAGCATCGCCCCCGAGATCAATCACCCGGTCAGTCGGGCTCACGATGCCCCACCGATGGGTGATGGCCACCACGGTTACATCGTTCGCCAGTGCGCGGATATGGTCCATGATCTCGCGTTCGGTGGCCTCATCCAGCGCGGAGCTTGCCTCGTCCAGAAACAGGATCGCCGGCTCGCCATACAGTGCACGGGCAATCGCGATGCGTTGGCGTTCCCCGCCGGACAACTTCAGGCCCCGCTCGCCCACCGTGGTTTCCAGCTCCTCGGGCAGCGCCTCGATCAACGGTAGGATCGCAGCCTTGCGTGCGGCATGCCGCAGCCGATCATCATCACGCGCGCGCCCGAGCAGGATGTTGTCGGCCAGGCTTTCGTTGAGCAGGATGACATCCTGCGGAACCACCGCGACAGCGGCATGCCAGGCCGCACGGTCGATCCGGGACAGGTCAAGCCCATCGACCAGGATCCGGCCACGCTGGGGATCGATCGATTTCAGGGCGAGCTTGAACAGCGTCGACTTCCCTGCCCCGGTCGGCCCGATCAGGAAATTGATGCCGCCACGTTCGGCCTCGAAGGACACATCGCTTACCCCGCGACCGTTGCCATAGCGGTGGCTGACCCGCTCGAACGCCAGCCGGCCGCTTTCACCCGCAAAGCGCTGGGCATCGGCCACCTGCTGCTCCTCGGGCGCCGCCCACAAGGTG
Organism: Stenotrophomonas sp. STK16_22; assembly: GCF_051984505.1. Taxonomy (NCBI): domain Bacteria; kingdom Pseudomonadati; phylum Pseudomonadota; class Gammaproteobacteria; order Lysobacterales; family Lysobacteraceae; genus Stenotrophomonas; species Stenotrophomonas sp. STK16_22. The sequence goes on from NZ_CP196972.1 coordinate 2,322,442, forward strand.
GAAAGCGGAGCCAGCATGCTCCACGAGCGCGCGACGTCATCGATCGAACGGGCGATCATCTCGAACGGCATGTTGAGCTGGAGCAGCAGCAGATTGAACAGGACGATGTCGCCGACGCTCAGACCGCCGCTCTGGTAGCGCGGCAGCAACAGATGGAAGGTAACGATGAACTCGACCGCCAGGCCGATGCCCAGCAGCGCAATGAAGCCGATCCGCTGTAGTACGTAGGCGCGCCAGCTGTCGCGCACCTCCTGGGCCTTCTGCTCGAAGCGCTGCACCATCCAGGCGCTGCCGCCGAACTGGCGCAGCGTCTCCATGGCATTCATGGCATTGCCGACGAAGCGCGCGTTCTGCTGGCCGGCCTCGACCGCAGCTTCGCGATGGATGCGTGCGCGCCGGGTAGCGATGGCGGAAAGCGTGACGGCTACCGTGCCGTAGGCCAGCACGATGGCCACCACCTGCAGGTTGATCAACGCACCCAGCGTTATCAGCGTCAGCAGGATCTGCAGCGCACTGGGAATGAAGGCCACCAGCCCCAACTGCACCACGATCTTCAGCGCGCCACGGCCTTTCTCCCCTGCAACCTGCAGCTCGGCGGCGTTGTACTCCAGGAAGAAGCTGTTGGTCTTCTTCAGCAGACGGGCGAAGTAGCGGGTACTGGTGATGAAGCCAAGATTCTCGCCACTGAGGAACGACAGGTACTGCACGGTGTTCTGCAGGGCGCTGCCAGCGCCAAGCATGACCGCATACAGCAGGAAGCCGCCCGCGAGAGCGCCGACCCCGTCGATGGGCAGACGGTCGATCAGACGTGAGAAAAGATAGGGCGCCGCAACATTGGCCAGGCTGGACAGCACGACACTGCCGGCGATGAGCAGCAGCAGCCTGCGGTCAGCCTTCCAGTACGCGCCCAGGATTTCAGCGACGGGCGGCGGAACAGCAGTCTTCTTCATCGGCCTGGTTCCGGCGTGGACTCCACCCCACAATGATATGCTATAACATATCCATTCAGGAGCGACGTAGCCACGTCGCAGGCCACTTTCGGATGGGATCGATGGACCGGGGAATGACGAACGTATCCGCTGCCATGCCACGCGCGCTCATGGCCCTCAGTATTGCCGCTGCACTGCTGGCCAGCCTGCCCGCACTGGCCCAGAACCCCGGCGATGCCCGGCGTTCGCGGGCCGCAGGCGTAGCACCCGAGGCGCCGACCGCCACCCTGGACAAGGTGCTGGTGGTCGGCAGCAACATCCGCGATGCCATTGGCGGCGGCGCCTCGCCGATCATCGTGATCGACAAGGAGGCCATCGACCGCACCGGCGTGGCCACCGTGCAGCAGCTGTTCGAGAAACTGCCGCAGAACTTCGGCGGTGGCGCCAATGGTGCCAACGTCGCCAACCTTGGCGTCGACCGCGATACCGGCAACAACTTCGGCCAGGGCACCGCCATCAACCTGCGCGGTCTGGGAACCGGCACCACGTTGACCCTGATCAACGGCCACCGCGTGACCTCGTCGAACCGCTACCAGTACGTGGATGTCTCGCTGATACCGCTGAGTGCGGTGGAACGTGTGGAGATCCTCACCGACGGTGCCTCGGCCATCTATGGCACCGATGCGGTCGGCGGCGTGGTCAACATCATCCTGCGCCGCGACTTCACCGGGTATGAGACCGCTGTGCGTTACGGCGCCGTGACCACCGGCGGCATGGAGGAATACCAGGCCTCGCAGTCGGCAGGCTGGTCGTGGGATGGTGGCCATGTGCTGGCCAGCTACGAGTTCCTGAAGCAGGGCAACCTGCCGGCGGTGGACAAGGATTTCTCGAAGAACGTGCGGGTCAAGCCGTACGACCTCTACCCCGGTTCGAAGCGCCACAGCCTGTACGTGGACGGCGTGCAGCAGCTCAGCGATGTGCTGACCCTGAACGTGACCGGCTCGTTCGCCAAGCGCGAGATGGACACCACCATTTCCGGTACGGCCGACGAAACCCGGTTGTTCCCGCATACGCGCCAGTTCGACCTGTTCGCCGGCCTGACACTGGACCTTCCGCGTCAGTGGCAGGCGCGCCTGGATTCGGGGTTCGGCAGGAGCGATGTGTCCTATCAGCGCACCACCATCACCGGCAGCTCGGCCAGTACGGCGCCACCGACCGATACGAACTCCGAATCCCGCTACCTGGATGTGGTCGCCGACGGCGAGTTGTTCAGCCTGCCCACCGGGCCGATACGCGCGGCGTTCGGCGCGGGCTACCGCCGCGATGGCTATGAGCTGATCGATCATCGCGGCCTGGAAAAGCCACTCGACCTGCATCGAACGATCAGGTCCGCCTTCGGCGAGCTCAACATCCCGCTGCTGAAGGACATGCCGGGCGTACGCAGCCTGTCCTTCACTGCGGCAGCGCGCTATGACGATTACAGCGATTTCGGTTCCACGCTGAATCCCAAGCTCGGCCTGCTGTGGGAGGCGACCCAGGGGCTTTCGTTCCGTACCAGCTATGGTCGTTCCTACCGGGCGCCGGTGTACCAGGACATGCAGTTGAACAACACCGTGGTGGTGGCGAACGTGCCCAATCCGAGCGCAGCCAACGGCAACACCATCCTGATGATGCTCTCCAATGGCAATCCCGATCTGGGCCCCGAACGGGCCAAGACCTGGACCGGCGGTTTCTCGTTCGCGCCGCCGTCGCTGCCGGGGCTCAAGATCGATGCGAACTACTACCACATCGAATACGCCGACCGTATCGGCAGCGGCTTCGGCGGCAGCTTCCCGTCGCTGTTCCTGCAGTCCACCGCACCTTACGCAGACATCCTGACCACCAATCCCACGCAGCAGCAGATCCAGCAGGCACGCCAGTTGGGCGTATCGGGGCTGGGCCTGTTCGTCTCGCGCGTGGGGCCGTATGCGTTGCCGCCAGGCATGGACGAAACCAACAGCCAGGTGATCCTCGACAACCGCTTCCGCAACAACGCCTTCACCCGGCAGCGTGGTGTCGACTTCAGCGGATCCTATGGCTTCGATGCCGGCCAGACCCACATCGGGCTGAACCTGGCCGGGCAGTACATCATCGAGTCGAAGCGGCGCGTGACCAGTACGTCGCCCGAGGTGGATGCGGTGAATTCGGTGTACTACCCGGTGGACCTCAAGATGCGCGGTGGCATCGCGCTGAGCCGGCAGCAGGCCGCGGCGGGGATCTTCGTGAACTACGTGGACAGTTATCGCGACCCCGCCAATGTCGCCCGGCCCCACGTCAGCTCCTGGACGACCGTAGATCTGAACCTCGCCTACCACTTCGGTGCATCGGCGGACCCGCAGCGTGGCACATCGCTTGCGTTCAACGTGCAGAACCTGTTCGACCGGGATCCGCCGTTCATCGTCAACAGCATCAACACCGGCTATGACCCCACCAATGCAACAGCGCTGGGTCGCTTCCTGTCCATGACGCTGACGCACCGCTGGTAAGCCGCCATGCGCGCCGAAGCCCCTGCCCTGTCCCGGTCCGTCATGGCCATCCAGCAGGCGTTTGCTGTTGCGGCAACCCAGCTCACGTTGATGTGGCGCGAGCGGCGCGTGCTATGGCTCGCCCTTGCCCTGTTGCTGATTGCGGGAGCATCGGTGCTCAGTGGTGCTGCACGCCTGACCCTGCAGGCGCAGGAGCGCCAGGCAATGAGCGAGGAAGAGGCGCGGCTCTGGGACAGCCAGGGCACAATCGACCCGCATAGCGCCGCACATGTGGGGCGTGCCATTGCTGCCCCTGTGCGGCCACTGGCTGCACTGGACCCGGGGCTGACGGACTACCTGGGAACCTCGGTGTTCATCGAAGGCCACGCGCAGAACCCGGCCCGGCACCGTGCCGTGGATGGTGGCACCGCACTCAGCCGCTTCGAGGGTTTCTCTGCGGCGTGGGCGCTGCAGGTGGTGGCGCCGCTGCTGATCATCCTCGCCGGGTTCGCCACACTGTCCGGCGATGTGGCCCGCGAGACGCTGCGCCAGGAACTCGGTACCGGCGCCTCGGCCGGCGTGCTGATCTGTGGACGCTTGATTGCCCTGGCGGCCGCCTCGCTGCTGCTGGTGATGGCCATGCTGCTGATCAGTCTTCCGGGGCTGTCCATCCAGTACGGCGACGCCACGGATCTTGCCGCCCTGCTCGCACTGGCGGCCGCCTACCTGCTCTATCTGCTGGTGTTCTGTGCACTTACCGTGGGGGTGTCGGCACTTGCCGGCTCGGCACGGACGTCACTGGTCGTGCTGCTCGGCTTCTGGGTGGTGTCCACGCTGCTGCTGCCGAGGGTGGCGCCTGCGGTTGCCGAATCCCTGTACCCGACCCCTTCGGCACCGGCGTTCAGGACCGGCGTGACCGAAGAAGCGGAGAACGGCGCGGATGGCCATGACCCGGCCGACAAACGACTTGATGCCTTGCGGGCGGCGTTGATGGCACGCTACCGGGTCGACAGCGTTGACGACCTGCCGCTGAACTTCCGCGGCGTGGCGCTGGAGTTTGCCGAGGCCAACTCGACGCGCGTCTACAACCGCCATTTCGATCGCCTGCATGCCACCTACCAGCAGCAGGACGCCACCCAGCGCCTGTTTGGTCTTGCCTCGCCGACGCTGGCGCTGCAGTCCTGGTCGCGCGCCTTCGCCGGCACGGATTTCCCGGCGCATCTGGCGTTCCTGCGCGGCGTGGAGGACTACCGTTATCGGTTGATCCAGGCACTCAACCAGGAAGTGAAACTGCACAAGGCACCACAAGGCGGGAAGCACGTGGCCGACATCGCCGGCATCACCCGTTCAGTGCACTACCGGCCGCCGCAACAGACCCTGGCCGGTACCGCTACCGCGCAGCGCGGAAATCTCGTCATTCTGCTGGTCTGGCTGATGCTGGGTTGCGTGGTGGTGCTCATCTCCGCTCGGAAGCTGGGGAGATCGCCATGAACGTTGTGTCGATTGCCCGCTATGAGATCCGCCGATTGCTGCGCGATCGAGCGCTGCCGGTGCTGCTTGTCCTGCTGCTCGGGCTGGGTGCCTACGCCGCGTGGAACGGCCGCGCATGGGTGGACCAGCGGGAGGCGGCCATCGCCCTGATCAAGCAGGAAGAACAACAGACGAAGGAACGCAGCCGGGCATTCGTCGGCAAGGCACCCTCGGTGCTGCCCCGCACTCAGCCGGTGCTTGCGCCTGCCGCCATGGCACCGCTGTCGATCGGCCAGGCAGACGCCTACCCCTACACCGCCGATGTGGTCGCGCTGGGCGATCCGACCCAGCTGCTCAAGCACGTCTGGGCCGACATCGGCAATCCAGCGGCACGGGCTGCGGGACGATTCGACCTCGCCTTCGTCATCGTCTTCCTGCTGCCGCTGGTCATTCTCGTGGCCACCCACGATCTGTGGTCCCGTGAGCGCGAGCGCGGCATCGCGGCGCTGGTGCTGTCACAGCCGGTGTCGGCAACGCGCCTGCTGGTGGTCAAGGTGCTGGCCCGTGGCCTGATGGTGCTGCTGCCCGCACTGGCCATCCTCCTGGCGGTGACGATCGGGGCCGGCGCGCGCAGTCCTGCGGGCCTGGCCATGCTGGCCCTGACCGTCCTCCTGTACGGCGCGTTCTGGCTGGCCCTTGCACTGCTGATCGGCTGCCTTGCCCGGCGCACCACCGAGGCGGCCATCGCCGCCGGCGCGCTGTGGCTGCTGATCGTGGTCATGGCGCCGTCGCTGGCGCTGGCCACGGTGAATCTGATCGCGCCGCCGCCGTCACAGATGCAGTTCGCCACCGAAGTAAAGGCGATGCAGTCCGACATCGCCACGCGCCAGCGGCGCGAGCATGCGACGTCGGCGCCAGTGAATTCGCCGTCCCCCGTCATCTCCGACACTGTGCGCCAGGCCTACGCCGATCGGGTTGCAGCTGACCGGGAACTGGAACGCCTGATCGCCTCGCATGCGCAGGCCGAGGCCGCACATCGCCAGGTTCTGGACAAGGTGCGGCTGCTGCTGCCGGCCGTCGCGACACAGGACGCGCTCGACCGCATCGCAGGCTCGGATGCCGACCGCGCGCTCGACTTCCAGGGACAGGTCCACTCCTTCTGGCAGGCGCGGCGGCTGTTGCACAAGGCCTATCTGGATCGTGACGCGCCGCAGACCTTCGAAGAGTACGACACCCTGCCCCGCTTCCAGTTCCACGAAACAGCCGTCGTCGCCCAACGTGGTGTCCTCGCCGATCTCGCCGCACTGATCATTGCCACCCTGCTTGTCCTGCTTGCAGCCGGTGCATTGCGCAGCCGGCTGGCAACGCCCTGAGGAGACGTCCACATGCTGTCTGCAAAAAGCCTGGTCATGGAACACGGTGCACATCGGGCGCTGGATGACGTCAGCTTCGAGGTGAAGCCCGGCGAGATCTTCTGCCTGCTGGGCGCCAACGGCGCCGGCAAGTCGACCACCATCAAGCTGTTCCTTGGCTTTCTGAAACCCACCTCCGGTGCGGCCGAAGTGGACGGTCTCAGTGCGCACCAGCAGCCGCAGGAGGTACGCCGGCGGCTGCTGTACATCCCCGAGACCGTGGCGCTGTACGACGAGCTGACCGGCTACGAGAATCTGGACTACTTCGCCCGCCTGGCCGGTGTCGAGGAACGCTCGCCAGCGCGGTTGAAGGACGCACTCAGGTCCGCCGGCCTGGCGACCGACGCATTCGGGCGACGCGTGGGCCTCTATTCCAAGGGCATGCGGCAGAAGGTCGGCATCGCACTGGCCATCGTCAAGGAAGCCAGCGCCCTGTTGCTGGATGAACCCACCTCGGGCCTGGACCCAACGGCGTCAGCCGAATTCCATGAGTTGATCGTGCGGGAACGCGATCGCGGCACGGCGATCCTGATGGCCACCCACGATCTGTTCCGCGCCCGGGAAGTGGCGACCACGATCGGCCTGATGCGGGCCGGCCGCCTGCGCAGGACGCTTGATGCCAGCACGATCACCGCGAACGATCTTGAGAGCCTGTACCTGGAAGAAATGAGCCGCAGCGCCTAGGCCACGGCGGCCGCCTGCGCGCCACGCTGGCCGGACCAGCGCCGCAGCCACGCTTCGATGTTGATCTGCGGGCCGAAGATGCCGAGAACCTGCGACGAGTGGTCCGGGCCGACCTGCTGGATGCCCGCGTCGGCCAGCGCGCTGTCGAGATAGCCGCGCCTGGCCAGCATTCCATCGACCAGCAGATTCCTGATGAACTGCTGGTGCCCTTGGGTGACCGCCACGGAGTGATCATCCAGATAGGATTTCACCTTCCGCGACAGCAGCACCTCCGGCAACAGGCCTTTCATTGCACGCCGCGCGATGGTGCGGTCTTCCGCGTCCGCGATGAGCAGGTGCAGCGGAATGCGCGCGAACAGTTCGACAAGCGGCTGCGCACTGATCGGCGATACGCCATGCCAGTGGCCCGCACCTTCGAAGGGATCAAGGACGCTGGTCGGAAACACCATGCGGCCGATATGGGCCAGCTTGTAGGGTGACACGTGATGCCCCTGCGCCTGCGCGTGCCGCAACCAGGCCGGCTGCAGGCCATCCTGCTCGGCGCGGTCCACCCGCACCCATGGGCAGGGTTTGCCCCAACGGCCATTGATGCTGCCTGGCCGCTTGAGCAGACCATGGACCATCGCATCCTTCAGCACCCCGTACAGTGAATCGCCGGACTGCGCGGTTTCGAAAGCGACGCGGAAGAAATTCCGGTCGATGCCGCGCCGCCAGGCGTAGTCGATCGCAGCGGCATTGCCCTTGAAACGCAGGAACACCGCATCACCGCCAACACCGGTGAACTGCACGGTGTCACCGTCGAAGGCCACGTCACGGCGGTGGAGAAGATAGCCGGAACAATGCGCCGGCCGGGCTGTACGCGGGAAGGTCATGATCTCTTCCAGCGCGCAGTGAGGTTGCCTTCGGTACTCGATGTATTCGCAACGCATGCCCGAGGAATCACTGGCCCCTTGCACTGCCATCCGCGCGAACAGCCGTTCGTCGGCGCCGATGCCCTCATCGTAGTGGTGAACACACGTCACCTGCGGTGCCGACGGCGCTTGCAACAGGCCGGCCAGGATGATCGAGGAATCCAGCCCGCCTGACAGCTGCAGCTGGATGCGCCGGTGCGGGCTGGCCAGTGCACCGATGCAGCCCAGCAGCGTGGAACGCGCCAGCGACACGGCTTCCTGAAGATCTTCGATCGGCGCGTCGCGGGCCAGCCGCACCACGTCCCACTGGCAGCGCCGGCCCACCGGCTCACCATTGCGGATTGAAACCGCTTCGCCCGCTTCGACCGCCGTGACCTCCTGGAAGCCGGTCTGCAGGCCATCACGAAACGGGTACAGCAGCGAGTACGACAGGAAGGACCAGTCAACGCTGAATTCACGCAGACCCAGCATCAGGCAGTCTTCCATGTTGGAGAAGACCAGCGTCAACTGGCCCACCGTGGTCATGTAGCACGGGATCTCCGCAGTGGGATCGCGCAGGACGAACCAGCTCGACGTTTCCTGCTGGAAGCCGAACGCCACGTAGCGGCCCCAGTAGTGTTCTACGATGCTGCGGCCCTGGCTGCTGCAGGCGGCGTCCGCTGTGGCGGGATCCAGGTTCACGCAGCAAGGCACTTTGCCTTCGCCGAACGTTTTGTGAAACAGCTTGCCCAGTACCACCAGCGCGTTCGAGCGATTGCATTCGAAATAGCCGTGGTTGTCGCTCTGCACATGGATCGCCGCGCCATTGTCGTTCAACACGCAGGCGATGCCGGGCAGCCTGGCGCCGATCCTTTCCACGATGCGTTCCGCCTGCGCCGTCGCGGATTCCGAGTGGGTGTTCCAGAGCACGGCAATGTATCGGTACATGGCAGGTTTCGTTACAGCACCAGGATGGGAACCATCCGGCGCAGGTTGAAGGGAATGTCGGTCAACACCTGATCGCCGTGCTGCAGCCAGCAATGCGCGGCGAACGGCTGGGTTCTGACCGCGAACACCCAGGCCGGAACGATGCCGTAGTTCGACAGGAATCCGCGCATCGCCAGGCAGTAGAGAAAGCACTCATCGGTTTTCCTGAAGGCCAGGGGCCGAAGCCAGTCGAACACCCGCACCCGCAGGGCCAGTTCTTCAGCGCCTTCCGGCCTGCTGTGGCCGCGATCCGCCCGACGGCGCACGGCCGACACCGTGGAACTGAAAGGAAGGAACGTTCTGCTGCAGGCGGCATAGGCGCACGAGGCGATGAATCGACGCAGGTCACGCGCCATGATGGGCGGACGGCCTCGCGGCGCGCCTTCGCGCGCCCAGTACCGAGGCAGCGCAATGGCAGGGCTGGCAGCGGATTTCCCCTGCTGCGGATCCGCGGTGATCAGGCGGCGGTCGATCAATGCCTGCAGAAGCTTGGGCGTGCTTGCGTCATCGGACTGCAGGGGCCAATCGAGAACGAGCTTGCCAAGGCCTGCGGCGCCGCGTTTTTCAAGGGAAAGATACTTTCCCGTGGCCTGGTCCAGAATCACCATCGCATCGCCGGTGACACAGACGTGGGCGTGCTTTGACAGGAAATACGGGGCGGCAGCCTGCTCCATCATGCGCTCCTGCGCCGGAACCGGAGAAGCGGTGCATGCAGGGCATGCACCGCAGATGCGACATTGCGCGGTAGATCAGGGCGACGTGGTCGGGAACACGCCATCCCACAACGTGCCGTGGTTGTGCGCCTTCGTTTCCGAAACCACCGAGCCCAGCTCGATCAGTTCGCCACCCATGCCCTGATCCTCAGGGTTCTGCTGTCCTGCCACTACACCCAGCTCAATCAGCTCGTTCATGAACATCTCCTATCGTCAGTGGATGTACCCGCGCATTGCGTTGGATCGCGTTGCATTGGATACGGAGCAGCCAAGCCACCATCGCCGCGACATTGCAGGGCGATTGCCGCCAAGGCACCTGAATGTTACGATATAACATCTTATTTTGGCGTGACGAATGACGCCAGCGGGCCGTTGTAGATACGACCTACGAGAGGCGAGAGGGATGAGTAGCGAGATCAGAGACGACGGCCTGGATCCCACGCTTCTGCTGAAGGGGATGTTTCCCCTGCCGAAGCTCATCCGCTTCGTACGGGAGCGTTGCCCCCCGGGACGCTTCGACGAGGCTGCGCTGGTGGAGGAATGGCGGACGGCACGTGCCGAGGTGCTGAGGCTGCAGCAGGAAGAAGCCGGTGAGGCCGACGCCATCAATGTCCATGCGTTGGCGGATGAGATGCTGCCGCTGGCTGAGCAGACGCTGCGACAACCCTCGATGCACCGCATGACGAGTGTTCTGCCACGCAGTTGGCAGATGGTCGAGATCGATCGACTGGTGATCTTCCAGGAGTGCATCAACCTGCGTCACATCGATCAGTTGGCGGCATCCCTGACCGCCTCGCCCACCGCGCAGGAGGTCATGCAGCTTGTCGCGCGCAGCGGCGGCCATGCACATCCGGAAGTGCGCTTCACCCAGTCCGATGGCAGCTACACCTTCGCGTCCACCTCGAACGACCTGCGCTTCCTCGATGTGGCGACCCTCGATCCGGCTGCCATCGCCGACTACGAGCCGTTCGGCGCAGCCAGCCACGCCGTCGTCATCTATCTGGGTTTCAGTGACAACCTGATCAGTGCCACCCGGTTTGGCAAGCGCATGGTGCTGACCAATGGCTCCCATCGCCTGTACCTGCTGCGCCGGCTCGGGTTCCGCCATGCGCCCTGCCTCGTCACCGATGCCTCCGACAGCGACCTCAGCGAGGTTCTGCTGCCGGCGGCGGTCAAGCAGGATCGCGGATTCTACCTGTCTTCCCCGCGTCCACCGCTGTTCAAGGACTATGTCGATCCTCGCCTGACCTGCGTCGTGCCGGTCACCCGCAAGCACTACGCTCTGAGGGCCAAGCTCGACCTGCAGAGGCTCACGGTTCCGGCCTTGTAGGCCAGGCTGTCCAGCCGCTTCGATGTCGTGCGGTCGATATGGCCGGATTGGTGAATCACCTGGCGGAACTGTCGAATGACGGTCTCCGGCCCGCCGAATACGCTTCCCCTCCTCGGTTCCAGAGGATGCCCGCATGAATGACACCGCCCCCGCCACTGAAGCAACACACAGCAGTCTGCCCATCATTCACGTCCTGATGGGATTCATCTGCGTCTGGCACCGACATGAACCCGGGCAGGCCCGTGATGAGGAGTGAGGCACGCTGTGGCGCCCGGCCGACCAGGGTTGCGCAGGTGCAGGCGTGACCAAGGCGGTTGCCGGGCGCAATGACGTGGGCGCCGATTACCCGGATCGGGTCGCGCAGACGGTCATGGTGTTCGAACTGGACCCGATCCCGGATGCGTGGGAAATGGACTTTCATTCGCATCGGAAAGCGCAGCTGCTGGTGGCCACGCATGGCCTGATCACGCTGGAGTCGCCAGCCGGCCTGTGGGTGGTGCCGCCGCAGGGGGCGATCTGGATTCCCGGCGGGTTGACCCACCGCGCCAGCAGCAGCGGAAAACCCCATGGGTTCGTCGTGTTCGTTAATCCCGAGGCGGTTCCGGGATTGCCAGCCCACTGCTTCGCGATGGCGATCACCCCGTTCATGCATGCCCTGCTGCAACGCACCGCACGCCTGCCGCTGCAGTACGAGGACGGCAGCGCCCATGCCCGGCTGATGACCGTGCTGTTGGATGAGCTTGCTGCGGCGCCGCCGGAGTGGCTTCACCTGCCCATGCCTTCCGAGCCGCGACTGCGCACCCTGGCCAATGCCATGCTGGCTGCACCGGCCGAGCGCGCAACGCTCGACCTGTGGGCCGGCCGGATTGGAATGAGCGAGCGCAACATGTCCCGCCTGTTCTGCGCTGAAACCGGATTGAGCGTGAGGCGCTGGCGGCGGCAGATGCATGTGATGGTTGCCCTGCCGATGCTGGCAAGGGGCAGGACGGTGCAGTCCATTGCCGATGACCTTGGCTACGACAGCGCTGGCGCCTTCGTGACCATGTTCCGCAAGGCGGTCGGCGCCCCGCCCAAGCGCTTCCTCGCCGAACGCGGGGCCTGGCTGCAGGCGCCCGACGCAGGCGATCAACCGCGGGCGTGGCCCGCCTGCGGTTGATCGTGCGCCCGGCGGCTGGCAAGGGCACGCCCAGGCTGCGCCCGGGCGCAGCGATCACTCAGCGCTGCTGATCCTTCAGGAACAGCCAGGTGATCAGCGTGGCATCCGGCCCCTTTGGGTCGGTGAACGGCAGGCCGGACTGGCTGCCGCTCCACGCATGGCCCATGCCCTGCACCACATAGTGCTGCACCAGCGTCCTGCCACCGTAGGCGTAGGTATCCACCGTATACGCACGTCCACCCGGCACCTGGCCGTGATAGGTGCTGGTCGGCACGTACTTCACCGAGTCGTTGTCCAGGCCGTCGTCGGCCAGATCGTTGGTCTGCAGGAACTGGCGCACGGCCTGCTGGCCGTTCAACGGATTGACGGTGAGATCGGCGCTGCCATGGAACACCAGCACCGGCAGCGGTCGGGGCGACGGCGATCCCGAGCACTGCCAGGCCAGACGGCCATTGCTGTCCGGCGAATAGATGCTGCCGGCCAGCAACGCATAGGCGCTACCGGAAATCGTGGTCGCCCCCTTGAACATGCCACCGGAATGGATCGCGCCGGCAGCGAACACATCCGAATAGCAGGCCAGCATGATCGAGGTCATCGCGCCGCCCGCGGAAATGCCGGTGACATAGACCCGGTGCGGATCCACGCTGTAGCCCGCTTTCACCTTGTCCACGATGCCGGCCAGGATCGAGGCTTCGCCGCTGTCGCGGGCCTGGTTGATCGGCAGCTGCCAGTTCCAGCAGCGGGCCGGATTGGAGGTGACGTTCTGCCGGGGGTAGACCACGATGAACCCCTCAGTGTCGGCCACATCGTTGAAGCCGGAGGCCTCGCCCATCAGGTTCGGCCCGGTCACACAGCCGTGCAGCACCAGCAGCAGGGGCAGTGGCTGGGCCGCGTCGTAGCCGGCCGGCACCCAGACCTGGTACTCGCGGGCGCCGAACAGATTGCCGTACAGGCCGATATCCCAATGACCGGCCGGGCCAGCGGCAACCGCGCTGCCCGCCATCGCCAGCCAGCTGCACGTCACCAGCAGTACCGCCTTGATCGAATCGATTCCGGATTTCATGGCCAGATCCTCGTGCGTGAGTCGTGGATGAAGGAGTACCGGGGACCGCTTCCGGTTGGGGGCGCGCCCAGTATCCGCATCCACGGGCCGCTGCCGACTGGACCTAGGTCCACTCGCTGCTGGCCCAAGACACCGCTAGCCTTGGCTGCAGGGGTGGCAATGGGCCATCCGCACGCTCATGCCTGGGGGAGGACCGAATGAAACGGAATTGTTTGAGTCTCATGATCGGCGCGCTGCTGGCCACGGGGCCGGTACTGGCACAGGAATCACCGACGGCAGGCAGATCCGCTTCGCCGACCAACCTGGACAGCATCAAGGTCACCGCGCGCAAGCGTGAGGAAACCCTGCAGGAGGTGCCGGTTGCAGTCACCGCCTTTACCTCCGAGGCGCTGGACAAGATGAATGTCCAGGACATCAGCGACCTGGACGCGCAGGTGCCGAACCTCACCATCTACGCCGCCCGTGGCGCCAGCAGCACGGTCACCGCCTACATCCGAGGCATCGGCCAGTCCGATCCCACCTGGGGCGCCGATCCGGGCGTAGGCATCTACCTGGATGACGTCTACATCGCGCGCCCGCAGGGTGCGCTGCTGGATGTGTTCGATGTCTCGCGCATCGAGGTGCTGCGCGGCCCGCAGGGCACGCTCTACGGCAAGAACACCATCGGCGGCGCGATCAAGTACATCTCGCGCGGCCTGCCCACCCAGACCGAGGGCTTCGCCCAGATCACCGTGGGCAACTACAGCCAGCTGGATGCGAAGGCGGCCATCGGCGGCCCGATTGGCGGCGCCGACAGTGGCCTGCGCGCCCGTGTGGCGGTGGCCAGCATGAACCACGACGGGTTTGGCGAGAACACCTTCAACGGCCAGCCGGTCAGTGACAAGCAGATCAATGCCGCACGACTGAACGTCGGCGCGTACGCGGGCGATGACTTCGACGTGCAGTTCGCACTGGACTGGATCGATGACCAGTCCGGCATGCGCGGTTCGAAGATGCTGGCGCCCAATCCGTTCCTGCGCGCATACCCGCCGATGGACAGCCGCTATGACATCCGCTCGGGCATGCGCAACCTCAACAACGTGGAGAGCAAGGGTGCCTCGGCCACGGTGAACTGGCGGCCGAACGAGGACATTGCGCTGAAGTACGTGGTCGCCAAGCGTGAATCGGACAGCGAGGCCAACATCGACTTCGATACCGCGCCGGTCAAGCTGGCCGACGTGGGCGGCACCTATCACGACGACCAGGTCAGCAACGAGGTGCAGTTGAACTACGATGCCGGCGGCCGCGTGCGCGGCGTGGTCGGCCTGTACCAGTTCAGTGGCGAGGCCGGCGGGCAGATCCAGAACAACTACTTCAGTGCGCAGTTCGCCGACAACCAGGGCAAGGTGTTGACCGACAGCATCGCGCTGTACGCGGACTGGACCTTCGACCTGACCAGCAAACTCAAGCTGGATGTAGGCGCCCGTTACACCGACGAGGACAAGCGCGCGATCGTGCTGAACCGCCTGTACGCCGACCCGGCCTTCAGCCGCCCGGTAGCGGTGACCGCGGACTTCGACAAGAAGACCAACTTCAAGAACGTCTCGCCCAAGGTCTCGCTGGACTACCAGATCACTCCGGACATCATGGTCTACGGCCTGGCCACGCGTGGCTTCAAGTCCGGTGGCTACAACATCCGCGCCAACGCGGTGGCCGTGCCACGCTCGGCCGAGCCGTTCGATGACGAGACCGTGGACAGCTACGAGGTCGGCAGCAAGATGGCCTTCCTCGACCAGCGCCTGTTCCTCAATCTGTCGGCCTTCTACAACAAGTACAAGGACATCCAGTTGTCGGTGTTCACCGGCCTGGATACCAATGGCGATGGCGTCGATGACTCCTTCTTCGGTGATTTCACCAATGCCGGCGCAGGTACGGTCAAAGGCCTGGAAGTCGAGTACCAGTACCTGCCCAGCCAGCACTGGCTGATTTCCGGCAACCTGGCGTGGCTGGATACCAAGTACGACGAGTACATGGATCGTGGCGTCAATGTGGCCAGGCAGATGAAGTTCACCAATGCACCGGAATTCTCCGGTGCGTTCAACGTGGAATACCGCACCGAGCTGGCCAACGGCAGCAACCTGTCAGCGCGGGTGAGCTACAGCTATCAGAGCGAAGTGTGGCCGACCACTGATCTCAGTCCGGTGATCCGCCAGCAGGGTTACGGGCTGGTCAATGCCGGCGTCATCTGGCGCCTGAGTGATGCGTGGACCTTCTCGCTGCAGGGCACCAACCTGGCCGACAAGGAATACCGCACCACCGGCTACAACATCCCGGCGGTCGGCACGCTGATTGGCTTCTATGGTCCACCACGCCAATATAGCCTCAGCGTCCGTTACGATTTCTAGCGCATCCGTTACGATCTCCAGGAAGCTTCTGCATGACGCAGTCTTACGACGACCTGTACTGGAACAGCAATGATGGGTTGCGCCTGCACGCGCGCGACCATGCACCCGATGCGGGGCAGGCAGCGCGTGGCACGGTGGTCTGCATTCCCGGGCTGACCCGCAATGGCGCCGATTTCGATGCGCTTGCCGATGTGCTCACCGCCGAGGGCTGGCGCGTGATCGCGGTCGACCTGCGCGGTCGCGCAGGGTCGGAACGCGCATATGACCCGTCCAGCTACAACCCACGTGCCTATGCGGATGACATGGTTGCGCTGCTGCGCTCGCAGAACATCGCCAAGGCGGTATTCGTCGGCACCTCGCTGGGCGTGCTGGTGACCATCACCCTCGCCTCGCGCGCGCCCGAGCGGATCGCGGGCGCAGTGCTCAACGATGCCGGCCCCAAGGTGCCGCGTGAGGCGCTGGCACGGATCGGCAAGTACGCCGGCAAGCCGGTGCCGCCGATGGACCTGGTGCAGGCCACCGCTTACGTGGAATCCATCGGCAAGGCCGCGTTCCCTCGCTTCAGTACCGACGACTGGCGGCAGATGGCGGTGCGCACCTTCCGCCCGCGCAGCGATGGGCTGCTGGAGCTGGATTACGATCCGGCCGTGATCCGAACGACACGTCCCTGGCTGCTGTGGTTGCTGCGGCCGGTGCTGTGGCGTGCGGTTCGTGGGCTGACCGCACGGGTGCCGGTACTGGTGGTGCGCGGTGCGCTGTCCGACATCCTGCCGGCCGATGTCGCGCGGCAGATGGCGGCCACCTCGGAAAGTGCCCGCCTGGTGGAAGTGCCGGATGTGGGCCATGCGCCGATGCTGTCCGAGCCAGAGGCACGTGACGCGATCCTGACCTTGCTGGAGCGTGTGGCGTGAGTGCGGAGAGCAATCTGCCTCCCGCGCTGCAGGCGTTGCAGCAGTGGGCGGCCAGCGAGCGGGTGAGTGGCGTGACCCACGTGGACCAGGCGCGCATCGATGCCTTTGCCGACGCCACCGGCGACCACAACTGGATCCACGTCGATCCAGGCCGCGCGCAGACGCAGCTGCCGGGCGGGCAGACCATCGCGCACGGTTTCCTGCTGCTCTCGCTCACCGTGCAGGACGATGTGGCCGCCCTCGCTGGCTTCCCCGGCATCGCCCATGTGCTCAACTACGGCCTCAACAAGGTCCGCTTCCTGGCGCCGGTACCCAGCGGGTCCGGGGTGCGGGTGCGCTCGCAGCTGCTGTCACTGGAGGCGCGCCAGCCCGGCCAGTGGCTGCTGACCCAGCGCAAGGCCGTCGAGCGGGTTGCCGATGGCGAGCTGGCACTGGTCGCTGAGCAGCTGTCACTGATCGTGGTCGTCCCCTAGCACCCCCCTGCCCGGTTCTCTCCCTACACTGGAGCGATGTTGACGCCCTCCATCGTCCTCTTCGCCTGCATTGCATGGACCGCACTGCTGTTTGGCGTGGCGCTGTGGGGTGAGCGCCGGGGGCACCGGCTTTCGAAGGCATGGCCGCTCATCTACGCGCTGTCGCTGGCCGTGCACTGCACCGCGTGGACCTACTACGGCGCGGCCTCGCAGGGACTGCAATGGGGTTTCCCGATTCCACCCACCCTGGCCGGCATGGCGTTGATCTTTGCGTTCGGCCTGCCCTTCCTGCTCCGCCTGGGGCGGCTGGCCAAGCAGCACAACAGTGCCACCATCGCTGATCTGGTCGTCGCACGACTGCGTGCCGATCGCGGCCTCGGCTTCACCATCACCCTGGTGGCGCTGTTCGGCATCATTCCCTACATCGCCCTGCAGTTGAAGGCTGTCAGTCAGGGCCTGGGCGCGCTGCTGGGCGATCGTTTCGCGCCTGCTGCCGCGCAGCTGGACATGTCGTTCTGGTTCGCGCTGACGATGGCGGCGTTCACCCTGCTGTTCGGTGCACGCAAGGCATCGGCCACCGAGCCCAATCGTGGCATCGTGGTCGCCCTGGGGCTGGAGTCGGTATTGAAGCTGGTGGCGCTGCTCGCCATTGGCCTCTATGCGGCGCTGTCGGTGCGCCAGGCGGACACGCCGCTGCTGGAAAAGATGGCGCAGCTGCCGCCACCGGCCATCATGCCGGACTATCTGACCATGGTCGCGCTGGGCGCGATCTCCGCGTTTACCCTGCCGCACCAGTTCCATGTCGGCGTGGTCGAGCTGCGCCAGACCTCGGACCTGAGGACGGCGCGCTGGTTGTTCCCGGTCTACCTGCTGCTGATCGGGCTGCCGTCGGTGCCGATGGCGCTGGCCGGTGCCGCGCAGCTGCCCGCATCGGTGTCGCCTGACCTGTACGTGCTGGCGCTGCCGCAGGCCGGTGGCCACCACCTGCTGGCCTTGCTGGCCTATCTGGGCAGCCTGAGCGCCGCCACCGGCATGATGATCCTTTCGGGGCTGACCCTGTCGATCATGCTCGGCAACCATGGCTTCGGCTCACGGTTGCTGGACGGTATTGCCGGCGGTGCCGCGGCGGCCGACCTGCGTCCACGCGTGCTGGCCTTCCGCCGTGCCGGCATCCTCGCCGTGTTCCTGATGTCGTGGCTGTACAGCCGGGCGATGAGCGACACCGAGGCACTCAGCGATTTCGGCCTGATGTCCTTCACCGCCCTCTCGCAGCTGGCGCCGGCGGTCCTGCTGGCGGTGTATCGCCCGCGCACGCCCTCTCCGGCCATCATCGCCGGCATCGTGCTGGGGTCGTTGGCCTGGCTGTGGCTGGTGCTGCTGCCGATGGTGATCCCTGCCACGCCCCCAGCCTCAGGCCCCGATGACCTGCACTGGCTGTCCGTGGTCTCGCTGCGCCTGCAGTCGGGCCATATCGCCATCAGCATGGGCGCCAGTCTGGCGGTCAACCTGCTGACGGTTGCGCTGGTGTCGCGCGCGGTGCGTCCCTCGTTGCCGCGACGACGGGATGCGGTGGCAGCAGCCTCGCTGCGCAGGACGGCCGGACGCTTCCTCGGCCAGGAGCGGGCCCGGCAACTGATGGATGGGCATGCCGGGCAGCTGCTGGACGACGACCGGGTCATCACCATCGAACGCGAACTGAGCGCCGTGGTCGGCGCGGGCATGGCGCGCCTGCTGGTGGAGGCCGCTCGCGATGGCGGTGCCGCGCCCTTGGATGCGGTAACCCGTGCTGTAGGCGAAGCCACCCAGGCGCTGCGCTTCAACCAGCGCCTGCTGGAAGCGGCGCTGGAAAACATGAGCCAGGGCATCAGCGTGGTCGACGCGCAGCTGCAGCTGGTAGCCTGGAACAGCCGCTACGCCGCGTTGTTCAAGTTTCCGCCCGAGTTGCTGCAGGTCGGGCAGCCGGTGGTCAATCTGACAGCGTGGGCGCTGGCCGAACTGAAGATCGGCGACGGCCTTGGTGACTCTCGCGACAAGGCCCTGCAGCGTCGCGCCGCACACATGCGGCGTGGCACGCCGCATCTGTCCGAACGGATCTTCCCCGACAACACCATCGTCGAGATCCGTGGCAATCCAATGCCCGGCGGTGGCTACGTGGCCACCTTCACCGACGTCACCGCCTTCCGCCGCGCCGAGGAAGCGCTCAAGCGCAGCAATGAAACCCTGGAGCGCCGCGTACAGGACCGCACCGCACGGCTGGAACAGGCAGTGCACGAAGCCGAGCGCGCGAACGTTGCCAAGACACGCTTCCTGACGGCGGTGGGCCACGACCTGATCCAGCCACTGCATGCGGCGCAGCTGCTGACCGATGCGATGTCGCAGCACATCGAATCGGAGTTCCTCGACAGTTTCCTGCGCCAGATCCGTGGTGCGCTGGACTCCACCGACGACCTGCTGTCCGGGCTGCTGGATATCTCCCGTCTTGAGGCGGGCGGGCTGGTCGCCGATCCGCGCCCCTTCGCGCTGTCGACCGTCCTGGATCCGCTCGCGCAGGAGTTCGCGGTACTGGCGGCGGCGCGCGGCCTGCAGTTCCGCCATGTGCGGAGCCAGGCCTGGGTCCATAGCGACCCCCTGCTGCTGCGCCGGGTGCTGCAGAACTTCCTGGCCAATGCCATTCGTTACACCCGCCATGGCGGTGTGTTGCTCGGTGTGCGCCGCCAGGGACAGGCACTGCTGATCGGTGTGCATGACACCGGCCCCGGCATTGCTCCGGAGCAGCAGGCGGTGGTGTTCGAGGAATTCCACCGGGTCGATCGCAGCAACGGCCAGGGACTGGGCCTGGGCTTGACCATCGCACACCGCATCGCCGACCTGCTGCACGCACCCTTGCACCTGCGCAGCGTGCCCGAGCACGGCTCGGCCTTCTCGATCAGCGTGCAACGCGCAGCACCCCCTGCGACCCCGCGCAGCTCGCCGCCGGCAGTCGGCAGCAGCGCGCTCAAGGGAGTCCGCGTGCTGGTGGTCGACAACGACCCGGACGCATTGGAGGCGATGCGGCAGCTGCTGCTTTCCTGGGGTTGCGATGTCATCGCGGCAGGCCAAGCCGATGACATCGGACCGTCAGCGCACGAGGCGGCGCTGTGGCTGTTCGACTATCACCTGGATGATGGCGATACCGGTGTTGCGCTGTGGAAGCGGCTGGTAGGCATGCATGGGCCGCGTCCGACGGTGATCCTCAGTGCGGATGCCGGCAGCGAGACGCGCGAGGCGGTGCGCGGCGTTGGGCTGTCCCTGCTCAACAAGCCGTTCAAACCGTTGGCGCTGCGCTGGGCGATCAACCACCTGCTGGCGGCCAGCACCACGCCCTGACCGGTCAGGGCTCAGGCCGTTCTTCGATCTGCCGGGACGGATCGGCCAATCCCATTTCGTGCAGCACGCGGATGGCCTGCGCGCGGTTGCGCACGCCCAGCCGCTCCATGATGCGTGTCATGTGCGCCTTGACCGTGCGCAGCTGTACGCCCAGCCGGTCGGCAATCTGCTTGTTGAGCAGGCCCTCGGCCACCAGGCCCAGCACCTTGTACTGATGTGCCGACAGGCTGGCCAGGCGTGCGGCCAGGTCGGCATCCCTGCTGAACGTCGCCACCCGTGCCACCGGTTCGCGCAGCAGCGCCGGGATCCAGCGCTCGCCCTCCAGCACGGACTGCAGCGCGGATTGCAGCTCGTTCAAACCCGAGCTCTTGGGCAGATAGCCCGCGGCGCCAAGGTCGATGGCACGCCGGATGACCTGCGGCTCCTCGTTGGCGGAGACGATGATGATCGCCAGGCCCGGCTGCAACGCACGGATCGTGGCCAGCCCGGCCAGTCCGTGGTTGCCCGGCATGTGCAGGTCCAGCAGCATCAGATCGATCGACTGGTTCTCGATCACCTCCAGCACGCTGTCCAGCGAATCAGCTTCGCTGATCTGCAGATCGGCGACCGCCTCTTCCGCCGCGCGATGCAGTGCCGCGCGGAACAAAGGGTGATCGTCGGCGATGAGCAGGGTGGGCATGTCCTGGCGAGATTATCAAATCGGGTGCGCGCGCGAACAGGTACCTAGGTACGCTGGTGCAGCAGGAAGGGCTTGCTAGTGTAGTGCGGAGAAGGCCGGCGACCGCAACGCCGCCCACGAGGAAATGCCATGTCATGCGCCCCCACTCCCGATGCCAATGCCTATCCACTGCTGATCAAGCAGCTGCTGCTGATGCCGCTGGCGGTGAGCCCTGAACAGGAGATCGTCTACGGCGACCAGGTCCGATTCGACTACCGCACCCTGCAGGCGCGCATCGGCCAGCTGGCCGGCCTGTTGACCTCGCTGGGAGTCGGCCACGGCGACACGGTGGCGGTGATGGACTGGGACAGCAACCGCTACCTGGAGGCCTACTTCGCCGTGCCGATGATCGGTGCGGTGCTGATGATGGTGAACGTGCGCCTGGCCCCAGAGCAGATCGCCTACACGCTGAACCACAGCGGGGCGCGGGTGATCCTGGCCAACCGCGAGTTCCTGCCGCTGCTGGACGCCATCGACGAGCAGCTGCCGGACCTGCGCACGCGCATCCTGCTGGACGATGCAGGCGGTCCGCTGCCGCCAGGCTTCGCCACCGAGTACGAAGCGGGGTTGCGCGATGCCACGCCGATCGTCCGCTTCCCGGACTTCGACGAGAACGCCCGTGCCACGGTGTTCTACACCACTGGAACCACCGGGTTGCCCAAGGGCGTGTATTTCAGCCACCGGCAGCTGGTGTTGCATTCGCTGGCGGCGATGGCCGCGCTTGGCGGTGCACCCCGTCAAGGCCGCCTGCATCGTGACGATGTCTACATGCCCATGACCCCGATGTTCCATGTGCACGCGTGGGGCCTGCCCTACGTGGCTACGGCGATGGGCATCAGGCAGGTCTATCCGGGGCGCTACCTGCCTGCGACGCTGCTGGCATTGATCGCCCGTGAGAAGGTGACCTTCTCGCACTGCGTGCCAACCATCCTGCACATGCTGCTGGAGCATCCGGACGCGGCGCAGACCGACCTGGAGGGCTGGAAGGTGATCATCGGCGGTGCCGCCCTGCCGCGTGCGCTCGCGCAGCGTGCGCTGGCGCGGGGCATCGACATCTTCGGCGGCTATGGCATGTCCGAGACCTGCCCTCTGCTCACCATCGCCCAGATCGACGTGGACAGCGCGACCGATGCCGATGAGGTGCTGTCGCTGCGCACCAAGGCCGGCATACCGGTACCGCTGGTGGACCTGCGCATCGTCGATCCGGACATGAAGGATGTCGCCCACGACGGCATCGCCACCGGAGAGGTCGTCGTGCGCGCACCCTGGCTCACCCAGGGCTACCTGCACGATCCGGATGCATCTGCAGCACTGTGGGCAGGAGGCTATCTGCATACCGGGGACATCGGCAACATCGATGAATACGGCTACCTGAGGGTGACCGACCGGATCAAGGATGTGATCAAGACCGGCGGTGAGTGGATCTCCTCGCTCACCCTGGAGGACATCATCGCCCTGCATCCGGCGGTCAGCGAAGTCGCGGTGATCGGCATCGCCGACACGAAATGGGGCGAGCGGCCGTTGCCGCTGGTGGTCAGGCAGCCTGGCAGTGAGGTGACCGAAGCGGAGATCATCGAACTGGTCGCTGCGCGAAGCCGCTCGGGGGACATCTCACGGTATGCGATTCCGGAACGGGTCAGTTTCGTGGAATCGATCGAGCGGACCAGCGTGGGCAAGATCAACAAGAAGAAGCTGCGTGGGTTGCATGACCCAGCGACTGGCTCGGGCCGTGGGTGATCTCCGCCCGATCGCCGAGGTCAATGCTCGAAGGACACGATGCAGGGCACGCCAAAGTATGGAGCGGCGCCCCGGGACGATGATCTCCCGAGACACCACTGCTCTGCAGCAGACCTGGTTCAGCTCTGCCAGGACCGGTCACCCTCAGTCGATGCAGGGTCCCTTCGCAGCGATCTCCGTGCCGGATCCCTTCGCACCGATGCTGGCCGGGCCCTGGCATGCATCAAAGCTGTACTTGATCAGCTTCCACGCCCCACTCGACCACCGGTATGTCCACGACTCGGAAGCACCGCTCGGCAAGGTATTGGAGATCGAGATGACCTCGCCCTCCACACCACGTGCAGGCAATGGAACAGGCGGGCCCGCTGCACCGGCCGGCTTCAGGCTGCCAGCAGACTGATAGCTGTGCGAGATGGCCAGTTCGCCCGTCTGCAACGCCGGCGCGTAGGCGGGCGAATTCCGTTTGATCCAATCGACGATGTAGCCGGCTTCCAGCGAATCCGACGCGTACGTGGCCTTCGCAACTACAGTGGCGGTCGTGGTACCCGCGATCGGTCCTGCATTGACGCTTCCACCGGGGACTCCACTCAGTGCCAGCACCAATGGCAGCGCCGCGCCCAACAGCGAGAACTTCATACCCTGCTCCTTGTGTGTATGCAGCTTTCTCAACGGGCCGTCTATGACCCGGGGGGCAGTGTAGGCATTGCGGACAGGCTGGGCATCGGCGCAGTCATGCCCATTTCTCATATCCATCAGGCTTCGAGCGCGAGCTGCCCTGCTGAAGGTCGCAGCGCCGATTGTGTTGAACGCGGCGCTCAGATCCGCGTCGTTGCCATGAACCGTTCGCGGTCCTGCTGCGTACGGCGGCGGATCTCCTCCAGCGCCTGGCTTTCGGTCGCCTGCAGCATGGCTTCGAACAGGCGCTGGAAGTGATGGCGCATCGCATTGCGCGCGGCCACCGGATCACGCGAGCGCAGGGCTTCGAAGATCGCCATGTGCTCGTCCGCACGGCTGGCGCCATCATCATGGCAGACCCGGGCATAGACCTCGGTCACCCGCGGCAGTTCGCTGCGCATGCGCCAGATCTGCTGCACGAAGAATTCCACCACCGGGTTGCCGGAAAGCCGTGCGATGGCCAGGTGGAAACGGCGGTCGTACTCGCCGGCTTCCGCGTCACTCAGGTCGCGACGGCACAGCGCTTCGGCCAACGCCTGCAGCTCGGCAATACCGGCATCATCCAGATTGCTGGCAGCCAGAGCGGCGGCCTCGGCCTCGAATACCGCGCGGGCGGCGGTGAGGTCGAAGGCGCTGACATCCGGCAGACCGCCGGACGCCTGCGTCGGGCGCGGTTTCACATGCACGCCCGAGCCGATGCGGATGGCGATCCAGCCCTGCGCTTCCAGTGCGATCTCGGCTTCGCGGATGGTGACCCGGCTGACACCGAACCGTTCGGCCAGCTCACGCTCGCCCGGCAGCCGCGAGCCCGGCGGAAATTCGCCGTCCTCGATCAGCTTGCGGAGCTTGGCAGCGATGGTCTGGTAAAGGCGGTTGGCGGACATGCGGCTGACCCTTGGCGATTCCTTCCGGGTCCCTGCCCTGCCACCGCGGCCGGCAAGGGTCCGGTTGGAGCGACGGCGCGACCACTGGCCGCGCCGCCCTGTTCAGAACTTGTATCGTACACCGAAATACGCACGCCGCCCGTAGGTCACCACTTCGCGGAAGTTCCCATAAAGCGGCTGGTAGGCCACGCGCGGCTCGTTGGTCAGGTTCATCAGCTCCAGCGACAGCGACAACTGCTTGTTCACCCGGTAGCGCAGGCGCAGGTCCACGCTGGTGTTGTCATCGTAGTAGCGGTTCTGCTGCGCGGTGTTGCCGGTGAAGTCCTGGTAGTAGTGCGAGCGGAACTTGCCGATGGCCTGGATGTTGAAGCGCCCGACGTCCCAGTAGATCGAGCCGGACAGCACGTGCCGCGAGAAACCACTCAGGCCAGCCGGTGGCACGATGGCCGGAATGACCGTGCCATCGCTGGCCAGCTGCTCGCCCAGTCGCGAGTCCTGGGTCTGATAGTCGGCATCGGCGTAGTTGTAGCTCAGCTTGAAACCCAGCCCGTCGAACGGCTTGGGCAGGTACGACAGTCGATGGGTGGCGGTCAGCTCGAAGCCGGTCAGCGTGCTGTTCTCGTCGGTGGTTACCTGTTGCCGCACCGGTACGGTCACGCTCTGGCCGTCGATGGTGTAGGTCTCCGGCACCAGCGCAGTGGCGGTGCCGCCGTTGAACTGCTTCCAGTACACCGCGCCGGCCAGCATCGTGTCCGGGTTCGGGTACCACTCTAGGGAAAGGTCGCCGTTCCAGGACATCAGCGGCTGCGCGGCGGGGTTGCCGCTGGCGCTGATGTCATCCAGCGCGTCGGCCAGGCTGCCGTAGGTGGCATCACTGCTCACGTTGATGGTGCGCCCGGCACCCAGCGCGGCAATGTCCGGCCGTGACATCGCGCGATATGCACCGACCCGCAGCAACACGTCCGGGCGCAGCTCGAAGGCCGCGTTGAGGCTGGGCAGCAGCTTGTCGTTGCCCGCCTTGAACACCTGCGTGCTGTACTCGCCGGTGGGTTGCAGGCGGATGGTCCCGTCACCGTTGTCCTCGATGCGCAGCCCGGTACGCACGCCTTCAGAACGAACATCGGTCTTGACCCAGCGCAGGCCGAGGTTGCCGGTCACCGGCAAGCCGAACAGGGTGCTGCTGAACTCACCCATTAGATAGAGCGCGCGTGTCTTCTCGGTGATATCGACATTGTTCGGATCCTCGAAACCCGGATCCAGCCCGCTGTCGAGGCTGCCGCGGAACGACTGGTACAGGCAGTTCGGATCGAAGTACGCCCACGAGGAGATCGTGTTGCCGCTGGCGGCATCCATGAAGTCATCCTGCGGGAAGGGTGCACGGCAGGCCTGGTTGGCGGCGATGATCTTCGCTTTGTCGGCCGCCACGCGCTGGTCGTAGTCGGTTACCAGGGTGTTGTCGCGCAGGCGGTAGTCGGCCTGGCTGGCGCGCACGCCGCCCTTGATGCGGGTGAAGAAACCGGACTCCGGCATGAAGCTGGCATCGAAGCGGCCGGCCTTGATCCTGTGGTCATTCTCGGTGGCGCTGGAGGTCACCCGCGCCGCCCCCGTATAGCCGTCCCAGTTGTTGGGGTCGAAGTTCGGCGCCAGGGCAACACTGGGTACTTCGCCGTGCCAGTCCCAGTCATAGTCCACGTACCCGGTGGCACCACTGCTGATACCGGGCACGACGGCATTGTTGACGTCGCGCTGGTTGGCGCGCAGGCGCGTCATGCGCTCGCTGTCGAGGCGATTGGTGTGCGAGTAGGAAAGATCGGTAGACAGCTCCCAGGCCGGGGTCGGGCGCAGGATCAGGTTCAGGCCCCCCCCGGTGTATTCCTCGCCACGCCAGTAGCGGTTGGAGGTGGAATCAATCGAGGTGCTGCCGTGCAGGTGGCGCACGATACCGTCTTCGTCAACCTCGCGCTGGGTGATGCCGCGTCGTGCGTTGGACAGGCTCAGATCGCTGCGGTTCTCATACCAGTTGCGCTCGGTGTGCTCGAAATCGAGGTTCAGTTCAACCACATCATTTGGCCGCCACTGCAGTGCGCCGAACTCGCTCTGCCGGTCGTTGCGCTCCTGCTTGAGCCGGTAGATGCGGCTGCTCGGCACCAGGTAGTACGGCGCGCCGTTGGCGATGGCCTGCGCGGACACTTCGTTGCAGTTGGCATTGCCCACGTTCTGCGTGCCATCGCAGGCATACCAGGTGGAACCGCTGGTAATGCTCTCTTCCGGATCGGTGCCGTCCAGGCGCTGGAAGCCCAGCGAGATGCCCAGCTTCTGCCCGTTGCCGAACTCGAACTGATCGATGTAGCTGGCGGTGCCGCGATAGCCGATGCCGTCCTTGTCACGGTACTTGCTGTCGTACTCCGCCCAGCTGCCGCGCAGGTCCAGCTGCACTGCACGCTTGCCGTACTCCAGTGGGCGCACTGTTTCCAGGCCGATGGTGCCGGCCACGCCGCCTTCGATGATGTCGGCGCGCTGGGTCTTGTAGATGGCCACCGTATTGATCAGCTCGGCCGGGAACATGTTGAAGTTCACCGAGCGGTCGCCGCTGCCGTTGGTGATCTCGCGGCCATTGAAGTTGGTGCTGCTGAGGAAGGCGCCCAGGCCACGGATCGAGATCTCCGAGGCGCCGGTCTTGTCGCGGGTCGAGGCGGCGCCGGTCAAGGTCTCGATCGCATCGGCCAGCGACGGTGCCGGCAGGTCGCCGATGTCATCGGCCGAGAGCACGTCGGCGATGACCGTGTCGTCGCGCTTCTTGTTGATCGAACTCTGCATTGATTCGCGGATGCCGGTGACCTGCACCTGGTCCAGCGTGGTGGGATCCTGCCCTGACGCGTCCTTGCTGGACTGCGCCTGGGCCGCGGGCATGCCCGCCAGCACGGCAAGCAGCGCCACGATCAGGGGTGTGGGGGACAACGAGATGCTGTGCACTGCTCCGGCGGGTCGCCGCATGGTTTCCTCCTCCCAAAGGATCGCCTGCATGCCAGGCGTGGGACGCAGCTTCGGCACGGCGAGATGAAAATGTCAACCAATTGGTATGCGAATGTTCAAATGCCTTTCATCCATACCAGTTGAATGCAATTTAATGTGCTCATGCAGCATGACTTTGCGCGAAAGCTGGCTTACAACGGACCCGGAAGTGGTATGCAGACCCACCCTGAAACGACGGCCCGGCCGTCTCTGGAAGGATTTCATGCGCGTTCGTCCGCTTGCTCGACATCCGCTCAACAATCCATCACTGTTTTGCCTGACCACTGGTCTGGCCATGTGCCTGACCACTTCAGCGGCAAGTGCAGCCAGCTGGCTCGTCCACGATGTCGCTGAGTTCACTACCGCCGCCTCGGCGCTGCAGCCCGGCGATGAGATCGTGTTGGCTGACGGCACCTGGACCGACGCGCGGTTGCTGCTGAAAGGCCAGGGCACGGCAGCCGCGCCGATCGTGTTGCGCGCGCAGACCGCCGGCAAGGTCGTCCTCAGCGGACGTTCGGACCTGCGCCTGGCGGGCAGCTACCTGCAGGTGTCCAACCTGGTGTTCCGCAACGGCTATACGCCGGGTGATGCGGTGGTGGCGTTCCGCGAATCCAGCAAGGCGGTGGCCCGCCACAGCCGGGTGACCGGCCTGGTGATCGATGACTACACCAACCCCGATGCCAGCGACCAGGACTACTGGGTATCGCTGTATGGCAGCAACAACCGGTTGGATCACAGCCAGCTGCGCGGCAAGACCAACGCCGGGCCCACGGTAGTGGTGGTGCGCGATGCCACCCAGGGCCTGGACAATCAGCACCGCATCGACCACAACTGGTTCGGACCGCGCCCGGCGCTGGGCGTCAACGGCGGCGAAACCCTCCGCGTCGGCACCAGCGACACTTCGTTGAGCGATTCCAACAGTACGGTGGAGAACAACTGGTTCGAAGGCTGCGACGGCGAGACCGAGATCATCAGCAACAAGTCCGGCGGCAATACCTACCGCGGCAACGTGTTCTACCGTTCGGCCGGCGCGCTCACGCTACGCCATGGCAACGGCAACCGGGTGATCGACAACGTGTTCCTGGGCGACGACAAGACCGGCACCGGCGGCGTGCGCATCATCAATGCCGACCAGACCGTCAGCAACAATTACTTCGAACGATTGGCCGGCTCCAGCAACCGTTCCGCGCTGGCGGTGATGGACGCGCAGGCCGATCCGCCGCTGTCCGGCTATGCGCCGGTGGTGAATGCCACGATCAACCGCAATACCTTCGTGGACGTGGCGAAGATCAGTTTCGGCGTCGGCCATGATGAAGCCAAGGGCATCGTGGTCGCCGCCAGCAACAGCCGCTTCAGCGCCAACCTGATCGTCAACCGCACCAGCAGGAACCCGCCGAATGCCGCCAGTTCGCTGGCCGGCATCGACTTCAGTGGCAACGTGCAGTCACCGGCAGCCAGCACCGTATTCCCGGGCGGCGTAGAGGGGCGTGGCGTCAGCCTGCAGCAGGCTGCCAGCGGATTGTGGGTGGCCGCGCCCGCCCTGCCCGCCGTGGGCGCCGATCCTGCCCTGGCGATGACCGCGCGCGAGGCGACCGGCGTCGACTGGTATCCCAAGGTGGGCGAAGTTGCCCTGTCACGCACCCGCAATGGAGTTGATCGATGAGGTTGCAGCCGCTGTTCGTCTCCCTGGCCCTGGCCACCCCCTTTGCCCTGCTGCCGGCCGCGCCGCTGTTCGCAGCCCCCGCTGCCGCAGCGAGGCAGGCCGACACCGCGCCGGTGCTGGTGACCGCAGCGCAGTGGCAGCGGATGGCCAGCGAAGGCGGCCGCTACCCGTGGTTCGCCAAGGAACAGGCGCGCACGGAAAAATCGCTGAAGAAGATGATGAAGGCCGGCATCGACGTGCCGGTACCGAAGGACAAGGGCGGCGGCCGCACCCATGAACAGCACAAGCGCAACTACCAGGCCCTGATGGCGGCCGGCACCCTGTACCGGCTGACCGGCGACAAGGTCTATGTCGACTACGCGCGCGACATGCTGCTGCAGTACGCCAGGCTCTACCCCACCCTGGGCCCGCACCCCGAAGGCCGCGGACAGATTCCAGGCCGCGTGTTCTGGCAGGTGCTCAACGATTCGGTGTGGCTGGTCAACGCCATCCAGGGCTACGACGCGATCCGCGACGCGCTGTCCGCCAAGGACCGCGACACCATCGAATCGAAGGTGTTCCGGCCGATGGCTGAGTTCCTCGTCAGCGAGCCGAAGAACTACGACCAGATCCACAACCACGCCACCTGGGCGGTGGCCGCCACTGGCATGACCGGCTACGTGCTGCGCGACCCTGAGCTGGTGGAGAAATCGTTGCGCGGCAGCCAGAAGAACGATCAGTTCGGCTTTCTTCGCCAGATCGACCTGCTGTTCTCGCCCGATGGCTATTACGAGGAAGGCCCGTACTACCAGCGCTACGCACTGGCACCGTTCCTGCTGTTCGCCAACGCCATCGAACGCAACGAGCCGCAGCACAGGATCTTCGCGCGCCGCGACGGCGTGCTGCTGAAGGCCGTGGATGTGCTGGTGCAGTCCAGCTATGACGGCCTGTTCTTCCCGATCAACGATGCCATCCTGGACAAGGGCATCGATACCGAGGAACTGGTGGCCGGTATCGGCATTGCCTATGCGCGCACCGGTGACGACCGCCTGTTGTCGGTGGCCCAGCAGCAGAAACGCCTGCTGTTGTCCCCCGAGGGACTACAGGTGGCGCAAGCACTGGCCGCCAACAAGGCCAAGCCCTTCGATTACCGTCCGATGCTGCTGCGCGATGGCCCGGACGGCGACCGCGGTGGCCTGGCGATCCTGCGCATGAACGGCGAACGCGGCCAGGCGCTGGTGCAGAAGGACACGATGCAGGGCATGGGCCATGGCCACTTCGACAAACTCAACTGGCTGTTCTACGACAACGGCAATCCGGTGGTGACCGACTACGGCGCTGCCCGCTTCCTCAACGTGGAAGCCAAGCGGGGTGGCATCTACCTGGCCGAGAACCGCAGCTGGGCCAAACAGACCGTGGCCCACAACACCCTGGTGGTGGACGAACAGAGCCACTTCAAGGGCGACTGGAAGCGCGGCGAGGAGCATGCCCCGCAGGTGCGCTTCTTCCAGGCCGATGCCGATACCCAGGTTGCCTCGGCGACCATGCGCGATGCTTACCCCGGCGTGGTGTTCACCCGCACCCAGGCGCTGCTGCGCCACCCCGACCTGGGCCTGCCGGTGGTGCTGGACCTGCTGCAGGTACACGGCGGCAAGGCCGCGCGCTACGACCTGCCGCTACACTTCAACGGCCACATCGTCACCACCGGTTTCGAGGCAGAACACTTCCCTGCCCAGCGCCCGGTGCTGGGCAAGGACAACGGCTACCAGCACCTGTGGCTGGATGCACGCAGCACGCCCGGCAGCGAACCGCGTTCCCTGGCGTGGCTGCTGGATGGGCGCTTCTACACCTACCGATTCGGCAGCAGTGCGCCGGCACAGGCGCTGCTGGTGGAAAGTGGTGCCAACGATCCGGAGTTCAACCTGCGCCGTGAACCGGCCCTGCTGCAGCGCGTGGAAGGCCAGAAGGACGTGACCTTCTTCAGCGTGCTGGAGCCGCATGGCGAGTACAACGGCACCGCCGAGTACGTGCACGGCGCGGACAGCCGCATCAAGGACATCGTGCGCAGCCGGGGCAGCGATGCAGAGGTGATCGAACTGCGCCTGGCCAGCGGTGCACGCATCGCCCTCGGCGTGGCCGACGACAGCAGCGCCAAGGGCGAGCACAGCGTGAGCGTGGACGGCCATGCCTACCGCTGGAGCGGCAGCCATGCGCGCATGGACCGCAGCAAGGGTGACGGAGAATGAACGGCCCTGCCGTGGTGGCCAACCTGCGCAAGGTGCCGGTGCGTTCAGCCGTGCGCTGGTTGATCGTGGGCCTGATCGCCGTCGCTACGGTCATCAACTACATCGACCGCAATGCACTGGCGGTGATGTGGCCGGAAATCGCCAGGGAAGTAGGCGCGACCAAGGACGACTATGCCCTGCTGGTAACGGTGTTCATGCTGTTCTACGCCGCCGGCCAGTTCCTGTTCGGCCGCCTGTTCGACATGATCGGCACGCGCCTGGGGTTCGCCCTGTCGATCAGCGTGTGGTCGATCTCGATCGCGCTGCACTCGATCACCCATTCGATGCTCTCCTTCAGCCTGGTAAGGGCGATGCTCGGCATCAGCGAAGCGGGTGCGTGGCCCGGCGCGGTCAAGGCCAATGCCGAGTGGTTCCCTGCGCGCGAACGCGCGTTGGCGCAGGGCGTGTTCAACGCGGGTGCGTCGATCGGCGCGATCGTCTCCGCACCCGCCATCGCCGGCCTCTATCTGTGGCTGGGCTGGCGCGGCACCTTCGTGCTGGTCGGTGCGATCGGCTTCCTGTGGCTGCTGCCGTGGCTGTTTGTCTACCGCGCCGGGCCGGACAAGCATCCGTGGGTGAGCGATGCCGAGCGCCGGCTGATCCAGCAAGACCAGGCCGGGCAGCAGACAGAGGCGGCGCCCAAAGCCAGCGTGCGCGAGCTGCTGGCCCATCGCCAGAGCTGGGGCATGCTCGCCTGCCGCTTCCTGCTGGATCCTATCTGGTGGCTGTTCGTGTCCTGGCTGCCGATCTATCTCGCTGAAACCTTCGGCTTCGACATCAAGCAGATCGGCCTGTTCGCCTGGGTACCCTTCGTCGGCGCGATGCTGGGCAGCCTCAGTGGCGGCTGGCTGTCGGGTCGCATGATCCGCGCCGGACACAGCGTGGACCGCGCCCGCAAGCTGGCCATCACCCTGGGGTGTGTGATCATGGCCCCTGCCCTGCTGGGTGCGGTGCTGGCCAACCAGCCGCTGCTGGCGGTGCTGGCGATCGCTGCGGTGCTGTTCGGCTTCCAGGTAGCCATCGGCAACATCCAGACCCTGCCCGGCGACCTGTTCGACGGCCGTTCGGTGGGCACGCTGGCAGGCCTGGGTGGCCTGGCGGCGGTCGCCGGCACCTTGATCACCACCTGGCTGGTGCCGGTGCTGACCCGCCACTCCTACGCCCCGATCTTCATCCTCGTTGCCGCGCTGGTGCCGCTGTCGCTGGCTGCGCTGTGGTGGTGGACCGGACCTATCCAGAAGCTCGACCGTCGCGGCGGCTGAGCCTGGGTCTCCTTCTTGTCCAAGTACATCCATTCCCCCGCAAACCAAGGAGTTTTCCGCATGTCGTTCCAGGACAAGGTGGCCATTGTCACCGGTGGTGGCCGCGATATCGGCCGCGCCGTTTCGATCAAACTGGCTGCCGCCGGTGCACGCGTCTGCATCAACTACGCCCATGATGAAGCCAGTGCCCAGGAAACGCTGGCACAGATCCAGGCGGCCGGTGGCCAGGCCATCGTGCATCGCGCCGACGTCACCGATGCCGCCGCCGTGGCCGGCCTGGTCGCTGCGGTACAGGCCGCGTTCGGCGAGCGTATCGACCTGCTGGTGAACGTGGCCGGTGGCATGGTGCAGCGGCGGCCGCTGGCTGACATCGACCCGGCGTTCTTCCACGCCGTGATGGACCTGAATCTGACCTCGACCTACCTGACCACGCACGCGGTGGTGCCGCACATGCGTGACGGCGCGGCCATCGTCAACTTCGCCTCGCAGGCAGGTCGTGATGGCGGCGGCCCGGGGGCATCGATCTACGCCACCGCCAAGGCGGCAGTAATGACCTTCACCCGTGCCATGGCCAAGGAGCTGGGGCCGAAGGGCATCCGCGTGAATGCATTGTGCTGCGGCATGATCGCCACCCGTTTCCATGACGAGTTCACCAAGCCGGAAGTACGCACGGCCGTTGCTGGCGCTACCCCGCTGCGCCGCCAAGGGGCACCGGACGAAGCCGCCGACGCTGCCGTATTCCTGGCCTCGGATGCGGCGGCGTTCATCACCGGTGCGAATCTGGACGTCAACGGCGGCACCTACTTCTCCTGACTGGAATCCTGACCATGCAGCGCTGGACGCTCCTGCTTTCATTGACGATCTGTTCCGCCGCAGCTGCGCCTGGCGCGTTGGCCGCACCGGTCTGGGTCACCGCGTGGACCGCCTCGCCGGCACCGGACCGCAAGGATGGCACCGCCGAGGCCCCCGTACGGTTCGCCGCGCAGACCGTGCGCCAGGACATGCGCATCGGCAGCCGTGGCGACGCGTTGCGGCTGCGCATCAGCAACGAACTCGGCACGGCGCCGTTACGGGTCGAGGACCTGCGCGCAGGAGTGAAAAACGGCGATTCCGCCCCTCTGCCGGTAACGGTGGATGGCCGCGCGGTCATCGAGGTGCCGGTGGGTGCCGCGCTGCTGAGCGACCCGGTACCGATGCCGGTGGCGGCGCTGCAGGAGATCAGCGTAACGGCCTACTTCCCGCAGCCTACCCATCCCGCCGTGCGCCGCACCGAAGTGCGGGTAGCGGACGGCAGGAAGACATCGGTTGCCGACAGCGTGCGGCTGAGCTACCAGCAGAACGTGTTCTCGGCCGTGATGGTGCAGCGCGCTGATCGTCCCCAGGTGATCGTGGCACTCGGCGATTCCATCACGGAAGGTGCCACCGCCCGTCGCGGAACCTTCAACCAGTGGCCGGAGCGATTGGCGCAGCGCCTGCAGCAAGCCTGCCCGAACCGGTTCGTGGTACTCAATCAGGGCATCAGCGGCAACAAGCTGCTTGACCATGGCCGCAGCCACAGCGCCCTGTCACGATTGGATCGCGATGTGATCGCGGTGGCCGATGCCGATCAGGTCATCCTGTTCGAGGGCATCAATGACATCCGCCACGGTGGTGGCACGCAGCCGCTGCCTGGACGCAGTGCGGCGGACATGCTGCTGGGCTATCAGCAGGTTGCAGCGCGACTGCATGCGCACGGCATCCGCGCCTGGCTGGGTACGTTGACCCCATTCGGTGGTTCCGAGCGCTACGAGCCCGTGTCCGCAGCGACCCGCACCTCGATCAACCAGTGGGCACGCGGTGGGAAGACCGGGTTCGATGGCATCATCGATTTCGATGCCGCGCTGCGTGACCCGAAGGCCGTGGAATCGTTGCCCAACGACATCACCCGCGACCACCTGCACCCCAATGACGAAGGCTACCGGCGCATGGCCGATGCCATCGATCTGCGCATGCTGGGCTGCACCCCCACCGAATGAGAGAGAACCGATGAGCCGCGTCGTTTGTTTCGGTGAACTGCTGCTGCGCCTGGGCGGACCCGGTCGTGAACTGCTGCTGCAGACACCGCAGCTGCAGGTCCACGTGGGGGGCGCCGAGGCCAATGTGGCGGTCTCACTGGCCTGTTTCGGCCACGATGTGCAGATGGTCAGTACGGTGCCCGGCAACGCGCTGGGCCGGCATGCCGTGGCCGAGCTGCGGCGGCATGGTGTGGGCGTGGCAGGTGTGCGTGAAGTCGACCGAGACCGCATGGGCCTGTATTTCCTGGCCACTGGCGCGCTGCAGCGCGCCAGTGAAGTGGTGTATGACCGGGCAGGTTCGGCATTCGCCAACACTGCACTTGCCGACTATGACTGGCCAACGCTGTTGCGTGATGCGCAGTGGCTGCACCTTTCCGGCGTCAGTCCCGCGCTGGGTGCCAATGTGGCCGAATCCGTCTTGAGCGCTGCACGGGCCGCACGCAGGTCAGGCGTGCGAGTGTCCTTCGACGGCAACTACCGACCTTCGCTCTGGCAGCGTTGGGGCGGCAACGCCGCCGCCATCCTGCGGGAGCTGTTCGCAGAGGCGGATATCGTCTTTGCCGACCATCGCGATATCGAACTGGTGCTGGGACTGCGCTTCGCCGAGGACAGCCCCATCGCGCGGACCGAGGCGGCTGCAGCGGCCGCGTTCGCGGCCCTCCCGCACCTGCAGTGGCTGGCCTGCACCCAGCGCGACGTGGTGAGTGCAGATCATCACATCCTGGGCGCGCTGCTGTTGGGACGCGACGGTACCCGTGCGCAGGCTCCCTCGCGGCCATTGCCCGGTATCGTTGATCGCATCGGCGGCGGCGATGCGTTCGCGGCAGGCATCCTGCACGGGCTGGCGTCCGGATTCGATGCAGAGAGCACCGTGCGCTTCGGTCTGGCGGCAGGTGCGCTGAAGCACTCCATTCCCGGAGACTTCAGTCCCGTGCGCGAGGCCGAGGTCTGGGCGCTGCTGGAGAGCGAGCAGTTTGACGTCCGGCGCTGATCTCGCTCCGCCCTACAGGCCGCTCAGCCTGGCCAGCGGTACACGTACGCCGACCATGTACATCAGCAGCGCCACGCCGAGCAATGCACCGGGTGTCAGCATCCAACGACGGAAGGCTCCTGCCCGCGATGGCGGCCTGGCAGCGCTGGGTGGCGGGATGTTCATGCGATCCTCTCCTGCGGAATTCAGCCCTGCACGAGGTCCTGCGCGCACCTACAGCGTCAGCAGCCACGCTTCCAGCGCCCGGGTGTCGCGCATGTCGCCCGTATAGCGATGATCGGGCACGTGCGGTTCATTCGAACCACGTACCCGCCCACGGAACACCTTCATCGGCACCGAGATCCTGGCCAGCCCGCTGGGCAACCGCTCCGGCCGCACGTCCATGTACAGACTGTCGGCGGAGGTCTCGACGCCCACCTGCACCGCGCCCAGCCGCTTCCAGAGGTCCAATGCATCCAGGCAGGCCGAGCCACAGGAAGCATCGGCCACAACCAGGACCCTGCCCTTGCGCACAGGTCCGGCCTGGCTTGCGGCGAATGCTGGATCTGCGCTGGCCTCGGATGGCTCGCGCCACAAAGCCTCACCCCGGCCGCGAGCCTGCGCCATGCCTGCCGTCACCGATTCCAGCATGCGACGCAGCTCAGGCGACGCGTCG
The DNA here is from genome assembly GCF_051984505.1 of Stenotrophomonas sp. STK16_22. Taxonomy (NCBI): domain Bacteria; kingdom Pseudomonadati; phylum Pseudomonadota; class Gammaproteobacteria; order Lysobacterales; family Lysobacteraceae; genus Stenotrophomonas; species Stenotrophomonas sp. STK16_22. Next base: position 2,358,629 of record NZ_CP196972.1, read on the forward strand.
GGCGCCTGTTCCAGCTTCTGCAGGAAGCCGCGAAGCTGGGCGATGTTGCCCTCCGAGGTCCGCCACTCTACCCAGCTGCGGTCGGGCAGCGCGTCGACAGCGGCCCGGCCCCAGATCAATCGCGCCAGTTCGATGCTCCATTGCGAAGCACCGCCAGTGTTGCCACGCACGTCCAGCACCACCGTCGGTGCCTGCTGCAGCCCTTCGGCTTGCGGAGCAAGCTGTTCAAGCAGCGCGGTCAGTTCCTTGAAGTTCTGCTCCGCAGGGTCGGCATTGAAGCTGCTGGTGGTGATCCAGTAACTGCCATCGGGCATCGCGTGCCAGCCGTTGGGGGGACGGAAGCTGCGCCGGGTATCAGCCAAGCGCTCCTTGCGCTGTGCTGCCTGCAGCGGCTGCCACCGCAGTGCATAGGATGTCTCGCGTCCGCCCACCTGGAAAACGCAGGTACGCAATGCAGGCACGTAAGGATTGCCCTGTTCGAGCAGCACTTCACCGCCACCCTGGATGCGGCTGGCCTGCAGGTTCCAGCGCCCGTTGAAGTCACCCACCCGGCGTACAGCCAGCGTCTGCGCATCGATGCCATCGCAGGCCAGCATTCGAGCCCCCAGCGGCGGATGGCCCGGACCACCATCCACGGTCATGACCACCTGTGCGTCGCCATCGAAGCCGGTCAGGAAGCCGGGCCACTGCGTTGGAAGATCGGGAGCATCGGCAAGCGCATTGAGGCTGACATGGCCATCATTGAAGGAGGCCGCATAGCCCTTCATCGCCCACCAGTAGCCCGGGGAGCTGGCGACCCGTTCCGCGCGCGAGCGTGCAAGCGCCAGGGCATCGTCCAGCTGTGCGCCGAAACCAGGATTGCGCAGGTCCACGGCGCCCGGATGGCTGCCGCGCATGGCGGCGTCGGCAGCGTCCAGATCCTTCAACAGCGTATCCGACCAGTCGATCGGCGCGCCTTGCGCGGTAGGTGCCGCAAGCGCTGCACCGAGCAACAGCCATGCAATGACCATGGATTCTTCCCTTCCCCGGAACAAACGCCAGTCTCGCAGTTCTACTGCCTGACGTACCGCGCCCGCCGCAACGGGCGCGGCCTTCCATCAATGCAACGGCACCTTCAACACTGATGGCGCATTGGCCGGCGAACTGAAAGTCACCGTGCCACCCAGCTGGCTGATGCCCGCGTACCGCAGGTCCACGGTGTCCACCACCAGGGTCAGGCGGCTGCCGGCCGGAAGGTTCCAGCTGCTGGCTTCCAACCGCAGGTCGATGGTCTTCGCCTGCCCCGGCGTGGCACCACGCAGCGTATAGGGCTTGTGGCTGATCAGCTGGCCGTTGCCCAGCACATCCTCGGCGTACAGGTAGGCGTACAGCGTGGTGTTGGCGCGGCTGGGCGTGACGGTCAAGCGTACCTCCGGCGTTCCATCCAGGCGCTGCGCACTCCACTGGATCGGCCCCTGCCAGACACCTGCGGCGTTGCGGCCCACGAAGGGCACATAGGCACCGGGCGGCAGGTTGATCATCTGCAATGCACCGGAGGCCATCGCCACGCCGGAATTGGCGGCGGTCAGCAGCCCGCTGCCGATCCGGTAACTCCAGCCGGTGCTGCTGCCGCTCGCGACGAGGCCGCCCGTGGGCAGCAGAAGCCCTTTGGGTGCGCTCAGCGCATAGCTGACAGCGCCGGCATTGGTCGCCTGCCAGTTCGGATAGGTACTCCAGCTGCCCTTCTGCGATTTCAGCTGTACTGCAGGCTGGCGGTCGATGCCATTGGCTTCACCCTTGAGGTAATGGTCGAACCAGTCGCCCACCGAATCGTAGACCTCGTTGGGAACACCCAGAGCGCCAAAGGCTTCGTTGAGCGCATGATCGCCGTGGCGCAACTGCAACTGCTTGGGGCCTTTCAACCGGGTGAAGAAATCGACCAGCTGGCCCGGCGGGAACAGGCTGTCGTTGAAGGCGTTGGCGAGGAACACCGCTGGCTGGTTGGCGTTGATCTCATCGATGCTGGCCCCGGGGCTGCGCTGCGCCGCCACCGGCAACAGCGAATCCACCGCGCCCTGGTAGTTGCCGACCAGTACATTGCGATTGATGGTCGTCAGTTCCGGTCCCGGGCGGCCGGTGGCCAGGCCGGCTGCCACCAGCAAGGCGATGCCCTGCGCGCTGGGGGTGTCGTTGCTGTACAGCGAGGCCTGCAGATCGGCCCAGCCACTCAGCGCCGCCACGGCCTTGATGCGTGGATCGCGCGCCGCCGCCAGCAGGCTGGTGCCTGCGCCGTAGGAGATGCCCGAAACGCCGATCCGGGCGGGATCGGCCCGGGTGTTGTCCAGCGCCCAATCAATCAGGGCGCTGACATCTTCGACGGTGGCTGGCCCTGCGATGTCGATGCTGCCGCCAGACTCCCAGAAACCCCGCGAACTGTAGCTGATCACCACATAGCCGCGCCGCGCCAGCGACTGCGCCACCCCCACATACTCCACGCTGGGTACCGCCCAACTGCTGGGCATCACCAGCAGTGGATAGCGCCCGCTGCCCGCGTCCTGCGGTTCGATGACGAAGGCCCCGAGAGGCGTTCCATCCCAGCTGGGAATGGTCCGGTGGGTGGTCTTGACCGTAGCGGCCCAGGCGGTGGGCGCCAGTCCGGTCAGCAGGATCAACAGCAGCAATACCTTGCGCATCGTCGTCTGTCCCCGTCGGTGGTGGTGCAACGGGTTGGACCGTACCAGTGCGAATGGTGGGTGGCACCTTGCGACGCAACATGACGTTTGCTGCATTGCCGGCCTATGGGATCGATGCTATGAGAGCTGGGCCCCAAGGATGAATGGACGTCATGAGGTCACGCTTCCTGCTCTTCGCTGTACTGGCGCTATGTGCGCAACGAACCGTGATGGCCAACGAGCAGGCGTTCTCCGATGCGGCGGCCCGCGAGGTCTTCCGGCGCGCCGAACAGCTCTGCAACGGAGACCGGGGTCGATTGTGGGGTCAATCCCTGTGCGGGCCGATGATGCTGGTGGATCCAAAGAGCCGGCAGGTCATCGCCTCGCAGTCAGACGCACAAGGTGCGCTGAAGGAGCGCGGCAATGTGTTCGCAGGCCAGCTTCCGTCTGATGCGATCGTCGCCAACACCGCCGTGGACTGGTCCGGCACACGCTGGACGCAGCTGCTCTGGCCATTGCCGCAGGACGCGTCCCGACGCAGCACGCTGCTGGCTCACGAAATGTTCCATCGCCTGCAGCCGGCGCTGCCCATCATCGCACCGGCGGCAGGTGGAAACGAACACCTCGATACGCTTGAAGGACGCTACTGGCTGCAGCTGGAATGGCGCGCGCTTGCGGACGCACTCGAATCCACCGATGCAGTAGCGCAGCACACTGCGATGACGGACGCGCTCGCATTCCGCGCCGAGCGCTACCGCCGGTTCCCTGCGGCTGCGCAGGAAGAAGCGGCGCTGGAATTGAACGAGGGCCTGGCCGAGTACACCGGCGTGTTCGTCGGCAATCCGACGCCGTCGACACGTATCCAGGCGGCACTGCATGACCTTCGCGCACACGTGGGTGATCGCAGCTTCGTCCGCTCTTTCGCCTATGCCACCGGCCCGGCCTATGGCCTGCTGCTGGACCAGGCGGCACCTGGCTGGCGCGGCGACCTCGCCCACCAGGCTCGCGATCTCGGCACGCGTCTGGCCGAAGTGACGCAGGCCCCATTGCAGCTGGACGCGACCGCGCTGGGAGCGGCTGCCGCGCGCTATGACGGGCCGGAGCTGCACGAAGCCGAAACGCTGCGCGAGCAGCAGCGCCTTGCGCAGCTGGAACACAACCGTGCGCGCTTCGTGACAGGCCCGGTCGTGCGCCTGGATCTGCGCAACATGCGCATCCAGTTCGATCCCAACACCATGCAGCCGTTGCCAGGCCAAGGCATGGTGTATCCAGCAATGCGGCTGTCCGACATCTGGGGCAGCCTGGATGTCACCGACGGTGCGTTGCTGCAGAGCGACTGGAAGGTCGTATTCGTGCAGGCCCCGGCAAGTGCTGAACCGCCACTGGAGGGGCCGGGGTGGTCGCTGAGCCTGAAGCCGGGATGGTCGCTGGTGCCGGGAACACGCAAGGGCGACTACATGTTGAAGACGAACCCCTGACCACCGCTGCAGGCAGCGCGGCGTCCTAGCACGCCTGCGTTTCATCCACGCGCCACATGATCTGACACATCTCCAGTGCTTGCGCGCTGTCACAGCTTCGTCGTTTCGCCATTGACCGAAAGACGACAGCTTGTGACGCTTACGACACCGCACGGCCTCCGCGGCCCTGTCATCGCGGTCACGTCCCACGCATTCCGCACTACCCGACTACGCAGTGTCCTCACATGACCTCGCTCCGGCCCGGTCGTAGCGGACGGCTGCGCCCTGAACTTCTGCTGGAGAATCGCAATGCGCCTTGCAGGTTTCTTCTTCGCGTTCGTCCTCAGTACCTTCGCCGGTGCCGCCCAGGCCCAGGTCGTCACCCTCAACAAGGGCGGCTTCGTGCTCACCTACGACTGCAGCATCCACAGCGCCACCCGCTACGAATACACGCTCACCGCCGACACCGGCTCCGCCGCGCGCCCGTCCAGCTTCTACAAAGACCCGGACCTGCCGGCCGGCTGCCTCGGCCAGAACAGCACCGCGTCGTATGCCAGCATCCGCAGCGGCTATGACCGCGGCCATCTGGTGACCTCCAACCACATGGACTACAACGCGACCTACATCCGTCGCGCCAACTACATGACCAACATCGTTCCGCAGGTTTCCAGCTTCAATCAGGGCGTCTGGGTGAAGGCCGAGAACGTGGCCGAGTGCTACCGCGACATCGCGCCGGTGGATGTCTATGGTGGCGTGGTCTACGGCGACGCCTCCAACGACTACTTCCTTTCCAGCCACGGCATCCCGACGCCGGAGTTCTTCTGGAAGACCATCATCACCCGTGACCCGAACACCGGCACCGCCAAGGCGATCAGCTGGATCATTCCCAACGAAGCCAATCTGGGCAGCCTCGACAGCTATCTGGTGACCATCGCCGACCTGGAGGAGCTGCTGGGCGCCAGCTATGTGGCGATCAACGCGCCCGCTTCGTTGAAGAACATGCTGCCGGCCACCACCTGGCCGCAGCCGGCGGGCTGTGATCTGGGCTGATCCGCCAGGACGCCCGTGCGGTCGCGATTCCGGCCGCACAGGCGCACTTCGCCTGGACAGGTACGGCGCACTTGGATTCAGTGCTCTGCCACCTGCACCACCACTTTGCCGAACGGCCCCTGCTGCAGTGCTGCCAGTGCCGCAGGCAGGCCGGCGAACGGATGCACGCTGTCGATGACAGGCTGCAGGCGCTCGCGTTCGATGAAGACGTTCATCGCCTCGAAGGCCTGGCGATGGCCAACCGAAACCCCCTTCAGCGTCGCGCGGCGCAGCATGAGAGGAACCGCCGGCATGTGCAGGTCGGGATCCTCGAGGAAGCCGATCTGCAGGATGTGCCCGCCCACTGCGAGCGCCTCCACGCTCTGGGCGAGGTTGCCGCCTCCGAGCAGCTCAAGCACATGATCGACGCCCTGCCCTCCGCTCAGCTCCATCGCTCGCGCGCCCCATGCAGGATGTTGCCGCGTGTTGATCGACGCCCATGCACCCAGCCGTTCTGCAAGGGCAAGCTTGCTGTCACTGCGTGAAGTCACGATTACCCGGGCTCCCAGCCGCTGGGCGAACTGCAGCCCGAACAAGGAAACACCACCGGTCCCCTGCACAAGCACGGTCTGGCCAGGAGCGAGTTGGCCGGCCTCGACCAGTGCAAACCAGGCCGTCAGCGCCGCCACCGGCAACGTGCTGGCCTGCAGGTCAGACAACGAGGGGGGCGTAGCGACTGCCACGTCCTCCGGCAGCACCACATACTCCGCCAGCACGCCCGGCAGCGGACCGCCCAGGGACAGTCCGTGCTGCAGCATCTCGGGCGGAGGCGCGCCATCGAGCCACTGCGTCCAGAAATTGCCCATCACCCGCTGGCCAACGCTGAAGCGTCGCGCTGGGCTTCCGGTTTCGACAATGACGCCGGCCATGTCCGAAGCGGGAACAAACGGGTGTGGCAGCGGACCGGACAACAGTCCGCCGTCGATCACCAGGCGATCGCGGTAGTTGAGCGACACGGCACCGACCTTGACCAGTACCTCACCAGGGCCTGGCCTGGGAATGGGGCGCCGTACGCAGCGCAGGTGAGCAAGGCCCGGGGCATCGAGCTCCCAGACCTTCATGGTCGAAACAGACATGGGAAATCACTCATTGGCGCGCGGAAGTGCGCCAGGAAAGTCTATTGACGCATTGAGGTGTTCAGTGACGGGATATTGTCGATACACTGAATCCATAAATTCCCCAATTGACGCATATGACCAGCTACAGTGCGGCGCGCCTGCAGGGCATCAGTGTGTTCGTCCAGGCCGTGGACGCCGGCAGCTTCACCGCAGCCGGTCTGCGCATGGGGCTGAGCAAATCGGCCGTTGGCAAGAGTGTGGCCACGCTGGAGCGGCGACTGGGCACCCGGTTGCTGGATCGCACCACGCGCAGGCTGGCGCTCACTGTCGAGGGCGCCGAGTTCTACCAGGTCTGCCGGCGCATCCTGGCCGAACTGGACGAAGCCGAATCCAACGCAGCGTCGCGGCGGCAAGAGGTTTCCGGCCTGTTGCGGGTCAGCCTGCCGGTAGCGTTCGGGCAGCGCTGGGTGATGCCGGTACTGATCGGACTGGCGCAACGCCATTCGCGGCTGCAGCTCGATGTCAGCTTCACCGACCGCAGGGTTGATCTGCTCGAGAAAAACGTCGATCTGGCCGTCCGCCTGGGGCCGCTTGACGACAGCAGCTCGCTCTCTGCCCGGGCGCTCGGCCGCCAGCATGCCGTGATATGCGCTGCACCCGGATACCTGGCGGCACGTGGCGTCCCGGTGCGCGCCGAGGATCTTGCCGGACACGACTGCATCACCTTCGGCCGGCAGGGGCACGCGCTGCCCTGGACGGTGCCGGACGGCTCCGGCGGGCTTGTCCAGCACCGCATTGAAGGGCGCCACCGCATCAGTGACGGCGATGCGCTGCGTAGCGCATTGCTGGCCGGGCTGGGCATTGCAGAAGCGACCACCTGGCTGGTGGGGGACGCGCTGCGCAGCGGCGCACTGGTGGCCGTATTCCCTGCCACGGGTAGCGCGGGCGCGCCCCTGCATGCGCTCTGGCCTACCACCCGCGACCTTGCTCCCAAGGTGCGTGCCACAGTGGATGCGCTGGTCGAGGCGTTCGTTCCGTCTCCACCGTGGGAAAATACCCGCTGATCGCCCCCATGGCTGTTGTTTCAAGGAGCTGTAGATGTCCCGTTTCCCCTTCGACGCCGTGCTGTTCGACTGCGATGGCGTACTCGTTGATTCCGAGCCGCTGGTCGCTCGCGTGCTTTCGGAAATGCTGACCGAGCGCGGCTGGCCGCTGACCCCGGCGCAGGCCGGTGAGGTGTTCCTGGGCCAGTCCGTGGCCCATCTGGCCGGCCTGATCGAAGAACGCACCGGCAAGCCGTTCACCGAGGAATGGCTGGAAGAGTTCCGCCAGCAGCGCAACCGCGCGTTGGAACGTGACCTGGTTGCCATCCAGGGTGCGCCCGAGGCGGTGCGTGCGATCGCGGTGCTCACCGGCGGCCGGATTGCATGCGCGTCCGGCGCCGATCTGCACAAGGTGAAGCTGCAGCTGGGCAAGGTCGGCATCCTTGATGCCTTCGGGGCCCACGTGTTCAGCGGCCAGGACATGCCGCACACCAAGCCGCATCCGGATGTCTATCTGGCCGCCGCCGCTGCGCTGGGCGTGGACCCGAAGCGTTGCGCGGTGATCGAGGACACTGTTACCGGTGCAACGGCCGGTGTGGCCGCTGGCGCAACCGTGTTCGGCTTCAGTGAAGGCGGTCCGCACCACAGTACGCCGGAGGCCCTGCGTGCAGCGGGTGCACAGGTGATCTTCCAGCGCATGGAAGACCTGCCCGCCCTGCTTGCCGCCCATGCGGTCGACGCGGTCGCCTGACCTTGCCTCAGCCCGTAGCGCCGAGTGCGGCGCTGCGGCGCCTTCCGGCGTAGTGCAGCACGAACAGGTAAAGGCCGGTGAACAGTTGCAGGAACAGGGGTGGCAACGGCGAGTAGGTGAGCCACGCCGCAGGCTCGCCCTGTCCCATCGCGCGCACTACGAAGTTGGCGATCACCGCCAGGGTGAACACGATCGAGGTCCAACGGTGCACGGGCCGTGCCCAGCCACCGCGGCTCATTGCCGGCGCCTCGTCTCGGAGCGGGCTTCGATCATCTTCCAGCCATTGCCTGATGGATCGCGGAATCCGGCGTCCACGGCGCCATAGCGCTCGATCGGCTCCTGGGTGAATTCCACGCCCAGCGCCAGCCATTGCGTGTAGCACGCCTGGCAGTCATCCACGGCCAGCACCAGCGGCGGCATTGCGCCCTTGGCCACCAGCTGCTGCAGCGAAAGCGCGGTGGCCGCATCGTGGGTGGGCGGGCCAGGCACGAACAGGCCCAGCTGGAAACCGTCCTGGCCCGGGCTGCGTACCGTCAGCCAGCGGTAGCTGCCGTTGCGTACATCGGTACGCACTTCGAAGCCGAGCTTGCCGACATAGAACGCGAGCGCCTCATCCTGGTCGCGCACATACAGGCCGACCGTGTTCACAGTGTTCGTCATGGGACCTCCCTCAGGTGGGATCCACGTTAGCAACCGCCTCGCGGCGACGCTTCTCCAAAACTGCGATCTTAAGGTCCGGTCGCTGTGCGGCACGTGCGTGGCATTCCGGCACGCTGGCCGACGCCGCCTGGCCTGCACGCTCACGCTCACGCACATTGCCCGGGCTGTCACCGGTGATGTCACGGAAGATGCGGCCAAAGGTGCCCAGGCTGCTCCACCCGGTCTGCACGGCGATTTCGGTGACCGGCAGATCGGTGTCACGCAACATCGCCACGGCCCGTTCGATGCGCCGGCTGAGAAGATACCGGTGCGGCGGCAGCCCGAATGCCTGCTTGAACGAGCGGGCGAAGTGCGCCGGCGACACCGCACTGACCTCGGCCAAGCGTGTGACTGGCCATTCCTCATGGCTGGCCCGGTCCATCCGGTCCTTGGCACGCAGCAGGCGTCGCAGCAGTTCGGGGCTCTGGTTCACGGCGTCACCGCTTGCGCCAGATGATGGCGTGCTGCGTGCCGTGCCTCGGCGGCCTGTTCGACCAACCAGTCACGGAATGCGATGACCTTGGCGCTCCCACTCCGCGCCGAGGGCGCTACGAACCAGAAGCTGCGACCGTCGCTGGCGACACCCGGATGCGCCTGCACCAGGCGCCCGCTCTCCAGCTCGGCCTGGAACAGGATCGGCGAACCGATGGCGATGCCCTGCCCTGCGATCGCGGCACCGACATCCAGATGCTCGACGGCGAAGGGCGTGACCAGACTCCCTGGTGCCGGCGGTGGAAGGTGCCCGTGCGCGGCGAACCACAGGGCCCACCAGTCCGGCCGACCGAGCAGGGGAATCTCCAGCGCGGTGCTGCCCAGCCCACGGGCCGCCGGCAGCAGCGCCGGCGCACACAACGGCATGAAAACGCTGGGGAACAAGGGCGTGGCCTGCAGCCCAGGCCACTCGCCATGCCCGTTGCGGATGGCGGCATCGAAGTGGCCGGCGGCAAGATCCTGCGGCTCTGCCGACAGATCCAGTTCCAGCAGGAGCTGCCGATGGCGGGCGCGGAACGTACCCAGCCGCGGCGTCAACCAACTGGTGCCCAGCGTTGGCAGTACGGACAGGCGCAGTCGCGCCGCATCCATGCCAGCGGCGCGCATGAAGCTGGCGCGTAGTGCGTCGAATGCCCGGGTGGCTTCCTGCGCGACGCTGGCACCCACCACCGTCAGTTCCACGTGCTGTGCGTGGCGCAGGAACAGGCAGGTACCGGTCTGGGCCTCCAGCCGCCGCACGTGATAGCTCACCGATGCCGCAGTGGTGTCGAGCTCCTCGGCGGCACGCGCGAAGCTGCCCAGCCGCGCCGCCGCCTCGAAGGCGCGGATGGCGGCAAGCGATGGCAGCTGTCGTTGGGTGACCATAAGTGTGGCTTAGCCTGAGCCCCGATATCTGCGTGGTCAATCCCCTTCGTATCCGCAACGATGGAGGCACCTTCGGTAGGGGATCACGCATATGGATCGACGGCAGTTCCTGGTCACCCTGGCCGTCACGGCCGCGTCCGCCGCCCTGCCCTCCGGGTGGGCCCTGGCCAGCCACAGCGAAGACTGGAAATGGTTGCAGGGCAACTGGCAGGTCCGGCACCAACGCCTGCAGGAACGCCTGGCAGGTGACACTCGCTGGGAGTCCTTCACCGGCGCCAGTGCGGTCTGGCTGACCTTGGGCGGGCTCGGCACCATCGATGACAACATCATGGCGCTGCCTTCGGGCCCCTACAGGGGCCTGGGCGTGCGTGCATTCGATCCGGTGTCTTCCACGTGGTCGATCTGGTGGATCGATGGCCGCAACCCTGCCCATATCGAAGCCCCCGTACGCGGCGGTTTCAAGGGCGATGCCGGCAACTTTCGCGGCACCGACCGGATCGACGGACGCCCCATCGACGTGTGGTTCCGGTGGCACGACATCCACGGCGAGGAGCCGTGGTGGGAACAGGCATTCTCCGACGACGCCGGTGCGCACTGGGAGGTGAACTGGCGCAACTGGTTCCGCCGCACGGCTGCGGCCCCCTCGCCGCTTCCGAAGCTGCCGGATGCACCGGGCGATTTTGATTTTCTGGTGGGCCATTGGAACGTGCGCCATCGTCGCCTGCGCGCCCGACTGGCAGGCAGCGATGCGTGGGACGCGTTCACCGGCACCCTGCACAACTGGCCGGTACTGGGAGGATTCGGCAACGTAGGTGACAATCTGATGGACGTGCCAGGAGCCCCGCTGCGCGGCATGGGCATCCGCGCCTGGAATGCGGCTGAGCGGCACTGGCTGAGTTGGTGGCTGGATGGCCGGGAACCGACCCGGATCGGCGCGCCACTGCTCGGCCGTTTCGAGGCCGGTGTCGGTCGCTTCTTTGGCGAAGATCAGCACGACGGACGAGCGATCCAGACGCGGGTGATCTGGTCACGCATTACCCCGCGTTCGGCGCGCTGGGAACAGGCGGCCTCGACCGATGGTGGACGCAGCTGGGAAACCAACTGGGTCAGCGACTTCGAGCGGCAGGCATGAAGGCGCTGCTGGCCGTGATGCTGCTGGTGTCTGCATCGCCTGGCGCGTCTCCATCCAGGGTGTTGCAGATCGTCGGCCCGGCTGAGCGTTTTGCTCCGGGCGTTGCATCCACGCAGTACGACGAGATTCGACTGACCTTGAGCCCGGACGGAAAAACCGCACTGTGGTTCAGCCGCAACCGGCCCGGCGGTCCGGGCGGGTATGACATCTGGGTCTCCCGTAACGATGGGCAGCGCTGGCGGCCTGCGACGCCGGTCTCGTTCAACACGCCGGGACGTGACTTCGATCCCGCCTTTTCCGCCGATGGCCGCGTGGTGTATTTCTGCTCGGATCGAGCAGACGGCCAAGGCGGCGACGATCTGTATCGGGTCAGCGTGGGGAGCGACGGTCGATTCGGGGAGCCGGTCAATCTTGGCCCCGCAGTGAACAGCGCGGCCGATGAGTTCGCGCCGATGCTCTCACCAGACGCAGCCACGCTGCTGTTCTCCAGCAATCGTGCAGGCGGTGCGGGTGGCCATGACCTCTACGTCGCAGCGATCGTCCGTGGTGAGGCGCAGCCCGCGCGGCCACTGCCCGGAGACCTCAATACCTCGGCGCAGGAGTTCGATGCCACCTTCCTCGGGGATGGCCGTACTGTGGTCTTTGCCCGCGCTCTCGACTTCGGCAGCGCACCGGTGCGCCAGTTCATTGCTTACGAACGTGGAGGCCGTTATGACGCGGGCCATGCATTGCCCTCGCCCTTGAACGAGACCTCCGGCAACAGCTACGGCGCGATGCTGGATGGCTCGCAACCCGGCACGTTGACCTATTCGGCGCGGCGTGCGGACGGTGCAGGGTTGGACCTGTACCGCATCCACTACCGGATGAAGCGCCCTTGAAGGCGGATGTTGTCGATTCCCGGCGCCCCGGTTCGTCGAGAGGATGAGTACCCCAGGAGAAAATGCAGATGCCCTCCCAACAGTCCCTTGCCTGCGCCTGCGGCCAGGTCCGCCTGACCGCCACGGGCCAACCCATTGCCACCGTCGAATGCTGCTGCGACAGCTGCCGCAAGGCCGGCGCCATGCTGCAGTCGCTGCCCCGAGCACCCGAAGTACTGGGCCCGCACGGCCAGACGCTTTTCGTAATGCACCGCAAGGATCGCGTCAGCATCGACGCCGGACATTCCATGCTGCGTGCGTTGCGCTTGTCCAGCAGGGGCGGCAGCCGCCGCGTCCTGGCGGGCTGCTGCAATACGCCGCTGTTCCTGGAGTTCAGTGGCGGCCATTGGCTGAGCCTGTATGGCCTGTTGTGGCCCGCATCGGCAAGACCCGCCGTGGAGATGCGGACGATGGTCAGTGATCTTCCTGATGCGTCTGTCCTTCCGGACGATGTGCCGAACCTGCAGACCCGGTCGCTGCGGTTCCATGCACGGTTGATGCAGGCGTGGATCGCCATGGGCTTCCGCAGCCCACGCATCGAAGTCGCGGGAGATAGCCATGTCTGAGCCCGAGCGGATCGAGATCGAGAGCATCACCACGCCCGGGCACATCCAGCGCGTGGATCGTGCCAAGTATCTCGCCATGCGCCATGCCTTGCTGCAGGCCCTGCCTGCGCAACCGCCAGGGTTGACCGTTGCGCAGGCCAAGCAGGCGCTGCTGCCGCACCTGCCCACCGCCCTGTTCCCGGCAGGCGCCAGCGCCGGCTGGTGGTTGAAGGCCGTGCAGCTGGACCTGGAAGCCAAGGGCGTGATCGAGCGCGTCACGGGCAAGCCGTTGCGCCTGTTCAAGCACCTGGCGGCCGGCTGATCAGCGCTGCGCAGGCAGCTCCAACCGGTGCTTGCGGCACAGCCGATACACCGTGACCCGCGAGATCTGCATCTGCCGCGCGCATTCGGAAACGTTGTAGCCGGTCTGGCGCAGGGTCTGCAGCAGCACATCGCGCTCGGCCTGGCCCCGCGCATCGTGCAGCATCGCCCCAGGCAGGACCGCCACCGATGCGCCCAGTTCCAGGTCACGCTCGCTGATCAGCTCGCCCTCGGCCATGATCGCTGCACGCTGCACACGGTTCAGCAGTTCGCGTACGTTGCCGGGCCATTCGAAACGCCGCATGGCCTGCAGTGCGGCCGGCGCAAAGCCGCGTGCACGCACGCTGTGGCGCTGCCGGAAACAGCGCAGGAAGTGTTCGGCCAGCAGCTGCACATCGGCACCGCGCTCACGCAATGGTGGCATGAGCAGGCGCAGCACGTTCAGACGGTAGTAGAGATCGCTGCGGAACCGGCCCTGCGCCACCGCGTGTTCCAGCTCCACGTGGGTGGCAGCCAGCACTCTCACATCCGCCCGCAACGGCTGGCTGCTGCCGACGCGCTCGAAGGTGCCTTCCTGCAGTACACGCAACAGGCTGGTCTGTGCCTCCGACGGCAGGTCACCGACTTCGTCCAGAAACACCGTGCCGCCGTGCGCGGATTCGAACACGCCGATCTGCCGCTTGTCGGCACCGGTGAACGAGCCACGTTCGTGGCCGAACAGCTCCGACTGCACCAGGTTGGCCGGAATCGCACCACAGTTCACCGCAATGAAAGGCCTCCCAGCACGCCCCGACAACGCATGCAGCGCATGTGCGGCCAGTTCCTTGCCTGTACCGGTTTCGCCGGTGACCAGCACCGGCAGCTCCACCGGCGCGAACTTGTGCAGCACCCTGCGCACCGCATGCAGCGCAGCGCTTTCACCAATCAATGCGTGCGGTCCCTGCCCGCTGCAGGTTGCGTCGACAGGCGGATCATCTGCGTCGAACTGCTGGCGCATTGCGCAGACCAGATCCTGCAGGCCGAACGGCAGCGTGAAGCGGGCACGGCATCGCTGCAGCAACGGCAGCCAGGCCGCTGAAGCAGGTCCGGCACCCGGTGGCAGTACCGCCAGCCAGGGTAGATGCTGGTGCTGCTCGATCCACGGTACCAGCAGCTGCAGCGCGACCGCATCGAGGTGGCGCAGATCGAGCACGGCAAGCAAGCGATCGCGCCCGCGCAGGCCAATCGCCATGGCGGGATCGGGACGGATGCTGCGCACATACCAGCCTGCTGCCGCCAGCGCACTGCGCTCGTTCGCCAACGGCTCGCCAAACCAGAGCACGCAACGTGACGTTGAAGCCTCCGGGACCGCTGCCATGCTTCCCCCAGCATCCGGACACCGTCGGCGGACTGTCAGGCAATCACCGGCGTGCCGCCCCCCGCCGGGACCTCTACGGCCACCGGGGCGGCCTTTGTTGGGCGGATCCTAGCGCTTCCCTAAACGGCGGCGCAATGAGCAGTGCGTCAAGAAATTCCTGGCTGAAGCGGCACCGTTGCAGACCGCGACGCCACCTGTAACACGGATGCGACAGTCGCCCGCCGCCCTTGCCCTGCAGTGCCTGGGGCTTCGAAATCCCAACAATTCCACGACGTGCCTGTAACAGCGTGGCAGCAGCCCGGTCAGGTGCGGCACGGTGCCGACATTGGCCGGTGGGCACTTCGAAGTTGGCACGGTTGATGCGTGGTTCCGCCGCACCCATCGCGGGAGATCGGCATGGACGGCTCCACCCTGATTCGCGGCCTGGCCGCAGCACTGGCAGTGGCCCTGCTGTCGGTTGGCGCGGGCGCATCCGCATCCGGCGCCCGCCAAGGCGTGAAGGCACAACCGGGCGAGATCGTCCTGCTGCGGGATGTATCCGCGCGCCCGGCATATCGCATGGCACCGCCGGGCATGGCGCTGATTGCCGACCCGAAGCCGCAGCGCGAGATCGCCACCGCATTGGGTGCCGGCGGCACAACAACCGGCATGGACGAGTTGAGCGATGAGGACTATGCCGGCATGGGCGCCGGCCAGGCCGCGTCCATCACGGCGCCGGGTGGCACCACCGTTGAACGGGTCACCCAGCAGGCCCTGGGCGGCACGCTGGGCCGCAGTGGCGACGGCATGGTCGGCAGCAATCTGGGGGGTGCCATGAGTGGGCCGCTCGGAGCGGTCGGCAGCAGCACCCGCGGTATCGCCGATACCGTGCGCGGCGCACTGGCCCAGTTCCCGCTGCAGGGCACGGCCCCGGCAGGTGGAAAATGAAGGCGCTGCACAGGTTGCTTCTGCTGCTCGCTGCCGCGCCCTGGGCGACCCGGGCCGATGACTACAGCGGCATGCTCGCCTATCTCGACGTGGCCCGCATCGACGGCCACGCACTCGCCGGAACAAATGGCGCCATCGCCGTGAACCAGGCCGCCGGCGACCTCAACGTGCAGGCCAACCTACGGGGTATCGCCAAGGGTGATCGCGCCGACGTCGCGATCAATGCGCGGCAGCTGCAGCAGGGCAACCGCGTGCTGTCCGGGCCGCTGCAGGCCACTGCATTCATTGGCGGTGACGCACTGGCCGGTGCCAGTGGCATCGCATCCATCAACCAGGCCAGCGGCATCGCCAACACGACGCTCAACGTCGTCAGCGCGACGCTGGCCCGACAGGGCATACGCGAAACCGACGATACGGCCTTGGCCGCCGAGGGTTCCGCGTTGGCAGGGGGGCGGGACGACACCGGGCACGGCGTCGCGACGGGCACCCGCAGCGCAGGTGTAGCCAGCACCGCACTGCGGGGATTCGACGGGGTCCTGCAACTCAATCAGATCGCGGGCAACGGCAACGACACGGCCAACGTATTGGGCCTGGTCGTGCAGGACCGCCCGTGACAACCACCCAACCGATGCACCACCTGATGAGAGAGAGGGCACCATGAAAGCGACCGTCAAACAGACCATGCTCGCCATGGCGATTGCCACTGCCTCGACCGCCGCTGCGGCCAATGGCTGGGACAACCAGAACGCCAACGCGAACATCAATCACAACCACACCGTCAGCGAAACCCGCAACGACACGCACAATCACACCGACAACGACGTACGCAACCGCACCGTCAACGTCAATGTGCAGAAACACAGCAACATCCAGGCCGACGAACGCAAGGAAAAGAACAACCACGGCGTCGACGTGAACCTGGAGAAGGACCTGCGGCTGAGCACCGACATCAATTTCTCCGGCGACCCGAACATCACCGGCGACATCGACCTCGACTCGGCGGCCATTGCCGTGATCGACAACCGCCAGTCGATCAGCAACAACGTCACCAGCAACAGCCTGGTCACCAACAGTGCGTCCATCGGTGACAGCGTGGGTGCCGGCGCCTCGGGCAATCTCGGCTTCAACGTTGTCTCCGGCGACAACAACGCGCAGGACAATGCCGCGTCGCTGTCCGCTGCCGACGCGTCCTTCAGCTTCGGCATGGCCGACGCCGAGGTGTTCGTCAACCAGGCCGGCTTCGGCAACGCCACCATGAACTCCGGCGTCACCAACGCCGCAGGTCTCGGCGGCAACGCCTTCGGTGGTGCTTCGGGCAACATCGGCGTGAACATCGCCTCGGGCAACAACAACGAGCAGAAGAACGCGCTCGCGGCCTCGGTAGCGACCACCGCGGTGGCGCAGTCGAGCATCAGCTCCAACCAGGTCTCCACCGGCAACACGGTCAGCAATGCCGGCTTCGTGCAGTCCTACACGGATACCGTGCAGGTCGGCATGCGTGGCGGCGTCAGCGGCCTGACGCTGGCCTATGGCGCGGGCACCTACCGCGGCACCGGCAACGCCTATCAGATGGCCAACTACTATCTGGATACATGGAATGGCGAGCTGCCACATCCGGGTGGCAACAGCACCGGCCACATCGACCTGGACAACCAGATCCAGAACGCCACGATGAACCCCAACCGGCCGGGAGTGGGCGGCCTGGGCTTCGATACGCGTGAGAGTGGCACCAGCCAGTTCGTCGAACTGGGCGTGGCCGATCTGTACGCCAGCCTCAGCGGCACGGTCAGCACCACGCGCTGGGTGAACGTCAACGCCACCAACACCTCGGCGTTGTCCGGCAGTGCCTTCTCCGGCGCCTCCGGCAACATCGGCGTGAACGTTGCTGCGGGCACCGGCAACCTGCAGGCCAACAGCCTGGCCCTGGCCGTCGCCCAGCCCAGCACCGGCGGCGGTGGCGGCAGCGGCGAGTAAGCGCAACACCCCGGCCGTCCGCCAATGGCCGGGTCCCCGGGAGCCCCTGTTCCTCCTCCCCCTTGGGACAGGGGCTCCCCCCTGCTGCCGGAGAACGTGATGATCCGTTGCCGCCTCTCGATGCGCCTGCTGGCGATGCTGTTGCTGCTGGGTACCGCCTCCGCGTGGGCGGGCGAGGTGCGCTTCAGCGGCGTATTGCCCAATGGCGCGTTGCTGCAGCAGAAGGTGGAGAGCATGCAGGAGCGGCGCTACCGCAACGTGGTGCGGCAGCACACCGATTACAGCTGCGGGGCCGCCGCGCTGGCCACCATCCTGCGCCACGCCTACCACCTTGATACCGACGAGGCAACGGTGATCGAGGGAATGATGGGGGTCTCAGATCCCGCTCTGGTAGCCGAGCGCGGCTTCTCGCTGCTCGACATCAAGCGCTACGTGGAATCGCTGGGCATGCGCGGTCGGGGCTACCGCATCGATGAAACACGACTGCGCACCCTTCGCGTGCCAGGACTGGTGTTGATGGACGTGCGCGGTTTCCGCCATTTCGTGGTGCTCAAGCAGGTGCGCAACGGCATCGTGGAAGTGGCCGACCCGATCCTGGGCAACCGCAGCCTGGCCCTTCCGGAGTTCCTGGCCGCCTGGCCATCGCGCGCGGTCTTCGTGGTGATCGGCAGCGACTTCGATCGCAACACCGCTCTTCTGCAACCCAGCGAACGGCCAAGCGCCCGCGCGCTCTACGCGCGGCAAGGGCCGATCACCGATGCAGAACTGGTCGACTTCGGCTTCAGCCACGCCGACCTGTTCTGAAGGAGGTTCGACCATGTTCCGCCAACCGATGATGATGGCTCTGCTGCTGGCCTTCCCTTCCCTGCCTCTGCAGGCGGCAGAGGGTGCTCCCGGTCGCGGCCTGAAGGAAATTCCGGACCCGGAACTAAGCCTGATGCGGGGGCGCTACACCGTGGGTGGCAACAACGTTGCCTGGTTCGGGGTCACCATGGTGTCGCAGTGGCAGGCCAGCAACGGCGCGACGCTGCAGGGCAGCCTCACCCTGGGCATGGACTTCCGTGGTGGTGGCGCGCCGAAGCTGAGTTTCCAGCCCAGCGTGCATGTCACGGCCGCCGATGCGCCGCTGCCCGATACCCACGGACGCAGCATCGACAGCAGCGGCCTGGCCAACGCCAGCGGCCTGGTGCAGAGCGTGCAGGTGGCCGGCGATGGCAATGTCGCGCGCAACGTCACCACGCTGACCGTCCGCGAGGGTGGCGTGCCAGCCGTTCTCTCTGATGGCGCAGGCAACGTCACCGCGCAGCAGGCCGGCGCCAGCGCGACCGCCGTGCTGGAAGGCAACCAGGCACGCCTGCTGCTGCAGGTGGATGGCCAGGGGCTGGTGCAGCAGTGGATCCGCAATGGCAGCGTCGGCCAGGGTATCGCCCTCGCCGGTGACGGCCAGATCGCCAGTAACCAGCTGCGGCTGGAGCTGGTGCGCAACGCCGTGGGCAGCAACCTGCCGTTGAGCCAGAACGTGGCCCAGGCGATTGCGTTGAACCGCGGCATGGGGCCAGGCCAGTAACAGGGCCTGGCATTGGGGGAAACGCTCCACAACGCAGGACACCATCATGCACACCCTGATGAGGATCACCCCGTTGGCGCTGGCGGCGCTGGCGGGCACCGCCCTTGCCGCACCGCCGACGTCCGACGATGGCGCTGACGTGCAGGCCCTGGCCAATCAGCTGGAACAGCTGAAGGCCAACTACGCACAGGAAGTGCGGCGGTTGCGCGAACTGGACATGCAGGTCCAGGCCATGCAGGCGCGCTTGAGCGGGCGGGTTGGCCCGGTCACAGCCCCACCGGCCGCGCCATTGGCGCAGGCGGCCGCCGCCGCGGTCCCGCCGAGCAGCGAGGGCTACGCCAGTACCGCCGCCGAGGCACAACAGGCCAAGCAGGAGTCGCGGCGCAGCGTGGACGACGTGAAGCAACAGCAATCGGCCCTGTTCTCCCGCCGCTTCACCATCGAGAACAGCCTCACCTACGCCCGCTACGACCGCAAGCAGCTCACCCTCAACGGCTTCCTCGCGCTGGACGCCATTTTCCTCGGCAATATCGCCATCGAGAACGTGGAGTCCGACTCGCTGACCTACAACGTGGCGGCCCGCTGGGGTGTCAGCCCGAACCTGACGCTCAACCTGGACGTGCCCTACCTGGCCCGGCGCACCGTATACCAGAAGGGCGGCGCCGGCGGAGCAGCGGCCGCCATTGCACAGGAAGAGACCAACGGCAACGGCCTGGGTGATATCGGGCTCAGTGCGAACTACCGGTTGTTCGGCGAACGCGGCTGGCGCCCTGAGACCGTGCTTACCGTCGGCGTCACCGCCCCCACCGGGCGCGCACCCTACGGCCTGGACTGGAAGGTGATCGAGCGCGATGACGACGACTACATCCGCTTCGCCGTGCCGCGCGAGCAACCCACTGGCAATGGCGTATGGCAGGCCAACCTGGGCCTGTCGATGGTGAAGACCGCCGACCCGGCCATCCTGTTTGCCAACATCGGCTACGTGCACTCCATCCCGCGCGGGTTCAACGACATCGACAGTAATCCGGACACGGTGAACCCGGGCGATGTGAAGCTGGGCGGCTCGGTGTACTTCGGCGCAGGCGTGGCCTTCGCATTCAACGAGCGGACCAGCCTGAGCCTGTCCTTCAGTGACCGCATCAGCGCCCGCGCTTCCACCCGCTTCCAGGGCGGCAAGTGGATGAAGGTAATCGGCAGTGATGCCAATGCGGCATCACTTAACCTGGGCGTGACCTATGCGCTGAACCAGCACACCACGCTGGTGACGCTGCTGGGCATCGGGTTGACCCCGGATGCGCCGGACTTCACGTTGGCGTTCAAGATTCCGTACATGTTGTAGCCAGCTGGAGTCCTATTGCACGTGCGGCAGGCAGATCTGCGCAGAAGTGACAACTCCACATCCACATTCTGGCTGGGTTCCAGCGAGTGGAATGTACTTGTGGCCATGAAACTCGCCGCATCGGCCACAGCTATGTCTTGCATCCGTGCGAGTTACGAACCATCCGTTGTTCAGTGCGTCGGCGATGGTTTGGTCATGGGGCACGCTCGGATAGGCATTCTCATATGTCGAGAGGACCATGCGACCTGGCCCCCGCACGACTGGTGTAGCGCCGAGTTGAATCTTACCTCCGTGGTGTGGAGCGACTACAGCAGTTACATCAACGAAAACCCCTGGGGCGAATGAGCCGTAGTCCGCATCACCACACAGCACGGCGGCGGAATGTGCAGAATCAACCCTGAGTGCCAGCGAGCTGTTGTTCTTCAGGTAGCTCTGGGTGTTCGGTGAGCCGGCGGAGGGCGAACAGGACCATATTCCGATGCTCGCCCCTTGAATGTGGACACTCCCTTCAGGCCAGACGAAAAGTGAACCATTACTCGCTAGCGTCCGCAGGAAATGAATGTGGCTTCCCCAGTACAGAACACCCTCTGGCAGGCGGATCACCCACTTCCTTTGCAGGGCACTATCGCGATACTTCGGAGCTGTTTTCCAGTACTTTCCTGTTGAGTCCCAGGCCGCCCCACCGGACTCCACGGCAAACAACCAATGGTCCTGATCCAGATGAGAGAGCACGACTGGTTCAGCATCGTTGAACGCAAGCGGATTGAAATTGGCAAGCAGTGGTTTGGTTCTGGCCTTCAGCCCAATCGGGCGGCCAAAATCAAAGAAGAGGCGAGGATGTTCGTAGCGATCGACTACTGCGTTGAAGTTTGCCTGGCCTACATCATAGATCGCGATGCCATGAGGTGATCTCGCTTCTGCATTCTCCAGCAGTTCTCTGATGCCATCCTCACTCGCAGGCTTGCCGACGGAGAATCTGCCTATTTTTCCGCAGACCTCTACATCTTGAGGCGACATCTTCTCAATCGTCATGAACAGCTGCTCTCGCTCGCCGTCCCCACGATCGTCCAGAACGGCCGTTGACACCGGGATCGCCCCGTTGGAGGGAGTATCGGAGAGTGTGATCAGCTGGATCGTCTCATGCAGACGCTGGTCGGTTGCCCCCTTCCCCTCTTCCGCATATGCCAGCAGGAAATCAAGGGAGGGGAGATCCGCCTCTGGCTCCAGATAGTTCTTCGCTCTCTCTACCGGAATCGCATCAATGAGCAACGGCGCCCCTCGATCTTCTTCGCCTTCCTCTGGCCCGTCCAACTGTTCAATAAGCGCGTAGTACTGCGCACTACGCCCTTCGGATATGTTGCGTTGCATGCTCTGCACCCTCCTTGGCTAGGCCCGAAACAACGGCGACTGGGACGTCATTGCCCCTCCGCCGATTAGGCCCGGAGTCGGCGGCGGAATCAACGTCCGGACTATTACAGAGGTCCCACGTCGCCCATTCACCCACCGGCACCACAGCCGCCCCCGGCCACTGCTATATTCAGTCCAGCTCGGCAGGCATGGTGCCTGCCCTCGAATCACAGGGAGTTGGACATGGGTCTGGTACAGGCGGTGAAGGGTGCGGTCGGTGGTGTGCTGGCCGACCAGTGGAAGGACTTCTACACCGTGCCGACAGGCCTGCCCTCGACGGCGGCCCTGTTCGCGGCGGTGCCGCAGGGCACCAACGCCGGGCGCGGCTCCAACACCAGCGGCTCGTCCAACATCATCACCAACGGCTCGAAGATCATCGTGCCGGAGGGCTACGGCCTGCTGCTGTTCCAGGACGGCGCGATCACCGCGTTCGTCGCCGAACCGGGTGGCTACGAGTGGCGTTCGGACGATCTGAACTCGCAGTCGATCTTCGCCGGCGACGGCCTGGTCAGCACCTTCATCAAGCAGAGCTGGGAGCGCTTCAAGTTCGGCGGCCAGCCGGGCTCGCAGCAGGCGGCCTACTTCGTGTCGCTGAAGGAGCTGCCGGACAACCGCTTCGGTACCCAGTCGGAAATCTACTGGGACGACGGCTTCCTCAACACCCAGGTGGGTGCGGTCACGCGTGGCTCGTACACGCTGAAGATCGTCGATCCGATCCTGTTCGTGAAGAACTTCGTGCCGGCCAGCTACCTGCAGCCGGGCCAGGTGTTCGACTTCACCGACCTGGACAACGCCGCCGCCAGCCAGCTGTTCAATGAAGTGGTCGGCTCGCTGGCGCCAGCCTTCAGCCTGTATACGAACGATCCGGGCAAGGGCAACCGCATCACCAAGCTGCAGCAGGACTCGCTGGGCTTCGCGCAGAGCCTGTCGGCCGCCGTTGAACAGGGTTACCAGTGGAAGTCTGACCGCGGCCTGGCGATCGTCAAGACCGCCATCGTCTCGATCGAGTACGACGCCAACACCCGCGAGCTGCTGAAGACCGTGCAGCGCGCCGACGCGCTGTCCGGTTCGCGCGGCAATTCCAACCTGCAGGCCAGCGTCGCCCAGGGCATCCAGTCGGCCGGCGAGAACGGCGGCGCGGCAGGTCTGGTCGGTGTCGGCATGGCCTCGGGCATGTTCGGTGTCGGCGGCATGCAGCAGCCGGCCACCCCGGCTGCGGACGATCCGGTGGCCAAGCTGAAGAAGGCCAAGGAAATGCTGGACCTGGGCCTGATCACGCAGGGCGACTATGACGCCCTGAAAGCCAAGGCACTGGGCCTGTAACGGCAGGACGCACAACCAACATGTCCGATCCCCGAAACGGCCCACCGCCGCTGCCTGGATCCGCGCCCGCGACGCCGCCGCCCTTGCCGGCGGCGTCGTTGGATGGGCCCGGTTCGCCGCAGGACGTCCCTCCCCTGCCCGGCAGCTTCCCGCTGGACACCTCGAAACTGCCACAGGCCATCCGCGATGAAGTGGAAGCGCCCGATCCTGTGGCCATCGATACTTCGGCCAGCGAGCTGAAGGACGGCCTCAACCGCTGCCCGAAGTGCGGCGCCACCGACATCCGGCCCAAGGCCGGTACCGATATCCTGGTCTGCCTGTACTGCCGTCACGAATGGCATGGCGCACGCGTCGAGGAGGAGTTCGGGCTGGGCGAGGCCATCGACCAGCTGCGCGGCACCGTCATCGCCTCCGGCGCACGCGACATCGATGCCGACACCTCGGCGTTGATGACCTTCAAGTGCACGGGCTGTGGCGCAGAAGTCACGGTCAACACCGAAAGCACGATGACGGCGCGCTGCCACTGGTGCCGCCACGTCTTCGGCGTCAATGAGCAGATTGCCAATGGCGCGGTACCCGATGCGGTGCTGCCCTTCCACATCAAGAAGGACGATGCGGTCGCGCGCATCCGCCAGTTCGTCGACAAGCGCCGGATGTTCGCGCTGAAGGCGTTCAAGGACCAGTTCACCCCTGAAAACGTGGTGGGCGTGTTCCTGCCCTACATGATCGTCGACAGCAATGTCAGCGCTGCGGTGGCCGGCAAAGGCGAGATCAAGACCCGTGAGTACACGGTCGGCAGCGAGAAGAACAAGCGCACCCTCTACGACGCCGATGTCTACCAGGTCGAACGCCAGGTCGATTTCACCGTCGACGATCTTCCGCTGGAATCCTCGGCCGAGCGCGGCAACCTGGATACCCGCGCCAACACCAACAACATCATCAACACCATCCTGCCGTTCGATACCAAGAACGCGGTGAAATGGAACGCCTCCTACCTGGCCGGCTTCACTTCGGAGAAGCGCAACCTGGATGTGGAAAAGCTGCGGCCGCGGCTGGAAGACCAGCTGCTGTCGATTGCCCGCGCACAGGTGGAAGGCTCGGTGAAGCGCTACAACCGCGGCGTGCGCTGGGAGCAGGAACAGCTGGAGGTGCATGGCACCCGCTGGGTGTCGATGTACCTGCCGGTCTGGCTGTACTCGTACCATCAGCCTGGCAAGAACGGCGGCATGCTGCACTACATCGCGGTGAACGGCCGTACCGGCGAAACCATGGGCAGCGTGCCCGTGCAGCAATGGAAGATGCTGCTGGCGGCCCTTGCCACCGGCACCGTCATTGAAGCCCTCGCAATTGCCTTCCTGGTGGCATCGACATGAGCGACGACAGTGGCCTCTGGCTGTTGGCGGCAGGTCCGGCCGGCGCAACCGCGCTGTACTGGGCGTTGTACCGCTATTACCGCAACACCGACAAATCGCATTCCTTCGAGCACGAGACCGAAATCGAGGCGCAGCCCGTGACCGGTTCAGACCAGCAGGTGGGCCGGGTCACCGGCACCGAGGAAAAGCGCATACGCGGTGACAACGTGTACGAGTACCGGAATCGGGTGGCAAGGGTGAAACCCGACCAGTAGAGCCAGGCCATGCCTGGCTGATCGACAACGCAGCAACGACGACGGTGAACAGCTTCAGCCGGGCAGATGTGTACGCGCCTGCGACTGTGGCCTGCTTCGCAGATCAGCTTTGTTTGCCATGCCTATACTACCGCCGCTTCCACCCCGGCCATCGTTGCACCTGCCGGTGGAAGCGGCGGGGCTGGATGTCCCCGTCGGGCCGGCCGCCACGCTGCCGCCGGCCCTGCCAGTGATTTGTAACCCAACGCGGTTCAACCAATCACCAGGGGGAAGGCTATGCGCTACACACGTCGTGATTTTCTTGCCACCACCGCCAGCGCTTCATTGGCGTCACTGGTAGCACCCGGGGCCTGGGCCAGCGGTGCTGAGCCGGCCGGAAAGGCCGCGCAGGCGCGCTACCACCGCTACAACGTCACCAGCCCCGAAGGCCAGCGCATGCTGGCCAGCTACGCGCGTGGCATCAAGGCCATGTTGGCACTGCCGGCAGACGATCCACGCAACTGGTTCCGCAACGCCTTCGTGCATCTGATGGACTGCCCGCACGGCAACTGGTGGTTTTATGTCTGGCACCGGGGCTATGTCGGCTACTTCGAACAGACCATCCGTACGCTCAGCGGTGATCCGCAGTTCGCCATGCCCTACTGGGACTGGACCGAGCTGCCACGGATTCCCCCGGCGATGTTCGACGGCGTATTGACGCCCACTGACAGCGCCTATGCGCCGTATACGCGCAACCTGGCGGTCTTCACCCGGCTCATGCGCCCGGCGTTGCAGCGCTACTGGGACACGCTGGATGCAGGCCAACGCGGCCAGCTCAAGTTCCGCGGCTACCTCACTGCAGACGATGTCTGGAACGATGTGACCGGCTACAGCGTCGCGGAAAAGACCGGCATCTCGGGCAATGCGGCCTATACGATCACCTGCGGCGCCCGCTACCTCTGGCGCGAGAATCCCGGCTTCGATGCAAAGACCGCTTCGGCCGTGTCTCCCGACACCATCCACGCGGGGCTGTCGCCGGTCGAGTTCTACAACGACGATGTCAGCCGCAGCTTCACCAGCTCGCGTACGGCCTCGCACGTGGTGCAGCCTGACGGCGCCACGAAATTCTCGGTACTGGAAGGATTCCCGCACAACAAGGTGCACAACTGCATCGGTGGCGTCGGCGCGGTCGATCCCGGCCCCTACGGCAACATGACCAACTTCCTGTCACCACTCGATCCGATCTTCTACCTGCACCACGCCAACATGGACCGCCTGTGGGATGTGTGGAACCAGCTGCAGCAGTCCCGCGGCAAGCCGATCATGCCCATCAACGTCGACCAGCGGCGTCAGTTCATGAACGAACCGTTCCGCTTCTTCGTCGATGCACAGGGCAAGCCCGTTGGCGAGCGTCCGGCCAGTGCGTTCTTCTCCACCACGGCCTTCGACTACGACTACGTCTACGCGCGCCGCAACGACATGCTGGAGGCGGTCACGCTGCCAGCAGCTGCCGGCGCGGTGCGGCTGGTGCGCGGCACACGCTCCGATGGCGCCGTCCGCGTGGCTGTCCCCAATGAGGCGGTGCGCGCGCACCTGACCACATCGGGCCCGCGCCAGTTGATTGCCGAAGTGACCCTGGAGCGACCACGCGGTTTGAACAATACGCGCGAGTTCGACGTGCTGATCAATGCACCGGCGGGCACCGCCTCCGTGGCGGCCGACAGTCCGCACTACGCCGGCACCGTATCGTTCTTCGGGCCGACCATGGCCGGGATGGATCACAGCCACCCAACCACGTTCGCGGTGCCGCTGCCGCAGAAACTGGGGGCCCTGCAGGCACTGAATGCCGCCGATGGGGGAACGATCACGCTGGAGATCCGCCTGGTCGCATCGTCCGGCCAGGCACCGCAGACATTCCCGGTACTGGATGCCGCCATCCTGGTAGCACCGCAGCAGCCGTGATGACGCACGGCAGGTGCCGGGCTGTCCGGCACCTGCCTTCAGCCTGGCAGTCTTCAGCCGGCCTGCCCCAGCCGCACCTTCAACTGCTGGATCTCCTGCTCGCTCACTCCGATCGACTTCAGGTACCCTTCCGCACCACCATACTGGCTGTGCAACGCCGCCAGGAACTGCTCCATGTTGTCCGGTGCGGTACCGGCCATACCGGCCATCTTGCGGGCGATCTCGGGGTTCTGCTTGACCAGCGCCATGATCTGCGCGTTCATCGCGCTGTCCTTCGGCTGCCCTTCCAGGTAGTGCGCGGAGATCGCGTAGTTGTGCACGATCTCGGCCTTCGGCACGCCCGCCAGGTCCAGCAGCAGGCCAGCGATGATGCCGGTGCGGTCCTTGCCGGCCGTGCAATGGAACAGCACGGCACCGTCCTGCTGCGCGGCGATGCGCTGGAACACCTGCTTGAACTGCGGCTGGCTGTGGCCCAGCCACTGCACATAGGCTTCGCCCAGCGAATCCGGGAAACTGGTCATCATCTTCTGCAGGTCCATCTTCTCGGTGCCCATCAGCGAAATGCGCTGGTAGGCAAAGCGATCATCTCTGGCCAGCAGGTCCGGCGACTGCGCCTCTTCATCGGCGGTACGCAGGTCGATATCCAGCTTCACGCCGGCCGCGGCCAGGGCATCACGGTCGGCATCGGTGAGGCGGCCGAGGTCTGCGGTGCGCACGAACGCATCGGCCGGAATCGGACCGTGGCGGCCCTGCAGGCCGGCGAAGGTACGCACGTTCCAAGCGCCCTGCAGCGGGATCACGCGCTGCGCATCGGCAGCGACGGGCTTCACGTTCGCAATGGCCGTCGGCTTCGCGGCGGCGACCTGCGGCGCATCAGCGGCAGCAGCCGTCGCAGCCATCGGCAGGCTGAGCATCAGGGCCAGGACAAGTTCGGTAGAGCGGTGCTTCATGGAATTCTCCGTTCGAATCAGAAGTTGACGGCCATTTCCAGGCCGAAGGTACGCGGGTCGTTGAAGATGCCGCTCTGGCCCAGCGCCGCGCTGTTGATCTTGTAGAACAGGTGCTGCTCATCGAGCAGGTTGCGTGCCCACAACGAGAACGACATGGTGGTGCCAGTGCTGTTGACCGGCACATCCACCAGCGCCACCCGCGCGTTCACCACGAACGAGCTGTCGGTCAGCATCTGGTCGTACTCACTGGTGTAGTAGCCATCGGACCAGTTGCCGTCCACATGGAACTTCAGTGCCGAGAAGTTCGCGAACGGCACCAGGTAGTCGACCGACAGGCTTCCGGCGTTCTTCGGCGCCAGCAGCGGCTGGACCGTTACCTGCACCCCTGCACCGAACGGGTCCGTCGCGGTCTGCGCGTCGATCTTCGTATAGGCGTAGTTGAGGCCGAGAGTGAGGTTGTCCACCGGCATCACGTTGAACTCCAGCTCCGCGCCGCGCGACTTGCCATCGCTCAATGCATTGGTGGTGACCATGGTGGTGCGGGTCTCGCCACTGTTCGGGTCGAACGGCAGCGAGAAGTCCATTTGTTTGTGCGCGATGGTCGAATCGAACACCGCCAGGTTCAGGCGCGCACGGTTGTCCCAGAACTGCGATTTGAAGCCCAGCTCATAGGCCGTCACTTCTTCAGGACCGAACGCGCTGTAGTTGGTCGAGCGCGAGTTGGCACCGCCGGCCTTGAAGCCGGTGCTGTACTTGGCATAGACCATCGCGTGCTCGCCGAGGTCGTAGGCGATATTGACCATCGGGTCGAAACGGCTCCAGCGATCCTTGAACGCAAGGTTGGTCGCCGCACCATTGACGATGTACAGGCTGCCCTTCTTGTCATCGCGGGTATAACGGCCACCCGCTGTCAGGTGCAGCCGCTGCATCGCTTCCGGGGTCCACGTGGCCTGGCCGAAGACGCCCAGGCTGTCGGTCCAGGCCTTGCTGGCGCGATCGATGCGTACCCGCGAGAGATCCAGCGGGTTGGTCGCCGGATTCACGGTGTAGCTGTTGCCACCCGGCCCCCAGACCAGCATGTTCGGGGTCTGCGCATTGTCACCAGCGGTCTCGTGGTAATAGAACGCACCGCCCAGGAACTGCACCTGCGAGGTGTTGCCGATCAGCTGGAATTCCTGGCTGTACTGGTGCTGGTAGACCTGGGCCAGGCTGTAACGCCCGAAGGGTGTGCCTGCGCCACCATAGGCCGAAATCGCATCGACCAGCCCCATGTCGAACTGCCCCTGGGTGAGTTCACGGTAGGAACTGATCGACTTCAACTCCAGGTTGTCGTTCAGCGTCCACGACAGGTTCAACAGATGGCCACTGGTCCGTCCGATGTTGTCTTCCTGCGGCCCGCCCAGGATGGCGCTGTCGCGGCGATCCTGGCTGGCGCCGGCCTTCTGCAGGGGGCTGAGGTAGGCGCCTGGCACCAGCACCTGGGTGTGATATGGCGTGGTGGCATCATAGGAGCGATCGAACGCGTACAACAAAGAGAAGTCATCGCTCGGCTGCCACAGCGCACTCAGGCGGGCGCCGCGCTTGTCGTAACTGTTGAAGTCACGCTCGCCGCGCATCGGATTGTCGGTGGTGCCGCCACGCTTGGCCTGCACGGCGTCGATCTTGAAGCTGACATCGCCCACCTTGGGCAGATCCAGGTGCAGCGCACTGTTGTAGCCGCTGAAGTTGGACACGCCCGCGCTGACGTTGCCGCCAAACTCGCCGGTCGGCGCCTTGGTGACGATGCTCACCGCGCCGCCTTCGGTATTGCGGCCGAACAGCGTGCCCTGCGGCCCCTTCAGCACTTCGATGCGCTCCACGTCGTAGAGCATGCTACCCAGGCCCTGCGCGCGGCCCATGAACACCCCGTCGACGTAGATGCCGACGCCAGCATCGCGGGCCGGTTGGTTGGCGTCGCCGGAGGCACCGATGCCACGGATGCCGATGTTCAGCGCAGAACTGCGGGTAGCGAACGGCGTGACCCGCAGTGATGGGATGGAGCCATCGGACAAGCTGCCCAGCGAAATCGCGCTGCGGTCCTTCAGCGCTTCGGCATCGACCACCGATACCGAGATCGGGGTCTCCTGCAGGTTGGTGGCGCGTTTCTGCGCAGTCACCATCACCTGGTCAAGGGCGACCACGGTGCGCGCGGCATCGGCGGATGCCTCGGCGTCGGCGCTGGGACTGTCTTCGGCATGGGCCAGCGCCGGCAGTGCGGCGGCAATGGCGAGGGTGAGCAGCGGGCGGTGCAGCAGGGCGTGGCGCATCGGACTCATTCGCGGAAGGAGAAGGCCGGCGCAGTCTGGGAGGCGGGAATTACAAATGAATGACCGTTCATTCACACCTTTTGTGACGTACTATCCCGCCTCTGGACGCCCCGACTTCATGCAATGACGCCGAAAACCGCCGTAGCCGCACCCGCTGACGCCCCTGCCGCCGCCCATGCCGAAGCCCAGCGCCGGCGCATCCTCGACGCCGCCCAGAAGTGCTTCATCACCCGTGGTT
Source organism: Stenotrophomonas sp. STK16_22 (assembly GCF_051984505.1). Taxonomy (NCBI): domain Bacteria; kingdom Pseudomonadati; phylum Pseudomonadota; class Gammaproteobacteria; order Lysobacterales; family Lysobacteraceae; genus Stenotrophomonas; species Stenotrophomonas sp. STK16_22. The sequence continues at coordinate 2,388,604 of NZ_CP196972.1, forward strand.
TCCATGCCGGTTCGATCGGCGATATCGCTGCCGAGGCCGAGATCAGCCAGGGGCTGATGTACCGCTATTTCGCCAACAAGCGCGCCCTGATCCTGGCCCTGATCGAGCGCCAGCTGCGCCACGACCAGGCCTCGATCAGCGAAATGCCGGCGGCGTCCGATCTGATTGATGGGCTGCTGGAGTGCTACCAGCAATGGGCACGCGGCGAGGTGCTGCCGATCCACGGTAATGCCATCGCCAGCGTGGCCCTGTATGCAGAGATCAATGCCGAGGCGCATCGCGACCCGATGCTGGCCGAGGTGCTGCGTACCCATGACAAGCAGACCAGTGCCGCGATCCATGCCTGGCTGCGCCAGCGTGACGTCAATCTGGGCCGCGTCGTGGACGAAGAGCGGATTGCCAGCCGAACCCTGCTGCTGCGGCTGCTGGTGGAAGGTCTGGCGATGCGCGCCGTGCGCGATCCCGACCTGCCGCCGGAACGGGTGCGGGCGCTGCTGGCCGATACGATTGGTCGTGTGATGGAGTAGTGCCGGCCGCTGGCCGGCATCTGCAGTACCCCGGCGTCACGAAGTTGCCGGCCAGCGGCCGGCACTACCCAGCCTATGCGGCCCACCATTGCGGCTGCTGGCGGAACGCCCCGTGATGCGTGCGTTGCGCGTTGCGTCGCCTGCCGGCCAATCGACCGGTAATGCCGGCCGCTGGCCGGCATCTGCAATGATCCGGATGTCATGAGGTTGCCGGCCAGCGGCCGGCACTACCCCGTCGTTACCCCGTCGTTCGACACGCGCTGCATGTCCGCGACCGCCGTCACGTTTTGGCTCGACCCACGTGCGGCCCACCGAAACGCTGATGCCAACGCGTCACACCGGCATCACCCGACGCTGGCGATACATAACGCGGTACGCACTAGCGTAGTGCCCGACAGCCGAAGCCGCCCTCGCCACCCTGCCCTGAAAAGCGCCATGGACGAAGCCGAACGACTGCTTGAACTCGACCGCCTGCACCTGCTCGACACGCCGCCAGAGCCTGTTTTCGATGCGATCGTCGCCGCCGCGCGTGCCGCCACCGGCATGACCATGGGGCTGATCTCGGTAGTGGCCGACGAGCGCCAGTGGTTCAAGGCCAACATCGGGCTGGAAGGTGTCAGCGAAACCGCGCGCGAGATTTCATTCTGCACCCATGCCATACAGCAGGACACGCTGTTCGAGATTCCGGACGCGCGCCAGGACCCTCGCTTCTCCACCAATCCCCTGGTGACCGGCGGCCCGCGCATCCGTCACTACGCGGGAATCTCGCTGGGCTCGGCGCATGGCGCGCGCATAGGAACGCTGTGCCTGCTCGACCCGATGCCCGGCGTGCTGTCGCCTTCGCAACGCGAACTGATGGTGCATCTGGCCCGGGTCACCACCCAGGTGCTGGAGCAGCGCAGCACGCTGATGGCGCAGGTCGGCCAGGCCAAGGCCCTGCATCGCGAATTGAAGCGCAGCGAGGACTTCCTGGAGCGCACCAACCGCGCGGCCCGGGTGGGTGGCTGGGAAATGGACCTGGTCAGCAACGAGGTCCGCTGGACCCGCGAAACCAAGCAGATCCACGGCGTGCGCAGCAACTTCGAACCGACGCTCGAAACTGCGCTCTCGTTCTATCGCGAGGACAGCCGAAACATCATCCGCACGGCGGTGCAGCGTTGCATCGATGAAGGCACGTCGTGGGAGGTGCAGCTGCCGATGACCACCGCCGACGGACGAGCCATCTGGACCCGCGTGGTTGGAGGCCGGCAGCAGGTCGATGGCCGGCCGCGGCTGGTCGGGGCCATACAGGACATCACCGAGGAGCGCGCCGCGCTGGATGCACTGGAAGCCAGCGAAACCCGCTACCGGCGGTTGTTCCACTACAGCCTTGGCCTGATCTGCACCCACACGCTGGAGGGCGTGCTGACCTCGGTGAACCCAGCTGCCGTGCAGTCACTGGGCTTCGATGAGAGCTACATGATCGGGCGCAGCTTGTGCGACCTGATGCCGCCGGAGAAGCGGGCCGCGTTCAAGGCGTATCTGGAACGCATCGCAGTCAACCACACCGATGCCGGCGTCATCGAGCTGATCGCCGCCGATGGTACCCGGCATTTCTGGGCGTATCACAACGTGCTCGACAACGAGGCCACCCCACCCTACGTGCTCGGCCATGCGCAGGACGTCACCGCACTGCGGATGCAGGAACAGCAGTTGCGCGAGATGTCCTTCAAGGATCCCCTCACCCAGAGCTACAACCGCCGCTTCCTGCCCCGCCTGGACGAACTGATCGACCAGCCTTGGGCCTGCCTGATGTTCGATCTGGATCATTTCAAGCAGATCAACGACACCCAGGGCCATGCACGGGGTGACACGGTGCTGGTCGAGTTCGCCGCCTTCCTGCGCGCTCCACTGGGGTCAATGGAAAGCGTAGTGCGTATGGGTGGCGACGAGTTCATGGTGGTGCTGACTGCACCGGAACCGGGACGGCTGGCCGCGCTGGAGCAGTGGTATGCGCAGCATGCCGGGCAGTCACCCACGCCCTTCTCGCTGGGCGCGACCCATCATGCACCCGGCGAGACGGTGGCCGACACCCTGCAGCGCGCCGACAGCCGTCTGTATCGCGAGCGTGCACGCGTGCGCACGCATCCGCGCCCCTCATCCTGAGGCTGCTCCTGTGGAGCCAAAGGCAACGGCTCCTGCCGTTGCCTTCGGCTCCACAAATGCCCGCACCGGGCCTGCGCCTACTCCGCTGCCAGCGCCTGGATCGGGTCGAGCTGCGCCGCACTGCGCGCCGGGAAGTAGCCGAATCCAAGCCCGATCGCAGACGAACATGCCAGCGCGGCGAGCACCGGCCCCGCCGTAAACAGGAACGGCACACCCAGCGACAGCAGGCTGGACAGCGCCCCCACCCCGAAAGCGAACAGCACCCCCAGCACGCCACCGAACAGGCAGATCAGCACCGCCTCGATCAGGAACTGGCGCAGGATGTCGCCCTGCCGCGCCCCCACTGCCAGACGCACGCCGATCTCGCGCACGCGCTCCTTCACCGAGACCAGCATGATGTTCATCACCCCCACCCCGCCAACCACCAGCGCCACGGCGGCAATGGCGGAGACCAGCGCGGCCATGGTCTGGCTGGACTTCATCACCGCCTTGCGGATCTGGTCGGCGTTGTAGATGAAGAAGTCACGACGGCCATGCAACCGCTCCAGCTCGGCCCCCAGCGAGGCTTCGGCGGCGTTGGTGGGTACGTTGTCGCGCACGCGCACCGTGATGCTCTCCAGGCGCTCGCTGCCCAGCAGCCGCGAGGCCGCCGAGGTATACGGCACGTAGACCGTCGGGGTTGCACCGCCAGCGAACGCATTGGCCCCGACCACACCGATCACCTCCACCGGCATGCCGCCCAGCAGCACCGTGCTGCCGATCGGGCTGCCGCTGAACAGCGCTTTGGCCGCCTTCTGGTCGACCACGCCCACGGCACGGTGCGCGTCCACTTCGGCGTCGGTGAAGAAGCGGCCGGCCTTCAACCGCAGCCCACGCACGCGCGGCATGTCGGCGCCTACGCCCAGCACCTGGGTGTTGGCACGCCGATTGCCTTGCAGCGCCGCCACCGATCCGCTCAGGTTCGGGCTCACGCTGTCCACGTAACTCAGCGCCGCAAGATGGTCCGCATCGCCCACCACCAGGGTCTCGATCTCCGCCGAGCGCGGGTCACCGAAATCCGAGCCTGGGAAGATCTCCAGCGTACTGGCGCCCAGTTCGTTTATCTGTGATTCAACCTGCGCCTGTGCACCCTTGCCCAGCGCAACCACGGTCACCACGGCCGCTACGCCGATGATGATCCCGAGCATGGTCAGCAGCGTGCGCAGGCGATGGGCCAGCATCGAGCGCACGGCCATCCGCGCGGCTTCGCGAATCGCATCCATGCGTGCGCGGCGCTCGGTGACCGGTGACACGCCGCGTTCGGTCCCGGGTGTTTCAGCCACAGCACGCGATCCCCGCTCGCCGCGGTCGGTCACCACCCGGCCGTCGGCGATCTCGATCACCCGCGCCGCGTTGGCGGCAATCGCCGCATCATGCGTCACCAGGATCACCGTGTGGCCCTGTGCATGCAGGCGCTTCAGCTCGGCCATCACCTGCTGACCACTGGCGTGATCGAGCGCGCCGGTGGGTTCATCGGCCAGCACGATCGCGCCGCCGTTCATCAGCGAACGGGCAATGGACACGCGCTGCTGCTGGCCGCCGGACAGCTGGCTCGGCCGGTTCGCCATGCGTTCGCCCAGCCCCAGCGTTTCCAGCAGCGTGCGTGCACGGGCAGTGCGCACGTCCGCCTCCACGCCGGCATAGACTGCCGGCAGCGCCACGTTCTCGGTGGCACTCAGGTTCTCCATCAGGTTGTAGCGCTGGAAGATGAAGCCGAAATGCTCGCGGCGCAGGCGTGCCAGCGCGTCCGGCGCCATCTGCTCGGTGGCCTCGCCGTTCACCCGATAGCTGCCGTCGGTCGGCCGGTCCAGGCAGCCAAGGATGTTCATCAGCGTGGACTTGCCCGAGCCCGAGGGGCCGATGATGGCGATGAACTCGCCGGCATCGATGCGCAGCGAAACGTCCTTCAGCACCACCACCTCGCCGGCGGCGGAGCGATAGGCGCGCGATACGCCATGCAGTTCCAGCAGTGCGTCGGCCATGCTCACATCCCCAACAGGCTGGCGGCTTCCGGCTCAGCGCCGCTGGGCGCCTGGCCGACCACGACGTTCTCACCCTCGCGCAGGCCGGACAGGATCTGCACGGCGGTGGCGGTGCGCAGGCCGGTCGTCACCGCACGCTGCTGGGGGCGGCCCTTGGCATCGACCACACGCACGGTGCCGCGGTTGCCGTCCTTGTCATTCGACTCAACCAGCGCCGTCAATGGCACCTGCAGCGCGTTGGCAACCCGTGCCAGCTCCAGGGTCACCTTCACCGTCATCGAGGGCTTCAGCTTCAGGCCGGGATTGGCCACGTCGAACAGGCCGGCGTAGTACACCGCCTTCGGCGTCTGCGCAGAGCCACCCGCATTGCCGGTGGCGACGTCGGCAATCGAGGACGGCGCCGGTTCCAGCTGCTGCAGGTGGGATTCATAGCGGCGGCCGCTCTGCCCCAATGTCGAGAACCACAGCGGTTGTCCCGGCGCCACCAGCTCGACGTCGGCCTCGGCGATCTCGGCGCGCACGGTCATCGTATCCATCTGCGCCAGCATCACGATGGTCGGGGTGGTCTGCATCGAGTTCAACGTCTGCCCGGCCTTGGTGACGATGGCCACGATGTAACCGTCGCTGGGCGAAACAATGCGGGTATAGCCCAGGTTGATCCGTGCGGTTTCGACCTGGGTCACGGCCTGGTCGATCTGCGCCTGCAGCGCGGCCACCTCTGAGCGTGCCGCATCGCGCGCCACGCGTGCGGCTTCGAAACCTTCCTGTGACACCAGGCGCGACGCCACCAGCTGCGACTGCCGCTGGTAAGCACGGCTGGCCTGCGCATAGCGGGCCTGGCTGGCGGCATGCTGGGCGCGCAGCGTGTTGGTGGCCGCCTCGGCACTGCGCAGCGCGATACGCTGCGGCTGCGAATCGACCTCGGCGATCAGGTCACCGGCCTGTACGCGCTGGCCCAGCACCACATGCAGGCGCTTGACCTGGCCGGACACCTGCGCACCCACCGCCACCAGCTCCTTGGGATGGACCCGGCCGACCGCCTGTACGGTCTTCTCCAGATCCGCCACCCTTGCCGGTGCGGTGATCAGCGCGGCATCATCGCCGCCGGCAAACGCCCACCATCCAGCGCCGGCGGCCAATGTGGCCACCGTAGCGGCAATGATCCAGGTCCTGCGGTTGCTCATCGAAACGCCCGGCTGCGTGCAGTCGCCCAGTGCGACCGCCGAAACCGCAGTCTGGAAGCCGCCGATGGACGTTTCTTGGAGCCACTGTGGAGATTGCATGGAGGCGCGGCAGCCGTTCAGGCACCAGCCCCGCGCCTGAATGCTGCGGCCTGCGTCCACGCAATCTCGACACAATCTCGACCGAGTCTCCATCAACGGTCGCTAGCCTCGTCGGCCTCGCCGACTGCCCGCCTGCCGTGTCCCTTTCCCATCCAGACCTGCCACCCATCGATGTGCGCCGTGCCTACCTGGCGTGGTGTGCGCCTTCGCCGTGGTTGATCGCCGTCGTGTTGGCATCGACCACCAGCTGGATGCTGGCCGCGCCGGATCCGTTACCCCCGCTGCTGGCGGGCTTCGGGGCGGCCGCCCTGGTGGGGTTCCGCAGCGATGGGCCCGGTGGCACTGGCCGTTCCGGCGCACTCGCGTCGCTGGCGCTGATTGGTCTGGCGGTCTGGGCGGCAACGCACCCGGTCGCCGACGCCACCCTGCATCTGCTGCTCGCCCTAGCCACTCTCGTGGTCGTCGCCCTGCTGGCACTGCGCCTGCGCGCCATCCTGGGCATGGCCTTGCGGCTGCAGGTCCGGGTAGATGCCACTCCCATGGCATCGCGCTGGAGCAAGCTGCCGGCGGCGGTGTCCACCCTGATGCTGCAGCAGCTGCGCGGCGCAGGTGCAGTGGAACCGAGTCTGCGGCGCACGCTGGTGCTGGCCACCCTGGCCTGGGCTGCCAACGAAGAGGCGCAGGACATGCAGTGCCGACGATGACCCTGCCCCAGATCCCGCCCTTGCCCACCCTTGCCCACCCTTGCCCCGAACCCGCATCACGCAATGAACGATCTCCGTACCCGACAGGCACCCTTGGTGCTGATTGCCGAAGATGAGGGCGAAATCGCCGACATCCTCAGTGCCTACCTGGCCCGTTCCGGCCTGCGCAGCGCCCGCGCCGCAGACGGTGAGGCGGCACTCGCCAGCCACCGCCAACTGCGTCCGGACCTGGTGCTGCTGGATGTGCAGATGCCAAAACTGGATGGCTGGCAGGTGCTGAGCGAACTGCGACGGATCGGCAACACCCCGGTCATCATGCTCACTGCGCTCGACCAGGACGTGGACAAGCTGACCGGCCTGCGCGTGGGCGCCGACGACTACGTGGCCAAGCCGTTCAATCCGGCCGAGATCGTCGCCCGCATCCAGGCCGTGCTGCGCCGGAGTTCCCGGCCCCTGGTCGAAGCGCCCAACGGGTTGATCCGCCAAGGGCCCTTCGAGATCGACCTGCGCAGCCACGAGGTGACCGTGCGCCATGGCGAGCAGGTGCACGAGCTGAACTTCACCCTCACCGAGTTCCGGCTGCTGGTGCATATGGCACGCGCGCCACGGCAGGTGCATGCGCGGGCCGATCTCCTGCATGCCTGCCTGCCCGAGGGCGACGCGCAGGAACGCACCGTCGACAGCCATGTCAGCAAACTGCGGCGCAAGCTGGAGGATGTCGGCGTGATCGGCATTCCCGCCACCATCCGCGGCGTCGGCTACCGCTTCCTGGACTGAATGATGAACCCCAAAGGCAAGAGCATCGGACGCCAGATCACGCTGTCCATCACGGTGGCCTCGCTGTGTTCGACGGTGCTGTCGATCAGCGGCTTCTACCTGTTCTATTACCTCATGGAGGTGTTCTATCCGCGCTGGTACGACGAGCCGGAAACGATCATGCCGTCCGGGCTGGAATGGCTGTGGATCGGATTGACCGCCACCGTGGTCGTCATCTTCGCCACGCTGGTCGCCTCGCGCCTGACCCGGCGCATCATCACGCCGTTGAACTCGGTGGCCGAAAGCCTGCGCCGGGTCGCCAGTGGCGATCTGGAAGCGCGTGCACGCGGTGGTGATACCACGATGGCCGAAGCGGCCACGCTGGTCAGCGATTTCAACTCCATGGCAGAACGGCTGAGCCGGATGTCCGAGAACCGGGTGTTCTGGAACGCGGCGATCGCGCATGAACTGCGCACGCCGATGACCATCCTGCGCGGCCGCCTGCAGGGCATCGCCGAAGGCGTGTTCGAGCCGGGGCCTGAGCAGTTCAACAGCATGCTCACCCAGCTGGAAGGCCTGACCCGCATCATCGAGGACCTGCGCGTGGTCAGTCTGGCCGAGAGTGGCCACCTGGATCTGCGCCTGCAGCGCAGCGATGTCAGTGTGCAGGTGGCCGCGGTGGTTGAAGCGATGTCCGAGGCACTGACCGAGAGTGGTTTCTCGGTGACATTGGACGCACGACCTTCGCTGGCCGACTGCGATCCTGCACGCATCCGCCAGGCAGTACTGGCACTGTTGGAGAATGCACGACGCCATGCCATTCCCTGCCCGCTGCGGGTGTACGTGACGCTGGCAGAAGGCCATTGCACCGTCACGGTGGAAGATGGCGGCCCCGGTGTGCCGGACGACCTTCGCGACAGCATCTTCGAAGCCTTCCAGCGCACGGATGTCTCGCGTTCGCGGCAGAGTGGTGGCTCCGGGCTTGGCCTGGCCGTGGTGCGTGCGATTGCCGTGGCCCATCACGGAACAGCGCTATGCCGGGCCACCGAACGTGGTGGCAGTGCCTTCGAAATCCGCTGGCCGGTGCATGCCTGCCGTTGAGGCGGTAGACACTGCCCTGGTAGCGGCCCACCTTGGTGGACATTCGCATCGCTGAACGGCGCCGGTTTCTCCACGCAATCTCCATCGTCCCTCCATACCCACTCCAAAGGGCCGCCGATACTGGGCGTGACCAGGGAGGCGACAGGTATCCGGCCCCCTGCCCTGCCTCCACCTCGCCCAGGCACCCCCATGCCCCCCCCACATGATCCGGCGGCCGCCGCCGGCAGCATCGGCCAGCAGAACGCGGCCGCCACTCTCAAGGCCATCCTGCGAACCTATCCGTGGCAGCTCACCGGCACCTTTTCGCTGGTGGCGCTGGAAAATGCGCTGCTGCTGGCCTATCCGCTGCTTGCCGGCTTCGCGGTGGACGCGATCATCCGAGGCAACATCGGCCATGCCATTTCCTACGCCGGCGTGGTGCTGCTGTTCTGGCTGGTCGGTGCTGCCCGCCGTGCGGTCGATACCCGTACCTTCACCCGCATCTATGCCGACCTGGCGGTGAACGTGGTGCAGGCGCAGCGCAGGCTGGGCCACGCCACCTCCACCTCGGCCGCACGCGTTGTGCTGGCCCGTGAGTTCGTCGACTTCTTCGAAAAGCACGTACCGATCATCGCCACCGCGCTGGTATCAATGTTTGGTGCGGCAGCGATGCTGCTGGCGATCGAACCGCTGGTGGGCGCTGCAAGCCTGGTCGCACTGCTGGGTGCATTGTTGCTGCTGCCGTCGTTCGCACGCCGCAACGAGCAGCTGCATGGGCGACTGAACAACCGGCTGGAGCATGAGATCCGCCTGGTCGACCGGGTCAGTCCCTCGGTGCTGCGTCGCCACTACACCACGCTGTCGCGGCTGCGCATCCTGCTCTCGGACCGAGAAGCTGGGGCCTTCGTGGTGGTGGGTGCGGCGGCGGCGGTGTTGTTCGCGCTGACCATCGGACGACTCGCCACCACCGACGGTGTGACGCCGGGTCATGTGTACGCGGTGATGACCTATCTGTGGACGTTCGTCGGCAGCCTGGACGATGCACCGTCGATGGTGGATCAGCTGGCGCGGTTGAAGGACATCGGCCGGCGAGTCAGCCCGGGCATGGAAGATGCGGAGCGCAAGGATGCCGCTTGACCGGTAGATGCCCACCTTGGTGGGCACCGACACATCGCGGCGCCAACCAAGGTTGGCGACTACGTTGCCGTGCGCCCGCACATCGTCAATGCTCCGATGATCAACGCTTCCATGCTGCGGTCGAACTCGGCCTCCTGCGCCTTCCGATCCAGCGGGCATCGCGTGGTATCCACCACCGCATGGCGTGAGTACACGGTGTCGGCCAACGCCACGGCGTGATAGGCCACGGTCGACAGCAGCCACGCCGCCTGCTCGAGCGGCAGATCATGCACGCGGCTGAATTCGGCATGGTGGCGCTGGATGCGCGCCAGCATCTCCGGTGTCTTCGCGCCGTGGCTGACCAGGAACGGCGCCAGCCCCGGATTCCCGTCCACCAGCGTCCGCAGTGAACGTTGGAACGCACGCAGATCCTCCTCGATGCTGCGCCGGCCAGCGGCATCCAGTGCCGGTGCCTGCCAACGCTCGAAGATCGCCTCGGCCACCAGCTCGCGCAGTGCCGCCAGATTCGCCACATGCTTGTACAGCGCGATGTGGCTGACCCCCAGCGCCGCCGCCACGCCCACGAAGCTCAGCCCCGGCAGCGTCATGGCAATGCCGGCGTCGGCGATGCGCTCGCGGGTGATGGTGGGCGGTCGCCCACGGGCAGCGGTCTTTTTCGGTGCAGCCATGCGGTAACGGTTCCTGCGCGGTGCGCGGGCAAGGGCTGTCATGGTGGTCCGCAGCGACGCCGCGGTCAACGCGTCGCAGCGGTCCGTGGACAGGCCCCGGTTGCGGCACGATCAATTTAGTTTACTATGATGTAACTAATTAGCATTTGCAGTGTCCAGGATCGTTGTCGATGTCCGCGTCCCCCACTTCAATCACCCCGGCCGGGCCGCTGCGCGGCGCCGACCATGATCGCGGCCAGCAGGCGCTGCAGGTCCAGGTGGTCGCGGTTGCACAGCCGTGCGCCAGCCTGCTGCGCCTCGTGGTCCAGCTGCCGGAACATCCAGAACTCGCGCCCTGGCAGCGTGCCAACACCGCCGTGCGCATCCAGCTCGGCGCCACGTTCGGCGATGTGTCACGGATCTACACCGTGCGCAGCCTCGATCCCAACACCCGCCAGTTCACCCTGGACGTAGTGCTGCACGAGGCGCCGGGGCCGATGCTGGCCTGGGTACGTGCGCTGCGCCCCGGTGATGCCTTCGATCTGACCGGACCGCGCCCCAATCTGCAGGTACCGCAGCGCGAGGGCACCTGCGCCCTGCTGTTCGCCGACCCAAGCGCCATCCCTGCCCTGTTTGCATTGCTGCAGCAGTGGCCGGCCGACCTGCGCGCAGAGGCCTGGATCGCCTCGGATGATGCATTCCCGGTAGACGAACTGCCCGCCATTGAAGGTGTCCGCGTGCTCCGCCTCGCCACCGGTGACGTGCCGTTGCTGCAGCAGGCGCGCCAACTGCGGCCGGAACCCGGCAGCACGGTCTGGGCGGCCGGCGAGCGCGAGGAAATGCGTGCCCTGCGCCGCCACTTCATCGAAACGGTCGGCCTGCCACGCAGCGACGTTGCCGTGGCCGGCTACTGGAAACGTGGCGAGACCACCACCGAGACCGACCAGCGTCGCCGCCGCAACTACGAGCGCGTGCTGGCACGCGGCGGTGGCCTGCAGGACCTCGACGACCTCGCCGACGATATCTGATCCACCCCGCAGTATCCGCGCCCCGCGCTTCGTTCCACCCAGCCACAGATCGCCCACGCACCTCGCGTGCAGCACTGCCACAGCGGCAGTGCCGTGCCCTCTGCCAGCCATTCCACAGCCCGCGTCGTCCTGCCCCCGCAGGTCACAGACGGCGCCGTGCTGGCCGATCGCACGACCCACCACACGAGAACCGCCATGTCCCTCCCCCTGCGAACCCTGCCCCTCCCACGCCGCTCGGCGCTGTCTCTGGCCGCCCGTGCGGCGTTGCTGCCCACCCTGCTGATCGCCACCGCCGCACACGCCAACGATGCACCCGATGGCGCCCGCCAGTTGCCCACCGTGAACGTGCGCGCCGACAAGACCGCACCCACCGATACCTACGCCGGCGGCCAGGTCACGCGCGGCAGCGGCGTCGGCCTGCTCGGCGAGCTCGACTTCATGGACACGCCGTTCAACACCACCCGCTACACCGCCGAATTCATCGACAACATCCAGGCGCCGGACCTGGTGCGGGTCATCGCACTGACCGACCCCAGCGTCTACAACAGTGGCTCCAGTGGTGGCATCACCGACTACTTCAACATCCGCGGTTTCGGTGTCGCCTCGTCGGATATCGGCTTTGGTGGCCTGTACGGGCTGATCCCCTACTACCGCGTCACTCCCGAACTGGCCGAGAGCATCGAAGTGCTGAAGGGCCCGTCCGCGCTGCTCAACGGCATGCCGCCCGGTGGCTCGGTGGGCGGTGCGGTTAACGTGGTACCCAAGCGTGCAGGCGACACGCCGCTGACCCGCTTCACCGCCAGCTACGGCAGCGACGCGCAGTGGGGCGGTCACCTGGATGTCGGCCGCCGCTTCGGCGCGGACAAGCAGTTCGGCGTACGCCTCAATGCCGTGCATCGCGACGGCGACACCGCCACCGACCACCAGCAGCACAAGACGCAGCTCGCATCGCTCGGCCTGGACTGGCGTGGTGAGCGCTCGCAGGTGTCGCTGGACCTGTTCAGCAGCCGCGACCATGTGGATGGCCTCAACCGTGGCGTCTCGCTGGCGCCCGGCCTGGCCGTGCCCCGCCCGCCGAAAGCCAGCACCCTGTTTGCACCGGACTGGACCTTCAGCACCGTCAAGGACCAGGCCGCCGCACTGCGCTGGTCGTTCGACATCAATGACTACCTGCAGGCGCATGCCAGCTACGGCCACGGCCATACCGATTTCGACTCCATCGCCAGTGCCACCACGCTGATCACCAACACCGCCGGCGACTTCCGCAACAACTTCGCCCACCAACGCTTCATCTACAGCAAGGACACCGCCGAAGCCGGATTGTCGGCGCGTTTCCGCACCGGCGCGGTCGATCACACGCTGGCCATCAGTGCAGCCTGGTACCAGCACGACCAGAAGTTCGGCTTCAAGCGCAACCTGCTGGCCCGCGATTGGGTAACCAATATCTACAACCCGCAGTGGGGCCCTGCCATCGACCGCAGCTTCAGTGATGCGTCGCTGCCGAAGACCGCGGAAGTGCGCACCACCAGCTTCGGCATCGCCGATACGCTGTCCTTCATCGATGATCGTGTGCAGCTGACCCTGGGCATCCGTCACCAGACCGTGCTCAGCGATACCTTCGATGGCGGCACAGGCAAGCGCACCGCACGCTACGACGCCAGCGCCAACACCCCGGCCGGTGCACTGCTGTTCAAGGCCAGCGACCGCCTGTCACTGTATGCCAATTACATCGAAGGCCTGAGCCAGGGCAGCACCGCCCCGGCAACCGCCGCCAACGCGGGCGACGTGTTCCCGCCGTTCAAGACCCGTCAGCGCGAGGTCGGTGCCAAGCTCGACTTCGGCCGCTTGGCCAGCGCATTGAGCGTGTACGAGATCGAAAAGCCCAGCTCCTACACCGACCCGGCGACCAACGTGTTCTCGTTCGGCGGCCAGCAGCGCAACCGGGGCGTGGAATGGACTGTGTTCGGCCAGGCCACCGAACAGCTGCGCGTGCTCGGTGGCATCGGCTGGCTGCAGCCGAAGCTGACCCGTACCCAGGGCGGTATCAACGAAGGCCGGTTGGCGACGGCCACACCGCAATGGCAGGGCAAGCTGGGCGTCGAATGGGACGTGCCGACCGTTGCCGGCCTCACCCTCACCGGCAACGCGGTCAGCCTGTCCAAGGGCTACATCACTGCTGACAACAGCCAGGGGGTGGCGGGCCGCACCGTGTTCGATCTCGGTGCCCGCTATGCGACGCAAGCGGCCGGCCATCCGCTGGTACTGCGTGCCACCGTGCAGAACGTGACCAACAAGGCGTACTGGGCGGGCAGCCTCGGCTCGGGGCTGGGTACGCCACGCACCGCCCTGCTGTCGGCCACCATCGATTTCTGATCCTCGTTTCAAGGGCGCCACGCCATTGCGCGTGGTGCCCTGGAGAAGTGCTTTGACCGTTTCCCGTACCGCCTCCGTGCTGACCTGGCTGCCCCTGGTCTCACGCATCATCGCCGCGTTGTTCGGCGGCTATGTGCTGGCCGCACTGTGCAGCATCGCGGCACTGGCGCTGCCCATTGATGGTCGCCAGGCCGTGTTCACCGGCATGCTGGCCAGCTTCCTGCTGTACGCCGGCGCCGTGGTCTGGGTGTTCGCGGTGCGCTCGGCGTGGCGTGCGTGGCTGGGCCTGATCGTCGCCGCGTTGCCCTTGTGGTTGATCGCACAGACGGTCGGCAACGGAGGCGCTGCATGAGCAAGGTCGATCGCACTCCGAAGCCACGCGGCATCCGCCAGACCATGTCCGACCTGCATATCTGGGTGGGGCTGCTGGCCGGCTGGATCCTGTACGCGATGTTCCTCACCGGCACCGCCAGCTACTTCCGCGACGAGCTCTCGCGCTACACCCGCCCGGAAATCGCCACACCGTCCGTGTTGCCGGACGCCGCTGTGGTCGCGCAGCGTACCGTCACGGCGATCATGGCCGACACGCCTGCGGCCAGCCAGATCAACCTGAGCCTGCCGAGCACGCGCATGCCGTGGGTGTCGGCGATGTGGGCCAGCCCGGGCGGGCGTGGCCGGCATGGCTTCGACTCGGGCCTGTTCGACGCCAGCACCGGTGCACCGCTGCAGGCACGTGACACCGGCGGCGGCGACTTCTTCTATGCCTTCCACTTCAACCTGCACTACATGCCGGCGATGTGGGGCCGCTGGATCGTCGGCCTGTGCGCGATGTTCATGCTGGTCGCCATCGTCAGCGGCGTGATCACCCACAAGAAGATCTTCGCCGACTTCTTCACTTTCCGCTGGGGCAAGGGCCAGCGCTCTTGGCTGGATGGACACGCGGCGCTGTCGGTACTCGGCCTGCCGTTCCACTTCATGATCACCTGGAGCGGCCTGGTGATGCTGGCGGTACTGTACATGCCGTGGGGCCTGGCCAAGCTGCCGGACAAGCGCCAGCAGGCCGAGGTCGTCAGCGAGATGCGCCTGTTCCTGCCACCGCAGAAGGCCGCCGGCCACCCTGCTCCGCTCACCAACGTCGGTGCACTGGTGCAGCAGGCCGAGCAGCGCTGGGGAGCCGGCGCGGTGGGCAGCGTGCAGGTGCAGAATCCCGGCGACGAGAACGCACGCGTGGCCGTGGTGCGTGCGCAGTCCAGCCGTGTTTCGACCACCCCGAACTATCTGCTGTTCGACGGCAGCGGTGGGCAGCTGCTGCAGATCAAGGAACACTCGGGCGTTGCGGCCGATACCCAGGGCGTGCTGTATGGCCTGCACCTGGGCCGCTTCGCCGATGCCGCCCTGCGCTGGCTGTACTTCATCGTCAGCCTGGCCGGCACGGCCATGGTCGGCACCGGGCTGGTGCTATGGACGGTCAAGCGCCGCGCGCAGCTGCCCAATCCGCAGCGCCCCTACTTCGGCTTCCGCCTGGTCGAGCGTCTCAACATCGCCACCGTCGCCGGCCTGTCGGTGGCGATGACCGCCTACCTGTGGGCGAATCGCCTGCTGCCCGTTGCCATGGACGCGCGCGCGGCGTGGGAGGTGCATGTGTTCTTCCTGGCCTGGGCGGCCATGTTCGTGCACGCCACGATGCGCACACCCAAGCGTGCATGGATCGAACAGTTCCTGCTGGCGGCGTTGCTGCTGGCGCTGCTGCCGGTGCTGACTGCGGTGACCACGCTGCATCCGCTGTGGCGCACGCTGGCCGCGGGCGACTGGGCATTCGCTGGCACCGACCTGACCCTGCTGGCATTGGCCGCCCTGCACACGCTGCTGGCCTGGCGCACCTGGCGGCATGCGCCGAAGGTGAAGCGTGCACGGCCGTCTGCCGCGTCACGCACTGCGGCACCGGAGGCCAGCGCATGATCCACGTCATTCTGTTCGTGTTGTCGCTGGCCGCGTTCGCCTGCCTGGCACTGGCGATGGAACGCCATCAGCGGGACGTGATGCATCGTGTGCTGAGCGCGCAGGCAACCCAGCAGCTGCGCGCGATGGGCTGGGCACTGCTGGTGTTCAGTACCGTGTTTGCCATGCGCGGGTTGGGCGTGGGTTCTGGTCTGGCCGCGCTGTCCGGTCACACCAGCGTTGCCGCGGGCGTGGTGGTGTTGGCGATGGTGGTGCATGGGCGGTGGAATCGGTAGATGCCCGCCTTGGTGGGCACCCATACACCACGGCGCCAACCAAGGTTGGCGACTACCGGGCCTGAGCGGCGTTGCTTTGGTAGCTGCCCACCTTGGTGGGCACCGGGAGCGATAGGCACCCATGCGCCGCTCGGCGCTACAGGAACTCCGCCATGCGCTGCAGTTCGTCTTCAAGCGCGCCACGAAACACCTTGTCGCGAGCCAGTGACTTGCCGGCATAGCCCACGCTGGACGCCAGTTCACCGTCGCGCACGCTGAGATTGGCCCAGCCCACCACCTGGTCGTGCCACAACACCGGCAACGCGTAGTAGCCGTATTGGCGCTTCGGTGCAGGCGTGTAGGCCTCGAACTTGTAGACCCAGCCCCACAGCAGCTCGAAGCGGCGGCGGTCCCACACCACCGGGTCGAACGGCGCCAGCAGGCGCACCTGTTCGTCCGGCGCATGCCGGCGCGAGCGCGGGTTCTCGTCGATCGGCCAGTACCAGGTGGTGCCCTCCAGCGTGCAGCTGGCCAACTGCTGCTTGGCCAACACCAACGCCTGCCGGGTCTGTTCGGCCAGATGCGGTGCGCCGTAGCCCAGTAGGCGCACCAGATAAGTCAGGCTGCCCGACGGCAGCGGCGCGTACTTGCGCACCACCAGATCGATCAGGGCGGCGGCGCGTTCAATCTGTGCCTGCTCGCTGGCATCAGCTTCCGCGTGGTCGGCTACGGCATAGATGCGGGTGCCGCTGTCGCGCCGCTGCACGCGCAGCAGGCCACGGTAGTGCATGCCATCCAGCAGGTGCGTGCTGGCATTGCTGGTACCGCCCCAGTAGTTGGTCACCCGACCATGCGCGAACGCCTGGTCGACCTCGCGCGGATGCACGCTGCCACGTTCGCGCACGAAGGCCAGCACGTCCGCCGCGCGGCGCTGCGTTTCGGCATCCCATGCGCGCCTGGAAACGCGCGGATGCATCAGCGCCAGATGCTCGCGCGGCAGGAAGCCGTAGTTCACCAGGCAATCTTCTTCCACCGGCAGGCGCGCATAACGCCGCTCAAGATCGCCTGCACGGTAGTCCTTCACGCGGTGGCGCAGGGTCAGGTCCTGCGCGCGTGCCGGTGCGCGGATCGGGTCGGCCTGCACGAAGCCCAGGCGCCGGATCGCGGTCAGCAGCGTAGTCGGTTTGAACAGCGTACGCGCCACCGCATGGCGGCGCAGATCATCGAGGGTGGGTGTGGCAGGCATGGCCGCATTGTAGATCCACGCCATGCGTGGATGGGGCCGTGGCAAAACGTGTAACGGCATCCACGCATGGCGTGGTTCTACCGAAGTTCCAACACCTCCAGCGAACCGATCACCAGCGCACGCATGCCCTGCTTGAACTCGGTGATCACCTGGCCCTCTTCGTCGTCGGCAATCCCGTAGACCGTGTCCGCACCGGCAATGCAGTAGAACGCGATCGTGGCCAGCAGCCAGCGTGCCTTGTCCAGCGGCAGGCCGAACACCTCGGCCACATGCGCCTGGTGCGAGGCGATCTTGTCCAGCATCGGTGCAGTCGCCACCGAACGGCGCAGCAGGTACGGCGGCAGCCCGGGGTGCGCTCTCACCACCTCGCACAGCGAATCCACGAACCCCAGCAGGTAAGCCTGCAGCCCACCCGGCGCATCGGCCGAGGCGCGTGGAATCTGCCAGCGCTGGAACACCGTGTCGGCCACCAGCCGCTTCAAGGCCTCCAGGTTGGCCACGCGCTTGTAGAGCGCGGCCTGGGTCACCGCCAGTTCGGCGGCCACGTTGGCCATGGTCAGGTTCGGCAGGCCCAGTTTGATACCGATGTCGGCCAGGCGATCGGGGGTGATGGTGGGCGGACGGCCACGGGCCGACGCCGGGGTTTCAGGGTGCATGTTCATACCGTAGCGAGGGTGCCAGCAAAGGGACCCTCTTGTCCGCTTCATATGGTTTAGTTTAATTTACTCAACTAATTCGGAATGCGTGTGGTTCGCAACCCCGCCGCCGTCCGCGATCGAGCCCATGGCTCACTTCCCGCCAGGTCCCCACCCAGCCGACAACCCTGCGCTGCGCCCTCCCCCGTGCTTGCCGTCGGCAGCGCGCCAGGCGCGTTCGCACCTGCCATTTACAGGAACCTGGCATGACCGTGTACCACCTTCCCTCTCCGCTGCAGCCCGCAGCGGCCGACATGATCCGCGTGCAGATGCATCCGCCGATGGCCCGGCGCTACCGCGTGTCGGCCCTGGCACTGGGGCTGCTGGCCTCGTTTGCAGCGCTGGCCGACTCCGCGCCGTCCACCCTGCCCTCGGTGCAGGTGCAGGAACAGCGTCGGGTGACCGGCGACTATGCCGGCGGCCAGGTGGCCTCGGGTGGCCGGGTCGGCCTGCTCGGCGACAAGGACTTCATGGATACGCCGTTCAGCACGGTCAGCTACACCGAAGCCTTCATCCGAGACCGCCAGGCCAAGGACCTCACCGACGTCATCGCCGCCACCGACCCCACGGTATTCAGCAACGGCGTGACCGGCGCCTGGAGCGAGAACTACGCCATCCGCGGCTTCGCCTCCAGCACCAGCGATACCACCTTCAACGGCCTCAGCGGCATGGCGCCGTACTACCGCACTTCGCCGGAAATGTTCGAGCGCATCGAGGTGCTGAAGGGCCCGTCCGCCCTGCTCAACGGCATGCCGCCGGGCGGCTCGGTCGGTGGCAGCGTCAACCTGGTGCCCAAGCGTGCGGGCGAGCAGCCGTTGCTGCGGGTCAGCGCCAACTTCGCCTCCGACGCGCAGTTCGGCACCCATGTGGATGTGGGCCGCCGCCTGGGTGCCGACAAGCAGTTCGGCATCCGTTTCAACGGTGCCTACCGTGATGGCGACGGTGCGGTCGGCAAGCAGCGCAAGAAGGTGCAGCTGGGTTCGCTGGCACTGGACTGGCGTGGCGAGCGTGCGCGGCTGTCGGCCGATCTGTACAGCGCCGACGACCGCGTGGACGGGCCGGCCCGTGGCGTCGGCCTGGCACCGGGCGTGGCGATTCCGCGGCCACCGCGTGGCGACACGCTGATCAACCCGGACTGGGCCTACGTGGACAGCCAGGACAAGGGCGCGATGCTGCGCGGCGAGCTGGACATCAACGAACACCTGTTGGCCTACCTGGCCTATGGCACCAGCAAGACCGACTACCGTTACAACGGCTCGATCAGCGCGCAGATCCTCAACCCGGCCGGTGACTTCACCACGGTGATGGGCCAGCTGGCGTTCGACATCAAAAGGCAGTCCGGTGATGCTGGACTGCGCGGCAGCTTTCGTACCGGCAGCGTGAGCCATCAGTGGGCCGCCAACGTGACCCACTACCAGCACACGCAGAACGACTACGGCCGCCGCAGCGTGCCGGGCTGGGACTGGACCACCAACCTCTACAACCCGGTGTGGGGCCCTGCGGCACCGTTCGTGGCACCGCACATCTCGCATACCGAGCTGAAGCTGGACAGCCTCGGCTTCGCCGACACCCTGTCCTTCGCCGATGACCGCGTGCAGTTGACGCTGGGCGTGCGCCGCCAGCAGGTAGTCAGCGAGACCTTCAACGTGGCCAGCGGTGCGCGCACCTCGCGCTATGACGAGAGCGCCACCACCCCGGCGGCCGCCCTGCTGGTGAAGGCCACCGATCAGCTTTCGGTCTACACCAACTACATCGAAGGCCTAAGCCAGGGCGCCACCGCACCGATGACCGCCGCCAATGCCGGCGATGTGTTTGCACCGTTCCGCACCAAACAGAAGGAGCTGGGCCTGAAGCTGGACCTGGGCAGCTTCGCGCATACCTTCAGCGTGTACGAGATCAAGCGCCCGAGCAGCTACACCGACCCGGTCACGAATATCTTCTCGTTCGGTGGCGAACAACGGAATCGTGGCGTGGAATGGGGCTTCTTCGGCTCGCCACTGGACGGCGTGCGCCTGCTGGGTGGCGTGGCCTACGTGCAGCCGAAGCTGACCCGCACCGCCGGTGGCGTGAATGAAGGCCGCATTGCTACCGCCGTTGCGCAGCGCCAGGCGAAGCTGGGCGTGGAATGGGATGTGCCTACTCTGGAGGGCTTGACCCTGACCGGCAATGCCACTGCGATGTCGAAGCAGTACATCAGCGCAGACAACCGCCTGTCGGTGCCGGGGCGCACCTTGTTTGATGTGGGTGCGCGTTACAGCACCACGATGGCCGGACGACCGCTTGCCCTGCGCGCCAGCGTGAACAACGTGACCAACAAGGCGTATTGGGGCATGCCGTTGTTGTCGAGCCTGGCGCTGGGCGCACCGAGGACGGTGCTGTTGTCGGCCACGATGGATTTCTGAGGCGGGCGGCACGCACGCACCACCTGTAGAGTCGAGCGTGGCTCGACCCTACAGAATGCCTGGCACCTCACTCTGTAGAGCCGAGCACGGCTCGGCTCTACAGGGACCCAGGCATCTGAAGGGTCAATCTCCGCTCAACAAGGGCTCACCACTTGTCGGAGAATCGAGCGACGGATTTGGCTCTTGAGTTCATGTTATCGAGCACAGTCTCCTGCCCTGGATTGAAGGCCCAGCGGCCATCCGGCAGCATCCGGTGCGGTGTCGGGTAGAAGGGGAGCTGATCTCCGGAGCCGATAACCGGCACAGGCTTTGAAACACTGTTGTCCGGAAGTCCCAATGCGAAGCCTGCCCGACGACTGAACGCAGACGTGGGGCACGTGAGCGCCGTGGCGATGACGAAGGACTTCTCGGTGTACGAATAGTCGGCCCAGTCGCAGACCTCGGATTTTGTCCAGCGGTTGCTTCCGCCGTAGTAAATGCCGTCAGCGCGGTGTTGCTTGAGCAGCGCCTGCAGGTTCCGATCGCGCGCAAGATCGGCAGGCACGTCCTTGAGGTCCACGCCGGGGTAGGTGAAGCCCTCGATGGGGTTGCCAACCAGCCTGTACCGGAACGTGGCACCCGAGTTCTCCAGTGCCTCGTTGGCCCGCCGGATGTTCTCGCGCATGAGCACCAGTGCATCCCACCTGTACAGAAACTCCCCGGCGCTCCTGTCAAGCACCCACAACAGGTCGATGGTGGTGGTTTCGCGCTCCCAAAGGCCGCGGTCGTTCACGCGGAATGCGATCTTCTCGTTTTGGAGTACGGGAACATTGAGGTTGTCGGCGATGATGTTCATCGTCATTACAGGATGACCCACCGCAATGACACGGAGCCCTTGCCGCGGCTTGGGAAGGATGACGTTGGGCGTGATCGGGGCGGAGACCGGAGCGTTCACTTCGATCACGTCATAGCCCTCGTCCTTCAGCCGTACTTCCTTCTGATTGGTTGTGTCAACCGGGCGAATCGACTGGCGCAACAGATGCCAGCGGTTCTGTTCGGCCACGAAGACGAACTCGTACTCATCGCCGCGGCGCAGGGGGAGATGCTTGCTGGCCGGGTCGCCTTTGTTCACCTTGATCTCTGAGTCCCAGGTTGCGCTGGAGCGCAGAATGATCCGATCCCGGTCATGCGCAACGCTCGGCGGGGTTACGGGAGAAGCCCACTCGCCATCCTGGAGTTCCATGACAGTACGGGATGCAACACGGTGGTACCGGTCTTTCACCTTTTTCTCTCTGTAAGGTGCATGCACCCACATCCATCGACGTGCGAAGGGATCGAATTCGGCCCGGACGGCCTCCCCCGATGCAACATCCATGCGCTGGCCGGGGAATGGCGTATGTGTTCCCAGCACCTTGGTCGCCGAAGTTGCATTGTTCTCGATGGTGATCGTGTCGAATGCCTTGCCAACAGAGGGCAGGATCAACTCACCAGCATGCTTGCCATTCCGCAGGTCGATGATGGAAATCAGCTGGCTATTGCGTGGAATCTGCCATCGTGATGTGTTTGGTGGGCTTTGCGACGAGCTATCCCAGGTATACACGGACTGGCCGCTCTTGCGCGAAAGAAAGGAGATGGCACGACCAGCAGCCAGCTTGAGTGGTTTGCCGGGGACGCCGCTGATTGAATCATGAATTTCCAGCGTCTTTTCACTGGAAGCTGCATTGTTGATGATGTCCAGCGGCCCGAATGCATGCGGAAGACGTATCTTGTCCATCCAGTTCCTGTCATTGACAGAGAACTCTGTGAGCATGCAACCAACGCCTGGCGGCGTGGAGGTATTGGGCAGCTGCTCCTTGAAGCCGATTGTTTCCGGCGTCCAATAGGTGGTTCTGCAGTTCGAACCCGCCGCGAGTACAGGCGTGATTGCCAGGCACAGAGCCAAGCCAAGCGTGGTGCGTGAGCGATTCATGTAAGCCTTCTGGATGGTTGAAGAAGTACGGCCTAGAGAGCCAATACAGCCTCGCTGCAGGCAGGCGCTTCTTCCATAGGACTGCTATGAAAAGCTACGTGGTTGAACTGCCACTGATGCGGCTACACTGATTGTGCCTGCCGTCCTGTAGAGCCGAACCATGCCCGGCTGCCGTTCGCGCGATGATGGAATGAGCCGAGCATGGCTCGACTCCACAAACGGCGATGCCAGAGCATCCACGCGTGGCGTGGATCTACTGAACGTCGGCCTACGCTTTCATTCCGGATGCAGGCGATAGATGGCCTGGTTGGTCAGCGCCAACGCGGCCAGCTTCAACCCTTCCATCACCCGGTCGCCCACGTAGTGCTCGGGGCCACCATTCTGCCGGGCGCGTTCGGCCGCCAGCAGGATCTCCTGCACCACGCGCAGGCCGGCCAACGCACCATCGGCATCGGCCAGCGCCAGGCAGCGGCCCGGCAGTTGATGGCGTTCGGGCCAGGGTTGCCCGTCGGCCGCCGCTCCCAGGCCAATCTGGTGCAGCAAGGCGATCAGGCTGTTGGGATCGGGCGTCTCCGCTGTGCCCTCATCGGTATTGGCCGGGGTGTACTGGGCGCGCAGAGGGGGAATATCGGTTGCGTTCATGGCAGGTCTCCGTGCAAGGCTACGGCACCGCCCTTAACAAAGGCGGCGGACGGTACGTGTGTGGAAACCGGTGACTAGTGCTATTGGCCGGCGGATGCGCTTGCGCGCACCCCACGTACCGCCCGCCATGGAACGCGAACGGATTGCCAGCCGGCGCCACACAAGGCGGCGCCGGCTGGCAAGTGTTACCAGCACATAGTCAACGGGCTTCCACACCCGGCCACCCTTTTTCGGTGGCACCCCATCATGGGCACAACTGCGCGGCAGACATCAAGCGCCGCAGCGGCACAGACGGAGACATCATGTAACGGGCGGCATTGTCGCATACTGCCGAAGCGGCGAATACGCCTTGTTTTCAGCGCTCAACCCGCCTCCGCCTCGCGGCTATGCGGGTCACCCGACCTTCGCTGTGGCGCCCCGACCGGACGCCACAGCGCGCCAGCGGCGACAGGCCTCAGAACTGGTACTGCAGGCCCAGGTTGATCGCGCTGACCTTCAGCTCACCCTTGCTCGGACCGGCGCGGTAGTCACTCTTGCCCAGATTGTCCAGATCCAGGCGCAGGGCCATGGCGTCGTTGAACCAATAGCGGGCGCCCACGCCCACACCCACGTTGATCTCGTTCGTCTTCACCCAGTACGGCTTGACGCTGCCCTCGCGCCAGTGGCTGCGCTCATTGCCAACATAGAGCTTGCCGACCAGTTCGAAGCGGTCGCCCAGCGGCACGATGCCCACCACCGCGCCGCGCATGCCGTAGCTGCTCACCTCGCCGAGCTCGAGCAGATCCGCCTTGCCCAGCGTTGAATGCGCTTCAACCTCCACGGCCAGGTGCCGGTTCCAGCGATAGCCTGCGCCGGCATGAAGGCTGGACACCGTGTCGTTCTGCTTGACGGATTTCTCTTTGGTGGACAGCTCGCCTTCGATACCGGTGGCACCGATGCCGCCAAAGGCGTAGAAGCCTTCGTGGTCTGCGGCCTGGGCGGCGATGGGAGCGGTAGCGAGTGCCAGTGCGGCGAGGAGGGGAGCAACTGTCTTCTTGTTGAACATGCGGCCTGTTTCCAGTGTTGGTGGAAGGCTCAGCCTCCTCCGCAACCAACGCCAGCGGTATAGGATAACGACGAATTTTCAGCCTGAATTCACGCACCTTTCACCTGGATTCAGGCTCAGCGTCGAACGACGTTCGACGCTACGGGCGCTTAATAACAGGATTTTCCTGGTGCAGAATGCCGTCATCATCCACCCAGCTGTAGCGCACCGCTGTCAGTGGCCCGGTGTACCCAGCCGGATAGGCCAGGGTCTTCGTCTCTCCCGGCGCGAGATAGAAGCTGTCAAGTGGACGCTCGCCTGCTGCAGATACCAGCGTCATCTCCGCAACATTGAAGTAGTGCCGGGAATCGTTGTGTAGCGTCAGTGCATCCTGCGTCTGGTTGAAGCGGACCTTGGCCGCGGGGTTCTCTGGCGCGCCCAAGCCAGCAGGCCGATAGAACACCTTCATACGGAAACGAATCGCCAGCTGCACGGTGTTCTCTCCCGTGGTGGTTTCGCGCGGGGGCACGTCCATTACATTCAGCCAATAAAGGTGCTCAAGATCTCCTTTCGGTGCTCGCTCCGGGAGGCCGCGCACGCGCAGAACCTGCGATTGCCCCGCATCCAGCCGGAACAAGGGCTTGTCGAGAACGAATGGCGCCCGGGAGGCTTCGGCCTTCTGCTCAATGCCGCCATCGGCGACCCATGCCTGGATCAGCGAGGCACGTTGTCCTTCATTTTTCAGAACAACTGCTACTTCCGGTTGCCCTGCCGGATAGATCACACGCGTCCCCTGCACGGAGACTTCCGCCTTTGCTGCCACACCAAACAGCAGCGGCAGCGCAGCAATCAGGCAGCGCAAGGTTGTACTCATGGCCATGCTCGCTCCGCGCGTTTCGCTTTGCTTCAAGGGAAAGTGAGGCTGAACACCAGGCCCGCATTGGCATCACCTGGCGTGATGGTGGGCAGGGTCTGCTGGTAACGCACGCCGAATGCCTTGGTCAGCACCTCCGTGCTGGAGGAGCCACGCCCGAACTCCTTCGTGTCGTAGAACCGCATGGGCGAGCCGTCGCCATCAAGGAACTGATAGGCCACGCCTACTACACCACCACTGGCTTCTGCCAAGCCCTGTTCGCTGTTGATCACCGCGGTGGTTGGTACGGCCTGATAGTTCACCTGCCCAACACCCGCCTCGCAATCCAGCACCAGCTCGTAGCGGCGCTCGCCCGCATGCGAACCCTCGCCTTTGAACCTCGATACAGGAATAGACCCCATCGGTACATCCTGGCCCCGCATCCTGCAGCTGGGACGATCGCGGATTGTCAGAACACCCGAGCCAATCCATAGATTTTCGTCAGTGAAAAGCCCACCGGAACGATCGTACAAACGGGATTGCATGATCATCCTTGCCAAAGTGGTCCTGCTGCCACTGGGCAGATCACCCGTGCGGATATACTTGACCATGATGCGGGTGCCGACATCCCCGGCAGGGGTGTCACCCTCGCTGAGCAAGACCTCGTCGTAGCCCAGGGCAGAAGGCCTGCCCTGTCCACCGCGCGACGATTCGACCAGGAACACAAAGCCCACGCCTTCCACACCGGTGGGGTACACCACATAGGAAGCACCGCTTTCGTGGTAACGCTCGATGTTGAAGCCACCATGGCTTTCCACCCTATGGCTGATGACATCACTGGACGAACAATGGAACTCCGCAGTGGGGGCGCCGCCATTTGCCACCAGCCACGGTGTAAGAGCGCCATTCAATGGCACATCCCTGCCGCTGAATTCGACATTCGCTGGCGCGGAGAAGCGAGGGTTGACGCCTCCGCCGCTGCAGGCTGCATGCGCCAACAACGGGCAGCATAGGAAGGCGCACGCTGCCGCCAACAGCCGACGACGGGTACGAGGCACCAAGGACACCCAGGCTGCGAGGCGCAAGGACGACCGGAAGAGTTCAGGCATGACGAGCACCTGCGCCAGCAATGCGCGAATGTTCCACACCGTACAGGACACAGGCAAGGGCTCCGCGCGGGGAAACCAATGGCGGGTCATCGCGGCGATGGCCTTGGCGGCGCCCAAGGCACGTCCCACGGTATTTGGCGTACACATACGGTACTGCCCCACAGGCAAAAGAAGAGGCTGACAGGATCGGCAACAGGCAGGTGAGCATATATAGGACATGTACCAAACGCGGACGCCCTCACAATATCTTCACCTGGAGCAGTCCCTCCCGCAGGCCATTGGCAGTGCTCCTGTGCGTCGCTTACTCTCCACCACAGGCGCCATGCGGCCCGGAGGCCCACACCATGAAAAGGACCGTCTTCATCTGGCGATACGTCGCACTGCTGTGCCTGTTGGCACCCGCGGGGGCGGTGGAGGCGGCCTGCTCGGCCGGGCCGCAAAAATGGATGGCGGCGCTGGCAGGCTATTACGATTCCTACGAGGCAGGCGATGTTGTAGTCGACTGGATGACAGCGCCGGTCGCGTACTACGTGGATTGCGATCCCATTTCAAGCGCACAGATGATGCTTCGCTCCGCAACCGGGTTTGCCGGGTTCCACCAGGGGCGCACCACGTTCCGGACGGACCATGAAGGTATTGGCATTCAGATGGAGTACCGCTATGTGCAATCCATCAACGGCGCGGGCCAGCCGGTCTACTCCGAATGGCAGGAGCCAGGAACAGCAGGCACCCCCATCACAGCGCATGCGCACTACGTGAAAGGCACCCCCACGGCACCCATCATTGTTGAAGTGGACTACCGGTTCATCGCGCTGCGTGAGTTCTCCGGGGAAACCATTGCCATGGGCGATCTGGAACCCTTGGTGGCGTCGGACCGCAGCTACGGTTTTTCGCTGGAGCAACTGTCGGTAGAGGGCCCCCAACGAAGGCTGCGCGAGATAGCCAGCTGTAGCTTCAGCGCAAGGCCGCCCACCTCGCTGCGCCTGCCAGACACCCACACCTCCCTCCTGAAGAATACGGGTGACATGGGAGAGCCGGCCGATTTTTCCTTCAGCTGGAGCTGTCGCGCCGGCAATCAGGGCCATAGCGGCAGGGGCGATTTCCGTTTCAGGTCGGCCGACGCCATCACTGACTCAGCTGGACACCTGGCTACCAGCGGCGACGCCAAAGGCGTGGACATGCTGGTGACCTTGGAGCGCTCCGACGGAACCCAGGAGCCCATCGTTTTTGAGACATGGTACGCAAACCACTTGAGCCCGGGTACGGGCGGCCTACCCAGCAGCGGCAGCCAGGCCATGCAGGTGCGCTTCATCCGCAACGCCAGCCCCCTGGTGCCGGGAACAGCCAGCAGCACCCTGACCATCGAAGCCATTCCCTTCTAGGCGCAGACCCATGTTGAATCGCACGCTGTTGACGCTGCTTCTGGCCTCGCTGTCCCTGCCGGCTAGTGCAGATCTGCAGGTCAATGCTACTCGCGTGGTTCATGAGCAAGGCAGCACCGCAGCAACCAGCATCCGGGTGCGCAACATCGGCAGCGACCCATCGCTCATTCAGGCGTGGGTGGACCAAGGCAACGGGGAGTTGCCACTGGAGGCTCTGCGAACCCCCTACTTTGTGACGCCCCCACTGTTCCGGCTGGATGCAGGCAAAACCCGTGACATTCAGATCCGCGAAGCGGAGACCCGCACCTTGCCCACTGATCGAGAATCACTGCTGTGGCTGAACATCGCCGATGTCCCTGCCCGCACAACTGGCGCCAACGCGCCGACGCTCGAATTTGCGATGCGCTGGCGGCTGAAAGTCTTTCATCGCCCTGCGGGGCTGACTGGCAGCCCCGAGGAAGCACCTGCGGCACTGCGGTGGAGCGTCAGGACCGATGCTACTGGCCAGATCGCGTTGCATGTGACGAACCCCACGCCCTATTTCGTCAGCTTGGCGGACCTCAAGCTGGGAGCCCTGGCCCTCTCCATTGAAGCAGATCGCGCCCAGGTCCCCCCGTTCGGCGAATGGTCACGAACATTGCCAGAGAAACCCAGCGTCCCTGCAAATGCGCTCGACGTGAAGATGACATGGGTCGACGACAGGGGGATCGAGCACAGCGCTCAGCGCCCGCTTGATCTGTCTCACTGATTCCGGCTCAAGCCGCTCCGTTTGCTGGCGACCGTACGCGCTCGACTACCGACCGGAAACGCTTGCCTGGCCGTTACGCGCCCTTCCAGCATCATCAACCCACCTGAAGTTCAACTGCACGCCCTCGGTATCGCCGTGCAATGGCAATGACCACTCAGAGAAGGGCGCAATCAATGCGTTGCTTGGCTCAAGCAGCAGCTGTCGTCCGTCTAGATCGAGCCGTGCCAGACTAACGTGAAAGGGCGTTGGGTTTCGAGCAATCAAGCGAGACGTCTCACCGCTACTCTCGATCTGCCAGTCCACCACGGATGCGGCCGTGTCAACCGAGCCCTTCAGGTTTTTCGGACGATGAAAGACCTTGATCCGCCAGTTTACGGCGTACTCAAGCTTCGGCGCCGTGTCCTGTCGAACCCCGGCAGGAACATCAAGGATATTGAGCCAGAACACAGACTCGCGATCTTGAGGCAAGGACTGGCCGGAGATTGCACGAATCATGATGTCGCGATTCCGGCCAGGTGACAGCTTGAACATCGGCGGGACAACCACATACGGAACTTTCAACTGCTCCGGACGCGCGGCCCCGTCTCCCACGTCGATCCATGCCTGCACCAGGGAGTCACGGACACCGTCGTTCCACACCCGCACGGAAACCGGTGAGTCGCCAGCCTGCACCACACGGCTGTGCTCCACGCCCAGATCGGCCTGTGCCAAGGGGCAAACTGCCAGAAGGCCAGCAACCATGATGTATATGAATCTGCGCATTGATTGCCCTCACCATGGCTCGATGTAGATCAGCAGCGAACCATTCGCCTCGCCGGCAACCAGAGGATCCGCATTGCGCCTATAGCGCACGTCGAGGTACTCGGTGCCTTCCTCTGCCTCGTACTTAATCCATCGGGGTCTTTCGCCAGGCGTGCTGAACACAACAGGCACCATCGTTCCACCATCACGACGCCTCACCTGCAGGTCCACTCCCGTTGCGCCTCCAGTGACACTCATCAAGCCTTGTTCTGCATTCACCAGTGTGGTGCCGGCTTCGTATTTAATCCCCATTGCTTCCTCTTCACCCTGGTTTCCGTAGTCGCATTGGAAGCTCCAGCTGAATTCGGCCGCTCGCCCAACGTCGCCTTCATCCTTCAGGGATGAAACATGCGTAAACGGAAGCTCGACCTTTCGCCCGTCAACCGCCCCTGTGAACGCACAACTGCGCTGTATGGGCGCATCCAGCCGGAACCCTGTAAAGACCCGCTGGTTGAGCGCATTTCCGTAGGTCAGGTCCGTTACATCGGCAACCTGCACCCTTCCGACCCGCTGATCCCCGCTGAAGGCCCTAAGTGCCACAAAGCGCGCGCGGTAATTCAGGCCAACATACTCAGTGATGGGGTGAGTCCCTACGAAACTTCTGGTGACATGGGTCGCGGCGGTCGTGCTCAGATCGTACCAAGCCGACCAAGACGGGCCGCCACCTTCCCCTCTTCCCCTATTGTACTGATACTGGAACTGAACACCGACGTTGGCGTTGTCGGTAGCAAAAACCGGCATTTCATCGACGGTACCGACCGGCACAGACGTTGCGACAATGGATAGCGAGACCCATACGTTCGGGGCACAACCCTCAAGATAGTTTCCCTGAGCGCCATTGGACCAATCTGTAATCACAGCGCCCACGGAAAAGCCATCCTGGTACACCAGGTTCCGGCTCTCGATAAGCTCATTGGGGTCCGCAGTGCACGCCATTGCTCCAGCGAAGGGCAGCAACCCACCAACGACAAAGGCCAGTTTCATCATCGTGGCTCGGCCCGCCCCACCAAGATGGGTAGAGATCATTGTGATCGATTGCATGCTCTTCATAGCGCTACCTGCTTCAGTTCGGGGCGCCAGGCGCCATCTCGCTTTCGGAATGTTCATTGCGCTCAGCAACGTTGGCACGCAGGCAACTGCTGATGTACAGCTGGTCACTGGCCGCAGCACCAAGGTCATAGCTGATGGTGCAGCTCTGCGCCGGATTCGCACCCGGATTCACCCGCAGTTGCCCCTTGTCATTGATACCGCGCACCCACAGGCGGCTACCCTGCCCGACCACACCGACCACCTGGCCGGCCTCGTCATAGACGTCCAGGCCGAATGGCAGCGGCTGGCCCTGGTTGTCCAGCGCCTCGATCAACGCAGTGCGGCCGCTGGCGGTCGGGATGACCGCCTTGACCACCGCACCGGCGGTGGGCACCGCCGTTACCGAGCCACTCTTCAGTTCGACATCCATCGGCAGACCGGTGGGATCGACCGCGATTTCATTCATGCGATAGGCGCTGAGGTACGGCACCACCGCATAGCCACGCTTATTGGTCTTGACGCCGCGATAGCTGCCGACACCTGCACCCGGGCCATCCGGAACGTGGACCAGGCCCACCGTGTCGCCCAGGCGCTGCGAGAATGTGACGCCGTCGCCGTGCAGCACCACGCCACCGGATGCAGACAGACCCAGCTGCTGGCTGGTGTCGCTGCGGCTCCACGACGCGTTGAGGTTCGCAACCGGTGCGGCATAGGCGACGTTCGCGCCAATGTTGGTGCTGCCGGGTGCCTGGCCGTAGGACAGGTTGTAACTGCCCTGCATGCCATCGCCGAAGCTGCCATTGACACCGGCGCGGTAGCTACCGCCGTTGCGGTCACTGCTGGCGCTGGCACTCAGGCGCGGTGCGGCTGGCGCACGGCCCAGCGGCACGCTGACGCTCAGATAGGCACCCGTGCTCTGCTTCTGGCTTCCACGGTTGAACAGCGACGATTCCAGCGTGCGGCGGGCACTGATGCTGTACGAAGCACGGCCCAGCTGGCCGTTGTAGCCCAGCGAGAAGTTGGTGGTGCGGCGGTTCTCGCTCCAGTAGTCAGTGGTGCTGCCGTTGAGGTACAGCGAGCCCTTCGGCAGGCGCTGGTTGACGGTCAGGTCGATCCGGCTGCGCTGGCGCGTCACACTGGAGCCTGAGTTACCGTTGGCCAGATCGTGGCGCAGGCGCGCCGCATCGCTGAAGGACAGATAGCCCTCCGTCGAGTAGCGGTAGGCCGCCAAGGTGAAGCTGGTGGCCGTATTGAAGCTGCGGCTGTACGCCAGGCGATAGGACTGGCCCTGCATGCGCTTGCCGAAGCCCTCCATCGGCGACGGCAGCCGCGTATCAGAGAAGGTCACGTCGCCAGAGAAGGCACCGAGACGGGTATTCAGCGCGCCGCCAAGAATGATCGCGTTGTAGCCATCGGCAACGGTCGCGCCACCAAACGCGGTGAAGCCACTGCCCACGCCACGGCGCAGGGTCGCCTCAACGAACGCGGGCGCGTCGATCGCATCATTGCGCAGCTGACCGACCGTCAAGCTGGTGCGCTGCTGGCCCTGACGCAGCAACTGCGGCACCGAGGCAAACGGCACGACAAAGGTCTCCACACGACCGTCTGCTTCGGTGACCTCAACCTCAAGATCGCCGCTGCCCGCCGTATTGCGCAGGTCGTCGATCTCAAACGGTCCCGGTGCCACCGTGGTTTCGAACACCACACGGCCTGCCTGACGGATGGTTACCCGCGCATTGGTCTGAGCCAGGCCGCGAACCATCGGCGCATAGCTGCCAAACACTTCCGGCAGCATGCGCGGATCGGTGCGTAGATTGATGCCGGTATAGCTGACCGAATCGAACAGGTCGCCCGCAGTGGATGATTCCCCTACCGTCAGCTGGGCATTCAGCGCACGGATTTCGCGCTCGGCAAAGCTACGGCTTGCGCTGTAGTTGCGATTGCCGTTGCTGTCCTGCGAAAAGTAGCCGCTGTGGCGGAAGCGCCAGGCACCCAGATTCAGCCCGGCATCGATGGTCGCGCCGGTGTGGCTACTCTGGCGGCCGCCGCTCTCGAAGCGATTGTGGTTGACGCTGTAGTTGATGAGCGCCGCATTGATGCCCGTATCCCAGCGGTCCGGAGCCACCCAGCCGCTACGGTTCGAGCGCAGATAGGCCTGCGGAATGGAGACTTGCAGCTGCTGCTCACCGCTGTCCAGGTACACGCTGGCCGACGGGATGAAGCGCGAGATCGCCTCGCATGTTGCCTGCTCCGGCAACGGCAGCAGATCGCGGCCTTCATCCTTCTGGCGGTAGGCGTCCAGCTTGGTCTCGTCCAGCGACATCAGCGCAAACAACGCCGGATCCAGGCACAGAGTTACCTCACCATCTTCACCTGCACGTGCCTCAACATCGTGACGGCCCACCAGCACGTCATTGACCACGATGTCGGCACTGTAGGTGCCGGGCAGCGGGCCATCATTCTGGAAGCGGCTCAGGTCCAGGCCAGCACCTGCTCCATGCAGGAAGTCTGCATTGAACTCCAGCGCAGGGGCCGCCATCGCACCGACCGGCAGCAGTGCAGCAAGCACGGCCGCAGCGAGGCGGTGGTGACGCAGCATCGATGTCGAAGATGGACGGTTCATGAGAAATTTCCAGTTCAAGGGCACAAGAGGGCTCGGAGCCCGCGAGGCAGGCCCATGCCGCTGAAACGCGGTGGGAATTCAGACGACGATCAGGGCTGGGAGAGCGGCAGACTGATGCTGCGCACACCGCCCATATCGTTGATATATTCGAACGTGATGCTCTGACCGAGCGATTGGCGTTGTGCATGGCTCAGCCGATAGCGGGCCGAACCCATTGGCGGAACTGCGCCCGTGCCAACATCGACCTTTCCACTTGTAACGTCGACACTGTTTACGTTGACGAAGAACGGCGAACCGTTGGTGGCCTGCAGCTCCCACTCCTGGCCGTCCTTGACAACGCTCCATTGCAGTTGAGCGGGCGCTTGGCTGGCTCCGTCAGCACGAAGGGCCTTGGGCCGGTAGAGAAGCTTCATCTTCTTGTTGAGGACGAGATGGAGCATCTGCTGGGTACCACCATCGCCACGTGCAGCTGCGGGCACCTCTCGGACGTTGAACCAGAACAGGCTTTCACGATCCTGCGGAAGCTGTACCCCCGCAGGCATGATACGAATGACCTGGCTCCTGCCCCCATCGATACGGAACAGTGGCGGCCGAATGACAAACGGCACAGTGGAGGATTTCGGCTCAGAGCCAGACGCCTCCTCGGAAATCCACGTCTGCACCAATGACGGGTTGTTTGACTCGTTCGTGACGCGGACAGTGGCTTCACGCTTGTTCTCAGCGAAGATGATGCGTGTGCTGTCGAGGTAGATACGGGCTTCCGCGGTCGACACACCGCTCGACGCGAGCAGCGCAAGCGATGCAGTAGCAGCGAATGAGATAGTGCGCAACATGGTTGGACTCCGGCAGGCGTGTGGCGGCGCTGCGCCGGGGCCAATGACGGCCCCGACGCTACAGTTGGGATCAGCGCAGGGTCAGTTCGACGCCGACGCTGCCTACGAAGTCACCAGCGACCACATCCACGGCGGGGTTCGGGCGGAGGTAGCGTGCCTGCATTACGTACTGGTACACGCCCGCGGTGGCCCGCGTTTCATCGATCGTGTCAACGCCGAGGGTCAGCACCTCATCCTTATGGATCAGCTCCACCGCAACGTTGGTGGCAGCGCCACTGGCGGCGGTGTTGCCAATCTTGCCGTCGACCGAACCCGACGGATCCACGAACTTCACCTCCATGGTGCCGGCAGGGCACGTGTTAGCCGTACTGCCAACTTCCAAAGTGAACGGAGTTGTACGGGACGACTCTGTGCCCGACTCGACGGTGGCCTTAGTGACAGTCGCCAGCCTCAGCGGACCGCTGGCCACGCCAGCGAAGCCCACCGAACAGGATGTGGCATTGATGGCGCCGCTGAAGCTGATGGTGGCGTCGGCCGCATTGGCCGACGCAACAGCGCCCAGCGACAGCGCGGCGGACAGAGCAATTGCAAGCTTGTTCATGTTGATTAATTCCTGT
This sequence comes from Stenotrophomonas sp. STK16_22, assembly GCF_051984505.1. Lineage (NCBI taxonomy): Bacteria > Pseudomonadati > Pseudomonadota > Gammaproteobacteria > Lysobacterales > Lysobacteraceae > Stenotrophomonas > Stenotrophomonas sp. STK16_22. The sequence continues at coordinate 2,422,470 of NZ_CP196972.1, forward strand.
TTAGGGTTGGTTGTTTGCGTTCAAGCCGCGCGTTGATGGGCTTGAGCGAAGGGCATTCCCTTCGAGAGGAAATGCTACGGATGCCGCTATCCGGCAGGCATAGGACAACGACTAAAAGCGTCAGCCCTTGCCGGATCGCAGCTCCCGGTTCAGAACGCCCAGCGGGCGCCCAGGTGGAACTCGCTGGAGGCCAGGTCCAGGCGCATCTTTTCGTCCTGCAGGCCGCGTGCGTTACCAAAGGTGTTCCAGCCGCTTTCGGTACTGCCCATGTCGACGTAGCGGTAGCCCAGGTCGATATGCACACCGTTGGAAACGACGGCAGAAACACCTACCCCGGCCGACCACGCCGGGCCAGTACGCGTGGTACTGCCATAGCGACGGCCCTCGTTGCCCTGCCAGCCGGCAGATTTCAGCTGTGCAAGACCGGCACCCGCGCTGCCGTAGATCGACCACGCCTCGTTGATGGCGAGGTCGCGATAGACATTGAGCATCAGCCGCTGCGAGGTAACGTCATGGTTGTTGAAGCTGGTGGCGAATGTGCTCGATCCGCTGGTGTAGGTGTCACTGCGGCGCAGGGTGTACTCGCCCTCGGTGCGCCAGCCGTTGCCATGCGCGTATCCCAGGCCCACGGCACCGGTGACGAAGCGCTGGTGTTCGTCGCCTGCCACAAAGCGGCCAATGCCCGGGCGGGCGCTGGCATCCATGTTGCGGGCACGGTGATCGGCATCAACGATGCGAACAGTGGCGTAGTAACCTTCGTTGGTGTTGGCGTGGGCCAGCTGCGGCAGGCAGCAGGCGACCGTCGCCGCCAGGAGCAGTGCGTTTGCGTTCATTGGGTGTCTCTTGCTGTGGAGTGAAACGGATCACCGGGCGGGCCATGACCTCGGCTCGCCCGGACGCGGGATCCACGCGAATTACTTCTCGTACTGGCGCACCCAGCTGCGCTGCGTGGCGTCATAGCGCAGCGTCACCGGCGTGGCGCCCAGCGCCTTGGCGCCAGCACCTTCAACCTTGAAGAAATTCGAGTTCGACGGATCGGTCAGCTGGTAGATGTCACCGTCAATGGCATCGGCCGGCATGCGCATGGTCACCGGAGTAGTCACATCCTCAGCGGGGCTGCCGGTAACCAGGTCGGTCCAGCGCTGCGAAGGCTTCGGCAACTGGTACTCGGTCGGCTTGATGTGGTCGCGACCATGGCGGGCATGCCACTTGCCGTCGCCGCTGTTGAACACGAAGGCGCAGGCCTGGGTGGCCGGGCACGCGAAAGCCCGACCACCTGCGATCTCATTGCCGCTGATTGCAACGGCATGGGCACTGTCATTGGCCACGGCCAGCACGGCCCCCTTCGGTGCAGCGGCCGGCAACAGCATCGATACCGGGCCGAGCTGGCTGCCGACATAGACCTGGGTGACGGCATGCTCCGACTGCGGCACAGCAATGTCACCACGCGCGATCACGCGGCGGGCGCTCAGGCCGTCCCAGATATCCCAACGCTTGTAGTTCTTGCTCCAGCGCAGCTCGACATTGGCATAGGTATCGATCGGCAGGTAGACCAGATCGGCGAAGGCCGTCTTGGCTGCGTCCAGGCGACTGCTGCCGTGGGCCAGCGAGCTGAGCACGACAAAGTCGGCACCCTGCGGGTTCGCCGGCAGCTGCATCTGGTTGACCCAATCGCTGGAAGCCAGCTCGAAGTACAGCTTGCTGTAGCCCGACGGCATGACGCCGCTCCCGCCGTTCTTGCTCGGGGTCAGGTAGGCCTCGGTGGCCGATGCAGCAGCCGGGGCCAGGCACGCCAGCAGGGCGGCCAGCAGGGTATTGCGATGCGACTTCGTCATCAGATCTGCTCTCTCTTGAATGGAATTACCCGGAGCGCACCCGCACTCGCGCGCGTGCGCCCCGGCCCCATCAGGCTGATGGAGATCCGCCGTTCAAGCTGTCTGACTCGTCCTATTTTTCACCAGATCTTCACTAACAAACTCTGATTCACTGGGGATACGTGCGGCCAGGATTTCTGGCCGCACGCCAGGCAAGGCTTTTTACCTGGGCTGATGCATCCAGATGCGGCGGCCCGCATCGAAGTAGAACGTGTTCACGCCACTACTGACCGGCACCACCTCGCCCAGATCGGTGTTGTCGGCAAGGATGTAGGCAAAGTGATCCCCCGAAGGATTCTTCACCTGATAGACATCGCCATCCACGCCGGAGGCCGGCAGGCGCAACATGCCCGGGGTCTGCAGGTCGTCGGCAGGGCTGCCCACCATGACCGTGGTCCAGCGGTTTGTGGGTGCTGGCAGGTCGACCTGCGATGCGCTGATCTCAACAACGCCACTGCGCGGATGCCACTGGCCCGTGGGGAAGTCGAACACATAGGCACAGGCCTGCGCCGCAGCACAGACCATGACCGAGGAACCGCTGCGGACCAGAATGTCATTGCTCTGCCGGCTGGTGACCGCCAACTGTGCACCCTGCGGAGCAGCATCGGGCAGATTGATGGCGGTGAACTTCCAGCCGCTGTCGTGCACCTGCGTTACCGGAGCCCCGGATGGCGGAATGCTCAGCTCCGGCATGCCCCACTGCGGCTGCACGAATTGAGCCGAATGCCCACCCAGCACAAGCCAGCTGTTCACGCTCGGATCCCAGAACAGCCACAGCGAAGTTCCCCGGCCAACCGGCAGGTACACCAGATCCTTGAAGCTGGTGCCTGATGTATCCAGGCGCGCCATGCGATTCGATTCGGAGGTCAACAGAACCTCGTCGCCCGACCGCGGATTCGCTGGCAACGTGATCTCTTCGGCCCAATCGCCTTCTTTCAGATTGAAGTACAACGTGCCGTAGCCAGACGGCATGGCACCACTTCCACCATTGCTGTTCGGCGAGAGGTGAACTTCGGCGGCAGTTGCGGCCAGCGGAGACAGGCCGGCCAGCAAGGCAGCCACCAGGGAAAGGTGACGCAGGTTGTTCATCGTGACAGCTCCATTGAAGGGAATGCCGGCCGCCAGAGAGGACGAGGACTCTGTGCTGTAGCCGACCCAGCCAAGGTGACCGGATTCCTTCCCTGATGCTGTCTGACTCGTTCTAGTTTTCGCCGTCAGGCCTTGCGTCGTTCCTGCTGCCAGTGCGGCTCCAGTTCATCGCCACATGCGCAGCTCCGGCCATAGGCCGCAATCCAATCGCTGCGCATCTGCTTGCGCTGGCTGGGAGATGCATACAGGTACTCGTTGAGAAGTTCCATGTAGCGCTTCTGTCCATGCGGCGTCAGCTGGGCAAAACTCCACATCAGCGATGCAATGCGTGCGTCAAGTAGAGGGGGCATGGCGGCTCCGCGCGTGTCGGCAATCGATGCCTCCACCCTATCGCCCTGATCCTGAGTTTCCATCGGACAATGTCCGGTTGCGGCGGCGTCATCCATCGTCGCTGCCCTCGGGCTGGCCGCGCGCCACCTGCGAGGCCGAAACCAGGCCCTGATCCAGGGCATAGTCGAAGATCTCGCTGGTGCGCTTGAGCCCCAGCTTGCGCATGGCCGAGTGCTTCTGCGTGCTGACCGTCTGCCGGCTGCGCTTGAGCTGCTCAGCAATCTCTTTCTGGGTCATTCCATGCGCAATCATGCGCAGCACTTCCACTTCACGCTTGGTCAGGGAAACGTCGTACAGCTGCTCAAGCTGTTGCACGATGCTGGCAGACAGGAAACCACGCTGGTATCTCGCCGACTGGATCGCCAAGGCAAGGTCGGCCGCGGGGTCGAGCTTGCCGACAATGCAGTTCACCCCCGCCCGCCCGATGCTGGCCAGCACCTGCACCCCCGAAATACTGGTGAGCACCACCAGTGGCAATTTCGGGAAGCGCCGGCGAAGAAATCCAATCATGGCAACGCCGTCGCCATACTCGCCCCCTGGCATCGAGAAGTCGGTTACGACCACATCCACCGAATGCTTGCTCAATGCCTCGACCAATGCCGTAGAATTTCCAGCTGTGGCCACAATTTCCATCCCCGGCTCCTGGGCCAGGGACTCACGCACTCCGGCGAGGATGACGGGATGGTCATCGGCGATGACAATGCGGATATTCATGACATGATGTCCTTGCGGTTCTTTACTGTGTTGTCCCTGCCGGCTGCCGGCACTGGGTTCCTTCCCGCTTCCATCGGATACTCGCCTTGATGAACTCGTTGGCCATTCGCGTTGCCCTTGCCGACGATCACCCGGTGATCCGCCTGGGCGTGCGGAGTGCGCTTGATGAGGCGCCTGCCATCCAGTGCATCGGCGCAGCGGCCGACTCCACCGAACTGGTCGCCCTGCTTGAGCGCGAACCCTGCGATGTCCTGGTGACCGACTACGCGATGCCCGGCGGTGCGTTTGGCGATGGGCTGGAGCTGCTGGGTTATCTCGCACTGCACTACCCTTCCCTGCGCATCGTGGTGATGACCGGCCTGGACCAGCCCGGCCTGATCCACAAGCTCGATGCCAGCGGCGCCGCCGGCATTGTCAGCAAGTCGGATGATCTTTCGCAGGTGCAGGCAGCGGTGATGGCGGTCTATGCGCATCGCCGCTATCACTCGCCGGCGGTGGCGGAACTGCTGCGCCGCAAGGAGCAGCGCCGGGTGACCGCGCTTTCGCCGAAGGAAGTGGAAGTGGTCCGGTTGTTCCTGGAAGGCCTGAGCATCACCGAGATCGCCGCACGCCTGGACCGCAAGAAGCAGACCGTCAGCACGCAGAAGGTCAACGCGATGCGCAAGCTGGGCATCGAGCGCGATGCGGAGCTGTTCTCGTTCGCGGCCGATCTTGGCCTCAAGGTGCCCGATCCGCAGCGCTGATCGGGCGCGTGGTGCATTCGTCACGATTCCTGCTCCAGTTCGCGCCGGTAGTCATCCAGGCATGCCTGCAGCGCCGCGTGCAGGGCATCGAGCTGCGATGCCGGAACGTCCATCCCTTCGCGCAACACCTGCTCCACCTCGCCGCAACGCTCGCCCAACGCGTGCTCGCCCAGCATCTGCAGCACGCCCTTGAACGCGTGCACGCGATCCAGCAGCCGCTGCATGTCGTTCCCGACACGTGCTTCGGCCATCGCCTGTAGATCCTTGTCGCCGGTCTCCACGAACAGGCGGCGGATGGCGGCGGATGGCCGGCTTACGCTGGCGGTTGCGATGGCCCCAGCGGCCGGGCGCCGACTGGTTCTGTTCAATCCAGCCTCAAGGCGTTCGAGATTCAAGGGCTTCAGCAGCAGATCATCGATGCCCGCCGCGAGGCAGCGCTCACGCTCGCTGGCCAGTGCGGTGGCGGTGATCGCCAGGATCGGCAGCGACTGCCCGCGCTGGCGCAGCTCACGCGCCAGGGCGTAGCCATCCATCACCGGCATGTTGATGTCGGTCAGCACTGCCAGATAGGTGTCATTGCGCCATAACGCCAATGCGGCGGCACCGTCTTCTGCAGCCTCCACCGCGAAACCCAGTTCTTCCAGCTGCTGCTGGATCAACTCACGGTTCACCGCATTGTCTTCCACCAGCAATACGCGCCCACGTGATTGCGCGGCGGCCCGCTCGGCTTGAGCGCTGGGCGCTGGACCTTGCTGCGGCGCGCCAATGGCCGCCAGCAACGCTTCACTCGCGTAGCAGGTCACTTCGGTACGATCACCGCGCAATTCCGGCGTCAACGGGCCTTGTGCATGCGCGAATACGGTGCGCTGATGGGCAGCCGCCAACTGCCGCTCCTCGTCATGGCCCCATGGGCGGTGATCGCCTGCGATCAGCAGCACCTCGCCGCTGGCATCGGCTTGCGGTGCATCCAACAGCAGGGCTTGCGCGCCCCATTCCGCCATCAGACGCCCAACCTCATTTCGCCACTCAGGCGTGGATGACAGCACAGTGATGCGCTGGCCCGCCAAGGGCTGCGCTGCAGGCAGCGCTGCAGGCTGCAGGCGTACCGGCAGCAGCAGGGTGAAACTGCTGCCCACGCCTTCGGTACTCTCCACCGCCACCTGGCCACCCATCGCCTGCGCCAGTTGTTGGCACAAGGCCAGGCCCAGCCCACTGCCGCCGTACCGGCGCGAGACGCTGGCATCGGCCTGCTGGAACGGCTGGAACAGCTGTCCTGCCTGCTGCAGGCTCATGCCGATGCCGGAATCGATCACCTGCATGCGTAGCTGGGTGCCCATGCCATCCACATCCTGCACTTCGGCACGCAGGATGATGCGACCCGATTCGGTGAACTTGACCGCGTTGCTGACCAGGTTGTTGAGGATCTGGCGGATGCGATGTGCATCGCCAATGCAGTCCTGGCCCAGCGGCGCCTCCACGGCGAAGAACAGGCGCACGCCTTTGCGCAGCGCATCGGGAGCGTAGAGCAGTGCCACGCTTTCGATAAGAGGGCGCAGCGCAAAGGGAGCGGGCTCCACATCCAGCTGCCCGGCTTCGATCTTGGAAAAATCCAGCACATCACTGATGATCCGCATCAACGCATCGGCAGAGAATCGGATGCGATCCAGCCGCTCGCGCTGGCCGGGCTGCAGCGGCGAACGGGCCAGCAGCTCGAGGTGGCCCAGCACACCATTGAGCGGCGTGCGAATCTCATGGCTCATCGTCGCGACGAACGCGGACTTGGCACGCGTTGCAGCCTCTGCGGCCTGGCGTGCGGCCTCGGCATCCTCGCGGGCACGGCGCAGCGTGTCTTCCAGCTCCACCTGGGCGGTCACATCGCGCAGGGCACAGACCCAGACCGCTTGGTCGTGATACGTGGCCAGTGCCATGCTGATCTGCAGCTGCGTGTCGCAACCCTCGTCGTCGGGCGACCACTGCAGCTCCAGCGCTTCGTCGCCATGGCTGCTGCGCCCCAGCTCGGCCAGCCTCACGTACAGCGGTGCGATCGCATCGCTGCCTTCCTCGGCGCCCTCGCCGACCAGGGCTCGTGCGGTCTCGTTCTGCAACAGCGGCATGCCACTGTCGCGCGCCAGCAGTGCCAGCCCAATCGGTGCGGTGCCGATGATGGCCCGGCTCAGCGCTTCGCTCTCGTAGACCCGCGAGGCATCGGCCAATGCCGGCTTGAATACACGGCGGTCGATGCGCAGCAGCAGCCACCACAGCAGGCCGATGATCAGCAGCGCGCTGAGGCTGCGTGCCAGCAGGTAGGGCCCCTGCGCCGCCCAGATATCGGACCAGTCGTAGACATGGCTGAGCGTCCAGTCCACGCCCGGCAGGCTGCAACTGATGATGAAGCGACCCTGCGCGTACTGCCGCGAAGGCTTGGTGCCCATGCGAGCCGGCAAGGCCTGCAGCAGCAGGCCCTGCTCCTGGCTGCTCAGCCCGCCGCTGCTGAGCACCACCTCGTGCTTGGACGACAGCACCAGATAGCGCCCCTCTTCACGCGCTTCCAGCCGGGACTTGATGTTGTCGACCGACTCGAAGACGACGCGCCGGAAGTACGGCGTGGTGCCCTCGGCCATCGTGACCACACCCACCAGCGACGACTGCCCATTGAGCGGGTTGGTTGCAAAGCGCGACAGCAGCCTGCCCTCACGAGACGCGGCACGGATGGGGCCAGGACGCGGCGGCACTTTGCGCACCTCCGGCTCATCACGCAGCAGGCGGGCAAAGGCCTGCTGGCGGGTGGCCACGCCCAGGGTCTGCAGCAGCTGAGCCTCGTCGCGGACGTTGGACACGGCCAGCAGTCGCCCCTGTGGCTCATAGGCGAACATCGCCACCGGGCCGGGCACGTCCTGCGAGGTAATCGAATCGGCGGTATAGGCCGAGTAGATGTCGATCATGCCGAGGTAGGCCTTCAGCTCCCCGGGCGGCAAGGGATTGTCGCGGGCACCCAGCACCAGCCATGGCACGGCAGTGCGCCCTTCAGCGCGGACCACCACCTCCTCGCCCTGGGCATGGAAGCGCTCGGCCAGCGGCGCACCGACCGCCTGCAGGGCCGGCCGCTGGTCACGCCACAGCACGTCGTTGCCATTGACCGAGGTGGCATAGGCCCGGTCACGCTGGTAGAGGAAATAGTCCAGCGCGGCACGTGCTTCAAGGAAGGACTGGCGTTCGCGGGCGTGGAACTCTTCCACATCGGCAATGGAGCTGACAATGGCCGTCAGCAGCACCAGCACCGTGATCAGCGCACCGCCTCCCAGCAGCAGGCGGCGACGCAGCCGGCGCAGGTCGTCCAGGCGCGCGGCGACGGCCCTGCCGTCCGTTCCCTGCACTGCTTCGGTGCCTGCCATGACCGTGATCCTGAGGTGGGTACCCATGCAATTTATCCGATTGCGTCAATAGCTGGCATATCTGGCCCAGCCGAAGCCAGCGCCTGCAGCACTGCCTGGGACAAGGCCTCGCTGGCATAGCAGGACACCGTCCAGCCACCCTGTTCTGGCTGTGGGCGCAGCGGCCCCTCGCGGGAGACCTGGACCCACGGCTGGCCACTCTGCCGTACCCAGCGGACGTCTTCGCCAGGCGCCTCGAACAGGACCCACGCGCCCCCGCACGCGCCCTCCACCGCCGGGCCACGTACCAGCTGCACCTGTGCCCCCCACTTCTGCAGCCGCCGTTCCAGCTCCCCGTGCCACGGGCCAGGCGCAGCCAGCAGATTGATCCGCTGCCCGGCCAGTGGCAGCGGCACCGGGATGGCGATCGAGGTCAACAGCGGCACCTCGAAGACGAAACGGCTGCCAACGCCGGCGGTGCTTTCCACCCATATGCGCCCCCCCATGCGTTCGCACAGCTGCTGGCACAGCGCCAGACCCAGGCCGGAGCCGCCGAAGCGCGCAACGATGCTGGGCGCGGCCTGCACAAACGGCTGGAACAACCACTGGCACTCGACAGCGCTCAGGCCAATGCCGGAATCAGTGGCTTCAAGGCGCAGGTAGCAGCCCTCATCACCGCGCTGGCAGGACACCCGCAGCTGCACCCGGCCCGAGGCGGTGAACTTCAGCGCATTGCTGGCCAGGTTGCGCAGCACCCGCTCGATGGCCGCCATCGGCGCCACGGCTGCGGCCGGCACATCGGCATCCACCACGCAATCCAGTTGAAGGCCCTTCGCCTGTGCTACCGGGGCGTACAGCACGGCAACACGCTCCAGCAGCGCCGAAGGGGCGAACCGTTCGGGGGTGAGCGTCCACTGCCCGGACTCGATGCGCGACAGATCCAGAACATCGGTGATGATGTCCATCAATGAATCGGCAGACTGGCGCAGGCGCAGCACACGCTCGGCAGGCTCGGCCTGCAACGGGCTGCGTGCGAGCAGCTCCAGGTGGCCAATGATGCCGTGCAGCGGCGTGCGGATTTCGTGGCTCATCGCCGCCACGAAGTTGGATTTTGCGCGGCTGCAGGCTTCTGCTTCCGCAGTCCGCTTCTGCTCCGCCACGAGCTCACGCATATCGTGGCTGATGTCCTCCACCATCAGCAGCACACCGCCCGGCCAGGCATCACCACCTGAATGCATATGCGTACGATGGAACAGGCGCTGCTTTGGATCGCCTGCCAGTGCGATGTCGCCCTCCACCTTCACCGCACCATGGCGGGTATCGGCCTGCATCATCGCCTCGCGCAGCTGTGGCATCAGTCGCGCACCGGCAGCACGATCCATGCGCTGCAAGGAACCATTCCAGTCCTGTACGTGGCCGGTGCTGGCTTCCAGCAGTGCCACGCCAACGGGCACGTGATCGAGCAGCAGGCGCAGACGGCGGTCACGGGCATAGATGGCTTTCACCTGCCGGAACGCCGGCGTGTACATGCGCCGATGCAGCCACAGCAACAGGAACCAGAGCAGTGCCAGTGCCACCAGCACACAGGCAATGCCGCTGAGCAGCATCGGTGCGATGCCGCGCAGGATATCCCGCCAGCAGTAGGTCTCCACCAGCGTCCAGGGCGTACCGGCCACGGCCAGGGCCAGGGTGAATCGGCCGTTGTGGAAGCGCGCACGCGTGGCGTCGCCCAGCAGCACCCAATCGGTGTCGGCGGACGTACGCATGGCCGTGGCATCGGCGCCGTCCGAGGCCAGCACGCGCAGGCCGTCGCGGTCCAGCAATGCGATGTGGCCTTTGCTGTTATGGCGCAGCAGTGCCTGCAGGCGTGCCATCGGCTCGTAGGCCACGAAGGTGGCGATGGGCGTCGCCCCCGCACTGGCCTGGAACACCGACACCAGCGAGGGCTCGCCGGTGATCGGGTGGCGACCGAACGTCCGCCGCGGGCTGTCGCTGCGCTCCACGCTTTCCAGCAGCGGCACCTGGTCGTGGCCGGAGGCCGGTGCCAGCAGCTGCGCCGGCGCACGCAGGTGTTCGAATACATCGCTACGTGAATTCGCCGCGAGCGCGGTGATCAGGCTGCGCTCGGTCAAACCCTTGTCCAGCGACAGGTACTGCCCGCTGGGATCGAAGAAATAGGATGCACCGGCGGGCTCGGCATCGTCTGCGGTTCCGCTCAGGCGCTGGATGAGCGACACCGCCGTGGTCAGCTGCAGATAACGCTGCAGCTCCTGCGGGCGCCACTGCGCTGTCTCCAGGCCCAGCGCCATCTGCGGCCGGCTGCTTGCATCGGCGGCCACCACCAGCCGCTGGCCGCCCTGCAGGTAGGCGTTGCGCATGGCTTCGGCGCTGGCGTCACCCAGCTGGACGTCGCGATCCCAGGCGTACTCGGCCATGTTGGCCAACCGCGCGTAGGCGGCGTCCTGGCGTGCCAGCTGGAACTGCAGCGCCGTGTGCGCACGGCGGAATTCGGCAATGCGACGCGCCTCGTAGCCGTTGACCTGGACCACGATGAGGGTGATCAGCACGCTCAGCGAGAGCAGGCTCAGCACCGCCCCACACGCCAGCATCAGCCGTCGCGGATACCGCCGCAGCGCCTGCAGCTCGCCCGCACCAGCAGGCGCCGGCCCGGCAGCGGAGTGCAGGCGGCGCAGCGAATCGGCAATGGAAGGGGCGGCGGACGGCATGGCATCGGGCGGCGTCGAGCGCTCGGCGTGAAGAACATGGGAGCGCCAGCATGCGTGGCGGTCGCCGCCGTCGATGTAGGACAAAGTCCAAAAAGATGGCCATGCGTGACGCATTTGCCCGTATAGACAGTTCTGTCCACATTTCGAACTTGTCCGGTTTCCGGGCTGCTCAAGGCTGGCGAGGCTGGGCGCTCCCCGTTGACGAGGACATCACGATGACAGCATCAAGAGGCCGCGAGCGCCTGTGGGCACTCCGTCTGATGGCCCGGCAAGCCTGCCACCGTGCAAGCCTGCGGCTCGGCGCGGTCCTGCTGCCACTGCTGCCGGCACCTGCGCGGGTCTCTCTAACCGAGGGTGCGGCCTCCGCACTCGGGCCACTACTGCAGGCAGAACGCCATGGCCGCGCCTTCGACACCCTGCAGCGGTTGGGCCACGCGCCCTCGGCTGCGGCGGAACTGAGCGCCCGTTTCCTGGCCGGGCGGTGGTTGCGTCAGGCCCATTTCCAACGCCTGCAGTCCCTGCCCTTCAGCGCCCTGCAACACGTACTGCGTGGCATGGCCTGGCAGGACCCGGGTGCGCTGTGGGCGGCGGCGGCTGGGCGGCGCCGTGTTGTCTGCCTGCTGCCCACTGGCGATGTCGAGCTGGCGCTGGCCGCCGTGCTCGATCGTCCGGGCGCGCCCGCGCACTACTTCGTCAACACCCATCACCGCGACGATTCGCCCGAACTGCGCACACTACTGGCGCTGAAGCGCCAAGGGCATCGCCTGGAGATCGGCCGTGCGCAGCAGCGGGGCGAGGCCTGGCGGCAGCTGCGCCGCGGAGCGACGGTGGTGGCCCTGCTGGACCCCTGCCCGTGGCGGGAAACCGGCGTGACCAGAGAACCTGCACCGCTGCGCCTGGCCCGTTTGGCAAACGTACCGGTGCTGGTACTGGGTCACCGGCGCGATGGCAGCGAGGCCGGCACCCTGTCCGTGCTGGGTGAGTTCAGTGCCGAGTCGCTGGCCGAGGGCGCAACTGCGCTGTATGCCGCCGCCCACGCGTTCCTGGCGGCGGCACCGCATGACTGGCATGACCTGGACCGCTAGGCAGAACGCAGAGGCCGCAGCAGGCAGCCGCCGGCTGCGGCCGATGGCATCATGCGATGACCAGTGCCACGTTGATGTTGTTGCGGGTGGCATGCGAATACGGGCAGACGACATGCGCCTTGCGCACCAGCTCCTCGGCCTGCGCGGTGGGCACGCCCGGCAGCGAGATGGTCAGTGCCACATCGATGGCGAAGCCGGTGCTGACCGCACCGATACCGACGCGGCCGGTGACCGCGGCATCGTCTGCGATGGCGATGTTGTCCTGCCCGGCGACATACTTCAGGGCGCCGAGGAAGCAGGCCGAATAGCCAGCGGCAAACAGCTGCTCCGGGTTGGTGCCGGTGCCGCCGGTGCCACCGAGTTCGGCCGGGGTGGACAGGGCGATGTCCAGGGTCTTGTCGGACGAAGTGGCGCGGCCTTCACGGCCGCCGACAGCCGTAGCCTGGGCCGAGTACAGGATCGATTCGATGCTCATGGGTTGCTCCGGTCGGTTGACTGAGTGGAGTGGCGGTACGTTCCGCCACCCAACCATCCTCCCGGGCGATGAGCGCCGCTTCCATCGGACAGCGACGATAGCGCGGCCCCGCTGCGGCCATCACCCTTGACCGCGCAGCTGTACGTACAACGCCAGTAGCGCCAGGTGCCCGATGTAATAGCCATAGAACGTCCAGCGCCACCTCGGCAGCCGCCAACGCACGCGCGCCACCGCCAGCACCACGGGAATGGTCAGCAGCGCCCAACCATTGTGGTTGGCCCAGCACACTGCAGCAAACCCGATCAGCAGCAGCCACCACGCACCATGGCGGAACGCCAGCCACCCGAGCAGCACGAAGCCGACGCCCGCCCATTGGTAGTCCACCAGCATCGGCGCCATGCCCGCCGCCAGCAGCAACAGCAGCGGCCGATTGTTCGCCAGCGCATGCACCGCCGCTGCCGCCAAGGCGAAGGTGAGCAGGATGTTGAGCGGCAGCCAGGAACCGAAGGCCAGTGCATGCAACGGCTGCGCGATCACGCCCCATGCGGCCAGGCGACGGATCGACTTGCGCAGGTCCGCGCCCGGCTGGGCGAGGTTGCAGGCCATCACCAGCGCGAACAGCGGGAACGCGATGCGGCCCAGTTCGCTTACGACCGGCAGGTAGCCGCCGTAGACCACTTTTGCCACGTGGTCGCCGGTCATGGTCAGCAGCGCGATCCACTTCAGCAGCTCGCGTGCGCCACTGCTGAGGCTGGGATCGGGCGTGGACATCCCTGTCGTGGTCGATTGCATCGCGGCAGCTTATGCGCATCGGCCAGCCCATTTCCAGCACCGCGAAAGCATGTGCCACTGCAGGCATCGGGCTGCGGCGCTATGCTGGCCGCCCCTGTTTGTGAGCGCCCCCATGCGTACCCTTTACCCCGCCATCGAGCCCTACCGCGAGTTCACCCTGAAGGTGAGCGATCTGCACACGCTGCACATCGAAGAGTGCGGCACGCCCGAGGGCATCCCGGTGGTGTACCTGCATGGCGGCCCCGGCGCCGGTATCTCGCCCACCCATCGCCGCTTCTTCGACCCGGCGCGTTACCGCATCGTGTTGATCGACCAGCGCGGCAGCGGCCGCTCCACGCCGTTCGGCGAACTGCGCGACAACACCACGCAGGACCTGGTGGCCGACATCGAGAAGGTGCGCGAGCACCTGGGTATCGAGCGCTGGCTGGTCTATGGCGGCTCCTGGGGCTCAACCCTGTCGCTGGCCTACGCGCAGGCACATCCCGAACGCGCCACCGGCCTGATCGTGCGCGGCGTTTTCCTCGGTCGTGAGGTCGAGAACCGCTGGTTCGCCGAGGCCAACGGCGGTGCGCGCTGGATTTTCCCAGAGCGCTGGGACCGCTATGAGGCCTACATCCCGGAGGCCGAGCGTGGCGACATGATCGCAGCCTACTGGGCGCGCATGGACGGCCCGGATGAGGCGACCCGCATCGAAGCTGCGCAGGCCTGGCTGGGCTGGGAAGACAATGCGGCGACCCTGCAGCACGATGTGGATGCTGTTTCCACGGATGACCCGCTGGACACGCTCGCCAAGGCCCGCATCGAAGCGCACTACTTCCGCAACGGTATCTTCCTGGAGCCAGACCAGCTGCTGCGCGACATCGACCGCATCCGCCACCTGCCCGGCGTGATCGTGCAGGGCCGCTACGACATCATCTGCCCGCCGCGCAGCGCCTGGGACCTGGCCAAGGCCTGGCCGGAAGCCAGGCTGGAGATGGTGACCTCCGGCCACAGTGCGAATGAGCCGGCGACAGTGGACGCGCTGGTGCGGGCCACGGATGCGTTTGCGGAAGGGTTCTGAAACATGAGGTAGTGCCGGCCGCTGGCCGGCATACCGTCGCTAGTGGACAGGGCGGCCTCTCCGCCGCCCTGCTCCGCCATTCCTTACCAGGCCACCCTGATGCCGACCTGCCCAATGATGTTCCGATAGTTCTGGTCGGCGCGCTGCAGGCTTACTCCACCCCAGGCACCTACGCGTTCCCCCAGCTCCAGTTCGGCGCCGCCCTGCACTTCAACGCGATCGCGCGGCATGCCGACCGCAAGGGTCTGACCGTTGAAATCCAGCGCATTGGTCGCTGGGCCGCGCAACCAGTTCACGCCCAGATAGGGCTGCACGCGGTTGCCCAGTGCCATCGAGTGACCGAACACGCGCGCACCGATGCGCCCAGCCACCCCCCCCGCCTTGGCATTGCCCACCGTCGTCCCGTTTCGTTCCACATGCTGCCCTGCGTGGAACCGGCTGTAGATGAGCTGCACCTGCGGCTGTACGAACAGCGTCGCCGATGCCCCTCGCCAGACCGGAGCAATGTAGCCGCCCTCCAAGGCACCGATGATCGCCCGCGAATCATAGGACTCGCGATGCAGCCCCATACCCTGCACGCGGTTCTTGAACCGCCCATGCTGCAGGCTGCCATCTGCGTAGAAGCCCTGATCCCCTCCCGCGTCCTGCTGCCACGTGCCGTACACGCCGATCGCACTGCCACGTACCTGTCCCTTCGCGCTGTATCCGGTCCGCTCCGATACAACGGTGCTGTTGGCATTACCAACGCCGAGCATCACGCCGTAGATCGCATTGCCAGCGCGCAGCAGGTCGCTGCCGACCTGCAGCACCGACGATCCACCGTCCACCAACAACTGACCCCCCAATGCATCAAAGTCGGCCTGCTGGCTGTCAAGCCGTGCCCAGACCGTGCGGTCGTCCTCGGCCCGCATGCCGCCACGGCGCTCGGCCAGGCGGTGAACGAACATGTTCAGCGCGGCCTGCTGGTTGGCAAGATACGCGCCCGCTTCCGATCGCAGCAGCGGCCCTGGGCGGCCAATCGGGTCGCCCGGTGTCCAGGGCCCGGTCGGGTCATTGGGGTCCTGCGGGTCGCCGGGCGCGCCTGGAATCCCGGGGCCGCCAGGATTCCCCGGGGCTGTCGGTTCGCCCGGATCCATCGGATCGACCGGGCACCCCGGTACCGTGGGATCAGACTCACACGGGTCCACAGGAGGCGCAGGAATCTCCGAACGAAGGTACCAGTTGCCTTCTCCGCCCGGCACGCCGCCTTTGTGCAGGAAGTACTCATACAGGCCGGCAACCACACGCCCATTCAACGTGAAATCCGCAAGGGATGCTCCATCGATCTGGAACAACGGGATGCCGGTGATGGTCTCCGCACCCAACCCGCCGATATTGTCCACCGAGACCCTGCCATCGCCAAACGCATCACCCTGCACGTGAATGCGACCGATCCGTGAGTCGTCGCCGTCGAGCGCGCCTGAAAAATGGAAGACAGCGTTGCTGGCGTGCAGATCGCTGGTCACGCTGAGTACCGTGTTCTCCGCATGCGCAGGGGTCATGAGAGCAACAAGACCGTCCCTTACCTGCAGTTCGCCCACTGCTGACCCGCGGCCCATCACCCACCAGCTGTCCGTCAGCGACACACTTTCAAGCAGCGTGGAGGCGCCGGTCCACACCGAATTGCCGGTGAGCGATACGTGAACTTTCGCTGTCGAAACCCGCCCGGCCTCAAGGTCCTCACGGGTATGCACAATGTCGCCTTCCAGATAGGAACCTGCCAGATCAAGAGCAAATCGCCCGGACACGGCAGCATCGAGCGAGACGGCGATGTTGTTCAACCCGGCAATGCGAGAACCTCTGGCCAATGCAAGGCGGGAATCAGCGCCACCACGTACACGCACTCCCCCGCGCCCAGCCAACGAGCTTTCAATGAGGGCGCCGTCAAGCGCGAGGCTTCCCGCGTCGTCGACCACAGCCCCCCAGGCGTCCAAACCGTTGGCAATGACCTGGCTGTTCCACAGATTGACCTTCCCTACCCCTTCGATCACCAGCCCGTGCGCCTGCTCGCCAGCAGTTTCGATGCGGGTACCGTCATTGACGTTGACCAGGCTGGAGACCACCTTCATGCCAATCGCGTGATCCCCCCCGGTGGTGATCAGGACGCGTTCCACCGTACCCGATCCAACCCCCTGTTTGAGGATTCCGTGCGCGGCCTCACCCAGGGTTTTGATGGTGCTGTCCCGTATCAGCATCTGGCCATGCTCTACTTCCATCCCAGCAGAACCATCTCCCTCGGTCTGGATGTCCAGGTAGCTGGCCTCGGTAAGCGTGCCGTCATTGATATGGATGCCTGCAGCGTTGAGACCCGTGGTGCGCACGGACATGCGCTTGCCTTCCGCCCCAAGCATCGAGACGTGACTCATTCCCTCCAGGAACACGCCTGCCGCGCCATC
The DNA here is from genome assembly GCF_051984505.1 of Stenotrophomonas sp. STK16_22. Taxonomy (NCBI): domain Bacteria; kingdom Pseudomonadati; phylum Pseudomonadota; class Gammaproteobacteria; order Lysobacterales; family Lysobacteraceae; genus Stenotrophomonas; species Stenotrophomonas sp. STK16_22. Next base: position 2,439,224 of record NZ_CP196972.1, read on the forward strand.
GCCCGACGTCGATAGTTCGAGCTCCCCTGTTGCGATGATCTGACCACGATTGCGCGCATGGAAGGCGTGCTCATTGTCCAGGGTCGTTTCGTATGCCGTGGCGGTTGGCGTTTCCACGGTGCCATCGGCGATCAGCTGGCCCGCGATGGCCGGACCTGCTGCGAAGAGCGCGCTGGCCACGGAAATGGCCAACAAGGTGCGATGCGGAGATGTGGACATTCGTCTGATGGTTGATGAGGTAGCCCGCATCGTCGTCGCGACTGCGGCATGCTTCCATCAGACCGGTTCGAAACATGAAGGTGATGGCTGATGCGCGGGTGCGTGCCATGGCCGCGTTCGCCGACCAGTGGGCTGACCGGCATTGAATCGCCAGCGGATACATCCTGCGGCTGACGCATAGGAATCGCTTCAAACCTGTAGGACAAGTCCGACTTTTGCAACTTCTTGTATTTCGGGGTTGTGATGAAGCCGTGAGAATTCCCGCTTGCCATCCCCCTCCGGGCTCGCCATGCATCGTCTTCTGTCCTTGATTCTGTCGGTCATCCTGTGTGGTAGCGCGCACGCATCCACCCCGCAGATCAACGTCGGCGTACTGTTCGACTACCTGCAACCCACGCGCAGCAATCTGCTCAAGCGCATCCGCAACACCGGTGACGCCACGGCCTACGTACGGGTTGAAGTTACCCAGATGCACTTCGATGCGGAGGGCAAGGCCAGCGAAACACCAGTGGATACCGCCGCGCTGGTCCGTAATGCACCGGACACGCAAGGCGTCATCGCCAGTCCCAGCCGCCTGATCATCGCAGGCAATGGGCAGCAGGCCACACGCCTGGTGTATCGCGGTGCGCGTGACCAGGAGCGCTACTACCGGCTGCGCTTCATCCCGGTGGCGCCGACAGCCGAGGAATTCTCGCTCAGCGAAGACCAGGCCCGGGAGGCAGTGGAGCTCACCTCTGCCATCCGCGTATTCACCGGTTACGGCACGATCTTCTTCGTCGCGCCGGAGAACCCGCACTACGACACGCTCATTGAGCAACAGCAGGTGCGCAATCGCGGCAACGCCACCGTGGTGCTGGACAACCTGCGCCAGTGCGAGCGCGACCGTCCTGATACCTGCACGCCGGGAATCATCGCCCATGTGCGTCCCGGCAACAGCTATGCGCTGCAGGCCGCCGAGCACCAGTTCCTGCGTTTCGAGCTTCGCGAGGGCGACAGCCAACGCAGCATCGACTCGCGCCGCTAGGCAACGGCCCTATCCATGGATCTATCCCGAACGGGCCTGCCGGGCGCCCGCTGGGATTGCTTTGCCCTTGCCTGGCACCTTGATTTCCACCCTTGAACCTGGAGTGCATCCATGTCCCTGAAGACCACCTTACTGGCAGCGGCCACCGCCCTGCTGATCACCCCGGCCGTTGCCCTGGCCGCCACCGAGACCAAGTCGATCACCATCAATGTCACCGCCGACGTGCCGAACAGCGCCGGCCTGCAGGTGTCCACCCCGGACGGCTGGGAAGGCCTGCCGCAGAACCTGCCGTGGGATACGGCCCACCAGACCCTGAGCGAACTGACGGGCCGCGTCATCAATGTCAAGTCGCCGGCTGCGGTCAGTGCCTATCTGACGGCGCCGGCGCAGATGGCATCGGCGGCGCATGTGGTGAATCTCGACGTGAAGATCGACAACGTCGTTGTGCCGGCCACCTCGGCGGCGAAGATCGAAGTGGCCAACGCCGCACAGGCCGCAGCGGGCAAGTCGCTGGCGTTTGCCATCTCTCCGACCGTGCCGGCCGATGGTTATAAGCAGGGCAGCTACGGCGGCCAGTTCCACATGATCTTCGAAAGCGACATTCCGTAAGCCGCGTTCTGCCTGTGGCGCCACGCGCGCCGCAGGCAGGCCGGAATCGCCTCCATGCGCTCCTTACGATCTCCTACCCGCCTGCCGCTGGCGCAGTTGGCCGCCGCTATCGGTGCCGCTGTCTTTGCTGCATCCAGCCAGGCAGCCGGTCTCACCCTGGATGACCTGCCCAGCCTGCTGGAGCAGCGCGAGCGTATGCCCGCCGAGTTCCGCGCGCACCTGTTCGGCAATCCGCTCACCGTGCGCGTGGAGCTGGACGGACGCTACCTGGGTGATGCCGAGGTGCTGCTGCACGAAGACAATCGCGTGCAACTGGTCGGCTTCGGTGAAAGCCACGACAGCCCCTGGCCGCAGACCGAACGCACGCGCTGGGCCGAGGCACTGGCCGAGCCGATGGCGCTGGGAGTGTGCAGCAAGCAGTGCCGCGGCCTGGCCGCGCTGCACTACAGCCTGTCAAGCTCATTGCTCAGCCTGCTGACCCCAGGCGGAGCGCACAAGGAAGAGCGCCACGTCGCGTTGCCCGATGCGGGCAGCCATGGCCTGATCGTGCGCAACAGCCTGGCCATGCATGGCGGCCAGGATCAGCAGGCGACGGCGCGCTACAGCGCCGAACTGCGCGGCAGTGTCGGCCGTTGGAGCACGGTCGGCAGCTACCAGTACTACGCCCAGCCGGGCAGTCGCGAGCACTATCTCAGCGCGCTATATGCACAGCGCGAACTGGGCGATCACTTCGTGCGTGCCGGCTACTTCCTGCCCACCTTCGAGGGCATCATCCGCCAGCCGCGTGCACCCGGCACGCAGAACGATACCGCGCTGGGCTTCATGCTCGGCTCGTCGGACGTGCTGCTGGCTGACACCCGCAGCCCCAGTGTGTACCCGGTCTATGTCACTGCCAGCCGCGAGGGCGTGGTGGAGATCCTGCGTGACGGCAACCTGCTGTCCACGCAGGCGGTCACGCCCGGCATCCAGGAGATCGACACGCGGCGGCTGCCGGGTGGCATCTACGATGTGGAACTGCGCGTCATCGAAGACGGCCGCGAAGCCTCGCGCGAAACCGCATCAATCCACAAACCCAGCCGCTGGAGGGACCCCTCCCGGCGTTGGCGCTACAGCGTGTTTGCCGGCCAGCAGCGTGGCCTGCTCGACAGTGGCAGCCCAAGCCAGGGGGGCAAGGTCGCGGCCGGCGCGGTGGTCAATTACCTGCTGCACCCACGTGCCGTGGCCGGTGCCACGGTGCAGCAGATCGGTACGCGCCACGCGGCAGGCCTGTCGATGGACTGGCAGGCCAGTGACAGCTTCAGCACCTACACCAATATCTATACATCCAGTGATGCCGGGCGCGGCATTGACCTGCAGGGCCTGTACCGGTATCGCGCAGGTTCGGTGGTGGCCAACCACGCCCGCAGCTGGGCCGAGCAACGTCACCGCGTGCTGCCAGGCAACGGTTCGGCGCCGCGCTGGGAAACCCGCGGCGGCTGGCAGGACACCACTGCCGTCTCGATTACCCATCGTTTCAGCCACCGCGACAACGCCAGCCTGCGGTTGGCGCGCAGCACGGGCTTTACCAAGGGCACTGGCATTGATGTGTCTTACGGTCGTCGCGAGACCCTGTTCGGCAAGCATGATGTGAACTGGCGTGTTTCCGCCTACGACCGCCCCGGCAGCCGTTTCACCCACTACCGAAGGCAACGCGGCATCGACCTGACCGTCAGCGTGTCGCTGGGCAGCGAGCGCCGCAGCTACAGCGGCAGCCTGGGCAGTCGTACTGGCGAGGCCGGGCAGCGCGATACGTATGTCAGCGCGGCAGCGACGCAACGCGTGGATGGCAAGCTGCTGCAGAGTGTGAATGGCATGATCAGTGCCGAGCGAAGCGGCGTCGGCGGCGGCGTGGGTGCCTACCTGCAGGGTTCACTGTTGGAGGGTGACGTGCAGCTGTACCGCAGCACGGCTTCGAGGCACGTCAGTGGCACTGCCAATCTGGACAGTACGCTGGTGGTGGGTGGCGGCCATGCTGCGGTCATCGGCCAAGGCCGCAGCGGCAGCGTGGATACCGGCATCATCGTCGAGGTGCGCAGTGACTACCCTGGAGTAGCGCTGCGCGCAGACGACAGCCAGGGCGGCGGCGTACAGCTGAAGCCGGGACGCAACTTCGTACCCGTAACGGCCTATCGGGCAGGGCACGTGCAGTTCGATTTCCAGGGCCGGCACGCACCGGCTGTCACCCTGCAGCCGTCCGCCGTCAGCTACCACCTCAACAAAGGGGGCGTGATGCACGCCACCGTTGATGTGCTGCGCACCTTCACCGTGATGGGCCAGGTGCTCGATGCCGACGGCAATGGCGTGCGCGGTGTTCAGGTGATCAATCACGCTGGCCGCAGTGTCAGTCAGGAAGAAGGGTTCTTTACCCTGGAACTGAGCGCTCGTGCGCCAGTGGTCGAGCTGCGCTATCCGAACAGGATCAGCTGCACGCTGACGATGGAAGAGGGACGCTATGTCCGGGAAGGAGATGTAATGATGGTGGGCGGCGTGAGTTGCGCGCATCCCATCGCATCCAGGCTGAAAAATAGTGAGGAGCGCCGATGATTCGTGGTCTGTACCTGTTGCTGGCAGCTCTCTGGATATCGCCGGCGCCTGCCGCGGCCCAGGTCATTGAAACCACCGTTACCGGTGAATTTCGACCGAACGCCGCCAATCCCGGAAACACCGCATTTGTGAACACCACGCCTCGAGGCGCGTTCTGCAACTGGCGACCAACAGAGTGCGACAAGGCGGGAGCTTACATCTTCGACATCGGGGCCGGAGAGTTCTGGCAGAAGACCGGTGATGGCGATAACGAGTCCGCGCGCGACACCACCTACGTTCGATTTCCGGCCCCGCGTGCGTTCATGCTTCGAGATGAGATGACGGGGGAGACTGCACAGGCGCGCGTCAGCTTTGTTGCCATCTCGCTGCGGCTGAACTTCAAGAATGGGGCGGATCCGTGGTACTACGGTGTCACTGGTGGTTGTGCCGCAATACGTGGCGCAGGTGGTGTGGGATGGTCGTTTGGCGGATGGGGCGTGCGTGATCCCTCCAATCCCCGGGAATGCTTCAGCACGCAGCGCCGCAACGGACGAACCTACTCCTATCAGAACGTGGGGATTGGCATCCAGGTCGAACTGCCGGATGCGATTACCCTGAAGAACGGCCGCTACGTTGCACAGCAGGACTGGACTACGGGCGGCGCAGAGGCCGACATCGACCTCGGGGACAACATCACAGGGGTCAAGATGATCCGCATGAACTTTGTGTTTGAGGTTGCCCACGACCTTGAAGTGCTGTTCCCTTCTGAGGCGCCACGGGTGACCCTGGTGCCGGAAGGGGGCTGGCGTGCCTGGGTCGAACATGGCATCCGTCCGCCCAGCATGTCGCAGGAGCTGCCGTTCTACCTCACGTCGTCCATGGATTTCAGCCTCAAGCTGCGCTGTGAGCACGAACTGGACAATCAATGTGGGATCCGTAATGCGCGCAGTAACGATGTCGTTCCCGTTGCGGTGGATGTCACCATTCCGGGTATGCGCAACCGGGGCGATGGCATGCCAGTACAGGGAATGCGTCTTCCGCCGGGTGACGTGCGCGCGCCTCGCCTTACGCCTGATGCATACATGGTCCAGCGTCGCTCAACGCTTCGATTCATCGCCGAAAAAGACGCGGTGGACGAGATGCTGAAGTCACCCGGCTCGCATTGGGAAGGCAACATGACGGTGGTGTTTGACACCAATCCGTGACAACGCACCCTGCGCGGGACCTGCGCGGGCCTGGTGCCCTCCTTACCGGTGGGTTCCGGCGCCCTGCTGTCGCCTGCCTGACAATTTCGTCAGCTGGCGCAGCGGCAGGCGGCCCGTGAACGGCGCCCCACCCGCCCGCAGGATCACCTGCATTCTTCGCACCTCCCTTACAGACCGCTGCCGATGATCCGGCCATGGGCGCCACGGTGGCGAACCCAATCCTCTACAGGAGCACGCCATGACCGGTTTCCGCTACCTTCCCGCCGCCCTCGTCGTTGTCGCCGGCCTGCTGCTGGGGGCCTGCTCCAAGCCGCAGGAGGCCAGCAAGGCCACTGCCGCCGAGGACGTGACCGAAGTGAAGCTGATTCCGTCCTACGAGTCGCTGGACAAGGACAAGGACGGCATCGTCACCCTGGCCGAAGTGGATGCCGTGGCACCCGACTGGGCCGAGCGCCTGCACGCCTGCGATACCGATCGCGACAAGAAACTGAGCCCAGGCGAGTACGACGTGTGCAAGCAGACCAGCACCGCGCATTGATCCCGTGATGCGCCATCGATTGGCGCGACGCATGCCCGGCTATACCAAGGTATAGCCAGGCTAACCCACGGGCCTCTAGGCCTGCCCCATTCAGGGGCGGACAATAGCGCCATTGGCCAGGGCAACCCTGGCTGGCCCCCTCCCCTCATGGAGACGCAGATGGACCCTGACCCTGCCGGGCGCACCGCGCCCCGGATGCCCGCTTGTTGCCTGTTCCTGGCGCCTGCCCGCCGGTCCCTGCCTGCCTGAGTGACGGGGGATCGCCAGGTGCCGCCTGCCTGGAGATCGCCCCCATGTCCTACAAGATCCTCTACATCACCCTGCGCCGCCTGATCGGCGAGCGCGATGTTGCCGCGCTGCGCAGCCAGCTGCTGCAGCATGGCCCGATCACGTTTGCCCGTTCGCTGTCGCTCGGCTCGCCACGCGTAGTGGCCGACGCGCTGTCGCTGCTGCCGATCAGCGAGCGCATCAATGTGCTGCGCCACCTGCCCTACCCGCTGCGCGATGCGATGAAGCCGCTGTGCATCGGTGGCAGCCAGCGCCTGCACATGCAGCCGTGGTCGCCCGCGGTGCTGGCGATGCGCCACGCCTGACCTGTTCCATCCGTTCCGTTCGTGTTCCGGCCGCGGCCGGCTCTGACATTCGAGGAGAGTCCCGTGAGCCTGCTCAACGCCTGGTTCAACGCCTTCCTGCGCAGCCGTCGCGCAGGCAACCTGTTCCGCCGCCGTGCGATGCCCGAGGCCGGGTTCGGCCGGGGTAGCGCCGAAGCAGCGCCGTTCGCCCTCACCACCGGCTTGGTCACCCTCGCCCAGCAGGAGGAAGCCGAACTGCTGACCACACTGGAGTCGCATGCCGATGGCCTCAGCCCGCATGAGGCCGAGGAGCGGCTGGCTACGCTCGGCCCCAACGAGGTGGATCACGAAAAGCCGCTGCCGTGGTGGCGCCACCTGTGGCAGTGCTACCGCAATCCGTTCAACCTGCTGCTGACCGTACTGGCGGCGGTGTCCTGGCTGACCGAGGACATCAAGGCCACGATCGTGATCGGCGCGATGGTGCTGCTGTCCACGCTGATCCGCTTCGTGCAGGAAGGCCGCTCCAACCGTGCCGCCGAGCGGCTGAAGGCACTGGTCGGCAACACCGCACGCGTGCTGCGCCGCAATCCGGGTACCGAGGCCGCCGATGTGGCCGACCAGTACTTCGGTGCGCACCTGCACAGCCGTCGCCCGGCCCGCCTGCTGGACCTGCCGATCCGCGAGCTGGTGCCCGGTGACCACATCGTGCTGTCGGCCGGCGACATGATTCCGGCCGATTGCCGCGTGCTGACCGCCAAGGATCTGTTCGTGGCACAGGCGGCGATGACCGGCGAGTCGCTGCCGGTGGAGAAGTTCGCGCACCCGGGCGACGGCCTGGCCGGCCTGCTGGAGCAGCACAACCTGCTGTTCATGGGCACCAACGTGGTGTCCGGCACTGCGACCGCCGTAGTGCTGGCCACCGGCAACCGCACCTACTTCGGCACCCTGGCCCAGCGCAGCACTGCCACCGACCGCGCGCCCACCGCGTTCCAGGCCGGCGTCAACAGCGTCAGCTGGCTGCTGATCCGCTTCGCGCTGGTGATGGTGCCGTTCGTGCTGCTGATCAACGGCTGGACCAAGGGCGACTGGACCGAGGCGTTCCTGTTCGCGCTGTCGGTGGCGGTGGGCCTGACCCCGGAAATGCTGCCGATGATCGTCACCTCCACCCTGGCCAAGGGTGCGGTGCTGCTGTCGCGACGCAAGGTGATCGTCAAGCGCCTGGATGCGATCCAGAACTTCGGTGCGATGGAAGTGCTGTGCACCGACAAGACCGGCACCCTCACCCAGGACAAGATCGCGCTGGAACGGCACACCGACGTGTTCGGCCACGATTCGGAGGACGTGCTGAAGTTTGCCTACCTCAACAGCCATTTCCAGACTGGGCTGATCAACCTGCTCGACCGTGCGGTGCTGGAGCACGTGGAGCTGCAGAGCTCACTGCGGCTGTCGCAGGACTACCACATGGTGGATGAGATTCCGTTCGACTTCGAGCGCCGCCGTATGTCGGTGGTGGTGTCCGAACGCGAGGACCACCATGAGCTGATCTGCAAGGGTGCGGTTGAGGAGATGCTGGCGGTATGCAGCACCGTGCGCGAGAACGGCGAGGACAAGCCGTTGGATGAGCAGCGGCTGGCGCGCGTGCGGCAGACCACGGAAGAACTGAACGAACAGGGCCTGCGCGTGGTGGCAGTGGCGATGAAGGAAACCGCCGCCAGCCAGACCGTGTATTCGCAGGCTGACGAGTGCGGCCTGACCCTGGTCGGCTACGTGGCCTTCCTCGACCCGCCGAAGGAATCGGCTGCGCAGGCGCTGCAGGCGCTGGCCGCGCATGGCGTGGAAGTGAAGGTCTTCACTGGCGACAACGAGCTGGTGACCGCCCGCGTCTGTGCCCAGGTCGGGCTGGACGCGGACACCATCCTGACCGGCCCGCAGATCGAGCGCATGGATGACGGTGCGCTGTCACGGGCGCTGCACCACCACCGCGTGTTCGCCCGCCTGACCCCGCTACACAAGGAGCGCCTCGTACGCGAGCTACGCGCACAGGGCAAGGTGGTCGGTTTCCTCGGCGATGGCATCAACGATGCACCGGCGCTGCGTGCGGCGGACATCGGCATCAGCGTGGACAGCGCGGTGGACATCGCCAAGGAGGCGGCCGACATCATCCTGCTGGAAAAGAACCTGATGGTGCTGGAGGAAGGCGTCATCCAGGGCCGGCGCACGTTCAACAACATGCTGAAGTACATCCGCATGACCGCCAGCTCCAACTTCGGCAACGTTTTCTCGGTACTGGTGGCGTCGGCCTTCCTGCCGTTCCTGCCGATGCTGCCACTGCAGCTGCTGGTACAGAACCTGCTGTACGACATCTCGCAGATCGCCATTCCGTTCGACAACGTGGACGAGGAGCTGGTGCGCAGGCCGCTGAAGTGGAACCCGGCGGACATCGGCCGCTTCATGGTGTTCTTCGGGCCGATCAGCTCGATCTTCGACCTGACCTGCTTTGCCTTGATGTGGTACATGTTCGATGCACGCACGCCGGCCGACCAGGGCCTGTTCCAGTCCGGCTGGTTCGTGGTGGGCCTGCTGACCCAGACCCTGATCGTGCATATGATCCGTACACCAAAGGTGCCGTTCCTGCAGAGCATCGCCGCGCCGCCGCTGCTGGTGATGACCGGCCTGATCATGGCCATTGGCGTGGCCCTGCCGATGAGCCCGCTGGCTGGTTACTTCAAGCTGCAGGCCCTGCCGACCGGCTACTGGCCGTTCCTGGTGGCGATCCTGTTCGGCTACGCGGTGCTGACGACCTTGCTGAAGAAGATCTACATCCGTCGTTACGGCTGGCAGTAAGCGCCCGCCGTCTGGTCCAGGGAGAAACACAATGGACATCAATCCGAACCTGCCGGCGTTCAACGCCGGCGCAACCCTGAGTTCGCTGATCAGCCTGTCGGTGGCGTTCGTGCTTGGCACCGTCATCGGCCTGGAGCGGCAGCTGCGCCAACGCACCGCCGGCCTGCGCACCAATACCCTGGTGGCGGTGGGAGCGGCAGTGTTCGTGGACCTGGCCGTGCGCTTCCACGACCTGTACGGCGGCCCGCCGTCGCCACTGCACGTGGTGGCCTATGTGATCTCCGGTGTCGGCTTCCTCGGTGCCGGCGCGATCATGAAGGACGGCGCACAGGTGTCTGGCCTCAATACCGCCGCCACCCTGTGGGGCTCGGCAGCGGTTGGCGCCTGTGCAGGTATCAAGCTGCTGCCGGAGGCGGTGCTGGCGGCCGTGTTCGTGCTGGCCGCCAACACCCTGCTGCGGCCGATGGTGAACCGCATCCAGCGGCAGCCGCTGCCGGAAGCATTCAGCGAGGCGACCTATGCGATCAACGTGGTCTGCCAGCGCGAGCAGCAGGCCGAGGTGCTGGATCAGCTGTTGCTGCTGCTGGAACAGGCCCACTACCCGGTACGCGCGGTGGACCAGCGCCCGTTCGGCGAGCGCGATGTGGAGATCGAAGCGGTGCTGTATGCCACCACAGTGGATGCCGGTGAACTGGATGCGGTGCTGGCCACGCTGGCGACCACGCCCGGGGTGTTGCAGGGGTTCTGGAACGCCAGCCTGGAGGAGTAGTGCCGGCCGCTGGCCGGCAACATCGTGCACCGCTTGGTAGGTGCCGACCTTGGTCGGCACAGAACCCTCAGATGCCACGACTGCTGCCAGAGCCTGCCGACCAAGGTCGGCATCTACCAACAGCCCGCATGCACCACATTGGCAGGTGCCGACCTGGGTCGGCACAGACCTGGGTAGTGCCGGCCGCTGGCCGGCAACCTCATGATCTCCGGGGATGTCCTGCAGCTGCCGGCCAGCGGCCGGCACTACCGGTCGGCATCCACCGATGGCGGCTTTGCTATCCTTTCCGCCCACGCCAGGGAGCCGTTCCGATGCCATCGCTGTCGCCCCGCCGCCCGCTGGTGCTGCTGGCCCTGATCGTCGTAATGGCGGCGATCTTCCTGATCGATACCGTCACCGACTACGCCGTGGCGGCGGCCTGCTTCTACGCAGCGGTCATCCTCGCCGCATCGCGCGTACTCGCCGCACGCGGGCTGATCAGCCTGGCCATCGCCTGCATCGCACTCACCGCCCTGAGCTTCTTCCTCACCCGCTTCGGCACCTACCGCATCGGCCTGGTCAACTCGGTGATCGGCATGCTGGTGATCGGCATCACCACCTACCTCGCGTTGAAGATGGAAGCGGCCAAGGCCGCAGTGCAGGAAGCACAGGGCCGCCTGCTGCGAGTGGCGCGCGCATCGACCGTGGGCGAGCTGACCACCTCCATCGCACATGAAGTGAACCAGCCGCTGGCGGCGATCGCCAGCAGCGCCGAAGCCTGCCAGCGCTGGCTGGCACAGGACCCACCGAACGTGGACAAGGCCCGCCAGACCGTGGCCCGCATCCTGGCCGATGCGCATCGCGCCGGTGACGTGATCGCCCGCATCCGCGGCCTGACCCAGGGTGCAGCGCCGGAACGACGCGCGTTCGACCTGAACCAGGCGGTGGAGGAAATGCTGGCGCTGTCGCGCAGCGAGCTGGACCAACACGGCGTGGCCGTGGCCCTGCTGCTCGATGCCGACCTGCCGCTGGTGCAGGCCGATCGCGTGCAGGTGCAGCAGGTGATCGGCAACCTGATCCTCAATGCGGTGGACGCGATGGAAGCGGTGCCGGCTGCTGATCGTCGCCTGTCGCTGCTGACCCGGCGTGACGGCCAGCGGGTCAGCCTCAGCGTGCGTGACCGCGGTGTCGGCCTGCCCGCCGATCATCCCGAGCGTGTGTTCGATGCGTTCTGGACCACCAAATCACACGGGCTGGGGCTGGGATTGAGCCTGAGCAGGTCGATGATCGAGGCCAACGAAGGCAGGATCCGAGCCGAGCGCCCCAGCGGCGGAGGTGCCTGCTTTGTGTTTGACCTGCCCGTTGCCACGGAACGCCGTCATGCGTAAGCCCGCTGCACCCGCCGCCGATCCAGCGCCCATCGTCTACGTGATCGACGACGATCCGTCGGTGCGCGCCGCGCTGGAAGACCTGCTCGCCTCGATGGGCCTGCAGGTACGGGCCTTCGCTTCCACCCAGGCGTTCCTCGAACACGAACTGGAAGATACACCGGCCTGCCTGGTGCTGGACGTGCGCATGCCCGGCCAGAGCGGGCTGGAGTTCCATCGAACGATGGGCAGCCACGGCCTGCAGCTGCCGGTGGTGTTCATCACCGGCCACGGCGATATCGCGATGGGCGTCAATGCGATCAAGGACGGTGCCATCGAGTTCCTGACCAAGCCGTTCCGTGACCAGGAACTGCTGGATGCGATCCACAAGGGCATTGAGATCGACCGCCAGCGCCGCCGTGACGGCGAGGCGCTGGACGCCCTGCAGCAGCGCTGGAACACCCTCAACGCCGGCGAGCGCGAGGTGGTCGACGGCGTGGTGCGCGGCCGCCTCAACAAGCAGATCGCCGGCGACCTCGGGGTCAGCGAGATCACGGTGAAGGTGCGCCGCGCGCAGGTGATGCGCAAGATGGGCGCGCGTACGCTGGTCGATCTGGTACGCATGTACGACCGCCTGCAGGCAGGTTCCCCATGAGCGTGCATGTCGCACTGCTGCGAGCAGTCAATGTCGGAGGTACCGGTAAGCTGCCGATGGTTGAACTGGTGGCGATGTGCGAGGACGCGGGCTTCACCGACGTCCGCACCTATATCGCCAGCGGCAACGTGGTGTTCCGCAGCGGACTTGACGAAGCCGGCGTGCGGAAAGCCCTTGGCCAACGGCTGCAGGCCTATGCAGGAAAACCGGTGGGTGTGCTGGTGCGCTCGGCAGCCGAGATCGCGGCGGTTGCCGCCGGCAATCCGTTCCCGCACGCCGCCGGCAATCGCGTGGTCGCGCTGTTCGTGGATGAGGCACTGCCCACTGATCCCTTGACCGGGGTGACCGGCCTGCGCGATGAGCAGCTGGCGCTGGGTACCCGCGAGATCTTCGTCCACTATGGCGACGGCATGGCCGACTCACGCCTGCGGATTCCCTATGCCCAGCAAGGCACCGCCCGCAACCTCAACACGGTCGGCAAGCTTGCGGCAATGGCCGCCGCGCTCGGCCAAGCCACCTCAGGCGGTAGAGGGCGGCGGTAGAGTCGACTGTCAGTCGACTATCGCGCGCAGCGCGGGATTTTCCACAACCTTGTGGAAGAGCAGTCGACCAACATTCGGCTCTGCCCGGCAGAGGGCTGATCACGCCCGTTGCAGACGGTGCTTCAACCGCGTATCCATCAACCCCACCGCCAGCAGCACCGCACTGGTCAACCAGCCAGCGGCCAACAGATGGGTCTGCGGCAACACCACGCCCAGCACGCCCAGCGCCACCGCGCCGATCAGATGCGAGTACGGTGCGCACCCGTATACCACCCGCTTGTACAGCGCGCTGCCCAGCAGGTAGATCAACGGGCCGGCCACCAGCACGGCCGCATACACCGGCGTCACCACAGCATGCGGGTGGTCCATGACCAGGTCATTGCCCACCGCCGTAGCGATGATCCCTGCGATCAGCAACGCGTGCACATAGTGGAAGTTGGCGCCCATCCGGCCCGGGTCTTCGGCATGGCTGATGGCCTCGGTGGCGTCGCGGCTGGAGATGCCGAAGTACAGCCACCACATGGCGATCGTGCCGGCGAAGGTGGCAAGCACTGCGGACACCACCGCCCCACTCCACTGTTCGACTTCGCTGAGCACGCCACCGGTGGCCAGCAACGTCTCGCCCAGTGCGACGATGACGAACAGCTGGCAGCGCTCGGCCAGGTGCCCGCCTTCGATGGTCCACTCACGGGTGTGCGAGCGGCCCAGCCCCGGGAACGCGAAGCCGAACATCGGTGAAACGTATTCGCACGCCACCGCCACCGCCCACAGCGCCAACCGCGTATTGCCCTCGGCTGCCGCACCTGCCAGCCAGAAGCAGGCCGACACGCTCACCCAGGCCAGCATGCGACGGAAGTTCGGTGCCAGTGGATGCGTGCGACCGACCTCCAGCAACACGAAGGCGGTGCGCCCGACCTGCATGGTGGCGTAGGCCCCGGCAAACACCCAGGCGCGGTCAGCGAACGCCTCGGGTATGGACGAGGACATCAACAAGGCCAGCAGCATGGTGGCGAACAGCAGTCCGCGGATGCGCGGCGCTTCCGGATCGAACCAGTTGCTGACCCAGCAGGCGTACTGCCAGCCCAGCCACACCGCAAACCACAGCACCAGGGTCTGCAGCACGCCGGCCAGATCCAGGTGATGCAGCAGATGGTGGCTGAGCTGGGTGACCGCGAACACGTAGACCAGGTCGAAGAACAGCTCTTCGTAGGTCACGCGCGCATGGTGGCCGTCGCGCTGGCGCAGGGCCGGCAATCGCAGTCGTGTACTCATGGCTTTCCTTCAGCGCGCCAGGCGCCAGTAGAGCAGACCGGCCAGCAGGGCCGGCACCGCGAACACCAGCAGCAGGATCGGCAGTTCTTCGCGCATCCCGTAGCCGGCCTTGCTGACGCCCACCCACAGGTTGGCCACCGTCACCAACAGCCAGGTGGCAATGAACGCGATCAGGGCCGTGGGCAGCTGTGAGGTGCCTACGCTCCACAGCCGTCCGAACAACAGGAACACTCCCAACAGCACAATGCCGCCCACCATCACCAGAAGCACATGCATGGTCCACCTCCTTGAGCCTGCAGGCAGGCTAGCCGTGGGCGATTCTGCGCTCCAGCCGATGATCGTGGATTCACTTTCCAGACGCGGCGAACAATCGCCCTGGCGATCGCGGCATGGCAAACGAGAACAGTTCCCATTAGTATTGCGTCATTACGCAGGGATGACCTCCCGGCACCCGCCTTTCACCCTTGCTGCCCGTCCGGATGTCCCAGCCGACACTTCCCCGCCCACCTGCGCTGCCGCTGGTGACCTCGCTGGTGCGCCACTACGAGGAACTGGTGGACTACCTGCATCGCCGGTTCCGCTCGCCCGGGCTGGCCCGCGAAGTGGTGCACGATGTCTGTGTGCGCCTGCTGGAACGCCCGGCCGTGCATGACGCCCGCCAACCGATCGCGCTGCTGCGCAGGATCGCCCACGATGCGGCGGTCGACCGCTGCCGCGCCGAGGATCTGCGCCGGCACTGGGTGGAGCCCCGCGCCGAGCTCCCCGAAGGCGCCTGCGAGCGCCCCGGACCCGAGCGCCAGGCGCAGGGCCAGCAGGCGCTGCAGCGGCTGACCACCAGCATCGAGCGCATGCCCTGCCGGCGGCAGCAGGTGTTCATCCTGCACAAGATCCACGAGCTGCCCCAGGCCGAGGTGGCGCAGCGGATGGGCATCGGCCTGAAGGCAGTGGAACGTCATCTGCGCCTGGCCATGGCCGACTGCCGGCTGCACGGTGCGCTGCGGTGAGTCCTGCATCCCCCGATCCGGCACCGCCGTCGCAGCCCACCGAACCGTCCGCCGAGGACACGCTCGATCAGCACCGGGAGGCACTGAAGGAGCGTTTCCCGTTGCCAGGCCCGGAACAGCTGCAGCGGCGCCGCGGCGGATCTGGCGCGAAACGGGTACTGCCGGTGCTGTTGCTGGCGGCCGCCGCGCTGCTGCTGGCCGACCCGGCCTGGCAGGTGCGTGACTACCAGACCGCCGTCGGCGAGCGCCGCGACATCGAGCTGCCGGACGGCAGCCGTGTGCTGCTCGACGCAGGAACCCACCTGCAGGTCCGTCGCCATCTGCGTTCGCGGCAGGTGCTGCTGGCGCAGGGCCATGCGCGCTTCGAGGTGCAGCATTCAGCGTGGCGCCGCTTCCAGGTCGATGCTGGGCCGGTACAGGTACGCAACTACGGCACGGTGTTCGATGTTGACCGCCAGGGCGATCTCAGTGAGGTCACGCTGTGGCGCGGCGAGGTCGGTGTCAGCGTGGATGGCGGCGGCACCGAGCAGCGGCTGAAGCCGGGGCAGCGCCTGCTGGCCCAGCCGGGCTCGCTGTCTCCGCCGGAAGCCGTGGATCCGGACCGGGCCGACTGGACCACCGGTCGGCTGCAGTTCGACCGCATGCCACTGAGCGAGGTGCTGCGCATCCTGCAGCGCTATCACGACCGTCCGATCGTGCTGGACGACCCGGCACTGGGCCCGCTGCAGGTGTCGGGCGTGTTCGATGCCGATCGTGCCGAGACGGCGGTCGCGCTGCTGCCGGAGATCCTGCCAGTCCAGGTGCATACCGCCGCCGACGGCAGCCTGCATCTGCGCGCCCGCGATTGATTGCCACGCCGAGGGTGGGTTGCGCGCCGTCCCATCCGGCAAGTGCTTGAACCCTTCCGAAGGACCCCCGCATGACCCGCCCTGTTCCGCCCGCCGCGCTGCGCCGGCTGGCCCCCACCCTGCTCGCTGCCTGCCTGTGTGCGGCGCTGCCCGCCACCGCGCAGACCGCTGCGTCCGCACCCGTCGAACTGCACCTGCCGGCCGGCCCGCTGCAGGCTTCGCTCAACTCGCTGGCGCGGCAGAGTGGCATCCAGCTGCTGTTCGCGGCCGACAGCGTGAGCGGCCGCAACGCGCCCGCCCTCGACGGCCGCTACACCCCGCACGACGCCCTGCAGCGCCTGCTGGCCGGGCAAGGCCTGGCGATGCAGGAGCGCTCGCCGGGGGTGTTCGTGGTGAGTGCCACGCCGGCATCCCCCAAGCCCCGCGCTCCGGCCCGGGCCGCGTCATCGGCAGCGTCCCAGGCCACGACCACTTCGCTGGCCCGGGTCACGGTATCGGCCTCGACCGCGCGCATGCCGCAGGGCGAGACCGCGATGCCCAACACCATCACCGTGCTGACCCGCGAGGACATTGCGCAGCAGCTGGCGCTGGGCTCGGATGTCTCGCGCGTGCTGTCGGCGCAGATCCCGGCATTTGCCCCGGCGCGCGAGAAGATGTCCAACTACGGCGAAACCATGCGCGGCCGCGGCATCCTGTACATGGTAGACGGCGTGCCGCAGTCGACGCCGCTGCGCGATGGCTCACGTGATTCGCACACCATCGATCCGGCGATGATCGAACGCATCGAGGTCATCCACGGTGCCAACGCACTGCAGGGCATCGGCGGTACCGGTGGCATCGTCAACATCATCACCCGCAGCGCGCCCAGCGAGCCCGGCGCCTTCCTGCTCGATACCAACATCAGCTACAGCTCGGCGCTGCCCAGCCGCCGTGATGACAACGGCCAGCGCGGCTCGGCACTGGTCGGCGTGCGCGGCGAGCAGTTCGATCTGGTGGCCGGCCTGGCCTATGAGAAGCAGGGCCTGTACCACGACGGCGAGGGCCGTTCGATCGGTACCAACGCCCAGGGCGAACTGATGGATTCGACCTCGTCGAACGTGTTCGCCAAGCTGGGCTGGAACATTGCCGAGGGCCACCGCCTGCAGCTGATGGCCAACCGCTACGAGCTGCGCGGGCTGGACAACTACCTGGCGGTGAACGGTGATTACCGCACCGGTCGCCCGACCATTTCGGTGCCCGGCGATACCCCGTTGGAGCCGCCGATGAACCGCTCGCGTTCGTTGACGCTGGACTACAGCGCCGCCGATCTGCTTGGTGGCCGCTTCCAGGCGCAGGCCTTCGCGGTGGACTTCGAAGGCCGTTATGGCGCCAGCCAGTGGGACCCGTGGGGCAACACCGGCGCCAACGCCGCCTGGGACCAGACCCAGAACGAATCGGACAAGCGCGGCTTCAAGCTGACCCAGAGCTGGGCCCGCATCGCCGACACCACGCTGGACGTGACCCTAGGCCTGGACGGCCTGCGCGACCGCACCCACCAGGTGCTGCTGGCCAGCGGCATGAACTGGGTGCCGCAGACCACCTACCAGAGCCTGTCGCCGCTGCTGCAGCTGCACTGGTGGCCAACCGACCACCTGATGCTGTCCGGCGGCCTGCGCTACGAAAAGGGCGAGCTGGAAGTAGGCGACTACACCACCCTGCCCCGCTACGGCGCACGCAAGGTGGCTGGCGGCAAGCCGACCATGAGCGAGACCCTGCCCAACTTCGGCGCGGTCTGGTACATCAACGATCGCCTCAATGCCTACGCCTCGTATTCGGAAGGCTACACCGTGGCCGACGTCGGTCGCGTACTGCGCGCGATCAACCGCGACGGCCAGCGCGTTGACAATCTGATTGACCTGTCACCGGTGGTGTCGGACAACCGCGAGATCGGCCTGGAGTACGACGATGGTCGTTTCAGCGGTGACATCGCCTACTACACCTCCGAATCCAAGCTGGGCTCGGTGCTGATCTACGATCCGGGCATCGACGCCTATGCGGTGCAGCGCCAGGCCACCCGCGTGGAGGGCTTCGAAAGCAACCTGCGCCTGCGCCTGGGCGACAGCCGGCTGGGCCTGGGTTATGCACGCGCCAACGGCCGCTACGATGCCGACGTCGACGGCCGCCTCGACAGCGACCTGGCCGGTGTCAACATCGCGCCGAACCGGCTGACCGCGTTCTGGGAACAGAGCTGGACGCCGCAGCTGAGCACCCGCCTGCAGGCCAGCCATGCCTTCGACCGCGACTTCGACCTGCGTGGCGCGCGGGTGGCGGAGTTCAAGGGTTACACCACGGTGGACCTTGTGGCCCGCTACGTGCTGGACAAGCACGCCTTCACGCTGGGCGTGCAGAACCTGGCGAACAAGCAGTACATCAGCTACTACTCGCAGACCACGCCGTCGAACCCGAGCTATTTCTCGGGCCGTGGCCGGGTGGTGACGCTGGGGTGGCAGTACCGGTACTGATCCATGGCGCCCTTATGGGAGCCATGAAATCTATGCGCGACGCGATGAAGGAGGCCCATGCTAGTTTCTGGGCCTCCTTCAAACGGACGTGAACCATGCGTTTTTCCCCGCTCGCCTTCGCCCTGGTCACTGCTCTCCCGATCGCGCACGCCAGTGGCGCCGAGACACCACTGCCGCAGCTGCGGGCCTACACCGTGGACGCCTCGTGGCTGCAGCCGATGGCACCGCTGCAGATTGCCGACCACACCTGGCAGATCGGCACGCAGGACCTGACCGCCCTGCTGGTGCAGACCGCTGACGGCGCGGTACTGCTCGACGGCGGCATGCCACAGATGGCCGGCCACCTCATCAGCAACATGAAGGCGCGCGGCGTGGCCCCGCGGGACCTGCGGTTGATCCTGCTCAGCCACGCACACGCCGACCATGCCGGGCCGGTGGCGGAGCTGAAGCGCCGTACGGGCGCCAAAGTAGCGGCCAGCGCCGAATCGGCGGTGCTGCTGGCGCGCGGTGGCAGCGACGATCTGCACTTCGGCGATGGCATCACCTACCCGCCTGCCAGTGCAGACCGCATCGTGATGGATGGCGAGGTGGTCGAGGTGGGCGGCATCGAATTCACAGCGCACTTCATGCCCGGGCACACCCCGGGCAGCACCGCGTGGACCTGGAGCGATACCCGCGATGGCAAGCCGGTGCGCATCGCCTACGCCGACAGCCTGAGTGCACCGGGCTACCAGCTGCAGAGCAACCCCCGTTATCCGCACCTGATCGAGGATTACAGGCGCAGCTTCGCGACGGTGCGGGCGTTGCCCTGTGACGTGTTGCTGACCCCTCATCCGGGTGCCAGCAACTGGGACTACGCCTCCGGCAGCAAGGCCAGCGCCAAGGCACTGACCTGCAAGGCCTACGCGGATGCGGTCGAACAGAAGTTCGACGCACAGCTGGCCAAGGAAACAGCCCGCGCCCGCTGATTCTGTAGAGTCGAGCTTGCTCGACTGAAGCAGAGCAGTCGAGCATGGCTCGACTCTACAAAGAGCACTCCGAGGGTGGGCTCGGCTCTCCAAAGGGTGCCGGTCAGGACGACCGGCACCCGCGACCATCAGCCGCCCTGGCCGTGCTGGGCAAACGGCTCGGTGGTGCCATCGTTGCGCACCAGTTCAACGGTGTACGGCTGCACGTAGCCATCCGGCATTTCCATGCCCGGCGAGCCGGCCGGCATGCCCGGCAACACCAGGCCGCGCGCTGCCGGCCGCTCCGCCAGCAGTCGCTTGATGTCCTCGGCCGGGATATGGCCTTCAACCACGTAGCCACCGATCTCGGCGGTGTGGCAGGAGGCCTTGCCGACCGGCACACCCAGCCGGACCTTGATCGGGTTCATGTCATCGGTATTGCGTACATCCACCTGGAAGCCTTCGGCCTTCAGGTGGTCGACCCAGATGCCGCAGCAGCCGCAGCTTGCGGTCTTGTGCACGATGGCGATGGGCAGTGCCGGATCCACCTGCGACGGGCTGGCCTTGATCGGTGCCGCCGGGGCTTGGCTGGCAACCGGTGCGGCAGGCGATTCTTCAGCTGCACGTGCGCAGGCGGTGCTGACCAGCACGGTGCCCAGCAGCAGGCCGAGGGAGAGAGAACGGTTCATGGTGTTGATTCCTTTGCAGATGCGGGCAACGCGGCCCGCTGCCTGCGCATCGAAGGCACAGGCAGAGTCGAGAATGAGTCGAGCAGCTACGGCAGGCGCTTGAGGCCTGCAGGGAATCACACGATGGGAGGCCGTAGCGGATCCGGCAACGGCGGCGGTGCGCGTTGCTGGGTGCTGGCTGGCAAAGGCGCCTCACGCCAGGGTGACGCTGGCGTTCCGCTCAGGGTGGCCAGCATGCCGAGGCTGGCCGGCGGGCATTCGCACTCATTGCTCTGGCAGACCGTTGATGCTGCCTCGTCGCAGCATCCGGCCATGGCCGCCGAATGCGGTGCGGCGCAATGCTCCGCGCTGGACTGCGCCGCGTACGAGGATGAGGCAATCGCAAGCGCCGGTGCGTTCAGCACCAGGGCAAGGAGGAGCATCCATCGCAGCAGCAGGCCAGGCAGGTTCACCGGACGATGATAGCCGATGAACGCATCACGCAATTGCCTCGGCCATCGCCCGCATCCGCACCGGAATCGACTTGGCCGCCGGCGTGCCGCTGACCCGGTCGTAATAGTCCAGCGGCAGCAGCGGGTTCAACTCGGGGTAGTAACCGGCCAGCGCGCCGCGCGGCATCGGGTAGTCCAGCACGGTCAGGCCCTCGATGCGCCGGTTCACGCCGTCGCCACTGATCGTCTCCAGGCTGACCAGCGCTTCCTTCTCCAGCCCGCGCGCCAGCCGATCCTCGATGTTCATGAACAGCACCATGCGATCGTTGTACACGCCGCGGTAGCGGTCGTTGTAGCTGTAGATGGTGGTGTTGTACTGGTCGTGCGAGCGCACTGTGGCCAACCGCAGCATCTCGGGGTCGTCCACCGGCGCGTCCACGTCCAGGCCCGGCATCACCAGGATGTTGGCCTTGCCGTTGGGCGTGGGCCACACCCGACGGCGCGGTGGAATGTCCAGATGGAAGCCGTGCGGCTGCTGGATGCGCTCGTTGAAGCCGGTGTAGATCTCCGGGTACACCGCCGCGATCAGCTCGCGGATGGGAGCGTAGTCATGCATGCACCCCGCCCAGTCGACCTTGCTGTGCGGCAATGTTGCCATCGCCATGCGGCAGACGATCTCGACCTCCGGGAGCACGTCCGTGCTGACCGGCTCGAGCACGCCGCGCGAAGCGGTCACGTTCGACATCGCGTCTTCGATGGTGACGAACTGCTCGCCGGCAGGCGTAACGATGCGCTCCGAGCGCGCGACCACCGGCAGGATCAGCGCATCGCGACCATGCACCAGGTGACCCCGATTGAGCTTGGTGGCGATGCCGACCGTCAGCTCCAGGCCACGCATGGCCTCGTACGCGCGCGGTGTATCGGGCACGGCGTGGATGAAGTTGCCACCCATACCGATGAACACCTTGGCGCTGCCGTCCAGCATCGCCTCGATCGATTCGACCACGTGATGACCGTGCTCGCGCGGCGGATCAAAGCCGAACACCTGCTGCACGCGGTCCAGATAGGCCGGTTTGGGTTTCTCGTCGATGCCGACGGTACGGTCGCCCTGCACGTTGGAATGGCCACGGATCGGTCCGATGCCTGCGCCGGGCTTGCCGAAGTTGCCACGCAGCAACAGCAGGTTGGCCACCTGCTGCAGCAGGGTCGAACCGTACTGATGCTGGGTCAGGCCCATGCCATAGCAGATCACCGTGGCCTTGGAGCGGATGTAGATCTCGGCGCAGCGGCGGATCTGCGCCTGGGTGATGCCGGAGACCTCCACGATCTCGTCCCAGTCCTGCGCCAGCACGTCTTCGCGTAGCGCCTCCAGGCCCACCGTGTGTTCTGACAGGAACTCATGGTCGAGCACGCGCTCACCCTGCGCCTCGCGCTCGAACATCACCTTCATCATGCCCTTGATCAGGGCCAGGTCGCCGCCGATGCGGATGTGCACGAACTCGCTGGTGATCTCGGTCGAACCGAACGTGGCCATCTGCACCATGTCCTGCGGTTCGGCGAAACGGATCAGCGCGCGCTCGGGCATCGGGTTGACCGCCACGATCGGGATGCCGCGTTTGCGCGCCTCGACCAGGTTGCTCATCATCCGCGGCGAATTGGTGCCGGTGTTCTGGCCGATCACGAAGATCGCCTCGGCGTGCTCGAAATCCTGCAGCACGATGGTGCCCTTGCCCACGCCGATGGCCGGCGGCAGGCCGCGGCTGGTCGGCTCGTGGCACATGTTCGAGCAGTCCGGGAAATTGTTGGTGCCGAACTCGCGCACGAAGATCGAATACAGGAACGCGGCTTCGTTGGGTGTACGGCCGGAGGTGTAGAACTCGGCCTGGTGCGGGCTGTCCAGCGCCTGCAGATGACGGCCGATCAAGGCAAACGCCTCGTCCCAGCTGCACGGAACGTAATGATCGGTGGACGCGTCGTAGCGCATCGGCTCGGTCAGCCGGCCCTGCATCTCAAGCCAGTAGTCGGTCTGCGCCATCAGCTCGGTGACCGTGTGCTGGGCGAACAGCTCGCGGCCAGCACGGAACTGGGTGGCTTCCCAGGCCAACGCCTTGGCACCGTTCTCGCAGAATTCCAGCTTCTTGCGTTCGTCGGCATCAGGGAACGCACAGCTGGGGCACTTGAAGCCACCGGGCTGGTTCATTGCCAGCAGCGCCTTCGAGCCCTTGCCGATCACACTCTGCTGCAACAGCACCTTGGCCGTGGCACCGGCGGCACCCCAGCCACCGGCCGGCTGGTTGTAGGGCTTGTAACGCGGCGGCTTCTGCTCGGACATGTTCGGGAACCTGGCGGGAGGAACACAACAATCAACGGCGCGGGATGGGCCGGATGCGGCTTCTGCAGCGCGGCCAGCCCCGCAGTCAAGCACGGACAAGGCCGCTTCGCCAGAGGCAAAAGCTGTTTTCAGCGCAGCCTGCCATGACAACGGTTACACCCGCGTCAGCGCCCGGCCACTGCGCTATTCTCGAAGCCGTGGGTGGTCCACCACCTGCGTATTTCCCTTGCCCGGACGCGCTGCATGCCTGACTCGACCCCGCCGCACACCCCGCCTGCCGGTACGGCCCAGCGCCCGTTGCAGCGCTGGCGCAGCGAGGGGCACCAGCAGCAGGTCGACGTGGTGGCCGAGGAAGTGCCGGTTGCACTGCGCTACAACGAGGCCGCCTTCGCGGTGATGATGGCCACGCCCTGCGACCTGGAAGACTTCGCGCTGGGTTTTTCGCTCAGCGAGGGGCTGATCACTACGCCCTCGCAACTGCTGTCGATCGAGGTCCGCCCGCAGCTGGAGGGCATCGAACTGCAGATGACCGTTTCCGAAGACGCACCAGGTGCCGATCTGGATCCGGCCAATGGGCGCCTGCTGCCCGGTCGCGGTGGCTGCGGCCTGTGCGGCACGCGCCAGCTGGAGGATGTGCTGCGCCCGCTGCCGCAGATCCGCGAGCGTCGCACCTATCCGCATGCCGCGTTGCAGCGGGCACTGGCCACGCTGGCACAACATCAGCCGATGAATGCGGTGAGTGGATCGACGCACGCCGCGGCCTGGGCCGATGCCAGCGGGCGGATTGGCTGGGTGCGCGAAGATGTGGGCCGTCACAATGCGTTGGACAAACTGATCGGCGCCCTCCATCACAACGAGCATGCCATCGACGGTGGGTTGCTGGTGATTTCCAGCCGCGCCAGCTATGAGATGGTCAGCAAGGCGATACGTGCGGGTGCCAGCGTGCTGGCAGCGGTGTCGGCGCCGACCGCGCTGGCGATCGACCTGGCTCGCAGTGCCGGACTGTGCCTGGTCGGATTCGCGCGGGAGAGCGGGTTCAATGTGTATACGCACCCCGAGCGGCTGCAGGCGGACGACAGGTAGCGCCGATCACCCCGTCTGCTCCATTTCGACCGGCCCGGGCGGCCCATTGCCACCCGGGCCAGACCGTACCTCAGCGCAGCGCCACCTTCGGGAAGTCCACCGGCACGTCGAACGCCACGTTGACGTAGTTGGTGAACAGGTTGAGCGCCACATGGGCGAGGATCTCGACGATCTGCTCGTCATCGAAGCCGGCTGCGCGCAACGCCTGCACATCACTGTCGGCGATCTGCGCACGTTGCTCGACCACCTTCAGCGCGAAGTCGAGCGCCGCCGAAGTGGCCGGATCGCTGGACTGGCCGATCTGCGCGGCAGCCATCTGCTCGCTGCTGGCGCCGGCCTTGCGACCCAGCGCCGTGTGCGCGGCCAGGCAGTATTCGCAGGCATTGCGGTTGGCGATGGCGACGGCGATCTGCTCGCCCAGCAGCGGCGACAGGCGACCGCCGCCCAGTGCGCCGAACGAGCCCCACATGCTCTGCAGGGCGGCCGGCGAATTGGCCACCGCGCGGAACATGGCCGGGGTGGCACCGAAGGCGGCGTGGACCTGGCCCAGCAGGGCCTGGCGGTCGGCGGTGGTGTTGGCGGCATCGATCAGGCGGACACGGGACATGGTGGATCTCCTTGGGAAAGCGCCCGGGATTGGACGACCCGCTCATCCTAGGTAGACTTATTGGACGAATCAGGCCGTATCAGCCACATCTTTTGTCCATACGTCCATGAGCATTTCCCTCGACACCACCGCGCCCGACCGCCTCTCCTCTCTGCTGGAACGCTTCCGGGTGCAGGCCGCGCTGTTCCACAGCGGTCCGCTGTGCGGGCGCCATGTCTTCGAGCCGCAGCCCGGTCGTGCGTTCCTGCATATCCTGCGCCAGGGTGAGATGGAGGTCCGCCATCCCGATGGCGATACCGCGCTGCCACGGTTGAAGATCGACACCCCCAGCCTGCTGCTGTACCCGCAGCCACTGCACCACGTGTTCTTCAATGCGCCGCTGGATGGCCCCGACTTCACCTGCGCCACGCTCGACTTCGATGGTGGCGCGCGCAACCCTATCGTGCAGTCGCTACCGCCGGTGATGGTGGTGCCGCTGGCCGCGATCAGCGAACTGGACGACACCCTGCATCTGCTGTTCACCGAGGCCGACCGCCAACGCTGCGGTTCGCGGCTGCTGACCAACCGGCTGTTCGAAGTGGCGCTGATCCAGATCCTGCGCTGGGTGGTGGATCATCCCGATGCGGCCGGGGTCAGCCACGGGCTGATGCGCGGGCTGTCCGACGCGCGGCTGGCACGCACGCTGGTGGCGATGCACCAGGCGCCGCAGGACGAATGGACGCTGCCGCGCATGGCGTCGACCGCCGGCATGTCGCGTAGCGCGTTCGCAGCCGTGTTCAAGGAGGTGATGCAGGCGACGCCGGCAAGCTATCTGCTCGACTGGCGGCTGAGCCTGGCCTGCGCGCAGCTGCGGGCAGGTGTGGCGGTCAAGCAGGTGGCGATCGAGGTGGGGTTTGCCGATACCGCGTCGTTGTCGAAGGCGTTCCGCAAGCGGTTGGGGGCTTCGCCGAGGGCGTGGTTGGCTGCGAGTGCAGCGCAGGTCGAGTAAATGGAGAGGGGTAGAGTCGACCGCTGGTCGACTATCGCGCGAAGCGCGGGATTTTCGTGAGCAGCCGACCAGCGGTCGGCTCTACCAAGAGCGGCGTCCCCGCGTCGGTCGACGGCTCAGCTGGACGTCCCATCAGACTTCGCCAGCAGCCCGGCGATACGCTCCGCCACCTGGGCGCGCACGCTTTCATCCAGCTGCCCTTCGTACATCGCTTCGTAGATCCACAGGCCATCGGCCGCCAGCCGCGCTACGAAATTGTCGAGCGCGGCCGGATCCTGTTCCGCGGCCGACGGCGGCAACGGTGCCCAGCGCCGCACTGCCGGTCCCCACGGACGCTCGTCGGCGTCCGGGTCGGCCGATTCGAGCATGAACATCAGCTCGGCGCGGGTGGCGCTCTGCGCCGACACACGCACGAAGGTCTGGTAGCGCTCCAGCGCCGTGGCCTCGCCTGCGGTCTTGCCCAGCAGCGACTCCATCGACGCTTCCCAGGCCTGCACCAGGTGCTCGTCGATACCGCGCAGCAGCGCTTCGCGCGACGGGAAGTGATACAGCAGGCCGCCACGGGTCAGCTTGGCCTCGGCCGCCACCGACTCGAAGGTCACCGCGCGCACGCCGTCACGATTGATCACGTTGACGGCGGCGTCGAGGATGCGGTCGCGCTTGCTGGTTCTCATCGCGTCATTTTACGCGATCGGCCGCACCCTCGCGGCCACCGACGCGCCCCCGCAGCAGGCGCGCGATGATCGCCGCACCCACTGCCAGCACCACCGTGATCACCAGCAGCACGATCTGGTAGCCACGGTCATATGCGGCCGCAGCCAGCGCGAACCACTCGCCCTGCCCGCTTTCGCGTGCGGCATGCAGCGCCTGCGTGAAGCCCTCTCGGGCAAGCTCGGGCATGTCCGCCGAGACCGGCAGGAAGGCACCGTACATTGCCGCACTCAGGCTGCCCAGCATCGCCACCGCCAGCAGGCCACCGAATTCGTAGGACACCTCTTCCACCGACGAGGCCATGCCCGCGCGGTGCGCCGGTACGTTGTTGAGGATGGCAGTGGACGCCACCGAGATGGCCGAGCCCATGCCAAAGCCGGTGATGGCCATGCCAGCCACCACCCAGCCGAGGCCATGCGGGAAGCCGAACGCCACCACGCCGACACCCAGCGCACCTGCGGCGAGACCGCCGCAGATCAGCGGGCGCAGGCCCACGCGGTGCAGGATGCTGCCACCCAGCAGCGCACTGGGCAGGCTGCCCAGCGCCGCCACCGATACCAGCAGGCCTGCCTGCAGCGGTGTGAAGCCTGCCACCAGCTGGAAGCGCTGGGTTGTAACCAGCTGCAGGCCGGCCATCGCGAACAGGGTGAACACCGCCGACAGCGTGCCGGCCAGGAACGCCGGATTGCGGAAGATCGCGAAGTCCAGCAACGGGTACGGCAACTGCTGCTGGCGACGTGCGAACGCCGCGCCGCTGATGACGGCCAGCAACAGCGCACCGGCACCCAGCGCATACGACGGCGGCGTAGCGATCAGTGACTTGATCGCCAGCACCAGGCCGGACAGCGCCGCCAATGCCAGCAACGAAGACACCAGATCCCACGGCCGCGAGGTATCGCGCTGGCCTTCCGGTGCCAGCAGCAGCGTGGCCACGAATGCGACCACCACCACCGGCACGTTGATCAGGAACACCGAGCCCCACCAGAAGTGCTGCAGCAGCCAGCCGCCGATGATCGGACCCAGCGCTGCACCGACGATGGCCACCGAGCCCCAGATCGCGATGGCGATGTTGCGCTCTCTCTCTTCGTGGAAGCTCAGGCCGATCAACGCCAACGTGGCCGGCATCATCGCGGCCGCGCCGATCGCCAGGAACGCGCGCGCGGCAATCAGCTGCGCCGCTGTACCAGCGAACGCCGCTGCCAGCGAGGCGATGCCGAACACCACCAGGCCGATCAGGAACATGCGGCGGTGGCCGATGCGGTCGCCCAGCGTGCCCGCGCCCAGCAGCAGGCCGGCCATCACCAGCGGATAGGCGTTGATGATCCACAGCGCCTGGCCGGCACTGGCCGAGAGTTCCTCGGTCAGGGTGGGCAGTGCGGTGTAGAGCACGGAGTTGTCGAGCGTAACCAGCAGCAGGCCAGCGGCGACGGTGAACAACAGTGCCCATCGACGGGCACGCGACAGGGCCGGAGCACCGGCCAGGGGCTGGGACAAAGCCATGGGAGAACCTGGTGGGATCGAGTACGGCCATAACTATACCGGATATCCTGTATAGTTATGATCTTCGGAATCCACCAGTTCAGGGTCTGTAGGGGCAAGTCTGTTTGGCTGAACCGCCAGCCAGGCATGGCCTGGCTCTACTGGTAAACGCTTATCGGCAGTGTTCCGGCAGCGCGGAAATCGCCGACACCACCGCACCCTGCATGCCCTGCCCCACGGCCATGTCCAGTTCCCCGCCCGTTCCCCCATGCTGGCGCCGCAGTTCGTCCTCGCACAGCCCGCGCACCCGCGCACGGGCATTGGCGCGCAGGCTGCTGCATCGCCAATCGGTGCCACCCAGCGGCAACACCGAATACACCACGCTGTTGCAGGCGTTACCGGCCCGCTGCTGCAGCGACAGGCCGCCGAAATCACGCGGTTCGCTGCTGCGCTGCGGATCGAAATAGCTGTCCGGGAAGGTGCGCGCGTACTGTTCGATGTCCACCTGCATGCTGCGCCCGCCGGCCAACGGCATCTGCAGCGGCTGGCCACAGCGCGTGGCGTCGGCCCGATGCTGGATGTACTGGTAGATCGGCCGGTCCAGCGTTGGATCCTGCTGGGTCACCGCACTGACCGCCGCCAACACCGGCAGCGATGCACGATTGGCCATGCGCGCCAGCAGCCCCGTCTGTGCCGGCTGGCAGCGGTCGCGCAACGTTGCCGCAAGCAGGAACAGCACGTCGTTGCGAAAAGCGTGGTCTTCGCCGAGGCGTTGTTCGATGCGCTGGCTGGCATCGGTCGCGGGTGCCGGGAAGGCGATCGCCGGTGGCTCGGTCACGTCGACGCGCAGGTGCCACCACACCAGCAACACCACGCTGGTGACCAACACGCCCGCAACGATGATCCAACGCGTGCGCTTCAATTGTGGATCGCCGTCAGTGTCGCCGCAGCCGCGTCGTAGGACGCGCTGGCGATATCCGCATCGAAGCGCTTGACCTGCAGGCGACCGGCCAACCGGTACGGATCCCACAGGTCGCCCAGTGCGATCGGCGTGGCCAGGGTCACATGGATGATCTGGTTCGGTGGCGGTGGCGGCACATGGATGCAGGCCCCGTAGAACGGCACGAACAACAGTTCCTCGACCAGTCCCGCGTCGTTGGTGCCCAGCGGCACCACGTAGCCATCCAGATCCACCGCGCGACCGTCGACAGCGTCGACCACGCGCGAAGAGCCGAACTGCTTGGCGCGATCCGGGCTGGAATGGTCGATTTCCTGTCCCGGTGGCGTGCCCGAGCCGGTGTCGTCGATCAGCCCGCCCACCCCGTCCATGCCATTGCGTGACAGGCCGATCTGCGGCGGCGGACGCTGGTAGGTCACTTCGTCGGGCCGCAACGCGTCCCAGCGAGCGATGGGCGCTTCGGTCGTGGCGGAGGGCGCCGGTTTGCCCTGCGGCGTGACCACGACGGCATCGTCGCCCGGCGACGTACAGCCTGCCAACCAGACGCATCCCAGCACCAACAGCAGATGACTACGGCTCATAAGGCCTCAACTGTGCGTCACGCATGGTATAGGCGGAGCCGGCCAGATCGTCATCCAACCGTTCGGCACGCAGTGTGCCGGCCAGGAAGAACGGCGAATACATGTCCGGCATCTCGATCGGGCGCGGCAGCACCACGTGCACGATCTGGTTCGGCGGTGGCGGCGGCACATGGATACAGGCGCCGTAGTACGGCACGAACAGGAATTCGGTCAGCCGCCCGTCCTCCGCGTTGGCCAGCGGCACTACATAACCCGGCAAGCGCACCGGCCGCTGCAATACGGTGTCCACGGTGCGGAACGTACCGAACTGCGGCATGCGCCGGTTGCCGTTGTGCTCCACCTCCGGGCCCTCGCCGCGCTCCAGCGCCGCCAGTTCTTCCTTCGGCATCATCTGCAACCAGTCCAGTTCCTGTTCCTCCGCAGCTGCCGGGGCATCGCGATCGATCACCGGCGACGGTGTCAGCGCCTGCACGCCGGTATCGACCGGGCGTTCGCAGGCGGTCAGCACCAGCAAGATTGGCAACAGCGGCAACCAGCGCATGCTCAGCCCCCGGGTGACAGGCCATCGGCCAGCGTGCGCCGATAGGCCAGCAGCGCCGGTACCAGGCCGGCCACCGCGCTGATCGCCAGCACACCCGCGACCCACGCCAGTTCGCGGCCATCCGGCCAGATGTGGGTGATCGACAGGCCGAAGTTGGCCAGCGCCCAGCCGCGCCCGGCCAGGCTGGCCACCACCAGTGCGGCCAGTGCGAGCACGCAGGCAAGCGCGCTGGTCGCCACCGCTTCCACCACCAGCAGGCTGGCGATATAGCCAGGGCGTGCACCGATGGCACGCAGCACCGCCATCTCGCGCCGGCGCTCCTGCAGGGTCGAGACCAGCAGCGCCACCAGCGAGAACATGCCCAGCAGCACCACCATCGCGCTGATCAGCTGCAGAGCCCGCTCGGCCGTGCCCAGTGACTGCCACAGCTGCTGCAGGGTCACGCCGGGCAGGATCGCCAGCATCGCCTCATCCGGATACTCGTTGATCCTGCGCTGTACCGAGAACGTGGCGATGCGCGAATTCAGGCCGAGCATGAAGGCGGTGATGCTGGTCGGGGTCAGGTCCAGATGGCGCGCCTGCTCGGCGCTGACACTCTGGCTGCGCAGCTGCACACCAGAACGCCAGTCGACATGGATCGCCTCGATGGCCGGCAGCGAGACCAGCAGCGACGAATCCACCGGTGTGCCGGTGCGCTGCAGGATGCCGGCCACGCGGAACGGTTTGTCGGCGTGCGTGGCCAGGGTGACTGCGCCGGTGCCGTGCGCCAGCACGATCTCGTCGCCAACACCGACCTTCTGCGCGCGCGCCACCTCGGCACCGATCACTGCATCGTACAGATCATCGAATGGCCGCCCCTGCGCGAACGCAAGCGCATGGCCCGCGCCGTAGCGGTAGTGCTCGAAATAGCCACCACTGGTGCCGACCACCCGGTAGCCGCGCCACGAATCGCCCAGCGACAGTGGCACCGCCCACTTCACCTGCGGCAGCGAGGACAGCTCCTGGTAGGACTGCCAGGACACGTTGTTGGTCGGGTCGCCGATATGGAACACCGAATACAGCAGCAGGTTCACCGGGCCGGAGCGGGCACCGACGATCAGGTCCGTGCCTGAAACGGTGCTGGCGAAACCTTCATGCGCCTGCGTGCGCACGCGCTCAACACCGAGCAGCAGCACCACGCTGAGGGTGATCACCAGCACGGTGAGACTGACGCTCAATGCGCGGCTGCGCAGGCTGGCCCAGGCAAGTTCAAGCATGGGTGCCACCTGCGTGATTGATCTGCGACAACGCGATGGTGCGGTCGAACAAGGGCTGCAGGCTTTCATCGTGGCTGACCACCAGAACCGTGGTACCGGCGGCCCGGCACTGTGCGGACATCAGCTGCAGGAAGGCGGTCGCGGCTTGGCGATCCAGCGCCGAGGTCGGCTCGTCGGCCAGCAGCACCGCCGGCCGGCCGATCAGCGCACGTGCAGCGGCCACGCGTTGCTGCTGGCCGACACTCAGGGTGCCGGCCGCACGCTTGGACAGCGCCGGATCCAGCTGCAGCGCTTCCAGCAGGCGCAGGATCTCATCGTCCAGCGGCCCGCTGATGCGCTCGCTGCGCACCGGAGAAAAGCGCAGGCCCAGCGCGATGTTGTCGCGCACGCTGAGGAACGGCAGCAGGTTGAACTGCTGGAAAATCACGCCCAGGTGATCGGCACGAAAGCGATCACGCGCGGCACCCCGCATCATCTGCAGCGCGTGACCCGCCACTTCGACGCGCCCCCTGCCGGGCAGCAGGACGCCGGCCAGCAGGCCGAGCAAGGTGCTCTTGCCGCCACCGCTCACTCCACGCAACAGCACGCTGCTGCCCTGCTCTATCAGCAGCTGCGGGATATCCAGCACCAGGCGTGTTGCGTAGCCGAACTGCACATCCTCCAGGGCGATCACCGCTGGCGTGCTCACGGCGCCAGCACCACGCGCAGGTTGTCGGCACTCAGCACGCTGCGGTCCTGGCCGTTGGCCGTCGCACTGTTGACGATGACTTCGTGCAACCCGGGGAACAGCACCGGCAGGCGCACGACCAGGGCGCGCAATGCACTCGGATTCGTGCAGCGATACTGCAGGTTGGCACTGAAACCGGCGTGGCGATGCTGCCCGGCCGCTGGCACAGCGGCGGTCGCAGCGAAGCCTTCGGCACTGGCGTCACTGCTGGCCAGGCGGCAGTTGGCGGCGGTGGGCAGGGTGACCCAGCTGCCGCCCTTCAGCAATGCCGTGGCGCGCGACAGTGCCGCCTGCTCGGTCGCGTTGGCGGGCGGTCGCTCGAAATCAAGAATGCCGATGCCCGGCGCCTGCAGGGCGAACTCCAGCGTTCCCTGGTCGAGAGCGAGATCAACAGTGGCCTGGCCGTGCACGTGTGGCGCGTGCTGGCGGACATCGTGTGCCTGAGCCGCGTTGGCAGCCAGCAGCAGGAAAAGAGCAGCAGGAAGCTTCATGGGGGAGACTCCAATTGTTACTATGTAACATAATGGACCACATCCCCCCGACCCCCGCAAGGGCTCTGGCCCAGCCGCCAACTTCGGCACGCTGGCATCCCCGTTTCGATCTGGCCGGCGCCTGGCTGTCGCTGGCCTGCGCCGCCCATTGCATCGCCCTGCCCCTGCTGCTGGCCTTCGTGCCGGCGGCAATGATGGCGCTGCGCTCGTTCCAGCACCCCGGCCACGGTGTGATGACGCTGCTGTTGATGATGTCGCGCTGGGAATGGTTGTTTGCATTGATGGCCTCGACTCTGGCGCTGGCCAGTACCACGGCCGGGCTGTACCGGCATGGGCGCTGGCTGCCGATGCGGCTGGCCGTGGTTGGCGCGATCCTGCTGGTGTCGGCGTCGCTGTACCTGCCGCTGAAGGAATCGCTGCTGTGGCATGGCGTGGCCACCGCCTGCGGTGGCGTGCTGCTGGCATGCGCGCACATCGGCAACCGGCGGGCATTGCACGGCCCACGGTAGCGCCGGGCCATGCCCGGCGGGGTGCCGCCATCCACGCTTGGCGTGGATCTACCGTGGATTCGTCAGAAGCGGTAACCCACTTCCGCGCCGAAGATGCGCGGGCTGTCGACCGGGCCGTAGTAGTTTCCGTCGCGCCCGAAGGCCAGGTTGTCGAAGATCAGGCCATTGATGCGGCGCTTGTTGGTCAGGTTCTGCACGAACACCCGCGCGCTCCACGGCCCGGTCTCATAGCCCAGCTGCGCACCGAGCACGGCCACTGCGGGCTGGAACGCGCGGTTGCGTTCATCCAGTGCACTGGAGCCGGTGAACTGCGATTCCAGCCGTGCATGGATGCCTGAGTCGAACTGATAGCGCGCCGCCAGATAGCCAGTGTAATGAGGGGTCAGCTTGACCCGCTTGCCATCCAGGTTCTGGTCCACGCTGACCCACAGCTTGGTGTACTTCGCATCGACGTAGCCCACATTCGCCATCAGGGTGAAGCCCGGCAGCACTTCAAACACGCCCTCCAGCTCGGCACCGCGCGAACGGATCGAGGCATCCGAACCTACGTAGTCCGACGAGATCGGGCGGCCGTTGGCATCGGTGGCCACCTGGATCTCCTGCCATTTGTCCGAGGTGATGTGGAACAGCGCGCCGCCGATGTGGCCACGACCTCCGGCCAGGTTCATCTTGAAGCCCAGCTCATGGCTCCACATGCGCTCGGATTCGTAGCGCAGTACCTTGTCGTTGACCACATCGCTCTGCGCCGCGGCCAGATTGAAGCCACCCGGAATATAGCCCTTCGCCGATGCCGCATAGAACGACAGATCGTCGGTGGCGTCGTAGCGCAGCGACACCCGCGGCAACGTGGCCGAGAAGGTGTGCGCCAGTGCGGCATCGCGATACAGCACGCGGCCGCCGGCGCCCAGGTCCAGCGCACCGGCGCGCTGTTCGGTGGAACGCCGCGCCTGCTCATGGCGCAGGCCGGCGCTGGCGGTCAGCTTGGGCAGCCCCGGGAAGGTGTAGCTGGCGGTGGCGAAGACGCTGTAGTCCTCGCCCTTGGAGGTCTGCCGCGGTGCCAGGTTGTAGCTGTCCAGCCCATGCAGCGCCGGGCCGACGAAGGTGCCGAGGATCGAATCCTTGCTGTTGCGGTAGGTCGACACACCGGCCATCCAGGTCAGCGCCTGGTCGCTGGGCGAGCTGAAGCGCGCCTCGGCCGTCCATTCCTTCTTCCTGTCGTAGATGCGACCGGCCAATGCCGGGCTGTTGGTCATGTCGAAGTCGTAGCCGGCCGAGGTCACCTCCTCGTCCCGCCAGGAAGCGGCCACGTCCAGCGTGCCGGCCTGCAGCTGCCATTGCGCACTGAGGCCGCCCACCGTTTCGTCCTTTTCGGTGCGCTTGGGCGCATCGTTGATGTAGGTGAAGTCACCGGCACGGCGCCCGCCATTGAGCGAGGTGCCGTAGGTGCGGTTGTAGAGGCCGGTATCCAGCGGCAGGTATTCATACTCGAACATGCCCGGCGCGCGGGTGCGCAGGTGGTAGGCCAGCGCGTTCACCGAAACGTAGTCGCTCGGCCGCCAGCGCAGCTTGCCCTGCAGGTAGCCTTCGCCGACCTTGCCGCGTGCACCGGAAGGCGTGAGGTTCTTCAGGTATGCATCCTCGTCGGAGCCCGTGAACGCCACCGAGCCGGACAGGCTGTCCGTCTTGTTCAGCGGCCCTGCCAGGAAGCCGTCGAGAGAGGTGCCATTGCCGTTGCCGAACCAGGTGCTGCGCACATTGATCTCGCCCTCGCGTGCATCAGCCGGGCCGCGTGTGCGCACCAGTACCAGGCCGGATTCGCTGTTGGCGCCGTACAGCGTGCCCTGCGGGCCGCGCAGCACCTCCACCGACTTGACCTGGTTGAGCACGGCATTGCTCAGCTCGCGGAACGGAATGCCATCGATGTAGACCGAGGCACGATTGACCAGGAATGGATTGGACTCGATGCCGCGGATCGAGATGAACATGTTGCTGAGCTGCCCCATCGCATTGAACTTCACGTTGGGCGCGAGCTTGTCGAGGTCACGGAACTCGATGACGCCCGCTTCTTTCAGCGCCTGCCTGTCGAGCACCGTCACCGACAGATCGCTCTTCAGGTATGGGGTATCGCGCTTGGAACCGGTGACGCGGACACCGTCGAGCGTGGCCGGGTCGGCCTGCTGGGCAAGGGCGGGCAAGGCAGGAACGAGCAGGGATGCTGCGATGAGCGCGGCAGCAGGCGTGGACGACTTCAAAGCGGGAACCTCGACGGATGGAGTGGCGGACGCGCGGGCGGCGGCAGCGCGGGACAAGAGTGTTATCCTGTAACATTCGCGTCCTGCCGCCACTCCATTTCCGGCAGCGCCGCTCCATTCCCGGATCCGTGATGCCCGCCCTCGCCGACCAGCTGCTGCAGGAAACCCGGTCGCAGGCCCCTGCGGCCTACGCCAGCCACGATGGTGCGGTGGTGCTGCTGCGCCATCGCTTCGATGCCAGCGAAGGTGAGATGGGACATCCGCAGCAACTGCGCCTGGGCCTGGCCGTGGGCGGCGGCGGTCGGCTGCAGCAGCACACCCTCAGCGGTCTTCTGCAGGCGCCGTGGCGGCCCGGCCAGTTCAATCTGGTGCTGCCGGGAGACACCGGCACCTATGCCAGCCCCGCGGTCGATCTGCTCGGCATCGCCATCGATACCCACCTGCATCCGCAGGATCCGCAGCAGTTGCAACAGCTGCAGCCGCTGGCGGCGCGGCTGCACCACGACCCGGTGATTACTTCGGTGCTGCAGGCGCTGTGGTGCAGCGCGCAGGCTGATGTTTGCCTGCCCGGCCTCCTCGAGCATGGCGCGCAGGTGCTGCTGCACCGCCTGGGTCAGCTTGCCGGTCAGCCGCGCCAGGCGCGTGGCACGGTGTCCCCACTGTCGGCCCGACGGTTGCGACAACTGGAGGCCTACATCGACGCGCAACACGGCCAGGCGCTGACCGTTCCACAGCTGGCCGCTGCAGTGCAGATGGAGGCCGCGACGTTCGGCCGCGCGCTGCGTGCGGCCACTGGCCTGCCGCCCTATGCGTTCCTGACCGAGCACCGCATGCAGCGGGCGCGCGCCGAACTCGCGCAGGGCCGGCGTGTCACCGAGGTTGCGCTGGCCAGCGGATATGCCAATCCCAGCAAGTTCAGCGCGGCGTTCCGGCGTGTGGTCGGTTGTTCGCCGTCAGCATGGATCGCGCAGTCACGGGCCCGGTAGTGCCGGCCGCTGGCCGGCCGCCAACATTACAAACTGGTAATGTCCAGGTCAGGGCCTCGAAAGGCGGTGGACGTCACCCTGCAGGCCACTTCCTCATCGGTGATCCGCATATGACCCGCTCCCTGTTCCGCGTCGCCCCGCTCGCCCTGCTGCTGTCCGGCCTTTCGGCCGCGCCGCTGGCGCTGGCCCATCCCAGCCTGGTGCGTTCGACGCCAGCGGCCGATGCCACCGTGGCCCCGGCCAGCCAGATCGAGCTGCAGTTCAGTGAGAAGGTGATGCCGCGTGCCACCCGCATCGAACTGAGCATGGACCACGGCCGCATGAAGATGGCGATGCCAACCACGGCGCAGGAGATCTCCGAGGACGGCCACACCCTGCGCGCGCGCTTTGCCAAGCCGCTGCCCGCCGGCAGTTACGCACTGCAGTGGCGCGCGGTCGGCCAGGACAGCCATCCGATCACCGGCACCTACAGCTTCACCGTGAAGTAAGGCCATCGCTGTGGCCGAGCTTTCGCCATACGCGCTGCGGCTGGCGCTGTATCTGGCCCTGATGCTGCTGTTCGGGCGGATGCTGTTCGTCCGCCCCGGACTGCCGCGCAGCGTCTCGCTGGCCCTCGTTCTGGTGGCACTGGTGCTGGTCGGCATCGATGCGGTCACCCGATTGTCCGGCGTGCTTGGCATATCACCGGTCGACATCGATGGCGAGACAGCGCGCTGGTTTCTTACCGGTACGCCGGTGGGCGAGGCGGGACTGCTGCGCATCCTGGCCCTGCTGGCGATGCTGCCGCTGCTGGCAGTCAATCGCCCGGTGCAGGGCCTGCGCCGTCCTGCACTGCTGGCACTCTCGGCGGTGACCCTGGCCAGCCTCGCCTGGAACGGCCACGCCGCTGCTGGCGATGGGGTCGCTGGCCGGCTGCGTCTTGCTGCCGGCATCGTGCACCTGCTGGCGGCCGGTGCCTGGATCGGTGCGATCGCCGCCATCGTGCAGCTGGCACTGCGCCGCCAGGGCCTGCGCCTGCGCGAACGCACCCACGAGCTATGGCAGGCCGCGCACGGCTTCGCCCTGCCCGGCACGATCATCGTCGCCCTGCTGGCGATGACCGGCACCTATACCTATGTCGATCTCGGCGGTTCCATACAGACCCTGACCGGCGCCGCGCATGGACGCTGGCTGCTGCTCAAGCTGGCACTGGTGGGTGGCATGCTGGGCCTGGCCGCGCTGCATCGCTGGCGGCTGGTGCCGGCGCTGGCGGTCTCCATCCGGGGTGGCTGGCAGCCCAGGCCGCTGCGTTCACTGCGCCACAGCCTGGCCTGCGAATCGGTACTGGCGCTGCTGGTGCTGGCCTGTGTCGCGATTCTCGGCACGCTGGATCCGCTGGCATGAGACTGCGCAGCCAGCCCACGCCCAAGCTGCGATGATGGGCGCACCATGAAACTGCTGATCGTCGAAGACGAACCCAAGACCGGCAACTACCTGCGCCAGGGCCTGATCGAGGCCGGCTACGTGGTCGATCTCGCCTGCAACGGCGTCGACGGGCTGCACCTGGCCGGTAGCGGCGAGTACCAGCTGGTCATTCTCGATGTGATGCTGCCCGGTCTGGATGGCTGGAGTGTGCTGTCGCGGCTGCGCGAGGCCGGCTGGCAGGTGCCGGTACTGTTCCTGACCGCGCGCAGCAGCATCGCCGACCGCGTGCAGGGCCTGGAGCTTGGGGCCGATGATTACCTGGGCAAGCCGTTCGCCTTCGCCGAGCTGCTGGCACGCGTGCGCACGCTGCTGCGCCGTGGCCAGGCGCTGCCGCAGGCCGAACGCATCGTCATCGCCGACCTGGTGGTGGATACCCAGCGCCGCCGGGTGGAGCGTGGCGGCCAGCGCATCGCGCTCAGCCAGAAGGAGTACACCCTGCTGGAGCTGCTGGCACGCCGCCGTGGCGAAGTGCTGCCGCGCTCGCTGATCGCCTCGCAGGTGTGGGACATGAACTTCGACAGCGACACCAATGTCATTGATGTGGCGATCCGCCGCCTGCGCGCGAAGATCGACGATGATTTCGACGCCAAGCTGATCATTACCGTGCGCGGCATGGGCTACGTGCTCGAAGCACCAGACGACGGCGCTGTGAGCAACGGATGAGCCTGCGCCGTTCCATCGCGGTGCGGCTGACCCTGCTGTTCGCCATCGTGGCCACGCTGGTGCTGGCCGCATTGGGCGTGGCCATCTATGTCAGCGCCCGCCATGACCTTGTCGCCCAGGACTTCATCGAACTGGAGAACAAGGTTGCATTGATCCGCGATATTGCTGGCAATGGGCCCGCCGCCGCACGCGGCCCGCGGTTGGCAGAGGCGCTCAGCCATCATCCCGATATCGCCTTCCACATTGTCGATGGCCACGGAGCCGTGCTGTTCTCGACCGCACCTGCACTGCTGCGCGAGCACGCACGCAGCCAGCCCATCGACGCCGCGCCACGGCGGCACGACTGGATTCTCGACGATGGTCGCTGCATGCATGCCCTGCACCTGCGGCAGACCCTGGCCGACGGCAGCCAGCTGGTCACCCTGCTGGCCATCGATGACGACCGCCATGCCGATTTCCTGCAGCGCTTCCGCCATCTTCTGGCGATCGCCATCATCGGCGCCGCCGTGGCCAGCAGCCTGCTCGGCGGCTACGTAGTGCGACGCACGCTGCGACCGCTGCGCACGTTGGCCGATGAAGCCCGGCAGATCACCGCCGGTCGATTGCAGCGGCGTCTGAGCGCGCGCACGGCACCGGCCGAACTGGAACAGCTGGCACAGACACTCAACGGCATGCTGGCGCGCCTGCAGCAGGACTTCGCGCGCCTGACCGAGTTCTCTGGTGATCTGGCCCATGAGCTGCGCACGCCGATCACCAACATGCTGACCCAGGTACAGGTGGTGCTGGCCCACCCGCGCAGCAACGAGGCCTACCGCGAGACGCTGGCGTCGTGTGCCGAGGAGCTGCAGCAGCTGGCGCAGACCGTAGGCGACCTGCTGTACCTGGCGCAGGCCGAAGCGCCGGGCGCACTGCCCTCGCGTGAGCCGGTGGCGCTGGATGCGGTGGTGGATTCGCTGCTGGAGTTCTATGACCTGCTGGCCGAGGACCGGCAATTGACCCTGCGCCGCGACGGCGTGGCGAGCGTGGAAGGCAACCGTCTGATGCTGCACCGGGCGATCGCCAATCTGCTGTCGAATGCGTTGAAGCACGCAGCCGTGGGCAGCGAGGTGCGGGTGCAGCTGGTCGAGGGCGATGGCGTGTGCAGGGTCAGCGTGCACAATCTCGGCCCGCCGATTGCCGAAGCAGCACTGCCGCGCCTGTTCGATCGCTTCTATCGCGGCGAGCGTGGCCGCCACGAAGGTGCCGGACTGGGCCTGGCGATCACCCGTGCGATTGCACAGGCGCATGGCGGAACGGTAAGCGTGACCTCCGATGAAACCGGCACCGTGTTCGAGCTGGTGCTGCCAAGCGCATCAGCCCGGTAGTGCCGGCCGCTGGCCGGCAACCTTGGCACATCACGCGTGTTGCAGTTGCCGGCCAGCGGCCGGCACTACCTCATCTGGTCGAACACCCCGGCCACCCAGTCGATGAACACCCGCAGCCGCGGCGACGGTGTGCGGTTGCGGGGGTAGACCAGGCTCAGTGGACTCGGTGTCGGCGGCGCGTCCGGCAACAGCTCGACCAGCTGCCCGCTCGCGATGTAGGGGGCCATCCGGTAGCGCGGTGCCTGGATGATGCCGAGACCCGCCAAGGCGGCACCAAGGAATGCGTCCGCGCCGGAAACCCTCACCCGCGCGGGCAGCGGCACATAGCGCACCTGCCCACCCTGCTGGAACTCAAGCGGAATCAGCTGGCCGGTGGCGCTGGAGCGATAGCCGACCATCTGGTGGCCTTGCTCCAGTGATTCGATGGTCTCGGGCACACCGTGCGCCTGCACATAGCCCGGTGCGGCCACCGTAACTTCCCGCAACATCGTCAACCGGCGCGCCGCCAGATCGCTGTCGGCCAGGGTCCCCACCCGCAACGCCGCATCCACGCCTTCGCGCAGCAGGTCGACATAGCGGTCGCCTTCGCTGACCTCCAGTTCGATCTCGGGGTAATGCTGCAGGAAGTCCGGCAGATGCGGAAACAGCAGGTGCCGGCCCAGCGTGCCATGCACTTCAATCCGCAGCGGGCCGCGCGGCGGCACGTCACGGAACGCGGCTTCGGCGTCGTCCATGTCGGCGATCAGGCGCAGGCAACGGCCATAGAAGGCCTCGCCCTCCAGGGTGGGCACCACCAGCCGGGTGGTCCGGTGCAGCAGGCGCACGCCCAGCCGATTCTCCAGTGCCTTGATCGCATCGGTCACCGTGGCCCGCGGCAGGCCCAGGTCCTCGGAGGCCCGGGTGAAGCTGCGGCGCTCGACGATACGGACGAAGGCACGCATGGCCGTGAATCGGTCCATTGTTCGGCAATCCGGATGATGTTGGCGGATTATGCATGATTATCCGAACTGATGAGATGGCGAAGATGGCACTGCGCCAGTCCGGCGCGCCCTGCTGGAACCAACCATGCCCACCTCCTCCGCCCGCCGCGTCGCCCTGGTCACCGGCGGTTCCCGTGGCATCGGCGCGGCCATTTCGCGCCGCCTGGCCGCCGACGGCCATGCCGTGGCGATCAACTACGCCGGCCGCCGCGACGATGCCGAGGCACTGGCCGCCGAACTCACGGCCACTGGCGCGCAGGCCATCGCGCTGCAGGCCGATGTGGCGGACCCGCAGGCGGTGCGCCAGCTGTTCGACGCCATCGAGGCCCGCTTCGGCGGTATCGACGTGGTGGTGAACAGCGCCGGCGTGCTGCAGCTGGCGCCGCTGGCCGACAGCGATGACGCGTTGTTCGAGCGGGTGATCGGCATCAACCTCAAGGGCGCGTTCAACGTGCTGCGCGAAAGTGCACGACGGGTGCGCGACGGCGGCCGCCTGATCAGCCTGTCCACCAGCGTGGTCGGCATCAGGCTGGAGAACTACAGCGTGTACGCGGCCAGCAAGGCGGCGGTGGAAACGATGGCAGCGATCCTCAGCAAGGAGCTGCGTGGGCGCAACATCACGGTGAACACGGTGGCCCCCGGCCCGACCGCCACCGACCTGTTCCTGGAGGGCAAGTCACCGGAACTGATCGAGCGGTTGGCGAAGATGAATCCCCTGGAACGGTTGGGTACGCCGGAGGACATCGCCGGTGCGGTGGCCTTCCTGGCCGGTGCCGATGGCGGGTGGATCAACGGCCAGGTGCTGCGCGCCAATGGCGGGATGGTGTAGGTAGTCGCCCACCTTGGTGGGCGCGTCGCCGCGTGCCCACCAAGGTGGGCACCTACCGGGCCATGCCTGGCGGCCGGGTCGCAGCCGAGCATGGCTCGGCTCTACACGTCGTCATCCGGCGCGGGCCTCGCGGCGCCGGTGCACCCAGTAGTACAGCGTCGGCAGCACCAGCAGGGTCAGCAGCATCGCCGACAGCAGGCCACCGATCACCACCACCGCCAGCGGCTTCTGGGTCTCTGCACCGATCGCATGCGAGGTCGCCATCGGCAGCAGGCCGAACATCGCCAGCAATGCGGTCATCAGCACCGTGCGCAGGCGCTGCAGCGAGCCCTGCACCACCGACTGCAGCAGGTCCATGCCCTGCTCGCGCAGCTGGGCGAAGCGACTGAGCATCACCACCCCGTTCAGCACTGCCTGCCCGAACAATGCAATGAAGCCGATCGCCGCCGACACCGACAGTGGAATGCCGGTCAGCCACAGAGCCAGGATGCCGCCGATCATCGCCAGTGGCACGTTGGCCAGGATCAGTGCTGCGCTGCTGATGTCCTTGAAGGCGTCGAACAGCAGCACGAAGATGAGCAGCACCGACAGCGGAATCACCCAGCCCAGCCGCTTCATCGCACGCTGCTGGTTCTCGAACTCGCCGGACCATTCCAACCGGTAGCCTTCCGGCAGCTGCACACTGGCATCCACGCGCTTGCGCATGTCGGCCACCACGCTGCCCATGTCACGCCCGGCGATGAAGATGCTCACTGCCTTTACCCGCTGTGCGTTCTCGCGCGAGATGTTGATCGCGCCGCTGGCCATGCGGAAGTCGGCCACGTCGGACAATGTCACCGTGTGGCCATCGCCGATACCCACTGGCACCGTGCGCAGCCGTTGCAGGTCGCGGTCGGCATCGTCCAGGCGCAGCGAGATCGGGAACTTGCGATCGCCCTCCCATAGCTCGCCTACCTGGCGCCCGCCCAGCGCGGTCTCGATCACTTCGTCGATGTCGCGCACGTTCAGGCCATAGCGTGCTGCACGGTCGCGGTCGATCTCGATCTGCAGCTGCGGCAACGAGCCATCGCGGTCGATGAAGGCGCTCTCCACGCCCTCCACCCCGCGCACCTGGCCC
The DNA here is from genome assembly GCF_051984505.1 of Stenotrophomonas sp. STK16_22. Taxonomy (NCBI): domain Bacteria; kingdom Pseudomonadati; phylum Pseudomonadota; class Gammaproteobacteria; order Lysobacterales; family Lysobacteraceae; genus Stenotrophomonas; species Stenotrophomonas sp. STK16_22. Next base: position 2,481,719 of record NZ_CP196972.1, read on the forward strand.
AGGATGGCCTGGGCGTGCTGGTTGAGCACGTCCAGATCCGAACCGCTGACCTTGATCACCACCTGGCCCTTGATCTGCGAGATGCTTTCCAGGATGTTGTCGCGCACCGGCTGCGAGATCGAGAACTCCGGCCCCGGAATGCGCTGCTCCAGCGTGCGCTGCAGGTCACTGACCAGCTGCCGCTTGTCCACCCCCTTCGGCCATTCCTTCTCCGGCTTCAACGCCACCAGCGCCTCGATCTGGTTGGCGCCCTTGGCATCGGAGCCGTCTTCCGGCCGCCCCAGCTTGGCCACCACCGTCGATACCTGCGGGAAGGTTCCAACCAGCTCGCGGATGCGCCGCGACTGCTGCTGTGCTTCGGCCAGGCTGGTGCTGGGGTCAAGCGTGGCGGTCAGCCAGATCGAGCCCTCGTCCAGCTCGGGCAGGAACTCCGAGCCCAGGCGGGTACCCAGTGCCAACGTACCCACCAGCAATGCGACCGCGGTCAGCACCACCGCACGCGGTCTGGCCAACGCACGCTCCAGGATCGGCCGGTACCAGCCGGTCAGGCGGTCCATCAGCGGATTGCCATCTCGCATGCGGTCCCGTCGCAGCCACCAGTAGCAGAACAGCGGCACCACGGTCAGCGCCAGGATCAACGCACCGATCAGGGCCGAGGTCACCGAGTACGCCATCGGTGCGAACATGCGGCCTTCCTGCCGCTGCAGGGTGAAGATCGGAATGTGCGCGGCGATGATGATCAGCATCGAGAAGAATGTCGGCCGGCCCACTTCCGATGCGGCTGAAAGAATGGTCGAGAACCGCGTCTTCCGGTCGGCCGTAGGTGGCAGCTTCGACAATCGCGAGACGATGTGCTCGGTGACGATCACCGCGCCATCGATGATGATGCCGAAGTCCATCGCACCCAAGGACAGCAGGTTGGCCGGCACGCCCCACAGGTGCAGGCCAAGGAAGGTCGACAGCAGCGCCAGCGGCATCATCGCCGCCACGATCAGCGCGGCGCGGGCGTTGTACAGGAACAGCCACAGCACCAGGAACACCAGCACCGCACCTTCCAGCAGGTTGCGGAAGACCGTCTTCAGCGTGATCGTGACCAGCCACGAACGGTCGTAGAACGGCTCGATGCTGACCCCGGCCGGCAGCTGGTTCGCTTCGATCTCGGCGATGCGCGCATGCAGGGCGTCGAGCACGTCGGACGGATTCTCGCCCTTGCGCATGAGCACCATGCCGAACACCGCATCGTCATTGTCGTCCTGGCCGACCAGGCCCTGCCGTGGCAGGCCGGTATCGGCGATGCCGGCCAGGTCGCGCACCAGGATCGGCGTGCCACCGCGCTGCGCCACCACCGCGTTGCCGATGTCACCCGGCGAACGCATCAGGCCCACGCCGCGGATCAGGAACTGCTGCTGGCCACGCTCCACGTAGCCGCCGCCGGCATTGGAGCTGCCCTTCTCCAGCGCCTCGGCGAATTCACCGAGGCTGATGCCGCGATCACGCAGCTTGTCCAGGTCCGGTTTGACCTGGAAGGTGCGCGCGAACCCGCCGAAGCTGATCACATCGGCCACGCCCGGCACGGTGCGCAGGCTGCGCTCCATCGTCCACTCCTGCACGGTGCGCAGCTGGGTCGGTGTCATGTGCGGGCCCTTGAGCACGTAGCGGTAGATCTCGCCCACCGCAGAGCTCATCGCCTCCAGCTCCGGGGTCACCCCTTCTGGCAGCTCCACACCCTGCAAGCGCTCCAGCACCTGCTGGCGCGCGAAATAGTCGTCGGCCTTGTCGTCGAAGGTCAGGATGATCATCGACAGGCCGAACTGGGTATGCGAGAACACCCGCACCGAATGCGGGATGCCGGACAGCGCCACTTCCAGTGGCATCGTCACTTCGCGCTCCACCTCTTCGGCGGCGCGGCCCGGGTGCAGCGACACCACCGTTACCTGGGTGTCGGAGACGTCCGGGAACGCCTCCACCGGCAGCACGCGGAACGCGGCAATGCCGGCGCCGATGAACAACAGCAGTGCCAGCATCACCATCAGCGGCTGGCGCAGGCAATAGGCAATCAGGCGATCGATCATGGGGCGGCATGCCCCGCGCCGGTGCTGGCGGCCGCTGGCGCGCTGTCGACCAGCTGCTGCAGCAGCAGGCCGCCTTCGACCACCACCCTGCTGCCAGCCGCCAGACCGTCACGCACCCACAGTCGGCCGTCACCCAGCTCCTCGGCGTGCACGGCGTGGCGCAAGTAGCGGCCCTTGCCCTCTTCCACGAACACCACCTGCTTGCCGTCGATCAGCAGCACCGCCGCATCGGGCAACGAGACACCGCCCTCGGCCGGCAACGCCACCTGGGCACGCACGTACTGCCCGGCCTTGAAGCCGCGTGCGCGATTGTCCAGCTCGGCGCGCGCCTGCACCACGCGGCGTTCGCTGTCGACGAAGTCATCCACGTGCTGGAGGGTCGCCTGCAGTGGTTGCCCATCGGCGCCGGGCACGCTCACCTGCATGCCCGCCTTCAAGCGTCCGGCGAGGCTTTCGGGGATGTCCAGCAACAGCCACAGGCGGTCCGGATCGCCGATCACTGCCAACGGCTGTTCACTGTCCGGGCTGACCGACATGCCCGGGCTCATTCGCCGCTCCACCAGCACGCCATCGATGGGAGCGCGCAGCGGCAGGCGCTGGTCGACGCGCTGGCCGTTGCCATAGGCCTTGGCGAAGGCGGCCGCGCGTGCATGATCAGCCTGACTGCCAGCGAAGTTTGCCTCGGCCTCGTCCAGTTCACGACCCGACGCCACTCCCGCCGCATGCAGTTCGCGGGTACGGTCCAGTTCCTTGCGTGCCTGCTGCAGCTCGGCGCGACCACGGGCACCTTCAGCCTGAGCCTGGCCGAACTCGGGCGAGGTGATCCAGGCGATGACCTGGCCGGCTTTCACCTTCTGCCCCGGCTGTGCCTCGATGCGCGCTACCTGCCCCGACAGCGGCGTGTGAAGTGCGCTGGAGCGCGTCTCATCCCAGACCACCCGGCCCGGCAGCTGTAGGCTGGCGCTGGCGCCGGCACTCACTGTCTCGCTGCGCAGCACGTCCAGCTGGCGGCTGTCGGAAGGAAACTGAATCTGGCCGGCGCTGACCCGAGGTGCGTCCTCAAGATAGGAAGCTGGCTCTCGACCACAGCCGCCCAGCAGGATCAGCGCCAGCAAGACGGGCAGCACGGCGTATCGCGCCTGCGGGCGATAGGCGACGGTGGACTTCATCGGGATTCTCCTTCGGCAACGGATGTGGCGGCTTCCCAGCGCGCCAGTGCAATGGCATGGTCGGTGCGCGCCTCGATCAGTGCGGCCTCGAAGTCGCGCCAGCTGCGGCGCGCATCCAGCAGATCGGTCAGATTGGCGGCACCGCGCCGGTACGCCAGTTCGATGCCCTGCACCGCCTTGCGTGCGGCGTCGGACTGCAGTCCCTCATACTCGCTGCGGCGCTGTGCGGCGGACTGCGCGCTGGCCTGCAGCTGGTCCAGCTCGGCGCGTGCTTCGCGCTGCAGCACCTGCAGCTCCAGCGCGGCCCTGTCACGGTCGGCCTCGGCACGCTGGATCGCGCCGCGCGCGCGCGACGGCCCCCCCAGCGGAATGGTCAACGACACGCCCCAGGTAACACCGCTGATGTCGGTCGGCTCTCGTTCGGCCTCCACGCCCAGCTGGATATCGCGATGGCGCTCGCTGCGCGCCAGGGCCACGCCGGCATCGGCGGCTGCCAGGCGCGAGCGTGCAGCGCGCAGATCCGCGCGCTGCTGCGGATCGAACGCGCGCTCATCGGCCCTGGCTGCGGGGTCTGGCCACGGATCATCGGCGCTGAGGTCATGGCTGTCGTCACGTCCGAGCAGCATCCCCAGCACACTCCGCGCGTCACGCAGATCCAGTGCTGCCTCGCGCGCCGCATCCGCCACAGCCAGGTCGTCCACCGCCAGGCGCGCGCGATCCACCGGTGCCATCGCCCCTGTCGCAACCTGCTTATCCGCCGCCGCCATCTGCTCGGCCGAACTCTGCCGGTTGGCGTCGGCAATCTGGGCCCGCTCCTGCGCGCCCTTCAGGCCGAAATAGGCTTCATGCAGTGCCACCTGTTGTCGGCGACGGGTATCGAGCATCTCCAGCCCTGCGACTTCCAGCAGCGCGTCGGCCTGGCGGATGCGCAACGCACGCTTGCCACCACGTTCCCAGGTCCAGCCCAGGCCCACGGTGCTGTCCACGCGCTTGTCCTGCCAGCGCCCCGGGCCGATGCCATGCTTGGGGCTGATCTTGCTGGTACCGAGCGACAGCTCGGTGGCCGGGCGCAATGCCGCCGTCTGCGCATCGCCCTGCACACCGCGCAGCTCCAGTGCCGCCGCACGCAGGTCAGGGTTGTGTGCGTCCATTGCGCGCTGCGCGTCCTGCAGGGACAGCGCCGAAGCCACAGGCGCGCACAGAAGAGTGGCCAGCACGGCCGCAAGACGAGAGGAGAAATTCATGCACGTCACGGTAAGGTGACGGACTTGCGCCAAACTTGCCCCAACCTTGCACGAAGCTTGCAATGCGAATCCTGCTGATCGAAGACGATGCCGCCCTGGCCGATGGACTGATCCGCGCCCTGCAGGGTGCCGGCCATCTGTGCGACCACCTCTCGCGCGGACTGCACGCACCTGCGGCGCTGGCCAGTGCACCCTATGACGTGATGGTGCTGGACCTTTCCTTGCCGGACGTGGATGGCCTCGACCTGCTGTCGCGCCTGCGCAACGATGGCGCCACCCTGCCGGTGCTGATTCTCACTGCACGCGATGGCGTGGAGGATCGCATCCTTGGCCTCGACCGTGGCGGCGATGACTATCTGGCAAAACCATTCGCGCTGGGCGAGCTGGAAGCGCGCCTGCGTGCGTTGTCGCGCCGCCGCAGTGACGCACCGGCGCAGAAGCGATTGGGCCGGCTGTGCTTCGACAGCATCCGCAACGAAGTGCAGGTGGACGGCCAGCGTATCGAGCTGACCGCGCGCGAGCTGTCGCTGGTCGAAGCGTTGATGCAGCACCCTGGCCGCACCGTGACCAAGCAGCGGTTGTTCGATGCGTTGTACAGCTGGGACCACGAGGCCAACCTGTCGGTGATCGAGGTGCATGTCAGCCGCCTGCGCCGCAAGCTGGAACAGGCGCGTGCCGGCGTCGGCATCCGCATGCTGCGCGGCCTCGGCTACCGGCTGGAGGCCATGGGTGACTGAGCGCGTGCACAGCCTGCGTGGCCTGCTGCTGCGGCGCCTGTGGCTGCCGCTGCTGGTGCTGCTGCTGTGCAGTGCGGTGGGTTCATTCGCGTTGGCGCGCTTCTATGCCGGCCAGGTCTACGACCGCTGGCTGCTGGATTCGGCGATGTCGTTGTCCGAGCTGGTGACGGTGCAGGACGGCCGCGCATCCATCGAGATCACCCCGGCGGTATCACGCATGTTCACCTGGGACAACGCCGACGAAGTGCATGGCGAGGTGGTCGATGCGGATGGCGGGCGCCTGTATGGCGACCTGCCCGAGGCATTGCCACGTCCGGCGAGCGCCGCCGCGAATGACGATGCGGTCTACTACGATGCGCGCCTGCGTGGTCAACCGGTGCGCATGGTCGAAGTGGTGGTCAGCGCCGGGCCGGGCCATGACATCCGGCTGCGCGTGGCCGAGACACTGCGCAAGCGCCACCGGCTGGAACGCAAGCTGCTGCTGACCAGCGTTCCGTTCCAGGCCGCGATCCTGGCACTGGCGGCGTGGCTGGCATGGTCCGGTACCGGCGCCGCCGCAGGCCACGCCAACCTGGTCGCGCGGAAGCTGGCCAGCCCGCGGCCGGATCCATTGGCACCGCTGGATCCGGCGCAGGAGGCACCGCGCGAACTGTGGCCGGCGGTTGAGGCGTACAACGCCCTGCTGCAGCGCCTGGACGCGATGCAGGATGCGCAGCGGCGCTTCGTCAGCAACGCCGCACATCAACTGCGCACACCGTTGGCGGCCATGCAGGTGGAGCTGGAGAGCTCATTGCGGCAGCATGATCCGCAGGCCCAGCAGCTGGCGCTGTCCGGCACGCTGGCCGGGTTGGCCCGCTTGCAGCATCTGGTCAACCAACTGCTGATGTTGAGCCGCTCCGAAGATCCACATGGCAGCGCACTGCCGCTGCAGCCAGTGGACTTGGCCGCGTTGGCGCGTAGCGTGGTGGAGCGCTATGCGGACCGCGCATTGGCTGCAGGCGTGGACCTGGGTTATGACGGGCCCGACGACGGCGTGCAGGTACAGGGCGATCCGCAGCTGCTGCGCGAGGCGTTGGGCAACCTGCTGGACAACGCGCTGCGCTACGGTGCCGTGCCAGGCGTGATCACCCTGGGACTACAGCAGGGTGCCGAGAGCGTGCAGGTGTGGGTGGACGATGACGGCTCCGGCATTGCCGAAGCCGAGCGCACGCGCGTCACGGAACGCTTCTACCGGGCCAGCACAGAAGGCGACGGCTGCGGACTGGGATTGGCGATCGTGGCCGAGATCGCGCAGCGGCATGGCGCGATCCTGATGATTGATACCGCCCCGATCGGTGGCGCGCGGGTGGGGTTGCGGTTTCGTTCCCGCTGACGTGCCGCGTGCCAACCGAGGTTGGCACCTACCCGGTCACGCCATCCGGTAGACGCCCACCTTGGTGGGCGCTGTTGACGTCCCGCATGCCAACCAAGGTTGGCACCTGCCAAAAGCACCCCAGCCGGCGGATCCCGGTAGATGCCCACCTTGGTGGGCGCCGTTGACCTCCCGCATGCCAACCAAGGTTGGCACCTACCAAAGGCACCCCTCCGGCGGATCCCGGTAGATGCCAACCTTGGTTGGCGCTGTTGACGTCCCGTGTGCCAACCAAGGTTGGCACCTACCAAAAGCACCCAGCCGGCGGATTCCGGTAGACGCCAACCTTGGTTGGCGCCGTTGATGTTCTGCATGCCAACCAAGGTTGGCACCTACCAAAAGCACCCCAGCCGGCGGATTCCGGTAGATGCCAACCTTGGTTGGCGCCTACCCATCATCATCGGCTCATCGAATACGGCGCCTGCGCGCCCTGCCCCGGCCAGTCCCTGTTCGGCTCGGCCTGCATGCTGAAGCGTAGTTCGCCACCTGCCAGGATCTCGTCGTGGCGCAGGAAGGTGCGCTGCAATGGCTTGCCGTTGAGGCTCACATTGCCCACATAGGTGTGCCTGTCATCCAGCCCATCGGCCACGATGGTGAACGTCTTGCCGTTCGGCAGGCGCATTGCGGTCTTCGGCAGGAACGGGCGACCCAGGATGTACTCGCCCGAGCCCGGGGCCACCGGGTAGAAGCCCAAGGCGGTGAACAAGTACCACGCCGACATCTGGCCGACGTCATCATTGCCGGCCAGGCCATCGGGGCGGTCGGCGTACTGGGTGTCCATTATCTGCTTCAGGCGCGCCTGCGTGCGCCACGGCTGACCGGCATACGCATACAGATAGGCGACGTGGTGGCTGGGCTCGTTGCCGTGCGCATACCAGCCGATCAGCCCGGTGATGTCTTCCATGTGCTCGAAGATGGACGGGTCGACCTTGGCGTTGAACACCTCGTCCAGGCGCGCGAGCAGTTTGTCACTGCCACCGTGCGCTGCCGCCAGACCGGCCACATCCTGCGGCACGTACCAGGAGTACTGCCAGGCATTGCCCTCGGTGTAGTCGGTGCCGTATCCACTGGCGCTGGGGTCGAATGGCGTGCGGAAGCTGCCATCGCGCTTGCGTGCGCGCATGAAGCCGGTGTCTTTGTCGAAGGCGTTGCGCCAGTTGCCGGCGCGCTTGTCGAAGGTGGCCGCAACATCGGTCTTGCCCATCGCCTGTGCCATGCGCGCGATGGTCCAGTCGTCGAAGGCGTACTCCAGTGTCTTGCTGGCCGCTTCGCCTTCCTCGTCGATCGGCACATAGCCCAGCTCGCGATACTGCGAGATGCCATCGTACGGGCCGTAGTTGGCGGTCTCGACCATCGCCTTCAGCGCCTTGTCGGCGTCGAAGCCGCGGATGCCCTTCACGTAGGCGTCGGCGATCACCGGCACCGCGTGATAGCCGATCATGCACCAGTCTTCCAGGCCGTGGAACGACCACACCGGCAGCATGCCGTACGGGCTGTGCTCATGGTGGGCCAGCATCGAATTGACGAAATCGCTGTTGCGCTTCTCCGGCTGCACCAGCGTCAGCAGCGGATGCAGCGCGCGGTAGGTATCCCACAGCGAGAACGTGGAGTAGTTGGTGTAGCCCTTGGCCTGGTGCACGGCATTGTCCGAGCCGCGGTACTGGCCATCGGCATCCATGAACAGCGTTGGCCCCAGCATCGTATGGTACAGCGCGGTGTAGGCGCTGCGCCGGGCATGTTCGGGGGCGTCGATATCGAGCACCGACAGCGCCTGCGTCCATTCCTGCTTTGCCTGCGCGCGAACGCGGTCGAAATCGAAGCCGGCCACTTCCGCGTCGAGGTTTGCGATGGCACCGGCTTCACTGACCGGCGAGATCGCCACCTTGACCACCAGCGGTGCATCCAGTTTGCCGAAGGCGAAGGTGCCGACCAGCTGGCGCCCCTCGATCTGTGCGCGCTGCGCCGGATCCTTCTCGCCCGGCGGCGGGAAGCCCTTGTAGACAATGTCCTGCTCGGTGTTGTGCAGCTCATGCCCGGAAAGCGGCCGCGAGAAGCGCATCGCGAAATACAGCTGGCGGCCTGGCGCCCAGCCACGGGTTTCGCGGAATCCGGTCACCGTGCCATCGGCGCGCACCCGCACCCGCGACCACAGCACCTTGCCCGGGTAGTCGTACATGCTGGTGCGCATGTCCAGCAGCACCTTGGCATCGGTGCCCTTGGGGAAGGCATAGCGGTGCACGCCCACGCGCGCACTGGTGGTCAGCTCCGCGCGCACCTTGTAGTCATCCAGGGTGACTGCGTAGTAGCCCGGCTCGGCCTTCTCGTCGTCGTGGCGGAAACGCGAGGCGTAGCCGCTGCGTGGCTTTTCCGGATCACCGCGCTCCAGGCCGGGATTGCCGGTGAACGGCATCAGCAGGATGTCGCCGAGGTCCGAATGACCGGTGCCGGAAAAATGCGTGTGCGAGAAGCCGACGATGCTGCTGTCGTCGTAGCGATAGCCGGCTGCCCAGCCATAGGCCTTTTCGCGTGGTTGGATGCGTGTGTCCGGGCTGAGCTGGACCATGCCGAACGGCACTGTGGCACCCGGGTAGGTGTGGCCTTCACCTCCAGTACCAATGAACGGGTCGACCGAGGCGTAGGCCTTGTCGGCGGCGGTTTTGGCGGGAGCGGCCGACGCCAGGCCGGAAGCGAGCATTGCCGTGGCGGCGACAGCGATCAGGAGACGACGGTCCAGCGTGGGCATCGGCGTTTGGATCGATTCAGGTGGTAGCCGGATGCTAGCACCGGGCCTGTCACGCCGCATGCTGCAGTGCGACTGCCCGGTGTCCCGCGCCGGGTTCAATCATCAACCGGGAAGCGCGCTCTGCAACGACATGAGGTCCGCACTGTCCAGCGGCCTCACCACCCGCGCGACCTCTTCTCCATCGCGCAGCAGCACCACTGTCGGCCACAGCTTCACCTTGAACGCTCGCCCCAATGGCCTTCCCTTGCCATCCTCGATCTTCCAATGCGGCAGATCGTTCGCTTCGACGAAGGCCTGCAACGCGGGCTGCGCGGCCTGGCAATGACCGCACCAGGGCGCACCGAACTCCAGCACCTGCCACCCAGCCTGCGCCGCCACCCCCGCAAAGGTGGGCTCGTTCGGAAGGTGATCACGCATGAACGGCATGAGCGCTACGCCGCCAGTGCCTTCTGGATGTCTTCCAGCGGCGCGTTGGTCAGGTCCTTGGCAATATCCCCGAGCAATCGCGCCTGGACCTCTTTATGCAGCAGCGGACGGATGCGACCCAGCGTGGCCGGGTCGGCGATCAACACCAGGTGCGCATAGCGGTTCTTCAAGGCATCCTCATTGAGCTGTTCGGCCACCTGCTTGGCGAACGTCGCCTCGTTGAGCTGCGAGACCGACATGTCCTTCGGCACGGCACCCGCAGGCCCCTGCCCGGACACGCCCTGCTCACTGATGTCCTGCAGGCGCAGCTCGCCCTCCTGTTTCAGGGTCAACTGATGGTTGCTGCCCACGTTGGTAAACACCCGTGCCGAACCACCGTCGGCTACCACGATCAGCGTTCCTTCGGGAATCGTCCGCGCCATTGCATCCTCCATCAATTTGAAAAATGGGTGTGTGCTCCACCTTATGCACGCCGATGTCACCAGAGCGCGTACAGGATGTGATTCCGTCATCGCAATCTGAAATCGGCCCTAAATTTACCGGGAGGCCTGCCGCTATGGCCTCCATCATCGCGAGGAACCGCTGTGCACGCTGGCTCACTGTTCCACGTCTGCTTCGCCACCAGCCTGGCCATTGCCGGCTGTGCCGGCTGCATCCACCAGTTCCTGCAGGGCCAACCGTTCTTCGCCCTGGCCATCATGCTCTCGGTGCTCACGATGATCGGCGCCGCACTGGTCACGCGGAAACTGGCACTGCCGGGCGCCTTGGCGATGGCCTGCACGGTGTTCGGTTTGCTGGCGAAGTCAGCCTGAGCCTTCTGAACAGGCGACGTGGAACACAGCGTGCAGATCAGCCCGCTTCGCTGCACGCTCACGCCGGTGCCGTTATGATGAACGGATGATCGACACGACCCACTACGTGACGGGCGCACCTGTTACGTGGGAAGCACTGCCGACCGGCGCTTCGCTTGCCACGATTGCTCCCGCCCTGCATTTCCATCGCCTCGCGCTGGATCCCGGCGGATGACGCCCGCAGGCCCACGGCCTGCCATCCCCACACGCTGATGTGACACGCGGCTGCCAACTGCGCGGCCGTTGTGATCCCGTTGCCGCGTTTCCGCCCTTGCGGCGGTGCTTTGCCGTTCGCGTGGCGTTGCGCCTGCACACATTCCCCGGCCCCCACGCCGCCTTCCGATGCCCCTGCGCCACTTGCGCCTGCATCGCCGTTTCCGATTTCCGGGACACACCACAGCACCCATTCCCCTATTTCATACCTACAAGGGAGCCCCTATGCAGGACACGCCCGATTCCCATGCCCACTTCGGCTGGTTCAAACGCCGCCGCCACCTGAAGGTCGATGAGATCACCGTCGTCGACAAGCCCATGCTCAAGCGCGCCGTCGGTGCCGCTGCACTCGGCAATGCCATGGAGTGGTTCGACTTCGGTGTCTACGGCTATCTGGCCGTCACCATCGGCCAGGTGTTCTTCCCGTCGAGCCATCCCACCGCACAGGTGATCGCGGCCTTCGCCACCTTCACCGTGGCATTCCTGGTGCGTCCACTCGGCGGCCTGGTGTTCGGCCCGCTCGGCGACCGCTATGGGCGCCAGAAGGTGCTGGCGTTCACCATGATCCTGATGGCGCTGGGTACCTTTGCGATCGGCCTGATTCCTTCCTACGAGCGGATCGGCATCTGGGCACCGGTGCTGTTGCTGCTGGCGCGTGTGGTGCAGGGCTTTTCCACCGGCGGCGAGTACGGCGGTGCGGCCACCTTCATCGCCGAGTATTCCACCGACCGCAACCGCGGCCTGATGGGCAGCTGGCTGGAGTTCGGTACGCTGGGCGGATACATCGCCGGCGCCGGTACCGTGACCGCGCTGCACATGCTGTTGAGCAGCGAACAGATGCTGGACTGGGGCTGGCGCATTCCATTCCTGGTGGCCGGCCCGCTGGGCCTTCTCGGCCTGTACATGCGCATGAAGCTGGAAGAGACCCCGGCATTCCGCGCCTTCGCCGAGGAAGCCGAGAAGCGCGAACATGATCGGCCCGGGCTTGGCGCGCTGTTCCAGGTGCACGGCCGCCAGCTGCTGGTGTGCATGGGCCTGGTGCTGGTGTTCAACGTGACCGACTACATGCTGTTGACCTAAATGCCCAGCTACCTCAGCGTCACCATGGGCTACGCCGAGAGCAAGGGCCTGCTGCTGATCATCATCGTGATGCTGGTGATGATGCCGCTGAACATCGTCGGCGGATTGTTCAGTGACAAGCTGGGCCGCCGGCCGATGATCATCGGCGCCTGCATTGCGCTGCTGGTGCTGGCCATTCCGTGCCTGCTGCTGGTCGGCAGCGGCAACGACTGGATGATCTTCCTCGGCCTGATGCTGCTGGGCCTGGCGCTGGTGTGCTTCACCAGCTCGATGCCATCCACGCTGCCGGCGCTGTTCTATACCCCGGTGCGCTACAGCGCGCTGTCGATCGCCTTCAACGTCTCGGTGTCGCTGTTCGGTGGCACCACGCCGCTGGTCACCGCATGGCTGGTGGAACGTACCGGCGACCCGCTGGTGCCGGCCTACTACCTGATGGGCGCGGCGGTGGTCGGCCTGATCACGATGCTGTTCGTGAAGGAAACCGCCGGCCTGCCATTGCGTGGTTCACCGCCGGCCGTCGGCAGCGACAGGGAAGCTGCGGCGCTGTTGAAGAGCGATGTGCCGGTCACGGTGGACCCGAGCCTGCCGCCGCTGCCGGACGTTGCTGAGCCCGAGCAGGTGAAGCCGGCCTGAGGCTCGCCGCGAAATGCCACACGCATGGCCTGGATCTACATGGGGCCTGTGGCGCCGGGCGGATACGCCCGGCGCTACCTGGCGCTATTTCTTGATGCGGGTCAGCTTCCCCGGCGTCCAACGCAGCGTCCATGTGTAGTTTCCGTCCGGCGGACAGACGTGGCGGTTCGGGCTCTTCCATTCGCAGACCGTCGCCCCGGCACTGACGGTGAAATCGACAATGATGCGATCACCCTGGATGCGGATCGCGCGGATGGCGCCTGGAATCTGTTCAGCCGCATCGTCAGCATAGCCATACCTGCGGATGGCGGCATAGTCCTCTGCTTCCACCGGCGACAGGCTGTTCGGGTTCTCCTGGCCGCGCGGATCGTTTGCCGTCAGCGCCGTCATCACCGCAACAACGTTGCTTTGGGCGAAGCTGCCGCCGGAATAGTCGGACGTGTAGAAATACACGACCTCGGCACGGCCATCGCCATCGAGATCGGCAACAGCGGTCCAAACCGGGCGGAAGCCGGATTCAATGTCGCCGCCGGGAATCAGCCGCAGGTTGGCTTCGGCGGCGTGGAAGGCCTGCACCAGGCTGGGCGGCGATGGTCGCTTGGCGGCAGGCGACGCTGCCATCGTCGGCATGCAGGACAGCGCCAGCGCCAGCGCGGCAAGCACCAGGCAGATGGAACTGGAGCGGAACGTCGCAGGTCCGTGCATGTCGTCCTCCATGAGTGTGCGGTCAGTCTAACCGCAGCTCCGGTGGCGCCCAGTCGTGCACGGCGCGGTTTCGCGCGATGCGTGAAAGACATCCACACATGGCGTGGATCTACTGCGGGGTGTCCAACTCCATCGCACGCATCACGATGGGTTTGGCCCAGTCCGGCGTGTGCAGCAGTTCGGCCACCGAGACCGGATACTGCAGCTGGCCGCGCTCCATCGCCAGCACCGGGAGGGGCGCGACGCAGCCTTCTGCGTCGGCCGGCGCGCTGTTGTCGTAGACATGCAGCTCAGCCAGGTGCGGCAGCAGGTCCAACAGGTTCTCGCGCGCCGAATCGAAGCGGGCGTGGATCTTTTCCACCGGAATATCGTGGCCACCGGCCTCTACTCGCGCCGCCACGCGGGCGATGTGCAGCTCGACCGTGGCCAGGCCACAGAACCAGATCGCGACGTGATGGTGCTCGCAGGCCTCGCGAAGCAGGCGTGGAATGGTGTTGCCACCCAACGTGGTCTCGAAGGCGAAGTCCGTGCCATCGGCCATGGCCTGGCGCAGGCGGCGGGTGCCTTCCTGCCAGGCCTCGGCATTGGCTTCGGGCAGCGGCCAGCCAGCCTCGACCAGGCGGCGGGTGAACGAATCGGGGTTGAACCAGCTCAGTCCTTCGGCTTCCAGCCAGGTACCCAGCAGCGAGCTTTTGCCGGCGCCATTGACGCCGGCCAGCACCAGGATCCGCCCCATCGTTCAGAGCGGACGGCCGAGGGTGACCTTGCGGCCACGGCGGATCGGCTGGCCCAGCACCTTGCCCAGCCCCTCACCGCGCTGCAGGCTGGCCAGGGTCTGGTCGAACTCACCGCGCAGGCGCAGCAGTTCTTCACTGCGCTCATCGGCGTCACCGCCGGCGGCCTTGGCCAGCAGCTCCTGGTACGTGCGGATATCCACGATCACCGCTTCCGGATGATTGTGGTTGGTGATGACCAGTGCCTGCTTCTCGCGCACGGTGCGCATCAGGCTCGGCCAGCCACGGGTCTTCACCGACGAGGCCGGGGCCTTTTCGAGGCCAGGCAGATCCAGCGGCAGGGTCATGGCACGGCTCCAGACGGGGATAGTTGAGGCCATTATGCCCAATTTGGCCCAATTGGGGATAAATGGACCTTTACCTGACGGAACCCTCCGCCGCCGCGCCCGGAGCATCGGTCTGCAGCAGGCTGTCGCGCTCCCGCAACGGGAAGCGGATCCAGGCATCCAGGCCTTGTGGGCCAAAGCGCAGCTCCCCGCTGCCAGCCAGCTCGTACGGCACGCGCTGCTCGATCAGCGCCCGGCCCAGGCCGCGCTGGCGTGGCAGCTCCCAGTCCTCCACCTCGGCATGACGCTCGCACCAGTGCAGGCCCAGCCATGGCTGGCCGGCCTGAACCTGCAGATCCCAGGTGACCTCGATCCGGCCATCCTCATGGGTGAGCGCGCCATGCCTCAGCGCGTTGGTCGCTAATTCGTGGATCGCCAGGGACAGTACTTCGGCTGCTTTCGGCGGCAGCAGCACGTCCTCGCCCTGCAGGCGGTAGGCGGCCGCTGCCGGCGTCTGCGCAGCGATCTCCTCTTCGAGCATGCCACGCAGGCAGACGCCGGCATTGGCACCACGGGTCAGCAGGCTCTGCGTGCGTGCCAGCGACATCAGTCGCCCGCACAACCGTTCAGCGTATTCATCCACACTGCTGACCGACTCGCGGGTCCGCCAGGCGATGGCATGGATGGTCGACATGATGTTGCGCACCCGGTGCTGCAGTTCGGCCAGCAATACCGATTGACGCTCAGTGGCACGCTTGAGGTCGTCGATGTCCACCGCGATGGCAAATACCCCGCTGACCTCACCGTCGCCATCGCGCAGGGGCGCGGCAGCGACCCGGGTCCAGCGCGCGCGGCCATCATCATGCAGGTACTGGAACTCCAGCCCCGGCACCACGGTCTCGCCGCGCATCGCGCGGGCGATGGCGAAGTCGTCCGGTGCAATGGGGGTGCCATCGGGATGGCAGCCGTGCCAGCGATGCTGGTTGTCGGCGTCTCTGGAAGGCACCTTGCCGGTGGGCAGATAGGCGCGCATCTGATCGTTGGACAGCAGCATGCGGCCCTGCAGATCAACAATGCACAGGCCGACCGGCAGCATCCTGAAGGCCAGCTCCAGGCGCCGCTCGCTCTCGCGCCGCCGTAGTTCCTCGCGCTCGCGCGCGGCCAGCGCAAGATGCGCGGCGGTGGTCTCCAACATCGTCACCAGCACGCCGTTGATCCGCCCTTCCTCGCCGCGGATCGGGCTGTAGGTGATCGTGAACCAGATGTCTTCCAGCCGGCCGCGCCGGACCAGCGGATACAGTTTGTCTTCGAAGGTGAGCGTCTCGCCCTGCCAAACCCGGGTATAGAGCGGCCCGTTGATGTGCCACACCTCGGGCCAGCACTCGCGGGTCGGCTGGCCGAGCCCGCCGGGATGCTTGTCGGCCAGGATCTCGGCATAACCATCGTTGTAGAGCTGCACCAGCTGCTCGCCCCACAGCACGATCATCGGGAAACCATGGGCCAGCATCAGGTCGACGGTGGCGCGCAGATGGGGCGGCCACTGCTCGCAGGCACCCAACGGCGTGGATGACCAGTCGTGGCGGGCGATGCGCGCGGCCATGCCATCGTGGCGCACATGCAGCTGCGGTGCAGGTGGCATCTGGCCACGCAGCTTGGCGGCGTGGATGTCTTCAGGACGGCGCGACATGCCGCGCAATCAGGCAATGCCCGCAGAGACCTGCGGCGCCGCCACCAGCGCGGCCAGCTGCTGCACCAGCGCTTCGATGTGATAAGGCTTGGTACAGCGCGGCGCGCTGGCAAAGCGGCTGGGCAGGTTGTCGTCGTAACCGGAGGTCAGCAGGAAGGGGATACCCGTCTCGGCCAGCCGATCGGCCAGCGGATAGACCTGCTCACCGCCCAGGTTGATATCCAGCAATGCCACATCGATGGGATGGGTATCGACCAGCCGCCCCAACGCCTGCAGATCACCGGCAGGCCCCACCACCTGTGCGCCTTTCAGCTCCAGATAGTCGACCAGGAACATCGCGATGGCGAATTCATCCTCCGCCACCAGTACACGCAGCCCTTTCAGGCCCTCTGGTTTGTTGCCCGCTTCCAGCACGACCGGCGCTCCTCGATACACGCGGCCCACCTCCGCCGCAACGCCCGCAGGATGCGCGAACCGGGCTACAAGGGCGCGTGATGATCGATGAAGATCGGCGCCATGGCGCATTCACTCCGGCATTGCAGCGGCACGTTCAGAATGCACGCTCCCATTTCAGGCTGAGCAGGCTGCGGTCGTGGCTGTACAGCCAGCCGACGCTGCTGTCGATGCGCGCGTAGCGCAGGCTCAGGCTGGGTACCAGCCCGGCCACGGCAAGGCGCTCGCTGCGCACGATGGCGATCAGGTTCTGTTCGCTGTCCTCACGCCGCGCCTCCAGCAGCGGACTCCACGCGTCGTAGTCGCGCTCGCGCAACGAAACGAATACGGTGGCGGTGGTGCCACTCCATTGCCGCGCTGCACCCAGCCGCACGCCGCGCTGGCGGTAGCCGTTGGCTGGGTTGGCAGCGCTGCTGTCACTCAGGTCCAGCCCGGCAAAGAGCGTCCAGCGCGGGTTGAGCGCACGGAACCAGGTGGCATACACCGCGGCCAGCTCACCGTCGTAATTGCTGGCCAAGCCACGCTGGCGATAGCACTGGCGCTTCCAGTCGGCCTCCAGCTTGAGCAGGCTGCGCGCGTCCAGCGCATATTGCCATTCGCCATGCAGCCCGCTGCCGCCCTGCAGGGCCCGGTTGCCGAGGCCCTGATAGTCATAGCTGGGGGCGATCTGCAGGGTATGCCGTGCGCTACGCCAGCTGTAACCCGCCTGCACGTTGGCATTGAGCTCGTTGTAGGCGCTGTGCCCACGCCATGCCTGGCCGAATGCGAGGCCACGCACGTACACGCCATGGTGGCCCTTCAGGGCCCAGCGACGTTCGAGGTTACCGTCGTAGTCCAGGCCCATGGCGCGCTGGGCATCGGGAAGATTGCGCTGGATGATGCAGGTGTCGCCTACCCCGAACAGGCAGGTGCGGCTGGCCGAACTGCGGTTGATGTTGTCGCTCCATGCCGGGCCGGCGGACAGCGCGCCTTTCCAGCGCTGGCGCGCCTGCAGCGCAGCCAGATAGGCGTCCACCCGTCCGCGTACACCTGCGGTGGCGGGGTCATCGGCACTGATGCCATCCGCGATCGCCGTGAACAACGCCACCGCATCGCGATCGCGCTGGTCTTCGGCGTAGACGCGCGCAAGTTCAAGGCGGGCCGGCAGGAAATCCGGCTGTGCCTCCAGCAGCGCCTCGTACTCGTTGGCCGCGCGATGGTGATTGCCGGCCACCCGCGCCAGGCCGCCCTGCGCATAGTGGCGCAGCAACGGGTCGTGGCCAGGCAGTTCGATGTATTCATCCAGGAAGCGTTGCGCGGCGCCCCATTGCTGATGCTGCAGTGACAGGTACAGCGCCTGGCCCAGATCATCGACCGTGCGCTCCACGCGCAGGGTCTGGCCGTCGATGGTGATGGTCGGTCGCTCCGACTCGGCCCGCTGCAGGCGCTGCTGGTCCTGCTGCTGGTGGCGCAGGTCGGTGCCCTGTTCGAGCACGCGGCGAAGATCGTCCTGCTGGGCGCGCACGTCGGCGGCCGCCAGCAGCAGAACGACAAGGAAGATGGGATGGCGCATGGTCGATCCGTGGTGGTGCATGCAGCGGGCCGAAGCAGGGACTGGCGGATCGCGGCTTGTCCCTGCCCTGCCCTTCAGGGGCGTGGCAATCAGTTCTTGCTGCCGCCGAAGGCGGTGTCGTACTGGCTGTTGCCGCTGAAGGTGGCGATACCGGCCAGGGCAGCCGCGTTGGCGCCGAAGAACTGCCCCTGGGTGGTGCCGGCAACGCTGCCGTTGGCGGTGGCCGAACCCGCGAACGATGCGTCGGCACTGTTGATGTTGGCAACGATGGCCAGGTTCAGGCCGTTGCCCGACAGCGCACCATCCAGGGTGCCGGCGCCGAAGTCGGCGTCGAAGGTGCCGCTCAGCAGGTTGCTGCCGTTGAACTTGTTCAGGCCAGCAACGGTGTAGGACGCCACGCCAGCAGGCAGCGTGGTGCCGGCGCGGTCACCGACGAAGTAGACCTGGCGGTTGTTGAAGCCACCGGCGGCGCCATCCTTGGACCATTCACCGAACCAGACATCGCCACTGCCGACCTTGACGAAGTTGAAGTGGCCCATGCCGGCGTGGCTGCCCGGTGCGCCGGTGATCGGCATGGCCAGGGTACGTACCGTCACGCCATTGACGGTGGTCGGTGCCGAGTAGGCGCTCAGACCCTGGAAGTCCACCGGCTTGGCCTGGGACACGGTACCGACACCGATACCGGCCTTGCCAGCGCGGTGCGGGCCGCCATTGACCTGCGATTCGCCAACCGCCACATACAGCTCGGCATCGGTCTTGGCACTGGCGGCACCGACGATATCGGCAGCATGCGCGGCACCGACCAGAGCCAGCGAGGCAGCAACGGCGAGAACCGAACGGGAGATCATTTTCATGGTATTGCTCCTTGGTTGAGGGAACTACGGGTACAACGCTTGAAGGTGGGAGATCAGAAGCGTGCGGTGACGCCGAGCTTCAGGGTGCGACCCGGGGCCGGCAGCGTGGACCGCGTGGCTGGATCGACGTAGTAGCGGTTGCCGAGGTTGCTGCCGACCAGTTCGACGCTGGCATGCTCGTTGAAGCGCCAGCGCGCATAGGCATCGACGGTGGTGATGTTTCCCCAGGTGAACGGCACGTTCTGCCAGAGCAGGCCGCTGCCACCGCTCAGCAGGCGGTCACGGTAGGCCTGCAGATCAGGGTTCTCGTGGCGCTGGTAGTGCACGATGCGGCTGCCAAGCTCCAGGCGCTCATCGAACAGGCGCGTGCCCAGCGACCAGTTGATCGACAGCTTGGGAATGGCCTGGGTCAGCAGGTAGCCACCGACGAAACCATCCTGCACGCAGTTCGGGACCAGGCCGCGGTTCGCATCCAGGAGCACCGCCGTGCTCTCGTCACACACCTCGTTTTCCAGCGTGCGGGTGATGCCCAGATCGGTGAAGAAGCGCCGGTTGTCGAAGCGGGCCTGCAGTTCGATGCCACGGATGGTCTGCTTGTCGATGTTGTCGAACAGGAAGTTGCCATCGCGCTCGATCACGTCACGGGTCTTGTGCACGTAGTACGCCAGCTTGACGTCGGCATCGGCGGTGTTGCCGAACAGGGCCGACAGGTTGTGCACGTAGCCCACTTCGTAGTTGTAGGCGTGCTCGGGCTTGAGCGCATGCAGCGGATTGAGGCTGCCGGAGAAGGCGATGGTGCTTTCGAACATGCTCGGGAAGCGCACCGCTTCGCTGTAACGCACGTAGGCACGGGCGGCCGGGGACAGGTGTGCAGTGGCCGAGAAGGTCGGCAGCCAGGCATGGTCGCGGCGGCGGCTGTTGCGTGCATCGACCGGCTGCGACTGTACGCTGTTGCCGATGTTGCAGACCTGGTCGCTGCCGGCAAACACCGGCTGCACGCCGGGAATGGCCGCCACTTCGCCATTGAGGCAGGGATTGCCGGCGCGGGTGTAGTTGCCATCGGCATCGGGCAGCCAGGGCCGCGTGTACCTGACCGGACGCGGCGTCTCGTACGGCGCCAGCAACGCACGGATGCTGTCATCGATGAACCAGCCCATGCCGCGCTTTTCCCATACGGCGCGGCGTGCTTCCAACGCGTCGATGCGGGCCTGCAGATTGGCGGGACGGGGCGGCAACTCGTTCACGGTGTACTGCGCTTCCTTGCCACCTACGCCCTTGGTCAGCAGCTCGGGGTGCGCCTCGAGGAAATCGTCGAAGGCCCAGTAGCGGCTGTAGCGCACGCCTGCATTGAGGGTAAGGAAGTCGACCGGCCGCCACTCCAGGGTGAGGTAGCCCTCGCCCTCCTGCCGGCGCCCGGCACGCGGGAACATGCGCCAGCCATCGGTGGTACCGAAGTACGGATCGCTCGAGCCGAGCTTCTCGTACTGCCAGTTGCCGCCCACGGTCAGGTCCAGGGTCGAATGCAGGGCGAAGCGGTTGCTCAGGATCAGGCCGGTGCGGTCGTTGCGCGCGTTGGCCAGCGCGGTGTTGCGCAGGATCGGGCTGGCGTCCGGGTTCCATGCCGGATTACCCACTGCGAAGTTCGGGAAGCCGCCAGCACTGTAGGTATCGCTGTCCGTCTCCGTGCGCCACAGGTTGGCGTAGAGGTCCAGCCAGCGGCTGCCGGCCGGTTGGAAGCGGTATTCCAGGTTCCAGGCATCGGACGCAACCCGGCTGAGCGGCCACTGGATGCGCCCGTAGTCGGGCGCGGACAGGATGCGCGACGGCATGATCTCGCCGTAGTGCGACAGCGTGCGCCGCCAGGTGGCCTTCAGCTGCTGGTCGTCGTTGATCTGCCAGCTGCCCTTGACCAGCCAGGACTCCTGTTCGCTGGAGGTATTGGGCACTTCATCGCCCGGTTTGAAGTAACGTGCCAGCGTGGTGATGTAGTCGATGCCCTGGTACTCGTACTGCTCGCGCCGGTCCTGGTCGTAGTACGCGCTCCCTTTGCTGCCGGAGAAGTAGTTGCCGCGCTTGCGCCAGGCGTAGGCGGCCATCAGGTCGACGTTGTCGCCGCGTACGCCCAGTGCCAACCGCCAGGCCTGGTCTTCGCCATCGAAGGGGTTGTTGCCGCTGCGCGACTTCACCGGCACCACCAGGGTGCGGTCGTCATAGGGTGAGTTCGGCGAG
Organism: Stenotrophomonas sp. STK16_22; assembly: GCF_051984505.1. Taxonomy (NCBI): domain Bacteria; kingdom Pseudomonadati; phylum Pseudomonadota; class Gammaproteobacteria; order Lysobacterales; family Lysobacteraceae; genus Stenotrophomonas; species Stenotrophomonas sp. STK16_22. The sequence goes on from NZ_CP196972.1 coordinate 2,502,838, forward strand.
CCCTGCGGGAACCCCGGCACGGTGCGGTAATCCTCGCCGGTGTGCAGCCTCGGCAGGCGCGGTGCCACCGCATTGCTGCTGCCTTCGATCTTCAGCTCCCCGCCGAAGCGCTCGCCGGCAGCAACAATGTCGTCAACGTCGATGGTCTTGATCACCAGCGCACCGCCGATCCCGCTGTGCACATCGCGCACCAGCCCTGGCCCCTTGATGACCTGGATGCCACCAATCAGGTTGGGATCGATGTAGTTGCGGTTGCTGACGCCGTTGTAGCCGCGCCAGACCGTGAGCGCCTGTTCGCCACCGTCGATGCTGACCGGCACCCGCCCGGGCCCCTGGATGCCACGGATGTTGACGTCCAGCGCGCCGCTGTTGCGCGCATCGCCGCTGAACACGCCGACCAGATCCTTGACCACGTCGGCCGGATTGGAACCACGATAGCGCTCCACCCGGTCGCGCCCCGAATACGCCGTGGTCAGGTCCAGCGCGAACACATCATCGTAGCCGCGCCGATCGCGCGCCTCACCCCCTTCCGACTGAAGGCGACCGGCCACGTCCAGTGTTTCGGTCACCCGCACCCCCTCCCCTTCACCCGCCTCCGCTGCGGCCCGCAGGCTCCAGGTACCGTCCATGCCGCGCTGTGCGCGCACGCCGCTGCCGCGCAGCAGCTGCTGCAGGGCCTGCATCTGGCTGTACTCGCCACTCACCGCACTGGAGCGGCGGCCCTCCACCAGGTCACTACGGAACACCACCTGCACATCGGCCTGGCGGCCAAAGGCACGTACGGCATCAGCCAGTGGCTGCTCCGGGATGGCGTACTGGCGCACCGGCGCGACGATCGCCGGTTGTGCCTGCACGGCCGGCACCCAGGCCAGCGGCAGCAATGCGGTGGAAACGGCCAGGGCCAGAACGGTGGCGCGACGATGACAGGCGGATGCCGTGGACGGCATGGACAGGAACTCCTCAAGCGTGGCTGGACCACGGGCACATCCGGTGCCGGTGGTGTGTCTGGCTTGAGGAAAAACGGTGTTTCGCTCTGGCTATACCTCTATAGACAGCGGGACACTGCAGGTGCCCACGGTTTTTTCATGCTTTTTTCATGCCGCGTATTCCGCCATGAACCGGCGGCACCTCACCACAGCACCAACGCGCCACCGGGCAAGCGCTGCACGCGCAGTCCTGCCTGTGCGGCCACGGCATCGATGGCCGTCTCCGGCTGCTGCAGGTGGAACAAGCCACTGACCCGTACGCTGGCACCCTGCCCCCCCAGTACCCAGACCGGGGCACGACGGTAGCGCGCCAGATCGGCGATGGCCTGCGCGGCCGGCCGATCATCGATCACTACCTCGCCCCGCCGCCATGGCGCCACGGCCTCGGGATCTTCCAGCCGCACAGGCTGCAGCCAGCGACCGTCACGGAACGCCCGTGACTGCCCCGCATGCAGGCGCTGTACGCTGCCATCGCCCGGACGCACCTCGACCACACCCTCGCTGACCTGGGTGGTGACCGTGGTATCCAGCATCGACACACTGAAGGCGGTACCGATGTCACGTACCAGGCCGCCCACCGCCTCGACCTGGAACGGGCGCGCCTCGTGCGCCACCTGGAACCAGGCCTGGCCGCGCAGCAGGCGCAGGTGCCGCTGCTGGCCATCGAACTCGACCGCCAATGCGGTGCCCGCATCGAGCACGGCAGTGCTGCCGTCGTCCAGCTGCACCACGCGCGGCGCATCACTGCTGCGCAGGTCACTGCGTGCCAGCAGCAGCGCGTGCGGTGCCGCCGTCACCATCAGTGCGACGGCGGCGGCACTGGCCAGCAGCCATGGCAGGCGACGGCGCGGCGCGATCGGGCGCAGGCCCTCGCGATCGGTGGTGAGCTCGGGCAGCGCCGCCAGCACGTCGGGCCCGGCGGCATCCAGCCCCTGCCAGAAGGCCTGCTGCTGGCGCCAGGCCAGCGCATGGCGCGGATCGGCCTGCAACCAGCGCTGCAGGGTTCGTTGCTGGCGTTCTGGCAGCGGGCCTGCACTGCACCGGATCACCCAGCGCAACGCCTGCCTGGCCTGACGCGGCGAGGGTTCGGACGTGGTCATGGTTGTGGCCTGCCGCACCACGAACGGGTGCGCTTTCCTGTTGTGACAACGGCGGGCGCGATCTGCCCACTGCAATCGCCGCTCATCGATGCATTCCCTGCTGGTGCTGCTGGATCAACAGTGCCGCGCGCAGCACATGCTTGCCGACCAGGCTCTTGGAAATACCCAGCCGTGTGGCGATCTCGCGCTCGCTCAGGCCCAGGTAGCGGTTGAGCACGAAGCACTCGCGGACCTGCGCTGGCAGCGCGAGGATGGTCTGGGTGATCTCGCGCAGCTGTGCCTGGTCCAGTGCCTGGGCCTCGCCGTCGTGGCCCGCCTCGGCCATGTCGGCGGCGTACTCGGCCATCGCGCGCCGCTCGCGTGCGTCGGCCTGGCTGCGGTTGAGCGCATGGTGATAGGCCATCCGGTACAGATAGCCGCGCGGCTCCAGGATCGGTGGATCACCGGGCACGCTGCTGGCCTTCAGGTACAGGTTCTGCAGGGTGTCCTCGGTACTGGCCGGGTCGAGATAGCGCGCGATGAAGCGAGACAACGCACGGCGCTCGCGGATCAGCAGCTCGACCAGCGCCAGGGCATTGGGAGACATAGGTGCCAAGGCCGGACCGGGGAATGATGGGCGTGATGGCGACGGTCCGGACATGGATTGTGGGCTGCGCGGCCGCAGGCGGCAAGCGAAAGCCCGTCGCGCGGCACCAGGATCATCCACGCATGGCGTGGATCTCCCAGGCGGCGCCGGATCCAGTAGATCCACGCCATGCGTGGATGCGGAGCCTACGGTTCGTCCAACGCCTCGAAACGCTCGGCGAGGTAATCGATCAACGCACGCACCGCCGGCAGCAGCCCACGCCGCGAAGGGAACACCGCATGCACGATGCCGTATTTCGGCACCCACTCGGGGAGCACCGGCAGCAGCGCCCCGCTCTCCAGCTCATCGGTGATCATCATCCGCGGCAGCATCAACAGCCCGACCCCGGCCACCGCGGCTGCGCGCAACGCGATCATGTCATCGCTGACCAGGCGCGGGCGGTGATGCACGCTGGCCTGGATCTCGCCGGGCCCACTGTATTCCCACACATGCTGCTGACTGGGCGAGGCCAGATCGACGGTCGGCATCATCGCCAGGTCGGCCGGCACCTGCGGCGTGCCCAACCGTTGCAGCAGCGCCGGGCTGGCACTGGTGCACCAGACCCGGCGTGCCAGCACGCGCACCACCAGGTCGCTGTCTTCCAATGGCGGCGGCCGTACCCGGATCGCCACATCCACGCCCTCGCCCACCACGTCCACGCGGCGGTTGGTGGCGTCCAGCTGCACCGTCACCTGGGGGTGCAGGGCCAGGAAGTCGGCCAGCATCGGGCCGATGCGCGCGTGCAGGATCGCGATCGGGCACGCCAGGCGGATGGTGCCGCGCGGCTCGGCGCGTGACATCGCGATGGCTTCCTCGGCTGCTTCGGCCTCGACCAGCATCGCCTTGCAGTGGCGGTAGTAGCCCTGGCCGACCTCGGTGACCGAGAAGCGCCGGGTCGAACGCTGGATCAGGCGCACGCCCAGGCGTTCCTCCAGCAGCGCGATGCGCCGGCTCAGTTTCGACTTCGGCATGGCCAGCGCCCGGCCGGCCTGCGAGAAGCCGCCGTGCTCGACCACCATGGCGAAGTAGAACAGGTCGTTGAGGTCGCAACGGCGGATATCAGCGGTGAACACGGGGCGATCTCCTGTGGCGCAAGGCCCGCACCAATTGTTCACCAGACAGGACTATGACGGCAAATATTGGCGTCTACCGGCCCCATTGTCGCGGCGATATCGTCCCCTGCAACGAAGAACAGCGGCCGGCAACCCCGGCCAGGAGATCGCCATGAAGCGTGTCACCGGTACCTACAGCGCCCCCCGCCCGCACTGGGTGGGCGACGGATTCCCCGCCCGTTCGATGTTTTCCTACAACACCCACGGCCAGCACCTGAGCCCGTTCCTGCTGCTGGACTATGCCGGCCCCTACACCTTCGCCCCCAGCGATACCCCGCGTGGGGTCGGCCAGCATCCGCACCGCGGTTTCGAGACGGTCACCATCGTCTATGAGGGCGAGGTCGCGCACCGCGATTCGACCGGGGCCGGGGGCACCATCGGCCCGGGTGACGTGCAGTGGATGACCGCCGCCTCCGGCATCCTCCACGAGGAATTCCACACGCCGGAATTCAGCAGGCGCGGTGGCACGCTGGACATGGTGCAGCTGTGGGTGAACCTGCCGGCACGCGACAAGATGGGTGCGCCGGGCTACCAGACCCTGCTCGATGCAGACATTCCCTCGGTGGATCTGCCCGACGGCGCCGGACGCGTGCGGGTCATCGCCGGCCGCTTCGACGGCCACGCCGGCCCGGCGCGTACCCACACGCCGATGGATGTCTGGGACATCCGCCTGCAGCAGGGCCACCACGCCGAACTGCCGGTGGCCGATGGCCGCACGCTGGCGCTGGTGGTGTTGAAGGGCCAGGTCCGGATCAACGGCGGCCAGCCGGTCGGCGAGGCGCAGCTGGTCACCTTCGACCGCAGCGGCGAGGACGTGTTCGTCGACGCCGACAGCGACGCCACTGTGCTGCTGCTCAGCGGCGAGCCGATCGACGAGCCGGTGGTGGGCTATGGCCCGTTCGTGATGAACAGCCAGGCCGAGATCAGCCAGGCGGTCAACGATTTCAACAGCGGCCGCTTCGGCCGGATCGCGCACTGAGCGCTTCCGCGCGGCGGGTGATGACCCGCCGCGCCAATGGGCCATCGCCCACCTTCCCCAGGAGACTGACCATGAGTACCCCCGCCAACTTCAATGGTGCCCGCCCGGTGATCGATCCGGACAACGCCGCGATGCTGCTGATCGACCACCAGAGCGGCCTGTTCCAGACCATCGGTGACATGCCATTCACCAGCGTGCGCGCCCACGCCACTGCGCTGGCGAAGATGGCCACGCTGGCAAAGATGCCGGTGATCACCACCGCCTCGGTCCCGCAGGGCCCGAACGGCCCGCTGATCCCGGAGATTCACGACGCGGCCCCGCATGCCCAGTACGTGGCGCGCAAGGGTGAGATCAACGCTTGGGACAATCCGGAATTCGTTGCTGCAGTGAAGGCCACCGGCCGCAAGCAGCTGATCATCGCCGGCACCATCACCAGCGTGTGCATGGCCTTCCCGTCGATCGCCGCCGTGGCCGATGGCTACCAGGTGTTCGCGGTGATCGATGCCTCGGGCACCTATTCGAAGATGGCCGAAGAGATCACCCTGGCCCGCGTGGTGCAGGCCGGCGTGGTGCCGATGGACACCGCCGCGGTGGCCTCGGAAATCCAGCGCAGCTGGAACCGCGACGATGCCCAGCAGTGGGCCGAGGTCTACACGAAGATCTTCCCGAACTACCAGCTGCTGATCGAAAGCTACCTGAAGGCGCAGGACGTGCAGAAGAACCAGGAGCAGCTGGATTCGCAGCGCAGCTGAGCTGCCCCCGGGGTGCCGGCCAGCCGCCGGCCCCCTCCCAACCGGAGACCCACCATGTCCAGTGAACCGATCCGCGACCCGGCCAGCGACCACCTGCTGACCCCGCAGAATTCCGCCTTCATCATCATCGACTACCAGCCGGTGCAGGTAAACTCCATCGCCTCGATGGACCGCCAGCTGCTGGTCAACAACATCGTCGGCACCGCCAAGGCCGCTGTGGCTTACGGTCTGCCGATCGTGCATTCGACGGTCAACGTCAAGACCGGCCTGAACAAGCCGCCGATTCCGCAGCTGCGCAAGGTGCTGGGCGACTACCCCACCTACGACCGCACCACCATCAATTCCTGGGAAGACGTCGAGTTCCGCAAGGCGGTGGAGGCCACCGGCCGCCGCAAGCTGATCATGACCGCACTGTGGACCGAAGCCTGCCTGACTTTCCCGGCCCTGGATGCGTTGAAGGAAGGCTATGAGGTGTACGTGGTGGTCGATGCCGTTGGCGGCACTTCGCTGGCGGCGCATGATGCCGCGTTGCGCCGCATCGAACAGGCCGGGGGCCAGCTGATCAGCGTGCCGCAGTTGTTCTGCGAGCTGCAGCGCGACTGGGCCCGCTCAGAAACGGTGCCGGCGTTCATGAACCTCTTCATCGAAACCGGTGGTACGGCAGGCATCCAGTTCTCGTACGATCGTACCGAGTGATTTCGTGGCGGCGCTGGCCTTGGCTGGCGCCGCCTTTTGGAGCAGTCGAGCACGGCTCGACTTTACAGTGGGTTGGTCGAGCATGGCTCGACGCTATAGACAGATGGAGACTCCGATGGCCTACGCGCGCATTGTTTCGACCGGCGACAACTACCTGCACCACATCAGCAATGGAAGCTTTGATGTGGATGCGGACGAGCCCGCCTCGCTGGGCGGTCAGGGCAAGGGCTTCGCGCCCTTCGATCTGTACCTGGCCTCGCTGGCGGCCTGCACCGCCATCACTCTGCGCATGTATGCGCAACGCAAGGGCTGGGAGCTGGGCGAGTTCCATGCCGAGCTGCGCTCGGAACGCGACGAAGATGGACGCTTCCACGTGCACCGCGTGCTGCATGCCAGCGCCGAGCTGAGCGATGCGCAGTGGCAGCGGTTGCTGGAGGTGGTGGAAAAGACCCCGGTGACGCTGGTGATGCGCGAAGGTGCGCGCATCACCAGTGAGCGCGGCTGAAGGAGGTCTGGCCCACCTGCGGCGGATCTTGGCCGGTTCCTCGCTTGTTCCGGCCTCGCCCCTGTTCCAAGCTGCGCGTCCGCGTTCGGATGCAGTGAGCGCGCAGCAACAGGAGGACCGCACGCGATGTTACGTGCCCATGCTTTGGATCTGGATTTCAACGGCCGCGCCCTGCTGGCCGACGTCAACCTGCACCTGCCCTCAGGTGCCCGCATCGCCCTGATCGGCGACAACGGCAGCGGCAAGAGCTGCCTGCTGCAGATATTGGCCGGTACTCTGGTGCCCAGTGGCGGGACCATCATCCGGCGCGATGGCGCACGCATCGCCTACGTGCCGCAGCACGTACCGGATGACTCCTCTCGCAGCGGCGGCGAGCAGATGCGCCATTCGCTCGCCCGCGCGCTTGATGCCGAGCCCGACGTACTGCTGCTCGATGAACCCAGCAATCACCTGGACCGCAGTGCACGCCGCTCGCTGATCGCGCGCCTGCGCCAGTTCCATGGCGCGCTGTTGGTGGCCACCCACGATGAAGCCCTGATCGATGCGCTCTGTAATGAGCTCTGGCACATACGTGGCGGGCGCGTGAGCCACTTCGGCGGCCGCTACCGCGACTATCGGGCGGACCTGCAGCAGCGACGCGAGGCCAGCGACCGGCAGCTGCGCCAGCTGGATCAGGAGCGCGGCCAGGCCCATGAGGCGTTGATGCGCGAACAGCAGCGCGCTGCCAGCTCGCGGGAACGCGGTGTGCGCAAGGTGGAACAGCGCAAGTGGGGCGGCGTGCGTTCAGCCACCAAGCTCGGCCGTGGCAATACCACCGCCGGCAGCAAGCAACTGCTGATCCGTGAGCAGCAGGAAGACATCGTGGCTCGTCGCAATGACCTGCAGCGGGAGACCATCATCGAGCCTGCCTTCGCGTTGCCGGCCGGCTGGCGACGTGAGGGAGTGGTGGTGCAGCTGACCGACGCCAGCGTGGCGCATGCCACGGAAACGGTGCTGGGTGGACTGCATCTGCGCCTGGATGTCGGCGATCGCCTGGCGATCACCGGTGACAACGGCAGCGGCAAGTCCACGCTGGCACGCGCGCTGTGCGGCGACCCAAGCATCCGCCGTGATGGTGACTGGTTGCTGCCGCCAGCTGATCAGATCGCCCTGCTCGACCAGCACTACCGGGACCTGCCGATGCAGGCCACGCCTCTCCAGGCGCTGTCTGCCCAGATGCCGGACTGGAGCCAGACCCAGTGCCGGCTGCACCTGGCCGACTTCCTGTTCCGCGGCGATGCCACGGCGCAGACGCCCGTGTCCGCATTGTCCGGTGGCGAACGGGCGCGGCTTTCATTGGCATTGATGGCGGCCAAGCCCCCAGCGCTGCTGGTTCTGGACGAACCAACCAACAACCTGGACATGACGCTGCGGATGCACCTGCTGCAGGTGCTGCGGATGTTCCCGGGCACTTTGGTGGTGGTGTCGCATGACGACGCGTTTCTGCAGGCGCTGGAACCGGGACAGGTGCTGGCGTTGTAGCTGCGGCCGAGTGTGGCCTATCCACATACGGCGTGGATCTACTGTAGAGCCGAAGGCAACGGCAGGGGCTGTTGCCAACGTCGCGTGCACCCGCCCGAAAAGCCGAGCATGGGCCCGGCTCTACGGAAGGCTCAGCGCCGCGAATGCAGCACGGTGCGCTGGCGCATCGCGTTGAATTCCTGCTCCACCTGCTGGATGTCCTCGGCCTGGAAACCGGCCGCATCCAGCAGCTGGTCGGCGGCAGCCGCCGCCAGCGGATCATCGTCACGCTGGCGCCAGCAGCGCGCCGGCAGGAAATAGCCCACTTCGCTGCGCCCGCGCATGATCACCACCGGCCGGCCCGCATACAGCAGGAACTCGGCCAGGTGCTGGCGCAGGCCCTCCACTGAAACATAGGCCGGTCCAACACCCAGCATCTGGCTGGACGGTTCGGGACTCTCGAACAGCTTGCGACGGCTCATCCACTCCTCCTTTTGAACAACGCGTGGTCTCCTTTCCTTAGACGGGCGCATCGCTGCGCCCCCGCCACGCACTACGTGATCCGCATCACGCCCGCCACTCAGAAGCCGGTGTTGAACTCCAGCTGGAACACGTCGATCGACAGCGGCGCACCGGACACTTCCTTGGCCGCCATCCACTTGCCGCTGATCCAGCTGCGCGCGTCCAGCGCGTAGGCACCGCCCACGTAATAACCGCGGGCGTTGGTGCCGCCCAGGTGGAAGTTCGGATCGTTGTAGGCGTCGGGCAGCGCGTCGGCCTCAATGTGCTTGTAGCCCAGCAGTGCCTGCCACTGGCCCTTCTCCTTCAGCTCGGTGGCACCGAAGGTGGCCTGCAGCATCCAGGCGGTGTCGCCGCTGCGGAAGGTATCGATGCCGACAGTATCGCCGGCGCCGTAGTTGTTGACGATGCCGTTCTGGGCACGACTGAACATGGCCTGCTTGTCGTAGGCCAGGTTGCGGATGTAGTCGCCATCCAGGCGCAGACCGATGCCCTGCGCCAGCTGCGTGTCCCAGCGCAGGTTCAGCGTGGCCAGGCGGAAGGCCGAGGCCAGGCCGACATACTGCGGGGTCGGCGTACCGGCCGGATCCACCGGATTGCGCGCGATGTTGCGGATCAGCATCAGGGTGTTGCCCTTCTGCATGAACGCCGGGCGCGACCAGTCGGTGTCGCAGCCTACCGCGCCCGAATACAGCGAGCACGTTGAGGACAGGCGGCCGCTGATGTTCTTGAAGTCGTAGTAGCCCAGCGCGGCACGCAGCGCGTTGTCATCGTTGAAGCGCCAGTTCACGCCTACCTGGGCACCGGACAGCCACTTGTTCTCGTTCGGAGTCTTGACCTTGCTCTGGCTCGGCGAGCTGTCGGAGGTGTACTCCAGCGGCACCACCGCGAGGTTGCCGAACAGGTCGAGGTCGCCACCATCGAAGTCATACTTCAGGTTCGCGGCCAGGCCATCGAAGTTGAGATCGCTGGAGAACAGCGTGTCGCTGGTCCAGAACGGATTGCCGAAGCGGCCGCCACGCACCGTCACCCAGTCCGCCGGGCTGTAGGCCAGCCAGGCCTGGTCCAGCCACACGTCCTTCTTGCTCAGGCCGCCGCCGAGCTGCTCGGTGGTCGACACCGGGCCATTGCTGCTGCCGCTGGCCAGGCGCACGCCGGCCGTGGTGTGCTGGCCAATGGTTGCCTCGATGCCCAGGCGGGCACGGATGCGCCACAGGTTGCGGCGGTCCTGGCGGGTGTTCAGCAGCGGCGGCAACTGCAGGTTGGTATTGGTGTTGGTGTCGAAGCCGTTGCCGGCGTTGATCGACGACCAGTTGCTCACGATGTCGCTGTTGCGCTCGGAGTAGAAGCGCGACTCGCTGCGCACACGCATGTCACCGGTGACCTTGATGCGCTTGGTCCACTCGGCCACTTCGTTGGGTGCCGCCCAGCCTTCCGACTTCGCCTGCGCCATCACGTCCTGGCGCACTTCGTCACGGATACCGTCGCGCACGCTCTGCGGTACGTACGGCACGCGCACGTCACCGGCTTCCAGTGCCACGCCACCGCTCGCTGCGGTGCTGCCCGTGGCTGCAGTGCGCTGTGCGGCCGCCGCTTCGGCCTCGGCCTGCACCAGCAATGCCTGGCCATCTTCGGGCTTCAGCGCACCGCTGGCGATCAGGCCCTTGATCAGCTTGACCATGGTGGTTTCGGCGGCCATCGCACCGGCCGGGGCGGCCAGGCTGAGCAGCACGGCGCAGCACAGCAGCGCCCGTCGGGCCGGCCGCGGGCGGCGGGAGTCGGTTCGTGCGCGGACGTGGTCGTTCATCACGGTTCTCATCGAAAGAAGGGAAATCACGGAGGTCGGGAATCAGGCCCCGGGCCGGCGGCCCTGGATCAGGACGCGGGCGGGGAAATCGAGTGACGGCGGCGGTGCCTGGTCAACCTTGCCGATGCGACGCAGGGCATCGAGCACGGCCGCGTCGGCCTCCTCGTTGCCACTGCCGCGTACCAGCTCGACCTTCTCCAGGCGGCCGTCGTTGGCCAGCCACACATTCACCTGCAGCTGGAACGCCAGGCGCTTGACCTTGTCGTCGCGCGAGATCGCCTGCTGCATCAGGTAGCCCAGGTAGCGGCCGTAGGTAGCGTTGCCGGCGCCACCACGGCCAACGCCGGACGAACCGCCACCACTGCCGGACTGGATACCGAAGTTGTCACCACCGGCCTGCGCATCGGCGTTCATCGTTACCGGATCGGCGTTGTCCGGCGTCGGCGTCGGCTCTTCGGCCGGCGTCGGCTGATCCAGCGGCTCCGGCTCGGGCATCGTCTCTTCCGGCGGCGTCTCCGGCTCCGGTGGTTTTTCCGGGGGCGGCGGGGGCGGCGGCGGAGGGGGTGGCAGCGCCAGCATCGGCGGCTGCACCACCGGCCGACGGGTGCTGGCGGTGTCCTTGAACAACAGCCACCACACCGCGATGCCGAGCACCAGCAACGCGGCCAGCACCAGTGCCACGGTCACCAGCAACTGGCGACCGCGCATGCCGGGCTCCGGCCGAGGGGGTTGATGGGCCGTCATGCCTCAGCCCTGCGCCTTGCCGGTGACCAGGCCGACCTGGGCCAGCTCCAGGCGCCGCAGCAGGTCCAGTACCTCGACCACGCGGGCGTACTGCACCTGCGCATCACCGCGCACGATCACCGGGAAATCCGGTGTGGTCGCGCGTTCGGTACGCAGCCGGTCTTCCAGCTCGGCCATCGTCACCGGGTAGGCATCCAGGAACACCTGGCCACTGGGGTCGATGGTGATCGCCTTGGTCTTCGGCTTTTCCAGGGCCACGCTGTTGCTGGCCTTCGGCAGGTTGACCTCGATGCCGGGGATGGAGGCGTTGCTGGTCAGGATGAAGATCACCAGCACCACCAGCAGCACGTCGACGAAGGGCGTTACGTTGATGCCCTTCTCGCGCTTCTTGATGCCGAACTTCGCCTTCTGGCCCATGGCGCGCCCCTCAGCCCTGGACCGCGGCCGGGCCGCGCCCGTCCTGCTCTTCGGCCAGGCGCGCGGCGAACTCGTCGATGAACACCGCCATGTCCGCGCCGATCGCTTCGGCACGCGCACCCAGGTAGTTGTAGCCGAACAGTGCCGGGATGGCGACGCCGAGGCCGGCAGCGGTACACAGCAGCGCCGCGGCCATGCCTGGCGCCACCGAGTTGATGTCCACCGCGCCGGCCATCGCCGCCACCACGAACACCAGCATGATGCCGATTACGGTGCCGAACAGGCCCACGTACGGCGCACCTTCGATGGTGGTGGACAGCCAGTTCATGCGCCGCGCCATCGCTTCCTGCTCGCGCACCATCACCGCATCCATCGAGGCGCGGATCGCGGCGATGGTGGCGCCGCTCAGGTAGCCACTGTTGCCGTCGCGCTGGTGGCGCTGCTGCATTTCGTCGATGGCCACCTGGTAGATGCGCCACAACGAACCATCGTGCATGGCGGTCGGTGCCTTGCCCTGGCGATCCATGTCCGACAGGGTACGCAGCGGCACGCCGGACAGCTTGCCGAAGCTCTCGGTGAACACCGCATTGGCCTTGCTGGTACGGCCGAAGTGGCGGCTCTTGGCGATCATGATCGCCCACGACAGCAGCATCATCAGGCCAAGGATGGCGACCACCACCCAGGCATCGAACGGCATCGCCTTGAGGATGAAGGCGAAGTGGCTCTGGCCGGCCGACTGCTCGTCGGCACCGTAGCTGATCAGGCGTGAATCGGCGCCCTGCGCGGTGGCGTCGGCCAGCAGCAGCGCCGCCGGACGTGCAACCCGCGAGATGCGCAGCTCATCCAGAGCGCCTTCGAAGTTGGCCAAAGGCTGTGCAGCACCCGGGGCATCGGCGCCCACCACCGGCGCGGTACCCATCGCCGGCAGCTCGCCGCTCAGCTGGGCCACTACACGGCCGTTGAGGTACAGCTGCAGCGCGCCCTTCTCCGCGGTCAGTGCCACGTGCGCCCACTGCCCTTCCGGAATCGGCTGTGCCGGCGTGCTGCGCTGGCCATTGAGCTGCACGAACGGCACCCGGTTCTCGATACCGACCACCAGCTCGGAGGCGCCATCGCGACGGGCATAGATTGCCTGCGCCGCATTGTTGCTGCCCGGCTTGATCCAGGCCGAGAGGGTCAACGGCGCGCCCGCTTCCTGTGCCAGCGAGGCGCTGGCCGGCAACGGCAGCGGGCCTGCGCCCAGCTGCACGCCACGACCGATCACCGCGCCTTCGGACGGCGGCACGACGGCGCCGGCATTGTTGCCGTAGGCGGTGGTGTCGCGTGCAGGCGCATTGGCTTCGGCGAAGTGGTAGACCAGCGTGTAGTCCGGGTCGAACACCTGCTGGCCGTTGCCGCTGGCCGGGGCCTTCTCGTTGCCGTAGTACATCCAGATCGTCTGCGGCGCGGCGGCGCTGACTGCCGGCACGTCCACCCAGACCAGGGCCAGCCCCAGCTTGGGATCGAACTGTTCGATCTGATGGGCCAGCACGGTGCGGCCATCGCCCGACACGAAGCGCAGGTCGTTGCCCGCGTCCTGGGTACCGTCGAAACCGAAGTTGCCGGTATGCAGGCGCAGCAGCAGCGGCGTGCGGCCCGGGTCACCGGCCAGGCCCGCGCCCTGCGGGCCGGCATCGACGGTGATCGGCTTGCGGTACTTCCATTCGGCCTGCCACCAATTGGCATCGGCCGCAGCAGCAGGCAACGCAACCAGCGCGGCCAGCAGCAGCAACACTCGGGAAAGCAAACGGTCCATGCGAAGGGTCTCCGGAGAACGCATGTTCAAGGGAAGGGTCAGTAACTGGTGCTGATGTTGAAATGCAGGCGTGGGTCGTCCTTGCGCGTGACCGGGCCATCGGCATAGGGCCAGGCGTAGTCCAGGCGCAGCTGCAGGTGCTCACCCAGGCGCAGCTGCGCGCCCAGGCCGACCGAGACCAGGTTGTACTTGTCACGCTGTTCGGGCAGCGGCTGGCGCAGGCGCAGGTAGGCGGCGTCGGCAAAGCTGTAGACGCGCAGATCCGTGCCGCTCCACAGCGACCACGCCGGGGTACGCCATTCCAGGCTGGCCAGGCCGCCGTAGTCGCCGATCGCCTCGGCCGACAGATAGCCGCGCACGGTGTACATGCCACCGGCGGCGAACTGCTCGGCCGACACCAGCGGTGCGTCGGTCACCTGCAGCGAGCCGCGCGCGTACCACTGCCAATCGCTGCCGAAGGTGTGGGTGTTGGCCACATCGGCCTTGAACGCGATGAAACTGGGGTCCGCCCAGTAGCGCTTCTGCCCGAATCCGATGGCATCGCTGCCATAGCCGAACAGGCGGCGGGTGCCGGCCACCAGCTGGGTGTTGATGCTCAACTGATCCTGCTCGCCCTGGCGCACACCGACAAACGCCAGGGTGATCGGCGCGTACTTCAGCGGCGTCTTCAGGCTTTCCTTGCCCATCTGCGTGTCTTCCTCGGTGTCCTTGAAGTCCACGCCGAGGCTGAGCTGGCGCCACCACTGGCTGCTGCCGGCCAGTCGATAGTTGAGCTTGAGACCGATCGAATGGCCGTTGCCGATCACATTGGTTCCGGTGCCGGTACCGACCTGTCCGCCCGCGTTCAGCACGCGGCTGTCGGACTTGTAGCCGGACGCTTCCAGGCTCCACGGCGTGCCCTCGAACGGCATCATGTACGAGGCCGAGAACACCTTGGCCTGCTTGGTATCTTCCGGCGCCAGGTACACGCCGATGTTGGCGCTGTGCCCGCGCTTCCACAGGTTGTCGTAGGCCAGCGATGCACTCAGGCGCAGCTTCTCGGTGTCGGCGCTGTGGTCGTTGTTGAGCGCCGCGCTGGCACGCCACGGCGACTTCTCCTCGACCTGCAGGTCCACATCCATCGTGCCCGGCACCTGACCCTCGCGCACCAGCGGCATCACCTGCCGACGTCCACCTTCATTCAGCGCGGTCAGTTCCTTCTGCGCCTGGTCGAAGTCCGGCACCTTGCCCTCGGCAAGTGCCGGCACGCGTTCGCGGATGCGTTCGGACGATTCGTGCTTCGTGCCTACGACCCGCAGCTGCCCGATCGGCGTCTGCTGCACCTTCAGCAGCACCACGCCACCACTGACCTGCTGCTCGGGCAGCTCGACGTAGACCGACTGGTAGCCTGCCTGCTGGTACAGCGCATTGACGGCATCGCGCGCCTTCTCGACATCGGCCAGGGTCTTGCCCGGGCCGAGGAACGGCTCCACCGCACGTTCGATCTGGCGCGGATCGAGCACGGTGTTGCCGCGCACGATGTATTCATTGATGTTCACGCTGGGCGCAGGCGCCGCGTCCTGCGCGAACAATGGCAGCGGCATCGCGGCCAGAGCCAGCACCAGCGGATGCAGGCGCAGCGGAAGGCGGACGGCTCGGCACGGAACAGGAGTCATCGAAGGCATCGCGTCGTATCGAAGGGAGTGGCCAGGGAGCGGCGCGTGGGTCTATCAACAGGACGTGTACGTCGCGTCAAAACCGCCAATAGTTTTGTGACAGTGCTGTCATCTTTTGACAGCGCCGGAACAGTTGCAGGCGGACACTGTCTTCGCCATACGTCTTCATTGCTGAGCGTCGGTTTTCGCAGGAGATTCAAGATGGGTGAGTCGTTGAAGGCGGGCCTTCGCCCTGCCCTCGCCCTTGCCTTGTTGCTGGCGTTGCCATCGGCCTGGGCCGGAGAGACGAAGAAGCAGGACGATGCCGCACCCTGCATCGAAGTACAGGTCAACGGCGAGCGCATCCCCGCCTGGGAGTGCCTGCAACGCAAACTGGCCCCGGCACCGAAATCGGCGAAGTCACCGGCGCTGCCTGAAGCCGAACGCCTGATGCGGCAGCCGGGCAACCAGCTGATGCAGTACAACCTGGAAGGCACACGACAGCGCATGGGCGATGCCTTTGGTCGTTCGGTGGAACCGCAGCGTCCGGCGCGTTGAGCCTGCGCAGCTGTAGAGCCGGGCCCGCGCTCGGCAGGATTCTGTAGAGTCGAGCCATGCTCCACTGGATTTTGTAGAGTCGAGCCTTGCTCGACTGTTCTTCCAGACGCAGCCGAGCGTGGGCTCGGCTCTACAGGGAGCCGGCGGGCACGATGCCATCGCTTGGCACCGGTGGCAGCGCGGGCACCGGCAGGCTGCGCGATTGCCCGGCCTGGTTCAGTTCCACTGCGCTGGCACTGATGCTGGCCAGTACCGTGCAGGGTCCGAGTCGTTGGCCGGGCGCATACGCTTCCGCTGGGCGTCCATCTACCGAGAGCAGGGCCAATGGCGCATGGTCACCCGCCATCACGCCCAGCACCACCACCTCGGTCTGCACCGCGCCGGGCGACAGCAGCCGCACCAACGGCAGGCTGGCCACTGCATCGAACATCGGCCGTACCGGCGCCTCGGCATGCGCTTCGCTCGCGGCCGCCGCTGGCGCCACCGCAGACAGGGTGACGCTCCAGTAGGCCACCACGGCCAGCAGCAGCGTCGCCGCCAGCAGGGTCAACATCCGATTCCGATCCCAGCGCCTGCCGTCCATGTTCCACATCATCGCCACGTTCGTGTCCGCCTACGCTAGCAGGTGCGGCTGACGCTTTTGTTTCATCATGCGGGCCTACGCTGGCACGCATCGGCAAGGGACAGGAGGCAATGTCGATGCGACGCATCCCGCGTGGTTTCACCCTGCTGGAACTGATGGTGGTGCTGGTGATCATCGGCATCTGCACGGCAGGCATCGGCCTGGGCCTGGGCAGTCTGCTCGACCCCGCGCGCCAGCTGCGGCAGGAAGGCGAACGCTTGGCGCAGCGCCTGCAGGTGGCGCGCGACGAGGCCCGCATCGATGGCCGCCCCCTGCGTTGGCAGGCCGACGCAGCCGGCTATCGTTTCAGCCGCCTCGAAGGCAGCCGCTGGGTCACCGTTGAACGCGATGATCTGCTGCGTCCACAGAAGTGGCAGGCTGCAGGCATCGCGGTGCAGCCCACCAACGCCATCGAGCTGAGCCCGGAGTGGATCGGTACCGCCTGGGAGCTTGGACTGTCGCTGGACGGCCGCGCACTGCGTCTTCGTGATGATGGCAGCGGACAATTGCAGGTCGTGCAGTGAAGCAGACGGCGCGCGGATTCACCCTGATCGAGGTGTTGATCGCGCTGGCGATCGTATCGATTGCACTGGCTGCGGTGATGCGCTCGGTGGCAGTGGCGACCGACGATCAGTCACGGCTGCGCGACCGTCGCCTGGCGCTGTTGTGTGCACAGGACCGCTGGCAGGAGCTGCGCCTCGCCGGGCAGCCGCCGCAGGATGCGCGGCAGCGCTGTGTGCAGGGACGCGGCAGCTTTCTGGTCCTGCAGCATCTGGGCACTGGCAGTGACGGGCAGCCGCAACTGGAATTGACCGTGGTGGCCGAAGATGCACCGCGACAGTCGCTGGCGCGGATGCAGCTGCCGTGGACGGCGGCGCAATGAGGCGCGCCGCACGCGGCTTCACCCTGATCGAGGTGATGATCGCGATCACCATCATGGGCGTGCTGGCGCTGATCTGCTGGCGTGCGCTGGACAGCGTGGCCAGCAGCGACCAGCGCCTGCGCCAGGCCGATGCCGGGACCACGACGGCGCTGCGCGTGCTGCAGCAGTTCCAGCGCGATATTGAAATGCGTGCCGACGATGCGCTGATGAATGGCGCGGTGCGCCCGGCAGATCGTCCGCAGCGATTGCTGCCCCCGTCGCTGGTGAGCGAGCGGCACCCGGATGGCAGCTTCGCGCTGGAGATCACCCGCAGCGTGGGCAGCGATGGGCTGCACTGGCAGCGGGTGCGCTGGTGGCGGCAGGGCAGCACGCTGTGGCGGGCCAGTGGTGCGGCTACGGACCGGTATCCCCTGCCCGCACCGGATCCGTCGAAGGGCATTGCGGTGGCGCGCGATGTGCAGCGGTTCGAGGTGCGGGCGTGGCAGCCTGGAACGGGATGGGCCGTGTTGCCGAGCGAGGGCGAGGTATTGCCGGCCACCGGACTTGAACTGCGGTTGGGCCTGCGCGATGGGCGTGGGCCGTTGAGTTACCGGCGGGTGCTGGAGCTTTAGGGCGCTTTCCTGCAACGCATCCACGCATGGCGTGGATCTACTGCCGAGCGGCTTCTACTGCCAGGCCTGCTCTGGTGGGTGCCGACCGTTGGTCGGCACTGGAGCTGGCCAAGCCATCCACGCATGGCGTGGATCTACTACCGAGCCCACCCGGTGGGTGCCGACCTTGGTCGGCACTGAAGCTGGCCCAGCCGTCCGCGCATGGCGTGGATCTACTACCAAGCCCGCTCCGGTGGGTGCCGACCGTTGGTCGGCACTGAAGCTGGCCCAGCCATCCACGCATGGCGTGGGTCCACTGCCGAGCCTGCCGCCGGGTGCGCTCCTGCACCCGGCGGCGCTGTGTCGGTGGTCCTCACCGCTGATGGCCGCTCCCTGCCCTCCGTGCCGTCCTGGCTGGGGCCGCTGCCGTTCCGTGGCGGCTGGCCCGATGCTGTCGGTTCCTGCGGGCGAACTGCATCCACGCATGGCGTGGATCTACTACCGGCCACGTTCGGCAACATTGCGTGCCGACCAAGGTCGGCACCTACCGGGGCGTGCTATGCCTATCGGCGCTGCGTGCCTTCGTCGCGGCTTGCCTGCGGGAACTGGAAGGCGCTGTTGGCGTCGTAGCCGCTGCTGGCGGTCGTGCCGCGCGCCGGCGGCGCAATGCTGCTGGTGCCGCTGCCGAAGCCGAGAATCTGCACGCTGATCACCGAGGGCTGGTTGCGCCGTGCGTCGTCCTGGCTCTTGCGCATCACGTCCTGTGCCGCCTGGCTGGCACTGTTCGCTACCGCACTGGCCGAAGCCAGCGCATTGACGTTCACCGTGGCCAGCACCGGCAGGCCCTTGCTCTCACCCTGCACCTGGATGTTGGCCGCGTTGAGCACCTGCAGTGCGGCGAGGTTGATGTTGCCCGAGACACGGATGCCCGCTTCGCCCGCATCGATGGTGCCCAGCGGCGCGATCAGGTCGACGTCGCCCGGCGGCACTTCGGCGATGGGGTTCAAGGTCGCAATGCCTGCGCCACTGGCGGGAGCCTGCGGCGACAGGATCACATTGCCCCAGCCGTCATAGAGGCGACGCGGTGGCGTGTACAGCAGCGTCGTCTGCGAACCGCGACCGGCATTGATGTCACCCTGCTCCGACCAGGCCAGGATGTCGCCGCCGAACGTGGTCATCACCCGCGACAGGCCCAGCAGGACGCTGTCCTGGCTGAACAGGCGGATATCGCCCTGCCCCTGGGTGACGAGGCCGGCGCTGGCAGGCGGCACCACGCCCTGTACGCCGACCACGATCTGTCCGCCCGGTGCCATCAGTTCGACGTTGCCGCCCGCCTCGGTGCGCACGCCGGAACCGCCGTACATCACGATATCGCCGGTACGGTCGATCGTCGCACCGGCCGCATTCCTGTCCGGCATCAGCGTGGCAATGGCTTCGCGCCCGCGCAGGTAGGAGCCGAAGCGGGGCCCTTCTGCATCGGTGTACTCACGCCCACCTTCGCGCAGTTCGGCGTAGTACACCTGACGCAGGAAGATGCGCTGCTGTTCCTGCGGCAGTGCGTCGAATGCAGCCAGCGCCCCGTCGCCGTCGGCAGCCACGCCGAAGCGCTGCTGCAGCCACTGCTTCAGCTCCTGGTTGTAGACCTTGACTGCCTTGCCCGGCTGCGACGCGAGCGATTGCGCGGGATCGGCAAGGTTGACTGGGTCCAGATAGCGGGCACGCAGGGCCGCGAAATCGATCTGCTGGTTGCCGGCCGTCAACGCGATGCTGGCGCCGGGACGGGCATCGCCCTGCACGATGCCACCGAGGCTGACGATGCTGCCCGCATCCTCCTGGCGCAGCTGGCGGCCGGCACTGACCTCGGTGTCGCCGGGGCCGGCGATGGTCGCGTTCAGATGCACGATGTCGCGGCCCGCCGCCACCACCGTGATGTCGGTGGGCGCGGTGTTCAAAGCGGTCATCGACACCCCGAGGATGTCCCGGCCTGCCCGCAGTTGCACGGCGCCGGCGGCCTCGAACCAGTTCAGCTGCGTGCGCCGCCCCCCGTTGGCATCCAGCGTGCGTTGGGCGCCGGTGGCCAGACCGATGATGTCGCCCTGCACCGCGTAGAAGCGGCTCGGTGCCAGTGCCGCAGAGACCGTGGACAGCGGTGTACCGGGGCCGAAGGCGAACAGCGGAAGCGATGCCTGCGGCGATGCAATGTTGCCGTCCACCGACAGGTTGTGACGCGAGCGGGTCACATTGCCGCTGGAATCCCCCTGCTCGGCCATGAATGCAGGGTCGAAGGGTCCCGGCAGGCGCGCGTCGCTGGCGGAGCGCGCGATCTGGGTCGCGCCACGCTGGGCGAAGATGCCGCCACCGGCCAGGACGTCCAGCCGTCCTGTCGCCGAGGGTGCCAGCAGGATCACATCCTGCGTCCCCGGCGTGGTGCTGATCCGGTGCAGCTTGACGTCGCCCTGCGCAGCAATGGCGCTGAAGCGCGAAGGATAGAGCCAGTAGTTCAGCAGCTCCTCCCGGCTCCCCGGTGCCAGCGCAACCTGCTCGGGCCACAGATTGCTGCCGGTCACGTTATCCGGCCCGGCCAGGCCCGGCGCCAGGTCGCCACCGGCACTGAACAGGTCCACGGCGGTCGTGTCGGTCCACAGGGAGAACCAGGTGCTGCCTGCAGCGCGGCTGCCGTTGTCGTGCACCACCGCGCTGTAGTTGGCCAGTGGAACCCGACCGGCATCGGCGACGCCGCCGAGCACGACGTCACCCCGCGCCTGCAGCTGCGCGACCGCATCGCCCAGCACCAGCACCGGCCCGCCCATCGGGCGAGCGGCGTCGGCGGCGAACAGATCGGCCGCACGCAGCTGGCCCAGCGTCGCGTAGCTTTCCAGGGTGACGCCCATTGCACCGATGCGTCCCGCATCCAGCTGCAGGCTGCCACGCAGATTGCTGAAGGTACCGTTGAGGTCGAGATTCTGTCCCGCCCTGGAGGCATTGAGGCTGGAGAACGTCGCCCGCAGATTCGGATTCAGTGCGCCACCGATACGCAGTTGCAGGTCGCCGCCGCCGGTCAGGTGCAGCTGGCCATCGCTGACCCGGCCGGTCGATCCCACCGCCGCGATGATCGCACCCGAGCGCGGTGCGATCGTCGAGTCCAGCGCGTCACCTATCGCATCGCGCACGCCGGCGTCACGCCCGGCCTCCAGCGTCAAGTTGCCGCCGCCCAATGTACCGAAGCCGGTGAAGCCGACCATCCGCGGAGAGGCGCCAGCAGCAGCGGACACGTTGGTGTAGGCGCCAAAGTTCACCCACCAGCTGGTCGGCACCGGCTCCACGCCGGTGGTGCTGCCGGTTCCCTGCCGCCACAGCCAATTGCCGACCGCGGCACTGGAGTACAGCGCCCAGTCACGCTCGCTGGTGCCCGACTCTGCGCGCCCGGTCCAGACGTCACCGGCGATATCTCGCCCGGCTTCGACGCGCAGGTTGCCGCCATGATCGGGATACCAGGCCTGATAGCCGGCCAACGCGGCATCATAGCTGCCCGGCACCAGGTTCGGACCCAGCAGTGCGGTGTTCCTGGGGGCTGCTGCACGGGGCGAATTGAAGGCAGCGTCGCGGCCCTCGCCCAGCGTGGTGGGAGTGCCCGCCGTGTACACACCGAAGCCGGACTTCATCACGACATCACCGGCAGCGAGCAGTTCCAGGTCCCCCTTGCCGGTGCGCAGCACGCTCCAGGCCGGCGTGCCCGCGCGCTTGCCGTAGGTGGTCACTTCGGTCTGCGTGCCACCGCCGGCGCAGTAGCTGGGTGCGGTGCTGCAGAACTCGTCTTCGGTCATGCCGAACATCGCCGCGAAGTCCTTCGCAGGGGTGCCCACGTAGGACTCATCGCCCCAGTAATCCAGCGAGCCCTGCGCGGCCACCTGGCGGGGGGCCGGGCCGCAGTAGTCAGCCGACATCGCACAGAACTCATCTTCGGTGAAGCCGTACATGTCGGCCAGCTCCGCGATCGGACGGCCCGCATAGGAGGTGTCGCCGATCCAGTCCAGCGATGCCCGCTCAGTCAACGCACGATCACCCACCCAAATGATTTCGGTCTTGACCGTACCGATTGAGCCCTGGTGGGTGTCGGCCAGCACCACGCTGCCTTCGGCGCCCCAGCGCCGGCTGCGTGGATCGGCCGCCCCGGAATCGGCACCGGCAACCACGGTCAGGTCCCAAGATGTGGTGCCCTCGGCCAGCATCGGCGCCAGCGCCCAGTTGCGCCCCTGGTTGCCGTTGGCATCGGCCGGCCGCAGATTCACCGGCCCGTTGCCGGGCAGCTCCACCTTGGTCAACGATGGGATGTAGGCGCCCACCTTGAGCTCGACTTCGCGTGCCAGGCGCAGCGCAACCGGCAGCACCGCGCCGGCGGGCCACTCCTGTGCCGCCATCTGTACGGCGCTGCGCAGGCGGAAGCCGGCCCCCAGGCGCGCACCGGCCGCCAGCACCAGCGGCTTCTGCAGCACGGTGCCCGCCGCCAGCGTCTGCCCGGAGTCGGTGGTCACCGCCGCACCCAGCACCGTGCCCGCAGGCAGGCGCAGGGTCTGCGAGATCACCATCGGCGCGGGCAGCACGGTACCGACCGGAAGCGTTACCGATTCGACCGGCACGTCATAGTTCAGGCGGGTGCCGGCCTGGAACTCGGTGCCGGGCTGCAGCTTCACTCCGTCCACCGGCACCACCAGGTCGCCACCGAAGGGGGTGTGCCCGGCGCTGCCATTGCGAGCCTCATACAACTGCCAACCGCCCTCGTCCGGCGTGGACGGCGGCGGTGCGAAACCATCGTTGATGCTGCCATGGACGTTGATGTTGCCTTCGGCGCGCAGTACCAGCGAAGCCGATTCACCGAAGCCACGCCGCGATGGATCGGCGCGGTTGGCTTCGGGCCCGTAGCGGTAGCCGGACAGATCGATGTCGCCGGCAATGGTCAGGTCGCCCTCGGGATTGGCCTCGCTGCGCCGCGCCACCACCTGCACGCCGGGACGCAGGCGGACGTCGCCCAGCGCGGCGGTGCGCTGCTGCAGATCCGGATTGCCCAGCGCGCCATCGATCCAGGCCACGCTGTGCGGATCGACCACCTGGTCCAGCCACTGCTGGGTGACCAGCTGCGCGCGGTTGCCGCGCACATCAGCGGTGCTGGCCAGGGGCGCATCGTCGTAGCGACGGACACCATTGAGCTGGATGTCGGCCGCGCCATCGATGCGCAGGCCGCTGGCCGCAGCAATCGCCGCGTCGTTGCTGCCCAGCCGCGGCACATCGATCTTCAGCGAGCCCCGCGCCATGCCGTCGTTCTGTCCAGGGCCGTCACCGAGGGCAACGTCGCTGCCTGCACGCATGTCCAGGTGCGCCGCGCTGCCCAGACCAACGGCGCCTTCGGCGCTGCCCAGCGTGATGGTGGCCCGGTTCGGACTGTCGATGATCTTGCCATGGCTGTCCACGCGCAGGCCGGTACCGTGCGCGTCCAGCGTGCCGTCCACCTGCAACTGATCACGGGCGTACAGGCGGATGCTGCCGACCTGCTCGCCGCTGGCGTCGATGCGGCCGGCCACGGTCATGCTGCCCGCGTCGACACTGATGTCGACCCGGCGCGCCTTCACTTCGTCGCCGATCCGCAGATCGCCTTCACCGATCTGGAAGCTGCGACCACCGACGACGCCGCCGGCGGTCAATCGCTGGTTGAGGCCGGTGAAGTCTTGCAACTGGCGTGCCCGCACCACAAGTTCACCACCGTCGTAGGGCACCAGCGTGCCACCGGCATCGTAGCGGCCACTGGCGGTGCCCTGCAGATCACCCGCCAGATCGGCTCGGCCGGCCATTGCGGTGACCGTCATGCGCCCGCCGCGGTTGTTGCGGGCGGAAACATCGATGCGGGAGGCCGCATCGGTGCGGATGTCCCCCGTGTCGCTGGACAGCAGGACATCACCGCCCCAGCTGAACTTGTCCACGTCGTACAGCGAGACCTTGCGCCCGGCAAGGTCCAGCGCCGCCCGGCTGCCAAGCGTGATGCCCTCGCGCGCGTTCGCAGACAGCCGTCCTGAAGCCAGCGCGATCGTGCTGTCCAGCGTGATCCGGTTGGCGTCGATGCTCAGCTCACTGCCCAGTGCATCGCCACCCGCCTTACCGGTGCCCCCCTGCAGGCGGAAGTCGCCGCCGGTGCGCACGCGCAGCTGCGCGGCGGGATCGGCGGTCAACAGCGGTGTATCGATACCCAGGCTGCCTCCGCTGTACTGCCAGCCCTTGTCGGCCAGATAGTCGCCGCGCTGCTGGAACACGTCCAGCGTGCCCTGCGCGGAGAACGACAGCTGCTCCGAAGCACTCAGGTTCAGCGCACTAAATCCGAGTACCTGACGGTTGGCAGGCACCTCGGAGCTGGGACGGCTGAACGGGGCGCGCGCCAGCTGCAGGTTGCGGGTGACGATGTCCAGCTGCCCCGCGCCGAGCCGGTCCACCATCGGATCGGCCGGCGGCACCGACGCATCGCTGCCCGGCGCCTGCGTCGCCGCCAGCGAACCGTCCCAGACCAGTGTGTCCACCAGGATGCGCGCACGGTCGCTCGCCGCACCATAGCCATGGATGGCCTGCGCGCCCAGTACCAGCGTCTGCAGGCCACCGCGGCCGGTGGCACTGTCGCGCGCATCCAGGTCGACGCTGCCGAAGACGTTGACCGAATCCCGTGCGACCAGGCTCAGCGTATCCAGCGCCGGTGCGCCGGTGGCATCATTGCCGCGCAGCAGCTGCTGCAGCACGGACTGGTTCATGGTCATGCCATTTGGCAACGCCCCTGCGGCCGCCGCCTGCGCGATCGCCTCGGCGGTGCCGAGGTTGAGCGCCGCCATGCTCACGCCAAGCTGACGCGTGCCGTAACGGGCGGAATCGCGCATCTGCAGCACACCATCGGTGGCCACCCCGATGCTGCCATCGGACACCAGCCGTGCCTCGCCTTCGCAGTCGTTCTGGCAGCCGCCGATGTCGATCGCGACCGGCCCGGCCGCCACACCGGTCGTACCGGTGATCAGGTTCAGGCGCTGGTTCGAGACGGCCAGCAGGCCGCCATTGACCTGATAGGGCACGGTCGGCGCGGACGCGCTGTCGCGTGCGAAAGACAAGGTGTCGAGTGTCGCCCCGGCTTCGACCAGGATGCCGCTGCCACCGGACGCCGCAGCCACCAGTATCTCCGGTGCCTGCAGGGTCGCACCGGAGCGGATCGCCACATCGCGCACCGAGCCGGACACCGCCACCAGCGAAGCCGACTCGTTGAACTGTCCGCCGATCACCATGCGTTCCGGCCGCAGCGCATTGAGTGCGTCGTCGGTGAAGGTTGCGCCGCGATCGTGCGCCTGCGACGGACTGCCGGCAGCAGCGACCTCCAGCGAACCCACGGCCGGGCTGGCGAGCGTGGCGACCAAGGTACCGCCGCGTCCCTTTTCATTGGCCGCGGAGAAACGCGCCGTGCCGGCGAAGTCGATGGCCGCGGTTCCCTCGCGACCAGCGCCTTCACCCAGTGCCAGGGTCAGGCCCAGCGCATCGATGGTCTGCCAGCCGCGCGCCTCGCCACGACGGTCGGCGGTGGCCTGCACGAAGCTGTTGTAGCTGGTTTCGTTGTAGCCGGAATGCCGGCGTACCACCGCCGCCGGCGTCAGCAGGATATCGGTGAGCAGCGGCGACGCCACCCCGCCCAGTGCCGATCCCTGCCGGCCGGACACGCGCCAGGTACCGGTGCCGGTCTGGATCGGCTGTGGCACGCCGGAGGTCCCCGTCGCGCCCAGCTCGACGCGGAATGCACCCGGCTGCAGCGCGAAGCTCGCCGGCAGCAAT
Organism: Stenotrophomonas sp. STK16_22; assembly: GCF_051984505.1. Classification (NCBI taxonomy): domain Bacteria; kingdom Pseudomonadati; phylum Pseudomonadota; class Gammaproteobacteria; order Lysobacterales; family Lysobacteraceae; genus Stenotrophomonas; species Stenotrophomonas sp. STK16_22. The sequence goes on from NZ_CP196972.1 coordinate 2,528,504, forward strand.
GTGTAGGTGCCCGCAGGCAGGCCGGGAACGCCGGCGGGTACGGTGATCTGCTGGCCCACCGCTGGAGCAGCGAAGCCATCATCACTGCTGGGTGCGAAGCTGCCGGCACGTCCCGGCACGATCGCGTACACCGGGTTGCCGGAGGCACTGAACGCATAGCGCGGGTTGGCATCGGCCAACGCGGTGCGCAGCACGTCGACGGAGCCACCGCGGCCTGAGACGAATGCCGCGCCGGTCAGTTCGCCGCCACCTGACACGTCCAGCAGCGCACCGGCATGCACATCCACGTCGTTGGCGGTAAGGGTCACGCCCTTGGACGCAATGCCGGCCGGCGTCAGTGACTCCAGGCTGCTGCTGCCCCTTCTCCACGACACACCGTCCACGGTACCGCCGTAGGGCAGCGCCAGACCTGCGCCACTGGTGGAGGTGATGCTGCTCGGCAGCAGCTCCACCCGGCTGGCGCGTGTGCCGCCCAGGACCAGGCCGCCCAGCTGCAGCGCCCCCATCGGCGCCTGCACGTTGCCGCCCTGCTGCACGGTGGCTGCCACCAGCTGCAACGCGCCCAGCGCTGACTCGGGCGGAGTGGTCGCCGCCGTACCCGTACCCCGGATGCGCAGCACCGCATCCGGATCTGACCAGTATCCGGGCGTCGCCACGGTCGCCGCAGACGCACCCGCGACCAGATAGCCCGTCGCACCGGAGGTGGGGTACAGCCGGGCGGCACTCACGTCCATCGACCCGCTCGCCATCAACGCACTGATCGATCCGCCGTTGGACACCGCGTTGAGCAGCCGCACGTCGCTGCGGCTGTCGAGCACGACCTGGTTGAAGCCGGGCAGCCAGGTGACATCACGGATGTCGATCAGATCAGCCCTCGCCGACAGCACGTGGTCGCCTTCCGCAGCCGACGCCACGGTATCGGTGACCACCAGGTTCTCACCCGGCAGCGACTGCCAGTGCGACTGTGCCAGCAGCAGGTGCGGAGCACTCAGCGAAATGCCGCTGGACTGCGGTGCTGCCACGGCCATGCCGAGGCTTGACTGCCCCTGTCCGTAGATGCGCAGGCTCTGGCCCATGCGCAGGTCGACATCGCCCTCCGCGCGGACGTCACCGAATACGGACAGGGTGTCGAAGCCACCGGCCTGGATCTGCTCCACCGACAGCGCCGCGTGCCCATACTCCAGCCGGTCCGGCAGCACCGCGTCGGCCGGGCTGCGCTGGCTGAGCGTAATGCCGCGCGCGCGCAGCACCTCCTTGCTCGCGCCGCGCGCATGAACACTGCCACCAAAGGCCACGCCCAAGGTGCCGCCATGCGCGCCACTGCCGCCGGCAGAGGCATCCATTGCGCCGTCCAGGTACAGAGCGTTGGCCGAACGCAGCACGATCTGCCCGCCGTCGCTGTCTACCCGGGTGCGCCCCTTCCCGTCGACATCCAACGGCGCCGAGGCGCCCGCTGCCCGCAGCTGCGCGCCACGCTCGAGCACGACGAAGGCTTCAGGCGGACGGTTGTCCACCGACGCGGAGCTCTCCCAGTCGAGCGCGCCGCCGATCTCGATGCGCCCCCCCGCCCGCACCTGTCCCTGCAGGCGGCCACCGGCGTCGGCCAGTGACACCGCATCCGCACTGGCATCCAGCAGCGCACCGTCGGCGAACCGCCAGGTCCGCTCGCTCCGCTGCCCGGCATAGAGCGTGGTCGGCAGGCGCACATCGTCGATGCTGATGCGTCCTCCCTGCGCACGCAGCGTGCCTTCCACATCGATGTTGCCGGCGCCGAGCAGGGAGATCGCCTGCCCCGGGTCGACCTCGATCAGTGCGGCCTTGCCCACCCGCAGGTCGCCGCCGACGCTGTTGCGATCCGAGCGCAGGCTCACGCTGGCACCGCTGCGCTGGCGGACCAGCCCGCTCATCGGATCGGCACTGTAGAGCGGTGCCAGCCAGCTCTCCAGTGCCTCCTTCCGGTCCGTCGCGACGCGCGCGTCTGCGGTCATCCGAAGGCCCGGCATGCGCGCTGCCAGCTGCGTGCCATCGGCAACCTCCAGCCCTTGATGGCCATTGATGTCGTACTGGGCAAAGCCACTGCCGAACAGGCCGGCATCCACCTGCAGCGCTGCTGGGTCCGCCGGATCCGCATCGCCCACCCGCACCCGGCCACCGGTGCCCAGCGAGAACGTGCCGCTGCCCTGGCCACGGCCACTGAACCGGCTCCCCTCGCCCAGCTGCACCCGGCCACTGCCGTCGGTCGCAACTGTGCTGCTGTTCGCCTGCAGGCTGACGCTGCCCCCTTTGCCGATGCGGCCCTTGCCGCGCAGGTCCAACGCGGCGCCGGCCTCCACGTCAACCGTTGCCTCGGCGCCCACGACCACGTCATGACTGTTGCTCAGGCTCAGGCGACCACCATCCGTCCAGGCACCGCTGGCGTCGAGCGGCATCGCCAGTGACGCATTGCTCCATTCACCGGAGAGATCGATCCGCGTGCCGTCGGCAATGGCGGTGCGGGCGCGGCCATCGTGCAGCAGCGCCGTCGGCCGGCCCTGGACATCCAGCAGGTTGCCCGCCGACAGCTGGCCGCCGGCAATGCCGATGTCGCCTGCCAGTTCCACCTCGCTGCCGGTCAGATTGAGCTGTCCGCCTGCCTGAAGGCGAAGGCTGCCATCGATGCGGATGCGATCGGCGGTCGCCAGGTCGATCCGTCCCCACTGCTGGGCACTCAGCTCTGCGGTATCCAGCCACACTGTGTCACGCCGCTCCTCGTTGACCGGCGCCAGCAGCGACCACGCCGCCTTCGTCGGAGCCTTGTCATCCAGGCGCACCTCCGAGCCGAACACACCGCTGCGGCCCTGGCCGTCGTAGCGCCCCAAGTACAGCTGCGCGTTGCGTGCGGCCGCCGTCTGCGCCTGCGCATAGCCCTCCAGCGCGGAATCCGGCCTGCGGTTCTGCTGCGCGCCTTGGAAGGTGGCAGTCTCAACCTGCCCATCCAGCACCGCGGTCGGTGCGGAGACGATCAGGCGTCCTGCGTCGCGGCCGACCGTGTACCCGTTATCGACACGCTGCGCCGCGAATACGATCGGATCACGGAAGGTCTCGGTGATGCCCCAGCGCTCCTGCTTTACTTCGTGGCCCCTGTACAACCCATCGAACAGCATCTCCGCCGGCGCATCATCGAGGCGGTAGACCTGGCCATCGACGCCGCGCACCCAGCTCTGCCGGATCACGCCGCTCTGCACATCCAGGCTGCCGCCGGCAAGGTTGATGCGTGAGCCGCCATGCGTGATCACTTCCCTGCCGCCCAGCAGGACGGTGCCTCCCTGCGCGGCCCATTCGCCGATCGAGTGCCCCTGGTTGTCGAGGTAGCCGCCCACTTCCAGCAGGCCACCCGCCGCGTACCAGCGCTCACCCTCGTAGCCCCCGGTACCGGCCGGAACGTGGACCAGCCTGCGGCGGTCGACCCAGATCTCGCTGCTGGTCAGCTTGCCGCTGTCGCGGTTGTCCAGGGCGTCGCGCAGTTCGTTGCCCTGCACCTTGACCTGGACATTGTTGCTCTCCATCGACACCTGTACGCCCACTGCGCCGGACACGTCCACGCGCGCGGCGTCGCCTACGTAGCTGCGGGCCGCCGCATCGGCGATGATCTGGCCGCCCGTGGCAACCGTCAGCGAATCCGCACTGAAATGGATGTTGCCACCCGAAACGATCTCCACCCGCGACTGGTCCCGGCGATCATTGTGCTGGGACAGATTGTCGAAGGTTGCCGAGCGCGCGCCGGCGCGGATCGCGTCCTGCTCTGCCGACTCCTTGATGAGGCTGTTGCGCTGGGTATCCAGCACCGTGGCCTTGCCATCGTCCTCGATCAGCACCGCCGTGGTGGCTCCATCGGCAAGCGTGACGCTGCTGCCGGCATCACTGGCCGAAGCCAGAAGATGCACGGTGCCGCGCTGCGCAAGCGTGGTGCTGGCCACGGCCACACCGGCCTGCTCGACGCTGCGCCCGGCCAGGGTCACGTCACCCTCGCGGGCGCGCAGCAGGCCGGTGTTGCGCACGCTGCCAGCCGTGCTGCCAGCGATGAAGCGCGGCGCGATTTCATTGCCGCGGGTGGTGGAGCTGGTATTGGTCGCCGTACCCACGCCGCGCCGGATCACGAAACTGTCACCGGCAGCGAGCTGCACCTGGCCTTTGCGCGCCTCGATCTGGCCGGCGTTCTCCACGCTGTGTCCCGCCAGCAGCACGTAGCCACCGCCGCGCGTCGCACTGGTCGGCTCATGGGTCGCGATGCGGGCGCCCTGCTCCACCATCACCTTGCCGAATGCATCGCTGAGCGCGCTGCTGCTGGCGTCGGGGCTGTACAGGCCGTTGTCGCGGAACTGCGCATCGCTGATCCGCGCTGCGGCTGCCAGCAGGTTGCGTACATTGACCTGGCTGTTGTTGCCGAACACCACGCCATTGCGGTTGGCCAGGAACACCGTGCCGTTGGCGTTGAGCTGCCCCAGGATCTGGCTGGGCCGCGCAGCCGGGTCGTTGACCCGGTTCAGCACGGCCCAGTCAGGGTTCTGCAGGAAGTTCAGCGTGGTGTTACCGCCGATGTTGAAGGTCTCCCAGTTCAGGATCGCCTTGTCCGCGGTCTGCTCGACCGTGACCTGCACCCGTCCGTCGCTGCCCTGCGACTGGATCGCCTCGCGCGCGTTGAGCCAGCCACGGGTCAGCGGGTTCTGGTCGACGCTCAGGCCGTCCTTGCCGAGGCCATCGGCAACGATGAAGCCAGCCTCGCGGCGCGCCTGCCGCGCCTGTTCCTGCAGTCGCTGCTGCAGGGCAATCGCCTGCGCTGCGGTGCCGAGATTGTCGATCGACTGCTGCAGCTTCTGCCGTGCTGCATCCTGCTGCTGGGCCGGCAACTGGAACTGGATCGGCACGCCGTTGGGCATGCGGCCACTCTGTGCCGCGCTGCCCTGGGCCGCACCGCGGTCGGCGAACCAGCCCGGGCTGAACGCCTGCTGCGCTTGGCTGGCCGGGGCCACCATGCTGCCCAGTGCGACCGCGATGGCCCACGCCATCGGATGATTGCGGCGCATCGGCGCGGCCGGATGAAAAGCGGACGGGAGCGGGTGCGACATCGGAACCTCATCAACCTGGTGGGCCGCGGCTGCGGCGACGATCGGGGAGGCACGCGCAACGCATGCCCTGCCACTGATAGACGGTTCACGTGACACGAAGCCGACAGCGAAGCGCTGCGGCGGCGGGACCGTCGCGGAAATGGCGACGCCGGCCCAGGGGGCCGGCGTCGGGTCAAACAGAGTTCAACCGGTGTTGCGGATTACAGCGGACGGCCGATGCCCGAGCAGGTGCTCGGATTGTTCAGGCCGGCTGTGCTGCTGGCCAGCACGAAACGGTTGCGGATCGCATCGCGCCACATCTTGGGCAACGGGGCGAAGCCATGGCCGGTGATCGATGCCTCGTAGGCTGCCGGGTAGGCCGCCGAATAGTGGCGAGCCAGGAAACCCCTCAGCTTATTGGCAACCGTCTGATCCTTGTAGCACTGACCAATCAAGAGGTACGTGTAGCCGATGATGGGGTAGATGACTGAAGGATTGCCCATGTAGGGAGCCCAGTTGGCAGGGTCCTGAGCAGCGATGCCGGACGGAGGATCGAAAACAGTCAGGATGAATTCCCATTGCGCCCGATCCGGCGAGAAGCCTCTGACCTTTGCGACCTTGGTCGCATCGGTCAGGCTCGGGATCACGTCCGGCCCGGCGTAGCCGATACGGCCTTCAAACGCGTAGACAGCGTTGTACAGCGAGGTGTCCCCGGTGGCCGGGGCGGCCACCAGGAACCCCGGCAGGCTGCCGTTGGCATCGCGCTTGTAAAGGTCGGCGAAGGTCGACTTGATGGCGAACGTGCCGCCCACCAGGTTCGAGGTCTCAGCCCGCTCACGGGCGCAGTTAGTGGCAAGGAATCGGGTGAGAATCTCGCTGGTTCCGCTGCTTTCCGGACGGTACACGACCTGGATCGGGCCGCTGCGGTCGGTGTCGATGGTCGACCAGTCGCTGATCGCACCCGAGAACACGCCGCAGATCTGCGCCACGCTCAGGTCCACCGCCGAACCGGCCTTGTTGAACGGGATGGTGACCGAGGTGGCCACCGACGGCACCTGGATCAGCGCGCCGTAGCGGTTGGCGTTGGTCGGCCGGTTGAAGTTGGTGGTGTAGGTACTCAGCTCGGCGCTGCTCAGCACCGAATCGCTGCCAGCGAAATGGACGGTGCCGGTGGTCGAGAACAGCGCCGAATTGTTTTCCAGAAACGCCTTCTTGCCGGTACCCGATCCGGTCACGGCGTAGCTGAAGTTCGCCGGCAGGATGCTGTCGGCCGAACCCTTGTAGAGGTCGGCGGGCAGCGAGGCACCGCCGCCGGTAACGGTCTGCGCCGAGGCGGCGCCCACGGTAGCGAGCAGCATGGTGGCAACCAGCGCGGCGAGAGTCTTGTACTTGTACATGATCTTCTCCTGAAGGGTTTACTGCGAAGGGAAACGCCAAGGGAGGTACCGTTACTGCACGCCCACTGTCATCTCCCAGCCCGCTGCATGAGGACACGTCCATCCTCATTCGTGCCTACGCGAGCTCTGCAGCGCAGCCCCGTGTTGCCGGACCACCAACCGCAGCTGGAGGCGTCCGACGCCGTGCATTCGCCTGATGCGAGTGACCGCGCACTGGACCGCACCGGCGGCGGTGATCGGAGACACGCGCAACGCATGCCCTGCCACTGATAGACGGTTCGCGTGACATGAAGCCGACAGCGTGCAGCGGACCATGACGTTGCACGCCGCACGGCGGAAATGGCGACGCCGGCCATAGGGGCCGGCGCCGGGTCAAGCTGGGTTCACGCGGTGCTGCGGATTACAGCGGACGGCCGATGCCCGAGCAGGTGCTCGGATTGTTCAGGCCGGCCGCGCTGCTGGCCAGCACGAAGCGGTTGCGGATCGCATCGCGCCAGGCCTTGGTCAGCGGGATGAAACCATGGCCGGTGATCGACGCCTCGTAGGCCGCCGGGTAGGTCGCCGGATAGTGACGGGCCAGGAAGCCGCGCAGGCTGGTGGCAACCGCCGAATCCTTGTAGCACTGGCCGATCACCAGGTTGGTGTAGCCGGCAATCGGATAGCCGGCCGACGGGTTGCCGAACACCGGCACCCAGTTGGCGGGGTTCTCGGCAGCGGTGCCGGTCGGCGGAGCGACAGTATCCAGGGTGGCCTGCACGCTCACCTGGTCAGGCGAGAAGCCCTTGACCTTGGCAACCTTGGTCGCATCGGTCAGGCTCGGGATCACGTCCGGGCCGACGTAGCCGATGCGGCCATCCGCCGCATAGACAGCGTTGTACAGCGAGGTGCCGCCCGTGGCCGGCGCGGCAACCAGGAAGGCCGGCAGATTGTTGTTGGCATCGCGCTTGTACAGGTCGGCGAAGGTCGACTTCACGGCGAACGTGCCGCCGACCAGGTTCGAGGTCGCAGCCGGCTCGGCGGCGCAGGCGGCAGCCAGGAAGCGGGTGAACATTTCGCTGGTTCCGCTGCTCTCGGTGCGGTAGACCACACGGATCGGACCGCTGCGGTTGGCGTCGATGGTCGACCAGTCGCTGATCGCGCCCGAGAACACGCCGCAGATCTGCGCCACGCTCAGGTTGACGGCCGAACCCGGCTTGTTGAACGGGATGGTCACCGAGGTGGCCACCGACGGCACCTGGATCAGCGCGCCGTAGCGGTTGGCATTGGTCGACTGGTTGTAGTTGGTGGTGTAGGTGCTCAGTTCGGTCGCGCTCAGCACCGAGTCGCTGCCAGCGAAATGGACGGTGCCGGTGGTCGAGAACAGCGCCGAATTGTTCTCCAGGAACGCCTTCTTGCCGGTGCCCGAACCGGTCACGGCGTAGCTGAAGTTGGCCGGCAGGATGCTGTCAGCCTGGCCCTTGTAGAGGTCGGCCGGCAGCGATGCACCGCCGCCGGTAACGGTCTGCGCCGACGCGGCGCCCACGGTAGCGAGCAGCGCGGTGGCAACCAGCGCGGCCAGGGTCTTGTACTTGGTCATGATCTTCTCCTGAAGGGTTTACTGCGAAGGGAAACGCCAAGGGAGGAACGGTCATTGCACGCCTGCTGTCGCCAGGGGCCTCCCAGCCCGCTCTGCGACGACGTGACTATGCTGGTCCGTGCCGATGACAGGCCGCTTAAGAAACCTGTGGAAGATCGAAAAAAGGTGTGGAGGATTGTGTGGAGAAATCCAGGCACCAGTAGATCCACGCCATGCGTGGATGTGCCGCCCATGTCGCGCGTCGGTTGATCCATCCACGCATGGCGTGGATCTACTGCACCAGCTGATTCATTTCCATGATCGGCATCAGCACGGCCAGCACGATGGTCAGCACCACGCCGCCCATCACCAGGATCATGGTCGGCTCCAGCAACGCGGTCAGTGCCATCGCGCGGCGCTCGATCTCGCGCGAGATCGTCTGTGCCGCGCGATCCAGCAGTGGCGCCAATGCGCCGGTCTTCTCGCCACTGGCTACCAGATGCACGAGAATCGGCGGATACACCTTCTGCACCTTCAGCGCAGAGCCAAGCGCGGCACCTTCGCGTACGCGCGCGGACACGTCATCAGCGCAACGCGCCAGCAGCGCATTGCCAAGCGTCTGCCGCGCCGCTTCCAGTGCACGCAGCAGCGGCACGCCGGCATCCAGCAGGATCGCTAGGGTCGAGGCAAAGCGCGCACTGTTCACACCCAGTACGAAACGACCGACCATCGGCACCCGCAGCAACATCGCGTCCCAGCGCAGGCGCAGCTCGGGCCTGCGCAGAGCCAACCGCCATGCCACCACCAACGCAGCGATGCCGAGCCCCGCCCACACTCCCCAGATGCGAACGAATGCACTGGCCGCCAGCATCACCTGGGTCAGCATCGGCAGCGTCTGCCGTGCCTGCACGAACGCGGTCACCACCTGCGGCACTACGTAGCTGAGCAGGAAGATCACGATCGCCACCGACACCAGGCTGATTGCCGCTGGGTAGATGAAGGCGGTCAGTACTTTGGCCTGCAGCGCGTTGCGTTCTTCGATGTAGTCGGCAAGGCGCTCCATCACCCGCGCCAGGTCACCGGAGTCTTCACCTGCGCCCACCAGCGCCCGATAGATCGGCGGGAAATCGCGCGGCCGCGCGGCCAGCGCAACGGTCAGGCGCTGGCCGGCACGCACGTCGGCGCGTACGGCGGTGAGTGCCTGGGCCACATGCGGGCGCTCGGCCTGTTCGATCACCGCAGTCAATGCGGCTTCCAACGGCAGGCTCGCGGCCAGCAGGCTGGCCAGCTGGCGCGTGGCCCAGGCCAGCTCGCTGGCAGACAGCCGGCGGGCGCCCCAGCCACTGCCCGCACCGCGCGCCGCGCTGACCTGCACGGGTGTCAGCCCGCGACCGCGCAGCAGCTGGCGTGCGCCGCGCGGGCTGTCGGCGTCCAGCTGACCCTTCTCGATGCGGCCCTGCGCGTTGGCAGCCTGGTAGTCGAACAGTGCCATGCAGGCCTCAGTCGTCGCCGGTGACGCGCAGGATCTCTTCCAGCGTGGTCACCCCGCTGTCGACCCAACGCTGGCCGTCCTGGCGCAAGGTCCGCATGCCGGCACGCCGCGCAGCCTCGCGCAGCGCAGGTTCACCCTGCCCTTCATGGATCAGCGCACGCACGCGATCGTCGACCACGAACAGCTCGTGGATGCCGGTACGCCCCCGGTAGCCGCTGTTGGCACAGGCCGCGCAGCCCACCGCGCGCCACACGGTACGGCCCTCGCCGTCCACCTCGGCGCGCCGGCACTGCGTGCACAGCCGCCGCACCAGCCGCTGCGCCAGCACGCCGCGCAGCGACGAGGCCAGCAGGAACGGTTCCACGCCCATGTCGGCCAGGCGGGTCACCGCCGAGATCGCGTCGTTGGTGTGCAGGGACGCCAGCACGCCATGGCCGGTCAGCGACGACTGCACCGCAATCTGTGCGGTTTCCAGGTCGCGGATCTCACCGATCATGATGGTGTCCGGGTCCTGGCGCAGAATCGCGCGCAGCGCCGTGCCGAAGCTCATGCCGATACGCGCGTTGACCTGGATCTGGCCGATGCCGGCGAAGTCATACTCCACCGGGTCCTCCACGGTGAGGATGTTGCTGGTGCTGCTGTCGAGCTGGCCCAGCGCCGCATACAACGAGGTGGTCTTGCCGCTGCCGGTCGGGCCGGTGACCAGCACGATGCCGTGCGGCTGCCGGATCAATCCGGTGAACGTAGCCAGGGTGTCATCGGCCATGCCCAGGCGCTGCAGCTGCAGACGGCCGGCATCCTTCTCCAGCAGGCGCAGCACAGCACGCTCGCCATGCCCGGTCGGTACCGTGGAGACGCGGATATCCAGCGGCCGCCCCCCCACCCGGATCGCGATGCGCCCGTCCTGCGGCAGGCGCTTCTCGGCAATATCGAGGTGGGCCATGATCTTGATGCGCGACACCAGCGCCGCGTGCAGTGCGCGCCGCGGCTGCACCATGTCGCGCAGGGTGCCGTCCACGCGGTAACGCACCACCGAGTGGGTCTCGAATGGCTCGATGTGCAGGTCGCTGGCGCCATCGCGTGCGGCCTGTGCCAGCAGCGCGTTGATCATGCGGATCACCGGCGCATCGTCCTGCGCGTCCAGCAGGTCGGTGACTTCCGGCATGTCCTGCATCAGCCGGTCCAGATCCACTTCACTTTCAGCAGCCCCGACCAGGGCAGCGGCATCGCCGCCGTCACGGTACTGCTCACCCAGCCGCTGCTGCCAGGTCGCTGCATCCAGCGCCTGGAACGGCAGCGGGCCATGCCGTCGGCGCAGTTCGGCCACAGCCCACGCCGCGGTGTCGGCGGTGCCCAGCAGCACCGACTCGCCGCCAACTTCGGACAGCATCACGCCATGGCTGCGCACCCAGGCGTACGGCAGTGGTGCGGCGGCGCTCACGGCCCGATCACCAGTTCCGGCGTGTAGCCCAGCCCGCGCAGCTGCTGCAGCGCCGGGTCCAGCGTCGCCGGATCGCGCGGCAATCGCACGCGCAGGCGTTGCCCGCTCTCGCCGGGCGTCGCTTCGGCATAGGCCTGCAGGCCCAGTGCCCGCACCTGCGCCACGCCCTGGCTGGCACGCGCCGGGTCCAGCCCCTGCGCGAACTGCACCAGCTGCGCATCGCCGTCACCAGACGGGTACAGCGCCGCCAGGCTGCTGTTCTGCAGCGGCTGGCCCTGGCCATCGCGTGCATTGCCCTGGCCGAGTACAGACAGGTCCTGCGGTGGCAGCTGCGGTGCCGACAGCGCCGGCAAGGCCCAGCTCTGTACCGGCTGCGCGCCGGCCTGCGCGTTGCGCATGTAGTCGTAGCGGTCGCGGGTCAGGCGCTGGCCGGCGGCCGGGTCACGCACCACGTGCGGGCGCAGGAACACCATCAGGTTGGTCTTGGCGCGCTTGCGCGTGTCGCTGCGGAACAAGGCACCCAGCACCGGGATCTTTCCCAGCCCCGGCACCGCATCACGGCCATGGCTGACGCTGTCTTCCAGCAGGCCACCCAGCACCATGATCTGGCCATCGTCCAGCAGCACGCTGGTATCCAGGGCGCGCTTGTTGGTGATGATGCCGGCCGTGCTGTTCGCGCTCTGCGCGTCGATGCTGCTGACTTCCTGGTAGATGTCCAGCTTCACCGTGCCGCCCTCGGAGATCTGCGGGCGCACCCGCAGCTTCAGGCCCACGTCCTCGCGCACGATGGTCTGGAACGGGTTGTTGCTGCCACCACCACCGTCGGTCACGTAGCGGCCGCTGACGAACGGCACGGTCTGCCCGACCATGATGCTGGCCGCTTCATTGTCCAGCGTCATCAGGTTCGGCGTGGACAGGATGTTGGCACCGCCCTTGCTCTGCAGCGCGTTGGCCAGCGCCTTCATGTTGAGGATCTGGCCGACGCCGGGCAGGTTGATGGTGCCGTCGATCACGCCGATCTTCAGGCCATCCTTGGGCAGCACGTCCAGGGTGGTGCGTGCGGTGGTGTTCAGCCCGCTGCCACCGGTGGTGCCGCCGAAGTGGGTGCCGCCGAAGGTGCGGCCATTGCCCAGCATCCACTGCACGCCCAGTTCGGCCGCGTCGGTCTGGTTGACCTCCACGATCAGGCTTTCCACCAGCACCTGTGCACGACGCTGGTCGAGCTGGTCGATCACCCGCCGCAGGTTGCGGTACACCGGCTCGGGGGCGGAGATCAGCAGCGTGTTGGTGGCCACGTCCGCCTGCACCGAAATGCCATTCTGGCTGAAGCCGGTGCTGCCGGCGTCGATCGGGTCGCGGCGGTTCGGGTCCAGCCGCTGCGATTCCAGCGCATTGCCACCGGTCTTGGCCTGCTGCGGCTGCGACGGCTGCGCCGGTGTGGCGCGGTTGGCGTCACCCGGCAGTGGCGTGATGCCTTCGTTGCTGCCCATTGCCGGTGCATCGCTCTGCCCGGCCACCACGCCGCGCAGCACGCCGGCGAGCTGGTTGGCCTGGGCATTGCGCAGGTAGACCACGTGCAGGTTGCCGGACTCGTCCTGCGCGCGGTCCAGCTTCTCCACCAACTGCCGCGCCAGGCGGGTGCGGCCCGGGCTGCTGGAACGCAGCAGCACGCTGTTGCTGCGGGGGTCGGCCATCACCACCACCTTCTGGCTGGGCTCGGCGCCCTGCGCATCCAGCAGCGGCGCGACCATCGCCGCTACGTCAACGGCAATGCCCTGCTGCAGCTTCACCACATCGGTGTCCATGCCGGCCGGTGTATCGACACTGGCGATCACCCGCGCGATGCGCTCCAGGTTGTCGGCATAGTCGGTGATCACCAGGGTGTTGTTGCCCGGATTGGCAGTGATCGGGTTGTCCGGGCTGATCATCGGCCGCAGCACCGCCACCAGCGCGGCCGCGTTCTCGTAGCGCAGCGCGAAGGTGCGCGTGGCAACCTCACCGCCCGCACCGCCGGTGCCGACGCGCCCGCCCAACAGCTTGGCGTCGGCCTGCGGCACCACCCGGCTGACGCCGCCGTTCTCGACCACCGCAAAGCCACGCATGCGCAGCGCGCCCAGCAGCAACTGGTAAGCCTGGGTACGGCTGACCGGACCATCGGAAACCACGGTCATCTTGCCGGTCACCCGTGGGTCGACCAGGAACTGGCGCCCGGTGAACCGTGCTGCCATGCGCAGCACGCCGCCGATATCGGTATCCACCAGGTTCAACTGCACCGGCTCATCGCGGGCGTCCTGCGCCTGTGCCGGCGTAACAACGTGAGCGGCACCCACGATCAGGGCCAATACAGTGCTGCAGGCAAGGCTGCGCATCGCCCTCATGAATGGCCACCCGCAGTGAGTGCCATCACGATGTTTCCGGATATCCGTGCCGCCGGCATGTTCGCATCCCCTGTGCGTGTCAGTTGCAGCTGCTGCAGTTCGATGGCCGGATCGGCCAGCACGGGCAGCAGCCAGTTCCACAGTGCGTCAGCAGGTACCGCCTGCACCTGCAGGTGCCAACGCCCGTCGCGTGCTTCGACATGCAGTCCATCGGCGAGGCCGGCGGACTTGATTCCATTACGCAGCGCGGCCAGCGTCGGGCGCTGCCCCTGCACCTGCTGCTGGCGTTCGCGTGCACGCAGCAGCGGCGCCAGTGCGCGCGCCTGCGCCTGCAGCCGCGGCAGCTCAGCCTGCCAGTGCGCACGCTGTTTCAGCAGCGGCTCCAGCCAGAAGGACCACAGCCCCGCTGCCAGCAGCGCCAGCACCATCACCCACAGCATCCAGCGGTCGCGCGGCGGCAGGTGCTGCCAGCGTCGCTGCAGACCGGCCACACCCTCGCCCAGGCGCATAGCTCTGGCGGTCACTGTCCGCCCCCGCTCACGCGCAGGCGTCCACCGGCCTCGCGCGCCAGCTGCAGGCCCTGCGCCTGCGCCGCCTGCTGCCACTGCTCCAGCCGCTGTGCGTCATCGGCTACCGCCTGCGCATCGGCGTCCAGCTCCAGTTCCAACTGGCCGGGTTGATAGTGCAGGCCGCGCACCTGGCCGCCCAACTCCGGAATCGCCTGCAGCGTCGTTGCGACCTGCCGCTGCACCGGTGGCAACGGCGGCGCCGGCAACGGCACGGCCAGCGCGCGCCGCGCCTGCAGCACCGGGTCCACCACATCGGTGATCTCCGGAAAGTGCGAGCTGAACTGCCGCGCCATGTCCTGCTGCAACGCCTCGCCCTCGCTGCGCCAGCGCGAGACCTGCAGCTGCAGCCCAAGCGCAGCCAGCAACACCGCCGCCAATGCGAGGCCGATCGCCACGCGGGGTGCCTGCCTGCTGCGACCCGGCAGTGGCAACGACCACGCTGGCACGGGTCCGCACGCCTGCCGTTCATGCGCGACCACGGTGGCCGGCAGGTTCTCCGGCCACGCCGACGGCACGCTGTCGATCCACTGCACGGCCTGCACCCCGGATTGCTGAAGACGCGCCGCGAGCGACTGCAGCACCGCCGCTGTGTCGCGCCCACCGCACCACTGCACAAAACCACGATCGCGCCCGCAGCGCACCAGCAGATGCTCACCGTCAGCCTGCAGCGTTGCCTGGCCGTTCTGCCACGGCAGCAGCAGCGGCGTCGGATACAGCGCCTGAAGCTGCAGTGCGCACGAGGCCAGCAGCTGCTGCGCCTGCAGGACTGCCTGCTGGCCGAGCCAGGCCACCGGAACCGTGCCGTCCGCCGCCTGCGCACCGTGTGCCAACGCGACCTCCTGCAGGTCATCCAGCAGCATCGCCTCTACTTCGCCCTGCAGTGCGGCCTGCAGCCTGCGGCCCGACAGTGGCGGCAGCTGCAGTTCCAGCAGGATCAGGTCCTGCGGATCGAGACAGGCCAGCACCTCGGCCTGCGGATGACGTTGCCCGAGCACGGCCAAGCCCTCGCGGCCATGGGCCAGCACCCCACCCTTGTGCATCTGCGCCCACTCGACCGTACTGTCGGCGCGCAGGTGTTCCAGCGCCGGCAGGCGCACCCTCAGCTGCACGCTCATGCTCCAATCCTCGTCCACACACGCTGCACGCGCACACTGTCATCGCGATACTCGCGCCAGATCAGGGCCCGGAAGTCGACCGCATTGCCATCGGCCTGTACCTGGCCGACGGCAAGGAACCATTCGCTATGAATGCCAAGCGGCACCACGGCCATCTGCGCGCTGCTCAGTTGCAGTCGATTGGCGATATCACCGCGGTTGAGCAGCCAATGGCCACCGTCGCGCTCACCGAGCAGCGCCTGCAGGCGCCCCGGCTCCACGCCGGGAGTGACCGCCTGCAACACGCTGATGTCACTGGTGTTGGCATTGACCAGGGTCTGGGCCGGCAGCACCACGGTGCGCCCAGCGAGTGCCTGCACCGCCACTGGGTCGGCGCCCGCCAGGGCCTGCTCGATCAGCGATTCACGCGGCAACGGCGCCTGCGCCTGCAGGTCGCCATCACGCAGCCGCGCCTGGATGTGGTCGGCAGCAGATGCACAGGCACCCTGCCCCAGCCCCTGCCCGGCACACAACGCGATGAACGCGCGTCGCGCCTCGGGGTTCGGCCGGCCAAGCGCCAGCAGGTTGCGCAGGTTGAACATGGACTGTGCATCGACCAGCTGCAGCTGCACCGGCAGCGGCGCCTGCAGCGTCAGTGGACGCGCCCAACGGCCGCTGCGCACCGTGGTCAACTGCTCCTTTACATCGTCACGCAGCTGCTGCGCCGCGCGCTCCAGGGTGGCATCGACCGCCATGCGCACCTGCGCACGCAGCTGGTCGCCACGCAGCGCACGCAGCTGTGCCGACTGCCGGGTCAGCAGTGCAGTGGCAATCACCGCCACCAATGCCACCACCAGCAGGGCGACGATCACCGCCATGCCGCGCTGGCGGGTGCACGGGACCGAACGCGTCCGGGCTGTCATCTGCACGCCTCACAGCTGCCAGGAGCCGATGTCCGCGTTCCCGGCGTCGCCACCGGACTTGCTGTCCGCACCCAGCGAGAACACATCGATGTCGCCATGGGTTCCGGGAATCTGGTACTGGTACGGATGGCCCCATGGGTCATTCGGCAGGCGATCCAGATACGGTGTCACCGGCATCGCACCGCCGCCCTGCGGCGGCTTCACCAGCGCCTGCAGGCCCTGTTCGGCGCTGGGATAGCGACCGTTGTCCAGCTTGAACAACTTCAATGCCTGCATCAGCGCCGCGATGTCCTGGCGCGCCGCCACCACGCGCGCCTGGTCGGGACGGTCCATCAACCGCGGCACGATCAATGCCGCGAGAATGCCGATGATCACCACCACCACCATGATCTCGATCAGGCTGAAGCCCTGCTGCCGAGCCCTGCGACCACCCACCTGCCTTGCCATTGTTCCGCCCTCGTCATCCTGGAAGAGACCGCTGCGCCATGGTCAGCGGTGCATGTGTCAGTACGATAAACATCCGCCTGCTATTCGCTGCGCGTGTGCCTGTGCAGGCGCAGCACGTGCCGCAGGTACACATGCAGACTCGAACAAGTGCTGCGGCACGCTGGCCAGCGCATCGTCGATGCAGCCGCGCAGCAACGGGTGCGCGCAGGCCTGCAGCAGGCGCACGCACTGCATCGGCGACCACGCGGTGCCATGGTCGAGGCCGATGAACATCCGGTAGGCCTGGTGGTAGCGCAGATCGTCGTACACGCGCTGCGCACTGTTGAGATCACGCATGACCACCAGCAACGCCGCACGTTGCAGCTGCCGCACATCGCCCGCGTCAAGCGGCAGCGTGTTCATGGCCGCTTCGGGCCAGGGCCGCAGCTGCAGATCGAGGGCGCGCCGCAGCGCGGCCAGCGGATGCGCGCTGCTGTCCAGTGCCGCCCAGCGCGCCGCATCGGCCCAGGCATCACTGGACAGCACCCAGACCCACGAGTGCCCATAGCGCTGCACGTTCACAGGCGTGTGCCGAGCCTGCTCCAGCGACTGGCTCAGGTGGCGATCCAGTTCCAGCATGCTGATCCTGCGACTATCTGCCATCGGCGCCGCCCGTGCTCCACGACGCGTGGTGCGTCGTACTCTGGAGAAGACGTCAGCAAGGCAGGTGAAGCGACAACGCGAATGCGTCTCTGTGCGCTGCGTGGCGCTTCATCAGCAACGTCATCGCAGCGTCATCTGCCTGCAGGCTTCGCGCTCCAGTCGCGGCGCTTCGCCCCCGCAACGGCGCGCCAGTATCGCCACATCGCTGCGTGCGGCGAACGTTGTCAGCGCATTGGACATATCCACGTCATCGCACCATGACGCCATCGCAACACGCAGCGCCGGCAGCTGCCAGCCATCCATCACGCCCTGGGTGCCGGCCACGAACCAGTGCCAAAGACGATGGTGCTGCACCTGTTCGTGCAGTTGCACGAGATCGTCGATGCCGTGCATGCCCATCAGCAGCAGCACGCGCGCCATCGCCGCAGGCGGCAGCGTGCCGGCCTCAGCGAGGGGCAGCACCTGCTGCTGCAGCCGCAACAGCATCGCCAACGGGTGGGACTGCGGATCGAACTCCAGCAGAACGGCCTGTTGCTGCCATTGCGCATCGGAGACCACGCACACCCACGGCGATCCATAGCGATGCACCATCAAAGGCCGTCGCTGCGTGGTTTCCAGCAGCGCCGACAGATTGCGGCGCAGATCCAGCACACCGATGGTCTCGTTGCGCATCCTTGGCGTCTCCTTGCTTGCAACAGCCCTGCGCGGCGCGCACGGCCAGCGTCTTCACCTAACCAAGGACGGCAATGCCACCCGGAAAGCGACGCAGATCCAGCGACATCGTCAGTCGCAGCTGCTCCAGCGCCGCGTCCGGATCATCGATGCGGAAACGGCCGCTGACCGGGGCCCGCGCCAATGCCGATTCGCCCAGCAGCACCTTGCCGCGGCGGTAGCGGTTGATTTCATCCACCACCTCGCGCAATGGAGCGCGGCGGAACACCAGCATGCCCTCGGTCCAGGCGCTCACTTCCGAGGCCAGGGCTTCGGCCACCACGCCACTGAGGCGCTCGTCGTACTGGGTCTGCTGGCCCGCCTGCAGCTGCAGGCGGCCCTGCGGGTGCTCGATGCGGGCGCTGCCCTGCAGGCAGGTTACCCGTACCTGGCCGTGGGTGTTGCGGACGTCCAGGCGCACCGCACCTTCATCGGCAATCACGCAGCCCGGCCCCGCGAACAGGGCAAGGCGCAGGCCTGCCTGGGTTTCGATCGCGGCCTGGCCCTGCACCAGCTCGAAGCCTTCGCCCTGCGTGTCCGAACGACGGCGCAGGCTGCTCTGCGTATCCAGTTCGATCTTCAGCTGCGGCAAGGGCGCGATCTGCAGCCGTTCACCGGTGCCGGTGTGGAAATCGGCCGCCATCGCCGTCACCGAGGGCCACAGCCCCAGCGGCGGGCGGATCGCCGCCACCACCACCAGACTGGCCGGTGCGGCAATCGCGGCGCCCAGGAAGGCGCGCCGGCTCCAGCGCTGGGCCGGTATCGGCGCGACCGGCTGGCGCGCAGCGGCGGGCAGCTGTTCGCCGGCCAGGCGTACCTGCTCCCATTGCCGGCGCGCACGGCCGAATGCTTCGCGATGACGCGGGTCAGCCTCGCACCACTCACGGAACCTGCGCCCATCGGCGGCGGTGGCCTCGCCCGAGGTCAGCCGCACCACCCACGCGTGGGCCTGACGCTCGACGGCATCCAGCGGGCGTTGCGGGCGATCGTCAGGATCCATGGGGGCTCATGCCGGACCCGCACGCTGCGGGGTTCTGCTCGGCGTCAAAGTGTAGACGGATGCCGCCGCTCAGAACCGCACCTGGCGCCCCTGCCCGCTGCGCTCGGCCAGGTAATCCTGGGCCGCCTTCAACTCACGCTGCACCAGCCGCAGCGACACGCCAAGCTGGTCGGCGACGTCGCGCTGCTGCAGGCCATCGACGCGGATCGCCAGCAGGATGCGGCGTCGGCGCTCGGGCATGCGCTGCAGCAGGCCGACCATGTCTTCCAGCGCGAAATCCAGTTCGGCCGCCTGCGCCGGGCCCGGTGCCGGGTCGGCCATCTCCATCAGCGTATCCACCTCTTCCAGGCTCAGCAGGCGGTGGTCGGCACGCTGGCGGTCGATCACCGTGTTCATCGCCATGCGCAACAGGTAGGCCGCGGGGTTCTGCACGGCATCCAGGCGGTCACGGCGCGCACTCAGGCGCATCCAGGTGTCCTGCAGCGCATCGCCGGCCAGCTCCTCCGAGCCCAGCTTGCGCACCAGCCGGCGCTTCAGCTCGTCGTAGGCCCCCAGAAGGTGGTCCATCAGGTCAACTGCCCCAGCCGTACCGTTGCTCATGTTCGAATCCTTGAAGTCATGGAAGGGGCGCGCGCCGGCCACAGTCGTGGTCGGCGCCGGAAGGACGGATCTGCAGGGTCACCGGCTGCGGCAGCGCAGCGGCATCGCGCGCCAGCACCAGGCCCTGCAGCGCCTGAAGCAGGCGCGCATCGCGGCGGGCACTGCCACTGCCGGACAGCAGCTCGGGCTGCTGCACCTGGCCCTCGCCGTCGACGCGGAAGCGCAGCGTTGCGGCATAGCGGCCGGGCGCGATCTCGGGGTCGTCACAGAACGCCGCACGCAGCCGCTGCTGCAGGCCGCCATAGCGGCGCCGACACTCGGCATCCGGGAGCTCGGCGCCAATACCAGGTTCGGCTGCCGCGGGCGTGCCCCGGCGTAGCACCACGCGCTGCTCGCCGATCACCTCGGCCTCGATACCGGAATCCTGCAGCAGCATCTGCAAGGCAGGCAGCGGCGCAAGGCTGGCGCGCAGCGCATGGCTGCTACGGCCGGCGGCAAGGTCGCCCGGGTACATCACCGACCACCCGCTGATGACGCTGAAGCGCTCGACCGCCTGCTCCAGCGGCTGCGCAGGGATGTCGTAGGCGTGAACACCGTCCTGCGCCACAGCGGCAAAGGACAGCAGCAGCCATGCGGCGATGGCCACCTTCCAAGTTCTGACCGCATGGTGTCCATTCAGCCCCCTGACGTAGAACACATGACCCTCGGCAGCGACAGCAGCTGCAGTGGACGCGCGCCACGACCGAAGACCCGGCCCGCGCGCGACCAGCAAGCGGGCTCAAACCGTACCGGGGCCAGATGTCATTGCGATGACCGCTGCCTACGGCCGGCGTTGAGCCAGGCTCCGTGAACCAAGTCACGCATCAGGAATCAATGAATCGAACAGACATGTCCATCTGCTCCCGGGGTCAGAGCCCGTTGCACAGCAACGGGATCCGACCCCTTGCCGACCCAAACGTGTCGACCAAGGTCGACACCCACCAAGAGCGGCTCATGCCGTTCCGACAGATCGCGGAAATCTGTCGAAGGCGGGGTGGGTCCGGTTGCGGGGGCGTGAGCCGCATGGATGCGGCGACCGAGCTTACATGGACGTACTTGCAGCGTCCCCCGCAATCGGACCCACCCCGCCATCCCTCAGCAGGCCTGCTGTTGCTGTTGCTGTTGCTCCTGACGTTGCTCCTGACGTTGCCGGCCAGCGGCCGGCACTACCGCGGGTGCCGGGTGCAACCCGGCCGGAAACCACCCGTTACTCAAAGAGGCAACTGGGTCGTCTGCTTGATCCGCTGCATCGGAATCTCGGTCTTCGTGTTCTGCACCCCGGCAATCCGGTTCAGGTGCTGCATCTGGAACTGCCGGTAGGCATCAAGATCCGCCACCGCCACCCGCAGCAGGAAATCGCAGTCGCCCGCCATCAGATGGCATTCAAGCACTTCCGGGAAAGACTTGATGCTGTTGATGAAGTGATTGGTGGTGTCCTCGTCCTGCCCGCGCAGCCAGACCCGCACGAACACCGTGAAGCCACGCCCCACCTTGGCCTCATTCAGCAGGGCAACGTAGCGGTCGATGTAGCCGCCTTCCTCCAGCAGCCGCACCCGCCGCAGGCAGGCCGAGGGCGAAAGGCCCACCTGCCGGGCCAGCTCCAGGTTCTGCAGGCGTCCGTCACGCTGCAGGGCGTCGAGAATGCGGCGATCAAGGTTGTCGAGCTGGTACTGCATGGAATTTCACCGTTGGCGACATTGGCCGCATGGAATCTCAATATTCCCGAATCGAATGGCATCAACGCAACCCGATTTCGCGATCAGGCCGCTAGCATGGGCCACCCCCACCTCGTTGTGCCGTTCGATGGACGCCCGTACCACCCTCCCCCTGCCCGATACCTGCGATACCGCCCCGCGCGCCGAATTCCTGCGCGGCCTGCGCGCCGCCGTACCGGTGATGATCGGCTTCATTCCCTTCGCCCTGGTGCTCGGCGCCCAGGCCGCCCAGAAGGGCCTGAGCGCACTGGAAGTGCCATTGATGACCGGCCTCAACTTCGCCGGCGGCTCGGAATTCGCCGCCGTCGAACTGTGGAGCTCGCCGCCGCATATCGCGCTGATCGTGGCGATCACCGCGCTGGTCAACAGCCGCCACCTGCTGATGGGCGCCAGCCTGGCCCCGCTGTTGCAGCACCTGCCGCGCCGCCGCGTGCTGCCGGCACTGTTCTTCATGTGCGACGAGAGCTGGGCGATGGGCGTGGCCGATGCGCGCCGCCGTGCGCTCGGCTTCAGCCTTTCCTACTACCTGGGCGTGTCGGCAGGCCTGTACACGGTCTGGGTGGCCTGCACCGCGCTGGGCGCGATCGTTGGGCCGATGCTGGGCGACATCCACGCCTACGGCTTCGACATGGCCTTCCCGGCCGTGTTCCTGGTGCTGCTGCGTGGCATGTGGCAGGGCATGAAGGCCGCGCGCCCGTGGCTGGTCAGCCTGGTGGTGGCCGCGGCCACCTATCTGCTGATCCCGGGCGCGTGGTACGTGGCCAGCGGCGCATTGGCCGGCCTGGCCGCGGCCTGGCTGCTGGCGGAGGACCCGGCATGATCTTCAACGGACTGATCCACTGGACCTCGGTGCTGACCATCGTGCTGATGGCCGCCGCCACCTACCTGACCCGCATCGTCGGCTTCCTCGCCCTGCGCAACCGCACGCTGAGCAAGCGCGCGGTAACGGTGATGGAAGCCGCGCCGGGCTGCGTGTTGATCTCGGTGATCGCCCCGGACTTCGTTGCCGACAAGCCGGCTGATCTGGCCGCGCTCGCCATCACGCTACTCGTCGCCACGCGCTTTTCAATGCTGCCCACGGTGCTGATCGGCGTGGTGTCGGCCGGCGTGTTGCGTTACCTGATGGGCTGACGCAGAAGCGCCTCCACCACGTGGTGCGACTGGAGACACAAGTGTCGCCATTGGCACGAACTGTGCATTTGTCTGGCGCGTCAAATGTGGCTCCGAACCAACTACTGGAGGTATTTGAAACAATTCCGATTGCCTGATCGAGCCTGAGCCGATACGGATTGATTGCCGAAACAGCAGGTTGAGCTGATCGGTCAATCGAAGTCCAACATGGAGAATACCAATGAGCAATCTACGAATTATCGTGGCAGCTGTCGGTATCACCCTCACCTCTACTGGCTGCGGGCCAATGGAGTGGCAGTTGAGCGCATCGTGCGAAGAAACCAAGAAGTGCCGGATGGAAGGCAGGATTGGAGGCAAGATCGGCGGAGGCGAACGCGACGGCCTACCTTGGTTCGAGCGGATTCTGCTGGCGTCGACATCAGAAGTACCAGACGCCGCGCAGTTCGAAATCGACGTCTCGGGTTCATCCATAGCCTTCCCGGCCAATGGGTCTGTAACCCTGCTGCTGTTTGATGGCCGGCAAGGAGCCACCATCGCCGCCAAGCTGTTCCAATGGCATCGAACAGGAACCATCCTCCGGCTTGTCGATCCGGATGGAGTGAACGCGTGGGCCGCATCCGCGTCCGGTCCAGCGACCGAGTTGAGGTACGACCTCGCAACATTCGATGTAAGTGCAGCCCCTGGACCAAACACCATCGCGGCGGCCTCACGATACGGCGGAGCCACCAAGGCGGCCTCAGTCTCGGACTTTCAAGTCTGTACGAAGTATCCATCGCCGTATCAATGCGGGCTGACCCCCTGATGCAGCGCCGTCAGTCCAGGCGTGCCCAACCGGGCCTCCCCCTCGGGCTCTATGCTGGGCTGGCGGCAATCCTTCTGGCCACAAGTGCGTGCCAATCCATCCAGCTGCCTCCCCGGAACCTGGTCAGTCCCGATGGAGGGTATGCCACCCTGCTGCGAGGCCCTTCCTCACATCTGAAGATCAGCACAGTGTCGGTGCTACCCGGCCCGGAAAGCTCGGAGTATCCCAATCGATCCATCGAGTGCGGGTGGTCATCCGTCACAACTCGAGTCCTCTGGCAAGATCGAGCGCTTTCAGTCATGCAGGCGTCGCGGCTCTGCGAGGCCGCCGCACGATCCGCTGGATTGCCGCTCCAGGCCAATGGGCAGGAACGGACACCAATGCGCTATCAGCTCACGATCGTAAGTGACGGAGGCGGCATCTGGCGACAGCTGCCGGGACCAGAGCCGCCGGGTCAGATGGTCAGCTTCTGGTTTCCCTCCGGCCCCGACACCGACTCGCTGCGCAGGCGCGTGATCGCCACCACCGCCCATGAGTTCCAGCATATCGCCACCGCATTGGCAGGACACCCTCGGCGCGGCGGGCAGCGCGAACCAGACGCCTATCTGGCAGGCGCATGTGCCCAGCTGATGATCGAAGGCGCCGTTGCACGTGCGGATCTGCCTGGCGGACACGATCCGCGAGCTGATCCGTTTCTGCCATCGGCAGCCAGGCGCTCCGCGCATGCAGGCAGTACGACCGGGGGAGCGCTGCTGCGGTTCTTCGGTGACGCGGACACCTTGCACATCAATGAGGGAGGCCGCCACCTGATGCGGCATTGCCACGAGACGATCGGCTTTCCCCTGCAGCAGTGAACGCACCCTGCGACACCCGGTCGCAGCCAATCCAGCCACCCGCTTGATCAATGTCAATCCGCCCGCCGCTGCGCGGGCGTATCTCTATGCAGGAACCCAATACGCCGGCGTCACCGGCATCCAAAGGACCTGCGATGAGCTACACCCCCGACAACGCCCAGCTGCTGAATGCCATGCAGAACGTCATGGTGATCTCGACCACCGACCTGCAGGGCAACATCACCTACGCCAACGACCTGTTCTGCACGCTCACCGGGTTCGCGCGCGAGGAGCTGATCGGCCAGCCGCACAGCATCGTGCGCCATCCTGATGTGCCCAAGGCGGTCTACAAGGACATGTGGGACACCATCAAGGCCGGCAAGACCTGGACCGGCATCGTGCCCAACCTCGGCAAGGGTGGCGTGCTCTACGTGGTCGACACCACCGTGCAACCGCTGTTCGACGCCGACGGCAACATCACCTCGTACATCAGCATCCGCCGCGTGGTGAACGACCTGATGCAGAACTACGACCTGGTCGAGTTCAGCAAGGAAAAGTTCGACGACTTCTACGAGGCCGCGTGAACGCCCTCCCGACCAGTACGCCCTTCAGCCGCCTGCTGGTGGGTTTCGCGTCCGAGTCGGGCAATGCCCGCGCCCTGGCCCAGCGCCTGGGCGCGGACCTGCAGCCGCACGCGCCGCAGGTGCTCCCGTTCAACGATATCGACGTGGCCAGTCTCGGCCACGGCGATGTACTGCTGGCGATCTCCAGTTCCTTCGGCGATGGCGAACCGCCGGCCAACGGCGAACAATTCTTTGAAACCCTGCGCCAGACTCCGACACTGAGCGGCCTGCGCTATGCAGTGTTCGGCCTCGGCGACACCGGCTACCCCAGCTTCTGCGGCTTCACCAAGGCACTGGATGCGGCGCTGAGCGAGCGCCAGGCGCAGCCATTGCTGCATCGCGTCGATGCCGACCTGGGCTACGAGCAGTTCTTCCAGCAATGGCAGCCGGTGCTGGGCCAGGTGCTGGATGGCGACGCGAACGCTGGCCAGGACCTGCACCTGCAGGTCACTGCCTATGGCGAAGACAATGCCTTTGCCGCCCCCATTCTCGAACGCCGCCGCTTGAACAGCAGCGACCCGGCTGCCTGGCACCTGCAACTGGACATTGCCGGCAGTGGAATGGCCTACCGCGCCGGCGACACCCTGCACGTGGTACCCGAGAACGACCCTGCCCTGCTGCAGGCATTGGCCACCTGGTACGGCGACACCGCCGCTGTGGCTGCGCTGCATGATCGGGAGCTGCGCCTGCTGAGCAAGGGCGTGTTGCGCGAACTGGCCAAGCTCGGTGGCAGCGACGTTCTAAAGAGCCTGTTGAAGGTCAGCCAGAAGCGCGAGCTGGAAGCCTACCTGCACGGCCTGGACCTGCTGGACGTACTGCAGGACCACGCCACCCCGGACAGCATTCCGCTGGCCCGCCTTCGCGAACTGCTGTCACCGCGCCTGCCGCGCGCCTATTCCATCGCCTCGCACCCCTGCGACGACCAGCTGAGCCTGTGCGTGCGCGAAGTGCGCTACACCCTGCGCGGTCGCGAGCGCTTTGGCACCGCCACAGGCAGTCTGCTGCACGGCGGCGATACCGCTCGGGTGTACTGCCGCTCCAATCCCGGCTTCCACCTGCCCGATACCGGCGAGGCACCGCTGCTGCTGGTCGGCACCGGCACCGGCATCGCACCGTTGATGGGCCTAATGCAGGAGCTGCAGGCCGGTGTCTGCGAACGCGAAGTGCACCTGGTGTTCGGCGAGAAGCACAGCCAGCACGATTACCTGTACCGCGAACAGCTGCAGGACTGGCACGCGCGCGGTGTGCTGGCCGGCCTGCATACCGCGTTCTCGCGCGATGGCGCCGAAAAGGTCTATGTGCAGCATGTGCTGCAGCAGCGCGCCGCCGAAGTGCGCGATGTATTGGCCCGCGGTGGGCATCTCTACCTGTGCGGCAACAAGAGCCACCTGGAAGGCGCGGTGCGCGAGGCCATCGATGCCATCGGTGGCGAAGGGCACTGGAACGCACTGCGGAGCGAAGGCCGCACGCACTGCGAATTGTATTGATCCATCACCACTGGACCGCACGAACCCTGGAACGGTAGAGCCGGCCGCTGGCCGGCTGCCCCAGATTCCGTGGTTGCCGGCCAGCGGCCGGCACTACCATCAGATGCAACCATTCATCGCCTGAGCGTCGCGGAACTCCTGAACCGGTAGAGCCGGCCGCTGGCCGGCTGCCCCGGATTCCATGGTTGCCGGCCAGCGGCCGGCACTACCATCAGCTGTAGTCAACCATCGCCTGTGCGTCGCTGAACCCCTGAACTGGTAGAGCCGGCCGCTGGCCGGCTGCTCCGGATTCCATGGTTGCCGGCCAGCGGCCGGCACTACCATCAGATGTAGCCATTCATCGCCAGTGCGTCCATCGCGGGTCAACCGCCGACGATGCGACCATCCACCACGCGTGCTACCTGCTGGCCGAACATGGCCACATCCTGCGGGTCGTGGCTGATCAACAGCAACGGAATACCAGTCTTGTCCAGCACGGTCTCAAGCTCCTGGCGCAGGTGCTGGCGCAGATCATGGTCCAGCGCGGAGAACGGCTCATCCAGCAGCAGCGCCTGCGGCTGTGTCACCAGGGCCCGTGCCAGTGCAGTGCGCTGGCGCTGTCCCCCGGATACCTGTGACGGTAGAAGATCACCGACCGTGTCGATGCGGAATGCGTGCAACCACTGCTCCACCGCTTCGAAGCGCTGCCCGGCGCGCGGATTCAACCAGCCCTTCTGCAGACCGAACGCCACGTTCTGGCGCACGCTCAGGTGCGGGAACAGTGCGTAATCCTGGAACACGTAGCCCAGCCGGCGGCGCTGCGGCGGCAGGTCCACGCCGGCCGCCGCGTCAAACAAGGTCTGCCCCTGCAGGCGCACGTGGCCCTGGCCCGGCCGCAGCAGCCCGGCCACCGCCTTCAGCGTCAGGCTCTTGCCCGCGCCCGAGGGCCCGAACAGCACCACCTGCCGCTGCGTGCACTGCAGCGATACGTCCAACACGAAATCCTGGCCGGCCGCCTGCAGCCGACGCTGGACCTGCAGATCAAGCCACATCACGCAGCTCCCGGCGACGCCCGCCCACCAACCGTGCGGCCAGCAGCAGGATCACGATGCACACCACCGAGGTCAGGATCACCAGCGCGTTGGCCTTGCCGTCCTGACCGGCCTGCACCGCCTCGTAGATGGCGATCGACAACGTCTGCGTGCGGCCCGGAATACTGCCTGCCACCATCAGTGTCGCGCCGAACTCGCCCATCGCACGTGCAAACGCCAGCAGCAGGCCGGCGAGGATGCCGCGCCAGGCCAGCGGCAGCGTGATGCGGAAGAACACCGCCGCTTCGGACACACCAAGCGTACGTGCGGCCTGCTCCAGCTGTCCGTCCACTTCCTCGAACGCCGCGCGTGCCGGCTTGAACACCAGCGGCAGCGAGGCCACCGCCGCAGCGATCACTGCCGCCTGCCAGGTAAACACCAGGTTGATGCCGAACCACGACTGCAACCACGCACCGATCGGTCCGTTACGGCCGATCAGCACCAGCAGGTAATAGCCCAGCACCGTCGGTGGCAGCACCATCGGCAGGGTCAGCAGCGAATCCAGCAGCTCGCGGCCGGGAAATCGCCGCCGCGCCAGTAGTGCGCCCAGCGCCACGCCCACTACAAGATTGATCGCGGTGGCCCAGCCGGCCACCTTCAGCGACAACCCCAGTGCGCTCCAGTCGAGATCCATGCCTCAGGGCTTGCCGAACCCGTGCCTGGCCAGGATCGCCTGGCCCTGTGCCGAACGCACGAAGGCGGTGAAGCGCTTGGCTTCAGCCGGTTGCGTACTGGCCTTGGTCACCGCCAGCGGATAGGCAATGCGCCCCGCCACAGGCACCGCGAAAGCGCGGCGCACGCGGTCGGGCATTGCCTGCGCATCGGTGGCATAGACGAAGCCGGCGTCCACTTCACCGCGCGCGACGTAATCCAGCGACTGGCGCACGTTCTGCGTGGTGATGGTCTTTCCCTGCACCGACGGCCACAGGCCCGCCGCTTCCAGCGCGCCCTTGGCGTAGCGGCCGACCGGCACGCTGTCCGGGTTGCCCAGTGCGATGCGCTGCACGCTGCCACCGGCCAGGTCCTTCAGGGTACGCGGCGCGGCCTTGGCCTGCGGCGGCACCACCACCCACAGCGCGTTCACCGCGAACACCTCGCGGGTACCGGCCGCCAGCAGGTCCTGCTGCTGGGCCTGGTCCATCGTGGTTTCATCGGCCGAGGCGAACACGTCCACCGGCGCGCCACGACTGATCTGCTGCAGCAGCACGCCTGAGGCGGCGAAGTTGAAATCGACCTTGGTTCCCGGGTGCGCCTTCTCATAGGCGGCGCCGAGTTCGCGGAAGCTCTCGGTCAGGCTCGATGCCGCCGACACCGTCAGGTCGGCCGCCCAGGCTGGCAGCGTGGCCAGCAGTCCCAGCAACAACAGTCCAGCGCGTTTCATCGTCGGCTCCCGGCTAGGTTCAGTTCGAATCGGATTCGTCGGCCACCGCCAGCGCCGCCAGGCGCTCGGGCTGCAGCAGCAGAATCTCGCGCTGCTTCACCGCGATGATCCCATCATCGCTCAGGCGGCGCAGCACGCGGCTGGCGGTTTCCGGCGCCATCCGCAGGTAGTTGGCGATCTCGGTACGCGCCATGGTCAGGTTGAAGCGCGTGGCGGAAAAACCGCGCCGCGCGTAACGCTCGGACATGTCGAGCAGGAACGCCGCCATGCGCTCTTCGGTACGGTGATTCGCGGCTAGCGTGGCGACCTTGCCGATCTCCGCGCTGAGCAGGCTGAACAGCTTGGCCTGCAGCCCCGGCATGCGTGTGGCCAGCAGGCTCAGCTTGGGGAACGAGATGCGGCACAGGTGCACGGTGTCCAGCGCCACCGCATTGCAGGGGAAGCGCGAGCCGTGAATCGCATTCAGGCCGATCACTTCGCCCGGCAGGCTGAAGCCCAGCACCTGCTCGTTGCCCTGGCTGTCATCGACGAAGGTCTTGACCATACCGGCGCGCACCGCAGCAATCGAATCGAACGACTCACCGGCGCGGAAGATGTAGTCGCCGGCATGGAACGGACCGACGTGGTCGACCAGCACATGCAGGT
The DNA here is from genome assembly GCF_051984505.1 of Stenotrophomonas sp. STK16_22. Lineage (NCBI taxonomy): Bacteria > Pseudomonadati > Pseudomonadota > Gammaproteobacteria > Lysobacterales > Lysobacteraceae > Stenotrophomonas > Stenotrophomonas sp. STK16_22. The sequence goes on from NZ_CP196972.1 coordinate 2,557,563, forward strand.
CACCCAGCGCGGTCTTGTCGTAACCCTGCGACATGCAGGCATCGGAAAATGCACAGGTACTGCAGAAGTGCAGCGCGTCGCCATCATCGGCGGCGGCGGGGTTCGGCGTGGCCCGGCCGAGGCGACCCTGGGAAGGCGGAGTTGAAGACATCGGGGCAGGACTCAAGCGATGGCGGCCGCCGGCCGGAAGCATGCGGCCATCATACGCCACAGCAACCGCCCTTCTTCGGCCAGCCGCAGCACACGTGCATCCCACTGCGCCCAGCCGCGCGCCAGCAGCGGCGACAGCGCCGGCAGCTGTTCGGCGAAGCATTCCTCGAAGGGTTCATCATTACGCCACTCGAAGGCGGCCGCATCGAGGGCATGGTCGCAGGCGATGCTCTGTGCCACCTCGGCCGCCATCCGCTCGTCCTCGGACAGGATCAGGCCCGCGGCCACGCCCATGTGACCGGACTGCAATCGCGCCCGCCATTCGCCCAGCTCGTCCTCCAGCCGATAGAACACTTCGCCGATCTGGCTGCAGGCGGACAGGCCAAGCCCGATGAAATCACTGCGGTCACGGCGCGGCACGCCGGCCAGGTCGCAGTGGCGCTGGCCATCGCCGGGCCCATGCGGATTGGGCAGGTCACCACGCTGGTAGTGGTCACCGCCGATGGGTTCATAACCGGCATCGCGCAGCAGGCGCCAGGCCTGCAGCCAATGCGCTGCCGACGGACGCTGCGGCAGCGCGCACGGTGCCGGCAGCAGGATGCGCTCGGGTGCCTCGGCCAGCACCTCATGCAGACGCTCGATGAAACCGGTGTCCTCACTGGCGGGAATGCGCAGCTGGTAGTAGCGCGCAGTGAAGCCGACCTGCCGCGCCTGTGCCAGCAGGGTCGGCCCCGGCGCATCGGCACGGTCGATCACGTTCAGGCGGGTGCACCCCACCGCGCGCAGCTGCGCCGGTGACAGCGCGCTGCCGGCGTCCAGCCGCACTTCCACCTGCGGCCGCGCCACCGTGCGCAGGTGCTGCGGCACGGCGTCCAGCAGCTGGCCCAGCTGCGGCGGCGGCAATGTCTCCGCCAATCCCAGCTGCAACACCATCGCCACCACTTCGCGGTCCTCGGCCAGGGCATCGGCCTGCAGCTGCAGGGCCAGCAGCAAGGTGTCCAGATACGCCTGTGGCGGCACATCGCGACCACCACGACCGGCCTGGAAGCCGAGCGTCAAGCCACGCGGGATCAGGTGCTCATTGCTGGCGCGCACGGCGGCGCGCCAGCCGCTTTCGCCAAAGCCGGTGCTGAACTGGTCAGCCGCCGGGAACAGCACATGCCGGGGCTGCCGCAGCAATGCTGCCTGCAGCGCAGTGTCCTCACTCTCATCGACGTGGAAGCTCATGGCAGCCATCTTCGGGCGTTCCTCTTCGCGTGGCCCTGATTGAAATCAAGCGTGGCGCATCGGTGGGTTCATGCCGGCCAGCGGCCGGCACTACCCTTTCGCCCGCTACCCGGTAGTGCCGGCCGCTGGCCGGCAACCCCCTCCACCCACCGCGCACCGTTCCGGTAGTGCCGGCCGCTGGCCGGCCCCCCCCTTCACCTGCCGCGCACCCGCTCGGCGGCGGCCGCATCGATGGCTTCGGGCAGGTCGGTCTCGCGGTCGATCTGCGGGAAGTGACGGCGTTCCATGCGGCGTATCGCAAAGTGCATCCATGCCAGTGCAGCCGCCACCAGCACGAACAGCAGCATGAAACAGCTGCTCCAGATGCCCACGGCATCGTTCAATGCGCCGAACACGATCGGCAGGATGAAGCCACCCAGGCCGCCGATCATGCCGACCACACCGCCCACCGCACCCACGTGCTGCGGGTAGTACACCGGAATGTGCTTGTAGACCGCCGCCTTGCCCAGCGACATGAAGAAGCCCAGCACGAATACCAGCACGGTGAACATCACCACGCCGATGGCCAGATGGAAGTGGATCGGGCCATGGATACCCTTCACCACGTACTCGGTATCCGGGTAGGCCAGCAGGAAGGTGCAGATGGCCGACACGCCGAAGGTCCAGTACATCACCCGGCGCGCGCCCATCCGGTCCGACATCCAGCCACCGACCACGCGGAACAGGCTGGCCGGGATCGAATAGCACGCCGCCAGCATGCCGGCATGACCCACGTCCATGCCGTAGGCGCCCACCAGGTAGTGCGGCAGCCACAGCGCGAGCGCCACGAAGCCACCGAACACGAAGAAGTAGTACAGCGAGAACCGCCAGACCTGCAGGTTCTTCAGCGGTGCCATCTGCTCGGCGAACGGCACCGGCTTCACGCCCTCGCGGCGGCGCTGCTCCAGCGACGGATCTTCCTTGCTGAAGAGGAAAAACAAGACCGCGGTGACGGCCAGCGCGACCGCCCATACCTTGGCAACCATGGTCCAGCCGGCCGCCACCATCACCAGCGGCGCCAGCAGCTTGGTCACCGCCGAACCGATGTTGCCGGCACCGAAGATGCCCAGCGCGGTGCCCTGCTTGCTGGCCGGGAACCACTTGGAGACGTAGGCCACGCCCACCGAGAAGTTGCCGCCGGCGATGCCCACGCACAGCGCGGCGATCAGGAACTGGGTGTAGGTCTGCGCATAGGTCAGCATCCAGGTGGCCACTGCGCCACACAGCATCACCAGCACCATCACCTTGCGGCCACCGAACTGGTCGGACCAGATGCCGAGGAAGACGCGGCTGACCGAACCGGTCAGTACCGGCGTGGCGATCAACAGGCCGAACTGGGTGTCATTCAAACCAAGCTGTTGGCTGATCTGGATGCCGATGATTGAAAAGATCATCCACACCGCGAAGCACACGGTGAAGGCGAACGTGCTCAGCCACAGCGCACGCTGCTGCTGCCCGGCACTGGCGGGGGCAAGGGCCTGGTTCATGGGGTCTCCTCGTTCAATGGGGGTCAGCCGATATCCGCGTCGGCTTCGATCTCGTCCAGCCCGCGCACCGGGTAGCGTTCCTGCAGCTGCAGCAGGTAGGCCTGCACCTCGCGCTGGCGTACCTGCAGTTCCAGGTAATCACGCAGCTGTGGCAGCACCGCCTCGAACGACTGTGGCTGGCCTTCCTCGCGGGCATCGACGCAGACCACGTGGTAGCCCCAGCGCGATTCCACCGGGAATCCCGCCAGGCCCTCGCGCAGGCGGAACACCTGGCGGTCGAACTCCGGCGTGGTCTGCCCACGCTGCAACCAGCCCAGGTCGCCGCCTTCGCTGCTGGACGGGCAGCGCGAATGGCGCAGGGCGAAATCGGCGAACAGGTGCGGCGACTCCTTCAGCAGTCCGACCAGCCGCTCGCCTTCGGTGCGTGCGGCAAACCGCCCGGCCACGTCGTCGGCCGGCGCCGCCAGCAGTATATGGCGCAGGCGCACGCGATCGGGCGAGCGGAAGCGCTCCGGGTTCTGCTCGAAGTAGCGGCGGCAGTCCTCGTCGGTCGGCACGCGGTCTTCGATCGCGTCCTCCAGCAGCTGCTGGATCAGCACTTCCTCGTCGCTTACCCGGTTGCCCTCCGGTGCCTGCAGGCCCAGCCGCTGCGCTTCCAGGCGCAGCAGCTCGCGCACCACCAGGGCACGCGCTGCTTCGGCGCGCGACTGTTCCGGGCGCATCGCCCGGTGGTGCTGCATCTCGCGGGCGATGTCGGCCTCGCTGATCGCGGTCTCGTCCACGAACAGCCGGCAGGGTGCCGGCTGCCCAAGCGAGCGCGACCCCTGCTCCGCCGCGTCGTGGTGATGCGAATGCGCCTCGGCAGGCACCGGTGCGGCGGAGTCGATCACGGTGACCGGCAGGAATTTCGGCAGGCTGCCCATGGTTTACTCCCGCGGACCGTAGCGCAGCGTGGCCTGGCGGCGGCGCACCACCTGGTACGGCCGCCACAGGTAGCTGATCGGAATGCTCCACACGTGCACCAGGCGGGTGAACGGCGCGATCAGGAACAGGGTCAGGCCCAGGAAGATATGCATCTTGTAGACCCAGCTGACGCCCTCGATGTAGTCGGCGGCACCGGCGCGGAAGGTCACGATGTGCTGCGCCCATTCGGCCAGCTGCACCATCACCCCACCGTCCAGGTGGCCGGACGAGATGCGGATGCTGTAGAGGCCCAGGCATAGCTGGGCGAACAGCAGCACCAGCACCAGGGTGTCACCGAAACTGCCGGTGGCCCGTACCCGCGCATTGAACAGGCGGCGTACCAACAGGATGCTGATGCCGATGAAGCACAGCGCGCCGAACACGCCGCCCACCACCATCGCCAGCATCTGCTTCTGCGACGAGGTGATGAAGTGCTCGTACACCGCATGCGGGGTCAGCAGGCCGACCAGATGGCCACCGAGGATGGCCAGGATGCCGATGTGGAAGCAGTTGCTGCCGATCCGCATGCCCTTGTCCGACAGCATCTGGCTGGAGCCGGTGCGCCAGGTATACATGGCCTTGTCGTAGCGGGCCCAGCTGCCGAACAGCAGCACCGCCACGGCGATGTACGGGTAGTACTGGAAGGCGAATTGATGCAGGGAGTAACTCATGGCTGGACCTCTCGATGCGAAGGACGGGCCGGCGAACGCACGGGCGGCTTGCAGTCTTCGGCGGGGGCTTCGGCGCCGAAGCGCACCGCCTCCTCCTCCCACAAGCGGTCCATGGCCTCGGCGGTATCGTCGCGGACTTCTTCGCTGGCACGCTGGCGCAGCGCCTGCAGATCGGCCTTGCCGTCACCGGCTTCGACCAGGATCTCGAACAGCACCCGGTGCGGCAGCTCACGCTCGGCGGCACGCGCCGCCAGCATCCCGGCGATATGGCCGATGTGGTGCAGCCACTCGCGGGCCTCACTGCCGGGGCGATGGGCCAGGAACTCCAGCAGCAGCGGCAGGTAGTCCGGCAGCTCGCGCGCATCCAGTTCGAAGCCGTTGCGGCGGTAGGTCTCGACCAGATCGACCATGGCCTGGCCACGATCTCGCGACTCGCCATGGATGTGTTCGAACAGCAGCAGGCTCATCGAGCGGCCGCGGTCGAAACTGGCCAGCCATGCGGCCTGTGCGTCCAGTGCATCGGTGTCCAGCAGCTGCTGCACGAAGCTGCGCAGCTGCTGGCGGCGGGCGGCGTTCAGCGCCGGGTCGTCGCAGGCGGCGAGCAGTTCCTCGCCGTGCTGCCACAGTTCTTCACGGGGGTAATCCAGCAACACCCCGACCAGCTTGAGCACGCTCATCACACCACCTCCTTGCGGCGGTGGTTCGGGCCCTTGTCCACCACGAAGGTGGTGCTCTTGCGCTGGCCGAACAGATCGGCCGGGCTGTCACCATTGCAACCGTTGCCGAAGGTGAAGCCGCAGCCGCCGCGCTCGCCGAAGGCATCGTTGGCATACTCGCGGTGCCCGGTCGGAATCACGAAACGGTCCTCGTAGTTGGCGATGGCCAGGTAGCGGTACATCTCTTCCACCTGGGCGATGCTCAGCCCAGTCTGCTCCAGCACGGCGGTGTCTTCCACGCCGTCCACGTTCTTGGCCCGGCGCCAGGCACGCATCGCCATCAGGCGCTCCAGTGCGCGTACCACCGGCGCTTCGTCACCCGCCGTCAGCAGGTTGGCCAGGTAGCGCATCGGGATGCGCAGCGAGGCCACGTCCGGCAGCTCGCCGCTCATGCCCACGCGGCCACGCTCGGCGGCGGACTGGATCGGCGACAGCGGCGGTACGTACCAGACCATCGGCAACGTGCGGTATTCCGGGTGCAGCGGCAGCGCCAGCTTCCAGTCGATCGCCAGCTTGTACACCGGCGACTGCTTGGCCGCATCCAGCCAGCTGTCCGGGATGCCTTCCTTGCGCGCCGCAGCGATCACCGCCGGATCGTTCGGGTCCAGGAAGATGTCCAGGTGGGCCTGGTAGAGGTCCTTCTCGGCGGCCACCGAGGCGGCCTCGGCAATGCGGTCGGCGTCGTACAGCATCACGCCCAGATAGCGGATGCGCCCCACGCAGGTCTCCGAACACACCGTCGGCTCACCCATCTCGATGCGCGGGTAGCAGAAGATGCACTTCTCCGACTTGCCGCTCTTCCAGTTGTAGTAGATCTTCTTGTACGGGCACGCCGACACGCACATGCGCCAGCCGCGGCACTTGTCCTGGTCGATCAGCACGATGCCATCTTCCTCGCGCTTGTAGATCGCGCCCGACGGGCACGCCGATACGCACGCCGGGTTCAGGCAGTGCTCGCACAGGCGCGGCAGGTACATCATGAAGGTCTTCTCGAAGGCGCCGTAGATCTCCTTCTGCACCTGGTCGAAGTTGTAGTCGCGCGAGCGCTTGCTGAACTCCGAACCCAGGATCTCCTCCCAGTTGGGGCCCCACTCGATCTTCTGCATGCGTTCGCCGCTGATCAGCGAACGCGGCCGCGCGGTGGGCTGGTGCTGGCTGTCCTTGGCGGTGTGCAGGTTCTGGTAGTCGAAATCGAACGGCTCGTAGTAGTCGTCGATCTGCGGCAGATCCGGATTGGCGAAGATCTTCGCCAGCATGCGCCAGCGGCCGCCAGCACGCGGCACCAGCTTGCCGGCGCGGGTGCGCACCCAGCCGCCGTTCCACTTGTCCTGGTTTTCCCATTCCTTCGGGTAGCCGATGCCCGGCTTGGTTTCCACGTTATTGAACCAGGCGTATTCGACGCCCTCGCGCGAGGTCCAGACGTTCTTGCAGGTGATCGAGCAGGTATGGCAGCCGATGCACTTGTCCAGGTTCAGCACCATCGCGATCTGTGCACGGACCTTCATCACACCACCTCCTTGCTGGCCGATGCCGAAGCACCAGCAGGCTGCTCATCGGTCGCTCCTGCGCGTCCTGCGCCCGCGACACTCGAACTTCCTTGTTCATCGTCCAACCAATCGATCTTGTCCATCTTGCGCACGATCACGAACTCGTCGCGGTTGGTGCCGCAGGTGCCGTAGTAGTTGAAACCGTAGGCCAGCTGCGCGTAGCCGCCGATCATGTGGGTGGGCTTGAGCACAATGCGGGTCACCGAGTTGTGGATGCCGCCGCGGGTCCCGGAAATCTCCGAGCCCGGCACGTTGATGATGCGTTCCTGGGCGTGGTACATCATCGCCATGCCCGGCATCACGCGCTGGCTGACCACCGCACGCGCGGCAATCGCACCGTTGACGTTGAACAACTCGATCCAGTCGTTGTCGACGATGCCGGCACTGCGCGCGTCGTCCTCGCTCAGCCACACGATCGGGCCACCGCGCGACAGCGTCTGCATGATCAGGTTGTCGCTGTAGGTGCTGTGGATGCCCCACTTCTGATGTGGCGTGATCCAGTTCAGCACGATCTCCTTGTTGCCGTTCGGGCGCTGGTTCAGCAGCGGCTCCACCGTGCGCGTGTTGACCGGCGGCCGGTAGCCCATGAAGGCCTCGCCGAAGTCGATCATCCACTCGTGGTCCTGGTAGAACTGCTGGCGACCGGTCACCGTGCGCCACGGAATCAGCTCGTGCACGTTGGTATAGCCGGCGTTGTAGCTGACGTTGTCGTCTTCCAGGCCCGACCAGATCGGCGAGGAGATGATCTTGCGCGGCTGCGCCTGGATGTCACGGAAGCGGATCGCCTCGTGCTCCTTGCCCACCGCCAGGTGGGTGTGCTCGCGGCCGGTGAACGTGCCCAGCGATTCCCACGCCTTCACTGCCACGTGGCCGTTGGTTTCCGGTGCCAGGTGCAGGATCACCTCGGCCGCGTCGATCGCGGTCGAAATGGCCGGACGGCCCTGGCTCACGCCCGCGTCGTGCACGGTGTGGTTGAGTTTGCCGAGGAATTCGACTTCGTGCTTCGTGTCCCAGCTCATGCCCTTGCCGCCGTTGCCCAGCTTGTCCAGCAGCGGGCCCAGCGAGGTGAACTTGCGGTACAGGTTCGGGTAGTCGCGCTCCACCACCGTCATCGACGGCATGGTCTGGCCCGGGATGGCCTCGCACTCGCCCTTCTTCCAATCAGCCACGCCGAACGGCATGCCCAGCTCGTTCGGGGTGTCATGCAGGGTCGGTACCAGCACCAGATCCTTCTCCACGCCCAGCACACCCGGCGCCATTTCGCTTACGGTGCGGGCGACCTCCTTGAAGATCTCCCAGTCGCTGCGCGATTCCCAGGCCGGGTCCACCGCCTTCGACAGCGGGTGGATGAACGGGTGCATGTCCGACGTGTTGAGATCGTCCTTCTCGTACCAGGTGGCCGTGGGCAGCACGATGTCCGAGTACAGTGCGGTGGTGCACATGCGGAAGTCCAGCGTCACCAGCAGGTCGAGCTTTCCTTCCGGCGCTTCGTCACGCCACTTCACCTCCTCCGGCTTGACCGCGCCCATCTCGCCAAGGTCCTTGCCCTGCAGGCCATGACGCGTGCCGAGCAGGTGCCGCAGCATGTACTCGTGGCCCTTGCCCGACGAACCCAACAGGTTCGAGCGCCAGATGAACATCATCCGCGGATGGTTCTGCTGTGCATCCGGATCGGCGAAGGCGAAGTCCAGCGAGCCGTCCTTGAACTTGCCCAGCGCGTAGTCGGCCGGGGCAACACCCGCCGCTTCGGCCTCGCGTACCAGCTGCAGCGGGTTGCGGTCCAGCTGCGGCGCACACGGCAGCCAGCCCATGCGCACCGCGCGCAGGTTGAGGTCGGCCAGGCTGCCGCTGTACTTGCTCGCATCCGCCAGCGGCGACAGCAGCTCGTCCACCTGCAGCTTCTCGTAGCGCCATTGCCCGGTGTTGAAGTAGAAGAACGAGGTGCCGTTCATGTGGCGCGGCGGGCGGCTCCAGTCCAGGCCGAAGGCCAGCGGCTGCCAGCCGGTCTGCGGGCGCAGCTTTTCCTGGCCCACGTAATGCGCCCAGCCGCCACCGGTCTGGCCCACGCAACCGCACATGATCAGCATGTTGATCAGGCCGCGGTAGTTCATATCGTTGTGGAACCAATGGTTCATCCCGGCGCCGACGATGATCATCGAACGGCCATGGGTCTTGTCGGCGGTACGTGCGAACTCGCGGGCGATCTCGATCACCTCGGCGCGCGACACGCCGGTGATGCGCTCCTGCCACGCCGGTGTGCCCGGCACCATGTCATCGAAGCTCGATGCCACGTTGCCGCCGCCAAAGCCACGGTCCACGCCGTACTGGGCCAGCAGCAGGTCGTAGACCGTGGCCACCAGGGTCTCGCCACCGTCTGCCAGCGCCAGGCGACGCACCGGGATGTTGCGTTCCAGTACCTCGTCGGCCGGCGCGGCGGTCCAACCTTCCGACTCGATGCCACCGAAGTACGGGAAGCTGACCGCCTCGATGCCCTCATGGGCGTCGGCCAGGCTCAGCCGCAGGCGCGTATCGGCGCCCTTGCTTTCCTTCTCCTCGATGTTCCACTTGCCCTTCTCGCCCCAGCGGAAGCCGATCGAGCCGTTGGGCACCACGATCTGGCCGCTGTTCTCGTCGTAGGCCAGGGTTTTCCAATCCGGGTTGTTGGCTTCACCCAGCCCGCCCAGTTCACTGGCACGCAGGAAACGGCCCGGCACCAGGCGGCCGTCATCGCGGCGCTCCAGGCGCACCAGCATCGGCATGTCCGAGTACTGGCGGCAGTAGTCCTGGAAATACTGCGAGGGCGAATCGACGTGGAACTCGCGCAGGATCACATGGCCGAAGGCGAAGGCCAGCGCCGCATCGGTGCCCTGCTTGGGGTGCAGCCAATGGTCGGTCAGCTTGGCCAGCTCGGAATAGTCCGGGCAGATCGCCACCGTCTTGGTGCCGTTGTAGCGCGCCTCGGTGAAGAAGTGTGCATCGGGCGTGCGCGTCTGCGGCACGTTCGAGCCCCAGGCGATGATGTAGCGGCTGTTGTACCAGTCGGCCGATTCGGGCACGTCGGTCTGCTCGCCCCAGATCTGCGGCGAGGCCGGCGGCAGATCGCAGTACCAGTCATAGAAGGACAGGCAGGCGCCACCCAGCAGGGACAGGTAACGCGCGCCGGCGGCATAGGACACCATCGACATCGCCGGAATCGGCGAGAACCCGACCACGCGGTCCGGGCCGTACTGCTTCACCGTGTACAGGTTGGAGGCGGCGATGATCTCGTTGGCCTCTTCCCACTGCAGGCGCACGAAGCCGCCCATGCCGCGGCGGGTCTTGTACGAACGCGCCTTCTCCTTGTCCTCCACGATGCTGGCCCAGGCATCGACCGGAGCCTTGCTCTTGCGCGCTTCGCGCCACAGGCGCAGCAGCGTGCCGCGGATCAGCGGGTACTTCAGCCGGTTGGCGCTGTACAGGTACCAGGAATAGCTGGCGCCACGCGGGCAGCCACGCGGTTCATGGTTGGGCAGGTCCGGGCGCGTACGCGGGTAATCGGTCTGCTGGGTTTCCCAGGTGACCAGGCCGTTCTTGACGTAGATCTTCCAGCTGCATGAACCCGTGCAGTTCACGCCGTGGGTGGAGCGCACGATCTTGTCGTACTGCCAGCGGGCGCGGTAGCTGTTTTCCCAGTCACGGCCTTCGCTCTTGGCGAATCCGTGGCCATCGGCAAAGGTCTGGGGGTCACGCTTGAAGAACTGCAAGCGATCGAGGAAATAACTCATCGGGGGTCTCCCTTTGCGGACATCGGCATCGTGGCTGTGTATGTCATCTGGCTGCGGTGCGTTTTCATGTCGTCAGCAGGGTGTCTCGGCACCGCGCCGGTAGTACCACCACCAGGTCACGGCCAGGCAGGTGACGTAGAAAACAACGAATCCGTACAGCGCCATGTCGGGGCTGCCGGTCAAGGTGATGGACGAGCCGTAGCTCTTGGGAATGAAGAAGCCGCCATAGGCGCCGATCGCACCGGAGAAGCCGACCACCGCGGCCGACTCGATGCTGGCCTGGTGCGCGGCCGTGGCCTTGCCTTCGGCGTTGTCGTTGGCCGACCAGCGCTCATGCAGGGTGCGGAAGATCACCGGGATCATGCGGAACGTAGTGCCGTTGCCGATGCCACTGAGCACGAACAGCGCCATGAAGCTGAGCAGGAAGCCATGGAAGTTGCCGCCCTGGCCGTGGCTGGGCAGGAAGTGCAGTACGCCGAACACGGCCGCGATCATCAGCGCGAACACCCAGAAGGTCAGGCGTGCGCCGCCCCAGCGGTCGGCCATGCTGCCACCCACCGAGCGCATCAATGCGCCCAGCAGCGGGCCGATGAAGGCGTAGGCCAGCGGGTTCACGTCCGGGAACTGGCTCTTCACCAGCATCGGGAAGCCGGCCGAGAAGCCGATGTAGGAACCGAAGGTGCCGATGTACAACCAGCACATCAGCCAGTTGTGCTTGCGGCGGAAGATCACCGCCTGCTCGGAGAACGACGAGCGGGCGCTGGTCAGGTCGTTCATGCCGAACCAGGCCGCGATGGCGCACAGCGCGATGGCCGGCACCCAGATGAAGCCGGCGTTCTGCAGGAACAACGGCGCCCCACCCTCCACCGTGGGCAACGGTGCACCACCCAGCGCACCGAACACGCCCACGGTGATGACCAGCGGGATCACCGCCTGCGCCACCGACACGCCCACGTTGCCCAGGCCGGCGTTCAAGCCCAGCGCCAGGCCCTGCTTCTGCTTGGGGTAGAAGAAGGAGATGTTGGACATCGACGACGAGAAGTTCGCGCCACCGAACCCGCACAGGATCGCGATGGCCACGAACACCCCGTACGGCGTGGCCGGGTTCTGTACCGCAAAGCCGAGCCAGAGCGTCGGCGCCAGCAGCGAGGCCGTGGACAGCGCGGTCCAGCGGCGGCCGCCGAAGATCGGGATCACGAACGAATAGAAGATGCGCAGCGTGGCGCCGGACAGGCTGGGCAGCGCCACCAGCCAGAACAGCTGGTCGGTGCTGAAGTTGAAACCGATCTTCGGCAGGCTGATCGACACCGCCGAGAACAGCACCCAGACCGAGAAGGCCAGCAGCAGCGAGGGGATCGAGATGACCAGGTTGCGGGTGGCGACCCGCTTGCCGGTGCGCTCCCAGTAGCCGGGATCTTCCGGCGTCCAGTCGCTGATGACGCGACCCGGACGGGCAGTGCTGCGGACAACAGGATCGCTACCGACGGTCATACATGGCTCCAAGGCTGTGGAATGACGTGGGTACTGCGTTTCAAGTTGTGACCCGTCGTCATGCAGCCATTAGGCCGCGCAGCAACAACGACGGGGTTGATCTGGATCAATCAGGGGCCGGTTTCCGCCGTGCCCCTGACAAATGTCAAACCGGTGAAGCGGTGTTGCGGCGGGTCACCCCGCGCTGGCGCACGCTGTCGCGCACGTCCACATCGAACTGCAGCTGAAGCTGGCCGCCATCTTCCAGGGCAATGTCGAATGGCAGCCCATCCCGGCACGGCAGCCGCGCCGCCAAGGCCTCGACTGCCGGGCGCGGCAGTACCAGGCGGCAGAAGGTGCCGCCATCGAGCAGCACCGGTTGATCGCCGCCATGCAGCGACACCGCCATGCCCCAGCCCTCGATGCCGCCAAAGCGGGTCATGTTCTCGACCGATTCACCGGCCAGCAGGCGCGCCAGTTCGGCCTCGTCCAGGCGAAGCCGTACTGATTGATCCTGCAACTGCACTTTCATGACGCAACATCCTCCCATTGTTCGGGGGTATTGCAGTTGACCAGGCAGGCTTCGTCAACGCTTTCCAGCAGCAGCGCGTGCATCTGCAGGCGGCGCTGGAAGGCCTGTACCGAGCGCGGCCCGTCCGCATCATCCAGCATCGCGGCCAGCACGCTACGAGTGGCATTGTCCACATTCAACCGCATGGGAAAGGGATGCCCGTCAAAGATCGTGCATGCGCCCTGCCCCTCGGCAGCCAGCCGTTGCAGCAGCCGTGGCGCCAGCAACGGCGTATCCACCGCTACCACCCAGGCCGGGCTGTCGGGCATCTGCTGCATCACGCTGTGCAGTCCACCCAGGGGGCCGCAGCGCGCTACCTGATCGGGGATGCCGCCGAAGGCCGGATAGTCACCGCTCACCCAGACCCGACCGGCGCCAGCCTGCAGCAGCAGGCCACGCATGTGTTCCAGCAGGGTGCGCCCCTTCCACGGCAGCAGCGCCTTGTCGCGCCCCATCCGGCTGGACAGGCCACCGGCCAGCACGATGCCGTTGATGCTCATCGCAGTAGTGCCACGCCATGCGTGGCTGCGTCGGCCGGATTCATCGGGAAGGCCGCATCCACGCATGGCGTGGATCTACTGAACCCCACGGCCATCCAGATATTCGGTGGTAGAGCCACGCCATGCGTGGCTGCAGCGGGCTCAATGCTGGTGGTCGTGCGCATGGTCATGGGCATGTGCGGGCTCGCTGTCCGCATGGCACAGGCTGCAACCCTCGCTCCACTCGCTGTCGCCGTCCTCGTAATGCTCCTGCTTCCAGATCGGGCACTGATGCTTCACCACCTCGATCAACTGGCGGCAGGCACGGAACGCCTCGTCCCGGTGCGGGCTGCCCGCAGCCACCACCACCGCCACATCGCCAATGCCCAACCGGCCCTTGGCATGGGCCACATACAGCTTCAGCTTCGGACCGAACGTCGCCTCGACCTCCGCGGCCAAGCGCTTGAACTCGTTCAACACCAGCGGCTCGAACAGGTCGTAGGTGATCCCGGTCACCGGTCGGCCGATATTGACGTCGCGCACCTTGCCGATGAACACATCGATGCCACCGAAACCCGGATCGGACACCGCAGCGATGCCCTCGGCCGGATCGATCGCCGCCTGCGCGCGGTCCACCACCTTGGCGATGATCTTCTCGCTCATCGCTCAGCCCCCGCTTACCGGCGGCAGGATCGCCACCCGGCCATCGTCGGGCAGCGCTTCGTGGTCACGCAGCACGCGTTGCTGGTCGGCGAACGCCGAGTAGTCCAGCAGGCCAGCGCGGAAACCCGGCCAACGCGTCGGCAGCAGCTCGCGCAGCGCCTGGCGCAGATCGGCCACGGTGCCACCGGCCACCTCCACCGCGATCTCGCGGCTGGCATCCAGATCGGAAAACGCACCAAACAACTGCAGATTCACCTGTTTCATCATGACTCCTGGCTCGCCAGCTGCACCGGGTCATGGTGACCCCAGCCCTGCACACGCACGTAGGTGCCAGCGTTGGCCAGGTCTCCCTCGGCCTCCAGCACCACCCAGGCGTTGGCCTGCAGCATGGACATCAAACGGAACGACTCCTGCCCGGACAGCACGCGCGCACTCAGGCGCCCCTGCGCGTCCACTTCCACCCGCGCACGCGCATGGAAGCGCAGGCCCGGCGGCTTGCGCACGTCGGCCTGCAGCGGCAGCTGCAACACGGTTTCCGGTGCCAACCCCAGCAGGCGGCGCAGCACCGGCTCCACGAAGAAGCGCTGGCCCACAGCGGCCGAGACCGGGTTGCCGGGCAGACCGAAATACAGCGCACCATTGGGCAGCACCGCGAACAGCAACGGCTTGCCCGGGCGGATCGCCACCTTGTGGAACACGATGCGCGCACCACGGCCACGCAGTGCATCGGGAACGAAATCGTAGCGGCCGGCCGACACCGCGCCGGTGCTGATCAGCAGCTGCGCGCCGGCAGCCAGCGCGTCGTCCAGCACCGCATTGAACGCCGCCACATCGTCACCCACCGTGCCCTGCCACACCACTTCGGCACCGGCCGCCTGCAGGCGACCCACCAGATACGGCCGGTTGCTGTCACGGATCTGGCCGGATTCCAGCGTCTGCGTCGCCTCGGTCACCAACTCCTTGCCGGTAGCGATCACTGCCGCCTTCGGCCGCGCCACCACCGCCACCTGGCCCACGCCGATGGCATGCAGCAGGGTGCGCGCATTGATGTCCAGCACCTGCCCAGCCTGCAGCACACGCTCGCCGTCGCTCACATCCTGGCCGCGCAGGCGCACGTTCTGGCCCGGCTTCACCGTGCCCTTCAGGGCAATGCGGGTCGGGCGTCCTTCCTCGCTGGCGAGGATCTCCACGTTCTCGACCGGCACCACCGTATCCAGGCCAACCGGCATGCGCGCTCCGGTCATGATTTCCCAGGCACCCTCGCCGCCTTCGGCACCGGCATCGCCGGCCGCCTGCCAGCCCTGCACCGCGAATTCGGTACCAGCCTCGAACGTCGCGCCGTTGGCGCGCAGCGCGAAGCCGTCCATTGCCGAATTGTCGAACGGCGGCAACGACTGCCCGCTGTGGATGTCACTGGCCAGGGTACGGCCGCCGGCCTCATGCAACGGCAGGCGCTCGGCCGGCAGCGGCGTGGCCGCATCCAGCAGGTGCTGCAGGGCTTCGCTATAGGCAATCATCAGTGGCCACCACCCTCGACCATCGCCAAAGCGTGGCCCAGCACCGGCGCCAGAATATCGAGGCACTGCGCCGCCGCCTTCGGGCTGCCCGGCAGTGCGAACACCAGCATGTTGCCCAGCTGCACCACCTCGGCGCGGCTCAGCCAGGCCATCGGCGTGTGCTGTGCGCTCAGTGCCCGCACCATCTGCGCCAGGCCATGCACCGGCCGTGCGTTCAAGGAACGCAGCGCCTCCGGGGTCAGGTCACGCGGGCCCAGCCCGGTACCGCCGGTGCACAGGCACAGGCGCACGCCCTCGGCGGCCAGTGCCTGCAGGCGGCCCGCCAACGGCTCGATGCCGTCGGGCAAGATCTCGGCGGCCACGACCTCACCGCCCAGCTTTTTCAGGCCGCTTACCAGGGTTGGGCCGGACACATCTTCATAGGTGCCCTCGCTGGCGCGATCGCTCAGCGTGATCACCGCGCAGGCCGCGCCCTCCAGGCCCTTCGGCGCACGCGGCTTGAAGCGCGCGCGCTCGGCATCGTCCATGCCATCCGGGTGCAGCCACACGCCGCGCTTGCCACCTTCCTTGAACAGCAGGCGGATGCCCTCGATGCGCAGTGCCGGTTCCACCGGCTTGCTCAGGTCGTACAGGGTCAGCAGCGCCGCGTTGACGCCGGCCAGTGCCTCCATCTCCACGCCGGTGCGCGCCTCGCTGGCGCACTCGCACCACACGCGGATCGCCTGCCGTTCCGGTACCGGCGCGCAGAACACCTGCACCAGTTCCAGCGGCAGCGGGTGGCACAGCGGCATCAGCATCGAGGCCATCTTGGCGCCCTGCAGGCCGGCAATCTCGGCCATCACCAGCGCATCGCCCTTGGGCAGGCGGCGCTCGACGATCAGCGGATAGGCCACCGGACCGGCATGCAGCTCGCCCACCGCCACCGCACGGCGGCGGGTGATGCGCTTGTCGCGGACATCGGCCATATGGAAGGCCGCATTCAATTCCCCACTCATCGTGTTGCTCATCCTCCGATGGAGGCCAGGTGCGGGGTCAGCCCGGTCTGGCCCTGGTGCAGTCCATGCCCGGCCGCTTTCAGGCCAAGCTGTGTGGTGATGCGTGCCAGCAGCGCGTCGTGGTCATCGTCGCTCTGCAGCAGCGGGCGCAGCGGCACGCCGAACTCGCCGAACAGGCACAGCCGCAGGTCGCCCTTGGCGGTCACCCGCAGGCGGTTGCAGCCCTTGCAGAAGTCACGCGAATACGGGGCGATGATGCCGATGCTGCCGCGATGGTCGGGGTGGCCGAACTCACGCGCCGGGCCGGCATCGGCCGCGCGTGGACGCTCGTGCCAGCCTGCGGCAAGCAGCTGCTCGATCACCACGTCGGCACGCAGGTGGTGGCGCTGGAAATAGGCTTCGTTGTCGCCGGTGCGCATCAGCTCGATGAAGCGCACGCTGAAAGGACGGTCACGCAGGTAGTCCATCCACTGCGGCAGCTCGTCGTCATTCAAGCCGCGCAGCAGCACCGCGTTGAGCTTGATCGCCGGCAGTCCCAACGCCTGCGCCAGGGCCAGGCCCTGTTCGATCTCCGGCAGGCGGTCATGCCCGGTGATGGTCCTGAAGCGTTCGCGCTGCAGGCTGTCCATGCTCACGTTCAGCGCGGTCAGGCCGGCGCGGTGCCAGCCCGGCAGGCGACGCGGCAGCAACGTGCCATTGGTGGTGATGGCCACCTTGCGGATGCCCGGCGCCGCCGCCACGGTGGCGATGATCTCGTCCAGATCCTTGCGCAGGCTGGGCTCCCCACCGGTCAGGCGGATCTTGCTCATGCCCAGCGCGGCAAACGCACGCACCAGGCGCGCGATTTCATCCACCTGCAGGAAGCGCGGGCGGCCATCGGCCTGGTAACCGTCGGGCAGGCAGTAGCTGCAACGGAAGTTGCAGGCTTCGGTCAACGACAGGCGCAGGTATGGAAAGCTGCGTCCAAAACCGTCGGTGAGTTGGCTCATGGCTGGTCCACCTTGTTGCTCCACCGTCTTGCCTGTGCCCGGAACGGCCCGGAAACCCTCGTCTGCTGGAACGATTGCCAGAGTACGCGGCAGTCAGTTCCATGGGCATGACTTAAATCAATCGCCTTCGGCCCCGCGCGGCAGGCGTTGTGGCAGCATGCGGCTTTCCGTGCAGCGGGCGTGTGACAACCCTCATGATGATGAACGATTTCCAGCAGCTGCTGCACGCCGCAGGCCAGCAGGCTGAACCGCAACGCTTGTTGTTCGTATTCGTGCGCGCCGAGCTGCCCGAATCGCCCACCAGCGACCAGCGCGACCGGCATGACCGCCGCGAGGGCGGCACCCTGTCGCCGGTGCTGTGCGTGGACAAGCTGCCGGCCGAGGTGCCCAGCTTCCAGGCGCTGGCTACGGAATCGACCACCACCGGCATCGACTGGGACCTGGTCTTCGTGGCGGCGCTGGACGGCCGTGGCGGTTTCGCGCCCAACAGCGACGAAGCCGCGCGCCCGCTGCAGCTGATGGTCAACGCCATCCATGACGGTCAGATCGGCCGCTTCGCCGCCTTCGACCGGGGCGGCGAGCCTGTTCAGTTCTATTGAGCCACCAGCTGCAGGGTCAGGAAGAAGATCACCAGCACGGTGTTCAGCCCCCAGGCCACCGTCAGCCCGCGCGCGGCCACGCCCAGGTTGGGGTTGTGCGCAGTGGGCGCCGCCCGCCACACCGCCGGGATGATCCAGCCGGTATAGAGCAGCAGCACGGCAAATACCCCCAGCAGCAGCGTGGTGCGCTGATTGGCCAGGGCCCAGAGGGCTACCGCCCACAGAATGTTGCTGGGAATCACGCCCTGCAGCCAGAACACACTCCAGAGGCGCGAACGGCCTTGGGTGGCGGGGGTTGGGTGCAGCGAAGCGGTCGCGGTCATAAGTCTCCTTCTGGTTAGGAAACGTGCCGGACCAGCCTGCGCTTGGTGGCTGGGAACGTCAACCCGAGTCGCACGTCACGCTTTGGCGCCGGGGGGGGGAGCCAGCGACGCTCGACTCAGGCCCTTGCGGAGCCTGTCGCCATCGCCCCGCCACACCCGTGCCCTTCCCTCCCCCAGCCTCGACACCTGTCGCAGATTGCACGGTGTGGACGGATCACCACGCCAGCCAGCGCTGGCAGTGCTTAACAGCGTGGGAGAATGCCGAAAGCGTCTCCAATCGAGTGATGTTTGCAACTCTTCTGATTGGCATTGCACAGCGCCAGGGGCTCAGATGGCGTGCCACCGGAAAAGGGTGGCCGGGCTTCGAATCCCGTGTTGGCTTTGAGTAAGTGCGCTTGCCAGCCGGCGTCACCATGCGTGGCGCCGGCTGGCAATCCGTCTGCCGGCTATGGCGGGCGGTGCGTTGGGGGCGTTCGCGCCCGCCGGCTTGAAGCCAACCCGGATTCGAACCACGTACCGCCCGCCACCTTTCGGGTGGCGGCTACCGATTGCCCTGCACGGAGCTCTGCCATGAACGAATCGGACTTCCCCCATCTGCACGCCTATCGCAGTACCGCCCACGACGACGGTTCGCCACAGGCTGCGCCCGCAGTGGACAGGAACACCTTCATTGCCAATCTCAACCGCATCGGCTCCGGTGCGGTGGCCGGAGCGGCATCAACTCCCCGGCCGCTGCCTGGCCCTGGCCGATGCCGATTGCGCGTTGAGCGGATTGCGGGTGGTGCTGGAAATGCTATTGGCGGCGGAGCGCACCCGCCAGAACGGCGAACCGGAAGAGTACGTGGGCGACCGGGTGATGGAGGGGTTGGTACTGGCCAGCCAGTCATTGTGCGCGCAGGCGGTGGGGCGGTTGCAGCCTGAAGGGTGAATGCCATGCGCCACGGCCTTCAGCGAGGACCGCTTTCAGCAGGCGTCAGTGCTCGCTGAAAGCGCTTCTCAGATCGACGCCGATGATCGAAGAGAAGTCCACCTTCCACAGCTCCAGCTCGAAGAGCTGATCGTGATTATCCAGGCACAGGGTGACTCTCACCGGCACGCCGTCAGCATCGGCAAGCATGGCCGTAGCAATGTCACTGCCGAAAAGCTGGGTCGTGCTGGACAGGAACACCACGCCCCCGAATCCGACGACACCCACATCCTCCACCTGAGCGAGCGCCAGATCCTTCAACAACCGTTCGGACAACTCGGTCGTCTCCGGCAGCAGCCTGTGGATGAGGGAGACCTCGTCGGGGGTGAGGAACCTGGGCATGGGATGTCCTTCAGGGCACCGCGTCCGCCATCGGCTGATTCTCGATCCGCCATGTCTTAGCGTAGATGAGAATGACGCTTCCGGTCGAGCTGGTCTCGATACGAAAACACTTCAGACCGGACAGCGGATAGCCGACCGCCTTCCAACGATCAAGAAGATCAGCGAGTCCCGGCTCGTCATCATCCACCATGGCGAACTCAATTCCCTCGTCACCCAGTACGCCGAAGTTCATGAGCGCCGAGCACCCGTAGGCTTCCGAAAAGCAAACGGTTGCCTGCCGGCCGTCCGGCCAGCGCACCTGAACCTTTACCTCATCGCATACGCCTGGATTGCTTCTGTCAATGTTGATAGCCAGCAACGTGGCATCACACCATTCAAGGGAGTTGAAATCTTCATTCATAAGCTAGAATCCTGGATCACGGTCCCCAGGCGCAGGACTGAAATGTTCACGTTTCTGGTCCAAGTGGTAGTGGGAGTAGTTCGGCCCTTTGGTACCCGGCGGCGTTGCCGGATCAATACGCAGTCGCTCTTGATACTTGCCACCCACCATCTCACCGAAGCTTCCAGGCCTATGCGGATTTTGAACATAGTGACTTGGAATCGCGTACTTACCACCAGGAGGAAGAGCAACCCCCGATTTTGTAACGTGAATGACCGCGCTGGACTTCCGTGCAGCAGACGCGGCTCTTATCCCCACCCTTCCAACTTTCGAAGAGATCTTGCCAAGAGGTCCGAGTGCTCCGCTGGCCAATGATACAAAGTTTCCAATGCTGGGGGACTCGCAGAATTCATCAAGTGCGCGCAGGTCACCCAATATTGGCGTGATGTCTGCAAGAAGCGGGAGCACGTCCCTTGCCTGCTGCTCGGTAGTGGGATTCATCATCTCCCGCGGACTTCCCATCACCTGAAGTCCGTAGGGATCGGACAGTGAAAGGGAATTCGCTTCAGCGTAGCCGTAGGTGCTAATACCGGCGTCCAACCCCAGCGGATCACTCTGCGAGTACCGCCCAACTACCGGGTCATACTCCCGCTGATTGTTGTAGAACAGCCCACTCGCATCCGTCGCCTGTTGGCCCGGGAATCGCAGCGCCAACTCGAATGCCACGCCATCGCCGTCCGGGTCGGTACTCGGAATCTGGTTGCCGAACACCTCGCTCTTGTTGCTCCACTCCCAGATCGCCACATCGCGCGCCGGGTCGATCACCACGCGCGGCGTACCCAGATGGTCCGGCTGGATGTAGGCCAACTCCGGCACACCTGCGCTTGGCACGCTGATCAGCGCCACCGGGTAGTTGTCCAGCCAGATGGCCTGCTGCTGCGCCTGGCCCGTGGCCGAGTAGTTGCCCAGCCACTGCCCTGCTTCGTTATACAGAGTGATCTGTGCAGCGCCACCAGCCGGGGTGCGCAGCACGCGCTCGCCGCGATGGTTGTAGGCGTAGCTTTCCAGTACGGCGTTGCCTTGCTTCACCGCGTTCATGCGGTTGGCATCGTTGTAGATGAACGTCTTGCCGCCGATGCTGGTGGTGTTGCCCACCGCGTCATGGTTGCGCGCTTCACCATCCACCGCAGTCAGGCGATGACTGGTTGCGGGATAGGTGTAGCTGGCAGTGCCCGCCGAAGTGGTCAGCGCGGTGCGATTGCCGGTGGCGTCGTAGGCATAGGTTTCAATCGGCGTGCCGGTCGCACCGTCCTGGGTCTGGGTCAGGCGACCCAGCGCGTCGTAGGCGTACTTGGCCAGTACCGTCGAGCCAGTGCCGTTCTTCAGCTCGGTGATCGAACCGACCGGATCATAGCCGTAGCCCAGCGACAGGCCACCTGCAGCCGGGTCATGTACCGCCTGCGGGCGGTAGTCCAGATCCAGCGGACGCTGCAGCTGGCGGCCATTGCCGTAGGTCCAGCCGGTCGCCGGACCGAAGGCTGCATAGCTCACGTTGTTCACCACGATCTGGCGCGCCTGGCCGGGCCGGGTCAGGCCGATCTGGCTGATGCGGCCCTGGATATCACGCACGTAGTCGGCCACGCTGCCGTCGGGGTAGGTCAACGCAGTCAGACGGCCCGACTTGCTGTAGGCGTAGCGCAGCGTGCTGGCCACACCATTGACGGTCTGCACCTTGCGGGTGACCTGACCGAAGCGGTCATGGCAGTACTGGGTGCTGCCGTTGGCATGCAGCACCTGCCCCAGCCGCCCCTTGGCGAAGCGCTCGTCGGCGGCGCAGGCAGCCGGCGCCACGTCATAGCTGTAGCCTACGTCCAGATTGGGGTCCGGATAGGCGACTCCGATCAAACGGTTCAGCGCATCGTAGTGATAGGTGGCGGTGACGCCGCGCGCGTCGGTAACGGTCTTGCGATTGCCTGCCGCGTCCACGGTGTAGCTGCTGGCGCCACTGTCCGGGCTGACCTGTCCGGTCAGATCACCGAAGCCGTTGTAGGCGTAGGTGGTGTGCAGGCCCTTCGGATCAGTGACCTGGGTGACCTGGTCCAGCGCGTTGTACTGGCTGCGGATCTCCGCCGCGACGCCGCCCACGTCCTGCAGGGTCTGGGCCAGGCGGTTCAGCGGGTCGTACTGCTGGCTGGTCACGCGCTGCAGTGCGTCGGTCACCGTCTGCAGGTTGCCGTTGGCATCGTAGGCAAAGCCGGTAGCGTGATTGCCTGCGTCCTTCAGCGCGGTCAGCTGGCCGAGTGTGTTGAACGTCCGTGCCAGGGTACGGCGCAGGGTGCCGCCGGTATCCAGCGTGTCTTCCTTGAGGCGGTTACCAGCATTGTCCAGCGTGTAGTGAATCGTGTTGCCCGCGTTGTCCTCGATGTCGGTCAAGCGCAGCGCAGCATCGTAGACGTAGGACACGCTGCTGCCATCCGGCTCGGTGATCTTCTGCACCTGGCCCGTCGGCCAATAGCTCAGCTGGGTGACCCGATCCTCGGCAGTGGTCGCGCCGCGTACGGTGATCGAGGTCGGCCAGCCGCGAGCATGGTACGTGTAATCGGTGACCACGCCGTTGGCGTCCTTGACCGACAACGGCCGCCCGAACGCGTCGTAGGCCAAGGTATCGACCGTCTGGCCCAGCGCATTGGTCACGCTGCGCAGGTCGCCCTTGCGATAGCTGCAGGCACCTCCGGTCGCGCACCCTGCATCATCCGCCGGGTAATAGGCATAGGTAACGGCATCGGCCACATCCGTGCGCGGGCCATCCACACTCTTCAGCAGCCCCTCCACCGGGCAGCTGCCTGCCGCTGCCACATCAGCGGCTTCGCAGTACGTGTAGCTGGTGATGCGCGTCTGACCGGAAGCGGTGTCGGTCACCGTGTTGGCCGTCGGCTGGCGTCGGGAATTGAAGGCCGTGCGGGTTTCGCGGCTACCGATCCGGGTGGTCAGTACCGCATTGGTTTCGACGTCGCGCGCCGTGGTCATCACCCGCTGCTCGGGCAAGCCGACCGCTTCGGTCACGGTATGGATGCTGACGGCACGACCGCTCACCGGATCGGTGCCCTGCGCATAGGCGTGCTTGGTCTGGATGCCGCGGCGATCGGTGTAGGTATTCAGACGCCGGCGGAAGTCGACACTCTGGTCGTAGTAGGTTCGGCTGACGGTTCCCTGCGAATCCGTCAGGCCGGTCACCTTGCGCGACGGAGCGCTATCGCCTCCGGGTGTAAGGGTGTAGTCGGTCTGCCGCCCCAGCGCGTCGGTCACCACCGCACCGCGATTGGGGCTGTAGGCCAGTGTCACGCCATCGGCACCGCCGGCGTGCTGACTGGAAATGACACGACCGTCGGAATCATAGGTAAAGGTGCTGTAGCGCCGGCCGTCCTCGGCGGTGATGCCGGTCAGGTGCTGGGGGAAAGCCTGGTTCTCGTAGTGATACGTGCGCACACCGCCACCCGCATAGGTCACCGTGGCGACCTGGTTCTGCGGCGTGTAGGTATAAGTGGCGAGCGCAATGCCCTCGACCAGTACCGAACTGATCAACGCCTCATAGTCGTTGGACTGGTAGACGAACTCCAGCGTGCGGCCACTGCTGTGGGTGACGGCCGCAAGGCGGTCGCTGTCATCGTAGATATAGGTCAGCGACGTGCCATCCGGGAAGCGCTTGGCGGCCAGGCGCCCGTCCGCGCCGAAGGTCGAGATGGAATCCGCCGAATACAGTGTCCAGTTGCCGTTCTGGACGAGACGATCGCCACTGTCGTCGTCCGCCTCATAGGCTGGGCCGATCTTCTTGAATGCACGCTGGAAACCGGTGCTTTCAATGATGCCCACACTGTCAACGCCATCCAGTGCCAGGTGGGCGCCCAGCGAATGGGTCCAGCCATAGCCGAAGCCACCGGAGGACGTGGAAATGCCGGAGTGATAGAAACGCGTCAGTGCGATCCAGCCAAGATCGAAGTCCTGCGCGATTTCGTACTTCTCGCCGGTTTTGACATCACACGGATTGCCTACGGTGCCGTCGCAAGGTGCCTTGTTCGCCGCCTCGCCCTCTTCTGTCGAAGGACAATTCGTCCCAGAACTGTCCTTGTCGCATTTCTGCGATTTGGAGGTGATGGTCGCAACGAATTCCTCGCTGACGCAGGCGTTGTGCTTGTTGGACCATTGCGTGAACGGAATGGGGCAGTTCAAGCGTCGCATGCGAGCGAGCCCTGTCGTTCCTGCGTCGAAGGGTACGCACGGAGACTCCGCCGTGTTGCTGCCCAGCATTCCGGTGACGCGGTACTCCCTGAACTCCGAAATCCCATCCATCTCTGGAGCAGTTGGGACCCAGCCTCCTTCCGGCACAGCGGTTTCCCCAGGACAGTGGGGATTGATGTCTTGCAAGTCTGCAATGAGCGCTTCCAGCACATCCTCTTCGGACTGGAAGCCACCATTTCCTGCGCCATGGTAAGTCCACTCAGGATCTGCTGGCTGAGATTTACCCATCCAGTAGGTGATCGACGTATTTCCGTTCAAGTCCACGACTTTGGACTTGATCTTGTCGACGTACTGCCAGCCGAACTGGAATTCCGGTGGGAACGGGCTGGGCGCGGGCAGGTTCTTGATGGCAGCCACCGCCGCCTGTTGGGTCTTGTATTGCGTCGCATCGCCGCCGGGCTGCGAAATGCGCCAGGTAATCTTGCTTTCCTGCGCCTGTGCCACTGCAGAGGCGAAGCAGCCGAGGGCAATCATCGCCAGCACGGCACGCGAGAGGGTCTTCAGTCGTTCCAACATCCCTGTTCTCCTTCCTGGACGAACACAGCGCCGGCGGGAACGAGAACGCGGGGGTAGAGCCCCATCACGTCATGCTTCGGATCGTCCCTGGTCCGGAATGCGGCAGTGCCACATGCCGCCTTTATCGTTGAAGACGGTGACATGTTCAAGTCAAGGCCCGCGACATCCGTCACATTTCCACCCGCGCGGATTCCAGATCCAGCCGATTACCGCGACAGCTTTCGGAGCAGCCTGCGGGCAGGAAACACCTGCAACCGCCTGCACCCCTCACGCATCAGAAGATCCTGGACACCCATGGAACAGGATCATGAGGCGCATTCCCCCGCATCGCCGTACCGCACTCGGCACTCGCCGTTGGCGCAGCACTGCCATCGCCATCCTCACTCTGCTGACGCTTCCCGTGGCCACCCTCGCCTTACCCGTGGCGGATAGCACCTGTACCCTCCCCGCCCGCCCGGGCGAGCGCATCATCGACGTTCCCTTTGACGTCGTCGACGGGCGTATCCATGTGCAGGTGCAGGTCAACGGCAGCGGCCCGTACCGCTTCGCCATCGATACCGGCGCCAGCGGCATGGCCCGCGCGGACGCCCGCCTGGTGCGTCAACTGGCGCTGCCGGCGGGCGCCAGCGCCCGCCACTCCGACGGCGTACAGACAGCGCAGGCCGATACGGTGCGCATCAACGCCCTCGCGCTCGGCGGACTGCGCCACAGCGACGTGACCGCGCTCACCCGCGACTACAACGCACGGCAATCCAAAGACGCAGCGTTCGACGGCATCCTTGCGCGCGGATTCTTCGCTGATGGCGTGCTGATCATCGATTACCCGCAACGGCGCCTGCAGTTCCGCCGCGACATCAGGCTCCTGCCCGCGCAACCGGACGCGCTCGCCTACTCACGCGCCTTCCGCATCCCGTTGACGATTGGAACAGTGACCACAGAGGCGCAGCTGGACACCGGCGCCAACGTCGCAATGGTGCTGCCCACTGCGCTCTTCCGGCAGGTCGCCGGTACCGCAGTGACCACCGGGGATCGACTGACCCTCAGCCACGGCGAGGTCGATGGCGGACGTGCACGGCTGGATGTTCCCGTGCTGATCGGTGGCCTGGCGCTGCAGGGGCTGCATGTACGGGTGTCCGACCGCTATCCCGAAGCGGTGGTGGGCGCCCATGCGCTGCAGGACGCAGTGGTGCTGATCGATCAGCGCAGCCAACAGGTGGCGATCTGCACGGGCAGGCATCACCGCAACTGAGTCACTGGCGGCGTGCTGCCCGCCATGCCGGCCACGCTTCGGCGATCACGCCCACTGCCGACCTCAGGAACAACAGGGCGATCACTGCGCCGACGACAATATCCGGCCATCCGCGCCCGGTCATGGCCACGCCACCTGCGGCCACCAGCACGCCCAGGTTCGCGGCCACGTCATTGCGCGAGCACTCGAACGTGCTCTTCATGTTGATGTTCAACCCGCGGAAACGCCACAGCAGCGCCAGGCAGGTGAGGTTCGCCACCAGGACAATGCCACCGAACACCAGCATCAGCGTGCTGGACGGTGGCACCCCATTGACCAGCTTGCCGGCCACTTCGAACACGATGAACACGAAGAAGGCCAGGATCAGCAGACCCTTGGCCAGCGCCGCGCCCGCCTCCCAGCGCGCGCCCCGGTTTACCGCCCACAGGCTCAGGCCATAGACGATGGCATCCCCCAGCATGTCGACCGCGTCGGCCTGCAGGGCGCTGGATCGCGCGGCAAGGCCCGCGCCGAACTCGATGAAGAACATCGCCAGGTTGATTGCCAGCACCGCCACCAGCACCCGCCGCTGGGCGCTGTGCAGCGCTATCGATGCCAGCTCCTGGCGTTTGTGGCCGCAGCACTGGTCCATGGAGGCGCTCCGCCGGGCGCGCCCGGGCTTGAAATGAAAGGGAGCTGCCTTTATCAACCTTGTAGCCCCTACAAGGTCAAGCCCATGACAGCCCCACTCACCATCGGCCAGTTGGCCCGCCAGACCGGCACCAAGGCAGAGACCATCCGCTATTACGAAAAGATCGGCCTGCTGCAGCCGCCGCTGCGTTCGCAGGGCAACTACCGCTGCTACGACGCACAGGACCAACGGCGGCTGGCATTCGTGCGCCGTGCGCGCGAGCTGGGGTTCGCCATCGAGCAGATCCGCGAACTGATCGCCTTTGGCGAACAACGCGAGCACCAATGCAGTTCGGTGGATGACGTGGTGAAGGCGCACATTGCCGACATCGCGCGCAGGATTGCCGACCTGCAGGCGCTGCAGGGCGAACTGCAGCGGATGATCGGCAACTGCCCCGGCGGGCGCGTGGCCGACTGCCAGGTACTGGAAGCCCTGCGGCCCGCGCCGGCTACCTGAACTGGAATCGTGCGCGATTCGGCATCTCCCTCAGACGCCGGTCGCTCCCGCCGCCCGCGCCAGCTCGACCGCCAGCGCATCGCCCTTCCGCTCGCTGTAACGGTCCACGAGGTAGTCGGCGCGGCCGCGGGTGAGCAGCGTGAACTTCACCAGTTCTTCGACCACATCCACCACACGATCGTAGTAGGGCGAAGGCTTCATCCGCCCGTCTTCGTCGAACTCCTGCCAGGCCTTGGCCACCGACGACTGGTTGGGAATGGTCAGCATGCGCATCCAGCGGCCCAGTACCCGCAGCGTATTGACCGTGTTGAACGACTGCGAACCGCCGCAGACCTGCATCACCGCCAGCGTCCGGCCCTGGGTCGGCCGCACGCTGCCGTCTTCCAGTGGCAGCCAGTCGATCTGGTTCTTGAACACGCCGGTCACCGTGCCGTGCCGCTCCGGGCTGACCCACACCTGCCCTTCCGACCAGTGCGACCACTCGCGCAGCCGCTGCACTTCCGGATGCCCCTTGTCCACGCTGTCCAGCAGCGGCAAGGCATGTGGATCGAACACGCGCGTTTCGCAGCCCAGATGCTGCAGCAGGCGTTCGGCCTCCAGTGCCAGCTTGCGGCTGAACGATTGCGGACGCAGTGAGCCATACAGCAGCAGGATGCGCGGCGGTCCCTGGCGTTCGGCCGCCAACCGCTGGTGATCTGGCTGGGGAAGCGAAGCCTCCCTCAGATGGGGCAGCGAAGGACTTGTGATCGGCTTATTCATTCGACTATTCTAGAAATATGGAAACGTCAAATGCAATCGCTGCGCTCACCGCGCTCGGCCACGCCACCCGCCTGGCAGCCTTCCGCCTGCTGGTCGAAGCCGGCCCGGCCGGTCGCATGGCCGGCGACATCGCCACAGCCCTCCAGGTTCCTCCCGCCACCCTCAGCTTCCACCTGAAGGAGCTGGTACAGGCTGGCCTGGTCGAGAGCGAGAGCCAGGGCCGCCACGTCTGCTACCGCGCGAACTTCAGCGCAATGACCGGCCTGATCGAGTACCTCACGCACAACTGCTGCGCCGGTTCGCCCAGCGAACAGTGCGCGCCGTTGGGCAATCCCTGCAGCTGCTGACTCGGAAACGCCATCATGTCCCGCTCCATCCTGTTTCTCTGCACCGGCAACAGCGCCCGCAGTGTGCTGGCCGAAGCCACCCTGCGCGCATGGGGCGGCGGCCGCTTCACGGCCTACAGTGCCGGCAGCCACCCGACCGGCCAGGTCAATCCATTCGCGCTTGCACAGCTGCGCGCGGAAGGCATGCCGGTCGCGGGACTGCGCAGCAAATCCTGGGATGAGTTCGCTGATGCCGCCCCCATGGATCTGGTAATCACCGTTTGCGGTGCGGCGGCAGCGGAAGCCTGCCCGGTGGTGTTCGGTGATTTCATCCGCAGCCATTGGGGTCTGCCGGACCCGGCCGCGGTAGGGGGCAGCGATGCCGACAAGGCTGCCGCCTTCGCCCACGCGCATGCCATCGTGAAGGCACGCGTGCAGGCCCTGCTGGCGCTGCCCGGGCACGTGTGGCAGGACCGCGGAATGCTGCAGCAGGCGCTGGACCAGATCGGCCATCTGCTGCCGGCAGCGCGCACGCCATGAGCACAGCGGCACCCATGGGCCTGTTCGAGCGCCACCTGACGCTCTGGGTCGCGCTGTGCATCATCGTCGGCACGCTGCTCGGGCACTTCCTGCCAGGTGCTTTCGCCTCCCTGGCGGCGACTGAAGTGGCCAAAGTCAACCTGCCGGTGGCGGTGCTGATCTGGCTGATGATAATCCCGATGCTGCTGCGGGTGGATTTCGGTGCGATGCGCCAGCTGGGCCAGCACTGGAAAGGCATCGGGGTGACGCTGTTCATCAACTGGGCGGTGAAGCCATTCTCGATGGCGCTGCTGGGCTGGCTCTTCCTGCGCCACGTCTTTGCGGACTGGCTGCCCGCCGGCCAGATCGACAGCTACATCGCCGGCCTGATCCTGCTGGCGGCCGCGCCCTGCACGGCCATGGTGTTCGTATGGAGCAACCTGTGCCGCGGCGATGCCAACTTCACGCTGAGCCAGGTGGCACTGAACGACGCGATCATGGTGGTGGCCTATGCGCCGGTGGTGGCGCTGCTGCTGGGGCTGTCGGCCATCACCGTACCGTGGGATACGTTGCTGCTGTCGGTCGGCCTGTACATCGTGGTTCCGGTACTGGTGGCCGCATTGCTGCGGCGCTGGATCCTGTCGCGCCATGGCGAATCCGGGCTGCAGACGGCGCTGCGCCAGCTGGGGCCACTGTCACTGTCGGCGCTGCTGCTGACGCTGGTGCTGCTGTTCGGGTTCCAGGGCCAGCAGATCGTGCAGCAGCCGCTGGTGATCGCGTTGATCGCGGTCCCGATCCTGATCCAGGTCTATTTCACCTCCGGCCTGGCCTACCTGCTCAACCGGCGCCTGGGTGTGGCGCATTGTGTGGCCGGGCCGTCGGCACTGATCGGCGCCAGCAACTTCTTCGAACTGGCGGTGGCGACGGCCGTGGGCCTTTTCGGTGTCCACTCCGGTGCGGCGCTGGCCACGGTGGTGGGGGTGCTGATTGAAGTACCCGTGATGCTTTCGGTGGTGAAGATCGTGAACCGGTCACGCAACTGGTATGAGGCGCGCGAGCGCGCTTGAGGCGGCCATGCCGGAGGCGGCGGCGTCGTGCCCGAGCCGCCAGCTGCAACGCCGTGGAATGCGCCCTGCTGCTACGGTGACAGCTCAAAAGTCCGTTCACATTCCTTGATCCATACTCCACGGCACGACGCCGCATGCAGCGGCAAGGCCCGGAGGTTGCGATGAACACCGCACGCTTGTTCGCCATTGCTTTGACCACGGCTGCCGCGCTGGCCGCGGCACCGGCCTTCGCCGATCCGCCGCACCATGCGCGCGGCAACGGGCCACCGCCGCACGCCGGTGGCCCGCACAACCGTGATGCACCGCCGCCGGGCTGGCAGAAGAAGGCCTGGCGTCGCGGTGAGCGCCTGCCATGGGCGGAAGTGGACCGCCGTTACTGGGTGGATGACTATGCGCGCTACCACCTGCGCGAGCCGGGCCGCGACCAGCGTTGGGTCCGGCAGTCCGATAGCGAGTACCTGCTGGTGGAGATTGCTACTGGGTTGATCATCGACGCGCTGCATCGTTGAATGAGGGGATGCGCCGGGGCGCTGATGTAACGAAACGTCCCGGCAGCATCCCCTTGTCCCCGGAAGCTGCAGATGCAGACATCAAGAGCACCACTCGCCCTCCTCGCGCTTCTGCTGTCAGCGTCGCCAGGCCATGCCGGCAACAACAGTCCAGCCCACAGTCCAGCCGATGGAAAAGCCATCGAACAGGTTGTCGAATCCTTCCGCACCTCGTTGATCAACAAGGACAAGCCGACCTACATGAGCCTGTTCTTCTCGGACAAGGCGGAAGACATCGGCTGGCAGTTTGTCTCCGAGGATGTGCGCCTGCAGGACATCCGCAAGGCCAAGCCCGATGCGATCAAGGCACGGCAGATTCCCGCCAACAACTTCATCGCGCTGATCGACGGCGTCGTTGCGTCGCCGAAACCGAAGGAGGAGACATTCTCCAACACGAAGATCGAAACGGATGGCGATGTGGCCTCGGTGTCGTTTGACTACAGCTTCCACGACGATGGAGTGAAGACCAACTGGGGCAAGGAAATGTGGCAGCTGATCCGCACCGAACAGGGCTGGAAGATCTTCTCGGTGATCTATTCGATCCGCGATTCACGCAGCCCGGCCGAATGAGTGATCTGTCAGAGTGGTGCCCACCGTTCGTCCATGCCAGCCAGACCCGATGACCCGGATTGCCGACCTCAACGCCGACCAGCTCGCCCACCACGCGCTCAACATCTTCATCGCCCAGGGCCGTCACGTGGAAGGCGCCCGCGTGATCTACCGTGCGCTGCAACTGGACCCGCATCATCCCGCTGCACTGCGCTGCCTGAGCGATTTCCTGGCCCACCAGGGCACCGAGCCGTTCGCAGCGGCCACGCTGGAGCACGCCCTGTCCGGCGCCGTTCCACTGAATGACGATGCGCGCCGGATGCTGGATGACCTGCGCTTCCTCGACATCTGGTCCTGGGGATTCTCCCGGCACGTCTCCGGCGAAACCAACCTCAGCGGCGAAGCGTTCAAGAACCGCGAGGATTTCATCTTCGATGGCCCGGCCTATGCAGCCTTCCTCAACACGGTCACCGAGCCGGCCGGTTCATTGCAGGGTGCCTTCCAGGCGGCCGTCCGCATCTGCGGGCTGATGTCCGGACTGCTGCGCCATGCGGAGAAGGACAATCCGGCATTCGATGATGTGCTGCGATCCTCCGCCTTCGTCGAGACCGAGGCGTACCCGGCATGGCTGGCCTCGCCGACCGACGATCTGGATGCCCTCGACCAGGCCATCCAGGCGCAGCGCCAGGCCGGCTGAAGGAAAATCCAACGGGCGTCCGACGCTTTCCCGACGCCCGCCTGCACATCCTGTCGTGAGATCACTTCATGGCAGGACCGGCATGCAGCCACCCTCCCCCAAGGACAGCGGCAAGTACCCGCATGGCAAGACCGGCCTTCGCCGCATCTTCTACACGCTGATCCATTCGCGCGACGGCTTCATCGCCACCTTCCGTGGCGAAGCCGCATTCCGGCAGCTGTTGCTGCTGCATGCGCTGCTGATCGCCACTGCGTTCCTGCTGGACATCAGTCCGGTCGAACGCGCCGTGGTGCTGGCCGTCTGCTTCATCAGCCTGCTGGTGGAACTGCTGAACTCGGCCATCGAAGCGGTGGTCGACCGCATCTCGCTTGACCACCACCCACTGTCCAAGAACGCCAAGGACATGGGCAGCGCCGCCCAGACCACCGCACTGCTGATGGTCGGCACGGTGTGGGGCGTGATCCTGCTGGGTTAGCTCGCGCCCGACCCGCCGGGCATGGCCCGGTGCCACAACGCCGCAGCCGCTAGCGCCAATGCGAGATGGCGAGCTTGGTCAACATGGTTGCGGCGATGGCCCAACCGAAGCTGAGCATGGTACCGATGATCACATATTCGGTGTGTGCCCGCGCCTGCCGGTCGGCGAAGCGCAGCACCGATTTGGCGGCCAGCATCAACCCCACGCCCTCCGGCTGGCCCAGCAGCAGGAACATGAAGATCAAGCCTCTTTCCAGCCGCCCGATATAGCGCCCTGCGGTCTGCATACCCTTGTGATCGTCGCTCTGCACGGCTGCGGTCGTAGGCGCCGATTCTGCGCTTCCCATATTGAGTCCTGCCGTGAACGGCGCAAGCAGCTTCTCCACCAGGACGCCGCCGACGTTGACCACCAGGATCAAGCCGCTCGCGATCGACATGCCCTGATACATCAACAGTTGGACCTGGGTCGGGATCATCCCGTACCAGCCATCGCGGGCAACGTGAGGGAACATCAACGCGATCAACACGATGAAGGCGATATGCACCAACTGGTCAATGACGAATGCGTGCACGCCATCGGGGAGCCAATGCACCTTGATCCAGTCCATCACCGCATGGCTGAAACCGATGATGAGATAGACCCATGGGTTGATTGAACCGGTCAGCGCGGCGATGACGAGCAGCACCACTGCTACGTGCAGCAGCAGGCCATGCAGTTCCTGCTTGCGCGCGATCATCTTCGTGGTCTGAAGCACGAAATCGGCGACAAGGTGAGCGGTCAACAGTACGAGCAGCGTTTCAAGCATGTCCTTTCTGCCTGTGAGTCCTTCCTGTGGCTCGCTTCGCGATAGCCAAGTCGCCGCCAGAAGCAACGAAATTTAGTTGCTTAAGCCAAAGCAACGCTATTTAGTTGCTTTTCCAGAACCGTGAACGCTCCCGTACGGCTGCATCAGTGCACGTTCAGCCGCGGTGATCAGCGCCAGCAAGGCAAAGACGCCAGCATCGTGATAGACCCGGTTCACCGATTGTCGGTGCCGGTTCAACGCATTGGCAGCTTCCAACTGCGAGGGGGCATCGGGGATCAGAAACAACGACGCCACCTCAGCCTGACTGCGTGTCCAGCGCGCGACAATAACATCGCAGGCAGACACCACTGCCGGTAACCAGTACAGATCCTCCCGTTGTACTGGCAGGGCTACGTCCATGTCCTGCGTGCGCCCCATGGATTCAAGCAACCGACCGGACAGCACGAATGCCTCACCCAGCGAACGCGACACCGCCTTCCGGTCCAATGCCTCTACCGTACCCAGTCCAATCGCGATCCGGGTGCGCGCCCGCGACTCCGATGCGGCAAGCTTGGCCTTGATCCAGGTCGCCAACCTCAGGAAACCGTGCGGCTGGGTGACCGCCAGCTGCCAGGCATCGCCCCGGTAGAACTCGGGGCCGACAATGCCCGGCAAAGGCCACTCCATGGCCTGGGCCACGGCAACGGAAATCACTTCACGGACGTCATCAATGGTGGCCGCGTCCATCTCCGTGGACTTGACCAGGTCGCCGGTAAGCACGGCAATCAGATCAGACGATGTATCGGGCATGTTCATACCTTGGGCTGCACAGGCTGTACCTCACAGGACATCTGCGGCTGGCCAGCGCCGGCCACATCTGTGCCGGGCCCGCTCAACGCCATTCTACCGTCGTAGCGGTTGATCACCGCCTGCAGCCTGCCCGCGCCAGCGACCGGCGGAAAATCCAGCCGATACACGTTTGCCTCCACCTCCAGCCTGCCCGCGCGCGCGCTCGGACGGTTGACCCAGACCACCGACGCCTGGCCGGAGTCCAGGATCAACACCATCGGCGTCTGGGGCGTGGCGCTTGTGCTGCTGCAGGACAGCTGGATCACCCGCGGCGGCGTCAGATCGAGCGCCGACAGCTTGCATCCACCGAGTGCGGTCGTCGCCACCAAGACCGATACGAGTGATGGCCGGGGCAGAATCTTGATCGTGGTCATCGCCCGATCGTAACCCGACAATCGATCCTATGACCCGGCGCATCGTGCAGGAACCTGCCGGGTCCGCTTGCACACCCACGTGCCTTACTTCGTCAGGGCGAAATCCAGGCCTGCGCACACCGCCGCCACCTGCGCATCATTGCATTCCTGCGGGTTGGTACGCGGGCTGTCCGGGTAGACCTCGGTGGTGGTGGCAAAGCGCGCGTCGGTGAAGCCGGCGCAGGCGCCGATCGAACGCGACTCACCCCAGACCACGCCTGGCGACTGCAGCGGCAGGCCGACCAGGTTGCCTTCGGCGTCTGCCGGGGCGATGTGGGTGATGGGCGCCACTGCGGCGATCAGGGCCTTCTGGAACTCGGCCTGCGGATCTTCACTGTTGCCGATCACGTAGAAGCCATCCGGAATGGTGTCGCGCTCGAACGGCTTGCCGTCGCGGGCGCAGCGCGCCGGATCGAACTCGTGCAGGTCGCTGTCGGTGGTCTCGTGCAGGTCCAGGTGCACCAGCAGGTTCGGCTTGCGCTCGGCCACCCAGCGCATCAGCGCGGCGGCTTCCTCGATCTGGCCGCCGTCACGGAAGCTGCGGTTCGGGTCGATGGCATCCGGGTTCCAGCGCTGGATGCGCTCGTAGCCCCACGGGCTGACGCACGGCGCCACGATCAGGTTCAGCCGGCCCAGGTAACGCTCGGCCTGCTGTTCCAGGAACTGCAGCGCGCCGTGCACGCCGCTGGTCTCGTAGCCATGCACGCCACCGGTGATCAACGCGGTCGGCAGCGCCGGGTTCCAGTCGTGGTTGACCACGGCGAACAGCGGGTAATGGTCAGGTGCATAGTCCAGCTGACCGTACTGGATCACATCGAAGCTGTCGTCCAGGCGTTCAAGGGCGGCCACCACGTCGTCGTGGTAGCTGCGCTGGCGCTGCTGGCGGGCCCGCCACTGTGCGCGTTCCGCGTCGCCCCAGGGCTGTCCGGGGGTGCCGATCGGGTAGAACTGCGCAACAGTCATGGGGTACTCCAAGGGTCGAACGGATGGGTGCAGCCGGACATTCTAAGCCCTGTCGCGCCTGCGGGTGCCCTCCCCCGGCCCCGCCTTCATCCAGGCCGGGTCATCTGGTTGTAAAATCGACGGTTTTTGGCCCCTCACCCCTTGATGGCGAACGCAGCGCAGCCGGTCCTGGGTGGACCGGAATTCCTCCGCCTGCTCGCCCGTCTCAGCGACGGCGCGATGCCGGCCAGCAGTCCCGCCCTGACCGATCGCCTCGGCCAATGGGTGGACTGGAGCCGTGCCGTGGCCCTGTCCGGGGCGCTCGGCGGACGCCTGCCCGAGCCGGGTGAGGCCACCGAAGCGGCCGGGGATGTGCTGGGCGACTGCGCCCAGGCCCATGCCAGCCTGCTGGCCTCGATCAGTGAGGATGCCGAGGCCGAGCGCCTGCTGGACCTGGCCGAAGCCACCGCCGCACCCAACTTCGCCTCGCTGCGCCAGCGCTACCGGGTGCTGCAGCAGGCCATCCAGACCGCCACCGGGCGCCTGCGCGGCCGCCTGCGCGACCAGCTGGTGCAGGTTTCACCCGAGCTGGCACGGCTGGCCGAGGTCGATGCGGTGATGGAACAGACCCTCACCCCGCGCGAGCACAGCCTGCTGGCCACTGCGCCGGCGGTGCTCGGCGCCCGTTTTGAACGCGTGCACGGCCAGCCCGGCTGGCGCGCGGCCTTCCGCCATGACATGCGCATCCTGCTGCTTGCCGAGCTGCAGCTGCGCTTCCACCCGATCGAAGGGCTGCAAGACGCCCTGCGCTCCCACTGACCGGAACACCATGTCCAGAACTGCTTTCCATGTCGTTGTTTTCCTTGTCGGCCTGCTGGCCGTGTGCTGGATCGGCATTGGCTACGTTTCGGTGCATCCGTTGGGTGCAGCGGTGGCGGCGATCATCGCGGCCTGCTACATCGCCGGTGGCGTGGAGCTGCATCGCTATCGGCAGGCCAGCAACGGCCTGCGCAGCGCGCTGAGCGATCTCTCCAGCGCGAAGGAAAGCCTTGCCCCCTGGCTGGAGCGCGTGCCGATGGGCCTGCGCAACGCCGTGCGCCTGCGCGTGGAAGGCGAGCGCACCGCCCTGCCCGCGCCGGTGCTGACCCCGTACCTGGTTGGCCTGCTGGTGCTGCTGGGCATGCTCGGCACCCTGCTGGGCATGATGGACACGCTGCGTGGCACCGGCCTGGCCCTGCAGAGCGCAACCGACATGGCCGCCATCCGCGGCTCGCTGGCGTCGCCGGTCCAAGGCCTGGCCGTGGCATTCGGCACTTCGATCGCCGGTGTGGCCAGCTCGGCCATGCTCGGCCTGCTGGCAGCGCTGCTGCGTCGCGACCGTCTGCAGGCCGTGCAGCAGCTGGACCGCGCCATTGCCGGCGACCTGCATCCTTACTCGCAGGCCTGGCAACGCGCCGAGTCGCTGCGCCTGCTGCAGGCACAGTCCGCGGCGCTGCCAGCGCTGGTCGACCGCCTGCAGGCGATGACCAGCACTTTTGAACAGCACAGTGCGGCCGCCAATGAGCGCCTGCTGGCCGGCCAGGCCGAGTTCCTGACCCAGAGCCAGGCGCTGCAGGAACGCCTGGCCGTCTCGCTGCAGCAGTCGCTGCGCGAGGGTGCCGAGGCCAGCGCCGCCGCCATCGGTGGCGCGCTGCAGCCGATGGCCGAGACCACCCTGGCCGGACTGGCCCACCATGGTGAGGCGCTGCATGCCCGTGTCGAACAGGCGGTGCAGCAGCAGTTGTCTGGCCTGAGCGAAGGCTTCGAGCGCAGCCGCGTGGCGACCGAGGCCAGCTGGGCCAAGGCGTTGAGTGAACAGAGCCAGACACAGCAGGCACTGGTCAGTGATCTGCGTCAGCACCTGCAGGCCTTCAGCGATGGCCAGGGCACGCAGGCCGAAGCACTGGTGACACGCATCGGCGAGCGCCTGCATGCCGATGCCAGCGGCAATGCCGAGGCCTGGCGCGCCGCCGCCGAACAGCAGCAGGCGTTGAATACCGCGCTGGTCGAACGCCAGCAGCAGGCATTGCTGGCCACCAGCGAGCATCTGGACGCGCGTGCGCAGGCGCTGCTGCAGGCACTGGAACAGCATCACAGCGCCAGCCAGGCGCTGCTGCAGAATCATGAAGAGCAGCGCTCGCAGCGGTGGCAGGCCGCGCAGGCCGCCGCCGCGACCGCGCACGCCGAACTGCAGGCCAGCCTGGACAGCCGCGAGCAGCAGCGCCAGGCACGCTGGGATGCGGTCAGTGCCGAACTGCAGCAGGCCCACGCCGCGCTGCAGGCCCAGCTGCAGGCCGGCGACGAACAGCGCCTGCAGCGCTGGAGCGATGCCCTGCAGCACGTTTCCGCCGATCTGGCCGAGCGCCTGCAGGCCAACGGTGAACGCCTGGCCGCGCAGCAGCAGCAGGTCTGCGACACGCTGGCGGCCACCGCACAGCAGATCGGCGAGAACGGCCGCGCCCAGGCCAGCGCCACGCTGGCGGAAGTGTCCACCCTGCTGCAGACCGCCGCCGCTGCGCCGAAGGCCGCCGCCGACGTCATCAACGAGCTGCGCAGCACGCTCTCCGAGAGCCTGGTGCGCGACAACGCGATGCTGGAAGAGCGCGGCCGGCTGCTGGCCACCGTGCAGACCCTGCTGGATGCGATCAACCATGCCTCGCACGAGCAGCGCACCGCCGTGGACGCGCTGGTCGGTGGTTCGGCCGAGCTGCTGGAACGCGTCGGCAACCGCTTCACCGACCATATCGCCGCCGAGACCGGCAAGCTGGATGGCATTGCCGCAGCGCTCAGCGGCAGCGCGGGCGACGTTGGCCAGCTGGCTGGCGCCTTCGGCGACGCGGTTGCGCAGTTCGGCAGCGCTTCCACCGAGCTGTCCGGCCGTCTGGAACAGATCGGCGGCGCACTGGATGCCTCGCTGGCGCGCAGCGACGAGCAGCTGGCCTACTACGTGGCGCAGGCACGCGAGGTGGTCGACCTCAGCCTGCTGTCGCAGAAGCAGGTGATGGAAGAACTGCAGCAGCTGGCCACGCGCCGCGGCAAGGCCGGCAGCGCATGAGCGACGAGCTGGAGGTCGACGGCGGCTCACACGCCCCGATCTGGGCCGCCTTCGGCGACCTGATGTCGGTGCTGCTGGGCGCGTTCGTGCTGATACTGGTCGGTGTGGTTGCCGTGCAGCTGGAGCTGTCGCAGCGACTGGACCAGGAAGTGAAGCAGCGCCAGGCCGAAGCCAAGCGCCTGCAGACCTTGGAACAGGCGCTGGCGGGCCCGCTGGCCGCCGGTCGCGTGACCCTGGTCGATGGACGCATCGGCATCAGCGGCAGCGTGCTGTTCGCGCTGAACTCGGACCAGCTGCAGCCGGAAGGCCAGGAGCTGCTGCGCAGCCTGGCCGCACCGCTGGCCGCCTATCTGGGGACGCGCGAAGAAATCCTGATGGTCAGCGGCTTCACCGATGACGCACCGGTGCGCGAAGGCAACCGGCGTTTCGCCGACAACTGGGAGCTGTCCGCGCAGCGTTCGCTGACCGTGACCCGCACGTTGATTGCCGATGGCGTACCGGCTGACGCGGTATTCGCCGCCGCGTTCGGCAGCGAGCAGCCGGTCAGCTCCAATGCCAGCGAAGACGGCCGCGCGCGCAATCGTCGCGTGGAAATCGCGCCGATTCCCAAGCCCAAGGCCGCGGATGCCAAGTAAGCCGCCCGCACTGGAGGGCCTGCGCGCACTGGTGCGCGATCTCGATGCGGGATCGCGTTCGCTGCCGCATTACCCGCAGGTACCGATGCTGCAGCAGGTGCAGCGCGAGTGGTCGGAACTGCGCAGCGAACTGCAGGTGCGCCGCTCGCTGCGCACCGAGGCTCCGGCCGATGGCGGCCCGTTGAACTCGGCGGTGCTGGTGCAGCGCATGCTCGACACGATGCAGTCGACCAGCCCCGGTTACCTGCGCCACTTCATCGACTACGTGGACACCCTGTCCTGGCTGCAGGCGCTGCAGGATGGCGCCGCCAGCGGCGGCGATACCGCGAAGCCAAAGCGCACGCGCAAGCCGCGCAACGCGGGTTGATCGCGCATTGACGCCGCCCCCGTTCGGCGCTCCTGGATACGAGAATCCTGATCCACGCTTCTGGTAGACGCCAACCTTGGTTGGCGCTTTTCGATTCCCAGCCGCGCTGCTGCCCAATCGACGCCGATTGCCAATCGCGTCATTGATTGACTGGCTTGACCTGTCTGGAACGCCTTGAATTGACGTCGGGTGATGAATCTCGCCAATGTCTGCCTGATACCCTCGCCCGTGAGCTCCAACCTCAGCAGATGCAGCCTTCAATAGAAGCCAGACTTCTCAAGCTCCGCGCGGCTCTCAGCAAAGCCGAGATGTACCTTGGCCCTTCACTTGGACGTTCCTGCATCGAAGCCCTCCAGAGCTTGGCGCTTTCTACGCTTGGCATCGCCCTGCCGGAGTCCTATCTGGACTTCCTTTCAAGCCACGACGGTCTGGCAGCAGAGGGAGCATTCCTTTACTCGAGCATTCCACGCCCCTATTCCGATGGCGGCTCAGCCCTTGCGTTGGTGGAAATGAATCTCCTTGCACGCGACCAGGGATTCATGGACGGCTATATAGAGCTCGGAGAGAGTGATATGGACTGCTATGTCTTCGACTCTGGAACCGGCCTGGACCAAGTCCGCGACAAAGTGGCGTTCGATAA
Source organism: Stenotrophomonas sp. STK16_22 (assembly GCF_051984505.1). Classification (NCBI taxonomy): domain Bacteria; kingdom Pseudomonadati; phylum Pseudomonadota; class Gammaproteobacteria; order Lysobacterales; family Lysobacteraceae; genus Stenotrophomonas; species Stenotrophomonas sp. STK16_22. The sequence continues at coordinate 2,597,272 of NZ_CP196972.1, forward strand.
CGTCTATGAAGAGTTTGCCTCCTTCGACAGACTTCTGTCCCACATACTCGATTTGATAGAACAACGCTGTTGACGGCAACCTGGGCCGAAACTCTTACAACTGAGTGGCGCAGCATCCATTCAACGCTGCGCATGCCAACCAAGGTTGGCATCTACCAATGCAGTAAACCGGCCGTTTGGAGTGCAACGAGACGCCGCGCCGCGGGCCAGTTGCCAGCACAAATGACAGTGTCACCAGACAGTCATCTGTCTAGCGCACCATTTTCACGTTGATCCACGGCGCCTGCAGCGTCACCGGTCGCATCGGTTGTCTCCCCTTTTGAACTCCATGAGCTCCGCGCCCGTGCGGTGGCTTGTGCCTGCCTGAGTGTCCGTAACATGACGAAGACTTTGTTGGCCGCTGCGCTGTCGATCGCGCTCGCTCCCGCGGCCTGGGCGCAGGATGCTGCCCCGACCTCCACTGGCACCTCCGCCACCGATCTCGATGCGGTCTCGGTGATCGGCAGCGGTGAAGCGCGCCAGGTGCAGCGCATCACCCGCGAGAACCTCGACATCCTGCCGCCGGGCACCAGCCTGCAGAAGACGCTCAATCTACTGCCTGGCGTCAACGCGCAGTCGGCCGATGCGCTGGGCACCAACGAGCAGTCGATGACCCTCAGCCTGCGCGGCTTCAACTCCACCCGTCTCGGTTACACGCTCGACGGCGTGCCGCTGGGCGATGGCGCGTACAACAACTACAACGGCCTGACCATCAACCGTGCGCTGATCAGCGAGAACATGGCCGGCGCGGAACTGGCGGTGGGCATCGGCAGCCTCGGCACGCCGTCCACCAGCAACCTCGGCGGCACGATTTCCTATACCTCCGACCGCCCGGCCCAGGAACTCGGCGGCCGCGTGGTGCAGACCTTCGGCAGCGATGCCAACCGCCGCACCTTCGTGCGCGTGGACAGCGGCGAGTACAACGGCTTCTCCGGCTATGTTTCCGGCATGAATGCCGTCTCCGATCTGTGGAACGACCAGACCGCCTACAACAAATCCACCACCAAGCAGTTCAATGCCAAGGGCGTGTGGAACTTTGGCCGCGGCCAGATCACCGGTTTCGTCGATACCTCACGCACCACCCAGGCGGACTACTTCTACCTGTCCAAGGACGAGATGTCGCGCGGCCTGGGCTGGGACTGGGGCGGCTACGCGCCGGACTGGAACAAGGCCGTGGCCAAGGCCTACTGCAACACCGCCAGCTTCAACGCGAAGAAGTGCGACAGCAGCGGCCCGGACAAGGATGCCGATGGTGCCTTCACCGCCGGGCAGATCCTGCGCGACGATAACCTGTACTACCTGGCCGGCGACTTCTTCCTGGCCGATGGCTTCAACCTGCGCGCCCTGACCTACCACCACGATGACCGTGGCGAAGGCCACAACTGGAACAGCGGCGCGTGGTCGAACAAGGGCACCGCGCAGGAGATTCCGATCATCTTCCGCAACACCATCTATACCATCGACCGCGACGGCGGCACGCTGTCCTTCGACTGGGAACTGGGCGCGCACCGCATCGAAGGCGGCGTCTGGTATGAGCGCAACACCAGCAGCGCCGAGCGCTACCAGACCGCCGTGGACGGCCCGCGTGACCTGAGCGGCATGAACACCCTGCCCTCCGATGTGGGCGTGTTCGCCCAGCGCACCCGCTGGAAGACCCATCAGTTCTTCCTGAAGGACACCTGGCGCCTGCTCGATGACCGCCTGACCCTGGAATTTGGCGCCAAGAGCCCGCACGCCACTTCCGACGCACAGGCACTGCCGGGCGACGCGAAGACGCCGATCTCGCCGACCTCCAACAACCAGTTCGCCACCGGCTCGCTAAAGGCCAGCAAGAACTTCCTGCCCAGCATCGGCGCCAACTTCCGCTTGGCCGAGCACCACGAGATTTTCGCCAGCTATGCCGAGAACATCGCCATGTTCCAGGGCGGCTTCAAGCTCGGTCCGCAGGCGGTCAGCCAGGCCACCTGGAACGCACAGGGCAACCTGAAACCGGAGGAGTCACGCTCAGTCGAAGCCGGCTACCGCTTCGTCACCGATACCCTGCAGGCCTCGATCGCGGCCTACAGCGTGCGCTTCGACAACCGCCTGCTGCAGTACAACCCCTGCGATTCGCGGCAGCCGGTCGGCCCGACCTGCGGCAACCGCTTCTACAACGTCGGCGGCGTCGACAGCCGCGGTGCCGAGCTGACCGTGCTGTGGACCCCGAACGAGCACTTCAGCTGGTACACCTCGGCCTCGCTGAACCGTTCGACCTACGCCTCCAACTACGTGCAGGCCGGTGTCGAGCAGCAGATCAAGGGCAAGATCCAGACCGATACGCCCAAGCAGCTGCTGGCCACCGAGATCACCTGGCGTGACAACGGCTGGTTCGCCAGCCTGCGTGGCAAGTACACCGGCGAGCGCTTCTACACCTACACCAACGACCAGGGCTTCGGCAGCTTCACCGTGTTCGACCTGGCCGGTGGCTATGACTTCGGCCAGGTCGGCTTCGCCAAGGGCATGCGCCTGTCGTTCAACGTGACCAACCTGACCAACAAGCGCTACGCCAGCAACCTGGATTCGAGCGTGTTCGCGCCCAGCGACCCGGCCGGCAAGCTGTACGTGTTCCATGCCTCGGCACCGCGCCAGGTGTTCGGTACGATCGACCTTCGCTTCTGATCGACCACCCGGAGTCCACCGATGCTCGCGACCGCCCTGCTGCTGGCCACCCTCTCCGCCAGCGGATACTCCGCTCCGCATGAGGCAACGGGTGCACCACCGCGCACCCTGCAGCTGGGCGGTCGTACCTATGTGGACAAGGGCCTGGTCGCCGCCGGGCGATTGCCCGCGGGCACGGTGGACTTCCTCGGCGATACGCTGGGCTCGTTTTCGTCGCTGGCGGTGCAGCCCGGCACCTGGAAGCGCACCGCCAGCGGCTACGAAGGCGTGCTCTGGACCCTGCCCGACCGCGGTCGTAATGATCCCGAGGCCGGCCTGTTCTACGACTACGCCGGTCGCGTGGAGCGCATGCAGCTGCGCATCGACGTTACCCCGGGCAAGCCTGCGCTTGGCACGCTGAGCATGGTGCCCGACAAGGGCGTGGTACTTAAGGATTTCAAGGGGCAGCCGTTCACCGGTGCCGACCCGGGTGAGCACACGATCACCCAGCGCGAGGTGGTGCTGCCCTCGCCGGCCAGCGGCGCAGGCGCAGGCGCAGGCAAGGTCTCGCTGGATGCGGAGTCGCTGCAGTTCACCGCCGATGGTCATTTCTACATCGGCGACGAGTACACCGCCAACGTCTACTACTTCGATGCACAGGGCCAGCTGCAGGGCGTGATCGTGGCGCCGCCGGCGATCCGTCCGCAGCGAGATGGCAAGCCAGCGTTCGGTTCACTGGCGCCACCGCAGACCGGCCGCCGCAACAACCAAGGCGTGGAAGGCATGGGCCTGTCACCCGACGGCAGCCGCCTGTTCGTGGCCCTGCAAAGCGCGACGCTGCAGGACAGCGCGCAGGGCAATGCGGCCGGACGCATCAACACCCGCGTGCTGGTCTACGACGTGACGGCCTCGCCAACGCCACAGCAGCCGATCGGCCATTACGTGATGGCCCTGCCCGCCTACGCGCACGACGGCAAGGGCAAGCTGGACCGCACCGCCGCGCAGAGCGAGCTGCGTGCACTGGATGCCCACCGCTTCCTGCTGCTGGCCCGCGATGGCAACGGTCTGGGCAAGGACGGCGATGACCCGATCGTCTACAAGTCGGTGCTGCTGGTGGATGTGGCCGATGCCAGCAACCTGGCAGGAAGCAACTATGAGTCCGGTACGGCCTCGGTGCTGGCCGACCCGGCGGGCACCGTGTTGAAGGACGGCATCGTGCCCGCACGCAGCGACGAACTGCTGAACCTGCTCGACCGCCCGCAGCTGGCGCGTGCCGGCCTTGACCTGAACACCAAGCGCGGCCCGCATGCCGGGCTGCTCTCGGAAAAGTGGGAAGCCATGGACGTACTGCCAGCGCTGGACCCGCAGCATCCGAACGACGTGCTGTTGCTGATCGGCAACGACAACGACTTCATCGCCCGCCACTGCCGCATGCAGGGCCAATCCTGCGACAGCGCGTACGACAACGACAACCGCGTGCTGGTTTACCGCTTCACGCTACCCTGACTGCAACGGGTAGTGCCGGCCCCTGGCCGGCAACCGCCATGTTCGAACCCCTGGTAGTGCCGGCCGCTGGCCGGCATCACGACCAGACCGACCACGCATACGGATAATTGCCAATCTGCCCAGCAACACCGACGCGTACCGGATTCCCAGGATGTACAGCGCCTGCTCAGCCCTCACCGCAACCGGTAGTGCCGGCCGCTGGCCGGCATCACGCCCATATCGACCACGCATGCGGATACTCGCCAACCTGACGGGCAAGACCGGCGCGTACCGGATTCCCCAGGATGTACAGCGCCTGCCGCGCCAGCGACTCCTCGGCCCTCACGGCGTGGTCGAAGTAGCCAGGCTGCCACACCGTACTTCGACGACCCGCCAGGCGATTCAGGGCAAGCGCGCTCGACGACTTCATTCGGCGCGCAATGCCTGAAAGGTGAGCTGCACGCAGCTCGAACATCCAGTGGACGTGATCCGGCATGACGACCCATGCGAGTGACTGTACGAGCCCGCGCTGTTCGATGTAATGAAGCTGGTCGATTACACATGCCACTGCAGCTTCGCTTTCAAAGAGCCGGCGGCGCTGATGTGTGGTCGTTGTCAGAACGTAGACCTGGCCGATGATCGAGTGACGGCCCAGGCGGAGGCGATGGCTGCTCATGCCCCATGGTGGAGCGATCATTGCGCGTTGAACGTCAGGCCCTGCCTCGATGGAAGTTCGGAGATGTCTGAAGTTGAATGAGGTTGCCGGCCAGCGGCCGGCACTACCGGAGACTATGGGCTGCCGGCCAGCGGCCGGCACTACCAGGGACCATGGATTGCCGGCCAGCGGCCGGCACTACCGGGGCCATGGGTTGCCGGCCGGTATCGACAGGACTCAGCCGCGCAGGGTGGCGCCGCCGTCGACGTACAGGTCGCTCATTGCCACGTGCCCGGCCTGCTCGGAGAGCAAGAACATCACCGAATGGGCAATGTCTTCCGGGGTCGCCAGCTTGCGCAGCGGGATGCCGGCCTTGTACGTCTCCAGGTTGCCGGCAATCACCCGCTCGGCACCGTGCTCGTCCTGCCACATGCCGGTCTGCATCGGGGTCAGCGTTGAACCCGGGGCGACGATGTTGCAGCGGATGCCCAGCGGCGCCAGCTCCAGCCCGAGGCAGCGGGTGAACATCGTGGCGGCAGCCTTGGACGCGGCGTAGGCGGCCATGCCGTGCCGCGGCACGCCGGCGGCATTCGAACTGACGGTGACGATCGCGCCCTGGCCTCGCGGTGACATCACCCGCGCCAGCGCACGGCCAACATGGAACACACCATCGGCATTGACTGCGAACACCCGGCGCCAATCGGCATCGGTAGTCCCGGTCACCTCGCCCACGTGCAGGACCCCGGCCACGCTTGCGGCGAGACCGATCGGCCCAATGCTGGCTTCCACACGATCCACCAGTGCGTCCACCGCTACGCTGTCGGTCACATCGAGCGCAAATGCCTGTACACGTGCATCCATTACCACGGGCGCCTCGCGGTCGGTTGCCACCACCGTGCAGCCGGCCTCGGCCAACAGCCGTACCAGGGCCTCGCCGATGCCGCCGGCGGCGCCGGTCACCAGTGCCACGCGACCTTCAAAGCCGGTCAACTGCATGTTGCGATCTCCTGTTGCTCATCCCAGTGGCGCAGGCGCGCCGACAACCACGGTGCCAGCTGCGCCACCGCATCGCGGCCGGTCAGCTCGGCGTGCAGGAACGGCAGCTCCAGCGCCTGCACCTTGCGCGCGTGCGTGCGCCACAACGCCGACTGCAGCTGCGGCCGCGTCTGATGATCCCGACCAGCGCGCACGTGCACCAGCGTGCCGTCGAACGGTTGGTGGATGTGTTCGCGGATCAAGCGATTGGTGCCGGTCACCGCACGCACCACGCCATCGAGCACTACATCCGGCAGGCTACCGAGCGCACTACCGCCACGGCGCAGGAAACCAAGAATGCGTTCACGGCTGTCCAGCTCCGGATGCGCCTCCGGGTCATGGCCGGCAATCGCCAGCAGCGCACGCAATGCGGCGATGGCATCGGGTTCCGGCTCAGCCCGCCAGCATTCGCTGGGGTAGGCGTCGAGCAGCACCAGTTCACCGACTTCACGCCCGATTTCATGAAGACGCACCGCCATCGCCTGGGCGAGGATGCCGCCCACCGACCAGCCCAGCAGATGCACCGGTCCCTTCGGTTGCAGCGTGACCACCCGCTGCACATAGTCATTGGCCATGGCTTCGATGCTGGACGGCAACGGCTGCTTCGGATCCAGCGCGGGCGACTGCAGGCCATATACCGGGCGTGCCGGCTGCAGGGCGCGCGCCAGCGTCCGGTAGTTCCAGGCGATGCCACCGGCCGGGTGCAGCACGAACAACGGAATGGGCCCATCAGCGTCAGTCGCAGCCAGCGAGATCACCGGCCCCAATGCGTGGTCGGCCAGCGCCGGCGGTTCGGCAATGCGCGTCGCCAATGCGGCCACGGTCGGCTGCGCGAACAGGGCACCGAGGCCGAGGTCACAGCGCCAGCGTTTTTCGATGGCCAGCAGCAGGTGCACCGCCGAGAGCGAGTCGCCGCCGAGGCTGAAGAAGTCCGCATCCACCGCCACCGGTGTCTCGCGGCCCAGCGCCTGTGCGAACAGCGCGGCCAGTTCCTGTTCCAGCGGCGTGCGCGGCAACAGTCCACCCGCTTCCTGCTGCGGTGGTTTCGGCAGCGCGTTGCGGTCCAGCTTGCCGTTGGCGGTCACCGGCCAGTACTCCACGCCGACAAAGGCCGACGGCACCATGTAGTCCGGCACCCGCGTGGCCAGATGGCTGCGCAGCGTCGCCGCATCGGCAAGTGCCGAAGGCACGTAGGCCACCAGCCTGGCGTCACCGGGAGCGTCCTGGCGCAGCAGCACCTCCACCCGATCCATGCCCGGCAGCTCGCGCAATGCCGCTTCAATTTCACCGAGCTCGATGCGCAGGCCGCGCAGCTTTACCTGATGGTCGCTGCGGCCCAGGTATTCGACTGCGCCGTCGCTGCGCCAGCGCGCCACGTCGCCGGTGCGGTAGATGCGCTCCCCTGGCAGGAAGGGATCGGCCAGGAAGCGCTCGGCGGTCAAATCATCGCGGCCGAGGTAGCCACGCGCCAGCTGCACGCCACCCAGATACAGGTCGCCCGGCACACCCACCGGCAGCGGCTGCATCCGCGCGTCCAACACGTACAGGCGGGTATTCCAGACCGGGAACCCGATCGGTACCGGCCGTGAGCGGTCATCGGCCGAAGCCGGCCAGTAGCTGACGTCCACTGCCGCTTCGGTCGGGCCATACAGGTTGTGCAGTTCGGCCTGCACGCGCCCATGGAAACGATCGCGCAGCGATGCGTCCAGCGCCTCGCCACTGGTGAATACCCGGCGCAGCTGCAGCCCTGCCGAGGCCGGTGCGGCGAGGAAGGCATCGAGCATCGACGGCACGAAATGTGCGGTGGTGATGTCGTGGGCACGCACAAGCCGTGCCAGCTCGGTCGGATCGCGATGCGCGTCCGGGCCCGCCACCACCAGCGTCGCGCCGCACAGCAGCGGCAGGAAGAATTCCCAGACCGAAACATCGAACGTGGCCGGGGTCTTCTGCAGAACACGGTCATCGGAACGGATGCCGTAGTGCTCGCGCATCCACAGCAGGCGGTTGACGATGGCGCGGTGCTCGATGACGACGCCCTTCGGCTCGCCGGTCGAACCGGAGGTATAGATCACATAGGCTGCATCGCTGGGCGCCGGATCGGCCCACGGTGCTGCGAAACTCAGCGCGGTCCATTGGTCGGGGGCAAGCACCGGCACGCCGTCCATGCGCGCCGATACCTCTGCCGCAGCCAGTACGCACGCCGGCTGCGCCGAGGCGAGAATACGCGCGAGGCGCTCATCGGGATGCGCAAGGTCCAGCGGCAGGTAGGCGGCACCCGCACGCAGCACCGCCACCAGCGCGATTACCAGTTCCAGCGAGCGCGGCAACGCCACCGCCACCACACTGCCCGGACCGACCGCCATCGCCCGCAGTTGTGCCGCCAGCGCGAAACTCCGCGCTTCCAGCGTTGCGTAGTCCAGCGTAGTGTCGCCGAACACCAGCGCAGGCGCGTGCGGATCACGGTCCATGCCCTGCTGCAGCAGTTCAACCAACGTAGTCTGTGGCAGCGCATGCGCGGTGGCATTGAAACCATGCACCACCTGCTGCGCTTCCGCGACGGTGGCCAGCGGCACCGCCGCGATGTCTCCGGCCTCCAGCGCCGCCGACACGAAATGCAGCAACCGGGTCGCGTGCGCCTCCACATCGTCCCGACTGTACAACGCGGGATTGGCTTCGATCTCAAGGTCCAGCAGGTGCTGGCCATCGCCACGGAAGCCCAGCGTCAGATCATCCACCGGACCGGTGCACAGCACCTCCAGCGTCGCCCGCACGCCGCTCAGTGCCAGTGGCTTGTAGAACGGCTGCACATTCACCAGCGGACCGTGCAGGCGCTGCTGCGCGCCGACCAGGCCCAGGTCCCGGCGCAACTGCTCACCGCGGTAGCGGCCGTGCTTGCGGCCCTGGCTGAGCTGCCGGCCCAGGCCGCGGGTAAAGGCCTCGACGCTGCCCTCGCCGGCCGCCACGCGCAGCGGCAGCACGTTCATCACCATCGCCGGCACCCGCGCCGACGCGTTGCCAAGCCGCCCCATGTAAGGCACGCCCAGCACCACTTCATCGGCAGCGCTCATCCGTCGCAGATACTCGGCGGCGAGCGCGGCCAGTACATCCGGCCACGGCTGCAACCAGCGCACCGATGCCTGCAGCAGCTGCTCCCGGAACCCCGCATCCAGCGGCTGCACCCAGCGCAGCGCATCGTCGCTGGCCGCCACGGTACCCGCCAGGCCTACGCCTGCCGGTGCGCCCTGCATGTACTCGCGCCACCAGTGGCCGGCCTGCGTACGGCGCGGATCGGCACGGTAGGCGGCATCATCAGCCAGCACGCCCGCCAGCCCCGGCAGTGACTCACCGATACGACCGGCATACAACGCGCACACGCGATCAGTGAACAGCGCCATGCCGTAGCCATCGGCTGCAAGGTGATGCACACGCAGATACCAGACCCAGCGCTGCCCTCCCAGATCGAACAACACCTGCTGGCTTATGCGGTCGCGGGTCGGATCGACCGCACTGAGCCGGTCGGCCTGCATCAGGGCACGCGCTGCCGATGCCGGATCGGCCTCGACGGATAGATCGCGCACCGACAGCAGCGGCACATGTGCCGGGTCATGCCACTGCAGCGGCTGGCCGTCGGCCCCCTCGGCAAAGCGCAGCGCGAAGGCCTCGGCTTCAACCGCCGCCCGGTTGGCAGCCGCCATGAACGCGGCCACGTCCAGCGGACCGTCGATCCACACCGCATGTGCGGTATTGAATGACGGATTGTCCGGTGCCAGCCGCTGCGCGAACCACAGTCCGGCCTGGGCCTCGGTCAGTGCCACCGGCGTGGCCAGCACAGCGACGTTCATGCGTTCTGCGCGGCCTGCAGCTTCTGCACCACACCCCACCACTGGCGCAGCGTGGTGTGTTCGGCCAACTGCGAGAACTCCAGCGGCAACCCGGTGTTGCCCCAGGCCAGGACCAGGCCGAGCATGCGCATCGAGTCCAGGTCCAGGTCGATCAGATTGTCGTCGTCACCGATCTCGGCCGGCGTGCACTCCAGCACGCGCGCAACGTCGGCACGCATCCGCTCCAGATCCAGCGCATCACCCGTGGCAGCCATCACAGCACCTCCAGCAACTGATCGGTGGTCATCGGCACGCCACAGGTGCGTGCGATCCAGTGCAGCGCCTGATCGTGATCGGCACGCGAGAAGTCCGCCACCGCATCGGCTGCGATGAAGGCCTCGATATCACGCTGGAACGCCTCCACCACGGTCGCGGTGCAGCCGATATGCGCGTACACGCCGGTGACCAGCAGCTGGTCGCGGCCGCGCACCCGCATCAGCGTCTCCAGGTTACTGCGCTGGAACGCGCTGTAGCGGTGCTTCACCAGCACATGCTCACCCGGCTGCGGTGCCAGCGCCTCGATGATCGGCTCATGATCGGCACTGCGGCGCATGCCCGGGCCCCACAGGTCGGCCTGCAGGCCACGGTCACGGCGATCCTGGTCGCCATGCTGGGCGGTGTAGAAGACCGGAATGCCATGTGCGCGGCAATGCGCCAGCAGGCGCGCGATGTTGTCCACCGCCGGCCGCAGCGGCGCGTTTCCGGCATCGAACGCGGCCAGGAAGTAGCGCTGCATGTCGTGTACCAGCAGCGCGACACGATCGCGTTGCGGGCGCCAGGGCCCGCGCGCCTGCGGCAGTTCGGCAGCGGTCGGCAAGGAATAGTTGGTGATGCGGGGCAGCGCCATCAGCGCGTTCCTCCTGTCTGTTGCAGATGACGCGCGCGCAGCTGCGCGCGCAGTTCGCGGCGGCTGATCTTGCCGACCGCGGTGGTATCGAAACTGTCGACGAACACGACCTGATCCGGCACCTTGAAGGCGGCCAGGCCGCGCGTACGCATCCAGGCTTTCAGTGCCGGCGCCTTGATCGGCTCCCCCTGCTGGATCACGAACGCGCAGCTGCGCTCACCGAGATACTCGTCGGGAATGGAGACCACGGCGGCGTCGAACACGCCGGGGTGGGCCAGCAGGTGATCTTCAATCTCCTCGGCGGAGATCTTCTCGCCCGCGCGGTTGATGTGGTCACCGGCGCGGCCCTGCACCACCAGATAGCCGCCGGGCAACTGCTGCACGCGGTCGCCGGTGCGGTAGAACCCATCGTCGGTGAACGAGCGCGCGTTGGCCACCGCATCGTTGTGGTAACCACGGATGGTGTACGGGCCGCGGGTCAGCAGATGGCCCACTTCGCCCTCAGCCACCGGCTGGTCGTGGTCATCGACCACGCGCACTTCGTCGTCCGGGCTGATCGGCCGGCCCTGGCAGGCCACGATCAGTTCCTCCGGATCATCCAGCCGGGTGTAGTTGACCAGGCCTTCGGCCATGCCGAACACCTGCTGCAGGGTGCAGCCCAGGCCGTCGATCACTCGCCGTGCGGCTTCCGGTACCAGCTTGGCGCCGCCCACCTGCAGTACCTGCAGGCTGGACAGGTCGTGCTTGCTCGTAGCCGCCGCCTGCGCCCACAGCAGCGCCAGCGGCGGCACCAGTCCGCAGCAGGTCACCTGTTCGCGGGCGATCAGCGGGAAGGCCGCATCCGGGCCGGGACCGGGGCTGAGCACCACGCGGGCGCCGGCATACAGCGCACCGAAGAAGCCGGGCGAACTCATCGGGAAGTTGTGCGCGGCCGGCAGCGCGACCAGGTAGACGCTGTCGCGGTCGATGCCGCAGAGGTCATTGCTGGCGCGGAACGAATAGATGTAGTCGTCGTGGGTACGCGGAATCAGCTTGGACAACCCGGTACTGCCACCGGAGATCTGCAGGAACGCCACCGACTGCGGGTCCGGGTCGGCCGGCAGCTCGCTGCGATCGCCCTGCAGCGCCTGCAGCGCGGTGAACTCCGCCGCATCGCCATCGATGACCACGTGGCGCAGCGCCGGCACCTCGGCCTGCAGCGCCCGCGCCAGCCCGCGATGATCAAAGCCATCGTGCAGGTCGGCAGTGATGTAGGCACTGGCCTCGGCCTTGTTGGCGAAGTGCACCAGTTCGGTGATGCGATGCGCCGGCAACGCGTATACCGGCACCAGACCCGCACGGAACAGACCACAGACCGTGGTGATGAAGCCTGCGGTGTTGCCCAGCTGCACCAGCACCCGCTCACCGGGCTGCAGGCCGAGTGCCAGCAGGCCGGCACCGATGCGACCGGCTTCGTGCCAAAGCTGCGCGTAGCTCAGGCGGACGTCACCGGCGACCACCGCGATGTCATCCGCATAGCGTTCCGCGCGCTCGCGCAGGAACGCCGGGAAGGTCTCGCCGCGCCAGTGACCGGCCTCGCGATAGCGCGCCGCCAGCGTATCGGGCCATACCTGCTTCAGTGGCAGGCGGGAGGAATCAATGGAGGTAGTCATGCGGCAGGCTCGATGGCGGGCGCGGATTCATGGACACCCAGCGCGTTCAACAGGGCAGCGAACTTCGCCGCGGTTTCGGCCACCTCGGCCTCGGGTTCCGATTCGGCGACGATGCCGGCACCGGCATACAGGCGCAGCTGCGTGCCCTGCAGGCGTGCGCAGCGGATCGCCACGTACCAGTCGCCGTCACCCTGCGCATCCAGCCAGCCCACGGCGCCGGCGTAGAAGCCGCGCGGCACCGGTTCCAGTTCGCGGATGCGCTGCAGTGCCGCCAGCCGCGGCGTACCGCAGACCGCCGGCGTGGGGTGCAGCTGTGCCAGCAGTTCGGCGGCAGACGTCTGCGGATCCTTCAGGGTGGCATGGATGCGGGTGCCCAGGTGCCACATGCTGGCGGTGGCATGCAGCATCGGCCGTGGCTGTGCATCGATGTGGCTGCAGTACGGTGCCAGGCCCTCGACGATGGCGTCCACCACATGGCGATGCTCGTCATGGTCCTTGGTCGAGGCCAGCAGCGCCTGCGCGGCACGCTCGTCCTCGGCAGCATCGGCGCTGCGGCGTGCTGACCCGGCGAGCGGATGCGACAACAGTTCGGCACCGCGCTTGCGCAGCAGCAGTTCCGGGGTTGCCCCCACCAGCCACGCCGGCGCCTGGCCCAGCTCCACCGGCAACGGCACCGCGTAGGTCGCCACCGACGGATCCGCGCCCAGGCGTGCCAGCAGCACGTCCGGCGACAGCGCCTGGCGGGTGCGCGCCAACAGGCTGCGCGCCAGCACCACCTTGTGCAGGTTCTGCTCGGGCGCACGCAGGACCTGCACCGCCGCGGCAACCGCTGACGCATAGTCCTGCGGCACAGGCTCGGCCCGCAGGGCGCCGTCCAGCGGCGGTGCGGCCTGCGGTTGCAGTGCCAGCGCAGGCAGCAGGCGCTCGGGCTGGTACAACGCATCGTCCGCGCGCGGTTCGAACGGCACCGCGCCAACCAACAGGCCCGGACCACCGCGCTGCTGGGCAAAGAACTCCGAAACGCGCTCTGCCAGCGTCGCCAGTGCACCGACCGGCAGCGCGGCGCGGCACCCGCGTGCGTGCACGTGCTGGCCCGCATGCTGCAGCAGGAACAGCGACGCGTCGTCGGTGTTCTCCTGCGGCGCTGGCGCAGCCTCCGGCCACGCGCCCTGCATCAGGGAATCGTTCATGGGGTCTCCTTCATCCGATGCGCTGCGGCCAGCGCGCACAGCAACAGCAGCAGCGCGCCGACCAGCAGGTAAGGCAGGCTTGGCCCGCCGCGATACAACAGCGTGCCGAGCATCGGCCCGGCCACCATGCCCAGCCCCTGCGCGGCCGCCACCGTGCCGGCCGCGGCGCCCTGCTCGTGCGCCTCCACCGCATCGGCGGCCAGCGCCTGGAACGAGGGGAATACGAAACCCATGCCGAACGCGGCCAGCGCGTACGCCGCCGGCAACTGCCAGGCCTGCTGCACGCCCGCCACCGAAGCGAAGCCGATGCCGGAAATGAGCGCGCCGAGGACGATCCAGCGGCGTGGATGTACCTCCAGCTTCATCACCAGCGCCTGCGCCAGGATCAGGCCGACGCCAACCGCTGTGAGTGCAATGCCGGCCATGCGCGCGCCCGCCGCTGCATCCAGGCCGAGGCGGTCGATCGCGAAGAAGCCGACCGTGACCTGCGCGATGGTCACCGAGATCATGGCGATGAACGCCGCCAGCTGTGGCAGGCGCAGGCGCGGGTCGAGACGGCTCATCGGCTGGCGGCGTTGCGCAGAAGCGCTCTCCACCGGCGGTGTGGCCGGCAACCGCCACGCCAGCAATGCCAGCGCAAGCAGCGGCAACAATGCGGCCACATACAGCGCCAGCGACAGATTCGTATAGGCCAGCCAGCCAGCGGCGGCCGGGCCAAGCACCATGCCCAGTGCGTTGGCGCTGCCCAGCCGGGCGAGGAATTTCGCACGCTGCCCGGTCGGTGCCTTGTCGGCGATCAGCGCGGCAGCGGCAGGAGGCACCGCGGCGTAGAACAGGCCGATCAGGCCACGCGCACCGACCAGCACCAGCACCGATACCAATACAGGCGGCACCGCCTGCAGGGCCACGTCGATGAACACCGCCAGCGCGATGTAGACCACGGTGTAGGCACTCATCGCCAGCATCAGCACGCGCTTGCGGCCGATGCGGTCGCTGAGCTGGCCCCACGGGCGCGCGGCCAGCATCCACAACACACCGGCGGCGGTGACCGAGAGGCCGGCATGCCACTCGGACAAACCGAGCATGCGGACCACCGGGCCGATCACGGCGACGAAGGACATCATCGCCATGGTGCCGATCAGGGCAGCCAACACCAGCGCCGGCAAGCCGGGAACGACGGGACGTGCGTGCATGAAACACCAGCCGTAACAGGAAAGGATGGCCGGGTGCGTCTGTACGCCCCCGCCCGGCATCAGTCCTGCTCAGGGCCCGATGCCATCCTTAAATGATAACGGCTCGTATTTGCATTTGATACCCATTCTCTTGAATGGGCATGCAACAGTGGGTTCAGCGCATTGCACGCAGGCCCAGCAGACCACGGCGCTTGAACCACCACTCCAGCGGCAGCGTCACCAGCGGCGGGATCGCCGCCAGCAGTGCCAGGGCACTGGCCCACCACGGCCAGCGTAGCCGCACCGCCGCGAACAGAGTGACCGCCACATAGGCCAGGAAGGCCACGCCGTGCAGGGGCCCGAACAGCTTGACCAGCGCAACGTTGGCCATCGGGCCGTACTTCATCCACATGCCGATGAGCAGGCCGGCCCAGGTCACGGCCTCGATGAAAGCGACCACCGCGAACAGGCGTCCGGTCGGGTGCATGGGGGAACGTTGGGTCACGCGGAGCTCCGGCATCGGGGTATCAAATGCGAATGATACGCAGATGCGAACCCCATGTAGAATCGAGCCGTGCTCGACTGCTGGAACGTGTCCACCAGGGTGGACACCTACCGGAGCACATCCGGCAGAACCTGCTCGCCGATCTCGCGCAGCACGGCGCCCATCGACCGCCCGTTGTCGACCAGGTTGAACATCACATGTGCCACGCCCTGCGCATGCACGCGCAGCAGGTAGTCACGCAGGCCATCGCGGCCGACCTTCAGGCCCAGCGGCAGCGGCTCGGCTGGCGCCTGCGGATCGGCCTGCAGATCCAGCAGCATCGACTGCACGAAAGGCTTGGCTGGCCCACCACGCTGCACCAGCGCCTGCTGCCACAGGCCGATGCGCCCTTCCTGTGCGGCCTCGTCGCGATGATAGGTGGCCCAGCCTTCGGCCTCGCGCGCGATCCACTGCAGGCTCTGCCGCGCGGTACCCACCACCAGCATCGGGATGCGGGTTGCCGGCGCCGGCAGCACGTCGAAGCCACCCGTCGCCTGCAGTACGGCCGTCCGCTCATCGGCCTCCGGTGACAGCGCCGCCCGCAACAAGGTCCAGCGCTCACGGAACGTCGCCGCCCTGCCCTCCAGATCCTCGCCGAATGCGGCGAACTCTTCCGGTCGGTCACCCGAACCCAGGCCCAGCACGAAGCGTCCGCCACTGATCCGGTCCAGGCTCAAGGCCGACTTGGCCACCTGCAGCGGCTGGCGCAATGGCAGCACGATAGCTGCGCTGCCGACCACGATGCGCTCGGTCGCGGCAGCCAACATGCCCAGCCACAGGAACGGGTCATCCAGCGCACTCGCTGTTGCATCCGGGCCCTGCGGCACCATCAACGGTACATCGCGGGTCCAAAGCGCGGCGAAGCCAAGATCATCGGCCAGTCGCGCAATGCGCCGCGCCTCATGCGGATCGGCCAGTCCATGTGCGGCGACAGGCGTCATCAGGCCCAGGCTCAGACCCTGTTGCGGAAACAAGGCAGCGTAAGCAGGATTGAAATCACTCATGCCGCCAGCTTAGCGCGCAGGCCTGCGGCGACGATGACGCGCCGCCTACCACTGGAAGAACACTGCATGCCGACGATCCGCCCTGCCCACGTCGATGACCTGCCCGCGATCAGCGCGGTGTGCCTGGCTGCGTTCACTGCAGCGGTCGCGCCTTCGCTCAGCGCGGCCGGCATCGCCACCTTCGGCAGTGTCGCTGCAGCCGATGCGTTTGGTGCACGCCTGCAGGGTGACAACCACATCCTGGTGGCCGAGCAGGATGCGCGCGTAATCGGCGTGGTCGAATTGAAGGAGGGCCGGCACCTGGCGATGCTGTTCGTCGATCCCGCCTGCCAGGGCCAGGGCATCGGCCATGCCTTGTTCGAAGCCGTGCTGCCGCAGGTACGCGAGCCGGTACTGACGGTGCGCGCCTCGCTCAATGCAGTGCCTACCTACCTGCGCTATGGCTTCGTGCTGGATGGCGAGGTCGGCGAGATCAACGGGCTGGTGTACCAGCAGATGGTGCGGGCAGCGGCCTGAAGGCATCCGCCCGGCAATGCCCGGTGGGCGTCATGCCCTGCGGCACGCCTGTCATAAGCAAACTGAATCAGCAGGCTCCCCGGCGGTTCCTACAATGGCCTGTCACCCTGCCCTTCGAGATGCTGCCGATGCGCGTCGCGCTTTCCGTGTTGCTGCTGGCTTCGGCGCTGAGCGCCTGCACCCCGGCCCCGGTATCCACCGCCAACTCTGCCGAGGCACCCGCGCCGGCATCCGCCATCGCCTGGCGCCAGGGCGATGTGGACGATGCCTTCGCCGAAGCCGCCGACAGCGGCAAGCCGGTGCTGCTGTACTGGGGTGCGGTCTGGTGCCCGCCGTGCAACCAGCTCAAGGCGGGCCTGTTCAAGGACCCGGCCTTCATCGCGCTGACCAGCAAATTCGTTCCCGTCTACCTGGATGGCGACGAGGAAGGTGCGCAGGCCTGGGGCGAACGCTTCGGCGTACGCGGCTATCCCACGCTGATCGTGCTGGACCCACAGCGCAACGAAATCACCCGCGTGGCCGGTGGCAATGACGCCGCCGAACTGACCCGGGCCCTGACCGTCGCCGCAGGCCGCCGCAGTGCCGTTGCGGCCACCTTGGCCACCGCGCTGGCAACGCCGGACCAGCTGGCCACCGAAGACTGGCAGGTACTGGGCGACTACGGCTGGGAAGTGGACGCCAACCGCCTGGCCGGCGAGCGCAGGAGCCAGGACGTGCTGCGCCAGTTGTCCAGGGCGGCACCCGACGCCGCCCTGCAGCGCCGTTTCGCCCTGCTGGCTCTGGCCACAGCCGAGAAGCCCGATGCCTCGCCCACCGAAGTGCGCGAGCTGCTGCAGGCCGTACTGGCACAACCGGCGGAAGTGCGCCGCAATCGTGAGTTGCTGGGCTATGCAGGCGTGCAGCTGGTCAAGCAGGCCAATGCAGGCCCGGCCACGTCCAGCACCCTGGGCCAGCAATTGCTGGTCGCACTGGAGCGCGCCGATGCCGAGCGCGGTGACCGCGCCGACGACGCGTTGTCGCGTGCGCTGACCGAAGTATCGCTGGCCCGCCAGCAACAGCCCAAGGGCGCACTGCCCGCGCCGCTGGTCGAGCGGGTCAAGCAGCGCGTGGCCGCTGCCGATGCCGCCGCCACCGATGCGCATGCACGCCAGGCCACGATCAGCAGCGCGGTGTACGCGTTGCGCGAGGTAGGTGACGACGCGGGTGCCGAGGCACTGTTGCTGGCCGAGCTGAAGCGCAGCGAGCAGCCGTACTACTACATGCCCGAGCTGGCCGAACTGGCCGAGCAGCGCGGCGACACCGCCGGCGCGCTGGGGTGGTTGAAGCGCGCCTACGATGGTGCGCAGGGCCCGGCCACCCGAGTGCAATGGGGCGTGCTGTACGTGGAA
The DNA here is from genome assembly GCF_051984505.1 of Stenotrophomonas sp. STK16_22. Classification (NCBI taxonomy): domain Bacteria; kingdom Pseudomonadati; phylum Pseudomonadota; class Gammaproteobacteria; order Lysobacterales; family Lysobacteraceae; genus Stenotrophomonas; species Stenotrophomonas sp. STK16_22. The sequence goes on from NZ_CP196972.1 coordinate 2,615,317, forward strand.
GGCCTGCTGAAGCTGGCGCCGGACGATGCACCGCGCATCGAGCAGGCGACCGCCTCCTTGATTGCCGAACTGGAGGCGCAGCCTTCGGGCTACCACCAGCGTACCCGCCAGCGTTTCGAGCGACTTGCCGGGCAGTTGAAGGCGTGGAGCGGCAAGCACCAGGGTGCGGAGACGCTGGCACGGCTGCAGCAGCGGATGCAGCAGGCGTGCGGTGACCAGGTGGATGGCGCCTGCAAGGACTGGTTGAGTTGAGTTGATGAAAGCGCTGGCGGCGGGTTCGCCTGCCGGCGCTTTTGTTGATCCGTGTGGGAGGGGGCGGGGGCCGCTGGCCAGGACACGCAAAAGCCCCTCCATGGTGCTCGATGGCGCCATCCTTGGCGCCAACGGTCCTGGCCAGCGGCCCCCGCCCCCTCCTGACAGTTTCCTGCGAGCGCGGGCAGCGCATCAGCGCGCCGGTGAGGGTTCGGAAAGCGGGTTCTGGTAGTGCCGGCCGCTGGCCGGCAACCCGACCTTCGCTGAATGCCGGCCAGCGGCCGGCACTACCATGCCTCCGTCTTGACCTCTTGATCTATTGACCTCAACCAATGTTGAGGTGCGATAACAGTCTCCCCACGGCCAGCCCCCTTGGCCTTCCCCACGGAGATTGCTTCGATGTCGTACTCGCTTCCCCCGCTCCCCTACGCCTACGACGCCCTCGAGCCGCATTTCGATGCGCGCACGATGGAGATCCACCACAGCAAGCACCACCAGACCTACGTCAACAACCTCAATGCCGCCATCGAGCAGGCCGGCATCGCCGAGCAGCCGGTCGAGGCGCTGATCGCCAACCTCGATGCAGTGCCCGAGGCGCAGCGTGGCGCAGTCCGCAACAACGGCGGTGGCCACGCCAACCACAGCCTGTTCTGGACCGTGCTCAGCGCCAACGGCGGCACGCCCGATGATGAGCTGGCCGCCGCCATCGACCGCGATCTGGGTGGCTTCGATGCCTTCAAGGAGGCCTTCACCAAGGCCGCGCAGACCCGCTTCGGCAGTGGCTGGGCCTGGCTGACCAGCGATCGCGACGGCCGCCTGAAGGTTGAAAGCAGCGCCAACCAGGACAGCCCGCTGATGGGTGCAACGGTCGGCCTGTCCGGCAATACCCCGATCCTCGCACTGGACGTCTGGGAACACGCCTACTACCTGCACTACCAGAACCGCCGCCCGGACTACATCGGTGCGTTCTTCAACATCATCAACTGGGCCGAGGTCGGCCGGCGCTACCGCCAGGCCCGGGCCTCATGAGCGGCGAGACACTGCCGTACGCCGGGCCGTGGGCGGGGGTCTTCCCCGCCCCGGCCCCGGTGCCGTCGGTCGAGATGCCGCCGCGTGCCCTGCGGCGGCTGCTCGGCCACTTTCCTACCGGCGTGGCCATCGTCTGCGCGCGCGATGCGCAGGGCAAGCCCATCGGCCTGACCATCAATTCGTTCGTGCCGGTGTCATTGCAGCCGCCACTGGTGCTGTGGAACCTGGCGTTGCACGCGCAGAGCCTGTCCACCTTCCAGCGTGCCACCCGCTTTGCGATCAGCGTGCTGGCGGCCGACCAGGAAGCACTGGCCCGGCGCTTTGCCGATCCGCAGGTACGCAACCGCTTCGACGGTCTGGCATTGCTGGATGACGACGAGGACGCCCCACCGCGCATCGCCGGTGCGGTAGCGCACCTCACCTGTACCCGCCACGCGCAGTGGCCGGTCGGCGATCACCTGCTGCTGGCCGGCCGCATCATCGAAGTGCACGAGAACGGCGGCGCGCCGCTGCTGTTCCATCGCGGCCGCTTCCAGCCGGGACCGGCCGAGCTGCTGGTGGAGGTGCGCTGATGAACATCGAGACTCTGGAATGCATGCTCGCCAGCGGCAAGGACGGCGCGCTGCTGCGCTTCGGCCTGGGCAAGGGCTGGCTGGATGCCGGCAACCCGGTGCGCGCAGCGACCCATCTGGGCCGTTGCGTGGTCCTTGATCCGCAGTATTCGGCAGCGTGGAAGCTGCTGGGCAAGGCCTGGCTGGCCAGTGGCCAGCCGCAGGCGGCGCGCGAAGCGTGGCAACGCGGTTTGAGCGTGGCCGGCAGCAAGGGCGACCAGCAGGCACGCAAGGAAATGCAGGTGTTCCTGCGCCGCCTGGACCGCGAGCAGGCGGCTCTGGCGAAGGCGGGCTGAGTCGATCAGCCCGCGTTGGCCGATGCCGGTGCGGACATGATGTCCGACATCGGCAGGCGGCGCGGCTTGCTCGGGAACGCGTGGCGCAGGATGCGCCAGACGACCTGGCCGAACTGGCGCGGCAGCGAGCCGTTGTTGTAGTGCTGGCCGTAACGGCGGCAGATGTCCTTCACTTCCTTGGCGATGGCCGCATAGCGGTTGGCCGGCAGGTCCGGGTAGAAGTGGTGCTCGATCTGGTGGCTGAGGTTGCCCGACAGCACGTTGATCAGGAAGCCGCCGCTGATGTTGGACGAACCGCGCAGCTGGCGCAGGTACCAGTGACCGCGCGACTCATTGCGCAGGCACTCCTTCGGGAAGGTTTCCGATTCGGCGGTGAAGTGCCCGCAGAAGATGATCACGTAGGTCCAGATGTTGCGCAGGCCGTTGGCCACCAGATTGCCCAGCATCACGGTGAGGAAGAACGGGCCGGCCAGCAGCGGGAAGAACACGTAGTCCTTCAGCACCTGACGGGCCATTTTTCGCGCCACCGGGCGGGTCTGCATCCACATCGCACGGCCACTGATGCGGCCCTTCAGCCAACGGCCCAGGCGCAGGTCCTGCGCGGCCACGCCCCACTGGAACAGCAGCGCGAAGATCGGCGCGATGATCGGCTGCAGCAGGTAGAACGGCTTCCAGCGCTGTTCCGGGAAGATGCGCAGCAGGCCGTAGCCGATGTCATCGTCCATGCCACGCACGTTGGTGTAGGTGTGGTGGCGGAAATTGTGGGTCTTGCGCCAGTTGTCGGCGGTGGCAACGATGTCCCACTCGTAGGTGTTGCCGTTGAGCTTGGGGTCGCCGGTCCAGTCGAACTGGCCGTGCATGACGTTGTGGCCCAGCTCCATGTTCTCCAGGATCTTCGACAGCGCCAGCAGCAGCGTGCCTGTGATCGCGGCCGGCCACAGCAGCGGCATCCAGAACAACGGCGAGAACGCCGCCAGGAACAGCAGGCCACGGCCACCCACGCCGAACCAGCGCACGGCGGCGGCCACGCGGCGGATGTAGCGGGTATCGGAGGCGCCGAGGCTGCCGATCACACGGTCGCGGATCGCGTCGAGTTCCTCACCGAAGGCATGCATCTCGGCAGTACTCAGGGCACGGTCGGTAGCGCGGGTCATGGCAGGCGTCCTCAGAGATCCAGGGTCAGGTCGGTGGTCGGTGCGCTCACGCAGATCCGCACCGGCTGCGCCGATTCGGACTGCAGGTCGCCGGTGCGCAGGTGGCGGGTGGCGCCACTGACGCGGTCACAGCTGCAGCTGTTGCAGATACCCATGCGGCAGCCGTGTTTGGGCTTGATGCCGTGGGCTTCGAGGCTTTCCAGCAGCGAGCGGCCACGCGGCACGCTCAGCTGGCGGCCACTGCGGGCCAGCGTCAGCGAGACTTCGCCTTCACTGTCGGCATCGCGCAGCGGCGCTGGCGGGGTGAAGGCTTCGGCCTGGAAGCCGGCCACCTGGTGCGCCAGGCGCTCGCGCGCGGCGGCAACGAAGCCATCCGGGCCGCAGGCCAGCACATGGCGCTGCGCCAACGGCGTGTCATCGCCGGCCACCTGCAGATCGTGGGTATCGATACGCGCGGCCGGTGCTTCGCCTTCTCGGGTGGTCAGCAGGTGCACGCGCAGGTTCGGGTTCGCTGCGGCCAGCGCCTGCAGTTCATCACGGAACTGCAGGTGGGCGGCGGTGCGTTCCCAGTAGAACAGGTCCACCGGCGCCGCGAGCGGGCGCTGGCAGGCCTCGCGCAGGAGGCTGCGCATCGGCGTGATGCCACTGCCGGCCGCCAGCAGCAGCACCGGCGCCGCGGCCGGCATATGGAATTCGCCGAAGGCGGCATCGAGACGGAACAGTTCGCCCGGCTGCGCATGGTTGACCAGATGCTGGCTGACCCGGCCGCCGTCGATCGCCTTGACGGTAATCGCCAGCTCGCGCCGACCCAGTGCGGTCGGGCTGTAGCTGCGCTGCCACAGGCGTCCTTCAATCTCGACGCCGAGGGTGACGTGCTGGCCGGCACGCATGCCGGCCCAGTGCCGGTTGGTGCGCAGGACCAGGGTCGCCGCGCCCTCGCCGGCCGGCTCGCGCCGGACCAGGCGGGCCACCGGCTCGCGCAGGGTCCACAGGGGATTGAGCTGGCCCGCCCAGAAATCGAACAGCGACGGCGAGACCCAGCGGTACGGAGAGAACAGGGACGGACGGACGACAGCGCTCATGGGCGCACTATACGGGCGCACATACACCTGTGTATACATGTGTATATTGAACCGGATTGGGTATGATTCAGCCTCGCCCCACCGGAACCCCCATGGCCGCCGCCACCGCCTTGTCGACGCCCGAAGATGCCAACAGCCCGGCCCGCCGTACGGTGAGCCGCGAGGATCTGCTGGCTGCTGCCCTGAAACTGATCGGGCCGCACCGCAGCCTGTCCACGCTCAGCCTGCGCGAAGTGGCACGTGAGGCCGGCATCGCGCCGAACAGCTTCTATCGGCAGTTCCGCGACATGGACGAACTGGCCGTGGCGCTGATCGATGCGGCCGGCCGCTCGCTGCGCACCATCATCGGCGAGGCCCGCCAGCGCGCCACCTCCACCGCCACCAGCGTGGTGCGGGTCTCGGTGGAGACCTTCATGGAGCAGCTGCGCGCCGACGACAAGCTGCTGCACGTGCTGCTGCGCGAGGGCGCGGTCGGCTCGGACGACTTCAAGCATGCGGTCGAACGCGAGCTGCACTATTTCGAGGAAGAGCTGCAGCACGACCTGGTGCGCCTGGCCGCACTGGATGGCGCCGTACTGCATGCCCCGGAACTGGTGGCCAAGGCCATCACCCGGCTGGTGTTCGCGATGGGTGCCACCGCCATGGACCTGCCACCGGAGAAGGATCCGGAGCTGGTTGAACAGATCTCCACGATGATCCGCATGATCATCGTCGGCGCCCGTACCCCCGCCGCGTTCCGCCGCGGCTGATCGAGGCCCCTGGGTCGGATCCCTTTCCAGAGGAAAGGGCTCTGAGCCGTCCCCGACTCCATGCCCCCCGCCACGCAGCGCCACGGCGCCGATGAACTGTGGCCGCTGTCACGGATTTAGATTGCAGATGCGCAGCTTGAGCATCCTGCACGCGCCATTCACTGCGCTCTCACGCACGCTGAATTATTCAGACCACGCGCTCCATTCAGTTTGGTGAGTTATTGAACGGGGTTTGAATCCGGCAAGTGCCGCTGCAGTCGTTTCAGATTAATTGCATGGCCCAGGCAAGACCCGATCCGCACAGTGCCGCCTCCGGTCCTGCGGATGCAGGTCCCCCCAATAGGCTTCAAGGAGAAACACCCATGCGCATGATGCAGTTCACGCCGAAGTTCCGCGTTATCTCAATATCACTCGCCAATCCAATGGACGTCTCCACGCGGCGGCGCGTTTCCTACCCGGCCGTGCTGGCAAGCGCACTAATGGCATGCCTGGGCCTGTCCATGGCAGATGAATCAAGCGCCCAGATCGTCGTGCGCAACGGTCAGACCTTCACTCTGCGCGCAGGCAGCCCCTTCGAGGGACAAAGTGCACAGGTCATCGAACAGTCCACGCTCAACGTCATTGGTGCGAGGATTCATGGCGTCTCATCGACACTCAGCCAAGTGAACCTGGATCAAGCAACCGTCACCGGACAAACCCAGTTCATCAACTCTTTCGTCAACATCTCCGACTCCTCCATCATCGGTGGAAGCTGGAACTACGGTCTTGGGACTGGATCCAACCTCAGGGCGCCGCCTGGAACCCCCCTGACGGTGGTGACTATCAACAACAGCCGCGTGGCGGGCAATCTGGCCGCCGCAAACGTCAGCGGAGGTGCATCCATACTGGCAAATAGCACTATATTCTCCGGCACGCGATATGGAGTGCAGGCACTGGCTGGCGTGCTGGAGCTCCGCAACGGATCGACAGCCGTTGGTGGGCAGGACGGGATTTTTGCTTCTCTATCAACCGCCGGCCAGCCTGCCATCGCAGACCCTGACGACTGGTACGCGCTGGTCGACGGCTCGCGCGTGGAAGGTCTGCAGGGCAGCGCTATTCGTGCCGCAGGCAGGGGCAGCAGTACGGCACTCGCACGCATCATCGTACAGAACGGTTCCACCCTCATCGGCGGAAACGGCGTGATCGTGGAAGCCGCTGACAACGCCCTGCTCGATTTCACCGCCCGCACCTCCAAGCTCAATGGCGACATCACCATCGCCGATACCGCCACCGCAAAGATCAGCCTGCTCGACGGCCTCGACCTCACCGGTCGCATCCTCGGCCCGGCCGACGTCATCGTCGACCAGGGCGGTCGCTGGACGCTGTCCGGCGACAGCAACACCGGCAACCTCACCCTGGGTGCAGGCAGCAATATCTTCCTCGGTGCCGCGGGTACGGCGGCCTATCCGCAGCTGACCGTCAACGGCAACTACACCGGCAATGGCGGCACCCTGCACTTCAACACGGTGCTGGCCGGCGACGACGCAGCAAGCTCGCGCGTGCATGTCACCGGCAATACCAGCGGCACCACCCAGGTCACCGTCAACAACATTGCCGGCGCTGGTGCACAGACCGTCAACGGTATTCCGCTGGTGCAGGTGGACGGTGCCAGCAATGGTCACCTCGCGCTGCAGGGCCGCGCCATCGGCGGCATGTACGAGTATTTCCTGCGCAAGGGCACTCCGGGCGCGACCAACGGCAACTGGTACCTGACCTCGGCCTATACCGGTAATCCGTGCGATATCAATCCGTCACTGCCGGAGTGCCAGGGCACTGGTCCGGTGGATCCGGTCGATCCTGTGGACCCGGTCGATCCCATCGATCCCATTGATCCGGTCAATCCCGTCGATCCAGTGCCGGTGCTGCGTCCGGAACCGGGCGCCTACCTGGCCAACCAGGCCGCGGCCGTGCAGATGTTCCAGCTGCGCCGCCACGACCGCGGCGAGTCCGGCTTCGACCGCGCCCGCATCGGCACCTGGGTGCGCGCCGGGCGTGACCAGCTGCAGGCGAACGTGGCCGGCCAGGTTGACGCCCGTACCCACATCAACACCCTGCAGCTGGGCAGCGATGTCTGGCGCTGGGGCGATGGCCGTGGCCAGGTCGGCGTGATGCTGGGCACCGGCGAGGCGACCACGCAGGCGGTGTCGACGCTGAGCGGCTATGGCACCCGCGGCAAGGTCAAGGGCAAGTCGGCCGGTGTCTACCTGGGCTGGGTGCAGGATGCGCAGAGCAGTGCCGGCCTGTATGTGGACGGCTGGCTGCAGGCGGCGCGCTTCGACAACGAGGTGCAGGGCGAAGGCATCGCCCGCGAGACCTACGATTCCAGGACCCGCAGCGCATCGCTGGAAGCCGGATATGCCTGGGCCATCCGCAGCAGTGAGGCCAGCACGCTGTACCTGCAGCCGCAGGCGCAGCTGACCTGGACCGACTACGACGGTGACAGCCTGGTCGAAAACAATGGCACCACGGTCGAGGATGGCCGCGGCGGCGGCCTCAACAGCCGCCTCGGCGTACGCCTGTTTGGCCAGGGCACGCTGCAGGGCAACCGCGTGCAGCCGTTCCTGGCGGCGAACTGGCTGCGTGGCCAGCGCGATGAGGCCATGCGTTTCAACAGTGAGTCGTTGAGCGCGAAGACGCCGGAGAACCGCTACGAAGTGCAGGCCGGTGCCCAGCTGCAGCTGGGCCAGCGCTGGAGCGCATGGGGTGACCTGCGTGTGCAGCGTGGCGACAGCGGCTATCGCAACCACGGTGCCCAGGTGGGCCTGCGCGCCGCCTGGTAATCCCCTCGCCGCCCCGGGGCCAGACCGGGGCGGCGTTCCTCGATTTCGATCGCACCCTGCCGGGCATGACATCCGGCAGGGTTCTGGCGTTGATTTGTAATGTTATAACACTGTCGTCCGCGATGTTCTGATCCTGCTTCCGGCTTCGTGATTGCACGGACTTATTTATATAGCAATTGCTATATCTATGACCCTCTGCTTTCATATGCGTCAGCCAGGTCGCCCTCGCCGCCTTTCCTCTCCCAAGGACGACGCCTTCATGCCCGTTTCCAGACCCCTTTCCCGCCGGCTGCCTCTGGCTGCCGCCATCGCCCTGACCCTGCCGTTGCCCGTGCTGGCAGCCACACCAAAGCCGACCGAGCTGGACCGTGTGCAGGTCAAGGTCAGCACTGCCACCCGCAGCGAACGCCTGCTGTCCGATGTCCCGATCCGCACCGAAGTGCTGCGCAAGGAAGACATCGCGCTGCGCGCGGCCACCGACTTCTCGCGTGCCGCCGAACTGATCAATGGCCTGCGCGTGGAAAGCAACTGCCAGAACTGCAACACCAGCGAGGTACAGCTGCTGGGCCTGCCCGGCGCCTACAACCAGCTGTTGTTCGATGGCATCCCGTTGCTGTCCACGCTGGGCAGCGTGTACGGCCTGGAACAGATTCCGGCCGGGTTCGTCGACCGCATCGAAGTGGTCAAAGGCGGTGGTTCGGCGCTGTATGGACCGGGCGCGGTGGCCGGTGTGATCAACCTGATCCCGCCGCTGCCGGCGCGCAGCGGTGGCCATGTGCAGGCCGGCGTGGATGTGCTGAAAGGCACGCCGCAGAAGAATGCCGATGTGCGCCTCGACCTGGTGGCCAAGGATGCCGACGCCGGGCTGTCGGTGATTGCCCAGCGCAACTGGAACAGCGGCATCGACTACAACGGTGACGGCTACACCGAGATCACCCGCAAGAACCTCAAGGTCGGCGGACTGCAGGCCTGGTATGCGCCCACACCGGGCACACGGCTGCGCCTGGACCTGCAGGTGACCGATGAAACCCGCCGCGGCGGCAACCGCCTGGACCAGCCAGAATACCTGGCCAACATCGCCGAATCGCTGGATACGAAGTACCGGCGCGGCAGCGTGTCGTGGAATCAGGAGATCAATGCCGACGTTGATTTCCGCCTGGCCTATGCCTTCGCCGACATCGACCGTGACAGCTTCTATGGCGGCCTGGGCGATGTGGTCACCGATCCGTCTGCGCCTGGCTATGACCCGTCGCAGCTGGACCCGAACGTGGCCGGCAGCGCGGCCTCGCGGTCGTGGCGCCAGTACGGCCGCACCCACAACCCGCTGCACTACATCGACAGCCAGTTGAACTGGCGGTTGGGGGCGCACGCGCTGGCCTTCGGCGTGCAGTACAAGCACGAGGCGCTGCGCGACGACAACCGCACCGGTGACGGCCAGCGGTTGGCAGTGCTGGAGGACGCTACCTTCCACAACCTGGGCGCCTTCATCCAGGACGAGTGGAGCCTGCGCGACAACGTCGACCTGGTGCTGGGTGCGCGCGTGGACAAGAGCTCGGAGCTGGACAGCGCGGTGTTCTCGCCGCGCATCGCGCTGGCCTGGCAGGCCACGCCCAACCTGAAGTGGCGCGCCGGCATTGCCACCGGCTTCCGTGCCCCAGAGATCTTCGTTGAGGATGTGCATGTCGATACGCTGGGTGGCGAACAGGTGCGCGTGCGCAACACCGACGGCCTGAAGGAAGAGCGCGCGTTGACCACCCTGTTCGGCTTCGACTGGCGCTCGGACCCGGCCAATCCGGTGTGGAGCTGGGATGCCGCCGCCTCGTATGCGCGCATCCGCGACACCTTCGCACTGGGCGAGATCCAGCGCGGCGATGACGGACAGCTCAGTCAGCTGCGCTACAACGCGTCCGGTTCCAACGTGCTGGGCGCGGAAACCAACCTCGGCTGGCAGCCGTCGCCACAGTGGCGCCTGACCGCGGGTGCCTCGTGGTACCGCTCGCGTTTCCGCGAACCGCAGCGCATCTTCGACGACACCGGCGACGGCGGCGACACCGTGATCGAAAGCCGGGACTACCTGAAGACCCCACGCTGGACCGGCCTGGCCCAGCTCAGCTGGATGCCGGCCGAGCCGTGGGAGACCTTCGTCGCGCTGCGCCACACCGGGCCGATGTCGGTGCTGAACAACCGGCTGGGCGAACTGCACCGCACGCGTTCATTCCTGGTGACCGATCTGGGTGCGCGCTGGCACCGCCACCTGGGCGCGCAGGCGCAGCAGGAAGTGTCGGTGGCCGCAGGCGTCAAGAACGTGTTCGACCAGCGCCAGAAGGATCTGGAAGTGGGCGCGCTGCGAGACAGCGACTATGTCTATGGGCCGCGCTTCGCGCGCTCGTGGTACGTCAACCTGCGCTATGCGTTCTAAGCCGCTACGAGCGTTGTTGCTGGCCTGTGCCGTGCTGCTGGCCGCACCAGCGATGGCTGCGGACCTCCACGCGCAGGTCTCGGCCTCGCTGATGCGGCCGGATCAGCGCTCGCTGCGGCCGATGCAGTGGTCATCGCCACCGAAGCTGGTGGCGTTGTACTTCGGCGCCGACTGGTGCGCGCCCTGCCATGCCTTCGTACCCACACTGCGCAGCGTGCGTGACGCATTGCGCGAGGCCGGCGCCGATACCGAAGTGGTGTACGTCAGCCTGGATGAGAGCGAGGCCGCGCTGCGCCGCTACATGCATGCGCAGGAGATGCCGTGGCCGGTGCTGGACCCGCGCCGCGCCGCGCGCATGCCGGCACTGCAGGCATTGGCTGGGCTGGCACCGCCGAATCTGGTGCTGATCGATGCCGACGGCAAGGTGCTGGCCAATGGTTGGCAAGGCCGGCGTTACGAAGGCCTGCAGCCCGTGTTGAAGGAATGGACGAAGCAGGCGTGTGCGCAGCAGCAGGCCCGTTGCCCCAACGCCGGCATCCAATCGCGGTAGCGCCGGGCCCTGCCCGGCGAAATGCGTGACGCAACATTACGGCCGCCGGGCATGGCCCGGCGCTACCGTTACGGCGCCGCGCCCCTGGCCTTGCGCACAAACGCTTCGAACAACGCCAGCGTCTGCTCGCTTACATGGTGCTCTATACCTTCGGCATCGCGCCGTGCGGTATCCGCGTCCACGCCCAGCGCCAGCAGGAAACGCTCCACGGTCTGATGACGCTGGCGGCTGGCATGCGCCAGCGCCTCGCCTTCCGGGGTCAGGAACACGCCGCGGTACGGCCGCTGCACCACCCAGCCATCACGGGCCAGCCGCCGCAGCATCTTCGCCACGGTGGGCTGGGCTACGCCCAGGCGGGTGGCGATGTCGACCTGGCGGGCCTCGCCGCCGTCGGCCAGCAGGTCCGAGATCAGCTCGACATAGTCCTCCACCAGCTCCATACGGTGCGCCTCGCGCACTTGCCGGAAGCTCTCGACCTGGCGCTCGGCCTCGATCAAGGGGGTGCTTTTCAGCGATGTCGAATCGTCGGTCTTGCCCACGCCTGCGCCTGTCCTTCCGGTTGTTCCGGTGTTGAACCTGAATTCTGGACCAGTAACGCGATAAAGACGATTGTTTCACATTGCTAATGACTATAGCAGGAGCTATATTCGGAGCCATGAACACCCTGGCATCCCGCGACCCCTCGGCCTCCACTCCGGCCAGCCTGGGCGCGCTCAACGCCTCGGTGGCGGTGCCCGACAAGGGCCACTGGTGGTTCCGCCTGCTGGCCTTCCTCGGCCCGGGCTACATGATCTCTGTCGGCTACATGGACCCGGGCAACTGGGCCACCGACCTCGCCGGCGGTTCGCGCTTCGGTTACCTGCTGCTGTCGGTCATTCTCATCTCCAACCTGATGGCAGTGATCCTGCAGGCGCTATCGGCGCGGCTCGGCATCGCCACCGGCATGGACCTGGCACAGGCCTGCCGCGCGCGTTACCCGAAGCCGGTGAACCTGGCGTTGTGGGGGCTGTGCGAGGCGGCGATCATCGCCTGCGACCTGGCCGAGGTGATCGGCACCGCGATCGCACTGAAGCTGCTGTTCGACCTGCCGTTGCTGTGGGGCGCGGTGATCACCGCGCTGGACACGCTGCTGGTGCTGCTGCTGATGAACCGCGGTTTCCGTGCGCTGGAAGCCTTCGTGATCGCATTGCTGATGGTGATCTTCGGCTGCTTCGTGGTGCAGATCGCGCTGGCTGCACCGCCGGTGATGGAAGTGCTGGGCGGCTTCATCCCGCGCGCGCAGGTGGTAACTGATCCGCACGCGCTGTACATCGCCATCGGCATCATTGGTGCCACGGTGATGCCGCACAATCTCTATCTGCACTCGTCCATCGTGCAGACCCGTGCCTACCCGCGCACCGATGAGGGCCGACGCAGCGCGCTGCGCTGGGCGGTGACCGACAGCACCCTTGCACTGACCCTGGCACTGTTCATCAACGCCAGCATCCTGATCCTGGCGGCGGCGGTGTTCCATGCCAATGGCCGATTTGATGTGGAAGACATCGAGCAGGCGCACCAGCTGCTGGCGCCGATGCTCGGCGTAGGCGCGGCGGCGACACTGTTTGCGATTGCCCTGTTGGCCTCGGGCCTGAATTCAACGGTGACCGCCACGCTGGCCGGCCAGATCGTGATGGAAGGCTTCCTGCACCTGCGTCTGCCGCCGTGGCTGCGTCGGCTGATCACGCGGGCGCTGGCGATCATTCCGGTGGTGGTGGTGATCATGCTGTTTGGCGACCAGGGCGCGGTAAAGCTGCTGGTGCTGAGCCAGGTGGTGCTGTCGATGCAGCTGCCGTTCGCGATCATTCCGCTGGTGCGGATCGTGACCGACAAAGTGACGATGGGCGCGCTGGTGGCCCCGCGCTGGCTGGGCGGCATCGCCTGGGTGATCGCGCTGGTGATCGTGGTGCTGAACGTGAAGCTGCTGGTGGATACCTTCAGCGGCGGGTAATGCCAAACGCCGGGCTCGGTCCTGCCCCAAGTAGATCCACGCCATGCGTGGATGCCTTTGTAGAGTCGAGCCATGCTCGACTCATCGCACACCGCGCGCAAAGCAGTCGAGCATGGCTCGACTCTACAGAAAGCAAATCCCGCCAGTAGATCCACGCCATGCGTGGATGCCTTTGTAGAGTCGAGCCATGCTCGACTCATTCCATCACCGCGCGAACAGCAGTCGAGCATCGCTCGACTCTACAGATACAGCGCAATGGCGGCTTCAATCTGCTGCGGCGACTGGAACCCGGCCAGGCGGGTGCGTTCGTCGCCGTCACGGAACAGGGACAGCGTCGGCGTCTGCCGCAACCCCAGTCCCCTGAAGAACGCTTCACCCAGCACTTCCAGCTGCACGCGCAGCAGGGTGATGCCCTGCCCTGCACTGCTGGTCGCCACGCGGTGCAGCGACATCTCCAGCATCCGGCACCCTGGGCACTGGTCCTTGTGGAAATCCACCAGCACCCGCGGATGTTCGGCCAGCAGCTGCTGGAACTGCTCAGGCGTGGTGGCGTCGATGATCTGCATCGGTGTTGCTCCAGTAATGGGCCAGGACCGCGTCGGTCCAGGCCTCGATGGCCGCGGCATGGCGAACGCCATGCGGCATCTGTTCGATCTCCAGCGGCGGGTAGTCGCTGCGGAAGTAGCGGATCAGCCGGTGCACGGCACCGCAGTAGTACTCCTGCCCCCACTGCGTTTCGCCGGTGCCGAACACCGCCAGCTGCCGTGGCCGCTCGCCGCGCTCGGCAATGCCGGCCACCCACGCCTTCATCTCCGCCGGCGTGCGGCCGGCGTTGTCGGTCCAGCAGCCCAGCAGGACCAGATCGGCCTCGCCGGCGGCCAGCGGCGGCGCCTGCCGCAGGTCGTCGGCCTCGTGCCAGTGCACGGCGTGACCTGCAGCGCGGCAGCGCTCGGCGATCTGCCGGCCGAGCTCTCGGGTGTTGCCGCTCAAGGAGGCGACCACCAGCAGAATGCTCAGCGCTTCGCTGGGCTCAGAGGTCGTCGAAGCCGTTGTCGACGTTGGTCTTCTTGTAACTTGCATTGCGCATCTCGAAGAAGTCGGTCTTGGTTTCGGTGAAGTTGTCGGCGTAGGCCTTGATCCACGGCATCACATTGTCGGTGGTGTCGCTGTACAGGCGTTCGATGCCGAGCATGCCGGCCATCTTGTTGGCGCGGTACTTCACGTAGCGCACCATCTCGTCCACGTCGATGCCGTCAATACCGTCCAGCACCTCCGACGACCATTGCGTCTCCAGCTCGATGGCGTGCTCGAACGATTGGTGCACGTAGGCGGTCAGCTCGTTGGTCTGAAGCTCCGGGTTCTCGCCGATGATGGCGCGGATCAACTCGCTGATGAACTTGGTATGCGCCAGCTCGTCGCGGTTGATGAAGCTGATGATCTTGCCGGTGCCGTTCATGCGGTTCTGCCGCACCATGTTGTAGAAGTAGGCGAAACCGGAATAGAAGTTGATGCCTTCCAGGATCGAGGACTGGATCAGCGACTTCAGCAGGGTCTCGGCGGTCTTCTCGCGCATGAAGTCGTCATACGCGCCCATGATAGGTGCGTTGCGCTTGATGATGGTCGGGTGGGTGCGGGCGATCTCGAAGATGCGGTTCTGGTTCGGCAGGTCGGTGATCGAGGCCAGCACGTAGCTGTAGCTCTCGTTGTGGATCACTTCCTGCTGGCCGATGATCGCTGCATTGGCATGCGCGGCGGGATCGGTGATGTACTCGGCCACGTTGTAGATGAAGCGGGTCTGCGGTGAGTCGAGCGTGGCCAGCAGGCCGATGATGGAGTCGTAGGCGTTCTTCTCACGCGCGTTGAGCTCGCCGTACTGGCGGGCATCGAGCTTCATGTCGACCTCGTCGGGAATCCAGAAGTTGGTCGACAGCTCCTTGTAGGCCCGATAGAACGACGGGTAAGGAATGTCGTTCCAGTTGAGGATGCCGCTGGTGCAGCCGTTGATGATGCCGGTGCTGCGGTTGGGATGGCGCGGTTCGAGGATCTTGATGCGGTCGAGGGGGGTTGCCATGGGTTTCTGCCTTCGTTCTCGTTCTATCGTGTTGCCGGCCAGCGGCCGGCACTACCGTGGATCGCGGGGTTGCCGGCCAGCGGCCGGCACTACCGTGGGTCGCCGGCGGTCAGCTGGAGCACCACTCGCATTCGCTGATGTCGATGTCGTTGGAACGCACGTAGTAGGTGGTCTTCAGGCCTTCGCGCCATGCGCTCAGGTGCAGCTCCAGCAGCGTGCTGGCGCGGATCGTGCTAGGCACGTACATGTTGAAGCTGATCGACTGGTCGACGTGGCGCTGGCGGCGCGCGTTCTGGCGCACGCTGGCGAACTGGTCGACCTTGTAGGCACCCTTCTCGTAGTACGGCCAGGTCTCCAGCGACAAACCCGGAGCGGCCACCGGACGCCGGAAATCCTTCTTTTCCTCGTAGTAGAACGCGCTGTAGATCGGGTCGATGGAGGCGGTGGAACCGGCAATCTGCGCGGTGCTCATGTTCGGTGCCACCGCCAGCAGCCAGCCGTTGCGCAGGCCGTGCGTGGCGACCTCGCGGGCCAGGCTGTCCCAGGCCGCGCCGCTGTAGTCGCGGTCACTGAAGTAGCGGCCGTTGTGCCAGTCGCTGCCGGTGAACATCGGGTAGCTGCCTTTCTCCTTCGCCAGCTGCGCGCTGGCCTGGATGGTCAGGAAGTTGATGCGCTCGTAGAGGCGGTCGGCCAGCGCTTCGGCATCCGGCGATTCCCATTGGATCGCCTGCTGCGCCAGCAGATGGTGCCAGCCGAAGGTGCCCAGGCCGATGGCGCGGTATTTGCGGTTGGTGATGGTGGCCTGCGGCACCGGCAGCGCATTGAGGTCGATCACGTTGTCGAGCATGCGCACCTGGATCGGGATCAGGCGCTCCAGCACGTCGGTGGCCAGCAGGTCATCCGGCGCACTGATCGCACGTCCGAGGTTGATCGAGGACAGGTTGCAGACCACGAAGTCACCGGCGCGGCGCGTAGTCACGATCTGGTCGCCGCTGACGATCTCCTGGATCATCCGCGTCGGGCTCATGTTCTGCAGGATCTCGGTGCACAGGTTGCTGGAATAGATCATGCCCGCGTGCTTGTTCGGGTTCCGGCGGTTGACCTCGTCGCGGTAGAACAGGAACGGGTTGCCGGTCTCCAGCTGGCTGAGCATGATCCGCTTGAACAGATCGATGGCCTTCACCGTGCGGCGGCTGATGCGCTCATCGGCCACCAGCTCGGCGTAGCGGTCACGGAAGCTGCCAGAACCACGCTTCTCGTCGTAGAAGTCCTGCAGGTACCAGCCCTTGGCCTGCTTCACCTCGTGCGGGTCGAACAGGTACCAGTCGGCGCGACGTTCGACCGCTTCCATGAACAGGTCGGGCACGCACACCGAGGTGAACACATCGTGCGCGCGCAGGCGCTGGTCGCCGTTGTTGAGGCGCAGGTCCATGAAGGCTTCGATATCGCGGTGCCAGATGTCCAGGTACACCGCCACTGCACCCTTGCGCTGGCCGAGCTGATCAACCGACACCGCCGTGTTGTTGAGCTGCTTGATCCACGGCACCACGCCACCGGAGGAATTGGCCACGCCACGGATCGGCGCGCCGCTGCTGCGCACATAGCCCAGATAGGCACCAACGCCGCCGCCGTGTTTCGAAACACGGGCGATATCGGTGTTGGAGTCATAGATGCCCTGCAGGCTGTCGTCCACCGTGTCGATGAAGCAGCTCGACAACTGCCCGCCCACCTTGCCGGCATTGGCCAGGGTCGGTGTGGCCACCGTCATGTACAGGTTCGACAGCGCCCAGTACGCCTCACCGACCAGCTGCATGCGCCGCTCGCGCGGCTTTTCCTCCTGCATCAGGTACAGCGCGATGGTCAGCCAGCGCTCCTGCGGCAGTTCATAGACCTCGCGGCTGCGGTCGCTGGCCAGGTAGCGCGTGGCCAGCAGGTACAGGCCGTTGTAGGCGAACAGGCGGTCCCGTTCCGGGTCGATCATCTCGCCGGCCTGCTGCAGCTCTTCCTTGGAATAGCAGCGCAGGATGTCGTTGCTGTAGATGCCGCGGTCGGCCAGGCTTTCCTGCAGGCCCACGTAGGAACCGTACTTCAGTCCAACGTCGTAGAAGCGGTTGCGGCTGGCGCGCTTGTACAGGCGGCGCAGGTAGATGCGCGCGGCAAACTGTTCCCACTCCGGCGCGACCAGGTCCACCCGCGACTCGGCCTCGCGGATCAGCAGATCGACCAGGTCATCGGCGCTGATGCTCGGTTTGCGTTCGACCATCGCCTGCACCACGCGGCGGTAGTCGCTCACATCCAGCTGCGGGAACTCGGCATGCACGGCATCGATGCTGCGCTGCAGGCGCTCGGCCTCGAACGGCAGGCGACGGTTGCCGGCCTCCTTGGTGATCCAGGTCGGCACGCGCTCGCCACCGGCGCGCAAGGCGTCGCCGGCGCCGGCCAGATCGGCCACGCGGAAGGTACTGTCGGTCATGGTGGTGAAACTCCAGGCTCGCACGCGCGTTGGCGGTCGATGCCATGGCGGCCCTGCACGCGATACCGGCGCACGGGGCGGTCGGGGTGGGATGCCAAAGCGCGGGAACACCAGATCGTCGGCAACAGCCTGCGCCTGCGGCCGGTATCCGGGCCGTGGGGGCGATCTGGGTCCGCTCGATGGCGGCCGCGTCGACACGGCAAGCCTTCAGGGGCGGGCCGCGGGACGTTTGCTGCATGTCCGGCGGCGGCGGCTGACCGGGAGTGACGGACACAACATAGTGGGGATATTCCAGCCCGTCAACACAAGATGCGGTAATCAACACATGTCGCGACGATCAGTCGCAGGATGCCGTGTTGCACCTGCGGCGCCTTGTCGACAACGCCTGCGTCCCCAGTTCGGTACAACATCAACTTTCCCCGGAACACCGCCCATGCGCGCTGCCCAGTACCCCTCCTTCGGCGACCCGGCCGACGTCCTTGCCATTGCCGATGCCGCCTTGCCCGAGCCCGGCCCCGGCGAGGTGCGCATCCGCACCGTGCTGGCCTCGATCCACAACCACGACCTGCTGACCGTGCGCGGCCTGTATGGCTACAAGCCAACGCTGCCGGCGATCGGTGGCAGTGAAGCACTGGGCGTGGTCGATGCACTCGGCGACGGCGTCGACGGCCTGCAGATCGGCCAGCGGGTGGCCGCCGCATCGGTGCACGGCACCTGGGCCGAGGCCTTCATCGCACCGGAACGCATGGTGATTCCGATGCCGGAGGCGATCCCCGACGAAATGGCCGCACAGTTGATCGCGATGCCGCTGAGCGCGCTGATGCTGCTGGAGTTCCTGCACGTCGAGGCGGGCCAGTGGGTCGTGCAGAACACTGCCAACGGCGCGGTGGGCAAATCGCTGGCGATGCTGGCGCGGGCGCGTGGCGTGCATGTGGCCAACCTGGTGCGCAATGCCGATGCGGTCGCACAATTGCAGGCGCTGGGCATCGATCATGTGTTCGACACCTCGGTGGACGGCTGGAAGGATCGCGTGCGTGAGGCGACCGGCGAAGCACAGGCCGCGGCCGCGGTGGATTCCATTGGCGGCGACGCCAGCGGCGATCTGGTCGACCTGCTTGGCCACCACGGCACCCTGGTGTCGTTCGGTGTGATGAGCGGCGAACCCATGCGCATTCCCGCCGGCGGCCTGATCTACAAGGAAGCCACGGTGAAGGGTTTCTGGGGCAGCAAGGTCAGCCAGGCGATGGCGGTGGAGGACAAGCGCCGGCTGGTTGGCGAACTGCTGAAGCGCGCGGCGAGCGGCGAACTGACCCTGCCGGTGGAGCAGATCTTCGCACTGGACGACATCGCCCAGGCGGCAAAGGCCGGTGCGGGTTCGGGCCGCAACGGCAAGGTGCTGCTGCGGCCTTGATGGCCGGACAACCGGGGTCGGATCCCTTTCCGTTGGAAAGGGATCTGACCCGCAGCAGGAGTGCGGACCAACGGTCCGCACCCACCGAAGCACAGACCGCCCCACCGAGGCCACAGACTTTCGTTAAGAACCTGTGATGTATAACTGAATGCGCTTTCGTCATTGGAAGGCGCACGTGGCTGCGTGCGGTACTGACGGCTCCTCCCCCGTTCGGCGTTGTCGCTTCCATGTACCGCACCACCCTGAACCTGCTTGCCGGCGCGATCGCGCTGGGCCTCACCGCCGGCGCTGCCGGCGCCGCTGAAACCGCCGATACCGGCAAGGACAGCACCACCTTGGGCGCCGTGCTGGTGACCGGCTCCAACATCAAGCGCAGCGATACCGCCGGGCCGAATCCGGTGCAGATCGTCAGCCGCGAACAGATCGAGCAGACCGGCCGCTCCACCCTCACCGACGTGCTGCGCAACCTGTCGGCCAATGCCGGCAACAGCTTCGACGAGCAGTACACCGGCAGTTTCGCCGCCGGCTCGGCCTCGATCGGCCTGCGTGGCCTGTCTCCGAAGAACACGCTGGTGCTGGTCAACGGCTACCGCGTCTCCAACTTCGGTTTCGCGCTCAACACCCAGGACACCTTCGTCGACCTCAACGCGCTGCCGATCAGCGCGGTCGAACGCATCGAAGTGCTGAAGGACGGCGCTTCGGCGGTGTACGGTTCCGATGCCATCGCCGGTGTCATCAACATCATCCTGCGCAAGAACTTCCAGGGCGTGGAAGTCGGCGGCGGCTTCGGTACCGCCACCCAGGGCGGCCTGAACGAGCGCAAGGCCAGCCTGCTGGCTGGCTTCGGTGACCTCGAACAGCAGGGCTGGAACGTGCTGTTCGGGCTGGACCTGCTCAAGCGCGACCGCCTTGATGGCGATGACCGCGCCTATACCCGCAGTGGTGACTTCCGCGACAAGCCCGGTGGCCGCCTGGCCGGCTGGTCCACTGCCGGTGGCAACTGGCTGAGCAACCCCCGTGCACCGCAGCCGTTCGCCAACTGCCCCGACGGCAGCCAGCTGCGCCCGTACAGCGACTTCGGCAGCACCCTGCCCGGCCAGGCCTGCGCCTTCAATGCGCAGCCGTTCAAGACCCTGCAGCCCGGCGCCGAGCGCCTGCAGGCGTCGCTGAGTGCGACCTACCGCTTCAATGACAGCGTCGAAGCGTTTGCCGATGTGCTGTACAGCCACAACAAGGCCGACCAGATCTTCAGCGCGCCACTGACCGTCGGGCCGGGCCTGCGTGCCTACAACCCGGCCACCGGCACCCTGATCGATGTGCCGGCGGTGCTGCCGGTCGGCCACCCGAACAACCCGGGCAGCACGCCGCTGCCGTTCGAGTACACCTTCTACGATCTCGGCCCGCGCCTGAAGGACAACACCCAGGTGTTCTACCGTGCCCTGGCCGGGGTGCGTGGCAGTGGCGAGCGCTGGGACTGGGAAGTGGCAGCGCTGACCTCGCAGAGTGCACAGCGCGAGTACGTCGACAACTTCGTCAACCGCTACGCCTTCGAGCAGATCCTGCGCGATGGCAGCTACAACTTCCTCAACCCGTCCAGCACGCCGGGGGCGCTGGATGCACTGCGCCTGCAGACCAAGCGTCCGGGCTGGTACAAGCTGCACTCGTTGAACGTAAAGGCGTCGACCACGCTGTGGGAGCTGCCGGCCGGTGCAGTCGGCTTCGCCTGGGGCGCCGAGTTCCGCAAGGAATCATTGGATGCGCGCACCAGCGCACAGGTGCTGTCGGGTACCGAGCTGCGCCCGGCCATCAACGTGGTCAACGGCGAGCGCCAGGTCAGTGCCGCCTACGCCGAACTGAGCGTCCCGCTGCACCGCACGCTGGAACTGCAGCTGGCCGGTCGCGGCGACCGCTACGATGACTTCGGCAAGGCGTTCTCGCCGAAGGTGGCATTGCGCTGGCAGCCGCTGGACAGCCTGCTGCTGCGCGGCTCGTTCTCGCGTGGCTTCCGTGCGCCGTCGCTGCCGGAGATCGCGCCGGGCCAGACCGTCAGCTACGGCTCGGTGATCGATCCGTTCGACCCACTGCAACCGGGTGGCAGCCGCGGCGTGACCAACATCCGCACCGGCAACCCGGACCTGAAGGCCGAGCGCTCGCGTAACTTCAACGTGGGTGCGGTGTGGTCGCCGGATGGCGATACCAGCATCGGCCTGGACTGGTACCGCATCGAACAGGACAACCTGGTCAAGCCGGACAGTGCGCAGTTCATCGTCGACAACCCGACCCTGTTCCCGGGCCGCGTACAACGCGAGAACGGACGCATCCAATTCATCACCAACCAGTACGCCAACCAGGGCGAACTGACCACCTCGGGGCTGGACCTGGACGCCAGCCGTACCTTCCGCACCGACGGTTGGGGCAACTTCACCGTCGCCGGCAGCTGGACCCACCTGCTCAGCTTCAAGCAGCCGCTGGTGGCCGGCCAGGCGCCCTATGACGGGGCCGGCAACAACCGCCACGGCGCACTGCCGCGCACCCGCGGCACCACCTCGCTGAACTGGGCGGTGGGCGACTGGAGCAGCACGCTGAGCCTGCAGTACGTGAGTGGCTACGACCAGCGCGTGGCGACGGCCACCAGCAACCCGGGGCTGCGTGACCGCATCAAGCCGTATCACCAGCTGGACCTGTACGTGGCGTACGAAGGTATTCCCCACACCACGTTGTCGCTGTCGGTGCTGAACCTGACCGACAAGGACCCGCCGTTCGACCCGGCCGGTGGCTCCAACGGTTTCGACATCAGCCAGTACAACCTGCGCGGGCAGTTCGTCTCGCTGGGGGCGCGCTACCGGTTCTGATGCGATATCGGGGCGGCGGTGATGCGCCGCCCCAATTGTGCTGCCGGCCAGCGGCCGGCACTACCACTGACCGCCGGGGCCAGCCCGGCGGTCGTGCATCAGCGGCTCAGGTGCAGGAACTGCAGGTGCCGTTCGTACTGGCTGATGATGTCGTTGATGATCTGCTTGCGGCTGTAGCCGACCAGGTCGTAGTCCTGGCTGCCTTCGAACAGGTGCACTTCAGCGCGGTAGTAGCGCTGGTTGCGCAGCTGCTGCGCGGCGAACGACGGGGTCAGGTAGCCGCTCAGGATCACCCGGTACAGGAAGTCCTGCTGCTCGCCGTGATTCACCGTCAACTCCATGTCGCCAGCCTCGAAGCGCGTCGCCACGTCCCAGCCCTGCCCGCGCAGCTGTTCGGCCACCGCCTCCATCGCTGGCTTCACGGTGTCGTCCATGAAGCGGTAGACCTGGTCGCGCACCGGGAAGTGCATGGCCTGGCTCAGGCGCTGGCGCCAGCCCTGGTGGTGGCGGTCGTCACCGATCAGCGGCGAGGGACGGTACTGCAGCGCGCGCTTGCGGTGCGATTCGTCACTGAAGGCGCGGGTCAGGCCCCACATCATCAGCAACAACACCGCCGAGAACGGCAGCGACGCCAGCACCACCGCCGATTTCAGCGCATCGATGCTGCCGGCCAGCAGCAACCCGGCGGTCAGCACCGCGATCACCGTGCCCCAGAACACGCGCAGCCAACGCGGACCATCATCCTCCGGCGCCCCGCCATGCGAGGACAACGTCGACAACACCACGGCCCCGGAATCCGCCGATGTCACGAAGAAAATGAAACTGACGAACACCGTCACCGCGATCACCGCCTTGCTCCACGGATACCCATCCAGCAGGGCATACAGCACGGTGGGTGGATCATCCACCGCCAGTTGCGCCAGTTGCTGCTGGCCATGGTGCAGCACCTGGTCCAGTGCACTGTTGCCGAAAATCGACAGCCACGCCAGGGTGAAGCCGAGCGGGATCAGCAGCACGCCGAACACGAATTCGCGGATGGTGCGGCCACGCGAGATGCGGGCGATGAACAGGCCGACGAACGGCGCCCAGCCGATCCACCAGGCCCAGTAGAACACCGTCCAGCCGCCCAGCCATTCCGGTCGGCCGCCATAGGCGTACACATCGAAACTCTTGCCGACCACGCTGCCGAGGTAGTCGCCCAGGTTCTGCATCAGCGTGCTGAGCAGATACTGGGTGGGGCCGGCGCACAGCATGAACAGCACCAGCGCGATCGCCAGCAGCATGTTGATGTTGGCCATCCAGCGCACGCCCTTCTCCACGCCTGAAACGGCCACGGCCACCGCCGCGCCCATCATGCTGACCACCAGGATGATCTGCACCAGGTTGGAGTGCGGGATGTTGAACAGGTGCGACAGGCCAGCGTTGAGGTGCAGCACGCCGAAGCCCATGTCGGCGCCGATGCCGAACACGGTGGCGACAATGCCCAGCGCATCCACGGTATAGCCGATCGGGCCATTGATGCGCTTGCCGATCAGCGGGTACAGCGCCGAACGCAGGGCCAGCGGCAGGTTGTGGCGGTAGGCGAAGTAGGCCATCGCCATCGCCGCGAGTGCGAACACGCCCCAGCCATGCAGGCCCCAGTGCAGGAACAGCAGCTGCATGGCCTGGCGCGCACCAGCCTCACCGGCCGCCGGATCGCCCTGCGGCGGCTGCAGGTAGTGGGTCAGCGGTTCGGAGACGCAGAAGAAGAACAGGGTAATGCTGATGCCGGCGGCGAACAGCATGCCGGCCCAGGAGAGATAGCTGAACTCCGGCTCGTCATGGTCGGCACCGAGCTTGATGCCACCGTACTTGGACAGCGCCACGCCGACCACGAACACCAGGTAGAGGGTCATCGCCAGCAGGTAGTACCAGCCGACATTGAGTGCGGCCCAGTCCTGCGCCTTGACCAGAAGGCGGCCCGCACCGAGCGGGAACAGGCTGACAAACAGCGCGAACGCCACGACAACGATCGCCGCGAAGGCGAACACAGGTCGGAGGGTGCGCACCGGGGATTGTTGCGGCTCCAGTACTTCCATGGGGCGGCGTTCTCCGGTAGATCAAAGGGTTAGCCGACCGATTCTGGCTGAACCGCAGTGGACAGAGCATGAAGTTGCGGCCTGCGGTCACAGGCCCGGCCCACCATTCCGTGCTATCACGCGCGCGCCGAAGCGTGCCTGCGAGCGCAGCCGCGCGCGGACCGCGTGCATCGCGGCCACGCGCGTACTGTCCAATCACGACATCACATGCACCGCGCACAGCTTGTTGCCATCCGGGTCGCGCAGGTAGGCCAGGAACAGCTGCCGCCCGGCCATGTTGCGGATGCCGGCCGGGTCTTCGATGGCGGTGCCACCGTGGCTTACGCCCGCATCCTGCCAGCCACGCACCGCCTCGGCGCTGTCGAGGGTGAAACCAATCGTGCCGCCGTTGGCATGGCACGCCGGCTGCCCATCGATCGGTGCGGTGACGATGAACATGCGGCCGTCCTTGAAGTACACCAGCCGCCCCTTGTCATCGAAGACACCCGGACGGGCGCCCAATGCGGTGAACACGGCATCGTAGAAGCGATGCGCGACGTCCATATCGTTCGTTCCGACGGTGATGTGACTGAACATGCGGGCACTCCTTGTGGAAAGACCGCAGTGTCGGCGAGCGCGGCGGGCATCGCAAATGCACGCCTCCGGCCTGCTGCCAAGTGCGCAGGGTTTGTCGTACACCGCTCGATCACCCTATAATGGGAATCATTCTCATTAATGATCGATGCCGATGGCCGTGCCCGCCGCCTCCAGCACCGCGCTGGCGGGGTTCTACCGCGAACACCATGGCTGGCTGCTGGGCTGGCTGCGCCGCCGCACCCACAACGCCGACTGCGCTGCCGACCTGACCCAGGACACCTTCCTGCGCCTGCTCAGCCGTCGCGTCGATCCGTCCGAACTGCGCCTGCCGCGCGCTTACCTCAGCACCATCGCGCACGCCCTGCTGGTCAACCACTGGCAGCGCGCGGATCTGGAGCGCGCCTACCTGACGGCCTTGGCCGCGCAGCCGGAGCCGGTGCATCCATCGGCGGAAGAACGCACGCAGGCGTTGCAGCTGCTGCATGCCATCGCCGACATGCTGTCCGGCCTGGCCGAGCGGCCACGCCGTGCGTTCCTGCTGGCACGACTATCTGGCCTGGGCTATGCGGAGATCGGCCAACAACTGGGCGTGTCCGAGCGCATGGTCAAGAAGTACATGGCGCAGGCGATGCTGCATTGCCTGCGCCTGTCCGGCGACGCGGCGGCATGAGTGCGGCATTGGCTGGCCCGGCCCTGGAGCAGGCGGCAGAGTGGTTCGCGCTGCGCGAGCAGGGCTGGACTGATGACGAGCAGTACCGCTGGCGCGCATGGCTGCAGGCTGATGCCGGCCACGCCGATGCGTGGCGTCGGGTCGAGTCGGTCTGGCAGTCCTTTGCGCCCCTGTCGGCGCCGGCCGCCGCCACCGCGCTGGATGCCGCAGGCCGTCGTCGCCGGCAGGCTCTGCGCAGCCTCGGTGGTGCACTTGGCATCGGCGCGGTTTCACTGCTGGGCCTGCATGGCCTGCAGGCGCAACGCGGCCTGCAGACGCAGCGCACCGTTGCCGGGCGCACCGGGCACTGGAGGCTGATTGATGGCAGCCAGTTGTGGCTCAACGCGGACAGCGAAGTCACCATCGACATCGGCAGCGGCCGCCGCGCCCTGCATCTGCTGCGTGGCGAGCTGCTGCTGCAGACCGGCCATCACCCTGCGTTCGCCGGCCAGCCGTTGACCGTGCATGTGCCGGGCGCACGCCTGCAGCCGATCGGCACCCGCTTCGCGGTCGGTCGTGAGGCGCAGGGCAGCCGGCTGGATGTGTTCGAGGGCGTGGTGCGCTGCCTGCCGATGTTCGGTGCGGCGCTGGATGTGGCTGCCGGAGGCGCGGTGCGGATCGGCCCGATGGGCGGGCTCACAACGGTCGCTGCCGATCCTCTGCGCGGTGACTGGCAGGACGGACGACTGCAGGTACAGGACACGCCTTTGATCCGCGTCATCGATGAGCTGGCCCGCCACCATCAGGGCTATCTTGGCTGTGATCCGGCGCTCGCCGCATTGAAAGTCACGGCAGTACTGCCACGCCTGGACAGCACCCAGGCGCTGCATCTGCTGGCCCGCGCCCTGCCGATCCGTGTCGAGCAGCGCTGGCCGTGGTGGACCGTCGTGCGTCCGCTTTGAAATCGCGGTTCCCTTTCTGCGCGCTCACCGGGCACTACAAGGGAACCCATTGCGGATGTTGCCGCCCCCATGAAACTGCCCTGCCCCTCCCCTCGCCCCCTGGCCATCGCGCTGTGCCTGGTCATGGCCTCCCCGTGCCTGCTGCCGGCCTCGGTCCATGCACAGGAGACCGCCGCGGTCCGCTGGCAGATTGCGCCCGGCCCGCTCGACCAGGCCCTGACCGCGTTCGGCCAGCAATCGGGCCTGTCCATCGCCGCCGACGCACGCCTGACCCGCGGCCGCCACAGCAGCGGCGTGCAGGCCACGCTCGGTACTGACGCCGCATTGGCGCAGCTGCTGGCCGGCACCGGCCTGGCCTTCCAGCGTGATGCCAGCGGCGTGGTGCTGCAGGCGGCACCTACCGCTGAAGCCGGGGTACGCCAGATCGGCACCCTGCGCGTGGCTGGCCAGGCCGGCGAAGGCGCTTCACCGTGGGGGCTTGCCGATGCCGATGCGGTCTACCGTGACAGCGGCTCCCGCGTGCACCTGGACCATCAGCAACTGGAACGCTTCCGCGGCCAGTCGATCGGCGACGTGCTGGCCGGTGCGGTGGGCGTGCACACCGCTGACGTTCGCAACGGCGGTGCGCTGGACGTCAACATCCGCGGCCTGCAGGGCCAGAACCGGGTGCCGGTGATCATCGACGGCGGCCAGCAGGCCATCGACGTGTACCGCGGCTATGCCGGCGTGCAGCAGCGCAGTTATCTCGACCCGGACCTGATCAGCGCGATCAGCATCGAGAAGGGGCCGAGCCTGGCCGCCAACGCCGCCAGCGCGATCGGCGGCGTGGTCTACATGGAGACGCTGAAGGTCGATGACATCCTCGACGATGGCCAGACCTGGGGCCTGCGCGTGCGCGGCGGCGTGGCCGACAACAGCATCGACCGCACCCGCACCTTCAAGCAGATCGCGCGCGGCAGCGACAACCGCAACAGCCTGCGCGACCCGCGCGACTGGAATGGCAGCGTGGCCTTCGCCCAGCGTGGCGAAGACTGGCAGCTGGTCGCGGCCTATGCGCGGCGCCGCCAGGGCAACTTCTTCGCCGGCAGCAACGGCGCGCATCGCTACGACAACCAGCACCTGTCCAGCGGCGGTACCGGCATGTCCAGCCAGGCCGTATCCAAGCTCTTCCATCCGGGCGATGAGGTGCTCAACACGCATACCGACAACGAATCGGCATTGCTGAAATTCACCTGGACGCCCAACCCGGACCAGCGGTTGGAGCTGAGCCACCGCTACTTCAACTCCAGCTTCGGCGAGATCATGCCGTCGGCGATCGGACGCGTGGGTGAGTCCAATGAATGGGTGACCTACGTGGACAAGACCAACACCATGTTCCAGTTCGAGCCCGGGAAGATGCGGGTCAACGCCACCTCGCTGCGCCACCGCTACCGGCCCGAGGCACATCCGTGGCTGGACCTGAGCAGCACGCTGTGGTTCACCACCGCCACCAGCCGCATGTTCAACAGCAACATCGCCAACACGCCGCTGTTCAAGGACGTGCCCAACGACCAGATGCCGGACACGCTGGGCGAAACCTACGGCCCGGGACTGCAGTCGGACGTGAAGACCCAGCGCTGGGGCGTGGACAGCAGCAACACCACGCGCTTCAGCAATGATCTGGGCGACTGGACGCTGCGCTATGGCGCGTCCTTCCAGCACGAGGACACCGCGCCCAACTCACCGGTGCTGCCGGTGGATTTCAACAACAACCGCTACCTGCGCTCGGGCACGCGCCGCGAGGCCAGCGTCGTTGCCTCGCTGCAATGGCAGCCGTGGGACTGGCTGTCGCTGACCGCGGGCGGCCGCTTCACCGACTACCGCACCCGCGACCGCAACCGCGTGGCCTTCGTCAGTGAATCGCGCGGCCTGCGCTACACCTTCGCGCGCCTGAGCAAGGGCGGCCAGCTGCTGCCGGGCTGGTACAAGGAGTGGTACCCGGATGCACAGGGCAACTACACCTACGACTCGCTGCGCGCCACGCCCTATGGCGACAGCACGCTGGGCCAGGCCTACGATTTCGACGGCTTCATTCCCGATCCGCGCGGCGCCAACGGCTTCTATACCAAGCAGATTCCCACTGCCTGGGGCTACAAGCCGGCGATCCGGCGCTCCGGCCACGGCTTCGCGCCCTATGCCGAAGCACGCTTCAACCTCGACGAGGACATGTTCTTCTACGTGAAGTACGCGCAGGGCTGGAAGATGCCCAGCCTGTTCGAGTCGACGCTGGGCAACAGCACCTCGGCACCGGTGGCCGACCTGAAGCCGGAGAAGAACCGCTCGTGGGACATCGGCTTCAGCCTGCTCAAGCAGGACCTGTGGCGCAACGGTGACCGCCTGGCGTTCAAGGTGGCCTGGTTCAAGAACGATATCGACAACGCGATCACCCGTCGCTTCGATTCCAGCAACTGGGCGTTCTACGTCGACAACGTCGACAACTACACGGTGTCTGGCTATGAGCTGCAATCCGGTTATGACGCCGGCATCGCCTACCTGGACCTGTCGGCCAGCTACTACCAGCGCGCGCGTACCTGCGATGCGGCCACCGCCAAGCGCCTGCGCGAAGACCCCTATGCGAAGTGGAGCAAGCTGGACACCACTCCGGACTGCGTGGACGGCGGCTTCGGCACCTCGTTCGTCAACGCGCAGAACCCACCGAAGTACTCGATTCACAGCACGCTGGGCTTCCGCCTGTTCGACAAGCGGCTGGATACCGGCATCCGCCGCACCTACAACAGCGGCCCCACCCACGAACTGGACAAGCCCTGGAACACCACCGGCTCGACCGGCCTGCAGAACATCTACCTGCCGACCGCGATCTATGACTTCTATGCGCGCTGGCAGTTCACGCCGCGCAGCGAAGTGGAGCTGGTGGTCAGCAACCTGCGCAACACCTACTACATGGACACGCTGGCGATGAGCCTGATGCCGGGCCCGGGGCGCACCACGCGGCTGAACTTCACCGCACGCTTCTGAGTGCTGCAGAAGCAGCAACGCCCCGGGGAGATCATCCCCGGGGCGCTTGCTTGCGGCCGCTCACGCTCTGGAAGGTGCCAACCGTGGTTCTGGTAGGCGCCAACCTTGGTTGGCGCAACGATGCATCACTTCGCGGTACTCAGCAGCAGCACCGCAACAGTAACCAGACCGATGCCGACCCAACCGATCGGGCGCAGGCGGTTGCCGAACAACAGGCGGCCGCAGGTGGCGGTACCGATCACGCCGATCGCACCCCACATCGCATAGGCGGTGGCCAGATCCATGTAACGCACAGCCTGGCCCAGCAGGGCAAAGGCGATCCAGACCATGACGATCGCAGCGACGCCCCAGCGCCAGCGGCGGAAACCTTCCGACTTGGCCACCATCATGTTGGCGGCGACGTCGATCAAGGCCGAACAGATCACGAAAAACAGGGCCAGGGTATTCATCAGTGCGCCTCCCCGAGGGTGACGCAGACGATGCCGACCACCGCCAGCACCAGGCCGGCCAGCTGCTGCAGCGACAGGCTTTCACCAAAGACGGTGAGGCCGACCACGGTCAGCAGGGTCAGGCCGAGGCCCTCCCAGACCGCATAGGCCACGCCAACGGCGATACGGCGCACCGACTGCGCCAGGAAGAAGTAGGACAGCGCCAGCGCGCCGGCCATGATCAGGTAACCGGTCCAGCCACCATCGCGAGCGGCATGGGCCATGAACGAGGTGCCGACCACTTCGGCGACGATCGCCACGGTCAGGCAGGCCCAGGCGACCAGCGCGCCACGGGCGGGAACAGTACGGGACATGTGAAGCTCCTTGCAGGGCGGGGACCACGCCGCCTCATCAATGGATCCACGCCGAGCGTGGAGGGTCCGGAACGCCCCGCAGACGGGGGCGACGGAAGCAAGTATCATCGCCTTTTACGGTGGTATCAAAATGGATTCCATCGACAGGAGCGATGGATCAATGCCCTACTCCCCTGAATCCCTGCAGGCCTTCGTGGAAGCCGCGGCGCTGGGCTCGTTCTCGGCGGCGGCGCGACGCCTGCGCAAGACCCAATCGACGGTCAGCACCGCCATCGCCCACCTGGAAGCCGACCTGGGCGTGAGCCTGTTCGACCGCAGCGGGCGCTACCCGCAGCTGACCGAAGCCGGGCGCCAGGTACTTGGGCACGCGCAGGAAATTCTGGCTGCCGATGCCCGCCTGCAGCGGTTGAGCGTGCGCCTGGCCGCACCGGTCGAGCCGCGCTTGACCGTCGCGTTCTCCGACGTCTACCAACTGGACCCGGAACAACGGGTGCTGCAACGCTTCGCCGAGGCGTTCCCGGAGATCGAGCTGGAATGGCTGGATGCCGAGGGCGAGGACGTGCTGGAACTGGTGAGCAACGGACGCGCCGCGCTGGGTCTGCTGCCACGGCAGGAGCACTATCCGGACGGACTGGTGGCACGTCCGCTGGCGCACCACAGCGAACTGTCGGTGTATGTGGCGCGCGAGCATCCGCTGGCCAGCGCTGGCCGTCGCGCCGCCGCACAGCTGGCGCGGCATAGACAGGTGCGCCTGAGCGCGGAAGTCGATCAATCCCGCGTGGTCACCGGCCTGGCCTGGACCGCAACCGATTACCTGATGGTGATGGAGATGGCCGAGGACGGCCTCGGCTGGGCCGAGCTACCGCGCGCACTGGTACAGCGCTACGACCGCGGGCGGCTGGTGGAACTGCTGCTGCCCGGCTGGCCACGGCGCATCCACAGCGACCTGCTGTGGCGCCGCGACACGCCACCGGGCCCAGCCGCACTCTGGTGGGCCGACGCGCTAGGGTGAAAAGGGGACGGAGGGGATTAAGTCGTTTGTGGCACAAACGACTTAATCCCCTCCGTCCCCTTTTTCGATTGCCGGCCAGCGGCCGGCACTACCGATCAGCGATGGGCCAGCGCGTAATCCAGCGCCGAGCACACCGCCGCCACCTGTGCGTCGTTGCACTGCTGTGGGGTCGCACGCGGGCTGTCCGGGTAGACCTCGGTGGTGGTGGTGTACTTCGCCCCGCTAATGCCGGCGCACAGGCCCAGCTTCACCAGCGGGTACTCGATCACGCCATGCGCCACCACCGGCGAACCGATGATCTCGCCCTTCTCGTCGGCCGGCGCGATGTGGGTGACCTTCTCCACCGCGGCGATCACCGCCTGCTGGAACGCCGCCTGCGGGGCCTCGCTGTCGTCCACCAGGTAGAAACCATCTGGAATCAGGCCCGGCTCGAACGGCTTGCCGTCACGCGCGGCCAGCGCCGGGCGGAACTCGCTCTCGTCGCTGTCGGTGGTTTCGTGCAGGTCGATGTGCAGCACGAACTGGCCCTTGATCGGTGCGATCAGTTCGATCAGCGCGGTCGACTCGCGGGCCGGGCCGTCGGCGCGGAAGTTGCGGTTCGGGTCGATCGCATCGAAATTCCAGCGGTTGATGCGCTCGAAGCCCCAAGGATTCACGCACGGTGCCACCAACAGGTTGGCCTTGCCGGCGTAATCGGCGGCGTGCTTTTCGAGAAACTCCAGCGCGCCCATCACGCCGCTGGTCTCGTAGCCATGCACGCCACCGGTGACCAGCGCGGCCGGCAGCGCCGGGTTCCAGTCGCGGCTGCGCAGGGCGTACAGGGTGTAGGTCTCGCCAGCGTAATCGAGCTGGCCATAGGCCACCTTGTCGAAGCGCGATGCCAGGGCTTCGATGCGCGGCAGCACCTCCTCGTCGTAGCGACGCAGGCGCTGCTGGCGGCCACGCCACGCCTCCCGTTCCGCCGCTCCCCACGGCTGGCCAGGGGTTCCGACGGGGTAGAAAGCGGCTTGGGACATGGCAGATCTCAGCGAGTCAGGAAGCAATCACCCACTTTACCACCGGCCCATCAGCATGAACCGGAGACGCATTCCATTGGCGAATGGAATCAGCAATAATTCTCATTTACGCCCTTCCACGACCTGCATCGATGCCCATCCACGCCCCGCAAACGGCCCGCCTGCCACTGGCCGCCGCCCTCGCCCTGTGTCTGCTCCCGGCTGTCAGCGCCTTCGCCCAGGACGGCGCCACCACGCTGGACAGCATCCAGGTCTCCGGCAGCTGGCTGGGCACCGGCCTGCACGACAGCGTGAAGAGCTTCGCTGGCGCGCGCACCGTGGTGGACCGTCAGCGCATCGAAGCCAGCGGCGCGGCCAGCATCGGCGATGCCATGCGCCGCATCCCCGGCGTGCAGGTCACCGACAACTCCGGCACCGCCGGCAGTTCGGTCTCGCTGAACATCGGCGTGCGCGGCCTGACCGGGCGCTACTCGCCGCGCTCGACCGTACTGCTGGACGGCGTACCGCTGGCGGTGGCGCCGTATGGCCAGCCGCAGCTGTCGTTCGCACCGACCAGCCTGTCCAACATCGAATCGATCGATGTGGTGCGTGGCGGCGGCGCGGTGCGTTACGGGCCGCAGAACGTGGGCGGCATCATCAACTTCAGTACCCGCGCCATTCCCACCGGTGCCGGCCTGCACGGTGAGGCCGGCGTGCGCTACACCGCCTACGACCATGGCGGCGGAGACAGCACCCAGTACAACGCTTTCCTCGGCGGCACCGGCGACAACGGCCTGGGCGCGGCCCTGCTGTACTCCGGCCAGGACGGCCGCGGCTGGCGCCAGGGCAGCGATGACCGCTTCAACGACCTGGCGCTGAAGTTTGCCTATGCCATCGACGAACAGCAGGAACTGCGTGCCAAGTTGTCCTACTACGATGTGCGCTCGCTGACCCCGGGCGGCCTGACCCGCGCCCAGTACGAGGCCGACCCGTTCCTGAACACCCGCCCCACCGACTTCTGGAAGGGCCACCGCACCGGCATCGACCTGGGCTACACCAACACCCTGTCGGCCAACAGCGAGTTCGAGCTGCTGGCCTATTACAACGAAAGCAGCCGTGCCAGCTCGCTGATCAACGCCGCCAATACCCAGCTGACCGTGCAGCCGCGCGACTACCGCGTGCTCGGCATCGAGCCGCGCTACACCCAGCGCCTGCACTGGGGCGCCAGCGTGCACGACATCACCGCCGGCTACCGCTTCCTGCGCGAGCGTGGCAACGACCGCAGCTACACCGTCACCCGCCGCACCGGCGCGGCCAGTGCAACCACCCGCTTCGACAACGCCACCGATGCCCACTCCTTCTACATCGACGACCGCATCGCGATCGGCCAGTGGCGCATCACCCCGGGCGTGCGCATGGAGTGGATCGACATGGACCGCCGCCAGGCGGGTGGCGCGGCGACCTTCAGCAGCCGCAACGACAAGGCGCTGCCCTCGATCAACGTCGCCTACCTGCTGACTCCGCAGCTGACCGTGTTCGGCAACTACACCACCTCGTTCGGGCCGGTGCAGAACATCCAGCTGAACTCACAGACCGCCAGCAACCCGCTGAATCCGGAAATCGCCAAGACCACCGAACTCGGTGCGCGCTGGCAGGACGGTGCACTGCGCGCGGAAGTGACCGTGTTCAAGATGCGCTTCGACAACCAGATCCTGCAGGTGCCGGGCATCACCCCGCCAACCTTCCAGAACATCGGCGCCACCGACCACAAGGGCGTGGAAAGCGCGCTGGAGTACCGCTTCGCCGAAGACAGCGCACTGGCCGGTCTGGAGCTGTACGCCAACTACACCTGGACCAAGGCGATCCAGCAGTCCGGCGACAACCGTGGCCTGGACGTGCCGTTCTACTCGCGCGACACCGACAGCGTCGGCGCACGCTATGCACTGGCCGGCTGGACCTTCAATGTCTCCAGCACCCACCAGAGCGGCCAGTTCTCCGATGCGGCCAACACCTGGGCCGAGAGCGCCGATGCGCGCGTGGGCCGCGTGCCCGGCGTGCGCCTGTGGAATGCCCAGGTGGCCTGGCAGGTGCCGGGACTGGGTGACAGCGAGATCGCGCTGGGCGTCAACAACCTGGCCGACAAGCGCTGGTACACCCGCAACGTCGATGGCAACGCCGGCCGCATGGTGGCTGCGCCGCGCACCTTCTACGTGCAGGGCCGCTACCGCTTCTAAGCCGGTAACCACCCGATGCAGTGACGGCGGCGATCACGGTGGCGGCGTATCATGCCGCCACCATGTCACTGCCTGTTTCGCCATCGCGCCTGCATGCTGCCTTCCAGGGCCTGCGCCTGCGCCTGCGTGGCAGTGACTTGTGGTTCATTGCGCTTGCCCTGCTGGTCGGCCTGATCGCCGGCTACCTGACCCTGCTGCAATCCGGCATCGCACGCTGGCTGCAGGGCACCCTGTACGGGCTGGACGAAGGCATGCGCCTGAGCTCCCTGCCCTCGCTGACCTGGACTGCGCTGCTGGTACTGCCGCTCGGTGGCCTGCTGGTCGGGCTGGTCAGCCTGGCCGCGACCCGGCTCAAGCGGCCCCTGCTGGATGCGGTGGAAGCCAACGCCCTGCATGGCGGCCGCATGTCGATGCGCGACAACCTGATCGTGCTGACCCAGACCCTGGTTTCCAATGGCTGCGGCGCTTCGGTCGGCCTGGAGGCCTCCTATACCCAGATGGGCGCCGGCAGCGGCTCGCAGCTGGGCCGGGTGATGCGCCTGCGTCGCAACGATGTGCGCATCCTGGTCGGCGCCGGTGCCGCCGGTGCCATCGCCGCCGCCTTCGGTGCACCCTTGGCCGGTGCGTTCTACGCCTTCGAGATCGTCATCGGCGCCTATACCCCGGCCGCACTCGCCCCGGTCGCGGTCGCCGCGCTGGCCGGCGCGTTCGTGGCCGACCAGGCCGGCATCGAGGCCTACCTGCTGCCGGCGGCCTCGACGATTGATGTCCGCGCCGCCGACTACGCCATCTACGGTCTGCTCGGCTGCTGCTGCGCGATGGTCGGCATCGCGGTGATGCGGCTGATTGCCTCGATCGAAGGCACGGTCAAGCGCAGTCCGTTGCCGCTGTGGGGACGGCCGGTGGTGGGCGGCCTGCTGCTGATTCCGCTGGCCCTGGCCAGCCCACAGGTGCTGTCGTCCGGCCATGGCGCGCTGCACCTGGACCTGACCACGCATCTGCCACTGATCTGGATCGGCGGCCTGCTGACCCTGAAGTGCCTGGCCTCCGGCATCTCGCTGGGCTTCGGCTTCCGTGGCGGCCTGTTCTTCGCCTCGCTGTTCATGGGCACCCTGGTCGGCGCGTTGTTCGCCGGCCTGCTGGCGATGGCCACCGGCGTGCCGGTGATTGATGCAACTTCGGCCGCACTGGCCGGCATGGCCGCACTGGCCGCCGCCGTGGTCGGCGCACCGATGACCATGGCCATGCTGGTGCTGGAAGGCACGCACGACTTCCTGCTGACCAGCGTGGTGATGAGCGCGGTGCTGGTCTCCAGCACGCTCGTGCGGCAGTGGTTCGGCTACTCGTTCTCGACCTGGCGCATGCACCTGCGCGGCGAGACCATCAAGAGCGCCCGCGACGTCGGCTGGGTGCAGAACCTCAACGCCGGCCGGTTGATGCGCAAGGGCGTGGCCACCGCCCCGGCCGACCTCGATGCCGCCGCCTTCCGCCAGCGCTTCCCGCTGGGCTCGGGCAGCCGCGTGATCCTGATCGACAGCGAAGGCCATTACGCCGGGATCGTGCAGATTCCGCGCGTGTACGGCGACGGCGTGAAGCCCGAAACCATGATCGGCGAACTGGCGGAAAACCGCGACGTGTCACTGTTGCCGAGCGCGGACGTGGTCACCGTGATGCAGCGCTTCGACCACACCCAGGCCGACGAACTGGCCGTGGTCGCTGCCGACGGCCAGGTGCTGGGCGTGGTCTCCGAAGCCTTCGTACGCAAGCGCTACGCCGAGGAACTGGACAAGCGCCAGCGCGAACTGATGGGCGAGCGCGTCGAGGACACCGACTGACCCCGCAAAAAGGGGACGGAGGGGATTAAGTCGTTTCTGGCCGCCTCGAAATCCACGCATGGCGTGGATCTACTGTCACCTCGACCGGGTAGACTCCGGCCATGCGCTTCATTGAAACCTTCCAGGCCGGCCCCTTCGCCGACACCGTGGTCAGCCTGCTGGCCGCTTTCGTGCTGGGCACGCTGATCGGCGCCGAGCGCCAGTACCGGCAACGCACCGCCGGCCTGCGCACCAACGTGCTGGTGGCGGTCGGCGCCGCTGCCTTCGTCGACCTGGGCATGCGCATCGCCGGCAGCGCCGAGGCGGTGCGGGTGATCTCCTACGTGGTCTCCGGCGTCGGCTTCCTCGGCGCCGGCGTGATCATGAAGGAAGGCATGAACGTGCGCGGGCTGAACACCGCCGCCACGTTGTGGTGCTCGGCGGCGGTCGGTAGCTGCACCGGCGCGGACATGTTGGCCGAAGGCGTGCTGCTGACGGTCTTGATCATCGCCGGCAACACCCTGCTGCGGCCGCTGGTGAATGCGATCAACCGCATCCCGATCAACGAGACGGCCACCGAGGCCACCTACGAGGTGCGCCTGAGTGTGGATGCCGAAGCGGTGCCACGTGTACGCGAACGCCTGGTCGATGCGCTGGAAGCGGCGCAGTATCCGGTCGGTGATGTGCAGGTGGTCGAGCATGCCGACGCGCCCACCGATGTGATCGCGGTGCTGGTCAGTACCGCCGTCAGTGCCGATGAGCTGGACGTTGTGCTGGAGCGGATGGAGCACGTGCCGGGCGTGCTGCATGCCACCTGGGAAGTCAGTACCCGCGATTGATTCATCCACGCATGGCGTGGATCTACCGAGGTTGTGGTGCAGTAGATCCACGCCATGCGTGTATGCGCTTCTCTCACCCACCCGCCAGGCGCTGCTGGGCCCTCAACAACTTGCGGAACGAACCGCACTGGCGCGCGTCCTGTGCTTCCGGGCAGGCCGCCGCGCGCTGTAGATGACGGCGCACCCGCTGCAGCTGGGAGATCTGCTGCTGCAGCACATCGGCCTGTGCCAGCAGGGCTTCGCGATCCAGCGTAATGCATCCGTGCTGAGGCGGCAGCGACAACCCGATCTGCTGCAGCGACAACCCGGCCGACTGGCCAAGGCCGATCAACGCCAGGCGCTCCAGCACCTGATCGTCGTACTGCCGGCGCAGGCCGCGACGGCCCAGCGACTGCAGCAACCCGAGCTGCTCGTAGTAACGCAGGGTCGAGGCCGGCACGCCACTGCGCTTCACCACCTCGCCGATATCCAGTTCACGCATGGGCTTGACCTCAAGTCGCCTTCAAGCATCAACCTATGGGCAACTTCCCGGCAGGACAAGGCCATGGCCAGTACATCCACCGTTGATCAGAATGCGCTCTGGAATGGCCCAGGCGGCCAGATCTGGGTCGCCCAGCAGGCCATCCTCGACGGCCTGTTCCAGCCCATGGCCGACCTGCTGGTGGCCGAGCTCCCGCAAACCGTCACGCAACTGCTCGATATCGGCTGTGGCACCGGCGCGAGCCTGCTGGCATCAGCCGCCGCTCGCCCGGCGACACACAGCACCGGCCTGGACATCTCCGAGCCGATGCTGGCACTGGCCCGTCAGCGCGCCGAGGCGGCAGGACTGAACGCGGACTTCATCGTGGCCGATGCGCAGCAGCATCCGCTGCCCTCCGCGCACTTCGACTGGATCCAGTCGCGGCTGGGTGTGATGTTCTTCGAGGATACCGGCGCGGCCTTCGCCAACCTGCATCGTGCTGCAACGCCAGGCGCCGGCCTGCGTTTCATCGCCTGGCGCAGTGCCGACGAGAACCCGTTCATGACCACGGCCGAACGCGCCATTGGTGATGAACTCGAGCTACCACCCCGTGCGCCTGGCGCACCGGGCCAGTTCGCCTTTGCCGATGGCAAGCGCGTGCAGCGCCTGTTGCAGGCCGCCGGCTGGAAGGACGTCGAAGTGGTTGCGGTCGACCTGCCCTGTTCGATCGCCCGCGACGAGCTGCCAACCTATGTCGGCCAACTTGGCCCGCTGGGACTGGCGCTGCGCAATCTGCCCGAAGACCGCGCCACCTCGCTCCGGAACAAGGCTGTGGCGGCATTCACCCCGTTCATCGAGGGCAACCGGGTACGCGTGGATGCGGCGTGCTGGCTGGTCCGCGCCCGCGCCTGATACAAAAAAGGGGACGGAGGGGATTAAGTCGTTTCCGGCACTGCCGGGGCAAGAACGACTTAATCCCCTCCGTCCCCTTTTTCAGAACGACTTAATCCCCTCCGTCCCCTTTTTCTTCTACAGCGCCTCGCCAGCGTCGGCCAGGCGCGACTCGATCAGCGCATACCACTGCTGGAGCACGTCGATCAGCATGTCCAGCTCGGCGTCGGTGCGCTGCGCGCGCCCACTGCGCAGGCAGGCCTGGGCTTCCTGCAGCTGGGCCAGGAAGCCGGCCACGGTGTCTGCCTGCAGGATCAATCCCGGCAGTCGCCGCCCGGGAATGCGCACCACCGCATGATTGCCGAGCTGGCCGTACACACTCAGTGTGGTTTCCGTCTTCATGGAAAGAGGCAGGAATTGGGCGTTCATCGCGTGCACCATGGAAAACCTGAGCCGCCGGCAGGCGTGGACAACGGGGGAGACGTGGCCACGTCCTGCCGGCGGTCAGGGGGGACTCGGGATGCCGGGGACTTGCCCCGGCGCAGGATTCTCAGCGTGGCTGCGCCACACCCGCGATCTGCACGCGCCGGTTCGGCGCCAGGCAGGCGATCAGCTCGCGACGGTTGCGCTGCTCGCACTGCACGATCGGCTCGGCCGCGCCGCGTCCTTCGGCACTGATGCTGGCTGCAGGCACGCCGCCCTGCACAAGCGCGCTGCGCACGGCCTCGGCACGTCGCTGCGACAGTGCCTGGTTGTAGCTGGCACTGCCGATACGGTCGGTATACCCGGTCACCCGGATTGACTGCACCTGACTGGCCTCGCGCACCTGCGCCAGTACGCCCTGCACGGCCTGCTGGCCTTCGGCACTGAGCACCGCGCTGTCGAAACCGAACAGCGCATCGGCGGACAGGCGCAACGGCTGCTCCGGCAACGGCGCCGGTGCAGGCGGGGCCGGCGGCCGCGGCGGGTCCAGCACCGCCGCACATGATTCAGGCTTCCAGTAGCCGCCCTGGGCAATGCCCTTGCTGTCGAAGCGGACCTGGAACTGGCAGGTGAAGTATTCGGCCCCCTGTGCGGTGCGGAAGTTGAACAGGTAGTTCCACTCGCGCACGCCCCACATGCCTTCATTGAAATGCGGCGTGCCCAGCAGCGTGTACAGCTGGCGCTTGCTCATGCCCGGCGCGAAACGGCGCAGGTCGGCGACGTCGGGATAGATGCCTTCCTTCAACGAGGCCTTCGAGGCCTCCGGGAACTGCACGGCGGTGGTTTCGGCAGGACCCTCGGCGGCCGGCGCATGGCTGCGGCAGGCGGCCAGCAGGCCCATTCCCAGGACCAGGCCCAGCACTGCGGCCATCTGGCCGGTGCGGGCGATGCGATGCTGTTTCATGTCATTCCCCCTTTGGACGTTTCCGCGATGCCGGGCCGCGCGTGCGGCCCGGCGGCGGGGATCACCACTGGATGCCTGCACCGACGGCCACACCGGCCTCGCCACGGCTGTTGGTGGAGCCGCTGAACTTGTAGATCCAGCGCCCTCCTTCGGAGACACCGGAGATACCAACCGCCACGCCCGACTCGCCGTTGTAGCTGCCGGCGGCGACCGAGGCCATGCTGCGGCCCGCTTCGCTGGGCTGCGGCAGTGCTGCGGTGGCCATAGCCGAGGCGATACCGGCCGAGGCGCGGTTGTCGGTCTTGCGCAGGTCGCGCTCGAAGCCACCCATGCGCTCGTCGGTGTAGGCCTTCGACCAGTCCAGGGTCTGCGCCATGCCCGACTTCAGCTGGTCGACGTTGACTGCGTCGGTACCGGCGGTGCCGGCGGCGACGTTACGCACCGTGGTCGGGCCGCTGTTGGTGCTGCCCAGCGTGACACTGTTGTAGTTGGTCGCGCCGTTCACCGTGGTGTCGTAACGGATCGTGCCCTGCTGCGAGGCCTGCAGCTGGCGTACGTTGACCGCGTCGGTCGCCTGCGAACCGTCGGCCACGTTGACCACCTGGCGTTCGGCACCGGCGGCACCCACTGAGACCGTGTTGGCCCGGTTCGCCACCGAACCCGCACCCAGCGCCACCGAGTTGTCGGCCTGCGCCTGCGAGCCATTGCCCAGCGCGGTCGAGTTGGCACCGGCGGCGGTGGAGCCAGCGCCACCTGCGGCCGAATTGGCACCGCTGGCGGACGGATCGGCCAGGTTGTTGGTGTTGTTGGCGCGGAAGCTGCCGGCCACGTTGGTGATGTTCTGGATCTTCTGGTCGGTGTACTTCTTCGATTCGTCGATGGCGTAGTTCACGCCGTTCTTCAGCTGGCCGACGTTGGTTGCGTCGTACGTATCGGAACCGTCGGCGACATGGGTGATCTTGCGCTCGCTGCCGGTGCTGCCGACCGAAACCTCACCGGCCGAGTTGCTGGCGCCGGTCTGGCCATAGGCGCCGGTGTAGCCGCTCTGCGCACCGACGCTGGCCACCGACCCGGCACCCAGGGCGACGCTGTTGCCGGCACTGGCGCTGGCGCCGTTGCCGACCGCCACGCTGTTGGCACCGGCCGCACTGGCCTGCGGGCCGACCGCCACCGCTTCCGCACCGGCAGCCGTTGCAGGCGCTGCGGTCGAGTTCACTGCCAGGTAGGCACTGCCACCGCTGTTGTTGGTGATGCGTTGGTTGAGGACCTTCAGCGAGCCGTCCACCGCAGTGAAGGCGGCGGTGACATTGTTGTAGTCGCCGCTGGTGAAGGTGCCGTCGGTGGCGATGCTGGAGATGCTGAACTTCGGCGCGGTCCACACGTTGGTGGTGCCGTTGTACGCGGTGGTGCCACCGAAGTAGTTGGCGATGGTGCTGTTCGTGCTGAACAGCTGGTCGCCGGTGATGGCATCACTGCTGCCGGCCAGGATGCTGCCGGCGGCGACGTTGGTGATCTTCACCGCGCCGGTGCCGGTACCCGTCAGCGTCACGCTGTTGAGCACGTTGCCACTGCCATCGACGTCGTACTTCACGGCCAGCTTGTCGATCTCATCGGTCTGGTCGGCAACGTTGGCCAGCGAGTTGCTGACCGCGTCGAAGGCGGTGCCGACATCGTTGTAGCTGCCCTTGGTCACGGTGCCGTTGGCGGCGACGTTGTTGATCGAGTAGGTCGGTGCGGTCAGCACGCCGCTGGCGTTGACCGCCGCGCCACCACCGAGGTGGGTGGCCACGGCCTGGTTGGCCGCAAACAGCTGGGCACCGTTGATGGCCTCGCTGCTGGTGGCACTGACCTGACCCGGGCCGAGATTACGCAGCGTGGTGGCCGTGCCGGTCTGGCCGAGCGTGGCACTGGCGTAGTTGACGCTGCCATCGCCATTGAGGTCATAGCGCAGTGCCCCCTGTTCCGACGCCTGCAGCTGGCCGACATTGACCGCATCGGTGGCGGCGGTACCCGCAGCCAGGTTGGTGACCTGACGCTCGGCACCGGCGGCACCGATGGACACGCTGTTGGCACGGTCAGCCAGGCTGCCGGCACCCACCGCGATGCTGTTGGCGGCGGTGGCGCGGGCGTTGGTACCGACCGCGATCGAGTCGGCGCCG
The DNA here is from genome assembly GCF_051984505.1 of Stenotrophomonas sp. STK16_22. Taxonomy (NCBI): domain Bacteria; kingdom Pseudomonadati; phylum Pseudomonadota; class Gammaproteobacteria; order Lysobacterales; family Lysobacteraceae; genus Stenotrophomonas; species Stenotrophomonas sp. STK16_22. Next base: position 2,656,945 of record NZ_CP196972.1, read on the forward strand.
CTGGCCAGTGCCTCGGTACCGGTCGAGTTCACCCGCAGATACTTGGTGCCACCGTTGCGGATGTCGGTGATCTGCGTGTTGAGATTGACCAGCGAACCATCGACCGCGGCGAAGGCATCGGTGGCGTTCTCATACAGACCCTTGGCGATCGCACCGCCGGTGGAGATGGTGCTGATCTCGAACAGTGGTGCGGTGAATGCACCGCTGGCCGGATCGAAGGCTGCGCGACCGCCGAAGAAGCTGGCGATGGCCGCATTGGTCGCCGCCAACTGGCCGCCATTGACCGCTTCCAGGCTGCCGGCGGTGACCGCACCGCCGGCCAGGTTGCCGATGGTGGTAGTGCCGGTGCCCGCACCGAGCGTGACGCGGCGATAGTTCGGATTGCCGGCACCGTCCAGATCGTAGGTCACCGCAGCAGCCGCCACATCATCGATCAGGCTGATGGCACCCTTCAGCTGGGCCACGTTGACCGCATCGGTATTGACACTACCGGCGGCCACGTTGGTGATCTGGCGCTCGCCGCCACCGGCGGTACCCACCGACACTTCACCGGCCGAGACCTGCGGCGCAGTGAGGCCATAGGCGCTGTAGCTGGCCTGGGCACCGCGCAGCGCGGCCGAACGGTAGCCCAGTGCGACCGAATTGGCCTGGTTAGAGGTCGCCTCGGCACCGAGCAGGGTCTGCCCGTTGGCCGTACCCACCGCGCTGTCGCCGACGATCACCGAATGGCCCATGCGTGCGGCGTAGTCCGCGGTCGGCACGCCGGTCGGGTTGCTCGGGTCATTGGTGCCTGCACCCGGGAAGGCCACGTTGGCATCGACCTTCGGCAGTTCGTGGCGGGCATTGGCGCCGATCACCACTTCCTTAGAACCGTTGGCAAAGGCGCCGTCACCCATCAGCACCTGGTAGTCCTGCGCCGCATTGACTGCCCAGCAGGAGATGTCGGCGAGGACAATATCCAGGCACTTGGCCGCCCATGCCGGCGAATCCTTCGGCAGCAGCAGCCCGAGCAGGCCGCCCGGATTGCCGTTGTTGATGTTGTAGATGTAGCTGTCGGAGGTGACACCGCCGATCAGGGTCAGGTGCGAGCTGCCGCCGGTGACGGCGCCGCCCAGGCCATTGAGGGTGCTGCCGACCGGCGACAGGTTGACCACCGGCAGGCCCAGCACATTGACCGTCGAGTAGGTCTGCATCACGTTGGCGTTGCTGAGCTTGAGGTTGCCGTTGCTCAGGTAGCCGTTGCCGCCGAACAGGCTGGTGGTGGTCGGGCCGATCAGCTGCCCGACATTGCCGACCAGGCCACCGGTGCCGATGATCAGGCCCGCGTTCGGATCGGCCGGAGCCGGCGCCTTCGGGCTGGTCGGCGGAATCGCCGAGGGCTTGGTCAGGCCGAGGCCGCTCAGCGTGCCACCGACCAGGCCACCCACGGCACTGCCGAGATTGCCGATGGTGCCGTTGAGGTTGCCATTGAGCAGGTTGCCGACGGCGCCGCCGACATTGCCAAGCGTATCGCCCAGCAGGCCCCCCAGGCCGCCGGTACTGCCACCTGTAGCGCCATTGAGTACACCGCCGACGGTGCTGCCCACCGCACCCACTGTATTGTTGAGCGTGCCGCCCACGGTGCCGCCGACTGCACCCACCGTGCCAACTGCACCGTTGAGTGCCCCGCCGACGGCGCTGCCGACCGAGCCGACCGTGCCGTTGAGTGCACCACCCACAGTGCCGCCGACTGCACCCACCGTGCCAACCGCTCCGTTGAGTGCGCCGCCGACGGTGCTGCCGACCGAACCGACCGTGCCGTTGAGTGCACCACCCACAGTGCCGCCGACTGCACCAACCGTGCCAACGGCGCCATTGAGCGTGCTGTCCACTGCTCCGCCCACCGCACCAACCGTGTTGCCTACGGTGCCATCAAGCACGCCACCCACGGCGCCACCTGCCGCGCCGACAACGCCGCCCACCAGGCCACCCACGCCCAGTGCGCTGTTCTGCGCTGCCACAGTCCCTTGGCCGGCCAGCTTCAGATTGCGGTCGGCCACGACTTCCTGGCCATCGGGCGCCTGCACGCGCACTTTGCCGGCAACACCGGTATCGAAAGCTGCGGTGATCGCACGATCATGGGTCTCGCCCGGCAGCTCCTCCTTTGCCGGCAACGTGACCGCCGCCGTCGCCTTGACCTGCCCCTGACCATCGATCTGGTGGCCCGCCAGCTTCAGCTGCGAATCCACCTTGCCGTCAACGGACGCCTTGAGGCCGGACAGCGAGCCAGCGGATGCGCCAGCAACAGCGGCGGCCGCCTTGGCACCGGTATCGATCGAGGCCACCTGGGCACCGGCGATGCCAACCCTGGCCTTCGCCTGCGCATCCGCAGCCACACCGAGCGGCGCATGCGCGGACGGCGCAACGTTGGCCGCCAGCGAGGCATCCATCTTCGCCACATTGGACGCTGCGTGCCCCAGCCCGACATTGGCGCGAACATCGGCGGCCAGTGCAGGAACCGCGACCTGCTTCGGCGCGGCGTTCGCCGCCAGCTTCACCTGTACGGTAGCCGGCAGCACGTCGCGCACGATCGGCAGCGAGGTCGTACTCAGCTGCAGGCCCACACGCGCGTCTGCGCTGATCGCCGGACTGCTCTGCGCCTGGCGCGATGCCGCGGCCAGCGCGACTTCTGCGTCGACCTTGACCGGCATCGGCTGCGCGTACTTCGCGGCCAGTGCCTGCAGATCACGCAGCGACTGATTGGATTCGGATGCTCCTGCATGCCCGCTGGCCAGCGCACACAGCAGGGCCAGGGCCAGTGCGGTCGGCATCAGCAGGACACTGCGCGGATCGCGGGCAGCGCTGCCGCCGCTATCGCCGGTGGCCAGTTCCGAGGCCACAACCAGAGCATTGAGCTGGCGGTTCCATACACGCCGGTAGATGCGGTTCATGAGCATTTCCCCCGTAGGCGAACAACTGGAATGTCAGTGGACTTGCCGTTAGGCAGGTGACTGACATTTCAGCGTTTGCAACGGCGGCTGCGCACTTCATTCCGGCACGGCAATCGCGCATTCCGGCAAATCCACGGTCGGAATCGGCAGCCGGTTATGCAGAAGCGGCAACCATATCGGCAAGCGGATATGCAATTCCGGCAGGAACCGCCGGGAAACCCTTATGGGGCCTGGATCAGGCGGGCTGGCCGATCTGCGCGGGTGCGCGCATCAGCGTGTCACGCGGCAGTTCACCGAAGACCTTGCGGTAGTTGTCGGCGAAACGCGACAGGTCCCACAGGCCACAACTGAGGGCGATGGCCTTGACCGAACGGCGGCTGGAATCGGCCATCGACAGGCTGCGGCAGGCTGCGCACAGGCGCAGCATCGACAGGTAACGATTGGGCGACGTACCGAACAGGTCCTCGAACGCGTAGCGCAGCCCACGCTCACTGACACCGGCAGCGTCGCAGATCTCATTCATGTAGATATTGCGGCGCAGGTTGAGGCGCATGAAGTTTTCCGCCCGCTGTGCGATCAGATAATGCGTGCGCCGCGCACGGCTGCAACCCGGGCGTTCGGCGGAACCCGCACCCAGCAGTGCCTGCACGTGTTCGTGCAGCAGCCGCTCGGTTTCTTCCGGCTGCAGGCCCGTGCCCTGGCCCAGCTGCAGGTGCAGCTGCTGGTAATGCTGTGCCAGCGGGGCGGCCTCGCTGGCGAGATTGAACAGTGAAAGCGCCTGTCCGGCCGGCGGCGTGCTGCGCAGGCTCAGTTCGGTCAGCTTGCGTTGCACCCGTGCCACCGGCACCAGCATCAGGGTCATGTGCGTGCCCGGGCTCAGGGTGAACTCGCTGATGCCCTCGGGCATCACGGTCAGCGCCATCCCAGGGGCAAGCGGTACGCCATGGCACCAGCTCAGGGTTTCATCGGTCGCATGCAGATACCCCAGCATCGCCCAGTCCGGCGGCAGCATGAAACGTCCACGGCAATGGAATCCACAGCTGATGCTGCAGAACAACGCCTCCTCGTGCACGCGTGACGCGAAGGCCGCCCGCGGCCCATTGCCATCGAGCAGAAGCAGTTCGACATCACATACACGAAGCACGCCGCTCAGCGTCGCCAGGTCGATCGACCGCAGGCCGCTGTCGTCGCTGTCTCCTACCCCACCATCGACCATGACAGTGTCGTCCCCCCGATTATCCGCCGTGCGGTACGGCCCCCACTGCCTGACAGGGCGCGCACCTCTCATGGAATCTCTTCCATCACCGGGATGCGCGCCGCCAAGGTGCGCACCCCAAAAGAAACGCGAGTACTTGAATGCGAGTATGCCCGATAATTCAACGGGGTAAACATCTGCACCGCGTTGAATAAGATGGATACAGAGGTGAAAATCAGAATGTCGCGTTTGGCACAGTTTTCGCATGCGACCTGAAGCCTGCCTCACATTATCTGCACGTCGATGAATCGTTGTGCGGGCGAACGGATTTCCGTCACAGAACCCGGCTTTGAAATTAAGGACCAATGGGATTCTGCCGAATTTGCATATAGGTTCCGGTTGCAGCCGGCCGCCATTCAGGCAAAGTCGATAACACGGTGATCCGGTCTTTGATAATGACCGCACCCAGGGGGACAGCATGACCATGCACGTATCGCTCGACACGTCGACCACCGGCCCCGCGCCGCGCGGTCGCGGTTGCGCGAACGGCGTCCCGCCTGGAAACGATCACCCTGCTTGAGCACAGCGGGTCCATCCCGCCGTGCCTCCTCCGCCAGGACGTGCGGAGGTCCACGGACGATCCCGGCGGAGCCGGGCCACCGCCCAACAGGTGTCCTGTAGCAGACAGGTAGAGGGAGACAAACGTCATGAACGCATCGATCCGCAAGTTCCTGAAGGAAGAAGATGGCGTCACTGCACTCGAGTACGGCCTGCTGGCGGCTGTGATTGCGGGTGTCCTGATCGCACTGGGCAGCACGCAGATCAAGGATTTCTTCGAAACGCTCTTTGAGAATCTCACCAAGCTTGCCGACAAGGCATCGGGCAACACGCCGGCCTGAGCCGCGTCCCAGGCTGATCAGGGACAGCAACTGCTGAGCGTCCACTGACGGACAATGGAGGGTGCGATGACACTGCTGGGATTGCTGGCCATCGGTGTGTGCCTGCGGATCGCGATCAGCGATCTGTACGCCCGTCGGGTGCCCAACGCCTGGCTGCTGTCCGCATGCGCGATCACCGTTGTCGTGCTCATCGCCGGACAGTTCAACGCGCCGCGCCTGCCGTGGGCTTCCCACGTTGCCGGCGCGGCGCTCGGCCTGGTCGCATTGCTGCCTTTCCATGCAGTGCGCTGGATGGGCGCCGGTGATGTCAAATTCTTTTCGGTACTGGGATTGATGCTGGGCTGGCAGGCACTGCTGCCGATCTGGATCGCGGCCAGCCTGGCAGCGGGCGCACATGCCGCACTGGTGCTGGTATCGCGACGGTTGGGCCCAGTACTGCCCATCGGCCTTCAAGCCCATATGCATCGGGCAAGTTCGCAATGGCATTCGCACCCGGCGCTGCGCGGGATGCAGAGCGCCCGCCAGGGACGCCAAGGCATTCCCTACGCCGCCTACCTGGCGGTATCCGCCATCGCCTGGGTCCTCATCAGCACGTACGGAGGCGTGGCATGAACATCCACAACCGACGCCGGCAACGTGGCGCGGCCAGCATCGAGTTCGCGCTGATGTTGATGCTGGGCCTGCTGCCGCTGCTGCTGTTCACGTTCTCCGGCGTAATGATCATGGCGGCCCAGCAGACGTTGGCAACCGCCTCGGCCGAGGGTGCACGTGCATCGCTGCGCTATGGCAGCGCCAACGAACGCCGTACTGCCGCCTGCGTTGCAGCGCGTAGTTCGATGCAGTGGCTGCTGAACTTCTCGGGTCAGCCGGTCGACTGCAGCAATGGCGGAAACAACGCCATTCTGGTTTCCGCGCAGGCCCCCTGCGCCGGACTGGCCAGCGCCCAGTGCATGACCGTAACGGTCAGCTACGACTACGCAAGCCATCCCTTCCTGCCCGGCACCGCCACGCTTTACAAGTTGGTGATGCGGGCTCCCATCCGCAGCGTCGCGGTCGCTCAGCTCGACCTCGGCAGCGGCAACTGACGTTCGGTACAGGAGACGGTTCCATGCTCAAGTTGACCCGCATTGCTGCCGTCGCCCTGATCGGGCTGGCTGTGCTGCTGGCGGTGATCGCCTTGATGATCGGGCGCAAGCAGGCCGCACCGGCAACGGTTGCCCCGATGACGCAGAGCGAAGCCCAGGCGATCACCGTGGTGGAAGCGGTGGCGCGACTGCCGGCCGGCGAACCGATCTCTGCCAACGGACTGCGTCTCGCACAGCGCAGCGCCCCGGTTGCCGGTGCCGCCACCAGCATTTCCGCCGTGGTCGGAAAGGTGCCGGTGCAGGACATCGCCGAAGGCACGGCGATCAGCAGCAACGCACTCGCGCAGGGATTCTCGCTGCAGCTGCGCCCCGGGGAACGCGCACTGGCGGTCCCGGTCGACGAGCTGGTGGGGGCCGGCAACCGCATCCTGCCCGGTGATTTCGTCGACGTGTTCCTCAACCTGCGCACTGCCCAATCCAACCCCAGCGGCCCGGCCGACGCAGCACAGACGCGCCTGCTGCTGTCGCGCCTGCGCGTGCTCAGCTATGGCCAGCAGGACATCGCCCCGGCCAACCATGACGCTGTTGCCAGCAACGAGGCCGATGGCCGCAACGATCCACGCGCCGCCGACATCACCGGAAGCAGCAGCACCCAGAGCACGGGCAGCGGGACCGCCCAGCCGGCACGCAGCGCGGTACTGGCGGTGCCGGTGGCCGATGCCAACCGACTGCTGCTGGGTGCGCAGCAGGGCAAGCTGTTCCTCGCCCTGCGCAACCCTGCCGATTCCGGCCAGCCCGATCTGGCGCTGTTCCCGCAGGCACGCGGGGTGATTGATCCCCTGCGTGGCCTGGATGCGGAACAGCAGCTTGCGCTGCAGCGGCCAGAGAATCACGCCTTCGCCGGCATCGACGGCGATGCATTGGCCGGCCGCAGCAACGCAACCGCGCGCAGCACCCAGGATGCCCCGGCACGCGTGCCCGCACCACGGCGCAGCGCCCCACGCGCATCGGGCATCGAAATCATCCGAGGTGACAGCTCCGCCCCCCGTGGTTCCCTTTGACCTGCATCGAGCGCATCCATGACCGAACGTCGCCGCAGTCCACGCCCTTCCCCCGCCAGCGCTGGCTGGCCCTGCTGCTGGTGCTGCTGGCACCGGCGACAAGCGTGGCCGCCGACGACCTGGTGCTGCAGGCGCGTGAGCAGCGCCCCTGGACCCTGCCGGGTGATCTGGAGCGGGTCGCCATTGCCGATCCGGGCGTGGCCGATATCGTGATGCTGCGCGGCCAGCGCCAGGCCCTGCTGGTCGGCAAGGCGCCGGGCACCACCACGCTCCTGCTCTGGCACCGCAAGCAGACCGAACCACAGCGCCTGCAGGTGCGGGTACAAAGTGCGGTGCAGGGTGCGGCCGACGCCGGCGCGAACGGGCTGGTATTCACCCAGCAGGACAATCAGGGCCTGCTGCAGGGAAGCACCGAGAGCGTGCTGTCGCACATGCAGGAGCAGAAGGCTGCCGCCATGGCCCTGGGCAAGGATGGCCTGCTTGCCGACGCATCCACGGTGAGCAGCGGCGGCGTGGTCCAGGTCGAGGTCAAGGTGGTCGAGTTCAACAAGACCGCACTGAAGCAGATCGGCATCAGCTTCCAGAACCGCAATGGCAACTTCGCCTACGGCTTCGCCCGCCCGGGCGGCCAGCTGCCGGGCAATACCGGCATCCTGCCCGGCATGAAGGAAGGCAACTCCGGCAACGAAGCCGAATCGCCCATTTCTTCGGCCTTCCGCCTGGTGTTCGGCTCGACCAAGGGCCTGTGGAATGCCGACGTCGACCTGCTGCAGAGCAATGGCATGGCGCGTGTGCTGGCCGAACCGACACTGGTCGCGCTGTCCGGGCAGAGCGCCAGTTTCCTGGCCGGCGGCGAGCTGCCGATCCTGGAACCGCAGGGGCTGGGCACCACAACCATCACCTACAAGCCCTTCGGCATCGGCCTGACCGTGACACCGACGGTACTGGCACCGAACCGCATCGCCCTGAAAGTCGCACCGGAAGCCAGCGACCTGGACTACAGCAACGCCATCGCGCTCAACGGCGTACAGATTCCCTCGATCACCACCCGCCGCGCCGATACCACGGTCGAACTGGGCGATGGCGAGAGCTTCGTGATCGGTGGCCTGGTCAGTTCCAACGTGGTTTCCAGCGTCGGCAAGATCCCGCTGCTGGGTGACCTGCCGATCATCGGCTCGTTCTTCCGCAACTTCGACTACAAGCGCCAGGACAAGGAACTGGTGATCATCGTCACGCCACGCCTGGTGAAGCCGTTGGCACGCAACACCGAGCTGCCGCTGCCCGGCGACCGCGAGGCCAAGCCGCACATGCCCGAATGGGGCGCCTGGCTGCTGGGTCCTATCAGCCAGGACCCGGTGCCCGGCTTCTCACGCTGATTCCATGATGCCTGCGATACCACGCCCATGCCCTACGCCACTGCCCAGCCGCTGCATCCGCAAGGACCGCCGATGAACCTGGTCCTGTACGGAATGGATCGCGAACTGCTGCCCCGGCTGGCGGCGAAACTGCCGCCAACCACCACCCTGCACTGGCAGGACAGCAGCACGCCGACCTCCGCCCAGGACCTGCAACGCGGGCCGCAGAGCCTTGTGCTGCTCGACTTCCGCCCGGAACATGCGGCCGCCTCCAGCGTGCTGGCGCAGCAACTGCAGCAGACCGAGCCGGATCTGGCATTGGTTGCAGTCGGTGCCACCAGTGCCGGCCAGGTGGAAGGCGTTGTCATCGCATTGCGGGCGGGCCTGCGTGATGTGCTGGACCTGGACAGCGACAACGTCGGCATCGAGGCCGCGCTGCGTCGCGCCCTCTCACCACGACCGGCTGCCGCCGCGCAGCAGGCGCACAAGGCCCGCCTGATCGTCCTGCTGGGCGTGCGCGCCGGGGTCGGCACCAGTACGCTGGCCGCGCATCTTTCGGTGCTGGCACAGCAGACCCGTGCACTGGCACAGGGCGAGGCACTGCAGCAGGATGGCCTGCTGATGGAGCTGGCCCAGCCTTCGGGCGACCTCGCCCTGTACCTCAACCTGGACAGCCGCTTCCACTACGAAGACGCGCTGCGCAACGCCAGTCGCATCGACGCCACGCTCGCCCGTACGGCCATGGCCCGTCACGATTCCGGGCTGGTGCTGCTGGACCGCGCCAGCGGCAGCGATGCGGTACCGCCGTCCGATCCGGGTGCGCTGCTGCAGCGCCTGCGCACCGTGTTCGCCAGCGTGCTGTGTGATGCCGGTGGCTGCCCGCTGCGTCAGCTGCCGCCGCTGCTGCTGGACCAGGCCGACGAGATCTGGCTGGTCACCGATGCCTCCATTGCCACGCTGGTGTCGCTCGACCAGGCACTGAAGCATCTTGCCGGCCAGCGCGAACGCGAGAAGCGCCTGCAGCTGGTGATCAACCGCCACGATGACAGCAGCGGCATGAGCCCGGAGCAGATCGCGCGCCGCTTCGAGGTTCCCCTGCTGGCCACGCTTCCCGAACGACCGCGCGTGCGCCTGGCTGCCAGCCAGGGCCACCTGCTGCTGCAGGATGCGCCGCGCGACCCCTACCTGCGTGCCCTCGCCCCGCTGGTTTCGCGCCTGGATCCGGCTGCCTGCCCGGTCCAGGCGCAGGGCCTGCGGGAAAGACTCTCCCTTGCCCTGGGTGGATCGCAATGGAAGACAAGGTAACCCCGTTCCCGCATGCCGTTGCCCGGCCGGTGCTGCCCGAAAGCTCGCCGGGCCATCAGCCGTTCGCGCAGACCGAGCAGTACCAGAAGGTGCTGTCGGCCGCGCATGAGCACCTGCTCAACAGCATCGAGGACGAGCGCATCGACATCGATTCCTGGGCCCCCGACACCATCGCCCGCTGGGTGCAGGTGCAGACGGTGAGCTTCATCCAGGAATGGCGCATCCCGATCAACGAAGAGGAGATGCAGGTGGTTGCCGACGGCCTGGTCAAGGAGCTGACCGGCTTCGGCCCGCTGGACGACCTGCTGCACGACCCGTCCATCGAAGACATCCTGATCAACGGTTTCAAGGATGTGCACGTGTCCCAGGGCGGCCAGCTCAAGCGGGCCACCCAGCGCTTCACCGACGATACGCATCTGCTGCGCATCCTGCGCCGCATCCTCGCCCCGCTTGGGCGCCGCCTGGATGACTCCAATCCGATGGTCGATGCGCGCCTGCCCAACGGCGGCCGTCTCAACGCGATCATCTCGCCACTGGCGGTGGATGGACCGATGGTGTCCATCCGCAAGTTCCGCAAGGACCCGTTCACCCCCGATGAACTGCTGGCCAAGGGCACCTTCGATGCGCCGATGCAGGCCTTGCTGAAGGCGATGGTACTGGGTCGCTGCAACATCCTGGTGTCCGGCGGCACCAGCTCGGGCAAGACCTCGCTGCTGAACGCCCTGGCCAGCTACGTCCCCGCGAACGAGCGCGTGATCACCGTCGAAGACACCGCCGAGCTCTCGCTCAACCACCCGCATGTAGTTCGCCTGGAAAGCCGTATCGGCGGCGCCGAAGGGCACGGTGCGGTCAGCATCCGCGATCTGGTCCGCAACAGCCTGCGCATGCGCCCCGACCGCATCGTCGTCGGCGAAGTGCGCGGTGCCGAGGTGCTGGAAATGCTGCAGGCGATGAACACCGGCCACGACGGCTCGATGGCCACCATCCACGCCAATTCGCCCCGCGACTGCCTGTACCGGATCGAGATGCTGGCCGGTTTTGCCGGCTTCCAGGGCAGCGAGGACAGCCTGCGCCGGCAGATCGCCAGTGCCATCGACTTCATCGTGCAGATCTCGCGCCTGGGCAGCGGCCGCCGCGTGCTGGTCTCGATCACCGAGATCACCGGTGTCAGCGACAACCTGATCACCACCCAGGAAATGTTCCGCCACGAGCTGCAGATCGACGGCAACGGCAAAGAGATCGATCGCTGGGTCGGGCTGGGCTTCCATCCGCACTCGCACAAGCTGGAGCCGTTCCGCCAGCAGCTGCGCGAATCGCTCTACGGAGACTTCTGAGCATGGGAACCGGCGCGCTGCTGGGCATGCTGAGCATCATCGCGGTGCTGCTGGCGCTGGCAGCCTGGCTGTGGGGCACGGCCAGCAGCCGTGAGCAACGCCAGGTTTCAATGCGGCACGCCGAGCAGCAGCTTTCGCGCGGAAGCGCCACGGGCGGAGCACCCGCCGGGCCGTCCGTCACCGCTGCCAACGACCCGGCGCGGCCCGCCAGCGCCGGGCGCCGCGTGCTGCCGCTGGATGGCCTGCTGCAGCGCGCAGGGCTGCAGACCGGCTGGAAAATTCCCATCATGCTGCTGGTACCGGGGCTGGTACTGTCGGTGGTGGCGATGCTGCGGCTGGGCACCGCATGGATGTTTCCGCTGACCCTGCTGCTGTACCTGCTTGGCTGCTGGCTGTGGGTGATGCGGCGGACCACGAAGCTGCGTGCGCAACTGCTGCATCAGCTGCCGGACTTCCTCGACAACCTGGTGCGGCTGACCGCACTGGGCAACAGCCTGCAGGCCGCGTTCCAGGTTGCGTCGATGCAGACGAGCGCGCCGTTGCGCGGGCTGCTGGACACCACGGTGCGCTTTGCACGCAGCGGCATGGAGCTGGACCGTGCACTCGCACAGGCCTCGCATCCCTATCGCATGGATGTGCTGAAGGTGTTGTCGGTGGTGATCGGTGTCAGCGTGCGCATCGGCGGGCGCTCCGACCAGATCCTGCAGCGCATGGGCGATTTCATGCGCGATCTGGAACAGGCCCAGCAGGAGCTTGCAGCGACCACCTCGGAGACGCGGATGTCAGCGTGGGTGCTGGGCCTGTTGCCACCGGCCTGCGCGGTATTGATGGCGATCACCAGCCCGGACTTCTTCCAGCCGGTGCTGCACGATCCGCTCGGCCACAAGATCCTGCTGCTTGCACTGGGCATGGAACTTGTCGGTGGCTTCCTGCTGTATCGCCTGGCCAAGTCGCTATGAACCCCCTTCGCCCCGCCGGAGACAACCGATGAGCGCCAGCGCCTGGTTCGCCCTCTCCCTGCTCGTGCTGGCCGCCGGTATCGCCCTGCTCGGTATCGGCGGCTGGGTACGCAGCCATCGTGAGCAACGTACAACGGCCACCTTGAAGACCGCCCTGCAGCCGCGCGAGGCGTCCCGTGACACCGAGCCTGCGCGGCACGATTCGCTGGGCTGGCTGGAACGCTTCGGCCGTGCCCTCAGCGGCGGCCGGCTGGAAACGGCACTGCTGGCCAATGAAGACCGGCTGCTGTTGGATCTGGCCGGGTGGAACACCCGCCGCGGTACGGCCATCTACCTCGGCCTGCGCCTGCTGCTGGCCGTGCTGGTGCTGGTACTGGTGCTGACATTCAGCAGCGTCACCGGGCTGGCCAGGATCATGGTGATCATCGGCGCCCTCGCCGCCGGCCTGCTGCTGCCCAAGTTCGTTCTCTCCTCCTGGGTGAAACGGCGCCGACGAGCGGTCGACAACGAGCTGCCGCTGCTGATCGACCTGCTGCGTCTGCTGCAGGGCGTGGGCTTCAGCATGGACCAGAGCCTGCAGACGCTCGGCGACAAGCTGCGCGATGCATTGCCGGTCCTCGGCGGCGAGCTGCAGGAGGCCAACATCGCCTATACCCACGGCCGCACGCGCGCACAGTCGCTGCGCCGGCTGAGCGAGGTCTATGCCGACGATGACCTGACCAGCCTGATGCAGCTGATCCTGCAGGTGCACGCCCATGGCGGCGCGGTGCAGGAGCCCCTGCGGCAGTTCAGCATCCGCCTGCGCGAACAGCGTCGCAACACGCTGAAGGAAAAGGTCGGCAAGCTCTCGGTGAAGATGACCGTGGTGATGATGCTGACCCTGCTGCCAGCGTTGATGCTGGTCCTTGCCGGTCCGGCGCTGGTCGCGCTGGCCACCACCATGTCCAAGATGGGGTCCCCCTGATGCCTGCCCTGCGCACTTCCTGCCTGATTGTTGCCCTGGCTGCCGTTGCCGGCGCCAGCGGCTGTGCATCGACCACGCCGAAGTACCTGCGCGCGCCCAGCCTGGCCGCGCCCGAACCGGCACCGCAGGACAGCCGCAATGCCTACCTGGAGCTGATCGAGCGCATGCAGCAGCAAGGCGCATGGTATGCCTCGCTCGCCCACGTCGACGCCTTCCGCCAGCGCTACGGCGATCCGCCGGCGTTGCGCCTGCTGCAGGCCGACGCGCTGCGCGAGACCGGCCAGGCCGATGCCGCGGTCACCCTGTACCGCGATCTTTCCAGTGGCCCCCAGGCCGCTGCGGCCGCCCATGGTCTGGGCCTGATTGCCGCGCGCCGCGACGACGACACCGGCAGTGAGCAGGCGTTGGCGCGGGCGACCGAACTGCAGCCATTGAATACAAGTTATCTCGGCGACCTGGGCTATGCGCGGCTGCGCGCCGGGCAGTTCGAGCGCGCGCGCGAACCCCTGGCCAAGGCGCTGGAGCTGTCGCCGGGCAATGCCAAGGCCACCGCCAACCTCGCCCTCTGGGCGGTGCTGCGGGGCGACACCGCCACCGCCGAACGCCTCGCCCAGCAAGCGAACCTCAACGACGAGACCCGGCTCAGCATCCAGCAACAGGCGGCGCAGATCCGTGCCCGCCTGCAGCAGCGCCAGGCCGCAGCGGCAGCCGCCGCAGTCGTGCCGGCCACTGCCCGTGCTCTCGCCAGCGATGCCGCCGGCAACCCGCCCGGCGCCACGCGACTGGCGGCGGAACCGCGCCGCGACAGCCGCGATGAACGCGATCCGCAGCGCCTGCCGCCCTCGATGCTGGAACGCTTCAGCGCCTCCGACCACCCGAACGGGAACACACCATGACCGCGACGCCCCTGACCCGACGCCTGCTGCCCGTTCTGATCTGCCTGCTGCCAGCCGCCGCCGTGCAGGCGCAGCAACAGCCGCTGACCGGGCAGATGCTTGGCGGCAGCACGCCGGCTGCGTCGGCTTCGCAGCCGCTGCAGTCCGAGTCACTGCCCACCGTGGACCTGGCGGCCCCGCCAGCACCGGTGCCGCAGGCGGCGCCTGCAGCAGTGGCCATCACCGACGGCAGCACTGCAGCCCCGCGGCCCGGCCGCAGCCAGATCGGCGATACCACGCGCAACCTGTTCCGCCTGCAGGCATCGGGGCAACAGGCCGGACAGCACCTGCCGATCCTCGGCGACCAGGCGACGCTGAGCTACGCCCGCTACATGAAGAGTTTCGAACACGAGATCCCGGACTTCTTTGAAGCCGATGTCGCCAAGTCCAAGGGATCATCCTCATCCGGACGCTGAGGTAGGCCATGAAACGCCCACGCCAGTTCAGTTTCAGCCGCCCACGGGGCGGCATGTCGATCACCATGATGCTGGTCATGCTGGCACTGCTGGCGATGCTGGGCCTGATCGAGATCGGTTACCTGTTCTGGGCCAAGCGCGATGCACAGAAAGTCGCTGATCTGGCCGCACTGGCCGGAGCGCAGCGACTGGAACTGTGCACCTCGGACAACAGCGACAACAGTGCTGCGCGGCAGAGCGCACTCACCCAGAACACCTTCGCAGGAAGCCTGGAAATCCGCTGCGGAAACTGGAACGTGACCCGCGCCACCGAAGGGCACTTCAGCCCGGTCGTCGATGCAGCGAATCAACGCAATGCTGTCCGTGTCATCACCCGCCGCGCGGTGCTTCCCTTCTTCGGGCAGAACAGCAGCCTGCCGACCGTGACCGCACAGGCGGTGGCGCGCCGTGCAGAACCCACGGCGGTTTTCAGTGTCGGCTCGCAACTGCTGCGCATCAATGGCAACACGCCACTGGGAAATGTCCTGAAACTGGTGGGCGCCGACCTCGACAAGACCACCCTGCTCGGCTACGACGGCCTTGCACAGGCGCATATCACCCCGAATG
Organism: Stenotrophomonas sp. STK16_22; assembly: GCF_051984505.1. Taxonomy (NCBI): domain Bacteria; kingdom Pseudomonadati; phylum Pseudomonadota; class Gammaproteobacteria; order Lysobacterales; family Lysobacteraceae; genus Stenotrophomonas; species Stenotrophomonas sp. STK16_22. The sequence goes on from NZ_CP196972.1 coordinate 2,671,989, forward strand.
GACTGCTGCAGGCACTGGGCATTCCGATCGACGTCAACATGGGCGTGGCGGAGTTCAACAATCTGCTGGCCGGCCGCAAGGTCAAGCTGGGCAAGATCCTTCAGGCGACCGTTGACCTGCTCACCCAGCAGGGCGTTGCCCACGTGGACCTGAGTGCACTGGAGAATGCCCTGGTCGTGAAGGGCATCGACCTCAAGCAGCTGGAGGTGAAACTCGGCTCCGATGACAGCGGTGGCGGCCTGTTCGCACGCGTGGTCGCGCCGGATGGAACGATTTCCAGCGCGCTGCAGGCCGATGTCAATGTGCTGGACCTGATCGGCACCAGCATCAGCATCGCCAATGGCGGCCGTGCGGTCTCGGTCGATGAACTCAACCTGCTGGGCCTGGTCAATGCCAAAGCCGCTGTGGTGGAACCGCCGTCCATCGCCATCGGTGGCGTTGGCTCGCGCGCTTACAACGCGCAGATCCGTGTCTTCCTCGACATCGACACCAACAACATTCCCGTTGCAGGCGGCGTGCTTTCACTGCTGGGCATCCGCCTGAAGCTGCCGGTCCATGCGGACGTGACCAATGCAATGGCGACCCTGACCAGCCTGCAATGTGGCAGCACGCCTCCCACGGCGACGATCAAGGTCGAGTCTTCCGTGCTGCGCGCCTGCGTCGGCAAGGTGGCCGACAGCGAGCGGTTCTCCAAGCAGAATGTCTGTGGCGACACCCTGCAGAAGGAACAGATGCTCACACTGCTCGGCGCCCCGTTGATCAATGACAGCATCAAGGTCAATACGCTGACCGACACGCAAAGCCTCACCCTCCCCGCCGGCGCGACCGGTTCAACCCAGGTCAACTCCCTGGAGGTGGGCACCGCCGTGTCCGAGCTGGTCAGCGAACTGCTGCGCGTACTGTCCGGCATGCTCGATCCGCGCGACGATGGCATGAGCCAGGGCTCGACCGCAGCGCAGTTGGCCGATCGCTACCTGAAAGCAGCCAACGTTGGTCGCAAGCGATACGATGTTGACGCAACCATCAAGCTGCTGGAATTCGGAGACAGCACGCAGGGATTGAAACCACTTGGAAACTGGGACGTCACCAAGGGGGTACCTACCAGCTGTGTGCTGGTGACCTGCATGGTCGACGGCAAGGTCTGGCAAGGATTCCGCAACGCAGTGACCGGGGTTGGCTCGGGGCTCCTCGATGGCGTACTGGGAGCGCTTGTGGGTGGGCTGCTGGTCAAGCAGTGCAACAGCCTGATTGGCGCGCTGGATGACACCACCTACAACAACTGCATGAAGTACAACCTGACTTCCTACCTGCAGACCGCCGATGCCGGCTTCCTGGACCAGTTCGCCGGCGACGGCGTCACCGCCCCCGGCAATGGCCCGGTCAGTTGTTCGGGCCTGCTGTGCTTGCTGCTGAAGCCCGCCCTGGACGTCCTGAAGCCGCTGCTCAACAGCGTCGGCTCCCTGCTGCGCTCGCTGCTGGCGCAGGTGCTGGGCCTGGAACTGGGCCGTACGGATGTGCATGTCCAGTCCATCCAGTGCACGCCCGCACAGCTGGTCTACTGACCCGTGACGGGCGCCCTTGGCGGCGCCCGCGCACATGCTAGACTCCCGGCGGGGAACCACCTTCATCTCAACCCACACTCATCCGTGGATGGTCTAGACATGCGAGAAACTTCAGGGGGCGCGGTCTTCGCCCGGCACGCGCGCGGCGCGGCACTGCTGGCCGTGGCCATGATGCTGGTGGCACCGGCGGCGATGGCTGCCCGTGGCGACCGCGAAGCAGCCGCAGAGCCGGCCGCACGTACCGCACCGGTGGTGCGCAACACCGTTGACGAGCTCAAGCAGCTGATGGATGCCCGCCAGCTGACCGAGCTGCGCACCACCTACAACGGCAACTACGGCGCCAGCCTGCTGTTCAATGCCAACACCCTGACCTACTACGTCGCCCTGTTCCAGGAGAAGAACTTCTGGCGGGTGATCAAGACCGATGCCGTCGACAACGCCGAGCGTGTCTACCGCACCTTCGCGCAGCAGTCAGAGCAGCTGGCCCAGGTCTACATCGACACCACCCGACTGGAAGCCGGCAAGCGCTATACCGAGCGCCTGGTGGCCTACAACGAGGAGCGCCTGCGCACCCTGCAGCAGGAAATGGAACAGCAGCAGGCACAGTCGGCCCAGGTCAGCGCTGCCCTGCAGCAGGCCCAGCAGCAGGCGGTCAGCCTGAGCAGCGACGTGCAGAGCACCAACAGCCAGCTGGATTCCCTGCAGCGCCGCATCCAGATCCTGCAGGCCGAACAGGGCAACCCGGAGCTGAGCCTGCCCAAGCCGGACAGCGTGCCCTCGCCGGCACCGGCGGCCGCCAGCGACGGTCGCTGAGGTCCAGCGCCTGGCGTGCCGTCCAACGGCGCCTACGGGCGCCGTTGTCGTTTCCGGCACCATTCCATTTCAACGGCACGCCTCATGCACGGCATCGTCCAGTTGCCGGCGCTGCACGAAGTCCATGCGCTTGCCATTGGCCAGCACCTTCCCACGATGCTGCCGCGCGCGCTCACAGGCGGCGGGATCCGCGCTGATCGGTATCAGTGCAGCCCGCGCACGCCGCTGCTGCACCACACGCGGACGCATTGAAGCTGGGCTCGCTGCCTTGGCCGCGCTCGCACCTGTCGAGGACGGCTCCGCCGGCACCTCCCAGCGCCATTCCGCGCGCCCCTGGCACGGCGTCTGCTGGTAGACCGGATGCGGCCCGTCCACACATTTGTAGACGTTGGTCTGAGCATGCGCCCCCGTGGCCAGCAGCAGGTACAACAGCGGGCTCCAACACGCGTTCGACATTGCAGGCTCCTCGTCAGGGCTGCCGCCATCCTCGATGCCGGCACGGCTTCGTGCCAGAGCGATACACGTCACATCCGGCGTAATCCAGCACAGCCGTGCAAGTCGTCGGTCTGGCGCTGCGCTGTACTGCCGAAGGCACCGGCATCCACGCCAGCGCCCTCCCTCCCTTCCGTCAAGGAAACCACAATGAGCAACTTCGTCACCGTCGCCGACGGCGCGCGCATCTTCTACAAGGATTGGGGTACCGGCCAGCCGATCGTGTTCGCCCACGGCTGGCCGCTGTCCTCCGATGCCTGGGACCCGCAGATGCTGTTCATGGGCCAGAACGGCTTCCGCGTGATCGCTCACGACCGTCGCAGCCACGGCCGCTCCAGCCAGACCTGGGACGGCAACAACATGGACACCTACGCCGACGACCTGGCCGCCGTGCTCGAGGCGCTGGACCTGAAGGACGCGATCCTGGTCGGCCACTCCACCGGTGGCGGCGAAGTGGCCCATTACATCGGGCGCCACGGCAGCAAGCGCGTGGCCAAGGTGGTGCTGGTCGGCGCCGTGCCGCCGCTGATGCTGAAGACCGATGCCAACCCGGCCGGTACCCCGCTGGAGGTCTTCGACGGCATCCGCAAGGGCACCGGCGGTGACCGCTCGCAGTTCTTCAGGGACCTGACCACACCGTTCTTCGGCGCCAACCGCGACGGCAACAGCGTTACCCAGGGCATGCGTGATTCGTTCTGGCTGCAGGGCATGCTCGGTGGCGTCAAGGGCCAGTACGACTGCGTGCACGAATTCTCGGAAGTGGATTACACCGAAGACCTGAAGAAGATCGATGTGCCAGCGCTGGTGGTGCATGGCGATGACGACCAGATCGTGCCATTCGATGCCTCGGCCAAGCTGTCCTCGCAGATCATCAAGGACGCCGAGTTGAAGGTGTACGCCGGTGCGCCGCACGGCCTGACCGTCACCCACGCCGACCGGTTCAACGCCGACCTGCTGGCGTTCGCACGCAAGTGACATGCGGCGGCGGCGCCACCCAGCGCCGCCGCCCCCTTGGTAGAGCCGGCCGCTGGCCGGCTGCGCAGGATCGGGATGGATTGATCGCGCAAAAAGGGGACGGAGGGGATTAAGTCGTTTGTGCACAAACGACTTAATCCCCTCCGTCCCCTTTTTGGGTCAGATATCGCTGTGGTGGTGCGGGACCCCGGTCTTCGGCAGCGGGTCATGCCCGCCCACGAAGTGGCGTACCACCGGTGCACGCTCACCGCGATGCAGCCCGCGCAGCACTTCCTGGATCGCCTTGTCATCGGCAGTGATGCGTTCGTGCTGGCGCAGATGCTCCAGCCACGACGGGGTCACGAAATACTCCAGGTGGATGCCCGGGCTGGCCACGTCCTCCACCACACCCCAGACCACGGCGCCATCGCGGCGGCGGATCGTGCCCAGTGCGCGCATCTGCGCCTGGAATGCGGCGCGATCAGCATCGTCAATGCGGTACTCGATGGTCACCAGCACCGGGCCACGATCGTTGGATACCGGCACCGACAGTTCCGGTGCCGGCCAGTGTCCCGCCGGGCGCAGGTTCAGGTCTTCAGTACCGGCAATGCGCACGCGCCACACCAGCAATCCGCCGATCACCGCACCCGCGGCAGCCACCAGCAAGACCAGCTCCGGCGAGGTGCGCTGCGCCAGTGCACCCCAGCTCAGGCCACCAGCCGCCATGCCAGCGGAAAACACCATGATGTACAGCGCCAGTGCACGCGCCCGTACCCACGCTGGCACTGCGGTCTGCGCGGCAATCTGCAGCGACGACAGCACGGTGATCCAGGCAAAGCCATTGATCAGCATCACCAAGGGCAGCACGTACCAGCTGCGGGTCAGCGCCAGCCCGACCAGGCTGAGCGCCAGCGACAGCGTGGCCAGCAGCACCAGCAGGTCGCGATCCATCTGCGCGCGCAGCTTCGGCAGCAACAACGCACCACCCACGGCACCGATCCCGATGCAGCCGAGCAGCATGCCGTACTGCCCCGCCCCACCCTGCATCTGGCCGCGTACCACCACCGGCAGCAGTGCATTCATTGCTGCAGCAAAGAAGAAGAAGCCGACCGACTTGATCAACACCGCCTGCAGGCGCCCGGCGCGGCTGGCATAGCGCAGGCCCGCCTTCAGGCCGGCACCGAAGCCTTCCGGCGGCAGGCTGGACTCCTTCGGGTCGCGCTTCCAGCCCCACACCACGAACAGCATCGCGGCGAAGGTGATGGCGTTGAAGCCGAACGCCCAGACCGCACCCAGCTGGGCGACGATCACGCCGCCGATGGCCGGGCCGATCGAGCGCGCGATGTTGATGCCGATCGAGTTCAGCGCCACTGCTGAAGCCAGCATCGGCTGCGGCACCAGTTCGGACACGATCGCGGCCTGCGCCGGCATCGCCATCGCCGCACCGCAGCCCATGCAGAAGGTCAGCAGCACCAGCAACTGCGGGGTCAGCATGTCCAACGCAGTCAGGGCCGCCATCACCGCGGCGACCAGCAGCATCCAGCCCTGGGTGGCCAGCAGGTACCTGCGGCGATCGACGATGTCGGCCAGGGTGCCGGCGGCCAGCGCCAGCAGCACGATCGGCACCGTGGTGGCCGACTGCACCAGCGCCACCATCAGTGGTGAGCCGGTGCGCTCGGCCATTACCCAGGCGGCGGCCACATCGTTGACCCAGGTGCCGATGTTGCTGGCCAGGATCGCCAGCCAGATCGAGCGGAACATCCGGATCTTCAGCGGGGACCAGGCACCTGCGGCCTGTGCGGGGGGTTGCGACGCGGTTGCGTTCACCATTGCCATGCTCCAACGATCGAGGCGAACAGCGTGTCCTGGCCTCCGGCCTGCTTCAGTGCAGGACCGGCATCGACCCAGGCCAGCTGCAGCTGCCATTGCCAGTGTTCGCTGGCCTGCCAGCGTGTTTCGGATTTGTATTGATTACCGATGCGGCGCGCGCCACCGGCGCTGCCCGGCAGTGCCACCAGCGGCGCCGGCGTGGTGTAGACCGCATCGGCGCGCCTATGCTTCCAGGCCATCTGTACGCCCAGTTCCGTCGTCACCGCGTCGTGCAGGCGCAGGGTCAGGGTCGGCTGGAGGTCCATCAGGTTGGCCGGGGCCAGCAGGCTGGCCTCGCTGAAGTAGGCCGATTTCGGAAACAAGGCGTTGAAGGTTCCCAGGCGGCCATCCTGCAGATTTCCGTCGCCACTGGCGATGTCGGCCTTCAGCCCCAGCCGCGGCTGCAGCGGCAGGTTCGTCCAGCGCCACCCCGTATCGGTCGCCAGCGTCCAGGCGCGGATATCGAGGGTGCCGGCGGTCGTCCGAAGCTCACCGCCCTGCGCCACCAGCTCGCTGTTCCAGTCCAGTGCACCGGCCTGGCCGAACCAGCGCGCGCCCAGGGTCTGCCGACGTTCGGTACCGCTGCCTGCGGCGAAGCGCGCGCCTTCGCGGCGGTAGTCCAGCAGATACAGATCCCACTGTCCCGCGCCCTGTCCCCGCACCGTGGTGGCATAGGCACCCCACAGGTGGGCACCGTGCTCGCCGCGATCATCAAAGGCACCCGGTCGGTTTTCCACTGGCCGCAATGCCATCAGATCAAGCGTACCGAGACGACCTTTCCAACCCACACGCGCACCGTCGAACGCCAGGCGGATGTTCGGCCCGTCGCGCACCGACAGCAGCCGTGAACTGCCATAGCCGGCTTCCTGCCGGCCGAGTTGCAGGTGGAAGCTATCGCGCTGCCAGCGCCAGTACGCCTGCTGCACATCCAGCGCGCTGCGGTCGGTGCGACCCGGGCCGCCGGCCTTGCCATTCTCCCCATGCACACCCAGCTGCAACTTCGCCTGCCAGCTGTCTTCCACATAGGTGGCCGAGGCCAGCGCGCGCAGCAGGCCATAGCCATCCTCGCTGCCGCCAATGCCGAACCGGGTCGGGTCGTAGTACAGGCCACGTGCCCGCAGCGATGCATCCCATTGCAGCTGGCCGTCCCCAGCCGCACTGCAATGACCGCCGTCGCAGGCCTGTGCAAGCGAAGGTGCGGCCAGCAGCGCCAGGCTCAGAACGCGAAGCACGAGCATCCCATGGCGCCCCAGAACGCGGTCAGGTCATCGGTGGGCGCCGCGTGCCGTGCAGCATGACCATGAGCACCGTGGGTGCTGCAGGCTACGCCGTGATGGTGACGATGGGCGGCGGCCAACCCGGTGGCGGTACCGCCGACGTGGTAGCCGCCGAACCGGTTGACCGGCGACCAGTTGGGCATCGCCGGCGGCAGCTGCGGCGCAAGCCCTGCATAGTCGGCGTCGGCATGCACGATGCGGCCACCGACCACGGTCAACACGCTGGTGATGTCGGCGATCTGCGCATCATCCACGCGGAAGAAATCGGCAGAGAGCAGGATGAAATCGGCCAACTGGCCGACCTTCAACGTACCCTTCACTGCTTCGTCGCCAGAGAACCACGCGCTGCCCTGGGTCCACAGGCGCAGTGCCTGCTCACGTTCGAGCAGGTTCTCATCGCCATACAGGGCCAGCCCGCCGACGGTGCGCCCGGTCACCAGCCAGGACAACGCCACCCATGGGTTGTAGCTGGCCACACGGGTGGCATCGGTTCCAGCACCGACCGGCACGCCTTCGGCCAGCATGCGCTTGACCGGCGGCGTATGCCGCGCGGCCTGCACGCCGTAGCGCTCGACGAAGGCTTCGCCCTGATAGGCCATGCGATGCTGCACGGCGATGCCGCCACCCAGCGCACGGATGCGCTCGATGTTGCGCGGGGTGATGGTTTCGGCGTGATCGATGAACCAGTGCAGGCCATCGAACGGCACCTCGCGGTTGACCTGTTCGTACACATCGAGGATGCGGGTGATGCTCTCGTCGTACGTCGCATGGATGCGGAACGGCCAACGCTTCTCGACCAGCAGCTTCACCACATCGTGCAGTTCCGGTTCCAGCTCCGGCGGCAGTTCCGGGCGCGGCTCGTTGAACAACTCGAAGTCGGCCGCCGAGAACACCAGCATCTCGCCGGCACCGTTGTGGCGCAGCAGGTCATCACCCTGCCGCGGCTGCAGCATCTCGCTCCATCCGCGGAAGTCATCCACTTCCTTGCCCTTGTTCTGGGTGAACAGGTTGTAGGCGATGCGCACGGTCAGCTGGTCATCGCGGTGCAGCTGCTCGATGACCTGGTAGTCCTCGGGGTAGTTCTGGAAACCACCGCCGGCGTCGATCACCGAGGTGATGCCGAGCCGGTTCAGTTCACGCATGAAGTGACGCGTCGAATTGGCCTGGTACTCGATCGGCAGGCGCGGCCCCTTGGCCAGCGTCGCGTACAGGATCAGCGCATTCGGCTTGGCCAGCAGCAGCCCGGTCGGGTTGCCGAGCGAATCACGCACGATCTGCCCGCCCGGCGGATCCGGGGTGTCCTTGGTATAGCCACAGGCACGCAGTGCGGCGCGGTTGAGCAGCGCACGGTCGTACAGGTGCAGCAGGAACACCGGCGTGTCCGGCGCGATGTCGTTGAGCTCCTGCAGCGTGGGCAGGCGCTTCTCGTTGAACTGGGTGGCGGTGAAACCACCGACCACGCGCACCCACTGCGGTGCAGGCGTGCGATCGACCTGCGCCTTCAGCATGTCCAAGGCATCGCCCAGCGAACGCAGGCCGTCCCAGCGCAGTTCCAGGTTGTAGTTCAGGCCACCACGTATCAGGTGGGTATGGCTGTCGTTGAGGCCGGGCAGCAGGCGCCGGCCTTGGGCGTCGATCAGGGTCGCTTCATTGCCCCAGCCACGCATGATCTCCTCGTCGCTGCCGACGGCGACGATGCGCCCTTCCTGCACGGCCAGTGCCTGTGCATGCGGCTGCTGTGGGTCAAGGGTGGTGATGCGGGCATTGCGGATGACCAGCGTGCTCATGCGACGCTCCTTGGAAGTGGAATCGAGTGCGGCACCGGCACGGCCGGCCAGGCCCAGCGCCACCGCGGCGCTGCCGGCCAGCACCACGTTGCGGCGGCCGTGATCGAGTGGATCGTGACTCATGCGAGATCTCCCGGAAGGCGTTGGCCGTCCAGTGCCCAGGCGCCGGGCCCGGTCAGCGCGAGGGCCAGCAGTACCGTGGTCCACATCAACGGGTACTCACTGCCACCGCGCATCCAGAACCAGCCCTTGGGCAGGGCCAACAGAACGGTGAAGCCGATGAAGGCCGCCGCTGCAAGCGCGGCGACGCGGGTCTGCCAGCCCAGCAGCACGGCCAGCCCTGACAGCACCTGCAGCAGGGCCAGCAGCAGCGGCAGCGGTGCCACCGCTGGCAGGCCGAAGCCGCGCAGTTCGGTGGCGAAGCCGGCCAGCCCAGGACCGCCGAACCAACCGAACAGCTTGCCCAGCGCGTGTGGCAGCAGGAATCCCCCGGCTGCCACGCGCAGCATCAGCAGGGCCAGGTCGAGGCCATGGCCAGCCAGCATGCTCAGTGCCCGCCTTCCTGCGCGCCGAACATGCGCTTGGCGTACTGGATGCCGATGCCATAGCCACCGGCGTGGTCGCGGGCGATGCCGGTGGTCAGCTCGTAGGTCTCGCCACGCGCCCAGTCACGCTGCAGCTCCAGCAGGTACTGCACGCTGGTCATCGGCACCGCACCGGCCTGCACCATGCGGGTGATCGCACGCTCGTGCGCTTCTTCGCTGACATCGCCGCAGGCATCGGTGATCACATACACCTCGAAGCCCTGTGCCAGCGCCGACAGCGCCGGTCCCACGATGCAGACGCTGGTCCACAGGCCGGCAACAACCAGGCGACGCTTGCCGATGCGGTTGATCTCGTCGATCACCGCCTGGTCTTCCCAGGTGTTCATCGAGGTGCGGTCGAACACCGTCTGGCCCGGGAAGATCTCCGGCAGTTCCGGGAACATCGGGCCGGAGAACGACGCTTCGGCGACGGTGGTCAGCAGCACCGGCACGTTGAAGCCCTTGGCGCCCTTGCTGATCAACGACACGTTGTTGCGCAGCGCGGAGATATCGATGGTGTGGGTGGCGAATGCCATCTGCGACTGGAAGTCGATCAGCACCAGGGCATGGTCGGTGGGCGACAACAGGGCCGGGGCGGGCGTGGCGGTGGCAAGGCTCATGGTTGGACTCCGTTGGAAACACGATCAGGGGGAAGCAACAGGGCTGCATCGCCGGCCAGGTACTGGCCGGGGCTGCAGCCGGTCTCGGCGCGGAAGCTGCGGACGAAATGGCTCTGGTCGAAGAAGCCCAGCTGCTGCGCCAGGCAGGACATCGGCAGCTGCGCGACCGGCAACAACTGGCGCGCACGTTCGATGCGGCGACGGCGCACGTAGCGCAGCGGGCTGGCGCCGGTACCGGTCCGGAACAGGCGCACCAGATGGAAGCGGCTGACGCAGGCGGCTGCGGCCAGCTCGGTCACCCGCAGCGGCTGCGACAGGTGCTCATCGACATAGCGCAGGGCGCGCTGCAATGCGGCGGCCTGCTGCGGTGCCAGCGCCACGGCGGGCGGATCGGGCGAAAAGACGGTGGCCATGCGGGACGCCGCGAGGGGGTGCCCCATGGTGCGTGGCCGCCGTACGATGCCCTACCCCCGTCGGTCGAGGCCAGCACCTACCCGAATGGGGGAGGCCGACGCCCGAGCAGGCGACGACCGAACAACCGCGCATCCAGTGAATAGGCGCCAGGGCCCAACATCAACAGCGCCAAGGGCAGCACCACCTGTGACCACGGCGCCTGCTGCGCGAACAGGCCCACGGCCGCCATCAGCACGGCCAGTGGCGTCAACACACCCAGCGTGAGCATCGGCACTGCCAGCAGGCACAGCGCCGACCACCCGCCCGCATGCGTGCCGGGCGTGCACAGTGCCGCGGACAGGCACAGCCGCAGCCACAGCAGGCCGATGCCCGGCCCGCGGTCGGGGAACATCACGAACAGGCGCTGCATGGCCGGGCTCCACAGGACATGCCGGCGTGATAGCCGACCGCGGCGGCGACCGCCTACCCCGTTCGGGTCACCCCGGACTGCCCCGCACCTGCCAGAATGCGCGCCATGCGTGGCCGCCCCTTCCCGTTCCTGCGTCGCCTGCCGACGCTGCTGACGTGCCTGCTGCTGTGGACCGCCCTGCCCGCTTTTGCCGTGCAGCGCCCGTCGGTGAGCGGCGGGCTGCCCGGTTACGAGCACACCGCGTGGCGGGTCGGCCAGGGTGCACCCGGCGATATCTGGGACATCACCCAGGACCGCGACGGCCTGCTGTGGCTGGCCACCGGCTCGGGCCTGTACCGCTTCGATGGCCGTCGCTTCGAACGGCAGGCAGCGCCCGTCGGCAGCCAGTTCCCGTCCACCAACATGGTCACGCTGGCGCATGCCGCCGACGGTGCCCTGTGGATCGGCTACTTCCAGGCCGGCATCAGCCGGTTCGCGCAGGGGAGGCTGCACAACTACGGCCGCGAGCAGGGGGTACCGGTCGGCGTGGTCCCACGCTTCAGCCAGGATCGCCAGGGCCAGCTGTGGGCGGCGATCAATGGCGGGCTGCGCCGCTTTGATGGACAGCGCTGGCAGCCATTGCCGGCCGCAGCCGGCCTGCCCGAACGCCGTGTGCAGTGGGTGCTGCACGACAGCCGGGGCAGGTTCTGGGTGCTGGCCGACCTGAAGATCTGGATGCGTGCGCCCGGCCAGACCACGTTCGAGGACACCGGCATCGCGGTCTCGCAGATGGCAACGCTGGCCGAAAGCCCGCAGGGTGAAGTGTGGTTGGCCGACCGGGTGCGCGGCACCTCACCCCTGGCCAACGCGCAGGGCCTGTTGGCGGCCAGCGAACGTGAAGCGCGGCGTCTTCCGGAACTGGTTGCTGCACGCCTGCAGTTCACTGCCGATGGCGCGCTGTGGGCCACGATGAGCCCGCACGGCGGCGTCGCCCGCATCACCTTCGACGGCAGCCGCGCCGTGCGCATGGAGCGTTTCGATTCGCCGCACGGGCTGACCGCCACCTCCGCGGTGCCGATCATCGTCGATCGCGAAGGCAATCTCTGGGTCGGCACCAACCTCGGCCTCAACCGCTTCCGCGCACGCAGCGTGCACACCCTGGCAGTGGGCCCGAGTGATCCCTACCGCTCGCTGGTGCGGGCCAGCGATGGCCGCGTGTATGGCTATGGCGAAGACCTCAAACCCTACGATCTGCGGCGCACTCTGCTGGATGGCAGTGCCCCGCAGCTGCAGGCCGCCGCGCGCCAGGCGCCCACGCCGATCTGGCAGTTCGACTGGGTCAATCTTGCGCGCACGGTCGCCGGCCACACCTCGTTGATCCCGCTGCCGGCCCCGTTCACCGGGCAACCGCTGCACGCCCTGCTGTTCCCCGACGACGCGCAGGCCTGGGTATGCACGGGTGAACGCGGCGTCCTGCACTACCTGCATGGCCAATGGCAGCGCGAGGTCCGCCTGCCCGAGCAGGCCTGCTCATCGCTGGCGCTGGATGCCCATGGCCAGCTGCTGCTCGGCTATGCCGACGGCCGCCTGCGCCGGATGAGCGCGGGCCACATCGAGAGCTTCGATGCCAGCCAGGGCCTGTCGGTCGGGCCGATCACCGCAATGCTGCATCACCAGGACCTGCTGCTGGTCGCCGGCGAAGCCGGTCTGGCTGCGCGCGTTGGCAACGGTCGTTTCGTTCCGGTGCGTACCGACATGGCCGGCGTGCTGGAAGGCATCACCGGCATCGTGGCCGATCCGAACGGACACCTCTGGTTCAATGGCAGCCGTGGCCTGGTCCGGCTGGGGAGCCATCAGCTGCGACGGGCGCTGCGCACCGGGCAGCCGGTGACGCCACGCCTGTTCGATGCGGTCGATGGCATGCCGGGCATCGCCCTGCAGAGCGGACCGATCGCCACCGCCACGCTGGCCGATGACGGACTGCTGTGGCTGGCCACCAACCAGGGCCTGGCCTGGCTGGACACCACCCGCTCGCACGTCAACACCATGGCGCCCAGCGTGCGCATCGGCGAAGTACTGTATGGCAGTGAGCACGAGCCACTGCGCGATGGCCTGCGCCTTCCGGCCGGCACCAGCCAATTGCAGATCGATTACGTGGCGCTGTCGCTGGCACGTCCGGAGCGCAACCGCTACCGCTATCGCCTGTCCGGCGTCGACGACGGCTGGCAGGATGCCGGCAGCAGCACGCGGGCGTACTACACCAACCTCGCCCCGGGCAATTACCGGTTCGAGGTGGAAGCCGCCAACGAAGACGGCATCTGGAGCACTGCACCGGCCAGTCGCAGCTTCCGCATCGCCCCCACTTTCATGCAGACGGTGTGGTTCAAGCTGCTGTGTGCGGCCGCGATCCTCGCACTGCTGGTGATGGCGGTCCGCATCCGCAGCGGGCAGCTGGCCGCGCTGTTCCGCGCGCGCCTGCAGGAACGCAATGGCGAACGCGAACGCATCGCACGCGACCTGCACGACACCCTGCTGCAGGGCAGCCAGGGCCTGATCCTGCGCCTGCACGCGATCAGCCAGTCGCCGCAGACCCCGGAGCCGGTACGCGGCCAGCTGGAATCGGCGATGCAACTGGCCGAGCGCAACCTGGCCGAGGGCCGCGAGCGGGTCAATGCCCTGCGTGAGGGACCGTTCGCTGGCCGCGACCTCGCTTCGGCACTGGCCGATGTGCACGCCGAGTACGCCGGGCATGGCACCAACCCACTGCGCCTGACCGTGGAAGGTGCAACGCCACCGCTGCAGGCCGACGCGGCCGAAGAAGTGTTCCTGATCGGGCGTGAGGCGATCCGCAATGCGTTGCGTCACGCCAACGCCAGCGCCATCGAAGTGGAGCTGTCCTATGGCACGCGGTGCTTCCTGCTGCACGTGCGCGACGATGGCGTCGGCATCGCCGACGACAATGCCGGCCATGGTCATTGGGGCCTGCAGGGCATGCGTGAGCGCGCGCAGCGCCTCGGTGCGGAACTACAGCTGTGGACCCGCGCCGGACTGGGAACCGAAGTCGCGCTGGCGGTTCCCGCCCGGCGCCTGTATCACCGCCGCCCATCGCGCTGGCGCTGGCCCTGGAGTAAAGCAAACCATGACTGAGTCCCCTGCCCTGATCGGCGTGCTGGTGGTCGACGACCACCCGCTGCTGCGTGACGGCCTGGCGGCGCTGCTGGGCGCACAACCCGATCTGCGCCTGCTCGGCGAAGCCGCCGATGGCGAGGAAGCCATCGCCTGCTACCAGCAGCTGCAGCCCGACGTGGTGCTGATGGACCTGCAGATGCCACGGCTGGATGGCGTCGAAGCGATCGTGCGGATCCGCGCGATGGACCCGCGCGCGCGCATCATCGTGCTGACCACCTACCGTGGTGACGTACGCGCGGTAAGGGCACTGCAGGCCGGCGCCAGCGCCTATCTGCTGAAGGACATGCTGCGCCATGAGCTGGTCGATACGATCCGCATGGTCGCTGGCGGCCGCCGCGCACCTATTCCCCCGGCGGTGGCGGCCAGCATCGCCGCGCATGTGGTGGAAGACCGGTTGTCGCCGCGCGAAACCGAGGTACTGAGGCATGTGGCCGGGGGCCTGTCGAACAAGCGCATCGGCGAGCGCATGCAGATTTCCGAGCAGACGGTGAAGGCGCACATGAAGAGCCTGATGGACAAGCTGGGCGTGGGTGATCGCACGCATGCGGTGACCCAGGCGCTGCGGCGCGGGATCATCAGCCTGGACGACAGCGGTCACGATTAGGGAGTTGTTCGGCAGGGCTTGCAGCCTTGCACCTGCGGTAGTGCCGGCCGCTGGCCGGCAACCTCTACAGCAACAGCAAAAGCGGGGTTTCCATGGGATGGCGGGGTGGGGCCGGTTGCGGGGGGCGCTGCAAGTCCCCCTCCGGGGCCCGGCCCAGCCGCTGGCGGCTGTGCGTTCGGGCGCTTGCGAAGCAATGCTTCGCAAGCAAAGCGCCCTCACCCATGTAAGCTCGGTCGCCGCTTGCTCGTGTGCGCAGTCCTGCGCACACGGCAAGACCGGGGTTGGGCGTCCTGCCCAACCCGCCCAAGGCATGCCTCGGGCCCATGCGGCTCACGCCCCCGCAACCGGACCCACCCCGCCTTCGACAGTTGGCCGCGATCTGTCGGAACGGCGTATTGCCCTGGTGGGTGTCGACCTTGGTCGACACAGTAGATCCACGCCATGCGTGGATGACTCATTCGATATCTGACAGATATTTCGACCAAGGTCGACACCTACCAACAGCCACCGGAATCTGTCAGAGGTGGGGCGGTGTCGGAGTGCGGGGTGTCAGCCGCATGGATGCGGCTGCCAAGCCTACAAGGACGTACTTGCGGCGTCCCCGCACTCCGACACCGCCCCACCACCCCACAGGAAACCCGCCGTTGCTGTTGCTGTTGCTGTTGCTGTTGCTGTTGCTCCAGCTTCCAGCAGGTGCAGGGCTGCAAGCCCTGCCGAACACCATCCTTACCTCAAACGCAGCAGCAGGCTGCCACCCGCGCACACCACCGCCAGCCAGGCCACGCCGTTCCAACCCCACTGCGCCAGCGCCAGGCTGCCCAGCGCACCACCGGCGGCCATGCCGATGAACATGCCCGTGAACAGCAACGCATTGAGCCGGCTGCGTGCCGGCGGCACCAGTCCGTAGACCAACGTCTGGTGCGCCACCAGCGCCGACTGGAAGCCGAAGTCGAACAGCAGCGCGCTCACCACCAGCAGCGGTAGCAGCGCAGCGGCCGGCAGCCACGACTCGGTCAACAGCAGGCCAAAGCCCAGCAGCGCCACCGCGATCGCCAGCCGCGCCACGGCGTGGCAACCCAAGCGATCGGCGAATCGACCCGCAAACGGCGCGGCCAATGCGCCGGCCGCACCGGCAATGCCGAATGCACCCGCTGCGGCACTACCCAGCCCCAACCGTGCATGCAGCATCAGCGCGAGGGTTGACCAGAACGCGCTGAAGCCCACCGCCAGCAGCGACTGGCTGGCCACCGCACGGCGCAGCTGTGGCTGCTCCCGCCACAACGCCAGCAACGAACCCAACAACGCCGGATAGCGCAGTGTGCTGGTCGGTGCGAAGCGCGGCAGCGCACGCGCCATCACCGCGCCCATCGACGCCACTGATACCGCGGCCAGCACGAACTGCGTGCGCCAACCCCACGCTTCGGCCACTACGCCACTGACCACCCGTGACAACAGGATGCCGAGCAGCAGGCCGGTCATCACCCGGCCGACGATCTGGCCGCGCTGCACATCCGGCGCCAGCACCGCTGCAGCCGGCACGATGTCCTGCGCCAGCGTGGCCATCAGCCCGACCAGCAGGCTGGCCATCAGCAGGCCCGGCAGGTGCCCGGCCATCGCTGCGGCGCCCAGTGCCAGCGCCAGCAATGCGGACTTCAGCAGAATGAGGTTGCGGCGGTCGAAGCGGTCGCCCAGCGGTGCCAGCAGCAGGATACCCAGCGCATAGCCGAGCTGGGTCAGGGTCGGCACCAGGCCGGCGGCGCGCTCACCTGCGCCGAGGCCCTGGGCGATCAGGCCCAGCATCGGCTGGCTGTAGTACAGCGAGGCGACCGAGAAGCCGGCGCCGGCCGCCATCGCCAGCACCAACGGGGTGGAAGGCGCGGTCGTTGGTGCCGCAGCGACGGACAGCGAGGGGGTAGACATGGGAGAGTCCGATGGGGGAAGTGGGCGTATCCTGCCGGTATTCGCGAGGCGTCTGTAGTAGGCTTCCGCACATACACTTCATACGTAAAGCGCATGAATGACCTCGCCACCGGCGCCGATCGTCTGGATCTGCTTCGCACCTTCCTGCGCATCGTCGATGCCGGCAGCCTGTCTGCTGCGGCCGTGCAGCTGGGCACCACCCAGCCGACGGTCAGCCGCCGCCTTCAGGCCCTGGAGCGGCAGTTAGGCCTGCGCCTTCTGCAGCGCTCCACCCACGGCCTGCAGCTGACCGAGGATGGCCTGCGCTGCCAGCGCCATGCGCAACGCGTGGTCGACGAATGGGAGTCGCTACAGGCCGAACTGCACGGCGAACCGGAAACGCTGCGTGGACGCCTGCGGGTGATGGTGCCGCACGCGTTCGGCCAGGCGCAGCTGCTGCCGACCATGCTCGCGTTCCTTGCCCAGCACCCGCAGCTGAGCCTGGAGTGGATCCTTGAAGATCGTCGCCCGGATTTCATCGCAGAAGGCATCGACTGCGCGGTGCGGGTGGGTCCGGTCGACGAACCGCGCATGGTCGCACTGCCGCTCGCCGAAGTGCCGCGCATCGTCGTGGCAGCGCCCTCGTTGGTGGACGCCACAGCAGTCAGTACGCCGGAACAGGCGCAGACACTGCCGTGGATCTCGCTGGTCACCTACTACCGCGAACGCCTGCTGCTGCATGACGCACAGGGCCGCGCGCATACGCTGTCGATCAGCCCGCGCCTGCTCAGCGACAACCTGTTCGTGGTGCAGCAGGCCGCATGTGCGGGGCTGGGCGCAGCGGTGGTCTCGGCCTGGCTGGTGGCCGACGATCTCGCACAAGGGCGGCTGGTGCAGCTGCTGCCGGACTGGCAGGCGCCGGCACTGCCGGTACACGTGGTGTTTCCCGCCGCGCGCCAGCAGCCGCCGCGGCTGCGCGCCTTCATCGATGCGATGAAGGCCGCGCTGCCGCAATTGCATGGAATGCGGCCGGCGCCGCGTTAGGTCATCGGCCGCATCATCCACGCATGGCGTGGATCTACTGATGGTACGGGTAGATCCACGCCATGCGTGGATTCTGCCCCGCCCCGCAATCAGTTGGCCTTGGCCGCCTCGGCATTCCACGCTGCGACCCTGGCCTTGGTGTCGGCCAGCATCTTGTCCAGCGCGGCGCGGTCATACACGTTGCCGCGCAGGATCACGCTGTCGATCTTTTCGGTGGCAGCAATGTCCTGCAGCGGGTTGGCGGTCAGCAGCACCAGATCGGCGGCCTTGCCCTGCGCGACACCACCGTAGCGGTCCATCTGGCCGAACCAGGCCGGGCCGGAACGGGTTGCGGCCGACAGCGCCTGCGGTGCGCTCAGGCCTTCCTTCACGAACAGCTGCAGTTCCTGATGCAGGGCGATGCCCGGGAAGTTGAACGAGTTGAGGAAGCCCGCATCGGTGCCCGCAATGATCGTCACACCGGCTTCCTGCAGCATCGGCAGCACCGCCGCGACCTGGTGGTACTGCGCGTGACGCGCTTCGATCTGTGCCGGCGTGGCCTTCGCCGCGCGGTCCACGCGCCACTGGTAGGTCGCACGCAGGCCAGGGCCGATGTAGGCCAGGTACGGATCGTTGGCGTGGTCATCCTGGTCAAGGAAATCGAGGATGCGGCCACCGTTGAGGGTCGGGGTCACGAACACACCACGCTTGGCGAAATCACGGTAGGCGTGCATCGCCGTGTCGCGGTCGAAGCTGGCGTCGAGGCGCCGGTTGGCTTCGGCGCGGTCGATGCGACCGGCACCGAAGTCGGCGGCGATCTGCGCTTCGTCCTTGCTGCCGGCCTTGAATGCGTAATCCAGATGCTCGATCGAGGCCAGGCCCGCATCGACCGCCTGCTCCACGGTCAGTGCCATCGGAATATGCCCCGAGGCCTTGAAACCGGCCTTGCGCGTAGCACTGGCCGAGTACAGGAACAGGTCCGGCTTCAGCGTGCTGTCGGTGATCTTCACGAAATCAACCTTGTCGTGCTGCAGGCGGGTGATCGCCTTGTCGGCGTCAGCCTCGCTACCCACCTCGATCGTGCCCTTCCAGACCGGCTTGATGCCTTCGATCTTCGCGCCCGAGCTGAGCAGGCGCGGGCCGAACAGCGTGCCCTTGGCGATCTCGCCACGCCACTGCAGCACCTGCTCGGGCAGATCGCCGGAACAGTCACGCACGGTGGTGATGCCATGCGCGATGTACAGCGGCAGCAGCGCCTTGTTCTCTTCGATCAGCGCCGGACCACCACCGAAGTGCACGTGCATGTCCCACAGGCCCGGAATCAGGTACTTGCCCTTGGCATCGATCTGGCGGGCCGCACTCCATTGGCTGCGCAGCTGCGCGTCCGGGCCGACGGCGACGATGTCCTCGCCACGGATCACCACGCTCTGCCCGGCCAGGGTGCTGGCGTGCTCGACATCGACCACGGTGGCATTGCGGATCAGCAGGTCGGCGCGCTCAGCGGCAAACGCCGACAGCGGTGCCACCGCAAGGAGGATGGCAAGGGACAACGGACGGGAACGGAACATGGACAGCATCCTGATTGGCACGCCCAGCGTGCGGGTGGAAGGGAACAGTCTTCAGCGCACCGCGCCGTGCTGGCGCAGCAGGGTTTCAATTCCGGTATAGCCGCGCTGGCGCGCGTGCGCCAGCGGCGTCACACCGTCGCCGTCGGCCAGCTCGGGGTCGGCGCCGGCCTCCAGCAGCAGCTGCACGATCTGCACGTGGCGCGCGCCGCCGTCACCGAGCAGGATCGCTTCCAGCAGCGCGGTCCAGTGCAGGCGGTTGACATGGTCTACAGCGACGCCGGCACGCAGCAGCGTGCGCACGGTGGCGACGTGGCCGCGCTCGGCGGCGGGAATCAAGGCGGTGCCGCCGTAGCGGTTGGTGCTGCGCAGGTCGGCGCCATGCGCCAGGGTCATCGCCAGGATCTCGTCCAGTCCACGCGCGCCGGCGTACAGGTAGGCGCTGTCCTGCAACGCGTCCTTGGCGTTGACGTCTGCCCCGGCCTCGATCAGCTCACGCGCGGCATCCACGTTGTTGCCATGCGCAGCCAGCAGCAGCGCGGTGCGGCCCTGGCCATCGCGCGCCTCCAGCGTGGCGCCATCCTCAATCGCCTGTCGCACCGCATCGGCGTCGCCGCGGCTGGCAGCATCCCGCAGGCGCGCGTCTGCGTCGGCCCTGGACGTGGCGGTGCAGGCGGGGGTGACCATGGCCAGCAGGCACAACAGCAGCACGCGCGTGAACGGCGCAGGCCAGCCAGCGGAATGATGGACGCGCATGACAGTGTCTCCTCATGTCCGTCGCCACGGAACGCCGTGCGACGGTAGCAACAGCCGGGCATTGCCGGCCCCTGCCCTGCATGGTAGAAGTCGCCCTGGGTATCCAGAAGTGAAATGTTCAAATGCAAGACAGTGCCAAATCGAATAGAACCCTGTTCGAACTGGACCTGCTGCGGGCGCTGGTGATGGTGGCCGACTGCGGCAGCTTCACCACGGCGGCCACGCGCCTGCATTCGACCCAGTCCACGGTCAGCCAGAAGGCGCGCCGGCTGGAGGAACTGGCCGGGCATCGCCTGCTCGAACGCGGCCATCGCGACGTGCACCCCACTGACGCCGGCCACACCCTGCTCGGCTACGCGCGGCGCATGCTCGACCTGAACGAGGAAATGGCGCAGGCGCTGGCCGGTGCGACGGTGGAGACCGCGGTCCGCATCGGCGTGCCCGAGGATTTCGTCAACGCGCAGACCACGCGCATGCTGGCCGCCTTCAGCCGTCGCCACCCGCAGGTGAAGCTGGAGATCAGCAGCGGCCTCAGCCGCGACCTGGCGCAGGGCTTCGACCACGGTGAGCTGGACCTGGTGCTGGTCAAGCAACGCCGCAACAGCCGCCAGGCGGTGCATTGCCGGCGCGAGCCGATGCACTGGATCGACAGCCTGCGCAGCAGCTGCCTGCAGCAGGACCCGCTGCCGCTGGTCACCTTCCCGCCGCGCGGGCTGTACCGCGACGAGATGATCCATGCCGTGGAAGCGCTGGGCCTGCGCTGGCGCATCGCCTTCACCAGCTCGTCGCTGAGCGGCATCCAGGGCGCGGTGGCCGATGGCATCGGCATCAGCCTGCTGCCGCGCCGCGCGGTCAGCCGCGAGCACCGCATCATCGATGGAGAGCGCGAGCTGCCGGTGATCGACAACTACGAGATCGGCCTGCTGCATCGCGCGGACGCCGATGATGCCGTGCGCGCACTGGCCAGCGAGCTGTGGCGGCAGGTGCAGCGCGAACCGGACTGAGCACGGTAGATCCACGCCATGCGTGGATGCCTTTCGCGCATCAAGCATCGAAACTTGGCCAATCCGGCCGCACGGCGGGCAACATCGCCTCGTAGAGTGCCCGTTGTTTCCGTGCCCCACGGCGCCTCGCCATGTCCGATGAAATCCCCACCCGCTTCGATCCCCTGCCCGCTGCACTGCAGACGCATCTGCAGCACCAGCGCTCGCTGATCGCCGCGCGCGTGGCGGCCGGCTTCCCGACGTTGCCGGTGCAATGGCCGCTGGCGGCCAGCACACTGCAGCGCGTGGTCGATGCCGAGCTGATCGACCGTGCCGACTGCGATGGCTGGGAAGCGCTGGGCGTGGCGTTCGGTGACACCCTGGCCCAGCGCGTGCCGGGCCTGGCCTGGATGCAGGTCACCGATGCCTGGGGCATCGACGCGGTGCTGCGTTATGCCAACAGCAGCCTGCAGATCGGCGCCAGCACGCTGCTGCTCAAGCGCGTCGAGCAGGGCGAGATCATCGACATCGCCCACCTGCTTGCGTGGCTTGAGGAATTCGTCGCCACCCGCGCCGACGATTACGCCTGACGGCACATCGGGGTAGATCCACGCCATGCGTGGATGAATGAGACCACGCGATGGCGCATCCACGCCATGACGTAGATCTACAGCCAGCGGCCGTCGACCACCACGCGGCGCTCCACCGGCACTCCGGCCACGGCGGCCGGGCCGTGGTCGGCACGCACGGCCACGAACGTCGCCGGCCGGCCTTCGGCAATGCCATGCTGCGGCAGGCCGATCACCTGCGCGGCGTGGGTGGTGACCATGTCCAGCGCCAGCATCAGGTCGGCGTCGGTGTAGAACCCGGAACGGTAGCCCAGCAACATCGCGCGCTGCAGCAGGTCGCCGTTGCCATACGGCCACCAGCAGTCGCGGATGTTGTCATTGCCTGCGAACACGCGCACACCGGCATCATGCAGCGCGCGCAGCGGCGGGAACGGATGATCGCCCGGCGCGTTGCTCATGATCGCCACACCCGCCGTGGCCAATGCTTCGCCCACTTGAAGCGCGCGCGCCAGCGGGACGTCGCCCAGCGCATAGGCATGGCTGACCGCAACACGCCCCTGCAGGCCGGCGGCCCGGGTACGCGCAGCGATGCGCAGCAGCTGGGCCAGGCCGGTTTCGCCGGGCTCGTGCAGGTGGATGTCCAGCTGCACGCCGTAACGCTCGGCCAGGCCGAACAGCAGCGCCAGCTGGCCTTCGGCATCACCATCGAGCGTGGTCGGGTCAATGCCGCCGAGCACCTCCACGCCCGCAGCAAGCGCCTGCTCCAGTACGGCGGCGGTGCCGGAACAGGAGATCACCCCGGCCTGCGGAAACGCCACCAGCTGGATCCGCATGATGTCGGCGCAGCGCAGTGCCGCCTCGCGCACCGCTTCGAGATGGCCGAGACCGGTGCTGCCGTCGATATCGACATGGCAGCGCATCGCCACCGTACCGAAAGCACTGCATTGGCGGATCAGCGCCTCGGCACGGTCCACCATCGGTGCCGCACCCGCCACCGCCGCCTTCTCCACCGCCAGCCGCTCACGCAGGCTGTTCACCGGCTGGTGCGGGTGCCAACGGTCGCCGACGAAGCTCTTGTCGAGGTGAATGTGGCCGTCAACCAGCCCGGGCAGCACCGCGAAGCCCTGCAGGTCGACGCATTCCGCCCCGTCGACCGGCGCCGCCTCGCCATTAAACCCGCTGATGCGGCCATCACGGATATGGAAATGCAATGGCGCACCGTCGCGGTCGACACCGCCATGGACGAACTGGAGGGTCATCGGGAACTCCCGGAATGCCAAGAATGGCGCCATCGTGCGCCTCGCCGCAGCCATCGGCCAACGAAATATCTGGATGGCACGCATTCACCAGAACGATGACTGCCCTGCGACAACCGGTCGCAGCCACGCCGTGCACACCCCTGAACGGGTAACATGGGCGCCTGTTTCCGCTGTGATGCCGCATGGGCCCGTCCGACCGCCACGATCGTCTCCGCCGCTGGCAGGCCGCGTCCCTGCTTGCCGCCGCCCCGATCGCCAGCCTGTCCGCCACTGATGCGGCGGCCGCTGCGCCGCTGCAGTCGCCGCCGGGCCAGCAGCGCATTGCCCCGGCTGCACTGGTCGAGCGCCTGCACCAGCGCGTGCTGTCCGGGCAGAGCGCCACTGCCACGCTGGAACACTGGTGCGCCGAGCACGGCCTGGCCGAACAGGCGCGGGTGCGTGCAGTGCGCGTACACGGCCAGGACAAGCCTGCCCCCGCCGACGTGCTGCAGGCGCTGGGCGTGAAGCCGGGTACCGACCTGCGCTATCGCCGCGTGCAGCTGGTCTGCGGCAGCCGCGTGCTGTCCGAGGCCGACAACTGGTACCTGCCCGGCCACCTCAGCCCGGCCATGAACCAGGTGCTGGACAGCACCGATGAACCGTTCGGTCGCGTGGTCGGCCCGCTCGGTTTCCAGCGCCAGACCTTGGCTGACCAGACGTTCTGGCCGCCGCGGGGCGAAGGCGACCGCGGCGTGATCCTTGAAGTGCGCGCCCTGCTGCGCGACCGCCAGCAGCAGCCTTTCAGCTACGTCATCGAGTCATACCTGCAACAGGCGCTTCCGTAACGCGCCGTGGCGCCGGGCATCCGCCGGCGCTACGGGCCCGTGATGCCGTTGGCGGCCGGATCCACCGAGAACACGAAGCGCCCACCATGCTGGTCCCTGCCCCATGTCATCGGCGCCGTGGCCAGGCTGTAGACCGGGGCCGCCTTGTCCGTGCCGATCGCCTCGGACCAGGCACTGAAATCCTCATCGGTACGGCTTCGGATCTCGCCAACACACAGGCTGTAGCCACAGGCGAAAGACACCAGCGTGCCGTCGCTGCCGATGAGCCGGGACGCGGCCGTCCTGTAGAGCCGGGTCGGGTCCTGCACTTCCGGGTGGCCAGCCGCATCGCGCTCGAACTGGCTGATCGCCTGCGCGAAAGCCTTGTCGGAACCCAGCAGCGCCTCACTCTTCTGCACGGACACCGCACCCTCGCTCAGCAGCATGCGCTCGCCCTCGAGGAAGTGCCCCTCCGGTTGCGCGAGCCCAGCGGCAGCCGTCGTGGCACTCGATGCCGTTGCCGCGCGCGATGGCCCAGCGTGCTCCGCTGGCTGCGCGTGAGACTGCGCAGGCGCGGCATTGGCCACCTCCGCGGCATCCTCCACGCTGGCCGCCTGCCTGCCACTGCAACCTGCAATGGCCACCACTGCAATCACACTCCACACCCTGACATCCATGCGCATCCTCCTCCGGGTAGCGCCGCAGCATGCCACGCGCGCAGCGGCAACACGGGTGCACTGCATAAAGAAAAGCCCAGCAATGCTGGGCCTTTCGTTCGCCTGCGGAATCAGCGGAACCGGTAGTCCAGCTGCACCCAGTACTGGCGGCCATACGGGTCGTAGTTGCCGACCGGGTAGAACGGCCAGCCGCCACCGTTCTTGTCCGCCGGCGGGCGGCTGTCACGCAGGTTGTTGACGATCACACCCACCGACAGGTTCTCGCCGAACTGGCGGAACACGCTGGCGTTGTAGGTCATGTACGGCGCGATGCGGCCACTGCCATCGGTCTTCGGCAGCGAGCCGAAGCGGTTGCCGTACAGCGTGGTGGTCCAGTCACCCTGGTTCCAGGTGATGCTGCCGTTGGCCTTGCTGCGCCACTGGTAGTCATCCAGCGAATTGCGGATGTCACGCTCCGGATCATCGGAGAACTGTCGGTATTTGTGCTCCAGCACCACGGTGTAGGCCAGGCGCGTGGTGAAGCGGCCATAGCGGCCGGCATCGAAACGCCAGTTGCCCTTCAGGTCCAGGCCGCGAACCGATTCGGAGGCCGCGTTGATCGGATTGATCAGCACACGGGTCACCTGGTCTGGCTGCACGGTTGCATTGGACGGGTTGCGGATCACCCGCGACAGCGCGTCCTGGCACAGCGGCGAACCGATATCGCGCGCTTCGCCGCCCAGCGTCCGGCCCAGGCGGCAATCGGCCTCATCACGCAGGATGCGGCTGGTATCGAGGCTGGTCACTTCGTTGTCGATGCGGATGTCGTAGTAGTCAGCGCTGAAATCCAGGCCGGACAGCGGCGACCAGACCACGCCGAAACCATACGACTTGGCCGATTCCGGCTGCAGCTGCGCATTGGCGCGGTTGCTGTAATCAATCGACAGGCCGTTGTAATCGCAGTTGTCGTACGACTGGCCCGCAGTGCGGCAGCGCCAGTAATCGGTCATGCCCGGGTTGTAGCCGCGGGTTTCGGTGGCAAACACGTAGTTCATGTCCGGCGCACGGAAGCTGGTCGCCGCCGTACCACGGATCAGCAGGCTCTCGATCGGACGGAACTCGACGCCGAAACTCCAGGTGGCCTTGCCGATGTGCTCGCCACCGGCACGGTACTGGTCATAACGACCGGCCAGGGTGGTGGTCAGCGACTGCAGCAGCGGCAATTGCAGCTCCACACCTGCAGCGTAGCGGTCACGCTCGCCACCGGCGCCGACGCCTGCACTGGTGTTCCAGAACTCGCCGCTGCCCAGGCGCGGGTCCGGTCGGTTGCGATAGCCCTGGCTGCCGGCCTCGACCACCGCTGCCAACGCCGCATCGCCCCCAGGCAGCGCGAACAGGCGGCCATTGACGCTGCCGCTGAAGGTCTGCAGCCATGCCGCGTTACGGCTTTCCTGGTAGTCGGACAGCCCCTCGTACTCGTTCGGGGTCAACGGCTGGAACAGGCGCGCCGGATCCGGCGCATAGACCTCAACGCCGTTGCGCACACCCAGCTTGGGGCCGAGCAGGTATTCGTTGATGCCGGCCAGCAGTACCGGGCGGCGGGTGCGGTTCTCGTATCGCGAGCGGCTGTAGACCGCCTCATAGTCCCAGTCGCTGTCGCCGATCTGGCCTCGTGCACCGACGTTGAACGACCACGAGTTTTCCAGGAAGCGGTTGGCATTGCGCGGCAGGCCGCCGATTTCCTCCGGCGCGAAGCGGCGGTACCAGCTTTCCAGGTTGCCGGTGGTCTGGTTGTAGAAGTAGTTGCGGGCCGAGGTCCAGGTCGGCGCACGCGTGTTGTTGTAGATCCGCGCGCTGCCCACGGCGACATCGGCGAACAGGTCAGTGGTCTCGTTGACGTGGAAGGTCAGCAGGCCATAGCCATTGAGGTTGCGCTTCTGGGTCTGCACGGTCCAGTAGCTGGCGGCGGCCTCGTTGCTGCCGCAGTACCATCCCTGGCGAGGGTTGAAGGCGCGGAACACGCTGCCGCCATAGATGTCAGACGCCCCGTCGCAGCCAGTGACGCCCGGATCGATGTTGCGGCCGGTGGCGGCATTGCGGCGATAGGCGATCGCGGTCGCCTGCGGTGCCTTGCCGGCCGGATCATCGTCCAGCGAATCCATGAAATCGCGCTGGCGCGCGTGGATCGCCTTGCGCACATCGAACTCGAAGCCGAACAGCGCATCCCAACGCTCGCCGGAACTACCACCGACCACCTGCGCGCGCTGGTTGTCGCCGCCGCCCTGCTGGGTGCCACCGGCGCGCACGTTCACATCCACGCCCTCAAAGCGGTCCTTGAGGATGATGTTGACCACGCCGGCGATCGCATCGGAGCCGTATACCGCAGACGCACCTGCCGCCAGGACCTCGATGCGCTCGATCAGCGCACTGGGAATGTTGGCCAGGTTGACCACGTTCACCGACCCTTCGTAGGCCAGCGGGTAGTCGGCCTGGCGGCGGCCGTTGACCAGCACCAGCGTGCGGTTCGGGCCCAGCCCGCGCAGGTTGATGGTGTTGGCGGCCGGGGTGAAGGTGTTGCCGAAGTCCTCGCCCTGTACGTTGCCGGTGTTCTCGGTCAGCGCGCTCAGTGCGTCGAAGGCATTGCGGTAGCCCTGCGCATCGATCTGCTCGCGGCTGATCACCGTCACCGGCGACGGGCCCTCGACACTGGCGCGTGGAATGCGCGAGCCGGTGACCTTCACTTCCTGCAATGTGGTGGGTGCGCTTTCCTGCGCGAAGGCCGGCATCGAGACCAGCATCAGGGACGACAGTGCGAGCACCAGCGGACGCGGGCGCAGCGCCTTGTGGGAGGCGGACATGGGCTTCCTGGGGAGTTGGGCGGGTGGTGGTACGGGGGCAGCGGCCTGTACGGCGCATAACGATCCCGTAACGAAAGTGTCCTGAATGGGGGGTTTCAACGGAAATGACCAGGCCTGATGGGCTTATGCCTGAACCGAATCAGACCCGCAGTGCCATCCACCACACTTTTGCAATGTTTTGAATGGTGCAGGGCTGCAGGCACGGCCATCGTGCCGGGGATGATGACCCCGTACCCCACTTCCCTCCTTCCCCCATTGCGCCCGGTGCTGCGCCGTCACCTGCTGCAGCTGCAGGCCGCACCGGTCACCCTGCGCCCTTTCCAGCGTGCCGACCTGCCGCGCTGGCGCCTGTTCGATGACCGCCGCCGGCGCGGCCGCCGCGATCCGTCCGTCATCGATGAGGAAGCGCGCTTCCTCGCCCACATGCATCGCTCACGCCTGGAACAGGACAACGACCAGCTGCTGCTGGGGGTGTTCGATGACGAGCACGGCAACGTACTGGACCAGCTGCACGTACGGCTGCAATCACTACAGGCGCGCAGCGCCGAACTGCTGTCGCTGCAGCATTGGCACCCGCATGCCGACGCGGCGCTGCAGGCGCTGTGCCCGTTCCTGTTCGAGGACGTCGGCCTGCATCGCCTGTTCGTGATGCTGCCACCGGACTGCAGTGATCCGTTCGCCACCGCGCTGCGGGCCTTCGGCTTCGAGCAGGAAGGCCTGCTGCGCGACCATCATCTGGATCTGGATGGCTGGCAGGATCGCCAGCTGCTGGCGCTGACCGCACCCATGTGGCGGAGCAAGCACAGGATGCTGGACTAGCGCACCCGCTCCAGCGCGTTGCCGGCACCGGTCAGCACCGAGCAGGCGTGGTCCTGCAGCTCTTCGGCGCTGGCCTCGTTGCCGGTGCCCGCGTCCACACGGGTGGCCAGCAGGATGAAGCCCGGGCCGCCCTGCACGGCGTCCCGGCCCGCCACAACCAGGCTCCACTGGCCGACGTCGTCCACGCCTGCGAGGTCGTAGGCCAGCAGATTGAGCGGATTGGCGGTCAGTTCTGCGCCCGGCAGCAGGCGTGCCTGGTACTGATGGCCGCGCAGCAGCACCGGCAGCGGTGTCCACTGGCTGCCCAGAGCGGCAGCATGCGTGTCCAGCGCCTGCAGCACGTCGGCACGCAGGCAATCCACGTGAATATGCAGCTGGTGCTGCGAGCGGCCATGCGGTGAATTCAGCGCCAGGCTGGCGACGTTGCGCGGCAGCGGTTGGCCCAGCGCCCGTTCGGTGTGGGTGCGGGCCAGCCAGGCCGCGCCGAAGTAGTTGGGTGCACCACGCTGGTACAGGCTGCGGCTCTCGATGCCGCTGACCTTGTCCAGCGGCATCAGCAGGAACTGGTAGTCGCCGTGCGCGTCCTTGACCAGCACATCGCGGCGGTCTGCTGCCGTCTCCACCCGCAGGCAATCGCCACGCGGGCCTTCGGCGCCCTGGCAGTCACGTTCAATCAATCGCCACAATGCATCGGAATGGGCCGGCGGCGGAGGCGCGCTGGCACAGGCAGACAACAGCAGCAGGGACGACAGCAGGAAGGGGCGCAAGGACACGGCACGACTCACGGAGCAGGCACGGCAGACAGCGCCGCGCTGCATTCTAGCCAGTGCAACGCTGCAATCAGTAGGTGCCGAACGGCACTTCAACCACGATCGGGGCGGCACCCTCGCCGGCCTGCAGGCTGTAGCGGTCCAGCGCGCCATCGTCATCGGCGTGCGGCTGGCGCTGGAAATGCAGCGGGTAGCGGCTGTCCCCCAGGCGCACGGCACTGCCGTCGGCCTCCAGCGCGGCACCTTCCGGAATCAGCAGACCGCCCAGGTCGCTGTAGGCGCCAGGTACATCGGCGAAGCTGTAGTCGGCCAGCTCGTCCACCCGCTGCATCGCATAGACGTGCGGCACATAGGGTCGTGCAGGGCTACGGCCATTGCTCAGGTCCGTCACCCAGGCCTGCGGCAGGTGGTACTCCCCGCGCAGCGCAGCGACGCCCAGCGAGGGGCTGGCCACCTGCAGGCAGCACACCGCCCGCTTGCCCTCGCGGTCGAGGATGGCGAAACGGTCGCCGCGGGTGGCCGCCTGCGGCAGCATGGCGAAGGCCAGGTTACGCTGCGCCGGCGCGTAGCCGGATTCGGTCTGCAGGTTGCGCCAGGCGCCGAATACCGGGGATTGGACCTGCTCGGGTTCCGGATCGGCAGCGGAGGCGGCAAACGCCACGCCCAGCAACGACAACATCAGGGCCGTCATCGTCTTGTCCTTGCCGCGGAAACTGCCTGCCGTCATACCGTATCCAACACCTGCGCCGGAAAGGCCCGGCCTGCCCGCTGGCGTACTGCCAGCTATTCCTCCCACTATGCAATGACCACGCTGTGCCGGCAATGACCGGGGCGCTGACGCCTTTCGCACGCTCGGTGCTATCGTTCCCGCCATCGTCCCCTGCGCAGGAGCGCTCACATGTCTGCATTCCGTCTGTCCCTGTTGCTGCCGGCCTCCGCCCTGCTGCTGTCGGCCTGCGTCAGCACCCCTGGCCCGGAAGTCAAAGGCAGTGGCCGCTGCGACGCCAGCCAGCTGGGCTGGGCGATCGGCCAGCCGGCCAACGAGCCCAACATCCGCCGCCTGTCCCGCGAGAGCGGTGCCGGCCTGGTCAACCCGATCGGCCCCAGCACCATCACCACCAAGGACATCCGCCCGGACCGCCTGCGCGTGTTCGTGGACAAGGACAACATCATCACGTCCACCCGCTGCGAGTAAGCGCGGCAGCAGGCTTTTGTAGAGTCGAGCCATGCTCGACTGGTTTTCGGATGGGTCGCGCAGAAAACCAGTCGAGCATGGCTCGACTCTACATTTCAGGGTTCGGTATACCCCGCGCAATCCGGCAGCGCCTGGTCGGGGTGGAATACCCCATCGCTGAAGCGGAACAGCCGCGTGTAGGTGCACGCCGGGTCCTGCTCGGTGCGCAGATCCTGCTTCTTCAACGGCCCCTTGGCCAGCGAATCCTCGAAGCGCGAAACACCGGCCGGGAACCGGGTCGCCACGGTCTGGTAGCGCAGCACCGGCATGCCCTCGGCGACCGTATCCAGCGCCAGCTTCGCCGAGAAGCCGTATTCGTCATGGCAGGCACCTGCGCGCTGCTTGATGTCCTGTTCGCTGAAACAGGCGCGGATCATCGCATTGCCCAGCCATGGCACGGTCAACACGTCGTCGTCCACCTGGATGTCGTCCTGCAGGTGGCGCACGCGTGCCAGTTGCAGCGTGGACGCGTCGGCACCTCCACCGGAGTACATGGCGCTGAACGTGACGATGCCACCCACCAGCACATTCTGGCGGGCGCGCTGCTGCGGGTCGGTCACCGGTTCATCGCTGCCCACGCCAGGTGCCAGCCGCACGATCCACGGCCACAGCGACAGCTCGCTTTCCTGCGGCACGTCGATGCTGACGTGGTAGGTGTGTGGCGTGCCCTGGCCCGGTTCCTTCTCAAGTACTTCCAGCACGGTCGGCCGATCACTATCTTTGGCAACCGGCTGCACGCGCACGCACCAGTTGCCGTCCCGCGTGCAGTCATAGAGCCCCGCCGGCCCCGTCTCATGGGCGATCAGCACCTGCCCCAATGGCTCCATCACGTTGCCCGCAGCGTCACGCTGCTGCGGCAGGATCGAGCCCTGCGCCAGCGCCAGCATCGGGGTGGCCAGCAGTGCAACGCACACGGTCGTGCGGGCAAGGACGGGGGGCATGGATGAGATTCCTGCTCGTGGAATCAA
This sequence comes from Stenotrophomonas sp. STK16_22, assembly GCF_051984505.1. Taxonomy (NCBI): domain Bacteria; kingdom Pseudomonadati; phylum Pseudomonadota; class Gammaproteobacteria; order Lysobacterales; family Lysobacteraceae; genus Stenotrophomonas; species Stenotrophomonas sp. STK16_22. The sequence goes on from NZ_CP196972.1 coordinate 2,702,704, forward strand.
GATGGTAGCGCAGGAATAACGGAACGATCGCGACCAGCCCGGTCAACCGGAACCCAAGCGGCGCACTACCTGTCAGAACGGCGCTCCCAACTACGCCCCTCCAGCAGTACGGAGAATGGCCGGGGGAGCGAAGCCGTCATAAGTTGACGACTCGAGATTCTCACCATCCCAGCTTGCCTGAGTGATCCACTCCACAGCCTTCTCAGCGAAGTCAGCGAAAGTGGGAGCAAGAAGGTACTTGGTGTCTTCATCCGCACCAAAGGCAATCATCTGTCCTTCAGCACCGTCAATGTCGGGGTCGAAATCCAATCCCATGTGATTGCCGCCACCATCGTGAGTCAGCGGTATCCAACGCGCATTGGTATACATCGGCTTCACCCCCCCCCGCAGGACTGGACTTCATGAACTCCGCGCAGTCCTCGTTCATGCCGTCGGCCTCGATCTCACGCCAACCCTGCCACTGCCGTCTGACCTCCATGGACGAGAGCATCTGAGTGCCGAACAGAAGCCCGGCCCCATCCTGCCCGTCGTGAATCATCAGCAGCTGCCTGAGCAGATCTGGCAAAGCGACTCCAAGCTGAGCTTCCAGTTCAACCAACTCGCTTTCGGAAGCTCCCGGCCGCAACTGCACTTCATCCAGACAATTCTTCTCGTGAAGCGACGCTTTGATGGACGCCCATATCTGATCCGCACTCTGCATTGGTTCTGTATCCGTTTCAGCCAAGACCTCAGCCTAGTGCGAACCCGATCAGTGATGAATGCAAGAGATCCGAATTTTCAGAGAGTGCGCCGCTAATGCCCACTACAGTCGCAGCCACCCCACCCTTTCGCCTTCGACGTCTGGCCGATACCCGGGTTGAAGGTATTGCTCGGGTCCAACTGCCTGTAGAACCCGGCCAGCGCAGGCTTGGCCGGGTACAGGTGGCCGACGTTGTGCTCGGCTGGATACTCGGCGCCACGCTGGTCCAGCAACGCCCACATCGCATGCTCGATCGCCATCGGGTCTTCGCCTTTGCGCGCGATGTAGTCCTGGTGGAACACGTGGCACAGGAAGTGCCCGTAATACAGCTTGTGCAGCAGGCGGCCATCGATATCGACCGGCAACTGCTCGAACCAGTCGGCATCATCGCGGCGCAGGGCGATGTCCAGCGCGACGATGTCCTGCACCTGGTCGCGGTGTACCTCGCGGTAGCGCACCGCGGCGCCGGCCACAGCGAAGCGATGCAGGAACGCCTTGCGCCCCTCATCGGCCGTGCAGTGGAAGTAGCCGCCCTCATGGTCGGCGAAGAAGCCGCGCAGCCAGGCCTCGGTTTCCGCGGCGTCCTGCGCGGAGACCTTCAGCAACAGGTGATGCTCATAGCGCTGGCGGAACTCGCCCATGCGCTTGGGCAGGTGCGAGGGCAGCAGGCCGGTCAGCACCTGCATCACCCGGTCGGTCACCCCGCGCAGGCCCAACCGCTCGAACCAGCCATCGACGCGGCTCTTCAGTGCGAAGGCGGCCGGCACGCGGGCGGTGCCGAGGCGGTCGATCAGCAGAAAACTGTCCTTGCCGTAGCGCTCGCCGATGTCATAGGCATCGCGGTGGATGTATTCGCCGGCAATCGGCAAGCGTTCGAAGCCGGTCAGCAGCTGGCGCCGGATCGCGGTGAGGCTGTCGGTGCGGTTGCTGCCGATGTAGAAGACTTCGGCGGCCTCCTTCTCGAAGGTATCCAGGCGCACCGCGAATACTGCCAGCTTGCCGGCAGACCCCGCTGCCTCGAAGTGGCGGCTGGGGTCGGCATTGAAGCGTGCCGGCGTATCGGCATCGACCCGGCGCACTTCCTCGGCGTAGCGTGGATCGGAGGCGGCGCGGCCATCGCCGTCCCCAACGTCGGCAGCAGCATAGTCGCCGGCCTGCAGGCGCTGCAGGATCTGCTCGGGCGTATCACCCAGCGCGATGCCCAGATGGTTGACCAGCTGCAGCTGGCCCTGCGCATCGACCTGCGCGTACAGTGCCAGTTCGGTGTAGGCCGGGCCACGGCGCACCAGCGCGCCGCCGGAGTTGTTGCAGATGCCACCGAGTACCGACGCACCGATGCAGGACGAGCCGATGACCGAATGCGGTTCGCGGCCGAGCGGTGCCAGCGTCTGCTCCAGGCGGTCCAGCGTCGCGCCAGGCAGGCACAGCACCTGGCGGCCTTCGTTCAACAGCTGGATGCCGGTCAGGCGCAGCGTGCTGACCAGCACGATCGGACGCCCATAGTCGCTGCCATCCGGGGTCGAGCCACCGGTCAGGCCGGTGTTGGCCGCCTGCAGGATGATCGCCGCTCCGCCCTGCACCGCCGCCTGCAGCACACGCCACAGCTCCAGCAGCGTCCCCGGGCGCACCACCGCCAGCACCGGGCCGTCGCCGAAACGGTAGCCACGGCGAAAACGGCGGGTGGCCTTGTCGCCGGTCAATACATGGCGGTTGCCGACCGCATCGCGCAACTGCGCCAGCACGGCATCGTGGCCACTCATGGCAGGCTGACCAGCGAATCGCGACCGATGTCGGCGATGCGGCGCGCACCGGTCAGTGTCATCGCCACGCGCATTTCCTTCGCGATCAGGTCCAGCAGGTTGGCCACGCCCGCCTCACCCTGCGCTGCAAGTGCATAGACGAAGGCACGGCCCAGCAGCACGGTATCTGCACCCAACGCCAGCATGCGCACCACGTCCAGGCCAGTGCGGATGCCGGAATCGGCGAGGATCTTCAGATCGCCCTGTACCGCATCGGCAATCGCCGGCAGTGCGCGTGCGGTGGACAGCACGCCGTCCAACTGGCGGCCACCGTGATTGGAGACCACGATGCCATCGGCGCCGAACTTGACCGCATCACGTGCGTCATCCGGGTCGAGGATGCCCTTGATCACCATTGGGCCCTTCCAGAACTCGCGGATCCACTCCAGGTCCTTCCACGAAATGGAAGGATCGAAGTTGCTGCCGAGCCAGCCGATGTAATCCTCCAGCCCGGTCGGGTTGCCGCGGTAGGTGGAGATGTTGCCCAGATCATGCGGGCGGCCGAACAGGCCGACGTCCCACGCCCAGTGCGGGTGGGTGATGGCCTGGCCGATGCGGCGCAGCGAGGCGTTCGGACCGCTCATGCCGGAGTGGGCATCGCGGTAGCGCGCACCCGGCACCGGCATGTCCACGGTGAACACCAGGGTGGTCACGCCCGCAGCCTGCGCGCGCTCCAGCGCATTGCGCATGAAGCCACGATCGCGCAGCACGTACAGCTGGAACCACATCGGCCGCTGGATGGCCGGTGCCACTTCCTCGATCGGGCACACCGATACGGTGGACAGGGTGAACGGGATGCCTCGGCTGTCGGCCGCGCGCGCCGCCTGTACCTCACCGCGCCGGGCATACATGCCGGTCAGGCCGACCGGGGCGAGCGCCACCGGCATTGCCAGCGTTTCGCCGAACAGCTCGGTTTCCAGGCTCAGGTCGGACATGTTGCGCAGGATGCGCTGGCGCAGCGCGATGTCGGACAGGTCGGAAACGTTGCGCTTCAGCGTGTGCTCGGCATACGCGCCGCCATCGATGTAGTGGAACAGGAACGGCGGCAGCCGGCGTTGCGCTGCGGCACGGTAATCGGTGGAGGCGGAGATGATCATGGGGTCAACCGTGTGGGGAAGGTAGACGCGAGGCCCGCGCACGCCGGGCTTCGTTGTCATCGAGGGTGCGCAGCGTGGTGTGCACGAACTCGAGGTGGGCATGCGCGGCGGCGCGCGCGCGTTCGGGGTCGCCGGCAAGCACCGCGTCCATCATCTCGCGGTGCTGGTCAGACAACGGCGAGAAGGTCCTCGCCGAGGTGTAGAGCTTTTCGCGGCTCTGCGAGATGTTGGTCTGCAGCAGTTCGAACAGCCCGCGCATCACCTGCAGCAGCACGAGGTTGTGCGAGGCCTCCGCGATGGACAGGTGGAAGGCCGCGTCGGCCTCCGCTTCACCGGTGGGGTCGTTCTTGCCGTGCGCGTCCATCATGGTCTGGAAGGCCTGCGCGATGCGCGTGCGGTCCTCGTCGGTGGCTCGCAGCGCCGCATGCCAGGCGGTGGCACCTTCCAGCGCGTGGCGGATCTCCAGCACGTCGAAGCGGTATTCCGGGTCGCCCTGGAACAGCGGCAGGTACGGCGCCAGCGGTTCATCCAGCGCCTGCCGCGCGCGCGCCGCCGGTTCGGCCACGTAGGTGCCGCCACCGACCCGTGCGGTCAGCAGGCCCTGGCTGGCCAGCTGCGCGATGGCCTCGCGCAACGCCGTTCGCGAGACCCCCAGCTGCACCGCCAGGGTGCGTTCGGCCGGCAGCCGGTCGCCCGGCTGCAGCCGCTGTTCCTGCACCAGGCCGCGCAGCTGTGCGGCCACCTTGTCCGAAATACGTTGCGTGCTCATGGCGTCATTGTGGCCCGAAGCGCGCAGCGGGTGGTCGGCTGACCGTGCATGGCTCAGGGAATCATCCAGGTCAGCCAGTAAGCCTGGGCCAGGGTGATCAGGCCGACCATCGTGGTGAAGATCAGGCTGTGCTTGACCGTGAAACGGAACAGGTCCGATTCCTTGCCGGCCAGGCCGACCGCCGCGCAGGCAATGGCGATCGACTGCGGCGAGATCATCTTGCCGGTAACGCCACCAGTGGTATTGGCCGCCACCAGCAGCACGTCGGACACGCCGATCTGCTGCGCGGTGGTCGCCTGCAGTGCCGAGAACAAGGCATTGGACGAAGTATCCGAGCCGGTCAGGAACACGCCCAACCAGCCCAGGAACGGCGAGAAGAACGGGAACGCATCACCGGTGTGCGCCAGTGCCAGCGCCAGCGTCGCCGAAAGGCCCGAGTAATTGGCGATGAAGGCGAAGGCCAGCACCATGCCGATCGAGTAGATCGGCATGCGCAGCTCACGCACGGTCTCACCGAAGGTCTGCAGCGCCGAACGGGCCGGCATGCGCAGCGCGATGATGGCGATCACAGCGGCGAGGATGATCGAGGTGCCGGTGGCCGAGAACCAGTCGAACTTGTAGATCGCCTCGTAGCTGAGCGGTGCATCCACGATCGGCGGCATCTTCTGCACCCTCTGGTCCAGGCCCGGCACCGGGAGCTTCAGCACCCAGCTTTCCAGCGGGCCGTCCGCCGCGAACAGCGACTTGAACGGTTTGATGCTCCACAGCGTGACCATCGCGGTGAGGATCAGGAACGGCGACCATGCCTTGGCGATCTGGCCGACGCTGTAGCGCGGCGCCTCCAGCGCCTGTGCGGCCGCCTCGGCGCTGGTTTCGGTATCGAAACGGAAGATCCGCACCGGCTTCCAGCGGCGCAGGAACAGCGTCAGGCAGACCAGCGAGGCCAGCGACGCGGTGATGTCCGGCAGCTCCGGGCCGATGAAGTTGGAGGTCAGGTACTGCGCGATGGCGAACGAGCCACCGGCCACCAGCACTGCCGGCCAGGTTTCCTTGATGCCGCGCCAGCCATCCATGATCGCCATGATCCAGAACAGCACGATGATCGTAAGGAACGGCAGCTGGCGCCCAGCCATCTGGCCGATCTCGAATGCATCCAGGCCGGTGACCTGCCCGGCCACGATGATCGGAATGCCCATCGCACCAAAGGCGACCGGCGCGGTGTTGACGATCAGGCACAGGCCGGCGGCATACAGCGGTTTGAAGCCCAACCCGACCAGCAGTGCCGCGGTGATCGCCACCGGTGCACCAAAACCGGCTGCACCCTCCAGGAAGGCACCGAAGGCGAAGCCGACCATCAGCATCTGCAGGCGCTGGTCCTCGGTGACCGACAGGATCGAGGCGCGAATGATGTCGAACTGCCCGGTCTTGACCGAGACTTTGTAGAGGAATACCGCGCCGATGATGATCCAGGCGATCGGCCACAGGCCGTAGACGAAGCCGAAACCGGCCGCGCCCAGCGCCTGGCTCAGCGGCATGCGGTAGAACAGCAGGGCGACGCCGAGCGCGATGGCCACGGTGATCGTGCCGGCCAGCCAGCCCTTCATGCGCAGCACGGCCAGGGCGACGAAGAAGAACGCGATCGGCAGCAGCGCGATCAGGCTGGACAACCACAGGTTGCCGGCGGGGTCGTACAGGTGTTGCCAGGGCTGCATGGGGGCTCTCGACTGGGGCGGGATGTGCTCCACCGCAGGCGGTGGGTCGCCATGGTCGTCGATTATTGGTATTACCAATAATGATTCGATCAGACCACTTGCAGCGGATTTAACCGCCGCTCCGACGAAGCGCCTATTAGACCATAGGGCTAGATGCCATATTGGTCCGACCATTAAGGTCCCGTGATAGTGCCGACCGCTGGCCGGCAATTCGAGATTCCCTACGAAATCCGCTTCTCCAACCGCCGCATCACCGCCAGCACCAGCACGCACAGCACGCTCACCCCGATGGCAATCACGTACTTGCCGATGCCCACGGCGATGCCGATGGCCGCCGCCATGATCAGCGAGCTTGCCGTGGTCAGGCCGCTGACCTGATCCTCGCGTGACCCACGCAGAATGGTGCCGGCGGCAACGAAGCCGACGCAGGCGACCACGGCTTCGATCAGGCGCACCGGGTCGACCTGCAGCAGGTCGCGGTAACGCTCCTGCTGGAAATGCTCTGCCACTGAATCGCCGAGTCCAACAATCAGCGCAGCAGCGCCGGCAATCAGCATGTGGGTGCGCAGGCCCGCAGCGTGCTTGCCCATCTCGCGCTCGACACCGAGCACGCCGCCGAACAGCATTGCTGCGGCCACGCGCAGCAGGATCGAGACATCCTGGGTGAGTTCCATGGGCAGGCTCCGGGCGTTTCCCGGAGCGTTGCTCGGCAGCCGTGGGATGGCGGTGAAGACGATGGCACGCCCTCTTCACCGCATGCTTCACCGCATGCGCTCATCCACGCATGGCCTGGATCTACTGGCCATCGCCATGCGTAACCTTCACGCACTCGATCATTGCGCCAGATAACCACCATCGATCGCATAGTATGTGCCGGTCGCGAACGAGGCGTCGTCGCTGGCCAGCCAGGCAACCAGCGCCGCCACTTCCTCGGCGGTGCCCAGCCGCTTCAACGCGTGGCGGCCTTCCAGCGTGGCGCGCACCTTGGGGTCCATCTTCTCCAGCAGTGGTGTGCTGATGAAGCCCGGGCCGACCGCGTTGACACGGATGCCGTCGGCCGCATGCTCCCAGGCGGCGGTCTGGGTCAGCCCGACCACGCCGTGCTTGGCCGCCACGTACGCGGTGGAACCGGCATAGCCCACCTGGCCCAGGATCGAGGCCATGTTGATGATGCTGCCACCGGTTCCGGCCGTGCGCATCGCCTGGATCTGCGCACGCTGGCACAGGAACACACTGGTGAGGTTGACGTCGATTACCCGCTGCCAGCCATCGATCGGATAGTCACCGCTGCTTGCGGCCGGCCCGCCGATACCGGCGTTGTTGACTGCCACATGCAGGCCGTCGAGTTCCTTGATCGTGCGCTGCACCGCCGCCTCCACGGCCGCGTCGTCTGTAACGTCCAGCGCAATGCCGATGGCCTGTGCACCGGCACTGCGCAGCTGCGTCACGGTGGCATCGACTGCATCCTGCTTCAGGTCCCAGACCGAAATACGGGCACCGGATGCGGCCAGCGTCTGCGCCACGGCCAGGCCGATACCGGACACGCCGCCGGTCACGATCGCGGTCTTGCCGGTGAGCTGGTAGTCAATCATCTGCGTTCTCCATCAGTGGGGGTATCGATGTGACCTGCAATGGCCAACCGCCCCACCCTACGCGCCCGCTCGTGATGGCCCGGCCGACATCGCGTCTACGGGTGATCGTTCCAGCCATGAAACCTCAACTCAAGTTGATGTATGGAATTGCGTACGGATATGCATGCAAAACGCTGGCGTATGTTCGGCGGCATTTTCACTTTGGCCGTAATCGTCAATCGTTTTGACCATATTGAAATCAAAAGCGCGCGAATCAAGGCGACAATGGGAAACGTTTCCAGTTTCTTCGACACATTCCATTCAACCTGGTGTTCCCCCACCATCCAGCGTGCCCACGCCCCTGCTTCCCAGCATGTCTGCACGGGTAACGACGGGATCTGCATCTGCATTGCAGAGCGCGTGGGCGAGGTAATGCCAGCGTCCACCTCCAAAGCACGTGCCGAGCGATGTCCCGATATTTCACTTTTGCTGATTACCGCCGCTTCGGCCACCGCCATGGCTTCGATTACCGCGCCGACCCGGAACACCTGCGTGACGACCAGTGGGCCGGCCATGGCGAGGTCAACGAGCAGTTCCTGCGCGGCGGCATGAGCCTGATTGCCTCCGACGTCCATAATCGCTTCCCTTATGTCGCCACCGCCCAGCAGAGTCCCGGCCTGGCCATCCGCGTGATGCTGCAGGGCCAGGTCGATGTGCGCATTCCGCGACGTGGTGGTTTCACCCTGCGTGCTGGTACGGCGATGACCGCGCACCACCGCGAACAGGTTGAGATGACCGGTACGCATCCTGGCGAAACGCGCATGCGCGGCGTCAGCGTGATGGTGCCCGGCCAGATCGATCCGGACCTGTTCCAGCTGCCACAGTTGGAGACCGCGCTCAACACCCACCTGGAATGCCGCCACTGGGCCATTCCGCATACCCTGCTGCCGGTGCTGGGCCAGCTGTTCGAAAGCCCATGGGAGGACGGCATCGACGCGTTGTGGCGCGAAGGCGTCGCACTGCAGCTGCTGGCCGTTGGGCTGAAGGCCGAGGATCTGCAGACCGACCATGTACGAACGCTGCGGGCTGGCCAGCGCGAGCGCCTGGAGCGCGTGCGTGCCTACCTGCATGACGATCCCAGCCACGCCCATAGTCTGATCGAACTGGCCCAGCTGGCCTGCATGAGCCCAAGCTCGCTTCGCCGTCATTTCGCCCAGCAGTACGGCTGCTCGGTGTTCGACTACCTGCACGAACAACGCATGCGCCACGCCGAGCAGGGCCTGCGCGAAGACGGCTGGACTGTCGAGCAGGCTGCGGCCGCCAGTGGCTACCGTCACCCCAGCAACTTCGCGGCTGCGTTCCGCAAGCGTTTCGGCCTGGTACCCAGCCGCTGGCGCACCGGCCCATCGAAAGTGGGCTGAAGGCCTCGGTAGGTGTCGACCTTGGTCGACACGCTTTGGCACCATCGCGGATGCCGGCCAGCGGCCGGCACGACCGCAGCCGCCTAATCGACCTGCAATGGCTTCGCTCTGGTAGGTGTCGACCTTGGTCGACACGCTCTCACACCATCACGGATGCCGGCCAGCGGCCGGCACGATCGCGCACCGCCGGGTATCGCGCACCCGGCGCACCTCATCAACCTCAATACACCGGCAGATCGATGTAACTGGCCTGCGCCGCGCTGTGCCAGACCCGCTGCGTGGCCTTCTGGTAATCGCCGGGCTTGGCCAGGTAGACGTTCGGCACGTAGGTCTGCGGGTTGCGGTCATACAGCGGGAACAGACTGGACTGCACCTGCACCATCACCCGGTGCCCCTTCTGGAAAGTGTGGTTGGCGTTGGGCAGGTCGAAGCGGTACGGCAGCACCTCGTTGGCGGTCAGCGGCTTCGGATCGCTGAAGCTCTCGCGATAGCGACCACGGAAGATCGCCAGCGACACCGGCAGCTCGTAACCGCCCATCTCCGGCGTCGACGCTTCCTGGTCCGGATACACGTCGATCAGCTTCACCACCCAGTCGCTGTCGGTGCCACTGGTCGACGCCTGCAGGTGCACCACCGGTGCGCCGCCGATGCGCAGCGGCGCGGTCAGCGGCTCGGTGATGAAGGTCAGCACGTCCGGGCGGCCATCAACGAAACGCTGATCCTTGACCAGCCAGGTGGTCCACATGTCGCGGTCACCGAAACGGACCGGGCGCGGCACGAACGGCACCGGCTTGGCCGGGTCGGACACGTATTCCTCGAAGTCGCCCTCGCCCGCCGCCGGTGCCTGGAACGCCAGCTTGCCGCCAGCACGCAGGTACAGCGGCTTGCTGCTGGCAGCACAACCCTTGTCGCAGCTGCGTGGCCAGCCCTTCAGGCGATCCCAGTGGTTCTCGCCGGTGTTGTAGATCAGCACCGGCGGCGTATCCGCCTTCGGCGCACCGTCCACCAGGTACTGGTCAAAGAACGGCTTGAGCACATCACGGCGGAACTGCAGCGCGGTATCACCATCGAACTTCAGCGCGCCCAGCTCGCTGCCACTGTAGTTCACCTGGCTGTGCCGCCACGGCCCCATCACCAGATAGTTGCGATTGTTGCCGCTGTCGCGCCCTTCCATTGCCTGGTAGGCGTGGTTGGCACCCCACATGTCCTCCTGATCCCACAGACCCTGCAGCCACATGGTCGGCACCTTCAATGGCGTCTTCGCCATCACCGCGTCCAGCGCCTGGCCCTGCCAGAAGCCGTCATAGGCCGGGTGCTCCACCAGTTTCTTCCACCAGGTCAGCTGATCCACGCCGGTGAAACGCGCGTAGTCGCCAGCCGAACCGATACGCAGGAAGGTGCTGTAGTCATCGTAGCCGAGGCTGGGCAGCGGCGTGCCCTTGCCGCGCTTCTCGGTCTGCATCGCGAAGTAGTTGAAATTGACCTGGCGGAACGCGCCGTAGTTGAGCCAGTCGTCGCCCATCCAGCCATCCACCATCGGGCTCTGCGGCGCGGCCACCTTCAGCGCCGGGTGCGGGTCGGTCAGCGCCATCACCACGGTGAAGCCCTCGTACGACGAGCCGAGCATACCGACCTTGCCGTTGCTCTCCGGCACGTTCTTCACCAGCCAGTCGATGGTGTCCCAGGCGTCGGTGGAGTGGTCCACCTTGGTGTTGTTCAACGGTCCGCGCAGCGGCCGGGTCATCACGTAATCGCCCTCGGAGCCGTACTTGCCGCGGATGTCCTGGAATACGCGGATGTAACCGCCATCGACAAATACCTCGTCGCCCTGCGGCAGCAGGTCGCGCATGCGCGGCGAATCACTGCGGCTGGCGCGACCGGCAGCATCGTAAGGCGTGCGGGTGAGCAGGATCGGGGCATTGCGCGCACCCTTGGGCACCACGATCACCGTATACAGCTTGGTGCCATCGCGCATCGGCACCATCACCACGCGCTTGTCGTAGTCACGACCGACATCAGGGGCAACGAAAGGCTTGCCGCTGATATCCGGGGTCATCGGCGGGGTTTCGGCGGCCAGCACGGTGCTGGACAGGCAAAGGGCAATGGCTACAGCGACGGCACGCACACGCATGGACAACCCCTCCCGGCAGGAAAGCCTCAAGCCTACTCCTGCCTCGTGCCGTGAAGTGTGTGCGTGCTTTGCATTCTGCGGTGGATGCAGGCAGGACTGATGGCACATGTGCGACCAGCTGCTGCGCTCGTCGGCAACCGGTAGTGCCGGCCGCTGGCCGGCAACTTCATCCACCTCGGGCACGGTACGCGGTTGCCGGCCAGCGGCCGGCACTACCGATCAGGCTGCCGTTACCTCATGCAGCGCCAGCCAGCGCCAACGCCCCTCTTCCTGCCGCAGCACCGCCAGCGATTCCCGCCATACGGGCTCGCCGCCATCGATCGCATGCCCTTCGCGATAGCGCAGCACCGCCAGCGGTGAAGGTGCTTCCACCGCCTGCAGTGCGTCGATGGAAATCTGCAGCCCTGGACGCGCGCCATGACCACCCGCGAACAGTGCCTGCACGGCCTTCCGGTCCAGCCTGCGACCCGCGATGCCGACCATGCTGAAGTCCGCGCAGAAATGCGCCATCAGGTCCTCCAGCGCGTCGGTGCCGGCGTCGGCGCGGAACCAGGCCTGCAGCTTGTCGTGCAGGCGGTGGACTTCGTGTTCTGCGGTGGTATCCATCAGGTGTTCTCCGGTTGTGAAAGGGTGAGCAACTGCGGCCGGCGCAGCAGCGCCATCGGCAACAGTGTCAGTACGGCGGCCAGACCCAGCGCCACGCCGGTGGCGCGGGCCGGCAGCCACTGCATGGCCAAGGCCAGCAGCAGCGCGATGGCCGCGGTGCCCAGGCAGAAGCTGAGCTGGCGATTGAGGTTCCAGAGCGCACTGGCATCGCCCAATGCTTTGCCCTCGACCCCATGGAAGGCCAGCGTCTGCGCCGTGCTGCTGCACAGGCTGCCGCCGGCGCCCATCAAGGCAAACAGCAATGCGGCAATGACAAAGACCGGGTGTGGCAGCAGCGCCATCAACAACAGGCCGCAGGCCTGCAGGAGCATGCCCGCACGCAGCACCGAGGCTGGTCCGAAGCGAGCCAGCAGGCGCTTGCTGGCCGTGATCGCAATGGCCGAGGCCAGCGCCCACGGCAGCATCAGCGCGCCGATGCGCGCGGCACTATAGCCGGCCTGGTGCAACTGCAGGGTACTGACCAGCTGGCTGCCGATGAACACACCGGGTACGGCCAGGTAGATCAGCATCGCCAGGCGCAGCCCGCGATGGGACAGCAGCGACCAGCGCAGCAGGGGCTGCGCCTGCTGCCGTGCATGCCGCAGGTGGGCCGCCGCCAGCAGCAGTGCAATCAACAGCAGTACGGCACCGGCGGTCCGATGGCCGGGTTCGCCCAGCCAGGTCAAAGCCAGCAGCAGCGCGCCCAGCGCCAGCATCGCGGTGGACAGCGCATAGGCCTGCAGGCGTGGCGCACTACGCGCGCCGTCGGCCGGCATCCACGCCAGCACCAGTCCAATCGCCACCACGGCCAGCGGCAGGCTGGCCCAGAGCACGCCGCGCCAGGACAACCACTGCACCAGCAGCCCGCCGAGCGCAGGCGCCAGTGCCGGCACCAGCAGCGCCACCAGCAGGATGCGGCGGGTCAGCGCGCCACGCTGGTCCGGCGTGCACTGTCGGTACGCTGCCGCCTGTGCCACCGGAATCAGCAGGCCACCGGCCAGGCCCTGCAGCAGGCGCCAGCCCAACAGCCAGGCGATACCCGGTGCTGCGCCGGCCAGCGCAGCGGCAGCCGCGAACAACAGCAACGCCACCAGCAGCAGGCGACGCTCACCACAGCGCGCGGCCAGCCAGGGCGCCAGCGGAATCACCACGCTCAGGCCCAGCATGTAGGCGGTGCCCACCCAGGCCAGGGTGCTGATATCGGCGTGCATCTCCGCTGCCAATGCCGGATAGGCCACCGTGGCGATGAACATGTTGACCAGATCCAGGGCGAACACCAGCAGGAAGATCGCCTCATGGCGCAGGCGGGGGGACGGCATCGGCGGCGCTCCAGCAGGGAAGCGGCCAGCATGCCGTGCGGGCCTTGTTGGAAAAACACGACAGCAACTGCAACACTGTCAAATCTACTTTGACAATGAATTGCCATGGTCAGCCTCGATCGCTTCGATATCTTCCGCGCCGTGGTCGAGGCCGGCAGCCTGACCGCAGCAGCCGATCGGCTCGGCCTCAGCCGCGCGGTGGTCAGCTTCAACCTGAAGCGGCTGGAGCAGGAGCTCGGCGTGACCCTGCTGTCGCGCAGTACCCGCCACCTGGCCCTGACCGAGGCCGGCGAACAGTTCCTGCAGCACTGCGTGCAGGCGTTGGACGCCGCACAGGCAGCGATCGATGCCGCCCGCCGCGACCAGCACCAGCTTCAGGGCGTGCTGCGCCTGACCACCACGCCGGAGTACGCCCAGCTACGCTTGATTCCTGCGTTGGAGGCGTTCCGTGCGCGGCACCCGGCGCTGCAGCTGCACCTGTCGACCTCACCGGCACCGGCCGACCTGATTCCCGAGCGCTTCGACCTGGCGATCCGCCTCGGCCGCCTGCCGGATTCAGGGCTGCATGCCAGCGAGCTGGAACGCCATCCACTGTGCGCGGTGGCGGCTCCGTCCCTGCTGGCACGCCTGCCCTCTGCCGATGCGGCCAATGACCCGGCCCAGCTGGGCACCCTGCCCCGCCTCGGCTACCCGCGCCTGGCCGACGTGCCGGTGGTCGCGCCCGACGGCAGCGACGCCTTGTTTGCCACCAACCCGGGCAATGCAGTGGTGCGCGTGGATGGTGCCAGCAGCCTGCGCGGCTTCGCCGTGGCCGGCGCCGGGGTCACCGTGCTGCCACGTTGGCTGATCGAGGACGACCTGGCCCAGGACCGCCTGCGCCCGGTGCTGCGCCAGCACCGTTTCCCGCAGCAGAGCGTATACGCGGTCTACCCGCACAGCACGCAGCCCTCACCGAAGGTGCGGCAGCTGATCGATTTCCTGCGCGGGTGGTTTGTCACCTGAAAAAAGGGGACGGAGGGGATTAAGTCGTTTATGCATAAACGACTTAATCCCCTCCGTCCCCTTTTTGCATGGCCCCTTGCGGGGCCATGCCTTCAGGCATCAGCGCAGCACCTGCTCCACCAGCTGCACATCCACCGTCTGCAGCGGTTCGGCGGCGTTGCGCGACAGCTGCACCTGGTAGGTGCCGCCATCGATCTTCCACTGGCGGGCCTGCGCATCGTAGTGAGCCAGGGTCTTCGGCTCGGCTTCGATGCGGATGCGGCGCTGTTCGCCCGGCTGCAGGGTCACCTTGTCGTAGCCGATCAGGCGGATCGGCGTGGTGCTGCCAGCCGGCAGCTTCAGGTACAGCTGGGCGACGTCGGCGCCGGCGCGCTTGCCGGTGTTGCGGATGTCGACACTGGCGACCAGGCGCGAGCCTTCCACGCTCACCTTCAGGTTTTCATAGGCGAACGAGGTGTAGGACAGGCCATGGCCGAAGGCGAAGGTCGGGGTCAGGCCCTTGGCCGCCATCCACTTGTAGCCGACGTTGGCGCCTTCGATATCGAAATCGAACACATCACCGAACGGCTTGGCCGGCTTGAAGCCGAGGCCGTCGATGTGCGGGCGCGGCAACTGCGATTCGTCCACCACCCAGGTCACGGGCAGGCGGCCGGACGGATTGACCTGGCCGGTCAGCAGCGCGGCAATGCCTTCGCCACCGCGGATGCCCGGGTACCAGGCCTGCAGCATCGCCGGCACCTGCGCCAGCCACGGCGTGCGCACCGGGCCGTTGGTTTCCAGCACCAGCACGGTCTTCGGGTTGGCCTTGGCCACCGCCGAGATCAGGGCGTCCTGGTTGTCCGGCAACTGCATGTCCGGCAGGTCCACCGATTCGGCCGCCCACTGGGTGGCGAACACGATGGCCACATCGGCCTGCGCGGCGGCCTTGGCCGCAGCGGCGGCATTGGTGCCATCCACATACTCGAAAGTTGCATCCGGACGCGCCGCACGCAGCGACTCCAGCGGCGAGGACGGGTGGAAGATCACCGGGCCCGGCCAGGTGGTCGGCAGCACGCCCGGCACCGCGTTGGTGCCCTTGGCGGTCACGCCCACCATCGACGAACCACCGCCACCGATCACCCCCTTGTCGGCGTGGCCACCGATGATGACGATGCGCTTCACGCTGTCGGCCAGCGGCAGCAGGTTGCCTTCATTGCGCAGCAGCACGCTGCCTTCTTCCACCGTGCGCTGGGCGACGGCGAAACCGGCCTCGGCGTCGACCTTCTGGTGCTGCGGCGGGTTGTCGAAGTTGCCGTGCAGGAACATCGTGCGCAGGATGCGCGCCACCATGTCGTTCAGGCGTTCCTGCGGCACCACGCCACCATGCACGGCCAGGCGCAGCGGCTCATCGAAGAACACCGCCGCATCGAACACTTCACCGGCCGACTGCTGGTCCAGGCCGGCCAGCGCTGCCTTGGAACCGCTGTGCACGCCGCCCCAGTCGGACATCACGAAACCGGGGAACTTCCATTCCTGCTTCAGCACCTGGTTCATCAGGTAGCCGTTCTCGCAGCCGTAGGTACCGTTGATCTTGTTGTACGAGCACATCGCCACGCCCGGGCGGCCGGCGTCCAGCGCGATCTCGAAGGCCAGCAGGTCCGACTCGTGCATGGCCTGTTCGCCGATGCGCACGTCGTGGAAGTTGCGGCGGGTCTCCATGTCGTTCAGCGCGAAGTGCTTCATCGAGGAGATCACGTGCTGGCTCTGCACGCCCTGGATCAGCGCGCCGACCATCGAACCGGCCAGCAGCGGGTCTTCGCCGGCGTACTCGAAATTGCGGCCGTTGCGCGGGTCGCGCTGCAGGTTGACGCTGCCCGACAGCAGGATGTTGAAACGCTGCTGCCACGCCTCACGGCCCATCGTTGCGCCGCCGGCGAAGGCGACCGCACGGTTCCAGCTGGAGGCGGTGGACGGGCCCGACGGCATCGCCGTGGCGAAGTCGCCCGGGCGGATGCCGCCTGGATTGGTCACGCCGACGCCGGCATCGGCCGACTGCTGCGATGGAATGCCCAGCCGCGCCACGCCCGGCACGAAACCGGCCGAGCCGACCGCACCTTCCGGCAGCGGGCCACCATCCTTGCCCAGCCCGAAGTAGCTGTGCAGCATCTGGAACTTCTCATCCTCGGTCATCGCCTTCAGCAGCAGCGCAGCGCGCGCATCGGCGTTGAGGGTGGTGTCCATCCACGGCGTTTCGCCGTGCTTGTCGGCGGCATAGGCCAGGGTCAGCAGCGTGGCACGCAGGGCGCTGCCTTCCACCTTGAACGGTGCACTGCTGGCGGCCTGGAAGCCGTCGCTGAAATAGCTGGCATCGGCTTCCAGCGCCACACGCGCCGGATCAAAGCCTGCCGCCTTGGCCGATTCACCGGCCACCGCGCCAAGCAGCACCGCCGGTGCGCCGAGCCGCGAGCGCGTGACCAGCGCCGGCAGCTGCGCGGCACCTGCACCAGCATCGGTGTACACCGCCACGGTGTGGCGACCATCGTCCAGGCGCAGGTAGTTCAGGCCCGGCTGGTCCGGGCCGGACTCAGCGGCAATCGGCAGCCGGGTCAGCACGGCCTGACCGCGCTGGGTCTGGCCATCGTCCTTGCCCGCCGCAATGAAGCGGTACTCGTAGCCCAGGCCGTCGGCCAGCACCTGCAACGGATCGACCTGGCCGATGCCGCGCTGCACCTGGCGCACGCTCACCGCGTCCACCTGCAGGGTCTTCAGCTGGGCGGCCAGGGCCGGCATGGCCTCGGCGGTCGGGGCCTGTTCCAGGGTCAGCACAGTGAACGCGGCGGGGTCGGCCCAGGCCGGGGCGGCCAGTGCGGCTGACAGGGCCAGGGACAGTGCAAGCGGCTTTGTAAACGTTTTCATCGGCAGGCGTAATTCCGTTGCCAAGGCAATCGGTCCAGGGAAAGTGCCGCCGAAGGGTGCAGCGTTCATGCCGCGCAGGGGTTGCCAGGCAACGCCCCGCAGGCCGAAGGACGGGCCGGTCTGCGCCTGGGACCCTCCTCCCGGCGTGACAACCTGCCTGCCCGGGCCGCGCAGGGCGGCCCAATCATGTGAAGATTGTGCGAGGGCGTTCACACCTGTCAACAGGACCTAAGTCACAGGCCGACCCCAGCCACTGGTTATCAGGCCATCACCGGCGGTCATCAGCGCGCCGCGCGAGGCTGCTGATAATGGAGATCCCTGGCCACGAATCGAGCCCATGACCGTACACCGCGACTTCGATCATCTCTGGCGCGACCGCTGTGATACCTCCAGCCAGCGCGCGCCGCGCGTGCTGATCCGGGTGTTCGTGGCCCCCGGTGAGCTGGAGCGCAGCGTGGCGTTCTACGAGCAGTTGCAGGGCGTGGTGGCCGATGCCGGGTTCCCGTTTCCGGAGGCCGGCCTGCGCCTGGCGATGGTCGGTGCGTTCCTGTTGATCGAGGGCAGCGAGGCGGCGCTGGCGCCGTTCACTTCGACCACGGGGACGCTGCTGGTCGATGACGTTCGGCCCTATCACGACAAGCTGGTGGCGGCTGGCGCTGAAATCATCTTCCCGCTGCAGGTGGTACCGACCGGGGCGGCGTTCAATGCGGTGCATCCCGATGGCACCGTGGTCGAGTACGTGCATCACCGGCCGGATCCGCACGGGCGGTGAGGGTGCGCGCGGCCGGGCTGCGCCCGGCACCCGCGGTAGTGCCGGCCGCTGGCCGGCAACCTCAGAAGCAACAGCCGAAGCAACAGCGGGCTTCCTGTGGGGTGGCGGGGTGGGTCCGGTTGCGGGGGCCGCTGCAAGTACGTCCATGTAAGCTCGGTCGCCGCATCCATGCGGCTCACGCCCCCGCAACCGGACCCACCCCGCCTTCGACAATTCCCTGCACGGCCTGCTGTAGAGCCGAGCCCATGCTCGGCTGCTCTTCATTCAACTGTCGGAATATTCAATTTCGATGGAGATTCATCCACGCATGGCGTGGATCTACAATTCCTCCATGTCCTCTCCCGCCCTGCCCTGGAATGGCACGCTGCTGCTGGAGGCTCACGTGGCCGTGCTGCAGGGCCACGCCGGTGGCAGCGATACGCACGCGCACTACGCCCATCAACTGTTGCTGAGCGACGGCGCGCTCTGGCAGGTCGAGGTTGATGGGGTGCGGCAGCAGGGCCAACGGCTGTGGCTGCCGTCATTCCAGCCGCACGCAATCCTGTCGGCGCCGGAAGCGGGCTGTACGGTGTTCCTCGAACCAGCGCATGCCGATCCCGAACAGATCCAGCAGCACCTGCACGCGCTGCCGGGCAACGCGCTGCCGGGCAACGCGCTGGCGCTGCACGACTGGCTGCCACGGCTGAGCCGCCCGCAACCGCTGGACCGCCGCGTGCAAGCCGCGCTGTCCCGTATCGCCCAGCACCTGCCCGGGCCGGTGCCAGCCGCCGATATCGCCGAGGCGGCACATCTGTCGACCAGCCAGCTGCATCGACGCTTCCAGTCCGATCTGGCGGTGACCCTGCGCGGCTGGGTGCTGTGGCAACGGCTGCGCAGCGCACTGATGCATCATCTGCGCGGGCACAGCCTGACCGACAGCGCGCACGCGGCCGGATTCGCTGACCTGGCCCATCTGTCGCGCAGCCTGCGCCGCATGTTCGGCATCAGTGCCGCGCAGCTGCAGGGCCTGCAGCTGCACGCGGCCTGACACGCCCCATCATCCGCGCCTGCGCAGACCTTCCGGCAGCTCCGGCACCTCGCCATGCGGCAGTTCGCGGAACGGCGCCAGCAGCTGTCCGGGATAATCGCGCGGATAGTCCGGCTGGCTGCCGATGCCGAGGTCGCGTTGCTGCAGCCGATAGCCGGGCGCATCGAAGGCGGTCCCCAGCAGGTGATCCCAGACAGTCAGGAACAGGCCGAAGTTGACGTCGCCGGCGGTGCCGTAACGCATGTGGTGGAAGCGGTGCAGCGGCGCCCAGGCCATCACCCGGCCCAGCACGCCGGGGCGCATGTCCACGTTGGAATGCTGCAGCAGCAGCTGGATGGCAATGGCGAACGCCAGCACCGCGGCCACCGGCATCGGCAGGCCCAACAGCAGCAGCGGCAGCACGCCGCCGACTGCTTCGGCCGCCTGGTGCAACGGGTGCTTCATCAGGCCATTGAAGCCGTACATGCGGGTGACGCTGTGATGTACCGCGTGCAGCCGCCACAGCCAGCCGATGCGATGGCTGGCGTAGTGCACCAGGGTGATACCGAGATCCGCGCAGATGATGGCCACCAGCACCTGCAGCGCGAATGGCCACTGCAGCGGCCAGGCCTGCCACGGAATGATGGCTGCCAGCAGCGGCACCGCCGCGATCGACAGCAGATTCAGGCTCTCGTTGACCAGCGCATGCAGGGTGTCACGCAGGCTGTCGCCGTGGTCATGGTTGAACGCAGGGTCATAGGGCCACACGCGTTCGGCGGCGAACGAAATCGCGATGGCGACCGCCAGCAAGGCCAGCAGCCATAGCGGATCACCGTGCAGGTGGCCGACCCAGACGACGGCAGCAGCGACGAAGCCCAGCAGGAACAACGGGGCATACAGGCGGAGCATCCAGTGCTTCATGGGCAATCCGGAAAGTAAGGGGCCTGCATGCTGGCGCCGCGTATGGGCCGCCGGCTTGAACAAACGGCGCAACCCGGCGCGCTCCCCGGTGGATGACCATCATGGACGCACCACGTTTCCCACATCCATGCATGGCGTGGATCTACAATGGCGCCCTCATCGCGCCCGGGACCGGCATGGATTCCTTCAACCTGATGCGTGCCTTCCGCCGCATCGTCGAACGCGGCGGGCTGGCCCGCGCCGCCGAAGACCTGGGCATGTCGCCGGCCGGCCTGAGCAAGCAGCTGCGCACGCTGGAAGCGCACCTGGGCGTGGTGCTGCTGCAGCGGACCACGCGGCGCATGAGCCTGACCGAGACCGGCCACGCCTATTACCGCGAATGCTGCCGGCTGCTCGACGAGCTGGATGCATTGGAACGCGGCATCGCCGAACAGCGCGGCGACGTGGCCGGGCGCCTGCGCGTCAATGCACCGCAATCATTCGCGCTGAGCACGCTGTCGCCGCTGCTGCCACGCTTCCTGCAGCAGCATCCGCAACTGTCGCTGGACCTTGTGATGGAAGACCGCCTGCTTGATGCGGTGGGCGAAGGTTTCGATGTGTCGCTGCGGTTGCGTGCCGAGCTGGACGACTCGCGACTGGTAGCGCGCCGCCTGGCCTCGTTGCAGCAGGTGCTGTGCGCGGCTCCGTCCTACCTTCAGCAGCATCCGGCACCGCAGGCAGTGGACGATCTGCAGGCGCACAGCGTGCTGGCCTACAGCCTGTCCGACTCGCCCGGCAGCTGGCCGCTGCTCGGCCCCGACGGCCAGGTGACGATCACCCTGCCGGCGCGCGTCACCGTCAACAACAGCCTGCTGCTGCGCGACCTGCTGGTGGCCGGCATGGGCATCGGCGCCCTGCCCTCGTTCCTGGCGGCACCGGCGCTGGCCCGTGGCGAGCTGCAGCAGGTGCTGCCCGACCATCGCTATCCGCCACGTTTCGTGCATGCGGTCTATCCCACCTCGCGCCACCTGCAGCCCAAGGTGCGTGCCTTCATCGATTTCCTGCACGCCGAGCTGCCCGGCTGCGCCGGCCTGGATTCGTAACCGCCAGCGAAAACTGAGCTGCCCGCGACGTGCTGTTTCAGCCATGCCGCGCTGCCTAATCTGCCGCCTCCCCTCTCACCGATGGCAGGCAGATGTCTTCCGTTCCTTCCCCCGCCACCGCCGCGCCGGTGGTCGATTTCTTCCACGACGTGGTCTGCGGCTGGTGCTTCGTGCTGGCCCCGCGCCTGCAGCAGGTCTCCGCCGAACTCGGCATCCAGGTGCGTCACCGCAGCTTCGTGCTGCAGGACTCGCGCGCGCAGATGGTCGAGGTGTTCGGCTCGATGGAGCGCGCCAAGGCGATCATCCTGCGCCACTGGACCGACTGCGCCGCGCATGAAGACACCGCGCGCATCGATATCGAAGGCATGCGCGCACAGGACTTCGAGTATCCGTCCGGCTGGCTCGGCGCACTGGCCTGCCAGGCCGCCGGCATGCTCGGTGGCAACGACGCCCATGGCGCGATGTTCGATGCCGTGCAGTGGGCGCACCTGCACCAGCACCGCAACATCGGCGACGCCGAAGTACTGCTGGATATCGCCGAAGCACTGGGCCACCCGCGTGGCGCCTTCGCTGACCACATGCGCAGCGACGCAGCAGCCCGGCGCGTGCAGGCCGACCGTGCCGAAGCCGCGGCCCTCGGCATCCGCTCCATTCCCACCGTGATCGGCGGCAACGGCCTGCGCCTGCAGACCCTGCCGCTGCCGCAACTGCGCCAGGCCCTGGCGCACCTGGTCGCGGCCTGAGCCGCACCGTCCCCCACCCTGCAAGGAGATTCCCCATGACCTCACGTACCCTGGCCACCGCGCTGGCCCTGCTGCTGGCCGGCACCGCCGCTTCCACCACCGTATCCGCGCACGAACGCGTTCCCTCCGGCCAGCAGGTCGGCACCAGCCCCTGGGGGCCGAAGGACGAGATCGGCCGCCTCAACCTGATCACCGACGCCTCGCGCGCAGCGATCCTGTCGCGGGTCAGTGGCGGCAAGGCCTATGACCTGGCCACCGAATACTACGTCGGCATGCCCAGCTGGCAGGATGCCGGCGACCCGCACTACCAGTTCTGGATGACCCACACCCCGCGCGGCACGGTGATGGATGATCCGATGGGCGTGGGCGAGACCATGAACCTCACCCGCAGCTACACCGGCACCGCATTCTCGATGTACAGCCACACCGGCACCCACATCGATGCGCTGAACCACTTCGGCATCCACGGAAAGATCTGGAACGGCTTCGAGGCCGACAAGCACCTCGGTGACCGTGGCTGGAACGTCACCGGCATCGAGAAATTCCCGCCGCTGATCGCGCGTGGCGTGCTGATCGACGTGGCCGGCGCCAAGGGCGTGGACATGCTGCCGGACAGCTACCGCGTCACCCGCCAGGACCTGAAGGATGCGCTGGCACGCCAGCAGGTGAAACTGCAGCAGGGCGACGTGGTGCTGATCCGCACCGGCCGCATGCGCCTGTTCGAACAGCCCAAGGCCTACATGGCCAACCCGCCGGGCATGGGCCTGGACGCGGCGCGCTTCCTGGTGGAGGACAGCGGCGCGATGATCGTCGGCGCCGACAACCTCAGCTTCGAGACCTTCCCCTCGGAGGTGTCCGACGACTACGTGCCGCTGCACACCTACCTGCTGGCCCAGCAGGGCGCGCCGATCATCGAGCTGGTGGCGCTGGACGAACTGGCCCGCGACAAGGTCTATGAGTTCGCCTTCATCGGCGGCCCGCTGAAGATCCGCGGCGGCGATGCCGCGCCGCTGCGCCCGGTGGCGCTGCCGGTGCGCCCGTAACCGGGAGTGCCCGTGCCTGTAGGTGCCGACCCTGGTCGGCACCGTTTTCCCATCCACGCATGGCGTGGATCTACTGGAGAGAACCCTGGTAGATCCACGCCATGCGTGGATGCTTTAGCCCTTCAGCAACCTGAAACCCGACCTTCCGATTTCATTAGTAATTCTACTCACAAGGCGAGTAGCATGTCCGGTCTCAGCCCCTGATACCGGCTCGTCGATACTCGCGCCATGCCCGCCGTTTCCGCCCGTTCCTGCCGCTTCCAGCCCGCTCGGCGCCTCCCTTGGAGGACCGGCTGATGGGTGCTGTCGTCGCCCTCGACCGGCTGCTGGACGGGCGCCAGCTGTGGCGCGGCCCAGCCCGCCAGGGGCCGGCCAGCGACCACCTGGCCAGTGGCCATCCGGCGCTGGACGCACGCCTGCCCGGCGGTGGCTGGCCGGCCAGCGGGCTGTGCGAGGTGCTGCAGGCCGCGCCCGGCGTCGGCGAGCTGGCCCTGGTCTGGCCGGCGCTGGCGAAGCTGAGCCAGCGCGACCGCCCGATCGTGCTGGTCGCCCCGCCCTACCGCCCGCATGCCCCGGCCTGGGCGGCGGCCGGGCTGGACCTGGCCCAGCTGCAGATCATCCACGCCGCACCGAAACAGGCGCTGTGGGCCGCCGAACAGTGCCTGCGCTCTGCGGCCTGCGCGGCGGTGCTGTGTTGGCCACACCAGGCCGACGACCGCTCACTGCGCCGCCTGCAGGTGGCTGCCGACAGCGGCCAGTGCCTGGGCTTCGTGTTCCGCGAGGCGCAGGCGGCGCGTAATCCCTCCCCGGCCAGCCTGCGCCTGCAGCTCGACCACGGCCAGGTACGGGTGCTGAAGTGCCGTGGCGGCCTGCCACCGGCGCAGCCGTTGCCACTGGCCATCGCCCACTGAGGCCGCGTCATGCATTGGGCCTGCCTGTTGTTGCCGCAGCTGGCGCTGGACAGCGTGCTGCGCCTGCAGCCGGACCCGCAGCGGCCACTGGTGCTGCTGCAGGGGCCGGCGCAGCGTCGCGTGCTGCGAGCGGTCAGCCCGTCGGCACGCGCAGCGGGACTGCGCCCGGGCATGCTGCTGTCGGCCGCACAGGTGCTGGTGCAGGACATGCACCTGCACGACTACGACCCGAACGCCGAACAGCACACCCGGCAGCTGCTGGCCAGTTGGGCCTACGCCTACAGCTCGCAGGTCAGCCTCGATTTTCCGCACGCGCTGGTCATGGAGATCGGCGCCAGTCGCGCCCTGTTCGGTGACTGGCTGACGATCGAAAAGCGCCTGCGCGGCGAACTGCATGAACTCGGTTTCCGCCACCGCCTGGTGGCCGCGCCCACCGCGCATGCCGCGCGCGTGCTGGCCAACGTCCACGACGGCCTCGGCATCGATGCGCAGCAGCTGCCAGCGGCACTGGCGCAGCTGCCGTTGCCGCGCTGCGGCCTGCCCAGCGAAGCGGTGACCGTGCTCGGTCGTTCCGGTCTGCGCACGCTGGGTGCGGTGCTCGAACTGCCGCGCGACAGCCTGGCCCGGCGCTTCTCACCCGAGGTGCTGCAGCAACTGGATGCGCTGCGCGGCCTGCCCACCGCGCCACTGCGCTACTACCAGCCACCGGACCGTTTCGATGCACGCATCGAATTCGAATACGAGATCGAATCCAGCCAGGCCCTGCTGTTCCCGCTGCGTCGCCTGCTGCTGGACCTGGCCGCATTCCTGTGTTCGCGCGATGGCGGCGTGCAGCGCTTCGACCTGCATTTCGAGCATGACCTGCTGCCGGCCAGCGTGCTGACCATCGGCCTGCTGGCACCCGAGCGCGATCCCGCGCTGCTGTTCGAGATCGCGCGCAACCGCATGGAAGCGTTCGCCC
This sequence comes from Stenotrophomonas sp. STK16_22, assembly GCF_051984505.1. Classification (NCBI taxonomy): domain Bacteria; kingdom Pseudomonadati; phylum Pseudomonadota; class Gammaproteobacteria; order Lysobacterales; family Lysobacteraceae; genus Stenotrophomonas; species Stenotrophomonas sp. STK16_22. The sequence goes on from NZ_CP196972.1 coordinate 2,727,243, forward strand.
TGCCCGCTGGCAGCCGCGCACTGCGCCTGCAGGCCGAACAGCTGCCACCGTTCGTGCCCGCCGCGCGTGACCTGTTCGATACCCGGCCGGCACAGGCGATGCCCTGGAACCAGCTGCGCGAGCGCCTGCGGGCGCGGCTGGGCGATGACGCCGTGCAGCCGCTGGCGGTGCAGGCCGACCATCGCCCCGAACGCGCCAGTGGCACCCAGCCCGCGGTCAAGCCTCCGTCGTACTGGCCGCTGCGTCCGGGCTGGCTGCTGGACACGCCGCAACCGCTGCGTGATCCCCGCCTGCGCATCGTCACCGGGCCGGAGCGGATCGAATCGGGCTGGTGGGACCAGGCCGATGCGCGGCGCGATTACTACGTGGTGGAAACCGCGCATGGCCAGCGCGGCTGGGCTTTCCGTGAGCGCAATGATCCGCATGCGCCGTGGATGCTGCACGGCTGGTTCGGCTGAGCCGCCATGCACAGCGAACTGCCCGGCTACGCCGAACTGCACTGCCTGTCGGCCTTCAGTTTCCAGCGTGGCGCCTCGATCGCCGAGGAACTGTTCGCGCGCGCCGCCGGCCAGGGCTACCGCGCGTTGGCGATCACCGACGAATGCTCGCTGGCCGGCATCGTGCGCGCCTGGCAGGCCGCCAAGACGCATGGCGTGGCGCTGATCGTCGGTGCCGAATTCCAGGTCGAGGACGGCCCGAAACTGGCCCTGCTGTGCACCGACCAGGCCGCCTACGCCGGCTTGTGCCAGTTGATCACCACCTGCCGGCGGCGCGCGGCCAAGGGCGAATACCGCTGCCTGCGCGAGGACCTGCTCGGCCTGCCGGAGGGCCTGCTGTGCCTGTGGCTGGACCGGCAACCGGCCGCCACCGATCTGGAACTGCTGCGCGCCGGCTTCGATGATCGCCTGTGGCTGGCGGTGGAGCTGCACCATGAGCATGACGACGCGCGTCGCCTGCAGCAGCTGCAGGCCTTCGGCGAACGCCACCACCTGCCGCTGGTGGCCAGTGGTGATGTGCACATGCACGTGCGCCGCCGCCGCGCCCTGCAGGACACACTGACCGCCATCCGCCACCGCTGCAGCGTGGCCGAGGCCGGCTGGCGCCTGTTTCCCAACGGCGAGCGCCACCTGCGCCCGCGTACCGCGCTGGCCCAACTGTATCCGCCCGAACTGCTGGCCGAGACCCTGCGCATCGCCGAGCGCTGCCACTTCACCCTGGAGCAGCTGCAGTACACCTATCCGCGCGAACTGGTACCCGAGGGCCACGACCCGGACAGCTGGCTGCGCGTGCTGGTCGAGCGCGGCATCCCGTGGCGCTGGAAAGGCGGCATCGAACCGGCACAACGCAAACAGATCGAGCACGAACTGGCATTGATCCGGGAAAAGAACTACGCCTCGTACTTCCTCACCGTGCAGGACATCGTGCGCTTCGCGCGCAGCCAGGACATCCTCTGCCAGGGTCGTGGCTCGGCGGCCAACTCCGCGGTGTGCTTCGTACTGGGCGTGACCGAGATCGACCCGGCACGCAGCAACCTGCTGTTCGAGCGCTTCATCTCCGCCGAGCGCGACGAACCACCGGATATCGACATCGACTTCGAGCACGAGCGCCGCGAGGAAGTGCTGCAGTATGTATTCAAGCGCTATGGCCGCGAGCGCGCCGCCCTGACTGCGGTGGCGATCAGCTACCGTGGCCGCAGCGCGATCCGCGACGTGGCCCGTGCACTCGGCCTGCCGATGGACCAGGTCAACGAACTGGGCGCGGCGATGGACCACTGGGGCGGCCATGTGCCGCTGCCGGAGACCCTGCGCGAGCGCGGCTTCGATCCGGAAACCCCGCTGATGCGGCGACTGCTGGCACTGACCACCGAACTGATCGACTTCCCGCGCCACCTGTCGCAGCACCCGGGCGGCTTCGTGATTTCCGAGCATCCGCTGTCAACCCTGGTGCCGGTGGAGAACGCGGCGATGGCCGACCGCACCGTCATCCAGTGGGACAAGGACGATCTGGATGCCACTGGCCTGATGAAGGTCGACTGCCTGGCGCTGGGCATGCTCACCGCCATCCGCAAATGCCTGGCGATGCTGCAGCAGCATGGCCTGCACGAAGGACGCATGGATGCGATTCCTCCCAAGGATACGAAGACCTACGACATGATCTGCGCCGCCGACACCATCGGCGTATTCCAGATCGAGTCGCGCGCGCAGATGGCGATGCTGCCGCGCCTGCAGCCGCGCACCTTCTACGACCTGGTGATCGAAGTGGCGATCGTGCGCCCTGGCCCGATCCAGGGTGACATGGTGCACCCCTACCTGGAACGGCGAAGGATCCTGCGCGAGCAGGGTCCTGACGCGTTGAACGATCCAGACAATCCACTCTATCCAGCGCGGCTGGAACGCGTGTTCGCGCGCACCCTCGGCGTGCCACTGTTCCAGGAACAGGTGATGCAGTTGGCGGTGGAAGCGGCCGGCTACACGCCGGGCCAGGCCGATGCCCTGCGCCGCTCGATGGCGGCGTGGAAGCGCCGTGGCGGCCTGGAACCGCATCGCGAGAAGCTGCTGGCCGGCATGCTCAAGAACGGCTTCAGCCGCGAGTACGGCGAGCACCTGTTCGAACAGATCAAGGGCTTCGGTGACTACGGTTTTCCGGAAAGTCACGCCGCCAGTTTCGCCCTGCTGACCTATAACAGTTGCTGGCTGAAGTGCCATCACCCGGCCGCGTTCACCGCCAGCCTGATCAACAGCCAGCCATTGGGTTTCTACAGCCCCGACCAGCTGCTGCAGGATGCGCGCCGGCATGGCATCCGCGTGCTGCCGGTGGACGTGCGCCACAGCGACTGGGACTGCACGCTGGATTTCAGCAAGGGGCCGGCCGCGATCCGGCTCGGCCTGCGCCTGGTCGATGGCTGCAACGAGCCCGCCGTGCAGGCCATCATGCGTGAACGTGCGCGGCGCCCGTTCGACGATGTGGGTGACCTGTGCCAGCGTACCGCTCTGGACCGCCGCCAGCAGGGCCTGCTGGCCGATGCCGGGGCGCTGCGTGGGCTCAGCGGCCATCGCCATCGTGCGCGCTGGGATATCTCCGGTGTGGAAAACCGGTTGCCGCTGTTCGACCAGACCCGCGCCACCACCGAAGCCCGCGTGCCGCTGCCGCTGCCCAGTGCCTGGGAAGACATGCAGGCCGATTACCGCAGCACCGGCACCACGCTGGGCCGCCATCCGATCTCGTTCCTGCGCGCGCAACTGCGTAGCCGTGGCTGCCTGGATGCCGCACAACTGGCTGCCCACGGCCATGGCCGGCGCGTGCGCATCGCCGGCCTGGTGCGCATGCGCCAGCGCCCGCAGACCGCCAGCGGCGTCACCTTCCTCACGCTCGAGGACGAGACCGGCATGGTCAACGCCGTGGTCTGGCGGCACCTGGCTGATCGCCAGCACCGGGTGCTGGTCGATACCCAGCTGATGCAGATCGATGGCCGCCTGGAACGCGTCGATGGCGTGCAGCACGTCATCGTGCAGCGCATGCACTGCCTGGATGAACTGCTGCAGGGACTGCGCAGCCACAGTCGCGATTTCCACTGACGATACACAACGTCACACAACGAACTGGCCATTGCCGGTCCGCATCCGCTATCGTCGGCACATCCAAGGAAGGACGACCCGATGTCCCGTGCGCTGCTGCTGACCACCCTGGTGGTCTCGACCCTCGCCCTGCTTGTTTCCGGCTGGACCGCCTGGAACCTGCATCGCAGCCAATCGCCACAGCGCATCATCGAGGCACGCGGGCTGATCATCCACGATGCAAGCGGCCAACCGCGGGTAATCCTCGGCGCACCGGTTCCCGATCCGCTCAGCCAGGGCCGCACCCAGGGGCCGCGCGCCACCGCCCTGTCCGGCCTGATCCTGCTCGGCCCCGACGGCTCCGAACGCGGCGGCTACGGCACCAGCGACCGCGGCGGCGAAGCCCTGCTGACCCTGGACGATGCCACCGGCACCACCGAAGTGTTCAAGGTCGTCGCCAATCCGGACCGTGGCGCCAGCCTCATGGTCAAGCACCAGAACAACACCGGCGCCATGCTCACCTCCTGGCAGGGCAAGCCGGAGCTGATGTTCGTCGATGACAGCGGCCAGTCCTACTACGTGCGCCCGGGCGCCAACGCCGCGCCTTGATCTGCTTCTGTAGCGTCGAACCATGCTCGACTACCGGTCATGTAGAGTCGAGCCATGCTCGACTGCTTCTACCAACAGCAGCCGAGCATGGCTCGGCTCTACAAAGGCGAAGCAAAGCCGAGCATGGCCCGACGCTACAAACCACACACCGCCGCCAGGTCATCGGCCAGCTGCCGCAGCTGCGCCGGTCCCAGCGCCGAACACGTAATGCGCAGACCATGGCCCGGTGCCGCCACCGCGAACACTTCGCCGGCGCGCACATGCCATCCACTCGAAGCCAGCGCCAGCACCTGTGGGTGACTGTCGGCCGGTAACGGCAGCCACAGGTTCAATCCTTCCATCGGCTGCGGCGTCGGTATGCCACGCGCGCGCAGCAGCTCCTGTAGCGACTGCAGGCGCTGCTGGTAACGCTCACCCGCCGAGGCGATCTTCGCCCGCTGCGTTGCCGACGCCAGCACCGAAGTCGCTGCATCCTGCAGCAGGTGGCTGACCCAGCCGGTGCCGGACGCCAATCGCAGCCGCAACCGCGATGCGGTCTCCTCATCGCAGGCCAGCCAGGCCAGCCGCAGGTCCGGACCCAGTGGTTTGGACAACGAACGCAGCAGCGCCCAGCGCCGGCCATCCAGCGGCAGCACTGAGTGATAGGCCTGCTGCGAGAGCAGCGCGTAGTGATCGTCGATCAGCACCGCCACCTGCGGGTAGGCCGCCAGCAACTGCCGCAACGCCCGTGCCCGCTTCGCATCCAGGCTGGCCCCGGTCGGGTTGTGTGCCCGCGGGGTCAGCAGCACCGCGCGGGCGCCGGCCTCCAGCGCCTGCCGCAGCGAATCGACCTGCATGCCATGTGCATCCACCGCCACCGGCAACGGCGCGTGACCCACAGCATTGAGCACATTGAGGCTGCCGAGGAAGCATGGATCCTCCACCGCGATGCGGTCTCCTGGCAGCAACCACGCCGCCAGCAGGCGCTCGATGCCATCAACAGCGCCATGGGTCAGCTCCAGCGCATAGCCCTCCGGGCAGTCCGCATCCAGCGAGGCCCTTGCCAGAACCTGCAACCTCGGGTCGACCGTGCCTACGCCGTACAAGCGCGGCGCTGCCGGCGCCAGGCGCAGGTTCGGCAGCAGGCGCGGATCCGGATTGCCACCGGCCAGGTCCTGCAGCGCCAGCCCGGGCGTACTGCCCTCGCGCGCCAGCGTCGGCGGCAATCCGCGCACCACCGTGCCACGGCGGCCCGCCGTGCTGGCCAGGCCCGCCGCATCCAGGCGCTTGTAGGCAGCGGCCACGGTGTTGCGGTTCACGCCCAGTTGCTCGGCCAGTTCACGCACCGGCGGCAGCACGCTGCCGGCCGGCAGGCGGCCCTTGCCGATGCCGTCGCGGATGCTGTCGAAGATCGACTCGGCGCTATGTCCGGTGATTTTCATTTTGTCCTATGCCAAAATATCTCTTGTCCTGTGCCAGTGTATCCCACCCTGGCCATCCTGCATTGGAGGTGCCCGCATGCCCCTTGCCGCTGCCGACTGGCCCGTCGCCCAGTCCGTTGAACAGATCGCCGCCAACCTGGTCACGGTGCGCCAACGCATCGCCGATGCCTGCGCGCGCGCCGGCCGGGACCCGGCCAGCGTGCGCCTGCTGCCGGTCAGCAAGACCGTCGATGACGCCCGCATCCGCATGGCGGTGGCCGCCGGTTGCCACGAACTGGGCGAGAACAAGGTGCAGGAGGCGCAGCGCAAAGCCGAAACGATGGCCGACCTGGGCGTGCACTGGTCGGTGATCGGCCATCTGCAGACCAACAAGGCGCGCTACGTAGCGCGCTTTGCCAGCGAGTTCCAGGCGCTGGACAGCCTGCGCGTGGCCGAGGCCCTGCAGCAGCGCCTGCAACTGGAAGACCGCACGCTGGATGTGTTCGTGCAGGTCAACACCTCGGCCGAGCCGAGCAAGTACGGACTGGAACCCGACGCCGTCGAGGCCTTCGTCCAGCAGCTGCCGGCCTTCGATCGCCTGCGTGTGCGCGGCCTGATGACCCTGGCCATCTTCACCCCCGACGTCGAGCGCGTGCGCGCCTGCTTCGTGCGCCTGCGCGAACTGCGCGACCAGCTGCAACGCAATGCCCCGCCCGGCCTTGACCTGTCGCAGCTGTCGATGGGCATGTCCGGTGATTTCGAAGTGGCCATCGAGGAAGGTGCCACCGTGGTCCGCGTCGGCCAGGCCATTTTCGGCGCCCGCGCCACCCCGGACAGCTTCTACTGGCCGAACAGCGGAGCCCCGGCATGAAGCACGCGGTTGTCCTGCAACACGTTGCCTTTGAAGACCTCGGCACCCTGCAGCCTCTGCTGTTGGCACAAGGCTGGCAGTTGCAGGTGCTGCAGGCCGGCGTCGATGCGCTCGATCCCGCCGAAGTGACCGACCTGCTGGTGGTGCTGGGCGGCCCGATCAGTGCCAATGACACAGCGACCTATCCCTTCGTCACCAACAGCATCGCCCTGCTGCAGCGCCGGCTGCAGCAGCAGCGGCCAACCCTGGGCATCTGCCTGGGTGCACAACTGATGGCCCGTGCACTCGGTGCCAGTGTCGCTCCCAGTGGAGGCAAGGAGATCGGCTTTGCGCCACTGCTGCTGACCGATGAAGGCCAGCGCTCGCCGCTGCAGGCCCTGCAGGGCATTCCCGTGCTGCATTGGCATGGTGAGGCCTTCGAACTTCCGGCCGGCGCACGCCGCCTGGCCAGCACGCCGGCCTGCCGTCACCAGGCCTTCGCCATCGGCCATCACGCGCTGGCCCTGCAATGCCATCCGGAACTGGACGCGCGCCAGTTCGAGCGTTGGCTGATTGGTCACACGCTGGAGCTGGCCCAGGCCGGCATCGATCCGAATGATCTGCGCGCGCAGGCGCGTCGCTATGGCGCACCACTGGCCGCGGCCGCCACCGCGATGTTCGACCATTGGCTGCAGGACCTGCCGGAGACACCGCGATGAACTATCGATTGCAGATCCACCGCGATGGCGCCTGTTGGGGCCACTTCGACTGCAGCGGCCCTGATGCCCTGCAGCGCATGGACGCCATCGCCGCACAACTGCCTGCGGATCAGGGCTTCCAGCTGAAACGGCAGAAGGGTGTTGGCGAAGAGCGCATCCTGTCCAGCAATGCCGACGGCCTGCGCGTACTGGCTTCGCAGATCCAGTACCGCGACCTCTGATGATCGTCACGGTAGTGCCGGACGCTGGCCGGTACTCGAATCTGCCGGCAAGCGGCCGGCACTACCCCGGCTGTTCGGCCGCGTGCGAAGCTTCACCGATGCTGACCCTGCAACGCGGCAACCACCACGGACTGCTCATCGCCCCGCGCTGGCCCTCCACCCGCATCCAACTGGAAGAAGAGGTACTGCAACGCCTGCTCGACGCGCAGGCAATGCTGCCTGTGGGGCTGCGGCTACTGCTCACCCGTGGCTTCGAACCCAGCCACAGCCGTCTCGGTGGCTTCCGCCGCCTGGTGCGTGGGCTCGGCATCACCCTCTTCCGTGCCTGTTATCCGCAGCGCCAGGATGAAGTCGACGCCATCTTCGGCGCCAACGGCCACGACATCGATGGCCGTCATGTCGATGTCTCGCTGGTACTGCACGGCAAGCGGCTGCGGCTGCTGCCCCTGGGCGTGTTCACCCCGCCGCGCTGGCAGCACCGCCGCGTCGCCCGGTATGCCGAGCCAGTCGCACGAGCGAAGCGCAGCCTGCAGCACTGCGGCTTCGAGCTGCATCCCAACCCCACCGAAGCGCTGCAGATCCACTGCGATTACCTCCCACGATGACCCCCGCGGCTGGCTGTGCATCGTTCGCCGCCCGCCTCGTTGATGCAAATGATTCTCTTTTGCTGTAAGGTGCAGCCGCTGCCCTTGCCGCCGCGGGCTGTTCCCTTTCCCAGTTGTCGCCCGCCCCGTGTCCACGCCTGTCGAACCGACGGATGTCGCGCAGCTGTGCGCGGCCCATTACCGGCCGCTGCACGCCCATGTCCGCCGCAAACTCCCGCAACGCAGCGACGCCGATGACGTCGTCCAGGAAGCCTGGCTGCGTGTCGTCAAGGTCGCCGCCAGTGGCCTGCTGAGCAACGGCCGCGCGTACCTGTACCGTGTTGCCCACAACCTGATTGCCGACCATTACCGGCAACGCCAGCGCCGTCGCGAAGAAGCGCTGGATGACACGCAGTTGCATGCCATCGCCGATCCTGCGCCGCTGCCCGAGCAGCGACTGCTCGACGCCGAACAGCTGCGCCACCTCGACGCGATCATCGCCGCGCTGCCACCGCGCTCGCGCCAGGTGTTCCTGCTGGCGCGGGTTGAACAGTTGGCGCTGGCCGAGATCGGGCGCCAGCTCGGCATCAGCCGGCAGACCGCGCACAGCCATCTGCTGCGCGCACTGGTCGCCCTGCAGCAGGTGCCCGGCGCATGAGCCTGGACGCGATCGCGCGCGAAGCTGCACGCTGGTGGCTGGACGGGCACGACGGTGGCCGCGACGAGAACGCGTTCGAGCAGTGGTACCAGGCCGACCCTCGCCATGCTGCGCAGTACCAGCATCTGCAACACCTGTGGCAGGCCGGTGCGACGCTGCCCAGCCTGCAGCGGCAACAGCAGCGCAGGCAACGCCGTCGCCTGCGCGAAGCTGGCATTGCGGTTCTGTTGCTGTGCGCGCTGGGTCTCTACAGCCGCCATGTGTCGCCGCCCGTAGCGCAGGTCCTGCGAACGGCCGCTGGCGAGATCCGCGAGGAGACCCTTCGGGATGGCTCGCATGTCCTGCTGTCACCCGGCAGCGAAGTGAAGGTGCGCATCGATGGGCAGCGCCGCCAGCTCCAGCTGCAGCGCGGCCAAGCCTGGTTCCAGGTCGCCGCCGATGCCGACCGGCCCTTCCAGGTGCATACCCCACAGGGCACCGTCACTGCACTGGGGACCGCATTCGATCTTGCCGTGCAGGGCAACAGCAGCGTGGTCACCGTTACCGAGCATCGCGTGCGCGTGGACAGCGGCAACGTCAGCATGCTGGCTGACCACGGCGAACAGCTGCGCTTCGATGGGCAGGCAACAGCCCATGCAACAACGACCGCCCCCGGAGCATTGGCCTGGCGCGAGCGGCGCCTGCATTGGGTCTCGGCCCCACTGGCCGACGTCACGCAGGGCCTGGACCGCTGGCATGGCGGGCACACGTGGGTCGTCGGCGAGCAGCTGCGCCAGCAGCCGGTCACCCTGCTTGGCAGTGCCGACGGTGCGGCCGGCAATCGCGACCAGTTGGCCACTCAGTTGCAGGTGCGCGTGCTGCGCCTCGGCGCGGGCATACAGGTGTGGCTGCCGCCACGCAGGGAACAGCGTGATGGACCCTGACATCCGGCCTGCGGCTGCGTCTACCCAGGATGACGACGCTCTGCGTCAGCCCCTGGAGCCCCCGATGCTGTGCCCCCGCCCCCTTGTCCTCGCCCTGTCGCTGGCCTGTACCAGTGCCCTTCCGCTGCTGCCCGGCAGTGCCCACGCACAGACCGCCACCCGTACCTACAATCTGCCCGCACAACCGCTGGCGGCCGCACTGGACGCCTACAGCCGGCTGACCGGCGTCGATCTGGTGATCGGCGCAGCGCTGCCCGCGGGCCATTCGGCGCCTGCGCTGCGCGGTGACTTCGACGATGCGCAGGCCCTATCGCGCCTGTTGGCAGGCAGCGGCCTGCGCCCGCGCTTCGTCGATGCGCGTCGTGCCGCCCTGGAGCCGGCACCGGCTGAACGCGCCGATGGCAGCCGTCGCACTGGCCCGCTGCGGGTGCAGGGTACTACCGCACACGGTCAGGCACCGGGTGCCGGCGCCAGTCAATATGTACCGGCCACCCGCGATGGCTTTGCGCCCCCGGTGGGCAGCGAGCGCGTGGCGATGGCCGAACGCCAGGAAGGCAACAGCCTGCTGCGCTCGATGCCCGGCACCCACAGCTTCCATTCGCGCAGCCAGCCGGGCCTGCAGGTCAACATCCGCGGCATGACCGGTGCCGGCCGGGTCAACACCATGATTGACGGTGTCACCCAGACCTTCCGCAACAATGCCGGGCACGGCTCGGGCGGCCCGTTCGCCTATGTCGATCCCTTCCTGCTGGCCGGTGTGGACGTGCAGCGCGGTGCGGTCGCCGGTGGTGATGGCGCCGGCACGCTGGCCGGCAGTGCCAACTTCCGCACGCTGGACATCGACGATCTGCTCGGCGAGGGGCGCGACTGGGGCCTGCGTGCGGGCTACCGCCACGGCAACAACGGCTACGGCAGTGGCCGTACCTTCGCCGGTGCCTGGCGCCACAGCGAAGAGGGTGGCGACCGCCAGTTCGGCCTGCTGGCCGCCGCCAGCAGCAGCCGCAGCAGCGAATACGCGACCGCACGCGGGCAGAAGAACAACGCCGACCCGGGCAGCCAGCAGCCCAGCAGCTGGCTGTTGAAGGCGCGCCTGCAGCCCAGCGACCAGCATCGGCTGGACCTGAGCCACATGCGTTACGAAAACGACTTCTACCACAACTATCCGTGGCAGATTTCCGCGCGCAACCAGCGCGCCAGTTACCACTACACACCCTATTCGCCGTGGATCGACCTGCGTGCGACCTTCGCCAGCAACAAGACCCGGCTGTTCTACCCGCCGGTGGAGGACTCCAGCTACATCGGCCGCCGCACCCACAGCAGCCTTAGCAGCTGGACCGTGGACAACACCAGCCGCTTCGACATCGGTGCACTGCAGGCGCGCTGGAACACCGGCATCAAGCACCAATCGGACATCTATGTGGCCGATACGCCCATCCTGCGCGGTGCCAACCCGCAGGGTCGCAGCCAGCTGGACAGTGTGTTCAGCACGCTGGAGCTGCAGTACGACATCTATGCCCTGACCGCAGGACTGCGCCAGGACCGCTTCGGCATCCGTGGTCACATCCCGGTGTGCTCGGATGTGCCCGGCCAGTGCGCGGAGATCAATGGCGGCGACATCGACGTGCGTCGCACAGAGCGCGCACTCAGCCCGAGCCTGGCGGTTTCACTGCAGGCCACCGACTGGCTGCAGCTGTTCGCCGAGGTCTCGCGCACGTCGCGGCCGCCGCGCGTGCAGGAAATGTTCTTCGAGAAGATCCCGCTGGAGGACGCCAGCGTCGCCGACGGCATCGGCGCCAATCCGTTCCTGCGCCGCGAGCGCTCGCGCAACCTGCAGTTCGGCGCCGACCTCAGCACCGACTCGCTGCTGGTCGACGGTGACCTGGCACAACTGCGGGTCACCCGCTTCGACAACCGCATCCGCGACTACATCAAGCCGCAGTACCTGCTGATCGTGCATCCGCCGGAAGTGGAACCGTTCGTGGTGCCGATCGACAGCGATCCGCAGCTCAATGCCTGGACCGATGTGCTGGACGCCGACGACTTCAGCGCCACCACGCGCTGGATGAACCACCCCGGCGTGGTGCGCATGCGCGGCATCGAACTGGAAGCCCATTACGCCAGCGAGCACTACCACGCCACGCTGAGCTGGACCCGCTCGCGCACCAGCGCGCCGGCCATCGAGTTCGTCAACCTGGAAGACATCACCGCCCTGCCCGACCGCTACTGGACGCTGGACGTGGGCGGCCGCTGGTGGCAGCAGCGCGTGCAGGCCGGCCTGCGCGCCGAGTACTCCGGTCCGACCGAGGAAGGCTACGACTTCTTCCAGACCCGCAAGACCGGCGGCACCGGCGTGCTGCTGGACTTCTACGCCAGCTTCAAGCCGCAGGCCAACACCACGCTGTGGCTGAACATCGAAAACCTGCAGAACAAGGCCTATGACAACAATGCCTCGATCGACAGCATCTTCAGTCCGATCCTGGACCGCGGCAACGGCCGTGGCCGCACCGTCTCGATGGGCGTCAATGTGGCGTTCTAGCCGCCACTGGCTGCCGCTGTGCCTGCTCGCGCTCGCGTCGATGGCCAGCGCGCAGCCGATGCCCGGCACGGTGCTGGACCTCGCCAGCGGCCAGACCCTGGACGAAGCTGCGTTCGTGAAGCGCGCAGCGAACGCTCCGCGACTGCTGCTGGGCGAACGCCACGACCTGGCCGGTGACCACGCTGCCCAGCGCTGGCTGCTGCACGCGCTGCAGCAGCAGCGTCCACAAGGCGCGCTGGTGCTGGAGATGATTGCCAGCGAACGCCAGCCGCGCCTGCAGCGGGTGCAGCGCTGGCTGGCCAAGGGCAACCATGCCGACGGTGCACGCCTGCAGGAGCTGCTGGGCTGGGATACACGATGGCCGTGGACCGCCTACGGCGGGCTGGTGCAGGACGCCACCGTTGCCGGCATCCCCTTGTTCGGCGGCAATCTCGCGCGCGTCGAGGTCAACGCCCACCTGGCGTCCGCTGATGCAGTGCGGTTCCCGGTGCCCGCCGCCCACCAACGCCTGTCGGATGTGGTTCTGGCCCAGCACGCAGACGCGGCACCGATGCTGGAAGGGATGCTGGCCGTGCAACAGGCCCGCGACACGCGCATGGCACAGGTGCTGACCGCAGCACCCGCACCCGCGATGCTGGTAGCCGGTCGCTGGCATGTGCTGCGCGGCACCGGGGTGCCGGGCTACCTGCCACCGGATACGCCTGCGCTGGTGATCGCATTGGCTTCGCCGGGTGAAACCGTCGGTGCTGCTGATGCCGATCTGCTGTGGGTGCTGGACGATGAGTGAGCGCAGCCAACACTGGCAGGCGATCGTGATCACCGTCGTCCTGCACCTGCTGCCCCTGCTGCTGTTGGTGCACTGGGTTGCAATGCCGCCGATGCTGCCACCGCCGGAGCAGGACATGCGCATCAGCCTGCGCCTGCTGGCACCGGCCACGCCGCCACAGCCCGTAGAGGAGCGCCAGGCCGATACCCCCAGCCAGGCGCAGCAGGCGCGTGCATCGCAACCGACAAAGTCGCCGCCACCACCGAAGCCCACCGCCGCGCGCGAGGGCGAGTTGGCCGCCAGCGAAACGGGCGGGACGGGTCGAAAGCCGCTGCCGGTCGCCCCGCCTGCGGCCGCGACCGATGCCAGTCCCGCACCGGCATCGATCACGGCCGCGCCGCCCGCTCCAGACGCGCCACCGGCGGACTTCCAGGCCGGCGCCGCCAGCGACCAGTGGGAAGCCCGCCTGATGGCGCGGCTGGAGCGTTACCGCTATTACCCTGCCGCCGCGCGCTCGCGCCGGCAGCAGGGCACTGCCTGGGTCAGGGCCAGCATCGACCGCGAAGGTCGCCTGCTGGCGCTGCGGCTGGAGCAGTCCAGTGGCCAGCCGATGCTCGATGACGCTGCGCTGCAGACCTTCCGTCGCGCGCAGCCGCTGCCGCCCATTCCCGATGAACTGAAGGCACCACAGGAACTGGTGGTGCCGGTGGAGTACTACCTGCGCTAGGCTGCGTAGGCCTCCGCCTCGATCTCGAACAGCATGCCGTCCAACGCCAGTCGCGGCACCGGGATCAGCGTGCAGGTGGGCGCCGCGCGGTTCGGCCAGCGCCGTCGCACCTGGTGGGCAATGATGCCCAGCCGGTCCTCATCGTGGTCGACCACCAGGATGCGCAGCCGCGCCACATCGGCCAGACTTGCCTGCGCCGATCGCAGCGCGGTCTGCAGGTTGTCCAGCGCCTGCCCGACCTGTTCTTCGAAGCTGGGCGAGAGGCGGCCCTGGGCATCCTCGCCGCCCTGCCCTGCGACATGGATCACCCGCGCCGGCAGGCGCACCACCGCCACGTGTGAGTAGCCGTTGGCCGAAGGATCGTAGAGGCCCGGTGGATTGAACAGTTCCAGCAGGCCATGGCTGAGGTCCGGTGTGGTCAGCAGGTTCATGCCGCGCGCCTCGTGGGGGATGCCGGCAGTCTGTGACCTCAACTCCGGTTGAGGTCAAATGGGTCCTGTGCAACAGAGTAGTCCGCCATGCGCAACGATCGCGCGTTTCCGTGGACTCGAGCCTGCTCGACTTCCACCGACCAGAAGCAGTCGAGCAAGCTCGACTCTACAGAAGCGTGGTCACGTCCACGCTGGGTCTGCGGTGAAATCAATGGTCAACCAGAACGTGCTGCCCCGTGCATCCAGCCGCACTGCAATCTCGTCACGCATCGCATCGACCTCGCCCACTGAACCCAGCGGCGTGGCCGGGTCGGCCAGCACGTGGATCTCGATGAAGCGCATCCGCCCCATCTTCGCCACATGGCTGGTGAAACCGGCATAGCCACGCTCGGCGACGAACGCCTGCATCACCCGCTGCACGCGCCGGTCCAGATCATCCGGTGCCACCTGCAGCACTTCGCGCATGGCCTTCCAGGCACCCCGCGCCGGCACCGGCAACACCGCCAGGCTGATCAACGCCAGCACGATCGAATCCAGGTACGGCACCCAGTGGTGCCACTCACCACCGTGCAGGACCAGCGCCAACACGAAGGCCAGCACCACCGCCAGGCTCATCAACCCGCCCAGCAGCCAGCCGCGCACATCCAGCCACAACAGCGCGGAGCGCAGATGCCGCGCCCGCTGCGCGACGAACGCCGCCATCGCCAGGTTGCTGGCACTCAGCAATGCCGCCCACCACAGCGCGGGCCCGAATTTCACTTCGTGCCCGCCCGTGGTCAAACCGATCACGGCGTTGGCCAACGCGTACACGCAGGCCAGCGACAGGATCACCCCGCCCAGCGCCTCGACCATCGGCTCCAGATGCCAGTAGCCGTACTGGAAGCGCGGGCTCTGTTCCCGCGCCACCAGCCGCAGCACCGACAACGACACCAGGGTCAGGGCGACGTCGACCAGGCTGTACACGCCGTCGAACAGGATGGCCTGCGATCCCACCAGCAGGCCACCGATGAAGCCGACCGCGCTGACCGCCAGGGTGACCCCGATCGAGAACTTCAGGATGCGTTGCTCGCGCGCAGTATCCATCGTTCGCCGAGGGGCCGACCGTTGCCGGTCAGGCCTTCAGCACCTCCACCTTGTACGAAACCGCATCACCCTCCTGCTCGATGATGAGCCCGTGCACGTCCGACTCGAAGCCCGGGAAACGGGCGTTCTGCTCCCGGGCGATGCGCAGCGACTGGATGATCGGCTCGTCGCTGTCACCAAAACGCTCACCCGGCATGATGGTCGGGATGCCCGGCGGGTACGGCACCAGCATGGTCGCCGCAATGCGGCCACTGATCTGCTCGATGTCGACCCGTTCGATCTCGCCCTTCACAAGGTGGTTGTAGGCATCGGCCGGGGTCATCACCGGCGTCGGCAGATCCACGTACATCTCGCGCATCACCTTGGCCACGGCGAATTCCTGGTTGAACGCGTGCAGCGCGTCGCACAGGTCACGCAGGCCCCAGCCGGCGTAGGCATTCGGATAGTCGGCAGCCAGCGTCGGCAGTGCCTGGCTCAGCGGTGCGTTGCGGTCGTAGAGTTCCTTGAACGCCATCAGCTCGGTGACCAGGGTGCTCCACTTGCCCTTGGTGATGCCCATCGAGAACAGGAACAGCACCGAGTACAGGTTGGTCTTCTCCACGGTGATGCCGCGGCCCCACAGGAACTTGCTCAGCACCGCCGCCGGAATGCCCAGCTTGCCCATGCTGCCGTCCATCGCCAGGCCCGGGGTCAGCAGGGTCACCTTGATCGGGTCGATCAGAACATAGTCATCCACCAGGTTCTCGAAGCCGTGCCAGTGCGCATCCGGCTGCAGGTACCACTCCTCGCGCTTGGCCACCATCGGTGCCGGCGTATCGCCCTTGTCCAGGCTGCGCTCGACCTGGGTCGGCTGCCACACGCTGAACCACCAGTCGTCGCGGCCGAGATCATCGCGGACATGCAGCATCGCGCGGCGGAAGGCGATGGCTTCATCGTGCATTTCCTGTACCAGCGAACGGCCGGCATCGCCTTCCATCATCTTCGAGGCCACGTCACAGGCCGCGATCACTCCGTAATGCGGGCTGGTCGAGGTGTGCATCATGAACGACTCGTTGAAGCGCTCGGCATCCAGGTCGCGCTGCGCCGAGTTGCGCACGTGGATCATCGAGGCCTGCGAGAACGCGGCCAGCAGCTTGTGCGTGGAATGCGTGGTGAAGATGATCGCATCCTGCTCGCGCGGCTTGCCCTTGGCCATGCCGTAGTGGTTCTCGTAGAACGGATGGAACGCAGCGTAGGCGTACCAGGCTTCGTCGAAATGCAGGAAGTCCACCGCGCTGCCGATCTCGTCGGCGATCTTCTCGGCGTTGTAGCACAGGCCATCGTAGGTGGAGTTGGTGACCACCGCGATGCGCGGCTTGGAGCCGGCCTTGTAGGCCTTGCTGGCCAGCGGGTTGGCGGCGATACGCTGCTGCAGCGACTCGGGCGTGAACTGGTCCAGGCTGATCGGGCCGATGATGCCATGCGCGTTGCGGCTGGGAGTGAAATACACCGGCACCGCGCCGGTCATGATCAGCGCGTGCAGCAGCGATTTGTGGCAGTTGCGATCGACGAACACCACATCGCCACGGGCCACCGTGCCATGCCAGACGATCTTGTTGGCGGTGGAGGTTCCATTGGTGACGAAGAAGGTATGGTCGGCACCGAAGTTGCGTGCGGCCTCGTTCTCGGCGTCCTTGATCGGGCCGGTGTGATCGAGCAGCGAACCCAGTTCCGGCACCGAGATCGACAGATCGCTGCGCAGGGTGTTCTCGCCGTAGAACTGATGGAATGCACGACCGACCGGCGACTTGGTGAACGCCACGCCGCCGGCATGGCCTGGCGTGTGCCAGGAGTAGTTCGACTCGGCCGCATGGTGGATCAATGCCTTGAAGAACGGCGGCAGCAGGTTCTTCATGTAGTCTTCGGCCGCGCGCATCACCTGCCGCGAGATGAAGCTCTTGGTATCTTCGAACAGGAAGATGAAACCGTGGATGTACTTGAGCAGCTTGCTCGGCACCTTCTCGATGGTGCGGCGCTCGCCGTACAGGAACACCGGCAGATTGGCGCGGCGTGCGCTCTGCTCGCGCAGGAAGGCGGTCAGGCGCTGGAACTCGCCATCCACCTCTTCACTGCCGTCGATCGAGATCAGCACCGCCGAGGCCGCCACGTAGGTGCGGGCACCGGCGCGGGCATCATCCAGGTTCAGGCCGCACAGCACGCGCTGGTCGTTGCTGCGCAGCTCTTCCACCAGGGCGCGGATCAGGATGCCACCGATGCGCGGCGACTCGTAGTCGTTGTCGATGACAATGACCGGGTAATCCAGGGACTTGAAGTACACGTTGATTCTCCTTGACTAACTCAGGAACGCTGGGCGCCGGCGCTGATGGCCGATGCCTCGCGGGCGCGCTGCCGCTGCTGGCGGCGCTCCTCGCTGAAGAAGGGATAGAACACGGTGATGAACAGCACGAACAGGAAGGCGTACTGCACGATGGTTCCCGACGAGCCGTAGATCGCCCACAGGCAGTACACGACGGTCAGGCTGGTCAGTGTCCAGAACGCACCGGTGTGAACCAGGGTGTGCGAACGCTCGACCACGAAGTAGCAGGCCACGCACGAGTAGATGTAGGGCAGCAGGGTCAGCACCACCGCCGCCGATGTGATCACGTCGAACTGGGCCGACGCGGTTTCCGAGGTGGAGGTGACCAGCACCGCCAGGGTCATCAGCACCGCCACGATCAGCACGCCCTTGACCGGCACGTCGTCCTTGTTGGTCTTGCTGAAGATGCTCGGGAACAGGCCATCATCGGAGGCCGCCTTGGCACTCTGTGCGGTCAGCAGGATCCAGCCGCCCAGCGAACCGGCAGCGCCGATGAAGGCACACAGGCTCACCAGCGCGCCACCCCAGCCACCGACGGCCTTGGCGGCAGCCAGTGCGAACGGCGCATCGGAGGTCTGCAGCTCGCCATTGGGCACCATGCCCATGATCACCGAGGAACTGGCGATGTAGGCGATCGCGGCCAGGAACACACCCGCCAGGGTGGCGCGGGCCACGTTCTTTTCCGGATTCTCCACCACGCCGGCAGTCACCGAAGCGGATTCGACGCCGATGAAGGCCCACAGGGTCAGTGCCGCGGCACTGGAGATCGCGCCGAAGTTGGATTCACCGGACACGTTGTAGGCGCCCTTGAAGATGTCGGCATCGAAGAAGAACCAGCCGAAGATGGCAATACCCAGGATCGGCACCAGCGCGAAGCTGGTGGTGACCGTCTGCACGCGGCTGACGAAGGCCGGGCCGATCATGTTGGCGAAGCTCAGCGCCCACACCAGCACAAGCACCGCGATGCAGCGCACCAGCGGCTCGGACAGGATCGGGAAGAAGTAGCTGAAGTAGCCCACCGCCGCGATAGGAATGGCGACGTTGCCGATCCAGTTGGCGAACCAGTAGATGGTATTGGTCTGGAAGCCCATGTAGGGCCCGAACCAGTCACGCGCATAGGCATAGGGACCGCCGGCCTTCGGTGCCAGCTTGCCCAGCTTGGCGAACACGAAGGCCAGCAGCAGCGCACCGGCGGTGGTGATCAGCCAGCCCCAGATCGAGGCGGTGCCGATCTTGGCCAGACTGGACGGCAACAGGAACACGCCTGAGCCCATCATGTTGCCGGCGACGAGGAAGGTGGCTCCGACCACCCCGATTTTCTTTGCTTCTGCCATGACAATCTCCTGTACTGGCATGAGCCCGGTACAACCGGGCGTGGGGACGGTTACGCTGGCGTACGACCGCTGGCGCCTATTTGATGAAGTTGTATTGCAGACTGCCCTGCACCCGGACCGTGTCGCCGCGCGCGCCGCTCTGCTGTTCCAGGCGGCCGTACAGCAGCTCCATGCCCATCGTCCACGACGGTGCCGGGCTCCAGATCAGGTTGAACACGCCGTAGCGGCTCTGACGGAATGCGTCGGCTGCCAATGCAGCATTCCGCTCCAGGGTCAGCTGGCCGAAGATCAGGTTCGAACGCCACAGCTCGGACCAGTAGTGGGTGTAGCCAACGAACCCACCGTGCAGGTCCAGCGCATCAAGGCGGCCATCGGCACCGACCACCGCGTCCAGCCCGGAGCCGGTCAGGTCGGCGGTGTAACGGCTGAGGCCGCGCCCGCCGAGGGCACCGAACAGCAGCAGGTCGCGCTCGCCCACCGAGGCCGAACCGCTGAGTTGCAGGCCACCGGCCATACGCCGGTCGCGCTCGCCATCGCCGTCATAGGCCAGGCTGCGTGCCACCGCACCCAGCTGCAGGTGGCCCCAGTCGCGCTCCATGCGCGCGGTCACCGTCACGTCGGGCAGGCGGTTCACTGCCGCTCGCTCATCGCTGGCGCCGGCCAGTTCGGTCTTCGGATCTTCGGCGGCGACGGTCAGGGTGTTGCCCTTGCCCATCGCAAAGCTGTGGTGGATGCCTGCCACCAGCAGGTAGCCGGCACCGCCGGGACCTGCGAAATCCAATGTGTCGGGCAGGCTGTCCGGATCCATGAAACTGGAATAGCCATAGCCGGCGTAGGTATTGCCGAGCTGGCCATAGGCATGGCGCAGCCGGAATTCGTAGCCGTCACTACTGCCGAAGAAGTCGTTCTCCAGATAGAAGCGCAGGTTGCCGTGCGTGGTCGGACGCCGCGCCTCGAAACTGAAGCGGGTCTGCTTGGCATGGATGTTGAAGTTCGAGACATCACGATGACTGCCACCGACCGGCATCGACGAGGGAATGAACTGATCCTCATCCCCCGCTGCACGCGAATCGGCGATGGCATCGAGCTTGGCGTAGCCGCCGATGCGGATCACCGTGTCAGTACCCGGAATGGCGAAGAAGCCCTTCAGGTCCGGATCGGTCGGGCCGGCCGCACTGTCCGGTCGCGACGCGGCGGTGGACGGATCGGCCACCGATTCGCGCTGCGGCAGCACCGGCTGTGCCACGCCCGGTACCTGGGTGGGGTGCAGCAGGTTGGCAGTACTGGCAGGCGCGACCACGGGGGCGGGTGCCTGTGCAGTAGCAGGCGCAACGGTTGCGTCGCGCTGCTCAAGGCGGTCCAACCGCTGCTGCATGCCCTCCAGTGCCTGCCGCATGACCGCAATCTCACGACGCAGCGCCTGCGCGTCCTCCTTGTCATCCACCTGTGCATACGCCGGCGTGATCGCCAGTGCTGTCACACAGGCCAGGCTCAGTACCGCCACGCGCATTGCATCCTCCCTGGACGACCCCTGTTCGCAGCACGCAGACGGGACGCACGCATGCGCCACTCCGGCCTCGTGCTGCCGTTGCTGGAAATGCGGATACTGCGTCGACGACACCGGCCAGCCTGCGCATGGCAGGCAACAGGACGATGACACTGTCCTGCCCGCACCGATGTCGACGCCATCAAGGCCGCGCTGCCAGAGAGGTGGCGACCGCAGCGGTCTGGGTAACAAGCACAGAGTGAGAGTGTCGTGAATGGCTGTGCCAGCCGACCCTGATCAGGGCGTGGCGAGCGCGGCATCCATCGCGCATTGACGCTGTATTCCATGCGTCACAGGCTAATCCGCCTGTCGTTTTTGGCCTTGATTGGAATCAAGGCGGGATGCTTGATGTCAGTCACGATTCAGACGTGACGATGAACCACTGTTGCGCGGGCCCGCAACCGCAATGCCCGCCATGGAATGCGACAGGCCCGCATGCTGCCATGCGGGCCTGCGCAGTGTTTCATGGGGCTGGCGCCACTCAGCGCGGGCCAAGCACCGTCTGCAGATCGGCACCCTGCGGCAGACCCGCACGACGCTGCACCTGGCCCTGTGCGTCCTGGAACAGGATGCCCGGTGTGCCCTGGAAGCCCATCTCGATCATCAGCACCTGATTGGCGTCGAGCTTGCCAGCGATCTCGCGGCTGATGTTCGGCAGCGCCTTGATGCCACCGCGATCAAAATCGTGCTCGTTCTGCAGCAGCGCTGCGCTCGGGTCACGCGCGGCAAGGATCGCCGCGGCCTTGGCCGGGCTGTCCTCGCGGATCACGCCGACCATGATGTGACGCAGCTGCACCTTGCCGGCATCGACCCACGGCCGTGCCGCTTCCCAGAACTTGTGGCAGTACGGGCAGTTGGCATCGCTGAAGGTGTAGACCACGCGCGGCGCATCGGCCTTGCCATCACGCACCCAGGCGCTGGCTTCCAGCTTGGTCCACATCTTGGCCGACATCGGCGAAGCCACCAGCTTTTCAACGGCCTCAGCGGCTACATCGTTGCCCTCCGCATCGAACAGGCTGCCGACCAGTACGTGCTTGCCATCAGCGGTGACATAGGCCGCTGCCGGCTGCTGGCCGCCGACCACGCCAGCGAAGCCCCGCAGGCCACCGGGGGCATCGAATTCTGCGACGACCTCGAAACCATGCTTCTCGATGCCCTTCAGCACCGCAGGACGATCGCCCTTGTTGGCCGTGGCTGTGGCGCTCGCTGCCGGTGCCGCGGCGGTCTTGCCCGGTGGCGTCTGTGCCTGGCTGCAGGCGGCCAATGCCAGCAGGACCGGCAGCAACAGCACCGCAGGGGCGGTGCGCAGGGAAGTCGACAACATGGGAACTCCGTAGTGAGATGCCCGCGCAGGCTACCGCAGCCGGCGCAGTTTGTGTTCAAGACCGGCTGCCGTCAGTTCGCCCAGGTGCAGTTCACGCAGGCGCCCTTCGGCGTCGAAGAACAGGGTCGAGGGATAGGCCTGCACGCCCAGTACCGTGGATGCCGCAGCGTCATCGTCCAGCAATACGTTGCCCAGCAGGAGCCGTTCGCGCGCAACGAAACCCTGGACCTCCTCAAGGGTTTCACCCTGGTTGAGGAACACGAACTGCACGTCCGCATGCGCCTGCTGCGCCGCAGCCAGGACCGGCATCTCGCGCCGGCAGGGCCCGCACCAGGTCGCCCAGAGATTCAGCACCAGCGGTTTTCCCCGGAACTGCTGCAGATCAACCCTGCCCCCCTGCAGATCAGCAACCTGCAGTACCGGCAAGGGCATCTGCCGCTCCTGCCATGCGGACAGCAGCTGACTGCCGCCCGCCCATAGCAGCACACCCGCCAACGCTGCGCCCAGCACCGGGGCGCGCAACGCCCGCCATGGGCGCACCCGCCACAGCCCCCATGCCGATCCCGCAACCAGGACAACCACCAGGTGGTAGCCACCATCGGCAATCTGCAGAATGCTCCACGGCGCCTCGCGATACAGCGCGAAGTTCAAGGCCACGAAGCTGATGCGACCACACAGCAGGCCCACCAGCAGCATGTCCAGAACCATGCTGGGTGCAGAAGGCAGCGGCACGCCGTCCTTCCTGCGTGGCCATAGACGTGCCACGGCCATGGCAATCACTACGCACACGAGAATCAACACCACCGGCATCGGCACCGGCCCAACGCTCGACATCAGACCACCTGTTCAATCGTCCACTGACTGCATGGTCGAAGTGTCGCGCTCCGGTTGCAAGCGCGACGATGCCGCCGACATCAGGCCGCGCTGCGCCCCAGTTGCATCACCGACGGCGATTGCAGCCCGCGCAGGCTGCCTGCCACCGACGGCATCAAGGGCCGCTCGCGACGCTTGCTGCTGACGTGACGCCGATAGTTGGCCGGCGTCATGCCAACGATGCGCAGGAACAGCCGGCGGAAAGCACTCTGATCAGCGTAGCCGACACCCCACGCCACCTCATCGATACCCGCCCCCTGCTGCAGCAGGGTCTGCGCCTTGGCGATGCGCAGCCGTTGGCAGTATTCGATCGGCCGCAGGCCGGTGGCCTTGAGGAACCGCCGCTGCAGTGTGCGCGGCTCCAGCCCGGAGACCTCGCAGATCGCGGCAAGGGTGGCGCCGCGTGCCGCCGTGGTGTGCAGCCAGCGCTGTGCCTTCAGCACATCACGATCGCCATGTGCGAAGTTGGCGCTGAAGCGCTCCAGGTCCTGCTGGATCGTGGCGGGCACGGTGATGCCCAGTTGCTGTGCGACCGCACTGGCCACGCCCTGCCCGTGCAGCCGGTACAACAATCGCAGGCCAAGGAAGCGCCAGGCCTGGGCCCCACCGACCGTCAGCAGGTCACCGTCATCCACCAGCGCCCGCTCGCTCGGCACCCAGCTCGCGGCCTGCGCCTGCAGGCCTGGATGGCGCCCGAGATCGGGGCCACTGACCGTACGCCCGGCCAGCAACCCGGCACGTGCCAGCACGCTGACGCCATCACTGGCGGCGGCCAGCAGACTGCCGCCATCATAGTGCGCACGCAGCCAGTCCAGCAGGACCTCGTCCGCGCGCAGGCACGCGCCGGCACTGATCTGGCCGGGAACCGCGATCACAGCCGGGATGGCCGCATCGAGCATTTCCGCACCCGCAATACGATGCACCCCGGTCTGGCTGGCCGGCACGATCCAGCGGGTGACCAGCACCCGCTTGAACGGCCGACGCTGCTGCTGGGCAAGGCGATTGGCAACGTGCGCCATTTCGGCCAGTACGGAGGCGGCAGACGGATCACCTCCCGGGTATTCAACCACCGCGATCTCGACGAATCCTTCGTTCCTGAATCCTTCCACAGACCACCTCCTCGGTTCGTTGCAGGCCATCGAACGGCCGGTTCAGGCGAAGGGTAGGAACTGGTCCATCGGCGGGGCTATGAAGAAAGTTGCAAAGTGCGCTGAATGCGCGCACCCGGGCCAAGCCTTGACTCTCGACCAGACTCCAGGCTTCACAATGGTCGGCAGCCCCTGCAGGAATCCGCCATGAACATTGGACAACTGGCCCGCCAGGCGGGCGTACCGATCGATACGGTGCGCTACTACGAACGACAGCAGCTGCTGCCGACCGCGGCCCGCTCGGCGGGTGGCTACCGCATCTTCGGCGAGCAGGACCTGCGCCGGCTGCGATTCATCCGCCGCGCCAAGGCGCTGGGCTTCAGCCTTGAAGAGATCGGCGAGCTGCTCGCATTGAGCGATCGCCATTCGCAGGACATGGGCAGCGTGCGCGACACCGCGCAGGCGCGCCTGCAGGACATCGCACAGCGGATGGCGGAGCTGCAACGCATGCACACTGCACTTTCGCTGCTGGTCGACGCCTGCCCAGGTCACGGCGCGCTGGACCAGTGCCCGATCCTGGCGGCACTGACCGACGACACTGCACAGGCGAAAGGCGACTGACATCGGCTTCGCAACGCACGTGAAGAAAAGTGCAACAAATGCTTGCCAACCCCCTGGGGCAAGGCTATTATTTCGCTCCTCAGCGACGTGGGGCCATAGCTCAGCTGGGAGAGCGCCTGCATGGCATGCAGGAGGTCAGCGGTTCGATCCCGCTTGGCTCCACCAATCTTTCGGCATTAGGCCGTCGAAAGGTCGCTAAAGAACATTGATGAGAATTGCGTCCCCATCGTCTAGAGGCCTAGGACATCACCCTTTCACGGTGGCGACCGGGGTTCGAATCCCCGTGGGGACGCCACTCATCACGAACAACGAGGACCCGGCCGATAACCGGGTCTTTTTTGTTCACCGCCTACCGGCATTCAGGTTGTGGCGTTGCGGTTCCCCTGCCCTCGTGGCCGCGGTTGAACCGGAACGAAAAAAGCTCAAAAAAAGCTTCCACAAACGTGAACACGCAGGTATGATAGGCGGCTCGGTAACACGGGGCCATAGCTCAGCTGGGAGAGCGCCTGCATGGCATGCAGGAGGTCAGCGGTTCGATCCCGCTTGGCTCCACCACTTTCGACATTAGGCCGTCGAAAGTTCTACAACTTGAAGTTTTTCGTGCGTCCCCATCGTCTAGAGGCCTAGGACATCACCCTTTCACGGTGGCGACCGGGGTTCGAATCCCCGTGGGGACGCCAGTTTCAAAACGGACTCTGCTCCCGGCAGATCATCCGGAGTTTCATTGGGGCCATAGCTCAGCTGGGAGAGCGCCTGCATGGCATGCAGGAGGTCAGCGGTTCGATCCCGCTTGGCTCCACCACTTCGACATTAGGCCGTCGAAGGATCTACAACTTGAAGTTTTCGTGCGTCCCCATCGTCTAGAGGCCTAGGACATCACCCTTTCACGGTGGCGACCGGGGTTCGAATCCCCGTGGGGACGCCAATTCTTTAAAACCCCGGCTTCGGCCGGGGTTTTTCTTTGCCTGTGATTCCTGGGAAGGCCCTATCCACGCATGGCGCGGATCTACTGCAGGGCCGGGATGGATCCGGCGGCCGGTTGGCCCAGTAGATCCACGCCATGCGTGGATGGCTTCAACTCGGCCACACCTCAGAACCGGCGATACATCCCGATCGATGCAGGTGCGGTGGGTGCGAAACCAAACTGCGCGTACAACCGGTGCGCTTCACCATCCGCCAGAAGGCTGACGTATGCCGACGGCGGCAGGTTCGCCTGCATCCAGCCCTCCAGGCGACGCATCACTTCCTTGCCCAGGCCCTGACCCTGCAGGCGCGGCAACACAGCGATATCGCAGACCTGCAGGTGGCAGCCCCCATCGCCGACGATGCGCCCCATCGCCACCAGCTCGTTACCCTGGTAGGCACACACTCCATACAGGGTATTGGGCAGCGCGCGTGCCGCCGCCTCCTGGCTCTTGGCACTGAGGCCCGCCAGCACACGCAGCTGGCAATAGTCTTCGACCGTGGGCACGGCGTCGCGGAACTGGCAGGCGACGGAATCATTCATGCGCTATCTCCCTGTAGGTCGGGCTATCCTGCCTCATCCATGTCGCAGCTGCTGCGACCCACGCCCGCAGAGTTCCCATGTGCTATTCCGCCCTCATCCGCGCCGACTACGCCAAGCTGGTGCGCGAGTTCGGCGCCATCCTGTCGTTGGAAGAATTCGCGGAGCTGTACGCGCACGATCCTGGCAAGAAGCGCCCCAGAACTCCCAAGGCGATGGATGACGGCTTCGCCGGCGAGCGCACCGAGCAGGGCCGCGACATCGTCGCGAAAATCCAGCAGTGGCATGCGCAGGAACGCCAGGATCTGGAAGCGGAGCTGGCCCGCCAGCGCGAGCGACGCGATATTGCCAATGCCACGCTGGCGACCCGCCCCACCCAGAAGGCACGCAACGACCTGCGCGTGGCCGGCAACCGCATCGATCGTGCGCAGGCTCGGCTGGAAGATCTGCACCGGGTGCAGCTGCTGCCGCGCGACAACCGTATTTTCCCCGGTACCTACGCACCGGTGATGGTCAGCGAGAGCGGCAAACGCGTGATCAAGCCGATGCGCTACCAGTGCCGGCTGCCGGACAAGCCTGCGCGCAACGACGTGCTATATCCGGGCACCTACAACGCGCGGCGCGACAGCCTGGAAGGCTATTGGCGCGGTGCGTTCGGGCTGCGCCACGGCGTGGTGGTGGTGCAGGCGTTCTATGAGCACGTGCCACGCCACGCCATCGCCTGCCGTACGCTGGGTGCCGATGAGAAGGATCAGGACGTGGTGCTGGAGTTCCGGCCCGATCCCCCGCGCGACCTGCTGCTGGCCTGCCTGTGGGCGGAATGGGAAGGACCGGAAGGTCGCCTCCTGTCATTTGCCACGATCACCGACACGCCTCCGCACGACGTCGCCGCTGCGGGCCATGACCGCGGCGTCGTTCCCATCCGCAAGGAACACCTCGATGCCTGGCTCAATCCCGATCCGGATGACCTGGCGCGGCAGTACCGCATCCTCGACGACCGCGAGGAGATCCGCTACGTATACGAAGAAGCGGGCTGAACACCGCGCACAGATGAAAAACCCCGCCTGGGCGGGGTTCATGGATCAGGGATTGCCGCCGCACATCGCCTCTTCGCAGAAGGCCTGTTCCTGCAGGCATTGTTCGACCTCTCCACCCCGCGCGATGCAGCTCTTGTAGAGCTGGAAACAGGGCTGGCCACACCACGCAGCAGAGGCCGTACCACCGAAGACCGCCATCGAAAGGACACCCGCAGCTACCATGCGCTTGATCCACTTCTTCATGCCACTCTCCTTGTAGGCCTGAGCATTCAGGCCCGGGCAGGATACGCCCACCGCTTCAGCACGCGCCAATCAGGCGCTGGCGCTGGCGCGGCCCACTGCGCGTACCAGCGCCTGGCTCAGATCTGCCGAGAGATAGGGCTTGACCAGCAGCACGCCGGCCAGCATCGGCTCGGGCAGCTGCTCGGCCTGCATCCCGGTGGCCAGCACGAACGGCACTCCGCGCGCCGACAGTGCCGCAGCCACCGGCTCGCTGGTCTCATTGCGGGCCAGGCGGTAATCGAGCAGGGCCACGTCCGGGGTCGACGCCTGCAGCAGGCGCAGCGCTTCAGCCACGCTCGCGGCCAGCCCCACCACCGTCGCACCGGCATGCACCAGCTGCATCTGCAGCAGTGCGGCACTCATCTCGTCGTTCTCGACCACCAGCACCCTCAGGTCCTGCAACACTGTCATCGGCTACCGCTCCTGGAGGCATTCAAGCCGACGCAGTATAGCCATGACAGGGCCGAAGCCGACAGGACGCGCCCCGATCGGCCTCCCCACTATGAAAGCCGTGCCGACCTCGGTTACACTCGCACGCTGCCTGCCGGTGTGGCGGAATGGTATACGCAGCTGACTCAAAATCAGCCGGGGGTGACCCCATGAAGGTTCGAGTCCTTTCACCGGCACCAAAGACCCTTGCGGCAGAAGGGTTTCAAAGAAAATGGCGTAATGGAGTCGTGAATCGTCCGGCTCCGCCTTTTTTCTTCATTCTCTCTCTCGCTACACACCGCGTCGCATCTGCTGCAGCCCTGCCCTCACCCACGCCTTGGTGCGGACGTCCCTCGCTCGAGGTTTCGTCTCCGCCGGCGGCTTACGCGGTTCGAGTGCTGCCTTGATCCGCTCGATCTCCTTCGCCCCAGCCTCGGCCAAGCGCCGAGCCTGTTGCCGCTGCTCGCGGGTTGGCGGCAGGCCGGGCAGCGGCGGCTCCGGCTGGATCGGGGTGCTGTCCGTCAGCCGCGCCACGGCTTGGCGCAGGGGCAGATCGGGATAGAGCCTGGCCGCACACCAGCGCTCGGCGTAGCGCTTCGCCTGCCGGACGTTGGCGGCGCGGACTTGCTTCACATGCCACATCTTCTGGCCTTCCATCCAAAGGCGCACCCCGGGGCCGCCGTCGGGCGTGACGCTGGCCGTCTCGCGGCCGTTGTACCAAAGCGCCCAGCGCTCACCCGTCTGGACCCAGCCAGAGGGAATCGGAGCGGTGCGGAAGCCGTGGGAGGAATGCATGGCCGGAAGGATACGACCGGCCGTCGCAGATCCTGCGAACGTGGCAGCGACCTGCCTGAACGGTTCGAGGAAGGAGTTGTTAAGCACTGCATCGGCGATTTGACGAAATCGTCAATTTGCCCGAATCGGAGAGTCGAGCCTGACTCGACTCTGTGCCGGCGCGGCGCTGCTCACGCGCCCCCGGGTTGAGCTGCCTGCGGCCCCGGATCCGGCACAGTCAGAATGCCAGCGCCGGCGTCTGGGCACTATCGGGCAACCACCCACTGACGTTCGGGGTTCTCCCTACGCAGCCAGCTGGTGCTCGTAGAAAGGGTGCCGCCTGTCGCGAATATCCTGCGGACGCGCGGGCCATCTGCCTGAATCATTCGGCCTTCAATCCAAGGCCAGCCCCTCTTAGCATGCATGTTGCGCTCAGATGCTTGCTGATGCATATTGCAAGCATCAAACAAAGGAGTGCTTGCTATGAATGAAGAATCTGCCGAAAGCCCTCAATCTGCGGGTGGCAAGGCCAGGGCTACTGCTCTTTCTGAAAGCAAGCGCTCTGAAATTGCCAAGAAAGCGGCAGAAGCGCGATGGGGAGGAGCTAAGAAAGCGACCCATGAGGGGACCTTGACCATCGCTGGCGTTCCTATCCCTTGCTACGTGCTTGAGGATGGCAACCGTTACATCAGCACGCGAGGGATCATGAAGGCCCTCAAGCGCCCATGGAGAGGCCGTAAATACACCGGGACCGAATTGCCGGTATTTATCGAGGCCGGCAACCTCCACCCCTTTATAAACAACGACTTGAAGGAAATTCTGACCGGGACCGAAGTGCGTAGCACGAAGGGGGTCGTCTCAGAAGCTTTCCGGGCCGAGGCACTCCCGGCTGTGTGCGACATCTACCTGCGCGCTCGCGAGGCCAAGGCGCTTACCGCTACGCAGCTCGTCGTCGCTCAGCAGGCAGAGGTCCTTGTCCGCGCACTTTCGCAGCTAGGCATCATCGCCCTGGTTGACGAAGCCACGGGCTACCAGGAAGTCAGGCCGCGCGACGCACTGCAGCAATACTTGGATGCAGTTCTTCGAAAGGAACTTGCCGCCTGGAGCAAGCGTTTTCCGGACGAGTTCTACGAAAACATCTACAAGCTAAAGGGCTGGACTTGGCCCGGCATGAAGAAGAACCGCTTCAGTGTCGTTGCGCACTACACTCGCGACTTGGTCTATGACCGACTCGGGACTGGTGTTCTTAAGGAGCTGGAAATGCGCTCACCTAAGAACGAGAGTGGCGTACGGCCCAATAAACTGCATCAGTGGCTATCGGATGACGTCGGCCACCCCCTTCTTGCCCAGCATCTCCATTCGCTGATCATGTTCCAGCGCCTGGCGATCGCTAGCGGGCATGGTTGGCAGAGATACGTGAAGATGGTCGACCAGGTACTCCCCAAGAAGGGCGACACACTGGAGCTCCCGCTCAATGATCCATACTGAGCAGGTATAGGACTAAATCGATGCACGATCACTGACAATTGTGTTCGCACTTACGTTCAACCCACAGATCGAATCCCTGACCAATGAAAAATGGAATTTACAATGTGCATCCAATGGAGAGCCCGCGGTATCACCTTGCGCGCGCAAATGTCCGATTTCGTGATATCCGAGTCCAGGTTGAGCAACACGCCAACTCCGGCGCCTTCTCATTAATTACCGAAACTGATCCGGGAAACGGAAAACGCACAACTGTACTAAGAAGGACAAAGAGAACGCCACTCGTGGTCGGCGCGACGGTAAACGACGCGTTCGAGGAGCTGCGAAAGGCTCTTGACCAAGCGTGCTATGCCGTTGCCAAGGCAGCTGGTAAAAGTGGCAAGAAGTGCGCATTCCCCTTCGGTGAAACAGAGCAAGAACTTGCTGGGAGGCTGACTGGAATAAGCCGGGAGATCCCAAAGGAGATCTTTGCTGCGATTCTCGGATTCCAGCCCCGGCTCGACGGCGACAAACTCTTGTGGGCGGTCAATGCCGTGGCCAACCACAGCAAGCACCGTGTGACCATCGCGTTTCCAACGCCTATTTCCAGCGCAACCATTAGCCAGATTGTGCTCAACGGCTCGGGCAGCATCTTGGGGCCGTGGAACGAAGACCGAGGTGAGTTGATGATTGCAGAGGTCGATGCAGACTCCGAAGTTTCCATCGGAGAGATGCAGTTTGGTGTGAGCCTAAGGTTCGGCGACATTGAGGGCCTGGAAGGGCTAGAGGTCGAACCCGTTTTCCTTCACGCAGAGGCGAAAGTTGCACAGATTCTGGATGCAATCGAGGAAAAGGCAGAGGAACTAGCCTTGTTTCCCAGCTAGGTGAGCGCGACTGGATTCAGAGTCAGGACATCCCAATACATCGAACTAACATGGGAGGTCTACCCTACTAGTATGTGCGGCCGCTTCGTCCAGCTCCCCGTGATCGACTTCGGCCAGCCGGGGCTGGCTGACCTTGCCCTCGGCCTGGCCGAGATCCAGCCCAGCTACAACCTGGCGCCGACACAGCGCGCATCGGTGATCCTGGACCGTGGCGAAGGCCGGCAGGTAACCCGGATGGCCTGGGGCCTGCTGCCGTTCTGGGCCAAGGCAAAGGGGCTGCAGGGCTCGACCATCAACGCCCGCATCGAGACGGTGGCCACCAAGCCCGCCTTCCGGTCAGCGTTCAAGAAGCGCCGGTGCGTGATCCCCATGGCCGGCTACTTCGAATGGTCGGTGAGCCCGATCGACGAGAAGAAAGACCCATGGTTCATCCACGCCACCGGGCCGCTGCTGGCCGCCGGCCTGTGGGAGGACACCAGTCCCCTGCTGCCCAACGGCAACCTGGGCACCTTCACCATCATCACCGGCGACAGCAGCGGCGTCTCGGCCGATATCCAC
Source organism: Stenotrophomonas sp. STK16_22 (assembly GCF_051984505.1). Lineage (NCBI taxonomy): Bacteria > Pseudomonadati > Pseudomonadota > Gammaproteobacteria > Lysobacterales > Lysobacteraceae > Stenotrophomonas > Stenotrophomonas sp. STK16_22. The sequence continues at coordinate 2,758,378 of NZ_CP196972.1, forward strand.
GACCGCATGCCGGTCTGGCTGCAGGCCGGCCAGCTCGATGAGTGGATGGCGGCCAGCCCCGACGATGCCATGGCCATGCTGCTGGCAAGCGAGGCGCCCGCGATGGAGGCCTACCGCGTCAGCCGCGCGGTGAACACCCCACGTAACAACCGCTCGGATCTTTTGCTCCAGGTGGAATGAAGCAGGGCCGAGTCTGACTCGGCCCACTGCCTTTTCAGTCCAGCCAAGACGCAAGGCGCACGCCCAGCAGACGGTGCTCCCGGGGACCTGGATGTACATCGAAGGTCGCTGCGCTGAAGTCGTTGGCCGACAGCCCCATGGCGCCCTGCACCGCATCGTCATAGAGCATTTCGGTCGAGACATACGCTACCCCACATGCAAATGCCGCCTCACGGAGTGCACGCTGGGTGTAGCGCCAGTTTCCATAGGTGTGAACAGTGTTCAGATCGTTGGCGTTCGGCCGGAAGCAACCAACCACCACCACCGCGGCACCGACTTCTTGGAATGCCTGACAAATCGCGATGATGTTTGCTCGGGTCGATGCCTGGCCCAGCTCGTTTTGACCAAACCCCACAAGCACCAGATCGCCGGCGCCCACGTCGGCCACTGCCGCAGCCAGCCTGACGCTGTCCTGCCCTTGGTAGGTCCCATTTGCGGAGGTGGTGCCGGGGATGCTCCGATTGCTCAGCGTCACGGCGCTGCCGTATCCCGCTTGGATGGAACGAACCAGCTCCCAGACCATGCCGAACCGGGTGTGCACTGCCCCAGCCCCGTCGCCCGTGTCGTACACCGGAACCGTGGCCAGCACATCCGCGCCATACGGCGGGTTTGCCAGCAACCCGCCCACATCCTTGGTGCGGTCATGGAACACGGTATTGGCTGACGAACGCACAGCAGCGAGGCTGTAGGGGCCACCCATCTGCGCGAAGTTGCTATCGCCGTAGGCCAACACCTTGATCGGCAGGCCCTGCCGCAACTTGCGCAGTGCCGACTTGAGCAGCTTCCGGTTACGTGCAAGCTCAGCGCGGAACTCCGCAAGCGACTGCCGCTTCACGCCTTCCGGGGCATTGTCCCAAAGCGGCAGGATCACCCTGGCCTCGGCGTCGATCGCGAAGAGCGGCAGCTGACCGACACCGGCCGCTGGTACAAACTCGCTGGCGTCTCGCACCCGCTCCGTGCCCGTGATCACTGAAACGGCACCGGTAAGCGGGGTGTAGACAACCAAGTCGTAACGCCGCGCCTTCCAGCTGTAGCTGACCAGTACCGCCCTTTCCGCACCACTGGTGCCAGGAAGGGAGAACGCGCCCAGCGCCGGGATCACCCAGTAGTCGGTGTCCACGCCCAAGGTGCCACCGGTGGCGGCATCCTTCACGGTAACCCCGGTCAGGGCGGCATGTGCTACACGATCCCGCATGTAGCTCCAGGTTTTGGCAGTTCCGGCCGCCGGCCGTAGCGTGAGCGGCTCATCGGTGACACTGCCGCCGGTCAGCGCAGCCAGGGTCACAGTGGCGTCCAAGGTGCGCTTGCCACCGCTGCGCACTGCAATGCCCTTTACTCGAAGCTCGGTGCCGTGCCAGCGCGCTGTCGCCTCAAGAATCTGGTCACCCAGCCAAACGTCGGCACCGACTTCATCTTGATCTAGCTGGTAGCCAGTGAGGGTCAGATCGTAGGCAAACCGGTAGGTGGTCGACGATGCACCGTTCGACCACGACGACACCGGGCCGCTCCGCCAGAACTTGCGGTACTGATCGGTAACCAAGCCCACCACGCTGTGATAGGTGATCGCCGAGAGGAGCCGTGCACCGCTCGCGTCCTGCGCCTCAACAACGAGGTAGTACATGGTTCCGGATTCCACAGTGAAGCGAGACAGCGGAAAATTCACCGTCGCCATCGAGGGCGCCCCGGGTACGATGCCCAGGTCATCTACCGTCCCCTGCGCGCTCGCCACGAGAACGTCACCGGTGAACCCCGGCGGTTGCACTTCCCAAGCCGCGCCGCGCGGGCGCGAGTACAGCCATACTGCAACCTTCGCTGTGCCGGCCTCAACGATCAGCGGGACGTTCACTCCATCTGCCACAACGCCGACGGGAACATCCAGTCCACCGACGATCCCGATGGCCCAGGTGTAACGCCCGGTGGGGAGCGTGAAAGCACTCTCGCCCGCCAAGGCGGCCACTGTCTGTGGCGCGCTGGGAATCACCTGATCGATAGCAGCCTGGAACGTTTCCAGTGAGGTCGCCCGAGCATCCAGGTCGGCAGACTTCACCAGCTGCGCTGCGCCCAGGCTCCACGCAATCGCCGAGCCCGCGCCCATGTTGCTCCAGAAGCCGGCCGAAGGGGTGGAAAGGTAGTAGCCCATGCGCCGCTGGGAAAGACCGGTGGTGCTCAGGTAGCCCATACCCATACCCAGCGCCGCATCGGACGCATCTCGCGCATCAAGCGTGATCAGGTAGGTGTAGCCAGCCTCGGCGATCACCACCGGAATCGGAACCCACACCCGCGCCGCAAAGCCGATGGTCAGGCCCAGATCAGAAACAGGCACGGATTTGCGGGACAGCAGCACGTCACCAGCCAAGCCTGGCCCCGCGCGGTCCTGAGTAGTCACCGCGAGCGACCGGCGCCACACTGAGATGCGCAGTTGAGTTGTCCCCGCCCCGAGCTGCAGCTGGGCACGCACCCCGTCGAAACTGGCACCGGCCGCGATGTCGGTGCCAACATCGAATGCCTGCGTCCAGGACGAATACCCCAAGCTGGACGCGACAATGGCGGTCGGCGCGCGCGAGATCAGTTCGTCGTACATGCCGGAGCGCACCGCATCAGTGAGAGGGTCGACTTGGCTGATCGCTGGGCGAACCTCATAGCGGTCAGCCTTCTGCGACATCACATCCGCATCCCGCCACTGCAACCCGGCAGCAACCATCACGTAGCGACCGCTGTTGCTCACGGTCAGCCCGGAAACCGGGTCAGTGTGGGTCCCACCATCACCGATCACCGCCACCTGGCGGTTCAGGGGGATCTGCCCTGCCCCGGCTGCTGCGCTGGCCGCCGCCCAGGTGGGGAACTCGATGGTGCTCCCGTCAGCGAGGAACTGCTGAAAATCCGTCTCGATGCCATTCCAGCTCTTCCGAGTAACCCCGCGGCGATCCTGCCAGGTCAGCGCGGTTCCGTTGATGCCATTGTCCAGGTTCTCGGCATTGTCGTAGAGATCCTTGGGCGAGTTCGAACCCAGCGGATTGCCGGTGTTGAAGGTCGTCATGTTGCTGCGTCTCCAGTGGCGCTACGGCGCGGTGGCGTCGTCGTATTGGTAGAAGGCGGGGTCGTACTGCAGGGCGGTCAGCTCAACCGAGCCGTCTTCGCCGGGCGTGAGTTCGGCCAGCACGGCGTCATACCCAGCGCGCGTGCTGTCGCAGAAAATCAGCTCCGGCGGGTCAATCGTCGGGTCGTCCATGATCCAGGTGTTGAAGGCGTGCTCTCCCGGCAGCGCCGAGGCGGCGATGGTCAGCCGGTGGTCGTCCACTCGCGTGGGCACGATGACGTTCGACAGCGTGCCGTCCTGGAACCGCACCAGGCAACGCGGTGCCGGCAAGCTCCAGTCCAGGTACTCGCCCACCTCGATCAGCAGCCGAGTACCGTCCAGCCTGGCCGACTCGATCATCGTGCTGGTTGTGCTCGACCCGGGTATGTCATCGAACAGCTTCACCCGGTCCCCGTACTGGTAGACCAGGCCCATCATCTCGGTCTTCGTCTTGTAGGTCAGGCGCTGGCCCTGGTGCTTCATCAGGCGCCGCATGCCGATCCGGTACGCGCGATCGCGAGTCCCTACACCCTGAAGTTCGTAGGACTCGACCTTCCAAGGCTCGGTCACACCAGGCAGCCGGCATTCCACCGTCTCTGCCGCCCAGGTCACCTCGTCGATGTAGGTCACGTCCACGCCGTCATAGTCGTCCGGCCCCGGCGAAATGAACGACGTGCTGAGCGGCTCAAGCTGACGCTGCGGCGAGATCCCGCCTCGCCACCCCTTCACTCCTTCGCGGCCCGCCGAACACATCGAATCGATCAGTAGGAAGTAGCCCATGCCCGCCTGCGCCGCCATCTGCAACATGTCCAACGCGCTCGTGCCGGTCTTCTCCGCGCTGAAGTCGAAGAACTCCCCTCGCGGCGTCCAGTAGGTGTCTTCCAGATGCTGCAGTGTGTCCGTATCGATCTGGTCCGCTGGCAGGCCAAGGGAGCGCATGACGTGGATCATGGCGCCGCTGATGCTGCGTGCAGTGCCCTGGTCGTACAGCCGTGTAGCCTCCACATTGAACCGGCGGTCGGTCTGCGCTGCCAGCTTCGTCCCGGTGGTAACCGTCAGGCCGATGGTCGTCAGGTCGTCGTAGCGCGTCGGCCGCTGCGACAGCCGCGCTCGCAGGCCCTGCCAGTAGCAGGCATCCCGTGCCGAATTGCCCCCGCGCTCGGTCACCCGCCTGACCCGCACCTCGACCTGCCCAGGGGCGCCGAGGGTGATGCGCTCGGTGAAGCCCACGGCATCTTCGGAGTATCCGGTGTACGTGTGAGTCCGAACCGTCCAGGGCGCGCCCGAGCCATACACCCGATACCCAACGCGGATGCTGACCGTGAACGTGCGTTTGTTGCCCTTGCTTGTGTACCAGATGAGGCCGCCGGGGAAGTTGAAGTCGTACTCGAACGCATCCGTGGTTTCGCCGTTCGGGCACACCAGGAAGGGTCCCAGCCACTCCTCGCCCTCCTGGAAGCCAGTGGCGCTGTAGTCGGTGGCCGTCCGGTTGGTCCAGCCTGGCCAGCTCGTGTCGACCACGCCAGCCTCTGTCAGTCGCTCTACGGCCAAGGTGAGCCCGGCCACAGCCGCAATTCGATAGTCGCTTTGGCCGCGAGACATTGCCAGCGACACCACGCCAGGCGGCAGACCACCGAAAGCAGTTCCAGTAGGGCCGTCATAGGCCAACGTCACCCGGGGCTGTGTCGCAGGTGTTCCACCGCTCGTGGCCACACCCGCCGTGGACGTTGGGCTGCTGCCGAAGACCGAGGCCGGCAAGCCGCTGTAAGTGATGCTCCCACCAGCAAACGGGCTGGCCGCCTCCGCAACCGTGACCACACCGCCGGACTGAGTGGCCACCAAGCCGCTGTCCACCAACTGGTCGTTGATGGCGGTCAGCAGCACGCCGAGGGTGATGTAGTTTGCGACCAGCGCAACGCTGTAGGTGGTTCCCCGCCAGCTGATTCCGAAGGTGACCGGAGAGCCGCTGAAATCGAAGTTGCTCGCCGCGGCCGATCCCGTCACGCGGGCAGCACTTCCACCTACGCCGGGCACCGCGGGCGAGCCTGCGGCGTAGCTGGCCACGAACAGTGCGTAGTCAGCGCCGTTGTAGGTCAGTAGCACCGGCATGCCCACATAGGGCGCCAGCTCCGCCACAGCGCTGCCGGCGATGATCGAGTAAAGGCCGCTGGTGGTGGCGGTGAATGAGGCCGCCACTTTGAGCGTAAGCACAGCGCCAACAACCCAACTGCTGGGCACGGAGCTGGTCGGGCGCTCGTTACCGTTCGCGTCGGTGACAGTCGCATTGTTCAGGGTGATCACGTTCCCCGACACCGTCACCGAGTCAGCGTTGATGCCCGTGGACACGTCCGCTGTATCGCTCAGATCCAGGCCGGCTGTGCCGGAGGCCGTTGCGCCCACCTCCGTGGAGTTCACCCAGTTCTCGGAGCGCACGTCGCCGCTCACATCCGCACCCGGTGGGTAGATGGTCATCTGCACGTCGCTGCCGAACGAGCTGATAGGCGTATTCCCCAGCCGCGCCGAGCCCACGGGGATGATGTGCCGACCTTTCCCCACGCACACGAACATGTGGGTTCGATAGGACTTCTCGCCTACGAAGCGGGAAACCGGCTGGACCAGGTAGTCGGCCCAAACGCGGCATCGCCCCAGAACCTCCCGGACCGGGCTCCCGAGCCGCGCGGTGTTCGCCCGAGCCGTGTCGAGGCTGAGACTGTCGCCCTGCCCGTTTCGACTACCAGGCAGATTGTTGGCCATGTAGATGGCATACGCAGCCACCACCGCAACCACAACCCAGTAGATCACCGCGGCAATGCCCTCGTAATGAGGGACCGGATAGATGCGCACGTCGCTGCCGTCGTCGATCCAGGTGGCTGCCCAAGCCTCTGGCGCAACCGGTGCGCCGTCCACCTCCAGCTCGATCGGCTGCTCACCCTCTCCGGTGTACCCGCGTACGTTCGCCCGCAGCCAGCCATCCACCGTCATCCGGCCATGCTGGTGGGTTTCCAGCGCTTCACTGGGCATACGGGAAGGAAACACCCGGATCACGCGTAGTACTCCACACGGTTGAAGCGGCGCTCGAAGCGCGCCACAGGCAGGACCGTCACGTTGCGGCCGTCGTTGCATTCCAACGTGCACATGCGGCCGTCTACCTCCACCAGCACTGCGACGTGGGTCACCATGCTGCCCTCGTAGCAGAACGCCACGGCGCCCTCTACCAGGTCGCTACCGGCGTGCTGCAGAACCGCCTGCTGAGCCAGCTCGGGCAGATCGTCTCGGGTGGCGCCCAGGTGTTCATCCCACGCCGGCAACCCAAGATCCCGCCGCACCTCATTGACCACGCCATAGCAGTCAAGCTCGGGAAACACGCGGCCGCCGCTGACCCAGACCACGTCCAGGTACTTTTCAAGGTCGATCGTCATGAGATGTAGCGCAGCCCTGGGTGCTTGGAGAGGTTGAAGCGGTCGCGCGGCCAGGCCGTGTCGAGGATATTCATGAATCCGGCTGTGATCTGGACCTCGGTGGCCGACCACTGGCCACCCTTGATGACCATCGAGAGCGGGCGCTTGATTGGTGCAAGCAGATCGCTGCTCAGGTAGACCCGCAGGGTTACGGTCATCTCCTGCCGCGCGGCCAGCGCGGCGCGGATCTTGGTGCTCACCACGCCATCGATGTTGGTCAGGGCGAACCGGAGATCCTGCACGCCGTCGGCGTTGCGCGCCGGCTTGGCCACGTCCATACCGCAGGCCTTGAAGGTCACCGTCTGGCCAGTTTCCAGCGCTGCAGTCAGGTCCTCCCACCCCTTGGTCAGGTAGTGGGTCTCGCCACCGACGGTGATGGCCAGAGTTTCGTGTTCGATCTCGCTGCCCCCGGACGCGTACAGCCGTTCAAGAATGCTCATGGCTGGGGCCACTCCCTGTTTGCGGCCAGGTCGATCACATTGGCCTGCAGGAAGCCTTCCGGGTACTCAGACCAACCATCAGCCAGCAGAGGCCGGAGGTACAGTTCCAGCTGTGCCGTGAACATCCACAGGTTGCTGTTGGTCAACGTCGGACCGTCGTAAATTTCGGTGAAACGCGCCTTGTAGTAGTCCATGCCCAACGGGCTGCGAAGGCGACAGGCAAACCAGGACACACCATCGAACAGCTGCTCCTGGAACCACTTCTCAAACAGAGCAGCCTGCTGGTCGTTCAACAGCCATCGCACCTCGGTCTGGCTCGGGGTCGCGGTGTAGGCCCGCCGTGGCAGCGATCGCCCACTTACGAAGGTGGACCGCGTCTGCGGGGATACGTGGCGAAGTCCATAGCCCTCGCGCAGCGGTTCGGGCAACCACTTCGGCTGCATGATCAGCGCCATTACCCGACCTTCCTTCTGACATTCCAGTTCGATCGCATCGCGCGTGATTGGGGACCTGTGCCGGATGTGGTGTCCGCTACACGGTCCTGCCGCGCCAAGGCCACTGCGCGCCTTACTGTCTGCTCTTGCATCAGCCGTTCCCGCTCGCTGATGGAGCCATTCACGTTGAAATTCATCTCAAAGGTGTCGCCCCGACCTCCGCCGGCAGAATCGCGGGACACGCGGTCGAGGGTTGCGTCCAGCTTGGCGCTGGTGGCCGCGGTGGTGACCCGCTCGCCCTTCTGCAGCAGCCAAGTTCCCGTCTCGGGAACGCTGTCGATGCCGTCGTGGGCCATGCCTACTGCTGAAACCTCGCCTACTAGGTTGGCAACTGCTGCAGCCGCGGCGGCCATCGCCGCCAGGTTGGCGGGAAACGGCAAGCCGCTCGAAAGCGCCGAGCTGACCGCGTCCTTGGCTGCAAGTGCGGCCCTTGCGACCGAAAATGCCTTGCTGATTGCGAATGCGGCCCGGTAGATGCCGGATTGCTCGCCGAAACCGGCACGCATTACCCCTGCAACGCCGGCCAGTCCCTGCTCTGCGGCAGTCAAGCCAACCTGCCATCTGGCCTTGTCCAGCTCGTCAAGCCGTGACTGATGGGTAGCCGCCAGCACCGCCTCCTGAGCATCCCAATCCTCATTCAGGTCGGCGCGGGCTTTTCTGTACTCTTCCAACGCTTGAAGCTGCGTCGCGTACTTCTTGTTCTCTTCCTCGACCGCCTTGTTGATCTTGGAGAACTCGCCGCTGGCCCCGCCGTAGAGCGCGTCCGGGCCGCGATACTCGCTGCTGCCCGACCCGCCGACCTGCTCGATGACCTTTCCAGCGACCTTGGCAAACTCAGGGTCGTTCGCGGCGCCTGCCGCTGCCGCCGCCTGCAACGTTTTCAACCGCTCTCGGGCCAGGTCCAAGCCGAGCGAGTCCTTCTTGTTTAGCTCGTCCTTCAGCTTGACGAACGCCTCAGTGGCCTTCGCCGCCGCTTCGTTGGCTCTCTTCTGCTCCTGCAGAATGTCCAGATTTCGAGCGTCCGCGCGAAGAGACTCCTGCTTGCTGGTATTGAGGCCTTTCAGAGCGCCATGCGCAAGATCAAAGTTAAGCCGCTGCAGCTCTGTAGCACGTCCCGAACGATCCGCGCTCGTGTCGAACAGCTCGATCTGCCGTTTCAGCTGCAGCGAGGCGGACTCATAGGCATGCTCCAGCTGCTGCTGACCAGCCAGACGCTTCTTGGCATTCTCGGCATCTGCAGCTGCCGCGGCAGCAGAAGCTGCGGCTGCACGGGCGGCAGGATCGCCCGTAACGCCGGACGGCGGCAGGCTGGCCTCGATGAGCCTGACGGTAGGCGCCGGCTTCGGTTGCATAGCGGCCCAGCCGCGGTCGGCGTACTGGGTCCCCGTCTGGTAGTCCTTGAGGAACTGGCTCCAGCCACCACCTTGGGAGCCGAACAACCCGCTGTACTGGCCTGTCGCCAGCTTCATTACCGCGTTGCCCTGCTTCTCGATTGCGACCAGACCGCCACGAACACGGTCCAAGCCCTCAATCGTCCCACTGAAGATGCCTCCGAGGTCACTGATCTGCCGGAAGCTGTCCGCGATCGACGCCGTGAGGTTTCGGACCTCAGTGCCGTCCTTCAGATAGGTGGCGAAGTCCGTCAGGATCGATCCGAGACCTGCAATCATCGCGTCGAACCCCTCCCTGACCAAAGGGTCGTTGAGGGTGTCGATGAAGGAATTGATTGCAGCGGTGGCGCCGGCGAGGCTTCCGTCACGACCAGTGGTGAGATCGTCAATGGTGTGGCGGAGTGCAGTCAGCGAACCACCGAAGGTGTCCCGTGCTGCCAGTGCGGCACCAGCGTAGGATTCCTCAAGGATCTCCAGGATCATCACCTGGGCCTCGCCTTCCTTGCCGGCTTTGACGAGCTCGTCGATTGTGCCGCGCACCTCCTTGGTGAAGGCCGCGCCGAAACCCTGCTGGGCGAGCGCGGCGGCAGCCTTGCTGGGCGATTCCAGCGCGCGCCCGATGGTCTCCGCCGACTGGCTGACGCTGATGCCGAGGCGCGCCGACTGGTCGATGACCGCCTGCATGGCGCGGGGGATGTTGGAAGCCAGGATGCCCGAGTAGGACAGCAGTCGTGTCTGTGCCTCGACGATCTCACCGCCACTGAATGTGGACTTGCTGGCAAGCGTATCGGCCATGTCCAGAAGCTGCTGCCGGGTATACCCGGCGGCCCCGCCCGTTGACCGGATGATTGCATCGAGCTGGGCAACCTCTCGCTCGGCACTCATGGTATTGCGAGCGATCAACAGGCCTACCGTCGAAAGCCCGGCAAGAGCGGCGGTCATGCCAGCGGCGAGCGCCAGACCAGCCAGCTTCGCCTCGGCCTCGACCTTCTTGCGCCACTTCTCCGCCCGGCGCTCGGACTTGTCCAGGCCGGACGCGAAGCCGCCGACCTCGGCGATTACGTCGATGGTCAGCGTACCAAGGGACCGGGACATAGCTCTCTCTGCTGCAGGGGCCGGCCGATGGCCGGCGAGATTGATGCGCGCCCTACGCGCCGACTACCACTGCTTCATCGCCTCCTCGAGGCTGATGGGCTCGGCGTCCGCATAGGGAATGAAGTCGGCAGGCTTAAACGGGGTCGAGCCAGGCTTCTTGTTGGCGTTGACGAACAACGCGGCCAGCATCCCTGCAGCTGCATCCATCCGCCCGCCCAAGTTCAGGCTGCCGCGCTTGGCTCGGTACACGCTCCAGAGCTGGAACTCCCGGATGGAGAGGCGCTCCTTCGCCTCACCGATGCTGCGGCCGCCGATCCCGTTGAGGACCAGCTCGCACCACAGCTCATCCTCCGGGGTCAGCTCGTAGCTTTTCCCAGGTTGTTCACCTCGCCGATGGCCATCAACAGCGCCACCGACAGGTTGCCGTCCAAGGCACCGCGCTCCGGATCGGCCTCGCCGGTGATATCAGCGACGGTGAACACTGCCTTGCCGTCCTGGTCGCAGATGCTGGCCGCGATGCGGCCGGCCACACCATCGTGCTTGTTCGTGGCCGACAGCACGTCGGACACCGCCGCCTGGAAGCCCAACGGCCGCACATAGACGGTGGCGGTCAGCTCTTCGTCGCCCTGCTTCCAGCGGATCTCCTTCTCCACTGGCCGGCCAGTGAACGCTCCGGCCTGCAGCAGGCCGTCGACGCTCAGGCTCACCGCACGCGCGGTGGCGGACTTCTTCGGGGCCCGGCTCACGGCGTCTCAGCCTTGCGCAGCCAGACGCCCGACCCGCTGCGCTGCATGGTCGCGGCAGTGGTCACCACCGCATTGCCCTGGAAGTCGAACGGGAAGTCGCTCACGTAGGCCTGGAAGGTGTACCAGGTGCGGGTATTCGGCAGGACCAGCTCGTCTACCGTGGAGCGCTCGGCCGTAGCCGCGGCGCCGGTGCCAGCGCCGCCGGTGAAAGCGACAGTCGGTGTGCCGGTGTAGCCGGTGCCAGGATTGGTGATATTGACGCCGATCACCGAGCCAGAATCGACGATGGCAGTGGCCGTTGCACCGCTGCCACCGCCGCCAGTGATGGCCACGGTCGGCGCACTGGTGTAGCCGGTGCCGCCGTTGGTCACTTCGATGTTCGAGATGCTGCCGACCTGCTGCACAGTGGGTTCGATGTCCACGCCGTCGGACCAGCCGATGGCCCACTGGATCGGGTCGCCGCCGTCCACCTGCTCGGCCAGCTGCCAGAACAGGTAGTGGCTCTCGTTCTTCGGGTCGGCGTTGATGGTCACCGACGCCTGGCCGGGCGTGCGCAGGCCCTTCTTATAGGTGCGCGTGTTGGTCTCGGACAGGCAAGTGTCGTCGATCTGGTCCGCCGGCGCGGTGCCGGGGTTGAAGGCCGTGATGCACTCGATCTCGCGGACAACGCCGTTGATCAGGCCATACAGCTGGGTTCCTTGGGTCAGGATGCTCATCGTTTCTCCTGCGGGCAATAAAAAGCCCCGCAGTGCGGGGCGTGGGTGGGGATGTAGTGAGGCGTTACCGAGGGACCAGCCAATCCACATCGAATGACAGGCGCAACAACTTCGTTTCGGGATCAAGCATCTGGCCGCCCCAGCGGGTTATGTACCCGCGAGGTTCGAAGGCATCACGCAGTGCGGTGGCACCCTCAATCAGGGATGCTTCGTTCTTTGCATAAACGTCCACCTGCGTGGTCAGCGCGTCTACGTCAGGGCGCTGGGCCAAATAGTTCTCGGGGCTACCACCGACCGTCTGCCAGACCGCATAGGGAAGTGCAGGCGGCTTCTCGATCAGTCCGAACGGATAGACACGGATCGGAGCGTCGCCAAAGGCCAGCAGCACCGCTGGTGATGCGATGCAAAGCGGGAAGATGGGCGGGATCATGCCGCCCCCTGCTTGGCCAGCACGCGGTCGAGCGCCTGGTTGAAGCTTCGCGCGAACACGTCGACGGCCTTCTGGCCGGCTTGGTCCGGCACCGGCCGGAAGATCGGTTGCGCAGCCATCTTCGAGGTGCCGAACTCCAGCAAGCGCCAGTACCAGGTGATGCCACCGGGGTTGCTCGTCCCCTGCTGAGCGGCGCGGCCGGCCTGGGCACCGCCCAGAACGCCAACACGGAACGCCAGCACGCCATCCTGCTTGAACGCGCGGCCATTCCAGCGCACCGCGACGTTCTTCCAGATGGCGGTCTCGGTTTCGTGGTCGTCCACCCGGCGGGCGTTGCTCTGCGCCTGGTCGCGCAGCACGTTGGCTGCCCTGCGCAGGGCGGCCCGGCCGCCCTTGTAGTTCACCTCGCGCTTCACCTGCGCCATCTTGTTGCGGATGCCGTCCAGGCCGCTCACGTCGAATCGGATGCCATCAGCCATCGTTGACACCCTCGCTGCACGGAAGCGTCAGGTACTCCAGACCGCTTACCGGGTCGGGCAGCACGCCATGGATGTTCAGGATTTTGCCGCGGAACAGCACCCGGCACTTGTCGGTCACGTCTTCGCGGTGACGGATGGTCACCCGCAACGTGACCTCACTGTCCACCGCGTTGGCTGCCACGAACTCGCGGGCCGACAGCGGCACCACTTCGGCCCACACATCGGCAAGCGGCTCCCAGCTGACGGTCTGCGCGCCGGTCGCAGGCGACTGCCCGTAGACCTGACGCTGCAGCTGCACCCGATGGCGCAGGCGGCCGGCAGCGATCATCGCGGCTTCCCGCTCAGGTAGTTGCCCGGGCTGGCCGGCTCCACGTCGCCCCCCTCACTGTCACAGAGGTAGTCCACCAGCCGGTTAACCGCCTTGGCGTTCTCCTGGTCGGCCGTGGTCTTTTCCCGCAGCGCCGCCACCAGCTGGTGCGTCGCCTCGGTCTGGGCTCGCAGGGCGGCCAGCAATTCGCTTTGCTCGTTCATTCGCTTCTCGCATCCATTTCATGAGCCAGGCGCGCCGGCGCGCGCAGCCGGAGCAGGCCACTTACGCCACCGTGGAGCGCCGTAGCGGCGCCAGCAGGGCCGTCGCAGCGCGAGAAAGGACGTACCCATGTCCGGCATCGGCGGGCACCGTGTTGTCGCCCTCACCCTCCCGGAACCGGTAGTGGCTTGCCAGTTCCACCAGCGTGGCCAGCACTACCTGTGAAGCGAGCACCGGTTCTCCTTCATCGTCCACCACCGGCACGGGGATCCCGTCAGCACCGATGATCGGCGCGCCGGTGCCATCCCGCTGAAGCTCATAGCGGCGCCACGGTGACTTCAGCCAGCTATCCACCGCCGCACTCACGGCCGGTATGGCAAATGCCAGCCACAGGTCGTCGGCGCCAGGATCAAGCCGGAGCTGCTCCTGGGCCTGCGCCTTGGTTACGAACTCAATCATCGCCGTCTCCCAGGCTCACAGGCCCCGCCGGAACCCGCACGCTCCGTCCGTCCTTGCCGTCGCGACCCTTGCGTGCGCCCAGCGCCCAGTCCTGGTCGTTCTCCAGGCAGGGCTTCGACGCATTGCTCCGCTTGGCGATCCACAGGGCACCGTCGTGGGTGATGGACTCGCCTGCCTTCACGCCCATCCCTTCGCGCCAGAAGCCGCGATGCACCATGTAGGGCAGCACGAACTCCTTTCGGCGGTCGCCGGCGTCCAGCGTAATGACGAAGCCACGCTCGGCGTCGTAGTCACCGGCGGCTGTCTCGAAGCTGAGCCCGTCCCGGCCGTCCTCACCGACGACCTTGCCCAGCCTGATCGCCTCACCCTTCGTGGTGGTGATCACCAGCTCGCCGGCGCGATCGATCATGGCGCCGGCCACGCCGACACCGTCAGCGCCGGCCTGCGGCGGGTTCTCGGTCAGGTGCTTGGCCACCGCCGCAGCCAGCTGCTGCTCGGTAACTGGATCCGCGTCCAGGCCATCCTTCGGCACCGGCAGCGCATCGACAGCGGCCTTCACCGTTGCCTCAATCACGGCAGGATCTGCGTCCCGGCCGTGCTGCACCGGGTTGGCTTCGAAGTGCTTGGAGACGGCATCGGCCGTGGCCACGTCGACCAGCGTCAGCAGGCGAGGCGACTCGAGCAGCTTGGCCACGACCAGGTCGGCCAGCGCATCCACGTCCACCGGCTCGGCGTCCTGCCCCGGGGCGCCCTTCTCCGGAGCCCGATCGCGCAGCTCTTCCAGCTCACGCTTCACCGGCGCGACCGCCTCCCGGATAAGGCCGCCGATCTCCTTGCCGAAGTCGATGGGGTCAGTCATTGCGGAACACCTCGGCTCTCGCGGCGTGAAGGGCCTTCATCATGAAATTCTCCTGCTGCAGCGCGCGTAGCTCGTCGCTGTCCTCAGGCGGTGTGTCGGCGGCTTCGGCGGACGGTGCCACCGGTGCGGCCTCGGGTTCGGCCGTGATCTTGTTCTGCCGGACCTGGTCGAGCGGAAAGTCCTGTTGCTGCATGTAGACGGTGTCGCCACCCTCCAGCGGTGGAAGGTTGAACGCGAGTCGGGCTTCATTCGGAGTCTCGATGCCGCCACCGGTCAGCTTGGTGTGCACGTCCGCCTGCTTGCCCGCGTCCATTCGCAGCAGCGGCTCCAGATCCAGTTCCACGCCCATCGGGCGGGAGATGCCAAGGCCCTCGTCCAGAAGCTCTTCGATGCCCTCAATGTGCGCCTGCAGCGCGTCCGAGTGGTACAGCTGGTTGATGTCGTCGACCTTCATACCCGCAGGGATCGACCCGATGCCGATCTTGAACGGCGGGATGCCGAACGGCTGACAGATCTGCTCGTCCGAGTAGCGCATCTGTTCGACAAGCTGCGAGTCAGCTGCCTTGAAGGCGAACGGAGTGAATTTCATATCCGCGCCCACCACGGCCACCTTGCCGGCGTTGGATCCTTGGAAACTGCTGTTCCAGTAGTCCTTAACTGCCTGCGCGTCCTCTTCGGACATCCCGGCCGGTGCGGTCAGGATGCCGCCAGGGTTGGCGCCGTTGGAGAAGAAGGTGGTCGAGTCCTTCAGGATTTTCAGGTTCTTCACCGCAGGCCAGTGCGCCGCGCACAGCGGCGGCACCCCGATCAGCTGGTGATGGAAGCAGTTCATCCGGTCGTGAATGATCTCGCTGGCCGGCACGATGAGTTGGGAGCCTGGGTAGTTCTCCGGCAGTAGGTTCGTACCGGTGCTGTAGTTGAGCTGGTAGAAGACCTCACCGCTGTCGGACACCATCGGCTGCACGCTGCACGGATCGAGCACCCAGAGCCGGTTGACGACCTGACGATTGTCGCGGCCCTTCAGGACGTAGGTGTTGCCCTGGATCAACTTGGACAGCATCCAGGCTGCGCGGAACTGCTGCGCGATCTGGTAGCCGTTCGGCTTGCGCAAGACGGGGGCGTAAGCGGTGTTGTTCTTCTCGACGCGCCAAACGCCGTTCGCGTCCTCCGTCTTCAGCACGAAAGGAAGCTTGCCGATGTCGGAGGCGATGCGGTTGAGACAGGCATACAACGTCGGATAGGTCAGGATCGTGGTCGCGCGCTCTTCCATGTTGCGCTGCCACGCACCCGTGAATGGCTCCTGCACGGTCAGGGTATGCCAGCTGTCCCGCCCCGGCGCGGCAACTACCGGCGAGAGCGATTTGAGGTAGTCGACGCCATGCCGCCGCACGCCAGCGGCGATGGCCAGCTCCCGGGGCGAGAAACCGGTCATACGGATGTGTCCTTGTTCGGCTGGCCGGCCCTGGCCACCGCCTTCTTGACCTTCTTCTTCGCCCTTCCAGGCGCAGGCGCCTTGGCGCCCGGATTCGGCGCCATGGGCGATTGCGCCACCATGTCACGCCTCAAGTAGCCGCCGCGCTGCTCCAGCGCCGCAGCGACACGATGATGCACGCTGATCACGCGGCCACCGCGTCCGACGATATCAACCTTGCTCATGGGAACCTCGCAGTTCGGGGGGAGGTGACGGGGCCCGAAGGCCCCGCCACGCGTCGGTTACGAGCCAGACGGAACCGAACCGCTGCCCCAGTTCACGCGGGCCCAGGCGACGGCCTGCGTGCGGCGACGCTGCCAGTTGATGAAGCGCTCGACCAGGAAGGCCACGCTGTTCGTCTGCCACAGCGAGACAACCTGCTGCGCGGTCGGCGTGGTGCTGCTCATGGTCGGGGCGTCATCCATCACCAGCGATGCCTGATCCGACATCGAAACCTGCAGACCACCTTCGTCGCCCAGGAAGATCTCGTCGCCCTTGATCAGCGCGATCACGGCACCGTCTTCATCGTCCGGCACATACGCCGACACGAACGCAGGCAGGCCCAAGAAGGTGCCACCGGTGAAGTTGATGCCCGGGAACTCGGAAGCGCCCAGCGGGTTGACCATCAGCGACAGCGCGATCGCGGTACGCTCCGACATCGCCCAGAACGAGCCCGCCAGCGACAGGTTCGAACCTGCGATGGCATTCATGAGCGCCGCAGCGCCAGCGCGGATCGAGTCCGGATCACTGCCAGCCGGAACCGTGGTCGCCGTTACGCCATTCAGGATCGAGGCGGGTGCCTCGTCGGCGACGGCCGCTGCATCCGGATCGATGAACTGCGTGTCGATGGTCTGATTGACCGCCCGGCCCAGCTCGTCGCGCAGAAGCGCATCGGCCGCCGGCGTGGCGCGCATCATGGTTTCCTTGGTCGCGGCAGCAATCGCGGCCACCTTCAGCGGGGTCAGCTTCGCACGGGTGTACGACCACTTGGTCAGCGGCTTTGCAGCACCTTCCTTGACCCACTTGGCCGTGCCAGCCGAACCCTGAACCAGCACCGGGGTATCGAACGGCAGGTTGCGCAGGCGTTCCGAGACTTGGCCAAGAAGCGAGCGCGGGCGCAGCCACTCGACGAAGTCGGCGAAGGCCACTCCGCCATCGGTGATCAGGTTTCCGGCCCAGGTCGCGTTGCCGGTGCTGGCAGCTTGAACCGCGGCCTTCTCCTGGATGATGCCGTGCAGGCGCTCATCGTTCGGGTAGATGGCGCGGGCCACGTCCAGCGGATTCTGGTGGTGGACATGCGATACGGCCAGGCAGCGGGCCATACGGGCGAAGCCGATGCCTGCGTCGGTCTTGTCGACCGTCTTCAGCTGCGCCGGTTCCAGCGTGCGGCCTTCGGCGCCGACGGTAGCCGAGCCCTGCGCCTTGACGATGGTTGCAACGGTGGTGGCCGACTTGGCCTGGATCGCCTGCAGGTGCTCGTAGCGCTCGATGTCGCCATCCAGCGAGGTGATCTGACTCTTCAGCGAGTCGAACTCCTCCTGCTCGCCGGTGTTCAGGGAGCGCTGCTCGTCGGCCGGCTTCTTCATTACGGCGGAGAGCTGCTTTTCCAGCTCAGCACGGGTGGCGCGGAGCTTCTCCAGCTGTTCTGCGATGTTCATTGTTCGGTTCTCTCTCGTAGGCGCAGCCGTTCGGCCCGGGTTCCACGCCGGGCGGTGCCTGCAAATGATGGGAAGCGGGTTCCACCCCGCAAGGCCACGCGGCCCGGCACTTCAATGCAACAACTTCACCGCGCCGCCGGCCGGTCGCTCGACCTTGGCCAACTGGCGCTGGATAAGGGGGACACCATAGTTCACCGGGCGCCGGGCGCCGGAATCCATGGCCTTGATGGTCTGGATGGTCGCCGCGGCGTTGGCCGGGATGGTGACCAGGGAAAGCTCGTAGATCTCGGTCTCGGTGAAGCGGATGCCGCCGCCTTCCATGTAGCTGTACTCCAGCGCGCGGAAGCCGATCGACACGCCGCGCACCAGCTGTTCCTTCACCGACTGCCATGCCAGGTCACAGAGATCCTTCAACGCGCCCGGCGTTTCGATCTTCACCACGCTCGCGGTGAACGGGATGCCCTTCGCCGTCGGCTTGCCGAACTTCACGATGCCCACCGGGCTGTCGTGGCGGTGCTGCCAGAGCAGCGGAAGCTCGGCAGCGAATTTCGCGCCCAGCGGCTCGACGATATCGCCATAGCGATCCGGCTCCGGCGTTGTGGCCAGGCCGGTGATCACCTGCAGGTCGTCGTCGTAGTTCTTCACCTCCAGCAAGCTGTAGGCGCGGTTCTCGTTCTTCATGGGCTATCCCAAGGTCATGAGGACAAGCTTCTTGTCACTCTTTTCTTCAGCAACGGGGATGCTGATACCAACAGCCATCAGCAGCGCGGTCATGTCATCGATCTTTTCGCTCGATCGCTTCTTGTCTGGCGCCATGTTCAGGTTCTGATCTCGCCGCGCCACCAGGTTGGAAGCGCACCAGGTCAGCACCGGATCACCGTCATGGACGAAGCGCTTGCCCACGTAGGCGCGCTCCAGGTCCTGCATAGCCGGGTGATACGACTTCGGCCCCTGGATGAATTGCACCATCGGGACGCCGGCGGCCAGAAGCCGGCCCACAACCTCGGTTGCGTTCCAGCTATCGAATGCGATTGACTGAACGTTGAATCGCGAGACGACGTCCAGGATCGACATCTCGATATGGGCGTAGTCGGTGACCTCGCCCTCGGTAGTTTCGAGGTGACCAGACGCGACCCAGCCCGCATAAGGGACCGTACCGCGCTCAGTTCGCTGCTTTACTGCCTCCTCTGGAACCCAGCGGCGACCCCAGGTAATGATCTTTCCGTCCACCCGCCACACAAGCCGGAACGACGTCAGGTCGCTGGTGCTGGCCAGATCCAGCCCACCCCAGCATGGAACATCCTTCAGCGCCTCAAGGTCGACCTCACCAGAGCAGGCTGCCCACTTGCGTAGTGCAACCCAGCCGTTTGCCGCCGAGGCCGGCCGGTTCAGCCGCTTGATCTGGAACTCAGCCAGCTTGGACGGCATGGCCTTGGCCTCGACCGCCTCCTTTCGGATAGCTCCCAAGAGGTGCGGGTTTACCTCCATCAGAGGGTTGGCTTTTCGCCAACTCGCCTCGTCGAAATCTTCGTCGTCTTCGTCGACAGCGTAGAACACTGCCAGGTAATGGTCGGCTGTGTGCTTGAACACGCCGGCCAGCAGCTGCTTCACGAACTGCCGGATCTCGGCCCAGGGGCCGGGGTTGGTGTATCCCTCGGTCGTGGTGAACAGCCAGAGAGGGTTGCGGCGGGCGCCCGCAGCGGACTGCAGGACGTTCAGCAGATCAGGCGTCTTGTGCGCGTGGATCTCATCAAGGCCAACGTGGGACGGGTTCAAACCGTCCTGAGTGCTTGCCTTCGCGTGAATTGGCTTGAAGCTGGCGCCGATCTCCATGCGACTGATCGACTTGGCCCAGGTCTCAAGCCCATACGCCTCCCGAAGGTCCGGCGTCTTCTCCACCATCCGTTTGGCGACGTTGAAGATGATCGAAGCCTGCGGGAAGGTGGTCGCCGCCGAAATCACCTGGGCGCCTTCCTCGTTCTCGCAGCATTGGCAGTACAACAGGATCGCAGAGGCCAAGGTCGACTTGGCGTTCTTGCGTGCCACCGCAAACAGCGCCGATGTGAAACGCCGAGTGCCATCGAGCTTCCGGAATCCAAACAGCTGGACCACGAAGAATACGTGGGACCGGTGCAGGCGGATCTCGGGAGTCTCCCAAGAGCCTTCAACGTGCGGCAGCAGCTCAATGAAGCCGCAGGCGTGCACTGCATGCGCGGGTGAAAACGTGAACGCTGACCCTCTCTTCTTCGCGCGGGCCAGGTCGTCCAGGAAGCGTTTGGCCGCCTGGCGAATCAGCAACCCGAATGCCTTGCCCTTCCGATCCTCCACCGCTTCCTGCGCGTAGTCGATGGCCACCGCCACGTAGTCGGCGGGATCCGGGCTCGGGCGCCGCCGGTGGCGCGCCGCAGTCGTCGGCTTCGCTGGCTTCTTTTTACTTGGCGAGCGCCGGGAGGGCGCCGAACTTGTTGCCGGGCTTTTTCTCGGCGCCACCAGAACTCACCTTGCGTCTGCTCGCCGGCGTCATACCGAACTCGGACATCAGCGCCTTCAGCGCGGTCTGTTCAGCGGCTGTGATATCCACCCCTGCCATCTGCTTGGCGACCTGGACCTGCCAGGCGTAGCAGAGCTGCTGCAGTGCATACAGGTCCACCGTCTGGAGAACCTTGGCTGCCACCAGCTGGGGGCCAAGGTCATTCCACATTGCAGCCCCGTTGACGTTCAGGTGCTGCGGCGGGTCGGGGAACACGTCGATCAGGTCGAACTCGGGAGCGTCAGGCGCCTCACGGTCCGGCCGGGCGGTTCCGGCAATCACCTTGAGGGCCGGAGCGGTCGGCTTCCGTCCTCTCATTTTTCAAATCTCAATTTTGACGGTGCGAAAAAAAGGCTGGGCGCACGGTCAGGGAGGCGAACCGCCCCAACTTTTGACCCTCCCCCCGCCCTGTCATTCGTTGTTGCGATTCATTCGCATCCACGCGCGCGTTTCGGGGTCGCCTTGGCACCTCGGTGCCAGTTGCCGAACCCGCCGTCCTCGGTCGCAGTCTTGCGGTCGTGGCAGGGCTTGCAGAGGGGCTGCCAGTTGTCGGTGTCCCAGAACAACGCCTGGCTGCCCTTGTGCGGAGTGATGTGGTCGACCACCGTCGCGACCGTGACGTGCGCCGACCGCTGGCACTCCGCGCACAACGGGTGCCTCAGCAGGTAGGTCGCGCGCGCTCGCTGCCATCGGCTGCCGTAGCCGCGCTCGGCTGTGGTCTTCCTCACCACTGCAGCTGGCACGTGCACGACCGCCGGCCTCGGCATGGCGTTGTGCTTCGGTGCCCGGCGCGGCATCAGCCGCCGTCCGAAGGAATAGGTTTCCCCTGCACCTGATCAATGGCATCGAACTGTGC
Source organism: Stenotrophomonas sp. STK16_22 (assembly GCF_051984505.1). NCBI lineage: Bacteria > Pseudomonadati > Pseudomonadota > Gammaproteobacteria > Lysobacterales > Lysobacteraceae > Stenotrophomonas > Stenotrophomonas sp. STK16_22. The sequence goes on from NZ_CP196972.1 coordinate 2,779,284, forward strand.
CTCGTACAGATCGAGGCACCGCTTGCGGCCGTGGCTCACTTCGAACACGGCAGACGGCGCCGCCTCTTTCACCCACTTGCAGCGCAAGCGCAGCTTGGCGTCGATGGGCACATAGGTGGCCACCGGAACCTTGATGACTGCTGTTGGCGGCGGGTTCTGCTTGGTCGGTGCGGCCTGGCACGCTGCCAGTAGCGCAGCGGTTGTAACCACGATGACGCGCATGTCAGTACCCCTTCAGTGCCGGACAGGCGGAATCGAGCAGCTCCAGTGCTGCCTTGCAGGTGTCGGGTCGTTGCTCGTAGCGGCCGCGCCAGGTGGACGCCTCCTTCTCGGATGCCTCAATCTTGCTGGCCAGCTCCTGAAGTGCTGCCGCGCTCTCTGCCTTGAGCGCTTCCAGATTCTCGGCTTCGACCCTCAGTGCGGCGGCGACCTCAGCCAGTCGCTGATCGCGGCTATCCACGTCGGCCTGCAATCGGGCGGCATCGGCCTGCCAGTCGGCCTGGACCTGGATGACCTGGGCGCTCAGGTCGCGGATCTTCTGCTCCTTCTCCCAGGCAGTCAGCCCGGACACCATGCAGCCAAAGGCCAGCACGGCGCACACCAGCTTGACCCTGCTGCCGGGCTTGCTCAGCCACTGCAGCACGTCGGCAATGGCGCCTACGATCAGCGTCCACAGCGCGCTAAAGAAACGAATCAGTACCCTCATGGCTTCTCGCCTCCGATGGCACCAGTGGCCCGCTCCACCATGCGCACGTAGCCGGGCAGCAGCCGGCGGATCAGGACGCCGGACAGGCCGGCCAGAGGCAGCTGCGGGGCGCCCGCCAGCGCCGGCCAGATGGACGCGGCAACCGCGATGACCCATGCGGCCACGATGGCGTAGGCCACGACCGCCACAGCCAGGGCAGCCCAGCGCGCGGCGGTCTGCAGGAGGCGGTGGCCGCGACGGCGGCTGGCGTCAGCGGCTACCCGCTCCGCGTCCTTCTCCGGCAGCAGCAAAACGCCGATCAGCGCTCCCGCCATGGCAACCAGCAACACGGACTGCGGCACGCCGAGGATCACCCGTTCGGCCTGCCTCAGCGCATCAGCCGTCGCCGGTGCCACAACCGCCGCGGTGAACGTCCCGACAATGGTTTTTAGAGTGCTCACGGGCTCAGTCACGGCGCCACCGTTCCGCCGGCCTTGCGGTACACGGCCAACAGGTCGGAAAGCTGCTGTTCGTGCTGGCCGTAGCCAGCGCCAGGCAGGCTCGCCCAGATGTTGCTGACCGCCTTGATGGCCTGCGGGATCTTGCCCGCCTGGATCAGCGGCAGCGCGCGACGCTCCCGGATCTGCTGCAGCGCGATCAGGTCCTGGCTCAGCGGCGAGAAATCCTTCAGGCCGAGCGTCTTCTTGTACGCATCGTAATAGCGGCGCAGCAGCTGGTAGCGGCCTGCCGCAGTGGACTGGATCTTGAGCTTCGGAAGGTCCACCAGCACGCGCGGATGGTCGGCGTAGCTCTTGAACAACTGCCCGCCAACGATCACGTCATAGCCGCGGTCCTTGGTGGCCTGCTTGCCGTTGTCCGTGCCTTCGGACCACGCCAGCATGTCGAGGAAGGCCACGACGTTCACGCCGCCAGCTTGTTGGGGGGTGATCTGTGCCATGGCGAATCCTGAAATGAAAAACCCCGGCTGGATGGCCGGGGTCGAGTCGTGCGCGATGGTAGAAAATTACGGCCGTTTATATGGAGCGCGCAACTCCACAGCCACTCGATGCTTCTCCATTGCCGCTGCGAGCTGCTTGGAGCGCGCTTGCTCCGCCTCCCTCCTCCTCTCCAGGACCGACCGAGATACGGTAGACAGGTCGATTTGGCGCAGCTTTCTGCCGTCCACTTGCTCAATCAAGTCGTTCATAGCCTTCTCAAGCAAGCTCTTGCTTTCCTCACCCCATTCGAATCGAAACCACTCGCCGACTGTGGAGTACTCGCTCAGGTGAAGATGCATTGCTCCCTCAGCCGCCCGGGCCAGGGCAGTAGACCGGCAGGTGAAAGCCATCGCTCTCAGCAGCGGAAGCGGACAGGCCGTCTGGATCGACACCAGCCGCGACTCAGGGTGGCTGCTCATCCCCACCTTTACATACATCGGACCTGATCCATCACGTGCCATCACGATGTACACGTCGCACGTAGCGTCAGGCTTCTGCCGCCAGCCGGGCTTCCGTTCCAACGAGAAATTCACATGCAGCGGGTTTATCACGCCGCATCCCTTGAAAGAGTCACCACGAACTGTCGCTCAGCTCCGGCCATCGCATCGCTCATCTTCATCAGAATCCATTCATACACCACGCGCCACCTACGGGGATAGTCGGACGGGTCGCAACCAATTGCCAAGGCGCGGCGCCGATCAGGGTTCGGTTCAAGCCCAGTTCCACGGCATTCCTTGCACATCGTAACCTTTGCCTCTTCCATGCTGTACTGCCGCCCGCCACAGGCCATGCACTTGTTACCGCCCGACAGCTCAACGATGGCTGCCCGAGCAATAGCCGGCAGATGATCAGCAGTGTTCTTCGGCCAGGTGGACGCACGTGCCATGGCCAATTCCGAACGACACCTGGCCACTTCGTTTCGCTGAGTGGTGGTCGGCGACCTGCCTGCGAATGACACGGCTGCCTCGGCCAGCTGCAGATCCAGGTGTACCTCCGTCAGCTTCCGGGCCTGTCGCGCAAGCTCAGGCATGACGAGCGACAGGATTACGTCTCTCAGGGCACCCTGTCTGAGCGCCGCTCCGTCCGGCCACCAGCACGCCTCCAGCAGCTCCCGGCCCAGCCCTGCCGGCACCATACCCAGCGCCGCTGCAATGTCCTGGTTCGTCAGGTCGGGCTTCCCGCCTCCCCGGCCGATGTCGAACTTCACCGTGGTCGGCCCCAGCCGTCCCATCGCCTCACGTGGATTCATGCCCGTTCCCCTGTCGTTAAGTGGCCGGCCGCCGCCGGCCCGCCCGTAATACGCACCACCACCTGACCGCGAGGCCGTCGTTCGTCATGCACGAACAGATGCCCTTGGAACCGCCCATCGTCGATGCCTAGCAGCTGGGCGATGCCGTCTCGGTACGGCTTGCACCGGCCCGTCATGTTGTCGTCGTCTGGCAGCTTCTTGCCCGGCGCCTGGTAGCAGTCGATCCACAGGTGCAACTTGCCGGGTGGCAACTGCAGCGCGCGCCACCCCGCCTCGTGCGCCAGCACCACTGCCGTCTGACGGGCCAACTTCGTGGCCATGGCCTTCACCCGGTAGTGCACGCGGGCGTTCGGCGACAGATCCTTGCTCGGCCAGGGAAGCACCAGCTCCAGCGCGCGGTCAGCCTGCATGGTCGGCCTCGTTCTGCTCGATCGCATCGCGGAAGGCCGCGCGCCAACGGAATGCCGTCGCACGGCTGACGCCGAAGTCGGCCCGAAGCTGCGCAACCGATGGGACACGGTCTCCGTACATGCGGACCATCCGCACAGCAGCAGTGAGCGTGAGGTTCTGCCGGCCCCAGGTCGGCCAGCCGGGCTGTCGATTGTGGTGGTGATCGGCGGGTTGCTGGCTCATGGGACCTCCGGGCTAGCGGGCAGCATGGCTGCCTTGATCTTCGGCAACACCTCGTCCAAGTACGCCTCCGACCAGTTGTGCCCGCGCGGGTTGATTTCGCTCGAAACCGGATAGGCGCAGCCAGCTACCATGCGCAGCAGCTCCGCCGGCACCAGCACATAGCCTTCGGGCGGCGTGAGGGCGGCTACTACGGCGCGCATAGAAGGGTTGAGGTCATATGCGCCCGCTCGGGCACCAGCTGCAGTGCTGGGCAGATCGAACTTCTCGTACTCCACAGCCAGCAGCTCCCGCGCCTGCTTCTCGATGGCGTCCATCAGTCGCGCTCCTTCTGGCTGCATGACCTGACTACAAGCACGCCGATCACACCCACGGCCGCGTTCGCCCACCATGGCCCGTTACCACAGGCACCGATCAGGATCAGCGCCCATCCAGCCACGAACGGCTTGCTGGCCATCAGACCACCTCCGGGCCGGCCGGCTCGGCCGCAAAGTGCGTGATCTTGGGGTTGTCACCCCGCCAGCTCCCGAACACCGGCCGCTTGCTCACCGAGTCCCACAGCATCAGCCGCGTGCCGTCCTGCGGCGCCTCGGAGATCGGGCGCCAATCCAGCGCGCGGGCGTTCCAGGCTGCTACGGCCCCCATCGGTTCATAGTGCGAGTAACCGGGATTCACCGGGCAATCGGTGAGGCTTGAACTGCACTGGACGGTCAGACCGACTTTCTGCCAAACACCGGTCTCAGGGACTGAGCCGCAGAACGGGCACGGCTTCAACGCGAGCGCGGTCATGCCCGCTGCTCCCAGCTGGCCGTCAGGCGCTGCACCTGCCCGCCCCGCGCCTGGAACTGCTCCACCGTCTCGGACGGGCGCTGGTCGTCCTTCTCCTTGCCCCACGGCTTGGCCGGTGCCAGGTCCGCCAGCAGCCCCACGCGCGACCGGTTGATGGTCATCTTGTCCACCCGTGGCGCCTTCGGCTGTGTGCCATTCTTCGCACGGTAGGCGCGGCCACGTTCGATGCGGCGCTCCCGAAGTTCTTCAGCCGTTGCCTTCTGGAACCGCATGCCCTGTCCACTGTATCGATACGCTGCCGTCGCCCGGCGGCCCGTCTTCGTCAGATAGCCGCAATTCACCAGGTACTTCAGCTGGTCGCGCACGGTGTTGCGCTCGGCGCTGAGGTGCGCGGCGGACAGCCCCAGCACCTCAAACAGCTGCGCGTGGTCAATCGCTTCAGATTTGCGCGCCTCGAATACGCCGCGCACCCTATCTGCCATGCCGGTGTTAGCCATTGGTGTCATTCCTCAGTTCGTTGATGTACGTCTGGTTTGAAATCAGCTCGTCATCCGAGCCGTATGTCTCGTGGAAGGTCCGCGAGCCATCCATCAGGCTCGGGCCGTAGATCTGGCGCATCGTCGCGAAGGTGTTCCCCTCCATCGGATGCCGCTGGTGGTGCCACTTGCAGAGCGCGTAGCCGAACATGTGACCGCGCCGCAGGTTCCCGCTCTTGGCGTGGTTGTAGTCGCAGCCGTAGACCACCAGCTCCGGCTCCAGCAGGCCCTGCATCTGAAGCGCCAGGCAGGCCATGCAAGGGCCCGTCTTTGCCAGCTCCATCCGGGCCCTTTCCTCTCGGGTGGGAGGCGGCCCGAGCGACATTGACCACCACATCAGCGCGCGCCCCTGTCCCCGTGGTCTGCGCGGCGCCAGCCGTACTGCCACGCCTCGGCCTTTTCGGTGAAGTGGCCGACCTGCTTGGCCAGACCGCCCTCCGGCTGGTCGTGCCACACCAGGTGCGGGTTGTCGCTCAGGCGTTGGCCGTTCAGCCGCGCCGAGTAGCCGGCGTTGATCTCCTTGGCGTACCGGCTGCGCGTGTTGTAGTTGGCAAAGTCCATCAGCGCTTCTTCCTCGTCGTCTCGCGGCGTGCCGCGCTTAGTTCCTGGTCCCGCTGGTCCCACCCGGCCTGCCAGCGGTGCCGCCGCGTCAAACCGTCCTGCCCCATCTCGTACCGCGGTGCCGATTCCCGACTGCGGCAGGCATCGCGCGCCCAGCGCCCGGCCTGCTCGGCCTGGACCATCTCCGCTTCAGTCACCATCGAAGTTCAGTTCCGCAGCGGCCCGTTCCATCGCAGCGCGCGCCGACTCGCGATCGCGGACCGGCCGAACGACGTGCTTCTCCTGTTCGATTGCCAGCACTGGCTGCGGCAGCAGCTTCCCTTCGACCACGTGCTGGACAGCGCGCGTGTAGGCCTCCTCCAGCATCCGGCGCTGCTGCGAGCCGTGGTCAGCGCTGGCGTAGACGTGCAAGTCCAGCAGCGAACGCACCAGCACCGTGAATCCGCTCTGCGGGCGGCCTGGCGCCATCTCCCGCTCCACCGCCGCCATGACCGGAATGTCCAGGCACATCTGCAGGAACCGACCCGGCGTCGGTGGCCACTCGCGGCCCTCAGTGAGGCAGGCGGCTAGCCCACGGGCGTGCTGAGACCTGAGCCTCCCCCTCAGAATCTGAGCCCATGTGGTTCCGGCCGGCGCCAGGGTTCGGTCATGCTTGAGGGGTGAGGCGCCGTTCTGGCGCTCCCAACTACCCGGGAACATGGAGCCCATCTGCTTCCAGAACTCGAACAGGTAGTCAGCTGCTTCAACGCTGAGTGGCTCCCCCGACGACGGCAAACTCGGCATCGAAGACGACTCCGGTCTCATCGCCAGGGCCGCCACCACCGCCACCGCTTCGGCGTTCGGCGCGGAACTGCTGCTGGAGCTGCTCGATTCGATCGGCAGAACCGTGTTGAGGCGTTGCATGGGACGCTCCCTTGGTGCGGTTGGTGGTAGACAGGTCGCGCTCAAGCCATGCGGCTTCGAAGCCCTGCCAGTTGCGGGTGCAGCACTTCGCCAGGCATTGGTCGACCGTGAAGCCCATGGCAGCGGCCAGATGCAGCTCGCGGCCGAAGCTCTCCAGAACGGTCGGAGTGACCGGGGCGCGGCGCTGGCGGCGGAGGTGGAGCCAGTCACCAAGGACCTGCGGAGACGGCGGGCTGGGCCAGGTCGCGAAATCCAGATCCACTGCCTGAGCAGCCGGCGCGCTTGCGCGCTGCTTTCTGCTCTTAGGTTCTCTTCCTGGTTTAATTCCTGGTTCCTGTGCACGTGGTTCACCACCCCCGTGCACGTCGTTCACCACCTGGTGAACCTGATTCACCACGGGGTGGTGAACGTCGTTCACCACCAAATAGGGGTCATCCTCTGGCGCCTTGGGTGCCGCCTGAATGCCAAAGTGGAAGTTGAGGCGGTACTGGTTTGGCAGCCGAAGGTTGTCCTTGGCGCGCGGCAGAACGGTGATGTAGCCGGCCTGGGCCAACTTTCCAATTTGGTCAATGACAGAGCGGCGGGTCAGCCCACAGTCCTCTGCCAGCGTGTCGTGGCTGGGCCGACACTGGCCGGTATCCTTGTTGTGGCGCTCAGCCAGCATCAGCAGCACGAGCTTCTGAGTGCTGGTGACGCGCTGGCGGGCAGCCCATGCGAATGCTTCGAAGCTCATTTCAGACCGCCAGCGTGTAGTTGGCGCCGGGCGCGACAGCCCACCAGGTGCAAGCGCTGCGGCGACTGACCTTGCACTCCCGCTTCTGTCCGCGCCAAACCAACCCAGCCTCTTCCAGCTCGGGCAGCCGGCGAGCCAGCATGTAGCGGCAAAGGCCAGTCCGCTGGGCAAGCTCATTGCTCGTCAGCCCGCTGCCTTGCTTCAGAGCCAGCATTGCCACCCGCTGCTGATCTGCCTGCAGGCCACTATCAACGACGTGACGTGCAGCTTCGTGGCTGGTACTGGGATCAGTGGATCGAGCGGGATGGCTGGTCACTTGCGCGCCCTCCCCTTCGCCGCAGCACGTGCCACGTTTCGCTCCAGGCGGTGCGCCATCGTGCGCAGCGCACGGGCCTCGCTCACCATCAGCTCGGCCTCGTCACTATCGATACGCCGGTCGGACATCGCCTCCACAGCAGTGCCCGACAGACGGCCAACGCGAGAAGTGATCTCCAGCAGCTTCGTCTGGATTGCGCCGATCTCATCCGACCAGCCACCCTCCGGCGGCGGCGGAACCGCGTCCACGGCCATGCCGAACTGGCCGGCCAGCGCCTGCATCCACTCCAGGGCGTACTCGCAGCCGCCCGCCTTCTCCTGCATCCACTCGGTCAGCAGTTCGGCGTGTTCGATCGTCAGGGACTCACCCTCCAAGCCGCGCAGCTTCGCGCGCAGCGTCTCCGGGTGCATCGACTTGCCGCGGCGGTCGGCCAGGTAGGCAGCTGCATCGGCCACGCCGCCGGGCGTCTTGCGCACGGAGTTGTAGAGCACGTCCAGCCAGTTCAAAGAGGAGGTTCGGCAAGTCATGGGTCACCTTGGGGAGACAGGTGTTTCAAGGTTTTTCGGGGCATTGCGGCGGCGCATCATGTGCGCCATGGACAACTACTCAGGGACGACTGGCGCCGCCCTCCTTGCGCTACGCTGGCGTTTCCACACGAACAGCCCACAAGGAGGGCGACATGGACGATTCACAGGAGCAGAAGCCGCTGGCACCGGTGGCCGGCTGGGACAGTGGTGTGGTCACGCAGTACGGGATCGGCTTCTTCACGATGAAGTACCTGGTGAGCCCGACAGAGAAAGTTGCGCAAGCTCATTCGAGTCCCAACTACGCGCTGACCTCAGTTCAACTTCGCGAACTGGGACAGCGAATGCTGACGCTCGCAGAGCATCTGGAACGGAACCCTCCGACCAGCGCCGGGTCTCCACAGCACTGACCGACACACCAAGGGCCAGGCTGATCGCCAGCTGGTCCCACTGTTGGAAGGCGCGCTGGCGACGATGGATCGCTAGGCGCTGCTTCAGCGCGCGCATCTCAGGCCACCTCCAAGGGGGCGTAACGGTTCTCGTCGGGGTCGTGCGGCGCCTGCTGCGCCTGCGGTTGTTCCTGGACGCCCAGCAGGCGCTGGATCTGCGGCAGCGCCGGCAAGGCGCCCTCTTCCGGCCAGCCCTCAACCTGTTCGATCGGCAGCTTCAGCACCGTCGCCAGCTGCTTGTCCGTCGACAGACCCAGCCGGGCGCGCAGCGCGCGCTTGCTCATCCGGCTGTCCACCTCCGCACGGATCTGATCAGCTACCGTCGGCCGCTGCTCCTGGGAATCAGAAGCTGCGCTTGGGCCAAATACGTCAGGCCGGAGTTCGTGCCGCGATACGCCGGTCGCCTTCTCAATGGCGAGTACGTGCCGCGAAGGCACAGGTCTATTGCCGTTGACCCACTGATTGACTGCTTGGGGCGATACGCCGAGCAGGCGTGCCAACCCGGCTTGGCCGGCCCCCGTCTTCTCTACGGCAGCAGCGATATGATTCATACGTCCAGCTTAAGCGTCGCTTTAGTCTTCAGTCAAGCGATGCTTTCTTACATTGGCTCGGCACCCCATGGACAATCAAGCAATGCTTGACAATTCCGCCATGGCGGCCGCCATCCGTTCGGCCATCGAAGAGTCCAAATTGACCCAGAAAGGGATCGCAGATTCCTTTGGCGTCACTGAGCAGGCAGTGTCTGGCTGGTTGCGCACGGGCAAGGTCGACAAGCGGAAGCTTCCAAAGCTGGCTCAGCTGACTGGCAAGCCGCTATCCCACTTCGGGATGGGAGAGGCCGCAGCAGTCGTCTCCACTCCTGCGACCACGCAGAGCTATGTTCGCGTCCAGCAGCTGGATGGAGATGCCGACATGGGGGATGGAGCAATCAACGAGGATTTTCCGGACGTCGTGCGTGCGATGGACTTTGCACCAACTTACATACGGTCGGTCGTTGGGTTCGTCCCACCTCCTGGGCGACTTGTGCTGGTTACCGGTCGCGGGGACTCGATGATCCCCGTAATCAATCCTGGGGAATCCCTGATGGTCGACACGGGCGTCACTGCATTCGATGGTGATGGGATTTACTTACTCAACACCGGCAATGGCCAGCAGGTAAAGGCCCTCCAGGATCGAGGCGATGCCGTGTATGTAGTCAGCGCAAACGCAGGGCTGTATCCAGCATTCCCCATGCCTGCCCACACCGTAATCGGAGGCAAGGTTTACCTGCGCAATCGAATTGATAGATTCAACTGACGGATCAGAACAGGGGGATGCGGTGGCGCTTATCGCATGTGAAGAGTGTGGACGGCAGATCAGTGACCAAGCCGAAGCTTGCCCAAATTGCGGTCACCCTAATAGGCCTAGGCAAGGGACCCTTCCGGCTCCACCGAGTGCCGGGGCCAATGGTGTAATGAAAACCGGATGCGCTGTAGTTGTCTTGATGGCGGCGATAGTGCTTCTGGTAGCCATGTGTTCGCCGCGGCCCGATCACACCGCTAGTAGTCCCGGAGTGACATCTGGTGCTGCTCCTAGTGAGGCTCCTGAGGAAAAGAAATCTCGGCTATTCGCGGAGATGAACGACGCTAGCCGTTATGCGGAAGCTCGCCTTCTTACAGCAAAAGACCTGGCAGGCTCCTTCCCCGGCACAACTGAGGGGACTGCAGCATCCAAGCTTATCCCCGAGCTAGAAGAAGACGTGAGGAAGGCCAACCTGGGAAAGCAATGGGTCTATCGCTCCTACGACGACCCAATGACCAGCGAAGCTTCGGTAACAGCTGAAGTGTCGAGCAGCAATACTCATGAGTTCGATCGTCCGTATTCAAGGCCGCAGCACGCTACGCTCACCATCCGCAAGCACCCACAGCATGGAAGCGATGTCATCATGAGCATCGAGCGCGGACAGCTGCTCTGCAGGAGCTACTCCGGCTGCAAGGTGCTCGTGCGGTTCGGAGATGAAAAGCCGAGAACGTACGAAGCCGCTGGTCCAAGCGACAATTCCACGACGCTCCTGTTCATCCGAGGCTACTCAGACTTCGTGCGGCGAATGGCGTCCGCTGATGTCGTCAGGATTCAAGCTGAGGTCTATCAGGAAGGGGCGCCGGCCTGGGAATTCGACACATCTGGCTTCGACCCCTCGAAGCTCAAGCAGTAGCTCTACACAGCCCTTCACTCAAGAAGGGCTTTTCTTTGGAAAGAACCTAAAGCACCGCTTGACTTTAAACTAAAGCAGCGCTTTACTAGCTCCGAGCCGCCCATGAAGCCCCACCCCGGGGCCGGCGGCAGGAGATCCCAGCATGGCCCCGATCACCCTGGAACACGCAGCGCTCGCCATCGCCGGCATCGGCGTGGCCCTCAACGCGTACGTGATGTTCCGGATGCGCCAACTGCGCACCCATATCCGGGTATTCCCACTCAAGCCCGGTGAGGCCCTGCAGGCCTCAGCTCTTCTTCCGCTTGATCTTCGCGAAAACCTGAGTCTCGCAGGCGGTCGAAGTGCTGCACCAGGTGAATCGGCCGCTGTCGATATTCCCAAGGATGTCGGGATGAGCAGCCACGCTGATGACGCTTCTCGGCTCAAGCCGGTGCGGGAGCTGGGTGCGCTGCAGGAGGTCTGTAATTACTGCGGCGCGCGTCTTCGAACGCCGGCCGGAATGGAAGGCCACTTCATTGATGGTCACCGGCAAATAGCCGGTGTTGATCACTTCGAGCGCGCCAGTCCACATGTCGGTTCCGGGCACGTAGAGCGTCACGAATCGCACCTTCAGTCGGACCGTGTCCTTTCGGATCAGCCAGACGGCGTTGAACACGCCGAGCGTAGCGCCCAGCACCGCAATCCCTAGCGTCAGCCAGTTCGTCCATTCCATGGCCGAAGCATAGCTGCGGCCGCACGAAACGCGAATACCTTCCGGAGAATCTCATGCAGCGCCGCAAACGGCCCCTGTGGCCACTCATCGCCGCCGTCTACGCCATCTTCGTCTTCGCCATCGGTGCAGGCATCGGCTTCGGCCAGCGCCTGTTCGGGCAGGAGTGCTGAGCCATGGCCGCGATCACCACCACCAGCCGCGGCACAGCCCGCGCCGAAGCACGGCCCGGTGCAGGGACCATTGTCGTCAAGGTCGGCGATGCCTCCCTGCTCAGCTTGACCTCGGCCGAGGCCCGCGAACTTGCCGAACACCTGGCCGAATGCGCCGACGCGATCGACGAGGGCGCGACCGAGGTCGCCACCATCGCCCGCTCCAAGCCGCTGGCTCTCCAGCAGGCAGCAGCCGCATGAGCGCCGCCCTCGCCCACCACTCCAACGCCCAGCGTGCCGCTGCCGCCGCCGGCATCGTCGCCCGCGCCGGGCGCCGCTGGGGCCTCCTCCCCCACCAGGTCGTCGCTGCAGCCAACTCCGCCGCCGATATCGTGCGGTTGCAGGGAAAGAGCGTTGCGGGTGCTGTCGCCGCCGCTCGTCGCGCAGCGCGCGCACAGGCAGGTGCTGCATGAGCCGCAGATACAGGAACGAGCTGCCGCAGCTCGACGCAGCCCTGTCGACTTTGGAGCGGGCCGCTCGCGAGGCATTCGGTGTCGCGCAGGATGACTATCCCCCCGGCGCCAGCTGCATCGTCCGTTCACAGCGCTACGGCCATCCCGTTGTCGAACGCAGGGCACTAATCGTCAGCACGACCGTGGATCTGCACATCGGCATCGATGGAAAGCCCTGGGCGTCGGTGAGCATCCGGACAAGGAACCTAAAAACCGGAAAGCACCGCGTCTTCTATCCATCCGTAGAGGTCGCCGGACAGCCCAGCCTACGCGCCATGGCCGGTGCCGAATGACCGACCACGACTTCTTCGCCGGCATGGCCGTCGGCATCCCGCCCATCACCCCGCCCGTCGGCCCGGCGCCCGCGCCGGCCGAGCCCACCGCCGAACGGGAGACTGAGTAATGCGCCACCTGGCCCTGCCTTTCTTCTGCGCCGTCGTCGTCGGACTGCTCCTCGCCCTCCTCGCTTGGGCGCTGCGCAACCAGGTCGACGCTGTCGCCCTCGCCTGCGCCATCGGCGCCGTGTTCTTCGCATGGCGCTGCTGGGAAGACCTCCAGACCACCTGGCCAGCCTTCAAGGCCGAAATGCAGCGCCGCACCGCCGAGGCGGAGCGGCTGGAAGCACTGGCAGCTCTCTGCAGTCCAACCAGCGCCGCCGACGGCGGCACCCACAGCAACGCGAGGAACGCACGTTGAACGCCATCACCATCCGCACCAAAGGCGAAGCTGAGATTTCCATCTCCGCTGCGACCATCCTGCCCGGCCAGCTGATCGAACTTGAGCGTTGCCAGGTCATCGACCACCACGCCACCGGCCATACCAAGCTGTTCGCCGATGGCACCAGCGCTGCCGGCAGCGACTCGCGCACCGACCACGTCGCGGTGATCGACCACGCCACTGGCCTCATGTGGGCGGTCAAGTCCATCGGAGACAGCGACGGCGACCCCATGAGCCAAGCCGACTGCGAAAAGGCTTGCGGCGAGCTGCGACTGCTCGGCCACGACGACTGGCGCCTGCCCACCCGTGCCGAGCTGTCCGCCCTGGTCGATGAAACCCGCCATGAGCTGGCCATCGATACCTCTCTGTTCCCCGGCGTGCTGCCCCGCTGGCACTGGACCAGCACGCCTTGCGCCTGGTCCTCGGCGTCCGCGTGGGGCGTCTATTTCGACGACGGCTACGTCAGCGACGGCCACCGCTACCTCAACGGGTTCGCGTTGGCCGTGCGTCGTGCCGGTCAGTAATTGGCCCTTTTGATTCTTTCCCTGGAGCAATCATGAACCCCATCACCCTCAAGAAGATCGGTGCCGACCGCAACCAGCTGCCGGACGATTCCAACGACCAGGTGGCCGTGTTCCTGCCCGACTACGGCCTCACCTTCACCGCCACCAACATCGTGGACAGCGACGTTCCGCACTCCGAGTGCGCCGCCGCCGCCAAGGCCCTGGACCTGCTCGGCCACACCGACTGGGATCTGCCGACCATCGAGGAGTATCAGCTGCTGATCGACCGCAGCCGCCACTCGCCGGCCATCAACACGGATTTCTTCAAGGACATCCAGAACGACTGGTACTGGTCGAAGACCCCGGCCGCCTGGTCCTCGGCGTCCGCGTGGGACGTCAATTTCTACTACGGCTTCGTCTACAGCTTCCACCGCAGCTACAACGGGTTCGCGTTGGCCGTGCGTCGTGCCGGTCAGTGATTTGATTTTCTGCTGAGGCTTTCCCGATGAGCTCTCGTTTCCAGCCCCCACCCATCATCAAGACCGCCGAACACATGGCGGTCGAGATCGAGAACGCCGTGCGCCGGTTCGCTCGCTACCATCGCTACCAGATCGGCAGAGACCTGCGCGCGCGTTCCCAGTTGGTGTTCATCAACGCCAACAATGCCTGGCGTGAGCGCGCCGAGCAGGCGCGGTGGGTGGCGGTGCTGGTGCGGGATATCGATGCTCTCAAGCAGCTCCTGCAGATCGGCAAAAGGATTGGCGCCTTCGCCAGCTTCCGCCAGTTTGAAATGCTTATCCGCCTGGCCGAAGAGCTGGGCATGCAGGCCGGCGGCTGGCGCCGCCGCCTGCGCGAAATCTCCCATGCCCAGAATGCGCAAGCCGATGGCGTCGCGCAGCGCGGCAAGAAACTGAGTACCCGTACCGCCCTTGCTGGGGCCAACTCATGACGAAGCCGCGCTATCCGCATCCGGGCTGCGCGGCCTGGTCGCAAGTGTATGGGGAGGCGGCCGCCTGGTCCTCGGCGTCCGCGTGGAACGTCAATTTCAACAACGGCAACGTCAACAACAACCACCGCAACAACAACGGGTTCGCGTTGGCCGTGCGTCGTGCCGGTGAGTTTCAGGGAGAGGTAGGCCTGCAGGAGTTGTACCAGGCATGGCGGCGTGCGCGCCGCCAGAAGGTTCCGAGCTTCAACCAGCTGCGCTTCGACCACCGCTGGGCAGACGGCCTGCTGCAGCTGCAGCGCGAGCTGCTGGCCGGTCGCTGGGAGCCACGGCCCTCGACGTGCTTCGTGGCAACCCGCCCGAAAGCTCGCGAAATCCATGCGCCGGACTTCGCCGACCGCGTAGTGCACCACTGGCTGGTGCCGCAGCTGGAAGCGCTATGGGAGCCGACGTTCATCCACGACAGCTACGCCAACCGCAAGGGCCGCGGCAGCCATGCGGCTGTGCGCAGGGCCCAGCAGTTCGTGCGCCAGGTGCGCAGCGGTCAGGGCGGCGGCTGGTATCTGCAGCTGGACGTAGCCAACTTCTTCAACAGCATCCACCGGCCGACCCTGTGGAGGATGCTGCGTACCCGGCTGCGGCGCCGTGGCGCACCGCTTGTGGTCCAGCAGATCACGCATGCACTGCTGCGCCGTTCGCCGCTGCATGCGGGCGTCCATTACCGGGCCACGGCTACCGAGCAGGCGCAGGTGCCGCCGCACAAGAAACTCGCCAACGCCCCAGCCGGGCGCGGCGTGCCGATCGGGAACCTATCCAGCCAGTTCTTCGCCAATGTCTACCTGGACGCGCTGGACCAGTTCGCCAAGCACGTCCTCAAGGCCAAGCGCTACCTGCGCTATGTCGATGACTTCGTCCTGTTCCACCACGACCGCGAGCAGCTGGCCGCCTGGCGTGACCAGATCGAGGCTTTCTTGCAGGACCAGCTCGGCCTTCGCCTGAAGGCCGAGCAGAAGCTCTGTCGCCTCACGGACGGCCTGGACTTCCTCGGTTACGTGATCTACCCGACACACACGCTGGCCCGGCGGCGCGTGGTTGGGCACCTGCACACGGCGCTGGCCGAATGGGAAGGAGAGCACGTGCATGGCGACAACCTCCGCGCCACGCCAGCGGACTTCCGTGAGCTATCCAACCGCATCGCAAGCTTTGCCGGCCATCTGCAGCACGCCAGCAGGCACCGGCTGATGCATCGCGTCCACACCCGATTCCCCTGGCTGCGATCCGCAGCCCGACCGCGCCGGTTCAGCCACAAGGCAGAGCGGCGAATCCATTCAATCCGCTGGATCAAAGAGGTGCCCGCCCATGGCTGACCAGCTGCTCACCGCTGCAATGGAGGACGGCGAGATAGGCCGCCAGCTGGCCAGCATGTCCGGGGTCGAGCTCGACGCGATCGCTCCCCAGGATGCCCGCCTTTGGGAGGCCCGCGGCCAAGCGCTTCAGGCGCTAGCTGCCGGGGACATGGACGCCGCGCTACGCACCATGGGCATGGTGTCCTCGCGGATCATGGACCGAGACGAGGCATGGGAGATCGCATCGAACGCAGTAGCCGTCCGCATTGCCGCCGGCTGGACACGCGACATGCTGGACAGCAGCACCGAGGGCGGCCGCGCGCCGTGTGGGCGCGGCTACTACCTGTTCTGCTCCGGGGCCATCGCGGCCTGCTACTTCCCGATGGTCTGCATCACCGACATGAACGGCCGGGGCTACCACTTCCATATCGCCCAGGATCTTCTGAACGAGCGAGAGCCCAGCCCCTACGCAACCTGTCGCCCGATCGTGCCGCAGCAGCTGGAGATGTTCCGATGATCACCCTGGACGCGACACACCTGCCTGACGCCGATGAGGACGAGTATGACCGCCGGCGCCTGCCCGGTGCCTACTCCCAAACGATCCATCACATCCGGGAGCTGCGCAAAGAGCGGGATGCACTGCTACTGCGTGGCCACGCCGGGGACAGATTCAGGGCCGCCCAGCTCTCGTGGTTCATCAGGAGCAACGAGAGCTACGCCGGCCGCCTCCTGCAGCGAATGGAGCAACTCGGGGCCACCGCCGCACATGCGCTCCCCACCCCGCCGCCGGCACTGCCGGCCCAACTGGACCTGTTCGTATGACTGCACCACTGCCCATTTCCCCGGCCACCGTTGTCGAGGCCACCAAGGCATCGTCGCCTGTCGCTGCGGTCGTCGCTGCCATGCGGCGTGTCGATCCCGCCGGCGGCGCCGTTGCCGCCAACCAGGTCCGCGCGTGGGCCGACACCTTGATGACCGCGCTCTACTCCGCGCAGCCTGTCCGCTGGGAATATCGCAACAAGAAAGACGTGGGCCCGGGTTGCTGGGTCCAAGCCGACGCTGGGCACGTCTACGCCGCCCACCAGCGTGGGCTCGTTGTCCGCGCCCTGTTCGAGACACCGCGCGTAATCCAGCCCGAGAAGGTCCACGACTTCCAGCGGCGCGTGTGCACGCGCTGCGGAATGAGCGAGGACTGGGCGGGGCCGGATTGTTTCCCGCCTGACAACAAGCCCAACCCTCGCAAGCTGCTGCCTGTCGACCCGAGCTGGCTCCTTGAGCCGCTGAAGTGGATCCGCGATGCCGGTCCTGCGCCGGTCAGCACACACGAACGCCGCCGCAGGGCCACCGAAGCAACCTTCCTTATCGAAAAGCTCGAAGCCCACATCGAGGAGTGCAACAAGCCATGACCCAGGAACATATCAGCCACCCGGAAGGGTTGCCGAACTGCGCCGCCGGCCACCGCGCGCGCCACATCCACGACAAGCGCTGTGCTTCCGCCGGCGGCGGCCACCTGGTCGAGTGCGCCTGCAGGTCGACCAGCAAGCATGCCGATCCTGAAAAGGCCATTGAGGCGTGGCGCCGCCTGAACCGCCCGGCGCGCAGCGCGCGGCCGGCAGCGGTGCCTGCGGCGGTCGACAACGTCCTGCAGTTCCAGCTCGGCTTGGCCGAGCGCAAACCCAAGACCCAGCGCGCGGCGCTGGCGTCGATCTGACGGAGGGAATCATGGGAGCTGCCGAGAACATCCCATTCGAGCTGCGAGCCATCGGTGCCGAAGAAGTCGGCACCCTGCTCGGCCTGGCTGCGCGAACGGTGCTGGAGACCGTCGCTTGCAGGCCAGACTTCCCCATCCGGATCAGCATGCGCCCGGCCACATGGATTGCCGGCGAGGTGCTGGCGTGGCGCCAAGCTAACCGAGCCGGTCAGCCAGCTCGTCGGCGTCGGTCTGGTAGTAAATCAAGAGGCTCTTCAGGTCCCGGTGGCCAATGACCCGGGCCAGCTCCATCACATCCAGCTTTTTCGACAGCCGCCAGATCGCCTCTGCGCGGCTATCGTGGAAGTGCAGGTTCTCGATCTGAGCGGCATCCCGCGCACGGCGGAACAGGGTGTCTCGCGTGCCGGGGTCCAGGTCGAAAACGCTTTCTGCGTCCTGCGGCAGAAGGCTGATGATCTCCCGCGCGCGGGCTGACATTGGCACACGGCGAACGTCGCCGTTCTTGGTCTTCGGCAATGTCACGGATTTGGCCGACACATCGGTCCACTTCATGCCCAAGATCTCGCCAGCCCGCATGGCCGTCTCCAGGGCGAACATGAAGCACAACGCGACCCGGTGCTGAGCCTTCTTCGGCGCGCCACCGTCATATCCCAGCGCCAGCGTCAGCCGGTCGATCTCCTCCTGAGCCACCCTGCGTTTCCGGCTGGCCGGCGCCTGCGGCCGGTCCACGTCCTTGATCGGGTCACCATTCAGCCACCCCCAATCCTTCCGGCAGGATTTGAACACCGACTGCAGCAGGTTCATCTCGCGCCGCACGGAGGCGGGTGCGACCTGGCCTAAGCGGCGCTCGCGCCATTCGGCCAGGTGGATCGGCCGCAGAGCGGGCAGGCGCACGAGCGCCAGGGGATCCCGCTCCAGCAGTCCCAGCCGGGCCAGCTCCCACCGCGCACCCTTGTGCTTCGGCGCCACCTCATCGGCATAGCGGCGCAGGGCGTCCTTCACGGTATTCTCTGGGAGGCGCGCACCCGTCAGCTCGGCCTCGCGCATTAGCGCCCACTGGACCGCCTGCGCCTTCGTGGGGAGGGTGTTCGACTCGCGTCGACCGTCCTTGTAGATCTCAGCACGCCAGGAGGTGCCGCGTCGTTGGATAGATGCCATGCCGCCAATGTTCGGCGTAATTCTGGCGTAACGCTATCGGGCAGGCACGGGCCAACACGTGATTAGAGCAATCCGCGCAGCGCGCGCAAGCCACTGAATCCGTTGGATATAGTCTCTGTTCGGGTCTTACCGGGATTGAGCGGGAAATGTGGCGTAGTGCCTTTCACCGGCACCACTGCATCAAAGGCCAGGTCCCCGACCTGGCCTTTTGCATTTTCAGGACCGGAGCGCCAACACTGGCGACGATGCCAACGCCCGCCCTGCCCACGCTCCCCGCCACCCTGCCCGCACGGCTGCGTCCACTGCACGTGGATGATGCTGCCGCCTGGGCCCGTTATCTCTCGCTGCCGGGCGTGACCGAGCACACCAGCTGGGGCGACGTTTCCGAAAGGGCACTGCGTTGCCAGATCGCCGGTTACCTGCCCACGGCAACGGACCAGCGCTGGGCGCTGGTGGGCGCCGACAGCCAGCTGATCGGCACCGTTGGCCTGAACGGAATCGACCTGTCGCATGGCCGCGGCGAACTTGCCTATGATCTCGATCCGCGCTGGCAGGGTCAGGGACTGGCCACGCACGCAGCACGCGCGGTGCTCGAATGGGGCCATGCCGCACTCGCTCTGGTCCGAATCCAGGCGACTGTCCTGGACAGCAACGCCCGCTCGATCGCCGTGCTGGAACGCATCGGCATGCAGCGCGAAGGCCTGCTGCGCGCTTACCGGCGGGTTCGAGGACAGCCCCGTGACTTCTGGATGTACGCCCGCGTCGAAGGCTCCGCGTCACCATGCTGAAACACAACTGCGACTTCCGGCAAGCTTTGGAATAGACGCAGCGCACACTTTTCTTGCAAGCCACACGTGCTTCTGCCTATCGTGATCCCAGCCGGAGCTGGGGGCGGGGGAATGCATGACGTTGCGTGCGGCACTGTTTTTTCTGGTCACGCACGCGCTCGTCATTGCCTTTGTTGGCCCGCAGGACCCGGTCGGCTCCTACCTGATGCTGATCACTGCGCCGTTGCTGGCTGCACTGGCCTGCGTGCGGCGTGCGCGTGACAGCCGCCAGGCGGCCTGCAAATGGCGGACGCTGGGCGCTGCCGTGGGCCTGTTCTCGCTGGCCCTGCTCGCCCTGCTGTACCGCAATGTGGCCGGCCTCGATCCTGCGCAGATGACCGTGTCTTCGCTGATCCTGTACGTGTTCTACCGCATCCCCCTGACCTACGTGGCCGCCAGCCCGGGCGGCGGCAACCGCTGCATCCGCGCGGTGGACCTGCTGATCATCGCACTGCTGTGGCTGCTGTACTTCGGGCACACGCGGGCGATGGCGCATTTCAACGCCGCATTGTGGACGCAATGCCTGAACGCCATGAGCAACCTACAGAACAGCCTGGTGTTCTGCTTCGCGCTGATCCGCTTCCTGGCCGAGGACAATCCCGACCGCCGCGATTTTTTCCGGACACTTGCGATCTACGCGCTGGGCTATTTCCTGCTGGCGTTCTACATCAACACCTGCCAGCCGCAGCTGCCTGACGGCAACTGGGGGGACCTGCTGATCAGCGGACTGTTCGTGGTGCTGGCCGTCATGGCCGCCAGCAAGCGCCGCTATCCGGCGGTGGAGGTATCGCGCAGCCTGCGCCACATCGTCGACGCCGGCGTGCCGTTGATGCTGCCCTTGCTGCTGATGATGGTGGCGCTGCTGGTCGCGCGCCTGCAGCCCACCCTGGCCACGGTGGGCTTCATTGGTGCCATGCTCGGTTATGCCCTGCGCAGCGTGCTGAGCCAGGTGGAGATCCAGCGCCAGCGCGATGAGCTGGAAACGCTGGCGCGGCGCGATCCGCTGACTGGGCTGGGCAACCGCCGCAGCTTCGACGAATCTCTTGGCAATGCCCGTGGCCGCGCACGCCGCCAGGGACTCGGGCTGGCGGTACTGATGATCGACATCGACCACTTCAAACGGCTCAATGACACCTATGGCCATCCGGAGGGCGATCGTCGCCTGCAGTCGGTCGCCGCCATTCTTGATGGCTGCCTGCAACGGGGTGACGATCTGCTGGCGCGCTATGGCGGCGAAGAATTCATCGCCGCCCTGCCCTCGCCCGATGCCGCCCACGCACTGGGCCTGGGCGAACGGCTGCGCGCTTCGGTTGAAGCCGCAGCCCTGCCCGCCCCCGAGGCCACCGTTACCATCAGCATCGGCGTGGCCTGGCAGGCACCCGGCGAAGACCGCGATCCGCGCGACCTGGTCGAACGCGCCGACCAGGCCCTGTATCGCGCCAAACATGCCGGACGCAACTGCGTACGCGGCGACACCGATAGCAAGGAAGACCCGTCCGGTCGCCGCGCCTAGACCGCGTGCAGCCCCGCTGTTCCGTGCCGGTGCCCGGCCCCGCCCTGCACGCGGAAGCTGGCCACGGTCTGCAGCAGCTGCGCCGACTGCTCTTCCATGCTGCGCGCCGCCGCCGACGCCTCCTCGACCAGGGCCGCGTTCTGCTGGGTGCCCTGATCGATCAGGTCGACCGCATGATTCATCTGCTGGATATCGTCGCTCTGCTGCTGCGAGGCCGTGCTGATTTCAGTCATCAGGTCACTGACCCGGCGCACGTTGGTCACGATTTCATCCATGGTACGGCCCGCGCTCTCAACCTGCGCCGTGCCGGCGCCCACATTGGCAACCGACTCATCGATCAGGTGCTTGATCTCCTTGGCTGCGCTGGCCGAACGCTGCGACAGCTCGCGGATCTCAGTGGCAACCACGGCAAAGCCGCGGCCATGTTCACCGGCACGCGCAGCCTCCACCGCTGCGTTCAGCGCGAGAATGTTGGTCTGGAAGGCGATGCCGTCGATCACTCCGATGATGTCGACGATGCGCCGCGACGAGGCATTGATCACCGCCATCGTCTCGACCACTTCATGCACCACAGTGCCGCCTCGAGCGGCGACGTCGGCCGCTCCACCGGCCAGCTGGCTGGCCTGGCGCGCGTTGGTGGCCGTGCGCTGCACGGTCTCGGCCAGGCCTTTCATCGACACAGCGGTTTCCTCCAGCGAGGCCGCCTGCTGCTCGGTACGCTGCGAGAGGTCGCTGTTGCCCTGTGCGATTTCGGTCGCGCCGACTGCGATGGTGTCCGCGGCGAACTTGATCTGGCCGATGATCGCGGCCATCGCCTCGACCAGCGAATTCACGCCTTCGCACAGTTCGGCGATCGACCCGTTCTTGTCGGCGGTGGCCACGCGCTGGGTCAGATCGCCCTGCTTGGCGGCAGCCACCACCTCGCGGGTCTGCGCCACGGCGCGCTGCATGGCCTGGTTCTCGTGCACCTGCGCGGTGATGTCGGTGGCGTACTTGACGACCTTGAACGGCTTGCCATTGAGGTCCAGGATCGGGTTGTAGGATGCCTGGATCCAGACCTCGCGCCCGCCCTTGCCCAGGCGCCGATACTGGCCGGCGTCATATTCGCCGCGCCCGAGCTTCTCCCAGAACTGGCGATACTCGACGCTGCTGCGATGCTCAGGCTCGACAAACAACGAATGGTGCTGCCCGCGCACTTCGTCCAGGCTGTAGCCGGTAGCGGCCAGGAAATTGTCATTGGCCGACAGGATGCGGCCATCCATGCTGAACTCGATCACCGCCTGCGATTTGGCGATCGCGGCCAGTTGCCCCGCCGAGTCGGCCGCCTGCAGCTTCTGCGCGGTGATGTCGGTCGCGAACTTGACCACCTTGTACGGCCGCCCCTGGCGGTCCAGCACCGGGTTGTACGAAGCCTGGATCCAGATCTCACGCTGGCCCTTGCCGAAGCGGCGGTACTGTCCGGCGTCATATTCGCCACGCCCCAGGCGTACCCAGAAGTCGCGGTATTCCGCGCTGCGCGCCTGCTCGGGGTCGACGAACAGGGAGTGATGCTTGCCCTGGATCTCCTCCAGCCGGTAACCCATCGCCTGCAGGAAATTGTCATTGGCCCGCAGGATGGTGCCGTCGAGCGCGAATTCGATGACGGCCTGCACGCGATGCAGCGCGGCCACCTGCGCTTCCAGCTCGGTGCGGTCGGTCATCGCCGCCTCCGTGCTGGTGCGTTGCTGCGGCGCCAGCACGCCAAGCAGCGCACGCCACGGCGACCAACGGGTATGCAGCTCGGCCGGCGCCTGCGCGCCTGCCGTGAAGCCTGGAATGAGCATTGTCTGATCCTCGGTGTCCGGTAAGCGGTTGTGACCCGACGGGCGGGATGCCCGGCGGCAACATCAGTTGCCAGGGACTACAGGTGCCAACGGGCACCTCTCGAGCGACTGCGAAGAACGTCTGCTGCGGGTGCGATCGCATCTGGAAACGGCGGAACACACTGCGCGGACCACCCGTCGGGGGCAGCCTGGGGTCCTGCGGCGGGTGACTGGAGCGGGATCCAGAGGGAGTATCGGCGACGCCGTCGGCCGCTTTAGCGGGATTCCGCGACGTCCGTCGCAACTCCGTGCATTGCAGCCGGAATGCGGTAGACGATTGCCGTGTACTTCACGCCCTGCTCACGTGCCACAGCCTGCCCACCAAGGGACTCAGCCAGTGCACGGCTGGACCGGTTCCGTTCCGCCACCGGGTAGCGGAACGCAGCACAGCGCAGGCGCCCGGAGGCCGCCGACCACACCGCCGCCACTGCCTCGCGGCCATAGCCGTGCCCATGCATCACTTCTGCGATCCAGATGCCCAGTTCGGGTTCTGCTTCACGGGCTCGATGCAGGCCTGCCAGGCCAAGGAATACCCCATCCCCGCGCCTGCGGATCACCAACGTGATGTCGGTCCCGTCGGCGATGGTAAGCAGCCACGTCCGCCAGACGGCAGAAAACGCCTCCTTCGAGGGTGGCGGCTCGAACGCCATGTAGCGGGTCAGCCCGGGTGTGATTGCCACAAATGCCTCGTCGGCATCACCGGGCGTGAAAGGCCGGAGGTGCAGCCGCGGACTGTCGATGGTCCAGTCGTCCAATGTCATCTTCTGCATCGCCTGGGCATTGCGTGCAGCATCGCTCAGCAGAAGGATGCAGCTCAAGGCAGAAAGGTTTACATGACCAATGCGGGATTCCCCAGCAGGAGAAAATGACCAGCATGAAGGTCCCGCAGGATGCTTATCGACATGGAGATCGCATGTTCCCTCGCTTTGCCAGCCTTCTCTTCCTGGCCCTGTGCAGCAGCAGCGCGCTGGCCAACGACGCCGCCTATCGACCCGCCTTCCACCCCGACCAGCTGAAGGGACCACCCGCAGGACGCCCGAACGAAGTGCTGGTGCTGGGCAGCCCGCACCTGTCCAGCCTGCCGGAGACCTTCACGCCGGCGATGCTGGAACCTCTGCTGCAGCGCCTGGAAGCCTGGCGGCCCACCGCGATCGCGGTGGAGAACCTGTCCGGCCTGCAGTGTGACTTCATGCGCCGCAATCCGGCCCGATACGCGGAGAGCGTAGCGGACTACTGCGTCGATCCGGCACCGGCGCAGGCCGCCACCGGCCTGGACGTGCCCAGCGCCAACGTGGAGATGGAACGCCTGCTTGCGGATTGGCCGAAGGCGCCAACCGCTGCCCAGCGGCGCCGATTGGCCGCCGTGTTCCTGGCCGCGGGCGAAAGCAGCTCGGCAGTCGTCCAATGGCTGCGGCTGTCCAGGGAAGAGCGACGTGCTTCGGACAGCCTGACACCGGAGCTGGTGCAGTTCCTCGACACGCGCATGGCCCGCCGCAACGAGGCCGGACTGGTGGCCGGCGTACTTGCGGCACGCCTGGGGCTGGAGCGCCTGTGGTCGGTCGACGACCACACTGCAGATTCGCCAACACCGGAATCGCAGCAGAAGGCCTACGCTGCCGCCATACGCGGTGCCTGGGACAATTCCTTCGTCAAAGCGCGCAGGGCGGCCGATGAACGACTGGAGGCCAATCTTGCTCAACCGGATGGATTGCTCGCAATGTATCGCGCCTACAACACGCCCGAGGCCGCGATGGTGGCTTTCAACAGCGATTTCGGCGCGACCCTCGTCGAGCCCTCGCCGGAAGGCTTCGGCCGCAACTACGTGGGCTACTGGGAAACCCGCAACCTGCGCATGGTCGCCAACATGCGCGACATCCTGGGCCAGCATCCAGGCACCCGCATGCTGACCATCGTCGGTGCCTCGCACAAGGGCTACTACGAGGCTTACCTCAACCTGATGCACGACGTGCAGCTGGTCAGTTCGGATGAAGTACTGCGCTGACGCAACATGACGTGGAGGATGCGGTGACCATCCACCGCATCACTCCACCGCGTTCCTGCCCGTCCGCCACAGCACGATGCTGGCGGCACCGATACAGGACAGCGTGAACACCAGCAGGGCGACCGCGCCGCCCTGCAGTACCGGCAGCAGGGCCTGCGCGTGAAGGTCGCCGCGCAGCTGTTCCGCACGCAGGCAGGCGGCCAGCGCGAGGCACCAGCCAACCATCGCCGGCGCGTAGGCCCGCATCGCAACCGGGTTCCAGACCTTCATGGGATCACCTGCATGAGTGGATGTGCGCGCAGTATTCGCGCACGCCCTCTCACAGGCTGAGATCAGCCCTCGGCGGCTTCGGAATCATCGCCGGGCAGCTCACTGGCCTCGCCCTGCACCTGTACGTTGTTGCGACCCATTGCCTTGGCCCGGTAACACTGGGCATCAGCCGCTGCCACGGCCTGGTCCACGCTCATCCCACCCGCCAATGGCGCGATACCGATGCTGGCACCCACATGCAGGCGGTCCCGGTCCCACGGAATCGACAGCGATGCCAGGGTGTGCAGCAGTTCACCGCCGATGCGCGCGGCACGACGCGGCGTACAGCCGGACAGGATCACTGCGAATTCGTCGCCGCCCAGACGCGCCACTACGTCCGAATCGCGCACACCGTGGCGCAGCACGCTGGCCACCGCCCACAGCACGGCATCGCCGGCCAGATGGCCCCAGGTGTCGTTGACCGGCTTGAAGCGGTCCAGGTCGATGTACATCAACGACGCGGCCTGGCCAGTTCGCTCGACGCGGGTGATCGCCTGCTGCAGATGCACCTCGAAGCCGCGACGGTTGCTCAGCTCGGTGAGCGGATCGATCTCGGCCAGATGGCGCGCTTCGCGCTGGCGCGCGCGCTGCTGGGTGTCATCACGCAGTACCCACACCGCACCGCGTACATGACCTTCATCATCGCGCAGCCAGGCACGGGTCAGGTCGACCGGGATCGTGGCCGTGCCCAGGCGCAGCAGAAGATCGGCGTGCAGGTCCACCGCATTGCTTTCCGGGTCCAGCAGGACCGACACATCCAGTACCGAGCCGGGCGCATATTCGGTGGTCAGTGCCAGCACGTCCTGCACCTTGTGCCCGGCCAGCGACAGCGCGCCATCACCCGCCAGGGTGCGTACTGCGGCGGCATTGGCGTAGTCGATACGGCCATCCAGGCTGACACTGAGCACCAGGTCGGCAACCGCATCAAGCGTGATACGGCTGCGCTGCTCGCTCTCGAACAGGCGCTGCTCGCTGCTGCGCTGGGCGCTGATGTCCTGGATCTGCGACACGAAATGCAGCGGTTCACCGTGCTCGGTGCGCACCAGCGACACCGACAGCCGCGCCCAGATCACCTTGCCGTCGCGATCGAGATAGCGCTTTTCCAGGTGGTAGTGGCTGCGCCGCCCGGCCAGCAGATCCTGCACCAGGGCCAGGTCGGTCTGCAGGTCATCGGGGTGGGTCAGGCGCTGGAAATCAACCTGCAGCAGTTCTTCGCGGGGGTAGCCCAGGATCCGGCACAGTGCGTCATTGACGTCCAGCCAGCGTCCTTCCAGCGACACCAGCGCCATGCCCAGCGCCGCCGACGTGAACGCACCGGCGAATTTCTCTGCCGACAGGCGTGCTTCGGCGCGCGCCTGCAGGATCTCGGTGATGTCGATGGACATGCCGACATAGCCGATCCGCGCGCCGCCGGCACCATCCATGCGGCTGATCGACAAGCGCACCTGGCGTGGCTGGCCATCCTTGCGCCGCAGTGTCCACTGCCGTGAATAGGTCTGCTCATCGGCGCGGGCGCTGAGTGATTCAAACGCGCCCGGCAGGCTTCCGTCCGCAGCCGCCAGCGGACGCAGCCAGGCCGCCAGCTCGTCCGGATCGTGGAAATCACCCAGTCGCCGCTGGCCGACCACTTCTTCCGCGCTGTAACCCAGCAGGCGTTCCGCGCCGGTATTGAACAGGGTGATGGTGCCTTCGGTATCGGTCGCGATCACCGCCACCTCATCGGACGCGTCGACCACGGCCTGCAATCGCTGCCGGCTCTCGGCCGCATCCTGCCGCGCCTGCTGCAGCTCGGTCACGTCGGCGTGCGCACCGGCCATCCACAGCGGTCGTCCCTGCCCGTCCCATTCGAACACGCGGCCACGGTCGTGGATCCATATCCACTGGCCATTCTTGTGGCGCATGCGCAGCAGGCAGACATAGTTGTCGCTGCGGCCTTCGAAGTGATCCTCGAGTGCCGCGTCGGACAGGACGATGTCGTCGGGGTGGACCAGCTTCAGGAACGTCTTCTGGCACACCGGCTCCAGCTCTTCCAGGCGATAGCCGACAATCTCCGCCCAGCGCGCATTGACCCGCATTTCGCCGGTCTGCACGTTCCATTCCCAGGTACCGGCAGCGGTGCCGTCGATGATCATGGCCAGGCGCCGGCGCTCCTCTGCCAGTTCCTGCAGGCGCCGCTCGAGCAGCCCGTTGCCGTTGTTTCCCTGGCCCGCCATCAATCCGGTCCCCGGCCCGCACAGGCGGGCAGCAGCCGCAGCACAGCGCTGCAGCCCTCAACGAAGACAACGGGTCCTGCTGGCGTCATGGCCCTCCCCAGCGACAGCGGGGAGGCCAAACGCCCCCCTCAGGCGCAAGTGTGCGCAATCACGGGGAAAATCGACAAGTCCCCCGCCACGAATCAAGCGTGACGGGGGACACGGTCCTCAACTGCGCTTGGCGCGGGCGAAGGCCTCCGCCAGGGCGTTGTTGGCCGGGGGCGCGGACTGAGCGGGACGGCCGCCATTGCCCTGGCCCCGGTTTGGCCCGCGGTTCTGGCCGCCTGCGTCGCGGCGCAGCCCCTGCCCCTGGCCGCGGTCATCACGCTGGCCCGGACGGCTGGTGGCCTGCCCGGGGGTGTCGTCCAGGCGCCGGGTCAGGGCGATGCGCTTGCGCGCCACGTCCACCTCCAGCACCTTGACCTTGACGATATCGCCGGCCTTGACGACGTCGCGCGGGTCCTTCACGAAGATATCGGAGAGCGCCGAGATGTGGATCAGGCCATCCTGGTGCACGCCGATATCGACGAAGGCGCCGAAGGCCGCGACGTTGCTGACCACGCCTTCCAGCACCATGCCCTCGCGCAGGTCCTTGATGTCCTCGACGCCCTCGGCGAAGCGCGCCGCCTTGAACTCCGGACGCGGGTCACGGCCCGGCTTTTCCAGTTCCTTCAGGATGTCGCGCACGGTCGGCACGCCGAAGGTGTCGTCGGTGAACTGTTCTGCCTTCAGGCCCCGCAGGAAGCTGCCATCACCGATCAGCGCCTTGATCGGGCGCGCGGTGCTGGCCACGATGCGCTCGACCACCGGGTAGGCTTCGGGGTGCACCGCCGAGGCGTCCAGCGGCTGGTCACCATCGGCGATACGCAGGAAGCCGGCGCACTGCTCGAAGGTCTTCTCGCCCAGGCGCGCGACCTTCAGCAGGTCCTTGCGACGCTTGAACGGGCCATTGTCGTCACGATGGCGCACGATGTTCTCGGCCACCGTGGACGACAGGCCGGACACGCGCGACAGCAGCGCGGCCGAAGCGGTGTTCACGTACACGCCCACGGCATTCACGCAGTCCTCGACCCGCGCATCCAGCGCCCGTGCCAGGCGGTACTGGTCCACGTCGTGCTGGTACTGGCCGACACCGATCGCCTTGGGTTCGATCTTGACCAGTTCGGCCAGCGGATCCTGCAGGCGGCGCGCGATGGACACCGCGCCACGCAGCGACACGTCCAGCCCCGGGAATTCCTTGGCCGCGAACTCCGAGGCCGAGTACACCGAGGCACCGGCCTCGCTGACCACCACCTTCTGCAGCTTCGGGTTGGCCGCGGCCTTGATCACCTCACCGGCCAGCTTGTCGGTCTCGCGGCTGGCGGTGCCGTTGCCGATCGCGATCAGTTCCACGTTGTACTTGGCGCACAGCTGCTTGATGGTCTGCAGCGACTGCTCCCACTGGCGGCGCGGCTCATGCGGATAGATGGTCTCGGTGGCGACCAGCTTGCCGGTAGCGTCGACCACGGCGATCTTGCAGCCGGTACGGATGCCCGGGTCCAGCCCGAGCACGGTCTTCGGGCCGGCCGGCGCGGCCAGCAGCAGGTCCTTCAGGTTGTCGCCGAACACCGCGATGGCTTCGGCCTCGGCCTTTTCGCGAGCCTGGTTGAACAGGTCCAGCAGCAGATGGGTGTGCAGCTTGGCACGCCAGGTCAGGCGGCAGGCATCCAGCAGCCAGCGGTCGGCGGCACGGCCCTGATCGGCGATGCCGGCCTTGCGCGCCACGCGTCCTTCGGCGTACTGGTGGCCGGCCTCGGCCTCGCTGCCCGGGTCCAGTTCCAGGAACAGGATCTCCTCGCGGCGCGCACGGAACAGCGCCAGCAAGCGGTGCGAGGGAATCTTCGCCAGCGCCTCGGCATGCTCGAAATAATCGCGGTACTTGGCGCCTTCGGTTTCCTTGCCCTCGGCCACGCGGGCACGGATCACGCCGGTCTCGCCCAGCCAGGTGCGCAGCTCACCGACCAGCGCGGCATCTTCGCCCCAGCGCTCCATCAGGATCGCGCGTGCACCTTCCAGCGCAGCCTTGGTGTCGGCCACGCCCTTGTCGGTGTCGACAAAGGAAGCAGCGAAGACCTGAGGGTCCTGCGTCGGGTCGGCCAGCAGGCCATCAGCCAGCGGTTCCAGACCGGCCTCGCGGGCGATCTGGGCGCGGGTACGGCGCTTGGGCTTGTACGGCAGGTACAGGTCTTCCAGCCGGCTCTTGGTGTCGGCGGCCAGGATGTCGTTGCGCAGGTCGTCGCTGAGCTTGCCCTGCTCGCCGATGCTGGCCAGCACCGCCGCGCGACGGTCTTCCAGTTCGCGCAGGTAGGTCAGGCGCACTTCCAGGTTGCGCAGCTGGGTGTCGTCCAGGCCCCCGGTCACTTCCTTGCGGTAGCGCGCGATGAACGGAACGCTGGCGCCCTCGTCGAGCAGGCCGACGGCGGCACGTACCTGGGCGGACTGGGCACCGATCTCGTCGGCGATGGTCTGGGCGATCTGCTGGGCGAGCGCGCTCTGGGCGTTCTTGGCGTCGTGCATTGCTTCAGGTCTGTGCCGCGTTACGGGAAGACCCCATTCTGGCAATCCACGACGGAGCCGGACAAGGCATTGACAGGGGGCGAGGTTCAGCGGTGAGGCCGGAGTGGACGCCGGCATCCTGGCGAAAAGAGGGCTCGGACTGGCCCTGGGCTGGGATGCCGGCGCGGGCGCGCGATGGTGGGCGCGCCCTGCCGCGTGTTGCGGAGGTCAGCGGTAGTGGCGGGCGGCGCGCTGCATGACGATCTCGTCACGCATGCCTTCCAGGGCCATCAGGCGGACCTTGCCGACACCCTGCAGTTCCATGAACCGCTCCGTGTAGAACTCCGGCCCCAGCGCGGTGTCGGCGCGGGATTTGCTGAAGCCGTAGGGCACCACGCCCTTCTCGCCATCCTTGCTACCACCGACATAAAGAACGATTGCCATGTGATGTATTCCTCCAAATTGCTACTGCGTACTGCACTCGATGAGCGATGCTGCGAGCTCATCGAGGGAGAGCTTACCGCGTCGAACCTGACTGGAACGTCACGAAGGCTAATGACGATCGGTTGCATGCAGATGACTGCGGGATCGCAGCAGAATGCTTACGGATCTTTAACTTCCGACTAACGAATCGGGGGTTTCCAGCCAACGGCGCAGCCCCTCGTGGGTGGTTTGGGATGATCGCGGAAAGCCGGTTTCCTGTGGGCTGGCCGGGTGGGTGGGGATGGCGGGGACGCCGTGAACCCGTCCATGGGGGCTTAGCCGCGGCATCCATGCCGCGGATACCCCGCCAGCCCCACCCACCCGGCCGCTGACAGATTTCTGCTGCGTCTGCCACCCACGGAGAAGAAAAAAAGATCAAAAGCAAAAGCAGCCTGGCCGGCTGCTTTGTTGCTTCCTGTGGAGCCAAGCCATGCTCGGCTCACGAGCAAGCGCAGCGCGCGACCCGCTTCTGCTGTTCTATTTCTTCTCCGTGGATGGACGCGCACGGAAACTGTCAGGGGCCGGGTGGGGTGGATTCGCGGGACCGTTGGCGCCATGGATGGCGCCATCGAGCCCCCAGGGACGGGTTTACGGCGTGTCCCGCGAACCCACCCCGCCCGGCCCAATCACATGAAACGTATTCCCCGACCAAGCCACGAGGGGCTGCGCCGTTGGCTGGAAACTACGGCCACCAGCCATGCCCGAACCGGGCGAAATGATCGGCCGCGCGTTCGAACGGGTTGCGCGCACTCACGCCACCACACAGCAGGTATACCGGCAGGTACAGCGGCCCCAGCACCATGTACTGGTATACGTGCGCGCGCTCGTGGTCGTCCAGCCGGATCAGCGGCTCCACGCCCCAGCCCGCCTGATGCGCATAGGTGCGGCAGGAAATGCCCAGGTCATGGCCGGTGTGCAGGATCACATTGCCCAGCGTGATCGCCCCACCCGGCCCCCACGGCCAGCGGTCGAACACCAGTGCGCAGTCCCGCCCGCTCCAGCGCAGCGTCGCGCCGCCGAGCATGCCGGCCAGGCCACCGATCAGGCCGAGCAGCGAATTGGGGGACGCCCATGCCGCGCCCACCACCTGCAGCGCGCGCAGCCAGATCGGCCAAGGCTCCGGAGCAGTCTTCAATCGGCCTCGTTCGGCATCAGCAGCCACAGGATCAGGTAGACCAGGATGCCGGGGAAAGCCGCCGAGCCGATCGAGACCAGCACGAACACGATCCGTACCAGCGTGGGGTTCCAGCCGAAGCGATGGGCGATGCCGCCCATCACGCCGGCAATCATGCGGTCGTTCAGCGAGCGCGACAGCGTCTTGGGCGTGGTGTTCATGGCGGCGTCTCCTCGGCTTACGGGCAGAACCAGTCGAGCATGGCTCGACTTTACACCCGGGCCGTGTCTACGGCGTGCGGTGGCGCAATGCCTGCAAGCGTGCACCGAACCAGGCCGCTGCCGTCTGTTCGGGCTGCCCCGGGCAATGGATGCGATAGGGCTTGCCGCTCATGCTGCTCTGGCTGGCGGCGCGCTCGATGAACTGCTCGGCGCTGTCCACCATGTCCTTCTTCAGCAGGTAGTCGTACTTGCGCTGCAGATGCGCGCGCGCATCGCTGCCGTCGTACCAGCTGCCATTGCGCTGGAACCGGCATTGGGAGCCGTCCAGGCTGGAGATCAGCTGGGCGATTTCTCTTCGCGCATCCGCGCTGGGGGCGGCCTGGGCAACAGGGGCTGCCAGCAGCAGCGTGGCAAGCAGCAGCGAAATCCTTTGCGACATCATCATTCTCCATGCAGTCGAGCATGGCTCGACGCTACAAAAAAAACCGAAGCAGGCCTTACGGGTCGCGCGCCTTCAGCCAGCCATCGATCGTGGCCGGCACTTCGCGCTGCGCGCGGCCGGACACGTAGATGCCGATATGGCCACCGCGGAAACTGGACTCGGTGTAGTCGTCCGTGCCCAGACGTCCGCGCATTGCGCGCGAAGCATCCGGCGGCACCAGATGGTCCTGCTCGGCGTAGATGTTCAGTACCGGCAGGGTCACCTTCGACAGATCCACCGCCTCTTCGCCGATCCGCACCGTGCCGTTCATCAGCCCGTTGCCCTGGTAGAACTGCTTGATGAAGTCGCGGAACGCCTCGCCGGCCAGGTCCGGTGAATCGAAGATCCACTTCTCCATCCGCAGGAAATCCTCCAGCGCAGCCTTGTCATCGAGGATGTCGAGCAGGCCGACGTACTTCTGCACGTTCAGGCGGAACGGCTTGAGCATCAGGTAACTGGCATTCATCAGGTCGGCCGGGATGTTGCCCAGCGTGTCGACCAGCAGGTCCACATCCACCTGCCGCGCCCAGTGCGAGAGCATGTTGTCGGCGGTGTGGAAATCGACCGGGGTGACCATGGTGATCAGCTTGCCCAGCTTCTGTCGGCGCAGCGCGGCATAGCACAGCGCGAACACGCCGCCCTGGCAGATGCCGAGCAGGTCGACCGGTCCACCACTGCGCGCGCGCAGCGTATCGACCGCGCCATCGATGTAGCGCAGCAGGTAGTCCTCCAGGGTCTGGAAGCGCTCCGAGCGATCCGGGTAACCCCAGTCCAGCACGTAGACGTCCTGCCCCAGCGCCAGCAGCTTCTGCACCAGCGAACGGTCGGCCTGCAGGTCGACCATGTACGGCCGGTTGACCAGCGCGTAGACGATCAGCAGCGGCGTGCGGCGGGTCGGTGCCTGTTCGCCGACGAAGCGGTACAGCACCACCTTGCCATCGCGCCAGACTTCCTCGCGCGCGGTCACGCCATAGTCCACGTCTTCCACCTGCGGCAGCAGCTTCAGCCCTTCCATCAGCTTGCGCTGCATGGCCAGGGTTTCCTGCATCAGGTCATCGGCGTTGAAGCCCAGCGGTCCTTTCATCGGTCACGCGTCCGCGTGGAAGTACGGGGCGCTGCCTTTGGTGCAGCCTTTTTCGCAGCCGCCTTTTTCGCAGCCGCCTTCTTTGCCGGCGCGGCCTTCTTCGCGGCCTTGCGCGCGACCGGCTTCACCTTCGCCGGCGCCGGCTGTGCCACCGGATCGACCTCGCCCGTACCGGCCATGGCCGCCACCTGTGCCTGCAGTCGGCGCAGGCTGCGCTCCAGCTCGGCGATGCGGCGGTGCGCGGCGTCCATCTCACTGCGGGTCGGCAGGCCGATCCGTTCACTCATCTGTTCCACCTCGCGCTGCAGGCCGGCGCGCAGGCGCATCTGAGCGTTGCCCAGCGCGGCATACACCTGCTGGAACGGTTCGGACATGGCGACCTTGGCGTAGGCCTCCTCGGCCACTTCGATCCACAGGTCGAACATCGCGCGGGCGCTGGTCAGCTGGCTGCCCGGCTGCTCGTGCTCGGCCAGGCGCTGCTCGAACAGCGCGAAGGCCTCGTCCAGTGCCTGCTTGATCTGATCGACGTAGGCGCGTGAATGCTGCTGGTATTCCTCCTGCGCCCGCAGCAGCGCCTGCCAGCGCGCCTGGTGCTCGCGGCCGGGCCCGAACGCCGGGCTCTGCAGCCACGGACCGGCCTGCAGCTGGAACTGCTGCAGCCAGGCGGCAAACTCCGGTACAGCGGCGCTAGCGTGGGTGCTGCCACGGGCGCCCTGCAGCATCCACTGCAGCATGCCGTCGCCCTGCCCCTGCACCGCCTCGCGCCAGGCTTGTGCTACGTCGGCACTGCTGGCGTCGCGGCCGGCGAAACGCGCGGCCACTTCCTGCATGGTGCCGTACCAGCTGCCCGCCTGTTCGCGGAAGCGGCGCACGGCATCTTCCGGCGCGCCCTGCCCCTGCTCGGGCAACAGCTGGCCCCACCAGTCGAACAACCGCTGCCAGCTGCCGGGATCGTCACCAGCCGGTGCGCCGGGCGTGCTCGCATGGCGCAGGGCATCGCCCCAGGCGCCGAAGTACTGCCGGGCCAGGGTTTCGAAATCACTGCTGCCGGCGTCGTGGGCCGAGCTGGTCATCGCAGGCCTCCGCAGGGCTGGCTCATGGCTTGGGAATGCGCAGGGTCTTGCTGATCATCAGCGACCCGGACAAGGCGAACAACAACACCATCGGGTGCAGCTGCCACGGGCCGATCTGCCACTGGCCGAACCAGATGTTCTGGCCGATGGCATCGGTACCGGCGGCGATCGCCAGCACAATCACCAGCACCAGGCTGGTCGGGATCGGGGTGCCCTCGAAATACGCGACCTTGCCCTCGTCGCCGGCCAGCGCCTCTGCGGTGACGTTGTAGCGCGCCAGGCGGCTGACGCCGCAGCAGACGAAATAGCTCAGCACCAGCCAGTCCCAGCCGCCCTGCATGCCGCAGGCGTAGGCCAGCGCCGCCGGGGCCACACCGAAGGAGATCACGTCGGACAGCGAGTCCAGCTCGCGGCCCAGGGTGGAGCTGGACTTGCGCCAGCGCGCGATGCGCCCATCGAGGGCGTCGAAAATGAAAGCCAGCGGGATCAACGCCATGCCGAACAGCAGGTAGCCGCGCTCGCCGTCCTGCAGGAAGCGCATTGCGGCAAAGACCGCACCGGTGCCGCAGAAAGCATTGGCCAGGGTGAACCAGTCGGCCAGCTGGAATTCGCGCAGCATCGAGAAGTGACGTTTCATGGGGTCTCACGGAGCATCAAGGCCCACAGGTTACCGCGAGCGCCGCCACTGGCGACAGCGCTGGCAGGCCCCAGCCTTCACCGCTCCCTCACCTGTCCTCACCGGCGGTGAATTTTTCGCCACCCATCTTGACAGCCTAGGGGGGTGGCGCCTGTCGCGGCTTATCCACAAAGTTGCCCACGCGTAATCCACACCCCCTGTGGACAACCAGATCTCACCGACTGCGACGCTGGACATTTCCTCATCACCCCGAAGCGGGGTTTCCCTACTTCCCAAGCCACAAGGTCGGCGCTATGGTCACCGGCGGACCCGCCGCCGCCACGTCCGAAACTCTGCAACGGACGATGATGATGCTGGATGCTCCCACTCTGGCCGCACAGCTGCGGCAGCCCCATGGCGAGGCCGCGCTGGCGGTGGCTGACTCGATGAACCGCAGCAACGGCGCACTCAACCTGGCCGCGATCGGGCTGCTGGCCGTCGGCACTGGCGAACGGGTCCTGGAGATCGGCCCCGGCAATGCGGCCTTCGCGCCGCTGATGCTGCAGGCCACCGACAGCCACTATCTGGGTATTGAGCTGTCCACCGCCATGGTCGAGGCCGGCAACCAGCGCCTGGCCAGCGCCGGGTTGGCCGAGCGTGCCGCGATGCGACACGGCGACGCTCATGCGCTGCCGGTCGCCGATGCCGCGATGGATGCCGCGCTCGCGGTCAACACCCTGTACTTCTGGCCGAACCTGGCGCCGGTGCTGGACGAGCTGGCGCGGGTGGCGCGCCGGGGCGGCCGCCTGTGCCTGGCCTTTGGCGACGCCAGCTTCATGCGCAGCCTGCCATTTGCTGCCGACTTCCAACTGCATGAGCTGGACGCGGTGGAGCTGGCGCTGCGGGTATCGGGCTTCCGCGTCTCGGCCTGGCGCAGCCACCGGGAATCCGCAGCCGGCAATGACGGCCAGATCCGCGAAAAGCACTTCCATCTGCTGCTGGCACAGCGGCGCTGAAGTGGCAGAGCCGGCCTGCACCCGCCGCCAGCGAGCAACACAGAACACCTGCATCACCAGTGGCCAACCCACCGCAGCCGCCGCAACGACTGTGATCCGACCGAGTGGTAGAGCCGGCCGCTGGCCGGCTGCCCCGGCATTCCGGATTGCCGGCCAGCGGCCGGCACTACCCAGCCTGCACCCGCCGCCGCCAACGCGCGAAGCAGAACACCTGCATCACCAGCATCGCCAGCAGCCCCAGTGGCCACGCCCACCACAGGCCGGCCAGCCCATGCCGCGCCTGCAACCACATCGCCAACGGCAGCTCCAGCAGCAGTACCGCTGCCATGCCCAACAACGCTGGCAACATCACCGTGCCACTGCCTCGCATCACTCCGACCAGCACCGCGCTGCCTCCCATCGCCAGCACGCCCCATACCACCGTGCGCAGCTGCGATGCGGCCAATTCGCGCACCTCTGCGGCCGCCAGAATCAGCCCGGTCAGCCAGGGCGCCAGCGCCATCACCAGCAGCACCACCACGCTCAGCATCGCCAGCCCAAGCAGCACACCGGTGCGAGCGATGGCGGGCAGCCGTGCCGTACGCCCCGCGCCCATCGCATGCGCCGCGAGGATGGTGGCGGTGATCCCCAGCGACATCGCAGGCAGTTGCACCCAGCTCATCAACTGGTTGACCGCACCGTAGGCGGCCGTGGCCGTGTAGCCGTAGCGGTTGATCCAGCCCAGCAACACGATTTCGGCAATGGCCAGGCTGAGCATCTGCAGCGATGACGGTACGCCGATGCGCAGCATCGCGCGGATGAGCACGCCATCGAAACGGATGGCACGCAGCAGCTCACGTCCCGGCGCCAACGGGTGCTCCATCCTCTGCCACCGCCACATAAGCCAGGCCAGGGCCAGCAGCGAGGCAAATGCCGCCGAGACTGCCGCACTGGCCGAACCCAGCTGCGGCGGGCCGACCCAGCCGAGGATCAGCAGCGGCGTGCACAGCAGGCCGACCACCGTGGCCAGCAACAGCGCATGCAGCGGTGTCTTCGCATCGCCCACCGCGCGGCTCACCGCAGTGGCCAGCCACAGCAGGAAGAACACCGGTGCCGTCAGCAGCAGCACGCGTGCGTAGACAATGGACTCACTGAGGACCGCTGCCGGCGTGCCCAACGCCGCCAGCAGTTGTGGCGCGAAACCGCCGCCCAGGGCCATCACCAGCACCGACAACAGCAGGATCAGCGCCACCGCGCTGCCAGCCACGGCGCGTGCCTGCTGGGGGCGGCCCGCGCCCCAGGCCTGGCCGATCAGCACCATCGCACCGGTCGCCAGGCCCATTACCAGGGCCAACAGCAGGAAGAAGACCGGAAAGAACGCAGCCGCTGCAGCCACTGCCTGTGTGCCGAGCAGATGGCCGAGGTAAATGTTGTCCAGCGTGCCTGCGGCCAGCTGCAGCGCATTGGTCAGCAGCATCGGCAGCAGCAGGGTCAGATAGGTGCGCCACAGCGGGGGTGCTGCCGGAGGTATCGGATGTACAGGGGTGCTCATGGGGTTCTCTGGGCAAGGCGCCGCCCTGCCCGGCGTTTCCGCCAGCAAAGCAAGCACAGGGAAAGCAGGCCGTGGCCCGCGGTCAGGTGGCGCCGTCGCTCAGCAACGGCGCGATGGCTCAGCCGTCGATGTGGTCCGCAGGATCGTCGAAGGCCAAGCGCAGAGCGTGGGCGCGCACATCCGCGGGCCAACTCCGCAACGCCGCTTCCAGGCCCGCGCGGTCATGCGCGAACAGGACACGGATCGCCTCCTCGAAACCCGGCAGGTCACCGGCGATGGTCTGCAGGAAGTGATAGGCACGCTCGCTGTCACGACGCTGGCGGTCCTTGTCGGCACCGGCACGGCTGGCCGCTTCCACCAGCCGGCGAAGCACCACCGAGGCCCCACCCGGCTGATCGGCCAGCCACGCCCAATGACGCGGCAGCAAGGTCACTTCTCGGGCGACCACACCCAGCTTGGGGCGGCCACGGCCTCGCGGGGCAACAGGCGCGTCTTCAGGAGCGATTCCGGCGTCCGCTTGCACGGCCGATGGGAACGCGGCAGCAACCCGCGAAAGCAGTTCTGCGTCGCTGCCACGCGTATCGAAATCACGGGTGCGACCGGTGGCGTTGTCGAACACCAGCAGCGGACCGGCAGCGTTGTCGGCACGCAGCTGCTTCAGCGCCAGCGCGGCCACTTCCGGCG
Source organism: Stenotrophomonas sp. STK16_22 (assembly GCF_051984505.1). Taxonomy (NCBI): domain Bacteria; kingdom Pseudomonadati; phylum Pseudomonadota; class Gammaproteobacteria; order Lysobacterales; family Lysobacteraceae; genus Stenotrophomonas; species Stenotrophomonas sp. STK16_22. The sequence goes on from NZ_CP196972.1 coordinate 2,817,208, forward strand.
TACCGGAAGCGACCAGGCGATGGCCGTCGAAACAACTGAAGGGAGGAAGTCGGGACGCAGGCATGGCAACGGCATCAGAGGCGGTGCGCGAATATTGCCCGGGTAATTCTCTCCCGTCAATATTGCCCGGGTATTAATTTACCAGAAGAGCGTGCCGACCAAAGATTGGCAGCTACCCGATTTCCCGGCTCACAGGCGGCTGAAGGACCAGCTCACCATGCGCCCGTCCTTGTACGGCATCACGCCGTGGAACGGGCGCGGGTCGGCGTCGAACACCAGCGGCAGGAAGTTGCGGTCGCCCTCCCACATCGGCAGGGTGTCCAGCTTGTCCAGGTCCACCCACTCCAGCGTGCCTTCGTGGTTGCCGCCGTGCGGGGTGCCCTCGAATCCATCGATGACGAACACGAAACCCAGCCAATCCTCGCCGTGCTTGCCGAAGCCTGGCCAGCTGATGGTGCCGCGCAGGCGCATGCCGGTGCAGTCGATGCCGGCTTCCTCGGCGATCTCGCGGCGCATGCTGGCCGCCACATCCTCGTCCGCTTCGATCTTGCCGCCCAGGCCGTTGTACTTGCCCAGGTGGTGGTCACCGGGACGGGTATTGCGGTGGATCATCAGCACCTGGCGACGATCAGGCGACAGCACATAGCCCAGGGTGGCGACGATCGGGGTGTACGGCATGGGGCAGCATCCAGCGGCAGGTCAGCCGTGGATTATGGCCGATCAGCGCACCAGCGACAGGCGGCGCTCGGCAGGTGCACTGGCGCCGTCGGGATCGCGGCGCAGGGTGGCGACGCCGTGGCCACGCTCGGCCAGGTATTCCAGCCACTTGCCGAGGAAGGTGTTCATCCGCATGCGGTGGCTGATCAGCTCCGCCGGCGGCGGATACAGGCCCATCGTGTCCTGCCAGCGGCGGCCCACGTAGCAATGGGTGGTCTCGGCCTGGCGCGCGTCACGGTACAGGCGCACATAGGCCGACGGATCCGGCTCGCCGGTGACCGGGTCGGCCAGGTCGTAGGTCAAGCGCAGTTCCACCGTGTAGCGGTGGCACTCGATCACGTCCAGGCGCACGTCCAGGCCGTCGCCGATCGAGGAAATGTAGCTGCCCGCCACCAGTCCGGCCGGTTCGAACAGACGCACCAGATGGCGGTAGTTTTCCGCGTACAGGCCCATGAGCCAGCTCAGCCGGCTCAGGCGGGGAATGCGTTCGGTGCGGGGCAAGGCTCGGGCCATGGGTCGATCCTACACGTTGGTGCTTCAACGTGGGGGCGCGCACGTGCAAGCCAACCCCTGGGTAGTGCCGGCCGCTGGCCGGCAGCCCCGCATCACGGCCGAGGGTTCATCGAGCAGCCGGCCAGCGGCCGGCTCTACCAGATGAGGATCAATACAGCTCGCGCTGCAGCCCCAGCGTGGCCAGCACCTTGCTGGAAATCTCCTCGATCGAGGTATGGGTGGTGCTCAGGGTCGGAATCCGCTCCATCTGGAACATCACCTCGGCCGCAGCCACCTCGCGCTTGCAGGTGTCCAGGTTTGCGTAGCGCGAGTTCGGGCGGCGCTCCTGGCGGATCTGCTGCAGCCGGTCCGGGTCGATGGTCAGGCCGAACAGCTTGCGCCGGTAGTTGCGCAGGCGTGGCGGCAGGCGGTCGCTTTCCAGGTCTTCGTCGGTCAGCGGGTAATTGGCCGCGCGCACCCCGTAATGCAGGGCCAGGTAGATGCAGGTGGGCGTCTTGCCGGCGCGTGACACCGCCACCAGGATCACGTCGGCATCGTCGTAGTTCACCGCGATGCCGTCGTCATGGGTCAGGGCGAAGTTCATCGCGTTGATGCGGCGGTGGTAGGTGTCGAAATCGACCATGCCGTGGGCCTGGCCGACCCGGGCCAGGCGCGGACTGGCCAGTTCACGCTCCAGCGGCTCGATGAACGGCGCGAACACATCCAGCATCAGCGCGCCGCTGTCGGCCAGGATCAGGCTCAGGCTCTGGTCCACGCAGGAGTTCACCACGATCGGCCGGACCTGGTACCGCTCCCCTGCCGCCTGGATCCGGGCACAGGCTTCACGCGCTTTTTCGGGGTCGTCGACAAACGACATGCGGTCGGTAATGAAGCTGAACCCGGAGAACTGGGTAAGCAGGCTATGCCCAATGGTTTCAGCGGTGATACCGGTTCCATCGGAAACGTAGAACACCGGACGGATGGTCGACATGCGCGCTTTTACCCCCTACGAAGCCTAAAAAGGCCGCCAGCACAAGCTTGTGCCGACGGTACTCTGCCCGGCATCATATCGGCTTCTTCCTACGGACGCGGCCATTCCAGCCCGCCTCGGGCGATGGCCAAACGGAGCATCGCGCTTGAACGAGAACATCCTGTGGTTGCACGAACTGCGTCTGGCCGACTTGGCCCGCGTAGGCGGCAAGAATTCGTCGCTGGGCGAGATGATCGGCAACCTGGCCGGTCTGGGCGTTTCGGTGCCGGGCGGTTATGCCACCACCGCTGAAGCCTTCAAGGACTTCATCGCGCACAACGATCTGTCCAAGCGCATCTTCGACAAGCTGGCCACGCTGGACGTCGAGGACGTCAACGCGCTGACCGCAGCGGGCAAGGAAATCCGCACCTGGGTGATCGACGCCCCGCTGCAGCCGCAGCTGGACCAGGACATCCGCACCGCCTACGCCCAGCTGAGCGCGGACAACGGCGGCGGCGACGTGGCCGTGGCCGTGCGTTCGTCGGCCACCGCCGAGGATCTGCCGGATGCCTCCTTCGCCGGCCAGCAGGAAACCTTCCTCAACGTCACCGGTGCCGACGATGTCGTGCGCAAGGTCAAGGAAGTGTTCGCCTCGCTGTACAACGACCGTGCCATCGCCTACCGCGTGCACCACGGCTTCAAGCATGAAGACGTGTTCCTGTCGGCGGGCGTGCAGCTGATGGTGCGTTCGGGCGTCGGTTCCTCCGGCGTGCTGTTCACCTTGGACACCGAGTCCGGCTTCCGCGACGTGGTGTTCGTCACCTCGTCCTTCGGCCTGGGCGAAATGGTCGTGCAGGGCGCGGTCAACCCGGACGAGTACTACGTCTACAAGCCCACCCTGCAGGCCGGCAAGCCGGCGATCCTGCGCCGCTCGCTCGGCAGCAAGGCCATCCGCATGGTGTATTCGGATGTTCCGGGTGAGCGCGTCAGGATCGAGGACACTCCGGTCGAACTGCGCACCACCTTCTCGATCAGCGACGAGGACGTGCAGGAACTGTCCAAGCAGGCGCTGGTCATCGAAAAGCACTACGGCCGCCCGATGGATATCGAGTGGGCCAAGGACGGTGTCAGCGGCAAGCTGTTCATCGTGCAGGCGCGCCCGGAGACGGTGAAGTCGCGCAGCCATGCCACCCAGATCGAGCGCTTCGCGCTGACCGAAAAGGGCGGCAACGTGCTGGCCGAGGGCCGTGCCGTTGGTGCCAAGATCGGCTCGGGCGTGGCCCGCGTGGTGAAGACGCTGGACGACATGAACCGCGTGCAGCCGGGCGACGTGCTGATCGCCGACATGACCGACCCGGACTGGGAACCGGTGATGAAGCGTGCCTCGGCCATCGTCACCAATCGCGGTGGCCGTACCTGTCATGCCGCGATCATCGCGCGCGAGCTGGGCGTGCCGGCCGTGGTCGGTTCGGGCAACGCCACCAAGGTCATCGAAGATGGCCAGCTGGTCACCGTCAGCTGCGCTGAAGGCGATACCGGCTTCATCTACGAAGGCAAGCTCGGCTTCGAGCGCACCACCACCGATCTGGGCAACATGCCGCCGGCACCGCTGAAGATCATGATGAACGTGGCCAACCCGGAACGTGCCTTCGACTTCGGCCAGCTGCCGAACGCCGGCATCGGCCTGGCCCGCCTGGAAATGATCATCGCCAGCCACATCGGCATCCACCCTAACGCGCTGCTGGAATACGACCGCCAGGATGCGGCGACGAAGAAGAAGATCGACGAGAAGATCGCCGGCTATGGTGATCCGGTCAGCTTCTACGTGGATCGCCTGGCCGAAGGCATCGCCACCCTCACCGCCTCGGTCGCCCCGAACGCCGTGATCGTGCGCCTGTCGGACTTCAAGTCCAACGAGTACGCCAACCTGATCGGCGGCAGTAACTACGAGCCGCACGAAGAGAACCCGATGATCGGCTTCCGCGGCGCGAGCCGTTACGTCGACCCGAGCTTCTCGGCCGCCTTCGCGCTGGAGTGCAAGGCCGTGCTGCGCGTGCGCAACGAAATGGGCCTGGACAACCTGTGGGTCATGATTCCGTTCGTGCGCACCCTGGAAGAAGGCCGCAAGGTCATCGAGGTGCTGGAACAGAACGGCCTGAAGCAGGGCGAGAACGGCCTGAAGATCATCATGATGTGCGAAGTGCCGTCCAACGCGCTGCTCGCCGATGAGTTCCTGGAGATCTTCGACGGCTTCTCGATCGGCTCCAACGACCTGACCCAGCTCAGCCTGGGCCTGGACCGCGATTCGTCGATCGTCGCGCACCTGTTCGACGAACGTAACCCGGCAGTGAAGAAGCTGCTGTCGATGGCGATCAAGTCGGCACGTGCCAAGGGCAAGTACGTCGGCATCTGCGGCCAGGGCCCGTCCGATCACCCGGATCTGGCCGAGTGGCTGATGCAGGAAGGCATCGAGTCGGTGTCGCTGAACCCGGACACCGTGGTCGATACCTGGCTGCGCCTGGCCAAGCTGAAGGCCAACGGCTGATCCGGCTGTAAGGCTGAATAAAGAAACCCCGCCTCGGCGGGGTTTCTGCTTTTGGGGACCAACTGGACCGATATGTCATTTGCAACTATTCCAGTAGGCGCCCTGAAATGGCCGACGCACACTGGAAGGACTGGAATCACTTGCCGGCAAGGTTCGCCCCATGACCATCCCGTTCGCACTTGGACTGTTCAACTACTCCGGCCCACTGGCAGGAGCGCAGGATTTCCAGAAGTTTCACGAGTTGGCTATATCCATGCTCGAAAAGCGTGGAGTAGAGGTCACCTACTTTGCGTCTGATGGAAAGGGCCACAGTAGCAAGTTGGCGAAGCTGGGCAATGCAGCACATCGAAGACTTCTGGCCAGTAGCTTCAAGGAGCTGACCCTCCTCAGCGTTGTCGCTGTACCCAAAGGAAGTGACGCGCCCGCGTATGATCTGACGGCATCAGTGGATTTCGCTTCCAGTCGTGAGCTTGGAACGGAATTCGTTCTGTTCTCCAAGGACGCTCGCTTTCCTCTGGAACCGCAGTCCTTCCGGGAGCTCCTGGTGGGGCTGATCGCTCTGTATGACTGGGACTTTGGCTACGTCACCCACCCGCCCTTCGAGCGGAGCCCGCAGGCCTACATCATGAGCTACTGCGATGGCACACAGCCGCAGGACGAAGAAGACCGCAACCAGATCTGGTATGACGCCCCGCCAGAGGTGCGCATGCACAAGGCCCGCAACATCTTCCCGCTTAGCCTGCTGAATCCAGTGCAGTTGGGTGTGTCCGTCGCGCCCGGCAAGACACTGGCGGCGATACTGCAAGGTACTCCCGGCTGCACGTTGGACGAACTGGTGCCCGGCCGCCTCTGGCTCAGTACGGTAGAACCGCACCTGGTACAAGGACTCCGCTCGCTGCTCAAGGGTACGGGCGCGTTGATCGAAGGCGGCTGACATCACGTTCATCCTGCGATGCCGATAATCTGCCCGCATGCAACCCCGCCTCTGCGGGGTTTTCATTTTTTGGCGTTCTTGAGCGCCGCGCCCGTTCGACAAGGAGCCCGCATGATTGCCACTGCCCCACCCGCCCCCGCCGCAACACCCTGGTTCCACTCGCTCGATTGGGAACGCCTGCTGGAGACCTACGGCGTGCCATTGCTGGCCGCGATCGTGGTGCTGCTGGTCGGCATGTGGGTGGCGCGACGCCTGTCCAACGCGATGCCACGCGCCACCGCGCGCATGGGCGTGGACCCGATGCTGGGCAACTTCCTGCGCAACGTGGTGTACGCCGCGTCGCTGGTGATCGTGGTGGTACTGGCGATCGGCACGTTGGGCGTGCAGATCACCCCGCTGCTGGCTGTGCTCGGCACCGCCGGGCTTGCGGTTGGCCTGGCACTGAAGGATTCGCTGTCCAACATCGCCTCCGGCGTCATGCTGGTGACGCTGCGCCCGTTCCGCGTCGGTGATGTAGTGACGGTGGCCGGACAGACCGGCACGGTGCGCGAAGTGCGCATCTTCCAGACCGTCATCACCGGTGCCGACAACCAGCACACCACCATTCCGAACACGCTGATCACCGCTGCGCCGATCATCAACCTCACCGCCGAGCCGACCCGCCGCGTCGAACTGGTGGTGGGCATCGGCTATGAAGACAACATCCAGCTGGCGCGCGACACCGCGCTGGCGCTGATGAAGGCCGACCCGCGCGTGTTGCAGACGCCGGCACCGGACGTAGTGGTGTACGAACTGGGCGCGCACGCGATCAATCTTGGCATCCGCTGCTACGTGAAGTCGGCCGACTGGTTCGGTACCAAGGTCACGCTGCTGGAACAGCTCAAGCTGGGCTTCGACAAGGCCGGCATCAACATCCCGTATCCGCAGCAGGACATGCACCTGTACCTGCATGGCAAGGATGGCGGCGTGGTCGAGGCCGACGCGCTGGTGCGCGACAAGCCCTGATCCCAAACAGAAATGCCGGCCAGCGGCCGGCACTACCCTGCCCCGCACATCCTGGTAGTGCCGGCCGCTGGCCGGCACCCACCCCATCTCCATACATCGGTAGTGCCGTCCGCTGGCCGGCAGCCTCCGAGATCAGGCGGTGACGCTTTCTTCCAGCGTCGCGTAATCGGTGAACCCGACCGCACCACCGCCGAAGAACGTTGCGCGATCCGGCGGGTTCAGCTCCGCCCCCAGACGCAGGCGCTCGGGCAGGTCCGGGTTGGCGATGAACGGGCGACCGAAGCCGATCAGGTCGGCCCAGCCTTCAGCCAGTGCCTGCTCGGCGCGCTCGGCGGTGTACTTGCCGGCGTAGATCAGGGTGCCTGGGTAGACCATGCGCAGCGCCTGCTTGAACGCCACTGGCATCAGCGGTGCGTCATCCCAGTCGGCTTCGGCGATGTGCAGGTAGCCCACGCCCAGCGCACCCAGCAGGTGCGCCGCGGCCAGGTAGGTAGCCTGCGGCGTATCGTCCACCGCGCCCTGCAGCGTCGTCAGCGGCGCCAGACGAACACCGACGCGGTCACCACCGGCTACTGCAGTCACCGCCTGCACGACCTCGCGCAGGAAACGCAGCCGGTTCTGCAGCGAGCCGCCATAACCGTCGCTGCGCTGGTTGGCCTGCGAGTCGATGAACTGGTTGATCAGGTAGCCATTGGCTCCGTGCAGCTCAACGCCATCGAAGCCGGCGGCCAGCGCATTGCGGGTGGCCTGCGCGTAGTCGGCGATGATGCCCGGAATCTCGGCCTCGGCCAGCGCGCGCGGCATCGAGTGCTGGATCATCTCGCCCACGCCCGCTTCCGGGCCGGCGCCGGTGGGGTCGACAAACACCTTCACGCCCTCGGCCAGCAGCGCCGACGACGACACCGGCGCGGCACCACCGGGCTGCAGCGCGACGTGCGAGACCCGACCCACGTGCCACAACTGGGCGTAGATGCGACCGCCGGCAGCGTGCACGGCGTCGGTCACCTGGCGCCAGCCCTGCACCTGCTCGCCACTGTGGATGCCCGGGGTCCAGGCATAGCCCTGGCCCTGCGGGCTGATCTGGGTACCTTCGCTGACGATCAGGCCCGCGCTGGCCCGCTGCGCGTAGTAGGCGGCCATTTCCGCGGTGGCAACGTTGCCGTCGGCAGCGCGCGAGCGGGTCATCGGCGGCATGACGATTCGGTTGGGCAGGGTCAAGGCGCCCAGGCGGTGGGAGGTGAACAACATGGCGGACATCTCTTGCGGGGGGGGTGCCAGCAAGAATGGGGACCGCCTGCGAAAGGCAACAGGCGTGTTATGGCAAAACAGTTGTGCCCGGCAGGCAAGGATGGCCTGGCATGAAGGCTCATCCATGCATGGCGTGGATCTACTCCAGGCGGGGTTCTATCCTGATCGTGCCATGCGCTACGCGGTCATAGCAGGTGCGCACCACGTCTTCGCCGTACTTGCGCTCCAGCCGGCGCACGATGAAGTGGCCGCGCGCCATGTCCTGGTAGTAATCGGTGAACATCGTATTGAGCGTCGCACCGGCAGCGGCACCCACGATCGGCACCGCCTGTGCGGCGAATTTCTCGGTGACCACCACGCCGAAGCGCGCCGCCACCTTCTCCACCATCTTCGCCAGCAGCTTGCCGGCTTCCTTCGGCGCTACGCCCAGGGTCAGGTCGCGGCCGGTCACCACGCGCCCGGCCAGCTCGGCCGACAGATGGCGCATCACATCGGTGGTGAAGCCCCGGGCCAGGTAATAACCAGTTTCGCTGGCGTCATCGCGCGGCGAGTTGCCACCCAGCGCGAACACCTCCAGGCAGGCCTGGCGGGTGCTGAACTCGGACAGGTCGAAGCCCTCGCTGCGGGCCACGTCGGCCACCGCGCGCATCATGATGGTGGTCGACACCGGCAGCTCGATGAACAGCGCGGCAAAGCCAAAGGCGCCGCCCACCGCACCGGAGGTCGCTGCGGCCAGCTTGTGCCAGCGGGTGGACGCCCCCTTGCCGGGGGTGTTGTCCATGCTCCACAGCGCCGCCTGCGCCGACTTGGTCAGCGCCGCCTGCACCGCGCCGTGGATGCGGTTGGAGACCGAGCTGGGCAGCGCCTTCACCGCGAACTCCAGCGGCGTGCCGACCAGATTGGCCATGCGCGCGGTCAGGGTCGGCGCTTCCAGCAGGGTCACCGCCCGCTGCAGGTCAGACCAGTCGCGGGCGTCGTGGGCAATGTCGCGGGGAAGCAGGATGGGCTCGTTCATGGCGCCGATCTTAGCGCCAGGGAGTTGAACGGAGGGTAGTGCCGGCCGCTGGCCGGCAACCTGATACACCTCACGAAGGCCGCTGAATTGCCGGCCAGCGGCCGGCACTACCAGTTCGCGTGTCACCCGGTAGCGCCGGGCCATGCCCGGCGTCGTTGTTCAGGCAACCGGCAGCCCCGACAGCGCGCCCATGAACTGGCGGTAGTGACGCAGCTCGGCGATGGAGTCATGCACATCGCTCAGCGCGGTGTGGTTGCTGTTCTTGCCGACGCCGGCGGCCACGGTCGGCGCCCAGCGCTTGGCCAGCTCCTTCACCGTGGACACGTCCAGGTTGCGGTAGTGGAAGTACTTCTCCAGGCGCGGCATCTGGCGGTGCAGGAAGCGGCGGTCCTGGCAGATGGAGTTGCCGCACATCGGCGACAGGCCGGCCGGGATCCACTGCGCCAGGAAATTCACCGTCTGCGCTTCAGCTTGGGCAAGGGTCACCGTGCTGTCCACCACACGCTGCCACAGGCCCGAACGGCGGTGCTGGTTGCGGTTCCACTCGTCCATCGCTTCCAGCGTTTCCAGCGGATGGTGGATGGCGAATTCCGGACCTTCGGCCAGCACGTTGAGCTGGGCGTCAGTGACTAGGGTGGCGATCTCGATGATCGAATCGTTGTCGGTATCCAACCCGGTCATTTCCAGGTCGATCCAGATCAGTCGTTCGTTGGCCGCGCCGTTGTCCGCCATGTGTCGCCTCGTTGCTGGGCAGGCGCGCGGCCTACCGGTGATGGAAAGAGGCACCCATCATACCCGTTCGCCCCTCAGCCCTCGCTGGCGTGGTCTTCCAGCAACAGCGGCGGCTTGCCACGCTTGGCGCGGAAGTAGTTGGTCAGGCGCATGCTGGCTTCCTTGGCCAGTACCCCACCGTGGATCTCCACCCGGTGGTTGTGGCGGGCATCGCCAATGAGGTCGAACACGCTGCCGCAGGCACCGGTCTTGGGGTCGCTGGCACCGTAGACCAACCGTGCAACGCGCGCGTGCACGATCGCCATTGCGCACATCGCACACGGCTCCAGGGTCACATACAGCGTGCTGCCAAGCAGGCGATGGTTCGCCAGCAATTTTCCGCCCGCCCGCATGGCCACGATCTCGGCGTGTGCGCTGGGGTCATGCGAGGCGATGTTGAGGTTCCAGCCCTCGCCCAGCAGTTGACCGTCGGCACCGACCAGCACTGCACCCACCGGGATCTCGTCGAACTCGCGTTGTGCGCGCTCAGCCAGCGCCAGCGCGTGGCGCATCCAGTGTTCGTCGGTGTCGTGCACCGGCACACCCAGGGCGTCGGTCATGGCGGTTCTCGCGTGTCTGCAGGGCCAGGATGGCCGCCGGGGCCGCATTGTACGCCCGCAGCCGTGCAGGCGCCGCTAGCGCGCGTCGAAGCGCTCGCGGGCAGCGTCCAGCGCCGGGAAATTGTGCTCGGCCCAACGGTCCAACGCGGTCAGGGTGTCTACCAGACTGCGCGCAACCTCGGTCAACCGGTACTCCACGTGCAGTGGCTTGCCGCCCAGATCGCAGCGCTCGATCAGACCGTTGCGCTCCAGCTGCCGCAGGGTCTGGGTCAGCACCTTCTGCGAGATGCCTTCGATCTTCCGCAGCAGCGCACCATTGCGTTGCGGGCCCTCGGCCAATGCCGGCAGCAGCAGCATCACCCACTTGCCGGAGATCAGTGCCAGCGCATCGCGCGCCGAGCAGTCGGCGGCATAGACATCACCGGGAAAGGCCATGGTTACCTCAAAGTGCGTAATTGCCGGAGCATGCCGGCATCGCGAGGATGGTCGCACACTCCACGAACACCTTGCCCCATGCGCGCCCTGATCCTGCTGGCCCACCCCGAACCCCGTTCCTTCAATGCCCACCTGGCCATGCAGGCGGCCGAGCAGCTGCGGCACAACCATCTGCAGGTGGACATGGTCGACCTGTATGCAGAAAGCTTCGATCCGCTGGAAGCGGCCTGGCACCATCCACGGCGCCTGCAGCCCGAGCGCTTCGATGCCCAGCGCGAACAGCGCTACAGCGCCGAACACGACCAGTTGCCCGCCGATGTGCGGCATCACCTGCAGCTGCTGCAGGCCGCGGACCTGGTGATCCTGCAGTTCCCACTGTGGTGGTTTGCGGCGCCGGCCATCCTCAAGGGCTGGCTGGACCGCGTGCTGGTTTACGGACCGATGTACAACAGCCGGCAGCGCCACGAGCGCGGCGTGATGCGCGGCAAGCGTGCGCTGCTGAGCGTCACCACCGGCTCATCGGCACGGGCGTGCGCGCTTGATGGCCGCGAGGGTGACACCCGGTTGCTGCTGTGGCCGTTGATGTACAGCCTGCGCTACGTCGGCTTCGAGGTGATGGAACCGCATGTGGTGCATGGCGTGCGCTCAGGGCTTGCAGCGGAACGCGTGCAGGCCCACGACGAAGCATTGGTTGCAGCCACCCTTTCCTACCGCGAGCGACTGTCGCGATGGCGGCAGTGGCCGACCGTGCCCTTCAACAACAGTGAGGACTTCGAGGATGGTGTGGCGCTGCGCGCGGAAGCGACTGCCTACAGTCCCTTCATCGGCCATCGCAACGCCGGATGAATCCGCACCTGCAAGCACGGCCGGAAAGCTTCATACTGCGCATTCCTGTCAAGCACCTTGGTGAACACATGAGCACCCTCCGTCCCTCTCGCGCCGACGACGGCGCCGCCCTTGTCGATCTCTGGCGCCGCGCCGTCGACGCCACCCACGACTTCCTCAGTACCGAAGACCGCCAGGCCATCGATGCCGAAGTGGCCGCTTTCCTGCCGCAGGCGCCGATGACCGTCGCCGTCAATGCACAGGACCAGCCGCAGGGATTCATGCTGATCGACGGCACCCACATGGAAGCACTGTTCATCGATCCGGACGTGCGCGGCACCGGTATCGGTCGGCAGCTGCTGCAGCACGCACTGGCCCTGCACCCGCAGCTGAGCACCGACGTCAACGCACAGAACGCGCAGGCCGTGGGCTTCTACCTGCGCATGGGCTTTGTCGAAACCGGTCGTTCGCCGCTGGATTCGCAGGGCCGCCCGTATCCGCTGATCCACCTTCGGCATAAGGCCTGACATCCGTTGGCAGCAGCTGCGTGTTAGCGTGGCTGCTTTCGATCAAGGAATGCCGTACATGGATGGTGCAAAAGCCCTGTTGACCCTGTTTGCGCTGGGCATCAGCCTGGTCTGGATCCTGGTGCCGTTCGCCATCTTCGCCGTGCGCAACCTGCTGCGTGAGGTACTGGTCGAGCAGCGTCGTACCAATGAACTTCTCGAGCATATCGGCGGCTACCGCATTCCGAAACCGCAACCCGAACCGACCGTCTGGCGCGCGCCCTGAGCGGGGCACGCCCGCCGTGGCTCAGGCTGTCGCCTCGAAAGCCGGTGAGTACTGCACCTCGCCCTGAGCCAGCGGAGGCTGCAGGCAAAGCGCCTGGAAGTACTCCGCCGGCACGCCCGGCAACACCAGGCCCGGCTCGGCACGGAAGCCGAAGCGCCCGTAATAGGCCGGCTCGCCCAGCAATACACAGCCATGCGCACCCTGCTGACGCAGTGCTTCAAGTGCGGCGCGCATCAGGGCCGCACCGATGCCCTGCCCCTGCCACGCGGGCAGTACCGAGATCGGGCCCAGACCAAACCAGCCCGTGCTGCCATCGCTGACCGTCACCGGCGACAGGGCAATGTGACCGACCACCTGGCCCTGAGTTTCGGCGACCAGCGAAATGCTCAACTCCCCGCGGGTGCGCAGGGCGTCGACGATGAACTGCTCGGTGTGGCTGCTGTGCGGGGCTTCGCGGAAGGCGGCCTCGGTGAGTGCATGGATGGCGGCGTGGTCGGCCGTGGTTTCGGTGCGGATCATGCAGTTCAAGAGAACGCCTTTGATAATGTGATGAGTGCGTGAATTATTGATTTACGTCGCAGATTCAACCGCGAGCAGCCCCTGCCAGCAAGGCTGGCGCGACGCCCGAATCCCCTGTGCTGCAATCGATTCGCCGGAATACACCGCATCGCGCGCGTCAAAAACCCGTCGCGACGGTGGCGCAGCGTTCCTGACACGCTCCATAATCGAGAAACCTGTCACCTAGGAAGGATATATGGACATGGACGCACGATGCAGGATCAGGCCATGGGAGTAGCGCTCCCTGAAAGGAAAAGGCAGCCGCTGCTGGCGTTGCTCGCCCTTATCCCACTAGCCGCATGCTCGCCCTATGCTGATGCCGAGCGCGACGTCGCCGCTGGTGGACGCGGCCTGGCCAAGCTCAACCCATCACCGCAGCAAGGCTACGAGCTGGTGCTGACACTGAAGGATGCCCCCGGTCCCTTCGCGGTGGTCGAGGGCGTTGCCCAGTACGACGCACGCAACTACGCAGCATGTGGGCGGATCGTACCTGCAACGGGCACTGCGGGCCGCATCACCAGTCAGGAACCTATCGCACTGCGCCAGGTGGGCGAGAACGAATACCGCGGCACGTTCTACCTCGACCGAATGCAGGACGAGGATTACTACGGGCGTGGTGTCTGCCATTGGGCGCTGACGGGAGTCGGTGCGATGTTGCGCGCTACGACCGGCGAGGCGGATATGCGATTCCTGACGTTCATCGACAAGGAGCGCATGGAGAACGAGTCTCCTCTGACGCTCTACTACCCAAAGTTGATCTATCCACTCGCCGCCACCGTCGCCAACTATGGCGCCAGTGGCGAGGAGAATCCATCAGAGTACAGCGAAGATCTGCGCGACGCGCTGTTCTCGACCACCACCACTGTGCAGAAACTCGCGCCATGAGCTGCCAGTTCAACCATTCCTACCCCCAAGGAGGCCGACATTGCGCCACAAGATGATCCCGTGCCTTGCTCTGCTTCTATTGACCGCCTGCAATCCGGAGACCGCCATGAACCAGGAACGTGCCGCTGCTGAAGCCGATGTCGCCCAGGGTGGGCGTGGCCTCGCCAAGCTCAACCCCAGCCCGCGCAAGGCCTATGAACTGGTGCTGCGCCTGAAGGATGCCCCGGGCGACTTCGCGGTGGTCGAAGGTGTCGCGCAGTACGACGTCACCAACGAAGACCAGTGCGGCCACATCGAACCGGCCACCGGTACCGCCGCACGCATCACCAGCCAGGAGCCGGTGGAGCTGCGCAAGGTCGCCGACGGCGAATACCGCGGCACCGTGTACCTTGATCGCATGCTGGACGAGGACTACTACGGCCGTGGCGTGTGCAAGTGGGAATTCAGCGGCGCCGGCGCGATGCTGAAAGCCACCGGCGCCGAGGGTGAAACGCGCTTCCTGTCGTTCATTGAGGCAGCGCCGTTCGTCAAAGGCGAGACCGAAACTCGCCACTATCCTCGCGCAGACTATCCGCGTGTGAACGAGATTCCTGATTACGGCGCAAGCGGCCAGGAAGATCCCACCAAGTTCCGGCCTGAACTGCAGAATGCGCTGTTCTCCGCTTCGCTTGAAGCCAGTGAGGTGCGCCAATGAGCCTCAACAGCCAGGACTATGCTGCACTATCCGAAGATGCATACAAGGATTATGCGGTCGGTCGTCGTGCACCTGGTCAAGAAGAGATCGTCCCGATCAACGGCCACAAGTACAAGATTCTTGAGCATGTTGATAATCGACTGAACGGCTATCAGGGAACGATCTACCAGCGAGTCGACACCAATGAAATTGTCGTCGCACATCGCGGCACCGAACAGATCGCACGCGATGCAATTCTGACCGATGGTGGCATGGTCGTCGCCCGCACCAACGTGCAGGCTCCGGACGCCATCGCGCTGACTCAACGCGCCCTCGCCTACGCCAAGAAGGAAGGGCAGGATCTCGGACAACGTCCGCCCGAAGTTACCGTCACAGGCCACTCCCTCGGCGGCGCCCTGGCCCAGATCACCTCGCACCACTTCAACGTCAAGGGCGAGACCTTCAACGCCTACGGCGCGGTCAGCCTCAGCTACCGCATTCCGGAAGGCGGCAACACCATGATCAACCACGTCATGGCTTCCGATCCGGTCAGCGCCGCCTCGCCGCACTTCGGCCAGGTCCGCATCTACGCCAAGCCCGATGAGATCAAGACGCTCGCGGCAAATGGCTTCAGCAATCATGCCCTGCGTGATCTGATTCCGGACCGCCCGATCATCGCGGCAACCAGCTCGTTCGGCGCACACAAGCTGGGCAACTTTCTCGACGAAGGATCGGTGCTGAAGCACCCGGAAACGCAGAAGCTGGCGAAAGACAACGCCAAGATGATCGAGGAGTACCGCGACGACGTGGAATCACTGCGTCGTGGCGTCACCCGCGCGGCACGCGGCATCCCTGGCGGCGCCATCGATCTGTACGACCACATCCGTGGCCCGCTGCAACCCGGTGAGCCGGCCCGTCGCGAGGCGGAGAAGAACGGCCACCACACCAGCATGCTGCGCATGGACGATGCCACTCATCTTGGCAACCCGCTGTTCAACGACGCTATCCGTGGCGTGCATGCGCAGGACGTTCGCGTCGGCCGCGTGCCGGATGTGATGAGTACGCAGTTGGCCGGCAGCCTGGCGGCGGAGATGCACGCTGCAGGCGGCAAGCGCATCGACGAAGTGGTGATGAATGCCGATGCCTCGCGCAGCTTCGCGGTGCAGGGCCAGGGCGGCGACCCGGCGCATCTGCGCGTGTCGGTGGACACGGCCGTGGCGATGAACACCCCGCTGGAGCAGAGCAGCCAGCGCATTGATCAGCAAGCCGCGGGACAGCGCCTGGCACAGGACCGCGATCAGCAACTGGAACAACAGCAGAACCAGACCCGCAGCATGCAGGCCTGATGAACAGCGCGGGAGCCGGTCATTCCGGCTCCCGCGTCACTTCGGCCCTCTGCCTCAGGGGCTGGAGGCCGCGACCGGCGCGGACGCACCGGCGGTCACGAACAGATCCGGCCCGGAATCCGGGAAGCCACCACAGGCGCGATCGCCCGGTGCTACCGGATCACAGGGCCACTGCGCCCGCGCGACCTTCTCACGCAGCTCGAAGCGATCCCCAGTCCAGACCACAAAGGCCAGGTGCTCGCGGTTCCAGTCACTGTAGGCACGCGGACCGACCTTCTGCGCCGTCTCCGGGTACTGCACGAACCAGCGCATGGCCGGGCCGTACTGCAACTTGCTGTGGTCCAGGCTGATCCGGCCGTCGCGCGACAGCTGCCGCGCACGATCGGCCTCCGTCACCTGGGGCATGGCCGGCATGGCATCGGCGGTCACATCCCTCGGCGCGGCGTCCCCGCGAACCTGGTACACACGCTGGGCCACATAGGCCTCGCGACAGTCACCCGCTGGCACACGTACCGGCTCCGCGCCGTACTCATCGCGGTTGGCGACCCGGTCGCTGCAGGTGAACGGTGCCGACACCAGGTAGAACGTGCTGTCGGCGTCGCGTCCTTCCAGCGAGCGCACCCAGATGTCGCCCATCCGCGCGATGAAGTCCGGGCGCTGGCCGTAGCCCGGCACCGCCTTGAACCAAACCTTCTGTTGCACCTCACGCTCGCGCCAGCTGCGCGGCAGGTGGATGTCCTGCTGGGGCAGCGCGACCAGCAGCGCGGCCAGATGCGCCGGCATCGTGCCCTGGCAGGCGCCGATCAGCAGCTCGCCTTGGGCCGCCAGCCGCCCAGCAAGATCCACCGGGCAGCGGGCACCAAGCGCACGCTCGGTCGCCTGCTCGGGCGGCAACGGCGCGATGACCAAGGCGGGTGGCGCGGGAGCTACCGCCGGGACGGCTGGCTCGACGACAGCAGGCGGTGCAGCGACAGGCGCCGCCGCTGCGGGTGCAACGGGCACATGCGTCGGGTCTGCAGCCGGCGCCGGCTGCGCGTCCACCACTGGTGTCGCAGGAGGTGTCACGGCAGCCGGTACATCGGGAGCCGGCGCCGCGACAACGGCTTCGGTGGCCATGGGCGCTGCAACAGGTGCCATCCCTGCAGGCGCGTCAACGATCGCCTCGGCGGCGATGGGCGCCTCCACGACGGGCGCCGCTGTCTCCTGAGCCTGAGCCGACGCCGCGGCAAGTCCAAGTGACAGAAGCCAGAGCGGCGGCAGGCGGCGCACGGATGCATTGCAGCAGACAGCGGCGTGCCGGGCATTCGAGGGAACGATTCGCATGTGGTGTCCTTCCGAGTGGGTTTCCATGTCGGCGCCACAGGGCGCCACGCGTCGTACGTAAAGCGCCGGCGGGTCCCCTGCCCGCCGGCATCAGGTGTTACAGGGATCGAGAACGCTGCTCCTGCTCGCGGGCGAGCGCGGCCGCCGGGTCCTGCTGGGCGACACTGGCAGCCAACTGCTGGCTGCTCTGCGCCAGCGGCTGCTGGGCGGCCTGCTCCCGGTCAACGGACGCACGCAGCATCGCCGGATCTCCCAGCGTGCCCTGCACCGCAAACAGCGTGCGCCCGTCGTTGCCCGCCAGCAGATGATCGATACGCGACAGGCCGGCTTTATGCGCCCCCAGCGCCAATGCGCCAGCGGTATTGTCGAGCTCTTGTGCGCTGCGCAGTCCACTCTGTGCTCCCATCTGCTGCAGGCGTCGGCGTGCATCCTCGAACAACGCGTTGCCGGGCTCACCGGTCTGCGACATGTCTCGGGGAACACTCTGCGCCGGCGCACCGACCTCACCCCGCTCCAGCCGCGCCATCACATCCGGCGTCAGCTTCTGTTGCCAGACCTCGAAGCGTTGCCGGCGAGCCTCAATGCCATTGAACGCGCCATTGAGCGCATGCGTTGCCTCGCGCACATCCTCGCGCGCCGCCTCCGGTACCCGCGTCTGCCACTGCCACACCGCAATACGGCCTGCGTGCTCGGGCTGCGCGGCCAGTTCCGGCTGATTCACCAGGTCCAGATCCAGCGCCTTGCCGGCACGCTCGTAATTCTCCTTGCCGACCAACGGCAGATAGCCGCGGCCGTGGTACTTCAATGCGTCGCCGGGCACATCATTGCCCATGCGTCCGCCGTACATCAGCTCAGCCAGGTTTTCCGGGCGGCCACGCAGCGCTTCCTGGCGGGCGCTCTCCAACGCAGCGTTGCCATTGCGCCACGCAGCTTCCACCGGGATCTGCGAGATTCCCCGGGTGAAGTTGAAACTTTCATTGAGCCGGCTCAAGCCGCGCGACTCGTGCCCTGCCTGGGCCATGAAATTGGCCAGTTCAAGCGGGGAGTCGATGCCGGCTTTGGTCGCCTGCCGCAACAGCTGCGACTCTCTATCGGTCGACACAGTGCAACTCCTGAATCTTCATCAGCGCGGATTCCCTTCCGCCGGTTGGAGCTTGGCTCATGGAAGCGACACCTCCGCGACACTGGACGGGTCGAAGTCCTCGAACCGCACCCTGCCCAGCTCCGCCACCGAGTAATCCCGGATGTTGGTCGCTTCGGTCTCGATATCCACGACCTTGCGTCTCACCCCGTCCACCCAGCAGGCCTTGTCCGCGGGCGCATAGCGGAACCGGTAGGTGCTGCTCCAGCGCTCGCGGCTACCGCCGTTGGTGATCACGCTGAAGGTGCCCTCCTCGACCATTGCATACGCAAAAGGGTCGCCGGCCAAGCCACCTCGGGTGGAACACGGCACCAGCTTGTCGTTGCGCGCGGCCAGCTGCCAGCGCCCGCGCCCGTCACCGCGTAGCAACAGCAGCACCCGGTTCGGTCCGTGTTGGCCGGGCACCAGCCCTTCCGGCGTCGGCTGGTCGATGACCAGCAGCTGATACTCGATGCCATCGCCGTTGAGCTCGCCCCTGACGGCTTCCAGCAGGTTCGCACCGGACGGAACAAATGCCAGGGCATCGTCCATGTGTGCGCCAACCCTGTCTTCCATCCCCTCCCACTCCTTCAATATCGTCCCGCCGATGCTCGCGTCGTAGGCGGGCATAGTGGCGTTGCCCAGTCGCGCCAGTCACCCTGCAGGTGCGGATGATAGCTCCGGGAGCACCATGGCAGCGTCGGTGGCATGCGTCACCCGTTGAGCGGAGGGACAGGGTCCTCATGGACGGGAAAGCTCCTGCAATCGTAGCGCCGAAGCGCCATTTTTCCGGCGCCAGGAGAGCTTAGCGCGAGGAGGTCGCTTGCGTCGAAGAGCGAAAGCTTGAAATGGCGCTACCAGTCACAGAATCGGGGACCGCATCCACGAAGCAAGACGGGCGCAGGCGGCGCAACACCCCAAAATCGCCTGTAGCTTCACATGCAGTTGTTGAATGCCAGAGGACAGGCTTTCGCATCGGCGTCGATACATTCTCCCACTGCCTTTTCCTCCGCCTCGGGCAGCGTCCGGCCGCGTACGCCTGATATCTCTTGAAAAGTGGAATAGCACACGCGACGTAGACGGATCTGCATTGTGCTCCCGCCGCAGCTCTGCAGTCGCGCAAGGCAGTCTAAGTTGCCCAGCTTACCGTACTAGCATTAACGTATTTCGTCCCAGTGAACATCAGCGCAGTAGAAGAGACTGATGAGACACATTCAGCCGGAAGTAGGCGCGCAGCATTTTATGCAGCGGCTCTCCAACGACAACATTCTTCGAGACTATACCAGCGTGCCCGCCGACACATTTACATCAAAATTCTTCAAAAATAGGTTTGGTACAGTTTTCATACAGCACCGCGCACTTCCCGCTCACATCATTCTTGCACTTGGAGTGCGCCATTATCAGCGCCATTTCCGGCGTAGCACCACGCCCCAGCGCCGACATTCCACGACCCGTCTTCCCACTTGGAATGACCCAAGCCACACACTGATTTCGATACGCCAAACTGACGGAGCAATCGGCGGCACCCGTTGAACTGCACTTCCGCAACGCCTCTTGCTCTGCCGCTAGCTGTGATCGAAGGCCGGTCGATGCTCCTGCGTCCTGAGTAGACCGGGACTCGGCGATTGCCCCCCAAGTCTTTATCCACCGCCCAGTCGGAGAGTTTGCGGGCAACTCGGAAATCCCGCCACTCGATGTGCTACTCGGTGCGCCACTTGGAATGGGGGCACAACCTCGGGCGCCCTGACCTCCAATCGGGTAGTACCCTGGCGGACAATTGCCTTCAGCAAAGGATTGATACGCCACGCCCAAGATCAAAGTACTGGCGAGAATCGCTTGCGATACAAGAATTTTCATCGCCCGCCACCTCCACCTTTATCGTGCATATCGAACTCGCTATGCAACGCTGCCATTCGCATTTCCTCTAACCCCAGACGATGGTGGCGGAGAGTCAAGGCACCCTGCAATCTCGGAGTGACTGCAGAACCTACACCCATCGGTTGAGATTCGTGAGTCGCCGGTGCGTTCGGCTTGTATTGCCCCCCCGCCCGTCGAACCCGGCGGCTGACCATTCGGGCCCGGCGATGCCGGTACTGCACTACCGCCAATCTGCGAATATGCCATGAAGCTGCCCAATGTTCCCTGGAAGAACATCGCCGCCATCGGGCGGCGCAGTCAGAGAATCAGCATGGTCAGGATCAGGCCCATGCCGCCTTGCTGCAGTGCCATGCTCGACATACCTTCGCTGAAATTCTCACCCATCAGCGTACCCGTCAACGTGCTTCCCCAAAAGGCGAACGCAACCTTGGACACCATCTTCATCGCGATGCCGGTCACATCAATGGACCGGAATATCAGGGCGCGACATAAGCCTGCAACTTAGAACTCATCAAATATCGGTTTACTGCAGTCCGAATAGATCTCTTCGCAATATCCCGGCTGATCATTCTTGCACATGGCTTGCGCGTTGAATTTTGCCCTTTCGGGCGTGGGACCAGATCCAATCCCGGCACGACCTGCGCCAGAACGCCCCCTTGGAATGACCCACGAGACACACTGATTTTGATACGTGAAGCTAACCGAACAATCAGCGGCACCAGCTGATCCGCATTTTGAAATTGCCTCACGAGAAGCCTCCTCCTTGGATCGCTTACCGACAGAGGTGCCCGCGTCCTGAGTCGTTTTCGATTCAGCAATCGCCCCCCATGTCTTGGTCCATCGCCCAGTAGGAGAGTTTGCGGGCAATTCGGAAATCCCGCCACTCGATGTGCTACTCGGTGCGCCACTTGGAATGGGGGCGCAACCTCGGGCGCCCTGACCTCCAATTGGATAATACCCTGGCGGACAATTGCCTTCAGCGAACGCAACTTCGGTCAATGAGACGAGAAGAAAGAAGAAAAGAATCACCCATTGCTTTGCTCCATTCATGAAACTGTCCTCACCCCCTTCTCATTGGACCAGCTAGACGGCACCGCGATTGACATTTCCTTCGTCTCATAGATCGACTCAGAACAAGCGGAACAGGCCGCTTTACATTGCACTCCATCAGAGCACATACCGCGCGAAGCCGGCAGCTCCAGTCGCTCGATGAAACACACACGGCGCTGCCGCTTGAGTCGTAACGCGGTACAGCACCACACGTGGCGCCCCTCACGCCCTATCGCTCGTAGAAGGCGAATCGCCAATAGCGCCCACCAGCGGCTATTTGGCATGGCAATTTCCGAGGCCATCAATTAACTATTTAAGAGAACTAGAACTCCTCAAAAATCGGTTTCGTGCAGTTGGCATAGAACTCCACACATTTTCCCGGCTGATCATTCCTGCACATTAACTGGGCCACAAATAGCGCTCGCTCCGGCGTGGGCCCACCACCCACTCCCGACTGCCCGCCCCCAGAACGCCCACTTGGAACGACCCAAGAAGCGCACTGATTAAAGTAGGCCAAATCGACCTTGCAGTCACGCGCTCCTCCCGATGCACACTTGGAAAGAGCCTCTTGCTCTGCCAGCTCTTTGGCTCTCTTTCCCGTCGACACTCCTGCGTCTTGAGTGTTCTTGGAAGACGCTATCGCCCCCCAGGTTCGCACCCACTTGCCAGTAGGACTGGCAAGCTGAATCTCCGCTGTGGTACCACCTCCACTAGCGGCCCCGGGTATAGGCGCACACCCCCGTGCCCCTTGCCCCCCAATCGGGTAGTAACCAGGAGGGCAATTACCTTCGGCAAAGGATTGATATGCCACGCCCAAGATCAAAGAACTGGCGAGAATCGCTTGCGATACAAGAATTTTCATCGCCCGCCAACTCCACCTTTATCATGCATATCGAACTCGCTATGCAACGCTGCCATTCGCATTTCCTCTAAGCCCAGACGATGGTGGCGGAGAGTCAAAGGCACCCTGCAATCTCGGAGTGACTGCAGAGCCTACACCCATCGGTTGAGATTCGTGAGTCGCCGGTGCGTTCGGCTTGTATTGTCCGCCTCCCGTCGAACCCGGCGGCTGACCATTCGGGCCCGGCGATGCCGGTACTGCACTACCGCCTATCTGCGAATATGCCATGAAGCTGCCCAATGTTCCCTGGAAGAACATCGCCGCCATTGGGGGCGCAGTCAGAATCAGCGTGGTCAGGATCAGGCCCATGCCGCCTTGCTGCAGTGCCATGCTCGACATACCTTCACTGAAATTCTGACCCATCAGCGTGCCCGTCAACGTGCTTCCCCAGAAGGCGAACGCAACCTTGGACACCATCTTCATCGCGATGCCGGTCATCGCTGCCAGAACCGCCATGGAGAACATCGTGCCTATGCCGTAGAGCAGCCACTTCTGGAACAGCTGCTTGGTCTGGTCAAACAGCAAGCACAGGATGAATAATGGCCCCAGGCCGATGAACAATGCCAGCGCGACCTCATACAGCAAAAGCATTGAGCCAGCCGTGACTGCCGGACCACCCGTGCCCATGCCAATGAACCACATGGCACGGGTCTTGGCGTTGTCCAGCGTCACGTCGCTCATCACGTCCAGCGCGTCAACGCTGGATAGCGCCAGCTGCATGTAGCCCAGGTTCTCATCGATCAGATCCTCCGGCGAGTCCTTCTTCCCGGTCACGACGTAAGTAATCTCGTTCTTCACGTCATTGATGAGAAAGCCATGCATCTCGCGACCGAACATACCCATGGTCGTGGCAACCGACACGATCAGCGCAGCCTTGGCCATGTTGGTCACGAGCACCATCATCGAATCGCGGCTGCGACCGGTGGCGATCCGGAAACCCTGAATCAGCACCCAGAGCGTCATGAGAGTCAGTGCAATGCCACCGACCCACGCCATCATGCGTCCAAGCAGCTTGACGCCGTACTCCGCGATTTCCTTATGCAGGTAATCGAGGATCAGCCGGAAGAACACAAAGTCACCAATTGAGGATGACGCGTGCAGATTCTGCAGCATGTGCAGGGGGCCTTGCCCCAACATGCCATCCATCAGCCCAAGATCCATAACTTCACCTAGAATGTGATTGCAGCTCGACCGGAGCAGCGTCTAATCAGTTGGAGAGCGCTGCCTTCAGTGCCGCGGCCTTCACTACGGTACCGAGAGGTGACTGACCGGTACCCTTCAATGCGCGCTGCGCAAGAATCTGCTGCATCTTGGTCAGCGCCTGAATCTGCTTGTCATACCCTTCAGTCTTCTTTTCCCAGGTCGCAAAATCCGCCTGCATATAGGCGTCAGAAACGACTGCATTCGCGGAGGCCTCTGCCATCGCACCCTCGCCGCTCCACAGATCGCGGATATCCTTGATCCTGTCCAGCACCTTGCGCATGTCGGGCATCGTCTTCTGCACAACTTCCACGGTCTCGTTGTACTTCTGATTCTCCATGACCTGGATTGCAGCGCAGATGTTGCGCTGCTGGGCGATGATGTCCCCACCCGGGCTCAAGTCCAACGCAGTGAGGATACCGCTCAGGCTCATGATATTGCCGGCGCCGCAGCGCTCGGCGACATTCCACTCAAGCGGAACCGGCTCCAGCTTCACGCCTTGAGGCATCAGTGGCGAGGCGATGATCTGATTGAACTTCGCCAGCTTCTGCGCCCAGTTCTGAGTTGTTTCCAGAAACCGTTGCGCCTGGGTACTGTACTCGAGCAAGGCTTCCCCCTGAGCGGCAAGCGTATGGACCTCAGTCAGCGTGCTGTTGAAGGTATTCAAGCCAACCTCAACCACCGGGATGGTGTATCCCTTCACGGGGAAGCTGAGCAATGCGGCGACGGAAATCGCCATGGCGGTGGAACGGAGCCGGGAGACTGCACTCGGCGTCTTGGCAGTACGGGCAGTGGTTTCCATGTTCTTCTCCATCGAATTCAAGGGGCTTGCTGCGTTCACGTCCGTTGCGACAGTCATGCTGCAACCTCCTTACTGTTGGATGCGGGCTTTCCGGAGCCCTTGCGGTTCTTGTAGAAATCTTCCAGCCACTGTTCCGGCGTCAGCTCATCCACCGTCACACGTGCACGCACGGCGGCGGTCTGCAGGACACGATGCATGATGTCGATGTTGTCGGTCGACGCCGAGATCACCGACAGGATGTCGTCCATGCCGCGCAGGTTGAGCTGGCAGACACTGGACGCATGACCCTGCTTGACCAGGAAGCAACGCGAGCGCTCGTCCAAGGCGGTAACCACATTGAACTCGGCCTCGGTCAACTTCAGGCCATCCATGTAGTCGCTCTTGCTGGCATTCGGGTTCGGCAGCAGGATCAGGGTAGCGGTCTGTTCGATCAGGGCGGCGGAGATATCACTCTTCAGCGCGTCCTCCGGGCTCTGTGTGGCAAAGATGCCGAGACCATTCTGCTTACGGATGGTCTTCTGCTTGTTCTTCGCGAACTCCTTCAGGCCACCCTCGCCATCCAGGATCTTCCAGAACTCGTCCATCACATAGATCAGCGGACGGCCGTCGATCAGCGACTCCAGGCGGTGCAGCAGGTAATTAATGACCGGCACGCGCACTTCAGGGTTGTCGATGATGTCGGTGTAGTCGAAGCCGATGATGTTGGCCTTGCTCAGGTCAACGGTATCCACGGGATTGTCGAACACCCAGCCCAGCGAATTGCCCGATATCCAACGGCGCATGCGCGCGTAGAGGCCATCGTCGCCCATGTTGGGCAGGCTCTTCTGGAAGTTGGTCATGCTGCGCAGATGCATCGGCGTATCGAGCATGCTTTCCACGGCGCGGTAGATGTCTTCTTCCTCGCGGGCGCTGTACTCGCGCTTGCCGGCCAGCACCTTGATCAGGTCGGCCAGGAACTGCACGTTGGCTTCGTTGTTCTCGCACTGGAACGGGTTGAAGCCGGTCGGCGCGCCGTTCTCCAGGGCCAGATAGTTACCTCCGCAGGCACGCACGAAGATCTCAGCACCGCGGTCCTTGTCGAAGAAGAAGATGGTCGGCGAGGGCTCGTACTTCTGCACCTGGCTGAGCAGGAAGTTGATCAGCGCGGTCTTACCGGTACCGGACTTGCCGATCACCATGGTGTTGGCGATCGCCTTCTCGCCCAGCGAGTTTTCCGACGGATGGGTCGCGTGGAAATTGAAGTAGTACGGCTGGCCGTTGGTGGTCTGCAACGTGGTGACGCAGTCGCCCCACGGATTGTTGTGCTGCTTGCCGGTGGCGAAGTTGTGCAGCGGCGACAGGCCCAGGAAGTTCAGCGAACTGACATTGGCCAGGCGAGTGCGGTAGCGCCAGTTACCCGGCAGCTGCGAATAGAAGGACGAGGTAACCGCCAGGTCTTCCTTGGTCGACACGAATCCGGCGTTGGATAGCTCGGCACGGGTCGAGGCGACGTTCTGCGAAAGCTTGGCCTGCGTGTCGCCGTAGACCGCCATGATGAAGTGGTATTCACCCAGCACGAAGTTGCCCGACGACAGCTGATCCATGGCCTGGTCGAGCTCGACGATCTGGCTGACCGCCTTGTCGCCGGAGGAGATCATCATGCCCTTGGTGCGGTCGAGCACCTTCAGCGCATCCTGACGCCCCATCGGGCTGAACGAATGGGTGATGACGTACTCGTAGTCCAGATATTTCAGACCGTTGAGGATGCCCGGATAGGTCCCCTCGGCATACTCCTTGATGTTCAGAATGGCGCCGTAGTGATTGGCACCATTCGGGGTATTGATCGCGAAATCGCCCGTCTTAGCCGAGAACATATGGCGGCTGACCGGCAGGTAATCCTTGATCGGTGCCGAAAGCACCGGCACCGGCTCGTCGATGCGATTGATCAGGTAGCCGAACAGCTCCAGCGTTTCCGAAAACACAACGCCATTCTTGGCTTCGTACATACCCAGTCGATACGGCGCGTAGTCGCGGATCACGGCCTCGACGTTGCCGGCCAGTTCCATCAACTTCTCTACCGCCTGCTCCTGCTCGGCGCGCAGCTTGTCCACGTTCGCCGACTTTTCGACGAAGCGTTTACCCGCCACCACCGGGCGGTAGATCATGGTCAGGTACAGCTCGTTCTGCATGATGCGCTGCGAGGACAGCATGCCCATGTACTGGTCGGACACGTCCTGGTTGAAGCGCTGCTTGTAGCTGCTCTTGCCCTTCAGCGTGCGGCGGCGACGGATGTCGTGCACCCAGAAAGCCACGTTGACAAAGTCCGGTGCGCGCAGGGTCTGCAGCAGGCGGTTGAACGTGTTGTGGCGATGCTCGAGCTCCCACTCCTCTCGGCCGACGAACGGCAGCCCTTCCAGATGCCAGGTCAGCAGGTAGTCGCCGCCCGTGGTCTTGACCACGTTCGGGGCGACATGCGACGACAACGGGATGAACTCACTGATGGAGGTGTCAGGACTGAACATACGACTGCTTCCAAAGAGGTACTGCCAAGGAGTTTCAAGAGACCTGGCGAGCGCGGACGCCCGCCAGGCCGGATCCGGACCTCAATCCATTCGGGCCGGCTTGTTGCGGTAGTGATTGGGGTTGAACACCCACATGCCATCGTGTTCCGGCACGTTGCGCACCTTCAGCTTGAACATCAGTCGCAGGCCCAGCAGGCGGAAGATCATTTCGTCACGCTTGGCCATGTGCCGCATGATGAAGATCGCCACCGGGATGGTGAGCAGGAACCAGAAGTTCGTGTACACACTGAGCAGCAACAGCCCGCCTGCCACCATGAAAAATGGCAGATAAGGCACGCCCAGGAACATCGCTGGGCGCGTGCAACCGCGGAACAGGACGTTCTTATGCACTGTAGTACTGAATCGCGTTGTTGATCAGGTAGTAGGTCGTGCTGGTGCCAGCACCGCACTTGCCGTCGCTGCCTTCACCCAGCAGCATGCGCGCGATCTGGCCGGCGGCACCGATCAGCACGCCACCGATCAGGATCGGCGCGACGTCGCTGATGCGCTTGTGAGCAAAAGCGATCTGGTAGCCGGCGAAGATCACCGCAATGGTCACCACGGCGATCGAGGCCATGTTCAGCAGGCCGTTGATGTTGGAGAAGAAACCGCAGACCTTCTTGTCGGTGCCGCCGAAGTCGGTGTTGGTAGCGAACACCTGCGGGGCGAACAGTGCGCCAACGAAGATCGTGGCCATCAGCAGGGTCTTCAGCGTGCGCTGGGCCTGGACGAGGTCGAGATTGGATCGCTTCATGGATTGATTTCCTTGTTGATGGACTAACACAACTGAATCGACCAGCCGGGGGACTGGCCGCACCACGACTTCGTCAGAACACGAAGGCCGCATCCCCTGCGGGAATCTGCTGCAACGGCGCAGCCTGCACCGGTGCATTGAATGAATTTTCGCCACCGGCCACAGGCTGGTTGCGCTCGCTCCAGGGCCGCAGCATCACGGGCCCCTCGCTGCCGGCGCTGGCAGCGCCCGGCAACTGCTGCGGCATGGCCATTGTCTGCGCCGGACCCTGCTGAGGCAGCTGCTGAGGCAGGCCACCGGCCTGTTGCTGCGGATAGGCGGCCCCTTGGGTGGGCTGCGCCTGCGGCTGCATCATCCGATCCACCGAGCCCAGTACCACTTTGGAAAGCGCCTGGTCGGCGATGTTCAGCAGGCTGCCCCGCGCCATTGCACCGGTGGACGGATACACGACATACGCACGTGCCGGATCTTCCGACGGCACGTACACCGGGCCACTCGCCTGCGCAACGATGCGCGCCTGCGCCGGCGAAGCGAGCTGCGGGTGATGCTCGACCTTCACGCTGCGGCGTTCGCCGCGACTCACCACGTCGATCGGTGCAACACCATTGCTGGCAAGCTGCTGCCCACGGCGCATCGAGTCATAGACCTTCTGCACATAACCATGACGGAAGCCGGTCTCGAAATTGCCCGAGTAGTAGCAGCTGAACGACTTGCCCCAGTCACCACCGGAGCGCTTGTAGCACTCGGCGAGGATGCGCGAACCGGCCTGCAGGTTCGGGCACTGCTGGAAGGCCTTCTCGTAGGAATCCAGACCGTACTTGCCGAGGTTGTAGCGATTGACCTGGGCCAGGCCAATGGAGAAGTTGTAGCCCTTCTCCTCCAGCATGCGAACGGTGGCCAGCGCCTCGTCCAGGGCCTTGGGCTGGCGCACCAAGGCACCGCCGACCACGCCGATGGCGTAAGGGTTGCGCGACGATTCCACGTTGATGACGTGCTGCATCACGTCCATCGAGACGGCCATTTCCGGGCACGCCATCATTTCCAGTCCTGGCAGCATTGGTCAGCCCTCCTGCCCCTGGGCACGCCCAGGATTGAAATCAATACCGGTGATATAGCGCGAGCCTGCGTGCGCCTTGATATGCACGACGATGTCGATGGTCATCATCAGCAGTCGCTTGATCACGTTGAATTCCAGGCCCGAACCTTCGGTCGAGGCCTTGACCATCAGCGCCAGCTGATCCCAGGTCTGCTCCGGGCTGCCGGCATGGCAACTGGTGATCGAGCCCGGATGGCCCGATGCGCAGTTGCGGATGAAGTAGAACGCCTCGTCACCGCGCAGCTCGGCCAGGATGATGCGCTCGGGTTTCATGCGCAGACAGGCTTCCATGCAGCTCTTTGCGCTGACATTGCTGGTGCTCTGCCCCCCCTTGGAGTACAGCAGGTGCACCACATTGGGTTGGGTCAGAAACAGCTCGCGCGCATCCTCGATCGTGACCAGGCGTTCGTTGTCGGGGATATGATTGACCAGCGCTTTCATGAAGGTGGTCTTGCCGCTGCCGGTCGCACCGGATACCACGATGTTCTTGCGGTACATGACCGCACGCCGGAAGAACTCGGCGTACTCGCGCTGCTGGCGCAGCTCCAGCAGCTCGCGATCCTGCTCGCTCAGACTGCCATCCTGTTCCAGAATCTGGTTGAAGAAACCATCCTCGTGGTACTGGGTGAGCGACTTGGTGTGCTTGGACGGCAGGCGGATAGTGATCGAAACCTTGCCGGCATCGCAGGCAGGCGGAATTACGAACTGCGCACGCTGCCCGGTCGGGAAGGTCAGCGAGACGACCGGATCAGCATCGGTGATGCGCTGGCCGGTATTGCTCTCATTGACGACGGCCGTGCAGAACTGCCGGGCCCGCTCGAAGGTCAGGCTCGGCACGTCTACCCGCTGCCACCCCGCCCGGGTTTCCAGGTACAGCTCACCGGGACGGTTGATGCAGATTTCCGTCACTTCCGGGGAAGTCATGTACTCGGCGATGCCCAGCACTTCGTACTGATAGCGCAGGAAATCGCTGGAGACGAGGGCGAGGGGTGACACTTCGGCGTCCATGATCGTTCGTTGGGTTACCGGCGGGGGTGGAGCACGTTGGTGAAGTCGACGTCCTTGGCGACGTAGACGTTCACGATCGTGCCCTGGTTGATGGTGACTGTCGGCGGACGACGGTTGCTGCTGAGTGCCTCGTTGGCCAGGCGCTCCATCGTGCGTGCGGTAGCACTCTCATAGGGCGACTGCACCGTCATGCCGTTGTTGGCGATGGTGGTCGTCTCCGGACCGTGTTCGGCAGCCGCGTACTTGAAGGCATCGGAAATCAGGCTGATCATCAGCGCCGAGGCGATACGGCTGCCCCAGTGCGCGCTGTACTGGCCCGGATGACCGGCGCCGCCCAGCTGATCCACGCCCGGGCTGGACATCGCAACATCGATGCCATTGGGGGTGGTGATGCGATCCCAGATCACTTCCACGCGCTTGCCGATCGGACCACCGCCGTAGGCGCCATAGATCTTGGAGCCCTTGGGCAGCAGCAGGTTGCGACCGTTGATCGAGTACACCGGCTCGGTCAGCAGGCACGACGTGTAGCCGGCCAGATCGGTGATGATGCGGGTTTCCAGCACGCACCGCAGGTAGGTGCCGCGCACCAGCAGCGCATCGGGGCTCTGGATGTAGGTGGCACTGGAAACGTCTTCCACATCCGGCCCACGGCGGATCTTCTGCTGCCCCTGCTGGTTGGGCATCATGTTCGCAAGCAGCGCCTGGCGGGTCTGTTCGTCGAGCGCACTGCGCTGCGGTTGCGCGCGATTGCCTGCCGCAAGCGCGGCATCATCCACGCCAGCCATCCGGCGCTCGACCAGCGTCGGCTCACGGGGTCCCATGGCTTCCGGCCGGGATGCGATGGGCACCAGCTTCGGACCTTCGTCCTGTGGCATCGGCGGAAGCATGGGAATCGGTTCGGCGGCAGTCGGCGGCGCCTGCGGAGGCGGCGCAACGTCCGGCAATGTCGGCGTGCTGGCACGTGCGACATCCGGCACCTTCTGCACGGCGTCATCACTATCCTGGCCCTTGCGGAACAGCAGGAAGCCCATTGCCATCAGCAGCAGCACGATGCCGCCGAGGAACAGCAGGGCCTTGCGATTCAACCGCTGCTCTTCGGCCGAGCGCAGCTGCGGCGCGGCCGCATCAAGGTCCGGCGCTGGCTCGGCCTGGGCCGTGCCGAAGTAGGGATTCGACGGCGCGTCCGGGGCACCCTGTGCGCCATACGGGCTCTGGCTCTCGTCGCGTCCGTTGTTCGGGTCGTTTCCGGGAGTGTTCTGCTGGCTCATTTCTTCACGTTCCTTCGCAGGCCGACGACGAAGTCGCCGTGGCGGATGACCAGGTACGGGTGCGTCCCGTGCACGATCAGCGTATTGCCTTCAACCGTGGTGTTGACCACGAAGTCTTCACCGTATTCCGTTTCGCGACCGAAAACCGCCGGGAAGATGCCGGTCTTGTACTCCGGCGAATTCGGCAGTTTCAGATAGGTGAAACGACCATCGTCATAGGCGTTGACCGGGATCAGCCATCCCATCTTCTTCGCCTTGCTGGTCGAATAGGAGTAGTTGAAGTTGTACTGGCGGTCCTTGGCCAGTTCAGAGCTCAACAATGGCTTGGCCTCTTCTTCGACCGCTTCCTGGGCGACGCCGAACACGGTGTCGTTCGGATAGACGAAGGCGATCTTGTACTGCACGCCTGCACGACGCGCCTGTTCCAGCTGGCGCCAGTCAGTGGCTACCACCTTCAGCTCGAAGATGTAGGAGTGGGTCTCGGTGCGCACCATCATGTTGGTGTCCACGTCGACGTTCTTCGGCTTGAGGTAGAACACGTTCTCGCGGCGGGTCAGCTCCCAGCCGCTGCTGAAGCCGGTGCTGTAGTCGAGGATCTTCTCGTTCGGGCTCAACTCGATCTGGGTGGTCAGGCCCAGGCCGGTGCGAACCGGATAGATGCGGTCCTTCTCGTACTCGTAGTGGTCCACCGCCTGCGCCATGGCTGCTGCTGAAAACAACAGCGACAACATCGACAGCAGCGCCAGCGCGCTTCCCCTGATATTTCGACTACTCATCGGTTGCTTGCTCCATCAGCAGTTCCGGTGGAATTGTTCTGCGCCGGCCTCATGGCCGGCTGTCCGGGCATGGCGTGCCCCGGCGTTACTTGCCCCTGCACCGGCTGACCCGGCATGGGTTGACCCTGTACGGGCTGGCCCGGCATCGCCTGACCCGGCACCTGGCCGTTGACCGGAGCCGCGACCGGTTGGCCGGTGGCAGGATCGATCATCGTGGCCGCAGCCGGATTGTTCGGATCGTAGACGCCCTGTGCCTGCTGCGCGGCCTGTGCAGCCTGCTGCGCCTGCGCCTGCATGGCGCCGTCATCCGGCACCGGGACGCCACGGGAATAGTCGTTGTCGACGCGATACTCGGTGACCTGGAAGGCCAGCGGATTGAGGATACGATCCTGCTCGGACAGCGCGAGGTTCTGGTTGTAGCCGAAGCGCATCGTCACCAGCTGATTGTCCAGGTAGGTGGCAACGCCAGTGCGCTTGTCCAACAGGCTGCGCTGGATGCGCACCGACGCACCGCGGAAGCTGCCGTTCGCTTCGGCGCCCAGCGGCGTGATGCTGAGGATCTTGACCCGGATGGCGCGTTCGCGGCCATACATCACGAACGGGTTCTGCGGGTTGTTGCCGGCATAGCGCACGCGCATGGACTGCGCCACCGGATCGGTGGACATCACGAACACCAGTTCCCAATCGCGCAGGCCCATCACCGCCGAGTCGTACGACTCGCGCGCCAGTACGTACTGGGCCACATTGCTGCGATTGATCGCTTCGTTGCTGGTAATCGTCTCGCCCTGGAAGGTCCCGCTCAGGCGTGCGACCGTCGCGGTACCCGTGTACGCATCGGCCATCACCAGGAACGGCACCTTCTCCTTCAGCGGCAGCATGTAGTAGTAGCCGCCCGCCAGTGCGAGCGACATCAGCAACGAGCCCGTGGCGACCCACCAGGCACGGCGCTCGCTGCGACGCGCCATGTCGGCCACGGTGATCTCGTAGCTGACCGCCTTGGCGACCGACTGCTCGACCTTGGGACTGTTGCCGGGATCCTTCTTGCGGAACATGGATTCTTCCGTACTGCTGAAACATCAATGGGCATGGAGCCCCTGCGACAGGCGCGGGGAGCGGCACGTTCGATGGTTTCGAGGTGGACTCAGGTGCCGCTGTTGGAATCAGCGCTCTGCGCCGACGCGGTGGGCGTCGAGCCAGCGCTCTGCACAACGATCTGGTTGCCAACAATGGAGACGGAGATGCCTTGCGCCGAATACGCCGAAGTCAGATCGATCACGGCCTGCTGCGCATTGGTGGTGTCGATCTTCGAGACCGCGCCATACAGCGTGAAGTCCGAGCTGAGGCGGTAGTCCAGTGTTCGTCCGGAATCCTTGGCCCAGCGCTCGAGCATGGCTTTGAGCGTTCCATCCATCGGCGAGGCCTGGTAGACGTAGCTGGAATACAGCGGGATCTCGGTCGTCGCCACGGCAAAGCGGTTGACCGGCTTCCAGCGCCCACCGAAATCGGGGGCGGACTTGGTGGCACACCCTGCCACCATCAGCGCCGCGACTGCGGCGATGGAGATTTTCGCGATAAACGCCTGATTCATACGGGCTTCACTTTGACGTACGAAAAAGCAGTCCCGAGCGTTGGTTCCCTGGCCGTCCGGCGCTGCATGGCGCACGCCGGAATCGGGGAGACGCGCTGGCATGCAGCACACCTGCCCCGGCTCCCCTGCAGCCCGAAAGCTGCCAACCAGGTCGCGGGGCCGCCAGACGTTGCCGACGACACACCCGCACACCCTCACCAACGTCGAAACCATCCTTGTTTCCATGGCACAAACTCCTGGCCACCCTGCGTTACAACTTTTGGCATCCAGCACACACTTCTGGATGACGCACACAGAGTTACACAACCACGCGTCAATTCCATGTCAGACAAGTCTGAAAATCTATGAACAGATGCCGAATTTTTGACTCATCTCACGGTTTCACGTCGGTGAATATGAATCTACGTCACAAATTTAGCGACGTGAATTAGACGTTAAGCATCGGAACGTCGACCTTCGGCAGCAGCCGCGATGTGAAATAGCGATCCTTGTAATAGCGGATCTTGTCGCACTTCACCGGATGCGGTATGCCCTCGTAGAGGAATACTTCCTTGTCCGGCCCCATCGCCTTCAGCTCCTGCGGCAGCATCAGTGCACGCCGCTCTTCGGTGAAGTTGTGGGTCTTCTCACGGGCATGGGTGACGTTCTTCTTGCGGACGGTGGTGTAGCCCAGCATGTCCGAGTAGTCGTTGGCGTCCTGCTGCTCGCGCGGCGCGTACAGGATCTGCAGTGCGTGGTTGGTGATGATCGTGCGTGACACTTCCCGGCCGTAGGTGGCATCAAGCTGGGACATGCTCTGGATGATCGGCAGCAGGCGGATGTTGTAACCGGCCATGTAGGACACCGCCGAGGCGATGATCTCGACCTTGCCGATCGAGGTGAATTCGTCCATCAACAGCAGGCACTGGTACTTCAGGTCCGGGTTGGACTTGGGCAGTTCCTTGGTGTTGAGGTTGATCAACTGGCTGAAGAACAGGTTGATGATCAATCGGCTCTCGGCCAGCTTGTTGGGCTGGATGCCGATGTAGATGGTCATCTTCTTCCTGCGGACATCGGTCAGCAGGAAGTCGTTGCTGCTGGTGGCCTTGTCCAGCACCGGATTGATCCAGGGATTGAGCGGCTCCTTGAAGGTGCCCAGGATCGAGGCGAAGGTCTCATCGGCCTGGGACAGCATGTTGGCGAATGCCGAACGTGCGTTGCCACTGAGGAACGACCGCTCCGACAAGGCCTTGAGGTACTTCTTCAGATCGGTGCCGTCGCCCGATGACAACCGGTAGACAGCGCCCAGCGTCGGCGTGCCCGAGCCGCCCGGGAATCCGCTGCTGCGCTCGTCATCCCAGTTCTCGAACAGATACAGGGTGAAGGCCATGAACGCATTGCGCGCCTGGCTGACCCAGAATTTCTGGTCCTCGGCCCCGTCCGGATACAACATCGCGGCGATGCTCATCAGGTCCGAGACACGGAACGCCGGGTCATCGGAAACATAGCTGAGCGGGTTCCAGCGGTGCGTGCGCCGATCTTCGGCGAAAGGATTGAACAGGTAGATCTCCTGCCCTTGGCTGGCACGCCAGCCGCTGGTCAGGTCGAAGTTCTCCTGCTTGATGTCCAGCACCACCAGCGATTCGCCGTACTCCAGCAGGTTCGGAATGACCACGCCCACGCCCTTGCCCGAGCGGGTGGGCGCTGCAAGGATCACGAACTGCTGGCCGTCCAGCCGCACCAGCTTGCCGCCATGGCTGCCAACCACGATGCTCTGGCCGGTCTTCTTGAACATGCCGTGCTTGGACAGGTCGGCGCCGGTGGCAAAGCGCGCGTCGCCGTGCAACGAGCGCTTGTCCTTCTTCAGCAGCAGCACCAGGCCGGTCACCAGCAGCACCAGCAGCGGCAGGCCGAAGCCGAGATAACCGGCCCACTTGATCTTGCCCACGAACGGCGCGACCTGCGGCTGGCCAATGGCGTGGTAATACTGGTAGTACGTGTTCCAGGTGAACAGCTTGGTGTCCAACCCCAGCAACAACAGGGTCAGGTAACCGGAAAACACGAAACCAAGCAGCAGGGTCGCCAGCGTGATGATGGCGATGAGCAGATACTTCTTACTGGGCAACACCCGGATCCTCCATGATGCGCACAAGGGCGCGACGGCCTAGCGGCGGCGCCAGCGCGACGCCTTCTTCCGCAGGTGGTTTTCGTTCTCCAGCCCGGGCTCTTCGCCCTCTTCACGCACCAGTGCCTGCAGGCGTTGGCGCGCTTCGGCCAGCGACATCAGGTCGGTCAGACGATCCCCATCGTCGGCGACGACCGCATGGCCGACCACATCGCCCGGAGCGTACACCGGCGCGTAGGACACCGCTACCAGCTGATAGCGGCCGCGCGTCTCCAGCACATGCCTGAATTCCTGCATCGACATCCTCCTTGTTCCAGCACTCCGCAGCCCCTGTGTTTCGCATCATGCCGACGTCCATGTCGTCATTACATGCAGGACGCCGACAACAATGCGCCGAACCTGCTTTCGTACCGAGCCCGTGCCCGGGTTGCCGCAACCCCACGGATCAAACGCTGATTTACCCTCAGCATGGCTGCTGCTGTTGCGGTGCAGCAGTACAATGCACGGCTCCCCGCCCCCATCGGCCCCGCATGAGCCCCAACTCTTCCCTGGCTGCGCGGCTGACGCCCCGTCAGCGCACCCTGATCATCCTTGCCCTGTCCCTGGGCGGCTTCGCCATCGGTACCAGCGAGTTCGCCAGCATGGGCCTGATGCTGGAGATCAGCCGTGGCCTGTCGATCTCCGAAACCCAGGTCGGCCACCTGATCAGCGCCTATGCCATCGGCGTGGTCGTCGGTGCGCCGATTCTCGCCTTCGTCGGCGCCAGCTTCCCGCGCCGCAAGCTGCTGCTGGCGCTGATGGGCTTCTATGCTGTCGGCAACCTGGCCAGCGCACTGGCACCGAACTACGGCACGATGCTGATCGCACGTTTCGTTGCCGGCCTGCCGCATGGCGCCTACTTCGGGGTGGCGATGCTGGTGGCGGCGGCAATCAGCCCGGCCGGCCAGCGCGGCCAGGCGATGTCGCGCGTACTGCTGGGCCTGTCGATCGCGATCCTGGTCGGCAATCCGCTGACCACCTGGCTGGGCCAGCAGTTGAGCTGGCGCACCGCCTTTGCCCTGGTCAGCGTGCTGGCCATCGCCACCGTGGCAATGATCGCGCGCTTCCTGCTGCCCGATCCGGACGAGGTGCGCACCTCGCCGATGCGCGAACTGCGTGCCTTCAACACCACCCAGGTGTGGCTGGCACTGGCGATCGGCGCGGTCGGTTTCGCCGGCATGTTCTGCGTGTTCACCTACCTGGCGCCGACCCTGGTGCAGGTCACCGGCGTGGCCGAATCGTGGATGCCGCTGGCCGTGGGCGTGTTCGGCATCGGCGCGATCATCGGCAACATCGCTGGTGGCTGGCTGGTGGACAAGTTCCACTTCAAGGCCGCCGCGGTGGTGCTGCTGTGGTCGATCGTGATGCTGCTGCTGTATCCGCTGGCCGCACAGTCAGTGTGGACCATCGGCCCGATGATCATCACCGTCGGCACCATGGGTGCGCTGGCTGCGGTGCTGCAGACCCGCCTGATGGACGTGGCCGGCGAAGCCCAGACCCTGGCCGCCGCCTCCAACCATGCCGCCTTCAATACCGCCAACGCGCTCGGCCCGTGGCTGGGTGGCATGGCGATCAGCGCCGGCTTCAGCCCGGCCAGCACCGGCTACGTCGGTGCGGCCACCGCCATCGGCGGCCTGCTGCTGTGGTGCGTGGCGGTGATGCTGGACAAGAAGCGCAAGAGCGCCGTCGTCGGCAGCCTCTGAACATCGCGCCGGATCGTCAGTCGCTGCCCGTGCGGCGGCGGCGATCCGGCCGCAGCAACGCGGTATCGCCGGCCGCCAGGGTCGGCCGCGCCAGCTCACCACGCTTCACCCGGTCCAGCACCCGCTGCGAGTTGGCCGCACAATCAATGCCCTCCGGCCGCGCCTGGATATCTTCGATCAGGGCCAGCAGGTGCGCACGGCTCTCTGCCAGCCGCAACTGCAGCGCTTCGATGTCGGCCACCTTCTGCTGCAGCATCGTGATCAGTGCCTCGTGCTGCCACTGGCCCATGTCCGGCGGCAACAGCGCGCGGATCTCTTCCAGGCTGAAACCGGCGCGCTGCGCACCGGTGATCAGTTCCAGCAGCAGCACCGCCTGCTCCGGATAATCGCGGTAGCTGTTGGCCTGGCGCTGGACCACGAGCAACCCGGCCTCTTCGTAGAAGCGGATGCGCGACGCTGCCAGGCCCGTGCGGCGGGCCAGCTCACCGATCTTCATCTGCCTGAATCCTCGACATGGAAGCCTGTTGACCTTCAATCAAACTTGAAGGTTAGCGTAGCCCCATTCCCCTGTCCTGGAGCTGTCCGATGTCGCTGTTCTCGCCCCTGGCACTGCCCTCCGGTGCCGTCATCCGCAACCGCATCGCCAAGGCGGCGATGGAAGAAAACATGGCCGACGCCGACCACGCTCCCTCCGAAGCGCTGCTGCAGTTGTACCAGCGCTGGGCCGACGGCGGCGCCGGACTGATCATCACCGGCAACGTGATGGTCGATGGGCGCGCCATGACTGGGCCCGGCGGCGTGGTACTGGAGGATGATCGCCACCTCGACCGCTTCACCGCCTGGGCGGACACTGCCCGCTCGCGGGGCGCGCAGATGTGGATGCAGATCAATCACCCCGGGCGGCAGATGCCGGCCGCACTCGGTCAACCCGCGCTCGCGCCGTCGGCCGTTGCATTGCAGATGGGCGCGCTGTCCAAGCAGTTCGCACCGCCGAAGGCGATGACCGAGGACGACATCGACTCGGTGATCGCGCGCTTCATCCGCAGTGCCGAACTGGCCGAGCGCGCCGGTTTCAGTGGCGTGGAGATCCATGCCGCGCACGGCTACCTGCTCAGCCAGTTCCTGTCACCGCTGTCGAACCGGCGGGAGGACCAGTGGGGCGGCAGCCTGGAAAACCGTGCGCGCCTGCTGCTGGAGATCGTGCAGGGTGTGCGCGCGGCGGTGGCGCCCGCCTTCGCAGTGGCGGTGAAGCTCAACTCCGCCGATTTCCAGCGCGGCGGTTTCTCGCCCGAGGATGCACGCGCCGTGGTGGAGATGCTGGCCCCCCTCGGCGTGGATCTGGTCGAACTGTCCGGCGGCAGCTATGAAGCACCGGCCATGACCGGCGCCGCACGCGACGATCGCAGCGTGGCCCGCGAAGCGTACTTCCTCGAATTCGCACGCGAGATCGCCACGGTGGCAACGATGCCGTTGATGGTCACCGGTGGCATCCGCCGCCGCGAAGTGGCAGAACAGGTGCTGGCCAGCGGCGTGGCCATGGTCGGCATCGCCACCGCACTGGCGATCGAGCCGGATCTGCCACAGCACCGGCAGCAGGGCCGCGACCCGGTGCCGACGCTGCGCAACATCAACTGGCGCAGCAAGCCGCTGGCGGCCAGCGCGCACATGGCGGCAGTGAAGTATCAGCTGGGCCGGTTGAGCCGGCGCCGCCCCACCGCACCCACGGTTTCACCGGCGTGGGCACTGCTGCTGGCACAGGCGGCCGCAAAGTGTCGGACCCGCCGCTACCGGCGCTGGATCAGCGCCCGCGCCATCGCACATTGAGCCGCGCGGTCTTCTCATCGCCGCAGCGATGCTCCACCATCTGCAGGATCGGCGGCAGTTCCGCCGCCGGTCGCAGCATGGAGATGGAGCCCACGTGGCAGCAGGATCGACCAGGAACCGCGAGAAGCTGCTCGATGACCTGCTCTCGCTGGGCCGTAACTGGGCGCTGGCGATCGCCATCGCAGGTGCCGGGGCAGCAGTTCACTACAGCGAGTCGGTGTACGAAGCAGGACTCTGGCGAGGCCTGCTGCCTACCATCTGCTTCCTGGTCGCGATCATCTGGATCGTGCTCAGCATCATCCGCTTCGACCTGACCCTCCAGCAGCACTTCGAGCGCAAGCGCACGCGCTGGCTCAGCCGCCTGCTCTATGTCGTACTGCTGGGTACCGGCATCACCGCCGTGTTCTTCGTGACCGAACTGGCGTCCAACAACCATATCGCAAGGATGTGCGACGCCGTGGCCAACGAACCGGCCAGCCGGATCCACCGGTCCGCCGAGTGCCAGCGCCTGTACCAGCATCGGGCGGCGTACCGGCAACGGCTGGAATCGGCCGAGGGCGAGTTCGACTGAGCAGATGCGTGGGCGAAGGCGCACAGGGACTCACACAGGGGTCCAGCAAGGGTGGATTCGAAATAGTTGTATGGACTTCATTGCAACGCGACGCCACGCTTTCTTGCCAGAATGCCGTGATCGAACGCAGTCCATGAAGTCATCCACCGCCCGCTCCCGTCTCCCCGCCCGGCCGCGGAAAATCGGCAGCGAAGTACGCATCTTCAGGCGCTATCACCAGTACGCCATCGTTGCCGCCGGAGCCGGACCACTGGCAATACTCCTGTTTGCCGTCGCACCCGAACTTGGGCCGCTTCCGGCACTGGGCGCGGCAGCGATTTTCACGCTGTCGCCGCTGATTCTCGGCTTCGTTGTCTATTCCCCACAACGGGACCGGGTGGTACTGGAACAGGATCGTCTGGTATTCCAGCACCGTCCTCCTCTCCCGTTCAAGCAGATCCGGTCCTACAACCTGGACGATCATGTCGATCTGATCCTGATCGATGGACCGAGCGTGCTGCTGCAGCGCACGCGGGCATCGATGCATGATTTCCCAACCTTCCGGGACGCACTGGCAGAGGCGCTCGCAGATCGGCCCGCCAACGCTGCCGCGGCTCCGCAACGTCGCCACTTCTTCGGTGCCTGGCCCGCACGCGTTTGGGGTGCGGGCCTGTTGCTGGCGACGGCGGCACTGGTGATCAC
Source organism: Stenotrophomonas sp. STK16_22 (assembly GCF_051984505.1). NCBI lineage: Bacteria > Pseudomonadati > Pseudomonadota > Gammaproteobacteria > Lysobacterales > Lysobacteraceae > Stenotrophomonas > Stenotrophomonas sp. STK16_22. The sequence goes on from NZ_CP196972.1 coordinate 2,857,205, forward strand.
GGGCGTACTGCATGGCTGGCCGTTGTACAAAGCACCGATGCTTGGGATCGTGCCCGTGGTGGGCATTGGGCTATTGCTGTCGCGCCGCCGTCACTGATCACGCCGTCGGCGAAGTACACATGGCGTGGATGTGTATTCGGGCACAGTACGCGCGCCGCTCACGCTTGGAACCATCCAGCCACCATGCTCCACGCGCCTGCCCCCGCACATCACGATGCCATCGCCCTGCAGGCGGGCGTGCTCGGCAGCGTGTTGGGCGTGGCTCTATACAAGGCCATCGCGTTGTCGGCGCTGGCGACCGGATCCTTGATCGTGATCGGGCTGTGGCTGCTGGCCTGCGCGCTGCTGGCTGCCTGGGCACTGGCCGCCTGCCTGGCCTGCCTTGCGCTGAGCCGGCGCGTATTCGTGCTGATGCTGGCGCTGAGCATGATCCTGATGATCTGCGTCGCCTGACAGCAGCAGGCGCCGGACTATCGCGCATCTGTTACAGAATAACAAGTGCGGTTGGACGGATTGCTCGTGCCCGGGGTCACGGATTTGAATTCCATGGCCAGCCCGGCACCACCCGAGACCTCCCCATGACCCTGCAGCCCCTGCTTCGCGCCTCCCTCACCGCCATTGCCCTGGCCACGCTCAGCGCCTGTGCCACGTACGACGACAGCAACATGCACCAGGCCTGCCAGGAGTCGCCGCATCTGAAGGACCTGCCACCCGAAGTGGCTGCCCGCGAGAGCCGCTGCAACAAGAGCATGGAAGTGTGGTCGAGCGAGCGCAAGGGCAGTGACAGGCCGATCGACCTGAGCGGCAAGAAGAAGGATCTGTAACCGCACCCGGCGCAGCCCACATCGGCTGCGCCTCCGCCCTGTACGTCAGTCAGCCTCCGGCAGTCCGAACCCGCGCTGCAACGCTTGGCGCAACCCTGCCTGATCACCTCCCGCATCGCAGGCCCACGCGACAATTCCATCGGGCCTCACCAGTACCGCCCCCAGGCCGAGCGCATCGTCCACCGCCGAGGCAATGCGGGTGAACGGCTGCCGCCAACGGTCGACGGGGTTGTACGAAGCGCCGTTCTCATCGAGCACAAGCAACACCCCCTGCCCCGTCCTCAGCACCTCTCCCATGCGGCGGCCATCGGCCAGCAGGAAGTCCGGCACGCTGCGACCGGCCAATGGATGGCCATCGCCCAGATCGAGCTGTTGCGACACGCCCCAGACCCGTTCGGCCAGATAGGTGGCGCCATCGCGGGTGCCGGCCAGATCGGCCATGACCGCCGCCAACGCGCGCGAACCGGCTCCAGGACGCATCAGCGCAACCTGCGCGCGCGACCAGTCCAGTACGTTGGCGCCAATTGGATGCCGTTCCGCGTGATAGCTGTCCAGCAGCGCCACGTCAGCGTCACCGCGTATCACGCTGGCCAGTTTCCAGCCCAGGTTCATCGCATCGCCGATGCCCAGATTCAGGCCCTGCCCTCCCAACGGGGAATGCACGTGCGCAGCGTCGCCTGCCAGCAGCACGCGGCCGTTGCGATAGGCGCTGGCCTGCCGCGCACCATCGGTCCAGGTGCTGTGCAGATGCAGCGCGGTGATGGTCACGTCGCGGGCAGACACTCGTCGCAGCAGCGATTGCGCTTCGTCCAGCGCGAGAGGTTTTCGATGCCCGGCACCGCCATCGAAATCGGCAAGCGCGAGCACACCGGGTGGATTGAAATTGCACATGCCCTGCGCGGTGTACTGACGGCCCGGGGTCAGCACGCCGGGATCTTCCAGATCGACCTGCAGCGAATGGCCGGTGAATTCGGGATCCGTGCCGATGAAACTGAAACCGCATTGCTTGCGCACTGTGCTGCGGCCTCCATCGCAACCTACCAGCCAGCGACCACGTACCGCCCCGTCAGCGGTCTCGATCTCCACTTCGGTGGCACCGGCGCGCACCGCCTGTACCGCACGCCCGCGTTCGATGCGCACGCCCAGCGTGGTCGCACGTTCGGCCAACACCGTTTCCAGGGCCTGCAGCTCCACCGCCATCTGGGTGCCCACCGGCGACGGCAGGCGCCAGGTCCAGCGCGTGCGGTCGACGTCGTCCAAGACAAACGGTATTCCGGCGAAGTGGCCGCCCAGCGCCCGCGGCTGCGCGAGCCAATGGGCGGTGCCGGGCGGCGGCGCCCCCTTCTCGGGCTTGAGCACCTGTGTCGCGGCGACCGCGTCCAACAGGCCGCGCCGATCCAATGCCTCCAGCGTAGGGGCGTTCAAGCCGCGCAGCCCGAATGGCAAGCGCTTCAACGGCGAGCCGGCGGACCTGGCCTGTTCCAGCACCAGCACTGAACACCCGGCCTGGGCCAGTTCACTGGACAGGAACAGGCCGACCGGGCCGGCACCGGCAATGACGACGTCGTACAGCATGGGAAATCCTTGTGAGCACCGGGTCGGCGCTCTGGCGGGTCAAATGTTACACTCGGTGTACGTTTCCACAAGTGAACCGCCCATGACCCCGCCTCCAGGTCGTCGCGAACAACGCAAGGCCGAGACCCGACAAGCGATTTCGGACGTCGCCACCGAGCTGATCATCCGGCGTGGCTTCGAGGCCGTCTCCATGTCCGAAATCGCCGAAGCCGCGGGCGTCTCACGCAAGACGGTCTTCAACTACTTCGCCAGCAAGGAAGACCTGGTGTTCGATCGCGATGAGGAGGCGCGCATGCTGCTGCGCGAGGGCATGATGGCGCGCAGCGGCATGACCCCGTTGGCGGCCTTCCAGTCACTGGTGCGCGAGTTGCTGGAGGCTGGCCATCCGCTGCTGCGCATCAATGCCGGCGCTGCCGCCTTCTGGGGCACCGTGGCGGAGAGCCCGGTACTGGTCGCGCACGCGCGACGGCTCCAGGCGCAGTTGACTGACGACCTGGCGCGATTGATGGCCGGCGCTGCCGGCCGGCCAGAACATGACGCCGAAGCGCGATTGGGCGCGGCCATGCTGCTGGCGTCGATGGTGGCGGCCTATGAGAAGGGATTGGCAAGCCAACTGCAGGGCGAGGACCCGCGTGAGGCCATGCTGCAGCTGATCGTGCGCGGCGCCACCGGGGTACTGGTGGCCTTGGCGGGCACCCCGTACACGGACCCCGGCGCGCGTCCATAACGCATTCGGGGGATAGGTCACGAAGTGTTGCAAATGCTAATCTTTCTCATTTGCAGACACACCCCCCTCTCCCGATGCCTTTTCCAATGCCCCTGCAACGCGCCTTGTGCCTGGCACTGATCCTGCCCCTGGCAACCCTTGCCCATGCTGTCGAGCCCTCCACTGCCGCGCCAAAGGACCTGGACAAGGTCGAAGTTCGCGGACGTGCACAGACCCTGTACCGGGTGGACGATGCTGCGGTCGGCACCCGCACGGATACACCGCTGGAGCTGGTCCCACAATCGATCCAGGTCATCCCGCGTGAACTGATCGACGATCAGGCCGCGCGTCAGGTGACCGACCTCTATCGCAGCATCAGCGGCATCAGCTACTTCAGCTATGCCGGGGTGACCCTGCGCGGCTTCCGCCAGGAGAACGTGCTGTATGACGGCCTGCGCGGCGACCCGTATGCAGGTTTCTCGGTCCCGCAGTTGTTCAACATCGAGCGCGTGGAAGTGCTGAAGGGACCGGCAGGCGCGCTGTATGGCGGTGGTGATGCAGGCGGCGTCATCAACTATGTAACCCGCAAACCGAAAGCCAGTGCCGGACGCAACATCGAGATCCAGCTGGGCGACAAGAACTTTCGTGCCGGATCGATCGAGGGTACCGGGCCGTTGAATGCCTCCGGCAGCGTGCGCTATCGCGCCGGGCTGTATGCCGACAGTGAAAAGGGCGTGCGCTGGAACACCGACAGCGAAAGCGTGATCGGCGACGCCTCGCTGGCCTTCGACATCGGCCAGACCGGCGAACTGGTGCTGCAGTTCACCGACATCACCCAGAACCTCGGCGGCAACCGCCTGCGCGGCGTGCCGGTGAATGATGCGGGCACCTTCCTGACCGACCGACGCTGGAACCACAACGAGGCCAGCGACTTCCTCGACATGCGCGCCAAAGTGGCGCTGGCGCAGTACCGCTTCGCACCACGTGACAATCTGGATGTGGACTTCGCCGCTCGCTGGTTCAGCAACAACGAGCACCAGATGTACCACGAGCCGATGGGCCTGATCGATCGTAACCGCGATGGCGTGGCCGAGTGGATGACCCGCCAGCTGCGCAACCAGATCCGCGACAACGAAGCATTCACTGCCAACGGCAATGCAGTCTGGCGGGTGACGACCGGCGCGGTTGAGCACAAGGTGTTGTTCGGTGCCGATGTGTACCAGCTGGATGCGGATTTCACTGCACAGACCGCCAACAGCGCCGACCTTGCCCGTGGTGCGGGGCCGGTGCGCGGTATCGACCTGTTCAATCCCGTGTACGGCGCCAGTACCTGGCACGACTACAACCTGGCGGCCCTGCCCTGGCGCAGCACGTCCACCCGCAGCATGCGCTATGGCGGCTATCTGCAGGACGAGCTGGCACTGGGCACACGCTGGCATGTGCTGGCCGGGCTGCGCTGGGATGGCTTCAAGGACGACGACCGCATTGCCGGCAGCAGTGTGGACGGCAACCACCTCAGCTGGCGGCTGGGCAGCACGTTCACCGTGCGCGAGGGCCTGAATGTCTACGCCAACGTGGCCAGTGGTTTCGTGCCGCAGAGTGCCGCCAATCAGAATCCGGCCGCTGGCGGACCGTTCGATGCCGAGCGCAGCAAGCAGTGGGAAGTGGGCATGAAGTCCCTGCTGGCCGACCGTGTGACCTTGAACATTGCCGCCTACCGGATCGACCGCAGCAATATCGTGCAGGCCACCGGCGAAGTGATCGGTGGCGTGAACCAATTGGCCGCGCTGGGCCTGGTACGCAGTACCGGCATGGAGCTGGACCTGCTGGCCGACCTCAGCGAGCGCTGGGTGCTGAATCTGACCTACGCCTACAACGATGCGCGGGTGAAGGACGCAGGCCCGAACGGCATCACCAACGCTTCCGGCGACCGATTCGCCAATGCGCCGCGCAACAAGCTGGGTCTGTGGACGCGCTACGACCTGCCGTCGATCAATTCGGCCATCGGCTTTGGTGCTGACCATGTGGGTGAGCGCGTCAGTCTGGACGGGCAGACGGTCAAGGCTTACACCGTGTTCGACATGAGCTGGAAGACCACATGGAAGCAGTGGCAGTTCCAGGCCAACGTCAAGAACCTGTTCGACAAGGTATATGCAGCCAGCGGTTTCATCGCGCGCAACGGGCACTTCCCGGGTGAGCCGCGGCGGGTGTACGTGCAGGCCGCTTACAGCTTCTGACGCAGGGCTGGGGGCGGTGATGACGGGGAGGTGGCAACCCACCTCCCCTGTGGGTGTCAGTGCGAGCAGGCCACCAGCATCGAGCGGGTGGCCATCTGGGTGGAAGTGAAGCCATTCTTGTTGCCCACCGCGATGGCGTTGCCGTCGTCGCCATCCTTGCTGAAGACTACATAGCCGCCTGGGCACATCTGTCCGGCCTTTTCGTAGCAGCCACTCCAGGAACTGGAGCCGCTGCAGTCGATGGAGACGCCGCGCCGGCCATCAGGGGTTACGGTCATCTTCGCGGTGGTACAGCCACTCAACGCGGCCACGAGCAACAACGGAACGAACAACTTCATGGGTACTCCAGGGATTGGGGGGCAGCGAGTGGGCGCCAAGGCTGGAGTGCCTGGATTGCGCGAACCTTGCGCCGACAGCGTGTTTCCTGCGTCACCACAGCCGTGCGGAAGATCGGGAAGGCACGCCATGTTCACGCAATGTTCCTGTAATACGGTGCCGGCGCGTGCCGAACCGCCCTGCCACGCCCTTCCTGCCCAAGCCCTGCCGATGCACATCCTGCTGATCGAAGACGAGGCCGAACTGGCCGCCACCCTGAAATCCGCCCTGCAGCGCGAGCGCTACGTGGTGGACCTGGCCAACACGCTGGCACTGGCCCGCGAAGCGGCCCTGTGCGGATCGCACGATCTGGTGCTGCTGGACCGCACCCTGCCCGACGGTGACGGGCTGGGATTGATTTCCCTGCTGCGTGAGCGCAACCCAGGGGTGCCGATCATCGTGCTGAGCGCGCTGGGGCAGCTGCCGGACCGCATCGCCGGCCTGGATGAGGGCGCGGACGACTATCTGACCAAGCCCTTCGCACTTGAGGAACTGTTCGCCCGCATCCGCGCTGCAGGGCGCCGGCCGAGCGGCATGCAGGTGGAACTGGTCAGCATCGGCCGGTTGGTGTTCGACCCGGCATCGGGTGAAGCCAGTGTGGGCGGGCAACGGCTTGAGCTGCCGCGCCGCGAGATCCGTGTGCTGACCGCGTTGGCCCGGCGGCTGGGGCGCACCGTGCTGCGCGAGTCGATTGAAATGGCGGTGTATGGATTCGATGACGGCATCCATTCCAACACGCTCGACTCGCACGTCTCTCGCCTTCGCCGCAAGCTGGCCGATGCCGATGCAGGAGTAGAGATACACGCCATCCGCGGCGTCGGCTATCTGATGCGGGAAGCCAAGTAATGGCACGTCGTCCCTCGCTGAAGCGCCCGTTGATCGTCAAAACGCTGATCTATCAGCTGCTGGCGTTGCTGGTGGCGTTCTTCGCACTGCTGATGGTGCTGATACGTGCCGACAGCGGTGGCTACTACACCATCCAGACCTTCGCGCCGGTGGCGGCCGACGCGGTGCACCGCGACCGCAATGGCGACCTCTACGTGCAGAACACGCCGGAACTGGCCGAACTGCTGAAGGTTGTTCCCGGTGCATGGTTCATCGCCGAGGATGAGCACGGCCACCACGTTACGTTCGGGCCTGTGCCGCCGGCCTATGCCTCGCTGGTTGGCGCACTGGATGGCATCCCCTTTGGCGACCTGCGCGGGCGCGACCGCAGCGATGGCCTGGCCGTCGTGGTCCGCCAGCACAGCGGGCCGGCCGGCAAGCTGACCATCATGGCCCACGGCGAAACCGATACGCTGACCTGGCAGATGGCGTTGGCGGCACACATCATCACCCTGCCGATCTTCCTGCTGCTGGGCCTGGCCACCATCGTCCTGACACCGATCATCGTAAGACGAGCTTTGGCCGGGGTGGAGCGCATCGCCCAGGAAGCCCGCAACATCTCCGCCAGCCGCCGCGGTGTCCGCCTGACAGAAACCGCGGTGCCGGTGGAGATCGCTCCGTTGGTGACGGCGGTGAATGAAGCACTGGAGCGGCTGGACGAGGGGCACGAGCGGCAACGCCGCTTCATCGCCGCCGCCGCGCATGAGCTGCGCACCCCCATTGCGATTCTGAGGGTGAAGGTCGATGCGGCCGACGACGCCACCTCGCGCAACCTGGCCGTGGAAGTGGCACGGTTGGCGACGCTGGCAGAGCAGTTGCTGGATCTGCACCGCATGGACGAAGACGGGCCGAAGGAAACCATCAACCTGGCGCGGGTGGCCAAACGGGTGGCCGCCGATCTGGCGCCGCTGTTGATCCAGTCGGACAAGACCGTAGCCGTGGCGGTGGAATCGCACTTCCCGGTGTTCGGCGAGACCGGCGCAGTGGAGCGGGTAATCTCCAACCTGGTGCTGAATGCTGCCGAACATGGCGGACGCCAGATCATCGTGCGCGTTCAGGGCAGCTGCCTGGAGGTCGAGGACGACGGCCCCGGCATACCGGTCGACCAGCGCGAACGGGTTTTCGAACCCTTCCAGCGGCTGCGGCCACGGCAGACAGGCGCAGGACTGGGGTTGAACCTGGTGCGCCAGGTGATCGACCGCCACGGCGGCCACGTCACGATTCTGGATGCGCCTGGCGGTGGTGCATTGATCCGTGTTGAGTTTCCACTGCACCCGGGCGTAACCAGCGCGTCACCGCTGGAGCACTGAACACACCGCGTGCACCTGTGTAACTGGCACCTGTCCATGCGATGCCGGTAGCGAGGACAGGCAAGGTTGCGGCAATGTTCGCTGCACAGCATCGGGGTGTGGCACCTGCCGTGCCACCGCGTTCCGATCTGACAGGAAGCCTGCATGTGACCCAGGGAGCTCCGCCACCGTCCTCTTCCACGCGCACTGTGCCACCGCGGAATTCGCCGGGCCTTACCGCTGCCGCATGGAATCGCCACCCGCGCACTGGCCGCGCGCTCGGCCTGGAACATTGGCCGCATTGGCTGCGGGCAGTTCCCGAAACCGAGCGCGCAGGTGTATTGATGCGGCTGTTCGGCGCCCTGTTCCTACTGCTGCCCGGCATTGCACTGGTGGCTTCAACGTACAGGCACGCGAGCGCTGCGGCGGCCGCTGCTGTGCTCCTGTTCGTTGCCGTGCATGCTGCGCTGCATGGGTTGGCGGCATGGCACGCGGCAACCTCCCGCCCGATGCCACCACTGCTGCGCGTCCTGGATGGTCATGCCGCTGGGATAATGATTGCCAGCGCGCTGCTGATCAGCATCGGTGCAGGGATGACGAAGCTGCCTGTTCCAGCATTCTTCTGGTTGTTGGCCGGCGCGGTGAGTCAACTCTTCGCTGCGCGATTGGCAGGTCACCGGCTGCGCAATGCACTGCTGGTTCTCGGTAGCGCCCTGCAGTTCATCGCCGTAGCATTGCTCGCCCTTCCTGCCGCACGCTGACACAGCGACAGCCCCGCAAGGTTCACGCAACCCAGCGCATCGAGACTCGACGGCCAACCCCGTCTGCCACGCCAGACGTGTGTCTCTACTGCCGCGAGGACCCGCGATGACCTGTCTCTACTGGATGCTGCGCCGATGAGCGCCGCACCACGCAAGCGCCGCCGGGCGCTCATGATTGCTGCCGCCCTGCTGTTCAGCGCACTGATTCTGTTCGCATGGTTGCGGCCCGCACCACCTCCGAACCTGCAGGTTGCGCCGGTCGTTCGCGGCAACATCGAACAGGTGGTGGAAGCCACTGGCACGCTGAAGCCCTCGCGTCTGGTCAGCGTGGGTGCGCAGGTCTCCGGCCGCATCGACACCCTGCATGTGAAACTGGGCGACAAAGTGAAAGCCGGCGATCCCATCGCCGATATCGATTCGCGTACTCAGCACAATGCATTGCTGAGCGCGCAGGCCGCACAGCGCACCGCGCGCGCCAACCGCGATGCACTGGCCACCGACCTGCGCCAGTTCGAATTGACACTGCATCGGCAGCAGCAACTGGCTGCCGCGCAACTGGTGGCCCGCGCCGACTTCGATGCAGCCCAGGCCAAGGTCGACGCCACCCGTGAACAGATCGCCGCGTTGGACGGTGAAGTTGCGCGCCGACAGACCGACGTCGATGTCGCGCAGACCAATCTGGAGTACACCCGCATCACCGCCCCCACCGACGGCACCGTACTGGCCGTGGTCGCGCGCCAGGGGCAGACCGTGAATGCGGTGCAGAGCGCACCGACCATCGTGATGCTGGGCAATCAGGACGTGATGACGGTGTACGCCGAGATCTCCGAGGCAGACGTCGTACACACCTCTGTTGGGCAGGAGGCGTTCTTCACCATCCTTGGTGATGCCGGCCGCCGCTACAGCAGCAGGCTTCGGGATATAGCGCCAGCACCGGAATCGATCACCAACGAAGACAGTTCCAGCCTCGCCGCACCGGCGGTGTCGGGTGGCAGCCGCACGGCCATGTACTACAACGGCCAGTTCGATGTGGACAACGCCGATGGCCGCCTGCGCAGCTACATGACCGCGCAGGTTCGCATCGTGCTGGGCCGCGCCAACGACGTACTGACCATTCCCTCGGCCGCATTGGGTGCGCGCGCCGCCGATGGCAGCTACAGCGTGCAGGTCCGTGGTGCCGACGGCCGCGCCAGCACGCGGCGCATCACCACCGGGCTGGATGACCAGATCCAGGTGGAAGTACGCCACGGGCTGAACGAAGGCGAACAGGTCGTGCTGGCGCAGGCCAACGTCGAAGCCACCAGCGCACCCGCTCAGCCCAAATGAGTACGACCATGACCGAGCCACTGCTGCGCGTTCGCGGCGTACGCCGTGAATTTGCCGCGGGCGAGCAGACACTGGTGGTACTCGACGGCATCGACCTGGATATTCACGCAGGTGAACTGGTGGCCATCGTAGGCCAATCCGGTTCGGGCAAGTCCACGCTGATGAACATCCTGGGTTGCCTGGATCGCCCTTCCGCTGGCGTCTATCAGATCGCCGGGCGCGAGACCGCGCAGATGTCGCCTGATGAACTGGCCGAACTACGCCGCGAGCACTTCGGCTTCATCTTCCAGCGCTACCACCTGCTGACCGATCTGACTGCACTGAGCAATGTGGAGGTGCCTGCGATCTACGCCGGCATGCCTGCCGAAGCACGCCATGCACGGGCAGCCACGCTGTTGTCGCGGCTGGGTCTGGGCGAGCGCATGCAGCATCTCCCTGGCGAGCTCTCGGGCGGCCAGCAGCAACGCGTTTCGATTGCGCGTGCGCTGATGAATGGTGGCGCGGTGATCTTCGCCGACGAACCCACGGGTGCGCTGGATACGCATTCCGGAAAAGAGGTGATGAAGATCCTCGGCGAGCTGCACGCCGAGGGCCATACTGTGGTGCTGGTCACGCATGACATGGCCGTGGCCGAGCATGCGCAGCGCATCATCGAAATCCGCGATGGGCGGATCGTGGATGATCGTGCAACCGGTACAGCTCTGGCAGCGGGCGTGGCGACGCCAGCCGCGCCCCAATCCGTGGGTAGCAGCGGCTGGCAGGTCTGGCGGGACCGGTTCGCTGAAGCCTTCCGCATGGCACTGCGCGCGATGAACGCCCACCGCATGCGCACCTTCCTGACCATGCTCGGAATCATCATCGGCATTGCTTCGGTCGTGGCGGTGGTAGCACTGGGCACCGGTGCACGGCAGGCCATCCTGTCCAACATCTCCTCGTTGGGTACCAACACCATCGAGATCTATCCCGGTTCCGGTTTTGGCGACCTGCACTCGGCGCGGGTGGAAACACTCACTCCCGGCGACAGCGTGGCCCTGGCCCGGCAGCCATTCGTGGACAGCGCCACCCCGGGTGTTGCCACCAGCGGCACCGCCCTGCGCGGCAATCGCTCTGCCAGTGTGCAGGTGCAGGGCGTCAGCGAGCAGTACTTCCGCGTGCATGGCCTGAAGCTCGGCGAGGGCGCCTTCTTCGGTCCACCCGGCGTGGTCGGCTACCAGCAGGTGGTGGTGATCGACGCCAATACCCGCGCACGCTTCTTCGCCGCGACCGACAATCCGATCGGGCAGACCCTGCTGGTGGGCAATGTCCCGGTGCGCGTGGTGGGTGTGGTGAAGAAGGACGCCGGTGCGGCCGGTGATGCATCGCTGCTGCGGGTATGGCTGCCCTACACCACCGCAATGGCGCGCGTACTGGGGCAGAGCCACGTCTCCAGCATCACCGTGCGCGTCTCGGATGCGATCAGCATGGAAGCGGCTGAGCAGGCCATCGCGCGACTGCTGACTCGCCGCCACGGCAGCACCGACTTCTACATGAGCAACAACGCGCAGATCCGTAGATCCATTGAACAGACCACCGGCATCCTGACCATGATGATCAGCTCCATCGCTGCCATCGCACTGGTGGTGGGCGGAATCGGGGTCATGAACATCATGCTGGTCTCGGTGACCGAGCGAACCCGCGAGATCGGCGTGCGCATGGCGGTGGGCGCGCGACGCAGCGACATCCTGCAGCAGTTCCTGATCGAATCGGTGCTGGTCTGCCTGCTCGGTGGCGTGCTCGGCATCGGCGTGGCGCTGGCGCTGGGCGCGGTCATGGAGCTGGCCGATGCGGGCTTCAGCCTGGTGTTCTCCGTCAATTCGATTCTGGCTGCATTCGTGTGTTCCAGCCTGATCGGCGTTGGTTTCGGCTTCCTGCCGGCACGCCGTGCCGCACAGCTGGATCCTGTGGAGGCGCTGGTTCGATAGCCGCTGCAATTGCTCGCCCTGACGGCAGGTTCGCGCAATGTCTGCAGGGTGTACTACGGCTACCAACGATGTCCGCACAGGAGCTGGACGATGTTTCTGAAGACAGGAAGAACCGCGCTGATTCTGGCGGTCGCTGCGCAGCTGGTGTTGATGCCGTACGCCGGCGACGCCCATGCGCAGCGTGGCGACCGCTACAACCCGCAGTGGAACCAGGACTACCGCGATCGGGAGCGCGATGCATGGGAACGGCGCGAACGTGAGCGGAATCATGAGCGCGAACGCGAGCGCCGGCACGATGCCAAGACCGCCGGTGTCGTGGTGGGCGTGGTAGGTGCAGCGGTGGTGGCCGGCGTGATTGCCGCTGCCGCCAAACGCGAGCGCGAGACCCGCGAGCGCGCCGACTACTGCATGAACCGCTACGGCAACTACGACCGCCGCAACGACACCTATCGCGGCGCCGACGGCTACGCCTATCCCTGCCGCTGATCTGCAATTCTCAAGGAGAATCACCCATGACCAGGATCACTCTGTTGATCGCCCTGTGCACTGCCCCGTTGCTGGCCCAGGCCTCACCGGCCGACCCGAAGCAGGCCTACATCGACGCCACATTCACCGCCATGGATGCCAACAACGACGGACGCGTCGACAAGACCGAGTACGCGACATTTCAGCAGGAACGTTTCAGCAAGCAGGCCGATTCCATCGACGCCGCGTTTTCCGCGATGGACAGGAACAAAGACGGCAGGATCAGCAAGGAGGAAGCCAACGTGGTGCCGGAGATCGCGAAGTACTTCGCGGGCCTGGACACCGATGGTGATGGCTATCTGTCGCTGAAGGAAATGCAACAGGCCATGGTGGCCGCTCAGACTGCAGACGCACCAACAAAGTAAATCCAGGGCGGGGCGCTGAAGATGGATACCCATCCGGGCTCGGTGCGGGTTGAATACACCCTCTTCCCACGTTAGCCTCCGAGGTGCCCAAGGAGGGCTATCAACGGAGTGAAGCATGAAGATTGGATTCAAGCTGTCTGTTGCTATTGCGGCTGCTGCACTGACCCTGGGAATCGGCAGTGCCTCCGCGCAGTCCCGCTGTACCCCGTGCTACACCGCCTACGAGGCCTGCCTCGCAGCGGGCAATGGCGAGAAGGTGTGCTACCCGGCTTTTGCCCGCTGCCTGCGGAACAGCGGCTGCACCATCCCATAAGTCACGCACTGCCGTGATGTGTGCCGGCCCCCATTGCGGGGGCTGGCATTGGCTGCCAGGCGCTGCCCCGTGCTACTGAAGAGGTTCCATACGCGTGGGCGGAGTGATTTCATCCCATCCGCATCGCGTTATTTTCGCGCGCCTGCACTTCGATATCCTGCTCGCCGCCCTTCACGAAGCGAGGCAGCGCCCCACATGCGCTGCCTCCTGCACTACCGCGATTGCTACGGCCTCCGAAACGCTGCGGGGTGCTCGGGCCATGTCGACCACACTCGGCGCTACGCTTCAGACCTCAGCTGTCGCTGTCCGTGCTTCTATGGCCACGATAGGTTTCGCCCCACTCGCGCATGGCCAGCAGCACCGGCACCAGCGTGCGCCCGAATTCGGACAGCTCGTACTCGACCTTCGGTGGCACCTCTGCATAGACATGGCGGATCACCACCCCATCAGCTTCCAGCTCCCGCAGCTGGCTGGTCAGCATGGACTGGGTGGCATTGGGCACCCGCCGCGTCAGCTCCATGAAGCGACGCTTGCCGGTCATCAGGTGAAAGAGGATGACAGGCTTCCACACGCCACCCATGACCGACAGCGTGACCTCCACCGCGCAACCGCTCTTGCCATCCCAACGCTTGCTACGCATGCATACTCCGGAAAACCATAGTACCTACGGAAAATCATCGTTCTTGCTGCAATAGCGGTGCGAGCCTAGCATGGCCCCATTCCTTGAATGTGAGCCCCTCCATGACGTTCAAAGCACTGCTCGCCCGCAAGACGAACAACCAGGTTTCGACCGAACTGGTCGATTTCGATGAGGCCGACCTGATGGACGGTGACGTCCTGGTGCAGGTCGAGTACTCCACGCTCAACTACAAGGATGCGCTTGCCCTCACCGGCAAGAGCCCGGTCATCCGGACGTTCCCGCTCATTCCCGGCATCGATCTGGCAGGCGTAGTGCTGGAATCCAGCAGGGCCGACTTCAAGCCAGGCGACCGCGTTGTGCTCAATGGCTGGGGCCTGAGCATGAGTCACCACGGCGGCCTGGCACAGCGTGCGCGCGTGCGTAGTGAATGGCTCAACCGGATTCCCGGCAACCTGACCACCCGTGACGCCATGGCCATCGGCACCGCGGGCTATACCGGCATGCTGTGCGTGCTGGCCCTGGAACATGCCGGCGTGACGCCCGACAAGGGCGATGTGCTGGTGACCGGCGCCAACGGCGGTGTCGGCTCGATTGCGGTGGCGATCCTTTCAAAGCTGGGCTATCGCGTGGTGGCCGCCACCGGGCGCCCGGAGCATGCTGAGTATCTGCACAACCTGGGTGCGAGCGAAATCATCGACCGCGCGCAGCTTTCGGAACCACGCGACCGGCCGGTGAGCGCCGAACGCTGGGCCGGCGTGGTGGATGTGGCCGGCGGCCCTACCCTCGTCAACGCCATCGCCGAGACCAAGTACCGCGGTGCCGTGGCCGCGTGCGGCCTGGCGCAGAGCGACGCGCTGCACGGCTCGGTGCTGCCTTTCATCCTGCGCAACGTGACCCTTGCGGGCGTGGATTCGGTGAATGCGCCGCAGGACGTCCGCCAGCGCGCGTGGGACCGGCTTGCCACCGACCTGGATCCGCAGAAGCTTGAAAGCACGGTGCAGCTGATTGGGCTTGCCGACGTGCTTGAGGTTTACGAGCAGATCATTCCCGGCAAGGTGCGTGGGCGGATAGTGGTGGATGTGAATGCCTGAGGAAGCCTCCCCAGCGGATTCCATCCGGCAACGAATGGTGAACACGCCGTGAAACCATGCGTGCGGCAGTGGCCGTTTGCCACTGCTGCTCGCATACGCTCAGGTTTCCGCCGACTGTGGACACCGCCATGTCAATGACTGCACTCGCACTTGCGACCGCTCTTTCCGGCCTGCCCGACATTGCCTGGGAGCGCGAGCGCGGCGAAGACGCACATCAGCTGATGCTCTGCCAGATCCATCGCGATGAGCTGATGCAGGATGACGCGAAGAGCGATGCCTACCAACGCGCCAAGGCGGTCTGCGATCTCCTGGCGCGTGAGTACAGGAACAAATGGGATTTCGATGCGCAGGAGGCATTGGCGGCATCGGCAGTGGATCTGGATGAGCTGATCCGGCGGGGAGACCTGGTTGAGGTGCCTCCAACAAGGCAGGACCGCGTCTACGAGTGATTCCGTGCCGGCAGGTGCTGGCACCTGGAGCTGCCGCAGGGCAACCAGGTCCAGTGCCGATCGGCGAGGCTAGCGGATGCGACTCCGCGCCAGTGCCAGGCGCCTGATCTCGTCTGGCAGAAACACGACGCCGTCCTCCATTTCGATGCGCATCTGCGAGGCATCACCTTCGTGCCCCTGCATTGCAGCGGTCACCAGAATCTTCAGTGCATCCGTGCGGATATCGTAGCCGCCGACGGTGTGCTTCAAGGTACCCACACTGTTCCAGTCGATTTCCATGATCGGCGTCCACATCCACAGGCTTCATGCTGGCAACGGCCTTCGCCCACGTCAATGAAACCGGTCGCACGGCCGACCATGAAGCGAAAGGCCACGCGCGTGGTCAAGGCCCCTTATCATGGAGGGGTAAGGGCTCTGCAAGCCCAGTTGACGTACGCAAGGCAGTATCTGGATGTCTATGGAATGGCGCCCCTCGGGCTGGGGCCTACGTGTGACCCGCTCGCCGAACTGGTGGCTGCGACTTGACGGCGAACATGTTGAGCTTTTGATTGAAGGTCGCCAGTACCGGCAACACGTGGCTGACGACGAGCGCGTGCAGGTCATCCCTGGACTCTTCTGGGCCAAGGTCGTCCTGCAGACCCAGGGCGACGGCGTGCTGACCATGGATGGACTGTCCAACAGCCAGGCTTCCCGGCTTGCGGCAGCGCTGCAGCAGGTGCGCTTTGCGGGTACCACGCGCGGGCGCAAGGCACTGTTCGACACGATTCTGGAGCAGATCCAGTCGTGGCTGGCCGAAGCAGATGCCCTCATCGACCGGGGCAGCACCGGCCGCCGCTGGATCACGCACGAACAACAGCAGGCACTGCTGGCCGGTCGCCCCGCCCTGCCGCTCCCGCCGCGCGAGCTGGAACAATTGTTCCTGGATGAGGATGTGCACGAGGACCTGCATTCGCCCAGCCACCGTGCAGCACTGGACGCCCTGGGCGACTGGCAGCTGGACTGGCCCGAGGCGTGGGCCGACGCCAACGCAACCATGGCAGCGCGCGAACGGGTACTGGCCAAGGACTTCCTGGACCGGGTCGAGAGCAAGCCGCTGACCGACGAACAGGCCCGCGCCGTCATCTGTTTCGACAACCGCGTGCAGGTCGTCGCCTCCGCTGGCTCTGGCAAGACCTCCACCATGGTCGCCAAGGCCGCTTATGCCATTGATCGCGGCTTTGTCGAACCCGAACGGATCGTGATGCTCGCCTTCAACAAGGACGCCGCCAGGGAGCTTGAAGAGCGCGCGCAGCGATGCTTCGACCGGCTCGGCATGGGCGACACCGTGGTTGAAGCCCGGACCTTCCACGCCCTCGGCCTGGCCATCGTCGCCAAGGCCACCGGACGCAAGCCCGACATCCCCGAATGGACCACTGACGCCACTCTGGGCTTCAACAAGCTGGCCGAACTGGTAGACGATCTGAAGGATCGCTCGACCCACTTCCGCACCCAGTGGGATATGTTCCGCCTGGTATTCGGGCGCGACCTGCCGCCATTCGGCGCGGAAATGGAGGCCGACGGCTACGACCGCGATGGCACGCCCTACATCCGTACCCTGCAGGGGGAACGGGTGAAGAGCCTGGAAGAGTGCGTGATCGCCGACTGGCTCTTCTACAACGGCGTGACGTACGACTACGAGCGACGCTACGAGTTCGATACCGCGACAGACACCCATCGCCAGTATCGCCCGGACTTCTACTATCCGGACGCTGGGCTGTATCACGAGCACTTTGCGCTGGATGCCGATGGCCAGCCGCCGAAGCACTTTGCCAACTACAGCGAAGAGATGCACTGGAAGCGCCAGCAGCATGTGGCACGCGGCACGGCCCTTGTCGAGACGACATCCTTTGGCCTGCGCAGCGGGCATGCCCTGCTGGATCTCGCAGAGAAGCTTGGCGAGTGTGACATCGAGCTCGACCCGAACCCGGACCGCGAGCTGCCCGATCAGGGCGCCAGACCGATGCCCGATGCGGACCTGATCGGCTTGATGCGCACCTTCATTGCCCACGCCAAGAGCAACTGCCTGACGCTGGACGATATGGCCGCACGCCTGCGGCAGATGCCCGAGGATCAGTTCAAGGAGCGACACCGTCGCTTCCTGGAAATCGCAGGGCCGGTTTTCCAGGCCTGGGACAACGCACTGGCTGACGAGCGCGGCATCGACTTCGAGGACATGCTCAACATGGCGGCCGGGCTGCTGGAACAGGGCCGCTACGAATCGCCTTACGAGCTGGTGATGGCCGATGAATTCCAGGACGCTTCGCGCGCCCGCGCACGCCTCTGCCGTGCGCTGGTCAGCCAACCGGGCCGCCATCTGTTTGCGGTGGGCGATGACTGGCAATCGATCAACCGCTTCGCCGGGGCCGACGTTTCGGTGATGACCGGATTCCGCGAGTGGATGGGCCATGGCCAGGTGCTGAAACTGGAACAGACGTTCCGCTGCCCACAGGCGCTCTGCGATGTGTCCAGCCGCTTCATCAGCCGCAACCCCGCGCAGATCGCCAAAGCAGTTCGCTCAGCTGCAACGGCCATGGGCCCGGTGCTGCAGGCGTTCCAGATGAATCGGCGTGAGGAGGTGCAGGATGGCGTTCGCCAGTACCTCGCCAAGCTGCATCAGCAGTTGTTGTCCGGGGCGGTGCCGCAAGGGCGCAACGGACGCGTGACGGTCTTCATCCTGGGGCGCTATCGCGCCGATCGCAGCGCGATGCCTTCGGATTGGAAGACAGCCTTCGGCAGCACGATGGAGGTCGAATTCCTGACCGCACATCGATCGAAGGGGCGCGAAGCGGACTACGTGATCCTGCCGGGCATGATCAACCGCAGCTTCCCGAGCCTGCGCGCGGATGACCCGGTGCTTTCCCTGGCAATGCCGGGTGGGGATACCTACCCACTGAGCGAAGAACGGCGGTTGTTCTATGTCGCGCTGACGCGGGCGCGACGGTCGGTCGCGATGTTCACCCTGCAGGGGAAGCGTTCGCCGTTCCTGGATGAGCTGGTGAAGGACGGGGCAGTGGAAGTGACCGCGATTTCAGGCGCGACCATCCACGAAGAGCGCTGCCCGGTGTGCAAGGTGGGCGTGTTTGTGGACCGCAATGGGCCGCATGGGGCGTTCCGGTCGTGCTCCAGTTACCCGTTGTGCCACAACAAGCCGAAGGGTGGGCGTCGCGGGTAAGCGCGTTCAGCTGAACCCATATGCGCCCATACCAAGCCGTGCAAGCTGGCCTGATGGTTCGATGGCTGCACAGCAGCTGCGGAGGCAGAAAAAAGGCCCCTGTTCCCAGGGGCCATTTCATGATTCTGGCGGAGAGAACGCTGGCCATGTAGCCGACGTCGCTGATACCAGCAACGTCGCCAGCTGCACATACCGTATGGAGCTCAACACACGGCTCAACCATTCAGAGAAGCTTGTTGAGGTCAGTCTCTAGTTGGGCTGGAACCCCCAAGCCCTGACGCGACTGAACGGCATTCCGGTGAGCGACTTGCACTCGCCCGGTAGCGGCGTGTCCGAGCGCGCAGATTTGACAATGCCATAACCGGTGTCCTGGAAGAACATTGCAGCACCGCTGTCGCCACCACCACAGGCGAGCGAACTTCCCTCTACCTTGAACCAGACCTCATCGCATTGCATAGACTCGGTGGGCCCACAAATGTTTCCAGGACTATGCTTAACCGACGTGACTATTCCACAGCTGTATCCGCTACGCGAACCGCGGAAGCAGATGGTACCGTCTTTCGCTGGCACATTGTAAACGTTCGCAATAAATCGCGTGGACACGGTTGACGACGCGTACGTCTCCAGCAAAGGAATGTGCGGAGATGGAATTCGATGCCACTGCACATCGGTTTGCGCATCGTTCCTTTGATCCTGGAACATCAAGGGGAACGTAACCAAGGTCCCGTTCTGGCTACTCCCATAGTTGCCATAAATGACGTCGTCGGGGCAATGCGCCGCCGTTATGATCCCCTTTAGACCTGTAGCCGTGTGCTTCACCGTAAATCCGGTGGTGCAGTATGAATTGTTTGACTGCAGCACGGCTCCGCCGATTGCATATATGGAATTGCTTTCAGGAACGTCCGATGTCTTGAAACGGAGCTTTACGCGATAGGCACGTTCGAGCTTGGACAGGATTCCCATATATTTCTGGGCGTCCTGTTCATCCCCACGTATTCTGACCTCAGCCTCGTTATCTCCCGCATATCCGGTCAATCCAACGAAACCCGGGATAGCTGACTGTGCTGCCAGCCGAATTTCCTTCAGTTGCTTGGTGAACTCCTCCTCCGTGAAGAGGTGCCCAGAGGAGAACTCGACACGCGCTGTACCAGCCGCCGTCGTCCATTGCCGCCCTGCAACAGCACCATCTCCCTTGAGCTTCACTGAAACATGAAAGTCAGGCGACTGCTCAATGCTGATTTCCGTCAAGCGCCCGGCATACTCTCGACGAATGTCCTGGATGCTGGGCGCCACTGCCGCCTCCAGCTGAATCCGTCTGATTGCCTCATCAACCGATAGAGACTTGACTCTGGAAAGGAGGGAGCTGACTGCAACCGCAGTCTCCTCATCCAGTCCCTTCAGTTTCTCACTTTCAGAAACGTCCTTCTGAGCAAGTGCAGTGGTGGACACAACACTCCCCAAGAGGAGCCCGAACACACTCACGTAAATAGCGCCTGTTTTCACCTAGCCTCCTCCAATGAATGCTGTAGGAATCCTGCGCAGCCTGCTGCAGACTGAGCATGAGTGTACGACGTGATTACGATTGCTATTGAGTAGAGTGTTCCATTTCCAACCGTCAGTGTGTTGTCTTGGCAGCATGCGTGCTCTGCGCGACCGCCGCCCCTCCCTGGAACCAAGTAGCTGAATTGATGAACTGACGGGCAGCAAGGCGGAAAAAACAAAAAAGCCCCTGTTTCCAGGGGCTCTTTGAAACAACTGGCGGAGAGAGTGGGACTTCCTTGAGAAGTGCCCTCACCCCTTGGACGGCTTGGGTTTCACGAATCTGGGAGGTGCCCTTGAATGTGCCCGCGATGAGCATACCCCTTGCGGTGCAACGGATCCAGCCGTTTTTGCCGCCCTTGGGATCGCCAATCTCGATCTTCTCCAAACCGGCGCGATCAGGGCAGATGACCCGTTCGCCCCCACTCTCCGCCGAAAAGGGAAGCAATCCGGTGGACCGCTTCCTCATGTGTGCCTCAGGGCAATTGGGGCCATGGGACAGGACGCCTCAGCAAACGGTTCTGGACGGAGTCCTTTCAACGGCGGCCTTACGCCATAGCTCCATGGCCGGCTCACCGTCGCCCACGACACACTGCAAAGCACGGATTCGCACGCCCAGTCCGGCGCCAGCTCGGAATCGACGCTCCAGGCCCAACGGGGTGCTTTCGGTGCGTCAGACACTGACTCGGCCTTGGCAATCACTGTTTGCAGCGATCGGCGGGGGGCAGATCCGCCACGAATGGCTACCAGGCACTCGCTGCGCATCTCGACGTGGGGCATGTCCTTGAAGCTCTTCCAAGCCCCGCCCCACCTCAATCCCGCCTGCTGGGCGAGCTCACCGAAGCGTTGGTAGCCCTGCCGCACCTGCTCGTCCTTCAGGTCCCAAGAAGGGCGCCCGCGCTTGTAGATGACCATGTCCGCGGCCCAACCGTGGTTGTGGCAGCTGCTGCCTGGCCCCACCTGGGTCACGCCCTTTTGGCTGGCGAGCAGCTCGGCCTGGCGCTGTTTAGAACGGTAGCCCTCCATCAGCCGCAGGTCGTAGCCCTCGTCCTTCATCTGCAAGGCGATGCGTTCCAGCGCTGAGCGAAGCTCGGGCTGGACACCGTCCCACTGCGGGGCGTCTTTGTGGCGGTGGAACAGGCGTTTGAAAAACCCAGGCTTCTTCCCGTGGACCTCAACGGAATCGGTGGCTGGCGCGTGCGCGTGGACCAAGACGGGTGCGCTGGCCAGTGCGAGCGCGAGCAACAAGCGTTGAAACACGAGTAGGCCTCCTTACTCACATGAGCGATACACCCATGCAAGCGGAGAATCGAAAACGCGCAAGGGGGCTTGCGGAATTTTTTCCCTGTCGTAGAAGAACAGGGGTGGGGAAAAGTCGGCCCCACCGCTTCCTGGCGCAACGGCCCCTCCTGCCGTTGCGCCGGGAAGTTTCGTTGGGGGGGGGCTTGCGCATTCCAGGATCTGATCTATTCGTGAGTGCACACGCTCACTCATTTCAGACCCAGGAGGCCACCCCATGAAACGCTCCCTCATCCACTGCGCTTTGCTGGCAGGCCTTGTTGCTGGCACGGCGCAAGCCCAGGTTCAAGTGGGCAACGGTGCCGTTGCCACCAAACCCGAGACCACTGCGGTAGGCGACCGCGCCCAATCGTTGACCGTTGGGGCCACGACCATCGGGGCGGACGCCCTCGCCGACGGCGGGATAATGGTGGATGAAAATGGCGTTCCGGGAGAGTGCGTGGGAGCCACCGCGTTGGGCATTCGCGCCACCGCACGCGGATGCCACACCACCGCTCTGGGTTTCTTGAGCGAAGCGCAGGGCTCAAATGCGCTCGCAATTGGCTCGCGCGCAAAGGCGTTCGCGGTTTACGCCGTCGCTGTCGGCCCCCAAGCGCAAGCCACCGGCGACTTTGCGGTGGCCATCGGCGGGCACAGCCTAGCCAGCGGAATCTCCAGTGTGGCCATCGGCTCTAATGCCCGTTCGCCTGGAGCTAGTGGGACCGCTGTAGGCCCAACCGCAAGAGCCGATGAAAACGGTGGAGCGGCTTTCGGCAGCGGGGCGACTGCGCAAGGCGTTAACAACCTGGCGCTGGGCGCCGCATCCCAGACCGAGGGCGAAGGCGCATCCGCCGTGGGGCCCGGTGCCAACGCGACCGCCGACTTCGCGGGCGCCTACGGTTACGGCGCTGGCGCTGCCGGCGAGGCCGGCACCGCCGTGGGCCCATGGGCGCAGGTGTTTGCGCCCTACTCTGCTGCCCTCGGCGCGTTGGCCACGGCCAACGCCACGGAAAGCGTGGCGTTGGGGCCACGGGCCGTGGCCAACGCAAGGGGATGCGTGGCCGTGGGCGCCAACACCACGTGCGATGAAGAAGAGACCGCAGCGTTCGGCAACCGTCGTTTGACCCAGGTTGCCTTGGGCAAAGCGGACAACGACGCCGTGGCCGTCAGCCAACTGCGCACCGCCGTGGAAACCCTGGGCGCTGGCGCTACCGTGGTGAACGGTGTGATCGTGGCACCGAACTACCAGCTGAGCAGCGGGAACAACTACACCACTGTGGCCGGCGCCATCTACGATCTCGATGGGCGCGTTCACCAACTGGAGCAGAACCCTGGCAGCGGTGGTGGCGCCACCGGTCCACAGGGACCCGCCGGTCCGCAAGGCCCAGCAGGCCAGGACGGTAAGGACGGAGGAAGCAGCACCACGGTGGCCGGGGCAAACATCGAGGTCACGGACAACGGGGACGGCACCCAAACCGTTGCCTTGAAAGACACCATTGAGCTTTCCGAGCAGGGCTCGGTCCAAGTGGCCAAGGCCATCCACAACAGCGACGGCTTCACCGTCCAGGGCGGCCCATCGGTCACCCGATCCGGGATCAACGCCGGCAACCAGCGGGTAACCGGGGTGGCTGCAGGAGCGATCGCTCCAGGGTCCACGGACGCGATCAACGGTGGTCAGCTGTGGGACTACCAGCGGGAGCAAGACGACCGCTGGAACCTGACGGACCGCCGTTTCCGCCAGCTCGACAAGCGGGTGAGCGGTGTGTGCGCCATGGCCCAAGCCAACGCCCAGATGGCCACCTCGACGTCGGCTATCCACGGAGAGAACCGAAACCGCCTGGCCGTGGGCGTCGGTGGCTGCAGCGGCCAAGCCGCCATTTCCATTGGCTACACCCGTGACGTAACCACCCCACGCGGATCCCCATCGGCTTTCTCGATCGGGGTTTCCCGCAGCGGGCAGGACACGGCCATGGGCGCAGCCTGGGCCATCGGCTGGTAACGAATGTCAGCAGCGAAAAGGAGGTGATCGTGTCTCGGCAAGGGCCCTTCGGGGCCCTTGTTCGTTGCCAAGTGCTTACATGAATGCCTATAGGCGTCTCGAACCCTTCGCAGCAGGCTTGCCAACTCAAAATTCTGATCTATTCGTGAGTGGGTCGTTTTACTCACGGAGAGACCATGCCCCACCGCCACAACCTCGGACGCAGTGAGAAGTATCACGCACTGCCCCGCACCCTTTACGCCCTGGTGTTCGACGACGGGGGATGCTACGTTGGTCAAAGCTCGAACCCGCAGCAGCGGGAGAAGCAGCACCGCTCCCCCAAAGGTGGCTGGCACCGACCCTTCCGGTTCCATGCGCTCGAAGTGGTGACCGCCACCAGGGCGGAAGCCGAAGCGTATGAGCAGGCGTGGCGGGTGAAAGCCCCCTCCGAACGCGTGGCGTGGTGGCCATGGGCAGTGGTGGTGATCAGCGTTTTAACACTGGCCCGATGCGTCACCGGGTAAGCCTCATCTCGCGCCGTTCCGCGTTTGTGGTTGGCACCTGGGTTTGCGGTTTCAATCCTGCCAACAGCTCTTCCACGTCCTGGACCAGGTTGCGCACCGGAGCAGTCTGGGTCTCGGACAAGCCGACGCTCAGCGCCATTTCCTTGTGCCGCTCGGTTCCCAGCCGTTCGGCCATGCGCTCCATCATCTCGTCGGTCGTAAACATGCGGTAGCTGCCCTTGGTGAGGCGGGTGAACGCCACCAAGGCCGACTGCTGGTCGAGCATGCCCATGTTCGTGGCCAAGTGATAAACCTCGGATTTCCCCTGCCCCTGCGCCTTGTGAACGGTCATGGCATACCGGTGGGCCAAGGCGTTGTGCTCGCTGGTGTTGAACTCCAAAATGCGCCCGTCCTCTTTCGGGTTCGAGGAGTCGATGCGCACCACCAGGTCGTAGCCACCGGACTTGTCCTTTCGAATGCTCTCCACCGTGCCCTCGGTGCCGTTGATGACACCCAAGTCGTTGTTGGTCGCGGTGAACATCACCCGGTCCCGGCGGGAGAGCGTCAGGTCCTCCCACTGCCCTTTCACGATCGAGCGGAAGGTGAATTCCTCCGTGTCCAGCACGCCTTGCTCCTGGAGCCCCTTTCGGATGCCCGTGGTAAGGGCTTTGACTTCAGAGCGCGTGTGGGCCAAGACCAGCTTCTCGTCCATGGGCGTCTTGTCTTTCAAGTAATCCTCCACCAACGCTTTGATGGCCTGGCTTTCCGTGCCGAAGTCGTCGATGCAGTTGCGTTGCTTGAGGTTGTTCAGGATATCTTCGCCCATATCGAATGTGCCTTTGCGGCTGCGGTGTCCGCGGCGGATGTCCTTGACCTCTCCCTCGTCATCCCGCTCGTAGAAGCTGTTGGCGGTGACCAGGTCATCAGCGTTCTTCTGCCGGCGGATTTCGGTCAGTTTCTTGTCCCCCAAGGCCATCTTCGCCAGCTCAAAGCCGTTGCCCGCAGCGATGGGCTGAAGCTGATCACTGTCTCCCTGCATGACAAGCTTGGCGCCCACCCCCTGGCAGTAGGTCATGAGCTTCAAGGTGTCATCGGTGGCCACCATGCCGGCTTCATCGAGCACCACCACAACGTTCTTCGTCAGAGCAACCTTGCCCTGCCGGAGCTGGGAAAAGAACTTTGCAACCGACATGCAGGGCATTCCGGACTCTTCTTCTAGCTTGGCCGCGGCTTTACCCGACACGGCCAAGCCCATCAACTGCTTTCCTTCGGCTTCGAAGCACTGTTTGTAGACCTCGGCCACGGTGGTCTTGCCGGTGCCGGCCAACCCCGACATGACCCCCACACCGGCCGTGCCGTAGGTGAGGTGACCGATGGCGGCTTTCTGCTCCTCTGTGAGGGTAAAGCCCTTGCGCTTCTCGTAAGCGGCGATCTCCCGATCCACGGTGGAGCGGAACAGCTTGAGGTCCGTCTCGTTCTCCCGCTCTTTCGAGCGGCGGATGATCTCGGCCTCCCATTCGACCATCCATGTGGCGCAGAAGCGATCCTCCCGGTGCTTGCGCGCCAACCGAACGCCCCGGTCGTCTTCGTGGAGGTATTCGGCTTTCACGCGCACCAGATCGTCCTGCTCGGTGAACTCATTCACCATCCTGAGGATTTCTTCTGAATTTTTTTGTCCTGCGAACTCCATCCCCAACTCCCGGACCAGGTCATGCTCGCAGAACATCGCCTCGTTTTCGTGCATGCGCTGCAAAACCTCGTCAAACGTATGCGGGTCCAGGTGTTGGCCTTTCGTCTGCTTGAGCGACTGGGTGGTGGGAACCAGCTCCGGGTGCTCTTTAGCGATTTTGGCGAAGGTTTGCTGCCAGTCCTTGACCACCTGCTCGAAGGGCGGTTCTTCCTTTTTTTTGCGGGTGGCCTTGCAGGCCTCGTCGTGGCTGGCGTTGGGGTGTTCCTTGACGTAGTCCAGGATTTCTTGGCGGCGGGTCTTCGTCTGAAGCACCAGCTCCCGGTCGATGCCGGCAATCGTGGTGAGAGTCTGGCCCGTTTCGTGCCCCATCACGTCCACCTCGCGTTCCCGCTGAATCCCATAGCCCAGCGCTTTCATCGCGGCGTAGAGCTCGACTTTGTAAAGGTGATCCGCGGCGTGGCGGTGGCGGTAGATCTCGATGGCATCGAACGTGCCCCACTGGCCATCCTCCCCCTTGGAGATCCCGAAGGCCAGGTGATGGGTGTGCAGGTCGCACTGCACGTTCCTGTTGCTGACGTGGTCGGCGGCTGCCCACACCAATCCCTGGGTGTCTATAACGTCTTTCCCCGCTCTTCCGCGCCGGGTCTCTACCTTGCTCTCGATGTAGCGCATCGCCACGGCGCAGGCCTGGCGGTGCGCTTCCAAGATGGCCAGCTTCTCGCGTTCATCCGCAAGGGCAAACGCCACGCTCACGTCCCCGGGGGCGGAAATGGTCAGATCGAACCCCACCCGGTGGCCGCCCTCCCACTTCTCCATCGGCTTGCCGTCGTCGTCCAACCGCACGTTTCCCCAGCGATCCGTCTTGATGACCAATCGGGCCTCCTTGCCCGCGTTTTTGCACAACGGCCTTCCGGTGGGTGAAAAGCCCTTCCCCAGCTTTTCCATCACCTCGCGGGTAACCGGCTGCCCTTCCAGGCCGAGTTCGGCGGCAAGGCTGCCGCCCCAATTGAGCGTCTGCCGCGGATCAGGACCGCTGCCGGCGTAGTAAGCCACGGCGCTATCGATGGACAGGCGCTCGGTGGCCAGCATGTAGTCGAACATGTTGCCGTTGCGCTTGTTGTGGCCGCGGGCATCGATGCGGGTGCAATTGATCACGGGGACCTCCTGGAACGTTGATGGATCCAAGGTCCCAGAAAACGGAGAGTTGGCAAGGCCGATCACCGCTTGAAAAGCGCGTCGATTTCCTCGGGTGTCATGGTCAGCACCCGCTGGACCGTGTCGATGCCTTCTGCGGTGGTTGGGAAGGCCAACGCGTCACCGGTCAAAGGGGGCAATTCAGCTTCTCCCACCACACCGGCCGGCTTGGTGGTCCACGCGGCGGCCACCTGCCCTTCGCGAACCGTTGGATGGCTCCTGCCGGGCCACGTCAGCAACAGCACGTCCCCGCCCATTTGGACGATCGCCTCGATGCCCCACTTCTCGGAACCGTAGCGATTGCCTTTGCGGAAACCCAACCGGTCGGTGAGCTCACCGCTGGAAACCAACGCGCGGCTCTCTTCGTGAATCTGGGCCTTGTCTTCGTGCCCACGCCAGGCGATTCTCCGCTTGCCGAGCTGGCTGGCCAGCTTGTCCCGGGTCGCCCCCATCTGCACTTGGCACACCACGTGGGTGCCCACCAGCGATGAGAAGGCCTGGGCGGTCTTGTCCCCATAAACCAACTCAATCTGGGAGTGATCCTGGACCGCCATGATGGCCACCACGCCTTTGCTGCGTCCCAACGCCAACAAGGGATCGATGTTCAAGCGCCCGGCGCTGGTCAGCTCGTCGAACACGAAGTAGAGCCCACGCCCGCCCTCGTTGTCCGGCAAACCTGGCCCAATGAGATCTGGCACGGCCACGTTGATCATGGCGGCGATGTAGGCCTTCGTCAGGGTTGGGTCGGGTCCGGATTGAACGATGACCTGCTTGCGCCCGGTGTAGTCGTCCCGTATCCACTCGGTCATCGAGAAACGGCGCTTGCCAACCTTGGGCCATGCGGTGGCCAGGTCGTCGATGAGGCGGGTGAAGCCCCCGAGGGAAGACAGCACGCTGGACGTGGTTTGGCTCTCCGGATCACGCACCAGTGCGGCGCCGCGGGGGTAATGCGGGCGCATGCCTGCGGCCATCTCTGCAGCCGGGCGGCGCACCAAGGCCGCCAGATCGGGCCACCCCCACTGGCCAGGCCGGGTGTTCTGGAGTTCGCGCACGCACCCGATCAACAGGTCCTGGGCGGCCATGCTCCAAAATTTGGCGTTCCCGTCGCCCTCTGGGATGAGAGAGGCGGCGAACGCCGCCGCCTGGGTCGGGGTCCGCACGTCGGCGGCGACGTCCCACACGTGGGAGCGCGCATCGAAGGGCGACACGATGATGGGCCTTTTGAAAATCGACGTGAAATCACCCTTGATGTCGTAAAGGAACAGCTTTGCGTCCCTCTTTCGCGTCAGTTGTTCCAGGATGTGCTTGAGGATGACGCTCTTGCCCGAACCCACCGAGCCGGTGATCAGGACATGGCGCGCCCAATGCTTTTTTGGCAACAACAGATCCGGATGGAGGGACAGGGCGAAGGGATCCGCCTCGGCGTCTTTAGGAGTTACCGAGCGGCGCCGGGCTTCGTCCACGGCCTCCTTTCCTTCCAATAGCCGCGGTCCGGCCAGGTGCCAGGTGTTGCTCACTGGCTCAGCTGCCTTGAGGAACATGCGAAGGCCAAGGCCCGCCGCCAGCAGAAGCGACGCCCCGATGCGGGTCCACGTCGCCACTGGGTGGTGATAGGCCACCAGTTCGATGAACTCCCGTGCCGGAGCGCGAGCCGAGATGCCGACGGTCAGGAAGTGATAGGCGGTGACCAGACCGCCTTTCACGGCATCGGCGAAACGGATGAGCGAGCCATCGGGATTCGGGATGAGCCAGGCAACGCCCATGCTCCCCACGTAGACCAAGCCAAAGACGAATGCACAGGCAAGAACGGCGCGGTGCCAGTATCGGACCGGCTGGGAAGGCGCAACGCTGCCGGGCACGTCGCCCAGGGCATCAAAGGGCTTGGGTTTGCTCATGTCGGTGCATGCGCGTCGGGGTCCGCCCTCGCCACCCTGGCTGCTCTGGATTGGCGCCGTGGGCCATCAGGTGGAGGCAGGCCCGGGCGTGCTTGTGAAGGGCGGCAAGGTGGAGCGGTGCCCACCCGTGGGCGTTGAGGGCCGCCACGTCGGAGCCCGCTTCAACCAGAGGCGTGACCAGCGAGGCGTGACCAAACCGGGCCGCGTGGTGCAGGGGCGTGTTGCCGCTCACATCGGGCAACCGGGCGTCCGCGCCCATGCCGATGCAGGCCAGCAGTGCTGCTTCGTGGCCCGCCCGGGACGCCCCCACGAGCCAGCCCTGCCACGGTGCGTTCTCCCGCAACCGGTTTGCATCGGACTTCCGTGCCCGCGCTTCCTCCACCGCCATCGCCATGCCTTGGAAGAGCGAGACGTGCTCTGCCATGGACAACCCAGCCACCCTCTCTGCCAAGGTGCTGTATACCATCGGCTCGTCACGGTCTGCCAAGCGCCTCCCGTAAGCACGCACCAGGTCCCGGGTGGAGGCCCGCGTGGGCGCGTCGAACCCCAGGCGATGCAAGCCCCAGCGCAGGTCCACTTGGGGCACATCATCGTGCTCCCGCTGGCGCACCTGCCAAACCAGACCGCCCAACCGACCCTCAACAGGGGCAACGCTCAGGGCGTGGGCGCGCGCCAACACTTGCGAATCGTGAAGGCCTTTGGATGCGCCGGCTTCGCGAGCGAGCGCGGCCGCCAAGGCCTCCGCTCGTTGGAGGTCCAGGGGACGCAAAAGGCGCAACAGGGATTCTTGAGTGTCCATCTCCATGGTTGTAGCGTTGAATCGCTGGCCGTCAAGCCAACACGCAGAAATGGTGGGTCAGGAAGGACTTGAACCTGCAGGGGAGTGAACCAGCAGTTTTACAGACTGCCCCGGCTTCGTTACCGGACTACTGACCCGAACGCTAAACCCTGTCGGGTGGCCCAAGGACGATCCAAACCAGCATGTAGAAAATCAGCGCGGGATAGAACCAGAAATCAAACCCCTCACAGTCAAACCGGCGCCAACGCTTCCTGCACCTCGCGCGCAGCCTGAGCCAGCGCCGGCTGGTCACCGGAAGGAACTCTGGACGACCACCCCGATGGTCACAAAGCCCACCGCCGCCATGGCCACCACTTTGAGCAGAACCGGAACGGCCGGAGGATAGGCGAGGACGGCCGTTGCGAAGGCCGCGATCAGCAGGAACAAAGCGGTCAGCAGTGGGACCGCGTTTTCGAAAGCGAAGTCTTTGAGGGCATTGAACAACGTGGACATGGCAGCTCTCCTTTTGGTTTTTATGAGTAGGTCTACCTACTCTTGATAGAACCAGTAAAGCACCACAAAACTGGACGTCAAGACGCAAAAATGCCCGATTCTGCGAAGAACCGGGCAGATTTGAACATCGGTGAAAATCACTGTCGGAAGACGTTCGGCTGGGCCTGCTTCTGGTGCTTCTCCCAATCGAAATTGGCAGCGTAGTCCTTCATGAAAGCCGCCTCCTTCAGCGAACTGCGGGCGTAATCGGCGTATCCCAAGCGCCCGGGGCCGTTCTCCGCCCGCTGCTCACGGGTCAACATGGGAGGGCTCTCCTCCCGCTGGGCCCCGCGTTGCTGCCGCCACTGCGCAACGGTCGCATGAACCACCTGCTCGCGCTTGTCGTCCGGCTTTGCATCACGAACGGCTTTGTCGGCCTCCTGGATCTTTGCCTGGAGCGCGGCGATCTGATCGGGCGAGGCCTTCTCTGCCCAATCCAGAACGCGCTGTCGGCGTTGCTCGATGGCGTCTTGGTCTTGGGCCACGTTCTGCTCGAAGTCCGCCCGCGCCGCGCTGTCCTTCTTGGACGGTGGGCGATCGCCCAGAAGCCGCTCGTTGCGCTGGGCCTGGAGTGCTCGCAGCTCGGTCATTTCTTCGATGGGTTGGGAAAGGGTGTCGCTCATGTTTGTTTCCTCCGCTGGGGTGAATAGGTTCATCGTTGATCAATCCGCAGGTTTGGCAAGGGGGCGAACCCCCTCGCCTATCCGCATCAATCCGCGTCGGGCAGCAGCTCCGCCAGGTCGAATCGCTTGATGCCGGCACGGCTCAGTGCCACGATGGCGTGACCGCGGGGCTCAAGAAGAGCGGTGTATTCTTCTTGCAGGAAGAGCGGCTGCACCTCGCGCTTGCCCCCGGTGGGCATGTCGATGTCGCGCGCGATCTCGTCCTGGCCCAGCGTGTCCTCCGATCCAATCCGCCAGCGGCGGCCCGTCACGGCGTCGATGCGCGAAGCCGTCAACCGCCCCGCCCCTTCCATACGCATCTTGTCGTAGGCAGACGCGTAGGCATGATCTGGGTCGTTGAGCACGGAGTGGCGCCAGTTGTTCATGCCCCCCTGGTAGTCGATGCCCCGGGTGCGCTGCTTGAACGTGGTCAACGTGGCCTGCCCGAAACGCCTTTCCAGGTATTCGTGGGTGTTGTGCGAGCACCTCAACGCAATCACCGACTGCATCGTGTTGGCCATCAGGTCCGCCTCGTTGACCGAACCAAAGGCGTTGACCAAGCTCTCAAAGCCTTGCGTTGCCAGCACGGGCATCAACCCCAGCGAGCGAGAGATCGAGAACAGGTTGATGTCATCGGCCGTCAGCAGCAGGTGGGCTTCGTCCATCATCAACATCACTTCAGTTTGCCCAGGCAACGCTTCGCGCCACTTGTTGTCACCGAATGCACCACGCGCTTTGATTCCGTTCATGACCCGCTGTTTGAGCAGACGCATCATCATTTCACCTGCCTCACCAAACTGCGTCGGCGGCAGGAAGAGGCCTACCATGGAACCGTAGAGCGCATCGGACACGTCCACCTCGCCCGTCTCAATCGAATGCCAAGGCATGTCCGTCTTGCTGTCACGCAGCTTTTCGCCTCGCAAGAGCTTCTCCAGCAGCCCTCGTGAGTTGAGCGTGAACGATTGCCGCTGATCCGGATGCATCGCGGGAACCTCCAGGAGCGCCCATTCCAGCGAGCTCTGCAGTTGGGACATGGGACGGAAGAGGTCTGGGTGGATGGTTTCCGGGGCGTTGTCCTGACGGAGCCGGTGCTGTTGCAGGTAGGCCGCGTAGGCCAGCCGCCCTTCTTCGTCATGGCTCGTGTCCGCCTCTTCCAGGCCCAAGTATTTCACCACCTCCATCAGCTTTGCATTGGCACGAGGCGCGGGGCTGGCGGGAATCACGCGTTCCACAATGGACAACAACTTGTGGTGGTGGAATGGCGTGTAATGCCATTGCCTGTCGTCGCTCACCGGGATTCGATGGATGGCGATCTGTTCGGCGATCCGCTCGAGCAATGCCTCAGTCTCGGCCACGTCCTCGTCGAGCTTGCGCTGTTTGACCAGCTCAAGCTCCGCGTCCATCTGTGCACGCTCCAACCCTTCCAGCTTGGCCGAGCACCAGGACCTGTAAGCCATCTCGTGATCAACGAGCGCACGAAGGATGATGCCGGTGTGGTAGAGAAACGCATCGCCACCATCCGTCCATAGCTTGGAACTCTCGTCCACTCGCCCACCGGATGCGCCGCGCAATGCCCGCACGATCTGATCCGGCGCCAACCCTTCGTATGGCGCCACCCGAAGCCCAGGTTTGACGACGATATCGAACAACCCTTCCAAGTCCGAGATGATCGCCCCGTCTTTGCCATCGGCGATGAGCGCGCCACCGCCTGCAAGCTTCTGCTGCTTCAAGCGCTCCCTTGCATCTGCGTGGCCTGGCGCCACACATGCCATTGCCAAGGCGGCTTTACGGAACCGACGAGCGATGGGTCGCAGCGCGGCATAGGATTTGCCCGAACCGATGGCCCCGAACACGAGCAGGCCCGTCTTGCAATCGTGCCACGAGAGCCTCATCACGGTGCCCAAGTCAGGCGAGTAGCCATAACCTTTATCCGACAAGTGCCCCGTGGCGCGCCCGATGGTGATCAGCGGGGTTTTGTCCCGCAGGGCCGCCTCGGCTTGCTGTTCACGTGCCTTGACGTGTGAGTTGATCAACGCCCCCTGGGTGGCCAGGTTGTTGTCGTTGTTCTGTAGGTAGAGCCGGGCGGCGTTTTGGACAAAGTTGCCTTCGGCGTATTGCATCGCATACATGCAGGCCAACACGTAAGGTGCCGCCTCGCCCAAGCCAAACGGCAGGACCTTGGCGACAACCAAGGCGGCAAAGATGAGGCCCACCCACTTCATCGCTTGAATGAAGCGCGCGGCCGTCCCGCCAATGACGCCCCGGTGCGGGCGCGAGGCTGCCGCCACAACGCAAACAACAAACAGGATGCCGACCAAGCCAAAGGCCCACCACAGGTAGGTCTTGGCCATCTGGGCATACACAGCCATGCCGCCGGCTTGCATTGCCACCTCGGTGCCGCCCTTGCTGTCGCCGACCATGAACTGAAGCGCCATCGGAACCCACTGCAACAGCACCAATGCCTTCAGCGCCTCCTTCATGCCCTCGCCTTGCTTGAGGGCAATGAAATAAGGAATGGTCAGCATGAGAGCTATCACGCTTGCCCCACCAATCCGGACGAAGCTTTCCAGCGTCGAGGCGGCCTCTAGCTTGGTCCAACCCATAGATACGATCAGGCTCACCAGGAAGGTTGCCAGAACGCCGATCACGGGGAAGGCGAGATACATCAAGGGAGTGGCCAGGCTGTCGCCGCCCTGCCCCATGTCGTTGCCCTGCAAGAAGCCCTCGGCACGCCGCCCACGCTTCGTCGTGATGATCCGCGATTGGGTGTCGCGCAAATCCTCCGGAACCTTCGGCCACCACTCCTGGAACTCGTCCTCGCTGCGTCCTTCGGGCACTTTGAACACCTGGGCGTTGTCGTCCCAGACTGCGCCGCATTCCTTCGCGAAATCCCGATCAGCCTCCGGCACATCGAGCTCTCGGCTGCGAACGCGATCGGTCACGTCAAAGCGCCCCACGAGGTTTTCATACTCCTCGTTGGACTTGACGATGATTTCTTCCTTCACGCTCGAAGGCTCGCCGCTCTTCCGTCGGAACTTGCGGCCCAAGCCGCTCGTCCAGTCCAGCACGTTGAATAAACTGATTGCTGCCATCTCTGTTTCCCTCCCCTGTCAAATCAACGAAGCCAATGCGCCAAGACGGCAAGCACCAAGCAAAGCGGCGCGCACGCCAGGAAGCCCGCTTTGGCCACCCAGCGCTCTGCGACCTGCTCAACCTTGCTTGCGTAGAGCCGATCCTTGGTCCATGCCTCATACGCGGCGTCGTCTCTGACCGGAGGCCTGCGATCGGCGCGCAAGTAGTAGAAAGTGCGGCGGACGCCTTCGCTCAGGTGGCCCATGCCAAACGATTCAGGGCTGCCGAGGAACAAGCGCCCGTGCAGGTTCAGCCACTTTGAGCCGAAGTGAAGTTTTCCGGGTTCCCGGTATTGCGTGAACAGCCACTTGAACATGTCTCTCCTCTATTTGTGAGTAGGTCACTTCTTTCTAGATCGAATCCGCGGATGCGCAAGGGGATCAGTCGATCCCCGACTTCTTTGCCCAAGCGTCCAGGTCTGCGTTGGCTTTTTGCTGCCAGTCGTTCCGCGGTTCGGCGGCGGGTGCGGGGGCCTTCCTCGGCAACGGGGCAGTCGCACGTTTCGGCGAAGGCATTGGCTGGGGCGCAATTGGCGCTGTCGTCGTTACCGGGGGAGTGGCGACCGGCTCTGGCTTCTCGATCGCAGGCTCTGGCTCGGCCTGCTCTGGAAGCACTGCTGGAGCAGGCACAACCACGGGGGCTTCCACCACCTCGGGCAACCGCTCTGGAACAGCCGGAGTAGCAACCGGTGCCACGGGAGCCGGTGTGCTTGGAGGCACCTGGTTGTTCTTCCCAAGCAAGAAGTAGATCGCGCCCGCGACCAATGCCACCGCCAACACACCGGCCAAGACCCAAGACAAACGAGAGCGGGGGCTGGGTTGGATTGGAGTTACTGGCTGCTCTGGTGACGCGGCCTCCGGGAGCCGGTTGGACCCTTCAGGCACCGCGGAAACGGACAGGACTTCCACTGCGTCCTGCTGAGACAGATTGACCAAGGCTGCCGTATCTTCATTGCTCAACGCCTTGGCGTCCACCGAAGGGCCACCCAATCCATCTGCAACCTGTGCGCCGGGCTCTCCAAATTCATCAACCAGCTCCCAAACGGTGCACATTCCCTTATCACCCGCTCCTACGAGAACCGGTGCAGCTGCATCGGACGTCAGTTGCCTGACCAACATTTCCTGCTCCACGGTGAGCGGAGCGTCTTGAGGCTTCTCTTCGACAACACGATGTTCCTGGGCTTCTCGGGTGCGCTTTGCGTCCAGTTGCGCCTTGGCTTGCTTCGCCTTCTCTGCAGCGGCAACAACGCCCTTCTGGGTCAACTCGGCAGTGCGCTTGCTGATCACCCCGGCCCAGTGACTGGCGGCTTTCAGGTTCTCTTTCATGCCGTCGGAAACCAGCCGCTCTTCTTGCGTGGGCGAAGCGGTTGGGGTTGCGTTGGCACGCTTCAGCAATTCTTCGCGCTTGCGTTGCTGGATTCTTTCTTCTGGGGTCATGTCGGCTCCTGGGAATGGGGGGAAAGGAAGCCCGGGCATCGCAAGACACCCGGGCGATTGGCGTCAGCGGACGTCAGGCACCGGGGTAACGACGATCACGGGCTCACCGCTGCCGCAGCGGTCGTCCACCGTGACCTTGGACAGCGCGCCACGCTTGGCCAGCTCCACGATGGGCACTTGGCAGGCGGCCTTGTCAGCTCCCTGGAACACCACCGTCAACCCGTTGCTGGACTTGTTCAACAGACCCGCGAACTTGTCGAGGAAGGCCCGGGTGTCGCTGTCCAACCGCTTCATGTCGGCGGGGTTGTAGTTCAAACGCAACGAATCTAGGACGGCTTCCTGCTTGCCTTCCACGGTTTCGGTCTTGGTGACCACTTCGGCCTTCATGCCAGCCGCACGGGCGGCGTCGGCGGCCTGCTCGGCGTGCTCCCGCTGCTGCGTCACGTAAGACGCCGAAGCACCCACGGCAGCACCGGCGGCGCAAGCGCCCAAGGCCTTGTCTTTCTTGCCCGTGAGCAAGGCGATGGCTCCGCCGGCCACGCAACCGATGCCACCGGCTTTGAACAGACGCTTCTTGTCGGCCTTGGGCTTGCCATCGTCCTCCGCGGCATGGACCGCATCAGGGGCGGCCTGGGCGGAAACCTGAAGCGGCATGAACGCCGCCAGGCAGAGAGTGAGAGGAAGGGAAAAACGTTTCATGGGATGGATCTCCTGCTGTGGGGGAAAGTTAGGTGCGTGGAGCAGTCATGGGTCCGGTTGCGGGCACCTTGGCCGCACCAGGACCTTTTGGAGAGGGTTGCGAGAGGGCCGCCGTCACGACCTTGCGAAGCGCTTCTTCGTAGCGCTGAATGGCGCTGTCCTGCTCCGCCTTCGTTTCGTCTCGCAACCGCCGCAGGTCCTCTTGGAGCGCACTGCGAAACAGCGCGTTCTCTTCCCGCAGATCGTCGATGAGGCGCTCCAGCTGAGCGCTGGCGTTCTCCAACACGCTCACCACTGACGTGGCGATGTTGTGTCGCTCCAGCGCCTCTCGCATGTAAGCGCTGAACCCACTGCCCGATTCA
The DNA here is from genome assembly GCF_051984505.1 of Stenotrophomonas sp. STK16_22. NCBI lineage: Bacteria > Pseudomonadati > Pseudomonadota > Gammaproteobacteria > Lysobacterales > Lysobacteraceae > Stenotrophomonas > Stenotrophomonas sp. STK16_22. Next base: position 2,893,436 of record NZ_CP196972.1, read on the forward strand.
CGAGCAAGCCGCTGAGCAAGTTTTAGTTGCCCGCGGTCAAGGTTTACGTTGTGACGAACGAACGCCATTGGTCGAGTAACTCCATTTCGGGATTACTCCACCGATACCGCGAATCTCGGAGTTGGCAAGGCCCCACCGCAGGAGCCTGAAAAACAAAGGCCAAACGAGCTAACAAGCACCGACACTGTCTCCATTCGCTGGAGACACGGTCAGGCCTTGATTGGATTGGGATTTCGGCAGATGTGACGCCGATTCTTGGGCGAAAAGCGCACTCCCACTTAAGTGCGTCATGTGTATGACGACTCTGGGGAACCGTCCGGGCTCTTGCTTCTCTGCCACTGCTGACATTGCCTCCACCCACGCTGAGCTCTTGCAGTTGCTTTTCGGCGGCCCCTTGCGTGTTGCCCCAGGTGCGCTATTGGTGGTCTACGCCCCTCGCCCCACAGGACCGCCGCCCACGCCATGCCCACGCAACGCTCCCGCTCTTCCACCCCTCACGCCCACCGATGCCCCACCCCGGGAATCCGTGCGGAGTTTCTCAGCCCACTGTTTCGCATTGCCTCGAATCTCCAGGACAGGTTGCCCTCGCCCACCCGCCGCACCACCCCACGACACCCAAGCCACGTTGGTTTTAGTCAAACGTGTGCTGTGCCCTTGGATACACCGACACCGTGTTTTTCGAATCGCAAGTGGGCAGCCAAAGAACCCCTGGAAGGAAAGCGCGGAGCCCTCGCCCCATTTCGTTTTAGTCAAACAAGGGTGCGCGCCATGGCCGTCATTCACCGCCATTGGCCCATCAATGATCCACCTGCTTTCGTTTCAGGAGTGCTCCCATGACCACCGCTGACCTGGACACGTTTGCCCGCCGCGTGCTGGCCTTCCATGCCGCCCGTGGGCCTGCCACCCCACGCTGGGCACTGGACGTGGCCCGCCGTTCCGAAAGCCCTGTGTGCGCTTTCTGCACCGCCCCCCTGGACTTGGACCGTCGCCATTCGTGGGGGCTCTCACCGCTCGTTCCGTTGAGCCTAGCCGGCCCAAGGGACACCGAGAACCTGCGCATGGCTTGCAAGCGCTGCATCACCGAGCGGGGCAGCCGTGACCTGTTGGCCTGGCCCGAGTTGAGCCAACGGTTGCCCCCAGCCATGCTGGATGCCCTGCTGGCCGACCGGCTGCTTGTCCTCCAGCGCTCCGACAACCACCTGGTCGAGGTGGGGCGCTTTGCCAAGCCAGCCACCGTCCATGCCCAGCTCCAAGAGCGCTGGATACACCCCCGGTTCGTCGTTCACGTCGAGCGGCATTCGGACAGCTGGATGCTGGGGTGGCCACTGGCCCAGCGTCCCGATCTCACGCGGAACGACTTGGCCGCGCTCTTGCGCAACGTGCACCGGGGCGAATGGCTGGAACACCCCGAGGTGGTGGCCTTCCTGGTGACGGAAGAAGTTTTTCAATCAGCGGTGTGGCAACTGATTGCCCTCCACGCGTTGGTCATTCCCCTGCCTTTGGGGACTGCTCCCCCTCCCGACCGCACCTTTGAGAACCGGTGGATGGCCCGATATCCAAGCCTGAGCCAGATCCGATGGCGGCGACAGGGCGCGCACGAAACACCCTGGCCCAGCCAGGGCAAAGACCATGTCCCGGCTTACAGCGACAAGCCCAACGCGGTTCGCATGCGAACCCAGCGTCAAGCCACACGTGAGGGGGAAACGAAGGCCCAGTGGTTGGAAGCAAGGCGGCGTTTGGCGAAGCGAGACGCGGGCGTGGCAAGTGGGACGCTGAGGGCATGGTTGCCCGGGGAGCGGGCAGCCATGCAGGCCGATGTGGACGATCTAGCGTCGTCGTGGTTGGAGGCCCGCCAGCGGAAAGTGCAAGGCCGCTCTCAGCGGCCGTGATCCACTACCATTAGCTTCGCACCCAACCTCGAACACCATCCGGCATGGAAAGCGAAAAGGAACGCATCGCCAAGTGGCGGGCGGAGAAACAACGACGACGCCACGAAGAGAAGAGCCAAGCCGCCACGCGGACCTACAGAAGCCTGTTTGCCATCGATGACGATGAGCTGACCGATCCGCCCGAGCTTAAGGAATACTTGGTCCGGCAGAACCTAGCCAAGGGCAACCTCGCCCGCCGGATGAGCAGCGGTGAGGTCCAGTTGGCGCTGAACACCTGGGGCTTGGACGAACTGAACCAGCTTTGGAGCATGCGCCGAGAGAAGCTCACTTACCTCGAAGACGCCGCCCTCCTGTTGGCCCACATCCGACACCGATCCGGCATTGACCCACAGCTGCGCCCGGCGGCAGAGCTGCTTGGATACGATGCCATCCAAGCACTCCTGGGAGTGCTGGAAGAGAGCGGGCGGTTGGCAGTGGAACAGGCACTGCCCCCGGCGGCGGAAGCCGTCGTGGCCGAGGGCAAGCGGGTGGAACAAGTCCTTCGGGTGATCCGAGAGGGCCAAGCCGAGTTTCGTAAACGCCTAGTCGCTCACTACGGAGCCGTGTGCATGGTCACCGGGACCGCCTTGGCAAGCGTCATCGACGCCGCTCACATCGTCCCCTACAACGGGGCAGCCACCAATGCTTTGAGCAATGGCTTACTGCTACGGAAGGACATCCACGCGTTGTTCGATGCAGGCCTGTTAACCATCGGGCCGGACCTGGTCGTTTACGTCAGCGCGGGGGTGGACGATCCGTTCTACCGTTCGCTGGACGGAAAGGAGCTCTCGCTGGACGCTCCGCCCAAGATGTCCAAAGAGGCCCTGCGGCGGCGACTGGCGGGCAATGAATCGTCCGAACTGGAGGTTGCCAGCCTTCCCCAATGAGCCGACCCAAAGCTCCGGCTGATCGGACAAATCGAACCATTGCTCATGATAGAAACGCCCTCCGCGTGGATCCGGAAGTTCAATCAACGGTTCTCCGCGCCGTAGGCGTATGCCTGCTCCCGCCAGGGGACGCTTTTTTAGCTGCTTTTGCTCTGCCCACGGGCTGATCCACAGCTACAAGAAAGCGGCTATGGCCGCTTTCTTCGTTCCCCTGTTTGTGAGGGTCAGTAGATCTTTCCGTTCTTGCTCATCCCCAGATTCCGCACCGCCACCCTGGCGGCCTTGCGGTCCTCCGCGTGTTCGTCCTCGGGCGAGCTCACGATCAACAGCGCCTTATCCTGGATGAGCGACGCCGCGGCGTAGTCGGCCAACGCCACCATGGCGGTCGTCAACGCGACTTCACTGCCGGCGCCTTCCGAATCGTCGAAGCCAAACAGCTTGGCGATGTTCTCGCGGAGTTTTGGCGGGATGGTCACCATGGCCCGGTGGTGGCGCAGCCCGTCCTCCCGACGGCGGTAGTCATGGAGGGTGACCGATCGGGGCATGACCATGTGAACCCGCTTTCCTCCGACGCTGCCCGCCTTCTGGCTGTCGTCGTAGTCAAAGTAGGACTTGCGCTCCGGGTAGTCGCCCGGCCCCAGCAACAAATGCTCCGGGATGTGGGCAACAGGCAGGCTGTCTGCTTTGCTGGCCCGGCGGGGCTTGGCATGGGTCACGTCCTTGACGTCGTCCAACGTGCGCTTGGCCGCCTTCTTCGCCGCGGCCTTCTTGGTGGCAGCCTTCTTGGCAGGAGCTTTGCGAGTGGCCATGAGTGGATCTGGGAGGGAAACCAAGGGAAGCTCCATCATGCCGCAGCCCTCCGGCCTGCACCAGCAGCCAGGATGTCGCGCACCCGGACCGCCAAGGCGTGGATCTCCTCCTGGGCCACCCGGGCCCAGCGGCCGTTGGCGTCGAACACGGTCTTTCCCTCCTCGTAGCAGTCCGCAAACAACGCACGATCCCGCACCAGCATGGCGCCCGACATCTTGGGGTGCTCCAGGCGACGTCGATGGGCTGCCCGCCTCTCGTTGGCCCGGTTGGCGATGGGCAGGTAACGCTTTCCCTTCTTTTCAAGAACATCCACGGTTCGCAGGAAGATGAGGAAGCTGGCCCCGTCGAGCAACGTCGGCACCAGGTAGAGGTCCGCCTCGGGAATCACCTCGTTGTCCGGCAGACGCGGCGGGGTGTCGGTGATCTCCACGTCGAAGCCAGGGGAGCGCGATCGCCCGACACTGAACGGTGTTTCGTCCGACAGTGAGGCAAACGCGCAGGCCCCGCCTTGGGGGTCCCGGTCATTGACCAGCACCCGCAGGCTGGGGTCACGGGCATAGCACCCGGCTAGATTCAGGGCCAGCGTCGTGCGGCCGACGCCACCCTTGAGTGAGAAGTTGCACAGTCGCATAGGACATCCTTTCGTGAGTAGATAGGGGTTCCTATCGAATCTACCCCGACGCTGCCATAGCGCAAGTGCATGTTTTTGCAACCCTTTCGGGCCGTTCAGCCCTTGGATTATTTTCTATCCTTCCGACAAGGCGGCTGGACGACGGCAGTCCCACCGCAGCGTGTGGGCGGTGTTTGACGCCGAGCAATGCAGATCGAACGGCTGAGAGGCCATCCATGCTTTGACAGACGGTGGCGCAGCGCCATGCAGTGCTTCGATGATCGTCCAGCGTTGTTTTGCCGGACCGAACTCCGCGAACACGTCCGCTCCGGCTTCAGCCAGCATTCCAGCCATCTTGTCGTAGCACTGTCGCTTGGCCGGGTCATCCTGGTTCACGTGCCACGCCATGCAAGCGACGTGGAAAGCGGTGATTCCGTTGGGCCCCACCGGGTGGTCCAAGGACGGGAAAGCCGTCAGGCCCCTCCACGCCTTCAGACGTGCCTCGCGGATGGCCGCAATGGTTCTCTTCAAAGCCTGTGGGTTGCGGTGCTCGATGGCATCCAGAAGCCGTTGAGCACGCCGGTCTGTGGTCATTTCCATTTCAGCTCCTTGCGCAGCTGGCGCTCGAAGTGGCGTTGCTCGCGCGCCAGGCGGGCTTGCCGGCGAAGCTTGCCTTCGGGCAGGAACGCGGGAACCGTGGGAGGGATGTGCGCGAAAGGAAGGCCAGCAATAAGGCGGGACAAGTTGGCGGGGCTTTCAATCATGGTGGCGGTCTCTTGGGTTGTTTGGAGCTACGTTCGTGAGTAGGTCGCCCCACTCACTTGACCTCATGCAACCAGATCGCCGAGCAATGTCAAGATGAAAAATCGATCTTTTTTTGACTAAAAACAGGGGCTTGCGGAATCCCAGGTGCATCGCATGCTGAGTGCATGACGCACACAACCCGCCCCCGTTGTTCGCCCACCCTCACCCGCCTTTCCAAGGGCGTGCGCAGCGCGCTGGGCTTCACCCTCACCGAGGCCTTGCTTGCGCTCGGGGCCGTGACCGCCGCCACGGGCGCGATGTTCCTGTTCTTTGGCCAGGTCGATGCAAAGGCCAAGGTGGGCAGCGAGACGCGCAACCTGCGCGAGCTGTCCCGTCGTATCGAAAACAGTTTTGGGGTGGTGGGAACGTTCCGCGGGGTGAGCACCACCGCCGTGGTGGTCGATGGCCTGGCCCCCGAATCCCAACTCGGCATCGGGGAAAGCGTCTTGACCAACGCGTGGGGCGGGGCGGTAAACGTCCAGCCCTACACGGTCGATCGCTTCGGTGATTCGTTTTCCGTGAGCTACGCCGGCCTTCCTCGTCAAGCGTGCGTGGACCTAGTCGCGGCCAACGCGGGCGGGGTGTGGGACGCTCAGGTATCGGACGTGTCGGTGATTCGAAACACCGGCGGCCAGCTCGACGTGGGATTGCTGGGCCGCACCTGCGCTGACAAATCGCGCGTGGTCTTCGTCTACCACAGCGGATTGCTGGGGGGCGAATGGACCGGGGCGCCGCTGGTGTTGCCGCCCGCCACGCCCTCGGTCACCCCACCCGTTTCTCCGCCCGTGGGAACCCCGGTGGGGCCTGTGGGACCGGTGCCACCTTCCACGCCGGTGTCGCCCCCAACCGCGCCGCCGCCCAGCGTTCCGCCCACGACGCCCCCACCGGTCACGCCGCCCGCTCCCCCGGTGAGCGTGACGCCTCCGGCTCCGCCCACTTCACCGCCGGTCACGCCGCCACCGCCAACAAGCACGGTGCCGCCGTGCCAGGAGTGGAGCGAGAACCGGCCGATCGCCTGCCCCTCAGGCCAGGTGGGCCAGGTGTTCCAGAACCGCCGTCATCACTGCGGAACCGACCCAAACGTTTACGAAGCGTGGGCGGGATTCACGACGGCCGGCAGTTGGACCACGACCAGCAGCACCTGCGCACCGTGCCCGGCTCCCGAGACGCGCATCGTGGGATGCCCTGCCGGTCAGTTTGGCGCGATCGGCCAGCAGCGGACCTTCGCGTGCACGGGCACCGGTTCGTGGAACGCGTGGACCCAGACCAATACCACCTGCACGGCTTGCCCAACGCCTTTCCCACAAACGGAAACCCAGTGGATCACCACGGCGGCCGCTTGCCCGGCGGGCCAGAGTGGATCGCACACGTGGCAGGCCGAGCAGCGGCGGACGAGGACTGGGACATACAGCTGCCCGGCCACCACGTGGTCGCTGCCCAGCCCGACGTTCACCACTTGGACAAATTGGGCGGCGACTGGGGTTCGTCGCAACGAGGCCAATACATGCACCCCCAACGCACCACCTCCGACGTTTCCTGAATACACCGGGCGATCTTGGCATTCGTGGGGAGACGGAGGGCACTACGGCTGGGCGATCTTCTGCGACGCTCCCCGGACCCTGGCCGAGCTTCAAGCCACCTCGTTGGCCTGCACTTGGCAATACGAAACGAACGACACCCCCACGTTTACGCCAGAGCCACCTGGCGTGACCCGCCCAACACCGGCTTTGGAAGCCTGTGTCTACGCGCTGCGCGCCAACTTAACTCCGATGCCAGGTTACGGCTTCGTCAACCACCCTGGCACCGCGGTTTGGCCTGCGGCTTGCTCGTGCAGCGTCGTGGGTCCAGGCGCGCGATTCTACTGGCAAGACCTGGGAGCGAGCGACTGGGTGGGCTTTGAATTCAAGTGCCCCTGACGGCAAAGAAGGCGGGGGGCATCCCTCACGTTCGAAGTGGCAAAGCTTCGGATTTCCAAAACCGACCGGAGGCAATGCCCTCGCACCGAGCGTGCTTTTCAGAAGGCAGGTGGCTTGACCACCTGCGGCGGCTTCTGGGCTCTTCGCTGTTGTGCCTCGAAGTCAAACCCCAGCCAAGGTTTTCCACATCGCCTTGCCCTGGGCTTCGTGAACCGATGCGTATTGCTGTGGATCCCAGCTGGTCCCGGTCAGCAGCAGTCCCAGCTCTGCCACGGTGGCTTGGCAACGATCGCCAAAAGCCAGGAACTCATTGAAGGTCAACCCAAGCGTGTTGATGTCAAACGCGCCAGGCTCCTCGTCCAGCTTGCGCATTTCCAGGTGGGCGTGGTGCTTGTCCCGGAGGGTCTTGATTTTCGCTGCCACGGGATCAGCCGAAAGTATCACCATTTCATTGGAGACCTTTTCCCAACCGCTATCGAAGCGCGAGTAGTTCTCGTCCCGATCGCTCTGTCTGAACTTCTCCTGGAAAACAGCCGAGCTTTCGGGCGGCAGGTCACTGATCGGTTCGTCGTGGAAGTGATCGAAGATGCGACCGTAGCGCTCCCGGTAGTGCTCCTTGATCGCGGGATCTGCTTGAAGCTTTCGCCAGAGGTTGGTCAGGCTACCGGACCGCGAATCGTTATCCAGAAAAAGCCGTGACTGATCGCGCACCAGGTCTTGTCCAAGAAGCGGCGCCAGGTGGTTCCAAGCATTGGCACCCGGCGTCTTGTCCAGCTTGGCTTTCAGCCCCGCTTGGATCTCGGGGTCTTGAATGAGCGGGGACAAAATGTGCCGGCGCTCGTCGAGGATGTGGCACTCCTGCGTGAGGACCCGAACGAATCCATCGATTTGGCGAATACGTTGCTCCAGTTCCTCAGGCTTCATTCTTGCTCCGCCTCCAGCGGCACTTGCTGGAACCGCACCTGCAGGCGTTTGATGAGTGCTCGAGTTTCCGTGTTCGGAGCGCGCGTGCATACCAGCACCGCCTCCCCGTTGGGCACGTGACGGATCGCCTTCTGCTCGGCCCGGAGAACGGCGCGGTATTTCACCGCTTGATAGACGCCTCGCTGGAGTTCGTCTTCGCTGCACCGGCTGGTCTTCACCTCAACGGCTAGACGGTGCCTGCCGTTGTCGAAGTGGGCATCCAACCGATCGCCGGAGCTCAAGAGCTTCTCGTTCGTGCCCGTGGTGAAGTCGCCGTAATCCATGAACTCTTCGGGATGGCTGGCCACCCACGCCTTCAACGCTTTGTGCTCATCGCTTTCTGGCCTGCCACCCTCCTGGACTTTAGGAAGGGGAAGAGGCGCATCCGCTGCCACCTCTTCAACCGCCCCAGCGGACGGGGTCAGCATGGTGGCTCCCAGAGCGCGGGCGACCTGGTCCCAATTGGGATAGGTGAAAACGTCTTCCATCGCCTCTCGCAAGTGCGCGCGGCGCTCTTCCTCGGTGTCCAACTTCTTGCCCGCGAAGTAGGCCGGCGAAATCGTTATGGCACCCTCGCCACGGTGTTTCGTGTTCTTGTTGACGACGATTGCATGGAGGGGCGGGATGGGCTCCTTCCACCGCTTGCTGAGCCACTGCAGGGCCTGGGCCACTCCCCCGGCGACGGTGCCGTAGAGGTCTTTGCGGGGTTTGATCTCGTGTCCGAAGGTGTCGTGCAGCTCTTGGGCCAGGTCGCTGTAGGAATGAGCTTCGCCCTCCTGCGCCCACCGGATGAGGATGGGCAGCGCATCCGGGATAACCCGGCTCCGCCAGGGTGTGCGTGCAAACTCCACCTTCGACCAATCGAACTTTTCCATCCCCTACTCCTCCCTTGTCGTCTCGCCATGGTAGCGGCGGGACCAGCACGGGAAAACGATGAGGGCCGGTGTCCCGCCCCTCTCCCTTTCTCAATCCTCGTTGGGCAGCATGATGGTGACCACCGGCTCCAGGGCGTCCCCGGGCCCACACAGTGCTTTCAAGGTGACAAGGCGATGGGTCGACCGCGTCAGGCCAGACCCGGCCTCCGGGTGGGCTTCGTTTGACAACCAGTCGCCGGCATCGGACAGAGCCACGTGGAGCTGGTAGTGGATCTCCGAACCGTTGCCCTGATGCCGCTTGATGGCGACGTGGAGCATGAAAAGCACATCCCAGAGCCGGCCGTCCACCGACTGGCCGCGCACCTCCAGTCCCGCGGGCACTTCCACGTAGCGTGCCCACGCAGCGCGGGTGATGGCCACGGGCAACTTGAAACCGGCTTCTTTGGCCACGTCGGACACGTCCACCAAGACGCCGTCCTCGATCGCCTGGGCGCGGGTGTAGGAATGGATGAGGTCGGAAGGCTCGAACATGTTGTTTCCTCGCTTGGTGAGTAATGGCCCGGTCCAGGGCATCCGGTGCGGATGTCTTGGAATGGGAAACCCACCGCCCCACCGCTCGGCGCGGTCAAGGGAGGAAATGGAAGGGCTGGCGCGGCCCGCAGCGAAGCGAGGACACGGGCCTTGGAATGGCCCTTGACCGGAGAAGCCGGGCGTTGGGGCCGCGCGCAGCGCATGGGGCTTGAATGGCGTGCCGCGAGCGGCACACCGATTCGGCGTTGAACTTGGGAATACCGTCAGGCCTGGGCGCAGACCAGAGGGACCCGGTCCATCCAGGTGCTCTGCCCTGCCGATGCTTGGGCGGTGAGCGGGCCAAGGCCCTGGACAAACGTCAGCCGTGCAAGCTCGACGTCGCTCTGGGGCCAGTAAGGACCATCCGGCGAGAACACGAAGTGGTCCCCTTGAAGGGCCCCACAGGTGGTGCAGTGATGGGCCAGGTAGGTTTGCCCTGACGTCAGGGTGGCGGCGAAGCGAAGCCAGGGCGCGTGGCCCGCCACGAAAGCGGCAGTTTTCTTGTCCAAACGCTCGATGTAGCGCAGCACGCCACCCTCCCCCTGATCCACCAGGCCCTCGTCGTCGTGCTCCTCGAACGAGGGCACCCAGATCGCGGCGGTGGGCGTCGGCGCGTGGCAGAAATGGCACTCGGTGTGACCGAGCAGCAGGCCGTAGGCCGGGGCTTGAAGGGTGGATGGAGCGGCGGCGTGCGTCATGAAACCATTTTGCCCTGCCTGGGTGTCAGCCGGTGAGACGAGCCTGCGTTGAATCATGTGTGTTTCGGAGCGTGCCCCGCTGTGAACCCAGCCACGCCATTTGCTTGTATTCGTCTTTGCTGAGCAACTTGGACACTCCCAGCCAATGCACCAGGTGGTAGTGCGCAATCGTTCGTGGGTAGCGCTGAATCCCCTCGTGCAACAGCTTTGGCAGGTAACACACAGAGCCATCGCGGCGCTCGTATGCGTAATAGCGGTGGCGGGCGGCACGCGTGGTCATGGTGTTTCCCTCAGTGCGCCCAAAGGGCACGATCGACGTAGCGTTCAAGGCGCTGGGCCAACCAGACGCTAAACGGAAGGGCGATGGGGGCAGCGATGGCGAGAAGAGAAAGGGTCATGTCGGCGGTTCCAGTTTAAGTCGGCGGGAAAAGCGTTGTGGCTTTACTCGCTTTCTGCGAGCTCGCAGTATGCGAGCAATTCGAAAACGTAAAACAGGTCGTTTTCTTCGAAGACGGGCTGGACCTCACAGACGTAAGGGCCCGGGCGGTAGTCGGTAGTGATCCAGAACGGAGCCTGCCTGAAGTCCACAAACTCGTTCTTGTAATCGTAGAGATCGGTTCCGTATGAACCGCTGTAGGGGCAGTAATCGTAAGTGTTGGAAAGGATCGATTTCCGGGAACGCAGATAGACGCCTTCCTCCAGCTTGACGACGCCTTCTTTGCGGGCAACCCGGATTGCTTCGGCGTAGGTGTAGGTCTTGGTGCTCATTTACAAACCCCTTTGATTGTTGGTCGGCGCTATTGCCTCCCTATGAATTCAAAGTAGATCACCGTGGAAATTTGTCCACGGCCTTAGTGGACAAAATCTTGACTAAAAGTAAAAACTGCGGAGCTAAGGCCGCAGTTTTTCCTAACATCACTTGTCGCGCCGAAGGCGTCACCTGCTCTTTTCCACCGCTGCTTCTACAGAAACCGGCGCGCAGCGACCGGTGGCGGCGTTGGGGCGTCGGCTCTACAGCCTTGCCCGCTTTGCACTGACGCTTCCCCGGACTGCCCATGCCTGCTTCAGGTGGACCGCGCGTTGTTCGGCTTCCACCGTGGCCACCACGTGCGGCATCGCCGCCTTCAGCGATGGCGTGTTCCAGAACGGGCTGCCCCGGTGAGGGTTGCCGCCCAGCCGCAACAGCAGCAACGCCGTCTGCTCAAGTCGGCTGCGCTCGTCGGCGTCGTCGCTCAACTGGTAGTCCGCCGCCAGCTTTTCCAGCGGGCGCTCGCACCAGTGGTTCCTCTCTTGAGGGTGCGCACCAGCTTGCAGGAGGGCTTCGACGATGCGGGGCCAGGCAAGTGCGGAATGGAGCGCAGGACCTTCGTTGAGGCGCCATGCGTTGGGGTTGGCGCCCTGCCGCAGGGCCTGTAGAGCGCGGAAAAGACTTCCATCGACGCACGCGTGAATCAGCTCAGCGCTCGGACTTCCTGGCGGTGGTGGGCGGCGGTCACCCATGGCGGCTGCCCCGAACCTGGTTCCGAAGCAGATGTCCTTGGACGTAGTCCCGGATGATCTGGCGCACCGCTTCTGCGGTGGAAATCCCCGCGTTCACCGCGCCCTGCTCCACCGCCTCCAAGACGCTGCGCTGCAGCGGAAGGTAGGCCAGGCGCACGTCCCTCTCCCCACCCAGCCGACGCTTGCTCAGTGCGTAAGGGTGGGCGGCATACATGGCGAGCACTTGGCGCACGGCTTCGTTTCGGGTGACCTGCGCGCGCGCGGCGGCCGCCTGCAAGCGCTCCAAATCACGGGAGTAGCCCCGGGAGGACGGAAGGGTGACAAGTTTTGGGGAAGGGACAGGTTGAAGCACGTCGCGCTCCGGCTTAGGACGCCGCGTCCAACGGCTTGGCGGCCGCCTCTCGGACCACCGCGATGGCACGCCAACGGTTGATCGCAGCGCCGGCGAAATACAGGGCGTCCACCAGTTCTTGCGCGGCCCCCTTCTCAAGCAGGGCCCGGTTGCAGGAGGCGAACCCTGCAAGGATTCCGTAGCGGTCCGCGTCGTCTTTGGCTTTGTTCATGGCTTCCGCAATTTGAACGTTCATGTCGAATCTCCTGATTTTTGCTGGTGGGTGATCGGCGGTTACAGACGCACGCGCTGACGAGGAGCTTCCAGGACAGCCGCCGGAGCTTCGCTGTGCGCCTCTTGCCGTGGGTTCCAGACCTGCCCACCGATGACCATGCTCGGGCCGCCTGCAGCAGGAAGGACCTGCGAAAGCCTGGCTTGCTTCGCTGCGGCGTTGATCGCACGCACGGTGCCCTCTTCCATGCCTTTGGCTTCGTAGATCACCTGCCCCTCCAGGTGATCCCCCGCTTCATCCACAAGGGCGGCAAGGGTTCGACCGAACTTCGACTTTGGTCCTTGGTTGCGAGCATCGGCGTCCCAACGCTCGATCACTTCGAACGTCTTCTCATGACGATGGCCAGACTTGTTGAGTTCTTGGAGCACCGCTTCGGCGTCTTTCACGTTGAAGCGAATGGCGGAGAGCTTCACCGGGTGCGCGTAGCCACCGCCACTCGAAGCCGATTGCGTGATGGCGACCGCTTGGTTGCCGTCGCTGACGAGGTGATGAATTTTCATGTCGATTTCCTTGATGGTTCCCGGAAGGCGCGATTGCCTATCCACAAACTCAAGGTAGATCGCCCCATGATTTTGTCCACTGCTTGAGTGGACAAAACTTTGACTAAAAGCAAAAACTGCGGAACTAAGGCCGCAGTTATTCCTAACATCACTTCTCGCGCCGAAGGCGTCATCCGCGCTTCTTCCATCGCCGCTTTCCAGAAACCTGCGCGAAGCGACCGGCGGTTGGTTTTTTGCACAAAAAAGGCCCCTCGCGGGGCCTCAAAGGACATGAATTGTTCTTACGCGATCAGTTTTTGTCAGCACGCCTTACTCCGCGCACTCCACGCCGATCCATTCTTCATCGAACCATTCGTCCAGCGTCGCCAGGTCCTTGACCTTGCAATTGGTGCCGTAATCCGACCCTTCCATGTCGAACACCACCTCATAAAGGAGCTGCCCGTCCTCTTGGCGCTCCACGTTGACGGAGACGGTTTGGTCAGCCAACAGCTCGTCGTCTTCGCATCCCAGCTCTGCCGAATTGCGGTTCAGCAGGAAAGCCAGCAGCGCGTCTTCAACGGAAGGCTGGAACGCGGGATAGAGATAGCCCGCCGCGCCGGTCGAAAAGGTATACCCAGACAACTGGTCAAACAAAGTGCTGGCAGCGGCATGCGCAGCTTCGTGAGCTTCCTTGATGGTGATGGTGTCGTTTGTGATGAGCATCGCGTGGTTCATGGCGAGATCCTTGTTTGTCGGTTGGCACGATTGCCTTCCCATGTATCCAAGGTAGATCACCATAAAAATTTGTCCACGGTTTCGGTGGACAAAATCTTGACTAAAAGCAAAAACTGCGGAGCTAAGGCCGCAGTTATTCCTAACATCACTTCTCGCGCCGAAGGCGTCATCTGCTCTTTTCCCACCACCGCTTTTACAGAAGCCGGCGCGAAGCGACCGGCGGTGGCTCTGGGCTTTGTTCTTTGAAAAAAAAAGGCCCCCTCGCGGGGGCCCCAAAGGACATGGACTGATCTTACAGGCTGGTGGAGCGCCAGAGCTTGCCTGCGATGCCACCCACGATCAGCGCCACGGGCATGAGCGCCGTCAGAGCCATCGGGGGCACGGAGGTGAAGAAGTTTCGCTCGCCCTCTTCCAGGCCCGGGTAGAGCAGGCCCACGGCAACGCTGACCAGCTGCAGGGCAACGACGAAGAGCAAGCCCACCAGGGCGCCCTTTCCAAAGCCACCTTTGCGCGGCGAAACCGGGAGCCCGCTGGCCCTAGCCGCGCGCACGCGGGCCGCGCGCCAGTTCAACACGTAGAGCAGGAGCAGCAAGAGCAGCACGGCTGCCCCACCAGCGGCCGCCAGGCCGGCCTCCCAGCCGTAGCCCATGTTCTCGCCGATCTCTTGGGCTCCGGCAAGAAACAGCAGGCCTGCACCACCGAGGATGACGGTGCCCGGTGCCAGCAAGCCCCACTGCATGTGACCGCCGGGGGTGTGGTGAGCGTTGTAAGACATGGGACCTCCTTGAAGTGGTGTTCCCTCAATGCATAGCGCGATTCCGCGCCTTGGCAAGGTCAGCCCTTCTTCTGGGCTCCGACCGGCACCCAGCCTGTGGGTTGCTTCTCAAAGATGAAGTCGTAAGCCGACGGCACGGGAACGGGATCGGGCTTCAACTGCTGCCCGCCCTGGAACCCGACCACGTCCAGCGTTCCACCGGTCACGCACGTGGCCCGCTGGGGACCACTGGAGGTGCAATCCGCGGTGAGGTCTTTCCAACCCCAAACCTCGATTCGTTGGCCCATTTCGCTGGAAAGGTTGGCGTTGGCATGCGCCTCGTAAGCGTGGGCGACTTGTTCGATGGTGGGCAAATCCGCCTTGCTGCTGCAGGCGGCCAAGCCTGCGGTGATCAGGGCGAGGGAAACGTGGGTTGCTTTCATGCCGGTGCTCCTTGCGTATGGGTTAAATCAACGTCGATGGTTTCGTCGCGGTATCCGAGCCGAACCCTCTCTATCGTCACGTCCATCTTCGGCACCGTGCCCTCCACCCAGACCCGGTTGACGGAGAACACCACCAGATCGTCTCGGTAGCTGCGACCTTGTCGCGCCAAGTTGGCGGCCTCTTGGGCGCCCACTCGGATGAGCAGGTGGAAGCGGCCGGCGTTGGGTGGGCTGGACACCCCCGTGGAGGTGCGGTGAACCCACGGCACAAAGCCCTTGCCGGTGACGCTTTGTCCCGCCGCGGACACCTGAGGCATCGGGATGAATCCTTCCAGCACGCCACGGTCGGCCCGATAGGCGACATCGCCCAGGGCTTGGAACGTGGGACGAACGGCAAACCGTCGGATGGCCTTGAAGCGCTGCAGGCGCGCGTCGAAAGCCGGGCCATAACGGCGCTCGATGGCAGCCGGATCATCGCCTGAGATGCCGTTGGCGCCCTGGGCCTTCGTGTCCATCAGCCACCATTGCCTCAGGCACCATTGGCGCTTGTCGGCGTCGATGCGATAGGACGAATGGGCCATGGCGAGCAGCTGCATGTCGCAAGTGTCCACGCCGCCACCACCCACAGCCGTCACCCCGGCCCGCAGGTGCTGAGCCCCTTCCAAGACGTCCTGATCCAGGTCCCAGTAGGTCCCGGTCGGCTCGACGTAAGGGCTCCTTGCCCTATCACTGACCACCTTGGGCGTGCCTTGGATGGCTCGGCCGATTTGGCGAAGCAGATCCGATCCAGTCCCCGATTGCGCCTGCGCTCCAGCCGCCGCAGTCAGGGCAAACGCCCCGGTCAGCACGGCCCTTCTAACTCCCTTCATGGAACCCCCTGTTCCCACCAATGGATTTGGGATCTTGCAGCCAACTTACGCGACACGTAGAGTCTACCCGGGGCGTAGCCTCTGGGTCATCCTGTCCGCATGCCTGCATTGCATCCGTTCAGCCCGTGACCGCCGCCCCGCCCGCTCCCCGAGCCGTGGTGGCCGCGCGTCTGCGCCAAGCCCGCGTCCTGCGGGGCTTGAGCCAGCGCGAAGTCGGAGTGCGGATGGGGATGGACAAGGACACGGCGTCGGCCCGAATCTCTCGGTATGAATCCGAGGGCACGTCGATCAGCTTGGAAGCCCTCTTCGAGCTGGCCCAAGCCTTGGAGGTGCCCCCAGCCTATCTTTTGGCGACCAGCCCAGCGATGGCCGATGCGATCTTGGCTTTGGGCGAGCAGAGCGCGGCTCAGCAGGAACGGTTTGCCGAACTGCTGGGCGTTTTGGGTGAGCTGTCGGCGAAGAAGCGCAACGCACTCATCGAAAAAGTGTTGTCGCCCACCAAGGACTAGGGCATCGGCGAACAAGGACGAATCGACCCCATGTGGACATGGATCACCAACCTTTGGCGCGGCAAGCGGACGGAGCCCACCCGGTCCCCTGTTGCCATGACGACGCTGATCGAACTGAACATGCTGGAGCTCAACGCAGCGGAGGCCAGCAGCCGCGCTGCACTGGACCCACCGGGGCATGAAGCAGCACTCCTTGAGAGATTCAAGGCATCGGCCCAGCTTGTCCTCAACGAAAAGCCTCCGTCCGACGCAGCAGACTCAACCTGGGAATCCCTTGGTCAGAAGGCACGCCGCCTAAACCGAGGATTCGCAGACCTCCGATTGCAACTCTCCCCGCCAGCGATCGTTGGTGGGGATAGAGAGCCGCGCGACAATGCGCGTCCGATCCTTTAAGGCGGCCAGGCCAGCTCTTCCATGCGAGCTTTCCTCCGTTGCATGTAGTGCAACATCCCGCTGGCGCACTGCTCAACAACGGGGCTTTCCTCAAAGGCCCCAACCCCAACCGCTGTCAGTGCTGCAATGACGCACAAGTTGGTGGTGGCCACCGCGTTGACGGTGGTCTGAAAAAGAATGGCTGCCGGCACGTGCGCCCCGATCTTCCCATTGGGATCTTGATACATCACCCGAATGGCCTTCCCGCCATGGACCAGTCCGCAAAGAGGGTCCCACGAATTGGTCACCGTCCGAGCCAGCTTCTGAGGCTCATCGTCCTGCCCGATGCGTGCAATGGCCTGCTCCACGTCCGCGGCCAGGTCTTTGAGGGCAATAGTCACCCACTTTCCTTTCTCGTTCTTCTTTCGGGGGCCGCGATCTTCCTGGAGAAAGTCCTCCAGCTGTTCGTCGTCGGCAAGGAACTGGACAAACACCGCCCGCAGGAATTGCTCAATCTGGGAGCGGTGCATTGCCAAGGCCACCGCTGGAAGATCGATGGGATGGGTTTCCAGGAGGAACAGCAACGCACGCCCGTAGTCCATCGAGGCCCTCAACAGCTGGAAGGTCACCCGGTGGCGCTCGCTGCCGGCGGGAACAGTGATGCGGGCCATGCAGGACATGTTCGATTCCAGGCTGGCCTTGGCTTCTCTGGCCTCCTGTGCGATGTCCAACGCCGTGGGCTGCCGCGTGGCAGCACGCGGCTCCAGCGCATCGCGGATCGCATCCTTCAACGAATTGTGCGTCATATCCTTTGCCCTTCATTCGCGTATTTCAAAAGATGCCTCAGAGCTGCGGCACGATCTTCCCAGCAATCTACGTTCCAAGATGGATGGTAGACCCAAGTCATCCACGCCCCCCGTTGCCATAATCGAGAGACCATACGTGGCGCTCCTCCAGATAGCGCCGCCTCCTGCCCTCTGAGTTCGCATGGCGAGCATGGAAGGTAGGCTGGTCCGACCGCTTCCCGTGATCGAACATTCGCCAAGCGGTGCGGCCGAGCACCAGGATCACCTCTGGCCGGAGCAGAGGGAGGATCACCTCTACCAACCACTTCCCGCCTTGACTGAAGTCGGTTCCTGACGGACGGTGTCCAGCTCTCGTGCCGGCAAAGCGCTGGGACAAGTTGCAAAATGCAACGTGCTGCCAGGCGTGGGCGGCATCCACAACATTTGGGCTGCTTTGATCAGTCAGCAGGCGATCCAGCTCATCAAAGAACTTGCCACCGCCTTTCCTGTTGCAAGTCTGCATGTCGCCAAACGTTTCACGGGTGAAAGGACGAGTGACGACGGGATCGTCGGTCCACCCAGCCTCCCGGTAGTGGGACTCGCCCAGTAGCAAGACGCGGCGCCCTTCAACTCCCTTCCAGTAGCCGCGGCCGACGTAGGGCACGAAGGCCACCTCAGCCGGCCACGCTTCCATGTTCAACTCAGCCGGATCATCCATGCCATTGACCTTCGTATGATGGTGTCAGGCTACTCCACACCGTGCTGCCATGCAGCTATTGCACGCCATCCCATGCCATCCCATTTTTCCGCCACATTTAGCCGACAGAAAGCTCTTGCATACCGCTCGCACGTGCTTTAACTGTATGGGCCTTCAAGGATCATGCGGAGGCCCCATGACAACTCACCACGGCTGGCAGGCGTGCCGCGCATGCCATGCACCAGGACTTGATGTGCGTGTAGAGGGAGGCTGGCACCTCCGTGCCAATCCCGGCTACTGGGGAACCAGCGTCCCTAAAACCTTGGTCCTGGGGTTTTCCAAGGGGGCCACCCAAATTGCCGCCGCCCAACACGGGAGCTTCGATGGGGTCGCATTCGCGGGTGCTATGCGCCCTCGCCTCGCAGCCGTGTTGCACGAGCTTGGGATCGATCTGGGTGGGCAAACGATCAACGACGCCCTGACCGCCGAAAGCCGCCACATGGGCGCCGCCTCCTTGGTACGCTGCGGGTTGTCGGTGATGGACAACGGCAAGCTGGTCAGCAGTGGCACCATCATGCCCAAGGCCATTCGTTCGTCGTTGCCTTTGGAAGCCATGAAAACATGCGTGGCACGCCACCTGGACCCGTTGCCTGACAGTGTGGAGCGCGTGGTCTTGTTGGGGACCACCGATGCCTACATGAAGGGGGTCAAGGCGCTCATGCGCCAGCAATTCAACGACTTCCGAGAAATCAACGAGGTAGCCTTCAGCGCCCAACGCCGGACATGGGTGTTTGCGTCGCACCCCAGCCCGGCCAACGGGACCTTTCAAGCCTGGATCGACGGTGACACCGCCACCGAACCGGGCCGCAAGAAGCAGCTGGCGCGCCAAGCGTTGGGTCACAAGGCCCCAGCGCAGCCCCTCTCAGCTCCGCCTCGCCCGGCACCGGCACCGGCACCGGCACCGGCACCGATCCAGCGTGCCACGCCGCCTGACCCGATTTCACCAGCTAGGGCGTCCAACGGCGACCGTTTTGCCCGAGCCTTCCACCTGGTTCGCCACGATGGAAGGGTGATCGTCCCGGTGCGGATGAGGGACCGAGACACGGGAAACGTGGCGTTCCGGGTGGCCAAAATGGGCAACACCAAGGATGGCCAGCGCGAGATCCACGACGAAGCTGAGCTGTTGCGCTTGTGCGAGAGCGGGCAATACCAAGTGCGCGCCCAACCGTTGGACAAGTCCACACCGGCCAACTTTATTCGGCCGCTGCGAAACCACCGGATCGTGAAGACCCCTGCCCGTTGATCGCCGCACGGCGCGCCAATCCCTCACAAAGCAACAAGCGAACCATCTCGCTGACATGCAGCCCCTCCCGGGCTGCCGCCTGTTCCAGCCGGTCTTTCAGCTCCTGTGGCACGCGAACGGCCATCTGCACGTAAGGTGGCCGGCTCACGTGGACAGCCTCGCCAGGGTGAGCACCCACGCCAGCACTAGCCCAGCCAGGATTTGGGCACGCAAGCGGTAACGCACACGAAGCGCCCCGCTGGCGTGCCGTGCATTGACCCAGAAGATGCCAGCCAGGCCCAACACGGTGGCCAGGAACGCTGCAGCCAGGACGGCGGCCAACACCGCGCCCACGGTGGTCATGCCAGCGCCCCTGCCATGGTGGCCAGGACGAACCACTGTCCAGCGATGAGGCCGTAGCCGATGAGCAATCCCTCCAAGCCCGCCCAGCGTTGGCCGGGGGTGCGCAGCAGCGCCGCGCTGTCGTTGAGCAAGGACCACCCGGAGAGGATGGACAGCCACTCAAAATCAATGGTCATAGCGGTCATAGATCGAGCCCTCCCCTCCAGCGGAATTGATGGTGGAGGGCAACATGACCTCCTCGTTTTTCACGCGTCCGAACACGCTGGCAAACACGTCCATCAGCGAGGTGCTTTGGGCCGCGTCCCGTTCGGCCTGGCGCGCATACTCGTCCAACCCAGACGGGACAACCTGGCGTGCGCCGTTGACGGCGCCGCGCAACCCGCTGGCGTTGGGCATGCTCGCCCCAAAGGTGCGGTTCCACGTGTCGGAAAACCGGTCCAAGCCGTCCATGCCCATAAACAGCAATCGCGCCAGCACCAGGACAACCACGGCGTTGACGACAAGCCGCGTCGTCAGTCTGAATCCAATGAACATCTTCCCCCCTTTCGTTTCGTTGGTCGGTGTCAGACGCACGCATCGCGAACGCCATACGTTTGGGATACACCGGCACGCGAAACCCACAAGGGGGTTATTTTGACTAAAGCTAAAAATTGGGAGAAAAGCCCAATCACGCTGCAGGCGCGGCTGCACTTGCCCGTCAGCCGGCGCTCGACTGGGGCATTGCGTTGAACGGTCCGAGTGACCAAATTGGCAGGGCTAAATCGGGCCCAAGTCTTTGACCACCGCCTGGCCAGGCTTCAAAAAGCCCAATAGCAACCGTCCGCCGGCGACGGTCCGCCCCATGCTGGCGTTGAGGTATCGAGCCTGGAGCTGCGCTGCCACCAGCAGGTCCTGGGTGGCCATGCTGGCGATCGCCGGGCTCACGGCCTGCTGCTGTACAGTTCAGACGCAGATGCATGGTTGTTCGATCAAGGCTTGCAAGCCAGTGGAGCTGGGGCTGAAGTTCATGGAAAGCTTGCCGATAAACCTGTAACAAGGTAAATGAGGCGAGAAGCCAAGCGAAGCGATGGCGCGTTTCAGATCGGGGGTTGCTTTGAGCGTTCGAGAAAATCGGCTTCGCTACGTCTTGACCGTAATAGGAGCCACGGCGGCGTGCGTCTTGGCGATGCTCGCGGTCGCCCAAGCCATCCTCTACGTGCGTGACAAGGAAGGGGCGGAGGCAGTGGCGGAAGCCGCGGTGACGCGCTCGGAGGCTTTATCCCTTGCAAGGCGCGTCGCGGCCGAACAAGCCTCTCGCATTGGACAGCCGCCTTGCTCCGCCACCGACATTGACTCACTGAAAGAGATCGCGTTCCGCTCCAGCTACATGAACGACATCGGTCGCATCCGAGACGGACGCCTTGTCTGCAGCGCTCTCTGGGGGCGCTCGCGCCCCTACACCCTCCCCGCCCCACGCTTCTCCAGCGGCGCTGTCCGGCTTTGGCACGCATCGGATCTCGTTGGCTCCCCCTACACCGGGTCCAATCTGATCGCCCAAGGCGACACATTCACCGTGTCCTCCCCGTCTGCCTTCGAGAGCTTGGACCCTGCGCGCAGCAGCTCCATCAGCATCGAAACGAAGGACCGATCGTTTACATTCCGCACCTTGTCCCCGACCAGCCGCGTCGGCACCCCGTCTCTCGTCCAAGCTCAACATTGCAGCCGGGTGGCCGACGTTTGCGCGTTCGTTACCAGCCCTAGGCACGTGGTGTCCGAACTGCCCTCGGCGTTGCTCACCACCATCCTGTCAGCGGGTGCCTCGGTAGGGCTTTTGCTCGCGTTCTTGCTGATCAAACACCAAATCACGGCTCGGCAAACCATCCAGCAACGGTTGGTGCTTGCACTGAAGCGCAGCGAGATCGAACTGGCCTACCAGCCACTGCGTCGAATTGGCACGCGGGAGCTCGTGGGATTTGAAGCGCTCAGCCGCTGGCGCCCGCCGGGAGACGATGAAATCCCGCCGGCCATCTTCGTGCCCATCGCCCACCGATTCGGCCTGAGTCCTGATCTTTTTCGATACGTGCTGGCCCGTGCCATGAATGATCTCGCCCCCGCGCTGAGGGAGCATAGGAACCTCTACGTAAGCATCAATGCCGAGCCCGTGGACATGGCCCAAGAGTGCGTCGTTCGCTACATCGGCAGCGTCACCAACGATTTTGGCGTGTTGCCAGAGCAAATTCGCATCGAGATCACCGAGCGGGAAGAACTCGTGTCCGCTGCCGCAAAGAGCAACATGCAGGCCCTCTCAGTTCTGGGATACCGGTTCTTGATCGACGACTTCGGGACCGGCAGCGCCAACTTCTCCCGCCTCGCCCAATCGCCGTTTCGAGGAATCAAGATCGATCGCATGTTCGTGGCCGCTATCAACGAGGACTCCCCCCTGCGGCCCGTTTTGCCAGGGATGTATCGCATCGCACGTGAGCTTGGGCTGGATGTCATCGCAGAAGGCGTCGAATCAGAGGCGCAAGATTTGCTGCTCTACCGGATTGCTCCAGAGGCTATTGGCCAAGGGTGGCACTATGGCTGCCCTCTCTCAACCAAAGACGCGCTTGCCGCCATCCAAGTTGGGTAGCCCTCGCGCACGGGTCGACCCGAGCGCGTTCACTGGCGCTTGACGTTCGCCCTAGCAAGATGTCCGTGCGTCCGATGGACGCGACAATCGTGAAAATCTCCGCTATGGCGCTGACCCCAGTTGGCGCCGCCGAACCCAACGGGGTGACTCCCCCTCCCCTAGGTGACGCCCCGGCAGTTCAGGGCATCGTCGTGATCGGCCCCCCTAGCAGGCGGCCTCTTTAGGGCAACGCGCGACACACACCCTCAGCAGTGGTCCGCAACCGACTGGCCGCCGGTCTGGCCTTTTGCTGGTTAACGAACTGGCTCAGCGCTTTCCAACAGCGCCGCTCGGTTACTTCCCTGTGCCTAAGGCTGTCGCCGTGCAGCCCGCCTCTTTATCATGCTCCTGCGACGGCAATAGAGGGATCGGACAGCGGTATCTGGCGTGCGGACTGCGCGGACGACCCCGTAGATGAATTCTTCATAATCCAATTGTCTCATCTGGTTCCGGTGGGGTTGTCGCGGTGCATCATATGCATTCCGCTCTGTTCAGCTTTTTGTTCATCTTCATGCCCAACATTGGACGTTTCTTCATCGATCAGGTTGAGGGTGTGCGGCGGGCCGACGGCTCGCTCTTGCAGGTCACGCGGATCAGTTGCGCTTGTCTGGAATGCGGCCGCCAACTGCGATTGGTTCCAGGGCATGGCCTGCTGGACTTGGACGGCGCCGCCGTGCTCACTTGCCCGCTCTGTGACAACCGCTAGGCGGTGGCACGCGCGAGGTTGGAAAAGCTTTGCCCCCAACCTAACCACCCGCGCATGGCGAGTCTTGATTGAAGAGTGGACCGCTGTGTGCTGGCCCGAAAGGGCCGATTGACGGTGCAGTCAAGCGGAACGCTCACCGGTTTCCAACGCTTGAGCTTGGGGCCACCCTGCTGCCAGACCGCGATTCGGTGGCCAGCCAATGGAGGAGGGGTATGCACAAGGCTGAGACGGAGGCGTTGGTCAAGTTGGAGCTCCGCCTGAGCGAGTGCGAGAGGCGCCTGCCCAACGCTGAGGGCGAAACCAATGCCTTGGAGTATGCGGTCAGGGCTTTGGTGGCCAGTTCTGCCAATCCCACCGCGGTGCGCCTTGCATGGGCCCACCTGATGCCCATGATCGTCGACATCCATGTGCCTCCCCAGCCAACGCTCCAATGCGGACTTTCTGCTTGGCTTGCGTCATGGACTGAGGTCCGTGGCCGAGCAAATCGACGCTTTGCCCTGCCCCCTAGAGACCTCCCAGATCGAGAACGGTTGCTTGGCCCTTTGAGAGAATTGCTGCCAACAGACGACCGCCCGCTAATGGCCGCTCGCTGTCGCCGTTGAGGTAAGCGGCTTGCAAGCGTCCTGCTGCCATCAACTCCGCCCGTCCCATGCCTGCTGGCTGATTCCGCAAGGGCTCTCCTGGCGACGCCAAGCCTCCCACCAGCGCTTGGACCACGGCGGGACGGCCATCTTCGGACTTTGCATAAGCGGTGGCAACCATGCGCTGGGCGTGCGCCGACCAGCCGCCCAAAACCAACTCGGTGTGCATAGCGCTGATGGGTATGCCAGCGGCTGCCGCCGCGCTCACGTAGTTTGGCCAGAGGCGATCAATCACGCCGCCAAGCTCGCCGGACAGCCGCTCTATCGTGAAGTCTGCTCGAAAACTGGCTTGGAGACAGAGCTCGTAGATTCTTAGGAAGAACTGGGCCGACCCACGCGTGGCCAAGACGGCGTTGTGCTGAGGCAGCAGAAGCAACTTGGCGCCCTCTGAGTGCGCCCCGGTTTGAGCATCTTGCGCAAGGGTATCGACGGTCACAGCCAAGTGATCGGCACTCAGCAACACGTTCAAAATGCTCATCTGCCGTCCTTGGGATCCATTCCGTCGATTGAACCTTCCAACGCCAATTCAGCCATAGGGGTTGTTGAGAATCTCAGACGCAATCCGCTCTCCCGCGTCCAACGCATGGAGGCACGACGACGCTTTGATGCTCAAATCCGAGCGCCCTCCCACGCCGTGGACCTCGACAGCGAGAAGAACCCAACGGCTTTCACTGAGCCGCCAGATCTCGGAGGTGTAAACGTGCTCTCCCACCGACAAGGTGACCCGTTCTAAATCTTTGCCCGGCTTGGAAGTACCCATGGCCCTCGAACCCTGACTGTTCAAAAGCAGTGTGCACGCGAACGCCGCTGGCCTCAACTGATCGCCTTCCTGCGACGCGGGGAGTCACACTCAAGCGAAATGCCCCCCGATGGATCAGACCCAGTCCTCATTGGATGCCGGCGATGTGACCGTGACCTGCCCAACCTGGGGTGGCCGTCATGGCGTTGAAAGGGCGGGACATAGTGAGGGGGCCGCGCCCACCGCGTTCGGGGCATCTCCGGCCGACTCCACCGCTGAAATGGGCCCGATCTGCAGCAGAGCCAAGGCCGCCAAGCACGCCTGCCGACTGGCGAACGTCTCCCGGGGAGCCATCAAAACATGCCCGCGTGGCGCCACCAGCCGCCAGCGCCAACCTTCCGCCCCGGTGATCCCGGCCCAAAATCCCACCCGGTGGTATACCTCAACGTACATAGCTGCCTTGCGTGATCAATCTGCGATGCTAGCGCGATCGAACCGAGCTCGGCCTATCTTCCGGCCGGGCGTTTAACTCGTCTTTTGAACAACGCGCTCAGGCGTGCGTCGCTAGAGCCTGCTCCGGCCCCGGGACGCCCCGGCTCACAGGCTCATCCAGCAGGTTTGAGCCCCCAGGACGTCCGGGAAGAGACCGCAACAATTGACTCACCCTGTGGACGCTTCCTCCCCTACCCCCCTCCGCACCCAGCACGTAGAGAACCCGCCCCTCAAACTGGGCGGATACCAGCTCAAGCCCCTCCACGTCTGCCAACTTCTTCGTCAGAAGAGCTCGCCACGACGCGGGCGGTTCGGATTCAAATTCGACGATCACCGCGGTATCACCGCACTCCAGCGGCATGATTTCGACGCGAAGGGCGTGGGGCGACGCTGCCGGCAAATCGGGGGCGGATCGGGCCATAGTGGGAGTGTCCAGGCGGGAGGGGTGGGGATTGAGTATCCAGCCCTCGCGGCAAAACCGCGTCAAGGCGCGACGGCGCCCTCGCCTTCCCGTGATTGCCGTCATCACAGGGATGCACCAGCGCTTTACTCCCAGTCCTGCATGATTCCTCGAATTTTTGATCAACCAGGTTTGCTATGACTGCCTCTCGTACCCTCGCATCCTTCTTGTAGAGCACGACGTCGCCATCCGCGAATCGATGCAGGACGTTCTCAAAGACAGCGGCTATGACATCACTGCGGTCGGAGACGCTGAAGCGGCTGTGGAGCGCTTGGCGCAGCAACCCGCCTTCGATCTCCTCATCTCCGACGTGGGCCTGCCGGGGATGAACGGGCACGATCTCGCCAAGCACGCCATGGCACGCCACCCTTCCGTGACGGTCCTGCTGGTCACCGGTCACGGGGGCGTTCCCGGCGCAGACCCACACTTCCTCGAAAACGACGTTATGCTGCTCAAGGAGCTTTCACGCTGCTGGAGTTGCTGGGAACGGTTCGTTCGACGCTTTGACGGCTTCCAGCAACAACTCGGTCACTCTTCTTTCCAACTCCCCCGCGGCGAACGGCTTGGTGAGTATCTCCATGCCAGACTCAAGCTGGCCGGCTCCTACCGCGACGCTTGCTGCATAGCCGGTGATGAATAACACCGGCGTGTCGGACGGCGCTGCCGGCCCGCGTCCGCCACCTGCCGCCCATTGAGCGAGCCCGTCAGGCCCACGTCCGTAATCAGCAAATCAAAGTGCTTTTCGCTGGCATGCACAGTGAGGGCGTCGCTGCCGTTTGCAGCCGCCTTCACGCGGTGGCCCAAACTGCTCAGCACCTCTTTCACCAGCGTGCGCATGGCGGTCTCGTCTTCTACCAGAAGGACCGAGCGACCAGGCGACGTGGCTGGGGGAAGCGCGGGCGTTTCCTGGATTCGGTCATCGGTATCAGCCGTGCTTTGCGGCAAATAAAGGTGCATCGTGGTTCCCACCCCAGGGATGGAGTCAACCGCCACCTGACCGCCGGATTGGCGCGTGAATACGTAGATCGGCAAGCCCCACCCCGTGCCCTACCCGATCGGCTTGGTCGTGAAGAAGGGCTCGAACACCTTTTCAACAACGCTCGCGTCCATGCCGGTTCCCGTGTCTCGGACCGACAAGCGAACATAGGGTCCAGGCGTCAGCACCAAACGCTCCGCCAGTCCGCCATCGACGTGTGAGAGCTCGGCCTCAATCGAGATGCGCCCTCCATCCGGCGTCGCATCGCGCTCGTTGATGCAAAGGTTGAGAAGGGCGTTTTCCAGCTGCGGAGCATCCACCCGCACGACGTCCTCCACTTGATCCGACCGCGTCTCGATCTCAATGGAGGGCCCGATGGAGCGGGCCAGGATGTGGAGCGTCCTGTTCACCATGGCCGACACGTGGATGGCCGACGGTGCCAACGTCTGCCGGCGAAAGAACGCCAACAGTCGTTGGGTTAACGCTGCAGCTCGGTCGGCCCCCGTTCGAGCCATCTCCACGTAGCGACCCAGGTCCTCCAAACGGCCTTGGCCAACGCGCATCTCCAACAGCTCCAAGCCCATGGAGACCCCGGTGAGCATGTTGTTGAAGTCGTGGGCAATGCCGCTGGCCAGTTGGCCGGGGGACTCCATCTTCTGGCCCTGTCTCAGCCGTTCCTCCATCGCCATCAGTTCGTCAGTGCCGGCCTGCACCCGCTCTTCAAGCGTTGCGGTCAACTGCTGCAAACGCTCTTGAGCCACGCGGCGATCGGTGATGCCGGAGGCTGCACCGAACCACTCGCTCACGTTGCCTTCGCTGTCCATCAACGGGACTGCCCGCAACTGTATCCAGCGGACGGAGCCGTCTGGCAACAAGGCGCGGTGTTCTACCTCCAACGGCGACGCCAACTCCGCGGCATGAGCAATGGCCAATTCCACCGCGGGCCTGTCCTCGGGGTGGATCAGCTGTTGACGCCAGTTGCCCCCAGTGGCCTTGAGCTCGGCCATGTCCCCTTGGCGATAAATCTGCTCCTGCTGCCAATCGGGGGAGATTGAGTAACGCGACTGGGTGGCCGCGGCCACAAATGCCCCCAGGGGCCGCTCGCTTGCGCCTAGGATTGGCACAATTGGCGCAATGGAAGCGTGCTGGCCTTGCGTTGAGCCTTTCCATCAACCTCTCCGCTCGGAATGTCGCGCGGCAAGGAATGGCCGATGAACTCGTGGCCAAAATCCACGCGCAGGGGTTGGATTGCCAGGACGTGGAGGTCGAGATCACCGAGGGAGAATGGCTGCGGGTCAACTCGCTGCCGGGCGAGCAACTCAAGCGGATGGCCTCGTCAGGCATTCGGCTCGGGGTGGATGACTTCGGCAGCGGCTACAGCAATTTCGGGTACCTGACCGAGTTGCCCATTCACACGCTCAAGCTCGACAAGTCGCTGATAGACGATATTTCCGAAGACCAACGCGCATTGCTCAAGGTCCAAGCGATCGTCGGTCTGGCCCATGATCTGGGCTACTCGACCGTCGCTGAAGGAGCCGAGACGAACGGTCAGGTCGCCAAGCTCCAAGGCCTTGGGTGTGACGAAATTCAAGGTTTCGCGCTTTCCAGACCCATCAGCGCCATTGAGTTGGCCGAGCTCCTTGCGCCCTGACCCGAGGGAGTTTGATACTCGGTCTTCCAGCCGACGAACCGTCCCGGATGGAAGCACGCGGAAGGATCCTGCAGCGTGCGTATCGCTTTCAGGAAGTCTGCGAGATCGCTGAGGCCGCTGACTGCCTCTGGCCTATTTCAGGACCCTACCCGTGGCTAATACCGGCTTTTATTTTGCTTCGCTTTGTCAATGGAGAACTGACCTCCGACGGCGCTCTGGCGCGTCTGCATGCTGTTGAGGCCACTTGTAGCAGCTGTGGTCTCACCTCGCTGCTAGCACCGGGCGAGGGCCTGACGGACTTGGAAGGCGCCGGTGTGATGGTGTGCCCACACTGCCAGAACCACCAAGCGGTGAGCCGGATGAGGTTGGAAGAGTTCATGAAGCGAATGGCCGGCACGAACGCTACAGCCACCGCTAACCCATCGTCTTCGGACGACGGGCAGGTCTTGTCAGAGTGAGGCCCTTGGCCTGCCAATCTGAACGCCTCGGATTTCTTAGGGCATGAATTGCCACGGTGGACACATTAAGGGCATGATGCGATCGCCCTTTGGTCTTTGCCCACAGAAACCATGACCGTTCCCCTGCCTTATGATCCATTTCTGCAGGCCTCATCAGAGCCATTGCTGGAGCTGGTGATTGTGCGTGTGGGCTGCGATTTGTTCGGTGTGGATGTCGAGT
The DNA here is from genome assembly GCF_051984505.1 of Stenotrophomonas sp. STK16_22. Classification (NCBI taxonomy): domain Bacteria; kingdom Pseudomonadati; phylum Pseudomonadota; class Gammaproteobacteria; order Lysobacterales; family Lysobacteraceae; genus Stenotrophomonas; species Stenotrophomonas sp. STK16_22. Next base: position 2,921,901 of record NZ_CP196972.1, read on the forward strand.
CGGCCGTGGAAATACGCGGACCAGAGACGCTGACCCGAACCCGGGACCGCCAGTTTGTAGTCTTGATCAGAGGGCAAGACGTCCCTGTGGTTGATCTGGGCTTGATCACCGGAGGCGATGCAGTCGGGACGGGTTGTCCAGCAATGCTGTTGGTTCAATCCGCGGTTCAGCTGTTCGCCCTTGCAGTGGACGAAGTCTTGGTCATCGAGAGCCTGTCTGCCTGGCGTGCCGAGCCTGCCGCTCACAGCGACCGATTCGCTGAGCTCTGCCCGCAGGGCGTGCAGCTGGGAAACGGCAAACGCGTCGCCGTCATTGACCCTGGTCGTGCCCTATCCATTCAGCAACGGCTGGAGATCGATTCAGGTTGATTGCCCAATGCTGCACGGTGCTGCCGCTTTCAGTTGCAACCGATTCGCGCGCGTTCCAAGTTCCACGCTTTGCGGTAATCTCTGGCTGACACCGCGATTCCGTGCATGAGGCGCTCGATGGAGAAATTCGACGGAGCAACGTGGTTCCCACTGGACAGGTTTGAAGTCGGCATTGACGCCGAAACAGCAGTGGTTGCACTCGGGCTTTACCAAGTTCGCAACGCGGCCGGTGACTCGACCATGTGCGGCTCGACGATGACTCCGACGCAAGCGGAGCGAACTGGCAATGCCCTTTTGATCGCCGCCAACCGTGCTCGCCTGACGATCCCGGGCTCAAGCAGCAGCCACTGATCCTCTTCTGTGTTGATGTGCCTGCTCGCGGAGGGCTTGGTGAACGACGAGGTCAGGGACGCATTTTTGCGTCTTCAAGAAGCAATGAATCGCATGCATATACGTGTTGCGGCGCTGGAAGCGGCCACAGTGCTCCTGCTTCGCACGAACGCCGGCAACGCCAACGTCGCAGACGAGTTTGAGCGCAGCATTCGGCACTACCTCCAAGGGATGGACCAGCACCGGGACCATGTCTTCGCGTTCGAGGAGATCGTCGAGCCATGGCTGGGCATCCTGAGGGAACCATTGGCTGGCATTCCCCCGTCTCCGAGCCGCTGAACTGCCAAAGCGGAGCGGCCATCGGGCGGCCGTAACCTCGGCCAATGCCATTGCCGCCTCGCCGCCTCACGGCGCAAGGCGCCGAGCTTTCGGCGCGCTTGCGGGTCTGAGGCCGCCATCCAGGCGGCCTCACCCACGGTGACTTCAGCGGCAACTTCGGTCAACCATGCCCTGCGAGCGACCATGCGTTCGCACTGGCCTTGGAAGGGCGGTTAGAACTCCTGCCAGTGCGCTGCGTCCGCAGATACCTGCCGTGCGGGACGAGCTGGCAATGCCTTCGGCGGGGTTGGCTTGCCCGCGTAGGCGGTTTGAGAAAGGCGGGAGCCGTCCACAGCACCTGGCTTGGTCAAGCTTGCACTGGCCGTGGCTGGCGTCTTTCCCTGCGCGCGTTCATTCACCTTGAAGACCGCGACGGCGGTTGCCAGCTGTACCGACTGGTCTTCCATGGATCGGGCAGCGGCGGTCGCTTCTTCCACCAACGCGGCGTTCTGCTGGGTCGTTTCGTCCATCTGAGAAACAGCCTGGTTCACTTGCTCGATGCCCGACGCCTGCTCCTGAGAGGCGGCAGATATCTCACCAATGACGTTGGACACGCGCTCAACCGAGCTGACAATCTCAGACATCGTCTGGCCAGCCTGGTCAACCAGCGCCGATCCTTGAGCGACCTTGGCCACAGAGTCCTCGATTAGCCCCTTGATCTCCTTGGCTGCAGAGGCAGAGCACTGTGCCAACGTGCGCACCTCGGAGGCCACCACGGCGAACCCTCGACCCTGGTCCCCGGCTCGAGCCGCCTCCACGGCCGCATTGAGTGCGAGGATGTTGGTCTGGAAAGCAATGCCATCGATCACGGAGATGATGTCCCCGATGCGGCGCGACGAGGCTTCGATACCCCCCATCGTCTCCACTACTTTCCCGACCACTCCACCGCCCTGCCCGGCCACGCGCGAGGCCCCACTCTGGCCAACTCGCTGGCCTGGCGTGCATGCTCGGCGTTTTGGCGCACGGTGGAGGTAAGCTCCTCCATGGACGCCGCCGTCTCTTCCAAGTTGGCCGCTTGTTGTTCGGTGCGTCGCGACAAGTCGCCATTGCCCGCGGCAATTTCCGTCGACGCGGTATTGATTGCCGTGGATGCCTGCTGGATGCGGGAGACGATATCGGTCAGCTGAGCCACGGTCGCGTTAGCGTCTTCGCTCATCGTCGCAAAGACGCCGCGGAAGTCGCCTTCCATGCGGTGGGTCAAGTCGCCAGAGGCAATGGCCTGAAGCAAGGTGGAGACGGCGCTGAGGCTGTGGTCAGCTGTCTCCATCAGACGGTTGAGGTCCGAAACCATCAATTCAAAGTCGTGCTGGAACGCAGACGTGTTACCGCGGGCGGAGAAGTCGCCGTCGGCAGCCGACACTGCCAACCGCTTGATCTCCGTGTTGATCGCCAGCAGACTTGCTTTGGCAGCGTCCATCGATTCGTGGAGCACGCCCGGGAGCCGGGCAGGCGTCGCGCGTCACGCCGCAGGTCACCGGCCGCATACTCGTTGAGCACTTGGATGGCATCCAGGATGGCCTCAAGGTGCTCGAACACCATTGTGTTCATGCCCTTGGCCAGCTCGCCGTAGACACCGGGCAGGTCCTCCGGAATCCGGTGCGAGATGTCTTCGGCCTCGTGAAGCTTGACCATGACCTTGGTGTCGTTCGAAAAACGCTCCAAGGTGGCAACCATTTGACGGAGGGAGAGCAGCATCTGGCGCGCCTCATCGCGGCTCTGGTAGTCGGTTCGCACGTTGAGGTCGCCATTGGCCACGCTGCGGATAGCGGGCAACGCCTCACCAATGGGCCGGGTGACCGAACGGCTGATCGCCCACCCCAGCACGCTTGCGACCAAGTACAGCACCGCCAAGACCAAGCCTGTGATCGACATCAGGTTGTTGAGGCTTGCTGCGTTGGTTGCGAGTTCAGCCTTCATGCCGCGAAGGTTGTATTCGCTGACTTTCTCCATGGCGTCGAACAGCGCCACGCGCTTTGCCCTGGATTCTGTCACCGAGATCGTCTGCGCGGCCTCGGCATCGCCAGCGAGGAGCGCAGCGTGAAGCTGATCGTGGATGACAAAGTAATCGCTCAACGCAGCGCTGACCGGCTTGAACAACGCGGCATCTTCGCCATCGGCGAAGGACCGCAGGTATTGCTTCACCAGCTCGTTGATCTTGGCCTTGCCCGCCACGATCCGCTGTTCGTATTGCTTGACGGCCTCAGCGGAAGTGGCTTCGCTGACCTGGGAGGTTTCGTAGATGCGGAGATCGCCGAACTGCGCACGCATCTCTCCGATGGCATAGCTGCCAGGCGCCCAGACGGACTCAATCCTGGACAACTCCTGCTTCGAATGTGACGCGCGGACAATAGTGAAGATGCCCAACGCCAAGGTCATGCTGGTCGTTATGGCGAATGCCAGCATCAGTTTTTTGGAGATGCTTCCGACGTGGCTTCTTCGGCGCACAGGAAGAACACGGCGTCGCCGTGGCTTGAAGCACTCAACGCGCTATGAATGGAGATAAGCGCGGCGAAAGGAGACCTGACGAAGGCCTCCTGGTAACTGTGGCCTTTGATCTCGCTCGCCGTGGCCAACAGCGCGCTTGGCCTGCTCCGCTCGATCAGAAAGCGGCCGATTGCTGGAGTCGGGAAATCCAATGGCGAACGACGTATTCAGGAGCCAGTTCTTGAACGCTGTCTGCAGGACAACGATCTGGTCGCCGTCTTGAAAGTGACGGTGCTGAACGACAGTGCTTCTGATGATGCAAGTAGCGCGCATTGATGGGCAGCAGCGACGTTCGCTTCCAGCGTATCCACTGTAAAGAGGAAGGCTTGCGGTCCAATGCACTCCAAAGGGCGGATGCATGTTGCCAGTCAGCTAGCGCACGTGCGCGCCTGCCGGTTCGCCTCTGCAATCTTTGCCAAGCGCCTCGATCCAGGAAGCGATCTGTTTGACGCCGTAGGGCTTGGACAAAACACCCCGATCCCGGTGCCGGCTGATCACATCGTTCGGATGAAGCGTGGAGGTAAAGAAGACAGCGATGCCATCGCGCCGAAGTTCGTCTGCCAACTTGTATGCACTGCGCCGGGCGTCAGGGCTGGCGGGCACATCCAGAATGACGACGTCGACGTGCCCCGCTTGCGCTGCGCGCAAGGCTCCTGAGCTGAATTCCAAGCATTCGACGTCATAGCCGAGCTCTCTTAGTTCGACTCCAACCACCTCACAGATGGAGGTTTCAATGTCCACGAAGAGAACGTTCATGTGGATTGCCGTTCCACAAGGTCGGGTCAAATTTTCCACACGGTCAGCAGCTGGTTCAAGCTAGTTGGGACGACTTCTGCTTTCGGCAGACGGAATCTGCTCAGCTTTGCCAACGCTTCATCGGGAGCGCGAGAGGAGCTCCCAGCATCCTTCCGCCGGGTGACAGACCAGTCGCCACGATGTTCATTTCGCCTCCCCTTCGCTGAGTGGTTTCGAGAGGGGCCCCACGTAGACTGAGGCAGACGGCCCTCCCGTGAAGCGCACAAGGAGATCCATCGCCGTTGCATTCATTGCGTCCGCATCGCCCCGCTGAGAGAAGCTGGCCCAGTCTGCCATCGCGATGCTCTGCAGCTGGCCCTCCTTGGCCAAAAACAGCCGCATAGGCCACCGCGGCAGCCGACGTTGCGAGACACGCCCGCGTGCCAACTCGATGAAGTTCAGGTGGCTGCGCGCTTCGGATGCCCTGGCGTAGGCAACGCGAAGGCCATCCGGTGGACCCTCCAGGTAGGACAGGAACCGGGCCCCGTCGTACAAGGTCACCCCGGTCACGCCGGCCTGTCTGTTGAACCGCTCCGCGTCGGCTATCAACTCAACCAGCCGCCCAAGGCTAAGGTAGGGGCTGGCCTCACTCACAAAAACCACCGCACGGTTTGGCATGACACGCTCCTAAGATTGCTTCAGACCCAACAACCTGACGGGTCGGGAAGAGCAACAAGTGCTACACGGCAACCTTTGATTTTGCCTTCCAGGCGCCTGTTTCCAGATCCTTCCGCAGCACCCAGTCCTTCGCCGGAATCTTTGCCCCACGGGCGGTCAGGTAGTCCGGCATGAATAGCATGATCTCCCCCCCTTGAATCAGACAGCTGGTCGAGAGGACCACGCCGTCACTGAGCTCGACCAAGCAGGTGGCTCTCTCGCCCAGTTCAGCCTGCTCGCCTGTCAGGGACGCGGTGGCCCCTGGGTAGATGTGGCTGTGAGTAAATTCCAACCGCATGGCATGCCCCTGTCGAATGCCTCAAATTCATGACTCCCCTGCTTCCACTGTGCAACGTGAATCGGGCGGCCTACAGAGGAAATCCGTTACCCATCACTGCGGAACGTCATCGAGACGATTGCCGACCAATGCGGCAAGCCGCTCCATCCCCGTTTCTGGGATGAATTTCCCTCCGAAGCGTTGGGAGAAATTCACCCAGTTCGACCTCATCAGTGCTTTGAGCTCGGCTTCTGAAATCCGCAGGAAGAGCAATGCATGCGCAGGGAACCGCAACTGCTGGATGGATCCCCGCGCCAGCTCAACGATTTCGGTATGCAGGGTGACGGACTCGGTGTAAACGGAGCTCGCAGCCACCGCACTCGCTGTGCCTTCCATATACGTTAAAAACCTGCTGCCGTCGAAGCATACAACTGCACGCGAGCCGCACTTGGCATTGAACTCTCGGCCTGCACGCATGACTTCGGGCAAGCGCTCATCAGCGATGCCATCCACCGCCGCGCTCACGAACACCACCGCACACTTGGGCATTGAGGGCCACCTCCAACTCCGCACCAGTGAGTCTAAACAGGCCAAGAGTAGATCAGCTGTGTAAAAAACGCAGTCGGGCTCGGACCGAAGGTGCGGCCCTTCTGAACCGTTAAGGATGCGCCATGGTTGGGACCATTCTAAATCAAGCTGACTGCAAGAGAGTTGACCTAGTTGGCAGCGTCGCCCCGAGGTGCGCGAGGGCTGCGGCCTCAACGACCGAAGTGCTGCAGAGAAAAAAGATTCCATCTCGCGGTCCAGCCGACGTCAAAGACCGATGGAGGGTGATCACCGACGCTGATTCATCGCCCACGGACACCTCGTGGAACTTCGACCCGAAAAGCGAACCTGGAGGGCTCTCCGACTTGCTTTCGTGTCCTGCCGTAGCTCCACACCGTACTGCCCAAGCGTCCCGATGCCACTGGCAGTGAAGACGTATTTCTATCTAAACGAGGTCAGCCAGACCAGAACGAGTCGACCCTCGGCAAGAACGCGTTTGTGAGCAAGCTTGCTACGTATCATCGGGCTGCTCGCTGTTGACCGGGTTGATCGATTCGTTCCGCTGGTCGCCCGTGGACGACCGCCTTGGGAGCCCCCAACGGTGGACAGGGTCAGTATCAGACAGCGGCAGCGGTGAGAGCAACGCCTACGCGCAATCGGCCATTCCGGCCATTTCGGCCGGGCGGGTAGATGGTCTCACCGCACCACGAACGGACGCTCTCCGAGCAAATCAAGCCAACCGAACCGAGTGGGGCTTGATCCTTTGGCGACCCGCCAGGCTCAGCTGAGCACCCAGGCACTCATTGCTCCGCCGATTCAGATCCTCGGTGCACGCGAGACAGACGCCATCCGCCGTGCGACTTGAAGTAGCCGGTGTCCCCCGTCAACGAATAGCGGAATCCGGCCCAAATCGATGTGGGCACGGAACTGTGCCACGTGCGAGCCTTCTGATAGGCGTAGCGAAACGAACGCATCATTTCGCTCCTCCGCGACGCCACCATTGCCGACCGGACGGCGCTTTGAAAAGCGCGATTGCAAGTTGCAGCAACCCCAGCGCAGCAGCAGCGGCGAGGATCACTAGGGCAAGAGACAAAAGAAGGTCCATGGCGGGGGTCCTGCGGGCCCGTGAGGTGGCAGCACGTCTGAGCACCCGGGCCATTGGCGCTCAGCAGTCCCCTGTCCGCTGGAGGTGAAGATCGCTACAAGCGCGTGATATCGGCGTGAAAGGCCCTGCCTAACCGGTTGCCTCTGAAACCAACTAAAGCTGACCACTCATAAGCGCTCATACGCCAAACAAGTTGATTTAATTGAACACTTCAGGCTTTCTCCCCGTTTTGACCGGCAAGGCTGTTTATCTTTGTTCAGAAACATCTGACACTGTTCGTTCCATTGGCTGCTGCAAGAGCGGCGGCTCTCGCAGCAAGGATGCTCCTGGATTAAGAAAAGGATCCGACTAATTTTGCGCGCTGAAACACCCTACCCTACGCCTTCCCCCGTCAAAGGTCGGTGGGGCAGGCGCCGCGTCACCCAACACCTGAACCAGGCCCATGTCGCGCAGCATGGTGACGATCTCAAGTTGCTTCTCCGCAACCCACTGCGGCCGGGTAGCCACTTCTTCCTCTGGCACCCGCTTTCCGGCGAGTTCCACGGTTTCGAGAGAAGCATGGAGCGCCATGGACGCACTGAATCCCAGCAGGTCCACCACCTCGTCAGGGGACGTGTCGATGACGCCGGAACGACGGATCAGGGACTGGTAGCCATGGTGGACGTAGCCGTGCATCGTCTTTTGAGACTGCTCCCAGGTATCCAACAAATCCGCGTAACGCTTTTCACCGGAACGCTGAACCACCCTGCGGATCATCTTCTCTGGGGCTGCAGTGTCATGGCCCTTCTGGAACCGCGCCAGCTCTTGGTCATCGGCCCATTGCAGCCACAGCCCGCGCACGAACGCCTCAAAGGCAGGCCGCATCAATGCTGTCGCAGAGCCCAACAACCCATGTTTGACCAGGAGCATGGCTGACGATTGGTGCTCGTGCACCACCGCGAAAGCGACGACCGCCATGTGGTCTGGCTCCGGCCCATGCAGGACCAATCCATAGAGTTGCTCCTCGTTCCAACGCCGCACGTGGTCGGCCCACTCCAGTGCCCGCTGCACGCGCAGCTCTTTCAACCAAACGGGCCATGCGTCCGGTGCTGCTCCGCCCTCAGGCATCGGTCTCCTCTCCGCTGGCCGGAACCGGACACAACGCTACCGGGGCGTCGAGCAGATCATTGGTTTGGTCAAAGGTTGTCATGGCCCATCTTGACACCCACCGCCCCTGGGCGCGATAACTCCCTTGCCGCGAGGGGAAATGCCCCCGGCGTATTGCCTGCTTAGCTCAAGGCAACAGGTTCCCGATTCGATCGCACAAGCGACGACGGGATGGTTTTTCCTGTTTTTTGAGATCTAAGCATGCCCAAACTCCAACGGTTGAGAACCGAGGCTTTCCTCGCCCAGAAGGGCCGGTGCTGCTATTGCAGCCTGCCGATGTGGAATGCCTCACCCGACGAACTAAAGCCGTTCGGCCTGCGCGCCAAAACGGCCGCGCCGCTCCGTTGCACCGCCGAGCACCTGGTCGCCCAACAAGAAGGCGGCAAGGACGTGGTAGGCAACATCGCTGCCGCCTGCTGGCTCTGCAACACACGCCGGCACAAACGCAAATCGCCGCCCTCCCCCGAGGCTTACCGCGCGTTCGTGCAGAAACGCTTGGCGAAGGGCAAGTGGCACCCGCCGAGCGTGGCCAAGTTGCGCCTCAGAACGCGTGGAACGCAACCACCCGACGGATGAGTTCCGCCACGCTCACGTGCTGCCGCTGCGCCTCACGGCGGACGCGGTCGGCCAGGTCTCGGGAAGCCCGGATAGGCGGCAGGCGGTCGTCCCTGGGGCCGGCAACGGGAGAGCGCAGCAGCTGGGGGCGCGCCAGGTAGGCGGTGAGCCATTGGCGCACGGCTTCGCTCTCGCTCACCCCGGCTGCTCTAGCGCGTGCGGCCAATGCCTGGCGCAAGGTTGAAGAAAGGGACACTTTCGGCAGCACGGCCGTCAAGGGAGGCTTGGACGTCAGCGTCACAGCCTCTGCCTCGGTCGGCCCACGGGGGCTGGGCGGAAGAAGCGCTCCAATCGTTTGGTCTCCAGCAACGCTTCCATGAAGGCACCCATGGCGTGGGTGTAAGCGTCCTCGCTGGCCGCCAACCGCAAGCTCAGCGCAAGCCGTTCCCACTTTCCGTTCGGTGCGCATGCGATGGCGAACAACCAGTGGTGCGTCCAGTCATCCTCCAACCGATCGGATGCAACGAAGAGCACCCGGTGATCACGCTGGAACGGCAGGGACGACAGCGCCTGGTCAACCGCATGGCGGTGGGCAGCCTGTAATCGTGCCCTCTCCTCGCCGTCGGTATCCAGCAGCGCGGCGAACCCTTTTGGCAGGCGCAACGAAACGCGGTAGCCCGCCGCACAGGTGTGGTGGTCTTCGCCTTCCCACAACCGCTGTTGCCCATCGAGCTCCTGGCCCATAGCAAAGCGCCGCATGGCGCCCTCGGTCACCGGCCCACCGGGCTTCAACTGGGTCAACCACGCACCACCCCAGCGCAACGCGGCCAAGGGCGCGTCCAGCAGTTCTGCGAAGGAAAACCCATCGGCGAACACGTCCTCCCGGCAGATGCATGTGAGTTGCAGGTTCATGGGATCACCCTCATAGCCGTGCCCTACTATTCGGAACGGCTTTCGTTGCGCCAGGGAGAGTCGCATCCAAACGCAGGGCCTCTTGTTCCGTTTCCCATCTGCATAGGCGCTCGCGTATTTCCGGACGTTGCTGTTCAAGCCACGCATCAGGGTGCGTCTTCTCCTCTGGAGCAAGCTTTCGCACCCATGCTTCAACATGGGGGTCCGCCCCCGCCTCCAGCAACACCTCGAGCAACTCAACATTGCTCTCAAGGTAAGCCGAAAAGATGGGCACCCAGATACCCTCCTCCTCGGAGAAATCTTGCGCGGAACGCTCGGCATTCGGATCTGCCCCAGCCGCCAACAGCACGCGACAGACGGCCACCCGCCCACATCGTGCAGCCAGGTGAAGCGCGGTCTCTCCGCCTTCCTTCTCCCGAGCATTCACATCGGCGCCTTCAGCAATCAGTTGCTGAAGTTCATTCAGATAGAATCGTTCCCGTTCCTTGTGGCGAAACCGCAACAACCGAAAGATAGGCGGCTCCTTCCATAACCGCTGCCACCGCTTAGTCCTGACACCCACGCGAATTCCGAGGCGCTCCAATACCCTTAGGTAGGGGATCAAGAGGGGGGAAAACGTCGTAAAGAGGAAGAAGTCCACTCGCGCCTTACAGGGGTCGTCATCCAAGCCCTTTCTGGGATCACGAAACGCTTCGATCCACCAATTCACTTGCCCCCAGGGATTGAGATCACGAAGCTCGTCAATCCACCATTTCACCCGTTTCCTGATTCCATTGATTGGTTTCACAATGGCCTCCTTGGGACCCCGGCTCGCCGCTTGTCCGTGACAAGGGTCGGCTTTTCGGGGAGCAGCATGCCGTTGAAGTCGAGGGGAACCCCGGTGGGGTTTGCCCCACCAATTGGGAATCCCAGCTCCCGCGTCATGGCGATAGCGCGCTCGATGGCTTGCACATAGGCCCGCCTCCGCCGCCGGCTATCGATTCCCATTTCTGCCTGGATGGCCACGAGCATCGGCAACGGAATGCGAAGCTCAAAGGCGATCTGCCCGTTGCTGGTGTCGGGAAGCCCCGATTGGGTTTCGATCACCCGCAAGGCGTGGCAACCCAGGTTAAGGCTTCTCGCATGCCCCGTGGGGGTGCGCCAAGTCACGGCGATCGCGGCGTTCTTTCGCTCGGGGTAGACGGTCACGGTGTAGAGCTCGGCGTTTCGGGTGGGTGGACGTTTCGACCGCTTCAGCGTTTTTCCTCCCGCCCCATCAATGGTTTTCGCGATCCCCATCCCCGTCTCCCCCATGGAATACATTTGTATCCCTTCAACCCCATGCAAGCAGATAAGATCCATCTGTCCAGTGGGCATTCCCGACTAAAGCGAAAAACTGCTGGGGTTGCCCCACAGTTTTTCAAACGCCTGCCCCCTTGCGCGTTTCCGCTGCCGCGGTAAACCAGTGGGAAAGGAGGACGCATGGCCAACACCGAGTTGCTCGCTGCAATCCAACAGCGCAACCCCGCTCAGGTGGCTGCGGCGATCGGGCGCGGGGCCCAACCCAACGCGCACGACGCCCGTGGCTACTCGCCGTTCCACGTCGCCCTGCTCACCGCTGACGCTCCGACCGTTCGCGCCTTACTGGACAACGGGGTTGATCCGTTGGAGAGCACGAACCTGGCCCAAAGCCGGAACATGGGCGCCAAGACCCTGGTCGCATATCGCCATGGCCGGGCGCATGCGCACCCACCGGGCAGCCGGGAGCGGGATGCCGAGTTCGCCGCGTGCGAGGCATTGGACCGCCTGCTGGATGAGCGCGGTGCCCCGGCCACTCTGGACGATACCCATTGGTGGATGAAGGGGGTCGAGGACGCGGCGGACATTGCTGCCCGACAGGGGCGTCCGTGGAAGGCTGCGGGGTAGCAGTAGGCTGGGCTACGATGTGGCCATGCCCGTATCACCCGACAATGCCTATCGGCTGTTGAAAGCTTTCGGAATGCTTGAGTTCCAGCTCAAGCAGACCGGTGAATTCTTTCAGACCAAGACCCCCAAGCCTCCCATCTGGAAGTCGTTCAAGATCGGCTCACTCGAGATCGATGTGCGCCGCAGCGCCTTACCACCACCTGCTCCCGTCCACATGGTAGACGTGGACTGGAACAAGGTGGATCGAGCGGTGGCGCGGATGGGGCAAGCATTCGTCGCCCTCGTTCCCGTTCCCGCGCAGAGAATGCTGCTTGCACCACCACGTAATCGGCCGAAAAGGGAGCGCATTGAGTTTGACCTGACGGGCCGACCACGAGCGGCCTACCAGCCCGTCAACCTACCCCACAACGACGCCGAAGCCTTGGTCGTTGCCATGCGCCGTGTGCGCAACAACCTCTTCCACGGGGGCAAGGAAGACCCGCTGGAGGAAACGTATTTCGGAGAAGACAACGATTGGGCCGTGGCCGCCGCAGATGTCGCGGATGCTCTGTTGGATCTTCTCGACCGCCAGCTGCTCCGCCCCGTTCAGGCCCCCTGACCAGCTTCAATCTTCCTTGTTCGGTGGGCAACGCGGAAACCGACTGCAGGAGTGGAACACCTCCTTGGTTGCACGATTGACGCGCTCCACCAGCACGCCCTGACCACACACCGGGCAGGGCTCCGCAGGCTCCCCTTCCGTCCTTACGATTTCCACGCCGTGATCTGCCTGGAGCTCCACCAGGAACTGGGAAGGTTGGTGCTGGGTGGTGTAGACCACCACCGAACGCTTCGCACGGGTGAGGGCCACGTAGAACAGGCGGCGCTCTTCGCCGAACTCGAAGGTCTCCGGCTCGGGCATGGCCAGTTGAAGAATGGGATCGTCCTGGACCTGGCTGGGAAATCCCAGGGTGTCCTGAACCACATTGAGCAGTGCCACGAAGTCGGCTTCCAGCCCTTTGGCCCGATGAACAGTCAGGAATTTGAGGTCGATCTTGTCGCCGAACCGCTGCCGCCAGGCCTCCAGCCCCCTGGGCCGGTCGTTGCGGTAGCGGCCCAGGATGAGCATGGACCGCAATGGTTTGCCGTTGGTGCTCTCGGGCAATTTCTCGTAGAGCGACTGAATGTTGGCCTTCAACCGTCCGGGGATGTCCTCAATGGTAGGCAGCGCGACCACGCTCACCCGGGGACCTTTCAATGGGTTGCTGGTGAAGACCTTCTTGACCAACTGCATCGGATTCTTTGACACGAACTCCGACGTGAGATCGCACAACGACTGAGGGCACCGGAACGTCTGGGAGAGGTGCCGAACGGCCGCATGTGGATGGGCCTGCTGAAATCCCGACATGATCGCCAGGTCGGCGCCGGCAAACCGATAGATGCTCTGCCAGTCATCGCCCACCGCCGTGAACTGCGCACCGCTGGCGTCAACGATTGCCTGGAGCAGATGCATCCGCGCGCGGGAGGTGTCCTGGAACTCGTCCGCCAACACCATTTTGACGCTGCAGGGGAAGCGGCCAGCGATGATGTGGTCGGCGGACTGGTTGAGCATGTCGTCGAAGTCCACCAGACCCTCTGCGGCCAATCGGTCTCCCCAGCGCTGGGCGACGGCCTCGTAGAGGTCGAGGAACAACTCCATGCGCGGCACGAAAGCACCTGGCAAGGTGTCGATGCGCTCACGGGCCTGCTCGACCGATTGCCGCGAGCCCTTCATGTGCTGCTGGAACACGCGTATGACTTTCGCGATGGCCTGCGGAGACACCGGGTCCGTGTCCGGAGGGACGCGGTCTGGGTCGAACACCAGGTCGATGCCCTTGGACTGGAACAAGTCCTGGAGCGCGGTCAGGGCGGCACCGGTGCGTAGACCATGCGCGGTTGTTTCGAACAATCGCGTTCCCTGGTCGCGGTGGAGTTGCCGCTTCCAATGCACGCCCTCCAGGTAATCCTTGAAGGCTGGGGGCGCTTCGCCCTTGGCATTGAGCGCGAAGTGCTCGTGGAAGACGTCGATGTCGGGGTAGTAGAAGTCGGGGCGGTATTGCCGCTTGGTAGCGGTGCGGGTGTCGTGGGGATACGGCTCCTCGTAACGGTAGTTCACACCGTGGAGGAACAGCCAATCCGCGATGAGGCGCTCGGACTTGCTCTTGACTATCTCCCCGCGCAGCGTGCGAAAGCCCCGCTTTCGCTGGCTCTCCGGGTCGTAGTCCTCCGGTTCCTCGCGCGCGTCCCACCGCCCCACGTCCTTGAAATAGAGCAATCGGAAGAGATCCCACTGCGCCACAAACGTCGGATTCTCAGCGCAGAGCTCATCGACCAGGTGGCCGATGAAGGCCTCGTCCTTGCCATTGCTCAGCCATGGCGCCGGGGTGGGCATTTTCCCCGTCACCGCGCCGATGACTTCCAGGCCGAACGCATGGAACGTCTTGGCGGTGATGCGATTGGCCCCGTCGAGTTGGCCCAACCGCTTGGCAATCCGTTGGCGCAGCTCTTCGGCCACGTCGGCGTTGAAAGCCAACAGAAGAATATCCTCCGGTGCGCAGAGCCCCTCCTCCAGCGCGTAGCCGGCCTTGGCCACGATGGTGGAGGACTTGCCCGAGCCGGCGGCGGCCACGACCAGCAGCTCGTCGTCCATGCAGACCACTGCCTTGGCCTGCTCCTCGGTCAGGGGGTTGGACTCCACCCGCTCGAAGAACGAGCGCTTGGCCTCCATCTGGTGTGCCTCAAAAGCGGCGTTGTGCGCGTCCACCAACCGGACCAGCCAGGCCTCTGCCGTAGGGTGGTAGGACGGTGGCGTGGCATCGATCCACTGCACGCCTTGGAGCACCGGAGGAGCATCGTCGGCCAGGCGCGCTCGCCGGCGGCGACGGCCAATCCAGCCCTGCTCGCCTACCCACGCGGTCTGCCGCTGCGCCCAAGCTGCCAAGGCCTTGGTGAACACGGCACGGCGGCGGCGCTCGTCCACGCCCTCTAAGTAAGCCTCGGGGGTTTGGTCGAGCGTCGGGTAGAAGCTGTTTTTCTTCTTGCGCTCCTTAGCCAACGCCGGGTGATCGAGCAGCGCTCCCCAAGTGGGCAAGCCAATCGCCGCTGGCGAAGGGATGGTCGCCTTAAGTTGCTCCAGCAAGGCCGGATCCACCTCATTCACCGCTTCCAACCGCTGATCCACCTGCCGCTGCCAAGGGTCCAGGATCTTGATGGCGCGGGATCCGTAGTGAGCCAGGCTGCCGGTCACTTTCTCCCGCACGAACTGCTGGAGCTCCTCGGCCTTGTCCTCCCCCAGGCCTTCCCCGACCACCCAACCGGTTCCGATGATGTGGAAGTGGCACTCGAGCGTCGTGGAGAAGTTGTGCCGCGGCTTGCACTCCAGCGAGTGTATGAGGATCAAGGGGCCTTTCACGACGCGCCGGCCACGATCGAGGGAGAGCTCGAACGCATCCCCGTCTGAGTTGAAGATCCAGCCGCTCCCGCTGAACAACCAGCTCCGCAGCCGCGATGGCTTCCAAGTTGGCATTCCCTCTCCCTTTCCCGCGCGTGGAACCGGCCCCGCGCACTGCCCCATCGGTTTCACGGCCCAGCCCACCCTCGCAGTGACAAGGGGTTGGGCCCGTTCAGCGAAATACTAAATGACGAGGGTCTGGAGGCGGAGCTAGCCTGTCTCCCCGGTGCGTCTCACCGGGTGATTCTGACTTGTAGAGACTACCGCCATGCTCGACACCACGCTTCCGCCCGGTTACCTGGGCGCCGCCAACCTCCGCGCTCTGCCCTTGCACCTGCCGTTGCTGCCGGTGCGGGCCACGTGTGGCTTCCCCTCGCCTGCAGAAGATTTCTACGGCTCTCAGGACATCCTGGACATCAACCAACGGGTGGTCCGAAATCCGGTGGCTACGTTCTACGTCGAGGCAGACACGGGCACGTCGATGGTGGAGTTCGGCATCTTCCCGGGCGACACCCTGGTGGTTGATCGCTCCCTCACCGCCCGACATGGAGACATCGTCATGGTGTGTTGGGAGGGCGGCTTCACGGTCAAGCAATTGCGGCTGCGCGCGGGCCGCTACGAGCTCCATTCCGGCAATCCTGCGAATGCCCCCATCGTCGTGCCGGAGGACGTGGAGCTGGACGTGTGGGGCGTGGTGACCTGGTCCTTCCGCAAACAGTTGAGGCGCTGACACATGGACGATGCAAGCCGCTGGAGCAAGCTCAAACCGATGGAGGGCCCGCGCTGGCCGATCCGGTGTGGCCATGTCTTCACCGCCGAGGATCTGCTGCGCCTGCGCGAGGGCCTCTGGCCGCGCCACATGGACGACCGATGGGCGGTGTGGCTGGACGGGGAAACGCTGCGCTGCTGGCGCTCGTGGACCGGCACGTGCATCTACGAAAGCCAAGTGACCCTGGCCGAGGACGGCACCGGCGTGGCCGTGGTGGTGGACGTGCTCGACGACGGGGACACCTACCGGCGGGCCGCCACCGACGAAGGCGAATTAGAGCGGTTTGAGGGCGTGCTCTCCCAGGTGCGCCGGCAGCTCGGGGACGATCTGGTCACATGATTCTTCCGGACCCCTCATCCTCGTCATCGTCGCGGACTCCACGAGCAGCAGCGGCAACTACATTGAGCCGTTCACGCTGCGCGCCTGCTTCTGCGACCCGTTGTTCGTGCTCCCGGCGCTTACGCTCCGCCTCGTCGCGTTCCTTCTTGCGCTTCTCGTCAGCCGCTTCCCGCGCACGTGCAGCCGTCCATGCTGGACTACCAATTTCAAGCTGCGCAGACCCCTTCTCCGTTTCTTTTGTCACCGCATCTCTCCATGTTCGGCCTCGTTGACGGAAACAATTTCTACGCCAGTTGCGAGCGGGTTTTCAATCCCTCACTGCGCGGACAGCCAGTGTGTATCTTGTCTAACAACGATGGATGCGCGATCGCCCGCAGTCAGGAGTGCTAGGACCTGGGCGTGAAGATGGGGCAGCCCATCCACGAGGTGCCGCCCCGCATCCGCCGCCAACTGCGAATCTTCTCGGCGAGATTCGGCCTCTACGGGGACCTGTCAGGCCGGGTGGTGTCGGTGCTGCGGGAGTGGTTCCCGCGCGCGGAGGTCTACTCCATTGACGAATCGTTCGTGACGTTCGACGGTGTGCCGGCGGAGCAACGCGAGGCGATGGCCCGCCAGGCCCGTGCCCAAATCCTCCAGTGGGTGGGCATCCCGTGTTGCGTGGGTATCGGCCCCACAAAGACCTTGGCCAAGCTTGCAAACAAGCTGGCCAAGAAGACCCCGCACGGGGTGGTCACCGCCCTGCCCGGTTCCCCCGAGCTGGAAAGCTATCCGGTGGAAGACGTGTGGGGCGTGGGGCGCAAGCTCGCGGCCAAGCTGGGCGCCGAAGGCATCCTCACCGCGGCCGACCTGGCCAGAGCCGATTCCGACACCCTGCGCGCCCGCTACGGGGTCACGCTGGCACGCACCCAACGGGAGCTCCAGGGGGTGGTGTGCAGCGCCTTGGAGGAAGTGGAACCGGAGCGGCAGCAGATCGTGGTGTCGCGGTCTTTCGGCCAAGAGGTCACTTCACTGGAAGACCTTCAACAAGCGGTCTCCACGTTCGCCCAGAGGGCGTGCGAAAAGTTGCGGTCACGCTCGCTGCAGGCCAGCGGAGTGTGGGTGTGGCTCAACACCAACCCCTTCAAGCCGGGTGCCGCTCAATATCACCCCAGCAAGGCATTCAACTTCATCGCGCCCACGAGTGACACGCGCGAAGTGCTGCTGGTGGCCCAAGGGTTGGCCAAGGCCATGTGGAAGAACGGCTACCGCTACAAGAAAGCCGGCGTGGGGTTGCTCGACCTCACGCACGGCGACGTCCATCAGGGCGACCTGTTCGCCGGCATCGACCCCCGCTCGCAAGCCCTCATGAAGGTCATGGATCAGGCCAACGCGAAGTTCGGCCGGGGCACGATGGGCATGGCGTCCTCGGCCTGGCGATCCAAGGGGCCGGCGCTGGCCAAGCCGGTGTGGGCCATGAACCAGAAAAACTTGTCGCCAGCTTACACGACCCGGTGAGATCAGTTGGTGCGGGTCAGATGACCTGTCGGCGCGCGGACTCGGAGCTAATCCGCCACTGCGGGGAAGCGCTCCGCGTGGTCGGGATACAGGTCTACCATGAAGAACTCTCGGCGAAATCTTTCAAAGATTCCCGGGTCGCGGATCATGGCCTCAATCTGAGCTTGTGACCAAACCGCGCCATGCGCGGCAGCGCGGGCTCGCAGACGTTCCGCCTGCTGCTGAACAGCCTCTTGCGTGAGGTGGCATTCCGCGTAGCCTTCGACAATCAAGCGGTAGATGGTCTGCGCGCTCAACTGCCAGAACTCGTCGCCAGCTTGCGTTGCCCGAAGGGCACTCATGGCCCGCTCCGAGGACCGGGTCATCAGCAGGGCTTGATAGAACGAAGACAGCGCTGTTTCCAGATCTCCTGCCGATATCTGCCGTTTGGGAGCCAGGAATGCCCAGAAAGGCGCCCGATGCTCAGCACGAACAAAACTGGCGATGGCGCCCCCATGGCATGCGGCCACCACCGTGATGAGGTTCAAGCGCGTGGCCACGTTGAGGTTTACGAACGCCGGCTTCATGTCGTTCCACGTCAACCAAGACCCGTCAGCGAACTCCAGCCCACCCTCTCCACCGTGGCACTCGATGTGAAGCAACGGCACGTAGGGCTCCCTGGATGCTTGCTGAGCAAGCTGGGCCAGCAGATCGAGAAAAGCCCCGCTGGAAGGAACACGAACGCTGGCGATGTGAGGAACGCCGCCGATCACCTGCGCCCAGTCTTGGGCATCCGCGAACAGGCGGGCTGCGGTGTTGAGTTGGCCTTCCGGGAGGGAATCCACGATGAGAATTTGGTTGAAAGTAGCGTTCATCGGCGCCTCCCCAGCCCCGGACTGCCGCCTTGCACCACCGGGCTGCCACCTCGCCGCCGCCTCCCATCGTCGGGACCCAGCGCACGCTCTAGACGTTGCAGCGCTGTCTTGGGCGCTGGCCTGGTATCAACGGACGGCAGCTTGGCTATCTCAGCCTTACTCATTTTGGTCGAGGGCTTGAACCGATTCTTGGGAAGCTTTGTCTTCCCCGGCACTTTCTTCTCAAGCGGCTTCGGTTTCGGTGCAGGCGGCGCTTCGTCGAGCATGCCAAGCTTGGCAGCCACCATGCGCAGTTTCGACGGTGAATTGGCCTTGCGGAGAAAAATGCGCGCACGGCGCTCCGCGTAGGCCCGGGACCATCGCATGCGTGTCATTCCCTCGACGATGATCGTTTCCAGGAACCTCTCTTGGGCTGAGGTCAGAACAATCGGTCCGTTGGGCTGCCCCTTCTTTGACACCCGCTTCTTGGGAGAACGCCCAACAGGACCCTTCTTGCCCGAAGGCTGCGCCGACTTCGGCTTCCTTGCCGATCGAGGTGTCACCCATCCACCTCCGATTTGGCCGGCCGTGCTTGCGTGCGGTCCCGGTAGGTCTCCGTGACGAAATCCACAAACGCCACGGCAGACGCCACCGCCAAGCGCGCATGCCGGGGCTGCAGCCCACGGTGCTTACCGTCCTTGCCATGGCCGGTGCCGTAGAGGCGGCGAAGGTTGGCCAGGTTACCGGCGATTTGGTTCAGGTTGCTCAGGATGCGCTTGATGCACTCGGCCCCCTTGGCTTGGTCATCGATCCCTTCGGGCACCAGGTCCAAGCTCTTGGCCAGCTTCTTGGCCAAGTCGTTCATGTCGTCGCTCTTGCCTATCTCCACCCCCATCTTGCCCAGGATGGTCTTGCAGCACGATTCCACCAGCTCCTTGGCGCTGCCGATGGCCAGCTCGGGATCTTTCTCAACCGCGTATTCCATGCGCTGTATCTGCTTGGCGATGGCGCCCGCGTCCAAGGAATCGGCGGCAGACCTTCCCCTCTCAAAGGATCGGTGACCGTTGGAGGTCAACGGGCGGGGTTCATACCGGGCCCTTCCTGCGATCCGCTCGACTTCGACCAAGTGCCAACCCGCTTGCCGCAGTTGGTCGTTGAGGTGCTCAACGATGGTGGCGGCCTCCTCCCGGTCAGGCCTCACCACCGGGTGGACCATCTCCGCCAAGAACCGCAGGAAGGTATCGGCCGGACCATCGAGCAACGGGAAACGGTCGTCGTCGAAGATCCAGTAATCGTCCCAGTCAAAATTGTTGACCCGGTGCTGGTAGATGTCCCCGGCCGCATCCTTGTAGCGCGGATCGGTGGATGGCAACCGCCGAAGCTCGTAGATGCGGCTCAGGAACTCCGTGTCGTCCAACGCGCCGAACACATTCACCTGCTCCAGCCGAAGCCCATCGAAGATGTTCCGGCGGACGTTTCGGGGAATGGCAACCGGAGAGGCGGAGCGCCAGTCTTCGTTTTGGCCCACGATGGGAATCAACCGGGCGGCGAAGAAGTCGCGGCCATTCGGGGGGATGGCTTCCGACAATGCCTCGGTGATCTGTTCGCATACGTCCTTGAGCTTGGGCCGCAAGCGCGCGAACTCCGGCGCCGGCACCTCCAGCAACACGTTCCAGTAGTTCGTGCCCCCATTCCAGGTATCAGACGTGTCGTGCTGGATAGATGCGGTGGAGGTGCGAAGAAGATCAGCCGCGTCGGTGTGCCCACTCTCTTGGAGCAGCACGTAAGCGGCGCCCAAGCACCGCTCCAACACGTGGTCATCGAGAGGGTTCGTCAGCACGATCAGCTCCGGCGAACCAGCATCGCTTGGGCGGGGTCGTAGACGTAATCGGTGATGCTCCCGTCTTGGATGCGCTTGACCGCCTCGTCAATCACCGGAAGCGGGACCAAGAACCACTCCCGCGGCTTCACAGGAACTCCCATCCGATCTCGGAGGGTTAGCTCAAGACGCGCAGGCTGGAAGATGCGATGAAAGATGTTCTCAAGGCGAATGGGATTAACGTTGGCGAGCTTGTAAGTCGCGATGACCTCCACCTTTGCCAACATGTAGGTCGACTCCCTCTCCGCGTTAGCAATCCTGGTCTCAACCTTACCCCCGGTAACGCCGATCTTGTGGATCAGCTGCTGATTCTCCTGGACGTATGAATTGCGGGAAAGGCTCCGCAGCACATAGATGGTGCCGTTCACCACGTCGTCCGTTTCCAAAGCATCCCCAAACAGGGGACCGTAATCGTCGTCGGTGATGCGTCGGCCGGTGTCGTCCTTGTAGAGCGCCCGCTGCAAGGAGCGCTCGAGCAAATCGCTCTCGGTGCCGTTGGAGTAGATCACGCGCAGCCTGGCGTTGGATTCCCCATTGGGCGTGCGCACCGGCTCGCCTACCTCGGCGACGTAAGCCATCTGCCCGCCGAGAATGAAGAAGTTGCCCTTCTCCACGCTGGCGTCGCGGCCAAACCGCAGGGTTTTCCGGAGCCCCGACTTGAGATCCCCCTCCACGCGCTCAAAGAGCGGTGCAAAGCGCTCAAAGTCTGCGCAAGGCGTGCGGCTGGCGATGTCTTCCAAGGCCTTGCGCTCTTCATAGGACCGAACGTGACGCAGCTGGGTGATGTCGTCCTCTGCTCCTCCTTCGCTCACACCCAAGTCGGCCAGCAGGGCGTCATCGTCCACCGATTCATCTTGCCCGGTGGCAGCAAGGGTTGGGGCTTCTCGGAGCAATCCGTGCGTATCCAAGGGCATGAGCAATGGATGTGCATCGGCAAGCAACCGCAGGCGGTCCAGGCGCACGGCGAACAGGCGTTCAAAGATGTCGCGCTCCTCTCCATGCTGAGGAGCACGCCCATGCTCATCCACGAACCGGAGGATTTCCTCGAAACCGGCGATCAGCCGTTCTTCCTGGGGCGTTCGGGCAGCGGCCTTGATCGGGGCCAGATCTTGCCCCAGTTCGGCCAATAAGGCCTCGTCTTCGTCCCAATCAGCCATGATCGCTGCCTCGAGCCTCTGCCGCCTTGCGTTGCTGGACGTGCTTGGCCAAGGCCACCACGCCTTCAGCCATCTTGCGCTCCCAAGGGTCTGGCGAGTTGATGTCGGGGGCTCGCTGCTTTTCTGCCTTGAACGCGCGGGCACGCAGGGCCAACGCCTTGGCTTCGTCGTAAGGAATGGCCACGCGCTTGGCTGAAATGCTGGCCTGGACCTGACGGAGAATCTTCTCATCCATGGCCTTGGCTAACACCGCGTAGGCTGCATCGAACGGGTTGATCCGGTCGATGAGGTCAATGTTCAAATCCCGCACGTTGACGAACTTCCGCACCCCGTCGATGAGCGAGGTGTTGCCCTGCTCCCCCTGGGCATCGTCTTCCGCCAGACGCTGCTTGGCCTGTTGGGTCACGTTGAGCGCGGCGATGGCGTGCTGACGGATGGCCTCCTGGTCTTCCGCGGTCAGGTCCGGGTATCGGTCACGCACGATCTTGCCGAGCTGAACCTGGGTCAGGTCTTCGGGCAGGGTGTTTTCCTTGTCGAACAGCCCACGTTCCACCGCCGTCTTGTCTTGAATGAAGGTGGTGATCACCTCGTTCAGATCCTCACGGCAGATGCGCGCCGCTTCGGGCGAGGTCGGCATGGCCAGCCCCCCAATCTCCACGTGAACTTGGCCCGTGGTCGGATTGACGCCCACGTTGTGACCGCCCTCTTGGTAGCCGTCGTCGCCGTAGTCAAAGCCGTCCATCTTGCCGGCGTTCTTAGGCGTGAACTCGAACCGCGGGGCCAGGACCTGCTCCATGAGCAAGCTGGCCGCGATGGCTTTCAGGGTGTCGTTGACGGCGTCCACGACCGCGGCCTCGTCGGCAGCGGGTTCGGCGATGAGGTTGGTGAAGCGGGATCGCTCCTTGCCGGGCGCATCGCGGGTCGCGCGGCCGATGATCTGAACGATTTCGGTCAAACTGCTGCGGTAGCCGATGGTCAGCGCGTGTTCGCACCAAATCCAGTCGAACCCTTCCTTGGCCATCCCTAAGGCAATGATGATGTCGACGTGGTCTCGGTCGTCCTTGTGCGCAGGATCCTTCAGCGCCGACAGAACCTTGGTGCGCTGTGCAGCGTCGGTGTCGTCCACCAGGTCGGCAACCTTGAGCACGCGTCCGTCGGCCAGCTCGACCTGATGGAACCCCGTGGCCGGGTCCAATCCCTTCCAGGTGCCCAAGCGGGACATGATTTCCTCGACCTCACGGTGCTTGTCCTTGAGGCTCTCCCGGGCATTGACGTTGGGGATGTGGACGATGGTTTTCAGGCCAGGATCCAGCACCTTCATGATCGCGTCCAGGTAGCGGCCGGTGTAGAAGAAATAGCCGATGTCTAGGGACTTGAGGTAGGTGTAGCCGTTGAGCTGCTCGTAGTAGGTGTAGGTCACCGTTTCAAAGCGTGCCTCGTCCGAGGGCGAGAGCACCGCCACGGTGTCTCCACGGAAGTAGGAACCGGTCATCGCCACCACGTGGACCTGTCCATGCGCGATGAGCTGACCCAGCTGACTGCCCAGCTTGTTGTCCGGGTTGCTGCTGACGTGATGGAACTCGTCGATGGCGATCAAACGGTTGTCGAAGGCCTCGATACCGAACTCGTCCACGGCGAAGCGGAAGGTCGCATGGGTGCAGACCAGCACCCGGTCATCGCTGGACAGAAACTCGCCAACGGCTTTGATTTTGGACTTGGCGACCTTCCCGTTGTCTTCGCCCGGTGCGTTGCACAAGTTCCACTGTGGCCGAACCACCCAATCGCTCCAGAACCCATGCTTGCTCAGCTCTTCGTCGGCAAAGCTGCCCCCGATCGAGCGTTCGGGCACCACGATGAAGGCCTGCTTTAGCCCTTGGTTCTCCAGCTTGTCCAACGCAATGAACATCAGGGCTCGCGACTTTCCCGAGGCCGGAGGCGACTTGATGAGCAGAAACTGCTCGCCCCGCTTGCCGTAGGCTCGCTCCTGCATGGGCCGCATGCCAAGCGCGTTGACCTTGTTCGACTCCCCGGTGCGAGCGGCCGTGATGGAGACGGACGGCACGGTGTGCCGATTGGTCGGATTGGTTTCCATGGTCATTTCGCCCTTCCCCCCTTCTTGGGCTTGGCCGGCGCGGCCGTCATCTTGGTGTAGAGATCGAACAACTTTTCCAGCCGCTCAGTGTCGTTTCGGAATCTGCGACCGATGTAGATTCGATCGATCACATCATCGTTCCGTTCATGAGCTTGGCGCAGATCCTCCGGCATTTGATCAGCGACATACAAATCCGCGATGGTGGATGGATAGTGCGCCTCTCTCGCCAGCAAAATCTCCTGGGCACAGGTCATTAGATCTATTCGATTCTGATCCGTTAACAGCGGAACAGGAAAGCTGTTGTAGCAGACGCCCGATGAGTAGCGAAGATCTGATTTCATTCGCCCCGCAGTCAACGACACCCAGGCAAGATGCATTCGAGAACAAATCAGCGACAACACATACAGCGGCGCATCATAGATAGCCTGGGCAGCGTCCGATATCACAACATCACTACCCACCAGGCCAACCGGAATGTGCGGCCGCTTTTCCGATGAAACACGCGGAACAATTATCGAAGTGGCCTTAGCCGTGATCGTGCGCTCAAAGCGATGTGGCGTATCAACCCCTAATTTGCCCCGCTCGCTACCACCCTCTCTATAGGCGACAATCGCGTCCAACCGCTTCTTGATGAATGGGATCGAGTTCGCCAAAGCCGCCTTATCGTCATCGATCCAAAGGCAATAACGCTCAATTCCATTGATGAACTCCATGGAGCCAAGAATTTTCCTTACGAGAACCGCAGCCTCCGGATGACCTTGGAGTAACTCGTCCTTTTCATTAGAGGTGAGCATGAAGTTACCCAGATCCCGAGGAATATTTCCCGCAACCATCTCAGGCAGACCTGAAATAGACTGCGAGTGCTTTTCCACGATGACATTTGGACCGTTCACCAAATAAGCGTTGATATTCCCAACGACCTGCCGCTGAGAATCCCTGTAAATACATTTGTCACCGACCCGCCGACTCGAAACCCCAACGACCACACAAATTACGTTCGCGTTGTTGCTTGCATTATTGGACCAATAAAAGTCCTTATGGGCGAAAAATATTTCCTGACCCCTAGCAAAAATTTGAGGCCAAATAATGGGAACCTGAACCCCCTGACAAATTGAATTTGTTGATACGAACGCAAATGCCCCGCCCCTTTCGATATATTGAGATGCCTTCCAGAACCATCCGGCAATGTAGTCCATTGCTTTGTGCTTGCTCCTAGGCCCTAGCACAGATTTCAAATCAGCCTTTTGAGAGTCTGTCTGGAACTTATCTCCCACATACGGTGGATTTCCGCAAATGTAGGTTTCTCCACCCTCGTTTTCAAAGTCGATTTCGGACTGATCGGCGGGAGCAGTGAACAAGTCGTCGCCCTGGAGGTTGACCTCGGTTCCTGTCGGCGGGCAAACGGAGAGCCAATCGATGCGCAAGGCGTTGCCGCAGGTGATCCAGTTCTTGCTGTCGAGCGGAAGGACGGTAGCCAACGCCTGCTGCTGCCCGCGGTAAAGCACGTCGCACTGAAACTCGGCAATGATGAGCGCCAGCCGGGCAATCTCGGCGGGGAAGTCGTTGAGTTCAATGCCACGGAAATTGTTGATCGGGATCTCGGATTTCCGGTCCTCCTCGCCGCGCCGCCGGTTGATCTCCGCCTCAATCTTGCGCATTTCCTTGTAGGCGATAACCAGGAAATTGCCGGACCCGCACGCCGGATCGAACACACGGATGTGCGCCATCCGCTTGCGCAGGTTGAGCAGCTTGGCCTTGTTGTCCTCCGCGGATTCCAGATGTGATCTCAGGTCATCCAAGAAGAGCGGGTTCAGCACCTTCAGAATGTTCGGCACGCTGGTGTAGTGCATGCCCAACGATCCGCGCTCCTCCTTGTCGGCCACCGCCTGAATCATCGACCCAAAGATGTCTGGGTTGATCTGGCGCCAGTTCAGTTCACCGATCCGGAGCAGATACGAGCGTGCAGCCCGGGTGAACCGCGGAACTTCTGTGCTGCCTGAGAACAACCCGCCATTGACATAGGGAAATGCCAGCGCCCAACCATGAAGGCCCGCGCTGGGACGATCATCGGATTTCAAGTTCATCGCCGTGAACAGCGTTCCGAGCACGGCGTCTGTGTTCGATCCGTCAGGAGCCGACATCCGGTCCACGGTGCGCGTGAACAAGCTATCGCCGTGGAAAATGTCCGTGTCCTCGGCGAAGAAGCAGAAGATCAGTCGGGCCATGAAGTGATTCATGTCCGATCGCCGCTCGTCGGTGTCCCAGTCCGGGTTGTGGGTCAGCAGCTCCACGTAAAGCTTGTTCAGACGGCCCGTCGCCCGGACATCGATCGGGTTTTCCTTGATCTCCTGAACGGTGGTGATGCCAGCGAAGGGCAGGAAATAGCCAAAGTGCTCGGCCAGCTCGGCATAGGGGCATGCCAAAGGCTCCCCTGTGGCCAGATACTCCGCCTCAAGGGATTCACCGTCGGTGGCAAGGACGAGCTTGATCCGATACGTCGAGTTCTTGGCGCTGGCCTTCAACGCTTCGAACGTCTCACGCACCTTTCCTCGTTCGCACACTGCCAAGTGGATGTGGTTGCGTTGAAGAATGGCCCCTGGAACGTCGGAAAGATTCGTCCCGCCGGACCCGACTTTTCTCAGGCGCTTGAGGGTGACCTCGTTGTTGCCAAACGCCGCCAAGAACTGGAAGGGGAACTCTGCAGAATCAAAGGGAGCCTGGGCCAGCTCATAGATGGCCTCTTCGATTTCCACCGCGTTCATAAGGCCAAGATCCACGACGAAGCCCCGCCGTGACAGGCGCGGCGGAAGGGAGGATGGGAGCAGTCCACGTGGCGTTGAAGCAATGACATCCGGCAACTCTCAAAAGACAGGTCCCAAGTATCGTTCAGCCCCATGGTAGAGGGCCACTTTCGCAGCACCTGCGACGTAGCAAGCCTTTGTTTCCAAAGGCTCTCCCCATCAGCGGCAAGCCACCTCGGCCACCGTTTGCGCAGCCCGAAGGTCCGCAGGCAGCTGGGCCTTGCAGACCCCTTCCACGTCCACCGTCTGGCCGGGGCGCGGCTGCTCCAGGTAGAGCACCCCGTCATAGCCCACCTGGGTGGTCTCGGTCGCCGTCTTGGCCACCATGCCCGCTTCGATGGCCGAGCCAGTGAGGCGGAAGGTTCGTGCGGTCTCGGTCAGGACCGGGAAGGTAAGGTGCATGCCGGCTTGGCGGCCAGCGGTGGCGGTTTGCTCGATCTCGGCCAATTGGGTGCCCAGTGGCAGCGCCCGATCGTCTACGCGAACCTCCGTGGGCACCATCGGGGTCACCTCGCCCACCACCAAGCGGCCCTGGGCGTTGGTCTTCCCCACCAAGCGGCCACCCACCCTCACCGGCACCCCGGCTTGGCCGGGCACGTCCACCACGGCGAAGGATTCGGCCGGACCCAGGAACGTCACGCCCTGGCGTTCCAGGTGGACGGCACCGGTCATCGAACCGGAAGTCCAGGTGCCGTTGGGCCCTTGCTCGGCGTTGATCTGGGCCCACCCTGCCCGGGTGGTCCAGTTGGCGTTGGCCCGGGCGGTCTGGCCAGCCGCTCCCTCGTCCACCGAGGCAGACAAGCCGACCGGGGTTCCCAACACCGTGGGACGGGCGCGTCCTTGGACGGCCCAGGCGGTGGCATCGGGGGCTTGCCGGGCCCTAACGCTCACGCCCTTGCCCCGGCCGAAATCGTAGCTATAGCCCACCTCCACCCGGGTTTCCTTGCGCTCCAGATCCCGCAAGGCGGAGACGGCCACGGTGTGCCCGTTGCCACGCCAGGTCAGTCCGGCGTCGGCGTAAGCGGTGCGAAAGCGCGGCGTGCGCACGTCCGAATAGCTGGCCCGAAGGGACCACTGGGGCGTGGGCCGCCAGAAGACCGAGCCTCGGGTGCGCTGCTCCACCTCCACCGCATTGGAGGCGCGCAGGCGCCAGTAGTCCTGTTGGCGCTCGTGCTCCAGGCGCACGCCAAACCCCGGGCCGCGGTAGTCGTAAGCCATGGCCTGCCGTTGGCCGCCTTGGGTTGACGTGCCCACTTCCAGATCCAGCGTGCCGTAGGTGCCAAGCACCGTGGTGGCCCCCAACGCCACGTTGGCCTTACCGTTCGATGAGGTTTGGGCGGTGCCGCGCAGGCTCCACCGGTCATTGAGGCCCCAAGCCACCGACCCGGTCGCGCCCAATGCCTCGTAATTGCTCTCCCCTTGCCGCACCCGGCCGGCGGCGACTTCCCAGGTGGTGAGCCCTTTGCGCAGCAACGTGGGGGCAACGTAGAAACGCTGATCGCTCACCACCGTTTCGCGGCCGTAGGGGTCTCGCACCACCACTTGGGCTTGCTGCGCACCGGCGCCCAAGGCGCTGCCATCGGCCGTGAACGGCCCCTTCCCCACCTGGCCCTGCAGCACACGGGCGCGGTTGGCCAGGACTTCGACCGTGGCCGGATCGAGCGCCACGCCACCGAGCATCGGGACGGGATAGGTGGGCGTCAACGGGTCCAACGCCCGCGGGTCCTTGGCCACGCGCACCCCGCCCAGGTTGACCGGAGAGGACGACGGACCAGCGAACACATCGCCGGCCTGGTAAGTCACCAAGCGGTTGGGATCGTCTTTCTGCCAGCGCGTCACGCCGCGAACGTAGCCGGTGCCCGACGCGTCGGTGTTGACCTGCCCGCTGGTGCTGACAACGCCCCAACGGCCCGCCTTGCGGACTTCGTGCCCCAAGGAGAGCGCCTGCTGTTGCTCGGACACCATGCCCGCCACGCTGTAGTTCACCAGCACCCCGGGAGCGGGCGGCGCGATGGGGCCGCGCTCGGCGCGGACACGGGCCACGCGCTGGGCTTTGAGCCGGTCTGCCGGCAAGTCCAGAGCGACCGTGGCGCTGGCCTCGTCCACGGCAAAGCCCACGCCCAGCGCCTGGGCGCTCATCGGATCCGTTTGACCCGGTGGAAGCTGGAGTCCGACCTCGCGCCACGTGGCCGGCTCGGCGAACCACTGACCGCCTTGCTGCCAGAACGTGAGCGGATCCGCCTTGGCCTTGCCGCCGATCACCGGCACCAGGAACGCGGGTGCCACGCCTTCGGGCACCGCTGCGCTGGCCGACGATGCAGCCAGCAACAACAACGCCAAGGCGTGGCCACGCATGGATCACCGCCCCACAGGGACGGTGACGGGCTGGCCGTTGACGGTGATTGAAAGGTTTTCAGCGCGCTGCCCGGGCTGGGCCTCGTAGGTCATTGAGGCCCCCGGCAGGGTCCAACCCAACGCACCCTCGCGCCACGGCTTGCCACCAGCCGGGCCGATGGACGACACGCGGGCGGCGGTCTGGCCGTGGTTGGTCAGCCGGTAGCCCTTGGGCACCGCCTGGACGGTCACCTGGGGGATGGGTGCATTGGTTGCTTCAAAGGCCACGGGCAAGTTCTGGTTGACCAGCAACTGGACGCCTTGGACGTTGGGAGCCCTGAGCTGCATTAGCAGGACGCGGTAGTAGCGCCGCTCGCCCAGCGCGCCCACCCTCATCAACCGGGCGGTGCGCTTGGATTGGGGCGGGACGTCCACGAAGGTCGGCGCCCCCACGATCTCCGTGGTGGGTGAAAACACGTTCTGCCCCGTGGCCTGATCCCACCCCATCGCTTTCACCTGGTAACGCACCGAGGCGTCGCCGCTGTTGTGCAGCGTCACGGCGACGTGCTTGGCCGATGTATCGCCCATCAGGATGGTGGGGCCAACGGAGATGGAACCGGCGGACGCCGAAAAGGACAGCAAGGACGCGGCGGCCACGGCCAAAAAACGTTGGGAATGGGTCATGGGGTCTCCTTTGGGGGTGTCTCCATTCAAGCTAGATCGGAATACCATTCCGTCAACCCATACCTACTCATCGTTTCGGAAACAAAAAGCCCCCGGGGCAAGCCGGGGGCGTCGGGACAACCGATGGGGATCAGTTGTAAGCGGCGGTGACGGTGACCGTGTCGGTGTAGTTGCCGCCCACGGCCTGCTTGAGGGCCAGGAAGCGCACCGCGTAGTTGTAGCTCTGGACGGTGCCGTCGCCAACGCCGGTGAACGCGTCGGTGTCATCCCCCCAGACTTGGCTTCCCTGCGGGTCCTTGAAGAAGCCGTAGGGGATGTAAGCCCCGGCGCCGTTGGTCACAGCCCGGTAGGTCTCATACCCGGACAGCAGGCCGAAGTTCTGCCCTTGGCCCGGCGAAATGGAGTAAGTCGTGCCCGCGTTGCACACGATGCTCAGCCCGGAGGTGCGGGCGGCAGCTTCAGAGATTCCCGACCAGTCCATGCCTTCGATGGAGGTCACGGACAGCTGGCAGGTGTTGGTCAAGGTGCCCTGAATCGTCAGGTCCGCGGTGGTGTCGGCGGCGAACGCGGGCACTGCCAGCGAAGCCAGGGCGATGGGCAGAAGGGCGCGAAGGAAGGTCTTGCGTGTCATGGGTATCGTCTCCTTGAGAGGGATTGAGTGGGGATGAGTAGCCCCAGAAAGGGCCATCCCCTTACCGATACCTCGAATCTGAAAACGCGCAAGGGGGCCCATTGCTACCTAGCCGCCTTTGCCTCGTTAGTCTTCGGTGATAGAAGGACTTTTATCTGACGCGCCTCGCTCATCTAGGAATGCCCTCCACTCGTCGGTCTTGACGACTTTCGCTACCGCCTCTTTAGTAGCGGCTTCCCAGTCGACTCCAGACCCAATACGAAAGGGCCTCATAAAGGAGCGTATCCAAGAATGACCGGCTGAAAACTCCCCAGCCTTTTGTTGAACGTTGTGACAATTTTTCATGGCTTGTCGCCCCTTGATTAACCAGCGGACCGCGCCGGATACGGGTTCGGGTGGACTGCCCCCGAACTGGGCTGGGTAGATCTGGATGCGCACTAAAGTGGGCCAGGCGGGGCCCATTGAGCCAGCGGTCAGAGCCTGGCTCGTTTGCCACCGGCGGCTGACTGTTGCCATACCCGATCCAGCTCACGAGCCCGGTGCTGAGCCATTGCCTCCTGAATCATGCGCTGAAGGACGAACGCAAAAGCGTCGGTCACAAAAACGCCCACGCCGATCCCGCAATCATCCGGCAAGCTGGAAATCTGTTTTATCGATGGCTGGTGAATGACCTCGTCGAGCTCAGGGGGCAACGGGTCCACGAACGTGTCAATGAACGCCCTCACCTCGGTTTCGGCTGCTTTGCAAAGGTCGGCGTCAGTGAGCAGCGCCCGCAAGTCGGCAAGCGTGGGAAGCCACACCGTATTGAAGAGCGGGCCACCCACCGAGGGACTGACGAAATGGATGCCGTGAAGCACGGATGCCCTCTCACTCTTTCCGAGCTCTCCGTCTCCCCAATAACCGTTCATCGGAGGAGTCACGTCACCCATCATTAGCCAGTTCTGCGCGCCGCCCCTGCTCTTCTCGCCAGCACTTGAGCAGGTGTTTGTAACCGGGCTTGGCTTGGGGGACGTGGAAGGATCGTCCGTAAGTGTTGGCCTTCCCGCCGTTGTGGAGCTCGACGGCATGAACCGCGGTCCAAGTGGTCGCCCAGCCCAGGCTGTCGTCCTCTTCAAAGCTGACGGGCTCCAAGGAGACCGCTGCATAATTTTCAATCAAGCCGGGATTCAATCCCAACGCGATCATCTTGGTTTCGTTGGTTGTGACGGTTGCGCTCATGTGACACCTCTTGGCTTGGTCGGCGGCATTGCCTACCCCTTAATTCAAGGTAGATCGCCCTGGAAATTTGTCCACGGCCTTAGTGGACAAAATCTTGACTAAAAGCAAAAAATGCGGCGCTAAGGCCGCAGTTTTTCCTAACATCACTTATCGCGCCGAAGGCGTTGGTGCTTTCCATCCATGCGGATGCTTTTTCAGATGCCGGCGCGCAGCGGCCGCCGGCGGCTTCCGCCGCAGGTCTTTGCTTTAAAGGGGGTGGTCACACCCACCCTCGTGAAGCCATCGACACGTGCGAGGTGCCCGCGATCACAAGGTGATCCAGCACTCGAATGTCGAAAAGGGCAAGGGCCTGCTTGAGGCGGTCGGTGATGGCGCGGTCGGCAACGCTGGGCTCGGGGTTTCCGCTGGGGTGGTTGTGAAAGAAGATGACCGCGGCGGCGTTGTGGTCCAACGCCTTCTTGGCGACGATGCGTGGATGGACTTCGCACCCATCGATGGTGCCTTGAAAGAGGTGCTCGGTGGCAAGGATGCGGTGGCGGGCGTCCAGGAACACCGTGCCAAACACTTCGTGATCCAGGTGCGCGCAGCGGGCAGTGAGGTAGTTGCTGGCACTGGAGGGGTCGGTGATGGCCTCGTGGCGCTGCAGGCGACGCTCCAAGATGTGCGAGGCGGCCAAGAGGATGCCCTCATCGTCCATGGCCAGCTGGTATTGGGCCCGAATGTCGTTGGCTCGCTTCACTTGCTTTCTCCACCGGCGCGGGATTAGCGACGGGCGGGCGTGGTGTCTGCGGCGGAGGCGGTCAGTGGGAGCAGGCCGACAAGGGCCAGAGAAAGAACCAAGACGCGCATGAGGCCTCCTTTCATGAATGGGTTGCACTACCCATAACAAAAGGTTTGGTTTGCGCAACGGGATCTAGAAAAGAAAAAGGCGGCTTTCGCCGCCTTTCCCTTGGGCTTAGAAGCGCGCTCGCAAGCGAGGGGCTTCCTGGGTTTGGCTGTCCTGCCCGTGGGCCTTCATGGCCGCACCAACCTGGCGTTTGGCATCGGCCCCAAACCCGCCTTCCGGTGGCTTCCAAGCGTTGGCGGGCGGGAGCAGGCTGACCAGGAGCTTGGCCCTCTCTTGAGCCCGCAAGTCGTTGAAAAATGGCTTGCCGCTGTTGATCGGCGCTTCGCCCTTTTGGTTTTGGATGTGGGGATCTGCGCCCGCCTCAATCAGCGCACTCCAGACAGTGGCATCGCGGCCCGCATGAAGAGAGGTATTCCCGTTGTTGTCTTGGGCGTTCATATCCGCCCCTGCCTTGGCGAGCGCTTCAATCGTCTCTGGAAAAATCGCACGGTGGATCGGCGCCTGGCCGTCCATTCGCCGTGCAATGACGTCTGCGCCTGCACGGGTGAGCAAGGCCACCGCCTCGGGGTCCCTGGCTATATGCAGCGGTTGATTCCCCTGGTCATCGCTCGCCGCGGGATCAAGGCCTGCTTTCAGAAGTTCCTTAAGCGCGCCCGTGTTCGCCTCGAAGAGAGGGGTTCGCCCTCGGTTATCCCGGGCTAGGATGTCTGCCCCGGCCGCAATCAAGGCGCGGGCCTCCGTCTGCCCGGTTGCTCGGAAGAGAGGGGTTTGCCCTTCATTATTCCTCGCGCTGACATCCGCTCCCGCCTTCAGCAACGCTTTGAGACTGTCGTTGTGTGCGCCAAACAACGGGGTGTTCCCTTGGGTGTCGCGAGCGTTGATGTCAGCGCCAGCCTTCACGAGCTCCCTTAAAGCCCCTTCGCTCGCTCCGAAAAGGGGCGTTTTCCCTCGGTTATCGCGCGCATGAATGTCTGCCCCGGCCGCAATCAACGCCCTGGCATCCCCTTGCCCTCTCGCGTTAAAAAGCGGTGTTTCCCCTTGGTTATTCTGCGCATTGATGTCTGCCCCGGCCTTGATCAGTTCAATCACGGCTCCCTCGCTTGTCACAGAATGAAGCGGCGTATTTCCAAGGCCATCCCTCGCTTCGATGTCAGCCCCAGCATCCAACAGCCTCCGAACTTCGCGCGGGTGATGCGCATCATGAAGTGGCGTTTGATCCAGCCAATCTTCATCCCTTGCGTTCACATCAGCGGGGATTTTGGTAAGCCCGATTTGCTTCAGAAGAACGTCTTTGAGATTCGAAATGTTCAACCCACACCTCCACAATAGTATTTTGACCTCCCACCATTAGCAGAAAATCAGAACCTCGCAAGGGAATTAAATAGAAGAAGACGGCTCTTGCCGCCTTTCTTTTTCCATGTCAAAACCGTTGTCGGATTCGAGGCTTCTGGCTTCCCTTTCCTCACCCTGGGCTTTCATGGCCGCACCGACTTGACGTTTGGCGTCGGCCCCAAATCCGCCTTCCGGTGGCTTCCAAGCATTGGCAGCGGGAAGGAGCTCGTCAAAAAGCTTGGATCGGTTGTGGGCACGAATGACCTGATCGGATTGATCATTACCTGGCCGCCCCAGAAGATCCGTGGGCGTTGTTCCTTCTAAATCGGGATCCTGAGGCGTGCGTCCAGCCTTGAGCAGGTCACCGGCCCATTCTGCATCGCCGCATGCAACAGCGAAGTGGAGCGGATACTCGGTCGCGGCCGTCAGGAAGGCCTCGTAGTCTTGCCGCTGTCGATGCGGGCGTCCTCCTTCCACTCATCTTAATTTGTCTCGTCGTCCCAATGCTCGTCAAAAGCGGCCTGGCGGAGCTCGTCGGGTAATCCCCCCATTTTTAGCAGCGGCCAAAAGTAGAAATAGGGATGGTCTGATCAATTCACACTGAGTCGTGGGTTTTCAGCGCCGGAGTCATCCTGGGCCTTCAGACGCGGCGGACTGCCATGTTTTCCGCTCTCGAAGTGCCCTTGCGGGCACCTCAAGACGGAGTTACCCCTGTGCCGCCAACAGCTTCCGGCGCACCATCCACAGGTTGGACAGCGCGAACAGGGTGAGCACCTGTGCCGTGTTCTTGATCAAGCCGAGATAGCGCACCTTGGTGTAGCCGAACTGCCGCTTGATCACCCGGAACGGATGCTCGACCTTCGCGCGCAGACTAGCCTTGCAGCGCTCCCAGCGCTCAACCTGTTCGAGCTCACGCGCGTTGCCAATGGGGAATTCAACCGGAGGATTGAAGAACGGGCTTGAAGGCTTGAGGATGAGCTACCTGGACCCGCAAACCGTCACGAGACCCCGATGGACTACCCTGACCTTGCCCCCCTGGAGGAAATCTCCTGTCCGTTCGCCGTTCTTTCGAAGGGCCCAAAATTCATCGCCGCCTGGCTTGCCAAGCGCACTGAGGAGCGCTACCGGGAGTTCACCCGTGCCGCGCTTGAGGGTCAGGTGTTCCCCGAGAACGCGGAGGCCATGACCTCGGAAGATTTTCTGGCCATGCTGCGGGCATTGGAGATGGACATCGAGGCCGAGAAGGCCACCGTCTATGGCCGCCTTGCCTGTTCAATCGCTACCGGCAGAACCGCAGGCCATCTCAAGCGCCACTTCATTAAGGCGCTGAGCGACCTGTCGTTTGGCCAGGTCGATCTTCTGCGACGCGCTTTAATCACCGAGCGTCACCACGTGTTTCCTGGCACCGGCGGGGGTAACCTGGACCCAAAAGAATTCCTTGGACTGCAGTCGAAAAGCAGCATCAATCGCCAGACCTTTGAACGCTGGGGCCTGATCGAAGAGAAAGGACTGAGCCTCGCAGGCCGACGGTTCGTGGAGGCTTGTTTTACCAGCGATGAGTTGGCGCCCTCCTCAGTGGGCTTTCAGGAATGGGCCAAGGGTCGCATCCACATCGTTTGCAACGAGATGGGCGCGCCGAGCTGCCACAGCGTCCTGGTCCAACTGACCGAAGATGGGCACCGCCGGGCCATCCATGTCCACAACAGCGCAGCACTTCGGGGACGCTCCAACCGCCTGCTGACACCCGGCCCCGTCATGGTGGTCCTTCTCACCGATAAACCCCAGCGTCTCGCCGACGAATGGACCACGGTGGAAGACACCATCCGAGGAAGAGTCCTGGCCGTGGTGGCCACGACCGATCCGAATGCGCCGTTGCCCGTCGCCATGACGGGCTTGGAACGCATAGATGCGTCACCGGACCGTGCCGCAGAAGCCGTGACGGCGATACTGGAGCGCTTTGAAGCAAAAGGGTTACGGGGCACCTGAGACCGCGATGTTAAACCCGATTCGACCGGTCATTGGAAGTGGCCGCCAACTTTATGGCGGCCAACGAGCACTACTTACAGACCAAACGAGGCTTCACGGACAGCGACTTGCATGCCGGACAGAAGAGCCCCAAGTTGATCTTCCGCTGAAAGTGATGACTGCACTTCTCGCAAACAAAAAGGTAAGGCGCCCCTGGAACGAAGCCGGGCATCACTTTCCTTCCTTGCGCTTGAAAATGACCTTTCCGCCAGCCTCGTATTCCACATCGTAGCCTTTGTAGATTGCGAGGATCAAAGAGAGACCAAGGCTTGCGGCGGTGATGATGCCGATGATCTCGACTCCAGTGACTGTCGCGACCGCCCCCAGGCTGAGCGTGCTGAGCCCAGCCGTTACTGGAGCGAGCCCAACTGCAGCAACGATTGCTGCAACACCGACGGCACCAAGCTTGGCGAACTTGCGCGTCTTCTTCAGGTCGTCTGCCAACTTGCCCACAACCACAATCTGCTGCGCCTTTGCATTCTTGGCCGCTTCCAGCTCATCCCGCGTCCTTACTGTCACGCTTGCCATAACGCCCCCTGTTGTTAGCAATACCAGTGATGGATACCCTGGGCAGGATAGCCGAAGGGAACACCGTGTTCCTAGCAGCAATGATGGTGCCCAACTGTCTCTCCAGCTGAGACACGAACTCAACGCATCCGCTGCCACGGGTCGTCCTTGGGAGCCTCCACCGTAACCTCGGCAACGTCGTCTTCAGCGCGCCATGCCTTCCCTTCGAGCACCATGGTGGGACCCCTGGAACGTGCGATGGCGGCCTCTTTGGCGGTCGGCGGGTTCCATGACCGATGCTCCTCTAGGTAGCGCTCCGTGGACGGCCTCAACGGCAGGCCACCGCTCGGCAATGGCAACGTCCGATCATGGCGTTCGTCTTGCTGACGGGCATAGGCGACTTGCTCGGGCTCCCCAAGCGCCTCTCGGTGGGCATCCAGCAAGCGATCGACAGCGTCCACGTCCCCGCGGGCATGGAGCGATTCGGTGTAAAGCGCTTGAAGCAACGGGTCACGCTCTTCGTGAATCTCTTCGCCTGTGTCTTCGCCTTGGAACAGCCCATCGTGGCGTGGGCGGGCGTCGACGGGGTCTGGGCGCAACCGACCGTGACTCGTTCTCATGCCCGCCTCCGCGCCAGCCCGCTGCCGTGAAGCAGCCCGCATGCGATCGAATAAACGACAAGAGCCAGCGTGGATGACAGGTATAGGTTGGAAGGATCCAACCAGACTTGGCTCACCACGTGCTGTAGCTGGTAAGCCAGCAGTGCCAAGCACGCGTAGAACACGGCCAAATGCCACATCAACGCAACCACGGATGGGGCGTCCTCTTGGCCGGCTTGGAACGCCTCCCAGCCCCTGCGTGCGCTGCGGGCTTTGGACGCGCACAGCCACGCGATTCCGAAGGTGATCGCAAACATGGCGAGCTCAAACAGCACGACCACCAGAATAACGGTCATGGGATCCTCTTCTGGGTTGGGAGCAGGCCATGGGCCTGCAGGTAAGCGTGGACTGCCTGTCGGGTCACGCCCAGGCGCTTGGCAATTGCAGGGCCGTTGTTCCCCTGCTCCAGGAGGCGCACCACCAGAGCGTGTTGGTCAGCCAGTGGGCGCCGGGGCTTTTGACGCAACCCCAGGTGGGCCAGATCGGCGCTCACCACGGGCGATGGAACGCCCAGGGCTTGGGCGATGGCGGCGCGGCCGTGTCCCTCTCGGACCATCCGGGCGACTTCGGAGCGGCGGTGGGCAACGGATGGCCGCTTCATGAGCTCAACCAGAAGCCCGCAAGCCGTGCCTTCGCAATACACGCCTCCACCAACGTGTTCGCTTTTGTGCATCCTTACGGCCCCACGCGCACGCGAGCGCTGTTATTGTCCGACCGGGCATTGATGCCAATGGCACAAGGGCTTCCGCACGAATAATCGCCAATGCGCACCGGCGAAGCATCAAGCGGCACCACCCGGGTCTTCTTACCCTTCCCCACCAAGAAGACCCGATCACCTTCGCGCACATCCACATCGGCGTCTTGGACCACCGCGAGGACGCGCTGGCGGCGATCGGACAGATCGCGCACGTAGATCTCCACTGCGGTGCGGCCGCTGAGGCCCTTTTGAACCGCGGTTCCGGCAACCGCACCGATGACGCCACCGGCCACCCGGGCTGCATTGCGGTAGTCCCGGCTCTTGACCTGGTTCGCAGCCCCATAACCAACGGCCGCCCCGATGGCAGAACCAGCGTTGAGCCGCTGGTCGGACTTCAGTTGGACCGTGCGGACCATCAGGACTTCGCCCAAACGGGCGTCTTGGACGGACAGGGCTTCGGACGAACCGTAACGGCGAGCGGAGGTGGAATCGGCAGCAAAGGCGGCCGGAGCAGACAACGCCAGCGCAAGGGCCAGAACAATGGTTTTCAAGGCG
Organism: Stenotrophomonas sp. STK16_22; assembly: GCF_051984505.1. Classification (NCBI taxonomy): domain Bacteria; kingdom Pseudomonadati; phylum Pseudomonadota; class Gammaproteobacteria; order Lysobacterales; family Lysobacteraceae; genus Stenotrophomonas; species Stenotrophomonas sp. STK16_22. Next base: position 2,959,678 of record NZ_CP196972.1, read on the forward strand.
CACCTCCATTTCATGAGTAGGTTCCCCTATTCATAGATCGATTCTGGAAATGCGCAAGGGGTCGCTCTTGTTCGTGAGCGTCGCCCATTGAAAACTGGCTTGATCTTCAACTCTTTTCGCCGGCAGTAGTCGCAGAGCCCTTGCCTGCTCACCCCAAGGTGCCTTGCAATCTTGCCAAGTGAATGCCCTTCATCGATCAAGCCTTGCAAGCGCTCCGGGCCGCAGATGCTGGGCAAGAGCCCACGCAGGTTCTCTGGGATGGGACGAGAAGGCCCCGGACGCACCCAGCCCAACTTCTTTGCCGCATAAATCAGCCGTCCCGACGTCACTCCAAGAATGCATGCCATTTCCTTCATGCTTTTTCCCTGCGCAATCCATACCTCGAATTCCGCCAAACTGATTTCGACCGCCCCCCTGAAGTTTTTCTTTAACGATCCGGTCGCTTTTTTGTCGGACTCGATCGAGTCACGACTGACATCAAACGTTTCTGCTATCGCACGCGCACTGAGCCCTTGAGCCACCAAGGATGGAACGATCGCCCTTCTGTGGGCCAACTCATCCGCCGATGAGCGATAACGGACTTTCAGCCCGACCGCTCTGCGCCCCTTTCTCGGAAATCCCGTTGCCCGAAGGTCAACGTGAATGGTCATCACCGACCTATTAAAGAACGTCGCTATTTCCCGAGCTGATCTGCCTTCTTCGGCCATCCGAACGACTTCGTTTCTCCTCTGCTGGATGTTCATTCAACCTCCTTTCGTATGCGATACCACCCACTGATAAAGGAGAATCGCAATCGCGCAAGGGGCATCAGGACACCATCACGTGATTCCGTCGCCTGGTCTTCTCACGTGCTTTCGTGCGGGCCTTTGTGCCGTTAGGTTTTTCAAGCTCCTGCTGGTTGGCCGCCACCGGCTGCCGCTGCTGCTCAACCTTCTGGAGCGGCTCGCGAACCAACTCGGGCACCTTCAGGAATTCCACCACCCGCTCGGCCGCCGCCGCGGCTCGGAAGAGCTCTCGGGGATCGTCCCGGAGGATTTGGATCCACGACTTCACGTAAGCCGCGTGTTGGGTGGGATCGTGGCCAATGCCTAGGCGTTCGCCCATCAGCATGCTGGAGATCTCGGCGACAAGTTCTTCCTTGGCGTAGTCGATGCTCCCAAAAGCCCCCTTCTGATCGCGGTTGAGGCGGGTGGGAAAGCCGGTCCAGTGGCCCAGTTCGTGCAACGCGGTGGCGTAGTAGCCGCTGGCCGAGTGGAAGGTGTTGCGCTGGGGCAAGTGGATGCTGTCGGTCATCGGACGGTAGAACGCTTGGTTGCCCCCGTCGTGGTGGATCTCGGCTCCGCTGTCCTTGAGCACCGCTTCGCAGGCCTGGTGGATGTCGGGCTCTGGGCGCAGGGGTGGCAGGACCAGTGCCGGCAACCCATCGATCTGCATCGCGTTGAACACCCGGGGGAAGAAGACCTTGGAGCGGGCCTTGGCGATGAGCTCGGGGTCCCCGCTCTTCTTGGCCTCTTCGACCGGCGACCAGTCCCAATACTCGATCACGCTGGCTTTCTCGCCTTTGCGAACCTGCGCGCCCACGGCCGCGGCTTGCTTGTAAGTCATCCACCGGTTGTCCTGGGTGTCCCAGGCGCTCTGTAGGGCCCACAGGTGGAGCAGGTTTCCGCCCCGGTAGCTCTTGCCCGTCGTGGGGTTCATGGGCAACCCGAGGTCCACGCGGGCGTCCCAGGGCTTGAGGAAGGGGCCGGTGCCCTCCTCCATCTGGCGGATCAAGCGCTCGACGACGTCGCGGGAGTGGCGCTGAAGGAAGCTTTCGTTAGGGGTAGCATCGGACACGGACAGGCTCTCCTGGAAGGCAAGGAAAGGCGCCTGTCGGCAACGCCAAGTGGGTTAGGCTGGAAACTTCAATCCTGAATGGTGACGGCGCGCCCCTGCTCCAGCAGGCTCTCCAGCAACGCCAAGACCCGGTCGATGGTCAAACCGGTGCCGGGGTCCCCGTCGCCCTCCTGGAGCTGCACGCGGAGGCCCTCGGGGATTCGGTGCACGGTGAAACGGGGGGAGGCCGCCAAGGCGTCTTGGCGGTCCATGCTGTCGTCTACGAAGGCATCTGAAGGAGTCATGGTTTCAGCATGCGACAGGATGGGGATTTGGCAAGCCCCCGCCCCGGCTGCACCTGCTAACAGGGGGCATCTAGGTCTGGATGAGAGATAGGGCCAACGCTTCCTCCCGCCGTTGACGGCATTCAGTCCCCGCCTCTCTGCAAGCCAGTGAGCCGCAAAACGATTGCTGTGGAACTGGCTCACACAGGCGTTTCCAAATCTGCCATGTCCCGCAGCGGCTTGATGCCAGCAATCCGAATCTCGGCCACACGTGGCTTCTTGCCCCCATGGGAGATTTGGTAGATACCGGCCTCGGGGAACTTCTCGCGAACGCGCTTCCAGAAGTCCTCCGCGTTGACCGGCTTCTTGCCCAGTTCTTCCAACACGTATTGGCGGTAGTCGGCGTAAATGGCCGTCTTGTCGGTGCAAACACCGCTGTCGTAGGAAGCGTCTCGGTCGGCCATGTAGGCCATGGTCGTGTCCGATTCCATTCGGTTCTGCTCGGCCAGCGCCAGCACGGCGTCGGGCAGCTTTTCGGAAAACCCGCCACGCTCCATGAGGCGCAGCGCTCCTTCCAGCACCCAGTCCAGCACCTGGGCCATTTCCTCCTCGCTTTCGGTGATCTGAAGGTAGAAGTCAGGCTCACGCTTCTTTCCATTTCCACCGTTCGCTCCCTCATGGGTCTTCTCACCCATCCGAACATTGAAGGGGATGGCCAGGACCTTTCGCCAGAACCCGTGCTCATGCCCGGAAACCGTGAACCAGGAGTTGACGCTGGCGAACAGGGTGCCGATTGGGAGCGTGGTGTATGCGTCCTTACGCTTGGCCTCGACTTGGATCGGGTCACGGGAAATGAGCGCTTTCAGGACTTCCTGGATGGATGCGGCAAGAACCTTTGGCGTCTCCGTGACAATGTAGGCGCTCTTGCCCACCAGTGGGGCCATGGCGAAGGTTCCGTCCAGCTTCTCCAGACGCAGCGACACGTTGCGGGGGTGAAGGGCGCGCAGGATGTGGAGGAACGTGGATTTGCCATTGCTACCCGACCCGACCAGGAAGAAGGCCTTCTCAAAGCAGATCGACATCAACGAGCTGGCCACCGCCTCCTGAAGGAGTGCACGCACCTCCAGGTCGGGCTGAAAGAGATCCAGGTATTGACCGAACTTCGAGTTGGGATCCAGCGGCTTGGGAGTGTAGTAGCCATCGCCATCAACCTGATCCATCCGCAGCGTGGCAGGGACCTGGTAAGTGATTCCATGCTCCTTGGTGGCCGCGAGGACCCGAATGCGCGTCCTAGACGGCGTCTCGTCGTTTTGAAACAGGAGTGCTTGGCGCGGGCCCAAACTCTGTCCATAGGTCGCAGAGAAAACGTCCTGATCAACGACCTGCTCTCCAACCACCGCTGCGCGAGCACAACGCGGTTCGTCAGGCTTGACGATCTCCAGGTAGCCGCCCTTGAGGGGAACGATGGCCCTGCGATCAGACTTTTTGGGCAACCAGCATTTCCGATCCCCCATCAACTCAAGCACCGCCGTGTTCATGCAACTGGTTGCATGACCTGCGTTCGCCTTGTCCTTGCGCTCCAATCGCAGCCAGGAAAGCGCCTTGGCCGCCATATCCTTCTCCGAGCAACGGTCCCAGTAGCCTTGCTCTGGAAGCCAACGGAAGAAGCTGCAGTCGTCGTCGCCATCCGGCAACTTGCCTCCGATCGCATACTCCTTCGTCGCTTTCAAGTAGTCGGCAAAGTCGGCCTCGAATGCTTGATCGCTCAAGGTTGCCTTGGGCGCTGGTGCTCCAAAAGCTGCCTTGGGGGCTGCATTCCCGCGGAAGGAAAGGACGTTGCTGGGGCGCCCGTTGACACCCGAGGGTGGTGTTGTATCGTTCATGTGTGTGTTGTCCATTTTCGAACCCCGGTTGGCGCCGGGGTTTTTTTGTTGATTACGCGGCCTGCTGGACGCGACTCATCCATTCCACCAGCGCTTGACGCATGGCTTCCGATGAAGTCTTGCCCTGGGCATCAGCCGCCGCTTGAAGCCGCCGCTTGAACGCTCGACTCACCCGCGCCTTCAGCATTTCGTCTCGCGGTTGCGTCGCCTTCTTCGATGTGGGGGAGTTCGTCATTTTTCGTTTCCTGGGTGATGTGGTCCCGTTGTGGCCACAACCCCATCCAAACAGAGCTCACGAACTTGTCCAGATCGACTTCTTGACTAAAACCAATATCTGTCGCCTCAACAGCATTTTTTGCATAAACGAGACGCAATTCACGCTTTTCAGCCAAGGTGTAACAGGTGCTTGTTACACCCCTTGTTACGGCTGAAACCCTGACCAGACAAGGGTTGTCACGGGTGTAACAGGTGTAACAAGTAGATCCATTGATTTTAAAAAAGTGATTGGCCTTGACGCCTAAATCTCTGATGCAGCTGCAAGTAATACCTACCCACCCGTTACACCCGTTACACGCGCCTTCGCCTCTGCAAAGCCATTGAATCCATTGGACAAACTGCCGTAACAAGCACTTGTGACGGGTGTAACGGGTGCTTGTTACGTCTCCGAGAAGATCACTCTTCGCCATCGGCGTCACTCGCGGATGACAAAGAAATTGCCGCACACCCGCACGCAGCTGCCGGTCGCTTCGCGCCGGCTTCTAAAATCTAAAAGCCCGTTTGGAAGTGAATAACTCCGCCTTCGGCGCGATAGCGACAGGCCCGGGTGGGCACCACCGGCGTTAACCGTCACTGGCACCCGGCAAGGGTTGAGCCCTGGGCGAACCGGACGGCAGCTTTGACTGGGACACTGCCCCTATCCGCAACCATTTGCTTGCTACAAATCGTCCCGCACGAGTTCGAACGGGCAATCCTCGCGACACTCCGACGCAAACACCGGCACCAACAGGTGACGCTGAGCGATGATGTCTTTGCATTCCACGTGAACGGCTCCGATGGGGCGCTCCCAGACCAACTGATTGATCAACAGCTGGAGAGCGGTCATTGCAGCGCAGAGCGGATCCCTGTCGTTGGCCGACACCATCAGGTCAATCAACGCGTCCGGATCGTTGGATTGGCTCCAAAGAAGGGCGTGGACACGGGCCAGAAGCAGCGTTCCAGCACCGCAGGTGAAATCGTTGATCAGCGGTTCCTGACACGCATCGCTCAAACCCCTGGGAAGAAACCTCATCGCGCCCTGAGCAAGGGCCCACGGGGTGAAATCCTGGCAATCCCTTTTCTTCTGACCCGATCCCGCCAGCTCGTTGAACACCCACCCCAGGATGCACTCAAACGGCTCAGCGCTTTCGATGGCGGCGATGTAGGCGTCGGCCACCTCTGCCCCCCAATCCCCGTCTTCAAGATCCACGTCGCTGAGCAGGCCCACGTCCATCCAAGGCAACACCGATACCCCCACCCCGTTTTTGCGCTTTTCCAGCTGCTTGTGAACGGCCGCCCTAAGACCGTATGCCACGAATTTGGACATGCGTTCGCGAGGCGAGAGGGCAGGAATGCAGTTGACGGCCTTCACCAGCCGTTTGTAAGCCTGCGCCTTCTTTTGAAGTTCCCGTTCCTCCCATGCCTTCGCAACATTGATTGCGCCATCGCACCCCTCAACCCTGCCTTCCATATCGCTCATCCACTGAAGGATATGGAGGGCTGCTTTGGTCTGGTTACTCATCGTTCGCACTCCCCAGGTTCGCAGTGACCACCTGCGCCACCCGCTGGAGGGCAAAGAACTTCCCGCGCAGCACACCGCTTGCCTGCGCTTGCTGAAGGTGACCGGCTGCGCGCTTGCCGTAACCCACCACCAACGATCCCGACGGCGCTGCCGTGCCGATGGTTCCGTCGGGACGCACAAACTTCAGCCGCCCGCGGGTAAACAGGATCGCCGTCACGTTGGGGTGGGAAAGCACGCAGTTGTGCATCCACCCCGTTTCCATGCTGACCGGCACCAGGGCGATACCGCCGCCGGGGTGGTTGGCCAGCTTGCTCAGCCACTTCTCCATCCCCTTGCCGTAGGGCGGGTTCATCCACACGAACGCTTGCGGGGGCCACGGCGTGAGCAGGCCGTCCTGGCTCGGCGGGATCATTCGGCGGGCCGTGGGTGCCGGCAGCCGCGAAGGGTCTTCGGGCGTGCAAGGATCGAGGTCAAAGCCGCGCCTTCCTCCCAGCGCCTTGACGATGGCAGGCGGGGTATACCAATCCACGCTCGTGTGGGCCTTGTCGCTTGCTTTGTAGCAAACGGAGCTGAGCCGGGTGGGTTTAGCCGCTGCGAGGCGGTTGGCAGTCTTGAACGGCACAACATTGGTTTTGGGTTGCATGAGAGATCTCCAGGCAAAGCTCCGCCAACACGGCTGCGTTGCCGCGTTGAAGGAATGGGTTTTGGGAGTTGGGCTTGAACCAGCCCGAGAGGCGCTGCTGGCGGCGGGTTACCACCAAGAGTTGTAGAACACGTCCCAACCGTCGTTGATCAATGCGCGGGCCTGCGCAATGAAGTCCAGATCTTCTTCAGCTTGATCGGGATCCAATTCATCGAAGAAAAAGCCCACCGTGTGGGGCAGCCGCTCATCGAGGACAGCCTGCTCCAATGCGTCGAGGTCTGCCGCTCCGAGAAACACGCGAACCATGTTGAACTCAAACGGGTTAGAGCACCCCGTCCGTGCACTGTGCAGCCCGAACATCCAGCCGTGGAGGTTGGGATGGCATCGCCACTGAAAGAACACCTGTCCCTCGCACGACGTCTCCTCCTTGCGGATCTTCCCCCCATACATATCAAGGCCCATCTTTTTGCTCCATCGCTCCGACCACCGGGACGTTGGAGTAATCATCCAAATTCAGCGCCACCCAAAATACGGACATTGGAGGCTTCCAATCCGATTCAGGCACTGCTTAGACGCGCTTTCTCTTGAGTGCTAGCGTGTGTTGGGCGGTTTGGTTCAAACGCTCGTCGAGCGCTTGTTCGATCACCCTAGCTCGCGAGGCGTCGAGCTGCTGAGCAAGGTCCCGCAGGCGGCTGGCCTGGGCTTGGGCTGCGTTGTTGAATGCGTCCACCCACTGGCGCTTGACGTCAGGGTTCTGCCATGGCTGGGCGAATGCCTCGGTCAGTGTGCAGACCCGAATCCCAAGCCCGATCTGCGCGCCGAATGCTTGGAGCTGGCGAATTACCGCATCGGTGATCGGTTGGTCAGTCAGTGGCTCCAGGAAGAACTGCTTAGCCTTGGGCCCTTTGGCCACCAGAAACGGCAGTTCGGCAGTAAGGAGTGTATTGATCGTCACACCCCGTTCGCTCAACGGTTTCCAGAGGCCCTTCGCATTGAGTTCGGCAGCCCAGGCCATCAACAGGGTGAGGGTGGTCGAGCGCTTGCGCGCCCCCTTCACCATGAACAACGTCCCCGACGGGGCGTGCTCCTTCAAGAGGTGGTGCAGTTGAGCCGTGCTGATTGCCAACACCCCAGCGGCCTCATTGAAGCTCAGCTCCACGTCCACCGTGGGGCGCAACTTCGCTAGGCGCAGATGGTCTGCAACCTTCTTCTCCATCTGGCCCACGGTTTCGGAGCCAGAGAGTTTGCCGAGAAAGCGGTCGATGGCTCGTCGGTAGGCATCGGCGGCAGTGAGGGCCATTAGTTCGGCTCGCTCCCCTTACGGCCGACCTTTGAAGAGCGCGCGGCAGCATTGCTGCTGCGCCGCCCGACCTTGCGCGCCGGCAGGGTGCGCAGCGCCTCCAGGTCGATTCCGTAATCTAGGACACCCAAAGCTGGCGTTCCTCCGGCACCGTTGAGCTTCTCACTCACCGTAAAGGGCCTGCTGTAAGTCGCGTGGTGTTCGTCGTCCAATTCGTGGCCGACGATTTGGGCTCGCATCTCAGAGGCCACACCGCTGCCCTGCATCTCCTGAATCACGGTCTTTCGGAGACTATGGAAACCACGCTTCGCTTTCGGCCACCCACCACTGTGCTTTTGGAGGTAGTAGCTGAACGCCTTCGATATCCAGTTCCCCGCACCATTCTTCGCCTTACTGTCAGCCTGCGGAAACAATCGCCAGTCCCCGCTCTCCCTTCGTTCGGCGACGTAGTCCAAGAAACCGAGCTTGATCAGGTCGGGATGCAACGGGACGACCCGATTGGAAACATCGGTCTTCAACCGCTGATCCTCCCCCTCATCGGTAAACCGTATGCACGGGATCCCCTCCTCCTCCTTGACGTCGAGGGTGAACAGCTGCCCCACCTCACCCGCCCGGGCTCCCGTATACAGGCCCAACAAAGCCGCCCAGCGCGCTCCCGTTGAAAGCTGCTTGAAGCTATCGGGCGCGAAGAGTTGATGAACCTGATCCAAGGTAAAGGCCTGGAAGCCAAACTTCCTGCGCTTGCGCTTCTCCGCCATCGAAACGCTGACGTGACCTGCGGCGACATTGTCTCCCTTGAGCACATAGCCTGAAGCCATTGCCCAAGTGAAGAATCCTCTCTTTCCTGCGAGGTAGCTCTGGCGATTGTTGAGTGTAGAACGCGTTAACCCGCGCTTGGCCAAATGGTCGTAGAAGCGGGCCATCTCAGGCCGCGTGATGGTATGCAGCTCGCGCTCGGCGCCCAAGAACTCGATCAGCTCTGTCACGGGAAGCAGTTTGATGCCGACCGTTTTGACCTCGATGTCCTCGGCGGCGACTTTGTCCTGCCAGATTCGCTTCGCATCGATGAGGCTGATCGTCTCAGCTGGCAGGGGCTGCGCCGCCGCTGATTCCAACGGGTTTGGCCCAGCCGCCGCCGGAACTGCACCCGCATCACGGAAGTGGAACTTGCCGATTTCTTCCAACGCCTCCATTGCTCGAGCATGGTCGGCCGCATCCGTGGTCCGAAGACGGAAGCCCGGCAAGTCAATTTCATAACGCCTGGAGCCGTTCTCCGCGACGCTGCGGAGAACATCCTCAACCGTGAGTCCCTTCTTGGTCATGCACCCATCCCTGATGGCATCGAATGCTTGAGCATAACGCTGCGCGATGGCCAAGGCAGCCACTCTTGCGCTATACAGGTGGATGCCCAAGGGATGCTTGACGAAAGGTTTGCCGACGATGCCGCGCATGTCCGTCGGAACGCGCATGCGAAACTGGTAACGACCAGTGGAAGAGCGAGTGAGATAGCTTGGTAACCGCATCGGAGTTGTGCCCCGATTTGTGCCCCAAGCCGCCCTTCAAGTCCCTAAAAAATGTCGTTTACAAACAAACACTTACTAAGGATTGGCGGAGAGAGTGGGATTCGAACCCACGGAAGGTTTAACCCTTCGCCGGTTTTCAAGACCGGTGCCTTAAACCGCTCGGCCATCTCTCCAATCGGGTCCCGGTCGCCCGGGCAGCGGCGTATTCTCGCACGTGAAGAGCATTTGCCCAAGACCACCCTTGCCCCCGCCCTTCGCATCCGGCACGGTGGGGTCTTCACTGCAATCGGAGCCCCCATGGCCCATCTCGATCTGGCCAACCTGCGCACCACCCTGCTGGACGACACCCAGCTGGCCGCAGTGGCCCTGCACCGCACTTTCGCCGGGCACCTGCCGGTCAGCAGTGGGCATCTGGTGGTCTGCGATCCGCTGGTCCAGGCCGAGGCGCCCGCGCTGGCCGACTACACCGCCCCGCTGGGCCGGCATCCGGTCGAGATCATCGTGCACAGCGGCCGCCCGGCGCTGGCCGTGGTCTGGTTCAAGCCCCGCGAAGCCCTCACTGCGTCTGCCCTGCACTGGCAGATGGCACGCTGGACCACGCAGGACCTCACTGGACTGGATGAGGACAGCTTCATTGGCTATCCGGTCGACGCCGGCATCGGCTGCTTCATGGATACCAACACTCAGCAGGCACTGCTGGCCCTGATCGAACAGACCGATGGCGACGAAGACAGCGAATGGTCGGATGCGCTGATCGACCATGACGGCCTGGATGAAGGCGCCGAGTACCGCCCCTGGGGCGAGGACTCTCCACACGGCCTGGTCGTATTCACCAGCGGCTGGGGCGACGGCGTCTATCCGAGCTACTGGGCGCTGGATACCTCCGGCATTCCGGTCGCCCTGGTCACCGACTTCCTGTGCATCCAGGGCGGTGACGGGCGCGACGAGCGCGAGATCGCCGACCAGGCCTATCGCGACAGTCTTCCACCCGAAGAAGCTGAAGCGCTGGCACGGCTGGTTGCCGCCGTGGACCGCGACGACCCGGATGCGCTGCGAGAGCTGTTGAAGGATGCGCCACAACGCGCCAACCAGATCGAACCCGGTTGCGGCGGCACCGCCCTGTTCGAGGCGATCCGCCTGGACCGTCCACAGGCACTGCGGGTGCTGCTGCAGGGTGGCGCGTTGCCGGCAATGCCGGAGCGCCTGCACATGAGCAAGGTGACCAGCTACATGGACTACGCCCGCTTCCTGAAGAAGCCACGCAGCGCGGAACTGATGGCGGTGCTGGAAGCGCCAGTCATTGCCGAGCCCAGGCCAGCCGCACCGCCGCGGCGCAGCTTCTGGGACCGGCTGTTCGGCCGGAACTGACCTGGGCCGGAAAGCAGCAACGCCGGGCATGGCCCGGCGCTACCGTTTCACAGATCGGCGGTGCAGTTGCGGCCAGGTGCCTCAGCCCGCATCCACTGCCAACGCGCCCAGCGCACTGGCCTTGATCCGCTCCTTGGCCTTTTCACAGGCGCCACCGCAATCCAGGCGCGAGGCCTCCAGCTGCGGCGGCAAGTGCTCGGCCAGGAAGTCGATGAACACGCGCACCGCCGGCAGCAGGCCGCGGCGCGAGGCGAACACGGCGTGACACACGCCCTGCGGCAGCGACCAGTCCGGCAGCACCACTTCCAGCTCGCCGTTGCGCACGGCATCGGCGCACACGGTTTCCGGCAGCATGGTGATGCCGAAGCCGTCCTTCACCATGCTCTGCAGCAGCGGGAAGTCGAAGCCGGCCACGCGCGGCTGCAGGTCGACCCGGCGCACTTCGCCTTCCGGGCCATGCAGCTCCCAGCGCTGGCGTGCTTCGTCTTCGCTGATGCTTAGGGTGACGTGCTGGGTCAGCTCTTCAGGATCCTTCGGCCGGCCGGCGCGATCCAGGTACTTCGGGCTGGCCACCAGCAGTTCCTGCACCTGTCCGAAGCTGCGCATCACCAGGCTGCCATCGTCGTCCAGGCGCGAGCGCACGCGCAGGGCCACGTCGTAGCCTTCATTGATGATGTCCACGCGGCGGTTGCTGATGTTCAGCTGCAGCCGCACCTTCGGATACTGCTCGAGGAACTTGGGCAGCAGCTTGGGCAGCTGCATCTGCGCCAGCGACACCGGCACGCTGGCGCGCACCACGCCGCGCGGTTCCGCGCTGAGGCGGTCCACCACTTCGCGTGCGGCCTGTGCCTCGGCCAGCATCGTCTGCGCGTGGCGGTGCACGCTGGTGCCGACATCGGTGACGGCGAAACGACGCGTGGAGCGCTGCAGCAGGCGAACGCCCAGATCGGTTTCCAGCTGGCTGATGCGGCGGCTCAGGCGCGACTTGGGGATACCCAGTGCGCGCTCGGCGGCGGCGAATCCGCCATGGTCGACCACCATCGCGAAGTAGTACAGATCATTCAGGTCATGCATGCCCGAGTTCCATATCTAGAACAATACGTGGCATTCAACCACCTTTATCCCGCCTTTGCAACAACCTATCGTTCTCTCCGTCGGCGGCAAGTCCGCCACCTCTCCCGAACATAGGTACTGCCATGAAGCTTCTGCACATCGACGCCAGCGTGCTTGGCGACAACTCCGTCTCCCGCCACCTGACCGCCGCCGTGGTGGCCCAGTTCACTCAGCAGATCGACGGCCTGCAGGTTGATTATCGCGATCTTGACGCCAATCCGGTACCGCATCTGCGCAGCGGATCGCTTGCCAAAACCGACGCTGCCGAAGCCGCCGATGCTGAACAGGTACTCGAGCAGTTCCTGGCGGCCGACATCGTGGTGATCGGCGCGCCGATGTACAACTTCAGCATTCCGTCCACCCTGAAGGCCTGGATCGACCGCGTGGCCGTGGCCGGGCGCACCTTCAAGTACACCGAGAACGGCCCGGTCGGCCTGGCCGGTGGCAAGCGGGTGATCATCGCCAGCAGCCGTGGCGGCATCTACACCGATTCGCCCGCGGACTTCCAGGAGCCGTTCCTGCGCCAGACGTTTGCCTTCTGGGGCATCAACGATGTCGAGTTCGTACGCGCCGAAGGCATCGCCTACTCGCCGCAGCACCGCGAAGACGCCATTGCCGGCGCACTGGCTGCGCTGCCGTCGCACGAAGCGGCCGAGGCCGCCGCGGCGTAATGCGTTCCAGCGTTCGGCGCCACTCTCTCCTCGTCTGGGCGCTGAACGCGGGCCGGGATCCCCTCCCCCATCCCGGCCCCCCCTGGCGGCCCCGCTTTGCGGGGCCGTTTTTTTGTGGCGTATGGACTGAGCGCTATGTCATCCACGCGTGGCGTGGCTCTACCGCGCGTGCGCGTGGATACGCTGCCATGCGCGACGCTCACCAGAACGTTAGGCTGGGGCGATGAATTACATCGTGACCACTGCACACCGCAGCGAATTTCCGCACCCGATCACCCTGCGCCGTGGCCAGGCGCTGGTGGTGGGCGAACGTTATGAAGGGCCTGAAGGCTGGGAAGACTGGTTCCTGTGCGAGGCAGAGGGCCAGCAGCCGGGATTCGTGCCCGCGCCGGTGATCGGCCGCGACGCGCAGGGTGGCGCATTTGCCACGGAAGACTACTGTGCGCGCGAACTGGATGTGGATCCCGGGCAGCTGCTGCGTGGCGAGCGCACGCTCAATGGCTGGGCGTGGTGCGTGCCGGAGACGGGCGAACCGGGCTGGGTGCCGTTGGAGAAGGTGCGGGTTGTGGAGTGATCACGGTGGCTCATCCACGCATGGCGTGGATGTAGCCCGCATTGTAGATCCACGCCATGCGTGGATACGGTGCCATGCAAGCATGGCACCCACCAGAGCCGCAGCAGTGCCATGCAAGCATGGCACCCACCAGAGCCGCAGCAGTGCCATGCAAGCATGGCACCCACCAGATCCAGAGCAGTGCCATGCAAGCATGGCACCCACCAGAGCCAGAGCAAGTGCCATGCAAGCATGGCACCCACCCCACCCCATCAGGCTATCAGCCGATGGTTTCCAGGCCACCCATGTACGGGCGCAGGGCCTCCGGCACGGTGATGCTGCCGTCGGCGTTCTGGTAGTTCTCCATCACCGCGATCATCGCGCGGCCCACCGCCACGCCCGAACCGTTCAGGGTATGCGCCAGTTCCGGCTTGCCGGTGGCCGGGTTGCGCCAGCGGGCCTGCATGCGGCGGGCCTGGAAGTCACCACAGTTCGAGCACGAGGAGATCTCGCGGTAGGTCTCCTGCGACGGCAGCCAGACTTCCAGGTCGTAGGTCTTCACCGCCGAGAAGCCCATGTCGCCGGTGCACAGCAGCACCTTGCGGTACGGCAGGCCCAGCTTTTCCAGCACCACTTCGGCGCAACGGGTCATGCGCTGGTGTTCGGCGTCGCTGTCTTCCGGGCGGCTGATCGAGACCAGCTCGACCTTCTCGAACTGGTGCTGGCGGATCATGCCGCGCACGTCGCGGCCACCGCTGCCGGCCTCGGCACGGAAGCACATCGAGTGGGCGGTCATGCGCAGCGGCAGGCGCTCGGCATCGACGATCTCATCGCGCACGATGTTGGTCAGCGGTACTTCCGAGGTCGGGATCAGGTAGCGCGTGGAATCGCCCACGGCGGTCTTGAACAGGTCGTCCTCGAACTTCGGCAGCTGGCTGGTGCCGCGCAGCGAATCGGCGTTGACCAGCAGCGGCACGTTGGTTTCCTCGTAGCCGTGCTCACCGGTGTGCAGGTCGACCATGAACTGGGCCAGCGCACGGTGCAGGCGCGCGATCGGGCCACGCAGCACAGTGAAGCGCGAGCCGGACAGCTTGGCGGCGGTCTCGCCGTCCAGCCAGCCATTGCGGGCGCCCAGCTCGACGTGATCGAGCACCTTGAAATCGAACTGGCGCGGGGTGCCCCAGCGCGCCTGCTCGACATTGTCGTTCTCGTCGGCACCGGCCGGCACGTCATCGGCCGGCAGGTTCGGAATGCCCATCGAAATGGCATCGATCTTCTCGCGCAGCTCGTCCAACGCCACTTCCGAAGCCTTCAGCTCGTCGGCGAAGGCGGCGACCTCGGCCATGATGGCCGAGACGTCCTCGCCCTTCGCCTTGGCCTGGCCGATGGCCTTGGAACGGCTGTTGCGCAGGCTCTGCAGCTCCTGGGTCCGCACCTGGATGCGCTTGCGATCAGCCTCCAGGGACTCCAGGGCAGACACGTCGAGCTCGAAGCCGCGGCTGGTGCGCAGGCGTTCGGCGAGGTCGGCGGGCTGGTGGCGGAGCAGGGCTGGATCAAGCATGGCAGGTGTCGTGGTGGGTATCAGGGATGGGATTATCGCTTGTTATACGGATTTCTGCCGCCCGGTTCATTCCCGGCGTGGCAGAATCGGGCTATTCCGTACTGGTCCGGTCCATGTCTGCACCCCGCTCGTCGTCCGCCAAGTCGTTCACTGTGCATATCCCGCGCAACGCCCTGAAGATCGCCGGCATCGCCTTCGGCGTGGGCGTGCTGCTGTTCGTGCTGGTCTGGCTGACCGGCCGTGACAAGGAGTTCTTCCGCGCCGACCCGGCCGCACAGACCCCGCAGGAAACCGCCCAGGTCGAGCCCCTGCCGGAACCCTTGGCCGCTGCGGCCGGTTCCAGCGACATGCCTGACGCCAAGCCGGCACCGGTGGAGGAAGAAGCGCCGAAGCTGGTCGAAACCGCTCCGCCGCCACCCGCCCCGATCGCCGAGCCGGCCCCGGCCGCCCCGGGCGCTGCGCCGGCTGCGACCAGCAACAGCCAGCCGATGCCGATTGCCGGCCAGTCGCCGCCGCCGTCGTACCCCGCCGCCGCCCTGCGCGCCGGGGAAACCGGCACCGTGGTGGTACGCGTGGACGTGGACGCCACCGGCTATCCCAACAACGCCACGGTGATCCAGCGCAGTGGTTCACGCGACCTCGACCGTGCCGCCACCGACGCGGTGCGCCGCTGGCGTTTCACCCCGGCACAGAGCAATGGCCAGGCCGTGCCCGGCAGCATTGAAGTACCGTTCGACTTCAAGACGCAGTAACTGAACGCTTCCCGGCAGGCAAACTGAACCCTGCCGGTGGCGTTGACGCAGCGCTGACACTTCCCGTCCATGGCTCGGGCAACACTTCCCACGTCGTCAGTTGACGGAAGGAGTTTGCGATGACTGCCACCACCCACGAAGACCTTCATTCGCCGCAGCTGCAGCAGGATTCGAGCGTGCAGCACAAGCCCACGTCGCCCTGGATGTGGATCGCGCTGATTGTGGCGATGTTTGCGGCCGCCCTGCTGTGGCTGCGCCATTCCAACCAGGAGGATGTGGCGCCGGCACCGGTCGGTGAGCGCATGTTGCCCGCCCCTGAGCAAGCTGCGGTGACTGATGCAGCAACACCTGCAACGCGCCAGGCTGCCCCTGCCCCCAGCCAGCACAAGGCCGCACCGGCGATACGTAATCGCGAAGCACGCCCGCTGGCCAGCAACCGCATGCCCACCTACCCCGCTGCCGCACTGCGCAGTGGCGTGCAGGGCAGCGTGATCGCCAGCCTGAATGTCGATACCCGTGGCAATGTCGCCAACGCTGCGATTGTTTCGCGCAGCGGCGAGCGCAGCCGCGACCTGGACCGTGCGGTGCTGAACACCGTGCAGAACTGGAAGTTCCAGCCTGCGGTGCATGACGGCCGCGCAGTAGCAAGCGTGGTGCGGGTCCCGGTGGATTTCCGTACCGAGCAGCGTTGATCGCGGACGAGGGGTTCGTGATGTTTCGACGGAGGCTTCGGCCTCCGTCTTTTTATGCGGAAAGGCGTGCCGACCAAGGTCGGCACCTACCGGGCGATATGAGCGTGCCGACCAAGGTCGGCACCTACCGGGTGAGGTGAGCGTGCCAACCAAGGTTGGCACCTACCGGGCGATATGAGCGTGCCGACCAAGGTCGGCACCTACCGGGTGATGTGAGCGAGCCGACCAAGGTCGGCACCTACCGGGTGATGTGAGCGTGCCAACCAAGGTTGGCACCTACCGGGTGATGTGAGCGTGCCAACCAAGGTTGGCACCTACCGGGTGATGTGAGCGTGCCAACCAAGGTTGGCACCCACCGGGTTACGTCATCTGCCGGGCGTGGCCGCTCAGGCCAGGTTGAACCCGGCGCTGCGCGCCAGGCCATCGAAGTCCGGGAAGGAGGTGGCGACGTTGGCGATATCGTTGATGCGCACTTCGCCGTCACTGATCTGGCCGGCGATGGCGAAGGCCATGGCGATGCGATGGTCGCCGTGGCTTTCGATGGTGCCACTGCCCAGGCGCACACCGCCGTGCAGGGTGGCGCCGTCTTCGGTTTCATCCACCTGCATGCCCAGCGCGCGCAGGCCGGTGGCCATCGCAGCAAGGCGGTCGGACTCCTTCACCCGCAGCTCGGCCGCACCGCTCACCACGGTCTGGCCTTCGGCGGCCGCAGCGGCCACGAACAGCGCCGGGAACTCGTCGATCATGTCCGGCACCAGTGCTTCCGGAATGCGTGCGCCCTTCAACTGAGCGTAGCGCACAACCAGATCCGCCACCGGCTCACCGCCCTGCTCGGCCGGATTTTCTTCGGTGATGTCCGCCCCCATCAGGCGCAGCGCGTGCAGCAGGCCGGTGCGGCGCGGGTTCAGGCCAACCTGCTTCAGGCGCAGCTCGGAGCCGGGAATGATACTGGCCGCAACCAGATAGAACGCGGCCGAAGAGAAGTCCGCCGGCACCACGATGTCAGTCGCGCGCAGGCGCTGGCCACCACGCAGGCGTGCCTTGCCGGGCGAGAATTCGATGTCCACGCCGAACGCGGACAGCATGCGCTCGGTGTAGTCGCGGGTCGGGTGCGGTTCGGTCACCTGGGTTTCGCCCTGCGCGTACAGGCCGGCCAGCAGCACCGCCGACTTGATCTGCGCGCTGGCCACCGGCGAGGCGAAGTCGATGCCGTGCAGCGTTTGGCCGCCATGCACGTGCAACGGCGGCGTGCCATCGCTTTCAGTGTCGATCTTCGCGCCCATCTGCGACAGCGGGCCGGTCACGCGGCGCATCGGGCGGCCGGACAGCGACTCATCGCCGATCAGCGTGCAGTCGAACGCCTGGCCCGCCAGCAGGCCGGCCAGCAGGCGCATGCCGGTACCGGCGTTGCCGCAGTCCAGCGGCGCATCCGGCGCCTTCAGGCCGTCGATGCCGACGCCGTGCACGATGCGCTGCGACGGGCTGGGGGTTTCGATGCGCACGCCCAGCTGGCCGAAGATGCGCGCAGTGGCGCGGGTGTCCTCGCCTTCCAGGAAACCTTCGATATGCGAGGTGCCATCGGCCAGCGCGGCGAACATCACCGAGCGGTGCGAGACCGACTTGTCGCCGGGAATGGTCAGGCTGCCCTGCAGCGGCTGGCCCTTGCGGGCGATCCAGTGTTGCGCGTTGCTCATCGTTCGATCATTCCGTAAACGCCGGCAGCGCCGGCGATGCATCAGGGAGCGGCGGCCGTGGCCGCCGCGGCAGCACTCAGGGAACGGCCACCGGATAGGAGCCCAGCACCTTGATCTGCGCCGAGTGCGCTTCCAGTTCGGCCAGCGCGGCCTGCATCGGCGCATCGTCGATGTGGCCGGCCAGGTCGATGAAGAAGCCGTATTCCCACTTGCCGTGGTGCGACGGCCGCGACTCGATGCGGTTCATGCTGATGCCGTGGCGGGCGAACGGGCTGAGCACGTCGAACAGCGCACCAGGCTTGTCGTGGATGAACACCAGCACCGAGGTGCGGTCGTGGCCGGAGGTCGGGAAGATGTTGCGGCCCACCACCAGGAAGCGGGTGGTGTTGTCGGCGTCGTTCTGGATCGGCTTGGTGACCACCTTCTTCAGGCCGTAAACATGGCCGGCACTCTCGCCACCGATGGCCGCTGCGTCGTCGGCGTTGCGCGCACGGCGCGCACCTTCGGCATTGCTCGAGACCGGAATCTTCTCGGCCTTGGGCAGGTTGGCGCGCAGCCACGCCGAGGTCTGCATGAACGACTGCGGATGCGCGTAGATGCGCTCGATGTCCTCGATGCGGCCGCTGCGCGACATCAGGTACTGCTGCACGCGCAGTTCCACCTCGCCACAGATCTTCAGGTTGGAGGTCAAGAACATGTCCAGGGTGATCTGGATGGTGCCCTGCCCCGAATTTTCCACCGGCACCACGCCGAAATCGGCGTTGCCCGCTTCCACTTCCTGGAACACTTCTTCGATGCTGGCCATCGGCAGGCCCAGCGCCGAGCGGCCGAAGTGCTTGAGCACGGCCTGCTGGCTGAAGGTGCCTTCCGGGCCGAGGTAGCCGATCTTCAGCGGCTCCTGCTGGGCCAGGCAGGCCGACATGATCTCGCGATAGACATGCACCAGCAGCTCATCACTGAGCGGGCCTTCGTTGCGGTCCACCACCATGCGCAGCACCTGCGCTTCGCGCTCAGGGCGGTAGTAGTCGACGGCGGCGGCGAGCTTGCCCTTGGCCTTGCCGACCTGGTGGGCGAAGCGGGCGCGCTCGGCGATCAGGCTCTGGATGTCGCGGTCGATCTGGTCGATCTTCGAGCGCACATCGGCCAGCGCCAGCGGCGCCAGGGTGGGTGCCGGGTTCGACGCGGCCTTGGCCTTGCCCTTCGCCTTGGTGGGCGCGCTGTCCTTGGCCGGTTCAGCCTTCTTCGGCGCCTTCTTGCTGGATTTGCTGCTTGCCATCGGAGTTCCTTGTTGCGGGGCACGCACCCGACGGTGCGCGCCGTTCATTGCTCAACCGTGACGCTGCTGGAAATCGGCCATGAAGGCGACCAGCGCCTCGGCCCCGGCCAGCGGCATGGCGTTGTACAGCGAGGCGCGGATGCCCCCGACCACCTTGTGCCCCTTCAGCGCCAGCAGGCCGGCGGCCCTGGCTTCGGCGACGAAACGCGCATCAAGCTCGGCATTGGGCAGGAAGAACGGGATGTTCATCCGCGAGCGTGCCGGGTGTGCGACCTCGTTGCGGTAGAAGCCCCCGGAACCATCGATGGCGCCGTATACCAACGCGGCCTTGGCGGCATTGCGCTTGGCGAACTCGGCCACGCCGCCCTCGGCCAGCATCCACTTGAACACCAGGCCGGCCAGATACCAGTTCCAGGTGGGCGGCGTGTTGAGCATCGAGTCGCGAGCGACGTGCGAGCGGTAATCGAAGATGTCCGCCCGCGGCTGGCCGCTGCGCTCCAGCAGATCGCGGCGGATGATCATCACCGCGATGCCGACCGGACCGAGGTTCTTCTGAGCGCCGGCGTAGATCACGCCATAGCGGCGCACATCCAGCGGTTCGCTGGCGATGGACGAACTGAAGTCGGCGATCAGCGGGACGTTTCCGGTATCGGGTACATCACGGAACTCGACACCGTGGATGGTCTCGTTGGCGGTGAGGTGCACGTAGGCGGCGTCGGGCGACAGCTGCCAGTCGGCGCGCGGCGGCAGCGTGCGGTAACCATCGGCCTCGCTGCTGGCGGCGATGTTGACATCAACGTAGACACCGGCCTGCTTGACCGCCGTCTTGCCCCAGTGACCACTGACCACGTAATCGGCACGCTGGCCGGGGGTGGCGAAGTTGAGCGGGATCAGCGCCTGCTGGGTGGTGGCACCACCGGACAGGAACAGCACCGCATAGTCTTCGGGGATATCGAGCAGTCGACGCAGGTCGGCCTCGGCCTCGGCGGCCACGGACATGAACTCCGCACCGCGATGGCTCATTTCCACGATCGAGGCACCGGTACCGTGCCAGTCCAGCATTTCCGCCTGCGCCTGGCGCAGGACCGATTCCGGCAAGGTCGCAGGGCCGGCACTGAAGTTGAACGCGCGCGTCATGTCACACCTGTGGGGCAAGACCCCTAGTATGCCGCAGTGCACCAGCCTTGCGGCCTTGTGGCGCAAGGGAAATTTGGTTTCATTGGAATCCATTGGCCGCCAGCAAGGCGCCGGTAGTCGCCAACCTTGGTCGGCGTACGCCGTCAGGCGTCATGCCCACCGAAGGAGCGTGCCGACCAAGGTCGGCACCTACCAGAGCGGATCCAGCGGACTCAGGCCAGGAGCAATGCCCCGGTAGTCGCCGACCTTGGTCGGCGTACGCCGTCAGGCGTCATCCCCGCCGAAGGAGCGTGCCGACCAAGGTCGGCACCTACCAGAGCGGATCCAGCGGACTCAGGCCAGGAGCAATGCCCCGGTAGTCGCCGACCTTGGTCGGCGTACGCCGTCAGGCGTCATCCCCGCCGAAGGAGCGTGCCGACCAAGGTCGGCACCTACCAGAGCGGATACGGCCGGTTCAGATCAGCGCGCGCCGAACCAGAGAAGCAGGCTGAGCAGTGCGGCCAGCAGCAGCGCACTCACCAGCAGCCACGGCCAGCGCCGGACCTTGCGCGGCGCGGCCGGCAGCACCGGCGCCTTCTCGGCGTCCTGGCTGGACTCGTCTTCATCCGGCAGCGGGCGCCGGCGCGGGTCATGCGGCACTTCCAGCACGAACCGGTGCTGGCCATCGAACACCACCTGGTCGCCTGCCTGCAGCCAGCAGTGGCGCACGGCCACGCCATTGACCCGTGTGCCATCGGCACTGCCCAGGTCACGCAACAGCACGCGCTCGCCATGCACTTCCACGCGGGCGTGCTGTTCGGCGAAGGCCGGCTCATTGATCTCGATGTCAGCGTCGCCACCGCGGCCGATCAGGCGGGACCGCGACAGCGTGAAGCTGCGGCCATGGTGCAGGCCACCGACACCGCGCAGCAGGCGCTGCTGCTCATTGGTGCCGTCACCGCTGTTCGGTGCGGGGGCCTGCAGCAGGCTCTCCACCTCGCCCTGCAGGACCATTTCCACGCCGTCCACATACACCGCATCGCCCGCACGCAGCAGCGCCATGCGCCGCACCGGGCGACCGTTCACATGAATGCCGCGGATACCGTTGCCGACCTGCAGCCAGAGGCCGCGATCATCCACGCAGAACTGTGCCAGCAGCAGGGCTCCGTGGCCGGCGTCGCCGAGCCTCACACTGCCATTGGCCTGGCGCACGATGCGTTGCACCCCGGGCCGCAGCGGCTGGTCGGGCTGTTGTTGTTGGCTGAAGTGAACAAGCAGGTTCTGCACGCGGCGCAGCCTAGCAGGTTGGTCGCCAACGAAGAAGAACCCACGATGAGTGCTTGGCGCGAAGGCCCTCGATGCGCACAATGCTCGCCCTCATTGATCATCCCCGCTTTGCGCCAGGAGCCTGCATGTCCACCATCGATGTCCGCCACGCCCACGCCCTGCCCGATGCACAGGCGCGCGCCGCGATCGAACAGGTCGCCGCCAAGCTGTCCGAGCGCTTCGGCCTGAAGTCGTCCTGGACTGCCGACGTACTGAATTTCTCCGGCAGTGGCGTGGACGGCGCGATCGAACTGCAGCCGGGCGCCGTGCGCGTCACGGCCAAGCTGGGCTTCCTGCTGTCGGCGATGAAGGGCATGGTCGAAGGCGAGATCCAGCGCGTGCTGAAGGAAAAGCTGGGCTGAACCCCGGCGGCGGCCATCACGGCCGTGCAACGCCAGCGCGCGCTACTCTCGGGGCAGGCCCAACTCCCACGGGAAGTGCGATGAACCACTACGAGAACGACGACCGCCGCAACGACGACGCCTCTTTCGGTGACCAGGCCGAGCGCTTCTCGCGCAAGCTGAGTGACTCGGCGCAGCAGGTCTGGTTGGCCGGCCTGGGCGCCCTGGGCCGTGCACAGGCCGAAGGCAGCCGCTTCTTCGACGGCCTGGTGAAGGAAGGCGAAGCCTGGGAAGCCCGCCGCCGTGAACGCAACGGCGAACAGGGCCCGGGCTGGCGCGACAACGTTGAAACGTCGCTGGACGAGGCCCGCGAGAAGGCTTCCGGTACCTGGAACAAGGTCGAAAAGGCGTTCGACGACCAGGTGCAGGGCGTACTCAAGCGCCTGCACGTGCCCACCGCCGACGAGGTGACTGCGCTGGAGGCGCGCATCGACGCACTGCAGGCACGCCTGGCCAAGCTGGAGAATCGCGACGCCTCGGGCGCTGATGCACCTGCACCGGGCAGCCATCAGTCGCCAGGCAGCGTGCCCTGACCGACCATTGTTGCAATGCAATAAATTTTGATTGACAATCGCGAGCAACCCGCCAATCGCTTCGGCTGCCGTTTGTTCCCTCCCCTCACGGCTTCAGGATTGGCGGGTTTTTCGTGCCCGCCGTATACCGATCTGCGCGCGCCATCACGTTTCCTGTCAGGAACCTCCTGACCCAGCGATGCGGCACGACCTTTACACTGTCGTCCTCCGCATTCGCCCCTTCCGCGCACCTCCTGCATGCTCCCTTGGATCCTGGCCCTGCTGTCGGCCCTGCTTACCTGTTCCCTGGCCGTTGTCTATCTGTGGTGGATCAAGCGGCGGCAGAAGGAGATGCAACTCGGCCTGCAGGCCTTGGCTGGCATGCACTGGCGCGAATTCTCAGTGCTGGTCAAACGCATGCTGCGCGAACAGCGCGGCCTGCGTGAACTGAACGACCCGGCCGAGGAGTCCCGCGAGCCGAGCAGCGACTTCCTGCTCAGCGATGGTCCCAACCAGTGGCTGGTGTCCTGCAAGCACGGCCTGGCCTACCGCATCGGCACCGCCGCGGTGAACGAACTGGGCGCGGCCGCGCGCCTGGCCGGCGCCAAGGGCGGCGTGCTGCTGACCGAGGGCCGGATCGAACGCGACGGCCGCAGCGCCGCCGAGAAGCAGGCCGTCGAGGTGCTGGACGGCCCGCGCCTGTGGCCGTTGCTGCAGCCCTATCTGCCGGCAGAAATCGAAACCCGTGTGCGCGCCAGTGCCCGCCATGAAGCCCTGCGCCGCATTGCCATAGCCGCGCTCGCCGCGGTGACGCTGGGCCTGCTGGTGGGACTGAGCCTGCAAGGGCTGCATGTGCAGGACGCTCCGCCCGTTGCCGAGGAGACGGGCGCCCCCGCGCCGGTTGCGCCTGCGGTTGAAGCGGCGCCCGAACCGGCGCCGGCCCCCGCCACCACGCCGCCGGCCACGCTGCCTGCGCCGGCCACACCCTCAACCGATGCGCGCAGCAATCCCAACCCGGATGCCGCCACGCTGGAGCGCTTCCAGGCCGATCTGTCCCGTGCCTTGGCCGGCAAACCCGGCATCGCCAGCGGTGTCTGGCTGACCCGGCAGACGCTGGCGATCAACCGTACCGGCGAGCTGGACGCGGTGTGGCCGCAGGTCTGCGAGGAAGTGCTGCACTACCCCGCCCTGCGTAACGTGCGCATCCAGCTCAACGCCCGCCCTGGCGTGGATGAGCCCGTACGCTGGCGGCAGTGCGCTACGTATTGATTGGGGTGTCTGTAGATCCACGCCATGCGTGGATGCCTCTGTAGCGTCGAGCCACGCTCGACTCATCGCGCATCGCGCCAACAGCAGCCGAGATGGGCTCGGCTCTACATGGCGCCCGCTCAGCCCAATGCTGCGAGATGGGCGATGTAACTGGAGCGCGATTCACCTGCCGCTCTGGCCTGCGCATCCAGCCTCGCCAGGATCCGGCGTGGCAGGCTGATATTGACCCGCTCGATGGTGTCGTCCAGCAGGGCCGGATCAATGCAGATGTACGCAAGAATCCAACGGATGTCCTTGGATGCCTCGGCGGCGATTTTCTGTGGCGCGGAAGGTGTCGGAATCGAGCGCCCGTCATCCAGGGCCGCATCAATCCAGGAGAGCGCAGCCTCCTCGGCAGCGCTGAGCGCATCCTCAAGCGTGTCGGCCGCCGAGAAGCACCCCGGCAGATCCGGAACGACTACACCCCACGCGGTGCGCTCATCGCCTGCCTCGATCAAGACTGGATATCGCATGGGCCCTCCTACGTCAGTCCTGCGAGCTTCCGCAACGCCTGCACCAGCCCTTCCCCAGATCCTTCCTTGGGTGAGGCACGGTGATGATGTGGGGGTGCTGCGGGTGCACGAATACATGATGGGATCCGCGAATCCGGCGACAGGTCCAACCTGCCGCCTCCAGATCCCGGATGAGGTCCCTGCTCTTCATACGGGGACGATACACATCGTACACACGCCTCGACAGAGTTCAAGGCGACAGCGTGTCCCGAGCGGGGCCGACCCTACCTTGCGCCAGGCGCGAAGCGCGCCACCAGGTCCCAGGCATCGCCGAGGAACACCTGGCGCACACGGGTGATCGGCTGTTCGCCGCGCCAGGTCAGGCGCTCGATCACCAGACAAGCGGTGCCGGGCTTCACGTCCAGCAGCTTGGCCGTGGCGGTGTCCGCGCCCCAGGCGCTGATGCGGTGCTGGGCGCGGGTCCACGACACGTTCTGCAGCAGCCAGCTGCCCGGCGCGGTGGTACTGAAGTCGACCTCCAGCACCTCGGGCACGCCCACCGGGCTGATCAGGCGGTGCTCCAGCGCCAGCGGGCGGCCGTCGGCCAGGTGCAGGCAGCGCATCGCCAGCAGCATTTCGCTGCCGGCCAGCTCGACTTCACCGGCATTGCCGGCATCTGCAAGGCGCAGGTCGCGCTGCAGCAGGCGATACGCGTACTGATGGCCACGCGAGCCCACTTCCATCGCGATATCGGGAATCTCCAGCGCCACCTGCTCCAGGTGCGGGGGCTGCCGCGCCACGAACGAACCAGCGCGGCGGCGGCGCTCGATCATGCCGCTCTCGGCCAGTGCGGTCAGCACCTTGTTCACGGTCATCCGCGAGCAGCCGTACTGCTCCATCAGCTCGTGTTCGTACGGAATACGGAAGCCCGGCGCCCACTCTCCGCTGAGGATGCGGCTTTCCAGATCGCTGCGGATACGCTGGTTGAGCGTGGCGGACTTGCTGGCCTTCACGTGATGGGGTCTCGGTGGCGGGATGCGATCAGCCCAGCACGCCGCGCAGGGCGGCAGCGAAGGCGCTGGTGATCGCCTCGCGCTGCAGGTGGCGGCCGTCGGCCACGCACTGGCGGCCATGGCGCCAGACCGATCGCAGCGCGCCATTACGTGCGGCGAACACCCAGCTGTCAAGCCATGCGTCATCCTGCCGCGCCTGTAGCGCGGGGTGTGCGGCATCCAGCTCGACCAGATCGGCACTGGCGCCAACCTGCAGCCCGGCGGCCACGCCCATCGCCTGTGCACCGCCGTGCAGCGCACCCTCGAACAGGAAGCGGCCGGTGCTGCGGGTGGCATCCGGGGCCAGCACATTGCGCCCGCGCAGGGTCAGGCGCTGACCGTACTCGAGCAGGCGCAGTTCTTCGGCCGCGTCGATCAGCACATTGGAATCGGAGCCGACACCGAAGCGCCCACCCTCGCGCGCGAACGCCTGCATCGGGAACAGGCCGTCGCCAAGGTTGGCTTCGGTGATCGGGCACAGGCCGGCCACCGCCTGGCTGGCCACGATGGCGGCGCGCTCATCGTCGGTGATGTGGGTGGCGTGCACCAGGCACCAGCGCGCATCCACCGGCGCATGGTCGTACAGCCACTGCACCGGACGCTGGCCGCTCCAGGCCAGGCAGGCCTCCACTTCGCGCACCTGTTCGGCGATGTGGATGTGCACCGGGCCGTCGGTCAGCGGCAGCAACGCACTCAATTCCTCGCCGGTGACTGCACGCAGGCTGTGCGGCGCGATGCCGAGCACCGCATCCGGCAGCGCGGCCAGTGCCGGCTTGGCGGCGTCCAGCAGCTGCGCGAAACCGTCCACATCGTGGATCAGGCGACGCTGCGCCGGATTCGGCGGCGCCCCGCCGAAATCGGCATGTGCATAGAACACCGGCAGCAGGGTCAGGCCGATACCGGTCTGGTCGGCGGCGGCAGCAATCCGTGCACTCATCTCGGCGCGGTTGGCATAGGCGCGACCCTCGGCGTCGTGGTGCAGGTAATGGAATTCGCCGACGCGGGTGAAGCCGCTTTCCAGCATTTCCATGTAGGCCTGGGCGGCGATGGCCTGCACTGCGTCCGGGCGCAGATGGGCCAGAAAACGGTACATCAGCTCACGCCAGCTCCAGAAGCTGTCACCGTCGCCGCCGCCGATCTCGGTCAGCCCCGCCATGCCGCGCTGGAAGGCGTGGCTGTGGAGGTTGGGCAGGCCCGGCACCAGGATGCCGACGCAGGTGTCGCCGTGCTGGGCACCCTGCCCCATGTGGATCGCCGTGATGCGGCCGTCCTGCACCTGCAGGCGGACATCGCGGGCCCAGCCATCGGCCAGCAGGGCGTGGGCGGCATGGAAACAGTGTGGGGAACGCGAATCGGACATGGCTGGACAACCCGAAATGGACGCCTATATTGTATAGACATATAAGCACAGCCGCGTTGTGGATGCCATGCACGTCGATACCCTCTGGTCCAACGTCCACCTGATGACCCTCGATGGCGAGGGGCTGGGTGTCATCCGCGATGGCGTACTGGCCTGCGCTGGCGGCCGCATCGTCCATGTCGGCCCGGCCGGCAGCGATGCCCACCTGCAGCCGACCACCCGCATCGATGGCGAAGGCCGCTGGATCTCGCCCGGCCTGATCGACTGCCACACCCACCTGGTCTACGCCGGCAACCGCGCCAACGAGTTCGAGCAGCGCCTGCAGGGCGTCAGCTATGCCGACATCGCCCGTGCCGGCGGCGGCATCGTCTCCACCGTGCGCGCCACCCGCGCCGCCACACCGGAACAGCTGGCCAGCGAAAGCCGGCCGCGCCTGCTGGCAATGCGCGCCGATGGCGTAACCACCCTCGAGATCAAGTCCGGCTACGGCCTGACCCTGCCCGACGAACGCAAGCAGCTGCAGGTGGCGCGTGCGCTGGGCGAGGAATGCAGGGTCAACGTGGTGACCACCTTCCTCGGCGCACATGCGATTCCGCCAGGCCGCGAAGCACAGGAGTACACCGACGAGGTGTGCAACGTGATGATTCCGGCCATCGCCGCCGAAGGCTTGGCCGAAGCGGTGGATGTGTTCTGCGAGAACATCGCCTTCTCGCCGGCGCAGGCGCGGCAGGTCTTCGAAGCGGCGCGCGCCAACGGGCTGGCGGTGAAGATCCACGCCGAGCAGCTGAGCAACCAGCATGGCGCCGAACTGGCCGCCAGCTTCGGTGCACTCTCGGCCGACCATATCGAACACCTGGACGATGCCGGCATCGCCGCGATGGCCGCGGCGGGTACCGTGGCGGTGCTGCTGCCCGGCGCCTTCTATTTCACCCGCGATACCACCCTGCCACCGATCGCGGCGCTGCGTGCGGCCGGCGTGCCGTTGGCGCTGGCCACCGACAGCAACCCCGGGACCTCGCCACTGACCAGCCCGCTGCTGGCGATGAACATGGGCGCGACCCTGTTCCGCCTGACCGTGGACGAATGCATCGCCGGCTTCACCCGTGAAGCAGCGCGCGCTCTGGGCCATGGCGACCGCATCGGCCGCCTGGCCGTGGGCATGGACTGCGATCTGGCGATCTGGGACATCGACGCCCCCGCCGACCTGGTCTATCGCATTGGATTCAACCCGCTGCACGCGCGCGTGGTGCGCGGACAGCCCGACCTGCCTGCCTCCTGGAGCAACACATGAGCAACACCCTGGTTCTTCGCCCCGGCCATGTCACTCTCGCCCAGTGGCGGCAGGCCTATCACGGTGCGCCGCTTGCACTGGACCCGGCCGCGCTGCCGGTGGTGCGTGCCAGTGCCGCGACCGTGGCTGCCATCGTCGCCAAGGGCGCGCCGGTCTATGGCATCAACACCGGCTTCGGCAAGCTGGCCAGCGTGCGCATCGAGCGCGAGGACCTGGCTACCCTGCAGCGGAACATCGTGCTCTCGCATGCGGCCGGTGTGGGCGAGCCGATGCCGGCGAATGTGGTGCGCCTGATGATGGCGCTGAAGCTGGTCAGCCTGGCGCAGGGTGCTTCGGGCATCCGCGAGGAAACCCTGCTGCTGCTGGAAGCAATGCTGGTCAAGGGCGTGCTGCCGGTGGTGCCCGCACAGGGCTCGGTGGGTGCCTCGGGTGACCTGGCGCCGCTCTCGCACCTGGCCAGCGTGATGCTGGGCGTGGGTGAAGCCTTTATCGGTGACGAGCGCCTGCCGGCCGCCGATGCATTGGCACGTGCCGGCCTGCAGCCGATCGAGCTGGGCGCGAAGGAAGGCCTCGCGCTGCTCAACGGCACCCAGTTCTCCACCGCCTATGCGCTGGCCGGCCTGTTCGAGATCGAGACCGTGTTCCAGGCCGCGTTGATCACCGGCGCGCTGTCGGTGGAAGCGGCCAAGGGCTCGGATACCCCGTTTGACCCGCGCATCCATGCCATCCGCGGCCAGCGCGGGCAGATCGCCACGGCCGCCACCCTGCGCACGTTGATGCAGGGCTCGGACATCCGCGAATCGCATCGTGACAACGACGTGCGCGTGCAGGACCCGTACTGCCTGCGCTGCCAGCCGCAGGTGATGGGCGCAGCGCTGGACATCCTGCGCCAGGCCGCGACCACGCTGGAAATCGAAGCCAACGGCGTGTCCGACAATCCGCTGGTGTTCACCGATACCGGCGAGGCACTGTCAGGCGGCAACTTCCACGCCGAACCGGTGGCCTTCGCCGCCGACATGCTGGCGATGGCGGTGTGCGAGATCGGCTCGATCAGCGAGCGCCGCCTGGCGATGCTCGTTGACCCGGCGCTGTCCGGCCTGCCGGCGTTCCTGACCCCACGCCCGGGCCTGAATTCCGGCTTCATGATTCCGCAGGTGACCGCCGCGGCGCTGGTCTCGGAAAACAAGCAGCGCGCCTACCCGGCCAGTGTTGATTCGATTCCGACCTCGGCCAACCAGGAAGACCATGTGTCGATGGCCGCGCACGGTGCACGCCGCCTGATGCAGATGGCCGAGAACGCCGCCAACGTGATCGGCATCGAGCTGCTGGCCGCCGCGCAGGGCTGCGACTTCCACGCGCCGCTGCGCTCCAGTGCCGCGCTCGAATCCGTGCGCGCCACCCTGCGTGCGCAGGTGCCGACGCTGGAAGAAGACCGCTACTTCCACCCGGACATGGTGACCGCCACGAACCTGGTGCGCAGCGGCGCGCTGGCACAGGGCTTGGCGGAGCTGCTGCCGACCGTGGAACCGCAGGCATGAATACCCATCCCGAATGGCTGACGGTGCACGAGGGCGATGCCCCGCTGATCGTCAGCTTTCCGCATACCGGTAGCGAGCTGCCGCACGACCTGATCGGCGACTACCACTCGCCGTGGCTGGCCCGTCGCGACGCCGACTGGTGGGTGCACGAACTGTACGATTTCGTGCGCGGCATGGGCGCGACCACGGTGCGCTCGGCGATCTCGCGCTCGGTGATCGACCTCAACCGCGATCCCAGCGGCGTGTCGCTGTACCCGGGCCAGAACACCACCGGCCTGTGCCCGCTCACCACCTTCGACAACCAGCCGCTGTACCACGCCGGGCGCGAACCGGATGACGCGGAAATCGCCCGTCGCCGCGACACGTATTTCCTGCCCTACCACGATGCGCTGGCCGCACAGATCACGCGCCTGCGCGCGAAGTTCGGCACTGTGGTGGTGTATGACGCGCACTCGATCCGCTCGCATATCCCGCACCTGTTCGACGGTGAACTGCCGCAGTTCAATCTCGGTACCGCCGGTCCCTCCGGTGCTCCGGACACCTCCTGCGACAACGCGCTGAGCGATGTGGTGGAGAACCTGCTGAAGATCAGTGGCATGAGCCAGGTGCGCAACGGCCGCTTCAAGGGCGGCTGGATCACCCGCCACTACAGCAACGTCGCCGGCGGCGTGCACAGCCTGCAGATGGAACTTGCCTGCCGTGGCTACATGCACGAACCCCTGCCGGACCAGGTGGACGAGCACAGCTGGCCCACCCCGCTCGACCCCGACCACGCCGCACCGCTGCGCCACACCCTGGCGCAGGTGCTCAACGCCTGCCTTGAATTCGCAACGAACCGGAGCGCCGCATGACCCGCAACGACCCGTCCCGCACCATTGCCGCGCCGACCGGCACCACGCTGAACGCCAAGAGCTGGCTGACCGAAGCGCCGCTGCGCATGCTGATGAACAACCTGCACCCGGACGTGGCCGAGCGCCCGCAGGAACTGGTGGTGTACGGCGGCATCGGCCGCGCCGCGCGCGACTGGGAGAGCTTCGACGCCATTGTCGAAACCCTCAAGCGCCTGGACGACGACCAGACCCTGCTGGTGCAGTCGGGCAAGCCGGTGGGCGTGTTCCGCACCCACGCCGATGCGCCGCGCGTGCTGATCGCCAATTCCAACCTGGTGCCGCGCTGGGCCAACTGGGACCACTTCAACGAGCTGGATAAAAAGGGCCTGGCCATGTACGGCCAGATGACTGCCGGCAGCTGGATCTACATCGGCGCGCAAGGCATCGTGCAGGGCACCTACGAGACCTTCGTGGAGATGGGCCGCCAGCATTTCGGTGGCGACCTGACCGGCAAGTGGCTGTTCACCGGCGGCCTGGGCGGCATGGGTGGCGCGCAGCCGCTGGCTGCCGTAATGGCCGGCGCTTCCTGCCTGGCCGTCGAGTGCCGCAAGAGCAGCATCGACATGCGCCTGCGCACCGGCTACCTCGACACCTGGACCGACAACCTGGATGAAGCGCTGCGGCTGATCGACGAATCGTGCAAGGCCGGTACGCCCAAATCGGTGGGCCTGCTCGGCAACGTCGCCGACGTGCTGGCTGAACTGCTCAAGCGCGGCGTGAAGCCGGACCTGCTGACCGACCAGACCTCCGCGCACGACCCGGTGAACGGCTACCTGCCACAGGGCTGGACCGTCGAACAGTGGGATGAGAAGCGTGTGAGTGCACCGAAGGAAGTGGAGAAGGCCGCGCGCGCGTCGATGGCCAACCACATCCGCGCCATGCTCGGCTTCCACGCGCTGGGCGTGCCGACCGTGGACTACGGCAACAACCTGCGGCAGATGGCGCTGGAAGAAGGTGTGGCCAATGCCTTCGACTTCCCCGGTTTCGTGCCGGCCTACATCCGTCCGCTGTTCTGCCGCGGCATCGGCCCGTTCCGCTGGGCCGCATTGAGCGGCGACCCGGAAGACATCGCCAAGACCGACGCCAAGGTGAAGGAACTGATTCCGGACAACCCGCACCTGCACCGCTGGCTGGACATGGCTGCCGAGAAGATCAAGTTCCAGGGCCTGCCGGCGCGCATCTGCTGGGTCGGCCTGGGTGACCGTGATCGCCTCGGCCTGGCCTTCAATGAGATGGTCGCCAACGGCGAACTGAAGGCACCGGTGGTGATCGGCCGTGACCATCTGGACAGCGGCAGCGTGGCATCGCCGAACCGCGAAACCGAAGCGATGGCCGACGGTTCGGATGCGGTCTCCGACTGGCCGCTGCTGAACGCCCTGCTCAACACCGCCAGCGGCGCGACCTGGGTATCGCTGCACCACGGTGGCGGCGTCGGCATGGGCTTCTCGCAACACGCCGGCATGGTGATCGTCTGCGACGGCACCGAGGCCGCAGCCAAGCGGATTGGCCGCGTGCTGTGGAACGACCCAGCCACCGGCGTGATGCGCCATGCCGATGCGGGCTATGAGATCGCAATCGACTGCGCGAAGGAAAAGGGACTGGATCTGCCGGGCATCTTCGGCTGATCGCAGGGGTGCCGGCCAGCGGCCAGCACTACCGGAAACGTAGGGTAGTGCCGGCCGCTGGCCGGCTCTCCCTGATGCGGGAATCGGTGCCCTTGACCCGCTCTCCCGCCGTGACCAACATGCGCCATCACCGCTGACGGATCACCGCGATGTACCGCACCCTTGCTGCCGCATTGCTCTGTGCCCTGGCCATCGCCCTGCCCGCCTCGGCGCGTGACGTCCCTACCGGCCTCTCTTCCCGGCTCGACGCCCAACTGCAGAGCAACCGCGAGCGCTACGGCATCGCCGGCCAGGCGGTACTGGTCGCACACAATGGCCAAGTGCTCTACCAGGGCGCCAGCGGCGAACGCGATCCCGCTGCCCATGTGCCTGCCACTGTCGACACCATCTTCGCCGCGCAATCCATGGCCAAGCTGCTGACCAGCACACTGGTGATGCAGCTGATCGACCAGGGCAAGGTGGATCTGGACGCACCGGCCAGCCGTTATGTTCCGGACCTACCGACGGCATGGCAGGCGATTCACGTACGCGATTTCCTCAACCACAGCTCGGGTATCGGCGAGTATTACGACCGGGTGGACAACCGCTGGGTGAGCAAGGGCTACACCGGAGTGGCGCCGGACCTTGCAGCAGCGCTGAAGGTGGCCGGCGCGACACCGATGCAGTTTGTCACCGGCAGCCGCGTGCAGTACACCCAGGCCAACTACCTGGTGCTGACCGCCTTGCTGGAAGCGCATTACCGCAAGCCCTACCCGGCCATCGCGCGCGAACGCATCCTGCTGCCATTGAAGATGACCAGTACCTCGTGGGGCATCACCAGCGTGCCGGCGCAGCGCGCGGCGGTGCCGTACATCGGCAAAGACGGCGCATTGCAGCCGGCCAATGAAGACCCCTGGCCGAACTACGGTTGGGGACACGCCGACCTGCAGACCACCGTGGGCGACATGAACCGTTTCCTGCAGGCGCTGGCGACCGGCAAGCTGCTGCGCACGGCGACCCTGGAAAAACTCTGGCAGCCGCAGAAACTGGCCGGCGGTGGCAGCAATTTCTTCTCCACCGGTTGGGATACCACCCGCAGCGACGGCTACACCCAGGTCGGCCACGATGGTGGCACCCGCGTGCGTGCGCGGCTGGCCTACAAGGGCACGCTGGCCAGCGGTTACTGGGTGTTCGTGTACCTGACCAACGGCAGCGCACGCAATGTCTGGTCGAGCACGCTGGTGGAGAGCACGATGGCGGTGGCCGCACCCGAGGAGTTTCCGCATGCGGCGTTGTCCGAGCGACTGATCGCGTATGCGCTGGATGACAGCGCTGGCGCGGCCGAAGCTGTGCATCGCTGGCTGCGCGACAGCAACAAGGTTGCTGCCAGTGAACTGGAACGCGCGATCAATGCCGATGGTTACGCGATCCGCGAGAGCCTCGGGGCACGCAAGGCAGTAAAGGTATTTGCTCTCAACACCGAGCTGTATCCGGATTCGGCCAATGCGTGGGACAGCCTCGCGGAATGCCATGCGGCGCTGGGTGAGAAGGAAGCGGCCGATCGGCTGTATGCCAAGGCCAAGGCGCTGGCGAAGCCGGCTCTGTAGAGTCGAGCCGTGCTCGACTCCGGGACACAGAGGCAGTCGAGCAAGGCTCGACTCTACAGAAAGCGAAAGACAGTCGAGCAAGCTTGTATGTTCCTCCCGGCTCCTACGCGGTATGTAGGAGCCAGGGTGGAGGGACCGTCAAGCATGCATCTGCGGATACTAGCCGACAGACGAGTCGAGCGATCCCCATCCCGCACACGAACGTCGATAAAGGATCGTACGGCCCCCAAAGGGGATCGTCGATGTAGGCAAGCTAACGTCGGTGCGGTACCACCCCAGCCCCTTAAAGATAGCTGGGAGCCGTACAAATGTCTGATTCTCTCGATATTGGCGTGGACGTGGACTCCAAGGAGTTCGTACCGGCAGTGGCCGACCGCAAGGCCGGCGACAGGATCGCCAACACCCGGGCCGGCATAGCCCAGTGGCTCAACACCTTGCCCCAGCGATGCCGGATTGGCATGGAGGCGACGGGGCGGTACTACGAGTTGTTGGCTCGGATGGCTGGCCAGGCAGGCCACGTTGTCTATGTGATCAATCCACGTCTGATCAAGCACTACGGCCGGGCGACGGGCTCGCGTGGCAAGACGGACGCCATGGACGCCGAAGCGATCGCCCGGTACGTGAAGAAGGAGAACGATCGCCTGCGTGAATACGTACCGCGTACCGACGAGCAGCAGCAGATGCACGATTTGCTGCGCAAGCGGCAGACGCTGGTAAAGACACGCGCGCGCCTGGAGCAATCCTTCGGGGTAAGCAAAAGTGCCCCCGGGGAGCTGTCAGATCTGTTCTGCGCTCTGGCTGGGACGCTGTCCGAGCTGGAAAGCGAACTGCAGCGCTTGGGTCGCGATGGAGAGCATGGCACGCTCTACAAGCGCCTGTTGACCATCCCTGGTGTCGGCCCTGCCGTCGCCGCTCACCTGATCTACTACATGACGCGCTGGCCATTGGCCAACGCCAACGCGTGGATCGCCTGCACGGGCCTGGATCCCCGGCCCAACGAGTCTGGCGGCAGAACGGGACGGCGTCGGCTGTCCAAACAGGGCGCGCCAGTGCTGCGCCAGATGCTCTACATGGCCGCCATGGGGCTCAAGCGGTGTCGTCGGGGGCAACCGCTCTACGACGAGCTGTCAAAACGCGGTCACCCCAGCACCGCCGTCTTCAACATCCTGGCCAGAAAGCTGGCCAGGATCGCCTGGGGTGTCTTCAAAAGCGGCCGGGACTTCGATCCGGCCATGCTGAAGGTGGGTCAAGCCTGCTTCCAGCAGGCTTGACCACGAACATAGGATCTCGACTCTACAAGGAGCGCGGGCGGCCATACGCCGCCGATGGGTGA
The DNA here is from genome assembly GCF_051984505.1 of Stenotrophomonas sp. STK16_22. Lineage (NCBI taxonomy): Bacteria > Pseudomonadati > Pseudomonadota > Gammaproteobacteria > Lysobacterales > Lysobacteraceae > Stenotrophomonas > Stenotrophomonas sp. STK16_22. The sequence goes on from NZ_CP196972.1 coordinate 2,994,373, forward strand.
CGTGACGTCGCCGACCTGTTAACTTGCGCGCCAATTTCTTGGTTTACAGCATTCCCGCATGTCGCTCTCGCCGTACCGCCCCACCCCGTCGCTGCTGTTCCTGGCCGTTTCCCTCTGCCTCTCCTCCACCGCCGCTGCGGCCCCGCAGGCCACCACGCTGGATGCGGTGCAGGTCACCGCCGCCGATGCCAGCGCCCAGGCGCGCGAGGCGCTGAAGCGCGTACCCGGCGCCAGCAACGTCATCGACGTGGCCAAGGCAGACAGCCGGCTGTCCAGCAGTGCCGATGTGCTGGCCTACCAACCGGGCATCAGCGCGCAGTCGCCGGGTAATGAGGGCACCAAGGTCTCGATCCGGGGCTCGGGCATCAACCGTGGCCCGGGCGCGCATGCCTCGGGTATTGCGGTGTCGATCGACGGCCTGCCACTGACCGGCCCGGGCGGCACGCCCTACGAGCTGCTGGAACCTCTGTGGCTGTCCCGCGTGGAAGTACTGCGCGGCGCCAACGGTTTCGAGCGTGGCGCGCTGGCGCTGGGCGGTGCCATCGACTACGTCAGCCGCAGCGGCCGTGATTCCGCGGGCGTGCAGCTGCACTACGAAGCCGGCAGTCGTGGCTACCAGAAGCGTGGGATCAGCTGGGGCGGCGTCAGTGGTGATGTCGACTACTTCCTGGCCTACACCGATACCGAATTCGACGGTTACCAGCGCCATGCGCGCGGCGATGGCAAGGGCGCGATGGCCAACATCGGCTGGCAGATCACCCCCGACCTGCAGACGCGCTTCTTCGTGCGCTACCGCGAGACCAATCACGAAACGCCCGGTCGCCTGACCCGCGACCAGATCCGCAACGATCCGCGTGCCGCGAATGCCGCCAACCTGGCCATCGATGCGCGCCGCCCGCAGCCGGGCAGCACCTGGCTGGGCAACGTCACCACGCTGCAGATCGATGAGGATTCCTCGCTGCAGGCCGGGCTGGTCTACCACACGTACCCGATGGACTTGAACGAGAGCCTGTACCGCCAGCAGTTGGACTACGCCAACCTCAACGCCACGCTGGACTACCGCCATCGCCACCGGCTGTTCGGCCTGGACAGCGAAACCACGGTCGGCCTTCGCGTCACCCACGATCTGGACGCCGATGTGCGCGAGTCGCTGCGCTTTGCCAGCAACGGCTATGCCGCCGGCACGCGCACACGTGACTTCCGCCACCACGGCACCGACAGCACCCTGCACGTCAGCAACACCCTCTCCTTCAATGACCGCCTGCGCATGCAGACCGGGCTGGCGCTGATCAACACCCGTCGCGATGTGCAGGTAACCTGGCCGAGCAGCGGCGGCCGCCTGCGCGACCACGACTGGGACTACGCGCCGCGACTGGGCTTCACCTGGCAGCACAGCACCCAGACCCAGTGGTTCGGCAACCTCAGCCGCTCGGTGGAAGCACCGCATCCGTGGTCGATGATCTGGGGCTCCAACCAGTACTTCGGGCCGGGCAATGGCCCGTCCACCGGACGCCAACGTGCGCCGGTGCCGATGCAGAACCAGACCGCCACCACGCTGGAACTGGGCGCGCGCGGTGACGCGGCGCTGGGTCGCTGGGAGCTGACCGGTTATTACGCACACGTGAACCACGAACTGCTGAGCGTCGAGCTGCAGCCGGTGCCGAACCTGTTCATCGCCGAGAACAACGCCAGCCCCACCGTACACCGCGGCATCGAAGCCGGATTGGACAGCACGCTGTGGCAGGCAGCGCCGGGCCGCCTGTCGCTGCGCCAGGCGTACACCTTCAGTGACTTCCGCTATCGCCACGATGCGCGTTTCGGCAGCAACCGCCTGCCCGGCCTGCCGCGTCACGCCTACCAGGCCGAGCTGCGCTTCGATCACGCGTCCGGCCTGTACGCTGCGCTGAATACCGAATACGCCTCGCGCATCGCCGTCGACTACGCCAACAGCTACTGGGCCGACAGCCATGTGATCTTCGGCAGCCGCATCGGCTACGACGCACCCGGCGGTCGCTGGCAGGCCTGGGCGGAGATGCGCAACATCGGCAACCGCCACTACGCCGCCACGGTCACGCCGGGCTACAACGATGCCGGCAAGGATATTGCCCGCTCGACGCCGGGCGAAGGCCGTGGCATCTACGCTGGTGTGCGTTTGCGCTTTGACTGATGACCGCAGGCGGCGCCGGGTGTGATCCAGCGCCGCCGTTTCAATGTCAGCTGATGCGCCACGCCGGCAGGCGCTCGCTGCGTTTCCAGATGGAAGGCGCGAAGCCGATCAGCACCATCGCCGCCAGCCACTTCGGTGAGGTAGTGAGCAGTGTCGAGGTGAGCGAGCCATCGACGGGGGCGGCCATTTCCTGCCACGGGTTGTAGCCCAGGTAGACGACGCTGCCAGCCCACCACAGCAACGCCACACCGACACCCACCAGCAACAGGGCCAGCGTGCGGCAGGTCCATCGTTGCGAGGTGGTGCCCCATTCGCGGGATACCGCCACCAGCAGGCCCACCACCAGCAGCGAAATCAGAGCCACCAGGCCGATATCGACCTTGGGCCCAATACGCTCATAAGTGCAGGCGCGGCATTGCGCCTCTTCCGCGGCAGTAACGGCTTCGGCGCCATCGGCCTGCCCGGCTGCAGGCTGTGCCAGTGCTGCAAACGGCAACAACACAGCCAGCAGCGTCACCATGATCCAACGAAACAACATCCTGTTCCTGCGTGCAGCGACATCCATGCGCTCTTCCTCGTCAGTGGTTGTACGTCCAGGGCCGCAGTACGCGGCCGTCCCATACGCCGCCCAGACCCCGTTCCGGGGGTTCGGCCATCCAGCGTCCTTGTTCCCGATGCAGTACGACAAGCTCCCGGTAGACGAAATCGTCGGAACACGAATCCCAGGCGACCGCGATCATAGCCCACTGCCCATCGACGCTGAAAACGGGCCGGGTCAGATAGACGACGTGGTCGTATGTCCGAGTCGGCCCATGCACCGTTGCCCCGCACCCCTGCTCCCGCAGCGCTCGAAGCCCCGCGCTGTCCATCCGCTGCACACCGGCCAATGCGGCCGCAGGCACTGGCGTGGAACGGCGATTGGCGGGAACCAGGTCCGCCTGCAGCTGCAACCGCAGCGCATGGATGTCCTGCGGCCACCAATCGTCCAGCGGCAGGACCAGATCGTCCACCTCCTGGCAGGTGGAGGCACTGCTGCCCGGCCAGCAATAGGGCAAGGTCTGCTCCATCACGTAGATGTCCTCCCCCACCGGGTCGGTCAACTGTGGCTGCTCCTGCGGGCGCCATCGATCGACGCGCGTGGACGGCGTCTGCGGTGCGGTGGGCACCTCGCTCAGCGGCGATGGCAGAACTGGTGTTGGCTGCGGCTCTGGCGGAGGTGGAGGGGAGAAAGGCGGCCTCTGCCGGATCGCCAGCGCCATCGCCTCCGCCTGCATCTGCGCCGTTCCCAGGTTGACCAATGGCGGACCGATCGCCTGCTGCCACCTCGGGCGCAGGCTGCAGACTCCGGCCATGAGAGCCAAAGCCGACAGCGCCGCCGCCAACGACGCAATGCGTCGCCAGACGATCCGTTGTTGGCAGTCACGGTCCGGCTTGAACGAGGTATCTGTCATCACGACTCCGGCAACGCGGGCCACAGGCCGTGGCCAAAGCTCATATAGCGGACAGGATCCACTCGAACACGCTCCCACCCGCCCTTGCTGCGGTGCAGAAGGTAGAGGGCGCGCATCGCCGTTCCTCCACTGCACAGATCCGAGGCAATCGATGCCATTGCCCAGTTCCCGTCCAGGCTGAACACAGGACGCTGCAGATAGACAACGCCCAGATCCGGATTGCCCCGGCCACCCGTGCATCCCTCGACGCCGCGTGCGCGCCGTTGCTGAAGCTCGTCCCACGTCATCCGTTGCGCTCGCACATGCGCAAGCACAAACGCGAGGTCGGGTACGCGTACAGCCCGGCGGTTCGCAACCTGCAGCATCGCCTCCAGATGCTGCTGAAGTTGAAAGGACGCCGCACTGTCATCATCGCGCCACTCGACGACGCTGTGACGAACCTGGCAGACCGGGACGGGGTCTCCTTCACCGCAGGAAGGCGCAGTCCATTCCATCACTGCAAATGGCATGTCGGCTTCCCAGCCGCGCGGCTCGAAGTGTGCTGGCGCGACATCTGCCAGTGGCACCTCCGCGGTCGCGAACGCACTGTTGCCAGTCAGCATCGGGGAGGAGACTGCCTTCATTGGAATCGATGGTACTGGCGGCTTTCCTGGCGGTGTCGGTCGCAGGTCGATGAGCTCTGCCATCACCTCGGCCTGCATCCGTGCCGTTCCCAGATTGATCGGAGGCGGGCTGACATCCTGCCGCCACTGCGGGCGCACGCTGGCCATCAGCGCTGCGCCAGCAGCCACGAACAAGACGACCGCTGTCGTCAGGATGCGCTTCCGTGCAATGCGCTGTCGCATGAAGCTCCTCGAAGAAATGAAGCAGGTTGGGATATCGGCCGGGAACGTGGCGCTACACTGCTTGAATGACCTGCAGCAGGTGGGTCGCTCCTGGAGCCAGCGCCTGCGCAAGCCAACCCAGCACAGCAAAGAACAGCAGCAGGCCGAGCAGCGGCCAGATCGTGTGCGTCACGCATACGCGCCACCATCCCTGCTCCCGCATGCCCTGCATGCGCCGGTACAGGCCTCCGGCAATGGCCGCGTCCACCAGCAGCTCAGCCATCAGCACTGGCGCCGACCACACAATCCACACGCTGGCCAGCAGAACGGTCGCCACCAGCGCGACGAGGCCGAGGATCGCGAGCAACGGCAGGCCTGCTTCGTCTTCGGCCAGGCCGGTCAACGGCAGCTCACCGGCATCGTCGCCGTTGACCCGCGCCGACTCATTCCACGAAGCTGACGCGCCGCCACCTCCAGAACGGCCACCGACGCCGCTCCACGGTGATTCCACGGCACTTCCACGAGGCGATGGGCTGCCACTGCCCACATCCGGCGACAGGCCATCCAGCACGTTGTCCCAGCGCCAGCGGATCCAGATCCACATCAGCAGCAGGAATACGCCATAGGCCAGCAGCACGGCCATCGGGTAGCGCAGCAGCATCGCGTCGATACCGGCCAGACGCAGCAGGTGCGAGGCGAGGAAACCGGCCGCACCGGTCAGGGCCACGATCAGCGCCATCTGCAGGCGCGGCCAGCCGAGCTGCTGCAGATGCTGCCGCGCGCGCACGACTTCACTGCCGCGATTAGCCGGCAGCTTCAATGGGCTGCGTGTAAAGAAACGGGTGCGTTTCATCGGCGCCGCTGGATGCCGCAGATCGTGCAGCGTGGAAGCTCGAAAACCTGATACTGCATGCGGACATCCTTGCCGGGCACGCGTAAGCGGTGGTGGGCGGATTCTACCGCGGGCAGGTCCGCTGTCCAGACGGCGGGCCTATGCCATCGATCCTCAGCTGCGGTCGATGATCCGCACGATGCGACCGTCCTCAAAAGCGAACTCGCTGCGTCCCTGCAGGGCCAGTTCCGTGCCCGCACTGGGACCATCGGGAATGTCCTGCGCGAACACGCCACGCCAGCCGATCCTGGCCAGCGCCATGCCATCCTCAAAGGTCAACTCGAGCAACCGCTGCTCGCGCTCGCGGAACAACGGCGCCGATTGCCGTGCCAGTTCGCCGAAGGCATCGATGCCTTCGGTGACCATCGTCAGCTGGCTGCCGCTGTGGTTCTCGAAACGCACGTTATGCGCCAGCACCGCCAGCATGGCGTCGATGTCGAAGCGGTTGTAGGCCTGCAGGTAGTGCTCGATCAGGTGGCGGCAGTGCGATTCGTCCATGGCGGCGTCCCGTCAGGGCCTGCGCCGAGTCTCCCGCGACCGTGCCGCCGGATCAAGGCCGCGCGGCGGCTTTCAACAACTGCGCGGCCACCTGGTCGAACGGGGCGATGTCCTGCAGTGCGCGGCTCATCGCCACCGCACCTTCCACGCTGGCAATCACCAGACTGGCCAGCCCACCCGCGGCGGCCGGATCGTGTCCGTCGGCGACGAACGCTGCGGCCAGATGGCCCTGCCAGCGCGCGAATACCTCTGCAGCTGCCGCGCGCGGCTGGCTCGGTACGGCCTCCACCGGCTCCTCCACCGCAGCGGCCAACACCGGGCAGCCGGCGCGGAAATCCGTGCGCAGCAGGCGCTCGCGCCACATCGTCAGGAACTGCTGCAGGCCCTGCACCGCCCCGCCCTTCAGCAGCTCCACCAACAACGCTTCGACCTTGTCGCCGGCCATATGGGTGGCACGCGCCAACAGCTCCTGCTTGCCGCCGGGAAAGTGGTGATAGGTGGAGCCCAGCGGTGCCTCGGCCAGCTTGGTGACCTCACGGATGCTGGTGGCATTGAGACCCACACGCGCCAGCATCTGTGCCGCAGCATCAATCACGCGTTGTGGCGCATCAGAGGGACGCGGGCTCACGGCAGGCTCCTTGCCAGGACAGTCGTCATAGATTAGCGTACCGGCGATTATATAACAGTCGTCATAACCATGAATCTCTGGTTCCGCCTGCTCCACCTGCTCCTGTGCAGCCTGTTCCGGCCCAAGCTGGATGCCCCGTTCGGGGTCTCGCGGCTGCAGTTCCGGGTACTGCCCAATGACCTGGACAGCAACCTGCACATGACCAACGGCCGCTACTGGAACATCTTCGACCTGGGCCGGCTGGACCTGATCCTGCGCATGGGCCTGGGCCGGGTGGCGCTGCGCGAGAAGTGGGCACCGATCGTCGGCGCCGGCACCATCCAGTTCCGCCGCGAGCTGAAGCCGTTCCAGCGCTTCACCCTGGAAACGCGGCTGGTCGGCTGGGTCGGCTCGCGCGGGATCATGGAACAACGCGTACTGATCGGGCCCGAGCAGAAGATCGCCACCCGTGCGCTGCTGGTCACCGGCATCTACGACCGCCGCGCGCGGCAGTTCCTGGGCATGCCGAAGATGATGGAAGCGATCGGCGTGGTCGCCCCGCCGTCGCCGCCGCTCAGTGCAGCCGCCGAGGCGCTGCTGGCTGCCGATGCCGCATTGAAGCAGGACGACGCCTGAGGCGCGTCAGCCCACCTTCGGCATGTTCTTGGTCACGCAATGGATGCCGCCACCGCCGCCGGCAATCGCGTCGATATCCACCTGCTCGATCACGCGGCCGGGATACATGTCTTCCAGTAGTTCGCGGCAGAATCCATCGGCTTCGTCGTCTCCGAACTGCGGCGCGACCACCGCGCCGTTGATCGGCAGGTAGTTGATGTAGCCCATCGCCAGATCGTCGTTGTCGCGCGTATGCACGTTGTCGCGTCCGTCCAGCGGCGGCGGCAGCGTATGCACCTGCAGGCGACGGCCATCGGCATCGGTGGCCCCGCGCAGGATCCGCAGATGCTCGCGGGTCAGGTCGTAATCGTAGGACTCCGGATCGTTGTCCAGATTGGCGATCACCACGCCCGGGCGTACGAAGCGCGCATAGAAGTCCACGTGCGCATCGGTGATGTCCTTGCCGGCGATGCCGGGCAGCCAGATCACCTTGCGCAGGCCCAGGTGATGCTTCAGCTCGGCCTCGATATCCGCGCGCGACCAGTCCGGATTGCGGTTGCGGTTGACCCAGCAGCTTTCGGTGAGGATGGCCGTGCCGTGGCCGTCGACTTCGATGCCACCGCCCTCGCCCACCAGATCGCTTTCCAGCAGCGTCGCACCGGTCACCTGCGCCAGCCACGGCGCCACCGCGCCATCGTTGCGCGCGCTCTGCTTGCCGCCCCAGCCATTGAAGTTGAAGTCGACCAGGCCCAGGCCGCCCTTGTCATTGGTGACGAAGCACCCACCATAGTCGCGCACCCAGATGTCATCCAGCGGCACCTCGAGGAACTCGATGTTGTCGCGGCCACAGCGATCCTGCGCCTGCTTCAACTGCGCCGGGCGGCACAGCACGCTGACCGGCTGGTGGCGCGCGATGGTACTGGCCAACCGCGCCACGGCGGTGTTCACCGCATCGGCTTGCGCGCCCCACACCCGCGGCTGCGCGGCGAAGGCAAGGAACACGCGTTCCTGTGGGCCGTGCTCGTCCGGCATGCGCCAAGTCCCCGCACCTGGCCCTGCTGCAGCCACGCGACCCGGCAGCCCGGCCAGGCCCAGAGCAGCCAGGCCGCCAAGACCGGCGGCGCCCGCCAGCTGGGTGAGGAAGTGACGACGGTTGCTCATGACAGGCTCCATGGCCGGTGTGGGATGGGCGCTATGCTGCGCTTGCCGACACATAAGAACAAACGATAGATTCAGCCATCAATTGAACAGTTTTACTTATCTGAAATGCTCAAGCACTGGCCAGCACTGAACGCGCTACGGGGTTTTGAGGCTGCGGCCCGGCTGGGCAGTTTCCACCGTGCGGCGGAGGAACTGCACCTGACCCAGTCGGCCATCAGCCAGCAGATCCGGGGTCTGGAAGCGTCGCTGCAGCAGCCGTTGTTCTTCCGGCAGGGCCGCAGCGTCACCCTCACCGATGCCGGCATCGACCTGCTGGAAACAACGCAGGCGCTGCTGCGGCAGCTGGCCAGCGGCATCCGCCGGCTCGATCAGTACCGCAAGCCCAATCAACTGATCGTCAACGCCAGCCCGGCCTTTGCTCGGCATTGGCTGGTGCCACGCCTGGCCAGCTTTCACCGGCTGCATCCCGACGCCGACCTATGGCTGCTGACCAGCGAGGAAGCGCCGGACATGACCACGCAGACGCTGGACGTAGCGGTACGTGATGACCTCGACTCACAGGCGCAGTGCCAGCATCGCGTGCTGCTGCAGGATCGTCTCTATCCAGCCTGCCATCCGGCCCTGCTCGCCACACCGGCGCACGAACGCCTCACCCTGCATGGCGAGCGCGAGATGGACTGGAGCCAATGGCAGGTACAGGGTGGCGCCGATGTCGGCCAGCGTCGCGAGGGAATGAATTTCTCCGAGCCCGGGCAGTTGATGGATGCAGCCTGCCAAGGGCTGGGCATCGCACTGGTCAGCGAACTGCTGAGCGCGCGTGCGTGCGAACAAGGCCTGCTGCAACCATTGGATGATGCACGCGTGCGCGGCCCCCGCTGGAGTTGGCTGGTACATGAGGAGAGTGCAACCGATCCGCTGGTGATCAGTTTCTGCGAGTGGTTGTTGGCAAGCCTGCCCTGCGGAGCTACTTCTGCTGCAGCGCGCGCTTGACCGCCGCCTCAGCCAGCGGCGCCATCACCGCATAGCCCTTCGCGGTGGGATGCACACCGTCGTCGGCCAGCTGCGGGTCCAGTCCGCCGATCGCATTGGCCATCGGCGTGTAGTAGTCCAGATAGACCAGCTGCTGTGCATCGGCATAGCGCTTCAATGCCGTGTTCAATGCACGCACCTTGGGCGCAGGTGCTGTGCCCGGCAGCCACGGGTAATCGCTGACCGGCAGCACTGATGCCAGCACTACGGCGATGCCATGTGCACGGGCAAGGTCCACCATCGCGTGCAGGTTGTCTTCGATCATCGCCTGCGTGGACGGGCCGGTGTTGCCTGCAATGTCGTTGGTGCCGGCCAGGATCACCACCACCTGTGGCTTCAGTGCCAGCACGTCCTGCGGGAAACGCACCAGCATCTGCGCCGTGGTCTGGCCGCTGATGCCGCGGTTGAGCCAGCCCTTGCCGGGGAAGAAACCGGCACTGCCTTCCCTGCCCCAGCCCTCGGTGATGGAGTCACCGAAGAACACCACGCGCGGCTGGCCGGGCACCGCATCAGGTAGGCGCGCATTGGCATCACGATAGCGTTGCAGCTCCGGCCAATCGGCCAGGCGCTGCTGCATGAAGCGCACTTCGTCGGGGCGTAGCTGATCGATGGGCGTCTGCAGCAGCGGGTTGACTGCGACGGCCTCAACGGCGCCCAGCGGAGAAGCCAACGCGAGGCCCAACGTCACGACAGTGGCAGTGGCAAGCTCAACAGGTCCACGCATGCGGGTACTCCTGAAATCATCTTCAGCAGTCTAACGCCCCACCCTGTGCTCAGCGTGCAGCCGTACGCGCCGCCACACCCGTGACTTTCGCCGGCATCCACATACCCGGCGTCCAGCCGCTGGCGGCCAGGATCGCCTTCGGGTTGTCCTGCTGGATCAGCGCACGCACCGCGTCACGCTTGTCCTTGGCCTGCAGGTAATAGGCCTTGGCGATGCGGTATCCCACCCAGTACCCCAGGTCGTAAGGTTCCTGCGAGCCTGGCTTGTAGTTGTACAGCCACGGCGACAGATCGGTGCTGTCCAGATCCAGCGCGAACGCGCTTTCGATATGCACTTCCCGACCACGGGTCCATGCCGCATGGCGCCCGTTGCCGACGTTGCCGGAAATCAGTTCGGCGATGAACTCAGCAATGCCCTCGCCCAACGAAACACGCAGCACCGTCGCATGCGGGTCGCCCGGCTCGAAGTCGGTCAGGCCGGTCTGCTGGATGTGCACGTACTCGTGCGCGATCACATGCACGAAGCGGTCCTGCACATTGGGATTCATGAAATCGGCTGCGCACAGCGCTTCCAGGCCGATGATCACGCCGCTTTTCGAGGTCAACCCTACCGGACGACCACGGCCGACGGCGATGGTCACCGGTGGAAACGCAGCCTGCGGATAGATGGCCTGCAGGTTGGAAAACACCTGCGTCAGACGTTGTTTCACCGCCGGCAGTTCGGCCAGGCAGCTTCGCCCCTGCACATACAGCTCCGGCTGGCTGGCGATGGACTCGGCAATGCGCTCGGGGGTGACCCGGCGTGCCTTGGCCAGCTCGGCCAGGCCCGCCGAACCCTCGGCCATGTAGCCACGCAACTGCGCAACGCTGGGTTTTCCACCTGCGTTGTCGTACAGCGCGTAGAAGCGGCTGACATCGTCAGTGACAATCTGCGGCCCGGCCGGTGCCGCCGCCGTGGGCATGCCAACCACCCCGGCACAGGCCAGGGCCAACAGGCCGCGCAGGATCATGGACATCGCTCCGTCCTTGGTGGAGTGCATGCGAAGCGCGCAATCTATCACTCCGGCCCGGCCGCCGCAGCAAGCAGATGCGGGCACCCCGGCGCTGTGCCAGACTCGCGTTGGCACCTGCCACGGAAGATAGAGCACCCCGCGATGATGATCGTTCCCGCCTACTGGGCCGAAGCCCGCCTGCAGGCCCGTTTCCGTGGCCGGCCGGTGGTGGTGCGCCGCTTCGGCTGGTCCGACGAAGGCCCTGCCGAGGCGCAGGTGCACGCCGACCGCCGCGCCAATGAAGCCCTCAATGCCATCCTCGCCGGACAGGTGCTGCCGCGTCGCGAAGTGCGCAGCAACTACGGCGTGGAAGGCGTGCCGATCCGCGAGCAGATCGTGCAGCGCGACGGCGACGTCGTCATAACCCGCAACAGCTATGGCGCACTGTGCCTCAACAGCCCGGACGTACTGTTCGCCGACATCGACCATGCGCAGCCGCCAGCCGGCTGCGTGATGCCGGCCATCGTTGCGGCGGTCGTGCTGCTTGCCGGCGCCGTCACCGGCACGCTGCTGTGGCATTGGCTGGTGGGACTGGTGCTGGGCGTGGCGGCGGTGGTTCTGGTCAATGCGGCATTGCTGATGCGCCGCAGGCAGCGGCTGGCCGCCGCCGGGGGCGCCGAGGGGTTGGCGCTGCGACGCGTGGAAGCCTTCAGCGAACAACACCCCCACTGGCATCTGCGCGCCTACCGGACGCCTGCGGGACTGCGCGTACTGGCGATGCATGCCACGTTCTCCCCGGAGGACGAGCAGCTGCAGGCATTCTTCAAGGCACTGGGCACCGATACCCTGTACGCGCGCATGTGCCGGCTGCAGCATTGCTTCCGTGCGCGACTGACACCGAAGCCGTGGCGCGTCGGCCTGAAGTACCGCATCCGCCCGCCAGTGGCCGCGTGGTCATCCGAACAGGCCAACAATCCGGATCGACTGGCCTGGATTGCCGAGTACGAAAAGAAGAGCGCCGGCTTCGCAGCCTGCGCTTATCTACGCAGTTTCGGCGATACCACCCGGGTGCATGCCAAGGCCGAGCACGTGCGCGACCTGCATGACGGGTTATCCCACGCGCAGGACCGCCTACCGCTGGCGTGAGGGCGGGTGCTCAGTCAGCGCTCTGCACGAACGGCTGCCCTGCCAGGGTAGTGCCCAGCCGCACCGCGATCTGTTGACCGTCCTTTTCGAAGGTCGTCGCACACTGCTTTCCGTCCTTCTGGCATCCGACTTCCGGAAAGCCCTCCAGCGACTCCGGCGCGCCCTGCGCAGGTTTCGCCTGCCAGCCTGCAGCATCCAGCAGGCGCTTGGCCTTGGCGTAAGGCATGCCGGCGACAATGCCCAATTGCGTCAGCTCAGCAGGAAACGACTGAGCATATGCCGTTGAAACCAGGGCCAACGACAACGTTGCAGCAAGGAGAATGGCTTTCATTGCACCGACCTGGAACGAGCGATCAGGTTCAGCCTAGACCATTTGCGTGGCGTGCGAATGTGCCGGTAACACGTCGTTACCGAGTCTCCACAGTTGATTGCAGAGCATCCATGGATGATCAATCTGCCGTTTCCTAGCGCAGGGTTCCACAACGCAGCGCCTCCAAGGCAAGGTCGCCGCGTAATCTGTTCTGAAACCAAGCGATCTTGAAGCGTTCGCGTGTGGGTTCTCCCGCAGGTAGCAGCCCCATCAATGCATCGCTCAACGCCGGACGCCACTCTTCCTGAGCACCTTCCAGAACCTGCTGATCGAAGTCCGCCGACGACAGGCGCTTCCAAGGCAGCATCATCGTGTGCTGGGAGGTGGACACCAAGACGGTATCCGGGTGGCCCAGCCGGGATACGACCACGGTCATGATGGGATAGTCATCGGTCCGGAGACTGTTGAAGTGCTCTGCAACGCGCTCCTGCAAACCCTGCCCGGCCAGAGCTTGCCGTGCCCAGGCCTGCTGCTGGGCAAACGAACATCTGGCCGGCGGCATGCTGCGCAGCTCCGGATCCAGCTTGAGTATCGCGGGCCGGTCCAGCTGCGAAGTGATCAGATCCACCGTGGCGTCCCTGGTCAACGGTGCTGCCCGCAGCGCGGCCTCGAACGCTGACAGCGCCCCGAACGGCAGAAGCTCCAGCAAACGCGGCTGGACGTCGGGCGCATCAACCACCTGTACACGGGTGGTCAAGCCATAGGCATCGCGCCGGATGACCCAGCGCTCAGATACAGAACCCCAACCAGACCAGTCGTACGTCACGTGCACGCTCATCGGGGGCTGCACCGCCATTGCCACTGGAGAAACCAACAACGTGGCCAGTACCAACATCCATGCCTTCATGAGACTTTCCTATCTCTGTCGAACAGCAGCCGAGCATGGCGCGGCTCTACAGGATGCAGGAAGGCCGCCCGAAGGCGGCCTCGTGCAAAGCAGTCGAGCTCGCTCGACGCTACTTGGCGTTCTTCACGTAGGTGTCGAACCAGTTCAGCATCTCCGACACCAGCTGCTCGTTGGACTCCAGCGCGGTGTACCAGTGCGGTTCGTTCGGCAGCATCACCAGGCGGGTGGTACCGCCGTTGCCACGAATGGCCTGGTACAGCTTGCGCGACTGGAACGGTTCGGTGCCCGGGTTGGCATCGTCCTCACCGTGCACCAGCAGCAGCGGCAGCTTGATCTTGTCGGCATAGAAGAACGGCGAGGCCTTCAGGTACACGTCCTGCGCCTGCCATACCGAGCGACGCTCGTTCTGGAAGCCGAACGGGGTAAAGGTCTTGTTGTACGAACCGCTGGTCGCCACACCGGCCTTGAACAGGTTGGTGTGCGCGATCAGGTTGGCGGTCATCAGGCCGCCATGGCTGTGACCGGTCACGCCGATGCGGTTGCGGTCGACCACGCCCATGTCCACGGCCTTGTCCACCGCTGCCTTGGCGTCGGCTTCCAGCTGCTCCAGGTAGGTGTCGTAGGCGTTCTTCGGGTCGCCCACGATCGGGAACGAGGCGTTGTCGATGATCGCGTAGCCGGCCAGCAGCATCAGGCGGTACGGCTGCAGACGGGTGAAGGTCTGCTGCGAACCGGACACCTGGCCGGCCTGCGCAGCATTGGCGAAGTCGGCCGGGTAGGCGTACAGGATCGCCGGCACGCGCTGGCCTTCCTTGTAGCCCGGCGGCGTATACAGGGTGAACGACAGGTCCACGCCGTCGGCACGCTTGTAGGTCACCAGCTGCTTCTTGATCTGGCGCACTTCCGGGGTCGGGTCGACCAGCTTGGTCAGCGCGGTCGCGGTGGACGCGAACTGCGCCTCGCCGGCCTTCGCATCGGCCACTGCCTCCCCCTGCTGGCGGATGAAGGCGTTCGGCGGATCGATCACCGACTGGTGCCAGGTCAGGTAGCGCCCCGGCGTGTTGCTGAAGCCGAGGAACTGTTCGTAGGCGTCGGCACTGCTGCGGAACAGGCGCTCGCTCTTCAGCGTGCCCAGGTCAAGGCGGTCGAGGAACGGACGATCGCCCTGCGGCGAGGCGCCACGGCCGCTGAGGAACACGTGGTTGCCCTCACGGCGCACGACCTGCGCACCATTCGGCAGACGGGTGAACACCAGGTTGCCGGGATTGCCGTACAGCTCATCGCTGGACATGTCCCACAGCAGGCGGCCTTCCTTCTTCGGCTGGTCCACATCGACGATGCGGGTCTGCATCCAGTGGCGGTTCTCGTCGTTCTCGTACTGGAAGGCTACGGCCGGATCGGCGGTCCACGCAAACCCTTCAAAACGCTGCGCGGTACGGGTGATTTCGGTCGGCTTGCCGTTGAACGGGGCCTTCAGCATCAGCACGCGGTCACGGTGCGGCACGCTGACCTTCCAGTCGCCTTTGTCCAGCGCTTCGGCATAGACCAGGGTCGCCGGATCGGTGGCTCGCCAGTCGAAACCGCGCGGGCCTTCCGGTACGCCGTGCACCGGCACGCGATCCGCCAGCGGCAGGCTGGCGATCGGCGTGCTGCGGCCATTGCTCACGTCCAGTACGGCCACGTCGTTGGCGAAGCGCTGGTAGGTCACCGCATGTGAGTACGGCGCCTTGATCGATTCGGTCAGCACGTGCACGCCGTCGGGCGCGGCGCTGACCTCGTTGAACAGCGCAGGCTGCCCCACCGGGCGCACGCTGCCCGCGGCGGTATCGACCACGGCCAGCTGCGAAGCGCCGTAGTAGGCGAACAGCTTTTCGTCATGCACGCTGGTCAGCGTGTCGCGGGCTTCGTAGGTGCTGCTCTCGCCACTGCTGCCCAGCGATTCCTGCGCATCCGGACCGGTCGGCACGCCACCGTTGGACGGCGCCGGACCCTGATTGGCCGGCACCAGTTTCACCAGCAGGTTCTGGCTGCCACCCAGCCACTGCACGGTGTACCCGAAGATCGGATTCAGCTGCACGTTCGGCACCTGCTTCACCTGGCCGGTGGCCGCATCGCCTACCCACAGCTGCACGCTGGTATCGACCGCATTCTGGAAGGCGAAGTGGCTGCCATCGGCCGACCACAGCGCGCCGGTGGCGCAGCCCTGCGGCAGGTTGACCTTGGTCTCCTTGCCGCTGCCGATATCGACCAGGGTGAAGTCGGCCACGCAGGCCGGAATACCGTAGCCGCCGGGGGTGTCATGCCGACTGCGGTTCTTCGGCTCCAGGCGAACGCCGGCCAGCTTCAGGTACGGCTGGGCGACGCGGCTGATCGACGGGTAGGTCTGCGCGGTGGTCAGCAGCAGGCGCTGGCCGCCCGGGGCCACGTTCGGTGCTGGCGGCGGCGGTGCCTTCAGCACCTTGAGCAGGTGTTCCGGCGGCTTCGCGTAATCGGCAAGCGCCGGGCCTGCGGCCAGCAGGCCGACGGTGGCAACGGCAACAGCCGCCGCCAGAGAGGTTCGACGGATCAGCATCCTTATCCCCTGGGGTGTGAACGGGCGCCCGAGGACGGGCAAGGGCCCGAATCTAGCACCGCAGGGGCTGTCGTGAATGGGCCGGAAGGGCTAGTGGCCGGATGGGGCAAAGTGGAGGACACCCCCGCACACGATGATTCTGCGCTCAATTATTATGAAGCTCCCCATTCGACGCGAAAACATGGGAACTCCCAAAGACCCCCCCTACCTTCAATACTGCCGAAGCGCAATCAACTCGCTTGTCGCTCAGTACGAGATGAGCAAGGTGATCGGGCACTCTGCCACTGCAGGAACCGTCCGCGAGCGACTAATTCATGACTTTCTCGAATCTCATATCCCTGAAATGACCAGTACTGTGAGCGGCGTCATTATTGACTCACAGGGAAGGCGGTCACGCCAGCAAGACATCGTTTTGATGCTGAAGTCCATGCCGAGGCTTCGCTTTAACAGCGGTCACGACATGATTTTCCACGAGGGCGTCGTTGCGACGATCGAAGTGAAAACAAATGTCTCCAAGTCCGTTCTACTTGAAATATCCAAGAACATCTCTAGCGTCAAGCGCCTGGATCCCACAAGCCTCGGGGGCGTCCAGCTGGGTGAGCTGGACTGGCCTATGCATCGAATTTTGCATTGTATTGTGGGTTACGGTGGATCAGGCCTTCACGATATATCCAATGTCCTCAGCGATTTCCCTGAAGGAGAGAAGCCAGACATCTATCTCGACCTTACCAAAGGAGCACTTCTCCGAAATGAAGGAATCTTCTCAGAGAAACTCCTTGGAACCGACTATCTAATCTATGACGATCCCGGCGAAGGTCTCGCTCGATTCCTGTCAGCCCTCACGATCGTTACATCTTCATATTCAGTTCGAGATGTAAAGTGGGAGAAGTACATTCAACCGCGTTCCGATTGACGCCCCCCACGCAACACCAAATCCTGCGAAAGGATCCGAACGTGGCCCGACTGGTATGAGGCCGGATGGGGCAAAGTGCAGCTCCGGGAGGTGCCGGGGAGCTGCCGGCACCTGCCAGGCATGGCCTGGCACTACTGCTGGGCGTGCAGGTCCCAGGCGGTGAGATAGTCCGGGTCAACCACGATCATGCCGCTGTTGCTCATCCGGTACTCTCCCGGCTGGGCCGGCAGGTACTGGTCAAGCATCGGCGGCAGGTAACGCTCGTGGCCATCATTCTCGTCGGCCAGCACCACGCCTTCATCGGCACTGATGCGCAGCACCGTTCCCGCGTACTGCTCCAGTCCCTGCACCTGGCCGTCGCCGCCGTAGCGGGTCACCCCGACCAGCACCAGTTTTCCGATCATTTCCTCGACCTTGGCATCGTCCAGGGCCGGCAGCATTCGTTCGTATTGGTCGCTCATGGGTGCACCTCCAAAGCCTGCAGGATCATCATGGACAAGCCAGCCTCCGCGCTGCGAAGGCCATCGGGCAACGCAGAGGACAATCTGGCGGGCGTATGTCTGTATTGCAGGGCCGGCAAGAGCATGCCGGGACCGCATCGGGTGAACAGTGGCAGATGCTGTGGGTGGCGGCCATCCGTGCCGGCAAAGTGGCCGTATCAGACCAGGGTCAACACCACGCGTTGCAGTGCATGCAGGGTAAAGCGTGACAGCTGCGCAGTTGTTGCATGACGGCCTCCTGTTGAAGGTCACACGCGAAGTTGATGCTCCATGGACCCGATGCTGACATCGCGCGCGGAATGGTCAAGTGAAGAATGCGCACCCGTTCACCTTTTGTAACGCATTCGGGTGCCTCGATTACGCTTAACCTCTGCTTCATCCGGCTGGCCCTAGGGTCAACCTTCAATCTGCAAGGAACGCACATGCCCCGGTACGCATTCATACGACCGTGGACGCTCGCACTTTCAGCGGCCACGCTCTGCGCCTGCGCACATGCCGCCGACCGCACGCCGACTTCTCAAGGAACCGACACCATGGCCCCCGCCGTATCCGAGACCACCTCGCCCTCCCCGCTCAATGCCGAGCAGTTGCTGCTGCGCCTGCTGGACCTGATCAAGGTCACGACCTCCACCCGTGAGCTCACTGCCGAGCGCCTGTCCGCGGCAATGCAGGCGCCGGCGCAGGTCTTCGGCCCCGGCCACTTCGGCTATGGCGGCACGCTGACACCGGAATGGGGCTATGGACTGGAAGTGCAGCGGGCCGGCACTGCCGACGCGCGGCTGGACCTGAACTTCATGGACACCAGCAGCGATCGCAAGGCCTCGGCTGCGGCGATCTGCCAGGTCGACTTCAACCACTTCGCTTCCGCACTGGATGCCGCTGGCTTCAAGCGCGAGACGGTGCGCGGCGAACACGGCCGGGTGATCTACGACCGCTTCGATCGACCGCAGCTGAGCATCAAGGTCGACACCATGCCCGAGAACCCCCACGCCCTCGGCGACGCCACGCATGCCTGCGTGCGTCTTGTCACCGTGCAGTAAGGGGAGCCATCAATGACGATCCTTTCCGCAGAAACGGAACGCCTGCTGGGCGAGTTCGCCGGCAAGACCGACGTCACCAGCGACCAGGTCGACAACCTGCGCAGCGTCATCGCGGGCTCGCCCGTCCTGGCGAAGCAGGTGGACGCCGCCATCGCGGCAGGCTACCTGGAACGCTTCGAACTGTTGCCCGCCACAAGCAACGCGGGTGGCACCTACGAGACCGGCACGAAATCCATCAACCTGCCCGCCAGCAGCTTGTCGACCCCGTCGGCCCCGGACAGGTTCGACGCGGCCGAGGTTGCCTTTGTGCTCGGTCACGAGATCCAGCACGGTTTCAACGATGCTGATGTCGAGCGCGCCTACGTGCAGTTCGAAGCCGACGTGGAGCAGGTCGCGGGCCGTACAACGAGCCATGATTACACCGAGGCCATCGGCACCCTGCTCGCGGCCAACCGCCGCGATGAGGCTTCTTCGAACATCGCAGGCTGGAATGCGCTGGTCAGCCAGGTACGTGCCAGCAACCCGGACGCTACCCTGCGCGACCTGTATGAAGCCAGCACCCGCTCGACAGACGTCATCCAGTCGCGACCCGGCCCGCCGATCACCTATGCCCCGCACCCGGAGCTGACCCTCAATGCGGACCTGACCATCTCCCCCACCGCAGCCAACATCGAGGGAATGGCCAGGCACTATTACGATCAGGGCGTCAGCACCGGCCTGGGCCATCATGGGAATTCGGACTACCAGAATTTCTACGGCGCCCTGGCGATCGGACTGGCCAGCGAATACGAGGCCGCGAATCCAGCGCCCGATGGCGTCAGCCGGATGGAAGTGAACATGAAGAAGCTGGGCCTGGACGAGCGCCTGCTGGAGCAGAACGGGCTCAACCTCGGCGAGGGCTCGCCCCCGCGCCAGCCCTACTTCGATACCAGTACCTCGCCGTCGACGCTGCATTACTTCGACCACACTGAGGGCACGCATACGCATGTGCCGATCACCACACAGCATGCGGTGGAGGGCGATGGCTTACCGACGCTGCTTGCGGAAGGCCGTGACCGTTCGCTGCACGAGCAGATCCGCGGCAAGGTAGCTGAGCTGGATGCTGCCAACGGACGCAGTTTCGATGCGTCCAGCGAGCGCCTGAGTGCCAGCCTGCTGGTGCTGGCCCGCGAAAACGGCCTGGACCGGGTCGACCATGTGGTGCTCAGCCGCCAGACCGAGGGTGCGGGCGCGGCGCAGAACATCTTTGTGGTGAAGGGGCCGCTGGATGATCCGGCCTCGCTGCGCGCCTCATCACCCACTGCCGAGGCCGCCCAGCGTCCGGTGCAGGACAGCCTGGATACGCTTGCCGTGGTCAACCAGCGGCAGGCCGATCAGGCCACGCAGGAACAGGTCCGCGTGCAGGAACAGCAGCGCGGTGCGCTGACGCACTGACGGGGAACGACATGGAGCCGCCGGGACGCGCCCGGCGCTCCCTTGGCGGCACCCACGCTAGAATGCGCGCATGCGCACCGTACATGCCCTCCGCTACATCACCCCCTTGCGGGAAGGTGGCTCCCTGCCGGCCGTGGTTGAGACCGACGACGACGGCATGGCCGTACTGAAGTTCCGAGGCGCCGGCCAGGGCCCGAAGGCCTTGATCGCGGAGCTGATCGCCGGCGAAATGGCGCGCACGCTGGGCCTGCCGATTCCGGAGATCCTGTTCGTGGAGCTGGACCGCGAGTTCGCCCGCACCGAGCCCGACCCGGAGATCCAGGAACTGATACGCGCCAGTGAAGGTTTGAACCTGGGCCTGGACTACCTGCCCGGTGCGATCAACTACGACCCGGCGGCGATGCCGGTGGATGCCGACCTGGCCTCGCGCATCGTCTGGTTCGATGCGTTCACCAGCAATGTCGATCGCACCACGCGCAATCCCAACCTGATGGTGTGGCATCGAAAGCTGTACCTGATCGATCACGGCGCGGCGATGTACTTCCATCACGACTGGGCCAACGCCGGCGATGCCTGCGAGAAGCCCTTCGTGCTGATCCGCGACCATGTGCTGCTGTCGTTCGCCAGCCGCATCGCCGAAGTGGATGCCGAGCTGGCCGCGCGCCTGACCGATGCCGAGATCGAGCGCATCGTCGGCCTGGTGCCGGACAGCTGGCTGGTCAACGAGCCGGCATTCGACAGCCCGCAGGCCTATCGCCAAGGCTACATCGACTATCTCAAGCATCGCCTGAAAGTGCGTGCGGTGTTCGTGCAGGAGGCCGTCCGTGCCCACGCTGCACACGTATGACTACGCGGTCATCCGCGTGGTACCGCGGGTGGAACGCGAGGAATTCATCAACGTCGGGGTGATCGTCTCCTGTCCCGGCGCGCGTCATCTGGAAGCGGCCATCGAGATCGATCCGGCACGCCTGCACGCCTTCGCGCCAGCGCTGGACCAGGAGGCGCTGCAGCCGTGGCTGGATGCGATAGTGGCGATCTGCCGCGGCGATGCCAGCGCCGGGCCGATCGCACAGCTGCCAGCGCGTGCGCGCTTCCATTTCCTCACCGCCAAGCGCAGCTCGGTGGTGCAGATGTCGAGCACGCATGTGGGCCGCACGGCGGACCCGGCGGGTGTGGTGGAACACTTGATGACGAAGATGGTGCGGGTGCCGCGCTGACGCGCCCGTCTCTCACTTCCGGGCGCGCGCCCTGTGCCAGGCAATGAACGCACAGGCTACTGCAGCGGCAATCAACACCCACCCGGCTGCCGCTTGTCCATGCAGGTAGCCTTGTGCATACGCAGCACTGGCACCTTCGCTGGCCATGGCCGGAACACCCTTGAGTATCACGTGCACCCCACGCAGCAGCAGCACCATGCTGGCGACCAGACACACCACGGGAAGGAGTCGGCTCATGGCCCGATTCTGGTCCGCCACCTGCCCCAGCGTCAACATCGCTGTGGCATAGTCGCTCGGGACTACAGCGGCACTCTTCGCGCGATGTAGTTGACCACATTGCCGATCGCATCCGGATCGACATTGGCCAGCCCAACGATCACATAGCCCTGCGCGGGTAGCACCACGATGGCACTGTTCGATCCGGGCGCACCGCCTTCGTGGCCGTACTGATGCTCCCTGCCCTCGCCCTGCACCACGAAGCCGAACCCGTACCAGCCCTTGTGGTTCTGCGCCGTGGTGGCCTGCTGCAGCAATGCAGGTGAGACCAGCTTTCCGCTGCGCAGCGCCTCGGCGAACTTCACCATGTCGCTCACCGTGCTGTAGCCACCACCGGCTGACATGCCGCGCCAGGGCAGCGACTTCGTTTCACGCACCCATTGCCCATCCTGCTTCGTATAGGCGACCGCACGCCGTGGCACCGTCACTGTTTCCGGTTCGAAGCCGGTGCCGGTCATGCCTGCCGGGCGCAGGATGTGTTGCTCCACATAGGCGTAGTACGACTGCCCGGAGACGGCCTCGATGATCCGCCCAAGCACGATGAAGCCATAGTTCGAGTAGCTGTCCTGGCTGCCGGGCGTGAACTGCGGTGCATCCTTGGCAAAGCGCTGCACATAGTCATCCAGCGTCTTCAGCGACGCGGAATACTGCTCGAAATCGTCGCCGAAGAAATCACCCAGGCCACTGGTATGGGTCAGCAGCTGGCGAACCGTCACGCTGTTGGCAACGGCCTTGTTCGGATAGTCCGGCAGGTGCTTGCCGATCGTGTCATCGAGACTGAGTTTGCCCTCCTGCACCCGCTGCAGAATGGCCACTGCGGTGAACATCTTGTTGGAGGACGCAAGGCGGAACTGCGTATCCACGCCCACTGGAATGCCAGCGGTGCGATCGGCATTGCCACCGCGCCAGTCCAGCAGCACCTTGCCGTTCCGTGCCACCTGCAACGCACCCGACAGCGCGTCCTGGGCCCGCAGCGCCTCCAGCCTTGCTGTGGCATCGGCCATCAGGGCAGGCAAAGCAACCCTCTCCGGTCTGTACTTGTCCGGCGTTTCAGTGCCTTCGATCTGGAACTGCTTCACATGCGCCGGGCTGGCCGGATCCATGACGACCGTCACCCACATCGCGCGCTCGCTCAGCTGGCC
Organism: Stenotrophomonas sp. STK16_22; assembly: GCF_051984505.1. Classification (NCBI taxonomy): domain Bacteria; kingdom Pseudomonadati; phylum Pseudomonadota; class Gammaproteobacteria; order Lysobacterales; family Lysobacteraceae; genus Stenotrophomonas; species Stenotrophomonas sp. STK16_22. The sequence goes on from NZ_CP196972.1 coordinate 3,016,789, forward strand.
CATCACCAGCACCTTCGCGTGACCGGGCGCGCTCTGGCGTGTTTCCAGCACACTCAGCGGGCCGGTGCTCTCGCGGAACTCGAGATAGTCCTTGGGGCTGCTGCCTTCCTTCTTCGCGTAGGTATCGGCGAACGCCTGCAGTTGCTCGAGGCTGCCAGCGTTGAAGGCCGCCAGCCAGTCATCGATGGCGTCCTGCGCACGTGGATGTGCACGCTCGGAAGATGTGGCGCCGATTGCTGGAAAAACCGGGGTAACCAGTAGAACCGAACAGGCCAGTGCACTGCAGAGAAACAGGCGTCCAACAATCCTCATGGCAGTTCCTTTGCGGGGATTCCTGGACGCATCCTAGACCAAGGATGCGGCCGCCGCATCGACACCAGGGACTCTGCTGCAACATCTCAACGGTGACACTGAATGCATCGATGCGCTGCCATCCACTCCGCCTGCGTGGTGGAATGCGCACAGCCCCGGATGCAACGTGAGTGCGAGATCCTTCGCAGTTGATGGAAACCCTTCTACCCGATGGCCCCGCTATCGCCTTGCCATCGTCTGTTCGCTGAATCTCGCCACGCAGAAGTCCAGGAAGCTGCGCAGCTTGGGCGTCAGCTGGCGATCGCGCGGATACACCAGATTGATCCAGGTCGACACCGGTACGTAGTCCGGCAGCACTTCCACCAGCTCACCACGCGCCAATGCTCCGGCCAGCATTTCGTGCGGTTGCAGGATCAGCCCCAGCCCTCCGATGGCGGCGGTCAGCAGCGGCTCGGCCTGGTTGACCATGAAGCGGCTGGACACTGGCACGGTCAGCACGCCGCCATCGGTATCGCGAAAGCTCCAGCGGGTGCGGATGATCGAATGCGCGAAGCCCAGGCACTCGTGGCGGCTCAGGTCATTGGGATGGGCAATGGCCGGTCGCGAAGCCAGATAGTCCGGCGAGGCACACAGGACCAGCGGATACGGCCCCAACCGCCGCGCCACCAGCCCACTGTCGGCCAGATCGCCAGTGCGGAACACCAGGTCGTAGCCGTCTTCAACGATGTCCACCAGACTGTTGGACAGGTTCAGATCGACCTGCACGTCCGGGTACTGCTGCAAGTAGGCCACCACCGCGGGGCCCAGCGCATGCACGCCGAAGGTGACCGGCGCACTGATGCGCAGGCGCCCCATCGGCCGCCCGCGCGCCACTTCGGCCAGCTGCTCGGCCCCCTCCACTTCCTCCAGGATCACCCGCGCCCGCGCCAGGTAGGCCTGGCCGAAGTCGGTCAGGCTCTGCTTGCGCGTGGTGCGGTTGAGCAGGCGCACACCCAGATGCTGCTCCAGCGCCTGGATGTGCTTGCCGACCAGCTGCGGCGACAGGTCCAGTGCCTCGGCAGCGGCGGCGAAGGAGCCGACCTCAGCCACCTTGGCGAAGGTCCGCAGGGGAACGATCAGGTCCATTGCAAACAATTGTTTTTCAATGAAACGCCAGATTACCCCTTATTCTGGATGCAGACTACGCGCACAGTAGCGCTCACCCTTTCGCCGGCGCCCTCGCCGGCCCTTCCTCGGAGCCCCCCATGAGCCAGGTTGTCCGCATCCACGAATATGGCACTGCCGATGTACTGCGCATCGACGATATCGACGTTCCCGCCCCCGCCCCTGACGAAGTCCAGATCCGGGTGAAGGCGATCGGCCTGAACCGCGCCGAGGTGATGTTCCGTAACGGCGCCTACCTGCAGGAAGCGCAGTTCCCCAGCCGCCTGGGCTACGAAGCGGCCGGCGTGGTTGAAGCCGTCGGCAGTGCAGTGAGCGGATTCACTGCGGGCGATGCGGTCAGCGTGGTGCCGCCGCTGGATATCGCGCGCTGGGGCACCTACGGCGAACTGGCCAACGTGCCGGCACGACTGGTAGTCAAGCATCCGCAGGCACTGGACTTTGAAACGGCCGCCGCGGTGTGGATGCAGTACGTCACCGCCTGGGGCGCGCTGTTGGAACAGGCACGCCTGGCCGCCGGCGATTTCGTCATCATCACCGCCGCCAGCAGCAGCGTCGGCCTGGCCGCCATCCAGATCGCCAATGCAGTCGGCGCCACGTCGATCGCTGTGACCCGTGGCCCGGGCAAGCGCCAGGCCCTGCTCGACGCCGGTGCCGCCCATGTCATCGCCACCCAGGAACAGGATCTGGTGGCCGAAGTGGCGCGCATCACCGGCGGCGCAGGTGCCCGCGTGGTGTTCGATCCGATCGGTGGTCCGCAGTTCGTACCGCTGACCGAAGCCATGGCGCGTGGCGGCATCCTGCTGGAATACGGCGCGCTGAGCAGTGAACCCACCCCGTTCCCGTTGTTCAACGTGCTGGGCAAGTCACTGACGCTGAAGGGTTACCTGTACTCGGAAATCGTCTCCGACGATGCCGCGCTGGCACGTGCCAAGGCCTTCATCGTGGATGGCCTGGACAAGGGCACGCTGGCGCCGAAGATCGCCAGGGTGTTCCCGTTCGCGCAGATCCAGGACGCACACCGTTACCTGGAATCGAACGAGCAGATCGGCAAGGTGGTAGTGACGGTGTGATCCAGCGTCATGCAACGGGGGCGGCCCACCGCCCCCGTTGCGGTTACCTCGGCAACGCAAAAGCCATCACGTAATCGCCGTTCGGGGTTTCCATGAAATGGTGGCCGCCGGCCATGATCACCACGTACTGGTGCCCGCCCTGCTCGTACACCATCGGATTGGCTTGGCCTCCCGCGGGCAGCTTGGCATGCCACAACTCCTTGCCGGTCCTCAGGTCGATGGCGCGCAGCAGGTCATCGGTGGCGGCGGCGATGAAGATCAGGCCGCTGGCGGTCACCACCGAACCGCCATTGTTCGGTGTGCCGATCTCGATCGGCAGGCCGGAGCGGATGCCGAAGGGTCCGTTGCCGCGCGCACTGCCGAATGGACGGTCCCACAGCAGTTTGCCGGTGCGCAGGTCGATGGCACGGATGCCGCCATAGGGCGGCTGCTTGCACAGCAGACCGGTGAACGGCAAGCGCCAACCGGCATTGACCTGGATGGCGTAGGGCGTGCCCACCTGCGGGTCACCCGCGCCTTCTGCTCCGCCCTTGTCGAACCGGATCTTTTCGCGCGGCAGCCAGCCCAACCGGTCGGCCTCCGCGCGTGGCACCAGCCGGTTGTAGTTCGGCATGTCGTTGTAGTTGGCCACGATCACGCCGCGGCGCGTGTCGATGGACACGCTGCCCCAGTCCGAGCCGCCGTTGTAGCCGGGGTACTCGATGGAATGGCGGTCACTGCTCGGCGGCGTGTAGAACCCTTCGTAGTAGGCCTTGCGGAACTGGATGCGGCAGACCAGCTGGTCGATCGGGGTGATGCCCCACATGTCACGTTCGGTCAGCTCATGCTCGCGACGCAGCGTGTGGTACAGCGAGAACAACTGCGTGGGTGAACGCTGCTCGGGTTCGACGCCGCCCACCGGCACCTTGCGCTCTTCGGCCGCGGTCAGAAGCTGGCCGTTGCGGCGGTCGAGGATGTAGATGTCGCCCTGCTTGGTCGGCAACAGGATCGCCGGCACTTTGCCGGCAGCGGTCGGGTAATCGATCAGGCTGGCCTGCGAACCCAGGTCGTAGTCCCACACATCCTTGCGCACCGCCTGGAAATGCCAGACCGGCTTGCCGGTGGCCACGTCGATCGCCACCAGTGACGTCGCATAGCGGTTCTGGTTTTCCGTGCGTGAGCCGCTCCAGTAGTCACCCGCGGAATTGCCCAGCGGCAGGTAGACCAGGCCCAGCGCCTCATCACCGGTGGCGGTGGTCCACATGTTGGGCGTGCCGCGCGTATAGGTCTGCTCGCGCGGCGGCAGACCGCTGCGCTCGGGCTGGTCCATGTCCCACGCCCAGCGCAGCTTGCCGGTGATGGCATCGTAGGCCTGGATCACGCCCGACGGCGCATCGCGGCGCTGCCCGTCCAGCACCTGGTGACCGGTCACGATCACCCCGCGCACGATCGCCGGTGGCGAGGTGATCGACACGTAACCCGGTGGCACCTCACCCATGCCTAGGGTGATGTCGACCTGGCCGTTGTTGCCGAAGTTGGCGCAGGGGCGGCCGCTGTCGGCGTCCACCGCGATGATGCGGCCGTCCAGCGTGCCTTCGATGATGCGTGCCCAGCACGCCGGGCGATTGCCCGGTGCAGCACTGCGGGTGACGCTGGGCGGCGGCTCCGGCAGCGCCAGATCGGCGGCGACATCGGCCAATGCCGCATCGGCAATGGTCGGCGTGCGGGGCTGCTCGTAGTAGCTCACCCCACGGCAGGCGGCGGTGTACGGAATCGAGGTGTCCTTCACCTTGGGGTCGAACCGCCACAGTTCCTTGCCGCTGGCGGCATCGAGTGCGATCAGGCGGTTGCGCGCGGTGCACAGGTAAAGGCGATCGCCGATCTTCAGCGGCGTGGTTTCCGCGCCCCAGCGATTCTTGGGCATATCGCCGGTACGGAACTGCCAGGCTGGCTGCAACGAGGCCACATTGGCCGGGGTGATCTGCTGCAGCGGCGAATAGCGGGTGGCGGCATTGCTGCGGCCCCACGCCGGCCAGTCGCCCTCGGCGGGCTGGTCAGCCGGCTGCAGGCCCGTGGTATCACGCGTAGGTTCCAGTCCGGCGCTGACCGCGCCTTCCGGGAACGGCTGATGCCCGTCCACTTCACCATGCGGCGCAAAGGCCAGGCCGAAGGCAGCCACGAACACCAGCATCAGCACGCCGGCCACGCTGCGCGACAGGCGTTTGGAGACCGGCTCGTGCAGGGTGGGCGCCAGCAAGGCCAGCACGATGCCGAGTGCGGTCACCAGGCCCAGCCGGGGCACCCAGCGCCAGTAGTCGCTGCCTGACTCCCACCAGGTCCACAGCAGCGTGCCGATGAACACCAGCGCGTACAGCAATGCACCGCTGCGGCGGTTGCCGAACAACAGGATGCCGCTGGCCAGCAGGCCGAGCCCGGCGATGGCGTAGTACGCCGAGCCGCCAAGGCTGAGCAGCCACGCACCGAGCCCGCCGATGACCAGGCCGAGCACGACCAGCAGCAGCGACAGCACGGTGACAAGGGGGTGCCGGGAGGCGCGAACAGGGGCAGGAGCGGACTGCGGCGTGGCGGACATCGTCGATCTCCGGGGGCAGCATGCGCCGTTATCCCACCGCCTGCGTGAAGCGCGCGCGTATGTGCGGCATCCGGATACGACGACGCCGGCACAGGGCCGGCGTCGTCGGGTACCTCAGGTTCGCGGCAGGATCACTCCTGCGCGGCGTCCTCGCTGCTGGCAGCAGCCGGTGCGCCGTCGGTCGCGGCCGGTGCGGCGACGGCCACCTCGTCCTCGTCTTCGTCGATCGAGGCATCCATGCGCTCCACCGCCTGCAGCTTCTCGTCCTTGGACAGGCGGATCAGGGTCACGCCCTGGGTGTTGCGGCCAACGCGGCTGATTTCCGAGCCACGCGTACGCACCAGGGTGCCACCATCGGAGATCAGCAGCACTTCGTCGCTGGAGCCCATCAGCACCGCGGCGACCAGCTTGCCGTTGCGCTCGGTGGTCTGGATGCCGATCACGCCCTGCGTGCCACGGCCCTTGCGCGGGTAGTCGGGCAGCGGGGTGCGCTTGCCATAGCCGTTCTCGGTGGCGGTGAGGATGTACTGCACGCTGGCGTCATCGGCGCCGTCGATCACCGCATCGCCATTGGCTGCGGTTTCCTCGACACCGTTGTCGTCCTCGTTCTCGTCCTCGCTGCCACCGGCACTCTCGGCCACGATCAGGCTGACCACTTCCTCGCCGGCCGGCATCTTGATGCCACGCACGCCGGTTGCGGTACGGCCCATCGAGCGGACCTTGTCTTCACCGAAGCGCACGGTCTTGCCGTTGGAGGCGAACAGCAGGATGTCGCGCTCGCCGTCGGTCAGGCCGACGCCGACCAGGGCATCGCCCTCGTCGAGGTTGATCGCGATCTTGCCGCGCGCCAGGCGGAAGGCGAACTCGCCCAGCGGGGTCTTCTTGACCGTACCGTTCTTGGTGGCGAAGAACACGAACTGGCCATCGGCGTATTCGCGCACCGGCAGCACGGCCTGCACGCGTTCGCCCGGCTCCAGCGGGATCCAGTTGATGATCGGACGGCCGCGGGCATTCGAACCGGCTTCGGGCAGCTGGTAGACCGGCAGCCAGAACACCTTGCCCGAGCTGGTGAAGGTCAGCAGCGTATCGTGCGTGTTGACCAGCCACAGCTGTTCGATGAAATCCTCTTCCTTGGTCGCTGCCGCACTGCGGCCACGGCCGCCACGGCGCTGTGCGCGGTACACGCTCACCGGCTGCCGCTTCACGTAACCGGCATGTGACACGGTGACCACCACGTCTTCCGGCGCGATCAGGTCGAGGATGTCCAGGTCTTCTTCGCTGTGGCGGATTTCGGTACGACGCTCGTCGCCGAACTCGGCCTTGACGTTGACCAGCTCCTCGCGGATCACCTGCAGCAGGCGGTCGGGATCTTCCAGGATGTGGATCAGCCCGGCGATCACTTCCAGCAGCTGCTTGTACTCGTCGGTCAGGCGGTCCTGCTCCAGCCCGGTTAGGCGGTGCAGGCGCATTTCCAGGATCTGGGTGGCCTGGATCTCGGTCAGCTGGTAGCCGCCCTCGATCAGGCCCACGCCCTTGGGCAGGTCTTCCGGGCGCGAGGCTTCGGCACCGGCGGCACCCAGCATCGCACCGACCAGGCCCGGCTCCCACACGCGCGCCAGCATGCGCTCGCGTGCTTCATTCGGGTTCGGCGAGGTCTTGATCAGCTCGATCATCTCGTCGATGTTGGCCAGCGCAACGGTCAGGCCTTCCAGCACGTGGGCACGGGCGCGCGCCTTGCGCAGCTCGAACACGGTGCGACGGGTGACCACTTCGCGACGGTGGCGGACGAACGCCTCCAGCATCTGCTTGAGGTTCATCAACTGCGGGCGGCCATCGACCAGCGCCACCATGTTGATGCCGAACACCGATTCCATCTGGGTCTGCTGGTACAGGTTGTTCAGCACAACCTCGGCAGATTCACCGCGCTTGATCTCGATGTAGATGCGCATGCCGTCCTTGTCGGACTCATCGCGCAGCTCGCTGATGCCTTCGATCTTCTTTTCCTTGACCAGCTCGGCGATCTTCTCGATCAGACGCGCCTTGTTCACCTGGTAAGGAATTTCGGTGACGATGATCGATTCGCGGCCGTTGTCGGCCACTTCGATATCGGCCTTGGCACGAATGCGCACACGGCCGCGGCCGGTGCGATAGCCGGCGACGATGCCGGCAGTGCCATTGATGATGCCGGCAGTCGGGAAATCCGGGCCCGGGATGTACTCCATCAGGCCGTCGACATCGATTTCCGGATTATCAATCAGCGCGATGCAGGCGTTGATCGATTCGCTCAGGTTGTGCGGCGGGATGTTGGTGGCCATGCCCACCGCGATACCGGCCGAACCGTTGACCAGCAGGTTCGGGAACCGGGTCGGCATGACCGTCGGCTCCAGTTCCTTCTCGTCGTAGTTGGGCTGGAAATCGACGGTTTCCTTGTCGATGTCCGCCATCAGCTCATGCGCGAGGCGCGACATGCGCGCTTCGGTGTATCGCATCGCCGCGGCGGAGTCGCCATCGATCGAGCCGAAGTTACCCTGGCCATCGACCAGCATGTAACGCAGCGAGAACGGCTGTGCCAGGCGCACCAGCGTGTCGTACACCGATTGATCGCCATGCGGGTGGTACTTACCGATGACGTCACCGACGATACGCGCCGACTTGAAGTAGGGCTTGTTGCTGTGCGCGTTGAGTTCGTTCATCGCGAACAGCACGCGGCGATGCACCGGCTTGAGGCCATCGCGCGCATCCGGGAGCGCGCGGCCCACGATCACGCTCATGGCGTAATCGAGGTAGCTCTTGCGCATCTCGTCTTCCAGGTTGACCTGGATGATTTCCTTGGCGTTTTCTGCCATTCGGGTTCCGTTGTCTGGTAGCGGTCCAGTCCGGCGCAGCCCTCTGCGGGAGGGGGTCGTGCCGGAACCTCGATTCAACCTGTGGATACTACCACAACAGGCCGTTCCCTGCCTCCATTTACGGGGATTTTACCAGCACAAATCAGGAACTTAGGGGGGGGGCGCGGCCAGCGGCCGGCACTACCGGGGGCGGAGGTCACGCTGCCCCCTCCCCTGTGCCTCACCCGCCGAAGGCGGCGCGCATGTTCTCGATGGTCGGGTTCAGGATCACCCCGCGCTCGGTCACGATGGCATCGATCAGTTCACCCGGGGTGACGTCGAACACCGGGTTCCAGGCGGCGATGCCTTCGGCCACGGTGCGGGTACCGCCCACGCCGTACAGCTCGCCCGGGTCGCGCTGCTCGATCTCGATCTGGCTGCCATCCACGGTCTCCATGTCCACGGTCGAGGACGGCGCCACCACCATGAACTTGACCCCGTGGTGGCGAGCGGCGATGGCCAGCTGATAGGTGCCGATCTTGTTGGCGGTATCGCCGTTGGCGCAGATGCGGTCGGCGCCGACGATCACCCATTGCACCGCACCGGTCTTCATCAGGTGCGAGGCTGCCGAATCGGCGATCAGGGTGGCGTCGATGCCATCCTGCTGCAGTTCCCACACGGTCAGGCGTGCGCCCTGCAGCCACGGACGGGTCTCGCCGGCGAACACGCGGGCGATGCGGTGCTGGGCCATGCCGGCACGGATCACGCCCAGTGCCGTGCCGAAGCCGGCGGTGGCCAGCGAGCCGGTGTTGCAGTGGGTCAGCACGCCGCTGCCGGCCTCGATCAGGCCCGCGCCCAGCGCGCCCATGTGGCGGTTGGCGGCCAGGTCCTCCTCGGCAATGGCCTGCGCTTCGGCTTCCAGCAGAGCCTTCCAGTCGGCGCCGGCGACGTTCAGGCAGCGACGCATGCGCGCCAGCGCCCAGGCCAGATTGACGGCGGTCGGGCGCGATGCGTTCAGGCGCTGCAGCGCCGGCTCCAACTGCTGAAGCGCATGCGCGCCATCAGCGGCCTGCACGTCCCGCGCCGCCAGCACCACACCCCACGCTGCGGCAATGCCGATCGCGGGCGCGCCACGCACGGTCAGCGCGTGGATGGCGCTGGCAACTTCGTCACTGTCATGGCAGACCACGTGCTCGACCACGAACGGCAGCTTGCGCTGGTCCAGCAGTTGCAGGGCATCGCCGGTCCAGAGGATCGGGCGGATGTGGTCATAACGGGCGTAGTCGATGTCGGAGGCAGTGTTCATGGGCCCATTGTAGGGCCACGCCCCGCGTGGTTGGAGCCTGCCCGGGCTCAATTCACCGAGAATTCGGCGCGGCAGCCGCCGTCCACCCAGATCCCGTTGCGGCTCCAGCCCCAGGTACTGCCTTCCTCGCACGGCGTGCTGGACAGCTGCTCGGAGACGGCGGCACCGACCGAGATGCTGGCGCCACAGAAGCGGCGCTTCTTCGACTTCGACTCGCAGGTCAGGCGGCGTGGCACGTCGACAAAACGGCCGTCCTCGTCAGCCACTTCGAAATCGCCCTGGCAACCACGGCTGGTCCAGACTTCATTGCGCTTGTAGCCCCAGCCCTGCCCTTCGCGGCACGGCAGCACCGACAGCTGGCGCAGCAGGCGCACCGGCGCCCCGTCCAGGCGCACCGGGCAACTCTGCGGGCGGCCATTGGATTCGCAGCGCACCACACGGCGGACCAGGCGCTTGCCTTCCGTTGCCGCAGGCGCTGCACCTTCCGCACGACGCGCACGGAACTCTGCGCGGCAGCCAAGGGTGACCCACACGCCACTGCGGTCGGTGCCCCATTCGCTGCCACGGATGCAACTGTTGCTGGACAACTGGCGCACAAGGTCGATGCCATTGCTGACGTCGATATCGCAATGCACCCAGCCCATGTCGCGCGATTCGCAGGTCACCACTTCGCCGTCATAGCCCGCCTGCTGGGCCGACGCCGATGACGGCAGCCAGGCACCCCAGAGCGCGATGGAGTACACCGGTGCAGCGACAACCGCAAACCACTTGACCAAAGCCTTCCCCAGCAGGAATGGATGAACTGCGTGCCAGTGTCCGGCATCTGCCGTGATAAGAGCATCATCCTGCTTACCGAAGCAAGCGCGGAAACGCGGAATTCCGTTCAGTCTTGGATGTTCAGGAACGTGCGCACCGCGCTCACGCGTGGGCGAAGTCGTAGGCCAGCACATCGGCGATACGCGGCGTGCGGTTCATCGCCATCAACAACCGATCGACACCCACCGCCACGCCAGCGCAGGCAGGCATCGATGGCAACGCCGACAGCAGCGCCTCATCCACGGACGGTTGCACCTGGCCCCGCTCATGGCGGCGCTGCAGGTCACGCTGGAATCGCGCACGCTGTTCGTGCGCGTCGTTCAGTTCGTGATAGCCGTTGGCCAGTTCCACGGCCCCCAGATAAAGCTCGAAACGCTCGGCCAGCGGCGGCGTGCCGGCTCGAATGCGTGCCAGTGCGGCCTGGCTGGCAGGCCAATCATGGACCACGGTCATCACCGCGTCATCGAAATGCGGCTGGATATGATGGGTCATCAGCAGATCCAGCCAGTCATCGCGGGTCAGCCCGACCGGGTCGATATGTACCTCGCCCAGCGCGGCACGCAACGCGGCCTCATCGGCATCGAACGGATCCACACCCACGTACTGCTGGAACAGCTCGCGGTAACTGAGCACACGCAGCGTCGCACTGCGCCCGACCAGGGCCAGCGCCTGGCCGACCAGCTCGGCGGTTTCCTGCACCAGACGATGGTGGTCCCAACCGACCCGGTACCACTCCAGCATGGTGAATTCCGGATTGTGGCGGCCGCCCGCCTCGCCGTTGCGGAACACCCGGCCCAGTTCGTAACAGTCACCCACGCCCGCCGCCAGCAGGCGCTTGAGCGGATACTCCGGCGAGGTGCGCAGCCAGCGGCGGCGGCCACCGGCATCGACATGGCCGGTGAAATCGGTGTGGAAGCTGTCGATGTTCGGCTCGGTGTTGCCGGCCACCGACAGGATCGGCGTCTCCACCTCCAGCACATCGCGTTCGGCGAAGAAGCGGCGGACCAGCGCATTGAGCGCGGCGCGCTGCTGCAGCGCGCGCAGCAGGGCCTCGCTCACAGGATGCCCTCCGGGCGCGGGTGGTCCAGCGGCAGGGTCAGCAGATCGCGGGTGTCATCGATGTAACCGCTCGCCAGATAGAGGCGACGGGCCAGCTCGTTGTGATGGTTCACTTCCAGGCGCAGGCGGCTTACGCCGCGGCCCCGTGCCCGCTGTTCGCAGATGGCCAGCGCCTGCTTGCCGCGGCCGCGACCACGCGCACGATGGCTCAGGTACAGCTCGTCCAGCAGCATGAAGTGGCCGCCCTGCTCCAGGCTGAAGCCCATCGCGATCACTGCGTAACCGACCACCTCGGCCGCCTCGTCCAGCCACAGCAGCACTTCGCCGTTGCGTGGGTCGGCCAGCAGCGCATCCACGCCGCGACGCACGCGCGCGTCGTCGAAGTCGATCCTGTCTTCGGCATAGAACTCGCGCATCAACGCGATCAACAGTTCTTCGTCGGCACGGGTGGCCAGGCGGAAATCCAGTGGGGCAGTCTGCATCGGTGTTCCTTTGTGCTTCATGCCGGGTGCCGGGCACCCGGCGGCGTCATCATTCGTGTTCGGCAAGATAGGCCAGCAGGCGGTCCTCATCCCACACCGGCACGCCCAGCGACTGTGCCTTGTCCAGCTTGGAGCCGGCCTCGGTACCGGCCACCACGAAGCTGGTCTTCTTCGACACACTGCCGGAGACCTTGGCACCCAGCGCTTCCAGGCGTTCCTTGGCGGCATCGCGGGTGAGCTGGGCCAGGGTGCCGGTCAGCACCACGGTCTGCCCATCCAGCGGACCCGCCACGATCTCGGCCAGCGCCGGCGCCTTGGCCAGGATCTCCCGCATCGCGTTCTCGGCGGCCAACAGCATCGCACCGTGGCCATCAGCGTCCAGCCATTCGGCCAGACCGCGCGCGGTGTCATCGGGCAGGCCGGCGTTGACGAACTGGCCATGCTCGGCATCGAGCACCGCCTGTGCGCCGGGAAGCGCAGCCACCAGCTTTTCGGCGCGCAGACGGGTGATGCCGGGGATCTCCGACTCGACCAGCAACTGCGCCAGATCCAGCCCGTCGCGCAGCTTGGCACTGGGCGCATGCACGTCGCTGATGCGCACCTGGCCGACCTGCAGCAGGTCATCGATGGCCTGCTGGTTGCCCTGCTGCTCGAAGAAGTGGCCAAGCGAACGCGCCACTTCGCCACCGATGTCCGGCACACGCTTGAACAACGGCCACGGCAGGTGGCGGATCAGCTCCAGGTCACCGAACCACTGCGCCAGCGCCTTGGCCGTGCTCTCGCCCACGTGCTCGATGCCAAGCGCGAACAGCACGCGCTCCAGCGTGGCCGCACGGCTGGCGTCGATCGCTGCGATCAGGTTGTCGGCCCACTTGGTGGCGATCTTCTTCGTGTTCCATTCGAAGCTGGCCGGCTGCGCCAGCGCCTGCGCGCGCCAGCCCGGATCGTTGCCGTCCAGCTTGAGCACCGCATTGAGCACCGCACCACTGCCCTCGGCGGGAAGGTGCAGCTTCAGCGCCGCTGCCAGCGCCGACGGCTCCTCGGCGTCCAGCACCAGCTTCAGGTGCAGCAGCGTATCGCGGCTGAGCCGGTACAGGTCGGCCACGCTCTTGACGATGCCCGCGTCGACCAGGGTTTCGATGTACTTGTCGCCGAGACCATCGATGTCCATGGCGCGGCGCGAGGCGAAATGGGCAATGGCTTCCTTGCGCTGCGCCGGGCAGGACAGTTCGCCCGAACAACGCCACGCCGCCGCCCCCTCCTCACGCACGATCTCCGAGCCGCACACCGGGCAGCGCGTCGGCATCTGCCACGGCGTGGTGCCCTGCGGGCGGCGGTCGAGGATGACGCTGACCACTTCCGGAATCACATCACCGGCGCGGCGCACGATCACGCTGTCACCCACGCGCACATCCAGGCGTGCGATCTGGTCGGCGTTGTGCAACGTGGCGTTGGACACGATCACGCCGGCCACCGCCACCGGCGCCAGCCGCGCGACCGGTGTGGCTGCACCGGTGCGGCCGATCTGGATCTCGATCGCCTCTACCGTAGTGCTCTGTTCCTGTGCCGGGAACTTGTGCGCGATGGCCCAGCGCGGCGCACGCGAAACGAAGCCCATGGCCTGCTGGCCGGCGCGGTCATCCAGCTTGTAGACCACGCCATCGATATCGAACGGCAGGCCATCGCGGCGCTCACCGATATCGCGGTAGTAGCCGAGCAGGCCGTCGGTGCCTTCCACGACCTTGCACAGCTCACTGACCGGGAAGCCCCAGGCACCGAGCTTGGCCAGTGTGCCCGAATGGGTGTCCGGCAGCTCGCCGCCCTGCACTTCGCCGGTGCCGTAGGCGAAGAAACTCAGCCGGCGCTGCGCACTGATCTTCGGGTCGAGCTGGCGCAGCGAACCGGCGGCGGCGTTGCGCGGGTTGGCCAGTACCTTGCCGCCCTGCAGGCGCGCACGTTCGTTGTAGGACTCGAAGTCGGCGCGGGCCATGTAGACCTCGCCACGCACCTCCAGCACATCCGGCCAGTCCTTGCCGTGCAGCCGCTTGGGAATATCACCGATCTCGCGCAGGTTGGCGGTAACGTCCTCGCCGGTACTGCCATCGCCGCGGGTCGCGCCGAGTACGAAATGACCGTCCTCGTAGCGCAGGCTGATCGCCAGGCCGTCCATCTTCGGCTCGGCCGAGAACCGCAGGCTGCGGCGGCCCAGGCGCTCGTCGATGCGGCGTACGAAATCCGCCACTTCCTCGTCGCTGAAGGCATTGGACAGCGACAGCATCGGCACCGCGTGGCGCACTTCCGGGAAGCGGCCGGAGGGGCGCGCACCGACCTGCTGGGTCGGGCTGTCGGCACGGGCCAGCTCCGGATGCTCGCGCTCCAGCGCTTCCAGCTCGCGCACCATCCGGTCGTAGTCGACGTCGGGGATCTCCGGCGCGTCCAGCTCATGGTAGGCGCGGTTGGCCTGGGCGATCTGCCGGCGAAGGTCTTCGGCGCGTTCGGCGGGGCTGGGGCTCATCGGGATCCGGTGGTTCTGGGATGGCCGGGGATTCTACCGCGCCCGACCGTCAGGCCCTGTAACGCTCCCGCCTTTGTAGCGTCGAGCTTGCTCGACTGGTGCTCCCTCGCTCTGGCAGGTGCCAACCACTCCCCCATCCTGGTACGTGCCAACCACTCCCCAGCTCTGGTACGTGCCAACCACCCTCCCGCTCTGGTAGGTGCCAACCACTCCCCAGCTCTGGTAGGTGCCAACCTTGGTTGGCACATTTACAGTCGAACATGGTTCGACTCCGCAGAAGAGCAGCTTGCCGCCCATCCCCACCGGCGCTAGCGTGCGACGGTCTTCCCTTCGGAATCCCGCCCGTGACCCTGCCCGCTTCCCGTCGACGCTTCCTGCAACTGGCTGGTGCTGGCCTCGCCGTCGCCGGCACCGGGCTGCCGCAGCTCGGCCATGCCCAACCCGCGACAGCCGCCGCCCCAGCCCCTGCCGAAGGCGCCGTACTACTGAACTTCAACGAATGCCCGTATGGCCCCTCGCCCGCCGCCCAGCAGGCGGCGCGCGACAGCATCGCCAGCTGCGGCCGCTACCGCTTCGAACTGGCGGGCCAGGTGCGCGATGCCTTCATCGAACAGGCCCGCATCCCGGCTGATCACGTGCGGCTGTATCCGGGTTCCAGCGAGCCGCTGAACCGCGCCGCCGTGCTATGGACCGGCCCGCAGGCGGGGCTGGTAGTGGCCGACCCGACCTTCGAGACGCTGGGCGAGGTCGCCGCCGCACACGGTGCACACGTGCAGAAAGTGCCGCTGCGCGAGGACGGTGCACACGACCTGCGTGCGATGGTCGCCGCCGCACACGCACGCCCGACCGGGCTGCTGTATGTGTGCAACCCGAACAACCCGACCGGCTCGATCAGCCCACCGGATGAGCTCGCCTGGCTGCTGGCCCACAAGCCCGCTTCCACCCGCGTGCTGTTGGACGAGGCGTATCTGCAGTACAGCGAACAGCCGAGCCTGATCGCGCAGGTGGCGCAGCGCGATGACCTGATCGTGTTGCGCACGTTCTCCAAGCTATATGGCATGGCCGGCCTGCGCCTGGGCGTGGCGACCGCACATCCCGACCGCCTGCGCGAACTGGCCAGCCTGGGCGACAACCCGCTGCCGGTGCCGGCGCTGGCGGCGGCACTGGCCAGCCTGCGCGATCCGCAGTTGATTCCACAGCGCCGCCTGCAGAATGCCAAGGTGCGCCAGGCCACCATCGCGTGGCTGGGCAAGCGTGGTTTCCGCTGCGTGCCGTCGGAAGCAAACTGCTTCGTGGTCGACGTGCAACGCGATGGCAGCGCGTTCGCCAAGGCGATGGCGGACAACGGCGTGGTGATCGGACGCAGCTGGCCGATCTGGCCACAGCGCGTGCGCGTGACCGTCGGCACCGAAGAAGAAATGGCCGCGTTCCGCCATGCGTTCGCGAAGGTGGCCGGCGTGCCGGCCTGATCCTGTTGGTGGGGGCGAACCTTGGTTCGCCCCATCCACGCATGGCGTGGATCTACTGTTGTGGGTGCCGACCTGGGCCCCTGTAGAGTCGAGCCATGCTCGACTGGGGCCTTCCCTACAAGCCTTACCGCACTCAAGCGATATCCAAGCTGCCTCGGCCAGCCAATGCTGAGGCATGCCCAGTCCACGTCTCCTGAGAGGCCGCTGGTCGCAACTGCGGAACGTCTACGCGATCACCACCGTCACTCACCAGCGCCATCGGCACTTTGATGATCCACACCAGGCCGCCGTCGTTGTAGCGGGCCTGCAGTGGATTCAGCAGGAGGGTCGATGCCTTAACCTCGCATGGGCGGTCATGCCAGATCATGTGCATTGGTTGATGCAACTGCGCTCAGGAACCCTTGCCGCGTCGGTCCAGATGATGAAATCCCGCTGCAGCCGACTCATAGGCATCGACGGGCCGCTCTGGCAGCGTGGTTACCATGATCACGCTGTGCGATGTGATGAGTCCCTGAGAAACCAAGCTCTGTACATCGCAGCGAATCCTGTGCGCGCCGGGCTGGCGGCACAGCTCGGCGATCATCCGTTTGCCTGGTGCCGGTGGTTCGATCGATCGCCCTAGAGGCGAGTCAGGGATGGCCGACCCTGTAGAGTCGAGCGATGCTCGACTGGGGCTTACCCGGGGATCCGCAAGTCGAGCATGGCTCGACTCTACAGAAAGGCAGTCGAGCATGGCTCGACTCTACAGTTGGGGGCTTACCAGCGCGGGGTCTTGGTCAGCGGCGGGGCCTGGTGCTGGCGGTCGTAGGCGCGCAGCTCGTCACGGATGTGTGCGATGCGCTGGCGGCCCAGGGCATTGCGGCTGTCATCGAGCACCACGCCATCCAGCAGTTCAGCCATGCGCTGCACGGTCGGCAGCATCTTCTCCCAGGCGTCCAGCGCGGTCAGCGGCGCCGGCAGGGTCAGGAAGAAGGCGATGGCCGGGGTTTCCATGGCACGGATGTTGGCCATGTCGAAGCTGCCCGGCTTCATGATGCTGGCCATCGAGAAGATCGGGCCGCGCTCGGGGTGGCCTTCCACCAGGCGATGGAACACGTTCATGTGGCCGAACACCAGGCCAGTCTTCTCAGCCGCCACCACGATGTCCTCACCACGCAGCTGCTCGCCGGCCCGGGCAGCCACGAACAAGGAGACGATCTTGTCGAAATCCTGGGTGGCGCGCTTGCCCAGATCACTGGCGCCCGGGTCGGTTTCGCCCAGACCAAGTTCGGCCTGCTCGCCTTCCGTGCCCATGCCCGGTTCGACGCGGCCATCGGCCACGGCGACGCCTTCTTCGCCCAGTACCGGCTCGCGGCGCTCGCCGCTGGTCGGTTCCGCGCCTTCCACGCGGCGCCCCTGGGGCTTCTTTTTCGGACGGCCAAACAGGAAGATCGCGGCGATCAACAGCAGGCCGGCGGCCAGGATGCCGATGCGCAACAGTGCCGTGTCGGACATTCGATAGGTTCTCCGGCTAGTTCATTCAGGTAACTAGGATGGCACGTCAGGCCGCGCCCGCCAATCGCGCGGCTTCTTCCAGGTCCACGCTGACCAGGCGGCTGACGCCCGGCTCGCGCATGGTCACGCCCGACAGCTGGTGCGCGGCCTCCATCGTCGCTTTGTTGTGGCTGACGAACAGGAACTGCACCTTTTCGCTCATTTCCTTGACCATGTTGGCCAGGCGGCCGACGTTGGCTTCGTCCAGCGGCGCGTCCACCTCGTCCAGCAGGCAGAACGGCGCGGGGTTGAGCTGGAAGATGGCGAACACCAGCGCCACCGCGGTCATCGCCTTCTCGCCGCCGGACAGCAGCGAGATGCTGGACACGCGCTTGCCCGGCGGACGCGCCATGATGGTCACACCGGTGTCGAGCAGGTCTTCACCGGTCAGTTCCAGGTAGGCGTGGCCGCCACCGAACAGGCGCGGGTACAGCGCCTGCACGCCAGCGTTGACACGATCGAAGGTGTCCTTGAAACGACCGCGGGTCTCGCGGTCGATCTTGCGGATCGCATCTTCCAGGGTTTCCAGCGCCGTGGTCAGGTCGGTGTGCTGCGAATCCAGATAATCCGAGCGTTGCGAAGCCTCGCCGTACTCGTGGATGGCGGCCAGGTTGACCGGCTCCAGCCGGCGCATGCGGCCATCGATCTGGTGCACGGCCTGCTCCCAGTCGCCCAGGCGGGCGTCCTCGGGCAGTGCGTTGAGCACGTCCTGCAGCACGAACCCGGCCTTCTCCACCGCGCCCTGCAGGGTGTCCGCGCTGAGCACCAGCGCCTGCTGGTCCAGCTTGCGTTGCGAGATTCGCTCGCGCTGGGCCAGCGCCTGTTCGTCGCGCTGGTGGCGGGTCTGCTCGTAATTGCGCAGCTCGGCGTCGATGCCGTCCAGCAGCGTGCGCGCCTCGGTCAGCACGCGATCGGCCCGCACACGCTCTTCCAGTGCGTTCTGGTGCTCGGCCTGCAGCGACTCGACCGGCGAATCACCTTCGTCCAGCTGCGAATGCAGTTCGCCCAGTCGCGAATCCAGCTGCCCGCGCTGGGTACCCATGCGTTCCAACGCCTGGCTCAGTGAAGCCAGCTGCGCCCGCTGCGATTCCAGGGTCAAGGCCAACGAGTGCGAGCGCTCGCGCACCGCTCGCGCCGCGTCTCTGGCCAGGTCGCGGGCCTCGGTCAGCTGGCGACGCTCACCCTCCAGCCGCTGCCGGGTCGATTCCAGGTCACCCATGCTGCTGACCGCGTTTTCCAACCGCGAGCGCGCTTCACGCGCCTGCTCGTTGTTGGCTTCCAGCGTTTCCTGCAGCTGCTTCAGTTCACCTTCGATGCGGTCGATGCGCGTTCGCGCCGCCTCCACCTTGCCCTGCTGTCCCTGCAACTGGCCAGCCAGTTCAGAGACCGCACGATGGGCCTGGTACAGCGCACGCTGCGCGTCTTCGCGCTGCTGCTCGGCGGCCTGCAACTGCTCACGGAAACCACTCAGCTGTTCTTCCAGCTCGGCTTCGCGATCCTGCAGTTGCTCGATCTGCTCGCGCAGCTCGTTGATCTCACGTTCGCGCAGCAGCGCACCCTGCTGGGCCGCACCAGAGCGCGATACACGCAGCCAGCCCTGGCCCAGGCGTTCGCCGCTCTGGGTGATGATCGAATCGCCTTCCGGAAGGCTGGCCTGCAGAGCCTTCGCCTCGGACAGGTCCTTGGCACCATGCAGGTGCGCAAGCAGGCGACGGATCGCGGCCGGGCCACGCACGCGGGCCGCCAGCGAGGTTGGCGCGACCTTCAGGTCCGCGCCATCGTTGGCGACCAGTGCGATGTGGCCCTCGCCAAGTTCGCCGAGCGCATCGACCAAGCTGGCCGGATCATCAACCAGCACGCCTTCGATCAATTGGCCCAGCGCGCTTTCCACCGCGTTTTCCCAGCCGGCATCAACGTCCAGGCGTTCGCCGACACGCGCTGCCGAATCCAGCCCACGCGCCTTCAGCCACGCCACGGCAGCGCCCTGCTCCTGGCCCAGCGCGGCCTGCTGCAGGGTTTCCAGCGAGGCAAGGCGACCGCGCAGGCCGTTGGCCTGCTTGCGCAGTTCGGCCAGTTCGTTCTGGCCATTGCGCTGCTGTTCCTGCACGGCCGCCACGCCCTGCTTGCGCAGCTCGACGTCTTCGCTCAATTCATCCAGCGCAGTCTTCTGCGTGTCGTGCTGCAGGTGCAGCTGCTCGAAGGCTTCTTCCAGCGCGTCCACGTCCAGCCCGGCGCGTTCGGCGGCCAGCGCTTCACGACGCCGATCAGCGTCGAGGATCTGCTTGTCCAGGTAGTCCACGCGCGTGCGCTCGACATCGCCGGCGCGCGAGGCCTCCGAACTCTGCGAGGTGTGCTGCTCCCAGCGCTGCTGCCAGCTGGCCAGCCGGTCTTCGGCCTCGCGCAGGCTTTCCTGCTTGATCTCGTTCTCTTCCTGCAGCTCTTCCAGCTGCGGGGTCGCGGCCTCCACCGCTTCGCGCAGCACCATCAGCTTGGCCTCATCACCACTGATGTGCTGGCCCAGTTCCGCCAACGCCTGACGGGTCTCGTCGCGCGCCTTGTGCAGGCGCTGCGACAGTTCGCGCTGGTGCTGGATCTGCTGTTCCAGGCGCGCCAGCGTGCTGCCGACCTGGTAGACTGCGGCCTGCGCGGTGTTCAGCGCATCGGCGGCCTCTTCGCGGCGCACGCGCGAGGTCTCGATGCGGGCCTCGGCGTCACGCTGGTCGGCGATCAGCTGCTGCAGTTTGGTCTCTTCCTGCGACAGCCCTTCGCGCAGCTTGGACAGGCGACCGTCCAACCCGCGGAATTCCAGGGCCTTCCACTCGGCATCCTTGACCCGGCGCTCTTCCTGCAGGGCCTGGTACTGCTCAGCCTGCCTGGCCTGGCGCTTGAGGTGTTCGAGCTGCTTGCTGATCTCGTCGCGCAGGTCGCCCAGCCGGTCCAGGTTCTCGCGGGTGTGGCGGATGCGGGTCTCGGTCTCCTTGCGGCGCTCCTTGTACTTGGAGATGCCGGCCGCCTCCTCCAGGTACACGCGCAGGTCTTCCGGGCGCGCCTCGATGATCTGGCTGATCATGCCCTGCTCGATGATCGAGTAGCTGCGCGGGCCCAGGCCGGTGCCGAGGAACAGGTCGGTGATGTCGCGGCGACGGCACTTGGTGCCGTTGAGGTAATAGTTGCTGGTGCCGTCGCGGCTGACCGTGCGCTTGACCGAGATCTCGTTGAACGAGGCGTACTCGCCGGAAATCGTGTGGTCGGAGTTGTCGAAGATCAGCTCGACCGTGGCCTGCGACACCGGCTTGCGGGCGTTGGAGCCGGAGAAGATCACGTCGGTCAGCGAGTCGCCACGCAGGCGGCTGGCCGAGCTCTCGCCCATGACCCAGCGCACGGCGTCGATGATGTTCGACTTGCCGCAGCCATTGGGGCCCACCACGCCGGTCATGTTGGTCGGCAGGTGCAGGGTGGTCGGATCGACGAACGACTTGAAGCCGGACAGCTTGATCGTGGAAAGACGCATAGGGGTTCCGGACTGGGGCCGGCAAGCGGCCTGCGTTTACCCTCCAAGCCATTGATCCTGTTGGGATCGATGCCCGTGGAACGGGTGTGACGCCCTGAGTATACCGATGTGGCCGTGTTCTACGAATGGGCGTGAAACATTGTCCAGCCCTGCCTCGTCGGCCGGACGTCGCTCGACACCCCGAACCGGAGCCACAAAACAAAACGGGCACCCTTGCGGGCGCCCGTTCTGCGGTGATGCCAGGCCTTGCGGCGTGGGATCAGGCTTCGGCGACGACGACGACCTTGACGGTGGTCTCGACGTCGGCGTGCAGGTGGACCAGCACGTCGTATTCGCCGATGTTGCGGAAGGCGCCTTCGCCCAGGATGACTTCGCTCTTTTCCAGCGGCAGGCCGGCGGCGGTGAAGGCCTCGGCGATGTCGCGCGGGCCAACCGAGCCGTACAGCTTGCCTTCGGTCGAAGCGTTGGCGGCGATGGTCACGCTCGCGCCTTCCAGCTTGGCCTTGCGGCCTTCGGCGTCAGCGTGGATGGCCTGGGCCTTGGCTTCGTATTCGGCGCGCTTGGCTTCGAACTCGGCCTTGTTGCTCTCGGTGGCCGGAACGGCCTTGCCCTGCGGCACGAGGAAGTTACGGCCGTAGCCCGGCTTCACGTCGACCAGGTCGCCCAGGTTGCCGAGGTTGGTGACTTTCTGCAGGAGGATCAGCTGCATGGTATTGCTCCAGATAAGTTATTCGTTAGCGAGGCGATGCCCCGCAACAAAGGCTGTCCGAATAGCTGGCACAGCGGGGGCGGCACCGGGCCGCCCCGCCGGGCATCAGACGTCGTGGTTGTCGGTGTACGGGATCAGGGCCAGGAAGCGAGCGCGCTTGACGGCGGTCGCCAGCTGACGCTGGTACTTCGACTTGGTACCGGTGACGCGGCTCGGCACGATCTTGCCGTTCTCGGTCAGGTACTGGCGCAGGGTGTTGAGATCCTTGTAGTCGATCTCCTTCACACCTTCAGCAGTGAACTTGCAGAACTTGCGGCGACGGAAGAACTTGGACATGGGAAGGCTCCTTAGGCGGCGGAAGCGGCGTCGTCGCCGGCTTCGTTGTCAGCGGTGTTGTTGGACTCGCCTTCTTCGTCGTCACGACGACGGCGCTCACCGCGCTCCGGCTTGTCACCCTTCTCGTCCTTGCTCTTCATGATCAGCGACTGCTCGGTGTCAGCCTCGTCACGCTTGATGACCAGGTTGCGCAGCACGGCGTCGTTGAAGCGGAAGCTCTCGGTCAGTTCGTTCAGAACGGCCTGGTCGGCTTCGATGTTCATCAGCACGTAGTGGGCCTTCACCAGGTTCTGGATCGGGTACGCCAGCTGGCGGCGGCCCCAGTCTTCCAGACGGTGGATGGTGCCGTTGCCGTTCTCGACCAGCGACTTGTAGCGCTCGATCATGGCCGGGACCTGCTCGCTCTGGTCCGGGTGGACCATGAACACGATTTCGTAATGACGACTCATGTTTTTTCTACCTTTCGGATGTGGCCTCGCGGCCGGACAGCCCCCCGCCGTTGAGACCGCGGTGGGGCAAGGATTCCCGCCAGGAAGGCAGGAAGCCGCGCATTATGGCGCAGATGGGGTGGCCGGGCAACCGGCGGGCCACAGGGCAACCTGAACCGGGCTACCCCAGATCCACATGAAGGCGGTGCTGGCCGCATTCCAGGCACTGGAACAGGCAGCCAATCATCTCCCCGTCCCGGCTCAGGTGGTCCAGCACCCAGTCGGCGTCGCGCGGATTGACCTCGACCACGTCGGGCCGGACCTCGTCGAGGATGGGCTGGAGGTCCTCGCTACCGGCGTAACCGAGGAAGGCGCAGGGCCGCTCACAATGGCTGAGCCAGACCGACTGCTGCCAGGACGAGTAGCCCGGGGTGCGCTCGCAGATCTCCAGCAGCAGCTCACGGGCGATGGTCGGCGGCGGATCGGCCGGATCCGGGGATACCCCTTCGATATCGCTCCAGCCGGTGAATTCACCCTCGTAACTGGCCGCTGCCCTGCCATCGGCGATACACCAGGGGCACAGGTAATCGGGGCTCAGAACGGAGTAGAACGGCCCCCGGTAGCGCAGTGTGCGCGGCTGACCGCAGCAGTCGCAGACCCCGTCGACCTCTTCGAAGGAGAGGGCGTAGGCGTTGGGGTGATAAATGAAAAGCGGTCGTTCCATCCGTGGATCCCTTCCCTGCCGACCAAGGTCGGCATCTACCAGCGCCCGGCCATGCCCGGCGGACGCCAGAACCAGCCCTCAGGCCTTGTCGGCGTCGGTGGTGAAGCTTTCACCGCAGCCACACTCGGCGGTGGCGTTCGGGTTGCTGAACGTGAACGTTTCGCTCAGGCCGTGCTTGCCAAAGTCGATCACGGTGCCGTCCACCAGCGCCAGGCTCTTGGCGTCGACGTAGATCTTCACGCCGTCCTGGTCGAACACGGTATCGCCCTCGCGCTCGTCGCGGGCCAGGTCGGTGATGTGACCCCAGCCCGAGCAACCGGTCTTGGTCACGCCGAAACGCAGGCCCAGCGCGCCGGGGGTCTGGGCGACAAAGCGCTGCACGCGCTCGAAGGCAATGGGGGTCAGGCTGACGGCCATGGGGCTACTCCAGAGGTACGGGGACATTATAAGGAGCCGTTGCCACGAAAAATGCCTCGCAAGCAGAACGCTGCAACCGGTAAACTCCCGTGTTCACAGATCGAGTCGATCAGCAGAGGATTCAAGTCATGACGGTGGTCAGCGTTGAACATGCGCTTGCCGGGAAGATCCCGGAAGGCGGCGAAGTCACGGTACGCGGATGGGTGCGCACGGTGCGCGGTTCAGCGAATCTGGCCTTCGTGAATGTGAGCGACGGCTCCTGCTTCGCGCCGATCCAGGTCGTGGCCGGCGACAGCCTGGCCAACTTCGATGAGATCAAGCGCCTGACCAGCGGCTGCTCGGTCATCGCCACCGGCACTCTGGTGAAGTCGCAGGGCAAGGGCCAGTCGTTCGAGATCCAGGCCAGCACGCTGGAAGTGGTCGGCTGGGTCGAAGACCCGCTCACCTACCCGATCCAGCCCAAGCCGATGTCGCCGGAGTTCCTGCGCGAAGTGGCGCACCTGCGCCCGCGCACCAACCTGTTCGGCGCGGTCACCCGCATCCGCAACTGCCTGGCCCAGGCAGTGCACCGTTTCTTCCACGAGAACGGCTTCAACTGGATCAGCACCCCGATCATCACCACCTCCGACGCCGAAGGCGCCGGCCAGATGTTCCGCGTGTCCACCCTGGACATGGTGAACCTGCCGCGCGACGAGAAGGGCGCGATCGATTTCAGCCGCGACTTCTTCGGCAAGGAAACCTTCCTGACCGTGTCCGGCCAGCTGAACGTCGAGGCCTACTGCCTGGCGCTGAGCAAGGTCTACACCTTCGGCCCGACCTTCCGCGCCGAGAACAGCCACACCACCCGCCACCTGGCGGAGTTCTGGATGATCGAGCCGGAAATCGCCTTCGCCGACCTGGCCGAAGACGCGCGCCTGGCCGAAGAGTTCCTGAAGTACCTGTTCCGTGCGGTGCTGAACGAGCGTGGCGACGACCTGGCCTTCATCGCCGAGCGCGTGGACAAGAACGCGATCACCAAGCTGGAAGACTTCATCAATGCGCCGTTCGAGCGCATCGACTACACCGATGCGGTCAGCCTGCTGCAGAAGTCCGGCAAGAAGTTCGACTTCCCGGTCGAATGGGGCCTGGACCTGCAGACCGAGCACGAGCGCTGGCTGACCGAAGAACACGTCGGCCGCCCGGTGGTGGTGACCAACTATCCGGAGCACATCAAGGCCTTCTACATGCGCCTGAACGACGACGGCAAGACCGTTGCCGCGATGGACGTGCTGGCCCCGGGCATCGGCGAGATCATCGGCGGCAGCCAGCGCGAAGAGCGCCTGGACGTGCTGGACGCGCGCATGGCCCAGTTCGGCCTGGATCGTGAGCACTACAGCTGGTATCGCGACTTCCGCCGCTATGGTTCGGTGCCGCACGCCGGCTTCGGCCTGGGCTTCGAACGCCTGGTGGTGTACGTCTGCGGGCTGTCCAACATCCGCGATGCGATCCCCTACCCGCGCGCCCCGGGCAGCGCGGACTTCTAAGCCCCACACGACCACGGAGGTACCACTCCCATGACCCTGTTCTTCGCCCTCTGTTTCGTCGGCGTTGCAGTGGCCGGGTTCAGTGCCTTCGTGATCTTCTGGCCGCTGACCCTGGTGCACGTACGCGATCGCCATCCGGCGCTCGCCGAGCGCTTCGGCAGCGGTGCCTTCCTCAAGCCCGATGCCCTGGCCTGGCTGCTGCGCCGTGACTATCGCCAGCAGCCGGACCGCTCGCTGTCCGGGCTGGCGACGCCGGCCTGGGTATCGCTGCTGACCCTGCTGGCCGGACTGGGCATGGCCGCCCTGCTCTGGCTGGCCTCGCTCTGGTAACACATCCATGAATGACATCACCGCCTCGCGCGACAGCTGGTGGCTGGCCAGCCTCGGCAACACCCTGATCTGGGCGCGCCTGCGCGTGCGCCCGGCCGGCACCGCCGAAGTGCTCGACAGCGATGGCAACACGCTGAGCTATGACAGCGAAGACACCGCGCGTTCGCAGCTGTTCGACGCCGAATTCGTCGAGTACGACGGCCTGGACGAGGAAGACGCGCTGGTGCGCGGCTTCAGCCTGCGCGAAGTGCAGCCGCCGCAGGCCGACAGCGACGAGGGCCTGCGCGGCCGCATGATCCAGTCGCTGGGCGGGCGCGCCTGACCCCTGCATGTTCACCCCGCGCGCCTTCGCCGAGACCGACCTGCTCTGGCTGGACCGCCTGCTGGCGCGCGACCCGTTCGTTACCTTGCTTACGCCCGGCAGCGATGGCCTGCCGGAGCTGACCCGGATGCCGGTGCTGTACCGGCGTGACGGCGACCAGATCGAACTGCGCGGCCACTGGGCGCGCGCCAACCCGCAGTCGCGCCACCGCGGCGCGGCCAAGGTACTGATCGATGGTCCGCATGGCTACGTCTCGGCCAGCTGGTATCCGGACAAGGAGCCCGCTGCGCGGGTACCCACCTGGAACTACGCCGCCGCCGAACTGCGCGGCCAGCTGCAGACGTTCGACGATGCCGAAGCGCTGGCCGAACTGGTCGGCGCGATCAGCGATCGCTTCGAAGCCAGTGTCGGACAGGCTTGGCATTTCGATCCCACGCGTGCCGAGCATGGCCCGGAGCTGCGCGCCATCGTCGGCTTCCGTTTCCAGGTCGAACAGGTGCAGCTGAAGCTCAAGCTGAGCCAGAACCATCCCGATGCGAACCAGCGCGCGGTGATCGCCGAACTGGAACAGTTGGGCACCCCCGCTTCCACCGAGTTGGCGCAGTGGATGCGCTGGCACCGCGAACAGGCTGCCCGCAGCGACTGAACGCCCCAGATTCCCGCGACGACGCAGCCGGACGGCTGCGGCGAGCCCCCACCCGACGCCAGGGACCCATACATGAAAGACATCCACAAACTCCTGCAGAACAACCGCGACTGGGCCGACCGGATCGAGAAGGAAGACCCCGAGTTCTTCCACCAGCTCGCCAAGCAGCAGCACCCCGAATACCTGTGGATCGGCTGTTCCGATTCGCGCGTACCGGCCAACCAGATCATCGGCATGGCCCCGGGTGAAGTGTTCGTGCACCGCAACGTCGCCAACGTGGTCGCCCACACCGATCTGAACTGCCTGAGCGTGGTGCAGTACGCGGTGGACCAGCTGAAGGTGAAGCACATCCTGATCGTCGGCCACTACGGCTGCGGCGGCGTGCATGCCTGCCTGCACAACACCCGCGTCGGCCTGGCCGACAACTGGCTGCGCCACGTTGGCGACGTGATGCAGAAGCACACCGGCATCCTCGATGCGATCGAGACCGACGAGCTCAAGCACGCACGCCTGTGCGAACTGAACGTGATCGAGCAGGTGGCCAACCTGTGCCGCTCGACCATCGTGCAGGACGCCTGGGCCCGCGGCCAGAAGCTGATGGTGCACGGCTGGGTCTACAGCCTGAAGGACGGACGCGTGCGCGAGATGGGCATCGACGTCGGTTCGCAGGAAGAGCTGCAGCCCGCCTATGAAAAGGCCCTGTCCTACGTCCCGCGCAAGGGCAAGCGCGACTGATCCCTTACGGATGACCACCATGCTCGCTTCGCCGATCAACCTGCACGCCTGGATCGAAGAAAACCGCCACCTGCTGAAGCCGCCGGTGGGCAACAAGATGATCGACAACGGCGACTTCATCGTGATGGTGGTGGGCGGGCCGAACTCGCGTACCGACTTCCACTACGACGAAGGCCCGGAGTGGTTCTACCAGCTCGAAGGCGAGATGGTGCTGAAGGTGCAGGAAGACGGCGCGGTGCGCGACATTCCGATCCGCGCCGGCGAGATCTTCCTGCTGCCGGCAAAGGTTCCGCACTCGCCGCGGCGCCCGCCCGGTGGTATCGGTCTGGTGGTCGAGCGCAAGCGCCTGCCGCACGAGATGGACGGCGTGATCTGGCACTGCGAGCGCTGCAACCACAAGCTGCACGAAGAGTATTTCCCGCTGCAGAACATCGAGACCGACCTGCCCAAGGTGTTTGCGCGCTATCACGCCAGCCTGGAACTGCGTACCTGCAGCCAGTGCGGGCACGTGGACCCGCTGCCGGTGCCAGCGGTCGGCTGAGCCATCGAACGGTAGTTCCCCACCTCGGTGGGCGCATGCTCGCCCCCGCTCTGGTAGATGCCCACCTTGGTGGGCGCTTGCCCCCGCTCTGGTAGTTGCCCACCTTGGTGGGCGCTTGCTTGTACGTGCGCCAACCAAGGTTGGCGACAACCGGGTCATGCGGCGCTGGCGTTGGGTTGGCAGCTACCGGGCCATGCCCCAGGCGCTACACTGGCGGTCCCGTTGCAGCCTGTTGCCCGACCATGTCCGACCTGCTCAGCCGCACCCACGCCATTGCCCTGGACGCCGCCGATCCGCTGCGCCCGCTGCGCAATGAATTCCTGATTCCGCGCCATGGCGGCGGCGAGCAGACCTACTTCGTCGGCAACTCGCTGGGCCTGCAGCCGCGTGGCGCGCAGGCGGCCGTGCAGGAAGTGATGAAGCAGTGGGGCGAGCTGGCGGTGGAAGGCCACTTCACCGGCCCGACGCAGTGGCTGTCCTACCACCGCCTGGTGAGCGCGCAGCTGGCCCGCGTGGTCGGTGCGCTGCCCAGCGAAGTGGTAGCGATGAACACGCTGAGCGTGAACCTGCACCTGATGATGGTCAGCTTCTACCGGCCGACCACGCAGCGCCCGGTGATCCTGATGGAAGCCGGCGCATTCCCGACCGATCGCCACGCGGTGGAAGCACAGATCCGCTTCCATGGCTTCGACCCGGCCGAATGCCTGGTGGAAGTGCAACCGGACGAAGCCAATGGCACGATTTCACTGACCGCGATCGAGCATGCCATCGCCGAGCACGGTTCACGCCTGGCGCTGGTGCTGTGGCCTGGCGTGCAGTACCGCACCGGCCAGGCCTTCGACCTCGATGCGATCACCCGCGCCGCACGTCTGCAGGGCGCGCGTATCGGCTTCGACCTGGCACACTCGGTCGGCAACCTGCCGCTGCGCCTGCATGACGTGGCCCCTGATTTCGCCGTGTGGTGCCACTACAAGTACCTCAACAGCGGCCCGGGCGCGGTGGCCGGCGCCTTCGTCCACGAGCGCCATCACCGCGACACCACCCTGCCGCGCTTTGCCGGCTGGTGGGGCCATGAGGAATCCACCCGTTTCCAGATGGCGCCGCAGTTCACCCCGGCCATCGGCGCCGAGGGCTGGCAGCTGAGCAACCCACCGATCCTCGGCCTGGCCCCGCTGCGTGCATCGCTGGACCTGTTCGAGCGTGCCGGCATGGAAGCGCTGCGCAGCAAGTCGCTGGCGCTGACCGGCATGCTCGAAGCGCTGGTGCGCGCGCGCCTGTCCAGCGTGCTGGACATCATCACGCCGGCTGACCCGCAGCGCCGCGGCTGCCAGCTGTCGCTGCGCGTGATCGGTGGCCGCGAACGTGGCCGCGCACTATTCGAACACCTGCGCGGCATCGGCGTGCTCGGCGACTGGCGCGAGCCCGACGTGATCCGTATTTCGCCCACCCCGCTCTACAACCGCTACCTGGACGTGCACCACTTCGTCGAGGAAGTGGAAGCCTGGGCCGGCCTCTAAGCCGGCCCCTCCCCTACTGCTGGACAGTTCGTTGATCGCACACGCTTCCCGCTCGTTGAGCATTATCGGTGCCGGCCTCGCCGGGTCCCTGCTGGCCATCCTGCTGTCACGCCAGGGCTGGCGCATCACCCTGTACGAACGCCGCGGTGATCCGCGCGTGGCCGATTACGAGAGCGGCCGCTCGATCAACCTGGCGTTGGCCGAGCGCGGGCGCAATGCGCTGCGCCAGGCGGGCGTGGAGGACGAAGTGATGGCGCGCGCGGTGATGATGCGCGGACGCATGGTGCACCCACGCGAGGGCGAACCGCAGCTGCAGCGCTATGGCCGTGATGACAGCGAAGTGATTTGGTCGATCCACCGCAGTGATCTGAATACCACGCTGCTGGAGCTGGCCGAACAGGCCGGCGCCACCGTGCACTTCCATCGCCGCCTGCACACCGTCGATTTCGATGCGGGTTACGCGCGTTTCATCGATGACCGTGACGACAGCCCGCACGACATCCGCTTCGACACCCTGATCGGTGCCGACGGAGCGGGCTCGGCACTGCGTGCGGCGATGAACCGCCGTGCACCGCTGGGCGAGGACATTGCCTTCCTCGACCACTCCTACAAGGAGCTGGAGATCCCGCCGGCTGCCGATGGCAGCTTCCGCATCGAGCGCAATGCACTGCACATCTGGCCGCGCGGCCACTACATGTGCATCGCCCTGCCCAACCATGAAGGCACCTTCACCGTCACGCTGTTCCTGCCCAACCAGGGCGACCCCAGCTTCGCCACGGTCAACACCGGCGCACAGGCCGAGGCGCTGTTCGCGCGCGAGTTCGCCGACACCCTGCCGTTGATCCCGAACCTGCGCGCGGACTGGGAGCAGCATCCGCCGGGCCTGCTTGGCACGCTCACTCTGGAACGCTGGCACCAGCAGGGCCGCGCCGTGCTGATCGGCGACGCCGCGCATGCGATGGTGCCGTTCCATGGCCAGGGCATGAACTGCGCGTTCGAGGACTGCGTTGCGCTGGCCCGTCACCTGATGGAGGCCGATGATCTGGAAGGCGCGTTCGCCGCGTTCGAAGCCGAGCGCAAGCCAAATGCGCGCGCAATCCAGCAGATGGCGCTGGAGAACTACCTGGAGATGCGCGACCGCGTGGCCGATCCCGCCTTCCTGCTGCAGCGCGAGCTGGAACAGGAACTGCAGCGGCGCTGGCCGACCCGCTTCGTACCGCACTACACGATGGTCACTTTCCTGCACACGCCGTACGCCGAGGCGCTGCGCCGCACCGAACTGCAGCGCGACATGCTGGTGGCCGCCACCGCCGGTCACGATTCACTGGACAACATCGACTGGACCGCACTGGAAGCACAGATCCACGCCCAGCTGCCGGTCCTGGAGGGCGCGCACTGATGGCTGACAGCTTCCTGTTCTACGACCTGGAAACCTTCGGCCAGGACCCGCGGCGCACGCGCATCTCGCAGTACGCCGCGATCCGTACCGACGCCGATCTCAACGAAATCGACACGCCGGTCAGCTTCTTCGTGCGCCCGGCCGATGACCTGCTGCCCTCGCCGATGGCCACGCTGGTCACCGGCATCACCCCGCAGCAGGCACTGGCCGAGGGCATCAGCGAGGCCGAGGCCTTCGATCGCATCAACGAGCAGCTGTCGCGCCCCGGCACCTGTGCGCTGGGCTACAACACGCTGCGCTTCGACGATGAGTTCGTCCGCTACGGCCTGTTCCGCAACTTCCACGACCCGTACGAACGCGAGTGGCGCAACGGCAATTCGCGCTGGGACCTGTTGGACATGCTGCGGCTGATGCGCGCGATGCGCCCGGACGGCATCCAGTGGCCGCTGCGCGAGGATGGCGCCACCTCGTTCAAGCTCGAGCACCTGGCCGAGGCCAACAACGTGCGCGAAGGCGATGCGCACGAAGCGCTGTCCGACGTACGCGCCACCATCGGCATGGCACGCCTGTTCAAGCAGTCGCAGCCACGACTGTGGGAGTACGCGCTGAAGCTGCGCGACAAACGCTTCGTCGGCAGCCTGCTGGACGTGGCCGCGATGAAGCCGGTACTGCACATTTCCATGCGCTACCCGGCCAGTCGCCTGTGCGCGGCCCCGGTGCTGCCGCTGGCCGCGCACCCGACCATCAACAACCGGGTGATCGTGTTCGACCTGGAAGGCGAGATCGACGATCTGCTGGAACTGCCGGCCGAGGTGATCGCACAGCGCCTGTACATGCGCGCCAGCGAGCTGCCCGAAGGCGTGGCGCGGGTGCCGCTGAAGGAAGTGCACCTGAACAAGGTGCCCGCGCTGATCGCCTGGAACCACCTGCGCGCCGATGACCACGCGCGCCTCGGCCTGGACGTGGCCGCGATCGAGGCCAAGGTGGAACGCCTGCGCGCGTTCGCCCCGCAGCTGGCCGAGAAGGCCCGGCAGGTCTACAACCAGCCCCGCGCCGCCACCGTGGCCGATGTCGATGCCTCGCTCTACGACGGCTTCCTCGGCAATGGCGACAAGCCGCTGCTTGCGCTGGCACGCACCACCGCGCCGGAGCAGCTGGCCGCCCTGGAAGGCCGCTTCCGCGACCCGCGCCTGCCGGAGCTGCTGTTCCGCTACCGCGCGCGCAATCATCCCGACAGCCTCGCGCCGGCTGAACGCCAGCGCTGGCAGGATTACCGCCGCCAGCGCCTGCTCGGAGACGGCGGGCTGGGCGAACTCAACCTGCCCCAGTACCGGCAGCAGCTCGATGCACTGGCTGCCGAAGCGCCCGACGACACGCGGCGCCAGGCCCTGCTGCAATCGCTGCGCGACTGGGGCCAGCACCTGCAGGAGACCTTGTGAGTACCTATTTCTCGGACGCCAGCTTCAAGTTCCTGCGCAGCCTGGCGCGGCATAACGACAAGGCATGGTTCAACGACCACCGCCAGCAGTACGAAGACCACGTGCGGCAGCCGTTCCTGCGCCTGCTGGGCGACCTTCAGCCGGCGCTGGCCGAGGTCAGCGAGCACTTCCGCGCCGATACCCGCGGCGTCGGCGGCTCGCTGTTCCGCATCCATCGCGACGCGCGCTTCTCCAACGACAAATCCCCGTACAAGACCTGGCAGGGTGCGCGCCTGTTCCACGAACGCCGCCGCGAGGTGGCCGCGCCTTCGTTCTACGTGCACCTGCAGCCGGGCGAGAGCTTCGTCGGTGCCGGCCTGTGGCATCCGGAACCGGAGACCCAGCGCCGCGTGCGCCACTTCATCCTCGACAACCCGGGCAGCTGGAAGGCCGCAGCGCATGCACCGGCCCTGCGCAAGCGCTTCGACTTCGAAGAGAGCGAGAAGCTGGTGCGTCCGCCGCGCGGCTTCCCGGCCGACTTCGAATTCATCGACGACCTCAAGCACCGCAACTGGGTGATGTGGCGCTCGCTGGACGACGCCACCATGACCGGCCCGCGCCTGCTGTCCACGCTGGGCAAGGACCTGGCCGCGCTCGGCCCGTTCGTCGACTACCTGTGCGCGGCGCTGGACCTGGAATTCTGATGCCGTTGGCACAGCAACGCCGCACGCTGGGCCGCACCGGCCTGGCGGTTTCGCCGGTGGGCCTTGGCTGCTCCGGCTTCTGGGGGCATCGCCGCTTCCCTGAACAGTCGGCCGCGCACGTGGTAGAGCATGCACTGGCACAGGGCGTGAACCTGTTGGACACCGGCCACAACTATTCCGGTTTCCACGCCGAGCCGCGGCTGGGCCGCATCCTGCGCCCGTTGCTGAAGCGATACCCGCGCGAGTCGCTGGTGATTTCCAGCAAAGGCGGCACGCTGACCGGCCAGGCCGGCGTCAGCGGCGCCGAGCAACGCAATTTCTCGCCGGCAGCCATCACTGCCAGCTGCGAGGCCTCGCTGCGCAACCTCGGCCTGGATTACCTGGATATCTACCAGCTGCACGGTGCCAGCCAGCACGACATCAACGATGACCTGCTGGCCGCGCTGCAACGCCTGCGCGAACGCGGGCTGATCCGGCACACCGGCATCAATACGCACACGGCATCGACCCTGCGCTGGATGATCGACCATCCCACGCTGTTCGACGTGGTGCTGCTCGATTACAACGCCCTGCAGCAGGACCGTGAACCCCTCATCGACCAGTTGCACGCGGTGGGCATCGGCGTACTGGCCGGCACCGTGCTGGCGCAGGGCCATCTGCTGCCACCACGCCCGCGCCTGCCACGACCGGCGGATGCCTGGTACCTGGCCAGGGCCTGGCTCAAACCGAGCAGCCGTCAACTGATGCGCAGCGCACGCAACATGCGGAAGGCACTCGCCGCCATCCGCAGCCAGCGCCCGGCCCAGACCGCGTTTGCCTACGCCCTGGGCCATCCCGGCGTGGCCAGTGGCATCCTGGGCACCACCCGCACCGGCAGCCTGGACGAAGTACTGGCGACGCGGCTTGAGGCACTGACCGCAGCCGAACGCCAGCAGCTGGTGGACGCCTTCGGTGATGGCCGCGGATCTCCCAGTCATTGAGTCTTCACCCCATGCTGCTGCGGTTGCGGCAGTCTGGGCGGCATGAAGAAACTCACCGCACTCGTTGGGCTGCTGGTCCTGGCCTTGGCCGCCTGGTGGTTCGGCGGCCCGTACATGACCGTCAATGGCCTGTCCAAGGCCATTGAGCAACGCGACACCGCGCGCCTGGAGCGTTACGTCGATTTCCCGCGCGTGCGCAGCAGCCTGCGCGCGCAGCTCAATGACTATCTGGTGCGCCAAGCAGGCCCGGATGTGGCGGCCAGCCCGTTCGGTGCCCTGCTGTACGGGCTGGGCGACCAGCTTGGTGGTGCCGCGGTGGACACCATGGTGACCCCGACCGGGATCGGCGCGATGCTGCAGGGCCACGTGCTGTGGAAGCGTGGCCGCAATGAACTGCAGGGCGGCGATGCCTTCGGTGCGACCGAACCGGCGCGGCCGTTGAAGCATGCCGAGCACCATTTCGAGGCACTGGACCGCTTCGTGATCAATGTCGATCGCGGCCCCGGCCAGCCGCCAATGAAGGTGGTGCTGGAACCGCAGGGCCTGCGCTGGAAAGTGGTGGACCTGCAGCTGGGGATGTCCGGCAGCCCTTGACGGGACCCGTGGCCTGACGGCAATGCCAACCAAGGTTGGCGACTACCGGGGCATGGCGCTCTGGTAGATGCCCACCTTGGTGGGCATGGATGCATGGCAGTGCCAACCAACGGTTGGCACCCACCCGTCGTGGCCTCAGCTCTCGTTGGCGACACCATGTGGTACGTGGCCGGCGGCCACATGCTCGCGGGCGCTGTCGATGTTGTGCTGCGAATCATCGAAGAAGATGTCGGCGCCGAACGCCTGCAGGAACGGGCCCTTGTGGCGGCCGCCGAGGAACAGGGCCTCGTCCAGGCGCACGCCCCACTCGCGCAGGGTGCGGATCACCCGTTCGTGCGCAGGTGCCGAACGCGCGGTCACCAGTGCGGTGCGGATCGGTGCACTGTCTCCGGCCGGGAACACTTCCTGCAGCGTGTGCAGCGCCGACAGGAAGCCACGGAACGGCCCGCCGCTGAGCGGTTCGCGCGCACGTTCGCGCTCGTGCCGGCCGAATGCCTCCACGCCCTGCTCGCGCGAAATGCGCTCACTCTCGTCACCGAAGATCACCGCATCGCCATCGAAGGCGATGCGCAGCTGGCCGGCCGGGCGACCGGTATCGATCTGGTCGGCCGCCGCAGCGGCGGTTTCGCCAGGCGGCTTGGGCAGGATGGTCGCCGCCGCGATGCCATGGCGCAGCGCGCTGCGCACCGATTCGGGGTTGGCCGACAGGAACAGGTCGGTGCCGAATGGCTTCACGTACGGCCAGGTCGGCTCGCCGGCGGTGAACGTTGCGCGGATGATGCCCAGGCCGTAGTGCTGGATCGAATTGAAGATGCGCAGGCCGGTATCGGCCGAATTGCGCGACAGCAGGATCACCTCGACCCGCGGGTTCTCCGGGCTGGCGCCCTGGTTCAGCGCCAGCAACTTGCGCACCACCGGGAAGGCCACCCCGGGCCCGAGGATATCGTCCTCGTGCTGGCGCTGGAATTCGGCATAGGCCGCCACGCCATCGCTCTCGAACAGCGCATGGCTTTCCTCGAGGTCGAACAGGGCGCGCGAGGTCACCGCGACGGTCAGCAAACGGGGGGAGTTGTCGCCCATCGGTGGGGGTCCTTCAAGCGGTCGGCGGGGCCGGCCGCCTATTGTCGTCAAAAAACGAACTGTTCGCTCAGGATCCGGTCTTCCAGGTTGTGCTCCGGGTCGAACAGCAGGGTCACGCGGCGGTCCTTCGACTCGCGGATGGTCACCTCGACCACGTCGCGGGTCTCGTGCGAATCCGCTGTAACGCTGACCGGGCGCTTGTACGGATCAAGCACGCGGAAACGCACCTCGGTGTCGGCCTTGAGGATCGCCCCGCGCCAGCGTCGCGGCCGGTAAGGGGCCAGCGGCGTCAGCGCGATGGTATGCGAGCCCAGCGGCAGCACCGGTCCGTGCGCGGAATAGTTGTAGGCGGTACTGCCTGCCGGGGTGGCCACCAGCACGCCGTCTCCGATCAGTTCGGCCACACGTTCCTGGCCGTTGAGGTCGATGCCGATATGCGCCGCCTGCCGGGTCTGGCGCAGCAGCGACACATCGTTGTAGGCCAGCGAACCGGTACTGGTGCCCGACTCGGTCAGCGCCACCATTTCCAGCGGGCGCAGGTTGGCCGGTTCGGCACGGGCAATGCGGGCCTGCACGTCGTCGTCGCCGCGGTACTGGTTCATCAGGAAGCCGACGGTGCCCAG
This sequence comes from Stenotrophomonas sp. STK16_22, assembly GCF_051984505.1. Classification (NCBI taxonomy): domain Bacteria; kingdom Pseudomonadati; phylum Pseudomonadota; class Gammaproteobacteria; order Lysobacterales; family Lysobacteraceae; genus Stenotrophomonas; species Stenotrophomonas sp. STK16_22. The sequence goes on from NZ_CP196972.1 coordinate 3,052,449, forward strand.
TTTCATGCCGAACACCGGCTTGCCCAGGTGCCCGTGCCGATGCAGGGTCTGCAGCATGAAGCCATCGCCGCCCAGTGGGCACAGCACGTCGGCCTGTTCCGGCGCGTGGTCGCCATAGCGCGAGACCATCGCCGCGCGGGCCATCTGCGCGGGCTCGGTGGTGCTGGCCAGGAAAGCGATGCGGGGGGTGTCGCTCATCGGTGGATCCGGGTGGGTGTGCCAGCAAGAGCATACCCGGTAGTGCCGGCCGCTGGCCGGCAACCGCCTATCTGCGGGGAGGCCCATGGGGTTGCCGGCCAGCGGCCGGCACTACCCGTCCCAGGCATGCGCTACAAAACAAAACGGCCCCGCTTTCGCGGGGCCGTTCCGTTTCACTCATGCCAGGCATCGCCTGGCACCACTCCACTTATGCGCCGTGGGCAGCGAGCTGGCCCAGGCGCTGGACCGCGACCGAGACGGTCGGGTAGTCCAGGGTCTTCTGCTCGGCCAGTTCGGCCAGCATCGCCAGGGTGAAGCGCAGGCTGTTGTCGTCGCGACCCATCCAGGCCGCCACCTTCGCTTCAGCACTGCTGCCCTTGGTGCCCAGCACCTGGCCCGCCAGGTTGCGGTGGTTGGCGGCCAGCTCGTCACGCAGCACGCCACGTGCCACGGCGTGCCAACGGCCATTGACCTCCAGCGCGTCGACCTGCTCGAACAGCCACGGCAGCTGCAGGGCGTCGCCCAGGCGGAAGTGGACCTTGGACACGTCCACCGGCTTCAGCTTGCGGGTGCGGGCCAGTTCGATGATGTCGAACGCCGGCTCCAGGAAGTGCAGTTCGGCCAGCTGCTGTGCCAGTGCGGACGGCAGGCCCTTTTCCTTCCACTCGGCCACCAGGGCTTCGTAGGTCGGACGCTGCGAATCCGGCAGCACACCCGAGGCAACACGGATGTCGTTGAACGGACCCTGGTAGCGGTTGACCGCTTCGGTGATGCCCGGCATCGCGCCCGGGCGCGACAGCAGCCAGCGCACGAACGAGCGCTGCAGCTTCCAGATCACTTCCAGTGCGTCGATCTGCACCGACTCCGGCACCTTGCCGTCGAGGGCATCGATCTGCGCCCACAGCGCGCGTGCATCCAGCGTTTCACGGCTGATGGTGTAGGCCTTGGCGACCTCGGCGATGGAACGGCCGGTGTCTTCCTGCATGCGCATCAGGAAGGTGGCGCCCATGCGGTTGATGGTCTGGTTGGTCACGGCCGTGGCGATGATTTCGCGCTTCAGGCGGTGACGCTCCATCGCGTCGGCGTACTTCTTCTGCAGCGGGGTCGGGAAGTAGCGCTGCAGCTCCTTGGACAGGTACGGATCTTCCGGGATGTCCGAATCCAGCAGCTGGGCGAACGCCACCAGCTTGGAGTAGGACAGCAGCACCGACAGCTCCGGACGGGTCAGGCCCTGGCCGCGTGCCTTGCGCTGCGACAGCTCGGCATCGGACGGCAGGAACTCGATCTGGCGATCAAGCAGGCCCTGCTGCTCCAGGGTACGGATGAAGTGCTGCTTGGAACCCAGGCGCTTGACCGCCATCCGCTCCATCAGGCTCAGCGCCTGGTTCTGGCGGTAGTTGTCGTTGAGCACCAGCTCGGCGACTTCATCGGTCATCGAGGCCAGCAGCTTGTTGCGCTGCTCGACGGTCAGCTTCTTCGCCCGCACCACATCGTTGAGCAGGATCTTGATGTTGACTTCATGGTCGGAGGTGTCGACACCGGCCGAGTTGTCGATGAAGTCGGTGTTGAGCAGCACGCCGGCCTGGGCGGCTTCGATGCGGCCCAGCTGGGTCATGCCCAGGTTGCCGCCCTCGCCCACCACCTTGCAGCGCAGCTCGCCACCGTTCACGCGCAGCGCGTTGTTGGCGCGGTCGCCGACATCGCTGTGCTGCTCGCTGGCGGCCTTGACGTAGGTACCGATGCCACCGTTCCACAGCAGGTCGACCGGTGCCTTCAGGATCGCGCTCATCAGATCGTTCGGCGACAGCGCCTTGACGTTCTCGTCCAGGCCCAGCACTTCACGCACCTGCGGGGTGATCTCGATCGACTTCAGGCTGCGCGGGTACACGCCGCCACCCTTGCTGATCAGCTTGGCATCGTAGTCCGCCCAGCTCGAACGCGGCACGGTGAACAGGCGCTCACGTTCGACGAACGTGGTGGCTGCATCCGGGTTCGGGTCCAGGAAGATGTGGCGGTGATCGAACGCGGCGACCAGGCGGATGTGGCGCGACAGCAGCATGCCGTTGCCGAACACGTCGCCGGACATGTCGCCGACGCCGACTGCGGTGAAGTCCTGGCTCTGGCTGTCACGGCCCAGCGCACGGAAGTGGCGCTTGACCGACTCCCACGCACCGCGTGCGGTGATGCCCATGCCCTTGTGGTCGTAACCGACCGAACCACCGGAGGCGAACGCATCGCCCATCCAGAAGCCGTGCGCGATGGCCAGGCCGTTGGCAATGTCGGAGAAGGTCGCGGTGCCCTTGTCGGCAGCCACCACCAGGTACGGATCGTCCATGTCGTGGCGCACGACATCCACCGGCGGCACGATCTTGTTGTTGACGATGTTGTCGGTGATGTCCAGCAGGCCCTGGATGAACAGCTTGTAGCAGGCCACGCCGTTGGCGAAGATCGCGTCGCGGTCGCCGTTCACCGGCGGGGTCTTGGCGAAGAAGCCGCCCTTCGCGCCGACCGGCACGATGACGGTGTTCTTGACCATCTGCGCCTTGACCAGGCCCAGTACTTCGGTACGGAAGTCTTCGCGACGGTCCGACCAGCGCAGGCCACCACGGGCGACCGCGCCGAAGCGCAGGTGGGTACCTTCCACGCGCGGGCCGTAGACGAAGATTTCGCGGTACGGGCGCGGCTTCGGCAGGTCCGGCACCAGCGCCGAATCGAACTTGAAGCTGATGACATGGCCGTGCTGGCCGTTGGCATCGGTCTGGTAGTAGCTGGTACGCAGGGTCGCGTCGATCACGCCCATGAACGAGCGCAGGATGCGGTCCTCGTCCAGGCTGGACACGCGGTCCATCAGCTTCAGCAGCGCATCGCGCGCGGCCTGCATCTGCGCGTCGCGGTCACCCTTGCGGGCGTCGACCACGGTCTTGAGCACCTTCAGGGTGGCGTCGTCGCCAGCGGCCAGCACATCGAAGTGGGCCTTCAGCTGGGCCTGGCCGGCGGCGATATCGTCCTTGCTTTCGTGGCCGGTAGCCGGATCGAAGCGGGCTTCGAACAGCTCGACCAGCAGGCGGGCCAGCAGCGGGTAGCGCGCGAAGGTGCCTTCCACGTAGGCCTGCGAGAACGGCACGCCGGTCTGCAGCAGGTACTTGCAGTAGCCGCGCAGCATGGCGACCTGGCGCCAGTGCAGGCCAGCGGCCAGCACCAGGCGGTTGAAGCCGTCGTTCTCGGCATCGCCGTGCCAGACGCGGGCGAAGGTCTCGCCGAAGGCTTCATCGACGCTGGCGGCATCGATCGCGCCGGCGGTCGACTCGACCTCGAAGTCCTGCACGTACACCGGGGCGTTGTCGACCGACAGGCGGTACGGACGCTCGGCGATCACGCGCAGGCCCATGTTTTCCATCATCGGCAGCGCGTCCGACAGCGGAATGTCGTCCAGCTGGCGATACAACTTCAGGCGCAGGCCATCGCCGCTTTCGCGCGGCACGGCCTGCAGGCTCAGGCGCAGGTCGTCCGGGCCGGTCAGGGCATCGAGCTGGCTGACATCGTTGGCGGCAACGGCGGTGCTGTTGTCTTCAATGTAGCCGGCCGGCAGTGCCTTGCCGATACGGGCAGCGATGCGCAGGCCTTCGGTTTCGCCATGGCGGGTCACCAGCGCTTCGCGCAGGTCGTCCTGCCAGTTGCGCAGCACCTGGGCCAGCTTCTGCTCCAGTTCGGCGGTATCGACGTCCAGCATTTCGCCCGGCTTCGGGCGCACGATCAGGTGCACCTGGGCCAGCGGCGATTCGCCCAGTACCACCGAGCTGTCGACGTACTCGCCGTGCAGCGCGTCCTTCAGCATCGCTTCGATGCGCAGGCGCACGTCGGTGTTGAAGCGCTCACGCGGCAGGTAGACCAGCGCGGAGATGAAACGGCTGTACTTGTCGCGGCGCAGGAACAGGCGGCTGCGCACGCGCTCCTGCAGGCCCAGCACGCCCATGGCAGTGCGGAACAGTTCGTCCTCGCTGGACTGGAACAGTTCTTCGCGCGGCAGGGTTTCCAGGATGTGGCGCAGGGCCTTGCCGCTGTGGCTGGCCGAGGCCAGGCCCGACTGCTTCATCACGTGCTCGTGGCGCTGGCGCACCAGCGGGATTTCCCACGGGCGACGGTTGTAGGCGCTGGAGGTGAACAGGCCGAGGAAGCGCTGCTCGCCGATGATCTTGCCCTTGGCGTCGAATTCCAGCACGCCGATGTAGTCCATGTAGCCGGCGCGGTGCACGCGCGAACGGGCATTGGTCTTGGTCAGGATCAGCGCGTCCTTCAGCCCGGACGTGGTGTTCAGGCCCTGCGCGGCCAGGGTCTTGACCGGACGTGCGGCGGACTTGTCCTTGCCGCGCATCAGGCCCAGGCCGGTGTCGTTCAGCGGCGCCAGCACCTCTTCCTTGCCCTGCTTCTCGACGCGGTACTCGCGGTAGCCGAAGAAGGTGAAGTGGTTGTCGGCGGCCCAGCGCAGGAATTCCTGTGCTTCCTTGCGCGACGCGTCGTCGACCGGCAGCTGGCGGCTGCCCAGGTCGTCGGCCAGCGCCAGCGCCTTGTCCTTCATCGGCTGCCAGTCGCGCACGATCGCACGCACTTCGTCCAGCGCCTTGCTGATGGCCTGCTCGATGGCCGCCATGGCTTCGGCCGGCTGGCGGTCGATCTCCAGCAGCATCACCGACTCGGCATCACCCTCGCCGACCTTGACCAGCTTGCCGGCCTTGTCGCGGGTGAAGCGCAGCACCGGGTGGCCCAACACGTGAACACCCACGCCCTGTTCGGCCAGCGACATGGTGACGGTGTCGACCAGGAATGGCATGTCGTCGTTGACGATCTGCAGCACGGTGTGCGGCGATTCCCAACCGTTGGCCTTCGCGGTCGGATTGAACACGCGGACGTTGGCCTTGCCGGCCTTGCGGGCACGGGCGAATTCCAGCGTCTCAGCCGCGAGAGCGGCCCACTCTTCAGCGCTGTGGTGCGGGAACTCGTCCGACTCCATGCGCTTGTAGAAGTCAGTGGCGAAGGCCACCGCTTCGGCCTGTGCGGCCGCGGGGTAACGCTTGCGCAATGCCGTGTACACCGGCTCCAGGGAGAAACCAGCGGTCACTGCGACCTCCGACTCTGCTGGTTTGGTCTTGTTTTTCACGGTCTTGGCTGCGGTTTTTTGCGGTTTCATGGCAGAGCGATGCGCTTGCTCAGTTGGGAAAATGAAATTGTAGCCCTACCGCACGAAAAGGCCTTGCTGCAGGACGGAATAACCAGATTCGGGTTTGCTGCGGTTTAGACGCCTATTCAGTTCGCACCGGCATGGTGCTGGTGCGCGCTTCAGCACTGCCGACAGGATCGGCAAAGCGTGTTACCGGAAGACACACGCGGCGACGCCGATTCGATTCCACAATCCTGAACTGGACGGTATAGTCCACCGCGTGAACCCGGCCTACCTCCCCGTTGCCCTCGACGCACGCGATGAGCGCGTGTTCGATGCCGTGCGCGAGCTGTTGGCCCAGCAGGGCATGCAGATGAGCATGGACGCGGTGGCCCAGCATGCCGGCTGCTCCAAGCAGACCCTGTACTCGCGCTACGGCAACAAGCAGGAACTGCTGCGCCGGGTGATGCAGCGCCATGTCGGCCACGCTACCGGAGCCATGGTTCGTGCACTCCGCACTGACGACCTGCGTGCCAGCCTGCTCCAGTTCGCCACCGACTTCCTGGAGCATTTCAACCAACCGCACGTAGGGCAGGCCTGTCGGCTGATCGCCGCCGACGCGGCCCAGTTTCCCGAAGAGGCGCGTACGCTGTACCGGCATGGCGCCGGCGCGCTGACGCTTCATCTTGCTGAATGGATTGAAACCGTTTGCATGCGTGGCCAGCTCCGGCATGACGACCCGCACTTCATGGCCGAACTGCTGCTGAGCATGATCGCCGGTCAGGATTTCGACAAACAGCGTTTCCATACCCCCCATCGTGATGACGCGCAGCTGCGTCGGCGCTGGGCAGAGTTCTCCGTCGACAGCTTCCTGCGCGCCTTCGCGCCTCAGCCGTCGGCGGCCCCGTCTTCAAACCAACCCCGGAGTTCCTCCTGATGACCGCCCCACTCCGCACCCTTGCCTTGACGTGCGCCGTTGCTGTCGCGCTGGCTGCCTGCAAGAAGCCGGAACAGCAGACGCCCCCGCCGCCGGAGGTGGGCGTGATCGACGCCAAGCCGCAGACCCTGCCGCTGCAGCGTGAGCTGGTCGGCCGCCTGTCGCCGTTCCGTAGCGCCGACGTCCGCGCGCGCGTGCCGGGCGTACTGCTCAAGCGCGTCTACCAGGAAGGCTCGCAGGTCAAGCAGGGCCAGCCCCTGTTCCTGATCGACCCGGCGCCGCTGCGTGCTTCGCTCAATGCCTCCGAGGCCCAGCTGGCCTCGGCCCGCGCCACCTACGCCAATGCCAAGGTGGCCGCGGACCGCGCGCGTTCGCTGGCGCCGCAGCAGTTCGTCTCCAAATCCGACCTGGACAACGCCGAATCGGCCGAGCGCACCGCGCTGGCCGCGGTCAAGCAGGCCGAAGCGGCGGTGACCTCTTCGCGCATCAGCCTGGGTTATACCGAAGTGACCGCGCCGATCAGCGGTGTGGCCAACAAGCAGCAGGTCACCGAAGGCGCACTGGTCGGCCAGGGCGATGTGACCCTGCTGACCACTGTCGACCAGCTCGACCCGCTGTACGTGAACTTCTCGCTGAGCGTGGACGAGTTGACCCAGCTGCGCGCGCAGCAGGCCAAGGGTGCGCTGGCGCTGTCCGGTGACGGCAAGGCCACGGTCAACGTCAAGCTGGCCGACGGCAGCACCTACAGCGAGCCGGGCACGCTGGACTTTTCTTCGACCACGGTCGACCCGGCCACCGGCGCGGTGTCGCTGCGTGCGCTGCTGCCGAACCCGCAGCAGATCCTGCTGCCCGGCGCCTTCGTCAGCTTCCAGGCCAACCTCGGCGAGCGCAACAACGCCTACCTGGTGCCGCAGCAGGCGCTGCTGCGCGACACCACCGGCGGCTACGTGATGGTGGTCGGTGCCGACGGCAAGGTGGTGCGCAAGAACGTGAAGACCGATGGCGCGCAGAACGGCAACTGGCTGGTCAGCGACGGCCTGGCCGCCGGTGACAAGGTGATCGTGGCCGGCGTGCAGAAGGTCAAGGAAGGTGCACCGGCGGTGGCCAAGCCGTGGACCCCGGGGCAGGACGCCAACGGCAAGCCTGCCGCAGGCGGCGCCGCTCCGGCGGGCGCAGCACCGGCCGCAGGCAAGGCACCGGCCGACGCGGCCAAGCCTGAGCAGGCCGATGCGGCCAAGCCGGCCGCCACCGATTCGAACAAGCAGTAACGGGAACCTTCCGTCATGCCTAAATTTTTCATCGAACATCCAGTCTTCGCCTGGGTGGTTGCGATCCTGATCTCGCTCAGCGGCGTGATCGCGATCCTCAACCTGGGCGTGGAGTCCTATCCCAACATCGCCCCGCCGCAGGTCACCGTCTCGGCGACCTACCCGGGCGCCAGTGCGGACACCACCGAGAAATCGGTAACCCAGGTGATCGAGCAGCAGCTGACCGGTATCGATCACCTGCTGTACTTCAGCTCATCGTCCGCCTCCAACGGCCGCGCGCAGATCACCCTGACCTTCGAGACCGGTACCGATCCGGACATCGCCCAGGTGCAGGTGCAGAACAAGGTCTCGCTGGCCACGCCACGCCTGCCTTCGGAAGTGACCCAGCAGGGCGTGGTGGTGGCCAAGGCCAACGCCGGCTTCCTGATGGTGATCGCGCTGCAGTCCGATACGCCGGCCATCAACCGTGACGCCCTGAACGACATCGTCGGTTCGCGCGTGCTCGATCAGGTCTCGCGTATTCCCGGCGTCGGCAGCACCCAGCAGTTCGGTTCCGAGTACGCCATGAACATCTGGCTCAACCCGGAGAAGATGCAGGGTTATGGCCTGTCGGCCAGCCAGGTGCTCGCCGCGGTGCGTGCGCAGAACGTGCAGTTCGCTGCCGGTGCGCTGGGTTCGGACCCGTCTCCGGAAGGCCAGCACTTCACCGCCACGGTCTCGGCCGAGGGCCGCTTCAGCTCGCCGCAGGAGTTCGAGAACATCATCCTGCGGGCAAATCCGGACGGTTCGCGGGTGCTGATGAAGGACATCGCCCGCGTTGCCTTCGGTGCCAACAACTACGGTTTCGACACCCAGTACAACGGCAAGCCGACCGGTGCCTTCGCCATCCAGCTGCTGCCGGGCGCCAACGCCCTGAACGTGGCCGATGCGGTGCGCGCCAAGATGGACGAGCTGCAGCCCAGCTTCCCGTCCGGGGTGACCTGGTTCTCGCCGTACGACAGCACCACCTTCGTCAAGATCTCCATCCAGGAAGTGGTCAAGACACTGTTTGAAGCAGTGTTCCTGGTGTTCCTGGTGATGCTGATCTTCCTGCAGAACTTCCGCGCCACGCTGATCCCGACCCTGGTCATCCCGGTGGCCCTGCTCGGCACCTTCCTGGGCATGTGGATGATCGGCTTCACGATCAACCAGCTGACCCTGTTCGCGATGGTGCTGGCGATCGGCATCGTGGTCGATGACGCGATCGTGGTGATCGAGAACGTCGAACGCATCATGACCGAGGAAGGCCTGGCGCCGAAGCCGGCCACGCAGAAGGCGATGACCCAGATCACCGGCGCGGTGGTGGCGATCACCGTCGTACTGGCCGCGGTGTTCATCCCGTCCGCCCTGCAGGGCGGCGCCGCCGGTGAGATCTACAAGCAGTTCGCGCTGACCATCGCCATCTCGATGGCGTTCTCGGCGTTCCTGGCTCTGGGCTTCACCCCGGCGCTGTGCGCGACCTTCCTCAAGCCGACGCACAACGACAACCCGAACATCATCTACCGCACCTTCAACAAGTACTACGACAAGATCAGCCATACCTATGTGGGGCACATCACTTCGGCGGTGCGCCATGCACCGCGCTGGATGATCCTGTTCGTGGTGCTGACCGCACTGTGCGGCTTCCTGTTCACCCGCATGCCGGGCAGCTTCCTGCCGGAAGAAGACCAGGGCTATGCGCTGGCGATCGTGCAGTTGCCGCCGGGCTCGACCAAGGGCCAGACCAACGAAGTGTTCGCGCAGATGCGTGGCATCCTGGAAAAGCAGGATGGCTATGAAGGCATGCTGCAGGTGGCCGGTTTCAGCTTCGTCGGTTCCGGCGAGAACGTGGGCATGGGCTTCATCCGCCTGAAGCCATGGGAGGAACGCAAGTTCACCGCGCCCGAGTTCATCCAGAACATGAACGGCGCGTTCTACGGCATCAAGGAAGCGCAGATCTTCGTGGTCAACCTGCCCACCGTGCAGGGCCTCGGCCAGTTCGGCGGCTTCGACATGTGGCTGCAGGACCGCAGCGGTGCCGGCTACGAGCAGCTGACCCAGGCGCGCAACATCCTGCTTGGCCAGGCTGCGCAGAAGCCCGACCATCTGGTGGGCGTACGCCCGAACGGCCTGGAAAACGCCCCGCAGCTGCAGCTGCATGTCGACCGCGTGCAGGCGCAGTCGATGGGCATGTCGGTGTCGGACGTGTACAGCACCATCCAGCTGATGCTGGCCCCGGTGTACGTGAACGACTTCTTCTACGAAGGCCGCATCAAGCGCGTGACCATGCAGGCCGATGGTCCGTACCGCACCGGCCAGGAGTCGCTGAAGAGCTTCTACAGCCCGTCCAGCCTGACCACGAATGCCGACGGCACCAATGCGATGATCCCGCTCAATACGGTGGTCAAGTCCGAATGGGTGTCGGCACCGCCGTCGCTGAGCCGCTACAACGGCTACTCGGCGATCAACATCGTCGGCTCGCAGGCACCGGGCACCAGCTCGGGTGAGGCGATGCAGACCATGGAAGGCATCGTCAACGACGATCTGCCGGCCGGCTTCGGCTACGACTGGTCGGGCATGTCCTACCAGGAAATCCTGGCCGGCAACGCGGCGACGCTGCTGCTGGTGCTGTCGATCGTGGTGGTGTTCCTGTGCCTGGCCGCGTTGTATGAAAGCTGGTCGATCCCGGTGGCGGTGCTGCTGGTGGTGCCGCTTGGCGTGCTTGGCGCCCTCGGCCTGTCGATGCTGCGTGGCCTGCCGAACGATCTGTTCTTCAAGATCGGCCTGATCACCGTGATCGGCCTGGCCGCCAAGAACGCGATCCTGATCGTGGAGTTCGCGGTGGAGCAGCGCGCAGCAGGCAAGACCCTTCGCGATGCCACCATCGAGGCGGCACGCCTGCGTTTCCGACCGATCCTGATGACCTCGTTCGCGTTCATCATGGGCGTGATCCCGATGGCGATCTCCACCGGCGCCGGCGCCAACTCCCGCCACGCCATCGGCACCGGCGTGATCGGCGGCATGCTGTTCGCCACCCTGCTCGGCCTGCTGATGATCCCGGTGTTCTTCGTGGTCGTGCGCCGCATGCTGGGTGACAAGCTGGATGAGTCCTCCAAGGAATTCATGGAGCGCCAGCGCGACGCGGAAGCCGCGCACCGCCCGGATCGTTGATCCGGCGGTGGGTTGAAACGAAAAGGCCCCGGAGCGATCCGGGGCCTTTTCATTCGTGCCATGAAGCCGGTAGTCGCCAACCTTGGTTGGCGCCGCTGGATTCATGCCAACCAAGGTTGGCGCATGCCAAGCCGGCGTCTCAGCGCAGCAGTGCAACCACCACGCACACCACCACGAGAGCCAATGCAGCCCATTGCATCGGCACAAAGAAGAAATGATGGGGTGCAGCCATACCCTTCTGCCGCGGCGCACGGTTGAGCCACAAACCCAGCAATACGTTCACCGCTGCGCCGATGCCTGCACCCAACAGAACCTGGGGCAGCGGCGTGTTGCCCCTGGAGCCTTCATGCGGAAAGAAGTACGCCAGCAGCAGGATGGCTGCAATCGGCGTCACCAGCGTCATGAATCCCCAACCTCGATAGATCATCTTTGCAGACCGCGTAAAAACCGGCTTGCATTGGACCAGATCGGGTATCGCTCGGCCAAGAAGACCGTGTATCCACGCATGGCGTGGATCTACTGGCCGCGCCGCCGTTGCAGCGGCGCGGCCGGTCGAACTCAGCGCAGCCCGGTCTCGTTGCGGGCGATCACCAGGCGCTGGATTTCCGAGGTGCCCTCGTAGATCTCGGTGATCTTGGCATCTCGGAAGTAGCGCTCCAGCGGCATTTCCTTCGAATACCCCATGCCGCCATGAATCTGCACGGCCTGATGGGTGATCCACATCGCCGCTTCCGAGGCCGTCAGCTTGGCCACCGCCGCTTCGGTGCTGAAGCGCTTGCCCTGGCCCTTCACCCACGCCGCGCGCAGGGTCAGCAGCAGCGCTGCGTCCAGCTTGCACTTCATGTCGGCGATCTTGGCCTGGGTCATCTGGAAGGTACCAATGGCCGCGCCGAACGCCTTGCGCTCCTTCACGTACTCCAGGGTCGCTTCATAGGCGGCACGGGCGATGCCGATGGCCTGCGAGGCGATACCGATGCGGCCAGCATCGAGCACGCTCATGGCGATCTTGAAGCCCTCGCCTTCCTGGCCCAGCACGTCTTCAGCCTGCGCCACGTAGTCGTTGAACTCGATCTCGCAGGTGGCCGAAGCGCGGATGCCGAGCTTCGGCTCCGTCTTGCCGCGACCGAAGCCCGCCTTGTCGGTATCGATGATGAAGGCGGTGATGCCGCGCGCGCCCTTGTCCGGCTCGCTCATTGCGAACAGCACGATGTACTTGGCCACCGGGCCGGAGGTGATCCAGCTCTTCTTGCCGTTGATGACGAAGGTGCCATCGGCCTGCTTCACCGCGCGGCAGCGCATGGCCGTGGCGTCCGAACCGGACTGCGGTTCGGTCAGCGCGAACGCGCCGATGGCCTCGCCTTCGGCGATGGCACGCACATGCTTCTGCTTCTGTTCCTCGGTACCGTGGGTGAGGATGCCGTTGCAGAACAGCGAGTTGTTGACCGACATGATGGTCGAATGGGCTGCGTCGGCGGCGGCGACCTCCACCATCGCCAACACGTACGCCACCGGGTCCATGCCCGCGCCACCGTATTCGGTCGGCACTTCGATGCCCATCAGGCCGTTTTCGCCCAGCAGGCGGATGTTGTCCAGCGGGAACTCGCCGGTGCGGTCATGGTGCTCCGCGCTGGGGGCGATCTTTTCCTGCGCGATGCGCCGCGCCACGTCCTGCAGCATCAACTGCTCTTCAGTAAAGCTGAAATCCACAACACCCTCCCGGGTACATGAAGTTATGGGCCGCGCACCGCGCGCCCAGGTGCCTCGATTGTACCGGGGCCCGCCAGTTTCCGTACGCCAGCGACTTGACCGCGGCAGGCGTTCTCAGCGAATATATCTCTATATCGCGATAGGTAGATATTTATGGATCTGGAAGACTGGTCGACCCGCCTCAAGGTGTTCGCCGATGCCACCCGCGTGCGCCTGCTGGCGCTGCTGGAGCAGGAGGAACTGACCGTGGCCGAACTGTCGGCGATCACCCGGCTGGCACAGCCACGGGTATCCACCCACCTGGCGCGCCTGAAGGAAGCCGGCCTGGTCCGCGACCGCCGTGCGGGCGTGTCGGCCTATTACCGCTTCGACGAGGCCCAGCTGGACCCGGCGCAGCGTGCATTGTGGCATGCCTTGAGCAATGGAAGCGACGACCCGTTGCTGCGGCAGGACGCTGAACGTGTCGCCGCCGTGCTGGCCCACCGTGCCTCCGACCAGAACTGGGCCGACAGCGTGGCCGGCGACATGGAGCGCCACTATTCTCCCGGCCGCACCTGGGAAGCCCTCGCGCGTACCGCGTTGCCGCTGCTGGAGACCGGCGACGTGCTGGACATCGCCTCCGGTGACGGCGTGCTGGCCGAACTCGTCGCCCCGCATGCCAAGCGCTACATCTGCATCGATACCAGCGCGCGCGTGGTTGCCGCTGCCAGCGAGCGCCTGCGCCGCCTGCCCAATGTGGAAGTGCGCGAGGGCGACATGCATGCGCTGCCGTTCAAGGACGGCAGCTTCGACCTGGTGGTGCTGATGCATGCGCTGACCTACGCCAGCAAACCGGCGCAGGCGGTGACCGAAGCCGCGCGCGTGCTGCGCTCCGGCGGCCGCCTGCTGCTGTGCAGCCTGGCCCGCCACGAGCACAAGGCGGCGGTGGAGGCCTACGGCCACGTCAACCTCGGCTTCAGCGACAAGGAGCTGCGCAGGTTCGTCGACAAGGCCGGCCTGCAGGTGTCCAGCCTGGAGACGGTCACCCGCGAAAAGCGTCCGCCGCACTTCGAAGTGATTTCACTGATCGCCAACAAGCCCTGAGCCCGAGATCGCCATGCCTGCCCTGCCCTGGTTGCATCCTGATCGTGCAAACGCCCTGCTCGACGCCCTGCGCGAGCGGATCCTGATCATCGACGGCGCGATGGGCACCATGATCCAGCGCCATGGCCTGCAGGAAGACGACTACCGCGGCGAGCGCTTCACCGGTGGCTACGATCATGTGCATGGCCCCGCTTGCGACCACGCCGTGCAGGAAGGGCATGACCTGAAGGGCAACAACGATCTGCTGCTGCTGACCCGGCCGCAGATCGTCGCCGACATCCATACCGCCTACCTGGAAGCGGGCGCGGATCTGGTCGAGACCAACACGTTCAACGCCACGTCGGTCAGCCAGGCCGACTACCACCTCGAACACCTGGTGTACGAGTTGAACAAGGCTGGCGCAGCGGTGGCACGCACCTGCTGCGATACAGTAGCCGCAACCACACCAGGCAAGCCACGCTTCGTGATCGGGGTGATCGGCCCGACCAGCCGCACCGCCTCGATCAGCCCCGATGTCAACGATCCGGGCTTCCGCAACACCAGCTTCGACGAGCTTCGCGACACGTACCGCGAAGCCATTGACGGCCTGATCGACGGCGGCGCCGACACCATCATGGTCGAGACCATCTTCGACACGCTCAATGCCAAGGCCGCGCTGTATGCACTGGAGGAGGCCTTCGATGCACGCGGCGCAAGGTTGCCCGTGATGATCTCCGGCACCATCACCGATGCCTCTGGGCGCACGCTGTCCGGGCAGACCGCCGAGGCCTTCCACGCGTCGCTCGCGCATGCGCGCCCATTGTCGATCGGCCTGAACTGCGCACTGGGTGCCGATGCGATGCGCCCGCACGTGGAAACCCTTGCGCAGATCGCCGACTGCTACGTCAGCGCACACCCCAACGCAGGCCTGCCCAATGCCTTCGGCGAGTACGACGAGACGCCCGAGGACATGGCCAGCACCCTGCGCGGTTTCGCCGAGGATGGCCTGTTGAACCTGGTCGGTGGCTGCTGTGGCTCCACCCCTGACCATATCCGCGCAATCGCCGAGGCCGTGGCCGGGCTGCCGCCGCGCGCCCTGCCCGGTGTCCAGGAGCAGGCCGCATGAATGTCGCCGCCACCGTTCCGCACTTCCCACCCTATTGCTGTTGAGCTGACGCCTGCCATGACGCCTGTCCGCCCTACCCGCCTGTCCGGCCTGGAACCTCTGGTCATCACTCCGGACCTGCTGTTCATCAACGTCGGCGAGCGCACCAACGTCACCGGCAGCGCGCAGTTCCGCAAGCTGGTCAAGGAAGGCCGCTACGAAGAAGCGGTGGACGTGGCCCGCCAGCAGGTGGCCAGCGGCGCGCAGATCCTCGACGTCAACATGGACGAGGGCCTGATCGATTCGGAAGCGGCGATGACCCGCTACCTCAACCTGATCATGTCCGAGCCGGACATCGCCCGTATTCCGGTGATGGTCGACTCCTCCAAGTGGAGCGTGATCGAGGCCGGCCTGAAGTGCCTGCAGGGCAAGAGCGTGGTCAACTCGATCTCGCTGAAGGAAGGCGAGGCACTGTTCCGCGAACACGCGCGCAAGGTCCTGCGCTATGGCGCCGCCGCGGTGGTCATGGCCTTCGATGAAAGCGGGCAGGCCGATACCTGCGCGCGCAAGGTCGAGATCTGCACCCGCGCCTATCGCATCCTGGTCGACGAGATCGGCTTCCCGCCGCAGGACATCATCTTCGACCCGAACATCTTCGCCGTCGCCACCGGCATCGAAGAACATGACAACTATGCAGTGGACTTCATCGAAGCCACCCGCATCATCAAGCAGACCCTGCCGCACTGCCATGTGTCCGGCGGCGTCTCCAATGTCTCGTTCTCGTTCCGCGGCAACGAAACGGTACGCCAGGCCATCCATTCGGTGTTCCTGTACCACGCCATCGCCGCCGGCATGGACATGGGCATCGTCAATGCCGGTGCCATGCCGATCTACGATGAGCTGGAGTCGGAGCTGCGTGAGCGCGTGGAGGATGTGATCCTCAACCGCCGCAGCGATGCCACCGAACGCCTGCTGGAGATCGCCGAGCGCTACAAGGGCAGGAAAGGTGCGGCGAAGACCGAAGACCTGGCCTGGCGCGACAAGCCGGTGGCGCAGCGCCTGGCGCATGCACTGGTGCACGGCCTGGATGCCTTCGTGGAAGAAGACACCGAACTGGCCCGACAGGCCTCCAGCCGTCCGCTGGACGTGATCGAAGGCCCGCTGATGGACGGCATGAACATCGTCGGTGACCTGTTCGGCGCCGGCAAGATGTTCCTGCCGCAGGTGGTGAAATCCGCGCGTGTGATGAAGAAGGCCGTGGCCTACCTGCTGCCGTACATCGAGGCGGAGAAGGCGCGCAGCGGCGACACTGCCAAGAGCAACGGCAGGATCATCATGGCCACGGTGAAGGGCGATGTGCATGACATCGGCAAGAACATCGTCGGCGTAGTCCTGGCCTGCAACAACTTCGAGGTGGTCGACCTTGGCGTGATGGTGCCGGCGCAGAAGATCCTCGATGCCGCGCGCGAGCACAACGCCGACCTGATCGGCCTGTCCGGCCTGATCACTCCATCACTGGAAGAGATGAGCCACGTGGCCCGGGAGATGCAGCGCCAGGGCTTCGATTTGCCGCTGCTGATCGGCGGCGCCACCACCTCGCGCGCGCACACCGCGTTGAAGATCGACCCGCACTACAAAGCGCCTACGGTGTGGGTGAAGGACGCCTCGCGCGCGGTCGGCGTGGCCCAGTCGCTGATCTCGCGCGACCTGCGCGAAGCCTTCGTTGCCGCCAACGAGGCCGACTATGCCGAGATCCGCGCGCGCCATCGCAACCGTGGCGATGCCAAGCGCCTGGTGTCGCTGGAACACGCGCGTGGGCAGAAATTCCAGGGCGGCTGGGACACCTACACGCCGCCCGCACCGAACCAGCCCGGCCTGCACGTATTTGACGACTACCCACTGGCCGAACTGGTCGACTACATCGACTGGACGCCGTTCTTCCAGGCCTGGGAGCTGGCCGGCAAGTTCCCGGCCATCCTCAACGACGAGATCGTCGGCAGCCAGGCCAGCGAGCTGTACCGCGATGCCCGCGCGATGCTCGACCGCATCGTCGGCGAGAAGTGGCTGACCGCCAAGGCCGTGTTCGGCCTGTGGCCGGCCAACAGCGTCGGCGACGACGTGCGCGTGCAGCACCCACAGGGCGAGACCACCCTGCACTTCCTGCGCCAGCAGGTGGACAAGCCGGCCGAGCGCCCGGATTTCTGCCTGGCCGATTTCATCGCCCCGACCGACAGCGGCAGGCAGGACTGGATCGGCGCGTTCGCGGTCACCGCCGGCATCGGCATCGATGCCCACGTAGCGCGCTTCGAAGCCGAGCATGACGACTACAACGCGATCCTGCTGAAGGCCCTGGCCGACCGCTTCGCCGAAGCCCTGGCCGAGCGCCTGCATCAGCGCGTACGCACGGAATTCTGGGGTTATGACCAGGCCGAGACACTGGACAACGAGGCGCTGATCGACGAGCAGTACAGCGGCATCCGCCCGGCACCGGGTTACCCCGCCTGCCCGGAGCACAGCGAAAAGCGACGCCTGTTCGACCTGCTGCAGGCCGAAGCCAACGCCAGCATGGAACTGACCGAGAGCTTTGCGATGCTGCCTACGGCGGCCGTTTCGGGCTACTACTTCAGCCATCCGCAGAGCCAGTACTTCGTGGTCGGCCGCCTCAGCCGCGAGCAGGTCAGCGACTACGCCCGCCGCAAGGGCGTGGACCGCGCCCAGGCCGAGCGCTGGCTGGCCTCCAACCTCGACTACGACCCCGAATGACACAAAAAGGGGACGGAGGGGATTAAGTCGTTTTGGGCACAAACGACTTAATCCCCTCCGTCCCCTTTTCGCTTCATCATTGCGCTGGGCTTTGACGGTTTCTCGTCCGGTGTCGTTTGCCCTGGTCGGCGCACTGCTGTGCTTCTTCGCACCGAGCCTGCCACTGATCCGCGCACGCCGGAGCCGCTTCAAGGCCTGACGCCGGCGCGGTCCTACTGCTGCAGCAGTACCTGCTGTAGCGACGGCAGCAGCACACGGTTGCCATGCGCGCTGAGGTGATCGCCATCGAAGAACAACGGCCGGCCATCGCGCTGCGCCGGGCACAGCACGTCATCACACAGCACCGGCATCGGATCCCACAGCACACCCCCTGGCAGGCCATCGACCACCTGCTGCAGGCTGCCCAGCATCGGCGCACGCAGCGTTTCCATCGCCTCACGCGTGCTGTCCAGGCCGTTGCGGCAGACCTCGTTGCGTGAATTGAAGCGGTCAGAGCAGCGATACGGCGGCGCCGGCAGCACCGGTTTGGGCGCCTCCAGCACAATTCGCACACCGCGCTCGGCCAACGGTTTCCACTGGGTGATCGCCTCCGCCACTTCGGCTTCGCGTCCTGCAGTGGCTTCCGGGGTCAGCTCGCCCGCCAGCTGCGCCTGCGCATCGAACAATACGAACTGATCGGACAAGCGCGGTATCCGCAGCGACACCAGCACCACGGCATCACCTGGCTGCGCACGCTGCGTGACATCGGCGAGCATCGCTGCGTCGAAATCACTGCAACCGGCACCCGCGCCGCGCCACTTCTGCAGGCTCACCTGCGGGCATCCACCACGACCGTAGAGAATCACCTCCGAGCCACTCTCAAGCGCCAGCCGCTGCAGCAGCTCGATGTAGGCCATTGCATGCGAATCGCCAGCAACGAACACCTGCTTCGGCGCACCGGCAGGCGCCGGCCGATCGCAGTCACCACGCGCATAGGTCCGCATGCTGCCACCTTCGAAGCGTCGCTTGGTGGTCACCAGGCTGCAGTCAGGATAGTCGCCTGCCACGCTCTTGCCGTTGGGATACCAGTCGCCGGGATGCCGACTGACCGTGCTCAGTGATATCCGCGGTGCCTGCAGGTACAGCAGCGTCTGGGTGCCGGCCGCGACCAGCAGCACAGCCGAACCTGCCAGCACCCAGCGACCCGGGCGCAGACGCTGCGCCAAGGGGCCCCGGAACGGTTGCTCCACCCAGCGCCACGACAACCACGACAGCAGCAGCACCAGCGCCAGCGCAGCGCTCATCTGCAGGGGTGTCTGCAGGCCCACGGTCCAGCGCATCAGCACGAATACCGGCCAGTGCCACAGATACAGCGAGTACGACAGCAGGCCGATGGAGCACATCGGCCTGCTGGCCAACAGGCGTGCCACCCAGGACCGGGGATGATGATGCAGCGCCCACAGCAGGCCTGCGGCAGCGAAGGTCGGCAGCAGACCATCGGGCCACGGCGAATGCCCTGCCCGTGCAGTCCACAACGCCCAGCCCAACAGCGCCAGCGCCACCATCGCGAGCAGCGAGAACACGGGCGCAGCGCGCTTCAGTGCAATCGTCGTCACCGCATCCACTGGCTGGCGAACATGCAGCAGCTGGAACAGCAGTACGCCAACACCCAGTTGCCACAGCCGCGTAGTGGTGGCGTAGAACGCCCACGATGGCGGCGCCTCGCGCAGGCCCAGCACCGCCGCATGCAGCAGTGACGCCGCACTGACCACGGCAAACAGGCCAAGGCTGATCCAACGCCCGCGCACGCCGCGCGCCCAGGCCAGGAACAGCAGCGGGAACAGCAGGTAGAACTGCTCCTCCACGCCCAGCGACCAGGTATGGGTATAGGGATTGAATTCGGCCTTGGGCGCGAAATAATCGTTGCCGATCAGCGCCAGCACCCAGTTGCTGAAGCCGAAGAATGCCATCAGCCCGGTCTTGTCACTGGCCTCGCTGAGCCAGGACTCGGGAATGAACAGCACGCTGCCGACGGCGGTCAACAGCAGGCAGCTGATCAGCGCAGGTGCGATGCGGCGGATGCGGCGCGAATAGAAGCGCAGCATCGACTGCCACAGCGACAACGGCGGCAGCCGGTGCACCGACGCGCTGACCACGAACCCGGAAATGACGAAGAACACGTCTACGCCGGTGAACCCGCCCGGCAACCAGGCCGGGTCCAGGTGGAACACGATGACGGCCATCACGGCAATCGCGCGCAGGCCGTCAATGTGCGGCACGTAGCCGCGGCTTGGATCAGCGGTCATCCCTTCCCCCAACCGCGGAGGCAGTGCCGTCCGCGGTGGTTGCGCCTTTACCAGACCAGGTCGTCCGGCACCTGGTACTGCGGATCCGCATACGGATCTTCCTCGGCCGGCGCATTCGGATCGACCTTCAGCGCCACCGAGGCGGCGAACACCGCCTCGGACTGTGCCAGCACTTCGGCAGTCACCAGCAGGTAACGGCCATTGAGCTGGACCACACCCAGCTCACCGGCATTGAGCGCGGTCAGCTGTTCGGCGGTCACATAGATGCGCTTGATCTTGCCGCCATACGGGAAGTGGCGGGCGATGTCCGCTGCCTCGGCGTTGAGGCTCTTGTCCTTCAGCAGTTCTTCCAGCTTGGCCTTCGCCTCGCGGCGCACGCGTGCTTCTTCCTGCTTCAGGCGCTCGGTCTCGATGCGCTCTTCCTTCTCCCGCTGCGCCCGGATGGCATAGGCCTTGGCCAGATCCATCTCTTCGGTGCTGCGCGGCTTGCGCGGGCCCTGCTGGCTCTGGCCACCGCGCGCATGCCCGCCGGGCTTGCCCGCGCCATGGCCCTGCCCACGACGCTCACCGGGCTTGTGCTCGCCCTTGCCTGCGCCCTGCGGCTTTCCATTGCCGTTGCCGTTGCCACCCTTGCCCTGCGGGCGGCCATCACGGCGGGGGCCATCATTCTTGCGCTCGGGCTTGGGCGCGGGCTTGAAGCCCAGGCCCATCAGCTGGTCGCGGAGGGTATCGCTCATAGGATTCGGATCAGTAGTGCGGCGGCGGCGGTTCGCTCGCCGGATCGGAAGAATTCAGTGCGTTGCGGACCTTGCCCAGGTCTTCCAGCAGCACGCGCAGCACATCGGCGTTGCGCATGCCCTGCATGCGGGCATCAGCCAGCGCGTCGCTCAGCTCGGCCAGCGCCTGTTCCTGGAAGGACACGCGCATTTCCAGCTCGACCAGGCGCGCTTCCAGCGCCTGCTCGCGTTCAGTGGGCAGATCAGACATGCAACGAGCGCCCCCGGCCAATGCCGTAGTACGCAAGACCTGCGGCTTCCACTTCGCCCGGCTCATACAGGTTGCGGCCGTCGAACACCGCCGCATCCTTCAGCTGCTCGCGCAGCTTCTGGAAGTCGGGGCTGCGGAACTGCTTCCACTCGGTGACCACCACCAGCGCGTCGGCACCCTGCAGCGCTTCATCGGCACTGTTGCAGAACACCAGGTCATCGCGTTCGCCGAAGATGCGCTGCGACTCGTGCATCGCCTCCGGATCGTAGGCACGCACCGTCGCACCGCCTTCCCACAGCTGCGCCAGCAGTCGACGGCTGGAGGCCTCACGCATGTCGTCGGTGTTCGGCTTGAAGGCCAGCCCCCATACGGCGAAGGTCTTTCCACGCACGCCCTCGTCCTCGCCCTTGTCGTAATGACGCTGGATGAGGGCAAACAGATGGCCCTTCTGCGCATCGTTCACCGCTTCAACCGCATTGAGCAGCTTCGGCTCAAGGCCATACTGCTGGGCTGTACGGGCCAATGCCTGCACGTCCTTGGGGAAGCACGAGCCGCCGTAACCGGCACCCGGATAGATGAAGTGCCAGCCGATGCGTGGATCCGAACCAATGCCCTGGCGGACCTGCTCGACATCGGCACCGACGCGTTCAGCGATGTTGGCGATTTCATTCATGAACGAAATCTTGGTCGCCAGCATCGCATTGGCGGCGTACTTGGTCAGTTCGGCCGAACGCACGTCCATTTCCACCACGCGGTCGTGGTTGCGGTTGAACGGCGCGTACAGGCGACGCATCACCGCCACCGACTCTTCGTTCGCCGCACCGATGATGATGCGGTCCGGGCGCATGCAGTCCGCAACCGCATCGCCTTCCTTCAGGAATTCCGGGTTGGACACCACGTCGAAGGCGATGTCCGCGCCACGCGCGGCCAGCTCTTCGGCAATGGCGGCACGCACCTTGTCGGCGGTGCCGACCGGCACCGTCGACTTGTTCACCACCACGGTCGGCACACTCATGTGCCGACCAATGGTCCGGGCTACGGCAAGCACGTATTGAAGATCGGCACTGCCATCCTCGTCCGGTGGCGTACCAACGGCGATGAACACCACCTGGCCGTGATCGATGGCGGCCGCGGCATCCGTGGTGAACGCCAGCCGCGCTGCGGCATGGTTGGCCTTCACCATCGGCTCCAGGCCGGGTTCATAGATCGGGATGATGCCCTGGTTGAGGCCATCCACCTTGGCCTGGTCGATATCGACACAGACCACCTGATGACCAACATCGGCCAGGCAGGTACCGGTCACCAGTCCAACGTAGCCGGTACCAAAAATCGCAACGCGCATATCCGTATTCGCTCCTGAATGACTTACGGCAGAACGCCCAGCAGCTCGACGTCGAACGTCAGAGTCGCGTTCGGGCCGATCGGGCCGCCCGGGGTGCCGTTCTCACCGTAGGCGAGTTCGCCCGGGATCCAGAAGCGGTACTTCGAACCGACCGGCATCAGCGCGACGCCTTCGGTCCAGCCCTTGATCACCTGGTCCAGACCGAACTCGGCCGGCTGGCGGCCGTAGGAACTGTCGAACACGGTGCCGTTGAGCAGCTTGCCTTCGTAGTTCACGCGCACCTTGCTGCTCGGCAGCGGGCGCTCGCCGCTACCCGGGCGGATCACCTGGTACTGCAGGCCCGACGAGGTGGTCACCACGCCCGGCTGGGTCTTGTTCTTGGCCAGGAATGCGTTGCCTTCCGTGCGGTTGGTCTGCGCAGCCTGGGCGGCCTTGGCCTGCATTTCAGCCTGCTTGGCACCCATGAAGGCCTGGATGGTGGCGGTCGCGTCAGCTTCCGTCATCTTCGGCTGGCCCTTGGTCAGGCCGGTGCTGATTGCGTCAAACAACGAGGCGACATCGATATCGTCCTTCAGCTGCGCCAGCGACGGACCCACCGAGTAGGAGCCGATCATCTGCGACACCTTGACGCGGTCGACCTTCGGCGGCTGCGAGCCCGGTGCCACGCCCGGCACCTGCTGGCCGCTGCGGGCCATCACGACCTGGCGCAGGGCGGCATCGGTGGCCTTGGCCTGTTCCTGGGTGATCTGCGGCTGCAGGCCCTCGAACGAACGCTCAACGGCGGTGCGCAGGGCGGCCACATCGATCTCATCGGCGATCGGGGTGAACGACTTGGCGACATCAAGGCCGATGGCGTAGCCGAGCTTCTGCTTGGGGGAATTCAAGGTTGCGGTCTCCTTGGCGGCTGCGGGGGCAGCCGGTTGTTGCGACAGAGCGACACCCGAAGTGCCCATCGCCAGAATCAGAACCGACGCCGCGGCGCCGCGCATTCCCATCTTCATTCGCTGCATTCCTGGAAGTGTCTGGGCGCCGACGTCGGCGCGAAAAGAAACATTGTCGCACGCATGCCGTCGATGTCGAGGCATGCGTGCTGGATATCAATGCGTGGCGGCTGCCGCCAGCGCCTTGTCGATGGCCGCGGTCAGCTGCGGATCGTCCGGCGTCACCTTGCTGGCGAACTGGGCAATGACCTTGCCATCGCGGCCCACGAGGTACTTGTGGAAGTTCCAGGCCGGCGCAACGCCGGTCGCTACGGTCAACCGCTGGTACAGCGGCGTGGCCTGCGTGCCGACCACATGCACCTTCTCGAACATCGGGAACTTGACGCCGTAGGTCAGGGTGCAGAAGTCCTGGATCTGCTTCTCGTCACCCGGTTCCTGGCCCTTGAAGTCATTGGAAGGAAAGCCCAGCACCGCAAAACCGCGGCCTGCATAGCGCTTCTGCAGCGCCTCCAGCCCTTCGTACTGCGGCGTGTAGCCACACTTGCTGGCGGTGTTGACCACCAGCAGCACCTGCCCGTGATAGCGCTGCTGCAGATTCACCTGCTGCTTGCTGGCCAACGGCCGGTATTCCAGATCGAGCAGGTCGGCCGCCAGCGCACTGGCGGAACCGGCGGCGCCGGCCACCATCAGGGCCAGCAGGGACAGGCCGCGCAGGCGGCACGGGGAAACGGTCGGCAGGGGCATCAGAGGCGGTCCGCGGTAGCCATTCACAAGGCCCGGCCAGTGCTGGCCGGGAATCGGCCGAACTATAGCACCGGGCTCTGGAGCCCCTGATGGCACAGGTCCATCCCGGGCTTTGCGCGGCGTGGCGAATGTGCTGCCCGGGCGCCATCGAAGGCGCAGTGATGACATAGCATGGACATCACTGAATGGAAGGCCGCCCCGAAAAGCCCCCTGCAGAAGATTCATTTCCCTTTTAAATCAATCGACTAGAGGGATGTTTCAGCAATCTGACCACCCCTGCCATCAGTTGGGGACGGCAAGGGGTTGCACGTAGGCGTGCCGGTGTTATAGTTGCATACAACACCAGTCATCTGAGACAGGGGGAAGCCATGAACGTCCGGATCCGTCGCAACCTCACCGCACCCGCGGCCGTCGCTGTTTCGACCCTGCTCGTGCTGGCCTGGTGGGCCACGCCCACCGCCCCTGTTTCCGCCGCTGCTGAAAGTGCGCAGGACGCGACTCTCTCCCCCGCAGGGAACGCCCCCTCCTCCTCCCCCCCTCCCCCGCGTCGGCTGCACAGCGCGCTGTCCATGCCGTATTTCTCGTTCGCCCAGCCGCTGACCCCACGGAGCTGAATATGAGCGACATCCAGTGGAGCGACGGCGCTCCCATCTACCGTCAGTTGAAGGAGCGCGTGATCGCCATGATGCTCGACGGAATCCTCAAGCCGGGCGATGCCCTGCCTTCGGTGCGCCAGGTGGCCGCCGACTATCAACTCAACCCCATCACCGTTTCGCGCGCTTACCAGGAGCTGGCCGACGAAGGCCTGGTCGAGAAGCGCCGCGGCCTGGGCATGTTCATGACCGAGCAGGCGGCCACGCAGCTGCGCAGCAGCGAGCGCGACCGTTTCCTCAACGAAGAATGGCCGGCGGTTCTGGAGCGCATCCAGCGCCTGGGCCTGAGCCTCGACGAATTGCTGCCCCAGGGGAAAGTCTGATGAATAGCACTGCAAGTGAGTCGGTCATCACCGCCCGAGGCCTGCGCAAGGCCTACAAGACCACGGTCGCCCTCGACAACGCCAGTTTCAGCATTCCAAGCGGACGCATCGTCGGCCTGATCGGGCCCAATGGCGCCGGCAAGACCACCGCGCTGAAGGCCATTCTTGGGCTGACCTCGGTGGAGGGTGAACTGAGCGTGCTCGGCCGCGACCCGCGACTGCACCGCGACGAACTGATGAACGACATCTGCTTCATCGCCGACGTCGCCGTGCTGCCGCGCTGGCTGAAGGTGCGCGAGGCGATCGATTTCGTGGCCGGCGTCCACCCGCGCTTCGACCGCGCCCGCTGCGAGCGCTTCCTGGCCAACACCAAGCTGCAGCCGAAGCAGCGCGTGCGCGAGCTGTCCAAGGGCATGATCGTGCAGCTGCACCTGGCGCTGGTGATGGCCATCGATGCCCGCATCCTGGTGCTGGACGAGCCGACCCTCGGCCTGGACATCCTGTACCGCAAGGAGTTCTACCAGCGCCTGCTGGAAGACTACTTCGACGAACAGAAAACCATCATCGTCACCACCCACCAGGTGGAGGAGATCGAGCACATCCTCAGCGACGTGATGTTCATCCGCGATGGCCGCATCGTGCTCGACGCGGAAATGGACGACGTCGGCCAGCGCTATACCGAGCTGCTGGTCAATGCCGACCAGCTGGACACCGCGCGCGCCCTGAAGCCGATCGACGAGCGCAGCCTGGCGTTCGGCAAGACGGTGATGCTGTTCGATGGCGTGCCGCGCACCCAGCTTTCCTCTCTCGGCGAGACCCGCATCCCGGGCCTGGCCGACCTGTTCGTCGCCATCATGAAGGGGACCTACGCATGAATGCCGTCAACCACCCCATCAGCCCGATCGGCACCCTGCGCTGGCTGCTCAAGCGCGAGTACTGGGAGAACCGCGGCGGCTTCCTGTATGCCCCGTTGATCGCGGGCCTGATCTCACTGGTGATGAGCATCGCCGGCATTGCCTTCGGCCTGTTCGCGCTGAACCGTGCAGCACGCGACGGCGGCCTGCACATCGATGGCGAGAACGTGAACATCAACGGCCTGAACCTGGCCCTGCTCACCCGTGACATCAGTGCCAAGGACCTTGCTGATCTTGGCAACGGCCTGGATCTGACTCTGGTACTCAGTTCAAGCTGGCCGTTCGTGGTGCTGGCCTTCGTCGTGTTCTTCTACTGCCTGGGCGCCCTCTACGACGATCGTCGTGACCGCAGCATCCTGTTCTGGAAGTCGTTGCCGCTGTCGGACACGCAGACCGTGCTGTCCAAGGTGATCAGCGCACTGATCGTGGCACCATTGATCGCGGTCATCGCCGGCATCCTCACCATGTTCGGCTTCATGCTGATCATCAGTGCCGTCGCGCTGCTGCACGGTGGCAGCCCGATGACCCTGATCTGGGGCCCGGCCAGCCCGCTGACCCTGGCCGCTGGGCACCTGGCCTGGATTCCGGTCTATGCCCTGTGGACCCTGCCCACCGCCGGCTGGCTGCTGCTGTGCTCGGCATGGGCCAGGAGCAAGCCGTTCCTGTGGGCGGTAATGTTGCCGCTGTTTGCCGGCATCATTGTCAGCTCCACCAAGATGATGCCGCTGTTCGGCCTGACCACCGGCTGGTTCTGGCAGAACATCGTCGGCCGCCTGCTGCTGGGCGGCGTGCCCGGCATGGACCTGCTGTATCGCCTCGGCGCCGACGAAGCATCGCGCCGCGATCTGGACTCGGTCGTCAGCCTGATGTCCCCCGCCTCGCAGCTGAAGTCGCTGGCGATGCCGGAGCTGTGGATCGGCGCCGTCGTCGGTGCAGTGTTCATCTTCCTTGCCATCCGCCTGCGCAAGCGCGCCGGCGAGATCTGATCCCATCCATCCGGAGGCACCACTCATGCGTTCTTTGCTCGCCTGTTCTGCGTTGTTGCTGTTGCCGTTGTCGGCGCTGGCCGCCGATGCTCCGAACTGCAAGTTCACTGCCGCCCGCGCACTGAAGCTGGACGTGGCTGCTGCCAGGACGGTGGTGTTCGAGGTCAACCAGCATGACCTGAAGGTGGTCGCCAGCGCTGGCGGCGGCCAGCTGGACGGCCGCGCCTGCGCGTCCAGCCAGGAATGGCTGGACCAGCTGGTGCTGGAGCAGCGCAAGGTCGGCGACAAGCTGGTGGTGAGCCTGCGCCGCGACGGCCGCCAAAGCGGCATCAGCCTGGGCAACAGCTACGCCTGGCTGGATATCCGTGGCAGCGTGCCGGACAACATGCCGCTGCAGTTCAAGATCGGCTCGGGCGATGCCAGCGTGGAGAACGCACAGTCGCTGAGCGTGGATGTGGGTTCCGGTGATGCCGTGGTCCGCGGTACCCGCGGCAGCATCCACGCTGCAGTGGGTTCGGGCGACCTCAACATCGATGGCGGCAGCTCCCTGAATCTGCTGTCGCTGGGTTCCGGCGACGTCACCGTACGCAACATCAGCGGCGATGCCAGCACCGGTACCGTCGGCTCCGGTGACCTGAAGATCAGCGATGTGCGTGGCAACGCGCGGCTGGATACCGTGGGCTCGGGTGATATCGAGTTCAAGCGCGTGCAGGGCAGCGTTGAAGTGGGCGTGGTTGGCTCCGGCGGGGTCGATCTGGCCGACATCGGCGGCAATGTGCATGTCCGCAGCCACGGCTCGGGCGACATCAACGTCGACGGCGTGCGCGGCACCCTGACCGTCGACCACAGCGGCAGCGGTGACGTCGATCATCGCAACGTCAGCGGCCGGGTCACTCTGCCGCGCAGCAAGTAAACCCTCTTCCAGACACTACCAGGGGAACACCATGAACCTGTTGCGCCTGTTGCCCGCTGTGCTGCTGTCCCTGCCGCTGATCGCCTGCGGCGGCACGTCGTCAGCACCCGACAAGACCGTTGGCAAGAGTGTGGCCGAAGCCACAGGCGGCGTCGGCGAGACCGTCAGGAACGCGATGGACGATGCCCGCAAGGATATCACCCAGGGCAACATCAAGATCTCGGCGGACAAGCAGCCGCGTGCGGAGATCACGCCGGATGGCCGCCTGCTGATCGCGGGCAAGGAGATCGCCGCCAACGATATCCAGCGCCGTCATCTGCAGGACTACCGCGGCCACGTGGTCGCCATCGCGATGGACGGCATGGATGTCGGCCTGGCCGGCGCCAAACTGGGTGCCAGTGCTGCCGGCGAAGCGCTGAAGGGCATTTTCAGTGGCGACAGCGAAGGTGTCGAAAAGCGCATCAATGCCGAAGCCGAGAAGATCGAAGCCCAGGCCAAGCGCATCTGCGACCGCCTTCCGGCGATGCTGGCCAGCCAGCAGGCGCTCGCACGTGAACTGCCGGCATTCAAGCCCTACGCGACCATGGACCAGGGCGACGTGGACGACTGCGGCAAGGACACCGTGGTCCAGCGCTAGGCCTGTGACAGATCAGCGCACCCGGCCGGCAGCGGCGTCCAGCTGCCGGCCGTAGTGCGCCGCCCGGCTTACAATGGCGGCCCCGGACGCCCCCGAACCGAATGTCATGAAGAAGCTGTTTCTGCTGTTGACCGCCCTGCTCTGCCTCGGCCTGGCCGGCTGTGACCAGGAGTACCGCAACCACCGCGCCGAGCGTGGCAAGCCCAAGATTTCCGTCAGCGAAGGCATGGTCACCGTGCGTCGCCCGCCCGCGCCGAACATCATCATCCTCGCCGACGGCACGATGAAGATGGACGAGATCCAGATTCCGCTGGACGACGGGCAGAAACAGATGCTGCAGACCATGTTCGGCAAACTGCAGGTGCTGCGCCAGAACACCCTGGTGGCCGCACCGGCCGATCCCAACATGCAGCCGGTGAAGATCCAACCGCCGGAGGGCATGGTCGTGATTCCGGCGGACCTGATCCAGCGCATCCCGGAGTTCAAGGATTACACCGACACCTTCGGCAACATCGTCGCCGACCGTCGCTGAAAAAAAACGCCGCCCAAAGGGCGGCGTTTCTGCTTTCTGTAGAGTCGAGCCATGCTCGACTCCGGAACAACAGTCGAGCATGGCTTGTATGTTCCTCCCGGCTCCTACGAGGTATGTAGGAGCCAGGGTGGAGGGACCGTCAAGCATGCATCTGCGGATACTAGCCGACAGACGAGTCGAGCGATCCCCATCCCGCACACGAACGTCGATAAAGGATCGTACGGCCCCCAAAGGGGATCGTCGATGTAGGCAAGCTAACGTCGGTGCGGTACCACCCCAGCCCCTTAAAGATAGCTGGGAGCCGTACAAATGTCTGATTCTCTCGATATTGGCGTGGACGTGGACTCCAAGGAGTTCGTACCGGCAGTGGCCGACCGCAAGGCCGGCGACAGGATCGCCAACACCCGGGCCGGCATAGCCCAGTGGCTCAACACCTTGCCCCAGCGATGCCGGATTGGCATGGAGGCGACGGGGCGGTACTACGAGTTGTTGGCTCGGATGGCTGGCCAGGCAGGCCACGTTGTCTATGTGATCAATCCACGTCTGATCAAGCACTACGGCCGGGCGACGGGCTCGCGTGGCAAGACGGACGCCATGGACGCCGAAGCGATCGCCCGGTACGTGAAGAAGGAGAACGATCGCCTGCGTGAATACGTACCGCGTACCGACGAGCAGCAGCAGATGCACGATTTGCTGCGCAAGCGGCAGACGCTGGTAAAGACACGCGCGCGCCTGGAGCAATCCTTCGGGGTAAGCAAAAGTGCTCCCGGGGAGCTGTCAGATCTGTTCTGCGCTCTGGCTGGGACGCTGTCCGAGCTGGAAAGCGAACTGCAGCGCTTGGGTCGCGATGGAGAGCATGGCACGCTCTACAAGCGCCTGTTGACCATCCCTGGTGTCGGCCCTGCCGTCGCCGCTCACCTGATCTACTACATGACGCGCTGGCCGTTGGCCAACGCCAACGCGTGGATCGCCTGCACGGGCCTGGATCCCCGGCCCAACGAGTCTGGCGGCAGAACGGGACGGCGTCGGCTGTCCAAACAGGGCGCGCCAGTGCTGCGCCAGATGCTCTACATGGCCGCCATGGGGCTCAAGCGGTGTCGTCGGGGGCAACCGCTCTACGACGAGCTGTCAAAACGCGGTCACCCCAGCACCGCCGTCTTCAACATCCTGGCCAGAAAGCTGGCCAGGATCGCCTGGGGTGTCTTCAAAAGCGGCCGGGACTTCGATCCGGCCATGCTGAAGGTGGGTCAAGCCTGCTTCCAGCAGGCTTGACCACGAACATAGGATCTCGACTCTACAACCGGCCGATCAACCGCCGGCGCCGCCGCCACCGGCCTGGATGCCACCGGCGGTCAGCGCGGTCGGGTCCAGCAGGCGACGCAGCTCGGCCTCCTCCAGTCCACTGTCCTCCAGCGCCACATCCAGCACCGGGCGCTGTTCCTTGTACGCACGCTTGGCAATCGCCGCAGCCTTCTCGTAGCCGATGATCGGGTTGAGGGCGGTAACCAGGATCGGGTTGCGCGCCAGCGCCTCGGCAACGCGGTCCTCGCGCACCTTCAGCCCGGCAATCGCACTGTCGGCCAGCAGGGTGGACACGTTGGCCAGCAGGCCGATGCCATCGAGCAGGTTCACTGCGATCAGCGGCAGGGTGACGTTGAGCTGGAAGTTGCCGGTCTGCCCGGCCACGGTGATCGCAGTGTGGTGACCGATCACCTGTGCACAGGCCATCACCGTCGCTTCCGGAATCACAGGGTTGACCTTGCCCGGCATGATCGAGCTGCCCGGCTGCAGCGCCGGCAGTTCGATCTCGCCCAGCCCGGCCAGCGGACCGGCGTTCATCCAACGCAGGTCGTTGGCGATCTTGATCAGCGCCACCGCCAGCGCATTGAGCTGACCGGAAAGCTCCACCGCGTCGTCCTGTGCGGCCAGGCCTTCGAACTTGTTCTCGGCACTGTCGAACTTGAAACCGGTCTGCTGCTTCAGTGCCTTGGCCACCTGTGCACCGAAGCGCGGATCGGCATTGATGCCGGTGCCGATGGCGGTGCCACCCAGCGGCAGCCGGCGCACGCGCTTGAGGCTGTCTTCGATACGCTCCTGCGCCGACGCCAGCTGCGCCGACCACGCGCCGAATTCCTGCTCGAAGGTCAGCGGCATCGCATCCATCAGGTGGGTGCGGCCGGTCTTGACCACCTTGCGCAGGCTGCGGCCCTTCTTGTCCAGGGTCTTGCGCAGGTGCACCAGCGCCGGCAGCAGCTGCTCATGCGTCGCCAACACCGCCGACACCCGCAACGCGGTCGGAATCACGTCGTTGGAGCTCTGCCCCTGGTTGACGTGGTCATTGGGGTGCACACTGGTCTTGCCCGCCTTGCCGGCACGGTTGGCCAGGGTGGCGATGACCTCATTGGCATTCATGTTCGACGACGTGCCAGAACCCGTCTGGTAGACATCGATCGGGAACTGCGCGTCCCAGTTGCCGGCGGCCACTTCGGCGGCAGCGGTCTGGATGGCCTTGGCCACGTTCTTCGGCAGGTGGCCCAGTTCTGCGTTGACGCCCGCGGCGGCGCCCTTGACCAGGCCCAGGGCACGGATGAAACCGCGCGGCATGCGCTGGCCCGACACCGGGAAGTTCTGCACGGCACGCTGGGTCTGGGCGCCCCACAGTGCGTCCGCAGGCACCTGCAGCTCGCCCATGCTGTCGTGTTCGATTCTGAAACCCTTGCTTGCAGCTTTGCTCATTGCATCAACTCCGCACTACTTCAGTTGGGGAAAGGGAAGCGGCGGCTGGCAGGGTGTCGCTTCCCGGGCTGGCGGCTGCGCCAACGATACTCCCTTGCCCGCAGCGTGGGATGACGAGGGCGGGCCAGATCGTTTCATCCGCAGGGCCGATCTGCACGCGCAAGGGGTAGTGCCGGCCGCTGGCCAGCAATCCATGGAATCGTGGGCCGGGCGTGGTTGCCGGCCAGCGGCCGGCACTACCTCACCGGCACGTCGTAGAATATGGCCCCCGCCGCTCGCCCCAGCCCTGCCGACATGTCCGATTCCGCCCTGCTCGCCCTGTCCCCGCTCGATGGCCGCTATGCCGGCAAGGTCGACGCCCTGCGCCCGATCTTCTCCGAGTACGGCCTGATCAAGGCCCGCATCACGGTCGAAGTGGAGTGGCTGCTGGCCCTGGCCGCCGAGCCGGGCATCGTCGAACTGGCCCCGTTCTCCGACGCCGCCGTCGCCCGCCTGCGCGCCCTGGCCGCCAGCTTCAGCCCGGTCCAGGCCGCGCGCGTGAAGGAGATCGAACGCACCACCAACCATGACGTCAAGGCGGTGGAGTACTTCATCAAGGAACAGCTGAAGGACGACGCCGAGCTGGCCCCGGCGCTGGAATTCGTGCATTTCGCCTGCACCAGCGAAGACATCAACAACCTCAGCTACGGCCTGATGCTGGAACAGGCGCGCCGCGAGGTGCTGCTGCCGACCCTGGACGGCATCGCCAACAGCCTGCGCAGCCTGGCCCACGCCCAGGCCGGCCAGCCGATGCTGTCGCGCACCCACGGCCAGACCGCCTCGCCGACCACCCTGGGCAAGGAACTGGCCAACGTGGTCGCCCGCCTGGAACGCCAGCGCAGGCAGATTGCCGCGGTCGAACTGACCGGCAAGATCAACGGCGCGGTGGGCAACTACAACGCCCACATCGCCAGCTACCCGGACGTGGACTGGCCGGCCTTCGCCGAGCGCTTCGTGACCGGCCTGGGCCTGGTGTTCAACCCGTACACCACGCAGATCGAGCCGCACGACAACATCGCCGAGATCGGTGATGCCGCACGCCGCGCCAACATCATCCTGATCGACCTGGCCCGTGACATCTGGGGCTACGTTTCGCTTGGCTACTTCAAGCAGCGCCTGAAGGAAGGCGAAGTCGGCTCGTCGACGATGCCGCACAAGGTCAACCCGATCGACTTCGAGAATGCGGAAGGCAACTTCGGCATTGCCAACGCGCTGTTCGAGCACTTCAGCGCGAAGCTGCCGATCAGCCGCTGGCAGCGTGACCTGACCGACTCCACCGTGTTGCGTGCGCTGGGCACCGCGTTCGGCCACAGCCAGGTGGCGCTGGATTCGCTGGCCAAGGGCCTGGGCAAGCTGGAAGTGAACCCACAGCGCCTGGATGCCGATCTGGACGCGGCCTGGGAAGTGCTGGCCGAAGCTGTGCAGACGGTGATGCGCCGCCATGGCCTGCCGAACCCGTACGAACAGCTGAAGGCGCTGACCCGCGGCCAGGGCATCACCGCCGAGTCGATGCGGGCGTTCGTGCAGGGGCTGGAGCTGCCGGCGGATGCGAAGCAGCGCCTGCTGGAGATGACCCCGGGCAGCTACACCGGTCTGGCCGAGTCGCTGGCGAAGAAGATCTAAGGGGTTTCCTTTGCGGCGGCGGCCGCGGGCGCTGCCTGCGGCAGGCTCTACGGCAACGGCAACGGCAACAGCAACGTCAAGAGCGGCTCTGGATTGCTGCTAGCTGGGCGGGTCGGGATGGGCCAGCGGGACACGCCGTAAACCCGTCCATGGGGGCTCGATGGCGCCATCCATGGCGCCAACGGTCCCGCTGGTCCATCCCGTCCCACCTCTGACAGATTCCTGGTGACGGATCGAAGAGCTTTGGGTTGTCGGGACGGAATTTGGAAGAGGGACGCGGCTTCGCCGCGTCCCTCTGTTGTTTTTGGCTGATTGTAGAGCCGAGCCCATGCTCGGCTGCTTGTTCCAACAGCAAGCCGAGCATGGGCTCGGCTCTACAGGAGCATGAGCAAGCGCAGCGCGCGACCCGCTTTTGCCTTTGATCTTCTTCTTCCATTCCGTGGCGGGCCGCGCAGGAAACTGTCAGGGGCCGGGCGGGGTGGGTTCGCGGGACCGTTGGCGCCATGGATGGCGCCATCGAGCCCCCATGGATGGGTTTACGGCGTGTCCCGCGAACCCACCCCGCCCGGCCCAGCCCATGAAGCGAGCGCTTTACGCGACCAGACCCCGCCACGAGGGGCTCCGCCGTTGGCCGGAACCCCCGCGACAAACCCGCGCACGTGCGCAATGCCCACGAACGGCGGACAATGGAGAACTCAGGCGGCCCGCCGCGCCGCCCCTCCCGCTTTCCGCTGCAAGGATTCCCCCATGGCTGCCCGCAAGTCCTCCGCCCCCCTCATCGAAGTCACCGCCCGCCCCGGCCAGCCGCTGGGCATGGCGTCGGCCACCTTCCTGCGCGATTTCTGGCAGAAACGCCCGCTGCTGATCCGCAACGCCTTCCCGGATTTCCAGACCCCGGTGCAGCCGGAAGACCTGGCCGGGCTGGCCTGCGAGGAAGGCGTGCTGGCACGCCTGATCGAGCACGACAAGACCCAGGACGGCTGGCGCGTGCGCACCGGTCCATTCCAGGAAGACGTGTTCCCCGCCCTCCCCGACCACGACTGGACCCTGCTGGTGCAGGACGTGGACAAGTGGGACCCGGACGTGCGCGCCCTGATCGAGCACTTCAGCTTCCTGCCGCGTTGGCGCATGGATGACGTGATGATCAGCTTCGCCGCCACCGGCGGCTCGGTCGGCGCCCACGTCGACCAGTACGACGTGTTCCTGCTGCAGGCCCATGGCCATCGCCGCTGGCAGATCGATGCCAGCGAATCGATCAAGGGCAAGCAGCCGCCGCTGGGCTTCCGCCCGGACGTGGAACTGAAACTGCTGAAGGTGTTCAAGCCGACCCACGACTGGGTGCTGGCGCCGGGCGACATGCTGTACCTGCCGCCGAACGTGCCGCACCACGGCGTCGCCGAAGATCCCTGCCTGACATTCTCGTTCGGCATGCGCGCGCCGTCTTCGGCCGAGCTGATCAGCGACTACCTGGACACCCTGATCGCCGATGCCGACGAGAACATCCGCTACCAGGATGCCGACCTGAAGGTGCCGGCCGACCCGAACGAAATCGACACGGTGGCGATGGCGCGGGTGATCACCGCGCTCAACGCCATCCGCATGAACGACCCGGACAAGCTGGGCGACTGGTTCGGCCGCTTCATCACCACCTACCGCGCGGCCGGCGAAGTGATGGCCCACCAGGCCGCACCGGCACAGGAAGAAGTGGTCCAGGCCCTGGCCTCGGGCCTGCTGCTGCAGCGCCACCCGTGGGCCCGCCTGGCCTGGCGCCGGGCCAAGCGTGGCGCCAGCCTGTATGTCAGCGGCCAGGACTTCGCGCTGCCGGTGAAGGACGCGCAGCGCCTGGCTGGCACCGAACAGCTGGACGCCGCCGCTTATCGCGGCCTGTCCGACAAGGGCCGTGCCGTGGTCCAGCAGCTGCTGGTCGGCGGGGTGTTCCAGCTGATCGACCCGAATGAGGTATACGAGGCCGAAGACGAGGACGACGGCGAGGATGCCGTGGTGCTCGGCGAGGTCGTCGAAGGCCGCGACCGCGTGGATGCGATCGACGCCGATGCGGTGTCCGACGATGTCCACTCCGTGACCGTGCACGACGACGGCATCGAGGTCATCGTCAACTTCGAGGACGACGAGGAAGACGACAGCGCCGGCCGGGCCTGAGCCATCGCCATGATCCGGGTCCAGCAGGTCAGCCACGCCGATGCCCACGCAGCCATCCACGAGGTGCGCCAACGCGTGTTCGTGCAGGAACAGGGCATCGCCGCCGAGCTGGAACGCGATGCGCTGGACCCGGTCAGTGCCCATGTGCTGGCGCTGGACAGTGACAACCAGCCGGTCGGCACGGGCCGGCTGGCCCCGGATGGCCGCATCGGCCGCATGGCGGTGCTGGCCAGCCATCGCAGCCGTGGGGTCGGCGAGGCCCTGCTGGCGGCACTGGTCGAAGCCGGGCGCCGGCTCGGCCTGGCCGAGCTGCATCTGCATGCCCAGCTGCCCGCCCGTGACTTCTATGCCCGCCAGGGCTTTCTGCCCGAAGGCGAGGTGTTCGAGGAGGCCGGCATCGGCCACCAGCAGATGCGCCGCCGGCTGGGCGCGGCCAGCGCCATCGACAGCCGCGCCGAGGCAGTAGCCATCACCACGGCCATCATCCACCGCGCCCGTCGCCAGCTGTGGCTGCACAGCCGCCAGCTGGAGCCCGGGCTGCTCGACGCGCCCCCGATACAGGCCGCCCTGCGCCGATTCGTCACCGCCCGCCACGACAAGCAGCTGCGGGTGATCGTGCACGATGCGGCGGCGATCGCCTCGGCCGGAGCGCCCCTGCTGGCGCTGGCCCAGCGCCTGCCCAGCGTGATCCAGATCCGCGAGGTCTGCGACCCGATCGACCGTGCGCTGGCCTCGGCGTGCATGCTCAACGACGCCGGCGACTTCTACTTTCGTCTGATCGGCCACCGCCTCGACGGCGAGGCCGGCATCGCGCTACCGGCACGTTCGCAGCCGTTCGAGCAGCAATTGCAGCGTGTCTGGGACCGTTCGCGCGATTGCAGCGAACTTCGCGCGCTCGGCCTCTGAGCGGAGCGGGCTGCCCCAACCTGTCTGGAAGCGGCACCGGTGGACCTGCGATGCCTCGGGCGGCGCCCCTTCGTGTCCGGTTGGGGGTACAATTTGGCTGTTTGAACGCGCCCGCGCAGGGCTATTCATCTTCCTGCCGGGTCCTTCTGAAGCCATACCCCACAAAGCGAATCAACACCCTCCATCGTGGACAATCAACTGAAGCAGTTTGCGCAATCTTCGCAACTCGCCGGCGGCAACGCCTCCTATGTCGAGGACCTGTACGAGCAGTACCTGGTCTCCCCGGATAGTGTCGATCCCAAATGGAAAACCTACTTCGACGGCTTCAAGGGCCGCGAAGCAGGTGACATTCCGCACTCGGCCGTCATCTCCCACATTGCGGACGCGGCCAAGGATGCGCTGAAAGCCGGCACCGGCAACGGTGCGGGCGACGAGCGTGAGCGCAATGTCGGTCGTCTGATCACCGCCTACCGCTCGCGCGGCCATCTGGACGCCCGCCTGGACCCGCTGGGCCTGACCACGCCGGTCAACACCCCGGACCTGGGCCTGCCGTTCCACAGCCTGTCCGATGGCGACCTCAACAGCGAATTCAGCACCGGCGGCGTCGGTGGCCAGCCGCGCATGAAGCTGCGCGACCTGCTGGCGCGCCTGAAGGCGACCTACACCGGCTCGATCGGTGCGGAGTTCATGCACATCTCCGAGGTCGAGCAGCGCCAGTGGATCTACAAGAAGCTGGAAGCTGCCGGTGGCAACTACCAGCTGGACGCTGACACCCAGCGCCGCACCCTGGAGCGCCTGACCGCCGCCGAGGGCCTGGAACGCTACCTGCACACCAAGTACGTCGGCCAGAAGCGCTTCTCGCTGGAAGGCGGCGACTCGCTGATCCCGATGATGGATACCATCATCCGCAGCGCCGGCAAGGATGGCGTCAAGGACGTGGTGATCGGCATGGCCCACCGCGGCCGCCTGAACGTGCTGGTCAACACCCTGGGCAAGAACCCGCGCAAGCTGTTCGACGAATTCGAAGGCAAGTTCGAGCACGACGAGCACGCCTCCGCCGGTGACGTGAAGTACCACATGGGCTTCTCGGCCGACGTCGCCACCGACGGCGGCCCGGTCCACCTGGCGCTGGCGTTCAACCCGTCGCACCTGGAAATCGCCGACCCGGTTGTGGCCGGTTCCGTGCGTTCGCGCCAGGAGCGCCGCAAGGACACCGCGCGCAAGCAGGTCATGCCGATCCTGATCCACGGCGACGCGGCCTTCTCCGGCCAGGGCGTGGTCATGGAGCTGTTCCAGATGTCGCAGGCCCGCGGCTTCGCCGTCGGCGGCACCGTGCACATTGTGGTCAACAACCAGGTCGGTTTCACCACCTCCAACCCGCTGGATACGCGCTCCACGCGCTACGCCACCGACGTGGCGAAGATGATCGCCGCCCCAGTGCTGCACGTGAACGGCGATGATCCGGAAGCGGTGGTGTTTGCCGCACAGCTGGCCTTCGAGTTCCGCCAGACGTTCGCCAAGGACGTGGTGATCGACCTGATGTGCTACCGCCGTTGGGGCCACAACGAGGCCGACGAGCCGGCAATCACCCAGCCGCTGATGTACCAGGTGATCCGCAAGCACGCCACCACCCGCGAGATGTACGCCGAGCAGCTGGAAAAGGCGGGCGTGATCGCCGCCGGCGCCGGCAAGGCGATGGTCGATGCCTACCGCGAGAAGCTGGACGCCGGTGAAGTGACCACCGAGCTGGCCAAGGTCGAGAAGACCCCGCCGAGCAGCCCGCTGTTCGTCGATTGGCCGAAGCTGCTGGAAGGCAAGCTGTCCGACCCGGTCTCGACCAAGGTCGAGAAGAACAAGCTGGTCGAGCTGGCCAAGCTGATCAACACCGTGCCGGACGAAGTGCAGCTGCACTCGCGCGTGGCCAAGGTCTACGACGACCGTCGCAAGATGGCCGCCGGCGAGATCCCGGGCGACTGGGGCTTTGCCGAGAACCTGGCCTACGCCACCCTGCTCGACGAAGGCCATGCACTGCGCCTGGTCGGCCAGGACGTCGGCCGCGGTACGTTCACGCACCGCCACGCGATCCTGCACGACCAGAAGACCGACAACTACTACATGCCGCTGCGGCAGCTGGTGGATTCGCCGGAAAAGGCCACCGTCATCGATTCGCTGCTGAGCGAAGAAGCGGTGATGGCCTACGAGTACGGCTTCTCCACCACCGATCCGAACACGCTGTGCATCTGGGAAGGCCAGTTCGGCGACTTCGCCAACGGCGCCCAGGTGGTGATCGACCAGTTCATCGCCGCCGGTGAAGCCAAGTGGGGCCGCATTTCCGGCCTGACCCTGCTGCTGCCGCATGGCTATGAAGGGCAAGGCCCGGAACACAGCTCGGCGCGCCTGGAGCGCTTCCTGCAGCTGTGTGCGCTGGAGAACATGCTGGTGGTGGTGCCGTCGACCCCGGCACAGGCCTTCCACATGCTGCGCCGCCAGCTGCACCTGACCACCCGCAAGCCGCTGGTGGTGATGTCGCCGAAGTCGCTGCTGCGCCACAAGCTGGCCGTGTCGACCCTGGACGAACTGGCCAACGGCGAGTTCCAGCACCTGATCGGCGATGCCAATGCCGATGCCAAGAAGGTCAAGCGCGTGGTGCTGTGCTCCGGCAAGGTCTACTACGACCTGCTGGAAGATCAGACCAAGCGTGGCCAGGACGATGTGGCGATCATCCGCGTGGAGCAGCTGTATCCGTTCCCGCGTGCGCTGCTGGCCGCCGAACTGAAGAAGTACGGCAAGGCCACCGACGTGGTGTGGACGCAGGAAGAACCGCAGAACCAGGGTGCGTGGTACCAGATCCGCCACCATCTGCAGTTCTGCCTGGCCGATGGCCAGAACCTGCACTACGCCGGTCGCGCACGTTCGGCTTCGCCGGCTGCCGGTCACATGGCTGACCACGTCCGCGAACAGCAGCAGCTGGTCGCCGATGCACTCGTCAACCCGTTCAACGACACGTTCGCTGAATAATCCTCCCCCTATTTAGAAGACAAACCAGGAAGCTCCCGCAATGGCCACCGAAGTCAAAGCCCCGGTACTGCCCGAATCCGTCGCCGACGGCACCATCGCCACCTGGCACAAGAAGGTGGGCGACGCCGTCAAGCGCGACGAAAACCTGCTTGACCTGGAAACCGACAAGGTCGTCTTGGAAGTGCCGTCGCCGGTCGACGGCGTGCTCAAGGAAATCAAGTTCGCCGAAGGCTCGACCGTGACCTCCAGCCAGGTCGTGGCGATCATCGAAGAAGGCGCCGTGGCCGCTGCCCCGGCTCCGGCCGCTGAAGAGAAGAAGGCCGAGGCCGCGCCGGCCGCTGCGGCTCCGGCTGCTGCTGCCGCTCCGGCTCCGGCCGCCAAGTCGGCCGCCGACGCGCTGCCGCCGGGCGCCCGCTTCACCGCCATCACCGAAGGCGTGAACCCGGCCGACGTCGACGGCACCGGCCGCCGCGGCGCGGTGACCAAGGAAGACATCGTCAACTTCGCCCGCAACGGCGGCGCCGGCAAGGCCGGTGGCGCACGTCCGGAAGAGCGCGTGCCGATGACCCGCATCCGCAAGCGCATCGCCGAGCGCCTGATGGAGTCGAAGAACTCCACCGCCATGCTGACCACCTTCAACGAAGTCGACCTGTCCAAGGTGTCGGCGGCGCGCAAGGAGCTGCAGGACGAGTTCGTCAAGGCCCACGGCATCAAGCTGGGCTTCATGAGCTTCTTCGTGAAGGCCGCTGCCAACGCGCTGCAGCGCTTCCCGCTGGTCAATGCCTCGATCGATGGCGACGACATCATCTACCACGGCTACTCGGACATCTCGATCGCCGTCTCGACCGAGAAGGGCCTGGTCACCCCGGTCCTGCGCAACGTCGAGCGCATGTCGTTCGCCGACATCGAGAAGACCATCGCCGACTACGCCAAGAAGGCGCGTGACGGCAAGCTGAGCCTGGAAGAACTGCAGGGCGGCACCTTCACCGTGACCAACGGCGGCACCTTCGGTTCGCTGCTGTCGACCCCGATCATCAACCCGCCGCAGAGCGCCATCCTGGGCATGCACGCCATCAAGGAGCGTCCGATCGCCCAGAACGGCCAGGTCGTGATCGCGCCGATGATGTACCTGGCGCTGTCCTATGACCACCGCATCATCGACGGCAAGGATTCGGTGCAGTTCCTGGTGGACATCAAGAACCAGCTGGAAAACCCGGGCCGCATGCTGTTCGGCCTGTAAGACACCTCCCGCCCCTCCGCGCCTGCGCGGAGGGGTTCTGGTAATGCATCAAGGAATAATTCAATGGCTGAACAATTCGACGTCGTCGTCATCGGTGCCGGCCCGGCCGGTTACCACGCTGCCATCCGCGCGGCACAGCTGGGCCTGAAGACCGCCTGCATCGACGCAGCGCTGGGCAAGGACGGCAAGCCGGCCCTGGGCGGCACCTGCCTGCGCGTGGGCTGCATCCCGTCCAAGGCGCTGCTGGATTCCTCGCGCCAGTTCTGGAACATGGGCCACATCTTTGGCGACCACGGCATCAGCTTCAAGGATGCCAAGATCGACGTCGAGGCGATGGTTGGCCGCAAGGACAAGATCGTCAAGCAGTTCACCGGCGGCATCGGCATGCTGTTCAAGGCCAACAAGGTCGCCGCCTACTACGGCTTCGGCGAACTGCAGCCGGGCAATGTGGTCAAGGTCACCCAGCATGACGGTTCCATCGTCGAGCTGAAGGGCACCAACGTCATCATCGCGGCCGGTTCGGATTCGATCGAACTGCCGTTCGCCAAGTTCGACGGCGAGACCATCGTCGACAACGTCGGCGGCCTGGACTTCACCGAAGTGCCGAACCGCCTGGCGGTGATCGGTGCCGGCGTGATCGGCCTGGAACTGGGCAGCGTGTGGAAGCGCCTGGGCGCTGAAGTCACCATCCTGGAAGCACTGCCGGAGTTCCTGGCCGTGGCCGACGCCGAAGTGGCCAAGACCGCTGCCAAGGAATTCAAGAAGCAGGGCCTGGACATCCGCCTCGGTGCCAAGGTCTCCAAGACCGAGATCACCGGCAAGGGCAAGAAGAAGGAAGTCGTTGTCACCTACACCGACAGCGAAGGCGAAAAGACCCTGACCGTGGACAAGCTGCTGGTGGCCGTTGGCCGTCGCGCCGCCACCAAGGGCCTGCTGGCCGAAGGCACCGGCGTCAAGATCAACGAGCGCGGCCAGATCGAAGTCGACGCGCACTGCCACACCGGCGTCAACGGCGTGTGGGCGGTCGGCGACTGCGTGCGCGGCCCGATGCTGGCGCATAAGGGCTTCGAGGAAGGCATCGCGGTGGCTGAGCTGATCGCCGGCCTGCCCGGCCACGTCAACTTCGACACCATTCCGTGGGTCATCTACACCGAGCCGGAACTGGCCTGGGTCGGCAAGACCGAAGCCCAGCTGAAGGCCGAAGGCATTCCGTACAAGGCCGGCAGCTTCCCGTTCGCCGCCAACGGCCGTGCCGTGGCGATGATCGAGCCGGCAGGTTTCGTGAAGATCCTGGCCCATGCCGAGACCGACCGCATCCTCGGCATGCACCTGGTCGGCGCCAACGTCTCCGAGCTGGTGCACGAAGGCGTGCTGACCATGGAGTTCAGCGGCTCGGCCGATGACCTGGCCCGCATCTGCCACGCCCACCCGTCGCTGTCGGAAGTGATCCACGACGCAGCGATGGCGGTCAGCAAGCGCGCCATCCACAAGGCGAACTGATCTGCATCCGGGTAGGTGCCGACCGTTGGTCGGCACGCGCCTGCAGACAAAAAACCCCGCCTCGGCGGGGTTTTTTGTTGCCCGCACCCCTGGCGGGCAGCTTGACGCACGCCCGCTCCGGCTCCCCGCCGGTAGCGGGCTCACGCTGATCCTGACGCACTGCCCGCAACGGCCGTGGCCAGCTCCCGCATGAAGACCTGCGTTGCACGCGATGCGCGACCCGCCGGCGAACAGACCAGGCCAAACAATCGACGGATGGCCGGCTTCACCGGCAGCACGCGCAGGCCGTGGAGATCGTCCGGCAATGTCGATTCCGGTACCAGCGAGACGCCCAGTCCCTCGCGCGCCAGCACGCACGCGCTGGCCCAGTCGCGCACGGTCACCCGTACGTCGCTCAGCTGTAGACCAGCGTCCGCCATCAGGCGCTGACCGTTCACCGCACAGCCCCCTGTTGCAAGGATGAAGGGTTCGCCCGCCAGCTCGCTCAAGGCCACCCCGCTTTCGGTGGCGCGGCGCCCCAGCGGATGCGCCTGCGCGAGCACCGCCATCCACCCGTCGCTGCCCAGCATCAACGGCGCGCGATCTGCAGCGGGGTTCATCACCACGCCGACATCGACCGTGCCCGATTCGAGCCAGCACTCGACCTCCTCGTCCGTACCCTCCACGATCACCACCTCGATGCCCGGGTGGCGGCGCTGGAAATCCCGCAGCAGCGCTGGCAGCACGCTGGAAACGAGTGACGGGAAGGTCGCCAGGCGGATGCGTGCACCACTGAACCCCTGGCTGTCATCGGCCAACGCACGGATCGCCTGCAGGCCGCCCAGCATGATGCGTGCGTGTTCGATCACCCGCTGCCCGAGCGCAGTGATCTCGACCTGACGCCGCTCGCGCACGAACACCGCAAACCCCAATGAGGACTCCAGCTGGGCCAGGGCCTGGCTGGCACCGGACTGGCTGATGCCGACCCGGTCAGCGCCGCGCGAGATGGTTCCCTCGTCGGCCACCGCAACCAGCAGGCGCCAGTGGGCAAGATTCATCATGACAGGCAGTAGCCCAGCTTATGGGAGAAAAATCGAAGATTGATTTTACCGGATACCGCTCGCACAGCAGACTGCCTCGCACCGGCTGACCCGGCCGTCCTTTCTCCCTCGAGACCCTCCATGAAGCTGTACTACGCGCCCTACACCTGCTCGCTGTCGCCCCATATCGTGCTACGTGAACTTGGCCTCCCCTTCGAGCTGGTCAAGGTCGACAACGCCAGCAAACAGACCGCCGATGGCCGCGATTTCCGCACCATCAACCGCAAAGGCTATGTCGCGGCGCTGGAACTGGATGACGGGAAGGTGCTGACCGAAGGCCCGGCCATCGTCCAGTACCTGGCCGACCTGAAACCCGGATGCGGGCTGGCCCCGCCGGTCGGCAGCTGGGAGCGGGTACGACTGCAGGAATGGCTGAACTTCGTGACCAGCGAGATCCACGCCGGCTCGACGCCGCTGTTCAACGCGGATCTGCCGGAAGCGGCCAAGGCCTTCTTCCGGCAGAAGCTGTTCAAGCGTTTCGACCTGCTGCAGGAGACGTTGGCAACGCAGGACTTCCTGATGGGGCCCGACTTCAGCGTCGCCGATGCCTATCTTTTCACGGTGCTGGGCTGGTGCCGCTTCTTCTCCATCGATCTGGCGGTGTGGCCGGCGCTGCCTGCCTATGCCCGCAGGATCAACGCACGACCGGCCGTGCAGGCGGCGCTGCGCGCGGAGGCCGCGTGATGTGTGGCCGAGCACAGGCTCGGCGCTACACCTTTCCAGCCGGCTTCTTTGGTGGATCCTCACAGACCCGGTGCTGCACAACCGTCTCGCCGACCTTCCATTCCTTCGCGACCCTGCAGCGCTCCTTGGCTTTCTGCACAGAGACCGCTGCAGCATTTGCCTCGTCAGCCGCAGCAGTCTGCTGGCGTTCCAGCCACACCGAGGGTGGCGCTGGAGGTGTGGCCAGTGCCGGCCCCGCGAGCAATGCCAGCGCCACCAGCAGCACCGTCCTCATGCAGCCACCGCCCGGCCACCGAGCAGGCGCGCCGGCAGCATGAACAGCGCGCGCAGGAACGCGAACAGGGCCGAGAAGGTGATGCCGACCAGGCGGAACGGCAGGCTCAGCAGCCACACGAACGGCCAGGCGATCAGGGCGAGGATCGCCAGCGGCCAGCACAGCACGAACAGCAGGCACCACACACCGAGCGCGAACAGGGTCTTCATCACGGTCTCCTTGGGGCGGCACCCTGCCGCCTGCGGACACCTTGGCGCCCCGCCCTGGCCACCCGCAAACGGTTTGCGACGAAACCGGGGCTGGGGGCGATGAAACCGATTGCGGGGAAACCGGAGATTCAGGAGGTTGCCGGCCAGCGGCCGGCACAACCGCAGGGATTTACACCGGGACCGCGCCCGGGCGGCCGTGGGTCACCTGGAAACGCGCCGCGGTGCGAACCGCAGCGTCCGCACGCAGCACACTGTCGGCGAAGCGCAGTTCCGCATCCACGGTCTGCCGGTTCAGCTGCAGCTTCCACCAGCCACGGCGGTCACCGTCGAAGTAGCGGATGTGCGGGTTCTGCGGTATCGACGGCCCGTAGTACGGCCCGTACGGCGTGTCGTCGCCGCCGCTGCTGATCGCCGGGGCGATGAATTCGGTGGCGACGGCCGGCGCACTGGCCGCGTCGAAATCCAGCTTCAGATCGTTGACGAAGGTGGAATGCCAGTCACCACCCAACACGATGGCATTGCCCTGCCCGCCCGCCTGCATCGTCTGCAGCAACCGGTTACGTGCGGCAGGATAGCCATCCCAGGCGTCATTCCAGAAGCGCTCGCGTGGCGTGCCGCCGTCCAGCCGCAGCTGCGCCATCAGCAGCTGCTGCACCACCACGTTCCAACGCGTGCCCTGCGCGGCCGCCATCGACTGCGCGAACCACGCCTCCTGGCCCGTGCCGAGCATGCTCATGCGCGGGT
Source organism: Stenotrophomonas sp. STK16_22 (assembly GCF_051984505.1). Lineage (NCBI taxonomy): Bacteria > Pseudomonadati > Pseudomonadota > Gammaproteobacteria > Lysobacterales > Lysobacteraceae > Stenotrophomonas > Stenotrophomonas sp. STK16_22. Next base: position 3,097,302 of record NZ_CP196972.1, read on the forward strand.
CCAGTGCAGCATCACAGCGTGGCGACTCGCCCACGCCACAGGGATTGGCCGGGCGGAACTGGCGGCAATCGAGCAGGGTCAGCTGTGCCAGATCGCCATAACGCAGCCGCCGGTGTACGCGCAGGCCACCATTGCCCGCCGGCGAACTGCGCATCGGCAGGTGTTCGTAGAACGCGCGGTAGGCGGCGGCACGACGCACGATGAAGTCTTCGGCCGATACACCAGCCTTCTCCGGATGGATGCCGGAATAATCGTTCTGCACCTCGTGGTCATCCCAGATCACCGCGAACGCATGCGCGGCGTGCGCAGCCTGCAGATCCGGATCGAGCTTGTACAGCGCATACTGGTCGCGGTAGCGGTCCAGGCTGACGGTCTCGCCGCTGAAGCGCTCGGCATCCAGTGCGCGCCCACGTGCGTTCTGCAGCGGGCTGTACTCGTACAGGTAGTCGCCGGCATGCAGCACCAGGTCGATATCGCTCTGGGCGATATCGCGCAGCACCGGATAGTAGCCGCTGTTCCAGGCCTGGCAGGTGCACAGGGCCAGCCGCAACTGCTGCAATTGCGTGTCCAGCAGCGGCGCGGTGCGGAAGTGGCCGACCACGCTTTCCTCGTCGCCGTCGCAGGCAAAACGATAGTAATAGTCGCGGCCCGGGCGCAGGCCATTGACCTCAACGTGCACCGAATGGGCCAGCTCGGGCACCGCTGCGGCAACGCCCCGCTGCACCAACCGGCGCATGCCCGGGTCTTCGGCCACGAACCAGCGCACCGGCACCGCCCGCGATGGCATGCCACCACCGTTGAGCGGGTCCGGGGCCAGCCGCGTCCAGAGCACCGCGCCCTGCGGATCCGGATCGCCAGCGGCTACGCCGAGGGTGAACGGATCGCGCCCCAGCCGCGGCCGCGGGCCGGCCGTGGCCAGCCCCGGCATCGCCGCCAGCGCGATCGCCGCCCCCGTGCCCTGCCACGCCATGCGCAGCAGGCGACGACGGCTTTCCGGATCGACAGGCCCGCGCATCAGAAATGCACGGTGGCGGTGGCCATCACCTGGCGCGGCGCGCCGACCTGCATGGTCGCCAGGCTGCGGGTCGGGTCAGCGGCGTAGGTGCCATTGGTGTTGATCGAGGACAGGTAGCGCTTGTCGGTCAGGTTGGTCAGGTTCAGCGCTACGGTCAGGTTCTGCGCCGGGCCGAGCTTGCCGAAGTCATAGGCCGCCGAGGCGTTGACCAGCCAGTAGCTCGGCACCGACACATCGTTGGTATAGGTCACGTAGCGCTTGCCGACATGGTTGGCGGCCAGGCGCAGGTCCCACGGGCCCGGGGTCCACGCCAGGGTGCTGGCGAACATCCATTCCGGGGTATCGACGGTCTTCTTGCCACGGGTCGGCACCACGCCGTTGTTCACGTAGTCGTTGTCATAGGTGCTGTCATTCCAGGACAGCGCGTTGGACCAGGTGAGGTCCTGCATCGGCTTCAGCTGCAGGGTTGCCTCGGCGCCGCGGCTGGTCACCGAACCGACGTTGGAGAACAGCGCCGGGCAACCGAGGATGCCCACGCACTGGGCGATGGCCAGCAGACGGTTGTCGAACTTGACGTCGTACACCGCCACCGAGGCTTCATAGCCGCGGCCGTAGCCACGCCAACCCAGCTCGATGGTGCGCGACTGTTCCGGCTTCAGGTTCTTCGCGCTGGCATCGAAGGCGGCCTGCGGCACATTGAACGGGCTGCCCACGCCCAGCGCATAGGCGGCGACGTTTTTGGCGAACGAACCGAAGATCTCGTTGCCTTCGTTGAGCTTGAAGTTGAAGCCGGCCTGCGGCAGCAGGCCCTTCTTCGAGGTCAGGCTGCTGTTGTTGGCATAGCTGCCCAGCGGCGTGCGCACGCTGGTGCGGGTGTGCGGCGACTTCGCACCGATGTCGATGGTCAGTCGGTCATCGAACAGGCGGAAGCGGTCCTGCACGTAGAACTGGCGGGTGATGGTGGTGTAGCGCTGGTGCCACACGCGCTGGTCCGGGTTGCGCAGGAAGAAGTCGTCGGTGATCGGGCCGTCGATGTAGTAGAAGTTGCGCTGCACGCTGTGGCCGTTGTCCTCGTACCAGAGGCCGGCTTCCAGTTCGTGGCCACCGACGTTCCAGGTGAACGCCGAGGTCACGCCGGTACGGTCGATCGCGTACTCGGTGGTGCGGATCGAGATCGGAATCTCGCGGCTGGTGCCCGGGTTCGACGGATTGGACGGGCTGAACCAGTGGCCCTGGCCACGGTTGCTGTGGTTGTAGACGTTGACCTTCAAGCGCATCGACTCGTTCAGGCCGAAATCGCCGGCAATGCTGGACAGGTCATCATTGCGCAGGCCGTGGCCGGAGTAGTACGCATCCCACGGGCTGTTGACGCCGCCGCTGAATCTGCCGCGTGCGGCGGCGACGGCGCGATCCCAGTCCGGCGCGTAGTTGTCCCAGTCCCAGCCGAGGCGATCGATCATTTCCAGCGACAGATCCTGGTAATCGGCCTCGACCCGGCGCGAGGCGTTGAACAGCGCGGTGATCCTGCTGTCCGTTCCGAAGTTGTAGGTGGCCTTGCCGTTGAACTGCTTCAGCTCCTGCGAGCCCTTGCCCTTCCACTTGTCACCTTCCGAATACACGCCGGACAGGTAGGCGGCAAAGCCCTGGTGCTCGCCGGTATCGAGGCGTGCATAGCTGCGGCGTGCGCTGTCACTACCAAAGCTCTGTGCCAGCACGACCCCATACTCGGTGGACGGATCGATCGAGTAGAACTGGAACACGCCGCCGAGGTTGCTGGTGGACGGCGTACCCAGTGCGCCGATGCCGGTGGAGACCTCCGCACCGCCCAGGTTCTCGCTGATCACCGCGCGGCTGATGTGCAGGCCGTTGCTGTTGCCATAGGCCATGTTGCCCAGCGGGATGCCATCGAGGGTGTAGCCCAGGCGGTTCTGGTTGAAGCCACGCAGGCTGATGGTGGTGGACCATTCGTAGGCGCCGGTGGCATCGGCCGATTCGAAATGCACGCCCGGCTTGGTTGCAAGCAGCTTCAGCGGATTGGCACCCGGCGGCAGCACCTTCATGTCCTCGGCGGTCACGCGCTGCACCTGGCGCGCTTCACCGCGGCCGATCACCGAGACCGAATCGAGGGTGGTGGCCGACTGTGCGTCGGTGGCGGGGGCGGTTTCAGCGGCAGCCAGCGACGGCAGCGAAGCACAGACCAACAGGGCCAGCAGATTGCGGCGAAGCGGAGCGTGGGACGGCATGGGGGCGGATTCCTTGGGCACGCTGGACGCCGAAGGGCGGCGTCGAAGGGCAGCAGCGGCGGAATCGTAGAAGCGTCGCGTTACATGTCATTTACACGCCACATACGGACGTTCGGCGTTTCGAATGGTTTGCCGGCCGTGGGGTGGTTGCCGGCCAGCGGCCGGCACTACGGTTATTCGAATGAACCGACCGAGTCGTGGGCCAGGTTGTCGAAGCGGGTGTACTCGCCGAAGAACTTCAGCTTGCACGACCCGGTCGGGCCGCCACGGTGCTTGCCGATGATGATCTCGGCCAGGCCCTTGTCCGGCGAATTTTCCTTGTTGTAGTAATCGTCGCGGTAGATGAAGACGATCATGTCCGCATCCTGCTCGATTGCGCCCGATTCGCGAAGATCGGCCATCACCGGGCGCTTGTCGGTACGCGTTTCCAGCGAGCGGTTGAGCTGCGACAGCGCGATCACCGGCACGTGCAGTTCCTTGGCCAGGCCCTTCAGCGAACGCGAGATCTCCGAGATTTCGGTCGCGCGGTTTTCGCTGTTGCCCGGCACGCTCATCAGCTGCAGGTAGTCGATCACCACCAGGCCCAGGTCATGTTCGCGCTTGAGGCGGCGGCACTTGGAGCGCAGCACTTCCGGCGACACGCCAGGCGTGTCGTCGATGAAGATCTTGGTTTCCTTCAGCATCTTGATCGCGCTGGTGACGCGGCTCCAGTCCTCGTCTTCCAGCTGGCCGGTACGCAGGCGCTGCGCGTTGATGCGGCCGTTGGAGGAAATCAGGCGCATCGCCAGCTGCGATGCCGACATTTCCATCGAGAACACCGCCACGCCCTTCTTCGACTTGATCGCCGCGTACTCGGCGATGTTCAGTGCGAAGGTGGTCTTGCCCATGGCCGGGCGCGCGGCAAGGATGATCAGGTCGGTCGGCTGCAGGCCGGAGGTCATCGCATCGAAATCGTTGTAGCCGGTCGGCAGGCCGGTGATGTTGCCGCCGTTCTCGAAGCGGCTGCGCAGCTCTTCGAAGGCATCCTTCAATGCACCGGGCATCGCCACGAAATCGGTACGGCCGCGTGCGCCCTGTTCGGCGATGGCGAACACGCTCTTTTCCGCCGAGGCCAGCAGCTCGCTGCTCTCTCGTCCCTCGGGCTGGAAACCGTCGTTGACGATGTCGGTACCTACCTGGATCAGCTGCCGCAGCACCGCCTTGTCACGCACGATCTCGGCGTAGGCCACGATGTTGGCCGCCGACGGGGTGGTACTGGCCAGTTCGATCAGGTAGGCACCATCGCCCACCAGTTCCATCTTGCCCTGCGATTCGAACCACTCGCCCAGGGTCACCGCATCGAACGGCCGCTCGCGCTCGGACAGCTCACGGATCGCGCGATAGATCATCTGGTGGTCGCGGCGGTAGAAATCGCCTTCGGTCAGCTGGTCATTGACCCGGTCATAGGCCTCCGGGGCCAGCATCAGGCCACCCAGCACCGCCTGCTCGGCTTCCACCGAATGGGGCGGTACCCGCAACTGGTCGATGCGCGACTCGTCGCGATCGCGATCGCGATCGCGATCGAAGCCTTCACCGCGCTCTCTGCGGTTGGAACGGAAGCCGGGGCGAGCGGACATGCTGCGGTGTTTCCTGCGAAAGTGGGCCGGACGAGTGTAGGCATGCGCCGACCCCGGCGGCCATGGACAAGCCTGTGGATAAGCCGTGGAGAAACGGGGGATATCCGCCGGTGCCTGGCCAGACTGGCGTGGGGGCGTCGAACTGCCTGCGACGGGCGCCATTGCGGCACCCGAGCGGACATTATCGCAGATGGGGCTGGCAACCGCTGGCGTCAATCGCCCTTGACGTGAACCGCGATCAGCGCCAGGAACCGGTCCACGTAGCCCTGCAGGAATTTCTGCGTGCCTTCATTGTGGACCGTGCCATCGGCATCGATCAGGCCGTCCTTGAAATGAATGAACGCCTCGGGCTGGCCGAGCACGTGCATGTCCAGGAAGGCCAGGCTGTTGCGCAGGTGCTGCTGGGCCACGGCGGTGCCGATCTGGCCGATGGAGGCGCCGATCAACGCCGCCGGTTTGCCGGCAAACGCGCTGTCACCGTAGGGGCGCGAGCCGATATCGATGGCGTTCTTCAGCACGCCCGGCACCGACCGGTTGTATTCCGGGGTCACGAACAGCACCGCATCGGCGGCACGGACCTGGTCCTTCAGCCGGGTACCCTGCGCCGGATAGTGGCCATCGAAGTCCTGGTCGTACAGCGGCAGATCACCGATCTGCACGTACTGGAAGCGCGCACGGTCGCCGGCAATCTTCTCCAGCGCATGGGCCAGTTTGCGGTTGCAGGAATCCTTGCGCAGGCTGCCGACGAACACGGCGATGGTGGGGACGGACATCGGGACATACTCCTCACGGTGCGGGAGGCCCAGCCTAGTCGCCGGGCCCTTGCAGGCCGGTGAAGATCAGCCGCCGGTCACGCCAGCGCGCACCTGCCGCCAATGCGCCTGCCAGGCCTGGAACATCAGCACATTCCACAGATGGGTATGCCACTTGCGTTGGCCGCCGAGGAACTGCTGCCACAGCGGCTGTACCGCGGCCGCCGACAGCACGCCCTCCTGCTCCAGCCGCGCGGGCTGCAGCAGGTCTTCGGCCCACGGCCGCAGGTCGCCCTTCAGCCAGTCACTGACCGGCGCGCCGAAACCACGCTTGGGCCGGTGCACCATCGACTGCGGTACATAGCGGCCCAGCACGCGCTTGAGCAGCACCTTGCTGGTGGTTTCACTGCGCTTGAAGCCCAGCGGCAGCGACCAGGCGAACTCGGCCACGCGAGAATCCAACAGCGGTGCGCGGGCTTCCAGGCTGACCGCCATCGAGGTGCGGTCGACCTTGCACAGCAGGTCATCCGGCAGGTAGGTCACGTAATCGGCCAGCATCATCGCATCGGCCGGTGTGCCGGCACCGTGCAACGGGTCGGCCAGGTCGTAGAAGCTGCCCGCGGCCTGCGCCCCGGGCACTGCCGCCGCCGGGTCGCGCCAGCGCGAGATGCGGTTGCGGTACACGTCACCGATGCCACGCGCGCCGGATTCTGCCAACAGCGCGGCCAGGCCGCCGGTACGCGAGGCCTCGCCCTGCTGCTGGGAGCGCGCGCCCATCCAGCGCCGCAGCGGCCCCGGCACGCGGCCCAGCATCTGCCAGTTGCGCAGCGCGCGTACATAGCGGGTATAGCCGAAGAACAGCTCGTCGCCACCATCGCCGGACAGCGCCACGGTCACGCCCTGCCGCGCCAGGCGGGCGACCAGCGCGGTCGGCACCTGCGAGGCATCGGCGAAGGGTTCGTCGAACATCGCCGGCAACTGCGGCACCACCGCCAACGCATCGGCACCGCTGACGTAGAGTTCAGTGTGGTCGCAGCCCAGATGCGCGGCCAGTTCCTTGGCCAGCGGCGCCTCGTCGTGGCCCGAACCGGTGAACCCGATACTGAAGCTGTGCACCGGCTGGCCACTTTGTGCCTGCATCAGCGCGGCCACCAGCGACGAATCGGTGCCGCCGGACAGGAACACGCCCACCGGCACGTCGGCCACCATGCGCAGCGCGACCGCGTCACGCAGCAGCCCGTCCAGTTGCTCCTCGGCTTCCTCGATGCGGCCCTGGAACGGCGCAGCCAGCGCCGCCTGCATGCGTGCACGGGCATCCCAGTACGGGCGCTGCGCCTGTTCCGGGCGATGCGCGGCCGCACCCGCCGCTACGGCTTCCGCATCCAGGCGCAGCACGCGGCCCGGCATCAATTTGTAGCAACGCTGGTGGATGCTGTGCGGCGCCGGAATGTAATCCAGCCGCAGCAGCAGGGTCAGGGCGTCACGGTCGATGTCGTTGTCGAAGGCCGGGTGCTGCCACAGCGCCTTCAGTTCCGAACCGAACACCAGCGTGTCGCCGGCCCAGCCGTAGTACAGCGGCTTCTTGCCAACGCGGTCGCGGGCCAGCCACAGGCACTGCTCCTGGCGGTCCCACAGCGCAATGGCGAACATGCCGTTGCAGCGCTGCAGGGTGTCTTCCATGCCCCATTGCAGAATCGCTGCCAGCAGCACCTCGGTGTCGGAGTGCCCACGGAAGGCGTGTCCCAGCGGCTCCAGTTCGGCACGCAGGGCGGCGAAGTTGTAGACCTCGCCGTTGTAAGCCATCACGTAGCGACCATCGGACGAGGCCATCGGCTGGTGGCCCAGCGGCGACAGGTCGAGAATGCTCAGCCGACGGTGCGCCAGCGCGATGCCGGCCCCGGCATCGACCCAGCTGCCGCCATCATCCGGCCCGCGGTGGTGCAGCGCCTCGCCCATGGCCAGGACCTGCGCCTGCAGCACCTCGGCCGACGCCACCCGCGCCGGCAACAACATTCCCGCCAATCCACACATGCATCAAGGTTCCTGCGCCAGTTCAAGGGCGGCGCCAATCACCGCATTGTCGCTTGGAAGCCCGAACATTGCTGCCCCCGCCAACGGGGTATAGGTATCGGCACCGCAGACCCGGCGCAGCGGCAGGTGGCCGAAGCCGGCCTCGACCAGGGCGGTGACCACGCCCTCGCCCACCCCGCCACTGTGGCGGCCCTCGTCCAGCACCAGCACGCGCCGGGCGCTGGCGGCTTGCGCGGCGATGAAACCGGCATCCAGCGGCACCAGCCAGCGCAGGTCGACCACCCGCACCTGCCAGCCCAGCTGCTGCTCGATTGCCCGCGCCGCGCGCAGCGCCATCGGCACGCCATTGCCATAGGTGTAGACCACCAGGTCGCCTGCCTCCGGCGCATAGACCCGCCCTTCGCCCGGCACCAGCGCCTGGCCCTGGGCGGGGTAGTCGAACAGCCACTGGCCATCGCCCGGCGCATGCAGGTCCTTGCTCATGTACAGCGCGATCGGCTCCAGGAACACCGCCACCCGCCCGTCCACCCGCGCCAGCGCGGCCAACGTGCGCAGCATCATCACCGCATCGTCGCCGCGCGACGGGCAACCGACCACCAGGCCGGGAATGTCGCGCAGCGCGGTGATCGAATTGTCGTTGTGGAAGTGGCCACCGAAGCCCTTCTGGTAGCCCAGCCCGGCCACCCGAACCAGCATCGGGTTGCGGTACTGGTCATTGGAGAAGAACTGCAGCGAGCACGCTTCGCCGCGCACCTGGTCGATGGCGTTGTGCAGGTAGGCCAGGTACTGGATCTCCGGGATCGGCAGCATGCCCATGTTGGCCAGGCCCTGCGCCATGCCCAGGATCATGGTCTCGTCCAGCAGGGTGTTGAACACCCGGCGTGGGCCGAAGCGGCGCAGCAGATCCTTGGTGACGGTATAGACACCGCCCTTCTGCGCGACGTCCTCGCCGAACAGCAGGCTCTGCGGATACTTCGCCAGCAGTTCCTGCAGCCCATGGTTGATCTGGATGGCGAGGTGCCGAGGTGCCTGCCGCTCGGGCAGGACCTCCGCACCGCCATACTGCGCTTCGCGCGCATCGGCGGGCACCTCGCGCCGCGCTTCGGCCTGCACCGCCGCCGGCGTGTACGGTGCCAGCGGCGCCATCACCTCCTGTAGCGACTGCAGCGTCGGGCGGCCTTCGGCATCCGCCGCCGCGGCCATGCAGCGCGCGCGCATCGTTTCGTAGGCCACTTCGATGGCAGCCGCATCCATCCAGCCCGACTCCATCGCGATCTGCGCCGAGCGCAGCAGCGGATCCTGCGCCTCGGCCGCGCACAGCTCCGGCAGCGCGCGCCATTCCACCTCGAAATCGGTGCCGGCGTGGCCCATCAGGCGGGTGGTGCGCAGATGCAGGAAGGTGGGCCGCCGCGTGCGCCGGCAGTGCTCCACCGCCGCCTGCACCTGGGCGTGCCCGGTGGCCAGATCGAGACCATCAGCGAAGAAATAGTCGAGCCCCGGCTGGCGGCTGAAGCGCTCGGCAATCCAGCCTTCCGGCGTCTTCACTGAAATGCCCAGCCCGTTGTCCTCGCAGACGAACAGGATCGGCGCCGGCAGCTTCTGGTAGGCCGACCACATCGCGGTGTTGAACGCGGTCTGCGCGGTGGCATGGTTGGCCGAGGCGTCGCCGAACGAGCACAGCACGATGCTGTCGGCCGGGATCGGCAACGGCTGCCCCAGGCGCTTGCCGCTCTCGATGGCCAGCGCGGTGCCCAGCGCTTTCGGCAGGTGCGACGCGATGGTCGAGGTCTGCGGCAGCACCCACAACGGTTTGCTGCCCCACACCTTGTGGCGGCCCCCGCTGGCCGGGTCATCGGCGCTGGCGGCGAAAGACAGCGCGGCATCGCGTAGCGGATCGATGCCCGGCACCTGGCGCGAACGCTCGGCCATGAAGGCACCGGAGCGATAGTGCAGAAAGGCTGGATCGGTATGCCGGCAGGCCCGCGCCAGCAGCGCGTTGCCCTCGTGGCCGGAGGAACCGATGGTGTAGAAGACCTTGTTCTGCACGCGCAGCACGCGTGCCATCAGGTCCAGCTGGCGGCTGGCCAGCTGCGAATCGAACAGCTCGCCAAACGCTGCGGCAGTGAGCGTGCTGCCCGGCAGGATCGGCGCATCCGGTGCCGGGCGCGGACGCGGGGTGCCGCGCCAGCCACGCACCGCATCGAGGAAGTTGACGTCGCACACTTCGGCGCGGTTGAGCACGCGCATGCGTGCAGGAATCGGATCTGGAACCACAGCGAACATCGAACACCCTCCGTGTCGTTGTTGCATTCCGCCCGGCGTTGGCCAGGCGCTACCCTGTGGGGGTCACCCTGGTGAGAGTCACGCAGCCTCGAATCGCGAGCGCACTTCGGCAGTCACGGCCGGCATCGGCAGGAAGCGCGGTTGTTCACGCACGCGCTGCAGCCAGCCACGCACTTCCGGGAATGGCTCCAGACTGATACCGCCCTCTCCCGCCACGTCGGTATAGGCGAACAACGCGATATCGGCGACGCCATATCCGTTGCCGGTGAACCATTGCGCCTGGCGCAGGTGCTGCTCCATCACCGCCAGCGCGGTGGCGGCGCGCTCGTGCAGGCGCGGCAGTTCGGCGCGGCGCGGTGAATCAGCGGGGGTCCAGCCACGGATGAAGCGCGCCACCGCCACGCACGGCTCGTGCGTGTACTGCTCGAAGAACATCCAGCTCAACGCCTGCGCGCGCTCCCAGCCATCGGTGGGCAGGTACGGCGTGCCCTCGGCCAGCCAGAACAGGATCGCGTTGGATTCGGTCAGCACGCGGCCATCGTCGCGGACGATCAGCGGCACCTTGGCATTCGGATTCAACGCCAGGAATTCGGGGGTGTGGGTCTGGCCATGGGCGCTGTCCACCTCCACCCAGCGGTAGCGGCTGCCGAGCTGCTCCAGCAGCAGGCGCACCTTGTGGCAATTGCCCGAGACCGACATGCCATGCACCGTCAACGGGACGCGCTCTTCCACCATCGCCTGCTCCATCGGATCCGGCCGGCGGCCAGCTGCGTGCAGTCTGGCAAGCGCGCCGATGAATGCCAAGCGCGGGTGCAGCATGGCAACCCGGTAGTGCCGGCCGCTGGCCGGCAATCGCGCGAATCTGCCGCAACGCGATTGCCGGCCAGCGGCCGGCACTACCGGGCAAGGCTCAGCGCGCGCGCTGCCGCCACTGCTCGCGCGACTGGCCCCAGATCTGCATCGGCTTGTCGTTGTACGGCGGCGGCAGTTCCCCCATCCGCAGCAGCGTGCTGCCGAGCTTGCGCGCGACCGCCCGCGAGTTGTCGTTGTTCTCGGCGATGGTATGGATCACCTCGTCCCATCCGAGCGTGTCGAATGCCCAGTCGATCGCGGCGACTGCGGCTTCCGGCGCATAGCCCCGGCCCCAGCTGGCATGGCGAATGCCCCAGCCGACCTCGGTACCGGGCCAGTCCTGCGGTTGCCACGGACCCATCCGCCCGATCCAGTCACCGCTGGACTTCTCGATCACGCTGAACATCGAGAAGCCGAACAGCTGCCAGGCACCGGCCAGGCTGCAGAAACCGCGCCAGGCCACCGACGGCGGCTGCACGCCACCGAGGGTGCGCATCGTTTCCTCATCAGCGCAGAACGCCAGATACGGTTCGTAGTCCTCGCGCAGCAGCGGGCGCAGGATCAGGCGCTCGGTTTCGATGCGCAGGTCGAAGATGCTCATGCCGGCTCCATGTCGAAGGAAGCGTCCATGATGGTGGATTCGCGCCCCGCGCGGATGAATTTCGCCGGCTGCAACGAAACGGGCCGGCATAAGCCGGCCCGTCAGGCACTGCATGCTGCGTCTGGATTACTGGCGCGTGCTGGCCGCCGTGGCACCGGCAGCAGCGGTCTGCGTGACCAGCTGGCCGTCGACCACCGGCAGGCGATCGCTGGCCGGCTTGTTGTCCATGCGCACCGTCTTCTCGGCGCCGTCATAGCGGTAGGTCACGTTGTACCCCTTCACCACGTCGTTGGTACCCATGGCAATGCGGTTGCCCGGCTTGCTGGCCATGCGCATGGTGCCGGTGGTGCCGTCCTCGTTGCGGTAGGTCACGTTGTAGCCGGTGACGCGGCTCGACTCGGAGGTCGCGGTCTCGGTGTGGCACTGGCGCTCGGTGCGGTTGACCACGCGGCCACCCACATGGCGCTTGTCGATCTGGTTGCCGATGAAGCCACCGGCCACCGCGCCGGCCGCAGTGGCGGCCTTCTTGCCATTGCCGCCGCCGACCTGGTTGCCCAGCAGGCCACCCACCACAGCACCGACCACGGTACCGCCGACGTTGCCGTCACGTTCCGGCAGGCGCTCCTGCACCGTCACGTCCTGGCAGACTTCATGCGGGGTCTGGGTGGTGGAGGTCTCACGCACCGCGTCGGTGCCGATCACGGTGGCGTAGGCCTTCTGCTTCTCGGTGATCGGGTCGACCTTCAGCACATCGGCATATTCCAGCCCACGCGGTGCGGTCGGGTCGAGAGTGTCACCACGCGCGCCATCGTCGGTGGCGTTGCCATCGACCAGGCGCGATTCACCATTGGGGGTTCCGGCGCTGATGGAATCGGGCGATTTGTCGCCACTCTTCATGAAGGCGGCAGTGGCGATGCCACCGACCAGCAGCGCGCCCGCTGCGACCAGGACAGTTGTAGTTGTGCTTTTCATGACCTGCTCCTTGCGGACCATCCGCAACGTTCTCGAACCAGATTGCAGCATGCGCTGCCTGAACGGAATCTCCACATTTCCTGCTCATTCCCGTAACCCATTCAGCATCGGGAAATGCTGGGCCCGTGGTAGCGTTTGCATATTCCCCAGGAGGACCCCCGCCATGGCCAACCCGATGCTGCTGCCGGTACTGCAATGGGCGCGCCGGCTGCGCTACCCCACCCTGTTCAAGCTCACCGCGGGCCTGTTCGCGCTGACCCTGTTCATCCCGGACCCGATTCCGTTCGTCGATGAGCTGGTGCTCGGCTTCGGCACCCTGCTGCTGGCCAACTGGAAGCGCCGCAACACCACCACGCCTCCGCCGCTGGAGCAGCATTGAGCCTGCTGGTCGACAGCCACTGCCATCTGGACGCCAGCGAGTTCGACCGCGACCGCGCCGCGGTGGTCGAGCGTGCGCAGGCCGCTGGCGTGCACCAGCAGGTGGTGCCGGCGGTGACCGCAGCCAGCTGGCCGAAGCTGCGCGAGGTCTGCCAGCAGGCGCCGGGGCTGTACCCAGCCTACGGCCTGCATCCGATGTTCCTGGCCGAGCACCAGCCTGGGCACCTGCCGCTGCTGCGCGAGTGGATCGAACGCGAACGCCCCTGCGCGATCGGCGAATGTGGTCTGGACTTTTTCGTTGAAGGCCTGGATGCCGAGGCGCAACAGGCATATTTCATCGGTCAGCTGGAACTGGCCCGTGAGTTCGAGCTGCCGGTGATCGTGCATGCACGGCGCGCGGTGGATGCGGTGATCGCCGCGATCCGTCGCGTCGGCGGCCTGCGCGGCGTGGTGCACAGCTTTTCCGGCAGTCCGGAACAGGCAGCGCAACTGCACAGGCAGGGCTTCCTGCTCGGGCTCGGCGGCCCGTTGACCTACGAACGCGCGCAACGCCTGCAGCGGCTGGTGCGCGAGATGCCGCTGGAACAGCTGCTGCTGGAGACCGACGCTCCGGACCAGCCTGACGCCGGCATCCGCGGCCAGCGCAACGAACCGGCACGGCTGGCGATCATCGCCCGCCACGTGGCGGCGCTACGCGGGATGGAGCTGGACGCGGTGGCCCAGGCCACGACGGAGAACGCGCGGCGGCTGTTCGCGCTGCCCGCAATGCAACGGTAGGTGCCGGCCGCTGGCCGGCATCTGCGCTGATTCAATCATTCCGGAGTTGCCGGCCAGCGGCCGGCGCTACCGATCACACTTCAGCGTGATCCTCGACCACTTCGGCCTTCACCTTCTTCGGCTCCAGCAGCATTTCCAGCGCCTTGCCGACCGCCGCGAACGCGAACGCACCGGTGATGTGGGTCGCCGCACCCAGGCCCGCGCCGCAGTCCAGCTTCAATGCCGCATCAGCGCCCAGGTTCGGGCGGATGCCACAGACGCTGCCATCGGCCTGCGGGTACTTCACGTTCTCCAGCGAGTACACCGCCGGCACGCCGAAGTAGCGCTTGGCATTCTTCGGAAAGTTGAACTCGCTGCGCAGCTTCTTGCGGATCAACGCCAGCATGGCGTCGTGCTCGGTGCGCGAGACATCGCGGATGCGCACCAGGGTGGGATCGGTACGGCCACCGGCGGCACCCACGGTCAGCAGCGGCAGCTTGCGGCGGCGGCACCAGGCAATCGTCTCGACCTTGACCCGGAAGCTGTCGCAGGCATCGATCACCAGATCAAAGCCACGGTCCAGCAGTTCGGCCATGTTCGACACCGTCAGGAACGCCTGTACGGCATCGACCGCGATGTCCGGGTTGATCGCGCGGCAGCGTTCGGCCATCGCCTCGGCTTTGTTGCGGCCGTAGTTGCCTTCCATCGCCGGCAGTTGCCGGTTGGTGTTGGACACGCAGATGTCATCGGCATCGATCAGGGTCAGGTGACCGACCGCCGAACGGGCCAATGCCTCCACCACCCACGAGCCAACGCCACCCATGCCCACCACCGCCACGCGGCTGCTCTGCAGGCGCTCGAGTGCGCCCACGCCATACAGCCGTTCGATGCCGGCGAAGCGTTGTTTGACCTGTTCGTTCATCCGGCTATTTTAACGTGCAGGCGCCAGCGCCTGCAGCGCGCCGGCATCGAACCCACCGTTGCACGTCCGGAGAGCCCGCCATGAACGCCAGCCCGCCCCGCCGCCCGTCCACCGCCTACCGCTATCTGTTCGTGCTCGGCCTGGGCCTGTTGATCGGCCTGATCGCCACGGTGATGGTCGGCCGCGCCCTGCAGGCCCGCCGCGATCCGTTCCCGGACAGCCTGATGCAGGTGATGCAACGGCAATCACAGCTGCTGCAGCAGGCCCAGCAGCAGAACCGCTGCAGCCTGGCCGACAGCGTGCCGCGGTTGCAGGCGATGCGCCTGCTGTCCAACGACCTGGACCTGGCCTTTCCCGGGCTGAAGGACAGCGCGCAGTTCCAGCAACATGCCAGCCAGCTGCGCGGCAACCTCAACGCCGCTCTGGCTGCGCCGCCCAGCGACTGCACGGCCCTGGCCCGGGTGGTGGAAACGGTGCAGGCCGACTGCCGCGCCTGCCACCAGGACTTCCGCTGAGCCGCATTCATCCTGCAGCCGGACAAGGCCTGCGCGGTTGGCGCCTTGTTCACGTTCAAAAGGGGACGATTCGTCCACCCTGCTGCATGACGCAGTACCACCCCAGACACCCGCCTTCACGGCCAGGAGACGCCCCATGAAGATCCAGCTCATCGCCGCCAGCGCCATCGCTACCCTTGCCCTGGCTGGCTGTGCCACCTCGCCCGGCTACGGCGGTGGTGGTTACAACAACGGCTACAACAATGGCGGCTACGGCAACAATGGTGGCTACAACCAGGGCCGCTGCGCCGACTGCGGCATCGTGACCCGCATCAACACCGTGCAGTCCGGCCGTACCGCGCCCAGCGCGACCGGCGCGATCCTGGGCGGCATCGTCGGCGCCGTGGCCGGCCACGAGATCTCCGACCACACCGGCGGCAGCCGCGGCAACAAGAACATCGCCGCCGCTGCAGGCGCGGTCGGTGGCGCACTGGCCGGCAACCAGATCCAGAAGAACGTGACCAGCGATACCTACGACATCAGCGTGCGCATGGACGATGGCCGCACCATCGTGGTCAACCAGCGCGACCTCGGCGGCATCCGCGAGAACACCTACGTGCGCGTAGTCAACGGCAAGGTCATCCTGCGCTGACCTGCATCGGGCCGACGGCAAAGAAAAGGCCCGCTTGCGCGGGCCTTTTCATTTGACGGCATGCAGCGCGATCAGGTCGGCTGAACGGCGTCGGCCTGCAGGCCCTTCTGGCCCTGCACGACGGTGAAGGTGACTTTCTGGCCTTCCTTCAGGCTCTTGAAGCCCTGGGTCTGGATGGCACGGAAGTGCACGAACACGTCTTCGCCGTTTTCACGGCTGATGAAGCCGAAGCCCTTTGCATCGTTGAACCACTTGACGGTACCGGTCTCGCGATCAGACATCTCACTAACTCCCTGGTGACTCTCTCTTGTTGTAGGAAACGCCTGGTGGGCGGCTGACAAGCAAGGGGGAAGCGAGGTGCATCGATGCAGCGGATCGGGAAGATCTTGCTTCATCAGGCCACGATCCACGGTGACCTTGCCAAGCTCAGCGACTGCAACTTAACCCGCCCAAAACGAAAAAGCAACTGGCAAAATCTTTCACTGTCAACCCCAAAACGACCACCATACGGGACAGCATGGGACTCTCATTCATCTTATATCTGCTAGCGGTCATTTTTGTCCTCGTCGGCATCGCCGGAATCATCCTTCCGGCCCTCCCCGGCATCCCGCTGGTATTCATCGGACTGCTGCTGGCGGCGTGGGCCGACGGCTTCGCCCACGTCGGCTGGCCGACCCTGGTCGCGCTGGGCGTACTGACCCTGCTCTCGCTGCTGGTGGACGTGCTGGCCACAGTGGTGGGTGCGCAGCGGGTCGGTGCCAGCCGCAAGGCGCTGTGGGGCACGTTCGTCGGCAGCATCGTCGGGCTGTTCTTCATGCCGATCGGCCTCTTTGCCGGGCCCCTGATCGGCGCCTTGGCCGGCGAGTACTGGCACACCCGTGAACTGGGCCGCTCGACCAAGGTGGGTCTGGCCACCTGGCTCGGCATCCTGCTCGGCCTGGCGTTGAAGCTGGCGGTGGTGATCGCGATGCTGGGCCTGTTCGCCTTCGCCTGGTTCCTGTAACCCGCACCGTCTTCACGCCGCGCGCACGCGGTGGCCGTGCATAAACCGTGGGGGCTGGCCGCGATGCGGTACAGCCGCCACACTGTGCGATTCCCGTATTCACCGAAGGGCCTGCTGGAATGACCCTCCCCCCGCTGCTTCCCCGCCTTGCGCCGCTGGCGCTGGCCCTGGCCAGTGCCCCATTGGCCGCGCAGGAATTCGTGCCCAGCACCGATACCTCGCCGGCGGCGTGTGCCGCCATCACCACTGACGCGGCGCGCCTGGCCTGCTATGACCGCCTGTTCGCGCATACGCCGCAGGCCACGGCCGCCGCCGATGCCGCTGCCGAGGCGGCCGCGCAGGCCCGTCGCGAAGAACGCCAGACCGCTCGCGTGAGCCAGGGCGAAGAGAAACTGCGCGAGCGGGTCAGCGACCTGTTCCGCCCCGCTGCGCCGGACAGCGCGCTGGCCAATGCCGGCCGCGGTTCGCTGCTGGACAGCCGCTGGGAACTGGCCGAGGACTCCAAGCTCGGCCCATTCCAGCTGCGTGCCTACAAGCCGGTGTACCTGCTGCCGGCGTTCTGGACCAGCGACCGCAACACCACGCCGCATTCGCCGAATCCGGCCAACACGGTCACCACGCCGCAGGTGCTGGACAGCGCCGAACTGAAGTTCCAGATCAGCTTCAAGACCAAGATCGCCGAGAACCTGTTCGGCGACAACGGCGACATCTGGGCCGGCTATACCCAGAGCTCGCGCTGGCAGGCCTACAACGGCGAGGATTCGCGCCCGTTCCGCGAAACCAATTACGAGCCGGAAGTGATGATGGTGTTCCGCAACGGCTACTCGATCGGTGGCTGGCGCGGCCGCATGACCGGCATCGCGCTGAACCACCAGTCCAACGGCCGCGCCGATCCGCTGTCGCGCAGCTGGAACCGGGTCATGCTCAACATCGGCCTGGACCGCGAGAACTGGGCGCTGGTACTGCGCCCCTGGTACCGCATTCCCGAGACCCGCAGCGACGACAACAACCCGGACATCGAGGATTACATGGGCCGCGGTGATGCGACCCTGACCTGGAACCGCAACGGCCACGAAGTCTCGCTGATGGCGCGCCATTCGCTGCGCACCGGCAGCCGCTCGCACGGCGCCTTGCAGCTGGATTACGGCTTCCCGATCAGCAACCTGCTGCGCGGCCATGTGCAGGTCTTCGACGGCTATGGCGAGAGCCTGATCGACTACAACCACAAGGCCACCTACGTGGGCGTGGGCGTGTCCCTGCTGGAGTGGTTCTGATGGACGTGACGATCTGGCACAACCCGGCCTGCAGCAACTCGCGTGGCGCATTGAAGCTGATCCGCGATGCGGGCTTCGATCCGGAGGTGATTGAGTACCTGGGCAACCCACCCGACGTGGCTACGCTGCGCCAGGTACTGGCCGAATCCGGGCTGGACGCGCAGGCGCTGGTGCGCAGCAAGGAAGCGCAGTTCGCCGAACTGGGCCTGGAAGGTGCGGACGAGGCTACGCTGCTGGCCGCGATGGCCGAACACCCGCGACTGATCAACCGCCCCGTGGTGCGCACGGACAAGGGCACACGCCTGTGCCGTCCACCGGAAACAGTGCTGGAGATCCTGTAACCCGCACCGCCGTCGCGTAGCGGAGCGTGTTGGTAGAGTCGACTGTTGGTAGAGTCGACTGTTAGTCGACTCCCTCCCCACCCTTCATATGCCTCCGCGGAAAAGCCCGCACTGCGTGCGATGGTCGACTGACAGTCGACTCTACCCCATTGCCCTCTTCTACCCGGACGCCCTCCTCCCCGGCTGGCTTACAGCCAGTCGGTGATGCCTTCGCGGCGGTACACCTCGGCGAACGCCGGGCGCGCCTTCATCAACGTGGCGTGCGCCTTCAGCACCGGCCAGGTGTCGGTGGGCCTGGGCATGTTGCGCGACCAGCGCATCAGCATCACCAGCATGTAGTCGACCACGCAGGGCGTGGCACCCAGCAGGTAGGGGCCATGTGCATGCAGGTGCGCGGCCACATGCTGCCAGGCCGCTTCCAGGCGCTGCCGTGCCATCCCGCGGCTGGCCTCGATATTCGCCTCGCCCGCCATTTCGTGTGGATAGAACCAGGCTCGATAGGCCGGCTGCAGCGTATTGGCACACCAGAACATCCAGCGGTAGGCATTGGCGCGCTGCGGCGTGCCCAGCGCGGGCAGCAGGTTGGCGTCCGGATGGCGATCCGCCAGGTACAACGCAATGGCCGCCGCTTCAGTCAGTACCAGGCCATCGATCAGCAGGGTCGGCACCACACCGGCCGGATTCAGCGCCAGGTACTGCGCCGACTTGTGCTCGCGCGCGTCGAAATCCAGCAGCACCAGTTCATGCTCGATGCCCAGCTCGATCAGCAGCCAGTGCACCACCAGCGCGGCGGTACTGGTCGAACCATACAGCGTGGTGCTCATGCAGAAGATCCTGTACAGGTGGATCAGCCGATTATGCGCCCGCGCGCACGATCGTTGCTCAGCCGCAGCTGCTCATGCAGGAATCCCGGCGTTCGCCACAGGACATCATCGGCGCGCGCATCGTACAGTCATGCGTCTTCAGTTCGCAGGCATGGCGCAGGTCCGGGTTGTCCACGTCCTTGCAGCGCTTGTCCGGCGCCGGCACCATCCGCTGCTCGCAATTGCTCTGGCGGCTGCCGAGAGAGTCATTCTGCGCCATGCAGCTGCGATAGCCGGCCTGGCACTGCACGCGGCACTGCGCCGATGCAGGGAAATCCGCGCCTTCGTACGACGCTGGGGTGCTGCAGCCGGCCAGCGCCAGCAGCATGCCTACCGCGATGAATCGATGCAGGGCCATGGACACGTCCTGTGCGAGAGTGTGCCGACCGTAGCAGAGCAAGGGCTACAGGCGCGTTAATCCTCCCCCCGGATACAACAACGGCGCCACACGGGCGCCGTTGTCTGGACCGAAGCGTGCGGGGAGTTACTCCACCACCACCGGAATCTTGCCGATGCGGGCCTGCCATTCGCGCGGGCCGGTCTTGTGCACCGATTCACCGGTGGAGTCGACGGCCACGGTCACCGGCATGTCCTGCACGGTGAACTCGTAGATCGCCTCCATGCCCAGGTCAGCGAAACCAACCACCTTGGCGGCCTTGATCGCCTTGGACACCAGGTAGGCCGAGCCACCGACGGCCATCAGGTAGGCCGACTTGTGCTTCTTGATCGCCTCGATCGCGGCCGGGCCGCGCTCGGCCTTGCCGACCATGCCCAGCAGGCCGGTCTGTGCCAGCACCTGCTCGGTGAACTTGTCCATGCGGGTGGCGGTGGTCGGGCCGGCCGGGCCCACCACTTCGTCGCGCACCGGATCGACCGGGCCGACGTAGTAGATGAAGCGGCCCTTCAGATCGACCGGCAGTTGCTCGCCCTTGTTGAGCATGTCGACCATGCGCTTGTGCGCGGCATCGCGGCCGGTCAGCAGCTTGCCGTTGAGCAGCAGGGTCTGGCCCGGCTTCCAGCTGGCCACGTCTTCCGGCGTGATCGTGTCCAGGTCCACGCGGGTGCCCTTGGACGCGTCGTAGGTCAGCTTCGGCCAGTCTTCCAGCGACGGCGGGTCCAGCATCACCGGGCCGCTGCCATCGAGGGTGAAGTGCGCATGGCGGGTGGCCGCGCAGTTCGGGATCATCGCCACCGGCAGGTTGGCTGCGTGGGTCGGGTAGTCGTTGATCTTGATGTCGAGCACGGTGGTCAGGCCACCCAGGCCCTGCGCACCGATGCCCAGCGCGTTGACCTTCTCGTACAGCTCCAGGCGCAGCTCTTCGATGCGGTTGGACGCACCACGGGCCTGCAGCTCGGTGATGTCGATCGGCTCCATCAGCGCTTCCTTGGCCAGCAGCATCGCCTTCTCGGCGGTGCCACCGATGCCGATGCCGAGCATGCCCGGCGGGCACCAGCCGGCGCCCATGGTCGGCACGGTCTTCAGCACCCAGTCGACGATCGAGTCGGACGGGTTGAGCATGGCGAACTTGGTCTTCGCTTCCGAACCACCGCCCTTGGCGGCGACGATCACGTCGACCTTGTTGCCCGGCACGACCTTGACGTTGACCACGCCCGGGGTGTTGTCCCTGGTGTTGATGCGCTTGCCGGCCGGATCAGCCAGCACCGAAGCGCGCAGCTTGTTGTCCGGGTGCATGTAGGCACGGCGCACGCCTTCATTGGCCATGTCTTCCACGCCCATGGTGGCGTCGTCCCAGCGCACGTCCATGCCGATTTCCAGGAACACGGTGACGATGCCGGTGTCCTGGCAGATCGGACGGTGGCCTTCGGCGCACATCCGCGAATTGATCAGGATCTGGGCCATCGCTTCCTTCGCGGCCGGCGACTCCTCGCGCTCGTAAGCGGCGGCGAGGTTCTTGATGTAGTCGACCGGGTGGTAGTACGAGATGTACTGCAGCGCGTCGGCGATGGACTGGATGAGGTCTTCCTGCTTGATCGATGTCACGTCTTGCTCGCTTGCTCGAGGCTGGCGGGGGTAATCCGCCCATTTTACCCCCTCCCCCGGCCCCGGGGTGGTAGTGCCGGCCGCTGGCCGGCAAGATTCCCCCGACGCTCTGTCACGCCACGCGCCACTGCGGCGTCCTTGCCCACATGAACGCCGAAACCGCTTTCCAGACCCACCGCCCGCGCCTGATGGCCCTGGCCTACCGCCTGCTTGGCAGCCGCGCCGACGCCGAAGACGTGGTCCAGGATGCCTGGCTGCGCTGGTCCGGCGCCGACCCGGCGGCCGTCCGCGACCCCGAAGCCTGGCTGGTCACCACCACCACCCGGCTCGGCCTGGACCGGCTGCGCGCGGCCAAGCGCGAGCGCGTGCACTACGTCGGCCCATGGCTGGCCGAGCCGCTGGCGGTCACCCTGGAGCCCGACCCGGCGCCCGGCCCGGCCCAGCTGCATGCCCTGGCCGACGACGTTTCGGTCGCCTTTCTGACCCTGCTTGAACAGCTCGGCCCCGAGGAACGCGCCGCTTTCCTGCTGAAGGAGGCCTTCGACCACGACTACCGCGAGATCGCCGAGCTGATCGGCCACAGCGAGGCCAACTGCCGGCAGCTGGTGCACCGTGCCCGGCAGCGCCTGCAGGCCGGACGCCCGCGCTTCAACGCCGATGCCAGCCAGCACCGGCAGCTGCTGGCGCGCTTCATGGATGCCTCGCAGCGCGGCGACAGCGAGGCGATCCAGGCCCTGTTGCACACCAACGCGTTGCTGGTGTCCGACGGCGGCGGTGTGGTCACCGCAGCGGTGCGCCCGCTGCTGGGCGCCGAGCGCATCGGTCGCCTGTTCTGGGCCATTGCCCGCCGCGGCGCGGTGCATCCGGCGCAGTTGGGCTACGTCAACGGCGAGCCGGCGATCCTGCGCTTTGTCGGTGATCGCTTGCACTCGGTCACCACCATCGAGGTGGTCGATGGCCGCATCGCCAACGTGTACAGCGTGTTGAATCCGGAAAAGTTGCCGGGGGTTGTCACGCGCGGCGACGCTGCGGCGTCCTGGTAGTGAAAGGCGGCCATCGTGGCCGCCGTGGAGCCCCCGATGTCCAATCACACTTCTCCCCGCGTCCCCTACACCCGCCTGGCCGCCGAGGCCTTCAAGGGCCTGCTGGCCACCAGCCAGGCGGTGCATGACAGCTCGATCGATCCGACCCTGATGGAACTGGTGTTCCTGCGCGTGTCGCAGCTCAACGGCTGCGGCTACTGCATGGACATGCACGGCACGGCGCTGCGCAAGGGCGGCATCGAGCCGCGCAAGCTGGACACACTGCCGGCATGGCACGAGAGCCCCTTCTTCGACGAACGCGAGCGCGCGGCGCTGGGCTGGGCCGAGGCACTGACCCGGCTGACCGACGGCGCGCCGTCGCAGGCGGCGTTCGATGCATTGGCGCCGCACTTCGATGAGAAGGGCATCAGTGACCTGAGCATGGGCATCGCGGTGATCAATGCCTGGAACCGCCTCGGTGCGGGGTTGCTGCCGCCGCTGCCGGCCTGACCCACCCCGCCTTCGACAGTTCATCGGTGCTGCTGATAGGTGTCGACCTTGGTCGACACGGTAGATCCACGCCATGCGTGGATGCGGGAGAGTCGGATCCCTTCGCTTCGCGAAGGGCTCTGACCCGCTGTGGGTCGCTGGGGTCAGAGCCCGCGCAAAGGGATCTGACCCCGGTGCCGGCCACACGCCTGCACTGACCCCCTCTGCACGTATCAGGCGCGCACAATACGCGCATGCCTGCTACCCCCACCGCTGGCGCTGACGCCGCGAAGAAACCCAGCCTGCGCCAGCGCTTCAGGGCCATGCGCAACCTGCCGCCGTTCCTGCGCATGGTCTGGAAGACCAGTCCCGCGCTCACCCTGGCCAGCCTGGGGCTGCGCCTGATCCGCGCGCTGCTGCCGGTGGCGATGCTCTACGTCGGCAAGCTGATCATCGACAGCGCCCTGCACCTGAGCCAGCACGACGCGGGCTTCCCGCCGCTGGGCGAAGCGCTGTCCAGCGGCGTGCTGAATCCGCTGCTGGGCCTGCTGGCGCTGGAATTCGGCCTGGCCATCGCCTCGGACCTGCTCGGCCGGCTGGTCAGCTACGCCGATGCCCTGCTCTCCGAGCTGTTCGCCAACGTCACCAGCATCCGGCTGATGGAACACGCGGCAACGCTGGATCTGGAGGACTTCGAGGACCCGGACCTGCAGGACAAGCTGGACCGTGCGCGGCGCCAGACCATGGGCCGGATGAACCTGATGAGCCAGCTGTTCGGCCAGGTCCAGGACGCGATCACTGTGGCCAGCCTCGCCGTCGGCCTGCTGGTCTACGCGCCGTGGCTGATCCTGCTGCTGGTGCTGGCACTGGTGCCGGCCTTCATCGGCGAATCGCACTTCAACGCGGCCGGCTACAGCCTCAACTTCCAGTGGACGCCCGAGCGCCGCCAGCTCGACTACCTGCGCCAGCTCGGTGCCAGCGTGGAAACGGCCAAGGAAGTGAAGATCTACAACCTGCACCGCTTCCTGGTGGAACGCTACCGGCGGCTGTCGGTGGCGCTGTTCCAGGCCAACCGTGCACTGGCCCGGCGCCGCGCGTTCTGGGGCACGCTGCTGGCTGCGCTGGGCACGCTGGGGTATTACACCGCCTACGCCTACATTGCCTGGCGCACGGTGCGCGGCGACTTTTCGATCGGCGACCTGACCTTCCTTGCCGGCAGCTTCCTGCGCCTGCGCCAGCTGCTGGAAGGCCTGCTGATCGGCTTCTCGCAGGTGGCCAGCCAGGCGCTGTACCTGGACGACCTGTTCTCGTTCTTCCAGATCGAGCCGGAAATCCATTCGCGCGAAGGTGCGGTGCGCGTGCCGCAGCCGATCCAGCAGGGTTTCGTGTTCGAGAACGTCGGTTTCCGCTATCCCGATGCCGAACAGTGGGCGGTGCGCCACCTCGATTTCCAGCTGCAGGCCGGCGAAGTGCTGGCCCTCGTCGGCGAGAACGGCGCCGGCAAGACCACCCTGGTGAAGCTGCTGGCACGGCTGTACGAACCGGACGAGGGCCGCATCCTGCTCGATGGCCGCGACCTGCGCGACTACGACCTGGACGACCTGCGCGCCAACCTCGGGGTGATCTTCCAGGACTTCGTGCGCTACAACCTCAGCGCCGGCGAGAACATCGGCGTCGGCCAGGTCGAGGCGATGGACGATCAGGCACGCATCGCCGACGCCGCGCGGCGCGGCATGGCCGAGGAAGTGATCGACGACCTGCCCGGCGGCTACGACCAGCTGATCGGGCGCCGCTTCAAGCAGGGCGTGGACCTGTCCGGTGGCCAGTGGCAGAAGATCGCCATTGCCCGCGCGTGGATGCGCAATGCGCAGGTGATGATCCTGGATGAGCCAACGGCAGCGCTGGATGCGCGCAGTGAGTTCGAAGTGTTCCAGCGGTTCAGGGAGCTGGCGGATAATCGTACGGCAGTGCTGATTTCCCACCGTTTCTCTTCTGTACGCATGGCCGATCGCATCCTGGTGCTGGCCGATGGCCGCATCGAGGCCAGCGGCACCCATGCGCAGCTGATGGCCCAGGGAGGACGGTACGCCGAGCTGTTCGAGCTGCAGGCGGCGGGTTACCGCTGAGAACGCCTCTCGTTCCGCCCAATGAGAACCCGTCTCATTTGAGATAGAATCACCCCCGACGACTTCCGATAGATACGCCCATGTCCTCCGCTTTCGGCGCCGAAACGGTGCTTGAGGTCCGTCACTGGACCGATGCCTACTTCAGTTTCACCACTACCCGCGACAGCGGCTTCCGCTTCGAGAACGGCCAGTTCGTGATGATCGGCCTGGAAACCGAGGCACGGCCGCTGCTGCGCGCCTATTCCATCGCCAGCGCCAACTGGGAAGAGCACCTGGAGTTCTTCAGCATCAAGGTGCAGGACGGACCGCTGACCTCGCGCCTGCAGCACATCAAGCCGGGCGACAAGGTGCTGGTCGGCAAGAAGCCCACCGGCACCCTGCTGATCAGCGACCTGCACCCGGGCAGGAACCTGTACCTGCTGGGCACGGGCACCGGCATGGCGCCGTGGCTGTCGGTCATCAAGGACCCGGAGACCTACGAGCGCTTCGAGAAGGTGATCCTCTGCCACGGCGTGCGCTACGAGAAGGATCTGGCCTACCGCGATTACTTCGAGAAGGAACTGCGTGAGCACGAGTTCCTGGGCGAGATGATCGGCGACAAGCTGCTGTACTACCCGGCCGTCACCCGCGAGCCGTTCGCCAACCAGGGCCGCCTGACCCAGCTGATGGAAAGCGGCCAGATGCAGCGCACCCTCGGCCTGCCGGAGCTGAGCCCGGAAAACGACCGCGCGATGATCTGCGGCAGCCCGCAGATGCTGGCCGACCTGCGCAGCGTGCTCGATGCCCGTGGCTTCCAGGTCTCGCCGCGTATCGGCCAGCCGGGCCACTACGTGTTCGAACGCGCCTTCGTCGAGAAATAAGCAAAAAGGGGACGGAGGGGATTAAGTCGTTTGTGCACAAACGACTTAATCCCCTCCGTCCCCTTTTCGGGTTCATCTCACAGCAGCGCTTCAATCTCGCTGCGCAGCTGTTCCGGCTTGGTGGTTGGCGCAAAGCGCGCAGCCACCCGCCCCTGGCGATCGACCAGGAACTTGCTGAAATTCCACTTGATGCGGGCGCTACCCAGCAGGCCGCGCTTCTCGCGTGACAGCCAGGCCCACAACGGATCAGCCCCCTCGCCGTTGACCTCGATCTTCTCCGAAAGCGGGAAGCTGACCGGATAATCCAGCGAACAGAACTGGCGGATCTGCGCGGCGTCCCCCGGCTCCTGCGCGCCGAACTGGTTGCACGGGAAGCCGATCACCACCAGGCCACGCTCGCGATACTCCTGCCACAGCTGTTCCAGCCCGGTGTACTGCGGGGTGAAGCCACAGCGGCTGGCGACATTGACCAGCAACAGCGGGTGACCCCGGTACCCGGCTAGGGCCTGTGGCTGGCCGTCGAGGTCGCGGAAGCTGAAATCGTAGGCAGTGGTCATGGCGGTGAACCGTGGGCGGTGAATGCATGGTACCCGCGCCCGGCCGCGGCAACATGCCTTTTGACACAAGTGCGGGCGCCGCCGGCCGGGTTACTCTCGGGCCCTTGTTTGCCTTACCGGAGTTCCTGCCTTGACCACCCGCCTTGCCCTTGCCGTGGCCATGTCCCTCGGCCTTGCCCTGCCCGCCTTCTCGGCCGGCGCCGCCACCCCGGCCGCCAGCAGCACCGCCCAGCAGGCCAATCCGTTCTTCGCCGAAAGCCCGCTGCCGCTGCACTTCCCGCAGTTCGACAAGATCAAGGACAGCGACTTCGCCCCGGCCTTCGACGCCGGCATGGCGCAGCAGCTGAAGGAAGTGGAGGCGATCGCCAACAACAAGGCCAAGCCGACCTTCGACAACACCATCATCGCCCTGGAAAAGAGCGGTGACATCCTCGACCGTGCGACCACCGTGTTCTTCAGCCTGGTCGGCGCCGATACCAACGACACCCGCAAGAAGCTGCAGGCCGACTACTCGGCGAAGTTCGCCGCGCACAGCGATGCGATCGCGCTGAACGGCAAGCTGTTCGCCCGCATCCAGGCGCTGTACGACACCCGCAGCCAGCTGGGCCTGGACGCCGAA
Organism: Stenotrophomonas sp. STK16_22; assembly: GCF_051984505.1. NCBI lineage: Bacteria > Pseudomonadati > Pseudomonadota > Gammaproteobacteria > Lysobacterales > Lysobacteraceae > Stenotrophomonas > Stenotrophomonas sp. STK16_22. The sequence continues at coordinate 3,124,025 of NZ_CP196972.1, forward strand.
GGCGTGCGTCTGGTCGAGAAGTACTACGACAACTACGTGCGCGCCGGCGCCAAGCTGTCCGAGGCTGACAAGGCCAAGCTGAAGGAGATGAACGCCGAGCTGGCCAACCTGGGCACCAAGTTCAGCCAGAACGTGCAGTCGGAAGTGAACGCTTCGGCGATCAACGTCGACGACGTCAAGGAGCTGGACGGCCTGTCCAAGGAGCAGATCGCTGCCGCCGCCGAAGCCGCCAAGGCCCGTGGCCTGGAAGGCAAGTACGTGATCACCCTGCTCAACACCACCGGCCAGCCGCCGCTGACCAACCTGGCCAACCGCGCTCTGCGCCAGAAGATCTACGAAGCCTCGACCACCCGCGGCAGCCGCGGCGGTGAGTTCGACAACACCGCGCTGGTCTCGCGCATCATGCAACTGCGTGCTGACAAGGCCAAGCTGATGGGCTTCCCGAACTTCGCCGCCTACAACCTGACCAACCAGACCGCCAAGACCCCGGAAGCGGTCAACGCAATGCTGGGCAAGCTGGCTCCGGCCGCCGTGGCCAATGCCAAGCGCGAAGCCGCCGACCTGCAGGCGATGATCGACAAGGAACAGAAGGCCGCGCGCAAGCCGACCTTCCAGCTGGAACCGTGGGACTGGGCCTTCTACAGCGAGAAGGTGCGCCAGGCCAAGTACAACTTCGACGAGTCGCAGCTGAAGCCGTACTTCGAGATGAAGAACGTGCTGGAGAACGGCGTGTTCTACGCCGCCGGCCAGGAATTCGGCCTGACCTTCAAGCAGCGCACCGACCTGCCGGTCTACCACGATGACGTCACCGTCTACGACGTGTTCGACGCCGACGGCAGCCAGCTGGCGATCTTCATCTTCGACCCGTATGCACGCGCCTCCAAGCGCGGTGGTGCGTGGATGAACTCCTACGTCTCGCAGTCCAAGCTGACCGGCTTCAAGCCGGTGGTCGCCAACCACCTGAACATCCCGAAGCCGCCGGCCGGCCAGCCGACCCTGCTGACCTGGGACGAGGTGAACACCACCTTCCACGAGTTCGGCCACGCCCTGCACGGCATGTTCTCCAACGTGAAGTACCCGTACTTCTCGGGCACGTCGGTACCGCGTGACTTCGTCGAGTTCCCCTCGCAGGTCAACGAGATGTGGTCGGACAACCCGGTCATCCTGAAGAACTACGCCAAGCACTACCAGAATGGTTCGGCGATGCCGCAGGCACTGCTGGACAAGGTGCTGGCTGCGGCCAAGTTCAACCAGGGCTTCGCCACCACCGAGTACCTGGGTGCAGCGATGCTGGACCAGCGCTGGCACCAGATCGGCGCCGACCAGGTGCCGGCCGCCAAGGACGTGATGGCCTTCGAGCGCGCCGCGCTGGAGAAGGACGGCATCTACTACGCGCCGGTTCCGCCGCGCTACAAGACCCCGTACTTCAGCCACATCATGGGCGGCTACTCGGCCGGCTACTACGCCTACATCTGGTCGGAAGTGCTCGATGCCAACACCCAGAAGTGGTTCAAGGACAACGGCGGCCTGAGCCGCAAGAATGGCGACCACTTCCGCGCCACCCTGCTGTCCAAGGGCGGCAGCGTCGACGCGATGCAGCTGTTCCGCGATTTCGCCGGCCACGAGCCGCAGATCGAACCGCTGCTGGAAAAGCGTGGCCTGACCGGCGCCGGCAACTGATCGCCCGCGCGGTAGCCTGAAACGAAAACCGCCCGGGAGACCGGGCGGTTTTTTGTTGGGGCATCCACGCATGGCGTGGATCTACTGGAGTGCGTCATGTGTGGATCGATGATGCCGGGGTTCGTGGCGCGGATGGATCGTGCCGACCAACGGTCGGCACCCACCAGTAGATCCACGCCATGCGTGGATGCTCTCCGGTCACCGCCGAAACAGTCGCTCCCACCACCGTCCTTTCGGCGTACCGGGCGTGGCAGCGGCAGTCGATGCGATATCCGGGTGCGCTGCCACGAACTCCGCCAGCTGTGCCGCCGCGGCCTCCGCATACAGCATCGCGCCATCCGGCGCGCAGTTCAGCAGATTGCTCAAGCTGGTCGATGCATTGAGATCCATCGGGTTCGGCTCGACCACCTCGCTGGCCTCCAGCAATCCGCATCCGCTGGCGATCGCGTAATCGACAACACGCCAGAAAACGACCAGGCGTCCATCGGAGAACAGCTCCTCCAGGCGCGCAGCCAGTGCGCTGTCCACTGCATGATCAGCGCGTAACTGCTTCAGCCGGGCATGCGTGATGAACACGCCACCACCATAGTTTTCACGTAGATGGTTGCCGGCGGCAGCATCCGCCCACTGCAACGGCACCAGTTGCCGCCAGTCCGCGAAATAGCGGGCGACCACCGGATCGTCGATGAAAAACGAAAGGGCACTCCCGCGGAGATAGTGATACCGCCGAAGGTGGCCAGCCACGATCGCCAGGTACAAAGCGTGCCCCTTCTCGAAAGGCACTTCTGCGCTGATCGAGCGAGCCTCCTCGATGCGCTCCTGCAGCTGCTCCATGTAGAACGGCTCGATCTGGAACCGCTGCTGCAGCTCGGCGACCAGCGCGCCATCCTCCAGCGCACGGAAATAGATGTCACGGATCTCGGATTCCGCAATCGGATGATAGGTGATGTCCCAACCCATGCTGCGATGCCTTCAGTGAAGCGGTGATGCCGCTGGTCGACAAGTCTAGCGCCCACGTCACCCCAGCCAGGCACAGCGCCGACAACGCTCGCGCATGACGTCAAGCGATGTCGCTTCTTCCACGACCCGCACCATCGGTCGCGCAGGGCAGAAGTGCAGCCTCAACGTGGCGCCACGTACCCACCCGGCACGCCTTCCGGCGACAGCACCAGCTGCCACAGCTGCGCGTGCCGGCAACGGAAGGTGGCCATCGACCCGGCCAGGTAAAAGCGCCACATGCGCCGGAAGTGTTCGTCGTAGCGCGCATCCAGCCGCGGCCACGCCGCTTCCACGTTGCGCCGCCAGGCCTGCAGGGTCAGGTCGTAATCGGTGCCGAAGTTGTGCCAGTCCTCCAGCACGAAGCGGCCCTCGAACGCCTTGGTGATCTGCACCGCCGATGGCAGCATCGAGTTGGGAAAGATGTAGCGCGCGATCCACGGGTCGGTACGATGCCGCGAGATGTTGGTGCCGATGCTGTGCAACAGCAGCAGACCGCGCGGTGACAGGCAACGCCTGGCCACCTCGAAGAAGCTGGCGTAGTTCTTGTCGCCGACGTGCTCGAACATGCCGATCGAGAAGATCGCATCGAACGGTTCGTGCAGTTCGCGGTAGTCCTGCAGGCGGATCTCGATCGGCAGGCCGGCGCACAGTTCGCGGGCGAACTCGGCCTGCTCCTGCGAAATGGTCACGCCGACGCCACTGACACCGTAGCGCTCGGCGGCGAACTTCAGGGCTTCGCCCCAGCCACAGCCGATGTCCAGCACACGCTGCCCCGGGCGCAGGCCCAGCTTGCGGCAGACCAGGTCAAGCTTGGCTTCCTGCGCGGCGTCGAGATCGCCGGCATTGCGCCAGTAGCCACAGCTATAGACCAGGCGCTGGCCCAGCATGGCCTGGTAGAGATCATTGCCGAGGTCGTAGTGGCGGCGGCCCACCTCGTAGCTGCCCTGTCCCACCTGCAGGTTGAACAGGCGCGCCTTCAGTGCATCGGCCACTTCGCGCCAACCGTGCACCCGTTCGTCCAGGTGCGCCTGCATCAGGTGGACAAGGAAGTCGTCCAGGACGTTGGCATCCCACCAACCGTCCATGTAGCTCTCGCCGAGGCCAAGCGAGCCGTGCGCCATGACCCGCGCGAAGAAGCGCGGGTCATGCACCTGGATATCCTGTGGCTGGGTACCGCCGATGCGGACCCCGGCTTCCTGCAGCAGGCCGGCGACCCGCTCCTGCAACCCTGTATCCACGCCACCTCCTCGACTGCGGTCAACCGCGTGCGAACAGCTCCACGTAGTCCTTGGCCACGTGCGGCAACAGCACCGCCGCCGGTACATCGGCGGTCTGGGTGCCGTCCGAGTATGGACCCACCTGGTACGGCGGGAAAACAAAGCGCAGCGCGGTGATCTGCCCCTTGTCGTCGGTCAGCGGCTGGAACTGGCTGAAATTGTCGGCCTGCGGGCCGGTGCCGTCGGCAATCATGCGCGATGCGTTGCGCAGCGATTCCTGCAGCTGGGCCGGATCCATGTCCTCACCGCTGAGGCGGGTGGCCACGCGTTCACGCAGCTGGTCAGCGACGAAATTGCTGATCGCCTTCCAGCCCTTGGCATCGGCCACCAGCTTTTCGGCGCTGAGCATCTGCTGATGCTGCGGCAGCCACACGAATCGGGCCACCAGCGGTTCGCCATGGGCGCCACCGGTGTAGCGGCTGCCATCGGCACTGACCACCACCAGCTGCGGGGTTTCCAGCAGCTTCTCGAAGCTCAGCGACAGCTCGTACGGCATGGTCGGCTTGTCATTGCCCAGCCCGTCCAGCGCCTGTTGCAGGTCGCTGCGCGCACTCGTCGCATAGCTCTGCAGCGCGCGGGCCAGGCCCGGGTAGCGGTCGATGCCGGCCGGGTAGCTGATACCCACCACTTCGCGTTCGTTGTTCTCGATCACGTCGCGCAGGTCCAGCGGCGCTTCCGTGACCGGCGTTTCGCCTGCGGCGGTGGCCTCGGCGGCAGGCGCCGCGTCGGTCGCCGGTGCCGGCTCGCTCTCACGCTGGCAACCGGCCAGCAACAGCACGCTTACCACGCCGGCCAGCACGCTGCCGTGCAGTGGCCGGTTGTTTCCAATCTTCATCGGGATCCCCTGTTCATGTTTGTACATCATCGCCTGCCATGGCTGAAGCGTGACCCGCTGGCGTTCAGCCAACGAGCAGGTCGTGGTACTCCTCATGCCGCTGCAGGAAGGCCTCGGCGTAGGAACACGCCGGCACCACCTTGTACTTCTGCTCACGGGCAAAACGCAGCGCCACACGGGTCAGCTCACCGGCGATGCCTCGGCCGGCAATCGGCTCGGGCACCTCGGTATGCGTGATGACCATGCGCCTGCGTTTGATCTGGTAGTCCAGCACCGCCAGCTGTCCGCGCACACGGGCGGTGAAGCGATGGTTGGCCAGGTCGTGTTCGACCTCGTAGGCCAGACCGGGGGGCGTGACCGAAGCCATGGAACTGTCTCCTGCGGCGACTGCGTGGATGGTGAGCAGCCGGGCGCCATGATCGCGTGAAGCCTGAACAGGGGCAAGTCCGTTCCATTCACGTCAGTTTGCGACCCTCAAGCTGGAGCGCTGGCGGCCGCTATCGCCTGTGAAGGGGTACGGCCAGGCTGGCACGGCCCTTGCGACCGTTGATCATGCGCACCACCGCGGAGGCTCCGATGCACCCCAGCGATTCCCATTCAGATACCGACCGCGCCCTGCTGGAGGGCCTGCTGCAACTGGCCGTGGAGGGGCAGACCCAGGACCAGGATTTCCAGCGCATCGGCGAAGAAGTGTTCGCCCGCCTGCTGGATACCTACGGTCAGCAGCCCACGCTCTGAAACAGCGGGGGCGGATCGCTGCCGATCCGCCCCGCTCCCGTCATCAACCGCCGCCGAGGCGGAAGGTCGGGTTGGAGAGTTCGCGCAGGAAGTGAGTGAAGATGCTCGGCTGCATGGCCAGCATGAAGATCACGCCGAACGCCGCGCCCGCCAGGTGCGCGCTGTGGTTGATGCGGTCACCGCCGCGCTTGTCCATCCAGATGCTGTAGCCGACGTAGAACGCGGCGTAGACGATGGCCGGCGCCGGGATGAAGAACACCAGGATGATCGACCACGGCTTGATCAGGATGAAGGCGAACAGCACCGCCGACACCGCACCGGACGCACCCAGGCTGAGGTAGTTCGGGTTCTTCTGGTTCTTCAGGTAGCTGGGCAGGATCGAGACCAGCAGCGCACCGATGTAGAACGCCGGGTAGGTCAGGTAGCTGCCGGTCAGCTGCACCATCACGCTCTCGATGAATCCCCCGAAGAAGAACAGGGTGATCATGTTGAAGATCAGGTGCGACCAGTCGGCGTGGATGAAGCCATAGGTCACCAGCCGGTCGTACTGGCGGTGACGGTCGACGGCTGGCGGCCACAGGATCAGGCGGTCGGCCAGCTTGCGGTTGTTGAACGCCATCCACGACAGGATGGCGGTGATGGCGATCAACAGCAGATTGACGGGGGTCATGTCAGGCTCAGGCGCTACGGTAGTTGTCGACCATACGATAGCGTTTCGCATACCAACCGAAGGCCAACGCCGCGACGAAGGCGAAACCGGCGAAGAAGAACATCAGGAACGCCGCTTCACTCAGGCCCGTACTGGCGATCTTGTGGGTCACCGCATCGTTGCGCACCGCCGCGTTGGACAGCAGCACCCACAGGTTGCCGATGGTGGTGGTCAGGTTCCAGAAGCTCATCACCACGCCCTTCATCGCCTGCGGCGCCTGGCTGTAGGCGAACTCCAGGCCGGTGGCCGAGACCAGCACCTCACCGAAGGTCAGCAGCGCGTACGGCAGCATCTGCCAGAAGATCGACATGGCGTTGCCGCCGTCCATCACCACCTGGATGCCGCCGACCACGATCCAGGCCAGGCCGCTGAAGGCGATGCCGGCGGTCATGCGGCGCAGCGCGGTCGGCTCGAAGCCGAAGCGGCGCAGGGCCGGGTACAGCACCAGGTTGTTGAACGGAATCAGGATCATCACCAGCAGCGGGTTCAGTGCCTGCATCTGCGAGGCGGTGAACCAGCTCGGCATCTGCATCTGCTGGCCCTGCAGGACCCAGGTCGAGGCCTTCTGGTCGAACAGCGAGAAAAACGGCGTGGTCAGCGCGAAGATCACCAGCACCCGCAGCACCGAGCGCACGCCTTCGACGGCTTCGGCCGGATGCTGGCCACGGGCGCGATCGAGCTGCAGCCAGGTGCCGCCGCCGATACCGGCCAGGATCGATACCAGCGCCAGGCACAGGCAGATGACAATGCCCAACGAGCCAACCAGGCCGAACGAGGCCACTGCCAGCACCAGGCCGAGCACGGCGATCACCAGGCCCGGACGGCCCTGGCCGGCCACGCGCGTGGTCAGTGCGGTACGCACCACGTTGGCGAACGAATGCGGATCCTTCGGCGGCAGCGGCACCAGCACGTAGCGCTTGCGGCCCAGCCAGAACACGAAGGTGGCGATGAACATCAGGATGCCCGGGATGCCGAACGCCCACTGCGGGCCCCAGTTCTTCAGCACCAGCGGGATCAGCAGCGAGGCGAACAGCGAGCCGAAGTTGATGATCCAGTAGAAGGCGTCGAAGACGATCTTGGCCAGGTGCTTGTTGCTCTGGTCGAACTGGTCGCCCATGAACGAGGCCACCAGCGGCTTGATGCCACCGGCACCGAGCGCGATCAGGCCCAGGCCGAGGAAGAAGCCCTCGCGGCTGTTCTCGAACAGCGCCAGGCACAGGTGGCCGGCACAGTAGACCAGGCTGAACCAGAGGATGGTGTGGTACTTGCCGAAGAACCTGTCGGCCAGCCAGCCTCCGAGCAGCGGGAAGAAATACACGCCGATCATGAAGCTGTGCATGATGTCCTTGGCTTCACCGGCACGGCCTTCCGCAGTGATTTCCTGCAGCAGCAGCGAGGTGATCAGGAACTGCACCAGGATGTTGCGCATCCCGTAAAAACTGAACCGCTCGCAGGCCTCATTGCCGATGATGTACGGGATCTGGCGCGGCATCTTTCCCTGGCCGGCGATGGGGGCAACTGCGTCGTGGCTCATCCTGTAAGGCAATCCTGCAAAGCGAAAGGCGCAAGATTACCGGAAGCAGGGCTTGCGAAGCACGCTGCAGGGCTGCATGACAACGGTGCCAATCCATGGCAGGCAGCGACACTCCGTGCCGGAAGTCACGGCACCTGCACGACAAAAGCGTAAACTTATCGTTATGCGCCCCCTCGCCCCCGCCCGTCTCCTGCTCAGTTGCCTGGTGCTGCTGATGGCGTTGCAGGCACAGGCGCGGCCGCAGGCAACGGCCACCGCCGCCAGCGAGAGCGAGCCCCGGCAACTCACCGTGGCCGCGCTGGAACTGCCCAGCCGCGATGACGCGCAATGGAAGTTGCGCCGTGAGCAGGTCGCACAGTTGCTGACCGACCTGCAGCCGGACGTGATCTCGGTGCAGCAGGTGCTGCAGCAGCAGGGCCGCAATCCGGCCTGCTGGCTGGCCAGCCGGCTGCGCTACAGCTGCGACTTCGTTACCGCCGATCCGCCCAGCCAGCCGTTGCGGCATGGCAACGCGATGCTGACCCGGCTGCCGGTCAGCGAGGATGGCGTGACCCTGCTGCACCCACCCGGCACCTTCAGCGCCGCCGGCATGATGCGGCTGAAGCTGGGCGAGGCGCTGGTGAACATCTACGTGGCGCGGCTGCGCCCGGACCCGGACGAGGCGGCCGCCCGTCAGCATCAGACCAGCGATCTGATGACCTGGATCGGGGCCACGGCCGAAGGCATGCCCAGCCTGATCGCCGGCGATTTCTCCGCCAACACAGTGGAACTGGTGCGCAGCACGCCCGGCTTCCAGCCGGCCCGGCGCAATCCCGGCGGCCGCGCCGAGGCGCCTGCGGCCAGTGGCGGTGGCAGTAGTGGCCATGGCCTGGATGTGCTGTTCCAGGTCAAGCACTTCGGCGGCATCCGCCAGCAGCCGATCCTGCTGCCAGCCGACGGCGACCTGCCCGGCCTGCGCCTGGGCGTGATGGCTACGCTGCGGCTGCAGGGTGATACGGCCACGGCCGAATAGGTAGTGCCGGCCGCTGGCCGGCTCCTCGGGTACCACACGATTGCCGGCCAGCGGCCGGCACTACCGAATGACTCCTGCAACAGAAAAGGCCGGGGTCTCCCCCGGCCTTTTCAGTTCATCCCGTTACCGCGATCAGGCGATCGCTTCCTGGTAACGGCGCTCGACTTCGTTCCAGTCGATGACGTTGAAGAACGCGCCGATGTATTCCGGACGACGGTTCTGGTACTTCAGGTAGTACGCGTGTTCCCACACGTCCAGGCCGAGGATGGGGGTGTTGCCTTCCATCAGCGGGCTGTCCTGGTTGCCGGTGCTCTCGACCACGACCTTCTTGTCCGGGGTCACGCTCAGCCACGCCCAGCCGCTGCCGAAACGGGTCAGCGCCGCCTTGGTGAAGGCGTCCTTGAACTTGTCGAAGCCGCCCAGGTCCTTGTCGATGGCCTTGGCCACGTCGCCCACCGGGTTGCCGCCAGCATTCGGAGCCATCACGGTCCAGAACAGCGAGTGGTTGGCATGGCCGCCACCATTGTTGCGCACCGGACCCTGCAGGTTCTCCGGCAGCGACTTGAGCTTCTTCACCAGTTCTTCGACCGGCAGGTCAGCGTACTCGGTGCCTTCCAGCGCCGCGTTGACGTTGTTGATGTAGGTCTGGTGATGCTTGGTGTGATGGATTTCCATCGTCGCCGCATCGATATGCGGTTCCAGCGCGTTGTAGGCGTAGGACAGCTTGGGCAGGGTATAGGCCATGATGCATCTCCTGATTGCGAGGGCACCCGACGGTGTCGGGCGTTGCGCGGTGAATGATGGGGACAGACCGCCAGATTACCAAGGGGGATGTAAAGGAAATTGCGTCCTGCCAGTGAGCATGACGGCAATTGTTACGCAGCAGTGACGCGACGCCATCCTCATGCACCGTGCAGCGCACAGGCGCTACAGTGCCCGCACCACCCTCGCCCGCCCCTGCCCATGCGCAACCCCCGGCTGCTGATCACCGCCATCGCCCTGCTGCTGCTCGGCCTGGTCGCCAACCATTTCATGCAGCGCCCGCCGGCGCCGCAGTTCGCGCCGGACCTGCAGGGTGCGCCTGCCGCGCGCGCGCCGGCCACCATCGCCTCGCCCGGCAAGGACAGCGGACTTCCCGCGTTCCTGCCCGCCGAAGCACGCGCGACCATCGCGCTGATCCAGCGTGGCGGCCCGTTCCCGCACCGCCAGGACGGCAGCACCTTCGGCAACCGCGAGCAACAACTGCCGCAGCGCGCACGCGGCTACTACCGCGAATACACCGTCGACACCCCCGGTGCGCGCACCCGTGGCGCTCGCCGCATCGTCACCGGCGGCGATCCGCCGGAGGCGTGGTACTACACCGACGACCACTACGAATCGTTCCGCAGCTTCACCGTACCGGCCCAGGGAGCGCAGTGATGAGCCACGATGATTTCGGCCTCGGCCTGCATGACATCAACAATGCCGGCGTCTACGCCATCGACAGCGACGACATCGGCGCACTGGCCGCTGCGATGCGCGATGCCGGGCTGAAGGTGATCCGCATCGACCTGGAAGGCGTGGCCGACAAGCGCACCCTGCTGGCCCGGCTGGCCGCGCAACTGGATTTCCCTGCCGGCTTCGGCGGCAACTGGGATGCACTGTCGGACAACCTGCGCGACCTGCAGTGGCTGCCAGCCAACGGCTACGCGCTGTTCCTGGCCGACGTGGACACGTTGCGCGCCTCCACGCAGAAGGATTTCGACACGTTGCTGGACGTAATGGACGAAGCCAGCCGCGACTGGGTTGGCCGAGACGTGCCGTTCTGGGTGTTTCTGTCGCAGAGCGCGTGAGGTCGATGCCCTGGTAGATGCCGACCTTGGTCGGCGCACGTGCTCCGGTAGATGCCGACCTTGGTCGGCGCACGTGCTCCGGTAGATGCCGACCTTGGTCGGCGCTTCTGTGCCAACCAAGGTTGGCACCTACCAAAGCGCGGGCCGGCCAGCAGGTCGGCCGAGACGTGCCGTTCTGGGTGTTTCTGTCGCAGAGCGCGTGAGGTCGATGCCCTGGTAGATGCCGACCTTGGTCGGCGCTTCTGTGCCAACCAAGGTTGGCACCTACCAAAGTGCGAGCCGGCCAGTGGGTTGGCGGAGACGTGCCGTTCTGGGTGTTTCTGTCGCAGAGCGCGTGAGGTCACCACCCAGGTAGAGGCCGCCCCTGGTCGGCGCACGTGCATCCGGTAGATGCCGACCTTGGTCGGCGCTTCTGTGCCAACCAAGGTTGGCACCTACCCAAGCGCGCCAGCATGGCCGTCACATCCCGCGATGGGTCCATCGAAAAGCCCCCTTGTTGTTCAAGGGGGCGCGCCAACGGCGCGGGGACAAGGAAACATGTGTGGACAACGGGAGCCGTTAGCGGCTCCCGTTATCTTCCTGCAGCTCTTTCTTGAACGGGATGTCCGGCGGCGGTCGTGCCACCGCCGGCTGGTCCTGCATGTTGGGGTTGGTCAGGCCACAGCCACCACCGGCCTGCAGGATCGAGATCACGCAGGAGATCTTCGTGCTGGTACCCGGCAATGGAATCTCCATCGCCTTGACGCCCTTGCGCACCCATTCGGCCAGCAGCGATTCCTGCGGCACCCAGTACTTGTCGAACGACGTGGGCGTGTAGTCGTACGGCGGTCGCTTCAGCCAGGTGCCCGATTGCGCGATGCGTTCCTTGCTCCAGCCGTCGTTGGCGCCACCTGGCGCACCGCGCTCGGCACGCCCCTCGCCTTCCTGGCCCGGCACGCGGACGCTGCCATCGGCATTGAACAGGCCACTGCCCTTGCCGCTGGTACTGGCCTGGCGGGCGCCCTTGTCGGCGCCGTCCTGGTTGCGGCTCGATGCCCCCCAGTCATCGCCCTTGGCGGGCGTGGCCCAGTTGCCCGGATTGGGGGCCGGGCGCGCTCCGGCCTGGGCCGGGGTCGTGCTGGATGCAGCAGGCCGCGCGGCGCTGCTGCTCGCCTGCGTCGCGCTGCCATTGGCCGCCGGCGCGGGCGTTGCCACGGGTGCATTGCCACTGGAAGACGAAGGGGCTGCCACCGGTGCCGAGGCTACTTCGCGCTCGCGCACCTGTACGTCACGACCCGCCGGCGCATGCACTGCCGGTTCGCGACCGGCGACGGTCGCCATCCGCACCTGCGGATCGACCACCGCCTGCACTTCACGCTCGCGCACCTGTACGTCGCGCTGCGGCACGCGCACCTGCACATCGGCCGTGCGCATTGGCTGCGACACCGCCGGTGCATCGACCGTACTGACTTCGCGCTCCTGCACCGGGATGTCACGCAGCTGCGGCGTCCGCACCGCGATCTGCGGCGCACGCATCGCGGTTGGGGTTGGCGGCGCCTGCACCGGCTGCACGCTGCGCTCGCGCACCGTGGGCGTGGTGTCACGCGGCACGATGCTGACCTCGGTGCGCGGCACGCTGACCGGCGGCACCACGAAATCCGTGCTGGCCTGCGCCACTTCGGTGGCCTGCACCGGCGACGGTGGCGGGGCCGCAAGCGGGGCCGGCTCGGCTTCGGCCGGCGGCGACGGCGCGCTGGCTGCCGGTGCTGGAGCCGGTGCAGGCGCAGGCGCCGACGCGGCCACAGGACGCGGCTCAGGTGCAGTCGCGGCCCCTGCTGCCTGGCCGGCGGCAACCTGGCCGGCCGGTGCAGCCGCAGCCGCCTCGGCACCCGGCTGATCGCCTCCGCCCTCCTGCGAGGCGCGGCCGACGAATTCCACCTGCATGCGCTCGCCTTCGGCGCCCTCTGCTTCCGGTGCCGTGGTGCGGATCACCGCAACCCACAGCAGCAGCATGAAGAACAGCAGGTGCAGCAGCGCGCTGGCCAACGCCGAGGTCCAGCGCATCCAGCGCTGATCGCGCGGCGCAGCGTCCCAGTCCTGCCAGAACAACCGGCGCAGCGCCTGCCACGGCGACAGCCGGGGTGATTGGCCCGGCGGTCCAGGCAGCGGGCGCGGCAGCAATACCGCAATCACTTCGCGGGCGTGGAACGGCCGCGGCAGCGGGCCCAGCGAGCGCAGCCACAGCGCCCAGCCATAGGGCAGGCGCGTGGACTTCTCGAGGACGGCGCGTGGCTGCTGGCGGGCCAGCAGCAGTTCGATGAGTTGCTCGGCCCGGGTCAGAGGCACGCGTCAGCGGTCAGGCGACGTTGCCGCGCGGGATATACGGCGCGTGGCCGCTGTCATGGTCGGTCGCGTCGCGCACGGCGGTCACGCCCGGCACGCGGCCCATCAGGGTCTTCTCGATGCCCTGCTTGAGCGTCACGTCGGCCATGCCACAGCCCTGGCAGCCACCACCGAAGCGAAGCAGCACCACGCCGTCGGACGAGACTTCCTGCACGGCCACCTTGCCGCCATGCGAGGCCAGCTGCGGATTGACTTCGTTTTCCACCACCCAGTGCACGCGCTCGACCAGCGAAGCGGCATCGCCGGGGGCCTCGCCCTTGATGCGCGGCGCCTTGATGGTCAACTGCTGGGTACCGGCGGTGCCGGCGACGATGTCGATCTCGGCGCCATCGAGCCAGCCGACGCTGCTCGCATCGACGTAGAGGGTGAAGCCATCGCAGTCCACCGCCCACTCGTCACCGAGCAGGTCGGTCGGTTCGGCGAACTCCAGCCGGGCATCGGCGCGCGGGGTGCCGGGCTCGACCGCACTCAAGCGCACGCCCATGCCGGGCACGCCCTCGCGTTCGATCAGCTTGCGGAAATGGGTCTGGGCAGTGTCGGAGATCTGGATCATCAGGCTATTCTAGCCAAGTAAGCGTCAACCGCTCATTCGGTTTATACACCGTCCGGCGCATTGTTCAGTCAACACGAGGTGGAGATTCCCATGGCCGACCTGATTCCACTGGCCCAGGCCCGTTGCGTGCCGCGCAAAGGCAGCGATCACAAGCTTGGCGAAGCCCGCCTGGCCGAACTGCTGCCGCAGATTCCCGGCTGGGAGCTGAGCGAGGGCGGCCAGGCCCTGTCGCGCACCTTCCGCTTCAAGGATTACTACGCCACCATGGCCTTCGTGAACGCGCTGGCCTGGATCGCCCATCGCGAGGACCACCATCCGGACCTGGGCGTGCACTACGATCGCGCGGTCGTGCGCTTCTCCACCCACGATGTGGGCGGCCTGAGCGAGAACGACTTCATCTGTGCGGCGAAGACTTCGGCCCTGACGGAGCAACTGCCATGAACGTACGTTTGCTGAGCCTGTCCCTGATCGCTGCGACCGGCCTGGCCGGCTGTGGCGCGTCCGAACCAGCGGCACCACCACCGCCGCCGCCCACCGAAGTGGCTGCGGTGAAGACACCGCCGCCGCAGTATCCGCTGGAACTGGCCTGCATGGGCGTGGGTGGCACCAGCACCTTCAAGGTGACCATCGGCACCGACGGCAAGCCGAGCGAGGTTGCGCTGCTGACCGGCGCCGGCAACCCGCAGTTGGATGAGCTGGCCAGGACTGCCGTGCAGGGCTGGCAGTTCAATGCCGCCACCCGCAACGGCCAGCCGGTGCCGGCCACGATCCAGGTGCCGGTGAGCTTCAACCCGCCGCAGCCGAAGCCGGACCAGTGCTTCGCCATCGAAGAACGCCTGCGCCGCGGCGGCTGATCGCGCGCGCCCCGACGAGGCCAGCCGACGCCCGCCTCGCCCTCCCCGCCCCGGGCTCATCCGGGGCGGCTGTCTGTTGACCAGGACCGCGTCGGTACATGCTGCAGATTCCCCCCGAAAATGTCTGGATCGCACTGGCGGTCACCCTCGCGGCCGGCCTGGCCACTGCCATCGGCAGCCTGCTGGTGCTGTTCTCGCGCCGCCCCAATCCGCGCCTGCTGGCGTTCGGCCTGGCCTTCGCCGGCGGCGCGATGGTCTATGTGTCGCTGTCGGAGATCCTCAACAAGTCCATTGCCTCGTTCGCACTGGCCTATGGCGAGCGCACCGGCTTCACCTACGGCACTCTGGCCTTCCTGCTGGGCGTGATCGTGATCGTGCTGATCGACCACTTCATCCCCAACCCGCATGACAGCCTGGACAAGCAGGACCCGGCGTTCCGCGAGAACAGCCGCGAGTACCTGAAGCGGGTTGCCCTGCTGACCTCGATCGCGATCACCGCGCACAACTTCCCGGAAGGGTTGGCAACCTTCTTTGCCACGCTGGAGAGTCCGTCGGTCGGCATGCCGCTGGCCTTCGCCATCGCCATCCACAACATTCCCGAGGGCATCGCCATTGCGGTGCCGGTGTACTTCGCCACCCAGAACAAGTTCTACGCGTTCAGTGCCAGCCTTCTGTCCGGCCTGGCCGAACCGGTGGGTGCGGCGCTGGGCTACTGGCTGCTGTCCGGATCACTGTCGCACGCCACCTTCGGCTGGGTGTTCGGGCTGATCGCCGGCGTGATGGTGTTCCTGGCGCTGGATGAACTGCTGCCGGCGGCCAAGCGCTATGCCAAGGGCCACGAGACGGTTTACGGGCTGGTGGCAGGCATGGGCACGCTGGCGATCAGCCTGGTGCTGTTCAAGTGGTGAGGGGTTTGCGGCCAACGGGCTGAGCCCCCTCGCGGCTGGTAGGTCCCGCAGCATCGAGAGGTCACGGGCGGGGGCGGCTTGCAGGGGACGCCGTGAATCCATCCATGGAGGCTTGGCCGCCGCATCCATGCGGCGGACACCCCTGCAAGCCGCCCCCGCCCGTGCCCCGTCATTTTTCTGTGCGTGCCAGCCACGCGATGAAAGAATAAGAAAGCGAAGCCCGCGCTGCGCGCGCGAGTCGAGCGTCGCTCGACTCTACAAAGGCTACGTGCGGATATGGGTCTACGCTGCGGCTGTCTGGTCCGCCTTGTAGCTAGCCGAGCACCGCAGGTCCGGCGAGGGTGAAGAGGCGCGGGTGTCTGAGCGCAGCGAGTTCCGCGCCGCCCCTCGGCGGACCGAGGAGCGCAGGGCACCGGCGCGCAGCGCCGGCTCGCGGATGGCGGCGTGTTTCTTTGGTTACTTTCTTTGCACGAGCAAAGAAAGTGACAAGCCCACTCATCGCAGGGAAGCGACGGCGCCGACCAAGCACCCGGCGCCGCCGAACCGCCGTCAGCGCAGCCGGTCCAGCGCCTCGACCAACTCATCGGCCAGCGGCGCGTTCAGCACGTACGGGCTCTTGCCGTCGTCCAGCGCGAACTCCAGCGAGGCCGCGTGCAGGAACAGACGCTTCAGCCCGATCTGCTCACGAAGCCGCTTGTTGACCGCAGGATCGCCGTATTTGTCGTCTCCGGCCACCGGATGCCCCAGATGCTGGGCATGCACGCGGATCTGGTGGGTACGGCCGGTCTCGATGCGGACTTCGCAGTAGGAATGACCACCGCGACGCTCCAGCACACGGAAGTGGCTGATCGATTCCTTGCCGATCGCATTGACCTGCACATGGCGCTCGCCGCCCTGGCGCAGGCCCACGTGCAGCGGCGCATCGACCGTCATCACGCCGTCGGGCATGCGCCCGGCCAGCAGGGTCAGGTAGCGCTTGCGGATGCCGGCGCCGTGATCTTCACGCAGCAGCGCCTGCAGTTCGCTCAGCGCGGAGCGCTTCTTGGCCACGATCAGCAGGCCCGAGGTGTCTCGATCCAACCGGTGGACCAGCTCGAGGGTCTGGCCCGGGCGCAGGGCCCGCAGGGTCTCGATGGCACCGAAACTGATGCCGCTGCCGCCATGGCTGGCCACGCCAGTGGGCTTGTTCAGGGCCAGCAGGCGGGCATCCTCGAAGACGATGGCCTGCTCCAGACGGCGCATGAACGCCTCCGGCGGACCGGCCTTGTCTCCCTCTTCGGTGAGACGGACCGGCGGCACACGCACCTCATCACCCGCCTCGAGCTTGCGTTCGGCCTTGGCGCGGCCACCATTCACCCGTACCTGGCCGCTGCGCACCAGCTTGTAGACCAGGCTGCGCGGGGCACCCTTCAGCTGGCCGAGCAGGAAGTTGTCCAGGCGCTGGCCGGCACGGTCGGCGGGAACGGTGATCATGCGCACGGAAGGCTTGTCGCCAGCGGGTTTGGTGGGGTCTTGGGCAGTCATCAGGCTGTTTATTCTGTTACACTCGGGGGGCGAGATAAGGGATTGATTTCGTTGGAAGTTACTCAGGGCCAGAAGCCCAGCTTCCGACGAATCCGGCACAGTGCGCGACCACCGCCCGCGGGGCGGCCATGTTAGCGGCTCACCGGCCTTCCCGGCCATCGCCGGATGCCTGACACGCAACCGTGCTGAACATGTCCCGCGTGGCGCTCCAGCCTGGCTGACAGCTGCCTGCGGCCTGTAACACCCCAAAACCCATAAGAGTGAAGCGCTCCCGCGGCCTGCCGTGGTGTCGTAGCGCTGGAAACCCAAGCCGCCCTCCCCGCGCTTGCGCGAATGGGCGGCGAACCGTGTCCAGAGGCGAAACCCCATGGCGTTCCGCGCGGTAGCCGCTTGCGAGGAACGCAACAATGAAGCGAATGCTGATCAACGCCACGCAGGCTGAAGAGCTGCGTGTTGCCATCGTGGATGGCCAGTCGTTGTATGACATCGACATCGAGCAGCCGTCGAAGGAACAGAAGAAGTCCAACATCTACAAGGGCCGGATCTTCCGCATCGAGCCCTCGCTGGAAGCGGCCTTCGTTGAATACGGTGGCGGCCGCCATGGCTTCCTGCCGCTGAAGGAAATCTCCCGCGATTACTTCCAGGCCGGTGTCGACCACAACAAGGCCGGCATCCGCGAACTGCTGAAGGAAGGCCAGGAGATCGTTGTCCAGGTCGACAAGGAAGAGCGTGGCAACAAGGGCGCCGCCCTGACCACGTTCATCTCGCTGGCCGGCCGCTACATGGTGCTGATGCCGAACTCGCCCAGCGCCGGCGGTGTCTCCCGTCGCATCGAGGGCGAAGACCGGGCCGCCCTGAAGGACGCCCTGGACAAGCTGAACATCCCCGACGACATGGGCGTGATCATCCGTACCGCCGGCGTCGGCCGCGATGCGGAAGAGCTGCAGTGGGATCTGGATTACCTGCTCAACGTCTGGCGCGCCATCGCCGAAGCCGCATTGAGCAAGCCGGCCCCGTTCCTGATCTACCAGGAATCGCGCCTGATCGTGCGCGCCCTGCGTGACTACCTGCGCGCCGACATCGGCGAGATCCTGGTGGACACCGAGGAGATGTACGAGCACGCCCGCGAGTTCATGCAGCAGGTGATGCCGCAGACCCTGCGCAAGCTCAAGCATTACAAGGACGACATCCCGCTGTTCAACCGCTTCCAGATCGAATCGCAGATCGAAGGCGCCTACGAGCGCAACGTGCGCCTGCCGTCGGGCGGCTCGATCGTGGTCGACCAGACCGAAGCGCTGACCGCCGTCGACGTGAACTCCTCGCGCGCCACCAAGGGCAGCGACATCGAGGACACCGCCTTCCAGACCAACCTGGAAGCGGCCGAGGAAGTGGCCCGCCAGCTGCGCCTGCGTGACCTGGGCGGCCTGGTGGTGATCGACTTCATCGACATGGCCTCCAACAAGCACCAGCGCGAAGTCGAGAACCGCCTGGCCAACGCGCTGAAGTACGACCGTGCGCGCGTGCAGGTCGGCCGCATCTCGCGCTTCGGCCTGCTGGAAATGAGCCGCCAGCGCCTGCGCCCGAGCCTGGGCGAGTCGAGCCAGATCGTCTGCCCGCGTTGCGACGGCCACGGCCGCATGCGCAGCGTCGAGTCGCTGTCGCTGTCGATCATCCGCGTCGCCGAAGAGCATGCGATGAAGGAGAACACCGGGCAGGTGCTGGTGCAGGCCCCGGTGGAGATCGCCAATTACCTGCTGAACGAAAAGCGCAGCGCCCTGCGTGAGATCGAGCAGCGCCACGAGGCGCCGATCGTGATCGTCGCCGACGAGCAGCTGCACACCCCGCACTACACCGTCACCCGCCTGCGTGAGAACGAGCTGGGTGAAGAGAGCAACAAGCCCAGCTACCAGCGCGGCACCCCGCGCAAGCTGCCGGTGCACGCGCTGACCAAGGGTCAGCTGAACATCCCGCCGCCGGCGGTGACCCAGGTCAAGCACACCTCCCCCGCCCCGGTGCGCGAGGAAGTGGAGCCGGCCGCAGCGGCACCGGCCCCGGTCGTGGCAGCGCCGGTTGCAGCGGCCCCGAGCGGCGGCGTGATCGGTTGGCTCAAGCGCGTGTTCGGTGGCGAACCGGCGCCGGCACCGGCACCGGCGGCTCCGGTCGCCCGCCAGCAGCAGGACGGCGGCCGCAAGGACCGCAACAAGGATCGCAACAAGGACCGCAAGGACCGTCGCGACGACAACCGTGGCAACGGCGGCAACGGCAACGCGCAGCAGCAGAAGGACGGCGGCAACCGCAAGGAGCGCGGTGAGCAGCGCAGCAAGGACGGCCGCAACGGTAACAACGGCAATGCCCAGCAGCAGCCGCAGCAGGGCAAGCAGAAGGAGCCGCAGCAGCAGAACAAGCCGCGCAACGAGCAGCAGGGCCAGAACCCGCAGCAGCCAAAGCTGAAGCAGCCGAAGCAGCCGCGCCCGCAGCAGGACGGTGACAAGCCGGCCGAGAAGCCGCAGCGCAACGCCGCAGAAGCACCGGCCGAAGCCGTGACCGCGGCTGCAGCCGTGGCCGCCACGGCGGTCGCCGCCAATGCGGTGACCGCGCAGGAAGCGACCGCGCCGGTTGCTCCGGTGGCCGCCGCTCCGGCGGAAGCCGCAGCACCGGTCGACACGACTGCCAACACCGCCAGCGAGGCCGAGGTGGTTGCGGTTGCCGGTGAAGAGGCTGCAACCGACGCCAATGGCGAGCAGACCGGCGAAGGCGCGACCCGCCGTCGTCGCGGCCGTCGCGGTGGCCGTCGCCGTCGTCGCGGTGGCGCCGAGAATGCCGCCGGCAGCGACGCCCTGGGCGATGACCAGGACGATGGTGACGACGGTGACGACGCCGACGGCGCCGAGCCGAGCGTCGACAGCACTGCCGGCACTGCGCCGGTCGCTGCTGCGCAGCCGGCCCGTTCGCAGCCGGAGTTCGACTTCGATGACGAAGCCGAACCGGCCGCTGCCGATGCCGCGAAACCGGTCCGTGCTGCCGCCGCTGTTGCCGCCGCACCGGTTGCCGTGGTGAGCAGCGCTGTGGTCGAAGCCGCCGCCCCGGTCGTGGCTGAAGTGCAGGCCCCGGTCGAAGCTGCTGCGAAGACCGAAGCGGTGTCCTCGCCGGTGCAGACCAGCATGCTCGATGCCATCGACGCCGCGACCCCGGCCCAGCCGGTAGCCGCTGCCGCGCCGGTGACCGAAGCAAAGCCGGTCGCGGTTGAAGCCGCCCCGGTGGTTGAAGCCGCTCCGGTGATCGAAGCCAAGCCGGTGGCGGTCGAGGCTGCGCCGGTCGTTGAAGCCAAGCCAGAGATCGTTGAAGCCGCTGCGGCAGTTGAAGCCAAGCCGGTGGCCGTTGAGGCTGCGCCGGTGGTTGAAGCCACGCCGGTCGTCGAGCCCGTCGTGGCCGCCGAACAGCCGGTCGCTCCGGTGGCGGTGGAAGCCGCGCCGATCGAGGCCGCTGCCCCGGTCGCCGAAGCGGTGGTGACGCCGTCGATCGACCTGGTCGCCGATGGCCATGCCGACGCTGCGGCCCAGGCCGCAGAAGCCAAGACCGATGAAGAAGACGAAGAGGCCGCCAAGCGCACGCCGCCGGCGAACTGATCGCTCCTTGATCGCGTGAAAACGAAACGGCGGGGATCAATGATCCCCGCCGTTTTTGTGTGTGCGTTTGGCGCTGGCTTCGCTTTGGTAGAAGCCAACCTTGGTTGGCGCCGTTGATTGAGTGCACGTGGACACGCACGCGCCAACCAAGGTTGGCACCCACCAGGGCACACCCCGCGCACGGTCACTGCTTTGGTGGAGGCCAACCAGCGCACACCCCGCGCACGATCACGGCTTAGGTAGAGGCCAACCTTGGTTGGCGCCGTTGATTCAGTGTACGCAGACACGTTCGTGCCAACCAAGGTTGGCACCTACCAGGGCACACCCCGCACGCGGTCACTGCTTTGGTGGAGGCCAACCAGCGCACAACCCGCGCACGGTCACTGCTTTGGTAGAGGCCAACCTTGGTTGGCGCCGTTGATTCAGTGCACGCAGACACGTTCGTGCCAACCAAGGTTGGCACCTGCCGGAGCCTGCTCCGTCAGGGCTTCGGTGCGAACTGCAACCGGGTCCACACGCCGTAGTGGTCCGAGGCCCAGCGTCCGCTGTCATCGGGCTGGTCGAACAGCAGCTTCGCCTCACGCGCGACCATCTCGTCCTGCTGGAAGAAGATGTGGTCGATCCGCGACGGCGCCTGGTAATAGTGGCGGTTGAGCGTACTGACCCCGGACAGGTCGGTATTGACGTGCACGCTGCCGTAGCTGTCGCCGTAGTGGCTGCGCAGCTCGCTCAGGTCGCCGGCATCCACCAGCGCATTGAAGTCGCCCGCGATCACCACCGGCGCACCGGCCGACGTCGTGGTGATGAAGCGCAGCAGGTCCTCGACCTGGGTGCGACGGATGCGCTGCCCACTCTCATCGCTGCGCTCGTTCAGATGCGTGGCGTAGACGTTCACCGGCGTGCCGTCGACGTCGATGCGCAGGTGAGCCACGGTGCGGTAGTCGTCCAACGGCAGCAGCAGATGATCACCACGGGCGAGGATCGGCCGCCGGGTCAGCAGAGCATTGCCGTAGCGCTTCGGTGCGCCCACCGGATCGGTGGATACGAACACGTACTTGTAGCCGAGTTGGCTGGCCAGCCATTGCGCCTGGTTTCGCACGTTGCGGCGCTGGATCACCTCCTGCAGGGCAACCGCATCCGGCTGCAAGCGCTTGAGCTCGGCCAGGATGGTGCGGCGCCGGCTCGGCCAGTCTTCGCGGTCATGATGCAGGTTGAAGGTGACCATGCTCATGCCCGCTGCGCTGGCAACGTCGGGCGCCGCGTTCGCGGCAGCCGGCTCGGCCGCCATCACCGCGCCCGGCACTGCCAATGCAATTGCCAGCCCCAGGGCACGCACCGACGTGCGCACCCTTGCCCCCTGTTGCTTCATCGTTACTGCCCCTTGCGCTCGGCGCGGCGCACTGCGCTCGGTATGTCGATCTCAACCCGCGCCGGCAGCTGGTGCACGTGCAGTTCCTTGTTGACCCACTCGGCTGCTTCGCCGTTGATACTCGCCTCGCCCGGATCACCGGCGTATGGCCACGGCAACACCACGCCTCCCACCGGTGGCACCAGGCCCGGCTGCACCTCCAGCACCAGCTGCTTGTCGCTGCGCTGCAGCCGGTAGTTCAGCTGGCCCTGCGGCGTACGCAGGCCCTGCACGGCGATGCCCTCACCCTGCAGCCATGACGACGGCACACCGGCGGCCAGCACCAGCGCATCGTCCATGTCGCGGTTGTAGGCAAACATGTCCAGCGCCGAGCGCACGAAGTCCGAAGCCACCCAAGCGTGTGGCAGGTCGCCAACAAAGAACGGCTTCCGCGGCGTACGCGAAACCACCTCGGCCCACTGGTTCCAGGCCTGCGGTGCGCGGTCCTTGAAGAAGAACTCGGTGGCCTGCCAAGCGCGATCGCGCCAGCCCAGGCGCACGAACGCGGCCACGTTGCGCCACTCGTACGGGGTGTAGTCCTTCCACTCGCGCTTGCCGTCGCGACGGGCAACGAACTCGTTCCAGTAACGTTCGAAGGTCGCCTCCAGCGCCTGCTGCGGCAACCTGCCCTGTTCGCCGCCCGGGGCCAGTGCGATGGTCGTCGACGTCGCGTCGAAGTCACCCAGCTCGGCCGAGCCCGGCAGGTAGTCGATGTTGTGCTGCTGCATCGCGGACAGCAGCGAGGCCTGCAGATCATCCCGGAACTGGTCGCGCGACTCGGCGATCTGCATCGCCTCGACCTTGCCCAGCTGGGTCGCCAGCAGGGCCGCGTCCTTGTAGCCGCGCAGTGCCCAGAAGTTGTCCCAGTACGAGTGCATCGGCTTGGCCGAATAGCCTTCGTGGCTGATCGAGGCCGGCATCATGCCGTAGAAGGCCGGGTTGCGTGCGCGGTTCTCCTCGGTGCGCTCGCTGGCGCGCAGCTGCTCCATGTAGCCGTAGGCGCCCTGCACATGCGGCCACATCAGCTCGGTGAAAGTGCTGTCGCCGGTGTAGCGCCCGTACTCGGCGATGCTGTAGATCAACTCGCCATGGCTGTCGTTCTCCGGCACCGGGTCGCTGCCGCGGGCATCGACGCAGCACGGCACCTTGCCGTTCTCGAACTGATACGGCGCATACCAGTTGATGTAGTCGCGCACCGCATCACTGCGGCCCATGCGCAGCAGGCCCTCGGAAATCATCGCGCCATCGCGGATCCAGCTGCGCGCATACGAACGCGTGCCCGGCTGCAGGCGTGGGCCGACGCGCGAGATCAGCATGTGCGCGACCGCGGTGCGCAGGGTATCCACCAGCGCCTGGCCCGCAGCCGGCACCTGCAGCGAGACCACGCCCAGCTTCTGCCGCCACTGCCCGGCCACCTGCGCCTGCGCCTTGGCCACGTCCAGCGCCTGCGGTGCCCAGCCACCGGTCTGTGGCAGCACCACCGCCACTTCACGGCTCTGCCCGGGCTCCAGCTTGATCGTGTACATCAGCGCACCCGACGCCATGCCGGTGCTGTCCTTCACCGCTGTGGTCGCCGGGTACGTGCCGCTTTCCAGATGCATCGCATCAAGCTTGCCGTCGAACGTACTGGCAAAGCGCGCGTCCGGCACCTGCAGCGGGTAGATGCGCGGCTCACCGTTGACCCGCACCAGCTGCTCACCCACGTCCAGTGCATCGATGCGGCTGAAACCACCGACGGTGTTGAGGAACTGGGTGGGCGGGTTGACCTGCCACGGGCGGATCGCCAGCGCCAGGGTGTACTCGTGCGCGACCTTGTCCGGATTGCTCAGCCGGTAGCGGCCGATCAGCTGCGCGCGCTCCGGCGTACCCTGCACGAAGCTGGTCACTGCCAGGCCGACCTTCTCATGCACCCAGTCGACGTTGGCGATCGGCAGGTAGTGATCCTGCAGCGACTGGGTGATGGCCACCTTCGACCAGTCCAGCAGCTTGCCATCGAGGCGGATGAACGGCTCGATGCTGAAGCTGCCCTTGGCCGGCTCCAGTGCGCCATCCTCGCTGATCAATGCCTGTTCCTGGCCACCATCAAGGCCGAGCAGGGTCCAGTACGGCTGCTCGCCCACATAGGCACGAGGCAGCGAGCCGCGTGGCAGGTCGGCGGCGACCGAGGACAGGAATGCGTTCGGGGTGGAAGCAAAGGCCAGCGGCTTGAGCGCGATGTCGCGGATGCCGTAGCGCCAGTTCGGGCCGTCCTGCAGATCGAAGCGCACGTAGCGCGCATCGGTGTCCGGCAGCGCCAGCCAGTCGCGGCCACCGGCACCACTGGTGACTTCGCGCACGGTGCGCCAGTCGCGGCCATCCTCGGAGGTGCGCACGGTGTAGCGGCGGGCTTCCAGGTTCGGCAGCCAGTCGATCACCGCACCACCGATCTCGCGGCTCTTGTGCAGGTCCAGGCTGATCGTCTGTTGCTTGACGCCACCGCTGATCCAGAACGTATCGCTCTTGCCGTCGATCATGCGGTCCTGCAGCGCGGTGGCGGTATCAGCGATAACCGACGGCACCAGCGCCGAGTCATCCTGGGCTGGCAGGCCCTGCAGGGTCAGCTTGTCGAAGCACACTGTGCCGCGGCCGCCGACCTTGCTGTAGATCGTGAACTCGACCGAGGCGCTGCGTGCCATCTCCTTTTCGGGCGACGGCCCCCACGCCTTGTCGATCTGGCGACGGCGATACTCGACCGGCGTCCACGCCTTGGGGAAACTGTAGCCGGGACGATTGACCCACCAGACGTTGTCGCCGCTGGCATCGATCAGCTTGAACTGCAGGTCGTTGCCCGGTGAATCACCGCGCAGCTGGAAACCGAAACGGTAATTGACCGGGTATTCGATGTTCAGCGCGCGGCGGATGCCGACGTAACCGGAGACATCGTGGAAGTCATAGTCCAGGCACAGCGCGCGGCCACCACCGGCGCCGCTGACCGGCCGCAGCGAACCGCTGACCTGGTCGGACAGCACCAGCTTCCAGGCTGCGATGTCGTCGAAGTCGTCCAGCACCTTCGGTGCCGGCAGCGCCGGTGGTGCGGCGATCGCCAGGGAAGTCCACAACAGGCCCAGTCCAACGGCGATCGCTCGCTTCATCCCTTGACGCTCCCCAGCAACAGACCTTGGATGTAGTACCGCTGCAGCACCAGGAACAGCGCCAGCACCGGGACCACGGTGACCACCGCGCCAGCCATCATCATTTCCACGTCCATGATGTGCTCGCGCGAGAGGGTGGCCAGCGCCACCGGCAAAGTGTAGTGCTCCTGATCGGTCAACACGATCAACGGCCACATGAAATCGTTCCATGCGCCCATGAAGGTGAAGATCGCCAGGGTCACCAGCACCGGCTTGAGCATCGGCAGCACGATCTGGAAGAAGATCCGCAGCTCCCCTGCCCCGTCGATGCGGGCCGCTTCCAGCAGTTCGTCAGGAATGGAACGCGCGTACTGGCGCACCAGGAAGATGCCGAACACGCTGGCCAGCGCCGGCACGATCACGCCGCCGAAACTGTTGACCAGACCGAGCTGCTTCATCAGCAGGAACAGCGGCAGCATCGCCACCTGGGCCGGAATCACCAGCGCCGCCATCAGCACCTGGAACATGCGCTCGCGGCCGACGAAGTTCAGCTTGGCGAAGGCATAGCCGGCCATGGTGTTGAGCAGCAGCGAACCCAGGGTGATGCCGACCGACACCAGCAGGCTGTTGGCGAAGTTGCCGCCCATGCCGGTGCGCGCGAACAACTCATGGTAGTTGCGCGTGGTGATGCTGGACGGCAGCAGCGGCGGCGGGAAATGGGTCGCCTCGCCCTGTGGCATGAACGAAACCGAGAGCATCCACAGCAGCGGTGCCAGGCTGACCAGGGCCAGCACCAGCAACGCACCATTGATCAACCACGGGTACCAGCGCGACTGGCCGATTTCACGACTCATACCAACTGCCTCTTGCGGCCGAAACGCAGCATCACGGTGGTCACCGCCAGGATGATCAGGAACAGCAGGAACGCCACTGCAGAGGCGCGTCCCAGGTTCCACCACTTGAAGCCTTCCTCGAACATGAAATACAGCACGCTGACGGTGCTCTGCAGTGGGTCGCCGCGGGTCATCACGTACGGTTCGGCGAACAGCTGGAAGTAGCCGGACACGGTGATCACGCCGACCACCAGCAGCACCGGGCCGAGCATCGGCAGGGTGATGTGCAGGAACTGCTTCCAGCGCGAGGCACCGTCGATGCGGGCGGCCTCGTACAGGTCATGCGGGATGGCCTGCAGGCCGGCCAGGAAGATCACCATGTTGTAGCCGAAGTTCTTCCACACTGCGAACAGCATGATGGTCGGCATCGCCCAGTTGGGATCACCCAGCCAGTCGATCGGGCTGATGCCCAGGTGGCCCAGGCCGTAGTTCACCAGGCCGTAGCTGGTATGGAACAGGTAGCGCCAGATCACCGCCACTGCCACCAGTGTGGTCACCACCGGCGCGAACAGCGCGGTGCGGAACAGCGCCTTGAAACGCGCGGCAGGTGCATTCAGCAGCATCGCTGCGCCCAGCGACACGCCGATCGACAACGGCACGCCGATCAACACGAAGTAGGTGGTGTTCCACAGCGACTTCCAGAACATCGGCGTCTGCAGCAGATCGATGTAGTTGCCGAGGCCGACGAAGCGCAGGTTGCTGCTGTCGGCCAAGGCATACAGGTCGAAATCGGTCACGCTCAGCGCCAGCGCCGAGGCGACCGGCAGGCCGAAGAACATGCCCAGCACGATCAGCGAGGGACCGGCGAAAACCCAGCCGGCAAGCGAGGTACGTTTCATTGCGCGCTCCCGGCGGCCACGGCACTGCTCGATTGCGGCGACGGCACGCGCTGCTGCAGGCGTTCTTGTTCATGCATCCAGCGACGCTTGGCCAGCACCTTGTCCACGCGCTGGTCCAGCTCTTCCACGGCCTTGTCCTGCGCCAGGCCACCACGCACCACCTTCTCGGTGACGATGCGCATTTCCTGCACGATGCGCTCCCACTCAAGCACCTTCGGCGTCGGCTTGACCCGCTCCAGCTGGTCACGGAACGCAGCGGCCAGCGGATCGTTGGCCAGCGACGGCGCGTTCCAGGTACTGCGGCGCGGCGGCAGGTCGCCGATGATCGAATGGAAGCGCGCCTGGATTTCGGGTCGCGACAGGAACTCGATCAGCTTCCACGACGCCTCCTTCTGCTGCGACTTGCGGAAGATCACCAGGCTGGTACCACCGGCAATACCGGCGCCCGGGCCGTCCGGACCCGGCAGCGCGGCCGTACCCCACTGCCCTTCCAGTTCCTTCGGCTGCAGCTTCTTGAACTCGCGGATGTTCCAGGGGCCGGAAATGTAGAACACGTTGAAGCCACGGAAGAACTCATCCCAGACGTTGGAAATCTGCGTCTCGGACATCTTCGGCGCCCAGCCCTGCTCGAACATGTTGGCGTAGAAGCCCAGCGTGCGACGGAAGCCCGGGCTGGCGAAATTGCCACGGGTGTCGTCGTCGCGCAGCAGCGGATCGGGCTGCTGCAGCGCCAGCGACAGCTGCTGCTCGAACTCGTTGATCGGCATCAGCACCGCATAGCGGTTCGGGCCCTGCATGCGCTTGATCGCCGCCATCTGCTCGTCCCACTCCTGCCAGGTGCGCGGCGGGTGGTCGTAGCCGGCCTTGGCCAGCAGGTCCTTGCGGTAGTAGATCAGGCGGGTGTCGACGTACCACGGCACGCCTACCAGTTCGCCGTGGATCACATTGGTATCCCAGATGCCCTGGAAATAGTCCTTCGGGTCGACCACGGACGAACGCTGCACGAACGGCTGCAGCGGCGTCAGCGCGTCCAGTTCGGCGAACTCCGGCACCCAGGTGTTGCCCAGCTGGCACACGTCCGGCAGGCCGTCCGCGGCGAACGCGGTCAGCAGCTTCTCGTGCGCGGCGGTCCACGGAATGTTCTGCACATCCACCTTGATGCCCGGATTCTCGGCCTCGAATTCATGGATCAGCTCGCTGACCACCTCCGCCTCGCGGCCCATTGCCCAGAAGCGCACGGTGGTGGTGCCCGGTTCGGTACGGGCGCAGCCGGCCACGGCCAATACGGCCAGGGCAGGCAGCGCCCAGCGGCGCAGGCGGTCGATCCAGTTCGGCATCGGGTTACTTGCCCTGGCCTGTATTGCGGTTGGCATTGTTCTTCTGTTCCTGCGCGGCAGCCGCGCGTGATTCGGCGATACCCACCGCGCGTGCCGCCGCGGCCTTTTCGTCTTTCTGCAGTTCCAGCGGCTGGAACGAACCTTCCGGTGCCAGCCAGCCACCGCTGAACCCGGCCCGTTCCAGGCCCTTGCGGATGTACGGGTTCTTCTTCATCACTTCCCAGACGAAGTCATCGCGGTAGTTGGCGATCATGGTCAGGATCGGGCCCTGGTCGATGGCGATGTAATCGCTCGCGACCCAGCCGCGATCCGGCACCAGGCGGCCGGTCTTGATCGGGATGTCGTAGTTGAAGCTGGGGTTGAACGAATCGAGGAAACCGTAGCTGGAATAGATGTAGTCGCCGTAGCGCTTGTGCATTTCCAGCGTGGCCGGGATCACCTGCTCGGGCGCGAACACCACCGAGGCGATCGCGGCGGTGGGGGCAATGGTGCCGTCATCGAAGTTCTCGCGCAGGCCGGCGCCGCGCGAGGAGTAGTGGCGGAACTGGCGCTGCTCGCCGCGGTACTCCTGGGTGGTGTTCTGCGGGCCGTCGCTGGCGGTCAGGCCCCATACGTTCTCGCCATAGTCCTTCCACTGCATCGGGTTGGCGATGGCGTACTCGCGCTGGGCCAGGGCAGCCGAGCGGCTGTTGAGGAAGTAGGTGCTGCCGCGCTCGCGCATGTACGCGTCCTGGATGTCGCGGAAGTCGATCCAGACATGGCTGTACTGGTGGCCGAACAGCGGGCCGAACGACAGGTATTCCTGGCCCTGGTAGACGCCCCAGTCGTTGTCGTAGGTGCGCGTCCACACTGTCCACGCATCCGGGCTGACCGGGTGCGTCGGCGAACCCAGGGCAAGGATGTAGACCATCATCGCCTCGTTGTAGCCCATCCAGTCGTGGTCGATGAAGCCGCTCTCCGGGAACCAGCCCATCGAGATCAGCGGCGCACGCTGCTGCAGCCACGGCCAGTCGACCTTCTTGTACAACGTGTCGGCGATCTGGCGGATCTCCTTCTCTCGCGGATCGTCACCGTCGTAGTACGACTGCGCGAACAGCACGCCCATCATCAGCAGCGCGGTATCCACCGAGGACAGTTCAACCCAGCTGTCGTAGCGACGCCCTTCCTGCATGTCCAGGAAGTGGTAGTAGAAACCCTTGTAGCCGGCCTTGCCGGTGCGCTGCGGGCCCATCGGCACGTCGCGGAAGAACTTCAGCGTGGTCAGGGTGCGGTCGATCGCCTGGTTGCGGCTGACCCAGCCGTTCTCGATGCCGATCGGATAGGCGGTCAGCGCGAAGCCGACCGAGGCGATGCTGGCGAACGGTCGCGACGGATAGCGGTCCGGGGTCAGGCCGTTGATCTCGTTGGTGGTATCCCAGAAGAACTGGAAGGTACGCCGCTCGATGTCATCGAACAGCGGCGGCAGCACCGGCTTCATCGGCCGCGGCGGTGCGTCGGCCTCGATCAGGATCACCGGCGGCCGCGGCTTGGCAGGTTCCTGCTGGGCCGGCTGGCAGGCGGCCACGGCCAGGCTCAACGCTGCGGCGGACAACAGATGGCGTGCCTGCATGGCGCGATTTCTCCGGTGGTCTGATCGATGGGAAAGCATACCGTCCAATGATCTGAAATCGTTTACAAGATGCGTTCTGAAAAAACCACGAAAAACGTGGTTTGACACCGCGATCATTGCCCATGCCGCTGCCGCCTGGCCGGCAGCGGCATGGGCAATGGACCGGCACGGGGCCGGCCATTGCCTTTTTTCTTCCTGCCGATGCCGCCGGCGGAGCGGCGGCATCGGGGTATTGCTTCAGGCGGATCCCCTTAGAAGCGGAAGCCCACTTCGGCCTTCACCTGACGCGGGGTACCGATCACATCGCCGGTCTCGTTGTAGCTCACCAGCAGCTTGCCATCGCTCTTCACGTAGTTCAGGTTCGAGAAGTTGTCGAAGTTGAGCACGTTGATGATGTCGATACGCGCATACAGCTCGGTATCGCCGGCCAGCTTGAAGGTCTTGGTCGCCTGCAGGTCCAGCGAGCGGTAGCCGAAGATCTTGCCACCGAGCAGGAAGCGGCCATTGCCACCCGGAGTACCCGCGGCCGGAGTCGGCAGGCAGTTGGCAGTGCCAGCCTGCGCGATGCAGGACCAGTCATTGCCCGGGGTAGGCGTGGCCAGGGTCAGCTTGCCACCAAAGGTGATGCCCCAGAAGCCGTCATACGAGCCGGTGACCACCAGGCGATGGCGCGGCGCGCCGTTGGACTTGATGGTCGGGTACTCACCGATGGTGCCGCGATCGAACGAGTAATGCTCGTTGATGTTTCGGTTGTGACGCGCGTTGGTCCAGGTATAGGCGATCGAGGTGCCCCAACCGCTTTCCTTGCTGTACGGCTTCTGCGCCGACAGCAGCACCTGGGTGGAACGGGTCTTGATGCCCTGCTGGCCGATGATCAGGCTGCCGAAGCCCGGAATGTTGCAGTTCCACGGCTGGCCGTAGGTCGGCTCCTTGGCACCACACAGCATCTGGTTATCGAAGAAGTTGCCGTTGTTGAAGCGGTTGCCCAGGGTGAAGGCGAACCCATCATAGGTCAGCGTGCGAGAAATCGTCGCGTCGGTCAGCCACTCACCGAACTGGTTGCTCATGCCCAGGCTGAACTGGTCGGCGTACGGCACCTTCATGTTGTTGTTCAGCAGATCGACTTCCATGCCTTCATTGCTGGTGGAACCCAGCAGTGCCTGCACGTTCTCGATGCCGTTCATCAGGTTCGGGTTCCAGTCAAAGCACGGAGTCTGGCCGTACATGCAGTTGCCGGTGGCCGGGTTGCGGAAGTAAACGGTCGGCTGCGGCAGCGCCAGCTTGGTGGTTTCCAGTGCCAGGTTGTCGAACAGGTCGCGGTCATAGGAACGGCCGGCGCCACCATGGAACACGTGCCGTTCGTCGGCATTGACGTCATACGAGAAGCCCAGGCGCGGCTGCCAGGCGTTCTTGAAGTTCTTGCGGTTGTGGCCGGTGCTGATGTAGTCGTTGACGTTCAGCCCGCTGAGCGCCAGCGTCTGCGCATAGGTCTGGGACACGCCCGCCGGCGCGTTCGGATCCTGCGAGAACAGGGCCTTCACGACCTCCGGCGGGGTCACGAAATCGGTGTAGACCGGGTTCTTTTCGTAGTCCCAGCGCAGGCCGATATTCAGCTGCAGGTGGTCATTGACCTGCCAGTCGTCCTGGATGAACAAGCCGATCTGCTTGACCTTGGCGCGCACTTCGGACTGCACGCCGGTGACGCCGGTGCTGGCCTTGGTGAACTGCGCCTTATACGGCGTGCTCGAGGGGAACGCCGGGTTGTCGATGGTGTAGGAGAACTGAGGGTTGATCTGCGCCGCGTCGGAAGCGTACAGGTCGATCTGCTTGTACTTGGCGCCCATCTTGATGGTGTGGTCGCCCGCCCACTGCAGGCCGTCCAGGGTCAGGTTGTCCTCGATCGCCCAGCCCTTCTGGCCCTTCACCTGCGAGGCGAAGGCATCAGCCGCGCCAACCTGGACGAGCGTCTTCTCCTGCGGGCGGTTGGCGTCCGAGTCGCCGAAATCCGGTGCGGTGTAGATGATGCCGTTGCCCATGGTCAACGGCAGCGGATTGTTGAAGGCCTCCTCGTGGGTCACCATCAACTCGTTGTAGAAACGCTCACCGCTGTGGTTCCAGCGCAGCGCATAACGGCGGTCGGTGTTGTCCACGACCTTGCCGTGTACCTTCGCGGTCTGGCCACTGAACTGCTGCTGGGTTTCGTCGCGGTCCTGGAAGGTCAGTTCGATGCGATCGTTGTCAGTCGGCTCGAAGTCGATCTTGGCGAAGATCAGGTCCTGCTGGAACGGCTGGCTGGCCGGGCCGAGACCTGCGAGACCATCGGCGGGCAGATTGGCGGCCGACGGAGTGACGGCACCGTCCGGCGCGATGGTCACCGGCAGATCGAAGCGCTTGGCTTCATAGGTGACGAAGAAATGGGCCTTGTCCTTGATGATCGGGCCACCCAGCGCGAAGCCGTATTCCTTCTCGGCCGAGTCTTCCTTGCTCTTGCCCGGCTGGCGTTCGGCCGGGGTCATCGCACGCATGCTTTCGTTGGTATAACGGTAGAAGGTCTCACCCTTGAACTCGTTGGTACCCGACTTGGTCGCAGCCGTGATCGCGGCGCTGGACACCTGGCCATACTCGGCCTTGTAGTTGCCGGTGATGACCTTGTACTCACCGATGGCCAGCTGCGGGAACGGGTTGCCCGCGCTGCCGGACTGGCCGGAGATGCCGCCACCCTTCACGTAGCTCTTCTGGCCCACACCATCGATATAGACGTTGGTGCCGTCGGAGTTGGTGGCACCGCCACGCAGCGAGGTGTTGCCCTTGGCATCGCGGGTGAAGATCATGCCCGGCACCGCGTCGGCGAACTCCAGGAAGTTGCGCGAGACCTGCGGCGTGGTCTGGATCTGCTGCAGGCTGACGGTCTTGCCGACTTCGGACGTGCGCACTTCCTGCAGCAGGGTCGGTGCGACAACGTTGACGGTGTCCAGGTTGGTGGCCGCGGTCGAACCCGGGGTGCTGCTGGCGGCACCGGCGAAGTTCAGGGTAGCAGTCGAGGCCACGGTGACGGTGACCTTCTGCGACTGGCCGTTGGCGACCACGTCATAGGTGCCCGGGTCCAGGCCCATCAGCGAGTAGCTGCCATCGGCACGGACGGTGCCGCGACGGACGGTGCCGGTGGCCAGGTTGGTGGCGGTCACTTCGGCGCCGGCCTGGGCGCCGGAAACCTGGCCGCGCAGGCTGGCATTGGCCGACTGCGCCATGACGTTCGGAGCGGCGGCCAGCATCAGGCAGCTGACCAGTGCGGTGCTCAGCAGCCGGCGTGCCGGCGTGCGGAAGGTGGTATGCATCATCAACTCAATCTCCGGGTGGCGGTGACCGCTCGCGCGGTCCCTGCGATCAATCAAAAAAGAAGGAACGCCTCTGGCTTCAATGGCCCGATGGCGGAGTGGTGGAATCGCGAACTATCAAGCGGGGAACCAGGGTCTGCTTGTCCCCTGTCCCGTCCGTGGAGGTGCCGTCCATCAACTGCAGCAGGCGCGTCATGGCCCGGTCGCCGAGCTCGGCGATGCTGACCTGCATGGTGGTCAGCGACGGGTGGACGAAACGCGCCAGTGGAATGTCATCGAAACCCGCCAGGGCGACATCTGTCGGAACACGGACACCGGCCTGCGTGAATGCATACAGGCATCCCAAGGCCATCATGTCGTTGGCGGCGAACACGGCATCAGGCAGCGCTCCGGCTGCCAGCAACTCCTGACCGGCGCGATGGCCGGAAGCTTCGTCGAAATCACCGGGCAGCTCGATGCCCTCGGCGCCACCGCCAAAAGCCGCCAGCGCGTCACGGAAGCCGCGCAGGCGCTCGCGCGCGTCGAAGTTGAGATCCGGGCCAGAAATGAAAGCGATACGACGGTGGCCGGCGTCAAGCAGATGGCGGGTCATCGCCATCGCACCGGCATGGTCGTCGATGCTCAGCACCGGGTGGTCCTGCCCGGGCAGATAGGTGTTGATCAACACCGTCGGCAACGACTGCGGCAGGTTGTCGGTCAGGAAACCGGGGCTCTCGGCATAGGGCGAGAGCACCAGCAGGCCGTCGACGCGGCCGCGCATGGCGCGCAGGGCCGCGCCCTGCTGCTCCTGGTCACCGTGGTAGCTGGACACCAGCAGGTGCTGGCGACGGCTACGGGCGACATTGTCGATGCCACGCATCAGTTCGGAGAAGAATTCGCCGTACAGGTCAGGCAGTACCACGCCCACCGTATTGGTGCGGCGGCTGCTCAGGCTGCGGGCGGCGGCGTGCGGGGTGTAACGCAGCCGTGCGGCCACCTCCAGCACAAGCTGGCGGACCGGTTCGGCGACATTTTCATGCCCGTTGAGCGCGCGGGAAACCGTGGCCACGGAGACCCGGGCTTCGCGAGCGACGTCTTTGATTGTGATAGCTGCCTTGTTCACGAAGCCGCCCTCCACGGCTTGGACCTACCAGCATTGGCGCGGAATGTAAGCGTTTCCATCTGGGCTTGTAAACAGTCCGTTAGGCGAATGTCCCGAAATGGACATGGAAATCTGTCTGCAGCGAGCCCCCGCAGGGACCCGCCAGGACAGCGTGGGACAAGGGCTCAGCCCTGTTCTGACGGGGTCTGCGCGCGGATGGACAACGCGTGGATATCGGTCTCCATCATCGTCCCCAGCGCGGCGTACACCGCGCGATGCCGGGCCAGCGGGCCCAGTCCGGCGAAGCGTTCACTGACCACATGTACGTTGAAATGGCCGCGGCCATCGCGCGCACCGGCATGGCCGGCGTGGCGATGACTGTCGTCCTCGATCTCGAGCACGCTTGGCGCCAGCGCATGCTGCAGCGCATCACGCATTCGCGAGATCCGTTCCGCGTTCACGGCAACACCTTCCGGAACGGTCGCACCTGCACGCGGGTGTAGACGCCGGCGGCCACGTACGGGTCGGCGTCGGCCCAGGCCTGGGCCTGCAGCAGCGACTCGAACTGCGCGATCACCACCGAGCCGCTGAAACCGGCCGGGCCGGGGTCTTCACTGTCCACCGCCGGGCAGGGGCCGGCCAGCAGCAGGCGTCCCTCGTCGCGCAGCGCGTGCAACCGCGCCAGGTGTTCCGGCCGCGCCTGCAGCCGCTGCGCCAGCACATCCTGGCCGTCATACCCTTCGATCACATACCACACCGGCATTTCCTCGCTTGCGTTGTCGGGTCCGCAGATTCTAGCCAATGCGGCCCCTGCCCCGGCCCGGCTGGACACTGGCGCAACAAAGGCTTACCCTAGACTCCATTGCACGTGGCTGGATGCAGCAGCCCGTCGGTTTTTGCGGCCAACGCAGCCCCCGACGACCGTCCCGCTGCTTCAAACCGGACCACCTGGCCGGGCCACGTAGACGACCTCCCCGTAGTTCCGTCGCTGCCGTTTCCTGCGGCGCGTCCTGCTGTTTGATATGTGTGGAATCGCGCCGATCCCGGCGTGTCTGGTGCCCTGGGGCTCCGTGGCGTTGGCCCGGCGAACCCGGTGCCGCGACTGGTCCGTTGCAATCCTGATGTCCATTAGATGACTTCCGAACTCGCGCTCGACGCGAACCCGCCAACCCGGCCGCCCGCCCCCCAGCAGCAGGAAATGCCGCTGGCCGTGGTGCATGGGCAACCGGTCCTGCAGATTCCGCAGGACCTGTACATTCCGCCGGACGCGCTGGAAGTCATCCTGGATGCCTTCGAAGGCCCGCTGGACCTGCTGCTGTACCTGATCCGCCGCCAGAACCTGGATGTCCTGGACATTCCCGTCGCCGAGATCACCCGGCAGTATGTGGAATACATCACCGTGATGCGCGAGCTGCGCTTCGAGCTGGCCGCCGAGTACCTGGTGATGGCCGCGATCCTGGCCGAGGTGAAGTCGCGCATGCTGCTGCCGCGCCCGGTCAGCGAGGAAGGCGATGAAGCCGACCCGCGCGCCGAGCTGGTGCGCCGGCTGCAGGAATACGAACGTTTCAAGCAGGCCGCCGAGGACATCGACGCCCTGCCCCGCCAGGACCGCGACACCAGCCTGGCCCATGCCTTCATGCCCGAACGCGCTACGGTGAAACTGCCGCCGCCGGTGGACCTGAAGGAGATGCTGCTGGCGCTGCACGACGTGCTCAAGCGCGCCGAGCTGTTCAGCGGCCACGCCATCAAGCGTGAGGCACTGAGCGTGCGGCAACGCATGGGCGAAGTGCTGGGACGCCTGGAAGATGGCAAGTTCTATCGTTTTGAAGGCTTGTTCACGGCCGAAGAAGGCAAGCTGGGCGTGCTGGTCACGTTCCTGGCGGTGCTGGAACTGGCCAAGGAACAGCTGCTGGACATCGTCCAGGAAGAACCGCTGGCGCCGATCTACGTGAAATCGCTGGCCGCCGGCAACACCAACGCCCCGCTGCAGTTCAGCAGCGAGTTCGACGACAACGACGCCGCCAATGCAGACGAGTGAGCGCTGACTGCCGATGGATCAATTGCTGATCAACCGCATTGTCGAAGGTGCGCTGCTGGCCTCCAGCCAGCCGCTCACCCTGGCCCAGCTGAAGGACCTGTTCCCGGAAGAGGAACCGGCACCGCCGGGCAGCATCGAACGCGCACTGGAACGTCTGCGCGAAGCCTGCGAAGGCCGCGGCGTGGAACTGGTCGAGGTCGCCTCCGGCTTCCGCTACCAGGTCACCGGCGAAGTGCATGGCTGGATCAGCCGGCTGTGGACCGAACGCAAGACCCGTTACACCCGCGCCACCCTGGAAACCCTGGCGCTGATCGCCTACCGGCAGCCGATCACCCGTGGCGAGATCGAGCAGGTGCGCGGCGTGGCGGTCAGCAGCAACATCATCCAGGCGCTGGAAGAACGCGAGTGGATCCGCGTGGTCGGCCACCGCGACGTACCCGGCAAGCCGGCGCTGTTCGGCACCACCAAGGGCTTTCTGGATTATTTCGGCCTGAAGCGATTGGATGAGCTGCCGCCACTGTCGGAACTGAAGGACCTGGGCGAGCTGGAACCCCAGCTGTCCCTGGACCGCGATGCACCGGCAGCGGCAAGCGCCGACGGTCCTGACCTATCGGCCGGCGACGAAAGCGCTGCCGCGAACGATGATGCCGGCCTGGCCGGCAGTGACACCCCCGATTCCGCCGACGCAGCCCCTGCGCCGGCTTCCGATGAGCAAGCACCTTCGCCCCTCGATGATGGGCACCCCGATTCCGCGCCGGGCGAGCGCGCGGTGCCAGTGAACGAACGCGAAGACAACGCCGTCGCGATGACGACCGTGGCTGTTGACCAAGCCGATTCCGAACCAGAGGCCGACCTCGAAACCGTCGGCCGGAGCAAAACTGATGAGTGACACCCCTCGCAAGCTGTCGTTGAACAAGCTCTCGCTCAAGCGCGAAGCCACCTCCGAACAGTTCAAGTTGGAAGAACGCCTGCACAAGGTGCTGGCACAGGCCGGCCTTGGCTCGCGCCGCGCGCTGGAACAGCGCATTGCCGAAGGCCTGGTCAAGGTCAACGGTGAAGTCGCGCAGACCGGCATGTCGGTCAAGAGCGGCGACAAGATCGAACTGGATGGCCGTGGCTTCGTCGCCACCGCCCTGGCCGAGCCGTCGCGCGTGCTGGTCTACAACAAGCCGGAAGGCGAAGTGACCACCCGCGATGATCCGGAAGGCCGCCCGACCGTGTTCGAGTCGCTGCCGCCGCTGAAGGGCGCGCGCTGGATCGCGATCGGCCGCCTCGACATCAACACCACCGGCCTGCTGCTGGCCACCACCGACGGTGAACTGGCCAACGCCATGATGCACCCGTCGTTCGAGGTCGAACGCGAGTACGTGGTGCGCGTGCGTGCACCGGAAGGCGAGGAAAAGGTCTCCGACGCCATCGTCGACCGCCTCACCCGTGGCGTGGCACTGGAAGACGGCCCGGCCAAGTTCGACGAGATCGAACGCATCGGCGGCACCGATTCGCACGACTGGTTCCGCGTCGTGGTGAAGGAAGGCCGCAACCGCGAAGTGCGTCGCCTGTGGGAGTCGCAGGGCTGCCAGGTCAGCCGCCTGAAGCGCACCCGCTACGGCAAGGTGAGCCTGCCGCGCGAACTGGCCCGCGGCCATTCGGTGGAACTGGGCACCGCCCAGGTGGAAGCCCTGCGTGCGCAGCTGAAGCTGGAAGAAGGCGCACCGTCGGCACTGACCCTGCAGCCGGTGATCGGCCAGCGCCGTGCCGCCAAGACCACCGTGCGCGTGCGCGAAGGTGGCCGCGGCAATGCCTACGTCAACGGCCACAACACCGCCGACGAAGGCCGCGAGCTGCGTCGTTTCGACAACGTCCGCGAAGACCGCGGCCGTGGTCGCGGCGGCAAGGGTGGCGGCTTCAAGGGCGGCCTGACGGTCAGCGGTGAAGCGGCAGCCAAGCAGTCGCAGAAGCCGTTCAAGCAGCGCGCCCAGAAGAACGATCGTTCGCTGCCGGAAGGCAACCCGGCCGCATTCCGCACCTGGTACGTGCCGGATGGCGTGAGCACCGGCCCGAGCGGCCACCGCAATGCGGGTCCGGGCGCACGTGGCCCGGGTGCCCGTGGTCCGGGCGCAGGCGGCCAGGGCCGTCCGTACAGCAAGCCGAAGGGTCCGGGCGCTGGCGCCGGTGGCGGCCAGGGCCGTGGCGGTTTTGGTGGTGAAGGCCGTGGCGGCGCAGGCGGCCAAGGTCGTCCGGCCGGCGCGGGCAACCGCTCGCAGGGCCAGGGCAACAAGCACCCGTACGGCCATCCGGGCAATGCCCCGAGCTTCCCGTCCGACCACGCCACCCCGGGCTTCAACCCGTATGGCAGCCCGAAGCCGGCGCAGGGCGCCCGTCCGGGCGGTCGCGGTCCGGGCGGTGGCAACAACCGTGGCCCGGGCGGTAACCGTGGTCCCGGTGGTCCGGGTGGCAACCGAGGCCCGGGCGGCCCCGGCGGCAACCGCGGTCCGGGCGGCCCGCGCCGCAGCGGCCCGCGCGGCGGCTGATCAGCGATCCGACTGAAATGAAAAATCCCGGCTCCGGCCGGGGTTTTTCTTTAAAAAGGGGACGGAGGGGATTAAGTCGTTTTTGCCACGGCGTGTGTCGACGGGGCGAAAGCGACTTAATCCCCTCCGTCCCCTTTTGCGTGGCGCTGGAACGCGGCGGGTGTGGTGCCGGTCATGCTGCGGAAGAAGGCGATGAACGGGCTCTCGGCGGAAAAGCCGGTGTCCTGGGCCACGTGCGCGACGCGATGGCCCAGCAGCAGCAACTCCATGGCCCGCATCAGGCGCCATTGCTGGCGCCAGGCCTGATAGCTCATGCCGGTATCACGCTGCATTAGCCGGCCAACGGTACGCACGCTCAGGTCCGCACGCGCGGCCAATTCGCCCAGTTCGGGCGGCAACTGTTCGGCCAGCGGCAGACAACGTGCGATCCGCGGATCACGCGGCAGAGGCAGGTCCATCGGCGCCACCGGTGCAGCGACGATTTCCAGCACGCACAACGCCAGTTGATGGTGTGCGCGCGGCGACTGCCAGTCATGGTCGAACGGTGCCTGCGCGATCGGCTCCAGCAAGGCCTGCAGCAGCGGCCCCACGCCGATGATCGCCGGCTGCCGGGGCAGCTGGGCCGACAGCGTGGCGTCGAAGTACAACGAACGGTAGTCGACCGCCTGGCGCATCTGCGCGCGATGGCGCAGCCCGCCCGGAATCCACGCGGCGCGCGCGGGCGGCAGCAGGCTGATGCGATCACCGTAGGTCAGGCGCGTGCAGCCCTGCCGGGTATACAGCAGCTGCGCGCGTGCATGCTGGTGCCAACCCGAGTCGTGATCCGCCAGTGAGGCTGCGATCCCCAGCACCGGAGCGCTCCAGGCATCGGCGTCGAAGTGCGCGTGCGGCTGCAACCAGGCCATGTCTGATTTCATACATTCAATGACAGGATAGACAGAGTGCGCCATTGCGGACGCGACCACAATGCGCGGCCCTGTTCCTGGAGCGCCCGCATGTCGCGCCGCCTGTTGTTGCTCACCATTGCACTGCTGATGTTCCCGCAGTTGGCACAGACCCTGTACAGCCCGGCCCTGGCCGATCTGGCCG
This sequence comes from Stenotrophomonas sp. STK16_22, assembly GCF_051984505.1. Classification (NCBI taxonomy): domain Bacteria; kingdom Pseudomonadati; phylum Pseudomonadota; class Gammaproteobacteria; order Lysobacterales; family Lysobacteraceae; genus Stenotrophomonas; species Stenotrophomonas sp. STK16_22. The sequence continues at coordinate 3,163,758 of NZ_CP196972.1, forward strand.
AACGCTTCGCCCTGCCGCCGAGTGCCGCCAGCCAGGCCATGAGCCTGTACCTGTTCGGCTTCGCTGCAGGCGTGCTGCTGTGGGGGCGTCTGGCCGATCGTATCGGTCGTCGCCCTGCCCTGCTATGCGGCCTGGCCGTGTTCGCACTGGCCGCCTGCGGCGGCCTGCTGGCCAGCACCTTCGGCCAGGTCCTGCTGGCACAGGCACTGGCCGCACTGGGTGCGGCGGCGGCCTCGGTGGTAACCCAGACCGTACTACGCGACCATCTGCAGGGGCCAGCGTTGGCCCAGGCATTCTCTTGGATCGGCATGGCCTTGGCCCTGAGCCCGGCCATCGGTCTTGCACTGGGCACGCTGCTGGTCGCCGCCAATGGCTATGTCGGCGTACAGTCCGGCCTGCTGCTGATAGCTGTCCTGCTGGCAGTCGCATGCCTGGCTGGCCTGCGCGAAAGCCGCCCTGCACATATCCCGCACACGCCCATGCTGCCGCTGCTGCGGGAACTGCTGCACGATCGCTGGATCTGGTCACACGCGTTGCTGGTGATGGCCTTCAACGTGGCGATGTACAGCTGGTATGCACTCGGCCCCTTCGTGTTTGCGCGCCTGCACTGGCCAGCCACCTGGTTCGGCGCCAGCGGCGCGGTGCTGGCATTGGGCTCGGCACTGGGCGCGTGGGGCAATGGCCGCCTGCTGCGTGCAGGCGTTGCCGCAACCACGCGCATCCGCATCGCCGCAGGACTGGTCCTGACGGGAGGCCTGCTGGCCACGCTGCTGGATGATCACCCTGCCCTGGTCGCGGCGATGGTGCCGGTGGTGACGGGCTTCGGCCTTGCCATTCCCAATGTGCTCGGCCAGGCTCTGCGCGGCTATCCGCATTGTCTCGGCAGCGCAGGCGCGCTGTTCGGCCTGCTCTACTACCTGTTGATCGGCGCGGCAATGGCGTTGGTCGGTGCAGTGCAGCTGCTGGCACCGACCCTCATCGTGTGTGGCCTGCTGGCCTTGTGGCTGCAGCGGGATCGGTCAGTCGACGGCGGAAGGCCTGGCTGCCGATCGTAACGATGAAGGACTCGCTCCTGCTGCCACGCGGGCAGCAGGGGCCCCGAGGTCCCTGCCCCGGGGCCTGGATCAGCAAACAGCGGGTTACTGCACGTTGATCACTTCGTCCATTGGCGCGAGGAAGTTGCCAGGACTGTTGCGCGACGCCGAGATCACATAGGTCCCGGGTGTTGCGATGGTCGCGGTGCAATGGCGGATGGGCGTGGTGTTGCCACCGTCGTAATTGTCATTGGTACGGCACAGGAACTGACCATTGGCATAGACCGAGAAATTACTCGTTCCATCCACCTGGCCGCCGCCTGTGATGTAGATTTCCGACGGCGAGCCAGCCACACGCGGCAGGGTGCCGATCTCGAATCTGGCCGTCACCGGATGCGGCAACAGGCTAGGACACGGCACAACGAGTCCGCTGTCAGACAGGCAGACCTCGGCGTGGGCGATGGCGGGCGTGGCGATGAGGGCCACGAGCAGCACGGACGTTCTGAACTCCATTCCAGCGTCTCCAATGATCCCAGCAGAATCGCTGGGACGTCCCTGTTAGGCATTGCGGGGTTACTGCAGGGTCAAGGAAACGTAAATGCACTGCGCGCCCACAGCGTCGGATAGCTGCAGGACCCGCTCTGGGCGGTGCGTTGCACCGCCTCCACTGCGGTTGGCCCCTATCCCTGCCCGATGACTTCATGTCGATGCAGGATGCTCACCGCCGCGCGGCACTTTTCCGGCGCGGATCGACGCTCACACCGCATGTTAGGAATTGCTGCAAACACAAGGCATTGTGCGCCACGCCCGGAATTCACATCAGGGCGCTGGCTATCGTGCGCGCTCTCCCACACCAGGCAGATGCCCATGATCACCATTACCGCCGAACAGGCACGCGCCAACGCCGATGCCGCCAAGCGCCCGATCGAACAGTTCTACCGCGACCTCGACAACTCGATCCAGATCGGCTCGGAGAATGGCCGCCGCTATCTCGTGTTCGGCTTCAGCCAGGTGATGGCCAGCGAGCAGCTCGTCGAAGACGTGACCGCACAACTGCTCAAGAATGGTTTCGGTGTCGAACGGTTGTTGAGCGATTCCGAACAGCACTACATCCGCATCAGCTGGGGATCTGCCGAGCCGTCGCGCCTCAGCGCCGGCTGAGGGTGAACGCGGTGCCGTCCACGCCCAGGTCCCAGCCCTTGCCGGTACCGGACAGGGCCAGCGAGATATCACCCTTGGTCATCACCTGCGCGTTGCTGGACTTCACCGCACCGGCATGCGCGCCGACCGAGGCGTAAGTACCCAGCAGTTCGTTGACGCTGACCGCGCCGGTGAAGCTGCCACGCCCGTTGGTGATCTTCGACTTGCCCACGGTCAGGCCGCCGCCCTTCATCTGGATGCGCACCGGCATGCTGGCGCCGTTGCTGCAGGTGACCGTGCCATTGCCGGAGGCGGTCTTGTAGATCAGCGACCAGCCGGAGAGGTTGTAGCGCAGCTCGCAGTCGAGGTTGCCGGCGGCGTGCGCGGCCGGGGCCAGCGATGCGGCCGACAGGGCCAGCAGCAGGGCGAAGGACGTGTTCATGGCAGGACTTCCAGTTCGGTCGGAATGGCGGCGAATCTAGCAGCGCGCGCGTGCACGTTGAATGCAGGCGCGCGCGCTGGTGCGGCGGCGTTCAGGCCGTCGCTCAGGCCTGCTCGTCCAGGTGGAAGGCATCAGCATCGAGCATCGCCGGGAAGCGTGCGCGGTGTGCAGCCAGCGCCTCGGCCGAGATGGTGGTGGTGACCACCTGTTCGCGCTCGCGGATTTCCACCTGCGGCTGGCCGAGGAAATCCAGCACCGCGCTGTCACCGGCGTAATGCAGCTGGTTGCCATCGACGCCGACACGGTTCACCGCGGCAACGAAGCACAGGTTCTCGATCGCACGTGCACGCAGCAGTGTCTTCCACGCATAGGCACGTGCCGACGGCCAGTTGGCGACGAAGATCTGCAGATCGAAATCCAGCTGCTGTGGACGTTCAACGTTGTAGCGGTTGCGGCAGAACACCGGGAAACGCAGGTCGTAGCAGACCTGCGGATTGATCCGCCAGCCCTTCCATTCCACGCTCAGGCGCTCGCGGCCGGCCGCATAGCGCTCGTGCTCGCCGCCATAGCGGAACAGGTGGCGCTTGTCGTAGTACTGCAGCTCGCCGTCGGGCGTGGCGAACAGCAGCCGGTTGTAGACGCCTTCGCCATCACGCAGCTGCACGCTGCCGATCACCGCCGCGTCCAGCGCCTTGGCCTGTTCGCGCACCCAGGCCACGGTCGGACCATCCATGCCTTCGGCCTGGGCGATGGCTTCATTGGAGAAGCCACTGGTGAAGGTCTCCGGCAGGACCACCAGATCGGTGGTGCCCGCCAGCGGTGCCAGCAGCGCGCCGTAGTACTCACGGTTGCCCGCCGGGTCATGCCAGCGGGTGTCGCCCTGGACGAGGGAAATGCGCAGGTCCTGCATGTTCACGCCTCCGCTCAGAGCAGGCGCAGGCGTTCGATCGCCGCGTCCATCGTTGCTTCATTCTTGGCGAAGCACAGGCGCACCAGGCGCTGGCCGGCCGGCGGATTTTCGTAGAACGGCGACAGCGGAATGGCAGTGACGCCCTTCTCGATGGTCAGCCACTTCACGAACTCATGGTCCGGCAGGTCGCTGATGGCCGAGTAGTCGACCAGCTGGAAGTAACCGCCCGGCACCGGCAGCGCCTTCAGCCGGGTGCTGGCCAGCTGTTCGCGGAAACGATCGCGCTTGGCCTGGTAGAACGCACCCAGCTCCAGGTGGTGTTCGGGCTCATCGCGGATCATCGCGGCGAAGCCGTACTGCGCAGGGCCGAAGCTGGTGAAGGTGTTGTACTGGTGCACCTTGCGGAACTCGGCGGTCAGCGCCGGCGGGGCGATCGCATAGCCGATCTTCCAGCCAGTGCAGTGGTAGGTCTTGCCGAAGCTGGAGATCACGAACGCGCGTTCGCGCAGTTCCGGGTAGCGCAGCGCCGATTCATGGCGGCGACCGTCATAGATGATGTGCTCGTACACCTCATCGGAGATCAGGTAGATCTGCGTGCCACGCAGCAGCTCGGCCAGTGCCTGCATGTCCTGCGCCGACAGCATCGCACCGGACGGATTGTGCGGGGTGTTGACGATCAGCATGCGGGTACGCGGGGTGATCGCCGCACGCACGCGGTCCCAGTCGACGGCGAAGGTCTGCGGATCCAGCGACACATGCACGGCCTTGGCGCCGGCCAGATCGATCGCCGGTTCATAGCAGTCATACGCCGGGTCGAGCACGATCACTTCCTCGCCCGCACGCACCACGGCATGGATGGCGTTGAAGATGGCCTCGGTGCCGCCGCTGGTGACGGTGATTTCGCTGTCCGCGTCGACCTGCGCGCCGTAGCAGTCCAGCGCCTTCTGCGCGATGGCCTGGCGCAGCGGCGCCACACCGGTCATCGGCGGGTACTGGTTCAGCCCGGCGGCCATCGCCCTGGCGGTTTCATCGATCAGGCGCTGCGGTGCGGAAAAGTCCGGGAACCCCTGACCGAGGTTGACCGCGCCGTGTTCGGCGGCGAGCTGGGACATCACGGTGAAGATCGTGGTACCGACCTTGGGCAGCTTGGTGGTGGGTTGCATCGGCCTGGGGATATGGGGAGACAGGCCCCTGAGTTTACGCAATCCCTGCTTCGGTAGTGCCGGCCGCTGGCCGGCAACCCCAGGCAATCTGCGACGCTGGGTCGCACCTGCCGGCCAGCGGCCGGTACTACCCTGTGAATTCACCGCTACAATTGCCGCCGCACTCCGGCATGAAGACCTTTGCCCCTTGAACACCCCTGCATTGCTGGCCGCCAGCGGCCTGAGCTTTTCCCGCAATGACGAGCCGGTGTTCGGCCCGCTGGACTTCCATGTGGACGCCGGCGAAGCCCTGCTGGTGCAGGGCGGCAATGGCGCCGGCAAAACCACCCTGCTGCGCGTGCTGGCGGGCCTGGCCCGGCCTGGTGCCGGGCAGGTGCAGATCGATGGCAGGCCGGCCGGCAATGCCGAGCGCGCGCGTTACGTCGCCTACCTCAGCCACCTGCCCGCATTGAAGCCCGATCTGGACACGCTGGAGAACCTGCACTTCCTGTGCGGCCTGCACGGACGGCGTGCGCGGCAGATGCCCGGCAACGCGCTGGCCATCGTCGGCTTGGCCGGTTATGAGGACACTCTCGTTCGGCATCTGTCCGCCGGGCAGAAGCGGCGGCTGGCACTGGCACGCATCTGGCTGTCACCGGCGCCGTTGTGGCTGCTCGACGAACCCTATGCCAACCTCGACCTGGAGGGCATCACCCTGGTCAACCGGATGATTTCCGCGCATCTGCGTGCCGGCGGCGCTGCACTGGTCACCACCCACGGCGCCTATGCCGCACCGCCGGTGCGTACCCGCCAGCTCGACCTGGGCGGTGCTGCATGATCGCGCCAGGAACCGAACCGGGCCTGTGGCAGACCGCAGCGGCCCTGCTCAAGCGCGACCTGCGCCTGCTCTGGCGCCGCCGCGGCGATGCGCTGCAGCCGCTGCTGTTCGCGGTGCTGGTGGTGGTGCTGTTCGCGCTCGCCCAGGGCCGCGAACCGCAACTACTGGCCGCCACCGCCGGCGCGGTGCTGTGGCTGGCCGTGCTGCTGGCCGGCCAGCTGTCACTGGATTCACTGTTCCGCTCCGATGCCGAAGACGGCTCGCTGGAGCAATTGCTGCTGGCGCCGGTGCCGCTGGCCTGGCTGGTGCTGGTGCGCGTGCTGCTGCACTGGGCCACCACTGCGCTGCCGCTGATCGTGGTCAGCCCGTTGCTGGCCGAAATGCTGCATCTGCCGCATGACCAGCTGCCGATGTTGCTGGCATCGTTGCTGCTGGGAACACCGTTGCTGAGCCTGATCGGTGGCGTGGTCGCTGCACTGACCGTAGGCATCCGGCGCTCTGGTATTCTCGTGGCGTTGCTGTCGTTGCCGCTGTACGTGCCGGTGCTGGTGTTCGGTGCAGGCAGCCTGGCAGCGGCGGGACGCGGACAGGATCCGGTCGGTGCGCTGCTGATGCTGGGCGCCGGCCTGCTGGTCGCGCTGGTGCTGGCTCCGTTGGCCACCGCCGCTGCAATACGTATTTCTCTGAGTTGACCGAGCTGAGAGCCAATCCACCCCTGCTGGATAGCCGCCACGCATGAATCCGATTGTCCGCTGGTTCCACCAACTCGGTTCGCCCCCCACGTTCGACCGATTCGCTGCCCGCTGGTCGCGGGTGTTCTACCTCGCGGCGGTGCCGGTGCTGCTGGTCGGCATGTGGCAGGCGCTGCTGGTGGTGCCGCCGGAAGCCAAGCAGCTGGACAGCTTCCGCATCCTCTACATCCACGTGCCCAGCGCCTGGATGAGCCTGTTCGTGTTCGCGCTGATGGCGCTGTATGCCGCCATCGCCCTGATCTGGCGGATCAAGGTCTGCGAGATCCTGGCCATGGCCTGCGCACCGATGGGTGCCGGTTTCACCCTGATCACCCTGCTCACTGGCAGCATCTGGGGCAAGGGCACCTGGGGCACCTGGTGGGACTGGGACCCGCGCATGACCAGCGAGCTGGTGCTGCTGTTCCTGTACCTGGGCGTGATCGGCCTGTACCACGCCATCGAGGACCGCCGCAGCGCTGCACGCGCGGCCGGCCTGCTGGCCATCGTCGGTGTCAGCCTGCTGCCGGTGATCCGCTATTCGGTGGACTGGTGGGGCGGCCTGCACCAGCGCCAGTCGATCAACGTGTTCGGTGAATCGGCGATCAGCAGCGCGATGATCGCGCCACTGTGGTGGATGGTGATCGGCACCAAGTTCTGGTTCGCTGGTTCGGTGCTGGCCAAGGCCCGCGCCGACAATCTCGACCGCGAGGCAGGCAAGGCCTGGGTCGGTGGTCGCGTCGATGCCGCACGTGCGGCCGGGGAGGCCCAATCATGACCCACCTGCCCTATGTGATCGGCGCCTACGCCGTGTTCGTGCTGGTACTCGGCGCCGATGCCATCGGTTCGTGGCTGCGCCTGCGCGTGGCACGCCGGTTGGCGCTGGCACGCCAGCAGCGGCAGCAGACCCGCGCCGTCAAACAGGACGCTGCGGCGCCGCTGTCGACGGAGCTGGAACGATGACGCCGGTACAACGTCGCCGCCTGGTCTGGGTGCTGCTGGCCCTGCTCGCCTCCGGGCTGGCCACCGCGCTGGTGGCGATGGCGCTGGAACGCAACATCGCCTACCTGTACACGCCTTCGGAAGTGCTGCGCGGCGATGTCGATGCGCAGTCGCGGTTCCGCCTGGGCGGCATGGTGGTGAAGGGCTCCTTCAACCGCCCGGTCGGTTCGCTGGAAGCACGTTTTGAAGTGACCGACGGCGATGCCCAGCTGGCGGTGACCACGTCGCGGATCCTGCCGGACATGTTCGCCGAAGGCACCGCAGTGGTCGCCAGTGGCCGCCTGCAGGACGATGTGTTCGTCGCCGACGAGGTGCTGGCCAAGCACGATGAGAAGTACGTGCCCAAGGAAGTGGCCGACAAGATGGGCGACGCCCATCGCAAGCATGACGTGCCGGTGACGGCACCCGAGGTGCGCTGAGTGCTGCCCGAACTGGGTCAGATCCTGTTGTTGTGCGCGTTGCTGGCCTCGCTGCTGCAGGCCGGCCTGCCGTTGGTCGGCGCGCATCGCGGCAACACGGCATGGATGGCGGTGGCACGGCCAGCCGCCTTCGCACAGCTGCTGCTGCTTGCCGGCGCCTTCGCGGTGCTCACCGCTGCGTTCGTGCAGCAGGACTTCTCGGTGCGCTACGTGGCCGAGAACTCCAATTCGCTGCTGCCGATGATCTACCGCTACTCGGCGGTGTGGGGCGCGCACGAGGGCTCACTGCTGATGTGGGCACTGGTGCTGGCGCTGTGGACCGGCGCGGTGGCGCTGTTCTCGCGGCACCTGCCGGCACCGGTGCAGGCGCGTGTACTGGCGGTGATGGGCATCGTCAGCGTCGGATTCCTCGCCTTCCTGATCTTCACCTCCAACCCGTTCCTGCGCCTGAATCCGGCCCCGCTGGAAGGCCGTGATCTCAACCCGCTGCTGCAGGACCCGGGCCTGATCATCCATCCGCCGATGCTGTACATCGGTTATGTGGGCTTTGCTGTGCCGTTCGCGTTCGCGGTGGCGGCACTGCTGGAAGGCCGCGTCGACGCGCGCTGGCTGCGCTGGACGCGGCCGTGGACCAACGTCGCCTGGGGCTTCCTGACCCTGGGCATCGCGCTGGGCAGCTGGTGGGCGTATTACGAGCTGGGCTGGGGCGGCTGGTGGTTCTGGGACCCGGTGGAAAATGCCAGCTTCATGCCGTGGCTGGTCGGTGCGGCACTGATCCATTCGCAGGCGGTCACTGAGAAGCGCGGCACTTTCGGCAGCTGGACCCTGCTGCTGGCGATCGCGGCCTTCGCGCTGTCGCTGCTCGGCACCTTCCTGGTGCGCTCCGGTGTGCTGACCAGCGTGCATTCGTTCGCTGCAGATCCGTCGCGCGGCCTGTTCATCCTGGTGTTCCTGTCGGTGCTGGTCGGCGGCAGCCTGCTGCTGTACGCGCTGCGCGCCAGCCAGCTCAGCGTGGACGCCGACGATCCGCGCCGTGGCTTCACCGCCACCTCGCGCGAGACCCTGCTGCTGGCCAACAACCTGCTGCTGGCCACCGCCTGCGCGATGGTGCTGCTCGGCACACTGTATCCGTTGCTGGCCGATGCACTGTCGCTGGGCAAGATCTCGGTCGGCCCGCCCTACTTCGGCAGCCTGTTCCTGCTGCTGATGGCACCGATGATCCTGCTGCTGCCGTTCGGCCCGCTGGTGAAGTGGCAACGCGACCAGCCCTCGCGCGCGTTCGCGCTGCTGGCACCGTGGCTGGGGCTGGCGGTGCTGCTGGGTGCGCTGGCCTGGTGGCAGGCGCCGCAGAACGGCTGGAAGGCCGGTCTCGGTGTCGCTGCCGCGGTCTGGGTCGGCTTCGGTACCGCACGTTTCGTCTGGCAGCGACTGCGCGGCAATGGCCGCTTCACCGCCGAAATGCTCGGCATGATCGTCGCCCATGCCGGCATCGCCGTGTTCCTGGCCGGTGCGCTGCTGGTGGAAGCCCTCAACGTACAGCGTGAAGTGGCGCTGGCACCGGGCCAACAGGTGGTGGTCGGCCGCCACGAGGTGCGCTTCGAGGGCGTGGACCATCGTGAAGGACCGAACTTCATCGCCGACCGCGGCCACCTGCGCGTGTTCCGCAACGGCCGCGAGCTGGCCCTGCTGCATCCGGAAAAGCGCCAGTACGCCAGCGGCGGCCAGGTGATGACCGAGGCCGGCATCGATGCACGCCTCGATGGTGATGTCTACGTGGCATTGGGCGAGCCGCTGGGCAACAATGCATGGGCGGTCCGGGTGCACATCAAGCCGTTCGTGCGCTGGATCTGGCTGGGCGCGCTGTTGATGGCCCTGGGCGGATTCATCACCGCCGCCGACCGCCGCTTCCGTCGTCCGTAGGAGTTTCCATGTCCGAGTCCCCCGCCCCGCGCCCCTCCCGCCCGCTGCCGCCGGTAGCCATCGTGATCGGCGTGCTGTTCTTCTTCGGCCTGCTCGGGCTGATGATCTACGGGGTGATGAAATCGGGTGACCCGCAGCGCGACGTGCTGCCATCTGCGCTGATCGACAAGCCGGCGCCGGCGTTCGCGCTGCCGGTGCTGCACGACCCGGAAATGATCGTGCACAGCGACGATCTGCGCGGCGCGCCTTACTTGTTGAACGTGTGGGGCAGCTGGTGCGCGGCCTGCCGCGAGGAACACCCGGTGCTGACCCGTTTCGCCGAGAGCAAGCGCGTGCGCGTGATCGGCTACAACTGGAAGGATGAACCGACCGATGCCCTGCATTGGCTGGAACAGCTGGGCAACCCGTTCATGGTCGTGCTCAGCGACGTGGAAGGCCGCACCGCGATCGACTGGGGCGTGACCGCCGCACCGGAGACCTTCCTGGTCGATGGCAGCGGTGTCGTGCGCTGGAAGTACAGCGGTGCGATGACCCAGCGCGTGGTCGACGAGAAGCTGATCCCGGCACTGGAGAAGATCGAGAAGGCCCAGGGCAATGCCGGCAGCACGCTGCACACGGCGCCCTGAGCCCATGCGCTGGCTGCTGGCATTGCTGCTTCTGATGCTGCCCCTGGCCGTGCTGGCACAGCAGCCGTTGCATGATCCGCAGCCACTGCAGTTCCGCGATGGCGCCGAAGAACGCCGCTTCCACGACCTGGCCGCGCAGCTGCGCTGCGTGCAGTGCCAGAACCAGTCGTTGGCCGACTCGAACGCGCAGATCGCGCAGGACCTGCGCCGCGAGGTGCTGCAGCTGATGCAGCAGGGCCGCGACGACGCACAGATCAAGCAGTTCCTGGTCGCGCGCTACGGTGAGTTCGTGCTCTATCAACCGCCTCTGCAGCCGGGCACCTGGCTGCTGTGGGGCGGTCCGCTGCTGGTGCTTGGCGCCGGCGCGCTGGTGGTACTGGGCATCGTCCGCCGCCGTGGCCGCACGGTTGCTGCCGCCCCCGCCAGCAAGACCGATGAAGGAGACGGATGGTGAGCCATTGGCTGCCGATGCTGGCTGGACTGGTGGCCGCACTGATGGCGGCGCTGGTGCTGTGGCCGCTGCGCCACCACGGTCGCCGCGGTTTCGTGGTGGGCGTGCTCGCGCTGGGCGTGGCCGGAGCCTGCCTGTATCTGCTGGTTGGTGATCCGCGTGCCGCACAGGTACAACCAACCCCGTCGGTAGCCACCCTGCGCGATGGCGTGCAGGCCCTGCAGGATGCACTGAAGCGAGACCCGCAGCGAGCCGATGGCTGGGCGTTGCTGGGCCGGTCGCAGGCCGAGCTGGGCAACGCCGCCGCCGCAGCGGATGCCTTCGCACGTGCTGCCGCTCTCGCCCCGGAAGACCCCGGCGTGCTGGTGGAAGCGGCGCAGGCACGTGCGCAGGCCGATGCCGGCAAGCAGTTCGATGACACCGCGATGGCCTGGTTGCAGCAGGCTCGTGCGCTGGCGCCCGATGCAGAGCGCGCCAGCTGGCTGCTGGGCATCGCCCTGCGCCAGCGCGGAAAGAATGCCGAGGCTGCCGACATCTGGGGCGGCCTGCTGCCACGGCTTGAGCCCGGCGCCGCGCAGGCGCTGCAGGCGCAGATCGCCATCGCCCGCGAAGCCGCCGGCCAGGCGCCCGATGCTGCCGCTGCGGCGCCACCGGCGCTGCTGCAGGTGCGCGTGCAACTGCCTGCGCTGAACAACGCCGAGTGGCCCACCAGCACCCAGGTATTCGTGCTGGCCCGCGCCGTGGGTGGACCGCCGATGCCGGTGGCCGCACGCAAGCTGCCTCTGGCCGGTTTCCCGGCCACGGTCGGGCTGGGCGACGGAGACAGTCCGATGCCAACCGCACCGCTGTCGGCCCATCGCGAAGTGGAAGTGCAGGCACGCATCTCGCGCACCGGCAGCGCCAACCGCAGCGAGGATGACCTGCAGAGCGTACCGGTGAAGGTGAGCCTGCCCCACGACGGTGTTGTGGAGCTGCGCTTCCCGTAACGCGCCGCGGTAGTGCCGGCCGCTGGCCGGCAACCCCACAGCCGCATCACGATTCATGAGGTTGCCGGCCAGCGGCCGGCACTACCGGGTGCATCGCCGATGGAAACCAGTGTGTCGCCAGCTCCACATGCGGCCCCGCTAGAATGACTGCATGACCGAATTCATCCCGCCCGGCACCCGCTTCCACGCCCTGCCCTCGCCGTTCCCGTTCAAGCGCGGTGGCGCCCTGCACGGCGCACGCGTGGCCTACGAAACCTGGGGAACGCTGGCCGCCAACGCCAGCAACGCGATCCTGATCGTGACCGGCCTGTCGCCGGACGCGCATGCAGCGGCCAACGAGGCCAACCCGGCACCGGGCTGGTGGGAAGGCATGGTCGGCCCCGGCAAGCCGATCGATACCGACCGCTGGTTCGTGGTCTGCGTGAATTCGCTGGGCAGCTGCAAGGGCTCGACCGGTCCCGCCTCGCTCAACCCGGCCACGGGCCAACCGTATCGCCTCGACTTCCCCGAGCTGTCGATCGAAGACGGCGCACGCGCCGCGATCGAAGTCGTGCGTGCACTGGGCATCGAACAGCTGGCCTGCGTGGTCGGCAATTCGATGGGCGGCATGACTGCACTGGCCGTTCTGATGCTGCATCCGGGCATTGCGCGCAGCCACGTCAACATTTCCGGCAGTGCGCAGGCACTGCCGTTCTCGATCGCGATCCGTTCGCTGCAGCGCGAGGCGATCCGTCTCGATCCGCGCTGGAATGGCGGTCACTACGACGATGCCGAGTATCCCGAGTCCGGCATGCGCATGGCGCGCAAGCTGGGCGTGATCACCTACCGTTCGGCACTGGAATGGGATGGCCGCTTCGGCCGCGTGCGGCTGGATTCGGACCAGGCCGACGACGATCCGTTCGGCCTCGAATTCCAGGTGGAAAGCTATCTGGAAGGCCATGCACGGCGCTTCGTGCGCTTCTTCGATCCGAACTGCTATCTGTACCTGAGCCGTTCGATGGACTGGTTCGACCTGGCCGAATACGCCGACGGTGATGTGCTGGCCGGGCTGGCGAAGATCCGGGTGGAGAAGGCGCTGGCGATCGGTGCCAACACCGACATCCTGTTCCCGGTGCAGCAGCAGCAACAGGTCGCCGACGGCCTGCGCGCCGGCGGTGCCGATGCGCGCTTCATCAGCCTGGAGTCGCCGCAGGGCCATGACGCCTTCCTCGTCGATTTCGAGCGTTTCGGCCCGGCCGTGCGCGGCTTCCTCGACGCGCTGTAAGTGGCATGGCGGCGTAACCTCGCGCTGGCCGCATTCGGTGCGTTGATCGCACTGACGGTCAGCGGCGTGCTGCCGCTGTGGCTGGGCGGTTGGTGCCTGCTCGCCAGCGCGGTGTCGTTCGGCCTGTACGGCCACGACAAGCGCGCGGCGCAGCGAAAGCAGTGGCGTGTTCCCGAGCGCACACTGCAGTTGCTGGCCTTTGCCGGCGGTTGGCCGGGCGCGCTGCTGGGCCAGGCGCTGTTCCGCCACAAGCATCGCAAAGCCGAATTCCAGTGGGTGTTCTGGCTGTGCGTGCTGGCCAACGTGGCCTCGATCGCGGTGATGCTGCGCGAGTTCTCGCGGTAACCGTTCGAATGGGTAGTGCCGGCCGCTGGCCGGCAATTGCGTATCCATATCAAGCGCCATGAGGTTGCCGGCCAGCGGCCGGCACTACCATTCACGCTTCGCGTACCACTACCCCATCACGCAACCGGTACTGCGCATCCACCACGCCGTCCGGCAGGTCGTCGTGGGTGATCATCAGCAGGCTGCGCCCGTCCAGCAACCCGGAAAGGTCCTGCAGCAACGCACGTGCGGTATCCACATCCAGGCCTTCGGTCGGTTCGTCCAGCAGCAGGATCGGCGCATTGCGCAGCAGCGCGCGCGCCAGCGCCAGGCGTCGTGCCTGGCCGGCCGACATCGTCGCGCCGTTCTCGCCCACCCAGGCCTGCAGGCCACCGTTGCGCTCGGCCCACTCGCCCAGGCGCACGCGACGCAGTACCGCCCACAACGCTGCGTCACTGGCATCGGGATCACCCAATCGCAGGTTCTCGGCCACGCTGCCGGCAAACACCGGCGCGTTCTGCGGCAGCCACGCCAGTTGCCGGTGCCAGTCGGCCTGGGCGAAATCACGCAGGTCGCGGCCCCCGTAGGTCAACCGTCCCTGTTGCGGATCCCATAACCGCAGCAGCAGGCTCGACAGGGTGGTCTTGCCACTGCCGCTGTCGCCGCGAATCGCGATCCGCTGACCCGGCGCCAGGGTCAGCTGCAGGCCGGACAACACCGGCCGCGCCGCACCGGGCCACTGGAAGTGCACGTCGTCCCAATGCACGCGCGCGGCCTGCGGCACCGCCTGCGGCGCCTGCGGGTCCTCCACCGTCGGCGGTTGCTCGACGATGGCCTGCAGGCGATCGGCGGCGATGCGCCCGGACTGCAGTGACTGCCAGGCCAGGCCCATGCCGGCCCACAGTTCGATCAGTGCCACGGTGAGGAACACCAGACCCGCTGCCATTTCCGGCGCGATGCGCTGCTGTTCGGCCGCATGCAGGGCCAACGCCAGCATCGCCACCAGGCCCAGTCCGGCGACCAGGCCATGCAGGGTCGAGGCCGCGATCAGGCGCCAGCGCCGACGACGATCCCGCGAAGCCAGCTGCTTGGCGGCCACGCGCACCTTCAACTGCCACGCTGCACCGGCATGCAACGCGGCCAGATCACCCGCGCCCTCCAGTCCTTCGAAGGCTGCGGTACGCAGGGCAGCACGATGCGCGGCACGGTCGGCCTCCTCATCGTCGCGACCACGCACGCCCAGCCACGGCACACCGAAGGCGATCAGCAACGCCAGCACCGCCAGCAGTACCGCCGCAGACGGCAGGATCACAGCGGCCGAGGCGATCGCCACCAGTGACAGCGCACCCAGCGCCACCAGCGGCCCGATCGCACGCACCAGCAGGCCATCCACCTCATTGATGTCACCCAGCAGGCGTGCCAGCAGTTCGCCGGTACGCGTGGCCCCCAGCCGCGCCGGTGCCAGTGGCAGCGCGCGGCGGAAGAACCACACGCGCAGATCGCGGGCGATGCGCAGCGTGGCATCGTGGCCGACCAGCTTCTCGAAGTAGCGCGACACGATGCGCGCCATGGTCAGGCCGCGGATGCCGGCCGACGGCGAAAAGAAGTTGAAGCCCTGCGCCAGCCCGGCCGCACCGGCCAGCGCAGCGGCGGTCAGGAAGCCACCGGACAGGCCCAGCAGGGCGGTGCCGGCCAGCATCGTGATCCACAGCAGCAGCACGGTCAGCAGCAGGCGCGGGCGATGGCGCAGGAACACCGCGCGCAGCGAATCAGGCGAACGGCTCATGCGCGCACCGCCTGTGCCGGCTCGACCAGGCGGCCTTCCGGCAACAGCAGGCAACGGTCAGCCCACGCGATCACCGCAGGGCTGTGGGTGGCGACCACCACGCTGCGTCCACGTGCATAGGCGGCCAGGCTGCGCAGCAGCGCGGCTTCGGTATCGGCAT
The DNA here is from genome assembly GCF_051984505.1 of Stenotrophomonas sp. STK16_22. Lineage (NCBI taxonomy): Bacteria > Pseudomonadati > Pseudomonadota > Gammaproteobacteria > Lysobacterales > Lysobacteraceae > Stenotrophomonas > Stenotrophomonas sp. STK16_22. Next base: position 3,178,930 of record NZ_CP196972.1, read on the forward strand.
CGAGGAACGCAGTGGGTTCGTCCAGCAGCAGCACCTGCGGGTCGCGCAGCAGCAGGCGGGCCAGGCCGATGCGGCGTGCTTCACCACCGGACAGGCCGAAGCCGCGCTCGCCGATCACGGTATCCAGCCCCTGCGGCAGGCGCTGCGCGAACTGCAGCACCTGCGAGGCCTCGGCCACTGCGCGCAACCGCGCATCGCTGGCACCGGGATCGGCCAGGCGCAGGTTGTCGGCGATGCTGCCGTGGAACAGGTACGGCCGCTGGCTGGCATAGGCCACCTGCACGCCGGGACGCAGCTGCAGCTTGCCGGCACGCGGCGGCAACCATCCCGCCAGTGCCTCCAGCAGCGTGCTCTTGCCGGATCCGCTGGGGCCGACCAGGGCCAGGCGCTGGCCCGGTTCCAGCAGCACATCCAGATGCTGCAGCACGTCGTGCGGCGCGCCCAACGGGCGCAGCACCAGGCCCTGCGCCTGCAGCGGCGGCAATGCGGCCTCGGCCGGCTCCACCGCCAGCGGCGCGATCTCGTTCTCGATCAGGCCCTGCTCATCGGGCAGCGACTGCAGCAGGCGCTCCACCTCGGCGGCAGCGGCCAGCGCGTTGGCGCGGTCGTGGTAGTGCGCGGCCAGCCGCCGCAGCGGCGCGTAGAACTCCGGCGCCAGCAGCAGGCAGAACAGCCCAGCGCCCAGCGTCGGCACTGCTGCATGCAGCGTCATCAGGCCCAGATAGCTCAGGCCCAGGTACAGCGCAACCATCGCCACGCTCACCGAGGCGAAGAATTCCAGCACCGTGGACGACAGGAAGGCGATGCGCAGCACCTTCATCGTACGCACGCGCACGCCTTCAGCGGCGGCCGCGATGCCGTCCAGTTCGGCCTCGCCGCGGCCATACAGGCGCAGCAGGCCCAGACCCTTGATGCGGTCGGCGAAGTGGCCGCTCATCCGCGCCAGCTCGCCCAGCTGCGCACGGCCGGCGGCTTCAGCGCCCCAGCCCACCAGCATCATGAAGAACGGCACCAGCGGTGCGGTGAACAGCAGGATCAGCGCCACCACCCAATCCACCCAGGCCACTGCGGCCAGGATCAGCAGCGGCACCACCACCACTTCGGTGCGCACCGGCAGGAAGCCGCTGTAATAGCTCTCGATCGCATCACCGTGATGCAGCATCAGTTCGCCCAGCTCGCCGGTGCGGCGCTGGCGCAGCCACAGCGGCCCATGCCCAAGCAGGCGCGCGAACACACGCTCGCGCAGCGCCAACCGCGCAGCATCGGCCACATCACCGGCAGCCGCCTGGGTGGCGCTGCCCAGCAGCGTGCGCAGCACCAGGATCACCGCCAGCCCAGCGAGCACCAGCAGGCCCGACGCCAGCGGTGCGCGTTCCACCAGCACCTGCTGCACCAGCCAGGCGATGGCAGCGGCCTGGCCGATCAGCAGCGCGCCAGACAGGCTGATGCACAGCGCCGCCAGCCGCTGGCGACCTCGAGCGGAGCGCGCAAGATCGGCCAGCCAGGCGGTGCGGGCACGCCGCTGGCGGGTCGTTTCGGCTTCCGGGGAAAGGCCGTCAGGGGTCGTTTCGGCAGCGCTCAAGGGGTCTTCACGGGTAACAGGGGAGACACGGCATTGTAGGCGCAGGCAACAGCCTCCCCCTGCGGCCGGCGGTCGCAGTCTTCATCGGGTTGGCATACGATCCTCCTGAATACCCATTCATACATTGATCTGGATCAAGGCTGTTTGAAGTAGTCGGTCACATCATTCACCCCGTAGACCACCCTTCCCGCCACCTGCAACGGCACTATCCAACGAGGTAGCCAGGCCATGATTGATCAGACAGTCGTAGAACTGTCGCGGCTGCAATTCGCGCTGACCGCGATGTACCACTTCCTATTCGTACCGCTCACCCTCGGCCTGTCCTTCATGGTGGCCATCATGGAGAGCGTGTATGTGATGACCGGCAAGGAGATCTGGCGCAGGATGACCCTGTTCTGGGGCGTCCTGTTCGGCATCAACTTCGCCATGGGCGTTGCCACCGGCATCGTCATGGAATTCCAGTTCGGCATGAACTGGTCCTACTACAGCCACTACGTGGGTGACATCTTCGGTGCGCCACTGGCGATCGAAGGCCTGATGGCGTTCTTCCTGGAAGCCACCTTCGTCGGCCTGTTCTTCTTCGGCTGGAACCGCCTGAGCAAGGTCAAGCACCTGATGGTGACCTGGCTGATGGCGCTGGGGACCAACCTGTCGGCGATCTGGATCCTGGTGGCCAATGGCTGGATGCAGAACCCGACCGGTGCGGTGTTCAACCCGGAAACCATGCGCATGGAAGTGGTCGACTTCATGGCGGTGGTGTTCAACCCGGTGGCGCAGGCCAAGTTCGTGCACACCGTCAGCGCTGGCTACGTGACCGGTGCGGTGTTCGTGATGGCGATCAGCGCGCTGTTCCTGCTGCGCAACAAGCACAAGGACCTGGCCCGTCGTTCGTTTGCGGTGGCCGCGGCGTTCGGCCTGCTGTCATCGCTGTCGGTGGTCGTGCTGGGTGACGAGAGCGGTTACGCCGCCAGCGAACACCAGAAGATGAAGCTGGCCGCGATCGAAGCGATGTGGGAGACCGAGCGTGCGCCGGCCGACTTCACCGCCTTCGGCATCCCGAATCAGGAGACCCACCAGAACGACTACGCGGTGAAGATCCCCTACCTGATGGGCCTGATCGCCACCCGCTCGTTGAACCAGCCGATTCCCGGCATCCTGGAACTGGTCGAGCGCGCCGAACACCGCGTGCGTGGCGGCCAGCTGGCCTACGGTGCATTGGAACGCCTGCGCGCCAACAAGAACGACGTTGAAGCGCGCGAGATGTTCGACCGTCACTGGCAGGACCTGGGCCACGGCCTGCTGCTCAAGCGCTATCGCGATGACATCCTCAACGCCACCCCGCAGGAAATCTCGCAGGCGGCGATGGACACGGTGCCGCGCGTGATGCCGTTGTTCTGGACCTTCCGCGTGATGGCCGGCCTGGGCTTCTACCTCATCGCCTTCTTCGCCCTGGCCTTCTACTACTCCTGCCGCAACAATTTCCAGGACAAGCGCTGGTTCCTCAAGCTGGCCCTGTGGACGCTGCCGGCGCCGTGGATCGCGATCGAGTGCGGCTGGTTCGTGGCCGAGTATGGTCGCCAGCCGTGGGCGGTCGATGGCGTGCTGCCGACCTTCTATGCAGCATCGGGGCTGGCCCTGCATGAAATCGTGCTGACCCTGGCCGGCTTCACTGCCATCTACACCGCGCTGATCGTGGTCGAGATCAAGCTGATGCTCAAGGCGATCCGCAAGGGTCCGGACGAGGTGCTGCCGTCACTGCAGTCGCCCCAGCCGCATGCTTCCCACAATGCCTCGGCGCCGGCCGCCGGCCAGGCCTGAGGCAGGAGAACCAAGATGGATTTCATTCTTCTGGACTACACCACGCTGCGCGTGATCTGGTGGCTGCTGCTCGGCATCCTGCTGATCGGTTTCGCCGTGATGGATGGTTTCGACCTGGGCGTGGGCACCCTGCTGCCCTTCGTCGCCCGCAACGACGCTGAGCGCCGGCTGGTGATTAATACCATCGGTCCGGTATGGGAAGGCAACCAGGTGTGGCTGATCCTGGGCGGCGGCGCGATCTTCGCCGCATGGCCGCCGCTCTACGCGGTCAGCTTCTCCGGGTTCTACCTGGCGATGTTCGTGATCCTGTTCGCGCTGATCCTGCGACCGGTCGGCTTCAAGTTCCGCAGCAAGATGCCCAGCGAGCGCTGGCGCAACACCTGGGACTGGGCGCTGTTCATCGGTGGCTTCATCCCGGCGCTGATCATGGGCGTGGCGGTGGGCAACGTGGTGCTGGGCGTGCCGTTCCACTTCGATGACAGCATGCGCATCTTCTACACCGGCTCGTTCTTCGGCCTGCTGATGCCCTTCGCGCTGCTGGCCGGCCTGCTCAGCGTGTCGATGCTGGTCGCCCACGGTGCCGCCATGCTGGTGCTGAAGACCGACGGCCCGGTGGCCGAACGTGCGGCCCGTTTCGGCAGCATCGCCGCGATCATCGCCTTTGTGCTGTTCGCCGTCGGTGGCGCCTGGGTGGCCTTCGGCCTGCCGGGTTACCAGATCACCTCGCAGGTGGTCACCGATGGCGCCACCAATCCGCTGCTGAAGACTGCTGAACTGGGCGCCGCCGGCGGCTGGATGCGCAACTACAGCACGATGCCGGCCACGATCCTGGCCCCGCTGCTCGGCCTGGCCGGCCTGCTGGCCAGTGCGGTACTGCTGCGGGCCCGTCGCGGCGGCCTGGCCTTCATCGCCTCGGGGGCCGCCATCGCCGGCATCATCCTGACCGTCGGCTTTGCGATCTTCCCGTTCCTGCTGCCGTCCTCGAGCCAGCCCACCTCCAGCCTGACCGTGTGGGACGCCTCGTCCAGCCACCTGACCCTGTGGATCATGCTGCTGGCCACGGCGGTGTTCCTGCCGATCATCCTCGCCTACACCACCTGGGTGTACCGCGTGCTGAAGGGCAAGACCACCACCGAAGAGATGGGCAACAACCCGAACGCGTATTGATTGCTTGCACGTGTGCCGACCAACGGTCGGCACCTACCCGGAATGAAGGAGACTGATCATGTGGTATTTCGCCTGGATTCTCGGTGCCGGCCTCGCCTCGACGGTGGCCATCCTCAACGGCATGTGGTTCGAAGCCCGCGAGCAGAACCGCATCGAGAAGGAAAATCGTCGCTGAGCTGTAAAAAAGCCTTGCCGCCTTGGCCTTCACACGGTATCTTAGGCGGCTCCTTCGGGGTGTAGCTCAGTCTGGTAGAGCGCTACGTTCGGGACGTAGAGGTCGCAGGTTCGAATCCTGTCTCCCCGACCACTCAAGTGGTCGCATTGAAGCCTGGTGAAATCGTCCAGGCTTTTTTGTTCCCTGAAGTGGCACTGCTTCGGCAGTGTGCAGAAAACAGCATTCCCCCCTTGCCGCCATCGGGGTGAATCGCTAGAATAGGCGGCTCCCTTCGGGGTGTAGCTCAGTCTGGTAGAGCGCTACGTTCGGGACGTAGAGGTCGCAGGTTCGAATCCTGTCTCCCCGACCACTTCGGTGGTCACCAAGAAGCCTGGAAGACATCACTGTCCTCCGGGTTTTTTTGTATCAAGCGCCAGGCCGCCCGCGTGACGGGACCTTGCCGCGCAGCGCACGTACAATGGCCGCGCTGCCGGCCCTCCTGCAGCCCCCCCCCACCTGCCGCTTCGGCGTAGACCGATGCCGGCGCTGCATGCCGTTGCTGCGGCGTGCGACACCTGCAAGGACCACCGATGAGTTCCTCCCCTTCCGATTCGCCGTCGCTGCTGCACGGTCGTGTCCTCGCGTTTGCCGCGATCCTGCTGGCAGCGGTCAACCTGCGCACTGCGGTCACCTCGATCACCCCGCTGCTGGACGTGCTCGGCCAGCAGTTCGGCTTCGGCACCACCATGACCGGCGTGCTGGGCATGCTGCCGACCGCCTCGTTCGCGCTGTTCGGCGTGGCCACGCCGGCATTGGCGCGGCGCCTGGGCCTGGAACGCACCACGCTGCTGGCGATGGTGATGGCGATGGCCGGCCTGCTGCTGCGTTCCAGCGCCGGCAACGTCGGCACGCTGCTGCTCGGTTCGGTGGTTGCACTGGCCGGCATGGGCATCGGCAACGTGGTGGTGCCGCCGCTGGTGAAGCGCTATTTCGCCAACAAGGTTGGCACCATGAGCACGCTGTACATCAGCGTGCTGCAGCTGGGCACGATGCTGCCGGCGCTGCTGGCAGTGCCGGTGGCGAATGCTGCGGGCTGGCGCGTGTCGCTGGGCATGTGGGCGCTGCTGGCGCTGGCCGCCGCCCTGCCGTGGCTGCTGCTGGCCAGGCACGCACCGAAGCCGCAGGCCGACGCCACCGACCCCACCGCACAGCCGCACGGCAAGGTCTGGCGCACGTCGCTGGGCTGGAGCATGACGCTCATGTTCGGCATGACCTCGCTGATGACCTATTCGATGTTCACTTGGCTGCCGCGCATCGTGGTCGAGGCCGGTGGCACGCCCGCGTTCGGCGGCGTGATGGTCGCCGTGTTCTCGGCACTGGGCCTGCTGCCGTCGCTGGTCATTCCGTCGATGGCGGTGCGCCTGCAGAACCCGTTCCCGCTGGTGCTGATCGGTTTCTTCTCGTTCGTGATCGCCTTCACCGGCCTGCTTGTGGCCCCGATGAAGGCGCCGCTGCTGTGGGCCTGCCTGCTCGGCGTCGGTCCGTCCACCTTCCCGCTTGCGCTGACCCTGATCAACCTGCGCACCCGCACCCCCACCGGCTCGGCCGCGCTGTCCGGGTTCATGCAGGGCGTGGGCTACAGCTTCAGCTGCCTGGGGCCGTTCCTGGTCGGCTGGCTGCACACCGTCAGCGACGGCTGGACGATCCCATTCAGCTTCCTGTTCGGCTGCGCCACCCTGATGCTGTGCGCCTCCTGGGTGGCCTGCAAGCCGCGCAAGCTGGAAGACCTCTGGTAAGCCACGTGGGGCCTCGCAACCGGCCCCACCTACCGCTCGTCAGCCCGTCTGCGCATTTTGACGCCGGGCTGACAATTCCGGGCGGATAGTGCCCACGAATGCCCATCCTTGCCGCGTGCCGGCATCGGGCATGGGGGCGGCAGCGCCGCCCAGGCCACCACTCGGTGTGCGGGGGACTCTCGTTTCAGACAAGACATTGCAGGTCGCTGTCCTGGTTTCGCCCATCCCTGCTGGATGGGAGTTCGCGAGGGGAGTGACGCAGGCCACGGCCATCCCAAAATCTGGCATGTGATGTGCGTCACATTTTTCAGGTTGTCTGGTTCGGAAGCCAAGGGGGTCCCCAATGGTTGTCCACCGCCGGCTGGCGCTCTGCGTCGGCCTTGCCTGTACCGCCCTGGCCTGGGCCAGCAGCGCTGCCCCGCCTGACCGCGAGGCGGCCCTGGCCGAGATCGGCCGCTACCGCGACCAGGCCCGTTGGCTGGATGCGCTCGGCGCGATCGAGCGTGCCAGCCAGCAGCAGCCCAACGACGACCTGCTGTTCAAGCTGCGCGTCCTGACCCTGGGCGACATCGGCAATGCCTGGCGCGCCTGGGAGCTGTACCAGCAGCGCCCGCAACTGTTCGACGCTGCTCAGAAGCAACGCATCGAAGGCGACTACCTGGCCAAGCTGGTGGTCTGGAGCCTGGCCTACAGCAGCAGCGAAGACAGCCGGCTGGAAGAAGCCGAATCGACCCTGGCGCGCATGCAGCGCTATCTGGGTAGCGAAGGCACCCCACCTGTGCAGGCGCCATTGCGCATCCGCATGGACCGGCTGATCCTGCTCAACCGGCTGGGCCGCCATGCGCAGGTGCGAGAGGAAGCCCGCGCACTGCAGGCTGAAGGCCATGCCCTGCCCGACTATGTTCTGCCTGCGGTCGGCGATTCGCTGATGGGCACGCTGCATCCGGAAGAAGCCATTCCGGTGCTGCAGGCGGCCGTCGCAGGCGATCCGACGCGCGACGCCTCGCATTCGGAACTGGCTTACGCCTACCTGGAAAGCGAGCAGCAGGAAAAGGCCGTCGACCTGCTGCAGGCGTGGCGCGACAAGGAACCTGCCTGGCGCTGGAGCAACGGCAAGTCGCCGTATCCAAACTGGTCGCGCTACGAAGCCGACCTCAACCTGGCGATGGTGCGCGCCTACAGCGGTGACCTGCCCACCGCGCAGCGCGATCTGGAATCGATGGTCGACATCGCACCGGGCAACGGCGGCCTGCAGAGCGCGCTGGGCAGCGTGTACATGATGCGCGGCTGGCCACGCAGGGCGCTGCAACGGCAACAGATGGCGCATGCGCTGGACCCGCGCGACATCGAGCCACGGCTGGGCATGCAGGAAGCCTACGTCGCCCTGCAGCGCGATGACCTGGCGCGACCGCTGCACGACGATCTGGTCGCGCGCTACCCCACCCAGCCCGCCGTCGAACGCATGGACCAGGCCTGGCGCGCGCACCGCGGTTGGCAGCTGAAGGCATGGACCGACATCGGACGCAGTTCCGGCGGTGGTGGCACCTCGCCACTGGGCAACGACGACCGCCGCTATGGCATGGAAGTCCAGACACCCGTACTCGACGATCGCTGGCGGCTGTTCGCCTTCGCTGACCGGCGCTCGGTCGATTTCCAGGACCAGCGCATCGACCCGCTGTGGCTGGGCGCGGGCGTACGCTACCGATTCGGCCGTCTGGATGCGGAAGCTGCAGTGCAGCGCGCCAACGACCACATCGGTGATACCGGCCTGCGCGTCGGCGTGGGCTGGCAGTTCAACGACCACTGGCATGCCGGACTGACCGCCGCACGCAATGATCCGGATGCATCAATGCAGGCGCGCGTGGCCGGCATCACTGCCGACAGCGTCAGCGCGCAGGTCGACTACCGGCGCAGCGAACGCACGCACTGGATGTTCGGCGCCAGCCGCTTCCGCTACGACGATGGCAACCATCGCGAACTGTTCAGCACCAGCGTCGAGCAGCGGCTGCTGACACGTCCACGGTGGTTGATCGATGGCCTGGGCAGTGCCTACACCAGTCGCGGCAGCCGCGATGATGCTCCCTACTTCAACCCGAAGCGTGATCGCATGGTCGAGATCGGCCTGCGCATCGACCAGCAGTTGTGGCGCCACTACGAACGCCACTTCCGCCACCGGCTGACCGTCTCGCTGGGCGATTACTGGCAGGACGGCTTCGGCAGCGCTCTGGTCCCTTCGGTGTCCTACATGCACGAATGGCAGCTGGGCCAGGGCCGCGTGTTCGAGTACGGCGTGCGCTGGTCGCGGCCGGTCTACGACGGCCACCGCGAGCGTCATATCGGCTTCGAAGCCGCACTGCGCTGGGGAGAGTGACATGGCCCGCATCCTGCGACTGATCGTGTTCCTGCTGCTGGCCGCCACGCCGCCGGCGTTCGCGCAGCAGGCCCTGCATCTCGATGCGATCGACAACGGCCTGCTGATCCTCAGCTACCACGACATCCGCGACCAGGTCGCAGCCAAGGGGGATGCCGATACCTATGCGGTGAGCACGCAGAACTTCGCCGCCCATCTGGACTGGCTGGGGGCACACGGTTACCACCCGGTGTCGCTGTCGCAGGTGATCGACGCCTCCCGGGGACGCGCCACGCTGCCACCGAAACCGGTGCTGCTGACCTTCGATGACGGCCTGCGCAGCGTCTACGACAAAGCCTTCCCGTTGCTGCAGGCTTACCGCTATCCGGCGCTGGTGGCGGTGATCACCGACTACGTGGACATGGCACCTGGCCGCACCATCGACTATGGCTACCGGCCGTTCGGCCGCGACGACTTCATCACCTGGGCACAGCTGAAGCAGATGCACGACAGCGGCCTGATCGAAGTGGCCAGCCATACCGACGACCTGCACCACGGGGTGCTCGCCAACCCACAGGGGAACTCCACCCCGGCTGTCGTGACCCGCGTTTACAACCCCGCCACGCGCAGCTATGAGAGCGAGGCGCAGTACGCGCAACGCCTGCGCGCCGATCTCTCGCGCAGCGTGCAGCGCATCGAGCAGCACCTGGGCGTGCGCCCGCGCGCCATCATCTGGCCATACGCGGCCTACAACCAGTTGAGCAACGACATCGCCGAGCAGCTGGGCATGCCGGTGTCCTTCGATCTGGAGGGCCGCAGCACGCCGGTGGCCAGCGACCTGCATGGCCTGGCGCGCTTCCTGGTCAGCGACAACCCGACCGTGGAGGGGCTGGCCTACGAGCTGCGCCGCGACGTCGCGCTCGATGGCATCCGTGCCCTGCAGATCGACCTGGATGATGTCTACGATCCGGAGCCCGCACAGCAGGCGCGCAATCTGGATGCACTGATCGAGCGGGTCAAGCGCATCGCACCGACGCACGTCTACCTGCAGGCGTTCGCCGATCCGGACGGCAACAACACCGCCGATGCACTGTACTTCCCCAACCGCCACATGCCGATGCGCGCGGACCTGTTCAGTCGCGTCGCCTGGCAACTGAAATCGCGTGCGGGGGTGAAGGTCTACGCATGGCTGCCGGTACTCGGCTTCGAGCTGCCCGACCCGGTGCAGCGCAAGGCGCTGGCGATCCGCAACGGCGATGCCGATGGCATGTACCGGCTGGACTTCACCAATCCCCAGGCGCGCCAGGTCATGCTCGACATCTACGAGGATCTGGCGGTCAACTCCTACTTCGAGGGCCTGCTGTTCCATGACGATGGCTACCTGCGCGATACCGAGCTGCCCACGTTGGCACCCGGCGATGGGGGCAGCGCACGCACGCAGGCGTTGATCGACTTCACCCTGGCGCTGCGCAACAGCGCGCAGCGCTGGCGGCCGAAGCTGGCCACGGTGCGCAACCTGTACGCGGAGCCGGTGCTGCGCCCGCAGAGCGAAGCCTGGTTCGCGCAGCGCCTGGACCTGTTCAACAAGGCCTACGACCAGACCGCACTGATGGCGATGCCGTGGATGGAAGGCAGCAAGCATCCGGAACGCTGGCTCGACCAGCTGCTGGCCGCGGTGCGTGCACATGACCCACAGCTGCAGCACACCCTGTTCGAACTGCAGACCGTCGATTGGCGCAGCGGGCAACCGATTCCTGCCGAGCGCCTGCGCGCGCAGATCCGCCAGCTGCAGGCGCAGGGCGTGCACCACTTCGCCTGGTACCCGGACGACTTCATCGCCGACCAGCCCTCCACCCGCGATGCCCGCGCGGCAATGTCCGCCGGCAACTTCCCGTACCCGGAGAAGTGACATGGACATGCATCCGTTGCTGCAGGTCCTGTTCCAGTTCGCCTTCTACTACCCGATGGTGATGGCATTCTTCTGGATGTCGGGCGGCCTGTATTACTACTTCCGGCGCGAACGCCATTCGCGCCCACGCAACGACCCGCCGCTGATGGTCGATCCACCGTTCGCGAGCCTGCTGATTCCCTGCCACAACGAGTCGGCAAACCTCGACGACACACTCGGCGCGGCGCTGGCCCAGCGCTACCCGGCCGACTATGAGGTGATCGCCATCGACGACGGCAGCAGCGACGACACGGGTGCGAGGCTGGACGCCCTGGCGGCAAAGCACCCACGGCTGCGCGTGCTGCACCTGGACCGCAACCTCGGCAAGGCCAATGCGCTGCGCATGGGGGCGCTCGCCGCACGCTCGGAATACCTGGTGTGCATCGACGGCGACGCGATGCTGGAAGAACACGCGCTGCACTGGATGATCTGGCACCTGGTCAGCGGCAACCGGGTCGGCGCGGTCACCGGCAACCCGCGCATCCGCAACCGCTCCACCCTGCTCGGACGCCTGCAGGTGGCCGAGTTCTCCTCGATCATCGGCATGATCAAGCGCGCGCAGCGGGTGTACGGGCGCATCTTCACCATCTCCGGCGTGATCGCCGGCTTCCGCCGCACCGCCCTGCACCAGGTCGGCTGGTGGTCCGATGACATGGTGACCGAAGACATCGACATCAGCTGGCGGCTGCAGCGCGCGCACTGGGACATCCGCTACGAACCCAACGCACTATGCTTCATCCTGATGCCGGAAACCCTGAAGGGACTGTGGCGGCAGCGGCTGCGCTGGGCCCAGGGCGGCGTGGAGGTGATGCTGCGCCACGCCCGCTCGCTGCTGCACTGGAAGGAGCGGCGCATGTGGGGCGTACTGCTGGAGTACGTGCTCAGCGTGATCTGGGCTTACACCATGTTGTTCATCGTGGTGCTGTGGGCGCTGGGCAAGTTCATCGAACTGCCCCCGCAACTGCATATCGCCAGCCTGCTGCCGGAGTGGCATGGCGTGATCCTGGCCCTGGTCTGCCTGCTGCAGTTCGCCAGCAGCCTGATCATCGACCGTCGTTACGAAACACAGATTGGACGCAACTACTTCTGGGTCATCTGGTACCCGATGGCGTACTGGTTGATCAGCCTTTCCACCACCCTGGTGGCGTTGCCGAAAACCCTGCTGCGCCGTCGCAGCAAGCGCGCCACCTGGACCAGTCCCGATCGGGGGATCCGATGAACGCACAACGCCCGTCCAACCGCTTCGACTCGCGGATGATCCGCAAGCCGCATCGCCAACCACGCTTCCAACGCACCGCCTGGGGCTTCGTCACCCTCGCGTTCTGGGGGTTCTACTTCTACCTGTGGGCCCCACTGGTCACCCTGGTGTCGTGGCTGGTCGGCGGCCAGCTGGCCTGGCAGCAGCTGTACGAACGGCAAAGCCAGTTCGACCCCTATGTGCTGGTGGCGTTGCCGCTGATGCTGCTGTGCGCCAGCGTACTGCTGATCGGCTGGGCCGAGTACAACCGCGCGCGCTTCCGCGGCCACGACCGGCGCCTGCCGCGGCCGCTGGCCAGCCTCAACGAAGTGGCCGCCGACCTGGGGGCCAGCACCGGGCTGGCCGAGCGCCTGCTGGGCTGCAAGGCCGCCACGCTGCACATGGACGATCACGCGCGGCCGATCGGCATCCGCCGCGAGGTGGTGTAACTCGATTGCCCTGGGTGCCGCCCCTGGTCGGCACTTGCTTTGGTAGATGCCGACCTTGGTCGGCGTTCTCTCTGGTGGGTGCCGACCTTGGTCGGCACCGGGGGCTACCGCGAAGAGCATCCACGCATGGCGTGGATCTACGTGCGGGTCTGCCCTTCACCGCGCACGACAAATCGTTCGACGGTGAGTGCATCCAGCCCCATCGGGCCGTACGCGTGCAGGCGCGTGGTGGAAATGCCGATCTCGCTGCCCAGGCCCAGCTGGCCGCCGTCGGAGAAACGCGAGGACGCATTGACCATCACCACCGCCGAGCGCAGTGCGTTGACGAAGCGCTCGGCATGGCCGGCGTCTTCGGTGGCGATCACTTCGGTGTGGTCGGAGGTATAAGTGCGGATGTGCGCGATAGCCGCATCGAGGTCGTCGACCACGCGCACCGCCAGCACCAGATCGAGGAACTCGGCGGCATAGTCGTCTTCGGTGGCGGCGGTGCTGCCCGGCAGCAGCGGTTGCGCCAGTGCATCGGCGCGCAGCTGCACGCCGCGCTCGCCCAGCGCCTGCGCCACGCGCGGCAGGAACGTTTCGGCCACGTCGCGGTGCACCAGCAGCGTTTCCAGCGAGTTACAGGCTGCAGGGCGGCTGCACTTGCCATCCACCAGCAGATCAATGGCCTTGCCGAGGTCGGCACTGGCATCCACGAACAGGTGGCAGACGCCCTTGTAGTGCTTGATCACCGGCACCCGCGCATGCTCGGCAACGAAGCGGATCAGGCCCTCGCCGCCTCGCGGAATCGCCAGATCGATCAGCTCATGCAGCTGCAGCAGTTCCAGCATCGCTTCGCGGCGCAGGTCGGTCAGCACGGTCACCGCCGCCGGCGGTACGCCGTTGGCCTTCAATGCGCCGGACAACGCTTGGGCGATGGCGGTGTTGGAGTGGATCGCCTCGGAGCCTCCGCGCAGGATCACGCCATTGCCGGCCTTCAGGCACAGGGCGGCCGCTTCGGCGGTCACATTCGGGCGGGCTTCGTAGATCATCGCGATCACCCCCAGCGGAACGCGCACCTTCTGCACACGGATGCCGTTTGGACGCACATCGTCGCGGGTGACCTGGCCGACCGGATCGGGCAGCGCAGCGACCTCACGCACCGCTTCGGCCATCGCGAACAGGCGCGCCGGGTCCAACGCAAGGCGGTCGAGCATGGCACTGCCAACGCCCTTGTCGCGCGCGGCAGCAAGGTCACGCGCATTACCGGCCAGGATCAGCCCGGCATTCACTTCCAGTGCCTGCGCCATTGCCAGCAGCAGCGTGCGGCGCGCCGCACTGTCGAGGCCGGAAACGATCTGGGCCGCGTCACGGCAGGCACGCGCCTGCGCTTCGATTTCGCTCATCGGGGAGTCCTTCAAACCGGTCATGGCAGCACCAGATCGTCGCGATGGACGACACTGCCACCGTAGTTGTAGCCCAGCACGGCCTCGATGTCGCGCGAATGGCGACCGGCGATCCGGCGCACATCATCGGCGGCGTACTGGCTGACACCGCGGGCGATGCAGACACGGCCCTGTGGTGCATTCCAGCACACCTGCACCATATCGCCACGCCGGAACGCGCCCTCCGCACCGGTGATGCCACCGGGCAGCAGCGAGGCGCCCTTCTCGCGCATGGCCTGTGCCGCACCGGCATCGATCACGATCGCGCCTTCGGTCAGCGGTGCATGCCGCAGCCAGTGCTTGCGGGCCGCCTCGCGGCTGCGCGCGGCGTGGATGCGGGTGCCGAACAGGCGGTCCTGCGCCAGTGCACGCACCACGTCGCTGCTGCGGCCGTTGAAAAGGTAGGTCTCGATGCCGAGACGACCCGCCTTGGCCGCCGCCTCAAGCTTGGTCCGCATGCCGCCGGTACCGGCGCGCGAACCTGCGCCGCCGGCCATCGCCAGCACCTCGTCACTCAGTTCCGGCACGTCGTGCAGTGCCCGCGCATCGGCCACGGTGCGCGGATCCGCGCTGTACAGGCCGTCGATGTCGGTGGCAATGAACAGTGCATCGGCATCGACCAGCGCGGCCACGGTGGCGGCCAGGTTGTCGTTGTCGCCGAGCTTGAGTTCGTCCACCGACACGGTGTCGTTCTCGTTGACCACCGGCAACGCGCCCAGCCGCAGCAACTCATTGAGCGTGGCGCGTGCGTTGAGGTAGCGGCGGCGGTTGCGCAGGTCGTCGTGGGTCAGCAGCACCTGCGCCACGGGGCGCTCGAAGAAGCGCTGCCAGAGCCCGATCAGCTGCGCCTGGCCGAGCGCAGCCAGCGCCTGCCGCGCTGCCATCGCTGCGCCCGGCTCATCGGCCCGCGGCAGGATCGCGCGCCCGGCAGCGACCGCGCCGGAAGACACGATCACCACCTCGCGCCCGGCCAGGACGTTGGCGGAAACAAACTGGGCCAGGCCCAGCGCGTGGCGTGGCGACAGGCCGCCGCCATCGGCCGCCAGCAGGCTGCTGCCGACCTTCAGCACTGCACGCCGCCACGGCGGCAGCGCCTGTTGCGGGAACGGCGAGGCGACGTGGGCAGCGTGCTGGATCATCGGTCAGGCTCTCAGCGGGTGTTCCATTCGTGCACGGTCAGCGCGGAGGCCTGCATCGTCACCAGCGGATCGGTGGCGACGATGGCCTGCGCCTGCGCCAGGCTGTCCACGTTGCACAGCACATAGGCGCCACCGCTGCCATCGGCAAAACCGCCGGTCAGCTGCAGCTTGCCCTGTGCCTGCAACGCATCGAGAAAGTCACGGTGCGGCTGCACGGCGGCGGCGTTGAAATCGGGCCGGCGCATGGCCAGCACCAGGTAGACGGTGCCGGCCATCAGGACAGCGCCTGCCAGCGCGCGTGCAGTTCGTCCAGGCGCAGGTCGGCGGCCGAACCCGGCGATACGCGTGCGGCCAGGCTGCCTTCCGGGGTACGCCCCTGCCCTGCGCTGTCGGCACCGGCGGCAGCAGCCTTGTAGGCCTCGCGGAACGGCACGCCGGCCACGGCCGCTTCCACCGCCACATCGGTGGCGTACATGCCCGAGTCGATTGCCGCGCGAACCTTGTCGTCGCGCCATTCTAGGTTGGCCAGCAGCGCCGGCAGCAGTTCCAGCGCCGACAGGCCGCGACCGAAGCCGTGGAAGATGGCGCCCTTGGACGACTGCAGGTCGCGGTGATAGCCCGACGGCAGCGACAGCAGCTGCTCGATCTCGGTACGCGCGGCGGCGACGCTGGCGTGGGTCGCGCGCATCAGCTCGATCACGTCCGGATTGCGCTTGTTGGGCATGATCGAACTGCCGGTGGTGTACTGCGCCGGCAGCGCGACGAAGCCGAACTCGGCGCTGGTGAACAGCGACAGGTCCCAGGCAATGCGGCGCAGGTCCAGCGTGGCGCCGCCCAGCGCTTCCAGCGCGGCCAGTTCGAACTTGCCGCGCGACAGCTGCGCGTAGATCGGCGAGATCTGCATGCGGGCGAAACCGAGCGCGGCCGTGGTGTGCTCACGGTCCAGCGGCAGGTTCACACCGTAGCCGGCAGCCGTGCCAAGCGGATTGGCGTCGACCAGCGCATGGGTGTCGCGCGCGCGGATGGCGTTGTCGATGAAGGCCTCGGCCCAGCCGGCCCACCACATGCCGGCCGAGGACACCACGGCACGCTGGATATGGGTATAGCCGGGAACCGGAAGGTCCTTCTCGGCCCGCGCGCGGTCCAGCGCGACCTTGGCAACCTCGGCGCTGAGCTGGGCCACACGCAGCAGCTTCTCCTTCAGCCACAGGCGGGTGGCAACCAGGATCTGGTCATTGCGGCTGCGGCCGGTGTGGATCTTGCGGCCGGCATCGCCAAGGCGTTCGGTCAGGCGCGCTTCGATCGCCGAGTGACCATCTTCGTACTGCGTGTCCAGCACGAAGCGGCCTTCACGGAAGTCCTGCGCCAGCACGTCGAGCTCGCGCAGCAGGCCGGCCAGTTCATCGGCGCTGAGGATGCCGATGTGCTGCAGGCCCTGTGCATGCGCGGCGCTGGCGGCGATGTCGTGCAGGAAGAATTCGCGATCGAGGATCACGTCATCGCCGGCGAGGAAGGTCTGGATCTGGGCGTCGACGGCGACGCCGGGCTTCTGCCAAAGAAGGTCTGCCATGGGGGCTCCGGAATACGTGTTCAGTGCGGGATCGACGTCAGTTCGTCGATGCCCAGCGCGAGGTTGAGGTTCTGCATGGCCTGGGTGGCCGCGCCCTTGAGCAGGTTGTCCAGGGTCGCCACCACCACCACCCGCTTGCCGCCCGGGGCCAGGGTGAAGCCACCGACCTGCGCACCGTGGCGGCCGGCGATGCGGCTGACCCACGGCGCTTCATCCACTACCTCGATCAGCGGTTCGCCCGCATAGGCCTGCTGGAAGCGCTCGACGATCTGTTCGCGGGTCTGCACGCGGTTCAGCCACAGGTTGGCGGTGAGCGTGATGCCGCGGAAATGCGGCGCGACATGCGGCATGAATTCAACCGCCACGCCCAGCTGGACCGACACTTCACGCTCGTGCACGTGGTTGGTCAGCGCATACGGCATCAGGTTGTCGGCGAGCAGTTCGACGTTGTTCTTGTCCGACGGCGTGGTGCCGGCGCCGGAATAGCCGGACACACCGAAGCACTGCGGCGGGCCGGCCAGCAGGTCCAGCAGCGGATGCACCGCCAGCTGCATCGCCGTGGCATAGCAGCCCGGGTTGCTGATGTGCTTCTGGCCGTTGTAGCGGCCTCGGGTCAGCTCCGGCAGGCCGTAGTACCAGCTGTTGTCGAAGCGGTAGTCGGCCGACAGGTCGACGATGACGGTGTCCGGCTTCGCCGCTTCCAGTGCGGCCACGAACGGTGCGGCCAGGCCGTTGGGCAGGGCCAGGATCACCGCGTCCACGCCCTTGGCGGCCACCGCGTCGGCGTCCAGGTTCTCGTACTGCAGCTCGCCCTGGAATTCCGGATGGTGGTCGGACAGGCGCTGCCCCGCGCGTTCGCGCGAGGACACGAAGGCCAGCTTCAGCCGCGGGTGTGCGGCCACCAGCTTGATCAGCTCGGCACCGGTATGGCCACGGGCGCCGACGATGCCCAGGGTGAAAGTCGAATCGTTCATGCGTGGCTGTCCAGGCGGTACTGCAGGTGGCGCTTCACGCCCTGCCATTCCGTATCGATGATGGAGAAGATGACGGTGTCGCGCGGCGTGCCGTCGGCGTGCCGCTTGTGGTTGCGCAGCACGCCGTCCTGCTTGGCGCCGAGGCGGGCGATGGCGGTGCGCGAGGTGAAGTTGAACCAGCTGGTTTCCAGCACCAGGCTGATGCAGCCCATGGTTTCGAAGGCGTGCTGCAGCAGCAACAGCTTGGTTTCAGTGTTGACGCCGGTACGCTGCACGCGCGGTGCATACCAGGTGTAGCCCAGGCTGAGCTTGGGCACGCCGGCATCCAGGTCGTAGAAGCGGGTGGTCCCCACGATGTCACCCGCCGCATCGAGGATCACGAACGGCAGCACCTTGCCTTCTGCCTGTGCCTGCAGCGCGGCCTGCACATAGTGCTCGACCCGCTCCGGCGAAGGCACCTGGGTGTACCAGAGCTGGTCCAGGCCACTGCCCTCCACGGCGGCGCGCAGGCCAGGCACATGCTCGGGCTGCAGCGGCTGCAGTGTCACGTGCTGGCCGCGCAGGGTGGGAATCGTAGTCCAGTGATCGGAATGGTCCATCATTCAGCCCTGCAGGCTCGGTGCGCGCTGGGCGCAGTGGTCGACATAGGTGCTGATCCGGTCG
Organism: Stenotrophomonas sp. STK16_22; assembly: GCF_051984505.1. NCBI lineage: Bacteria > Pseudomonadati > Pseudomonadota > Gammaproteobacteria > Lysobacterales > Lysobacteraceae > Stenotrophomonas > Stenotrophomonas sp. STK16_22. Next base: position 3,197,201 of record NZ_CP196972.1, read on the forward strand.
ATGCCATCGGCGCCGTACCAGAACACCTTCCAATGGCCCTGCTTGTAGCAGCCATCGGATTCAGCATAGTAGAAGTGATTGATCGGGTTGCCATTGCGCGAACGCCAGAACAGCTGCGGCGTTTCATCCCGCATCATGTTCCACACCGCGCGGCCGAGGCCTTCACCCTGTGCGTCATCGAGCACCGCGAACTTGTCCAGGTACACGCCCTCGGCCTCGTCGGTGAGGATCACCGCCGTGCGGTAGTTCTCGCTGACGTAGGCGCGCAGCAGCTTGGTCTTCTGGAAATAGTCAGGCACCAGCGTGCGGCCGAAGCTGGATTCGATCAGGCCCTTCAGCCGTGGCAGGTCCAGCTCGTTCCACGCGGTGGCGCGCAGCACCTTCTCGCCCTTGCGCACCAGCGTGCCCGAGCCCTTGTGGGTGAACAGTTCCTTGGCCAGGTCAGCCGGGCGCGTGATGGACACCGACGATTCCAGCGGCAGGCGGTCGAGCAGATCCTTGATCTGTTCGATCTTCACCTTCATGCCACCGTGGATCCACGGCTGCGCGATCAGGTGGTCGTACTCGGTGGACAGGTTGATCGAATCGATCACGCTGCCCTGCTCGTCCAGCAGGCCGCCGGTGCCGGTCAGGAAAATGATCTTGTACGGCTGCAGCTCCTGCACCAGCTCGTTGGCGGCGAAGTCGGCGTTGACGTTGAGGATCTGGCCACCCGCGGTTTCGCCCAGGCTGGTGATGACCGGGATCGAGCCGGCGCGCAGGCTGGCCTCGATCGGCGCCAGGTTGACCTTCTTCACCTCGCCGACCAGGCCGTAGGTGTCCACGTCCAGGTACTCCGCCTCGAACACGCCACCGGTGATCGAGGTGGCACGCGCGCCGTTCTGCTGCAGGGCTTCGACCAGGCGCAGGTTGGACTGCTGGAACACCCGACGCACGATCGCCAGTGCCTCCGGCGAGGTCACGCGCAGACCGTTGACGGTCTGCTTTTCGATGCCGGCGGCCGACAGCTCGGCATCCAGCTGCGGGCCGGCGCCGTGCAGCACGATCGGGGTCAGGCCGACTTCCTGCAGGAACGACAGCGAAGAGGTCAGCGCGTCGAGATCGTCGCGCAGCACCGCGCCGCCGACCTTGACCACGGCAAAGCGCTTGGCATCCAACTGAGAAAAGCGCTTGAGGTACTGGCTGATCTCCTTCGCGCTGGCCATGCTGGAAAGCAGGCGCACGATGGTCTGGCGGGTCTGGCGGTGGGGCTGGAGGGCAGGAGACATTTCGGTTTCGTCACAGGCGGCGGTCGCCGCGTTGCAGTTCCACCCGGCCAGGGCCGGGCGGCGTTGTGGGGTCGATCAGGCGCCGGCGGCGATGATGCGGTGCACGGCGTCGGTGTAGCGCTGCAGCTGCTCCAGCGTCACGAACTCATCGGCGGTGTGGGCCTGGGCGATGTCACCCGGGCCGAACACCAGCGTGGTGTAGCCGCCGGCCGAGAACAGCGAGGCTTCGGTCCAGAAGTCCACCGCGTTGCCGATCGGCAGTTCCAGCGCATCGGCCACGTCGCGTGCCAGCAGACGGCGGTTCTCGGCCTCGGCGATGTCACCGGCCGGCAGGCTGGGGCCACGGAAGGTTTCGGTGAACAGTGCGGCTTCCGGTTCGGCAAAACCGGCGAAGGTCGCCAACAGGCCATCGATGTCCATCGACGGCAGCGGACGGAACCCGAACCGCACTTCGGCGGCCGGCGCGATCATGTTGGCCTTGATGCCACCTTCGACGCGACCGATGTTGAAGCGCAGACCAGTCAGCCCGCCGAAGCGCGCCGAGGCCAGCGATTCCACATGGTCCAATGCGCGGTTGCCCCAACGCATGGCCTGATGCAGCGCACTGGCGGCCGCATCCTGCTTGCCCGACGCGTGCCCGGCGCGGCCGGCGAACTGCATCAGCACCGAACTGATGCCACGGTGCGCCAGCACCGCTTCACTCATTGTCGGCTCCGCCACCAGCACCGCTTCATACGGCAGGCCACGGGCCAGGAACGCGGCGATGCAGCGCGGATCGTTGGCTTCTTCGTCGCTGGAGAACAGGAACGCAGCATCGCCATCACTGGCGTTGGCCGCGGCCACCAGTGCAGCGGCGGCGCCCTTGATGTCACACACGCCCAGGCCGACCACACGGTCGTCCAGACGCCGCATCACGTGCGGGTCGGCACTCCAGTGCGGCGAATCCGGCACGGTATCCAGATGCACGTTGAACAGGTACTTCGGCGTACCACGCACGGCGTACAGGCTGACCGCACCGGCGCCATGGTCGATCACCTCGACGTTGAAGCCGGGCAGGTTCGCGCGCAGGTAATCGAAAATGCCACCGGTGGTGATCGCACGCGGCGGGTTGCGGGTGTCGAAGGACACCAGGGCCTGCAGGTGATCGAGCGTCTGTTCAAGCATGTGTCTGAATATCCGTAGGGTTCGAAATCGGTAGTGCCGGCCGCTGGCCGGCTCCGCAATGATCCAGCCGTGCCACGAGCCGGCCAGCGGCCGGCACTACCCTCCATTGACGTTGCGAGGCGCCGGCCAGCGGCCGGCACCCCCGTCACAGGTCAACCGCGATTGACCTGCGCATAGACAGTGGAGCTCATTCCGAACAGCTTGATGAAGCCCTCGGCCTCCTCCACGCCCCAGTCGGCCGACTGCGCGTAGGTGGCGCCCTTGGTGTTGAGCAGGTGCGGCGACTTCACCGCCACTGCATCGACGCGGCCGCCGCGGGTTTCCAGCACCACTTCGCCGTTGACCTTGGCCTGCGAGGACTTCAGGAAGGCCTCGATGTCGGTCTTCAGCGGGTCGTGGTAGAAGCCTTCGTAGACCAGCTCCACCCACTTGCGCGCCACGTCCGGCTTGAAGCGGTTCTGTTGCTTGGTCAGCACGGCATCTTCCAGCGCGCGGTGCGCGGCCAGCAGCGACACCAGGCCCGGGGCCTCGAACACGATGCGACCCTTCAGGCCGATCACGGTGTCGCCGGTGTAGACACCGCGGCCAACGCCGTACGGGGCGAACAGCTTGTTGAGCTGGGCCAGGATCTGGTCGCCCGGCAACGCCTTGCCGTTCAGTTCGACGGCTTCGCCCTCGACGAACTTCAGGGTCACGTTCAGCGCCTGCTCCGGCCACTCGCTGCGCGGTGCGCACCAGCCACGGGCGCCCTCGCCCGGCGCTTCCCAACGGTCGATCTCGCCGCCGGACATGGTCAGGCCCAGCAGATTCTCGTTGATGGTGTAGGCCTGCTGCTTGGCGCGCACGCCGAAGCCGCGCTCTTCCAGGTACTTCTGCTCGTAGGCGCGGGTCTGGGTGTGTTCCTTCTGGATCTCGCGGATCGGCGCGATGATCTGGTAGTCACCCAGGGCCTTCACCGCCAGGTCGAAGCGGACCTGGTCGTTACCCATGCCGGTGCAGCCGTGGGCGATGATGTTGGTGCCCAGTTCGGCGGCACGCTTCAGCGCGGCATCGACGATCAGGTAGCGGTCCGAGACCAGCAGCGGGTACTGGCCCTGGTAGCCCTCACCGGCCCACACGAACGGCTTGACGAAGCCTTCCCAGATGGCCGGGCCACCGTTGACGGTGACGTGGCTGGCCACGCCCAGCTCGGCGGCGCGCTTCTCGATGAAATCACGCTCCTCATCATCCACGCCGCCGGTATCGGCGAACACGGTGTGCACGTTGTAGCCGCGCTCCTGCAGGTACGGCACGCAGAAGCTGGTATCCAGGCCGCCGGAGAAGGCGAGAACGACATCTTTGTTGCTCATGGGGATCAGGTCCACTTGGGGGATGGGAATTCGGTAGAGCCGACCGCTGGTCGGCTGAAATGTTGGATGCGCCGCTGCGGGAGCAGCCGACCAACGGTCGGCTCTACCCCTTGTTTGATTCAGCGCCCGGCAACCGCCGCCATGATCGCCTTCTGCACGTGCAGGCGGTTCTCGGCTTCGTTGATGGCGATGCACTGCGGCGAATCCATCACCGCGTCGGTGGCCTTCACGTTGCGGCGCAGCGGCAGGCAGTGGCTGAACACACCGTTGTTGGTCAGCGCCATCTTCCGCTCGTCCACGATGAAGTGCTTGAACTGGTCGCGGATCGGCTTTTCCGGTTCCCAGTTGCCGAAGAACGGCAGCGCGCCCCAGCTCTTGGCGTAGACCACGTCGGCACCGGCGTAGGCGCTGTCGATGTCATGGCTGATCTTCAGCGAGCCGCCGCTCTCGGCCACGTTCTGCTCGGCCCAGCCCATGTAGCGGTCGTCGAGGATGTAGTCGGCGGTCGGGCACAGCAGGGTCACGTCCATGCCCATGCGGGTGGCGATGGTCAGTGCCGAATTGGCGACTGCGGTGTTCAGCGGCTTGGGGTGGTAGGTCCAGGTCAGCACGTACTTCTTGCCGCGCAGGTCCTGGGTGCCGAAGTGCTCCTGCAGGGCCATGATGTGGGCCAGCTCCTGGCACGGGTGGGTGATGGTCTCCATGTTGATGACCGGCACCGGCGAGTACTTGGCGAAGCTGTTGAGGACGATGTCCTGGCGGTCGTAGGCCCAGTCGATGAACTTGGGGAATGCGCGCACAGCGATGATGTCGCAGTAACGGCCCAGCACCTTGGCCACTTCAGCGATGTGCTCTTCGGTATCGCCGTCCATCACCGTGCCGAGGTTGAACTCGATCGGCCACGCATCCTTGCCCGGCTGCAGCACCACCGCGTGGGCACCCAGCTGGAACGCACCCAGTTCAAAGCTGGTGCGGGTGCGCATGGACGGATTGAAGAACACCAGCGCGATCGACTTGCCCTTGAGCTGGTCGCCGAGCTTGTTGCGCTTGAACAGCGCGGCCTGGGTCAGCAGCGCGTCGAGCTCGCTGCGGCTCCAGTCCTGGGTGTTCAGGAAGTGCTTGGGGGACATCATCTTTCCTTGCGTGGCGGCGCCGGGTTCGACGCGGTGGAAGGGAAAACAGGAAGCAAAAGTGGAACGAAAAGGTTGCAGTTGCAGCTTTCATGACGCAGAAACGAAAAAACCCAGCCGGCGGGCTGGGTTTTTTCGGACGAACAGCAAAAAGCTCCGGTTACCCAGCGAGGATGTGGGGTTCCGGTCGACGCGCACGCGAGGTCATGCCCGACGCCTGTCGGGCTGCGCTGCTGTCGTGCTGGAAGTCGGTGAGCTTCATGGTCATCCATCTTTGCATGCGGCCGGGGCCGACGCAAGGGGCCGGGGTCGCAGAATCAGGGATTGCCGGCGGCGCCCTGCTCGGGGCCGACCCAGGGGGTGATCGACACCCGGATCTTGAGCCGGTTGCCGGGATCTTCCGGCAGCCGCGAGCGGTACTTGGTGCCCTTGTAGACGTAGTCCACGTCGTAGGCGATGGGCCGGCGGAATTCACGTCCCACCGGCACGATGCGACAGTCGCGGGTCAGCATCGGACCATTGTTGGCCGGTGCCGGCGCCGGGGCCGGTGACTCGGCGGCGGTGTCCTCGGAGACCTCTTCATCGCTGCGCTTGAACATCGAGCGTACCGAGTCCCAGAAGCGGCTGATCCGGCCCTTGTCCTCGACCGGCTCCTCACCAGTGACATTGACCGGCGCCAGGGTCCGGGTCGAGACCGGCTCGCAGTGTTCTTCGGTACGGGTCGCGCGCAGGGTCTGGAACACGGGTTCGACGTTCAGTACCTGCGCGTAGTCGAACTTCACGTTCTCCACGATCACCACCCGGTTGCGGGGCTCGGCCTCCTGCGCCAGCACCACGGCGGGCAGCGCCGACAGGCAGGCCAGGGTCAGCAACGCGGTGGATTTCATTGGCGACGGGAGCAAGGACACGGCAATAGTGTAGGCAGTGGCGAGCGCAAGGGGCTGAACATTACCCGTCCACGCCGCTCCTGCCCACCCCACCCGGGGTGGACCCGGCGTCCACCGGTGGCAGACGGTGCCCCCAAAGGGGGCCGACACGTTCTAAAATCACAGGCTTGTCCCCCAGCCACAGCCCCATGACCCTGCGCCTGCACAACAACCTGACTCGCCAGCTCGAACCGTTCACCCCGCTCGATCCGGCCTGTCCGACCCTGTATGTGTGCGGCCCGACGGTCTACAACTACGTGCACATCGGCAACGCCCGTGGCCCAGTGGTGTTCGGAGTGCTGGCCGATCTGCTGCGACGCCGTTTCGGCGGCCTGCGCTACGCGCGCAACATCACCGACGTGGACGACAAGATCAACAACGCCGCGCGTGAGCAGGGCGTGCCGATCAGCACCATCACCGACAGGTTCGCCGCCGCCTACCGTGAAGACATGGCCGCGCTGGGCGTGGTGCCGCCGGACATCGAGCCCGAAGTAACCGCGCACATCCCGCAGATCATCACCATGATCGAGCAGCTGATCGCCAATGGTCATGCCTACGCCGCCGAAGGCCACGTGCTGTTCGCGGTGGCCAGCTTCGAAGGCTATGGCAAGCTCTCGCGCCGCGATCCGGACGAAATGCTGGCCGGTGCCCGCGTCGACGTGGCCCCGTACAAGCGTGACCCGGGTGATTTCGTGCTGTGGAAGCCGTCCAGCGACGACCTCCCTGGCTGGGAGTCTCCCTGGGGCCGTGGCCGCCCGGGCTGGCATATCGAATGCTCGGCGATGGCCGCCGCCCACCTGGGCGAGACCATCGATATCCATGCCGGCGGCGTCGACCTGCAGTTCCCGCACCACGAGAACGAGCTTGCGCAGAGCGAATGCGCCCACGGCGGCAAGATCTTCGCCCGCTTCTGGCTGCACAACGGCATGCTCAACTTCGGCGGCGCCAAGATGAGCAAGTCGCTGGGCAACATCGAACGCGTGCACGATCTGGTCCGCCAGCACCCGCCGGAAGCGCTGCGCCTGGCCCTGCTGTCGGCCCACTACCGGCAGCCGCTGGACTGGTCCGATGGCCTCATCGAGCAGTCGGTGCGCACCCTGGACCGCCTGTACGGCACGCTGCGCGAGCTGGCGTCGGTCGAGGCGGTCGTGGCGATCCCGGCCACGGTCGAGGCGACTCTTGATGACGACCTGAACACCCCGCAGGCACTGGCCGAAGTGGCCCGCATCGCCGCAGATGCACGCCGGGCCACCGACCCGGCCGAACAGGCGCGCCTGAAGGGCGAACTGCTCGGTGCCGGCCTGGCCCTGGGCCTGCTGCAGGCCGATCCAGCGCAGTGGTTCGGCACCGCGGCCAGCGATGATGGCGAAGATGCCCGCATCCAGGGCCTGATCGACGAGCGTGCCGCCGCCAAGCAGGCACGCGACTTCGCCCGTTCCGACACCATCCGCGACCAGCTGGCCGCCGAAGGCATCGTGCTGGAAGACACCCCGCAGGGCGTGCGCTGGTCGCGCAAGCGCGGCTGACCCACCCTGCCCCGTGGCCGGTCCGCCGGCCACGCTCCACTGTAGAGACTGTTGTGACCGACTCCCCGTTCCCGCTTGAACCCACCGCCGCCGAGGCCCAGACCGCCATCGCCGAGGAATTCGGCTTCTTCGGCGACTGGTCCGAGCGCTACCAGTATCTGATCGACCTCGGCCGCAAGCTGCCCGCCTTCCCGGACGAATGGAAGACCGAAGAGCACCGCCTGCTCGGCTGCCAGTCGATGGTCTGGATCGTGCCGGAAGGCAATGCGCAGTCGCTGCGCTTCCACGCCATCAGTGATTCGGCCATCGTTTCCGGCCTGATCTTCCTGGCCCTGCGCGTGTACTCCGGGCGCTCGGCGCAGGAGATCCTGGATACCGAGCCCAGCTACATCCAGGACATCGGCCTGGCCCGCCACCTCTCGCCCACCCGCAGCAACGGCGTGGCGGCGATGCTGGCCTTCATCCGCGAGACCGCGCAGGCCCAGCTGCAGCGCGACCCGTCGTGAGCGAACCCGCCACGGCCGAAGACACCGCGCTGGGGCTGCTGTCCCGGCCCGGTTTCGCCAAGCTGCTGGCCTACCGCATCTTCGCGATGCTGTCCTACCAGGTGGTCGCGGTCACCGTCGGCTGGCACATCTACGAAGTCACCCGCAATCCGTTCTCGCTGGGCCTGGTTGGCCTGGCCGAGGTGCTGCCGTTCTTCTGCGTCGCACCGTTCGCCGGTTATCTGGTCGACCACCTGCCGCGCCGCCGGCTCGGCATGGTCGCCTGCTCCGGGTTGATCGCCACCGCGCTGGTGTTGACCGGCGTGGCCAAGGGCTGGCTGCCGTTCGAAGGCGTGTGGCCGATCTATGCGGCCATTGCGCTGACCGGCATGGTCCGCGCCTTCCTGTCGCCGATCTACAACGCACTGTTCGCCCGCGTGCTGGCCCGTGACCAGTTCGCACGTGGCGCTGGCCTCGGCGCCGTGGTGTTCCAGGCCGGCATGGTGGCCGGTCCGGCATTGGGCGGCGTGCTGGTCGGCTTCGGCGGCAAGGGCCTGTCCTACGCGGTGGCCACGGGCTTCGCGCTGGTGGCGATGGCCTGCCTGGCCACGCTGAAGGTGGAAGAACCGGTGCATACCGGTCCGGCCGCCCCGATCTTCAAGAGCATCGCTGAAGGCGCGCGCTTCGTGGTCGGCAACCGGATCATGGTCGGGGCGATGGCCCTGGACATGTTCTCGGTGCTGCTGGGCGGCGTGGTGGCGATGCTGCCGGCGTTCCTGCACGAGATCCTGCACCACGGTCCGGAAGGCCTGGGCATCCTGCGCGCAATGCCGGCGCTGGGCTCGGTCTGCGTTGGCCTGTGGCTGGCGCGCCACCCGCTGCACCGCAATGCCGGCCGCGTGCTGCTGTTCGCGGTGGCCGGCTTCGGCCTGTGCGTGATCAGCTTCGGGCTGTCGCAGCACTTCTGGCTGTCCGCGCTGATCCTGCTGTTCTATGGGGCCTTCGATGGCGTGTCGGTGGTGATCCGCTCGACCATCCTGCAGCTGGCCACACCGGAAGAAATGCGCGGCCGGGTGTCGTCGATCAACGGCATCTTCATCAGTTCGTCCAACGAACTGGGCGCGTTCTATGCCGGCACGATGGCAAAGCTGCTCGGCCTGGTGCCGGCAGTGGTGCTGGGTGGGTTCGCGGTGCTGAGCGTGGCCGGGATCACGGCGTGGAAGAACCCGACGTTGCGGAAACTGAATCTTCGCGACCTGCAATAGAGCGGATTTCCGCGCGCCCACGCGCCGGTAGCGCCGGGCCATGCCCGGCGGGCTCTTTCCGTGACCGCTGTGGGGTGTCACTTTTCTTTTCGCGCGAAAAGAAAAGTAACCAAAAGAAACGCGCCGCCATCCGCGAGCCGGCGCTGCGCGCCGGTGCCCTGTGCTCCTCGGTGAATCAGGGGACGGCGCCGAACTCGCTGCGCTCAAACAGCGGCGCCTCTTCGCCCCTGATTCCCCTGCGGTGCTCGGCTCGCTACAAGGCGGACCCAACAGCCGCGAGCGCACGCATGACCGCCCTTGGTAGAGCCAAGCCATGCTTGGCTGCTTTTGCTTTTGCTTTTGCTTTTGCTTTTGCTCTTCCTTGCCCTCCGCCTTCGACCCGAGCCGGGCATGGGCTAGGCTTTACAGCAACCGCGCACACAGGCTCCCTCCTATACCCGGAAGGCGCCGTTCTACACAGCCAACCACACCCAACAAAAAACCCGGCCGAGGCCGGGTTTTTCGCATGACCATACAACGATCGGGAATCAGTCGCCCTGCTGCTTCTGCAGGTGCTCCCAGCGCTCCTGGGCGTCGATGGTGCGTTCGGCGGTCAGGCGCGCTTCCAGGCGCTCCAGGCCGATTTCTTCGCCGGTGTCGACGCAGTAACCGTAGTCGCCGGCTTCCAGGCGCTTCAGGGTGCTGTCGATCTTGCCGATCAGCTTGCGGTAGCGATCACGGGTACGCAGTTCCAGCGAGTTCTCGGTCTCGCGGGTCGCGCGCTCGGCTTCGTCGCCGATGTCACGCACTTCCTCGCGCAGGTTCTCGATGGTCTGCTTGGACTCTTCCACCAGGTCCGCGCGCCAGTTCTGCAGGCGCTGACGGAAATACTCCTGCTGCAGCGGGCTCATGTATTCCTCTTCCGAGGACGGCTTGTAGCCAGCCGGCAGGATCGGGCGGCCGGTGGCCTCGTCGGTCTTGTACTCGACCACCTTGTACTTGCTGCGCGGGGCCGGTGCCGCCGAGCGGGCGGCGACGGCCACGGCAACCTTGCCGACAGGGCGCGACACGGTCTTCGGAGCGGAATCGGATTTCACGGCGGTTTTGGCAGGCGATTTCGAAACGGGCACGGGATTCTTGGATTGCGGGGCCTTCGAAGCAGCAGGAGCGGCGGCCGGGGCCGGCTTGGGGGCCGGTTGGGCTGCTGCCACTGCCACGGTCTTGGCCGGGACAGGCTTGGCCGGAGCCGGCTTGGGGGCAGGCTTCGGTGCGGACTTCACTACGGGGGCCGGGGTCGGCTTTGCGGCCGGCGCGGCAACATTCTTGGTGACTTTCTTTACAGCGGCAGGCGTGGCCACCGGTTTAGCCGCAGCAACCTTCTTCGCTGCAGGTTTGGCGACCGGCTTGGCCGCAGCCTTCTTCACCACCGCCTTCGGCGCCGGCTTGGCTGCTGCCTTCTTCGCCACCGGCTTGGCGGCGGCCTTCTTCACCGGCGCGGCCTTGCTGGCGGCTTTCTTCACCACCGGCGCCTTCTTGCTGGCAGCGGCAGGCTTGGCCTTGGCGGGCGCAGCAGCCTTCTTCGCCACCGGCTTGGTTGCCTTGACCGGCGTTTTCTTTGCGGTGGCCTTCCTGGCCGCCGGTTGCGAGGACGCTGCCTTGGTCGCCGGCTTGCTGGCCGGTTTCTTGGCAACGGGCTTTGCCGCCAACTTCTTCACAACAGGCTTGGCGGTTTTCTTGGCGGCCGTTGCGGCCTTCTTTGCAGTTTTTTTAGCAGCCACGAAACGCTCTTCCTTGGATTCCCCGGGGCCCGGGAAAGCGGGCCTTTATAGCCTACCCGACCCGCAGCAGCAACCTCGGCACCCTGCTCCATTCAGTCCTGGAGTCAAGGCGCCCTTGGAGGCAGTCCGACGAACACGGACCGCCTTGCGCGGTACGGAACCTGGCCAGCACCCGAAGGTACTGGTACCGGTCGCAGGCCATCGGCGACATGCGACCAACGGCCCATCCTGCACAAATGCGGCCTTCATGCCAACTGGCATAAGATGACTGGGTGATCTCGCGCCTGCTCATTGCCCTGCTGCGCTTCTACAAGCGCTTCATCAGCCCCCTGCTGGGGCCACGCTGCCGTTTCGTGCCGAGCTGTTCTGAATACGCGATGGACGCCATCTCGCGGCACGGCCCGCTGCGCGGAAGCTGGCTGGCTGCGCGCCGGCTGGGCCGCTGCCACCCGTTCCATCCCGGCGGCTTCGACCCCGTGCCCGAGTCCCCCAACGCCCCCTCTTGCCGTTGCACAGGAAAACACTGACATGTCCTCCACCCTCATCACCAACGCCCGCATGGTCAACGAAGGCCGCACCTTCGACGGCGACCTGCGCATCGAGAACGGCCGCATCGCGCAGATCGGCAACGGGCTGGCGCCGCGCGACGGCGAGCAGGTGGTGGACGCAGCCGGACGCTGGTTGCTTCCGGGCATGATCGACGACCAGGTGCACTTCCGCGAACCGGGCCTGACCCACAAGGGCGACATCGCCAGCGAATCGGCGGCGGCCGTGGCCGGTGGCCTGACCAGCTTCATGGACATGCCCAACACCAACCCGCCGACGCTGGATTCGACCATCCTCGAAGCGAAGTACGAACTGGCGCGCGGTCGCGCCTGGGCCAACTATGGCTTCTACCACGGCGCCAGCAATGACAACCTGGACGCCATCCGTGCGCTGGACCCGAAGAAGGCCCCGGGCGTGAAGGTGTTCATGGGCGCCTCCACCGGCAACATGCTGGTGGACAATCCGGAAACGCTGGACGCGATCTTCCGCGAATGCCCGACGCCGATCATCACGCACTGCGAAGACACGCCGATGATCGACGCCAACCTGAAGGCCTTCCAGGAGAAATACGGCGATGCGCTGACCCCGGACATGCATCCGGACATCCGCTCGCGCGAGGCCTGCATCAAGTCGACCCGCCTGGCGATGTCGCTGGCGCGCAAGCACGGCACCCGCCTGCATGTGCTGCACATCTCCACCGCCGATGAGCTGGCGCTGTTCGAGAAGGGTCCGCTGATCCGCGCCGACGGCAGCCGCAAGCAGATCACCGCCGAAACCTGCGTGCACTTCCTGCACTTCGCGCGTCCGGACTATGCGACCAAGGGCAACCTGATCAAGTGCAACCCGGCGATCAAGGAAGTGTCCGACCGCGAGGCGATCACCGCCGCGCTGGCCGATGACGTGCTGGACGTCCTGGCCACCGACCACGCGCCGCACACCTGGGAAGAGAAGCAGAAGCCCTACGCACAGGCGCCGTCGGGCCTGCCGCTGGTGCAGTACGCGCTGGTGGCCGCGCTGGAACGCGTGCACGAAGGCAAGCTGACCCGCGAGCAGGTGGTGCAGAAGTTCGCGCATGCGCCGGCACAGCTGTTCGACGTGGAAGAACGTGGCTTCCTGCGCGAGGGTTACTTCGCCGACCTGGTGCTGGTCGAGGACGTGCCGTTCACGGTCAAGCGCGAGGACGTGCTGTCCAAGTGCGGCTGGTCGCCGTTTGAAGGCACGACCTTCCGCTCGCGCGTGGCCTCCACCTGGGTCAATGGCCAACTGGTGTGGGACGGCAGCAAACTGGTGGGCGAGCCGGCCGGCCAGCGCATGACCTACGACCGCTGATGCGCTCCGCACTTCTGATCGGGGCGCTGCTGCTGGCCGCGCCCCTGTTCACCGCACCGTCGGCGCAGGCACAGGACGGCATCGGCAGCCTGATCGACAGCCGCGTGGTGTTCCCGGCCAGCGCATCGCAGGGCGCACTGGTGATCGGCAAGGTACCCGCCGGCAGCCGCGTGCAGTACGCCGGCCGCCAACTGCGGGTGAGCGGCTATGGCAGCGTGGTGTTCGGCATCGGCCGCGACGAGAAGGGTCCGCTGCGCGTGCAGGTGCAGCGCCCTGATGGTGGCAGCGAGACCGCGACCATTGCGGTGACCCCGCGCGACTGGCCCACCGAGCGAGTCAACGGCGTGCCGCCGAAGACGGTCAACCCGCCGCCGGCGATTGCCGAGCGGATCAAGCGCGAACAGGCACAGGTGACCGCCGCCCGCGCCCGCGATGACGATCGCACCGACTTCACCCAGACCTTCATCTGGCCGGTGCAGGGCCGCATCAGCGGCCGCTTCGGCAACGCACGCGTGTACAACGGACAGCCCGGCGCAGGTCATTCCGGCATGGACATCGCGGTACCGACCGGCACGCCGGTGAAAGCGCCGGCGGCCGGCATCGTCACCTTCGCCGGCCCCGACCTGTACCTGACCGGCGGCACGCTGCTGCTCGACCACGGTTTCGGTGTCAGCTCCAACTTCCTGCACCTGTCGCGCATCGACGTAAAAGTTGGCGACCGTGTGGAACAGGGCCAGGTGATCGCTGCGGTCGGCGCCACCGGTCGTGCCACCGGCCCGCACCTGCACTGGGGCATGAACTGGTTCGATACCCGTATCGATCCGCTGCTGGTGCTGGAACGCAAATAACGGTCGTGCCGGCCGCTGGCCGGCAACCCCATGATCTTCGCGGCGAATCTGGATGCCGGCCGGCGGCCGGCGCTACCGTGATGTTTCGACGCATGGAAACAAGGAACGTTGCATGCCCGCTACGGGTGATATCCACGTCGTCCACAACGCACGCCTGGGCGCCTACGTGGCCTACCAGCTCACCCACCAGAATACGGAGGACGGCAGCTTCGCCGTCCTTGCACTGGACTGGGTGGGCAGTGCCCTGCCGGATGCCGCCGCCGTTGCAGCCATGCAACCTGCCCGCTTCAGCCCGTTCCGTGCGGCGCCCGCGATCCTGCACCGCTGGGTAGGCAAGCGCGTCCCGCGCGATTTCCGGCAGGTGGGCTGGCGCGAGCCGCTGATCGCCGATCATCCGAAGGCTTACGGCAGCTGGCCGGATGGCGCCGAATGGGTCGGGCAACGCAAGTGGGATGCGCTGGATACCGATGCCTTGCGCGCCTTCCACGCCGCGATGTCCGCGCCGCAAGACCAGAGCGTGGTACTGGAAAGCGATGCCTTTCCGGTGCGTCGCTGTACCCGCCAACTGGACAGCGCGACCCTGAACCGTGCGCCGTCACTGGCTGTATTCGATGCCCTGCCGCTGCTCACGCAGCTGGAGATCAGCACACCGGTGCTGGGCCTGCTGCCGTGGCTGCGTACACGGCCGTTGATCCATACCTTGCAGATCAGTGGCCTGCAGCAGACCGACGTCGATGTGCGAGAAACCCGGCTCCTGCAGATGACCATCGATGTCACCGGCCTGCGCTCGCTCCACCTCAACCCGCAGCTGGATCGCCTGACGCTGATCGGCAGCATCGATCCCGCGCTGATCATCCACGCCGAGGACGAGGGCCGCTGGCTGACCCTCATCAGTACCGATCCGCTGCTGCCAGGCCTGGGCCTGACGCAGCTCGGTGAACTGCAGCTGCGGGAAGTACGTGAACTCGACGCCGCACGCATTGCCCAGCAGTTCCCGCAACTGCAATCGCTCGCGATCAACGGCGCCCCCTGCCTGCTGCATCAGCTGCAGTGCCTCGGCGATCTGCAGCAGCTGCACACCCTCAGCGGCAGCGATCTCTTTCCGCCTGCTGGTTCGGTGTTTCCGGCACCGGAATGCTGGCCGCGCTTGTGCCGGCTGTGGCTGCACAGCTTACCGGCCGATCTTGGCACCGCCATCAGGAAGGCCTACAAGGGCGAGGTGGCAAAAGGCCTGGATCTGGATGTGGGCCAGCTGCGCAAGCCCGAATGGCTGGCCGCAAATCTCGACAACCCCTTCCGCGACTGGGAGGGAAGCACGCACATCAGCACTGCGCAGGCGAAGAAGGCAACCACGCTGTATCGCAAAGCCTGTACGGATGCATTGAAGCTGGCCACCGATGACCGCGCTGCTGCAGAACTGACCGCAGCGCTGGCGCAGATCGGCCGCAACTACACCGAAGGCTTCAACGCACTGGACCGCCGCAGCGGCTTCATCGAAACCGAAGAGCGCGAGCAGATCTACATGGCGTGGATGGGCATCGTCGATGCCGTGGAAGCGGCGCGCGCACCGGGCACTACGCCGCTGCAGCGCGACGTACTGCGCGAAGCAATGAACGAGGTCAGGACGTTCTGAGGCGCCCAGGAAGGGTAGCGCCGGCCGCTGGCCGGCAACCCCATGAATCCTGCATCGCCCTGGCTGTCGGCCAGCGGCCGGCACTACCACGGCAATCGATCAGCCGCGCGCAGCCCACCACACACGCAGCAGGGTGCGTACCGGCGTGGCTTCGATCGGCTTGCCTGCCGCCTGCGCGGCAACGCGTGCACGCGCCAGGCTGGACCACACGCGGCGCGGGCGCGGGCCGGGCACGCGGCTGCCCCAGCCCTTCAACAGATGCTGCGCCCAGCGCTGTGCGGCCGTGCTGGCATCACCGTCCAGCAGGCTACGCGGCACACCGGCTACGCCGGCATCCTGCAGGCGCTGGGCCAGGGTCTGCAGCTGCACCGCACGACCGGCGCCAGTGCGCGGCTTGTCCGCGAACAGGGCTGCCTCCACCGCGGCCACGGCTTCAGCGTAATGGGCCAGCGCACGCTCGGCACCGGCTGCATCCAGCGCGACGGTACGCGCTTCAACCAGATCGGGCAGCGCTTCGGCCAGTTGCGCCCACGGCGCACGCACCGGCTCCAGCAGGCGGCCCAGCGGGTGGCGCGAACGATGCGCGGCCCAGCTGCGCAGCTCCTCGCCCCACCACGCCAGCTTGGCGTCGGCCGGCAACGGGTCGCCGCTGGTGTTGAGCATGTCGTCGAATTCCTGCAGCAGCGCGAACCACGCCACCGCAAGCTCGCGTTGCGATTCGGCCACGAACGGGGCGGCCACCGACCACTCCGGCCAACGGCTGCGCCACTTGTCGAGGAAACTGTCCAGCGCGGTACTGCTCACTACGTGATTCCTTACGGCTGGGCCGGGGCTGCCGGCCGGGTCGGCCAGAGACTGGCCAGTTGCAGAAGTTCGGCGTTCTCGACCAGCACGTCGGCCTGCCAGGCCAGCGGATCGTCGCTGTGCAGGCGGTAGCCCCACAGCGCCGCCACCGACGGCATGGAGGCGGCACGTGCCGCGATGATGTCGCGCTCGTCGTCGCCCACGTACACGCAGTCTTCGGCGGCGATGCCGATGGCTTGTGCGGCGTGCAGCAGCGGCAGCGGATGCGGCTTGCGTTCGGCCAGGCTGTCACCACCGACCAGTACCGCACAGCGCTGCTGCCAGCCGTGCTGCGGCAGGATCAAGCGCGCCAGGTATTCAGGCTTGTTGGTGACAATGCCCCACACCGTACCGGCATCGTCCAACGCGGCGAGCATGCCGGCCACGCCATCGAACAGCACTGCGTGCTGGCCGATCAATGCTTCGTAGCGCTGCAGGAATTCCGGGATCAGCGCGTCACGTGCGGCAACGTCCAGTTCCGGGAACGCAGCCGAGACCATCGCCCGCGAGCCCTTCGACACCACCGGGCGCAGCGCGGCCGGATCGATGGATGCGCGTCCACGCTCGGCCAGCATGGCGTCGCAGGTGGCGACAAAGTCCGGTGCGCTGTCCAGCAGGGTGCCGTCCAGGTCGAACAGCACCGCGCGCGGGAAGCGGGCCGCGGTCATGCCGGCTTGACCGCGTAGGCCAGGTAGTTGATGTCGGTACGGCTGCTCAGGCGGGCCTGGTTGCGCCACGGCTCGTAGGCCATGCCGCTGACATCCACCAGCTGCAGGTCGGCCTCGCGCAACCAGCGCGCCAGCTCGGCAGGCTTGATGAATTCCTGGTAGTGGTGCGTGCCCTTGGGCAGCAGCCGCGCCACGTACTCGGCGCCGACGATCGCCACCGCGAAGGCGGCGGCGGTGCGGTTGATGGTCGACAGGAACAGGTGGCCGCCCGGCTTCAGCAGGCGCTTGCAGGCCTCGATGATCGCGCCCGGGTCGGGCACGTGCTCGAGCATTTCCATGCAGGTGACCACATCGAAGCTGCCCGGCTGCTCGGCGGCCAGATCTTCGGCAGCCTGCACCCGGTAATCGACCTTGGCGCCGCTTTCCAGCGCATGCAGGCGCGCGACCTTGACCAGTTCCGGGGCCAGGTCGATGGCGGTGACGTCAGCACCGGCCTGGGCCAGCGCTTCACTCAACAGGCCGCCACCACAACCGATGTCGAGCACGCGCGCACCGCGCAGCGGCACGCGATCGGCCACGTACTGCAGGCGCACCGGGTTCAGCGCATGCAGCGGCTTCTGCGGGCCGTCAGCGTCCCACCAGCGGTTGGCCAGCGCGGCGAACTTGTCCAGCTCGGCCTGATCGAAATTGGAGGAAGCGTGGGGGGCAGTCATGAGGGGTCCTTGCGGCGCCGGGGTTCAGGCGCGGATATGACGGATGCGCTCGCGCCACTGGCGCGCGTTGGCGATGATGCCCGGCAGGTCCATGCCGACCAGCTCGCGCTGCACCAGCTTCGGCTTGCCGGCAATCCAGACGTCGCTGACCTGCTGGCGGCCGGTGGCGTACACCAGCTGCGACAGGACGTTGTGCAGCGGCTGGGTTTCCAGCGCGGACAGGTCGACGCAGACCAGATCGGCCTGCTTGCCGACTTCGATGGAACCGATGCGGTCGCCGAAGCCCAGTGCGCGGGCGCCACCCAGGGTGGAGGCGCGCAGCGTGGTCGCCGCATCGAGCGCGGTCGCATCGTCGGCCACGGCCTTGGCCAGGATCGCCGCGGTGCGGTTCTCGCTGAACATGTCCAGGTCGTTGTTGCTGGCGCAGCCATCGGTGCCGATGGCCAGGTTCACGCCGGCACGCTGCAGGGCGCAGGCCGGGCAGAAACCGGAGGCCAGCTTCAGGTTCGATTCCGGGCAATGCACCACGCTGACGCCACGTTCGGCGCACAGGTGGATTTCCGCATCGGTCAGCTGGGTCATGTGCACCGCGATCAGGCGGTCGTTGACCAGGCCGAGCCGATCCAGCCGCGCCAGCGGGCGCTGGCCGTGCAGCTTGATCGAATCGTTGATCTCCTGCGCGGTCTCGTGGGTGTGCAGGTGCACCTGCATGTCGAGCTGGTCGGACAGCATCCGCACCCGCTCGAAGTTGGCATCGTTGACCGTGTAGGGCGCATGCGGCGCGAACGCGGTGCCGATCAGCGGATCGGTGCGCCACTGGTCGTGCAGTTCACCGGCCTTGGCGAAGTATTCGTCATCGGTCTTGGCCCAGGCGGTGGGGAAATCGATGATGACCGCGCCCACCAGCGCGCGGAAACCGTGCTTCTTGTAGACCGCGGCCTGCACGTCGCCGAAGAAGTAGTTCTCGTTGGCACAGGTGGTACCGCCGCGCAGCATCTCGGCGATGGCCAGGGTGGTGCCGTCGGCAACGAATTCGGGGCCGATCACCGCCGCTTCCACCGGCCAGATGTGCTGCTGCAGCCAGGTCATCAGCGGCAGGTCGTCGGCGACGCCACGCAGCAGCGTCATCGGGTTGTGCGTGTGCGCGTTGACCAGGCCCGGCATCAGCGCAGCCTCGGGGCGACTGACCACCTGGGTGGCGCGGAACCGCGCGCGCGCCTCGGCACGCGGCAGGATGGCCACGATTTCACTGCCACGCACGGCAACGGCATGGTCTTCCAGCACCACCGCATGCGGCTCGATCGGAACGACATAACCGGCTTCGATGAGCAGGTCGCAGGCTTCGGGGAGGTGCGGGCTATCGCTCATGCGGGCTCACTGGCTGGGGGGCGAGATACTTCTGGGGGACACGCCCCTGAGTCAGGGGCTGCCGCGAAGCGGCGGGGTCTGGAGACTCGTGAAGCGGGGCCCATGATCTGCCGAAGCAGATCATGGGAGCGCCAGCGCGAATGCGATGGCGCGTACCCGGCCAGCGGCCGGCACTACCATGATCCGGCTGCGCCGGATTACTTGACGCGTGCGGAGTATTCGCCCGAACGGGTGTCGACGCGGATCACTTCTTCCTGGTTCACGAACAGCGGCACGCGGACCACGGCGCCGGTTTCCAGGGTTGCCGGCTTGCCGCCGCCGCCCGAGGTGTCGCCACGGACGCCCGGATCGGTTTCGGTGATCTTCAGTTCAACGAAGTTCGGCGGCTGCACGAAGATCGGCTCACCGTTCCACAGGGTGACCACGCAGGACTCTTCGCCCTTCAGCCACTTCTCGGCGCCGCCCATGCCGGCCTTGGTGGCCTGGACCTGCTCGAAGGATTCCGGGTCCATGAAGTGCCAGTACTCGCCGTCGCTGTACATGAAGTTCATGTCGGTATCGACGACGTCGGCTGCATCCAGCGAGTCGGTCGACTTCATGGTGACTTCCTGGGTACGGCCGTCCTTGATCAGGCGGTACTTCACGCGGGTGAAGGCCTGGCCCTTGCCCGGCTTGACGTATTCGGTGTCGATGATGACGGCCGGTTGGTTGTTGACCAGGATCTTCATCCCGTTCTTGACGTCGTTCATGCCGTAGCTGGCCATGCGTAAACTCCTGAGTGGCAAAAACGCCGCGGGTGCGGCGAGCCGTTAGAATGGAAAGCCCACCGGATGCCGGTGGGCGACTGTTTTTCTGCCCCCATGATAACCGCAGGCCCCCTCTCCATGCAGCTTTCCGCCTTCCCACGGCCCCAGTCGCCAGGTGCGCCCGCGCGCTGGCAGCAGCTCTGGCGCCAGGCGCTGCGCGACCCGCACGCCCTGCTGGCCCGGCTGCAGCTGGACCCGGCCGCGCTGGGTGTCTCGGAGGCGGCCATGGCCCAGTTCGCGCTGCGCGTGCCGGAGGGCTTCGTGGCCCGCATGCGCCCCGGCGATGCGGCCGACCCGCTGCTGCGCCAGGTGCTGCCGATCGACGAGGAAATGCACCCGGCGCCCGGGTTCAGCTTCGATGCGGTGGGCGATGGCGCCGCCAAGAAGGCCACCGGCGTCATCCAGAAGTACCGTGGCCGCGCCCTGCTGGTCGCCACCGGCAGCTGCGCGATCAACTGCCGCTACTGTTTCCGCCGCCACTTCGACTATGGCGCGGAGAACGCCGCCAAGGGGGGATGGCAGGAGGCCGTAGCCGCCATCGCCGCCGACCCGGACATCGACGAGGTGATCCTGTCCGGCGGTGACCCGCTGTCGCTGGCCACGCACAAGCTGGTGGAACTGACCGACGCCCTGCGCCAGATACCGCACATCCGCCGCCTGCGCATCCATACCCGACTGCCGATCGTGCTGCCGGAGCGCGTGGACGATGAACTGGTCTCCTGGCTGGGCAGCCTGCCCTGGCCGCTGGCGATCGTGGTCCACGCCAATCACGCCAATGAATTCGACGCCAGCGTGGACGCGGCCATGGCGCGCCTGCGTAGCACCGGTGCGCAACTGCTGAACCAGGCGGTGTTGCTGCGCGGGGTCAACGACAGCGTGCAGGCCCTGCAGGACCTGAGCGAGCGCAGCTTTGCTGCTGGCGTGCTGCCCTATTACCTGCACCAGCTGGACCGGGTCGAGGGCGTGGCCCATTTCGAAGTGGACGACACCCAGGCCAAGGCGCTGATTGCCGGCCTGACCGCACGCCTGTCCGGCTACCTGATCCCCAAGCTGGTGCGCGAACTGCCCGGCGACCCAAGCAAGCGCCCGCTGTAACAAAAAAGGGACGGAGGGAATTAAGTCGCTTATGCATTTGCGACTTAATTCCCTCCGTCCCCTTTTTTGGGGTCAGACGCCCGATTCGATCATCCGCACCACTTCGGTGGCGGTCACCGGGTGGCTCAGCCAGTAGCCCTGGCCAAGGTCGCAGCCGCGCTGCGCCAACAGCTCGAACTGTGCCTGCTGCTCGATGCCCTCGGCCACCACGGTGATGCCCAGCGCGTGGGCCATGGCGATGATCGCCGTGGTCAGCGCAAGGTCGTCGGGATCGCGCTGCATGTCGGCAACGAAGCTCTTGTCGATCTTCACGCCGTCCACGGGCACCTGGCGCAGATGACTGAGCCCGGAGAAGCCCGTACCGAAATCGTCCAGCCACACCTTCACGCCGGTGCGGTGCAGCTTGTCCAGCAGCTGCGCGGCAACCATCTCGTCGCCGATCACGGCGGTTTCGGTCAGCTCCAGGTGCAGGCGCGACGCCGGCAGCCCGGACTCATGCAGGCACTGCGCGACCAGTGCCGGCAGTTCGCCGCCACGCAGCTGCCGCGGTGACACGTTGACCGACACGAACAGATCATCGCCCGCTGCCCCGCGCGGCCACTGCGAGGCTTCCATGCAGGCCGCACGCAGCACCTTCGGGCCGATGATCTCGATCAGGCCACTCTGCTCGGCCACCTCGATGAACACCGAGGGCGGGATCGTGCCCAGGGTCGGATGCTGCCAGCGCAGCAGTACTTCAACACCGACCATGCGGCGGTCGCGCATGCGGAAGATCGGCTGGTAGGCCAGGCGCAGCTCACCGCGCTCCCAGGCGCCGCGCAGCTCCTGTTCCATATGCACGCGACGCTCGACCGCATGGTCCATCGCCCGGCTGTAATAGCGATAGCAGTTCTTGCCGGCCATCTTCGCCTGGTACATGGCGATGTCGCCGTTCTTCAGCAGCGTGGTCGCATCAGCAGCATCGTCGGGGAACAGGGTCACGCCGATCGAGGTGCCCAGGAACAGTTCCCTGCCCTGCACCACCAGCGGCTTGCCCAGCTCGCGCACCAGCACTTCGGCCAGCAACCGCGCGTTGGCGGCCACATCACCATCGCCGACCAGGATCACGAACTCGTCGCCGCCGAAGCGGGCCAGCAGGGCTTCATCGCCCCCGGCCTCGGTGACCGCGCGGCCGATACGCTGGGCGAACTGCAGCAATGCCTCATCGCCGGCCTCGTGGCCAAGGGTGTCATTGACCCGCTTGAAATCGTCGATATCGGCGAACAGAAGGCCCAGCCGGTGATTGGCGGCACGGGCCGCCATCAACCGATGATCAAGCGCCTCGCGGAATGCCAGCCGGTTGGTCAGCCCGGTCAGCGCGTCGGTATAGGCCATGCGCCGCACTTCGCGGTCATGGCGTGCGATCGCATCGCGCATCCGGGCGAAACCGCGGACCAGTTCGCCGACCTCGTCGTCGCGGGTGTTCTCGGCCAGGGGTGTCTGGTAGTCACCGGCCTCGATGCGGCGGGCGGCGACGGCAAGATCACGGATCGGCGCGACCAGGGTGCGCTGCACGTACAGGATCACCACCACGCCGATCACCACCAGCAGGCCCAGCATCAGCAGCAGCCAGCCCAGGTGACGGCTGCCAACCTGCTGCAGGCGCTCGCCCAGGGTGGCGTTGGCCGCCTGCTCGCGCTGCTGCACCTCATCCAGCGCCATGCCGACCCGGACGCCGCCAATGCGCTGGTTGCCGATCATGATCGGCATGGCGTTGTCGAGCACCTTCGGCGATTCCTGCACGACCAGCATCTGGGCGGCCGCGGCCTTGGGTGCCAGTGGATCGGCCATCGGCTGACCGAATCCAGACACCTCGACCGAGCCATCGTGTACCAGCCGGCCGCGTTCATCGAACACCAGTACATAGCGCACCACGGGCTGGCGCGCGGTACTGCGCACCAGTACGCCCACCTGGTCCAGGTCACGGTAGTACAACGGGTTGGCCAGCGCGTCGGACAGCTCACGCGCCATCGCCTCGCCGCGGCTGCGCACGCTGCGGTCGAACAATTCATGGATGACGCCGCCGCTGAGGTTGCGCACCTCGCCCTGCATCGCGGCCTGCCGCCCCAACAACACCGCAAGGATCGCGATCACCACGACCATCGCCCCGCCCATCGCGAGCAGGAACCGGGCCTGCATCCCCGAGCCAAGCCACTTCATTCCACTTCCATCCGCACGCGCGTCAATCCTTGTTTCAATTCATCCAACCGCTGCTGCGCATGCGCATCGACGCGGTGGAACCCGGAAGTGCCAAAAAACCGATGCAGCGCCCCCTGTGCCTGCGGGTCGCTGGCCGCCTGCAGCAGTACTTCCTGCAGGCGATCGCGCACGCGTGGATCAAGGTCGGCGCGGACCATCTCCACCGCACGCGGGTAGGGCTCGGTGCGCAGCAGCTCGCGGAAGTCGCGCCGGAACGCTGCCGGCATCCGCCGCTCGTCGTTCCAGTCCACGCTGCTCACCGCCCCCACGTCAACCACCCCCTTGTGCACGAACGTCGCGATGTTCAGCTCGCTGCGTGCAAACACGTAACCCACACTGTCCCGGCCCGGCATGTCCCATGCACCGGCCAGGATCTGGGGCGACAGGCCCTCCTGCAGCAACGTCATCACCGGCACCAGATAGGCACTGGTGGACGCCGTGTTCTGCAGGGCCAGGCGATGGCCCCGCAGATCCTGCACGCGCTGGATCGGGCTGTCGCGGCGCACGAAGAACACCGTCTGGTAATCACGCACGCCGTTGCGCTCGGTCAGCAGCAGTGGACGGGCGCCACTGCGCTGGCCCAGCGCCACCGCCGTACCGGAGGTTTCCGTGACCCAGTCGACCCTGCCCCGCCGCAGATAGCTGGCCATCTGCTGCGGGTCGCGTGCCATCAGGATCCTCCCCTCCTTGATGCCAACGTCCTGCATGCGCGCCACCACGTAGTCCAGCAATGGTTGCAGCTGCTCGTAATGGGCCTTGGGATCATCGCTGATCCGGCCCAGCACCAGCACCGGGTCCGGTGCTGCACGCACCGTCCCGGCCAGCAGGACCATGGCCAGGCTCAGCAGTCCCCCCTGCATTGCCTTTCGCAGACCCGACACAGGCTTCATCCCCCCTGGGTATCCAGACAGACTACCCGAAAAAATGAGAACGTCGTCAGCTGTCCTTGCCGCCTGCCTGGGCCAGTCGCGCCATGCGCTGGGTGTCGGCGAGGATGCCGCGCAGCAGGCGCACTTCCTGCTCGCTCGGCTCACTGCGCAGGAACAGGCGGCGCAGCTTGCGCATCGCCGATTCCGGGGCGCGGCCCTTGTGGAAATCGATCTCGTCCAGCGTGTCGCCAAGCTGGGCGAAGAAGCTCTCCATCTGCTCGTGGCTGGCCGCCTGTTCGCGGAAGCCAGGCTCGGCATCGGTGGCCGGCTGCGCGCCCAGCAGCTGCATGCGCGTTTCATAGGCCAGCACCTGCACGGCGGCAGCCAGGTTGAGCGAGCTGAACTCCGGGTCGGACGGGATGTGCACCGCTGCATGGCAGAGCTGCAGTTCCTCGTTGGTCAGGCCGGTGCGCTCACGGCCGAACACCAGCGCCACCTCGGCGCCCTCGCCGGCCTTGGCCACCGCGCGGGCAGCGGCATCGGCGGGCAGGTACTCCTCCAGCTGGACGCGGCGTGCACGGGCGGTGCAGCCCAGTACCAGGCGGCAATCGGCCACCGCCTCGGCCAGGGTGGCCACCACCGGGGCATCCCCCAGCACGTCTTCGGCACCGGCCGAGCGGCGGAAGGCCTCCTCGTCCAGTGGCTTTTCGGGGGCAACCAGCACCAGGCGGGCCAGGCCCATGGTCTTCAGGGCGCGGGCGGCGGCGCCCATGTTGCCGGGGTGCTGGGTACCGACCAGGACGAATCGGAGGCGGGTGGCGGCAGGAAACTGGGACATGAACAGGGAAAAGGTCGAGCTGGACGATGACCAATGGTAAACTGTGCGGCCGGCCACTGCGCCGGACCCGCTCTTTTCCCCCGCCAGTCCATCTCTTCTGCCTTTCCGGGAGCCCACGCCATGCAGAAACCCGCCGTAACCGTCATGGTCAAGGCCGCCCGCCTCGCCGGCAACGTCCTGTTGCGCAACATCAACAAGCTCGAGGCACTGAACGTGGTGCAGAAGGGCCGGATGGACTACGCCAGCGAAGTGGATGCGGACGCGGAAAAGGTCATCGTCAAGGAACTCAAGCGCGCCTACCCCGAATACGGTGTATTCGGCGAGGAAGGCGGCGTGCAGGGCGAGCGTCGCCACATGTGGGTCATCGACCCGCTGGACGGCACCAGCAACTACCTGCGCGGCGTGCCGCACTACTGCGTGTCGATCGCCCTGGTCGAGAACGGCGAGCCGACCGATGCGGTCATCTTCGACCCGCTGCGCAATGAACTGTTCACCGCCAGCCGTGGCGCCGGCGCCGTACTGAACGACCGCCGCATCCGCGTGGCCGAGCGCAAGGATCTGGAAGGCACGATGATCCACACCGGCTTCGCGCCGCGTGAGCGCAACCGCGCCAGCGCCCAGCTGAAGGCGGTCGACGCCCTGCTGGTGCACGGCGAGGACATCCGCCGCACCGGCTCGGCCGCGCTGGACCTGGCCTACGTGGCCTGCGGCCGCGCCGACGCCTACTTCGAAGCCGGCGTGAAGGCGTGGGACATCGCTGCCGGCCTGCTGCTGGTCCGCGAGGCCGGTGGCAAGGTCTGCGACTTCAAGGGCGCGACCCTGGGCCGCATGGACAACCGTGGCCCGGAGACCCACCAGATCGTGGCCGGCAACCTGAAGGTGGCCGAGTCGCTGCAGAAGGTGCTGGTCAACACCGGTTACGCGGCGGAGTTCGACGCGAAGTTCTGATCTACGCGTAGACGCGGTTCTTGGAGACGGCACCTGCGAAGGTGCCGTTTTTGTTTGCGCACCCGCGCATGGGTAGCGCCGGATCGTTTCCGCGCCCGCGGAGGGGTGTCACTTTCTTTGCTCGTGCAAAGAAAGTAACCAAAGAAACACGCCGCCGGGGCGCGAGCCGATGCTGCGCATCGGTACCCTGCGCTCCTCGGTCCGTCGAGGGACGGTGCGGGAACTCGCTGCGCTCAGACACCCGCACCTCTTCGCCCTCGCCAGACCTGCGGTGCTCGGCTCGCTCAAGGCGGACCCAAGGTCAAACGCCACAGCTGCACCCAGTAGATCCACGCCACGCGTGGATGCTTTGCCGTTGATCTTGACTTCCAGTCCGCCTTGAGCGAGCCGAGCATCGCAGGGGAATCAGGGGCGAAGAGGCGCCGGTGTTTGAGCGCAGCGAGTTCGGCGCCGTCCCCTGATTCGCCGAGAAGCGCAGGGTACCGGCGCGTAGCGACGGCTCGCGCCCTGGCGGCGTGTTTCTTTGGTTACTTTCTTTGCACGAGCAAAGAAAGTGACACCTCTCCGCAGGCGCGGAAACGATCCGCCGGGCACGACCCGGCATCCGCAATGCATCCCGCAAACAAAAACGCCCGGCGCGAGGCCAGGCGTTCCTGCGCTACCGTGGAAGTACGGAGGCTTACGCCACCGTCGACGCCCGCAGCGCGGCGATGCGCTCTTCCAGCGGCGGGTGGCTCATGAACAGCTTCTTCGCGGTCGAACCGGCAATACCGAACGCCGCGATCTGGGTCGGCAACGTGCTCTGGCCGTGGTTGAGCTGCAGGCGCTCCAGCGCGGCGATCATCTTCTGGCGGCCGGCCAGCGAGGCACCGCCGGCGTCGGCGCGGAACTCGCGATGGCGCGAGAACCACATCGAGATCATGGTGGCGAACAGGCCGAACACCATCTCCAGCACGAACACGATGATGTAGTAGGCGAAGCCGCGGCCGCCGCCTTCGCGGTTGCCCGACAGTGCGCTGTCGATGATGCCGCCGACCACGCGCGCCAGCACGATGACGAACGTGTTCAACACGCCCTGCAGCAGGGCCATGGTGATCATGTCACCGTTGGCGACGTGGGCGATCTCGTGGCCCAGCACCGCTTCGGCTTCGTCTTCGCTCATGTTGTGCAGCAGGCCGGTGGACACCGCCACCAGCGCGTTGTTGCGGTTGGCACCGGTGGCGAAGGCATTGATCTCCGGACCTTCGTACACGGCCACTTCCGGCATGCCGATGCCGGCCGCCTTGGCCTGACGCTCGACGGTGGCCAGCAGCCAGCGCTCGGTCTGGTTGCGCGGCTCGGTGATCACCACCGCACCGGTGGAGCGCTTGGCCATCCACTTGGACAGCAGCAGCGAGATGAAGGAACCACCGAAGCCGAAGATGCCGGCCATGACCAGCAGGCCGCTCATCTTGCTGGGGTCGGTTCCCAACAGCGACATCACGATGCTGGCCAGGATCAGCACGGCAAAGTTCGTGGCCAGGAAGAGGGCAATACGGGTGAACATGGGAAATTCCGGCTCGGAAGGGGTCGATATCGATCAATTTGCGGTGCGGTCAGCTTGAATTCAAGCGCCAACCTGACCGACGATTCAGCCAGCATGACCTCCCCCATTCCCTGCGGCCGTTTCGCCCCTTCGCCGACCGGCCTGCTCCACCCCGGATCCCTGCTCGCCGCCTTCGGCAGCTGGCTGCTCGCCCGCCATCACGGCGGCCTGTGGCGGCTGCGCGTCGAAGACGTCGACCCGCCGCGCACCGTGCCCGGTGCGGCGGAATCACAGCTGCAGGCGCTGGCCGCGTTCGGCCTGGGCCACGATGGCCCGATACTCTGGCAGAGCACGCGCGGCGAGGCTTACCAGGCCGCGCTGGATGAACTGCTCGCCAGCGACCAGGCCTTTGTCTGCCACTGCAGCCGCAGCGACCTTGCCGCCAGCGGCGGCATCCATCACCGCTGCGTCGCCCGGCAACCACGACCGGACCCGGCCGTCCGCTTCCGCGTGCCGCCCGGCAGCCTTGTGCACTTCGACGATGGCCTGCGCGGCCCGCAGCAGCAGGACGTGCATGCCGAGGTCGGCGACTTCGTGCTGCGCCGCGCCGATGGCTGCTGGGCCTACCAGCTGGCGGTGGTGGTCGATGACGCCGCGCAGGGGGTGACCGAAGTGGTGCGCGGTGCCGACCTGCTCGACTCCACCGCACGGCAGATCCTGCTGCAGCAGGCGCTGGGTCTGGCGGTGCCGCGCTACTGGCACCTGCCGCTGCTGCTGGATACGCCGGGCCACAAGCTGTCCAAGTCACTGGCGGCGCTGCCGGTGGACAGCGCACGCCCGCTGCCGGTGCTGCGCCAGCTCTGGCAGCTGCTCGGCCAAGCCCCTGAGGCGCTGGCGCAAGCACACGATCTGGACGCGCTGCTGGCTACCGCTCGGCGGGCCTTCGACCCGGCGCGGTTGCCGCGTAGCGACATCCTGTTGCCGGCCGGCGCACTTTCCGCGCCGATGTTGCAGAATCACCCTTCCCCCACCTGATACCCGGACAGCACTCCATGACATCTCGCGTCGCACTGGTCACCGGCGGAACCGGCGGCATCGGTACCGCCATCTGCCAACGCCTGGCCGACCAGGGCCACCGGGTCGCCACCAACTACCGCGACGAGGCCAAGGCCCGCGCCTGGCAGCAGGCGATGACCGAACGCGGCTACAGCGTGTCGATCTTCCCGGGCGATGTCTCCGATCCGGACAGCGCCGAAGCGCTGGTGCGCGCGGTCGAGGCCGAACTGGGTCCGGTCGAGATCCTGGTCAACAACGCCGGCATCACCCGCGATACCACCTTCCACCGCATGCGCGCGGACCAGTGGCACGATGTGATCAACACCAATCTCAATTCGGTGTTCAACGTCACCCGTCCGGTCATCGAGGGCATGCGCCGCCGCGGCTGGGGCCGGGTCATCCAGATCAGCTCGATCAACGGCCTGAAGGGCCAGTACGGTCAGGCCAACTACGCGGCGGCCAAGGCCGGCATGCACGGCTTCACCATCTCACTGGCCCGCGAGAACGCCGGTTTCGGCATCACCGTCAACACCATTTCGCCCGGCTACGTCGCTACCGACATGGTGATGGCGGTGCCGGAGGAGGTGCGTGCCAAGATCATCGCCGACATCCCCACCGGACGCCTGGGCAAGCCGGAGGAAATCGCCTACGGCGTCTCGTTCCTGGTCGCCGATGAAGCCTCGTGGATCACCGGTAGCAACCTGGACATCAACGGCGGCCACCATATGGGTTGGTAAGCCGCGCAGCGGGCCATCGCGGCGAACGCCGCCGGCCCCTGCCAAGAGTCATGCTGCGCAGCACGCAAACCCTTGTTGCGCAACATGATCGCCGCCGAAAGCCAAGCCTGGCGGGGGCTGAGGCGGTTGCAACGGCTGCTGCACTGCGCCATGCTGCGCGTCTACTGTGACGAGTACCGCTTCATGGCTGCGACCCGCATCATCAAGAAGTATCCGAACCGCCGTCTCTACGACACCGAGATCTCCAGCTACATCACCATCGAGGACGTGCGCCAGCTGATCCTGGACGGTGAAGACTTCGAAGTCCGCGACGCCAAGAGCGGCGACGACCTCACGCGATCGGTCCTGCTGCAGATCATCGCCGACCAGGAACAGGACGGCGAACCGATGCTGTCCACCCAGCTGCTGAGCCAGCTGATCCGCTTCTACGGCGATTCCCTGCAGGGCTTCATGGGCAACTACCTGGAGCGCAGCATGCAGGTCTTCCTCGACCAGCAGCAGCAGTTCCGCCAGCAGATGGGCAACCTGCTGGGCCAGACCCCGTGGGCGATGATGAACCAGCTGACCGAGCGCAACCTGGAGCTGTGGCAGGAATTCCAGCGCAACATGGGCACCGGCTTCGGTGGCCCGCGTCCGGGCGGCACCGGAACGGGAACCGGCGCAGGTACCGGCAACAAGCCGAACGAACCGGGCACCGGCACCGGCGGCAAGACCCGCCGCTGAGCTGCTGCAACGGCTGATGCGAAAACGGCGCGCCCCTGGCGCGCCGTTTTGTTTGGCATCGCGACAACGATACGTCAGCGTTTCGCCTTGCACCCCGTGCATACGCGCTCGACCTTGTAACCCTTCGCCTTCAGCTTCTCGACCACGCCGTCGTTGCCCAGCAGGTGCAGCGTGCCCACCACCACCAGCGTACCGCCCTGCCCTGCCTGCAGGTACGGCAGCAGCTTCGGCACCCAAGCGTCATTGCGGCCGGTATTGATGCGCTGATACAGCTGCGGATACTGCTGGCGCATTTCCGCCGCCATCCGGGTCCACAGCACGCGCTCGTCACCGCGGCGCCAGGCGTCGTGCAGCTGGCGTGCCTGCTCGTCGGCCTTGCCGGCCTGGTCCAGCGCTTCGGCCAGCATCTGCCGCTGTTCCTGCAGCGTCATTCCGTCGAGCATGCCGATCTGGGTGTCGATGTCTTCCAGTCCCGCAGTCTTGCGCCCGGTCTTCTGCGCACGCTCCATGAAGTGACGGTCCAGGCCCAGTGCCGGGTCCAGGCCCAGCTTCTGCATCTGCCCGACCGAAATGCTCAGGCCGACAAACCACGGCTTCATCCCCTGCATCTGCGCCAGCGGCAGCTTGTTTTCGGTGGCGAACACCTGCAGCTTCTGCCAGGTCGCGGCATCGAGATCGCGCTTGAGCTCGCTGCCATCGGTGCGCACCGCCGCCTGCACCATGCGGCTGGCCAACTGTGGCGACTGCATGTCTTCCGGCGACAGTTCGAACACGACCCGCTGCGAGGCCTCGAACGCCTGTTCAACATCGGGCGACAACGGGTAATCCTGCGGCTTCAGCAGGTGGAAGGAACCGAGCAGGTAGAGGCGCGAGTCACCAGGACCGGTCACCTTCCACAGCAACGGCACCGGCGGCTTGGCCGCCGCTGCGCCAGCGGTATCGGCTTGCACGGTACGCGCCGCAACCAGCGGTGCCAGCGCACAGGCCGCCAACAGAACGGTGGCACGCAACAGGGATCTGATCGGCATATCAGCCTTCTCCTTCAGGCAGGTGGTAGGCCTTCTCGCCCGCTTCCACGCGCAGGTCCAACCGGTTTTCCGGTGGCGCCAACGGGCAGGTCGCGTAAGCGGTGAACGCACACGGTGGGTTGTAGGCATGGTTGAAATCGATGCGCACCGTGCCATCGGCGCCCGGCGCGTCGGTGTCCAGGTAACGCCCGGCCGGATAGCTGCCACGGCCACTGGTGCGATCGGCAAAGATCAGGAACAGCGGCTGCCCCGGCGCACCGATCGCCTCCAGCCGCCAGCTGCGGCCATCGCGCTGGAACTCGACCGCGCCGGCATTGGGCATTTCGGTGGTCAGGCCGGTGATGTCGACGATGGGCAGGGTCTTGCCCGGCGGGTGCGCGATGAAGCGCGCCTGCACCTGCCAGTCCGGGCCGCCCGGCCAGTACTCCAGCCCACCGAAATCGCGACGTGCCGGCGCATCGGCGTGCTTGACCCGCAGCGCATCGCGCGGACCGCGGCGGATGATGCTGAGCTGGCCTTTGCCGCCATCGAAAGCCAGCAGCGTCGGCTGCGCATCCTTGTCGGTGTCGATGCGGATGCGGCCGCGCACCGGCTGGCCATCATGGCTGACATCCACGCCGGCTTCGGGCGTGAACCACCATTGGCTGCCTTCACGGCGCAGCAGGCCCAGCTTGTCCGGCCCAACCGCCAGGCGGATGCCATTGGTCGCGCCGCTGCCGACGAAGTGGGATTTGTTCTGCAGCCAGTGCAGGCCGACCAGCGCGGTCCAGCCATCGGGCCGGGTCAGGTCCTGATAGCGTGCCACCCGCCACTGCTGCTGCTCGGCGGCATAGGACGGATCCTCCGCGGCCGAGGCTGGTGCCGGCGGCGTCGCCGGGCTGCAGGCGGCCAACACCAAAGCGGCCAGCAGGCCGCCCATTCCCCGATAACGCATCGATGCTCCCCTCAACGTCCGCGCAGGAACCAGCGGTCGATCTCCGCCAGCGAAAAACGGGCCCAGGTCGGCCGGCCGTGGTTGCACTGGCCGGACCGCTCGGTGATTTCCATGTCGCGCAGCAGCGCGTTCATTTCCGGCACGGTCAGGCGCCGGTTGGCGCGCACCGCGCCATGGCAGGCCATGGTCGACAGCAGTTCGTCGCGTGCACTGGCCACGCGCCGGCTCTGGCCGTGTTCGCGCAGGTCGGTCAGCACATCGCGCAGCAGGCCTTCCGGTTCGGCATGCGCCAGCAGCGCCGGAATGCTGCGCACGTGCAGCGCACCGGGACCGGCACGGGTCACTTCGAAGCCGAGTGCGGCCAAGGTTTCACTTTCATTCTCGGCGGTGTCGGCTTCGCGCTCGCCCACCGCCAGCGTGATCGGCACCAGCAACGGCTGCGACTGCAGGCCGATGCCATCGTGCGCGTTCTTCAGCCGCTCGTAACCGATGCGTTCGTGTGCCGCATGCATGTCGACCACGATCAGGCCTTCGGCGTTCTCGGCCAGAATGTAGATGCCATGCAGCTGCGCGATCGCGTAGCCCAGCGGTGGCACGCCAGCGTCGGCACTGGTGACCGGCAGCCCGTTCTCGATCGGCATCGGCGGCAGCGCAGCACCGCGTTCGGCGCCGGCCGGTGCGGCATACAGCGCGGCATAAGCCGCCGGTGCATCGGCCACCTGCAATCCCAGCGGTTGCTGCGGGCGCCAACCCGAGAATCCACCACCGCCACCACTCGAACCGGCCCCAGGTGCGGCACCGCGTACCAGACCGAAACCGGAGGCACCCGCACTGGAGAGCATCGGTGCCGCGCCTGCATCCACCGGATGCGCGGAGCCGGCGCCGATGTCCTGCACCGACATGCCGGCGCGGGTATCGGCCAGCGCATCCTTCAGCGTGCGGTAGACAAAATCATGCACCAGCCGCGAGTCGCGGAAGCGCACCTCGTGCTTGGCCGGGTGCACGTTGACGTCGACGCGGGTCGGGTCAAGCTCCAGGAACAGCACGTAGGCCGGTTGGCGGCCGTGATACAGCACGTCGCCATAGGCCATCTTCACCGCATGGGCGACGCTGCGGTCGCGCACCGAGCGGCCGTTGACGTACAGGTACTGCTGGTCGGCGCTGGCGCGCGAATAATGCGGCTGCGCAATCCAGCCGTGCAGGCGCAGGCCGGCACCGCTGTGGTCGACGCGAACGGCCTGGTTGGCGAAATCCTCGCCCAGCGTTTCGGCCAATCGCGCATCGGAATACAGATCGCCCGGCTTGTAGCGACGCGAGGCCTTGCCGTTGTGCGAGACGCGCAGTTCGACATCCGGCCGCGCCAGCGCCAGCGAACGCAGCCATTCTTCGATATGGCCCAGCTCGGTGCGCTCGGCGCGCAGGAACTTGCGCCGCGCCGGTACGTTGTAGAACAGCTCGCGCACTTCCACCGTGGTGCCCGGCGCATGCGCGCGCGGCGTCACTTCGCCGATCTTGCCGCCTTCGATCTGCAGCGCCGAACCGTGTTCGTCATGTGCGCGACGCGAGGACAGGGTGAAGCGGCTGACCGAGGCGATCGACGGCAGCGCTTCACCCCGGAAACCGAGCGTGGCCACCGATTCAAGATCGTCCAGATCGGCAATCTTGCTGGTGGCGTGGCGCGACACCGCCAGCGGCAACTGTTCCGGTGCGATGCCACTGCCGTTGTCACGGATGCGGATCAGGCGGACACCGCCCTCCTCAAGATCGATATCAACGCGGCTGGCGCCAGCATCGATCGCGTTCTCGACCAGCTCCTTGACCACCGACGCGGGACGTTCAACCACTTCGCCAGCGGCGATCTGGTTGATGAGGATCTCCGGCAACGGCCGGATCGGGCGCGGATGGGTAGCAGACGTCATGCGGGGATGATAACGGAGCGGCCGAGGGTAGAGTCGAGCCATGCTCGACTGACGGGCTACCGGGAAGGCCCAGTCGAGCGCAGCTCGACTCTACAGAAAGCAGTAACCCGCCTTCGGCGGGTTACTTGCTGCCGCCGGCCATGGTGCCGGCGGCGTCGATCTCGGCCTGGGCCCGGGCGGCATACAACGTGCCCGGCGGCGGCTGACGGCTGAAGAACGTGTGCACGCCGTCCAGCACCGCACCGGCGATCTTGCGCTGGTAGGCCGGGTCGATCAGGCGGCGCTCTTCATCCGGATTGGAGATGAACGCGGTTTCCACCAGCATCGCCGGCATGTCCGAAGTACGCAGCACCGCGAAGTTGGCGCGCTCGATGTTCGGCTTGTGGTTGTTGCCGATCCGCTTCAGGCCGCCCAGCACATGGCCGGCCGCGTCCTCGGACGCCTTCATGTAGCCGCTCTGGGCCAGATCCAGCAGCACGTTGGCGAGCGTGCCTTCGGTCTGCTGCAGGCGCACGCCACCGACCAGGTCGGCCGCGTTTTCCTTGTCCGCCAGCCAGCGGGCGCGCTGCGAAGAAGCGCCCTTGGTCGACAGCACGTACACCGACGAGCCCGTGGCCGAACGGTTTTCCGCCGCATCGGCATGGATCGAAATGAAGATGTCGGCCTTGTTCGCACGCGCCTTCTGCGCGCGCATCGGCAGCGGAATGAACACGTCGCTGTCGCGGGTCAGGTAGGCCTTCAGGCCCGGCGTCGCGTTGACCTGACGGGCCAGCTCACGCGCTACGGCCAGGGTCACATCCTTCTCGCGCTTGCCGGTCGGGCCGATCGCACCGGGGTCCTGGCCGCCGTGGCCTGGATCGATGGCCACCACCAGGTGGCGCATGCCAGCCTGCATGCGGATGCGCGAGGCATCGCTGGGCATGGCCGGACGCGGTGGCACCACCGTGGTCGGAACCGGTGCAGGCGCTGTGGCCGGCGGCGTGGTTACCACGGCGGCGGTACGCTGGCCGGCAAGGATCGCAGCCGGCGATGCGGACGGCGTGCTGCTGGCAGCCGTGCCCGCTGCCGCGACCTGGGCCGGTGCAGTGGACGGGGCCGGGGTCGGAGTGGCCGGTGTGGCAGCCGCGGCGCTGGCCTGCTGCTGTACCTGCGCGGTCAACAGCGCGGTGGCGCGCGCGGCGTCGTTGCGCGACTGCGCGCTCTCGGCCGGCGTCGGTGCGGGCGTGTTGACCGGTGCCTGCGGCTGCACCGCCGGCGTCGCTGGCGGGCGGCTGGCGGCCACGGCCGGGCCATCACCCGGCCATTCGATCACCAGCTTGGATTCATTGCCCTCGCGCTGCATCTGCGGGCGGAACGGCGCCACGGATTCAGCGAGGTCGAAAACGACACGGAAGGTACCCGGCACCGGCTGTCCAGTGCGCACGGCCGTGACCACGCCCTGTGCAGCCGGCATCTTCAGGTTGCGTATGGCGCTGGAGTCCGGGAAATCGACCACCAGGCGGTTCGGTCCGGCCAGCGACAAGGTCTTGTAACCGCCGCTGCCGACCAGCGAGATCTCGGCACGGGTGCCGGTGGCGCCGGTATTCAGCAGGACCTGACGGACCTCACCGGCCCACGCACTGACGCTCGCCAGACTCAGTCCGACGGCGGCACAGATGGCAATGAGACGGTTCCCCGGGCGCATGGCTCAGGATTCAATCACCGCGCTGAACGGAATGCAACACCTTTTTCCTTAATAATCCGTAACCTGCCGGTGTTTGTTCTCGTCAGCCGACAGAAATGGCCTGCAAGTCGCCCCCTTGGGGGAGCCGTTCCAGCCATTCATGTCCGACGTCGCTGGCTCCAGTGAGACGGACCCGACGCCCCTGCCCCTCGATCTCCAGCGCCACCACCAGGTCGGTCGGCGGCAGCGCGCCAGCGCCGCGTTCCGGCCATTCCACCAGCCACAACACCGCGCTGCCCTCGTCCAGCCCGAGAAAATCGAGCTCGCCGGCCTGGCCGATCCGGTACAGATCCAGATGCCAGGCCTCGCCACCGCTGGCCAGCGGATAGCGCTCGACCAGGGTGTAGGTCGGGCTGCGGATCGCCCCCTGCACGCCCAGTGCGCGCAGCAGTGCGCGGGCGGTGGTGGATTTGCCGGCGCCCAGGTCGCCGCGCAGTTCGACCAGCGCCTGCGGCGGTCGGGTGGCGGCCAGCCACTGCCCGAGCAGTTCAGTGGCATCGCTGTCGGCAAGGAAGAAATCGATCATCGGGAAAGTTCCGGGTTGGCCAGTCGCCGCAGCGGCGACAGCAGATCAGTTGGA
This sequence comes from Stenotrophomonas sp. STK16_22, assembly GCF_051984505.1. Classification (NCBI taxonomy): domain Bacteria; kingdom Pseudomonadati; phylum Pseudomonadota; class Gammaproteobacteria; order Lysobacterales; family Lysobacteraceae; genus Stenotrophomonas; species Stenotrophomonas sp. STK16_22. Next base: position 3,233,038 of record NZ_CP196972.1, read on the forward strand.
AGCAGGCCGCGCGCGCCGTCGGCGGCAGCGACGTCGCCGGCAAGCGCATGCAACAGCGCACCAGCGGCAGCGGCATCGAAGGCGGCCAGGCCTTGCCCACGCAGGCTGGCGATGATGCCTGTCAGCAGGTCTCCCATGCCACCCACGGCCATGCCGGGATTGCCAGCCGCGATCAGTCGTGGCCGTTGCCCCGGCGCTGCGACGATGCTGCCGGCGCCCTTCAGCACCACCACGGCGTGGAAGCGCTCGGCCAGTGCCTGTGCGCAGGTGAAGCGATCGGCCTGGATGTCAGACGTGCTGCAACCCAGCAGGCGCGCGGCCTCGCCCGGGTGTGGCGTAAGGATGGCGTCGGGCAGCGCGCGCGGATCCTGCGCCAGCAGGTTCAGTGCATCGGCATCGACCACCAGTGGCCTGGCGCTGGCCAGCACCCGCGCAAACAGTGCGCGCGCCCATTCGTCCTGGCCCAGACCGGGGCCGATCGCCACCACCCTGGCCTTGTCCAGCAGTGCCGGCAGCGCGTCACCATCTTCCAGTGCATGGGTCATGGCTTCGGGCAGCCGCGCCAGCAACGGGCCAACGTGGTCGCGGCGGGTGCCCAGGCTCAGCAATCCAGCACCCGCGCGCAACGCCGCTTCAGCCGCCATGGCGATGGCGCCGCCGCTGCCATGGTTGCCGCCGACGCACAGCACGTGCCCGGATTCGCCCTTGTGGGTATTGGTGCGGCGCGGCGGCAGCAGGGCTGGCAGGCGCACCTGCGTCCAGAGCTGCGCAGCGGGTGACACGCCCTGCCATGCGGCCGCGGGTAGCTGCAGCGGCGCCAGCGCCTTCCGCCCGCAATGGTCCAGCGCATCGCCGGTGTACAGCCCGCGATGCGGCACGATGAACTGCACGGTCAGCGCCGCCCTCACCGCCTCGCCCGGTACGGCGCCGCGGTCGGCATCCACGCCACTGGGGACGTCCAGCGCCAGAACCGGTGCCGCCTGCGCGTTGAGCGCGGCAATCAGCGTCCGCGCCACGCCCTCCGGCACGCGATCGAAGCCCAGCCCGAACAGTGCATCGACCCAGATATCGGCCTCGGGAAGCGCGCCGTCGAAATCGGTGATGGTGCCGCCGTCGGATGTGAATTCCGATGCTGCACGCTGTGCCAGCGCGGTTGACGGTGGCTTCCCCGGCAAGGCGATCACCGTCACCTCACGTCCGGCCTGCAACGCATGGCGGGCCAGCACATGGCCGTCGCCGCCGTTGTTGCCCGCACCAACCACCACGCCGATCCGCTGCGCCTGCGGCCAATGCTGCAGCAGGCACTGCCAGGCGGCCTGGCCGGCCTGTGCCATCAGGCCCCAACCGCCCTCGGCGGCCAGCGCCGAGGCCTGCGCATCAAGCGCACGCGCGGCAGCGGAATCGAACAGATCGGCAAGGTTGGCCATGCGGGGATTTTATACTGGTGCACATGTCCCCCGTCCCCGCCCCTGTCCATCCGGCCCAGGCCGTGCAGCGCATCCGCGAACTCGCCCGTGCGCATGGCTTCCAGCGCTGTGGCATCGCCGGCATCGAGCTGGGCGAGGATGAAGCGCACCTGGCCGACTGGCTGGGCCAGGGCCTGTACGGCACGATGGACTGGATGGCGCGCCACGGCACCCTGCGCGCGCGCCCGGCCGAACTGCTGCCCGGCACCGTGCGGGTGATCTCGGTGGGCATGGACTACAGCCACAAGGACGACACCGAAGCCTGGGCAACCCTGGCCGACCCGGGCCGCGCCTACGTGGCCCGTTACGCTTTGGGTCGCGACTACCACAAGCTGATGCGCAACCGCCTGCAGAAGCTGGCCACGCAGATCAACGATGAAGTGGCACCGCTGGGCTACCGCGTATTCGTCGATTCCGCCCCCGTGCTGGAACGCGCACTGGCGCGCAATGCCGGCCTGGGCTGGATCGGCAAGCACACCTGCCTGATCGACCGCCATGGCGGCTCCTGGTTCTTCATCGGCGAGATCTACATCGATATCCCGCTGCCGATCGATGCAGCGGCCACAGCACACTGCGGTACCTGCACGCGCTGCATCGATGTCTGCCCGACCCAGGCCATCACCGGCCCGCAGCGGCTGGACGCGCGGCGCTGTATCTCCTACCTGACCATCGAGCACGACGGCGCCATTCCCGAAGAGATGCGGCCGTTGATCGGCAACCGCATCTACGGCTGTGATGACTGCCAGCTGGTCTGCCCCTGGAACAAGTTCGCCAAGCGTACCGACGAAGCCGATTTCCGCGCGCGCAACAACCTCGATGCCGCGCGGTTGGACCAGCTGTTCGCCTGGGATGAAGCCGAGTTCCTGCGCCGTACCGAAGGCAGCCCGATCCGGCGCAGTGGCCATGAACGCTGGCTGCGCAACATCGCCGTGGCACTGGGCAACGCACCGTCCTCTGCCGAAGCGCTCGCCGCATTGCATACCCGCATCAATGATCCCTCGCCGCTGGTGCGTGAACACGTGCAGTGGGCGCTGGGCCAGCACACGGTGCGCTGACGTGCGATCCTGAGCCCCCCGTTCCGCCCGCAGCACGCCGTTCCCATGCAGCCACGCAACAACGACATCCTCACCCCCAGCCAGCTCAACACCCTGGCCCGCGACCTGCTGGAAGGCAGCTTCCCGGCGATCTGGGTCGAGGCCGAACTGGGCAGCGTGGCGCGCCCTGCCTCCGGGCACCTGTATTTCACCCTGAAGGACGCACGTGCGCAGCTGCGCGCAGCAATGTTCCGGATGAAGGCGCAGTACCTGAAGTTCGTGCCGCGCGAAGGCATGCGCGTGCTGGTGCGCGGCAAGGTGACCCTGTACGACGCCCGTGGCGAGTACCAGATGGTGCTGGACCACATGGAAGAAGCCGGCGAAGGCGCGCTGCGCCGCGCCTTCGAGGAGCTGAAGGCACGCCTGGAGGCCGAGGGCCTGTTCGACCCCGCACGCAAGCGGCCGCTGCCGGCGCACGTGCAGCGCCTGGCAGTGATCACCTCGCCCACCGGTGCCGCCGTACGCGACGTGCTGAGCGTGCTCGGCCGCCGCTTCCCACTGCTGGAAGTGGACCTGCTGCCGACCCTGGTCCAGGGCAGCAGTGCCGCCGCGCAGATCACCCGCCTGCTGCAGGCCGCCGACGCCAGTGGCCGCTACGACGTGATCCTGCTGACCCGCGGCGGCGGCTCGCTGGAAGACCTGTGGGCCTTCAACGATGAAGCCCTTGCCCGAGCGATCGCCGCCAGCCGCACCCCGGTGGTGTCGGCGGTGGGACACGAAACCGACTTCAGCCTCAGCGATTTTGCCGCCGACCTGCGCGCACCGACGCCGTCGGTGGCGGCCGAGCTGCTGGTACCCGACCAGCGCGAACTGGCCCTGCGCCTGCGCCGCACGGCGGCGCGCATGGTGCAGCTGCAACGGCATGCAATGCAGCAGGCGATGCAGCGCGCCGATCGTGCCCTGCTGCGCCTGAACGCACAGAGCCCGCAGGCGCGGCTGGACCTGCTGCGCCGCCGCCAACTGGATCTGGGTCGGCGCCTGCATGCCGCCTTCAACCAGCAGCAGGAACGCCGTGCCGCGCGCCTGCGCCATGCGGCGGCGGTGCTACGCGGGCACCATCCGCAGCGCCAGCTCGATGCGATGCAGCGCCGTCTGGCTGCCCTGCGCGGGCGCCCGCAGATTGCGATGCAGCGTCTGCTGGAACGCGATGCACTGCGCCTGCGCGGGCTGGCGCGTTCGCTGGAAGCGGTCAGCCCGCTGGCGACTGTGGCACGTGGCTACAGCATCCTGACCCGCAGCGATGATGGTGCCCTGGTGCGGCACGTCGACCAGGTGCAGCCTGGTGACGCCCTGCAGGCCCGTGTTGGCGACGGCGTGATCGAGGTGCAGGTCAAGTAAAGGGGTGTTCGGCAGGGCTGCGCCCTGCACCTGCAGAAGCGTTCAAGCAACAGCAACAGCCGAAGCAACAGCCAAAGCTTGTACTCCGTGGGATGGCGGGGCGGTGTGGCTGTGCAGGACACGCCGTAAACCCATCCATGAAGTGACCCCCGGGAGTTGGACACCAGATCCAACCCCGAGGGATACATGAACAAATACGACGCGCGTTTCAAACTGCAGGTCGCCAAAGAGGCCTGCAAGACCTCCACATCGGTCAAAGCCATTGCCCGTCGCCACGGCCTGGAGTTCTCCACGGTCAGGCGCTGGGTGGCGACCTATCGGCTGCATGGTAGGCGGGGATTTCATCGCCAGGCCCGGTCCTATGACCTCCCGTTCAAGCTGGCTGTCCTGGAGAAAATGAGCCAGGACGGCCTGTCCGGGCGCGAGGCCACCACCTACTTTCAAATTGGCGATGCCGGCGCGGTGGGGCGATGGCGGCGCCTGTATGCTCAAGGCGGTGCCCAAGCGTTGGCACCCCCTCCGCCGCCGCCCCGAAAGCCGATGAAGAAGACCCGTTCGTCCAAGCCGCCTGAAGATATGAGCCGCGATGAGCTGCTCAAGGAAGTCGCCTATCTGCGTGCGGAGACCGACTACCTAAAAAAACTCGATGCCTTGATCCGGGAAGAGCAGGCGGCGCAGGACGCAAAGCGCAAGCCGTCCAAGGATTGAGGCAGGTTCATACGCTGTCGCTTCTGCTCGAAGCAGCTGAGCTGTCACGCAGTACGTTCTATTACCAGAACCATGTCCTGGCCCATCCGGATCAGGATGAGGCAGCCCTGTGCGAGCGCATCCGTGCAATCTACGATCAAAGCCAAGGGCGCTATGGCTATCGCACGGTGACGCTGGAATTAGCCAATCAGGGTCATCGGACCAATCACAAGCGGGTTCAGCGCCTGATGGGGGAGATGGGACTGAAATCGCGGGTGCGCGTAAAGCGCTACCAGGCCTTCAAGGGGGCGGCCAATGTTGTGGTTGGCAATGACCTCAATCGCCAGTTCCATGCCGAGCGGCCCAACCAGAAGTGGGTGACTGACGTGACCGAGTTCAAGGTGCAGGGCATGAAGCTATACCTGTCGCCGATCATGGACCTCTACAACGGCGAAATCGTGGCTTATCAGATCAAGCGTCGGCCCGTATTTGATCTGGTGGGTCAAATGCTGGAGGAGGCCATCAAGAAGCTTCCCCCGGATGAGCGCCCCATGATCCACTCCGACCAGGGCTGGCAGTACCAGCATGAAAACTACCGGCACATGCTGGAAAAGCACTCGTTGAAACAAAGCATGTCCCGGCGCGGCAACTGCCTGGACAATGCGGCGATGGAAAGCTTCTTTGGGACGCTGAAGTCGGAATTCTTCTACCTGAACAGCTTTGACAGCATCGAGAGTCTGGAAGCTGGGCTGGTGGAATACATCCAGTACTACAACGAAGAGCGCATCAAACTGAAACTGAAAGGTCTGAGCCCGGTAAAGTACCGGGAGCAGGCCCAATCGGCCGCCTGACCCCGTCCAAGTCTCGGGGGTCACTTCACCATGGGGGCTTGATGGCGCCATCCATGGCGCCAACGGTCCTGCACAACCACACCGCCCCGCCTCTGACAGATTCCGGTGGCTGTTGGTAGTTGTCGACCTTGGTCAACACGGTAGATCCACGCATGCGTGGATGAATCTCCATCGGAATCGAATATTTCGAATCGAGATCGAAGAGCATCCACGCACGGCGTGGATCTACTGCAGGTCGCGAGAATCTGTCGAAGGCGGGGCGGGTCCGGTTGCGGGAGTGTCCGCGGCATGGATGCCGCGGCCAAGCCCCCATGGACGGGTTTACGGCGTCTCCCGCAACCGGACCCACCCCGCCATCCCACGGAATGCACGCTGTTGCTGTTGCTGTTGCTCTGGCTTGTAGCAGGTGCAGGGCGCAGCCCTGCCGAACAACCCCCTACTTTGCCTGCTCGCAGAACTTCTGCCGGTACTCGAGCGCCTTCGGCATCAACGCCTGCAGGTTCTGGATGCGGGTACCCGGGTTGGGATGGGTCGAGGAGAATTCCGGCGGTGACTGGCCACCGCTGGCCTGGCCCATGCGCTGCCACAGCGGCACCGCCTCGCGTGGATCGAAGCACGCCGCTGCGGCCAGCATCAGCCCCACTTCATCGGCCTGCGTCTCGTGGCTGCGCGCATACGGCAGCAGATACCCATAACCCATCGCCGACATCATCATCTGTTGCTGCTGCGCATCCATGCCGCTGGCGGCGCCGGCCACCTGCCCGATCTGGGTCAGCTTCTGCTGGGCCATCCGCTGTGCACCGTGGCGCAGCAGCGCATGGGCAATCTCATGGCCCATCACCACCGCCATCGCATCACGGGTGCGCGCCACCGGCACCAGCCCGGTGTAGACCGCCATCTTGCCGCCCGGCAGGCAGAACGCATTGGCCTGCTCGGATGGGATCACATTCACTTCCCACTGGAAATCCCGCGCGAAATGCGCCGGCTGCACGCCGTGCTCCTGGGCCAGCGCGGTCTCCACCACATCGACCTTGGCAATCAACCGCTGGGCGATGTCGCGCACATCGCGCGCGATCGGCGCATTGGGATCCATCGGCCGTTCCTGCGACAGGATCTGCTGGTAGGCCTGCAGCCCCAAAGCGGTCTCCTGCCGCGCATCCAGGCTGCTGTCGATCATCACCTTCTCGCCGGTATACGGATCCACCGTGCGGTTGGAAAACCAGTAGAAGACCGCATAGCCGGCGGCCAGCAACAGCACCCACCAGCGGATGTTGCCGAACAGGCCGCGCCGTTGCGGGCCTTGCGGCGAGCGGGAGAAGGGATCATTGCGCATCGGGTCGGCTTCCAGCAGGCCCCGCCGGCCGGCGGGCACGGCGCAATCTTAGTGCGCCGATGCCAGCAACGGGTGAAGCCGGCCGCCGATCAGATGCCGCGTACCAGGCGGAAGCCGATGCGCGCGTTGGTGGTATCCGAGTCCTGGGATTGCCGCCAGGCGGCACGGGTCTGCTCCGGCGCATTGGCCCAGTTGCCGCCCCGGATCACCCGTGCGCGGCAGCCCGGGTTGAACCAGGCGGCGCCATCGGAGGGCGCGCGCCGGTAGCTGGCATGCCAGCAATCGGCCACCCATTCGCTGAGATTGCCGCCCATGTCGTGCAGGCCGAAGGCATTGGCCTGGAAACTCCCTACCGGTGCCGGCCCCCACCAGCCATCGCCATAGCCGATGAAGGCGTTGTGCCAATGCCGCCCTGACGGCGACACGTCCTTGCTGCCGGTGAAATTGCCGCTGCCCGGCGGCGGCGTGCCGGCATCGCCCCAGGGGTAGCGACCACTGCTGCCACCGCGCAGCGCGTACTCGAACTCTGCTTCACTGGGCAACCGGTAGCTGCGCCCGGTCTGCTCGGACAACCACGCCGCATAGTTTTCGGCATCGCGGATGCTGACGTGCATCACCGGCGAATTGGCCATCGCGCGGCCACCGTCGTAATCCGAGCGCCAGTCCACGCCGCTGCGGCGGATGAAGTTGCCGCTGCGTTCGTCATAGACCACCGAATGGCCGCGCCGCGTCGCCCGTGGGCGCGCATTGGTCGCCTTCACGTAGCGCTGGAAATCGCTGACCGTGACCTCGGTGATCGCCATCGCAAAGCCTCGATCAAAGCGCACATAGTGCGATGGTCGCTCGGCATCGCTCGAGCCCGGCTCGGCATCGCCGGCGCCCATCTGGAAACCGCCATGCGGCACCACCACCATCTGCGGCCCGCGTCCGCCATCGCGCATGGCGTCGCTGAACACCTGTCCAGGGCGGAAGCTGCCGTAGTGGGTGGCCAGGTCGATACGCTCACGCAGCTGGGCCACCACCGCGTCTCCCGGCAGGGCGATGCGCAGGGCCTCGGCCAGTTTCTCGCGCGCCGGCTTCAGGCCCTGCGGCGTGGACAGGTCGCGCAGGCCGTCATCGCGCAGCTGCAGCAATGCCGCCGCGCGGATCTGCTCGATGCGCTCGAACGCGTCGGCGATGGTGGGCGACGAGTCGCGCACCTTGCTCGCTTCGGCCAGCCAGGTGCCGGCGCTGGCGAAATCGCGCGTGCGTGCCGCGTCTTCGGCGCGGCGGATCAGTCCACTTTCGGCCGCGGCCAGTCCCTGCCGTGCGCGGCTGTTGTCCTCATCCAGTGCCAGTGCCTCACGGAAGTTGCCGATGGCCCCATCCCCGTCTTCACCGATCCGGTCCGAGCGCAGGTCCTCTTCGCCGGCGCGGTTATAGGCCACCACACGCTGGGCAAGCTCCACCCGTCCCTGCAGCGCACGCACCTTCTCGTCCTTTGGCGCCAGCGTCAGCAACACCAGCGCCTGGCGGCTGGCCTCAGCCAGCGCCTCGCGCTGCTTCAGCGGCCGCACCAGCAACGCATCCGCCTGCTGCTGCAGGCGCTGGCGGGCGCGCTGCAGGCCTTGGCGAGCCTGGCGGTCATCCGGATCCTCTTCCTGTACCGCCAGCCACAGCGGGATGGCGGCATCGGCATCCTCATAGAGCCGTCCTTCGGCGAACGCCTGCTCGGCGGCGCGGCGCAACTGGGCCAGGCTGCGGCCCTGGCGGTCCACCCGCGGCGGCGTCCACTGCTGTACATCCTCGGCGGCATCCTCACCGGCGATGGTCACGCTGCCCTGCCCGGCCTGCGGGCGCTCGTCGCTGTCTGCGTCCGCGGACGGGCGCGCCTGTTCCCCGGCACTCCGGTCCGTTGCCGTGGGGGGCGACGGCGTGCAGCCGGCCAGGGCCAAGGCCAGGGCGGTGCACAGCACGGGCGACAACGAAAAACGCAAGCAGAGCCTCCTTCGGCACGGACGCGCACCGACGTTAGGCTATTCTCCCCTGCCTGAGCAAACCCGAGTAGTAGGCCCTGACCCGTGGCAACCTGGATCACCACCCCCGCCGAGCTGGATGCGTACTTCCAGCAGCGCCCGACCCGCATCGGCCTGGATACCGAATTCATCCGTGAGCGCACCTTCTGGCCGCAGCTGGCCCTGGTGCAGATGGCGGTCGGGCAGGACATCCTGCTGATCGACCCGCTGATTCCCGGCATGACCGAGGCGCTGGCGCCGTGGCTGGCCGATGAATCCATCACCAAGGTGATGCACAGCGCCAGCGAAGACCTGGTCGCCTTCAAGTGGGCGTGCGGCGTGCTGCCACGGCCGCTGTTCGACACCCAGATCGGTGCTGCGCTGGCCGGCATCGGCGGCGGCATGGGCTACCAGAAGCTGGTGGCGGAAATCACCGGCGTCGCCCTGGCCAAGGGCGAAACCCGTTCGGACTGGATGCGCCGCCCGCTTTCGGAGTCGCAGCTGCAGTATGCCGCCGACGACGTCGAGCACCTGTTCGCGCTGCATGACGCCATTGATGCCAAGCTGCAGGCACTCGGCCGCCAGCAGTGGCTGCACGACGATGGCGAGCGCCTGCTGGCCAGCGTCGCCAATGACGAAGACCGCTGGCCGCATCTGGCGATGCGCTCGGCGCAGTTCCTCGACGCGGCCGCACAGCACCGCCTGCTGCGCCTGCTGCGCTGGCGTGATGTGCAGGCACGCAACAGCGACCGCCCGCGAAGCTGGATCCTGGACAACGAACTGGCCGCCACCCTGGCGCGCACGCCACCGGCCGACGAGGCTGCGCTGGGCAAGCTGTTCGAGCAGTTCCCGAAGGCACCGCGCAAGCTGGCCGGCGCGGTCTGGCAGGCGCTGTCCACACCGCTGGCCGATGAGGCCGGGGCACCGCTGGCGCTACCCGCCAATGACAGCAACAAGCAGGCGGTGAAGAAGCTTCAAGACGCGGTGGCCGAGCGCAGCCGCGAGTTGGGCCTGCCGGATGGCGTGCTGGCCTCCCGCAAGCATCTGGAAAGCTATCTGGAACGCCGCCAATGGCCGGCAGCACTGGCCGGCTGGCGCCAGCAGGAACTGGAATCGCGGTTGCAGGCGCTGCTGCCCGCACACTGAGATCAACCGGCGCCGGGCAACCCGGCGCCGGCGCCGGCGCCGCAAACATGAGCATCTGCCATGCTTGCCGACGCGGGCGCGGGCCTGTCCAATAGCGTCCCCGCTATTGTTGGATTGCATCAGATGACAAATGGACTTGTAAAAGACGGCCTTTCCATGGACGACCTGGCCTGGCGCGCGCAGGCGCGCACCGCGCTGCAGGAACACGACCATGCAGCACTTGAGGCGCTGCTTGCCCCACACGAACAGGCCTGGCTGAACGGCACCCGGCCGCTGCCCGGCATCCGCTGGCGCCTGCGCAACCTGCAGGACACGGCGCTGCCCCTGGATGAGCGCCTGCAGCAGGCGCAACGATGGGTTGCCGCCGCTCCCCACAGCTATTACGCACACCTGCGCCTGGGTGCCTGCTGGGAGTCGGCCGCTGGCGCCCTGCGCAGCGCCGATGTGGCCGCACTGGTGGAAGACAGCCAGTGGCTGGCCGCACAGCAGGCACGCGACCACGCCGTGCATGCCTACCTGCAGGCGATCGCGCTGTCGCAGCGCCCGGCGTTGGCGCTGGATGGCATCAAGCGCATCACCAGCTACCTGCGCGAGCCAAACTGGCTGCGCGCACTGCAGGCGGGGCAATCGCCCGAATCCGATGAAGCCGCCTTGGCCGAGCACTATCCGCAAGCCTGGCCGCAGGCATTGCAGCTGCTTTCGCGCTTCGGTGCCCCGTTGCAGACGCTGCCGGATACGCTGCCCACGTTGCTGCGCGATCGCAGCGAGGACGATTTCGATGCGCCTCTCGCGTACTGGATGCGCCTGGTGCTGGAGCAGCGACCGGACGACCTGGGCACGCTGGAAGACACCCTCTACTACCTGTACCCGCGCTGGGGCGGCAGTCACGAAGCGATGGAGGATTTCATCGATGGCGGCTGGTGTCGTGGCCTGGAGCTGGCACAGCGCAATGCGTTGCGCTGGTGCAAGGAACAGGACTGGATGGGAGACCTGCCGCGCCGCGGGGATGCCGAAGCGGTAGCCGTGCATGAGCGCGCGTATGCACAGATCCTTGACTGGCACCTGGAGGGCTACGTGCGTGCTGAAGTCCTGACCCAGCGTGCTGCACTCCGCTTTCATCTCGGGCGCATCGAGGAGATCGAAGACCAGGTGCAATGGGATGCCGGATGCATGCAGGCCGTGCTTGAGGACCTGCAGCAGGCCTGGGTGCTGGATCGAGACATGGTCCTGCACGGAGGTTTCAGCAGCCTGGAAGCCTGCACCTGGTTCGCCCATGTTGACGGCGCCGAAGCGCTGTTCGCGCAGGTGGTGGACTACGCCGCGCGCGAAGGTGATTCCGCGCTCGGCCTGCTCTGGGCCGCAACCGCCATCGAGCATGGGCTGCTCGGCCAGGCAGCCGATCCGGCACGTGCGCACCCCCTGCTGCAGCGCGCCCTGAAACTGGCGGCGCAGCAGAAGACGTCCACGGTCACCTTCGCTTCCAATCTGTTCTGCGATGTCTCGCAGGCCGCAGGCCTGTCGCTGTTGCAGCGCATGGCCGACGACGGCGACGCCGGTGCGATGGCCGCGCTGTGCGACCTGTACAAAGGCCGGTTGGGCGGCCGCGACCAGCCGGACTTCGTCGATGCCCAGAAAGCCCTGTACTGGCAGGAGCGTGCCGTCGAAGGCGGCGACCTGATCGCCACCTACAACCTGGCCGTGCGCCTCGTCGCTGCAGGCGGCGCGGATAATGAAGCGCGTGCGCGCGAGCTGTACCTGCGCTGCCTGCGCGAAGCCGACGCCGGTGAGCGCGTGTGGGGCCCGACCTGCCGCAACCTGGCCTGCCTGGCATTCGATGGCCAGAGCGACGCGCACAAGCGCGAAGCGGTCGAACGCGCCTTGATTCCGCTGTGGTGGCGCGGTGAGGACGACGACAAACTGTGGGCAGCCGGCTACCTGGCCGACGTCTACCACTTCGGCAACGGCGTCCCGGCCAATGCGTTCCTGGCGCTGACCTGGCTGCAGCGCGCCAGCGAGATCGATCCGGAGTATGTGGACGTGGTGCGCATGGCGCCGCTGATCAACGGCGAGGGCCGCTGGTTCGGTGCCAGCCGCGCACGCAAGCAGCAGGAACAGGACCGCCAGCAGGTGGACAGCGCAACCTGGGCCCTGACCTTCGGCCAGCGCAGCCAGGACAGCGACCTCACTGCGGTCTGACGCAACGAAAAGGGCGGCCCGGATCACCGGGCCGCCCTCTTGATTCAGGCAGTGCGATGGCAGGCTGGCCCGCCATCGCGACAGCGCATTACCAGTTCATGTTCAGCGAGACACCGACGGTACGCGGCTCGTTGTAGACCGCGGCCATGTAGTTCTCGATCACACCCTTGAGGTTCTTCTCGTTGGTGATGTTGCGCGCGAACAGCGCCACTTCGTAGGCACCGTAGTTACCCGAGTAGCCGATCTTCAGGCCACCCTCGAAGTCACCCTTGGAGTTGAACTCCTTGCTGTCGTACAGCACGAAGCTGGTGTAACCCTGCTTGTTCCAGTCGGTGGACACGAACATGGTGCCGGCGTCGCTCACCGGGAAGTCGTAGCGGGCCGCCAGGTTGACGTTGTACTTCGGCGCGTTCGGCAGCGGGTTGCCGTCGATCTGCGCGAAGGTGTTGGCACCGACCTTGATGGTCGGGTCGCCGACGGTGCAGACCACCTGGCCATTGAGGCCGCAGACCTGCGCGTACACGCGCTTGTCCTTGATCTCGCTGTGCAGCAGGCTCAGGCCGGCGCTCAGGGTCAGGTTCGGGATCGGACGCAGCTCCATGTCCGCTTCGAAACCGTAGGCCTTGGCCTTGTCGGCGTTGAACAGCACGCCGTTGCCGTCCGAATCGTTGCCGTTGAGCTGGATGTCGTTGACGGTGTAGGTGAACGCGGTGGCGTTCAGGCGCAGGCGGTTGTCCCACAGGCTGCTCTTCACGCCCGCTTCCCAGGACAGGATGGTCTCGGAATCAGCGGTGGTGAAGTCGGCATTGAACACCGCCGAACGGCCCTGGATGGTCGGGCCGCGGAAGCCGCGTGCGACCTTGGCGTAGACGCTCACGTCCGGCGTGATCTGATACATCGCGCTCAGATCCCAGCTCGGGGTGGTGTCGGACATCTTGACGTCGGTGCGGCCCTTGTAGGTGACCACGCCAGCGGCAGTGTCAGCCGTCTTCAGCAGGCGGGTGTGCTTCTCGTCCTTGGTCTGGCGCAGGCCGGCAGTGACGGTGAACTTGTCGGTGAAGGCGTAGCTGATCTGGCCGAACCCGGCCCACGAGGTGTTCTTGTTGCGCAGGCGCACCCAGTTGTTCGGGTTGCGGGCCGCGCCCTGCAGGAACCATGCACGCTGGTAGAAGTCGGTGGTGTCGCTGCCGTTGAAGTAGAACGCACCGGCCTGCCACTGCAGGGCGCTGTCGTCATGGCTGGCCAGGCGGAATTCCTGGGTCCACTGGTCCAGGTCACGGATGCGGCCCATCGACTGGCCGTAGCCGTTCGGCACGCCGTTGACCGGGAAGTTCACCGCGGCACCGCCGTCGGTGTCGCCACGGCTGTAACCGGAGGTGGTTTCGTAGGCGGTGATCGAAGTGAAGTCGATCGCGCCGAAGTCATAACGCGCCTTCACCGAACCGCCATAGGTCTTGTACGCCTGCGGGTTGTTGCCGGCTTCGTCGTAGGCGACCTTGTCGCGCGGCACGTCGGTCTTGTTCGAGCCCTTGGTCAGCGCACCGCGCAGGAACAGGGTTGAGGTGCCTTCGTAATCACGGGCGTGGGCCGAGGCCAGGATCGAGAACTGGTCGCTCGGGGTCAGCAGCAGCTGGGCGCGCACGTTGCGGTCATCGAAGCCGCCCATGGCGTTCTTCTTCGGGCTGACCGTGCCGTCGGCGCTCGGGCCCTTGTAGGTGTTGTCGACGTAATCGTCGCGGTGCTGGTACAGAGCCGACACACGGAACGAGGCGATGTCGTTGATCGGGCCACCGAAGCCGCCGTCGATCGACACGCTGTTGTAGGACGCGTAGCTGGCGCTGACGCGGCCGGTGTAGTCCTGGGTCGGCTTCAGGGTGTCGAACTTGATGATGCCGGCGGTGGTGTTGCGGCCGAACAGCGAGCCCTGCGGGCCGCGCAGCACTTCCACCTGGTCCACGTCATAGACCGGGTTGGACTTCAGCACCACGTGTTCCAGCACCACGTCGTCCTGGATGATCGACACCGGCTGCGAGGCACCGAGGTAGAAGTCGATGTTGCCCAGGCCACGGATGTAGAAGCGCGGGAAGATGCGGCCGGTGGTGGTTTCCGCATACAGGCTCGGCACACGACCGGACAGCGCCAGCAGGGTGTCGTCGCCGCCGGCGGTGAAGTCGCGCATGCGCTCGCCCTGCACCACGCCCACCGAGACCGGCACTTCCTGCAGGTTCTGCTCACGGTGTTCGGCGGTCACGGTGATCGTGTCCAGGCCGGTCGGGGTCGGCGCGCTGTCCTGTGCGGCGGCGCCGAAGCTGCCGACCAGGGCCAGGCCGGCACAGGCCAGGGCCAGCGGATGGCGGCGGAAGGAAACGAAGGAAGACGACATACCCGACAGGCGGCGGGAATCGGAATGGGAGGGCATGAAATGCTCTGAGGAGGCGTCCGTGCGGCCTGCGCGAGCCGGGCGGCAAAAAGGAGGATAACTGCGCAAGCCGCCATTATCCCCCAAATTGTTACGATTTCGTTGCGCAGCACCCAAACCCGGCGAAACAAGCGGTTTCGGCACAGTCACCGGGCATTCGGCACGCCCCGAAGGCTTGACTCAGGGCAGCGGGGTCAACGCCACATCGACCATCGCCAGCAGCCGCTCGCGGCTGATGCCGTCACGGGCCTGCACCGAAATGCCGTGCAGCACCGTGGCGAAGTGATCGCCCAGTGCCTGCACCGCCACATCGCCGGCCAGCTGCCCTTCGGCCTGCGCCTGCTGCAGCCGCGCAATGATCGCCGCCGTACGCTGGCGACGATGGCTGGCCAGCCAGTCCCGTACGCCCTCGCCATCGGGCGACACGCTGCTGGCCGAGGACACCACCAGGCAACCGTGTGGCCGCCCGCGCCGGGTGTAGGTCAGCACGGCGTCACGCAGCATGGACCCGATCGCCTCGCGCAGCGTGGCCTGCTCCAGCGCGCGCGGCGCGAAGCCGCCCTCGCCTTCCTCATACAGCGCAACGGCTTCGCGGAACAACTGCTCCTTGCTGCCGAACGCGGCATAGATGCGTGCAGAGGCGATGCCCAGTGCTTCCACCAGTGCCGACATCGACGTGCCTTCATAGCCGTGCTGCCAGAACAGCAGCATCGCCTTGCGCAACGCCTGGTCCCTGTCGAATTCGCGCGGTCGCCCTGCCATCTGCCTGCCTGCTCCAGTGAGGCGCGCAGTGTAACGCGGGTGTTGACCACCGCGAGGGTCGCGCCTATTCTTTGTTGATCGACAAACAATTGGAGCAACACATGCAGACCCTCAAGGGCCCCAGCCTGCACCTGGCGCAGTTCGCCGGCGACCAGGCCCCGTTCAACAGCCTCGCCAGCATTGCCGCGTGGGCCGCCGGCCACGGCTTCAAGGCCCTGCAGATTCCCGCGTGGGATGCACGCCTGTTCGACCTGGCCACGGCTGCCGACAGCCAGGACTACTGCGACGACCTCCGCGGCACCCTGGCCGAGCACGGCCTGCAGGTCAGCGAACTGACCACCCACATCCTCGGCCAGCTGGTGGCCGTGCATCCGGCCTACGACGAGCTCTGCGATGGCTTCGCCCCGGAAGCACTGCGCGGCAACCCGAAGGCCCGCAGCGAATGGGCGCAGCAGCAGCTGCACCTGGCCGCCCGTGCCTCGCGACGGCTGGGCCTGCAGGACATGGGCACCTTCTCCGGCTCGTTCGCCTGGCCGTATCTGTTCCCGTTCCCGCAGCGCCCGCCGGGCCTGATCGACGCGGCGTTCGACGAACTGGCACGACGCTGGCGGCCGATCCTCGATGCCTGCGAGGACAACGGCATCAACCTCTGCTACGAGATCCATCCCAGCGAAGACCTGCATGACGGCACCAGCTTCGAGCGCTTCTTCGAACGCGTCGACCAGCACCCGCGCTGCCGCATCCTGTTCGATCCCAGCCACTTCGTGCTGCAGCAGCTGGACTACCTGGAGTACCTGGACATCTACCACCCGCTGATCCGCATGTTCCACGTCAAGGATGCGGAGTTCCGCCCGAGCGGGCGCCAGGGCATCTATGGCGGGTATGCCGACTGGACCGAGCGCGCCGGCCGCTTCCGCTCGCTGGGCGACGGCCAGGTCGACTTCAAGTCGATCTTCTCCAAGCTGGCCCAGTACGACTACCAGGGCTGGGCAACGCTGGAATGGGAGTGCTGCCTGAAGGACCAGGAAGCCGGCGCGCGCGAAGGTGCCGCGTTCATCCGCAACCACATCATTCCGGTCACCGACAAGATCTTCGACGACTTTGCCGGTGCACCGATCAGCACCACACAGATGCAGCAGATGCTCGGCATCGCCTGAGCCCCAACGGAGCAACCCCCATGAACACCCTTTCTTCCGCTGGCACTGCCGGCGACGATGCCCTGCGCCATCACTACCTGCGTATCGACGGCCAGCGCGTGCATTGTGTTTCCGCCGGCCATGGCGAGCCGGTGCTGCTGATTCCCGGTTGGCCGCAGACCTGGTATGCCTGGCGCCACGTGCTGCATGCGCTGGCCGAAGCCGGTTTCGAAGCCATCGCGGTCGATCCACCGGGCATCGGCGAATCCGACCGCCCTGCCCACGGCTACGACACTGGGAGTGCCGCCGCCGTCCTGCACCAGACCATGCAGGCACTGGGCCACGATCGTTACCAGGTGGTCGGGCATGACATCGGCATGTGGATCGCCTATGCGCTGGCCAGCGATCAGCCGCAGGCCGTGCGCCAGCTGGCGGTCACCGAAGCGGTGATTCCCGGCCTGGCGCCGGAACCGGGCATCTTCGCCGCACCGGCTGACAACATCTTCCTCTGGCACTTCATGTTCAACCAGGTGGCCGACCTGCCGGAAGCATTGATTACGGGGCGCGAGCGCGCCTACCTGGAATTCATGTTCGACCGCTGGTCGTACCGGCGCGATGCGGTGGCCGCCGATACCTATATTGCCGCCTACAGCCGCCCTGGCGCACTGCGGGCCGGCTTCGCCTGGTACCGCGCGATTCCGGAGACGATCCGCCAGAACAAGCTGCGCGCGCAGCGCCGGCTGGCGATGCCGGTGCTGGCCATCGGCGCCGAACACGCCACCGCCGATGCGCCGATGCTGACCCTGCAACCGCATGCCGACAACGTGCGCGGCAGCATCGTGCCGGGCTGCGGCCACTTCATCATGGAAGAAGCGCCGCAGGCGTTCCTGGCGCAGCTTCTGCCGTTCCTGCAGGAGGCACGTCATGCGGCTTGAACCCGCGCTGCAGCAGTTCGTCGATGCCGTTGCGGCACATCCGCTGCCTGACGACCTGCGCGAGCTGCGTGCGATCAGCGAGAGTGCGCTGCCGCAGCTTCAGGGCGCGCCGCAGCCGGTTGCGCATGTGATCGAGCATGCGGTGATCGCACGCGACTGCCACGCGCTGGAAGTCCGCCTTTACACACCGGAAGGGCTGCCCGATGGACCGGCACCGGCGTTGTTGTTCG
Organism: Stenotrophomonas sp. STK16_22; assembly: GCF_051984505.1. Taxonomy (NCBI): domain Bacteria; kingdom Pseudomonadati; phylum Pseudomonadota; class Gammaproteobacteria; order Lysobacterales; family Lysobacteraceae; genus Stenotrophomonas; species Stenotrophomonas sp. STK16_22. Next base: position 3,250,625 of record NZ_CP196972.1, read on the forward strand.
CGCATGGCGGCGGCTGGTTCCAGTGTTCACTGGCGGTCTATGACGGCCCCTGCCGCGCGCTGGCCAATGCCAGCGGCTGCGTGATTGTCGCCGTGGGCTACCGGCTGGCGCCGGAACACCCGTTCCCGATTCCACTGCATGACGTCGCCGACGCCTGGCGGTGGTTGCAGGACAACGCCGAGCGCCTCGGCCTGGACCCACGGCGGCTGGCAATCGGTGGCGACAGCGCCGGCGGCAACCTCGCCGCCGCCGGCTGCCTGCTGCTGCGCGAACAGGGCCTGCCGCAACCGTGCCACCAGTTGTTGCTGTACCCGGCGCTGGATGCCGGCATGGGCAGCGGTTCCTACCGCGACTACGCCACAGGCTATTACCTCAGCGCCGAACTGATGCAGCGCTGCTGGCAGGCCTATCTGGGTGATCTGGCCCAACCGTCGGCGCTGGCCTCGCCCGCCCACGCAACCGACCTGCAGGGGCTGGCGCCAGCCTCCGTGCTCAGCTGCGAGCACGACCCGCTGCGCGACGAGGCCGAGCAGTACGCGCACCGCGTGCAGGCTGCGGGTGTCGACTGCACGCTGGAGCGGCTGCCGGGGATGATCCACGCCTGCATCCACCTGCAGGGCGTGGCCGCTTCCACCGGCATGGCGATACAGCGCGCGGGCGATCTGCTGCGCCAGGCGCTGGCCTGAACCGGCTGGGGGACGGCGCTTGGCAAGCCCGGCAGGCAGCGCTACACTGAAAGCCTGCCGTGGGGCCATAGCTCAGCTGGGAGAGCGCGTCGTTCGCAATGACGAGGTCAGGAGTTCGATCCTCCTTGGCTCCACCACTATTCAGAAGAACCCGTAGATCTCCGTGATCTGCGGGTTTTTTCTTTTCAGCACCCCCGGCTCAGGCCGGCTCCTCGCCGCCGTCCTTGCGCTGCGGGCTGCGCGAGTGCGTATCGCGCACCTGTTGATCGCGCTGCCCCGGCCGCTGCTTGGCCACGTCGTCCTGCTTCCTGTCCTGGCGGCTTTCCTGGATGCCCTGCTTCGGGTCCTGATCCTTGCCTCGCTCGTTCATTGAAATCTCCCTCGCCGGCGGAACGCCAACGTTGCCCATCACGCTAGAGGTTGCCGGGTAAGCCACAGGTCAGTCCTGTGCCAACGTCATGTGCAGGCACTGGCTTGCCGCTGCGGCCCCCGTGCAGCCAGAATCCGAGGCACCACGCCCACCGGTATGCCATGCCCTCTTCTGTCCAGCACGCAGCACACGCCGTGCCGATGCGCCTCGATGCGACCGACGGCAGCATCCAGCTCGGCAATCTGCCGGCCTTGATCTGCCCCACGCTCTCACTGGATGAAGCGCGCATCGCCTTTACCGCCTTGGCAAGTGGGGAGCGTGATGTCGGCACCGGCTATCACTGGCTCAGCCTGCACCGGCTCAGCCTGGGCGGTGCGCCCGCTGGCATCAGCCTGTGCTTCCACGGGCAACAGCTCGACATGGTGACGATGGGCGTCGATCTACCCGGTGCAACACTGGAAGACGGCTGGCCAACCCAGGCAGCGATCGATGCCGAAGTCGCGTTCATGCGCCGCACCTTGGCCACGGCATTGGGGCGAAAACTGACCGGCGGCTGCGCCCGGTTCAACTGGGGCGAAGCCTGGGCCCGTTTCGATCCGAAAGGCTTCATGGCCAGCAGCGGCATTCGCTACTCACCACGCACGTGACCGCGCTCAGGTACGGGTGATCGACACCCCACCCTCCACGCGCATCGCGGTGCCCGTAACGAAACTGCTCTCATCGCTGGCCAGGAATAGCGCCGCATTGGCGATCTCCTCCGGCTCGGCGAGGCGCTTGAGTGCGTGCAGCGAGCGCACGAAGTCGCGGGCATCGCCGGTCGGTGCGGCCTGCCGGCCCATCTCCGTATCGGTGCCACCGGGCAGCAGTACGTTGCTGCGCACGCCGCGCGCACCGTATTCGGCAGCGATCACCTGGCTCAGGCCGATCAGCCCGGCCTTGCTTGACGCATAGGCCGCCATGCCCGGGAATCCCACGGTGTGGCCGACGAAGGTACCGACGAACACCAGCGAGCCGCCGCCGCGCGCCAGCAGTGCCGGCAGCTGCGCGCGTGCCGCATGGAAGGCGGCGTCGAGATTGGTGGCCATCACCTCGCGCCAGGCATCCACCGGAAACTCCGCCGCCGGCACGCCCGGGCCGAGCATGCCGGCATTGTTGAGCGCGATGTCCAGGCCGCCGAATGACTGCTGGGCCAGATCGACCAGCGCCTGCGCCGTGCCCGGGTTGGCCACGTCGGCGGCATGCACCACGGCTTCGCCACCGGCAGCGCGAATCTGCTCGGCCAGCGCCTGCAGCGGCTCCGGCCGCCGTGCGTTGAGCACCAGCTTTGCTCCTTCGGCGGCGAAGCGCAGCGCGCTGGCGCGGCCGATACCGGCGCTGGCACCGGTGATGAGAGCGATCTTGTTGTTCAGGCGCATGGTCGTGGTACCGGTTGTGAAGTGGCCACCACGATGCCGTGCCTTCGGCCCGCCAACACTCCGTTTCCGGGCCTCACAGGTGAGTGCAGGAAACGGAGTTTCCGCAGCACCGGCACGTGCCAGAATCCGGCCATGGACAGTACCGCCACCACCGCCCTCGATGACCGCATCGAACGGGTCTGCCGCCACCTGCAGACCAGCCTCGACGAACCCTCGCTGCAGGAACTGGCCGATATTGCTGGCTGCAGCCCGACGCGCCTGCATCGCCTGTTCAAGCAGTCCACCGGGCTGACCCCCAAGCAGTACGCCGCCGCGCTCCGCGCCGACCGCCTGCGCACCGGGCTGGAACAACAGGAACGCATCACCGACGCCTTCCACGATGCTGGCTTCGGTTCCAGTGGACGCTTCTACGAGAACGCACCGAAGTTGCTGGGCATGACGCCCAAGCAATGGCGCGCAGGGGGGCGCGGCGAAGTCATCCACTTCGCGCTTGCCGAAAGCTCACTGGGCAGCGTGCTGGTGGCCAGCAGCGGGACCGGCGTGGTCGCGATCCTGCTCGGCGACGATCCGGAGACCCTGCTGCAGTCGTTGCAGCAACGCTTCCGCCAAGCCGAACTGGTCGGCGCCGACCAGGGCTACGAGCAACTGGTGGCACAGGTCGTAGGCCTGGTCGAGGATCCTTCGCGAGGCGCCACGTTGCCGCTGGATATCCGTGGCACCGCGTTCCAGCAACGGGTGTGGCAGGCACTGCAGCAGATTCCGCGCGGGCAGACTGCCTCGTATGCGGATATCGCCGCGCGTATCGGCGCGCCGCGCTCAAGCCGTGCCGTCGCACGCGCATGCGCAAGCAATCCGTTGGCGGTGGCCGTGCCCTGCCACCGCGTGGTGCGCCGCGATGGCGACCTGTCCGGCTATGCCTGGGGCGTAGCGCGCAAGCGCGAACTGCTGCGCCGGGAAAAGGCAGCCAACGGCTGATGCAACCCGGTAGCTGCCGACCTTGGTCGGCACACCGCGCGGTAGCGCCGGGCCATGCCCGGCGAATCCCAGCGAACGCTCAATCCAGCTTCACCACCAGTTTGCCGAAGTTGCGCCCCTGCAACAGCCCGAAGAACGCCTCCGGTGCATTCTCCAGCCCTTCCACCACATCCTCGCGGTACTGGATGCGGCCGTCGCGCAGCCACTGCGGCATCTCGCGTTCGAACTCCGGCCACAGGTGGTTGAAGTCGTGCACGATGAAACCACGCACGGTCAGGCGCTGGCGCAGGATCTGGCTGAACAGTGCGGGCAACCGGTCCGGGCCGGGCTGCTCGACGCCCCGCTCGTTGTAGGTGGCGATGGTGCCGCACACCGGAATGCGGGCGAAGTCGTTGAGCAGCGGCAGCACTGCATCCAGCACGTGCCCGCCTACGTTCTCGAAATACACGTCGATACCCCTGGGCACCGCCGCACGCAGCTGCGCGGCGAAATCAGCGGCGCGATGATCCAGCGCCACGTCCACGCCCAGCGTCTGCAGATAGGCACGCTTGGCTTCGCCGCCGGCGATGGCGACCACGCGCGCGCCCTGCAGCTTGGCCAGCTGGGCCACGGTCGCGCCCACCGGCCCGGTCGCGGCAGCCACGACCAGCGTCTCGCCCGGCTTCAAACGGGCGATTTCATGCAGGCTGGAATAGGCGGTGAAGCCGGGCATGCCATACACGCCCAGCGCGGTATTCAGCGGCAGTCCGGCCGGGTCCAGGCGGCGCCCCAGTGCCCTGGCCGGCAGCACCGCGTGGGTCTGCCAGCCACCCGGCGCCAGCACCAGCTCACCTGCGGCTACGCCCTCGGCGTTGGACTGCAGCACCTCGGCCACGGTCTGCCCTTCCATCACCGCGCCCACCGCCACCGGCGCGGCATACGAGGGGCCCTCGTCCATGCGCCCACGCATGTACGGGTCCAGCGACAGGTAGCGGTTGCGCAGCAGCACCTCGCCCGGCCCGGGCGCCGGCAGCGTGGCCTGCTCCAGACGGAAATTGCCGGCGGTCGGTGCGCCCTGTGGACGCGAGGCGAGCACGATGCGGGAGGTGGTCGAGGAATCGGACATGGCCAGGTCTCTGCTGTTGCCAGCATCAGGAGAAAGGAGTGCCGACACTACGCCGCAGCGATCCCCGATGGTGGCCACGAAAACAGCGTTCCATTGCCCGGACCGGCGCGGGTCCGGCACGGCCCTTGCCCTTGCAGCATTGGCGCTTGCGGCGACCTGCTGATTTCCATCGCAGACGATTATCGACTGGCCACGCCCCGCCCCAGAACGGAGGATCAAGCACTTGCGAGCGCGCAGACGGCAATGTGAAGAAATCTTGGCAAAACGCTTGCCGAAGGCAGCCGACCTCCGTAATATACGCGTCCTTGGCAGCGACCTCGCTGCAACGAAAAATGTGGCCGAGTAGCTCAGTTGGTAGAGCAGGGGATTGAAAATCCCCGTGTCGGCGGTTCGATTCCGTCTTCGGCCACCACTTTCGAAGGCCTGCAGAAATGCGGGTCTTTTTTTTCCGAAAACCGGGTTTGATCACGGTTGCCACACAATTTGGCCGAGTAGCTCAGTTGGTAGAGCAGGGGATTGAAAATCCCCGTGTCGGCGGTTCGATTCCGTCTTCGGCCACCATCTTCAGAGACCTGCAGAAATGCAGGTCTTTTTTTTGCGCGACCGTGCCTGCCGTCTCTGTAGTACCGTCCTTGGTTCACTGCATGGAGCACTGATGACATGGATGACACCCCTTCCCTGTCCCAACTACAGCAATCGCTGCGACGCCTGCAATGGCTGGTTGCCGGGCTGTCCGTATTGTTGCTTGGCTTGGCCGCAGTCACGGCCTGGCTGCTTTCGCAGCGCAATGCCCCATTACACGTCGATCATTTGAGCACGCGGCAGCTGCAGGTACTCGACGAGCACGGCGTGGTAAGGGTGGAGATTGGCCAGGACAGCGTAGAAGAAGGGCGACGAAGCCGCGCTGCCGGCATCCTGATTTTCGACGCTTCCGGCGCCGAGCGAGGCGGCCTGAGCACGTTCGAGGACAACAGCGTCGCTCTTGCTCTGGACGCCCCGAAGGGACAGGGCGAGGACCGGTGGCGGGACCGGGCCGGACTCCGTGTGGACGCCGACGGCTCCGCGCAACTGCTGCTGACCGACAATCTGACCCGCGGCGCAGTACGCCTGCATTCCAAGGGAACTGGCGGCGGAGGGCTGGACACCTTCAAATGGGATATGGGCAGCGGCACGTTGCATACGCGGACACTTACCTTTGACGGCGACGAGCGCAGTCAACGCCCGTTCGAGCAGTAGCCCCAACCGACGACGGCAATGGTGCCGGCGCATGGAACCTTTACACGCGCCCGTGGCCGCTCGCCTAAGCTCAGGACTCCTGCCTGGAGCCTGCCGATGCCTCTGCGCCCCACCCTGCTTGCCTGCCTGCTGCTGGCCGCCTCCCCGGTGATCGCCGCCGAACCGGTGCGCGCAGTCGACACGCTGGACATCGACCGCTACGCAGGCCAGTGGCACGAGATCGCGCATCTTCCGGTGTCGTTCCAGAAGCAGTGCGTCGGCGAGATCACCGCCAACTACGGGCTGCGCCGCGATGGCCGCATCAGTGTCACCAATGCCTGCCGCAACGGCGACGGAGAACGCGTGGTTGCTGAAGGCGTTGCACGCCCGGTTGCCGGCCATCCCGGCCAGTTGCAGGTGCGCTTCGTGCCGGACTGGCTGAGCTGGGTGCCGCTGGTCTGGGCCGACTACTGGGTCCTGGCACTGGACCCGGACTATCAGTGGGCATTGGTCGGTGAGCCGGACCGTAAGTACCTGTGGATCCTCTCGCGCCTGCCGGAAATGGATCGCACCCGGTTCGAACAGTTGAAAGAGAAAGCCGAGACGATGGGCTACGACCTCGGCCCACTGCGCCTGATGGCTCCGATTCGCGATACGCCCGCCGACTGAACCGCGTCGTATCCGGCGCACCACGCGCGCGCCATCCGGCGCCGCGCACGCCCGACCGCCATCTTCACGCGCTACCCTCTGCGACGGGTCGCCACAGGCGATCCAAACGACCATACGCCGTAGTATGCTTATCCAACGCACCCCTCCAGAGGACCTGCGCCCATGCTCCACCGCTTCCGTATCGCCTTGATCGTCCTGTGCACCCTCGCCCTTGTTGCCTGCAACAACGGCATCGTCAAGCGTGTTTCGGAACCGGCAGCCAGCCTGCAGCAGCTGACCGTGCGCGCCGACGGCAACTGGACCGTGGCCCTGCGCCTGCAGAACTACAGCTCCATGCCCATGACCTTCGATGACGTCGCGCTGGCGCTGACCGTCGGCGACAGCGACGCCGGCACCCTGCAGGCCAAGCCGGGCATTTCTATCGGCGGCACCTCGGCCGACGTCATCCAGGTCGATCTGGTGCCCAGCTCGGCCGCACGCCTGGTGGTGGCCGATGCGCTGGCCAGCAACCGCACCCTGGCCTATGGCCTGAAGGGAACGGTGGCAGCAACGCCGCAGGAAAAGAAGCAGCGCAGCTTCGACATCAGCAGCCGCAGCACCCTCAACCAGGCCCCGGGCCTGCCGGGCGTGCTGCGCTGACTCCCGCTTTCCGCCGCGGCGCCCGGCGCCGCCCCCCCTGTCCCTGATCAAATCGAGACGTACCGATGAGCAGCTACACCGCCCCGCTTTCCGACCTCCGTTTCGCCCTGCACGATGTGCTCAAGGTCGAACCCCTGTTCGCCCGCCTGGGCTTCACCGACGCCACCGCCGACGTGGTCGATGCCGTGCTGGAAGAAGCCGGCCGCTTCAGCGCCACCGTGCTGGCCCCGCTCAACAGCGTCGGCGACGAGATCGGCTGCGTGCTCGACCAGGCCACCGGTGAAGTGACCACCCCGCCCGGCTTCAAGCAGGCCTACGACCAGTTCGTCGATGGCGGCTGGACCGGCCTGACCGCGTCGCCGGAGCTGGGCGGCCAGGGCCTGCCGCACACCCTGGGCGTGCCGCTCAACGAGATGATCAACGCCGCCAACCTGGCGTGGGGCAACTTCCCGCTGCTCTCGCACGGCGCCATCGAAGCGCTGAAGCAGCACGGCGAGGCCTGGCAGCACGAGGCCTTCCTGAAGCCGCTGATCGAGGGCCGTTGGACCGGCACCATGTGCCTGACCGAGCCGCACTGCGGCACCGACCTGGGCCTGCTCAAGACCAAGGCCGAGCCGAATGCCGATGGCAGCTACTCGATCACCGGCACCAAGATCTTCATCACTGCCGGCGAGCACGACCTGACCGGCAACATCGTCCACCTGGTACTGGCCAAGCTGCCCGACGCCCCTCCGGGTGCCAAGGGCATCTCGCTGTTCGTCACCCCGAAGTTCAAGGTCGACCGCGAAGGCAACGTCGGCGAGCGCAACGCACTGCGCTGCGGCTCGATCGAGCACAAGATGGGCATCAAGGGGTCGGTCACCTGCGTGATGAACTTCGATGGTGCGCAGGGCTACCTGGTCGGCCAGCCGCACAAGGGCCTGCAGGCCATGTTCACCATGATGAACACCGCGCGCCTGGGCGTCGGCCTGCAGGGCATCGGCCTGTCCGAGCGCGCCTACCAGAACGCACTGAAGTACAGCCGTGAGCGCCTGCAGTCGCGCGCCCTGAGCGGCGCCAAGTTCCCGGACAAGCCGGCCGACCCGATCCTGGTCCATCCGGATGTGCGCCGCATGCTGCTGACGGTGAAGTCGCTAGTCGAAGGCAGCCGCCTGCTGGCCCTGCACGCCGCCACCCTGATCGACGTCGCCCACCACGCCGACGATGCCGCCGAGCGCGAGCGCGCCGACACCCTGGTGAGCTTCCTGACCCCGATCTCCAAGGCCTGCCAGACCGAATGGGGCATCGAGAACACCTACAACGCCCTGCAGTGCTTCGGTGGCCACGGCTACATCCGCGAACACGGCATGGAGCAGCTGGCCCGCGATGCGCGCATCACCACGCTGTATGAAGGCACCACCGGCATCCAGGCGCTGGACCTGATCGGCCGCAAGACCGCGTCCAGCCAGGGCGCCGGCCTGAAGCTGATGCTGGCCGAGATCGAGGCGTTCGCCAAGGCCAACGAGGGCAACCAAGCGCTGGCCGAGTTCATCGGCCCGCTGCGCGCCAAGGCCGCCGAATGGGGCAAGCTGACCATGGATGTGCTGCAGCGTTCGGCTTCCAATCCGGACGAACTCGGCGCGGCCAGCTACGACTACCTGTTCTATTCGGGTTACGTGGTGCTGGCTTACTGGTGGGCCCGCAGCGTGGCCGCCGCCGATGCCAGCGCGCACGGCGCCGCTTTCGCTCAGGGCAAGCGCGAGACCGCACGGTTCTACTTCGCCCGCGTGCTGCCGCGCACCCTCGCCCACGCCGCCGCGATCCAGGCCGGCGCCGCCCCGCTGATGGCGATGGACGACGAGCGCTTCGGCGCCTGAGCCGGGCGGCGCCCGGCACCCGCGGTAGTGCCGGCCGCTGGCCGGCAACCGCAACAGCAACAGCAACGGCAAGAGCTGGCTTCCTGCGGGGTGGCGAGGTGGGTCCAATTGCGGGGGACGCTGCAAGTACGTCCATGTAAGCTCGGTCGCCGCATCCATGCGGCTCACGCCCCCGCAACCGGACCCACCCCGCCCTCGACAGATTTCTGCTGCTGGTAGGTGTCGACCTTGGTCGACACCGTAGATCCACGCCATGCGTGGATGGAAACCACCGAAATCCATCTGGAGAAAAGCCCCCTTTTGTTAAAGGGGGCGCGCCGACAGGCGCGGGGATTAGGAAGAATGCGCGGGCAACCCAGCGCGCCAACGGCGGGCTGGGTTGCTAAAGGGGGCGCACCGACAGGTGCGGGGGATAGGAGGAATGCGTGGACCTGAATCATTGCGATTTGGGCATCGCCCTCGGGGCGATACACAAATCGTCAACATTCAGGTATAAGCTGTTCTCCCGATGGAGACAGACACTACACGCTTGGGTCTGATCGAAGCCGGAGCTCCGTTTTCTGCTCCGGGCGCCGAAGCATCGCCCAACGCCACGACGCTGCATCGCCCCGGTTCGGTCCGGCTGCTCTCGCTTGATGCCCACGGACGCGTACTGGACTGGATCACCTGGCAGGATGCGGCGTGCCTCTACGCCCGCGAAGCCGTCGCCTGGACACTCGGCGATCCCTGCCTGCACATCCACGGCGGTACCAACCGCTTCAGCGGACTGCAGAGCGGCATGGACCTGCACCCGATCATCGCCGCCCGCGGCCACGCCCGCTCCCGCGCGATCGACCCCACGCCGAACCTGACCAACCCGGCCCTGTTCGCCCGCGACGCACACCTGTGCATGTACTGCGGCCAGCAGTTCAACCGCCCCACGCTCACCCGCGACCACGTCATGCCGCTGTCCAAGGGTGGCCTGGACTGCTGGGAAAACGTGGTCACCGCCTGCTTCCACTGCAACTCGCGCAAGAGCGACCGCACCCCCCAGCAGGCCGGAATGCCGTTGCTGGCGGTGCCTTACCGGCCCAGCTGGATCGAGCACCTGATCCTGTCCAACCGCAACATCCTGGCCGACCAGATGGCCTTCCTGAAGGCGCAATTGCCCAAGCGGTCAAAACTGAGCACCTGAATCGCTGAAAATGCAACCCTCACCGTCCTGTCACGGGCGGCGGCGTTTGCTTGCCCCACCCCCGTTTGAGGGCGAAAATGGGCGTTCAGAACAAGTGCGAACATGATGATCGACTCTGCCCGCTATCCCCGCCTCGCGCGCATCCAGACACCGGATGACCTGCGCACGTTCGACGAATCCGAATTGAGGGCGGTCGCCGACGAACTGCGCGCCTACCTCATCGAGTCGGTGGGCAAGAGCGGCGGCCACTTCGCCGCCGGCCTGGGCGTGATCGAACTCACCGTGGCCCTGCACTACCTGTACCAGACTCCGCAGGACCAGCTGGTCTGGGACGTCGGTCACCAGACCTACCCGCACAAGATCCTGACCGGTCGCCGCGACGAGATCCACACCGTCAAGCAGAAGGACGGCGTCGCGCCGTTCCCGAAGCGCGAAGAGAGCGAGTACGACACCTTCGGCGTCGGCCACTCCTCGACCTCGATCTCGGCCGCACTCGGCATGGCCATCGCCCGCCAGTCCGAAGGCGACAACCGCCAGGTCGTTGCAGTGATCGGTGATGGCGCAATGACCGCCGGCATGGCGTTCGAAGCGCTGATGCACGCCGGTGGCATGGAGCCCGAGCCGAACCTGCTGGTGATCCTCAACGACAACAACATGTCGATCTCCGAGGCGGTCGGCGGCCTGACCAAGATGCTCGGCCGTGCCACCGGCAGCCGCACGCTCAATGCGCTGCGCGAAGGCGGCAAGAAGATCCTCGGCGACAAGAAGAACAATCCGGCGCGCTTCGTGAAGCGCTGGGAAGAACACTGGAAGGGCATGTTCGTGCCGTCCACGATGTTCGAGGAAATGGGCTTCCACTACACCGGCCCGATCGACGGCCACGACATGCCCGCCCTGCTGTCCACGCTGAAGACGCTGCGCGCCTCCAAGGGCCCGAAGCTGCTGCACGTGATGACCACCAAGGGCAAGGGCTACGAGCCGGCCGAAGGCGACCAGATCGGTTACCACGCCGTCGGCCCGTTCGATCCGGACAAGGGCCTGGTGGCCAAGGCCGGTGCCAAGAAGCCGACCTACACCGATGTGTTCAGCGACTGGCTGTGCGATGCCGCCGCTGCCGAGCCACGCCTGTACGGCATCACCCCGGCGATGCGCGAAGGCTCCGGCCTGGTGCGTTTCAGCAAGGAATACCCGCAGCGCTATTTCGACGTGGCAATTGCCGAACAGCACGCGGTCACCCTCGCCGCCGGCATGGCCACCCAGGGTGGCAAGCCGGTGGTGGCGATCTACTCGACCTTCCTGCAGCGTGCGTACGACCAGCTGGTGCATGACGTGGCCATCCAGGACCTGGACGTGCTGTTCGCGATCGACCGCGCCGGCGTGGTCGGTCCGGACGGCGCCACCCATGCCGGCAACCTCGACCTGAGCTTCCTGCGCTGCGTGCCGAACCTGGTGGTGATGGCTCCGTCCAATGAAGCCGAGTGCCGGCAGATGCTCAGCACTGGCCTGCAGCATCCGGGCCCGGCTGCCGTGCGCTATCCGCGCGGCACCGGCACCGGCGTTGCCGCCGGTACCGACCTGTCGACCCTGCCGATCGGCAAGGGCGAGCTGCGCCTGCAGGGCAGCCGCGTCGCGCTGCTCGCCTTCGGCAGCACCGTGGCCGCCGCTGAGCAGGTCGGCCGCGAACTGGGCCTGAGCGTGGTCAACATGCGCTTCATCAAGCCGCTGGACCGCGAGCTGGTGCTGGCCGTGGCCGCCCAGCACGAGGGCCTGGTCACAATCGAAGACAATGTGGTGGCCGGCGGCGCCGGCTCCGGCGTCGGCGAACTGCTCAACGCCGAAGGCGTATTGCGCCCGATCCTGCACCTGGGCCTGCCCGACAGTTACCAGCACCACGCAAGCCGTGAGGACCTGCTGGCCGAAGCCGGTATCGATGCGGCGGGCATCCGCGCGGCGGTGCTCAAGCGCTGGCCGCAGCTGGCTGCCGGGACCCCGCCGCTCAGCGCGGCAGGCTGAGGCCGGTCACCACCAGTAGATCCACGCATGGCGTGGATCTACTGCGGAACAGGGGTCGATCCACGCCATGCGTGGAGACAGATGCAAAGTAGATCCACGCCGTGCGTGGCTAGCGGGCTCCGGAACGATGATCTGGCCGGAAACCCCAACCCTCAGCCGTAGCTGACCGCTTCCACGAACGCACCGCTGGCCTCCACCCGCACAGCAGCGCGCTGCCCGGTGTCGACGAAGTGGAGGCGTGCAAGGGTTTCAGCGAAATCGTAGGCCCGGGCACCATCGCGGAACTCGATCGGTTCCGGCCGGTCCGGGTGCAGCACGCGCCATTGGCGTTGCTCGCATTGCAGGCGGATCAACATGCAGCTCACTCCTTGAGGCAGCGTATCGACGGTGGCGGGACGGGCGTGCCGGTTTCGGCAGACTTCATCGCGACGGATCAGGGGCACGCAGGGTGCCCTGATCACAGAAGATACGACGTTCAAAATGTGAGCTGTATCAGATTATTCTGATTTTCGATGGGCGAGCTCAATTCACCTGGAACTGCGCCCGGCAGCCGTCGCTGACCCAGATGCCACGACGGTTCCAGCCCCAGGTCTGGCCCTCGATGCAGGCGCTGCGTGAATCCTGACGCACCAGGCGCACACCACGACGGATGCGGGCATCACAGTACTCCTGGCGGTGGCCGTTGGAATGGCAGGTGATCACCTCACCCCCGCCCCAGCCATTGCCACCGTTGCCCCAGCCGTTGCCATGGCCACCACCCCAGCCACCGCCACGGCGGTACTCGCCAACGAACTCGGCACGGCAGCCCTGGGTGACCCACACACCGTAGCGCGATTGCCCCCAGGTCTCGCCTTCCACGCACGGCGAACCGGACAACTGGCGGATCATCCGGGCACGGCCTTCCAGACGGCATTCATTGCTGCGGTTCTTGATCGATTCGCAGCGGACGATGCCGCCGCCATCACGACCGCCATAGCGATCATCGTCATAACCGTAGCCATAGCTCTGCGCCTGCGCGCCGCCTGCGGCCGCCAGCATCGGCAGCAGCGTGCAGGCCAGGGTGCGCCAGGTGAGTGCCTTGCCCATCGGAATCTCCGGATGAATACGATGGCGCAAGCATCCGGGATTCGTGGCGCGGCGCACAGGGGGTCGCACCACGGCGGTTTTTTCCCCATTCAAACAACTCAACCGTGGCTGACTGCGCCTCGGCCGGTGGCGTCACTCCCCGATATGGAGCGCATCCACGGTGCTGCCGAGCGCCTCGACCCGGACCGTGCTGCGCTGGCCGGTGCGACGATGGTGCTCGAGGGCCAGCGCAGCGGCCGCGTCGAAGGCATCGGCACCGCGGGCGTAACGGGTGGCGTCACCCGCCTTCGGATGCAACACGGACCAGTGCCGGGCAGTGCATTGGACAGTAAAGACCATGAGAAGCTCCTGCGGAAGGAAAGAGGCGGTGACAGGCGGCAGAGCCACGTGCCAGTACACCCTCAGGCTATCGATCGCGTCGGAGATGGCCCATCAGATTTGTACGAAAATGCCTCAGGATTCGGTCGGGCGCTTCCCAACCCTCACATCCCTGAGGCTGTTTAGTGAAGGCGTTCCGTGACCCTTGTCACGGAGTTGACGGGGCTTCACACTACCGTCACCAACAGGGGCCCCTTCCACATGCGCACCTTCTTCTCGCAGCAGCGCTGGACGCTGCTGAAGTTCTATTTCGTGGCCAGCTATCTGGTGCTGATTGAAGAGCTGATCCGCGCCGCCATGCACTGAGCGCTTGCTGGAGGGCTATTTGCGACAGACACTGTCGCTTTAGGCACGGAGCCCGCCCGATGAAAGCGCTTCTTCTGATTCCAGCCCTGCTGGTGCTGACCGCGTGCGCCAACCAGCACGACGCCGCCGCACGTGCCGATGCGGCGACCACCTCGTCTGCGATACCGAAGGTGGGCGGCGATCGCGATGCCCACGGATGCATTGGTTCGGCCGGCTACCAGTGGTGCGAGCACAGCCAGCGTTGCGAACGCCCGTGGGAACTGGCACAGGCACAGGGCCTGGCCAATACCGCCGAGGCCATCGCTGCCTACTGCGCGAAGCCGGCCAGCCCGGCACGCAAGTGAGGCGCGCACCCCATGGCTGAGCTGAGCCCGCTACCCACCCTGGCCCCGGGTCGCTACCGCCACTTCAAGGGCGGCGAGTACGAAGTGCTCGATATCGTCCGCAGCAGCGAGACGCTGGAGCCACTGGTGCTGTATCGCGCGCTCTATGGCGAAGGCGGCCTGTGGGTGCGCCCGTATGTCATGTTCGTCGAACAGGTACCGGGCGAACACGGACCGCAGCCGCGTTTCGCCCGCATCGACGCATGACGGTTCCGCTGCCGGCCCTGGCCGGCAGCGCGGTGACACCACGGGCCTGCGTTACAATCGTACCGTCCAGTCGGTTTCTTCCCGCCATGTCCGCATCCCCCTCCCGTTCGCGCCGCAAGGCGCCCGACAGCGTGCGCCAGTCACTGCTGCAGGCCACCATTGAAGTGATCGGCCGTAATGGCCTGGCCGCGCTGACCGTGCAGGACGTCGCGCAGGCCGCCGGTGTCAGCAAGGGTGCGCTGTTCCATCATTTCAGCAGCAAGCAGGCACTGGTGGATGAAGCCATCGGAGCGCTCATCGGCGAATTCGAAGCACGGGTACGTGCCCTGCTGCAGGAAAACCCCGAAGGGCATGGTCGTTTCAGCCGCGCCTATGTGCAGGCCAATTTCGAGCATCTGCTGCAGCAGGAACAGGACAACGACATCGGCCTGACCCTGGGCAACCTGATGGAACCAGCCCTGCTTGCGCATTGGCGTACCTGGAAGCGTGCGATGCTGGCCGAGTTCGCCGGCGAAGCCAACGATCCGCGACTGTATGCGGCGCGCTGCGCTGCCGATGGCTACTGGGCCACGGCCTATGGGCGTCCGCTGGACGAGGAAGAACGCGCCAACGCATTGGCGATGGCCGAACAGGCCCTGAAACTATGCGACCCGCGGTGAGCAGGAGCGCTCAATGAATCCCTATCTCTACCTTGCCGCTGCCATCGTGCTGGAAGTAATTGCCACGTCGCTGCTGAAGGCATCCGACGGCATGAGCCGGCTGGCGCCGACACTGGGCGCGCTGGTCGGCTATGGACTGTGCTTCTACCTGCTGTCGATGACCATGAAGTCGATCCCGACCGGCATCGCCTACGCGATCTGGTCCGGCGTCGGCATCGTGCTGATCTCGCTGATCGGGCTGGTGGTGTTCAAGCAGCGCCTGGATGCACCGGCGTTGATCGGCATCGGCCTGATCTGTGCTGGCGTACTGGTGATCAATCTGTTCTCGCGCAGCAGCGCACACTGAGTACGCTGCTGCGCGATCAACGCTAGCTGACCTTCTTCGCTACGGTCATGCCGAGCAGGAACAGCACCACGGCGATGATGATGCCGGTCCAGAACAGGAACTTGGCGATGCCGACCGCGGCGCCGGCAATGCCGCCGAAGCCGAGCACGCCCGCAATGACGCCGATGATGGCGAAGATGATGGCCCACTTGATCATGTCAAACCTTTCCCCGTGGGGACTGCGTACTGGATGATCAGGCTAGGCCGTAGCCGATGCGGCAGTCGTGAACAGGCCGCGTGCGCAGCGTGAATCAGCGCGGGCGGAAACGCAGCAGGGCCACTGCAAAGGCCAGGAAAACGCTGCCCACCAGCCGCTCGAACCAGCGCCGCGCGAAGGGTTTGGCCAACCATCGGCGCAGGCCATGGCCACCGGCGGCATACATCACATACCAGAACAGTTCGCAGCCGGCGAAGGTGGCGACCAGCACGCTGTACTGCAGCGCCTGGCCACGCGACGGGTCGACGAACTGCGGCAGGAACGCCGCAGCGAACAGCAGCAGCTTGGGATTGCTCAGGCCCACCAGAAGGCCACCACGGAACACCTTCCACGCGCCCAGCGACGCCGCAACCGGCAGCGCGGCATCGACCGTCACCGGTGGTGCCGGCCGGCAACTGTCACGCCATGCCTTCAGGCCCAGCCAGGCCAGATAGGCCACGCCCAGATAGCGCAGCACCTCAAACAGCATCGGCGAGGAATGCAGCAGCGCACTCAGGCCTGCTGCGGAGGCCGCCAGCACCAGCAGCATCGCCAGCAGGCAGCCAGCCATCGCCGGCACGCTACCGCGAAAGCCGAGCCCGACGCTGCGACCGAGGATATGCAGCATGTTCGGCCCCGGCGTACCACACAGAACGAACACCGTGGCGAGAAACCACCACCAGGTATGCAGGGCCATATCGGACATCCACTTCAGAAGATCCCACCAGCATAGAGTGCGCCGGCCTGGCGCGGCACACACAGCGCAGCATGGATGCGGTGGTTACAGAGGCAGGCTCAGGCCGCGAGCGCGTCGCGCCGTACCAGTACCTGATCGATCAAGCCCCATTCGCATGCCTGCTCGGCACTCATGAAACGATCGCGGTCCAGGGTCTGCTCGACCTCCTCGACACTGCGTCCGCAATGCTGCGCATACAGCCGGGTGATGCGCTGCTTGGTGCGCTGCATTTCCTCGGCATGGATGAAGATGTCCGACGCCTGGCCCTGCACCCCGCCCAGCGGCTGATGCACATGCAGGCTGGCATTGGCCAACGCCGCACGGTGACCGGGCTCGCCGGCCATCAGCAGGAACGAACCCATCGACCGCGCGGTGCCCATGCACAGCGTATGCACCGGGGCCGAGATGTATTGCATGGTGTCGTACATCGCCAGGCCGCTGGAGATCACTCCACCCGGCGAGTTGATGTACAGATGGATCGGCTTCTCCGGGTTTTCCGATTCCAGGAACAGCAGCTGCGCGCAGACCAGCGCCGACACAGTGTCATCGACTTCACCGTTGAGAAAGATGATGCGCTCGCGCAGGAGCCGCGAGTAGATGTCATGGGAGCGCTCACCGCGCTCGCTGCGTTCCACCACCATTGGTATCAGCTGCATTCTGTCCCGCATGTGCCTGCTCCCTGTAGCGTTCGATCCAGGCGCCGGCTCAGGCCGCGCGCATCATGGTGCGATGATCGTCGTTGGCGGCCAACGGCAGCAGCGCGCGCAGGTCGGTGAGCCGATGCACGATGGTCAGCACCGTCCCCCCGCCGTCATCCGCGCGCAGCCGGAAACACACCAGGCTGTGCAGATGCGGGGGCTGCGCATCGCGCAGGCGGAACCCCAGCTCCCGCCCCTCCTCGCACAGGCAGGGCTGCGGATCGGCAAGATCGGCCGCCGGCAACCAGCGCTCACGAAGTGCCGGATCGAACAGTGCGCGCCAGACCCGTTCCGGTGGCGCTGGCAGCCACTGCTCCATCACCAACGCGGGAGTCGCTTCGTGCAGAACATCGTCCATCAGTCCATCTCCTTCAGCAGATCCTGCAAGGCATCCATCCGCGCGGGCCAGTAGGCCCGGTAGCGCTGCAGCCAGTTGCCGATGTGCGCCAGCCCGCGCGGATCGACCTGGTAGTGGACAAAGCGGCCTTGGCGCTGTTCGCTCACCAGCCCGGCATCGCGCAGCACCGCCAGGTGCTGGGACATCGCAGACTGGCTGATCGCCATGCCCTCGCGCAGCGCGCTGGCATGCTGCCCGCCCTCGGCCAGCTTTTCGAAGATGTGGCGGCGGGTAGGGTCGGCCAGCGCTTTGAAGAGGGCGTTCTCGATCATGACCAACACATTAGCAATCACTAATGTGTAGTGCAACTCCCGCATCGGCTGTGCTGCAATGACGGCTCCCCGGCATGGAGCTGTGCATGAAGACCCTTGGCCTGATCGGCGGCATGAGCTGGGAAAGCTCGGCGCAGTATTACCGGCTCATCAACGAGGACGTGCGGCAGCGCCTCGGTGGCGCACATTCGGCGCAGCTGCTGCTATGGTCGGTGGATTTCGCCGGCATCAAGCAGCTGCAGCATGACGGCGACTGGGATGCGCTGGGCGACCACATGGCCGACGCTGCACGGCGCCTGCAGGCCGGTGGCGCCGATCTGCTGTTGATCTGCACCAACACCATGCACAAGCTGGCCGACCGCATCGAGGCGGTCTGTCCACTGCCGCTGCTGCATATCGCCGACCCCACCGCCCAGGCCATCGTGCAGGCAGGCGCACGCAAGGTGGGCCTGCTCGGTACCGCCTTCACCATGGAACAGGACTTCTACCGCGGCCGGCTGCAGGATCGCTTCGGATTGGAGGTGCTGGTTCCCGAAGCCGATGATCGTCGCAGCGTGCACGACATCATCTACCAGGAACTGATCGCCGGTGTGGTCAGCGAGCACTCACGACAGGTCTACGCCGGCGTGATCGCGAGACTGGTGGCGCGCGGTGCCGAAGCCATCATCCTGGGCTGTACCGAGATCATGCTGCTGGTACGACCGGAAGACAGCGCAGTGCCGCTGTTCGATACCACTGCACTGCACGCACGGGCTGCGGTGGACGCGGCGCTGGCGTGAATCGATGCGCGCCGGAGCGCGGAATCAGTCCGCGCCCTGCACTTCCAGCGCGGTGATGAGCCACTCGACCACCGCCTGTGAATCGCACAGGAAAAAGATGGCATCGCCGGAGCGCGCCTCGGTAAGCAGGCGATAGACCGTGATCGCCACCGCCGACTGGTTGGCGATGAACACTTCCGGGCTGCGCGGCCCCTCGCTGTGGCCGGCAACCGCGTGCAGCGCCTTGCGTGCGGCCACGGTGGCAGCCGGGTCCGCGCTACGGGTCAGTTCCGGCCCGCGCAGGCCCCAGGCAATGAACACATGCTTGCCCTTGAACGTGGTGTCCAGGACCCGCACCTCGGCGCCGCCTGCGTCGGCCGAGCGATGAATGACGGTACTGCTGATCAACGCAACCCCCTGTGGTCGTCGTGGTCCGCGCATCCTCCTCCACGCGCCGGCCGCATGCCAGTGACAACAGCCACAGGCTGTGCCGACCGGCGTGGGAGACATGTAAGAGGGTGTAAACCGATGCGATCGGATGTGCAGCGATGATACGGGATGTAAGCCTCTGCATGGGCCCGCGCGTACTACTAAACCGCCACTGAGCCATCTTCGGAACGAAGCGTTCCGGCAGCCCCGGACTGGGCCATTCTTGCCGCCCCATCCCCACCGAGCCTGCACATGTCCCATCGCCTGCTGCTGACGATCACCGGCACCTCCCTTGCCCTGCTGCTGGCCGCCACCACCGTGGCCGCACAGGACTACGACACCGATCACATTCCGGCGCTGCGCTGCGAATCGCAGTTCAACAAGACCGCGCAATGTCCGATCGAAGGCCCCATGCGCCTGGCCAGGCAGCTGTCGGTGACCCGGTGCGTGGAGAACCAGAACTGGGGCCAGAGCCGCCGCACGTTGTGGGTGACCGACGGCTGCCGCGCCGAGTTCGTCGCCGACGGCTATGGGCGCGGACGCTGGCCGGGCCGCGGCAGGGACCGTGACAATGATGGCGAGCGCCTGGTCTGCGAGTCCTACGAAAAGAAGGACAGGGAATGCCGTATCCGTGTGCGCCACGAGGTGCGCCTGGTCAAGCAGAAGTCGGTGACGGCCTGCATCGAGGACCGCAACTGGGGCTGGGACCGCCGCGGCGTGTGGGTCAGCGACGGCTGCCGGGCCGAGTTCCGCGTGTACTGACTGCCGAGCACGCGCTGGCTGCGGCGGGTGCGGCTGCACCTGTGGCATAGCCGATAGACTGGCCCCTCCTGTCAGGAGCCCGACCATGCCCGCTGCGACTGCGCTGCGCCTCCGCGACGCGACGCCCGCCGATGCCTCCGCGCTGATCGCACTCGACAGCGTGGCGGCAAGCGACGCTCGACGGGCGGAGCAGATTGGCGAGTGGCTGGCGCGGGGCAACGTGCATGTTGCCGAGCAGGAGCGCGAGATCGTCGGCTACATGACCCTCCATGAGCACTTCTTCGGCGAAGCCTTCATCGAAATGCTGATGGTCACGCGCGAGCGGCGCAGCCAGGGCGTCGGCGCTGCACTGCTGCGGCACGCGATTGCACAGCGTGGACAGCGCAAGCTGTTCACCTCGACCAATGCCTCCAACATCGCCATGCAGCGCCTGCTCGTTGCATCGGGCTTCATCGACAGCGGCATCGTGCATGGACTGGATGACGGCGACCCGGAGCTGATCTACCGCTTTGCCGGCTGCTGATCGAGATACGCGGTCACCTTGGTGTCCAGCAGATCCATCAGCACGGGATCCATGCAGCGATAGTCGTCCGGGATATCCAGGCAATGCAGGCGCTTGTGTTCCAGCAGGCGCGCGTATGCGGCCTGCAGTCGATGCTGATGCTTGGCCTCCATCACGAAGATGACATCGGCCCAGCGGATGTCCGCCGGGCCGATGGGGCGTCGTGCATGCGGGCTGGTGCCGGCCGACAGCGCAGTGAAGCCGGGCCGCCGTCGCCACATGGCTTCGGCGGTTGGGCTGCGCAGCTGGTTGCGGCTGCAGACGAACAGCAGGTTGATCATTCCTGTTCCTGCAGTTGGCGGGCGCTGAGCACCGGATAGGTGAAGCCCAGCTGGCGTGCGCGCGCAAGCTTGGCATCGCGCGTGTACAGCAGCTTCCAGTTCTTCTCTGGCTTGTAGCTGTAGGCGGTCGTGGCGCGGTCGCCACCACGGTTGCGCGCCTGGCTGCGACGCCAGGCACGGTTTCTTGCAGATTCCATGATGTGTTCTCGTGAGTACCGGGTTCAGCAGCCGCGGTAGTACGAGTGGCGCGCAGCATACACCGCGCGCACAAAAAAGCCCACGCATCGCTGCGCAGGCTTCTTGATTCATCACAGTGGTCGGGACGGCCGGATTCGAACCGACGACCCTCTGCCCCCCAGGCAGATGCGCTACCAGGCTGCGCTACGCCCCGACTGATGCTGCGATGTGCCCGCCAGTGCGGCGGGCCGTGAAGTATAGCGGATTACGATGGAAATGGGATCAGCGGCGCAACAACTGCAGCACTTCTTCCAGCTCCATGCGCACCTGCTTGATGATCTGGTTGCTCAGCGCCGATTCCTCGCGGGCATCGGGACCGTCCAGACGCAGGCGTGCACCACCGATGGTGTAGCCCTGTTCGTACAGCAGGCTGCGGATCTGCCGCACCATCAGCACGTCGTGGCGCTGGTAGTAGCGGCGGTTGCCTCGGCGCTTGGCCGGCTCAAGGCTGGGAAACTCGGTTTCCCAGTAGCGCAGGACGTGCGGCTTGACGTCGCACAGCTCGCTGACCTCACCGATGGTGAAGTAGCGCTTGGCCGGGATCGGCGGTAGTTCGCGGTTACTGCCCGGATCCAGCATAAGCTTCCACCCTCTCCTTGAGCTTCTGGCCCGGACGGAAGGTGACCACCGTACGGGCGGAAATCGGAATTTCCTCGCCGGTCTTGGGGTTGCGACCCGGGCGCTGGTTCTTGCGCCGCAGATCGAAATTGCCGAAGCCCGACAGCTTCACCTGACGTCCCTGTTCCAATGCTTCACGCAGCACATCGAAAAACGCGTCGACGAATTCCTTGGCTTCCCGCTTGTTCAGACCGACTTCGTCGAACAGCTTTTCCGCCATCTCCGCCTTGGTCAATGCCATTGCCTGCTACCCCCGAGTGCTGCCCGCTCAGCCGCGGATCCGGGCGTGATGTTCACGCTCGATGGCAGTGACCGCCTCGGCCACCACCGCATCCACGTCGCGGTCCGTCAGAGTGCGCGACTTGTCCTGCAAAATCAAGCCCATAGCGAGACTCTTGAATCCCGGCTCGACGCCCTGGCCGACGTAGCGGTCGAACAGGTTCAGGTCGCGCAGCAGCGGACCGGCGGCCTGGCGGACGGTGGCCGCGAGGTCGGCCCAGGCCACCTGTTCAGGCACCAGGAATGCCAGGTCGCGACGCACTGCCGGGAAGCGCGACAATTCGCCGGCACGCGGCAGGCGGCGGGCGGTCAGCGGCTCCAGGTCCAGCTCGAAGGCATAGACGTCGGCTTCGATGTCCATTGCCTTGGCCAGGCGCGGATGAACCTGGCCGATCCAGCCGATCGCCACGCCATCACGGAACACCTCGGCTGAACGGGCCGGGTGGCCGTAGGGGCGGGCCGACGGGCGGAACTCCAGTACCGCACCACTGGCAGCGGCCAGCGATTCCAGATCGCCCTTCAGGTCATGGAAATCGACCTTGCGGGCCGGCAGGCCCCACTGCAGTGCCTGTGCATCGCCACAGACCGCAGCGGCCACGCGCGGGGTCTCCAGCGGCGCCGGCCGGCTTTCGCCGAGCGACGCGTCGCCGGCCTGCTGGGCGAACACGCGGCCCAACTCGAACAGGCGCACGCGGCCGATCTGGCGGGCGGCGTTGCGGCCCAACGTGGCGACCAGGCCTGGCAGCAGCGACGGGCGCATCACCGCCAGTTCCGCCGACAGCGGGTTGGCCAGCGGTACCAGGCCGTCGCGCAGCTGCCACTGGCTCAGCAGCGCATCGTCGACGAAAGCGAAATTGACGGTTTCCTGCTGGTCACGGGCGATCAGCTGGCGGCGCACGCTCAGTGCGTCCAGCTGGGTCTCGCTCGGCATCGCCACGCGCGAGGCGCCGCCCGGCAGCGTGGTCGGGATCTGCTCGTAACCGTGGATGCGCGCCAGCTCTTCGATCAGGTCTTCTTCGATGGCGATGTCGAAGCGGCGGCTCGGCGCCGTGACCTGCCAGCCGTTGGCGGTGGCAACCACGTCCATGCCCAGCGCGCGCAGGATGCGCTCGACTTCCGCATCGTCGATGGTGATGCCGAGCACGCGGGTGATGCGGGCGCGGCGCAGCACGATGGTTGCCGGCTGCGGCAGATCGGCCTCACGCACGGCCTCGGTGACCGGCGCCGGGGTACCGCCGGCCAGGTCCAGCACCAGGCGGGTGGCGTACTCGATCGCGGTACGCGGCAGTGCCGGATCGACACCACGCTCGAAACGGTGGCCGGCATCGGTGTGCAGGCCCAGCTTGCGGCCACGGCCCATGATCGATGCCGGGGCGAAGTGCGCGGCTTCCAGGAACACGGCAGTGGTGACGTCGGTGACGCGGGTGTCGAAGCCACCCATCAGGCCGGCCAGGCCGACCGCGCGATCGGCGTCGGTGACCACCAGGAAGCTGTCGTCCAGCGCGGCATCGCGGCCATCCAGCAGCTTCAGGCTCTCGCCGGCACGCGAACGGCGCACGGCGATGCTGCCCTGCAGGGTGCCCAGGTCGTAGGCATGCATCGGCTGGCCGAGCTCGAGCATCACGTACTGGGTGATGTCGACCAGCAGCGAGACCGGGCGCACGCCACTGCGGCGCAGGCGCTCGGCCATCCACAGCGGGGTCTTGGCGGCGGCGTTGACACCTTCGATGACGCGGCCCAGGTAACGCGGTGCTTCGGCGCCGGCGTCGAGCTGGATGGCCAGCTCACGGCTGCCGATGGCGGGAATCGCCTCGGCGGTGAAATCCAGCACGTCGCTGCGGGTGGCCGCGGCGACGTCGTAGGCGATACCGCGCAGGCTGAAGCAGTCGGCGCGGTTCGGGGTCAGCTTGATCTCGATGCTGGCGTCCGGCAGGCCCAGGTACTCGACCAGAGCCTGGCCGACCGGTGCGTCATCCGGCAGCTCCAGCAGGCCGGAGGCATCGTTGTCCAGGCCCAGCTCCCTGGCCGAGCACAGCATGCCGTTGGACTCGACACCGCGCAGCTTGGCCGGCTTGATCTTCAGCTCGCCAATCTGCGCGCCGACCATCGCCAGCGGCGCAACCAGGCCCGGACGTGCGTTCGGTGCGCCGCACACGATCTGCAGCAGCTCGCCCTGCCCGGCATCGACCCTGCACACCTGCAGGCGGTCGGCTTCCGGATGGCGTACGGCGTCGACGATGCGCGCCACGACCACGTGCTCGAGGCCTTCGCCCAGCGCGGTCACGTCTTCCACTTCCAGGCCGATGGCGGTCAGCACCGCACTCAGTTCATCGCGCGAAGCGCGGGTCGGGACGTGGCTGCGCAGCCAGTTTTCGGAGAATTTCATGGTGTCACCCTGGTGGGCCCGGCGCATGCGCCTGGGCCTGCGAATTTAGAAGCAGTCGAGCAAGCTCGACTCTACGGACCGGCGCTTACGCGAACTGCTTGAGGAAGCGCACGTCGTTCTCGAAGAACGCGCGCAGATCGTTGACGCCGTAACGCAACATCGCAAAGCGCTCCACGCCCATGCCGAAGGCAAAGCCGGTGTAGCGCTCCGGATCGATGCCGACGTTTCGCAGCACGTTCGGATGGACCATGCCGCAGCCGAGCACTTCCAGCCAGCGGGTGCTGCCATCGGGCTGCTGCCAGGCGATGTCCACTTCCGCGCCCGGTTCAACGAACGGGAAATAGCTGGGGCGGAAGCGCATCTCGAAGTCGCGCTCGAAGAAGGCGCGCACGAACTCGGCCAGCGTGCCCTTCAGGTCGGCGAAGGTCGAATGCTCGTCCACCAGCAGGCCTTCCACCTGGTGGAACATCGGCGAATGGGTCTGGTCGCTGTCGCTGCGGTACACCTTGCCGGCGGCGATCATGCGCAGCGGCGGCGCGTGGTCGCCCATGTAGCGCACCTGCACACCGGAGGTATGCGTGCGCAGCAGGCGGCCGTCGCCGAAATAGAAGGTGTCGTGCATGGCGCGCGCCGGATGGTGCGGCGGGAAGTTCAGCGCCTCGAAGTTGTGCCAGTCGTCCTCGATCTCCGGCCCTTCAGAGAGCTCGTAGCCCAGCCGGCCGAAGATGCCGGTGATGCGCTCCAGGGTGCGGGTGATCGGATGCAGGCCGGCGCGGTCGCCATTGCGGCCCGGCAGGGTGATGTCGATGGCTTCGGCAGCCAGGCGCGCGTCCAGTGCCGCGTCTTCCAGCAGCGCCTTGCGCTCGCCCAGCGCGCGGGTCAGCGTGTCGCGGGCCTGGTTGATCGCTTCACCGGCGGACTTGCGCTCGTCGGCCGGCAGGGCACCGAGCTGCTTGAGCTGCGAGGTGATGCTGCCACTCTTGCCAAGCAGGGCCACGCGCAGCTGTTCCAGCACGTCGGGGCTCTGTGCGGCGGCCACATCGGCCAGCGCCTGGGTGGTGAGGGATTGGATGTCGCTCATGGGGGGCCGGAACTCCAGTCGATCTGCCATCGCGATGCGCGAAGGGCCGACCCCTGTCGCCACCGCCGTCCCCGCGCTGCCGTCATGGCCTCACCGGGACCCAAAAAAGAATGGGGAAGGACTTGCGCCCTTCCCCATGCATTGCCTTGACCTGACACCGTTCCGAGTGAACGGTTACGGCATCGGGAAGGACTTATGCCGCCAGCGCGCCCTTGGCCTTTTCGGCCAGCGCGGTAAAGCCGGCTGCGTCGTGCACGGCGATGTCAGCCAGGACCTTGCGATCCAGGGTGATGCCGGCCTTCAGCAGACCGTTCATGAAGCGGCTGTAGCTCAGGCCGTTGATGCGGGCAGCCGCATTGATACGGGTGATCCACAGCGAACGGAAGTTGCGTTTCTTCTGCTTACGGCCGATGTAGGCGTACTGCTGTGCCTTGATGACCGCCTGCTTGGCGACGCGGAAGACCTTGCGACGGGCGTTGTAATAGCCCTTGGCGAGATCCAGAATCTTCTTGTGGCGGCGACGCGCCTGTACGCCACGCTTAACTCGTGCCATTTTTCAGTTCCTCAGAGGTAAGGGAGCATGCGGTCCAGACGGCCTGCGTCTTCTGCACGGACATGGCCCGTCTGACGCAGATTACGCTTACGCTTGGTCGCTTTCTTCGTGAGGATGTGGCTACGGTTGGCGTGGCCGCACTTGTACTTGCCCGAGGCGGTCTTGCGGAAACGCTTGGCCGCTGCCCGGTTGGTCTTGATCTTGGGCATTGCAATGTCCTTGATGGGATATGACCCTGGTTTCTGACTGATCTGGCGGCGGCCTGGGCCGCTCTTTCCGTCCTGCCATGATCGGCGTACGACCCGTCCTGGGTGGGTCGAGCCGGGCATGATACAGGCAAAACCGCCCTGCCACCAGCCCCTGCAACCCTTTCGCCGGCAATTCACCGGCGTCCTGCAAAAGCAAAGGGACGCCCATGGCGTCCCTCTACCCTGAACCATTCAGCCAGGCGCCCCGGAAGGCGGCCCGTCAGGCCTCAGGTCTTCTTCTTCGGCGCGATCATCATGACCATCTGACGCCCTTCCAGGCGCGGACGGGATTCAATGACGATGTCCTCGCCCAGATCGGTCTCGATCCGGTTGGCCATTTCGCGGCCCAGTTCCTGGTGGCTCATTTCACGGCCACGGAAACGGATGTTGACCTTGATCTTGTCACCATCCTCGAGGAACCCGCGCATCTTGCGCAGCTTGATCTGGTAGTCGCCCTCGTCCGTGACCGGACGGAACTTCACTTCCTTGATCTCGACCTGCTTGGTCTTCTTCTTGGCCTCGCTGGCCTTCTTCTGCGCTTCGAACTTGAACTTGCCGAAGTCCATGATCTTGCAGACCGGCGGATCGGCCTGCGGCTGGATTTCGACCAGGTCCAGGCCTTCATCTTCGGCCATGGACAGCGCTTCGTCGCGCGACAACACGCCGATCATTTCTCCGTCACTGCCGATCACGCGGACGCGCGGCACACGGATTTCCTGATTCTTGCGGTTCTGTTTGTTGTCAGGGGTGCTGATATTACGTTCTCCCAAGGGTATCGAACCGGTCCGGGTGCCTGTGCCCCCGGACCGGACCTTTGCTTACGCGCCCTCGGCCTGGAGCCGCTCGATGAAGGCCTGCAGGCTCATGCTGCCCAGGTCTTCGCCAGAACGCGTACGCACCGCCACAGCCCCATTTTCCTTCTCGCGGTCACCAATGACCAGCAGGTAGGGCACGCGCTGCAACGTATGCTCGCGGATTTTATAGCCGATCTTCTCGTTACGCAAATCCGAGCTGACGCGGAAGCCTTGCTCCGCAAGGGTTTTGGTCACGCCCGAGACGTACTCGGCCTGAGCGTCGGTGATGTTGGCCACCACCACCTGGGTCGGCGCCAGCCAGGTCGGGAACTGGCCGGCATGGTGCTCGATCAGGATGCCCAGGAAGCGCTCCATCGAGCCCACGATGGCGCGATGCAGCATGAC
The DNA here is from genome assembly GCF_051984505.1 of Stenotrophomonas sp. STK16_22. Taxonomy (NCBI): domain Bacteria; kingdom Pseudomonadati; phylum Pseudomonadota; class Gammaproteobacteria; order Lysobacterales; family Lysobacteraceae; genus Stenotrophomonas; species Stenotrophomonas sp. STK16_22. The sequence continues at coordinate 3,277,838 of NZ_CP196972.1, forward strand.
CGGGTGCTTCTTCTGGCTGTTCTCGTCCACGTACTCGGCGCCCAGGCGGCCCGGCATCATGAAGTCGACCTGCATGGTGCCCAGCTGCCAGGTACGGCCGATCGCGTCCTTCAGGTGGTACTCGATCTTCGGGCCGTAGAAGGCGCCCTCGCCCGGCAGCTCCTGCCACTCCACCCCGTTGCTGGACAGTGCCGAGCGCAGCGCGCCCTCGGCCTTGTCCCAGGTGGCGTCATCGCCCAGGCGCGATTCCGGACGCAGCGCGATCTTGACCTGGATCTCATCGAAGCCGAAGTGCTGGTAGACCGCCAGCGCCTGCTGGTGGAACGCGGTCACTTCCGCCTCGACCTGGTTTTCGGTGCAGAACACGTGGCCGTCGTCCTGGGTGAAACCACGCACGCGCAGGATGCCGTGCAGCGCGCCGGACGGCTCGTTGCGGTGGCAGGCACCGAACTCACCATAGCGGATCGGCAGGTCGCGGTAGCTGTGCAGGCCCTGGTTGAACACCTGCACGTGGCCCGGGCAGTTCATCGGCTTGAGCGCGTAGGTGCGCTTCTCCGATTCGGTGAAGAACATCGCGTCCTGGTAGTTGTCCCAGTGGCCGGATTTCTGCCACAGGCTCACGTCCAGGATCTGCGGGCAGCGCACTTCGCCGTAGCCGGTCTTGCGGTACACCTTGCGCATGTACTGCTCGACCACCTGCCACAGTGCCCAGCCCTTCGGGTGCCAGAACACCAGGCCCGGCGCTTCTTCCTGCAGGTGGAACAGGTCCTGCTGCTTGCCGATGCGGCGGTGGTCGCGCATCTCGGCTTCTTCGATGCGCTTGATGTACGCCTCGAGCTGCTTCTTGTCGGCCCAGGCGGTGCCGTAGATGCGCTGCAGCTGCTCGTTCTGCGCGTCACCGCGCCAGTAGGCACCGGAGATGCGGGTCAGCTTGAAGGCCTTCAGGAAGCGCGTGTTCGGCACGTGCGGGCCGCGGCACATGTCCACGTATTCCTGGTGGTAATACATGCCCATCGCCTGGATGTCGTCGGACATGTCCTCGATCAGGCGCAGCTTGTAGTCCTCGCCACGGGCCTTGAAGATCTCGATCACTTCGGCGCGCGGCGTCACCTTCTTGATCACGTCGTAGTCCTGGGCGATCAGTTCACCCATGCGCTTCTCGATCGCGGCCATGTCGTCCGGGGTGAACGGGCGCTCGGAGTAGATGTCGTAGTAGAAGCCCTCGGCGATCACTGGGCCGATCACCATCTTCACGTCCGGGTACAGCTGCTTGACGGCGTGGCCGACCAGGTGGGCGCAGGAGTGGCGGATGATCTCCACGCCCTCCTCGTCCTTGGCGGTGATGATGCGCAGGCTGGCATCGTGGTCGATGACGTCGCTGGCATCGACCAGCACGCCATCCACGGCACCGGCGATGGTGGCCTTGGCCAGGCCGGCGCCGATCGACTGGGCGACCTCCATGACGCTGACGGGGTTTTCGAATTCGCGGCGGCTGCCGTCGGGAAGAGTAATGTTGATCATCGCAGTGGCTTCGTGCGGGGCCCGCGGGGCGGGCTGGAAAGCGTTCCCGGGGCGGCGCCCGGGCAATAAAAAAGCGCCACGAGGGCGCCTGGAACACAGGGCCTTCGGGGGCAGGTCAACAGTGGGCGGTGGTAGTGCTCATGTCGCACGCTCGGCCGGCGCTGGGCGCGGGCCACCTTGTTCCAGTCAGGGTTCTGCGATGATCTTAAACCAGCCCGGCGGAAAGCCCAAGGGCTACCGTACGGTCCGCTGAATGGGTCTCGCTGGCGGCGTGAAATTGCAATGATTACCATGTCGGCGCAGGCCGCCCTGTGCCAGCCTGCCCGCTTTCCCCCAGGACCCCGTGATGCGCCACCCGCTCCGACCGGCTCCCGCCGGCCCCGCCCGTGCCCCGCGTTCGCCGGCCCGCTGCCACGCTGGCCGCCCGCGATGATCACCGTCGGCCTTTCCACGCTCGGCTTCTGCAGCCTGGGCATGCTGGCGGCGATGTTCTCGGCGCTGGCGTTCTATGCCGCCTCGCCGCACTGCCGCTGGCCGCGCCTGCGCCGTGCCGGCCGCCTTGGCCGCCAGATCGGCCTGGTCGCCGCTGCCGCCGCGCTGTGGCTGTGGATGGCCGAGCTCGGTTTTGCCGCCGGCCTGGTGGCGATGCTGTGCACCTGGATGCTGGCCGCCATGCTGCTGCCGGCGCTGGCGGCCTGGCACCGCCCCGGTACGGAGTCGCCCTGATGTGGCCGCGTGCCCTTGCCGGCATCATCGCCGGCTTCCTCCTCGCCGCCGCCGTCACCGGCCTGCTGGCGTGGCTGCCGCCCGGCCCGTGGCAACGGGCGCTGGTGCCGACCCTCATCGCCTTCATCCCGCTGTGGATGCTGGCCGCCCTGTGGGCGTTCAGTTTCCGCAGCGCGCTGCGCGCCTGGCTGGTGCTGGCCGGCAGCGCCGCCGCCGGCTTTGCCGTGCTCGGGCTGCTGCGCCTGACCGGCGCGGTGCAATGAGACCTTTCCCATGAAGTTCAGTTCGCAGACGCTGCGCACGTTCACCACCCTGCACACCTGGGTCGGCCTGGTTGCCGGCTTCGGCCTGTTCGTGGCCTTCTACGCGGGTGCGCTGACCCTGTTCCACCACGACCTGCCGCTGTGGCAGACGCCCGGTGCAGCCACCGCACTCCCCGCCGGCCTGGACGACGCGCAGTACCTGCTGGAAGACGTGCTTGCCGCGCATCCGGAAGCGCGCCGCCACGTCGGCATGACCTTCCCCGGCACCGAACACCCGCAGCCACTGGCCTACTGGCAGGCCGATGACGGCAGCTGGCGCTACGCCTGGCCGGGACAGATCGCCGGCAGCACCACGCCGCCACAGACCGGGCTGGCCGAACTGGTCAACGAGCTGCATTACAGCCTCGGCCTGCCGGTGGCCGGCATCTACGTGATGGGCATCGTCAGCCTGCTGTATGGCATGGCCCTGCTCAGCGGCCTGGTGATCCACCTGCCGAAGCTGTTCGGTGATCTGTTCGCGCTGCGTCCGGGCCGCAACCTGAAACAACTGTGGCAGGACGCGCACAACGTGATCGGCGTGCTCAGCCTGCCCTTCCACCTGATGTTCGCGGTCACTGGCGCCCTGCTCTGCCTGGTGTTCGTGCAGATGGCCCTGCTCAACCCGCTGATCTACGACGGCAAGGCCCTGCAGGCGGTACCGACCGCAATGGACACCGCGCCCGTGCGCGACGCCAGCGGCATCCCGGCACCGCCTGGCAGCCTGCGCCTGCTGCATGCACGCGCGCTTGAAGTGGCCCGCGCACAGGGCGTGGCCAATTTCGAACCGGCCTACCTGAAGCTGGCCAACGCCGGCGATGCCAACGCCACCATCGAGATCACCGGCGAATCCACCGGCACGCTCGGCCCGCTCGGCGCGGTGGCACTGGACGTGGCCACCGGCAACGTCCTGGCCTCGCAGCTGCCCGGCCAGCGCGACGCCAACCACGCCACGCTCAGCGCCGCCTACGCGCTGCACTTCGGCGAGTTCGGCAACGGCGTGGTGGTCTGGCTGTACTTCCTGCTCGGCCTTGGCGGTGCCTTCCTGTTCTACTCCGGCAACCTGTTGTGGATCGAATCGCGGCGCAAGCGTCGCCAGCCGCAGCAACCGCGTGCCGGGGTGAACATGGCACGGGCCACGGTCGGCGTCTGCATCGGGCTGTGCGTTGCGATTTCGGTGGCGTTCGTCACCGCACTGGTGCTGGAGCGGCTGGCACCGTCCGCGGTCGACCACGGCATCCGCTGGGCCTGCTTCGGCAGCTGGGCGGCCTGTGCGCTGTGGGCCGCGCTGCGACGCCCGGCGCAGGCGGCACGCGAACTGCTGTGGGCGGCGGCGATCAGCACCGCGCTGGTGCCGATCCTGCATGGCGCGCTCAATGGTGACTGGCTGTGGCGTGCGGCCGCGCGTGGCCACTGGCCGCTGTTCTGGGTCGATGCCATCGCGCTGGCCATGGCCTTCGGCTTCGCCCGCCTGGCTGTGGCCAGCCAACGCCGCGCCCGCAATGGCGACCCCAACAGCGTCTGGGCCAACTGAGCCGTCGCCGGGCATGGCCCGGCGCTACCGACCGTTACGCGCAACGCCCCCTGTAGCGTCGAGCATGCTCGACAGCTGTTGATCTCGCGCCAAGCTCCGTCGAGCAAGTTCGACGCTACCCAAGCAGGATCATGCCTCGCCGGGGTAACGACTCACTTCGATCAGGTTGCCATCCGGGTCGCGGAAGTACACCGATTCGATCGGCCCCAGCGCGCCGGTACGTGCGACCGGCCCCTCCTCCACTGCAACGGACTGCGCCTGCAGGTGAGCCAGCACATCGGTCGTCGCCGTGCGCGTGACCAGGCACAGATCGGCGCTGCCCGGCATGGGCCGCAGCGCATGCGGTTGCAGCGGGGCGCTGGCCGGATGCAGGTTGATCTTCTGCTGGCCGAACTGCAGCGCGGTACGACCGGCGCCGAAGCGCACGACCTGCATGCCGAGCACGCGCTGATAGAAATCACAGCTGCGGTCGATGTCGGCGACGGTGAGGACCAGATGGTCCAGGCGTTCGAGATGGATCATACCCGCAGCATAGCGCTACGGGCATGGACATGCTGTGCGGGGTCGGGCCGATGGCGTTGCGGCGTTGCGCCGGACATCGCCTGATGCAGCTCAATCGCCGATGCGCGCCTTCTGCCAGGGGCCCAGCATGGCGTTGAGCAGGCTGGCCTGTTCGTCGTCGCCGGTCAGCTCCCACATGAAGACGCCGGCCAGGCCCTGCTCGCGGGCGAACTGCGCACGCAGGCCGATCGAGCGCGGGTCTTCATAGCTGATGAAAACCTTCTGCTCGGCGTTGTACAGCCACGGGCTCTGCGCCTGTGGTTGCCAGTGCTTCGTCCAGCCCGGCTGGTCGAGATAGCGCGCCTTGATCACGCGCCAGTCGCCGGCATCGGCCGGTGCACTGTAGGACTGGTACAGCCCATCCGGCGCATCGCCGGTGACCTTGAAGCCGCGCCCGTAGAACGGCACACCCAGCACCAGCTTGTGGGCTGGCACCCCGCGCTCGCGGTAGTACTGCACCGCGCCGGCAACGTTGTTCCAGCGCCGCAGTTCCGGCGCCAGCGGATCGGTCGGCACTTCATGCAGGGGCGCATTGAACGTCGACACCGCCGAGAAGCCGGTGCCCATGTCGTAGCTCATCAGGTTGATGAAATCGAACACCTTGGCCAGCGCCGGCAGGTCATAGCTTGCGGCTGGATCATAGGGGCCATCGGTCTGCAGGCGACCGGCGGCCAGTGCGGCGGTCAACAGCATCGGCTGCCCCGCCTTGCGGCCATGCGCATCAAGGGCCACGCGGAACGCCTGCGCGAGCCGGGTCAGATTGGCGCGGTCCTGCGGGCGGTGTGCCAGCTCCTTCGGTCCGCCACTGACCGGGAACTCCCAGTCGATGTCCACGCCATCGAAACTGCCAGCATGACGATCGAAGAACAGCGCCATGCATGAGTCGACCAGGCGCTTGCGGCTGCCCTCGGTCAGCGCTGCATCGGAGAATCCACCTGCGCCCCAGCCACCGATCGAAATCAACGTGCGCAGATGCGGGTGCGCCTTCTTCAGCTCGGCCAGCGCCGCGAAATTCTTCGGCGCTTCCGCACCGATCGTGCAGCGCCCGTCCTCGATGGTGGAGAACGCGTAGAACAGGTGGGTGAGGCGCTCGGCCGGAATGCTCGACACCGGGTAGCGCTCGGCCGAACCACCGGGGTAGTAGGCACCGAAGATCGGCGGCTGCGCGGGTGCCGCATGCACGGCTATGGGCAAAGCACCGGCAATCAGCACGGCAAGGGCAACCACAGTCTGGCGGAACATGGGATCTCCCGGTTCGAAGGCGCAGCCACGTTAGCAAACGGATGGGGCTGTGGGACGGTTGTCGTGGCATGTCGTCCAGTGGACAAGTGCATCCCGCCGGATGACGACAACGCACCAGTCATGCAACGACCCTCATGCACTGCAGCAGGACACACGCCGACGCTGCGTTCGCGGGCTCGCGCATCGGCTAAGGTAGCCGCGGACCTTCAACCGCGCATGGACATGAGCACCGACCACGACAACCTCGACGACGGCGACCTGCTGGACGACGAAACCCTCGACGAATGCCAGGCCCTGGAGGCACGCGCCTACGCCGCCTTCCGAGAGGGCGACCTGCAGCAGGCGGTGGCGCTGTTCGGCGAGCTGATCGCACTCGCCCCCGAAGTGCCGTACCTGCATTACATGCGCGGATTGGCGCACAAGTACCTGCGCGACTGGGCTGCCTCACTGCAGGACAACCTGCAATCGGAGCAGCTGCGTGGGGAATTCGATGTCGCCACCGCCTGGAATGCCGGCATCGCGGCCACCGGCATGGGCAACTGGGCCGAAGCACGGCGCCAGTGGGCCCGCTGTGGCATCACCCTGCCCGAAGGCGAGGGCCCGATCGAGGGCCACTTCGGCGTGGCCTGCGTGCGCCTGGCGCCATGGTCCGACGCCGAGGTGGTGTACATGAGCCGCATTGATCCGGTGCGTGCACGCATCGACAACGTACCGCTGCCCGAAAGCGGCTTCCGCTTCGGCGACATCGTGCTGCACGACGGCGCATCAACCGGCCATCGCACCTACGGCGAGCGCCAGGTGCCGGTGTTCAACGCGATGCAGCGCCTGCAGGCATCGGACATGGCGACCTTCACCGTGTTCGTGCAGTGCGATTCGGCCGATGACATCGCTGCGCTGGAGGCAATCACCCTGCCCGGCATCGGCATGGTCGAGGACTGGACGGCTACCGTGCGCCGGCTGTGCCGCCGCTGCAGCTACGGCACGCCGCACCAGCATGGTGATGAGGCGCCAGATGAAGACCAATGGAGACGCGAACGTGACCTCGGCGTGGCCGCACAGGGCCGGGCTGCGGTGGAAAAGCTCATGGCGGTGTGGGTCGCTGCAGCCCCCGGCCGGGTGCTGGAGGCCATCGAACAGCGCGAGCACCCGATGAGCGACCCGGAGCCAGGCCAGGTCTGGTGGCTGGGGGAGGACGAAGAAGACGCGTAAGTGCAAGGACCAACGGTCCTCATCCACAGGATTCCAGGCAAAGAAAAAGCGGGCCGAAGCCCGCTTTTTCATTTCAGCGATTCCAGGAGCGTGTCAACCAAGGTTGACACCTACCGTAATCGACCGGAGGTCGATTATTCGGCGCTGGCGGCTTCGCCTTCTTCAACGGCCTTCATCGACAGGCGGATACGGCCCTGCTTGTCGACTTCCAGCACCTTGACCTTGACCACATCGCCTTCCTTCAGCACGTCGCCGACCTTCTCGACGCGATCGCTGGAGATCTGCGACACGTGGACCAGACCGTCCTTGCCCGGCAGGATCGTGACGAACGCACCGAAGTCCATGATCTTGGCGACCTTGCCTTCGTAGATGCGGCCCGGCTCGACGTCCGAGGTGATCTGCTCGATGCGGGCCTTGGCGGCCTGGGCAGCGATGGCATTGACCGAAGCGATGACGATGGTGCCGTCGTCCTGGATGTCGATCTGGGTGCCGGTTTCCTTGGTGATGGCCTGGATGGTCGAGCCACCCTTGCCGATCACTTCGCGGATCTTGTCCGGGTGGATCTTGATGGTCAGCAGGCGCGGCGCGTAGTCCGACAGCTCTTCACGCGGAGCGGTCAGGCCGTGGGCCATTTCGCCCAGGATGTGCAGACGGCCAGCCTTGGCCTGCTGCAGGGCCTGCTTCATGATCTCTTCGGTGATGCCTTCGATCTTGATGTCCATCTGCAGGGCGGAGATGCCCTCAGCGGTACCGGCCACCTTGAAGTCCATGTCGCCCAGGTGATCTTCGTCACCCAGGATGTCGGACAGGACGACGAAACGCTCGCCTTCCTTGACCAGACCCATGGCGATACCGGCAACCGGCGCCTTCACCGGCACGCCGGCGTCCATCAGGGCCAGCGACGAACCGCAGACCGATGCCATCGACGAGGAACCGTTCGACTCGGTGATTTCCGAGACGACGCGGATGGTGTACGGGAAGGCTTCCAGCGACGGCATGACAGCCAGCACGCCGCGCTTGGCCAGGCGACCGTGGCCGATTTCGCGGCGCTTCGGGCCCATCATGCGGCCGCACTCACCCACCGAGAACGGGGGGAAGTTGTAGTGGAACAGGAAGTTTTCCTTGTACTCACCGGCAACGGCGTCGATGACCTGGCCGTCACGGGCGGTGCCCAGGGTGATGGTCACGATGGCCTGGGTTTCGCCACGGGTGAACAGCGAGGAACCGTGGGTACGCGGCAGCACGCCGGTCTTCACGGCGATCGGGCGGACGGTGTCCAGCGCACGGCCGTCGATACGGACCTTGGTGTCCAGCACCGAGTCACGCATGGTGCGGTATTCCAGCTCGCCGAATTCCTTCGACAGCTCGGCCGGGTTCCAGCCTTCGGCGGCCACGCGGCCAGCCAGGGTTTCGAACACGTCCTTCTTGATTGCCGAGATGGCGTCGCGGCGCTGCAGCTTGTCACGCACCTGGAAGGCTTCGCCCAGGCGCGGGCCGATGGCTTCCTTCAGGGCGGAGATCAGCGCGTCGTTCTTGGCCGGGGCTTCCCAGGTCGACGGCTTGGTGCCGGCTTCGACGGTCAGCTCGTTGATCGCGTTGATGACCTTCTGCATTTCGCGGTGACCGAAGGTCACGGCGCCCAGCATCACTTCTTCGGACAGCAGCGCGGCTTCGGATTCAACCATCAGCACGGCGTTGGAGGTACCGGCGACGACCAGTTCCAGCTGCGAGTCAGCCAGTTCGCTGACGGTCGGGTTCAGGATGTACTCGCCGTTCTTGTAACCGACCTTGGCAGCGCCGATCGGACCCATGAACGGGGTACCGGCCAGGGCCAGGGCAGCGGAGGCACCGATCAGGGCCGGGATGTCGCCGTCCACGTCCGGGTTCAACGACATGACCGTGGCGATGATCTGCACTTCGTTCTTGTAGTCTTCCGGGAACAGCGGACGGATCGGACGGTCGATCAGACGCGAGATCAGGGTTTCCTTCTCGGTCGCACGGCCTTCACGCTTGAAGAAACCACCCGGGATACGGCCGCCGGCGTAGAACTTTTCCTGATAATCGACGGTCAGCGGGAAGAAGTCCTGGCCTTCGCGCGCGCTCTTGGCGGCGACGGCGGTGACCAGCAGTACGGTGTCGTCCATCTTGACGATGACGGCGCCGCTGGCCTGACGGGCGACTTCGCCGGTCTCAAGCGTGACGGTGTGCTTGCCGTACTGGAAGGTTTTGGTGATTTTTGCCACGGAGGGTGTCCTTGGGGATGCTGTCTGCGAATTTGGACCGTCGGCGACCCTTGCCGCCAGCGGGTGGCCGGATCGTTCCGGCCCGAATCGGGGATTGCGGTACTACAAAACAAAACCGCGGCGCATCGCTGCGCCGCGGGGGATTCGTTGCTTAGCGACGCAGGCCAAGCTTCTCGATCAGGGCCTTGTAGCGCTCGACGTCCTTCTTCTTCAGGTAGTCGAGCAGGCTGCGACGGCGGTTGACCATCTGCAGCAGGCCGCGGCGGCTGTGGTGATCCTTCTTGTGGGTCTTGAAGTGGCCGGTCAGCAGTTCGATGCGGGCGGTCAGCAGCGCAACCTGGACTTCCGGGGAGCCGGTGTCAGCCGAGCTGCGCTTGTTGTCTTCAATGACCTTCTGGGTGTCGATCGACATTTCATTTTCTCTGTGATGCGTGGCCGGCAGGAACGCGCTTCGCGCACCGCCAGGCTCGCCGTGGACTACGAGGATGAAACCTGCGCCAGGCAGGCTGCCGGAAAACGGCCGCGAAATTGTAACGGTCGGGGGCTTCCGGGACAAGGACCGGGGCTGAACCGCCCGGGCCCGGTCAGAGGTTGAAACGACGCTGCGGGGCCAGCAGGCCGCTTTCGTCGACCTGGCCCAGGCCCTGGACAGCGTCGTCCGGACCAAACACCGCCACCAGGCCACGCGGCCAGGACAGATCGCGCTGGCGCTGGCCGACGCAGAAGCGGTGGGCCTGGTCGGCATCCAGGTCGACCCGCGGGTACTCGGCCAGGCCGGCCGCCAGCGGCAGCAGCAGCGCGTCCATGCCCGCCTCGTCACCCGCCTCGACCATCGCCCGCAGCTGGTCCAGGGTGACCATCACCGGCTCACGGAACGGCTCGACCCAGAGCCGACGCAGTGCGCTGATGTGGGCACCACAGCCCAGCGCCTCGCCCAGGTCGCGGGCCAGGCTGCGGATGTAGGTGCCGGAGCCGCAGGTGACGCGCAGCCGCAACCGTTCCGGCTGCTGCTCCAGCACCTCGATGGCATGTACCTGCACCTCGCGTTCGGGCGCTTCGATGACATCGCCGCGGCGGGCCTTCACATACAGCGGCTCACCGCCCTGCTTCAGCGCCGAATAGATCGGGGCACGCTGGCGGATGTTGCCGGTCAGCGCCGCCAGTGCGGCCTGCAGCGCTTCGGCACTGATGGCCGGCACCGGGCGCTGCAGCAGCACCTGGCCTTCGGCATCGTCGGTATCGGTGGTCTGGCCCAGAACGATCCCGGCGTCGTAGGCCTTGGCCGAGCCGAGCAGCAGGCCGGCGATCTTGGTTGCCTCGCCGAAGCACAGCGGCAGCAGGCCGGTGGCCAGCGGGTCAAGGCTGCCGGTGTGCCCCCCTTTCTCGGCGCGGAACAGGCGGCGGGCTACCTGCAGGGCGGCGTTGGAACTCATGCCGGTCGACTTGTCGAGCAGCAGGATGCCATCCAGGCGGCGGAACTGAATTCGGGTCATGGCAGAATTTTGTAGGGTCGAGCCATGCTCGACTGCCGCAGCGCGGTCTGCATCAGACATCGCGCAGCCGGAATGCAACAACGCCGGGCATGCCCGGCGCCACGCGGTTATTCTTCGTCGCTCTCGCGACGCTTCTCCGCGGCCAGCGTATCGGGCAGGTCGCGCAGGATGTTGTCGATGTGCTCACCACGGTCGACCGAGTCGTCGTAGTGGAAATGCAGCTCCGGCACGTGGCGCAGCTTCATCGCGCGCGCCAGGTCCATGCGCAGGCGGTAGCCCAGCTCCTTCAGGCCGGCCACGGCTTCGGCCGAACGTTCCGGCATCAGCGCGGTGACGAACACCTTGGCATGGGCCATGTCGCGGGTGATTTCCACGTCGGACACGCTCACCGAGGGCAACCCATGCTCGCGCACGGCGTTGTGCACCAGGGTGCCGAGTTCACGGCGCAGCTGGGCGGAGACACGGTCGGTTCGATGGAAAGTCTTGGGCACGAGGAGCTCTTGGTTCAGTTGTCGCCCGACCAAGGGTCGGGCGCTACCTTTGATTCGATTGTCGCCCGACCAACGGTCGGGCGCTACAGGTCCATGGTGGGGCCCGACCGTTGGTCGGGCCACCTTGCAGCATTACAGGGTGCGCGGCACTTCGATACGCTCGAAGCACTCGATCTGGTCACCCGGCTTGACGTCGTTGTAGGCCTTCACCGCGATACCGCACTCGGTACCGTTGCGGACTTCCTCGACGTTCTCCTTGAAGCGACGCAGCGATTCCAGCTCGCCCTCGAAGATCACCACGCTGTCGCGCAGCACGCGGATCGGCTTGTTGCGCCTGACCACGCCCTCGATGACCATCGAGCCGGCAACGGCGCCCAGCTTGGAGCTGCGGAACACGTCGCGGACCTCGGCGATACCGATGATCTCTTCGCGGATTTCCACGCCCAGCAGACCGGAGGCCACCTGCTTCACCTGATCGATCACGTCATAGATGATCGAGAAGTAGCGCAGGTCCACGCCGTTGGATTCGATGATGCGACGGGCCGAAGCGTCCGCACGCACGTTGAAGCCGATGACGGTGGCCTTCGAAGCGGCCGCCGAGTTGGCGTCCGATTCGGTGATGCCGCCCACGCCGGAGTGGATCACGTTGATGCGGATGTCTTCGTTGGACAGCGCCACCAGCGCCTGGCTGAGGGCCTGCACCGAACCCTGCACGTCGGCCTTGATGACCAGGTTGAGGACCTGCTGGCCCTCGCCCTTGCCCAGGGTCGCCATGATGTCTTCCATGCGGCTGCCGGCGGTGGCGACCAGACGCGATTCACGGCGCTTGGTCTCACGCTGCTGGGCAACGTCCTTGGCCAGGCGCTCGTCCTCGACCACCACGAAGTCGTCACCGGCTTCCGGCACGCCGGACAGGCCCAGGACCTGCACCGGGATGGACGGGCCGGCGAACTCCGGCTGCTTGCCGGTTTCGTCGAACAGCGCACGCACGCGGCCGTACTGGATGCCGCACACCAGGTAGTCGCCCTTCTTCAGGCGGCCCTGCTGCACCAGCACGGTAGCGACCGGGCCGCGGCCCTTGTCCAGCGACGATTCGATCACCACGCCCGAGGCGCGGCCTTCGTCGACGGCCTTCAGTTCCAGCAGTTCGGCCTGGATCGAGATGGCGTCCAGCAGATCGTCGATGCCCAGGCCGGTCTTGGCCGAGATCTCCACCATCTGGGTGTCACCACCGAAATCTTCGGCCACGACCTGCTCGGACAGCAGTTCGTTCTTGACCCGCATCGGGTCGGCGTCGGACTTGTCGATCTTGTTGATCGCCACGATCAGCGGCACACCCGCCGAACGGGCGTGCTGGATCGCTTCCTTGGTCTGCGGCATGACGCCGTCATCGGCGGCCACGACCAGCACCACGATATCGGTCAGCTTGGCGCCGCGGGCACGCATCGAGGTGAAGGCAGCATGGCCCGGGGTATCCAGGAAGCTGATCACGCCCTTCGGCGTATCAACGTGGTAAGCACCGATGTGCTGGGTGATGCCGCCGGCTTCGCCGGTGGCGACCTTGGTGCGGCGGATGTAATCCAGCAGCGAGGTCTTGCCGTGGTCGACGTGGCCCATGATGGTGACCACCGGCGGACGCTGGGTGGCTTCGCCCTGGTTTTCACCGGTCGAGGCCAGCAGTGCGTCTTCGGCGTCGTTGTCGTTGGCACGGATCGCCTTGTGGCCGAGTTCTTCGGTCACCAGCGCGGCGGTGTCGTGGTCGATGGACTGGGTGATGGTGGCCATCACGCCCATCTTGAACAGCGCCTTGACCACCTCGCCGCCCTTCAGCGCGAGCTTCTGCGCCAGGTCGGCCACGGTGATCGTGTCGCCGATCGCCACTTCACGCACCACCGGTGCGGTCGGACGCTCGAAGGCGTGCGGGCCGGCATTGTTGCCACCGCGCGACATGTCGCGACGGCCACCGGCCTGGTTGCGGCCGCCCGGCCGACCACGGGTGTTGCTGTTGTTGCTGTTGCCACGACGCGCACGGTCAGCAGCCGACAGGTGCATCTGGCCGGCGAAACGGTCGCCCGGGCCGCGCTCGTTGCGCGGCGCGCTGCGGTTGTTGCGGTCGTCGTTGCGCGGCGGCGGCGGTGCACTGCGCGGCGCAGCCGGAGCGGCGGCCGGCGTGCGCGGCGGACGCGGCGCGGTTTCATCGATCGGAGCGCGCTTGGGCTTGCTGGCCGCCAGTGCCTCGGCAGCCTTGGCGGCGGCCGCAGCTTCCTCGGCAGCCTTCTTCTCGGCCTCTGCGCGCTCCTTGGCCGCAATCTCTTCCTCACGGGCACGGACGATGGCTTCGTCGCGCAGACGATCCTTCTCGGCCAGGGCCTGCTGTTCGGCGAGGTTGCGGGCGCGCGACTCTTCCAGCTTGCGCAGGATGTCGGCGCGCTCTTCGTCCGGCGTCATGGCGCGCGCACCATCCTTGACGTAGGTGCGCTTCTGGCGCACCTCGACATTCACGGTCGTCTTGCTGCGACCGGAATTGACCGTCACTTCCTGCTGCTTCCGGCGGTTGAGCGTGATCTTCTTTGCAGACTGATCGCTCTCTTCCGGGGCCTGCTCGGGCTTGCCGTGCGAACGACGAAGGAAGCCCAGGAGCTTCACCTTCTCGGAGCTGGTCACGACCTGGTCGGGACCGCTGAACTTCATGCCGGCACCGGCCAGCTGTTCCAGCAGTTTTTCGACCGGCGTGTTGACCAGTTCGGCAAGCTTGCGGATGGTGGTTTGCTGCGACATTCGGATCCTATGATCTTGTGGGCGCCCCCCCGCATCTGGAGGTGGCGCGGATTCTACGCCCTGAGCGGCTCAGGGCCCTGTTCATTGCCGGCTCATTCGCCGCGTTCCAGTCGGGCGATCTCTTCGGCACGGGCGGCCAGGATCAGCGCAGCGGCGCGCGCCTGATCCAGTCCTTCGATGCCGAAGTCCATGACCTCGTCGGCGGCCAGGTCGGACAGGTCCTCGCTGGTACGCACGCCGTGGCCGGCCAGCGCATATGCGGTGGCTTCGTCCATGCCCTTCAGGGACAGCAGGTCCTGCGCCGGCTGGCCGTCTTCAAGGCCTTCTTCGACTGCCAGGGCCTCATTGAGCAGCGCATCGCGGGCACGAGCGCGCAGCTCTTCGACGATGTCTTCGTCGAAACCTTCCACGGCCAGCAGTTCGCCGACCGGGACATACGCGATTTCCTCGACAGTGCCGAAGCCTTCGCTGACCAGGATGCCGGCGATTTCCTCGTCCACTTCCAGCTTGTCCATGAACAGCTGGCGGGCCGAAGCCTGCTCGGCCTCCGACTTGGCGGTGACCTGGTCCTGGGTCATCACGTTGAGCTGCCAGCCGGTCAGGCGGCTGGCCAGGCGCACGTTCTGGCCGCCCTTGCCGATCGCCTGGGCCAGGCGGTCTTCGGCAACGGCCAGGTCCATCGAGTGCTTGTCTTCATCGACGATGATCGACTGCACTTCGGCCGGCGCCATCGCGTTGATGACGAAGTTGGCCGGGTTGTCGTTCCACAGCACGATGTCCACGCGCTCGCCATTGAGCTCGTTGGACACGGCCTGCACGCGCGAACCGCGCATGCCGATGCAGGCACCGATCGGATCGGTGCGCTGGTCGTGGGCGAGCACGGCGATCTTGGCGCGGTCGCCCGGATCACGTGCGCAGGCCTTGATTTCCACCAGGCCCTGGCCGACTTCCGGCACTTCCAGCTTGAACAGCTCGATCATGAATTCCGGGGCGGCGCGGCTGATGAACAGCTGCGGGCCACGGGGTTCCGAACGGACTTCGGCCAGGTAGCCGCGCACGCGGTCACCGGCGCGCAGCACGTCGCGCGGAATGCCCTTGTCCTTCGGAATGAAGCCTTCGGCATTGCCACCGAGGTCGACATAGATGTTGCCGCGCTCGGCGCGCTTGACCACACCGGTGATCAGTTCGCCGACGCGATCCTTCCACGCATCCACGACCTGCTGGCGCTCGGCTTCGCGCACGCGCTGGACGATGACCTGCTTGGCGGCCTGGGCGGCGATGCGGCCGAAGTCCGGGTTCTCGATCTGCTCTTCGATGTAGTCGCCGACGTCCACGCCTTCGGCTTCGTCGACGGCGTCCATCAGGCGGATCTGGCGGTCCGGCGATTCCATGACCACGTCGTCGGCCACCACTTCCCAGCGGCGGAAGGTTTCGTAGCTGCCATCCTTGTGGTCGATGACCACGCGGGTCAGCACTTCCTCGTCGGGATAGCGCTTCTTCGCTGCCGAGGCCAGGGCGGCCTCGATGGCATCGAAGATCACTTCACGCGGCACGCCCTTCTCGTTGGCGACCGCGTCGACTACCAGCAACAGTTCCTTGCTCATTGGCTCACTCCGCGCGCGGCTTCTTTGCCGCCGGCTCGTTGGAAGAAGAATTCGTGTTCGGCTTCGGACGCTTCGGCGCCGGACCGGTCGGCTTGCTCGGGGCCAGCCCCAGCGCCACCCAGTCGGGCATGATCCGTGCCTTGTCGATGTTGTCGGCCGACACCACCACTTCGGTCTTGTCGACGATGAAGGTGATGGTGCCTGCGGCCTCGTCGGTTGCCTCGATACGGCCCTGCAGGCGACGACGGTTGTCCTGCGGCAGCTTCAGCGTGACCTTGGCCGATTCACCCTGGTGGCGAGCGAACTGCTCCAGGTTGAACAGCGGGCGATCCACGCCCGGCGAGGACACTTCCAGCGTGTAATTGCCGCTGATCGGGTCTTCGACGTCCAGCTGCGCCGACACTTCGCGGCTGACCCGCTCGCAGTCGTCGACATTGATGATGCGCTCGGGCTGTTCAGCCAGCGGCACGTCGATGTAAAGGCGCAGGGTCGCACCGCCGGGGGCCGGCAGATACTCAACGCCCAGCAGCTCCAGGCCCAGCGACACAACGGTCGGGGCGAGCAGATTCGCGATGTCGGTTGCCTTGTCGCTCACAGCCTGCCTTGATCTCTTGGTTGGGTGCCGGCCTTGGCCGGCGTGAAAACATGACGCCCCGGAAACGACAAAGGGCCCGCTGGGCCCCTTTTCCGGAAAGACTCCGGTGACTGGATTCCGGTTGCAACCTGCAGTGCCTGCCGGTTGCGGCCCTCCTTCCGGGTCCGGACTCCCGCCGGGAGGCCGCCTTCAGGGGTACTGCTAGGCCACTGATGATAGCGGCTGCACCGCGCTGGTGCAAGGTGCGGACCTGGGGTCAGCTCCCTTTCCCGCGGAAAAGGGAGCTGACCCCGATCACGCAGAAACGACGCAGCCGCCCAAAGAAAAACGCCTTCGAAGCAGGACTTCGAAGGCGATCTCTTTACTTGGTAGCGGGGGCAGGATTTGAACCTGCGACCTTCGGGTTATGAGCCCGACGAGCTGCCAGACTGCTCCACCCCGCATCAGAAGCGGAATTATGAGCGTTGGCTCCAAAAAATGCAAGCTTTCCCTCATTCATCAAACCGGTTGGCGCCGATCTGAAGTTGGTAGCGGGGGCAGGATTTGAACCTGCGACCTTCGGGTTATGAGCCCGACGAGCTGCCAGACTGCTCCACCCCGCACCGGAAGTGTTTGAACTGCTGCCCTACTCTCTTTCGAGGAGGGCTACCGCAACGATGTTCTGGCTGAACCGCTGCAGTGACAACTCAGGCTGCGCATATTACACGAATCGCGCAGCTTTGTGTCAACTTTTATGCAAGATGCGCAAATGCCTGCTGGCACCAGACCATGATCGGGTTCCAGGCCAGGCCCAGCGCCAGCAGCGCCAGCGCGTTCACGCCCAGCACCAGGCCCAGCACGCGGTCGTTGCTGCGCGGCATGGCCTCGCCCACCGGCTCATCGAAGTACATGACCTTGATGACGCGCAGGTAGTAGAAGCAGCCGACCACGGCACATAGCACGCCGAGGATGGCCAGCCACAGCAGGCCCCCGTTGACGGCCGCGCCCAGCACCGCCAGCTTGGTCCAGAAGCCCAGGAACGGCGGGATGCCGGCCAGCGACGCCATGATGCACAGCACCAGGCCGGCCATCCACGGGTTGCGGGCATTGAGGCCCTTGAAGTCTTCGATGTTCTCGGCTTCGAAGCCGGCACGCGACAGCGCGATGATCGCGCCGAAGGCGGCGGTGGACATGATGGCGTAGGCCAGTGCGTAGAACAGCGCGGCGGCATAGCCCTGCGCGCCACCACCGGCGATGCCCATCAGCAGGAAGCCGATGTGCGAGACGGTGGAGAATGCCAGCATGCGCTTGAGGTTGCTCTGCGCGATGGCCATCAGGTTGCCGATGACCAGCGAGACCGCGGCCAGGCCGGCGATCAGCAGCTGCAGCTCAGTCGACAGCGGACCCACGCCCATTTCCAGCAGGCGGTAGGCCATGCCGAAGGCGGCCAGCTTCGGCGCCGAGCTGATGAACAGTGCGATCGGTGCCGGGGCACCCTGGTACACGTCCGGCAGCCACATGTGGAACGGTGCGGCACCCAGCTTGAAGGCGACGCCGGCGATCATGAACACCGCACCGGTGATCAGCAGCACGCGCTCTTCCGAATGCGGGATGGCGTCACGGATGATGTCCAGGTGCAGGCTGCCGGTGGCGCCGTAGATCAGCGACATGCCGTACAGCAGCAGGCCCGAGGCCAGCGAACCCAGCACGATGTACTTCATCGCCGCTTCCGAGGCCAGACCGTTCTCACGGTTGCTGGCAACCAGTGCGTAGGAGCACAGCGCCAGCAGTTCCAGGCCCAGGTAGACCATCAGCAGGCTGCCGGCCGAGACCAGGATCATCATGCCGGCGGTGCCGAACAGGATCAGCACCGGGATCTCGCCCTGGAACAGGTTGCGGTCACGCAGGTAGCGCCAGCCGTAGACCAGGGTCAGGCCGCTGAGCAGCACGATCCCGGTCTTCATCACGTCCGCGGCGGTATCGCGCACGAACATGCCATGGAAGACCTCGCCCTGCCCGCCCACGCCGGTGGCCAGCATGAACAGCACCACGGCCAGCGCAGCGAGCGAGAACAGGTGGGTGACGATCTTGTTCCGGTTGCTGACGAACAGGTCGAGGATCATCAGGGCGAAGGCGCTGCCGATCAGCACCAGCTCGGGAGCGAGCGGTGGCAGGTCAGCGGCGGTCAATGGCAGCAGCGGCGAGGTGGTCATCATCAAATCCTGGAATTACAGCAGCTTGCTGGATGCGATCTGCATCGCCAGCTTCGCGATCGAGGGCTCCATCAGGTCGGTCAGCGGCTTGGGGTAGATGCCCAGGGCCAGCACGCCGATGGCGAACACGCCCAGCACCAGCCATTCGCGGCCGTTGATGTCCTTCAGTTCGGCCACGTGGCTGTTGGCCACTTCGCCGAAGAAGATGCGCTTGTACAGCCACAGGGTGTAGGCGGCGCCGATGATCAGAGTGGTGGCCGCGCCCAGTGCGATCCACGGATTACGCTGGAAGGCCGACAGGATGACCATGAACTCGCCGACGAAACCGCTGGTGCCCGGCAGGCCCGCATTGGCCATGAAGAACAGCATGGCGAAGGTGGCGAACCACGGCATCACGTTGACCACGCCGCCGTAATCGGCGATGCGGCGGCTGTGCATGCGGTCGTACAGCACGCCGACACAGGAGAACATCGCACCGGACACGAAGCCGTGCGAGATCATCTGCACCATGGCGCCCTGCAGGCCCAGGCGGGCAGCATCGGCGTTGCCGGCTTCACGCACCAGCCACAGGGCGATGAAGGTGCCCAGGGTGACGAAGCCCATGTGCGCGATCGACGAATAGGCGATCAGCTTCTTCATGTCGTCCTGCACCAGGGCGACCAGGCCGACGTAGATCACCGCGATCAGCGACAGCGCGATCACCAGCCAGGCCCATTCCTGCGACGCGTCCGGGACGATCGGCAGGTTGAAGCGCAGGAAGCCGTAGCCACCGATCTTCAGGGCGATGGCGGCCAGGATCACCGAACCGGCGGTCGGCGCTTCCACGTGGGCGTCCGGCAGCCAGGTGTGGACCGGGAACATCGGCACCTTGACCGCGAAGGCGATCAGGAAGGCAAAGAAGATCCAGGTCTGTTCCTTGGCCGACAGCGGCAGCGCGTACAGGTCGGCCAGCTGGAAGCTGCCGCCCTTCATGTACAGGTAGATCAGCGCCACCAGCATCAGCACCGAGCCGAGGAAGGTGTACAGGAAGAACTTCAATGCTGCGTAGATGCGGCGCGGGCCACCCCAGACACCGATGATCAGGAACATCGGGATCAGCATGGCTTCGAAGAACACGTAGAACAGCATCGCGTCCGTCGCGGCGAAGATGCCGACGGTGACGCCTTCTAGGATCAGGAAGGCCGCCACGTACTGGTTGACGCGCTTGTCGATGGCGCTCCAGGCGCCGATCAGGGCAAGCACGCTGACCAGGGTGGTCAGCAGGATCAGCGCCACGGCAATGCCGTCCACGCCCAGGTTGTAGCCGATCTTGTACGCCGGGATCCAGGCATGGGTCTCGACGAACTGCAGGCCGTCGATGCCCGCGTTGTAGCCGCTCAGCAGCGAGAGGCTTGCAACGAAGGTGAGCACCGCGACGCCCAGCGACGCCCAGCGGGCAGTCTGTGCATCACGGATCGCAAGGATCAGGGCGCCACCGATGATCGGCAGCCAGATGAGGACACTGAGTAGAGGCCAGTTCGACACGTCTTCTTATTCCGTACAGGTCATCAACGCAGGTAATGCATCAGCACGCCCAGCAGGGCAATCAGGCCGATGATCATCGCGAAGGCGTAGTGATAGAGGAAACCGGATTGGGTACGACGCAGCACGCCGGCTGCAACGTCCACAACACGTGCCGAGAGATTGACCACGCCGTCGACGATGTTGCTGTCGATCCAGCGCGAGACCTTGCCCAGCTTGACGCTGCCACCGGCAAAGCCTTCGATCCACAGCTTGTCGAAGCCGTACTTGTTTTCCAGCACCGAAACGATCGGGGCGAAGGTCTTGCGTGCCTTGCCCGAGAGGTCCGGCTTCCACAGGTAGAACAGCGCAGCCAGCAGGAAGCCCGCCAGGGTCAGCCAGAACGGCGGCAGCATCATGCCGTGCAGCGCGAACGCGACCGGGCCATGGAACTCTTCACCCAGGAACGCGACGGTGTTCTTGGCCGGATCGTAGAAGTCGACGATGCCGGTGAAGAACGTCTGCGCCTGGCCCTTGATCGCCTCGTG
This sequence comes from Stenotrophomonas sp. STK16_22, assembly GCF_051984505.1. Taxonomy (NCBI): domain Bacteria; kingdom Pseudomonadati; phylum Pseudomonadota; class Gammaproteobacteria; order Lysobacterales; family Lysobacteraceae; genus Stenotrophomonas; species Stenotrophomonas sp. STK16_22. Next base: position 3,298,374 of record NZ_CP196972.1, read on the forward strand.
CGCATGGTTGCCGGCCCAGTCGGTGCCGTGCAGCATCGGACCGATGCTGAAGAAACCGATGGCGATCGACGGGATGGCCAGCAGGATCAGCGGCAGGGTCACCACCCACGGGGTTTCATGCGGTTCATGCGGACCGTGGCCATGGCCGTGGTCGTCATGGGCATCGCCATGGTGGGCATCGGCGGCGTGGTGATCGTCATGGCCGTGGCCATGATCGTCGTGCGCGTCGCGGAAACGCTCCTTGCCGTGGAAGGTCATGAACAGCAGGCGGAAGCTGTAGAAGCTGGTCACCAGCACGCCACCCAGCACTGCCCAGTAGCCATAGGTGGCCACCCAGCTGTTCTGCATGTGGGCGTGGATCTCGGCCGCCTCGATGATGGTGTCCTTCGAGTAGAAGCCGGAGAAGAACGGCGTACCGACCAGGGCCAGGGTACCGATCCACATGGTGACGAAGGTGATCGGCATGTACTTGCGCAGGCCGCCCATCTTGCGCATGTCCTGCTCGTGGTGCATCGCGATGATGACCGAGCCGGCACCCAGGAACAGCAGCGCCTTGAAGAAGGCGTGGGTCATCAGGTGGAACACGGCGGCCGAGTAGGCGGACACGCCCAAGGCAACGGTCATGTAGCCCAGCTGCGACAGCGTGGAGTACGCGACGACGCGCTTGATGTCGTTCTGCACGATGCCGATCAGGCCGGTGAAGAACGCGGTGGTGGCACCGATGAACAGGATGAAGTTCAGCGCGGTCTGCGACAGCTCGAACAGCGGCGACATGCGGGTGACCATGAAGATACCGGCGGTCACCATCGTCGCGGCGTGGATCAGTGCCGAGATCGGGGTCGGGCCTTCCATCGAGTCCGGCAGCCACACGTGCAGCGGGACCTGGGCCGACTTGCCCATGGCACCGATGAACAGGCAGATGCAGATGACGGTGGCGATCGACCAGATCACCGGCTCGTTCAGCAGCTGCATGCCGAACAGGGTGCCGTCCCAGATCTGCAGCTGGGCGCGCGGGTCAGCCAGCATGCCGGCCTGCGAGAACACCTGCGAGTAGTCCAGGGTGCCGAACACCCACAGCACGCCGGCGATACCGAGCAGGAAGCCGAAGTCACCAACGCGGTTGACCAGGAACGCCTTCATGTTGGCGAAGATCGCGGTCGGGCGCTTGAACCAGAAGCCGATCAGCAGGTACGACACCAGGCCCACCGCTTCCCAGCCGAAGAACAGCTGCAGGAAGTTGTTGCTCATCACCAGGGTGAGCATCGAGAAGGTGAACAGCGAGATGTAGCTGAAGAACCGCTGGTAGCCCGGATCGTCCTGCATGTAGCCGATCGTGTAGATGTGGACCAGCAGCGACACGAAGGTCACCACCACCATCATCATCGCGGTCAGCTTGTCGACCATGAAACCGACGTGGGCCGAGTACTGGCCGACTTCGAAGAACGTGTAGATGTTCTGGTTGAACGGCTGCGCACCGCCCCACAGCAGCTGGTAGAGCGTGTACATCGACAGGCCGCAGGCAACCGCGACGCCGAGGATGGTGATGGTCTGCGCGCCGAAGCGCTTGACCTGGCGACCGAACAGGCCGGCGATGATGCTGCCGAACAGCGGTGCAAGCACCACTGCGATCAACAGACTCTTGGAGAGAGTGATTTCCATCTGTGGATCAGCCCTTCAACGAATCGACTTCGCCGACATTGATCGTGCGGCGGGTACGGAACAGGGTCACCAGGATCGCCAGGCCGATGGCGGCTTCCGCGGCGGCGACGGTCAGGATGAAGAACACGAACAGCTGGCCGGACGGATCGCCCAGCTGCCGCGAGAAGCCGACGAAGTTGATGTTCACCGACAGCAGCATCAGTTCGATCGACATCAGCAGGACGATGACGTTCTTCCGGTTGAGGAAGATGCCGGCCAGGCTGATGGCAAACAGCACCGCGCCCAGCGCAAGGATGTGGCCAAGGGTAATCACGGCTGGGTCTCCTCGCCGGCGGCCGGCTTGCTGTTGCTGTGCACGACCGGCGCTTCGGCGCCCATCTTGACCATGCGCAGGCGCTGGCCGGCCTTGACCATGGTCTGCTCACCCGGGTTCTGGCTCTTCACGCCGGTACGGCGGCGCAAGGTCAGCATCACGGCGGCAACCACGGCCACGGTCAGGATGACGGCGGCGAACTCGAACGGCAGCAGGTACTCGGTGAACAGCGTACGCGCCAGCCAGGTGACGTTGGAGCTGTCGGCAGCGACCGCGGCGGCATTGTCGGCCGGGAACGGGTTGACCGCCCTGCCCTTCACGCCGATCAGGATCAGCATCTGCACCAGCATCGCCACGGCAACAATGAGACCGACCGGCAGGTAGCGGACCCAGCCCTCACGCAGCTTGGTGGGGTCGATGTCGAGCATCATCACCACGAACAGGAACAGCACCATCACCGCGCCGACGTAGACCAGCACCAGCGCCACGCCGAGGAACTCGGCGCCGACCAGCAGCCACACGCAGGCAATGGAGAAGAAGGTCAGCACCAGGCAGAGCACGGCGTGAACCGGGTTGCGCACGCTGATCACCGCACCGGCCGAAACCGTTGCCGCGATGGCGAACACCCAGAAAGCGATATTTACCCAATCCATCTCTCGACCTCAGCGGTAAGCGGCATCGGCGGCGCGACGCTCGGCGATCTCGGACTCGAGACGGTCGCCCAGGGCCAGCAGCTGCGGCTTGGTAACGATGTTTTCGCCACGATTCTCGAAGTGATACTCGAGGATGTGGGTTTCGACGATCGAGTCCACCGGGCAGCTTTCTTCGCAGAAGCCGCAGAAGATGCACTTGAACAGATCGATGTCATAGCGCGTGGTACGGCGGGTGCCGTCTTCGCGCTTGGCCGAGTCGATGGTGATGGCCAATGCAGGGCACACCGCTTCGCACAGCTTGCAGGCGATGCAGCGCTCTTCACCGTTGGGGTAACGGCGCAGGGCGTGCAGGCCACGGAAGCGCGGCGACTGCGGGAACTTCTCCATCGGGTACATCATCGTGTACTTGGGCTTGAAGCTGTACTTCAGCGTCAGCCAAAGGCCGCCCAGCAGTTCGAGCAGCAGCAGGCTCTTGAAGTAATGGGTAATCCTGTTCATCACTTAGACGCCCTTTTGAATCACGCCGAAGAACACCATGACGGCGGTAACCGCGATCCACAGAATGGCCAGCGGGATGAAGACCTTCCAGCCCAGGCGCATGATCTGGTCATAGCGGAAGCGCGGGAAGCTGGCACGGAACCAGATGTAGGCACTGGCGAAGAAGAACACCTTGACGAACAGCCACGGTGCACCGCCCTTCCAGATCCAGTCGACCAGCGGCGAGACGTCGCCGAAGTTGACCCAGCCCTGGATGGGGCTCAGCCAGCCGCCGAGGAAGAAGATCGAGATCAGGAAGCTGATCAGGATCATGTTGGCGTATTCGGCCAGGAAGAACAGCGCGAACGCACCGCCCGAGTACTCGACCATATGGCCAGCGACGATTTCCGATTCACCTTCCACCACGTCGAACGGCGCGCGGTTGGTTTCGGCAACGCCCGACACCCAGTAGATGACGAACAGCGGGAACAGCGGCAGCAGGAACCAGTCGAAGAAACCGGAATTGCCAGCCTGCGCCATCACGATGTTGCTCAGGTTCAGGCTGCCCGACGCGATCATCACGCCGACCAGGGCGAAGCCCATGGCGATTTCGTAGCTGATCATCTGCGCCGAGGCGCGCATCGCACCCAGGAACGCATACTTCGAGTTGGATGCCCAACCGGCCAGGATGATGCCGTAGATGCCCAGCGAGGTCATCGCCAGCAGGTACAGCAGGCCGGCGTTGGCGTTGGACAGCACGATCTGCGAATCGAAGGGGACCACCGACCAGGCCGCGAAGGCCGGAGCCAGGGTGATCAGCGGGGCCAGCAGGTAGATCGCCTTGTTGGCGCTGCTCGGCTGGACCACTTCCTTGAACAGCAGCTTGAAGACGTCGGCGAAGGCCTGGAAGATGCCCATGCCCACGTACATCGGGCCGTGGCGGACGTGCATCCAGCCGATCAGCTTGCGTTCCCAGACCACGTAGAAGGCCACCGAGATGATCACCGGAACGGTGATCACCAGGATCTTCAGGATGATCCAGATCAGCGCGCCGATGTCACCAAGGCCAAGCAGCCACTGGTGCAGCGGATCGACCGCGTTCAACAGCAATTCGTTCATGCAGCCACCACCGTTACGCGAGCGGCACCCAGCGGCGCGGTCGCGCCGTGGCCCGATTCAATCCAGACCGAACCCGCAGCGACGCGGGCGTCGATCACCACCGGCAGGGTGGCCTTGCCGGCATCGGTGCCGACCTTGGCCATCTGCCCTTCCTGCAGCTGCAGGCGAGCGGCATCTTCAGCGTTCAGCACGATGCGCGGGGCGTTGTTGAGCGGATGCGACTGCAGCGCCGGGGCGCGACGGACCACCGCATCGGTGCGGTAGATCGCGGCGGTCGAAGCCACTTCCAGGCCTTCGCCGGCAACCACCGGCTGTGCCGAGGCGGCAACGGCGACCGACACCGGGGCCAGGCTGGCGCGCAGGCCGGCCAGGTCGGTGAAGTCGAAACCGGCTGCCGCCAGCTCACCGCCCAGGGCGCGCAGCACGCGCCAGCCCTCACGGGCCTCGCCCGGCAGCTTGCCGCCGGCACGCGCCGACTGCTCGCGACCATCGAGGTTGGTCAGGGTGGCGTCGATTTCCGGCAGCGCACCGATCGGCAGGATCACGTCGGCAACGTCGCGGGTGGAGACGCATGCGAACTGGCTGAAGGCCACCACCTTGGCGCCGACCAGCGCCTTGCGCGCGGCGGGGGCGTCGGCGAAGTCCAGACCCGGCTCCAGGCCGTACACCACGTAGGCCTGGCGCGGCTGCGCCAGCATTGCGGCGACGTCCTTGCCGGCCGGCAGCACGCCTGCGCGGGTCAGGCCAACGGCGTTGGCACCCTGCGGGATGCGGCACAGCTTGGCACCGGTCGCAGCGGCGAAGTCACGCGCGGCGGCGCGGATCGCGGCAGCCTGCGGATGGTTTTCGGCGATGCCACCAACGATCAGCACGGTGTTGTTGCCGCCCTGCACGGCCGAACGCAGCTCGGCGTTGGCCAGCGCGTCGACGAACTTCGACGGTGCAACGATCTGCTTGCCGGCAATGCTGAAGGCGAAGTCGAAGTCCACCGGATTGACGACGTGGATCTTCGCGCCCTTGGTGGTCTGCGCCTTGCGCAGGCGGGCGTGCAGCAGCGGCAGTTCGTGGCGGATGTTGCTGCCCAGAACGACGATGCGGTCGGCGCCTTCGATCTCGGCCAGCGGCAGGCCGAACACTTCGGCGGTTGCGGCGTCGGAGAAATCGCGGTTGTTGATGCGGTGGTCGATGTTGCTCGAGCCCAGGCCCTTGGCCAGGCGGGCCAGCAGCGCGCCTTCCTCGTTCGAGGTGGACGGATGCACCAGCACGCCCAGGTTGTCGCCCTGGTTGGCCTTGAGGATCTCGACGGCCGCGGCCAGGCCTTCGGCCCAGCTCACTTCCTTCCACTCGCCATTGACCTTGCGCAGCGGCTTGACCGCACGGTCTTCGCTGTACAGGCCCTGGTGCGAGTAGCGGTCACGGTCGGACAGCCAGCACTCGTTCACCGCTTCGTTGTCGCGCGGCACGGTGCGCAGCACTTCGCCGCGACGCACGTGCAGGAACAGGTTCGAACCCATCGCGTCGTGGTAGCCCAGCGACTCGCGCGCGGTCAGTTCCCACGGGCGGGCGCGGAACTGGAACACCTTGTTGGTCAGTGCGCCGACCGGGCAGACGTCGACGACATTGCCGGACAGCTCGGTGGTCAGCGGCTTACCGTCGAAGGTACCGATCTGCAGGTTCTCACCGCGGTACATGCCACCCAGCTCGTAGGTACCGGCAACGTCGGCGGTGAAGCGGACGCAGCGGGTGCACTGGATGCAGCGGGTCATCTCGGTGGCTACCAGCGGGCCCATGTCCTCGTCCGGCACCACGCGCTTGCGCTCGTTGAAGCGGCTGACCGAACGGCCATAGCCCAGCGACACGTCCTGCAGCTCGCACTCGCCGCCCTGATCGCAGATCGGGCAGTCCAGCGGGTGGTTGATGAGCAGGAACTCCATCACCGAGCGCTGGAACTTCAGTGCCTTCTCGCTGCGGGTGGCGACCTTCATGCCATCCATCACCGGGGTGGCGCAGGCCGGCGCCGGCTTCGGCGACTTTTCCACGTCCACCAGGCACATGCGGCAGTTGGCGGCGATCGGCAGCTTCTCGTGGTAGCAGAAGCGCGGAATCGAAATGCCGGCCTTGTCGGCCGCCTGGATGATCATCGAACCCTTGGGCACGACCAGCGACTTGCCATCGATTTCGATGGTCACGTGGTCCGGTGGCACGTTCGGGTTTACGGGTTGCGCGCTCATGCGGCGGCTGCCTCCACCTTCTTGCCGTCAACCATCGAATGACCGTTGACGATGTAGTACTCGAATTCGTCCCAGAACTGGCGCAGGAAGCCCTGGATGGGCCATGCAGCCGCTTCACCGAACGCACAGATGGTGTGGCCTTCGATCTGGCCGGCCACCGCCTTCAGCTGGTGCAGGTCTTCCATCGTGGCCTTGCCGGCGACGATGCGCTCCAGCACGCGGTGCATCCAGCCGGTGCCTTCACGGCACGGGGTGCACTGGCCGCACGATTCCTTGTGGAAGAACTGGCTGATGCGGCAGGCGAACTTGACGCAGCAGACGCTGTCGTCCAGCACCACGATCGCACCCGAACCCAGGCCGGAGCCCAGCGCACGGATGGTGTCGTAGTCCATCGGCAGATCCTTCAGCTCGGCCGCGGTCAGTACCGGCATCGACACGCCGCCCGGGATCGCGCCCTTGAGGGTACGGCCCGGACGCAGGCCACCGGCCATTTCCAGCAGGTCGTGGAATTTGGTGCCCAGCGGCACTTCGAAGTTACCGCCGTTCTGCACGCAGCCGGACACCGAGAAGCACTTCGGGCCGCCATTGGCGGTCAGGCTCAGGCCCTTGAACCACTCCGGACCGTTGCGGATGATCGCCGGCACCGAACCGTAGGTTTCGGTGTTGTTGATCGTCGACGGCTTGCCGTACAGGCCGAAGTTGGCCGGGAACGGCGGCTTGTAGCGCGGCTGGCCCTTCTTGCCTTCCAGCGATTCCATCAGCGCGGTTTCTTCGCCGCAGATGTACGCGCCGGCGCCCAGCGCACCGTAAATGTCGATGTCCACGCCCGAGCCCATCACGTTCTTGCCCAGCCAGCCATTTGCATAGGCGTCGGCCAGGGCCTGCTCGAAGTGCTCGAACGGCTCGTGGTGGAACTCACCGCGCAGGTAGTTGTAACCCACGGTCGAACCGGTGGCGTAGCAGGCGATCGCCATGCCTTCCACCACCGAATGCGGGTTGTAGCGCAGGATGTCGCGATCCTTGCAGGTGCCCGGCTCGGATTCGTCCGAGTTGCAGAGGATGTACTTCTGCATGTTGCCCTTGGGCATGAAGGACCACTTCAGGCCGGTCGGGAAGCCTGCGCCACCGCGGCCACGCAGGCCCGAGGCCTTGACCATCTCGATGACCTGCTCCGGCGGGATCTTCTCTTCGAGGATCTTGCGCAGGGCGGCGTAGCCACCGGTCTTCAGGTAGCTTTCGTACGACCACGGGATGTCGTAATGCAGGGTGGTGTAGACCACCTGGTGCGGCAGCGGCGCGGGGCCGACCGGACCCTTGGATTCGTGGTGATGTGCCATGCCCTTACTCCAGCCCGTCCAGCAGCTCGTCGACCTTTTCCAGGGTCAGACGCTCATGGTAGTGACCGTTGATGACCATCATCGGCGCGCCACCGCAGCCGGCCAGGCACTCTTCCTCGCGCTTGAGGTAGACGCGGCCGTCCGGGGTCGATTCACCGTGCTTGATGCCCAGCTTCTTCTCGCAATGGCGGACGATGTCCTCGGCGCCATTGAGCCAGCAGCTGATGTTGGTGCAGATGGCCACGTTGTTGCGGCCCACCTTCTCGGTCTCGAACATCGAGTAGAAGCTGGCGACCTCGTAGGCCCACACCGGCGGCAGGTCCAGGTACTTGGCCACGCCGGCGATCAGTTCGTCGGTCAGCCAGCCCTCGTTCTGCTCCTGGGCCGCATGCAGGCCCTGCAGCACGGCAGAGCGCTTGCGGTCCGGCGGGAACTTGGACAGCCAGTGATCGATGTGAGCGCGGGTCTTGTCGCTCAGCACCACCATCGGGTCGACGTCGCGCGCCGCCTCGAAATTACCTGTCGCCTTCATCGGCCGACCTCAGCGAAATGCATAACGTGAAATTCCAGAAACTGCGGCGCCGGCTTGCGCCGGCTGCCTGCAGCGGGCGTTGGCGTGGCGGACGGCATTACCGGTCAACCTCGCCGAACACCAGGTCGTAGGTACCGATCATCGCCACCACGTCGGCCAGCATGTGGCCGCGCACGACCGAATCGATCGAGGACAGGTGGGCGAAGCCCGGCGCACGCAGGTGCACGCGGAACGGCTTGTTGGCGCCATCGGAGACCAGGTAGCAGCCGAATTCGCCCTTCGGGGCTTCCACCGCCGAGTAGGTCTCGCCGGCCGGCACGCAGTAGCCCTCGCTGAACAGCTTGAAGTGGTGGATCAGCGCTTCCATGTCGTCCTTCATGTCCTCGCGCCTGGGCGGAGCAACCTTGAAGTTCTTCACCATCACCGGGCCGGGGTTGGCCTTCAGCCACGCCACGCACTGCTTGATGATGCGGTTGGACTCGCGCATTTCGGCAACGCGGACCAGGTAGCGGTCGTAGCAGTCGCCTTCCTTGCCCAGCGGGATGTCGAAATCGACGGCATCGTACTTGGCATACGGACGCTTCTTGCGAAGGTCCCAGGCAATGCCCGAGCCACGCAGCATCACGCCGGTCATGCCCCACTGGTGGGCCAGTTCCGGAGTGACCACGCCGATGCCGACGGTACGCTGCTTCCAGATACGGTTGTCGGTCAGCAGGGTTTCGTATTCGTCGATGCGCTTGGGGAACTCGACGGTGAAGTTCTCCAGGAAGTCCAGCAGCGAGCCTTCGCGCGAAGCATTGAGCTGCTTCAGCGCCTTGCCCTTGTGCCAGCGCGATTCCTTGTACTTCGGCATGTGGTCCGGCAGGTCGCGGTAGACACCGCCCGGACGGTAGTACGCCGCGTGCATGCGCGCGCCGGAGACCGCTTCATAGCAGTCCATCAGCTCTTCGCGCTCGCGGAAGGCGTACAGCATCACCGCCATCGCACCCAGGTCGAGCGCGTTGGAACCCAGCCACATCAGGTGGTTGAGGATGCGGGTGATTTCGTCGTACATGGTGCGGATGTACTGCGCACGCTCCGGCGCTTCGATGCCCATCAGGGTCTCGATCGCGCGCACGTAGGCGTGCTCGTTGCACATCATCGACACGTAATCCAGGCGATCCATGTAGCCGATCGACTGGTTGAACGGCTTGGACTCGGCCAGCTTTTCGGTACCACGGTGCAGCAGACCCACGTGCGGGTCGGCGCGCATGATGGTTTCGCCGTCCATTTCCAGGATCAGGCGCAGCACACCGTGCGCGGCCGGATGCTGCGGGCCGAAGTTCATGGTGTAGTTGCGGATTTCCTGCCGGCTTTCGGCGGCGTTGCTGGCGAAGGCTTCGCCGGCCTGGTGTACGTGGCTCACTTCACTGCCTCCTGCGCGCGCTCACCTTCTGCGGTCTGCAGACGGGCGTCGTCGCGGATCACGCGCGGCACGCCGACACGCGGCTCCACCGAGGTGACCGGTTCGTAGATCACGCGCTTCTTTTCTTCGTCGTAGCGGACTTCGACATTGCCGATCAGCGGGAAGTCCTTGCGGAACGGATGGCCGACGAAACCGTAGTCGGTCAGGATCCGGCGCAGGTCCGGGTGGCCTTCGAAGATCACGCCGTACAGGTCGAACGCTTCGCGCTCGAACCAGTTCAGGCCCGGCCAGATGCCGGTCAGCGAGGACACCACTGGCAGCGCTTCGTCAGGGGCGAAGCAGCGCAGGTGCATCATCAGGTTGTGCTGGTACGAACGCAGCTGGGCGACCACGGCGAAACGCTGGGTCGGCATGTGCTGCGGGCGGGCACCGTCGGCGCCGTTTTCCTCGGTGGGGAACTCGCCCCACGCGAAACGGCCCTGGGCCTTGCCTTCGACGCCACGGCTGAAGCCCTGCGAGGACACGTCGGCGGTGTCCCATTCGTCGGAGCCATAACCGAGGTAGTCGACGCCGCAGAGATCCACGGCCTGCTCGAAACCAAACTCGTCACGCAGCGCCAGGGCGGTGGCGTGCCACTCGGCGGCAGGCACTTCCAGCGTCACTTCGCCGCGGGGTTCGACCACGATGACCTTCGCACCTGCGAAACGTGCGGAGAGTCGGTCGATGAAGGATGCTTGCTCTGCCATGGGGGCTTGGCGCGCTCTTGTCAGGTGAAGGGGTCAGCGGGCGATGGTCTGTGTACGCCAGATCTTCTTCTGCAGCTGCAGGATCCCGTACACCAGCGCCTCGGCGGTCGGCGGGCAGCCCGGGACGTAGACGTCCACCGGCACCACGCGATCACAGCCGCGCACCACAGAATAGGAGTAGTGGTAATAGCCGCCACCATTGGCGCAGCTACCCATCGAGATGACCCACTTCGGGTCCGGCATCTGGTCGTAGACCTTGCGCAGCGCCGGGGCCATCTTGTTGACCAGGGTACCGGCCACGATCATCACGTCGGACTGACGCGGCGACGGGCGGAACACCACGCCGTAGCGGTCAAGGTCCAGACGCGCGGCGCCGGCATGCATCATCTCGACCGCGCAGCAGGCCAGACCGAAGGTCATCGGCCACATCGAGCCGGTGCGCGCCCAGTTCAGCAGTGCATCGACGCTGGTGGTGACGAAGCCCTTTTCCAGCAGCGGGTTGTCGCCTTCCGGCCGCAGGATGTCATCAACCCGGCCTTCCGGCGTGGGGTTGTTCATGAGGCCATCGAGAGTCTGAATCACTCCCATTCCAGCGCTCCCTTCTTCCAGACGTAAATGAAACCGAGGAACAGCATGCCGACGAACAGGCCCATGGTGATGAGCGAACGGGCACCCAGCTCCATGAAGACCTGGGTCCACGGCACGATGAAGATGATTTCCAGGTCGAAGACGATGAACTGGATCGCGATCAGGTAGTAGCGCACGTCGAACTTCATGCGCGCGTCTTCGAAGGCCTCGAAGCCGCACTCGTACGGCGACAGCTTTTCCAGATCGGGGCGGCGGGGACCGAGGAATCGACCAACCAGCATCAGCGTAATGCCGATACCGGTGGCAACGATCAGAAACAGCAGAGACGGCAAATATTCGGCCAGCACAGCGATTCTCTCTTGCCTCTGCCGCCGCGCCTGCAGGCGCTTTGGCATGGGGGAGTGGACGGGAATCTGCCTGGCGCCTTGCGCGCCAGACGAACCCGCTTTACTTACAAATGGTGCCCAAGAGGGGACTCGAACCCCTACGACTTGCGTCGCTACCACCTCAAGGTAGTGCGTCTACCAATTCCGCCACCTGGGCAAACGATCACATCAGACTATCTTCCCGATGCGCCGCGTATTGTAACCGGCTTCAGTCTTTCTGGGAGCCTTCCGAAGGCTTTTCTTCACCAGAAACCGAAGATTCCGCCTGAGCCGGCACATTCGCGGCCGGAACCGGGGCGGCCGGGACCGCATCGGCCTTCGGAACGGCCGGCAGTTCGCCCGCCGGAGCCGCCGGAGCGACTGCCGCCGGGGCGGACATCAGGCCCAGATCCTGGTCGGCCGCCGGGCGGCTGCCATGACCGGCATACCAGGCCATGAAGAGGCTGATACCGAAGAACACGACAGCCAGCCACTTGGTCGACTTGGACAGGAAGTTCGAGGCGCCGCGCGCACCGAACACCGTACCCGAGGCACCGGCACCAAAGCCCGAACCCGCCGCCGCACCCGAGCCACGCTGCATCAGGATCAGCGCGATCATGGCCACAGCGACCAGCACGTAGACGACATTGAGGATCAACATCAGCATTGGAAACCGCCCTCGGACAAAACTTCTAGGATTAGTTCGCGGCCGCCGCCCGTGCGATGGCCAGGAAGTCCGCGGCTACCAGGGAGGCGCCGCCGACCAGCCCACCATCGACATCCGGCTGCGCGAACAGTTCCCCGGCATTGTCGGGCTTCACGCTACCGCCGTAAACAATGGGCAGTGAATCAGCGATTCTAGCATCGATACGCGCGACTTCGCCACGGATGAACGCGTGCACCTGCTGCGCCTGCTCCTTGGTAGCGGTACGGCCGGTACCGATGGCCCAGACCGGCTCGTAGGCGACCACGGCCTTGGCGAAACCGGCCGCGCCGACCAGCTCCAGCACCGGCGCCAGCTGGCCGGCGATGACCGCTTCGGTCTGCCCGGCCTCGCGCTGCTCCAGGGTCTCGCCCACGCACAGCACCGGCACCAGGCCGGCGTGCTGGGCGGCGGCGAACTTGCGCGCGACCAGCTCGCTGCTTTCATGGTGGTACTGGCGGCGCTCGGAATGGCCGACCAGGCCATAGCGGGCGCCGACCTCGACCAGCATGGCGGCACAGACCTCGCCGGTGTAGGCGCCCTTCTCGTTGCTGCTCACGTCCTGCGCGCCAAAGGCCAGGCCGGTCTCGCCGAAGTCCTCGACCAGCTCCCCCAGGTACGGCAGCGGCGGCAGGATCACCACGTCCACCCCCTCCAGCGGCAGCCCGGCGGCGACCTGCCCCAGCAGTTCATTGGCGAATTGACGGCTGCCATGCAGCTTCCAGTTTCCGGCGACGATCTTGCGGCGCATGAGCGGGTGGCTCCTGTGTGAAGTCAGCCGATCATGATACCCGTTACGGCAAAAATCCGTTTCCGTGTAAGCGGTTACATGGATTTTCAGCCAACGGCGCAGCCCCTCGTGGCGGGGGCGGGGTTGGGTTGGTCGCGGAGAGCCCGGTTGGATTTGGGGCTTGGCCGGGCGGGTGGGACTGCGCAGGGGGCGCTGCAAGTCCCCCTCCGGGGCCCGGCCCAGCCGCTGGCGGCTGTGCGTTCGGGCGCTTGCGAAGCAGTGCTTCGCAAGCAAAGCGCCCTCCCCCCTGTAAGCTCGGTCGCCGCTTGCTCGTGTGCGCTGTCCTGCACACACGAGCAAGACCCGGGTTGGGCGTCCTGCCCAACGCGCCCGAGGCATGCCTCGGGCCCATGCGGCTCACGCCCCTGCGCAGCCCCACCCGCCCGGCCTCTGACACATTCCGGCGGTTCCGCCCGCCACGGAAAGAAATAAGAAGATCAAAAGCAAAAGCGGCAGTGTGGGTAGCTGCCCGCACCCATGGCGTGGATCTACCGTGTCGACCAAGGTCGACACCTACCGGAAATCGCGATTTACCCACCGTCACCGGGAAACTGTCGAAGGCGGGGAGGTGTCGGATGGCGGGGTGTCCGCGGCATGGATGCCGCGGCCAAGCCCCCAGGACGGGTTCACGGCGTCCCCGCCATCCGACACCTCCCCGCCTCCCCACGGAACATCCCAGAGCCGCTTTGGCTTTGGACTTGCCGGCCAGCGGCCGGCACTACCGCGGGTGCGGGGCGCAGCCCTGCTGACTCGTCCTGCCATAGGTTGACACCGATGGGTGGATGGTCCGGCCGCCGTCAGGCGGCCAAAGACGCCCGATGCATCGCATCGGGCGTCTGCATTTTAAGGGACAGGTGGGGGCGCTCAGCGTTGTAGATGTCTACGGCCTCAGCCACCATCTGGCGGGCTTGCCCCAGGTCCCGTGGGCGATGAAGCAGGAACTCGCACTTGAGGATCCCGTTGACTCGCTCTGCCAGAGCGTTCTGATAGCAGTCGTAGCCGTCGGTCATCGAGCAGGTCAGGCCGTGCCGCGCATGGATCTTCTGGTAGTAATCCGAGCAGTACTGGATTCCACGATCAGAGTGATGGATCAGCTTCTGCGGTGTCTTTCTCCCTTTCAGCGCCATCTCCAGCGCCTGAGCTACCTGCTCTGTCTGTAGCGTTTCATGCACGCTCCAGCCCACGATCTTGCGCGACCAGGCATCGGTGACCAGGCTCAGATACACGAACTTCCCCTGCGTCGGCAGATAGGTGATGTCCGCCACCCACACCTGCTCGCTACCGGTTGGTATTACGCATCCTTGGCCAGGTTTGAGCAGATTCGGATGCCTGCGAAAGCGATGATGGCTGTCGGTAGTCTTGTGATAAGCCCGACGTTTCGGTACCAGCAGGCGCGCTTCCCGAAGTACGTCAAACAACCGGTCACGCCCCATGGTGATTCCCGCCGCCTGCAGCTTCGGTCCGATCAAATGGTGCAACTTGCGCGTCCCGATCCGTGGCTGCCGCACGCGGCAATCGCTCACCAGCGCCAGTGCTTTGGTCTCGCTGGCGCGTCGTCGTTGATGCCGGCACCCCGCTTGATAGAACGCCTGTCGACTGATGCCGAAATGGCGGCAAGCCCTTGCCACGCTTACGCCTTTGAGGCGCCCTTGCGTGAGGACTTGCCTGAAGGCTTTTTTACGATGCGCACCCCGTAATCCTCTTTGAGGACATCCACGATGGCTTCGAAAAGCTGTGCTTTCTCGTTGGCCTCCCGCAACTGGACCTGCAGGGCCTTGATCTGTTGTTCCGGCGTCAGCGGCGTGGCCGGTCCACTTTTGGGAGAAGTCGTCATGGGGGCAGATGATGCACCACCTGACCAATCCTGCCGACCATGGCGGCGAAGCCACTTCAGAACCGTGCTGCTACCTTGGATACCGTATCGCTCCTGAGCCTTCTTATAGGTCAGTTCTCCACGCTCGACCTGATCGACCACGGACAACTTGAAGGCCAGCGAGTAATCCCGCTGACTGCGCCTGATTGTTGATTTCATTGAACATTCCTTTTCCAGAGGGAAAAAGTGTCAACCCAATTCAGGACGGGTCATGCTAAAGAAAAAGGCCGCCTTTCGGCGGCCTCACTTCTCATTACTTCAGCTTGATCTCGCGCAGGCGTTCCTCGAGGAAGCCGTGGGCGGTGATCGCCTCCGGGTACCGGCTCGGGTTCTCCGGGGTGATGCAGGACGGCAGCACGTCGATCAGATAGTCCGGGTTCGGATGCAGGAAGAACGGCACCGAGTAGCGCGGCTGGCGCGCCAGCTCACCCGGGGGGTTGACCACGCGATGGATGGTCGACGGGTACACGTGGTTGGTCAGGCGCTGCAGCATGTCGCCGATGTTGACCACGATGGTGTCCGCGTCCGAGGTGAACGGCACCCACTCGCCCTCGTGCGACTGCACTTCCAGGCCCGCGGCGCTGGCGCCGACCAGCAGGGTGATGAAGTTGATGTCGCCATGCGCGCCGGCGCGCACGTTCGGGATGTCGTCGGTGGTGATCGGCGGGTAGTGGATCGGGCGCAGGATCGAGTTACCGAAGTTGGTCTTGTCGGCGAAGAAGTCTTCCGGCAGGCCGATGTGCAGGGCCAGCGCCGACAGTACGCGCGAACCCAGGTTGTCCAGCGCCTGGTACAGGCCGTAACCGCGCTCGCGGAAGCCCTCGACCTCGGTCGGCCACAGGTTCGGCGCCATCACGTCGCGGTACTTGGAGTCGTCGGCGATCTCGCGACCGATGTGCCAGAACTCCTTCAGGTCGAAATGCTTGGAGCCCTTGGCGGTCTCCACGCCGAACGGGGTGTAGCCGCGGGCGCCGCCACTGCCGGCCACGTGGTACTTGCGCTTGACCTCCTCCGGCAGGGCGAAGAAGGCCTTGAAGGCATCGTAGGCCGCGTCGATGTCGGCCTGCGGGATGCCGTGGTTGCGGATGCCCGCGAATCCCCATTGGCGGTAGGCCGCGCCCAGCTCGGCCACGAAGGCCTCGCGGTCGCTGTCGAAACGGGTGATGTCGAGGGTGGGGATCTGGCTCACAGCGGTTCCTGGCTTGTCGTTGGGTCTGGAAGGGCCAGCGCATTCATGGCCCACCTGAACATTGTGACAGATCGCCCGGGGGACGCCACTCGATACGAAGAAACAAACCGATACAATGCGCAACCCGCGCGCGGATTAACGATTCCGTCACAACCGGGACTCCCGCCCCTGTTCCACCTGCCGCCTCCGTCCTTCATGCGCCCTGCTGCTCCTTCTGCCAACACCTCCCTGCCCTCCGGCCCGGCACGTCACTGGCGCCGATTGGCCTGGTGGTCGCTGTTCGTGGCCGGCAACGCGCTGCTGGCGATGGCGATCACGCTCGGCAACGTACCGCTGGCCGACAACCCCGGTGGCGCAATCGGCCTGGTTTACCTGTCCGTCGCTCTGCCGGGGCATCTGCTCGCCTTCGGTGCCCTCGCAGGCCTGCTGCCGCTGCTGCTGGGCCTGTGGCCGCGCAGCGCGCGCACGCTGAGCATCAGCGCCGTGCTGCTGCAGGGCCTGTGGCTGTGCCTGCTGCTGGTTGATGCGAAGGTTTTCACTCTGTATCGGTTCCACCTCAATGCCATGGTGGTGAACATGGTGTTCGGCGGCGCGCTGCAGGACCAGGTCGCGTTGTCCTGGAAAACCTGGCTGCAGGCCGGACTGCTGGTCGCCGCCATCTTCGCCGCCGAAGGCCTGCTGGCCTGGGCATGCTGGAAGCTGTTGCCCGCCCTGCCCCGCCGCCGCCGGGTCCTGCAGGCCTGGGCGGTGGTCGCTCTGCTGATGGGGGGGGGCCAGGTCGCCACCGCCTACTACGATGCCCGCGGCGACCGCGACGTCATCGCGCAGTGGAACTACCTGCCCTGGGCGCAGCCGATCACCGCCAAGAGCTTCATGCGCAAACTGGGCGTTGTCAGCGAACAGCAGGCCGGCCTGCCTGACCCGCGCCATGCGCAGCTGCTGTATCCGCTGCAGCCCCTGCGCTGCCAGAACCCGCATCGGCCGAATGTGCTGATGGTGGTGCTGGAGTCGCTGCGCCAGGACGCCATGACGCCGCAGCTGATGCCCAATACGACGGCACTGGCACAGGCTTCGCGCGTGTACGACCAGCATTTCAGCACCGGCAATGCCACCCGCTACGGCCTGTTCGGCCTGCTCTACGGCCTGCCCGGCGGCTACTGGCAGAGCATGCTGGACGAACAGCGCGGCTCGCAGCTGTTCCAGGTGCTGGGCCAGCAGGGCTACGACCTGCACCTGTACGGCAGCGCGCCGCTGTACAGCCCGGAGTTCGACCGCACCGCCTTCGCCGACGTACGCGACCAGCTGCACCAGGGCCCCTCCGCCCTGACGCCCGACAAGCGTGACGCAGCCATCGTCACCGCGCTGCAGAACGACATCCGCACCAGCCAGGCCGCGCAGCACCCGTGGTTCGGCTTCGTGTTCCTCGACTCCACCCACGCCGGCTACCACCTGCCCGCCAGCTACCCGCCGGTGGCCACGCCGATGGCCAAGGAGATCGACTTCCTGTCCTTCGGCCCGGACCACGACCCGACGCCGGAGCTCAACCGCTACCGCACCGCCGTTCACTACGCCGACAGCCTGATCGGCTCGCTGCTGGACGACCTTCGCGCACAAGGCTTGGCCGAGAACACCATCGTGCTGGTCACCGGTGACCATGCCGAAGAGTTCAACGACCTCAAGCTGAACTACTGGGGCCACAACGGCAACTTCTCCGACTACCAGCTGCAGGTGCCGTTCGTGCTGCACTGGCCAGGCCAGGCCAGCGGCCATGAGATGCGCACCAGTTCGCATGAGGACTGGGTGCCGACGTTGATGCGCCACGCACTGGGCTGCGAGAACGCACTGAGCGACTTCAGTACAGGCCAGGACCTGCTGGCCGCGCCCACCACCAGCGAACGTGCGCTGGTGGTGGAGAGCTGGTCGCAGCGCGCGGTACGCCATGGCGATGCCATCTACGTGTTCGACAAGTTCGGCAACGCCACCGCGCTCGACCGGCAGTACCGTCCGCTGTCGCAGCAGGCGCCGGACGCCGCCGCCATCCGCTCCGCATGGGAAGCGCTGACCCGCTTCCGCAACCGCTGAACTTCAAGGACCGATCCTGCATGAACCGTCCGCTGCGCATCCTGCATACCGAAGCCGCCAAGGGAATGGGCGGGCAGGAGATCTACATCTTCCGGCACATGCAGGTGATGCGCGCGCGTGGCCATGAAGTGTCGTTGCTGTGCCAGCCCGATGCGCGCCTGGCCACACTGGCACGCGACGACGGTTTCACTGTGCATACGCTGCGCATGGGAGGCCTGGCGCGCCTGCTGCGCGGCGTGTGGTCGGTATCGCGACTGGTGCGTCGCGAACGCTACGACGTGGTCAACACCACCAGCCGCCGCGATGCGCTGATCGCCGCCGCCGGTGCACGCCTGGGCGGCACGCCGCTGGTGGTGCGCTCGCGCCACCTGATGAGCCCGGTCAATTCGCTGCTGACCTATACCGGGCTTCCGCACCGGGTGTTGACCGTCAGCAGCTTCGTCAAGCAGCTGCTGGCCGACCGTGGCATTCCGGCCGAGCGCATCGGCATCGTGCCGCCGATCGCGGTTCCGCCGCGCTGGAGCGAGATCCGCAAGGCCGATCCCTGGCAGTGCCTGCAGGACGCGCGCGCGCAGGTGCGTGCCGAGCTCGGTTTCGGCGAACAGGACATCGTGGTCGGCTGCGTGGCGGTACTGCGCGAGCCCAAGGGCCATGCCGACCTGCTGCAGGCGATGATCCCGCTGTGCAAGGCCAACCCGGACCTGCACCTGGTGATCGTCGGTGATGGCCAGGCCGTGACGGAACGACTGCAGGCGATGTGCGCCGAGCACGGCCTGCAGCGCCAGGTGCACCTGCTCGGCTACCGCGATGGAGCCTGCCGGCTGATGGCCGGCTTCGACATCTTCGCGCTGGCCTCGCACAAGGAAGCGGCCGGCACCGTGTTCCTGGAAGCGGCTTATGTGGGCGTACCGATCGTAGCCACGCGGGTGGGTGGCGTGCCGGAGATGGTGGTCGATGGCAGCAATGCGATCCTCACCCGTTTGGGAGACAATGCCGCCCTGACAGGTGCCTTGCGCCTGCTGGTGGACGACCCGGAACGGCGGCGGCAGATGGGCCGCGCTGGCTGGGACTGGATGCACGGCGCACACCGCTTCACGCCGGACGGCCACGGTGAAGCCACCGAACACTACTACCACCAGTGGCTGAAGGAGCTGGGACATGGCTGATGCGCGAACCGTTCCGGTGCTGATGCACCACCATGTCAGCCCTTCGCCGGGCATGATCACCGTGTCGCCGGAAAACTTCGAAAGCCAGATCGCGTGGCTGGCAGGCAATGGCTGGACCTCACTGACGCTGGACCAGTACGCCGGCTTCCTGGCCGGCAAGCCGGTGCCGCGCAAGTCGATCGTCATCACCTTCGACGATGGCTACCTGGACAACTGGGTGTATGCCCATCCGATTCTGCAGAAGTACGGCATGCATGCCGTGGTGTTCGTGGTCACCGGCTGGATGGGCGAAGGCCCGGAACGTCCGCATGCCGGCATTGCCGGAGCGACGCTGCCGTCGACGCCGGACCATCGCGGCTGCGAAGCGGCGATCTACGAGCAGGACCGCAGTGACGATGTGATGATGCGCTGGAGCGAAGCACGTGCGGCCATCGCCGCCGGCACCTTCGAAGTGCATTGCCACACCCATACCCACACCCGCTGGTTGCGCCGTGACGATCTGGACCGTGCGCAGCGCCGTGCAGGCCTGAGCCGGGATCTGGCGATCTCGCGCGAAGTCCTGCAGGACAAGCTTGGCGACGTGTCCGATACCTTGTGCTGGCCGTACGGTGATTTCGACCAGGATCACATCGAAGTGGCGCGCGAGCAGGGCTTCCGCTACCTGCACACCACCCACCCGTTCGGCCGCAACGTGATCGGTGGCGACCCGGAACGCATCTATCGTTTCGCGATCCGCAACCGCCCGGCCAACTGGCTGCGCAAGCGCATCCGCCTGAGTTACAACCCGCTGATCGCGCCGCTGTTCAATGGGTTCAAGGCACGCCAGAAGAAGATGGTGCCGGGGCCCTGAGCACGCCATCCTCCCGGGCCGCCGCAAAAGAAAACGCCCCGGAATTCCGGGGCGCTTTCTTTGTACGGATGTGCAGTCGCCTCAGCTGGCGGCTTCACGCACCGCAGCGGACAAGCGGTCCAGCGTCTGCTGCATCAGCGTAGCGTCATCGGCTTCCACGGTGACCCGAACCACCGGCTCGGTACCGGACGGCCGCAGGAACGCGCGGCCACGGCCGGCTACGGCCTGCTGCGCCACAGCCAGCGCGGACTGCACGCTTTCAGACTGCACCGTGGCCTTGGCCGAGACATTGCCCAGACGCACGTTGACGGTCTTCTGCGGCACCCGCACCAGGCCCTTCAGTGCCTGGCGCAGGGTCTGCCCACTGTTGCGCAGCGCGACCAGCACCTGCAGAGCGCTGACGATGCCATCACCGGTGGTGGCCCGGTCCAGGCACAGCAGATGGCCCGACGCTTCCCCACCGAGTACACCGCCGCCTTCGACCAATGCCTGGTGCACGTAGCGGTCACCAACGTTGCTGCGCACGAACGGGATCTGCAGATCGGCGAAAGCTTTCTCCACGCCGTAGTTGCTCATCAGCGTTCCGACCACCGGGCCGCGCAGGCGGCCTTCGTCCTTCCAGGCGCGGGCCAGGATGTACAGCAGGTCGTCACCGTCGACCGGGTTGCCCTGGTCGTCGGCCATCAGCACACGGTCGCCATCACCATCGAACGCGATGCCGAGATCGGCACGGGTCTCGCGGACTTTGGCCGCCAGGTTGTCGATATGGGTGGAACCCACACCAGCGTTGATGTTGACGCCGTTGGGCTCGGCACCGATGCCGATCACCTCGGCCCCCAGTTCGCGGAACAGCAGCGGTGCGATCTGGTAGGTGGCGCCGTGTGCGCAATCCAGCACCAGGCGCACGCCACGCAGGTCGAACGCGCGCGGCACGCTGGCCTTGCAGAACTCGATGTAGCGGCCGACCGCTTCACGCGCACGCGATGCCTTGCCCAGCTTCTCCGATTCGGCGGTGGTGAACGGAACGTCCAGCGCCGCTTCCAGGGCAAGTTCGGTGGCATCGTCGAGCTTCTCGCCCTGGGCCGAGAAGAACTTGATGCCGTTGTCGTAATGCGGGTTGTGCGAGGCGCTGATGACGATGCCGGCGTCCACGCCCAGCGTGCGGGTCAGGAACGCCACCGCCGGGGTCGGCATCGGCCCCAGCAGCTGTACGTCGGCGCCGGCGGCGACCAGACCGGCTTCCAGTGCCGCTTCGAACATGTAACCGGAAATGCGGGTGTCCTTGCCGATCACCACGATCGGCCGGCGCCCGTCCTGGCCGCGCTGGGCGACCAGGACACGGCCCAGGGCATTGCCCAGGCGCAGCACGAAGTCGGCCGAGATCACGCCCTGGCCGACCCGCCCACGGATGCCATCAGTACCGAAGTACTTGCGGCCTCCCATCAAGCCACCTCCGGCGCCGGCTGACGGCCCAGCATTGCCAGCAGATCGGACAGGCGGTCGCGCATTTCGCGGCGGTCGCAGATCTGGTCGATGGCACCGTGCTCCAGCAGGAACTCCGAGCGCTGGAAGCCCTCCGGCAGCTTCTCGCGCACGGTCTGCTCGATCACGCGCGGGCCGGCGAAGCCGATCAGCGCCTGCGGTTCGGCGATGTTGATGTCGCCCAGCATCGCGAACGAGGCCGACACACCACCGGTGGTCGGGTGGGTCAGCACCGAGATGTACGGCAGGCCCGCTTCACGCAGCTTGCCCAGCGCGGCCGAGGTCTTGGCCATCTGCATCAGCGAGAACAGGCCTTCCTGCATGCGCGCGCCGCCACTCTGCGAGAAGCACACGTACGGGGCGCCGATCTCGACCGCGGTTTCGGCGGCCAGCGCGAAACGCTCACCCACCACCGAGCCCATCGAGCCACCCATGAAGGCGAAGTCGAACGACGAGGCCACCAGCGCACGGCCCTTGAGCAGGCCGCGCATGGCGATCAGCGCGTCGTACTCGCCGGTGTTCTTCTGCGCGATCTTGATGCGCTCGCTGTACTTCTTCTGGTCCTTGAACTTGAGCAGGTCGGTCGGGCCCAGGCGCGCACCGATCTCGGTGGTGCTGTCGGCGTCGAACAGGGCGGCCAGGCGCGCACGTGCGCGGATCGCCATGTGGTGGCCGCACTTCGGGCAGACCTCCAGGTTCTCTTCCAGTTCCGGACGGTACAACGCGCTGCCGCAGTTGCTGCACTTTTCCCACAGGCCCTCGGGGACACTGCGCTTCTTGCTGGGGGTGTTGTCGGTGCGGATGCCGGACGGCATCAACTTGCTGAGCCAACTCATGCGGGAGGACACTTCCGTTCAGGGCGGCCCGAGGGCCGCAAAGGCGGACAGTCTAGCTCCGCTTTCCCTGCCCGTGCACCCCCTTGCCGGCCACGGAGCCGCCGGAAAAAACCATGCTGGGACGTACGTTTAGGTGCGGGGAAGTGCCAGCCGCTGGCCGGCAACCCTTGTCGCACACGCGGCCCAGGCGTGTGCCGGCCAGCGGCCGGCACTACCCCTCAGGCGTCCAGCGCCTGCCGCAGCGGAGCCAGGAAGGTTCGAGCGCGCTGTGCGGCCTCTTCAGCCGAGCCCGCTTCGGCCAGCGCCGCCACCAGCGCGCTGCCGACCACCACGCCGTCGGCCTGGCGGGCCATCGCCGTAGCACTGTCGGCATCCTTGATGCCGAAGCCGGCCACCACCGGCACCGAAGCACGCGCGCGCAACGCCTGCAGGCGGGCACTGGCGGCATCGCTGTCCAGGCGCTCGGACGCGCCGGTGACACCGGCAAAGCTGACGTAGTAGAGATAGCCACGGGCCAACGCCAGCAGCTTGTCGGCGCGCGCCTCGCTGGTAGTCGGCGACGCCAGCAGCACCAGCGCCAGGCCGGCTGCGTCGAACGCCTGCTGGGCCTCGCCCGCTTCTTCCGGCGGCAGGTCGACCAGCAGCACGCCGTCCACGCCGGCGTCCACGGCGGCCTTGGCGAAAGCCGCGTAGCCGTGGATCTCCACCGGGTTCAGGTAGCCCATCAGTACCACCGGGGTCTGCGCATCGCGCTCGCGGAACTGCGCCAGGGCCTGCAGCACGTAGCGGCTGCCAGCACCGCGCGCCAGCGCGCGCTCGGAGCTGCGCTGGATGGTCGGGCCATCGGCCATCGGGTCGGAGAACGGCACGCCCAGTTCGATCACGTCGGCGCCGGCATCGACCAGTGCGTGCATGACCGGCACGGTGGCCTCCAGCGAGGGATCACCGGCAGTGATGAAGGGAATCAGCGCCTTGCGCTGCTGCTCGCGCAGGCGCTGGAAACAAGCATCGAGTCGGGATACAGACATCTCAGGCACATCCTTCAATCAGTTCAATCGCATCGCTGGTCCCCCAGTACATCCGGGTGACCTTCCCTTCAAACAGTTCCAGGCGGATGCCCAGGTCCGAACCCGGGTCCTGCCAGGTGAGGTACTCGCCCTGGTCACCGTCGTAGGCATGCGGGCTGGACACCGGCGGTTTCGGGAACTGGGCCATGGCCTGGGCACGGGTCATGCCGATGCGCAGGCCGAACGGTCCCGGCTGTTCAACCGGCAGTTCCGGCTCGTCGCCCGGCTTCAGATCAAAACGGACCACGCGGTCGTCGTCGGTCATCATCGACACGCCCGGCGGCAGTCCCTTGCCGTCGTAGTACTCGCAGTCGCCTTCGAAGAATTCCTTCGCGCCCTGCGCCTTCCAGGGACCCAGTGCCTTCAGGTCACTCATGTGCTGGCCAACCAGCACGTCACCAGCATGATCCAGCGCCACCGAAGCCACCGCGGGCGCGTCATCGCCGCTCGTCCCTTCTTCGGAGGGGGCATCGACAATGGGCGTACGCGCCATCGGGTCAATATCATCGTTGGCGGCCTGCTGCACAGGCTGCGTGGTGGCCTTGGCGGCCGGTGCCAGCACCGGCGGCTCCGGCGGCTGGCACGCGGCCAAGCCCAGCGCCAGCAGCAGCACGCCGCTGTTCCGCAGCCGCGCGCTCACAGCACCAGCCCTTCGCGCGCGGCGATGGTGTGCACGTCCTTGTCGCCACGGCCGGACAGGTTGCACAGCACGATCTGGTCACGCGGTCGCTCACGCGCCAGCTTGATCGCCTGTGCCAGCGCATGGCTGGACTCCAGCGCCGGCAGGATGCCTTCGGTGTGCGCCAGCAGGTGGAAGGCCTGCAGCGCTTCCTCATCGGTGATGCCGAGGTAGCGTGCGCGGCCGGTATCGGCCAGGAACGCGTGCTCCGGCCCGACACCCGGGTAGTCCAGGCCGGCTGACACCGAGTGGGTCTCGATGATCTGGCCGTCGTCGTCGCACAGCACATAGGTGCGGTTGCCGTGCAGCACGCCCGGCCGACCCGCCGCGATCGATGCAGCGTGGCGCCCGGTGCTGATGCCATCACCGGCAGCTTCGGCGCCGACGATCTCGACCTGGCGATCATTGAGGAAGGCATGAAACAGGCCGATGGCATTGCTGCCGCCGCCGACGCAAGCGGTGATCGCATCCGGCAGGCGGCCGTACTCGGCCAGCATCTGCTCGCGTGCTTCACGGCCGACGATGGCGTTGAAATCGCGCACCATGCGCGGGTACGGATCCGGGCCGGCCACGGTGCCGATGATGTAGAAGGTGTCCTGCACGTTGGTCACCCAATCGCGCATC
Source organism: Stenotrophomonas sp. STK16_22 (assembly GCF_051984505.1). NCBI lineage: Bacteria > Pseudomonadati > Pseudomonadota > Gammaproteobacteria > Lysobacterales > Lysobacteraceae > Stenotrophomonas > Stenotrophomonas sp. STK16_22. Next base: position 3,323,140 of record NZ_CP196972.1, read on the forward strand.
GCTTCGTTGAGCGCGTCCTTCAGGGTGGCCGAGCCGGAGGTGACCGGCACCACCGTCGCACCGAGCAGCTTCATTCGGTAGACGTTGATCTTCTGCCGCTCGATGTCGGTGGCGCCCATGTACACCACGCATTCCAGGCCCAAGCGCGCGGCAACGGTGGCACTGGCCACGCCATGCTGCCCGGCACCGGTCTCGGCGATGATGCGCTTCTTGCCCATCCGCGCGGCCAGCAGCGCCTGGCCGATGGTGTTGTTGATCTTGTGCGCACCGGTGTGGTTCAGGTCCTCGCGCTTGAGCAGGATCTGCGCACCGCCGACATGGTCGCTCAGGCGCTGGGCGTGGTAGATCGGGCTCGGCCGGCCCACGTAATGGGCCAGGTCGCGGTCATAGGCCAGCTGGAATTCGGGGTCCTGGCGGGCCTGGTCATAGGCCTGGGCCAGTTCCTGCAGCGGGCCGACCAGGGTTTCGGCGACGAAGCTGCCACCGTAGCGGCCGAAGTGGCCCTGGGCATCCGGGAAGGCGTGGTAGTCGGCAATGGGGGAGGCAGACATGGAAGCGACCGCTGGTTCGAGACAGGTGGATACTCTAGCGCACGGGTCGTGACCGGAAAATGGATATTATCTGGCGCATATCGTCAGGAAATCTCACATGAGTCGTTCCCTGCTGCCTCCCCTCAATGCGCTGCGTGCGTTCGAGGCCACCGCCCGTCTGGGCGGGGTTGGGCGCGCCGCGCAGGACCTGCATGTCACCCACGGCGCGGTCAGCCGGCAACTGAAGCTGCTGGAGGATCATCTCGGCCTGGCATTGTTCCAGCGTGCCGGCCGCGGGCTGCGCCTGACCGCTGCGGGCACGCGGCTGCAGGCCGCGTGCAGCGAGGCGTTCAGCGGCATCGAAGACTGCGTGCGCGAGCTGCGCCGGCCGACGGCGGCCCCAGCACTGGTGCTGGGCTGCAGCGGCAGCGTACTGGCGCGCTGGATGATCCCGCGCCTGCCCGTGCTGCAGGCCGCCCTGCCCGGCGTGCGCCTGCAGTGGTCGGCGCTGGATGGCAGTTTCACCGAAGCACAGGCGGCGCTGGATGCCGTGCTGCTGCTGGCGCAGGGGCCGTGGCCACGGGGCTGGCAGGTGCGTGAGCTGGCGCCGGAACGGGTCGGCGTGGTGGTGGCACCCTCGCATCCGGCCGCGCAGCGCCTGCGGCAGGTACCGCCCTCGGCGCTGCTGCAGGAAACGCTGCTGCACACCAGCTCACGGCCGCAGGCGTGGCCGGCGTGGGCGCAGGCGCACGATCTGGACACCGCGAAGCTGCAGCTGGGCACCGCTTTCGAACATCTGTACTACCTGCTGGAAGCAGCCGTGGCCGGGCTGGGCCCGGCGATCGCACCGGAGCCACTGGTGGCCGAAGATCTGGCAGCAGGCCGGCTGGTCGCACCGTGGGGGTTTACCGCCACCGGCGGCTTCTGGGTGCTGGCGCGGCCGGATGGCCCGGCCGATGCACGGGTGGACGCCCTGGCCGACTGGGCAGCAGCGCAACTGCAATGAGACGAGGCCCCGGGCGGCGTTCACCGCCCGGAGCCGGCAACACAGGCCTCAGCGACCGCCCATCGCGACCCGCTGCTGCTCCTCATGCACCTGCTGCTGGTGCGAAGGATCTGCCAGCAGCTTGGCACTGGTCTGCTCCAGCGACGGCGGCGCCTGGGCCAGGTCCACCGCGGTGCGGAAGCCCGGCGTCGTGCCCATCACGAACGCCTTGCCATCCTGCACCGTGATGCTCTGCAGCTTGTCGGCCGCGTCGATTCCGTTCTGCTTTGCATGCAGGGTGATATTGGCGGCAGCCTCTTCGGAAAACACGCTGGGAAGCTTGCTGCGGACGGCGTTGTGCAGTGCGTGGTCCGGATGCGATGCATCGTTCAGCGACGGCCCCTTCGGTACAGCCGCTGCAGGTTCATGGCCCTGCGCACGGCCCGCCGCCAGCGCGGCAGCGGTCTGGCGACCGACAATTCCATCGGCCACCAGCCCCTGCTGTTTCTGCAGCGCGATCACCGCTTCGCGGGTGTGATCACCAAAACGACCATCCTCTGACAACCGATGGCCCTGCGCATCACGCACACCGAGCTGGTTGAGAGTCTGCTGCAACGCCTGCACGTCCGCGCCACGCTGCCCCTGCTTCATCACCTCGCTGGCGGCCGCGTGTGATGCAGCCGGCTGCACGGTGGCGGTTGGCCGGGACAGCGCAGGTTCGCCATTGCCGTGCAGCGGCGCGCGCACCTGGAATTCCGGCTTCGGTGTCAGCGCACCAACGATGCGGGTGCTTCCGCCATCCCAGTACCCGCCCGGCCGGATGGTGACTTCGGCCGGCCCGGTGCTTCCCTGTGAACCGATGAACTGGATGTTTCCCTGCGCGTCGTAGCCTTTGAAAATGCCGACATGCTGGCCCTGCGACGAGGAGAACATCAGGATGTCGCCCTGCTTCAGCGATCCGTTCGGTTTGCGTGCTTCGGCAGCCGAGGTCACATCGAAATGCTCGCGTGCGTAAGCCGTGGTGTTCGCACCATTGAACAGCGTCGACGTAGTGAACCCCGCAGCGTTCTCGCCCCGCACGTCGTAACCCGCGTTCTTCAGGCCGCGCCATACGAACGCCGAGCAATCCACGCCGAAGCGTCCGTCACCATCGAGGTCACGCTCCAGCCGGCTGCTGTCGCGACCCGGGCGCGGATGGTCCGGGCGCCCGTATTCGTACTGGCGGCCTGAGGCCATGAAATGCTGATAGGCCTCGTTGTAGAGCGCGGCACTGCCGACTGCAGCCGAAGCCTGTGCCGCAGCGGGCGCCGCCGCTGAAGGCGTCTGTACCTGCGGTTGGGTCTGGGTCTGCACGGGCGCGGCCGCCGGAGTGCGCGTGGGTGGCTGCTGCGTGGCAACCTCACCCGGCTGCCAGCCCTCGAAACGGCGGATGCCGTCGGCCAGCACTTCACGCTCGCGCACGCTCATCTGGCCGACGGTCTTCGAGCGCAGGTCGACCCCCTGGCGATCGCCTTCGGCATAGATGGTGGCCGCCTGCTCCTTGTGGTGGGTGGTGCCGCTGTAATCCTTGGTGGAGTAGCTCGGCAGCATTTCCTCCACGGTCTTGTCGCCGAACCGGCGTTCGAGCAGCTGGATCTTCGCTACCCGGCCGGCTTCATAGCTTTCGAAAATCGCGTTGCCCCATTGGTCGAGATCGACCACGCCCTTGTAGCGCCCCTGCGCCGATTCCAGCGCCTGCTCGCGGGTACGCGGATTGGTCACCGTCTTGTCCGCGCTGCCGGCAAATTCAAACTTGAGATTGCCAGGATTGTTGTTGCGCCACGAGACGCTGCCGCCTGATCGTTCGACGACACTGCCATCGTCCATTTCCAGCGTGCGTGTGGTACCTACGCTGCTGACCAGCCGGGTGATTTTCGGATCCGACATGAGCTGTTCCTTTGCCAGTGGTTGATTGGACCGCTCCCCTGGCGGTGATTACATTCCGTTGGAAAACACGTCGAGCACGTCCGCACTGACCCAGCCCTGTGCGCAGTTCCCGGCGTAACGTCCCGGCGCCGCCGCATGGCAGGCCTCGCCCCCCGTGGTCGCCAGGCCAGTGATCGGCCTGTCGCCATAGGTGTCACACAACGTGTTGCCCTTGCACTTGCCGACCGTCGCAGCGGGAACCGCAACGACGTAATAGAACAGCGGATTCTGTCCGGTGCGTCCGATGCCCTGCACGCAGACCAGCTGCCCCTTCGACAGCTTCGCGGTCACGCTGGCCTTGCTGCCGGTGGATGGCACCGCACTCAACGTCTCCACGCCCTTGGCATCGGCTACGCCCGCGAAGAAACCCTGGTCGCCACAGTCCGGCGACAGTTCGACATCGTAGAAATCACCGCTGTCCACATCGCCGGCCGTGCAGCCGCTGCCCGTACTGGCGTTGCTGCATTTCACGCCACTGGCCTGGATCAGCGCAGTCAGGCCGTCGGCTGCCGGTGCTGCCGCCGGAACCGTGGCCGGTACTGTGGCAGGTGCATCTGCCGGTGCGGCAGCGGCCGGTGCCGATGCGGTCGGGGCGGATGAGTCACCGGCCGCACACGCGCCCAAGGCAAGCAGCAGGCCGGGCACGAGCGTCAGGCGGGCCAAGCGGATACGGCGGAAAGAGAGATGGGGCATATCCATTGCGTCCTCGTTCGAAAGGTAAGGCGTATCTCAGGAGCGCGGCCAGCGACACGCACACGGCATCGCACCCAGCCAAGACAGGCTGGGCGCATTGTGTCCGATCAGATGTTCGGAGGGTGTCGACTTTTTGGCGCTGGAACCTGAATTACCCGAAAGCGTGATATTCATCGCATTCAGGATTCGCCCGCCTTCACGGCACGGCGGAATGCACCGTCGACGATGACATTCCGGGTGACCCCTCAGGTGACGCGGATCACTCCAGAACGGTGCAATCCGCGCGACGCACTTCTTCGACGAAGGTGCGCATTTTGTAGCCGTCCTTGATGCCCGGCTCCAGCTCGATACCGCTGGAGACGTCCACGCCCCACGGCAGCGTCGCCAGCACAGCATCGTAGACGTTCTCAGGGTTCAGGCCACCGGCCAGCAGGAACGGCCGGTGCAACCCGGTCGGAACGCGGCCCCAGTCGAACGCCACGCCGGTGCCGCCACCGCCACCCGGGGCGTGGCTGTCGAACAGGAAGCCGGCAGCGCTGGGGTAGCGCAGCTGCAGGGTGCGGGCGTTGACCTCTTCACGGCCGCCCATGGCGATCGCCTTCAGGTACGGCATGTTGAAGCTGCGGCAGAAGCTTTCGTCTTCCTCACCATGGAACTGCAGCAGGGTCGGACGTACCGTACGCAGCACCTCGCGCACTTCCTCCTTGCTGTTGTTGCGGAACAGCGCCACCACGTCGACCATCGGCGCGATCGCCTGGCGCATCGCGCGGGCCTCGGCCGGTGCAACCCGGCGGCTGCTCTCGCGGGCAAAGATGAAACCCACTGCGTCCACGCCCAGCTCACCGGCCAGGCGGACGTCGCCGGCACGGGTCATTCCACAGAACTTGATGCGCGTACGGTAGTAGGAACGGCTCATAGCGTGACCTCGGCGGGCAGATGCCAGTTGTCGGGGTACAGGGGCCCAAGGAACACCAGGCCCTGCGGCGGTGCGGTGGGACCAGCTACGGTGCGGTCGCGCCCGGCCAGCAGTTCGGCGATCCATTCCACCGGTTTTTCGCCGCTGCCCACCAGGATCAACGATCCGACGATATTGCGGACCATGTGATGAAGAAATGCATTGCCACGTACTGCGACTTCGATCACTTCGCCATGACGGCTGACCTGCAGCGACTGCAGTTCACGCCGCGCATGCAGCGCCTGGCACTGCACCGAACGGAACGCGCTGAAGTCATTCTCACCAAGCAATGCCTGGCCGGCGGCATGCATCAGGGTCTCGTCCAGCGCACGGCGCTCCCAGCTCAGAGTCTGCCGGTCCAGCGCCGGCCGTACCTCGCGGTTGAGCAGCCGATAGCGATAGCGGCGCGCACGCGCGGAGAAGCGGGCGTGGAAATCATCGGCCACCGGCACGCACCAGCGCACTGCGATCGAGCGCGGCAGGCGGGTGGTGGTGCCGAGCATCCAGGCGCGCGGATCGCGCACCACGTCGGTATCGAAATGCACGACCTGGCACTGGCCATGCACGCCGGCATCGGTGCGGCCGGCGCAGACCACCTGCAGCGGCGCGTCAGCCACCGATGACAGGGCCTGCTCGAGGCTGGCCTGCACGCTGGGACCACCCTCGCCCAGGTTCTGCCAGCCCCTGAAATCGCTGCCGTCGTACTCGACGCCAAGCGCATAACGCATGTGCTACCTCGATGTTGCGGATGGGGCGGCGCTCAGGCCGGATCGCGTTCGGACCAGACCGCCAGTTCGTTGCCACCGGGCTCGACGAACTGGAAGCGGCTGCCACCGGGGAAGGAAAACACCGCGCGCACGATCTCGCCGCCGGCGTCGCGCACGGCGGCCTCAACCGGTGCCAGTGCGTCGGCATACAGCACCAGCAGCGGTGCACCGCTGTCGCTGGCCCGCTGCGGCTGGCCACGGAAGAAGCCGCCCTGCAGGCGGCCATCGTCGAACGCCGTGTAGTCGCTGCCGTAGTCGACGAACGACCAGCCGAACACCTTCTCGAAGAAGGCACGGCTGGCAGCCGGGTCGCTGGACGCGAATTCAACGTAGTCGATGCGGCGTTCGCGGCTCATGGCAAGGTCCTTGTCGGCAGGTTCGGTCACGGCAGGCGGGCCAGCAGTTCGCGGGCCTGGGCCTGGCTGTGCAGGTCACCGCCTTCGGCGACTTCCAGCAACAGGGTGCGCGCCGTCTGCGCGTCGCCCAGATCGAGGTAGGCAATGGCCAGTTCCAGGCGCTCCTGGCCGGCACGTGGCGACCAGCCGGCGTCGCCGGCAGGCGCGGCCGCGCTCGACGCGATGTCGTCGGAATGAGAGGCCTCGATGCTGCCATGGTCGATGCCGTCGATGGCTTCGGGATGAGCGGCATCCGCCGGCGCCTCGTTGTCATGCGCGTCGGCCGGCAGATCGAACACGCCGCGGAACTGCGGCTGCTGTTCGGCATGCAGTGCGTAGTCCGGCACCGCCACTTCGGCCGGCGCCTGCGGTACAACGCGTTCGTCCTGCAGCGGCACGGCGACGACAGCCTCGTCGGCGGTGGTTGCGGAATCGTCCCAGCGCGGCAGATCGGTCACCGCTTCGGGCAAGGCCACCGCGTCCTCGTCGCGCAGCGTGTCGGCCTGCCAGTCGGCCCGTACCGCGTGCTCGACGACGGGTTCGGCGACCACTACGTCGTGCACTTCGGTTTCGGTCGCCCAGTCGGGCATCGCCGGTTCCTGGCGGCCGTTGCCGGCAACAGCCGATGACCACGAGGACTGCTCGGCCAGCGTATCCAGCGCCGCACCCGCCGGCAACGCTGCGGCCAGGCCGGCAGCATCGTCTTCCTCACGCAGCGGCGGCAGCGGCGACGGCTTGCGACGACGCAGCAGCCAGGCGGCGCCCGCCGCCAGCAGCAGCACCGGCAGCCCCAGCCAGTACCACGACGTTGCCGCATCGCGGGCATCCGGTGCCTGCGCCAGGCGCTGCTGCGCGGCGGCCAGGTCGTTGTCCTTCATCGCGATCAGCGACTGCTGCTGTTCCTTGAGCTTTTCCAGGTCGGCCACGCGCTGCTTCAGCTCGCCGATCTCGGCATCGCGGGTGGCGATGTCCTCACGCGCCTGGCGCAGTTGTTCGTTGCCCAGCATGTCACCCTCGCTGCCGGCAGCGGTGCCGGTGGTTGTGCCCACATGCGCGGCGTCGGACGCCAGCGCCGGAGCGATCTCAAGTCGTGCCCCATTGGCCGCAGCCGGGGAAGAAGCATTCGTGGCTGCCGCCTTGGCAACCGGTGCGGCCATGCCCACCGGTTGCGGCACGGTACGCGCCTGCCGCCATTGCGCGGCATGCTCGCGCACGAGCGTCGCCGCTTCGGCAGCGTCGACCGCAGCAAGCGCATCACTGCCGGGCATGCGCAGCACCGCACCCTGCTTGAGCAGGTTGACGTTGCCGCGGATGAAGGCTTCGGGATTGGCACGCAGCAGGGCGATCATCGCGCGGTCGCGACTGACCTGGTTGCCACGTGCCACCGCACTGGCGATCTCCGACAGGGTCTGCCCGCGCTGCACGGTGATGCTGCCATCGGCCGCCGGTGCAGCAACTGGCGCGGAGGCCGCACGCGGGCGTGCCGGTGCTGGCGCCACCGCTGGTGGCGGCGTCGTGGGCGTCTCTGCTGCTGGCACCGAAGCCGGTGCAGGTTCGCGCACGATGGTATTGGAGAGCGTACCGGCCGGCGCGACGATTTCCGGCTCGGCCACGGCCAACGCACTGGGCGGCGCATCGACCAGTGCCGAGTACTCACGCACCAGGCGGCCCTGGCCCCAGTCGGCTTCGATCAGGAAGCTGAGCGACGGCGTCTCCACCGGCGCCTGCGAGGTGACGCGCACCACCGCCCTGCCCTGCGTGTCGCGGGTCAGTTCGAACTGCAGTTCACTGACCAGTCCGGTTGGCCGCTGCAGGCCGACACGTTCGAAGGTGACCGGTGAGGCCAGCGCCACGCGCAGGTTTTCCAGTTCGGACGGGTCCGCCGAGACCACCGGGATTTCGGCCAGCAGGGGCTGGCCCGGCTTGGACAGGACCCGGATGTCGCCCAACCCCAGGGCAAGCGCCGAACTGCTGGCCAGGGCCAGCAGCGCGGCGGACAGATAGGTGAGCGGGCGCTTTGCGCCCTTGGCCCGTTTATTCATGGGCGACACTATAAAGCGTGCGGACCGGGGTCCGCACCCACCGATGGGAGACCTTCGGTAGGGCCGGCCGCTGGCCGGCATACACGCACGCCCCCATCACGGCAATACCGGCCAGCGGCCGGCACTACCGGTGAGGCAACCGCTGTGATCAGCGCTGCTCGGCGGCGACCAGCTCGGCCAGCTGCACGGCATTCAACGCCGCGCCCTTGCGCACGTTGTCCGACACGATCCACAGGTTCAGGCCGCGCGGGTGCGACAGGTCCTCACGGATGCGGCCGACGTACACCGCGTCGGTGCCCGACGCATGCGTGACCGGGGTCGGGTAACCACCGGCTTCGTGACGATCGACCACTTCGATGCCCGGCGACTGCTCCAGCAGCGCGCGTGCTTCGGCCACGGTGACCTTATCGCGGGTCTCGATCGCGACCGACTCGGAGTGGCCGTAGAACACCGGCACGCGCACCGCAGTCGGGTTCACCAGGATGCTGTCGTCGCCGAGGATCTTGCGGGTCTCCCAGATCAGCTTCATCTCTTCCTTGGTGAAGCCGTTGTCCTGGAAGTCGTCGATGTGCGGGATCAGGTTGAAGGCGATCTGCACCGGGAAGCGCTGCGGATCGATTTCCTGGAAGCTCAGCAGCTGGCCGGTCTGCTTGCCCAGTTCCTCGGTAGCCGAACGGCCGCCGCCGGACACCGACTGATAGGTGGAGACGTTGATACGCTCGATGCCGTACTTGCGGTGCAGCGGTGCCAACGCCACCAGCATCTGCATGGTCGAGCAGTTCGGGTTGGCGATGATGCCGCGCGGACGGTTGGCGACCTGCTCCGGGTTGACCTCGGACACCACCAGCGGCACGTCATCGTCGTAACGGAAGGCCGAGGAGTTGTCGATCACCACCGCACCCGCTGCGGCGAACTTCGGTGCGTATTCCTTGGACACGCTGCCGCCGGCCGAGAACAGGGCGATCTCGACGCCGCTCGGATCGAAGGTGGCCAGGTCCTGGACCTTGACCTTCTGGCCGTTGAACTCGATCTCGCCGCCGGCCGAACGCTCGGAAGCGAGAACGCTCAGGGTGCCGACCGGGAAATCACGCTCGGCCAGGATCGACAACATGGTCTCGCCGACCGCACCGGTGGCACCGACGACGGCGACGTGGAAACTGCGCTGTGCATTGCTCATGGGGGAAACTCTCACGAAAACGGGGATGGGGAAAAAAACACGCACGACAGCTGGGTTCGGGGAACCTCCTCAAGCGGGGCGCGCGGAGGTTCCCTATCGTTTCCCGGTTTTTTTGCCCAGAGTCACGCGCGCGGCCATCGCCGCGTCAGCGTTGATCGCGCTCGGCATGCGCGACGGGCCGCCGTCCAGGCCGAGCCCGGCAACCAGATTATCCACGGCCAGCTGTACCATCGCCGTGCGCGTGGCCAGCGAGGCGCTGCCGATGTGTGGAGTGAGCACGACGTTGCGCAGCGCCAGCAGTTCGGGGCGTACCTTTGGCTCGCCTTCGTACACATCCAGACCCGCTGCAGCAAGGCGGCCGTTGGCCAGCGCATCGGCCAGCGCGATCTCATCGACCAGGCCGCCGCGGGCGATGTTCACCAGCGTCGCCGACGGCTTCATCTTCGCCAGTGCAGCGGCATCGATCAGGTGATGCGAGGCCGGGGTATACGGCAGCACCAGCAGCAGGTGATCGGCCTGCGCCAGCAGCGTGTCCAGGTCAACGTAACGGGCCCCCACCTCCGCTTCGATCGCGGCCGGAAGCTGCGAACGGTTGTGGTACAGCACCTTCATGCCGAAACCATGCGCGCCGCGGCGGGCGATACCCTGGCCGATGCGGCCCATGCCGAGGATACCCAGCGTGCTGCCGTGGATGTCGGCACCGAGCATGGTCTGGAACGACCACTGCTGCCACTGGCCTTCGCGCAGCCAGCGCTCGGATTCAGTGATGCGGCGTGCGGTGGCCATCAACAGAGCGAAACCGAGATCGGCGGTGGTTTCAGTCAGGACGTCCGGGGTATTGCTGGCGAGGATGCCGGCCGCGCTGAGCGCGTCGACGTCCAGGTTGTTGTAGCCGACACCGACATTGGCGATCACCTGCAGCTGCGCGGCATCGGCCACCTGTGCTGCGCCGATGCGCTCGTTGAGGGTGATGATGGCGCCGTCGGCGCTGGCCAGCTGTTCGGCGATCTGGTCGGGCGACCACGCGGTGACGGTGTCGGTGCTGCGCAGCTGCACGCGATCGCGCAGCGGCGCGATGGCCGCGTCGATCAGCGGCTGGCTCACCCACACGGTCGGCCGCGTGTCAGCCATCGATCTGCCCGGGAATACGCGGGGTGATCGTGCCGACATCGCCGCACTGCGCGCGATGACGCAACGCCTGGTCCATCAGCACCATCGCCACCATCGCCTCGGCGATCGGGGTGGCGCGGATACCGACGCAGGGATCGTGGCGACCGGTGGTGACGACCTCCACCACGTTGCCGGCCGTGTCCAGCGACGGGCCGGGCAGGCGCAGGCTGGAAGTCGGCTTGAGCACGATCGAGGCGACCACCGGCTGGCCGGTGGAAATGCCACCGAGGATGCCGCCGGCATGGTTGCTGGCGAAGCCCTGCGGGGTCAGCAGGTCGCGGTGTTCGGTGCCCTTCTGTGCGGCGCTGGCGAAACCGTCGCCGATTTCAACGCCCTTCACCGCGTTGATGCTCATCAGCGCGGCGGCCAGTTCGCCATCGAGCTTGCCGTAGATCGGCTCGCCCCAGCCTGGCGGCACGTTGTCGGCCACCACGTCCACGCGCGCACCGACCGAATCACCGGACTTGCGCAAGGCATCCATGTACGCCTCCAGTTCCGGCACCTGTGCGGCGTGCGGCCAGAAGAAGGGATTGTCTTCCACCGCCGACCAGTCGAAACCGGCCGGGGTGATGTCGCCGAGCTGCGACAGGTAGCCGCGCACGGTCACGCCGAAGCGCTCAGCCAGCCATTTCTTGGCGACTACGCCGGCGGCCACGCGCATGGTGGTCTCGCGCGCGGAAGAACGGCCGCCACCGCGCGGGTCGCGGATGCCGTACTTGTGCCAGTAGCTGTAGTCGGCATGGCCCGGCCGGAACTGCTGGCCGATGTTGGCGTAGTCCTTGCTGCGCTGGTCGGTGTTGCGGATCAGCAGGGCGATCGGCGTGCCGGTGGTCAGGCCCTCGTACACGCCGGACAGGATCTCGACCTCGTCCGCCTCGCGGCGCGCCGAGGTGTGGCGGCTCTTGCCGGTAGCGCGACGCTGCAGGTCGTGAGCGAATTCGGCCGCGTCCAGCGCCAGCCCCGGAGGGCAGCCATCGATCACGCAGCCGATGGCCGGCCCGTGCGACTCGCCGAACGTGGTGACGGTGAACAGCTTGCCGAACGAATTGGAGCTCACGGGCGCTGCGCCGCCAGCTCGGTGATGCGCGCGCTGTGGGCGATCAGCTCGCGGCATTCGACCGCGAAGATGCCCATCTGGCCGACCTTGAATTCGATCCAGGCGAAGTCGACTTCCGGCAGCAGCTTGATCAGGTGCTGCTCGGACTCGCCCACTTCACAGATCAGCAGACCGTCTTCGCTCAGGTGCAGCGGCGCATCGCGTAGGATCTTCAGCACCAGGTCCAGGCCGTCGTCGCCGGCACGCAGGCCCATCTCCGGCTCGTAGGAGTATTCCTGCGGCAGGGCATCGGTCTCGTCGTTGGTGACGTACGGGGGGTTGGTGACGATCAGGTCGTAGTGGCGACCGGTCAGGCCGTTGAACAGGTCCGACTTGAGCAGGGTCACGTTGTGCGCCTGCAGGCGTTCCTTGTTTTCCTCGGCCAGCGACAGCGCGTCGTCGCTCAGGTCGACACCGTCCACTTCCCAGTTCGGGTAATAGTGGCCCATGGCGATGGCGATGCAGCCCGAACCGGTGCACAGGTCCAGCGCACGGCTGACATCGCGGCCGGCCAACCACGGCTCGAAGCCGCACTCGATCAGTTCAGCGATCGGCGAGCGCGGCACCAGGGCGCGCTTGTCGCTCTTGAAGCTCAGACCGGCGAACCAGGCCTCACCGGTCAGGTAGGCGGCCGGGATGCGTTCGTCGATGCGACGCTGGAACAGTTCCAGCACGCGCACCTTCTCTTCCTGCAGCAGGCGCGCCTGGCCGTAGGCCGGCCCCAGATCGTGCGGCAGGTGCAGGCTGTGCAGCACCAGCTGGGTCGCTTCATCCAGCGCGTTGTCGTAGCTGTGCCCGAAGGTCAGCCCGGCTTCGTTGAAACGGCTGGTGCCGTAGCGGATCAGATCGATGATCGTGTGGAGTTCGGCGGCCGTTTCAGCGGTCATGGCGGTACTGCGGGCAAAGTGGCCCTCGATTATAGGGGCTGGCGCCCGCGGCGGCATCCGTTGCGGCAGAAACGATCGGGCCGCAGCCGGTATGATGGAGCCCACTTCGCGCGGGGGCTCCCATGTTCAATCGCAACGCCGGCATCATCCTGCTGATCGCCCTGGCGGCGGGTCTCGGCCTGCTGGCCGCCCAGCAGGTGTTCGCGCCGAAACCGCCGGCCAATGCCCCGGCCACCGAAGCGATCACCCTGTACCCGCAGCCGCGCGAACTGCCCGACTTCAATCTGGCCCAGTCCGACGGCACCCGCCTGATCCCGGGCGAACTGAAGGGTCACTGGACCCTGGTGTTCCTGGGCTTCACCTTCTGCCCGGACGTCTGCCCGACCACCCTGGCCGAGCTGGCCGGCGCGCAGAACCAGTGGGAGGCCCTGCCCGACAGCCTGCGCCCGCGCGTGCTGTTCATCTCGGTCGACCCGGACCGTGACAGCGCCACCCGCCTCGGCGAGTACGTGCACGGCTTCCACAAGGACACCCTGGCCGCCACCGCCGATGTGCCCTCGCTGGAGCGCTTCGCCACCTCGCTGGGCTTCGTGTTCCAGAAGGTGCCGGGCAAGCACTTCGACGAGAACCCCGAGGATTACACCGTCGAGCACTCGGCCAGCCTGGCCGTGCTCGACCCGCAGGGCCGCCTTGCCGGCCTGGTGCGGCCCCCGTTCAACGCGCCGGCCATTGCCCGCGACCTGCAGAAGCTGACCGAGAAAACCGCCCCATGAGCCTCACCACCGCCCTGACGTACGCCCTGCCCCACCGCCTGCTGTCCTCGATGGCGCGTTCGCTGGCGTACTCGGACGATCCGCGCGTGTCGCGCTGGCTGATCGACACGGTCACCCGCAAGTTCAACGTCAATCTGGACGAAGCGGCCAACCCGGACCCGCGCAGCTATGCCACCTTCAACCAGTTCTTCACCCGTGCACTGAAGCCGGGCGCGCGCGTGGCCGATGCCGATCCGCGCAGCCTGGTGATGCCGGCCGACGGCCGCATCAGCCAGCTCGGCAGGATCGAAGCCGGCCGCATCTTCCAGGCCAAGGGCCAGTCGTTCACCGCCGCCGAACTGCTGGGCAGTGACGAGGACGCCAAGCCGTACAACGACGGCCTGTACGCCACCGTGTACCTGTCGCCGCGCGACTACCATCGCGTGCACATGCCGTGGACCGGCACCCTGCGCGAAACCGTGCACGTGCCGGGCCGCCTGTTCAGCGTCGGCCCGGCCGCCGTCAACGGCGTGCCGCGCCTGTTCGCGCGCAACGAACGCCTGGTCTGCCATTTCGACACCAGCTTCGGCCCGATGGTCAGCGTGATGGTCGGTGCGCTGCTGGTGTCCGGCGTGGAAACCGTGTGGAGCGGCGAAGAAATTCCGGCCTACGGTGACCGCATCACCCGCAAGGACTACCGCGGCCAGGGCATCCAGCTCGAGCGCTTCGCCGAGATGGCGCGCTTCAACTACGGCTCGACCGTGATCGTGCTGCTGCCGCCGGGCGTGGCCGAGTTCGCCCCGCAGCTGGGTGCCGAAAGCCCGGTGCAGCTGGGCCAGGCGCTGGCGAAGCTGCGCTGAGGCTTCGGTAGTGCCGGCCGCTGGCCGGCATCTCCGCTGATCCAACGCGTCGAGCATTGCCGGCCAGCGGCCGGCACTACCGGTACGCGCGTTACTGCAGGGCCGGAGCCGGGCCGACGTCCATGCCGTCGTAGTCTTCCACGCCCTTTTCCGCGGCCAGCGCAGCGAATTCCTGGTTGCGGCGGTCCAGCGAGGCTTCGTCGTGGATCTCCACACGCTCCACGTGCAGCACGTGGAACGGCGCGTCGCCCTCTTCCGGCTCCTGCTCGAACAGTTCCACGAAGGTGTAGCCCTGCGCCTGCAGGTGCTCTGCCAGTGCCTGCAACGGCTCAGCAGTGGAATGCACGAAGAAGTACCCCCACAGCAACGGGCCGTTGATGTCCCAGTCGGTGTTTTCGCGGAGGTTGGCGAACAGGTTGCGGGTGTCTTCGAGATCCATGTGGGTTCCAGAGGTCGTGGGGGATTACTTGTCGCAGCCCTGCAGCTTCAGCGTCTGGCCGTGGCGCAGGCTGTAGGCCGGGGCCTTCAGGCCGTTGGCGCGGGCCAGGGTCGGCACGTCGCACTGGAACTTCGCGGCAATGGCGCCCAGGGTCTCACCCCGGCCCACCTTGTGGCTGCGCACCGGCTTCGGCCGTGCCGCCGGGCGCGGCGTGGCTACCGGAGCGACCGGTGTGGTCGGCACGCTGGTGGAGGCCGCGGCGTCGGCCACCGGCACCACGCCGCCCACGGCCACGCTGCCGGTGTAGCTGGCGGCGGTCGAGCGCTTGATCGCCGCGTTCAGATCGGCGGTGATCAGGGTGCGGGCCAGGTCGGCACGCGGGCCACTGACGCAGTTGCGCTGGTACAGGCCGGCAATGCGGGTGGTGGCGTTGATCAGCGTGCCGGCCGGAATCCAGCCATCGGCCTCATAGCGCGGATTGAGATTGCGCAGCGCGCGCATGTAGCCATCACGGGTGCCGTGGCTGCCCAGGCAGATGGTCAGTTCGTAGATGGTGGTGGACTTGGCCAGGCGCAGCGTGGCCGGCTGCGCACTGATCTTCGGCAGCTCCACACCGTACTGCTGCGGGTGCAGGAAGATCCAGGCCGCGGCGATCACCATCGGCACGTAGTCCTTGGTTTCACCGGGGAACTGGTTGTAGACGCTGTCGGTCCAGAAACTCTGGCCACCGCTCTGCTTGAACACGCGCGCGGCGCGGCCTTCGCCACCGTTGTAGGCGGCCACCGACATTTCCACGTTGTTGTTCAGTTCGCGCAGGCGCTCGTTGAGATAACTGGCGCTGGCCTCGGCGGCACTGCGTGCGTCAAAGCGCGTGTCGAAGCCGGTGCCGTCCGGGCCCAGGCCGAAGCGGCGGCCGGTGGCCGGCATGAACTGCATCAGCCCGGCGGCGCCGGCACGCGAGGAGGCATGCACACGGCCGTTGGACTCCTTGGCCATGATGCCGAACAGCAGCGCCTCCGGCAGACCACGCTTTTCCCACTCCGGCCACATCACCGCGCGCAGGTTCTGGTAGTTCTCGTAGCTGGTCAGCAGCGCCGGGCGCATGTCGGTCAACCAGCGGCGGATGCCGGCCTGCACGGCGGGGTTGTACTCGACCATGGTGTCGAAGGCATGTCGCTTGTCGTTGAGCAGCGCTGCAGCGCGCGCGGCCTCCGGCACGTCGGCGGTAAGCGGGCCGATATGGTCGGGGTCGGCTTCCAGGCGGTCACCACCCTCATCGGCCACGTCATCGCTGGCAGCGGCATCAGCATCATGCTTGAGCAGACGCTTGTAGCTGGCCAGCAGGGTGCCCATCTGGCAGCCCTTCTGCTTCACGCAGTCGTTGAGGACATCTTCCATGTCCTCCAGCGCGGCGTCCGCCTCGTTGCTGCCCTTGGGGTCGGCATTGGCGACCAGCAGCAGCGCATCGCTGTAGCGCTTCTCGGCGGCGGTCATGCGCTGCTGCAGCGCATCCACCTTCACCTTGTCCCGGGCCGAAACCCGCTGCGCATGGGCGTCGGGCGCCAGGGAAACCAGGCCGGCCAGGGCCAGCAGCGGCCAACCGCGGGAAATCAGGACAGGAACGGGCATTGATGGCACTGTGTGCGAAACAGGCAGGCAGAGTAGCGGCGCCGCCAAGGTCCGGGCAAGCCGACCTTCGGCCCGTCACCGCCGGCGGTTAACATTGGGCTATTCACCACAAGGGCTGGACCATGGATCCGATTCTGCTCGGCAAAGGCATCACCGACGATATCGCCGTCACCCTGCTGCCGAAACTCGGCAACCGCCACGGTCTGGTGGCCGGCGCCACCGGTACCGGCAAGACCGTGACCTTGATGACCCTGGCCGAGGGCTTCTCACGGCTGGGCGTGCCGGTGTTCCTGGCCGATGTGAAGGGCGATGTGTCCGGCCTGGCCGTGCCCGGCACCGGTGCCGAGAACCTGCTCAAGCGCGCCGCCGAGATCGGCGTGGCCGACTACGCGCCGGCCGCCAGCCCGACCATTTTCTGGGACCTGTACGGCAAGCTCGGCCACCCGGTGCGCACCACGGTCAGCGAAATGGGCCCGACCCTGCTGGCACGCATCCTCGAGTTGAACGACACCCAGGCCGGGGTGCTCGATATCGTATTCAAGCTGGCCGACGATCGCGGCCTGCTGCTGCTGGACATGGATGACCTGCGCGCCCTGCTCGGCCTGGTTGCCGAGGAACGCAAGGACATCTCCACCGAGTACGGCCTGGTCAGCGCGCAGTCCATCGCTGCGATCCAGCGCTCGGTGTTGCGCCTGGCACAGGATGGCGGCGAGAACTTCTTCGGCGAACCGGCCTTGGAACTGGCCGACATCATGCGGGTCAATCACGACGGCCGCGGCGTGATCAGCATCCTCGCCGCCGACCAGCTGGTGCTCAAGCCCAAGTTGTATTCCACCTTCCTGCTGTGGCTGCTGTCGGAGCTGTTCGAGCAGCTGCCGGAGGTGGGCGACCTGGACAAGCCGAAGCTGGTCTTCATCTTCGACGAGGCCCACCTGCTGTTCGACGACGCACCGGCCTCGCTGGTGCAGCGCATCGAGCAGGTGGTGCGCCTGATCCGCTCCAAGGGCGTGGGCGTGTATTTCTGCTCGCAGTTCCCCGACGACGTACCGGGCAACATCCTCGGCCAGCTCGGCAACCGCGTGCAGCACGCACTGCGTGCGTTCACCCCGCGCGACCAGAAGGCGGTGAAGACCGCTGCCGAGACCTTCGTGCCGAATCCGAAGCTGGACGTGGCCAAGGTGCTCAGTCAGCTCGGCACCGGCGAAGCACTGGTCTCCACGCTGCAGGACAAGGGCGTGCCGATGCCGGTGCAGCAGACGATGATCGCACCGCCGCGCTGCCGGATGGGGCCGATCACCGAGGCCGAGCGCGCCCAGGTGCGTGCCGGCAGCCCGGTCGGCAGCCGCTACGACACCGCGATCAACCGCGAATCGGCCGCCGAGCTGCTGGCCCAGCGTGCGCAGAAAACAGTCGAGCAGGCGCAGGCTCCCGCCGCCCGCAGCCGCGAGCAGGACGAAGCGCAGGAAGGCGGTTTCGGCCAGGCGATCAAGGATGCGATCTTCGGCACCAAGCGCCGCCAGGGCATGATCGAGACCATGGCCAAGCAGACCACGCGTACCGTTGGCACCAAGCTGGGCAACCAGATCGTGCGCGGGCTGCTGGGCGGCATCTTCGGCGGCAAACGCTGACCTGCCCTCCCGGGGTCGGAGGCCTTTCCTGTGGAAAGGACCCGGCCCCATCGTTCCCCTGAAAAGAAGTCGCACCACATGTCGCGTTGGCGCCCCCCTGCAGAAAAGAGTACCGCCCTGATCACCGCCTCCGGCCACGCCCGGTTGAAGGCCGAACTGGATGAGCTGTGGCGCGTGCGCCGCCCGGAGGTGGTGAAGGCGCTGGCCGCTGCTGCAGCGGAAGGCGATCGTTCGGAAAACGCCGAGTACACCTATCGCAAGAAGCAGCTGGGTGAAATCGACCGCCGCGTGCGCTACCTGACCAAGCGGCTGGAATCGCTGCGCGTGGTCGACACCACGCCGACCGATCCGCAGGCGGTGTTCTTCGGTGCGTGGGTGGAACTGGAGAACGTGGACAGTGGCGACACCAGCCGCTATCGCATTGTCGGCCCGGATGAGACCGACGCAGGCCTGGGTTGGATCAGCATCGATTCGCCGCTGGCACGTGCACTGCTGAAGAAGCGGCTGGATGATGAATTCTCGGTGGAGCTGCCCGGCGGCCAGTTCACCTTTGCGGTAATCGGGGTGGAATACGAGCCGTTGTAGAGTCGACTGTCAGTCGACTACCGCGCGAAGCGCGGCACAAACCTCCGCAGCCGGACGGCAAACGCACCGCGATCCTCAATCGCGGATGATGACTCGCCGAAGCCATCTGTCAGGCGTTCACGGCCTCGGAACGAAGAGCAGTCGACTGACAGTCGACTCTACATAGCCCCGTGCAACGGCGGCGGATACTGGCGGCCGGCACGCAACGGGCGGAAGTACTCGGCATCTGCATAGAAGTCGGCGTCCTGTCTCTCGTGCCAGCCCGGAACTCCAGCCAACGGCAGCGGACGCAACTGCAGGGGATCGGTCACTGCCCTGCCTTCGGCAATGGCCGCGGTCACCGCGTCAACACAGGTGTCATCGGCTTTGCCGAGCACCACCACGCACTTGCCCACCAGCCGGCGGCCCGGCAGCAGCGCCTGCTCCATCAGCGCGTGCCCGAATACCGCAGCGATGGCGATGTCGCCGCTCAGCCAGTGTCTCGATTCGAACAGCGCACACCAGTCGTGCACATCCCAGGCAGCCAGCAGCCTGTGATCGCGCACACGCACGATCACGCCGGTTTCGTCGAACTGGGTCAGTGCCGCCTGCGCGCGGTTGCGCTGGCCCGGCGGCATCGCCTCGATATGCCGGCATTGCTGCGCATTGAGCGCCTGCTTGAGCTGCGGGTATCGGGCCCACACCAGTGCGTTGAACAGGTCATGCCAGTTGTCGGCGCGGGTGGCGATGCGGCCCTGTGCGATGCGGGCTTCGTAGTGCAGGCCGTCGGCCAGCAGCGTGGCATCCTGCTCGACCAGCTGCTTGCCCGGTAGCGCGAGACGTGCCTCGAGCGCTGCAATGGACGGCCACTCCGGGCCTTCCAACAGATCACGAACGTCGCGCAATCCGGCAAACACCGGGTGCCCGAACACCTGTGGATCGACCGCCGCACGCGGCGGCGGCACGAAGCGGCGGGCGCCGCTGCCGTCACCGGCGGCGGCCGTCGCCGCGGTCACAGCATCTTGAGATCGAATGCCGGGCGGGTGGCGGCCGGCAGCGCGTCACCGTACAGGTCGTGCTCGTCGCTCTCGGTGATGTCCACGTCGACGAACTCACCCACGCGCAACGGCACCTGGTCGGCATTCTGGATGTGCACCAGGCCATCGATCTCCGGGGCATCGGCCTTGGAACGGGCCACCGCGATATCGCCTTCGATGGCGTCGACCAGGCACTGCTGCACGGTGCCGATCTTGGCCTCCAGGCGCGCAGCGGAAATCTGCGCCTGCTTTTCCATGAAGCGGGCCAGGCGCTCCTGCTTCACTTCCTCCGGAACCGCATCCGGCAGGTCGTTGGCGGTGGCACCCTCGACCGGCGAATAGGCGAACGCGCCGACGCGGTCCAGCTGCGCTTCGTCGAGGAACGACAGCAGCTCTTCAAATTCGGCCTCGGTCTCGCCGGGGAAGCCGACGATGAAGGTGGAACGCACAGTGATGTCCGGCGCGATACGGCGCCAGTTCTGCACGCGCTCCAGGGTCTTCTCGACCGCGCCGGGGCGCTTCATCAGGCGCAGGATGCGTGGGCTGGCGTGCTGGAACGGGATGTCCAGGTACGGCAGGATGCGGTTTTCGGCCATCAGCGGCACCACCTCGTCCACGTGCGGGTACGGGTAGACGTAGTGCATGCGCACCCACGCATCCAGCTCGGACAGGCCTTCGCACAGCGCCTTCAGGCGGGTCTGGTAGGCCTTGTCGCGCCACATCTTCTCGGCGTACTTCACGTCCACGCCGTAGGCCGAGGTGTCCTGCGAAACCACCAGCAGCTCGCGCACGCCACCACGCACCAGGCGCTCGGCTTCACGCAGCACTTCATCCACCGGGCGCGAAACCAGCTTGCCGCGCATCGACGGAATGATGCAGAAGCTGCACTTGTGGTTGCAGCCCTCGGAAATCTTCAGGTAGGCATAGTGACGCGGGGTCAGCTTGATGCCGTAGTCGGGCACCAGGTCCACGAACGGATCGTGCTTGGGCGGCAGCGCTTCGTGCACCGCTTCCATCACGCTCTGGTAGTCCTGCGGGCCGGACACCGCCAGCACGTTGGGGTACGCCTCGCGGATCTGCTCCGGGCGCTTGCCCAGGCAGCCGGTGACGATGACCTTGCCGTTCTGGTTCATCGCCTCGCCGATCGCGTCCAGCGACTCGGTCACCGCCGAATCGATGAAGCCGCAGGTATTGACCACCACCACGTCGGCCGAATCGTAGGACGGCACGATGTCGTAGCCTTCCGAGCGGAGCTGGGTAAGGATGCGTTCGGAATCGACAAGGGCCTTCGGGCAGCCAAGGCTGACGAAGCCGACTTTGGGGTTCAGCTGGGACATGGAATCGCGGGACTCTGGGGGCCTGGGCCCCTGCCGTCGTGGCAGGGGTTCCTGGGGGCCGGGGCCTGAAAGGGCGCCAGTATACCGGGGTTGGCGGCCGCGCTCTGAATGGCCAGCCGCCCGATCACGCACAGCCGCTGACACCGCGCTAACCCACGCAGCGCCGACAATGCGGTTCTGTTCCCCGCAACGAGATGGAAACGATGGCCGAGTGGATCACCCTGGATACGCATCACGGCCCGGTACGGGCCTGGCACGCCCTACCGGAGGGCACCCCGCGTGGCGGGCTGGTGGTGGTGCAGGAAATCTTCGGCGCCAACCCGCACATCCGCGGCGTGGCCGAGCGCTTCGCGGCCGAAGGCTATGCGGTGCTGGCGCCGTCCTTTTTCGACCTGATCGACGGCACAGAAGCCGATCCGGATGCCCTGCCCTATGACGCCGACGGCGTGAAGCAGGGCCTGAAACGGGTGACCGCACTGGGCATGGAGAAGGCGCTGGAGGTGGTCCGTGCCGCAGCGACCCGGCTGGCCCCCTACGGCAAGGTCGGCACGGTGGGCTACTGCTGGGGCGGCACGGTGGCGATGCTGTCGGCCCTGCGTCTGGGCCTGCCCTCGGTCAGCTACTACGGTGCGCGCAACGTCCAGTTCCTGGATGAGACACCCAAGGCACCGGTGATCTTCCACTTCGGTGCCCAGGACAAGAGCATTCCGCCGGAAGCCGTGCAGGCCCATCGCGAGAAGCTGCCGCAGATGGCCACCTTCGTCTATCCGGCCGACCACGCCTTCAACCGGGAGGTCGGACATGCGTATGATCCAGACAGCGCCACCCTGGCGCTGCAACGCACCCTGGACTTCTTCTCGGAGCATCTTGGATGAGCGAATTCGAACTCGATTCACGCCTGGCCACCGATAGCGTGCTGGTGGCGGAAGGACCGTTGTCGCAAGTGCGGCTGATGAACGACGAACGATTCCCCTGGCTGGTGCTGGTACCGCGCCTGGCCGGGGTGACCGAGTGGATCGAGCTGGACGGCGAGCAGCAGGACAAGCTGCGCACCGAGCTCAACCGCGCCTGCAAGGCCCTGAAGGGCGCCGACGGGGTGGAGAAGATCAATATCGGGGCGCTGGGCAACATCGTGCGCCAGCTGCACTTCCATGTGATCGGCCGCCATGACGGCGACCCCGCGTGGCCGGGCCCGGTCTGGGGCAGTGGCCCCGCGCACCGCTACGAGCCGGGTGCGCTGGACCAGCATGTCGCCTACTGGAAGGAACGGCTAGGATATCCAGCCCAGTCCTGAGCGTTTGCCGACCCGATGCGATTCAACCTCGTTGCCGCCGTCCTGCTGATCCTGATCGGCCTGTTCATGCTCGCCAGCAACCTCGGCTGGACGCACCTGAACCTGTCCAAGCTGCTGTTGACCTGGTGGCCGGCGGCACTGGTGGGCGTGGGCATCGCGATGCTGTTCGGTCGCGGGAAATAAGCTGGCGCCGGGCCATGCCCGGCGAGCGCAGCGTGTGGCCGCACCCATGAAAACGCCGGGCATGCCCGGCGTTTTCGTCATGCGATGGCGCGCCGCTCAGGTCCGCGGCAGGGTCACGCCGGTCTGGCCCTGGTACTTGCCACCACGATCGCGGTACGACGTCTCGCAGATGTCATCGGCGGCCGCCTGGAAGAACAGCATCTGCGCCACGCCTTCATTGGCGTAGATGCGTGCCGGCAGCGGCGTGGTGTTGCTGAATTCCAGGGTGACGTGGCCTTCCCACTCCGGCTCCAGCGGGGTCACGTTGACGATGATGCCGCAGCGCGCGTAGGTGCTCTTGCCCAGGCACACCACCAGGGTGTCGCGCGGGATGCGGAAGTACTCCACGGTGCGCGCCAACGCGAAGCTGTTGGGCGGGATGATGCATTCATCGCCGACGATATCCACGAAGCTGCCCGGGTCGAAGTGCTTGGGATCGACGATGGTCGAGTTGATGTTGGTGAACACCTTGAACTCGCGCGAGCAGCGCACGTCGTAGCCGTAGCTGGAGGTGCCATAGCTGACGATGCGCTCGCCGTTGGCCTGCTTGACCTGCCCGGCCTCGAACGGCTCGATCATGCCGTGCTGCTCGGACATGCGGCGGATCCAACGGTCACTCTTGATGCTCATGCTTTGTCCTGGGGTACGAGGGGGCGCGAGGATTCTAGCAGGGGGCCGGGCGTCGCCGGCGGCCCCTGCCCTGGCACTTACAGCAGCGACGACAGGATCGGGATCGAGGCACGCGGACGCTTGCCAACCTCCTCGATCAGGCGCTGGGCGGCATGGCGGTAGGCCTGGGCCGGGACCGAATCCGGCTGGGCCACGGTGATCGGGGTACCGGAATCGCCCTGCTCGCGGATGCCGATCTGCAGCGGCAACGAACCCAGCAACGGCACGCCGTACTGCGCGGCCATGCGCTCGCCGCCGCCCTCGCCGAACAGGTGCTCGACATGCCCGCAGCTGCTGCAGGTATGCACCGCCATGTTCTCGACGATGCCGAGCACCGGCACCTCGACCTTCTCGAACATCTTCAGCGCCTTCTTCGCATCCAGCGTGGCGATGTCCTGCGGGGTGGTGACGATCACCGCGCCGGCCAGCGGGATCTTCTGGGTCAGGGTCAGCTGGATGTCACCGGTGCCCGGTGGCAGGTCGATCAGCAGGTAGTCCAGGTCATCCCACAGGGTGTCATTGAACAGCTGGGTCATCGCCGAGGTGGCCATCGGTCCACGCCAGATCATCGGCGTGTCTTCTTCGATCAGGTAGCCGATCGACATGGTGTCCACGCCGAACGCACGCAGCGGCTCGATGCTCTTGTTGTCCGGGCTTTCCGGGCGACCGGACAGGCCCAGCATGGCCGGCACGCTCGGCCCGTAGATGTCCGCATCAAGCACGCCCACGCGTGCGCCGAGCTGCTGCAGGGCCACGGCCAGATTGACCGCAGTGGTCGACTTGCCGACGCCGCCCTTGCCCGAACCAACCGCGATCACGTTGCGGATGCGGGCATGCGGCGTAAGTCCCTTCTGGACCTGGCTTGCATGGGGACGGCGGGGAGAACTGTTCACAACGAGCACCGGCGGGGTCAGGGGGAATAACCGAGCATCATACAAGCTGGACGTAACCTGACTGAAATTCAGGATTGCTACAGATTCGTGCACAGATTGTTAAGTTCATGTTACGTTCGACCCGCACTGTTTTGGGCTGCGGAGCTGGCATTTCCAGCCCGCGCGATGGCGCATGCGCAGTGCCGTTTTTGTTTTTGCTCTCCAATGGAACTACATGAACTACGTAAGCAACACCGCACGTCGCAACACGCTCGCCGTCGCCCTGATTTCCGCTCTGATGGCCGCCGCCCCGGCAATGGCCCAGGACAAGGCGACCAACCTGGACAAGATCACCGTCACCGGTTCGCTGATCCCGCAGACCCAGGTTGAAACCCAGACCCCGGTGATGTCCATCACCGCCCAAGACATCCAGACCCGCGGCTTCAGCAGTGTTGCTGAAGTGCTGCAGCAGTCGTCGCTGACCACCGGCGGCCTGCAGGGTGGCCAGACCTCGGGTTCGTTCACCCAGGGCGCCGAAGCTGCCGGCATGTTCGGCCTGAACCCGGGCTACACCAAGTACCTGATCAACGGCCGCCCGATGCTCTCGTATCCGGCGCTGTACAACGGCAGCGAAACCTTCAACAACATCAGCGGCATTCCGATCGACATCGTCGAGCGCATCGAAGTGCTGCCGGGCGGCCAGTCCTCGCTGTACGGCTCGGACGCAATCGCCGGTGTGGTCAACATCATCCTGAAGGAGCGCATGGACGGCGGCACCATGACCCTCCGTGGCGGCACCTACACCGAAGGCGGTGGCAGCAACATCCGCTTCAGCGCCGCCAAGGGCATCAACGCCTTCGACGACCGCTTCCATGCACTGTTCAACGTGCAGATCGAGAACGGCAGCCCGATCTGGGGCTACCAGCGCGACATCACCCGCCAGAACAACCCGGTCGGCTACACCGCCCAGGTTCCGTCGAACGACTTCGCCGTCATCACCAACGCTGACAACAAGCTGCTGATGATGGACCCGAGCCGTTGCGCGAACGTCGCTGGGCTGTATGACGGCACCACTGTGGTCGGCCAGCGCCCGTCGGGCGAGTCCTGCGGTTCGGTGTACAGCGCCGGCTACAAGACCCTGAAGAACGGCAAGAACAGCGGCCAGTTCTACTCGTCGATGACCTTCGACGTGAACGACAACTTCCAGCTGTTCGCCGATGTGCTGTACAGCAAGGAAAAGACCGAGTTCACCTCCGGCTCCAGCGCCCTGTGGTGGGGCACTAAGTCGAGCCTGGGCAGCTTCTACGACCAGGGCCTGGGCAAGGTCGTGAACCTGCAGCGCGCCTTCGCGCCGGAAGAAATCGGCCCGGGCCACTACAACAACATCATGAACTCCGACGAAAGCCGTGCCTACCAGGTCACCCTGGGCGGCAAGGGCATGGTCGGCGACTGGGACTACAGCGCCAGCTTCACCCGTGGTGAGTACCGCCTGGACCAGAACCGCTTCGTGCGCTGGAAGGACAAGATCGATGGCTTCTTCGGCGACAACGTGCTGGGCCCCAAGCTGGGCACCACCGCTGATGGCTTCGACATCTACAACCCGGACTACGCGGCCTTCTACTCGCCGATCACTCCGGACCAGTTCGCCAGCTTCACCGGCTACGGTACCCACCGCAGCAAGACCTGGCAGAACCTGGGCCGCGTACAGGTGACCAACGGCTCGCTGTTCAGCCTGCCGGGCGGTGACGCCGGCCTGGCCGTTGTGCTGGAAGGTGGCAGCGAAGGTTGGGACTACTCGCCGGACCAGGCGTTCGTCAAGGGCAACGTGTGGGGCACCACCGCCGTCGCCGGCGCCGGCCACCGCAGCAACTACGCGGTCACCAGCGAGCTGCGCATGCCGCTGCACGACAAGCTGACCGTCAGCGCGTCGGGCCGCTATGACGCCTTCAAGATCGCCGACAAGACCGTCGACAAGGCCACCTACAGCATCGGTGTGGAATTCCGTCCGATCGAGAGCCTGCTGCTGCGCGGCAAGTACGGTACCGCCTTCCGCGCGCCGACCCTGTCCGATGCCTTCCAGGGCATGAGCGGTTCGTACTCGTCCGGCCAGAACGACTACTACCGCTGCAGCCAGCTGGGCTACGGCCTGCGTGACGAGGCCTGCTCGTTCTACAAGAACACCTCGGTGTACAGCGAAAAGTCCGGCAACCCGGACCTGAAGCCGATCACCGCCGACGTCTGGAGCGCAGGCGTGGTGTGGGCCCCGGTCAGCAACTTCTCGCTGTCGGCCGACTACTACAACTGGAAGATCAAGAACGAGGTCAAGACCCTCAGCAGCGACCAGCTGCTGCTGGCCGAGTACCAGTGCCACAACGGCCTGCCGAACAACACCTCGGCCAGCTGCGGTGACGTGACCAACTGGGTGTCCCGCGATGCCGGTGGCAACCTGACCCGCGTGTACACGCCGAAGCTCAACGTTGCCAGCCAGAACCTGGAAGCGGTGACCGTGGCGGCCAAGTACCAGCAGGATATCGGCCGCTTCGGCTCGCTGATGTTCTCCGGCAACTACACCAACATGCTGAAGCGTGAAGTGCAGCCGATGCCGGGTGCCGCCAAGCTGGATCTGCTGAGCGATCCGTACAACATGTGGTACTACGACAACTTCGCCAAGGTCCGCGGCGATCTGTCTGTGGCCTGGAACATCGCCAAGTTCACCACCACCGTGTACGCCAACTACGTCGGCAGCACCCCGAACTACCTGGCCTACACCGGCCGCAGCTACGGCTACGTCCACTCCTCCGGCGCCAAGGCCGGCAAGTGGGGTTCGTACACCACGTACAACCTGAGCATGAACTACCAGGCACAGGAAGATCTGGTCCTGTCGCTGATGGTCAACAACGTGTTCAACAAGCTGCCGGAAGGCCAGCGCTACAACTACCCGGGCAACGAATCGACCCCGTTCAATGACGGCTTCTACAGCGTCTACGGCCGCCAGATCTCGGCCCAGGTCAAGTACAACTTCTGATCCCGTCGTTTTCCGGACTTCGTGTCTGGACCAGGCCCCGCTTCGGCGGGGCCTTTTTTTTGGTTCCAGGAAGCCTTCGGTAAAGCATTGATGCAGAAGCAGCAAATGCACTACGAAAGAATGTCTTTCATATCGCCATCTTTTGAAACACTCCAAAACAATTGGCGTTAGTCATTGATATACCGCCATTTTTCAGGCAAAAGCCCGATTGACGAAATGACGATCGTGTGTTCCCTGCGTTAAGTGCGTGTTACGGTCCGGCTGAATGGAATGCAACTGAACAGATCGCTAAGCCGACACGGAAGCCGGTAGCCAAGACATCGCTCACTACGGGGATTTTCCATGTCTCGCCATCGTTCCACACTCTCGCGCCACCCACTGACGCTCGCCCTGCTCGGCACACTGCTCGCCTCCGGCACGGCCCTGGCGCAAAGCGGCAACGCACCGACCCAGCTTGACCGCGTGACGGTCACCGGTTCGCTGATTCCGCAGACCGAGATCGAGAACCACACACCGGTCCTGACCGTGACCGCCGAGGACATCCAGACCCGCGGCTTCACCAGCGTTGCCGATGTCCTGCAGCAGTCCTCGCTGTCCACTGGCGGCCTGCAGGGTGGCCAGACCTCGGCCTCGTTCACCCAGGGCGCCGAAGCCGCCGGCATGTTCGGCCTCAGCCCGGGTTACACCAAGTACCTCATCAACGGCCGCCCGATGCTTTCATATCCGGCGCTGTACAACGGCGGCGATACGTTCAACAACATCAGCGGCATTCCGATCGACATCGTCGAGCGCATCGAGATCCTGCCGGGCGGCCAGTCCTCACTGTATGGCTCCGATGCGATCGCTGGCGTGGTCAACATCATCCTCAAGGAACGCATGGATGGTGGCGTCCTCAACGTCCGTGGCGGCGCCTACAGCGAAGGCGGCGGCAACAGCTTCCGCTTCAGCGGCGCCCGCGGCTTCAATGGTGTCGATGACCGCTTCCACGCGCTGGTCAACGTGCAGTACGAAAAGACCAGCCCGATCTGGGGCTACCAACGCGATCTGACCAAGGTCAACAACCCCGACGGCTACAGCCCGCAGTACGTTTCCAACGATTTCCTGGTGCTGCTGCCGGCCAACAACAACCGTTACGCGATGATGGACCCGAACCTGTGCGCCAACGTCGCCGGGCAGTTCGATGGCACCACCGTGCTCGGCACCCGCCCCACCGGCCAGGCATGCGGCTCGACCTATGGCACCGGCTACAAGACCATCAAGAACGGCAAGGAAAGCGCGCAGATCTACAGCTCTGCCACCTTCGACGTGAATGACAATTTCCAGCTGTTCGGCGATGCGCTGTACAGCCTGGAAGAGGTCAAGTACGCGACGGGTTCCGGCTACACCTGGTGGGGCACCTCTTCCGGTTGGGGCCGCTTCTACGACCAGGCCAGCGGCCAGTACATGAACCTGCAGCGCGTGTTCGCCCCGGAAGACATCGGCGGCGCCGGCTACCGCGACATCATGAACACCGACCGCAACAAGGCCTATCAGGTGACGCTGGGCGGCCGCGGCACGGCCGGCAACTGGGACTACAGCCTCAGCTTCACCCGCGGCGAGTACAAGCTGACCGAGCGCAACTTCGTGCGCTGGAATGACCCGATCAACGATTACTTCGAACAACGCGTGCTCGGCCCGGTGCTGGGAACCACCAGCACCGGCTACGACATCTACAGCCCGAACTGGGAAGCGTTCTACGCGCCGCTGCCGGCCGGTGACTTCCAGACCTTCACCGGCTACAGCTACAGCCAGAGCCGCACCTGGCAGAACCTGGCCCGTGCACAGGTCACCAATGGATCACTGTTCAAGCTGCCCGGTGGCGACGCCGGCCTGGCCGTGGTCGTTGAAGGTGGAAGCGAAGGCTGGGACTACAGCCCCGATCCGGGCCTGATGGATGGCAGCGTCTGGGGCACCACGGCGGTCTCCGGTGCTGGCCACCGCAGCAACTATGCGGTGACCGGCGAACTGCGCCTGCCCCTGCATGACATGCTGACGGTGACCGGTTCCGGTCGCTACGACGCCTTCAAGATCGGCAGCAACACCGTCGACAAGTCCACCTACAGCATCGGCGTCGAGTTCCGTCCGATCGAAAGCCTGCTGTTCCGCGGCAAGTACGGTACGGCGTTCCGCGCTCCGACCCTGTCCGACGCATTCCAGGGCCGTAGCGGCTACTACGCCAACGGCTCCACCGACTACTACCGCTGCGGCCAGTTGGGCTACGACCCGGCCAACACCACCGGCTGCCCGTATGACAGCGTCTCGGTGTTCGGCACCCGCGCCGGCAACCCGGACCTGGAACCGATCACCGCCGACGTCTGGAATGCAGGTGTTGTGTGGGCACCGATCAACAACCTGTCGCTGTCGGTGGACTACTACAACTGGAAGATCAAGAACGAGGTCGATACGCTCAGCTCCGACCAGCTGCTGCTGGCTGAGTACTACTGCCGTGGCGGCCAGGCCAACAACACCTCGGCCAGCTGCCAGAACGTCAACGACTGGATCACCCGCGATGCGTCCGGCGTGCTGGACGAGATCTACACCCCGAAGATGAACGTCGCCCGCCAGAACCTGGAAGCGCTGACCGCCAGCTTCAAGTACGTGCACGACATGGGCCGCTTCGGTTCGCTTCAGTTCTCGGGCAACTACACCGACATGCTCAAGCGCGAACTGCAGCCGCAGCCGGGCGATGAGTTCCTGGACCTGCTGCGTGACCCGTACGCGATGTGGGTGTACGACTCGTACGCCAAGGTGCGCGCCGATGGTTCGGTCGGCTGGGCCAAGGACAAATGGACCACCACCCTGTATGCCAACTACATTGGCAAGACGCCGAACTACATGGCGTACGTGGGCAATGGCTACGACTACGTCCACAGCTCCGGCTACAAGGCAGGCAAGTGGGGCTCCTACACCACTTACAACCTGAGCGTGAACTACCGTGCATTGGACAACCTGACCCTGTCGCTGATGGTCAACAACGTGTTCAACAAGATGCCGGACAACCAGCGCTTCAGCTTCGCCGGCACCAGCGGCCAGCCGTACAACAATTACCTGTACAACGCCTACGGGCGTGCCATCTATGTGCAGGCCAAGTACGAGTTCGGCGATCACTGATCCAGGCCCTTGCCGCACCAAAGACCCCGCCCCGGCGGGGTCTTTTTTTGCTGGCCGTCCCTCCAGGGCGTGACGCGCGCCCGGGCATTCACGCCAAGTTGACTGGATTCACGTCTTCGTTCATCTTCAGGTCATATTGATGTGCCCGCCACAAGGACCCTGCCGACCATGGAACTGCGCTTGTCCCCCGCCCGCCTTGGCGCCGCCGCACTGGCGGCGCTGTGCATTGCCCCTGCCCTCGCAAGCCCTCTGCCAGCCGAGGATTTCGCCAAGATCCCCACCATCCAGTCGGTCACCATGAGCGCCGACGGCAAGCAGCTGGTCGCGATCGTCGCCGCGCCCGGCAGCGACAACAGCGATACCGCCCTGGCCAACTGGAACCTGGATAACCTCGGCGCCGGTCCGGTCGCCATCACGCCATCCGGTGACCGGATGAAGTTCATCGCGGCAAGCGCACTGAAGGCGGGACGCAACCTCGTCATCGGGCGCCAGGAATGGACAGGCAAACTCGGCGGCTGCGGTGAAGGCAACAGTACGGGAGCCACCAAGACCTTCCTGACCAAGGCCTACCTCACCGACGCCACCCAGACCAAGTTCGACGAGGCGTTCGCCAACAACACCCGCACGCTCGGGGTCAGCCCCGAGACCCTTCGCTGCCTCGAACTTGCGGGTACCGCCTCGCTCGTCCATGGGCTGCCGCTGGATGCAGACAGGGTCATCATCAGCCAGCTCAATGAGGCCACGCTGCAGGCCAACTACTATCGCTTCAACCTGCGCACGGGCCAGACCGAACTGCTGTTCAAAGGCAGCTCCCGCACGTCACCCGGCCTGTTCCATCCCCGCACAGGTGAAGTCCTTACCCAGACCCAGGTCGAATCCGCCGGCTCCGACGATTTCGAACAACGCATTCTGATCAAGAACAGCGCCGGCCAGTTCGAAGTGCACGCCCCCCTGACCACCCGACTGAGCGAACGCTATACGGTGGAAGTCGTCGGCATAGACGATGACAGCGGCAAGCTGTACGTGCTGACCGACCAGTTCTCGGATCTGGTGCAGGCGCGACTGTACGATCCTGCCAAAAAGGAGTTCGACAAGGAGCCTCTGGCCGCCCATCCCTCCTTCTCGATCAGTTCACTGATCCTGGGCACGCGCAAGAGCAACTTCAACCAGGTCCTCGGCTTCTATATCGACGGTCCGCAGCGACAGGCCGTGTACGTGGATCCGCAGATGAAGGCCCTGCAGGAGGGCCTGCAGAAAGCCTATCCCGGCCTGAGCATCTACATCACCGGCTACAACGACGACCTTTCGCGCGTCCTGTTCACCACGGAAAGCAACCGCAACCCGAAGAGCTACTTCATCCTGGCTGATCGCAAGAATGTCGTGCCGCTGGGCAGCGAGCGCCCCTGGGTGGACAGCAAGCAGATCGGTGAACAACGCTGGGTGACCTACACCGCACGCGATGGGCTGCAGATTCCAGCGATTCTGGATCTCCCGCCGGGCTGGAAGCAGGGCGACGGCCCGCTGCCGGCACTCGTTCATCCGCACGGCGGGCCGTGGGCACGCGACTACACCGGCTGGGATGCATCCGGCTGGGTGCCGTTCTTCACTTCGCGCGGCTACGCCGTGTTGCGCCCTCAGTACCGCGGCAGCGCCGGCCTTGGCCGCAAGCTCTGGCTGGCAGGTGACGCCGAGTGGGGCCAGAAGATGCAGGACGACAAGGATGACGGCGCCGCCTGGCTGGTCTCACAGGGCATCGCCGCCAAGGACCGTATCGCGATCTTCGGCTATTCCTACGGCGGCTTCGCGGCTGCCGCCGCGACAGTGCGCAGCCCCTCCCCTTACCAGTGCGCCATCGCTGGCGCCCCGGTCACCGATCTTGGCCGGCTGGGCACCTCCTGGAGCCAGAACCGCCTGCAACGCATCCTGCAGGGGCGCACGGTGAAGGGCATGGACCCGATGCAGAACACTGCGAAGGCCACGATTCCTCTGCTGACCTTCGTCGGCGACCGTGACGTACGCACGCCGTCCTTCCATGCGAGGAACTTCTACAACGGCGTACAGGGCAAGGTCCCAGCCCGGTTCGAGCTGATCCCCGACATGCCGCACAGCATGCCGTGGTACCCCGCGCACTTCCGGACGACATTGACGCTCATGGCCGACTACCTGAGCAAGGATTGCGGCCCCGGCGGCCTCTGATCCCTCCCCGGGCACCCTCGCTTTCACCAAGCCCCTGCCGGCCAGGCAGGGGCTTTTTCATGCCCCAAATACTGAATTTCCCCATAACAACAGCAAGTTAAGAGATTTTAATATTCATGTTGCATTTACTTTACGCGACTCATACACTCCATTAACCGAAGCATAACAAGTGGGGATCAAACCGAAATGCGCAACGCCAACCGCCAATATAAGCCAAGCCGCGTCCCGTTGACTCTTGCTGTGCTGGCCTGCCTGCAGGTCGCACCGGCTCTGGCCCAGGAATCCACCCAGCAGGAAGCAAAGGCGTCAAGCAGCTCAAGCACTTCCACCCGCGCAACCGATCTTGACAAGGTCACAGTCACCGGCTCCCTGATCCGCCGTGCGGACTACGAGACCACTTCGCCGGTGTTCACCATCAACGCCGAAACCAACGCGAAGCAGGGCCAGGTCAACGTGGCCGAGTTCCTGCAGAAGTCGGCCATCGGTTCGGCCGAAACCCAGATCACCCACCAGTTCGGCGGCTTCGTCGTGGACGGCGGCACCGGCGTACAGACCGTGTCGCTTCGCGGCCTGGGCGCCAACCGCACCCTGGTGCTGCTCGATGGCCAGCGCCCCGGCCCGGCCGGTACCCGTGGCGCCGTCGGCGCCTTCGACCTGAACGTCATTCCCACCGCCATCCTGCAGCGTGCCGAGATCGTGAAGGACGGTTCGTCCTCGATCTATGGTTCCGACGCCGTGGCCGGTGTGGTCAACCTGATCACCAAGAAGAACATCGAGCGCCCGGAGCTGACCGTTACCGGCCGCGTCCCGACCGAAGGCGGCGGTGAAGTGTTCTCGGCGTCGCTGGCCAATGGCTGGAACTTCGAGAAGGGCAGCATCATCGCTGCCGTCGAGTGGTATCAGCACAACGAGCTGACCCGCGGCGACCGCGACTTCCTCAACTGCAGCAACGACCTGGTCAAGGACGCCGACGGCAACCGCATCGACCGCGAAGATCGTTCGCTCAATGCCGGTACGCCGCTGGCCAACTGCGTCAACATGCTGCACAACGTGGTCGACATCGGCAGCACCCGCTATGTGCCGTCGGGTGATGGCACCACTGTCGGCCCGCTGCCGGGCTACCGCCCGCGCAAGACCCAGAGCTACGCGCGCGGCCAGGCCTTCTTCGATGAGCCGGTGAACTTCGCGCGCTGGGGCCAGGGCCACATCATCAACAAGCAGGAGCGGAAGACCGCCTACGTGGCCACCGACTTCGGCTTCGATTCGGTCAACTGGAAGACCCAGTTCCTGTTCAACCGTCGCGAAACCGAGACGTTCTCCTGGCGCCAGTTCTTCCCGTATGCCTACATCCCGGGTACCGAGATCGTCGCCAACCCGGTGATGCTGTTCAAGTCCCAGCAGGATGTCACCGTCGATTACTTCTACGCCGCCACCAAGCTTGACGGCCTGTTCAAGGGCACCGACACCTGGGCGTGGGAAGTCAACGCGAACTTCAGCCACTCCAGTGGCAAGTACGGCAATCTGGCCATCCAGGCCTCCAAGAGCGGCGACCTGGACTACACCGACGCGCCGCCGGCGGTGAACTACTTCGACCCGGACTACCTGAGCGGCCGCAAGGTCGACGAGCTGGTCGACAAGCTCGGTGCGTGGGACTGGGGCAAGACCACTTACAAGCAGGCTACCATCAACGCCGTCGTCAGCGGCGACCTGTTCGAGATGCCGGCCGGTGCGGTCGGTTTTGCGGGCGGCCTGGAATACCGCTATTACTCGCTCAACGACCAGCCGAGCGAACTGTCCCGCACTGGCGACATCTGGGGCTCGTCCTCGGCTGATGTGACCAAGGGCAACGACAAGGTCAAGGAAGCCTTCGTCGAGTTCGACGTGCCACTGCTGAAGGGCCTGCCGGCGGTGGAATCGCTGAGCCTGAACGCCTCGGGTCGCGTGTTCAAGTACGACAACGTTGCCGATTCGGACAATGTCTGGAAGGTCGGCTTGAACTGGCAGGTCATTCCGTCGCTGCGTCTGCGCGGTTCGATCGGCACCTCCTACCGCGCGCCGGGCCTGTATGAGCTGTACCTTGGCAACGAGACTGGTTTCTTCCAGCAGGCGAACGATCCGTGCGTACGCTGGGGTGAAAGCTCCAATACCAATTACCAGGCCAACTGTGCGGCCGCAGGTATCCCGGCCGACTATGCCGGCGGCGGCAGCAGCGGCACGGTGTACCGCCAGGGCGGTGGTAATTCGCTGATTCCGGAAACTTCGCGTGCGAAGACCGCCGGTATCGTGTTCACCCCGACCTTCGCCAACCTGAGCGTGGCCATCGATTACTTCGACTACGAAGTGAGCAATGAAATCGCGCAGCTGGGCAGCACCAACGTCATGCGTGGCTGCTACGGCGGCACGGTGTACCCGAACAGCTACTGCGATCTGCTGACCCGCAATCCGGCCAGTGCTACCCAGCCGTATGCGGTGACCCAGATCCAGAACAAGTTCATCAACATCAACAAGCAGCGCACCCGTGGCTACGACCTGACCGCAAACTTCGACCACGATTTCTCGTTCGGCAAGTTCTCGGCCGAGACCCAGGTCACCTACACGATCGAAGACACCCAGGAAGTGTTCTCCAGCGCAGCTGCGAGCGGCCTGGAATCCTCGGAGCTGCTGGGTGACATCGGCCGTCCGAAGGTGGTGGGCAACCTGGCGCTGAGCCTGACCCGTGGTGACTGGTCGTACAACTGGCTGACCACCTACATCCACAAGACCGAAGACATCGATCTGAGCCCGGTGTTCACCTACCAGGGTCGTCCGAACTCCTATCGTGACATCGTGGCCGACTCGCGCATCTACCACACCGCTTCGGTCAGCTACGCGCAGGCCGATTGGGAAATCCTGGTGGGCGTCAGCAACATCTTCAACAAGACCCCGCCGTTGGTTTCCATCGGTGTCGCCGATTCCCGCTACGGCAACGTACCGGCCTTCGCCACCCAGTACGACTACTACGGCCGCACCCCGTTCGTGCGTCTGAAGTACAAGTTCTGATCCACGCCTGATCGCAGTACCCCGACAGACCCGGCTTTTGCCGGGTCTGTCTTTTCCGGCCCACGAAGCGGCCCCCTTGCGCCCGGCCATGACCTTCGACACCCTTGCAGGGCAGGCCGGCGGCGTATTGTTCGGCCCACGGCCGTCCCCGCGGCCCTTCCCTGACTCACTCGGCCTGGAGGCCATCAAAGTGACCCGTACTCCCAAGATCGTGCTGCTGACCCTGGCCGTTTCGGCCGCGCTGGTCGGCTGCGGCAAGAACGAAACCCCGGCCAAGGACGCCACCGCCTCCACGCCGGCCGCGGCCGAAGCCACCAACTACACGCTGGACGAGAGCAAGCTGCCGGCCTACAACGCCTTCCAGCCCAGCGATCTGGATGCCAGCAAGGACGCCTGTGGCGCCTTCGGCGACTACGTCAACAGCAAGTGGCTGGCCGCCAATGAAATTCCGGGCGACCGCACCAGCTGGGGCGCGTTCACCATCCTCGACGAGCGTTCGGTGGCCGTGCAGCACCAGCTGGCTGAACAGGTCGCGCAGGTCAAGAACCCGAACCATATCGAGAAGATCGTCGGCGACCTGTGGGCCACCGGCATGGACGAAGCCAAGATCAATGCCCAGGGCATCGAGCCGCTGAAGGCCGACCTGACCGCGATCGACGGCCTGCAGGACAAGGCGGCCATCGCCGACTACCTGCGCAGCAGC
Organism: Stenotrophomonas sp. STK16_22; assembly: GCF_051984505.1. Classification (NCBI taxonomy): domain Bacteria; kingdom Pseudomonadati; phylum Pseudomonadota; class Gammaproteobacteria; order Lysobacterales; family Lysobacteraceae; genus Stenotrophomonas; species Stenotrophomonas sp. STK16_22. The sequence continues at coordinate 3,359,218 of NZ_CP196972.1, forward strand.
GCGGCCAAGGGTGACAACGTCCTGTTCGGCTTCGGCGCCGAAGCCGACTTCAAGAACTCGGCCGTCAACCTGGCCTACGCCAGCCAGGGCGGCCTGGGCCTGCCGGACAGCACCTACTACACCGATGCCAAGAACGCCGACAAGCTGAAGGCCTACCAGGCGCACGTCGCCAAGGTGCTGGAGCTGTCCGGCGTCGCCGCTGCCGACGCTGCCAAGCAGGCCGAGGACGTGGTCAAGTTCGAGACCCGCCTGGCCAAGGCCTCCAAGTCGCGCGTGGAGCTGTCGCGCAACGTCGAGCTGTACTACAACCCGGTCACCCTGGCCGACGCGGACAAGCTGACCCCGAACTTCAGCTGGACCGAGTTCTTCAAGTCGCAGGGCGTAGCCGCGCCGGAGAAGTTCTCGCTGGCCATGCCGGCCTTCCATGAGGAAGTGAGCAAGGCGCTGGGTGATACCGATCCGTCGGTGTGGCGCGCCTACCTGCGCTTCCACACCGTGGACAGCGCCTCGCCGTACCTGGCCGATGCCTTCGTGCAGGAGAACTACGAGTTCTACGGCAAGACCCTCAATGGCCAGAAGGAACAGAAGCCGCGCTGGAAGCGCGTGCTGGGCACCATCGAGAACGACGCCGGTGAAGCCTTCGGCCAGCTGTACGTGAAGGTTGCCTTCTCGCCGGAAGCCAAGGCGAAGATGGAAGAGCTGGTGAAGAACCTGGCCGCTTCGCTGAAGGAACGCATCCAGGGCCTGAGCTGGATGAGCGATGAAACCAAGGCCAAGGCCATCGCCAAGTGGGAAACCTTCACCCCGAAGATCGGTTACCCGGACAAGTGGCGTGACTGGGCGGGCCTGCAGACCCAGCGCGACAGCTACCTGGGCAATGTGCGCGCAGCCAGTGAGTTCAACTACAAGTTCAACCTGTCCAAGATTGGCAAGCCGGTGGACAAGACCGAGTGGGGCATGACCCCGCAGACGGTCAACGCCTACTACAACCCGCTGCAGAACGAGATCGTGTTCCCGGCCGCCATCCTGCAGCCGCCGTTCTTCGATCCGAAGGCCGACGACGCACTGAACTATGGCGGCATCGGTGCGGTGATCGGCCACGAAATGACCCACGGTTACGACGACCAGGGTGCACGCTTCGGGCCGACCGGCAACATGGAAGACTGGTGGACTGCCGCTGACAAGAAGAACTTCGAAGGCTTGACCGGCAAGCTGGTCAAGCAGTTCGACCAGTACAAGGTCGACGGCCAGGCCGTGAACGGTCACCTGACCCTGGGCGAGAACATCGCCGACCTGGGCGGCCTGGCTACCGCCTACGACGCCCTGCAGAAGGCCTCCGCCGGCAAGGAAGATGCAAAGGTCGATGGCTTCACCCGCGACCAGCGCTTCTTCTTCAACTGGGCCACCGTGTGGCGCACCAAGTACACCCCGGAAAACGCCAAGGTCCGCCTGGCCACCGACCCGCACGCGCCGGCGCAGTTCCGCGCCATGGGTGCGCCGTCGAACCTGCCGACCTTTGCCGCGGCCTTCCAGTGCAAGGCCGGTTCGCCGATGGCCCGCGCCGGCGAGCAGCAGGTGGTGATCTGGTAAGCCCTGGCTGATGCCAAGGTAGACCTGCAGAGGCCCGGGAACTCCCGGGCCTTTGTTTTTTGCGGCGCCCGTCATCCACGCATGGCGTGGATCTGCTGCGCCTGTGCAGGCCCACGCCATTGGCAGATGCCGACCTTGGTCGGCGCACGGCACGGCGGAGCCACCGTGATGCATGCATGCGGTGTCGATGCCACACACCCGGTAGCGCCGGGCCATACCCGGCGGATGCGCCGTGATGCGTGCATGCCGCGCCCATGCGCGGCTTGCTATAGTGCGCGCGCCCTCAATCCATCACGGATTCGTTCCACATGCCCAATTTCCGTCCGCTTGCCATCGCCCTGGGCATCAGCCTGGCGACTCTGGTCCCGACCCACGATGCCTTCGCCGCCAAGAAAAAGGCCGCGCGTGCCCCGGCTGTCAGTGCCCAGTGCAGCGACTTCTACGACGCCACCAATGCAGGCTGGCTGAAGGCCAACCCGGTGCCGCAGACCGGCGCCACCACCGCGCTGGGCCAGCTGGTCGACCGCAGCCGCCAGCAGCAGCGTGAACTGCTCGACGCAGCGATGAAGGCGCCGCAGGGCAACGTTCAGAAGCTGCTGGGTGACTTCTGGGCCAGTGGCCTGGACGAAGCGGCCGTGGAAGCAGACGGCTCCAACCCGATCGCCCCGCTGCTGACCCGCATCAACGCCATCAAGAAGGCCAAGGATGTGCCGGCCTCGATCGCCGCACTGCACCAGGTCGGCATCCCGGTGGCATTCAACTTCGGCCCCGACGTCGATCTGAAAGCGCTGGACCGTCACATCGGCTACTTCATGCAGGGCGGCATGGGCCTGCCGGATCCGGCGTTCTATACCCGCACCGACGCCGACACCGTGGCGCTGATGGGCCGCTACCGCAACTACGTCAAGCAGATCCTGGCGCTGACCGGCACCCCGGCGGCCAAGCTGGATGCCGAGTCGCAGGCAGTGATCGCGCTGGAAACCGAGCTGGCACGCAATGCACAGTCGCTGGCCGGCATCAACAACCCGTTCAACAACTACGCGCCGATCTCCACCAAGGAGCTCAACAGCCGCTACCGCAACCTGCAGCTGGATGCCTTCCTGAAGGCACAGGGCGTGGATGACGACCTGGTCTCGCTGGCCGACCCGGGCCTGTTCAAGCAGCTCGACGGCATGGTCACCAAGCTCAAGCCGGACCAGTGGAAGGCCTACCTGCGCTGGCGCGTGGGCGACTCGATGGCGCCGTACCTGTCCAAGGCCTACCGCGACGCCGAGTTCGAATTCCGCGGCCGCGTGCTGCGTGGCGAAACCCTGCCGCCGCAGCGCTGGGAAGACGTGCTGGAGGCGATCAACGTAGCCGCTGGCCCGATGGTCGGTCGCGAATACGCTGCCCGTTACCTGTCCGCCGAAGATCGTCGCCAGGCGGCGTGGATCGTCGACAAGGTGCGCGAAGTGCAGATCGAGGCGGTCAAGAACAGCAGCTGGATGAGCACCGAAGCCAAGGCCGAAGCGCAGGCCAAGCTGGCTGCGCTGAAGATCGAGATCGGCACCCCGCTGCGCGACCTCGACTACAGCGTGCAGCCGATGGGCCGCGGTTCGTTCGGTGGCAACATGCTGATTGCTTCGACCTGGCGCCATCGCGAGGAAATGAAGCGCATCGGCAAGGGCAACGCCGACCGTCGCTGGGACGTGCTGCCGCAGCAGCCTTCGCTGGCCTACGATCTGGCCCAGAACCGCCTGATCGTCACCGCCGCGATCCTGCAGGGCCCGGTGTTCAACGCCAAGGCCGACGCTGCCGACAAGTTCGGTAGCTTCGGTGGCCTGGTCGGCCATGAGCTGACCCGCGCGATCGATGCCAAGGGCGCGCTGGTCGACGCCAAGGGCGAGCTGCGCAGCTGGTGGACCCCGGCCGACAAGACCGCCTGGACCCTGCTCGGTAACCGCGTGGCCGCGCAGTACAGCGCCTACGACTTCCCGGGCGTGAAGGGTGCCAAGGTCAACGGCACGCTCACCCAGGAGGAGAACCTGGCCGACATCGCCGGTCTGGAACTGGCCTGGGCGGCGTATGTCGCGCAGGAGCCGAAGGCCAAGCAGGCCCAGCAGCAGGGCTTCTTCCGCGCCTGGTCTGCGCTGTGGGCGCAGCAGCTGGCGCCGAACGAGGCCGTACGTCGCCTGACCGCCGACATCCGTGCACCGGGCCTGTGGCGCAGCAACGGCACGCTGGCCAACCTGCCGGCCTTCGGCGCCACCTTCAGCTGCAAGGCCGGCCAGCCGATGCAGCGCAGTGAAGCCGAACAGATCAAGGTCTGGCGCTGATCCAGCTGCCACACGGGTAACGCAGAGGGCGCCTTCGGGCGCCCTCCTTTTTTGCAGGTGCAGCACGATCCCGGATTAACACCGCGCATGCTATCGCTGCGGCTTCGTCCAACGTGGAGCCCCGACATGGCACACAAGAACACGATCTGTGTCTGGTATGACAACGGCGCACTCGAGGCCGCCACCTTCTACGCCAGTATCCTGCCCGACAGCGCGGTGACCGCCGTGCATCACGCCCCCGGTGACTATCCGGACGGCAAGGAAGGCAACGTACTGACCGTTGAATTCACGGTCTGCGGCATCCCCTGCGTCGGCCTCAACGGCGGCACCGCGTTCAAGCACAGCGAAGCGTTTTCCTTCCAGATCCAGACCGAGGACCAGGCCGAGACCGACCGCCTGTGGAATGCGATCGTCGGCAACGGTGGCCAGGAGAGCCAATGCGGCTGGTGCAAGGACCGCTGGGGCATTTCCTGGCAGATCAGCCCGCGCATGCTCATCGAAGCGGTGACCAGCCAGGACAAGGCACTGGCCAAGCGCGCATTCAACGCGATGATGCCGATGAAGAAGATCGACATCGCCACCATCGAAGCAGCGATCAAAAAAGGGGACGGAGGGGATTAAGTCGTTTTTCCCCATTGCCGGTGACCCCATGCGAATTGCGACTTAATCCCCTCCGTCCCCTTTTTCGCGAGGTGCAGATGACCTGGGATGCGATCATCGTTGGCGGTGGCCACAACGGCCTGGTCTGCGCGGCCTATCTGGCGCGTGCCGGAAAGAAGGTGCTGGTGCTGGAACGTCGCGGCGTTCTTGGCGGCGCTGCGGTCACCGAGGAATTCCATCCCGGCTTCCGCAATTCAGTCGCCTCGTACACGGTCTCGCTGCTGCAGCCGAAGGTGATCGACGACCTGCAGCTGCATGCGTATGGGCTGCGCATCGTCGCGCGCCCGGCCAACAACTTCCTGCCATTGCCCGACGACCGCTATCTGTTGTCGGCACCTGGCCGCACTCAGGCCGAAGTGGCGAAGTTCTCCGAGCGGGATGCGCAGCGCTTGCCCGCGTACGAGGAACGCCTGGAAATCTTCGCCGACGTACTGCGCGCATGGGCTCTGCGCGCGCCGCCCGACCTGGGTGTAGCAGGCGGTTGGCGTGCGCTGCCCGCACTATGGCAGATGGGGAAACTCGGCCGCGAACTGGCGGCGCTGGATGCGCCACTGCGGCAGGAACTGCTGGACCTGTTCACGCTGTCGGCGGCGGAGTACCTGGACCGTTGGTTCGAGAGCGAGCCGATCAAGGCGCTGTTCGGCTTTGATGGCATCGTCGGCAACTACGCAAGCCCGTATACAGCGGGCAGTGCCTACGTGCTGCTGCACCACGTATTCGGCCAGTGCAATGGCGTAAAGGGTGCGTGGGGCCACGCGATCGGCGGCATGGGCGCGATCAGCCAGGCCATCGCCAGTGCGGCGCGCGAGGCCGGGGCCGAACTGCGCGTGGATGCCGGTGTGCAACAGGTACTGACCGAACAAGGCCGCGTCGTGGGGGTGGAACTGCCCAACGGCGAAACCCTGCGTGCTCGCGCGGTGGTGGCCAACGTCAATCCGAAGCTGCTGTACGAACAGCTGCTGGAGCCGACGCAGGTACCCGCTGCCACACGCGAACGCATGACGAACTGGCGCTGCGGTTCCGGCACCTTCCGGATGAACGTGGCGCTGTCGCGGTTGCCGGACTTCCGTGCCCTGCCCGGCCCCGGCGATCACCTCAGCGCCGGCATCATCATGGCCCCCAGCCTGGACTACATGGACCGCGCCTGGCTGGATGCGCGCCGCGAAGGCTGGTCGCGCGAACCGATCGTAGAGATGCTGATTCCGAGCACGCTGGATGATTCACTGGCGCCGCGCGGGCAGCATGTGGCCAGCCTGTTCTGCCAGCACGTGGCGCCGGTACTGCCCGACGGGCGCCACTGGGATGATCACCGTGAGACTGTGGCGGACCTGATGATTGCCACCGTCGAACGGTATGCGCCCGGCTTTGCCGGCAGCGTGCTCGGTCGGCAGGTGCTGTCGCCGCTGGATCTGGAACGCACCTTCGGCCTGGTCGGCGGCGACATTTTCCATGGCGCGCTCAGTGCCAACCAGCTGTTCTCGGCTCGACCGATGGTCGGCCAGGCCGGCTACCGCGGCGCCCTTCCGGGGTTGTATCTGTGTGGGTCGGGTACCCATCCCGGTGGCGGTGTGACCGGTGCGCCCGGGCACAATGCCGCGCAGGTGGTGTTGCAGGATATGTAGAGCCTCGCCATCGTGGAGGCGCGTGTACCCCGTCGCCTGCATCATCTGCTGTTGGTAGGTGCCAACCTTGGTTGGCACGAGGCAGCAAAGCGTGCCGACCAACGGTCGGCACCTACAGCGTCAAATGATCCCATTCAAAGCGTGCCAACCTAGGTCGGCACCTACAGCGTCAAATGATCCCATTCAAGGCGTGCCAACCAAGGTTGGCACCTACCCGCGTGAAGCGAGGCGCATCGCGCCTCACTTCACGCTGCGCAGATGGTTGGGGCGCTTCGGCGGGCCAGGCGGGCGGCGCTTGTTGAACGGCGGCTGCCCGCGCCAGTAGCGGATCAGCAACCAGCCGAACAGCATGCCGCCGAGGTGTGCGAAGTGGGCCACGCCCGGCTGCCAGCCGGTCATGCCCAGCACCAGCTCGCCCACACCGAACAGGATCACGAAGGTACGCGCCTTCATCGGGATCGGCGGGAACAGCAGCATCACCCGCTGGTTGGGGAACAGCATGCCGTAGGCCAGCAGCAGGCCGAACACGCCACCGGAAGCACCCAGCACCGTGGCCGGGTTTTCCAGCAGCGTACCCACCAGCAGCTGGCAGACACCGGCACCGGCCACGCACACCAGGTAATACAGCAGGAAGCGCTTCTCGCCCCAGGTCTGCTCCAGCGGCGCGCCGAACATGAAGACCGCCAGCATGTTGAAGAACAGATGGCCGAAGCTGCCATGCAGGAAGCCATAGGTCAGCAGCTGCCACGGCTGGAAATTGCCGCCCGGCGAGAACGCATCGAAGCCCTGCTGCAACGGCTGCAGCATGAACGGCTCGAAGGTCTGCATGCCGAGCAGGAACGGCTGCTGCAGCAGGAACAGGATCGCGTTGGCGATCAGCAGGGCCTTGGTGACGGTTGGCAGTCGCGGGAACATGGGAGCACCGGCATGGAACGGCCTCCATCATAGCCGCAGCACCGTGTCTTGTTGGCGACCGGCAGGCGCGGCCTGTTCAGTCGCCAGCGGTGCTCAGCCCGGACCCCACACAGCGGCATCCAGTGCTGCCGCCGGATCAGCCGCCGTCATCCGCACCCGGCCGTTCTCCACCACCACGCCCTCCGCGCGCAACCGCTGTGACTGCTCGCGCCAACCAGCCGAGCCTTCCTCCATGGCAATGCGCCCATCCGAGCGCAGCACGCGATGCCAGGGCAGGTCCGGGTCGTCGTTCTGGCCCAGGATGCGCGCGGTCAGGCGCGCACGCCCGGGCAGGCCCGCGCGCAGCGCCACCTGCCCATAGCCCATCACCTGCCCCGCCGGGATCGCGCGGATCACCGCCAGGATGCGCGCGCGCGCCTGCTCAGGCGTCAGCGCCGCAGGCGGGTTACCAGCAGAACGCCGATCAGCACCAGCACGGTGCCGGCGATCTGCGCCGGCCCCATCGGTTCGTCGAGCAGCCATAGGCTCATCACGATGGTGGAAACAGGGCCCAGCATACCGACCTGCGCGGCCAGCGACGAACCCACGCGCTGCACCGCCAGCATGATCGCCAGCACTGGCAGCACCGTGCACACGGTGGCATTGACCAGCGACAACCACTGCACCGCCGCAGGCGCCTGCCACAACAACGGCAGCGGATGGGTCACCGCGAAATGCAGCAGCACCAGCACGCTGGCCACGCAGCTGGCGTAAGCGGTCAGCCGCACCGCTCCGATACGCGCGACCACCTGCCCGCTGCCGAACAGGTACAGCGCATAGCTGAGCGCACTGCCCAGCACCAGCAGGCTGCCAACGATGATCTGCCCACCCTCTCGCTGCAGGTCATGGCCGAACGCCAGCAGCACGCCCAGATAACTCAGCGCCAGCGCGCCGATCTGCCATCGGCCCGGCCGCTGGCGCGCCAGCAGCACGTTGATCAGCAGCACCAGGGTCGGGTTCAAGTACAGGATCAGCCGTTCCAGCGTCACGCTGATGTACTGCAGGCCCTGGAAGTCGAGCAGGCTGGACAGGTAGTAGCCGGTGAAACCCAGCCACAGCACGCGGGCACGGTCGGCCCAGGACAGTGGTCCGGCCCGGCGCGCGGCCCACAGCGCCATCAGTACGAACAGCGGCAGCGCCATCAGCATGCGCAGGGCAAGCAGCGTGGTGGCATCCACGCCGTGACGCAGGCCGAGCTTGACAATGATCGCCTTGCCGGAAGCAGCGATGGCGCCGATCGCGGCCAGGCCGATACCCCCCAGCGCAATGCGTGGGGAGGCGGTGGCGATACGGGAAGCGGGATTGGACATCAGGACGACGGCGGGCCGCTCGGAGCGGCCCGGGAAAGCGTGGGGGCGCCCATTGTCGCACGGGGGCGTCCGGTGCCCGCCCTGTAGAGCCGAGCCAAGCTCGACTGTCTTTCCACCGCAGTCGAGCATGGCTCGACTCTACAAAGAGCGACGGCCGAGCATGGGCTCGGCTCTGCAGCAACCGCAGGTCAGCGCATCAACACCACCTCCTCGGCCGAGGTCGGGTGGATCGCCACGGTGTCATCGAACTGGGCCTTGGTCGCGCCCATCTTCACCGCCACCGCGAAACCCTGCAGGATCTCGTCGGCCGCTTCGCCCAGCAGGTGGATACCCACCACGCGTTCTTCCGGGCCGGCGCAGACCATCTTGAACAGGCTGCGCTGGGTACCGTTGGCCAGCGCCTGCAGCATCGGTCGGAAACGGCTGTGGTAAACGCTCACCTGGTCGAACCGCGCGCGCGCTTCTTCCTCGCTCATGCCCACCGCACCCAGCGGCGGGTGCGAGAACACCACGCTGGCCACGTTCTCGTAATCCATCTTCGACTGCGGGCGGCCACCGAACAGGCGATCCATCAGGCGCCGCGACGCCGCCACCGCCACCGGAGTCAGGCCGACTTTGCCGGCGATGTCACCCACCGCGTGCACGCTCGGCACGCTGGTGGTCTGCCATTCGTCCACCTGCACCTGCTGATGTTCGCCAATGCCGATGCCGAGCGCTTCCAGGCCCAGATCACGACTGTTGCCGCGGCGGCCGGTGGCGAAGAACACCGCGTCGAACACGCTGTCGAGCGGGCCGTCATGGCCGAACGCACGTACGCGTTTGCCATCGCGCTGCAGTTCGCGCAGGCGATAGCCGAAATGGATGCGCACGCCCTGCTGCTTCAGGTTCTCGGCCAGCTGATCAGTCAGCTCGTAATCGAAGCGATCCAGCAGCCGCTGGCCACGCACCAGCAGGCTCACCTTGCTGCCCAGTGCCTGCAGCAGGCCGGCCAGCTCCACCGCGATGTAACCGCCACCGATGATCGCCACCTCGGCCGGTGCCGCACGCAGATCGAAGAAATCATCGGAGACCAGGCCCAGTTCCGCGCCGGGGATATCTGGACGCAGCGGGTGCGCGCCGGTGGCGATCAGGATGTGCTCGGCGCTGTAACGCACGCCATCACTGCAGGCCACGGTATGCGCATCGAGCAGATGGCCGCGCGCCGGAATGCGCACCACGCCGGTCTCATCCAGGCGTTTGTGGTAGCTGGTGTGGATGTTGCTGATGTAGGCTTGGCGATGGATCACCAGTTCCTTCCACGACAGCGCCGGGCGCGCCTGAACATCGAAGCCCATCGCACTGGCCAGGCCGATGCGCTCGTGCAGGTCGGCCGCCAGCCACATCGCCTTCTTCGGCACGCAGCCGACATTGACGCAGGTCCCGCCCAGCTCACCGGGCTCCAGCATTGCCACGCGCTTGCCATGCTGCGCGGCACGGATCGCACCAGCCAGGCCGGCGGAGCCGCCGCCAAGGACGATCAGGTCGTAATCATAGGGTGCAGTGCTCATCGGAATCGCTCGGGTCGGTAAGGGGCAGGATCGATCGCTGGCGTGCGGCCGCAGACGAGATCGGCGATCAGCTGGCCGGTGCCGGCGCTCATGCTGATGCCGAGCATGCCATGCCCCGCTGCAAGCCAGACGTGAGGATGTGCGGGCGCGCGGCCGATCAATGGCACGTCGTCCACGCTCATGGGGCGCCACCCGCACCACTGCTCCTGCAGCTGCGCACCGCGTGGCGCACGCAGGTAGTGGTCGGCGGCCTGATGCAGGGCCTGCAGGCGGGCCGTGCGCAGCTGCGGGTCGGCACCGGCGAATTCCATGGTGCCGCCCAGTCGTAACGCCTCGCGCCAGGCAATCACGAACACGGAATGGTCCTTCAGCACCACCGGGCGCTGCGGCACCTGCACCGGTCGCGACCAGGTCACCGAATAGCCCTTGCCGGGCTGGATCGGCACGCGCAGATCCAGTTGCCGTGCCCAGCGCGGCGACCACGGTCCGGTGGCCAGCACCAGCTCGCGTGCGTGCAGCGTGCGTTCGCCGACGTGCACGCGCACACCCTGCGCGTCGGTGCTGAAATCCTGCATGTCCGCCTGCTCCTCGATCACCACGCCCTGTGCACGCAGCACGCGCGCCAGTTCGGCGGTGTAGCGGTCCGGACGCAGCTGCGCATCGCCGGGGAAGTGGATCGCGCCGGCAATGCGATCATGGAAAGCTGGATTGTCGCGCGCATAATCGGCGCCGTCGATGCGCGCCGTGGCGATGCCCTGCGCGTTCAGTGCCTCACACTCAGCGGCGTGGTGATCGAAATTGCGGGCATCGCCAAACACGTAGTCCAGACCGCGGGTATCGAATTCGCAGTCCAGCGCATGCACCTGCACCCACTGTGCCAGGCGCAGCCGGGAATCATTCAGCAGCGCAGCGCGGGCGCGCGTGGCCTGCAGCCAGTCGCGGGCATTGCAGCGTGCGCTGAACTGCAGCAGCCAGCGCCACAATGCAGGGTCCAGTCGCGTACGCACGTACAACGGCGCACGCGGATCGAGCATCCAGCGCAGCGCGCGCAACGGTACGCCAGGCGCAGGCAGCGGCGGCGCGTGGCTGGGGGTGATGGTGCCGCAGTTGCCATGCGAGGTCGCGCCGCCGACACGCCCACGGTCGATCACGCGTACCTGCCGGCCCTGTGCGCGCAGCGCGAGCGCGACGGCCAGTCCAATGGCACCGGCGCCGACCACGATCACATCCTCGCGCGCGCCCTGCATCGATCAGCCCTGCCCGGCCCCGCGCCGCATCGGCGGCCACTGCCGGTAGGTCATCGCACGCCACAGCCATTCCATCGGCCCGAAACGGAAGCGGCGCAACCACGCGTGCGAAATGCCCACCTGCACAGCGAACAGCAGTAGTGCGAACAGCAGCTGTACGCTGCGCGGCATCATCTCGAACCATCCCAGTCCGTAGTGATAGAAAAGCAGCGTGCAGACCAGCGACTGCGCCAGGTAATGGGTCAGCGCCATGCGCCCCACCGGCGCCAGCCAGGCCAGCCGCATGCGCCAGTGCACGATCCACGCCAGATAGCCCAGGCACATCGGTAGCGCGCCAACCGTTACCAGTGCCATCGCGGCGGTCACCGGCAGGTTGTACGCACCGGGTGCCAGGTAGGGTTTCCAGGCAACCCCCAGCAGCGTGACCAGCAGGCCCAGCGGCAGTGCGATCCAGCGCAGCGACGCGTACAGCCGCGGGAAGCGCTCCGGCGTCGCCAGCGCGCCACTGCCGGCGAACCAGCTGCCGATCAGGAACATGCCCAGCACTTCCGGACCGGTGATCAGCAGCGCCCCCATCGACGTACCGAACTCACTCAGGCGCTGCACATTGGCCTGCGCCCAGCTGCCCTGCCCGTACACCTGCCGCTGCAGCTCAATGCTCCGCTGCGCCTCAGCAAGCATGCCCTGCACATCTTCGGCCGAAGCCATCGACACCATCGCGCCGACCAGCAGCATCATCGCCACACCGCCGAGGTAGACCATCAGCCCCATCCACGGCAGCCAGCTGCGTGGCGCCTCGCGGCAGGCCAGCAGCGGCAACGAGATCAGTGCATACATCACCAGAATGTCGCCGGACCAGACCAGCAGTGCATGGCACAGACCGATCAGCAGCAAGCCAGCGCTGCGGCGCAGGTAGAACGGGGTGAAGTCGCGCCCGGCGGCCTCAGCGCGCTGCGCCATCACCGCGAAGCCGGCACCGAACAGCAACGAGAACAGGGTGAAGAACTTGCCCTGCACGAACACGTAGACAAAGGCATCGGCCCAGTAGTCGATGCCCTGCCAATGCACGTCGATGCCGGTGAACGCCAGGTCCAGCGGCCCGCTGAAGGCCTCGATGTTCATCAGCAGGATGCCCAGCAGCGCAGCACCGCGCAGCACGTCAAGCACGGCGATGCGTTCGCCGGAAGCCACCGGCTGCAGGGAAGGAGAAGCGGCGTTCACAGGGCGTCCGTCGGGCAGGTCCGCCATTATGCCGCCGGCCTGCGCGCCATGGATGGCCGCGCCGTGTTCCACAAACGCAACGGCCCGCCGAAGCGGGCCGTTGCTGCCATCACGATCGCGCTGCGATCAGTGCTGGTGACCGCCGTCGCCGTGGACGTGGCCGTGGTCGATTTCTTCCTTGCCGGCTTCGCGCACATCGACGATTTCCACGTCGAAGTGCAGGTCCTTGCCGGCCATCGGATGGTTCAGGTCGACGTCGACGACGCTCATGCCGACCTTCTGCACGGTCACCGCACGCGGGCCGAAGTTGGTCTGCAGCACGACCTGCTGGCCCGGAGCCAGCTTGGTGTTGCCGAAGTGCTTCTTCGGCACGCGCTGGGACAGGCCCTCACGACGCTCGCCGTAGGCATCGGCAGCGTTGACGTCGACGCTGAAGGTCGCGCCGGCTTCCTTGTCCATCATGGCGTTTTCCAGGCCCGGGATGATGTTGCCGTGGCCGATCAGGATCGCCAGCGGCTCGCCGCGGTCCTTGGACGATTCGATCGGCTCCTGGCCGACTTCGGAAACGGTGTAGTGGAAGCGGACAACGCGGTCTTTTTCGATCTTCATGCGCAACTCTGTCTGGATCTGCCGGAGGCAGGCGGGTTGGGGCGGGTTGTCGCCCGGCGGGGACGCCGCCATCATGACGGCCAATCCTAAGGTGGCGCATTATCCGGAGATCATGCACATCACGCCAGTTTCGTCCGGCCTGCGCCGGCTCCTCGCCCCGGCCCTGCTGCTGGCCCTGCCCGTGCTGATGACCGCCTGCGGCGGCGGCAAGGCCACCCGACCCGACCCGCCCCCGCCGACCGCGAACTGGCCGAAGACCGTGCCGGACAATCCCGAGGCGGCCAACTCGGTGCTGATGCGAGCCATCAGCCTGGTCGGCACCCCCTATCGCTATGGCGGCAATACCCCCGACTCCGGCTTCGACTGCAGCGGCCTGGTGGCCTACGTCTACCGCGAGATGCTGGACCTGAAACTGCCGCGCACCTCGCGCGACCTGGCGGCGGTACAGGGCCCGAAGATCGACCCGCAGCGCCTGGCCACCGGCGACCTGGTGTTCTTCGGCAGCCGCGGCAGCGTCACCCATGTCGGCATTTATGTGGGTGAAGGGCGCTTCGTGCACGCGCCGAGCACCGGTGGCACGGTCCGGCTGGACTCGCTCAGCGGTCCGTACTGGAAGGACCACTACACCGGGGCGAAACGCGTCCTTCGCTAAGATGAACAGGCGATATGTTCAAAATTGTGACGCACATCACCGTGCAGCTAACGATTTACTAACGGAATTTTTAACTTATTGCCGCTTTTACAGGGCATGATGCCCCATCGTTTTTTTCCTGTGACCGACGCGTGACGACTGACGACCTGAAAAGCGAAGGCCAGACTTCCGTATCTTCACGTAGTGCCCGCCCGCTGTTGCTTGGCTTGGCACTGTGTCTGACCAGCCTTCCGGCCTGGTCGCAGACTGCTCCGAACCGTTCCGATGTGACCCCGGCCCCGGTGGCCGAGAGCACCGCCCGACCGGCCGCCAAGGCCGAGGCTGCCGCTCCGCAGCGCAGCCGCGTCGATGCCGCCGCCAGCGCCACGCTGGCCGCCCTGCTGCCGCACCTGGCCGCCAATGACACCATTCCGCTGATGGACCGCTCGGCCGTGGTAGCCGGTGATCTCAGCCGCCTGCTCGCCAACTACGACACCAGCAGCGCCGCCAATGGCAGCGTTGTCGGCACCGCCGCCGACAACGGCAAGGTGCAATCGCTGCTGCGCCGCGCGATGACCCTGCTGGGCACCCCGTACCGTTGGGGTGGCAGCAACCCGGACAGCGGTTTCGACTGCAGCGGCCTGGTCGGTTACGTGTTCCGCTCGGCCCTGGGCATCGAGCTGCCGCGCGTGTCGCGCGAGATGGCACACGACGACAACGCCGAACTGATCAATGATCGCACCGCACTGGCTGCCGGTGACCTGGTGTTCTTCGGCCGCAAGGGCCGCGTCGACCACGTCGGCATCTATGTTGGCGATGGCCGCTTCCTGCATGCACCGAGCTCCGGCAAGGACGTCCGCGTGGACACCCTGCTCAGCGGCTACTGGGGCAACAAGTTCATGCAGGCCCGCCGGGTCGATCTCTGATCTGACCGGTTGGCGCTACCGCGCCGCCTGACACGAGAAAGCCGCTGCCCTGCAGCGGCTTTTTTGTTGGGCCCGTAATGGTGGGTAGCTGCCGACCTTGGTCGGTACCGCCTTCATCCACGCATGGCGTGGACCTACTGACCTCTGGTGGGTGCCGACCGTTGGTCGGCACTGCGGCCATCCACGCATGGCGTGGATCTACCAGGGACCTACCCTGATCGGCACCGCGTCAGTCAGCTCCAAAACAAAAAGCCCGCCGGTCAGGGCGGGCCTTTCATCTCCACGCAACCTCAGGCGCGTGGCGGTGTCGGGTCCGGATCGTCCACGCCGACATTGCTGGACGGGTTGTCATACACCGCCTGGTCGAGCAGCCCGGTTTCCTTGGCCACGATCACCGGCACCAGCATCTGGCCCGTCACATTCGTCATCGTGCGCATCATGTCCAGGATGCGGTCGATGGCATACAGGTAGCCGATGGTCTCCAGCGGCAGGTTGGCTGCGCTCAGCACCACCGTGGCCATGATCACCGCGGTACCCGGCACGCCGGCGGTACCGAAGCTGCCCAGCACCGAGGCGATCAGCACCACCACGTACTGCTCCGGGGTCAGCGGCACACCGCTGTACTGCGCGATGAACACCGCGCACAGCGCCGGGTAGATCGCGCCGCAGCCATCCATCTTGATGCTGGCGCCCAGCGGCACCGCGAACGAACCGTAGTCCTTGTTCACGCCCAGGTTGTGGGTGATCGAGCGCAACGCCACCGGCATCGCGGCGAAGCTGGACGAGCTGACGAAGGCGACCTGCATGCCCGGCGCCGCGCCACGGAAGAACTTCAACGGGTTCAGGCCGTGCGCCAGCAGCAGTGCGCTGTAGACCACCACGATGTGCAGTGCGCAGGCCACGTACAGCGCCAGCACGAAGTGGCCCAGCGGCAGCAGCTTCTCGAAGCCGTAGCTGCCGACCAGGCCGGCGATCAGGCCGAAGGTGCCGATCGGGGTGACTTCCAGCACGAAGCGGGTCACCTGGATCATGATGTCGCTCATCTGCCCGACCAGCTTGCGCGCCTCGGTCACCTTCTCGCCCAGCTTGACGATCGCAAAGCCCACCAGGCCGGCGAAGAAGATCACTGGCAGGATCGAGCCGCGACCGGCAGCCAGCACGGTTTCACCGGCCGCATTGACCTTGGTGCCGATGCCGGACAGCGCGTAGAAGACATTGGCCGGCACCACGTCCAGCAGCACCTGCACCACACTGGGCACTTCGCGCGGCACGTAGTTGCTGGCCATCGACAGCTGCAGGCCACCGGCGCCGGGCTGCAGCACGGTACCCACGCCCAGGCCGACGCACACCGCCAACGCGGCGGTGATCACGAACCACAGGAAGGTGCGGCCACTGAGCGCGGCGACCGACTTCTGGCCGTGCAGCGACGAGATTGCGTTGATGACCGCGAAGAACACCAGCGGCACGGCGATCATCTTGATCAGGGTGACGTACAGCTCGCCGAGCGGGCCGAACCACGTTTCCGCGGCCGGGCCGAGCGCCCAGCCGGCCAGCGCGCCGAGCACGAAGCCACCGACCACGCGCTGCCAGAATGGAATCCGCAGCCAGGCAGAGACCAGCTTCATAGGCAATCCAGAGGGGAAGGAAGGGATGCTGGCACGATAGCCCAAGGCGGCCCGCGGAACGACCGCCCGGCCGGCAAATCAGTGTGTCATCGGCGTGCCTTGCGAGGGCGGGCATAATGAACGTCCCGTTACAGTTTGTGAGATCCCAGCGTCCATGCGCCGTTCCGTCTCCCTGTTGGCCGCCTGCGCCACCACCCTGCTGCTGGGCGCCTGCGCCAGCACCACCCCCGCGTCCGCCCCGGCCGGCCTGAAGGTCGCCGTCGATCCCGTTGCCCACCCGGCCGGCGAGACCCCGCAGTGGTGGTACCGCAGCGGCGCCGCCCAGGCCGCCGCCAACGGTGCGATGTCCGGTAAGGCCAAGAACGTCATTCTGTTCCTCGGCGACGGCATGAGCCTGACCACCGTGGCCGCCTCGCGCATCTACGAAGGCCAGCAGAAGGGCGGCTCGGGTGAAGAGAACCTGCTGTCCTGGGAGCGCTTCCCGGCCACGGCGTTCAGCAAGACCTACAACACCGATTCGCAGACCCCGGATTCGGCCGGCACCATGACCGCCATCACCACCGGCGTGAAGACCCACATGGGCGCAATCGGCGTCAGCGCCGGCAGCCGCACCGACTGCGCCGACAGCCTGTCCAAGGGCCTGCTGACCTGGCTGCAGCTGGCCGACAGCGCCGGCCTGGCCACCGGCGTGGTCTCCACCGCGCGCCTGACCCATGCCACCCCGGCCGCCACCTATGCGCACTCGCCCGAGCGCAACTGGGAAAACGATACCGACCTGACTGAAGCCGCCAAGGCTGCCGGCTGCAAGGACATCGCCCAGCAGCTGCTGTCGACCTCGCGCTATGGGCGCGGCCCGCTGGTCGCCCTCGGCGGCGGTCGCGGTGAATTCACCACTGTGGAAGAGCGCGATCCGGAATACGACGACAAGGTCGGCCAGCGCCTGGACGGCCGTAGCCTGGTGCAGGAATGGCAGCAGGCGCATCCGCAGGGTGCCTACGTGTGGAACAGCAAGCAGCTGGCCGCCGCCGCGAATGCGCCGGCTATCCTTGGCCTGTTCGAGCCGGACCACATGCGCTACGAGTACGAGCGCCCGCAGGATCCGGGCGGTGAGCCGAGCCTGGCCGAACTGACTGCCGCCGCGATCAAGAATCTGGCCAAGCACCAGGAAGGCTACGTGCTGATGATCGAAGGCGCGCGCATCGACCACGCCAACCACAGCGGCAACGCCTACCGTGCGCTGACCGAGACCGTGGCCCTGTCCGACGCGGTGCGCGTGGCCAACGAACTGACCTCGGCCGACGATACCCTGATCATCGTCACCGCCGACCACTCGCACACCCTGAACTTCGTCGGCTACCCGGCGCGCGGCAACCCGATCCTGGGCAAGGTGAAGGACAAGGGCGGCGAAGACGGCGCCGGCAAGCTGGACTACGCGCTGGACGGCACCGGCCAGCCGTACACCACCCTGAGCTACGCCAATGGCCCGGGCCATACCGGCAGCAGCAACCAGCAGCCGGCCGGTCCGAAGCGTTACCCGCACAACCCGAGCAGCTTCGAACCGGCCAACGGCCGCCCGAACCTGCGCGAGGTCGACACCGAGCATCCGGACTACATGCAGGAAGCACTGGTGCCGATGAAGTCCGAGTCGCACGGCGGCGAAGACGTCGGTATCTGGGCACGCGGCCCGGGCAGCAAGGCGATCCGCGGCACGCTGGAACAGAACGCGATCTACCACATGATCGTGCAGGCCACCC
Source organism: Stenotrophomonas sp. STK16_22 (assembly GCF_051984505.1). NCBI lineage: Bacteria > Pseudomonadati > Pseudomonadota > Gammaproteobacteria > Lysobacterales > Lysobacteraceae > Stenotrophomonas > Stenotrophomonas sp. STK16_22. Next base: position 3,377,229 of record NZ_CP196972.1, read on the forward strand.
CGGCCCTGCGCGAGCGCCTGTGCCAGGCCGGCACCTGCGACGACAAGGGCGTGCCGGTACAGCTGCCGGCACCGACGGCCTTCGAACGCAAGGCCGAGGCCAAGTGATCGTGCGGCAGGCCCGCCCTGCCCCCGCCCGCGGCCGTTTCGCACGGTCGCTGGCCTTGTTCGGTGTGCTGGCCAGTTCCAGCGCGCTGGCGCAGGCACCGGCCTGCAAGCTGCTGACCGACGAACACGGGTTGTGGCCGCTGCCCAACTGCGAGGTGGTCGATCACCGGCCGAAGATCAGCGCCGACACGCTGAAGGACCTGAACTACGACGACCACGGCCTGGCCGTGGTGTACGCCGACCAGGGCTTCCACTACGTCAACCGCAAGGGCCGCAGCCTGCCGGTACTGACCTGGGACAACGGTCCGGAAACACCACAGGAAGGCCTGCTGCGCGCCCGCGTCGGCAACCGCGTGGCCTACTTCGATCTGAAGTTCCGCCAGGTGGTGCCCGGCACGTTCGATTTCGGGTGGCCGTTCCAGGATGGCGTGGCCGAGGTCTGCAATGGTTGCCGTCGTGGTACGCCGGATGCCGATGGCCACACGCCGATGGAAGGCGGAGAGCGGTTCCGGATCGACCGCTCGGGCCGTCGGATAAAGTAGGTTTTTCGGCAGGGCTGCGCCCTGCACCTGCAGACGCAACGGCAACGGCCGAAGCAACAGCGTGCATTCCGTGGGATGGCGGGGCACTGTGGGTTTGCGGGGACGGCGCAAGTACGTCCATGTAGCCTTGATCGCCGCATCCATGCGGCTCACACCCCGCAAACCCACAGTGCCCCGCCTCTGACAGATCTCCGCGGCTGTTGGTAGGTGTCGACCTTGGTCGACACATCTGTCAGATATCGAATGAGTCATCGACGCATGGCGTGGATCTACTGTGTCGACCAAGGTCGACACCTACCAAAGCGGTGCACGACGCCGTTCTGGCAGATCGCGGCATTCTGTCGAAGGCGGGGTGGGTCCGGTTGCGGGGGCGTGAGCCGCATGGGCCCGAGGCATGCCTCGGGCGGGTTGGGCAGGATGCCCAACCCCGGTCTTGCCGTGTGCGCAGGACTGCGCACACGAGCAAGCGGCGACCGAGCTTACATGGGTGAGGGCGCTTTGCTTGCGAAGCACGGCTTCGCAAGCGCCCGAACGCACAGCCGCCAGCGGCTGGGCCGGGCCCCGGAGGGGGACTTGCAGCGGCCCCCGCAACCGGCCCCACCCCGCCAACCCTCAGGAAACCCGCTTCTGCTGTTGCTTCGGCCGTTGCCGTTGCTTGCGCGTCTGCGGGTGCAGGGCGCAGCCCTGCCGACCAACCCTATACTTGCCGCCGTGACTGAATTCCCTGCCCTCGTTCCGCTGGATGCGCCGCTGCTGGTGGGCTACAGCGGTGGTGTCGACTCCACCGTGCTGCTGCATTGGCTGTGGTGCTGCGCGCAAGCTTCCGGCACGGCGCTGCGCGCGGTGCACGTGCACCACGGGCTGCAGCCCGATGCAGATGACTGGGTGCGGCACTGCCAGCAGCAATGCGACGCCTGGGGCATCCAACTGGCCGTGCACCGCGTGCAGGTCGAGAACGGCACAGGCCTGGGCACCGAGGGTGCCGCGCGACTGGCACGACGCGCCGCGTTCGCGGCCGAACTGCGCGACGGCGAAACCCTGGCGCTGGCACAGCACCAGGACGACCAGGCCGAGACCTTCCTGTTGCGCGCCCTGCGCGCTTCCGGCGTCGATGGCCTGGCAGCGATGTCCACGCACAGCCGCCTTGGCGAAAAGCCTCTATGGCGACCGCTGCTGGCAGTGCCACGCAGTGCACTCCTCGACTACGCCCGCCAGCATGCACTGCACTGGATCGAAGACCCCAGCAACGCCGACGACCACGCCGATCGCAACTTCCTGCGCCTGCAGGTACTGCCACTGTTGCGCCAGCGCTGGCCGCATGCCGCTGCGGCGATGGCGGGCAGCGCAACGCACTGCGGGCAGACCCGCGAACTGCTTGACGAGGAAGACGCCGAGCTGATCGCACACCTGGAAGTCGCTCCACGCGTGCTGTCGCTGCAGCTGCTTCGCCAGGTCTCAACGGGCCGTGCCGCACGCGTGCTGCGTGCCTGGGTGGCCGGCCACGACGCGGCACCGCTGCCGGCCACCGTGCTGCAGCAGGCGCTGGACGAGCTGCTGCCGGCCGACAACGATCGCCAGGCGCGGGTGCGCTGGCACGATCACGCGATCCAACAGTGGCGCGACCACGCCTACCTGCTGCCGGCCCGGCTGCCTGCGCTTCCCCACGAGTGGCAGGCCGAATGGGATGGACGCGCACCGCTGGCACTGCCCGATGGCGGACAGCTGCGCCTGCAGGGCACCCCGGCCTTCGAACGCCCGCTGCAGGTCCGTGCACGCGTGGGCGGTGAGCGCATTCTGCTGCCGGGTCGCCAGCATTCGCACGCGTTGAAGGACTGCCTGCAACGCGAACACCTCGCCCCCTGGCGACGCGCGCAGCTGCCGCTGATCTTTGATGGCCCGCAGTTGCTGGCCGCCGCCGATGTGCTCGTCGCCGCACCGCTGCAGGCCTGGCTGCAGGCGCATGGCGCACAGTTGCAGTGGCGCCCGGGCGGCTGGTGAATTGACCCCCGCGCGCGGCCCGTCCACACTTGCCGCATGGCCAAGAAGTCCCCCGAAAACGCCTCCCCGGTCGCCCAGTTCGAGCAGTCGCTCGAATCGCTGGAGCAGCTGGTGGAGCAGATGGAAACCGGCGAGCTGAGCCTGGAAGCTTCGCTCAGTGCTTACGAACGTGGCGTCGGTCTGTATCGCCAGTGCCAGCAGGCGCTGGAGCAGGCCGAGCTGCGCGTGCGCCTGCTCAGCGATCCGGCGCAGCCGGAAGCATCCGAGCCTTTCGATCCGCCCAGCCATGACGGCTGAGGTTCTGTTCGCGCGCTGGCGCGACCGTATCGAAAGCCAGCTCGACGCCGCGCTGCCCTCGCCTGCCGAAGCGCCGCAGCGCCTGCACCAGGCCATGCGCTATTCGGTGCTGGGCGGTGGCAAACGCATGCGCCCGCTGCTGGTCTACGCTAGTGGCCACCTGTTCGGTGCGCAGCCGGAAAGCCTGGATGCGGCCGCCATGTCCGTCGAACTCATCCACGCCTACTCGTTGGTGCATGACGACCTGCCGGCGATGGATGACGACGCGCTGCGTCGCGGCAAGCCGACCACCCACATCGCCTTCGATGAAGCCACCGCGATTCTGGCAGGCGACGCGCTGCAGACCCGTGCCTTCGGCCTGCTGGCCGATGCACCGCTGCCGGCCACGCTACGCGTGGCCTGCCTGCAGACCCTGGCCCACGCGTCCGGCGCCGCTGGCATGTGCGGCGGCCAGGCGCTGGATATCGATGCCACCGGCCAGCAGCAGACGCTGGCGGCATTGACCCGCATGCATGCCCTGAAGACCGGCGCGCTGATCCGTGCGGCGGTGCGCATGGGCGCGCTGTGCGGCCAGGCCCACGAACCTCAGCTGGCCCAGCTGGACAGCTTCGCCGACGCACTCGGCCTGGCCTTCCAGGTTCGCGATGACATCCTCGATGTCGAGGCCAGTTCCGAGCAGCTGGGCAAGACCGCCGGCAAGGACCAGGCGCAGGACAAGAGCACCTTCCCCGCCCTGCTCGGCCTGGACGGGGCGAAGGCCCAGCTGCACGAACTCGCGGCACGCATGCAGGCGATCCTGGCCGGGTACGGCGAAGAGGCCGATGCACTGCGTGCGCTGGCGACGCTGGCGGTCGAACGCGATCATTGATCGCTCGCCGGGCACCGCCCGTCGCTCCCCGCACATGAAAACGCCCGGCAATGCCGGGCGTTTTCAATTCCGCATGCCGCCGGTGTTACTTGATCAGGCGCAGTGCGAACGGGTAGCGGTAGGCTTCGCCATTGTTGGCCTTGACCGCTGCGATGATGCTGAACACCAGGCTGATGATGCCCACGATCGGGGCCAGGAACACGCCGATGATCACGATGGTCAGGATCATGCTGATGACCATGGCGATGGTCACGGTGATCTGGAAGTTCAGGGCTTCCTTGGCCTGGTCGGTCACGAAGGCCTTGCCCGCGTCATCCTTGTTGATCAGCCAGATGATCAGCGCGCCGATGAAGCCGGTGAAGATGCCCAGCAGGTGCGCGGCCAGGGCCATGGTGCGCTGGTCGGCCGGCACGTCGGTGGTGGCCGGCGGCGGCGGGACGTTATCGAATTCGCTCACGACAAAACTCCTTTTCATTGGGTGGTCTTGACCCACCAGCACCAAGCTGGTTGCGTCAGGCGGGCATAGCTTACGCCATCGACGCCATCAATCATTACCGGCGATGGTCATCCGCCCCAGCAGGATCGAACCGGTCCGGATGTGCGAGCGCGGGTCGACGTCACTGCCGACCGCTTCGATGCTGCTGAACATCTCGCGCAGGTTGCCGGCGATGGTGACGCCATCCACCGGGTACTGGATCTCACCATTCTCGACGCGGAAGCCGCCGGCACCGCGCGAGTAGTCGCCGGTCACCCCGTTCACGCCCTGCCCCATCAATTCGGTCACCAGCAGGCCATCGCCCATCTGCCGGGCGATGTCCTGCAGGGAGCCCGCGTTGGCGGCCAGCTGCAGGTTGTGCACGCCACCGGCATTGGCGGTGGTCTGCAGCCCCAGCTTGCGTGCCGAGTAGCTGCCCAGCACATAGCGCTGCAGCACGCCGTCACGGACCAGGGCCGAAGCACGCGTGGCCACCCCGTCACCGTCGAAGGCGGCCGAGCGCAGGCCACGGCGCAGGTGGGGCAGTTCCTCGATCTGCATCCAGTCCGGGAACAGCTGCTGGCCAACGCTGTCCAGCAGGAAGCTGGCCTGGCGGTACAGGGCACCGCCCGATACCGCCGACAGCAGGTGGCCAACCAGGCTGCGCGCTACTTCCGGGGCGAACAGCACCGGCATGCTGCCGGTGGCCATCGAACGAGGCTGCAGGCGGGCGACGGTGCGCTCGGCAGCACGACGACCGACCAGGCCCACCTCTTCCAGATCCTCGCGGGCCAGCGCGCTGGTGTACCAGCCATCGCGCTGCATGCCATCGCCCTGGCCGGCGATCAGCGCACAGCCCACCGAATGATGGGTGCCACGCTCACGGCCGAAAAAGCCATGCGAATTGGCGTACACCGACAGGCTCTGCATGCTCGACACCGAGGCGCCGTCGGAATTGCGGATCTGCGCATCGGCCTCACGGCCTGCGTTCTCGCAGGCCAGGGCCAGGTCCACCGCCTCGTCGGCCTGCAGCGCCCAGGGGTGCCAGGCATCCAGATCCGGGAAATCGGTGGCCATCAGTGCGGCATCGGCCAGGCCGGCAGCCGGGTCATCTTCGGTGTGCCGGGCGATCGCACAGGCCTGCTCGACCGTGGCGGCAAGGCTGGCCTCGTTCAGGTCGCCGGTGCTGGCGCTGCCCTTGCGTTGGCCGAAATAGACGGTGACGGCGATACCGCGGTCACGGGTGGACTGCACGGTCTCCACCTCGCCAAGGCGGACATTGACCTCCAGGCCACGATCCTCGCTGCAGCTGACCTCGGCCTGGCTGGCGCCCAGCGCACGGGCGCGGTCGAGCAGCTGCTGGGAGAGGTCGGCCAGCCGTTCCAGCCGGGCCAGGCTGTCGTCGCCGACAGCGACTTCAGGGGCGATCACGTTCAATGCTTTATCCTGTACGGGTTGGGCCCGGCATCACGCCGGGCGACTTTTTTTGAGATCAGGTAGGAACGATGCGCGGACGCGACGAAGAAACCGGTGAATTCCACGACAAGAGCCGCAGCCAGAACCGGCGCGACGCGCTCGACGTCCTGGCCCTGGGCGAGAAGCTGGTGTCGTTGACCCCGGCCCAGCTGGCACGCCTGCCGATCCCGGAAGACCTGCTGCCGCATATCGCCGAGTGCAAGCGCATCACCGCCCACATCGCCCACAAGCGCCAGCTGGCGTTCCTGGCCAAGCACATGCGCCGCGAAGAAGACGCCACGCTGGATGCGATCCGCGATGCGCTGGACGCCAACAGCGAAACCGGTCGCCGTGAAGTGGCGATGATGCACCGCGCGGAAGACTGGCGCGAGCGCCTGCTGGCCGAGGGTGACAAGGCGCTGGCTGCACTGCTGGACGACTACCCGCAGGCCGACCGCCAGCAGCTGCGCACGCTGGTGCGCAATGCGCAGGCCGAGAAGGCCAGGAACAAGCCGCCGCGCGCCTACCGCGAAATCTTCCAGGTGCTGCGCGCCCTGATGCTGCCGGCCGCGCTGGGCCTGAAGGCCAGCGCCGAAGACGCCGCCCCCGTCGACAGCGACGAAGCCGACGAGGACTGAGTCCGCGCCGGCCTGGGCGGTGGCGCTGGCCATCGCCCGGCTCAGGCCTGGGTACCGCCGACCGTGATGCCCTCGATCAGCAGCGAGGGCTGGCCGACACCCACGGGCACGCTCTGCCCGTCCTTGCCACAGATGCCCACGCCCTCGTCCAGGGCCAGATCGTTGCCGACCATGCGCACCTTCTGCATGGTTTCCGGACCGTTGCCGATCAGCGTCGCACCCTTCACCGGCGCGGTGATGCGGCCATCCTCGATCAGGTAGGCCTCGGTGGCCGAGAACACGTACTTGCCGCTGGTGATGTCGACCTGGCCGCCACCGAAGTTGACTGCGTACAGGCCCTTCTTCACCGAACGGATCATTTCCTGTGGGTCGTGCTGGCCGGCGCGCATGTAGGTGTTGGTCATGCGCGGCATGGTCAGGTGCGCGAACGATTCGCGGCGGCCGTTGCCGGTCGGCGCCATGCCCATCAGCCGTGCGTTGAGGCTGTCCTGCATGTAGCCGACCAGGATGCCGTCCTCGATCAGGGTGGTGCACTGGCTCGGGTGGCCCTCATCGTCGATGTTCAACGAACCACGGCGTCCGTCCAGCGTGCCGTCATCGACGATGGTCACGCCCGGGGCGGCAACGCGCTCGCCGATGCGGCCCGCGTAGACGCTGGTGCCCTTGCGGTTGAAGTCGCCTTCCAGGCCGTGGCCGACCGCTTCATGCAGCAGCACGCCGGGCCAGCCCGGGCCCAGTACCACCGCCATCACGCCGGCCGGTGCCGGAACGGCGTCCAGGTTCACCAGCGCCTGGCGCAGCGCCTCGCGGGCAAAGGCCTCGGGGCGACCGTCCGCGAACAGCTCCTCATACCCGTAGCGGCCACCACCGCCGGCATAGCCGGACTCGCGGCGACCGTTGTGCTCCACGATCACCTGCACGTTCAGGCGCACCAACGGGCGCACGTCAGCGCCCAGCACACCGTCGCTGCGGGCGATCAGTACCGTATCGACGCCGCCGGACAGGCTCACCATCACCTGCTTCACGCGCGGGTCGGCGGCGCGCAGGTAGCCATCCAGGCGCTTGAGCACCTCGACCTTGGCCTCGTTGCCGATGCCATCGATCGGGTCCAGCGCCGGGTACAGCGCGCGCGCGTTGCCGCGCAGCAGCGACCGCCCGGACTGGGCGCCACCTTCACGCGAGATCGCACGCGCCGACTGCGCCGCCGTCAGCAGCGCATCGGCATGGATGTCGTCGGAGTAGGCGAAGCCGGTCTTCTCGCCGGAAATCGCCCGCACGCCCACGCCCTGCTCGATGGAATGGGCGCCGTCCTTGACGATGCCGTCTTCCACGCTCCAGCTCTCGCGGCGGGCATGCTGGAAATAAAGGTCGCCGAAGTCCACACCGGGGCCGAGCAGCTGGCCGAAGGTGCGCTCCAGGCCAGCGGTATCCAGGCCGCCGGGGCGCAGCAGGCGGTCTTGGGCAAGCGTCAGGGCGATATCAGTCATGGTTCTCGATCTGGGGATGCGGGGGCGCTCAGGCAAGCCCCGTGAACAGGAAAGCCGCGCTCAACGCGAGCGCGGCAGGCCGGTGACGGTCGGCGGAATGGCCGGCGCCGGTGCCGGTACGGGTGGCGGAGCCTTGTCGCGGCTGCGCTCGATCACTTCCACCTTCGGTTCCTTCCATGGACCGGTCACCTTGTAGGTGCGGGCGCCAATCTCGCCCAATGGCTTTGACAATACCGCATTGGTGGCCGCGCCCAGCGCCGCCCCCACCGGGCCACCGGCGACCGCACCCACCACGGTCAGCAGATTGCCTGCACGCGGGTTGACGTCGATGGTCTGGTCAAACTGCTGGTTGCGCAGGTCGGCCTGGCCGCGGATGGTGATGTTGGCTGCCGGGCCTTCGATCAGCACTTTGTCGGTGCGTGCCATGCCCTGGCCGAACTGCATGCTGCCGTCGATCTGGTTGAACGCGAAGCCCTTGGAGAAGAAGTCGCGGAAGTCGAACATCAGGCGCCGCGGCAGCTGGGTGACACTGAGCAGGCCCAGCACCCGGCCGGCGCCCGGTTCCAGCTCCAGCAGCTGGCCGTTGCGCGCGTGCAGGTCCAGGCGGCCCTGCAGGTTGCCCAGCTGGAAGTCCGACGGCCCCCCACTCCACGTGGCCTGCAGCTGCGCCTGGCCGGAACCGCCACGCAGCTGGCCGCCGTAGTCGAGGTTCTGCATCAATCCGCCCAGGTCCTCGCTGCGCACCTGTGCGGTCAGCTCGGTGCGGCCACCACCGGTGCGGCCCAGCCAGCGACCGCTGATGTCGATCTCCTGGTCGGGCGCACGGAAGCGCAGCTCGTCCACGTTCAGGCCATTGGCCAGCGGCCGCGTACGCAGTACCGCCTGGCCCAGCATCACCTTGCCGAACTTCAGGTCGGCGATGTCCAGCGCGAACGGCGGCAGCTTGGCCGGGTCCATGTCGTTGGCGCCGGCCTGTACCCGTGCCGGTGCGGCCGATGCACCCGGAGCCGCCGGCAGGGATTGCCAGTGCACGCGGTCGAGCTGGCCACTGATGGTGCCGCCATCTGCATTGGGGACGGTCAGGCGCCCGGCCAGCGACGGGCCGTCCAGGCGCACATCCAGTGCCTGCGCGCCCGGGCGCAGCTGCAACCGGGTCTGCTCGAACACGCCACCGATCAGCTTCAACTGGCCGACCTGCACGTCCACCGCACGCAGCGGCATGGCGTCGTCATCACTGCCACCCCGCGCCAGGCTGATCCATTCCAGGGCGTCCAGGGTCGGGCTGCGGCCATTGACGGTCAATCCGCTCGGCGGCGGCTCGCGGTCGACATGGTCGCTGCCCAGCGTCACCTGCACACCCGTCTGGTTGTTGTGGCTGCGTGCGGCCAGCGCCAGGCGCTGGCCGAACGCCACGTCGATGCGGCCGGCCCCCATCGGCAGCTGTGCAGCCACGGTGGTCGCCAGCGGCTCGGCAGCCGGTTTGTCCAGCGGCGCCGGCAGGTCCAGCCGGGTCCCGACCAGATCGGAGCTCAACCGCAGCTCGCTGGGCGGCGCAGGCGCCCCTGGAGCGACCTTGGGCAGGCTGACCGCGATGGTCCACGGCGAGGTTCCGGTGATGTAGGGCTTGAGCCAGGCCATCTCCGGCGCGCGGTCGATCAGCACGCCAGCATCCAGCGTGGCCGACAGCTGCGATTCGAAGGCCAGTCTGCTGTCGTGCACGTAGCCACCGGCACGCAGGCTCAGGCGACCGTCCTGGCCGAGGTGGCGCACCGACAGTGTCTCGGCATCGAAACCGCCATTGCTGTAGCGCGCCTGCCCCTGCATGTTGTCGAAGGCGAGCTGGAAGCGCTTGTCGACCAGCTTCACGCCGGCCAGATCGACCGTCCCCTGCAGGTGGCCGCCACCATCATCGTGGTGCAGTGGCTGCAGCAGATCGAAGGTCACATGCGCCGGGCCGGCAGCGGTGAGGTTGTCCAGGGTGTCGCCATAATCCTTGTGCAGCGGGCTCTGCCGCAGCATCGCCAGCAGCTTGCCCGCCTCGCTCTGCGCATCGGCGCGCACATACAGCGGCTGCTGCCCGAAATCCGGAATGCCCGCCTCGAACTTCTGCACCGCCACACCGGCCAGATCGCCGCGCCCATGCATGTCGAAGCCGGGGCCGATGAAGGCGATATCGGCGTCGACCTGGCTCATCAACGGCCAATCGTGCTGGAAACGGATGTCACCGTTGGTGATATGGCCGGTGGCCTCGAAGCGGCCATCGTTGTTGTCGAACGGCCAGTCGTCCAGGTCGCCACTGACCAGGCCGATGCCATTGCGCACCTGGCCGCCGGCCAGCGCCATGTCCAGCCAGTCGGTGGCGCCCTTGCTCATCTTGGAGTGGATCCAGAAGCGCTTGGCCGCGGTCATCGGCACGTCGTCCAGCTTGGCCGCCAGCTGCAGCCACGGCCGCGTACCGTCCCCCTGGAACCAGACCCCGCCGCGCACGTCGGCCGCATAGTCGGTGCCTTCCACGCGCATCGCCGCAGTACCGATACGCCAACCACCGCCCTCGTCGCGCCAGCCCACCACCTGTCCCGCCAGATGCAGGTCATGACGCACACCAAAGCCGGTCGGCCAATCGAACTGCAGCTGCCGTTGCGGCTGCAACTGCAGGCTGAAGCCATCCGCGTCGCCTTCGAAGCGCCCGCCCAGGCCGCGCAGGCCGGGCGAATTGCCCACGCTGGCGAAGCCCAGCGACTGCAGTTCGCCCTGCGCCCACAGTGGGCCATCGCGATCGCCCGCCAACTGCAACTCGCGCACATCCAGCTGCGGCCTGGACAGGAACAGCCAGCGACGCAGGCCCGGTTCGAGACGATCGCTCAGGGCCAGCGCACGCAGCGCGGTGCCGGCCTGCACTTCGCCAGAACGGACCCGCAGCTGCTTGCCAAGCTGCAGCTGCAGGCCATCGAGCTGCTGCTCGCCCTCTTCGGTTTTCAGGCGCAGGCGCGGCACCTGCAACGCCCAGCCATCAGCCTGGCGCTGCCAGCGCAGGCGTGCCTGCAACCGCTGCAGCTGCAGCTGCGGAGCCGCCATCGAGGGCATCGGTGCGCCATCGATGCGGACATCACGCAGGTCCGAATCGGTGGTCACCGCCACCGGTGCGAAATCGCGCAGGGTCAGCCACAGGTTGAGTTCGCCCTTGCCTTCGCGCAGGCGCACACCGCCGGCCGCCAGCAGCGGCGACCAGGCATGGAAATCGACCGGATCGGCGCCCAGCCAGGCCTGGCCATTGCCGCGCACGCGGTCCACGTCCAGCACCGCCGTCAACGGCAGCGCTTCGGTCTGGGCCCAGGCACGCACGCCTACACGCAGGCGGTCGCCATTGACCCGCAGGCGCACGTCGATGCGTGGCAGCGTGGTGTCGATTCCCAGCCCCGGCGCATGCACGCCCAGGCGGCCTCCGATCACCTGCAGTTCGCCCAGCCGGCGCAGCGCATCCAGCGGGTCCCCGCCATTGGCGGCCTGCGGCAGGCCGCGTACCGACCAGCGACCGTCCTCGCCCTGCTGCAGGTCGAGCGCCAGGCCACGCAGGCGCAGCTCGGTCAGCGACCGGCCAGGCAACAGGCCGCTGTACATCGATACCAGCACTTCGGCCTCGCCGATCGCCAGGCCCTGGCCGGCGCCGATGCGCAGGCCCTTGAGCTGCAGCAGCGGGCCGCGCCGGGTCCAGGCGGTCTGCAGCTGGTCGAAACGCACCGGCTGGCCAGCGCGTTCACTCAGCCAGGCGGCAATCCTGTCGGGATGGCGCTCGGCCAGCGGCAGCAGCTGGCTGAAGGTGCCCACCAGCAGTGCAAGCCCGACCAGGCCCACCGCGCAGGCGGCAATGAAATGACGGCGGATCCTTCGCAGTCGCAGGCGCGGCGGCGCGCTCATCGGCCACCGCCGGCCTGCGGCCGGCGAGGATCAGAGCAGAACGACATCGAATTGCTCCTGCAGGTACTGCTCGTCCGCCTGGAAGCGGATGCTCTTGCCGAGGAATTCCTCCAGCTCGGCCACCGCCGCGGATTCCTCGTCGGTGATGCGCGCGACCACCTTGGTCGACGCGATCACCAGCAGGCGCGCGGCATCGAACTGGCGCACGGCACGGGTGATCTCGCGGAAGATCTCGTAGGTCACCGTCTCGGTGGTCTTGATGCTGCCGCGGCCGCTGCACTGCGGGCAGGTCTCCGACAGCTGGCGCTCCAGGCTTTCCACCGTGCGCTTGCGGGTCATCTCCACCAGGCCCAGCGGCGAGAAGTCGTACACCGTGGTCTTGGCATGGTCGCGGGCCAGCGCCTTTTCCAGGGTGCGCAGCACCTGGCGGCGATGCTCGGCATCGTCCATGTCGATGAAATCGATGATGATGATGCCGCCCAGGTTGCGCAGCCGCAGCTGCCGTGCCACCGCCTGTGCCGCTTCCAGGTTGGTGCGGAACACCGTCTCTTCCAGGTTGCGCTGGCCGAGGAACGAACCGGTGTTGACGTCGATGGTGGTCATCGCCTCGGTCTGGTCGATCACCAGGTAGCCACCGGATTTCAGCGGCACCTGCTTGTCCAGCGCGCGGCCGATCTCGTCCTCCACCCCGAACATGTCGAAGATCGGGCGATCACCGCTGTACAGCTCGATCTTCTCGGCCAGCACCGGCATGTACTTGGCAACAAAGGCCTGCAACTGCGCGAAGGTCTCCTTGGAGTCCACCTTCACCTTGTCAACGTCCTTGCGGATCAGGTCGCGTACCGATCGCAGCGGCAGGCTCAGGTCTTCATAGATGTTGCTGCACGAGGCCGCTTCGCGGCCACGACGCTCGACCACGTTCCAAACGCGCGACAGGTAGGCGATGTCCTCGGCGATGGCCTCTGCCGGCTGGCCCTCGGCATTGGTACGCACGATGTAGCCGTAGCCCCCGTGCTGCGCCGACAGTTCGGTCACCAGCGCCTTCAGGCGGGCGCGCTCGGTTTCATCCTCGATGCGTGCGGAAACGCCCACCACCTTGGATTGCGGCAGCAGCACCATGTAGCGCGAGGGAATGCTGATCTGGGTGGTCAGGCGTGCGCCCTTGGTCCCGATCGGGTCCTTCACCACCTGCACCACGATGTCCTGGCCGTCGCGCAGCAGCTCGACGATCGGCACGCTGGACGGCGGCGGCAGCGTGGTGTTCTCGGTATCGGCACTGGCCACCGGCGCCGGCCGCACCACGTCGTTGGCATGCAGGAACGCGGCACGCTCCAGCCCGACTTCGACGAAGGCGGCCTGCATGCCGGGCATCACCCGCTGCACCTTGCCCTTGTAGATGTTGCCGACCACACCCCGGCGCCAACCGCGCTCGATGTGCAGTTCCTGCAGCATGCCGTTCTCGATCACAGCGACCCGGGTTTCGCGCGGGGTCACATTGACCAGGATTTCCTCAGACATCGGCAGCCTCCCTGGCGGCATCGGCAGTTGTGGCCGGCACGCCGCAGCGCGCCAGCAGACGATCGGTATGCAGCAATGGCAGCCCCATGACGCCGGAGTAGCTGCCGGAAAGATGTTCGATCCAGCGCTCGGCCCCGCCCTGGATGGCGTAGGCCCCGGCCTTGTCCAACGGCTCGCCGGTGGCCACGTAGGCGGCGATGTCGGCAGCGTCGATCGGGGCGAAGGTCACTTCGGAAATGACCAGTTCGCTGTCCAGCCCGTCCGCGCCGACCACCACCACGGCGGTCATCACCTGATGGGTACGCCCGGCAAGGCGCGCCAGCATCGCCCGCGCATCGGCGGCGTCAGTGGGCTTTCCGAACACGTCGCCATCCAGCACCACCTCGGTGTCCGAGCCGAGCACGCGCGCCTGCGGGTCATCGGCCAGCACCCGGGCCAGCCCGGCGCGCGCCTTGTCGGCGGCGACCCGGCACACATACTGTTCGGCGCTTTCAGCGGGCGCGCGCTGCTCGACGACCTCCAGGTCCAGGGCCTGGAAGGGGCGTCCGAGTCGGGCCAGCAGCTGGTTGCGTCGGGGGGAGCGGGAAGCAAGATAGAGCATCGGCACAGCATAACCTGAGGCCGCCACCTGAATCGTTGGCAACCCGTCCCGGAACGTGCGCAACCCCGAACGGGCTCACAGCGCGTTCATCGCTACGACACCACCCTCAACGGCACAACAAGGAGTTCTCCATGCGCCTGACCGCCACCCCGCTGCTGCTCGCCCTGTCCCTCGCCCTTGGAACCTCGATGACCGCCCATGCTGCCCCGTCGTCGCCGTCGATCGCCGCCCCGGCCGAAGGCACCCTGCTGAACATCTCGGCCAATGCCGAGGCGACCCGCGTGCCGGACGTGGCCACCCTGTCGGCCGGTGTGGTCACCCAGGCCGCCGATGGCAACAGCGCCATGCGCCAGAACGCCCAGCAGATGGACAAGGTACTGGCCGCGATCAAGGCCGCCGGCATCGCCGAGCGCGACGTGCAGACCAGTGGCGTCAGCCTCAATCCGCAGTACCGCTATGCCGACAACGAAGCACCGAAGATCACCGGCTACCAGGCCAGCAACACGGTCAGCCTGAAGGTGCGTGACATCGCCAAGCTGGGCAAGGTGCTGGATGCACTGGCTGCGCAGGGCGCCAACCAGATCAACGGCCCCAGCTTCGAGATCGACCAGCCGGAACCGGTCTACGACGAAGCCCGCCTGGCTGCATTGAAGAAGGCCCAGGCCCGCGCCCAGACCTATGCGAAGTCGCTGGGCCTGCAGGTGCGCCGCATCGTCAGCATTTCCGAGAACGCCGGCGGCGGCTACCGCCCGATGCCGATGATGCGGGCCATGTCGGCCGGCGCGGCGATGGACAAGGCCACCCCGGTCGCACCGGGTGAATCGACCGTCTCGGTCAACCTGGACGTGGTGTTCGAACTGGGTCGCTGATCCCGTTCGCCATTGCCGACAAAGGCGGATCCCGCAGGGGGTCCGCCTTTTTCATGCCCGCAGCCGGCGTTGGCTGAAGGCCAGCCCAACGATCGCCCCCCTGCCTCTAGGCAGTGGCCGCCCTGTCGCGCTACTGATGGACTGCCAGCCGCGTGCGGCAACCCCGCCACGGGCCCTGGTGCGTTGAGGACTTCGTCACTGGCATGGAGGTGGACCATGGTTCGTACGTATCCCGTTGCATCCCCGCATTTCGACCCCGCCCGCGTTGCCGCCTGGAGCGCGGCCATCGCCCTGCATCTGCTGGCCTTCCTGTTGCTGCTGATCCCGGCGACCTACCAGGCCGTGCAGGTCCCACGTGACAAGACTGCGGTCAGGCTGATCGAGAAGATCCCGCCACCGCCCACGCCGCCGGTTCCGATCACGCCGAAAGAGATCGTCCAGGTGGTGCCCAAACCCCGGACGCAGCCGGTAGCACCGCCCCTGCCCGCACCTACCGCGACCGTGGAGGAGACCCAGGGCATCGCACTGCCGGCCGCCGAACCGGCCCCGCCCCAGCTGGCACCGAGCATCGACACCTCCACGCCTCTGGCCGGCGCCCAGCTGCAGTACCGCAGCGCCCCGCCGCCGGCCTACCCGCTGGCGGCACTGCGCAACCGCGAGCAGGGTACGGTGCTGTTGCGGGTAGAGGTGGACTCCCACGGGCAGCCGGCGGTGGTCAGCATCGAGCGCAGCAGTGGCTCGCGCAGCCTGGACCAGGCCGCACGCCAGCAGGTGCTCAGGCACTGGCGCTTCGAGCCGGCCCAGCGTGATGGCGTGGCCGTGCCGGCCATCGGCATGGTGCCGGTGCAGTTCTCGCTGCCGGACTGAGGTGATCGCCGGCCCGGCTGCTTGCCGGGCCGGCGCTTCCGTCCGGGCGGGTACGGACGGAACAGGATCAACTGTTATTGATTAAGCAAAAATTCACGACTTCGTCACCTGTCGGAAACCTAGATTGGTCCGTCCCGGAATCTTCCGGAGACAGCCCTCAACGCTACGGTTTTCCAGTTAGGAGAGAAGCTGTGAAACACCTGATCCAACGGCCCGCCAGCCGCCGCCGCACCACCCTGGCATCGTCCATCACCCATATCCTTACCGGCGGCACGCTGCTGCTGGTTGGCGCCGTGGCTTCCACCTCCGCTTTCGCGCAGGAAAAGGCCACCAACCTGGACCGCATCACGGTCACCGGTTCGAACATCCCGCGCACCAACACTGAAACACCGTCCCCGGTGCAGGTGGTGACCCGCCAGGAAATCGACCGTACGGGCAAGACCACGGTTGCCGAGTACCTGCAGACACTGACCGCCGACGGTTCCGGCTCCATTCCCAAGACCTTCGGCAACGGCTTTGCCGGCGGTGGTGCCGGCATCTCGCTGCGCGGCTTGGGCGCGGGTTCGACCCTTGTCCTGTTGAATGGTCGCCGCATGGCCACCTACGGCCTGGCCGATGACGGCCAGAAGGTCTTCACCGACCTGAGCACCATCCCGCTCGACGCCGTCGAACGCGTGGAAGTGCTGAAGGACGGCGCCTCGGCGATCTATGGTTCCGACGCCATCGCCGGCGTGGTCAACATCATCCTGCGCAGCGACTTCCAGGGCGCGATCCTCCGGGGCTCCTACGGCCTGTCTGGCGACAGCGATGGCGACGCGAAGAAGGCGACCCTGACCGCCGGTACCGGCGATCTGGCCACCGACGGCTGGAATGCCTTCTTCAGCCTGGATGTGGCAAAGACCGACGCGATCAAGATCAGTGATCGCAAGAACCGCAAGTGGATCGGTACCGGCGATACCCGCCCGTGGGGCTATGGCAACAACGCCCAGTTCCTCGGCGGCGCCTTCCTCAGCGGCAAGACCCGCGGCGGTGTTGGTCCGAACGGTTCGGTGTATGACGATCGCAATGTGACCAAGGACAATCCTGCCTTCCTGGTCGCATTGCCGGGCTGTGCTGGCCTGACCACCATTCCCGGCCAGACCGAGGCTACTGCACAGGCGCAGGGCTGCCTGTGGGATCCGAACCAGCTGTATCGCGATCTGACCCCGGAAGAGAAGTACGTCAACGTGTTTGGCCGTGCCAGCTTCGCGTTTGGTGAAGGTGGCGAGATCTACACCGAAATCGGCTACTCGAAGAAAGAGACCACCTTCAGCAACACCCCGTCCGGCGTATCCGGCAGCTGGGGCTTCCCCGAAGGCCCGGTCAACGGCAACAGTGGCCCGGGCGCAGTGGTGCTGGGCCCGAATCATCCTGACAATCCCATTCCCGGCCAGGCCTCGCGCCTGCGTTATTCGGCGTGGGATGTCGGTCCCCGCGTGACCAACAACACCAATGAGTTCACCCGCTTCCTGGTCGGCGTCAAGGGCAACTGGGGCGACTGGAGCTACGACACCGCCTATCTGCACTCGGGCACTGATCTGGTCAACAAGCGCACCGGCTTCCTCAACTACGACAACGTACGTTGCGCATTGGCCAACCCGAACTGCGCCGGTGGTGTTTGGCGCATCGGTGACAACGCGGGCATGAACTCGCAGGCGTTGTACGACTTCATCTCGCCGGATATCAGCGCCCGCGCCAAGTCCAGCCTGGACATGTTCGACTTCACCGTGTCGCGCAGCCTGATGGACCTGAAGGGTGGCCCGCTGGGCCTGGCATTGGGTACCGAATGGCGCAAGACCAGCAACAGCCTGACCCCGCAGACCTACACCGACAAGGGCCAGATCATCGGCCTGGGCTACTCGGCCTACGACGGCACCCAGAACGTGTACGCAGGCTACGTTGAGCTGTCTGCGCCCGTGCTGGAAACCCTGGAACTGTCCGGTGCGGTTCGCTACGACAAGTACGAGAGCGGTGAAGGCAAGGCCACGCCGAAGATCGGCATCAAGTGGACCCCGGCCGACTGGATCGCACTGCGTGGCAGCTACGCCGAAGGCTTCCGGGCACCCAACCCGGCCGAGAACGGCGATGGTGGCCTGGCAGCGTTCTCCAACGCGTCCGATCCGGTACGTTGCCCGAACGGCAACCCTGCACCGGGTGCCACCGGGGATGACTGCGGTGCCCTGCCGGTGGCCATCATCACCCGCCCGAACAAGGATCTGAAGCCGGAAGAGTCCAAGAGCTACTCGGTGGGTATCGTCCTGCAGCCGACGTCCACGACCTCGCTGACCATCGATGCCTGGCAGATCAAGCGCACCAACGAAATTGCCCAGGGCAGCACCTCCGAAGCCATTGCCGCCGGCAACGTGTTGCGTGACAGCAACCTGCTCAACGGCGTGCCCGGCACCGGCAGCATCCTGGCAGTCAACACGCAGTACATCAATGCCGCATCGACCCGGGTCCGGGGTATCGATACCGATATCCGCCAGACCTTCGACATCGGCCCGGGCCAGCTGGAGATGGACCTGCAGTGGAGCCATGTGCTCAAGTTCGAGCGCACCGATGCCGACGTGACGGTTGACTACGCGGGTACTCACGGCAACTGCGACGTGACCAACTGCATCGGCACCCCGAAGGACCGCATCAACTTCGGCACCACCTGGAGGCAGGGTCCGTGGAGCGTCAGCGGCGTTGCCAACTACATCTCGAAGATGGACAACAAGGACTTCCGTGGTCCGAACGGCTCCTATCTGTTCGCGTATGCAGACGGAACGGACGTCAAGAAGATCTCCTCGTTCACCACCTTCGACCTGTCGGGCCGCTGGAACATCACTGAAGCCTTCGAGTTGAACGCCTCGGTGCAGAACGTGTTCGATCGCATCGCGCCGCTGGATCCGTCCACCTACGGCGGTGTCAACTACAACCCGCTGCACTTCAGTGGTGCCATCGGTCGCTACTTCACCGTCGGTGCCAAGTACACCTTCAAGTAATACAGGCAATACACTTCAACGCAGCAACTTCGAAGGCCCGGGCAGCTGCCCGGGCCTTCGTCGTTCCGCCCCTTGCAGGCATGTTCACGGGCACATGGCTACCGTGTGCACGCGGCATCACCGCCGCAGGGGATCTGCATGGCCGCAACTTCGCAACGCCTGGGCCTGCCCGCGTTGACTGCACTGGTGGTCGGCTCGATGGTCGGCGCCGGCATCTTTTCATTGCCGCAGAACGTGGCGCGCAGCGCCGGGCCTGCCGCCGCGCTGATCGGCTGGGCCCTGAGCGGCGCGGGCATGCTGATGCTGGCCTTCGTATTCCAGGCGCTGGCCAACCGCCGGCCTGATCTCGATACCGGCATCTACGCATACGCACGCGAAGGCTTCGGCAACTACATCGGCTTCTCCGCTGCGTGGGGCTACTGGGTTGCCTCGGTGCTCGGTAACGCCAGCTTCTTCGTGCTGATCTTCAGTGGCCTGGGCCACTTCATGCCCGTGTTCGGCGAAGGCAATACCCCGGCCGCCGTGGCCGCATCGTCATTGCTGTTGTGGACCGTGCACCTGTTGGTGCTGCGTGGCCTGCGCACTGCAGCCATCGTCAATGGCCTGGTGACCGTGGCCAAGCTGCTGCCCATTGCGTTGTTCCTCATCCTGGCCGCCGGCGCGTTCCGCATGGACGTGTTCGGTGCCGATTTCCTGGGCACGCCCGCACTCGGCGATCTCGGCCAGCAGCTGCGCGGCATGATGCTGGTGACCGTATGGGTGTTCATCGGCATCGAAGGCGCCAGCATCTACTCGCGGCGCGCCGCACGCCGTGCCGACGTGGGTCGCGCCACGGTGATCGGCTTCCTCGGCGTGTGGCTGCTGCTGGTGCTGGTCAGCCTGTTGTCGATGGGCGTGCTGTCGCAGGCGGAACTGGCCGGACTGCCCAATCCGTCGATGGCCTATGTGCTGCAAGCCATTGTCGGCGAATGGGGCGCGACGGTGATCATCATCGGTTCGATCATCTCCGTTCTCGGTGCATTGCTGGCCTGGGTGCTGCTGTGCGCCGAAGTGCTCTATGCCGCCGCGGGTGACGGCACCATGCCGGCCTTCCTGGGGTGTGAGAACGCGCGCGGCGTGCCGGCCAATGCACTGTGGTTGAGCAACGGGCTGATCCAGTTGTTCCTGCTGCTGGTGCTGGTCAATTCCGGCAGCTATACCGGGCTGGTGCTGCTGGCCGCGTCGATGAGCCTGGTGCCCTACTTCCTGTCCACCGCGTTCGGTGTGCAGCTGGCCTGGCGTGGGCAGGCCTATGCCGGTGAACCAGGCGTGCGCTGGCGCGATTTCGTGGTCGCACTGCTGGCCAGCGCCTATGCGCTGTGGCTGGTGTATGCCGGTGGCCTGGACAACCTGCTGCTGTCGGTGCTGCTGTACGTGCCCGGTGTGGTGCTGTTCGCGCTGACCAGGCGCCAACGCGGCGAACAGGTATTCACGCGTTGGGAGGGGGTGCTGTTCGCTGCGATCCTGATCGTGGCGATCGCCACGCTGGTGGCGTTCTGGCGAGGCAATCTCGCGCTGTAGACCCGAGCCCACGCTCGGCTGGTTCATCCGCAGCAGCCGAGCATGGCTCGGCTCCACAACAGCAGTCGCGCAACCTCGACGCTACAAAGACGCAAAAAAAAAACCTGCATCTCGCGATGCAGGTTTTTCAAGGTGGCGCCCGAAGTTGGACTCGAACCAACGACCCCCTGATTAACAGTCAAGTGCTCTAACCGGCTGAGCTATTCGGGCAGACGACTAGTATAACCACTCTTCACGCGCGATGGTAGGGGTGATTGGCAATCATTGCGGCAGCCCGATACAGCTGCTCGGCCACCACCAGGCGCACCAGCATGTGCGGCAGCGTCAGCGGGCCGATCGACCACTTCTCATCGGCCAGCGCGGACACCTCCGGCGAATGCCCTTCCGGGCCACCGATCAGGAACGCCAGGTCCCTTCCCTGCCCGCGCCAGTGTTCCAGGCGCTGCGCCAGCTGTTCGGAACTGAGCTGGCGGCCCGGCACGTCCAGCGCCACCACATAGGCATTCTTCGGCAGCGCAGCGATGACCCGCTTGCCTTCATCTTCGGTGGCGCGACGCGGATCGCGCCCCTTGCCACGCAGGCCGGGCTCGATTTCCACCAGCTCGAACGGCAGCCAGTGCGACAGCCGCTTCTGGTACTCGGCGAAGCCCTGCGCCACCCAGCTGGGGGCGCGTTCACCGGTGGCGATCAGGCGGGCTTTCATCAACGGTCCTCCAAAACGTCGACGGCGCCATCGGCGCCGTCGAAGGGATGCATCAACGCGTGGCTCAGGCCACTTCGTCGTCGCTGGACGGCGGCTGGTCGCCGACGGTCCACAGGCGCTCGAGAGCGTAGAACTCACGCACGCGCGGCAGCATCACATGGACGATCACGTCGCCCAGATCGACCAGCACCCACTCGGCTTCGCGCTCGCCTTCCACGCCCAGCGGCATCACGTCGATGTTCTTGGCGAAGCGCACGACTTCGTCGGCAATCGACTTGACGTGGCGGGTCGAGGTGCCCGAAACGACGATCATGTAGTCGGCAACGCTGGACCGGCCGCGCACGTCGATCTCGACCAGGTCCTTGGCCTTCAGGTCTTCGGTGGCTTGGCGGACGCTGGCCAGCAGTTCCGGCACGGACGGCGGCGGGCTGGGCAGATCGACCTTGATGGTCTGGGGCTGGGTCTGGTTGCTCAAAGTGGATCGACTCGATAAACGTGGGGGCGATTATACGGGGATGGCGCCGCTGCGCCATTCACGGCCTGGCCGGGCGGTACAGCCCGTGTGCAGCCACATAGTCCGCCACGCTGGGTGGCAGCAGGGCGCGCCAGGGGCCGCCGGCGGCGATCTGCGAGCGCACGGCGCTGGCCGATTCCTCGCGCAGCGGGTGGTGCAGGCGCAGGATGCGCCCGGCCGGGCTGGCGAACAGGGCCTGCTCGGTGTCGGCCCAACGCCCTTCCAGCGCCCGGCCCAGCTCGCCATCCACCGCGGCCTGCAACGGACTACCCGGGCGCTCCGCCACCACGAAATGAGCCAGCCCGAACAACGCCTCCCATTCGTGCCAGCGGGACAGGCCAAGCAGGCTGTCGGCGCCGACCAGCCAGGCCAGCGGCCGGCTCGGCCCCAGCTCGCCGCGCAGCTCGCGCAGGGTGTCCACGGTGTAGGACGGCCGACCGGGGAAACGCACCGCGCGATCCAGCTCGCGCCGGTCCAGCAGCAGGCCCGGTTCGTCGCCGATGGCCAGCGACAGCATGGTGCAGCGCTGCTCGGCCGTGGCGCCGGGCACGGCACGGTGCGGCGGATCGGCCGCCGGCAGCATGCGCACGGCAACCTGCAGTTCGTCACGGGCAGCCCGCGCGATCGCCAGGTGCCCGAGGTGCACCGGATCAAAGGTGCCCCCGTAGTAGATCCGCAGGCTCATTGCTCAGGCCCGCGCCAGCAGGCGCACGGCACGCGGTTCGGCCACAGCCACCAGCAGGCGCTCCAGCGCCAGCCAGGCGTCGCCGTCGGCGCGCCCCTTGGCGATACGGTCGACCAGTCCCGCTTCAGCCACGAAGCGCTCCCAGCGCTTGCTTTCCGGATGCCGCTGCAGCGCGCGCTTGTACGGCGCCTGCCGCGATTCCCAGATGCCGCGCGATTTCATTTCGGCGGCCAGGTTGCCACCACGGGCCTGCACCCGGGCCAGGCCAGCACCGGCCAGCAGCTCGCGGATCACCATCGGCATCAACGCAGCCACCGCCTCACCCTCGCCTCGCAGGCCGGCCAGCATGCGCAGCACCGCCGGCGGTTGCCCGGAGAATGTCGCCTCCACCAGCCGGAACACGTCATAGCGGGCGGCGTCGGCCACCAGCGACTCCATGCGCTCCACATCCAGCGGCTGGCCATCGGCCAACAGCGCCAGCTTGTCGATTTCCTGGGCGGCAGCCAGCAGGTTGCCTTCCACCCGCTCGGCCAGGCGCTGCACGGCGGCCGGGTCCGCGCGCAGGCCCTTGCCACGCAGGCGGCGCTCGATCCAGTCCGGCAGTTCGTGCGGCTTGATCGCCCACGCCACCGACAGCACGCCGATGCGGTTGACCGCTTCGGCCCACTTGCCCTGGTGCGCCTTGCTCCATTCGTTGGCGGTGATCATCAACACCACGTCCGGCGCCGGATTGGCGCAGAACTGGCTGATCACCTCGGCACCGTCCTTGCCCGGCTTGCCGCTGGGCAGGCGCACCTCGACCAGGCGACGGGCGCTGAACAGGCTGGGGGCATTGAAACTGGCGTCGAGCTGGTTCCAGTCAAAATCACGCCCATCGGCGTCGAACACTTCACGTTCGCCAATGCCCGAGGCGCGTGCACGCGCGCGGATGGCGTCGGCCGCCTCCAGCACGCGCAGCGTTTCCGGGCCGGCAATCAGGTAGACCGGCGCCAGCGCGGTATCAGCGCCCTGGCTGGCCAGCTGCTCCGGACGCAGTTCCATGCGCGC
This sequence comes from Stenotrophomonas sp. STK16_22, assembly GCF_051984505.1. Taxonomy (NCBI): domain Bacteria; kingdom Pseudomonadati; phylum Pseudomonadota; class Gammaproteobacteria; order Lysobacterales; family Lysobacteraceae; genus Stenotrophomonas; species Stenotrophomonas sp. STK16_22. The sequence goes on from NZ_CP196972.1 coordinate 3,400,401, forward strand.
GGCTCAGTGCTTGGCTGCGGGGACCGGCTCGGCCGGTACCGCGCCTTCGATCGGCTTGTCCTTCGGCGCCGACAGGCTGCCGCCCTTCTCGATCTCGGCACGCACCACGCTGTCGATGCGGCGGATGATCGAGGCGGACATTTCCCGGCGCAGTTCATTGGCCAGGATTTCACGTTCGGTGGTGGTACCGGTGGCGTCGGTCGGCGGCGACACGTAGTCGCGCGACAGCTCGATCACCTGCTGCGGCACCAGTTCGCTGCCGTCTTCGCGACGGAAGATGAAGATCACCGCGTAGCGCAGGCTGTATTCCTGCGCACGGCCCTGCGAGTCGATGGCGATCGGCAGGTCGCCCCAGCGCTCGGACAGTACCTGCAGCTGGGCGCTGGGCTCCTTGCTGTCCTCATCGGCCAGCCTGGCGCCGGAGGCCAGCAGGCTGCGGTTGAGCAGCTTGACCAGTTCGCTGTACGGCGCAGTGGAAACCACCTTCACCGGTGCCGTGTCGGTCGGCAGCATCAGCTTGTTGCGCAGATGGAAACCGCAGCCGGCAAGGCCGAGGACAAGAACGAGGGCAAGCAGGATTCGGGTCATGGAGACAGTCTGGCGGAGCCGGGCGATCACGGCAACACACAGCGTGCCCGAAGCCGCGTGAATGCAGGGCCATCAAACGCCGGGCCCTGCACCGGAATGGTACCGGCCACCACGCGGGTGGCCGGTACGGGGTACATCAGGCGGCGACGATGTTCACGATCTTGCCCGGCACGATGATGATCTTGCGCACCGTCAGGCCTTCCATGAACTTGGCCGCGTTGGGCTCGGCCAGGGCCAGTGCCTCGACCTGCTCGCGCGCGGCGTCGGCCGCCACGTCGATGGTGCCACGCAGCTTGCCGTTGACCTGCACGGCCAGGGTCAGCGCGTCGCGCACCAGCGCACCGGCATCGGCCTGCGGGAACGGCTGGTCTTCCAGCAGGGTCTCGCCATGGCCCAGCACCTGCCACAGGGCATGGCTGGCGTGCGGGGTGATCGGGTTGAGCAGCAGCACGATGGCCTGCAGCGCTTCCTGGCGCACCGCGCGCCCCTGCGCACTGCCGTCCTCGAACTTGGCCAGCGCGTTCATCAGTTCCATCACCGCGGCAATGGCGGTGTTGAAGCTGTGGCGGCGGCCATAGTCGTCACCGACCTTGCCGATGGTCTCGTGGGTCTTGCGGCGCAGTGCCTTCTGGTTGGCATCCAGTGCTGCAACATCCAGCGCCGGAGCGGCGCCATCGGCGGCATGCTTCTGCACCTGGGCCCACAGGCGGCGCAGGAAGCGGGCCATGCCATCCACGCCGGCTTCGTTCCACTCCAGCGACTGTTCCGGCGGCGCGGCGAACATCGAGAACAGGCGCACGGTGTCGGCGCCGTACTTGTCGACCATCGCCTGCGGGTCCACGCCGTTGTTCTTCGACTTGGACATCTTCTCGGTGCCACCGACCACCACCGGCTGGCCGTCGGCGATCAGGGTCGCGCCGGTGATGCGGCCGCGCTCGTCGCGCTGCACTTCCACATCGGCCGGGTTGATCCAGTCCTTCGAGCCATCCGGGTTCGGGCGGTAGTAGGTCTCGGCAATCACCATGCCCTGGCACAGCAGATTGCGCGCCGGTTCGTTGCTGTCGACCATCCGCGCGTCGCGCAGCAGCTTGTGGTAGAAGCGGAAATACATCAGGTGCAGGATCGCGTGCTCGATGCCACCGATGTACTGGTCGACCGGCAGCCAGTAGTTGCCGCGCTTGTCGACGGCATCACGGGCACCCGGCGAGGTGTAGCGGGCGTAGTACCAGCTCGACTCCATGAAGGTGTCGAAGGTGTCGGTCTCGCGCTCGGCCGCGCCGCCGCAGTCCGGGCAGGTGGTCTTGCGCCATTCCGGATCGGTCTTGATCGGCGAACCGGTACCCGAGAATGCCACGTCCTCCGGCAGCACCACCGGCAGCTGTTCTTCCGGCACCGGCACCGCACCGCACTTGGCGCAATAGATCACCGGAATCGGGCAGCCCCAGTAGCGCTGGCGGCTCACGCCCCAGTCGCGCAGGCGATAGTTGACGCGGCGCTGGCCCTGGGCCTTGCGCTCGAAGCGTTCGGCCAGGGCTTCGAAGGCGCCCTGGAAATCCAGGCCATCGAACTCGGCCGAGTTGACCAGCTCGAAGGCACGGCTCTTGTCGCTGTACCAGTCCTGCCAGCGGCTGCCATCCCAGGTGCGCTCTTCTTCGGTGCGCGCATCCTTCAGTGCGATCACCTGCTTGATCGGCAGGCCGTACTTGTTGGCCACTTCGTTGTCGCGCTGGTCATGACCCGGCACGGCCATCACCGCGCCGGTGCCGTAGCCCATCAGCACGAAGTTGGCGACCCACACCGGCACCGGCTCGCCGGTGACCGGATGCAGCGCACGCAGGCCGGTGTCCATGCCGCGCTTTTCCTGGGTTTCCAGTTCCGCCTCGGACACGCCACCCTGCTTCAGGTCGGCCAGCATCGCGGCCAGTTCCGGGTTGTTCTTCGCCGCATGCAGCGCCAGCGGATGTTCGGCGGCGATCGACACGAAGGTCACGCCCATCACGGTATCCGGACGGGTGGTGAACACGCGCAGCGGATCCAGCACGCCGCCGTCAACGTCACGTACGTCGAACTGGATTTCCAGGCCCTCGGAGCGGCCGATCCAGTTGCGCTGCATGGTCTTGACCGAATCCGGCCAGCCGTCCAGCTCGTCCAGGCCGTCCAGCAGTTCCTGGGCGTAATCGGTGATGCGCAGGAACCACTGCGGAATCTCGCGCTTCTCGACCAGGGCGCCGGAGCGCCAGCCGCGGCCGTCAATCACCTGCTCGTTGGCCAGCACGGTCTGGTCGACCGGGTCCCAGTTCACCACCGCATTGCGGCGGTAGGCCAGGCCCTTGCGCATCAGGCGGGTGAACATGCGCTGCTCGTGGACGTAGTAGTCCGGGCGGCAGGTGGCGAACTCGCGCGACCAGTCAACGGCATAGCCCATGGCCTTGAACTGGCCACGCATGTGCTCGATGTTCTTGTAGGTCCAGGCCGCCGGTGCGGTCTTGTTCTTGATCGCGGCGTTTTCCGCCGGCAGGCCGAACGCGTCCCAGCCCATCGGCTGCAGCACGTTGTGGCCGGTCATGCGCTTGTAGCGGCTGATCACGTCGCCGATCGTGTAATTGCGCACGTGGCCCATGTGCAGCGCACCGGACGGGTACGGAAGCATCGACAGGCAGTAGTACTTCGGCTTGTCCGAAGTCTCGTCGACTTCGAAGGCACGGGTGGCGTCCCAGTACTGCTGGGCGGCGGATTCAACCTGCTGCGGGTCGTAGGCGTTGGTTTCAGCGCTGGTCATGGAACACGCGGATGCGGCGGCAAAGCGGTACAGCGTACCGCAGTGCGGCAAACGTCTCCAATCCCGCCCGCTGAAGGCCGGCTCCGCGAGCGCCCGGAGGCCGGTCTCAGCGCGGCCGCGACAACGGCAGGGCCAGGGCCAGCCAGGCCGTCCAGCAGGCGAACGCAAGCCGTTGTGCCAGCGGCGCCGCCAACACGCCCTGCAGGGCAAACGCCGCCAGCGCGGCCAGTACGCCACAGGCGAGCGCCACTGCGCCCAGCGCGCGGCCATGCGCCTGGCGCAACTGCGACGTGCCCAGCAACAGGGTCCCGGCAACGAAACCCAGCACCCAGATCATCCAGGCGCTGGCATGCAACTGGCTGGCCGGCCCGTGCAGGTCATCCACATCCAGCGGCAGCAGCCCCATCGCGGCGAACGCCAACCCGGCCAGCAGCAGCATCTGGCTGCCCACCCGGGGCGCCCAGCCGGCGGTTGCCGACAGCCCACGGCGCAGGCACTCGGCCACAACCACCGCCAGCAGGCCCGGCAGCACCAAGCCCAGCAGATTGAAGGCCAGCGCATGCGGCACCCCCTGTGCTCCCAGCAGCGCCACCGGGTGGCGAGCCTGTGCGTAGCCATCCAGGCCGGCGCCGAAACCGAGCACCGCCAGCACGAACAGCAGTGCGGCGACCAGACCGGAGAGGCGCAGCAACGGGGACAGGGACGACATGCAGGCTCCGGAAAGGACGGCGACAGGAAGGCGGCATTGTCAGGCATTTACTACAACCCGGGTTGAGACCGGCATCGATCGTCACCATAGAATCAGTCTCCAGACGCCAAACGATGCTTTCCCCCATGACCGAGACGACCTACGTATTCGACGCCACCACTGCGACCTTCGAGGCCGAAGTCCTGCAGAAGTCGCTGCAGACGCCGGTGCTGGTCGACTTCTGGGCCACCTGGTGCGGGCCGTGCAAGACCCTCGGGCCGATGCTGGAAAAGCTGGCTGCCGAGTACAACGGCGCCTTCGAACTGGCCAAGGTCGACGTCGACAAGGAACAGCAGATCGCCGCCGCCTTCCAGATCCGCTCGGTGCCGACCGTGTTCCTGGTCAAGGGCGGCCAGCTGGTGGACGGCTTCCCGGGGGCCATCCCGGAAGGCCAGCTGCGTGAATTCCTGGCCCAGCACGGCATCGTGCCGGCCGACATCGGCGACGCCGTCGCCGAAGACGAAGCGCCGCTGGACCCGCAGGCGCAGGTGGACGTGCTGCGCGCGCAGATCGCCGCCGAGCCGGACAAGGACGAGCTGAAGCTCGACCTGGCGCTGGCCCTGCTGCAGATCGGTGGCGTGGATGAAGCCGGTCTGCTGATCGATGGCCTGCCCGCCAACCTGGCCACCGACGACCGTGCCGTGCGTGCACGCGCCCGGCTGGCCTTCGCCTCGGCCCTGAAGGACGCCCCGGCCGCCGAAGTGCTGGACGCGCGCATCGCCGCCGATGGCAAGGACCTCAAGGCACGCCACCTGCGTGGCGTACAGCTGCTGCTCGGTGGCCACGACGAAGCCGCGCTGGCCCAGTTCCTGGAAATGCTGCGGATCGACCGCACGTTCGAGGACGGACTGCCGCGCAAGGCCCTGATCGACGCCTTCAATGTGATCTCCGACGAGGACCTGGTCGGCCAGTACCGCCGCCGGATGGCCTCCCTGCTGTTCTGAACGGGAACCCACTTCGTTCAGAATCCCTGCACTGAACGCGGGCAATAATGCGCGGGATGGCGGCCGTACGGTCGCCACGATCCGTTCGGGGGGATGAGGTCGGGGCCATGGGGTCTTGCAGCTGCGCCCCCGCATTGCCGGGATTGCAAACTGTGACCTTCGTCCGCTCGCTGTCGTTCGCCATGCGCTTCCAGGGCGCGCTGCTCTGCGCTCTTCTCTTCCTGCCGGCCGTGGCCGCCGCCCAGGACTGGAACTACCGGGTCCGTCCCGGCGATACCCTGTGGGATCTGGGAGGCCTGTACCTCAAGCCCTCGGTGCGCTGGCAGCAGCTGCAACAGCACAACCGCATCGACAACCCCTACCAGCTGCCGCCGGGGCAGCTGCTGCGCTTCCCGATCAGCTGGCTGCGCATCGAACCGGCACCTGCCCGCGTGCTGTCGGTGCGCGGCAAGGTCGAACTGTCAGGCGCCGATGGCAGTGCCTCGCGCGCGATACTCGCCGGGGAACAACTTCGCATCGGTGACACCGTGCAGACCGAAGGCGACTCCAGCGTCACGCTTGAATTCGCTGACGCCTCGCGCCTGCAGCTGCGCGAGTACTCCCGGCTGCGCCTGGACCAGCTCAGCCGCTACGGCCACACCGGCATGGTCGATACCCGCCTGCGCCTGCAGCAGGGCCGCGCCAGCAATCGGGTGACACCTGCCCGTGGCCCGGCCTCGCGCTACATCATCGATGCACCTACGGCGACCAGCAGCGTGCGCGGCACCGTCTTCCGGGTCAGCGCCGGTGACACCGGCCAGGTGGCTGCCACCGAAGTACTACAGGGCAAGGTGCAGGTCGGCAACACCCACGGCAAGCGCCTGGTCCAGCCTGGACAGGCCAGCCGCAGCAGCAGCGCCGATGCCGCACCGGACGCTGTCTCCGCCCTTCTTCCAGCGCCGCAGCTGCGTAGCGACGAGGTGCGCCTGGCGCCCCTGCCGACCCTGCTTGCCTGGGACCCCGTCGACGGCGCCGCGCGCTACCGCGTGGAAGTTGTACAGGCAGCGACGCCGGAAATCCTGCTGTTTGCCGCCACCACCGCCGACACCCGGCTGGCGATCAGTGACCTGCCCCCCGGCCAGCTGCGCATCCTGTTGCGCGCGGTGGATGCACAGGGCGTGGAAGGCCTCGACGCCAGCGCCGATTTCGAACTCAGCGACCAGCCCCCACCGCCGCTCACCGTGGCCCCCCTGCATGGGCAGACCGTCAACAGCGACCGCCCGCGCTTCCGTTGGAGCCAGGCGCCGGGCGCGCGCAGCAGCGTGCTGCAGATCGCCGCCGAGCCGAGCTTCGTGCAGCCACTGCAGGAACAGAGCACCCCAGGCACCGACCTGCGCCTGGCGCAGCCGCTGCCGCCCGGCGAGTACTTCTGGCGGGTGGCGTCGCGCGATGGCAACGGCCACCAGGGCCGCTACGGCCAGGCCCTGCCCCTGCAACTGAGCAATGAACCGGTGGACCCTGCCCTGCAGCCGCCTGAGGCCGCGCATGGCGAACTGACCCTGCGCTGGCAGGCCGGCAGCGAAGGCCAGCAGTACCGGGTGCAGGTGGACCGTCGTGGCGACTTCAGGGCGCCCCTGGTCGACCAGACCGTGAGCGAGCCGCAGGTCAGCTTCAAGCGGCCGTGGAGCGGCACCCTGCATGTGCGTGTGCAGTACATCGACGACGATGGTCATGCGGGTGAGTACTCACCGGCCCAGCAGATCAAGCTGCCCTGCCGCCTGTGCTACGGCGCCGGTGGTGGCGCCCTGCTGCTGTTGCTGTTGTTATGAGGCGCTCGCCGCTGCCGTGGCCGAAGCGGATCCTGCTGGCACTGCTGGCCGGGGTGCTGACGGTGATCGCCAGCCAGGGCCAGTGGCTGTGGCGACAGGACGAAGCGGCCTACGACGCCATGGTCGGCAACTGGGACTACCGCCCCGACCCCAGCGTGCTGATCGTGGCCATCGACGAGGGCAGCCTGCAGCGCATCGGCCAATGGCCCTGGCCCCGCTCGATCCATGCCCGCCTGCTCGACCGGCTGACCGATGCCGGTGCCGAGCGCGTCGCACTGGACCTGATGCTGTCAGAACCTGATCGTCGCGACAGCCGCCAGGACGATGAACTGGCCGCCGCGATACGCCGCAACGGCCGGGTGGTGCTGCCGGTACTCGCGGCACCGGCCGCCGGCGACCGCATGGCCGAGGAAATGCTGCCGATTCCGCAGATCGCGGCCAGTGCCGCAGCGATCGGCCACACCGATGTGGAAGTGGATGGCGATGGTGTCGCGCGCGGCGTGTACCTGCGTGCCGGCATCGGCCACGCCCACTGGCCAGCACTGGGCCTGGCGCTGGCCGACCTGCCGGCGGGCGCGGTGCACGGCCTGCCCGACCCCGACCCGGAGATCGGTTCGCCCTATCAATGGCGGCGCAACGACTACGTGCGGGTGCGTTATGCCGGACCGCCCGAACGCCTGCCGCAGGTGTCCTATGCCGATGTGCTGGATGGTCACGTGGACATGGCGATGCTGCACGGCCGCCGCATCGTGGTGGGCATGACCGCCAGCGGCATCGCACCGCGGCTGCTGACCCCGACCACCCGCGAGTTCTGGATGAGCGGCAGTGAGTACCAGGCCAACATCGCCTCGATGCTGCTGCAGCACAAGCAGATCGACCTGCTGCCCCGCCTCCGGCAGCACGCCATCAGTGGCGTCCTGGTGGCACTGTGCGTGATCCTGCTCGGCCTGCGCCTGCCATGGCTCGCGGCGCTGTGCTCGCTGCCGCTTCCACCGCTGCTGAGCTGGCTGCTGTTGCGCGCCGGTGACCTGTGGTGGGCACCGGCCAGCGCCATGCTGGGCATCCTGCTGGTGCTGCTGGCCTGGGCGACCTGGCGCGTCTCGGCCTGGCACCGCCTGGCCAACCGCGATGCGCTGACCGGTCTCGGCAATCGCCTGCGTTTCGAGCAGTCGCTGCAACAGGAATGCGATGCCGCGCGACGCAGCGGCAAGTCCTTGAGCCTCGCACTGATCGACGTTGACCATTTCAAGCGCCACAACGACCGCCACGGCCATCAGGTCGGCGACCGCGTGCTGCGCGATGTTGCACGCCTGATCGGTGCGCATGCGCGACGCCCTCGCGACATGGCCGCGCGCTACGGTGGCGACGAGTTCGCACTCGTGCTGCCCGATACCCCGGCCGAGGGCGCGCGTCAGGTCATCGAGGACCTGATCGCCTGCGTGCGTGCACTGCCGGCGCCCGGTGACGGCAGCGAAGCAGGCGTCACCCTCACCATCGGCGTGTTCACCCGCGTACCCGACGGCACGCTGCAACCACACCATTTCGTCGAAGGCGCCGACACCGCGTTGTACCAGGCCAAGGCCAACGGCCGCGATGGGTATGTCATCGACGGCGAGGCGTGACCCTCGCCGCCCGGGGTGCAACATACGCATGCGGATGGTTAGACTGGGCGCCTCGCCCTGCGCCCCCGGACCCGCATGAACGCCCGCCTGTTCCGCTTCGGTATCAATCTCTGGCCGCCGTTCCTGTTCACCGGCATCCACGTCACCCGGGTCTCGCCGGACTACCGGCAGATCGACGTCGAACTGCGCATGCGGCCCTGGAACCGCAACTACGTCGGCACGCATTTCGGCGGCAGCCTGTTCGCGATGACCGATCCGTTCTGGATGCTCGGCCTGCTGCATATCCTTGGCCGCGACTACTACGTGTGGGACCGTGCCGGCGCCATCGATTTCCTCAAGCCCGGCAGAGGCACCGTACGTACGTCGTTCCGCATCGATGACGCACTGCTGGACGAACTGCGCGCCGAAGCCGCCGCTGGTGACAAAGTGCTGAGATGGTTCAGCAATGATGTCGTCGATGAAAGCGGCGAGGTGGTCGCCCAGGTGCGCAAGCAGGTCTACCTGCGGTTGAAGCCACACGCACGCTGAGCGCGCATCAGTCGCGTCCCGCAGCAGTCGAAGCCGATTCCTTCTGCAACGGCACCGACAGCCACGGGTTCTCTTCAGCGCTGCGCGCTGGAGAGCGACGCGGCACCTGCAGGTGGCGGCCGTCGGCCGACAGCTGCGGCGCCCGCACCGGCGAGCGGAACTGCACCGGCAGCCGCTGCAGTGCGTCCACCGGATCATCCGTCTGCTGCCGCAGCCAACGCTGCGCCCCCAGCAGCCGCACCATCGCCGCGGCATCCTGTGGCCGTGACGAATAGGCAGGATAGATCGGCGCGGCGATATCGGTCAGCACGCAGCCCATGACGTTCGACAGGCAGCCGAAGTCATGCTGCGGTGGCGCCGGCACTGGCAACGGGCGATCCGCTTCCAGCGCCGATGTGGCTGCCGCGCCACAGGCCCAGCCAAGATTGCCGGCCACGCGGGCCAGGGTGCTGCTGCGATCCAGCACCAGCACGCCGCCGAACTCCCGCGCCGATGTCTCGATCGCCGCCCGGCTCATCGCGTACTCACCCTGCATGGCACGGCACAGGCTCTGTTCCTCGGCCCGCAGCGGCTGCATGGCCTGTTCGCACTCCGCCGGCAAGGGGTGGTCGGCCGGCAGTTCGACCAGCATGTCGGCCAGCAGCTGGGCATTGGCCTGCACCAGGCTGGCACCGATGATGCTCTCGACCAGATAGCTGCTGCCGGGCAACAGCCGCCGGCCCAGTTGCAAGCCACGGCAGGCACCTCGCAGGGCACCGTCGATATCGCCCTGCACGTACGCCAGCGCGCGTGCACTGGTGGCGTCCATCACCACGCCATAGGTCGGCAATGGAACCAGAATGCCCTCGCCCTTCGGCGGGAACGGCGACATGAAGTAGTCCGCTTCGGCCAGCTGATCCAGCCGCGCATGCAACTGCTGGTGGCCGGCGTGGGCCTCCACGAAGCGTTGCGGGTCCGCGCGGACCTGGGCGAGGCAGCCGCTGGCGGCCGGCCCGCAACTGGCACCGGGACGCGAACGCAGCTCGGCATGGTTGGCCACCAGGTGTGTCTGGCCGCCGCTGCTGCCCCGCAGGTCGGCCTCCCAACGGCGCACGTCCTCGGCCAATGCCTGCTCGCGCTGGCGGGCATCCAGATCGTCGAACGGCAGCGTCCACAACAGGGCATAACCGTTGTGGCCAGTCGCCGGCAGGCGTGCTTCCAGTCGCTGCTGCGCCTGCAGCCGCGATTCGGGCACCGGCCACATGCGCGAGGCGCACCACACCACGATGGCCAGCACCAGCAGGCCTGCCAGGGTCCAGCCCAGTCCGCGCAGAATCTTCAACACAGCTTCCCTTCCATGTGCCGTTGCCGCAGTCGATTCCCCAGCGTAATCGACCGGCAGTGACCGCTACAATGCGCGCATGTCGCTCGAAGCCCCCGCCCTGGTCCCCCGCCCCTCCCTGCAGCGCCTGTTCCTGACCGGCCTGCTCACCCTGCTGCCGATCTGGCTGACCTGGGTCGTGGTCAAGTTCGTGTTCGTGCTGCTGTCGGGCATTTCCAGCCCCTTGGTGGTACCGCTGTCCGAGCAGATCGCGACAAGCTTTCCGCACTACCTCGGCTGGGTCCGCGCCGAATGGATCCAGGACACCATCGCCCTGCTGGCCACCCTGCTGGTGATCCTGGCGGTGGGCGTGGCCAGCCGCCGCGTGCTCGGCCAGCGCCTGCTGCGCTGGGTGGGCGCGGTCATCAAGCGCATTCCGCTGGCCAGCATCATCTACGACAGCGCCAAGAAGCTGCTGGACATGCTGCAGACCGAGCCGGGCAGCACCCAGCGCGTGGTGCTGATCGACTTCCCGCACCGCGACATGAAATCGGTCGGCCTGGTCACCCGCGTGATCAAGGAACACGGCACCGACCGTGAGCTGGCCGCGGTGTATGTGCCAACCACGCCGAACCCGACCTCGGGCTACCTGGAAATCGTGCCGGTGGAACTGCTGACGCCGACCGACTGGACCGTCGACCAGGCCATGAGCTTCATCATTTCCGGCGGTGCCGTGGCGCCGTCCAGCGTGCCGTTCACCCGTGCCGGCGAACGCACCGGCGAACGCACCGAATGACCCCGGCGCCGATCGAGCGCCCGCTGCAGGACCGCGCGGTCCTGCTGTTCATCGTGCTGGCCGCGTTCTTCTGCGGCAATGCGGTGCTGGCCGAGCTGATCGGGGTGAAGATCTTCGCGCTGGAAGACACCCTGGGCATCGCTCCGCTGAACTGGAACCTGTTCGGCCAGACCGGCTCGCTCAGCTTCACCGCCGGCACCCTGTTGTGGCCGGTGGTGTTCATCATGACCGACACCATCAACGAGTTCTTCGGCAAGCGCGGCGTGCGCTTCATCTCGTGGCTGGCGGTGGTGCTGATCGGCTACGGCTTCCTGTTCGCCTTCGCGGCCATTTCGCTGGCGCCGGCCAGTTGGTGGGTCACGTCGATGGATGGCCACGGCGTGCCGGACTACCAGGCGGCATTCGCAGCGGTGTTCGGCCAGGGCATGTGGACCATCGCCGGTTCGCTGGTGGCCTTCCTGCTCGGCCAGCTGATCGACGTGGCGGTGTTCCATCGCATCCGCCAGGCCACCGGCGAGCGCCACGTGTGGCTGCGTGCGACCGGGTCCACCGCGGTCTCGCAGGTGGTGGACAGCTTCGTGGTGATCTGGATCGCCTTCGTGCTGGGCCCGCAACACTGGCCGACCTCGCTGTTCCTGGCGGTCAGCAGCGTCAACTACATCTACAAGATGGGCTTTGCGATCGCCCTGATTCCGTTGCTGTACCTGATGCGGCGTGCAATCACCCGCTATCTGGGTGCCGAGCGAGCCGCATCGTTGCGCGCCGCCGCTGCGGCTGACTGAAGCCCCAGCAGCAAAAAGCTGACTGCGCCTTCACGCTGGCCGTACGCGGCCGGATCGTGCAAGCTCCACGGTCTGTGTTCCACGGAAGCTCCTGATGCCGCATCCCACCCGCGCCCTGGCCGCCGCCATCGCCGCGTTGTTCCTGTTCAGCGCCGTGCCGTCGGCCGAAGCAGCGAAAAAGAAGGCCAGCCGCCCTGCCGCCGCGCAGACCCGCCAGGCCGCCAAGCCCAAGGCCCGGCCTGCCCGCGCTACCGCGCCGGCCCGTGGCAGTTCGGCGCGCCGCGCCACGCCGCGTCCGGTCGCACCGGCCCGCGCCGTACCCAAGCAGGTGCAGCTGGAGCGCCTGTATGACGAATACTGGGATGCCTCGATGCGGTTGAATCCGCTGCAGGCAACCTTCCAGGGCGAGGCCCGCTACAACGACCAGCTGCCCAACATCCTGTCCGCCGCGTGGCGCCAGCAATCGCACGACTTCACCACCGAGTGGCTGGGCAAGGTCGAGAAACTCGGCAGCGACGGCCTGCAGGGCCAGGACCTGCTCAGCTACGAGATCTTCGTGCGCGACGCGCGCGCTTCGCTGGCCGCCGAGCGCTACCCGAGCTGGATGATGCCGATCAGCCAGTACTACAACGTCGGCAGCATCATGGCGATCCTCGGCGCCGGTGCCGGCGCGCAGCCGTTCAACACCGTACAGGACTACGACACCTGGTCGCGCCGTTCGCTGGGCATTCCCGAGCTGTTTGACCAGGCCATCGACAACATGCGCCAGGGCATGAAGGCCGGCGTGGTGCAGCCACGCGACCTGATGGAAAAGGTACTGCCGCAGCTGGATGCAGTGATCAAGCCGACTGCTGAAGAGAGCATCTTCTGGTCGCCGATCCGCACCATGCCCAACACCATCGCGGCCGAGGACAAGGCCCGCATCAGCGCCGAATACAAGCGCATGATCGAACTGCGCATCATGCCGGCCTATCGTGCCCTGCGCGGTTTCATCGCCACCGAATACCTGCCCGCCTCGCGCACCAGCAGCGGCCTGGGCGCACTGCCCGATGGCCAGGCCTGGTACGCCAACCTGATCGTGCAGACAACGGCCAGCGACCAGACCGCCGCGCAGCTGCACGCGCTGGGCGAGCAGCGCGTGCAGGAACTGCAGGCGCAGATCGCCACGGTGATGAAGGACGCCAAGCTGCGCGGCACGCCGGCCAAGCTGCTGCGCAGCATGCGTAACGACCGCCAGTTCCAGTACGGCGACGCCAATGCGTTGATCAACCGCTATCGCCAGGTGCAGCAGCAGGTCAACGCACGCCTGCCGCAGGTGCTCGATACCCTGCCCAAGTCCGCGCTGGACGTGCGCGCGGTGGAACCGGAGCGTGCACTGACCGCCGCAGCAGCGGCCTACCAGCCGTCTGCGGCCGGGCAACCGGGCGTGCTGTACGTGAACACCCGCGACCTGCCCAGCCGCAAGCGCTGGAATGTGCCGGTGCAGTACCTGCATGAAGCGATCCCCGGCCACCACGTGCAACTGGGCCTGCAGCAGGAGCTGGCCAAGCTGCCGCGCTTCCGCCGCCTGGGTGGCGATCTCGCCTTCGTCGAAGGCTGGGGCCTGTATGCCGAAACACTGGGTGAGAACCTGGGCATCTACACCGATCCCTACGACCGCATCGGCTACCTGTATTCGCGCCTGCTGCGCGCTGCCCGCGTGGTGGCCGACACCGGCGTGAACGCCCAGGGCTGGAGCAAGCAGCAGGCCGTGGCCTACCTGCAGAAGACCGTGGACATGAGCAGCGATGACGCCAACGCCGAAGTCGAGCGGATCATGGCCCAGCCCGGCCAGGCGCTGTCCAACGTGGCCGGCCTGACCACCATTGTCGCCCTGCGCGACAAGGCCAAGGCACGCCAGGGTGCCGCCTTCGACCTGCGCCGCTTCCACGCCGAACTGCTGAAGGATGGCTCAATGCCGCTGGACGTGCTGGACCGCAAGATGGAGCGCTGGATGGCCCAGCCGGCCAGCGCCACGCCCGCGCCTTCACCCTGACCCCTCCGGAGCCGCCATGCGCCCTGCCGTCGCCCTGTTCGCCGTCGTGCTGGGCCTGCTGCCGCTGGCCACCTCCGCCGCACCGGTGCTGACCCCACCGGATGCGGGCATCGACGGCCTGATGCAGGCCTACGATGGCCAGGTACCCGGCGCCGCCGTGCTGGTACTGCACGACGGGCAACCGGTATTCCGCCGCGGCTACGGCCTGGCGGTGCTGGAGGACGGCACCACGATCACCGCAGCCAGCAACTTCCGGCTGGCCTCGGTCAGCAAGCAGTTCACCGCTGCGGCGGTACTGCTGCTGGTGGAGGATGGCCGGCTTGGGCTCGACCAGCCGGCCCGGCAGTGGCTGCCCGAGTTGCCGCCGGCTGCAGCGGCCATCACGATCCGCCAACTGCTCTCGCACACCGGTGGCCTGCTCGACTACGAAGACCTGATGGACCCGGCTGACCCTCGGCAGGTGCATGATGCCGACGTGCTGACCCTGCTGTCGCGCCAGGACCGGCTGAATTTCGCACCCGGCACGCAGTATCGCTACAGCAACAGCGGCTATGCACTGCTGGCAATGATCGTCGGCCGCGCCTCCGGACAGGATTTCGCCACTTTCCTGCAGCAGCGCATCTTCCGCCCGCTGGGGATGGCGCATACCGTGGCCCACCAGGACGGCGAGGACACGGTCGCTGCACGCGCCTATGGCTACAGCTGGATCGATGGCCGTTGGCAACGCACCGACCAGAGCACCACCAGCGCCGTGCTCGGCGATGGCGGCATCTATTCCTCGCTGGACGACCTGGCCCGCTGGGATGCGGCGCTGTATGACGACCGCCTGCTGTCGAAAGCCTCGCGCCGCGCGATGTTCAGCCCGGCCACGTCGACGCCTGAAGCCGACGTGCCGCACTACGGCTTCGGCTGGCGCCTGAACGGGCCGGTGCAATGGCACAGTGGCGAAAGCATCGGCTTCCGCAACGTGATCGTGCGCCATGCGGACAAGCACCTGACCGTGATCGTGCTGACCAACCGCAACGACCCCGAACCCTATCCGCTGGCGCTGAAGATCGCCCAGCGCTGGCTGGACACCCTGCAATGACCCGCGATGCCGACGCCCTGCTGGGCATCCACCACGCCGCACTGATCTGCAGCGACTACGCACGCTCAAAGGACTTCTACGTGCGCATCCTCGGCCTGCGCGTGCTGGCCGAGAACCACCGTGCCGCGCGCGATTCCTGGAAGCTGGACCTGGCCCTGCCCGACGGCGGCCAGCTGGAACTGTTCTCCTTCCCCTCCCCGCCACCCCGTCCCAGCCGCCCGGAAGCCCAGGGCCTGCGCCACCTCGCGTTCCGCGTCGCCCGGCTGGAACCCTTCATCCAGCGTCTGGCTGCGCATGGCGTGGTGTGCGAACCGATCCGCGTGGACGAATACACCGGCCGCCGCTTCACCTTCTTCGCCGACCCCGACGACCTGCCGCTGGAGCTGTACGAAGTCGGTTGAGCGTTCTTCAATCGAGATTCATCCACGCATGGCGTGGATCTACCGTGTCGACCAAGGTCGACACCTACCAACAGCCGCAGAAATCTGTCAGAGGCGGGGCGCAGCCCTGCAAAGCCCCCCTTCCCCATACCCCGCCGAATGGGTATACAGTCGACCCATGCCGGCACCGTGCCGGAATGAACCCTGGGAGGGGACCATGCGCAACACCTTCAAGACCCTGCTGCTGGCACTGCCGCTGTGCCTGGCCGCCCTGTCGGCACAGGCCGCCGACGGCGCCGCCGGCCGCTGGAAGACCATCGACGACAAAACCGGCAAGGTGAAGTCGATCGTCGAGATCAGCCAGGCCGCCAACGGCACGCTGACCGGCAAGGTGGTAGACATCCTGCACTCGGACAAGGGCCCGAACCCGGTCTGCGACGGCTGTGAAGGCGCCAACAAGAACAAGCCGGTGAAGGGCATGACCATTCTCTGGAACCTGAAGGCCGACGGCGCCAACAAGTGGTCCGGCGGCACCATCCTCGACCCGGCCAACGGCAAGACCTACAAGTCGAAGATGGAACTGCAGCCCGGCGGCACCAAGCTGGACGTGTCCGGCTGCATTGCCTTCATCTGCCGCGCGCAGACCTGGCAGCGCGAATAAGCCCCCAGGCCCCGCTTCATCCCCGTGACCCGGCTTCGGCCGGGTCACGTCGTTGCGGGCATGCGATACTCTGCGGTTCCCCTCGGCTTCACCCCGCGACCATGACCCGTACCGCGCTCGTCACTACCGCCCTGCCCTACGCCAACGGCCCGCTGCATCTGGGCCACCTGGTCGGCTACATCCAGGCCGACATCTGGGTGCGTGCGCGGCGAATGAGTGGCGGCAAGGCCTGGTTCGTCTGCGCCGACGACACCCACGGCACGCCGATCATGCTGGCCGCGGAAAAGGCCGGGGTCACCCCGGAAACCTTCATCGCCAACATCCAGGCCAGTCACGAACGTGACTTCGCCGCCTTCGGCGTGGCCTTCGATCACTACGACTCGACCAATTCGGCGGCCAACAAGGCGCTGACCGAGCAGTTCTACCTGAAGCTGGAAGCGGCCGGCCACATCAGCCGCCGCTCGGTGGCGCAGTTCTACGACCCGGCCAAGGGCATGTTCCTGCCCGACCGCTACGTCAAGGGCATCTGCCCGAACTGCGGCAGCCCCGACCAGTACGGCGACAACTGCGAAGTCTGCGGCGCCACCTATGCGCCGACCGACCTGAAGGAGCCGCGTTCGGTCATCTCCGGTGCCACGCCGGAAATGCGCGATTCGGAGCACTTCTTCTTCGAGGTGGGCCACTTCGACGCGTTCCTGCGCGAATGGCTGGCCGGCGACGTCGCCCTGCCGGGCGTGAAGGCCAAGCTGGGTGAGTGGCTCAATGCCGAAGGTGGCCTGCGCGCGTGGGACATCTCGCGCGATGCGCCGTACTTCGGCTTCCAGATTCCCGGCCAGCCGGGCAAGTACTTCTATGTCTGGCTGGACGCGCCGATCGGCTACCTGTCCAGCTTCCAGACCCTGTGCGGCAGGATCGGCGAGGACTTCGAAGCGCACCTGCGCGCCGGTACCAGCACCGAGCTGCACCACTTCATCGGCAAGGACATCGTCAACTTCCACGGCCTGTTCTGGCCGGCGGTGCTGCACGGCACTGGTCACCGCGCGCCGACCCGCCTGCACGTCAACGGCTACCTGACCGTGGACGGCGCCAAGATGAGCAAGTCGCGTGGCACCTTCGTGATGGCGCGTACCTTCCTCGATGCCGGCCTGGAACCGGAAGCGCTGCGCTACTACTACGCCGCCAAGTCCGGCGGTGGCGTCGACGATCTCGACCTGAACCTGGGTGACTTCATCGCCCGCGTCAACGCCGACCTGGTCGGCAAGTTCGTCAACCTGGCCAGCCGCTGCGCCGGCTTCATCAGCAAGCGTTTCGACGGCCAGCTGGCCGCGCAGCTGCCCGATGCGGCGCAGTACCAGCGCTTCGTCGACGGCCTGGCGCCGATCCGTGAAGCCTACGAGCGCAACGACCCGGCCGCGGCGATCCGCCTGACCATGGCCCTGGCCGACGAAGCCAACCGCTACATCGACGACGTCAAGCCGTGGGTCATCGCCAAGCAGGAAGGCGCCGACGCGCAGCTGCAGGCCGTGTGCAGCCAGGGCCTGAACCTGTTCCGCGTGCTGGTCACCGCCCTGAAGCCGGTGCTGCCGGCCACCGCCGCGCAGGCCGAAGCCTTCCTGGCCGCGCCGGTGAACGACTGGACCGAACTGGCACAGCCGCTGCTGGGCCACCGCATCACCGACTACACCCCGCTGTTCACCCGTATCGACCCGAAGAAGATTGACGCCATGATCGACGCCTCCAAGGACACCCTGCAGCCGGCCGCCACTGCCGCCCCCGCCGCCAAGACCGACGCCGCCAAGCCGGCCGCACCGGCACCGGCACCGGCACCGGCACCGGCCAAGGACGAAGCCAAGGGTGCCGATGCTCCGGCCTACATCGGCATCGACGATTTCGCCAAGCTCGACCTGCGCATCGGCAAGGTGCTGGTCTGCGAGTTCGTGGAAGGTTCTGACAAGCTGCTGCGCTTTGAACTGGACGCCGGCGAGCTGGGCAAGCGCCAGATCTTCTCCGGCATCCGCGCCAGCTACGGCGAGCCGGAGAAGCTGGTCGGCCGCAGTGTGGTGTTCATCGCCAACCTGGCCCCGCGCAAGATGCGCTTCGGCCTGAGCGAAGGCATGATCCTGTCGGCCGGTTTCGACGGCGGCGCGCTGGCGCTGCTGGACGCCGACAGCGGCGCGCAGCCGGGCATGCCGGTCCGCTGATGCCCGCAGCGGGCGTGGTTGCGGCCACGCCCGCCGGCAGCACCGGCCTCGGGGCAACGCGATGGGAGGCAACGGAATGGAACTGGCGCTGTTCGACTTCGACCACACCGTAACCACCTGCGATACCTATGGCCGTTTCCTGCGCCGCGTGGCCACGGCCGAACAGCTGGCACAGGCGTGGTGGAAGGTCGGCCCGTGGCTGGCCGCATACAAGCTGAAACTGATCTCGGCCGAGCGCATCCGCGCGCGCGTCACCCGTTTGACCTTCAGCGACCGCCACAGCGATGACATCGCCACGCTGGCCGCCGGCTTCTCGCGTGAGTTCCTGCCCGACGTGGTGCGCCCGGAAATGCTGGAGCAGATCCGCTGGCACAAGGAACAGCAGCACACCGTGGTGATCGTGTCCGGCTCGCTGGACCTGTACCTGCGGCCGTGGTGCGAGCAGCTGGGCCTGCAGTTGATCTGCAACCGGCTGGAGAGCCAGGACGGACGCCTGACCGGCCGTTACGCCGGTGGCGACTGTGGCCCGCGCAAGGTCGAGCACATCCGTCGCCAGTTCGATCTGTCGCGTTACGTGCGCATCCATGCCTACGGTGACAGTTCCGAGGACAAGCCGATGCTGGCGCTGGCCCACGAGCGCTGGTTCCGTGGCAAACCCTTGAAGTAACCCCAACGCGCAGCCTTCGCCACGCATGAGCCTGATTCCTCCCCTGACCGAACGCCTCGACCGCCTGCTGCCGCAGACCCAATGCGGGCAATGCGGCTACGACGGCTGCCGCCCGTACGCGCAGGCCATGGCGCGCGGCGAGGCAGGCGTGGACCGCTGCCCGCCGGGCGGCGACGCTGGCGCGCGCGCACTGGCGCAGGTACTGGACGTACCCGCCATTCCGTTTGATCGTTCGCGCGGCGAGCACAAGGCGCCGCAGGTGGCATTGATCGTGGAAGCCGACTGCATCGGCTGCACCAAGTGCATCCAGGCCTGCCCGGTGGATGCCATCGTCGGTGGCGCCAAGTACATGCACACGGTCATTGCCGATCTGTGCACCGGTTGCGAGCTGTGCATTCCACCGTGCCCGGTGGACTGCATCGAGCTGGTGCCAACGTAGCCACCAGACCAACCGGCAGTGGAGCGGCGGGGTAGAGTCGACTGTTTGTCGACTGCTCTTCGTTCCGGCGGCGCAAAACCCCGCGCTGCGCGCGATAGTCGACTCTACCCTCCGCTGGTGGGACCTGACCTTGCCTGCCGTTACGGTACCGCCGCCGTCACTACGATCTCGACCTTCCAGTCAGCGTGGGCCAGCTTGGCCTCGACCGTGGCACGCGCCGGGCTCGCACCCTCGACCACCCACTCATCCCACGCCTTGTTCATGCCGTCGAAGTCGGCCATGTCGGCCAGGAACACCTCGGCGCGCAGCACGTGCTGGCGGTCACTGGCGACCAACGCCAGCAGCTTGTCGATTTCTGCCAGCACCTGCCGGGTCTGGCCGGTGATGTCCTGGCTGGTGTCTTCCGGAATCTGGCCGGAGAGATAGGCGACCTTGTTGTATACGGTCATTTCGGACATGCGCGGTCCGACGTCGTAACGCTCCATCATGGGCGTGGCTCCTGCGGTTGATCAGGCCTGCATTGTCCTCCAAACCGGTCGACGGTGGGTGCACGGGCATCCTCCGCGACACGTCACTACCGGACTCCGACGGTCCCACTGGTCAAATGACGATGACAGGCGCACGATGCGCCACGCCCGCGTTGACACCGCCCTCGCCCCTCCTGCCGCACCCTTGCGCCGATGACCGCCCCCGTCGATTCCACCACTGCCTCTTCCACGCCAACCTGGAAGCGGGTTGCCACCATCGTCATCCCCCTGCTGATCCTCGCCCTGGCCCTGCACGGCCTGGCCAACGAGTTCGACGAGCACGGCTATCGCGCCATCCGCCAGGCGTTCCTGCAGCTCAGCGGCACGCAGATCGCGCTCACCGTGGTACTCGGCCTGGCCAGTTACGCCTGCCTGATCGGTTTCGATGCCATCGGCCTGCGTCGCAGCGGCATCCGCGTGCACCCCGCGCGCGTCGGCATCACCGCCTTCCTTGCGCACACGCTGGGCCAGACCGTGGGTTTTGCCGCGTTGACCGGCGGCGCGGTGCGCCTGCGTGGCTACCGCAGCGCCGGCCTGGACCTGGCGCAGATCGGGCAGGTGGTGCTGATGAGCACGCTCGGATTCGTGTTCGGTGCATGGCTGCTGATCAGTGTGGCGCTGTGCATGGAACCGGCTGCCGCAGCCTTGGCGCTGCCGCTGGATCCCAATGCGGTACGTATCGTCGGCATCGTCGCGTTGCTCGCCTACCTCGCCACGGTGCTGCTGGTCGGCCGCGATGGACGGCAGTTCAGCGTATTCGGTCATGCGTTGTGGCTGCCCGACCGCCGCACCATGATCGGTGTCACCGTGCTCAGCGTGATCGAACTGGTGCTGGCCAGTGCCGCGTTCTACGTGCTGCTGCCGGACTCCACGCCGACCGGCCTGCCGGGCTTCGTCGGCCTGTACCTGGTGGCAGTGCTGGCCGGCTTGGTCTCGACGGTTCCCGCGGGCCTGGGCGTATTCGAATGGAGCCTGTTGAAGCTGTTGCCACAGGTGGCACCGGCTGCGGTGCTGGCGGCGGCGCTGATCTATCGCGTCACCTACTACGTGCTGCCGCTGGTGCTGGCCACCCTGCTCGCCCTTGCGCCTGCCCTGCGGCAGCCGCTGCAGGCCAGCGCCGGAGCAACGCGTGCCGGCTGGAACGCGCTGCGCCCGTGGCTTCCGCAGATCATCGCGCTGGCGGTGTTCAGCATCGGCGCCGCGCTGGTCATCGACGGCACGCTGCCGACGCCTCGCCGTCACCTGGTCAATGCCTCGCTGCCGATCCTGGAAACCTCGCACCTGATCGGCAGCCTCAGCGGGGTCGCGCTGCTGCTGATCGGCCAGGGCCTGGCCCGGCGCAGCCATGCGGCGTGGATGCTGGCGATGGCAGTGTGCGTGATCACCCCGCTGCCGCTGTGGCTGCGTGGTGGCCAGCTGTTGATCGCGGTCTCGGCAGTGCTGGTGGCGATGGCACTGTGGGCCGCACGCCGCGAGTTCTACCGCCAGGGTGCCCTGCTGGACGAAGCCTGGTCGTGGCCGTGGCTGCGCAATCTCGGCCTGGTGCTGGTTGCGGTCACCTGGCTGCTGTTCTTCACCTACAGTCATGTCGAATACCAGAACGAGCTGTGGTGGCAGTTCGCGGTGTCGGGCAATGCACCGCGCGCACTGCGTGCGTTGCTGGTGGTCGCCATCGCGCTGGTGATGTTCGGCCTGGCGCGGCTGCTGCACAGCACGCGCATCCCGCTGCCAGCCGCCGATGAGGCCACGCTGCAATCACTGGCGCCGGTACTGGTCGGTGCCACCGATACCCAGGCCTGCCTGGTACTGACCGCCGACAAGGCGGTGCTGCGCGATGACGCGAAACAGGGCTTCGTGATGATGCAGCGCTACGGCGGTTCGCTGATCGCGATGGGCGATCCAGTCGGCCCGCCTGACGTGGCGCGCGCGTTGATCTGGCGCTTCCGCGAGGAAGCCGACCGGCTGGGCCTGCGCCCGGTGTTCTACCAGGTGGGCGAGACCTACTGGCAGACCTACCTCGACCTGGGCCTGGGCCTGGTCAAGCTGGGCGAGGAAGCGATGGTGCCGCTGCATGACTTCGGCCTGGAAGGCCGCGAACGCGCCGATCTGCGCCAGGCCTGGAACCGGGGCAAGCGCGGTGGCCTGACCTTCCGCGTGGCACCGGTGGAGGAAATTCCCAGCCTGCTGCCGCGCCTGCACGCAATTTCCAATGCATGGCTGGAAGACAAGGCCGGCGATGAGAAGGGCTTCTCGCTGGGCAGCTACGACCCGGACTACCTGGTGCGCTTCCCGGTGGCGCTGGTCGAAGCCGAGGGCCAGATCGTGGCGTTCGCCAACCTGTGGCAGGCACCGGCCGGCGCCGAGCTGTCGGTCGACCTGATGCGCCACGTCAACGAAGCACCGAAGGGCACGATGGACTTCCTCTTCATCGAACTGTTCCTGTGGGGCCGCGCGCAGGGCTATGCGCGTTTCTCGCTGGGCATGGCACCGTTGTCCGGGCTGGCACAGCATCGGCTGGCCGGTCGCTGGAACCGACTGGCCGGTCTGCTGGCGCGGCACGGCGAACGCTTCTACGGGTTCAGTGGCCTGCGCCGCTTCAAATCGAAGTTCGATCCGCAGTGGCGGCCGCGCTATCTCGCCGCGCCCGGCGGCATGCATCTGCCGGCCGCGCTGCTGGATGCCACGCGCCTGATCTCGCTGGATCCGCGGCGGAATTGAAGCCGCGATCCGCCAGGCATGACCCGGCGCTACCTGCCACCCGGTAGGTGTCGACCTTGGTCGACACGCTCATTCCACGGCACCTTCAGCCCCGGCGCCGACCAAGGTCGGCGTCTACCAACAGCCGTCGAGCGTGGCTCGACGCTACATGCGCCTGGTAGGTGTCGACCTTGGTCGACACGCTCATCCCGCGGCGCCTTCAGCCCCGGCGCCGACCAAGGTCGGCGTCTACCAACAGCCGTCGAGCGTGGCTCGACGCTACATGCGCCTGGTAGGTGTCGACCTTGGTCGACACGCTCTTCCCGCGGCGCCTTCAGCCCCAGCGCCGACCAAGGTCGGCGTCTACCAACAGCCGTCGGGCGTGGCTCGACGCTACATGCGCCTGGTAGGTGTCGACCTTGGTCGACACGCTCTTCCCGCGGCGCCTTCAGCCCCGGCGCCGACCAAGGTCGGCGTCTACCAACAGCCGTCGAGCGTGGCTCGACGCTACATGCGCCCGGTAGGTGTCGACCTTGGTCGACACGCTCATTCCACGGCACCTTCAGCCCTGGCGCCGACCAAGGTCGGCGTCTACCAACAGCCGTCGAGCGTGGCTCGACGCTACATGCGCCTGGTAGGTGTCGACCTTGGTCGACACGCTCATTCCACGGCACCTTCAGCCCCGGCGCCGACCAAGGTCGGCGTCTACCAACAGCCGTCGAGCGTGGCTCGACGCTACATGCGCCGGGTAGGTGTCGACCTTGGTCGACACGCTCATTCCACGGCACCTTCAGCCCCGGCGCCGACCAAGGTCGGCGTCTACCAACAGCCGTCGAGCGTGGCTCGACGCTACATGCGCCTGGTAGGTGTCGACCTTGGTCGACACGCTCATTCCACGGCACCTTCAGCCCCAGCGCCGACCAAGATCGGCGTCTACCAAACGCTACACCCCGCCCTTCAGGATCACTTCGGCGAGGCGGTCGTAATCGCCACCGAAATGGTGATCGCCCGGCAGCTTCACCTTCCTCACGCCGTCATTGGCCGGCAGGTCCGGGCACAGCGCGTCCTCATCCTTGTCGCCGTACACGCACAGCGTTTTTTCCGCCGGCAGCCTGGCCACTTCCGGTGCGATCGGCAGGCCGTCGCCGCCACCGCCCAGCCAGTTGCTGACATGGAATTCGAAGTCGGCCTTCCTGCCCACCGACAGCAGCACGATGCGCTCCAGCGCCTCACGGGTGCCAGCGTCGAGCTGGTTGATGGTGGCCGGCAGCACGTCGGCGCCCTGCGAGAAACCGATCAACATCACCTTGTCGCGGTGCCATTGCTGGCGGTAGTGGTCGATGATCTTCTGCAGGTCGCCCGCAAAGCCCTTCGGTGTGCGCTCGCTCCAGAAGTAGCGCAGCGAATCGATGCCGACGACCGCCACGCCATGCTCGTTGAGTGACGACGCCACGTTCTTGTCCAGGCCAGCCCAGCCACCGTCACCGGAGACGAACACCGCCAGCGTATCGCCGCTGCCGGTCGCCGGCATTTCCACCACGGGCAGGCCCTTCAGTGCAGCAGGCGGCGGTGCCAGGCTGACGCCGGCCTGCGCGCCGATCACCCGTGCCGCAGCCACCAGGCCCGGTGACGCATCACCGCGCGCGGTGCGCTTGAACTCGCGTGCCATCGCGACCTGCTGCACGAACGCGCTGGCCTGGCCGACCTTGCAGCCGCGGTCACCGGCCGCGCTCAACCACGGAAAATTCAGTTCGGCCGGCTGCAGCCTGTCGTGCTTCACACCATCGCCGCAGACCATGCGCTGGTGGTTGTGGTCCGGGCAGAAGCCGGTGGTCAGTACACCGGCAAACACCTGGGTATCGGCCTGCGCTGCCAGCGAATAGGCCATCTCGGCACCTTCGCCATCACCGCCGACCAGCGGCAGGTGGTAGCCGGGCAGATGCAGCGAGGCCTGCAGCCAACGTGAGAAATTCTCGACGTCACCGGAACCGAACGAACAGGTCGGGTCCCCCTCGCGCTTGAGCACACCGCGCAGGTGCGCAATGTCCACTGCCGCGACCAGCGCGCCATCGGCACGCAGGGCCTCGATCGGCAGGCGGCTGGTGTCACCACCGGCCGTGGGTTCGTGGAACCAGATCACCACCCGTTGCGGCGTGCCGGATGGCATGTGCACCGGAATCTGCTCGAACCGCCCATGGCTGAACTGCTGCGGGGTCACGGCCGCCGTTGCCGGCAGCGCGGCCAGCGCCAGTACCACACCCATTGCCCTGCCCAGCCCTGCACGCTTCATATCGCATCCCCGATGGAATGCGCACACGATACGCCGCCGCCGCGTGCACGGCACGTACCGGCGCAGGCCGTTGGGGATTCAGTGGGCTGCGGCCCGACGGCTGCGACGGTACAGCGCCATCGCCAGATACAGCAGCCAGCCAACGATCACCGCGATCACCACTTTCTGTCCCAGCCCACGCGGTGGTCCACCACGCCACAGCACATGCAGCCACAGCAGCACAAAGGCCAGCCATGCCCAGCCCCAGAGCAGGCCCGCAGCGGACCGCCAACCCGGTTCACGACGCAGATACCAGGCCTGCAGCAGCATGCCGACACTGGCACACAGGAACGCCGTGTTGGCTGCCAGCCCATGGATGAACGGTGCCAGCAGCGGTGTTGCTTCAGGCAGCCAGCTGTCGCCGATGGCGACCGTCGCCAGGCCCAGCGCGGAAACCGTGAACAGCAATGGTGCGGCCGCACTGCGCCGCGGGCCGATGCTGCCGCGATACAGCGCAATGCCAAGCGCCGCAATGGCCAGCGCCAGCAGGCAGTAGGCAGCGCGCAATGCCAGCCCCCACGGCCCGTGCAGGTACAGGCTCAAGGTCGCCCGCACCCAGTCCAGATCACTGCGCGCAACCTGGGTCCACAGCGCGGTGGCCACGAACAGCACCAGTGCCACCAGCGCCAGCACCGCCGCCGGGCGTGCACGGCTCATGGTGCGGCCTCTGGATGCCGCGTCTTCCACTCGGCCAGCGCCTTGCGGTAGCGCTGCAGCTCATCGGAATACAGGTCCAGCACACACAGCGGGCAACCACTGCCGCAGCATTCGTTGGGGCCGGGTTCTTCCGGTGGCAGCGGGCGGGGATCGGGATCAGGGACGGACACGGTCGGAAACGGCAATCATTGGAAACAGGTCACCAGTGTACCGGGCCGGCTCAAACGCCCAGCTGACGTCGCAGGTTGTCACGGGCGGCCGCGTCCAGGCGCTGGTGGAAGAACTCGCTGAGGAAGATCCGCGGAGCGCGCAGCAGGCCCTGCAGGAAGCGGCGACGGCCGGCACGGTACAGGAAGCCCGGCACCCCCCCTTTGTATTCTTCGGCCACGCCACGGTCATAGGCAGCGAACACCGGTTCCGGCGCGGCCAGGATCGCCATGTCGCAGTCCAGGAACAGCGCCGCCTCGGCATCCACATCCTCCGGACCAAGCGCGCCGTGGCGGGCGGTCAGCAGGATCAATTGCTGCACGCGAGCGGCGTCGACAGTGGCAAGCTCTGGCGCCTGTGTGATCGCCTGCAAAGCCAGCTGCGCCGAACGCGCCTCGTTGTCCTTGCGCCCCGCCTGGTAGATCGCATCGTGATAGAGCACGGCCAGATAGATCTCGGCCGGCTGCTTCCAGCCGGGGCCGTCGGCGACCTCCTGGCAGTGCTGCAGCACCGCGCGCACATGGCCGAAGTGGTGGTAGGCCCGTGGCGGCGTTGCATAGCTGTCCTGCAGCGCCTGCCACTGCGCCGGGGCAAGCGTCAGCGGTGAGAAGTCCATGACCGGATCATCCCGCCTGCGCCGGCGCCGGGCAAGCTGGCGGTTTTTTCACCACGCACTCACAACGCTTGCCGGGCGGGGCCCGGAGCCAGTTGTCCACAGCTTTGTCGAGCGCTGGTCCACACCGGTTGTGGATGAACGCGACGCCGACCAACGGTCGCTGCAGCCGGACATCCATGGGCATACACTCGCCACAGGCGGGAGCGCCCGCCGCTGCCGGGAACCGTCATGTACCGTTCTGCCGCCCATTGCCTCACTCTTTCGCTGCTGGCCTTCTGTGCTCCTGCCTTCGGCGCAGGCCAGGCACCGCCCGCCGATGTGGTGACGACCCCGACCATCACCGTGTCGGCCGCACGTGTGCCGACCCCGGAAGAAGTGTTCGCCATTCCCGCGGACCTGCGCGCGATGCTCCAGAAGCAGGTGATCCAGCGCAGCTACTCCCGCGACCAGCGGCTGCAGGCGCTCGTGGAGATGATCTTCGACCAGCACGGGCTGGACCTGCAGTACGACGCCAATGCGACCTACACCGTCAGCGATATCTGGCAGCACCGCCGCGCCAACTGCCTGGCCTTCACCCTGCTGTTCGTGACGCTTGCGCGGGAGGCTGGCATCCAGGCCCGCGTGCAGGAAGTCGGGCAGGTGGTGTCCTGGTACCAGGACCAGGACGCGGGCGTGGTCTACAGCGTCGGCCACGTCAACGCCGGTGTCGACGTCGGTGGGCGTTTCGGTACCGTCGATCTGGATCGCAATGTGCTCTATGACCGCCGCGGCCCGGTTCCCGTCAGCCGTGCGCGGGCGTTGGCGCACTTCTACAACAACCGGGGTGCGGAGCGCCTCGCCGACGGTGATTTCGTCGGCGCGCGTGCATTCTTCGACGCGTCCCTGGCTCAGGACAGCGGGTTCGCTCCGGTGTGGAACAACCTCGGCGTGCTCGACCACCGCGAAGGCAACAACGAGGCGGCGCGGCAGGCGCTGGACCGATCGCTGCAGCTGGAAGGCCGCCAGGATGCCGCACTGACCAATGCCTCCGCGCTGTTCCGCAGCCTGGGCTTGACCGCGCAGGCGCAGTCACTTGAGCGCCGGTTGAAGTCGGTGCAGCGCGAAGACCCGTTCGCGCAGTACATGTTCGGCGCCAAGGCCGAACGTGCCGGCCAGCTGGACCAGGCGATCCGCTATTACCGGCAGGCCGTTCGCCTGTATGACACCGCGCATCAGTTCCACTTCGGGCTGGCACGCGTCTATTTCCTGGCTGGCCAGCTCAAGCGCGCCGATCGCGAACTGCTGCGTGCACAGGAACTGGGGGGCGCGCCGGAGCAGGCGCGCTACCAGGCCAAGCTGGACAGCCTGGCCCGCTGGCGCGCGCAGCAGCAGGCCAAGCGCTGAAGGCGATCAGGCCTTCTTGAGGAAGCAGGTCTTCAGGACCAGGCCCTTGATCTTGTCCGAGTTGCCTTCGATGTGCTCGGCGTCATCCTCGACCAGGCGGATGTTGCGGATCACGGTGCCCTGCTTGAGCGGGATCGAGGAGCCCTTGACCTTCAGGTCCTTGATCACGGTGACGGTGTCGCCGGCCTGCAGGGTGTTGCCGTTGCTGTCACGCACGACCAGGGTGGAACCGGCGCTTTCCTCGGCGGTCCATTCGAAACCGCAGTCGGCGCAGATCCACAGCGCACCATCGGCGTAGGTGTTTTCCAGGGTGCACTGCGGGCAGGCGGGGGCAGAAGACATCAGCAAGTACCTCAAAGTGAATCAACAGCCGCCATTGTAACCGCCTGGCTCGCTGCCCTTTTCCGGCCAGCGCCCGGCGGCTCGCATGACCCGATCCGGAACCCCCCATCCAGAACAGAAGGCCGCAGGAACTTGCAGTCGGCGACGAACTGCAGCAGAGTGCGCGGCCCCTGATCGCCCCCGGAACTCCCCATGCGCCTCGGCATCGACTTCGGTACCAGCAACTCCGCCGCCGCCATCGTGCATGAGGGGAAACTGCTGCCGATCCGCTTCGGCGACGCCGAGCAGTTCCGTACCAGCGTGTACTTCCCCGGCGTGGTGCCCGACCCGGATGACTTCCAGCTCGACGCCGGCCAGGAACACGAGCTGCAGCAGATGATCGACAGCGCCGCGCGCGCGGCCCGTGCCGCCGGCCAGGAACGCACGCCGCAGG
The DNA here is from genome assembly GCF_051984505.1 of Stenotrophomonas sp. STK16_22. NCBI lineage: Bacteria > Pseudomonadati > Pseudomonadota > Gammaproteobacteria > Lysobacterales > Lysobacteraceae > Stenotrophomonas > Stenotrophomonas sp. STK16_22. The sequence goes on from NZ_CP196972.1 coordinate 3,428,957, forward strand.
CGCTGCGCCGCGAAGCCCTGCGCGCACTGCGCCGGGAATGGATGGAAGCCCGCGCCGGCAAGGAGCGCAGCGCCAGCGACCTGCTGCAGAACGCGGTCTACGGCGACGACGCGCTGGAAGCCTATTTCGAGGAACACGAAGGCAACCTGGTGCAGAGCCCGAAGTCGATGCTGGGCTACAACCTGCACCCGCGCGCGAAGCAGACCATCACCGGCATCGCCGCGCACATCCTCGAGCACATCCGCCTGACCGCCAGCGCCCAGCTTGGCCAGCCGCTGCGTGCCGCCCTGCTCGGCCGCCCGGTGCAGTTCCGCAGCTCGATCGGCGCGGCCGGCAACGATCAGGCACTGGACATCCTGCGCGAAGCCGCCACCCAGGCCGGTTTCGACCAGATCGATTTCCTCGAGGAACCGGCCGCGGCGGCCATGCATTACCACGCCGAAAGCCGCGAGCGGCACCAGGCGGTGATCGTTGACATCGGCGGCGGTACCACCGATATCGCCCACGCCGAGGTTGGTGGCGATGCTGCGCCGCGCATCCACCGCGCCTGGGGTATCGCCCGTGGCGGTACCGACATCGATCTGGCGCTGAGCCTGTCCAGCTACATGCCGCTGTTCGGCCGCGGCATCACCCGCGTGCCCGCCCACCACTACGTGGAAGCCGCCACCGTGCAGGACATGACGCGCCAGCGCGACTTCCGCCAGCACAAATACGACCATGTCGACGAACCGTGGGGCGCGCGCCTGCAGGCCCTGCAGGACACCGGCAACACCGCCCGCCTGTACCGCGATGTCGAACGCGCCAAGATTGCCCTCAGCGCCGCCAGCGAACACCGCAGCACGCTGGACTACATCGCCCGCGACCTGCATGCCGACAGCAGCGCCGACGGACTGGCCGCCGCCGCCCATGGCTACCTGGAGCAGATCCGCGAGCTGCTGGCCCAGGTCCGCAGCGACATCGGCGGCGACCCGGACGCGGTGTTCCTGACCGGTGGCATGTCCCGTGCCGGCTACCTGCGCCAGGCCGTGGCCGAGGCCTTCCCGGGGGCCCGCATGGTCCACGGCGAGCCCTCGCTGGGCGTGGTCCAGGGCCTTGCGCTGGCGGCAGCCAGCCAGGATTAACAAAACGTTACGCGGTCTAAGTTACTCTTGGTCGGCTAGAACCACGCTGCACCTTCCGCCGGCCACGCCGGTGTGTGTCCACAGTGCAGCCTGGCCCGCCCCGCGGGCCTAGCGGCCATGCCTTCCTGGCTCGTTCATGGTCCGCGCAGCACCTGAGCCGCCATCGAGACCCGCTTTGGGCACCCGCCAGGCCCCTGTGGCCTTACAACCTGACGCAGCACCTGCACCCATCGACTGCCGCCGTTGTGACGCGGTCTGTTGCCGGCTGCCCGTGCTGCTGCAACCCGGCGACCACGTGCCCGGCCAGTTCCTGTCACGCGACACCCACGGCCGTGCCGTGATGGCGCGCAACGAGGAAGGCTGGTGCGCAGCGATCGATCCCTATCACCTGCGCTGCACGATCTATTCGCAGCGCCCGGCGATCTGCCGCCAGTTTTCGATGGGCGGCGATGACTGCCGCCGCGAGCGGCAGGACTACCTGCGCCAGGCCGATGCCTGGGCGCTTTCCTCCCCTTCCACCTGACAGGAGCAACCATGCCCCGCAAGGCAAAGACCCCCGCGAAGGCCAGCAACAGCATCCGCAGCGAACGCAAGGGCGCGGCCGCCAGCACTGTGGTCAGCAGCGATTCGATCGCTTCGGACCTGGCAGCGTTCCGCAAGGCCGGTGGCAAGATCGAAGTCCTCGGCACCACCTGGGCGCTGAAGAAAGCCAGCTGACCCAGTACCGACCGCGGCGGCGCTGCCGCCGCGGCCTGCCGGATCGCGTTCAGCGGTCCAGGCGTACCCGCACACTGCCCGAATGCGACTGGATGCGGATGTCACCATCACCGCCGCCCAGACGCGTATCGAGGTGGCTGCCCGGCCCATAGCGCGGCCGCTCCACCTGCCCGGCGTCACTGTTGATCGAACCACTGAAGCTGTTCACCGACAGCTGTGCCGACACCGTGCGCGGCAGGCTCAGCGTGACCGAGGCACTGACCGATTCGACGTTGATGCGGCCGCCGGGAGCCAACCCGGCCGCTGCCAGATCGATGCTGCCCGAGACGGTCTCCACCGCCAGCCGCTGCACGCGCCCGGCGTCCACCTCGACCCGGCCGGACACCGTCTGCGCACCGATATCACCGGACACGCCGCCGCCGGCCTCGATCCGGCCACTGACCGTGTTCACGTCCAGCTTCGGCGTCTGCAGGCGTGCGCTGACGCTGCCACTGACCGTGTTGAGCTTGCTGTCGCCACTGCGGCCAGCCGCGCTCAGGCTGCCGCTGACCGTGTCGGCCTGCAGCCGTCGCACATCGATGCCGCTGATGTCCTGGCTGGCGCTGACCGTGCTCAGCAGCAGCTCCACCGAGCGCGGCACGTTCAGTACCAGCGTCGCGCCACCATTGCTGCTGCGGCGCGGGTATTCGATCTCCCAGCGCACACGGTTGGCACTTTTCTCCTGACGCAGCTGCAGGCCGTCGCTGAGCGTGCCGGTGAGCTGCACGTCATTGCGGTCCCAGCCACGCACGGTCACCTTGCCGGCCACATTGCTCAGCTCGATGCGACCGCCCGCGGCCAGGGTGTGGCGCTCGTCGATGCGGGTGTCGGCCAGCGCCACGGCAGGGGCCAGCAGCAGCGCGACACAGCAGGAAATCAGGGTTCGGGTCATGGGGGTCTCCTCAGGTCGTCAAGCCGGACTCGGCGGCATAGGCCGCCTGCCGGGTCAGTTCCAGCCGCAGCGCGTAGGTGCGCTTGAGCTGGCCAAGCAGGTGCGGCGCACGCGGGTCCTGCGCCAAGGCGGCACGGATCTGCGCTGCGCTTTCATCCAGTTCGTGCAGCGCCGGCTGCCATTCCGGCGCCCGTCCATCGGGCAGCGAAGCGACGGCCTGCTGGTACTGCTCGGTCATCGCCGCCGCCTGCAGCTGCAGCGCTGAAGGTACCGGCACCTCCGGCTGCGCATGCCGCCACGGTGACACCGCGTAGAGCGCCAGGCTGGCCGCCAATGCCGCACCGACCGGCAGCCACCAGCGACGCCGCGAGCGCGCTGGCAGGGCCACCACGTTGTCGCCCGGCGCAGGTGCCGCCTGCGGTTCACGCGGCGGCAGCTGCGCCGACAGGCGTGCCCAGCCATCGGTGGGTACGCCGCGTTCGGTCGGCAGCGCGCGCAGCCGGGCCAGCAGATCGTGGTCGGAATCGTGGTCGTGTGTACTCATGTCATGTCTCCCAGCCGTGCGCGCAACAGGCCGCGCGCACGATGCAACTGTGCCTTGGAACTGCCGACGGCCATCTGCAGCTGTTCGGCGATTTCCTGGTGTTTCCAGCCTTCGATGTCGTGCAGTACCAGTACCGCACGTGCCCGTGGCGGCAGTGTCGACAGTGCCCGTTCGAGGTCGCGTTCGGTGCCGGCGCAACGATCGTGCACTGCCAGCTCCTGCAACCCTCCGTCCACTTCGTCGAGGCTGTCGTGATCCTGCCCGCCCGCACGTCCGCGCAGCTCCATCAGTGCCGCGTTGACGCCCAGCCGGTGCAGCCAGGTCGACAGGCTGCTCTCGAAACGGAAGCCCGGCAGCGCCTTCCACGCCTGCAGGAACGCTTCCTGCAGCGCGTCCTCGGCGCGTGCCTGCTGGCCGCCACACAGCCGCCACAGCACAGCGAATACACGGGGCGCGTGGCGCCGGTACAGCAGTTCATAGGCAGCGGTATCACCGGCGGCCGCCGCCCGCACCAAGGCGGGTTCATCGACGGCGTCGTTGGCGGCAGGCGGCGCGGGCATGGTGGTGTCGAGCATATCGCTTGGATGCGGCGACCCGGGAAAAGGTTTAGAGCCGATCGATGATCGATGGCATGCAACCTTTTGGGTGGCTGCTGCATCCATGAAAGGTCCTTCGCGAAATTGCCGTCCAGGAGTCCTGCCATGTCCAGCCCATCCTGCGCCGCCCTGCTGGTGATCACCGCCTGTGTCCTGCTGCAGGCGCTGGGCCTGTCACTGCAGCTGCGTCCCGACAATGGCCGCGCCTGCCTGCAGCAGAACCGCCAGGAACTGGTGTGCGTGGCCTGGAACCCGGCGGTCGAATCCCCCGCACGCGCCGGGTAACATCAGGGGCCGTTCCCGCCGCCTGTTTTCGCCCCATGATGTTGTCGCTGAAGGATCACCTGCCCGCCTGGACCCACCCGTGGTTGAACTACGCCGGCGTCGCCCTGCAGATCGTACTGGTGCTGCTGGTCGCATGGCTCCTGCGCGTGCTCGCCCGTCGCCTGATCCGCCGCTTCGCCGAGCACTACACGCTGCCGCCAGAGATGGTGATGGGTGCGCGCCGGATCACCAGTTTCGTGGTCTATTTCAGTGCCCTGCTGTACATCCTCAGCCTGCTCGGCGCGAAGCCGTCGGTGCTGTGGACCGCGTTCACCGGCTTTGCAGCCGTGGGCGCGGTGGCCTTCTTCGCGGCGTGGAGCGTGCTGTCCAACATCTTCTGCACGCTGCTGATCTTCACCACCCGCCCGTTCCGCCTGCACGACTACATCGAGGTGCTGGAAAACGGCGAGAAGCCGGGCCTGAAGGGCCGGGTGATCGACGTGAACCTGATCTACACCACGCTGCAGGAGACCGGCGACGGCCACGAGGGCACGGTGCTGCAGCTGCCGAACAACCTGTTCTTCCAGCGCACGGTGCGCCGCTGGCGCGACCCGGCGCAGGCCCCCGGCGGCATCCAGGGCGACGGCTGAGGGTGGTTTTCGGCAGGGCTGCGCCCTGCACCTGCTACGAGCTGGAGCAACAGCAACAGCAACAGCAACAGCACCAGCAACAGCAAAGGCAAAAACAAAAGCCGGCATTCCGTGGGTTGGCGGGATGGATCCGATGGCGGGAGACGCCGTAAACCCGTCCATGGGGGCTTGGCCGCGGCATCCATGCCGCGGACACTCCCGCCACCGGACCCACCCCGCCTTCGACAGATTTCCGCGATCTGCCCGCATTGCGGTAGAGCCGAGCCATGCTCGGCTCAAATGTCTCGGATCTCGAAATATTCGATTTCGATGGAGATTCATCCACGCATGGCGTGGATCTACCAGATCCCGGGAATCTGTCAGAGGCGGGACGGTGTGGGTAGGCAGGACCGTTGGCGCCATGGATGGCGCCATCGAGCCCCCATGGGTGAGGGCGCTTTGCTTGCGAAGCACTGCTTCGCAAGCGCCCGAACGCCCAGCCGCCAGCGGCTGGGCCGGACCCCGGAGGGGGGTTTACGGCGTGTCCTGCCTACCCACACCGTCCCGCCTACCTGCGGAATGCCCGCTTTTGACGTTGAAGTTGCCTTGGCTTGAAGGCTTCGGCAGATGCAGGGCTGCAAGCCCTGCCGAACAACCTTTACCTCAACTGGCTGTCCTTGCTGCCACGCCGGTTGTAGCCGGCATGCGCCTGCGCTTCGTCGTCATGCGCCTGCTGGCACGCCACGCACAGCCGTACCCCGGGGACGGCCTGGCGCCGCGCCAACGGGATCGGCGCGTCGCATTCCTCACAATGTTCCAGACCAGGCCCCTCGCGCAGCTGGCGCCGCGCGCGGGCGATCGCATCGTCGACGGTGGCGTCGATCTGGTCCTGGACCGCGCCGTCTCCCGCCCAACCGGTGGCCATGGCCATCCTCCGCAGGTGTGTCGCCTGATATGGGGACGATACACCGCGCAGTAAACGGTAGCGCCGAGCCATGACCGGCAGGCCTTCAGCAAGCTGAGCAGAAGGCAGACGGGCCGGAGCAGGCCATTTGCGGCTTAATCCCCTCCGTCCCCTTTTTGGCTTACCAGACCAGGTCGTCCGGCACCTGGAACTGCGCGTAGTAGGCGTCGTCCTCGGCATTGCCGGTGGAGATCTCGGCGGTCGAGCCCGGCTGGCCGTGGTCGACGATGATCGCCTCCGGGGCGCGTTCACGCACTTTTTCGGCAGCGGCGCGCGGCAGCAGGGCGTAGCCCTCGCCGTGGGCAACGATGACCAGCACGCCCACCGACAGCGCCTTGCGCAGCTTGGGGTCGATCAGCAGGGTGCGGATCGCCGCGCCATCGCTGAAGCGGTACTCGTCGTCGCCCTTGTGAGGCACGGCATGGGCCGTGATGATCTGCCGGGCCTGGGCCTTCTGTTCAGCCTGCCTGGCCTGGGCATTGCGCTCGGCGGCCAGTGCGCGGTCGCGCTCGACCTTCTCGGCGCGGGCCCGTTCAGCCTCGCGCTGGACATCGGCCGAGGTCGATTCGGCCTTGCCCTGCCGGGCCTTGGCCTGCGCGCTCGCGGCAGCGCTGGCCTGCGACTTCTTGGCCAGGCCGGCCTTGAGCAATTGTTCCTGCAGCGCGTTGGGCTTTGCCATGGTCGATGCGTACCGCGTGTAATCTTGGATGCCCCATTCTACCGACGCCCCGCCGCCCCTGCATGGCAGTCCTGAAGTACCTCACCGGCTATCCCGAACCCCTGGTCGCCCAGGTCAGTGAACTACTGGCGCAGGGCAAGCTCGGCCCCTGGCTGCAGCAGCGCTATCCCGATCCGCACGAGGTGCGCAGCGACCGCCAGCTGTACGACTACACGCAGGAGCTGAAGGACCGCTACCTGCGCAAGTCGGTGCCGCTCAACAAGGTCTGCTACGACAACACGCTGGAAGTGATCAAGCATGCGCTGGGCACCCATACCGCCATCTCCCGCGTGCATGGCGGTCGCCTCAAGGCCAGCCGCGAGATCCGCATCGCCACCGTGTTCCGCCAGGCACCAGCGGCGTTCCTGCGCATGATCGTGGTGCATGAACTGGCCCACCTGAAGGAAGCCGATCACAACAAGGCCTTCTACCAGCTGTGCCAGCACATGGAGCCGGAGTACCTGCAGCTGGAGTTCGATACCCGCCTGTACCTGACCGAGCTGGCCAACCGCGGCCAGCGCTGACCGGCCGCAGCGGCTACACTGCGCGCCCCCTGCCTGACCTTTCCGCCATGGAACCGATCCGTCTCGACAAACGCCTGTCCGCCCTGCTCGGCATCCCGCGCGGTGAAGCGCGGCGCTACATCGAAGGCGGCTGGGTCAGCGTCAATGGCGAGGTGGTCGAGCAGCCGCAGCGCCCGGTCGATGACAGCGCGGTGATCGTCGTGGCCGAGCAGGCCAGCGATGAAAAGGCCGAGCGGGTCAGCATGCTGCTGCACAAGCCGGCAGGCGTTGCCGCTGAAACCCTGTGTGCGCTGGTCAGCAGTGACAGCCGCAGCGAACTTGATGCCAGCGACATCCGTCCGCTTCAGCGTCACTTCCACGGCCTGCAGCTGGCCGCCTCGCTTCCGGCCAGCGACAGCGGCCTGGTGGTGGTCAGCCAGGACCCGGCCACGCTGGCCCATCTGCAGCGCAATCTGGGCCGCACCGAACAGGAATACCTGATCGAAGTGGCCGAAGGCGGTCCCGAGCGCGGCCCGTGGCTGATGGCGCGGCTGCAGCAGGAATCGGGCGGCGCCAAGGTCAGCTGGCAGAGCGAGCAGCGCCTGCGCTTCGCCGGCAAGGGCCTGACGGCCAAGGGCCTGCGCGTGGCGGTCACCGCTGCCGGCCTGCAGGTCGCGGCCGTGCGTCGGCTGCGGATTGGCCGCGTGGCACTGGGACCGCTGCCTGCGGGGCAGTGGCGTTACCTGGGCAGCGACGAGCGCTTCTGACCGCGAAGTCCCTGCCATCCACGCATGGCGTGGATCTACGGCGATAGGTCTGTTGGCTTTCATCCACGCACGGCGTGGCTCTACCATCGGGGCATGAGCCTGCCCAAGCCTTTGTGGCGACGTCTGCTGCGCGTCGCTGCGATCATCCTCGCCGCGCTGTTGCTGCTGGTCCTGTCCGGGCTGCTGCTGGCCGACCACCTCACCCCGCGGGCACAGGGCGCACCCTCGCATGTGCTGCCACTGCAGCCGGCGCAGACCCGCATCGACCAGCAGATCGTGCCGCTGCAGGACGCACGCCCCGGGCAGTCCGGCGTGGCGTTCCTCAGTGATGGCATGGATGCCTTCGCCGCACGCGCGATGATCACCGCTCATGCAGGCCGCAGCCTGGACCTGCAGTACTACATCTGGCACGACGACCTGATCGGCCATCTGATGGCCAAGGCGCTGTACGACGCCGCCGAGCGCGGCGTGCGCGTGCGCATCCTGCTTGACGACATGAACGCCAAGGACAAGGACGCGTTGATGATGGCACTCGATGCGCATCCGAACATCGAGATCTGCCTGTACAACCCGTTCCGCAACCGCAGCGGCATCGCGCGCACGCTGGAACTGGTGCAACGCGCTTTCAGCGTCAACCACCGCATGCACAACAAGAGCTGGATCGCCGACGGCCGCATCGCGATCGTCGGTGGCCGCAACATCGGCGAGGAATACTTCAGCGCGCGCGACGATGTGAACTTCCAGGACCTGGATCTGGTGGTGGCCGGCCCCGCCGTGCAGCAGGCCAACCAGATCTTCGACGACTACTGGAACAGCAGCACGGCGATCCCGATTTCCGCGCTGGCCTCGTATACCGATGCACAGTTGCAGCAGCTGGTACGGCAGTCGGACCTGGATGCCATGCATGCCAAGGCACAGCCCTACCTGCAACGCGTGGCCGAGTCGCGCGCGCTGCAGCGGCCCAGCCCGGAACCGCTGCACTGGAGCGCGAACGTGCACATCGCTTCCGATCCGCCGATGAAGCACCGCGATGACGATCGCCGCGGCTGGCTGGTCAGCCGTCTCAGCGACGAGTTGCGCAGCACGCGGCGCAGTGCGCTGTTGATCTCGCCCTACTTCGTGCCCGGCAACGATGGGGTCGAGGCGCTGTCGGCGCTGGCCGCACGCGGCGCGCAGGTGGGGGTGGTGACCAACTCACTGGCCGCCAACGATGTGGCAGCGGTACACGGCGGCTACATGGGCTACCGGGTGCCGCTGCTGAGGGCCGGCGTGCAGCTGTACGAACTGAAGGCACACGGCCAGCTGGATGCCAGCCTGTTCGGCAGCAGCGGCGCCAGCCTGCACACCAAGGCATTCGTGGTCGATGACCGCCGCGGTTTCGTCGGTTCGTTCAACCTCGACCCGCGTTCGGCCTACCTCAATACCGAAATGGGCGTGCTGTTCGATGACCCGGTGCTCGGTGCACAGCTGCGCGACGAGTACCTGCGCCTGGCCGGCCCGGAGCACAGCTGGTGGCTGGCGCTGGGGCGCGATGATGACCTGCGCTGGCTGGAGCGGCAGCCACCGCCGCACTGGGTGGAGGCCGAACCCGGGGCCAGCCTGGGCAAGCGCTGGACCGCGCGGGTGATCAGCTGGCTGCCGGTGGAATCGCAGCTGTAGCGCTCAGGGCGCAGGACCCGCCTCTTCCTGTCCGGCGTCATCCCGTGTTTCCACGCTGCGCCCATGCAGGCGCCGCCAGATCCAGCGCAGCGCATGCGGCGGCGCCGAAGGCAACTGTTCAAGCAGGGCCAGCATGCGACTCTGGCTGGCATGTCCGTGCCGGCACAGCAGGCTGGCCGCTGCGGCCGCGCTGGCCAGGCGCAGGCTGTCGGCCAGCGGGCCATCCGCCTCGGGCGCCAGCGCCTGGTGCACCGGCTCGGGCAGCTCCCAGGCCGCGGCCACGCGTTGCGCCAACGGCAGTGACCACTGCTGGAGCAGCTGCAGCGCCAGCGCCGGCTCCACCGTTTCATCGCGTGCCTGCGCTTCCTGCAGCAGCTGGCGCATCACCAGCGCGGCCCCCAGCCCCTGTACCAGGCCCAGCCACTGGGCGGCGAAGGCATCGCCGAAAGTGACCGTGCGCGCGTGGTCAGCGGCTGCGCGCGAGGCCAGCAGTGCGTGCTCCCAGATGATCGTGCTGAACTGCGGAAACACCTCGCACTGCACCTGCATCACCGGCTGCACCAGAACTGCGCTGATGATCTGTCGCACGCCTTCGGTACCGACCAGCGTCACCGCCCGCTGCAGGCTTTCCACCGGGCGCTCGTGCACCTTGTAGGCCGGGCTGTTGGCGATGCGCAGCAGGTTGCCGGTCAGCACCGGGTCCTGGCCGATGATCGCCGCCATCACTCGCGCCGACGCAGCATCGTCGTTGACCGTCTGGATCAGCTGCGGCAGCAGTTGCGGGCGGCGCGGCAGCTGACGGGCCGCCCAGTCCCGGTCCTGCAGCGCGCGCGCCACCGCCTCGCCCAACCCCGCGGCCTGCACCGCCGTGGATTCACCGGCCAGGCGCGGGTACAGGGCCAGTGCATGCAGGCCACGCTGCAGATGTGCAGCGATCTCGGCCGAGGGCAGAGCCTCGCCCTGCAGGCTGGCCGCAGCCGCCGCCACCGCCTGCCGCGACGCCGCCGCCAACCGGGACGGTGCCGTCCCGGTCGAGCGCGCCAGCCAGCCACGCAGTGATCGCCACCAGGCCGGCGTCATCGCCGCCCGCCCTGTCGTTGTGGTGCCCTTGCCGTCACTGACCGCCCTGCCTCTTCACGCGAATCCGGCCACCCGCCGTCGTCGCAGCATCGGCCGAACTTTCATCTTCTTTAACCGGAAGGCCACCGATGTCGACGGCACCGGCCGGGGGAATGGACTAGAATGGCGCCGCGCGACCCGTCCCCCTGCACCGACGACGTCGCTTTTTTTGTTTTGGGACCCTACCGTTCACTGGCCGTTCGCTGCAGTTCGCCGCTGATCGCGCCATCGGAGACGCCATGCTATTCGAAACCCTCGCCACCACCGGCCACGAACAGGTGGTGTTCTGCCACAACCACGACGCCGGCCTGAAGGCGATCATCGCCATCCACAACACCACCCTCGGCCCGGCCCTGGGCGGCGTGCGCATGCGCCCCTACGCCAGCACCGACGAGGCGCTGGCCGATGCGCTGCGGCTGAGCCGGACGATGACCTACAAGAATGCACTGGCCGGCCTCAACGTGGGTGGCGGCAAGGCGGTGATCATCGGCGACCCCAAAGTGGACAAGACCGAGGTGCTGTTCCGTGCCTTCGGCCGCTATGTCGATTCGCTGGGCGGGCGCTACATCACCGCCGAGGACGTCGGAACCGACGTCAACGACATGGAGAACATCTACCTGGAAAGCCAGTTCGTGACCGGCGTGCACCAGGTCCATGGTGGCTCCGGCGATCCCGCCCCGTTCACCGCCTACGGTGCGCTGCAGGCACTGATGGCGTCGATGCGCTTCAAGTTCGGCCATGAGGAAGTGGGCAAGACCAGCATCGCCGTGCAGGGCCTGGGCCACATCGGCATGGAACTGGTGAAACTGCTGCGCGACCGCGGTGCCAAGCTGTACGTCACCGACCTGGACAGCGCGCTGGTTGATCGCGCGGTCAGCGATTTCGGCGCCGAAGCAGTCAAGCCGGATGAGATCCACGAGGTGAACGCCGACGTGTTCGCACCGTGCGCGCTGGAAGGTGCGATCAACGCCGACACGCTGCCGCGGATCAAGGCGAAGATCATCTGCGGCACCGCCAACAACCAGCTGTCGAGCCTGGAAATCGGCGACGAGCTGCATGCGCGCGGCATCCTGTATGCGCCGGACTATGCAGTCAACGCCGGTGGCGTGATGAACGTGTCGCTGGAGATCGACGGTTACAACCGCGAACGCGCAATGCGCCTGATCCGCAGCATCTACCACAACCTCACCCGCATCTTCGAACTGTCGCAGCGCGAGAACATCGCGCCGCAGCGTGCCGCCGACCGCATCGCCGAAAGCCGCATCCTGTCGATCGGCAAGCTGAAGATGCCGCTGGGCCGCAGCACCCCGCGCCTGGGCAACCTGCGCGGCGGTTGAACCTGCCGATGTCGCGCCGGGCATGACCCGGCGCGAGCCGTCCTTCAGAAGCCGGTGCTGTAGCGCAAGGCGGCCTGCCGCGCACCTTCGCCACCAACGCGCTGGTCGAAGCCCAGGCTCAGGCGCCCATTGCGGCCCCACCACGATTCCAGCGCCACGCCGATCAGCGCACTGCCGCGCGGCGCGTTCCAGCCCGCCAACGGCGCCCAGGCATCGACGCCGACGAAGCTGGCCTGCCAGTCCGCATCCGCACCATCAAGCCGTTGCTGCCATTCGGCATGCCCACGCAGCGTCCAACGCCCCCAGCCGCGCTCGCCGCGGATACCGGCCAGCATCTGGCTGCGCTGCACGCGGTTGGCATCGCCCCGCAGGCCGAAACCAAAGCCGCCGAGTTCATTGAAGGCGTCGGTCTCCACACGCGTGGTGCTGGCACCGACGTAGGGCGTCATCGATGCGCCCGCACGCCCCAGCCGGTACCCGCCCTCCACGCTGGCACTGCTGAAACGGCCGCCGTACCGCGCGGAGACGCCATAGGCACCCGCACCGAGCAGCAGCTGACGATCCAGCGCGCGGGTGAACTGTCCGCTCCCCACCTGGGCCAGCGCGTAGCCACGTCCCAGATTCCAGCCGGCATACAACTGTGCCTGCGCCTGGCGATCACGCCCACGATCACCGCCGAAACTGCTGCCACCAGTGCTGCGGGTCTCGCCAAACGCCACGCCCATCAGGCCGTTGCTGCCCAGTGGCAGATCCTGGCCGGCCATCCAGCCCCGGCTGTCGGCAGCGTTGCCGGCGAAGCTGCCCTGCCCCGCCTCACCCAGCGCGCTCTGCCAGCTCCCGCGCAGGCGCGGTGCGGCCTGTACACGATCAAAGCGCTCGGCGATCGCACGCCGCGACATGTCGATGCTGTCGAAGGTCGCTGCTTCGGCTCGCGCATGCGCTTGACCGGACAGGCTCTGCAGGCTGGCGGCCAGGCCCTGCGGGCCACCGCCGGTCCACTGCAGGGCACCGGCCGCTGCACCAAAGGCCGATCCCTGCAGGCCTGTGTTTTTGTCCAGCGCTGCGAATGCACCTTCCAGGCGCTGTGCTGCCGCCTGGGCGGACGCCCCCAGCCCGCTGGCCGCTGCGGTGACGCTGACCTGGGTCAGGTTCAACCACGCGTTGTTGCTGTCATAGCCGTAGCTGCTCTGCAGCAATGACAGCCCCTGCAGGCCACTGGAGGTAGCCGGCGTACTGAAGGTGCCGCTGAGTCCGCCTGCCGCATGGATCAGGTCCTGCCGGCTGCCGTTCTGTGGCACGTAGCCGGAAACGAAGCCATGCACGCGCACGCCACCGTCGATCGCGGCATTGCCGGTGACCTGCAGCGCATTGGCACCGAGCGCGATCATCAGCTGGCCACCTGCCTGCTGCGTGTAGTTGCCCTCGATGGTGCCGGTGGTGTTGCCGGTGGTGAGGAATACGCTGCTGCCGTTGACCACATTGCCGATCACGCGGGGCGTGCCGCCATTGAACTGCAGGCCGGTCGAATCCGGATCGGACTGGCCGAGGATGGTCACGTTGGAACGGATCACGCCACCGTTCTGCAGCGACAGGATGCCGCGTTCGATGCGGGTGGCACCGGTGTAGCTGTTGTTGCCGGCCAGCACCAGGGTGCCCCCGCCCTGCTTGACCAGCCCGCCGCTGCCGACGATATCGTTGCGCCACGCCGAGCCGGTCGAGGCCAGATCCACGTTGGCGACCACATCACCCCAGTCGAAACGACCCGGACCGTTGATCGCACGACCGATGTCGAGCAGGCCGTAGCCGAACACCGGATCCACGCCCGGCGCGCCGATATCCTTGGCGGTGCCCAGCAGGGTCTGCCGCACCAGATCGTTGCTGAAGTACGGGAAGCGCTCCCAGACCAGCGCCGCCGCACCGGAAATCAAGGGCGCCGCGAATGACGTGCCGTAGTTCCAGTAGTAGCTGCCACCGTTGGCATCGGGGTAGACCGCGCTGCCGGGCGCCGCCAGGCAGTAGCGGGCCGCCTGGCCACAGGCATTGGCATAGCTGGCCAGCGTACCGGGCGCATACGGATCCACGGCGGTGGCCACCAGCCAGCCGCGCTCCAGGTCGGCAGCCGGCAGCGTGCCGGCCACGCCCTGCTGGCTGGGCAGTGCGGCCAGGCTGCTCGGCTCGCTGCGGCCGTCATTGCCCGCGGCGAACACCACCAGCCCGCCATGGTTGATCACGAAGGGGCGATATTCGGCGGCCACCTGCGCGGTGGTCGGTAGATCGGTCCAGTACAGGCCGCCCCACGAATTGTTCATCACCTTCACGTTGTAGCTGATCAGGTCCTGGTGGACCTGCGCCACGCCCAGCGGGCCGCTGAAGGAATTGCCCTTGCCGCTGCCGTCATCGACGGGCGGCTTGTCGGCAATGATCCGTGCCGACACGATCTGCGCCTTTGGCGCGATGCCACCCGGCCAGGAGCCCGTTGCCGCGCCGGCAGCGAGGCTGGCCACGGCGGTGCCGTGGCCGACCACATCATCGACACCCAGATTGTTCCTGGCCGGATCGATGTAGTTGAGGTTGGCCAGCACCCGGCCATTCAACGCCACCGCATTGCGCTGCACGCCGGAGTCGACGATGCCGATGCGCACGTTCTGGCCGGTCAGGCCGGCAGCCTGTGCGGCGCGCGCATTGGTGACTGACAGATGCGCGTCGAAGGCCGGCTCCTGCGGTTTGACCGGGGGCGGCGTCGTCGGTGGCGGGGTAGTCGGTGGCGGCGGTGGTGGCGGGGTATCGATGCGCACGTTGCCGCCCCCGCCACCTCCACCACAGGCCGTCAGCGCTACCACCAGCGCGGTTCCCAGGGCAGACCTCACCATCATCGTGCGTTCCATCGATTCCTTCCCATGAACGTTGTCCTGCCTTCATCCCGGCAGGCGTGCGGCCGCGCCCAGCGGCGGCCCTCCCCGACCCTCTATACTTGGGTCGACCCCCACGCAGTCTGCCGGGAAACCGGGGCACATCCAACGGCCCCCGGTCTCCTTTCCGAACATTGCTTACGCATCAACGAGATTGCCATGTCCAACATCGTCATCGCCGCCGCCAAGCGCACCGCCATCGGCTCCTTCCTCGGCCAGTTCAACGGCGTGCCGACCCCGACCCTCGGCGCGGCCGCCATCGCTGCCGCCCTGGAACAGTCGGGCATCCCGGCCAGCGACGTTTCCGAAGTCCTCATGGGCTGCGTGCTGCCGGCCAACCTCGGCCAGGCGCCCGCCCGCCAGGCGGCGATCGCTGCCGGCATCCCGCTGTCGACCGGTGCCACCACGCTGAACAAGGTGTGCGGCTCGGGCATGAAGACCATCATGCTCGGTCATGACCTGATCAAGGCCGGTTCGGCCAGCATCGTTGTCGCCGGCGGCATGGAATCGATGTCCAACGCGCCGCACATGCTGCCGAACTCGCGCACCGGCAACCGCTTCGGCAACTTCCAGGCGGTCGATCACATGGCCCACGATGGCCTGGTCAACGCTTATGACGGCAAGGCGATGGGTGAATTCGCCGAATGCGCCGTGGACAAATACCAGTTCAGCCGCGAAGAGCAGGACGCCTACGCCATCGAATCGGTCAAGCGCGCGCAGGCGGCGCAGGCCAACGGTGCGTTCGCCGATGAAATCGTCGCGGTGAAGGTCGCCACCCGCAAGGGCGAGGTCGAGGTCACCACCGACGAGCAGCCGGGCCGCTCGGACATCGCCAAGATCCCGACCCTGCGCCCGGCCTTCAAGAAGGACGGCAGCGTCACCGCCGCCAGTTCCTCCAGCATCTCCGACGGCGCTGCTGCAGTGGTCCTGCTGACCGAGGAAGATGCAGCCGCTCGCGGCATCACCCCGCTGGCCCGCATCGTCGGCCACGCGACCCATTCGCAGGAACCGGAGTGGTTCACCACCGCCCCGATCGGCGCGCTGCACAAACTGCTGGACAAGACCGGCTGGTCGCTGGACCAGGTCGATCTGTTCGAGATCAATGAAGCCTTCGCCGTGGTGGCGATGGCGCCGATGCGCGAACTGGGCATTCCGCACGACAAGCTCAACGTGAATGGCGGCGCCTGCGCACTGGGCCATCCGATCGGTGCCTCCGGTGCACGCCTGGTGGTGACCTTGGTCAACGCCCTGCGCACGCGCGGTGGCAAGCGCGGCATTGCCACCCTGTGCATCGGCGGTGGCGAAGCAACGGCTATCGCCATCGAATTGATTTAAATGGGTTTAACGATGATTTCGCAAAAATGAATGCGGGATCGCTTGACACCCAATCTTGGCTTGTCATCATGTTGTCGGCGCGCAGCATGCGCGTTGCCTAATTCTAACGACGAGGATTCACACAATGAGCATCAACAAGCTGCTGGTCGCGATGTCCCTGGCTCTGGCCCTGGCCGCCTGCTCGAAGCAGGAAGCTGCCCAGGACGCCGCTGCTTCGGCCAACGAAGCCGCCACCGAAGCCCAGGCTGCTGCCGACCAGGCCGCCGCTGCTGGCGCCCAGACCGCCGACGCTGCCCAGCAGGCCGCTGACACCGCCGCCACCGCTGCTGACGCTTCGGTTGACGCTGCTGCCCAGGCTGGCGCTGCTGCCACCGACGCCGCTGCCGGCGCCGCTGCTGACGCTGCCAAGGCTGCTGAAGGCACCGCTGAGAAGGCCAAGGACGCTGCTGAAGAAGCCAAGAAGTAATAACTTCTTTCTTCACGCTGTTCTGGAAAAGCCGCTGGTTCCCCAGCGGCTTTTTCTTTTTTCGAATGCGCGCGACTGAGCCGCTGCATCGCGACCCCGTCTTCACAACGGCATGAATAGGCTGGCGTCCCCATCCATTGCAGTACCGGAGACCGCCATGAAGATTCGTCCGATCACCACCACCCTGCTGGCCGCCTCCCTGCTGCTGGCCCTGGCCGCCTGCAAGGGCCCGGAAGCCGAACAGGCCAAGCAGGACGCACAGCAGGCTGCTGACAGCGCAGGCGCTGCCGCCCGTGACGCCGTGGACAAGGCCGCCGAAGCCACCCGCGACGCCGCCGACAAGACCGCTGCCGCGTCCGAGCAGGCCGCCGCCGATACCCAGCAGGCGCTGGACAAGGCTGCAGACGCCACCGCCAACGCCGCCGACAAGGCCAAGGACGCCGCAACCGATGCCGCCGCACATGCCAGCGACGCCACTGCGAACGCCGCACAGAAGGTCGCCGACAAGGCTCGCGATGTCGCCAATGACGCCAAGGCCAACGCCGCCAAGGAAGAAGCCAAGCACTAAGCCCTACCGGCAGCCGAGCATGGCCTCGGCGCTACAGGAAAAGCCGCGGCACTGCCGCGGCTTTTCTGCTTTTCGCTCTCTGCTCTTTCTGTTGATTCCGTGGTGGACGCGTACGGAAAGTGTCCACGGACGCGCGGGTAGGTTGCGCAGGGGCGTAAGCGCCATGGATGGCGCGCCCGAGCTTACATGGACGTACTTGCAGCGCCCCCTGCGCGACCTACCCGCGCGGCCCACCCATCAGTATCAGCGCCCACCACGAGGGGCTCCGCCGTTGGCCGCCTCCTACGGCAGCGCGCGCGCCAGCATCGCCGTCAGCTCCACCCCCGCCGGCAGCGTCCCGAACGCCAGCCCGTGCTCCCCTTCCAGCCTGCTACGCACGAACGCCTCCGCCATCGGGCTGCGCGCACGCAGCAACAGCGCCGCCTGCAGCAGCAGCGCAGTGCGCTCGCAGAACAGCCGCGCCTGCGCTTCCTCCGGTGGCGGTGCCGCTGCCCAACGCTGCAATGCCGCTGCATAGCGCCCATCACGGTCAGCCACCGATGCCAGCTCACCGCGCAGCGCCGCCATCGCCTCCGGTTCGCGCGCCAGCGCACGCAGCACATCCAGGCACTGGATGTTGCCGCTGCCCTCCCAGATCGAATTCAACGGTGCCTGCCGGTACAGGCGCGGCAGCATCGACTCCTCCACGTAGCCCGCACCGCCCAGGCATTCCTGCGCTTCATTGACGAAGGCCGGCGCGCGCTTGCACAGCCAGTACTTGCCCAGCGCCGTCCCCAACCGCGCCATCGCGGCTTCATTGGCATCCACACCGGCGCGATCCACCGCGCGCGCGATCCGCATCGCCAACACCGTGGCCGCTTCCGACTCCAGCGCCAGATCAGCCAGCACGTTGGTCATCAGCGGGTGCTCGACCAGCAGCTTGCCGAAGGTACGTCGATGACGTGCGTGGTGCAGCGCCTGCGCCAGCGCCATGCGCATCTCCGCCGCTGCACCCAGCATGCAGTCCAGGCGGGTCATCATCACCATGCCGATGATGGTGGCCACGCCGCGCCCCTCTTCGCCCACGCGCCATGCCTGTGCGCCGCAGAACTCGACCTCACTGGAAGCGTTGGCCCAATCGCCGAGCTTGTCCTTCAGCCGCATCAACCGGAACGCATTGCGGTCACCATCGGCCAGCCGGCGCGGCATCAGCAGGCAGGTCAGGCCTCCCGGCGCCTGCGCCAGCACCAGGAAGCCATCGCACATCGGTGCGGAAAAGAACCACTTGTGGCCGACCAGACGGTAACGCTCGCCATCGATCGGTTCGGCGCGCGTACTGTTGGCACGGACATCCGAGCCGCCCTGCTTCTCGGTCATGCCCATGCCCAGGGTGATGCCGGCCTTGTCCGCCACCGGCACGTCGCGCGGGTCATAGACCGGCGCAGCGGCCTTGCGCGCCCACTCGGCCAGATGCGGCTGCGAATGCAGTACCGCCACTGCCGCATGGGTCATGGTCAACGGGCAGCTGGTGCCCGCCTCGGCCTGGTGATGCAGGTAGCTCAACACCGCACGTGCCACGTGCGCGCCAGGCTGCGGCTCATGCCAGGACAATCCAGCGACACCGTGCGATTTTGCCGTGTCCATCAACTGGTGATAGGCCGGATGGAACTCCACGGTGTCGATGCGATGGCCCTGTGCATCATGCGTGCGCAGCCGCGGACGATCACGGTTGGCATCGAAGCCCAGCCGGTACAGTTCATCACCGGCGAGTGCACCATAGACACCCAGTCGCGGCGCGAAGCTGGCGGCGCCTTCGCGCTGTACGGCCTCCATCAGCGCCACGTCGTCGGTCCACAACTGTCGCCCTGCGAACGGCGGCGGCTGGTTCAACACCACATGGGTTTCATACGGTGCGTTGCTGCTGAAGCTGGGTCCACTCATCCGGTCCATCCTGGCGGCAAGAGGTCTGCGGCCCGATTGTGCCGCATCGCCTGCCAAGCCCGTGTTCAGGCCGGTTCTCACCCTCTGCACGAGACGCAGGCCACAGTGACCGCATGGCAGGCAACGACGATCTGGTGGTGCTGCGCCCGGAGGGGCTGTACTGCGCCGCCGGCGATTTCCATATCGACCCGTGGCGACCGGTAGCGCGCGCGGTCATCACCCATGGCCACGGCGACCATGCCCGCCCGGGCATGGGGGAGTACCACTGCAGCGAAGGCAGCCTGCCGATCCTGCGCTGGCGCCTGGGTGACGTGCCGGTGCAGGCGCATGCCGAGGGTGTGCCGTTCCGCCTGGGGCAGGTGCAGGTATCGCTGCATCCGGCCGGCCACGTACTCGGTTCGTCACAGGTACGCATCGACGACGGGCAGCAGGTATGGGTAGCCTCCGGCGACTACAAGCGACAGCCTGATCCGACCTGCACACCGTTCGAAGTGGTGCCCTGCGATACCTTCATCACTGAAGCTACGTTCGCACTGCCGATCTACCGCTGGCCGGACACACCGGCGGTGGCTGCAGAGATCGTGGCGTGGCGCCGCGAATGCGAACAACGTGGCGAAGCCGCGATCCTGCTGTGCTACGCATTGGGCAAGGCACAGCGGGTGCTGGCCGAGCTGCTGCCGCAGGATGATCGCCCGGCCTGGCTGCACGGCGCCATCGCCAATGGCGTCGCGGTGTACCGGCAGGCCGGCGTGCCGATGCTGGAGACGCTCGCCGTGGCCGAACAGGGCCGTCAGCCCGATGCCGCCGGCCAGCTGATCCTCGCACCACCCTCGGCCGCCGGCACACCGTGGACGCGCCGCTTCGGCCGCCACCAGCTGGGCTTCGCATCCGGCTGGATGCAGCTGCGCGGCAATCGGCGGCGCCGCAATGTCGATCGCGGTTTCGTCATTTCCGATCACGCCGATTGGCCAGCACTGCTGCAGACCATCGAACAGACAGGCGCGCAGCGGGTGATCGCTACCCATGGCAATACCGATGCGTTGATTCCGTTCCTGCGCGAACGCGGCGTGGCTGCCGAAGCCTTCCGCACCGATTTCGGGAGCGAGGAATGAAGGCCTTCGCTGCGCTCTACCAGCGCCTGGACCGCAGCACGGCTACGCTGGACAAGCGTGCAGCCCTGGTCGACTACTTCCGCCAGGCGCGCGCGCACGATGCGGCATGGGCGATGTACCTGCTCAGCGGTGGCAAGGTGGGCGGCGCACGCCGGAAGATCGCCGCCAGCGGCGAACTGCGCGGCTGGATTGCTGATGAATCCGGCTTCCCCCCCTGGTTGGTGGAAGACAGCTATGCGCAGGTGGGTGACCTGGCCGAAACGCTGACCCTGCTGCTGGATGATCCATCGCAGCCAGCCGCCGACCACCCGTTGGCTGATTGGATCGAACAGCATCTGCTGGCCGTGGCCAACCAACCCGAGGCAGTACGCCGCGCTGCGGTCGTCGCCGGGTGGCGGCAGCTGTGCAGCAGCGAACGCCTGGTGTTCAACAAGCTGCTGACCGGCGCCCTGCGCGTTGGCGTTTCGCAGCGACTGGTACAGCAGGCACTGGCGGAATGGTCCGGCCTGGACATCGCACGCATCGCCCAGCGCATGCTCGGCGAGTGGGTCCCCTCGCCCGGGCTGCTGGCTCAACTGCTGTCACCGGACGAGCTGCCGTCCGACCGCCAGCAGCCCTACCCCTTCTTCCTCGCCTCCCCTCTGGAAGGCGATCCTGCCGAACGCCTCGGCGCGATCGACGACTGGCTGCTGGAATGGAAATGGGATGGCATACGCCTGCAGCTGCTGCGCCGGCGTGGCGAAGTCGCGCTGTGGTCCCGTGGCGAGGAACGACTGGATGGCCGCTTCCCCGAGATCGAGCACGCCGCGATGGCGTTGCCGGAGGGCTGCGTGCTGGACGGAGAGCTGCTGGCCTGGGACGAGACCGCCAACCTGCCGCGCGCATTCACCGCCCTGCAGACCCGCATCCAGCGTCGCAAGCCAGGAGCAGCGACTCTGCGCAACACGCCGGTACGCGTGCTCGCCTATGACCTGCTGGAGCACGATGGCGCGGATCTGCGTGAGCTGCCGTTGCAGGAACGGCGTACGCGGCTTGCCGCGGTCATCGGCGCATTGGACGATGTGCGGATCCAGCTGTCGCCCGACGTTGCCGCCGTCGACTGGGCGCAGGCGGCGGCGATGCGCGATGTGGCACGCGAACGTGGCGTGGAAGGGCTGATGCTGAAACGACGCGGCTCGCCCTACCTGGCTGGGCGACGCCGCGGTGACTGGTGGAAATGGAAGGTCGATCCGCTCACCATCGATGCGGTGCTCCTGTACGCACAGGCTGGCCATGGGCGGCGCAGCACGCTGTACACCGACTACACCTTCGGCGTCTGGGACGGCGACACGCTGGTGCCGGTGGCCAAGGCGTATTCGGGCTTGGACGACAAGGAGATCCTCGCGCTTGACCGCTGGATCCGCGCCAACACCCGCGAGCGTTTCGGGCCGGTGCGCAGCGTACGCGCCGAACAGGTGTTCGAGCTGGGTTTCGAAGCGGTCAACCGCAGCAGCCGGCACAAATCAGGGATCGCCGTGCGCTTTCCGCGCATCCTGCGCTGGCGCCACGACAAGCCTGCCAGCGAGGCCGATCAGCTGGCCAGCCTGCAGGCGCTGGCGCGATGACCCGCAGCCAGGCACTGCGCCGGCTGGAAGACTGGTTCGCGGCACGCGGCTGGCGCTCACTGCCCTTCCAGCGCGCGATGTGGCGCCACTACCTGGCCGGCGAATCCGGGTTGCTGCATACGCCCACGGGCAGCGGCAAGACACTGGCGATGTTCGGCGGGCCGTTGCTGCAGGCGCTTATCGATCCACCGCCCTCGCCCCGCCGCGCCAGTGCGGTGCGCCCATTGCAGGTGCTGTGG
Organism: Stenotrophomonas sp. STK16_22; assembly: GCF_051984505.1. NCBI lineage: Bacteria > Pseudomonadati > Pseudomonadota > Gammaproteobacteria > Lysobacterales > Lysobacteraceae > Stenotrophomonas > Stenotrophomonas sp. STK16_22. The sequence goes on from NZ_CP196972.1 coordinate 3,450,979, forward strand.
GTAACGCCCTTGCGCGCGTTGGCCAGTGATACCGCACGCGCGCTCCAGGCCGTCGTCGACGGCTTGGGACTGGGATGGCGTGTCGGCCTGCGCAGCGGTGACGCCAGCAACCGCGAGCGGCGCCAGGCCCGCGAAGGCCGCATCGACGTACTGGTAACCACGCCCGAATCACTGGCGCTGCTGCTGAGCTATCCGGATACGTTGCCGCGCATGCGCCAGCTGCGCTGCGTGGTGGTGGACGAATGGCATGAGCTGATGGGCAACAAGCGCGGTGTGCTGCTGCAGTTGAACCTGGCGGTGTTGCGCGAAGCTGCGCCTGCAGCGCAGCTGTGGGGGCTTTCGGCCACGCTGGGCAACCTGGATGAGGCGCGCGACGTGCTGCTGCCCGGACAGCCCGACGCGCCGATCGTGCAGGGCGTGCGCCCGCGCGCGATCAGCGTGCGCAGCCTGCTGCCGGAACCCGGCGAACGTTTTCCGTGGGCCGGGCATCTGGGCCTGGCGCAGCTGCCGCGGGTGCTGGACGCGTTGATGCGGGCACGCAGCAGCCTGTTGTTCACCAACACCCGTGCGCAGGCAGAACTGTGGCATCAGGCACTGGCCGCGGTCTGGCCGGAAGCCCCGGACACGCTTGCGCTGCACCACGGCTCGCTGGATCCAGCGCTGCGCCAGCAGGTCGAGGATGGCCTGCGCGCGGGCGCGCTGCGCTGCGTGGTTGCCACCTCCAGCCTCGACCTCGGCGTGGACTTCCCCGAGGTTGAGCAGGTACTGCAGCTGGGCAGCCCGAAGGGCGTGGCCCGCCTGCGCCAACGCGCGGGACGTGCGCGTCACCGCCCGGGTGCCAGCGGTTCCATCCTGTGCGTGCCCAGCCATGCACTGGAGCTGGCCGAATACGCCGCGGTGCGCCGTGCATTGGCCCAAGGCGTGGTCGAAGCGCGCAGGCCGCCGACGCTGTCGCTGGATGTGCTGGCCCAGCATGCGGTCAGCCGCGCCCTGGCCGGTGGCTTCGACAGCGATGCGCTGCTGGCGCAGGTACGGCGTACCCATGCCTTCGCATCTCTCGGCGACGACGCATGGCAGGCCGTGCTGACGTTCATCGTGCAGGGTGGCCAGGCCCTGGCCCAGTACCCCGATTTCCACAAGGTCGTGCGTGATGCCGACGGCTACTACCGCATGCACGATCGCCGCCAGGTACTGCGCCATCGGCTGTCGATCGGCACCATCAGCAGCGATGGCAGCGTGCGCGTGCAGTTCCTGCGCGGTGGTGGCCTGGGCGCCGTGGAGGAACAGTTCGCCAGCCGCCTGCGTCGCGGCGACCGTTTCCAGTTCGCCGGGCGCCTGCTGGAACTGGTGCAGCTGCGCGACATGACCGCCTTCGTGCGGCTGGCACGAGGGCGCGGTGATGGTGTGGTGCCGCGCTGGCAGGGAGGCCAGTTGCCACTGTCGATGCCGCTCGGCCGCGAGCTGGAGTGGGTACTGTCCGGCGCCGACGACAGTGCCGAATCACGCTGGTTGTCCCCCTTGCTGGCACTGCAGCAGCAGTTGTCGACGCTTCCCGGACCAGAGCATCTGCTGGTGGAAGAGGTGCGGCGCCGCGACGGCCAGTTCCTGTTCGTCTACCCTTTTGCCGGCCGTCACGTGCACGAGGCGCTGGCCGCCTTGCTGGCACTGCGCTGTACCCGCCGGCAGCGCAACAGCATCGGCTACGCGGTGAACGATCATGGCCTGGTGCTGGCACCGGCGCAGGCGATCGAACTGGATGCGGCGCAATGGCGAGCATTGTTCACCGCCGATCAGCTGCTGGACGATCTACGTGCCGCGGTGAACCTGGGCGAGCTGGCGCGCCGCCAGTTCCGTGGCATCGCACGCGTAGCGGGCCTGCTGGTCCCCAGCCTGCCCGGCGGTATGCCGCGATCGCTGCGCCAGCTGCAGGCCTCGGCAGGCCTGCTCTACGACGTACTGCGCGAGCATGACCCCGGCCACCTGCTATTGGCATTGGCCGAACGCGAAGTGCTGCATGACAGCCTGGACCTGCCGGGACTACAGCAGGTCCTGGCAAGGATCGGCATGCAGGTCCTCTCCGTGCAGCACCCGACATCACTCACGCCACTGGGCTTCCCGTTATGGGCCGAACGCCAGCGCGGGCAGTTCAGCAACGAGGACTGGCGCACCCGCGTGCAACGTGCGGCCCAGCAGCTGGAGCGCCGCCATGGCCGATGAACTGCCGCTGCTGCGCGCCGGCGAATCGCTGATACTGCTTGGCGCGCGTGCGCTGTACTGGCCCGCGCGGCAGGCGCTGTTGATCGCCGACCTGCACCTGGGCAAGGCCGATGTATTCCGCCGCGCCGGCATCGCATTGCCCAGCGGCGGCACCGGCGAAGACCTGCAACGCCTGCAGGGGCTGCTGGACAGGCATGCCTGTCGCGAGCTGTGGATCCTGGGTGACATCCTGCATGGACCGGCGCATCGCGCTGCGTGGTACCAGCAATGGCTGGCATGGAGCGAACGCAATGCTTCGCTGGACGTGCATGTCCTGCGCGGCAATCACGACCGCCAGCTGCCGCATGCTCAGTTGCAGGTACAGATCCACGATGAAGTACGGCTGCAGCCGTTCCTGCTTCGCCATGAGCCGATGCCCGATGCAGAGCTGCATGTGATCGCCGGGCATCTGCATCCGCAGGTCGCCTTGCCGCCATTGCGACGGCGCTTCCCCGCGTTCTGGCTGCGTGAGCGGATGACGGTGCTGCCGGCCTTCTCCGCATTCACTGCCGGCATCGTGCCCGTGCCCGCCCGCGGCGAGCAAAGGGTCGCCTGCGTGGGAAACGGCCTGGTGCAACTGCCGGTGGCTTGAATCAGGCCGGACGAATGCCCAGCTGCGGCATCAACTGGAAATCAGGCGTGTCGCCCTCACGTCGTCGCGGCAATGCCTGGATCGCCGCCAGCATTTCCTGCGCGCAGGTGCGGATGCGCGCGTGGTGCTCCGCTGATGCATGACTGATCAGGCTGCCGACATGGAACTCGAACACGTCCTCCAGTACGTCGGGCTGGTCCTCGTGCAGCATCTGCAGCAATCCGCGCAGCTTGCAGATTTCCGATTCCAGCTCCTCGACCGCGAACAACATGGCGTCCTCCTCTTCAACATCAGCGGCACATCCGGGCCGCAACAGGCCGCAACGGCAGCGCCGCCCGGGCCACGCGCGATGTTGATCACGGAAAGGAAAACGGGCGACGCGCAATCGCGTGCAACCTACTTCTCGCATATCGGCGGTGAGGCAACCGTTAATTCAGGTGACGACGCGCTTCACGCATTGGCCGAAATCGCGTTGATACGAGGCATTTCCGCTGCGGTAGCCAGTGCGTCGACGAACGCCGGATCCAGTGCAAGTGCACCGAACCAGCCGTGCTGGGTGCCACTGAGCACGCGCAGCATGTGGCCACGGCCACCGGGCAGGCGCCCCATCGGGCCCAGCAGCACGTCACGCGCCTTCGCCCAGGCGTCGCGGTCGGACTGGAACAGCGGCGTCAGCCAACGACTCCAGCGCTGGTACACCGCAACGTGTGCCCTGCGTTGCGCCTGGTAGGCCTGCAGCGCGACCGTGCTGCCGCCGTAGGTGCGCACCGCATCGCGCAGCGCCAGCGCGTCCAACAGCGCCATGTTCACGCCCTGCCCCAGCTGCGGGCTCATCGCATGCGCGGCATCACCGGCCAGCACCATGCGGCCGTGGTGCCAGCGCGTCATCACCGCATCACGGTAGACCGCGCGCGCCAACTGGCCGGCATCACGCAGATGGGCGAAGCGCGCACTGGCCTGCGGCCACAGTGCATGCAGTTCATCCAGCCAGGGCGTCATGCCATCGGCCTGCCAGCGTTCGAAGTCAGCGCGTGGCAGGCTCCAGAAGAAACTCAGGCGCGGCGTGTCATCACCGGGGCGCGTGCCGACCGGCAGCAGTCCGATCATCTTGCGCGCGGCCACGTAACGCTGCCGCAGCTCCTGCACGTGCGGCCAGTCCTCGGCCGGCAGCAGGCACCACAGCGCCCCCCACGGATACACGCGGTCCAGCCCGGCACCGCCGGCGATCGTGCCGCGCAGCGTCGACGCGGCGCCATCGGCGACCACTACCAGGTCGAACGGGCCATGCGTGCGCCCGTCGCTGTCGCGCAGACGGCCGTGTTCGGCATCCACCTCGGTAATGGTGGTACCGGCATGCAGCTGGCCCTCGCCTGCGCGCGCCTCGTCCAACAGCGAGAACAAGGCCCCGCGCTGCATGCCCAGGCCGTGCAGGCGCGCATCCAGTCCCTCGTAGCGCATGTCCATCACCGCGCGCTCGCACGGCGTGTCGCCATACAGGCGGTGCACCGGCGCGGCATGTGCGCGCACGGAATCAAGCAGGCCCATCTGCCACAGTACCTGCAGGCCGCTGGGCTGCAGCAGGAAACCGGCACCCACCGGCCCCGGCGTGGGCACGCGTTCGAAGATCTCCACCTCGTGGCCGTCACGGGTGAGCAGGATGGACACTGCCTGTCCAGCGGTGCCGTAGCCGATCACGGCGATGCGCAGTCGTTCCGTCATGGCCGCATTGTGCCCGAGGCGGGTGGATCGCGAGCGGGTCGCGGGCAATCCGCGCAAAAAAAACCCCGCCGAAGCGGGGTTTTCAACGCACTGTCGAGTGGATCACTCGGCCGGCGTGATGTTCGAAGCCTGGGCACCCTTCGGGCCCTGGGTCACGTCATAGGTGACACGCTGGCCTTCCTGCAGGCTGCGGAAGCCCTTGGAGTTGATGGCGGAGAAGTGCGCGAACACGTCGGCGCTGCCATCCTCCGGCGAGATGAAGCCAAATCCCTTGGCGTCGTTGAACCACTTGACGGTACCGTTCGGCATGGTGATGCGAGACCTTATGCAATGAATGGGTGGTGTACGCTGAACCCGCGCACAAGCTGAGTATGCAAAGCTTGCTCGGGGAAGACAATCACCCCCGTGCCAATTCGCCCACCAGTTCCGGAAGTCCGTTGCCGGCCGCCTGCACGTTGGCCAGCACTTCGGCCATCGTGATCTCCTCGCCATCACCACAGCCGGCAGCCCAGTTGGCGATGATCGCCAGGCAGGCGTAATCCAGCCCCAGCTCGCGTGCCAGCGCGGCTTCCGGCATGCCGGTCATGCCCACCAGATCGCAGCCGTCGCGGCGCATACGGGCGATTTCAGCGATGGTTTCCAGGCGCGGGCCCTGTGTTGCGCCGTAGCAGCCACCGTCATGGACCGTGACGCCGGTCACTTTGGCCGCAGCCAGGATCTTGCTGCGCAGCATTGGCGTGTACGGGTGGCCGAAATCAACGTGGACCACGTCGGTGCCTTCTTCCTCACAGATCGTGCTGATGCGGCCCCAGGTGTAGTCGATGATCTGGTCCGGGCAGGCCAGCACGCGCGGACCAAAGTGTTCGGTGATGCCCCCCACCGTGTTCAACGCCAGCACGCGCTGCGCGCCCAGCTGCTGCAGCGCGGCCAGGTTGGCGCGGTAGTTGATCTTGTGCGGCGGCAGCGAATGGCCTTCGCCATGCCGCGCCAGGAACGCCACGCGATGGCCGAGCAGCGTACCAACGCGCACCGGGCCCGACGGACGGCCGAAGCGGGTGTCGACCTCGTGGGTCTGCACGTCGTCAAGCTTGGCCAGGTTATAGACACCGGTACCGCCGATCACGGCCAGGGCGATCTGTTGCATTCGAAGCACTCCATGAAAAGACGAACGCCGGCACCCGAAGATGCCGGCGGCAGAAGAAGACGCGCCGCGGGCGGCTGCGCCGTTATTCCTTCATCGCGTAGATGGCCGGCACGCAGCGCAGGGTTTCGTTGACGTCCATGCCGAAGCCGAACACGTAACGGTCCGGCAGTTCGATGCCGGCGTAGTCGGCAGTCACGTCCGGCAGCGCGCGGTCGTGCTTCTTCACCGTCATCGCGGCGATGCGCACGTCGGTCGCGCCTTGTTCCAGGCACCAGGTGCGCACGCCCTGCAGGGTGTAGCCCTCGTCGAGGATATCGTCGACCAGCAGCACGCGGCGGCCGAACAGCGAGGTGGCCGGCTTGTGCTTCCAGACCAGGTCGCCGCCGGTGGTTTCACCGCGGTAACGGGTGGCGTGCAGGTAATCGAACTGCACGTCCTGGCCGCGCGCGCCCAGTTCCAGCGCCAGCTGGCCGGCGAACGGCAGCGCACCGTGCATGATGGACAGGAACAGCGGCACCTCGCCCTTGTAATCGCGCGCGATGGCGTCGGCGATACCAGCGATGGCCTTGTCGATGGTGGGGCGGTCGACCAGCAGGTCAGCCTGGGCCAGGGCCTGGGAAATGGTGAGGTTGGGCATCAGACGGTTCTTCCAAGGGTTTCAAGCAGACGGGATTGGGTGTCGCCATGGCGGGCATCGGCCAGCAGGCCGTCCCAGCCGAGCGCGCCGCGGCCCAGCAGGCCCAGCAGCGCAGCAGTATTGAGGGAGCGTCCCTGCACGGCGTGCAGGGCTTCATCGACCAGTTCCGGGTGGCAGACCAGCACCACGTCGCAGCCGGCATCCAGATGCGCGTGCACGCGCGCCGGCACGCCGCCCGCACTGTGCGAGGCGGCCATGCCGATGTCATCGGAGAACACCACGCCGCGGAAGCCGAGCTCGCCGCGCAGGATGTCCTGGATCCAGCGCGGCGAATAGCCGGCCGGTTCCGGTGCCACCTGCGGATAGATCACGTGCGCCATCATCACCGCGTCGGCACCGGCGGCGATGCCGACCTGGAACGGGACCAGGTCCTGGGCGCGCAGCTCGTCCAGCGCGCGCGGGTCGATCGCGGTATCCACGTGGGTGTCTTCCAGCACGGTGCCGTGGCCGGGGAAATGCTTGAGCGTGGCGGCCATGCCGACCGCATGCATGCCGCGCACGTAGGCGGCGGTGAACGCGGCCACCACCTGCGGATCTTCACTGAAGGCGCGGTTGCCGATGGCGCGGTTGCCACGGCCCAGATCGACCACCGGCGCGAAGCTCAGGTCCAGGCCGCTGGCGCGCACTTCGCTGGCCATCAGCCAGGCGTGCTGCTCGGCCAGGGCCAGCGCCTGCTGCGGATCGGTGGCGTACATCGCCCCGATGTCCTGCAGCGGCGGCAACTCGCTGTAGCCCTCGCGGAAGCGCTGCACGCGGCCGCCTTCCTGGTCCACGCAGATCAGCTGCGGGCGCGGCGCGGCAGCGCGGATCGCCGCGCTCAGATCGGTCACCTGCTGGCGCGAGGCGAAGTTGCGCTTGAACAGCACCACTCCGGCCACGGCATCGTGCTGCAGCCAGTCACGTTCCTGGGCGGTCAGTTCGGTGCCGGCAACGCCGATCAGCAGCATGGTCGATCTCCACAACGCGCGCCCGCATGGCGCAGTGCCGCATTGTCGCAGAACCGGCCGACAGGCGCAGTGGTCAGAAAAAGGGGACGGAGGGGATTAAGCCGCAATCGACCCCTACGGGCTGGATACGTCTTAATTCCCTCCGTCCCCTTTTCGGATCCGGTCAGACCTTGCAGCCGTCCGGGCCGCAGGCCTCGTCGCCGTCAGCCGGGGCCGCAGGCGCGCCCTGCTCGGCGGCGATCTGGCGCAGGGCGTTGGCGAAGGCCTCGGGGGGCTGCGCCCCGGAAATGGCCCACTTCCCATCGATGACGAAGGTCGGCACCGAAGAAACGCCCAATGCATGAGCCTGCGCCAGCTTGGCTTCGACCTCGGCCAAGCCGCGGTCGGAGGCCAGCATCTGCGTGATTTCACCCGCGTCGAGGCCGCCTGCCGCGCCCGCCTTGATCAGCACCGAGGGGTCCGCCAGGTTCTGACCGTGCTCGAAGTGGGCGCGGAACAGTGCTTCGCCCACCGCATCCTGCACGCCGTGCTCGCCCGCCAGCCACAACACCCGGTGCGCCGGCAGCGTGGTCACCCGCACCTGGCCCTGGCTGAAGTCCATCGGCAGGCCCTCGGCCCGCGCGGTGGTCTGGGTCTGGCCGAGGATCTGTTCGGTACGCTCAACGCCGCCGAACTTGCGCACATAAGCCTCGCGCAGCGGCACCGGGGTGGCGTCAGCATCCGGGTCGAGCTGGAACGGCTGCCAGTGGATATCGAGTTCAGGCGCGTTGGCGCCCAGCAACTGCACGCCCTGCTGGAAACGATGCTTGCCGATCCAGCACCAGGGGCAGACCACGTCGGAGTAGATGTCGATTCTCATCCCCCCGACATGGGGCCCGCCCCCGCCGAAAAAAGGGGACGGAGGGGATTAAGTCGCTTTCCGCACAGGCGGGGTAAAGACGACTTAATCCCCTCCGTCCCCTTTTCAGGGTTTCACCACTGTGAATAGGGATGACTGGCGAGCGCGACGTTGTAGTAGCGGGCGTCGTCGGTGACTTCCGCGCCGGCCCAGTCCGGCAGCTCGATGGCCCGGTCGGCGCTGTCCAGTTCCACCTCGGCCACCACCAGGCCGGCGTTGTCGCCGAGGAACTCGTCCACTTCCCAGGTCAGGCCGGCGTGCTCGACCAGATGGCGGCGCTTGTCGATCAGGCCACCCACGCACAGCGCCAGCAGCGCGCGCGCGTCCTCCACCGGAATCGGGTAATCGAATTCCTGCCGGGTGTGGCCGATGGTGCGCGACTTCAGGTTCAGCGCAGCATGGTCGCCCTCGATACGCACGCGCACCGAGGCGTTCTGGGTACCGCGATCCAGCGCGCCCATGTCGTTGATGTAGCCCTGCGCCATGGGGATCACCCGGTGCGCAGCGGATCGCCAGCCATCGTTGATGACCAGGAATTTGCGTTCGATTTCAATGCCCATGGCGCGATTATGCGCCATGGGTGATGACAGCCGCTCAGCGCTTCTCGAACACCGCGATGCTTTCCACGTGCGCGGTGTGCGGGAACATGTCCATGGCACCGGCGCTGACCAGGGTGAAGCCCTGTTCGTTGACCAGATAGCCGGCATCGCGCGCCAGCGAGCCCGGGTGGCAGCTGACGTAGACAATGCGCTTGAACTGCTTCAGCGGCAGCTGCTGCAGCACTTCGATCGCACCCGAGCGCGGCGGGTCCAGCAGCAGCTTGTCGAAGCCCTGGCGCATCCACGGCGTGCTGCGCTGGTCCTGGGTCAGGTCGGCGCTGAAGAACTGGGCGTTGGCCAGGCCGTTGCGCACGGCATTCTCACGGGCACGCGCGACCAGGCCGGCATCGCCCTCCACACCCACCACCTCGCGCACGCGGCGCGCCAGCGGCAGGGTGAAGTTGCCCAGGCCGCAGAACAGGTCAAGCACGCGTTCGTCCTCGCCCGGCTCAAGCAGGTCCAGGGCGTGGGCGATCATCTTTTCGTTGAGCTTGGCGTTGACCTGGATGAAGTCCAGCGGGCGGAACGCCAGTTCCACGTCCCACGGCGCCAGCCGGAACGACAGCGGCACGCCCTGCCCGTCCAGCGGCTGCACGGTATCCACGCCACCGGACTGCAGGTAGATCACGAAGCCATGCTGCTGGCCGAAGGCGGCCCAGGCCACGCGGTCGGCATCGCTGAGCGGCTGCAGGTGACGCACGGTCAGGACCACGGCCTGGTCGCCGGCAATGAATTCGATCTGCGGGATATCGCGCTTGCCATCGAGCGATTCGATGAAGCTGGAAAGCGCCTCGACCTTGGTGCCGATTTCCGGGATCAAGGTCAGGCACTGGCTGAGGTCGGCGACGAATCGCGGATCCTGTTCACGGAAGCCGACCAGGGTCTTGTCCTTCTTTTCGACCCGGCGCACCGAGAAGCGGCCCTTGCGCCGGTAGCCCCAGCTCTCGCCGACCAGCGGCGCCAGCACGGTGCCCGGCTTCACGTGGCCGATGCGCTCCAGGTTGTCCATCAGCACGCGCTGCTTGGCGACAATCTGCTGGTCTTCGTCCAGGTGCTGCAGCACGCAGCCGGCGCAGGTGCCGAAGTGCGGGCACTTCGGGGTGACGCGCTGCGGCGAGGCCTGCAGCACTTCCACCGTACGCGCTTCGTCGAAATGGCGGCTGCGGGCGGTCTGTTCGGCCATGACCACCTCACCCGGCAGGGCGCCGCTGACGAAGGTGACCTTGCCGCCCTCGCCTTCACGGCGGGCGACACCGCGACCATCATGGCTGAGGTCGAGGATCTCGGTCTGGAACGGGGTACGGTCGATGCGGGAGCGGGATCGGGCCACGTGGCAACAGGCTGCGGGCAAAAATGGGGGCGTATTGTCGCAGATCCTGACCGGCAGGGTCCGGACCCGCTTGCGCCCGCCGCCGCTGTGCTTGATGATTGCAACAGCTGACATGGAGGCAGCCCTGATGCAGATGACCCCGCGGGCCAGCCGGCCCCGCTTCCTGCTTGTCGAGGACGACATCATCAGCCGCGGTTTTTTCAAGGCGGCGTTGGAAACGTTACCGGCGGACGTGGACACCGCAGACTCATTGGCCAGTGCCCTGGCCAGCGCCGAGCCCGGCGCGCATGACCTGTGGCTGATCGACGTCAACCTGCCTGACGGCAACGGCGCGCAGCTGCTGCGCGAACTGCGACGTTCACATCCCGACACCCCGGCGTTGGCGCATACCGCCGACGGTGATACCTCGATCCATGCGCGCCTGCGCGAGGCCGGTTTCAGCGACACGCTGGTCAAGCCGCTGGGCCGCGACCAGCTGCTGAAGGCGGTGCGCCGCGCCCTGGTCAACAGTCCGGCCGGGATCGTCATGGCCCAGGCGCCGGCCGCGGTCGAGCTGCAGGTACAGGACTGGGACGAGACTGCGGCACTGGCCGCGCTTAATGGCCAGCGCAACCACCTGATCGCGCTGCGCGAGCTGTTCCTGGCCGAGCTGCCAGGCGTACGCGATGCGGTCGAGCAGGCGGTGGACCAGCATGACGAGCGCCAGCTGCGCAGCCAGTTGCATCGGCTTCAGGCGAGCTGTGGCTTCGTGGGCGCGGCGCGGTTGGGCCGGGCGGTGCGCCAGTTGCATCATGCGCCGGAGTCCGGGCAGGCCCAGGCGGGGTTCCGCGACGCGGTGGCGGCCCTGCTGCATTGAGGGTTGGTCGGCAGGGCTGCGCCCTGCACCTGCTGAAGCCTTCAGGCAGTGGCAACGTCAAAGGCCAAAGCAGCATTCCGTGAGATGGCGGGGCACTGTGGGTTTGCGGGGACGGCGCAAGTACGTCCATGTAGCCTTGGTCGCCGCATCCATGCGGCTCACACCCCGCAAACCCACAGTGCCCCGCCTTCGACAGTTGGCCTGTGGCCAGTAGATCCACGCCCTGCGCGGATGAATCTCAATCGGAATCAAATATTTCGAATTGAAATCGAAACGCATCCACGCAGGGCGTGGCTCTACTGTGTCGACCAAGGTCGACACCCACCAGAGCAGAGTGCCATTCCGACAGCTCGCGAGAAACTGTCCAAGGCGAGGTGGGTCCGGTTGCGGGAGTGTCCGCGGCATGGATGCCGCGGCCAAGCCCCCATGGTGAAGTGACCCCCGAGACTTGGACGGGGTCAGGCGGCCGATTGGGCCTGCTCCCGGTACTTTACCGGGCTCAGACCTTTCAGTTTCAGTTTGATGCGCTCTTCGTTGTAGTACTGGATGTATTCCACCAGCCCAGCTTCCAGACTCTCGATGCTGTCAAAGCTGTTCAGGTAGAAGAATTCCGACTTCAGCGTCCCAAAGAAGCTTTCCATCGCCGCATTGTCCAGGCAGTTGCCGCGCCGGGACATGCTTTGTTTCAACGAGTGCTTTTCCAGCATGTGCCGGTAGTTTTCATGCTGGTACTGCCAGCCCTGGTCGGAGTGGATCATGGGGCGCTCATCCGGGGGAAGCTTCTTGATGGCCTCCTCCAGCATTTGACCCACCAGATCAAATACGGGCCGACGCTTGATCTGATAAGCCACGATTTCGCCGTTGTAGAGGTCCATGATCGGCGACAGGTATAGCTTCATGCCCTGCACCTTGAACTCGGTCACGTCAGTCACCCACTTCTGGTTGGGCCGCTCGGCATGGAACTGGCGATTGAGGTCATTGCCAACCACAACATTGGCCGCCCCCTTGAAGGCCTGGTAGCGCTTTACGCGCACCCGCGATTTCAGTCCCATCTCCCCCATCAGGCGCTGAACCCGCTTGTGATTGGTCCGATGACCCTGATTGGCTAATTCCAGCGTCACCGTGCGATAGCCATAGCGCCCTTGGCTTTGATCGTAGATTGCACGGATGCGCTCGCACAGGGCTGCCTCATCCTGATCCGGATGGGCCAGGACATGGTTCTGGTAATAGAACGTACTGCGTGACAGCTCAGCTGCTTCGAGCAGAAGCGACAGCGTATGAACCTGCCTCAATCCTTGGACGGCTTGCGCTTTGCGTCCTGCGCCGCCTGCTCTTCCCGGATCAAGGCATCGAGTTTTTTTAGGTAGTCGGTCTCCGCACGCAGATAGGCGACTTCCTTGAGCAGCTCATCGCGGCTCATATCTTCAGGCGGCTTGGACGAACGGGTCTTCTTCATCGGCTTTCGGGGCGGCGGCGGAGGGGGTGCCAACGCTTGGGCACCGCCTTGAGCATACAGGCGCCGCCATCGCCCCACCGCGCCGGCATCGCCAATTTGAAAGTAGGTGGTGGCCTCGCGCCCGGACAGGCCGTCCTGGCTCATTTTCTCCAGGACAGCCAGCTTGAACGGGAGGTCATAGGACCGGGCCTGGCGATGAAATCCCCGCCTACCATGCAGCCGATAGGTCGCCACCCAGCGCCTGACCGTGGAGAACTCCAGGCCGTGGCGACGGGCAATGGCTTTGACCGATGTGGAGGTCTTGCAGGCCTCTTTGGCGACCTGCAGTTTGAAACGCGCGTCGTATTTGTTCATGTATCCCTCGGGGTTGGATCTGGTGTCCAACTCCCGGGGGTCACTTCATGGACGGGTTTACGGCGCCCCCCCCCCCGCAACCGGACCCACCCCGCCATCCCACGGAATGCATGCTGTTGTTGCTGTTGCTTTGGCCTCGGCAGGTGCAGGGCTGCAAGCCCTGCCGAACACCCCCTACCTGCGAGGCGCGAGCTGCTCGAGCATTTCCCAGGACTTCAGGCCGCGTGGCCCGAGGTGATGGGCCAGCACCCGCCGCATCGGCAGGCGCAGGCTGGCCAGGTCGGCGGCATCGGGCTCTTCATCGGCGGCCAGCGCCAGCAGCGCAGAACCCGTCGCGGCCGCCCGGCGTTCCCCACCGCGCTCGCTGAGCAGGCGCTGCGCGCCTTCCTGTGGGTCCAGTTCGTAGCGCGCGGCCGGGTCGATCGGCTGGCCGTCGCTGGCGCTGTCCAGATCGAAACCCAGGCCCAGCGCAGACAGCAGCTCGCGCTCAAACCGGCGCAGGGTCCAGGCCAGGCCGGCGCCCACGGCCAGCCGCGCGCGTGCCTCGCCGTAGGCCAGGTACAACTCCGGCAGCGGGTCCTGGCGCGGGGCCAGGCGCAGGGTCAATTCACTCAGATAGAAGCCGGCCAGCATCGCCTGGCCGACCAGGCGCGGGGCAGCATCCAGTGCCTCGGCACCCCGCAGCTGGGCCAATTCGCCCCGCTGCTGGGCACTGAAGCGGATCCACTGCAGCGGCTGCAGGGCCGCGCGCAGCACCTGTCCCTTGGCGGTGGATACGCCACGCGCGAGCAGGCCGATCCGGCCATGCTGCGCGCTCAGCACTTCGACCAGCAGGCTGGTCTCGCGATAGGCCCGTGCATGCAGCACGAAGCCGGTGTCGTCCTCGATCATCATCGAAGCGACTGCAACGGCTTACTCGTAACCGAAGGCCTTCAGTGCGGCCTCGTCGTCGGACCAGCCTTCACGCACGCGCACCCAGGTCTCCAGGAACACCTTGGCGCCGAACAGGCGCTCCATCTGCAGGCGGGACTTGGCCCCGATCTCCTTCAGGCGGGTACCACCCTTGCCGATCACGATCGCCTTCTGGCCCTCGCGCTCGACCCAGATCACCGCACCGATGCGCAGCAGGTTGCCATCTTCGGTGAAGCGCTCGATTTCCACGGTGGTGGCATACGGCAGCTCTTCGCCGAGCTGGCGCATCAGCTGTTCACGTACCAGTTCGCCGGCCAGGAAGCGCTGGCTGCGGTCGGTGATCTCGTCTTCGCCGAACATCGGCGGCGCTTCCGGCAGCAGCGCCAGTACGTCGCGTACCAGTGCTTCCAGGCCGTTGCGCTTCTGCGCCGAGATTGGATGCACCGACGCGAAATCGCGGCCGGCCGTGACTTCCTGCAGGAACGGCAGCAGCGCGCCCTTGTCCTTCAGCCGGTCGATCTTGTTGACCACCAGCACCACCGGGATACCGGCGTCGCGCAGAACATTGAAGGCCAGGCTGTCTTCCTCGTCCCAGCGACCGGCTTCGATCACCAGCAGGCCGGCATCGACGCCTTCCAGCGAGCCGCGCGCGGCGCGGTTCATCACCCGGTTCATCGCCCGCTTCTGCACCTTGTGCAGGCCGGGGGTGTCGACCAGCACCAGCTGGCCTTCCGGATAGGTGGCGATGCCCAGCAGGCGATGGCGCGTGGTCTGCGGGCGGTTGGAAACGATGCTGACCTTGGCCCCGACCAGGGCATTGGTCAGGGTCGATTTGCCCACGTTCGGGCGGCCGATGACGGCCACGCTGCCGCAATGATGGGAAGTTTGTTCGCTCACTTGGAATCCAGTTGTTCTAGGACGGCTGCAGCCGCCTGTTGTTCGGCAAGCCGCCGCGAGGCGCCTTCGCCCTCGGTGCTGGCGGCCGGGTCGGCTACGTTGCAGCGTACCCGGAAGTGCTTGGCGTGGTCGTCACCGGATTCTGACACCAGTTCATACTGCGGCAACGCCTTCTGTCGGGCCTGCAGCCATTCCTGCAGGCGGGTCTTGGGGTCCTTCTCGGGCCGACCGGAAGCCGGCAGTGCCTCGATCGAAGCGCTGAACCAGGGCAGTACCACCGCCCGGCAGGCCTCGAAGCCGGCATCCAGGTAGATCGCGGCCACCACGGCTTCCACCGCGTCGGCCAGGATCGAGTCGCGGCGATGACCACCGGACTTCATTTCGCCGGGGCCCAGGGTCAGCCGCTCGCCCAGTTCCAGGGTGCGCCCGATCACCGCCAGCGCGCCTTCACGCACCAGCTCGGCACGGGCACGGGTCATCGCGCCTTCGTCAGCCTTGGGCCAGCGTCGGTACAACGCCTCGGCCGCCATCATGTTGACGATGCTGTCGCCGAGGAACTCCAGGCGCTCGTTGTGCGGCGCACCGGCACTGCGATGCGTCAGCGCCTGCTTGAGCAGGGTCGGGTCGCTGAAGGCATGACCGATCAGGTCGCCACGTTGGATGAATTTACTGGGCACCGCTTCGTGTCAGGTCCTGGGAAGAATCGAATTTGCCAACCACATCGAGGTTGCCGATCAGCTGACGGCGCACTTCGTAGTTGACCTTGAGGGTCCAGCCATTGTCGCGACGGTCGAACTTCACGTTGGCCGGCTTCACGTTGTCCGAATAGTTGATGTACAGGCGCTTGAAGAACAGGTCCTGGATGCGCGCCGGCTCCATGCTGCCCACGCCCGGCTCGTTGGCCAGGCTCTTCATCGCCGAGCGCACCGCGTAGTACTCCTGGTACATCGGGAACAGCTTCATGCCGATGTAGAGGAAGAAGCCAACCACGATCAGGACCGTCAGGAACGAGGTCAGGGTCATGCCACGCTGCGTGTTCATCGTCTTCATTGCGTTCTCCCCAGATACGCGTTGGATGTGAAAATACTCAGTTGGTGCCCGCTCAGTTGATGCTCGAGCCGATCCGCGACGGCTCGAAGCCATCCTTGCAGAACCAGCCCTGGCAGTTCAGCCAGATCAGGAACGCCTTGCCACGCAGGTTCTCTTCCGGCAGCAGGCCCCAGAAACGGCCATCATCGCTGTTGTCGCGGTTGTCGCCCATCACCAGGTACTTGCCGGCCGGCACGGTCCACTGGCCCTGGCCACGCGGATAGTCGGTCTCCAGCACCGTGTGGGTGCGGCCCGGCAGGTGCTCGACCAGCAGGTTGGCGCCCTCGCCCTGGCCCTTGTGGCCGGCGTAGATCCCCTTGTTGTCGTACTTCAGCGGCTCGCCGTTGAGGATCACGCCATCGCCTTCGAAGACCACGGTGTCACCCGGCACGCCGATCACGCGCTTGATGAAGTTCTCGCCCTTGGCCGGATCGTTCTCGCCATGGCCGGGGAAGTGGAACACCACCACGTCACCACGCGACGGCTCGCCAAACGGCACGATCTTGGTGTTGCTGATCGGCAGGCGCAGGCCATAGGAGAACTTGTTGACCAGGATGAAATCGCCAATCAGCAGGTTCGGCATCATCGAACTGGATGGAATCTTGTACGGCTCGGCAATGAAGCTGCGCACGACCAGCACGATCGCCAGCACCGGGAAGAACGCACGCGAGTAATCCACCAGCACCGGCTCGGAATCGAGCAGGCCCGCGCGCTGGGCGCGACGCTTGGCGAGGTACAGCTTGTCCGCAAGCAGGATCAGGCCCGAGGCCAGGGTCAGCACGACCAGGAGGATCTCAAACAGTTTCATTCAGGGTCCTTTGCAACGTCACCAGACGACCGGCCCCGCAGGGCCGGTGCGGGCTTACTTGTTGTCCATCTGCAGCACGGCCAGGAACGCTTCCTGCGGGATCTCCACGCGGCCGACCTGCTTCATGCGCTTCTTGCCTTCCTTCTGCTTTTCCAGAAGCTTCTTCTTGCGCGAAACGTCGCCACCATAGCACTTGGCCAGCACGTTCTTGCGCATGGCCTTGACCGTGGTGCGGGCGATGATCTGCGAGCCAACGGCGGCCTGGATGGCCACGTCGAACATCTGGCGCGGGATCAGGTCCTTCATCTTTTCGCACAGCTCGCGGCCGCGGCGGTCGGCATGGCTGCGGTGCACGATCAGCGACAGGGCATCGACCTTGTCGCCGTTGATCAGCACGTCCACGCGCACGAACGGGCCGGCGTCGAAGCGCACGAAGTGGTAGTCCAGCGAGGCATAGCCACGGCTGACCGACTTCAGCTTGTCGAAAAAGTCCAGCACCACCTCGGCCATCGGCAATTCATAGCTGATCTGCACCTGGCTGCCCAGGTAATTGATGCCGATCTGGCTGCCGCGCTTTTCTTCGCACAGCTTGATGATGTTGCCGATGTACTCCTCGGGAGTGAGCACGTTGGCACGGATGATCGGCTCGCGGATCTCCTCGACCTGGTTCACCGGCGGCAGCTTGGCCGGATTGTCCATGTTGATGATCGAGCCATCGGTCTTCAGGACCTCGTACACCACCGTCGGCGCGGTGCTGATCAGGTCCAGGTTGTATTCGCGCTCCAGGCGCTCCTGCACGATCTCCATGTGCAGCATGCCCAGGAAGCCGCAGCGGAAGCCGAAGCCCATCGCCTCGGAGCTTTCCGGCTCGAAACGCAGCGCGGCGTCGTTCAGGCGCAGCTTGTCCAGCGCTTCGCGCAGGTCCGGGTAGTCCTCGGCGTCGACCGGGAACAGGCCGGCGAACACGCGCGGCTGCATTTCCTGGAAGCCCGGCAGCGGCTTCGGGGCTGGGTCGCCGGCCAGGGTCAGCGTGTCGCCGACCGGCGCACCGTGCACGTCCTTGATGCTGGCGGTGACCCAACCCACTTCACCGGCCTTCAGCGCCGGCAGCACCTTGCGCTTCGGGGTGAACACGCCAACGTTGTCGACCTGGTGGTTGCGGCCGGTGGACATCACCTGCAGCTTGTCACCGGCCTTGATCTCGCCCTGCATCACGCGCACCAGCGACACCACGCCCAGGTAATTGTCGAACCACGAATCGATGATCAGCGCCTGCAGCTTGTCGGTGTCGCGCGGCGCCGGCGGCGGGATGCGGTGCACGATCGCTTCCAGCACATCCTGCACGTTCAGGCCGGTCTTGGCGCTGACCGGCACCGCGTCGGAGGCGTCGATGCCGATCACGGCCTCGATCTCGGCCTTGGCGCGCTCGATGTCGGCGGTGGGCAGGTCGATCTTGTTGATCACCGGCACCACTTCCAGGCCCTGCTCCACCGCGGTGTAGCAGTTGGCCACCGACTGCGCTTCCACGCCCTGGGCCGCATCGACCACCAGCAGCGCGCCTTCGCAGGCGGCCAGCGAGCGGCTGACTTCATAGGAGAAGTCGACGTGGCCGGGGGTGTCGATGAAGTTCAGATGGTAGGTCTGCCCGTCCTTGGCCAGGTACGGCAGCGACACCGACTGCGCCTTGATCGTGATGCCACGCTCGCGCTCGATCGGGTTGGAGTCGAGCACCTGCGCTTCCATCTCGCGGGCCTGCAGGCCACCACAGAGCTGGATGATGCGGTCGGCCAGCGTGGACTTGCCGTGGTCGACATGGGCGATGATGGAGAAGTTGCGGATGTTCCGCATCGAATCAGAAGACATAGGTGGCGGCGGCGCGCGGCGTCGTCAGGGTAACGGTCGATTATCGCATGCCCGGCGCCCGCCCGCGAAAACGGCCTCATCGGACCGGGCCCGGAATGGCCGAAGCCCCGCCAGGGCGGGGCTTCGGGGAAAAGCCGGGGCCGCCGAAGCGGCCCCGGCAGGCCTTACTGGCCAGCCTTGACCGCGACGAACGCGCTGTTGCCGCTGCCGGTGCGCACCAGCAGCATCACCACGTCGCCCTTCTTGTAGCTGGAAAGCGCACGGTTCAGCGCGTCCACGCTGCCGACCTGGGTGCTGGCCACCTGCAGGATCACCATGCCCGGAGACAGGCCCGCATCACGCGCTCCCTGGCCCTTGACCCCGGTGATGCGCACGCCTTCGCCCGATTCCAGGCCCAGCTGCTTGCGCTGCGGTGCGGTCAGGTCACTGACGTCCAGCCCCAGCAGGGCATTGGCGCCGGCCTGCGGAGCCGCATCGCTGTCGCCGGTGGCCGGGCCACGCGAACCGGCCTGCCCGTCTTCAGTCAGTGCGGTCAGGGTGGCACTGAGGTCGCGCGGCTTGCCATCACGGATAACGCCCAGGGTGACCCGGCTGCCCGGTGCCATCGCGCCGATCAGCGGCGGCAGGTCGGACCAGCTGTTGACCGGCGCACCGTTCACCGAACGGATCACATCACCGATCTTCACCCCGGCCCGGGCTGCAGCCGAGTCCGGCACGATCTGGTTGACCAGGGCGCCGCGGCTGTCCGGCAGGCCCATCGCCTGCGCCTTCAGCCCGTCGATTTCCTGCACCACCGCGCCGAGCTGGCCACGGGTGACCTTGCCGGTCTTCTTGATCTGCTCGACCGCGCTCATCGCCAGGTCGATGGGGATCGCGAAGCTGATGCCCATGTAGCCGCCCGAGGCGGAGAAGATCTGCGAGTTGATGCCGACCACTTCGCCACGGGTGTTCAGCAGCGGGCCACCGGAGTTGCCCTGGTTGATCGCCACGTCGGTCTGGATGAAGGGCACGTAGCGCTGGTCCGGACCACCTGTGCTGCGGCCGAGGGCGCTGACCACGCCGGCAGTGACCGAGTGGTCGAGGCCGAACGGCGAACCGATCGCGACCACCCACTGACCCGGCTTGAGGGAGTTGGAGTCGCCAACGCGCACGGTCGGCAGGTTCTTGCCGTCGATTTTCAGCAGTGCCACGTCGTACTGCTGGTCGCTGCCCACCACTTTCGCGGTGAACTCACGGCGGTCACCCAGCTTGACCTTCACCTCGCTGGCATCGGCCACCACGTGGTAGTTGGTCAGCACATAGCCATCGGGCGAGATGATGAAGCCCGAGCCCATGCCGCGGCCCTTGATGCTGGGGCCACCGTCCGGACCGCCCGGGCCCTGCCCCGGCATCGGGAAATCCGGGCCGAAGAAGCGGCGGAAGAACTCCGGCATGTCATCGTCGCCGCCCATCGGGCCCCGCGAGGCCTGGCGGTTGTTGCGGACGATGGTGGTGTCGACGTTGACCACGCCAGGCCCGACCTGTTCGACCAGATTGGTGAAGTCAGGCAGGCCCGTGACCAGCGGCTGGGCCGGGGCCCGCGGCGCGGCGGCCGGCGCGGCCTGGGTCTGGGCGGCCGGAGCCGGGGCCTGCGCGCAGGCCACCAACGGCAGGGTCAGGGCCAGCAGGCCCATGGCCTGCGTGCGGAGTCGGGGAGTCATCGGACGGCAACCTCCGGATCGGATGGAAAGAGGAATACGGGCCCCGCCGACGGCGGGGCGTGAAAGCGCCCGGCTCAGTCGCGCGGGCGCGGCGGCACCGGCAGGTCGTCCTGCAGGCGCGGCTCGAACGGGTAGAACGCGGCGCCCCCGGCGTGGGCCGGGAAGCTCGCATTGAGCGCGCCACCGGCAGCGGGCGCCAGGCTGGAGCGCGGCCACGGTCGCGCCTGCAGGCCACCAACCTCACCGAACGGCATGTTGCGGCTGGCATTGGCCGGCACGGTCGGGGTCAGCGGCGCCTGTGCGGCGGCCACGGCGCGTTGCGGCATGTCCTCGCGCTGGGCGGCACGCGCAGCCTGCTGGCTGCGGGTAGCGCTGGCGCGACGGGTGTCCTGGCGTCGGCTGGCCGCGGCCATGGCCACTGCCGGTACACCGGCCACGGCCATTGCGGCGGTATCCACCGAGGCTTCGGTTACCGGAGCCGGCGTCGTCGGCGCGGGCGCAAGTTCGGCCTGGCTGGCGATCACCTGCGGTGCCAACGGCTCGCCCGGGGTGGCTTCCTTCAGCTTCTCGCCGCCCATGAACAGCGCCACCGCCGCCACCGAGGCGGCCAGTGCGGCGCCACCGCCCCAGGCCCGCCAACCGCTGCGGCGCACCTCGCGGCGCGGCTCGGCCTGCGGCGCCGGTTCGGCAGCGATGGCGGCGGCCACGGCCGCGCTGAAGCCGGCCGGCGCCAGCGCCGAGGCCTGCCCGCGCATCACGTCACCCAGCAGCTGCCAGCGTTCCTGGCAGCCGGCCAGCTCGGGGTCGTGCTCCATCCGGCGCAGCAGGAAGCGCGCTTCGTCGGCGCCCAGCTCGCCATCGACCAGGGCCGACAGCTGTTCGCGATGGCGCTGGTCCAGGCGCTGCCCGGCGGGCGATTGGTGGTTCTGCGATTCGTTGAACGGATTACTGGTCATACGCGGCTCTTCTCACGGGTGGCGCTGCCGATGTCCAACAGCGGCCGGAGTTCGGTGTCGATCGCCTCGCGCGCCCGGAAGATCCGTGAACGCACGGTGCCGATCGGGCACCCCATTTTCTGCGCGATATCTTCGTAACTCAGGCCTTCCACCTCGCGCAGGGTGATCGCCAACCGGAGTTCTTCCGGCAGCGCATTGACGGCCTTCATCACCGTCTGTTCCAGTTCCTGGCGCATCAACTCGCGTTCGGGCGTATCCGTGTCGCGCAGGCGCGTCCCGCTGTCGAACTGTTCGGCGTCACCGATGTCGATGTCATCGGTCGGCGGCCGGCGATTGTGTGAAGCCAGGTAGTTTTTGGCGGTATTCACGGCGATTCGATGCAACCAGGTTGAGAACTGGGCATCGCCGCGGAAACTTCCGATCGCGCGGTACGCACGGATGAAAGTGTCCTGGGCGACGTCCTGACATTCGCTCCAGTCGGCGATGTAGCGACCGACCAGGGCCACCACGCGATGCTGGTACTTGCGCACCAGGACATCGAACGCGGCGCTCTCGCCGTGCTGCACGCGCCGGACCAGTTCCAGATCCAGCTCCTGAGGTGTATCAACATCGGCCATGAGGGGCCGCACTCCTGTCAGCCCAACCGACGTCGGGCAATGAGACTGCCAATCCCGGGAAAAGTTCAGTCGCCGATCACCTGGCGCCGCACCAGCTTTTAACCACCGTTCCGTTAGCGTCCCGGTCCACGGCCATGGATCCGGGGTCGCCACTCCCCTGCTATTGGGATTTGACGCGGGGGAAACAACCTCTGGATCATAGCCGCTTCTCCATACACAACCGGATGGAACGTCCATGCTCTCAGGCTTCGATGGTCTCCGCTTCAGCCACTGGCACCCCGAGATCCGCGACGACGGCGTGGTGGTTCTCTCCCTGGATCGTCAGGACAGCAGCGTCAACGCCATGTCGCAGGACGTGCTGCTGGAACTGGGCGACCTGCTTGAGCGCATCGCCATGGACCCGCCCAAGGGCGTGGTGATCCAGTCGCTGAAGAAGGCCGGCTTCATCGCCGGTGCCGACCTGAAGGAATTCCAGGAATTCGACCGCCGCGGCACCGTGAACGATGCCATCCGCCGTGGCCAGTCCACCTACCAGAAGCTGGCCGAGCTGCCCTGCCCGACCGTGGCGGCGATCCATGGCCACTGCCTGGGCGGCGGCACCGAGCTGGCGCTGGCCTGCCGCTACCGTGTGGCTTCGAATGACAGTTCGACCCGCATCGGCCTGCCGGAAACCCAGCTGGGCATTTTCCCGGGCTGGGGCGGCAGCGCGCGCCTGCCGCAGCTGGTGGGCGCACCGGCGGCGATGGACATGATGCTGACCGGCCGCACCCTGTCAGCCTCGGCTGCGCGTGGCATCGGCCTGGTCGACAAGGTGGTGGCACCGGCGGTGGTGCTCGACACGGCCGTAGCGCTGGCGCTGTCCGGCACCACCCGCCCGTTCAAGCAGCGCGCGACGGCCTGGGCCACCAACACCTGGCTGGCACGCACCCTGCTGGCACCGCAGATGGTCAAGCAGGTCGCACGCAAGGCCAAGAAGGACCAGTACCCGGCGCCCTACGCGCTGATCAGCACCTGGCAGCGCAGCGGCGGCAAGCCGATCCAGGCACGCCTGGATGCCGAGCGGCGTGCCGTGGTGAAGCTGGCCAGCACGCCGACCGCGCGTAACCTGATCCGCATTTTCTTCCTGACCGAGCGCCTGAAGGGCCTCGGCGGTGGTGATTCCGGCATCCGCCACGTGCACGTGGTCGGCGCCGGCGTGATGGGCGGCGACATCGCCGCGTGGGCCGCCTACAAGGGCTTCGACGTGACCCTGCAGGACCGCGAGCAGCGCTTCATCGACCCGGCCATGGAGCGCGCGCAGGCGCTGTTCGCCAAGAAGGTACGCGACGAGAGCAAGCGTCCTGCAGTGGCCGCGCGCCTGCGTGCCGATCTGGAAGGCAACGGCGTGGCCGAGGCCGACCTGGTGATCGAGGCGATCATCGAGAACCCCGAGGCCAAGCGTGCGCTGTACCAGACGCTCGAACCGAAGATGAAGCTGGACGCGCTGCTGACCACCAACACCTCGTCGATTCCGCTGGTGGAGCTGCGCGACCACATCCAGCGCCCGGCACAGTTCGCTGGCCTGCACTACTTCAACCCGGTCGCGCAGATGCCGCTGGTGGAAATCATCCATCACGACGGCATGGCGCCTGAGACCGAACGTCGCCTGGCCGCGTTCTGCAAGGCACTGGGCAAGTTCCCGGTGCCGGTGGCCGGCAGCCCGGGTTTCCTGGTCAACCGCGTGCTGTTCCCGTACATGCTGGAAGCCGCCACCGCCTATGCCGAAGGCATCCCGGGCCCGGTGATCGACAAGGCCGCTGTGAAGTTCGGCATGCCGATGGGCCCGATCGAACTGATCGACACCGTGGGCCTGGACGTGGCCGCTGGCGTTGGCCGCGAACTAGCACCGTTCCTCGGCCTGCAGATTCCGGCCGCGCTGCAGACGGTGGAACCGGACAAGCGCGGTAAGAAGGATGGCCAGGGCATCTATACCTGGGAAAACGGCCGTGCGAAGAAGCCGGACGTGGCCAGCGATTACCAGGCACCGGCCGATCTGGAGGACCGCCTGATTCTGCCGCTGTTGAACGAAGCGGTGGCCTGCCTGCACGAAGGCGTGGTGGCCGATGCGGACCTGCTGGATGCCGGCGTGATCTTCGGCACCGGCTTCGCACCGTTCCGCGGTGGTCCGATCCAGCACATCCGCGCGGTGGGTGCCGACGCGATCGTCGAGCGATTGAAGGCGCTGCAGCAGCGCCATGGTGACCGTTTCGCCCCGCGCCCGGGCTGGGACAACCCCGCCCTGCGCGAACCGGTGGTGTGAATTTATCGGCCGGGCCTGCGGCCCGGCACCCGCAGAGGCAACAGCAACAGCCGAAGCCAGAGCCGGAGCAACAGCCGGCTCTGGCTTTTCTGTTTGTTGGGCGGGGTGGTGTGGGCTTGCAGGACACGCCGTAAACCCGTCCATGGGGGCTCGATGGCGCCATCCATGGCGCCAACGGTCCTGCAAGCCCACACCGCCCCACCCCTGACAGTTTCCCGGTGACGGTCAGTGACCTTCGGGAGCTGGTAGGTGTCGACCTTGGTCGACACGCTTGGTCCACGCCATGCGTGGATGCGAGCGAAGCGACCGGCGTTTGATTTTGATTTTCTTTTTTCTTCTCCGTGGCTGGACGCACACGGAAACTGTCAGAGGCCGGGCGGGGTGGGTTCGCGGGGGTGTCCGCGGCATGGATGCCGCGGCCAAGCCTCCAAGGACGGATTCACGGCGTCCCCCGCGAACCCACCCCGCCCGGCCAAGCGCGGCTTTTGCTTTACGCGACCAACCCCACAGCCACGAGGGGCTGCGCCGTTGGCTGGAACAACCTGTTACCCATACGGGGCATGTCCCCGTCACAGCTGCATGCGATGCTGATCACCTGATCCCTGCCAGCGAGAACGCCCGCATGACCACCATCATCGCCCCGCGCGTGCACGACATCGGCGGCCTAGAAGTCCGCCGGGCCGTCCCGACCCTGCAGGCCCGCAGCATCGGCTCGTTCGTGTTCGTCGACCAGATGGGCCCGGCACTCATGCACCCCGGCACCGCCATCGACGTGCGCCCGCATCCGCATATCGGCCTGGCTACCGTCACCTACCTGTGGTCGGGCGCGATCGGCCACCGCGACACGCTGGGTTCGGATCAGGTGATCCGTCCCGGTGACGTCAACTGGATGACCGCCGGCCGCGGCATCGCCCATTCCGAGCGTACGCCGCAGCCGGACCGCGACCATGACAACCCCATCCACGGCATGCAGACCTGGGTGGCGCTGCCGAAATCGCATGAGGAAATCGAACCGGCGTTCTACCACCATGCCGCCGCCACCCTGCCCGAGCAGCGCCGCAATGGCGCATGGCTGCGCGTCATTGCCGGCCGCGCCTACGGCGAAGAATCGCCGGTGAAGGTGTTCGCCGATACGCTCAACGTGGCGATCGACCTCGACCCGGATGCGGAAATCGATATCGACAACGGCCACCGCGAGCGCGCGTTGTACATCCTCGAAGGCGACGCGCAGCTGGATGGCGTGGACATCCCTGCCCAGCACCTGGTGATCCCCGAGGCTGGTGCGCGTGGCCGCCTGCGCGCGAAGACGCCGGTGAAGGCGATGTTGTTCGGTGGCGAGCCGCTGGATGGCCCGCGTCACCTGTGGTGGAACTTCGTGTCCAGCTCGAAGGAACGTATCGAACAGGCCAAGCACGACTGGGAAGCCGGTCGCTTCGGCACCATCCCGGGCGACGACAAGGAATTCATCCCGCTGCCGCAGTACTGAACATCGCGTGTTGCACACATCCGAAGGTGTATCCCTGCACCCGGCGTTGACACTACAGTCACCCGCTGATCATTGAAATGTGACATAAATCACACTTTCGACCGTCAAAGGAGTGCAACACATGAGCATGGGTAAACGCTTGTCCGCCGAGTTCCTCGGCACGTTCTGGCTGGTTCTGGGTGGCTGTGGCAGTGCCGTGCTGGCCGCCAAGTTCGGCGGTGACGGCAATCCGCTGGGTATCGGTTTCCTCGGCGTTGCGCTGGCCTTCGGCCTGACCGTGGTGACCGGCGCCTATGCGTTCGGCCATATCTCCGGCGCGCACTTCAATCCGGCGGTCAGTGTCGGCCTGTGGGCCGGCGGTCGTTTCCCGACCAAGGACCTGATCCCGTACATCATCGCCCAGGTCGCCGGCGGCCTGCTGGCCGGCTTCATCCTGCTGCAGATCGCATCGGGCGCCAGCGGCTTCGCCATTGATGGCAGCCAGGCCGGTGCATTCGCCAGCAACGGCTACGGCGCGCTGTCCCCCGGCGGCTACAGCGTGGCCGCGGCCTTCCTGTGCGAAGTGGTGCTGACCGCCGTGTTCCTGATCGTGATCATGGGCGCCACCCACGGCAAGGCACCGGCCGGGTTCGCCCCGCTGGCGATCGGCCTGTCGCTGACCCTGATCCACCTGATCAGCATCCCGGTCACCAACACCTCGGTGAACCCGGCCCGTTCCACGGCGGTGGCCTTCTTCGCCGGCAGCGGCGCGGTCAGCCAGCTGTGGCTGTTCTGGGTCGCCCCGCTGCTGGGCGGCGCGATCGGCGGCATCATCTACAAGTGGATCGGCAACGACCGCTGAGGCCTGTGCGGACCATTGCGGCCGACCATCGGCCGCAATGGTTACGCGTGTAACCGCGATTTGTGCGATCGCTCACGTTCCGTTAAGGTTGAGTTGACCGTCCGTGCACATGCCGGCCGGGGCGGCATCCGGGGATGGGATGCCAAGGCTGCCGGTCCATCCGGCGGAGCCAACGACACACCACCTTGGGGGATGCATGAAGTTCGCGCCTGTAGTGTTGTCGAGCCTGCTGTTCGCGGTGGCCCAGGCCGCCGCGCAGGCTCCCACCGAATGTCCTTCATTGCCGGCCAGCAGCGGCCTGCAGTGGCAACAGCAGGCACAGGCCGATTTCCTGGTCTGCCGCGCCAGCACCGGCGATGGCCGCGAGGTACTGAGCCTGATGCTCAGTGCGCGCGATCCCAACCTTCCATTGAACCGCTCGCTGCGCCAGGAAAAGGGCAGCTTCGGCGGTGAATCGCTGTACTGGTACCAGCCCGATCTGGGTGGCCAGCAGCCGCCCGGCTATGCCGAGCGTCGCATCAGTGTGGTCAAGCTCGACAAAGGGCGTTACGCGCAGATTTCGCTGTATCCGGACAGCGCGCAGGAACTGGGCTCGCTGCAGCAGCTGGCGCAGGGCATGAGCCTGACCCCGTCGGCCGTGGCCGCGGGGCGCTGAAGGTGACGGGGATGACTGCCTGGCAGCATCCCCGCAATGCGAGCCGATCCGACGGTAGTGCCGGCCGCTGGCCGGCACCCCGATCCGCCTTTGTCCGAGGCTGCTGCCGGCCAGCGGCCGGCACTCCCTCAGAACTTGCCTTCCTGGAAATCGACGAAGGCCTGCATCAGTTCCTGCCGCGTGTTCATCACGAACGGCCCGTGGCGCATCACCGGTTCGCGCAGCGGACGGCCGGCCACCAGGATCAACCGCGCACCTTCGCTGCCGGCCGAGAGGTGCAACTGCTCGCCACCGCCCAGCACCGCCAGTTCCTGGCGTGCAACGTCGCGCGCGGCGTCCTGCTCACCCACGGTCATCGCACCTTCGAACACGTAGGCGAACGCGTTGTGCCCCTCCGGCAGCGCATAGGTCCAGGCCCGGTCGGGCGCCAGCGTGATGTCGAGGTAGAGCGGATCGGTGGCCGGCTGCACGATCGGCCCATCGGTGCCGTCCACGCTGCCGGCAATCACCTTCACCTCCACGCCCGGCTCCGGGTGCACCACGGGAATGCGCTCGGGTGCGAATTCCTGATACTTCGGCTCGGTCATCTTCTCCTTCGCAGGCAGGTTCACCCACAGCTGGAACCCGCGCATCTGCCCGCTTTCCTGCTCGGGCATCTCCGAATGCACCAGGCCACGGCCAGCGGTCATCCACTGCACGCTGCCCGGGGTGAGCAGGCCTTCGTTGCCATGGTTGTCGCGATGCCGCATGCGCCCGTCGAGCATGTAGGTGACGGTCTCGAAACCACGGTGCGGGTGTTCCGGGAAGCCGGCGATGTAGTCCTCGGCGCGGTCGGTACCGAACTCATCAAGCAGCAGGAACGGATCCAGGTCGGGCAGCGTCGGGCCGCCGATGACGCGGGTCAGGCGCACGCCGGCACCGTCGGAGGTGGGCATGCCACGGATGGTGCGCAGTACGCGGACCGGTTCGGGAAAGCTCATGGCGACTCCTGTTGGATGGGTGCCACTGAAGATGGACGCCACACGGCCGTAGGCCAATGGATGGCTCCGCAACCGATTGTTCCATCCCTGATGTTCGCTGCACGTCAGCGCAGCCGCCGTACGACCAAAGTACTACCGCCGATTCGTCCTGTGCCAATTGACCCTGTCGTGGGCAAGCAGGACTCTTTGTCTGTCTTTCCGGGAGAGAGCACCTCATGAAAGGGTTTTCCAAACTGGGCTGGGCGGTACTCGCTCTGCTCGGCGCGTTCTGTCTGGGCACCGTGGCGCTGCGCCGCGGCGAACACATCAATGCCCTGTGGATCGTCGTCGCGGCGGTGTCGCTGTACCTCGTCGCCTATCGCTTCTACAGCCTGTTCATCGCCAACAAGGTGATGCAGCTGGATCCGACCCGGGCCACCCCGGCGGTGATCAACAACGATGGCCTGGACTACGTTCCGACCAACAAGCACGTGCTGTTCGGCCACCACTTCGCCGCCATTGCCGGCGCCGGCCCGCTGGTCGGCCCGGTCCTGGCCGCGCAGATGGGCTACCTGCCCGGCCTGCTGTGGCTGGTGGTGGGCGTGGTGTTGGCCGGTGCGGTGCAGGACTTCATGGTCCTGTTCCTGTCCAGCCGCCGCAATGGCCGCTCGCTGGGTGACCTGGTAAGAGAAGAGATGGGCCAGGTGCCCGGCACCATCGCGCTGTTCGGTGCGTTCCTGATCATGATCATCATCCTGGCAGTGCTGGCGATGGTGGTGGTCAAGGCGCTGGCCGAAAGCCCGTGGGGCATGTTCACGGTGATCGCGACGATGCCCATCGCGATCCTGATGGGCGTGTACATGCGCTACATCCGCCCCGGCAAGATCGGCGAGATCTCGGTGGTTGGCCTGATCCTGCTGCTGGCCGCGATCTGGTACGGCGGCAAGGTCGCCGCCGATCCGGTCTGGGGCCCGGCCTTCACCTTCACCGGCACCCAGATCACCTGGATGCTGATCGGCTACGGCTTCGTCGCCTCGGTGCTGCCGGTGTGGCTGCTGCTGGCCCCGCGTGATTACCTGTCGACCTTCCTCAAGATCGGCACCATCATCGCGCTGGCCATCGGCATCCTGGTGGTGATGCCGGAACTGAAGATGCCGGCGCTGACCCAGTTCGCCGCCAGCGGCGACGGCCCGGTGTGGAAGGGCGGCATGTTCCCGTTCCTGTTCATCACCATCGCCTGTGGCGCGGTCTCCGGTTTCCATGCACTGATTTCCTCCGGCACCACGCCGAAGCTGCTGGCCAATGAAGCGCACATGCGCTACATCGGCTACGGCGGCATGCTGATGGAATCGTTCGTCGCGGTGATGGCGCTGGTGGCGGCCTCGATCATCGATCCGGGCATCTATTTCGCGATGAACAGCCCGGCGGCGGTGATCGGTGCCGATGCGGCCTCGGCCGCGCACTACATCACCAACACCTGGGGCTTCACCATCACCCCCGAGCAGCTGACCGCGACTGCGGCGGCGATCGGTGAACCGACCATCCTGCATCGTGCAGGTGGCGCGCCAACACTTGCGGTAGGCATCGCGCAGATCCTGCACGAAGCGATTCCCAGTGGCAGCGACGCGATGATGGCGTTCTGGTACCACTTCGCGATCCTGTTCGAAGCGCTGTTCATCCTCACCGCGGTGGACGCCGGTACCCGTGCGGGCCGCTTCATGCTGCAGGACCTGCTGGGCAACTTCGTGCCGGCCCTGAAGAAGACCGAATCGTGGACCGCCAACATCATCGGTACCGCCGGCTGCGTGGCGCTGTGGGGCTACCTGCTCTACACCGGCGTGGTCGATCCGTTCGGCGGCATCCAGACGCTGTGGCCGCTGTTCGGCATCTCGAACCAGATGCTGGCCGGCATCGCATTGATGCTGGGCACGGTGGTGCTGTTCAAGATGAAGCGTGACCGCTATGCATGGGTGACTGCGGTACCGGCGGTGTGGCTGCTGATCTGCACCACCTACGCCGGCTTCATCAAGATCTTCGACAGCAATCCGGCACAGGGCTTCCTGGCACAGGCACACAAGTTCCAGGCCGCGCTCGCCAGCGACACCATCACTGCACCGGCCAAGTCGGTGGCGCAGATGAAGCAGATCGTGGTCAACGCCTACGTCAACACCGGCCTGACCGCGCTGTTCCTGCTGGTGGTGGGCGCGGTGCTGGTGTATTCGATCAAGACCATCCTGGCGGCCCGCCGCAATCCGCAGCGCACTGACCGCGAGACCCCGTACGTGGCGCTGAAGCCGCATGAAATGGTGGATCTGTGATGAGTACCCAACTGGTTCCCGCCGGCCAGTACCAGGCGCACCGCCGCATCTGGCGGCGCTTGGTGCAGACCGCACGACTGTGCTGTGGCATTCCTGATTACGACAACTACGTCCGGCACATGCTGGAAAAACATCCGGACCAGGAGCCGATGGACTACAAGACGTTCTTCCGCGAGCGCCAGGAAGCGCGTTATGGCGGACGCAACGGTGGCCGCTGCTGTTGAGGGTCCGGTTCAACAGCGCTCGAATGACGTTGAGTGGATCCACGCCATGCGTGGATGAAGCCTGGCAGATATCGAGTTGAGTCCGGGGTCGGATCCGTTTCCTCCGGGAAACGGATCTGACCCCTTCCTTGTTCATGGATACCCATGAAATGCATCCACGCATGGCGTGGATCTACGGAAGCATGACGCCAGGGCGGTCCGAACTCAGCCGGTGGCCATCCACTTCAGGATCAGGCCGGTGACGTAGGCCAGGCCCGTGCCGGTGGCATAACCCACCGTACCCAGCAGCACGCCCACCGGCGCCAGCGTCGGATGGAACGCCGCCGCCACCACAGGGGCCGAAGCGGCTGCGCCGATGTTGCCCTGCGAACCAATGGCGAAGAAGAACAGCGGCGCGCGCAGCAGCTTGGCCACCACCCACAGCACCAGCACGTGCGTGGCCATCCAGATCGCGCCGAGCAGGAACAGCCACGGCCGATCCAGCAGCGACAGCAGGTTCATCTGCATGCCGATGCAGGCGATCAGGAAGTACAGGAACACCGTGCCCAGCCGCGAAGCGCCTGCCGCTTCCAGCCGGCGCGCACGGGTGAAGCTCAGGCCCAGGCCCATCGCCGTGGACAGCAGGATCACCCAGACGAACTGGCTGTCGAGGCTGAACTGGCTGGCCCAGCTGACATTGGCCTTGAACCAGCCTGCCAGCGGCGCGGCGATGGCATGGGCCAGGCCAACGCCGCCCAGTGCCACGCCAACGATCACCATCAGGTCGGTCATGCTGGGAATGCGCGCGTTCTGCGCCTCGTAGGCACTGATGCGCGCCTTCATCTCGTCGATGGCACGGGTGTCGGCACCATTGCGGGTGTCGATCTGCTGTGCGCGGTTGGCCAGGAACAGCAGGATCGCCATCCACAGGCTGGCACAGGCCACGTCAACCACCGCGAACTGGCCGAAGGTGGTGGCATCGGTGCCGAACACCTCGCGCATGGCGACCATGTTGGCGCCGCCACCGATCCAGCTGCCGGCCAGCGCCGCCATGCCGGCCCAGGTATCACCGGCCACGGTTTCCGGATGGATCAGCTTCATCAGCTGGAACGAAACGATGGCGCCGAGCATGATGCCGGCGGTACCGGCACAGAACACGATCAGCAGTTTCGGGCCGAGCTTGATGACGCCTTTCAGGTCGATCGACAGGGTCAGCAGGACCAGCGCGGCCGGCAGCAGCACGTCACGCGCGACCGGGTTGTACAGCGAGGTGTTGTGGCCATCGATGACACCGGCGGTGTTGTAGACGGCGGGGATGAAATAGCACAGCAGCAGGGCCGGCACCCAGGCGAAGATCTTCTTCAGCAGCGGGGTTGGACCACTGGCGGCCCAGAAGATCAGGGCCAGGGTGGCGGCAATCAGGCCCAGTCCAACGATGTCGTTGCTGATCAGGGCAGTAGCGGGTTCGGTCGGCATGGGATCCTCTGTCGATCGAAAGAGCGGAGAAAAAAAGCGCCGCATAAGGCGGCGCAGATCGAGATTAACATTGTCTTCACGCCCGGTCATGCTGCAGTGCCGACACCCCCCATCCCGTCAGGGAGCCCACTCATGCAGCTTGGTGCCTTTTCGGTCAGCCTCTCGGTGAAGGATCTCGCGGCCTCCCGTGCCTTCTACGAAGCCCTGGGCTTCTCGGTCACCGGCGGCGATCCGGCACAGAACTGGCTGGTGATGCGCAGCAACGGCACGGTGATCGGGCTGTTCCAGGGCATGTTCGAGGGCAACCTGCTGACCTTCAACCCCGGCTGGGACCAGCACAAGCAGGAACTCCCCCACTTCCAGGATGTGCGTGAGCTGCAGGCAGAGCTGGATACCAGGGGCATCGAACTGGCGGTCCGCACCGATCCTGATGGCCAGGGTACGGGCTATCTGCAGTTGGCCGATCCCGACGGCAACGTGATCCTGATCGACCAGCACGTGGCGCGACCGAACGGGCGTTGAAGCGGACAGCCATTGCCTGGGTGGGCGTCGACCTTGGTCGACGAACGGCATGCCAACCAAGGTTGGCATCTACCAGAGCACGCCCAGCCACCGCCGGGGCATGCCAACCAAGGTTGGCATCTACCAGAGCACGCCCAGCCACCGCCGAGGCATGCCAACCAGGGCTGGCACCTACCAGAACACGGACAGCCACCGCCTGGGTAGGCGTCGACCTTGGTCGACGAACGGCATGCCAACCAAGGTTGGCATTTACACGAACGGCCGGATCAGCGCGGTCGCGAGGCACTGAAATCGAGCGTGACACGCGTGCCACGCGGCTCGCAGGGCTGCAACTGCAGGGTCCATCCGAGGTGCTCGCACAGCCGCGCGATCAGATCCAGTCCGATGCCGCCGCCACGATCGGCGCGTTCGCCACGGGCCATCCGCGCATGGATCGCCGCGATCTCCTCCGGGCTCATGCCATGTCCCGGGTCCTGCAGGGTCAGCACCGCCGATGAACTCAGGCCCAATTCGATGTGGCCACGGCCACTGTTCTCGATGGCGTTGCGCAGCAGGTTGCCGATCGCTGCCTGCACCACCGCCAGCGGCGCGACGATGTCCACCGGTGCGGCCTGGATGCCGATGCTCAGGTCCTTGTCGCCCAGCAGGTGGCGATGGTCGTCGACGATCTCCGGCAGCAGCTGGTCCAGCGCGATGCGCTCGGCACGCGCCGCCAGTCGCGCCGGATCACGCGCCAGCACCAGCAGCAGTTCGATCAGCTGCTCCACGCTCTGCGCGGTGCGCAGTACCCGCTGCATCTGCTGGCGCGCGCGCTCGGGCAGGCCCGGTTGCTCCAGCGCCAGTTCGGCGGCACCGGTCATCACCGCGATCGGCGTGCGCAATTCGTGGCTGGCGGTGCTGATGAAGACCCGCTCGCGTTCGACGAACTGCTCGTTGCGGTCCAGGTAATCGTTCAGCGCATTGGCAATGGTGTGCAGCTCTGAGCTGCCGCGCGGGTCGACCTCGATGCGCTGCCCCTGCACGCCCGGCCTGAGCGCGGCGATGTGTTGTGCCAGCAGGCTCAGCGGACGCACCATCCGCTCCATGCCGAACGAAGCCATCAGCACGGTAACGAAGATCATGATCACCCCGGCCAGCATCACCCAGCGCGTGGCGAACTGTTCCAGGTCATGGAAGTCGGAGATGTCCAGTACCAGCGCGACCCGTCCCATCGACTGGGTTTCACGCACCATCACCGCCGTCTCGCGGCCCTTGACCATTACGCCGTCGTGCAGCCCTGGATGCAGGGTACGCAGGCTATCGGGAAGGTTGACCGCGTCGAAGCGGTACAGGCTCAGCGTGTCCGAATCCTGCCAGCGATAGTGCGGTTCGTGCTCGACATGCTCGACGATGCTGTCGAGCTCGGAGTTGAGCAGCGCGCGCCAGGCAGCATGCTCGGCGTGCTCGTGCACGTAGTTGCCGACGCTGAACACCGCGATCGACAGCAGCGCCAGATAGCCCAGCAACCACCACACCACGCGCCGGTACAACGGCCCCGGCTTACGCGCCCTCATCAGCATTCCTGCCGGCGTCGGCACCCTCCACTACCGCCAACCGGTAACCCACACGCGGCAGGGTGTGGATCAGCTTCTCGGCAAACGGACCGTCAACGCTGCGACGCAACTCGTAGACATGCGAACGCAGCAGGTCGCCATCCGGCGGCTCGTCGCCCCACAGGGCGAACTCCAGCTGCTGTCGCGTCACCGCACCCGGGCTGGCCCGCATCAGCACTTCCAGCAGTTTGCGGCAGGCCGGGTACAGGTGCAGCACCTGGCCCTCACGCTGGGCCTCCAGCGTCGCCAGGTCCAGCACCAGGTCGCCCACCTGCAGGCGCTTGCGCGGGTTGCGGCCCTGCGCACGCAGCAGCAGCGCTTCCAGCCGCACCTCCAGCTCGGGCAGGGCGAACGGCTTGGTCAGGTAGTCGTCGGCACCGGCGCGGAAACCGGCGATCTTGTCCGGCAGTTCATCGCGCGCGGTCAGCATGATCACCGGCACCTCCGACGCGTGTTCGGCACGCAGCCGGCGCAGCACTTCCGGTCCCTCCATGCGCGGCAGCATCCAGTCCAGGATCACCGCATCGTAGGGGTGGCTGCCGGCCAGGTGCAGGCCGGTGATGCCATCCGGGGCCACGTCCAGCACATGCCCGCGCGACTCGAAATAGTCGAACAGGTTGGCCACCAGCTGGCGGTTGTCCTCGATCACCAACAGACGCATGCACGAAACATCCACGGAAGTTCGTACCATGGTAGCGCCGCCCATGTCGGAATGCGGTCGTCCCGCCCCCTTCTGACGCTTTTCCCACCCCCGCCACCTCAGAATGGCCGTTTTGCTCCCGGAGCCTGCCGTGCCCGTAGCCCTGCCCCGCCGTTGGCGACTGCCCCTGTTGTGGCTGCTGATCATTGCTGCATTGGCAGCGGGCATCGGCCTTCGGCAGCCGCAGCCACCGGACGAGCCGCGCTTCGTGCTGGCCGCACGGACCATGGTCGAGAGCGGGCAATGGCTGCTGCCGCATCGTGGCAGCGAGCTGTATGCCGAGAAACCACCGGTGTTCATGTGGCTGCAGGCGGCCGCCTACGAGGTGGTCGGCAGCTGGCAATGGTCGTTCCTGCTGCCGTCATTGCTGGGCGCCCTGCTGAGTCTGTGGCTGGTGTCGGATCTGGCACGGCGGCTGTGGTCGCCGCGGCATTCCATCTATGCCCTCGCGGCGCTGTTCTGCACCCTGCAGTTCGGGCTGATGGCCAAGCGTGCGCAGATCGACATGGTGCTGGTGGGGATGACCACCGTCGCCCTGTGGGGCTTGATGCGGCACCTGTGCGAACGTCGCAACCTGCCCGCGTTGTGGCTGGCCGGTTTCGCCGCCGGTGTCGGCACGGTGACCAAGGGCGTGGGTTTCCTGCCGCTGCTGCTGGTGCTGCCCTGGTTCGGCTGGTGGCTGTACCAGCGCCGTCGCGGGCACCGTGTGGAGGGTCCGCACCCGGCAACGCTGCTGTGGTTGATCCCGGCGTTCCTGCTGGGCGTGGGCGTGTGGCTGGCGCCGCTGGGCTGGGCCCTGCTGCATACGCCCAGCGCCGAACTGCAGGCCTACGCGCACGAGCTGTTGTTCAAGCAGACCGGCACCCGCTACGCCAATGCCTGGCACCACCGGCAGCCGGCCTGGTACTACCTGCAGGTGATCCTGACCCTGTGGCTGCCGGGCAGCCTGCTGCTGCCGATGCTGTTCAAGCCCTGGTGGCGCCGCATCCTTCGTGGCGATCGCCGCCAGTGGCTGCTGCTGGGCTGGGCCGTACTGGTACTGGTGTTCTTCAGTGCCAGCCCGGGCAAGCGCGAGGTGTACCTGCTGCCGATGCTGCCGGCGATGGCACTGGCCGTGGCGCCGCTGCTGCCCGGCCTGCTGCGCCGCGTGTGCGTGCGCCGCTACCTGTTCGGCTACAGCGTGGTGCTGATGCTGGCCACCGGCGTACTCGGCGTGATGCTGATGACCGAGCACCCATGGGCGTTGGCGCAACTGCAACGCCGCGCCATGCCCGAGACGTTGCTGCCGGTGCTGGGCGATGGCCTGCTGACCTTCGCCATTGCCCTGGCCACGCTGATCGTGTGGCTGCGGGTACGCCGTGCCGCGACGCTGGTACTGCTGACCCACGGCATGCTGTGGATGCTCTACGGCCTGGTGCTGATGCCTGCACTGGACCCCTTCGCTTCGGCGTCGGCACTCATGCGCCGGGTGGGCGCGCGGATCGGACCCGACGCCGAACTGGCGCTGGTGGCCTGGCGCGAGCAGAACCTGTTGCAGGCCGACCGGCCGGTGCGCGAGTTCGGCTTCAAGCGGCCCTGGGCCGAGCAGTGGCACGACGCCGGCCCGTGGCTGGCCGAGGCACCGGGCAAGCGCTGGCTGCTGGTGCTGGACGATGCGATGAGCCCGTGCGTGGACCCGAGCAAGGTGATCGATATCGGTATTGCCAACAGGAATCGCTGGCAACTGCTTCCCGGTACCGCGTGGGACGCGGAATGCCACGCCGAACGGGCCGGCGCGACCGCTGAAGAAGACTGAACGCTGACACGTGCCGGGCAAGCATTAACCCGGCACGAACGAGCGTCCGACCCTTCTCCGACATCCAGGTGACGAGCATGGCCGCGGATTCCCGACCCGCCCGTTCCCAGCATGCCCGTCCGTCCCCTTGATTCGGTAGCGCCGCTTGCGACATCGCCACTGGCGTCAAAATTCGCCGTAACTCACCTCTGGCTGCCTGTCGCACTCGGTCTGCCCGTGTTTACGCTGCTGATGGGTTTCGGCGGCGACCAATGGGTGGCCGATCACCTGTTCCACCTTGAGGGTGGCCATTGGGCGCTACAGGACGCCTGGGTCACCCGCACGGTGGTGCACAAGGCCGGCAAGTGGCTGAGCACAGCTGCTGCGCTCGTGGCGATCCTGCTGTGCTTCCACCACTGGCGAAAGGGTCGCGATCGCACCCTGCGGTGGGCGCTGCTTTATGTCGTGATTGCCATGGCCTTGGGCACAGGTGTGATCTCCCTGCTGAAGTCGCTGGTGCCGATGGAATGCCCCTGGGACCTGCTGCGCTACGGTGGCCACCAGCCGTTCATCGGGCTTTTCACGGCACGCCCCGCAGGCATGGCCGCACAGGCCTGCTTCCCGGCCGGCCACGCCAGCGCGGGCTATGCATGGTTGTCCCTGTACTTTTTCGCCTTGCTGTGGCGCCCTTCATGGCGCTGGGCCGGGTTGTGGATCGGCCTTGGCACCGGCCTGGTATTCGGCGTGAGCCAGCAACTGCGGGGCGCGCATTTCCTTTCGCATGACGTTGCTACTGCGTTGATCTGCTGGCTGCTTTCGCTGGGCCTGTATCTGATCGTCAAACGCGTCCTGGCCCGCCGTCAGCTGGACCGTCCCCACCGCCAGGAGGCAAACGCATGAGTGCATCGGTCCAACGCCCCGCCCGCCTTCCCGCGTTGGCGAACCTTCGCCGCTGGCGGCCGCAGCTGTCCACCGAAGCACTGATCGCACTGACCAGCCTGTTCTTCGCAGTGGCCGGCAACGGCCTGTTCTGGCACAGCGCGATGGCCAGCCATCCGGGCAGCCTGCGCTACGCGCTGTCGCTGCTGCTGTTGCTGCTGGGTGCGCACGGCGTGCTGCTGGGTATCCTGGTCTGGCGCTGGAACGCCAAGGTGGTGATCAGCCTGTTGCTGCTGGTGACCGCATTCGCTGCGCATTACATGAGCCGTTACCACATCTACCTGGATGCGGACATGCTGCGCAACGTGCTGGCGACCGATCCCAAGGAAAGCCGTGAGCTGATGACCGTGTCGCTGCTGTGGCCGGTGTTGTTGCTGGCAGTGCTGCCGATGGCGGTGCTGTGGCGCGTGCAGCTGCGCCGCCGCAGCTGGGGCCGCAGCCTGCTGTGGCGCCTCGGCTTCCTGGTGGTGGCGGCGGTGACTGCGGTCGGCGGCGCGTTGATCTCGTTCCAGGACGTCTCGGCACTGATGCGCAACCAGCGCGAAGTGCGTTACCTCGCCACCCCGGCCAATGTGCTGCTGGGCATGCCGCGTGCACTGCGTGGCGACAACCCGGTACAGCGCGCACCGAAGTTGCCGATCGGTACCGATGCCAAGGCCACCCCGCGTGCCCCTGCCAGCAAACCGCGCCTGCTGGTGATCGTCATGGGCGAGACCGTGCGCGCGCAGAACTGGGGGCTCAACGGTGGCCGCAACACCACCCCGGAACTGGCGCAGGCCAGCGTGATCAATTTCCCGGACATGCACTCGTGCGGCACCAGCACCGAGGTTTCACTGCCGTGCCTGTTCTCGCCATGGGGCCGGCACGACTACGACGAGAAGAAGATCCGCGCGCACCAGTCGCTGCTGCACGTATTGAACCGTGCCGGTATCGCGCCGCTGTGGCGTGACAACCAGTCCGGCTGCAAGGGCGTGTGCGAAGGCCTGGACTTCCAGTCATTGTCCGATGCGACCACCCCGGGCCTGTGCGCTGACGGCCGCTGCATGGACGAAATCCTGCTGCAGGACCTGGCCACCCAGGTACGTGCAAAGCCGGGCGACCGGGTGGTGGTGCTGCATCAGCTGGGCAACCACGGCCCGGCCTACTTCGAGCGCTACCCGCCCGCGTTCCGCCGCTTCACCCCCACCTGCGATACCCGCGACATCGGCCGCTGCTCGCGCGAAGAGATCACCAACAGTTACGACAATGCCGTGCTGTACACCGATCACTTCCTGACCAAGACCATCGGTACGCTGCAGGGCATGCAGGACTACGACACGGCGATGATCTACCTGTCCGACCACGGCGAGTCGCTGGGCGAGAAGGGCCTGTTCCTGCATGGCGTGCCCTACGCCATCGCCCCGGCCGAGCAGACCCGGGTACCGATGACGATGTGGTTCTCGCAGGGCTTCGCCAGCAGCCGCGGGCTGGACCTGCAGTGCGTGCGCAAGCGTTCGGCGGCCTACACCGACCACGACAACCTGTTCCCGTCGGTACTGGGCCTGATGCAGGTAAAGACCTCGCTGTACGAGCGTGACCGCGACGTGTTCGCCAACTGCGAGGGTTGAGGGTTGTTCGGCAGGGCTTGCAGCCCTGCACCCGCGGTAGTGCCGGCCGCTGGCCGGCAGCCTCGACAGCAACAGCAACAGCAACAGCAGAAGCTGGCTATCCGTGGGTTGGCGGGGTGGGTCCGGTTGCGGGGGACGCCGTAAATACATGCCTGTAGGCTCGGTCGCGCCATCCATGGCGCTCACGCCCCCGCAACCGGACCCACCCCGCCTTCGACAGTTTTCCGCGATCTGATGGAACGGCCTTGGGGTCAGATCCGTTTTCCGGAGGAAACCGGATCTGACCCCAGATTCATTTCGATATCTGACAGATGTGTCGACCAAGGTCGACACCTACCCACAGCACACGGAATCTGTCGGAGGTGGGGCGGTGTCGGAGTGCGGGGTGTCAGCCGCATGGATGCGGCTGCCAAGCCTACAGGGACGTACTTGCGGCGTCCCCGCACTCCGACACCGCCCCGCCAAACCACGGAATACCCGCTTCTGACGTTGACGTTGCTTGAAGGCTTCGGCAGGTGAAGGGCGCAGCCCTGCCGAACCCAACCGACTTCCGCCACTTGCGGTGGCGGCGACGGCCCACTAGCCTTCGGCCGTCGTTCACCACCCAAGGACCGCCCGTGAAACACCGTCATCTCCTGCTGGCCTCGGCAATCGCCGTCGCCACGCTGGCCCTGGCCGCCTGCAAGAAGGAAGCTGCGCCAGGCACCGATACCGCCAGCAGCAGCGCCCCGGCCGGCGAAACCGCCGACCAGTTCGTGGCCCGCATCAATGCCGAATTCAAGGCCGCCTACCCGGAGATGACCTCGGCGCAGTGGCTGTCCTCCACCTACATCAACAGTGATTCGGAACGTATC
The DNA here is from genome assembly GCF_051984505.1 of Stenotrophomonas sp. STK16_22. Classification (NCBI taxonomy): domain Bacteria; kingdom Pseudomonadati; phylum Pseudomonadota; class Gammaproteobacteria; order Lysobacterales; family Lysobacteraceae; genus Stenotrophomonas; species Stenotrophomonas sp. STK16_22. Next base: position 3,490,894 of record NZ_CP196972.1, read on the forward strand.
GCGGCCAAGGCCAACGAGCGCTCGCTGACCCAGCTCAACAGCTGGATCGAACAGGCCGCCAAGTTCGATGGCAAGCCGATGAGCGAGGACAGCAAGCGCGCGATCCACCTGCTGAAGCTGATGTCCTCGATGCCGGCACCGCGTGACCCGGCCAAGCTGGCCGAGCTGACCCAGATCGCCACCCGCATGGAAGGCAGTTACGGCGCCGGCAAGTACTGCACCGATGCCAACGATCCCAACTCCTGCCGCCAGCTGGGCGAGCTGGAGCAGGTGCTGGCACGCAGCCGCGACTACGACAAGCAGCTCGACGCCTGGCAGGGCTGGCACAGCACCACCAAGAGCATGCGCGGCGACTACCAGAAATTTGTCGGTCTGGTGAACGAAGGTGCCAAGGGCATGGGCTTCACCGATGCCGGCCAGATGTGGCGCAGCGGCTACGACATGCCGCCGGAGCAGATCGGCCCGGAAACCGATCGCCTGTGGGAACAGGTCAAGCCGATGTACGAGCAGCTGCACTGCTACGCACGCGGCAAGCTGGACAAGACCTACGGCAAGGACAAGGCGGAAGTGGGCAATGGCCTGATCGCCGCACACCTGCTGGGCAACATGTGGCAGCAGGACTGGTCGAATCTGTGGGACCAGCTGGAGCCGTATCCGGGTGCCGGCAGCCTGGACATCACTGCAGCGCTTGAAAAGCAGTACCAGACCAACCTGAGCGCGGCGCTGGCCAAGGCCGGCAAGGATGCCAACGTAGCGGCGCAGTATAAGGTACAGCGCGAGGCCGAACTGCGTACCGCCAAGCAGATGACCGAGCGCGCCCAGGACTTCTACGTGTCGCTGGGCATGCCGTCGCTGCCGCAGTCGTATTGGGAAAAGACCCAGTTCATCAAGCCCGATGACCGCGACGTGGTCTGCCACGCCAGTGCCTGGGACATGAACATGGAAGGCGATGTGCGCACCAAGATGTGCATCAAGCCGAACGAAGAAAACTTCACCACCATCTACCACGAGCTGGGCCACATCTATTACGACCTGGCCTACAACCCGCTGCCGCCGCTGTTCCAGGGCGGTGCCAACGATGGCTTCCATGAAGCGATCGGCGACACCATCGTGCTGGCGATGACGCCCAAGTACCTCAGCTCGATCGGCCTGGTTGATGCGCCGACCGAAAGCCGCGAAGCGGTCATCAACAACCAGATGCGCATGGCGCTGTCGGGCGTGTCGTTCCTGCCGTTCGGGCTGATGATCGACCGCTGGCGCTGGGGCGTGTTCGATGGATCGATCACCGCCGACAACTACAACAAGGCGTGGTGGGACCTGAAGGCCAAGTACCAGGGCGTGGCTCCGGCCAGCACCCGTGGCGAGGAGTTCTTCGATCCGGGCGCGAAGTACCACGTGCCGGGCAACACCCCGTACACCCGCTACTTCCTGGCGCGCATCCTGCAGTTCCAGTTCTACAAGGGCCTGTGCGACGCGTCCGGCTACAAGGGCCCGCTGCATGAGTGCACCTTCTACGGCAACAAGGAAGCCGGCCAGAAGTACTGGGCGATGCTGAGCAAGGGTGCCAGCCAGCCGTGGCAGGCCACGCTGAAGGAGCTGACCGGCACCGACAAGCTCGATGCCGGCCCGATGATCGAGTACTTCACCCCGGTCAACGAGTGGCTGAAGCAGCAGAACGAAGGCCAGATGTGCGGCTGGCAGGCCAACGCGGCCCCGGCGGCGAAATGAAAAAAGGGGCGGATCCGAAAGGATCCGCCCCTTTCCGGTAATGCCGGCCGCTGGCCGGCAACTACGCGATGAAGACCCAACGGGCAGCCGGCCAGCGGCCGGCTCTACCGAAACAGCAGTCAAAGGCCAGATGTGCGGCTGGCAGGCCAACGCGGCCCCGGCGGCAAAATGAAGAAAGGGGCGGGTCCGCGAGGATCCGTCCCTTTCCGGTAGTGCCGGCTGCCGGCCGGCAACTACGCGATGAAGACCCAACGGGCAGCCGGCCGGCGGCCGGCTCTACCGAAACAGCAGTCAAAGGCCAGATGTGCGGCTGGCAGGCCAACGCGGCCCCGGCGGCGAAATGAAAAAGGGGCGGATCCGAAAGGATCCGCCCCTTTCCGGTAGTGCCGGCCGCTGGCCGGCAACTGCACGGTGGAAATCCGTCTGGCAGCCGGCCAGCGGCCGGCTCTACCGCAACAGCGGTCAGCTGTTCTTCTTCGCGGCCATCGCTGCGGCCAGCTCGGCCTTGAATTCCTCGAAGGTCTGGCCCTTGTCCCTGGCTTCGGCCTGTGCGGCATCGCGCAGCGCATCGGAGTACATCAGGCGCACCGGCGTGCCGTTGCGCTCGTGCAGTTCACCGGCCTGCATGATCAGCGCCAGCACCTGCGCAGCGCTCTCGCTGTGGCCCGCGATGCGGCCGTCCATGCCCAGCACCCATTCGCCGTCGCGGCGCACGACACCGGCCAGCAGGGTGCGCTGTGCATCGCGCAGTTCCGCATGCGGCTCCACCGGCGAGGCCTGCGCGGCGGCCTTGTTGGCGGCCTGCTTTTCCTGGCGACGGCGCTGGTCGCGGCGGGTCTTGGAGCTGGTGGACATGGTGCGGTACCGCTGCGAAGGGGGCGCAAGGATAGCGCACCCCGCCCGCAGCACCGCTTCACACCCCTCAGTCCAGCACTTTGCCGTGCCGCCAGTAGCCCATGAAGGTGATCGCGCGGCGGTCCAGCCCGCAGTCGCGCACCAGATGGCGACGGATCGCCATCACGGCCCCCGCCTCGCCCGCCACCCAGGCATACAGCGGCCCGGCCACACCGGTTTCGGCCTGCTCCCAGAGGATCTGCGTATCGACGTCGATCTCCTCCAGCGCATCGCCGGCGGTCACGCCCGAGGTCGCTGCCAACCGCGCCTGGACCGCCTGCAGCAACCGCTGTCCGTAGGCGGCCTGCCCGCGCGGCAGCCAGACCAGCTCGGCGCTGGAGGGCGCCTTCAGGTGCACCGCATCACCGGCCTGCGCCACCTCCAGCAGCGCCAGCGTGCGCGGTGGGTCGACCATGGCCGCCAGCTCCTCGAGGATGCCGGCCACCGCAGGCAACGCGGTTTCATCGGCCACCAGCAGCACCTGGCCGACACCGGCCGGTGGCTTCCACTCCCAGCCCTCGCTGCTCCCGGCACAGTCGGCGTCCGGGGCCAGCAGCACCACGCGGTCGCCTGGGCGGGCGTGCATGGCCCAGCGCGAGGCGGGGCCGGTTTCGCCATGGATGACGAAATCGACGTCGACCTCGCCCTGCTCGGCGCGCAACTGGCGGATGGTGTAGGTACGCATCGGCGGGCGCTTGTCATCCGGCAGGGCCCGGTAGCGTGGGTACCAGTCTTCACCGCTGGGGACCTGCGGCACCTCCTGGCCGGGCAAGGGGAAGAACACCTTGATGCGCTGGTCAGGGCCTTCGGTCTTCATCCGCGCCACGTCGGCACCGGTGAACACCATGCGGTCCAGGGAAGGGGAAAGAACGCGGCGCTCCTTCAGCGCCACCTCGAACAGGCGGTAGGTCTGCTGCGCAGCCATGGGGAACCTCATGCAACGACATCGGATTGGCTGGCTGTCGTGCATCCACGCACCGGCTGGCTGGAGTGCCCAGCCTAGTCCGGTCGTTCCTCTTCGCAAGCGTTGCGGGCAAAGCGGCCGGCCCTACCCCTGCGCGCTGCTCAATGGCCCGTGCAGGCCGCCTGTGCCGCGCGTTCACGCTGGTGTTCCCAGTACCAGAACACGAAGCCGGCGGCGAAGAACGCGGCCTGCCCCAGCGCCAGGTACAGCGGGCTGGCGCTGAGCAGCGGCGACACCACGCCGGCCACCACCGTGCTGATCATCAGCTGCACGAAGGCCTGCAGAGACGAAGCCAGGCCGCGCTGGTGCGGGTACATGTCCAGCACCGCCAGCGCCAGGATCGGGAAGATCAATGCCATGCCCATGCCGCCCAGGAAGATCGGCAGCACCGCCCACGGCAGCACGAACTGCGGCGACAACGCCACGTAGCCGACATTCAGCAGTACCGACAGCGCACACAGGCCGAAACCAATGGACACCTGGCGGGTGGGCGTGGTGTGCCCGGCCATGCGCCCGGACAGGAACGAGCCGGTGGTCATGCCGCCGATGGTGGGGATGAACAGCCAGGCAAAACCACCCTCGCCCAGATGCAGGTGCTGCATCACGAACACCGGCGCCGAGGAGATGTACAGGAAAATGCCGCCGAAACCGATGCTGCCGGCCAGCGCCAGGCGCAGGAACCGCGGGTTGAAACCAATGCGCACGTAATCACGCAGCAGCACGCGCGGCGACAATGGCACCCGTGCCTCCACCGGATGGGTTTCCGGCAGGTAGCGTGCAGTGGCCGCCAGCAGGAGCAGCGCAAACACCACCAGGAACCAGAAAATCAGTGGCCAGCCGGCGCCACTGAGCAGGATCCAGCCGCCAATGATCGGTGCGATGGCCGGAGCGATGCCGAACAGCATCGATACCTGGCTCATCAGGCGCTGCGCGTCGTGGCCGTGGTACAGGTCGCGGATCACCGCGCGGCCGACGATCATGCCGACGCCTGCTGACAGGCCCTGCAGCGCACGGAACGCCAGCAGCGTGGTCAGGTCGGTGGACAGCGCGCAGCCGACCGAAGCGCCGACGAACACCACCAGGCCACCGAGGATCACCCGCTTGCGGCCCCAGGCATCGGACAGCGGGCCGTGCGCCAGGCTCATCAGGCCGTAGAACAGCAGGTACACGCTGATGGTCTGCTGCACCGCCACTTCGTCCACCGCCAGGCGCTGGGCCAGCTGCGGGAACGCGGGGAAGATGGTGTCGATTGAAAACGGACCGAACATGGCCAGGCCGGCGAGCAGCAGGGCCATGCGGCGGGTGGAGGGAGCAACAGCGGCGGTCATGGGGAAGGCGTCCGGCAGGGCCATGCGCGGCACGCACGGCGGGCGCCGGTCCCCTTCTGCAGGGACGGCGCCAGATGAATTCGGGTATCCACCCATCATAGGTGGGGATTGCGCCCGATGCCATGCAGCGGTGCACAAATCGCACGGCCGGGCCATCGGCCATTCAGGCGCGGCGGCCATGCCTGGAGGCGGCCGGCGGGCCCGCAACGGGCTATAATCAGCGGGCAACACGGTGGGAGAAGCGGAACACCGCTGCCGAAGGCGCAACGCCCGTAATCGCTCAGGCCCGATACCACCTGTAACACAACTCTGGAGAGACCGGTTCGATCCGGCGCCGAAGGGGCACGAAGCTGCGGTCCGCCGCGCTTTTAAACTCTCAGGCAAAAGGACAGAGGGGCGCCCCGCAGACCGCCGACCGGCGGCTTGTGCCCGTGCGTGTGCCCTTTCCTGACGGATCCTTCGCCATGTCCCAGAACACCCCTTCCCTGCGTGAGCTCGAGCACCACAACGCGTTCGTCGAGCGCCACATCGGCCCCAACGACGCCGAGATCGCGCAGATGCTCGACGTCGTCGGCCACGCGTCGCTGGATGCGATGACCGACGCCATCGTGCCGGCCAAGATCAAGTCGCCGGCACCGCTGGCACTGCCGGAGTCGATGACCGAAGTGCAGGCACTGGCGAAGATCCGTGCGATCGCCGACAAGAACACCGTGCTGCGCAGCTTCATCGGCCAGGGTTACTACGGTACCCACACGCCGAACGTGATCCTGCGCAACATCCTGGAAAACCCGGCGTGGTACACCGCCTACACCCCGTACCAGGCGGAAATCTCGCAGGGCCGCATGGAAGCGCTGATCAACTTCCAGACCCTGTGCGCCGACCTCACCGGCATGGAAATCGCCAACGCCTCGCTGCTGGACGAAGCCACAGCCGCCGCCGAAGCGATGACCCTGGCCAAGCGTTCGGCCAAGTCGAAGTCGGACACCTTCTTCGTGCACGACGCCGTGCACCCGCAGACCCTCGAACTGCTGCGCACCCGCGCCGAGCCCATGGGCATCGTGCTGCGCGTGGGCACTCCGGCCGAAGCGCTGGAAGCGGAAGCCTTCGGCCTGCTGCTGCAGTATCCGGATACCTTCGGCCAGGTCGGCGACTACAAGGCACTGGTCGATGCCGTGCACGCGCGCGGCGGCCTGGTGGCCGTGGCCACCGACCTGCTGGCCCTGACCCTGCTGGCCGCTCCGGGCGAATGGGGCGCGGACATCGTGGTCGGCAACAGCCAGCGTTTCGGCGTGCCGTTCGGCTTCGGTGGCCCGCACGCCGCCTTCATGGCCTGCCGTGACGCCTACAAGCGCTCGATGCCGGGCCGCCTGATCGGCGTCTCGATCGACGCGCAGGGCAACCCGGCCTACCGCCTGACCCTGCAGACCCGCGAGCAGCACATCCGCCGCGAGAAGGCCACCTCCAACATCTGCACCGCACAGGTGCTGCTGGCGGTGATGGCCTCGATGTACGCCGTTTACCACGGCCCGGACGGCCTGACCCGCATCGCCCGCCGCACCCATCGCCTGGCCTCGATCCTGGCCGCCGCGCTGCGCAACGCCGGCGTGCAGGTCGGTGGTGACTTCTTCGACACCCTGCATGTCACCGGCGTGCATGCCGATGAGATCCACGCCAAGGCACGCGCCGCCGGTTACAACCTGCGCGCGATCGACAGCGACTCGGTCGGCATCAGCCTGGACGAGACCGCTACCCGCGCCGACGTGGTCGCGCTGGCCGCCGTGTTCGGTGCGCAGGCCGACGTCGATGCGCTGGATGCCAGCACCGCCGATGCGCTGCCGGCCGGCCTGCTGCGCCAGTCCGCGTTCCTGACCCACCCGGTGTTCAACACCCACCATAGCGAGCACGAGCTGCTGCGCTACCTGCGTTCGCTGGCCGACAAGGACCTGGCAATGGACCGCACGATGATCCCGCTGGGCTCGTGCACCATGAAGCTCAACGCCACCGCCGAGATGATCCCGGTGACCTGGCCGGAGTTCTCGCAGATCCACCCGCTGGTGCCGGCCGACCAGGCGCTGGGCTACAAGGAACTGATCGACACGCTGGAAGCGATGCTGGTGGAATGCACCGGCTACGACGCGGTCAGCCTGCAGCCGAACTCCGGCGCGCAGGGCGAGTACGCCGGCCTGCTGGCGATCCGCGCCTACCACCGCTCGCGCGGTGAGGAACATCGCGATATCTGCCTGATTCCGGACTCGGCGCACGGCACCAACCCGGCCTCGGCACAGATGTGCGGCATGAAGGTGGTGGTGACCAAGACCGATGCCAACGGCAACGTCGACGTCGAGGACATCCGCCTCAACGCCGAGAAGTACAGCGACCGCCTGGCCGCGATCATGATGACCTACCCGTCCACGCACGGCGTGTTCGAGGAAGAGGTGGTGGAGATCTGCGAGATCATCCACAAGCACGGCGGCCAGGTGTACACCGACGGTGCCAACATGAACGCCCTGGTCGGCGTGGCCAAGCCGGGCAAGTGGGGTTCGGATGTTTCGCACCTGAACCTGCACAAGACCTTCTGCATCCCGCACGGTGGTGGCGGCCCGGGCGTCGGCCCGTGCGCGGTCAAGGAGCACCTGGCCCCGTTCCTGCCGGGCAAGCTGGGTGACAACGGCCCGGTCGGCATGGTCAGCGCTGCCAGCTTCGGCAGCGCCTCGATTCTGCCGATCAGCTGGATGTACATCGCGATGATGGGCCGCGACGGCCTGCGCAAGGCCACCCAGGTCGCGCAGCTCAACGCCAACTACATCGCCAAGCGCCTGGCCCCGCACTTCAAGACCCTCTACACCGGCCGCAACGGCCTGGTGGCACACGAGTGCATCCTGGACGTGCGCCCGCTGGAGAAGACCAGCGGCATCGGCGCCGAGGACGTGGCCAAGCGCCTGATCGACTTCGGCTTCCACGCCCCGACCCTGAGCTTCCCGGTGGCCGGCACGCTGATGGTCGAGCCGACCGAGAGCGAGTCGCTGCACGAGCTGGATCGCTTCATCGACGCGATGATCCAGATCCGCGAGGAGATCACCGCGATCGAAGACGGCCGCCTGGACCGCGAGGACAACCCGCTGAAGAACGCGCCGCACACCGCCACCGCGGTGACCGCGAGCGAGTGGACCCACGCCTACCCGCGCGAACTGGCCGCCTTCCCGCTGGCCAGCCTGAAGCAGAGCAAGTACTGGCCGCCGGTGGCCCGTGTCGACAATGTGTACGGCGACAAGAACGTGATGTGCGCCTGCATCCCGGTCGATGCCTACAAGGATGATGAAGTCGAGGCTTGATTCCTCGCTGCATCGGTAAACAGAACGGCCCGCGCAAGCGGGCCGTTTTCATAAGCGCGTGTGGACCAAGGTCCACACCCACAAACATCCGATCACGGATCCGGCATCTGCCCCAGGCTCAACTGCCACGAGACACCGAAGCGGTCCTGCACCCAGCCGTAGCGGTTGCTGAAATCGTAGTCACCCACCGGCATCAACCAATGGCCGCCCTCACCCAGCACGCGTGCGGCACGCTCGAACTGCTCGGCGCCGGAGCACTCCACGAACAGCGAGATCGACGGTGAGAAGGTGAAATCGTGCACGTCCAGGCTGTCGAAGCACAGGTAGTGGGTTCCACCGAGCAGGAAGATGGCCTGGCGGACCTGCCCGGGCACGCCGGCACCGGCGCCGTCCGGATGGCGCTGCATTGCCAGCAGGCGGAAATCGGCGAAGGCCTCGGCATACAGAGCCAGGGCCGCTTCGGCCTGGCCGGTGAACATCAGGAAGGGGCGGCTGCGCAGCATGCGGTACTCCTGGTCGACGGGCCGCGGACGGCCCACACGATCAGGATGGCACGGCAGATGTACAGCCCCCGTGGTAGTGCCGGCCGCTGGCCGGCAGCTTCAGTCACGCCTCGCGCATGCGCCGGGCGATGGCGCTGCTGGCGGCGATCGTGGCAGTCAGTGCCACCATCGACAGGAACTGCAGGCGGGTGTGCGACTCGCTCAGCAGCAGGCCGAAGATCAGTGCCAGGATCGCCAGCGCACAGACGGTCAGCCACGGGAATCCGGCCATGCGGAACGGCAGGCGGGTGCCGAGGCGGTCGGCCCGGCGGCGCAGCACCAGCTGCGACACCAGCGACAGCGTCCACACCAGCAGGCAGGTGGAACCGACGATGTTCAGCAGCACCGGCAGTACCCGGTCCGGGAACAGCAGTTCCATCACCGTGGCGGCAAAGCCGAACAGCACGCTGGCCAGCACGGCGATCACCGGTACCTGGCGCGGGTCGGTCCAGCCCAACACGGCCGGGGCTTCGCGGCGCTGCGCCAGCGAGTACATCATGCGCGAGGCGCCATAGAGGTTGGCATTGAGTGCCGACAGCAGTGCGATCACGGCGATCAGGGTGATGGCCGTACCCGCGCCCGGGATGCGGGCGATATCCAGCACCGCAGCGAACGGCGACTTCAGCGCCTCGCTGGTCCACGGCACCACGGCGATGATCACGCTCAGCGAGCCGATGTAGAACACCAGGATGCGCCAGGCCACGGTGCGGATGGCACGGGCAATGCTGCGCTCGGGATCTTCGGTTTCGGCCGCAGCGACGGCTACGATCTCGGTCCCGCCAAAGGCAAAAACGACAACCAGCAGTGCCGCGCCAATACCGGCCAGCCCCTTCGGCGCGAAGCCGCCATGCTCGGTGAAGTTGCTCAGGCCCGGCGAGGTCACCTGCGGCAGCCAGCCCATCTGCAGCGCCACGCCGATGGCGATGAAGGCCAGGATCGCCACCACCTTGAGGATGGCGAACCAGAATTCGAACTCGCCGAAGTTCTTCACTCCCAGCAGGTTGATCGCGGTGAAGAACAGCATGAAGGCCAGCGCCGCCATTGGTACCGGTATCGCCGGCCAGACCGTGGCAAGAAGCCCGGCCGCGCCTACCGCCTCGGCGGCGATCACGATCACCAGCTGCACCCACCACAGCCAGCCCACGGTGGCGCCGGCGGTGGCTCCCATGGCATCAGCGGCATAGACCGAGAACGCGCCACTGGTCGGCTTGGCCGCCGCCATCTCGCCCAGTGCGTTCATCACGATGATCACCAGCGCACCAGCGACCAGATACGACACCAGGACCGCCGGACCGGCCGCCTGCACACCCACGCCCGAGCCGAGGAAGAGGCCGGCGCCGATGGCGCTGCCTAGGCCCATCATGATCAGCTGGCGGGGCTTGAGCGAGTGCCCGAGGCGGGACGGCGAAGCGGTCGGAATCGAGTTGGGCATCGGCAGGGCTGGCGGCGGCTACAGGGGCGACACCTTACCCTGTCCCGTGCCCACGGGGATAGGCACAGCGCAGCAGGCGGCTCAGGCCAGCGCCGGCTCGCCGACGTTGCCACCAATACGGGCCCGGTAGGCGCGCGGCGAGAAACCGGTTTCAGCCTTGAACTTGCGGGTAAAGGCGCTCTGGTCGCTGAAACCGCAGGCCTGGCCGATGCAGGCGATGCTGTCGTCACCGTGCAGCAGGTGCATGGCCATCTGGATCCGCAGTCGGGTCAGCACCTGCTGCGGGGTCATCTGGAACACCTTGCGGAAGCTGCGCTCCAGCTTCGACAGCGAGAAGCCGGTGATGTCCAGCAGGGTCTGCATGCGCACGTTCTCGGCGTAGTGCGCATTGAGGTGGGCCAGGGCCAGCCGCAGCTGCTCGTATTGGGTGCCCAGGCTGTCCTTCTGGCCGAGGTCGCGGGATATGCCGATCAGGCCCTCGATGGCCCCATCGACCACCAGCGGGCGCTTGCAGGTCAGGCACCAGCCCGGTTCGCGGTTGGCGAACAGGTGCAGCTCCATCAGGTTCTCGATCACCTCACCGGACAGCACGCGGGCGTCCTGGTCGACGTAGTCCGCGCTGAGGCCGGTCGGGTAGATTTCAGCCGCGGTACGCCCGATCACGTCCTTGCGCGCGCGCAGGCCCAGCCGCCGCAGCATGGTCTGGTTGACGTGGGTGTAACGCCCCTGAAGGTCCTTGATGAAGAACAGCACATCCGGGATGGCGTCGAACAGGGCTTCGATGTCGGCGGGCTCGACTCGCATGGGGCAAGCATACCCGAGCCTGCTTTTGCCTGTACGTTCACCTTTGCCGGACCTCGGTTTAACGGGCTCGGTTCCAGTGTCGTGGTTCTCTTTCAGATCATCCGGAGCCAACGTCAATGGCCGCCAGCAAGCCGACCGGCAAGCGCGCAACCACCCACGCTGAAAACCAACACCGGGGCAACGGTGATGAACTGCACCAGCAGGCCGGGGGCAGCCATCCGGTGATGACCACCGATCAGGGCATCCCGGTGGCGGACAACCAGAACTCCCTGCGGCAGGGAACCCGGGGGCCCACGCTGCTGGAGGACTTCATCCTGCGCGAGAAGATCACCCACTTCGATCACGAACGCATTCCCGAGCGCATCGTGCACGCACGTGGCAGCGCAGCACATGGCTACTTCGAATTGACCCGATCGCTGAAAGCGCATACCCGCGCGCGCGTCCTGACCGAAGTAGGCGTGAAGACACCCGTGTTCACCCGCTTCTCGACGGTAGCCGGTGGCGCAGGCTCGGTGGACACCCCGCGCGACGTGCGCGGCTTCGCGGTCAAGTTCTATACCAAGGAGGGCAACTGGGACCTGGTCGGCAACAACATCCCGGTGTTCTTCATCCAGGACGCCATGAAATTCCCGGACCTGGTGCACGCGGTGAAGATGGAACCGGACCGTGCCTTCCCGCAGGCGGCCACGGCCCACGACACCTTCTGGGATTTCATCTCGCTCATGCCCGAGTCGATGCACATGATCATGTGGGCAATGAGCGACCGTGCCATTCCGCGTTCGCTCCGCATGATCGAAGGCTTCGGCGTGCACAGCTTCCGCCTGCTGAACGAGGCAGGTGAGTCGACCTTCGTCAAGTTCCACTGGCGGCCGAAGCTGGGCATCCAGTCAACGGTCTGGGACGAAGCGCTGAAGCTGCAGTCGGCCGACAATGACTTCCATCGCCGTGACCTGTTCGAGGCCATCCAGCGCGGTGACTTCCCGGAATGGGAGCTGGCAGTGCAGCTGTTTACGGAAGAAGAGGCCGACGCATTCCCGTTCGATCATCTGGACCCGACCAAGATCATTCCCGAATCACTGGTGCCGTTGCAGGTCATCGGCCGCATGGTGCTGGACCGCTGGCCGGACAACTTCTTCGCCGAGACCGAGCAGGTGGCGTTCTGCCCGGCCAACGTGCCGCCCGGCATTGACTTCAGCAACGATCCGCTGCTGCAGGGGCGCCTGTTCTCCTATCTGGACACCCAGCTGCTGCGCCTGGGCGGCCCCAACTTCCACCAGATCCCGGTGAATGCTCCGAAGTGCCCGTTTTCCAATCATCAGCGCGACGGGCACATGCAGATGCAGGTGCCCAAGGGCCGGGTGGCCTACGATCCCAGCTCGCTGCAGGACGACACACCACGCGAGACCCCGAGCGGCTTCCGTAGCCACGCCACTGCGGACGACGGTCGCAAGGGGCGGACCCGCGCGGAGAGCTTCGCCGACCACTACAGCCAGGCGCGCATGTTCTTCCGCAGCCTTGAAAAGCCGGAACAGGCCCATCTGGCATCGGCGCTGGTGTTCGAGTTGTCCAAGGTGGAAACGCTGAAGGTGCGGGTGCGTACCGTCAGCCACCTGCGCAATATCGACGACTCACTGGCACAGCGCGTGGCCGACGGGTTGGCGTTGCCTGCACTGCCCGACCCGGCGCCGACCGCTACTCCAGTGCGGGACATGCCCCCCGCCCCCGAAGTGCGGGTGATTGGTCGCAACAAACCCACCCTGCAAGGGCGCTGCATCGGCATCCTGTTCGACGAAGGCTCCGACGCGCGCTTGATTGCCAGCCTGAGCAAAGCGGCCCGGAAGGCAGGTGCAAACGTGAAGCTGGTCGCACCAAAAGTGGGAGGCGCCACGCTCAGTGACGGCAGCGTACAGGCCGCCGATGGGCAACTGGCCGGCACGCCATCGGCCGTGTTCGATGCGGTGGCCGTGGTGCTGAGCGTAGAGGCATCAAAGGCGTTGTCGAAAGAGAGCGCTGCCCTTGAGTTCGTCAGCCAGGCGTGGGCGCACCTGAAGGCCATCGCCAGCGACGCGGGCGGCCAGGCGCTGCTGAAGGCGGCAAGGGTCGGCAACGACGCCGGCATCGTCGAAGCGGAAGACGCCAAGGCATTCCTGGCAGCGACCGCCACCCGCCAGTGGGCGCGCGAACCCAAGCTGCGCCTGCTGGCCTGACTACAACAACAGGAGAACTGTCATGCCCCGTGGTGACAAATCCGCATATTCCGATAAACAGAAGCGTCAGGCCGAGCACATCGAGGAAAGCGAGCGCGAGCGCGGTGCCAGCGAAGGCACGGCCGAGCGTATTGCCTGGGCTACCGTGAACAAGCAGGATGGCGGCGGCAAGCGTAGCGGCAGCGCACGCAAGGGTACGAAGAAGGCGACCCGCAAGACGGCTGCGAAGAAGGCGCCTGCCAGGAAGTCCGCTACAAAGAAGGCCACACCCAAGACGGCAGCGAAGAAGGCACCTGCGAAGAAGGCGGCGGCAAAGAAGGCACCGGCTCGCAAGACAGCCACAAAGAAGGCGACAAAGAAGACGGTGGCCAAGAAGTCCAGCACTCCCGCCTCGCGTAGCGCTGCGGCGAAGAAGGCAGCGAAAACCCGTGCGGCAAAGAAGACCGTGCGCAAGGTGGCGGCGAAGAAGGCCGCGCGTACCCGCGCGCGCGGCTGAGTCCTTCGATCAGGGCGACAGCATCCTCATCCACGCGGCAACTTCGGCTGCGGCTGCGTCAGCGCGTGCCTGCAGCAGCAGATGCGGCCCTTCCAGCGAAACATGCCGGGCATCCGGCAAAAGGGCCTGCAGTTCTGCCACGCTGGGCGGCCACAGCAGGCGGTCATGGCACGCGTGCAGGCACAGCGTCGGCACGTCGATTGCCGGCAGCAATGCGCGTACGTCGACGCGCAGGGTCGCTGCGGCGCGTTGCCGCAGTGTGGCCGCCGGAATCCGGGCCAGCGCATCGCGCAGCATCGACAGGTGCTCGCGGGTGCGCCACCGCCCCAGCAGAAGGCGCGCCAGCAACGCCACGGGAGGCAGAGGCCAGGCCGGCGTCAGCAGGGCTGCGCTGGCTGCCGGCAATGGCACCGGCCGACACGCAAAGGTCGCGGCAAGCACCAGTCCGCGCAGCCCGGCGGGCTGTCGCGTGGCCAGTTCAACCGCCAACGGGCCCGAGAAGGACTCGGCAAGCAGGATGAAGGGATGGCCGGGCAGCTGCGACCACAGCCGTTGGGCCAGCGTGGCGTGATCCTGCCCTCCCTGCGCAGGCAGCGTAATCGCCTGCGTCGTCAGCCCATGAGCCTGGAGTGCTGACAGAAACGGGATCGACAGCCTGCCGGAGCCATCCAGCCCGGGCAGCATCAGCACGTGCTGCGGCGTGGGTGATGCTGAATCACAGCCCGGCTTTTCCTCGCTCCCGATTCCCATGTCACCTCCTTTGCTGGCAAGCATCGCCCACATCGGCAGGCAGCGGAACCTCCGCTCCGGCTCTCCTGCTGCTTTGCCGGTCAAGGTTGAGCGATACTCCCCGCTCTGCCGCGGGACGCGGCTGCCAAGGAGAGCCTCTGATGCGATGGACCTACGCGCTGGCCATGATGGCCATGATGGCCATGATGGCCATGATGCTGCCACTGAACAGTTCCGCCAACGATGGCTGGATAAACGGGGCAGGCAAGGCGATGCCGGAGACCGATGCCATGAAATCCAGCGGTGGCTTTGCGGCATCGCTGCTGGTCACCTCCGATGCCGACTGGCAGGCCAAGTGGGAGACCCCGCCTGAGACCACTCCCGGTTTTACCCAGGCCGACGAAGTCCACCCGGGCGGTGAATTGTTCCTGCTGACATTCCTGTCCAACCCGCAACTGGATGAGAACCGCGTACCCAAGGTGCACTGCGATCTGCGCATGCTGCGCCCGGACGGCAGTACCAGCATCGACGAACGCGATGTTCCCTGTTTCACCGCTGCCCTGCCCGGCCCGCCAACCCTGTTGTACATGACCAACCTGCACCTGAAGTTCGTGGCCGAGGCCAGTGATCCGAAAGGCACGTGGACTGCGCAGGTGGTGGTCAGGGATCTGCTGCGGAATGTGAGCCTGCCTCTGCAGGCTCACTTCGACGTCCGTTGAACGGAGGCGTGCGGATGAAGATGCGGCGATTACTGAGCTGGACCGGTCTTGCGCTTTGCGTGGTCTACCTGCTGTTGACCGCATGGCTGGTTCACGGCGCGCAGTCGGATGCGGACCCGAAGGGGGCCTATATCCTGATGTCGCTCCCCATCACCCTGCAGTCTGCTGCACTCGATGCCATCGGCGCAGGCAGCCTGCTGTACGGCAAACCCTGGTCGACCGCGTATGCAGTACTGGTTCCGCCAACACTGCTGTTGCTGTACGCAGCCGGCTGGCTGATCGAACGCGCCGCGCGCGGCCGCTAGCCCGCGGCACCGACCGGTTGCGTGCATGCGGTGCCCTGCATGCGGGGCATCGCATGCAGGGCGTCATCCAACATCCAATCGCAGGTTGCTTACGCCGCCTGCGCAGGCACGATGGGCATGCGCGCGCCCTGCTCCACCTTGAACACCGCCACCGACGTGGTCAGCGCATGCGCCTGTTCCTCCAGCGCGCGGCTGGCGGCAGTGGCTTCTTCCACCAGCGCAGCGTTCTGCTGGGTCACCTGGTCCATCTGCACCACCACCTGGTTGACCTGCTCGATACCGGCGGCCTGTTCCTTGCTGGCCGCTGCGATGTCGCTCATCAGCTGCGTGGTGCGCGAGCTGGCCTGGGCCACGCGGGCGATCGCGGCTTCCGATTCAACGGTCACCGCCAGGCCACTCTTCACCTTGGCAGCGGCGTCTTCGATCAGCTCCTTGATCTCCTTGGCGGCGACACCGGCACGCTGTGCGAGCGTGCGTACCTCGCTGGCGACCACGGCAAAACCACGGCCCTGCTCACCTGCACGCGCGGCTTCAACCGCAGCGTTCAGCGCCAGGATGTTGGTCTGGAACGCGATGCCGTCGATCACGGTGGAGATTTCCGAGATGCGTGCCGAGGACTGATCGATCTCACCCATCACCGACGCCATCTGCCCCATCGCCTGCTCGGTTTCGCGTACGGCGGCACCGGCGGCGTGCGCTTCACTGTCGGCCTGACGCGCCAGTTCGGCATTCTGGCGCACAGTCGAGGTCAGTTCCTCCATCGATGCGGCGGCTTCTTCCAGGTTGGCGGCCTGCTGCTCGGTGCGGCGCGACAGGTCGTTGTTGCCGGCGGCCAGTTCCTGTGCCGCGTTGTTGATGCTGTCGGCAGCCAGCTGGATGCCGCGGACAATGCCGGTCAGCTGCACGGTGGTGGTGTTGGCATCGTCGCGCATGCGGGCGAATACACCGTCGTACTCGCCGTCCATGCGTGCAGTCAGGTCGCCGTGCGAGATCGCGCGTAGCACGTCGGAAACGTCGGCGATGCTGGCCTGCGAACTGGCCATCATGCCGTTGAGGTGCTCGACCATCGCCTTGAACTGGAACTGGAACGCAGCGGCATCGCCACGCATGCTGAAATCACCGGCGCGCGCGGCCCGGGCCAGTTCATCGATCTGCGCGTTGATCGCCATCAGGCTCTGCTTCACTGCGGCCAGAGTGCGGGTCAGCGTGCCCTTCTCGCCCGGGTAGTCCGGCAGGTCGCGGCTGAGGTCACCGATGGCGTAACGCTGCATCACTTCAGCCATCAGCAGTTCCACCTGCACGTGCGATTCGACCAGGCTGTTGGTGGCCTGCACCATGCGGCCGAAATCGCCGGGGAAGGCGCTGGCGTCCATGCGGTAGCGGATCGCACCCGCCTCGTGCTGTTCGGCCATCTGCAGCTGTGCGCCGATCGCCGCCTGCACGCTCTGCCGCACGCTGGCCATCGCCTCGCCCAACTGGGTCAGTTCGTCACGGCCGCCGAGGCGGAACTCCTGGTCCAGCTGGCCCTTGGACAGGCGTTCGGCCAGGTTCACCGCGCGGGCCAACGGGCCGGTCAGGCTGCGGCCGATCATCACCGAGGCACCGATGCCCACCAGCAGCGCAACCCCGCCCAGCACCAGCAACTGCAGCAGGCTGCGCTCGCCCAAGCGGATCGCCTCGGCGGCCGCCTCACGGCTTTCCTTCTCTTCGAAGTCCACGCCATCGGACAGCGCCTTGTTCCAGCCGTTGGCGGCTTCCTGCACCGGGCCCAGGGTCAGCGCCACGGCGCCCGGGTAGTCGCCCTGCTCCATCAGTTCGCTGGTCTGCTTGTTGAGCGGACGCGCGATGGCACGCTTGGCGGAGATGGTTTCGGCAATGGCCTTGCCCTCGGCGTCGCTGGGCAGCGCCTGGTAGGCCGTCCAACTGGCCTCATAGCGCTTGACCAGATCGGCGATGCGCTGCTCATCATGGCCACGGTCATCGCCCTGGCGGATCAGCATCTCGCGGCGAACGACCATCATCTGGTTGTTGGCATCGAGCATCTGCGAGAGCAGGCGCACCTTGGCCACGCTGACATCGACCACCTGCTGCATCGCGCGCTTCTGCACGACACTGGCGGTGGCGCCGGTGGCCACCACGGCCGCAACCAACAGCAGCAACAGGCCAAAGCCCAGCCCAAGACGCCAGGCAACCCTGACATTCCTCAAGTAGTTCATCGGTACATCCAAAACGGGGGGATGTGGCGTTATCGGCGGCCCGCCAGGCAATCTTGATCGCCAACCGCCAACGGCGTGGGGCACCATTCACCTTGGTGAGCCCTTGGCCGGCGGCACCCGCGCGGGGACGGTGGCGCAACGACCCGACTGCTCATGCAGACGTCAGATCTCTTTCACGGCGGCTCGGCGCGGCCTGCAGGCAAGGTGGTGGCGTCATCTGCTGGAGTTCCCAATGCCATTACCCGTGTACCGATCCACCCTGCTCGCTCTCTCGCTGCTGGCATCGCCGGCGTTCGCGCAGGCACCGCCGCCTGGACTGCCCGCCCCCATTGCCGAGAAGGCCGGACAGGACACCGCAGCACGTTCCGCCCTGCATGCCCAGGTGCTGCTGGATCGTGCGAATTTCTCGCCCGGCCAGATCGACGGTGAAGTGGGCAGCAACCAGCGGCGCGCGGTGTCTGGTTTCCAGGCGGCGCACGGCCTGACCGTCACCGGTGAACTGGACGACGCGACCTGGCAGGCCCTGCAGGCTGATAAGGTCACCCCCCTGGCCAGCTACACGCTGACCAGCGAGGATGTCGCCGGGCCGTTCCAGGCGGTGCCGAAGGGCCCCGCCGCACAGGCCAAACTGAAATCGCTGGGCTTCAACAACGTCGAAGAGTCGCTGGGCGAACGCTTCCACGCATCCCCTGAGCTGTTGAAGCTGCTCAATCCGGGCGTGGACCTGAGCAAGGCGGGCAACCGCATCCAGGTGCCCAATATCGCACCATCGCCGCTACCGAAGGCGGCCAAGGTGGTCGTCGACAAGTCCGATTCCAGCCTGCAGTTGCTGGATGCGCAAGGCAAGGTGATCGCTCAGGTGCCGGTTTCCTCCGGCAGCCAGCATGATCCGCTGCCGATCGGCGAATGGAAGATCCTGGGCGTGTATCGCGACCCGCCGTTCCACTACAACCCCAAGCTGTTCTGGGATGCGCGCAAGGGCGAAAAGAAGGCGACACTGCCGCCGGGCCCGAACAATCCGGTCGGCCGGGTCTGGATCGACCTGTCCAAGCCACACTACGGCCTGCATGGCACGCCCGAGCCCGGCCATGTCGGCAAGACCGAGTCACATGGCTGCGTGCGCATGACCAACTGGGATGCGCTGCGCGTGGCCGATGCGGTGGATACCTCCGTCCCCGTGGTGATGCAGGAGTGAGCCGATGCGTCTTTCGCAGCTGATCGCGCTGGGTGTTCTGCTGGGACTGGGGGCCGGCTGGTGGCTGCGCCCCGATGCAGGCGAGCCGGTAGCCGCCTCGCTGCCGGAAGCACAACCGGCAGCAGCTGTGGCGCCGGCCAAGGAATCCGTAGCGCCGCTCGGCACGGCCCCTGCCCCCGCCGCCACCGCACCGTCAGCCGCGCGGACTGCGGATGCGCCAGCCGGTCTGCTGCTGCCGGTGCAGGGCATCCAGGCGTCCCAGCTGCGCGACACGTTCACCGATGCACGCAGCGAGGGCCGCGTGCACGATGCCATCGACATCATGGCCACCGCCGGCACGCCGGTGCTGGCGGTGGCCGATGGCACCGTGGAAAAACTGTTCAACAGCGAGCGTGGCGGGCTGACGATCTACCAGTTCGAGCCCAGCGGACGCTGGTGCTACTACTACGCGCACCTGCAGCGCTATGCCGATGGCCTGACCGAAAAGCAGGTGATCAGGCGCGGGGAGGTGATCGGTTACGTGGGCAGTACCGGCAACGCCAGCGCTGAGGCCCCGCACCTGCATTTCGAGGTGCACGTGCTGGGACCGGAGAAACAGTGGTGGAAGGGCGAATCGATCAATCCGTACCCACTGCTGAATCCGCCTGCTTCGAAGCCCGGTGCTGCCAGCGCCGCAAAGTGAACGTGAACACCGCCAAGGCAGCCCCTGGAATCAACAGGAGCAGTGCCGCCACTTTCCAGAAGAAGAACGGCCACAACCAGACATAATCCAGGTCAGTCAGCTTCAACAGGTCCAGTGGCGGCTGCAGCTCGACGGTGGCCGCGCGCCCCGCCAGCGCCGGGTCCACCTCCAGCACGGTTACCCGTAGCCATGAGCGGCCGCGTGGCAATGCGTCGCCGCGGCCATAGCCAAAGTAGAACGCCGTTGGGCCGCTGGACTCAACCGAAGCCAGCGCGCGATTGATGCCCTGCCCGGCCACTCCCGAACGCTCCCCTGCACGGAAGTCTCCCTGATCGGTCGGAGTTTCGATGCGCAGCAGCACCTCGGGGTCAGCCTCTGTGCCGTCTGCGGCATAGCGCAGGCGCAGCCGCAGATGGTCATCGATGAGGCGGTAGACGGTGATCTGGGCGGTTGCGCCAGGACTCAGCACCAGCGGCACCGTCTGCGTGCGCGACGCCAGGGTATTGGCAGCCGCACCCAGCAGCAGTACCAGGCAGGCGATGCCCCACAGGCTCCACAGCACCCACAGGGTGATCCGCACGACTGTCTCGCCCTTCACGCTGACATCCTGGTCATTGCGTCGCTTCCCGCTGGCCCTGGCGACACAGTAACGAAAAAGCCCCGCTTGCGCGGGGCTTTTCCTGTCACCTACGCCGGGCAGCACCCGGCGCTAGCTCAGGCGAACGGATCCTGCAGGACCATGGTGTGGTCGCGGTCCGGGCCGGTGGAGACGATGCTGATCGGGCAGCCGGCCAGCTCTTCCAGCGAACGCAGGTAGGCACGTGCGGCCGGCGGCAGCTCGTCCCAGTTGGTGATGCCGTGGGTGTTCTCGCTCCAGCCCGGGAACTCCAGGTACACCGGGGTGCAGTCTTCCCAGCCCTGCGCATCCAGCGGCGCGTACTCGGTGCGCTTGCCGTTGTACTCGTAGGCGATGCAGACCTTCAGCTTTTCCATGCCGTCCAGCACGTCCAGCTTGGTGATGCACAGGCCGCTGATGCCGTTGATGGCCACGGCACGCTTCAGCGCGACGATGTCCATCCAGCCGCAACGACGCGGACGGCCGGTCGAGGCACCGTACTCGGCGCCGCGGTCACGGATGCCCTGGCCGACTTCGTCGTCCAGTTCGGTCGGGAACGGGCCGCCGCCGACGCGGGTGGCGTAGGCCTTGGCGATGCCCAGCACGTAGTCGATCGAATCGGCGCCGACGCCGGAACCGGCCAGTGCACCACCGACGGTGGTGTTGGAGCTGGTGACGTACGGGTAGGTGCCGTGGTCGATGTCCAGCAGCGCACCCTGCGCGCCTTCGAACAGCACGCGCTTACCCTGCTTGCGCAGGTCGTGCAGGATGCCGGCCACGTCGGACTTCATCGGCTGCACGTATTCGCCGAAGGCCAGCGCTTCGTCGAAGGTCTTCTGGAAATCGACCGCATCGGTGTTCAGATACTTGGTCAGCACGAAGTTGTGGTAATCCAGCGCGGTGCGCAGCAGTTCTTCCAGCTGCTTCGGGTAATGCAGGTCGGCGATGCGGATGCCGCGACGCGCCACCTTGTCTTCGTAGGCCGGGCCGATGCCACGGCCGGTGGTGCCGATCGCCTTGCCGCCGGCAGCGCGCTCGCGCGCCTGGTCCAGGGCGATGTGGTACGGCATGATCAGCGGCGCGGCCGGGGAGATCTTCAGGCGCGAACGCACTTCCACGCCGGAGGCTTCCAGCTCGGCGATTTCCTTCTGCAGCGCGGCCGGCGAGATCACCACGCCGTTGCCGATCAGGCACAGCGCATCGTCACGCAGGATGCCCGACGGGATCAGGTGCAGGACGGTCTTCTTACCGTTGATGACCAGGGTGTGGCCGGCATTGTGGCCGCCCTGGAAGCGCACGACGGCGCCGATTTCCTCAGTGAGCAGATCGACGATCTTGCCCTTGCCTTCATCGCCCCACTGGGCACCCAACACTACGACAGACTGACCCATGACGGGCTCCTCATATGTTGCGGCCATCGGGGCCGCGGACGGTTGAACCGTGGCGGGGCTGGCCAGCACCTGGAGGGCGGCTCCAAACGGGGAGCAGCCGGCGATGGAAGGCCCAGACACGGAAAAAGCCGAACGGGGAGGCCCGTCCGGCTTTTGTGCATTATCCGGGTTTCCGGGGTCGGGTGCCACCTTTCCGACGGACGGCTTCACCGGCCGGTCAGCCGCCCCGCCCGGTCGTGCTGGCCGTTGGCCGGCAATGCCAACCAAGGTTGGCATCTACCAGAGCCGGGCCACGCATGTACCGGCCGGTCAGGTGCCTCCCGGTAGTGCCGGCCGCTGGCCGGCAATGCCAACCAAGGTTGGCAGCTACCAGAGCCGGGTCACGCATGTGCCGGCCAGTCAGGCACCTCCCGGTAGTGCCGGCCGCTGGCCGGCAATGCCAACCAAGGTTGGCATCTACCAGAGCCGGGCCACGCATGTGAACGCAGGCGGCCGCTGGTGGGCAATCCCAGGTTGCCGGCCAGCGGCCGGCACTACCCTTTCAATGCCGCGCCCACCACAGCAGGCTCAGGCCGGCCAGCAGCACCAGCCCGCCGAAGCTGCGCAGGGCCGGGCTGGGCAGGTCCAGCAGGCGCTCGGCCATGCGCTTCCAGGCGAACGGGGCGACGAACAGGAACAGGCCTTCCAGCACCGCCACCAGGCAGACGGCGGCGAACAGATCTTTCATGGGGGACTCCGGAAAAAGCACGGGGCCCGGCATCTGGCCGGGCCCCGTGGGGTACTGCCCTGCGACCTCAGCGGTCGTTCTTCAGGTACTGCAGGAACGGGTCGTTCTTGTCGAGCACGATCACGCCGTTGCCGTCGGTCATGGAGCCACGGTAGGCCTCCAGGCTGCGGTAGAACGCATAGAACGACGGGTCGGCCGAGCCGGCCTTGCCGTAGATGCGCGCCGCATCGGCGTCGCCTTCACCGCGCAGGCGCTGTGCATCACGCTCGGCCTCAGCGATCAGCACGGTGCTGTCACGGTCGGCCTGGGCGCGGATGGTCAGCGACTGCTCCTCGCCCTCCGCACGCAGCTTGGCCGCTTCCTGCTTGCGCTGGGCGCGCATGCGCTCGTACACGTCATTGATCACCTGGCTGTCGGTGGGCAGGTCCACCTGCTTGATGCGCAGGTCGATCATCTGCATGCCGAGGCCGGCCACCGCTTCGTTGATCCCCTTCAGCTGCTCGGCGATCAGCTCGCTGCGGTCGCCGGAGACCAGCTGCTGCAGGGTGCGCGAGTTGATCTGGTTGCGCAGCGAGTCGGTGATGATCGGTGCCAGGCGGGCATTGGCGATGCGCGGATCGCCACCGGTGGCACGGAAGTAGTCACCCACGTTCGAGATGTAGCCGATGGCGAAGAAGTCGACGCTGACGTCCTTCTGCTCGGCGGTGAAGTAACGCGCCGGGGCGGTGTCGAGCACCTGGAAGCGGCGGTCGAAGACCTTCACCGTTTCCACCACCGGCACCTTGAAGTGCAGGCCCGGCTTGATGTCCGAACGCACCACCTTGCCCAGGTTCAGCACCATGGCGGTCTGGTCCTCACGGACCACGTACACCGAGCCGAGCAGGCCCAGCACCACCGCCACGATCACGGCGATCCAGATAGGACTCTTCATCGGCTGCCCTCCTCACGGCCGCTCGGTCGCCCGGTCGGGCGGCCCACCGGCCGGCCCGGATCACGGGAAGCTTCCGCCGCTGCACCCGGCAGCGACGGCATCACCACCTCCGGATTGGTCACTCCCGGCGGCGCCGAGGTGGTGGGACGGGTATCGCCGGTCATCGGCACGTAGATCAGCTGGCGGCCATCGCCACCGATCACCTTGCGGTTCTCGCTCAGCACCTGCTGCACGGTCTCCAGCCACAGGCGCTTGCGGGTCACTTCCGGGGCGTCCTTGTACTGGGCCTGCAACAGGCTGAAGCGCTGCGCGTCACCCTCGGCCTTGGACACCACGGCCTGCTTGTAGCCTTCGGCGGTGGTACGGGCACGCGAGGCCTGGCCTCGGGCTTCCGGCACGACCTTGGCGGCATAGGCCTGGGCTTCGTTGATCAGGCGTTCCTTGACCTGCTGGGCACCGTTGACCTCGTCGAAGGCCGGCTTCACTTCCTCCGGCGGACGGGCGTCCTGCAGGGTCAGGCCAGTCACGGTCAGGCCGGTCTTGAACGCCTTCAGCAGCGCCTGCAGGCGCTCCTCGGCGGCCACGGCCAACGGGCCACGGTTGTTCAGTACCGCGTTGAGGTCGGCACGGCCGACTTCCTCGCGCACCGCGCTCTGCGCCGACTGCTCCAGCACCTGGTTGGCATCGACCGTGCCGAACAGGTACTGCTGCGGGTCGTCGATGCGGTACTGGACGTTCAGCGAGACGTTGACGATGTTCTCGTCGCGGGTCAGCACCGGCACCTGGATCGAGAAGGTCTTGATCTCGGTGGCATTGACCTTGGTGACCGATTCGATCGGCCACGGCAGCTTGAAGTTCGGGCCGGGCTGCAGGATGCGCGAGAACTGGCCGAAGCGCAGCACCACGCCACGCTGCTGTTCGCCGATCAGCTGGAAGCTGGAGAACAGCACCAGCAACACGACAGCCGCCACCACCCAACGCATGATGCCACCGTCGAACAGGTCCTTCAGCGGCCCGGGCAGTCCGCCCCAGCCACCACCATTGCCACCGCCGCGCGACCCGAAGGGCCCGCGTCGATTGTCCTCGGGGCCTTGTCCGCCCTTGTTGCCGCCGGGTGTATTCCAGGCCATGCACGCTCCATCAAGATTTGGGCTGCGGCGCGGGCCCTTCCCGCACCACCAGCCGTGAAACCATCACCGATCATACAAGATGGGGCGGATCGGCAGGATCGAAAGGGGGGCAACGGGGTAAGGTGGCGTTTTCCTCGAAGTCAGGCAACGCCGATGGCCCCCACCACCCCGTTCACCGCCTTCCGCATCGAAAACGACGCCGCCGGTTACCGCAGTGGCCTGGCCCAGCTCAATGTCGACGACCTCAACCCCGGCCAGGTACTGATCCGCGCCCACTGGTCTTCGGTCAACTACAAGGATGCCCTGGCCGGCACCGGCAAGGGCAGGATCCTGCGCCGTTTCCCGCTGGTGGGGGGCATCGACGTGGCCGGCACCGTGGTTGCCAGCACCGATCCAGACTGGCGTGAAGGCGATGCGGTGCTGGCCACCGGCTGCGGCCTCAGCGAAACCCGCGATGGCGGCTACAGCCAGTATGTGCGGCTGGAGTCGCGTGCGGTGATTGCCCAGCCGGCCGGGCTCAGCCCGCGCGAGGCGATGGTGCTGGGCACCGCCGGCTTCACGGCGGCGCTGGCGCTGCTGCGCATGCAGGACAACCGGCAGGTGCCGGAACTCGGCCCGCTGGCGGTCACCGGCGCCAGCGGCGGTGTCGGTGCGCTGGCGCTGTCGATCTTCAGTCGTGCCGGCTACACCGTGCACGCAGTCAGCGGCAAACCGGACCAGGCCGAGTTCCTGCATGGTATCGGCGCCGCTGAAGTACTACCGCGCGAGGCACTGTCCGACACCGGCCCGCTGCAGTCGGCCCGCTTCGGCGGGGGCCTCGACAATGCCGGAGGCGACATGCTTGCCAGCCTGCTGGCGCAGACCGTGCCCTACGGCAGCGTGGTCAGTGCCGGCCTGGCAGCCAGTCCGACGCTGGATATGACGGTGATGCCGTTCATCCTGCGCGGCGTGTCGCTGCTGGGGGTGTCCTCGGCCAATGCACCGCGTGGGCTGCGCGAAGAAGTGTGGTCGCGGCTGGGCAGTGACTGGAAGCCGCAGCACCTGGACCGCATCTGCACCGCCGAAGTCGGCCTCGATGGCCTTCCTGCCGTATTCGAACGGATGCTGGTGGGTGGTTCGCTGGGCCGTACCGTGGTGCGGATCGACTGAACGTCGCAGGCAGGCGACGGACGGCAGATGCGCCCCTCCCGCCAGTAATGTGCCCGCACTACACTGCGGGCATTACATGGGGAACAACATGGCACGCATTCTGATCGTCGACGACTCACCGTCGCAGCTGTTGGGGATACAGCGCATCGTCGAGAAGCTCGGGCACCAGATCCTGACCGCCACCGATGGCGCCGCCGGGGTCGAAACCGCCAAGGCCGAGCTGCCCGACCTGGTCCTGATGGACGTGGTGATGCCCAACCTCAATGGCTTCCAGGCCACCCGTACCCTCGCCCGCGACGAGGCGACCCGGCATATTCCGGTGATCCTGGTGACCACCAAGGACCAGGACACCGACCGCATGTGGGGCATGCGCCAGGGCGCCAAGGCCTACATCACCAAGCCGTTCTCGGAAGACGAACTGTCCGAGGTGCTGGAACGGGTGTTCGCCGGGCAGGGCTGAGACACGCGCGGTAGTGCCGGCCGCTGGCCGGCAACCACGCATCACCGTCCCGGGCAATGAAGTTGCCGGCCAGCGGCCGGCACTACCTTCAAATGGTCTCGCCGAAGGCCTTGGCCAGATTCCGGTAGGCCTTCTTCTGCGCCTCGTCGGTCGCGGCCGGGGCCACGATCTCGATCTCGACGATCTGGTCGCCCTCCGGATTGCCCGGCAGCCCACGGCCACGCAGGCGCAGCTTGCGGCCGGCATCGGAATCGGCCGGAATCTTCAACTCCACCGCTCCACCCAGGGTCGGCACGCTGATGCTGGTACCCAGCGCGGCCTGCCACGGGGTCACCGGCAGCGTATAGAGGATGTTGCGGCCATCGACCTCGAACTGCGGGTGGGCGGCATATTCCACTTCCAGCAGCAGGTTGCCGCCATGGTTGCCCTGCCCGGCCAGCCGGATCACCTGCCCTGGGCGGATACCCTTGGGCACGCGCACGTCCAGCTGCTTGCCGTTGACGGTGATGCGCAGGCTGTCGCCGCTGTAGGCCGCTTCCAGCGGAACCGACAGCTTGGCGCGGGTATCGCGGTTGGGCGCGTGGCCCTGGCTGCTGAAGCCCGGCCCCGGACCAGCGCCACCACCGCCACGCTGGCGCGCGAACAGGCTCTCGAAGAAGTCGCTGAAGCCTCCATTGGGGCCGCCACCGCCGAATACTTCCTCGAAATTGAAACCGCCAGCACCACCATAGTTCGGCGGCACGTTGAACTCCTCGCCCGGGCGATAGCCCTGCGCGCGCAGCTGGTCGTAGGCCGCGCGCTTTTCCGGATCGCGCAGCGCCTCGTAGGCCTCGTTGACCGCCTTGAACTTGTCTTCGGCCCCGGCCTCCTTGCTGACGTCCGGGTGGTACTTGCGTGCCAGCCGGCGGTAGGCGGTCTTGATCTCCGCCTCGCCCGCGCTCGGTTCCACCCCCAGGGTGGCGTAGTAATCCTTGAATTCCATCCAGCTACCTCGATCTGCTTCGGCCGCGCCGGTGGCGCCGCCCCGGGTTCATTCTACGCGCCGGCATGCTACGCCGCCCCTCGTGCGGCCCCGGTGAGGCCGACTGATCCTGCGCAATGCGGCTGCCATCCCCATGCGCCACGCTGTGGCTGGAAGCCCCCGCCGCAAAGCCTGAAGATGGGGCCTGCACACGGGTTTTCCAATGTCTTGACGCCCCTGTCCCATCCGGCCCACTAGCCTGCCCCAGCAAGGAGTTCCCCATGACCATCCATGTCGGCGACCGCATTCCGGAAGTGACCCTCAAGCGCATCCGCGAGGGCATCGAAACGCTCGATACGCATTCGCTGTTCGACGCACGCAAGGTGGTGCTGTTCGCCGTGCCCGGCGCGTTCACCCCGACCTGCTCGGCGCGCCACCTGCCCGGCTACGTCGAGAAATTCCAGGCGTTCCGCCAGCACGGCATCGATGTCTACTGCATGGCGGTCAACGACCCGTTCGTGATGAAGGCCTGGGCTGCCGACCAGAGCGTGCCCGACGGCCTGCTGATGCTGTCCGACGGCAATGCCGAACTGACCCGTGCGCTCGGCCTGGAGCTCGACGCCAGCGCCTCGGGCATGGGCATCCGCTCACGCCGTTTCGCCCTGTACGTGGTGGATGGCGTGGTGCGTGCGGCCTGGATCGAGCAGCCCGGCCAGTTCGAAGTGTCTTCGGCCGAATACGTGCTGGAGCACCTGCCAACCTGATCTTCCACCGCAAGAGGAAACGGCCAGCCATGTCCACCAAGCCAGCCAAAGCCGCAAAGCCTGCCGCAAAGGTGCCCGGTATCAGTGACCGCAAGACCCTGCGCGAACGCGCCCGTCGCAATATCGAAGACGGTGCGATCACCGACAGCTACAGCGCCGACCGCAAGGTCGTGATCAAGCTGCTCAACGATGCGTTGGCCACCGAGTACGTATGCGTGCTGCGCTACTACCGGCACTACTTCATGGCCAAAGGCATGCTGGCCGACGCGGTGAAAGCCGAATTCCTCGAACATGCACAGCAGGAACAGGCGCACGCCGGCAAGCTGGCCGAGCGCATCGTCCAGCTCGGCGGTGAGCCGGACTTCAACCCCGATACGCTGACCGCACGCTCGCACGCCGAGTACAAGGAAGGCAGCGACCTGCGCGACATGGTCCGCGAGAATCTGGTGGCCGAACGCATCGCCATCGACAGCTACCGCGAGATGATCAACTTCATCGGCGAC
This sequence comes from Stenotrophomonas sp. STK16_22, assembly GCF_051984505.1. Classification (NCBI taxonomy): domain Bacteria; kingdom Pseudomonadati; phylum Pseudomonadota; class Gammaproteobacteria; order Lysobacterales; family Lysobacteraceae; genus Stenotrophomonas; species Stenotrophomonas sp. STK16_22. The sequence goes on from NZ_CP196972.1 coordinate 3,519,099, forward strand.
CGCGATACCACCACCAAGCGCATCCTTGAAGAGATCCTCGCGCAGGAAGAGGAACACGCCGACGAATTCGCCGACCTGCTGGATGGGTGGATCGGGGAATAGCGGCCCCGCATACGCCTTGGTAGATGCCCACCTTGGTGGGCGCATTAATCGCGTGCCAACCAAGGTTGGCACCTACCAGAGCACGGCGGTGTCGTTGGCGTTGGACCGCGCGCCGACCTAGGTCGGCATCTACCGGAGAACGTTGAACCGCACCTGCGTCCACGCGCCATCGGCCGCCAGCGCGGTCAAAGTGTGTGCGCCCGGCTCGGCGAACTCGCGCTGCATCAACTGCGCGCCTCGGGTCTGCGCGATCCAGCGGCCATCCAGCAGCCAGTCCACCGCCTGCTCGCTGCCCAGCGCGCGCAGTTGCAGGCGCACGCCATGCTCGGCATTGGGTGCACGCGCCAGTGCAGCGCCATCATTGAGGCCATCGATGTGCAGGGCCACGCTGGCCTCACGCCCGTCGTCGCGGCAATCCGGCGACAGCGCCGGCAACTGCGAGGCAGCGCGCGTGGCCTTGGGCAGCCACGGTGACAACAACGCCGGCCAGCGCGCGATCTCGCGCGCTACTTCCTCATGTGGATTACGGCAATCGGCCGATACACGCAGTCCGGTCCGCGCGTCGGCCAGGTAACGCTGCCGCCCCGGCTGCCAGCGCCGCGCCTCGCGCTCGGGGAAGGTCGGTGGTGCCGCGCCGTCCAGCAGATAGGCTGGCATCCGCCGTTGGCACAGCGCCGTCGGCAGGCCTTCGGCGCGTTCGCCGGTGGGCCAGCAGATGTCTTCCTGGCTGACACTTGCCGGCATCGGTGCAGCAGCGGAATCGCCGCGCTGGCGCGGCAGGCTGTCCACCACTTCGAACATCAGCGGCAGCGCGGTCACCGCGCCGTACTGGCCCGGTAGCGGTGTGCCGTCCGGCCGGCCCACCCACACGCCCACGGTGTAGTGGCGCGTGCTGCCGATTGCCCACGCATCGCGGTACCCGTAACTGGTGCCGGTCTTCCACGCCACGCGCGGGCGGCCACCGACATCGAACGTACCGACGCTGTATCCCGGGCGCGGGTTCGATTCCAGCATTTCGCGCACGATCCAGCTGGCGCCGGGCGAGGCCAATCGCCGCTCGATCATCGGTTCGTCATCGGTGTAGCGCACGCGTCCGGCAATGCCGTTGCGGTTGAGCGCGGCGAACGCGCCGACCAGATCTTCCAGCCGCGCACCGGTGCCGCCCAGAATCAAAGACAGGTTGGGCGTGCTGCCCGGCGGGAAGCGCAGCTGGATGCCGGAGTGCGACAGGCGCGCGGCGAAGCGCGCGGCCCCGACCCGCTGCAGCAGGTCCACCGAGGGCACATTGAGTGACAGCCGCAATGCACTGGAGGCACCAATCGGCCCATTGAAGGCCATGTCGAAATTGCCGGGCCGGTAGCTGCCGAAACTCTGTGGCGCATCGACCAGCAGGCTTTCCGAATGGATCAGGCCATCGTCCAGCGCCATCGCATACAGGAACGGCTTGAGCGTGGAGCCCGGCGACCGCCAGGCCTGCACCATGTCGACGTGGCCGAGCCGCTGGCGGTCACCAAAGGACAACGTACCGACGTAGGCACGCGCCTGCAGAGTCTGGTTGTCGACCACCAGCAAGGCTGCCGAGGTGCGCTCGGGCAGCGTCGAGAAATAGCTGGCCACACGCTCTTCCAGCGTGCGCTGCAGTCCGATGTCGATGCTGCTCTGGATGCGTGCCTGTCCTGGATGCGCCGAATGCAGGCGCTGCGCAAGCAATGCGGCGTGCAGCGGCGGCCGCAGCGAGCGCGCCACCACGTTCTCGATACGCGCGTCTTCCACCTCTTCCGGCGTCCACGCCCCCAGTTCGGCCATGCGTGACAGCACCTTGTCGCGCGCTTTCTGCGCGGCTTCCGGGTGGCGGTCTGGGCGCAGCCGGCTCGGTGCCTGTGGCAGTACCGCCAGCAAGGCGGCCTCGGCATGTGACAGCTGCGCCGCCGGCTTGCCCAGATAGGCCCAGCTGGCCGCTTCCACGCCCTCGATGGTGCCACCGTAGGGCGCGCGCTCCAGATACAGGGCCAGGATCTGCTGCTTGCTCAGATGCACTTCCAGCTGCACCGCGCGCAGCATCTGCTTGAGCTTTCCCCAGGGCGTGCGCGTATGCGGGTCGAGGATGCGCGCGACCTGCATGGTCAGGGTCGAGCCGCCGGAAACGATGCGACCACCGCGCAGCAGCTGGCCGCTGGCACGCAGGATGGCCAGCGGGTTGATACCCGGATGGCGCCAGAACCAGCGGTCTTCGTAGGTCAGCAGCGCCTGCAGGTACAGCGGCGAGACGCTGTCGATCGACGCCGGATAGCGCCACACGCCCTCGGCATCGGCGAACGCACGCAGCGGCGTACCGTCGGCAGCCACCACCAGGGTGCTGGTATCGCGCTGCTTCGGCAGCGGCGGCGGGAAGGCGAAATCCAGCACCAGCAGCAGCGCCAGCGTGGCGGCCGTGCCCCAGCGCAGCCACGGCCACAGCGGCCGCAACCGGCGGCGCAGGGCCGCCAGCCGGATCGACATCGTCTTCTTCATTGCAGCGTGCCGGATTGGAGCTTGCCAGCAGGACGGGCCGCGCCGTCGCGGCCCGTCCGCGCGGTCACGGCTGTACCACCGTGATCGTGGTCGGGTTGCTGCGGCCGACGCCACGCAGCTGCGGCCGGTACATGTCTTCCACCAGCGGCGGCGGCACCGAGTAGGTACCCGGGGTCACCGCACGCACCAGATAGAACACGTTGGCCTTGCTGCCACGCGAGAGCTTCAGCGCGGCCACATAGCGGTCGTCGCGGAACTCTTCGTGCTTGGTGTCGGCAGCTTCGCTGCGGTCGCTGATGGTGATGCCATCAACCACCACGTCGGCCCACTGCTTGGCATCGCCCAGGTTGAAGTTCTCGATCTCCAGGCCCGCCGGCAGCAGGTCGGTCAGCAGTGCATCGGGCATCGTGGTGTCGGCGGTGACGGTGACGCGCACGATCAGCGCTTCGCCTTCCTTCAGCGGACGCGGCGACCACGGCTTGCCATCGGTGCCGAAGTAGCTGCGCTCAATGCCCAGCACGCTGTTGTCCGGCGCCGGCGCGCTGCGCGGGATACCGGCAACGTCGATGCTGGCGAACATCGGCGGCTGCCCCTGCGGGGTGAAGCGCACGCCGCTGGCCAGTTCGCTGGCACTGAAGTTGCGGCCGAACAGCTTGCGCTCACCGATGGCTTCGGTGTTGCCACCGATCACCAGCTCACCGGCCACCAGCGCCTTCTGATTGGCGGCCAGTGCCTTGCCAAGGCGGGCGATCGCTACCTGTTCCTGCGTGCTCAGCCACATCCAGCCGGCATTGCGGCGCGCATCCAGGCCACGGCCGAGGTCAACCGCACGGGCATCCCAGGCCGGCTTGGCCAGCTTGTTCTCGTGCGTCAGCGCGATCATCAGCGCGTCATCACGGATGGCGCTGCCATAGTCGCCGAAGTATGACGGACGTTCGCTGCTGGACTTGGCGAAGGCTGCGGCCAGCGCCGCCTGACCGCGCTTGGCGTCACCCTGCAGCGACAGCGCCACGCCCAGATGGACCAGCGACAGGCCGCCGACCGCCTTGCTGCGCTCGTTGTCATACAGCGTGCGCAGCGTCCCCAGCGGAGCGCGGTTGACCCGGGCCAGCACGTAGCCCGAATAGGCCTGGTTGGCGAACTTCAGCTTCTCGCGGTCGTCCTGGCCATAGAACTGGTTGCCACCGGACAGCAGATCCTCGCTGAGGCGGTTGAGCGCCTTCTGCAGCACGTTGTCGGGCACCGCAAAACCGGCGTCCTTGGCATCGAGCAGGAACTCGGTGATGTACGGGGTCAGCCACGGGTTCACGTAGCCGTCGTCACCCCACATCGAGAAGTTGCCATTGGCCACCTGCATCGACGCCAGGCGACCGAACGCACCTTCCATGCGCTCGCGGCGGGTCTTGGCATCCAGCCCGTCCGCTCCGAGCATCGACGACGTCGCCTGGTCCAGGATCAGCGCGGCGTAGCCCTTGCTGGTGGTCTGCTCGGCACAGCCATAGGGGTAGTTCAGCGCGCCCTGCAGCGCACTGGCGAACGGAATCGGCGGCAGCGGGCTGACCAGCAGGCGGGCATTCACCGACTCGGACATCAGGCCATCGGTCAGGCTGTTGTCGAGGCTGACCGCCGCCAGCGGATCCAGCGTGCGCACCTGCGAACGCAGCACCTGCGGCCACGCCGCACGCACCGGCAGCTCGTAGCGACGGTCGGCCTTGAAGCCGTTGCCGTCCACACGTACGCGCACCTTGGCCACGCTGTGGCCCTCACGCGCGGACAGCGGGAAACTCAGCGTTGTCTTGGCATCGGCATTCAACTGCACGCTGCGGCTGCCCTCGCCCAGGTTCAGCGGGCCTTCGCTTTCCACCTTCACGTTGAACTGGCCCGGCTTGCCGGTGAAGTTCTGCACGTCCAGGGTCACGGTGCTGCGGTCGCCCGGGGCGAGCACGCGCGGCATGCTGGCTTCGGCCAGGATCGGCGCGCGCACCACGGTTTCCACATCGCGCTTGCCGTACTGGTCATCGCTGTAGACCAGTGCCGACACCCGCAGGGTGCCGTTGAAGTCCGGCACCTTCAGGCGGATGCGGGCGATGCCCTTGGCATCGAGCTGCACCGGGCCGGAGAACAGGTCCACGGTCTGCACGCGCGCAGTCGGGCGCTTGGCCTGCGGCAATGCCTGCAGCGCCATGTCGCCACCGAACTTCAGCTTGCCGGCACCGCCGTCAAAGCTCTCGATCACCCGGCTGTAGATGTCATAGGCATCAATGCCGAGGCGACGCTGGGCGAAGAAGTGCGCACCGGCATCGGGTACCGGGAAGCGGGTGATGTTGAGGATGCCCACGTCCACCGCCGAGACGGTGACGTGCGCCATCTTGCCAGCCAGCTGCGGCGCGCTGACCGTCACCGGCAGGTCCTGCTCCGGTCGCATCTGCTTGGGCGCTGCCAGGCCGACCGCCACGGTGCGGCCCTTGCGGTCCATCGGCACATGCACCACGCCCACGGCACGGGCCGGAGTGATCTTGCTCGGCGCACTGCCGCCACGGAACACCAGCGCGGTGATGTAGACGTCGTGCCGCTCCCAATCGGCGGTGACCGGAATCTTGAAGGTCGAACCCGGCTTGGCGTCGATGTCCTGCACGTACAGCATGCGGTCGGTCTCGACCATCAGGATGCCCTTGCCGGCATGCGGCGGGGTCACCGTCACCTCCAGCGTGTCACCGGCCTTGTACCCGGTCTTGTCCAGGCCCAGCTTGACCTTGTCCGGGCGCGCGTCCAGGCCGCGGTTGTCATCGCCCCAGCTCCAGCCGGCACGGAACGGGTAGCGACTGGTCAAGCCGGTGGACGGATCGAACACGTCCACCCGGTACTCGCCCCACTCCACCGGGAAATCGAAGGCGACCGCGCTGCTGCCGGCGTCGACGGTGCGCGTTTCCTTGTTCTCGAAGCGGCGGGTGAAATCGTAGTCCCAGCGGTTGTCGTTGAAGGTCCAGTGGTAGTCGCGCAGCTCGCGCACCAGGGTGATCTTCAGGCCCTTGGCCGGCTGCGGCTTGCCGGCGGCATCCACGCGCATCAGCTCGAAGCGTGCATTGCCGTTGGAGTCGGCGCCATCCTCGGGGTTGAACAGCGGGCGCACGCCGACCAGCGCGTTGGCCGGCCACATCACCCGCTTCAGGGTACGGGTGACGGTACGGCCACCGGTTTCATACAGGCTGCCGGACAGCACCACGGCGATCGGTGCCTTGGCCTTGGCGGCCTCTTCCGGCAATGCCACATCCTCACGCAGCTGGCCGTTGCCCGGCAGCGTGGTGTCGATCACGTCCTTGGCTTCGCGCGGCAGCTGCAGGGTCGGGTCACCGAAGAAGTAGCCCGGCAGGCCTTCGACCGGCTGCTGCTCGGCGGCCACCGCCATGCGCGCAGTGAAACGGTTGCCGTCCGCCGGCGCACCGTACAGGTAGGCACCATTGGCCTGCAGACGCAGGTCCTCGCCCGGCTTCAGCGTCTTCTGCGCGCTGTCCAGGTCCAGCTTCATGCGCTCGGGCAGGAACTCCTCGATGCGCAGGGTCATGCCCTGGATCGCTTCCTTGCTGGCCGGGTCGGTGCGGAACTCGACCTGCCAGCGCCCGGTCGGCGCCTCGGCGGGGATCACCTGCTCGAAGTTGATGTAGCCCTGCTCGCCCGGCTGCAGCCGGGTCTCGCGGAAGGTCTTGCCATCGGGCTGCTTCAGACGCAGGAACACCGGCTGAGCCTTGACCGGCTTGCCGTCGTTGTCGCGCAGCAGCGCGGACAGGCGCACGGTTTCGCCCGGGCGATACAGGTCGCGCCCGGACCAGGCGTAGACGTCGAACCAGGCATTGTCACGGCCGGCCACGGCGAATTCGCTCAGGTCCAGCGCCGGCTGGTTGAACGGCAGGAAGCTGGTGTCCTTGCCCGTGCTGGCGACCAGCACGTGAGTGGCATCCAGCGTGTAGTTCAGCAGTGCATTGCCATTGCCGTCGGTGCTGCCCTTCAGCACAACCTCGCCCTTGGCGTCCAGCACGCGCAGGTCGATGCCCTTCAGCGGCGCGCCGTCCTTGAGGCCGGCGGTGTGCACGAACAGCTTGTCCTTGTAGGCGCGGGTATGCAGGCCGATGTCGCTGACCGAGAAGAACGCGGTATCGAACTCGCCTTCATAGTCACCGGTGCGCTTGAGCAGGGCGAAGTACAGGCCCGGCTCCTGCAGCTCCTTGATGTCCTGGGTCGGCAGGTAGGTCAGCACCCGCTCGTTTTTCTTGCCCCCCAGGATGAAGCGGTTGACGTAGACCGGCTCGGCCAGCTTGTTGATCGGGCTGCGCTCGTAGTCGCTGCTCAGTTCCCAGCTGCCACGGCGGCCGCCGCGCTGGTACTGGCTGAAGAAAGTCGGCAGGTCCTTCTCGCGCACGCGCAGGAACTCGACGTCGACCTCCGGCACGTTCACCGAGACCACCGGCAGGCCACGGCTGTCCTTGGCCGGCAGCACGCTGCCCTGCGAGGCGAAGCCAACCACCGGCTTCAGCTCGCCGCTGAACACCTTCTGCTTCAGTTCCTTGCCCAGCCGGCTGCCATCGGCGGCCAGCAGGTCCGGCGAGACCACCAGGCTGAACTCCTTGCCGGCCTCGACGAACGGGTAACGCAGGGTCAGGCCGTCATCGGACAGCGTCCAGCTGCTGTCGTCGGTGCCGACCTTCTCTTCGAAGCGCACCAGCTTGTCGAAATCCTGGGTGCCGACCAGTGGGCGCGAGAACTCCAGCGCCAGCGACAGGCCGTCATTCTTCTGGTCCGGGTAGGCGCGCAGCAGGGTGAATTCCTTCACCTGCTCGGCTTTGGTGGTGATCGCCTCACCACTGGCCTTGGGCAGCTGCCCGCCGTCGTTGCGGCAGCCGGCCAGGCCCAGCAACAGGCCTCCTGCCAGTACCGCCGCCGCCCATCCCCACCGCTTCCGCCGTGCCGGACCGCTCATGTCGTCACTCCTTGATCGAGGCGGCCATTATAGGCAGGCCGCGTCAAGGTGTTGACGCGAATTCGGCAATTGCCCGGGCGGGTAGTGCCGGCCGCTGGCCGGCGGAACCGGTAGCCGCCAACCTCGGTTGGCGATAGCCGTGGCAACCAAGGTTGGCACCTACCCAAGTGCCCCTCCCCCGCCGCGCCAGGCACAGGCCGATGCCGGCAACCTGTCTGGCTTGGGATCGGGCGCTCCCCCAATCGTGGCGCGCAATGTCCCGGCGGAGAGAAGGCCGAAGTCGCCCCAAAGTGACGGGTTCAACCCTCGATTGAGCGACTTCCCAATCGGCCTTCAGTCGCCGCTGTAGCATCGGCATCAGGCCTTCTGAACAGCAGTGAACATTGCAATGACACGAGTACGCATGATTCAGGATCCAGCGACCGGTAAGGTCTGGGGTACGCGATGTGACCGAGGTACTGTCGAAGTCACCTCCGGAAGCCCCGGGAAGCTGAAGTCACAGTTGAAAGACTTCCCGAGTCCCGACGAGGCACTGAAATGGGCCATCAAACAGGAGTGGTCGCGGCTGAAAAAGGGCTTCGTACTCGTGAACCCTGCTGCTGCCGCAGGCGAACCCTGCATGCATCGTTACATTGGCGGGGGGTACACGGGAGCCCTGATGATTGCGGGTTGCAATGGGAAGCTGGCGACCAATCAGCACCAGGACGAAGACACGCATGGTGCGGCAACCGACATGTTGCTGCTCATTGGTGAAGACGCTGAGATCATCCATGGTTGGCGATCAAGCAAGACGGACCTTGCCTGGTCGGCACTACCTACGGATGACCGGACAGGATTCCTGATTCGATTCGACTCTGGAATCTACCTTTGGACTTCAGATGGCAGTCCTCCCCAGCGGATCAGCGATGCATCCGTACTGTCATCGCCCTTCCTGACAAGGTCCAACGGGCATGCCGCATGGCATGACGGTGAGCAGGTAACGGTAATGAGACTCGACGATGGAAGGCACATCATGCAGCTGGCGCGCTCCCCTGCGATGGTTGGCGGGCATTCCGAGCAGATGATGGGCACGCTCTCAGCGGATGCCACGATGCTTGCCTGCTGTGCCAATCCGGGTGAGATCGAGTACATCGATGTCGCCCAGGCCAAGACCGTGCGCCGACATCAGGCTGATTTTGAAATGATCGTCAAGATGGAGTGGAGCGCGGATGGGCGCTGGTTGTTGGCGTTGGAAGAGTATGGACGGTGGCGCCTGCTGTGCCTGGACGCGGCAACAGGCGAATCCCGCCCCGGGTGGCCGGAGTTCGCTGACATGACACGAACTGACTTTGCACTGGATAGCGATAGCAAGCGACTCGCCATCCTGCACCGTGGACATATTGCCCTTCATGACTTCACGGATATGAGGGAAATTCGACGCTTTCCCGTCGATCATGTGGTGCGTACCGCGCATATTGCATGGACGGGAGACAATGCCATTTCGGTACGCACCGACTATGGATGCCTTTCCACATATGCGATCTGATCCGGCTTAGTCTATCGCTATCGCGGGATTACACTATCTCTGAGGAACCTCTGCAGACTGCAGCGTGGACCAAAGCATCCCGGTAGATGCCAACCCTGGTTGGCGTCGGCCGTGCCAACCAAGGTTGGCACCTACCAAAGCAGGTGCAGCCACGTGCCCGGCGAGCAGGCGTGGTGTCAGATCCACCAAAGCGTTGCTACACCGGCAGGTACAGGTCCACGTAGTCGGTCACCGGCATTGCCGCCAGGGCCACCGGGTCCAGCGATGCGGCCAGGATGCGCTGCTGCTGGCTGGTCGGGAAGCGGTGGGCCAGGTGCCGGCGGAATTTGTCCATCAGCAGTGGAATGCCCTCCTCACGTCGGCGCGCGTGGCCCAGCGGGTATTCCACCAGTACCTCGGGCAGCTCGGTGCCATCGGTGAAGCGCACGCTCAGGCCGTTGGCGATGCTGCGCTTTTCCGGGTCCAGGTAATCGGCGCTGAGCTGCGGGTCTTCATGGCAGGTCATCTTCGCGCGCAGTGCGTCGATTCGCGGGTCGGCGGCAACGTCGTCCTCGTAATCCTCGGCCGTCAACCGCCCGTGCAGCAGCGCGATGGCGACCATGTACTGCACGCAGTGGTCGCGGTCGGCCGGGTTATGCAGTGGGCCCTGCTTGTCGATGATGCGGATGCAGGCTTCCTGGGTCCGGATCGCAATGTGCGCGATGTCCTCGACCCGCCGCCCCATCGCACGCAACTGCTGGTGCAGCATGACCGCGGCCTCCACTGCGGTCTGGCCGTGGAACTCGGCCGGGTAGCTGATCTTGAACAGCACGTTCTCCATCACATAGCTGCCCAACGGTCGCCCCAGCGTCAGTGCCTGACCGCGCATGGACACGGCCTCGAAGCCCCAGGTTGGCGCGCTGAGCACGCTGGGATAGCCCATCTCACCACTGGCCGCCATCAAGGCCAGGCGCACGCCACGACTGGTCGCATCGCCGGCCGCCCAGCTCTTGCGCGAGCCGGTGTTGGGAGCGTGCCGGTAGGTGCGCAGCGCTTGGCCATCGACCCAGACCAGCGACAGCGCATTGAGCATGCGCTCGCGGTCCAGCCCGAGAAGTTGGGCGACCACGGCAGTGGTGGCCACCTTGACCAGCACCACGTGGTCGAGCCCCACCCGGTTGAAGGAGTTCTGCAGCGCCAGCACGCCCTGGATCTCGTGCGCCTTGATCATCGCCAGCAGCACATCGTGCACGGTCGGCGGCGGACGACGCAGGGCCTGCGCGTTGCGCCCCAGCCAATCGCAGACGGCAAGGATGCCGCCCAGGTTGTCCGACGGATGGCCCCATTCGGCCGCCAGCCAGGTGTCGTTGAAATCCAGCCAACGCACCATTGCGCCGAGGTTGAAGGCGGCCTGCACCGGGTCCAGCACGTAGTGCGTGCCCGGCACGCGCGCGCCGTTGACCACGCTGATGCCCGGCACCAGTGGACCGAGCAGCTTGCTGCAGGCCGGGAAGGACAGCGCTTCCAGCCCGCAACCCAGCGTATCAAGCAGGCAGTGGTGCGCGGTCTGGAACGCCAGCGGTGAGTCGATACGGGCGTCGCGCACGTAATCGACGATGTCCACCAGCAGCGCATCCCACGCTACACGCTCGTTGGATGGGGTGGGGTTATCGGACATCGTCGATCTCCTCGTTACGGTGCACGGTTGCCCGTGCACCATGCCAACCAAGGTTGGCATCTACCAAAGCAATTGGTCACTGCGGCCCGGTAGTCGCCAACCTTGGTTGGCGTTTACCAACGCATCACTCGGCCGGCACCCGCACCTTGCCTTCCATCAGCACGCGGGCACTGCGGCTCATGATGGCCTTGCTTACTGTCCACTGGCCGTCAACGAGGCCGGCCTGCGCGCCCACGCGCAACGTGCCGGAAGGGTGGCCGAAGGTCACCGCCTCGCGTTCACCACCACCGGCCGCGCGATTGACCAGGGTGCCCGGAATCGCCGCCGCAGTACCGATCGCCACGGCGGCGGTGCCCATCATCGCGTGGTGCAGCTTGCCCATCGACAACGCGCGCGCATGCAGGTCGATGGCCGACGCCGGGATGGCCTTGCCACTGGACGACACATAGTCCTGAGCCGGTGCAACGAACGCCACCTTCGGCGTGTGCTGGCGCGTCGCCGCGTCCTCCAGGTTCTTGATCAGACCCATGCGCAAGGCGCCGTAGGCGCGGATCTTCTCGAAGCGCTCCAGCGCGCCCTTGTCCTCGTTGATCGCCGGTTGCAGCTCGATACCGGTGTAGCCGAGGTCGGCGGCGTTGAGGAAGATGGTCGGGATGCCGGCGGTGATCATGGTCACCTCGAAGCTGCCCACGCCGGGCACGTCCAATGTATCGACCAGATTGCCGGTCGGGAACATCGCGCCCGCATCACCGTCATCGGACGGATCGATGAATTCCAGCTGGATCTCGGCCGCCGGGAAGGTCACGCCATCCAGCTCGAAATCGCCGGTCTCCTGCACTTCGCCATCGCGCATCGGCACGTGGGCGATGATGGTCTTGCCGATGTTGGCCTGCCAGATGCGTACGGTGCACAGGCCATCGCGCGGCACCCGGGCCGGATCGATCAGCCCATGGGCGATCGCGAACGGACCCACCGCGGTGCTGAGGTTGCCGCAATTGCCGCTCCAGTCGACGAAGGCGGTATCGATCGAGACCTGGCCGTACAGGTAGTCCACATCGTGGTCCGGCACCGAAGCGGTGGAGATGATCACGCATTTGCTGGTGCTGGACGTTGCACCGCCCATGCCATCGGTCTGCTTGCCATACGGATCGGGCGAGCCGATCACGCGCATCAGCAGCGCATCGCGTGCGGCGCCCGGCACCTGCGCGGCCTCGGGCAGGTCCTGCAGGCGGAAGAACACGCCCTTGCTGGTGCCACCGCGCATGTAGGTGGCGGGAATTCGGAGTTGCGGAAGAAAATTCATCGTCGGATCCAAGCGTTTGGATTTCAGGAAATGTCTTGCATCAGTGCGTCAAGGCCACGATCAACGCACCACACCCGCATGACGTCCACGCGGTCCAGCAGATCGAGGTAGTAGACGAGATAGCGTTCAAAGCCCGGAACCTGCATGAAGCGCAGGAGTGCCGGCAACTGTGCGGCGAGGTCGGCATGGCGGACGGAACCTGACGCAGGGAACATCGCAATACGTTGAAGCGTGGCCTCCAGCTCGGCGAGAAAGCGCTGACCCAGTGCCAGCCCTCCCTGTCGTGCGTACCACAGCGCGGCGTCGGCTGCGTCTGTCTCGGCCCGGGGCCTCCATTCAATCGCCTTCACGCTCCATCCTTTCGGTCAGCTCGCGACGCATCCGCTCGAATGTGGCCGCAGTCACCGGAACGGCAGGCCCAGAAGCCAGCCCCTCGGCAATCAGCTGCTTGAGCAGTGCTTCGGCCTTGCTGCGCTGGCGCTGGCGGATCAGGTCACGCACATAGTCCGACGTACTGGAGTAGCCGCCTTCGCGCACTTCCTCGTCCACGAACTGCTTGAGCGGATCGGTCAGCGAAATGTTCATGGTGGCCATGAAACTCTCCTTTGGCAGTTTTTGCCAAGCCAGTGTGCGCCCTGCCCTGGGGTCGGACAAGCCCGCCCCCGCTCTTCGGGGGCAGGCATTCAGCCCGGCATCACGCCACCCTGGCCCCTTCCAGGAAGTCCTGGGCGAAGCGCTGCAGCACGCCGCCGGCTTCGTAGATCGCTACTTCCTCGTCGCTGTCCAGACGGCAAGTGACCGGCACGATCACGTCCTGGCCGTCGCGGCGGTGGATGACCAGGGTCAGCTCGGCACGCGGGGTACGCTCGCCGATCACGTCAAAGGTCTCGGTACCATCGATCCCCAGGGTCAGACGGGTGGTGCCCGGCTTGAACTCCAGCGGCAGCACGCCCATGCCGATCAGGTTGGTGCGGTGGATGCGCTCGAAGCCCTCGGCCACGATCGCCTCCACGCCAGCCAGGCGCACGCCCTTGGCGGCCCAGTCACGCGAGCTGCCCTGGCCGTAGTCGGCACCGGCGATGATGATCAGCGGCTGCTTGCGCTCCATGTAGGTCTCGATCGCCTCCCACATGCGCATCACCTTGCCTTCCGGCTCCACGCGCGCCAGCGAACCCTGCTTCACGCTGCCGTCGTCATTGCGCACCATTTCGTTGAACAGCTTCGGATTGGCGAAGGTGGCGCGCTGCGCGGTCAGATGGTCGCCGCGATGCGTGGCGTAGGAATTGAAGTCCTCTTCCGGCAGGCCCATCTTCGCCAGGTATTCGCCGGCGGCACTGGACGCCAGGATCGCGTTGGACGGCGACAGGTGGTCGGTGGTGATGTTGTCCGGCAGCACCGCCAGCGCGCGCATGCCTGCCAGCGTGCGCTCGCCGGCCAGTGCGCCCTCCCAGTACGGAGGACGGCGGATGTAGGTGCTCTGCGGGCGCCAGTCGTACAGCGGGCTGACCGCCGCACCGTGCTCCACGCGCACGTTGAACATCGGGTTGTAGACCTTGCGGAACTGCTCGGGCTTCACCGAGGCCTTCACCACCGCGTCGATCTCGGCATCGCTGGGCCAGATGTCCTTCAGGCGCACTTCGTTGCCGTCGGCGTCCACGCCCAGCACGTCCTTCTCGATATCGAAGCGGACGGTGCCGGCGATGGCATAGGCGATCACCAGCGGCGGCGAGGCTAGGAAGGCCTGCTTGGCGTACGGATGGATGCGGCCATCGAAGTTGCGGTTACCCGACAGCACGGCCGTGGAATACAGGTCACGGTCGATGATTTCCTGCTGGATCTTCGGATCCAGCGCACCACTCATGCCATTGCAGGTAGTGCACGCGAAGGCGACGATGCCGAAGCCGAGCTGCTCCAGGTCCGGCAGCAGGCCGGATTCTTCCAGGTACAGCTGCACGGCCTTGGAACCCGGTGCCAGCGACGACTTCACCCACGGCTTGCGCTGCAGGCCACGCGCGTTGGCGTTGCGCGCCAGCAGCGCTGCGGCGATCACGTTGCGCGGATTGGAGGTGTTGGTGCAGCTGGTGATGGCCGCGATGATCACCGCGCCATCGGGCATCAGGCCCTGCGCCTGCTCGGCCTTGCCCGCTTCCAGCTTGGCCTCGTCGGCGATGCCGCGCTCGGCCAGCTCGGCAGTGGCCACGCGCTTGTGCGGGTTGGACGGGCCAGCCATGTTGCGCACCACGCTGGACAGGTCGAAGCGCAGCACGCGCTCGTACTGCGCGGTCGCCAGATCGTCGGCCCACAGACCGGTGGTGCGTGCGTAGTTTTCCACCAGCGCTACCTGCGACTCCTCGCGCCCGGTCAGGCGCAGGTAATCGGTGGTCTGCGCGTCGATGTAGAACATCGCGGCGGTGGCCCCGTATTCCGGGCACATGTTGGAGATGGTGGCACGGTCACCGATGGTCAGTGCCGCGGCACCCTCGCCGAAGAATTCAAGCCACGCGCCGACCACGCGTTCCTTGCGCAGGAACTCGGTCAGCGCCAGCACCACGTCGGTGGCGGTGATGCCCGGCTGCGGGCGGCCACTCAGTTCGACACCGACGGTGTCGGGCAGGCGCATCCACGACGCGCGGCCCAGCATCACGTTCTCCGCTTCCAGACCACCCACACCAATGGCGATCACACCCAGCGCATCCACGTGCGGGGTGTGGCTGTCGGTGCCCACGCAGGTATCCGGGAAGGCCACGCCGTCCTGCACGTAGATCACCGGAGACATCTTCTCCAGGTTGATCTGGTGCATGATGCCGTTGCCCGGCGGAATCACGTCCACGTTCTGGAATGCCTGCTTGGTCCAGTCGATGAAGTGGAAACGGTCTTCATTGCGACGATCTTCGATCGCGCGGTTCTTCTCGAACGCCTGCGGATCGAAACCACCGCACTCCACCGCCAGCGAGTGATCGACGATCAGCTGCACCGGCACAACCGGGTTGACCTTGGCCGGGTCGCCACCCTTGTCGGCGATCGCATCACGCAGGCCGGCCAGGTCCACCAGCGCGGTCTGGCCGAGGATGTCGTGGCAGACCACGCGCGCCGGGAACCACGGGAAATCCAGGTCGCGACGGCGCTCGATCAGCTGCTTCAGCGAATCGCCGAGCGTGGCCGGATCGCAGCGACGCACCAGGTTCTCGGCCAGCACGCGCGAGGTGTACGGCAGGGTGGCGTAGGCGCCGGGCTGGATCGCATCGACAGCGGCACGCGCGTCGAAATAATCCAGCGCGCTGCCGGGGAGGTTCTTGCGGTAATCGGTATTCATGGGCTGGCGGAGTACTTGGGGCGGGCCGGGTGCCGGCGGTGCGGCGGCGAAAGCACCCGGCCGGCACGCGGCCGGCCGGATGGGTACGGCAGGTGGATCAGACGCGCTTGTCGATGGCGACGAAGTCGCGGTCTTCCGGACCGATGTAGTTGGCGCTCGGGCGGATGATCTTGCCGTCGATACGCTGCTCGACGATGTGCGCGCTCCAGCCGGCGGTGCGGGCGATCACGAACAGGGGAGTGAACATCGCGGTCGGCACGCCCATCATGTGGTAGCTGACGGCGCTGAACCAGTCCAGGTTCGGGAACATCTTCTTGATGTCCCACATCACCGATTCCAGGCGCTCGGCGATGTCGTACATCTTCATGCTCGACTGCTCTTCGGACAGCTCGCGGGCCACGTCCTTGATCACCTTGTTGCGCGGATCGGAGACGGTGTAGACCGGGTGGCCGAAACCGATCACCACTTCCTTGCGCTCGACGCGGGCCTTGATGTCTTCCTCGGCCTCATCGGGACTGTCGTAGCGCTTCTGCACTTCGAACGCCACTTCGTTGGCGCCGCCGTGCTTCGGACCGCGCAGCGCGCCGATGCCACCGCAGATCGCGCTGTACATGTCGCTGCCGGTGCCGGCGATGACGCGGCAGGTGAACGTCGAGGCGTTGAACTCGTGCTCCGCGTACAGGATCAGCGAGGTGTGCATCGCCTTCACCCACGATTCCTGCGGCTTCTCGCCGTGGAGCAGGTGCAGGAAGTGGCCACCGATCGAGTCATCGTCGGTTTCCACGTCGATGGCGCGGCCGTTGTGGCTCCAGTGGTACCAGTACAGCAGCATCGAACCGAGGCAGGCCATCAGCTTGTCGGCGATGTCGCGCGCGCCCGGATGGTTGTGATCATCCTTCTCCGGCGCCACGCAGCCAAGCACGGACACGCCGGTGCGCATCACGTCCATCGGATGCGCCGACGGCGGCAGCTCTTCCAACGCCGCCTTCACCGCAGCAGGAATGCCACGCAGCGACTTCAGCTTGGCCTTGTACGAGACCAGCTCGGCGCGGGTCGGCAGCTTGCCGTGCACCAGCAGGTAGGCGATTTCCTCGAACTCGCTGGTGTTGGCCAGGTCCAGGATGTCGTAGCCGCGGTAGTGCAGGTCGTTGCCACTGCGGCCCACGCTGCACAGCGCGGTGTTGCCGGCAGCGGTGCCGGACAGGGCGACGGACTTCTTCGGCTTGAAGGTCGGGGTTGCGGTCGTATCGTTCATGTTTCCCTCCGAAAACTTGATGGTGCAGGGTACTGCTTATTTCTTGGCGGCGAACAGTGCATCGAGCTGCTGCTCGAAGGCGTGATAGCCGATGCGGTCATAGAGTTCCTCGCGGGTCTGCATGGTCTCCACCACATTGCGCTGATGGCCATCACGGCGCACCGCCTGGTAGACGTTCTCGGCCGCCTTGTTGGCGGCGCGGAAGGCCGACAGCGGGAACAGCTGGATGGCAACGCCGGCCGAAGCCAGTTCATCGCGGCTGAACAGCGGGGTGGCGCCGAATTCGGTGATGTTGGCCAGCACCGGCACCTTCACCGCGTCGACGAAGCGGCGATAGGTGTCCAGGTCGTAGGCCGCCTCGGCGAAGATGCCGTCCGCACCGGCCTCGACACAGGCGATGGCGCGCTCGATGGCCTTGTCCACGCCGTCCACCTGGATGGCATCGGTACGCGCGATCAGGAAGAAGTCCGGATCGGTCTTGGCATCGGCAGCCGCCTTCACGCGGTCGACCATTTCACCCTGCGAGACGATTTCCTTGCCCGGGCGGTGACCGCAGCGCTTGGCGCCGACCTGGTCTTCGATGTGGCAGGCGGCCGCGCCGGCCTTGATCAGCGACTTCACGGTGCGCGCGATGTTGAACGCGCTCGGGCCGAAGCCGGTGTCGATGTCGACCATCAACGGCAGGTCGCAGACATCGGTGATGCGGCGCACGTCCACCAGCACGTCTTCCAGGGTGTTGATGCCCAGGTCCGGCAGGCCCAGCGAGCCCGCGGCAACACCGCCGCCGGACAGGTATATGGCGCGGAAGCCGGCGCGCTTGGCCAGCAGGGCGTGGTTGGCGTTGATCGCGCCGATCACCTGCAGCGGCGATTCGGCAGCCAGCGCCTCACGGAAGCGGGCACCGGCGGAGAAAGGAGTGGAAGCGGTCATGCGGCAATCCAGGTTGAAGTACGGGATAGAGAGCGCAAACACCATGCCAAGCTGCAAGCCGTTGATTTCACGGGAATGACGCCCACGCAACAGTGAAACACATGAAACATTGAAACAGATGTATCATGAAACATCCCGTCCAACGCGCGCCGCCATGTACCTGCCCCGCTCGCCCTTGCGCCACGCCGATGCCGACCCCAGTCGGCCGGTGATCTGGACCGTCAGCGTCTCGCGGCTGACCGGTCTTCTCGGCGACGTCATTCCCGAGTTCGATCGCCGCGCGCGTATCGAGCAGATCAACCTCGGCTTCGAGGAAGCGGTGGACGTGATCGGCCAACGTCTGCGTCGCGAGCACTGCGACGTGGTCATCGCCGGCGGCTCCAACGCGGCCTGGCTGCGCAGCCGGCTGGAGCTGCCGCTGGTGCCGATCCAGGCCAACGGCTTCGACCTGATGGAAGCCTTGGCGCGCGCACGGCGGATCGCCGGCCGTATCGGCCTGGTCACCCACGCCAGCGACGTGCCGGTGTTCAGCAACTTCCAGCAGAGTTTCGGCCTGGATATCGAGCATCGCCGTTTCGTAACCCGCGAGGATGCGCGCGACTGCATCGCCGATCTGCGCGCCAACGGCATCGAAGTGATCGTCGGCACCGGGATGGCCATCGACCACGCCGAACAGGCCGGCCTGCCCGGCGTGCTGCTGTATTCGGCCGACTCGGTGCGGCAGGCGTTCGAACATGCGCTGGAACTGACCCAGACCCTGGCACGTTCCAGTGGCAATCGGCCTAGCCCACGCCGGCGCCCGGCAGCGCGTGCCGATGCGCATGAACTGCTCGGCGACAGCGACGCGATGGCGCGGGTGCGCGCGCAGATCGCGCTCTACGCCCCACATGACAGCACCGTGCTGGTCAGCGGCGAAACCGGCACCGGCAAGGAACTGGTCGCGCGGCAGCTGCACGCCGCCAGCGGCCGCCGTGGACGCTTCGTGGCACTGAACTGCGGCGCGATCAGCGAATCGCTGCTGGAGGCGGAACTGTTCGGTTACAGCGACGGCGCCTTCACCGGCGCACGCCGTGGCGGCCGTGTCGGCCTGGTCGAAGCCGCAGACGGCGGTACGCTGTTCCTGGATGAGATCGGCGAACTGCCGCTACCGCTGCAGACCCGCCTGCTGCGCGTGCTGGAAGAACGCGAGGTACTGCGTGTCGGCGCCACCGAACCGACCCCGGTGGACCTGCGCGTGGTGGCCGCCACCCTGCAGTCGCTGGAACAGCGCGCGGCAGCCGGCAGCTTCCGGCGCGACCTGTATTACCGCCTGGCCGCGCTGCGCATCGCCCTTCCGCCGCTGCGTGCGCGGCGCGCGGATATCCCCTTGCTGGCACAGCACTTCTTCCGCCAGCTGCGCGGCATCGATGCCCCCCTGGATGAGGATGCGCTGGCGATACTGACCGCCGCCAGGTGGCCAGGCAACGTGCGCGAACTGCGCAATCTGGTGGATCGTCTGCGCATCCACTGGCAGCCGGGCGAAGGGCTGATCGATGCGGCGCGCCTGCTGCAGCTGGCGCCCGAACTTGTGAATGAGGGCATTGCAGCATTGCCGGTGGAAAGCAACGGCAAGCGCCCACCGCGTGCGCAGTTGGAAACGCTGTTGCAGGAACACCGCAATGATCGCGAGGGGATGGCGCAGGCGCTGGGCGTCTCACGCACCACGCTATGGCGCTGGCTGCGCGCGGAGGGGTTGTAACCACTCGTTGCCTGGTGGGTGCGAACCTTGGTTCGCACCGCTCTTCCGTCAAGCATCTCATCCACGCATGGCGTGGATCTACCTGGCCAGCAGCAGCTCGATTTCCTCCACCTGCACCACCGGCACCTGCCACGGGTGATGCGGCACGATGCCCTGTTCGAAGATGCGCTGCAGCCGCTGCGGATTCCGAGGCAGGCAGAATTCCAGGCGCACGCTGTCGACCACTTCGGTGCGGCCCGCCTCACCCTGCACGGGCGACGCACCCACGCGCGGGCGGAACTGCTCGAACCCCGGCGCCGACCACCACATCCCGTGCTCGTAGTCGCCGGCCGCCAGCGCGTCCACCGCGAGGATGCCCTGCTTCACTGCATCCAGTGCTGCCGACGGCACGAACACCACCACACGGTACAGCGGCAGGCGTTGCATCAGGTTGCCTTACGGGTACAGCAGGCGCTTGCTCCAGCGCCCTTCGGCACCGGCTTCATAGCACCAGCGTTCGTGCAGGCGGAACTGCGCGCCGTACCAGAACTCGATGCGATCGGGCACCACCCGCAGGCCACTCCAGCCGTCCGGGCGCGGCACGTCCTTGCCCTCGAAGCGGGCTTCGATCTCGGCCACGCGCGCGTCGAATTCCTCGCGCGTCGCCAGCGTCTTCGACTGCTGCGAGGCCCAGGCGCCGATCTGGCTCATGCGCGGGCGGCTGGCGAAATAGGCGTCGGCCTCGGCATCGGCAACCTGCTCGACACGGCCTTCGATGCGCACCTGGATGCCGGCCTCGCGCAGGCTGCGCCACAGGAACAGCAGCGCGGCCTGCGGATTGGCCTGCAGCTCCTGGCCCTTGTGGCTGTCCAGGTGGGTATAGAAGACGAAGCCACGCTCGTCGAAGGCCTTCAGCAGCACGGTACGCGCCGAGGGACGGCCCTGCGTATCGGCGGTGGCCACGGTCATCGCATTCGGCTCGACCTCGCGGCTCTGCTTGGCCTCGTCGAACAGGCCGGCAAACGTGGACAGGGCTTCGGCGTACAGGTCGCTCATGATTGCGTTCTTCTCACACGGATTGGGCTATTGTGGCTTCATGGCCGCTGCTGCGTATATGCCCCAGGTGAAAGGATTCCCCGAAACATTGGCCGAACAGGCGCTGGATGATGCGCTGGGCAGCGGTGCAGCGATTCCAGTATTGGCGATCAGCGGCCTGCAGGGGAGCGGCAAATCGACGCTGGCCGCGCAGGTGGTGGCGCGCGCCCAGGCACGCGGCCTGAACGCGGCCACGCTGTCGATCGATGACGTCTACCTCACCCGTGCGCAGCGCCAGCGACTGGCCCGCCAGGTGCATCCGCTGCTGATCACCCGCGGGCCGCCCGGCACCCACGACCTGCCGCTGGCCCACGCCGTGCTGGACGCGGTGGCCGCACTCCAGCCCTTCGCGATGCCACGATTCGACAAGCTGGCCGATGAACGCCTGCCCGAGGCTCAGTGGCCGCAGCTGCAGCAGCCATTGGACCTGCTGGTGTTCGAAGGCTGGTTCCTCGGCACACCGGCGCAGGATGACAACGCACTGGACAGCCCGCTGAACGCACTGGAGCGCGAGGCCGACGCCGATGGCCGTTGGCGCCGCTGGTGCAACCAGGCGCTGGCCCGCGACTACCCGGCGTTGTGGCAGCGCTGCGACCGCCTGTGGTTCCTGCAGCCGCCGGATTTCTCGGTGGTACCACGCTGGCGCTGGCAGCAGGAGCAGAACCTGCAGGCCGCGCAGCCGGGCCGGCACGGCATGAGCCGGCCACAGCTGGAGCGCTTTGTGCAGTACTACGAGCGGGTCAGCCGGCAGGCACTGCGCGCCCTGCCCGCCCTGGCCGACCACGTGGTGGTGCTGGACGGCCAGCGCCAGGTGCAGGACGTACGCTGAGCACGCCTATTCCACCAGGAAGGTCACCCGCAGATTGACCCGCCATTCGGTGATTTCGCCGTTGCCATCGGTCACCACCTTGGTTTCGTTGACCCAGGCGCCCTGGATGCCCTTGACCGTCCCGGACACCTTCTTCAAGCCACTGCGCACGGCATCCTCCACGCTCTTGGGCGAGGACGCATTGATTTCGATGACCTTGGCGACCGTCATGGCTGCTGCTCCGTCAGGCGCGGGAAACCCCGCAGGAACCCACACCGTGACGTGAAGAACGTAAAGGCCAAGGCACGGAGGTGTTAGGATCAGAGGGGCATGAATCCTGCTCCGAACCTGATCCTGATCGGCCCGATGGGCGCCGGTAAAACTTGCATCGGCCGCCGCCTGGCCGAGCGCTTCACGCTGGACTTCGTCGATGTCGACCAGGCCATCGTCGATGCCGCCGGCGCCAGCATCCCGACCATCTTCGAGCACTCGGGTGAAACCGGCTTCCGCAGCCATGAGCGCGAAGCCTTGGCCCGTGTGCTGGAAGGCCGCGGCCAGCTGGTCTCCACCGGTGGCGGCGCCGTACTGGATCCGGACAACCGTGCGCTGATCGCCCGGCGCGGCTTCGTGGTCTACCTGCGGGTCAGCGTGGCCGCGCAGCTGGAACGCCTGGCCCGCGACAAAGGCAGGCCACTGCTGCAGCGCCCGGACCGCGAGCAGGTGCTGCACGATCTGGCTGCTCACCGCGACCCGCTGTACCGCGAACTGGCCGACCTCACCCTTGATACCGACCCGTATACCGCTGCCGACGCGACCGCCCACCTGGTGGTCAAGCTGGCCACGCAATGGCAGCGCCAGGACCTGACCGCATGACTTCCCCCGCCCTGCTGCAGGTCGCCGTTGGCGGCGACCGCCCCTACTCCATCACCATCGGCGCTGGTGCCCAGGCCGACGGCACCGCGCTGGCCTCGCATGTGCGCGGCCGCCACGTGCTGCTGCTCAGCGACAGCGAAGTGGCTCCGCGCTACCTGGCAGCCGTGAAGCAGACGCTGCTGGCCGCACGCCCCGACCTGATCGTCGGCGAGCACGTGCTGGCCGCCGGCGAAGCCTCCAAGACCCTGGCCGAATTCGGTCGTGCGATCGAAGCGCTGGCCGCGCTCGGCGCCACCCGCGACGCCTGCGTGTTCGCCCTCGGCGGCGGCGTGGTCGGTGACCTCGCCGGTTTCGCCGCCGCCTGCTGGATGCGCGGCGTGGACTGCGTGCAGCTGCCGACCACCCTGTTGGCGATGGTTGATTCATCGGTGGGCGGCAAGACCGCGGTCGACATTCCGGCCGGCAAGAACCTGGTCGGCGCGTTCCATCCGCCGCGCGCGGTGATCGCCGATACCCGCGTACTGACCACCCTGCCGCCGCGCGAGCTGCGCGCCGGCCTGGCCGAAGTGGTGAAGTACGGCGCGCTGGGCGATGCAGTGTTCTTCGAATGGCTGCAGCAGCATGCCGATGCACTGCTGGCCGGCGAGGATGCGGTACTGTCCGAAGCCATCGCGCGCAGCTGCCGGCACAAGGCCGCCATCGTCGAGCGTGATCCGTTCGAGAAGGGCGAGCGTGCCCTGCTCAACCTCGGCCATACCTTCGGCCATGCCATCGAGACCGAACAGGGCTACTCGGCCCCGGGCCGCGATGCGCTGAACCACGGCGAAGCGGTGGCGGTGGGCATGGTGCTGGCGGCAACGCTGTCCACCGACCTGGGCCTGGCCGACGATGCCGACCGCGTGCGCCTGCAGGCACTGCTGGAACGCCTCGGCCTGCCGGTGGCGATCCCGGCGGGGCTGGACCCGCAGGCCCTGCTCGGCCGCATGCGGCTGGACAAGAAGAACGTGGCCGGCCGCCTGCGCCTGGTGCTGTGGCGTGGCATGGGCCGCGCCGAAGTGGTGCCGGACGTGGATGAGGCGGCGGTGCTGAAGGTGCTGTCGGTCCGGTAGTGCCGGCCGCTGGCCGGCAATCCTGCCGCGCAGCCTGGTAGTGCCGGCCGCTGGCCGGCTTCCCCGCTCATGACGTTGCCGGCCAACGGCCGGCACCACCGCGTTGCGGCCGGGGTCACCCTGGCCCCGCTACAATCGGCGCCATGCACGTCTACCTGCAACATCCCGACGCCGGTGCGCAGGCACCGCGCTTCCTGCGCCTGAGCCTGCAGCCGGATCTGTTCGGCGGCTGGGAACTGCTGCGCGAGAGCGGTCGCGTCGGCAGCCGCTCGCAGCTGCGGCGCGAGCTGTTCCTGCAGGCCGACGAAGCCCGCCACGCCTTCGAGAAGGCCCGCGATGCCGAACTGCATCGCGGCTTCCAGATCCTTTCGCACGGCGACTGACGCCGCTGCCTCATTCGCCCAAGGAATGCCCATCGTGACCAGCCCTCTCCGCAACGATCGCCTGCTGCGCGCCCTGCGCCGCGAACCGGTGGACTGCACCCCCGTCTGGCTGATGCGCCAGGCCGGACGCTACCTGCCGGAGTACCGCGCGACCCGGACCAAGGCCGGCAGCTTCCTGGCCATGGCCAAGAATCCGGAGATTGCCTGCGAGGTCACCCTGCAGCCGCTGCGTCGCTTCCCGCTGGATGCGGCCATCCTGTTCTCGGACATCCTCACCATTCCCGATGCGATGGGCCTGGAGCTCTACTTCGTCGAAGGCGAAGGCCCCAAGTTCCGCCACCCGGTACGAGATGAAGCGGCCATCGCCAGGCTGGCGGTGCCGGACATGGAACAGGACCTGGGCTATGTGATGGACGCGGTGCGCCTGATCCGTCGCGAGCTGGACGGCCAGGTGCCGCTGATCGGTTTCTCCGGCAGCCCGTGGACGCTGGCCTGCTACATGGTGGAAGGCGGCGGCAGCAAGGACTTCGCGCGGATCAAGGCGATGGCACTGAACCATCCGCAGGCCCTGCACCGCCTGCTGGAGGTCACCACCGAGGCGGTGATCGCCTATCTCGGCGCGCAGCGCGCGGCCGGTGCACAGGCGCTGCAGGTATTCGATACCTGGGGTGGCGTGCTGTCGCCGTCGATGTACCGCGAGTTCTCGCTGCGCTACCTGCAGCGGATTGCCGAGGGCCTGGAGCGCGGCGAAGGCAACGAGCGCACCCCGCTGATCCTGTTCGGCAAGGGCACCGGCCTGCATCTGGAAGCGCTGTCGCAGACCGGTGCCGATGCGCTGGGCCTGGACTGGACGCTGGATCTGGACGAGGCGATGCGCCGCACCGGCGGCCGCGTCGCCCTGCAGGGCAACCTCGACCCGACCACCCTGTACGCCTCGCCGGATGCGATCGCCGCCGCTGCAGCACGCGTGCTCGACACCTATGCCGCCGGCAACGGTGGTTCGCGCGAGGGCCATGTGTTCAACCTCGGCCACGGCATGTCGCCGGACATGGACCCGGCGCACGTGCAGGTGCTGGTCGACGCGGTGCACGCGCACAGCCAGCGCTGAACAATGCCCATGCGGTTGCGGCGCGATGTTGATCGCGCCGTGACCCGCAGTGCGCGATCATGGCGTCCCCCACGCTGCACCGGCCGCACCCCATGTCCACATCGCCATCGACCTACAACCGCCAGCGCCCCCTGCTGTGGCTGGTTTCGTTGGCGATCTTCATGCAGATGCTGGACTCGACCATCGTCAACACGGCCTTGCCGGCGATGGCGGCCAGCCTGGGCGAAAGCCCGCTGCAGATGCAGTCGGTGGTGTTCAGCTACGCGCTGGCGGTGGCCACTTTCATCCCTGCCTCCGGCTGGATTGCCGACCGCTACGGCACGCGTCGTACCTTCCTGGTAGCGATCATCCTGTTCACCCTTGGCTCGCTGGCCTGCGCGCTGGCCCAGCACCTGCACCAGCTGGTTGGGGCACGTGTGCTGCAGGGTATCGGCGGTGCGATGCTGCTGCCGGTCGGACGCCTGGCAGTGATGCGTTCGGTGCCGCGTGAGGATTTCCTGCGCGCGATGAGCTTCATCGCCATTCCGGCACTGGTCGGCCCGTTGATCGGCCCCACGTTGGGTGGCTGGCTGGTCGAGATCGCATCGTGGCACTGGGTGTTCCTGATCAACCTGCCAATCGGCGTGATCGGCTTCATCGCCGCGATGAAGATCATGCCCGACCACTACGCCAGCCATCGCACCCGTTTCGACCTGCGCGGCTACATCATGCTGGCCTTTGCGATGGTGGTGCTGTCGCTGGCGCTGGACGGCATCTCCGGGCTCGGTACGCCACATGCGCTGGTGATGCTGATGACCGTGGCCGGCCTGGCCGCACTGGTCGGTTACTGGCTGCATGCCGCCAACTCCACCGCGCCCTTGTTCTCGCTGGCCCTGTTCCGCGTGCCCAGCTACCGCATCGGCATCCTTGGCAACCTGTTCTCGCGCATCGGCAGCAGCGCCATGCCGATGCTGATCCCGTTGCTGCTGCAGGTCGGCCTGGGCCTTGGCCCGATGAACGCCGGCCTGATGATGGTGCCGGTGGCGGCGGCCGGCATGGTGTCGAAGAAGCTGGCGGTGAAGCTGGTCGAGCGCTACGGCTACCGCCGCGTGCTGATGGTCAACACCGTGCTGGTGGGCCTGGCGATGGCCAGCTTCATCCTGATGACACCCGGCCAGCACCTGGCCTGGCGCCTGCTGCAGCTGGCGTTCTTCGGCGCGGTCAATTCCCTGCAGTTCACCGTGATGAACACCGTGACGCTGCGTGATCTGGATCGCGAGTTCGCCAGTTCCGGCAACAGCCTGCTGTCAATGGTGATGATGCTCGCCGCCGGTTTCGGTGCCGCGGCGGCCGGCAGCCTGCTGGCCGCGTTCGGCAATCACCTGGACAGCAACAGCGCCACCGCGGCACTGCATGCGACGTTCCTGTGCGTGGGCGCGATCACCCTGACCTCGACGATGATCTTCTGGCAGCTGCCGGACACCAAGCCGGAGCCACGGCAGGTCGAGCACGTCGCGGAGTGAGGGGGTTCGGCAGGGTTGCACCCTGCACCCGCAGAGGCCCAACCCGAAGCAACAGCAACAGCAACAGCAACAGCAACAGCGAGCATTCCGTGGGATGGCGGGGCAGTGTGGGCTTGCAGGACACGCCGTAAACCCGTCCATGGGGGCTCGATGGCGCCATCCATGGCGCCAACGGTCCTGCAAGCCCACACCGCCCCACCTCTGACAGGTTCACGCGGCTGTGGGTAACGGCGACTGTTGGAACGCGCGGTTGTTGGTAGGTGTCGACCTTGGTCGACACACCTGTCAGATATCGAATTCCAGATTGGGGTCAGAGCCCGTTGCGCGCCAACGGGATCCGACCCCGTGCTCCGACAGATCGCGGAAAACTGTCGAAGGCGGGGTGGGTTCGGTTGTGGGGGCGTGAGCCGCATGGGCCCGAGGCATGCCTCGGGCGAGTTGGGCAGGAGGCCCAACCCCGGTCTTGCCGTGTGCGCAGGACAGCGCACACGAGCAAGCGGCGACCGAGCTTACATGGACGTACTTGCAGCGTCCCCCGCAACCGGACCCACCCCGCCATCCCACGGATTGCACGCTTTTGACGTTGACGTTGCTTCTGCAGGTGCAGGGCTGCAAGCCCTGCAATAATCCCTACCTTCCCATCACCCTGGCAATCGCTTCCACCAGCAGTTCCCCGGTCACCGGCTTGCGCAGGAAGCCACCGATGCCGGCCGCCTCCACCTGCTGCTGCAGGTCCGGGTCGGTACGTGCGGTCACCGCCAGCAGTGGCAGCATGTAGCCCTGGTTGCGCAGATGCTGGGCCAGCTCGAAGCCGCTCAGGCCCGGCAGGTCGAGATCCAGCAGGCCGACGTCGAAATCACCGGCACTGATCTCACGCAGTGCCGCCAGCGCATGGCCCGCATGTACCACCTCGTGCCCGCGCGCACTCAGCAGCCCGCGCACCACATCGGCCACAGTCGCGTCGTCCTCCACCAGCAGTACCCGCAATGGCGGCATGTTGGCCGCGTCCTCGCGGTGCGTTTCACCATCTGCTTCGGCATCGGCATCGACCACCATCGGCAACGGCAACGTCACGCCGAAGCAGGTGCCGCGACCGAGCTGGCTCTCCACCTGGATCCGCCCCTGCATCGCATGCGCCAGTTCGCGGCAGATCGCCAGGCCCAGGCCACTGCCGCCGTACTGCGCCGCGGTACGTGCACCATCGGCCTGCTCGAAGCGGCGGAACAGGCGTTGCTGTTGCTCCTGGCTGATGCCGGGGCCGGTGTCGCGCACTTCGAAATGCAGAGATCGCAGCTCGGCGTCGCTGCGCGCGTGCAGGGTGATGGTGCCGCGGCTGGTGAACTTGACCGCATTCGAGAGCAGGTTCAGCAGGATCTGCCGTACCCGCATCGCGTCGCCGGTGGCCTGCAGGCCGGGCGGCAACTGGTTGTCGAGGGTGAAGCGCAGGCCCTTCTGTGCAGCCAACGGGCCCATCAGCGCCGCCAGGTCCTGCAGCAGGCAGCTCAGCGCGAACGGCTTGGACTGCAACTCCAGACGGCCCGATTCGATCCGCGCCAGGTCCAGCGCATCGTTGACCAGATGCAGCAGGTGCTCGCCGGCGTGGCGGATTGATTGTGTATAGCCGCGCTGCTGCGGATCCAGCGGTGAGGACAGCAGCAGCTCGCTCATGCCGAGCACACCGGTCATCGGCGTGCGGATCTCATGACCAAGGTTGGCCAGGAAGCGGGTCTTGGCCGCCGACGCCTGCTCGGCCAGCTCCTGCTTGTGCAGCGCCAGCTGATAGGCGTGGCGACGCTGCAGGCGGCGACGGTACAGCCAGGCGAACCAGCTGGTCAGCAGCAGCGCGAACGAGGCCAGCACCAGCAGGCCGGACAGGCTGCGCCACCACGGTGGCTGCACGCGGAATTCCAGGCTCTGCACCCGTGACCAGACATGGTCGGCCGACCGCGCCTGCACTTCCAGCCGATAGCTGCCCGGTGCCAGCCGCGAGAACAGGCGCTCACCGGCCGGTCCCACTTCCACCCAGTCCGGGTCATAGCCGGCCAACCGGTAACGATAGGTATTGGACGCCGAATCGGCGAACGACAACAGGCGCGCGACGATGCGCAGATCGCGGTCGCCATCGGCGATCTGCAACGGCGTGTCGTGGGTGAGGTCCAGCACCTGCTCGTTGCGGCGCACCTCCACCCGCTCGATCACCAGCGGCGCACGCCGCATCGAGGGCCGCACCTGCTCCGGGTCGAACACCACCACACCGGCCGGCGTACCCGCCACCAGATGGCCGTCTCCCGACATCACCAGCGTGTGCTCGCGGAATTCCTGGCTCGGCAGGCCGTCATGCACGCCATACAGGCGCACGCTCTGGCCATCGGCGCCGATGCGCACCAGGCCACGCGCGCTGGTTGCCCACGCCACCCCCTGTGCATCGACCACCAGCCCCGAAGCGGAGATCGCCAGGTAGCCCTGCTCGGCACCGATCACGGCCTGCCGCTGCAGCCGGCCCTGGCTCCAGCGGTAGCGCGACAGGCGGCCATCCTCGGACAGCCAGACCTGGCCATCGCTGCCCACGTGCAGTGCATGGATCGCGGTCGCCGGTGCGCCCGGCACCGGCTGGAAGCGCTCGCTTTCCGGCAGCCACTGCAGCAGGCCTCGGCTGCTGGCCAGCCAGATATGATCCTGCGGCCCGCATTCCACATCGAGATTGAGCTGGCCCTGCTGCAATCCGCGCTGGCCATTGTCCAGCTGGCGCCGCAGGCGCCCATCCAGATCGCGCTGCTGAAGACCCGACGGCAGCATCAGCCAGAGGCTGTCACCATCACAGGTCATCATCGATTCGATGACCCCTTCCATGGTCGCGTCGGCGCCGGCATCCCGGCCCCAGCGGCGCAGATCTCGCCGCTTCGGGTCGTAGCGCAGCAGCGCGTCGTTGGAGCCGATCCAGACCTGGCCGCGGCGATCCTCGCGCACCGAGGTCAGCCAGTGCATGCCGTTGACCCAGGTGCGGTGCTGTTCGATGCGGCCGGTCTTCGGATCGAAGCGGTCCAGCGCGCCGTGGCTGCCGACCGTCCAGATGCCGCCGTTGCTGGACGGGCTGGTACCCAGCACGAAGGCATTGCGCAGCGAGCGCGGGTCGTCCTCCAGCCGCGACAGCACCGAGAACTGCCACCAGCGCGGCAGCAGGTGCCACAGGCCGGCGTTGGTGCTGGCCAGCCAGATGCCCCCCTCGCGATCCTCGTAGGCGCCGGTCCAGTTCGGGCGTACCGGGCCACGCGCCACCGCGCTGTACAGCGGCACGGCCTGGTACTGGCCATCGACCGCGCGGCCAAGGCCGGTGCGGGTGTCCAGCCAGTGCCCGCCCTGCTCGTCGCGCAGCATCATGCCCAGCACCTGTTCGCCTTCGGGCAGCTTCCAGGACGGTGCCTCGAAACGACCATCGGGACGACGCACGATGGCACCGGCCATCGTGCTGATCCAGAGGCTGCCATCGGGCTCGGCCGTCAGGCCATTGATCAGCAGGCTGGGAACAATGCCGGCCCCAACCCGTTCAAAGTCCGTGCCGGTCCAGCGCGCGACACCATGCTTGGTGCCGATCCACAGGCTGCCATCGGCCAGGGTTGCCAGATAAGGCACCGATGCGGCGGGCAGGCTGCGTGGGTTGTTCGCTTCGGGCAGGAAGCGCTGCAGCCGGTCCTGGTTGTCCAGGCGGTACAGACCACCTTCGTGGGTGCCGAACCAGACTGAACCATCCGGCGTGGTGGCCAGGCTCCAGACCGTGTTGGTGCCCATCAACGGCTGGCTGCTGCGGTCGTAGAAATGCAGCTGGCGGCGATCGGCCGACATCCGCACCAGACCGGCGTTCTCGGTGCCGATCCAGAGCTGGTTGCGGGCATCGACCAGCACCGTCCAGATGCGGTTGTCGCGCAGGCCGTCTTCCGAGCGCCAGATCCGGTAGTTGCGCCCGTCGTAGCGGGCCAGACCGTCGTTGGTGGCGATCCAGAGGTAACCGTAACGATCCTCGGCCATGCGGTTCACGGTATTGGACGGCAAGCCGTCGAACACCGTCACCTGGCGCGGGCTCGGTGGCACCGGCTGCGCCGCAGCGGGCGACAGGCAGCACAGGAGGACCAGCAGCAGCATCGCCGCCCGCAGATACACCACCGATTGCCTCCTCACGCTGCTTCTGATGATTCCCGCACTACGGGCGTCGGCATGGTAAACCGAAAGTCGCGCCGTTCACGCCCGGCGCTGGCGCATTCAAAGGGCGGTTTGTCGTTTTGCGCGCGCCTGGGCAATGGCAGTCACCAGCATGTCACCGGTCACCGGCTTGCGCAGGAAGCCATCGAACCCGGCCGCCAGGACCTGGGTCTCGGCGTAGGCATCGGAGCGCGCGGTGACCGCCACCAGGGGGAGTTCATAGCCCATGGTACGCAGCTGGCGAGCGATGGCGGTGCCGTCCAGCGCGGGCAGATCGAGATCGAGCAGGCCCACGTCAAAACCATCGGTGGCAATCTCCGAAAGCGCGCCCAGGCCATGCAGCACATGCACCACGTCGTGGCCACGGCCACGCAGCAGGCCGGCGATGACCTCGGCCACGGTCGCGTCATCTTCCACCAGCAGGATGCGCAGCGGCGGCAGCACCGGCAGCACCGGCGACTCGCCCGGCGCATTGGCGGCCTGCCGGATCCAGGGCAGCGGCAACCACACCCGGAATCGCGCGCCCTTGCCCGGCTGGCTGTCCACTTCGATGCGTCCGTTCATGGCCACGGCCAGCTCCTGGCAGATCGCCAGGCCCAACCCGCTGCCGCCATAGCGCGACGCGGTGCGCGGGCCGTCCGCCTGTTCGAAGCGATGGAACAGCCGGTCCTGCTGCTCGGCGTTGATGCCCGGGCCGGTGTCATGCACTTCGAAGCGGAGTCCGCCACCGTTCTCTTCCAGGCGCACGGCCAGGCCGACGTGCCCGCGCTCGGTGAACTTGATTGCATTGCCCAGCAGGTTGAGCAGGATCTGCCGCACGCGCATCTCGTCGCCGCTGACGCTGATCGGCCCCGGCGGATCGCCCCCACGCTGGAACCCCAGGTTGCGCTGCTTCGCCATCGGCTCCATCAACGCCTGCACCTGGTCGAGCAGGCCAGCCAGATCGAACGGGCGCAGGTCGAGCTCCAGCCGGCCGGCCTCGATGCGGGCCAGATCCAGTGCGTCATTGACCAGCCGCAGCAGGTGGCTGCCAGCCTGCTGGATCGAGCCTGCATAGCTGCGCTGCACCGCATCCAGCGGGGTGGCCAGCAGCAACTCGCTCATGCCGAGCACACCGGTCATCGGCGTGCGCACCTCATGGCCCAGCGTGGCCAGGAACCGGCTCTTGGCCTGGGAGGCCTGCTCTGCCAGTTGCTGCTTGTGCACGGTCAACTGCCATTGCTGGCGGCGGCGCAGGCGCGCACGGATCGACCACACCAGGATAAGCAGCAGCAGCGAGCCGATCAGCAGGTAGCCGAAGATCGCCATGCCGCTGCGCCACCAGGGTGGCAGCACCTTCACCTGCAACCGCTGTGAAGGCGTCCACGTGCCACTGGCCGTTGCCGCCTGGACTTCAATGACGTAGCTGCCGGTCGGCAGCCGCGACAGCGTGCGCTGGCCGTCACCGCCCTGCTCCACCCAGTTCTGGTCGTAGCCCTGCACCCGGAAGCGGTAACGGTTGCCCTGCGGATTGGCATAGGAAAGCAGTCGCGCATCGATCTGCAGATCACGATCATCCGGCCCCAGCAACAGCGTGCCGGTGGTCGGCAGCGGTTGCCAGCCGCGGGCATCATCACGCCGCACGCGGACCTCGGCGATCACCAGCGACGACGGCGGCAGCACCGCATCGGCAGCATTCACATCGAACACGACCAGGCCGGTCTGGGCCACCGCGAGCACGCGACCATCGGCATTCACCGCCGGCGGCCTGCTGGTGAACTCTGCGTCGGGCAGGCCATCGCGTTCGTTGAACTGCTGCAGGCGGCGCGTCTTCGGGTCCCACCGCAGCAGGCCACGTGGCGTGGTCGCCCACAGGCGGCCGTCTTCGGCAAGCGCCAGTCCGCCCATGCTGACCGAGGGCACGCCAGCACTGCCATCGATGCGCTGGATCAGGCGCAGGCTCATGCCATCCCATTGGTAGCGTTCCAGCGCGCCCTGCCGGGCCAGCCACAGCTGCTGCGGATCCACCCACACCAGATCGTAGATCAGCCCGCGCGAAACACCCGGCACCGCTTCGAAGCGCCCGGCCTGTTCACGCCAGATCCCCATGTCGCCCATCACCCAGGCCTTGCCCTGTGCATCAAAGCGGATCTGCTCAACCGGTGAATCGGCGGTCTTGCGGAGATCCTCCAGCGGGTAACTACGCAGCACGCGGCCATCGGCGCTGCGCTGCTGCAGGCCCAGGTTCATCACCGACAGCCAGACCGTGCCATCGGGGGCCTGCCGCATCAGATCGATGCGCTGGCGCAGATCGGCTCCCCCATCGATATGCCAATCGTGCAGCGCGCGGGTGGCCGGGTCGTACACGCTGATGCGGCCGGCACGCCCCAGCCACAGGCGCCCGTCCGGCCGCGGCAGCACCGACCACACCGCCCCGCTGCCGATCTCGCGATCGCTGGCCAGCAACTTCAGTACTCCCTGCGCGTCCAGCTGGTACACGCCATGCGCTGAGCCGACGTAGTAATTCCGACCATCACTGGCTGCACTCAGCAGGTACTGGCTGTCCAGCGGCTTGCCGTCGAGCTGGTTCCAGATCGAAAACCGGCGCCAGTCCGGCGGCAGGTAGGCCAGGCCCTGGGTCAGCAGCGCCACCCACAATCCGCCCTCATGGTCCTGCATCAGATCAAGCACACCGCTCTGGGCAGTGAGGAAGCCACTGCCGCGGTCGCCGTCGAGCCGCCGCAGCATGCTGGCATCTCCACGCAACAGGCCATCGGAGGTGCCCGCCCAGTAACCGCCCTGGCGATCGGCCAGCACCAGTGCCGAACGCAGGTGTGCACTGTCGGCCCAGCGCGGACGGCTGACCCGGTCCTGCGCGTCGATACGGTAGAGGCCGTCATTCTGGCTGCCGGCCCAGATCGAGCCATCGGGGTCGCGGCTCAGGCGCAACACACTCAGCGCCCCCAGTTCGCGCGGCGCGACAGCCTCGAATCCAGTCCCGTTCCAGCGCGCAATGCCCGCCTCGGTGCCGATCCACAGTCGCCCCTGCGCGTCGACAAGGCTGCTGTAGATGGTATTGCTGGGCAACCCGCCAGGACGGGCCGGATCATGCTCGAAGAAGCGCAGGCTGCCGTCTTCACCGAAACGGCAGACGCCATGGCCACTGGTGCCGATCCACAGTGCATCCTCGGCGTAGGCCAGCGTCCAGAACTGGCTCATGCAGGGGCCGTTGACCGCATCGAAGGTCTTGAAGCGTTCGCGGTCGGCATCCAGCCGGGCCACGCCCTTGCCATTGATGCCGACCCAGACGCGGTCCAGGGGATCGACCAGCAGGGTCTCGATCTCGTTGCCGGGCAGCGAGCCCGGCTGCTCCGGATCATGTTCCCAGACCCGCAGGTTGCCGCCGTCATAGCGCACCAGGCCACCATCGGTGGCCGCCCAGATATGGCCCTGGCGGTCCTCGGCCAGCGCCAGCACCATGCGCGAGGGCATGCCTTCAGCTGCACCGAAACGGCGCAGGCGCGGTGTTTCCGCCATGTCGAGGGCCGTGGCCGCCGTGGCGAACGCCATCAGCAGCAGCCCCATTCCCGCGATGCCTCGGCACCACAGGCGCCAACCGCTCGTCATCCTGAACCCCCTGTCCTGTCCCGATTGTCACACAGGGCCGGGTTCATGGCTGCAACAGCCTGTTTCCACCGGTGGACCCACCACGAACTGTTGCAGCCATGCACGCAACGTTGGCGGGGGGCTGTGCGTATGATCGCAACGTCCCCCTTCCGGAGCCCGCCATCGATGCGTCCCTGCCTGGCCCTGCTGCCGATGCTGCTCGCCACCGCCCCCGCCTGGGCGGATGCAGATACCTATCGCCTCGATCCGGTGCATACGCGTGTGCTGTTCACCATCGACCACGCGGGTTACTCGCAGGCGATGGGGACGGTCTCCGGCAGTGAGGGCCGCCTGCAGTTCGATCCCGACAACTGGCGCGAGGCCACACTGGATGTCGAGGTCCCCGTGTCGCGATTGGACCTTGGTGATGCCAAATGGAATCAGGCCACGCTGGCCCGCAGCCTTCTGGATGGCGAGCGTTTCCCGAAGGCACATTTCGTCTCCAGCCGGGTCGAACCGATCGATGCCAGGCGCGCCCACGTGATCGGTACCCTGACCCTGCGCGGCGTCAGCCAGGAAGTCACCCTGGACGTGACCCTCAACGCCATCAAGCGCTACCCCCTCCCCCCGTTCCGACGCACCGCCGGTTTTTCCGCCAGCACCACGCTGAGCCGGCGCGCGTTCGGCATCACCGCCTGGCCGGGCGTCATCGGTGATGCAGTACAGCTGAGGATCGAGGCTGAAGCCACCCTCGACCGCAGCGACGCCCCGGGAACTCCCGCTCCCGTTCCGCACTCCGACCCCAAGACGGCCCGCTAGAGGACCTTTCATGACCGCCAAGAACACCCCCGCCGCCTGGGGGAGTGTCAGCCAGATCCTGCATTGGTTGATCGCACTGCTGATCCTCGCCCTGGGCGTGGTCGGCCTGACCATGGGCGAACTGCCCAAGACGCCCAAGTACTTCTGGGTCTACACCGCACACAAGTCGATCGGCATCACCGTACTGGCGCTGGTGCTGTTCCGCCTCGGCTGGCGCCTGTACGCCGGCGCCCCCAAGCCGGTGCCGGGCGTGCCCAGCTGGCAGGAGCGCATCGCCAGCGCCACCCACGTGCTGTTGTATGTGCTGATGTTCGCCATCCCGCTGTCGGGCTGGCTGTACGACTCGGCCAGTGGCCTGCGCCCGTTCCGCTGGTTCGGCCTGGTTGATGTGCCCAAACTGAGTGGCCCGGATCCGCAGGTCGTCGCGGTGTCCCACGCCATCCACGAATACGGCTTCTGGCTGTTGATCGCGGTGGTGCTGGCCCATGCCGGCGCTGCCTTCTACCACCACCTGTTCCAGCGCGATGCAACGCTGTCCCGCATGTTGCCGCGCGGCTGGCTCGCCTCCCCTCAGAAGGACTGACCGATGAACCTGAAACTGACCACTCCGGCCGCCGTGGCCGCCGCCCTGGCCGGCATGCTGGCCACCGCCCCGGCGCTCGCCGCGGACTACGCCCAGGCCCCCGGCGCCGGCTCGATCCTGGTGTTCGCCACCAAGTACGACGGCGAAGTGTTCACCGGCAGCTTCCCGGGCTTTGCCACCAAGCTCAGCTTCGACCCGGCCAACCCGGCCGCCGGTTCGCTGGACGTGGTGATTCCGCTGGCCGGTGCCAAGAGCGGCAACAGCGACCGCGACTCGACCCTGCAGACCGCCGACTTCTTCAACGTCGGCAAGTTCGCCACTGCGCGTTACACCGCCAAGGGCTTCCGTGCGGTGGGCAACGACCAGTTCGCCGCCGACGGCACGCTGGAGCTGCGCGGCGTCAGCAAGCCGGTCACCCTCACCTTCACCTGGAAGCCGGGCACCCAGCCGGTGTTGACCGGCAAGGCCACCGTCAAGCGCCTGGACTTCGGCGTCGGCAGCGGTGACTGGGCCGACACCAAGACCATCCCGGACGAAACCGCGATCAGCACGATCGTGAAGTTCGACGCGAAATGATCAACAGGCCGGGCACCGCCCCGGCCATCATCTCCGGTGGTGCCGGCCGCTGGCCGGCAACCTCACCGATGCGGGCAGGTGCCGGCCAGCGGCCGGCACTACCGATCGACGGCCAGCCACGCCCGAACCGCAGCCGCATCGAACGGCCAGTCCAGCTCACGGTCGCCGCGCTCGTCGCGCAGCACCGGCACCCGCGCGCCGTAGCGCGATTCCAGCGCTGGCTGGTCATCCAGGAACACCGATTCGAATTCCGGCGCCCGGGCCTTGGCCAGCTCGGCCAGCGCCATGTCGCACAGGTGGCAGTCGTCACGCTGGAACAGAGTCAACACCGGCAGGGTCCCCTTGGTGGAAATGCTGCGCCGCAGCCATTGAAGTGCGGCGTGAACCGCTAGAATAGCGGTCTCTTCCGGTACCCGCAGTACGGCAACCATGGCTGTCAGCACGTTCGACGTTTTCAAGATCGGCATTGGCCCGAGCTCCTCGCACACCGTCGGGCCGATGAAGGCCGCCGAGCGATTCATCCACCGCTGGCTGCTCGACCCGGGCCGCCTGCACGAGGTCGCGCGCATCCGCGCCGATGTCTATGGCTCGCTGGCGCTGACCGGCCGCGGCCATGGTACCGACAAGGCGATCCTGCTCGGCCTGGAAGGGCAGCGGCCGAACCTGATCGACCCGGACATCATTCCGGCGACGCTGGAGCGCATCCGCAGCAGCAAGCGCATCCAGCTGATGGGCCAGCACGAGATCGCCTTCGACGAAAAGCGCGACCTCGGCATGAACAAGCGCCAGAAGCTGCCGTACCACACCAACGGCATGCGCTTCACCGCGTACAACGCCGAGGACGAAGTAATTGCCACCCGCGATTACTACTCGGTCGGTGGCGGCTTCGTGGTCAACCAGGACGACGCGGCCGATGACCGCATCGTGCCCGACGAGACCCCGCTGCCCTACCCGTTCAAGAGCGGCGACGAGCTGCTGGCGCAGACCGCACGCAGCGGCCTGAGCATTGCCCAGTTGATGTTCGAGAACGAGAAGTGCTGGCGCAGCGAAGACGAGATCCGCGCCAACCTGCGCGAGATCTGGAGCGCGATGCAGTCGTGCGTCGCGCGTGGCATCCGCGAGGAAGGCGTGCTGCCGGGTGGCCTGAAGGTCGGCCGTCGTGCACCGGCGCTGTACCGCGAGCTGTCGTCGAAGCCGGAAGCGGCGATGCGCGATCCGCTGACGACGCTGGACTGGGTCAACCTGTACGCACTGGCGGTGAACGAAGAAAACGCCGCCGGTGGTCGCGTGGTGACCGCGCCGACCAACGGTGCAGCCGGCGTGCTGCCCGCCGTGCTGCATTACTTCGACCGTTTCTGCCCCGGCGCCAACGAGCAGCGCGTGTTCGACTTCCTGCTGACCTCGGCGGCGATCGGCATCCTGTACAAGGAAAACGCTTCGATCTCCGGTGCCGAAGTGGGTTGCCAGGGCGAAGTGGGCGTGGCCTGCTCAATGGCGGCCGGCGGCCTGGTCGCGGCGCTGGGCGGCAACCCGAGCCAGATCGAGAATGCTGCTGAAATCGGCATGGAACACAACCTGGGCCTGACCTGCGACCCGATTGGTGGACTGGTGCAGATTCCGTGCATCGAGCGCAATGCGATGGGTGCGGTGAAGGCGATCAATGCCTCGCGCATGGCGATGCGCGGCGACGGCAAGCACAAGGTGTCGCTGGACAAGGTGATCAAGACCATGCGCGATACCGGCCGCGACATGCAGGACAAATACAAGGAAACCAGCCGCGGTGGCTTGGCGGTGAACGTCATCGAGTGCTGATGGCCGCAGCCAGGCATGGCCTGGCTCTACCCTGCAGCCGGGCGTGAGCCCGGCTCAACATCGGACGACGTCGTCACCGCGTTCCGGTTAGGCTCGGGGCTCCCTCGCCCCGGACTGCCCCATGCGCGTGATCGCTGCCGCCCTGCTTGCCTGCCTGCCACTGCCTGCGCTGGCCGCGCCCACTTACGGGCCGCGGCTGGAGGGTTTCGACTACGGCTATCCGGTGAAGACCTTCGGGCTGGAATCGCAGCGGCAGCCGCTGGAGATGGCATACCTGGACATCGCGCCGAAGAAGGCGCCCATCGGCGTGGTGGTGCTGCTGCACGGCAAGAACTTCTGTGCCGCCACCTGGAAGGAATCGATCAAGCCACTGGTCGCCGCCGGCTACCGGGTGATCGCCCCGGACCAGGTGGGCTTCTGCAAATCCAGCAAGCCCGAGCGCTACCAGTATTCGTTCGCGCAGCTGGCCGCCAACACCCATGCCCTGCTGCAACAGCTGCAGCTGGGTGATGTACCGGTGCACCTGGTCGGTCATTCGATGGGCGGCATGCTGGCGGTGCGCTACGCGCTGATGTTCCCGCAGGACCTGCGCAGCCTGTCACTGGTCAATCCAATCGGGCTGGAAGACTGGAAGGCGCTGGGTGTTCCCTGGCGCAGCGTGGACACGTGGTACGCCGGCGAAATGAACATCAGCTATGACAGCATCCGCCGCTACCAGCTGGACGTGTACTACGACGGCAAATGGAAGCCGGCGTATGAACCGTGGGCGCGGATGCAGTCGGGCATGTATGAAGGCCCGGGCAAGCAGGTCGTTGCGTGGAGCCAGGCACTGGCATCGGACATGGTGTTCAACCAGCCGGTGGTCTACGAACTGAAGAATCTGCAGGTGCCGACCACGTTGTTCATCGGCCAGAAGGACCGCACCGCGATCGGCCGTGACCTGGCGCCGCCTGCGGTGAAGGCGACGCTGGGCAATTATCCGGTGCTGGGCAGAGCAGCGGCGGCGGCCATTCCGGGCGCGACGCTGGTCGAGTTCGCCGAACTGGGCCATTCGCCGCAGGTGCAGGACCCGAAGCAGTTCAATGCGGCATTGTTGAAGGCGTTGAGGTCGCGTTGAGATTGCGGGCCCGCCGGGCATGGCCCGGCGAGCGCAGCAGCACGGACATCAACCCACGATCCGCAGCACGTCATCCAGCAACGCGGCCGCAGTGACTTCCGCACCCGCGCCCGGCCCCTGGATCAGCAACGGCTGGCGGCGGTAGCGATCACTGTGGATGGCCACGCGGTTGTCGGTGCCCGCACCCTGCGCCAAGGGGTGATCGGCCGGCAACTCGCGCAGACCTACCTGCGCACCCTCGCCATCAACGCGGCCGACGAAACGCAGCACACGACCATTGTCGCGTGCCTGCTGCCAGCGCGCCTGCAGCGGCGCGTCCAGCTGCTCAAGCGCAGCCACCGCATCCTCCAGCGGCAGCGCTGCCAGCGCTTCAGGCACCAGTGAATCCACCTGCACCTGCGAAGCATCCAGCGCCAGCCCGCTGCTGCGCGCCAGGATCAGCAGCTTGCGGCGCACGTCCTCGCCGGACAGATCCAGACGCGGGTCCGGTTCGGTATAACCGGCCGCCAGCGCCTCGCGCACCGCCGCCGAGAACGGCGATTGGCCGTCATAGCGATGGAACAGCCACGCCAGCGAGCCGGACAGCACGCCCTCGATGGCGTGGATGTGGTCGCCACCGGCTACCAGCGCGCGCAGGCTGCTCAGCAACGGCAGGCCGGCACCGACGGTGGCGCTGTCGCCATAGCGTGCGCCACTGTCTGCGCAGCTCTCGGCGATGGCCGTGGCACGTGCCAGCTGCGCACCGCGGCCCAGCTTGTTGGCGGTGACCACGTGCACCCCCCGCGCCAGCCACTGCACGTGACGTGCGGCCACATCTTCGCTGGCAGTGGCATCGACCACCACGTCACCCCGTTCCAGCCCTTCGGCGCTCGCCCATGGCGGTGAGCTGAGACCGTCACGCGGTGCGCGTCGTGCCAGCTCCAGCGGCAACGCCAGATCACGGTCGATCGCCAGTGCGGTGCGCGAATTGGCCAGCCACTGCACGCTGGGCAGTTCCAACCCGCGTGCCTGCAACGCCTGGTAGCGCTGCACGAAGGCGGAGCCCACCGTGCCGGTGCCGAGCAGCGCCAGGCGTCCCACGCCCAGCGCAGGAATGTCAGCGGCGAGCGCGCTCATGCATCCACCACCTGTTTGCGGCGCGCAGCCGCATCGATCACGGCTTCGGCGCGCTGCAGCGCTGCGCCGAGATCAGCCAGCAGGTCACGCTCGGCCTCGATGCCGACCGACAGGCGCAGCAGGCCTTCACTGATGCCGGCGGCCGCGCGCGCTTCAGCGGTCATCGCCGCATGGGTCATGGTGGCCGGGTGCGCGATCAGGCTTTCGACGCCACCCAGCGATTCGGCCAGGGTGAAGCAGCGCAGGCCATCGACGAAGGCACGCACTGCGGCATGTGGATCATCGCCTTCGCAGTCGGCCAGTTCGAACGACAGCATCGCGCCGAAGCCGCTTTGCTGGCGCGCGGCGATGGCGTGGCCCGGGTGATCGGCCAGGCCCGGGTAATACACCGCGCCGACCGCCGGATGCTGGTCCAGCAGGGCAACGATCGACGCGGTGTTCTCCTGGTGCACGCGCAGGCGCGCATCCAGCGTGCGCAGGCCGCGCAGGGTCAGGAACGCATCGAACGGCGAGCCGGTCAGGCCCAGCGCGTTGCCCCACCACACCAGCTGCTCGTGCAGCGCCGGATCGCGCGCGACCACCGCACCACCGACCACATCGCTGTGGCCATTGATGTACTTGGTGGTGGAATGCAGCACCAGGTCGGCACCGAACGACAGCGGCTGCTGCAGTGCCGGCGACAGGAAGGTGTTGTCGACTACCACCAGTGCACCGGCCTTGTGCGCGGCCTCGATGACGAAGCGCAGGTCGGTGATGCGCAGCAGCGGGTTGGACGGGGTTTCCACCAGCACCAGCTTCGGCTGCGTGGCCAGCGCCTGCGCCAGTGCGCGCGGATCGGTCAGGTCGGCGGTGACCAGTTCGAAGTGGCCCTTTTTCGCCAGCGCATTGAACAGGCGCCAGCTGCCGCCGTATGCATCGTGCGGCACCACCAGGGTGTCGCCCGGCTGCAGCAATGCGTTCAACACCAGGTTGATCGCACCCATGCCGGTGGCGGTGATGACGCCGCCGGCGCCGCCCTCCAGTTCCGCCAGCGCCTCGCCGAGCAGGTCACGGGTCGGGTTGCCACTGCGCGTGTAGTCGTACTGGCGCTTGTTGCCGAAGCCTTCAAAACTGAAGTTCGACGACAGCACGATCGGCGGCGTGACCGCACCATGCGCGGTGTCCCGATCGATGCCGGCACGGACGGCGGCAGTGGTGCGACTACAGGACGGCTCGTTTGCGTGCAGGCTCATGCGGACTCTCCAGAAGTGCGGAAGGCGGTGGCGAGGATCGCGTCGATGCGATCGGTTTCTTTGAGGAAGGCGTCGTGGCCGTAGGGCGAGCGCAGCACGCGCAGACTGCCGCGCGGGCCCAGTCCTTCGACCAGACCGACCAGGTCGGCCAGCGGCACCAGGCGGTCACCCTCCACCGCGACAACTACGGTGGGCGGCAGGATCGCGGTGGGGTCGACGCGGTGCAGGTCGATCGATTCGGACAGGCGCAGGTAAGCAGTCACCGGCGTGCGCGCGACGTACTGCGCACCGGCAGCGTCGAGATAGTCTTCGGCGGCCACGCGCACGCGGCCATTGATCACTTCCGGCGCGGCATCGAAGCGCTCGCCGAACTCTTCCGGGGTGCGGTAGCTGAGCATGGCGAACTGCCGGGCCAACGCCAGACCGTGGTCTTCGCCGCACTGCAGCTGGCCCAACGCGACCGCGCGGCGCTGCAATGCGCGCCAGGCGGCGGCATACGGATGCGGGCGATGCGCGCCACTGGCCAGCACCAGCTGGCGCACGCGTGCACGGTGGCGGATCGCGAACTGCTGGCCGACCAGCGCCCCGTAGGAGTAGCCCACGAACGCCTTCAGCGTGCGGATGCCGAGATGGTCCAGCAGCAGCGCCAGTGCATCGGCCTGGTCGGCGGTATCGATCGGCACATCCAGTGCACCATCGGCGCCGATGAAGTCGAAGGCCAGTACACGCAGCTGCTGCGGATCCAGCGCGCGCCCGCTGCCGACCAGGTCTTCGGCCCAGCCCTTCTCGCTGAACTGTGCATTGGACGCCACGTGGCGATGGGCGGAAATGCCACCGGCCAGCACCACCACCGGCGCATTGGCCGGGCCGACCCACTCATAGCGCAGGCGCACCGGGCTGGGGCCGGCGTGACGCATCGACAGCACCGCGGCGAACTCACCGCGCTCGGCATGCACGCGGTCTTCGACCGGCACGCTGACGGGGACAAAGGGTTCGGGGCGAAGCGCGGTACTGGCGGCGAAGCTCATGGCGGGATCCGGTTGGGAAATCGGCCATCGAGCCTTCGCGGGGCCCGCGTTCGAGATGCACGTGGGGTGCATGGTTCGAACCATCTTTCGGTGGACGCCACGGTCCCCGCAGGATTTGGCACCTACGCAGACGCTTTCGCATCCGCGGGCTGCCCCGGCTTCAAAGGGCCTGTCCCTCTGCCGGTCTCGATGGTGGAGCCACGATGCCAGCCCTTTCCGGCACTGTCAATCCCTTCATGCGGATAAAGCGATGAATATTTTCAACGCGACTATGCGAAGGCGGTCGCGGTCGTCCTGTTCAGGATCGGCTACAGTCCCGGCGGTCCCTACCCTCTGGAACCACTGATGCTGCGCCTGCCCCTGACCTGCCTGCTGATGTCCCTGCTGGCGAGCACGACGGCCAGCGCCGGTGACTGGCGCCAGGGCTGGGGACTGGTTTCCCCCGCCACCCCAACCACCCACGCTGGCAGTGCCGAGGGCGCCGCCCCCATGGCCCGGCTGCGCCTGCAGCCGGTCGGCACGCAATGGCAGGCCCGGATCGACAATGGGCTGGCAGGACCGCT
This sequence comes from Stenotrophomonas sp. STK16_22, assembly GCF_051984505.1. Taxonomy (NCBI): domain Bacteria; kingdom Pseudomonadati; phylum Pseudomonadota; class Gammaproteobacteria; order Lysobacterales; family Lysobacteraceae; genus Stenotrophomonas; species Stenotrophomonas sp. STK16_22. The sequence continues at coordinate 3,561,887 of NZ_CP196972.1, forward strand.
GCAGATCGAACTGCGCGCTGCACCCGGACGCCCGGTCGAAGGGCTGCCGCTGCAATCGCTGATCCAGGGCGACAGCAGCCTGGTGGTCGGCCACCTGCCCGCCCCGCTCGATGGCCGCACGCTGGATCTGCGCCTGCAGTCGGTGCCGGGCAACCCGGCCGCACAGGCCGAAGATGTCGCCTATCGCCTGCCTTTCGATGCGGCCCGTCCGCGCGTGGACCAGGCGCCGCAGGGCCGGTTCAGCCACGATGACGAGGAGAACCGCGACGCGGTGGACTTCGCACTGCCGGAGGGCACGCTGGTGCTGGCCGCGCGCGAGGGCACGGTGATGCAGATCCAGGATGGCTTCCGTGGCAACGGCCAGGACCGCGAACGTGATGGTGCCCGCGCCAACTTCATCCGTGTGCTGCACAGCGACGGCAGCATGGCGCTGTACGGCCACCTGCAGGCCGGCGGCATGCGCGTGCGTCGCGGCCAGGCGGTGGGGGCCGGGCAGCCGCTCGGCCTGTCCGGCAACAGCGGCTTCAGCAGCGCGCCGCACCTGCACTTCGTGGTGCAGGTCAACCGCGGCATGGGCCTGCGCTCGGTGCCGGCACGGATCTTCGCCGAACAGGGCCAACTGCAGTTCGCCCGCCAGGACGAGGTCGAGGGCGGCATCGGGCGCTGAACGGCCCCGGCCGGTATAATCGGGCGCTTATCTCTTTGAAAAGCGCCCCGGGCGGGCGCCACTGCCATGTCCGAAGTCGCCAACGAAGCGTCGCGTCGCCGCACCTTCGCCATCATCTCCCACCCTGACGCCGGCAAGACCACGCTGACCGAAAAGCTGCTGCTGTTCGGAGGCGCGATCCAGATGGCCGGTTCGGTCAAGGGCCGCAAGGCCGCCCGCCACGCCACCTCCGACTGGATGGCGCTGGAAAAGGAGCGCGGCATCTCCGTCACCTCCTCAGTGATGCAGTTCCCGTACGAAGGCAAGATCGTCAACCTGCTCGACACCCCCGGCCACGCCGACTTCGGCGAGGACACCTACCGCGTGCTGACCGCGGTGGACTCGGCGCTGATGGTGATCGACGTGGCCAAGGGCGTGGAAGAGCGCACCATCAAGCTGATGGAAGTCTGCCGCCTGCGCGACACCCCGATCATGACCTTCATCAACAAGCTCGACCGCGAGGGCAAGGACCCGATCGAGCTGCTGGATGAAGTGGAAACCGTGCTGGGCATCCAGTGCGCGCCGGTGACCTGGCCGATCGGCATGGGCCAGCGCCTGAAGGGCGTGGTCCACCTGCTGACCGGCGAAGTTCACCTGTACGAACCGGGCCGCAACTTCACCCGCCAGGACTCGACCATCTTCCCGTCCATCGATGCGCCCGGCCTGGCCGAGAAGATCGGTGCACAGATGCTGGCCGACCTGCGCGACGAACTGGAACTGGTGCAGGGCGCCAGCCATCCGTTCGACCTGGACGCCTACCGCGCCGGCAAGCAGACCCCGGTGTTCTTCGGCTCGGGCGTGAACAATTTCGGCGTGCAGCCGCTGCTGGACTTCTTCGTCGAACATGCCCCGTCGCCGCAGGCGCGTTCCACCACCGGCCGCGAGATCGCCCCGGAAGAGAACAAGCTGACCGGCTTCGTTTTCAAGATCCAGGCCAACATGGACCCGCAGCACCGTGACCGCGTGGCGTTCATGCGGGTCTGCTCGGGCCGCTTCAGCGCCGGCATGAAGACCTTCCACGTGCGCACCGGCAAGGAAATGAAGCTGGCCAACGCGCTGACCTTCATGGCCAGCGACCGCGAGATCGCCGCCGAGGCGTGGCCGGGCGATGTGATCGGCATCCACAACCACGGCACCATTTCCATCGGCGATACCTTCACCGAAGGCGAAGCGGTCACCTTCACCGGCATCCCCAACTTCGCCCCGGAACTGTTCCGCCGCGCACGCCTGCGCGATCCGCTCAAGCTCAAGCAGCTGCAGAAGGGCCTGGCCCAGCTGTCCGAAGAAGGTGCGACCCAGTTCTTCCGCCCGCTGACCAGCAACGACCTGATCCTGGGTGCGGTCGGCGTGCTGCAGTTCGACGTGGCCGCCTACCGCCTGAAGGACGAGTACGGCGTGGAAGCCACCTTCGAGCCGGTCAGCGTGACCACTGCGCGTTGGGTCCACTGCAGCAACGAGAAGAAGCTGGAAGAGTTCCGCGAGAAGAATGCGCTGAACCTGGCGCTGGATGCAGCCGGCCACCTGGTCTACCTGGCACCGACCCGGGTCAACCTGCAGCTGGCGCAGGAACGCTCGCCGGATGTGCGCTTCTCGGCCACCCGCGAAGCGGCGCATACGGTTTCGGTGGGCTGATGCCAGCGGGCCGGATCCCTTTCCGCAAGGAAAGGGCTCTGCCCCCGGCCGTCGCGGGTGGTTCATCCACGCATGGCGTGGATCTACCGCTCACGGATTCATCGGCGCAACGCAGGGATTCACCCACCATACGGTGACGGGCGTGCACACGGCGGCCATCGCGGCGATGATAGGGGGACGCGGGTCCCCCTCCCCGTGAACGATGCCCATGCCCATGTCCACGACGTCCATTGCTTCGATCCGTGAAGAAATCGCCAGCGCCCTGACCCATGGCCTGGGCGCGGTGTTCGCCCTGGCAGCCAGCGCGGTGCTGATCACCCTGGCTGCGATCTACGGCGACGGCTGGCAGCTGGCCAGCGCGATCGTATTCGGTATCGCGCTGTTGCTGCTGTACACCGCCTCCACGCTGTATCACGCCATCCAGCATCCGGTCGCCAAGGGCCGCTTGAAGGTGTTCGACCACTGCGCGATCTACGTGCTGATCGCGGGCACCTATACCCCGTTCACCCTGATCGGCCTGCGTGGTCCGTGGGGCTGGGGCCTGTTCACCGCGATCTGGGCGCTGGCGCTGGGCGGCGTGGTGTTCAAGCTGTTCTACACCGGCCGCTTCAAGGTGCTCTCAACGGTGATCTACATCGCCATGGGCTGGCTGGTGGTCGTGGCGATCAAGCCGATGTGGGCTTCGATCGACGGCGGCACCCTCACCTGGCTGTTCGCCGGCGGCCTGTCGTACACGCTGGGGACCTACTTCTACCACCGTGAATCGATCCCGTATTCGCATGCGATCTGGCACCTGTTCGTGATCGGTGGCAGCGTCTGCCACTTCGTCGCAGTCACCATGCAGGTGCTGTAAACCAGCGTTCGAACGCGGCGTGTGCACACCACGCACATGGACGCTTCGCGCCCTGTCCACGAAGAGGGGGCAACCATGGCAGCGTGAATGCTGCCGCCTCCCCTGCCACAAAGCGCACGACCCGCTGGCGCCTCCGCCGCCCCGGCCCACGAGGCCGGCGCTGGCTCACGATCCTGATCTTCCTGCTGGCGGCACTCCTGCTGCTGATCGCGTTGTGGGACTGGAACTGGTTCAAGGGGCCGGTTGAGCGTGCGGTGCAGGCACGTACCGGCCGTGCGCTGCACATCGGGAACCTTGATGTCGACCTCGGCCGCACCAGTACGATCCGCGCCGATGCGATCACCTTCGCCAATGCCAGCTGGGCGAAGCAACCCGATATGGCCACCGCAGACCGCGTCGAGATCGACGTGCGGGTGTGGCCCCTGCTGCGTGGCAGCGTGCAGCTGCCCGAAGTACGCCTGACCCGGCCGGACGTGCTGCTGGAAACCGCCCCGCGCAAGGGCGAACCGGGCAATTGGGATTTCCTCGGTGGCAGCGCCGGTGGGACCAGCCCGCAGCTCAAACGGTTGCGCATCGATGACGGTCGCCTGCAGTTCCTCGACGCGCTCGGCCGTACCGATATCCGCGTGGACGTGCGCAGCGGCCAGCCGAAACAGGCCGATGCGGCGCCACCGCTGCTGGTACAGGGCAAGGGACACTGGCAGGGCAATCCGTTCACCCTGCGTGGCGGCACGGAATCACCGCTGGAGCTGACCGACAGCGACCATCCGTTCCGCATCCATCTCGATGGCCGAGCAGGCGCCACCCACGCGGTAGCCAGTGGCACGCTGACCAATCCCTTCCAGCTGCGCGTGTTCGATCTGCAGTTTGCGCTCAGCGGCCAGGACCTCGCCGACCTCTATCCGCTGCTCGGCATTGCCATTCCGCCGTCGCCGCCCTATGCGTTGAACGGCCGGCTCAAGCGTGACCACAACGTCTGGCGCTACGACGCCTTCACCGGCAAGGTCGGTGACAGCGACCTCGGCGGCAATCTGCAGTTCGAAGTGGGCGGTGCGCGGCCGCGGCTGACCGCCACGCTGGAATCCAAGCGCCTGGACTTCGATGACCTTGCCGGCTTCGTCGGTGCCCCACCGAAAACCGGCGGCGGCGAAACCGCCAACGCTGAACAGAAGGCCGAGGCCGCACGGGTTGCCGCCCGCGCACGCGTGCTGCCCGACACGCCCTACAACCTCGGCAAGCTGCGCGCGATGGATGCCGACGTGCGCTGGAAGGCCCACCGCATCAACGCGCCATCACTGCCGCTGGACGACATGGACGCGCACCTGTTGCTGGATGACGGCGTACTGCGGCTGGACCCGCTGAACTTCGGCGTGGCCGGAGGCGATATCCGCAGCACGATCCGCATGGACGCGCGCCGTCCGCAGATCAGCACCGCCCTGAAGGCCAGCGTGCGCGGCGTGCAGCTCGGCCAGCTGTTTCCGGACGCGAAACTGGCCGAGCAGGCCAAGGGCGGCATCGGCGGCGAGGTGGACCTGAGCGGGCGCGGCAACTCGATCGCCGCGATGCTGGGCAGCAGCGATGGCAAGGTCGGCCTGGCGATGGGCCGCGGCCATGTCGGTAACCTGGTAATGGAACTGGCGGGGCTGGACATTACCGAATCGCTGAAATTCCTGGTGACCGGCGACAAGCAGATCCCGCTGCGCTGCGCCTTCGCCGACTTCGGCGTGCGCGACGGCCTGATGACCAGCCAGGCACTGGCGGTGGATACCACCGACACGATCCTCATCGGCGAAGGCACGGTCAGCCTGCGCGACGAGAGCCTGGACCTGCTGCTGAAACCTCGCCCGAAGGACAAGAGCATCCTGGTTCTGCGCTCTCCGCTGCGTATCAGTGGCACGTTCAAGGACCCGTCGTTCCGCCCGGACTTCAAGGCGCTGGGTATTCGTGGCGCCGTGGCCCTGGCGCTGGGCAGCATCGCGCCGCCGGCGGCGTTGCTGGCGACGATCGAACTGGGGCCGGGGAAGGATGCCGACTGCGGGGGGCAGTATGCGAAGTAGGTTTACAGCGTTGTTCGCGGCGCCTGCATTGATCGCGGCCTGAGGGGGACGGGTGACGCAGGCAGGACACGCCGCAAGTACGTCCCTGTAGGCTCGATGGCGCCATCCATGGCGCCAACGGTCCTGCCTGCGTCACCCGTCCCCCTTCCGACAGTTTCCTGCGCGCGCGGAACGAGAGCGGAAATTCAAAGTCAAAAGAAAAAAGCAAAGTCAAAAGCTGTTGCCAACCAAGGTTGGCAGCTACCAAGGGCGAGGCACCGCGCATGTACGCACCGCGCTCGCAGAAATGTGTCCAGAGGCGGAGGGTGCGGCTGGGCAGGACCGTTGGCGCCATGGATGGCGCCATCGAGCCCCCATGGATGGGTTTACGGCGTGTCCTGCCCAGCCGCACCCTCCGCCTCCCAACGTATCAGGAAGGCGCTGCTGTGGCTTTGGCTGTGGCTCTGGCTTCGAAAAGCGGGCCGGCGGGCCGCAGGCCCGCCAGCGACACCCTCACCCGGCGACGATGTACTGCTGCAGCTGATCCAGCTCGCGCCGCTGCGCATCAATCACCGATTTCACCAGGTCGCCGATGGAAATCACCCCCAGCACCTGCGCCCCCTCCACCACCGGCAGGTGGCGGATGCGGTAGTCGGTCACCAGCTGCAGGCAATGCTCTACCTGTTCGCCCGGCGAGACCGTCACCACCTTCGCCGTCATGATCTCGGCCACCGCCGTATCCCGCGACGAACGATCACGCAGCACGATCTTGCGCGCGTAGTCGCGCTCCGAAAGGATCCCGACCAGCCGCGGACCGTCCATCACCAGCACCGCGCCAATGCCCTTTTCCGCCATCAACCGGATCGCATCGATCACCGCCGCATCCGGCGCGACCGCATGTACTTCAGGAGACTTGCCGTCCAACAGTTGCCGTACCGTGGTCATCTGCCTGCCCTCCGAGGGTGGGTTGCAGGGCAGAGTCTGCCACGGCGGATGCTAGCCAGGCGTCAACCAGGTACAACGGGCGCTGCTTGGATTCCTCGTACAGCCGTCCCAGGTACTCGCCGATCAGGCCCAGCGCGATCAACTGCACCCCGCCCAGGAACAGGATCACCGCCATCATCGTCGGCCAACCCGCCACGCGGTCACCGTACAGGGCCGCCTTGGCAATCACCCACACGCCGAATACGAAGGCCACCGCCGCCGTTGCCAGGCCCATGTAGGTCGCCGCCCGCAGGGGAACGGTCGAGAACCCGGTGATGCCCTCCAAGGCGAAATTCCACAGCCGCCACAGACTGAACTTGCTGGATCCGGCCACCCGCGCGTGACGGTGGTAGGGCACAGCAATACGCTTGAATCCGACCCAGCTGAAAAGGCCCTTCATGAAGCGGTGGCGTTCACGCATCTCGCGCAGCGCACTCAGCGCGCGTGGCGACAACAGGCGGAAGTCACCGGTGTCGGCAGGGATCGGCGTGCGTGACAGGCGACCGATCACCCGATAGAACGCCGCCGCCGTGGCGCGCTTGATCCAGGCTTCGCCATCGCGGGCCATGCGCGTGCCATAGACGTTGTCATGGCCCTCGCGCCAGCGCGCAACGAACTGCGGCACCAGTTCCGGCGGGTCCTGGCCATCGGCATCCAGGATCATCGCCGCGCCGTCGCGCACCAGATCCAGGCCGGCAGTCAGCGCGGCCTCCTTGCCGAAATTGCGCGACAGCTTCAACGCCGATACGCGCGCGTCGTCCTGCGCCAATCCTGCGATCACCTGCCAGGTACCGTCGTGGCTGCCATCGTCCACATACAGGATGTGGCCATCGATGTCGGGCATTCCGTCCAGCACCGCACACAGGCGGGGATGCAGGCACGGCAGCGCCTGCTCCTCGTTGTAGGCGGCGATGACGAAAGTAAGGCGTTCGCGGTTCATGCCCGGATTGTACGTTGCCTGCAGGTGCATGGCCTGCCGCCCCGAGGGCAGGTGTCCTCAGTCTTCCGACAGGTAAGCCGCGCCGCCCAGCTGCCGGGCCTGGCGCTGGATCCATGCCGCACGCCGCTGCACATACGGCCCCGGTGCCGCCGCGTTGTAGCGCCGCGGTGCCGGCAGCACCGCCGCCAACCGCGCGCTCTCGGCCGGGGTCAACCTGGCCGCATCCTTGCCCCAGAACGTCTGCGCCGCTGCCTGCGCGCCATACACGCCATCGCCGAACTCGGCGATGTTGGCGTACATCTCCAGGATGCGCTCCTTCGGCCACAGTGCTTCGATCAGCACCGTGTACCAGACTTCCAGGCCTTTGCGTACCCAGCTGCGGCCCTGCCAGAGGAACAGATTCTTGGCGACCTGCTGGCTGATCGTGCTGGCCCCCCGCAGGCGTCCGCCCTTGGCGTTGTGGTCGCGGGCCTTCTCGATGGCCTGCAGGTCGAAGCCATTGTGGTCGGGGAAGCGCTGGTCCTCCGCGGCCACCAGCGAGATCGGCAGGCTCGCTGCCATCTGGTCCAGGTCGCACCACTGGTAATGCAGGCGATAGGACCAGTCGGCCTCCCCCAATGCCTCGCCATAGCGCCACAGCATGACCGTGGATACCGGCGGGTCGATGAACCGCAGCACCAGTACCTGCAGGCAGCTGAAAGCGGCCAGCAGCAGCGGCAGCCAGAGCAGCCGTTTCCAGCGCCAGCGCCTGCGGCGCGGGACTTCCGCGATGGCCTCCACCTTGTGCTGCTCTCCCCCTGCCCCCATTACTGGTGCATCCTTCTTCTATCCGGTTGTCGGCGCATTATCCGGCAACCGCCCTCGTTTACGCGCGATGTGAGCCGATGACCGCCAACCCCGATTCCCTGATCCGCTTCCTGCTTCCCGACGCTGGCGTCCGTGGCGTCCACGTGCGCCTGCAGGCTACCTGGCAGGAGATCCTGTCCCACGCCGAGTACCCGGATACCGCCGCCGAACTGCTCGGCGAGGCCTGCGTGGCCTCGGCGCTGTTCACCGGCCACACCAAGATCGATGGCCGCCTTTCGATCCAGCTGCGCAGCAGCACCGCGCTGCGCACCCTGTTTGCCGAGTGCACCGCCGCCGGTACCCTGCGCGGCATCGCCCAGCTCAGCGACGGCGCCGATGCGCCGCGCGACCTGTCCAGCCTGGGTGATGACGCCCTGCTCGCGATCACCATCGAGAACCCGGGCCTGGACCCGCGCGAGCCGCAGCGCTACCAGAGCCTGGTCGCGCTGACCGCACCGGAGCTGGACGAGGCCTTCGAGGACTACTTCCGCCAGTCCGAACAACTGCCGACCCGCCTGCTGCTGGCCGCCGACCGCAACGGCGCCGCCGGCCTGCTGCTGCAGAAGCTGCCGGGTGACGAGGGTGACGAAGACGGCTGGGCGCGTGCCAGCGCCCTGTTCGAGACCCTGGGCAAAGCCGAGCTGCTGGCGACCCCGGCCGAGCAGCTGCTGCACCGCCTGTTCCACGAAGAGAAGCCGGAACTGATGGGCGGCAAGCCGCTGTCCTTCGCCTGCTCCTGTTCCCGCGAGCGGGTCGCGTCGATGCTGCAGTCGCTGGGCGAGGACGAGGCCCGTGCCGCAGCCGCAGACACCGGCGCCGTCGAGGTCCGTTGCGAATTCTGCGGGCGGGAGTATCACTTTCCTTTGACGGAGTTCGGCATACTGTTCCACGGTGCCGAGGGGACTGTACCGGCGCCTGAACGGCTTCAGTAAACGGCTTGTCTTGCATCTGGGGGGATCAAGGCTTGTTAAGAATTCATAAACACCCTAGGATCAAGTTCCCGTCTCCGCGGGAACTTCCGTTGTCCGTCCCTGTCTGAACTGGTCCGATGCGTACCTTCCTGCGTCTACCGCTGGCCCTGCTGATCGCCCTTGGCGCGATCACGGGCGTGCACGCGCAGAGCAAGGACACCCGGACCGTGCTGCCGGTATGGAACAAGGGCAGCGGCAAGGTCGAGGCCCTGCTGTACCTGGAGCCCACCGGTGAACAGGCCGCCGGCGCCCGCTGGCACTTCGGCCGTAACTCGCTGGATGCAGCCTTCGGCCTGTCCTCCGGCGATTCGCTGGGCCTGCTCTGCAACAGCAGCAGCGGGACCAGCATGAGCGGCCTGGCCAGTCACTGCATGCTGGCCAGCCTGGGTGACGACGACGACCTCAACAGCCGCCGCTTCACCGGTACCGCTGCGCTGAACCGCGGCAGCAGCCGTCTCGGCATCACCGCCGGCACCGGCCGTGAAACGCTGCCGGCGTGGCTGTCCGGCCCGAACAAGACCCCCTCGCTGCGCGCCGAGCAGAACGACCTGACCGTATTCGCGCAGAAGAACATCGGCCGCGAGGGTTTTGTCTCGATCGCCGGTACCTACGCCAAGGCCCGCCTGGTACCGCTGGCCGATGCCGCACCGTCCATCGTCGACCGCTGGGACAGCAAGAGCCTGAGCATCGGCGCCGGCTACGGCAACTTCACCGGCAGCATCATCGGCCGCGTGATCGACGTGCCGGGCAAGCCCGGCAAGTGGGAGGGCCTGGGCATCGGCCTGACCTGGCGTACCCCGTGGTCTGGCCAACTTACCGTTGGCGCCGAGAACGTGATCAGCCGCGGCAAGAATCCGTTCTCCCCGCGCAATGAAAGCAATGACGACGGCACCGTGCCGTATGTGCGTTACGAACAGGATCTCTGACCCCACCTCCTGGGTCTTCCTGCAGTGACTTCTCCCGGGCGCCGAAAGGCGCCCGTTGCGTATGCGCGTTCGTGATACACGCAGAGCGCTTTTCGACGAATTGGATACCGCGCAATTCACGTCGACACACTGCGATACACATCAACGGAAACTTTTTTCGTCACTTTGCGCTAACAAACGAGACAGAGTGATGTCACCTGCGATTCAACCCCTTGATTTCGTGCATCAATTTTCATTTTCACCAAAATCATAGACTTGATTAACGCAGCTTTAATTCTTGGCGAACGCCCGCTACTATCGGCTCAGCCTCGCGATTTGGGAGCGCTTTTCGCTCCCCCGCCGGGCATTAACCCAGCCAAGATTTCTTGGAGAGAGAGAGCCAATGAATTTCCAGTCCAACAAGCTGCGCGATGCCGTTCTGGTCGCGCTCGTTGCCGGTGTGGCGTCCACTGCCACTGCCCAGGCCCAGGAAGCGACCAACCTTGACCGCATCTCGGTCACCGGTTCGCGCATCAAGAGCACCGACATCGAAACCTCGCAGCCGGTCCTGAGCCTGACCCGCGCCGACATCGACAAGCAGGGCGTGACTTCGGTCGCCGACATCCTGCAGCGCGTTGCCGCCAACGGTGCCGCCCTGAACCGTACCTACAACAACGGCGGTGACGGTTCGGCCGGCGTCAGCCTGCGCAACCTGGGTTCCGAGCGCACCCTGGTACTGGTCAATGGCCGTCGCTGGACCACCGGCCTGGATGGCAGCGTCGACCTGAACACCATCCCGACCGCGATGATCGAGCGCATCGACATCCTGAAGGACGGCGCATCGACCATCTACGGTTCGGACGCGATCGCCGGCGTGGTGAACATCATCACCAAGCAGAACTTCGATGGCGCGGAAGCCAACTTCTACAAGGGCCAGTACAGCGCCGGTGACGGCGACCGCGAAGCGGCCGACTTCACTCTGGGCACCACCACTGACCGCGCTTCGCTGGTGCTGGGCGTCTCCTACGTCAACGAAAAGGCCGTGATGGCCGGCGATCGCAAGATCTCCGCCGGTGGCCCGCCGTTCTTCAGCGGCCAGAGCAGCACCGGTATTCCGGGTTCGTATCTGCGTAACGACGAGCGTTACATCATCCTCAACGGCGTGGAAACGCCGTTCGATCCCAATGTTCACGGCTACAACACCGCGCCGGACAACTACCTGCTGACCCCCAACGAGCGCACCTCGCTGTTCGCGGTGGGTTCTTACAACGTTACCGACAACATCACCTTCCGCACCGAGGCGATGTACAACGAACGCAAGTCAGAACAGCTGCTGGCTGCCATGCCGGTCACCGGCCAGCGCCTCAGCGCGGGCAGCATGTACAATCCGTACGGCGTTGACCTGACTGGCGTCGCGCGCCGCTTCAACGAAACCGGTGGACGTTCGTTCAACCAGAACGTCAAGAACTGGCACTTCTACGGTGGTTTCGAGGGCTTCTTCGAATTCGCCGACCGTAATTTCGACTGGGATGTCGGCTACCGCTACGACAAGACCGACCAGAACGATCTGACCTACGGTCTGTTCAACAAGCAGCGTCTGGCCGAGGCATATGGTCCCTCGGCGATCCGCGATGGCAAGGCAGTGTGCCTCAACTCCGCTGGCGCAATCATTCCGGGCTGCGCCCCGATCAATCCGCTGGGTGGGATGGGTTCGATCTCGCAGGAGGCACTGGATTACACCTCGTTCACCGCGCATGACTCCGCCAGCCTGGTGTCCAAGGGTTATTACGCCAACATCTCCGGCGAAATCGTGCAGCTGCCGGCGGGTGCATTGGGCTTCGCAGCTGGTTACGAATATCGCAAGGAAACCGGTCAGTTCGATCCGGACGCCTTCATCGCCTCTGGCCTGAGCACCGGCAACGGAGCATCGCCCACCAAGGGTAGCTATGACCTGGACGAGTTCTTCCTGGAACTGTCGATCCCGGTGCTGGCTGACCTGCCGGGCGCCAAGCTGCTCGACTTCAGCGCGGCAACCCGCTACTCGAAGTACAGCAACTTCGGCAACACCACCAACAACAAGTTCGGTTTCCGCTGGAAGCCGATCGACGACCTGATGGTGCGTGGTAACTACTCGGAAGGCTTCCGCGCCCCGAGCATCAACAACCTGTATCGCGGTGATGCTGACTCGTTCGAGAGCTACATCGATCCGTGCTCCTCAACGTCTGGTCGCCGTACCGGCGCTATCGCGGCACAATGTGCGGCAGAGGGCGTGCCGATCGGCTTCGTTCAGCCGGGCGCTGGTAGTGGTGCGAAGCAGACTCCTGAGCCGTTCACCTGGCAGGCCAACCCGAACCTGAAGCCGGAAACCTCGACCAGCAAGACGCTGGGCCTGGTGTGGAGCCCGAGCTTCGTGCAGGGTCTGAACGTGACCCTGGACTGGTGGCAGATCAAGATCGAGGACGCCATCACCCGTCCGGCCATCCAGGACATCATGGATCGTTGCTATGGCGGCACCGCGCAGGAGCAGGCAGCCAACTGCGGCCTGATCACGCGTGACCCGAACTACGGCAGCACCAACCAGCGTTACACCATCACCAACGTCAACATGCCGCTGCAGAACCTGGCGTCGTACAAGGTGGAAGGTTGGGATCTGGGCATCCTGTACAAGTTGCCGGAAACTTCGATCGGCCAGTTCACCATCACTCTGGACGGCACCTACCTGTCCAAGTGGGATACCAAGTCGACCCAGGATGCTCCGATCGAGGGTCGCCAGGGACGCTATCTCGACCAGGATCCGTACTGGCGCATCCGTTCCAATCTGTATGTGGACTGGTCCTACGGGGACTTCGGGGTCAACTACGGCATTCGTTACAAGTCCGGCATGACCGAACCGTGCCCGTTTGATCCAGTCAAGGAACCGGAAACCTTCGCATACTGCTCTGATGGCGCGAAGGGAACGAACCACATTGGTGCCACGACCTACCACGACATCCAGTTCCGCTACAACACGCCGTGGAAGGGCACCATCATGGTCGGCCTGAACAACGCGTGGGACAAGAGCCCGCCGGTTTCGTACTACACCTCGTACAACATGTTCGACCCGCAGTACGACCTGCCGGGCCGCTACATGTACATGCAGTACAAGCAGAAGTTCTGATCGATCCACTGATCAGCTGATGCAGCAACGGCCCCGCAAGGGGCCGTTGTTTTTTTGTGCCTGCCAGATCGCGGCAGCACCAACGGAAAAGGCCGCGGCATTGCCGCGGCCTTTCTGCATTCAACGCAGCAACGACGCTCAACCGTTCGGAATCAGCGTCTCGATGAGATGCTCGACATAGGCCTCGAAATCCTCGCGCGCCTGCTTGGGCTGCTGCAGCTGCAGCGACAGCTGCAGGAAGCCGACATAGGCCGCGTACGCCAGGCGTGCGCGGTGGCGCGCATCGGTCGAGCTGAGCCCAGCCTGGCGGAACGAGGCGATCAGATAGTCGAGGCGGCGCTGCGACACGCGGTCGATCACCGGACGCACCATCGGATGGTCCAGTGCCTTCAGCAGCTCGCTGTAGATGATGTGCGGCTGCACTTCATGCGCCACCATCTGGAACAGCTGGCGCAGGCGCACGCGCGGGTCCGGCACGTCTTCCAGGCTGCCGAACACCTGTTCCTGTTCGAACAGTTCCCAGCGTTCCAGCGCGGCCTGCAGCAAGGCGTCACGCGAGGGGAAATGCCAATAGAAACTGCCCTTGGTCACGCCGAGGCGCCGCGCCAGCGGTTCCACCGCAACGGCGCCTACGCCTTGTTCAGCAATCAGGTCGAGGGCCGCCTGGGCCCAGTCTTCGGCACTCAGGCGGCTGTTGCGGCCGGCGCGCGGTTCGCCGGCGGAAGCGTCAGGTTGATTCATGGGCTGATTTAACCATACGCCGGGGTTCGTTGCAGTACGCCGTTGCGGGCGAAACCGTCAAAGGGCTCTCCTGCAGGGCTGCCGCACCGCACCATACGATGCAGTATTGACTTCCCTCACAAGCGATCCATACTAGCAAGTATGGTTACGTCCCCTACTCCCGCTGCGTTCCATGACCTGCACCTGGAGGCGGCCCATGGTGCCCGCCTCGCCGCCACTGCCAGCGACCACGGTCGTCGTGGCCGGGTGCTGTTCGCGCACGGCTTCGGCCAGACCCGGCACGCATGGAACGCCACCGCGCGGGCCCTGTCTGCGGCGGGGCTGCAGACGCTGGCCTACGACGCCCGTGGCCACGGCGATTCGGACTGGAATTCTGCCGAACTGCCCTATCACGGCGAGCAGTTCGCTGATGACCTGATCGTGCTGGCCGGGGAACAGCCACGCCCGCCGGTGCTGGTCGCAGCCTCGATGGGCGGCCTGTTCGGCCTGCTGGCCGAATCGCGCTGGCCGGGCCTGTTCTCGGCGATGGTGCTGGTGGACATCACCCCGCGTTGGGATACCGCCGGTGTTGAACGCATCCTGGCCTTCATGACCGCCCATCCCGACGGTTTTGCCTCGCTCACCCAGGCCGCCGATGTGATCTCGGCCTACATGCCGCACCGTCCGCGCAAATCCGAGCAGTCGCTGCGCGCACTGCTGCGCGAGGACGGCCACGGCCGCTGGCGTTGGCACTGGGACCCGCGCCTGGTGGCCGAACTGGCCCGCGACAGCGAGCAGCACCAGGATGCGCTGGCCGAGGCCGCACGCCAGGTGAAGTGCCCGCTGCTGCTGGTCAGCGGCGGCCGAAGCGACCTGGTCACGCCACAGACCGTGGCCGAATTCCTGGCGTTGGCGCCGCACGCGCGTCATGTACAGCTGCCGCAGGCCACGCACATGGTCGCCGGCGATGACAACGACGCCTTTACCGCTACTGTGTTGGACTATCTGGACGTGTTGCCCGCAGCGGATGCTGCAGCTTCGTCCGCCACAAACGAGCACGTCACCGGAGCACGCTCATGAGCATCGTTCTTCCCTTCCTCGCCCTGCTGCTGGCAGGCGCGTTCGTCGCCTACCACCGCATGCGGCTGGTTACCTGGACGCTGATCAGCGTGGCCCTGCTGGCCGCCTGCTGGTTCATTCCCTACGTCAACCAGACCGCCACGATCGTCGCAGCCGCTGTATTGGCCGTCATCGCCGTGCCGCTGCTGCTGCCGTTCATCCGCAAGCCGCTGCTGACCGGCCCGATGATGAAGGTGTTCCGCAAGGTGTTGCCGCCACTGTCGCAGACCGAGCGCATCGCGCTGGAAACCGGCTCGGTCGGTTTCGAGGGTGAACTGTTCACCGGTGATCCGGACTGGAACATCCTGCTCAACTATCCCAAGCCGCAGCTGACCGCCGAAGAACAGGCCTTCCTCGATGGCCCGGTGGAAGAGCTGTGCACCATGGTCAACGACTGGGAAATCACCCACGTCCACGCCGACCTGCCGCCGGAACTGTGGGCCTTCATCAAGAAGAACAAGTTCTTCGGCATGATCATCCCGAAGGAATACGGCGGCCTGGGCTTCTCCGCGCTGGCCCACCACAAGGTGATCCAGAAGCTGGCGTCGGTGTCGTCGGTGGTCAGCTCCACCGTCGGCGTGCCCAACTCGCTGGGCCCGGGTGAACTGCTGGTGCATTACGGCACCCAGGAACAGAAGGACCAGTATCTGCCGCGCTTGGCCGATGGCCGCGAAGTGCCGTGCTTCGGCCTGACCGGTCCGTTCGCCGGCTCCGACGCCACCTCGATTCCGGACTACGGCATCGTCTGCAAGGGCGAGTGGAACGGCGAGCAGGTGCTCGGCGTCAAGCTGACCTTCGACAAGCGCTACATCACCCTGGCCCCGGTCGCTTCGCTGATCGGCCTGGCCTTCCGCATGTACGATCCGGATGGCCTGATCGGCGATACCCGCGACATCGGCATCACCCTGGGCCTGCTGCCGCGCGACACCGCCGGCGTTGAAATCGGCCGTCGCCACTTCCCGCTGAACTCGACGTTCCAGAACGGTCCGATCCGCGGCAAGGACGTGTTCATTCCGCTGACCCAGCTGATCGGTGGCGCTGCCATGGCCGGCAAGGGCTGGAACATGCTCAACGAGTGCCTGGCCGTGGGCCGCTCGATCACCCTGCCGTCCACCGCCAGTGGTGGTGCCAAGGCCGGTGCCGCGGTGACCGGCGCCTATGCGCGCATCCGCAAGCAGTTCGGCCTGTCGGTCGGCCGCTTCGAAGGCGTGGAAGAAGCGCTGGCCCGCATCGGCGGCAAGGCCTACAAGATCAGTGCGCTGTCGCAGGCCACCGCCGCGGCGGTTGACCGTGGTGACGTGCCGTCGGTGCCGTCGGCGATCGCCAAGTACCACTGCACCAACATGAGCCGCGAAGTGATCTCGGACATGATGGACGTGATCGGCGGCAAGGGCATCATCCTGGGGCCGCGCAACTTCGCCGGCCGCAGCTGGCAGGCCGCGCCGATCGCGATCACCGTGGAAGGCGCCAACATCATGACCCGCAGCCTGCTGATCTTCGGCCAGGGTGCGATCCTCTGCCACCCGTGGGTGCTGAAGGAAATGAAGGCTGCGCAGGATCCGGATACCCGTGCCGGCCTGCAGGAGTTCGATCGCAGCCTGTTCGGCCACATCCGCTATGGCCTCTCCAATGCCGTGCGTTCGTTCTGGTTCGGCCTGACCGGTGCACGCTTCGGTGCTGCCCCGGGTGACGCCTACACCCGCCGCTACTTCCGCAAGCTGGACCGTTACTCGGCCAACCTGGCGCTGATGGCCGACATCTCGATGATGACCCTCGGCGGCAAGCTGAAGTTCAAGGAATCGCTGTCCGGCCGCCTGGGCGATGTGCTGAGCCACGTCTACATGACCAGCGCCATGCTCAAGCGCTACCACGACGAAGGCGCACCGCAGGCCGACCAGCCGCTGCTGGCCTGGGCCTTCCATGACAGCGTGCACAAGATCGAAGAATCGCTGTCGGCCGCGCTGCGCAACTTCCCGATCCGTCCGATCGGTTGGCTGATGTGGGCGTTGATCTTCCCGCTGGGCCGTCGTGCCGAGGCCCCCGGCGACCGCCTGAGCCGCCGTGTTGCCGCTCTGCTGATGGCACCGAACGAAGCCCGCGACCGTCTGGCCAGCGGCGTGTTCCTGACCCCGTGCGAGAACAACCCGGGCGGCCGTATCAACAGCTACCTGAGCAAGGCGATCATGGCCGAGCCGGTGGAGCGCAAGTTCCTGAAGGCGCTGAAGAGCAAGGGCATCGAAGCGCTGGACTTCAAGAGCCAGCTGGACGAGGCCGTGGCCGAAGGCGTGATCACCCACGACGAGCGCAGCCTGCTGGAAGAACTGCGTACGCTGACCCTGGACACCATCACCGTGGACGACTTCGACACCCACGAACTGCGCGCGGCCAGCTACTACGACCGCCAGCACAAGGACCCGCATTCGCAGGCGGCCTGATCGCCCGCGACACGCGTTGCCACGACGGCGGGCCTCGGCCCGCCGTCGCTTTATCCGCCGACCGGAACGTCAACCATGTCCACGCCCCTGCTCTCGCTTTACCACCGCCTGCAGCGCTGGCCTGCCGGCAACTGGCTGTTCTCGCGCGCGGTGTGCTTCAAGGCACCCTACTTCGCCAGCATCGCCCCGCGCATTACCCGGCTTGAACACGGCCGCTGCGAAGGCACGCTGGCCGATCGCCGCAGAGTGCGCAACCACATCGGTACGGTGCACGCGATCGCGATGTGCAACCTGGCCGAACTGACCGCCGGGCTGATGGTCGACGCGTCGCTGCCGAAGGGCATGCGCTGGATTCCGAAGGGGATGCAGGTGCAGTACCTGGCCAAGGCGCGCGGCATGTTGCATGCAGTGGCGCTGCCGGCGCAGCCGATCGTGGCGACGGCTGAAGGCTACGCGCTGCCGGTGACGGTGAGCGTGCGCGACCGTGTGGGCACCGAGGTGTTCAGCGCGGTGATCGACATGTGGCTGTCGCCGGTGAAGTAGTGTTCCCGCGAACGGCGCAGCCCCTCGCGGGTGGACGCTGAAGGCCGTTCATCGGTTGGGCTGGAGGTGTGGGGCCAGGCGGGGACGCCGTGAATCCGTCCGTGGAGGCTTAGCCGCGCCATCCATGGCGCGGATACCCCGCCCGGCCCCACCCCTCCAGCCTCTGACAGATCTCTGCGGCGTCCACCCACGAAAGAGAAAAAAGAAGAACAAAAGCAAAAGCGGCCCATCGGCCGCTTTTTTCATGCGCGCAGAACCCACGAGCGCAGCGACCCGCTGTTGCTCTTGATCTTCTTTTTCTTCTCCGTGGGCTGGCCGCGCACGGAAACTGTCAGGGGTGGGGCGGGTGGGCCGTGCAGGGGCGTTGGCGCCATGGATGGCGCCATCGAGCTTACATGGACGTACTTGCAGCGTCCCCTGCACGGCCCCCCCCGCCCCACCAATCACATGAACAGCTCTACGCGACCACCCCACGAGGGGCTGCGCCGTTGGCTGGAAACTACGCCAGCGCGCGAAACACCAACGCCAAAATGGCCGGTACGGCCTGGATCATGAAAATGCGCCGGCTCACGCTGTACGCGCCATAGCACCCCGCCGCCACCACACAGGCCAGCGAGAACGTCACCAGCACCGGCTGCCCGATCACCAGCCCCACCACGATGCCTGCTGCCAGAAAGCCGTTGTACAGGCCCTGGTTGGCCGCCAGCACCCGCGTGGTCTCCGCCTTCTCCGGCGTGTTGCGGAAGGTCTTCAGGCCCAGCGGGCGGGTCCACAGGAACATCTCCAGCACCAGGAAATAAACGTGCAGCAGGGTGACGAGCAACGTCAGGGTGAGTGCGATCCAGTACATGGGCAGTTCCTTGGACAGGGATGGGGGTCGGGCCCCGGAAAATCAGCGGTCGCGCGGCAGTTTCTTTTCTTCGCGCAGTACACCGAACGCGGCTGCGGTCATGCACGCGGCTACCAGCATGCCGCCGATGAACACCACGTGCGAGCCGAACAATGAGAGGCCCTTGTGCACCCAGGCAAAGCTCAGGTCCGCACCGCGGTAGACCACGGTGTCGATCGCTGCGCCGGCCTTGTAGCGCCACTGCCGGTCCACGCGCGTGTAGATGGTCTCGCGCGCCGGCTTGGCCAGTGCAAATTCGCTGGCGCGGGTCATCACCTGCACCACCGCGACCATCAACGGCATCGGCGAGGCTGCCAGAACCGAGAAGCCGATCAGGATCGCGAAACCGGGAATCAGCAGCGCCGGCGCGATGCCGTGGCGCGACAGCAGCCAGCGGGTCAGGCCCACCTGCATCAGCAGCGCCAGCGCGTTCACCGCCAGGTCGATGCGCGAGAAGAACGCGGTACTGGCCGCCGGGTCAGTGAACGCCGCACGCACGATCGCAGCCTGCTGGTTGTAGAGCAGCGTCCCCACGCCCACGCCGAACACCACCATGATCGCCAGCCAGCGCAGCAACGGCTCGCGCACGATCAGTTTCAGGCCATCCAGCACGCTGCCGCCCATCGGCGTTTCGCCCGATACCAACTGCTGCTCCTGCTCGCGCAGCACCGCCCAGTGCCGTAGTCGCCAGATGCTCAACAGGCAGATGGCGAGGAATCCGGCCGAGACCAGCATCAGGTTGGCGATGCCCACACGCTGCACCAGGGCACCGGTGATGATCGGCCCGAGAAAGGCACCGATGGTGCCGGCCGCGCCGATGTAACCGTAGAAGGCTCGTGCCTGCGCGTTGGAAAACACATCGGCCATGAAGCTCCAGAACACCGCCACCGCGAACAGGTTGAAGACGGTGATCCAGAAAAAGAACGCCATGCCGCGGCCCGGCACACCGCTGTCGAACAGTACGTAGAAACCCAGCAGGGTGACGATGAAGAACCCATACACCGCCGGCAAGAACACCCGCCGTGGGAAGCGGCTGACCAGCCAGCCGTACACCGGCTGCAGCACCAGCATGATCACGAACACGCAGGAGAACAGGAACTGCAGGACGAAATCCTTCAGCGCGATGCCATGACTGGCGAACCAGGCGATCAGCATCGGCGGGAACACCGTTTCCAGGTCGGCCGAGGCGGCCATCGCCTCCCGCACCGGGCGCAGCACGTAGTAGCCGCTGAGCAGGCAGAAGAAGTACAGGAACGACCACCACAGCGCCGGCGACTCACGCAGTGCCGCCGTCAGCCCACGCAACGGCCCCTTGCCCTTCACCGCGCTCACGCGGTGTCCCTCGCCAGAAGACGGCGGTTGGACAGCGGCATGGCAGGCTCCGGGGCGGTGAAGCGCGTACGTTAGCCAATGCACTGCAACATCGCCAGCAGCAGCCTCGCAGAAGGCCGCAACGCAGTGTCACGGCCCCGCCCGGACGACACGTTCCGACACATGCTTTCGGGGCGTCAAAATCCCAACTTTTTCAACGAGATGCGCATTCATCTTCGCTTTGTTTGTGCACAAGGGAAAAGCGGCGCTAGAATCGCCATCAGCAGTCGCGCACGGGTCTCCACGATGAAAAAGAACAGCCTGCGTCGTCCGATCCGTTCGGCGGCCACCGGTTTGCTGGGCATGTTGATGCCCGTTGCCTTGTCCACCACCGCGCAGACCCCGCCGCCATTGCCGCCGATGCCGGCCAACATCGAATCCGCCGCCACCGCCGTCGCCCACACCCAGCCCGCCGCTTACCGCACCGGCCTGGTGCCGCAGGTGCAGCTGCCGGCGGCCGGCTTCAACGTGGCCAACATCGAATCGATGGCGCAGCAACTCACCTATGGCGAGCGTGTGCCCGGCATGGCCGTGGCCATCGTGCAGGGTGGCCGCGTACTCAGCGCGCGTGGTTATGGCGTTACCGATGTCAACAACCCGCTGCCGGTCGACGCCCACACCGTGTTCCGCCTGGCATCGCTGTCCAAGGCCTTCGCCGGCACCATGGCCGGACTGCTGGTGAACGATGGCACGCTGCGCTGGGACAGCAAGGTCACCGACTATGTGCCGGGCTTCCGCCTGAACTCTCCGGAAGCGACCGATCGCCTGACCGTGGCCGACGTGCTCAGCCACCGCGTCGGCCTGCCGTACAACGCCTACGACCGCGACATCGAAGGCAACGCCGAGTACTACGCACTGACCCAGAAGCTGGCCAATACCAGCCTGAAGTGCCTGCCGGGCGACTGCTACGCCTACCAGAACGTGGCCTTCAGCCTGATCGGCGACGTGGTCTATGCCGCCTCGGGGAGCTTCTACGAGCAGTCGGTCGAGCGCCGCATCTTCAAGCCGCTGGGCATGAACGATGCCAGCCTCGGCCTGGCCGGCATCCAGGCCAGCTCGCGCTGGGCGCGTCCGCACGTGCGCAGCCGCAATGGCTGGGTATCGCTGACACCGAAGCCGACCTACTACCGCGTCGCCCCGGCCGCCGGCGTCAACGCCAGCGCCAGCGACATGGCGCAGTGGCTGCTGGCCCACACCGGCCATCGCCCGGACGTGCTGCCGGCACCGCTGCTGGCCACCCTGCATTCGAGCCTGATCAACACCCCGGGCGAAATGCGTTCGGGCTGGCGCCGCGAGCGCCTGCATTCGGCCGGCTACGCACTGGGCTGGCGCACCTTCGACTACGCCGGCCACGATGTGGTGTTCCATGCCGGTGCCGTGCAGGGCTATCGCGGCCTGGTCGCGCTGGTGCCGGAACGCGATCTCGGCATCGCCATCATGTGGAACGGCGAAAGCGGCCTGCCCAGCGGCCTGCTGCCGACGGTGCTCGATTCCGCGCTCGGCCTGCCGACGCAGCGCTGGCTGGACGTGGACACCGACTTCGGCAGTGACAACCTGATGGCCGAAGGCGCGAGCCCGGCGCAGCAGGACAAGCGCAAGGGCAAGGGTGCTTCGAGCAACCGTGCGGTGGCCTCGCCGCGCTGAGTTGGCGGGCTTCACCGTGTGTGCGAAGGGCGGCCTGCGGGTCGCCCTTTTTAGTGGCAGTTGTAGAGCAAAGCAATCGAGCAGTGCTCGACTCTACAAACGGAAGGCTAATGCGCGAAGTAGTGCATGCCGCCATCCACCGGAATCACCGCGCCGGTGATGTAGCCGGCCAAGGGCGAGGCCAGAAAGGCCACCAGCGGCGCCACCTCCTCCGGATCACCAAAACGCCCGATCGGAATGTTGCGTTCGATGAACTCACGCCGGCTTTCCTCGGTTGGATGCAGGCGGTCCCGGATCTGAGCACTGTTGATGCGTCCCGGCGCGATTGCATTGACCGTGATGCCCTGTGAGGCCAGCGCCGACGACAGCCCTTTGCTCCACAGATGCAACGCCGCCTTCGCCGCCGTGGCAGCATTCACCGCGCGCGGTTCCATTGAACCGCTGAGGTTGATCACCCGCCCCCAGCCCTGCGCCTGCATCGCCGGCAGCAGTGCCTGGGTCAGGCGTCGTGCCGAAGAGAAGTTCAAGGCCATGGCTTCCTCCCAGACATCGTCCCCCGCATCCACCGTGGTCGGCCGGCCTCCTCCAGCCGCATTGACGAGGATGTCGACACGCGTCAGTGCCGCCGAGGCTGCATCCGCAATGTGGCGTACCTGCTCCGCATCGGTGAGGTCGCCCAGCAGGACGATCGGTGCCGGCGCGCCTGCAGATTCGATCTCCGCCGCCAGTGCATGCAGCGGCTCGGCACGCCGTGCGCTGATCGCAATGCGTACTCCCTGGGCCGCCAGCAGCCTGGCCACACCGGCACCGATGCCACTGCCCGCCCCGGTGACCAGCGCGGTACGCCCTTCAAGCCCCAGATCCATGATGTTCTCCCAATCCGCCAGCCGGTACATCCGGCCCGTGCAGTACATGCTGTTTGATCACCCCTGATTGATAAACTCCGCGCAGGTTTCAGCATTCAACACCCGGGGTGTCAGATGAATCTGCTGGAGAGCATGCAGGTCTACGTGCTGATCGTGGACAAGGGCAGCCTCAGCGCTGCGGCGGCGGCGATGGATATCTCGGCGACGATGGCCGGCAAGCACCTGCGTGCGCTGGAAGCACGGCTGGGAATGCAGCTGTTGAGCCGTACCACCCGGCGCCAGCACATGACGCCCTTCGGCGAGGACTACTACACCCGCTGCCGGGAGATCCTGCGGCTGGTGGAAGAAACGGACGCACAGGCGCAGCACCAGCAGCTGGCACCGGCGGGCACGTTGCGCATCAGTGCGCCGGTGATCTTCGGCACTCACGCACTGGTACCGGCACTGGCCGAATACATGGCGCGCCATCCGGATGTCCGGGTCGAAGTCACGCTGAGCGACCGCGTGGTCGACCTCGCCGAGGAGGGTTTCGAAGCGGCGCTGCGCATCGGCACGCTGGCCGACAGCAGCATGCTGGTGGCGCGTGCGCTGGCACCGTATCGCTTGATGATGTGCGCATCGCCGGCGTACCTGGCCAGGAATGGCACGCCTCGCAGCCTGCGCGACCTCGCCCTGCATCAGTGCCTGTCCTTCGAACCGAGCGCACTCGCACAGTGGCTGCAGGCCGACGCTGGCGAACTCGAGCGTGTGCCCGGCGGCCGGCTGCAGATCAACAACGGCGAAGCGCTGCGCACGGCAGCGCTGCACGGGCTGGGCATCGTGCTGCAGTCGGCACTGCTGCTGGCTGCCGACATCGACACCGGACGCCTGGTGCAGCTGTTCCCTGAGTTCGGCCAGACCGGTCGGCCGATGCACGTGGTCTACGCCCACGATCGCTACCACTCGACCCGCCTGCGCAGCTTCCTGGACTTCCTGGTAGAGCGCTTTCCACCGGCGCCGCACCGCTAGCGTCGACTGTCAGAAAAGCAGTCGAGCACGGCTCGACCCTGCAAACGGCCCATAAAAAAACCCCCTCCCCGCTGGGCAGTCAGGGAAGGGGGTTTCAGGATGCGGCTATCGGGAAGTACTTAGATCAGCGGCGCCGGGGTTGCCGGCAGAGCGACCGGAGCGGCCTTCTTCTTGCGGGCGGCCGGCTTGCGCTTGGCAACCTTCTTCGCTGCCTTCTTCGGGGCAGCCTTCTTGGTCGCCTTCTTCGCGGTCTTCTTTACTGCCTTCTTGGCGGTCTTCTTGACAGCCTTCTTGGCAGTGGCCTTCTTCGCGACCTTCTTGGCCGGCTTGCGGGCCGTTGCCTTCTTGGCAGTCTTCTTGGTGGCCTTCTTGACGGCCTTCTTCGCGGTCTTCTTGACGGCCTTCTTGGCAGTGGACTTCTTGGCTACCTTCTTCGCCGCCTTCTTCACTGCCTTCTTCGCAGTGGTCTTCTTGGCGACCTTCTTCGCAGCCTTCTTCACTGCCTTCTTGGCGGTCGCCTTCTTCGCGACCTTCTTCACTGCCTTCTTGGCAGCGGCCTTCTTCGCGACCTTCTTCACCGCTTTCTTGGCGGCGGGCTTCTTCTTCGCAGCTTTCTTGGTTGCCATGGGATGGCTCCTCGTCAGTGATAGGGAGTTGAAACGCCCAGGTGGATCAAACCCGCGGATGCTGCGTGCGGGGACCGCCGGCGCGTCAGGCGCGCCGTTACGGATGCGGCAATGCCCGCCTCGATCGGCGGAGCGGACATCGGAACGGGAGTTGCCTTGCATTTCTCCGGGGGAAGCGGGGCCATGTCCACCGTCATCAGGGTCGCGGTGGTCTTGAAGGGGCTGCTTCGCATCGGACGATTGATTCTGCGCACTCGGTTGGGCAGGCAAGGTCTGCTGAGGCGAAACCTAATCACGGTTTTTTTTACTGTCAACAACCCCCGCGAAAAATTTTCACATCCGCGCCATCCCGGACGCCGCCCTCGCCACCGCCGTGCGCGCCCTGCAACGACCATTGAAGCGGCGCGCACGCGCGCCGCATACGACGAAGTCGATGCGCTCTCTGAACAAAAAACACTTGAAATAAGCACTCTGCGCAGATAGGCACATGTTCCGGACAACAGCGCACGTGCATCGCCGATGGTCACCGGCACCGTCGCCAACGCCAGCACAACGGGGCCGCAACGGGGGGCGAAAAGTTTTCACATTCGATCGCTTCGGCGCGGGGCGGAAACGCGGATTTGCGCAAAACTGCGCACGCTGATCGGCACCGTTCGTCTGTCGGCTGATGCCGCGCCGAGGGTGCAGAGCGAACCCGCCGTCATGAGTCCGACGCACTCGCCAAAACAAAAACGGCCACCCGAAGGTGGCCGTTCCAGAACCCGGAAGTGACGACTCAGTGGTCGTCGTTTTCCAGGGCTTCGGCATACGCGTCCGGATCCAGCAGTTCGTTGACCTCTTCAGCGTTGGTCAGTTCGACCACGAACATCCAGCCTTCGCCGTAGGCATCTTCATTGATGGTTTCCGGCTTGTCGGACAGCGCCGAGTTGACCTCGACGACCTTGCCGCTGATCGGGCTGTAGACGTCCGAGGCGGCCTTCACCGACTCGACAACGGCGATCTGCTCGCCAGCCTTTGCGTCGGCGCCGACTTCCGGCAGTTCGACGTAGACCAGGTCACCCAGCAGGCCCTGGGCGTGGTCGGAAATACCGACGGTGACACGGCCATTGCCTTCGACACGGGCCCACTCATGGGACTTGAGGAACTTGAGGTCGCCGGGGATCTCGCTCATGGGACTGCTCCAGAGATATGCAGGGGTGGAAAAAACGGGGCTAGTGTAACCAACCGGCCGCCACTGCTGTCAGTGACGATCGGCAGTTTCGGATCAGGCGTCGGCGAGCACGCCGGGCTGGGCCTGGCCTTCGCGCACGAACGGGAACTTGACCACGCGCACCGGCACCTGCCGGCCACGGATGTCGACGGTGACCTCGCCCAGTTCACCGGCCGGTACACGGGCGAAGGCGATGCCCTTGGCCAGGGTCGGCGAGAAGGTGCCGGACAGGATCTCGCCCTGGCCGCCGGCGGTGGTCACCGCCTGACCATGGCGCAGCACGCCCTTCTCGTCCATCACCAGACCGATCATCTGGCGGGCGGTGCCGGCAGCCTTCTGCGCTTCCAGCACCTCGCGGCCGATGAAGTCGCGGCCTTCGTCCAGCGACACGGTCCAGGCCAGCGCCGCTTCGTACGGGCTGATCTCTTCGTCCATGTCCTGGCCGTACAGGTTCATGCCGGCTTCCAGGCGCAGCGTGTCGCGTGCGCCGAGGCCCGCCGGCTTCACGCCCGCCGCCAGCAGGCGGTTCCAGAACGCGACCACGGCGTCCTGCGGCAGCAGGATTTCGAAGCCGTCTTCGCCGGTGTAACCGGTACGGGCGACAAACAGTTCGACGCCGTCATCGGACTGCACCTGCAGGGCGGCGAAACGGCCCAGCTTGGCCAGCGCTGCGCGATCGCTTTCGCGGGCCAGGCCGATGACGATGTCGCGCGCCTGCGGGCCCTGCACGGCGAGGATGGCCAGGTCCGGGCGCTGCTCGACGGTGACGCCGAACGGTGCAGCCTGCTCGCGCAGCCAAGCCAGGTCCTTCTCGCGGGTGGAGGCATTGACCACCATGCGGAAGAAATCGTCGCCCAGGTAGTAGACGATCAGGTCGTCGATGACGCCGCCGCGCGGATTCAGCATGCACGAGTACAGCGCCTTGCCGGTCACCTTCAGCTTGTCGACCGAGTTGGCCAGCAGGCGGCGCAGGAACGGCTTGACCTGGTCACCGCGCAGGTCGACCACGGTCATGTGGCTGACGTCGAACACACCCGACTCGCGACGAACGAGGTGGTGCTCGTCGAGCTGCGAGCCGTAGTGGATGGGCATGTCCCAACCCCCGAAATCGACCATCTTGGCGCCAAGGGCGCGGTGGGTATCGTTGAGCAGCGTCTTCTGGGTCATGACCGGGTCCGGCAGCAGAGGAAACAAGAATCCCCATTATCCCAGATCGGTCGCCCGCAGGTCGCGCCGCAGCGCAGCGGGGTGTTTGGCCGGCCTGCGGCCGGCGCCGCTTTCTACAGCTGGAGCGCAAAGCCTGAGTTCATCGGCTCTGGATTGACTCGGCCTGGGCGGGTCGGAGCGAGTGCTTTTGCTCTTTGCTCTTTTTCTTTTTCTTTTTCCGTGGGCTGGACGCGCACGGAAACTGTCGGGGGCCGGGCGGGTTGGGTTCGCGGGACCGTTGGCGCCATGGATGACGCCATCGAGCCCCCATGGGTGAGGGCGCTTTGCTTGCGAAGCACTGCTTCGCAAGCGACCGAACGCGCAGCCGCCAGCGGCTGGGCCGGACCGCGGAGCGGGGTCTACGGCGTGTCCCGCGAACCCAACCCGCCCGACCCAGACACATGAACCACCTTCCGCGACCACCCACGAGGGGCTCCGCCGTTGGCTGGGAACCCCTAGGCCACCGCTTCGACCAGCAGCGTGCTGCCCTGCACCGCCACCACCCGTACCCACGTACCTGCAGGCAGCTCCGGACCGCTCACCTGCCAGGACGCATCGTCAATGCTGACCCGTCCCTGGCCACCGACGATGGCATGCTGCAGTACCACCTCCCGGCCGACCAGCTGCTCGGCACGGCGGTTGAGCAACGGCGCATCGCTGGGCCGTGCCCGCGGCCTCCCCCAGCGCCGGTAGCACTGGATCGAGACCACACTCAGCAGGACGAAAGCGATCACCTGCCACAACAGTGGAATGTCGCTGAACACCGCAACCAGTACGAACACTGCCGCCGCGCCAATGCCGATCCACAGCATGAACGCACCCGGCGCCAGCGCTTCGGCAGCGAACAGCAGCAGCGCCAGCGCGCCCCAACCGACGACTTCCCAGCGCATGTCAGCCTCCGAGCGGCGGCGGCCGCTTGCCGGCGGCCTTGTTGTCCTGGCTGGCCAGCGCCTGCTTCGCCAGTTCGGCCACGCCCGCGATCGAACCGATCACGCCACTGGCCTCCATCGGCATCAGCACCAGCTTCTGGTTCGGCGAACTGGCCAGCTCCTTGAACGCTTCCACGTACTTCTGCGCGACAAAGTAGTTGATCGCCTGCACGTCACCCTCGGCAATCGCCGCCGACACCACCTTGGTCGCCATCGCTTCGGCCTCGGCCAGGCGCTCGCGCGCCTCGGCATCGCGGAACGCAGCTTCGCGACGGCCTTCGGCCTCCAGCACGGTGGCCTGCTTCTCGCCATCGGCGCGCAGGATCTCCGACTGCCGTGAACCCTCTGCCTCGAGGATCTGCGCGCGCTTTTCGCGCTCGGCCTTCATCTGCCGCGCCATCGCATCCAGCAGATCGCGCGGCGGCTGGATGTCACGGATCTCGATGCGGTTGACCTTCACGCCCCAGGGATTGGTGGCATGGTCGACCACGCTCAGCAGCTGGGCATTGATCACCTCGCGCTGGCTGAGCGATTCATCCAGATCCATCGAACCGATCACGGTACGGATGTTGGTCTGCACCAGGGCGATCATCGCCACTTCCAGGTTGGCCACCTCATAGGCGGCCTTGGCGGCATCCAGTACCTGGAAGAACACCACGCCGTCCACGCGCACGGCGGCGTTGTCCTTGGTGATCACTTCCTGGCTGGGCACGTCCAGCACCTGCTCCATCATGTTCACCTTGCGCCCCACCCCGTACACGATCGGGATCAGGAAATGCAGGCCGGGGGTCATGGTGTGCGTGTAGCGCCCGAAGCGCTCGACGGTCCACTCGTAGCCCTGGGGCACCATCCGTACTGCCTTGAACAGGATCACCACGGCCACGAAGGCCAGTACCACGGTAAAGAACATGGTCGGGAACATCTTGCTTTCCTTATCTATGACGTCCAGGCCCCAGCATAGCGCGTGAAGGCCACATTCACAGCGGAGCTACCAGGGCACGCGCCCGCGCAGGATGTCGGCGAACATCACCCAGTCGCCCATGAACGAGTACAGCGGGTGCTGGAAGGTGGCCGGGCGGTTCTTCTCGAAGAAGAAATGGCCGACCCAGGCGAAGCTGTAACCGCAGAACAGGGCGGCCAGCAACAGCACCGGCTGCCCGCGCAGGATCGCTGCAACGACCAGCAGCAGCACGCCGCAGCTGCCGACGAAGTGCAGCCGGCGCGATACCGGGTGGCGGTGCTCGCTGAGATAGAACGGATAGAACTCGCGGAAGTTGGCGAAGCGGGGCATGTGCGTGCTCCGGGGGCCGTGGTCACCGCCATCATGCGCCTTCCTGGGAGGGAAAGCGGCCTGGACGGCGTGGCCGATTCTGACAAGGCAGTGCATGATCCGGTGGCGCTGCCTTTGTAGAGGCGAGCCATGCTCGACTGGCCCTCCCAGTTGCAGTCGAGCATGGCTCGACGCTACATAAGAGCGGAAGCCGTCGAGCATGGCTCGACGCTACACCGGGGGCGTGCGCGGCCCGAACATGATCACCGCCATGCCGGCCAGGCACAGGGCTGCGCCGAACAGGTCCCAGCGGCTGGGGCGGATGCCATCGACCAGCCACAGCCAGAACAGCGCGGTGCCGATGTAGACACCACCGTAGGCCGCATAGACCCGGCCACTGGCGGTCGGGTGCAGGGTCAGCAGCCAGGCGAACAGGGCCAGGCTGGCGGCAGCCGGCAGCAGCAGCCACACGCTGCCGCCCTTGCGCAGCCACAACCACGGCAGGTAGCAGCCGACAATTTCGGCCAGCGCGGTCAGCAGGAACAGCGCGAGCGTCTTCACGCCTTCTCCGCCGCCTTGGCGTGCTGCCACAGTGCTTCCTGCGCATCCAGGTCCATCGACGCCAGCGCTCCACCCTGGGCGTCAGCCTGCGCTTCCATCGCACGGAAGCGGCGTTCGAACTTGTGGTTGGCCCCGCGCAGCGCCGCACCCAGATCGATATCGGCGTGGCGTGCCAGGTTGGCGCAGACGAACAGCAGGTCGCCCAGCTCTTCCTGCAGGCGCGCTTTGTTGCCGGCAATATCGCCGCGCTCGAACTCCTCGCGCAGCTCCTGCAGTTCCTCCGCCGCCTTGTCCAGCACCGGCAACGGGCCCGGCCAGTCGAAACCGACCTTGGCCGCGCGCGACTGCAGCTTCACCGCTCGCTGCCATTCGGGCAGGCCACGCGAGATGCCGGCCAATGCGGAGGTGTCCTGCTCGCCCTTGGCGGCACGCTCGGCACGCTTGATCGCATCCCAGTTACGCGTCACCCCGTCGGCGTCATCGACGCTGACATCGGCGAACACGTGCGGGTGGCGGCGCTGCATCTTGTCGCTGATCGCGCGTGCGACCTCGGCGAAGGCAAAGGCGCCCTGCTCCTCGGCCATGCGTGCATGGAACACCACCTGCAGCAGCAGGTCGCCCAGCTCATCGCAGAGATCATCGAGGTCGCCACGGTCGATCGCATCGGCCACCTCGTAGGCTTCCTCAATGGTGTACGGCGCGATGGTCGCGAAGTTCTGTTCCAGGTCCCAGGGGCAGCCGCCCTGCGGATCGCGCAGGCGCGCCATGATCGCCAGCAGGCGCTCCAGCTCGTGGGCGGCGGCGCTGCCGGTGGTGGGGGTGTCGTGCGCGCTCATGCGGCCTCCAGGGTCAGTCGGACAACCAGTCGCGCCATGGCAGGCTGGTATCACCAAGGGCAATGAAATCGCCGTTCAACAGGGTTTCGCGGCGGTTGTAGCGGAACGGCTTGCCGGTCGCGGCCGACAGCACGGCGCCGCCGGCGGCATGCAGCACGCATTGGCCGGCAGCGGTATCCCATTCGGAGGTCGGGCCCAGACGAGGATAGACATCCAGGCCACCTTCGGCGATCCGGCAGAATTTCAGCGACGAGCCCTGCGCGATGGTCTCGATGCGGCCCATGCGCGCCAGCAGCGCCTCGGTTTCCGGTGAGCGGTGCGAGCGGCTGGCGGCAACCCGCAGCGGTGCGGTGGCCGGCGTGCGGGTGCGCAGCACGGTGTCGTGCAGGCCCTGCCGGCGATAGGCCAGCTCCCCGCGCATGGCATGCCAGACGATGCCGGTCACCGGGGCCAGCACCACGCCGAAGGCCGGTGCGCCCTGGTAGATCAGCGCGATGTTGACGCTGAACTCGCCGTTGCGCTTGACGAACTCACGGGTGCCATCGAGCGGATCGACCAGCCAGTAGGCGCCCCAGTGGCGGCGCTGTTCCCAGGGGACCTGCGCCGATTCCTCGGACAGGATCGGCAGATCCGGGGTCAGCTGCTGCAGGCCCTGCTCGATGACCTGGTTGGCGGCCAGGTCGGCGGCGGTGACCGGGCTGTTGTCGTCCTTGAGCTGCACGTCGAAGCCATCGGCATAGACCTGCATGATGGCCTGTCCGGCTTCCTGGGCAATGGCGATGGCGGTCTCGCGCAGGTCCGTGGTCAGTTTGATCATCGCAATCCCTGCAGCCACTGGCGGGCGATGAACAGCGCCGCCAGCGAGCGTCCCTCGGAGAAGTCCTCGCGCAGCATCAGCTGGTCCAGCTCGGCCAGCTTCCACGGGACGACTTCCAGCTCTTCCGGCTCGTCGCCGGCCAGCTTTTCCGGGTACAGGTCGCGCGCCACCACCAGCCACGACTGGTGGCTCATGTAGGTCGGGGCCAGGGTCATCGCGCGCAGCACATCCACCCGGCGCGCGCCGTAACCGGCCTCTTCCTTCAGTTCGCGGTCGGCGGCCTGCTCGGGGGTCTCGCCGGCATCGATCCGGCCCTTGACCAGGCCCAGTTCGTAGCGGTGCATGCCGGCGGCGTATTCACGTACCAGCAGCACGGTTTCGTCGTCGAGCATCGGCACCACCACCACCGCGCCATGCCCCCGGCTGACCAGCCGCTCGAAGCGGCGGCGTTCGCCGTTGGAGAACTCCAGGTCCAGGTGCTGGCGCTGGAATGGACCGTTCTCCTCATCGGTGATCCGATGGATGATCGGCAAGCGACGGCCGGCACGGTCATCGTTCATGCGGAATCTCCGCGGCGGCCGGCGCCTGCGCCGGGGCCGATAGAATGTGCAGGCAGCAACATGTTCATGAGCCCGAAATGCTAGCAGACCCAACCCCCTCCCCGCTGGTCGAGCACTGGCGGCAACGCGACCTCAAGGTGCTGTGGCACCCGTGCACGCAGATGCGCGAGCATCCGCACACCCTGCCACTGGTCCCGATCGCACGCGGCCAGGGCGCCTGGTTGTTCGACCACGACGGCAACCGCTACCTGGACGCGGTCAGCAGCTGGTGGACCAACCTGTTCGGCCATGCCGAGCCGCGCATCGGCGGTGCCATTGCCGCCCAGGCCGGGCAGCTGGAACAGGTGATGCTGGCCGGCTTCGGCCACGAGCCCGCGATCACCCTGGCCGAACGCCTGCTGGCGCTGGCGCCGCGGCAGCCCGGCCGCGAGCCGCTGGCCAAGGTGTTCTACGCCGACAACGGTTCAGCTGGCGTGGAAGTGGCGCTGAAGATGGCATTCCAGTACTTCCAGAACCGTGGCGAGCCGCGGCGCACGCGCTTCATCGCACTGGAGAACGGCTACCACGGCGAGACCCTGGGCGCGCTGGCGCTGGGTGACATCCCGCTGTATCGCCGCGTCTATGCGCCGCTGCTGGCCGAAGGGCTGTTCGCGCCCTCGCCCGACGCTTACCTGGCCGAGCCCGGCCAGAGCGCCGCCGATCGCGCGCGCCAGGCCGCCGATGGCCTGGCCACACTGTTCGACCAGCATCCGGGCGAGATCTGTGCGGTGATCCTGGAGCCACGCCTGCAGTGCGCGGGCGGCATGCGCATGCACGACCCGGTGTACCTGCAGCGCGTGCGCGAACTGTGTGATGCGCACGGTGCATTCATGATCGCCGACGAGATCGCCACCGGTTTCGGCCGCACCGGCACCCTGTTCGCCTGCAAGCAGGCCGGGGTGATGCCGGACCTGATGTGCCTCTCGAAAGGCCTGACCGGCGGCTTCCTGCCGCTTGCCGCGGTACTGGCCACACAGGCCCTGTACGACGCGTTCCTCGACGACTCGCGCGAGCGCGCCTTCCTGCATTCGCACAGCTACACCGGCAACCCGCTGGCCTGCGCGGCCGCGCTGGCGACGCTGGACATCTTCCGCGACGACGATGTGATCGCGCGCAACCGCGGCATCGCCTCGGTGATGGGCACGCTGGCCGCACCGTTCAGCGACCATCCGCACGTGGCCGACGTGCGCCAGGCCGGCATGGTGGTGGCGTTCGAGCTGTCGCGCGATGGCAACAAGCGCACACCGTTCGACCCGGCCATGCGGCTGGGCCTGCACGCCTACAAGGCCGCGCTGAAGCGCGGTGTGGTACTGCGTCCGCTGGGCGACGTGCTGTACTGGATGCCACCCTACTGCGTGGATGACGAACAACTGGAGCTGCTGGCACATACCACGCTGGCGGCGATTGACGAGGCGATTGCATGCGCGTGACCCGCTGCCCCATCGACCTGGCGCTGCACAGCGGCCAGACCGTGACCCTGCCGGAAGAGACCGCCAACCATCTGGTGCGGGTGATGCGCCTGCGCGAGGGAGACACCTGCGTGCTGTTCAACGGCGACGGCCATGACTACAGCGCCACGCTGACCGTGGCCGGCAAGCGCGAAGTGCAGGTGCGCATCGACGCCGTGCAGGCCATCGACACCGAATCGCCGCTGGCGATCACCCTGCTGCAGGGCATCGCCCGTGGCGAGAAGATGGACCTGATCCTGCAGAAAGCCACCGAACTGGGCGTGGCGGCGATCATTCCGGTCAACGCCGAGCGCACCGAGGTGAAGTTGGATGCAGCACGGGCGGAGAAGCGCGTGGCGCACTGGAACAATGTGGTGACCTCGGCCTGCGGCCAGTCCGGGCGCGCGCGCATTCCGCACGTGGGATCACCGCTGTCGCTGGCGCAGGCGGCAGCGGCACTGCCGGTGGATACGCTGCGGTTGACCCTGGATCCGCTGGGCACACATCGCTTGTCGACGCTGGCGGCCGCTCCGGCAGGCGGCATCGTGATCGCGATCGGCCCGGAAGGTGGGTGGTCGCCACGCGACCGTGATCAACTGGCGGCCGCGGGCTTCCAGGGCCTGCAGCTGGGACCGCGCATCCTGCGCACGGAAACGGCCGGCCTCGCCGCGATTGCAGCGTTGCAGGCACGGTTGGGGGATCTGGGGTAAGGCCCGATTCCTGGTAGTGCCGGCCGCTGGCCGGCATCCACGGAATCATGCGGTTGCCGGCCAGCGGCCGGCACTACCGGGAACCCGACCGGCGGATTGCCGATCAGGCCGCCAGCGAATCCAGCGCGGCTTCCAGCGCGTCCAGGTTCGGCAGCAGCGCGCTCTGCTCGCCCAGCAGCACACGCATGTGCACGATGTCCGGCAGGGTTTCTTCCGAGGCGTCAGCCAGCAGGCCGTCGCGCGGCACCGAAATCAGCTGCGGGAAGTTCTGCGTCAGCAGCGCGTAGTACGGACGCTGCGCGTTGCCGCTGAGGGCCTTCAGCACCACCACCTTGTTGTGGCCGCCCACGGCTTCTTCGCCCAGTCCCGAAAGACGTGCGAACGACACCAGCGGCACCTGCCAGCCATGCCAGCCGATCTCGCCCACCAGCCAGCGCGGCGCATCGGAGACCGGCTGCACCGGCACGCGCGACATCATTTCGGCCACGGTGGCATTGGGCAGCAGCACGCGCGCGTTGCCGGCCTGGATCAGGACGCCACGGATTTCGTCATTGCTGGCATAGCTCATGGTGCTTCTCCGTTGTCGTCCTGCTCACCCCAGCGCGCGGCAATCGCCTGCGCCAGTTCCTGCGGTTCACCGGCCACCATGCCGGCAGCAACCACCGCCGTGGCCGCAGCCGGGTCGTAGCAGCCCTCGCCCACCTGCCCGGCCACCCATGCACCGGCGGCGGCCAGATCCAGCGCCGGACCAACATGCGCAAGGTCAGCGCCGCTGAGCAGGACCAGCGCGGTGTGGTCACCTGGCAGCGCGGCAATCGCAATGCCCTGCGCGTCGCTGACGAAATGCAGGCCGTCACTGGCTGCCTGCACGCCGATGTCATCGGCCAGGACGTGCACTTCACCCGGAGTTGCACGCTGGCCGGCTTCAGCCAGCTGCACCGGCAACGGCGACACGCGTGCCATCTGCTTGACCAGGTTGCCGTAGCGCCCGCCATCCAGGCGCATGTGCACCAGGACCGGCACGCTCAGCGAAGGCGGCAGCGCGCCGAGCAGGCGACGCAGCGCATCCGGGCCACCGATGCCGGCCAGCACCAGCAGCGATCCGGCGCGTGCGCCCACGGGCGCTGCGGCATCCAGATCGACCAGGCTCAGATGACCGGTATCGAAGGAAGGCAGCGGAGCCTCCACCGCAGCGTGGTGCGGAGCGGTTGCCGAGGCATCGGCATCGGCCTCGTCCTCGACCAGCGACCAGGCGGTGTGGTCGAAGGAGACCGGCGGTAGCGGCGGTACTGCGGACGCGGTCTCTGCCAGCGACGGCAGTGCGGGGGCCTGCAGCGGCTCAGGCACCACCGGCTGCAGCGCGGCCAGCGCCTGTTCCAGCGCGATCGGTTCGTGCAGCTGTACAGGCGGCGAGTACAGAGTGTCAGCGGGGACCTCGTCGGCCCAGCTCAATGCCTGCTCCAGGTGCGGCTGCAGCGCTTCTTCCTGCGGCGCCGGTGCCGGTGCCGGGTGGCCCGGCTCCAGCTGCAGGCTGGGTTCTTCTTCGGCCCCCGGCGGCAACACCTGCTGGTGGCCATGCAGCTTGGCGGACAGATGACGGCCCCAGCGCTGAGCCTCCCAACCATCACGACGTGCAGCCAGTTCGGCCTCGTCGAAGACCAGGGTCAGACCCGGTGCGGACAGCACCGCTTCCAGGCGTTCCAAGGCGTCCTCGATGGCGGCTTCCAGCGCGATCACCACGAACTGTGGGCGCGCCTCCTGCAGGACCCGCGCCTCCAGCGTGTTGGGATCATCTTCCAGCACCAGCTGCACATCGGCGTGCGACAACGCCTCACGCAGGCGCTCACGCGCCGCGCCGGGACGGGCCAGCAGGGCCACGGCCGGAGCCGCTTGGGTTTCACTCACGGACACGGGCGATCCCCAGCAGGTCGTACACGTTACGCATCAGGTCCAGTTCCTGGTACGGCTTGCCCAGGTAACGCTGGACACCGATCTCGAAGGCGCGCTGGCGGTGCTTGTCACCGCTGCGCGAAGTGATCATCACGATCGGCACGTCCCTGTAGCGCGGGTCGGCACGCATCGCGGTGGCGAGCTCGTAGCCATCCATGCGCGGCATCTCGATATCCAGCAGCATCAGGTCCGGCACGCGCTCTTCCAGCCGCTCCAGCGCCTCCACGCCGTCGCGGGCGACGCTGACCTCGAAGTTGTGGCGTTCGAGGATGCGGCCGGTGACCTTGCGCATCGTCAGCGAGTCGTCGACCACCATCACCAGCGGCACCTGGCGCTCCCGGCGCGGTGCGTTGGCCAGCACAGGCAGCGTCGGGTTGGCGAGGAAGCGGCGCACCAGCGGCGCCACGTCCAGGATCACCACCACGCGGCCATCGCCGGTGATGGTCGCGCCGTAGATGCCCGGCACCGACGCGATCTGCAGGCCGACCGGCTTGACCACGATTTCGCGGTTGCCCAGCACCTGGTCGATCGCCACGGCGGCACGCAGATCACCGGCACGGACCAGCAGCAGCGGCACCTGGTCCTGGCCATCGGCACGCGCCGGGGCCTGCCCGACCAGGCTGCCGAGGTCGTACAGCGGATAGTCTTCGCCGCTGTAACGGTAGCTGCTGTCGGCGGCTTCGAAACGCTCGCGCGACAGGCGGCCGATACCACTGACCGAGGCCACCGGCACCGCGAAGGTGGTTTCGCCGATCTGCACGAACACCGCCTGGGTGACGGCCAGCGTCTGCGGCAGGCGCAGGGTGAAGCGTACGCCCTGGCCCCGCACCGACTGGATGTCGACCGAGCCACCGAGCTGGCGCACTTCGTTGCGCACCACGTCCATGCCCACGCCACGACCGGCCAGCTGGCTGACCTGGTCGGCGGTGGTGAAGCCGGACGCGAAGATCAGGTTGTCCAGCTCCTGCTCGTTCGGCTGCGCATCGGCGGCCAGCAGGCCACGGTCGATGGCGCGACGGCGGATCGCCTCGCGGTCCAGGCCAGCACCGTCATCGGCCACCTCCAGCACGATTTCCGAACCTTCGCGGTGCAGGCGGATGGCGATCTCGCCCTCCTCCGGCTTGCCGGCGGCGCGGCGCTGTTCCGGCGCTTCCAGGCCATGGGCCACGGAGTTGCGCAGCATGTGTTCCAGCGGCGCGACCATGCGGTCGAGGACGTTGCGGTCCAGTTCGCCGTGGGTTCCTTCCAGGGTCAGGTGGACCTGCTTGCCGGTATCCATGCCGGACTGGCGGACCACGCGGCGCAGGCGCGGCACCAGGCCATCGAACGGCACCATGCGCGCGCGCATCAGGCCATCCTGCAGCTCGGAGCTGACGCGCGACTGCTGCTGCAGCAGCGAATCGTACTGGCGCGACAGATCGTCCAGCACGCCCTGCAGGCCCCCCAGGTCGGCCGCCGACTCGTTCAGCGCACGGCTGAGCTGCTGCAGGGTGGAGAAGCGGTCCAGCTCCAGCGGATCGAACTTCTGGTCGGCCTGGTCCTGTTCGCGCTGGTAGCGGGCGACGATCTGCGCCTCGGTTTCCAGGTCGAGTCGCCGCAGCTGGTCGCGCAGTCGCGCATTGGTGCGCTCCAGTTCGCCCATGGCACCACGGAAGGCACCCAGCTGCTGTTCAAGCCGCGAGCGGTAGATCGCCACTTCACCGGCATGGTTGACCAGGCGGTCGAGCAGGTCGGCACGCACGCGCACCTGCTCCTGCTGCGGACGCGCCAGCGGATCTTCATCGACCACGCCCTCGGCCGGAAGCGGAGCCGACAGCGGCGCTTCGATCGGGGTCGCCAGCGGGCCCGCAGCCTGTGCGGGCACGGTCTCGATCTCGCTGGCCGCACGCGCGGCCGCAGCGGCTGCGGCGATATCGATGGTCGTGCGGACCTCGAAGGCTTCGACCAGATCCTGCGCCGGCTCCACCACGCGGTGCGCGCCGGTGCGGGTGAGCAGCTGGTGCAGGCGGTCAAAGCCACGCTCCAGCAGCTGCACGTCGCGACGTTCGATCTCGGTACGGCCAGCGGCCACCGCCTCCAGCAGCGATTCGATGCTGTGGCCAAGATCGCCGATGGCATTGATGCCAGCCATGCGTGCGCCACCCTTCAGGGTGTGCAGATCACGCTGCAGGCCGGCCAGCACCTCGCGGTCCTGCGGTGCATCGCGCAGTTCGCTGATCAGGCCATCGCAGTGGTCGAGCAGGTCCTTGCCTTCCTCGACAAAGATATCGACCAGCTCGCGGTCGTACACGCTGAAGTCGAGTGCATCGGCGCCGTCCTCGGCATCCGCCGCAACAGGTGCCTGCTCGTGGTGCGGCGCACGCGGCACGATGTCGGTCGCTGCAACCTGTGCATCGGCATCGACCGTGCCCTGGCCCGGTGCGTCTTCCATTTCGAAGAAGCGCACCGCAGCAGTGCCGCCCTGCGGCGCCTCCGCGGTGATCTCCTCAATCACCGTCGCCGGGGACGGCTGATCGGCGCTCTCTCCTTCACCGACCGCCGCCTCCCCGCCGACGTCCGCATCCTCGGCAAAGGCATCTGCCTCGCCCGGCGCGAGTTCGCTGGCCTGGAGGCCGATCACGGGCCATTGCCCGTCGTCGTCCAGGGTCTGCTCCTCCTCGATCACGTGCAGGCCGGCCTCGAGCGCGGCTGCCAGCGTGACCGGTTCTGCAAAACCCGGCACAGCCATTTCATCCTGCAGGCTCGACAGCTCGCTGTCGAGTGGCAGTGCAGCAGCGTCGTCAATGACGTTGTCATCGTCACTGCCCGAATCAAACGGCAACGGCGTATTCAGGTCGATCGCGTCAACTTCCGCAGACACCGGCAACTCTTCCGCGTCGCGGTCATCCACCGGCAGCGCACTGGCGTCGAGGTACGGCGACAGATCGTCCGCCATGGTCAGGTCAGCGTCGTCGACCGTCGCGATCGCCGGCACGGCATCTGATTCGTCCTGGGCAACATCAGGCGCACTTTCAATCGGCTGGATCGATTCAATCGCGCCGGTGTCGTCCGCGGCAGGTTCACCTTCGCCCGGCACCGACGGCCAGCCGGCGTCGAAGTAACGCGAAAGATCGTCGCTGGCGGTCAGCTCACCCACGTCCAGGCCGCTGTCGGCTGCGACGTCCAGCGCCTCCAGCCCGGTTGCAGCTGGAACCGGTTCCAGCGCATCTTCGGCATGCGACTGCGGCTCGGCAATGAAATCGGTCGCCGCATCGAAAGCGGACGGCATGCTGGTTTCGTCCAGCGTGTCCAGCCCGGCCAGCGGCGCTTCGGCCGCGGATGCCTGCTCGGCATCAGGCGCCAGCTCGACGCCCTCTTCGTCCTCGTCTTCCAGCGCGAACAGCGGCCAGCGCGCTTCCGGCAGCTCGCCGGCCAATGCCTGCAGCCGCTGCACCAACGCGCCCTGCGGAACAATCCGCGGCTGTTCGGCCTGCAGCGCCTCCATGGTCGCGGTGATCGCCTGCGCGGTCGCATCCAGTGCGGCTACGCCCTCGTCGCCAGGCACCACGTCGGCGGCCAGTGCGCGCTTGATGTAGGACTCGGCACCGCCGGTGACCGCCGTGATTTCCGGCACTTCGGTCATCGCGAAGGCGCCGTTCATGGTGTGCACCGCACGCAGCAGTGCGTCGCTGACCGGCTGCGGTGCCTGCTGCGCCGAGCGCAGCCATTCCTGCAGGGTCGCCTGGTGGACTTCGACCTCGGCCTCGAGGATCTCGCGCAGTACGCTGTCGATGTTGGCCGGGGTACCGGCGTCTTCCGCCACCGCCGTGGCATCGGCCTGCGCCGACGCAGCGGCCTCGGCTTCCAGCAGGCGGCTGATTTCGTCTTCGCCTTCGGACTCGGCCAGTGTCGCTGCCGGTGCGGCCGCAGCCGGCAACGGCACGTAGAAGGTCTCCTCGCCGGCACCGACCCTATCGGCAATGGCCTGCATCGCCTGCAGGTCCACGCTGATGCGCTGGCCATGGCGCAGCGCGGCGTTCAGCTGCGGCAGCGCGGCATGGGCGTTGTCGACCATCGCCAGCACCGCCGGAGTCGCCGGGCGACTGCCATCGAGCACGCGATTGAGCATGCCTTCGATCTTCCAGGCGAACTCGCCCAGGGTGCGTGCCCCCACCAGGCGGCCACTGCCCTTGAGGGTGTGGAAGATGCGGCGGATCGGCCGCAGCCGGTCCATGTTGTCCAGCTGCATGCGCCATGCCGGCAGCAGCGTGCCCAGGTTGGCCAGCTCGTCGTCGAACTCTTCCAGGAACACCTCGCGGATGTCCTCGTCAATGTTCTCGGCATCGTCGTCGAAGCCGGCCTCGAAGCCGGTCTCGGTGCCGGCCACGACCGGGATGTCCGCAGCGGGTGGAGCCGCCATGGCCTGCGGATTGAAATCGGCCGCCGCGGCGCTCAGCTCGGCGAAGAACTGCGCGTCGGCTTCGCTGAAGTCGATGGGCGCGATGGTGTCGATATCAATCACCGACACCGCCGGTGCCGGTGCATCGGAGACCGGCGTCAGCACCTCGGCCATCGGCGCGGGCACGTCCTCCTGCACATCCGCCGGAACCGCGTCCGCTTCGGCAACCACAGGGCTTTCGTCCACCCGCACGGATGCAGCGGGATCGACGATCTCCAGCGCCGGGTGCAATCCGGCGTCGTCGTCCAGCGACAGCGTCTCCATCGCGTGCAGCGACAGCACGTCGTCGGCATTGTCCAGCGCATCGGCGTCGAAACGGAACACCACGTCGTCACCGGCGGCGACCACATCGTGCTCGGCAGCCACCGGGTCGAACACGGGCGCGGCAACGTCAGCGGTGTCAAAGGGCACCGACGCGTCGACGTCGTCCTCGACATCCATCACAGCCACATCGGCCAATGCCGGCGGTGTTGCCTCCGACAATGTCCACTGCGGCGCCGGTTCCACGCTGGTTTCGGCCCGTTCGAAACTGACCGGGTCGAAGCTGGCGAAGGTCGGACTGCGCTCGTCTTCGGCACTCGCGGTCGGCTCGGAGTCCGGATGGAACGGTGCGAGATCCCATTGCGGTACCTCGGGCGCAGGCGCGCTGGACGCGGCGAAGACCAGCGGTGCATCCGCGTCGTCATGCAGCGACAGCGGTGTGGAGGCGACACTCCCCAGCGCCCCGAACATCAGGCGGTTGTCCACCACCTCCGGTGCAGGCGCGGCCGGTGGCGGATCGAAGGTGAAGTCCGGCAGCGGCACCGGCACCGTGCCGGCGGCGGGCGCGGCCGGCTGCACCGGAATCTCGATGGGCTCCGGCTGCACCGGCTCGGCCTGCAGCGCGATCGGCTCGCGGTCCACCAGCAGCGATGCGAACGGAATCGGCGCGGCGGCAACAGGCGCCACCGCATTGCGGTCCGGCAACGGCCAATAGCGCAGCGCTTCAAGGCTGCTGCGGGTGATGTCGAGGATGTCCTCGCGGCCCGGGCGGCGGTCGCGCAGAGCCTCGAGGTAGTACTCCAGGCTGGCCATGGCATCGGCCAGGGTGTCCAGCTGGCGGCCACTGGGCACGCGCTGGCGACC
Source organism: Stenotrophomonas sp. STK16_22 (assembly GCF_051984505.1). NCBI lineage: Bacteria > Pseudomonadati > Pseudomonadota > Gammaproteobacteria > Lysobacterales > Lysobacteraceae > Stenotrophomonas > Stenotrophomonas sp. STK16_22. The sequence goes on from NZ_CP196972.1 coordinate 3,603,237, forward strand.
GATCAGCTCGGCTTCGATGTACTGCTGCACACCGCGCAGGTAATCGGCGGCGGTGTTCAGGTCGAGCATGCGCAGCGCACCGGACACATCGCCCAGCAGGCGCGGCACGTCCTGCAGCTCGGCATGGTTCCAGCTGGTTTCGATGAAGGCGACGAAATGCTCGCGGGCGGCGGCGAAGTTGGCGATGGCCTCATGTGCCAGCACCTCCACCGTGCGCCGGTTCTCCACCGCGCTGGGGTCATCTTCGCCACTGCCGCCGGCGCCCAGATGGGCGACCTGGTCGTCCAGCGACGCGTCCACGTAGAGCAATGCGCCGGCGATATCCAGCAGCAGGTTCTCGTCGATCTGCTGGCGCCCTTCGACCACGCCACGCAGCGCATCGCGCTGCTGCACGACCACCCCGCGGGCCACGCCCAGGCCCATCATGCCCAGCGTATCGGCCACCGCGCCAAGTTCGTTGGCCTGGGTCTGCAGCTGTTCGGGCGCACCGCCAGTACGCAGGTGCAGGTCCAGCGCATCCTTGATGCGCAGCAGTTCTTCCTTCACCGCGCTGCCCACGGTATCCAGCAGCTCGCGGTTGCGCCCGCTCAGGCTGCCCCGGGCATGGTCCAGCTCGGCCTCGGTGGCGCTGACGCTGTCCGGCGCGAACGCCAGCAGCACGCTGTCATGCACGCCCTCTTCGCCACGCGCGGCACGGATTTCGTTGAGCAGCGGCATCAGCACGATCGGAATGTCGCGGTGGCCGTTCTGCAGGCGCTCCAGGTAATCGGGCAGCAGCACGCTGCCGCGCATCAGGGTCGCGCAGGCTTCATCCCGATCAGCCACGCTACCGGCGCCGATGGCATTGGCCAGCTGTTCCAGCTCCTCGGCCACCATCGCCGGGGCGTACAGCTCGACCATGCGCAGGGTGCCCTGCACCTGGTGCAGGTAGCCGGCGCAGATGCGCATGCGACTGGCATCGGCCGGGTCTTCCGCGTAGTACTCGACCTCGTTGCGCACCTGGCGCAGGGTCTCGTCCAGCTCGGGCTTGACCCAGCCCAGCGCTGCGTGGCTCATCGCATCGCGCAGACTGCTCATGGACGCGCTCCGTTCGCCGCCGCGCGGAAGCCGCGCGAGTTCTGGCGTGGGGAATGGAAATGCTTCATCGACTGGTTCCTTGCTCGCCGCCCTGCCCGCGTCACGCCGGCAGCTTGAAGTCGGCGACCGAACGACGCAGGTCGGCCGCCAGCTGCGCGAGGTGGCCGATCGATTCGGCGGTCTGCCCGGCACCCTGCGAGGTCTGGCCGGTGATCTGCCGGATCACGCCCATGGTGCGGGTGATGTCCGAGGCCGCAGCCGACTGCTGCTGGGCGGCGATGGAGATGTTCTTGATGAGGGTGTTCAGGGCGTTGGAGACGCGCTCGATTTCGGTCAGCGCGGTGCCGGCGTCCTCGGCCAGGCGTGCACCGGACACCACTTCGGCGGTGGTCTGTTCCATCGAGGTGACCGCTTCGTTGGTATCGGCCTGGATCGCCTGCACCAGGTTCTCGATGCGTCGGGTTGCGCCCGAGGTGCGTTCTGCCAGGCGCTGCACTTCGTCGGCCACGACCGCGAAACCGCGGCCCGCTTCACCGGCCGAAGCCGCCTGCACCGCTGCGTTCAATGCCAGGATGTTGGTCTGCTCGGAAATGTCGTTGATCAGTTCCACGATCGAGCCGATTTCCTGCGACGACTCGCCCAGGCGCTTGATGCGCTTGGAGGTTTCCTGGATCTGGTCACGGATCTGGTCCATGCCCTGGATGGTCTCGCGCACCACGCCGGCACCTTCGGCGGCGATCACCACCGAGCGCTGTGCCACGTCGGCCGACTCGGCCGAGTTGCGCGACACCTGTTCGATGCTCGCCGCGATTTCACCGATGCGGTCCGAGGCCGAGGTGATCTGGTTGGCCTGATGGCCCGCCGCCTCTGCCAGCTGCATGGCGGTGGCCTGGGTTTCCTGGGTGGACAGCGCGACCTTGGCCGAGGTGTCGTTGATGGTGGTCACCAGGTGGCGCAGCTCGTCCACCGCGTAGTTGATCGCGTCGGCGATGGCGCCGGTCATGTCCTCGGTCACCGAGGCCTTCACGGTCAGGTCGCCCTCACCCAGCGAGGAGATTTCGTCCAGCAACCGCATGATCGCCTGCTGGTTGCGGCTGTTGAATTCCACCTGTGTCTGGTAGCGCAGTTCCTGCTCGCGCGAGCGGCTGCGCACGTTGGTGGATACGAAGCCGATGATCGCGATCAGCGACAGCGCACCGGAGACCACGCCGATCCAGAAGTTCGGGAACAGGCGGGTATCGGACACCGAGCCGAACGAGGAGAACGCCTCGAACAGCTTGCGGCTGTCGTCCAGCATGTGTGCCGACCCCTGGCCCAGCGCAGTGGCCGCCGACTGTGCGGCGAACAGCTGGCGCGAGCTGGCCAGGATCGCGTCGGCGTCCTGCTTCATCGCTTCCCACTTCTGCTGCGACTGCTCCAGCGCGGCCACGGCGGCAGCACCACGCACGGCGGTGATGCCCAGTTCCTCGTTGCCGTTGCGCAGGCCGTCGAGCACCTGCGAGAACACGGTGATGTCGCGTGCCAGTGCATCGCCGGACGTCGCCGCAGCGCTGCCACCGGCGCGCATTTCGGTCACGCGACGGGCCATGGAGCCGGCCACCACCACCTGCTGCAGGGCGCTGTACACCTGCGACGACGGCGCGCCCGAGGCGGACATCGCACGCACCAGCTCGTTCAGCTGGGCCTGCAGGCCCGGCACCGCGCCGGTGAAGTTGTTGGCATTGCCGGCCAGCGCCAGCACCGCCGGTTCACTGGCGACCAGCTGCCCGGCCTGCTTGCCCAGCGGCGCCCAGGTTTCGGCCAGGGTGGCGATCGCACCCGACACGCCCGGCTCCTTGCCGTAGCGCCCCTGCAGGGTCGACACGTTCTGTTCGATCGCGTTGCGGGTCGCCTTGAAGGCGGTGAACGCCTGCGCGTTGCCGCCCACCGCATCACGGCCCTGGTTGGCCAGCTGCTGTGACAGCACCTGCAGATCGGCCGCCTTGGAGCCGGCATCGGCCAGGCGACTGCCCTGCCAGGTGGCGACGCCGGTGTTGACGCCGAACAGGATCATCGATGCCAGCAGCAGGAACAACCAGAGGTTGCTGCCGCCCAGCCGCAGCTTGCCGGTCTTGGTGGCGTCCGAAGCAGTACTCATCGTTCAACCTCGATCTTCAATGCAGGGGGCGATGCCCGGCCTCAGGCCGCGGCTTGCCGGAATTCAGGGGTACGCGACAGCAGCGAGAGCGAGAACACGCCCCAGTCGTGGCCGTCGGCGTGGAAGGCGCGATCGACGAAGTGGCCGTAACGTCCTTCGGCCAGCGTGCCGGCCGCGATCTGCTGGTCCAGTTCGAAGCTGCGCTGGCCGAACAGTTCATCGATGGTCAGCGCGACGTCGCCGCCGGCCTGGCGCATGATCAGCACGCGCTGGCCTTCCTGCTGCACGGTACGCGTGCCTTCCAGGAAGTACTTCAGGTCGACCACCGGGAACAGGTTGCCGCGCAGGTTGCCCACGCCCAGCAGCCAGGGCTGCGCGCACGGCACCGGGGTCACCGGCGGCATCGGCACGATTTCCACCACTTCGCGGAAATCGGACACCAGCCGGCGCTGGCCGACGCGGTAGCCCACGCCACGCCAGAGGTCCTGGGCGAACTGCCGCTCGGGCAGCTGCACCGCATGGGCCAGGCTGCGCCGTTCGTAGGCTTCGAGAATGTCGAAGGGCGAGCGCATCAGGCCACCAGTTCGTTGATCCGCGCGATCAGTTCATCCTCGCGCGGCGGCTTGACGATGTAATCGGCTGCGCCCTGGCGCAGGCCCCATGCCTTGTCGGTTTCCATCGCCTTGGTGCTGACGATGATCACCGGGATGTGCTTGATCGCCGCGTCACGGGCCATCGCGCGGGTGGCCTGGAAGCCGCTCATGCCGGGCAGGACCACGTCCATCAGCACCAGCTGCGGCACCTGGTCGCGGACCAGCTGCAGTCCATCCTCGGCGTTGTCTGCTTCCAGCACCTCATGGCCGGCACGGCGCAGCCACTGGGTGAACACCGCGCGGTCGGTCGGTGAATCCTCGATCAGAACGATACGAGCCATTGTGCCTTTCCCCCCTGGTCAGGCGTTGACGTATGTGCGGATGGCACCCAGCAGTTCTTCACGCGTGAAAGGCTTCGTCAGGTACTGCTCCGAGCCGACGATGCGTCCCCGCGCCTTGTCGAACAGGCCATCCTTGGACGACAGCATGATGACCGGGGTCGCCTTGAACAGCTGGTTGCCCTTGATCAGCGCACAGGTCTGGTACCCGTCCAGGCGCGGCATCATGATGTCGACGAAGATGATCTGCGGTTGCTGGTCTGCGATCTTCGCAAGCGCTTCGAAGCCGTCGGTGGCGGTGACCACCTCGCAACCTTCGCGCTTGAGCAGCGTTTCCGCAGTCCTGCGGATGGTCTTCGAATCATCGATGACCATCACCCGGAGTCCTGCGAGTTCCCCGCCCGCAGTCGTGTTTTCAGTCATTGCCTATCCCCAAGCGCACGGCCCGATCTCTGGCGGGGGCCGCTACGAAAGCGTATCTATATCGCACTTTCCGCGCCCGCTTCAAGGCCGCCCCATGGCGCGGGGCATGGCACCCTCCTGAACGTGACGGGTTTCGCAATGCGTGCGCGACCGCCGGGCGGACGCTGCGTTGCAGTACGGCAGGGAGGCGCGCGACCGGCGTTGCCGCTACCATCAACGCCTTGCCAGACAGGTGCGCCCATGCCGTTGAACGTCATCGTGGTGATGGACCCCATCGCCCACATCAAGATCGCCAAGGACACCACCTTCGCCATGTTGCTGGAAGCCCAGCGCCGCGGCCATGCCCTGCACTACGTGCGCCCGGGCGGGTTGGCCCTGGAAGGTGGCGTGGCGGTGGCCCAGACCGCACCGCTGCAGGTGCGCGACGACCCGGCCGGCTGGTATGAGCTGGGTGCGTTCAGCCGTACCGAGTTCGGTCCCGGCCAGATCGTGCTGATGCGCAAGGACCCGCCGGTCGACGCCGAGTACATCTACGACACCCAGGTGCTGGACGTGGCCGCCGCTGCCGGTGCCTGCGTGGTCAACAACCCGCGGGGCCTGCGCGACTACAACGAGAAGCTGGCCGCCCTGCTGTTCCCGCAGTGCTGCCCGCCGACCCTGGTCAGCCGCGATGCCAAGGCGCTGAAGGCCTTTGCCCTGGAACACGGCCAGGCGGTTCTGAAGCCGCTGGATGGCATGGGCGGCCGCTCGATCTTCCGCAGCGGCCAGGGCGATCCGAACCTGAATGTGATCCTGGAAACCCTGACCGACGGCGGCCACAGGATGGCGCTGGCACAGAAGTTCATTCCCGACATCACCGCTGGCGACAAGCGCATCCTGCTGGTCGATGGCGAACCCGTCGACTACTGCTTGGCGCGCATCCCGCAGGGTGATGAATTCCGCGGCAACCTCGCCGCCGGTGGCCGCGGCGAAGGCCGCCCGCTGAGCGAGCGCGACCGCTGGATCGCCGCCCAGGTCGGGCCGGAGATGAAGCGTCGCGGCATGCGCTTCGTCGGCCTGGACGTGATCGGTGATTACCTGACCGAGGTCAACGTGACCAGCCCGACCTGCGTGCGCGAACTGGACGCACAGTACGGCCTGAACATTGCCGGCACCCTGTTCGACGCACTCGAGGCCGGCCTGCGCTGATGTCTGCCGCATCTGCCGTACTGCCCCCGCCGCCGCGCGAAGCGCAACGGCTGGGGGCGACCATCGCGCTGTCGGTGCTGGTCCACGCCCTGCTGATCCTGGGCGTGGGCTTCGCCGTGAAGGGCGATGCACCGCTGGTGCCGACGCTGGAAGTGATCTTCAGCCAGACCCGCACCGCACTGACGCCGAAGCAGGCTGATTTCCTGGCCGCAGCCAACCAGGAAGGCGGTGGCGAACACGACCGCGCACAGCGTCCGCGTGACAACCAGGCCGGCATCGTGCCGCAGGCCCAGTCCGGAATCAGCCCGATTCCGCAGCAGCAGCAATCGGCCGCACCGGTTCCGCCGCCGCAGGCCCGGGTGGTCAGCAGCCGCAATGGCGAAGAAGTGTTCGCGCAGGCGCAGTCCCGGCCCACGCCGGATCAGCCCGAACCGGATGCGCCCTTGAGCGCACGCGAGCAGCGCGATGTGGAAATGGCCCGCCTGGCCGCTGAAGTCCATCTGCGCTCGGCGCAGTACGCCAAGCGCCCAAACCGCAAGTTCGTGTCGGCCAGCACGCGCGAATATGCCTATGCCAACTACCTGCGTGCCTGGGTCGATCGCGCCGAGCGCGTCGGCAACCTGAACTACCCGGACGAGGCCCGGCAGCGCCGCCTGGGTGGCCAGGTGGTGATCAGCGTGGGTGTGCGCCGCGATGGCAGCGTGGAAAGCAGCCGGATCCTGCGTTCGAGCGGGATGCCGTTGCTGGATGAGGCGGCGCTGCGGGTGGTGAAGCTGGCGCAGCCATTCCCGCCGTTGCCGAAGACCGAGGATGAGATCGATATCCTGCAGGTCACCCGCACGTGGGTGTTCCTGCCGGGCGGCACCCTGCACGACGATCGATAGGGTTCTGTTGCCCGGGCCTGCGGCCCGGGACCCGCTGAACGTCAACGTCAAAGGCGGCGGTTGGACTGTGGATTTGGTGTGGCGGGGTGGCTGGGCAGGACACGCCGTAAACCCATCCTTGGGGGCTCGATGGCGCCATCCATGGCGCCAACGGTCCTGCCCAGCCACCCCGCCCCACCTCTGACAGATCCCGGCGCATCGCGTCCCGCTCCGCTGTTGGTAGGTGTCGACCTTGGTCGACACACATCCACGCTATGCGTGGATGCGAGCGAAGCGATCCGCTTTTGACTTTGATTTTCTTTTGATTTTCCGTGGCGGACGCACACGGAAACTGTCAGAGGTCGGGCGGGGTGGGTTCGCGGGGGTATCCGCGCCATGGATGGCGCGGCTAAGCCCCCAGGGGTGAGGGCGCTTTGCTTGCGAAGCACGGCTTCGCAAGCGCCCGAACGCACAGCCGCCAGCGGCTGGGCCGGACCGCGGAGCGGGGTTCACGGCGTCCCCCGCGAACCCACCCCGCCCGGCCAAGCGCGGCTTTTGATTTACGCGATCAACCAACCCCGCCACGATGGGCTCAGCCGTTGGCCTTCGCCTTCGCCTCGCGCGCGGCCTGTTGCTCGACCAGGGTCAGTGCCACGTTGTCACGCAGGTACGCCGGCTCGACCTTCTCCGGTGCAATGGCTTCGCCACGAGCGAAGGCCGGCACCGCCAGTGCAAGCACGTCCGATGCCCGCGGCAGCGCAGTGGCATCAACGCCGCGCAGGCCAGCGCCCAACTGCGTAACAAGCGCGCCCTCGGCCGCACCAAACCCGGTACCAACGCCGTAAGCGGACAGCCCTTCCGGCAGCGATACCGCAGCGGGTGCGCATACGCGCTCAGCATCACGCGCCACCGGCAGGCCGTCCACGCGCTCGAAGCGGGCAACGTAGAGTTCGCCCATCCGCGCATCGATCGCTGACAGGATCTGCGTTTCTTCCGTCGGTGCCCGCAACGCCAGCACCTGCAGCGTCGAGACCGGCAACAGCGGACGGTCCAGGGCCAGCGCAATGCCCTGGGCAATCGCGATCGCAAGACGCACGCCGGTGAACGCGCCGGGGCCGCGGCTGAGCGCGATGCCGTCCAGCTGGCGGCGGCTGATGCCGGCTTCGGCCAGCAGCGCCTCCGCCCACGGCAGGCTCAGTTCGGCGTGCCGGCGCGGGGCGATCTCGAAGCGTTCCAGCACCTGCCCATCGACATGCAGGGCAACGGAACAGGCTTCGGTGGCGGTTTCAAAGGCGAGCAGTTTCATCGGATCGGGTCAGAACAAGGGGAACGTGGCACCGGGCGCCGGCTCGGGGCCGGTCGCAACAGCGACTGGGGCAGCCGCATCATCGGCCGCAGGCGCCCATTGTGGCGTAAAGAAGGCCTGCACATCGGCCAGGCTGCGGGTACGCCGGAACGGCGGCAGCGAATCGAGGAAGACCCGGCCATAGCCCCGGTTGAGCAGGCGCGGGTCGCACAGTACCAGCACGCCACGGTCGCTCTCGCTGCGGATCAGGCGGCCGACACCCTGCTTCAATGCGATCACCGCCTGCGGCAACTGCTCGTCGCGGAACGGATTGCCGCCCTGGCTGCGGATCGCCTCCAGCCGCGCCTCGTACACCGGATCGTCCGGCGCCGCGAACGGGAGCTTGTCGATCATCACCACGCTTAGCGCCTCGCCCACCACGTCCACGCCCTCGCGGAAACTGGCCGAGCCCAGCAGCACGCCATTGCCCGATTCGCGGAAGCGCTGCAGCAGCGTCGCGCGCGGCGCCTCGCCCTGCACGAACAGCGGCCATGGCCCGTCGCGCAATGCCTCGGCGGCCTCGCGCAATGCACGGTGCGAGGCAAACAACAGGAATGCCCTGCCCTGCGACGCCTGCAACACGGGCCGCAGGGTCTGGATCAACGCAGTACCGAAGCCCCGCGCAGCCGGATCAGGCAGGCCTTCGGGCAGGTAGCACAGCGCCTGCTCGGGCCAATTGAACGGACTTGGCTGCACCAGCGTGTGCGGATCGTCCAGGCCCAGGCGGGTGGCGATGTGATCGAAACCACCGCCCACGGTCAGCGTTGCCGAAGTGAAGATCCACGCGGCACGGCTGCGCTCGCGATGCTCACGCAGCGGACCGGACACATCCATCGGCGTGCGCTGGCAACGGAAACCACGCGGCGTAAGCTCGTACCAGAGCACATCGGCCGCACTGCTCGCTTCCGACGGATCGGTGTCGAAATCGAGAGTGGGTTCGTCATCGCCCAGCCAGCGGCTGAGCCGCGAGACCGCCTCGCGCGCCCGCGCATGACAGGCATCCAGACCCGCCGCCGCTTCGCGCAGCGGCTGCAATGCCTGCTCCAGGGTCACCAACCCTGCCATCACCGTATCGAATCCGTCGCGCACCTGTGGCATCGCCAGCGCGCGCCATTGCGTGCCACGCGGCGGCAGTCCCTCCATCGCCGAACGCAGCGCCAGCAGCGCCTGCTGCAACTGGTCGACCGGTTCCTGCAGCGCCGACTGCGCGCCGCCCACACCGCGTGCTTCAGCCAGGCAATCGCGCCCGAGCTCCTGCCACGGGCGCATGCCAAAACCCTCGCCGAAGAACTGCGCGGCCAGTTCGGGCAACTGGTGCGCCTCGTCGATGACGAAGGCCTGGGCGCCCGGCAGCAGTTCACCGAAGCCATCCTGCTTCAGGGCCAGATCGGCCAGCAGCAGGTGATGGTTGACCACCACCACATCGGCAGCCTGTGCACGCTGCCGCGCACGCACCACGAAGCAGTCATCCCAGAACGGGCAATCGGTGCCCAGGCAGTTGTCGACGGTGGAGGTGACCATCGGCAGCAATGGGGAGTCGTCGGCCAGCCCGTCGAGCTCGGCGATGTCACCGAACTCCGAGCGACCGGACCAGGCCAGGATGCGCTGGAACTGCGCGGCCTGCTCGGGACTGGAAAACCGCGGTTCGCCGCGCGCCTGCTGCAGGCGATAGCGGCACAGGTAGTTCGCACGCCCTTTCAGCAGCGCACTGCGCAGGCCGACCCCGAGTGCCTGGCGCACCCGTGGCAGATCGCGGTGGTAGAGCTGGTCCTGCAGCGCGCGGGTGCCTGTGGAGATGATGGTGCGCAACCCGGACAGCAGCACCGGCACCAGATAGGCAAACGTCTTGCCGGTGCCGGTACCGGCCTCGGCCAGCAGCAGATCACGCTGCTGCAGCGCATCGGCGATGGCTTCGGTCAGGTGCAGCTGTGCCGGACGCGGGACGAATGCATCCAGGTGCGAGGCGAGCGCGCCGCCGTCGCTGAGGGCTTCGCGGCTGGCATGGACAAGGTCGGACATCAGAGGGAAAGGATACCCGGCCGGGCGCTGCCCGGCACCCGTTTCAAGCCAGAGCACAAGCAACGGTAACAGCGGTCATGGCTCTGGGTTGCACTGAGGGCTGGGTGGGGGACTGTGGGTTTGCGGGGACGCCGTAAACCCGTCCTTGGGGGCTTGGCCGCGGCATCCATGCCGCGGACACCCCGCAAACCCACAGTCCCCCACCTTCGACAGTGCCCCGGTGACGGAGGCACGCGCTTCGTAGAGTCGAGCTTGCTCGACTGGGATGTCAAAAGCGGTTGAGGGAACGGGAAAAGAGGACGAACTACCGCGAGCGCGCGCAGCGCGCGACCCGCTTTTGATTTTGATTTTGTTCTTGCCTGCGGCCCGCGCGATGTATAGCGGGCCGGGTGGGTGGGGCGTGCAGGACCGTTGGCGCCATGGATGGCGCCATCGAGCCCCCAAGGTGAAGTGACCCCCGAGACTTGGACGGGGTCAGGCGGCCGATTGGGCCTGCTCCCGGTACTTTACCGGGCTCAGACCTTTCAGTTTCAGTTTGATGCGCTCTTCGTTGTAGTACTGGATGTATTCCACCAGCCCAGCTTCCAGACTCTCGATGCTGTCAAAGCTGTTCAGGTAGAAGAATTCCGACTTCAGCGTCCCAAAGAAGCTTTCCATCGCCGCATTGTCCAGGCAGTTGCCGCGCCGGGACATGCTTTGTTTCAACGAGTGCTTTTCCAGCATGTGCCGGTAGTTTTCATGCTGGTACTGCCAGCCCTGGTCGGAGTGGATCATGGGGCGCTCATCCGGGGGAAGCTTCTTGATGGCCTCCTCCAGCATTTGACCCACCAGATCAAATACGGGCCGACGCTTGATCTGATAAGCCACGATTTCGCCGTTGTAGAGGTCCATGATCGGCGACAGGTATAGCTTCATGCCCTGCACCTTGAACTCGGTCACGTCAGTCACCCACTTCTGGTTGGGCCGCTCGGCATGGAACTGGCGATTGAGGTCATTGCCAACCACAACATTGGCCGCCCCCTTGAAGGCCTGGTAGCGCTTTACGCGCACCCGCGATTTCAGTCCCATCTCCCCCATCAGGCGCTGAACCCGCTTGTGATTGGTCCGATGACCCTGATTGGCTAATTCCAGCGTCACCGTGCGATAGCCATAGCGCCCTTGGCTTTGATCGTAGATTGCACGGATGCGCTCGCACAGGGCTGCCTCATCCTGATCCGGATGGGCCAGGACATGGTTCTGGTAATAGAACGTACTGCGTGACAGCTCAGCTGCTTCGAGCAGAAGCGACAGCGTATGAACCTGCCTCAATCCTTGGACGGCTTGCGCTTTGCGTCCTGCGCCGCCTGCTCTTCCCGGATCAAGGCATCGAGTTTTTTTAGGTAGTCGGTCTCCGCACGCAGATAGGCGACTTCCTTGAGCAGCTCATCGCGGCTCATATCTTCAGGCGGCTTGGACGAACGGGTCTTCTTCATCGGCTTTCGGGGCGGCGGCGGAGGGGGTGCCAACGCTTGGGCACCGCCTTGAGCATACAGGCGCCGCCATCGCCCCACCGCGCCGGCATCGCCAATTTGAAAGTAGGTGGTGGCCTCGCGCCCGGACAGGCCGTCCTGGCTCATTTTCTCCAGGACAGCCAGCTTGAACGGGAGGTCATAGGACCGGGCCTGGCGATGAAATCCCCGCCTACCATGCAGCCGATAGGTCGCCACCCAGCGCCTGACCGTGGAGAACTCCAGGCCGTGGCGACGGGCAATGGCTTTGACCGATGTGGAGGTCTTGCAGGCCTCTTTGGCGACCTGCAGTTTGAAACGCGCGTCGTATTTGTTCATGTATCCCTCGGGGTTGGATCTGGTGTCCAACTCCCGGGGGTCACTTCAAGGATGGGTTTACGGCGTGTCCTGCACGCCCCACCTACCCGTCCCATCACCTGTATCCATCAGTGCGAGCGCGCGCCGCAGAGGGGGCAGCGCCCGATGGAGTGGAATACCTCAGTACCGCTTGATCCCCGGCACCGTGCAACCTTCAATCTGCGCATGCGCCGACACCGCATTTTCCTTCTCGCCGCGCGCCAGACGCGACTGCTCGATCGTCGCCCAGTGCCGGCGGCACAGCGGCCCGGTCTTCGAGCCCAGATCCACCGCCTTGCGCGCGAACGTCTCAGCCTGTGCCCATTGGCCCTGCAACAGCGCCAGCTCGGCACGCTCCTGCAGCACCGCCGGGTCACCGGCCACGATTTCCAGCGCGTGGTCCAGGCTGCTGGCGGCACCGGCCAGGTCGTTGGCCTGGCGCTGCGTCTGTGCGGTCACCCGCAGGTCTTCCACCTGCGAATCACGCAGAGGCTGCACCGACAGCTCCTTGTCGTCCGGACCTGCGGCCGCATCCACCGCAGCCAGGCGCTGTGCCGGCGTGGTGGTATCAACCGGCGGCTTGGCCACCGGCGGTGCGCTGCTGACGCAGGCGGCCAGGGCCAGGCTGAGGCCGGTCAGGGCCAGGGGCTGCAGCAGGGATCGCATGTTCATCGGCATCATCGGCTCGGGGGAGGAGTGGCGGCGGCGGGCGCCGCGGCAGGTTCAGCAGGCGGCTCAGGCTTGCGGTCCAGGCCGAACCAGCTACGCCAGCCACCGCCCTCGCCTTCGGCACCCTGCCCGTCCGGCGACACCGCCGGCGCACACGGTGCATAGGCCGGTGAATAGCCCACCACGAACGGGAAACGACGCGCGCCCGGGCAGCCTTCATCCGTGCTGTTGAGTCCGGTCGGCGCCACCGACTGCCAGTCCAGGCCCTTGTTGCTGACCCGCAGTGGCGCACTCGGCAGGCGCTGGAAGATGCCCGACCAGACCCGCATCGCGCCGGTGGCACCGTACAGGCCGGCCTGCTCGTTCTGGTCGTTGCCGATCCAGATCACCGCCAGATGATCGCCGGTGTAACCGGCGTACCAGCTGTCGCGGCCATCGTTGGTGGTACCGGTCTTGCCGGCCGGCTGCAGGCGGCCGAGGCCATCGGCGTTCAGGCGCTGCGCGGTGCCGCTGGCAACCACCTGCTGCAGGCCGACACTGATCAGGTTGGCGGCAATCGAGTCGCCTTCCTGGGCCGGTGCCGGGGTCTTGTCGTAACGCTTGAGCAGCTTGCCCTGCGGATCGAGCACGCCACGCACCGCATGCAGCGGCTGGATTTCGCCACCGGACGCGAGGAACTGGTACAGCTGGGCCATCGCGTACGGGCTCTGGTCGGTCGAACCGAGAATCACCGCCGGATTCGCCTCGGCCTTGATGCCGGCCAGCACGTGGATGAGCTGGGTCACACGCTCGGGGCCGACCTGCATGCCCACGCGCACCGTGGCCTGGTTGTAGGAATGCGCCAGCGCGTCGATCAGGCGCACGGTGCCGTGGCTGCGGTTGTCCGCGTTGCCCGGGTTCCAGTTGCGGCCGCGGCCGAGCTGGACGGTCACCGGTGAATCGTCGACCCAGCTGGCCAGCGAGTAGCGGTCCGGCTGCGCCAACGCGAGCAGGTACACGAACGGCTTCAGCAACGAGCCGACCGGGCGCTGTGCTTCGATCGCACGGTTGAAGCCGACCTCGGACACTTCACGGCTGCCGATCACCGCCAGCACGTCACCGTTGTGCACGTCGGTCAGCACCATGCCGGCCTGCAGTTCGGGGCGACGCTTGCTCTCCAGCGACTTGATGGTGCGGGTCACCGCGCCTTCGGCATAGGCCTGCGCGGACGGCGACATACCGGTCATCACGCTCAGGCCGGCGCCCTGCAGGGCAGATTCCGGATAGTCGTGACCCAGTTGGCGGCGGACCAGATCGACATAGGCGGGGAAGCGGTTGGCGGCAACCAGGCCCGGCGTCTTGGGCACGCCCAGCGGGGCCTTCAACGCACGCTGGTACTCGGCGTCATCGATCAGCGTGGCTTCGTGCAGTTTGCCCAGCACGAAGTTGCGGCGATCCAGCGCGCGTTCCGGATTGCGCCGCGGGTCGTAGAAGGACGGGCCCTTGACCAGGCCGATCAGCAGCGCGATCTGCTCGGTCTCCAGCGACTGCAGGTCGCGACCGAACCAGAACTCGGCGCCAGAGGACATGCCATGGATGGCCTGGCTGCCACGCTGGCCCAGGTACACCTGGTTGAGGTAGGCCTCGAAGATGGTGCGCTTGTCGTAGCGCGCTTCCATGATCAGCGCGTAGAGCACTTCGTTGAATTTGCGGGTAACCGTCTGCTCCTTGCCGATGCCGAGCAGGCCGCTGCGGGCCAGCTGCTGGGTCAGCGTAGAGGCGCCCTGGCGGCTCTGGCCACCGGAGCGGATGGTTACCCACACCGCGCGCGCGATGCCGGACAGGTCGATGCCGTGGTGGCGGTTGAAGTCCTTATCCTCCACCGCCTGCAGGCCGGTCACCAGCAGGTCCGGCGCCTCGTCCATGCGGATCAGGCGGCGTTCTTCCTGCTTCTGGCCGTACAGGGTGGCGATGCGGGCCGGGTCCAACCGCGCGGCCTTCAAGGCCTTGCGGTTGTCGGCGTCGCGCAGCGAGGCGACCGCACCATCGGCCAGTGACAGCTCGAGCCGGCGCGGGGCAACCCGGCCATCGACGTCGTTGTAGCCGCGGCTGGAGATGACGAAGCGCCCGCCGTTCACCGCATAGGTGGCCGGCTCCTTGCCCTGGCCGTCATCGCGGTAGGCGGAGGCGGCCAGCTCGGTCTTCAGCGTGGACGCATCCATCGCCTTGCCGGGGGTGAGCACCAGCGGGCGCGCGTAGACGCGCGTCGGGATCTGCCAGCGCAGCTCGCCGAAACGCTGGGTCACCTGCTGGTTCAGGTACAGCGTATAGGGAATGAGGAAACCCAATCCCAACGCGACCGCAGCCATGCTCCAGGTGATCAGCCGGCGCCGCCACAGCGGGCCGTTGTCCTGCTGGTCGTCGTCGTCGAAATCGTCGATGTCGTCGGAATCGTAGCGTCGGGGCACGGGAATGCGAGAATGTAGGGTCTGGCGAGTCTACCCCAGCCGCTGCGGCTGGCGAATTCTCCCGGGTTCCCCTGCTTAAGCTGGAGTTGCAACCGGATGGCGATGTCCCTGGCCGAGATCCGATACCTGATCAACCGCCTCACGGGCCTGGCCCGCCGGAGCCTGGCCAGCCTGCGTACCCGTGGGTGGCGGGCGACCTGGCAGCGCATCCGCGTGCATACCCAGCGCGCCGTTCCCGCGCCGCGAACGCCGCTGTTCCTGCCGCCGGCACAGGATTTCGCCCCCTTCACGGTGCCGTTCAGCGAAACGCCGGAAGTGAGTATCGTCATCCCGGTCTACAACCACGTCGGCCATACCCTGGCCTGCCTGCGCGCCCTGGCGGCACATCCGCCGCTGGCGGCGTGCGAGATCCTGGTCGTGGATGACGGCAGCAGCGACGCCACCGTGCAGTGGATGCCGCAGGTCGCCGGACTGCGCTATGAGGTGCGCGAGCACAACGGCGGCTTCATCGAGGCCTGCAACGATGGCGTGTCGCGCGCACGCGGCCGCTATGTGGTGCTGCTCAACAACGATACGGTGCCGCAGCCGGGCTGGCTGGATGCCCTGCTGGACACGTTCGCCAGCACGCCCGACGCCGGCCTGGTCGGCAGCCAGCTGCTGTACCCGGATGGCCGCCTGCAGGAATCAGGGGGTGTGATCTTCGCCAACGGCAGCGGCTGGAGCTACGGCCGTTTCGAGGCGGCGGACGACCCACGCTTTGCCAGCCTGCGCGACGTCGACTACTGCTCCGGCGCGGCGCTGATGCTGCCGCGCGCCCTCTGGCAGCAGCTGGGCGGCTTCGATACCCGTTACAAGCCGGCGTACTACGAGGACACCGATCTGGCCTTCCGCGTTCGCGCCCAGGGCCTGCGTGTGCTGGTGCAACCAGCCAGCCGGGTGATCCACGATGAAGGCACCAGCAACGGCACCGATACCGGCAGCGGGGTGAAGGCCTACCAGGTGCGCAACCAGGCCATCTTCGCCGCCCGCTGGGCCACCGAGCTGGCCCACCATCCGGCGGTGGGCGAAGTGCCGTCACCCGCGCTGCTGCTGCGTGGCCGACGCCAGGTGTTGATCCTGGACGAGGAAGTACCCCAGCCGGATCGCGATTCGGCGTCACTGCGCCAGGTGAACCTGATCCGCCTGCTGCTGCAGGGCGGCGCTCATGTGGTGTTTGTTCCCACCCGCCGCGAACATGGCGGTGCCGCCACCGAAGCACTGCAGCGGATGGGCGTGGAAGTCTGGTATGCGCCGTTCCTCGATGGCGTCGCCAGCTGGCTGCGAACGCACGGTGCGCGTTTCCACGTGGCGCTGCTGGTCCGCCACCATGTCGCCCACGAGTGCCTGCCGCTGCTGAAGCGCTATGCGCCGCAGGCCCGCACTGTGTTCGACACCGTGGACCTGCACTACCTGCGCGAACGTCGTGGTGCCGAAGTCGCCGGTGATGCCGGGTTGCTGCGCGCCGCCGAGCGCACCCGCGCCAGCGAGCTGGCGGTGATGGAGCAGTGCGACGTCACCGTGCTGGTCAGTGCCGCCGAGCGCGAGCAGCTGCAGGCCGACGCCCCTTCCGTGCAGGTGGAGCTGATCTCCAACCTGCACGACGTCGCCGGCGCCGGCAAACCGTTCGAACAGCGCCATGATCTGGTGTTTGTCGGCGGCTTCCGCCATCCGCCGAACCTGGATGCCATGGAGTGGTTCATCGGCGAAGTCTTTGCCGGCATCCGCGCCCGCCTGCCCGAGGTACGCCTGCACTGCATCGGTGCCGCCACACCGGAATCGCTGCTGGCATTGGCCGCACGCCAACCCGGCGTGCAGATGCACGG
The DNA here is from genome assembly GCF_051984505.1 of Stenotrophomonas sp. STK16_22. Lineage (NCBI taxonomy): Bacteria > Pseudomonadati > Pseudomonadota > Gammaproteobacteria > Lysobacterales > Lysobacteraceae > Stenotrophomonas > Stenotrophomonas sp. STK16_22. Next base: position 3,620,042 of record NZ_CP196972.1, read on the forward strand.
TTTCGTCGAGGACATCACGCCCTACATGGACGGCGCACGCATTTCCATCGCGCCGCTGCGTTTCGGCGCCGGCGTGAAGGGCAAGATCAACCTGAGCATGGCCCATGGCCAGCCGGTGGTAGGTACCACCTGCGCCGTGGAAGGAATGCACCTGCACCCGGGCCAGGACGTGCTGGTGGCCGATGATGCGGCGGGCTTCGCCCATGCGGTGGTCCGCCTGTACCAGGATCCGCAGCTGTGGCAGCAGTTGTCCGACGCCGGCCTGGCCAACATCGCAGAGCACTTCTCCCTCGACGCTGCCCGCGCGACCGTGCAGCGGGTGTTCTTCACCTAATCCGGGCGACCGCCGGCGCGGCGCAGGCGGTCTTCGAACGCCGGCAGCTCGGCCAGGTCCGGTTGCAGCAACCGGGCCTGTTCGGCGGCGTGTGCCGCGAAAGCCAGATCGCCGTTGCCGAGCCGTTCGCTGCCGATCGCCAGCCAGCGCTGGGCCAGGCGCAGGCGTGCCGAGGGAAGCCCGGCCGCGGTCGGCGACAGGGTCTGCCACGCCTGCAGGCAGGCACCTGCGGCCTGCACGCGGTTCTGCCGCAGGTTGTCGTCGAAGCAGCGGCGACTGGCAGGCAGCAGCCGCGCTGCGGCAGCCTTCACCCGTGCATCGCGTGGCGCCAGTGACTGCGCTTCGCGCAACGCGTCGAACGCACTGTGCCCGGGGGGGCTGATCCATTGCCCGGCACGTTCGGCGCGCTCGATCCTGCGCAGGTGGTCGCGCAGTTGGCGCTCGCGCTGCGTGTTGCTGACCGCCGGCTGCTGCAGCGCCTTCTGCGCCTGTTGGGCGCGCTGCAGGCGTTGCGCGAGCTGCTGTTGCGCCGCCGGCGAAGCACCCAGTTCCACTGCCAGTGCGGCATCGGCCTGCGCCGCTTCGAACTGGAAATCGTCGGCCTGCTTCTGGCTGCGTGCCAGCACCGCCTGCAAGGTCTGTTCGCGGCCGCGCTGGGCACTGGAATCATCAACCGCCACTGCCAGCACGGCGAGGAATCCCTTCGCTGCGGATTCCAGCTGCCGACGCTGCAAGGCGCGCTGGGCCTGGCGCAGGCGCTGGTCGACGGCCTGTGCCAATGCTTCCTGGCTGGCGGGCAGATCGGCGTGGCCGGCATCGAACTGGCGCGCACGCTGCAGCATCGCGGCTGCCTGGGCCAGCTCGCCGCGCCCGGCCAGGATGCGGGCCTGCTGCAGCAGATCGCTCAGTGCGTCCTCGCGACCTTCCAGCGCCGGCAGATTGTCCGGCTGCAGTACCAGGATGCGCTGGAACAGGGGCAGCGCGCTGCTGTCACCGTCGTCCAGCCGGCCCGCTGCAAAGGCGTTGCGCGCCTGCGCCAGCAGTGCACCGATGCCGGCGCCTGCGCTGCGCCGGGCCTGCAGCTGGCGTGCCACGGCGTCCGCATCGCCCTGCGGCACCTGCAGTTCCCGGGCCAGTGCCAGTGCCTGCGCGCTGCCTTCGAGGTCGTTGGCCTGCAGTTTTTCGCTGGCCTGCTGCAGGGCCGCGGCGCCGGTACGGGCCAGCCCCTCACGGGCCTGCGGACGATCACCATCCAGCGCCAGCACGGCCTGGTAGCGCTCACGCGCACCACTGCCATCGGCGGCACTCAGCCGCCCGGCCGCCAGTGCGCGATCGCCTTCGGCCAGCAACTGTTCAATCTGAGGCTCATCCCAGAACCAGTCGGCCAGCGGCTTGCGCAGCAGCACCAGCAGCACGAACACCGCCAGCGCGGCGACCAACGCCCAGCGCCACACCCGGCGCGCGTGACGTGCCTGCAGCCACCACCAACGGCCTTCGCGGCGGACGCGGTCCAGCGCAGGATGTTCAGCGCCATGCGGGCGATGCGGAGGCTCGCGTTCCATGCGTGCAGGGTAGCCGGGGCAGCGTGAAGCTCAGCCGAGGCGACGCGCCTCGCTCACGCCGGGCAGCGCATCCAGCTTGCCCAGCAGGGTCGACAGCTGGCCGTAGTCGCTCACCTTCAGGCGCAGGCGCAGGTGGGCACGGCCACTGTTGCGCACGTTGTCACTGTGGATGTCGAGCACGTAGGCGTCTTCCTGGGCGATCAGGTTGGTGATGTCCTTCAGCAGCCAGCGGCGGTCGACCGCAGTGACCACCACGTCCACTTCGTAGCCGCCACCGGCCTGGCCCCACTCCACCGGCAGGATGCGCTGCGGGCTGGTGGCTGCCAGCCGGGCCAGCGCGGCACAGTCTGCACGATGCACGGTGACACCCCGGCTACGGGTCAGGTAGCCGACGATCGGTTCACCGGCCACTGGCTGGCAGCAACGCGCCAGCTGCACCAGCAGGTTGCCCACGCCCTGCACGGTGAACTTGGACTTGCCCAGGTTCTCGCGGCGCGCGGTCGGCCGCGGCAGGGCTGGCGCGGGCGCCGGCTGGCTCGCTGCACGTTCGGCTTCCAGCAGGGTACGACTGACCTGGTTCGGGCCGGTGTCACCCAGCGCCACCTGGATGTAGAGGTCGTCAACGCTGTCGGCATGGAACTTCTTCGCCGCCACCGCCAGATCAGAATGCTGCAGGCCCAGACGCTTCAGCTCGCGCTCGAGCAGTTCGCGCCCGGCCTGCACGTTGCGCGCGCGGTCGAGCTTGTGGAACCAGCTGCGTACTTTTTCGCGCGAGCGGTTGCTGGCCAGGAAGCCGTTGGCCGGCATCAGCCAGTCGCGGCGCGGATCGGCCTCCTTGCCGGTCAGGATCTCGACGCGGTCGCCGCTGCGCAGGCGGTAGGTCAGCGGCACGATACGGCCATTGACCTTCGCACCACGGCAGCGGTGGCCCACCATCGTGTGCACCTGGTATGCGAAATCGAGCGGCGTGGCGCCCTGCGGCAGGTCCAGCACCTCGTCCTTCGGGCTCAGTGCATAGACCCGGTCCTCGGTCAGCTCGGCATCGAGCGCCCCGGCCAGTTCATTGCCCTGCCCGTCCTGCGCCTGCTCCAGCAGCTGGCGCATCCAGGTGATCTTGCGGTCGAAGGACTTCTCCGCGCCCTTGCCGCCTTCCTTGTACTTCCAGTGCGCGGCCACGCCCAGCTCGGCCTGCGAATGCATCTCGTGGGTACGGATCTGCACTTCGATGGTGCGCCCTTCCGGGCCGACCACGGCGGTATGCAACGAGCGATAGTCGTTGGCCTTGGGCCGGGCGATGTAGTCGTCGAACTCGCTGGGCACCGGCGCCCACAGTGCATGCACCACGCCCAGCGCGGCGTAGCAGGCGGCGACATCGTCGACCATGACGCGCACCGCACGGATGTCGTACAGCTGGTCGAACGCCAGCCGCTTCTTCTGCATCTTCCGCCAGATGCTGTAGATGTGCTTCGGGCGGCCACTGACCTCGGCCTTGATGCCCTGCGCGACCAGTTCGCGCGACAGCACCTTCTTGACGTTCTCGACGTAGCGCTCGCGGGCGATGCGGGTTTCGTCCACCTCCCGCGCAATGCGCCGGTAGGTCTCCGGTTCCAGGTGGCGGAACGCCAGGTCCTCCAGCTCCCACTTCAGCTGCCAGATGCCCAGGCGGTTGGCCAACGGCGCATGGATGTCGCGGGTCAGCTGCGCCAGCGCGCGGCGTTGCTCGTCGTCCAGCCTGTCGGCCGCGCGCATGCGCGCCAGCTGCCGCGCCAGCAGGATGGGCACCACGCGCAGGTCACGGATGATCGCCAGCAGCAGGCGGCGCAGGCCCTCGCTGTTGCGCCCGGCCTCGCGGCCGGCGTGCAGCGCCCACACCGGATCGGCCGCATCCTGGCCATCCAGCAGGCCGATCACTGCGGCCTTGTGGTTGCCCAGCGGCAGTTGCTCCAGGCTGGCGCGCAGGCCGGGCAGATCGAACAGCAGGGCCGCGACCACCGCGCCTTCGTCGGCCGAGAGCATCGCCAGTGCGTCGAGGGTGTCGCCCAGCACCGACCAGCTGGCGCGCATCTGATGGTCGCAGTCCGGCGCTTCCCAGTGCCCGCGCAGGGCCTGGCGCAGCGGAGCAGGCAGCACGGCTGCCGAGGGGCGGTTCAACAAGGCATCCAGGCCGGGGACGGAAGCGCGGTTCACAGCATCGAGCAGGCAAGACAGAGGCCCCTACACTAGCGCCGGCGCCGTTCAGGGACAATCACCGCGGCCACCATCACCCGGCATGAAGACATGCCGCTACACTCGCGGGCAAACCCAGGAGAGTCCCGACATGTCCTCGATCGTCCCGCGTTTCCGCCTACGGCTGCTGGCCTGTGCCGCACTGTTGCTGTCCCTGTCGGCGCCTGCGCTGGCCCAGCGCGTGGTGGAGGGTGACCTGCAGCAGCAGATGTCACCGGCCGAGTTCAAGGCGGCCGGCCTGGACAAGCTCAACGCGCAGGAACTGGCCACGCTGAACCGCTGGCTGCAGGGCAAGGTCGAAGCGGCCACTACCCAGGCGGTTGCGGCCGTACGGGAAACGGCGCGCGAGGAAGGCCGTCAGGAAGTGATCGTGAAGAATCGCGGCTTCTTCGATTTCGGCAGCAGCGAGCCGATCACCGGCGTGCTGCAGGGCGAGTTCCGCGGCTTCGGCAAGGGCCGCGTCTACGTGCTGGACAACGGCCAGGAATGGGAGCAGACCGATGCAAGCACCCTGGCCGGTGTGCGCAAGCAGTCCCCCGCCGTCAGCATCAAGCCCGGTGTGATGGGCGTGTGGTACCTGAAGGTCGACGGCGTGAACACCCAGCCGAAGGTGCGCCGAACCAAGTAACGCCGTGACGTTGCTGCAGAGCCGAGCGTGGGCTCGGCTCTGCAGCAACGACGTCACGCCTGGCGCAATGCGGTCACCCGCTGCGCCAGCTTCTTCGCCGAGATGCCGGTGCGCGCACCCAGCTCCTGCGCGAACAGCGATACCCGCAGCTCTTCCAGGTCCCAGCGCAGGGCCTGCCATTGCGGGCGTTCGCGCAGTCCCTGCTGCTCCCCCGCTGCCAACGCCTCCAGGAACGGATGCAGTTCCAGCATGCGTGCCTGGTCACGTGGCGGATCACGCTTGGCACGCTCGGTACGCAGGATCATCGCCTTCAGGTAGCGCGGGTACTGCGCCAGCGAGTCGGCCGGCGTGTCACGCAGGAAGCCGGGATGGATCAGCCCGACCAGCTGCGCTTCCATGTCGTCCAGATTGCCGCGCGCCCAGCCCATCAACGGTGCTTCCAGCATCGGCTTCAGTTCCGCCACCAGCGCCAGGATGGTTTCGGCCAGCTTCAGCCGCGACATGGCCTCGCCGAACAGCGCCTTGGCCGCATGCTCACGACGCTGCTCGAAGGCTGCCGCATCGCGGATGTCTTCCAGCCCCTCGGCCAGCACCGCGTTCATCGCCGCATCGACCAGGTCACCACGCAGGCGCTCCTGCGACTCGATCGCCGCATACAACAGGCCGGTCTTGGCACCGACCGGCAGCTGCTTGCGTGCCTGCTTCACCTTCTCGGCCAGGGCAATCTCCAGCAGACGGCGCACGCCCAGCGGATGGGCCTCCAGCGCCTGCTGGCGATCGGCGAAGATGCGCAGCGCCACGCTGTCGCCCTCGTCCAGCAGCGCCGGATAAGCCGGCACGCCCGCTTCACCGGGTACCTGCAGCGGAATCGGCGTGGCCGGGAACGTGCGAAGGCCATCGGCGGCCATCTCGCGCCCAGCGCGTGCAGCGAACGCATCGCCGGCACGACCACCGAATTTCGCGCGCAGCGTGTCCAGATCGCGCGAGGTCGCCAGCACCTTGCCCTGCTCGTCGCGCAGCCGCAGGTTCATGTGCAGGTGCGGTTCGATCGAACCAGGCTCGAAATCGAGCGCGGTCACCGTTGCGCCGGTCGCACGTGACAGGAAGCGCGCCAGTTCGCCGGTAATGGCATCGGCGCTGGGCTGCGGGAACGCCTCGTAGAACGCGCGGCCGAAGTCCGGTGCCGGCACGTAGTTGCGGCGCATCGCCTTGGGCAGGCTGCGGATCAGTGCCGAGGCCTTGTCGGCGACGAAACCCGGCGCCAGCCAGCCCAGCTGCACCGGGTCCAGTGCGTTGAGCAGGTGCAGCGGTACGTCCAGGGTCACGCCATCGTCGTCGGCACCCGGTTCGAAGCGGTAATGCAGTGGCAGGCGCGCCTGGCCCAGCGGCAGGTACTTCGGATAGCGCTCCTGTTCGCTGCCCTCACCCGGCAACAGATCGACCAGCGACCAGTGCAGGGTCTTGCGCTGTTCCGGCGCCAGCCCCTTCCACCAGGTATCCAGCCCCGCGGCCGAATGGATCTGCGGCGGCACCCGGTCCAGGTACCAGCGCGCCTGCCAGTCCTCGTCGGCAACGATGCCAGCACGGCGCAGCTTGGCTTCTTCCTCGCGGGCGATCTCCAGCACTTTCTGGTTGTCGGCCACGAAGCTGGCGCGGGTGTTGATCTCACCGGTCACCAGTGCCTGGCGCACGAAGATGTCGTGCGCTTCGCCCGGCGCGATGCGGCCGTAGTGCACCGGCTTCTTCGGCGCCAGCACCAGGCCGAACAGGCTGATCTGCTCGGAAGCCAGCACCTGGCCCTGCGCGCGCGACCAGTGCGGGTCGAAGTGCTTGCGCAGCAGCAGATGCGGCAGTTCGGCGATGACCCAGTCCGGCTCGATCGCGGCCAGGGTCATGCCCCACACCTTCTGCGTATCCAGCAGATTGGCCACCAGCAGCCACGGCGGCGGCCGCTTGGACAGCGCCGAACCCGGGAACGGCAGGAAGCGGCGCTGGCGTGGCGCCTGGAAATCGCCCTTCTCGGTGCGGTGGCCGATCTGCGTCGGCAGGCCCGCCACCAGCGCCCGGTGCAGGGTCTGGTAGGCGGCGGCGCGCATGCGTTCGCTGAAACCGCCGCCAACCGGCGCCTGTTCCTTCTGCGCGCGCACGGCCACCGGCGCCGGTGCGGCCTCGGCCTTGCCTTCGCGGGCCAGGCGCGCGGCGCGGTGCAGCTGGCCCCGGGTGGCTTTCACCGCCGCCGCGTCGTCACGCGCCGGTGCCGGCGTACTGCTGCCGGCCAGCAACGGCGCCATCGACGCCTCGCTGGCCTCCTCCTTCCAGCCCAGTTCCTCGCACAGCAGCCGCAGCTGGCGATGCAGCTCGCGCCACTCGCGCATGCGCAGGAAGCCGAGGAAATGACGTCCGCACCAGTCGCGCAGCTTGGATTGGGTCAGGTCTTCATGGGCCTGCCGGTAGGCATCCCACAGGCGCAGCACGCCAACGAACTCGGAGCGGCCATCGGCGAACTGCGCGTGCGCGCTGTCGGCCGCACCACGCGCTTCGGGTGGGCGTTCGCGCGGGTCCTGGATGCCCAGGAACGAGGCGATCACCAGCATCGGCCGCAGGCAGCCTGCGGCCTGCGCGGCCACCAGCATGCGCGCAAGCTTCACGTCCACCGGCAGGCGTGCCATCTGCTTGCCGATGGTAGTCATGCGCCGCTCGGCGTCGATCGCGCCCAGTTCGGTCAGTTGCTGCCAGCCATCGGCCACCGCACGCTCGTCCGGCGCTTCCAGGAACGGGAAATCCTCGATGCGGCCCAGGCCCAGCTGCAGCATGCGCAGGATCACCCCGGCCAGGCTGGAGCGGCGGATTTCCGGATCGGTGAATTCGGGCCGCGCCTGGAAATCAGCTTCGGCGTACAGGCGGTAACAGATACCTTCGGCGATACGTCCGCAGCGGCCCTTGCGCTGGTTGGCGCTGGCCTGCGAGATCGGCTCGATGTGCAAGCGGTCCAGCTTGTTGCGCGGGCTGTAGCGCTTGACGCGGGCGAAGCCCGGATCGACCACGTAACGGATGCGCGGCACCGTCAGCGAGGTTTCCGCCACGTTGGTGGCCAGCACGATGCGCCGGTTCGGCCCGGGGTTGAACACCCGGTCCTGGTCCTGGTTGGACAGGCGCGCGTACAGCGGCAGCACCTCGGTGTTGCGGTACTTGCGGCGCTCCAGCGACTGGTGCGCATCGCGGATCTCGCGCTCGCCCGGCAGGAAGATCAGTACGTCGCCGCGCGCATCCAGGCGGGTGATCTCGTCAATGGCCGACACGATGGCGTCGTTGACGGTGCGTTCGCCCTGGTCTTCGCCCTCGCCTTCCAGCGCGCGGTAGCGCACTTCCACCGGATAGGTACGGCCTTCGACGCTGATCACCGGCGCATTGTCGAAATGCTGGGCGAAGCGTTCGGTGTCGATGGTGGCCGAGGTGACGATCAGCTTCAGGTCCGGCCGCTTGCGCAGCAGCTGCTTCAGGTAGCCCAGCAGGAAGTCGATGTTGAGGCTGCGTTCGTGCGCCTCGTCGACGATGATCGTGTCGTAGTTCGACAACCAGCGGTCACTGGCAATTTCCGCCAGCAGGATGCCGTCGGTCATGAACTTGATGCGGCTGTCTTCGCTGACCTTGTCGTTGAAGCGCACCTGGTAGCCGACCAGCTGGCCCAGTTCGCTCTGCAGTTCCTGCGCCACGCGGCTGGCCACCGCACGTGCGGCAATCCGTCGCGGCTGGGTGCAGCCGATCATGCCGGCCTGGCCACGGCCTGCGGCCAGGCACAGTTTCGGCAGCTGGGTGGTCTTGCCCGAGCCGGTTTCACCAGCGATCACCACGACCTGGTGGTCGCGGATCAGCCCGATGATGGCGTCGGCTTCACGCGCAATCGGCAGCTGCGGGTCCAGAGTAATGGACGGCTGCTGCTGCGCCCGTGTCATCCGGCGCTGCACCGACGCCTGCAAGGCCTGCTCGAAAGTGGCGGCCAATGCCGCATCCTGTGGCTTGGCCTGGCAACGCGAGAGCATCCCCAGCAAACGGCCCCGGTCGCGGCTCATGGCGCCGTCGATGGCGGCGCGCTGTTGGCGCAGGCGGGGCGATGGATTTTTATCGATAGAGTTCATCAATCGGTTCGTTCAAAACTTTGAAAGCGACCAGTCATCACGACCGGTTTATTGTGAAGGCCAACGATTCCACAAGGAGGAACCCCATGGCGAAGACCAAGAGCACGACCAAGGCCAAGACCGGCAAGCAGAAGCTTGCAGCGGCGGCACCGTCGGCGCCGAACATCGATATCGGGATCACCCAGGGCGACCGCAAGAAGATCGCCGACGGTCTGTCGCGCTTCCAGGCCGATGCGTTCACGCTCTACCTGAAGACGCACAACTTCCACTGGAACGTGACCGGGTCGATGTTCAACTCGCTGCACACCATGTTCGAGACGCAGTACACCGAGCAGTGGGCGGCACTGGACGACGTGGCCGAGCGCATCCGCGCGCTGGGCTTCAATGCCCCGGGCTCCTACCGGGAATTCGCTGCGCTGACCTCGATCGCCGAGGAACCGGGCCTGACCGACAGTGCGGACTGGCGTGAAATGGTACGCCAGTTGGTGGTCGCCAACGAAGCGGTCTGTCGTACGGCACGTGAAGTGCTGGACGTGGCGGCCAAGGGTGACGACGCCCCGACCGAGGATCTGATGACCCAGCGCCTGCAGACCCACGAGAAGTACGCCTGGATGCTGCGCTCGCTGCTTCAGTAAGAGTTTGGGGGCCCCGGCAGGGCTGCGCCCTGCACCCGCAGAGGCCTTGAAGCCAAGGCCAGAGCCAGAGCAGAAGCTGGCTATCTGTGGGTTGGCGGGGTGGGGTCCGCTCTGGTAGGTGTCGACCTTGGTCGACACGGATGAATTCACTCGATATCTGAAAGATGTGTCGACCAAGGTCGACACCTACCAACAGCCGCGTGAACCTGTCGAGGGCGAGGCGGTGTCGGATTGCGGGGTGTCAGCCGCATGGATGCGGCTGCCAAGCCTACACGGACGTACTTGCGGCGTCCCCGCAATCCGACACCGCCCCGCCAACCCACGGATCACCCCAGAGCCGGCTGTTGCCTTTGACGTTGCTCTGGCTTGAAGGCTTCTGCAGGTGCAGGGCGCAGCCCTGCCGAACCCCCGCCGGGGTAAACTAGCCGGATGGCTTCCCGTCCCGCGCACGACCTGCTTCAACGCGTCTTTGGTTACGACGATTTCCGTGGTCCCCAGCAGGACATCGTGGAGCATGTGGCTGCCGGTCATGATGCCCTGGTGCTGATGCCCACCGGCGGTGGCAAGTCGCTCTGCTACCAGGTGCCGGCCCTGCTGCGTGACGGTTGTGGCATCGTCATCTCGCCGCTGATCGCGCTGATGCAGGACCAGGTCGAAGCCCTGCGCCAGCTCGGCGTGCGTGCCGAGTACCTGAACTCGACCCTGGACGCCGAGACCGCCGGCCGCGTCGAGCGCGAACTGCTCGCGGGCGAGCTGGACATGCTCTATGTCGCTCCCGAGCGGCTGCTGACCGGTCGCTTCCTGTCGCTGTTGTCGCGCAGCCAGATCGCCCTGTTCGCCATCGACGAAGCACACTGCGTGTCGCAGTGGGGCCATGATTTCCGCCCCGAATACCGCCAGCTGACCGTGCTGCACGAGCGTTGGCCACAGATCCCGCGGATCGCGCTCACCGCCACCGCCGATCCGCCGACCCAGCGCGAGATCGCCGAGCGCCTCGATCTGCAGGAAGCACGCCACTTCGTCAGCTCCTTCGACCGCCCCAACATCCGCTATACCGTGGTGCAGAAGGACAACGCCCGCAAGCAGCTGACCGATTTCCTGCGCGGCCACCGCGGCGAGGCCGGCATCGTCTACTGCATGTCGCGGCGCAAGGTCGAAGAGACCGCCGAATTCCTCTGCGGCCAGGGCTTCAACGCCCTGCCCTACCATGCCGGCCTGCCACCGGAAGTACGCGCCAGCAACCAGCGCCGCTTCCTGCGCGAGGATGGCATCGTGATGTGCGCCACCATCGCCTTCGGAATGGGCATCGACAAGCCGGACGTGCGCTTCGTCGCGCATACCGACCTGCCCAAGTCGATGGAAGGCTACTACCAGGAAACCGGTCGCGCCGGCCGCGATGGCGAGGCCGCCGAGGCCTGGCTGTGCTACGGCCTGGGTGACGTGGTGCTGCTCAAGCAGATGATCGAGCAGTCCGAAGCCGGCGAAGAGCGCAAGCAGCTGGAGCGGTCCAAGCTGGACCATCTGTTGGGCTACTGCGAATCCATGCAGTGCCGCCGCCAGGTGCTGCTGGCCGGTTTCGGCGAGACCTATCCCCAGCCCTGCGGCAACTGCGACAACTGCCTGACGCCGCCGGCCTCGTGGGACGCGACCATTCCGGCGCAGAAGGCGCTGAGCTGTGTCTATCGCAGCGGCCAGCGCTTCGGCGTCGGTCACCTGATCGACGTCCTGCGCGGCAGCGAGAACGAAAAGGTGAAGCAGCAGGGCCACGACAAGCTCAGCACCTATGCGATCGGCCGTGACCTGGATGCACGCACCTGGCGCAGCGTGTTCCGCCAGCTGGTCGCCGCCAGCCTGCTGGAGGTGGACAGCGAGGGCCACGGTGGCCTGCGCCTGACCGATGCAAGCCGCGACGTGCTGACCGGCCGCCGCCAGATCAGCATGCGCCGCGACCCGGCCAGCAGCACCAGCGGGCGCGAGCGCAGCGCGCAGCGCACCGGCCTGTCGGTGCTGCCGCAGGATCTGGCGCTGTTCAACGCGCTGCGCGGCCTGCGTGCCGAACTGGCCCGCGAACAGAACGTGCCGGCCTTCGTGATCTTCCACGACAGCACTCTGCGCAACATCGCCGAACAGCGCCCGACCAGCCTGGACGAACTGGCCCGGGTCGGCGGCATCGGTGGCACCAAGCTGAGCCGCTACGGCCCGCGCCTGGTCGAGATCGTGCGCGAAGAAGGGTAGCGGCTCTACATTGGTGCTGGTCCAACCTTGAACCGGCCATTCAGCCGGAAGTGCATCCGCGCCCGCTTGCAGCTAGATTAGCGCCATGTCCCTGGCCTCGACCCTGCTCCGTGTCGTGCTCATGCTCAGCCTGTTGCTCAACGGGCTGAACGCGGCCATGGCCAGTGGTCACGAGGAAATGGGCCGGATGGCGCACGCCGTAGCCACTGCTGTTGACGGCGGCACCGCCGACTGCCACCACCACGCCGGCATGCAGGCCGACGAGGCTCCGCAGGCCAAGGCCCCCGCCCATGACGCTCATTGCCAGATCAAGGACTGCGTGCGCAGCTGTGCCCAGCACCCGCTGCTGGTAGTGCTGCCGTTGCCGGTCATGGCCGGCCCGGCATTGTCGCTGGCCCCGCAGCCGATGCCGGCTAATGGCCGCCCGGCGCCGCCGCTGCCGCCGATCTCGCGTCCTCCCATCGGCTGATTCCACACGCATCGTGCGCCCTGCGCACCGCAGCCGGCCGCCTGCCGGCGTCTTTACGTGTCTGGAGTCACCACCATGAATACCCGCATTCCCCCCGGTCCGGGCGCTGTGCCCATGCCGTCGCGCCGCCTGTTCGTGCAGGGCCTGGCCGCCGGCGGCGTGGTTGCCGGCATCGCCGCTGTCGGCGTGCCGCAGCGCGCGCTCGCCGCCGCCACGGCCGCCCCACGGCTGGCCGGCGCCCCCGCCGTGCTCAGCGACACCCGCATCGAACTGGCCATCGGCGAATCGCTGGCCAACTTCACCGGCCGCACCCGCCCGGCGATCACCGTCAACGGCTCGCTGCCGGCACCGATCCTGCGCTGGCGCGAAGGCCAGACCGTCGACCTGTTCGTGCGCAACACGCTGGAACGCCACCCGACCTCGATCCACTGGCACGGCATCCTGCTGCCCGCCAACATGGACGGCGTGCCCGGCCTGAGCTTCAACGGCATCGGCCCCGGCGAGACCTACCACTACCACTTCGAGCTGAAGCAGTCGGGCACCTACTGGTACCACAGCCACTCCATGTTCCAGGAGCAGGCTGGTCTGTACGGCGCGCTGATCATCGACCCGGCCGAACCGTCGCCGTACCACCACGACCGCGAGCACGTGATCATGCTGTCGGACTGGACCGACATGGACCCGGGCGCGCTGTTCCGCCGCATGAAGAAGCTGGCCGAGCACGACAACTACTACAAGCGCACCCTGCCCGACTTCCTGCGCGACGCGAAACGCGACGGCTGGTCGGCGGCGCTGTCCGACCGTGGCATGTGGGGCCGGATGCGGATGACGCCCACCGATATCTCCGATATCAACGCGCATACCTACACCTACCTGATGAACGGCACCGCCCCGGCCGGCAACTGGACCGGCCTGTTCCGCAGTGGCGAAAAGGTGCTGCTGCGCTTCATCAACGGCGGGTCGATGACCTACTTCGACGTGCGCATCCCCGGTTTGAAGATGACCGTGGTGGCCGCTGACGGCCAGTACATCCACCCGGTCAGCATCGACGAATTCCGCATCGCTCCCGCCGAAACCTACGACGTGCTGGTCGAACCCACCGGCCAGGATGCGTTCACCATTTTCTGCCAGGACATGGGTCGCACCGGCTACGCCGCCGGCACGCTGGCGGTTCGCCATGGCCTGCAGGCACCGATTCCCGCGCGCGACCCACGTCCGTTGCTGACGATGAGCGACATGGGTCACGACATGGGCAGTGGTGGCCACGGCGGTCACGACATGGCCGCGATGAAGAGCATGGAAGGCGGCTGCGGCGCCAGCATGGGCCACGGCGCGCACGGCGGCGGCGATGCCGCCAGCAAGGCACCGAAGCACCCTGCCAGCGAACGCAACAACCCGCTGGTGGACATGCAGAGCTCGGCCTCCGAACCGAAGCTGGACGACCCCGGCATCGGCCTGCGCGATAACGGCCGCCAGGTGCTGACCTACGGCGCGATGCGCAGCCTGTTCGAAGACCCGGATGGCCGCGAGCCGAGCCGCGAGATCGAACTGCACCTGACCGGACACATGGAGAAGTTCTCCTGGTCGTTCGATGGCATCCCGTTTGCCAGCGCCGAACCACTGCGGCTGAACTACGGCGAGCGCATGCGCATCGTGCTGGTCAACGACACCATGATGCAGCACCCGATCCATCTGCACGGCGTGTGGAGCGATCTGGAAAACGCACAGGGCGAGTTCCAGCTGCGCAAGCACACCATCGACATGCCGCCGGGCACCCGCCGCAGCTATCGCGTGCGCGCCGATGCACTCGGCCGCTGGGCCTACCACTGCCATCTGCTGTACCACATGGAAGCGGGCATGATGCGCGAAGTGAGGATCGAAGAATGAGCCGCTCACTGCTTTCCCCCAGCCTGCTGGCCCTGGGCCTGGCCGCTGCATTTCCGGTGTTCGCGCAGTCGCACGCTGGTCACGACATGGCCGCGATGGATCCGCCCGCGAAGACCGTGAAGGCACCGGTCGAACCGGTCGATCATTCGAAGATGGATCATTCGAAGATGGATTCGGGCGCGATGGACCACTCAGCCATGGATCACTCGAAGATGGACCATGGCGCGAGGCAGCCGGCGACGATGGACCATTCCACGATGGATCATTCCACGATGGACCACGCCGCGATGGGCCACGGATCGCCTGCACCGACCGAACCGCGCGAACCCATCCCGGTGCCGACCGACGCCGACCGCGCCGCGGCCTTCCCGCCCATCGCCCACGGTGCGATGGAGCATGCGCCGGAGATCAACAGCCTGCTGCTGATCGACCGTCTGGAACATTGGGATGGCAAGAGCAGCAATGGTCAGGCCTGGGAGGCGACCGGTTGGATCGGCGGCAACATCAACCGCCTGTGGCTGCGCACCGATGGCGAACGCAGCCGTGGCCGCACGGAATCGTCGTCACTGGAAGCACTGTATGGCCGCAGCGTGTCGCCATGGTGGGACGTGCTGGTCGGCGTGCGCCAGGACTTCCGCCCGGCCGACTCGCGCACGTGGGCGGCGGTCGGCATCCAGGGCCTGGCGCCGTACAAGTTCGAGAGCTCGGCCACGCTGTACATGGGCTCCGGCGGCCAGGTGCTGGCCAAGGCCGAAGTCGAGTACGACGTGCTGCTGACCAACCGCCTGATCCTGCAGCCGCTGCTGGAAGCCACCGTCGCGGCCAAGGACGAGAAGGAGTACGGCATCGGTCGTGGCCTGAACAAGGTCGAAGCCGGGCTGCGACTGCGCTATGAGTTCAGCCGCCGCTTCGCGCCCTACATCGGCATCAGCCACGAACGCACGTTTGGTGACACCGCCGACTATGCCGGTGACCACGCGCGCGACACGCGCTGGGTGGCTGGCGTGCGCATGTGGTTCTGAGCAGCAGATCGTGAGCAATGGCCAGCCCCGGCAGCCGCCGGGGCCGGCTACACTGCGCCACGTTCCAATGCAGGCACCGCCATGTCGTTGCAGATCCGCCGCGCCACCCTTGCCGACGTCGACGCGCTGTCGGCCATCGCGATTGCCACCTACAACGAAACCTGGGGCGATTCCTATCCGCCGCAGGAGCTGCACGATTTCCTGCAGGCGCACTACAGCAGCGAGCCGCAGCGCATCGAACTGTCCGATCCACGCAGTGCCATCTGGCTGTTGATGGACGGTGACGCCGTGGTCGGCTATCTGGCCGCCGGTGCCAACACCCTGCCGCACACGGATGCACGCGACGGCGACATCGAACTGAAGCGGTTCTACATCCTGGCCGCACACCAGAACGACGGCCACGGTGCACGCCTGATGGACGCGTTCATGGCCTGGCTGGACCAGCCGCAGCGCCGCACCCTGTGGGTGGGCGTGTGGGAAGAGAATTTCGGTGCACAGCGCTTCTATGCGCGTTACGGCTGCAGCAAGGTTGGCGAGTACGACTTCATCGTCGGCGACACCCACGACCGCGAGTTCATCCTGCGGCGGCCGTGATCACGCGCTCCATATAGAGTCGAGCCATGCTCGACTGCACCTGATCCGTAGAGTCGAGCTTGCTCGACTATTGGTAACAAGAGCCAGTCGAGCAAGCTCGACTCTACAGCGCCTAGAAGTCGAACAGCTCCGACAGGAAGCTGTCCTTCTTCTTTTTCTTGTATCCGTGGCCCCGATTGTCCTCGTAGCGCTGGCCCAAGTGGCGGGTATCACGGTGCATCACCGGCGGCGGAGAGGATGCCGGATGCTGCTGTACAGGCGCGGGCGGCGGCACGGCCGCACCGGCACCGGCACCGGCACCGGCACGCTCGATGATCTTGTCCAGTTCACCACGATCCAACCACACGCCCCGGCAG
Organism: Stenotrophomonas sp. STK16_22; assembly: GCF_051984505.1. Taxonomy (NCBI): domain Bacteria; kingdom Pseudomonadati; phylum Pseudomonadota; class Gammaproteobacteria; order Lysobacterales; family Lysobacteraceae; genus Stenotrophomonas; species Stenotrophomonas sp. STK16_22. The sequence continues at coordinate 3,636,126 of NZ_CP196972.1, forward strand.
CCGGGGCAATAGTCGATCTCGATGCCATGGCGTTCGGCCATCTGCAGGGTCTGGGTCTTGCACACGGGGCACAGCATCGGCATTGCTCCTGTCGGTCCTGCATCGACTGTACCTGTGCGGTGATGACTGTGCGGCAACGCATGACCGATGGCACAGGGACTTCCGACGCGTGCCGATGCGGCGGCAGTCGCACACACTGGGCCCCTGTTCCGCAGGGAGTGCGTACATGACCGCGTTGTCCCGCCTGCCCACCGCCGCGCGCCTGCTGCTGGTCCTGCTGGGCGTTGGCCTGGGCCTGAACCTGCGCGATATCGCTGCGGCCGCAGGGACTCCGATTCCCGCCCTGCCCATACCCTACGGCGGCAGCCTGCTGGACAACGCGCTGGCGGTGCTGGTGGCACTACTGCTGGCCACGCTGCTGCGGCCCCGTGGCATGGGCCTGCTGGGCAGCCTCGGGCTGCGCGGGAATGGTTGGGGCGGCCCGATGTGGGTGTTACTGGCCAGCCTGCCGTGCTGGCTGGGCCTGGCGATGCTCGGCACCCCGAACACCGCGCTGACCGCGCTGGACGCCACCATGCTGGCCGTGCTGTTCCCACTGGCCGAGGAAGTGCTGTTCCGCGGCCTGGGCTTCGTGCTGCTGGTGAAGATCGTGCGTGGTCCGTGGCCGCTGCTCGCGCTGCCGCAGGCGCTGCTGTTCGGCATGGTGCACTGGCTGGGCTTCGGTGGGTTCGACGGTGGCGGCATCGCGCTGTTCGTCGGCGCGGTAATCGCCCTCGGCGGCTTCATCTTCGCCTGGCTCGACCACCTCGACGGTGACACCCTGTGGTGCGGCCTGGTCCTGCACGTTTCGATGAACCTGGCCTGGAATGTGTTCAGCCTTGATGACGCCGTCGCGCTCGGCTGGCAGGCCACCAGCCTGCGCATCGGCACGGCCCTGCTGGCGGTGCTGGTGCTGGCCTGGCACGTGCGCCGCCAGCGGCGCGGGCGACTGTAACGCCCACTTAGCTTGCCGTGCACGCCGGGCTCACTACCGGCTTGCGCATACTTGCGCGCCTTTCGCTCCCCCTGTTGTCCGGAGTTGCCGCGTCATGTTGCTGTCCAAGCGCTTTGTGGAACCACGCGTCCTGCTGATCGAGGACGCCGAGGAAACCCAGGAACTCAGTCGCCTCGCCCTGGAAAGCCAGGCCTGCCAGGTCACCGCTGTCAGCAGCGCCGAGGCCGCGCTGGGCCTGCTCAACGCCGGTGAACCGTTCGACCTGCTGTTCACCGACGTCTGCCTGGGCGGCATCAGCGGCATCGAAACCGCCAACCGCGTGCGTGAGCACCTGCCGCAGCTGCCGATCCTGGTCACCTCCGGCATGGACCAGCACCGCGTGCTGCCGCAGCTGCGCGCCGGCATCCACTTCCTGCCCAAGCCGTACAGCATGAGCGAACTGCTCGATGCCATCCGCCTTTGTTTCCGCCATGCAGCAGATGCCACCTTGATACCGCCGCCGCAGGCCAGCGCGGCCTGAGGCAATCATCCACGCCTGGCGTGGATCTACTGATTCCGTTTCTCTTCGGCATGGATCCGCGTCAACACCACCGGTAGATCCACGCCATGCGTGGATGCAGCCCCCCTATCAACCGCCGGTGTACGGCCCTTCACCCGGCATCACCTCCAGCAGTGCGCGAGTGATCACCCGCGGGTAGACCGTGAGATGGTCCTCGCCGTCAATCACCACGTTGTCCACCTTCAACTTGCGCCCCGTGCGCTTCAGCTGGGCAGTGAAGTCCGCGGCCTGCCTCAGCATGTCGTTGCCGGTGGAATAACGTGGCCCTGGCTTGTCCGTCTCGTAGCTACCCACCGACAGCAGCACGCGCGTAGGCTGAGCCGGAACCACAGCGGCATCCTGCATGCGCGGCAGCAGAAGCTGGTCGAACCACAGCGAAGGACTGGACAGGATGTAGGTGCTGAACATGTCCGGTTGTGTGGTCAGCACATAGGCGCCGAACAGCGCGCCATAGGAATGACCCGCGAACATGCGCCGGGCGGGATCGGTGCGATAACGCGCATCGACCATCGGCAGCACCTGTGTCGCCAGGAAATCACGGTAGTGCGCGGCACCGCCGTAGGTGACGTCATCACTGTAATAGCCATCGACCGTGCGCGCCGGATTGCTGGGCGTGTAGTCGCGCGAGCGGCTCTGCTTTGAAGTCAGGCCTTCCTGCGGCGGCAGACCGACCAGGATGAAATCCTCGATGTTGACGCCCTGCTGCCCCACCAGATTGCGCACGCTGCGCACCAGCGGGAAGCTGTACAGCGCATCGGTCACGTACAGCACCGGATAGTGCTTTTCCGGATGCGCCGCATAGTCGGCCGGCAGCGCCACCCAGATCGGATAGTCGCGGCCCACGGGGTCATGTATGCGCAACGCTTCCGTATCCGGCAGCACCACGCCTGGCGCAGCGGCTGCCGCGCCCTCCTTCACTTCACTCTGCGTTGCCCGGTGGTGCCACCGACATCGCACAGCCACTCACGGCCAGGCAGGCCGCCACACTCCATCCACGCACACGCTGCATCCACGCTCTCCCGTTGCGGGCGACGCCCTCAGGTGGCGCCGCTACCGCATCCTCACACGTCGTGCGGTGCAGTGCCACGCCGGATCAGGGCGACGCCGGCGGCGGTGCCGGGAACAGCGTGCGCAGCGCCTGCAAGGCGGCTGGGTGATAGATCGTGGCGTGGGTTTCCTCCGGCAGCGGCAGGTACTTCACCAGCGGCGACGGCGACGCCTGCTGCAGCAGCGTGGCCAACTGCGCGGCGGACGCAGCCAGCTCCGGCTGCCCACTGCTGGCCAGGAACACGCGCGGCTGCGCACGCGTCACCGCCGGCAACTGCTTGGCCGCAGCGGCCAACATCGTGCCCCGGTTCCACCACAGGCTGGGGTCCAGCGCGATGTAGCTGTTGAACAGTGTCGGCTCCTGCAGCAACGTCTCGACCACGAACAAGCCGGCCAGCGATTCACCGATCAGCGCGCGCTCGTCGGTGGTCGGGTAGCGTTGGCGCACCTGCGGCATCAGTTCATCGCGCAGGAAGCTGCGGTAGGCCGCTGAACCGCCGATGCGGGGCGCGATCTTCTGGTCTTGCGGGTCGCTGCTGGGGCCCGTCATGTCGCGGCGGCGCTCGGTGTTCTCGATGCCTACCAGCAGGAACGGACGCATGCTGCCGTTGCCGCTCAGCACCTGCACCAGCCCTGCCACATGCAGGAAGTCCTCGCCGATGCCGCCATCGGCCATGTACAGCACCGGCAATGGTGCCTTCGGGTCCAGGCCCCACGGCTGCGGGCGGTAGACATTGATGCGGCGGGTTTCGCCCAGCGCCTTCGATTCAATGGTGAAGGTCTCGCCGATGACCAGCGGGGTTGCGGCGGCGGCCTGTGCGGACGGCGCCGGCTCGGCGGCCATCAACGGCGCGGCGGAGACAGCGGACAACAACAGCGACAGCACGATCAAGCGCATGGAGCGGCCCATCCTGGGAAAGTGCCGAGCATAACGCCAAGGCCAAGGCGTCGGCCGATTCGGCATGCCTGCACGTATGCTATGGCGCTGCGCGATGCTTGAACTATATCGGGAAATGACTGCAATCGCGTTTGCTAGCATTCGTCGTTTCCTACAAGGAGTTGGGACATGGGGGGCTTCAGCATTTGGCACTGGATCATTCTTCTGGCGGTCGTCCTGATCCCGGTCGGCATCGCAGCCGTCATCGCAGCGATTGTCCTCAGGCGAAAGTAGATCCACGCCATGCGTGGATGCGCATTCTGGGGATGCCTCAAGCGCATCCGCGATGGCACGCGAGAAGCGTGCCGCCGTTGGCATGCTGACCGTGGCGGAAATGCTGCACGCCGCTGAGCGCTGCCGGTCGATGGCCACGCCCGACTGCCATCTGGATGAAGGGGGGGCGATGGGTTGTTCTTTGCCTGCCGCAGGCTGGCGGAATGGGTGTGCCGGGATATCCGGCCGGCGTACCCGCCGTTGTACCCAGAACCGGTCCATACTTGGGACGGGCTGGTCGCCAGTCCCTTCGAAACCTACAAGGAGGTTTGCATGTTGAGTGCCGTGCTCATCGCCGCGCTGGCCGCCAGCCCGGCCGCGCCCGTACCGTATGCCGATTGCCTGCTCGGCAACATCCAGCCCGGGCTGTCTGATCGTGCCGTGCAACTGGTGCAGGAGGCCTGTGCTGCAAAGCATCCGGAGAGCTTCGCCGCAGCAATGGAACTGGAACGCAGAACCAGTCTGCAGCGGCTCACCTATTTCGAGGCGGCAAGAGCGGAGGCGGCACGTTCTGCGAATGCGGCAGCAACGGCCGCACAGGAGGCTGCCGACGCGGCGGCGGCTAAAGCGAAGAATGCGCGGACGAAGTAGTTGACCTGGACGAGCGCCACAAAAAAGGCACCGCATTGCGGTGCCTTTCTGAATGACCTGGGTCATTGGATGCAATGGTGGGCCGTGAAGGATTCGAACCTTCGACCAAAAGATTAAAAGTCTTCTGCTCTACCGACTGAGCTAACGGCCCATTGCACTGCCCCAGCCTTTCGGCGGGGTGGGCATTCTACCCTACTTTGCCGGGCCGGGTGAAACCCTGGTGCGTCGAGGTTGCCGGCCAGCGGCCGGCACTACCCCGATCTGGGCCGCCGGCTTAAACCTTCCGGGCCTCCGTCGCATCCCATCTGTGATCCTTCCCCGGAGCCACGGATGCGCCTGCCCTTCTGCCTCATTGCCGCCCTGCTTGTGCCCTGCGCAGCACTGGCCGCCCCGCCCCAGGTCGTCACTGATGATATCGGCCGCTTCTGGGCTACCTATGACGCCGTGCGCACCGAGCCCGACGTTGAACGCCAGGTCGCATTGGTGCAGGAGCGCTACATCGATCCAGGCAGCCCCGGCCTGCATGCGCTGATGCAGGTGCGCAACTACACCGCCCGCGAATACGCCACGGCCATGCGTACGTGGCCGCGCTTCTGGACGTCGGTACGGCCATTGACCGCCAACGCGCAGCAGGCCAGCGCCACACTGGAACGGGACCTGACTGCCTTCCGTACGCTCTACCCCGCCCTGCGCCCTGCCACCATCACCTATGCGGTCGGTGTTCTGCGTACCGGCGGCACGACGCTGGGTGACAAGGTGCTGATCGGAGCGGAGATGGCGCTGGGCGATGAGCGCGTGGACGTGAGCGAGCTGCCGGAGCCGATGCGCAGCCGCCTGCGGATCTTCTACGACAGCCGTCCGGGGGCGAACAACGCGCAGAACAACCTGCACGAGTACGTGCATACGCAGCAGCGCGAGACCACCGGCAGCCTGGCCCAGTACGCGGTGCGCGAGGGTGTGGCCGAGTATGTGGCGGAGCGACTGAGTGGGCGCCGGCCGGCATTATCCTTCTACGACTACGGCGCAACACACGAAGCGGAAATCCGCACACGCTTCATTGCTGAGATGAACGGGGAAAATCTCGACAACTGGCTCTACAACAGCGCCCGCAATCCGTTCGGGGTGAGTGATGTGGGCTATTACGCCGGGTATCGCATCGCGCAGGGGTACATGCGACAACAGGCTGATGAGAAGGCGGGGATCGCGCGGATGATCGAACTGGACTATGCCGATCCGGAGGCGGTGCGGGCGTTTATTGACGCGTCGGGGTGGTTGCGGCAGCGGTAGCGCCGGGCCATGCCCTGCGGACAGTGCCAACCAAGGTTGGCACCCACGGGAATGCCGGCCAGCGGCCGGCACTACCAGATTCCAGACCCCGGCGGCGCCGGGCCATGCCCGGCACCCGTATTTCAGGCGTACAGCGTCGGGTCGGCTACGCCGGCTTCGGTGAAGCCCTGCGCGCGCAGGCGGCAGGCATCGCAGTGGCCGCAGGCGGCGCCGTTGGCGTCGGCGTTGTAGCAGGACACGGTCAGGCCGAAGTCCACGCCCAGGCGCACGCCTTCGCTGACGATCTGGCCCTTGCTGAGGAACTGCAGCGGTGCGTGCACCTTGATGCCCGCGCCTTCCACGCCCGACTTGGTGGCCAGGTTGGCCAGCGCCTGGAACGCGGCCACGAACTCGGGACGGCAGTCCGGGTAGCCGGAGTAGTCCACGGCGTTGACGCCGCAGAAGATGTCGTTGGCGCCGAGCACTTCGGCCCAGCCCAACGCCAGCGACAGCATGATGGTGTTGCGCGCCGGCACGTAGGTCACTGGAATGCCGGCACCGCCGGCCTCGGGCACGTCGATGTCGTCGGTCAACGCCGAGCCGCCGATGCTGCGCAGGTCCACGTCCACGGTCTTGTGCGCGATAACGCCCTGGGCCTTGGCCACGCGGGCGGCGGCATCCAGTTCGGAGGTGTGGCGCTGGCCGTAGCGCACGCTCAGGGCATGCACGGCGAAGCCCTGTTCCTGGGCCATGGCGATGACGGCGGCTGAATCCATGCCGCCGGAGAGAAGCACGACTGCCTTCTTCATGGGTAAAACATCCGGTTGGGAGGGGAAAGCCAGCACGCTGTCCCGCGCCGGAGCTACATCAGGGAACGCTGCCTAGGCTCATCGGCCCGGCTCGTCGTTCCACAGGATTTTATGCAACTGCATCTGGAAGCGCACCGGCAGCCGGTCCTCGACGATCCAGTCGGCCAGCTGGCGCGCGGTGATCTCACCCTTGCTCGGCGAGAAGAACACGGTGCAACGCTTCACCAGATCGTGCTCGGCCAACAGGGACTTGGCCCAGTCGTAATCCTCGCGGCTGCAGATGACGAACTTGATCTGGTCGCGGGCGGTCAGCAACGGCAGGTTGTCCCAGCGGTTGCGCGCCACTTCGGCCGACCCCGGGGTCTTGATGTCGACCACGCGCGATACCCGGGGGTCCACGGCGCTGACGTCCAGCGCACCGGAGGTTTCCAGCGAGACATCCATGCCGGCGTCGCACAGCTTCTGCAGCAGTACCAGGCAGCGCTTCTGTGCCAGCGGCTCGCCACCGGTCACGCAGACGTGGCGCACGCCCTGGGCCAGCACCTCGGCCACGATGTCGTCGATGTCCCACCAGGTGCCGCCATGGAAGGCATAGGCGGTGTCGCAGTACTGGCAACGCAGCGGGCAGCCGGTCAGGCGCACGAACACGGTCGGCCAGCCGGCGGTATCGGCTTCGCCCTGCAGCGAGGTGAAGATCTCGGTGATCTTCAGGCGTGGCAGGGGCGACTGCACGATCTCACTGGGCGTGGCGGCGGCGCTGGACGAGGTAACGGCGGTCATGGCGAGGACTTCTTGGTGGGACACGTGGCGGGTGGGCTACCGTGGCCGGTAACGAAAGCAGCCGAGCATGGCTCGGCTCTACAACTGCAGCCGGTCGGGTGTGGCCCAGCCGGTAATGCAAGCCGCCGGGCGTGGCCCGGCGCTACCGGATCCGGGCGGGTTTGCCGGTCCGGAAACGAAAGCAGCCGAGCGTGGGCTCGGCTCTACAGGACACGTATTGTACGCCCGGTCAGCGGATCAGCGGATCTGCTTGCCGAGGCGGATCGACTGCAGGCGGTCCTGCGCGGTGCGCGCGGCGTCCGAGCCAGGGTACTGCGCCACGACGGTCTCCAGCGTCTGCTGGGCCTGGTCGACCTTGCCCTCGCCATACTGCGAGAGGCCGACCTTGAGCAGGCCGCCAGCGGCCTTGTCGTGGGTCGGATAGCGCGAGAGCAGTTCACGGAACTGGGTCTCGGCCATCGGGAAATTGCGGGTGGCGTAGTAGCTCTCGCCCAGCCAGTACAGCGCGTTCGGCGCGTAGACGCCGTTCGGGTACAGCTGCAGGAAGCTCAGGAACAGCTGCGCCGAATCATCGTACTTGCCGGCCTTCAGCGAATCGAAGGCGACGTTGTAGGAGGTGCGCTCGTCGCCGGTGGCGGCAAGGCTGCCGGCATCACCATGGACGGAAGGCGGCCGCTCGGAAGTGGCCGCCGCTGCGGGTTTTGCCGGGGCCGGGGCGGCCTTCGGCGCGCTCGCCGGAACGGGCGGCAGGGCCGGGGCGGCATTGCCCCCTTCCAACCTGTTCAGGCGGCTGTCCAGATCCAGGTACTGGTCCTGGGCGGACTGCTTGAGCTGGGCGTTGTCGTGCTGCAACTGCTCGATCGAGGCCTGCAGGCTGGTGACCTGCTGCCGCAGCTGATTGATCTGGTTCAACAGGTCCTGGTTGGCACTGTTGTTGTACATCTGCTGCTCGATCGCGCCAACGCGGTCGGCCAGACTCTGTCGCTGTGCATGCGCCGGTGCGGCAGCCACGAGGGCTGCCGCAACGACCAGCATCAGTTTGATGCCAATACGCATGGATTACTGCGCGGTGTAGACGATTTCGACGCGACGGTTCTGCGACCAGCAGGACTCGTTCGACTCGGTGCAGACCGGACGCTCTTCACCGTAGGACACGACGGTCAGCTGCGAAGCCGAGCCACCGTTGGCCTGCAGGGCCGAGTTGACGCCGTTGCCACGACGCTCGCCCAGGGCCTGGTTGTACGCGCGCGAACCGCGCTCGTCGGTGTGGCCCTGCAGGGTGATGCGCGAGGACGGACGGTCACGCAGGTACTTGGCGTGGCACGCCATGATGGCCTGGAATTCCGGCTTCACGTCTTCCTTGTCCAGGTCGAAGTAGACAACGCGCTGGCGCAGGCAAGCGTCGGTGTCCAGGTCGCCCGGGCCGTACAGGCCGGAGGTCGACGGAGCGGTCGGGGTGGTGGTCGAGGTGCCGGTGTCAACCGGGGCTGCCGGCTCTTCCTTCACCTTCTTCGAGCAACCGGCCAGGACGGCCACAGACAGCAGGGAAACAAGCAGAACGCGGGTGGACTTGTTCATGGCGATACCTTTGTGGCTCCTAGGCCGATGAGGGGTTCAAGACAGCGAAAATATTAACACTCTTTTAGCGCTGGGTACGGTATGGGGACCATGCCGGTTCGCGCACATCTCCGTCAGCCAGAACCAACCGCTGGCGCACGCGCGCATCGGCAGAAACGGCGTACAGCACACCACGGCCACCCTCGCGGGCGGCGTACAACACCATGCTTGCGTTGGGCGCAAAGCTCGGAGATTCATCCAGCGAACCCGGGGACAGCGTGCTCCAGCGGGGCGAACCCAGCGAGCTGTCCATCATCGCGATCTTGTAGCTGTTGCCCGAGCCCTGGGCGACGGCGATCTTCTTGCCATCGTAGGACACCGAGGGCTTGGCATTGTAGTTGCCCTGGAAGGTCACGCGCTCGGCGCTGCCGCCGCCCGCACCGACCTTGTAGACCTGCGGACGGCCGCCGCGGTCGGAGGTGAAGTACACCGCGCTGCCGTCCGGTGCCCAGGTCGGCTCGGTATCGATGGCGAAGTGGTTGGTCAGCTGGGTCAGCTGCTTGCTGCCCAGGTCCATCACGTAGATTTCCGGGTTACCCGAGCGCGACAGGGTCAGGGCCAGCTTGCGGCCGTCCGGCGAGAACGCCGGGGCGCTGTTGATGCCACGGAAGCTGGTGACCAGCTCGCGCGCGCCGGTGCCGATGTTCTGGATGTAGATCGCCGAATTGCCACGCTCGAAGCTGACGTAGGCCAGCTTGCTGCCATCCGGGCTCCACGACGGCGACAGCAGCGGCTCGGCCGAACGCACGATGGTCTGCGGGTTGTAGCCATCGGAGTCGGCCACCATCAGCGCGTAGCGCATGGCGTCGCCCTTGCCGCTGGCGGTCACGTAGGCGATGCGGGTCCAGAAGGCGCCACGGACACCGGTGATCTTCTCGTAGATGGCATCGGCCATCTGGTGGGCGACGTCACGCATGGCGTTGCCACGGGCGGTCATCGCCAGGCCCAGCAGGCGCTCGCCCTTCGGTACGTCGAACAGTTCGTACTCGACACGGTAGGCGCCGGCACCGGCGTCGAGCACGCGGCCGACCACGATGTAGTTCTGCTTCAGCGCGCGCCAGGTGGCGAACTGGATGTCGCCGCCCCGCACGGGCTTTTCGACGATCTGTGCTTCCGGCAGCGTGCGGAACTGGCCCGAACGCTCGAGGTCGGCGCGGACCACGCCGGCGACGTCGGTCTGCGGTGCAGCCGCCGAACCCTGGTAGGGCATCGGCACGATGGTGATCGGCAGCGCGGAGGCATTGCCGCCGATGATGTCGATATCCAGCCCCTTCTGCTGCGCGACGGCAGCAAAGGGCAGCAACAGGGCCGCAAACACGGCAAGCCAGCGAGGCATCTTTTTCATGGAGCGCTCAATAGGGGGAAACCGGAACGAGGGATAACAAAGCGGGAGTGAACCGCTTCGCAATCATGAACCAAGGGTACGTGAATTCCGGGTCAGTTCCAGCCCGTCCTCTCACGCACCGTTAACGTCGTGGCTAACATCGCACCGCCTGCCCCGGCCACACCGCCCCGCAGGGTGGTATTCCACAGCAGCCCCCAGCCTGCCCGGCTGAAACCGGGCCCGCCAGAGGCAAGCGCGACATCCGTGGGCGCAGGTGACCCGAGAGCCACCTTGCCCTGCCCGCCTCAGCGATCCTGGGCAGTAAAGGTGAAGTTGAGCGTGCGTGCGAACACAGACTCGAAGCCGCGGTACGGCAGCGGCTGCGCGTTGAGCACGGCGGCCTCGATCGAACGCTTGCCGGCCTCGTCGTACGGGCAGTTCGGGCTGACCTTGGCCTGCATCACCGTGCCCCCCGGAATCTGGGTGATGGTGATCTGGCAACGCTGGCCGAGCGGCACCGTATCCGGGCGCACCCACTGCGACAGCACCTTGGCCTGGATCGCGGCCGCGTACTTGGCCGAAAGATCATCGCTGTTGCCACCGCCACCGGCGGCCGGCTGGGAGGCACCGCTGGAACCGGCAGCGGCACTGCCGGCAGCATTACGCGCGGCTGCCACCTGGCGCAGCTTCTGCTCGGCCAGCTTGGCTTCCTTCTCGGCCTGCTCGCGGCGGGCGCGGATCTCGGCGATCTTCTTCTGCTTCTCGGCCTCGGCCTTGTCAGCCGCCACGCGCTCCTGCTCGGCCTGCTTCTTCTTTTCGTCCGCTTCCTGCTGCTTGGCCAGGCGCAGCTTCTGCTCCGCTTCTTCCTGGCGCTTGCGTTCGGTCAGGTCGATCTGTTCCTGGCGGCGCTTGGCTTCCTGTTCCTGCTTGGCCTTCTCCTGCGAGATGGCCAGCGCGCTCACCGCTTCCTGGTCCTTGGTGTCTGGCTGCGCGACACGCTCCTGCGCCTGTTGCTGCTGCGGCGTGGGGGCGTCCTGCGGGCGCGGCTCGGGAATCGGCTGCGGCGGCGGGATGGTGTCTTCCGGCACCGGGATCGGCTCGGCCACCGGCGGCGGCAGGTCTTCCAGCTTTTCCGACTGGCGCAGGGCCTGGCGCGCAGCGGAGGCCTCGGACGCGGACAGCGCCAGGCTGGCCTCGACCGAGGGATCGCCGGCGGCGGCATCGGTGTTGCGCTCGGGCGACCAGAACCAGGCCACGATGAACACCAGCGCGACCAGCAGGTGCACCAGCAACGCCAGCGCCAGGGGCAGGCCCCAGCCGGGTTCGCGCTGATGCGGGGGTGGCAGGGCGTCAGCGTGCATCGGTGGCCAGGCCTACCTTGTCTACCTTGGCGCGCTTGATCACATCCATCGCAGCAATGACCTTTTCATAGGCCACGGCGCGGTCGGCGGCGACGATCACGCGCACGCCCTTGTCCTGGGCGGCGATGCCGGCCAGACGGCCTTCCAGTTCCTCGGCCGACACGGCGGTCGGGTCCTTGGCGTCGGGCAGCTTCAGGCTGAGCTGGCCGTCCTGGCGCACCGAGACGATCACCGGATCCTGCTTGCTCTCCAGCGCCTTGGCGTTGGACTGCGGCAGGTCGACGTCGAAGCTCAGGGTGAGCAGCGGTGCGGTGACCATGAAGATGATCAGCAGCACCAGCATGACGTCGATGTAGGGAACGACGTTGATTTCCGATTTCAGCTTGCGGCGCTTGCGGCGACCGATGGCAGCGGACATGGCTTGGACTCCCGGGTCAGGCGCTTACTCGTCGCCAGCGCTCTGGCGCTGCAGGATGGAGCTGAACTCTTCGGCGAAGGTCTCGAACCGCACTGACATGCGCTCCACGCGCGTGGTGAAGCGGTTGTAGGCCCACACCGCCGGGATCGCCACGAACAGGCCGATGGCGGTGGCGAACAGTGCCTCGGAGATGCCCGGCGCGACGGCGGCGATGCCGGCCTGCGCACCGCTGCTGATCATGTCGTGCATGGTCACCATGATGCCGAACACGGTACCGACCAGGCCCACGTAAGGCGCGGTCGAGCCGATGTTGGCCAGCAGTTCCAGGTTGCGCTCAAGCTGGTCCACTTCGCGGGTGTAAGTGGTGCGCATGGCACGCTGTGCGCCTTCCAGCTGGGCACGACCGTCCAGGCGGCGCTTGTCGCGCAGGCGGGTGTACTCGCGGAAGCCGGCTTCGAAGATGGCTTCCAGGCCGCCGACATTGCGGCTGCGGTCGGTGGCCGAGCTGTACAGCTTGCCCAGGTCCGCACCGGACCAGAAGCGGTTCTCGAACTCGTCGGCTTCGCGGGTGGCCTGCTTGAACACGCGGGCCTTGCGGAAAATGATCACCCAGCTGACGAACGAGCCGACCAGCAGCAGCAGCACGATGATCTTCACCGGCAGGCTGGCCTTGGCCATCAGTTCGAGGTAGTTGATGCCGCCGCCAGTGGTGGCCTGGGCAAGGGTCTGTGTCGCGGCATTGCTGACGTCGGCCGGCAGTGCCTCGGTGACCGTGGCCTGCAGGGCCAGGAGCGTTGCGATCATCCGTTGTTCCTCAGTGTTCGGATTCGGGGTGGAGGTGGGGTTGCAGCACGGCAAGGACGGCCTCGTCCATGCCACGCGGGCGGAAACTGGCCGCTTCCAGTGCGGCGATGCGGACCTGCGCCGACAGCAGCAGCTCGCCGTCGCGCAGGATCTGCTGGTCGAAGACCATGCTGGCCTTCTTCAGCTGGACCAGGCGGGCACTCACCTGCAGGGTGTCATCCAGCCGTGCCGGCCTGATGAAATCCATCTGCATCGAGCGCACCGCGAAGACCATCCCGTGCTCGGCGCGCATGCGCTCCTGGCCGTAGCCCAGCGCACGCATCCATTCGGTCCGGGCCCGTTCCATGAAGGCCACGTAGCGGGCGTGGTAGACCACGCCACCTGCGTCGGTATCTTCCCAGTAAATGCGTGTCGGCCAACTGAATCGGGGCTCAACCGACATCGGGAACCTCCGCGAACAGGTCCTGCGGCGGGTTCTTCGGCTTCAGGCCCATGTGCCGGTAGGCCTTGTGGGTGGCCATGCGGCCACGCGCGGTGCGCACCAGGAAGCCCTGCTGGATCAGGTACGGCTCGACCACGTCTTCCAGCGTGCCGCGCTCTTCAGACAGCGCCGCCGCCAGCGATTCGATGCCGACCGGACCGCCGTCGAAGTAGTCGACCATGGTCTTGAGCAGGCGCCGGTCAAGCTCGTCGAAGCCCTCCGGGTCGACCTTGAGCATCTTCATCGCGGCCTGGGCCACGGCCTCGTCGATGTGGCCGCCGGCCTTCACCTGCGCATAGTCGCGCACGCGGCGCAGCAGGCGGTTGGCGATACGCGGGGTACCACGCGCGCGGCGTGCGATCTCGCCGGCGCCATCGGCGGTGCAGTCGATGGCCAGGATGGCCGCCGAGCGGCGCACGATCCGGGTCAGCTCCTCGATACTGTAGAACTCCAGGCGCTGGACGATGCCGAAGCGGTCGCGCAACGGCGCGGTCAGAAGGCCAGCACGGGTGGTGGCACCGATCAGGGTGAACGGCGGCAGGTCGATCTTGATCGAGCGGGCGGCGGGGCCCTCGCCGATCATGATGTCGATCTGGAAATCTTCCATCGCCGGGTACAGCACTTCCTCCACCACCGGCGACAGGCGATGGATCTCGTCGATGAACAGCACATCGTGCGGCTGCAGGTTGGTCAGCAGCGCGGCGAGGTCGCCGGCCTTCTCGATCACCGGGCCGGAGGTGACCCGCAGGGCCACGCCCAGCTCGTTGGCGATGACATGGCTGAGGGTGGTCTTGCCCAGGCCGGGCGGCCCGAAGATCAGCACGTGGTCGAGCGCGTCGCCGCGCCCCTTGGCCGCCTGGATGTAGATCTCCATCTGCTCGCGCACCGGCACCTGGCCGAGGTAGTCGGCAAGGCGCTTGGGGCGGATGCTGGCGTCGGCGGCGTCATCCTCGCGGGTGGCGCCGGCGCCGATGATGCGGTCGTCGGTCATGTGCTGATTATGCGGCAAAAGCGCGGGTTTCGGCCGGGCTGCGCCCGGCACCCGCAGAGGCAACGGCAACGGCAGCATCCAGAGCAACAGCCGAAGCGGGCTTCCTGGGGAATGGCGGGGTGGGTCCGGTTGCGGGGGACGCTGCAAGTACGTCCATGTAAGCTCGGTCGCCGCATCCATGCGGCTCACGCCCCCGCAAGCGGACCCACCCCGCCTTCGACAGTTTCCTGCGATCTGTCGGAACGGCGTTCTGCTTTGGTGGGTGCCGACCTTGGTCGGCACGGGGTCGGATCTGGTAGGTGTCGACCTTGGTCGACACGGTATATCCACGCCATGCGCGGATGGACCTGAGAAGTCGAGTGGTCTCCGCAAGTGGAGCCCCCTTGTTGTTCAAGGGGGCGCGCCGACAGGCGGGGGGATAAGGTGGCATGCGCGGAACGCCGGCGCCCAAGGTGCCTGCGTTTCAAGGGGGCGCGCCGACAGGCGCGGGGATAAGGTGGAATGCGCGGAACGCCGGCGCCCAAGGCGCCTGCGTTTCAAGGGGGCGCGCCGACAGGCGCGGGGATAAGGTGGAATGCGCGCGGGACCCACGGTTTGCGCAGCAAATCGTGGGACGTAGCGCAGGTGGAGATTAAATCTCCACCTGCGCGCCCAGTTCCACCAATCTGTTGCCCGGAATGCGGAAGAAGCCCGTGGCCGGGGCGGCGTTCCTGTGCATCAGCGCGAACAGCTTGTCACGCCAGATCGGCATGCCACGGTTGGCGGTGGCGACGATGGTTTCGCGGCTGGCGAAGAAGGTGGTGTCCATCGGGTCGAAGTAGATGCCGCCGTGGTCGCACGAGCGCATCAGCGCCAGCGGCACGTCCGGGGTCTCCATGAAACCGAAGCGCACGTAGACGCGGTAGAACTCGTCGCCCACCGATTCGATCTTCAGCCGCTGCCCTTCCATCGCATAGGGAATGGGCAGGGTTTCCACGTGCAGGAACACGTTGCGCTCGTGCAGCACCTTGTTGTGCTTGAGGTTGTGCATCAGCGCATGCGGAGCCACGGTCGGGTCGGCGGTGAGGAATACCGCGGTGCCCGGCACGCGTACCGGCGGCGCCAGCATCAGGCCCGGCAGGAAGGTATCCAGGCGGATGCCGTCCTTGCGGATCTCATCGCGCAACAGCTCGCGGCCACGGCGCCAGGTGCGCATCATGGTGAACAGGAAGATGCCCAGCACCACCGGGAACCAGGCGCCCTGCAGCAGCTTGGCGCCGTTGGCGATGACGAAGCCGAGGTCGATGACGAAGAACACCACGCACAGCGGCAGGATCCACTTGCGCGCCTTCGGCCACAGCGAGCGCGCCACCAGGGCCAGCAGCAGGGTGTCGATCAGCATGGTGGCCGACACCGAGATGCCGTAGGCCACGGCCAGGTTGGAGGAGCTGCGGAAGGCCAGCACCAGGCCGATCACCATCACCGCGATGCCCCAGTTGATTCCCGGGATGTAGATCTGGCCGATGGTGTCGTGCGAGGTGTGCTTGATGCGCATGCGCGGGATGTAGCCCAGCTGCATGGCCTGGCGCGAGACCGAGAACGCGCCGGTGATGACCGACTGCGAGGCAATCACCGCGGCCATGGTGGCCAGGATGATCATCGGATACAGCGCCCACGACGGCACCGCTTCGAAGAACGGGTTCTTCACTGCCTCGGGGTGGTTGAGCACCAGCGCACCCTGCCCCAGGTAGTTCAGCACCAGGCACGGCAGCACGAAGAAGTACCAGGCGTGGCGGATCGGCTTGGCACCGAAGTGGCCCATGTCGGCGTACAGCGCCTCACCGCCGGTCACTGCCAGCACCACCGCGCCGAGAATGAAGATGCTGTGCCAGCCATGCTCCATGAAGAAGCGGATCGCCCACCACGGGTTGAACGCCTTCAGCACTTCCGGTGCATCGACGATGTTGTAGATGCCGATCGCCGCCAGCGAAATGAACCAGATCGAGGTGATCGGCCCGAACAGCTTGCCGATCTTCGCGGTGCCGAAGCGCTGTACCGCGAACACCGCCAGCAGTACCACCACGGTGATCGGAACGATGAAGGCGTGCAGTCCTGGCGCGGCAACTTCCAGGCCTTCCACCGCACCCAGCACCGATATCGCGGGGGTGATCACGCCATCACCGAAGAACAGCGAGGCACCGAAGATGCCGAGGATGCCGACCACATAGGCCGAGCGCGACCCGTTGCGCAGCGTGCGCTGGGTCAGCGCCATCAGCGCCATGATGCCGCCCTCGCCGTCGTTGTCGGCGCGCATGATGATGGTCACGTACTTCAGCGTGACCACGATGTTCAGCGCCCAGAACGCCAGCGACAGCACGCCCAGAACGGTGTCGTGGTCACTGTTGAGCCCGTAGTGCGGCGAGAACGCCTCCTTCAGGGTGTACAGCGGGCTGGTACCGATATCGCCGAAGACCACGCCGATCGCACCGATGATCAGCGCCAGGCCTCCGGCTGGAGGGGCGTGACCATGACCGCCTGGGGCGGCCGCGTGCGGGGTTTGACTGCTGGACATGGGACTCCTGGCGAGGCTCAGGCGGTGGGTTGGGGGAAAGGAAGGCGGGTCAGCGCAGTGCCGACTGCAGCGCCTTGCGGATCACGGTGGCCACTTCGTCACCTTCATTGAAGGCATCGCGGGCCATGCGCGCCGCTTCGGCCGGCTTGTAGCCCAGCTGCTGCAGGGCCACGGTGGCATCGGACAGCGGATCGGCCGGGGCCGGGCCGCTGCCGGTCGGCAGCGCGCCGCCGGCACCGAACTGCGCCGCGCGGTCACGCAGCTCCAGCACCATGCGCTCGGCGGTCTTCTTGCCGATGCCCGGAATGCGGGTCAGCGCGGTGATGTCACCGGCCTGGACCATGCGCGCGAATTCCTCGACGGTGACGCCGGACAGCACGGCCAGCGCGATCTTCGCGCCGATGCCACTGACCTTCTGCACGTCGCGGAACAGGCGCCGCTCACCTTCGCGCAGGAAGCCGTACAGCGAGACGCTGTCTTCCTTCTGCGAGTAATGGGTGTACAGGGTGACCTCGCGGCCGAGCTCGGGCAGGTCGTAGAAGGTGCTCATCGGCGCCTCCAGTTCGTAGCCCACTCCGTTCACGTCCACCACCAGCCACGGCGGCGCCTTGTAGGCGACGATGCCGCGCAGTCGACCGATCATTGCGTGCAGCTCCTCATTTGCGGCCCCACGCCTGGCGGGCACTGAGCCCCAGGCGGTTGGCCGTTGCCCTTACGTGGGCATGGGTGATCGCCACTGCCAACGCGTCGGCCGCGTCGGCCTGCAGCTTGGTTTTCAGGTTGAGCATGAGCCCGACCATGTGTTGAACCTGTTGCTTTTCGGCGCCACCGCGCCCGACCACCGCCAGCTTGATCTCGCTGGCGGCGTATTCGTGCACCGGCAGGTCACGCAGCACCACGGCGGAAATGGCCGCGCCACGGGCCTGGCCCAGCTTCAGCGCCGAATCGGGGTTGCGGGCCATGAACACGCGTTCGATGGCCACTTCCTGCGGCTGGTACTCGCGGCACAGGTCAGCCAGGCCCAGCACCAGCAGCTTCATGCGCTGCGGGAAATCGTCGGCGCCGAGCAGCACCAGCGGCTGGTGGTGCACGTGGCTGACGCGGCCGGTGGCGTCGACATCGATGATGCCGACCCCGGTCCGCTGCGAACCGGGGTCGATGCCGAGGATGCGGGTCATGCTGCACTCCTGGCGGGGCGGAACGGGAGGCGCTGGCAGGCGTATGGGCTCATGACTGTCCGCGGTGACCGTTCAACGGCCCGCGCCCAGGCCGTCAAGGACGGCTCAGGCGTAGGCGTCGGCGCCGAGTTCGGCGTTGGAGTACACGTCCTGCACGTCGTCCAGGTCTTCAAGCATGTCCAGCAGCTTCTTGACCTGCAGGGCAACCTCGCCCTCGACCTTGATGTCGTTGTCCGCGCGGAAGGTGATTTCGGCGTGGTCGGCGACATGGCCAGCGGCGGCCATCGCATCCTTGACCGCGTTGAACGCGTCAGGGCTGGTGACCACGTCGATCGAGCCGTCGTCCGGGTAGACCACGATGTCATCGGCGCCGGCCTCGATGGCCGCTTCGGTGATGGCTTCCTCGTCGGCTCCCGGGGCGAAGCTGAGCACGCCCAGGCGCTTGAACATGAAGGCGACCGAGCCTTCGGTGCCCATGTTGCCGCCGCACTTGCTGAACGCATGGCGGACATCGGCCACCGTGCGCACGCGGTTGTCGGTCAGGCAGTCGACGATCACGGCCACGCCACCCGGGGCGTAGCCCTCGTAGCGGATTTCCTCGTAATCGACGCCTTCCAGTTCGCCGGTAGCCTTCTTGATGGCGCGCTCGATCACGTCCTTGGACATGTTCACGGCCAGGCCCTTGTCCACGGCCACACGCAGGCGCGGATTGTTGTTGGGGTCGCCTCCACCGCCGCGCGCGGCAACGCCGATCTCGCGGATGATCTTGGTGAAAATCTTGCCACGCTTCGCGTCGGACGCGTTCTTGCGGGCTTCGATGGAGGGGCCTCTACCCATGGGTGCTACCGTCTGGCTGCTTCAGGATCAAGGCGCGGATTCTACCTGATCGGGGGCGGCAACCGTGTCTAGGGCGGAGGGATATCGGGAAGGCGCCATCCACGCATGGCGTGGATCTACTGCCGCCGGGCATGGCCCGGCGCTACCGAGTGTGCACCGCCCTGCCCGGCGAACCGCCTTACGCAGCGGCGGCGTCGCGGCTGTGATCGAACTGGCCGTGGCGCAGGAAATGCGCGGTCTGCCGCGCGGCATCGGGCGATACCACCAGGCCACTGTGGCTGGTACGTACCACGCAATGGTCGGCCAGGCCCGGCAGGCGTGTCTCGGCCAGGGCCACGGTACCGTCGGAGGCGTCGTCGATGGCGCCCAGCAGGCTGCCCAGGCCGTGCGGCACCGAACCGGCGATCAGGCCAACCTCGGCCCTGCCCTGCCAGTCCGGCAGGCCATCGAGCAGCAGATCGCTGCTGCGCCCCAACGCCAGGCCCCAGCCGTGCTCGGACAGCGAACGCGCAGTGCCACTGCCGCGCAGCGGCGAGCCCAGGCAGACCACGCGCTGCACATCCAGCTGCGGCTGGCGGCGCAAGGCCTCCAGCGCCAGCAATCCCCCCAGGCTGTGGCCGACCAGCGACAACGGGCCGGCATCGGCCAGCCGCTCCAGCAGCTGCGGCACGGCCACGTCGGGGCCACCGAACACCGAGGAGTAACCGAACGCGTGCACCTGGAAACCACGCGCGCGCAGGCGCCAGGCCAGCGGCCCGACCCAGGCACGGGCATTCCAGATGCCATGCAGCAGCAATACGGGGGGAGTCATGCAAACAGCCTGGCGGTCAGCGGGGCGGAAACGTACGGTGATTGAACACGCGCGCGCAGCAAGCGGCGGTGAACGTCAGGTCGCGCGCGGTGCGCGGCGCAGGATGAACTCGAGGTCCTGGGTATCACCGACCGGGAACAGGTACTCGCCGGCCTTCTCGAATCCATAGCGGGCGTAGAAACGCTGTGCGCCGAAGTTCTCCGACCACACGCCCAGCCACAGCGTGCGCGGGCCTTCGTGTTCCAGCCAGGCCAGCGCGGTTTCCAGCAGGCGGCTGCCCCAGCCGCAGCTCTGCTGCGTCTTGATCAGGTACAGGCGCTTGAGTTCGCCGTCACCGGGCTTCACGTCCGGGTGCGGCAGGCCACAGGGGCCGGCGGCGGCATGGCCGACCGCCTCCCCGTCCAGCTCCAGCAGCCACACCGCGTAATCGGGGTGGGCCAGGATCACGCGCTGGCGCTCGACCGAGTAGGCCTCCGCGAGGAAGGCCTGCAGGTCCTGCGGCGGATACAGATGGCCGAAGGTTTCGGTGAACGTGCGGGCAGCCAGCGCCGACAGGGTCGGCGCGTCGTCCACGGTGGCGCGGCGGATCGAATACATGCAGGAAGTTGACGTCAGGGCGAAGCGCGGGTCAAGCCTTTTCAGGCGATTCCGCTTCTTCTTCCTCGTCCTCTTCCTCGTCCTCTTCCTCGTACTCCTCTTCGTCCTCGTCCTCTTCTTCGCCTTCCTCGTCCTCGTCGTACTCTTCCTCTTCCTCTTCGTCGTCCTCGTAATCCTCGACGCCGAAGTCTTCACCGTCCCAACGGCCTTCGCCGTCGGCGACGAAGGTCAGGGCCATCGCCGCCGGGTTGGTTCCGACGCGAACCAGCCAACCACCGAACACGCGCGCACGCTCGGTGACCAGGGTGGCCTCGGAGCCTTCATTGCCCAGCTTTTCCCACTCCAGCGAAAACGCAAACTCGGTCATTGCCTGGATCTCCTGATCAGTTGGTCTTGGGGCGAACCTGGATGTGCACTTCGGCCAGCTGCGCGTCGACGATCGGCGACGGCGCGTCGGTCATCAGATCCTGTGCACCGGTGGTCTTCGGGAACGGGATGACGTCGCGGATCGACTCGGTGCCGGCCATCAGCGCGGCGATGCGGTCGATACCGAAGGCGATGCCACCGTGCGGCGGCGCGCCGTAGTTCAGCGCGTCGAGCAGGAAGCCGAACTTGGCGCGGGCTTCCTCGGCGCCGATGCCGAGCAGTTCGAACACCGCGCTCTGCATGTCCGGACGATGGATACGGATCGAACCACCGCCGATTTCATTGCCGTTGAGCACCATGTCGTAGCCGCGCGAAACGGCGGTACGGGCATTGGCGCGCAGGTCGGCGATGTCGTCCACGGCCGGTGCGGTGAAGGGGTGATGCAGGGCGACGTAGCGCTGTTCTTCCTCGTCCCACTCGAACATCGGGAAGTCGGTGACCCACAGCGGTGCCCAGCCGTCGGCGACCAGGCCGAAGTCCTTGCCGGCCTTCAGGCGCAGCGCGCCCATGAAGTCGGAGACCTTGTTGTAGCCACCGGCGCCGAAGAACACGATGTCACCGTTACCGGCGCCGACATGGGCGACCAGCGCGGCGAAGGATTCCTCGCTGAAGAACTTCTGGATCGGCGAGCTGATCTCGCCGTTGTCGGCAATCTTGATGTAGGCCAGGCCCTTGGCGCCGTACTTGGCGGCATGCGCTGCGTATTCGTCGATCTGCTTGCGGCTGAGCGCTGCACCGCCCGGGATGCGCAGCGCGGCGACGCGGCCTTCGGCGTCATTGGCCGGGCCGGTGAACACGGCGAACTCGCTGTCCTTGACCAGCTCGGCCACGTCGACCAGCTCCAGCGCGATGCGCAGGTCCGGCTTGTCCGAGCCGTAGCGACGCATTGCCTCGGCCCAGGTCATGCGCGGGAAGCTGGCATCCAGCTGGACGTCGACCACTTCCTTGAAGATGGCGCGGATCATGTCCTCGACGAAATCCTGCACGTCGCGCTCGCGGACGAAGGCGAATTCCATGTCCAGCTGGGTGAATTCCAGCTGGCGGTCGGCACGCAGGGCCTCGTCGCGGAAGCAGCGCGCGATCTGGTAGTAGCGGTCGAAGCCGGCCACCATCAGGATCTGCTTGAACAGCTGCGGGCTCTGCGGCAGGGCGTAGAACTCGCCCGGGTGCATGCGCGCCGGCACCAGGAAGTCGCGCGCGCCTTCCGGGGTGGCCTTGGTCAGGATCGGGGTCTCGATGTCCTGGAAGCCCTTTTCGTCCAGATGGCGGCGCAGGGCTTGCACCAGCTTGATGCGGGTGCGCTGCATGCGCTGCATTTCCGGGCGGCGCAGGTCCAGGTAGCGGTACTTCAGGCGGGTTTCCTCGCCCGGATTCTCATGGGCGTGGAACGGCAGCGGCGCGGCCTTGTTCAGCACGGTGATGGCGGTGGCGATCACTTCCATCTTGCCGGTGCGCATCTTGTCGTTCACCGCGTGGCGGGCACGCACCACGCCTTCCACCTGCAGCACATCCTCGTAGCCCAGCGACGCGGCCACGGCGAACACGTCGGCGTTGTCGACTTCCACGGTCACCTGCACGATGCCTTCATGATCTCGAAGATCGATGAAGCAGACGCCGCCCTGGTTACGGGCCACGTCGGTCCAGCCGGCGAGGGTGACAGTCTGGCCAATCAGGGTCTCATCGACCAGGCCGCAGAAGTGGGTACGCATGGGGGGAAGCTCCGCTGGAGAACGCCGGCACCGGATGGGGGCCGGAAAGCCTCGTATTCTGCGGCCGAGGCCCCGGCCGGGGCAAATCCGGCCAGTCACACCGGCTTGATCGCCCCCCTCCCTATAGTCGGGCACCTGCCACCGTATGGGATGCCGCCATGAAACCGCTGTCCCTGGCCAGCCTGGCCGTAACCCTCAGCCTGGGTGCCGCGGGCACCCTTGCCCTGCCCGCCCCTTCCGCGCATGCGCAGAGCGGCGTGGTCCGCTGCGAAAGCCAGAACAAACGCGAACGGGTCTGCAACACCGGCTGGCGCAATGCGCAGCTGGTGCGCCAGCTGTCCGGCTCGGACTGCGATGAAGGACGCACCTGGGGCAGCCGTAACGGCAGCATCTGGGTCACCAACGGTTGCCGCGCGGAATTCGTCGAGGCCCGCGGTGGCTGGGGCGGCGGCAATGGCGGTGGCTGGGGCGGCAACAACGGCCGGCCCGGCGAGACCATCCGCTGCGAGAGCCAGAACAACCGTGAGCGCAGCTGCCCGGTCGGCTGGCGCAATGCCCGCCTGGTCCGCCAGCTGTCCGGCAGCCCCTGCAACGAAGGGCGTACCTGGGGCGTGCGCAACGGCGCGGTCTGGGTCAGTGGCGGCTGCCGTGCCGAATTCGCCGAAGCCCGCGGCTGGGGCGGTGGTGGCGGTGGCTGGGGCGGCGGCAACAGCAATTACTCGGTTACCTGCAGCAGCAACAACAACCGCTCGCAGACCTGCGACTGGGATGAGCGCCAGGGCCGCCCGGTGCTGCAGCAGCAGCTGTCCGGCAGTGCCTGCCAGGAAGGCCGCAGCTGGGGCTACTCACGTGGCCAGGTGTGGGTGAGCAACGGCTGCCGCGCGCGTTTCGGTACGCGGTAAGTACACGGTCGGATCCCTGGCCGACGGCCAGGGCTCTGACCCCGGTCCGGTATCCCGCATCCACACATGGCGTGGATCTACTGAGGGCCTTTCTGGGGTCGAGGCCCTCCGCAGGAGGGATCCGACCCTGTGATCACGGGGCGGACGCTTTATCGTCGCCCCACGGTGCAGGCGGCAGGGCAACCGGCTTGCTCAGGTCGAACTGCACGCGGAAGCGGCGGCCCTCCGGGCGGGTCAGCTCGTAGACAAAGGTCTGGTCGGGATCAATCTCCATCGCCCAGGTGTTGTGCGTCGAGGCCAGCATGTCGGCGCGGCGGAACATCGCCACCGAATCGGCGTCGGCGGGGAACTGCTGGCGCTCGGCGGTGCCCGGCGGCGTGCTGTCGCCACCGTAGAGGGTGATCGCGTCGGGGCTGCCGTCTTCGTGGCGATGGTCGTGCTTCAGGCGCAGGCCGGTTTCCGTACGGGTCAGCACCCAGGTCCGCGAGTGGTCATCGCCGACATGGAACGGGATGCGCAGCTCGTGCGCCGGATCGGCACAGCCGCGCACATGCATGACCAGGCGCTGCCCGGCGAACGGATCCTTGCCGGTCGGTGCCGGCGTGTCCTCCACTACCTTGCCGGCGTAAGCCTGGCCGCAATGCGCGGCGATGGCGGCCATGAAGGCATCGGCCGGTGCGGTCGCCAGATCATGGGCGACCGTATCGGAGCGCTGCGAACACGCAGCAAGGCTGAGCAGGAGGGCGGAAGCGGTGACAACGGCAGGCAGTTTCATGCCCCAACCCTAACGGCCATGGCCGAAGTGCGCAAACCGCACGCGCAGCATCTGCTCAGCGATCGACTGCAGATGCCGCTGGCAGGGTTTCGGTGGCCGCCACCGGCGCGGCTTCGCCTTCACCCGCAGGTTCCTGTTCAACCGGATCGACATCGAACGGCGTGCGGAACACCAGCGACGGCAACAGCGTGGTCAGTGCGGCATACAGCAGCAGCGCGCCGAACAGCACCGCCGGAATCTGGAAGCGCTCGCGCATGATCGCCGCCAGCACCAGGGTGAAGATGAGGGTCGGGGCCAGCGCCAGCGAGACCCTCAGGCTGCTGCGGAAGCTCTCGCCGAACATCACCCGGCGCTGCAGCCAGACCACGCCGATGCGCAGCGGCAGCACCACCAGGGTGATCACGATGCCCAGCCCCAGCGCCTCAAAGCTCAGTGCTTCGCTGGGCACCTTGGTGCCGGCGTTGAAGAAGTAGAACGGCACGAAGAACGAGGCGAACAGGCGCAGCGCATGCAGGTTCTCGTGCGAGGCCAGCAGCGGCATGCGCTGGTGCAGCAGGCGCGCGACCAGGCCGGCGATGAAGGCACCGACCAGGTAATACACACCCAGCAGATAGGTGATGTACGCCGCGACCATGCCGACCATCACCAGCAGCGAGAACTCCGAACCCGGCGCGTGCGGCGCCACCCAGCGGCCCAGCGCGATGAACAGCAGCGGCAGGCCGACCATCATCGCCAGCAGGGCCAGGCTGGACAGCGCCATGTGCCCCGGGTCGCCGGCCTGCAGCACGATGAACAACGCGGCCAGCGCCAGCAGTTCACCGGCAATGGCCTTGCTGGTCACCCAGAACCGCTCGTCCTCGCTCAGGCCAAGCCGCGACAGCGAATCCATGATGAAACCGGTGGAGGGGGTCAGCAGCGCCAGCGCCAGCAGGCCGGCGGCCTGCCACGGCAGCCCCGCGTAGCGCCAGGCCAGCCAGCCCACACCGAACAGCGTGCCGGTACGGATCACCAGATGCGCCAGCAGCGGCCACATGCCACGGCGCAGCGCCTGCAGATCCACTTCCAGGCCGGCGAACAGGAACAGCGAGGAAATGCCCAGCGTGGCCAACAGACCGATCACCGCGTCGTGCGCCTGGTCGCCCAGCCAGAGCATGCCGATGATGCCGAACAGCAGGCAGGTCAGCGGCGCGGGCAGGCTGAAACGCTGCAGCGCGCGTGGGATCACCAGCAGCGCGAAGATCAGCAGCAGGTAGATCAGTTCATGGCTCATGGGGGACTTCCGTGTGGTTCGAACGCGCGCAGGATGCGCGCGCCGAACCGATCCGGCAAGCCACTTCTGAATGACCCCGGTTACCTCAACCGATCAGGCGATCGGCGATGCGGCCTACCTGCGCCAGCACCGTGGCACGCTGTTCGTTGCTGATCGCACCCGCCTGCAGGTAGGCGGTCAGCACCCAGGGCGTGCCGCCGGCCAGCGGCCACAACACGGCGATGTCGTTGCGCGCGTCCTCGCCGTTGCTGCCGGTCTTGTCACCGACGCGCCAGCGCTTGCCCAGGCCCGCGCGCAGGCAGGCGTCGCCGGTTTCGTTGTCGATCAGCCAATCGGCCAGCTGCTGCCGCGACGCCGGCTGCAGCACCTCGCCCAGCACCACGCGCTGCAGGATCGCAGCCATCGCCGCCGGCGTGGTGGTGTCGCGCGGATCGCCCTTGGCAAAGCTGTTCAGCTCCGGCTCCAGGCGATCACTGCGGCTCACCGCATCACCGCTCGCGCGCAGGAACGCAGTCACCGCGGGCGGGCCACCGACCACGCCGAACAGCAGGTTGGCGGCAGTGTTGTCGCTGGTGATGATCGTGGCACGGCACAGATCGCGCACGGTCATGTCCTTGCCGGCGTGGCGGCGGGTGACCGGCGCGTGCGAGAGCAGATCGGCATCGCGCACCGGCACGCGCGTGTCCAGCAACGCGGGCCTGCGCTCGGCCTGGCTGAGCACGGTGGCGGCCAGCACGCTTTTGAACGTGCTGCACATCGGGAAACGCTCGTCCTGGCGATGACCGATGCGTCGGCCGCTGGCGGTATCAAGCAGGGTCACGCCGAGGCGGCCGGCACAGGCCTTTTCCAGTGCGGCGAAGTCGGTGGCGGCGGTGAGGGCGGCATCGGTCGGTGCACTGGCGGCGGTCTTGACCGCCGCACGGGCCAGCAACGGCAGGGCAAGCGAGGAAGCAACGGCAGCACCACTGAACTGCAGGAATCGGCGACGGGCGAGCATGCGGGTTCTCCTGGGGGACCGCCCGATTATTGAAGCCTCGCACGCAGGCGACCAGCGCGAAAAATCAGCGGAAGGCATTAGCTGAATTAATGCCTGTCGCAATCAACCCTTTAATTCTTCTGAACTGGCTACTGGGAAGGTAGGATCAGCCATCACCCTGGCTCACGACTACTCCAATGCTGCACCCCACCCTGCCGCTGAACGCCCTGCGTGCCTTCGAGGCGGCCGCACGCCACCAGAACTTCACCCGTGCCGCGCTGGAGCTGTGCGTCAGCCAGGCCGCGCTGAGCCACCAGATCCGCGGGCTGGAGGACCGGCTCGGCATCCGTCTGTTCCATCGCCTGCCGCGCGGCGTGGCGCTCACCGAGGAGGGCGCGGCGCTGTATCCGGTGCTCAACGAATCGTTTGAGCGCATCTCGGCCAGCATCGCGCGCTACACCGGTGGCCCGGCCCGTGAAGTACTGACGCTGGGCGTGGTCGGCACCTTCGCCACCGGTTGGCTGTTGCCACGGCTGGCTGCGTTCGAGGCCGCGCACCCGGACATCGAGCTGCGACTGCAGACCCACAACAATCGCATTGATCTGGCCGGCGAGGGCCTGGACCTGGCGATCCGCTTCGGTGATGGCGACTGGCAGGGCCAGGCCTGCACAGCGATCCTCGACGCGCCGTTTGCACCGCTGTGCGCACCAGCATTGGCGCGGCGGCTCAAACAGCCACGCGACCTGGGCACCCTGCCCCTGCTGCGCTCCTACCGCAGCGACGAATGGCCGCGCTGGCTGCAGGCGGCAGGAGTGAGTGGCGTGGAAGCCCGCGGGCCGGTGTTCGATTCGTCGTTGACGGTGGCGATGGCCGCGGTCGGCGGTGCCGGCGTGGCGCTGCTGCCGCTGCGCATGTTCGAGCAGGAGCTGGCCGAGGGTCGCCTGCTGCAGCCATTCAGCACCACGCTGGAGCTGGGGCGCTACTGGCTCACGCGACTGCGCTCGCGTGCCGAGCGTGAGCCGGCGAAGCGGTTCCGCGAATGGCTGCAGGCGCAGGGATGAAAAAGGGGACGGAGGGGATTAAGTCGTTTGTGCCACAAACGACTTAATCCCCTCCGTCCCCTTTTTTGCGTGATCAGGACTCCAGCAGTTCCATCCACGCGGCTTCGGCTTTTTCCAGCTGGGCGGCAGCGGTTTCGCGGTCACGGCCGATCACCGCCATGCGGGTGACATCGGCGTAGTTGGCCGGGTCGGCCAGCTGGCGGTCCAGCTCGGCCAGGGCGCTTTCCAGTTCGGCCACCTTGGCTTCGGCGGCGGCCAGCTTGTGCGGGTTCACCGGCTTCTTCTGCACCACCTGAGCCACCGGCGCGGTCTTGACCACCACCGGCTCTTCCACCTGTTCCATGCGCGCCTTGGTGCCCTGCGCCTGCGGACGGGTGCGCAGCCAGGCCGCGTAGGCGTCGAGGTCGCCGTCGAACGGCTCGACCACGCCATCGGCCACGCGCCAGTAGGTATCGCAGACCAGGCCGATCAGATGGCGGTCATGCGAGACCATCACGATCGCGCCTTCGAAGGTGGCCAGTGCCTCAGCCAGCGCTTCGCGCATTTCCAGGTCAAGGTGGTTGGTCGGTTCGTCCAGCAGCAGCACATTCGGCTGCTGCCAGGCGATCAGCGCCAGCGCCAGGCGCGCGCGCTCGCCGCCGGAGAAACCATCCACCGGCTCGAACGCGCGGTCGCCCGGGAAGTTCCACTTGCCGAGGAAATCGCGGAACGACTGGTTCGGTGCGTCCGGGGCGATCTCGCGGAAATGCTCCATCGGCGACTGGCCTTCGTGCAGCGACTCCACCGTGTGCTGGGCGAAGTAGCCGATCTTCAGGTCCGGGTGCGCCATGCGCTCGCCGACGATCGGCGCCAGCTCGCCCACCAGGGTCTTCACCAGGGTGGTCTTACCGGCACCGTTGGGGCCGAGCAGGCCGATGCGCTGGCCCGCTTCCAGGCCGAAGCCGACGTTGTGCAGGATCACCGCGTCCTTGCCGTAGCCGGCCTCGACGTGGTTCAGGCGGATCAGCGAGAACGGCAGCTTGGCCGGCGGCGCGAACTCGATGCGGAACTCGCGCTCGGCACGCACCGCTTCGGTGCCGGCCAGCTTGGCCAGGCGCTTCATGCGGCTCTGCGCCTGCGCGGCCTTGCTGGCCTGCGCCTTGAAGCGGTCGATGAAGCTCTGCAGGTGGGCACGCTCGGCCTGTTCCTTCTCGTGCGCGATCTGCTGCTGGCGCAGCTGTTCGGCGCGCTGGCGCTCGAAGTCGGTGTAGCCGCCCGGGTAGAGCTTGGCGCCGCCACCGTGCAGGTGCAGGGTGTGGGTGGCCACGTTGTCGAGGAACTCGCGGTCATGCGAGATCAGCAGCAGGGTGCCCGGATACTTCAGCAGCCACTGCTCCAGCCAGTACACCGCGTCCAGATCCAGGTGGTTGGTCGGTTCGTCCAGCAGCAGCAGGTCGCTTGGCATCATCAGCGCGCGGGCCAGGTTCAGGCGCACGCGCCAGCCGCCGGAGAACGAGGACACCGCGCGGTGGTGGGTCTCTGCCGGGAAACCGAGGCCGTGCAGCAGCTTGCCGGCGCGCGCTTCGGCGTCGTAGGCATTGAGCTCGGCCATCTTCGTGTGCGCCTCGGCCACCGCTTCCCAGTCTTCGCGGGCGGTCGCCTCGGCCTCGGCGGCCAGCACGGCGGCCACTTCGGTATCACCGCCCAGCACGAAGCTCAGCGCCGGGTCCGGCAGCGACGGGGTTTCCTGGGCGACGCTGGCGATGCGCACCTTGCCGGGCAGATCGACATCGCCCTTGTCCGCCTCCAGCTCGCCCTTCACCGCCGCGAACAGGCTGGACTTGCCAGCACCGTTGCGGCCGACCACACCCACCCGGTAACCGGCGTGCAGGGTCAGGTCGACATTGGACAACAGCAGCCGCTCGCCGCGGCGCAAGGCGAAATTACGAAGGGAAATCATCGGGGGAGGCGTCCATATAACCAGATGGAATGTGCTGGTGAGCACTGTTCCTGCGACGCAATTCTAGCGTTAACGAATACTTGACGCGTCCCGGGATGCGCGGCGGCCGGCGTTCCTCTCTCCCACGTCCTTGCCGCGCGCGTCCCGGGCTCCCTCCCCCGCCAGTGCCGATCCGGGCTAAATGGTTGCTGCTGCAACGTTTTTTCCGATGACCGGCATTTGACACGCACTGAATATCCCGTTAATTCCTGCTTTGCGCACCGCAACAACCGCCGTCCGCCTCACCCCCGTGATGTCGATTCCGGTGCCGCCCCCGCCAACCGGAGCTCCGTCCCGATGACCCGCAAGACCAGCCTGATCGCCGCCGCCGTCGCTGTCGCACTCGGTGGCTCTCCGTTCGTTGCCGCTGCCCAGCAGGCCGGCACCGCCGCCAACACCCTGGACACGGTGATCGTCACCGGCACCCGCGTGGCCGACCGCACGGTGGCCGAATCGCAGTCGCCGATCGACATCATCACCCCCGAAGCCCTGCAGTCCACCGGCACCAGCGAGCTGGCCACCGCCCTGTCGCGCGCCCTGCCCTCGCTGAACTTCCCGCGCCCGGCGCTGACCGATGGCACCAGCGGTGTGCGCCCGGCGCAGCTGCGCGGCCTGTCACCGGACCAGGTGCTGGTGCTGGTCGACGGCAAGCGCCGCCACACCTCGGCGATGATCAACGTCAACGGCAGCATCGGCCGTGGTTCGTCGGCGGTGGACATCAATGCGATCCCGATCGCCGCCATCGAGCGCGTGGAAGTGCTGCGCGACGGTGCGTCGGCGCAGTACGGCTCGGACGCCATCGCCGGCGTCATCAACATCGTGCTCAAGGGCAGCGGCAGTGGCGGCAGCCTGGCGGTGGACTACGGCCAGTACTCTGCCGGTGACGGCAACAAGTACCAGCTCTCCGGCGATACCGGCGTCGAGTTCGGCAACGGCCGTGGCCGCGTGCACGTGGCCGGCCAGATCAGCCAGCAGGATGAAAGCAACCGCGCCGGCCCGTACCGCGGCACCACCCCGAACACCGGCAACTTCCCGAGCATCGGCCAGAAGACTTTCATCGTCGGCGACCCGCGCGTGGATGCGACTGCGGCTTCGGTCAACGCCAGCTTCGATTTCAGCGACCGCGTGACCGGCTACGCCAGCGCGCTGCTCAGCAACCGCGACATCACCTCGTTCGCGTTCTACCGCTCGCGCAACCACAGCGGGCAGAGCGCGCTGCTGGCGCAGACCTACCCGGACGGATTCGTGCCGGAGATCAACCAGTACTCCAAGGACCGCTCGCTGGTGGCCGGGGTCAAGGGCAACACCGACAACGGCTGGACCTGGGACCTGAGCCTGAACCACGGCGAGAACACCCTCGACTTCCACACCCGCAACAGCATCAACTACAGCCTCGGCGCAACCAGCCCGCGCTCGTTCTACGACGGCACGCTGAAGTACCAGCAGGACATCTTCAATGCCGACCTGACCAAGTCGCTGGACTGGGGCCTGGCCTACCCGGTCACGCTGTCCTTCGGCGGTGAGTACCGCAAGGAAAAGTGGGACCAGAAGCCGGGCGAGCTGAACTCGTACACCGGCAGCGGCGCGCAGGGCTTCGGTGGCTTCACCCCGACCAATGAAGTGCATGCCGACCGCCACAACTACGCGGTCTATGCCGGCCTGGAAGCGGACCTGACCGAGAAGTTCTCGGCCGGCATCACCGGCCGCTACGAGGATTACTCGGACTTCGGCGACCGCTTCTCCGGCAAGCTGTCGGCGCGCTACGCGTTCACCGACAAGGTCGCGCTGCGGGCCACCGCGTCCAGCGGCTTCCGTGCGCCGTCGCTGGCGCAGCAGGGCTACCAGGCGGTCACCAGCCAGTTCCTCAACGGTGTGTTCGTCGAGCGCGGCACCTTCCCGACCACCAGCCCGGCTGCGCAGGCGCTGGGCGCCTCGCCGCTGAAGGCCGAGACCTCCACCTCCTACAGCCTGGGCCTGGTGCTGCAGCCGGTCGACCGCCTGTACATCACCGTCGACGCCTACCAGATCGACATCGATGACCGCATCGCATTGTCGTCCAGCATCACCACCAACACCGCCACCAGCGCGCTGCTGGGCACGCTGGGCCTGCCGCAGGTGACCGCGTTCTCGTACTTCACCAACGGCCTGGATACGCGCACCCGCGGTGTCGATTTCGTGTCCAGCTACACGGTGCCCTTCAGCGCCAGCAGCCTGGAACTGACCGCCGCGTACAGCTACAACGACACCGAAGTGCGCCGCGTCGGCGGCACCCCGGCGGTGTTCGGCACGCTGGGCCTGACCCAGTCGCTGATCGGCCGCGATGAGATCGGCCGCATCGAGGACAGCTATCCGCGCGACAAGGCGATCCTGAGCGGCACCTGGCGTTCGGACCACTGGGAACTGGGTCTGGCCGCGACCCGCTACGGCAAATTCACCGTGCGCAACTCGGCCACCGCACTGCGCGACCAGACCTATGGCGACGCCTGGGTGGTGGATGCCTCGGCCAGCTACAAGCCGAGCAGCAACTGGACCCTGACCGTGGGCGCCGACAACCTGCTGGACAAGTACCCGGACCGCACCGAAGACCTGCAGAACTCCACCTTCGGCATGCTGCCGTACAGCAACTACTCGCCGTTCGGCTTCAACGGCGCGTACGTATACGGCCGGGTCAAGTACACCTGGTAAGCGCTGGCGGGCGCCTCTCTGGTAGTGCCGGCCGCTGGCCGGCAACTCCCTGGTGGGGTCAGATCCTTTTTCCTGCGGGAGAGGGATCTGACCCCATTC
Organism: Stenotrophomonas sp. STK16_22; assembly: GCF_051984505.1. Classification (NCBI taxonomy): domain Bacteria; kingdom Pseudomonadati; phylum Pseudomonadota; class Gammaproteobacteria; order Lysobacterales; family Lysobacteraceae; genus Stenotrophomonas; species Stenotrophomonas sp. STK16_22. Next base: position 3,668,233 of record NZ_CP196972.1, read on the forward strand.
GCATTTAAGGTTTGCCGTATCTGGCGTCATCGGTGAAAATCGGGATACCCCCGTTTTTCTGCGAGTGCCGATGCACCATGACACCGACCTGATCAACATCGTTGCCGTTGGCCTCGGGCTCGCCTTCATCTTCGGCGCGCTGGCCAACAAGCTCCGCTTGTCTCCCTTGGTCGGTTACCTGGTTGCTGGCATCTGCGTAGGCCCGTTCACCCCCGGCTTCGTCGCCGACCAGGCGCTGGCCAACCAGCTGGCCGAGCTGGGCGTGATGCTGCTGATGTTCGGCGTCGGCCTGCACTTCTCGCTGAAGGACCTGATGGCGGTCAAGGCCATCGCCATCCCCGGTGCCATCGGCCAGATCGCGGTCGCTACCCTGCTCGGCTGGGGCGTGGCCTCGCTGATGGGCTGGCCAGCCCTGCATGGCGTCATCTTCGGTTTCTCGCTGGCCACCGCCAGTACCGTGGTACTGCTGCGGGCGATGGAGGAGCGCCGCCTGCTGGAGACCATGCGCGGCAAGATCGCGGTCGGCTGGCTGATCGTGGAAGACCTGGCCTGTGTGCTGGCGCTGGTGATGATGCCGGTGATGGCCGGTGTGTTCGGCCCCGATGCGGCCAAGGAATCGCACTCGCTGGGCAGCGTGCTGGCCGACATCGGCTGGACCTTCGTGCAGCTGGGCCTGTTCGTGGCGGTGATGCTGGTGGTCGGACGCCGGGTCATCCCGTGGATCCTCGAACGCATCGCCGGCACCGGATCGCGCGAACTGTTCACCCTGTCGGTGCTGGCGATCGCGCTGGGCGTGGCGTTCGGCTCGGCGATGCTGTTCGGCGTCTCGTTCGCGCTGGGCGCGTTCTTCGCCGGCATGCTGCTCAACGAATCGGAGCTGAGCCACAAGGCCGCACATGATTCGCTGCCGCTGCGCGATGCGTTCGCGGTGCTGTTCTTCGTCTCGGTCGGCATGCTGTTCGACCCCAACATCCTCGTCCAGCACCCTTGGCAGGTGCTGGCCACGGTGCTGATCATCATGTTCGGCAAGTCGGCCGCCGCGTTCTTCATCGTGCGCGCGTTCGGCCACCCGACCAGCACTGCGCTGACCATCTCGGCCAGCCTGGCGCAGATCGGCGAATTCGCCTTCATCATCGCCGGCCTCGGCGTCGCGCTGCAGATCCTGCCGAAGGAAGGCCAGTCGCTGGTGCTGGCCGGTGCGCTGGTGTCGATCATGCTCAACCCGCTGGTGTTCGGGCTGCTTGACCGTTGGCAGGCCAAGCAGGAGCAGTCGCCCCAGGCCGCCGAGCCGGAAGAGGCCACCGGCCCCTCGCGTGACCTGCATGACCATGCCATCGTCATTGGTTACGGCCGGGTCGGCAGCGAGCTGGCGCAGGTGCTGCGCGATCGTGGCGTGCCGGTGCTGGTGATCGATGACAACAAGGAGCACGTCGAACAGGCGCACGCCAAGGGCCTGGCGGCGATCCGTGGTAGTGCTGCTGCCGACCGCGTGCTGGCCGAAGCGCATCCGGAACGCGCGAAGATTGCGGTGCTGGCGATTCCTCAGCCGCTGGAAGCCGGTAAGGCGCTGGCCAAGCTGCGTGCGATCAATCCGGATCTGACCCTGCTGGCGCGAGCACACAGCGATGCAGAGGTGAAGCATCTGTTGGAGCACGGTGCGGATGGCACGGTGATGGCCGAGCGTGAGCTGGCGTACTCGCTGGCCGAGATGGTGATGGCCACGCCGCCGTATCGCGGGCTGGGACAGCACAGTATTCCGGTGGTGTGAGGAGTGTGGGTGCGGCAGGGCTTGCAGCCCTGCACCTGCTGAAGCAACGGCAACGACAAAAGCAAAAGCTGGCATTCCGTGGGATGGCGGGGGGCCGCGCTGCTGTTGGTAGGTGTCGACCTTGGTCGACACGGCGGCGCATGCGGTCAGATCCGTTTTCCGCAGGAGAACAGACCTGACCCCGGAAACAAAAAAATCCCCGGTCGACCCGCATCGACCGGGGATCTGGATCGCCACGTTGCCATGCCTCGGAGAGGCAGTTCCACCGTAGCGCATCGCGGTGCCGGTGGTGATCGCCTGTGGCGATGACGACCAAGCGTGCGGCTATCAGGCGCCTGCCAGGGCCTGCTCCAGGTCGGCACGCAGGTCGCCGATGTGCTCGATGCCGATCGACAGCCGCACGGTGTCCTCGCTGACGCCGGCCTTGGCCAGTTCGGCGGCATCCAGCTGGCGATGGGTGGTCGAGGCCGGATGGGTGGCCAGCGATTTTGCATCGCCCAGGTTGACCAGGCGGGTGAACAGCTTCAGCGCATCGAGGAAACGTGCGCCGGCTTCACGGCCGCCCGGCAGGCCGAAGGTCAGTACGCCCGAGCCGTGCCCACCCAGGTAACGTTGCGCGGCGGCATGCTCGGGGTCGTCGGCCAGCCCGGCGTAGCGCACCCAGGCCACCTTTGCGTGTGACTTCAGAAACTGCGCGACAGCCAGCGCGTTGGCGTTGATGCGCTCCATGCGCAGCGCCAGGGTTTCAATGCCCTGCAGGATCAGGAACGCATTGAACGGCGACAGCGCCGCGCCGGTATTGCGCAGCGGCACCACCCGCGCGCGGCCGATGTAGGCCGCCGACCCCAGCGCTTCGGTATAGACCACGCCGTGATAGCTGGGGTCGGGCTGGTTGAGCCGTGCGAAGCGCTGGGGTTGTGCAGCCCAGTCGAAGCGGCCGGAATCGACGATCGCGCCGCCGAGGCTGTTGCCGTGGCCGCCGAGGTACTTGGTCAGCGAATGCACCACGATGTCGGCGCCGTGCTCGAACGGGCGCAGCAGGAACGGCGTGGCCACGGTGTTGTCGACAATCAGCGGCACGCCAGCGGCATGCGCGACCTCGGCAATCGCCGCGATGTCGGTGACGTTGCCACGCGGGTTGCCGATCGATTCGACGAACACCGCCTTGGTGCGTTCGTCGATCAGCGCGGCGAAGGCGGACGGATCGGCCGGGTCGGCGAAGCGCGCCTGGATGCCGTACTGCGGCAGCGTGTGGGCCAGCAGGTTGAGGCTGCCGCCATACAGCGCACTGGAGGCAACGATGTTGTCACCGGCCTCGGCAATGGTCTGGATGGCATAGGTGATCGCCGCCTGCCCCGAGGCCAGTGCCAGCGCGCCGATGCCCCCCTCCAGCGCGGCCAGGCGCTGTTCCAGCACGTCGGTGGTGGGGTTCATGATGCGGGTGTAGATGTTGCCGGGCACCTTCAGGTCGAACAGATCGGCGCCGTGCTGGGTGTCATCGAAGGCATACGCCACCGTCTGGTAGATCGGCACCGCCACCGCGCGGGTGGTCGGGTCGGGACGGTAGCCGCCGTGCACGGCCAGGGTTTCCAGTTGCCACTGCGGGTCGCTCATTGCGCCAGGCTCCATCCGGGGAAACCGCCACCATAGGCCAGCCAGAACCACGCGCTGAAAGCTGCTGGCGATGACGCCAGTACCACCGGTTATCAGGTTGGCCGCGATTCAGGCAGCCGTCATGGGCCGTTGCTAGGCTTCGCCGCCGGGCGCTCCTGCCCGGGCACGGAGGCCCAACGCGCATGCAGCCATCCCCTTGGACACCCACCGCCAGCGGCACTCCGACCCCGGTGCTGCTGGTGGAGGACGACCGCCGCCTGGCCGAGCTGGTCAGTGACTACCTTCACGAACACGGCTTCGCCGTGCAGCATGTGGCCCGTGGCGACCTCGCCGGTGCGGCCTGCCGCCAGCACGCGCCGGAACTGGTGGTGCTGGACCTGATGCTGCCCGGCCTCGGCGGCATAGACGTGTGCCGGCAGATCCGCAGCTTCTCCGATGTGCCGATCCTGATGCTGACCGCCTGCGAGGACGACATCGAACAGGTGCTCGGCCTGGAATCGGGCGCCGACGACTATGTGCACAAGCCGATCGAGCCGCGCCTGCTGCTGGCCCGCCTGCGCGCCCTGCTGCGCCGCCGCCATGGCAGCAGCAACACCGGCACCCCCTGCCGCCTGATGCACGGCGAGCTGCTGATCGACCGCATGCAGCGCGAGGTGCATCTGCACGGCCAGCCGGTGGACATGGGCACCACCGAATTCGAGATCCTGTGGCTGCTGGCCAGCCAGCCGGGGCAGATTCTCTCGCGTGACCAGATCCTGCAGGCGGTGCGCGGCATCGGCTTCGACGGGCTGGACCGCAGTGTCGATGTCAGCATCGGCAAGCTTCGCCGCAAGCTGGGCGATGACGCGCGCGAACCGCGGCGGATCAAGACGGTGTGGGGCCGCGGCTACCAGTTCAATCCCTCGTCCTGGTCGGCATGAAGCGGCTGTTTCTGCGCCTGTGGCTGGTGGTCGGCGCGAGCTTCCTGATCACCCTGCTGCTGATCAACGTGATCTTCGATCGCATCTACCTGCCGTTCCAGCAGCGTGTGTTCGCAGAGCAGGTGCGCGGCCAGTTGTATGCATTGCGGCAGGGGTTGGACGGAAAGGACTCCGCCGCCCAGCAGGATCAGCTGGCGCAATGGCAACCCCACTATGGCATCGCATTGGCTCTGCTGCCGTCAGCACCGGCCCTCGCGGCCGGCGAACAGGAACAGCTGCAGCGCAACGGGCTCATTTCCCGGCAGAAGTTCGAGATCGTACTGGCGCCGCTTGATCCACTGCATCCCGATGGCCCCTGGCTGCGCCTGCATCTACCAGGCGAGCCGTCGATGACCCTCTATCTCACCCTGATCGCCTATTCGGTAATGCTGGCCCTGTTCGGGCTGTGCCTGTACGCCTGGGTGCGCCTGCTCTGGCGCGATCTGGACGCGCTGCGCGTGCACGCCGATCGCATCGGTGCCGGCGATCTGCAGGCGCGCGCGCAGGTTTCGCCACGCTCGCAGATACGCGTCATCGTCGACCATTCCAACCGCATGGCCGCACGCGTGGCCGAACTGGTCCAGCGCCAGCGCGACCTCACCCATGCCATATCGCACGAACTGCGCACGCCCATCGCGCGCGTGGCCTTCGGCCTGGACCTGATGCAGGACAGCGACGATCACGAACGCCGTACACGGCTGGCACAGGGGCTGCACGGCGACCTGGCCGAACTCAACCGGCTGGTCAGCGAACTGCTGGCCTATGAGCGTCTGGAGCATCCCGGCGAAGGCGAGCCGATGCAGCGCATTGAAGCCAACGACTGGCTGCAGGCCTGCCTGGCCGATGCACGCCGTGATGCCGAACGAGCCGGCGTGGTCCTGCGCGTGCAGCCCAGTGCGTTGCCGCGGGTGGATGCCGAACCGCGGCTGCTGCAGCTGGCGCTGAGCAATCTGGTAGGCAATGCGCTGCGCCACGCGCATTCGCAGGTCGAAGTCTCACTGGTCGGTGTGGGTGGCCGCGCGTGCCTGCGCGTGGATGATGACGGCCCGGGCATCGCCGAGGCCGACCATGAAAAAGTGATGCGCCCGTTCACCCGCCTGGATGACAGCCGCAGCCGCGATACCGGTGGCTTCGGCCTGGGCCTGGCCATCGTCAACCGCATTGCAGCCCGCCACGGCGGCGAGCTGCGCATCAGCCGCGCCACGCTGGGTGGCGCGCGCCTGGAAATGCACTGGCCGCTGGCTGCCAGCTGAACGCCCACGGGCGCCATTACAGTTGATTACAACTCCCGCACAACTGCGGAGGGATCGGTCGCCGGCATATCGCCACGCTGGCGCCCCTGCAGCACTCGCCGGATGCGCGCGCTGCTTTCCTCCCATTGTCGAGAGATTCCATGTCCCAGCTTCGCCGTTCCCCCACCCTGCTCTGCCTGGCCCTGCTGCCGCTGTTCGCCGCGCCGATCGCCCACGCCAAGGATGACCACTGGACCTTCGAGCTCGCCGCTGGTGGTGGCGTGACGCCGCGCTACAGCGGCAGCGAGGAATACCGCGCGACGCCGTCGCTGTCGTTCGATGTCACCTCGCCGGGGGGCTGGTTTCTGGGCACCAGTGGCATCGGTTGGGGCACGTCCATTGGCGAGCACACCCGTGTGCGTGCCTACGTCGGCGCCAGCGGCATCCGCCGCGACAAGGACTCCCTGCTCGGCGGTTCGGACTTCCTGCGCGGCATGGGTGATATCGATACCCGTCCCCTGGTCGGTGTCTCGGCTGGTTATACGCTGGGCGAAGCCGTGCTGAGCGGCGCCTGGCAGTTCACCCGCAAGGACGAGGACAAGGCCGAGAACGGCCTGGCTACCCAGCAGATCCATCTGAATCTGAGCATGCCGCTGTTCGACCTGGCCGGTGGCGTGGTCAGCGGCAGTGTTTCCACCGACTACGGCAATCGCGGTTACATGCAGACCTGGTACGGCGTCAGCCCGGAACAGGCGGCGCGCACCGGCTTTGCCCAGCACACGCCGAAGGCTGGGCTGGTCAGCGCCGGTCTTGGCCTGAAATGGAGCCACCGCGTGGGCCGCAATGGCAACTGGTACATCTCGGCCGAAGGCACGCGCCTGCTCGGCGATGCGGCCGACAGCCCGATCGTGCAGAAGGCGAACCAGTTCGGCCTGATGAGCGGCTACACGCACCGCTTCTGAGTGAGCGCCGGGCATGGCCCGGCGTACTCCACAGGAAACGGGGCGCCGCGATCAGGCAGCGCCCCGTGTGAATCACGCCTTGGCGAACACCAGGTGGCCGCCGTCGTTGCCGACTTCAATGGTGTCGCCGTTGACGAAGGCACCGGACAGGATCTTCTGCGCCAGCGGGTTCTCCAGCTGCGCCTGGATCGCCCGCTTCAACGGACGTGCGCCGTACACCGGATCGAAACCAACGTTGCCAAGCAGGTCGAACGCCGCATCGGACACCAGCAGCTTCAAACCACGTTCGGCCAGGCGCTTTTCCAGCCCACGCATCTGGATGCGCGCGATCTGCTTGATCTGCTGCTTGTCCAGCGGGTGGAACACCACGATGTCGTCCAGGCGGTTGATGAACTCCGGGCGGAAGTGCGCCTGCACCACGCCCATCACCGCCGCCTTCATCTGCGTGTAGGCCTCAGGGCTGTCATCAGCGCTCATGTCCTGGATCTGGTGCGAGCCCAGGTTCGAGGTCATCACGATGACGGTGTTGCGGAAGTCCACGGTGCGGCCCTGGCCATCGGTCAGGCGGCCATCGTCCAGCACCTGCAGCAGGATGTTGAACACATCCGGATGCGCCTTCTCCACTTCGTCCAGCAGGATCAACGAATACGGACGGCGACGCACGGCCTCGGTCAGGTAGCCACCCTCTTCGTAACCGACGTAGCCCGGGGGCGCACCGATCAGGCGGGCGACGCTGTGCTTCTCCATGAACTCGCTCATGTCGATGCGGATCATCGCGTCGGCACTGTCGAACAGGAACTCGGCCAGCGACTTGCACAGTTCGGTCTTGCCGACGCCGGTCGGGCCGAGGAACAGGAACGAACCGGCCGGGCGATTCGGATCGGACAGGCCCGCACGCGAACGGCGCACGGCATCGGAGACGACCTTGATCGCTTCCTCCTGGCCGACCACGCGGTTGTGCAGCACCTCTTCCATCCGCAGCAGCTTGTCGCGCTCACCTTCGAGCATCTTGTTGACCGGAATGCCGGTCCAGCGCGACACGACCTCGGCGATCTCCTCGTCGGTGACCCGGTCCTGCACCAGCTTGAAGTCCCTGTGTTCGGCTTCCTGCGCAGCGGCCAGCTGCTTTTCCAGCTGCGGCAGCAGGCCGTACTGGATCTCGCTCATCTTGGCGAAATCCTGGCGGCGCTGCGCGGCTTCCAGCTCCAGCTTGGCCTGCTCGACCTGCTCCTTGATCTTGGTCGCACCCTGCAGCGCGGCCTTCTCCGACTTCCAGATTTCATTGAGGTCGGAGAACTCGCGCTCCAGCGCCTCGATGTCGTTCTCCAGATCGGCCAGGCGCTGCCGCGAGGCCTCGTCCTTTTCCTTCTTCAGCATCTCGCGCTGGATCTTCAGCTGGATCACCCGGCGTTCCAGGCGGTCCAGTTCCTCCGGCTTGGAGTCGATCTCCATGCGCAGGCGCGAGGCGGCTTCGTCCATCAGGTCGATGGCCTTGTCCGGCAGCTGGCGGTCGGTGATGTAGCGGTTGGACAGCGTCGCAGCGGCAACGATGGCCGGGTCGGTGATCTCCACGCCGTGGTGCAGCGCGTACTTCTCCTTCAGACCGCGCAGGATCGCAATGGTGTCCTCCACCGACGGCTCGCCCACGAACACCTTCTGGAAGCGGCGCTCCAGCGCAGCATCCTTCTCGATGTACTTGCGGTACTCGTCCAGCGTGGTGGCACCGATGCAGTGCAGCTCGCCACGTGCCAGTGCCGGCTTCAGCATGTTGCCGGCATCCATCGCGCCGTCGGCCTTGCCGGCGCCGACCATGGTGTGCAATTCGTCGATGAACAGGATGATCTGGCCTTCGTTCTTGGCCAGGTCGTTCAGCACGCCCTTCAGGCGCTCTTCGAATTCACCGCGGAACTTGGCACCGGCGATCAGCGCGCCCATGTCCAGCGACAGCACGCGCTTGCCGCGCAGGCCTTCGGGCACTTCGTCGTTGATGATGCGCTGGGCCAGCCCCTCGACAATGGCAGTCTTGCCCACGCCGGGTTCGCCGATCAGCACCGGGTTGTTCTTGGTCCGGCGCTGCAGCACCTGGATGGTGCGACGGATCTCCTCGTCACGTCCGATCACCGGATCGAGCTTGCCGCTCTCGGCGCGCGCGGTCAGGTCGATGGTGTACTTCTCCAGCGCCTGCCGCTGTTCCTCGGCATTCTCCGACTGCACGTTCTCGCCGCCACGCAGCTTGTCGATCGCGGCCTGCAGGCGGGTCTTGTCAGCACCGGCGGCACGCAGTGCCATGCCCAGCGTGCCGCCGTCGTCCAGCGCTGCCAGCACGAACCACTCGCTGGCAATGAAGGCATCACCGTGCTGCTGGGCCAGCTTGTCGGTCTGGTTCAGCAGGCGCCCCAGGTCGTTGCCCATCGAGACATTGCCGGCCTGGCCGGACACCTTCGGCAGCGCGTCCAGTGCTTCGGTCAGGCGCTCGCGCAGGACCGGCACGTTCACGCCGGCCTGGGCCAGCAGCGGGCGCGTGCTGCCACCCTGCTGGTCCAGCAGCGCACTGAACAAATGAACCGGTTCGATGATGCTGTTGTCGCGGCCCACGGCCAGCGACTGTGCGTCTGCCAGCGCCTGCTGGAAACGCGAGGTGAGCTTGTCCATCCGCATTGCGAATCCTCATCGGTCATCAGGGCCGGCCCGCGCCGGCGATGCTGGAAAGATGCGGTTGCCCCACCCCGTTTCAAGGGTGGCTGCGACTGCACCCCGAGGCCAGTCAGCCTGCGGCCAGCATGCCGGAACGGGTGTGGTCGGCGCGTTGATCCCGATCAGTTCTGCGCGATGGACCGGCTCAGCGGGTGATCGCGCTGCGGATCGCCCGCAGCTGCTGCTTGATGGCCCTTGCCTGCGCCACATCCATGCGCAGCAGGGCCTTCTGCCCGATCGAGCATGACTGCAGGGTGGGATCGACGAAGCGATAGCGGCCCCGTTCGTCGCGCTGCACCAGCGGCGCCTGGGCCAGTTCCGGGGTCTCCAGCAGGTGATCGATCACCGCCACCAGGCGGTCGTTGAAATAGCCCTCCGGCCGGCCCAGGTCGACGTAGGCCTGCTGGATCAGCGGATAGAAGCGCTTGTAGGCCGTGGCCGTTGCCGCCGGATCCAGCGCGGTAAATGCCTGCACGTAGGGCGCATAGCGCGCCGCGTTGCTGGCGGCGATCCGCTCGCCGCCCTCACCGGGCTCGACCTGCAGATTGCCCGGCAACGGCCGCGCGGCCAGTGCGGTCGGCGGCACGCTGGGCTTGTCCAGGTTGTCGACCTGGGTGACCAGGCGCTGGATCAGATGGTCGCGCAACAGCAGGGTCAGCGGCCCTTCGCCCTGGAACAGCTGGCTCAATGCCCCCCAGGCCGCCGCATCGCTGTCAGCCAGCTTGGGCAACGCAGGGTCGGCCGCAGCCTCGGCATCCAGCGGATGCTTGATCGGGGGTGGTGTTGGGGCGGGTTCTGCGGCCGCCTTCGGTTGTGGCGGTGCGCCGGTACTGGCCGGAGTTGATTGCACCGGCACCGAGACTCCGTCCGCCAGGCTCTTCAGCTGGTCGCGGAACAGCCAACCGCCCGCGCCACCGATCACCACCACGCCCAACACCCAGGGCCATACCGCCTTTCCACTCTGCATGATGCAGCACCTCGTTTTCACACGCATGGAGAAGGTGTGACCCAGCTGATTTCCGTGGGTTCCCCACCCGTTCCGGTAAGGTTCGGGAAACGCGTTGACAGCGCAGTGCGACGGGCGGCCCAATAAGTAGTCCAGCCCCTTCGACGAACGACCCATGGAGCTTCGCCCGGAACCGGTGCCTTTCCGCATCAGCACGCTCGACCTGACACTGGTGTATCGAGAGCAGAACGCGAGCGCACAGGTGAACGTGGAGGCACAGACGCTGGAGGACTATGCAGCGCAGCCGGGCATGCGTTACCGCTCACTGCAGGTGGATTTCGAACTTGTCCATGAAGCGCGTTGCCGGGGCGGAAATTTTCACGAGATGCGCCACGGCGAGATCGTCGAGGAAACCGGACCAGCCGATGAAACCGCGCACTGGCGGCAAACCGGTCTCTGCCCTTTCCCCGGCTTCTACCGGGTCATCCACGATCCTGGCCTGGCGGCACTGCTCGCGCACTACGATCCCCGCAATGTCCACGACCTGCAGCTTTTCATCCTTGCCGCACATGACAGCTACGTTGAAGTCCTGGCCAAGGGATATCGCTACACGCTGGCTGGCAGCGTCAATGAACACGACATCATCACCGTCGCGCCATCGGCCTGAACACTCCGACATCCAACGCCAGGTAGGCATTGCACTCACGCCCGCTTTGCGCGAGCAGCGCGACGCTATGCATCCTGTCCCGTGGAGACACAGCCATGCAGTACGCGCTGTATTACTTGACCGGCATCCAGGGCCGTGGCGAGTTCGTGCGCCTGGCGCTGGAGGATGCCGGTGCCGACTACATCGACATGGCGCGGGTGCACGGCGATGCAGTGATGCAGCCGTTTCTCGATGGCAGCAGTGAAGGTGCGCAGCCCTTCGCGCCGCCGTTCCTGAAGGCCGGTCGCCAGCTTATCGCGCAGGTCGCGGCCATCCTGGATTTCCTGGGCCCGACGCTGGACCTGGTGCCACAGGCAGCCTCGCGGCGGATGCAGGCGCTGCAGTTGCAGCTGACCATCGCCGACCTGGTGGCCGAGGTGCACGACACCCACCATCCGATCGCCGCATCGAAGTACTACGAAGAACAGAAGACCGAAGCCAAAGCGCGTGCCGCGTCCCTGCGCAGCGAACGACTGCCGAAGTTCCTGGGCTACTTCGAACACGTGCTGGCCGCCAACGGTGGCCGCCATGCGCTGCGCGAGCATTCCTATGTGGATCTGTCGCTGTTCCAGCTGCTGAGCGGACTGGACTACATGTTCCCGCGCCGCATGCAGGCGCTCGGCCCCACCCTGCCCCGGCTGCGCGCGCTGCAGGAGCGGGTGGCGAAACGACCCAACATTGCCGTCTATCTGGCCTCGGCGCGGCGATTGCCGTTCAACACCAACGGCATCTTCCGCCACTACCCGGAGCTGGATGGGGAGCGGTAGTGCCGGCCGCTGGCCGGCAACTGCACACTGCGTCCGAGCTCCATGAGCATGCCGGCCAGCGGCCGGCACTACCGTTGGGTCAGCTGTTCTCACCCAGCGGTTTCACCGCCTGCTTCTGCAGCGACAACAGGCCCAGCAGCAGCGCCAGTGCCACGTAAGCGCCGGCGAACTGCCAGCTGATGATGCGTGCCAACCCGTCCAGGTCCCACGGCAGGTAGATGCCACCGCGCGGATCCACCGAATGGATCAGGCCGAACAGGGTCAGACCCGCGGCCACCAGCAGGAAGCCGCAGGCACGGCGCAGGCGGCCATCGACCATCGCGGCTACCGCCGAGATCCACAGCATCGACGTGATGATGAAGCCGTTGCCGAGGGTGAAGATCACCGCCAGCTCAGGCAATCCGTGGCCATCCAGTTTGGTCAGCAGTTGCGGCAGCTGGTCCGGCGCGATCCAGCCCGGCGCCTTGATCGCCAGCAGGTAGGCCACCGACGGCAGGAAACCGAACACCATCGCACCGGTGTGGTGGCGCGGCGTGGCCTGGAAGGCCTGGGTGGTGATGTCGATGGCCACGTACACGATGATCGGTGCCAGCACCGCCAGCGGCAGCCACTGCACCAGCCCGGAGATGATGCCGAGCATGCCGCCGATGCCAACGAACAGGCCGGTCAGCAGCGTGTAGCCGCTGCGCGCGCCCATGTGCTTGTAGGCCGGCTGGCCGATGTACGGCGTGGTCTGCGCCACCCCGCCGCAGACACCGGCCACCAGCGTGGCCACCGCCTCCACCAGCAGGATGTCGCGGGTGCGGTAGTCATCGCCGGCCGCGCGCGCGCTTTCGGACACGTTGATGCCACCGACCACCATCAGCAGGCCGAATGGCAGCAGCAGCGGCAGGTAGGTCATCGCGGTGGGCAGGCCGTCGAGGAAGCCCAGCGTCGGCAGCGGCAGCACCACCTGCGGCGGTACCCACGCCGGCACATGGAAGCCCGGCGCGCCCAAGCCGGCCAGGCCGAGGCCGTAATACAGCACGGTGCCGAACACGAAGGCCAGCAGCACGCCGGGGCCACGCACCGGCAGCTTGCCCTTGGCGATCAGCACGTACAGCAGCAGGCCCAGCGTGGTGAAGCCGACCAGCGGCGAGCGAAGCGTTTCCAGCAGCGGCAGCAAGCCCATCAGCACCAGCGCGATGCCGGCGATGGAACCCAGCAGTGCGGCACGCGGCAGCGCGCGGGTAACCGCTTCGCCGAAGAACGACAGCACGAACTTGAGCACGCCCATGATGACCAGCGCGGCCATACCCAGCTGCCAGGTGGCGATGCCCGCAGCATGCGGGTCCATGCCCTGCTGCTTGAAGGCGATGAAGGCCGGGCCGAGCACCAGCAGCGCCATGCCGATGCTGGTCGGTGCATCCAGGCCCAGCGGCATGGCGGTGACATCGTCGCGGCCGGTACGCGCGGCCAACCGGCGCGCCATCAGGGTGTACAGCAGGTTGCCGACCAGCACGCCGAAGGCGGTGCCAGGGAACATGCGGCCGAACACCACGTCGGCGGGGAACTGGAAGATCCCGACCAGGGCCATGGCGATGAAGCCGAGGATGGAGAGGTTGTCGACGACCAGGCCGAAGAAGCCGTTGAAGTCGCCGGAGACGAACCAGCGACGCGGTGCGGCGGAAGCGGGAGCAGACATGGAAGGGGTGGTGGGGGTGGGGACCGCCGATGGTAGGCCCAGCGGGGCCGGTGCGCCAATTCCGTCGTGGAATGATGGGTTCCAGCCAACGGCGGGGCCCCTCGTGGCTGGGTTGGTCGCGGACAGCGATTTCTGGGTTGGGCCGTTCGGGATGGGCTGCGCAGGACACGCCGTAAACCCGTCCCTGGGGGCTCGATGGCGCCATCCATGGCGCCAACGGTCCTGCGCAGCCCATGCCGAACGGCCCCTGACAGTTTCCTGCGCGTGCCAGCCACGGAAGAGAATCAAAAGATCAAAAGCAAAGGCAGGCGCTCGTTGTAGAGCCGAGCCCATGCTCGGCTGCTGTACGCGAGGCATCTGAGCCGAGCATGGCTCGGCTCTACACGAACAATTCGATCATTTCCACGTTATCCACGCATGGCGTGGATCTACCGTGTCGACCAAGGTCGACACCTACCCACGGATAGCCGCCTTTGCTTTTGAAGTTGCCGGCCAGCGGCCGGCACTACCGCGGGTGCAGGGCGCAGCCCTGCATCAAACCCACCCCGTTACTTCTTCAGGAAGTTGTCCACCAGCAGATGCTTCACGTCGTCGAAGCGGCCGTTCAACACGGCCTTGGCGGCGTAAAGCGCCGTACCGGCCACCTGCTTCGCCTCGATCTGCGGCGGCATCACCAGCTCGGCGCGACTCGTGTGCACGTCCAGCAACGCCGGACCGCGCTGGGACAGGAAATCCTGCACCGCCTCCTCCAGATCCTCGCTGCGGGTGACCGTGCGGCCGTGGAAGCCGATCACCTCGGCCAGGCGGCCGAAGTCCGGGTTCTTCAGGTCGGTGTAGTTGTCCAGAAGGCCTTCCACCTTCTGCTCCAGCTCGACGAAATTCAGCGAGCCGTTGTTGAACACCACCACCTTGATCGGCAGGTTTTCCTGCACGGCGGTCAACAGATCACCCAGCAGCATCGCCAGGCCACCATCGCCGGACAGCGAGATCACCTGCCGGCCCGGGAACGCCTTCTGCAGGCCCAGTGCCTGTGGCATCGCATTGGCCATCGTGCCGTGAAGCAGGCTGGTCAGCGTGCGGCGGCGTCCGTTGACGCGGATATGGCGCAGCACCCACACCATCGGCGAGCCACCGTCGGCAGTGAACAGCGCATCATCGGTGGCATATTTCGACAGCAGCGCGGTCAGGTGCTGCGGATGGATCAACTCGCCCTCACCGGACTGCTCTTCCTTCTCGCGCTTCTTCAGTGCCTTGTCACGGCGCTCGATGCACTCGTCCAGGAAACTGCTGTCCTCGCGCGGCGGCAGCATCGGCAGCAAGGCGTCCAGCGTCGGTGCGATATCGCCGACCACGCCGAGGTTCACCGGATGGCGGCGGCCGAGGTGGCTACCATCGCGGTCGACCTGGATGATCGTGGACTTGTCCGGATAGAACTGGCCCCAGGCGAAGTCGGCGCCGAGCAGCAGCAGCGTGTCGCACTCCATCAGCGTGTGGAAGCCGGATTCGATGCCGAAGATGCCGGTCATGCCCATGTTGTACGGGTTGTCCGGCTCGACGAAGTCCTTGGCGCGCGAGGTGTGCGCCACCGGCGCCTGCAACCTGCGCGCCAGTTCCAACAACTGCGCGTGCGCGCCCTGGCAACCGGCACCAGCGTAGACACCAATGCGCTTGCCCTGCCCCAACAACTCGGCGATACGCTGCAGTTCCGCGTCGGAGGGACGCAGCACCGGCTGGGTGTAGTGCACCGAGAACGGCACGTCGTGCTTCACTTCGGCCTGGCTGATATCGGCGGGCAGGATCACCACCGCTACGCCGCGGCGACTGATCGCGGCCTGGCAGGCCAGCGTGACCACGCGGCGCGCCTGTTCGGCGCTGTGCACCTGCTCGCAGAACACTGTGCAGCTGCCATACACCGCCTTGAAGTCCACTTCCTGCGGGAACTCCATGCCCAGCTCGCTGGTGACGATCTGGCTGGCGATCAACACCATCGGCGCGCGGTTGCGATTGCTCTCGAAGATGCCATTGATGAAATGCAGGCCTCCCGGGCCGCAGGAGCCAGCACACGCAGTCAACTGGCCGCTGACCAGCGAATCCGCGCCTGCGGCGAATGCGGCCACTTCCTCATGTCGTACGTGCACCCAGGCGATCTCGCTGCCATGCATCGCATCGGTCACATGGTTGAGCGTATCGCCCACGATGCCGTAGCAACGGCGGACACCAGCCTGCTGCAGGGCGTCCACCACGATTTCGGCCACGCGCTTGCTCATCGGATACATCCTCGAACGGGGGAACATCCGAGGCTAGACCTGATGAAGTGATGCTTCCGCAAAAAAAGGGGACGGAGGGAATTAAGTCGTTAACGGCACAAACGACTTAATTCCCTCCGTCACCTTTTTTCTTCAATCGTTGACGTTGATCCAACCTTCCACCGCGCCCAGCTTCGGATTGCGGTAGCGCAGCTTCATCCAGCCATCCTGTTCATCCAGCATTTCCACACGGTCGCCCTGCACCAGATAACGCTTGGTGCTGGATGCACCGGGCCGGTCGAACAGGAACAACCGCGCTGGCACCACGGTGGCCTGCTGGCCACGCAGCGGCCCATTCGGCGGTGCGCCCAGGCCATCAGCGATGGCGGTCTCCAGCACACGACCGGCGGGATCATAGGTACGCCAGATCGCCAGCGGACCCTGCTCGTCGGTCTGTTCCCATTGCAACGCGGCGTTCACCGTGTCGCCCAGCATCAGCACGCTCTCGCTGCGGTAGAGATAGAGCTTCGCACCTGCAAACCGGTACTGGTCGGCGTACCACATCGGGCCGCTACGGCAGCTGCTGGTCAGGGTTCGAGTGGCAGCATCCACGCTCAACCCCATCAGGTCACCGCAACTGTCCTTGCCGTGGGTGTCGGCCTGCAGCGCGCGGAACCCGGCACTGGCCGGATCGAAGCGATACACCGCCACCGCCTCGTTGACCATGCCCACCGATGCACGCGCGACCAGTTCCGGGTAGCCATCGAAATCGACATCTTCCAGCGACCATCGCGAATTGCCGTCGGCATCCGCCGCACCCGCCAGCGTCTGGCGCTTGCCTGACGGTGACAACTGCACTGCGATGCTGCCGTCCTGCCGGGGATCGGCATGCGCCTGCACATGCGCGGCCACCTGGAAGCGTAGCGTTTCGCTATCGTCCCCACGCGCCTGCGCCGTCGGTGCCAGCACACCTGCCAATACCAGGCCCAGCAGGCATTCCCTGTAGTTCATCATCGCTCCCTGCGGCACCGCGGCGGCACCTTCAACTCAGAACGATACCTCGACCGCCTGCCGCGACCACAGCACCGATTGATGCTTGGTCTGCTGCTTCCACGCCAGGCGGATCGCTTCGATATCAGCACGGCGCTGCGGGGTGTCCTCGTGCAGCACCACCAGCACCTTGGTGCGCAGGCGGTTGGGCGAGGCATCGCCGCGGAACAGCCACTGACCATACGCATCGAACACGGTCAGGCCATCCGGGAAGCGCGGGGTCACTTCCTTGTCCAGGAAAGTGCGCCACTGCGCATCGCTGATGGTGTCGGCCTGCGGACGGTTGCCGGCGCCCTGCTCCTCGCCCACGCCGAAGTACAGCTCACTGCGCACCCAGCCGTGGCCGGCGGACGGGCGTGCGGCATCGCCCTTCAGTTCGGCGGTGGTAGCCGTGGCGTAGGCGCTGGGCGCCTGCGAAGAGAGGCTGGCGCAGCCACTGGTGGCCAGCAGCACGGCGAAGACGAGGCCAAGGTGTTTCATCGGTACAGCTCCGGGGAAGGGGGACAAGGCGAGCCGGCAGCGTACAGCGCCACCGGCCCGGCGTGCTGATGCCAGCAGGGCATCAGCTCATGCCGGACCGGCAGGGGCTTGCATCCGCACCGGTCGTCACGCGAAGATAATATATCGCTCCATCCGGATGGATGTAAGTGAAACCATCTCCCCCTTCCCCGTCGTCGTTGTTGCTGGAGCCCCCATGTCCATCCGCCTGCCCGCGTCGCCGCTCGGCCTCGCCATCGCCCTCGCGCTTTCCTCCACCGCCGTCCCGGCTCTGGCCCAGGACGCTACCAACCTCGACACCGTGATCGTCACCGGCACCCGTGCCGCCGACCGCACCGTGCTCGAATCCACCTCGCCGGTGGACGTGCTCACCGCCGAGGACATCCGCAAGGCCGGCGTGGTCAATGGCGAACTGGGCAGCGCGCTGCAGGCGCTGTTGCCGTCGTTCAACTTCCCGCGCCAGTCCAACTCCGGCGGCGCCGACCACGTGCGCGCCGCACAGCTGCGTGGCCTGTCGCCGGACCAGGTGCTGGTGCTGGTCAATGGCAAGCGCCGCCACCACACCGCGCTGGTGAACACCGACAGCAAGATCGGCAAGGGCACCACGCCGGTCGACTTCAATTCGATCCCGGTCAGCGCGATCAAGCGCATCGAAGTGCTGCGCGACGGCGCCGGTGCGCTGTACGGCTCGGACGCCGTGGCCGGCGTGATCAACGTGATCCTCGACAACGGCGGCGACGGTGGCGAGATAGAGGCCAGCTACGGCGCCAACCACACCGACCTCAAGCCGATCGGCCGCACCCTCACCGACGGCCAGACCGGCAACATCAGCGCCAAGGTCGGCACCTCGCTGGGCGAGGACGGCGGCTTCCTGCGTATCGGCCTGGAGTACAAGCACCGCAACGGCACCAACCGCGCCGGCTTCGACCAGATTCCGCCGTGGGACCAGACGCCGGACAACCTGGCGCTGCTGGGCAAGCGCAACTACGTGCTGGGCGATGGCAAGAGCAAGGACATCAACCTGTGGCTGAACACCGAGATTCCGGTAGGCCAGACGTCGACGTTCTACGCGTTCGGCACCTTCAACCAGCGTGATACCGAAGGTGCGAACTACTTCCGCTACCCCGATGGCGATGCCAACTGGAAGCAGGTCTATCCGAACGGTTACCGGCCGATCTCCGAAGGCGAGAACCGCGACGTGCAGGCCGTGGCCGGCGTGCGCGGCCAGTGGGGTGAATGGAGCTACGACGGCAGCCTGGATTACGGCCAGAACGACTTCACCTACCGCCTGCGTGATTCGCTCAACGCGTCGCTGGGCCCGACCAGCCCGACCCGCTTCAAGACCGCCGACTACGAATACGCACAGACCGTGGGCAACCTCGACCTGAGTCGTGTGTTCACCCAGAGCGACAGCATCAGCCACACCCTGGGCCTGGGCGTGGAAGCGCGCCATGAGCGCTACCAGACCCGCCCGGGTGACCCGGCCAGCTACGCCGCCGGCCCCTACACCGATCGCCCGACCGGCTCGCAGGCCGGTGGTGGCCTGACCCCGCAGGATGCGGCGCGGCTGTCGCGCGACGTGGCCAGCGCCTACGCCAGCCTGTCCAGCCAGTTCGGCGAGAAGTTCTCCACCGATCTGGCCGCACGCTACGAGCACAACGACGATTTCGGCGGTGAACTGACCGGCAAGCTCGGCCTGCGCTATGAATTCACCCCGGCGTTCGCGTTGCGCGGCGCCATCTCCAACAACTTCCGCGCACCGTCGCTGGCGCAGATCGGCTACGAATCCACCTCGACCGGCTACAACGCCGGCGGCCAGCTGGTGCAGGGCCGCCTGTTGTCGGTCAACAATCCGATCGCCCGTGGCCTCGGTGCGCAGAACCTGAAGCCGGAAAAATCGATCAACACCTCGCTGGGCTTCACCAGCCGCATCGGTGAGCACTTCGACCTGTCGCTGGACTTCTTCCAGATCGACATCGACGACCGCATCGCGCTGTCGGAGAGCATCACCGGCGATGCATTGACCGACTACGTGGCGGCCAACTACGGCGTCAGCGGCCTGCAGAGCGCCAGTTTCTTCGTCAACGCCGCCGACACCCGCACCCGCGGCGCCGAACTGGTGAGCAACTGGCGCCAGTCGCTGGGCGATGGCCAGCTGCTGTTGACCGGCACCTATGCGTACACGAAGACCACGCTGAAGAACGTGCTGGCCACGCCGGCGCAGCTGCGCGCGCTGAACCCGGACTATGTGCTGTTCGGCATCGAAGAGACCAACACCCTCACCGATGCCACCCCGCGTACGCGCGGCAGTCTCTCGGCCGCATGGAGCAACGACCACTGGTCGCTGAGCACCCGCGTGAACCGCTATGGCAGCGCCACCCGCGTGTTCAACTTCGGTGATGGCTACATCCCGCGCCAGACCTACCAGGCCGAATGGCAGCTGGATGCGGAAGTGGAGTACCGCATCACCCCGCAATGGAGCGTGGCCATCGGCGGCCAGAACCTGACCGACAACTACCCGGATCGATCCAACAGCGATATCCACTACTTCGGCAACCTGCCGTACGACGTGCTGTCGCCGATCGGCAGCAATGGCGCGTATTACTACGGCCGCGTCCGCTATACGTTCTGATTCATCAGTCCGGTAGTGCCGGCCGCTGGCCGGCAACCTCAGGGTGCATCCAGGGACCATGACGGTGCCGGCCAGCGGCCGGCACTACCCAATCCGTAGCCTGCCCTCGACCCCACGTACACGCCCACGCTGGCAAGCTGGGCGTCATGGCTGAACCGCTCCCCCTGCGTCCGCCACCGCCATTGCTGGACGACGCCTGCGCGTTGTTCCTCGATGTCGACGGCACCCTGATCGAATTCGCTGCACGCCCGGATGCCGTGCAGTTGCTGCCGGATGTGCGTGAAGCCATCGGCCGCATCAGCGACCGCCTGGAAGGTGCCGTGGCACTGGTCAGTGGTCGCCCACTTGAACAGCTGGATCAACTGTTCGCGCCGTTGAAGCTGCCCGCCGCCGGCCTGCATGGCCACGAACTGCGTGGCGAGGATGGTCGTGTGCTGCGCGACGAACACGACGACGACACCGCCGAGTGGCTGCACGCGCTGCACCAGCAGGCGATGCGCTTTGCCCATGGGCATCCCGGCGTGCTGGTGGAAGACAAGGGCGTCGGCCTGGCCCTGCACTGGCGCGGCGCGCCGCATGCCGGCAGCGACGTCCGCGCCTTCGCCGACCGCCACGTGCGTGGCCGTGCCAGCTACCGCCTGCAGCCTGGCGACCATGTGGTCGAGTTCGTGCCTGTCGGCACCGACAAGGGCCGTGCCGTGCGCCGGATGATGCAGTACCTGCCCTTCCGCGGCCGCCTGCCGGTGTTCCTCGGTGATGACCTCACCGACGAATTCGGCTTCGATGCCGCCAACGGCCAGCATGGCTGGAGCGTACTGGTAGGCGAACGGGAACCCAGCAAAGCCGTGTTCGCGCTGCCCGACATACGCAGCGTGCACGCCTGGCTGCGTGAGAATGCCTATTGACCCGGCCACCCCACGGCCGCAACCGAGATGTACCGCGTGATGACCCAACCCGATCTTGATCTGGGCGTGGTCGGCAACGGCAGCTTCGGCGCCCTGGTCGACAAACGTGCCCGCGTTGTCTGGAGCTGCCTGCCCACCTTCGACGGCGACCCCACCTTCTGTGCCCTGCTCGGCCCCAACCAGCAGACGGGTGGCGACTTCGCCATCGAGCTGGAGGACTTCGCGAGCAGCGAGCAGGAATACCTGACCAACACCGCGATCCTGCGTACCGTGCTGCGCGACGCGCACGGTGGTGAACTGGAAATCCTTGATTTCGCCCCGCGCTGGCGCCAGAACGACCGTTTCTACCGGCCGGTCAGCCTGATCCGGCAGGTACGACCACTGGCCGGCAGCCCACGCATCACCGTGCACGCACGGCCACTGGCCGACTGGGGCGCACGCGTGCCCGAGTCCACCTGGGGCAGCAATCACGTGCGCTGGATCCTGCCCGAACACGTGCTGCGGCTGACCACCGACGTGCCGGTGCGCTTCATCCGCGATGGCCTGCCGTTCGTGCTCAACCATCCCATCCACCTGATCCTGGGCGTGGATGAATCGCTCAACCGCTCGATCAGTGGCTATGTGCAGGAAGCCTTCCAGCGCACCCGCGACTACTGGCGCGAATGGGTGCGCTACCTGTCCATTCCACTGGAATGGCAGGACGCGGTGATCCGCAGTGCGATCACCCTGAAGCTGTGCCAGTACGAGGACAGCGGCGCGATCATCGCGGCGATGACCACCTCCATTCCGGAAGCGCCCGGCAGCGTGCGCAACTGGGACTACCGTTACTGCTGGCTGCGTGATGCCGCGTTCGTGGTGCGCGCACTGAACCGCCTCGGCGCAACGCGCACGATGGAACAGTTCCTCGGCTATATCTTCAACCTGGCCACCACCGACGGCACGTTGCAGCCGCTGTATGGCATCGGCTTCGAGGCCAAGCTGGACGAGGACGAAGTACCCAGCCTGTCCGGCTACCGTGGCATGGGCCCGGTGCGGCGCGGCAACCTGGCCTGGGTGCAGCGCCAGCACGATGTCTACGGCAGCGTGGTGCTGGCGTCCACCCAGTTGTTCTTCGACCGCCGCCTGCAGGACCCGGGCGATGCGCACACCTTCGCCCGCCTGGAACCCTTGGGTGAACAGGCGTTCGCCCTGCACGACGTACCCGATGCCGGCCTGTGGGAATTCCGCGGCCGCACCGAAGTGCACACCTACACCAGCGCGATGTGCTGGGCCGCCTGCGACCGCCTGTGCAAGATCGCCGTACGCCTGAAGCGCGATGATCGTGCCCACTACTGGCGCGAGCGTGCCGACACCATCCATGCGCGCATCATGGCCGAGTCCTGGAGCGAGGAGCTGGGCCACTTCACCGATACCTTTGGTGGCCATCGGCTGGATGCCTCGTTGCTGCTGCTGGCCGACATCGGCTTCATCGACGCGATGGATGCGCGCTTCATCGCCACCGTCGACGCCATCGGCCGCGACCTCAAGCATGGCAACTCGCTGTACCGCTATGTCGCGCCGGATGACTTCGGCGAACCGGAAACCAGCTTCACCATCTGCACCTTCTGGTACATCGATGCGCTGGCGGCGATCGGGCGCATGGATGAAGCACGCGGGATGTTCGAGCTGCTGCTGAAGCAGCGCAACCACCTGGGCCTGCTGTCGGAGGATCTGGCCTTCGACAGCGGCGAGGCCTGGGGCAATTTCCCGCAGACCTATTCGCACGTCGGCCTGATCACCGCCGCAATGCGCCTGTCGCGGTCCTGGCAGGAGGCATCGTGAGTCGTCTGGTCGTGGTCTCAAACCGTGTGGCCGTGCCCGGCGAGAACCGCGCCGGCGGCCTGGCTGTCGGCCTGCTGGCCGCGCTGAAGGAACGTGGCGGCATGTGGTTCGGCTGGAGCGGCAAGAGTGTGCGCGACGGCAGCGGCACGCTGCACACACAGAAGGACGGTGACATCGAATTCGTCACCCTCGACCTGAGCAAGCGCGAGGTGGATGGCTACTACAACGGTTTCGCCAATCGCACCCTCTGGCCGTTGCTGCACTTCCGCCTGGATCTGGTCGACTACGACCGGGGCACCCGCGAGACCTACCATAAGGTCAACGCGCTGTTCGCCGACAAGCTCGCGCCGCTGCTGCGCGAGGACGACATCGTCTGGATCCACGACTACCACCTGATCCCGCTTGGTGCCCTGCTGCGCGAGCGTGGCATCGGCTGCCGCATCGGCTTCTTCCTGCACATCCCGATGCCGTCGGCCGACCTGCTGCAGGCCATGCCCGACCACCTTCGGTTGTTCTCCGCGCTGTATGCCTACGACCTGGTCGGCTTCCAGACCCAGCGCGACGCCGATCGCTTCCAGACCTACCTGCGCCTGTTCGGCGGCGGCCGCGTGCTCGAAAACGGCGAGCTGGAAGCACCGGGCGGGCGCCGCTTCCGTGCGGCGGCGTTCCCGATCGGCATCGACACCGAGCTGATCGCACGCCAGGCCGGCACCGCTGCCACCAAGGCCGCCGTAAAGAATCTGCGCGCCAGCCTGCGCGACCGCCAGCTGGCCATCGGCGTGGATCGCCTGGACTATTCCAAGGGCCTGCCCGAGCGCTTCCTCGGCTTCGAGCGCTACCTGGAGCGGCATCCGGACCAGCACGGCTCGCTGACCTACCTGCAGATCGCCCCGGTCTCGCGCGGCGATGTCACCGAGTACCGGCAGCTGCGCGGCCAGCTGGAACAGATCGCCGGGCACATCAATGGCGGCCACGCCGCTCCCGACTGGACACCGCTGCGCTACGTCAACCAGAACTTCACCCATGCCACGCTGACCGGCTTCTACCGTGCGGCGGCAGTGGGCCTGGTCACGCCGCTGCGCGATGGCATGAACCTGGTGGCCAAGGAGTACGTGGCCTCGCAGGACCCGGAAGATCCCGGCGTGCTGGTGCTGTCGCTGCTGGCCGGCGCCGCCGACGAACTCAAGCAGGCGCTGCTGGTGAACCCGCATGATCTGGACGGCGTGGCCGACGCCATCGCCACCGCGGCAACGATGTCGCTGCGCAGGCGCAAGGAACGCTGGCACGCGATGATGGAGCACCTGCACACCTACGACATCAACCACTGGCGCCGCAGCTATCTGGACGCGCTGGAAGGCTGAGGGAAAAAAGGGGACGGAGGGGATTAAGTCGTTTGTGCACAAACGACTTAATCCCCTCCGTCCCCTTTTTTCTTCAATCCAGGAACCGCGCGGCCTGCTCCGGTGCGGGCAGGTAACAGGCGTCATGCCGCCCGAACCAGCGGTAGCGGTTGCGGGCCAGCGCGCGGTACGCCGCGTCGCGCCAACTGCGCGGCAGCACGCGCAATGCACCGGTCAGGCGCCAGGCGCCGCCCAGCCCCGCCAGCACGCGCAGGATCGCATCGGTATCGGTCCAGGCGCCCTGTTCGTCCAGCAGCAGGAACGACATCGGGTCCTGCGGGTCCAGCCCATGCGCGCGTAACATCGCACTGCCCTGCGCGCCCTGCATCGCCGCAAAGCGGTAGCGGCCCTTGCGGTCGAAACGCAGCAGGAAGCGCACCCAGCGGTTGCACAGCGCGCACACGCCATCGAACACGATCACCGCGCTGCCGGCCTCGGCGGCGGAATCACTGCGGTTCGAGTCAGCCTTCATAGCGGATCAGGGCTCCGGCCCAGGGCAAGGTCACATCGACCAGGAAAGTGTAACGCGCACCCTGCCAGGCTTCGCGGCAACGCACACCACCAAACCAGCGCCTCGGCAGCGGCAGCAGCCCGAACGCCCAGACCCGCCGCACCGACCAGTCGATGCCACCGTCGCGGGCCTGCAGATCAAATTCGAAGCGCACCGCGCCCAGCTGCTCGCGCAGGTATCCCTCGTGTACCCACAGCCGCGACACCATCGG
Source organism: Stenotrophomonas sp. STK16_22 (assembly GCF_051984505.1). Classification (NCBI taxonomy): domain Bacteria; kingdom Pseudomonadati; phylum Pseudomonadota; class Gammaproteobacteria; order Lysobacterales; family Lysobacteraceae; genus Stenotrophomonas; species Stenotrophomonas sp. STK16_22. The sequence goes on from NZ_CP196972.1 coordinate 3,692,839, forward strand.
CCAGCGACCGAATCGTCGTGCCCATTGCTCGCCCTGCCCGTGTGCACTGAACGCCACTTCGGTGGGCAGCGCGTCGCCGTCCTTCGGCAACTGCGCCAACGCGGCCAGCAGCGGCACCAGCCAGTGTCGCCCTCTCACGATGCGCGCCTGCCCCACGTAGCGGCAAGGCAACGGTGCGGCATGCAGCGCCTGCACCGGCGCGGCCAGGGTGGCGAAGGCCGGCCCCAGCACGTGCGCGAACAGCGGCGGGGTCAGGACGCGATCCAGGCCAGGGTCGCCATGCGCCCGGTGCGACGGTCGCGCCGGTGCGAATACAGGTCCGGATCGGCCATCGTCGACACCGTGCCGCCATAGACCTGCGCCGGATCCATCCCCGCCGCCTGCAACCGCTGCCGCGCCAGCGCGAACAGGTCCACCTTCCAGTGCCCCTGGCGTGTCGCCACAAACGCCGCCTCGGCCGCCGGGTCGTGCCCGACGAAGGCGTGGAAGACCTCTTCGCCGATCTCGTAGTCGGCCGGCCCGGCCGCCGGGCCCAGCCACGCGCGAAGCTGCGCGGGCGGGGTCTGCATGGCGGCCACGGTGGCCTCCAGCATGCCGTCGGCCAGCCCGCGCCATCCAGCGTGAGCGGCGCCCACCTCGCTACCGTCGGCAGCGGCGAACACCACCGGCAGGCAGTCGGCGGTCAGGATCGCCAGCACCACGCCGGGCACCGAGGTCACCGCAGCGTCGGCCACCGGTTCGCTTGCGCCAGGCACCGGCGGCGTTGTGAAGCGCAGCACCGTGCTGCTGTGCACCTGGCGCAGCCAGTGCGGTGCCGAGGGCAGCGCCAGCCCCTGCTGCAGCAGCTGCCGGTTGTGCTCCACGTTGGCAGGGGTATCACCATCGGCCGCGTGCCGGTTGCCCAGGTTGAACTGCGCGAACGGCGCCGGCGAAATGCCCGCACCGTGCCGACGCGTGGTCAGCGCATGGACGCCCGGAGGCGCTGGCCAGTCCGCCTGCAGCAAAGGCAACGCGGCGGCCATCACCAGCGGTCCCGCTCGCGTGCGGCGAAGGCTTCGCTGTCTTCGCGCAGCACCTTCATCAGGTGCAGCATGTCGTCCGGCACCGGCGCGGTGTTGCGCACCGGCTCACCGGTGATCGGGTGCGTGAACTCCAGGGTCTCGGCGTGCAGGGCCTGGCGCTTGAAGCCGCGCAGCGCGGCTACCAGCTCATCGCTGGCGCCCTTGGGCAGCTTCAGCGCACCGCCGTACAGCGGGTCACCGATGATCGGATGGCGCACATGCGCCATGTGCACGCGGATCTGATGGGTACGGCCGGTTTCCAGGCGGCACTCCAGCGCGGTGTGCGCACGGAAGCGCTCGCGCAGGCGGTAATGGGTGATCGCTTCCTTGCCGTCCTCGCGCACGGCCATCTTCAGGCGGTCGCGTGGGTGGCGGTCGATCGGGGCATCGGCGGTACCGCCGGCCACCAGCGCGCCCATCACGATGGCCAGGTACTGGCGGTGCACGTCGCGTGCGGCCAGCTGCTCGACCAGCGCGGTCTGCGCTTCCAGGGTCTTGGCCACCACCATCACGCCGCTGGTGTCCTTGTCCAGGCGGTGCACGATGCCGGCGCGCGGCAGCACCGCCACCGAGGGGTCGCGGAACAGCAAGGCGTTGACCAGGGTGCCGCTGTGGTTGCCCGCACCCGGGTGCACCACCAGGCCGACCGGCTTGTTGATCACCAGCAGGTGCTCGTCCTCGAACAGCACGTCCAGCGGGATGTTCTCCGGCTGGGCGTCGGTCTGGGTCTCGAGCACCACATTGAGGGTCACGAGCTCGCCGCCGCGCAGCGGATCGCGCGGGCGCACCTGGGCGCCGTCCAGCAGCACCTCACCGGCCTTGATCCACTCGGTCAGGCGCGAACGCGAGTATTCGGGGAACAGTTCGGCCACCACGGCGTCGAAACGACGGCCGGCAGCGGTGTCGGGGACGATGGCCTGGCGGGCCGATTCAGAGGGTTGTTCAGACATGGCAGGGGGCATTCTTTGAAATTTTGGGGTCCCGGCGGCCGGTTTCAGTCGCTGGACAGGACACTAGGCTATCATCGACCCTTCGTATTCCAGCCGCGTCCCGCCTCGACCCCATGATCCGACGCTCCGCCATGCTCTCCGCGCCCGTCCGCCTCACCGCCCTGCTGCTGGTGCTGGTCATCGCCGCCACCGGCTGCCACCGTGGTGCCAAGAAGGGCGATCGCCCCGATGAAGGGACGCCGGTCGAACAGTTGTACGAGAAGAGCCACAAGCTGATGCAGGGTGGCAACTGGAGCGGCGCCGAAGCCAGCTTCCGCCGCCTGGTGGCCCAGTATCCGTACGGTCCGTACACCGAGCAGGCGATGATCGAGACCGCCTACGCCCAGTACAAGGCCGGCAAGCACGATGACGCGGTGTCCAGCATCGACCGCTTCATCCGTACCTACCCGACCCATCGCAACATCGCGTACCTGTACTACCTGCGCGGCCTGGCCAACTCCAACCGCAGTACGGTTTTCCTGCGCCGCGTATGGTCTCTGGATGCCAGCCGCCGCGACCTGTCCACGCCGCACCAGGCGTATTCGGACTTCAACATCGTGGTGGACCGCTACCCGAACAGCCGCTACGCCGCCGATGCGCGCCAGCGCATGCTGGAGCTGCGTGACGTGTTCGCCCAGCATGAGCTGGACAACGCCCTGTACTACATGCGCCGCGGCGCCTGGGTCTCGGCCGCCGGCCGCGCCAACTACCTGCTGGAAACCTACCCGCAGAGCGCCTTCCAGTACGACGCCGTGGCTGTGCTGGCCGATTCCTACACCCACCTGGGCAACAAGACCCTGGCCGACGATGCCCGCCGCGTCCTGCAGCTGAACCAGCCGGACCACCCGTGGCTGGAAGGCAAGTGGCCGAAGTACCCGTGGATGATCCGCAAGCTGAACCCGTTCGCCGGCGAGAAATCCGCCAGCACCGGCCAGCGCAACGCGCGACTGGAAAAGAAGTAAGAGAGGGCCCCGAAAGGGGCCTTTTCTTTATCGGTAGATCCACGCCATGCGTGGATGGTTCGTACGCCCATGGACCACGACACTAGGAATTCTACGAATTCCCGGCGGATGCGACGCCGGTCGCATCCCGCTCCGGCGACGCCCTCCACACTGCGGCGCAACGGCCATCCCGGCCGTGAAGGAGCGCCCCATGACCCTACCGCCCCGCCGTTTCCGCCCCCTCGCCTGCCTCCTTGCCACCGCCCTGCTGGCGCTGTCCTCGGGCCCCCTCGCTGCCGCACCGGGTGCACCGGGCGATCTGATGTCTGCTGCCCCCTATCGCGCGTCATGGGTGCCGTCCAAGGCTGCGCAGGCCTACAAGCTCCACTACCGCACCCCGGATCTTCGCGGCCAGCTGGCCGAAGGCACCGGCCTGCTGTACCTGCCCGCCGGCGCGGCTCCACCGGGCGGCTGGCCGGTGGTGTCCTGGGCACATGGCACCCAGGGCATCGCAGATCGCTGCGCGCCCTCGGTGTCCGGCCCCTACCAACCCGAACGCGACGGGCGCTTCCTCGATCAGTTCCTGGCCCAGGGCTATGCGGTGATCGCCGCGGACTACCAGGGGCTCGGCAGCCCAGGCGAGCATGCCTATCTGCACGTCCGCACGGCCGCGCGCAATGCCATCGACCTGGTCAAGGCCAGCCGCCAGTATCTGGGCAACGCAACGCTGTCGCCGCGCTGGGTATCGGTTGGTCATTCACAGGGTGGCGCTGCAGCCCTCACAGCCGGGCATCTGGCGCCCACCTATGGAGGCCCTTCCCTGCACTACCGCGGCAGCTTCACCACCGGCACGCCCACCGCCGTCGAGCTGACCGCGCTGGTGATGAAGCCGGACAACCGCACCGCCAATCCTGGCGCGCTCAACGCGTATCACGCGTATCTGCTCGACGGTCTGTTGCAGGTCGCGCCACAGATCGACCGCGTCCTCAGCGACACCGGTCGCGCCCGCGTGGCAGTGGCACGCGAGCAGTGCCTGGGCGAACTGGCCACCACGCTGGACGGTGCGGATACCGGCAGCATGTTCACTGCACCGCTGACCAGCGTGCCGGGCATCTGGGCGGTGCTGTACGACTATCTCGGCGTACCGCGCCGCGGCTTCAGCCAACCGCTGATGCTGGGCCACGGCAGCGAGGACCGCGATGTGCCCTATCTGACCACCCTGCTGTATGCCGCAGGCCTGGCCCTGCGAGGCGAGCCGGTCGCGTTCCGGCGTTACCCGGTCGACCACCGCGGCACGCTGGATGCGGCAGCGGCGGATGGCCTGGCGTTTGTGCGGGGACGGCTGGGGGACGGACGCTTCAACGACGCTGCGGAAACTGCCAGCCTCGAACAGCTGCTTGAGGACGCCCAGTAGATCCACGTCATGCGTGGATACGCGGTATGCGGGTTGCCGGCCAGCGGCCGGCACTACCGAACGCAGTAGATCCACGCCATGCGTGGATACGCGGTATGCGGGTTGCCGGCCAGCGGCCGGCACTACCGAACGGAGTAGATCCACGCCATGCGTGGATACGCGGTGTACGGGTTGCCGACCAGCGGCCGGCACTACCGAACGGAGTAGAGCCACGCCATGCGTGGATACGCGGTATACGGGTTGCCGGCCAGCGGCCGGCACTACCGAACGCAGTAGATCCACGCCATGCGTGGATACGCGGTATGCGGGTTGCCGGCCAGCGGCCGGCACTACCGAACGGAGTAGATCCACGCCATGCGTGGATACGCGGTGTACGGATTGCCGACCAGCGGCCGGCACTACCGAACGCAGTAGAGCCACGCCATGCGTGGATGCGCGGTATGCGGGGTTGCCGGCCAGCGGCCGGCACTACCGAACGCAGTAGATCCACGCCATGCGTGGATACGCGGTATACGGGGTTGCCGGCCAGCGGCCGGCACTACCGGACGCAGTAGAGCCACGCCATGCGTGGATGCGCGGTATACGGGTTGCCGGCCAGCGGCCGGCACTACCGAACGCAGTAGAGCCACGCCATGCGTGGATGCGCGGTATGCGGGGTTGCCGGCCAGCGGCCGGCACTACCGGACGCAGTAGAGCCACGCCATGCGTGGATACGCGGTATGCGGGTTGCCGGCCAGCGGCCGGCACTACCGGACGCAGTAGATCCACGCCATGCGTGGATACGCGGTATGCGGGTTGCCGGCCAGCGGCCGGCACTACCGAACGGTAGATCCACGCCATGCGTGGATGCGCAGTATACGGGTTGCCGGCCAGCGGCCGGCACTACCGGACGCAGTAGAGCCATGCCATGCGTGGATACGCGGTATGCGGGGTTGCCGGCCAGCGGCCGGCACTACCGGACGCAGTAGAGCCACGCCATGCGTGGATGCGCGGTATACGGGTTGCCGGCCAGCGGCCGGCACTACCGAACGCAGTAGAGCCACGCCATGCGTGGATACGCGGTATGCGGGGTTGCCGGCCAGCGGCCGGCACTACCCGCCAACCGCAGCTTCAGCCCTTGTAGCCGTTGCTGATCGGGTAACGACGCTCGCGGCCAAATGCCCGGCGCGAGACCTTCGGCCCCGGCGCAGCCTGGTGCCGCTTCCACTCGCTGATGCGCACCAGGCGCAGCACCCGGTCGACCACGGCCGCGTCGTAACCGGCCGCAACGATCTCCGTGCGCGACTGCTCCTGGTCGATGTAGCGGTACAGGATGCCGTCCAGCACGTCATAGGCCGGCAGCGAATCCTGGTCCAGTTGGTTCTCGCGCAGCTCGGCCGACGGCGGGCGGCTGATCACGGCCGGCGGGATCACCGGCGCGCCGCCCACGGTGTTGCGCCACTTGGACAGCCCGAACACTTCGGTCTTGTACAGGTCCTTCAGCGGCGCATAGCCACCGCACATGTCGCCGTAGATGGTGGCGTAACCCACCGCGTATTCGCTTTTGTTGCCGGTGGTCAGCAACAGGCCACCGAACTTGTTGGCCAGCGCCATCAGGATCACGCCACGGCTGCGCGACTGCAGGTTCTCTTCGGTCACGTCCGGCGCAGTGCCTTCGAACATCGGCGCCAGCGATTCCATCAGGCCCTTGAACGCCGGCTCGATCGATACTGCCTCCAGCTTCACGCCCAATGCCTGGCACTGTTCGGCGGCCAGGTCGTTGGACAGGCCCGCGGTATAGCGCGACGGCAACCGCACCGCGGTGACGTTTTCCGCGCCCATCGCGTCCACGGCCATGGCCAGCACCAGCGCCGAATCGATGCCGCCGGACAAGCCCAGCCACACCTTCTTGAAGCCGTTCTTGCGGCAGTAGTCCTGGATGCCACGGGTCACTGCGCGCCAGGCCAGCGCGTCCATGCTCTCGTCGCCATCGTCCATCCACACGTGCGGCATGAAGCGGCGGGTTTCACCGTCGTACTCCACCACCAGCCACTGGTCGACGAAGGCGGCGGCGGCCGGGTGCACGGTACCGTCGCCATCGGCCACTACCGAGGCGCCGTCGAACACCAGCGCGTCCTGGCCACCGACCACGTTGAGGTAGGCGATCGCCGCCCCGCTCTCACGGGTGCGTGCGGCCAGCACTGCATCGCGCTGGGCATGCTTGCCACGCTCGTAGGGCGAGGCGTTCGGCACCACCACCAGCTGCGCACCGGCGCGCACGGTGTCGGCCAGCGGCTCGGCGAACCACAGGTCCTCGCAGATCAGCAGGCCGACCGGAATGCCGTTGACCTCGAACACGCAGCTGCCGCCGTCCGGGTCGACATCGAAGTAGCGACGCTCGTCGAACACCGCGTAGTTGGGCAGCTCACGCTTGCGGTAGGTCTGCTCGACCAGGCCGTCACGCAGCACGCTGGCGGCGTTGTAGACCACCGCACCGGCCGCCTGCGGCCAACCAACCACGGCGGTGATGCCACGGCAGGCAGCAGCGATGCGGGCCATCGCCTGCTCGCACTCGTACAGGAAGCCCGGGCGCAGCAGCAGGTCTTCCGGCGGATAACCACTCACCGCCAGCTCGGGGAACATCACCAGCTCGGCGCCGTACTCGTCGCGCGCCTGGCCGATCATCTCGATGATGCGCTCGGTGTTGCCGGCGACATCGCCGACCGGGAAGTCGAACTGCGCCATCGCGATGCGGATCGAAGCCATGGGAATCCAGCCTGTGGTTGCAATGTGCCCATTGTAGCGCTGCGCCATGCGCGCGCCGGGCGCGCTCACTGCGTGGACAGCCCCGGCTCAGTAGATCCACGCCATGCGTGGATGGGGTTACCGGGATGGTCAGGGCACCAGACGCAGAAAGGCCGCCCGGAGGCGGCCTTTCTGTTTTCAAGCAGCCGGCCAGCGGCCGGCTCTACAGCATCGTCTGCCGGAGGCAGTCGATCTTATTTCACCAGCTTGGCGATGGCAGCGCCCAGGTCGCCCGGCGAGCGGACGGTGACAACACCGGCAGCTTCCATGGCGGCGAACTTGCCTTCGGCAGTGCCCTTGCCGCCCGAGGCGATCGCACCGGCGTGGCCCATGCGCTTGCCGGCCGGAGCCGACGCACCGGCGATGAAACCGACGACCGGCTTCTTCACGTGGTTCTTGATGTACTCGGCGCCGGCTTCTTCAGCGTCACCGCCGATTTCGCCAACCATGATGATGCCTTCGGTCTGCGGGTCTTCGTTGAACAGCTTCAGGCAGTCGACGAAGTTCAGGCCGTTGATCGGGTCACCACCGATGCCGATGCAGGTGGACTGGCCCAGGCCGACTTCAGTGGTCTGCTTGACCGCTTCATAGGTCAGGGTGCCCGAACGCGACACGATGCCGATCTTGCCCGGCTGGTGGATGTGGCCCGGCATGATGCCGATCTTGCACTCACCCGGGGTGATGACGCCCGGGCAGTTCGGCCCGATCAGCACGGTGTCCGGATGCGAACGGGTCAGCACGTTCTTGACGCGCAGCATGTCCAGCACCGGGATGCCTTCGGTGATGCAGACGATGACCTTGATGCCGGCAGCAGCGGCTTCCAGGATCGCGTCGGCCGCGTACGGCGGCGGCACGTAGATGACCGAAGCGTTGGCGCCGGTGCTCTGCACGGCGTCGGCAACGGTGTTGAAGACCGGCAGGTCGATGTGGGTGGTGCCACCCTTGCCCGGGGTCACGCCGCCAACAACCTGGGTGCCGTACTCGATCATCTGAGTGGCGTGGAAGGTGCCCTGCTGGCCGGTGAAGCCCTGCACGATCACCTTGGTGTTCTTGTTAATCAAAACAGACATGGGAATTCCTTGGTGTCGAATCAGGCAGCGTTCTTGACAGCTTCAACGATCTTCTTGGCGCCATCGTTGATGTTGTCAGCCGGGATGATGGCCATGCCGCTGTCACGCAGCAGCTGCTTGCCTTCTTCCACGTTGGTGCCTTCCAGGCGCACCACGACCGGAACCTTGACGCCCACTTCCTTCACGGCGGCGATGATGCCTTCGGCAATCATGTCGCAGCGGACGATGCCGCCGAAGATGTTGACGAAGATGCCTTCAACCTTGTCCGAGGACAGGATCAGCTTGAACGCTTCGATGACGCGCTGCTTGTTGGCACCGCCGCCCACGTCCAGGAAGTTCGCCGGCTCGCCGCCGTTGAGCTTGATGACGTCCATGGTGGCCATGGCCAGGCCTGCGCCGTTCACCATGCAGCCGATGTTGCCGTCCATGGTGACGTAGTTGATGTCCAGCTCCGAAGCGATCACTTCGGTCGGATCTTCCTGGGTCTTGTCGCGCATGGCGACCAGGGCCTTCTGGCGGAACGCGGCGTTGTCGTCGCTGTCGAACTTGCCGTCCAGCGCGTACAGGTTGCCGTCGTCCAGGATGGCCAGCGGGTTGATTTCAACCAGGGCCAGGTCCTTTTCGTTGAACAGGCGGTACAGGTTCACCATGATGCTGGCGAACTGGCCGGCCTGCTTGGCGGTCAGGCCCAGCTTGAAGCCGAAATCACGGCCGTGGTAACCCTGCACGCCTTCGACGAAGTCGACGTTCAGCGAGTGGATCAGCTCCGGGGTTTCAGCGGCGACCTGCTCGATCTCCACGCCGCCTTCCGAAGAGGCGATGTAGGTGATGGTCTTGGTGCCACGGTCGACCAGCACCGACAGGTACAGTTCCTTGACGATCTCGCCGGCGGTGGTCACCAGCACCAGGTTGACCGGCAGTTCAACGCCAGCGGTCTGGTAGGTGGCCATCTTGGTGCCGAGCATCTTGGCCGCAGCGGCCTTCACGTCGTCGGTGGTCTTGCAGAACTTGACGCCGCCAGCCTTGCCGCGGCCGCCAGCGTGGATCTGCGCCTTGACCATCCAGGGGCCCTGGCCCAGGGAGTTGGCAGCGGCAACCGCTTCGTCCGGGGTCGCAGCGACCTTGCCGGCCGGGACCGGGATGCCGTACTCGGCAAGCAGTTGTTTTGACTGGTATTCGTGGAAATTCATGCGTCACCGTGGGAATAGGAACGACCGCACGCAATTCCTCAGGGCCCCGGCGGGGCGCCGGCATGGACCGCGGCGGGCCCACTATTGTGGCCGAGCCGGCGCCGGGGCGCAAAGAAGTCTGTACAAAACGCCAGACGCGGGCAGATTTCCACCGTCATTCAGGCAGTTGCACCCGGGCCGGGGCTGGCCACCGGTATCCACGGCAGGCCAAATGCGCGATCCGGGCGGCTCCGGCGGCGTCCTGCCGGGGGCCCTATACTGGTCAACCAAGGTGTGTAGTGTCGGGCTTGCCCGGCGGCTTCCACCGCAGGCCACATAGAAGCGACGAACCCGCCCGGCTTCAGGGGATGCCAGGCAGGGCCGCCGCAGATTCCAGACCCAGGCAGCCAGAAGGGGAGTTCCGGCGTGTCACCCAGTGCTTCATTGATCGACCGCATCGAATCGATTCCGCGGCGTGAGCTGTACTTCTTCGCGCTGTACCGGGTGCTGATCGCCGCGGTCATCACCGGCCTGCTCTACAGCCCCCTGTCCGGCATGGTCGGCGAGGCCCATCACCCGCGTCTGGCCGATACCGTCGCGGCGATCTATCTGCTGCTGTCGCTGCTGGCCCTGGCGATCGGCCGCAACGAACGCTGGCTGCGCCCGATCGTGGTCAGCAGCGTGCTGGTGGACATCATCGCCGCCACCCTTCTGGCGCATGCCCTGCCCGGTGCCAGCGCCGGCATTTCGATGTCGCTGCTGTTCAACATCGCCGCTGCCGCCACCCTGCTGCCGCTGAGCTGGGGCCTGGGCCTGGCGGTTGCGGCCAGCCTGGCCACCGGTACCGAATACCTCTGGAAGGTGCTCGAAGGCGGTGACCCCACCCGCACGCTGGCCGAGCTGGCCATGTTCGCCACCAGCTACCTGGCGCTGGCCTTCATCAGCTACCAGGTGGGCAACCGCGCGCGCCGCAACCAGCAGCTGGCCAACCAGCGCGGCGACGAAGTAGCCAACCTGTTCCAGATCAACGAACTGATCATCCGCCGCATGCGTACCGGCGTGCTGGTGGTGGATGCCGACAACCGCATCACCCTGGCCAATGAAGCGGCCTCGATGCTGCTCGGCGACAACGACGGCATCGGTGAGACGGGACGCCTGGATCTGGCCAGTGCCGCGCCGGAACTGGCGCGCCGCCTGCAGCGCTGGCGCAACGGCTGGGCCCAGGACGAACTGCCGCTGCAGCTCAACCCCGACCAGCCGGAAGTGCAACCGCGCTTCGCCCGCCTGCTGGCCGGCAGCGAACTGGCGCTGGTATTCCTGGACGACTCCAGCGTGGTCTCGCGGCGCGCCGAATCGCTCACCCTGTCGGCGATGGGCCGCTTCTCGGCCAGCCTCGCCCATGAAATCCGCAATCCGCTGGCGGCGATCAACTACGCCGTGCAGCTGCTGGAGGAAGGCACCGGTTTCAACGAAAGCGACCGCCGCCTGCTGCAGATCATCCGCCAGCAATGCCAGCGCACCAACGGCATCGTCGAGAGCGTGCTGGGGCTGGCACGGCGCGAGCGCGCCACACCCGAGAACGTCGACCTGGTCGCCTTCGTGCGCCGCTTCGTGCTGGAGTACAAGCAGGGCCAGACGCTGGAAACCGACAGCATCGAACCGATCATCAGCGACACGGCGGTGATGGCGCAGGTCGACAGCAAACACCTGTACCAGGTGCTCACCGTGCTGGTGCACAACGCACTGAAGTACGGCCGCATCGGCCAGCAGCCGGCACGGGTGCGCCTGCGCGTGGCGCAGCACGAGCGCAGCGCGGTGATCGACGTGATGGACCGTGGCCCCGGCATTCCCGAGAGCGTGGCCGCACAGCTGTTCCGTCCGTTCTTCACTACCTCCGAGCATGGCACCGGGCTGGGTCTGTATATCGCCCGCGAGTTGTGCCGCGCCAACCAGGCACGGCTCGACTACATCCCGGTGCCGGCAGGAGGCTCGTGCTTCCGCCTGGTGCTGCCCGGCCCGCACACGCTGTTGCCCACCTGATTCAAATTCTGTGCGTCAAACATTTGTCGCTTCCAGCCCCCTCGTTTATCTTTCACGCCCATGAACGAAACCCGCAGCGCCCTCGTCGTCGACGATGAACGCGACATCCGCGAACTGCTGGTACTGACCCTCGGCCGCATGGGGCTGCGCATCAGTACTGCCGCCAACCTGGCCGAAGCGCGCGAGCTGCTGGCCAGCAACCCGTACGATCTGTGCATCACCGACATGCGCCTTCCGGATGGCAACGGCATCGAGCTGGTCAGCGAGATCGCCCAGCACTACCCGCGCACACCGGTGGCGATGATCACCGCATTCGGCAGCATGGACCTGGCCGTGGAAGCGCTGAAGGCCGGCGCCTTCGACTTCGTCAGCAAGCCGGTGGACATCTCGGTGCTGCGCGGCCTGGTCAAGCACGCGCTGGAACTCAACAACACCGAACGCCCTGCGCCCGGCCCCGCCACCGAACAGGCTGCACGCCTGCTCGGCGCTTCGCCGGCGATGGACGTACTGCGCACCACCATCGGCAAGGTCGCGCGCAGCCAGGCGCCGGTCTACATCCTCGGTGAATCGGGCGTGGGCAAGGAACTGGTCGCGCGCACCATCCACGCCCAAGGCGCGCGTGCGGCTGGTCCGTTCGTGCCGGTCAACTGCGGTGCCATTCCCGGCGAACTGATGGAGAGCGAGTTCTTCGGCCACCGCAAAGGCAGCTTCAGCGGCGCCCATGCCGACAAGCCGGGCCTGTTCCAGGCTGCACATGGCGGCACCCTGTTCCTGGACGAAGTGGCCGAGCTGCCCCTGCAGATGCAGGTGAAGCTGCTGCGCGCCATCCAGGAAAAGTCGGTGCGTGCGGTGGGTGCGGCCAACGAAGAACCGGTGGACGTGCGCATTCTCTCGGCCACGCACCGTGACCTGGCCGAACTGGTCGAGGACGGGCGCTTCCGCCACGACCTGTACTACCGCATCAACGTGATTGAACTGAAGGTGCCGCCGCTGCGCGAGCGCCGCCAGGACCTGCCGGAACTGGCTGCCGCCGTGCTGGCGCGGCTGGCCCGAAGCCACGGCCGTGCCACACCGCTGCTGGCGCCGTCGGCGCTGGAAGCGCTGGCCCACTATGCGTTCCCGGGCAATGTGCGCGAGCTGGAGAACATTCTGGAGCGCGCGCTGGCACTGGCCGAAGAAGACCGCATCGGTGCCGACGACCTGCGCCTGCCGCAGCACGCCCCGCGTGCGCCCGGCGGCGCAGCACCCGCAGAAGCCGTGGCCGACCTGCAGCCGGGCGGTGCCGCCCTGCCCTCGTACATCGAGCAGCTGGAACGAAGCGCCATCCAGCGCGCGCTGGAAGAGAACCGCTGGAACAAGACCCGCACGGCTGCGCAGCTGGGGATTACCTTCCGCGCGCTGCGCTACAAGCTGAAGAAGCTGGGGATGGAGTAAGGGCCGAACGGCCCTGGTAGGCGCCAACCTTGGTTGGCGTGCGCCGCCGCGCCATCCACGCATGGCGTGGATCTACCCACCAACGCGGTAGCGCCGGCCGCTGGCCGGCAACCTCATGCATCGCGGCATCCACGCATGGCGTGGATTTACCTCAATCCTTGGTAACGCGATTGATCTCGGCCAGGCTGGTCACACCCGCTGCCGCCTTCTTCAACGCCGACTGCCGCAGGTCATTCACCCCGATCTGCTGCGCCGCCTCGGCAATCTGCAGTGCGTTGCCGCCGGCCAGCACGATGGTGGCGATCTCATCGGTCATCGGCATCACCTGGTAGATACCGGTTCGGCCCTTGTAGCCCTCGGTGCACTCATCGCAGCCCACCGCCTCGTACAACTGGATGCCCGCATCCAGCTGCGCCTGGGTGAAGCCCTCGGCCAGCAACGCGTGCTCCGGCAGGTTCGCCGGGCGCTTGCAGTTGCCGCACAACCGGCGTGCCAGGCGCTGGGCGATCACCAGCGTCACCGAGCTGGTGATGTTGTACGGGGCGATACCCATGTTCATCAGACGCGCGATGGTCTGCGGCGCATCGTTGGTATGCAGCGTAGACAGCACCATGTGGCCGGTCTGCGCCGCCTTGATCGCAATCTCGGCCGTCTCCAGGTCGCGGATTTCGCCGACCATGATGATGTCCGGATCCTGTCGCAGGAACGAGCGCAGCGCGGCAGCGAAGGTCATGCCGCGCTTGTTGTTCTGCTGCACCTGGTTGACGCCGGGCAAGCGGATTTCCACCGGGTCTTCGGCGGTGGAGATGTTGCGCGTCTCATCGTTGAGGATGCCCAGCGCGGTATACAGCGACACGGTTTTGCCCGAGCCGGTCGGGCCGGTCACCAGCACCATGCCGTACGGCTTGTGGATGGCGTCGTGGAACAGCTTCTGCTGGTCCGGCTCGTAGCCCAGCTTGTCGATGCCCAGCTTGGCCGCGCTGCCATCGAGAATACGCAGCACCACCTTTTCACCGAACAGGGTCGGCAGCGTACTGACGCGGAAGTCGATCTGCTTGGTCTTGGACAGGTTGAGCTTGATGCGCCCGTCCTGTGGCACCCGCTTCTCAGCGATGTCCAGCTGCGCCATCACCTTCAGGCGCGCGGCGATGCGCTGGTTCAACTTCACTGGCGCGCGCGCCACCATCTTCAGCAGGCCGTCGATGCGCAGGCGCACGCGGTAGTCGTCTTCGTAGGGCTCGAAGTGGATGTCCGATGCGCCCTTGCGGATGGCATCGACCAACACCTTGTTGACGAACTTCACCACCGGGGTGTCGTCGCCCTTGGCGTCGATGCCGGAGTCGCCCCCCGCGTTGTCTTCGTCGCCCAGTCCAACGTCGAGGTTGGCCATGCCCTCGTCGTCGCCGCCCAGCGCATCGCCGATGGTGTCGTGGCTGGCGTGCCACTGCTCAAGCGTGCGGCGGATCTGGTCCTCATCGACCAGGATCGGTTCCACCACCAGATTGGTATGGAACTTGATCTCGTCCAGCGCATGGGTCGGGTTGCTGGTACCCACGAACAGCTTGCCGCCGCGCTTGAACAACGGCAATACGTTGTGCTTGCGCAGCAGCTCCTCGCTGACCAGGCTCATCGCGTTCTGGCTGGCATCGAACGTGGAAACATCGAACAGCGGCATGCCGAACTCGACCGCGTTGGCGGCGGCGAGCTGCGAGGCACTGACCAGCTTGTTCTGCGCGAACCACGTAGGCAGCGGCTGGCGGGCAGCCGCCGCCTTGGCCATGGCGTCGCGGGCGGAGGCCTCGTCCAAGGCACCGTCCTGGACCAAGCGACGGGCCAGGCCGGTGATGCCGACCAGATTGGGGGTGGTGACTGCGCTCATACGCTTCCTTTACTGGCCCAAGACGGCCGCCGTGGCGGCCATAGTGTTGTCTACAGGGGTGACATACTAACCGCGCAGCCCGTGTGAACGCTTGTCCAGACACACAAAGTCCGCCTTCAGAACGGCTGCTCCCGATGCCAACCCCAAGCGCTCTCGACGATAGCTACCAGGTCCTGCCAGCTTCGCTCCCATCCCAGCTCCCGTTGCGCCTTGGCACTGGACGCCACCAGCCGGGCCGGATCCCCTTGCCGGCGGCCGACTACCTCGAAAGGTACTGCGCGCCCGACCACCTGCGCGGCAGCCTCAACGATATCCATGACTGAGTAGCCTTGTTCACTGCCAAGATTGAAGTCATGGGCTCCCGGGCTCCGCTCCATCAGGTTCATCGCCAATCCATGAGCCCGTGCGAGATCCTGCACATGCACATAGTCCCGCACACAGGTCCCGTCAGGTGTGGGGTAGTCCACTCCAAACACCTTCAGCGGTGGCGCCCGTCCGGCGGCGGCCCTGAGCACGTTCGGAATCAGATGAGTCTCGCACGCATGCGCCTCACCTATGCCGTGTTCAGGAAGAGCACCGGCAGCATTGAAGTAACGAAGTACCACTGATGACAAGCCATACGCTTCCCAAGCGTCAGCAAGCATCCGCTCAACCATCAACTTGCTGGCGCCATAGGGATTGATCGGCTGCTTCGGCTGCTGTTCGTCGACAAGGGAAGCCGACGACTGCCCGAAGACAGCAGCCGAGGATGAAAAGACCAACTTGCCAATATCACTGCGCCGCAGCTGCGTCAGTAGATTCAGCGTACCGGCCACATTGTTCCGATAGGTGGGAAATGGATCGACGACTGAAGATGCAACCAACGAACTCGCAGCGAAATGCATCACGACGTCAAAGCGCCGCCCGCTTAACGCACGCACGAGCGAAGACTCGTCCAGTAGATCTGCCTGGATAAACTCCCCCCATTTAACTGCCTGCCGGTGACCGGTAGACAGGTTGTCCAACACGGTTACCGCATGGCCCTGTTCGGCCAGCCACTGTGACATGTGGCTACCGATGTAACCCGCCCCTCCACAGACAAGGACGTTCCACATCTGCATGACTCCACGTCAGATCGAATACCGCGCTGGACTATCGTCTTCCTCAATCCCGGCACGCGCCGGGACGGAGACATGAGGAGGGCCTTGGTCTCAGGCCTTGGCCTCTTCGTGATACTCATCGTCCACGTTGATCGACCACAGCCGACTTTTGTCCACGTTACCGGACAGGATCTGATCAGCAGCCTCTTTGGCTGTCAGCATCGAGTGATCCTGATTGTTGTAGCGGTGCATGCCATTGCGACCCACCAGGAACAGGTTCTGTACCTGATCCAATGCAGACCGCAATCGGTCGAACTGAGCGTAGGCCTCACCAAAGTAGCCTGGATAGGCTTTGGGTACTCGGATCACGACCGCATCCTGTGCACGCTCGGTAGTAACCAAGCCGATCTGGAGCATCTCGCGCTGGGCCAGTGCCTGCAGGTCGGCATCATCCATGTTCCACAATGGATCAGTCTCTCGGCAGAAGAACTCGAGTCCCATCCAAACCTTCGATGCATCACGAACCATGTACGGGCTCCAGTTGTTGAAGACCTGTACACGCCCAACGTTCACACCCGGCTCCTGAATGTAGATCCAGTTGTCGCCCAGTGCCCGCGGAAGATCGGAAGCATCGTAAAGCAGGCCAACAGTGATGAAATCACGGTACTGCAGTCCATCGGCGATCGCAGCCACATCCTCGGGCCAGCTTGTCCGCGAGACGGACACCAGCTCACGCACGGGCATGGTCGAGACAACGTGCGAGCACTCCAACTTGAAGGCTTCGCCAGTCCCGGACTGTACGGTGACGCTGTGCACCAGACCTTCGCCCACTTCCAGGCCAACAGCGCGATGCTTCATCAACAACGTGCCACCACGCGCGACGAACTGCGCGGCAGCCGTTTCCCACATCTCACCGGGGCCATGCTTCGGATACAGGAAATTCTCGATCAACGAAGTCTGTTCAGCCTTTCCGTTCAAGCCCAGCGCGCTTCGCGCAGCATGCAACACCGCCTTGGTGATCGACAGGCTCTTGATGCGTTGCGCACCCCATTCGGCACTGATCTGGTTACAGGGCACACCCCATACCTTCTCGGTGTACTCCTTGAAGAACTGTCGATAAAGGCGCTGCCCGAAGCGGTTCACGAGGAAGTCCTCCAGGCTCACTTCCGGCTCAATCTTGCTAACCTGCGAGCGCAGATAGCTGAAACCGAACAATACGGACTTGCCCACCCCGAGGTTTCGGAAACTGTCCGCATTCAACTTCAACGGGTAAGAGAAAAAGCGCCGATTGAAATAGATGCGCGACAGGCGGTTGCGCACCAGCATCGCAGTCGCCTGTGAGCTCTCTGCCACAGGCGCACCCGTCGGCAAGCCCTCACGCGCCTGGCCCTGGTAGCGAAGATTCAACGGCACATCGCCTGTGTGTTCGATGGGCATCAGGTTCGCCCACCACTGCATCACCCAGTCCGACTTCGAAAAGAACCGGTGCCCACCAATATCGATGCGGTTTCCATTGTGGTTGACCGTGCGCGAGATGCCCCCCACGCAGTCGTCCGCCTCCAGCACGGTGACCTGCACACCCGGCTGACCGACTAGTTCCAACGCGGCAGTCAAACCCGCCGGACCCGCGCCGATGATTACTACATGCTTGCTCATGCCACCTCCCCGATGGCCCGTTCGCGTGCCCGCGACCGGAAAAGAATCAACTTACGCAATGCGAAGTTCGACGTAAACGAGAACCCGACCGCAACGAGCCTAGCAATGCTCCCCGGCATACCAAGCCACTCAATGCAGACCCACATCACGCCCTGGACAACCAGCAGACCGAAGCAACCAATCAGCACGAATATGGCCAGCTCCGCCGAGGCAGAGCTGACCGCGCGTCGAACGAACACCCAGCGAACGCTGATGACGTAGGCGACAACACTGCCAACCAGGAAGCCCCCGGCAGCAGCAAAGTACCAGCCGCCAATCCACCATGAGAGGAGATAGAACGCTCCCAGATCAGCCGCCAAGGCGATGGCAGATGCTGCTAGATAGCCAATACCTTCGCCAACTACTCCCTTCCCGTGAATTGCGCCGCGCGAGGATCTATTCATTGTCAGTTCCCTCCCCACCACGAACCGAAACGGAGTTCCAAGACTGCCGATCAATGTGTGCCTTACCGGAGGGATCTTTCCAGTCACTGCATTTGTACAGGTAGTAGCTGCCGAGAAGCTCATCGGTATCCGGGTGACGAGCCTCCCATGTTCCCCGCACATGGCGAGTCTGTCGGAAAGGCAGGACGAAATAGTCGGGCGCAGCGACGTCCTTGTAAGGCGTACACATGTAGCGCAGCCCAGCGTCGCCGATCCAACACGAATCAGGCTCTCCGTTTACCGCGTTCACAGTGTCGCAGATCTCACCTTGGACGTTCACCGGTCCAATCTGGAGCTGGCGCTGTATGCCTGCGAATGATGTGCCTCGATTGAAAACCTGCCCTGCCATTTGGAAGATATTGAAGTAGCTTGCACGTCCTAGCACGAGCCATGGCCCTAACGGCGAGGGTTCTGCCGAGTACCAGTAGACAGTCGAGTCAAGCGGCACATGCTCACCGAACACATCTTGGCCTGCAGATGCCTCAACCACTCTCGACCAAGGACTCCGCGAATCCCAAAGGTGTACCGCCCCTCCCAATGCAATCAAAGAAAGCACTCCCAGTGCAGCACCGAGATTCCTCCCTGAGCGGGTATAGATCCAGGCAAGAAGCGCTACAAATGAGCCAGCTATTAACGGGTAACCCAGTATCACTACATCCTGACGGACACGTTCCAGACTGCTACCGAGCGCCTTGAAAACTAGCCACGCACTGAACTGATAGCGAAACAAAGCGACCACAAGAATCGCAATGAGACCAACCAGCATGAAACCCTTGATGGTTCTTCCCACCTTGGCTGAAACGTAAGGCCAAGCAATGCTCAGAGGAATCAGGCCGAGCACGGCCCATGGCAGAGTCGTCCGGGAGACACTCGCGCCCGTCCCGACAATCGCCACCATCAGAATAATCGCGACCCAATCCTTCGGCTGGCGTTGCCACTGATCCCACAGCACCCATGGCAAACCTGCCATCGCAAACCAGTGAACTACCCAGAGCACACGCCAAAACTGGGCGCCTGCGGGCAACGCCAACTGCAGCATATCGGCGAAGAGAACGGACAACGTGAGTCCGACGGCGAATGCCGCCATGACCGCCTTACAGAGCGCGACAAGAGGACTATCGATGGGAACACAACGGGAAAGCCGATACAGAAGATAAAAATCCGTGACGACAATACACCAGTCCCGGACCTCCCAGTGGGAGAGGAAAATATTGTCACTCAACTGCAGCAGCAGCTCCATCCAATCCGGATCGATCCTAGTGAACAATCCGGAGAACGGCCCGACCTTGGCAATGCCCAAGATGCAGACAGGGATCGCCGCCAGTAGCGCCCACAGCCATCGTCGGTTCTGCATAACCAGCCAGCACCAGGCAACAATCGCCGCACCCAGCGCCTGCAATGGATGCAGGCCTCCTGCGATGCCCAAGGCAATAATTGCCCACATCGAGTGGCGACGAATCAAAAGGCCCAAAGCGATCAGAGACAGAGCTTCGGCAATGGGGCGAGCGGTCAGAAAAGGCTCTGCGTATGCAAATATGCTGTATGAGCCATATCCAGTAGGCATCACGATCAATGAGAAAATAGCAGGCCACTGCATTTTCCCAGGGAAGAGCACTCGGATCAGATACCAACTTGCAGCGTAGAAGCACAACCTGGTGAAGAAGGTAAGCGCAAGAAAAACATCGCCCACTGGAAAATAACGAAGCAAGGCGGCCAAGAGTTGCGGGAAGACCGTGAAGTCGGCCTGGCTTCCAGCAACAAAGAAGAGGTCACGATTAAATACGTCCGGCGAGATTACCCTCAGCGCTTGCGCAAGATACAGAGTGGCGTCGTGACGAATACCGGTGTATGGCCTCAAATAGACAATCAGCGCCAATGCAAAACACCATGGCGCCATCCTGCGCAGAGCATTCATTCCCTATCCTTCCCCCAAAAAAGCAAGCCCCGCGTAAAGCGGGGCTCCCTTGAAACACTGCCCGCTCGAAAGAGCGGTGGAATTACTGGCAGCTACCCGGACGGAACTTGGCCGGGATGTCGCCGCCGCAGGTCCACGCAACAGTACCATTGGTGGAATTCAGAGAGGCGCTGAGCTCAATGGTCTTATCATTGATAGCCGGGTCAATACCCTGTGCAGTTGCAACAATCTTGCCGGTCTGCCAAGCAACGCTCTTGACATACTTCGAAGACTGGGCCTCGTAGCCACTCCAGGCAGCAGCCGGCAGTGCATTGTTCGAAGCAGCATATTCAGCCACAGCGGTACGCAGCGACGAAGCAGCCAGAATCACTTCCGACACCTTCGACTTCTTGGTGTAGTCGGAGTAGGCCGGCAGCGCGATGGCGGCCAGGATGGCGATGATCGCGACGACGATCATCAGTTCGATCAGGGTGAAGCCCTTCTGGTTCTTCATGGTGGTACATCCCCAAGATAAGTAGTGGTTGATGTCGGGGGTGGCTGCCGGCCAGATGACCGGATGAGCAGGCTGCCCTTCCCCGCGGGTGGATCAACGCAGGTTACGTGCCAATCTCCCATGGCAGCGTCTCCCCGATTTCCCCGCGCCAATGATGGCAGCAATTTCGCGGATGGGAACCCCCCAGAAGCGAATCTGCGATGGACGCGGCAATGTGACGCGGTACGTCACCTTTCGTCTCGCCAGGTCGAAAACCCTGCGCGGCGTCACGCCAGCAGGCTCCCCGGACGGCCCTGAACCGGCTACCATCGCCGGTCAGGATGCCCGCCTGGGGATGGCGGGCCTTGGGGAGCCAACATGTCTGTCAGTCGCAGTGCGATCAAGAAAGAGCCCGTGGCGCGTAGCACCATGGAGCTGCAACCGTTTGTCTGGGAGGGGACCGACAAGCGGGGTATTAAGATGAAGGGCGAGCAGTTGGCGAAGAACGCCAATCTGCTGCGCGCCGAACTACGCAAGCAGGGGATCAACCCCGGCCAGGTCAAACCGAAGCCGAAGCCGCTGTTCGGCGCAGCCGGCAAGCCGGTGACTGCCAAGGACATCGCGTTCTTCAGCCGGCAGATGGCCACGATGATGAAATCCGGCGTACCGATCGTCTCGGCACTGGAAATCATCGGCAGCGGGCACAAGAACCCACGCATGAAGAAGATGGTGGATGGGATTCGGGCTGACATCGAGGGGGGTTCTTCACTGAACGAAGCGATCAGTCGTCACCCTGTCCAGTTCGACGAGCTCTACCGCAACCTTGTGCGCGCGGGTGAAAGCGCCGGTGTGCTGGAAACGGTACTGGACACGATCGCCTCCTATAAGGAGAACATCGAAGCACTGAAGGGCAAGATCAAGAAGGCCCTGTTCTACCCCGCCATGATTCTGGTGGTGGCCTTCCTGGTCAGTACGATCCTGCTCGTATGGGTCGTTCCCCAGTTCGAAGAAGTCTTCACCAGCTTCGGTGCAGACCTTCCGGCCTTTACCAAGATGGTCGTGGGACTATCTCGATTCATGGTTAGCTGGTGGCTGCCCATCGTGATCGTGATCGTTGCGGTGGTCGTTGGAACGATCATGGCCTACAAGCGATCGCCAAAGATGCAGCATGGCTTGGATCGGGCCATTCTGAAGGTACCAGTGATCGGGCAGATCATGCACAACAGTGCCATCGCCCGCTTTGCCCGTACGACGGCAGTGACCTTCAAGGCCGGTGTTCCCTTGGTGGAGGCGCTGGGCATTGTGGCCGGCGCGACCGGCAACAAGGTCTACGAGGAGTCCGTGTTGCGCATGCGCGATGACGTTTCGGTCGGCTATCCGGTCAACATGGCGATGAAGCAGACTGCCCTGTTCCCGCACATGGTCATCCAGATGACCGGCATCGGCGAAGAGGCGGGCGCCCTGGACGCCATGCTGTTCAAGGTGGCTGAATACTACGAGCAGGAAGTGAACAATGCCGTGGATGCCTTGAGCAGCCTGCTGGAACCGATGATCATGGTGTTCATTGGTACCATTGTCGGTGGCTTGGTCATCGCGATGTACCTGCCCATCTTCAAACTCGGCGCCGTCGTCGGCTAAAGGTATCAATGGCATTTCTCGACCAGCACCCCGGCCTCGGCTACCCCGCCGCGGCCGCCCTGGGACTGCTGCTGGGCAGTTTCCTGAACGTGGTCATCCTGCGGCTGCCCAAGCGGCTGGAGTGGCAGTGGAAGCGCGATGCGCGCGAAGTCCTGGAGGAACCGGACTTCTATGAACCACCCCCACCGGGGATCGTGGTGGAGCCGTCGCATTGCCCGCACTGCAAGCACAAGCTGAGCTGGTACGAGAACATCCCGCTGTTCAGCTGGATCATCCAGGGTGGCAAGTGCCGCCACTGCAAGGCGCCGATCTCGCTGCAGTACCCGCTGGTGGAGGCACTGACCTCGGTGCTGGTGCTGGCCTGCGTCTGGCAGTTCGGCTTCGGCTGGCAGGGCTTCGGTGCCATCGTGCTGACCTGCTTCCTGATCGCCCTGTCCGGCATCGACCTGCGAACGCAGCTGCTGCCCGACCAGTTGACCCTGCCGCTGATGTGGCTGGGGCTGATAGGCAGCATCGACAACCTCTACATGCCAGCCAAGCCCGCCCTGGTGGGCGCGGCGGTGGGCTACCTGTCATTGTGGACTGTCTGGTGGCTGTTCAAGCAGCTGACCGGCAAGGAAGGCATGGGCCACGGCGACTTCAAGCTGCTGGCGGCCCTGGGCGCCTGGTGTGGTCTGAAGGGCATCCTGCCGATCATCCTGCTGTCGTCGGTGCTGGGCGCCATCATCGGTTCGATCTGGCTGTACAGCCGCGGCCGTGACCGCGCCACGCCCATCCCGTTCGGGCCGTACCTGGCCATCGCCGGCTGGCTGTACTTCATGTGGGGTGCGCCACTGGTGGAGCAGTATCTGGTGATGAGCGGGCTGCGCTGAGGGGAGTCCCCATGAGCCGCTATGTGGTTGGCCTGACCGGAGGCATCGCCTCGGGCAAGAGCGAGGTGACCCGGCGCTTTGAGGCGCTGGGGATCGTGGTGGCCGACGCCGATCTGGCCGCACGGGCCGTGGTGGCTGCCGGCAGCCCGGCGCTGGCCCGTATCGCCGAGCGTTTCGGCGCCGACATGCTGCTGGCCGATGGCAGCCTGGACCGGGGGCGCCTGCGCGCCCACGTGTTTGCCGACCCGGCCGAGCGGACGGCGCTGGAAGCCATCACCCACCCGGCCATCCGCCTGCTGATGCAACAGCAGTGCGAGCAGGCTGAGAGCCCCTATGCGATTGCCGCGATTCCGCTGCTGACCGAGGTGGGCGGGCAGAAAGCCTACCCGTGGCTGGACCGGGTATTGCTGGTGGATGCACCCGAAGCCGTGCAGCATGCGCGGCTGATGCAGCGCGATGGCATTGATGCCGCGCTGGCCGACCGGATGATTGCTGCGCAGGCCAGCCGCGCACAGCGGTTGGCGCTGGCCGATGACGTGGTGGTCAATGATGGGCGGCCGGAGGACCTGCAGGTGCAGGTGGAACAGCTGCATGCGCGGTATCTGGGGTTGGCCGGGGGTTGAGGCCTGGTTGCCGGCCAGCGGCCGGCACTACCGAAGTGCATCCACGCATGGCGTGGATCTACACGCGCGGGGCGCGGCAGCGATCACGGTGGTGGCACAAGCGGCACAGGGCGCGATGCAGGGTCGGCGGGGTTCGTGCCGACCAAGGTCGGCACCCACCAAAGCAGGGGCCCTTACAACGGCTTCGGCGAGAACGTCAGGGTGGCAATCACGCCACGCTGGCCGCCGGGGCGCACGCTTACCTGCCAGCCGTACAGGTCGCACAGGCGACTGACGATCGACAGGCCGATGCCGCCGCCCTGCGAGTGGCCAGCATGCGTGCCGCGGTAGCCACGCTGGAACAGCTTGGCCGCGTCTTCCTCGCTCAGGCCCGGGCCACTGTCGGTTACCGACACCGAATTGGTGCCGACGAACACGCGTACCTCGCCGTCCTGCGAGTACTTCACGGCGTTGCCGATCAGGTTGCCCAGTGCCACCGACAGCGCCGCCTCGGGCGCGTCGATCACCAGATTGCGCTCACCTTCCAGCAGCAGCTCCAGCGGCTTGCCACCCAGCTGCGCACGGTGTGCGTCCAGCAGCTGCTCGGCCACGCGGGCGACGTTGCTGGTGCCCTGCCCGCGCTCGTTGCGCGACAGCAGCAGCAGCGCGCCGATCAGATCGCTGCACTGCTGTTCGGCGCGCTGGATGCGCTGCAGGCGCTGCAGCACCTTCTCGTCCAGGCCGGGCCGGGTCAGCAACAGTTCGGTAGCGCCACGGATCACCGCCAGCGGCGTGCGCAGCTCATGGCTGACGTCTGCATTGAATTCACGGTCGCGCTGCACCACTTCGGTCAGCCGCGAGGAATAGTCGTCCAGCGCCTGGGCCAGCTGCCCCACTTCGTCGTCGGGGAAGCGTGGCGCCAACGGCTCGGGATCACTGGTGCCGCCGCGATAGGCACGCAGCCGCGCGGCCAGATCCGACACCGGCTTCATCACCTTCGAGGCCGACCACCAGCCCAGCACCAGCGACAGCACGCTGAACACCAGCACCGACAGCACCAGCGCGCGGTTGAGCTGCTTGCCGCCGCGCACGCTGTCGGTCATGTCATAGGCGAGGAAGAACCAGGCGTCGGGCGTCTTGCGTACGGCCAGCTTGTAGGAGTACGGCTCGCCGTGCTCATCGCCGCTGACGCTGTGGATGCCATCGGAGAAGCCCGCCCACTGCGCGCGCTCTTCGCGCACCCGGTCGAACTTGTCCTTCGAATAGGCATAGGCCTTGATCTGCAGCACCGGTGCGTCCGGGTTATGCCCGGGGTGCTCGTAATAGCGGCGCGCATACTCGTCGATGTTGCGGTTCATCAGCTCTTCCACCAGCTGGTTTTCCACGCGCAGGCGGGCCCAGTTGGTGGCGAACGCGAACAGTGTCGTCAGGCAGAAGCCCAACAACACGAACGAAACGATGATGCGGCTGCGCAGGCGCCGCCGATAAGGCGTGCGCCGGCGCTCCCCCTTGGTTGCCACCGAATCAGGCTTCCGGGGTGGCGATGCGGTATCCGATGCCATGGCGGGTCTGGATCAGCGGCACTTCAAACGGCTTGTCGACCACCGCACGCAGGCCATGGATGTGCACGCGCAGGGAATCCGAATCGGGCAGTTCTTCACCCCACACACGGGTTTCCAGCTCCTGGCGGGTCACCACGGCCGGGGCCGCTTCCATCAGCGCCTGCAGGATCTTCAGTGCGGTCGGGTTGAGCTGCAGCAGCTTGCCCTGGCGGCGCACTTCCAGCGTATCCAGGTTGTATTCCAGATCGCCGGTTTCCAGCACGCGGGTCTGCACGCCCTTGCCGCGTCGCGACAGGGCGTTCAGACGCACTTCCACTTCCTGCAGCGCGAACGGCTTGATCAGGTAGTCGTCCGCGCCGGAATCGAAGCCGGCCAGCTTGTTGTCCAGCGAATCGCGGGCGGTGAGCATCAGTACCGGGGTCTGCTTGCGCGCTTCATTGCGCAACTTGCGGCAGACCTCGATGCCGTCCATGCCTGGCAGATTGAGATCCAGCACGATCGCGTCGAACTCGTGCACCACGGCCAGGTGCAGACCGGTAACCCCGTCAGCCGCGAAGTCCACGGTGTGGCCCCGGTCCTCCAGGTAGTCGCCCAGGTTGGCCGCAATGTCGCTGTTGTCTTCGATTACCAGGATTCTCACTGTCACCTCTAATTTACGAATTTGCCGATGCGCTGGGCCTGGCCCATATCACGCTGTGCCTTGTCCTTCCGCCGGGCGCGCTCGGCAACGGTAGTGCACTGCGTCGTGGACCGGTTCGAACCCGTGGCCTTTTCACGTTGGCATATTAGACGACTATCTTCACGTGCCTGTGTCAAAACCGTGTTCACGATCTGCTGGTCGTTGAAGACGTCGGTTCGTACCTGTTCAGGCATGGAATCGCGGTCAGGATGCTGCTCGACAGCCGTACGCATGCGCACCAGCGCCTCGCGTACGCGGCTGCGGTCGGTCTGCTTCAGTTCGCTGTAGGTCTCGCCATCGTTGAGTTCGATTTCGATGCGCTCGATCTGCTGCTGCAGCGGCTTGCCGGGGATAAAGACCTCACCGGACTGGTTCGATGCAGAGGCGGCGGTGGCCAGGGTCAGGCCCGAGATCAGGACCGCCGACATCAGGAGGGACTTCATGACAAACGAATCCTTGTTTGAGTTGAGTGTTGACTGTATTCGCACCACCTTCACGCCAGCAAGTGCCATGCGCAGGGGCACCGGACGGCCTAGTGGTTGGTGGCGGGGTTGAAGTTGTTGAAGGTGCGCTGGTCGTTGAGCAGTGCCTTGCCCTTTTCTTCGATCCGGCGGCGCTCGGCCACGGTCAGGCAGCGGCTTTTAGGCATGTTGCTGCCGGTGGTGCGGGTGTGCTGGCAGATCTGGCGGCTGTCCTCGTGGGCGCGGACAAGAACGGTATTGATACGCTCCTGGTCGTTGAACACCTCCGCCTGGACCTGCGGCGGGAGCTCCTGAAGCGTGCGGTGGTCGCCCATGCGCTGGGTGATGCGCGCCAGTGCCTGCTGCACCTGGGCGCGGTCATCGGCGGAAATCTCGCTGTACTCGCCGTCATCGAGGGCCTTCTCAACCCGCCGGACCTGGTCGGCCACCGGGGCCTGCCCATCCATCTGTATGGCGGTCTTCTCCGGCTTGGCGGAGACAGCACCAGACAGCCCCAGCAACAACGCGATCATCGTGATGCGGTACATCGCCAGCCTCCGGATCCATCCAGGAACGATGGGCGCCACTCTACGGCCGTCACGCTGCCTCCACAAGGGACTTCCGGCGGCATAAAAAAGACCCAGGCGGTGCCCCGCCTGGGTCTGAAGTCGTATCCCGATACCGATCCTGCTGAGAGGCAGAGCTGCGGTTCGCTGAAGGCTACGCCGACGCCGATTAAAGGCGTGTTAAAGCCGGCCTCATTTGACCATGAGAATTTCAAGCCATTGATTAATCATGATTTTTTTATCTTCTCGACGTGCTCGATGATACGCGTGGCCACATCCACCCCGCAGGCGGCTTCGATGCCCTCCAGCCCGGGCGTGGAGTTGACCTCCAGCACCAGCGGGCCACGCGCGGAGCGGATCAGGTCCACGCCACAGACCGACAAGCCCAGCGCCTTGGCCGAACGCACCGCCACCTGCTGTTCGGCGCGGCTGGCCTTGGCCGCCACCGCGGTGCCGCCGGCATGCAGATTGGAGCGGAAGTCACCCTCCGGCGCCTGGCGCTGCATCGAGGCAACCACCTGGTCACCGACCACGAAGCAGCGCAGGTCGGCGCCCTTGGCCTCGCCGATGAATTCCTGCATCAGGAAATTGGCGTACAACCCGCGCAGGGCCTCGACGATGCCACGCGAAGCGCTGGCCTTCTCGGTGAGGATCACGCCCCGTCCCTGGGTGCCCTCGTTGAGCTTCACCACGTGCGGCGGCGGGCCGAGCATGGACAGCAGGTCGACGGTGTCATCGGGGTTGTCGCCGAACACGGTGACCGGCATGTCGATGCCCTTGGCTGCCAGCAGCTGGTGCGCGCGCAGCTTGTCGCGCGAACGCAGGATCGCATCGGACGGGTTGGGAGTACGCGCGCCCATCAGCTCGAACTGGCGCAGCACGGCGGTGCCATAGCGGGTGATCGAGGCGCCGATGCGCGGGATGACCATGTCCACGCCGGTCATCGGCCGGCCCTTGTAGTGCATCGAAAAACCATCGGCGGCGATGCGCATGTAGCAGCGCAGCGGGTCGAGGATGCGAACGGTGTGGCCGCGCGCGCGCGCCGCCTCGACCAGCCGGCGGGTGGAGTACAGGGAGCTGTTGCGGGACAGGATGGCGAGCTTCATCGCGGCAGGATCGGACGGCAGGCGCGCAGCATAGCGCGGGCGTGTGGCGGGCGGATGATGCCCTGCAGGCCGCCGTATCTGCGTGCCTGCCGGGGCTGTGCGAAGATGGCTGTTGCCGGCTACAGGACAGGACACGGCCGGCTTACACAACCCAAGGAGAACCACAGATGCGAATGGGAATTCCGCTGTTGTTGCTGTTTGGCCTGATGGGGAGCGCCGCACACGTACAGGCTGCGCCAACCCACGCAGTCTCCCGGCTCTACTTCGATGCCAACAACACCCTGATCGGCCAGGGCCTGCGCTACTGCACGGGCAAGACACAGCACCAGGGCGTTGCCTCACACGCCAATACCCGCTGGATCGATGTTTCCTACGCCTGCCAGGGCGACTCGACCGACGTTTCCTATGGCAGCTGGGTGCCTGCACAACTGCGGCAGGACTTCTGCACGCTGTATGACGCCTGCACGTCACTGATGCCGTGGCCGGAACCCGGCCTGCCCGGCACCCTCGGCAACGGCTTCTACTCAGACTGACAGCCGGTAGTCGCCGCACTGTCTCCGGCGATGGCTGCACCGTCGCCGGAGACCCCACCCACTACACCCCGGAGACTTCATGCCGTTGACGATCCTTCCGCGTTTCTCCGAAGTGGATGTACTCGGCCACGTCACCAACACCGCCCTGCCCGTCTGGCTCGAGGAAGGTCGCCAGGAGATCTTCCGCCATTTCAGTCGCGAGGCCAGCATGCGCGACCTGACGCTGATCCTGCGCCGCTACGAAATCGACTTCCTGCAGCAGATACAGCCGGGACACGAAGTGCGCATCGAGACCCGCATCGAAAACATCGGCCGCTCCTCGCTGTCGATCGTGCAGCAGGCGTTCCAGTTCGAGGCCCTGGTGGCCAGCGGGCGCTGCGTGATGGTGCATTTCGACTACACAACCAACGCCTCGCGCGCCATCGATGCAGAGCAGCGCCGGGCATTGTCAGGGCTGTTTACCGAGGAGTATGCGCAACAGGTGCAGGCGGCAGGCGCATGAGCCATACGGAAGTCCGGTCATCCGCACCCGGTACTGCCCGCAGCCCATTTCTTCAGCTTTTCCAGCGCTTTCCCGGCCTGCATCGACGACGCATGCCGGAACCTCCCTGTTTGATTCGACGCAGTCTAACCTGTGACTGAGGGCCGCTGATCCGCGCGGGGCAGGCGCAGCGAGAAGCCCCCATCGCGGACACGCACGGCCAATGCGGTTTCCCGCCATTCCACAGGCAGCGCCAATGCCGTATGTGGCGTGGGGACGAGTGTGATCGCCTCGAACGTCCAGTGTTCCTCATAGGCTTCGCAGCGAAGCGTTCCGTCATCGCCGACCGCGATGACATCGATCCAGGCCCCACTCCGGGTCTTGCCAGTGCCGCCCATCGCACGGCGGCCAATGGCCTGCCAACGCCCCTGCCAGTGGACGAGCCATACGCCCTCGATGGGACGCAGATCCCCATCAAGCACGCTTCCCGCCACCACCACGCATCGACCGGACGGGCTGGCAATGACCGTCTCCAGATCGCAGGCGTGACGGTCACTGGGCTCGCCATCAAGACAGAGCGCGTACGGGCAGATGCGCGCGAACAAGGTCGGATGCGCAGTCAGGCGCAGGTCGTCGGGAAGCAGCGGGATGGCCTGCAGCACCCGGGCATCAGGCAGGACATGCCGCAACACCTGCGGCACCCCGGCGGCCAGCGCCGGATGCTCCTGTTCCAGCCATAAACCCCGGCAGGGGCGCAGCGTGGTCGATCGACTGGGAATATCCCGCAACCACATCGCGGCTTCGGCATCCCCGCCAAGCTGCCGGCGCTCGTGCAGTTCCTGCCAGAACAGGCTGGGAACAATCGCCAGCAGGTGCATCACCCTCTTGTCCGCTTCGTCGTAGACGATCACCGCTTCGCTGCGATCACTGTAGCCACTGGCCACACGCAGCGCGCTACCCGCCAGCGCCAGCCACTCGCCGCTGGCATCGTGGCTGCCTGCGGTGGATACGCCCTCGACAATGGCGCCATCGCGCAGCATCAGGGTGCCGTAGGCCGGCCCGCCCATGCCCAGCTCGCCCCAATCCAACAGGACATCATGCGTGGGCGGCCGGGTGGCGAAGGGCAGCTTCGCCCGCGAGCGCAGCAGTGCGCCCCCTACAGCATCGCCGACCAGATCGAAGTGCTGCAGCACGCCGCCCAGGGCAAGACATGCGGCCAGGCCAACGACCACGCCCCAAGGCGACCACCACACCACGCAGATCGCTACCCATATCAGGAACGGCAGCCACTGGGTGAAACGACGGAGGGCGATTCGATCAACGGTCATGCAGGCTTGGTGGCGGCGACTGTGCACAATTCAAACCTTCAACGCTGTGCCAGGCAATGGGGTTCGAGCCGGCAATGCCGCTAGACTCTCGCTGATGATGGAATCGATGACTGCCGTGAATCGCCGGAATCTGCTGCAGGACATGCTGCCGCGATGGAGAGCACTGGCCAAGGCCCCGGGCCAGCCGCGCCGCACGCTTCGCCTGCCGGATTGGCAGGCGGACTGGAACGCAGGCATGGCCTTCCTTGCACGCCATGCGCGCAATGGCGGTGAATCTGCGGAGGAACCGCTGCAGGGACATGCAGCCCTGGAGCATGCCTACGGCTGGGAGACGGTTGCACAGACCGGCAGCAACCTGCTGCTGAAAGGCATCGACCGCGGCTTCGCCCCCGCGGCATTGCAGCAGATGCATGCCGACGTAGCAGATCTCTGGCTCGAGCATGCGCGTTTGCTGGCCATTGCCCGGGAAAGCCTGCAGCAACAAGGTCACGACATCGCGCTGGCTGCGTCGTTGCAATCGCGTACAACGCAGCACTACGAGTACGCACTGCAGCTGTTGTCACTGGACGTGCTGCTGGATGCGCAGGAACGCCTGCCGGCGCTGGTGGAGAAGGTGCTCTGTTTCGACACCGACCGCGTGCTGGACTACCTCAGCGCGCCGGCGCTGGGCCTGGTGGAAGCCAGTGATGAGGTCTTTCATCCGCGACCGTTCGCCGAGCTGTTCGCGCCGCTGCGCGACGGTGAAGCGTTCGACCCTTCACTGCTGGCCGGCTACCTGCAGGTGCAGTACCGCGACTTCTTCCTGCTGCCGCCAAAGGCTCAGAAGCGGACCCGGCGCCTGATCGGGCCGAACGCGTGGGGCTACTGGGCATTTGAAGTGGCTGCGCTGGTGGTGCTGTATGGCGGTGACGACGCCACGCTACGCACCTGCCCCCACTACCCTTCCGACCTGGTGGACTTCGCCCGGCGTTGAGTCAGGCACCCGGCAGGCCGGAAACACCGCCGAATCGATTCTCTTCCTCGTTGCCCGGCAGAAGCATGACCGGGAAGAGGACGAACACACCCAACGGGATGAAGGCGATCACGACGTACCAGCCGGACTCGTCGATGTCGTGCAGTCGTCGAACGGCCAGGGCCAGCATGGGCGGAAGGAGGACGATGACCGCGCAGACCGTCATGACCCACCCCAGCGTCCGGAACGGCTCGAAGGCCTCCCCATCGAGCAGCACGGTGCCCGCCAGCCAGTATCCGCCGTCCATCAAGGTGTAGCCCACTGCCCCCACAAGTGCAGCAGACAGGGAGTACGACCAGAACTCCTTCCGGTTGGATCGCCCTGAAAAATCAAAGCAACGCCTGAGGGGCAAAAGTGCGGGGATCATTCGCGCTCCGGGCAGCGGACGATGGGAGGCAAGGGTTAACGATCTTTTAGCATCCCCAAGCCCAGCACCAACTGAACCCTGCGACCCGGCGGACCCGGCAGACAGCGGAGGTTGCAGGAGCCCGCCGCGGCAGCCGCGCAGCCAGAGACGCAGCGCGAACTACCGCACATTTCCATGGGCGTGGGCATTCTGAATCGGATCACTGGCTTGCAGCAGTGGCGGATTGGTCGAATTCCAGTTTTCCAGAATGGCGCCTCTGCTAGCGTCACGACTCACTCATGGATTCGAGGTTTTGAATGGCTGCGATTTCTTTTCCGCTGATGCTGGCACTGCTTTCCACCCAGGCCCCGATGGCCGCAAACGCCGAACGTGATTACACCGGACCGGCAGGGGCATCCTCGATCGGGCCTGGCATCTGCGACCCCGGCATGGACATGCTGCCGAACGGCGGAGGGGTGGTGATCCGGCGCTGCGGCAAGAATGGAACGGTCGCTGGCGTTGGCAGCAATATCGATGCTGCGACGGCCAACACCAATGGCTTCCTTGCCGTCGCCGAGGAAGGTCCCGTCTGCAGTGTCTTCGCGCGCGACCCCTATGTCAGCCTCCGGGCACCGGGTGTCGGTATCAAGGCGCAGTGCAGTTCCACGCCGCTTTCCGCCTATGGCATGACGACCACCACTGCGGGACAGAACGTACTTGAGCTGGCCATCAACCTGGCGGCGACGCAGGCCTGGTGCAATGTCGACTACTACTATGGGTCGGCGCATGGCTATAAGTACCCCTACACCTGCAACCGCCCCGGCCAGTCCTGGAGCGTTGCCGGTCTTGGCTCCAGCGTCGACGATTCAAACGCCATGGCAATGCGGCTTGTGAAGAAATCATCCAAGACCGGTACGCACTGCTATTTTGACAACGCCGAGTTGAATGGCGTCGTCTTCCGCGCATACCTGCACTGCAACGGATCGACCTATACCGGTTTCGGGAGTTCCGTCACTGCCGCGGCCAAGGACGCGGCTGCGCAAGCGGGCGCATAAGCCACCCGGGCTGTGGTTCGGAAGAGCCACAGCCCGACGCATTGAAGAATGAGGTTCCGGCGCCGTTGCCACACGCTGGACTGGGGTGTGGTTCAACGATTGCGCCGCGTCTGCCTGGGGTGAACACCTTGGAGACATGGAGCGGGCGATGGGAATCGAACCCACGTCAGTAGCTTGGGAAGCTACAGCTCTACCATTGAGCTACGCCCGCATTGCGGGTGAAAGTCTATGCGGAGCGGCCGGTGTTGCGCAATGGTGGCCGCCGCACCCGTCGGGCATGGCCCGGCGCTGCCGTGCAGGCATCCCAGGCACCTTGCGGTGCCCGGGATGTTGCATTCATCAGAAGCTGCCACCCACGGTGGCGAAAATCGTCGCGTCACGGGCACGCTTCTGCGCGGCCGTGGTGCTCAGGCCAACGTTGCCCTGCAGGCCGAACAGCTCCATGCGCGCACCCAGAACAGCGGTGGCGTAGTTCTTGTCGAAGTCCAGGCCCGGCACGCGGTAGCTGCCCAGTTCCGGCAGGGTCTGCAGCCACGCGCTGGCCTGCTTGGTGTCCTCGAACTCGTGGTCGTAGGTCACCTGCACGTACGGCTTGACGGTGCCGCCATCGAAGCGGGCCTGCCAGCCGATGCGGCCGACGGTCGAGTCGACGTTCTGGCGGTCGTAGCCCAGGGCGGTGGCCAGCGTGCCCGCAGCAGCGCTTTCGCTGTAACCATCGATCTTGACCTTCTGCCAGATCACCGCAGCGATCGGGCCGTGGCGGAAGCCACCTTCGGTGCCGAACTCGTAACCGGCATTCAGTGCAGCGGTCAGGTTGCTGCCGTCCGGCGAGCCACCGTGTTCGCGGGTAGCCGGGCCCAGCTGGACCTTGCGGTTCACGTCATACGACAACCAGGTGTAGCTGACCTGGCCGTTGACCCAGACGCGGTCGCCATACCAGGCAGCGAACAGGCCGGCGGTGGTGTCCTTCTGGGTGAAGTCGCCACGGCTGTTGCCGAAGTCGGCACTCATGCGACCGAAGCCGGCGAAGCCGCCGACCACCACGCCGTTGCGTGCCCAGTCGACACCGAACAGGCCGGCCGGCGCCACGCCGTCGTACAGGTCGGCGTGGTCATAGCGTTGCAGGTCACCGCGCACGCCACCCCACCACGACAGGCCATCGGCCGGACGGGCGCCCAGGTGGTTGCTGACCTGGTCGGCACGCGAACGGCCGACGGTCTGTGCCGAGTGGCTCAGCACCTGCTGCAGGCGCGGAGCCTCCAGCACCGAGACGGCGTACTGGCCCAGCAGCTGGTGACCGGTAACGGTCGGATGCACGCCATCGGCGAACAGATAGGTCTGGTACGCATCCGGGCTGACGTAGGTGGTCGGGTTGCAGCCGATGATGCTGCCCGTGGTGTTGGCCGGGTTGATCTTGCAGGCGGTGCCGGTGACGTTGGTGAAGCCGTACATGCCCGGGTTGGCGGTCACTTCACGCAGGATGCTGAAGGTATCGAGCGGAATGAACTCGATGCCCGCCTGCTTCAGGCCGCCATACAGCGCCTTGTTGTAGCCGACCGACATGGCGGTGGCAGCCGCCGCGTTCGGGCCGCGGAACTGCGGGGTGATGCCCACGTCCGGCAGGTTCGGCACCAGCACGTACTGGGCACCGGCCTGCTTCAGGGCACCGACCAGCGCGATCTGGTCGGTAACCGCCGCACCGATGATGCCCTGCACCTGGGCCGGCGGCGCACCCGCACCGGCAGCGCCGGCGGCGGCAAACAGGTCATTTGCGCCACCCCAGACGGTATACAGGGCGTTACGGTCAGCCTTGCCACCGTTTGCCGCCAGGTAGCGGGCCGCCTGCGACTTCAGAGACGGGATCGCGCCGAGGGCACCGCTGCCTTCGACCGACACGCGGGCGCCGCCGACAGCGTAGTTGTCGCCGTTCTGGCCGTTGCCGTTGGGGTCCTTGTTGAGGCCGTAGTAATTGGCGACCTGCTGCGACCACACCCAGCCCGGGTTGGTGGTGAACTGGCCGGAGAGCCCCTGCGTGGCCTCGGGCAGCAGCGGGCGGAAGTAGCCGGCGTCGGTGAGGCTGTCACCGAAGAACACCGCCTTGGAGTACGGATTTTCGCCTGCCATGGCCGGCAGCGCGGCCAGTGCGATCGCAGCCGCCATGAGGGAGCGGATCGGGTGTTTGCTGAGCTGCATCTAGGAACTCCTGTGGGGTAAACAAGTTGGAATCCGGCGCACGTACGCCGGCGCACGGTCAATGGTTTCACCGCGCCGCCGTTTGCTCACGCTGCGCCGCCGCATGGATTGTCGCCTGACCACGCCGAAACCTGCTGTGCCGGAGCTGGCGCCCGGTTCAAATTACAAACGTTCCGATCCCGACGGGCTATCAGCGACAATGCAGGGATGAACATCCAGCTCAACGGCGAACCCCGCACCCTGCCCGCCTCGGCGACCCTCCACGACCTGCTTGAGGCCGAGCAGCTGCTGCAGCGCCGGGTGGCGGTGGAGGTCAACGGCGAGATCGTCAGCCGCAGCCGCCATGGCGAGCATGTCCTGGCCGAAGGCGACGTGGTGGAGATCGTGCACGCGCTGGGCGGGGGCTGAGGCCATCCCGGGTAGTGCCGGCCGCCGGCCGGCAATCCGACGCCGTCAGGCACCCTGCATCTGCCGGCCAGCGGCCGGCACTACCTTTACCCTCCTGCTGGCTGCACGCCATTGCGTGATCCCATCTTCAGGCGGATAAGCGATAATCGCGCCATGAACGTTCATGTCTCCCCCGATTCGCTGGTGATCGCCGGCAAGACCTATGGCTCGCGGCTGCTCACCGGCACCGGCAAGTTCAAGGATCTGGAAGAAACCCGCCTGGCCACCGAGGCTGCAGGCGCCCAGATCGTCACCGTGGCCATCCGCCGCACCAACATCGGGCAGAACCCGGGCGAGCCGAACCTGCTCGACGTGCTGCCGCCGGAGCGCTACACCATCCTGCCCAACACCGCCGGCTGCTACACCGCCGAAGACGCGGTGCGCACCTGCCGGCTGGCGCGCGAACTGCTGGACGGCCACAACCTGACCAAGCTGGAAGTGCTGGGCGACCAGAAGTCGCTGTACCCGGACGTGGTGCAGACCCTCAAGGCCGCCGAACAGCTGGTCAAGGACGGCTTCGAGGTGATGGTCTACACCTCCGACGACCCGATCCTGGCCAAGCGCCTGGAAGAGATCGGCTGCGCTGCGGTGATGCCGCTGGCTGCGCCGATCGGTTCGGGCCTGGGCATCCAGAACAAGTACAACCTGCTGCAGATCATCGAAGACGCCAAGGTGCCGATCATCGTCGACGCCGGCGTGGGCACCGCGTCGGATGCGGCGATCGCGATGGAGCTGGGCTGCGACGGCGTGCTGATGAACACCGCCATTGCCGGTGCGCGCAGCCCGGTGCTGATGGCCAGTGCGATGCGCAAGGCGGTCGAGGCCGGCCGCGAGGCCTTCCTGGCCGGGCGCATCCCGCGCAAGCGCTACGCCAGCGCCTCCTCTCCGGTGGATGGGTTGATCGGCTGATGACCAATCCCTTCGACAGCGCCGGTTCCAAGGCCCCGCCCAAGCCCTTCACCGTGAGCGAGGGCCGCCGCGAGGTGCGCAGCTTCGTGTTGCGCCAGGGCCGCTTCACCCCCGCCCAGCAGCGCGCGTTCGACGAGCGCTGGCCGCGCTTCGGCATCGACTACAACGGCCAGCCGCGTGATCTGGACGCCACCTTCGGCCGCCCGGCGCACAAGGTGCTGGAAATCGGCTTCGGCAACGGTGCCGCGCTGCGCTTCGCCGCCCAGCATGATCCGTCGCGTGACTACATCGGCATCGAAGTGCACGCGCCCGGCGTGGGCCGGCTGCTGAACGCGCTGGCCGACGACAACGCCGACCACGTGCGCCTGTACCACCACGATGCGGTGGAAGTGCTGCAGAACGAGATTGCCGATGGCGCGCTGGATGAAGTGCGCATCTACTTCCCGGACCCGTGGCACAAGAAGCGCCACAACAAGCGCCGCCTGCTGCAGCCTGCATTTGCCGAGCTGCTGGTGCGCAAGCTGCGCCCGGGCGGCCGCCTGCACTGCGCCACCGACTGGGAAGACTACGCCGAGCAGATGTGGGACGTGCTCGACGCCACCGCTGGCCTGGTCAACCGCGCCGGCCCGCGTGGCAGCGTGCCGCGTCCGGACTGGCGGCCGCAGACCCACTTCGAGACCCGCGGCCAGAAGCTCGGCCACGGCGTCTGGGACCTGCTGTACGACCGCACCTGACGATCGCCTGAGGACACCGCGCCCCACATGGATACCGCGCTGACGCTGACCAACGACATGAAGCTCGTGCTCGGGCTGGTCGGCTTCACGATGGCGATGTTCCTGTTCGAGCGCATCCGCGCCGACGTGGTCGCGCTGGTGGTGCTGGTGGTGCTCGGTGTCACCGGGCTGATCGCGCCGGAGGAAATTTTCGGCGGCTTCTCCGGTAACGCGGTGATGAGCATCATCGCCACCACCATCCTCGGTGCGGGCCTGGACCGCACCGGGGCGCTGAACCGGCTGGCCGCGTGGCTGTTGCGGCGCGGCCATGGTGTCGAGCAGCGGCTGCTGATGATGACCACAGCCATTGCCGGCCTGAATTCCTCTTTCATGCAGAACCCCTCGGTGATGGCGCTGTACCTGCCGGTCGCCTCGCGACTGGCCGCGCGCACCGGGTTGACCCTGCAGCGCCTGCTGCTGCCCATTTCGGCGGCAATCGTGATGGGTGGTGCGCTGACCATGGTCGGCAATTCACCGCTGATCCTGCTGAACGATCTGCTGGCCTCGGCCAACAACAACCTGCCTTCCGGCCTGGCCACCATCGAGCCGCTGCGCATGTTCGCGCCGCTGCCGATCGGCGTGGCCCTGCTGATCGCCTCGCTGCTGTACTTCCGCTATTACGGCGACCGCAAGCTGATCGAGGAAGAGAACCTGGTCAACGACGGGGTCACGCCCGCGCGCACCGAGAGCTACTTCGCCAAGACCTATGGCATCGAAGGCGATGTGTTCGAGCTGGTGGTCAGTGCCGAAAGCCCGCTGGTGGGCATGACCCTGGGCGAGGCCGAGAACCTGCACGATGCCCCGCTGCTGCTGGCCCTGAAAACCGGCAATGACACCCGCCTGGCGCCACCGGCGGAGATGCGCATCTGGGTCGGCAGCGTGCTCGGCGCGATGGGCCCGCGTGAGCAGATCAACGATTTCGCGCAGAACCAGTTCCTGCGCATGTCTTCGCGGCTGAAGCACCTGGGCGACCTGTTCAACCCCAGCCGCGCCGGCATTTCCGAAGCGGTGGTGCCGCCGACCTCGAACGTGATCGGCAAGAGCGCAGCCGATCTGCGCCTGCGCAAGGAGCGCGGCATCAGCCTGCTGGCGATCAACCGCGACAAGCAAGTGATCCGCGAGGACGTGCGCGACGTGCAGCTGCGCGCCGGCGACATGCTGGTCTTCCACAGCATCTGGACCGACCTGGCGCAGGCCGCCCGCAGCCGTGACTTCGTGGTGGTGACCGACTACCCGACCGGCGAGCAGCGCCCGCACAAGTTCAAGATCGCGATGGCGATCTTCGCCTTGACCATCCTGATCGCGCTGACCAGCAAGCTGCCGGTGGCGCTGACGCTGATGACCGGCGTGGCCGGCATGCTGCTGACCGGCGTGCTGCGCATGGACGAGGCCTACGCCTCGATCAACTGGAAAACGGTGTTCATGATGGCCGGGCTGATCCCGCTCGGCTGGGCGATGGATTCCAGTGGCGCGGCGGCATGGGTGGCCGGCCATACCATCGACAAGCTGCCCACCGGCATCCCGGTGTGGGTGCTGGAGGTGGCGCTGGCGCTGCTGACCACGGCGTTCTCGCTGGTGATCAGCCATGTGGGCGCCACCATCGTGATGGTGCCCATTGCGGTGAACCTTGCGCTGGCGGCGGGCGGCAACCCGACGGCGTTCGCGCTGATCGTGGCGCTGTCGGCGTCCAACAACCTGATGACGGCCTCCAACCCGGTGATTTCGATGATCACCGGCCCGGCCAACTACACCCCGCGCGAGATGTGGCGGGTCGGCGGCCCGTTGTCACTGATCTACACCTGCGTAGTGGTGTTGATGATCAACCTGATGTTCTGAGGTTGAGGTTTGTTGGCAGGGCTGCGCCCTGCACCCCGGTAGTGCCGGCCGCTGGCCGGCAACATCAACGGCAGAAGCGTGCATTCCGTGGGATGGCGGGGTGGGTCCGGTTGCGGGGGACGCTGCAAGTCCCCCTCCGGGACCCGGCCCAGCCGCTGGCGGCTGTGCGTTCGGGCGCTTGCGAAGCAGTGCTTCGCAAGCAAAGCGCCCTCACCCATGTAAGCTCGGTCGCCGCTTGCTCGTGTGCGCTTTCCTGCGCACACGGCAAGACCGGGGTTGGGCGTCCTGCCCAACCCGCCCGAGGCATGCCTCGGGCCCATGCGGCTCACGCCCCCGCAACCGGACCCACCCCGCCTTCGACAGATTTCTGCGATCTGTCGGAACGGCGTCCTGCACTGCTTTGGTAGATGTCGACCGTGGTCGACACGGTAGATCCACGCCATGCGTGGATGGATCTCTGGATATCTGTTGATCCGGTGGGTGCGGACCGTTGGTCCGCACACCGATAGGTCAGGCCAGGTAGATTTGCCCGTCGCGCACGTCCACCGGCACCGCGCGCAGGCGGTCGCCCTTGCAGGGGCCGGCGATGCAGTCGCCGCTGTCCAGCGCGAACGAGGCGCCGTGGGCGGCGCACACCAGGTGGCCTTCGCGGCTCTTCAGGAACTGGCCCGGCGCCCAGTCCAGGCGACGGCCGGCGTGCGGGCAGATGTTCAGGAACGCACGCACCTGCGCGCCGTCGCGGTACAGCACCAGCGATTCGGCATCGCCATCAACCACCGCTTCGACCTCGGCAAACGCGCCATCGGCAATGGCATCAAGGGCGATCAGGGCAGCGGCGGCAGTCATGGCGAAGGCTCGGACAGTAAACGCGCATTGTCGCACGCCCGCTCAGGTGACTGGCTGCAACATGAACACAAGTCATTGATTCGTAATAAGCACAGGCTATATTTAACGAGTTTTTCACTCAATGACAGTGGCACGTCCCGATACTCTGGTTTCGCTGATCCCAGCCTATCGAGCCGCCATGTTCAATCGCGCATCCGCCTTCAACCAGTTCCGCACCCTGTTCGCGCCGCGCAAGCCGCGTCACCCGCTGGTGCGCGTTGCCGTGGGCCTGCTCGGCCTGGCGATCCTGGCGGCGATGGTGTTCATCGGCGTGTTCGTCGGTGCGGCGATGATCCTGGTCGGCCTGGCGTGGAAGCTGCTGGCCTCGCGCAAGCCGGGCGTTGCCCGTCCGGTCGATCCGACCGTGGTCGAAGGCGAGTACCGCGTGGTGCGCAAGCCGGTGCTGCCGGCCTCGCGTTGATCCACGCCCTACGCGCCCGCTGACGGCGGGCGCCATGCGTTCTAGACTGCGGGCACGCCCTTCCTGGATGCTCGCATGTCCGATGTCTCCGATGTGATCCCTGCCGTAGCCCTGCCGCGTGTGCCGGTAGCCGGTGGCGGCAGTTTCCCCGTGCACCGTATCTACTGCGTCGGCCGCAACTTCGCCGACCATGCCCGCGAAATGGGCGCAGCAGTGCCGGCGGCCGACGATCGCGGCCGTCCGATGTTCTTCAGCAAGCCGGCCGATGCGATCGTGGTCGGCCACGACGATGCCATTCCCTATCCCCCGGCAACCGCCAACCTGCACCACGAAGTGGAGCTGGTGGTGGCGATCGGCCGTGACGCGCCCGTGGGCGAGCTGGCCATGGCCGACGCCGAGGCGCTGGTCTACGGCTATGCCGTTGGACTGGACCTGACCCGCCGCGACCTGCAGGCCGCCGCCAAGGACAAGGGCCACCCGTGGGATGCGGCCAAGGGCTTCGATGCTTCCGCGCCGATCAGTGAAATCGTCCACGCCGAGGAAGTCGGCGACCTGGCCGCGCTGAACCTGTCGCTGGAGGTCAACGGCGAAGTGCGCCAACAGGCGCTGCTGGACCAGATGATCTGGAACGTGCCGGAGATCCTGCACGAGCTGTCCAAGCTGTGGCAGCTGCGCGCCGGCGACCTGGTGTTCATGGGCACCCCGTCCGGAGTGGCCGCGCTGAAGCCCGGCGACCGCTTCAGTGCCCGCCTGGAAAACGTGGCCGAGCGCCACGGCGTGATCGCCGGCTGACATCACCTGCGCTACCCTGCGCGCTGTCCACTTCCCCCACCGGAGAAAAACAACAATGGGAATGCTCACCGAGTTCAAGGAATTCGCGATGCGCGGCAACGTCATCGACCTCGCCGTCGGCGTGGTGATCGGCGCGGCCTTCGGCAAGATCGTGACCGCACTGGTCGAGAAGATCATCATGCCGCCGCTGGGCATGCTGATCGGCAAGGTGGATTTCTCGCAGTTGGCGTGGACGTTGTCACCGGCCAGCATCGGTGCCGACGGCAAGGAAATCCCGGCCGTGGTGATCGGCTACGGCGACTTCATCAATACGCTGATCCAGTTCGTGATCGTGGCCTTCGCCATCTTCCTGGTGGTCAAGACGATCAACCGCCTGTCGCGCAAGCAGGAAGCCGCCCCGGCCGCACCGGCCGAGGAAGTGGTGCTGCTGCGCGAGATCCGCGACAGCCTGAAGAAGTAAGGCCGCCTACCGGTAGTGCCGGCCGCTGGCCGGCAACATCGGAACATGCGGGAGCCGGCCAGCGGCCGGCACTACCGCGACTGCACGAAAGCCCCGCCCCGGCGGGGCTTTCGCTTTGCCGGTCATGGCGGAAAACAGCGTTCGCGCCAGCCATGACCTCCCGCCCATGCGCCGGGCTGAACGACTGTTAAGCTCCAAGGCTTGGTCCCTTCCCGGAGCTGTCCATGCGTCGCCGCGTCCTTGCCATCGCATCCTCCCTCGCCCTGCTGGCCGCCCCGGCCTTCGCGGCGCCGCACACCACCACCCTGCCCCCGGCGTCGCTGTCCACCGCTGCGCAGCTGCGCGACCAGGCGCTGGCCGATGACACCGGCTGGAAAGTGGTTGAATCGCTCACCACCGAAATCGGCCCGCGCATCGCCGGCAGCGAGGCCGACGCCCGCGCCGTGGCCTGGGCCGAAGCCAAGTTCAAGGCCCTCGGCTTCGACAAGGTGTGGAAGGAACCGGTGACGTTCCCGAAGTGGGAGCGCCGCAGTGAACACGCCGCGGTGACCGGCAGGAACCCGCAGCCGCTGCAGATCACGGCGCTGGGTGGCAGCCCGGGCGGAACCGTTGAAGCCGAAGTGGTCCGCTTCGCCGACCTGGCCGCACTGCAGGCCGCACCGGCCGGTTCGCTGAAGGGCAAGATCGCGTTCGTCGATTACCAGATGCTGCCGTTCCGCGATGGCCGCGACTACGGCCGTGGCGGCGCGATCCGCAGCAAGGGCCCGTCCGAAGCGATCCGCAAGGGCGCGGTCGGTTTCCTGATGCGCTCGGCCGGTACCGACTCGCATCGCGTGCCGCACACCGGCATCACCCGCTTCGACGACGGCCTGACCCCGGTGCCGTCTGCAGCACTGTCGGTGCCCGACGCCGACCAGCTGGCCCGCCTGCTGGCACGTGGCAGCACCACCGTGAAGGTGGCGCTGGACTGCGGTTGGGATGGCACCGCCACCTCGTACAACGTGATCGGTGAGATCACCGGCCGCAGCCTGCCGAAGGAAGTGGTGGTGATCGGCGGCCACCTGGATTCCTGGGATCTGGGCACCGGCGCGGTGGATGACGGCGCAGGCGTGGGCATCACCATGGCTGCGGGCCATCTGATCGGCCAGCTCAAGCAGGCGCCGAAGCGCACCATCCGCGTGATCGCCTTCGCCAACGAAGAACAGGGCCTGTATGGCGGCAAGGCCTACGCCGAGGCGCATGCCAAGGACGTGGCCCTGCACCAGCTGGCGGCCGAGAGTGACTTCGGTGCCGGCCGCATCTATGCCTTCAATACCGGTTCGCCGAACCCGGAAGGCTCGCGCGAAGCGACGAAGCAGATTGCCGAAGTGATGAAGCCGCTGGGCATCGAGTACCAGGCCGACAAGGGTGGCCCGGGCCCGGACGTCGGCCCGTTGGCCGCCAAGGGTGGCGCGTGGGCATGGCTGGCGCAGGACGGCTCGGATTACTTCCACCTGCACCACACCGCCGACGACACGCTGGACAAGATCGACCCGAAGGCGCTGGCGCAGAACGTGGCCGCGTACACCGTGTTCGCGTACCTGGCGGCAGAGGCCGATGGCAACTTCGGCAGCGAAGCCAAGGCGACCACGCCGCCGAACGAGTGATGCGGTAGCGCCGGGCCGCGCCCCATGACCTGTGGGCGCCATTGCAATGAGCGCATCGCAATGCGCGCGGAACCTCCCGCTCGGCATTGAAAAGGGTTCATGCCCGGCGAACGCAGCGGGAAGGGCGGTGCGAACCAAGGTTCGCACCCACCGGGTAATGGCGCACCCACCGGGTAAGGGCGCATCCACCGAGTAATGGCGCACCCACCGGGCGATGGCGTGGGTCAGAGCCCTCGCCGTGGCGAGGGATCTGACCCGATCCTGTCAGCCCTCCCACACGCTGGTGTTGCGCACACCCAGCAG
The DNA here is from genome assembly GCF_051984505.1 of Stenotrophomonas sp. STK16_22. Lineage (NCBI taxonomy): Bacteria > Pseudomonadati > Pseudomonadota > Gammaproteobacteria > Lysobacterales > Lysobacteraceae > Stenotrophomonas > Stenotrophomonas sp. STK16_22. The sequence goes on from NZ_CP196972.1 coordinate 3,736,130, forward strand.
CTTCGGGTTGAACAGCGGATCCTTGCCCGCCTGGCGATGCTGTTCGTAGTCGCGCAGCGCCGCCAGCGCTGGCTTCTGCAGCAGCAGGATGGCGATGATGTTCAACCAGCTCATCAGGCCGACGCCGATGTCGCCCAGCGACCACGCGATCGTCGCACTGTTCACCGCCGAGTAGCCGGTCGCGGCCAGGAACAGCAGCTGGAACCCGCCCATCACCCACGGCGCGGGACGATCACGGCACAGGTAGCTGATATTGGTCTCGGCCATGTAGTACAGCGCCAGGATGGTGGTGAACGCGAACGGCAGGATCGCCAGCGCCACGAACGAGCGGCCGAAGCCCGGCAGCGCGGACTCCACCGCGTGCTGCACGAAGCGCGGCCCGGCCTCGACGCCAGGCAGATTGCCCAGCAGCAGGCGCGCCTCATCCGGAATGCCGTTCACAGCCGGGTCGTAGACGTTGTACAGGCCCGTGGACAGGATCAGGAAGGCGGTAGCACTGCACACCACCATCGTGTCGATGTAGACCGAAAATGACTGCACCAGGCCCTGCTTGACCGGATGGGTGACTTCGGCGGCGGCGGCTGGATGCGCACCGCTGCCCATGCCGGCCTCGTTGGACAACACGCCACGGCGCACGCCCCACTGGATGGCGGTGCCGATCATTGCACCGAACGCTGCATCCACACCGAATGCACTGCGCAGCACCAGCATGATCACCTCCGGCACTTTCTCTGCATTGAGCACCATTACCAGTGCCGCCACCAGCAGATACGCCACCGCCATCAACGGCACCACCCACTCGGCAACCCGCGCGATGCGGCGCACACCGCCGATCAGGATTGCGCCCAGCACCACCAGCAGAACCGCCGTGGTGGTCATCACCGGCACGTCCCAGGCTTCGTTCACCGCACTGGTGATCGCATTGGACTGGGTGCCGGCCAGCATCGCACCGGCCAGTACGGTCACCAGCGCAAACAGCACTGCATACCAGCGCTGGCCCAGGCCCTTTTCGATGTAGTACGCGGGGCCACCGCGGTACTGGCCCTTGGCATCGCGGTCCTTGTAGATCTGTGCCAGCGTGGATTCGATGAAGGCGCTGGAGGCGCCGAGGAAGGCGACGATCCACATCCAGAAGATCGCGCCCGGGCCACCAAAGGCGATGGCCATGGCAACGCCGGCGATGTTGCCGACGCCGACGCGGCTGGACAACGACAGCGACAGGGCCTGGAACGGTGACACACCGGCTTCGGAGCGCTCGTGCCGGAACATCAGGCGCAGCATCTCCGGCAGCGCGCGCAACTGGATGAAGCGGGTACGCACGCTGAAGTACAGGCCGGCGAGCAGGCAGAGCACCACCAGGTAAGGGCTCCAGACGATGCCGAGGATGGTGTTGACGATGGATTCGATGTTCATCGGCAGCCCCTCAGAAGAACATGCCCAGGGCGACCTGGGGGCTGATGATGCGGCCGGTGTTGCGCCCGGCCACGGTGAATTCGACGCCGGCGATCAGGCCCAGCGACGGGCTGAAGTGGTATTCCACCGCCGGCGCCAGGCTGACGTTGCGGCTGGCCGGACGGTGCTCTTCAATCCGCTCGATCGCACCACTGCCGTTGCGTGCGAAGCCGCTCAGACGCTGGCCGGTCTCGCGACTGGCGGCCATTTCCATCACCCCCACCCAGCGCGAATTGAAGCTGTACTCGGCGCCTACCGACAGGCCCAGTACCGAGCCGCGCGAAATGTGCCCCTGGAAGCTGTCATCGGTGCCGTACACGCTGGTGCCGGAAATGGCAGTGCGCGACGGTGCCGGCCCGGCGCTGAGCTGGGCGCGCCAGCGCACGGGGCGATCATTGCCCAGCCACACCACCTGCTGCACGCCCAGCGCCGCGGTGGTGCGCTGAACGCCGTCGCCCTGTGCATCCAGCGGATTGCCGGTGATACGGTCATGGCTGCCGGTGCTGAAACGCTGCACCAGCGCGACCGAGATGGCCGGACGGGTGCCATCGGCATTCGGCGCCTGCAGCAGGTACTGCAGGCGTGCGGTGGTGTCACCGGCGCGGAAGCCGCTGCTGCGCGCACTGCCGGATTCGGAGCGCGAGGCACTGAGATTGACCTGGCCCATCACCCGGTCACTGAAGCCATAGATGATCGGCACCACCGTGGCCCAGGCGCCACTGTGCCCGGCACTGCGGCGACGATCACCGTTGTTGTCGTAGTGGTCGCGGCTGTCGACCCGCACCAGATAGGGCTCGATGTACCAGTTGCCCTGCGGCAGGCCGGCCGGATTCGGCGTGATCAACGGGCCGGTGAAATTGACACCATCGAGACTGCGTTCCGCGGCCTGTAGCGATGGTGCGGCAAGCGCAGCGAGTGCCAGCACCAGGCAAGTGCGACGTGTGCGGCGTTGGATTCGATGCATGGAACCACTCCTGTACGACGTTGGAAGGAACTCCACCGTGCGATGCAGGAAACGGCCCAGCAATGAGACAAATACTAAAATTGCTTGCCTGTCCATCAAGCGTGTTTGAAGCAACGCAAGCTGACGCGGATGACCCAGTTTGCTGCGCGTGCATCGTTTGCGCTCTTGCGCCGCGCAAAAGAAAACCCGGCCGCAAGGGCCGGGTCAGGAGATCAACACAGCATCAGCACGACGGGATCATCCGTGGCGGCGGCTCGCCCACTGTGCCAGCAGCACGGCCGTGGCCGAGGCCACGTTCAGGCTCTCCACCGCGCCGCTGCCGGGAATCGAGACCTGCAGGTCACATTCGCTGGCAAGCCCGCGGTCCATGCCCTCGCCTTCGGCGCCCATCACGTACACCAACCGTTCCGGCAGCGACGCACGGAACACGTCGTCGCCACCATCAACGAGGGTCGCGGCCAGCCCGAAGCCGGCCGCACGCAGCTGCGCCATCGCCTGGGCGGTCTCCGGCAACTGCACCAGCGGCACCGACTCCGCACCACCTTCGGCCACGCGCGCAGCGGCACCGGACAGCGCAAGCGTGCTGCCCGCCGGCAGCAGCAGCGCCTTGACGCCAAAGTGCGCGGCCGAGCGCAGGATCGCACCGAAGTTGTGCGGATTGCCGACACCGTCCAGCCACAGCGCCAACGCCGGGCCTTCGCCCAGATCCTCCAGCCACTGCGCCAGCGGTACGACAGGCGCGCGCAGCACGTCGGCCACCAGGCCTTCGTGGTGCGTGGTAGCGGCCAGTTTGTTGAGGTCGCCCTCCTCCACCACGCGGTAGCCCACACGGTTGGCCACGCACCACTTCAACACCGGCTGCATGCGCGGAATCAGCGCGTCCACCAGGTACAGCTTGCGCAGCGCCTGCGGGCGCTTGGCGAACAGGGCCTGCACGGCGTTCCAGCCATACAGGCGCAGTTCGTCATTGCCACGCCCCGGCGGTGGCGGGGTGCCGCCCTCACGCGGTGGCAGCGGGGTGGCCCGCGGCGGTCGCGACGACGGGCGGCGGGCGTTCTTCCAGGGATCATTCACTACGGGACAACTCCAGCTTGCGTTGACGCCAGAAATCGGCGTTCTTGATGCCCAGGGCATCGGGGTCGAAGATCGGATCGAGGCCGAGCTTCTTCTGTCGTTCGTAATCACGCAGGGCCAGCATGGCCGGCTTCTGGATGATGAGGATGGCAATGATGTTCAGCCAGGCCATCAGGCCCACGCCGATGTCACCCAGCGCCCAGGCCAGGGTTGCATTATGGAACGCGCCGAACACCACCATGCCGATGATGCCCAGGCGCAGCACCAGCACGGTCAGCGGTCGCTTCTTGTTGTGGTTCACATAGCTGAGATTGGTCTCGGCCATGTAGTAGTACGCCATGATGGTGGTGAAGGCGAAGAAGAAGATGGCGATGGACACGAACGCCGAGCCCCAGCCCGGCAGCACGGCTTCCACACCCGCCTGGGCATAGCCCGCGCCTTCCGGAATGCCGGCCAAGCCCTGGAAGATCGGCGGGGCGCCGGCACCTGCCGGCGAGTACACGTTGTAGGTGCCGCTGGCCAGGATCAGGAACGCGGTGGCGGTGCACACCATCATGGTGTCGAAGTAGATGGCGAAGGCCTGCACGTAGCCCTGCTTGGCCGGGTGCGAGACTTCCGAGGCGGCTGCCGCGTGCGGGCCCGAGCCCTGGCCGGCTTCGTTGGCGTAGATGCCGCGCTTGATGCCCCACTCCACCGCCAGGCCCATCATCGCGCCGAACGCGGCGTGGGTGCCGAAGGCGCTGCTGAAGATGATGTTGAACATCTCCGGCACACGGTCGTAGTTGATGATCATGATGACAATGGCCATCAGGATGAAGCCGGCTGCCATGAACGGCACCACCACTTCGGCGAAGTTGGCGATGCGCTTGACGCCACCGAAGATCACCACGCCCAGCAGCAGCGCCACCACGATGCCGATGCCCAGCTTCAGCGCCTGCACCGACTCCATGCCGAAGGCCTGGCCATCGAGCGGGCCGCACAGTGCGGTGCCACGGCAGGCGTTGATGATGCTGTCGGCGATGGCGTTGGCCTGCACGCCGGGCATCAGGAAGCCGGCGGCAATGATCGTGGCGATGGCGAAGGCCAGCGCGTACCACTTCAGGCCCATGGCCTTTTCGATGTAGTACGCCGGGCCACCACGGTAACGGCCTTCGGCGTCCTTGGTCTTGTAGATCTGTGCCAGCGTACATTCCACGTACGAGGTGGATGCGCCGAGGAAGCCCATCACCCACATCCAGAAGATCGCACCGGGGCCGCCGAAGGCGATGGCGGTGGCCACGCCGGCGATGTTGCCGATACCCATGCGCCCGGCCATCGACATGGCCAGGGCCTGGAAGGACGACACACCGGCGTCGGATTTCTCACCCTTGACGGTGAGGCGGCACATCTCGAGAAAGCCGCGGATCTGCATGAAGCGCGTGCGCAGGCTGAAGAACAGGCCGGCGCCCAGGCACACGAAGATCAGTGCCTTGCTCCAGATGATGCTATTGATGAAATGTACGGTAGCTTCCACGCGCGCTCTCTCCAGTCGGCGGGTTGTGAGGACGTCCCGTCGGCTGGAGGGGACCGGTCGATTCTCCCTGATCGAAGGCCGCTGCGGTAGCGCTGTGTTGTAGAGCCGAGCCCATGCTCGGCGTGGTGATGACGGCGGCTGAGCACGGCCTCGGCTCTACCGCGGCCGGCCCGCGTGTTCAGGGCAGCTGCGTGCGCACCCGGGCGAAGCGGCGCAGGTCGTGCAGCACCCCGCGCTTGTAGACCGCGCAGCGGTCCACGCCTTCTTCCTGGAAGCCGTTCTTTTCCAGCACCCGGGCCGAGCCGAGGTTGAAGTCGACCACCCCGGCCTGCAGCCTGAACAGGCGCAGCTCGTCCATCACCCAGGGTGCGAACAGGCCGACCACCCGGGTCATCAGCCCCTGGCCCCAGTAGGCCCGGCCCAGCCAGTAGCCCAGTTCCGCCATGTGCCCGCGCTCAGCACTGCCCTGCTGGGCCCCGACGCTGCCGCAGGCCTGGCCGTCGATCTCGATGGCCAGGTTCAGGGTGCCAGGGGCCAGCACGCGACCGGCGAGAAAGGCCTCGCCATCCTCGCGCGTGTACGGGTACGGGAAACGATCACGCAGGCCCCGCGATACCTCGGCGTCGTTGGCATGGCGCAGCAGCGATTCCAGATCATCCGGGCGCCAGGGGCGCAGTTGGAAGCCGTCGCCTCGCAGCACGGTGGTCGGATCAGGCATGCCCACCCACCGACGGCGACTCCGCCTCCTGCTTCTCCAGCTCGCGCTTCACCGCTTCCGGCGAGCGCGTGTACGGCGCCAGCCGCGCGTAGAACGCCGGCACCACGAACAGCGACAGGAACGTCGAGAGGGTCACACCGAAGATGATCACGATGCCGATGGTGCCACGGCTGGCCGAACCGGGGCCACCGGCCACCACCAGCGGAATCGCGCCGACCACGGTGGCGATCGAGGTCATCAGGATCGGGCGCAGGCGCACCATCGCCGATTCGATGATCGCCTCGCGCACGGTTCTTCCGTCGTCACGCAGCTGGTTGGCGAATTCAACAATGAGGATGCCGTTCTTCGCGGCCAGGCCGACCAGCATGACGATGCCGATCTGGCTGAACAGGTTCACGGTACCGCCACTCACCCACAACCCGACCAGCGCGCCGAGCACGCCCAGCGGCACGGTCAGCATGATGGTGAGCGGGTGGATGAAGCTCTCGAACTGCGCGGCCAGCACCAGGTAGACCACCAGCAGCGCCATGGCGAAGGTCAGCAGCACCGCGCCACCGGCACTCTGGTATTCGCGCGATTCGCCCTTCCAGTTCACCTGTGCGTACTGCGGCAGCTCCTCGCGCGTGACCTGCTGCGCCCAGGCAATGGCCTCACCCAGCGGATAGCCCGGCGCCAGGCCCGCGTTGATGGTGATCGAGCGCAGGCGGTTGAAGCGGTTCAGGGTGCCGGCCTCGGCCACCTCACTCAGCGTGACCAGGTTGGACAGCGGCACCAGTTCGCCGGACGTCGCGCGCACGCGGATGGCGGCCAGGTCGGCCGGGCTGGCACGGCCATCGCGACCGGCCTGCACCAGCACGTCGTACTCTTCGCCGTTGTCGACGAAGGTGGTGACGCGGCGCGAGCCCATCATGGTTTCCAGTGCCGAACCGATCGCGGTGACCGGCACGCCGAGGTCGGCCGCACGCTGGCGGTCGATGTTGACCCGCATCTGCGGCCGCGTTTCCTTGTAATCCGAGTCCGGGCCGACCAGGCCGGGGTTGTCGGCCATGCGCAGCAGGATACGGTCGCGCCACTGCGCGATCTCGGCATATTCCGGGCCGCCCAGCACGATCTGGAACGGCTGCCCGCCGCTGCGCACCAGGCCACCGCCCACCTGCGTACGCACGCGCACGCCGCGGATGGTGTCCAGTTCCTTCTGCAGTTCGTTGGCCACTTCCGGCGTGCCTTCGCTGCGCTGGCGCCACGGCTGCAGGAAGATGCTGACGCGGCCGGTGTGCATTTCCTCGCTGGCACCCCAACCACCGGGCACGCGTGGATTGGCGCGCACGATCGGTTTGTCCGGGCCAACATGCGGTGCCAGCATTGATTCCACCTGCTGCACCTGCTGCACGGTGTAGTCGTAGCCGGCGCCTTCCGGGCCGTCGATCATGATCTGGAACGAACCGCGGTCTTCGGCCGGCGCCAGTTCCGACGGCAGCAGCTTGAGCAGGCCCCAGCTGGCGGCCAGTGCGGCCACCATCACCAGCAGGTAGATCCAGGTGCGGTCCACGTGGTGGTCGAGCACCCGCCCATAGGCCCCGGCCAGGCGTTCCAGGTTGCGGTTGATGAAGCCATGCAGGCCACGCGGTGCCTGCCCGGTATGCGGCTTGAGCAATTTGGAGGCCATCATCGGCGTCAGCGTCAGCGCCACAAAGGCGGACAACGCCACCGCCGCCGCCAGCGCCACTGCCAGTTCGCGGAACAGGCGCCCGGTATTGCCTTCCAGGAACCCGACCGGCAGGAACACCGCTACCAGCACCGCGGTGGTGGCGATCACCGCGAAGGCGACCTGCGCAGTACCGCGCTTGGACGCCACCAGCGGGGGTTCGCCCAGGTCGATGCGGCGCTGCACGTTCTCCACCACCACGATCGCATCGTCCACCACCAGGCCGATGCACAGCACCAGCGCAAGCAGGGTCAGCAGGTTGATCGAGAAGTCGAACGCATACAGCGCGATGAATGCCGCGACCAGGCAGACCGGCACCGTCACCGCCGGAATCAGCGCAGCGCGGAAGCTGCCGAGGAACAGCCAGATCACTGCCAGCACCAGGATCATCGCCTCCACCAGCGTGGCGTAGACGCGGTCCACCGCGGCTTCGATGAAGGTGGTGTTGTCGAAGGCAACGAAGATCTGCGTGCCCTTGGGCAGGGTCAGCGCGACCCGTTCGGCTTCAGCGCGCGCAGTACGCGCCACGTCCAGCGAGTTGGCGGTGGAGGTCTTGACGATGCCCAGGCCGATGCCCGGCTCGCCGTTGCTGCGGTAGTACGCGCGGCGCTCGGCCGAGGCCAGCTCGATCTTCGCCACATCGCCCATGCGCACCACGTAACCGTCACGACCCTTGCCCAGCGGGATGGTCGCGAAGTCTTCGGGCTTGATGTAGTTGCGCTCCACGCGCAGGGTGAAATCGCGGTCGGTCGACTCGATGCGGCCGGCCGGCAGTTCCACGTTCTCGTTGCGCAGCGCGGTTTCCACGTCGCCGGTGGTCAGCCCGCGCGCCGCCAGCTGGTCGCGGTCCAGCCAGATCCGCATCGCATAGCGCTGGCGGCCGCCGATGCGGACCTGGGCCACGCCATCGAGGCTGGAGAAACGATCAACCACGTAGCGGTCGGCGTAGTCGCTCAGCTCCAGCGTGTCCATGGTCGAGGAGACCATGTTGAACCAGATGATCGGGTCGGCATCGCTCTCGACCTTGGCGATCTCCGGCGGACGCGCTTCCTCCGGCATGCGGTCGGCGACGCGGCTGACCGCATCGCGCACATCGTTGGCCGCCGCTTCGATATCGCGGTTGGAGGTGAATTCGATGCTGACCTGCGAGCGGCCGTTGGTGCTGCGCGCGTTGATCGTATCGATGCCTTCGATGCCGGCCAGCGCATCTTCCAGCACCTGGGTAATGCGGCTTTCGATGACCGCGGCCGAAGCGCCGGTGTAATCCACCGATACCGAAACGATCGGCGGATCGATGGCGGGCAGTTCGCGCAGGGTCAGGCGGGTGAAGGACATCACGCCCAGCACCAGCAGCAACAGGCTCATCACCACGGCGAACACCGGCCGCTGGATGGAGATGTCGGACAGCTTCATCCGCCGTGGCCCTCGGCCGCGACCGGCGCCGGTGCATCAGCCGGCTTGGCACCCGTGGCCGGTGCCGCGTCCTTGGCTGCGACCTTCAGGCCCGGGCGCAGCTTGCCGGTGCCATCGACCACGATGCGCTGGCCCGCTTCCAGGCCCTGCCTGATCTCGACCACGCCGGCACGGCGCGCGCCGGTGACCACATCCACGCGCTCGACGCTGTCGTCGGCGGTGATGCAGTACACGAAGGTATCGCGACCGACCTGCACCACGGCGATTTCCGGAATCACCAGCGCCGGGCGCTCGGGGTGGAACAGGCGCACGTCCAGCAGCATGCCCGGGCGCAGGGCATGGTCGCCGTTGGCGAAGTCGGCCCGTACGGTCACCGCACGGGTGGCCGGATCGATGCGTGCGTCGATGGTGCTGACCACCCCCTCGAAGGTACGGCCTGGCCACGCCACGCTGGTGGCACTGACCTTGTCACCGACGCCGAGCGCGGCCAGTTCCACTTCCGGCACCTGGAAATCGATGTGCATGTGTTCGATGTCGTCGAGCGTGGCGATCACCGTGGTCGGCGTCAGCAACGTGCCCGGGCTGACCTGGCGGATGCCGAGCACACCGGCGAACGGTGCACGCACGCGGCGGTCACCGATGTCCGACTGCATCTGCGCCACACGCGCCTCGGCGGCATCGCGGATCGATTTCTGCGTATCCAGCGTGGCGCTGGACACCAGCCGCTGCGTGGCCAGCTCGCGCTGGCGCCTGTACAGCTGGTCGGCCTCATGGAAGGTGGCCTGCGCCTGCACCAGCGCGGCCTCCTGGGCCTGCCCGCGCAGGGTCACGATCGGCGCACCAGCGGCAACATGCTGGCCGCTTTCGAAGTGCACCTTCTCGACGATCTCGCTGACCTTGGCGGTGACGCTGATCGATTCGCGCGCCTTGGCCGTACCCAGTGCCTGCAGCGTGTCATTCCACTGCGTGGACTGCACGACCTGCGCGGTGACCGGCACCGCTTCTCCCTGCCGACGGGCGGCGGCCTCCTGTTTGCCCGCGCACCCGGCCAGCACGGCCAGGCTGAGGCCAAGGGCCAGGGTCGAAGCGATGCGAGCCAACATGAACGGTCCTGAGTGATCCACGGCCGCCGAGTGTAGGCAAGCGCCCACAGAAGCGATATGTGCCAAGCGTTTACTGGCGTGGAACCGGCGTCGCGATAGCGCCGTGAACCCGTTCCGTGCAAGGCTGACCGCAGCGGTGTCGGCATGTGTCGAGGTGTATCCAGCCGTGCACCGCAGGCGTTGCCATCGTAGAGTCGAAGCTGCCCGGCAGAGGGCGTCGGGCGGGGGCGGATCCTGGCGGGGATCCGGCCCCGGTTTTTTTTACACCCGGCGGATCAGTACCGGTAGTTCACCTTCATCCACAGGCTGCGGCCCGGCTCGTTGATGCGCACCGGGTCAGCCGGAAAACCGAAGTCGGCGCTGCCGGCCAGATTCAGGTGCTCGCTGTAGGCACGGTCGAACAGGTTGTCGACGCCCGCGCTGAGCTGCAGCTGCGAACTGAAGCGGTAAGCAGCGTTGAGCGCGAAGGTGGCGAAGCCGGCACTCGGCCCCAGGTCCTGCGCGACCACATTGCCTTGGCCATTTGCGACACGATGCTGGTGGGTCACCGCGCGCAGCAGCGCACCGGCACTCCAGCGCTGGCCTTCCCAGTTCGCGCTCAGGCGTGCTTCCAGTGGTGGCATCTGCGGCAGCGGGCGATGCTGGTCGCGGTTCTCGCCCCAGGCATAGGCCAGCGTGCCGCCCAGCTTCCACTGCTCGGCCACGCTCACTTCCAGGCCCGCCTCGGCACCGGCAATGCGGGCATCGACGTTGCGGGCCTGGCTCATGCCCATCATGCCGCTGCCGTGGTAGGTGAACAGGATGTAGTCCTGGATCTGCCCGGCGTACGCCGACACCCACGCCTGCACACGGGGCCCCTTGTATTGCATGCCCACATCAAGCTGGGTGGTGCGCTCGGGCTGCACGCCGGTGAACGCGTTCACTGCACCGGCCGGGCCGTGGTTGGGCGAGAACAGCTCCCAGTAGTCGGGCATGCGTTCACTGTGGCCGAGGCCGGCGTACCAGGTCAGGCCATCGGCCAGGTCCTGCTCGTAGCGCAGGAAGCCGCTGCCAAGCCATTCCTTGCGCTGCAGGCCAGCGGTCGGGTTCGGCCGGCTGCCCATCATCCCGCGCACCGACTGCCGCTCATCGCGGACGCTGGCGCGGTCGATGCGCAGGCCGCTGATCCAGCGCTGCTCGGTGCCGGCGCCGAGGGTCAACTCGGTGAACACGCCATAGCGGCGGAAGTTGGCATCGGTTTCCCAGGCGGCCTGGCGGTAGGTGTCGCGGCCCATGCCCATGCGCCCACGATGGCGGCTGTCTTCGCCATCCACACCCGCCACCAGCTGCACATCCTGCCAGCGCCACTCGGAACTGACCCGGCCGCCCTGGGTACGGCGGTCCACGTTCGACGCCATCGGCATCGGCATCATGCTGTTCGGGTTCGGCGTGCGCAGCGTGTAGTTGTCCATCACATGGTCGGCGTTGTTGTAGTACACGTTGGCCTGCAGCGTGTCCCATGCCCCCGGCAGGTTGCGCTTCTCGAAACGCGCCGCGTAGCTGGTGCGTTCGAACGCGGCACCGTCCATGCCACGGCCCGCGTAACGCGCGATCGCATCACCGGCACCGGCGGAAATTTCCAGCAGCGTGTCGGCATCCGGCGTCCAGCCGATGGCTACGTCACCGTTCCACTTGCGCCACTTCGACGGCACCACGTCACCGTGGCCGTCCTTGTAGTCATCGGCTTCGGAACGGTTGCCGCTGGCGCGTACGTAGCCTGTCGGGTTACCCAAGGTCAGGTCCAGCACCTGGTCGTTGCGGTTGCGCGAACCGACCAGCGCACTGGCATCGGCACGCAGGCCCGGCTCCTCGAAGCGCGGCGTATCGCGCTCGAAACGCACGGTGCCGGCCGACGCGCCCGCCCCCCAGCGCACGCTCTGCGGGCCCTTGATGATGGTCAGCCGGTCGAAGCTTTCCGGCGCGATGTAGGACAGCGGATTGTCCATGCGCGACGGGCAGGCACCGATCAGGTTGCCATCGTTGCTGAGGATGTTCAGGCGCGAACCGAACATGCCGCGCAGCACCGGGTCGCCGTTGGTGCCGCCGTTGCGGATGGCGGAGAAGCCGGGGACGGTCTTCAGGTAATCGGCACCGTCGCTGGCCGGCACCGGCTGCCGCGGCAGGCGCGGGTCGGTCACCCAGTGCAGCGGGGACGACGGTGCGGCGGCGGTGACCACCATCGTGTCGAGGGTACGTGCCTCTTCGGCAGGCGCAGCGTGGGCCAGTGACGCGGCCACGGCCAGGCCAAGGGCAACCGGCAGGCGCGCGCAGGCGCCCGCGGGGCGGGAAGTCATTTTCATCGGAACAGCTCCAAAGTACGCACGCGCGCACGGCGCCGGGTCAGGCGTCGTGCGGCAGATTCGATAGGGATATCAGCGGACGAAGGAGAAGCGCGGTGGCCCGCGCGCGGCATGCGCCGGCCAACGCAGTGCCGGCAGCACCTGTTGCGACCACGGGAACACCAGGCGCGGCCGCCACAGCAGCGGCAACAGCAGCACCAGCACCGCCAGCCACGGCAGCAGGCGCATGGCCAGCACGCAGTATTCGCAGGCTTCGCCGTGCACGGCGTGGGGGTCGGGCGGGCGGCTGGGCGCGGCCGGCGCGACGCCGTGCTGATCGTGCCCGGCCATGGCCATGTCGTGCATGTCATGGCCCATGGCGGCGTGGTCCATGCCTGCCATCGCGGCATGCTCCATCGGCTGCGCCTGCAGCGCGCGGCTGACCAGTGGCGCAAGCACCATCAACAGCGTCGCCAGGACGGCGAGCTGGAGCAGGAGGCGCTGCGGGCGGGACAGGCGGGTCACCCCGCTAGTTTAGAGCCGGGTCCAGGGTTGCCCGTGCGACGAACCGTCGCAGGAGGGGTTTTTCGGCAGGGCTGCGCCCTGCACCCGCAGAGGCCACGTCCACGTCAAGAGCCGAAGCAACATCAAAAGCTGGCTTCCTGTGGGTAGGCGGGGTGGGTCCGGTTGCGGGGGCCGCTGCAAGTACGTCCATGTAAGCTCGGTCGCCGCATCCATGCGGCTCACGTCCCCGCAACCGGACCCACCCCGCCTTCGACAGATTTCTGCGATCTGCAGTAGATCCACGCCATGCGTGGATGAATCTCCATCGGAATCGAACATTTCGAACTGGAATCGAAAAGCATCCACGCATGGCGTGGATCTACCGTGTCGACCAAGGTCGACACCTACCAACAGCCGCCGGAATCTGTCAGAGGTGGGGCGGTGTCGGAGTGCGGGGTGTCAGCCGCATGGATGCGGCTGCCAAGCTTACAGGGACGTACTTGCAGCGTCCCCGCACTCCGACACCGCCCCGCCAACCCACGGAATGCCGCTTCTGCTGTTGCTGTTGCCTTTGTCCACAGCAGGTGCAGGGCTGCAAGCCCTGCTCGACCAACCCCTCACACCGTGATGGTCTGGGTCAGTGACTCCCACGTCGGTGGCACCGGCCACGCCGCCGCCTGGTTGCCATCCAGCACCCTGCGCAGATCACGCGGATCGATCTGCGGTGCCAGCACGTGCACCAGCTCCAGCGCGTAATCACGCAGCACGCGATCGCGAGGCAGCACCGCCCAGGCAATGCACTCAGTGATCGGCTCCGGGGCCGGCCACGACCTCAGGTCTTCGTCGTTGGAACTGACCGCCATCTCCGCCAGCAGGCCCACGCCCAGACCGGTACGCACGTAGGTCTTGATCAGGTCGGCATCCAGCGCGGTCAGCGCCAGATCCGGCACCAGGCCGTTCGCAGCGAAGGCGCGCTGCAACGAGGAATTCGGCCGGGTCGAGGATTCGTAGCTGATCAATGGCTGGCGGGCCAGCGCGGCCAGGTCTGGGGCGCGGCCGACGCGGTCCAGCGGGTGGCCCTTCGGTACCACCACCAGACGTCGCCAGCGGAACAGCGGCACCGCGATGCCGTCGGTGGGCTCACCGCCAGCGGTGCTGATGATCGCAATGTCGGCATCACCCTGGTTCAAGCGGTCCAGCGCGTCGGCTTCGCCGGCCTGCTGCAGGTGCACGCTCACCTGGGGATAGGCCTGCTTGATCGCTGCCACCGCCGGCGGCAGCACGAAGCGCGCCTGGGTGTGGGTGGTGGTCAGGATCAGCTGGCCCTGGCTCTCGCGGCGCTGGTTGGCCGCGTAGGTGCGGATGTTGTTGGCCTCGGCCAGCACCGCACGAGCGCGGGCGATGACCTCGGTGCCGGCCGGGGTGACCGACTCCAGGCTGCGGCCCTTGCGCACGAACAACAGGAAACCCAGCTCGTCCTCCAGCTGCTTGAGCTGCTTGGACAGGCCGGGCTGGGTGGCGTGCACGCGCGAGGCGGCCAGCGTGATGTTCAGCTCGGCGTCGGCGATGGCAACCAGGTAGCGCAGCTGGGTCAGCGTCATGGGAGGCAGGCGGCGTGGGGCGGAGGTCCACTCTAGGGTCAATTGCCGTCACCAGCTTATAACCAAAGGTTGTTTAAGAAAGGTATCTGGTCATTTCCGGGCGTCATATGCCGGCGCTACGGTCAGCCGGCAGCCGCTGGCCTGAACAGCCAGCCCTCCCCCTTCGCCCGCCGAAGCCCGGCGCGGCCCCGTTTCCGGAGCGCTTCCATGGCCCTGTACGACTCCATCCTCGATACCGTCGGCAACACCCCCATCGTCAGGCTGCAGCGCCTGGCGCCCGCGCAGGTCAGCGTCTACGCCAAGGTCGAGTCGTTCAACCCGGGCGGTTCGGTGAAGGACCGTCTGGCGCTGGCGATCATCCTCGACGCCGAGGCACGCGGCCTGCTCAAGCCGGGCGACACCATTGTCGAAGCCACTTCAGGCAACACTGGCGTGGCACTGGCGATGGTCGCCGCCGCGCGCGGCTACAAGTTCGTGGCCACCATGGTCGAGACCTTCTCGGTGGAGCGCCGCAAGCTGATGCGCGCCTATGGTGCCAAGGTGATCCTGACCCCGGCCGCCGAGCGCGGCAGCGGCATGGTGCGCAAGGCGGCCGAACTGGCCGAGCAGCACGGCTGGTTCCTGGCCAGCCAGTTCGCCAACCCGGCCAACCCGGCCTACCACCGCAACACCACCGCCGCCGAGATCCTGCGCGACTTCGCCGGCAAGCGGCTGGACTACTTCGTCAGCGGCTGGGGCACGGGCGGCACGCTTACCGGCGTGGGCGAAGTGCTGAAGGTCGCGCGCCCGCAGACCCGTATCATCGCCACCGAACCGGCCGGCGCCGCGCTGCTGAAGGGCGATGACTGGAAGCCGCACAAGATCCAGGGCTGGACCCCGGACTTCGTGCCGGACGTGCTCAACCGCGATGTGGTGGACGAACTGGTCTCGGTCGAAGATGACCGCGCGATCGCCACCGCGCGCCGCCTGGCTGCGGAGGAAGGCATCTTCGTCGGCATCTCCGCCGGCGCCACCGTGGCCAGCGCGCTGGACGTGGCCGCCCGCGCTGAACCGGGCTCGGTGATCCTGGCAATGCTGCCCGATACCGGCGAGCGCTATTTCTCCACACCGCTGTTCGCCGATGTGAATGAGGGTTCCGACGACGACTGGCTGGCCGGCCTGCCGTGATGCATCGGGTCGGATCCCTTTCCTGCAGGGAAAGGGCTCTGACCCGGTTTGCCAGAACCATGGATCGCAGGGGTCAGAGCCTTTTCCGTGCGGGAAAAAGCTCTGAGCCCTTTCTGCTTCAGCCTGCGTGAAGGCGTCGCCCGCCATCGTGCGTGAAGGCCGTCGGATCGCAGCGCGTGAGACGGTCATGACGCAGTATCGATGCCCTGTCCCCTACCGTGGGAACAGCCGGCGCAGATGCTGCGCGGAACACCTCACAGGCAGGAGACGGACGCATGAAGATCGAAGTTTGGCAGGGCGATATCACGACCCTGGCGGTGGATGCGATCGTCAACGCGGCCAATGAAACACTGCTCGGCGGCGGCGGCGTCGACGGCGCGATCCATCGCGCGGCCGGGCCGGCATTGCTGGCCGAGTGCGAGCAGTTGCCGGAACTGCGTCCGGGCGTGCGTTGCCCGACCGGCGAAGTGCGCGCCACCGACGCTTACGCATTGCCTGCGCGGCATGTACTGCACACGGTGGGCCCGGTCTGGCACGACGGCCAGCGCGACGAACCGGCATTGCTGGCCAACTGCTACTGGAAATCGCTGCAGTTGGCCGAGTCGCTGGGCGTGAAGTCGATCGCCTTCCCGGCGATCAGCTGCGGTGTGTATGGCTATCCGCTGTACCAGGCCGCGCAGATCGCAGTGACGGAAACACTGGCGTGGCAGCGCAGCCATGCACAGCCGATGCGCATCGTGCTGGTGGCGTTCAACACTGCTACGGCGAAGGCCTACCAGCAGGCATTGAGCGCCGCGGGACAAAGCACGGACAACGAACCGCGCGGATCGATGCTGCCGCCTCTGGGCGATGCGGGCTTCGCCGCTGCGCACTGAACCGCAGCGCTTCCGGTAAAAGGAAAGGCCGGGCATTGCCCGGCCTTTCCCGTTGCGGCCTTGAGGTCATCCACGCTACGTGTGGATCACCTCAACGGCTGGCTGCTTCCACCGCAGCAGCGGCGTCATCGGCCACGGCAGCAGCTGCATCGGCAGCGGCGCGTGCGGCCGAGGCGGCAGCACCGTCGGCGCTGGCACCTTCGACCTGCACGCGCACTTCCACCAGGCCCGCACCGTTGTTCAGGCTGGACACGTCGACGGTGTAGTGACCTGCCGGCAGCGTCTCTTCCAGGCGTGCATTGGTGCCATTGCCACCGTCGTCGTCGGTCAGCTCGACGTCGCCGCCGACCACGCGCAGCACGGTATCGACCTGGCTGGAAATCGCGTCCAGGCGCACGTCGGCCGGACGATCCAGGGTCAGCAGGAAGCGGCGGCGGCCTTCGTTGTCGAGCATGGTGTACGCGCTGCCCGACTTCGGCAGTGCCGTGCCATCGCGATCCACCAGGTTGCCTGGCAGTTCAATGCGGGTGGCCGACAGGGTGAACATGCCATTGACGCCGTCGCCGAGGCCGCGTGCAGTCAGGGTGTACTTGCCCGGCTTCAGCGAGAGGTTCAGGCGCGAGTTGGTGCTGTCGCCGCCGTCATCGTTCTCGGCATCCACGCCCTGGCCGGACAGCTTCAGCACCGGATCGAAGACATCCGAGACCAGGCGGATCTCGTACAGGCCCGCCTTCTCCACCTGCAGGGTGTAGTCCTGCGAGTTGCTGGCCAGCATATCGACGATCTCACCACTGCCCACCAGCGGCTTGCCGTCGTACGGCTTCAGCTTCTCGGCGCGCAGGCGGTACGGACCAAAGGCACTCGGACCGTTGGCGTTGACCGCCACCTGGTAGGTGCCGCCACCGTTGGCACGGAAGGCCAGCGAGACATCGCCTTCGCGTTCGTAACCGGTATTGCTGGTGGACACCAGGCTGCCGTTGTTGAACACGGCGATCGAACCGGTCAGTGCGCCGGTGAGCTTCAGGCCGACCAGTTCCCTGTCTTCCAGCTTGATCTGGTACAGCTGGTGATGGCTGCCGTCGTTGAAGTTGATGCCGCTGCGCGAGGTGATCTCGCCGGACACCGGCTTGTCGAAATCGAGCGACGCGGCCTTGCCTGCGTCACCACCGCCACCGATGCGGTTGCAACCGCCGGCGATCAGGACCGTGGCGACGGCCAGTGTGATTGCTGCCAAACGCATGTTTTTTCTCCTTGGCCTTCCATGTATGTCCCGCACACCGGCCCGGTGCGTGGGGGCGGAAAAGATACCCGCAAAAGCAAACGCCGGCGTGATGCCGGCGTTGCCCTGTTCATCCTGCGATGGGACGGATCAACCGTTCCACTTGCCCAGCGCGGCCAGGCCGTTGTCCTTGGCGCGCTCGTACACGGTCTTCTGGGCGGCAGCGTAGTTGCCCTTCATGTCCTTGGCCCACAGCTTCAGCGCGGCCTGCTGCATGGCGCGGCCGTAGGAGAAGCTCAGCGGCCACGGCAGGTTGCCCAGCTGGTTCATCGCGTTCAGATGCTCGGTGGACTGCTCGTCGCTCTGGCCACCGGACAGGAACACCACGCCCGGCAGGATGGCCGGCACGGTGCTCTTCAGGCACATCACGGTCGACTCGGCCACTTCCTCGACGTCGGCCTGCTCATCGCAGCCCTTGCCGGAGATGACCATCGAGGCCTTCAGGATGGTGCCTTCCAGCAGCACGTTCTGCTGGTACAGGGCATCGAACAGCGAACGCAGGGTGGCTTCGGTGACTTCGTAGCAGGTCTCGATGTCGTGGTCGCCGTCCATGATCACTTCCGGCTCGACCATCGGCACCAGGCCGCATTCCTGGCACAGGGCGGCATAGCGGGCCAGCGCGTGGGCGTTGGACTCGATGCAGGTGCCCGACGGAATGCTTTCGCCGATGTTGATCACCGCACGCCACTTGGCGAAGCGCGCACCCAGCTTGTAATACTCCTGCAGGCGCTCGCGCAGGCCGTCCAGGCCTTCGGTCACCAGCTCGCCCGGGCAGCCGGCCAGCGGGTGCGCACCCTTGTCCACCTTGATGCCCGGAATCATGCCGTGGTCGGCCATGTACTTGGCGAACGGCACGCCGTCCTTGGTCGACTGACGGATGGTTTCGTCAAACAGGATGGCGCCGGAAATGTGCTCGTTGAGCTTCGGCGTGGTCAGCAGCAGTTCGCGGTAGGCACGACGGTTCTCCTCGGTGTTCTCGATACCGACGCCTGCGAAACGCTTGGCGATGGTAGCGGTGGATTCGTCGATCGCGATGATGCCCTTGCCCGGGGCAACCATGGCCTGGGCGGTTTCAGCCAGCTGTTCGATGCTCATGTACTTCCTGTGGCGGGTGCGGGAAAAACGTAAGTATAGCCCCGCCGCCCGTTGCACCGACGTGCAGGGCAGTCTGGAAACGATTCCAATGTCCGCACCGGACAGACGATGTCCTGTTGCGCCGGGTCACGACCCCTTCAGGGATCTGACCCCGGGTCGGACCCGCGCAGCGGCTCCGACCCAGGGCCGCCTGGGTTTACAGATCGCCCAGGCCGCTGGCGCGGCCGTCTTCGCCCACTTCCAGCAGGCGCAGGGTGTTGGTCGCGCCCAGGGTTTCCATGTGCTCACCGCTGGTGAACACGACGCGGTCACCGGCCTGCAGCAGTTCGGCTTCCACCAGCAGGCGGATGCTGCCGCGTGCGGCTTCACGCGGGGTCAGGCCACGGCTGTCGAAGTTGATCGGGTAGACATCGCGCATCAGCGCCATCTGGCGGCGTGCACCGTCGTGGCGGGTGACCGCGAACACCGGCGCCTTGGCGCGGAAACGCGACAGGTAGCGGGCGGTGCCACCGGATTCGGTCATCGCCACGATCGCGCGCACGCCCACGTGCTGCGACAGGAACATGGTGGCCATGGCAATGGCCTGGTCGGCACGTTCCAGGTTGCGCGGCGAGGCGTTGAAGTCGGTCTCGGTCTGGAACTGGCGCTCTGCACCCAGGCAGATGCGCGCCATCGCTTCCACCGCCTTGACCGGCCAGGCACCGGCAGCGGTCTCGGCCGACAGCATCACCGCGTCCGTGCCATCGATGACCGAGTTGGCCACGTCCAGCACTTCGGCACGGGTCGGGATCGGGCTTTCGACCATCGACTGCAGCATCTGCGTGGCGGTGATCACCACCTTGTTCTGCGCCAGCGAGGCCTTGATGATCTTCTTCTGCAGGCCCGGCAGTTCGGCATCGCCGATTTCCACGCCGAGGTCGCCACGGGCCACCATCACCACGTCGCTGGCCTCGACGATCTCTTCCAGGTTCTCGATGGCCTCGGTGCGCTCGATCTTCGACACCAGCGCGGCATCGCAGCCGTGCGAGCGGGCGATCTCACGCGCGTCGTTCATGTCCTGCGCATTGCGGCAGAACGACACGGCGATGAAGTCGACACCGATCTTGGCGACGATGCCGATCAGTTCCTTGTCGCGCTCGGTCAGCGCGCCCAGCGACAAGCCACCGCCCTGCTTGTTCAGGCCCTTGCGGTCGGAAAGCACACCGTCGTTCAGTACGGTGTTGATGATGCGTTCGCCCTGCACTTCCACCACCTGCAGCTGCATCAGGCCGTCGTCGAGCAGCAGCACATCGCCCGGACCCACGTCCTGCGGCAGGCCGAGGTAGCTCACGCCCACCTGGGTGGCGTCACCCGGGCCGGCGCTGGTGCTGGCGATCAGGTCGAAGCGGTTGCCCGCCTTCAGCTGTACCTTGCCTTCGGCGAAGCGCTCGATGCGGATCTTCGGGCCCGGCAGGTCGGCCAGGATGCCGACTTCCACGCCCACGCGGGCCGCGGCAGCGCGCACTTCGGCAGCACGCTTGGCCTGGCCGGAGGGATCGCCATGGCTGAAGTTCAGGCGCACCACGTTGACGCCGGCGCGGAACAGATCCTCCAGCACGCCCGGCGGATCAGTGGCCGGACCGAGGGTGGCAAGGATCTTGGTGCGACGCTGACGCTCGAACATGGTGGATGGGCCTCTCCCGATAAAGAACGGAAATTAGCACATCCTTCACGCCGCATGTATACGGTTACAGCCTTGTGCTGCCTGACTTCGCGGGTCATGGAACGGACATCACCCGGACATACGCTGGCGCAGGGAGTTCTGCAGAGCCGAGCATGGGCTCGGCTCTGCAGGGGACTAGGCCAGCAGCGTTTCCAGCTGCGCCGGCTCACGGGCCAGCTGCCCGGCACCGGCTTCGGTGAGTTCGGCCTCACCGCCAAAGCCCCACAACACACCGACGCTGCGCAGGCCATGGTGACGCGCGCCTTCAATGTCCATGCGGCGGTCGCCGATCATCCAGCACTGCGCGGGCTGCACCTGCAGCCGACGCAGCGCCTCACCGACCAGTTCCGGCTTGTGGCTGCGCGAGCCATCCAGGGTCGAGCCGACGATCTCCTCGAACAGCCCACCGAACGGCAGGTGGGCAAGGATGCGGCGCGCGTGCGGCTCATTCTTGGCAGTGACCACCGCCAGGCGATGGCCACGACCATGCAGCGTGCGAAGGGTGTCTTCCACCTGCGGGTACACCGTGTGCTCGCGCCAGCCCTCGACGTCGAAGCGCTCACGGTAGTAGCCCACCGCCTGTTCCACCCGCGCCGGTTCACCGAACAGCGGCGCGAAGGTGGTGCGCAGCGACGGACCGATCCAGCCCAGCAGGGTCTCCTGCGGTGGCACCGGATGGTCCATCTTCTGCAGCGCATAGGCGATGCAGGCGGTGATACCCACCTGCGAATCGATCAGCGTGCCGTCCAGGTCGAAGAACAGGACATCCTTGCTGCGATCGGCACTCATGCGCCGCGCGCGTCGAGTGCGGCCACCGCCGGCAGGGTCTTGCCTTCCAGGAATTCCAGGAACGCACCGCCACCGGTGGAGATGTAGCTGACCTGCTGGGCGATATCGAACTTGTCGACCGCGGCCAGGGTGTCGCCGCCACCGGCGATGGAGAACGCCGGCGAACTGGCGATGGCACGGGCCAGCGCTTCGGTGCCCTTGCTGAAGGCCTCGAATTCGAACACACCGACCGGACCGTTCCAGACCACGGTACCGGCCTTCCCGATCAGTTGCGCGTACTGCGCCGCGGTCTGCGGGCCGATGTCCAGGATCAGGTCGTCTTCGGCAACGGCGTCGACCGCCTTCACTTCGGCAAGCGCGTCCGGCATGAACTGCTTGGCGGTGACCACGTCCACCGGCAGCGGGATATCGGCGCCACGCGCCTTGGCATCGGCCACGATCTTCTTCGCGGTGTCCAGCAGGTCCGGCTCGTACAGCGACTTGCCGACGTTGTAGCCGGCGGCAGCGATGAAGGTGTTGGCGATGCCACCACCGACGATCAGCTGATCGACTTTGCCGACCAGGTTGGCCAGCAGTTCCAGCTTGGTGCTGACCTTGCTGCCGGCGACGATGGCCAGCAGCGGCTTGGCCGGTGCATCCAGCGCCTGCGCCAGCGCGTCCAGTTCGGCCATCAGCAGCGGGCCACCGGCAGCGACCGGGGCGAAGCGGATGACGCCATGGGTCGAGGCCTGCGCGCGGTGTGCGGTACCGAAGGCATCCATCACGAACACATCGCACAGGGCGGCGTACTTCTTCGACAGGGCTTCATCGTCCTTGCCCTCGCCGAGGTTCATGCGGCAGTTTTCCAGCAGCACCAGCTGGCCCGGCTGCACGTCGACACCGTCGACCCAGTCGCGCACCAGCGGAACCTCGCGACCGAGCAGCTCGGACAGGCGCTGGGCCACCGGCGCCAGCGAATCGGCTTCGCTCCACACGCCTTCCTTCGGGCGCCCCAGGTGCGAGGTGACCATCACCGCCGCACCCTGCTCCAGCGCGCGCTTGAGCGTCGGCAGCGAAGCGGTGATGCGCTGTTCGGAGGTGATGCGGCCATTCTCGATCGGCACGTTCAGATCCTGGCGGATCAGCACGCGCTTGCCGGAGAGGTCGAGGTCGGTCATGCGGACGATGGACATGGGCAACTCTTTGGCTCAGGGACGGGATGCCGGGCTGCGGCAGACGGCCATTGTATCGGGTGCGGGTGGTGGGGGGTCGATGCCTGCGGCAGGCAGAGGCGCACAGCAACTGCAACAGCTACGGCAACGGCCAAAGCGCTGGCGCTTCGTGATGCTGGGGCTGGGCCGGGGTGGTGAGGGCTGGCAGGGGACGCCGTGAATCCGTCCCTGGAGGCTTAGCCGCGCCATCCATGGCGCGGATACCCCTGCCAGCCCACACCACCCGGCCTCGAAAGGTTCATGAGGCGGAGCGGATGGCAAAGGCACAAGCAGTGTGTGGTGTCGGATGAAGAACGAAGAGGTCAGATCCGTTTTCCTGCGGAAAACGGATCTGACCCCGATGGCCGTCGAGCGAAGCGACCCGCTTCCGCTCTTGCTTTTCTTTTTCCTCTTCCGTGGGTGGACGCACACGGAAACTGTCAGAGGCCGGGCGGGGTGGGTTCGCGGGGGTGTCAGCCGCATGGATGCGGCTGCCAAGCCTACAAGGACGTACTTGCGGCGTCCCCCGCGAACCTACCCCGCCCGGCCAAGCGCGGCTTTTGCTTTTGCTTTGCACGACCAACCCCACCCACGAGGGGCTGCGCCGTTCGCCGGAACCTACGCCGAAGGCGCAGGCTTC
This sequence comes from Stenotrophomonas sp. STK16_22, assembly GCF_051984505.1. Taxonomy (NCBI): domain Bacteria; kingdom Pseudomonadati; phylum Pseudomonadota; class Gammaproteobacteria; order Lysobacterales; family Lysobacteraceae; genus Stenotrophomonas; species Stenotrophomonas sp. STK16_22. The sequence continues at coordinate 3,759,232 of NZ_CP196972.1, forward strand.
TGCCGAAGCAGACTGACCGCCAGGCCGCCAACAACCAACACACCCAGCCCCAGCAACGCCCACAGCAGCCACGACTTCCAGTCGTGCTGCGGCTTCAGTGCCGACTCACCGGCCAGCGGTTCCGGGCTGCCTTCCAGGCGCGCCAGCGTCGGCTGCCACGACGGATCATTGCGCTGCCGCAGCTCCTCGATCAGCACACCGATCGGCGCCTCCATCCGGCGCGCAGTCGAGCTGCCCACCGCCAGCGCATACGGCGCCGCGCCCTGGCTCAGGAACACCAGCACTTCCGGCTGATAACCCAGACGCAGGGTTGGAGCCGTCGCCGTTTCAGCCGGATTCGCTACCAGCTTCCAATAACGATCCCGATGCACGCCGCCCAGCGGCTGCGCAGCCGATTGCTGACGCTGGCCCTGCGCGCCCTGCTGCAGCTGATAGGCAATCCACGGTGCACTACGGCGCTGCCATTCCGCGCTCTCGTCATCGCGGCTGAACAATGTCCACTGCACCAGGCTGTTGTCGGTGCTGGCCACGTCAGCACGCGCCGCCGGGAAGCGGCCATCCATCTCGAAGGTGTATTCGCCCTTGCGCTTCGAGGTCGGTTCCAGCGACAGCCACTCCCACGGCAGTGTGGCCGGTGCCGGCGGCAGCTCGGCCAGTACGCTGCGCAACGTTGGCAGACGGGCATCGCCCTGCGCCAGCACACGCAGATAGCGCGCTTCACCATCCACCTGCAGACGGCGCTGCAGCAGGCGCTTGCCGGCGCGCTGCAGATCCACCAGCGGAATGTCGCGGCCAATCGCACGCCAGTGCTGCAGGTCGTCGCTGACGTCCAGCTGCACCTGTGCCTGCAACGGCTGGCCACTGTCCGCCCAATCCAGCACCAGTGCCGCCAATGGTTGCTGGCCGAGCACGCTGGCATCGATCAGCCAACCGCCCTGCCCGTTCGCTACCGCGCCACCACCCACACGCGCCTCGACCCGGCGTACGCGGCCATCGGTATCGCGCTCGGTCAGCAACTGCAGGTCGTTGCGCTGCGCTTCGGCCAGCGGCGGCAACGCGAACCACGGCAGCTCACGCTGCACCGGCGGCTGTGCCAGCGGCTGGTCCGGCGCCAGCAAGGCCGACGGCAACGATTGGCCGGCGGCATTGAACACCTGCACATCACCCAGGTCCGCACTACCGGCGCGACGGTAGATCGCCGGTTCCAGCACAACACGGTAGGCACCCGATTGTGCGCTGGACAACGTCAGCGGCCACTGCTCGGCGTACTGGGTACGGTAATCGGCGGCCTGTGCGGTGACGGCGGCCAGCATGCCGAACATCGCCGGCAGCAGCGCCCTGCTCCACGTCTTCATTGTTTTTCCTCCACGGTCGGCGCCGCGCTCGGCGGTGCCGGTGCCAGATAACCCACGACCGTGCACAGCAGGCCGTAGGCGATGAACGATGCGATGCCCAGCAGGTTGCCCAGGTGCTGGCGATCGACGATGACCAGCTTGGCCAGCACCACGCCCATCAGCACCGCACCCACCATCCACAACACGCGCTGGCCACGGCGCGAGCCCCACACCCAGGCAATCACGCCGAGCACGCTCCACAGCACGGTCAGGCTGGTCTGCGCCAGGCTGAAGCGCATCATCGACGCGTTCCAGGACAGGCCGCCCCACTGATGCACGCCATGCAGCACAACGCTGGTCAACGCGACGAAGGTTGCCAGTGACAGCAGCGGCATGCGGATACCCAGCAGCGCCTGCGGCGCCTGATCGCTGTACAGCCAACGCGCCAGCAGCAGCAGGCTCAGCCACTGCCCGATCTCCGCCGGATTCAGCACCGGCAGCCACAGCAGCGGCGCAGCATCGCCCGGCAGCAGCTGGCCGGACAGCCAGCCGATCGACAACAGGCCGAACAGCACGCACTGCAGCGGCTGGCGCACGCGGTCGAACGCTGCACCCAGCGGCCAGCGCAGCGCATTCCAGCGCCACAGCGACAGCGCCGCCATCAGCAGCCACGGCAGCGTCACCAGCAACGTGGTCCAGCCCTGTGCCAGCCCGGCTTCACCACCGCCCCACAGGGCCAGCAGCGAAAGCAGCGACGGCCACAGCAGCCACCACAGGAACTGCGCGATGCGTGCCACGGTATTGCCGCCTTGGCGCAGGCACAGCAGCGTGCGCACGCCCAGCACCGCGAACACCGCCCAGGCCAGCGCGCCGTAGCCGGCGAACGGCTGATGGTGCGCGTCGCTCTGTATCAGCGCCAGTGGGAAGCCCAGCGCCAGCATCGCGAGTGCGGTCACCCCCAGCGCACGCGCCGGCTGGCGCCGCTGTACTTCGGCGGCCAGCCATGCGGTAACGGCAGCCAGCACCAGCAGTGCATCCACTTCGATGCGGTACGGGAAGAACCGGGTGATCTCGTGCACCAGGCCACCCAGCCACCACAGCAGGCCCCACAGGTAGTAGACCAAGGCAATCTCGTGGCGCTGCCTGCGCTGGTAGCTCCAGGCCGACGCGAAGCCGGCAACGGCCAGCAGCAATGCACCGATCGCGGTCGGGTTGAGCAGGAAGCGCAGGTCCTCATGCCAGTGATCGCCACCGGCCACGAAAGCGAACGCCGCGCCCATCTGCAACAACGCACCGGACACCTGCGGCAGCCAGCGCTTCTGGCGCAGGCCCAGCCAGGCCAGGCCTGCACCTTCCAGCGCGAACACCGCGCCGGTGGCACGCGCCGACAAGGCCAGCGGCACCGCCAGCGTGGCGAAGCCCACCGCCAGCACCGCATGCGACTGCGCCAGCACGGTGTACGACGCGCGCGCAATCAGTGCCCGCGCCAGTACGGCGTAGATCGCCGCCAGGCCCAGTGCGCACAGCGCCAGCGTCATCGGCTGCTCGTGCAGCATGCCGGCCTGCAGCGAGAAGGCGACCAAGGGCGTACCGAACACCAGGCTGCCGTCGACCAGGTCACGCCGCCCGGCGGGCTGCCGGCGTGCGTACAGCAGCGGGATCAGCAGGTAGAAGGCGAAGAACAGCAGCAGGAACGGCTCGGTGCTGCTGAACTTGTCCGGCGCGTACTGCAGCACGCCCCAGAACGTACCGATGCCGAAGGTGAAGGCGAAGCCCAGCAGGTTCAGCGCGCGCCACGGCCGGAACCAGGCAATGGCGAAGATGCCGGCGTTGAGCACCGCGTAGTAGCTGAACAACCCCACGTGGTTGCCGCTGCCGGTGGACAGCCACAGCGGTGCCATGAAGCCTGCGAGGATGCCCAGCACCGCCAGCGTGCGCGAGTTCTGCACCACCGCCAGCACGCACAGCCCGGCCACCAGCGCGATCGAACTGGCGAAGGCAAACCCGGGGTTGAGCAGCTCGAACCGCTTGAACGCGGCGAAGATGGTCAGCAGCAGCACGCCGATGGCACCGCCCTGCAGCGCCAGTGCGAACAAGCGCCGGCGCTCGCGCTGATGCCAACCGAACGCCAGCAGGCCCAGCGCACCCACGGTGACACCGGCCAGGCGCAGCTCGATCGGCAGCACCAGCCAGCCCTGGTCACTGACGTACTTCAACAGCGCGGCAACACCGGCCAGCAGCACCAGCATGCCGATCTTGACCGGCACGTTGCCCTCGGTGAACCAGCGCTTGACCGCTCCGATGCCGCGCTCGATGAAATTCGGCAGCGTCGGTTCGGAAGGCAACGGCGGCTGCACTGGCACGGGTGGCACCGGCGGTGGCGTGACCGGGCGCGGCGCCTCCGCTGCCGCAGGCACCGGTTCGTGCACCGGCGGCGGCGTTGGCTGGGGGGGAGGCGGCGCGGCAGCCGCCACCGGCCGCAGGAACGGCGGATCGGCGCCAGCCGCAGGCATGGGCGCAGCCCGTTCCGGCGCAGGCTCGGCTGCAGCCGGGCGGGCGGCCGGCGCGGTGGCCAAGGCACCTTCCAGCGCGGCCACTCGGCGGCGCAGGCCGGCAATCATCACCAGCGCCACCACCAGCAGCAGCGGGATGGCCAGCAGAACCAGTACCACCAGGGCTATCAATGCTTCCATTGCATGCTTCCATTGCAATCCCGCGCCCCAGCGGCAGCGGTCGACCGCCCCATGCTACGACAGGGCTGGCCCCATAAACGACGAACCCCGGCCAGGCCGGGGTCCGTGCGCGATCTTGGCCGGCCTTACTTGGCGGCGACGACCTTGGCCATTTCCAGGCACTTGTTCGAGTAGCCCCACTCGTTGTCGTACCAGGTGACCAGCTTGACGAAGGTGCCGTCCAGGGCGATGCCGGCTTCGGCGTCGAACACCGAGGTGCAGGTCTCGCCGCGGAAATCGGTGGCCACGACCTTGTCTTCGGTGTAGCCCAGGATGCCCTTCAGCGGGCCTTCGCTCTGTGCCTTCACTTCGGCGCAGATCTCGGCGTAGGTGGCTTCCTTTTCCAGCTCGACGGTCAGGTCGACCACCGACACGTCCGAGGTCGGGACACGGAAGCTCATGCCGGTCAGCTTCTTGTTCAGTTCCGGGATGACCACGCCGACGGCCTTGGCCGCACCGGTGGACGACGGAATGATGTTCTCCAGGATGCCGCGGCCACCACGCCAGTCCTTGTTGGACGGGCCATCGACGGTCTTCTGGGTAGCGGTAGCCGCATGCACGGTGGTCATCAGGCCACGCTTGATGCCCCACTTGTCATTGATGACCTTGGCCAGCGGGGCCAGGCAGTTGGTGGTGCACGACGCGTTTGAGACGATCGCCTGGCCGGCGTAGGTCTTGTCGTTCACGCCGTAGACGAACATCGGCGTGTCGTCCTTCGACGGGGCCGACATGATGACCTTCTTGGCGCCGGCATCGATGTGCTTCTGCGCGGTTTCCTTGGTCAGGAACAGGCCGGTGGATTCGATCACCACGTCCACGTCCACTTCGTTCCACTTCAGGTTGGCCGGGTCGCGTTCCTGGGTCAGGCGGATCTTCTTGCCGTTGACCAGCAGGTCGTTGCCCTGCACCGCCACGTCAGCCTTGAAACGGCCGTGCACGGAGTCGTACTTGAGCATGTACGCCAGATAGTCCGGCTCCAGCAGATCGTTGATGGCCACGATTTCGATGTCGTCGCCGAAGTTCAGCACCGCCGAACGCAGGACGTTACGCCCGATGCGACCGAAACCGTTGATACCAACCTTGATTGCCATGTTCTCAAGCTCCTGCGGCCGCGACGGGTGCGGCGGGATGGATAGGGCCCACAAGTCTAGCAAACCGGGGCTGGCCACCGCCGGCCAGCCCCGGCAGGCAGCAGGCCGGCGGACAGGATTTGATCCGGATCAAAGCGTTAGCGCGATGTGAGGCCGAGACTGGCCGCATCCACCCAGCAACGAGATCACCCCCATGCGCAAGACCTCCCCCCTGATCGTGGCCAGCCTGGCCGCCGCCCTGTCCCTCGCCGCCGCCCCGGCCATGGCCCAGTCCAAGGGCGACTGGACCCTCTCCGCCGGCGTGCACCAGGTGGCCCCGAAGTCGAACAACGGCTGGCTGGCCAACCACACCCTGAAGGTCGACGTCGACAACGACGTCAAGCCGACCATCACCGGTGAGTACTTCATCGCCGACAACCTGGGCATCGAAGTGCTGGCCGCGCTGCCGTTCAAGCACGACATCAACATCAACGGCCTGGGCCGCGTGGGCAGCACCAAGCAGCTGCCGCCGGTGGTGACCGTGCAGTACCACTTCAACAGCAAGGGCAAGGTGTCGCCGTTCATCGGTGCGGGCGTGAACTACACGACCTTCTTCAGCGAAGACACCACCGGTGCGCTGAAGGACAGCCGCCTGAAGCTGCAGGATTCGTGGGGCCTGGCCGCGCATGCGGGCGTGGACTTCGCGATCGGCGAGAAGGGCGCACTGCGCGTGGACATGCGCTGGATCGACATCGACAGCAAGGTGAAGTTGAACGGCGAGAAGATCGGCACGGTCAACATCGATCCGCTGGTCTACGGCGCTTCGTACGTCTTCAAGTTCTAAGCGGTGTGTTGAGCGCGGGGGCTTCGCCCCCGCTCCCCCGCTACACGCAAAACCCTCGCAGCATGTTGCCCCGGTGATTGCCGGGGCTTTTTTGTTCCTGGGACTGAAGCGGTTTCGGAGCGGGGGCGAGGCGGGGAACGGAGCCCCTCCCGCTGCGCTCCCCCTTCGGAACAGGAACGCGCCGCTCTTCAATCCACCTACCCCCGCTAGAATGTGCGCATGAAAGCCCTGCACTCCCTGTTCCTCGCCGCCGCCCTGGCGCCGGCCCTGCTGTCCGTCTCCGCCCCCGCCCATGCCTGGGGCGCGCAAGGCCACCGCCTTGTCGCCGAAGTCGCCGACGCCCGCCTCAACCCCACCGCCCGCGCCGAAGTGGACCGCCTGCTGGCTACCGAACCGGATGCCACCCTGGCCAGCATCGCGCCGTGGGCCGACCAGCTGCGCGCCAAAGACCCGGGCCTGGGCCGTCGCTCGGCCGGCTGGCACTACGTCAACATCGCCGAAGACAACTGCCACTACGAAGCACCGAAGCACTGCAAGAACGGCAACTGCATCGTCGAGGCCCTGAAGGCACAGAGCGCCATCCTCGGCGACCGAAGCCTGACCGACGGCGAGCGCCTGCAGGCGCTGAAGTTCGTCGTGCACCTGGTCGGCGACATCCACCAGCCGATGCACGCCGGTTACGCCCACGACAAGGGCGGCAACGACTTCCAGCTGCAGTTCGGCAACCGCGGTACCAACCTGCACTCGCTGTGGGACAGCGGCATGCTCAACACCCGCAAGCTGGACGACGCCGGCTATCTCCCGCTGCTGCAGAGCCAGCGCGCGCCGAAGCTGGCGCGCCAGTCCAACCCGCAGCGCGACCCGCAGACGTGGGCCGAAGCCAGCTGCCGCATCTCCATGCAAGCTGGCGTTTATCCGGCCTCGCGTAAAATCGGTGACGAATACACCGAGCGCTACCGGCCGCTGGCCGAAGCGCAGCTGCGACTGGCCGGTGAGAACCTGGCGCAGTTGCTGAACCGCGTGCTCGGCACGCGCTGAGGAGAGTTCCGATGCCGGTCCAGGTGCAGTCGTTCTTCCACCGTGACAGCAACACCTTCAGCTATCTGGTCAGCGACCCGGCCAGCGGCGAGGCAGCGCTGATCGACCCGGTCCTGGACTACGACCCGGATACCGACGCCAGCAGTGAAGCGCCGCTGCATGCCGCGTTGCAGGCCATCGAACAACAGGGCCTGCAGCTGCGCTGGCTGCTGGAAACCCATGCCCACGCCGACCATGTGTCGGCTGGGCGCCGCCTGAAGGAGCGCTTCCCGCAGGCCACGCTGGCCATCGGCGAAGGCATCCGCGCGGTGCAGGCCACCTTCGCACCGCGCTACGGCCTGCAGCTTCCTGCGGCCGATGACATCTTCGATCACCTGTTCAGCGATAGCGAAACCTTTGCTCTGGGCGAACTGCGCTGTCAGGTGATCGCCGTGCCCGGCCATACCAGCGACAGCATCGCCTACCTGATCGGCGATGCGCTGTTCACCGGCGACTCGCTGTTCATGCCCGACGGCGGTACCGCCCGCTGCGATTTCCCAGGTGGCGACGCCGCGCAGTTGTACCGTTCAATCCAGCGCCTGCTGGCGCTGCCCGATGCGACGCGCGTGTTCGTCTGCCACGACTACGGCCCCGGCGGCCGCGCATTCGCCAACGAGACCACCATCGGCGAGCAGCGCGCACACAACATCCACGTGCATGACGGCGTGGCCGAGGCGGAGTTCGTCAGCGTGCGCCAGGCACGCGATGCGACGCTGGAAGAACCCAAGCTGATGCAGCCCGCGGTGAAGGCCAACATCCAGGGCGGTGCCTGACACACACCGCTGCGCTCGCCGGGCATGGCCCGGCGCTACCCCGGTCATCGCAAGCGGTCATTTTCCCTGCGTACGCACCACGTGCTGTCCCTTCACGATCTCGAAGGTGAAGGCATACTGCAGGGTGACCGCCACCGGCTCGACGCGCTCGGCGCCGCGACAGTCGCCACGGTCGGCAGGCACCTTGCCAGCCGCGAAGTGGCAGACCGCTGCGGACGAGTATTTCCACATCGCCACGGCGTCCTGCGCAGCCTGCAGCAGGGGCGCATTCTCGCGTGCAGCCCCTGCGGCACAGTCCTGGCGATCGGTCAGCGGCATGCTGCGTTCGACGCTGCCCTGCGCATCCACCACCACCTGCAGGCAGATCGTAGTCGGCGCCAGTTCCGCGCGCGGATCACGATCGCCGACCTCCGGGTCCGGTGCCGCGTAGAGCTGTGGCATCCGGTAACCCTCGGTCGCACCCAGCGAATACACCTGCAACTGCCCACTGCCACCGCCCGCCTGCGGCTGCAGGCGCTGATGGCCGACATTCTCGCTGCGGGTATCAACGGTGGTCAGGCGATCCTGGGTCGCGCATCCTGCCAACAGCGCCGCCATCATCAACAGCGGCGCGGTCTTCACTGGGAGTCCTCGGTGTTGTCCATGGCATAGGTGATCGGAATCTTCACAGCCCCTGCAACGGGCTTTCCGTTCTTTATCGCCGGACGATAGGTCCAGCTCCGCGCAGCGGCGATCGACACCGCATCGAACACACCCGGATTGGTTGCACTGAGCACCTGGACGTCAGTCGGATGGCCGTTGGCATCCACGTCCACGCGCAGGTTCACCACGCCCACCTGGCGCTGTTCGATGGCGGACTTCGGATAGGACGGTGGCGGCATCTTGTCGACCTGGATCGGACGGTCCAGCCCCGCCTTGGCCGCATCTTCTTCAGCATGTTCGAACGGCTCGACGCTGATCGACGGCACGCCCGTCGCGCCACCCTGGCTGGCCCACGCCACCGCGCCCATTCCCAGACACAACCCGACCACCAGCACCTGCCCCGACACCCACGGCAATGCCTTCCGCTTGGACTGCTTCAACATGGCGATACGCTCCTTCAACACGGGTTGGCTGCGCCAATGGCAGACCGCTGGCGCAACCGGATGGACCAGCTGCGCCTTCAGCAGCGTGCTGGCGTAGAGACCGCGCAGCGCAGGCTGCGGGGCAATGGTGCGGGCATCGCAGGCCAGCTCCTGGTCACGCAGGAATCGGCGGGCGGCCCACGGCAGAAGCGGATGGAACCAGAACACCGCGCGTGCCATCAGCAGCGCCCCATTGGCCCAGTGATCGCCATTGCGACGGTGGCTGCGCTCGTGCTGCAGGATCAGTCCCTGCTCCTGTGCGGTGAACTGCTGGTCGAAGTCCGGGCCTACCACGATGCGCGGACGCCACAGGCCGACCAGCGCGGGCAGCCCGGGATCAGCGCTGGCCTGCCAGCTGCCATCTGCGCGTGCACACAGTTGGCCCATGCCACGTTCAAAGCGCCGCTGCGCACGTAGATCGCGTAGCAGACAAAGGACCGCCCCCATCATCCATGCCAGCAGCAACAGCCCGGCCCACGGCAACGACTGCCCTGCCATGCCTTCGACGGCGCCGGGTACCACTTTCAGCGGCAGCGTCGGCACATGCTCCAGAAGTGCCACCTGCGGCAACGGCAGCATCAGTGCCAGCAGCAGCAACGGCAGCAGCCACCAGCTGCGGTAGGCCAACGCCACGCCCCCCAGTCGCACCAGCAAGGGTCGCAGCACCGCCAGCACGACCACGCCCACCGCCAGCCACAGGCTGGCCTGCCACAGCCCATCGAGCAGCTCAGTCATGGTCCAGCTCCTGGATCAGTTTCTTCAGTTCGGCGATGTCCTGCGCACTCAACTGGCCGCGTTCGCTGAAGTGCGCGACCAGCGGCGCAACGCGCCCTTCGAAGACACGACCAATGAAGTCCTGGCTCTGCGCCTCCACCCAGGCCTGCCGCTGCAGCAGCGGCCGGTACAGGTAGCGCCGGCCATCGCGCTCGGCAGTAATCGCGCCCTTGGTCAGCAGGCGGTTGAGCAGGGTCTTGATGGTCGGCTCGGCCCAGTCACGGTGGGCCAGTGCGGCGACCACGTCATCGGCGCTACGCGGTGCCTGCTGCCATAGCACCTCCATCACAACGGCTTCGGCTTCGCTGATCGGGGTCATGGTTTACATCCGTAATCGACGACCCGATTACGCGCGTAATCGAATCGTCTGTCAAGCCCCTCGACTCCAGGTTCATCCCGGCTGCGCCAGCATCGATTCCTCCCGCCCCAGGCCCCGGATGAAAGCGCTGCCCAAGAAGGAATTCCCGGTCGAGCAGGCCCGCCGCTTCCTCGAACCCGGGCCGGTCGTGCTGGTCAGCACCGCCTGGCGCGGCCAGCGCAACCTGATGACGATGGGCTGGCACATGGTGATGGGCTTCTCGCCTTCGCTGGTCGCCACCTTCCTGTGGGACGCAAACCACAGCCATGCGCTGGCGCGTGGCAGCGGCGAGTGCGTGATCAATGTGCCGGGGGTGGAACTGCTCGATACCGTGGTGGACATCGGCAACTGCAGCGGCCGCGAGGTCGACAAGTTCGCCCGTTTCGAGCTTGATGCGCTGCCCGCGCGCGAGGTCGGCGCGCCGCTGGTCGGCCAATGCCATTCGTGCTTCGAATGCCGCTTGTACGACGACAGCCAGGTGGCGTCGAACAACCTGTTCATCTGGGAAATCGTACGCGCCCATGTTGCGCCCCGGCCGAAACTACCGCGCACGATGCATTACCGGGGCGATGGGCAGTTCATGGTGTCTGGCGCCGAAGTCTCCCGTCGACGGCGGTTCAAGCCCGACATGCTGTAATGCCCGCACTCCCCCACACGCAGGACCGCCGCGCATGACCGAACACCTCACCGACCTGGACGCCGCCGTCGACTGGTTGTTTGCGCGCGTGGACGGGCCGCTGCGGATCGGGGCACCGCTGGCACTGGGCAAGCCGCATCGGCTGCTCAATGCCCTTTACGCACGCGTCGAGCACGATCCGTCGCGGCCACTGCAGCTGTATACCGCGCTGTCGCTGAACCCGCCGAAGGCGCGCGGCAAAGGCCTGGAAGCGCGCTTCATGGCGCCGTTCGCGCAGCGCCATTTCGGCGACGATTTCCCGCGCCTGGCCTATGCCGATGCGATCGCGCGCGACGCGTTGCCGGCACATGTGCAGGTGGAAGAGTTCTACATGCAGTCCGGCGCCCTGCTCGGCTCGCGGCAGGCGCAGTCCAGCTATACCAGCCTGAACTACACCCACGCCGCCGATGCGGTGGCGCAGCGCGCGCCGCAGATGATCGTGCAGAAGGTGGCGATGCGGCCGAACGACCGCCGGCTCTCGCTGTCGTGCAACAACGACATCACCCAGGACACGCTGGATGCGATGACCGCTCGCGGGCTGCCTCGCCCGCTGCTGATCGCCGAGATCGATCCGCAGCTACCCTACCTGGGTGGCTCGGCCACGGTCGATGTGTCGTTCTTCGATCTGGTGATCACCCCGCCACCACCGTACCCGGCGTTGTTCGGCCTGCCGCGGCAGCCGGTCGGCGATGCCGACTACGCGATCGGCCTGTATGCCAGCACGCTGGTGCGCGACGGCGGCACCCTGCAGATCGGCATCGGCACGCTGGCCGACGCGCTCAGCCATGCGCTGGTGCTGCGCCACACCGACAACGCGCGCTACCGGCGCGTGCTGCATGCGCTGGATCCGCAGCTGGCCAGCCACCCGCTGGTGCAGGAAATCGGCGGCGTGGACCCGTTCGAAGTGGGCCTGTACGGCTGCAGCGAGATGCTCAACGAGGGCTTCCGCCGGCTGGTACAGACCGGCGTGATCAAGCGCAAGGTGCACGACGATCTGGCGCTGATGCAGCGCATCGAGAACGGCAGCACCCTGTCCATCGACCACGCCACCCTGGCTGCCGAAGGCGAGTACCTTCATGGCGCCTTCTACCTGGGCTCGCCGGAGTTCTACGAGTGGTTGCGCACGCTGCCGGAAGACGAATGCCGTGCGATCGGCATGCGCCGCATCAGCGAGATCAACCAGCTGTACGGTGGCAACGAGACACTGGAACGCCTGCAACGCCGCCACGCGCGCTTCTTCAACTCCTGCATGATGGCCACCGCGCTGGGCGCGGCGGTGTCGGATGCGCTGGATGATGGACGTGTGGTGTCCGGCGTGGGTGGTCAGTACAACTTCGTGGCGATGGCACATGCGCTGCCGGAAGCGCGCAGCGTGCTGATGTTCCGCGCCGCGCGCGATGACAAGGGCCAGCGGGAATCCAACGTGCGCTGGAACTACGGGCACACCACCATCCCGCGCCATCTACGCGACATCTACCTCAACGAATACGGCATCGCCGACCTGCGCGGCCTGACCGACGAGGACTGCGTGCATGCGATGACCGCAATCACCGAGGCCCCGTTCCAGGGCGGCCTGCTGCAGCAGGCACACACTTCGCGCAAGCTGCTGGCCGCCGCACAACCGGATCCGGAGCGCCAGCAGCGCAACACGCCGCAGGCACTGTCCGCGGCACTGGCACCGTTCCGCGTCGATGGCAGCCTGCCCGACTATCCGTTGGGCAGCGACTTCAACGAGATCGAGCAGGTGCTGGTGAAAGCGCTGGGCTGGCTGAAGGCCAACACGCAGACCCGCGGCGACAAACTGCGTACCGTCTGGGCAGCGCTGCGGCAACCGGCTGGCGACGGCGATGCGGTGTACTTGCAGCGCATGGGCCTGCAGGCACCGAAGGATTTCGGCGAGCGCCTGGACGCGAGACTGCTGCGCCTCGCACTGGCACGCACCGCCTGAAAAAAGGGGACGGAGGGGATTAAGTCGTTTGTGCATAAACGACTTAATCCCCTCCGTCCCCTTTTTCTCATCCACGCATGGCGTAGATCTACCGCTCTATCCTCACTGCATCCTCAAGATACAGACGGGCAATCGGTGGATGCGCTCGATGCTCGACCTGCCACAGGTCGTATGCCGCCTGCATCGCCAGCCACATGCGGGCATTGCCCAGACCTGCAAGCTCAAGGCGGAATGCAAGTTCCGCGGAGATGCCAGCGTGCCCGTTGATGATGGTCGACAGCTGTCCGCGCGAATAGCCAAGATGCTGCGCCAGCGCACTGATCGACATGCTTATCGCCGGCAGGATGTCTTCGCGCAGCGACTCTCCGGGATGCGGTGGATCATGCAACGGCATCGAGCAGACTCCTAGTGGTAATCAAGGTAATCGACCAGTTCGACGTCCAGCCCACGAAAGCGGAACACCAATCGCCAACTCGCCGAGACACTTACAGCCCAGTAGCCGCTATAGCTCCCGCGCAGTGGGTGCAGGCGATTTCCGGGCAGCCCCATGTCTCCAGGCAGCCGGGCTTGATCCAGCTGCAGAAGCAAACGCCGCAACCGAGCCACATGATCGGCACGGACTCCGGACATGTCGCCCCGCTCATAGAGCGCCTTCAGGCCCTTGTGCCTGAAGCTGACGATCATGCGGCGCCAGTGTAAGGCATCACCTTACACCCCGTAAATCCACCATGGGTTTCTGCGCCGCTCTTCTTGTCCATGACTACTTCCGGGGGTACCTCGGCAGGCCCTCCTTTTCGCAAGGAATGCAGGCTAGATGAAGAGGCCAACGCGACACTGGTGCCGCAGGGCGCAACATGCCGGACGAAAAAGGGACGGAGGGGATCAAGTCGTTTGTGCAAAAACGACTTAATCCCCTCCGTCCCCTTTTCTCTCGAGCAAAGAAAAGGCCGGCGTGCGCCGGCCTTTCCCTTCCTGCTTCGCGAGGCTGCTTACAGCGCCTTGGCGGCTTCCACCACGTGGGCAGTGGTGATGCCGAAGTGCTTGTACAGCTGGTCGGCCGGGGCCGAGGCACCGAAGGTGTCGATACCAATCACCGCACCGTCCAGGCCGACAAACTGGCGCCAGAAGCCGGTGACACCGGCTTCCACCGCCACGCGCTTGCGCACGGCGTTCGGCAGCACCGATTCACGGTAGGCCGCATCCTGGCGCAGGAACACGTCGGTGGACGGCATCGAGACCACGCGGGTCTTGAGGCCGGCCGCATCCAGCTGGGCCTTGGCTTCGGTCGCCAGCGAAACTTCCGAACCGGTGGCGATCAGGATCACGTCCGGGGTACCGTCGGCATCGGCCAGCACGTAGCCACCGCGCTCGATCTGGGCGATCTGCTCGGCGTCGCGCGGCTGGTGCGGCAGGTTCTGGCGGCTGAACACCAGGCAGCTCGGGCCGTCCTGACGGGTGATCGCGGCCTTCCAGCTCACCGCCGACTCGACCGCATCGCACGGACGCCACACGTCGTTGTTCGGGATGTAACGCAGCGAAGCCAGGTGCTCCACCGGCTGGTGGGTCGGGCCGTCTTCGCCCAGGCCGATCGAGTCGTGGGTGTAGACGTGGATGGCGTGGGCCGGAATCAGCGCGCTCATGCGCACGCCGTTGCGGGCGTAGTCGCTGAACACCAGGAAGGTGGCGTCGAACGGAATGAAGCCGCCGTGCAGGGCCAGGCCGTTGGCAATGGCGGTCATGCCGAACTCGCGCACGCCGTAGTACACGTAGTTGGCGTTGGCGTCGTCGCTGGCAACCGACTTGCTGCCCTTCCACAGGGTCAGGTTGGAGTGCGCCAGGTCGGCCGAGCCGCCGACGATTTCCGGCAGCAGCGGGGCGTAGGCTTCGATGGCCAGCTGCGAGGCCTTGCGCGAAGCGATCGTCGGGCCTTCAGCGGCTACCTGGGCGATGTAGGCATCGGCCTTGGCAACGAAGTCGGCCGGCAGCTCGCCGTGCGAACGGCGGGTCAGCTCGGACGCTTCAGCCGGGTACTGGCTGGCGTACTTGTCGAACAGCTGTTCCCACTCGGCCTGGCGCAGGGTGCCGGCGCCATTGGCGCGCCAGCCGTCGTAGATCGCCTGCGGAATCTCGAACGGACCGTATTCCCAGCCCAGCTGCTTGCGGGTGGCTTCCAGTTCGTCCTTGCCCAGCGGTGCGCCGTGGCTGGATTCCTTGCCCGCCTTGTTCGGCGAACCGAAACCAATGGTGGTGCGGCAGCAGATCAGGGTCGGCTTGTCGCTCTGCGACAGCGCGGCCTCGATGCCGGCCTTGATGCTTTCCGGGTCGTGGCCATCGACATCGCGCACGACGTTCCAGCCATAGGCCTCGAAACGCTCCGGGGTATTGTCGGTGAACCAGCCCTCGACGTTGCCGTCGATGGAGATGTGGTTGTTGTCCCAGAAGCAGACCAGCTTGTGCAGGCCCCAGGTACCGGCCAGCGAAGCGGCTTCATGCGACACGCCTTCCATCAGGCAGCCATCGCCCATGAACACCCAGGTGCGGTGGTCGACCACTTCCAGTTCCGGGCGGTTGAAGCGCTGTGCCAGCAGCTTCTCGGCCAGGGCGAAGCCCACGGCATTGGCGAAACCCTGGCCCAGCGGGCCGGTGGTGGTTTCCACGCCCGGGGTCTCGTGGCGTTCCGGGTGGCCGGCGGTGTGGCTGCCCAGCTGGCGGAACAGCTTCAGCTGCTCGATCGGCAGGTCGTATCCGCTCAGGTGCAGCAGCGCGTACTGCAGCATCGAACCGTGGCCGTTGGACAGCACGAAACGGTCGCGGTTGAACCAGTGCGGGTTGCTCGGGTTATGGCGGAGATAGTCGTTCCAGAGGACTTCGGCGATGTCGGCCATGCCCATGGGCATGCCGGGGTGGCCGGACTTTGCGGTTTCAACCGCATCGGCGGCAAGGAAGCGGATGGCGTTGGCCAACTGGCGACGGGTAGGCTGCGTCATGGTTCTGTCGGAATCGGGAGGCGGCCGCGGACGTGCGGGCGGCCTATTGTCCCATAGTCGCCGGGCGGGGGGTCGGTTCACCTTGCCCGGTCGTGCCGGCCGCTGGCCGGCAGTTGCGCGGAATTCAATGAAGATCATGGAGTTGCCGGCCAGCGGCCGGCACTACCCGCCCCCGGAGTTCGGGGGCTGCGCCATAGGCGCCGGGGTGTGGAGGCCGGTAAGGGGGGCCCGCGATTCGCATCGCGAAACGTGGGAGCGGCAGCGCGCATGCGATGACGCGTACCCGGCCAGCGGCCGGCACTACCCGCCCCCGGAGTTCGGGGGCTGCGCCATAGGCGCCGGGGTGTGGAGGCCGGTAAGGGGGCCCGCGATTCGCATCGCGAAACGTGGGAGCGGCAGCGCGCATGCGATGACGCGTACCCGGCCAGCGGCCGGCACTACCCGTCCCCGGAGTCCGGAGACGGGAATCCGGACTCAGTCCTGCTGCGGGCCCAGCGCCGGGCCATCGTGGGACTCGCCCTTGGCCACCAGGGTGGTCAGGGCCAGGTCGCCGGTCACGTTCAGCGCGGTACGGCACATGTCCAGGAAGTGGTTCACGCCCAGGATCAGGCCGATGCCCAACGGGTTCACGCCCACCATCGCGCAGATCATCGCCACCACCGGCAGCGAGCCTGACGGCACGCCGGCCGTGCCGATGCCACCGAGGATGCAGACCGCCATCACCATGATCTGCTGGCCGATGCTCAGGTCCACGCCGAAGAACTGGGCCAGGAAGATCACCGTCACGCCCTCGAACAGCGCGGTGCCGTTCTGGTTGGCGGTGGCGCCCACGGTCAGCACGAAGCGCGACACGCGCTGCGGCAGGCCCATCTGGTCGGCCACGCGCAGCGCGGTCGGCAGGGTGGCGTTGCTGGAGGCGGTGGAGAACGCCATCACCGTCGCTTCCTGGGTATCGCGGAAGAACGACAGCGGCGAACGACCGGACAGCCATACGGCCGTACCGTAGCTCACCACCATGTGCAGGCCGAGTGCCAGCACCACCACGCCCACGTAGGCACCGAGGCGGATGATCAGCTCGAAGCCGAACAGCGCGGCCAGGTTGAACATGAAGCAGGCCACCGCATACGGGGCCAGGCGGATGACCAGGTTGATCAGGGTCATCGAAATTTCGAACACGCCTTCGATGGCGCGGCGCAGCGGCGCGACCTTCTCGTTGTCGGTCAGCACCATGCCGATGCCGAACATCAGCGCGAAGAACATCAGCGACAGGATCGCGCCGTTGTCAGACGCGGCCTGCAGCACGTTGCTCGGCACGATCGACAGCAGCATGTCCATGCCCTTCGGCGTACCGTGGATGCCCGCGACAATCTCCTTGCTGCGCTCGGCGTTCTCCGACAGCATCATCGCAGCGACCTGCGGGTCGACGCCCACACCCGGCTTGAGCAGGTTCACCAGCACCAGCCCGATGCCCACGGCAATGCCGGACAGCAGCACGGTATAGGCCAGGGTCTTCCAGCCGATGCGGCCGAGGGCGCGGATGTCGCCCATCTCCGACACACCCATGATCAGCGCCGAGAAGATCAGCGGCACGATCAGCATGAAGATCAGGTTGAGGAACAGGCCCGAAGCCGGGGTGGTGATGTAGTCCATTACCCACTTGGCACCGGCCTGCAGACCATCGACGCTGCCGCCCAGGGCGTGCACGATCAGTCCCAGGATCAGGCCGATCGCAAAGCCGATGCCCATCTTCCAATGCAGGGGCAACTTCTTCTTGTCGGCAGCAGCTGCTGTCATGCGCGGGTTTCCTCGAAAAATGAATGCACTCTAACAAAGCGCGCAAGCGGCGCCGGTTCAGGTTCGCCGCGGCGGATACAGCGGCGCCAGGCCAGTGTCAGCGGTGCCTGCAGCCGCCGACCAGTGCGGTCCGTCACGGAAGACCTCGCGCAGGCGCGTGCGCAGCGGCGCAAGATCACCCTGCCCGCCCCATCGGGCCTGCTGCAGTTCCTGCAGCACCTGCCGCTGGGCCGGGTCATCGAGCCGCGTGATGACCTGCTCGATACGTTCGACACCGGCCATCGCACACAGCTGCGCTTCCACCTGATCAAACCCTTCACCATCCAGCGCGCGGCGCAGTTCGGCCACGCCTGCACGTCCAGTCGCCACAGCCGGCACAGCGCCCTTGGCCGCCACGGGCGCCGCCACGCGCGGGCGACGGCCTCGCTGCCAGCCCCACAACAGCGTCAGCAGCCACAGCAACGCCAGGCCGATGGCGGCGCCCATCCACGGCCACGGCCGCTCGGACAAACCACTGGCGCGCGGATCGGTCGCCGCGATACGGCTGTCCTGGCCATCGCCATCCGGCAGCGCCGCATCGGTGTCGATCGGCGGCAGCGGTGCAGGTGGCGCACTGCCAGCCCCGTTACCGGCCACCACGGCCAGCGTCAGGTCCGGCAGCTTCGCTTCCTGTGCCTTGCCATTGCGCACGTCCCACCACGGCAGGCGCGGCCCCGGCACCACCAGCGAACCCGGCTGGCGCGGCACGATGGAATAGCGGCGGGTGATCTTCAGCCGCGGCGTACTGCCATTGAAGGTCTCTTCGTACTGCGCAGGTTCTGCGAACACCTGCGCGGCGTTGCCGACGTCGGGCACCGGCAGATCGGTGAACTGCGCGCGGGTAGCGCCTTCGGCAATCGCCTCCACCACCACGTTGGCCGCCTCGCCGGTACGGGCGCTGGTCGGTGCACTGGTGTAGCGCAGCTGCAGGCCCTGCAGCGGCAGCCATGGCTGCGGCGCCTGTGCCGGTTGCGCCTGCACCTGCAACGTGCGGTCCGCGCCAGTGGCATTCATGCGCCCGTCGCCGCCGCCGAAGAAATCGTCGAAGAAGCCACCGGCACTGCGCCCGCTGAAGCGCGCACCGGCCAGCCGAAGTGCACCGCTGCGCTCGGGGATCAGCAGGAAGCGCCGCTCGACCACGTTGTAGCGGCGGCCGTTGACCTGTCGCACATCGGTGCGGTCATCGCCCACCCGCTGCAACGACGCGCCGGCCGGTGTATCCAGCACCAGTTCGCCGGAGGCCAGCTGCGAAGCGAAATACAACCGCACCACCACGCCTACGCTCTGCTGCACATACGGTGTCTCGTCATCGACAGCGGTTTCGATGAACGCCACCGCATTGCTGTCGGGACCGGCCACGGCAGCGGCATCCACCTGCAGGGTCAACGGTGCGGTACGTACGCTGCCCACCTGCAGGCCCGGCACCACCAGTGCACCGCTACGCCGTGGCGTGAGTGCCACGCCATACAGATTGCGCTGCTGCATGCTGCCGTTGCTCCACGCTACCTGGCGGCTGCTGGTCTGCCCGCTGAGGTCGAAGTCGGTGCGCAACGGTGTGAAGTCAGGGGCGCCCTGGTCGCTCTCGACATTGAGCGTGACCGTGTCGCCCATCGCGATGCGGTCGCGGTCCAGCCACGCACGCGGCTGCGCCCAGGCCAGCAGCGGCAGCCACAGCAGCAGCGCCGCCAGTACCTGTCGGGGCCAGTGCCCGTGCATGTTGATCGCCCGCGTCATCGCCCTTCCCTCTTCCTGCGTTCGTTTTCCAGCTGGAACTTGGCCCGCAGCAATGCGCCCGGATCATCCGGCACGCGCCGCATCCACGCCTCCACCGCCTGCTGCTCCTCGCGTTGGCGTGGGGTGGTGCCGTCGCTGCCTGGCACGGGCTTGCCATCCTGATCGCCTTTGCCCTCACGTGCCTGCTGCATGGCCTGCTGCATGCGCTGGCGCTGCTGCTCATCAGCCTGGGCCTGCGCTTTGGCATCCTCCACCTGTGGTGGCGCCTGCTGTCCATCGCGGCCACGCTCGCCGGGCTGCGGGCTCGACTGGTTCTTGTCGTCACCGGGATTGGGCTGGCCCTGCTGACCCGACTGCGACTGTCCCTGACCAGGATTCTGCTGGCCCTGCTGCGGCTGCTGGCCCTGCGGATTCTGCTGGCCCTGTGAATCGTTCTGCTGCTTCTGCTGCCCGTTCTGCGGTGGCTTCTGCTGATCCTGGCCTTTGCCACCCGACGGCTTGCGCTTGCGCGCGGCATCGACCACGGCACGGTTGGCGACCGCATCGGCCATGCCGGGATGCAGTGCCAGCGCGCGGTCGTAGGCGGCAATGGCTTCGTCGTAGTTGCCCTGGCGGGCCAGCGTATTGGCCAGGTTGTACCAGCCCGCATCGCTGTCGATGCCCTCGAACTGCTTGCGGGCACTGGCGAAATCACCGTTGCGGTAAGCCTGCGCACCTTCGGCCAGACGCTGGTGCTGCACCTGGTCGGCGCGCTTCCACAGCGTGCCCTGCGCCGGCGGTGCGGCCGGCACCGCAGGCGCCTGCGCCTGCGCCTGCACATCACTCATCCATGGCAGCAGGCCCACCGCCAGCACCGCCGCCAGCAGCGCGCGGCGACGGAAAGCGAGCAGCGCCAGCAGCATCACCGGTGGCAGCAGCCAGAACCCTTCATCACGCCATTGCTTGCCCTCGCCGGGCCGCTGCGCCGCAGTACCTTCGCGTGCATCAAGTACGCCCAGCGCACGCAGATCACTGTCATCGGTGGCGATGCGGGCATAGCGGCCTCCGCCTGCGGTCGCCACCGCACGCAGGCTGCCTTCATCCAGCGCGGCCTGGCGGATCTGCCCAGTGCCATCCCGGTACGCCGCACCGGCAGATGTGCCCAGCCCCAGTACCGACACCTGCATGCCGAGGCTGCGCGCCTGCGCTGCGGCCAGTGCCGCTTCATCATCCGCCTGATCGCTGACCAGCAGGATCTGCCCCCGCAATGCCCCGATCTGGCGCATCAACCGCGTCGCCCAGTCGATGCCACGGTCGGCGCGTTGTCCGTCGCGCGGCATCACATCCGGCGACAGCGCGTCCAGATACAGCGCGACGTTGCTGCCGTCATCGGTCAGCGGTGCCACGGTGTAGGCATCCTCGGCATAGACCACCAGGCCCACCTGGCCCCCCTGGCGGGCACGCAGCAGCTCGCCCACTTTCGCCCGAGCCTGCAGCAGGCGCGACGGCGGCAGATCGGTGGCATTGATCCGGCTGGACAGATCCAGCACGACCAGCAGCGGTGCGCTGGCCTGGAACATCGGTTGTGCCTGCTGCCGCCAACTCGGCCCGGCCATGGCCAGCGCTGCCAGGGTCCAGCCCAGCAGCACGGCCCAGGGCAGGCGTGCACGGCGGCGCGTGCCCGCAGCCAGCAGATGCGGCAACAGGTGGGCATCCACCGCTGTTCGCCACACGTCGCTGCGCCGCTGCCGATACAACGCCACAGCGATGATCAACGGCAGCGCCAGCAACGCCCACAGCCATTCCGGACGCAGGAAGTGCAGCGCGTTCCAGTCGGGAAGATTCGAAGCAAGCGCGATCATCGGCGACGCTCCGGCCACAGCCAGGCCAAAGCGCCCAGCAGCAAGGCCAGGCCCAGCGCCCATGCATAGCGTTCCTCGCGCGGTCGCAGGCTTGGTCCCTTCGCAGCGATCGGCTCGAGCCGGTCCAGTTCGGCGTAGATGCCGGCCAGCTGTGCAGTGTCGCGGGCGCGGAAGAACTGGCCGCCGGTCATGCTCGCGATCTTCTTCAAGGTAGCCTCGTCGACCGGATCCTGGTCGGCGGAAATGGGAATACCGAACAGGCGCATGCTGCCATCACCGCCAAAGGCGACGGTGTGGATACGCACGCCCTCGGCACGCGCGACTTCGGCGGCACGCAGCGGTTCCAGCACGCCGGCATTGCTGACGCCGTCGGTCAGCAGAATCAGTACGCGCTGGCCTTCAGGCTGGCTGCGCAGGCGCTTCACCGCCAGGCCGATGGCATCACCGATGGCGGTCTCGCGCCCGGCCAGGCCGACCACGCTGTCGCGCAGCTGGTCGCGCACGCTGGCCAGATCGGCCGTAAGCGGCGTCAGCGTGTAGGCGCGGTCGCCGAAGATCAGCAGGCCGATGCGATCACCGGCACGACGATCAAGGAAATCGGCCAACACGGCCTTGGCCGCGGTCAGGCGATCCACCGCCTGCCCGCCCAGCACCATGTCGCCCTCGCCCATGCTGCCGGACACGTCCATCGCCAGCATCATCTGCCGGCCCTCCTGCGGCGGCGTGATCGCTTCACCCAGCTGTTGCGGGCGAGCCAGTGCGACGCACAGCGCGCACCAACCCAGCCACAACAGCAGCGTGCGCAGCCACGACACGTCAACGCGGCCACCACCGGACAGCGCTTCCAGTTCCGTCGCCGCATAGGGCACCCGCAGCGCAGCGCCGGGATCGGCACGACGCTTCCACCAGCGCATCAGCAACGGCAATGGCAGCGCCAGCAGGGCCAACGGCCACGCCAGCTGCAGGTCCGGCCATGGCCAGTAACTTGCCAGCAGATTCATCGGCGCCGCTCCAGCAGCATGGCCAGATAGCGCTCGCGCGCCCAGCGGCGTACTGCGGCCACCTCGTTGACGTCCACGCGTGGGCGATAAGCACCTTCGGCCAACAGGCTTCGGCGTGCTTCCGGCAATGTGCCCTGCGGATCCACGCGCTGCCACCAGGCGTCATCGCGCAGGGATTCACTGCCGGGCTGCGCCTGGCGTGCGGCGCGACGCAGCAGTCCGGCGATCGCTGCCAGTTCCGCAGCAGCATCGGCGGTGGATGCCAGCTCCTGATCGAACAGCTGCAACCAGCGTTGGCGGCGACGGCGACGCTGCCACCAGAAGAATGCAGCCACCGCCAGCAACAGCAGCATCACGCCGCCGATCATCAGATAGCCCGGTGCCGGCGGCCACCATGATGGAGCGGGTGGCACCTGCACATCGCGCAGCGGCAGGTTCGCGCTCATGCCGGCACCTCGGTCGGGGATGGCGCCAGCCAGGCATCACTGGGCGCGTCGGTGGACAGCACCTGCACATCGACGCGGCGCGCTCCCAGCTGGCGCCGCAGGTCCTGCAGCGGTTCAACGAAATGCGCCTGCCAATGGGCCTGGACCTCGCTGCGGCGCAGGTCGAGGCCGATGCGCTGCTGCAGGGTCTGGAACTGCAGCGCGGCTGACGGAGGCTGCAGTTCCAATGGATCCACCAGCAGCACCAGGCTGAGGTCGTGGTGCTGGGCCAGCGCACTCCAGCGCGCCGGCGGAATACGGATGGCCTGCTGCGGATCGGCCAGCACCAGCACACGTGCACCCGGGCGCAGGACGCGACCGGCATGGTCCAGCGCACGTTCCAGGCCAAGGTCGTCGGCCGGGGGCTGCGCATACCAGCGGGTGAGCGCGTCCAGCACGCGCAATACGCCGCGCGGGCCGCCTGCCGGTGCAATCGGTGGTTCACGGTCGCTGCCACGCAGGGCGCCGATGCGATCGCCCCGACGCTGCGCCGACCACGCGGCGACGGCGCCCGCGCGTGCAGCCTGCACCGATTTGAAGCGCACGCGGGTGCCGAAGTACAGGGCCGGCGAGGTATCGGCCACGATCAGGCTGACCCGCTCGCGTTCGGCCTGGAACAGCTTGGTGTGGGCACGACCGGTACGCGCGGTCACCCGCCAGTCGATATGCCGTGCATCATCACCGGCCACGTACTCACGTGACTCGGCATATTCCATGCCACGCCCGCGCAGCGGCGACGGCGCCTGCCCGGCGTTGCCGGCGCGGCCACGGCGTGGCGGCGGCGGTCGCTGTGCAAGGCGGCGCAGCGCCACCAGTTCGGACAGTTGCGGGCGCAGCCCGTCACCGTCACTGACGGAGGAGGCGTGGTGCAGGGATGGATCGGTCATGCGCAGGCTCAGGGTGCCGGCACCCGGGCCAGCAGCTCCTGCACCAGGCGTTCGCCATCCCAGCCTTCAGCGGTGGCTTCGTAGCTGGGCAGCACGCGATGGCGCAGCACGTCGGCAGCAACCGCACGCACGTCATCGGGGGTGACGAAATCGCGGCCGGCCA
This sequence comes from Stenotrophomonas sp. STK16_22, assembly GCF_051984505.1. NCBI lineage: Bacteria > Pseudomonadati > Pseudomonadota > Gammaproteobacteria > Lysobacterales > Lysobacteraceae > Stenotrophomonas > Stenotrophomonas sp. STK16_22. The sequence goes on from NZ_CP196972.1 coordinate 3,782,873, forward strand.
GCCAGGCGCGCGCGCGCGCACAGCGTTCCAGCGCGATGGAACCGCGCGGGCTGGCGCCCCATGCAATGCGGCGGCCAAGGCCAGCGTCATAGCGCGACGGATCACGCGAGGCCAGCACCAGCTCGATCAGGTAGCGTTCCAGCGCCGGCGCCATGTGCAGGTCCAGCACTTCGCGGCGGGCATCGAACACATCCTGCATCGGCAGCTTTTCCGGCGCTTGTGCGGCTTCGCCCAACGCACCACGGGCGCGCTCGCGAGCCAGGCGCAGGATCTCCGATTCGGCGGCCTGGTCCGGGTAGCCGATGCGCACATGCATCAGGAAACGGTCCAACTGCGCTTCCGGCAGCGGGAAGGTGCCTTCCTGCTCGATCGGGTTCTGCGTGGCCATCACCAGGAACAGCGGCGGCAGCGCGTAGGTGTGGCGGCCCACGGTGACCTGGCGCTCGCCCATCGCTTCCAGCAGTGCCGACTGCACCTTGGCTGGCGCGCGGTTGATTTCATCGGCCAGCAGGATCGGATGGAAGATCGGGCCGGGTACGAATTCGAAGCGGCCTTCCTGCGGGCGCCAGATCTCGGTGCCGGTCAGGTCGGCCGGCAACAGGTCCGGGGTGAACTGCACGCGGGCGAAGTCGGCCTCCAGGCGCGAGGCCAGCGCGCGGATCGCCGTGGTCTTGGCCAGGCCCGGAGCGCCTTCCACCAGCAGGTGGCCATCGGCCAGCAGCGCGATCAGCAGGCGTTCGACCAGCGCGGCCTGGCCGACGATCTCGGCCGACAATGCGTCGCGCAGCTGGCTGAAAGCGGCATGCAGGCGGGAGGTGGCCGGCGCGGACGGCGGCGAGACGGTTTCGGGCATCGGCGGTGGCAGGTTCATGGGGGCCTTTGACCGGCGCGGGACGGCACGGGTTCCCGACATCATCGCAGGGTGCCCTGCGAATGGCATCAAGAACGGCTGAACGGCCCATCCACGCATGGCGTGGATCTACTGGACATGGGCGGCGTGGATCTACGGGCGGAAACGCAGAAGGGCCGCGCAGGGCGGCCCTTCTGCGTTTCGCGGAGGCGCGGGCTCAGTTCTGCTTGGCCACGCGCAGCACCTTCGGGGTCACGAACACCAGCAGCTCGGCCTTGTCCTTGTTGCGGCCGCGCTTCTTGAACAGGTTGCCCAGGAACGGCACGTCGCCCAGGAACGGCACCTTGCTGATGCTGCTGCGGTCGGTGAACTCGTACACACCACCGATGACCACGGTCTGCCCATCCTCAACCAGCACCGCGGTGTTGACCTCACGGCGGTTGATCGACGGTACCGTGCCGTAGCCCTGCAGTTCGATCAGGCGGTCAACTTCGTCCTTCTTCACCTGCATGTTGAGGAACACGCGGTTGTCGTTGGTGATGGTCGGGGTCACCCGCAGTTCCAGCACCACTTCCTTGAACTGCACGTTCGGGGTGGAACCGGCGCCACCGGCAGCACCGGTGCCACTGATGGTGACGTAGCCGATTTCCTTGCCCTGCTTGATCATCGCCTCGCGCTGGTTGGTGGTGACCACGCGCGGGTTGGAGATCACCTCACCCCGCGACTCTTCCTGCATGGCCGACAGCTCCACGTCCAGCAGGTAGCCTGCGTTGAGGATCGACAGCGCCAGCGAACCCGGATTGCTGGCCGTAGCCACCGGCAGGTTCCAGTTCAGGCCACGCTTGATGGTCGGGCCGCTGGGAACCGGCGCCGGGCCGACGCTGCCACCGGCCTGCCACTCACGGACCGCCTTGGCGTTGGCCAGTGCGGTATCGACCTGCGACTTGCGGGTTTCCTCGTTGGCAGCGAGGCTGCCGCTGAAGTACACGTTGTCGCGGCTGCCGCTGATGCCGAACTTCGCACCCAGCTCGCGGGCGAAGGTGTCGGTCGCGATGACGATGCGGCTTTCGATCAGCACCTGGTCGACCGGGCGGTCGATCACGCTGATCAGCTCGCGCATGCGCGCGATCTTCTTCGGAATGTCGCTGATCATCAGCGTGTTGGTGCGCTCGTCGGCGACGATGCGGCCCCGCCCGGACAGGAAGCCACTCTCCTCCTGCGACGAGCCGCCACCACCGCCATTGCCGCCACCACTGCCGCCACCGATGCCCTTGGCCTCGGTCAGCGCTTTGAAGATCTGCGTGGCGCTGTGGTAGTTGATCTGGACGTAATCGGTGACCAGGTCTTCGCGGTTCTCGATGGCGATGCGCGCGTCTTCTTTCTCCTGCTCGAACTTGGCCAGCTCAGCCTGCGGAGCGACCCAGATCACGCTGCCATCGCGACGCTTGTCCAGGCCCTTGGCACGCAGCACGATGTCCAGCGCCTGGTCCCACGGCACGTTGACCAGGCGCAGGGTCACATTGCCCTGTACCGAATCGGAAGCCACCACGTTGAGATTGGATTCCTCGGCGATCAACTGCAGCACGGTGCGCACCGGCACGTCCTGGAAGTTGAAGGTCACCGGCTTGCCGGTGAAACCGCGCTGACCAACAGCCTTGGCAGCCTGGGTGACGCTGCCGGCGGTGACTGCACCGACAGCGGCCGGCGCCTGCCGCGGGCTGATCTCCACCACGTACTCGTTGCCACTCTGGTAGGCCAGCGACTCCACCGCGCCACCGGTGCTCAGCACCAGCTGGGTACCGGCACCGGACGGCTTGGCGTCGATGCGCTGCACCGGCGTAGCGAAGTCGATGACGTTCATCGGCTTCTGCAGGTTGGCCGGCAGTCGGGCGTTACCGACATCGACCACCACGCTGTTGCCCTGCGTACGCAGGTCCGGAACCGCGCCCTGGCCGTCGAACTGGACGATCAGGCGCCCGGCGCCATCATCGCCGCGCTTGAAATCGATCTTGGCCACCGACAGGCCGGCCGGCGCTGCCGCCGGTGCCACGGTGGCGCCCACCGGCTTTTCCGCCGGTGCGGCGGCCAGCGCCGGAGCGCAGGCCAGCATCAGCGCGACTCCCAACGCGCTGACACGGTTCAAGGTAAAGCGCCGGATGGGACGCAGCCCCTTGGCTTGGTGAAAGGTCATCGTGCTATCCCCAGTAAACGATCATTGATCTTCAAGCGAGAGCGTTGCCGGCCGTTCCAGCCAGCCGCCCGCGCCATCCGGCACCAGTTCGATCAGCTCCACGTGGTCTTCGAAGACCGCCGTGACCCGCCCGTCGCTCTGCCCCAGGTAGCCGCCCGGGCGTACCCGGTAGGTCACCTTGTCCGGCCCCATCACCAGCGCCACGGTGGCGGCGCCGGTGCCGATGGTGCCGACCATGTCCAGTGCGTCCAGCGGGAAGCCTTCCAGCGGCTCCTTGCGCCGGTTCGGATCCGGACGCAATCCGCCATTCCCCTGCTGCGGATTGGTCCAGGCATCGGTGAACGGGTCGCGCAGACCCTGTGCGGAGTATTCGAAGGTTTCGAACTGCTGCATCACCGGCAGCGGCTCCAGCGGCTGTGCCGGTCGCGCACGCTCGCCTTCCACCCACTTTTCAAGATTCGGCGCATCACCCGGCGTGCTGGTCACATCGCGGCCGCACGCGGCCAGCATCAGCACGACGGCAGCCATCCCACAACGCGCAAAGAGGGAACGGATCACTTCTTCTCCTCCTTGCCGGCGTCAGCCGCCTGCTGTGCCTGCACCTCGGTCTCATCCAGATAGCGGTAGGTCTTGACCGTGCCGGACAGCTCCAGCGCACCACTGCGGGCGTTGCCGCTGGTCTTGTCCTTGGGCTTGAGGTTGATGTCGTGCATGGTCAGGATGACCACGCGCGGCAGCGACGCCACGCCACTGACGAAGGCACCGAACTGGTGGTAACTGCCCACCATGCGCAGCTTGATCGGCTTCTCGGCGTAGAACTCCTTGACCTGCTCCTGCTCCGGCTCGAACAGCTCGTTGGTCAGGCCGCTGGACAGCGCAGTCTGCGAGATGTCGATGATCAGGTCCGGCATTTCGGTCTTGCTGGGCAGCTGCCGCAGCATCTGCTGCAGCACCTGTTCCATCTGTGCCAGCTGCTGCTTCAGCGGCGCCAGGTTCACCGCACGCTCCTGCTGCTTGGTGAACTCCGAACGCAGCTCGACTTCCTTCGATTCCAGGCCGGCCAGTTCCTCGCGCTTGCCACTGATCAGCAGCATCCACGCCACGAACATGATCACCAGCGCCAACAGCGAGCAGAAGACGATCTTGGCCTTCTGCGGCCAGTTGCCGATGTCGTTGAAATCCAGGTTCTTCAGATCGATTTTCTGGCTCATGCGCGATCCCCCTGCAGCGGGGCGTTGAAGGCCTGCGGCGGCTGCGCCAGGCGGCTGCCCTCGGGCTTCGGCGCAGGCTTTGCAGCCGGGGCTGCCGGCTGGTTCGGCGTAGCCGGGGCCGGGGTGACAGCAGGTGCGTTGACCGGCGCGGCGGCGGGTGCGGGTGCAGCCGGTGCAGCAGCGGGCTGGCCTGCGGCCGGTGCAGCAGGTGCCGCTGCATCCGGGCCGGCTGCAAGCGGTGCCACTGCGGGCGGAGCCGGCGTTGCCACCGAACCATCGGCGTTGAGGCCTGGCGTACCGGCCACTTCCTCACTCTGTGCCGGCAGCTTCACCTTGACCACGAACACATAGGGCAGCGCCTTGATGTCGGCCAGCGGGCCCACCTTGCCGTCCTTGTCCTTCTCGGGATCACGTGCTTCGATGATCGACAGTTCCGGGTTGGTCATCCAACCGGAGGTCTCCAGATTGCGCATGTACGCCGAAACACGGGCATTGGACTGGGTACGGCCTTCCAGGGTCAGCACGTCGCCTTCCTGCTTCAGCGCGGTCAGCACCAGGCCATCGGGAATCGTGCGCACCAGCGCATCGAACAGGTGCACCATCTGCGAGCGCTTGGCCTGCAGTTCCTCGATCACCTTCTTGCGGGCCAGCAGGCGTTCCTTCTGCGCGTCGAGGCGGTCGATCTCCTTGTTCTGTTCCTTGACCTTCTCGATCTCGGCTTCCAGATAGGCGTTGCGGTCCATCTGGCCGCTCACCTGGCGGTCGTAGTAGAACCAGATCACCAGCGACAGCAGCAGGCCACCGATCGCGGCCATGCCCAGCATTGCGTAGAACTCGCGCTGGCGTTGCTTGCGCCGCTCGGCGCGCCAGGGCAATAGATTGATGCGTGCCATCAGTCGAAGCTCCTCAGCGCCAGACCGGTTGCGATCATCAGCGCGGGGGCATCCTGGGCCAGCGCATGCGCGTTCACCTTCGGCCCCAGGGTCATCTGCGCCAGCGGGTTGGCGACCACGGTCGGCACGCCCAGCTGCTCCTCGACCATTTCCGGCAGACCGCCCAGCACGGCGCAGCCACCGGCCAGCACGATGTGATCAACGCGGTTGAACTCGCTGCCTGCGTAGAAGAACTGCAGCAGGCGGCTGATCTGCTGGACCGTGGCTTCCTTGAACGGCTCCAGCACTTCCATCTCGTAGCTTTCCGGCAGCCCGCCCTGGCGCTTGGCCAGGCCGGCTTCCTCGTAGCTCAGGCCGTAGCGGCGCATGATCTCGTCGGTCAGCTGCTTGCCACCGAACACCTGTTCGCGGCTGTACAGGCTGCGGCCGCCACGCAGGACATTGAGGGTGGTCATGGTGGCACCGATGTCGACCAGCGCGACCACACCCTCGATGGATACCGGCAGCTCGCTGGCAACCAGGGCATAGGCGTTCTCGACCGCGAAGGCCTCCACGTCCATCACCTTGGCCTGCAGGCCACCCAGCTCCAGCGCCGACTGGCGCAGTTCCACGTTCTCCGAGCGCGACGCGGCCAGCAGCACCTGGACCATCTCCGGGTTGTTCGGGATCGCCCCGATCACCTCGAAGTCCAGGTTCACTTCCTCGATCGGATACGGAATGTAGTTGACCGCTTCCAGCTCGATCTGGGCTTCCATGTCGTTCTCGTCGAGCTCGGCCGGCATCGGGATCACCTTGGTGATCACCGCCGAACCGGCGACGGCGGCAGCGGCCAGCTTGGCCTTGCTCCCCGAGCGGTTCATCGCGCGGCGGATGGCCTCACCCACGGCCTCCACTTCCACGATGTTCTTCTCCACCACCGCATTCGGCGGAAGAGGTTCCACAGCGTAATGTTCCACACGAAAACGATTGCCACTGCGGGACAGCTGCAAAAGCTTTACCGCAGTCGAACTGATGTCGACGCCTACAAGCGGCGACTGACTTTTTGGGATGAGCCCCACGGTTTCTCCCCTGCCGACGGGCACTTGGACGCAAGACCTGCGCCCGAGCATTAATAACGTATTCTTAGCAAATGGCAACGGCCCTGCTGTGAAGTCCCTCACGGATTCACCATGCAGCCCCTGACTGTTCCCCTTGCGCTCCCCGGTGCCGACCCCAGCCGCCACCTTGCGTAATCTATACTCTGCGACCACGAAATTCGCAATCGGAATCTGAACCCGATGACTCGACTCCGCCGCTGGCTGCGCTGGATCTTCCTGATTGTCCTGGTCCTGGCGCTGATCGGCGCGGCCGCCGTGGGCGGTCTGTACTACGCCGTGTCCTCCAAGCTTCCCGACGTGCAGACCCTGCGCGACGTGGAAATGCAGGAGCCCATGTACGTCTATGCCGCCGACGGCAAGCTGATGGCGGTGTTCGGCGAGACCCGCCGTACCCCCATCACCATGAAGGACGTGCCCGAGCGCCTGAAGCAGGCGTTCCTGGCCACCGAGGATGCCCGCTTCTACGAGCATGGCGGTGTGGACTACATGGGCATCGGCCGTGCGGTGTGGCTGCTGGCCACCACCAACGACAAGCGCGTGCCGGGTGGCTCCACCATCACCCAGCAGGTGGCCCGCCAGTTCTTCCTCAGCTCCGAGTACAGCTACACCCGCAAGCTGGCAGAGATCCTGCTGGCGCGGAAGATCGAGTCCGAGCTGAGCAAGGACGAGATCTTCGAGCTGTACCTGAACAAGAGTTTCTTCGGCAACCGCGCCTACGGCGTGGCCGCCGCCGCCGAGTTCTACTACGGCAAGAAGCTGAACGAGCTGGACCTGGATGAAATGGCCTCGCTGGCCGGCATCCCCAAGTTCCCGTCTTCGGGCAACCCGATCTCCAACCCGGAACGTGCCCGCCAGCGCCGCGACAACTACGTGCTGCAGCGCATGGCCGACCTGAAGTTCGTCAGCCAGGCCGAGGCCGATGCGGCCAAGGCCGTGCCGATGCACGCCACCGCGCATGAACCGCCGGTGCAGGTCGATGCCCCCTACGTGGCCGAGCTGGTGCGCCAGGAAATGATCGCCCGCTTCGGCGGCGATGTGGTCAACAAGGGTTACCACGTCACCACCACCATCGATGCCACCCTGCAGACCGCCGCCAACCAGTCGGTGCGCGACGGCCTGCTGCTGTACGACCACCGCCACGGCTGGCACGGCGTGGAGAAGCAGGTGCAGGTGGGTGCCGGCGAAGACGCCGCTGCCCTGGCCGAGCACCTGCGTGGCATGTACGGCCAGGCCGGCCTGCTGCCGGCCATCGTCGCCAGCACCGGCGCCGATGGCAGCGCAACAGTGGTGCTGGCAAACCGCAGCGAGATCGTGCTGCCGGCCGGCGCCGCCAAGTGGACCAACAAGACCCCGGGCAAGCTGGTGCAGCGCGGCGACATCGTGCGCGTGCGCGCCGGTGCCAAGGAAGGTGAGTGGCTGCTGGACCAGATCCCGCGCGGCCAGTCCGCACTGGTCTCGCTGGATGCCCACAACGGCGCGTTGAAGGCGCTGGTGGGTGGCTTCAGCTTCTCCGGCAACAAGTTCAACCGCGCTACCCAGGCCCGTCGCCAGCCGGGTTCGAGCTTCAAGCCGTTCGTCTACGCCGCCGCCTTCGACAAGGGTTACAACCCGGCCTCGATCGTGCTCGACGCCCCGGTCGTGTTCCGCGACCGCCGCGGCAAGACCTGGGCCCCGCAGAACGACGGTGGCGGCTTCCGCGGCCCGATGCGCCTGCGTGAAGCGCTGGTGCAGTCGCGCAACCTGGTCTCGGTGCGCCTGCTCGATGGCATGGGCGTGGACTACGCGCGCAAGTACATCAGCGAGTTTGGCTTCGCCGAATCGGAGCTGCCGCCGAACCTGTCGATGTCGCTGGGTACCGCCTCGCTGACGCCGCTGTCGGTGGCGCGCGGCTACGCCGTGTTCGCCAACGGCGGCTCGCGCGTGGACACCTGGCTGATCGACCAGGTCAACGACCGCGACGGCAACCTGGTGTTCAAGGAAAACCCGGCACTGGCCTGCCGCGACTGCGCCGGCAGCAGTGACCAGCCGGTCAACCAGGTGGTCGACGGTTTCAACTTTGGCGCCCCGGCCCCGAAGGTGGACCCGGCTGCGGCGGCCAAGGCCGAAGCCAAGGTCGAAACCCCGGCGGCACCGGCCAACCCGGATGCCCGCACCGCCCCGCGCGCGATCGATGCCCGCACCGCCTACCAGCTGGTGTCGATGATGCGCGACGTGGTCCAGCGCGGTACCGGCGTGCAGGCCAAGGTGCTCGGCCGCGAGGACGTGGGCGGCAAGACCGGCTCCACCAACGACCACCGCGACGCCTGGTTCTCCGGCTTCGGCGGGCCGTACGTGACCACCGTGTGGGTGGGCCGCGACGACTTCCGCTCGCTGGGTTACCGCGAATACGGTGGCAAGGCCGCCCTGCCGATCTGGATCGACTACATGCGCACCGCGCTGAAGGACACCCCGATCGCGCAGAACGACCCGCCCAGCGGCATGGTCCAGGCCACCCTCAACGGCGCGACCGAGTGGGTGAAGGTGGAAGACATGGACCGCCTGACCGACTACGACCTGAACCTCAATACGCCGCAGGCCGACGCCGCCGCGTTCGATATCTTCTGAGGAAGGGTTCGGTAGGTGCCGCTCTGGTAGATGCCAACCTTGGTTGGCGCCGATGCCGCTCTGGTAGATGCCAACCTTGGTTGGCACCGATGCGGCTCTGGTAGCTGCCAACCTTGGTTGGCACCGATGCTGCTCTGGTAGATGCCAACCTTGGTTGGCGCCGATGCCGGCCCGGTAGTTGCCAACCTTGGTTGGCGCCCTGTGCCGACCAAGGTCGGCATCTACCAAAGCGTGGGTGGGGCCAACCTTGGTCGGCACCGATGCGCCTCTGGCAGCCGCCAACCTTGGTTGGCGCCGATGCCGCCCCGGTAGTTGCCAACCTTGGTTGGCGCCCCGTGCCGACCAAGGTCGGCACCCACCAAAGCAGTTGCATCCGCCATACCCACGCAGATGTCACATCCGTGCGCTAGTCTGTAGCCAGGTCGCAACAGGGAGTCATCGCATGCATCGCGCCCGTCAGCATGCTGCCAGCCAGACCCGCGAGCGGCGCCACCGCCTCGCCCACGAAGCCGCCCGCCTGATGGCCGAAGGCGGCATCCGCGACTACCACCAGGCCAAGTTGAAGGCCGCCAGCCGGCTCGGCATCCACGACGATGCCTCCCTGCCCCGCAATACCGAGATCGAAGACGCCCTGCGCGAGTACCAGCGGCTGTTCTCCGGGCCCCAGCACGGCAACGAACTGCAGCGCCGCCGTGAAGCCGCGATGCGTGCGCTGGAGTTCCTGCACGACTTCGCCCCGCGCCTGGCCGGCCCCGTACTGGACGGCACCGCCGACGCCAACAGCCCCGTGCAGCTGCACCTGCACAGTGACGACCCGGAAGCCGTGCATCGCTTCCTGGACGAACACGGCATTCCCGCCGAATCGCGGACGCGCCGCCTGCGCATGGACCGCGAACGCTGCCTGGATGTGCCGGTGTGGGTGTTCAGTGCCGAGGAGCTGACCTTCGACCTGGCGGTGTTGCCGTACGACGCCCTGCGCCAGGCGCCGCTATCACCGGTGGATGAGAAGCCGATGCGGCGCGCGTCGGTGGCGCAGTTGCGGCAGGTGCTGGCCGAGGCGGAGATCACCGCGTATATCGGCGGGTGACGGTAGCGCCGGTCCATGGCCGGCGAGCGCAGCGGTGCCTGCCTTGGGTGGGTGCGGACCGTTGGTCCGCACTGTGCTTCGGGCATTTCGATGGCTGACCGGAGAGCAGTCGAGCATGGCTCGACTCTACAGGGGCGCTGCACCCGTGTTTGGTAGGTGCGGACCGCTGGTCCGCACTGTGCTTCGTGCATTTCGATGGCTGAGCGGAGAGCAGTCGAGCAAGCTCGACTCTACAAAAGCGGTGTTACCTGCTCTGGCAGATGATGCCCATCTTGCTCCCGCTACCAGACAAAACGGGTATCGCGCAGCGGGTCGCTGAGCAGCCGCGGCAACCACGGTGCGGGGGCACGCTGCGGATACTCCCGCATCATCTGTGCGTGCATGGCCTGCAGGTCCCGCAACACCCAGGACTGGTAGTAGATGTCGTTGAACCCATCCGACCAACCACTCTTCACCCGCTCATGCTCGTCTGCCTCCAACGGCGGCATCTGGTCCAGCGGCACCTCCAGGATCGTCGCCAGCGCCGCGTTGATCTGCGCATTCTCCACACCGGCCTGGCGCACGTAGTCCAACCGATCCAGCACCCGCCGGCAATCGTAGGGAAAGCACCCACCTGTGGCCATGATGTAGTCAGCGATGTCCGCCAGCATGTCGGCTTTCAGCCGCCACACCACTTCGCTGTCCATCACCTGCCGTACCCGCATCGTGCGCAGCGTGCTCGCCCGCACCTCCTCCGGCGTAGTGAACGGAGCACCCGGCGTGCTGCCCGAGTGGCGCACCAGCACGATGCGATGGATCGCCTCCCTGGTGACACCCTCGATGCGCAGCGCCGCTGTCTCCGGGTGCACGCGCGGCGTCGGCACGCTCAGCATCCGCCACATGTACCACAGCACCAGCAACAGACCGGCGATGCACAGCCCGCTCATCAGCGTCCACAGATCCAGGTTCCGTGTGTAGTAGCGATAGCGCGCCCGCCAGATGTAGAACGTGCGATAGCTGATGATTCCCTTTACCCATCTGTACATTGCCATCTCCTGGGCAAGGACCCCGGCGCGACGGGGTGGATTACGCGCGTCACGCCGGGGCTCCATGGCTTACCAGCCGATGCCCACACCCACGCCCATGCTGCGCTCACCACTGTTGGTGAACGCACCATTGAGGCTGAAGGTGGCCGAGCCCTTCTCGTTGAGCACGCGCTGGTAGCCCACCGCCATCGCCGACTCACCCTCGCTGTAGCCCACACCCGCACCGAGGCGGTTGTAGGTGGCCAGGCCGGCGGTGTTCATCGCCATCGCCGTCTGCGCGCTGCTCATCGCCGCCATGCGGTTGAAGCGCTTGTCCATCTTGTCCAGGCGTCGCTCGACGTTGCTGATCGCACCATCGGTGTACTCGTTGGCACGGGCCAGCATCTTCTCCAGCTCGGCGGTGTCGACCTGCGGCTTCGGCGAGTCGTCCTTGTTGGCCTTCGGCTGTGGTGTGGGCTTGTCGCCCTCGCCTACCGAGGCGACCTGTTGGGAGTCCTTGCCTTCCGGCACCACAGGAGTTTCCTCGGCCTGCGGCTTCGGCACCGAGGACGACGCCAGTGCACGCGGTGCCGGGGCATCGTCGATGCGCTGCTCCAGCCCATCCATGCGGCCGTTGAGCTGCTGCTGCATCGAATGCAGCTGGCCACCGTTGACCGCATCGCGACTGCCGGCCGCGATCAGGCCGTTGGCCACGTTGGAGATGACCATGCCGTTGGCACCGGCGAGGGTGAGCTGGTTGACGCCGTCGGCGCGAACCGAGGGGGCATCCTGGAAGACAGAGCGGAGCTGGGTTTCGACCTTGTCCACGCGCGAGGCGTTGGTGACGACCGCACCATCCAGCGCTTCAAGTGCGCCATTCAAGGTGGACTGTGTCTGGCCCTGGACGTTGAAGCGCGGGCCGACGATGTTGCCGTTGGCATCGACTTCGCCGCCGAGAGCGGAAAGCGCACCGCGCAGCTGGCCGACGGTGGCGGCGTTGTGGTTGGCGGTGCCGTTGGCGATGTTTACGAGGCGGCGCTTCGTTCCAACATTACCAAACGATACAACTCCTGCCTCGGTCGCATGAGAGCTGGTTCCGAACGCGATAGAATCGCGGGCTCCGGGTTCGACCCTTGATCCAACGCCGAACGCAATGGCTCCGATTGCACCCGGCTCACCAGCCCTACCAACCTCAGCTCCGGTCCCGATGGCAAAGCTGGAATCTGAGCCTTCGTAGACAGTAGATGCTCGTCCGAGGGCAATTGAATTTCTACCCATTGCTTCGGCGAATGTTCCAATCGCCGTGCCACCCTCAATGCCCGTCTTTGCCAAGTTTCCAATGGCGAGACCAGCCGGACCAGCCTGAGCCTGACCATATTCTGGAGCCGTGCCCACGCTGACGTATTGACTGATGCCTTCCAAGGCCGACACACGGCTATTGGTCTCATAGAGCTGACTGCCGCGCACAACGTCCGAGCTATCAGCCGAAAGCTTCGCCTCGGCCACGCCAGTCAAACGCGCACCACCGTAGTCGATGACGCTCGCATCCAACCCACGCATTGCCTGCTGACCCATCTCCCGCTCCTTGCGCATCGCGTCCAGATCATCCCGATTCTGCGAGATCTTCTGCTCTGCGGCGTACAGCTGGCTGCCTGTTACGGCATCACGGCTTCCTTGCGCCACTCGGCCGTCGGCAAGATTGGTCAACACCATGCCATTCACGCCACTCAGCGCGATCTGGCTTGTGCCGTCGGCACGGGCCGAAGGTGAATCCTGGAAAATCGAACTGAGCTGACCTTCCACCTTGTCCGCGCGACGGCCGGCGGTAGTGACGGCACCATCGAGTGCCATCAACGCATCCTCGACGGTGTTCTGCGTACCGCCCTGCACCGTGTAGGTCGGGGCGATGATGTTGCCGCTGCCGTCCATGCCTGCGCCGCCCCCGAGGGTGGCGAGGGAATCATTGAGCTGGGAGACAGTGGTGGCGTTGTGGTCGGCCGTACCGCGCGCGACGTTCACCAGGCGACGAAAAGCAGTTGCACTTCCAAATGAAGCCACTCCGGCCTCATTCGCTTGAGAGCCTTCGCCAATCGCCAGCGAACCATTCGCTCCTTTGCCCACCTTTGCCCCGGCACCGATAGCAACGCCTCCCCGTGCGCCACCTCCCGCAATGCCAACCTCCGCTCCAGCACCTAGTGCAAATCCACTATCGGAATCCTCGTGCACGACTGAGGCGCGGCCAATGGCGACGGAGTTTCTACCGAGTGCCTTTGCCAGGGTCCCCACTGCCGTCCCTCCATCGCTGCCGGTCTTGGCTGAGTTACCTAAAGCGACCCCGGCCAGCCCAGCCTCGGCGCGTTCGATAGTGGGCGCCACGCCGATGCTCAGAAACTGACTTGCGTCTTCCAGAACTGAGATCCGTGAATTGGATGAATACAGTTGTTTCCCGGACACAGCCTCAGCACTGCTGACGCTCAACAAGCCATCCGCCACACCACTGATCTTCCGATTGGCATTGGCGCTATTGCGCACGTCCAAGGTCGTTCCGCTGTTCTTCTCGCCCAATCGCACATTGCCAGAAGCAGATACCTGCGCCACCAGTCCACCCAGCGCTGCGGTCTCGGTCAGCGCCCTGGCTGCATCTGTCTTTGCCGCGGCAGCTTCAGTGCCCGCAGACCTGGCAATGCCCTCCACCGTCGCCACCTTGTCATTGGTCGCGTTGAGCTGCCTGCCGTTGACGGCCTCATAGCTGCTGGCGCCGACCTCACCATCAGTCACACCGGCCAACTTCCGGTTCGCGTTCGCGCTGTTGCGCACATCCAGCACGGTGCCGCTGTTCTTCCCGCCCACACGGACGTCGCCGCTCGCACTGGCCTGGCTCAGCAGCCCGTTGAGCGTTCCCACCTGTGTCAGGGCGGTGTTCGCGGCGGTCTTGGCCTTGTTGGCGTCACTCTGCGCAGTGCTGACATGGGTATTGGTGGCAGCGAGCTGCCGGCCGGTCACCGCCTCTGTGCTGGTGGTGGACAATGCTGCATCGGCAACACCGGTGATCTTGCGGCTCGCATTGGCGCTGTTCCGCACGTCCAGCAGGGTGCCGCTGTTAGTTCCACCCAGCCGAACATTGCCCGAGGCGCCGCTCTCGTTCAGAAGCCCAGAGAGAGCGGCAGCCTTCGCCAGTGCACTGTCAGCTGCCGTCTGAGCCTTGGCTACCGACTGCTGGGCATCGAACAGCTGGCTCCCAGTAACAGCATCCGTGCTGCTCTTGCTGATACTGCCATCTGCAACGTACTGGATCTTTCGCTTGACCGAGGCGTTGCCCACCGAGACCGAGTTGGCGGAATAGGTGACGGACCCGGCTCCCAGTGCCACGGCGTTCTCATGCTTGGCCTGGGCACGATCACCCAGCGCGACCGCACTGACCGTGGTTGCTTTCGACAGATTTCCGAGTGCACTCGCGTACTGCGCAGTTGCCTCGCTGCCACGGCCCAAAGCGGTGCTCTGGCTGGCAGTCGCCTTGCTCAGATAGCCGACAGCGGTACTCTGATCGGCCTGCGCCTTGGCATCGGTCCCCATCGCCACGCTCCAGGTTCCGGTGGAGTCAGCCCTGAAGCCCGCAGCGACGCCTCCATTGCCACTTCGACTGTTGACACCCAGGGAGACACCTGAGTTCGATCCGACAATCTTCTTTCCGTCCACGTCCACACCCGCCAACGCGTTGGCCCCCAAGGCCACGCTGCCACTGTTGTAGGCCTTGGCGGCATCGCCAAGCGCAGTGCTGGCGCCGTAGGTTCCCGTTTCCGCAAGCGCGCCTCTGCCCAGCGCGGGTGCGGCCGCGTCAATACGCTGGGTGGCCTTCTGCGCGATCTCGCGCACCGCTACAAGATCCGTCTTCGCGGTATTGGCAGTTTTCTCGACCGCTGCAACCTTCGTGTTGGTGGCATGCAGCTGGTTACCCGTCATGGCATCCGTGCTGCCAGCACCAATCACGCCGTCGGCAAGATACTGGATGCGGCGCTTCTTGCTTGCGCTGCCAACAGACACCGTGTTGGCTGAGGCGGACACAGAGCCTGTCCCAATTACGAAAGCATCCGTGTGCGAACCCGCCTTCAACATACCATTCAATGATCCGATCTTCTGCTCGGTGGCGTAGAGCTGCTTGCCGGTCACTGCATCGGTACTGGAACTGGTCAGGCGGGCGTCATCAAGGTTGACGATACGGCGCTTCATGGTCTTGTTGCCCACCGATACTGTGTTCAGCTCATCGGCTATGGAATGCACTCCTAACGCCACTGCCCCTGCCTTTGACGCTTTGGAGTTGTAGCCAATGGAAACACCATCGAACTCGGCCGTGGACGCGCCTCCCAAAGCGACTGCCCCAGTGCGGCCTTGAGTTCCAGCCTTAGCCCCTGCACCGATCGCAATTCGTGAAATACCAGCATCAACACCCACTGTCTGCGCTGATCCACCAATGGCAATATCGCCCTCACCGAGTGACCGGGCGCTCTTGCCCAAAGCAATCGCAGCACGCGCAGTCGCCTTGGCCGAGTCCCCCACCGCCACAGAGTTCGTGGCCGCCGCGTTACTGTCCGCGCCCACGGCTACACTCCAGGCTTCATTGCTCTTCGCTCTAAGTCCAATAGCAATACCGCCATTACCACTTGCGCCTGCCAGATAGCCAAGCTCAATTGCGTTTTGGCCCGCACGCGCCGACATTGGAGCCATGCCCACAGTTGGCACCTCTTGGGCAGGTTCTGCGAAAGCGAGAGTCTGTGTGGTTTCAACCAGATCCAACTGCTCCCCGTCTGAATCCAACTCAGCGGAACCAGCCGCGAATGGCAGTGAAATCAGGCACCCCATCAGTACAGTGGCACGCCGTCCCGAAGTGCCCTTCCCCGTCGTGCGTGCCAGTTCACTGCCAACCACCCAGCACTGCTTCGCTGTGCTCCAGATACGACGATAGATATGGTTCATGCTCTCTCCTTAACAGGACAAGGGAAATGAAGCCCCGCACTTGGGCGGGGCAATGAAGGTCAGGCGCTCGGCGCCAGGGTCGTTACGTGATCGCGATAGCTGTCGTTCGACAGTCGATACTGCAACTGCAGGGTGCTGCCCGGCTGGAGCTGGAACGGCAAGGTCAGCGCGGCATCGGGGTAGAGACTTCTGGACAGCTCAAGCGGCGTGCACACGCCACCGGTGTTGCACTCGGCAGCACCGGTGATGCCGACGCGCAGCGTGCCGGTGTTGCGCAGGGTGTTGCCCTGCAGTTGCAGATCCACAGTGCCTTTGGCAGGCACTACGTTCACCAGCGCGCCCCAGACCAGGCTGACACCGACGTTGGCCTGCGCCGCCTGCTCGTCGCCTTCCAGAATGGTGCCGTCAGGGCCCTTCACGCCCTCGAAGTAGATGCGGTAGGCCGCCTCCTTCTCCACCGTCTGCAGCGGAATCACCCGGATCAGGCGATTGCCACCGCCACTGAGCGCGAACTTGCCGGGCGTGATGGCAATCGCCGCATCGGCGGCTTCCACTTCGATCTCTTCCTCGCCCACCTGTGCCGGGTTGGCGATGCGCAGCAGGCGTGCCTGCACGTACTGCGGCTGGGTAGATTGCGAGTACACGCGGATCTTCGTGCCGTGCTTGGCATCCACCGCTGCGCGCATCGGATGAATGGAAAGGTTGGCCTGTGCCGGCGGGGCCAGCAGTGCGCTCAACGGCAACAGGCAGAACAGCAGCTTCTTCATGATGAGCCTCCGTGGGGATCAGGGTTTGCCGGTCGGCACGCGCAGCTCTACCGTCAGCTCGCCGTCGTAGAGACCGGGGCGTTTGCTGGCGATGGGCGTGGGCGGTGTTTCCAGCGTCAGCGGCGTGGGCACGCAGTACACGGGTTGGCTGATGCCCGGCAGCAGCACCATGCGTAGTTGCGCGCTGTCGATGCCGCGCAGCAGCTGTTCCTCGCCGTGCTTCATGGCCAGCAGGTTGCCGCCGTAGTTCAGGCCGACCTGGTAGTCGAGACGCTGGGTGTCGTCGCTGCCGCCGTCCTGATGCCAGACCGCGAAGTCCCGCCCCGGCGGTGGCCGAGGCCCGCTGTCGCGCACGGTGACGCCGAGGAATTCGCTCTGCGAGCCCACGCCGTCGTACAGGCACATGTCTACTTCCTTGCGCCCGGCGACGACCTTGCGAATCGGGTCGTAGCGCAGGTCCATGTTGACCAGGGGAGCGACACCGTCGAAGCCGGGGAAGTAGATCGAGATGGCGTCGTAGTCGGTGACGGTGAAGTCAAAGTTGAAGACGGCGGTGGCTACCGGTGCGGCGGCGGGGTCGGCTTTGATGCTCAGGCGCATCGTGGCCTTCCAGTGGCCTGCGACTAGTCTGGAGAGTTCGGTAGAGGGGAGCTCAAGATTGGCACCGGTACCAGCTGGTTGACTCGAATCGCACTTGAACCAGTACGACGCATTCAAACGCCTCCTGGATAGGTCCCAGTAATCAGTGAAGCAGGACCAATCCGACATGACCCTCCGCAGATATCCCTGTACTCGAAGCTCACTACGCAAGCCGGTTCTCTGCTCTACGAACAGCAGATCAATGTCACTTATGCCAACCGACGCTTCTGGCTCACCATCTATGGCGCACTTCCCAAACTCACTATCAGAAGCAGACTCACAAACAACATGGATCTGCCCATACTTCATCGCCAGGTCGTGACTGAACCCCAACACCGTCCGCGGCGCCCAAAGCTCCACATCGCCCGGCACCGCTGAGCGATCCCAGGTCATCACGATGTCCCGGCTCTGGTCCGTCGGATGCGTTTCCGGCGGCCACTGCGCCCACGCCCTCGGCGCCAGCACCACCAGCGCGCACACCAGCATCAACACCAACAACACACGCCGGTTCATGGCGTTCCTCCTGCAGCAGCGGTCTGGGGCGTGGCGGCAATCAACGCGCGTTCCTGCAGCAGCCGGGTCACCCGGGCCTGCTGGCGGATCTCTGCCGGCAGCTGGGCCACGGCCAGCGGCTCGCAGTGCACGGCGCCGACCAGCAGCACCACCTGGCGGCGCTCGCGCACCTGCAGCGGGCAGTGCAGCAGGCGGTCGTCCTGCAGCAGGTACAGCGTTGTTTCGCGACGCGGGAAATCGGCGACGAAGCCGCCATTGGCGCTGGTGCCGGGCACCGGCGCGTTGAGGATGCGGGCGCCGCCCAGCGGCGCTCCGGCAAGATCCTTGGCGTTGCCGATGAAGGTGTAGGTCACCTCGATCGGCACCGGCATGCGCATCAGCCGCCCGGGGCTGAGGAACATCGGCCGTGCGCCACCCACGCCGGTCACGCGGATGGCGGCGATGCTGTCCAGCGTGCTGGCGTCCTGCACTTCGGCGCGGTGCGACTGGTACGACGACAAAGGCAGCAACCGGCGCTCACCAATCTGCAGGCGTTGCCTGCGCAGGCCGCCCACCTGCAGTTCGGCCGCCACACCACGCAGGTCGATGTCGTCGGTGTCGGCCACCTGCACGGCCAGGCCGGCGTCGGCACCGTTGCTGCCGCTCCAGTAGAAGCCGCGCTTGCCCAGCGCGAAACCGGAGCTGTGCATGCCGCTGTAGGCGGTCTCGCTGCGGCCGCGCTGCTGGTAGTGCGCCAGCGTGGCGCCGCTCTGGCCCAGGCTGTTCTGCAGCTGGCCGCTGAGCGTGGCGCTGTAGCGGTCGCTGTTGTTGGCGCGCAGTTCGGCTGACAGCTCGCGGTACTGCGCATCGACTTCCTGGCGCAGGCTGTGGCCGACGCTGTAGTTGATGTCCGGGCGCTGATGCTGCGGCTGGCGCACGTCCACGCTGTAGCGGCGCTGGCCGCTGCCGGCGGTACCGCGCAGCAGGCGGGTCAGGCTCAGGTTGAAGTAGATGCCGCGGTCGCGTTGCTCACTGCCGCGCAGGCTGTCGCTGGCGCGCTGTTGCCACACGCCCACGCGCGTGGAGACGCTGAAATCCTGCCAGCGATGGCTGCGGCTGAAGCTGGCCTGCCAGGTGCGGCTGAGTTGCGGCTCGCGGCGTGGTTGCCACGGCGGCGGCGGTGGCAGCAGCGGGTCCAGCCCGGCCAGCGGGTCGCCCTCCGCACCGGGGAGCTCGCGCCCGGCGCGCCAGGTCTGGCGCCGCGTGTAGCCCACATAGGCACTGCCACCGGCCAGCGGCAGCGCCATCGAGGCGCTGAGCGAATTGGTGCAGCCCAACTGGTCGCGGGCGTCGGCCTCGAACTGGCAGGCCTTGCCACGCATGCGCTGCTGATAGATGTTCCAGGACGCGGTGCGGCGGTACGAGAGCTGGTGCTGCTGGCCGGTGCTGCCATCGTTGCCGCGCATGCCACCGAAGCTGGCGCGCAGTTCCTGGGTGGCATACAGGCGGCGAAGGTCCACGCGCAGCTCGCCGTAGCGGAAGCCGCCCAGGTCGGCGGCGCCGGCCACCACCGCCACGTCGCGGCCCAGCGGCACGCGCATGCCGGCCACCGCCACGCGTTCGCCATCGAAGCGGTCACTGCGGCGCTCGTTGCGCTTGCCACCTTGCACGAACCACTGCCATTGGCTGTTGGTCCAGTCGCCACCCTTGTCGAACGGCGCGTCTTCGCTGCGCACCAGCACGCCGTCTTCGTAGATGCGCAGGGTGACGTTGTAGTTGCCGAACGGGAAGTTGCGGGTGTCGATCTGGTTGATGCCGGCCTGCAGGTAATAGGTCTGCAGCAGGCGCGTGCCGTCGTAAGCATCCACGCGTGCGTCGCGCGCCAGCAGCACGGTCAGGGGCGTGGCCTGCACGGCGGCATCGGCATCCACATAGGCCTGGGTGGTGCCCACGCGCAGGCCCTGCAGGCGGTCCAGCGGCAGCATGCTGAAGCTGAAAGTGCCGCCCTGCGGGCTGGACAGGTTGCGGCGGTCCATGCGCCCGGCCTGCAGGTAATGCGCCTGCCCCAGGTCATGGCGGTAGTAGACGTTGTCGAACTGGAACGCGCTGTCACTGCCGCGGCTGCGGTAGCGCTGCTGGTTGAAGTTCCATTCGGCGGAGACATGCCCGCGATCGAACAGGCCCAGCACGCCGGTGCCACGCGCGGACAGCGTCTGGTAGTCGCGGCTGCCACTCACATTGATCACCTGCTGGTGCAGGAAAGCGTTCTCGGCGTTGGCGCTGACGGTGTGGAAGCGCTCGGCAGCCGGCTTGCCGGGAATCCATTGGCGGGCAACGAACAGGCGCACCGCGCCCTCGCCTTCGTCGTACAGCGCGCGCACGGCGGCGGGGTCTTCCGGTGGGTCGAGATAGCCGCAGCCGGCAGTGGCGCCACCGAAGCGGCAGGCCAGATGGCTGTTGCGCGGCATGGGTTGCGAGAGCGCGGGCAGCAGCGCGGCCTGCGCCTCGGCGGGCAGGTCGAGCGCCTGCAGCACGCTTGCTGGATCTTCCAGCTGTACGTGCTCCAGGGTCACACTCACCGGCGACAGCCCGGCCGAGCGGCCGAACAGCTGGATGTCGAGTTGTTCGGTCTGGCCTTCAACCAGATCCTCGAAGCCGGGCGGGACGCCGCGCGCCGCCGCCAGCGGCGTTGCCAGCGCCAGGGCGAGCGCGACCGCCAGCCGGGTGATAGCGGGGGCGTGTGGGGTCATGGGGGTACCGCTGGAAAGGCAGCCGGCCCGGCGTGCGGGCCGGCGCGGGGATTACGGCGCGGCGGCTTTCTGGTTCAGCACGATGTTGACGACGCCGGTGTACGTGCCCTTGGTGGCGATCGGCTTCGGGGTGGCCTGGGCGATGGTCAGCGGCATCGAGATCGAAGCACCCGGGGTGGCACCTGCGCCGGTGAACAGATCGGCGGCCTTGAACTCAATCGGGGTCACCGCCAGCGTGCGGCTGTTGAGGCTGACCGTCATCGCCTCAGTGACCTTGCCATCGCCGCTGACCAACACGAACGCGCCGCCGATCTTTGCCTCGATATCGGCAGTCTGATCGTTGGAGTGGATACGAACGCGCTGGGTGTTCGGCAGCAGGCCGCGCACCGGGTCGTGGGTCAGGGTGACCAGATCCGGCAGCGCGCTGCCATCGTCGCGCAGCAGGGCCAGGGTCGGGTCGACGTCGGCGTAGACGGAGATCTTGGTTTCCACGGCGTGCGCGGACAGCGAAGCCGTGGCCAACGCTGCAGCGAGCGTGGCCTTCTTGATAATGGCGTGCATGGGTTGTCTCTCTCGGACAAGGGGGAATGAGAAAGCCCCCCTCCCCTAAGGAGAAAGGGAGGGAGGCGCCGCCCGCAGAGGTGGTTGCGGGCGACGGATAGAATGTTAGAAACCCATTGTCCTGCAAGCCATTCAAGCATTCCTAAAACGTTGAGCGTTAAGAAGAATCTTTGAATTAGTTCAACGTTCCAGGCTTATGCAATTTCCCTCATTCGGTAAATGCAAAAAATCTCATTGCTTCGCCCTTGTAGAGTCGAGCCATGCTCGACTGCTGTTCGCGCTGTGCGTGCGAGTCGAGCATGGCTCGACTCTACAGTGGTTCATCCACGCATGGCGTGGATCTACAGACAAGGTTATGCAACTTCCCTCACGCGTTGAATACAACAAACCCCATTGCCTCGACTCTACAGTGGGCCATCCACGCATGGCGTGGATCTACCGGCCCTGGCTATGCAATTTCCCTCATGCGTTGAATGCAACAAATCTCATTGCCTTGCTTTTGTAGAGTCGAGCCATGCTCGACTGCTGTTCGCGCTGTGCGCGTGAGCCTCAGCCTGCGGGCACCACGGTGACGCGATCAACATCGATGTCGGTCGGCTTGAACCGATGCGTGTCGACCTTGCCATGCAGTTCCACCACGGTGTCCGCACCAATGGTCTGCGGTGGCAGGTCTTCGTCATCGATCTCCACTTCGATCTGGCCACTGGCATCGCGGAACTGGTAACGCTCGTGGCCAAGCTTGGCGACCAGGGTGCCACGCAGCACCACCGGGTGGTCGTCGCGCTGGGCGCGCGCATCGGCCACGGAGCTGGCAGCGGTGCCCGCACCCGGGCCGGTGTACTGCGCGGATGCGTGCGGGCTCAACAGGGCCAGCGGCGTGGCGATGAGGGCAATGGCAAGCAGTCGATTCATGGCGTTCTCCATGGCTGAGTAAGTGCCCTCAGGTTCTATCGCCCCGGATGTGATGCCTATGCAATAGATCCGAAAAGATGTGAAAGCGACATTCAGTGTCAGAATTCGTTCAGATCCTGAAGCAAGGTTTTGTAGAGTCGAGCACGGCTCGACTCTACAAATACCCATCCACGCATGCGTGGACTTCGCGTTGGCGCGTGATCAGAAGAAGATCGCGTACAGGATCAGCAGCGGAATCGGTACGCCCAACAACCAGAGCAGAATCATTTTCATGGCAGGTCTCCTTGCATGGAACGGGGGTTACAGGTCGCGACGGCGGCCGCCCCAGGTGGCGCTGAGGCTGGCGAAGAACGCGCCGATCAGCAGCGTGATGAACAGCCACAGCGCGGCATACGCTGCTGCCTTGCGGGCATCGTCGGCCGCCTGCTTGGCAGTGTTCTTGGCCTTCTCCAGCGCAGCACGCATGCGCGTCTGCACATCGGTCACGCGCGCCTGCGCTTCGGCCTGACTCATGCCGGTCTCGCGCGCGATCAGCTGGGACAGGTACTGGGTGTCGGCCGGATCCAGGCCATCTCCCTGCAGACTGTTGACGATGATGCGATTCACCTCGGCACGCACTTCACGGCGGTCAGCCACCGGGCCATTGCCCGGCATCGGACGCGGCGGTGCGGCCAAGCGCGCGTCGCGCGGGCCGACGCTTGCGACCGGCGGCGGCGGGGCCGCATTCGGATCCATCGGCGCACCCGGCGGAGGCGGCGTTGCAGGATCAGACGGCCCTGCGCTGGTGGCGCTGCGGAACAGCGAGTCCACCCAGTAGTTGAGGTCGCCTTCCGGCGCAGCCGCGGCGGCGCTACCGGCACTCGCGGCGGCAACGCCTGCCGTGGAGGCAGCGGCGCCTGCAGTGGCACCGGCCACTTTCGCGCCCGTGCCGAGTACGCCGCCGATGGCCGAGGTGAGCAGACCGGCGGTGAGCAGCGTGGCCACCGCCCACGACACGAAGCCATGTGCGGTATCGCGGAAGTAGGTTTCGTCGCCGTGGATCTGCGTCCACTTGGTACGCAGGCGTCCTGCCAGATAGCCACCCAGACCGGAAGCCGCCAGCGCGGTGAAGGTGAGCCAGATGATGCTGGACCAACCGAAGGTTTCCTTGCTGACGCCTTCGAACGACCACGGCGACACCGAGGACAGCCCCAGGCCCACGCCGAGAATCAGCAGGATGAGGGACAACGCGGCGGCGGCGGCGGCACCGGCGAAGATTGCACCCCAGGACACGGCGCTTTCGCTTGGCGGGGCGACGATGGGGGCGGCGACGACAGTGCCGACGTCAGGGCCGAGCGGGCCGCGCTCGGGTGGGTCGAATCGGGTACTCATGGGACGGACGCTCCGGATCAGATGCTGCGGGTGCAGCTGGCGTCCTGAGGCTGCGCGAGCGCTTGTGAAGCTGGCGAGACCCTTGAATCACGCGGTCTTGGCGCGGTGAAGAGCGTGCCAACCAAGGTTGGCACCTACCAAAAAGCGGGAACGCGGTAGATCCATGCCATGCGTGGATGGGGAAGCGTGCCAACCAAGGGCGAGGACAAAGTAGATCCACGCCATGCGTGGATGATTTTTCACGAGTGTCGAAAGCGTGCCAACCAAGGTTGGCAGCTACCAGAGCCGAAGCAAAAAAAAACGCCCCGCGGATGCGGGGCGTTCTCGGCACAACCTACGCGAGCGATCAGCCCTGGTAGTCGCGCACGTCGCTGCCGGTGTAGACCTGGCGCGGACGGCCGATCTTCATTTCCGGGTCAACCTGCTGTTCCAGCCAATGCGACACCCAGCCGGAGGTACGGCCCAGGGCGAACATGACGGTGAACATTTCGGTCGGGATCTGCAGCGCCTTGTAGATGATGCCGCTGTAGAAATCGACGTTCGGGTACAGCTTGCGGGCGACGAAGTACTCGTCCTGCAGGGCGGCCTGTTCCAGCTTCACGGCCACGTCCAGCAGCGGATCCTGCACGCCCAGCTGCTTGAGCACCTTGCTGGTCATCTCGCCGATGACCTTGGCGCGCGGGTCGAAGTTCTTGTAGACGCGGTGGCCGAAGCCCATCAGGCGGAAGCCGGAGGTCTTGTCCTTGGCCTTGACCACGGCGGACTCGACGTTGTCGGCGCTGCCGATTTCTTCCAGCATCTTCAGCACGGCTTCGTTGGCACCACCGTGGGCCGGACCCCACAGCGCGGTGACACCCGCAGCGACCGACGCGTACGGGTTGGCACCGGTCGAACCGACCAAGCGCACCGTCGAGGTCGAGGCGTTCTGCTCGTGGTCGGCGTGCAGGATGAACAGCAGGTCCAGCGCCTTCACCACGTCCGGGTTCAGGTCGTACTGGCCGTCAGCCGACTCGAAGGTCTGCTTCAGGAAGCGGCTGACGTAGTCCAGCGAGGTGTCCGGCTTGTTGGCCGGCAGGCCCTTGCCATGGCGGTAGATCAGCGCCGACAGGGTCGGCACCTTGGCGATCAGGCGCACGGCAGCCTGGCGGCGCTGTTCGGCGTCGGACAGGTCCAGCGAGTCGTGGTAGATGGCCGACAGCTGCGCGATTGCAGCGGCCAGGATGGCCATCGGATGGGCATCCTTGGCGAAGCTGCCGATCAGGGTGTTGATCGACTCATCGACGTTGGCTTCGGCGGTCAGCTCATCGGTGAAGGCCTTCAGCTGCTCGGCGCTCGGGCGCTCGCCGTTGATCAGCAGGTAGGCCACTTCGACGTAGCTCGACTTTTCCGACAGCTGTTCGATCGGGTAGCCGCGGTACAGCAGCACGCCCTTGTCGCCGTCGATGTAGGTGATGGCGGACTTGCAGCTGGCCGTCGCGGTGAAGCCGGAATCGTAGGTGAAGAACCCCGTTTCCTTGGTCAGCTTCGCGATGTCGACGCAGTCGTTGCCAAGGGTGGGTTTGATGACGGGCAGAACGACCGACTTGTCGCCGGCGTTGAGCGTGACCTGATCAAGATCGGACACTGTGTGCGCTCCTTCATGGGAAGGCGCCTGCCCAAGCGCATTGGTCAGGCACGTGAATGACGTCCTCGGCCTGTGCCGGGGATCAGGTCATTATCGCACAGCAGCATTTGCCCGGCGCTAGACAGAAGTCGTATACGACAGGCAGCCAGACACCGGCCGTTGAGCGGCCCGGATCGGCAAAAGCGTTGTTACACGAACGCAGTGTTCCGCCCATCCAAACGCCCGTTGGGTTGGCGTTGGGGAAAAACAAACGGCCGCGCAGAGCGCGGCCGTTGGTTCGAAGCTGGATCGACAGATCAGCGCGCGTAGCGCTTCTGGAACTTGTCGATACGGCCCGAGGTGTCGATGACCTTGTGCTTGCCCGTGTAGAACGGGTGCGAAGCCGAGGAAATTTCAACCTTGACCAGCGGGTATTCGTTGCCGTCTTCCCACTGGATGGTTTCCTTCGTCGCCATGGTCGAGCGGGTCAGGATCTTGAAATCGGAGGTGACGTCATGGAAGACGACGTCGCGGTAGTTCGGATGGATATCGGCCTTCATGGGCTCACACCGTAAATGGGCTGGTGGTCAAGAGCGGCATTATAAGCACCGGTTGCCGCCCGGGGCAACCGGTGCCGGTCAATCGACGTCAGTCCGCACCCAGGGCCTGGCGCACCAGGGCCTCGAAACGCTGCTGGTCGTAGGCCATCAGCAGATCGCAGTTGTCCGGCTGGCCGGTCTGGCGGTTCCAATCGACGATGGTGGCGCCGCGGCTGAACGTGCCGTTCAGCTCCACGTTCAGCGGGCGCGACTCGACCTGCAGCTGCCCTTCCGGGTTCAGCGCCCAGGCCATGGCGACCGCATCGGCGGTATACCAGCGGCCACCCTTGCTGTCCTCGGACAGGCCACGGGTCTTGCGCGAGATCAGCTCGTAGAAACGGGCGCGATCGGAATCAGCCTGCAGCCACTTTTCAGCATCCTGCAGCGGCAGGCCATGGGCGACGGTGGCCTCCCAGTCCGACACCAGCAGGTGCTTGAACGAAGTGAACACCACGTGCGCCGCTTCCGGATCGAACGCGATGTTGAATTCGGCCGCCGGGGTGATGTTGCCGTGGCAGGTGACCGCACCGCCCATCACCACGATGCGCTTGATGCGCTCGGGCAGGGTCGGGTCCAGCTTCAGTGCCAGGGCCAGGTTGGTCAGCGGGCCAAGCATCACCAGCATCAGTTCACCGGCGTGCTCGTGCGACAGGCGCAGGATGGCCAGTGCGGCGTGCTCGGCTTCAGCCTGGCGGCTCGGCGGCGGCAGGTCCACGTCGCCGTAGCCGTCACGGCCATGCACGTGGGCGGCGTCAACGGAGGGATGCAGCAGGGGATCCGGGCTGCCGGCAAACACCGGTACGTCGGTGCGGCCGACGATGTCGCAGAGCTTGAGGGCGTTGCGGACGGTGTACTGCAGGCCGACATTGCCGGCGGCGATGGTCAGGGCGACCACGTCATGCCGTTCATCGGCAAAGGCCATCAGCAGGGCCAGGGCGTCGTCCACACCGGGGTCGGTGTCGATCAACAGGGGGATCTTGTGGGTCATCGTTGCCGTCTTCAGATCGGCAACGAAGTGTGGACCGGGATGATGACCGTTGCAATACCGGTCTGCCCCGGCGGCAAAGATGTAGTGGAGAGGGTTGGATCCGTTGCCCCCACCAACGCCCCCGCCCAACGCACTCACGAACATGAACAGATTTAGTTCGGTTCGCTTGGAGCGCCCAACATCATTTGCTATAAAAACTGTTGAACATTTTATAGAAAACAACCATGAAGCTGCCCGCGCCAGCTCCCGATCTGGCAACCCTCACCCGGAAGTACATGGAGACCCTCGGTACCATCCTGGACGCCCGGATCGGGCCCGAGGTGAACGGCGCCTATGAGCACTGGGACAAAGTCCGCCACAGAGCGCCACCGGCGGGCCTGAACGCGGAGCAGTGGTGGCTGGGCATCACGTGGACGCGCGCAGCATTGCTGAAGCCGCTACCGCTGTTGCTGGACAAGACGCAGCAACCCTTCAAGCTGGCACTTACCGATTCAATGCAGCGGCACCTGCACTACATTGATCGGGAGGCCGCAGGCTCGGTGAAGGGTGTGGATGCTGCCAGCGGCCAAGGACGGTTCCTGATCCGCTCGCTGATCGAGGAAGCGATGACCTCATCGCAGCTGGAGGGCGCCTCGACCACGCGGGCGGTGGCAAAGGAAATGCTGAGCACAGGCCGTGCGCCGCGCGACCAGTCCGAGCGCATGATCTACAACAACTACGTGGCAATGAACGTGATCCGCGAGCGCGGCATACGCCCGATCACTCCCGGCGAGATTCTGGAGCTGCACAGCATCCTCACCGACGGCACGCTGGAGCTTCCAACCGACAGCGGGCGTTTCAGAACCGCCGAAGACAACGTTGCGATCTTCGATCGCGGCTCACCACCTACGCTGCTGCACATCCCTCCTCCGGCCGAGGAAGTGCCCGCACGGATGGAGCGGCTGTGCACGTTCATCAATGAGGAAAGCACACCGTTCATCCATCCTGTCGCCAAAGCCATCGCACTGCATTTCCAGATTGGCTATGACCATCCTTTCGTGGATGGCAATGGCCGTACGGCACGCGCACTGTTCTACTGGGCGATGATGAATGCCGGATATTGGATGACCGAGTACTTCTCCATTTCCAGCGTCTTGAAGAAGTCCCCAGGCAAGTACATGCGGGCCTACCTCTACACCGAAAGCGACAACCGGGATCTTGGCTACTTCGTGGCGCAACAACTGGAGGCGATTGAGCAATCGATCCAGGGTTTGCATGCCTATATCGCCAGGAAGCATGCGGAGGATCAGGCAGCGCGACGCGTGCTGCGAACCGCCCGGCTTGGCGGTGTGCCTCTCAATCATCGTCAGCGCGCGTTGCTGGCCAACGCGCTGAAGGATCCTGACCGGACCTACACCGTCGCCAGCCACCAGGCGGCACACACCATTACCTATCCGACCGCATTGAAGGATCTGAACGGATTGGTGGCTTCCGGGCTTGTCAGCAAAGAGCGCGTCGGGAAGGCCTCCGAGTATCTCGTGCTTCCCGGCCTGTCGGAACGTTTGGCGCTGTAGATCTACGCCATGCGGGGATGAGCGTCCCGGGGATTGGGTCAGAGCCCTTTGCTGCGCAAAGGGGTCTGACCCCGCCACTTACGCCGAGGCGTAACGCACGGCGGTGCCGATCCAGCGTTGCACCACGCGATCGGCCAGCGCGGGTTGCTGGGCCAGCAGGCGTTCGGCCAGGTCATGCACGCCGGGCAGCAGGCCGGCGTCGCGGGCCAGATCGGCAATGCGGAATCCGGCCAGGCCGGTCTGGCGCGTACCCAGCAGTTCGCCGGGGCCGCGCAGTTCCAGATCCTTTTCGGCAATGACGAAACCATCGTTGGTTTCGCGCATGGTCTGCAGGCGCTCGCGCGCCATCTGCGAAAGCGGAGCCTGGTACAACAGCACGCAGCGCGATACCGCAGAACCACGGCCGACGCGGCCGCGCAGCTGATGCAGCTGGGCCAGGCCGAGGCGCTCGGCATTCTCGATCACCATCAGCGAGGCGTTCGGCACATCCACGCCCACTTCAATCACCGTGGTGGCCACCAGCAGGTCGATGTCGCCGGCCTTGAACGCCACCATCGTCGCCAGCTTTTGGGCGGCTTTCAGACGGCCATGCACCAGCCCCACGCGCACGCCCGGCAACAGCGCCTGCAGCGATTCGTAGGTGGCCTGCGCCGGGGTGGCATCCAGTTCTTCGCTTTCCTCGATGAGGGTGCACACCCAGTACACCTGCCGCCCTTCCTGGCAGGCCAGTGCGATGCGCTCGATCAGCTCGGGACGACGATCGTTGTTGAGCGCGACGGTCTGCACCGGGGTACGGCCCGGCGGCAGTTCGTCGATGGCCGACACATCCAGGTCCGCGTATTCGGACATCGCCAGCGTGCGCGGAATCGGCGTGGCGGTCATCACCAGCTGGTGCGGCACGCTGTTGCCGCCCGCGCCCTTGTCGCGCAGCGCCAAGCGCTGGTGCACGCCGAAGCGGTGCTGCTCGTCGACGATGGCGAGCGCCAGATCCTGGAACACCACCGCCTCCTGCATCAGCGCGTGGGTACCAACCACCACCTGCGCTTCGCCGCTGGCGACCTGCTCCATCACCTTGGCGCGCGCCTTGCCGGTGACCTTGCCGGCCAGCCACGCGATGCGCACACCGAGCGGTTCCAGCCAGCCGCGCAGGTTGTTGAGATGTTGTTCGGCCAGCAGCTCGGTGGGCGCAGCCAACGCAACCTGCTTGCCCTGCTCCACCGCCAGCATCGCCGCCAGCGCGGCGACCACGGTCTTGCCGGAGCCGACGTCGCCCTGCACAAGCCGCAGCATCGGGCTGGGCCGCGCGAGGTCTTCGCGGATCTGCTTGAACACGCGCGCCTGGGCGCCGGTCAGCGCGAACGGCAGCTGCTTCAGCAGCGCCTTGGCCAGCTTGCCGGGACCGGCCAGCGGCGGCGCATGGTGCGCCTGCAAGGCAATACGCTGGCGGCGCAGGCTGAGGTGATGGGCCAGCAGCTCTTCCATTGCCAGACGACGCTGCGCCGGATGGGTGCCTGCGGCCAGCGCGGCCAGATCGGCATCCGGCGGCGGCCGGTGCACGGTCAGCAGCGCGCTGCGCAGTGACGGCAGGCCGAGGCCATCCAGCCAGCCGCTGGGCAGCAGTTCCAGCGTGCTTTCCTCGGGCAGGCGGTCCAGCGCCTGGCCGATCAGCTTGCGCATGGTCATCGGGCCAACGCCTTCCACGGTGGGATACACCGGGTCGAGGCGGTCGCCGAGTTCGGGATCGTCATTGCGGCCCAGCACCTGGTAGCTGGGGTGGACGATTTCCAGGCCGAGGTGGCCGGGTTTGGGCGTGCCGAAGCAGCGCAGCCGGTTGCCGACCGCGAACTGGCCGACCTGCTGCTGGCGGAAGTGGAAGAAGCGCAGCACCAGGGTGCCCTGCCCTTCGTCTTCCACCGCCACTTTCAGCATCGGCCGGTAGCGCATGCCGCGCTCGACCGCGACCACCCGCCCTTCCACCTGCGCCGGTACGCCGTTGCGCAGGTCTTCGATGCGGGTCAGCCGGGTCCGGTCTTCATAGCGCAGCGGCAGATGAAGCCAGAGATCCTGCAGGGTGGCCAGGCCACGCGCCTGCAGTTTGGCGGCCACGGCCGGACCGACGCCGGCGAGCATCGCCAGGGATGCTTCGCCGGACGGTGACAGGACCGGGGTGACCGCCGCCTTGCGTGCCACGTGGCGGTCAGTCGATGACCATCACCGCGTCGACCTCGAAGTTGGCGCCCTTCGGCAGGCCGGAAACTTCGATGGTGGAACGGGCCGGGTACGGGGCCTGGAAGTAGTCCTGCATGACCGCATTGACCTTGGCGAACTCGCCCAGGTCGGTCAGGTACAGGCCCAGGCGCACGACCTTGTCCAGCGAGCCGCCAGCGGCTTCGGCCACGGCCTTGAGGTTGTCGAAGGCGCGGCGGGCCTGCGCTTCGACGTCACCGGCGCCGACGACGTCGCCGGTAGCCGGGTCGAGCGGGATCTGGCCGGAGAAGTACACGGTGTTGCCGGCGCGCACGGCCTGCGAGTACGGGCCGATGGCGGCGGGAGCCTTTTCGGTGTTGATGATCTGGCGGGACATGGGTCGCTCCGGTGCTTGGGGGAAAACAGAGCGGTGATTGTACCGGGTGGGGGCGCATCCACGCATGGCGTGGATCTACCGCGCCGCTTCGGTAGTGCCGGCCGCTGGCCGGCAAACCCATGAACGTCGGAAGCACCGCGAAGTTGCCGGCCAGCGGCCGGCACCACCGGGTTCTCGTTACTGGCGGCGTACCGACTGCACGACCGACAGGCGGCGCAGGCGGCGCATCACTTCGGCCAGATGGTTTCGGTCGCGCACCTGGATGCTGAACGCCAGCACGGCGGCGTTGAAATCACGGTCCAGGTAGTCCACACGCTCGATGTTGGAATGGCTTTGCGCGATAGCGGCGGCCAGCTGCGCCAGCACGCCGGTGCCGTTCTCCACTTCCACCACCAGCGAGGTGTCGTAGTCGCCGGAAACAGTGGTGTCCCAGCCGATCGGCACCCAGCGCTCGGGCGACTTGCGCAGCTCGGCCAGGTTCGGGCAGTCCATGCGGTGCACCACGATGCCCTTGCCAGCGGTGTGGTAGCCCATGATCTCGTCGCCGGGAATCGGCTGGCAGCAGCCCGCGAAGGTGACCACGCCGCGCTCG
Organism: Stenotrophomonas sp. STK16_22; assembly: GCF_051984505.1. NCBI lineage: Bacteria > Pseudomonadati > Pseudomonadota > Gammaproteobacteria > Lysobacterales > Lysobacteraceae > Stenotrophomonas > Stenotrophomonas sp. STK16_22. Next base: position 3,814,192 of record NZ_CP196972.1, read on the forward strand.
CTGCCGTTGATCAGGATCTTTTCCTGCGAATGGTGGCGCGAATGCGGGCCGCCACGCAGTTCGGCGTAGGCCATCAGCGCCTGTGCAGCCTGCGTCGGCATCCAGTTGCCCAGTGCGACCTCAGCCAGCAGCGCCTCCAGGCGCGGGAAGCGGTGCTCGGCGAGGAACGCATCCAGGCGCCCCTTCGGCAGCCGCTCCAACGAGGAATCCATCGCCTCCAGCGCACGGTCGAGCATGCGATGCCCCAGCTGTACGGCGTCTTCGTGCTCCAGCTGCTTGAGCTGGTGGCGGATGGCGGTGCGCGCCTTGCTGGTAACCACGAATTCCAGCCACTGCGGTTTCGGCGTGGCCGAGCGCGCGGTGATGATCTCCACCGACTGGCCCGACACCAGCTTGGTGCGCAACGGCACCAGCTTCTTGTCCACGCGCGAGGCCACGGCCATGTTGCCGACGTCGGTATGCACGGCGTAGGCGAAGTCCAGCGCGGTGGAATTGCGCGGCAGGGCCAGGATCTTGCCCTTCGGGGTGAACAGGTAGACCTCGTCCGGGAACAGGTCGACCTTGACGTTGTCGAGGAACTCCAGCGAGGAACCGGCGGCACGCTGCGAGTCGATCAGTTCAACGATCCAGGCGTGTGCGCGGCTCTGCGCGCTGTTCGGTGAATCGCCGCCGAACTTGTAGGTCCAGTGCGCGGCCACGCCACGTTCGGCGATCAGGTCCATCTCTTCGGTGCGGATCTGCACTTCGATGGGCGAACCATACGGCCCGAACAGCACCGTATGCAGCGACTGGTAACCGTTGGCCTTGGGAATGGCGATGAAATCGCGGAAACGCCCATCCAGCGGCTTGAACGTGGCATGCACCGAACCCAGCGCGTGGTAGCAGCTGGGCACGCTGCGCACCACCAGGCGGAAGCCGAACACGTCCATCACCTGGTCGAAGGTTTTGTTCTCGTCGCGCATCTTGTTGTAGATGCTCCACGGGGTCTTGATGCGGCTGACCAGGCGGTGCTCGATGCCTTCCTTCGCCAACCGCTGCGACAGCTGCACTTCTACCTGCGCCAGCGCTTCGCGGCGGACCACCGGCTGGCTGCGGATGTGCTTTTCCAGGATCGCGTGGCGCCACGGATACAGCGCCTTGAAGCCGAGGTTCTGCAGCTCGCTCTTGACCAGGCTCATGCCCAGGCGCTGGGCGATGGGCGCATAGATCTCCAGCGTCTCGCGGGCGATGCGGCCGCGCGCTTCGCGGCTCTGCGCGCCCAGCGTGCGCATGTTGTGCAGGCGGTCGGCCAGCTTGATCATGATCACGCGCAGGTCGCGCGACATCGCCAGCAGCATCTTGCGGAAGCTCTCGGCGGCCGCTTCCTGGCGGTCGCGGAACTTCAGCTTGTCCAGCTTGGTCACGCCGTCGACCAGTTCGGCCACGGCTTCGCCGAACTCGGCAGCCAGCGCCTCACGGGTCAGCGGGGTGTCTTCGATGGTGTCGTGCAGGATCGCGGCGATCAGCGCTTCCACGTCCAGGCCCAGCTCGGCCAGCACCTGGGCCACGGCCACCGGATGGGTGATATAGGGCTCGCCCGACTTGCGCGTCTGCCCGGCGTGTGCGGCGGCTCCGACTTCCCAGGCACGGCGCAACAGCGGCAGCTGTTCCGGCGGCAGGTAATGGGCGGCGCGTTCAAGCTGGAGGACGTAGTCGGGTACGGCGGCAGCGGGGGCTGCGGCGACCTTGGCAGTGGGGCCTGGGTTCATGCCCGAAGCCTATTCCAGCGCGACGTTTACGGCAAATCCTGAATGCGAAACAGCCCGCACGGGGCGGGCTGTTCGGCACATCCAACGATTGCGTTGATCGATGCGATCAATCGTCGTTCTTGGACATGTCTTCGTCGGCGACCACTTCCGCGGCAGCCCACTCCAGCGCTTCGCGCTCGGCGCGCTCACGCTCGGCCTTCTCGACTTCGTCGATCAGCGCGTTGTCGATCTTGCGGGCGGCGATTTCGCGCAGCGCCAGCACGGTCGGCTTGTCCTCGGTCTCGCTGTTGTCCAGCGTGGCCTGCACGCCGTTGGCGAGCTGGCGGGCACGCTTGGAAGCCATCATGACCAGTTCGAAACGGTTGTTAACGACTTCCAGGCAATCTTCTACGGTGATGCGGGCCATACGGGCTCCCGGCGACCGGTCGGCCGCTCAGTCGAATGAGGGAAAGGGGACGGAGTGTACTGGCAGGGGCTGGACAAAATCAAGCCAACCCCTACCCGATTCTTTTGGAATCAGTCAGTTGCGCCCGGATCGGGGGTCAACAAGGCTTGGATCAGGCCTGCGTGGCGGACCTTCTGGGCCTCCCGGCGCAGGCGGCTGGCGGTGAAGATGGCGCACAGCTCGTCCACGGCGGTGTCGAACACCTCGTTGACGATGACGTAGTCGAACTCGTTGAAGTGCAGCATCTCGTCACGGGCTGCGCCCAGGCGCTGGGCGATGACCGCCTCGCTGTCCTGGCCGCGCTTGCGCATGCGGTCCTGCAGGGCCTGCTTGGACGGCGGCAGGATGAACACGGTGACCGTGCCCGGCACCAGCTGGCGTACCTGCTGCGCGCCCTGCCAGTCGATTTCCAGCAGCACGTCCTGGCCGGCGGCGAGCTGCGGCTCCACCGACTGGCGGGCGGTGCCCTTCCAGTCGCCGTGCACCCAGGCATGCTCGAAGAAGTCGCCGGCGGCGATCATTTCCTCGAACTTTTCCGCAGAGACGAAATGGTAGTGCTGGCCGTTCACTTCACCGGGGCGCATCGCGCGCGACGTGAAGGAGATCGACAGGGCGATCTGCGGGTCACGCGCCAGGGTGGCATTGACGATGCTGCTCTTGCCGGCACCGGACGGGGCGGCAACGATGTACAGCGTGCCGCGCGCAACGGCGTCCGACGGCTTCGACGGGGCGCTCATGCGCGGGATCCAACGGGTTGATTTCGCAAAATTTTTCCTCGATGTTCCAGATCCGGCGCGGAGGATCGCGCCAGGACGGCGGGGGCTGCGCGGAACATCCTGGAACCAGGCCCGGCAGACGCTTCCCCGGGGGGCGGGCACGCAACTTTACCAGAGCGGCCCGGTTGCGCGCCCGTCCGGCAGGCGCCGGGCCTTGTGCCACATGGGCATCCGGGGGCCTGTGCTATAACCGGGCCGTACCCAACGACAGCCCGGAGGCCTGCGCCTCCCCGCCATCCCAGGAGAACGGCATGCCATCGATGAGCCGCCGCCAGTTCCTGAAAGTGACCGGGACAACCCTGGTCGGCTCCAGTCTGGCACTGATGGGCTTCGCGCCCGGCATCGCGCTCGCGGAGGTCAGGCAGTACAAGCTGACCCGCGCGACCGAGACCCGCAACACCTGTACGTACTGTTCGGTGGCCTGCGGCATCCTGATGTACAGCCTCGGCGACGGTGCCAAGAATGCCGAGCCGAGCATCTTCCATATCGAGGGCGACCCGGACCACCCGGTCAACCGCGGCACGCTGTGCCCGAAGGGTGCCGGCCTGGCCGACATCATCCACAGCAAGTCGCGCCTGCTCTACCCCGAGTACCGGGCGCCGGGCTCGAACGAGTGGAAGCGGCTGAGCTGGGACGATGCGCTGGACCGCATCGCGCGGCTGATGAAGGAAGACCGCGATGCCAACTTCGTGCAGAAGAACGAGGCCGGGCAGACGGTCAACCGCTGGCTGACCACCGGCATGCTCGCCGCCTCGGCCACCAGCAATGAAACCGCGGTGCTGACCCACAAGGTCGTGCGCTCCCTTGGCATGTTGGCATTCGACAACCAGGCACGTGTCTGACACGGCCCGACGGTGGCAGGTCTTGCCCCGACGCTAGGCCGTGGTGCGATGACGAATCACTGGGTCGACATCAAGAATGCCGACCTGATCCTGATCATGGGTGGCAATGCCGCCGAGGCACACCCGTGCGGGTTCAAATGGGTGACCGAGGCCAAGGCACACAACAAGGCCCGGCTGATCGTGGTCGATCCGCGCTTCAACCGCTCGGCCGCAGTGGCCGACGTGTACGCGCCGATCCGTACCGGCACCGACATCGTGTTCCTGGGCGGCCTGATCAACTACCTGTTGACCGAGGACCGCATCCAGCACGAGTACGTGCTGAACTACACCGACATGTCGTTCCTGGTGAAGGACGAATTCGCCTTCAAGGACGGCCTGTATTCGGGCTACAACGAAGAGAAGCGCGGCTACGACCGCTCCAGCTGGGACTACGCGTACGGTGACGATGGCTTCGTGCGCAGCGACCCGACGCTGAAGGACCCGCGCTGCGTCTACACCCTGCTCAAGCAGCACTACGCGCGCTACACCGTGGAGATGGTCGAACGCATCTGCGGCACGCCCGCCGACAGCATCCGCCAAGTGTGGGAGATGATCGCGTCCACCGCCGGCAAGGACAAGGCGATGACCATCCTGTACGCGCTGGGCTGGACGCAGCACTCGGTGGGTGCGCAGAACGTGCGCGCCGGCACCATGGTGCAGCTGCTGCTGGGCAACATCGGCGTGGCCGGTGGTGGCATGAACGCCTTGCGCGGGCATTCCAACATCCAGGGCCTGACCGACATCGGCCTGATGTCCGACCTGCTGCCCGGCTACCTGACGCTGCCGAAACAGGACGAGCAGGACTACGACGCCTACATCGCCAAGCGCACGCAGAAGCCGCTGCGCGCCAACCAGATGTCGTTCTGGCAGAACTACCCGAAGTTCCACGTCAGCCTGATGAAGTCGTGGTGGGGCGACGCCGCCACCGCCGACAACAACTGGTGCTTCGACCACCTGCCCAAGCTCGACAAGCCGTACGACATGCTGCAGGCGTACGAGCTGATGAACGAGGGCAAGATCCACGGCTACATCTGCCAGGGCTTCAACCCGCTGGCCTCGGCGCCGAACAAGGGCAAGCTGATCAGTGCGTTCTCCAAGCTGAAATTCATGGTCAGCATGGATCCGCTGGAAACCGAGACCATCGCCTTCTGGCAGAACCATGGCGCACTGAACGACGTCGACCCGAGCACGATCCAGACCGAAGTATTCCGCCTGCCGACCACCTCCTTCGCCGAGGAGAACGGCGCGGTGGTGAACTCCTCGCGCTGGCTGCAGTGGCACTGGAAGGGGGCCAATCCGCCGGGCGAAGCGCGCAGCGACATCGAGATCATGTCCGAGCTGTTCCATCGCATCAAGGCGATGTACGAGAAGGACGGTGGCGCGTGGTGGGAGCCGGTGCGCGACCTGGCCTGGAAGTACTCCAACCCGGAACTGCCGACGCCGGAAGAACTGGCGATGGAATACAACGGCAAGGCATTGGCCGATGTGTTCGATCCAAAGGACCCGACCAAGCTGGTGCGCAAGGCCGGCGAGCAGCTGGCCGCATTCGGCGACCTGCGCGACGACGGCAGCACGTCCTCCGGCTGCTGGATCTACATCGGCGCCTGGGGCCCGACCGGCAACATGATGGCGCGGCGTGACAACAGCGACCCCACCGGCATCGGCAACACGCTGGGCTGGGCCTGGGCGTGGCCGGCCAACCGCCGCGTGATGTACAACCGCGCCTCGTGCGACGTGGCCGGCAAACCGTTCGATCCGCGCCGCACGCTGCTGGCATGGAACGGCAAGAACTGGGGCAGCGTGGACGTGCCGGACTTCAAGGCGGACGAAGATCCCGCCGGCGGCATGGGCCCGTTCATCATGAACCCGGAAGGCATCGCGCGCTTCTTCGCCAAGGCCGGCATGGCCGAGGGCCCGTTCCCGGAGCACTACGAACCGTTCGATACCCCGCTGCGCAGCAATCCGCTCAGCCCGGGGCAGGCACTGACGCTGAACAACCCGGCGGCACGCGTGTTCGCCAGCGATCGCGCACAGATCGGTTCGCCGGACGAGTTCCCGCATGTGGCCACCACCTATCGCCTGACCGAGCATTTCCACTTCTGGACCAAGCACGGCAAGCTCAACGCCATCATCCAGCCCGAGCAGTTCGTTGAGATCGGCGCGGCGTTGGCCGACGAGCTGGGCATCAACAACGGCAGCCGCGTGCGGGTCAGTTCCAAGCGCGGGCACATCGAAGCGGTGGCAATGGTGACCAAGCGCATCAAGGCCCTGCAGATTGATGGCAGAACTGTGCACCAGGTGGGCGTGCCGATCCACTGGGGCTTCCTGGGTGCGGCCAAGCCCGGATACATCGCCAATACGCTGACCAACGCCATCGGTGACGGCAATTCGCAGACGCCCGAATCGAAGTGCATCCTGGTCAAGGTCGAGAAGGTGTAGGAGACACGCCATGTCACTGCAATCCCTGGACATCATCCGCCGCTCGGCCACCACCACACCCTCGCCGGAGGCGCGTGGCGCACACACCGGCCAGGTCGCCAAGCTGATCGATGTGAGCAAGTGCATCGGCTGCAAGGCCTGCCAGGTCGCCTGCATGGAGTGGAACGACCTGCGCGACGAGGTCGGCAGCTGCGTCGGCAGCTATGACAACCCGCCCGACCTGAGCGAACAGTCGTGGACGGTGATGAAGTTCCGCGAGTACGAGGACGAGAAGGGCAAGCTGGAGTGGCTGATCCGCAAGGAAGGCTGCATGCACTGCAGCGACCCGGGCTGCCTGAAGGCCTGCCCGTCGCCGGGCGCGATCATCCAGTACGCCAACGGCATCGTCGACTTCCAGGAAGAGAACTGCATCGGCTGCGGCTACTGCGTGACCGGCTGCCCGTTCGATGTGCCACGCATTTCCAAGAAGGACCACAAGGCCTACAAGTGCACGCTGTGTTCGGACCGGGTGGCGGTGGGCCAGGAACCGGCGTGCGTGAAGACCTGCCCAACCGGCGCGATCACCTTCGGCAGCAAGCAGGCGATGACCGAGCATGCCGCCGGCCGCGTGGAGGACCTGAAATCGCGTGGCTACGAGAACGCCGGCCTGTACGACCCGCAGGGTGTGGGCGGCACCCACGTGATGTACGTGCTGCAGCACGTGGACAAGCCGGAGCTCTACGCCGATCTGCCCAAGGACCCGCGTATCAGCCCGATGGTGGAGGTCTGGAAGGGCGTCGCCAAGCCGCTGGGCGTGCTTGCGATTGCCGCCACCGCCTTCGCCGGCTTCCTGCACTACATCGGCATCGGCCGCAACACGGTCAATGACGAGGAAGAAGAGGAAGCCGAGCACGAGGCGAAGAAGATCGAAGAGGAGCAGCGGCCATGAAGTACGCCCCGCACCCGCGGCAGATCATCCGCTACCGCGCGCCGACCCGCATCAATCACTGGATTGTGGCGATCTGCTTCGTATTGACCGCGCTGTCCGGGCTGGCATTGTTCCACCCTGCCCTGTTCCCGCTGACCCAGTTGTTTGGCGGTGGGCCATGGACGCGCATCCTGCACCCGTTCATCGGCCTGGCCATGGTGGTGGGCTTTGCGCTGCTGGCGTTCCGCATGTGGCGCGACAATCTGCCGACCGCCGACGATGGCAAGTGGATGCGCGGCATGCGCGATGTACTGCGCAACGAGGATGAGAAGCTGCCGCCGGTGGGCCGCTTCAATGCCGGCCAGAAACTGCTGTTCTGGGCGATCATTGGTTGCCTGTCGGCACTGCTGCTGACCGGCTTCGTGATCTGGCGGCAGTACTTCAGCCACTTCTTCCCGATCGGGCTGATCCGCTTCTCGGTGCTCGCCCATGCGTTGTTCGGCTGGGTGCTGGTGTGCGCGATCGTGGTGCACATCTATGCGGCGATCTGGATCAAGGGTTCGGTGCGGGCGATGACCCAGGGCAAGGTGACCTACGGGTGGGCGTACAAGCATCACCGGCAGTGGTTCCGGGACATCCTGCGCGGACGGCGGGAAGAGGGGTAGCGGCAGGGCCTGCGGCCCTGCACCCGCTGGATCAACGTCAACATCAACGTCAAGAGCGGGTTTCCTGAGGAATGGCGGGGCGGGTCCGGTCGCCCTCGACAGGTCCGCGGTGCTTTTGGTGGGTGTCGACCTTGGTCGACACGATGAACATGGCAATGATCGAAACCGGCTTTTGTAGAGTCGAGCGATGCTCGACTGCTTTGCCTCGACACGCTGGACGCCAGCGACGACAACGGCGAGGATGGAGCCTGGTTCTTCTGGCTGGCCCTGCATGGCGCAACGCATCCTTGAACCCGGTGAGATCGAGACGCTGGCCTCGCGCGATGTGCCGCGCATCATCCTGCCCGATACCGCGTCGCTGTTTGCCGGACGTGCGGACCGCCTGCGCAGTCTGGCTGCACACAGTGCCATCGGTGGTTACCTGCAGCTGCTGGCGGCGTTGGCCGATGCGCAGCAGGCGCTGCTGGAGGATCTGACACCGCCGCAACGCGAGGAGCTTCAGGCACAGGCGCGTGCACAGCAGTCGAGTGCGGCGGCCGGCGCCGGGATGCCGTTGCGGCCGGCCAACACACTTCAGCTGGATGGCTGTTGGCGCGGCTGGCTGCGCACGCTATGCCAGCACTGCGCTGAAGAAGCCGGCCTGCCGGCGGAAACCCGCCAGGAACTGCAGCGCGTTGCTGCTGCCGATGACGGGTGGCTGGATGCGCAGGCGCATGCGGTACTGGAGCGTGATGACGCGCCGTCGGTGGATGCGGTGGCTGCGCTGCTGGTGATGAACGCGCTGCAGGTCTACTGGGCGGTGCTTGCGGACAGCTTCCGCCCCACCGAGCTGAAGCCGCTGGCCGATGCACCGGGGCTGTGCCCGCTGTGCGGCACCCTGCCGGTGGTCAGCATGGTGCAGGCGCGGCCGCCCTATGCCTCCTACCGCTACCTGTCGTGCTCGCTGTGTGCCTGCCAGTGGCACTACGTACGCGTGCAGTGCAGCCAGTGTGGTGCCGCCGGCAAGGACATCGCCTATCGCGCCCTGGCCGATGTGGACGGCGACAGCGGCGAGGCGGTGCGCGAGAGCGCGGTCCGTGCCGAGACCTGCGACCACTGCCACAGCTACCGCAAGATCCTGTATCTGGAGAAAGACCCGTCGCTGGAGCCGGTGGCCGACGACCTCGGCACGCTGGCGCTGGACCTGCTGCTGGGCGAGGAAGGGTATGCGCGCGCCAGCCAGAATCCGCTGCTGTGGCAATCCGACGGCGAGTGAGGCGATGACTGCCACGCCCCCCACCCCGGCATCGGCCGCTGCCCTGCCCTCGCTGGACCGGTTGCTGCGTCTGCCTGCCTTGGCAGCACTGATCGAGGGCCACGGCCGCAGCCGTATCACCCAGCTGCTGCGTTCGCACCTGAAGGCGCTGCGCGACCGTATCAGCGCCGGCCAGCTCTCGGCCACGCAGCTGCAGGAAGCGGTTGACGGCCCGGCGCTGGTGGCAGCAGTCGAGGCCGCACTGGCCGCTGACGCACGGCAGGATCTGCAGCCGATGTTCAATCTGACCGGCACCGTGCTGCACACCAATCTCGGCCGCGCCTTGCTGCCGGATGCCGCCGTGCACGCGGTCACCCGCGCGATGACCGCGCCGGTGGATCTTGAATTCGACATCAGCCGCGGCCGTCGCGGCGACCGCGATGCACGGGTGCAGGCATTGATCTGCGAACTGACCGGCGCTGAAGCCGCCACTGTGGTCAACAACAATGCGGCGGCGGTCCTGCTGCTGCTCAACAGCCTGGCCAACCGCCGCGACGTGGTGGTGTCACGCGGCGAGCTGGTGGAGATCGGTGGCGCCTTCCGCATTCCCGACGTGATGCGCAGTGCCGGTGCGCGGCTTCTGGAAGTCGGCACCACCAACCGTACCCATCCGGCTGACTTCGCCAATGCCATCGGCACGCGCACCGCGCTGCTGATGGAGGTGCACGCCAGCAACTACGCGATCACCGGCTTCACCGCCAAGGTCGACACCGCGGCGATGGCCGCGATCGCGCACGAGCACGGCCTGCCGCTGGTGGTGGACCTGGGTAGCGGCAGTCTGTGCGATCTGGCGGTCTTCGGCCTGCCGCACGAGCCCACCGTGCAGGAAACGCTGGCGGCCGGCGCAGATCTGGTTTCGTTCAGCGGCGACAAGCTGCTGGGTGGTCCGCAGGCCGGCATCATCGCCGGCCGCGCCGACCTGATCGCGCGGATCAACCGCAACCCGCTGAAGCGGGCACTGCGCATGGACAAGATGGGCCTGGCCGCACTGGAAGCGGTGCTGGCCCTGTACCGCGAGCCGGAGCTGCTGGCACAGCGACTGCCGACCCTGCGCACCCTGTCACGCACGCAGGAGGACCTCGACGTGCAGGCTCAGCGCCTGCTGCAGCCGATGCGTTCCGTGCTCGCGGCCGACTACGATCTTGAACGGTCACCAATGCAGAGCCAGATCGGCAGCGGCGCCCAGCCACAGGCGCAGCTGGCCAGCGCCGGACTGCGCATTACCAGCGCGCGCCGTGGCGGACTGGATCGCCTGGCCAAGCGCTTGCGTCAGCTGCCGCGACCCGTGCTGGGCCGCATTGCCGATGACGCGCTGTGGCTGGACCTGCGCTGCCTGGAACCGGCCGACGAAGCCGACTTCCTCGCCCAGTGGAGCACGCTGCAGGCATGATCGTCGGCACCGCCGGGCATATCGACCATGGCAAAACCAGCCTGGTACGCGCACTGACCGGCATCGAAACCGATCGCCTGCAGGAAGAGCGAACGCGCGGTATATCGATCGAACTGGGCTACGCCTATGTCCCGGTGGAAAGCAGGGACGCCGAAGGCCCGGCTGCGACGCTGGGTTTCGTCGACGTGCCAGGCCATGAGCGCTTCGTGCACACGATGGTGGCCGGCGCCACGGGTATCGATGTCGCCCTGCTGGTGATCGCTGCCGACGACGGCGTGATGCCACAGACCCGCGAGCATCTGGCGATCCTGCAGCTGCTGGGCGTGGATCGTGGTGCGGTGGCGCTGACCAAGATCGACCGTGTGGATGCGGCGCGCCTCGCCCGGGTCGAGATCGAGATTGCCGCGCTGCTGGCCGCGACACCGCTGCAGGATTCCCCTCTGTTCGCCTGCAACAGCACCGCACCCGACGATGCCGGCATCAGCGCACTGCGTACCCAGCTGCACGCGTGGGCGGCGGACGATGCCAGCACACGCCAGGCCGAACTGCGCAGCGAACTGTTCCGCATGCCGGTGGACCGCGTGTTCTCGCTGGCCGGCCACGGCACGCTGGTGACCGGCGCGGTACATGGCGGCATCGCCGCGGTGGGTGAGCATCTGCAGCTGATGCCAGCCGCCACCGACGTGCGCGTGCGCAGCATCCATGCGCAGAACCAGGCCAGCGAGCACGCGATGGCTGGGCAACGCTGCGCGCTGAACCTGGCCGCCATCGCCCGCGACGACATCCGCCGTGGCGACTGGATTGCCGATCCACGCGCGCTGCTGGCCACTACCCGCGTCGACGTGCGCCTGCGACTTTCCGCACTGGCGCCGCCACTGCGCGACTGGTCACCGCTGCACATCCACTGGGGCACGATGCACCGGCAGGCCCATGTGGTGCTGCTGGAAGACCACGACCACGGCGATGGTCAGTTGGTGCAGCTGGTGTTCGATGCACCAGTCTGCGCGATGTGTGGCGATCGTTTCATCGCCCGTGATTCAGCAGCCACCCACACACTGGGCGGTGGCGTCGTGCTCGATCCGGATCCTCCGCAGCGGCGTCGGCGCAGCCCTGCGCGTCTGGCGTGGCTGGGAGCACTGGAGCAACTGGCCGCAGGCACGGGAATCGGCCCGCTGCTGCAGCAGGCACCTGCCGGCATTCCCCTCACCGCGTTGCAACGCTATTGCCGACGCGCCGCCGACCGCATCGACCTGCCCGAGGACGCGCGACGCATCGCTACCCGCGATGACACGGTGATCATCCTCGCACCGCACTGGCAGGCGCTGCGCGAGCAGGTAATCACCTCACTGCGTGGATGGCATGAGCGACGCCCCGACGAACCCGGCGTCGACAGCGGGCGCCTGCAGCGCAGTACCCTGCCCTCGCTTGCAGCGAGCCTCTGGAATGCACTGCTGCAGGACCTGCTGGCCGATGGCACGATGCAGCGCGTGGGCGCATGGTGGCGCCTGCCCGGCCATGACCATGCGCCTCCGGAACGCGAACGCCTTCTGCTGGAACGCGTGCTGCCGCAACTGCATGCCGGTGGCTTCGATCCACCGTGGGTGCGCACCCTGGCAGCCGACGCCGGACTGGCCGAAGACGAGGTCCGCGCCGTCCTGCGCCGCGCCGCCGCACGTGGTGAACTGTTCCAGGTGGTACCGGACTTGTTTTATTCACCCGCGCGCATTGCGGAACTCGCTGCTATCGTCGCGCAGCTGTCACAGGCCAGCGGCACGGTGGATGCGGCAGCGTTCCGCGATGCCATCGGCCTGGGCCGCAAACGCAGCATCCAGATCTTGGAGTTCTTCAATCGCGTTGGCTACACTCGACGCGTCGGTGACCAGCATCGGCCGCGCGGCGACCTGCAGTGGAACGCGGCCCGCGACTGAGCCCACCGGTACCGCCGTACTTTCGGAAGGCATGCGCATCCGGGCATGCGGCTGGGCTTCAAACCCAGTAGGGGGCGTCGATCGTTCCCTGGTAGGTTCGACTCCTGCTGCCTTCCGCCATTCGTGTTTCCGCAGGAGATGTCGGCATGGCCACGCACGCGCAGTCCCCCGCTCCTTCAACGGCCGATGCCCCGCAACGACTGACGTCTCTCGCGCATGGCGGTGGCTGCGGCTGCAAGATCGCGCCCGGCGTGCTGACCGAACTGCTGCGTGGCGTTCCGGCGCTTCCGGCACCGGCCGAGCTGCTGGTCGGCCGCGAGACCAGCGACGACGCGGCGGTGTACCGCCTCGATGACCATCAGGCGATCGTCGCCACCACCGACTTCTTCATGCCGATCGTCGACGACCCGTTCGACTTCGGCCGCATCGCCGCCACCAATGCGCTGTCGGACCTGTATGCGATGGGCGCGCGCCCGCTGTTCGCACTGGCCATCGTCGGCATGCCAATCAACAGCCTGCCGCAGGACACCATCCGCGGCATCCTGCAGGGTGGCGAACGCGCCTGTGCTGATGCCGGCATCGTGGTGGCTGGTGGCCACAGCATCGATTCGGTGGAACCCATCTACGGCCTGGCCGCGATCGGTGTGCTCGACCCGCAACGGCTCAAGCGCAATGCCGATGCCCGCGCCGGTGACGTACTGGTGCTGGGCAAACCATTGGGGGTGGGCGTGTATTCGTCGGCACTGAAGAAAGAAGTGCTGGATGCCGAGGGCTACCGTCAGATGATCGAGTCGACCACCCGCCTGAACAGCGTGGGCATGTCCCTTGCCGCGCTGGATGGCGTGCACGCGATGACCGACGTCACCGGTTTCGGCCTGCTCGGCCACCTGCTGGAAGTGTGCCGCGCCAGTGGCGTGGCCGCCGAGGTGGACAGTGCACAGGTGCCGCTGCTGCCGCAGACCCTGGACCTGCTGCAACGCGGCTGCGTAACCGGCGCCTCCAACCGCAACTGGGCCTCGTATGGCGCCGAGGTGCGCTTCGCCGAGGGCATGGCCGCCCACTGGCAGCCACTGCTGACCGACCCGCAGACCAGCGGCGGCCTGCTGGTGTCGTGCGCCCCGGAAGCGGTGGATGCGGTGCTGGCCTGCTTCAACGATGCGGGGTTCGGCCAGGCGGCCGTGCTGGGGCGCTTGAGCGAGGGAGCGGCGGGCGTCAGGGTGGTTTGAGATGTTCTTGCCTCGGGCGCGCATCCCCCGTCGTTGAGATCCGCAGCCATGGCGGCGGCACCACTTCATCGGTTTGCTCGGATAACGTGCCACTGGGAGCAACCTCAGCACTATTAAAGCATGCTTTAATAGCGGCCGGGATTCTTAAAGATCCCTTTAACAACGCCTCGCCAGGAGCGCAAATGCCCAGGACCACCGGCACTTACACCACCACCGATTCGGGCGGCGAGCTTGTCAAGGCCTTCGTGCCCCATCCATTGCCGCCCCTTGATCCTGCTTGCTACATGGCCAATGCGGCAGCCGAGGCGGCGCTGGGACGGCTCTCCGCCATGTCAGGTTTGGTCGCTTCTGCTGAATGGCTGATCTACAGCTCCATCCGCAAGGAGGCCTTGTTGACCTCCCAGATGGAGGGAACTCAGGCGACACTGACGGATCTGCTGGATCAAGAATCCGGAATCGACGTGGCCAGTACCACAGACGTCAGCGACGTGACGAATTACCTGCAAGCGTTCGCGTATGTGCGAGACCAGCTGAAACACGATTGGGGCCTGCCGATCTCAACGCGCCTGTTGTGCGAAGCACATAGCATCCTTTTGAACAGTGCGCGCGGCGAGCAGAAGTTACCTGGTGAAGTGCGCCGCTCCCAGAACTGGATCGCAGGTACCCGGCCAGGCAATGCTCTTTACGTCCCCCCTCCTCACATGGAAGTCGGACGGTTGCTGGGTGAGATGGAGCGCTATATCCACGAGCCTACGACAGACCTTCCTCCTCTGGTCCGCATTGCCTTGATCCATGCACAGTTCGAAACGATCCACCCGTTCCTTGATGGCAATGGGCGCATAGGCCGCTTGCTGATTGCAGCATTGCTGGAAGACTGGAAGCTGCTGCCGGAGCCACTGCTCTATGTCTCTGGCGAACTCAAGAAACATCAAGACGAGTACTACCGGCTTCTGTCGGCCATCCGCGCCGATGGCGACTGGGAGAGTTGGATCCGCTTCTTCCTCGACTGCACGACCGAAGCCGCCGAGAACGCCCAAAGAAACATCATCGACATCGCCTCACTCATCGCAGCCGACCGGAGAAAGGTCATGGCTGCGAAAGACGGCACGGTGCAGGCGATCCGCTTGTTCGAAATGCTGCCTACGATGCCGCGCTTCACCATTACATTTGCAGCTGAAAGGCTGGGGGTGACATTTCCCACCGCCAGCGCGGCTGTCAAAGTCCTGCAAAGCGTTGACGTCCTTGTCGGTACCGGGAATCAGAAACGGAACCAGCAGTTCAGCTACAAGCAATACACCGAACTGCTGCAGCGCTAGGGAGGTAGGCGCAGCCCGCGCATCGAAGGGGAGACGTTGAATATCCCCCAAATGCGTACCCAGGCGGATCAATGATCACCCATCACACGCTCGTCCCAACCGCCAGGGCACGCATCTTCGATGACCTGACGGCACGCCCGGGCACGCCCTATCACTCGATGTTCTGCACCTGTTCGCGGATCTGGTCGATCAGCACCTTCAGCTCCACCGCGGCATTGGACGTACGGCTGTCCACCGACTTCGACCCCAGCGTGTTGGCTTCGCGGTTGAACTCCTGCAGCAGGAAGTCCAGGCGGCGGCCGACCGGCTCGCGCTGCTTGAGCACGCGGCGGATCTCGACGATGTGGCTGCCGAGGCGGTCCAGCTCTTCATCCACGTCCAGCTTCTGCAGCCACAGCACCAGTTCCTGCTCGGCGCGACCGGGGTCGACCGGGTGCGGCAGGTCAGCCAGGCGTGCGGCAAGCTTGGCGCGCTGGCCGTCGCGAATGGCCGGAATCAAGGTGCGCACTTCGGTAGCGATGCGTTCGATACCGTCCACGCGTTCGCTGATGGCGGCCGACAACTTGCCGCCTTCGCGCTCACGGGCCTCGACGAAGCCATCCAGCACCTGGTCCAGCAGGGCCAGTGCCTCGACCTGCAGGGCGGCGGCATCGGTGGCCTCGCCACGGGTGACGCCCGGCAGCTGCAGCAGATCGGTGAAGCTGACCTGCAGATTGGGGAAATCGGAGGTCAGGCGGTGTGCCAGGCGGCCCAGCTGGCCCAGCAGGGCCTCGTCCACCTGCAGGTTGGCGGCCGCTTCCGGCGCGCGCAGGCGCATCACCAGATCCAGCTTGCCGCGGCTCAGGCGCGCGGCGATACGCTCGCGCAACTGCGGCTCGAGCGCCCGCAGTTCCTCGGGCAGGCGGGTGCCGACCTCCAGGAAGCGGTGGTTGACCGAGCGCAGCTCGCAGCCCAGCGTGCCCCACGGGGTGACCCGCTCGCCGCCGGCATAGGCGGTCATGCTTCGAATCATGGATTGTGTCCGGTGCGTGCAAAGGGGGAATGGTACCCTAGCGCCCTCACCAGAGCCCCCTTGCCCGCCCCGTGAAGGCTGCGGGCGTGGCGGCGTACTCCCTCGCCATTACGGAACCCGCACCATGTCCGATTCCCGCCCCAGCGGCCGCCAGCCCGACCAGCTCCGCCCGGTCGTCATCCAACGCGGCTTCACCCGCCACGCCGAAGGTTCGGTGCTGGTGTGCTTCGGTGAAACCCGTGTGCTGTGCACCGCCAGCGTCGAGAACCGCGTGCCGGGCTTCCTGCGCGGCAAGGGCGAAGGCTGGGTGACCGCCGAGTACGGCATGCTGCCGCGCGCCACCCACACCCGCAGCGACCGCGAAGCGGCCCGTGGCAAGCAGGGCGGCCGCACGCTGGAGATCCAGCGCCTGATCGGCCGCAGCCTGCGTGCCTGCGTGGACCGCAACGCGCTGGGCGAGCGCACCATCACCCTCGACTGCGACGTGCTGCAGGCCGACGGCGGCACCCGCACCGCCGCCATCACCGGCGCCTACGTGGCCCTGGTCGATGCGGTGAATGTGCTGATGAAGCGCGGCGACATCAAGCGCAACCCGATCCTGGGCGCGGTGGCAGCGGTGTCGGTCGGCGTCTACCGCGGCACCCCGGTGCTGGACCTGGACTACGCCGAAGACAGCGACTGCGACACCGACATGAACGTGGTGATGAACGACGGCGGTGGCTTCATCGAGCTGCAGGGCACCGCCGAAGGCCATGCCTTCCGCCGCGATGAACTGGACGCGCTGCTGGGCCTGGCCGAAAAGGGCGTGCGCGAGCTGCTGGACGCACAGCAGGCGGCGCTGTCGGCATGAACCGGCGCATCGCCCTGACCACCCTGGTGGTGGCCGACTACGACGAAGCCATTGCCTGGTACACCGGCAAGCTCGGCTTCGCACTGCTGGAGGACATCGACCAGGGCCACAAGCGCTGGGTGGTGGTGGGGCCGACCGACGGCAGCGCTGCCGCCCTGCTGCTGGCCCGTGCCAGCGACGAGGAACAGCGCAGCCGCATCGGCAACCAGACCGGTGGCCGCGTCGCCTTCTTCCTCAACACCGATGACTTCCACCGCGACCACGCGGCGATGCTGGCCGCCGGGGTCGAGTTCCTGGAAGCGCCGCGCGAAGAACCCTATGCAACGGTCGCGGTGTTCCGCGATTTGTATGGCAACACCTGGGACCTGCTGGAGCCCCGTCAATGAAGAAACTGGTACTGGCCAGCCACAACGCCGGCAAGCTGGTGGAGATGCAGGAGATCCTCGCCGACCTGCCGCTGCAGATCACCTCGGCCGCCGAGCTGGGCCTGGGCGACGTGGAAGAAACCGGCCTGACCTTCGTAGAGAACGCGCTGCTGAAGGCGCGCGCGGCCTGCGAAGCGACCGGCCTGCCGGCGCTGGCCGATGATTCCGGCCTGATCGTCGATGCCCTCGGCGGTGCGCCGGGCCTTTACAGCGCGCGCTATGCCGGCCACCCGACCAATGCCGCGGCCAACAACGCCAAGCTGCTGGAGGCGATGGCCGACGTTCCCGATGGCCAGCGCGGCGCCCGCTTCTATGCGGTGATCGTGCTGCTGCGTCACGCCACCGATCCGCAGCCGCTGATCTGCGAAGGTCGCTGGGAGGGCCAGATCATCCGCGAACTGCGCGGCACGAATGGTTTCGGCTACAACCCGGTGTTCCTGGATACCACCCACGGCCTGACCGCCGCGGAGATGGAGCCGGCACTGAAGAACGCCATCAGCCACCGTGCCCTCGCCCTGCAACAGCTCAAGCAGCAGTTGGCGACGCTGTACTGACGCCACCCGATCGAACCAGGGAAGCCGGCCAGCGGCCGGCACTACCGAAGAAGCCCATGCCGCACGCCCACGACCACTGCAACCACCTGCCCGGCGAAGCCTGTTCGGCGGACCACGACACTTCGGTACGACTGGTGCCACCCCCGCTGTCGCTGTACGTGCACCTGCCGTGGTGCGTGCGCAAATGCCCGTACTGCGATTTCAATTCGCACCAGGCCAAGGGCGAGCTGCCGTTCGATGCCTACATCGATGCGCTGCTGCGCGACCTCGACCAGGACCTGCCGCTGGTCTGGGGCCGGGTGGTGCACAGCGTGTTCTTCGGTGGCGGCACGCCCAGCCTGTTCCCGCCGGAAGCAATCGACCGTTTCCTGCAACAGGCCAGTGCACGCCTGCGTTTCGCGCCCAATGCCGAGATCACCCTGGAAACCAACCCGGGCACCGCCGAGCATGGCCGCTTCGACCGCTATCGCGCGGCCGGCGTCAATCGCCTCAGCTTCGGTATCCAGAGTTTCGACGATGCGATGCTCAAGCGCCTGGGCCGCATCCACGACAGTGGCGAAGCCGAGCGCGCGGTGAAGATGGCGCAGGACGCGGGTTACGACAACTTCAACATCGACCTGATGTACGCGCTGCCGGAACAGACCCTGGCCGGTGCCGAGGCTGATCTGGAACGCGCGTTCGCGCTGCAGCCGGCACACATCTCGCACTACCAGCTGACCCTGGAACCGAACACGGTGTTCTTCGCGCGGCCGCCGCAGGGCATTCCCGATGAAGACAACGCCTGGGACATGCAGGAACACTGCCAGGCGCTGCTGGCGCAGGCCGGTTTCGGCCAGTACGAGGTGAGCGCCTACGCACGCCCTGGCCGGCAGAGCGCGCACAACCTGAACTACTGGCGCTTCGGCGATTACCTGGGCATCGGTGCCGGCGCGCATGGCAAGATCAGCTCGGGCGCCGAGGAACACGTGCTGCGACGCTGGAAGCTGAAGCATCCGCAGGCTTATCTGGACAGCGCGGGCACCCCGGCCTCGTTCGGGGGTGACGATGTGATCGCGCCTGAGCGCCTGCCCTTCGAGTACATGCTGAATCTGCTGCGCCTGCACGAAGGCTTCGGCCTGCGCGATTTCGAGTCGCGTACCGGGCTGTCGCGCAGCGTGCTGGATGCACCGCTGGCCGAGGCCGTGCAGCGCGGCTGGCTGGACGTGACCGATGGCCATGTGCAGCCGACCGAACTGGGCCGCCGTTTCACCAACGATGTGGTGAGCCTGTTCCTGGAGGAGTGATCCTCGCCTGACAGGGGGTAGTGCCGGCCGCTGGCCGGCAGCTCGATCGGCGCGGATTGCCGGCCAGCGGCCGGCACTACCGTTCATCGGTCGGGCCATGCCCGGCGAATGGGATGCACATTCGCCCTAAAGTAGCGCCGACAGCGGCCGACACGGTAGATTCACCAGATCGATCCGCGGGAATCCGGATACCGCCTGCCGATGTCAGCTGTCTTTTCCATCACTCCTGCCGACAAGAACCGCCTGGCCGCCAGCGACCTGCCACCGCGGGTACGTGAGCTGCTGGGCGCGCTGATCGGCCTGTGCCGGCAGACGCTGGCCGCGCCCCTGATCCTGACTGTCGAAGCGCTGGAGCAGACCCTGCTGCACGACGCCGATCGCGCACGCAATCCGCAGCAGCAGGCCGAACTGATGGCCCAGCGTGGACAGCTGCACGCCTTCGCTGGCCACTTCGCCGACCGCATGCTCGATGCCGTTGCCGACGCCCTCGCACGGTTGCGCGAACCGGCCAACGGTGTCAGCACCAGTGCTACGCCGCCAGCGCTGCCGGGCATGCTCGGGCTGTCGCTGGTTGATGAGCACGAAGTGGATCGCGACCTGCTGCTGACCGAGATGGTGCGGCGCGAAACCCAGCGTTCAACCAACACACTGAACCTGCTCGGCCAACGCCTGGGGGTACTGGCGGCGGCGCCGGCCTTCGAGGCCGACACCCTGCCGCTGGCGCCGCAGGCACTGTGCGCGATGGTGCGCCGGATTGCCGAACAGGACGCGCTGAGCGTCGACGTACAGCTGGCGCTGTATCGCAGTTTCGAACGACAGGTGCTGGAACGGCTGGGCGATATCCTTGACCGTGCCAATGCCCTGCTGGCCCAGTCCGGCGTACTGCCGGGGCTGGTCTACACCCCCTACCTGGCACGCTCGTCGAGCACGCGGCGGATCATCACCCAGTCGGTGGGTGGCGGCCGCACCACGCAGCCGGCCAAGCGCAGCGCGGCCCCCCTGACCGGCTGGAACGGTTCGGCACCGGCCGGCTCCTGGTCCAGCCTGGTACAGGACGCCTTCCACGAGGGTGGTGCAGCCGGCCCCGCCACGCCGGGCGTGACCACATCCACCGGCAGTGCTTTGCATGAGCTGCTGCAGCAGGCCCGGCACGCCAGCCCTGCCCCGGCGGACAGCGGCGCAGTGCCCAGTGCGGCAGTCGACGCGGTACTCGCGCGTCTGCAGGCTCAGTCCAGCGCGGCAACCGGCGTGGCCGACCTGCAAGCGGCCGTGGTCGCGCAGCTGCGCAGCGAGCATGGTGCGCAGGCCCAGCTGGGCAGTCACGACCGGGACAACCTGGACCTGCTGCGCATGCTGATGCAGCAGGTGCAACAGCAGCAACGTCCCGATCCGGTGCCGGCCGCCCTGCTGGCCCGCCTGCAGGTGCCCCTGGCACGCGCGGCCATGGCCGACCCGGGCTTCTTCGTACGCGACGAACATCCCGCGCGTGAGCTGCTCAACCAGATCGCCGAAGTCGGTGCCAACTGGCTGGGCGACGACGATGTCGATCCGCAGCTGCTGCAGCGCATGGCGCAGAGCGTGCAGGGCCTGCTCGGCCAGGATGCACGCGCGCCGGAAGCCTTCGCCGCTGCCAACGAAGACGTGCAGCAGCACCAGCGCGCGGCGGCCCATCGTGCCGAACTGGCCGAGCGCCGCCACGTGGAGGCCGCGCGCGGCAAGGAACGATTGGAACTGGCCCGTCGCCAGGCCACCGCACAGATCGACCAGTGCTGCGACACGCAGTCGCCACCGCGCTTCGTGCAGACCCTGTTGCGCCAGGCCTGGGCCGATGCACTGACCCTCACCCGCCTGCGTCATGGCGATGATTCGCCACAGTGGCAGGAACGCCTGCAACAGACCGAGCGTATCGCTGCCATCACCGCACAGGCCATCGACGCCCCCGGCGGCACCGATACCGCGTTGGCAGCGGACGTGGAGGCCGCACTGCTGCAGGTCGGCTACCACGCCGAGGAAGCCGCGGCCGTCGCGCGCAGGCTGGCCACGCCCGGCGGCGAGGATGAAAGCACCTCGCGTACCGAACTCAGTGCCCGCCTGAAGGCACGTGCGCGCCTGGGCGAACACGCCGGCGCGCCCACCGGCACGGCGCCTGCAACGCCCCGCAGCAGTGCCGAAGAAGCCGCCTACCAGCAGCTGTCCACGCTGCCGTTCGGCAGCTGGTTCGACATCGATACCGGTGATGGCACGCTGCGCCGCCAGCGCCTGTCCTGGTACAGCCTGCTGACCGGCCACGCCCTGTTCGTCAATCCACGCGGGCAGAAGATCACCGATACCGACCTGGATACGCTGGCACGGCAGATCAGTGCCGGGCGCGCGCAACTGGTCACCGAAGACAAGGGCCGGCTGGTCGACCGTGCCTGGGAAGCCAGCCTTGGTGCGCTGCGCGCACTGGCCACGGGCCGCGCACAGGAGACCCCCGCATGAAAGCCGTACCGCCGCAGGACACCCGCCGCGCGCCGCGCCGCCAGGTCTCGGACCTGGTGCCGGTCACCGACCAGATGCGCGAGTGCGTGGTCGGACGCCTCGGCAATGTCTCCGAAACCGGCATGCTGATGCTGGCCAGCGTGCCGCTGCGCGAGGATGCGTTGTACCAGCTGCGCTTCCCGTTGCCACTGGGTGATGGCCGCCAGCAGGCCATCGATGTGGGCGTGCACCTGCTGTGGAGCGAGCCCGCACACGTTCCCGGCCAGAGCTGGACCGGCTTCCGCTTCCTGACCCTGTCACGCGAACATCGGCAGCTGCTGCGCCAGTGGGTGGGCGAGGACAGCGACGAGGGACCGGTTTCGACGGCCTGAGTGCCGGTTCCGGCACAGCGGTTTTTCGCGGTATGCGGCAGAATCTAGGGCCGTTTTCCGTGTCGAGCCACCGCAATGATCCAGCAAGACCCCGGCGCCCTGTATTCCGACCACCTGGCCGTGCTGTGCCGACGCGCCGAACAGGCGCTGGCCCGCGGCGGCTTCGATCATCTGGTGGTGCCCAGCGGCACCCTGCACTACCAGGTGTTCGACGACCGCGACTACCCGTATGCGGTGAATCCGCAGTTCAAGGCCTGGCTGCCGCTGACCCGCGTGCCCAACAGCTGGATCGTGTTCACCCCCGGCAAGCGTCCGGCGGTGATCTTCCACCAGCCGTTCGATTACTGGCACGTGGTACCGGACGCACCGAGTGGCTGGTGGGTGGAGCACTTCGACATCCACATCATCCGCAAGCCCGAAGAGGCACTGGCCCAGCTGCCGGCCGACCCGTCGCGCTGCGCGATCCTCGGCGAGCCGCAGAGCACGCTGGGCAACTACGTGCCGAACAACCCGGCGCCGGTGGTGAACTACCTGGAATGGCACCGCGGCAGCAAGACGCCGTATGAAATCGCGCTGATGCGCCAGGCGCAGGTGCTGGGCGTGCGCGGCCACCGTGCCGCCGAAGCCGCGTTCCGCAACGGCGCCGACGAGTTCAGCATCCACATGGCGTACTGCCAGGCCGTCGGCCAGGATGCCAACGAGCTGCCCTACGGCAACATCGTGGCGTTGAACGAACACGCCGCTGTGCTGCATTACACCGAGCTGGGCCGCAAGGCACCGCAGCCGCTGCGCAGCTTCCTGATCGATGCTGGTGCCAGCGCGCACGGCTACGCCAGCGACATCACCCGCACCTACGCCGCACAGGGCCACGACGAATTCGCGGCGATGATCGCCGCTGTTGACGCCGCGCAGCAGCAGATGTGCGCGGCGGTGCGCCCGGGCTTCGACTACAAGCAGCTGCACGTGGACGCGCATCTTTCGCTGATGGGCGTCCTGAAGGACTTCGGCGTGATCAAGGTCTCGCCGCAGACCGCAGTGGAAACCGGCGTCAGCGCCGCGTTCTTCCCGCACGGCATCGGCCACCTGATCGGTCTGCAGGTGCACGACGTGGCCGGCTTCGCGGCCAGCGATGAAGGCGGCCGCATCGAGCGCCCGGCCGGCCACCCGTACCTGCGCCTGACCCGCGTGCTGGAACCGGGCATGGTGGTGACCATCGAACCGGGCCTGTACTTCATCGACATGCTGTTGAATGAAGTGAAGGATGCCGGCCATGGCGATGCAATCAACTGGGACCGCGTGGACTTCTTCCGTCCGTATGGCGGCATCCGCATTGAAGACGAAGTGCTGTGCACTGAAGGCGAGGCGGACAACCTGACGCGGCCGGAGTTTGCGGCGGCGAACGGCTGAGCCCCTCGTGGTTGGGCGCTTGGAGCTAAAGCCGGCCTTTGACAGTTTCCTGCCGCGTTCAACCACAGAAAAGAAAAAAGAAAAGCAGAAGCGGGTCGCTCGCTGCGCTCGCTCTGTGTCGACCAAGGTCGACACCTACCAACAGCCGCGCGTTCCAACGGCCGCAGTGGCCAGTAGATCCACGCCATGCGTGGATGATTCATTCGATATCTGACAGATGTGCCGACCAACGGTCGGCACCCACCAACAGCCGCCTGAACCTGTCAAAGGCGGGGCACTGTGGGTTTGCGGGGTGTGAGCCGCATGGATGCGGCGACCAAGCCTACAGGGACGTACTTGCGGCGTCCCCGCAAACCCACAGTGCCCCGCCCTCCCACGGAATGCCGCTTCGGTTTTTGACGTTGCCGTTGATTGCAGCAGGTGCAGGGCTGCAAGCCCTGCCGAAACCCCTTACCCCGCCATCACCGCTTCAATCTCGTCGGCGCTGCGCGCCAGGCCTTCGGTCAGCACGCGATGCCCGTCATCGGTGATCAGCACGTCATCCTCGGTACGGATGCCGATACCGCGCCAGCGCGGTTCCACCGTCGTATCGTCCACGCCGATATACAGCCCCGGCTCGATGGTGAATGCCATGCCCGGCTCCAGCAGGCGCGAATCGCCGGCCAGGCGATAGTCACCCACGTCGTGCACGTCCATGCCGATCCAGTGCCCGGTCTTGTGCCGGTAGAAACGCTGGTACAGGCCCTCGGACAGGTTCTTTTCCAGCGTGCCCTTCAGCAGGCCCAGCCGCAGCAGGCCTTCGGTCAGGGTCTGCACCGCCGCCAGGTGACCCATCTCGTAGGCCACGCCCGGCTTGGCCTGGGCCAGTGCCGCGGCCTGCGCGTCACCGACCAGGTCGTGCAGCGCGCGCTGCTCGGCGCTGAAGCGGCCGTTCACCGGGAACGTGCGGGTGATGTCGCTGGCATAGCCGCGGTATTCGGCACCGGCGTCGATCAGCACCAGCTCACCATCGCGCGAACGTGCGTTGTTGTCGCGGTAGTGCAGGATGCAGCCGTTGCGACCTGCACCGACGATGCTGCAATAGGCCGGCACCGCGTCGTTGGCGCGGAACACGCGTTCCAGTTCGGCCTGCAGTTCGTATTCGTGGATGCCGGCCTTCGCCGCTTTCATCGCCGCCAGATGTGCACGCACGCTGATCTGCGCGGCGTGGTGCATCAGCGCCACTTCAGCACCGGACTTGAACAGGCGCTGCTCATGCAGCAGGTGGCCCAGCTCCAGGAACTCATGCGGCGGCTGCGCGCCGTGGCGCACCTGCGAACGCACGCGGTTGACCCAGCCGATCAGCTTCAGGTCGAAATCGGCGTCGCGGCCGAAGTGGTAATAGACGCGCGAACGCCCTTCCAGCAGGCCCGGCAGGATGTCGTCCAGATCGTCGATCGGGTACGCATCGTCCATGCCGTACTGCGCCACCGCGCCTTCCTGGCCGGCGCGGCTGCCGTCCCAGGCCTCGCGCTCGGCGTCGCGCTCACGGCAGAACAGGATGGCCTCGCCGTGGCGGCGGCCCGGGATCAACACCAGCACCGCTTCCGGCTCCGGGAAGCCGCTCAGGTACTGGAAGTCCGAATCCTGCCGGAACGGGTAATGGGTATCGAGGCTGCGCACCTTCTCGGCCGCGGCGGGAAGCACCAGGATCGCATCCTCGCCGGCCATGTCCATCAGCTGGCGGCGGCGACGCTTGTATTCGCCGGCCGCGATGCCGGTGCGCTGCTTGATGTCCATCAGTTCAGGCGCTGCCGATGGCGCGAGGCCAGCACCACGTCACCGTGCAGCAGCAGTACCGCCACGCGGATGAATTCCTCGATCTCGGACAGGGCTTCGTCATCGTCATCGCCACCGGCCTCGAAATCCTCGCTGGAGGCACGCGCCAGGCTGGCCATGTCGGTCAGCGCTTCTTCGCCCTCTTCGGACAGGGTCGGGCGGCGGCCGCCGCTGCCCAGGCCGAAGCCGCCCAGGAAGGAACGGGTCCAGCTGAACATGGCATCAGCCTGCGCGGACACGTCGTCGCCATCGGTCAGCAGCAGTTCGAAGGCGAAATCGCGGTCTTCCAGTTGCTTGATGGTGACCTGCAGCAGCTGCCCCAGCACGCTGTCGGCGGCCACCGGCGGCAGGTTGTCGTCGGCCAGCACACGCGCCGGCCAATCATTGCCGGGGGCACCACCGGCGGCCAGCCAGCCGCACAGTGCGCCGTGCAGCTCGGCAGCGGTGGCGCCCAGGCCCAGTTCCTGGCTGGCGCGGGTAACGTCGTCGACGGAGGGAAGTTCGGTCATCGTGCGGCTCGTTCGGAAAGGAAACCCGGGGCGCGCACGCGCGCGCCCGTGAGACCCCGTAGTGTAGCAACCCGACGGCATCCTCTCTGCGACCGTCAGGCCTTGCTGCGACAACGCTTGACCGCCCTTACCCGGCTTGCCTATCGTGCCCGTATGGAACCCGCCGATCCCCTTGCCCAGCTGCAGGACTTCGCTGCCCGCGTGGAAGCGTTGCTTGAACGCAACCAGCGCCTGGCCGAGGAGAACCGCAGCCTGCGCCACCAGCAGGAACAGCTGGTGGCCGAGCGTTCCACGCTGCTGGCCAAGAACGAGCAGGCACGCTCGCGGGTGGAAGCAATGATCAGCCGGCTCAAATCCCTGGAGCAGCACACATGAGCGCCGAACCGGTCAGTGTCCGCATCCTCGATCGTGAATACACCGTGGGTGTCGGCGGCGATGAACGCGACAGCCTGATGGCGGCCGCGCGCCTGCTCGATGCGCGCATGCGCGAAATCCGCGGCAGCAACCGCATGGCCGCGGTCGACCGCGTCGCCGTGCTGGCGGCGTTGAACCTGGCCCATGAACTGCAACTGCTGCGCGACGAGAACGCCCGCCAGGCAGTCGCCCTGCAGCAGACGCTGGCCGACCTGAACCGGCGCCTGGACCGCGCGATCGACGGCACCCCGTAGAAGAGGGGACGGAGGGAATCAAGGCGCATTCGCCCCTTCCGTGCCGGAAACGTCTTAATCCCCTCCGTCCCCTTTTCTCATATCTGAATTGGCACGGACTGTTGCCGACGAACGGCCTATCCAGATGCTGCGTGCTGGCTATAATGGCCACGCGTTCTCTGCGGTACTCGACGGCATGTGCAAACATTCGCCTTGTCCCTTAAGAACGACACCGGGAGCGCGACAGCGCCGGGAGTGCAGGTCCGCCTTGTAGCGGGAAGCCCGATGGTTCTCCAGCGTTCCCACTTGAGCCCCCGGGTTCAAGGTCGTTTCGCATGCATCGACATTGCGGAGAATGCAATATTCCAGCAAGGGCGGCGTCTTCGGGCGTCGCCCTTGTTCTTTCCGGCACAATGACGGCTGATCCTTGCCGCACGCTGCCATGACCGACCCGCGCCAGGCCCTGCGCCACGACCTGCGGCAACGCCGCCGCGACCTTTCCGCCGCTGAGCGCATCGCCGCCGCCGAATCGCTTGCCGATGCCCTGCTGGCCCTGCCGTTCGCCCCGCGCGAAGGCGCCGTGGCCGGCTACTGGGCGCTGGATGGCGAAATCGCCCTTCACCGCTGGCAGCTGCAGCTGCCCGAAGGACTCACCTACTGCCTGCCAGTGCTGGCCGGCGACGTACTGCGCTTCGCGCCATGGCGGCCCGGGCAAGCATTGACCAGCAACCGCTATGGCATTCCCGAGCCGGACGTGGCCGTGGAAGACACCCTGGAACCGGCGCAGATGGCGCTGGTGGTGACCCCGCTGGTGGGCTTCGACACACAGTGCCGGCGGCTGGGCATGGGGGGCGGCTGGTATGATCGCAGCTTCGCCTTCCGCCACGACCGGCCGGCGCCGCCCTGGCTGGTCGGTGCTGCATTCGCGGTGCAGCAGGTCGAGTCCTTGCCGGTGGCGTCGTGGGACGTGCCGGTGGATGCGATCTGCACCGAAGACGGCCCCCTGTTCCCCTCCGCTGCCCCCGTGAACGCATGACCGCCCGCAAGCGCTACTGGCTGATGAAGTCCGAACCGGACGCCTTCTCCATCGATGACCTGGCCAAGGTCAAGGTCGAACCCTGGAACGGGGTGCGCAACTACCAGGCGCGCAATTTCATGCGCGATGGCATGCAGGTGGGCGACGGCATCCTGTTCTACCACTCCAATACCAAGGTGCCCGGCATCGTCGGCCTGGCCACGGTCGCCAGCCCGGCCTATCCGGACGACACCCAGTTCGACCCGAAATCCGACTACCACGACCCCAAGAGCACGCGCGAGAACCCGCGCTGGATGCTGGTGGACGTGGCCTTCGACCGCAAGCTCAAGCAGGTGATCGCGCTGGACGAGATCAAGCTGCACGCCGAGGAGCTCGGTGAAGGCTTCCCGCTGGTTGCCAAGGGCAACCGCCTGTCGGTGTTCCCGGTGACCGCCGCGCAGTGGAAGCTGCTGCTGTCGCTGGAAAAGAAATCCTGATTCCCTGCCTGAGAGTTCTCCCATGTCCGAAGCCAAGCGCCTGGCCGCCGAGAAAGCCATCGAGTACGTTGAAGACGGCATGATCGTCGGTGTCGGCACCGGTTCCACCGTGGCCTATTTCATCGATGCCCTGGCCCGCATCCAGCACCGCATCAAGGGTGCCGTGTCCAGCTCCGAACAGAGCACCGCGCGCCTGAAGCAGCACGGCATCGAGGTGATCGAGCTGAACCACAGCGGCAACCTGTCGCTGTACGTGGACGGCGCCGATGAGTGCGACGCCAACAAGTGCCTGATCAAGGGTGGCGGCGCCGCACTGACCCGCGAGAAGATCATCGCCGAGGCCAGCGAGCGCTTCATCTGCATCGTCGACCCGAGCAAGCAGGTGCCGGTGCTGGGCAAGTTCCCGCTGCCGGTGGAAGTGATCCCGATGGCGCGCAGCCTGGTCGCCCGCCAGATCCGCGACATGACCGGCGGCCAGCCGACCTGGCGCGAAGGCGTGGTCACCGACAACGGCAACCAGATCCTGGACATCCACAACCTGCAGATCACCGATCCGGAAAAGCTGGAGCGCGAGCTCAACCAGCTGCCCGGCGTGGTCTGCGTGGGCCTGTTCGCGCGCCGCCGCGCCGATGTGGTGATCGTCGGTGGTGAGCCGCCGGTCGTGCTCTGACCCTTTCGAAGGATCCTGACGATGTCGCTGTTGCGTTCGCTGCTGATGCTTCCGCTGCTGGCCCTGGCCGGCTGTGCTACCGACGCGGCCCGCCATTGGGTCGAGCTGGATGGCGCCCGCTACCAGGTGGAGCTGGCCACCAACGATGAAACCCGCGCGCGCGGGTTGATGTTCCGCGACCAGATGGCCGCCGATCACGGCATGCTGTTCATCCACGACCGCGAGGAAATGCAGGCGTACTGGATGAAGAACACCAAGCTTGCGCTGGACATCCTGTACTTCGACAGCCAGCGCAAGCTGGTCAGCCAGCAGCGCGATGTGCCGCCGTGCTCGGCCGGCGACATGTGCCCGCCCTACCCCAGCGGTGGACCGGCGCGCTATGTGCTGGAGCTCAACGCCGGTCAGGCCGAGAAGCTCAAGCTGAAGGACGGCACGGAGCTGAAATTCGGCCCAGGCATCGAGTAACAGGGTTCTGCCCGCGGTAGTGCCGGCCGCTGGCCGGCAACCCTGCAGGGGTCAGATCCCTTTCGCACGCGAAAGGGATCTGCCCCCGGATTTTTCACGCGACACCGCTTGAAACCGCCTGCAATTGCCGCCAGTCTGTGGTCATGCAGGACCAGATCTCACTCCCCGACTGGGATGCACTGGCCGACCTCGAAGACGAGGCGCTGCCACTGTTGCCGACCGCGCTGCTGATCGCGCGCGATGAATACCCCGATCTGCAGCCGTCCACCTACGACGCGCTGATCCAGAGCCATGTCGACCACCTCCGTTCGGAAGTGGACAGCATCGACAACAGCCCATTGAAGATGGCAGCGATCAATCGCCATCTGTTCGACGAGCTGGGCTACAGCGGCGACCACGACGAGTACTACGACCCGCGCAACAGCTACCTCAACCAGGTATTCGAGCGCCGCCTGGGCAACCCGATCTCGCTGGCGCTGGTGCAGATGGAAGTCGCGCGCCGGCTGGGCATTCCGCTCGACGGCGTGTCCTTCCCCGGCCACTTCCTGGTGCGCCTGCCGGTTGACGACGGCGTGCTGGTGATGGACCCGTTCAATGGCGGCCGCCCGCTGGACGTGGACGAACTGCGCGAGCGGGCCAAGTCACACCTGGGCGGGCAGATGCCCGACGACCAGGTGCTGGCGCAGATCCTCGACCCGGCCCCTGCGCGCGCGATCCTGATGCGGATGCTGCGCAACCTGCACGGTGTGTATGCCGAAGCGGGCGAATGGGACCGTGCCGCACGCAGTGCCGACCGCCTGCTGAAGCTGGCCCCGGAGCAGGACGACGCGCTGCGTGACCGTGGCCTGGCCTACCTGCAGCTGGAGTACCTGGCCGGTGCCCGGCATGACCTGGGGCAGTATCTGAAGCGCAACCCGGAAGCCAGCGATGCGCAGTGGCTGCGCGAGAAGCTGATCGACCTCGGTGGGCCGGTACCGCGGCTGCATTGAGGTTGTCCGGTGTGCGGACCAACGGTCCGCACCCACAGAAGGGCCTGCAGGCCCCGCCATCAATCGACCTCGACCATCTCGAAATCGGCCTTGGTCACGCCGCAATCCGGGCAGGTCCAGGTCTCGGGAATGTCTTCCCAGCGCGTCCCCGGCGCGATGCCTTCTTCCGGCAAGCCTTCCGCTTCGCTGTAAAGAAAGCCGCAGACCACGCACATCCAGGTACGCAAGGTGGTGGGGGTGGCATCGCTCATCGGATAATCAGGGCTGGATTCACGGGCCGCCATTGTCCCATCGCGGTCCACTCACCGGTAGCCATCGATGACTTCTGCTTCCCCGGCGCCCCGCGGCGTCTACCTGATCACCCCGGACGAGCCCGATACCGCACGCCTGCTGGCCCGCACCGCGCCGCTGCTGGCCGCCGGCGCGACCTGGCTGCAGTACCGCAACAAGACCGCCAGTGACGCGCTGCGGCGGGAGCAGGCCACCGCCCTGCAGGCGCTGTGCGCGGAACACGGCGTGCCGCTGATCGTCAACGACGACCCGGCGCTGGCCAAGGCGGTCGGCGCCGCCGGCGTGCATCTGGGCGGCACCGACGGTGACATCCCCAGCGCGCGCGCGCTGCTTGGTGCCGAGGCCATCATCGGCGCCTCCTGCTACGACCAGCTGGCCAATGCCGAGCAGGCCGTGGCCGCCGGCGCCAGCTACGTGGCCTTCGGCGCGTTCTTCCCGACCACCACCAAGATCACCAGCAGCCGCGCCCATACCGACCTGCTGCGGCAAAGCGCCGCACTGGGCGTGCCGCGGGTGGCGATCGGCGGCCTGACGCCGGACAATGTCGGTCCCATCATCGACGCCGGCGCCGATCTGGTCGCCGTGGTCAGCAGCGTGTTCGCCGCCGAAGACCCGGTTGCGATCCAGCGCGCCTACCTCGCCCAGTTCGCGTAATGCCCAGGAAATCCGCATGAACCACGACCAGTCCCACGCCCTGTTCTCCCGCGCCCAGCAGCTGCTGCCGGGCGGCGTCAATTCGCCGGTGCGCGCGTTCAAATCGGTCGGCGGCGAACCGTTCTTCGTCGAGCGTGCCGACGGCGCCTACCTGTACGACGTCGACGGCAACCGCTACATCGACTATGTCGGTTCCTGGGGCCCGATGATCGTCGGCCACAACCATCCGGCCGTCCGCCAGGCGGTGAAGAAGGCGATCGACAATGGCCTGTCCTTCGGCGCGCCCTGCGCGGCCGAAGTGACCATGGCCGAGACCATCACCCGACTGGTGCCGTCATGCGAGATGGTGCGCATGGTCAACTCCGGCACTGAGGCCACGCTGTCGGCGATCCGCCTGGCGCGTGGCGCCACCGGCCGCAACCGCATCGTCAAGTTCGAAGGCTGCTACCACGGCCATGGCGACTCGTTCCTGGTCAAGGCCGGCAGCGGCATGCTGACGCTGGGCGTGCCGACCTCGCCGGGCGTGCCGGCCGGCCTGAGCGAACTGACCCTGACCCTGCCCTACAACGACTTCGAAGCGGCTACTGCCCTGTTCGAACAGCAGGGTGACGACATCGCCGGCCTGATCATCGAACCGGTGGTCGGCAACGCCAACTGCATTCCGCCACGCGAAGGCTACCTGCAGCACCTGCGCGAACTGTGCACGAAGCATGGCGCGCTGCTGATCTTCGACGAAGTGATGACCGGTTTCCGCGTTGCCCTTGGCGGTGCACAGGCGCACTACGGCATCACCCCGGACCTGACCACCTTCGGCAAGATCATCGGCGGCGGCATGCCGGTGGGTGCCTACGGCGGCCGCCGCGAACTGATGCAGCAGATCGCCCCGGCCGGCCCGATCTACCAGGCTGGCACGCTGAGCGGCAACCCGGTGGCGATGGCCGCCGGCCTGGCGATGCTGGAACTGATCCAGCAGCCGGGCTTCCACGCCGACCTGGCCGAGCGCACCGCGCGCCTGTGTGCCGGCCTGGAAGCGGCCGCTGCCGACGCCGGCGTGGCGGTGACCACCACCCACGTGGGCGCCATGTTCGGCCTGTTCTTCACCAGCGAGAAGGTGGAGACCTATGCGCAGGCCACCGCCTGTGACATCCCGGCGTTCAACCGCTTCTTCCACGCGATGCTGGACCAGGGCGTGTTCCTGGCACCGTCGGCGTACGAGGCCGGCTTCCTGTCCAGCGCGCACGACGATGCCGTGATCGAGGCCACGCTGGCCGCCGCACGCGTGGCGTTCAAGGCCGCCAAGGGCTGAGCCCGCTCTGCACGAAAAAGGGGACGGAGGGGATTAAGTCGTTTGTGCACAAACGACTTAATCCCCTCCGTCCCCTTTTTTTCCTGGTAGAGCCACGCCATGCGTGGCTGCTCAACCGAAGACGAACTTGCCCTTCATCATCGCGAAGTGGCCGGGGAACGAGCAGAAGAAGGTGTAATCCCCACCCTTCTGCAGGCCCTGGGTAGAGAAGCGCACGCGCGCGGTTTCACCACCGCCGATCACCTTGGTGTGCGCCAGCACGCGCTTGTCGGCCTTCGGCAGGTAGCTGTCGGCCAGGGTCATGCGCATGCCAGCCATCGCCACCGGCTGGTAATCCGCGCTGCGGGTCAGCACCCAGTTGTGGCCCATCGCGGTAGCAGCCAGCTTGCCGGTGTGGCGCAGGGTCAGATCCACGGCGGTGCAATCAGCGGCCACCTTGATCTCGCGGCTGCTGAAGCTCATCTGGTCGGTGCTGTCGATGCTCACCGCACACACCCGCGCCATCGCCGACGGCGCCAGCATCAGCGCGCCCAGTCCCACTGCCACCATCCAAGCCTTCATCGTTGCATCTCCTGCGGATTCAAGCGCCATTCTAGGCAGGCCCCTGCGGCGCCGTCTGCGACCGTCTGTCGCACGCGCACTCCAGGGTTTCCGCGCATCCACCGCAATGGCATGCTCGACCAATGCGGATCGACCTGTTGCTGCTGGATGTGGATGGCGTGCTGGTGCACTACCAGCGCGCGCAGCGCGTGCTGTACCTTGCGCAGGCGCTGGATGTCGTGCCGGAAACCGTGCAGGCCGCGCTGTACGACAGCGGGCTGGAAGCGGCACATGACAATGGCACGCTGGATGGCCCGGCCTATCTGGCGCAGCTGGGAGAGCTTCTAGGCACGACGGTCGATGTGACTGCTTGGACCGCGGCGCGGCGGGCCGCCAGCCATCCGCAGGCTGCCGTGTTGCAGCGGCTGCAGGCCCTGCAGTTGCCGATGGCAGTGCTGACCAACAACGGCGCGCTGATGCAACAGGCCTTGCCCACCCTGCTACCGGAACTGTTCCCTGCCCTGCAGGACCGCGTGTTCTGCAGCGCCGATTTCGGCCTGCGCAAACCGGCGCCGGAAGTCTTCCTGCGCACGCTTGAGGTACTCGGCGTGGCGCCTGCGCGCACGCTGTTCGTCGATGACCTGTTCGCCAACGTGCGCGGCGCACGCGCCGCCGGCCTGCACGCGGAAACCGTGCGCGATGGCCGGGGATTGGGCAAGGTGTTGAAGCGTTACGCGGTGAGCTGATCGGGGTCAGAGCCCTCTCCGCAGGAGAGGGATCCGACCCCAGCGCCGCGGCGTCAGCGCGCGGCGATGAAAGCAGCAATCGCTGCGCGCAGGCGCTTGAGGCCTTCGGCCACTTCTTCGTCGGTGATGTTCAGCGACGGCACGAAGCGCAGCACGTCCGGGCCGGCCTGCAGGGTCAGCAGGCCCTGCTCGGCGGCGTGGTCGAGGATCGCACCGGCCTGGCCGGCGAAGTCCTTGCTCAGCACCGCGCCCAGCATCAGGCCACGGCCACGCACGTCGCTGAACACACCGAACTCGTCGTTGATGCGGGCGAAGCCATCGCGCAGCGCCTTCGACTGGCGGCTGACGTTGGCGGCGATCTCCGCCGAGGCCAACTTGCGCAGCGCCACGCGCGCGACTGCGGCCGCCAGCGGGTTGCCACCGAAGGTGGTGCCGTGCGCGCCGAACTGCATGGTCTCAGCCACCTTCGGGCCGGCCAGCATCGCGCCGATCGGGAAGCCACCGCCGAGCGCCTTGGCCAGGGTGACCATGTCCGGTACCACATCGTCCTGCCAGTGCGCGAACAGCGTGCCGGTGCGGCCCATGCCGGCCTGGATTTCATCCAGCACCAGCAGTGCGTTGTGCTGGTCGCACAGTTCGCGCACGCGCTTGAGGAAACCGGACTTGGCCGGCATCACGCCGCCCTCGCCCTGGATCGGCTCCAGCATCACTGCGGCCACGTCGCCGGCGGCCATCGCGGTTTCCAGCTGCACCTCATCGTTGAAATCGATGTAGCGGAAGCCACCGGGCAGCGGCTCGTAGCCTTCCTGGTACTTCGGCTGGGCGGTGGCGGTCACCGCGCCCATGGTGCGGCCGTGGAAGCTGCCGCGGAAGGTGATGATGACGCGCTTGTCGGCCGGGCGGCCTTGGCTGGAGGCCCACTTGCGGACCATCTTGATCGCCACTTCGTTGGCTTCGGCGCCGGAATTGCACAGGAACACGCGCTCGGCGAAGCGGCTGGCCTTCACCAGCTCCTCGGCCAGGTGCAACGGCGGCGCGCTGTAGAACACGTTGCTGGTGTGCCAGAGCTTGCCGGCCTGCTCGACCAGCGCGGCGACCAGGTCCGGGTCGTTGTGGCCCAGGCCACACACGGCGATGCCGGCGGCCAGGTCGATGAACTCACGGCCCTGGCTGTCCCACACGCGGGCGCCCTGGCCGCGCTCCAGTACCACCTGGCGGGGCTTGTAGACCGGCAGGTAATAGTGCGAAAGGGAGATCAGCGGATCGGTAGCGGCGGTCATGGCAGTCGGCAGGGTTCAGGAATCCCCATTCTCGCGCCGGAACCCCTGCGGCACAATGCGCCCATGCGACCGTTTTCCGCCCCCCAGCTGAACCCCGCCACCGAGACCGGCTGGCGCCGTCGGTGGTTCGACATCATCTACCGCCACGACACCCGGCCTTCGCGCAATTTCGACCTGATCCTGGTGGTGGCGATCATCGCCAGCATCCTGGTAGTGATGATCGACAGCGTGCAGCACCTGCATGCCGAATGGTCCACCGGCCTGTACATCCTGGAATGGGGCTTCACGATCATCTTCACCGCCGAGTACCTGCTGCGGCTGGCGGTGGTCAAGCGCCCGCTGCGTTACGCGGTGAGTATCTGGGGCATCATCGACCTGCTGTCGATCCTGCCCGCCTACCTGTCGATGTTCATCCCCGGCGCGCAGAGCCTGCTGGTGGTGCGTGCGCTGCGCATCCTGCGCGTGTTCCGCATCCTCAAGCTGACCCGCTACATCGAGGAAAGCGGCGTATTGATGACGTCACTGTGGCGCAGCCGGCGCAAGGTGCTGGTGTTCCTGTTCACGGTGATCACCATCACCATCATCGCCGGTGCGCTGATGTACGTGATCGAGGGCCCCGAACACGGCTTCACCAACATCCCGGCCAGCATGTACTGGGCGGTGGTGACCATGGCCACGGTCGGTTTCGGCGACATCGTGCCGCAGACCGTGCTCGGCCGCTTCGTCACCTCGGTGCTGATCCTGATCGGCTACAGCATCATCGCCGTGCCCACCGGCATCTATACCGCCGAACTGGCCAGCACCATGCGTGAAGCCGAGCAGGCCGCGCGCCGCGATGCGCGTGGCTGCCCGGACTGTGGGCTGGAAGGCCATGAACCGGATGCACTGCACTGCCGCAAGTGCGGCGGCAAGCTGCCGGATGCGTTCAACCATTGAGGTACATGCCGGCCAGCGGCCGGCACTACCTCTCGGCGGTTACGCATGGATGCGTGTGCCGTTGCTCACCGCATGCGGTTGCTGGTGGTCACCAGATCATTGTATGCGGCGAGGATCGTTGACTGCGCTCCTTCCGGGTCGGTGGTGAGCCAACTGCCCGACGCCTTCCGCTCTGCCGCCAGCGCTTCGGCGGTGATCGGCTTGTGCTGCTCCAGCCGCTCGACGCCACGTCCCGCAGTACGCACCAGCTTGTCCGCCGAACGCTGCACGTGGCCCCACATCGGGTCGTCCTTGCCGACACCGCCGTTCTGGATTTCCGTCACCAGTGCCTGATAGTCAGCCAGCTGCACGCGCAGCGCCGCAACATCCGGTGCGTCGTCCTGGAACGCCGTGGCCAGTAGCTTGCCGTCGCCCAGCAGGCGAAGGTGATAGTAGGCCAGCGAGCGCCCTTCGCTCTCCTCGATCTGCTTCAGCTGCGCGGCACGGCGATCGTTCTCGTTCTTTTCCAGCGCCACATCCATCGCTTCGCTGGCCTTGAAGAAATCAGCATAGGCCTGCATCAGCGGGGCATGCTGGCTGCGCATCCCTTCACCGCCATCACGACGATAATCCTCGCGGGTGAAGTAACCATCGGCGCGCTCGACCAGGGTGTTCAATGCCTGGAAGGCCTGCTGATAGTCACGCGCGGGGCCATCCATCGGCAAGGCCGGGGTCTTCGCCAGCGCGTCGGTCAGTGGCTGGCCGCAGTACTCGACGCGGTGCGACAGCACCTTCCCGGGCGAACGCGGTTGCGCTTCCTTGCCGGTCGGGCCGGCTTCAGGGTCCTTCATCCAGCTGGTGTAGGTCTGGAAACCCTCGTGAATGGGTTGTTCAACGCCGTTGTAGCACTCGATGTAGGCGTTCACCTTCTCCAGGCTGGGGTCGGCCAGCGACAACCCTGCCGATTTGTTGCAGCCGCTCAGGCCAGCCACAGCGCCGATCAGCAGCAGCGGCACGATACGCAGACAGGAAGTCATCATGGTCTCTCGCATGGGTGCTGGCGCGCCGGTCACTGGCGGTTGCTCTGGAAAACGAGCGTGTTGTATTCCTGCATCAGCTTGCTGGCCGATCCACGCGGCGCCATCGACGGCGAATCAAGCATGCGTCGTTCGAAATCGGTGTAAGGCTCTTTCTCGCTGACGCGCTGCAGCCGCGCCTTGCCTTCCCGACGGAAGTTCTCGGCCTCACGCTCGAAGCTGTTCCAGTCCAGCTTGCCCGGTTCCTGATCAGCCACCTTCGCATGCGCTTCGTCGGAAATGCGGTTGAACGCATCCAGACGCTCGCGGGCCTTGGCCTGATCGAAATCATCCTCGCTCATCAGATCCATGATGGCCTTGGCTTCCAGCATCATCGCCAGGCGGTAGTACTCGCGCGTGCGACCCTCGGCCTGCTCCAGTGCCTTGAGCTGCTCGCGCTGGGCGGCGTCGTTCTGGCGCTCCAGCTCGGCATTGAACGTTGCACTGGCAGCCACGAAATCCTTGAAGGCGGCCATCAAGGGCGCGTGCAGCTGCTTGCCCTTGGCGAACTGGTCGTCTTCGTAGTCCTGGCGATCGTAGTAGTCGTGCGCGTCCTTGCTGATCGGCACCAGTGCCTTCAGCGCCTGCTGGTAGTGGCCGGCAGCAGCATCGAGTTCGGCCAGCACTGGCTTGGCAGCGATCGCCTCGGTCACGGGGGCATCGCACTGCTTCATGTCGTAATCGCTGATCTCGAACGGACCGTACACCTGTGTCTCGCGACCGGTCGGGCCGGCGGCGACATCCTTGATCCAGCGCGTATAGGACTCGATGCTGCCGTGGGTCTTCGAATCAAGCGCGTTGAAGCAGCCGATGTAGGCGTTGAGCTTGGCGGTCAACTGCTGCTGCGGGTCGGACGGCGCCGCGCTGGCGTCCGGCGTGCCGGAGGCAGCGGCGCCGCCCGCAGCGGCGGGTGCCTTGCCACCGCAGGCGGCCAGGATCAACGACAGCGAAGCGGCCAGCGCCGCGACGGAAAGAGTGCGTGACATGTGTTCACATCCCTGTTGAAAACGATTACAGCCGCACATTCTAGCGCAGCAGGCCGAAGGTCGCAGCCCTCGGCCTCTTCCGGCGACGTGCGATCAATCCAGGAACAGATCCGGCAGCAACGGACGCGATGGATCCACTGAGTAGCCCGAAAGATCGGTGATACCCGCCTGCGCCAGCACGTCATCGTCGATCAGGAACTGGCCATGGAAGCCCGCCGCTTCGCGCACCAGCACCGCATGCGCGGCATCAGCCATGATCTGCGGCGTGCGGCAGCCGGCCGCATCCACGCCCGGGATCATGTTGATCGCATCGGTGGCGATGACCGTGCGCGGCCACAGCGCATTCACCGCCACGCCCTGCGGGCCGAATTCCGCGGCCAGGCCCAGGGTAACGAAGCTCATGCCCATCTTCGCCAGCGTGTAGCCGGTATGCGGTGCCCACCACTTCGGCTCCAGGCTGGGCGGCGGTGCAAGGGTGAGGATGTGCGGATTCGGCGCCTGCAGCAGGTACGGCAGGCAGGCCTGCGCGCACAGGAAACTGCCGCGCGCATTGACCTGCTGCATCAGGTCGAAACGCTTCATCGGCGTATCCAGCGTACCGCGCAGCCAGATCGCGCTGGCGTTGTTGACCAGGATGTCGATGCCACCGAAGGTATCGACCGTGGCCGCAACCGCCGCGTGCACCTGCTCTTCCTCGCGGATGTCGCACTTCAGCGCCAGGCCCTGCCCGCCTGCCGCCGTCACCGCTTCGGCCGCGGTATGGATGGTGCCTGGCAGCTTCGGATTCGGCACCGACGACTTGGCCGCAATGGCCACGTTGGCGCCGTCGCGCGCCGCGCGCAGTGCGATGGCCAGGCCGATCCCTCGCGAGGCTCCGGTGATGAAAAGCGTTTTGCCCTGCAGACTGCCCACGTTCCACACTCCAGCGTATGCAATGAGTCGCTAGTATGCCGCGCCGACGCGGAGTTCACCCGATCTTGACGATACTCGGGCCTCCAGCCAACGCACGAGGTCCACGCCATGCGCCGTTCCCGCCTGTTGCTGCCTGCCCTGGGGCTTGCCCTGCTGACTGCCTGCCAGGGCCGTTCGCCGGAACCCGGCAAGGAGCCGCCCGCCGGTGACGCGCCCAGCGCGGAGAAGGCCGCCGCCGACGGCAAGATGCGCTGGAGCGAAGCCGTGGTCTGGGATGGCGATCTGAACGCATGCCGCCAGGGCGAGAATGCCGCCACCCGGGATTGCCTGCGCGATGCGATGCGAGCGGGGGGAGCAAGCGCCGAGGCGATCACCGCGGCCGAGCAACTGTCCAGCGCCGGGGAACTGGCGTATGTGACCGCCTGGCATGAGAACGAGGGGCTGGGCATTGCCACGGTCGAGTATCCCTTCCGCGCCAACACCAACGAAGGCACCCGCCTGGTCGATGCCAGCGGCAAGCGCATCGATGTGGATGCCGTGCAGTTGGACGACACCCTGCGTGCCGACCCCACTGTGCAGGAGCTGCTGAAGGCCAACCCGCAAGCCACGCCGTTCGCACCGGCGCAGTCGGCCGGGGCCACGCCACTGGAGAATGGCGGCATCCGCGTGATGTATCGCACGCCACTGCGCGACTGCCACGCCTGCCCGGATGTGGGCCAGCTGCAGATCGCCTACGACTTCGACGCCAAGCGCAACTTCATCGGCCAGCAGGTGGTGCCGGCGACGCCGTAAGGTCACCGGCGTCTGTAGAGCCGAGCCATGCTCGGCTCATTGAATGCAGCCGAGCATGGCTCGGCTCCACATCATCGCCACTAGCAAGACCCTTCACTCGAATTCGCAAGAATCGTCCGTGACGTCCACCGGCTCTTCGAGGCCGGCCATCCGCACATCGTGCTTGTTTCCACCAGAACCCTTCATCGCCACCTCAGGCATAGCAGACCAAGCTGTCAATTCGAGGAGATATCAGCTCGGCACCGTCCCAGCGGATGATTTCCAGCTCCAGTAGACGGTCATTTGCGTCCGCATGAAGAATCGGCGTGAGTTCAGCACCATCTGCGTCCTGCATCTGCAACTCGACGGGATACGCGTGCTGCCCTTGATACGGCGGACGCTCATATCCGGAAATGACAAATCCCACCCGAGCTCCACCAGGACCCATTTCTACGGCCGCTGCGGAAGCAAGGTCGGCGTGAAGCTGCAAGGCAGAGGCCTCAGGCAGATGAGATGCCACAGCCTCGATCAACTGCCTTTCAAAGCCGGAAACGGCACGCGTCGGATTGCTCATCGCATCGTTGATCTCAGGGCTGCTCCCGTACCGCCTCACCGCGCCTCCGGTCCTGCTTTCATCGCGTTGGACTGATGCTGTAGTGCCGCATGCAGAATCCACGTTTCAGTGACACTTGGCAATGACCGACGAGCATGTAATGGATCGCAAACCGCATCCACGCATGGCGTGGATCTACCGGTAAGCCTGCACCTGCTTCCTCAGCAGATGCGGCACGATCAGCTGATGAACCGGGGCAACCGGCAGCATGTACACGCGCCCGAACGCGTTGTGCGTATGCACCACCGTCGCCACTTCCAGCACGTCGCCCTGCCACTGCAGGGCCAGCTGCACACGCAGGTGGCGGTCGTCGTCTTCCAGCACGATGGCATCGTCGTCCAGCGACTGCAGGGTGAAGATGCCCAGCCGTTGCCCCGGACGCGGCTGCGCGATGTCCTGTACCGCACGCAACGAGCCCAGGTGCTTCATGCCGAGCAGGCGCATGCCGCGATTGCGCAGCGCCATCAGCCCATCGAACCAGCCGGGAATGGTCGCCGCCATGTCGCGATAGGCCTGCAAGGCCGAGCGTCCATCACGATGGGTCGTTGCCTGGCAGGCATGCACGAAGTCGGCGCCGGCCAGCTGTGGGCGCAGGACGCTGCCCGCGCTTGGCGGGCCGGTCACCACCTGCGCAGGGCTCACGGCTTCGGCCCCTGCCCCTCGTTGTCTTCCCAATGCAGGATGCGGCGGGTGACGAAGCGGTAGACCGGCTTGCCGGTGGCGAACCACAGCTCGCGCACCCACGACGTACGCTTGAGCACGCGCTTCTCCACCGGGGTGAGTGATTCGCGGCAGTACATGCGCTTGTGCTTGAGCAGGTGGCGCAGGTCCTCGCGGGCCAGCAGCCGCATCCAGCGCGAGCGCGGGTTGCCGATCACCGCCAGCTGGAAGTCGATCAGCGCCGGTCGTCCATCTTCAGTGACCAGCCAGTTGGCTTCCTTGGCCAGATCGTTGTGGGCCACGCCATTGCGATGCAGCTGCTGCAGCAGGCGACGCGCAGCGCGGAACCAGGCCAGGTCACCGCGTGGCGGACGCTGGTACATGGCATCGCCGGCCATGAAGCTGCGGTCGAGATGACGGCCATCCCACGCCAGCAGCTGCGGCACATCGGCCATGCCGTGGATGTGCTGCAACGCGCGTGCCTCGCGGCGGGCCAGCCACCAGGCCGGCAGCCGCAACCACAGCGGCGTGGCGCCCAGATCACGGCGTACGAAGGGGCCGGCAGGCCCTTCCACAAGGAGGATGCGACCGAAGCTGTCGGCCTTCAGGGCGTGCGAGGGCGTGTCTGGCGAATGCGGCATGTGCCCATTCTAGGCGATGGCGCCCGTTGCAAACGGTCACGAAGCGGCTGGGAACCAGTCACCTTCACGCCCCTATAATCGGGCAATGGACTCTTCATGGATCGACGCCACCCTCGCGTGGATTGCCGCTCACCC
This sequence comes from Stenotrophomonas sp. STK16_22, assembly GCF_051984505.1. Classification (NCBI taxonomy): domain Bacteria; kingdom Pseudomonadati; phylum Pseudomonadota; class Gammaproteobacteria; order Lysobacterales; family Lysobacteraceae; genus Stenotrophomonas; species Stenotrophomonas sp. STK16_22. The sequence continues at coordinate 3,855,726 of NZ_CP196972.1, forward strand.
CGTGCTGGCGGGTGCCGTTATCTTCCTCATCGCCTTCTGCGATGCGGTGATCATTCTTGGCGCCATCGTGCCGGCGCTGCCGTTGCTGTTCGCGGTGGGCGTGTTCATCGGCCTGGGCCAGATCTCCGGGCCGTACGCGGTGGCGGCTGCAGCCCTGGGCGCATTTGCCGGCGACGGTATCAGTTACTGGATCGGCCGCCGCTGGGGTGACCGCCTGCGCGGCGTGTGGCCGTTCAGCCGCTACCCGCAGCTGCTCGACCGCGGCGAGAACCTGTTCCGCCGCAATGCCTTCAAAAGCATCCTGATCGCACGCTACGTCGGCGCGATCCGACCGTTCGTGCCGGCCATCGCCGGCATGATGAAGATGCCCGCCAGCCGTTACGTGCAGGCCAGCGGCATCGCCAGCATCTCCTGGGCGGTGCTGTTCCTGGCGCCGGGCTGGATTCTTGGCGAGGCGTATGACGCCGTGGCCGCCGTGGCCGGACGACTGGTGGTGGTGGTCGGCCTGCTGGCGGTGATCCTCGGCCTGGTCTGGGCCATCGTGCTGTACGGCTATCGCTGGTCGGCCGCGCGCATGGACAACTGGCTGGCGCGCCTGCTGGATTGGTCCAACCGTCACCCGACGCTGGGCCGCTACACCGTTGGCGTGCTTGATCCCAAGCGCCGCGAATCGGTGCCGCTGGCGATGCTGGCGTTGATGCTGCTGGTACTGGGCTGGGGCTGGTTCGCGTTACTGACCGTGGTGGTCGCACACGGCGAGCCGCTGGCGATCGACCTCCTGGTGCACCAGGCCATGCTGGCGCTGCGCAATCCGCTGGCCGACTACCCGATGGCCGCGCTGGCATCGCTGGGCGCCTGGCAGGTACTGCTGCCGGCCACCGCGGCGGCGATGGGCTATCTGATCTGGCGCCGGCGCTGGATGGCAGCCGCGCACTGGCTGGCCGCGCTTGCCTTCGGCCTGGCCCTGACCATGCTGCTCGGTGCCACCGTGGATGTGGTGCGCCCGGTCGATGCCAGCAGCGGCTTTGGCTTCCCGTCGGTGTCGGTGACCATGGCCACCATCACCTTCGGTTTCTTCGCGGTGCTGATCGCCCGCGAGATGCCCGGTCGCACCCGCGTCTGGCCCTACCTGGTGTCGGGCATCGTGGTCAGCCTGATCGGCTTCTCGCGCCTGTACCTGGGTGCGCATTGGCTGAGCGATGTGATCGGCGGCATGCTGTTCGGCACGTTCTGGCTGCTGGTGCTGGGCATCGCCTACCGCCGCCGCTTCAACCGCTCGTTCTGGGTGAAGCCGGTGGCCTGGCTGTTCTACGGCGTCTTCGCCGTGGCGGCGATGTGGTACGCGCCGCGCCACATTCCGGTGAAGCTGGAGCGGTTCGAGCCGACCCTGCCGGCACCGCAGGCGATGGATGCGCAAGCCTGGTGGCAGCACGACTGGGCCACGCTGCCGGCGCGCCGCAACGAATTCGACGACGACCAGCGCTGGCCGCTGGACGTGCAGGTGGCGGGCCCGCTGGCGCCGCTGCAGGCGCAGCTGGAAGCCCGCGGCTGGAAGCGGCAGGAGCAGGCCGGCTGGCAGCAGGCGCTGCTGATGCTGGACAAGAACACCGGCGCCGATGAGCTGCCGGTATTGCCGGCCACGCTGGACACCCGCGTGGAAGCACTGCTGATGGTGCGCCAGGGTGCGAAGCCGGATGAGCGCTATGTGCTGCGCCTGTGGCCGGCACCCGCGCAGCTGCAGCCGGGCAACACGCCGCTGTGGCTGGGCAGTGCACAGACCCTGCGTTACGAGCGCCACTTCGAATGGATCGGCATGTGGCACCCGCTGCGTGGTGTCGACCCGGCGTTGAACGCGGTGAAGGACGCCGTGCAGAACCTGCCGCAGCGGGAGGATGTGCACAGCGAAACCGGGCTGCCGGTGCTGCGGTTGAAGACCAAGCCGTGATCGAGCCGGTGCTTCTCTGGTAGTCGCCAACCTTGGTTGGCGCTTCGGGTGAAGGCTGCTAACCAAGGTTGGCATCTACCGGTTCCGGCGCGCTCTGGCCGTCGCCAACCAAGGTTGGCAGCTACCGGTTCCGGTGCGCTCTGGCTGTCGCCAACCCTGGTTGGCGTTTCCCGGTTCCGGCGCGCTCTGGCTGTCGCCAACCCTGGTTGGCGTTTCCCGGTTCCGGCGCGCTCTGGCTGTTGCCAACCCTGGTTGGCGTTTCCCGGTTCCGCTGCGCTCTGGTAGTGGCCAACCTTGGTTGGCGGTTATCGGTTACGGCATCCAGCCCAGCAATTGCTGCAATCGCTGGTGCGGGTCATCCATCTGCAGCAGCTGCAGGCGCTGCTGCTCGCTCAGCGGCAGCAGTTCGGCCAGCCGCCAGCCGACCCAGCTGGCCTGGTCCAGCAACGCCGGGTTGGCCGGCGCATAGGCCTCGCCGGCCTGTTCGATGATGTGCCCCAGCACCGTGGCCAGCAGCGCATGCTGCGGCCGTAGCTCATCGTCCGGGTCTTCATCACACCAACGCACGTCGGCCACCACCAGGCCGTTGTCGCGTACGCGGGTGCGCTCGACATGGAAGCGGCGGGTACCACGCAGGCGCAACTGCAGCACGCCGTCGGCGCCGACATCGAAGTCTTCGATGCGTACCTGCACGCCATAGGCGGCCGGCGTCGCTGGTGCGCCGACTTCCTCGCCATCGAGGATCAGACAGACACCAAACCCCTCACCACTGCGGCCGCTGTCGCGGACCAGATCCAGGTAGCGGCGCTCGAACACGCGCAGGCCTACCGCCGCACCCGGCACCAGCGTGGTGTGCAGCGGAAACAGCGGCAGCGAACCGTCGACGCTCATCGGGCCTGCAGCGCGGCGAGGAAGCGACGCGGCGCGCCGTCGAAGCCACCGTTGGACATGAACACCACGTGGTCACCACTGCGCGCGCTGGCCTGCAATTGCGCCAGCAACGCGTCGGTATCGGGCACCGCGTGCGCTTCGCCACGCACCGCGGCGATCACCGCGGCGGCATCCCAGGCCAGTTCCGGGCGATGCAGGAACACCACTTCATCGGCCAGCGCCAGCGACGGAGCCAGCGCCTGCGCGTGTGCGCCCAGTCGCATCGAATTGCTGCGCGGCTCCATCGCGACCACGATGCGCGCATCACCCACCTTGGCACGCAGGCCTTCCAGTGTGGTGGCGATCGCGGTCGGGTGATGGGCGAAATCGTCGTAGATGGTGATGCCGTCATGGTGGCCGATCACTTCCATGCGGCGCTTGACGCTGCGGAAGCGTGACAACGCAGGAATCACGTCGGCCGGTGCCACGCCCACCGCATGCGCGGCGGCCAGCGCAGCCAGGCCGTTGAGCACGTTGTGGCGGCCCAGCAACGACCACTGCACGTCGCCCATTGCCTGCCCGCGGTGATGCACGCGGAAGGCGCTGCCATCGGCGGCCAGCAGCTCGGCATGCCATTCCAGCGACGGATCGAATCCGAAGCGTTCGACCGGCGTCCAGCAGCCCATCGCCAGCACTTCGGCCAGGTGCTGATCCTCACCGTTGACGATCAGTCGGCCACGCGCCGGCACCGTGCGCACCAGATGGTGGAACTGGCGCTGGATCGCGGCCACGTCGGGGAAGATATCGGCGTGGTCGTATTCAAGGTTGTTGAGGATGGCCACCAGCGGCCGGTAGTGCACGAACTTGCTGCGCTTGTCGAAGAAGGCGGTGTCGTACTCGTCGGCCTCGACCACGAACTCGCGGCCCTGGCCCAGGCGGGCGGAGACGCCGAAATCCTCGGCGACGCCGCCGATCAGGAAACCGGGCGAACGACCGGCGCTTTCCAGCAGCCAGGTGAGGATGGTGGTGGTGGTGGTCTTGCCGTGGGTACCGGCCACGGCCAGGGTGTCGCGGCCCGGCAGCACCTGTTCGGACAGCCACTGGGCGCCGGAGATGTAGCGCTGGCCGGCGTCGAGCACGGCCTCCACGGCCGGGTTGCCGCGCGAGAGCGCGTTGCCGATCACCACCTCATTGGTGCCGGCCGGCACGCTGTCGGCGCGGTAACCCTGGTCCAGGGTGATGCCCAGCTGTTCGAGCTGGGTCGACATCGGCGGATAGATGGCCTGGTCGCTGCCGCTGACCGTATGGCCCAGTTCCCGCGCCAGGGCGGCCACGCCGCCCATGAAGGTGCCGGCAATTGCAAGGATATGTACGCTGCTCATGACCGAGGATTGTGACCGATGACGGCTGTATAGGGCCAATGTCCGATCCGGGGTAAGACAAGTCCTACACAGGATGTGAGAAAACTCCAATCATCTGTCAGGGAAATCCCGATAGCGATGTTCTGTGAACCCGGACACAATTCGAACTGCCAGCCGCAGTACCCGAACCGGTCCTACTCCCCAAGAGGCCATCCCCAAGGGAGCTCATGCTGCGGGGCCCTGAGCAAGCCCTCTGCTGGCGCCTATCAAACGACACAGGCCTGGTCCTCGCGGACCAGGCCTGTGCTTTTTGCGCCCGAAGGACCGGCAGTGCACCGGCCCTGCAGGATCAACCCTTGATCGCCGCCAGGATGCGGGCTTCGATCTCGTCCAGCTCACCGACGCCGTCGACGCGGGCCAGGGTGCCACGGCCGGCGTAGAAGTCGACCACCGGGGCGGTCTGGTCGTTGTAGACCTGCAGGCGCTGGCGCACCGCTTCCGGCGTGTCATCGGCGCGGCCCTGTTCCTTGGCACGACCGGCGATGCGCTCGACCAGCAGTTCGGTGGCCACGTCCAGCTGCACCACGGCATCCAGCGGCTGGCCGATCTTGGCCAGCAGGCCGTCCATCGCATTGGCCTGGGCCACATTGCGCGGGTAGCCATCGAGGATGAAGCCCTTGGCGACATCGGCCTGGGTCAGGCGCGACTCCAGCATGCCCAGCAGGATGTCGTCCGACACCAGGTTGCCGGCATCCATCACCGTCTTGGCCTGCTTGCCCAGCTCCGTGCCCGCGGCGATTTCCGCGCGCAGCATGTCACCGGTCGAAATGTGGGCGATCCCCAGCTTTTCCTTCAGGCGCGTCGCCTGTGTCCCCTTGCCCGAACCGGGCGGTCCCAACAGAACCAATCGCATTGACCTGACTCCAACGTGTTGAAAACAAAGAAGGTTCGCGTCCCGGACGGACCGGTATCGCTGCACCGCAATAGCGCCACTTTACCGCATCCGGGTAATGTCCCTGCAATGTCCCCTCCCCCGAGCAGGTAGAAGCATGCGCAACGGTACTCTCCTCTACGCCCAGTCCGGCGGTGTCACCGCGGTCATCAACGCCACGGCGGCGGCGGTGATCGAGCAGGCCCGGGCCAAGGGCATCAAGGTTCTGGCCGCCCGCAACGGCATCCTCGGCGCCCTGCGCGAGGAGCTGATCGACACCAGCAAAGAGAGTGCCGCCGCGATCCGCGCGCTGGCCCATACCCCGGGCGGCGCCTTCGGCTCGTGCCGGGTCAAGCTGAAATCGCTGGACGCCGACCGTGCCCGCTACGACCGCCTGCTGGAAGTGCTGCGCGCGCACGACGTGCGCTGGTTCCTCTACAACGGCGGCAACGACTCGGCCGACACCGCGCTGAAGGTCTCGCAGCTGGCCAAGGCCTCCGGCTACGACCTGACCTGCATCGGCGTGCCCAAGACCATCGACAACGATCTGGCGGTGACCGACACCTGCCCCGGCTTCGGCTCGGCGGCCAAGTACACCGCCGTGTCGGTGCGCGAGGCGGCGCTGGACGTGGCGGCGATGGCAGAGACCTCCACCCGCGTCTTCATCTACGAGGCCATGGGCCGCCACGCCGGCTGGCTGGCTGCGGCCGCCGGCCTGGCCGGCAACGGCGATGACGAAGCGCCGCACATCATCCTGCTGCCCGAACGCGCCTATGACGAAGCGGCGTTCCTGGCCAAGGTCAAGGCGGTGGTCGAGCGCGTCGGCTACTGCGTGGTGGTGGCGTCGGAAGGCATCGCCACCGCCGATGGCCGCTTCGTCGCCGACGCGGGCGGCGGCAAGGACTCGTTCGGTCACTCGCAGCTGGGCGGCGTGGCCGCGCACCTGGCCGGCCGGGTCAAGGATCAGCTGGGCCTGAAGGTGCACTGGGCGCTGCCCGACTACCTGCAGCGCTCGGCCCGCCACCTGGCCAGCAAGACCGACTGGGAGCAGGCGCAGGCGGTCGGCAAGGCCGCCGTGCAGCTGGCGCTGAAGGGACAGAACGGCGTGATGCCGGTGATCGTGCGCAGCAGCGATGCGCCCTATCGCTGGAAGATCGAAGCGGCGCCGCTGTCGAAGATCGCCAATCATGAAAAGAAGATGCCCGCCGGCTTCATCCGCCGCGACGGCTTCGGCATCACCGCCAAGGCACGCGCCTACCTGTCGCCGCTGATCAAGGGCGAAGCCCCGCTGCCGTACGGCACCGACGGCCTGCCGAAGTACGTGACGCTGAAGAACGTGGCCGTGAAGCAGAAGCTGCCGGCCTTCGAGGGCTGAGCCGAAAAAGGGGACGGAGGGGATTAAGTCGTATACGCCCCTTTGTGTTGAGCCCTGTGCGGAGCGCAGGGCACATTGCGGCGGCCGCCGAAGCACCCCACAATCGGGCTCCGGCCCGGGGCAAAGGGGCCGCCGCAAGCCAGATTCGACGCTGCCCGGCCTTCAAGGCCCGGGCCTGTGCTGCCATTTCACAAGGACTGTAACCATGAAGCACCCGATCCTGATCGCCGCGCTGCTGTGCGGTGCCGCCGCGCCGGCCTTCGCTGCGACCTGCGAAAGCAACTTCCAGAAGAAGGGCAATCCCTTCGTCGGCACGACCTTCACCTCATCGGTCACCCATCCGGACCTGACCGTGGCCAGTGCCATCGGCCAGATGCGGGTGATCGCCAAGAACGCCAACATGGACGTCCTCAGCGAGGACGTGGAAGGCGGCTCGATGCTGATCGAAGAGCCGGAATCCATGGCCCACAAGCCGATTCCGATGATCATCAGTGCCACCTCCGAAGGCGGCCAGGGCACCGTCGGCATGGTGGTGAAGGTCAACAAGGGCGCCATTGCCTCGGCCGATGGCGTGCGCGAAGAAATGTGCAAGCTGCTCAACCAGATCAAGCCGGGCAAGGCTGGCGAACAGGCGGCCAAGGCCACTCCGCAGGCGTCGGTGGTGACGATTGCCGCCGACCGCTTCGGCTTCCAGCTGCGCAACCAGAACAAGGACAACCCGGCCGCGGTCGAGCCGCGCTACAAGGGCAAGACCTACGCCATCACCGGTCGCATCACCTCCGTGCTGCGCAGTGGCGGCACCTACAACACCAGCTTTGACCTGCCCAGCGATGGCAGCATCGACTTTGAGCGCGTGGCCATTTCCTGCTCGTTTGCAGCCAACCAGGCCGCGTATGCGCTGGCCCTGCGCCCGCGCGAGAAGGTGACGCTGACCGGTGTGGTCGACAGCTACGACCAGATTGGTCGTGTGTTGTGGTTGAAGGACTGCCGCGGCAACTGATCGCTGCCAGCATGGGAAAAGGCCCGGGTGCGCAGGCGCCCGGGCCTTTTCGTTTCCACAGCGGTTCACACCTGGCGCACGTGCATCGCAGGATGATGGATGCCCCGTCCGGAGGTCATCATGGCACTGCGTGTTGTTCGACTGGGTACGCCGCGCCACCCCGGCGAAGGGCTGCGCATCGGTACCGTGCGGCGGCCGCCACGCGGCGTGCCGCGCAGTGAGTTCGCGACACAGGACTGGTACGACGTCTGGTTCCCGACCCTGTCACCCAGCGCGGAACTGGTAAAGCGGGCGCACGAAGCGAAAACCGCGGCCGACTGGAATGCGTTCTTCCGCCACTACAAGGCCGAGATGAAGGCGCCGGATGCAGCCCACGCGCTGGATCTTCTGGCCGCGATGTCACAGCACAGCGACATCAGCGTGGGGTGCTACTGCGAGGATGAAGCGCATTGCCATCGCAGGGCCCTGCGAGAGCTGCTGGTGGCGCGCGGGGCGACGCTGGCGGAGTGATGATTGCAGGGTTGCCGGCCAGCGGCCGGCACTACCAGGTTGCCCGCCGGGCATGGCCCGGCACTACCGATGCGCAGCGAAGTAGATCCACGCCATGCGTTGATGCGCGCTGCTGGACGGCCTCAATTGCAGGCCTTGCCTTCCATCTGCAGCTGCGCGGCGAACATCGTCACCTGCGGAATCTGGCCGGCGGCGGCCTGCTTCTTGGCCTCTTCCAGATAGATGCGCGACTGGCCCTGCCCGTCCAGCTCGACCTTGTTGCTCGACGGCAGGCGCCACACGCGCACCACGGCCTGCTGTGCCGGGCAGGCGGCGCTGGGCACGCGGATCACATCATTGAGCTTCCAGCCCTTGTCCACACTCGGCTGCGCCTTGGCATAGTCGACGAAGCGCGCGCGCGGCTGGCACTGCTCGCTGGTCCGCACCGGTGCGAAGCGATACGGCTCGGCCGCCTGACCGGTGAAGGCACCTTCCAGGCGCGCGCAGGCCTCGGGAATCTGCCGCAGGGTGTGCACCGCGCCCACGGTCTGGGGGGCACCCACGGCGCGCTGCAGCTCCGGGGTTTCCGCGGCGAGTGCCGGTACGGCCGGGACCAGGGTGGCAAGCATCAACAGGGACAGGCGCATGGGGAATCTCCTACGGGACTGGGCGCAGGCTTGCAGAGGCTGGCTTAACGGGGTGCAAAGGCCTGCGGCTTTCGAATCATGCCCATGGACTGGCGGCATGCGGCGGGGCTCGTAAAAACCAGTCGAGCACGGCTCGACTCTACAGTGCGCGGCACGCATACTGCGGCCACCAGGGAATGCTGAACACCGCCATACGTCGGACGACCACCAAGGTCGGTACGGGTTGGTTCCAGGCTGCAGCCCGTCGTCCCCCTCGTGGTGCCGTTCATCGCCACTGGATGCCTACATCCATTCTGCGGAGGGGTCTAATGCTGGAACGTCACGGGCTGTCATTGGCGCTGGGCTGCGCCATTCTCGCGATCCTGTTCGGAATCGTCTCGGCGCGCTGGATCCTGCGCCAACCCACCGGCAATGAACGCATGATCGCGATCGCCACCGCGATCCAGGAAGGTGCGCGTGCCTACCTCAACCGCCAGTACCTGACCATCGGCGTCGCCGGCGTGGTGCTGTTCGTGCTGGTCGGCATCTTCCTCAGCTGGTACACCGCGATCGGCTTCGCCATCGGTGCGGTGCTGTCCGGCGCGGCCGGCTACATCGGCATGAACGTGTCGGTACGCGCCAACGTGCGCACCGCCGAAGCTGCCCGCCACGGCATCAGCGCGGCGATGGACGTCGCCTTCCGCGGCGGCGCGATCACCGGCATGCTGGTGGTAGGGCTGGGCCTGCTAGGCGTGGCCGGCTATTACGCGCTGCTGCTGCGGATGGGCCTGCAGATGGACCAGGCGCTGCATGCACTGGTCGGGCTGGCGTTCGGCTCCTCGCTGATCTCGATCTTCGCGCGCCTGGGCGGCGGCATCTTCACCAAGGGTGCCGACGTCGGTGCCGACCTGGTGGGCAAGGTCGAAGCCGGCATTCCCGAGGATGACCCGCGCAACCCGGCGGTGATCGCCGACAACGTGGGTGACAACGTGGGCGACTGCGCCGGCATGGCCGCCGACCTGTTCGAGACCTATGCGGTCACCGTCATCGCCACCATGCTGCTGGGCAGCCTGATGCTGGCCGAGGCCGGCGCCAATGCAGTGCTGTATCCGCTGGTGCTGGGCGGCGTATCGATCATCGCTTCGATCATCGGCGCACTGTTCGTCAAGGTGGGCGAACCGGGTAGTGGCCGGGGCAGCTCGATCATGGGGGCGCTGTACAAGGGCGTGATCGTCTCCGGCGTTCTGGCCGCCATCGCCTTCTACCCGATCACCACCGGGTTGATGAGTGACAACGTGCATGGGCCGATGGCGCTGTATGGCTGCGCATTGATCGGGCTGGTGCTGACCGGCCTGATCGTGTGGATCACCGAGTACTACACCGGCACCCAGTACAAGCCGGTGCAGCACGTGGCACAGGCCTCGACCACTGGGCATGGCACCAACATCATCGCCGGCCTTGGCATTTCCATGAAGTCCACCGCGCTACCGGTGGTGGCGGTGTGTGCGGCAATCTGGGGCGCGTTCGCGCTTGGGGGCCTGTACGGCATCGCCATCGCCGCCACCGCGATGCTGTCGATGGCCGGCATGATCGTCGCCCTCGATGCCTATGGACCGATCACCGACAACGCCGGTGGCATCGCCGAGATGGCCGAGCTGCCCTCGGAGATCCGCGACATCACCGACCCGCTGGATGCGGTGGGCAACACCACCAAGGCAGTGACCAAGGGTTACGCGATCGGCTCAGCGGCGCTGGCGGCACTGGTGCTGTTCGCCGACTACACCCACAACCTGCAGGCGGCACATCCGGGGCAGGAATTCCGCTTCGACCTCAGCGACCACACGGTGATCATCGGCCTGCTGATCGGCGGCCTGATTCCGTACCTGTTCGGTGCGATGGCGATGGAAGCGGTCGGCCGCGCCGCCGGTGCGGTGGTGGAAGAAGTGCGCCGCCAGTTCCGCGAGATCCCCGGCATCATGCAGGGCACCGGCAAGCCGCAGTACGACAAGGCGGTGGACATGCTGACCCGCTCGGCGATCCGCGAAATGATCGTGCCCTCGCTGCTGCCGGTGGCGGTGCCGGTGGTGGTCGGCCTGCTGCTGGGGCCGCGCGCACTGGGCGGCCTGCTGATCGGCACGATCGTGACCGGCCTGTTCGTGGCCATTTCGATGACCACCGGCGGCGGCGCCTGGGACAACGCCAAGAAGTACATCGAAGACGGCCACTTCGGCGGCAAGGGCAGCGAGGCGCACAAGGCGGCAGTGACCGGCGATACCGTTGGCGATCCCTACAAGGACACCGCCGGTCCGGCGATCAATCCGCTGATCAAGATCATCAACATCGTGGCGCTGCTGCTGGTGCCGCTGCTGTAGATCCACACCATGCGCAAACCCGTAGAGTCGAGCTTGCTCGACTGCTTCTGGCCCACACCGCAAGAGCGGTCGAGCAAGCTCGACGCTACGAGGTCAACGCCCGCGCAGGAAGAACGACACCGGCACCATCACGTCCACCGGGTCGCCGGCCACTTCGGCCGGCGGCGCCGGTACCGGGCTGGCCCGCTGCACGGTGTCCAGCGTCTCCTGGTCGAGCAGCGCGAAGCCACTGCTGCGGCCCAGTTTCAACCCCGAGACCGCGCCATCGCGGGCAACCGCAAAGCGCACGTAGACCACACCCTGCTGGCGCAGACGCTCGGCCTGGCGCGGATAGCGGCGGTGTTTCTGCAGGTGCCCGAGCAGGCGTCCTTCCCAGGTCGCCTCGGCACGACTGCGCTCACCCGCCGTGGTCTGCGGTGCGGTGTTGCGTGTGGCCGCATCAGCCGCCACCTGCGGCGGTGCGCTGGTCTGCGCGACATTGGCGTCAGCGGTGTCCGGCGACGGCGTCGGCTCCGGTGTACGCGGCGGCGGCAGGTCACCCTGCAGCTGCACCGGCGCCTTCGGCTGCTCGCGAAGGGCCGGCTTCGGCGCCTGCCGCTGCTGTTGCTGCTGCAGCGGGCCGGTCGCAACCTCGCGCGGCGGCACCGGCGGTGCCTGCGCCATCGGCGCCAGTTCCAGCATCAGCGCAGCGGGCGGCGCCGTCGTAGCCAGCACCGGTGCGCGCGTCGCCCACCAGCAGGCCGCGCCGATCAACAACGCATGCACCAGCAGCACGATCGCCAGGCTGGTCGCCCAGCGCCGCAGTCCACTCATCGTGCGCCCTGCTCCAGGCCGACCAGTGCCACCTTCAGGTAGCCGGCCGCGCGCAGCGCATCCAGCGTGGCCATCAGTTCGCCATAGGGCACGCGGGTATCGGCACGCAGGAAGATGCGCTGCGTGGTGTCACTGTGAGTGGCCGCCTGCAATGCAGCCGCCAGCCCGTCGCGCGCTACGGCCTGTTCACCAACGCGCAGCGACAGATCGGCCTGCACGGTCACATACACCGGTGCCTGTTCCGGCGGCGTGGCGCTGGCATTGCTGGCCGGCAGCTGGACCGGCACCGACACGGTGGCCAGCGGTGCGGCCACCATGAAGATGATCAGCAGTACCAGCATCACGTCGATGAAGGGCGTGACGTTGATCTCGTGCGCTTCTTCCGGTGCATCGTCACGGTCGGACGCGGTCCTGATCGCCATCGTCGTGCCTCAGTGAACCGCACGCAGCGGTGCCGCTGCGGTACGCAGCACGGCACGATCGAGATCGCGCGAGACCAGCTGCTGCACGGCCGCCGACAGATCACCGAGCAGGCCCCGCAGGCCGGCCAGTACACGGCTGAAGTGGTTGTAGACCAGCACGGCGGGAATCGCTGCGACCAGACCCAGCGCGGTCGCCAGCAGAGCCTCGGCGATGCCGGGCGCGACCACCGCCAGGTTGGTGGTGTTGCTGTGGGCGATGCCGATGAAACTGTTCATGATGCCCCACACCGTGCCGAACAGGCCGACGAACGGCGCCACCGCGCCGATGCTGGCCAGCACGCCGATGCCGCGCCGTTGCACGCGCGCGGTTTCCAGTTCGATGCGGTCCAGGCGCGAGGCAACGCGTTCCTTGATGCCATCGCGGCTGTCCAGATCCTGCGACAGGCGCAGCTCGGTTCGCGCCGCGTCCAGCATGGTGAGTGCGGTGCCCTGCTGCAGGCTGGCCTCTGCGCTCCCGCCGGGCAGGCTCGGCGCCTGCAGCAACAGCGCGCGCGCTGCACGCAGCTGCCGGCCCTGCCGGGCCAGCTCCCAGCCCTTGGACAGCAGCACGGTCCAGGTGGCCAGCGAGGCAAGTGCCAGCGCGATCATCACTGTCTTCACCACCACGTCGGCGGCCAGATACATGCCCCAGGGCGTCAGTGCAGGGGCAGCCACGGGGGCCAGGTCAGCAGGCAGCATCGTCTCGTTTTCCATCAGCATCAGGGGTCGCTGCACGGCGGCGTACCGTGCGCGGATCATTGGCGTCGTCCACTTCCACGACCGGGTTGGGCTCCAACCGCGGTGCGGGCCGACTGAGCACGTAGCCGGCGCTGACCGCGAAGAACAGGCCCACGCCCAGCAGCAGCCGCCAGGACGGATGTGCGCCCCAACAGAACAGCGCGAAGCCCACCGCCATGCCGGCGCTGGCAAACGTCTTGCCCTTGCGCGACACCGCGCCCTGCTCGCGCCACAGCCGCAGTGATGGGCCGTAGCGCGGGTGCGCCAGCAGGCGTTGCTCGAACTTCGGCGAACTGCGCGCGAAGCAGCCAACGGCCAGGATCAGGAAGATGGTGGTCGGCATCACCGGCAGCAGCGCGCCGATCACCCCGAGGCCGACCATCACCCAGCCCAGCGCGAACCAGAGCCAGCGCATCAGCGTTGCGCCGATAGGCGGGAGGCGTGCATCAGGCGAATTCCACTTCGACGTGGCCGTGCACGCTGCGGAAGGCGGCGTCCGCCGCATCGATCACCTGTTGCTCCTGCTCGGTGCTCAGCGGCACCGCATCCAGCGCAGCGGTGAATTCACGCCAGTGGCGCGCCGCGCCATCCGGGTGCGCGGCCAGGTGACGGGCGCCGAAATCACGATCCAGGCCGAGCTTGGCAGCCATCTTGTACAGAATGGTGCCGCCGAGATTGGAGCCTTCGGCCACATACAGCCACCCCAATGCGGCGGGTAGCTCCAGATCGGACGGCAACGCCGCGATGTCGGCCCCCGGCAGGGTCTGCTCCAGATCCTGCAGGTCGCGCGCCACCTGGGTCAGGCGGCGGCGCTCACCCAGGTCCGGCAGCAGTGCATCCAGCGCAGGGTTGGCATACAGCGCATCGATGCTGCGATGAAAGCGGTACTGCACGCGCAGGAAACGGGCGAAGTTGCTGCGGTCGGCGAAGATGTCGCCGGCCATGATGCGCTTGTCCAGCGCGCCATGGCTGTCGCGGGTGGCGGCCTTGAGCCGCAGGCTGCGGCTGTCTTCAGGGGCGATGTGTGCGTTCATGGGGGATGCCAAGGGGGTCGTCCTGCTGTAGACGTTCGCCACGGGGCTTTCCCCAAGGCCATGTGCACCGATAATGGCGTATCCCTTCTTCCCGCAGGAACCGACGATGATCACCACCGAACCGCGCATGACCAACCTGTTCCTGCAGCTGGGCCTGGACGCCAGCGCCGAGGGCATCGCCCGCTTCATCCGCGAACACCAGCTGGCCACCGATGTGGAAGTGGTCGAAGCGCCGTACTGGAACGATGCCCAGCGCCAGTTCCTGTCCGAGTCGCTGCAGGCCGATGCGGCATGGACCACGGTGGTGGATGAGCTGAACGAGTCGCTGCACGAAGATGCCGTGAAGGCGGCGACCGGGCTGTAACTGGCTGGAGGAAGGCGCCGGGCATGGCCCGGCGCTACCGTTGTCTCCCGCTGGGGTCAGAGCCCTTTCTGCAGGAAAGGGATCCGCCCCCGACGATCAGTACTTCCAGGTCAACGCCAGGCGCGCGGTGCGGCCCGGGGCCGGCATCACGCCCAGGGCCAGCGGATCCAGGTAGTAGCGGTCGGTCAGGTTGTCCACGCCGGCTTCCACCGACAGCTGGTCGTTGAAGCTCCAGCTGGCGAACAGGTCGACCAGGGTGGTCGGCCGGTACAGCTGCTGGATCGCTGACAGGCCCACGTTCCAATCCTTGTCCAGCTTGCTGATCGGACCGGCGTTGTGGACCACGCGGGTACCGAAGGTCAGGCGCTCGTCGAACAGGCGCGAGCCCAGGGTCAGGTTGACCATGTAGCGCGGCGGGTTCTGGGTATTGGTGTACGAGCCCTCGAAGCCGCCGTCCACGCAGTTCGGCGTGTTGGCCAGTTCATCGTTCCTGCGCTGTGCACCATAGGCACGGCGCTCGGCTGCGATGTCCGGTGCGCAGGTCTTGGCCTTGAAGTAATAGTGCGCGGACAGATCAGCAAATACCTTGCCGCTGTCATAGCTGGACTGGAACTCCATGCCCGAGACCTTGAACTGGTCGACGTTGCGGATCAGGCCGGCCGAGAGCGTGCGGTAGTCACGGGTGATCAGGTCGTCGATGCGGGTATCGAAGTACGCCAGCTTCAGCGCCAGGCGGTCGCCGGCGGTGAACAGGTCATAGCGGATGGTGCTGGCACCGATCTCCCAGCTGCGCGCACGCTCCGGCTTCAGCTCGCCCACCGGCTTGGCGGCGGTGAACAGGCCCAGCGTGGTCTCGAACAGGCTCGGCAGCTTGGTGCCTTCGGCATACTTCACGTAGACCATGGTGTCTTCGCTGAAGCGGTAGGCCACGCTGGCGGTCGGCGAGAACGCGGTGTCGCGGCGACGGATCGGCTGCGACCAGCTCCAGCTGACCGGCACCTCCAGGTCCTGCGCCTTGCCGGCGTCGTAGAAGTTCCAGCCACCGATGTCGCCCACCGTACCCTTCTTGTACGGTGAAGCCAGCAGCGATTCCTGGGTGAAATTGCCGTTGGCGTCCGGATACCAGTTCAGCAGCGCGATGCGCTTGGCCCGCCACGACGGCAGCGCCGGGTTGCCATTGAGCAGCTCGGTGTAGCGGTACTGGCCCTGCACCTCGTAGGCATCGGGCGTGGCCAGGCGGTTGCGGTCATGCACATCCACGCGGTTCCAGCGGCCGCCGGCCAGCAGTTCCCAATGCTCATCGGGCTGCCACTTCAGCGAGGCCACGGCACTGTATTCCTTGCGCTCGGCGTTGCGCAGGAAGCGGTTGTTGATCAGGTCATCGTGCATGACCGGCCCCGAGCTGCCAGGTGCAATGTCCTCATCGCTGTAGGACAGGCCGTAGTCGAGGGTGAATGCACCGGCGTGTGTATCGAACTTCGAGGTGTTGCTGGCATCCAGGCCGAAGCGCTTCTGCCGCAGCGGATTGCGGTAGGCATCCTTGTAACCGGGGTCGCCACTGAAGCTGGGCGCGTCGTACCACTCGGTACGGCGATCGAAGTACCAGGGGGTGATGCCGGTCAGGCTGTTGTACATCACGCTGTCGGTGTCGGTGTACGTGGCGTTGACGCGCAGGTCGACCAGCTCGCTGTCCGGGTTGAAGCGATAGCGCAGGGTGTAGCTGTCCATGTCGACGTGGCCCGGGTCCCATTGCGGAATGCGGTCACGATCCACACGGATGATCTGCGAGGCCATTATCTCGCCGGCGGTGCCCTCGTAGCGGCGGTAGCCCGCTTCCAGGGTCTGTGCATCGTCGATGCGCCAGGTGCCCTTGAGCAGCGCCGACTTCGAGCGCGCCGAGGTATTGAACACCTCGGTACGCGGCGGATTCAGCGGTGCCAGCGTGCGCCGGGTCTGCGGGAAGTCATCGTAGCCATGCTTGCCGGAGAAGTAGTTGCCGTTGTCGCGGTAGGCGTAGGCGGCAACCAGATCGAAGCGATCCCAGTGTCCCGCAGCGGCCACGTTGAAGAACTGGCTGCCGGTGGCGCTGCGGTCGGTACGCGGCGCGGCGCTGTAGGACGGCAGGTTGTTGGCGCTGTTGTTGGCCAGGCCGCCACGCACGCGCACGCCGAAGTCCCGGCCTTCGCGCAGCACGTCACCGATCTTCAGCGTCTCCATCTCGACCACGCCGCCGATGCCACCGGAGGCGTTGGCCTGCAGGCTCGGGCCCTTGGTGATGGTCAGGCTGGAGATCAGGTCCGGGTCGAGGTAGGTGCGCTGCGACTGGCCGGCATAACCACGGTAGGTATCCATGCTGGACTGGCCACCGTCGATGATCACCGGCACACGGCCCTGGCCCTGGATGCCACGGATGTTGACGTCAAAGCCGTTGCCCACGCGCGGATCACCGGCGGTGACGCCAGCCACGCCCTTGACGATGTCGCCGTTGGACGTACCGCGGAATCGCTCCAGGTGCGTGCGGTTGAGCGTGGCGGTGGAGCCGACGCTGCGATAGCCGTCGAGCAGGCGCGCCTCGTCGCTGGTTGCGCCGCTGTCGATACGGTCGCCGGCCACGCTCAGCGTATCGGTGACGATCACACCGCTGTCGGCCTGCGCCGACGCTGCCGCTTCCAGGGTCACCGCATCGGCACTGACCCGGCGCACCGCCAGGCCACTGCCCTGCAGCAGGTGCTGCAAAGCCTCGCTGGCCGACAGGCTGCCGCTGACCGCACGCGAGGTCACACCCCGGGCCAGGGTGGCCGGGTACACGACCTGCACGCCGGACTGGCGCATGTAGCTGCGCAGCGCCTCGTCCAGTGGCTGCGCGGGGATATCGAAGCGCTGCACGGCAGCGTGGTCACCGCTGGCATCCTGCGCGAGTACGGAGGGCGCGGCGCTGGCCAGGCCGGCCGCCAGCAGGGCGATGCACAGGCGGGACGGGCGCGGCATGCGGCCCGGACGATGGAGATCGAACATGGGGGAACCTGTCAGGTAATCGGTGCCGCGGGCGCGGCGACATCCGCAACACGGGCGGACACGGCGACGTACTGGCGGCGGCGGGTACGTTCGCGGAGTAAGACGGATGAAAGCGCGGCAACCCCAAGAGCGATTTGCGGCCGCGGCAGGTGCCGACCGTGGGTCGGCTGCTTGCTGCGGTGGGTGCCGACCGTTGGTCGGCACAGGGACGGTCATCCACGCATGGCGTGGATCTACTGCACGATGGCGACGCCGAATGGAAGACGAGTAACCCGAAGACCTGCTGTTGCCGCCAACGCATCCAGCGCCTGCTCCGGGCGATCGATGCGCAATGCTGCACTGACGGCCGGCAGCTGCGACAGATCGCCACGCACGAAGGTCGGGCCAGCGCGATAGCGCCCGACCCATTGCACGGCCTCGGCGACGCTGGCCTGCTCCAGCAGCAGTTCACCCTGCCGCCACGCGCCCACACTGTCGGCCGCCACATCCTGCAGACGCGTCACGCCACTGCGCTCGCCATAGACCGCGCGCTGTCCCACCTGCAGGTAGGTCCAGCCACCGTCGGCCGGGCTGGCCACGCGCACCCTGCCCTGTCCGACCTGGGTTTCCACCTGATCGTTGTCGCGTGCGACGGAGAACGCGGTCGAGATGTCCTCGACCACGCCATTGCCCGCGCGCACGCTGAAACGCCGCTGGGCATCCGGGCTGACCTCGAACCAGGCGCGCCCGCGCAGCAGCTCGATCCGGCGTGCATCGGCATCAAACCGCACGGCGATCGCGCTGTCCGCATCCAGCACGGCGCGACTGCCATCGGGCAGTTGCACGTTCTGCACGACATGCGTACTGCGATGGTCGGCCTGCAGCCGCAACCAGGCCTCCGGCCATGCCACCAGCATCGCCAGCGCAGCTGCAGCGGCCATTGCCCAGCGCAGCCGCCGCGGGCGCCGGCGTTCGGCGGGCCGGGCCTGCGGGCGTGGTCCGACGCTGCGCCACAGCGCGCGCTCGTGCTCGAAGGCCCGACGGTGCCCCGGCTGTGCCAGCCAGCGTTCGAACTCATGCATGCGCCCCTCGCCGATGTCACCCGAGGCCAGCCACGCGATCCAGCCCCGGGCCTGTTCGGCCAGGGCATCGTCATTGGCGGCGGGCAGCGTGTTCGGCGGGCTCATCGGCTGGCGGACAGGCGCATTCAAGCGCGGGCGGAGGAACTAGACCGCATCCACGGTCCAGTGATCAAGACGTTTCAGCGAGGGCCAGCCCCAAGCCGGGGCGATCATCGGCCGCTGCGCGCCCAGGCCAGGCGTTGCAGCGCGGTGCGCACATGGTTCTCGACGGTAGTCACCGACACACCCAGACGGCGTGCGATCTCGGCCTGGGTCAGGCCCTGCAGGCGGTTGAGCCGGAAGATGGTGCGGGTCGGCTCCGGCAGGTGTCCCGCCGCGTCGAGCACCCGCTGCAGCTCGTCCTGTGCCATCGCCTGCTCCTCGGTCGAGATCACCTCGTCCGGCCCCCACAGGTAGTGGTCGGCCAGCAGACGGTTGCGCCGGGTCGATTCGCGGCCATGGTCGGTGGCCAGGTTGGCGGCCAGCCGGTACAGATAGGCTCGCGGGTTGTCGATGGCCTGGCTGTCGTCGACCCCGCGCGCCTTGAACCACACCGCCTGGATCACGTCTTCGGCGCCGTTGTCGCCCCCCAGGATGCGTTGCACCCGGCGCAGCAGCGCGGGCCGCTCGCGGATCAGCAGTTCGGTGAGGGAGGCGGCATTGGAGGACATGCGCGGAACCGGGACGACAGACGGAAGGCGCCGCGCATGCTACTCCGTTAATGAGAATCAGTCACGTTCTCATCAATGGATGCACCCGGTCAGCCCGTCATAGACGCTCTGCGAGGTCCCCGGCAGCGGGTCATGCAGTGGATTGCGCGCGGCGAGCGCGGCATGGAAGGCTTCCACCGGGGTTCCCGCCACCAGCGGCAGGCGGCACAACCAGGTCGGTTGCCGGGCCACGATCGCGCCATCGTTGCGGGACACCTCCAGATCGCTGGCGGCGAATGCCCACAGGCATTCATGCACGGTTCCCCGCACCGCATCCACCGAACAGCGCAGGCGCAGGGCGCGGATATCGCTGTATTCGCCCTCGCAGAAGGTGTCGCCACAGATGGCATCGAAGCCATGCTGCAAACGGCCTTCCAGGGCAAAGAAGCGGTCCCAGTTGGCCTCCTGGTGCGGGTAGTCGATCAGGTCGACATAAGGGGACGCCTGGGCCAAAGGCGCAACCAGCAACATGCAGGTCAGGCCAAACGACAGGGCAGACACGTTCATGGGCAGACTCCTTGGGAAGGTTGGTCCAGCCTGCGCTCCCATGCCGGCCGCCCCCATCAGCCAATCCCGGCCTGCCCGGTAGGCCCCCGCCCCGCAGCGCCGTCGGCCCCTCCCTCTGCACAGCGCCCGGCAAAGGCATAAAATGGGGGGCTATCCGTCTACATCCCCCACCTGGAGCACGACCATGGGTCTGGAACTCGTCTCGCCCGGCAAGAACCCGCCGGAAGAAATCAACGTCATCATCGAGATCCCGAAGGACTCGGAGCCGGTGAAGTACGAAGTGGACAAGGAAACCGGCGCGATCTTCGTCGACCGTATCCTGTCCACCCCGATGCGCTACCCCTGCAACTACGGCTACGTGCCGAGCACCCTGTGCGGCGACGGCGATCCGGCCGACGTGCTGGTGGTGCTGCCGCTGCCGCTGGTGCCGGGCTCGGTCGTGCGCTGCCGTCCGGTCGGCGTGCTGAAGATGAGCGATGAGGCGGGCAGCGACGAGAAGATCCTGGCCGTGCCGGTGTCGAAGATCTTCAGTGGCTATGCCCACGTCGAAGACATCGCCCAGGTGTCCAGCCACTGGCTGGAGCGCATCGGCCACTTCTTCGAGCACTACAAGGACCTGGAGAAGGGCAAGTGGGTCAAGCTCGACGGCTGGGGCGGCGCCGCTGAGGCCAAGCAGATCCTGATCGAGGCGCACCAGCGCCATCTCGACAGCAAGGCCTGAGCCTGAACCGGATCGCTCCGGCGGCACCCCGCTGGAGCGATGCGGGTCACGTTTCATGACGACGGCACATCACACGTGCCGCCGTATTAGGTAAATTGCGTCACTTCACACGTCGTCGACATCCATCGTCGAGACAGCCAGGGGAATGTGTCGTGCGTATTCTGCTTGTTGGGGATGCAGCCAGCCTGCCGGCCGAGCTGACCGAATTCATTGCCGATCTTGGGGAAGACTGGCAGCCGCTGACCGCCACCGATGGCCAGACCGCGATGGCTGCGGTGGCCACGCAGGGCGTGGATGCGGTGATCGTCTGCCCGCAGCTGCCGGATCTCAATGCCACCACGCTGCTGGGCCAGATCCGGACCTTGCGCCCGGAAACCATCCGCATCGCGCTGATCGATGCCCAGCACGGCAACCGGCCGCCGCCGGCACGCCTGATCGGTGTCGCTCACCGTTTCCTGCCGTTGCCACTGGCACCGGAAGTGCTGCTGGAAGCGCTGACCAGCCTGGAAGAGCTGCGCGAAGTACTGGACAGCCCACGCCTGCGCGATGCCATCGGCCGTATCGAGAAGCTGCCCTCGCCGCCGCACCTGTACCTGAGCCTGACCCAGGCGCTGGAGCATGACGACGACGCCGACAGCGCCGACGTCGCCAAGCTGGTGGCGGCCGACCCGGCCATTGCCGCGAAGGTGCTGCAGCTGTCGAACTCGGCGTTCTTCAGCCAGGGACGCACCATCGCTGACCTGCGCACGGCCGTGACCCGCCTGGGCCTGTCGACGCTGCGCGACCTGGTGCTGGCCAGCGAGGTGTTTTCCGCACCCACGTTGTCCACCGCCGAACGCAATTCGCTGCAGCAGCGCGCCCTGCTCGCCTCGCGCCTGGCCGCGCGCCTGCTGCCCGAATCCAGTGCCGAACTGGGCGCGACCGCCGCCCTGCTGGCCGACATCGGCCTGCTGCTGCCCGGCGTACGCAACGAGCGCAGCGAACCGTCGCTGGCCGGTGACACCCGCCCCGGCCATGCCGAGGCCGGCGCCTACCTGCTGGGCCTGTGGGGCCTGCCGATGCCGATCATCGAAGCGGTTGCCTTCCACCTGCAGCCGCAGCGCGCCAATACGCGCAGCTTCTGGGTGACCGGTGCGGTGCATGTGGCGCTGGCGCTGGTCAACGGCGATCCGGTGGATGAGGACTACCTGCAGCGCGCAGGTGTACTCAACAGGCTGCCGCAGTGGCGCGAGCATGCCAATGCGTTGATGGGACTGGTACCCAGCGAGGCCTGAGCTGTCAACGCAGGAACAACCTCGAAGGCGCGCCCAAAGGCGCGCCTTTTTTTGCATCAGCGCGCGCCGCAGGCGTCCTGCACGCAGTGGCGATACTGCAGATCGCACATGACCTTCGAATTGCCTGCAGCCAGGCATTGCTGGCGCAGCTCTTCGCAGTACAGCCCGCCCCCACAGACGCCACCGGTCTGGGCGAACACCGCACCCACCAATGTTGCATAGATCAGTGCAGCAGCAGACAGTTTGTGCAACAGCGTGCTCTTCATCGCTCTCTCCATGTGCAAGTGTCCGAAAGTGGACCCAGCAACTGTGTTGATTACGACACGACAGGAACGTGACTCTGCTCACCTTCCACGACATTTCGGAATTCCCCTACAAAAAAAGAGGGCGGACCTTGCGGTCCGCCCTCCCGGTATTGCTATCGCACTTCGAACGATCAGAAGCGCTGGGTGTACTTCATGTACAGGAAGCGACCGACGTCGAAGCCACCGTAGTAGGCGAAGCTCGAGTTCGGCGCCGAGTACTGCAGCGCACCGCGGTGATCGAACACGTTGTTCGCACCCAGGGCGATGGTGGCATCCCACGGAGCCTTCCAGCTGACCTGCACGTCGTGGAAGGTGTTGGAGCCGGTGTGGCGCAGCGGATCCGGCTCACCATTGGCATAGTGGTTCGGGGCGTCGCACCATGCGTCGTCGATGCAGCTTTCCTTCATGCCCGAGTAGTAACGAGCAGTCCAGTTGACACCGAAGTCACCCAGCTCCCAGTTCACGCCCAGGTTCGAACGGACGCGGAACAGGCCCGGCTCACCAACGCGACCGATGGTGATGTTCTCACCCTTCTTGTTCTGGCCGGCTTCGTCGTACTTGGCCAGGTAGCTGGTCTGCCAGTCGATGCTGAACTTGCCGATCGACAGTTCCGGCAGGCGGTACTTGACACCCAGGTCGTAGCCTTCGGTCTCCATCGAGCCGAGGTTGGCCAGGCCGTAGGTCAGCGCCTCGATATGGCCATCGGCGGCACGGGTGACGCCTTCGCAGCGAGCTGCGTTGCCCAGCACGTAGCAGTCACGCAGGATGCGATCAA
This sequence comes from Stenotrophomonas sp. STK16_22, assembly GCF_051984505.1. Taxonomy (NCBI): domain Bacteria; kingdom Pseudomonadati; phylum Pseudomonadota; class Gammaproteobacteria; order Lysobacterales; family Lysobacteraceae; genus Stenotrophomonas; species Stenotrophomonas sp. STK16_22. The sequence continues at coordinate 3,878,512 of NZ_CP196972.1, forward strand.
CGCTGTCAGCGATGATCATGTTCTTCAGCTCGTAGCGGTACCAGTCGAGCGAGATGTCCAGGCCCTGCACCCAACGCGGGCTCCAGACCAGGCCAACCGTCTTGCTCTTGGAGGTTTCCGGCTTCAGAGCCGAATTCGAACCGCTGACGAACTGGTCCGGGGTCGCGCACGGGAAGGTGCTGCAAGGCGCGAAGCCCTGGCCGACCTGCACGTAGTTGGCCGGCACGCCAGCCCCGGCGCAGGCAGCATTGCCAGCGACGTTGCCCGGCGAGGTCGAACCGCACGGGTCGGTGTAACGCTCGAAGCTCGAGTTGGTGCCGCCGTACAGATCGTCGACGGTCGGCGCGCGGAAGCCTTCTGCGTAGGTACCGCGGACCAGCAGCTCTTCGATCGGGCGCCACACCAGGCCGAACTTCGAGTTGATCGTGTCACCGAAGTTGCTGTAGTCGGAGTAGCGGCTGGCGACGTTGAAGGTCAGTTCCTTGGCAAACGGCAGGTCCGACAGGATCGGCACGTTCAGTTCCAGGTAGAACTCATCCAGCGAGTAGTTGCCCGAGGTGGTGGTCGACGCCAGGCCGGTCGACTGGCCCGACTGACGGAAGGCGTCCGGCACGAAGCGGCCTTCTTCCTTGCGGTGCTCGTAGCCCATGGCCACGCCCAGGTCACCGGCCGGCAGCTCGAACAGCGAACCGGACAGGTTGGCGGTGTAGCTGGTGGTCTTGGTCACACCGGTGTCGGTGTAGGTCGGGAACAGGAAGTTCTGCAGATCACGGTCGGCAAGCGAGCCCTGGCCGTTGACGCCATACGGCAGCAGCGGGTTCCACGGACGGCACTGGCTCAGCGGGATCGGGTTGGCGGCGGTGCCGCACTGGGCAACACCCTGGCCGTTGATGAACGACTTGCCAAGTGCCTGCTCGGATGCGATCAGGCTCATGTCGCCGTAGCCGGTCTTGGTCAGCTCGTTGCGGTTCCACAGCGCACCGACGTCCCAATCCCAGGTCTTGCCGGCGAATTCGAAGAAGCCGCTCAGGCTCGGCGCGAAGCGCAGGGTCTTAAGATCGCTCTTGGTGGTACGCGGCACTTCCCACAGGCGGCGACGGAACTCGACGTCCTGACCGATCGGGTTGAACGCGCTGTCCTTCGACAGCGGGGTACCGAACGACAGCGACTGGTACGGGTAACCCGCGATCTGCTGGTCGGTGGTGCGCTGGTTGTACAGCACGTCAGCATTGAAGGTGATCGAGTCGGCCAGATCGTAGCTGCCGTTGACGTACACGGACTTACGCTCGATGCCGGTCTGCACCATCATCTGCTGGTTGGCATTGGAGTACTCGGCCGGGGTCAGCTGGTGGTAGTCGGCCGCATTCTTCGGGTCACCGCCCGGATTCAGGGTCATCCACTCCGGCTGCGGCTGGCCTGCAGCGCGCGGCTTGCAGTCGCCCCACACGCGCGGGTCGCACCAGGTGCTGTTCTGGCTCAGCGGGCTCCAATCACCGGAGGTGGTGTTCGGGCCCAGGCCGCCGTCGCGGCTGAACCAACGATCCTTCGCCCACACCGGATCCTGCTTGGAGTATTCGGCCGACAGGGTCACGCCGCCACGCTCGCCTTCGGAGCCGAGGGTGAACGAGTAGGTGTTGGTGTCGCCGTCGCCGCGGCCGTACTGGCCGACGTAGACGCTGGCTTCAGCACCGTCGAAGCGCTTGCGGGTGATCACATTGACCACGCCAGCGATGGCGTCCGAACCGTAGATGGCGGAGGCGCCATCCTTCAGCACTTCGATGCGCTCGACGGCGGCCATCGGAATCTGGCTCAGATCCTGGTAGCCGGCAGTGGTCGCGCCCAGGCGCTTGCCGTTCATCAGCACCAGGGTGCGCTGCGCGCCCAGGTTGCGCAGGTCGACGTAGTAGCCGCCAACGTTTTCGCCGGAGGACAGCGAGTCCGCACGGGAAATGGCCGGCGAACCTGCCGAGGTCAGGTTCTGCAGGACATCGGCGACGGTGGTGTAGCCCTGCTTTTCCAGGTTCTCACGGCTCAGGGTGAGGACCGGCTGCTGGGTCTCCATCGAGGCGCCGCGGATGCGCGAGCCCGTGATTTCGATGCGATCCAGGGTGGTCGCATCCTTTGCTTCCTGTGCAGAAGCAAAGGCGGGCGTCAGCGCCAACGCAATGCCAGCCGGCAGAAGGCCCAGCCGCACTGCGGGATTACGAACGTTCATCTATCTCTCCAAGGTACGTGTTAGCAGCGTGTTAAAACACCCCAGCACGTTACGATTGCGTTGCAGCGCTGTATTTGCGCGAACCAACCGGAGACTTTGCAGATTGTGGCGGCAGCAAGCCGCCGTTCTCCCTGAAGCGCGATGCGGACTGGCCGTAGCGGGCGCGGAACGCACGCGCGAAGCTGCAGCAGTTGTCGAAGCCACTGGCTGCAGCAACTTCGCCGACCATCATGTCGGTGTCACGCAGCAGGTCGGCAGCGCGCTCAAGGCGCAGCCGCGCCGAAAGCGACTGCGGGCTTTCCTCGTACAGGCTCTGGAAGGTCTTGGAGAGATACCAGCTGGAGAAGTTGGTCAGCTCGGCCAGTTCACCGATGCGCACCACGCGGTGGCTGTTGCCTTCCAGGTACAGGCGGGCGCGCTGCATGCGGCCGAACACCTGGCGCTTGCGGCTGCGCGAGCGCCCCGGGCAACGCTGCACGTTGTCGGCCAGCCCACGCTGCAGGCCCGCCAGGTGCAGCAGCAGCGGGCGCAGTGCCTGTGCCGGCTGGCCACTGGCCAGCGCATCGCGCCACAGGCGCAGCGCAACGCGGGCATCGCCACGGTTCATGCGGCCACGCCCGGCATACAGACCGCAATCGGCCATCTCGGCCAGCACGCGCAGCGCTTCGACCGTCAGGTTCAGGCCAACGCACAAGCCGTTGCGACCGGCCTGCACCAGCGGCCGCGACTCCTTCTCGAAGGCGATCCACTCGCCCTGGCGCAAGCGGAAGCGTCCTTCCTTGGCTTCCACCCAGGAGCTGCCGCGCACCTGCATCCACACAGTGAAGCTGCTGCCTGCGGTCTGCAGGCTGCCGAGCCGGGCCACGCCCAGGCAGGTCGGCGCAGCATCGTCGAGCGACCGGTCCAGAGAGACGGTTTGGCCGCGATCGGCCAGCGAGAGTTGACGCATGGGGGCACCACGGATTTGCCTAGTACAGGCCTCCGTTTTGCCAAATCAGGCGGCACCACGTCAGGAAAGTCAGACGAGATCGCCACGAATTCGCGGCGAGGTCGCCACGAAGAAATTACGAAGGCCCATTTCCGTTGAACAACAACAACTTGGAGAACGCCGGAAGCAGCGTCGGCGAGCGCTCGGGCAAACGCATCACACCGATGTCGGCACCGTCGCTGACCGCCATTGCCACGAACAGGGTGCGCCCATCGGCGCCGGCACTCAGCCCGTTGCCGGCACTGAGGCGTTCCGCATCCAGGCAGCGTTCCGGTTCCTCGCGCCCGGCCTGGATCAGCACCAGTGTCGTACCGCAGCGGGTGGACGTACCGAGATAGCCGATCGCACTGTTGCCGGCCACGGTCCAGGCCCGGTACCGCCACCGGCTGGGCTGGTCATCGCTGATCTGCTGCACGCTGCCTGGCGCCAGCGCCGCATCCACCGACCACAGGCCGCCTGCCGCCAGGCGGGTGAACAGCACACGCCCGCTGCTGCGATCGAACCGCGCCTGAGACACGCCCTCGATGCTGGCAAGGCGGCGCCAAGGCTGCACGCTTCGATCAAACAGGCTCAGCCGGGTCTGTTGCTGGTCATCGCGCTCGACTACCAGCAGCTGGTCCGGGTTTGCGCCGTACAGTGCCTGCAGCGGCTGCTCCGACGGTACCGGCAACGGCTGGACGCGTTCGTCACGTGGGGCGATCTCATAGACCACCGTGCGTCCGTGTTCGTCGCGCCCGACCACCAGCAACCGCCGGCTGTCGGCCGACCAGTCCGGTGCCTGACGTGCCTCAGGCCGCAATCCTTCGATAGGCCGCAGCGAATCGGGGCGCTCCATGTCCGCCCACCACAGCGCGAAGCTGCCTGAACGATCGGACGTGAACACCAGTTGGCGTCCATCCGGCGCCGCCATCGGCTGCCCATCCCGGCCGCTGGACGCAAACAAGCGCTGCGGGGGTGAACCGCCCTCCATCGGCACCTTGAAGATGCCGAACTGCGCGCGGCGGTGAACGAAGGCCAGCATGCCCGCGCGGCGCGCCGTCGCCGGCCATTGTGCGTCGTCGAGCCCGGCGTCGCGCAGCGTGCGGCTCTCGACGTCCAGGTAGTACAGGCGCACCTCACTGTCGACACGGCGTCCAAACACGATCGTCCGGCCATCACGCAACCAGGCCCAGCCACGCAGTTCAGCGGCCTCGTTGGTCAGCTGCTCGGGCGTGCCACCCGCGGCCGGCATGCGCCACAGGTCGCCCAGCTGCGGATTGCGCACGAATACCAGCCACTTGCCATCAGGCGAGTAGCGCGGCGCATAGTCGAAGTCATCCTCGGCGACACCGTAGTCCAGCGCCTCCCATTGGCCACTGGCCAGATCAAGCTTGCGGATGCCGCGATGGGCATAGCGCCCCACCATGCTGCCGAACACCAGACCACGGCCGTCCGGCGTCCAGTCGAAACTGAGCAGCTCGGTGCCATCGCACCGTGTGGCCTGGCGCAGGGCACCACCGGTCGCGCTGGCGATCAGCACCTGGCAACCGCCGTTGTTGCTGAACCGCGCGAAGGCGATCTCGCGTCCATCCGGCGACCAGCTCGGGAAGCGATCGACCGAGCCGGCCGGCGGAGCCAGCAGCTGCCGTGCAGGCGCGTTGCCGGAGGTCTGCACCTTGATCGCACCACCGCCCTGCCCGTCTTCGTTGGCGCCCTCATAGGCCACCAATGAACCATCGGGTGAAAGCGTGGGATAGGTTTCAAAGCCGCTGGTCGCGGTGATCAACCGATAGGGACGCTGCGGGCTGCCGATCACGCGCGTGCCGTTCTCCACGGCCGCGTCCACAGCTGAACTGCTGGCCGGTGCCCGCCGCAGCAGCAGCGCGGTCAGCACCACCACCGTGGCCAGCATCAGCACGCCCAGCACCAGCAGTACGCGCCGGCGGACGTGGCGCCAGCGGCGGCGCGATGCCTGCAGGTGTGGCGGCATCACCTCGGCGATGGCCATCGCCGGTTGAATGTCCACGATTTCGTCATCGGCTCCCGCCGGCGGCGCCGGCTCGACATCGTCCAGTACCTGCACCGGCACCAGCAGGCGATAGCCGGTCTTGGCGATGGTCTCGATATAGGCCTGGCCGTTGTCGTCGTCGTTGCTGAACGCCTTGCGCAGCTGGGTGACGGCCTGGGTAAGCACATCATTGGTCGGCAGCGTGTCCGGCCAGACTTCCGCGAACAGTTCATCGCGGGTGACAACACGCCCCGGCTGGCGCAGCAGCACACGCAGCACGCCCAGCGCCTTCGGCGTCAGCCGACGCGGGCGACGCGCACCGACGACCTCGACTTCGCGCGAGGACAGAGTGACAGTGCACTCTCCTATCCGGATCCGATCGAATCCGGGGGGCTGGTTTTCACTGCTGTTCATTTTCCGCTACACAGTAGAGACAGGTCCGGGGCAGCGTTTGCCTTCGATACCCTCCCGTCCTGGGAACAGCAAAAAGCCAGACTCCGCACAAAGCATCGGCGCATACCGCAAAAACAATGAAGCGGGCGAATACTAGCCTATGCGGGTTACCTCGCCTATCGCGTGGTCGACATCCAGGCTCTCTCTCGCCGACGCATTCACATAATCTGCTGCACCATTCGCGCCCTGCGGGGCGCGAAATTTTTATCTGGCGTTCATTTTCACATGCGCCGCAGCATGGTCAATCCAACCAGTCGCGAAACCACCAAAGCTACGTACATCACGCCTGAAAACTGCTCCAGCATGACCAAGGCGCGCGCCTGCGGATGCAGTGGCACAACGTCGCTCAAGCCAACACCCGAGAGCAAACTGAAGCTCAGATAAAGAAGCTCCATCCAGGTGCGCTGCGCGCCACCACCGGTGCCCTGGAAACTGCCCGGATACCATTGCTGGCACACGGCGAAAGCAAACGCGAAGGCCCACGCCAGCAACGTGAATGTCGCACCTGCTGCGAACAGTTCATCGCGGGTGACTTTATGGTCCTGGAGCATGTAGGCGATGAGCGCACCGGCCGTATAGAAGTACAGCAGGCTTTCCAGCAGCTGCGCGGTGGTCAGCAGCGCACTGCGATCCAGCAGTGCGCCGGCCAGCGAGAACACCACCGAAGGAATGGCCAGCAGCAGTGCCAGCCAGGTGCCCAGCGGACTGCGCTGGACCACCCACAGCGCCAGGCCGAGTACCGCCATGCCGAACATGCCCAGCGCCGCACGGCCGCCGGCGGTGTCATCAAGTGCGGGATACAGCAGCACCGCGATCAACTGGGCACCCAGCAGCCAGGCCGAAGGATGGCGGCGGGCAATGGCCAGCCAGCGGGTGGTGATGGCAACGGGCATGGCGTCCTTTCCCCAGGGTGATGGGCGGAGGATAGCCGGGAGCGGCGTGATGAGCGGTAGTGCCGGCCACTGGCCGGCACTCTCCCTGGTCCCACGCACGACGGAATGCCGGCCGACGGCCGGCACTACCCGTTACACGTCAGCCCTGGTGATAGACCTCGGCGCCGGCGGCGCGAAACTCCTTCGACTTCTCCTTCATGCCGGCCTCGGCGTAGTCGCGCACGTCCTGGGTGATCTTCATCGAACAGAAGTGCGGGCCGCACATCGAGCAGAAATGCGCCAGCTTGTGCGCATCCTTCGGCAGGGTCTCATCATGGAATTCCTTGGCCTTCTCCGGGTCCAGCCCGAGATGGAACTGGTCTTCCCAGCGGAACTCGAAGCGTGCCTTGCTCAGCGCGTTGTCGCGCACCTGTGCGCCGGGGTGTCCCTTGGCCAGGTCGGCCGCATGCGCGGCGATACGGTAGGCCATGATGCCGTCGCGCACGTCCTGGCGGTTGGGCAAGCCGAGGTGCTCCTTCGGCGTCACGTAGCAGAGCATGGCCGTACCAAACCAGCCGATCATTGCCGCACCGATCGCGCTGGTGATGTGGTCGTAGCCCGGTGCGATGTCGGTGGTCAGGGGGCCCAGCGTATAGAACGGCGCTTCGCCACACTCGCGCAGCTGCTTGTCCATGTTCTCCTTGATCAGCTGCATCGGCACGTGGCCGGGGCCTTCGATCATGGTCTGCACGTCGTGCTTCCAGGCGATCTTCGTCAGTTCGCCCAGCGTCTCCAGCTCACCGAACTGCGCAGCGTCGTTGGCATCGGCGATGCAGCCCGGGCGCAGGCCGTCACCCAGCGAGAAGGTCACGTCGTAGGCCTTCATGATTTCGCAGATGTCTTCGAAATGCGTGTAGAGGAAGTTCTCCTTGTGGTGTGCCAGGCACCACTTGGCCATGATCGAGCCACCGCGGCTGACGATGCCGGTGACCCGCTTGGCGGTGAGCGGCACATAGCGCAGCAGCACGCCGGCGTGGATGGTGAAGTAGTCCACGCCCTGCTCGGCCTGCTCGATCAGTGTGTCGCGGAAGATCTCCCAGGTGAGTGCTTCGGCGCGGCCATCGACCTTCTCAAGCGCCTGGTAGATCGGCACGGTACCGATCGCCACCGGCGAGTTGCGGATGATCCACTCGCGGGTCTCATGGATGTGCTTGCCGGTGGACAGGTCCATCACCGTGTCACCGCCCCAGCGGATCGCCCACACCAGCTTCTCCACCTCCTCGGCAATGCCCGAGGACACGGCGCTGTTGCCGATGTTGGCGTTGATCTTGGTCAGGAAATTGCGGCCGATGATCATCGGCTCGCTTTCCGGATGGTTGATGTTGTTGGGCAGCACCGCACGGCCGCGGGCGATTTCGTCGCGCACGAACTCCGGGGTGATGATCTTCTGGATCGAAGCGCCGAACGCCTCGCCCGGGTGCTGCTGCAGCAGGCCGGCATCGCGGATCGCGTCCAGCCGCTGGTTCTCGCGGATGGCGACGAATTCCATTTCCGGCGTGATGATGCCGCGGCGCGCGTAGTGCATCTGGGTGACGTTGGCACCTGCACGCGCACGGCGTGGCAGGCTGCGCGCGGGGAAGCGCACCGCATCGAGCTTCGGGTCATGCTCGCGATCGCGACCGAACGAAGAACTCAGTCCTTCCAGCCGCTCGGTATCACCGCGTTCTTCCACCCAGCCGCGACGCAGTGCCGGCAAACCAGCGGACAGATCGATGCGCACCTCCGGATCGGTGTACGGGCCCGACGTGTCGTAAACGGTCACCGGTGCATTCTCTTCGCCGCCGAACAAGGTCGGCGTGCGGGTCAGCGCGATCTCGCGCATCGGCACCTGCAGATCCGGGCGTGAACCGGGCACGTGGATCTTGCGCGAGCCGGGAATGGGCCGGGTCACGGATTCGGAGAGTTGCTGGGCCTGTTGCTGCAGGGCGGAGAGCTGTGCGTTCATCGGGCATCGTCCAGGAAGGTCAGGGACGAAGCGGCGGCGCACTGCTGCCGCGCCAGGACGGTCCTTGGGCGGAGTCCGGGCATGGCTGCACTGCAAAGCTTCCCTACGCCGGTATGAGCCGGATCAGGTTCCAAGGGACTGTCTCAACCGTGGCCACATGGCCGCGGTACCCCCGCTTCTTGGTGTGCATTAGAGCATAGAACGCACTGCAGCTCCTGGTGGTTCCATCCACGCACGGCGTGGATCTGCTGTTTCTGTATTAACAGAACCGTGACATCGCATTCAGTAACGTGCACGCGCATCGTGCCGCTGCGGCCGGTGTTTCCCCGCCGCCTCCGCGGCCCCTGCCCGGTCTGTGCTGCATGTCGCCGGCCCCTCGCAGCAAGCTCTGCTCGCTCCCCTCAATCCCTTGATCGGAGAAGCTCCTTCATGGTGTTTCGCGTTTCCATCGCACTGGTTCTGCTTCTGGTGCTGCTTGCCGGTGTTGCACCCGGCCCCTTCAATACCGTGGTGCAGTCGGTACTGGCCGATGTCATCCGCAGTGTCGGCTGGCTCTATCTTCTGGTCGTGTTCCTGGCGCTGACTTTCCTGATGTACCTGGCATTCGGTCGCTTCGGCAACCTGCGCATCGGCGGTGAAGATGCCGAGCCGGAGTTCTCGCGCGCCAGCTGGATGTCGATGCTGTTCGCCGCCGGCATGGGCATCGGCCTGGTGTTCTGGGGCGCCGCCGAGCCGATTTCCCACTTCACCAAGCCTCCAGAAGGCCTCGCACCGCAGAGCATGGACGCGGCGCGGGCTTCGATGCGCTATGCATTCTTCCATTGGGGTCTGCATCCATGGGCAATCTACGCGCTGATCGGCCTGGCGATGGCCTGGTTCCAGTTCAACCGCAATGGCCGTGGACTGGTCAGTGACATGCTGCAACCGATCATCGGCCGGCACCATCGCGGCTGGATCGGACGCGTGGTCAACATCGCCGCGGTTGTTGCCACTGCCATTGGCGTGGCCACCACGCTGGGGTTCGGTACCATCCAGATCGCTGCCGGCATGGAACGCGTGTTCGGCCTGCACGCGGGTGTGCCACTGCAGCTGACCATCATCGCCATCGCGTTCGTGCTGTACATGGCGTCCACCGCCAGCGGAGTCGAGCGCGGGGTGAAGTGGCTGTCCAACTTCAACCTTGCGCTGGCCGCGCTTCTTGCGGCCACCGTACTGGTGCTGGGTCCGACCGGATTCATCTTCGATACGTTCACCACCACACTGGGGTCGTACCTCAACCAGCTGGTGACGATGAGCCTGCGCATGTCGCCGTTCTCGGGCAGCACATGGGTGGCGGACTGGACCATCTTCTACTGGGCGTGGTGGATTTCCTGGGCCCCGTTCGTCGGCTCGTTCATCGCGCGCATCTCGCGTGGGCGCAGCGTCCGCGAGTTCGTCATCGGCGTCGTGCTGGCACCCACGGTGCTGGGCTTCTTCTGGTTCGCGGTGTTTGGTGGTACTGCGCTGTGGGCGCAGATCTTCGGCCACGCCGACCTGGTGCAGGCGCTGGGCAATGGCTATGAAACGGTGCTGTTCACCCTGTTTGACAGCATGCCGCTGCCCTTGCTGCTTTCCTGCATCGCACTGGTGCTGCTGATGATCTTCTTCGTGACATCAGCCGATTCGGCGGTGCTGGTACTGGCCAGCATGTCCACTGACGAGGCAGGCGATCCGCCGTTGAAGCGCAAGCTGGCCTGGGGCATCGCGGTGGCGCTGATTGCAGCGGCGTTGCTGCTGGCCGGTGGCCTGGATGCACTGCAGGGCATGATCACGATTGCGGCGTTGCCATTCGCGCTGCTGATGGTGCTGGTGATGGTGTCGCTGTACCGGGTGCTGGACCAGGAGTACACGCGCGAGCGGCGGCAGGCGCAGCGCCAGCGGCACATGATCGATGCGTGGATCGCGCGCGAGATGGCGGCTCAGGAGGAGACCCCGGCGGAGGCGGCGCGCGCGCACGATCAGGATTGAGTGGGTTTTGCAGCCTGCGGCTGCACCGCTTTTTCAAGCAAGTGCAAATTCAAAAGCCAGGGCAGCTCTGGGTTTCTGCTGGTTGGGCGGGGCGGTGTGGGTAGGCAGGACACGCCGTAAACCCGTCCCTGGGGGCTCGATGGCGCCATCCATGGCGCCAACGGTCCTGCCCACCCACACCGCCCCACCCCCGACAGGTTACGTGTGACGGTTGGTCCATCCACGCCATGCGTGGATGAGGTGTATCGGAAAACAAGAAGGGGTCGGATTCGTTTTCCTGTGGGAAACGGATCCGACCCCAACCCACAGCACGCGGCTGTTGCCGTTGCCTTTGCTCTTGATCTTCTTTTTTCTTTTCCTGCGGTGATGGACACGGAAACTATCCGTGGCCGGGCGGGTGGGCTGGGCGGGGGTGTCCGCGGCATGGATGCCGCGGCCAAGCCTCCAGGGACGGATTCACGGCGTCCCCCGACCAGCCCACCCGCCCGGCCCAATCACATGATCCCGCTTCCACGAACCATCACCGCGGAGGGGGCTGCGCCCGGTGGCCGGGAAACCTCAATACCCCGCCGCCTGCCCATCCTTTCGACTCTCAGACGCACCGTAGTAAACGCCGGATTCCGGATCACGCATGATCGCCTGATACCCGCCATACGGACCATCGGCGAACACGATGCGATGTCCCTTGCGCATCAACGCACGCACCGTCTCATACGGGAAGCCGGTTTCCAGATTCACCTCACCACCGTCGGTCATCGCCGTGGCCTGCCCGGTCGGTTCGGTCGAGCCTTCATGCTGGATGCGCGGTGCATCACCGGCTTCCTGCAGGTTCATGCCGAAATCCACCAGGTTCATCACGATCTGCGCGTGGCCCTGCGGCTGCATCGCGCCGCCCATCACGCCGAAGCTGGCGTACGGCTTGCCACCCTTGGTGATGAAGGCCGGAATGATGGTCTGGAACGGGCGCTTGCCCGGCGCATAACCGTTGGGATGATTCTTCTGCAATACGAACATCTCGCCACGGTCCTGCAGGATGAAGCCCAGCCCCGGCGGCACCATGCCGCTGCCCATGCCGCGGTAATTGGACTGGATCAGCGACACCATCATGCCGTCGGCGTCGGCCACGGTCATGTAGATGGTGTCGCCCTCTTCCAACTGCTTCGGCGTGCCCGGCTGCACTTCCTTCAGCGCCTTGTCCATCGAGATCAGCGCGCGACGTTGCGCGGCGTACTCCTTGGAGATCAGCTTCTGCACCGGCGCCGGCTGGAACGCCATGTCGGCATAGAAGCGCGCACGGTCGGCGAAGGCCAGCTTCTTCGCTTCGACAAACAGGTGCACGTGTTCCGGCGATCCGAACGGGATCTTCGAGAAGTCGTAGCCTTCCAGCACGTTGAGGATCTGCAGCGCGGCGATGCCCTGGCTGTTCGGCGGCAGCTCCCACACGTCGTAGCCACGGTAGTTGCTGCTGACCGGTTCGACCCACTCACCGTGGTGGTCGGCCATGTCCTGGTAGCTCAGGTAGCCACCGTTGGCCTTGAAGTAGTCGCCGATGGTGCGGGCGATATCGCCCTTGTAGAAGGCATCGCGGCCGCCGTCGGCGACCTTCTGCAGCGTGCTGGCCAGGTTCGGGTTCTTCCACATCTCGCCCTTGCGCGGGGCGTGGCCGTTGATCGTGAACTGTTCCTTGAAGCCCGGGTACTGCGACAGCTTGGGCACCGAGCGGTCCCAGTAGTAGGCGATCACCTCGGCCACCGGATGGCCCTCGCGGGCGTAGCGGATCGCCGGCGCCAGGTTGTCGGCCATCGGCTTGCGGCCGAAGCGGTCGTGCAGCGCGAACCAGCCGTCGACTGCGCCGGGCACGGAGACCGGCAGTGGGCCGGTAGGCGGGATGTCCTTCAGGCCACGGCGTTGGAACTCGGCCAGGGTCAACGACTTCGGCGAACGGCCCGAACCGTTGTAGCCATAGAGCTTCTGCGTCTTCGGGTCCCAGACGATGGCGAACAGGTCGCCGCCGATGCCGTTGCCGGTGGGCTCCATCAGGCCAAGCGCGGCATTGGCGGCAATCGCCGCGTCCACCGCCGAGCCACCGCCCTTCATCACGTCCAGCGCGATCTGGGTGGCCAGCGGCTGCGAGGTGGCGGCCATCGCATGCGGGGCGATCACCTCCGAACGGGTGGCGAAGGTGTGGCCGGTGATGCGGTCGGCGGCGGAAGACAGCGCGGGCACGGAGGCCAGTACAGCGGCGGCCAGCAGGGAACGGGCAAGGCGTCGGGACACGGTCGGGTTCCGATGGAAGGGTGGTCCCTCGATCTTCGCCGCTGCGGCCTTCATGCGGTATCGGGCAGAGGTCATGGACGTTGATCCTGGGATGGGGGCGGAAGGTCCGCACCCACCAAGGTGAAAATCCGCCGGATTCCGCGCAAAAACCGCGCTGAAAGGAGTGAATTCCGGTTCACCGAAACACTTTCAGCGGCAACCATCCTTGTGCCACAAGCGATTGCGCTGGATGCAGCGGAAACCGATAAAAATTCCATCGCGAGGGTTGACATCGCCGAAACGGCTGTGTTTCTCTCGATCACATGTTGCATCACAACACGCCACCGCGAACACACATCGTAGCCGCCGACACCGGCGCCGCCTCGCTGCGTTCGATTCTTGTGCTCGTACTTATTACCCAACCAACAGGTGCGGGACGAGCCAGCGTGTAAGCAACAAACACACCGGAACTCTTCAAAAACCCGCACCCGCCCCGGTGCGGGTTTTTTCATTTCAGGACCTGGTTTCAGACGCAACCACCATGCACAACGCCCAACGCAAAACCCGGACCCACACCACCACGATGCCTCGTGGTGGCTGTGCCTGTGCGATGCGCGGCGCCCCCTCCACCGCTTTCCCCTGACCGGCCGGCACGTCACCTCGACGACCGGCCGTTCTTTTTCTTCCCACCGCAAGGAACCTCCCCCATGAGCACCAACGACCTGCCCCAGACCAAGATCGCCGTCATCGGCTACGGCAGCCAGGGCCGCGCCCACGCACTGAACCTGCGCGAATCCGGCTTCGACGTGGTGGTAGGCCTGCGTCCGGGTGGCCCGACCGAGGTCAAGGCACAGGCCGATGGCTTCACCGTGAAAGCACCGGCCGACGCGGTGAAGGATGCCGACCTGGTTGCCGTGCTGACCCCGGACATGGTGCAGAAGAAGCTCTACGACGACGTGCTGGCCGCGAACATGAAACAGGGTGCGGTGCTGTTGTTCGCGCACGGCCTGAACGTGCACTTCGACATGATCAAGCCGCGCGAAGACCTGGATGTCGTGCTGGTCGCGCCCAAGGGCCCGGGTGCGCTGGTGCGCCGCGAGTATGAAATCGGCCGTGGCGTGCCGTGCATCTGGGCGGTCTACCAGGACAAGAGCGGCAAGGCGGCCGAGTACGCCCTGGCCTATGCGGCCGGCCTCGGCGGCGCCCGCGCCAACCTGATCCAGACCACCTTCAAGGAAGAGACCGAGACCGATCTGTTCGGCGAACAGGCGGTGCTGTGCGGTGGTGCCTCGGCGCTGGTGCAGGCCGGTTTCGAAACCCTGGTCGAAGCCGGCTACCAGCCGGAGATCGCCTATTACGAAGTGCTGCACGAACTGAAGCTGATCGTGGACCTGTTCTACGAAGGCGGCATCTCGCGCATGCTGGAGTTCATCTCCGAGACCGCGCAGTACGGCGACTACGTCAGCGGCCCGCGCGTGATCGACGCCGGCACCAAGGCACGCATGAAGGAAGTGCTGAAGGACATCCAGGACGGCACCTTCACCAAGAACTGGGTGGCCGAGTACGAAGCGGGCCTGCCGAACTACAACAGGTTCAAGCAGGCCGACCTGGAGCACCCGATCGAGAAGGTAGGCAAGGAACTGCGCGCCAAGATGGTCTGGTTGCAAGGACAGGCCGCGTAACCGCGCGGCCCTCCCCCACCCGCTTTGCAAGGTTCCCCCATGAACTCTTCGACACATCGCAGCGCGCCGCCCAACGGCGCGCGCTGGCTGACCCAGGCGCTGGAGGCCGAAGGCGTCCGCACGCTGTTCGGCTATCCCGGTGGCACCATCATGCCGTTCTACGACGCGCTGGTGGATTCGTCGCTGAAGCACATCCTGGTACGCCATGAGCAGGGCGCGGCGCTGGCCGCCAACGGTTTTGCCCGCGCCAGCAACCAGGTGGGTGTCTGCGTGGCCACCTCCGGCCCGGGCGCCTCCAACCTGGTCACCGGCATTGCCGATGCGATGCTGGATTCGGTACCGATGGTCTGCATCACCGGTCAGGTCGGCACGCCGCTGCTGGGCACCGACGCCTTCCAGGAACTGGATGTGTTCGGCCTGACGATGCCGATCGTCAAGCACAGCTGGCTGGTGCGCAGCGTCGATGACCTGCCGCGCGTGGTCGCCGATGCGTTCCGCATCGCCCGCGAAGGCCGGCCCGGCCCGGTGCTGATCGACCTGCCCAAGGACGTGCAGCTGGCCGATGCCAGTCATCTGCCAGCGCACGTGCCGAGCAGCATCGAGCCGCCGCCTGCGCCGGCCGAAGCGGCCATCGCCGAGGCCATCGCCGCACTGGCAGCCGCCGAAAAGCCGGTGGTCTACGCCGGTGGGGGCATCGCGCTGGGCGACGCGGTGCAGGACCTGCGCGACTTCGTCGAGGCCAGTGCCATCCCCACGGTGATGACCCTGCGTGGGCTGGGCGCACTGCCGGCCAACCACCCGCAGTCGCTGGGCATGCTGGGTATGCACGGTACCCGCGCGGCCAACATGGCGGTGCAGGAAAGCGACCTGCTGCTGGTGCTGGGTGCGCGCTTCGATGACCGTGCCACCGGCAAGCTGGCCGAGTTCGCACCGTTCGCCCGCGTCGTCCACATCGACGCCGACGCCTACGAGATCTCCAAGCTGCGCAGCGCCGACGTCGCCGTGCCCGGCAACGTCGGCCATGCCATCCGCGCCCTGCGTGCGGCCTTCCCCTCCCCCAAGGCCCACCAGGACGCATGGCGCAAGCGCTGTGCACAGCATCGCGATCGTTTCGCCGCACGCTACGACGCGCCGGGCCAGCACATCTACGCACCGGCCCTGCTGAAGCGCCTGAGTGAGCTGGCACCGGCCGATGCGGTGATCGCCTGCGATGTCGGCCAGCACCAGATGTGGGTCGCCCAGCACTGCCGTTTCAACCACCCGCGCAATCATCTGACCAGTGGCGCGCTGGGCACCATGGGCTTCGGCCTGCCGGCCGCGATGGGTGCGCAGTTCGCATGCCCCGAGCGCACCGTGGTGCTGGTCTCCGGCGACGGCAGCTTCATGATGAACGTGCAGGAGCTGGCCACCATCGCGCGTTGCCGCCTGCCGGTGAAGATCGTGCTGCTGGACAACAGTTCGCTGGGCATGGTGCGGCAGTGGCAGGAGCTGTTCTTCGCCGAGCGTTACAGCGAGATCGACCTGTCCGACAACCCGGACTTCGTGGCACTGGCACAGGTGTTCGGCATCGCCGCCACCCGCATCGACAACCGCGACGACGTGGAAGGCGGCCTGGCCGCACTGCTGGCCGAACCAGGCCCGGCGCTGCTGCACGTGGCCATCGATGCACGCGCCAACGTGTGGCCGCTGGTGCCGCCGAACACCGCCAACAGCACGATGCTGGAAAGCAACCCCGCCCATGCCCGCCAGGAGACCCCCAATGCAATACCGGCTTGACCTGGTGCTGCACCCGGCCGAAGGCGCGCTGCTGCGCGTGATCGGCATGGCCGAACGCCGTGGCTTCGCGCCGCGTGCGATCAGTGGTGCGCCGGTGGCCGCCGACGATGGCCGCTGGCACCTGCAGCTGGTGGTGGATGGCCAGCGTCCGGCGGAAACGCTGTGCCGGCAGATCGAGAAGATCTACGACTGCGTGTCCGTGCAGGTCACCGCCGTGGAAGGAGCATCCGTATGAACACCCGTACCGTAGCGACCACGGTGCCGGTACGGAGGCGTCTTCTTCGCCGCCCGTGCCCGCATGCGGCGGTCTTCTGCACTGCGCTGGTGGCCCATGCCGGCCGCTGACACCAGCCAGGAAAGCGATGTCGGCGACGTAAGCGTCGCCGACGTACTGGCGGCGCAGGCTCGTCTGCGCCGCTTCCTGCCGCCCACCCCGCTGCACCATGCCGAACGCTTCGGTACCTGGCTGAAGCTGGAGAACCTGCAGCGCACCGGTTCCTACAAGGTACGCGGCGCATTGAATGCGCTGCTGGCCGGCCGCGAGCGCGGCGATACCCGGCCAGTGATCTGCGCCTCGGCCGGCAACCATGCCCAGGGCGTGGCGTGGGCGGCCTACCGCCTGGACGTGCCGGCCATCACCGTGATGCCGCATGGCGCGCCCGCCACCAAGATCGCCGGCGTCGCCCACTGGGGCGCGACCGTGCGCCAGCACGGCACCAGCTATGACGAGGCCTACGCCTTCGCGGTCGAACTGGCACAACGCCACGGCTACCGCTTCCTGTCCGCGTTCGACGATGCCGATGTGATCGCCGGCCAGGGCACGGTCGGCATCGAGCTGGCCGCGCACGCGCCGGATGTAGTGATCGTACCGATCGGCGGCGGCGGCCTGGCCTCCGGCGTTGCGTTGGCGCTGAAATCGCAGGGCGTCCGCGTCGTTGGCGCGCAGGTGGAAGGCGTCGATTCGATGGCCCGCGCGATCCACGGTGACGTGCGCGAGATCGCCCCCGTTGCTTCGCTGGCCGACGGCGTGCGGGTGAAGATTCCCGGCTTCCTGACCCGCCGCCTGTGCACCTCGCTGCTGGACGATGTGGTGATCGTGCGCGAAGCCGAACTGCGCGAAACCCTGGTCCGCCTGGCATTGGAAGAACACATCATCGCCGAGGGCGCCGGTGCGCTGGCGCTGGCCGCCGGCCGCCGCGTCGCCGGCCGCCGCAAGTGCGCGGTGGTCTCCGGCGGCAACATCGATGCCGGCGTCCTGGCCGGCCTGCTCACCGACATCCGCCCGCGCCCGCCACGCAAACCACGGCGACGGCGCAGCGAAACACCGCGCTCGCCCGCCAAGGCCAGCGCCATCGCTTCCCCCACCTCTTCCCCTTCCCCCCTGCAAGCCGTCGCACCCGCTGTCGAGGAGATTTCCCTGTGACCACCATCGAACGAATTACCACCCCGCGCATCCGCATCTTCGACACCACCCTGCGTGACGGCGAGCAGTCCCCCGGCTGCAGCATGAGCCCGCCGCAGAAGCTGGTGATGGCGCGTGCGCTGGACGAACTGGGCGTGGACATCATCGAGACCGGCTTCCCGGCCAGCTCGCAGTCCGACCGTGAGGCGATGGCACTGATCGGCCGCGAACTGCGCCGCCCGAGCCTGACCCTGGCGGTGCTGTCGCGCTGCCTGCAGGCCGACATCGAAACCTCCGCACGTGCGCTGGAGGCCGCTGCCAACCCGCGCCTGCACGTGTTCCTGTCGACCAGCCCGCTGCACCGCGAGCACAAGCTGCGGATGACCCGCGAGCAGGTACTGGAGTCGGTACGCAAGCACGTATCGCTGGCCCGGTCCTATATCGACGATGTCGAATTCTCGGCCGAGGATGCCACCCGCACCGAGCTGGACTACCTGATCGAAGTCGCGCGTGTGGCCATCGCTGCCGGCGCCACTACCATCAACCTGCCCGACACCGTCGGCTTCACCACGCCGGAAGAGATCCGCGCGATGTTCCAGCAGGTCATCGCCGGCGTCGCCGACGTGCCGAATGCCGCCAATGTGATCTTCAGCGCGCACTGCCACAACGACCTGGGCCTGGCCGTGGCCAACTCGCTGGCCGCCATCGAAGGCGGTGCACGCCAGGTCGAGTGCACCGTCAACGGCATCGGCGAGCGCGCCGGCAACTGTTCGCTGGAAGAGATCGCGATGGTGCTGAAGGTGCGCCAGGCCTTCTACGAGCAGGACAGTTCGATCAACACCCCGCGCATCGTCGGCACCTCGCAGCTGCTGCAGCGCCTGGTCGGCATGCCGGTACAGCGCAACAAGGCCATCGTCGGTGCCAATGCCTTCGCCCACGAATCGGGCATCCACCAGCATGGCATGCTGCGCCACCGCGGCACCTATGAAATCATGCGTCCGGAAGACGTGGGCTGGGAGGATTCGCAGATGGTGCTGGGCCGCCACAGTGGCCGCGCCGCTGTTGAAGCGCGCCTGCGTGCGCTGGGCTTCTGGCTGGACGAAGACGAACTGAAGCTGGTGTTCGAGCAGTTCAAGGGCCTGTGCGAACAGCAGCGCGTGGTCACCGATGCCGACCTGCAGACGCTGATGCAGGGTGGCTCCAACGCGCAGGGCTATCGCCTGGCGTCGATGACCATCAGCGACGTCGGCAGCCGCGCCAATGCACTGGTCGAACTGTCCGACCCGGACGGCAACCGCGTAGCCGAGACCGCGCAGGGCGATGGCCCGGTCGATGCACTGTTCGGCGCGCTGTCGGCCGCTACCGGCGTGCAGCTGATGCTGGACAGCTACCACGTGCACAGCGTCGGCATCGGCGCCGATGCGCGCGGCGAAGCCAATCTGAGCGTGCGCCACGAGGGCGTGGAGTACGACGGCACCGGCACCAGCAAGGACATCATCGAAGCCTCCGCGCTGGCCTGGCTGGATGTGGCCAACCGCCTGCTGCGCCAGCGCCAGGCTGCCGCCCACAGCAACACCGACGTTGCCACCCCCGCCACCGCCTGAGGACCCCGCCATGAGCGCCTTCGACACCCCCACCCCGGCCAGCGCCGCTGGCCAGCAGTGGAACGCCCAGGATTATGCGATCGACGCCGGCTTCGTGCCGCTGCTCGGCGGCGCGGTATCGCGCCTGCTCGACCCGCGCGCCGGTGAACGCATCCTCGACCTGGGCTGTGGCGATGGCGTGCTCAGCACCGAGCTGGCGCTCAGCGGCGCGCACATCCACGGTGTGGATGCCTCACCGGAACTGGTGATCGCCGCGCGTGCGCGCGGCGTCGATGCGCAGGTGATGGATGGCCACGCGCTGTCGTTCGACAGTGAGTTCGATGCGGTATTCAGCAACGCAGCGCTGCATTGGATGAGCAACCCCGACCGGGTGATGGAAGGTGTGCGCCGCGCACTGCGCCCGGGCGGCCGCTTCGTTGCCGAGTTCGGCGGGCATGGCAACGTGGCCACGATCATCGCGGCGGTGCAGGCTGCACGCGCGGCCCATGGCCACGGCGCCAGCGCATTCCAGTGGTACTTCCCCACTGCCGATGCCTACGCCGACCGCCTGCGCCAGCATGGCTTCCAGGTGCAGCTGATCGAGTGCACGCCGCGCCCGACTGCTCTGCCGACCGGCGTGGCCGGCTGGCTGCGTGTGTTCGCCGCACCGCTGCTGGACGATCTGCCGGCCGAGGCACGCGCCACCGTGCGCGAGGCCGCCACCGTTCTGCTGGCCGAGCTGCCGCGCAACGCCAGCGGCCAGCCGCTGGCCGACTACGTGCGGCTGCGGGTGCTTGCCCGTCGCCGCTGACTTGACCGTTCCGTTTTCTTTACTGATGTTCGCTATTTCGTACTTCTGCCAGGCACACGCATGACTTCCGCACCCCGCACCCTGTACGACAAACTGTGGGACGCCCACGTGGTTGTCCCTGAATCCGACAGCGCGCCCGCCGTGCTGTACATCGACCTGCACCTGATCCACGAGGTCACCTCGCCGCAGGCGTTCACCGAACTGCGTGAGCGCGGCCTGTCGCCGCGCCGCCCGGATCGCACCAAGGCGACGATGGACCACTCCACGCCGACCCTGCCGGCCTCTGCCGACGGCACGCTGCCCTACGCCAGCGCCGCCTCTGAAGCGCAGGTCGCCACGCTGGCACGCAACTGTGCCGAGCACGGCATCGAGCTGTTCGACATGGCCTCGGACAACCGCGGCATCGTCCACGTGATCGCGCCGGAACAGGGCTTTACCCAACCCGGCATGACCGTCGTCTGTGGCGACAGCCACACCTCCACCCATGGTGCGTTCGGTTCGCTGGCGTTCGGCATCGGCACCAGTGAAGTCGGCCACGTGCTGGCCACGCAGTGCCTGCTGCAGCGCAAGGCGAAGACGCTGGCGATCACCGTTGATGGGCCGCTGGCACCCGGCGTTGGCGCCAAGGATGTGGTCCTGCACATCATCGGCGTGATCGGCGTCAATGGTGGCACCGGCCACGTCATCGAGTTCCGTGGCAGCACCATCGAAGCGATGGACATGGAACAGCGCATGACCCTGTGCAACATGTCGATCGAGGCCGGCGCACGCGCCGGTATGGTGGCCCCGGACCAGGTCACCTTCGACTTCGTCGCCGCGACCCCGCGCGGCCCCAAGGGCGCCGACTTCGACGCCGCCGTGGCACGCTGGCAGCAGCTGCGCAGCGATGACGGCGCGCATTTCGACAGCGAAGTGCACATCGACGCTGCCGACATCCGCCCGACCCTGACCTGGGGCACCCATCCGGGCACCGCGATCGCAGTGGATGCGCCGATTCCGGCGGCCAACGATGCCGCCGCACAGAAAGGCCTGGACTACATGCATTTCCAGGCCGGCAAGGCGCTGGCCGGTACACCCGTGGACGTGGTGTTCGTCGGCTCATGCACCAACGGCCGGTTGAGCGACATGCGCGAGGTCGCACAGGTCCTGCGCGGCCGTCGTGTCGCTGACCGGGTGCGCATGCTGGTGGTGCCCGGTTCGGAAATCGTCAAGCGCGAGGCCGAGGCCGAAGGCATCCATGAGATCGTGCGCGCGGCCGGCGCCGAATGGCGCGAGCCGGGCTGTTCGATGTGCATCGCCATGAACGGCGATCTGGTCGCTCCCGGCCAGCTGGCCGTGAGCACCAGCAACCGCAATTTCGAAGGCCGCCAGGGCCCCGGTTCGCGCACGCTGCTGGCTTCGCCGATGAGCGCCGCCTGGGCCGCGGTGAACGGGCACGTCGCCGATACCCGCGAACTGTTCGCACAGGAGGTGGCGTGATGGCCGGTTTCCGTACCCTGACCTCGTCCAGCGTGGTACTGGCGCAGACCAACATCGACACCGACCAGATCATCCCGGCGCGGTTCCTGTCCACCACCGAACGTGCCGGCCTCGGCCGCAACGCGTTCAATGACTGGCGCTGGCAGGCCGACGGTTCCCCGGTGGCCGACTTCGCCTTCAACCAGCCACACAACGCCGGCCGCAGCATCCTGCTGGCGGGCCGCAACTTCGGCTGCGGTTCCTCGCGCGAGCATGCACCATGGGCGCTGACCGACCTCGGCCTGCGTGCCATCGTCAGCAGCGAGATCGCCGACATCTTCCGCGGCAACTCGCTGAAGAACGGCCTGCTGCCGATCGTGCTGGACGAGGCCGATGTGCAGGCGCTGATGCAGCGCCCGGACGACGAGCTGACCATCGACGTGGCCGCGCGCGAACTGCGCACGCCAGATGGTCGCGTCTATTCCTTCCCGCTGGATGGCTTCTCGCAGACCTGCCTGCTGGAAGGTGTCGACCAGTTGGGGTATCTGTTGGGCCGTGTCCCTGAAATCGAACGCTACGAGAGTGAGCATGCACGCTGAAATTGTTGTCCTGCCCGGTGATGGCATTGGCCCGGAAGTGGCCGCCGCGGCAGTCGCCGTCCTGAAGGCCGTCGCCGAACGCTTCAACCACACCTTCACCTTCAGCGAGCACGACATCGGTGGCGTCGCCATCGATCGCCATGGCGAGCCACTGCCCGCCTCTACGTTGACCGCCTGCCAGGCCGCCAACGCCGTACTGCTGGGTGCAGTCGGCGGCCCGAAGTGGTCCGACCCGAATGCCAAGGTGCGCCCGGAGCAGGGCCTGCTGGCGATCCGCAAGGCGCTGGGCCTGTATGCCAACCTGCGCCCGGTGCGTACCCATGAAGCCGCCCTGCACGCCTCGCCGATCAAGGCCGAGCTGCTGCAGGGGGTGGACTTCGTGGTGGTGCGCGAGCTGACCGGCGGCATTTACTTCGGCGACAAGACCCGCGACGCCGACAGCGCCAGCGATCTGTGCCGCTACACCGTAGCCGAGATCGAGCGCGTGCTGCGCAGTGCGTTCCGTCTGGCGCAACAGCGTCGCGGCAAGGTCACCTCGGTGGACAAGGCCAATGTGCTGGAAACCTCGCGCCTGTGGCGTGACGTGGCCGCGCGCATCGGCCGCGAGGAGTTCCCGGACGTTGCGCTGGAGCACCAGCTGGTCGATTCAATGGCGATGCACCTGCTGGCCAAGCCGCGCGAGTACGACGTGATCGTCACCGAGAACATGTTCGGCGACATCCTCACCGATGAGGCGTCGATGCTGGCCGGCTCGCTGGGCCTGCTGCCCTCGGCCTCGCTCGGCGAACCCGGTGCGGTCGGCATCTACGAGCCGATCCATGGTTCGGCCCCGGACATCGCCGGCAAGGGCATCGCCAATCCGTACGCGACGATCTTCAGCGCCGCGATGCTGCTGCGCCATTCGCTGGGGCTGGAAGCGGAAGCCGCCGAGGTGGAAGCCGCCGTGCACGCCGTGCTGGACGATGGCGTGTTCACCGCCGATCTGGCGGCGAAGGGCCAGGCCGTCAGCACCGCTGCCGCCACCGACGCGGTGCTGGCCAAACTCAACTGATCCGATAGCGCCACGCCATGCGTGGCGCCCCTCCCTTTGGACATTGTGCGCAGCCACCCATGGGGTGGCTCTACTGTAGATCCACGCCATGCGTGGATGCGCCATCCGTGCCAACCAAGGTTGGCACCCACCACCGCAGTAGAGCCACGCCCTGCGTGGCTGCTTTACTTGGTGGTGTAACCGCCATTGACGAGGATGGTCTGCCCAGTCATCCACCAGCCATCGGTCACGAGGAAGCGGATCCACGGCACGATGTCGGCGATGTCGGTCAGGCCGGTGCGGGTGAAAGGCGACAGTGCCGCCGCGGTCTTGTGGTACGCCTGCGCATCGGCACTCTCGGCCGGATAGAAGAACGGCGTGTCCATCGGACCGGGGCCGATCGCGGTCACCGAGATGCCACGCTCACCGAACTCCTTGGACGCCGCGCGGGTGAAATGCTCGACCGGTGCCTTGGTGCCGGCATAGCTGGAATAGAACGGCGTGAACGCACCCAGCAACGAGGTGACCAGAGTGCAGATGCGGCCGCCGTCGTTGACGTGGCGGCCGGCCTCCCTCAGGAAGAAGAAGGCAGCCTTGGCATTGACCGCGCTCATCTCGTCGTACTCGGCTTCGCTGATCTCCAGCATCGGCTTCTTCAGCACTTTGCCGACGGTATTGATGGCGATGTCCGGCCGGCCGACTGCAGCCACGGCATCGGCGAACAAGCGCTCCATCGCTGCGGCCGAAGTCAGGTCGCCCTGCAGCGCCACCGCCTTGCTGCCAGCGGCCTGCACGGCGGCGACCGTTGCTTCCGCATCAGCCTGGGTGGCGGCACTGTTGTAGTGGATGACGATGGCTTTGGCGCCCTGGCTGGCGAAATCGCGGGCGATCAGTCCGCCCAGGTTCTTGGCGCCACCGGCGATCAGCACGGTCTTGCCCTTGAGGGAATGGTCGGTCATGGCGTTTGTCTCAGGAGGGGGCTGCCCGGGGTGGCAACCCTGCCCTGACGACGATATCGTGCAGAAAATGCGGATAAAGCCCGCCACATTGACTTAACTTTCCAGAGTAGGCGAACAATGGACCGGATCGATCGCTTCCGCATCTTCACCCGGGTGGTGGAATGCGCCAGCTTCACCCGCGCCGCCGACCAGCTCGGCCTGCCCCGCTCCACCGTTTCCGCGGCGGTGGCCGAGCTGGAGCAGCGGCTCGGTACCCGCCTGCTGCAGCGCTCGACCCGGCGGGTCTCCACCACCCACGACGGCGACGTGTTCCATGCCCGCTGCCTGCGCCTGATCGCCGAAGTTGAAGACGCCGAATCGCTGTTCCGGCAAGTCGATGCGCAGCCGGTGGGCCTGCTGAAGATCGATGTGCCCAGCCGGATCGGCCGCCGCATCCTCGCCCCGGCCCTGCCCGACTTCTTCGCGCGCCATCCACAGGTGGAAGTGGACCTGGGCATGACCGACCGCGCGGTGAACCTGATCGAAGACGGCTGTGATGCGGTGCTGCGGGTCGGCCAGCTGGGTGACTCCAGCCTGGTGGCCCGCATGCTGGGACAGCTCGACTTCGTCAACGTCGCCGCGCCGGCCTACCTGCGCGAACACGGCGTACCGCAGCATCCTGCCGACCTGCAGCAGCACCGCGCGGTGAACTACGCATCGCCGACCACGGCGCGGGTGGAACCGTGGGAATGGCAGGACGGTGGCCAGCTGCGCACGCTGCCGATGCCTGGCTGGGTACGGGTAAACAGCGCCGAGGCCTCGATCGCGTGCTGCGTGGCGGGGCTCGGCCTGCTGCAGATTCCGCGCTACGACGTGCAGGCCGAACTGCAATCTGGTGCGCTGGTGGAAGTGATGCCACAGCACGTGGCGCAACCGCTGCCGGTGACCCTGTTGCAACCGCATCGGCAGCACCGCGCGCAACGCGTGCAGGTGTTCATCGAATGGCTGTTGCCGGTGCTGCGGAGCGGCCTGCAGCTGCAGTAGATCCACGCCATGCGTGGATGCGTGCAACAGTGCCAACCAAGGTTGGCACCTACCAGGGCCAAGACCCGCTGCGGTAAATCCACGCCATGCGTGGATGCGTGCATCAGTGCCAACCAAGGTTGGCACCTACCAGGGCCAAGACCCGCTGCGGTTAATCCACGCCATGCTTGGATGCGTGCAACAGTGCCAACCAAGGTTGGCACCTACCAGGGCCAAGACCCGCTGCGGTAGATCCACGCCATGCGTGGATGCGCGCAACAGTGCCAACCAAGGTTGGCACCTACCAGGGCAGTGGCCGCCGAACCCGGGGCGTTACGCCCCGGATTCGTCCGGCTTGACCCGGAACCACGCGGCGTACAGCGCCGGCAGGAACACCAGGGTCAGCACCGTGCCCACGATCAGGCCACCCATGATCGAAATCGCCATCGAGCCATAGAACGCACTGCGCGAGAGCGGAATCATCGCCAGCACAGCCGCCAGCGCGGTCAGCACGATCGGGCGGAAGCGGCGCACCGTGGCATCGATGATCGAATGCCAGCGGTCATGCCCGGCATCGATGTCCTGCTGGATCTGGTCGATCAGGATCACCGAGTTGCGCATGATCATGCCGGCCAGTGCAATCGTGCCCAGCAGCGCCACGAAGCCGAACGGGGCGCGGAACAGCAGCAGGAACAGGGTCGCACCGATGATGCCCAGCGGCGCGGTCACCAGCACCATCGCCGCACGCGAGAAGCTGCGCAGCTGCAGCATCAGCAGCGTGGCCACCACCACCAGGAACAGCGGCATGCCGGCCTTGATCGAGTTCTGGCCACGTGCCGAATCCTCCACGGTACCGCCGGTTTCCAGCAGGTAGCCATTCGGCAGCTCGGCACGGATGCCATCCAGCGTCGGCAGGATCTGATGCACCACGTCCAGTGGCTGCATGCCATCACTGATGTCGGCGCGCACGGTCACCGTCGGCAGACGGTTACGGTGCCAGATGATGCCATCCTCGAAGCCGTACTCCATCGTCGCCACCTGCGACAGCGTGATGCTGCCGCCGTTGGCGGTCGGCATCGACAGGCTCGACAGCAGCTCCAGCTGGTTGCGTTCATCGGCCGGCCCGCGCAGCAGCATCTCGATCTGGCGGTTGCCTTCGCGATACACGCTCACCGACTGCCCGGCCAGCGAGCTGGACAGGAACTGGCTGACCTGGGCACTGCTCACACCCAGCGCGCGCGCACGCTCCTGGTCGATCACCAACCGCACCACCTTGCTCGGCTCGCTCCAGTCCAGGTTGACGTTCATCACGTGCGGGTTCTCACGCACCTTGGCCTCGACCTGTCGTGCGATCGCCTGCACCTTCTCGATGTGCTCGCCGGAAATACGCATCTGCACCGGATAGCCGACTGGTGGGCCGTTCTCCAGGCGGGTCACGCGCATCTGCACGTCCGGGAACTTCGGGATCACCTCATGCAGCAGCCAGTCACGGGTGCTTTCGCGCGACTTGATGTCCTTGGCCAGCACCACGAACTGGGCGAAGTTGGTGGCCGGCAGCTGCTGGTCCAGCGGCAGGTAGAAGCGCGGCGAACCGGTGCCCACGTAGGACACGTAGTTGGCGATGCCATCGCGGTTGGACAGCAGCTTCTCCAGCTTCTCGGCCTGGGCCTGGGTCGAGCGCAACGACGCACCCTCGGCCAGCTCGATGTCCACCATCAGTTCCGGCCGGGTCGAATCCGGGAAGAACTGCTGCGGCACGAAGCGGAACATCATCAGCGAGAACACGAACAGGGCGATGGTCGCGGCGATCACCCACCAGCGGTGGCGCAGGCAGCCATCGAGGAAGCGACGGAAGCTGCGATAGAACGGGCGCTGGTACGGATCATGGTCGTGCCCGTGCTGCGGCGGCGCGATCAGGTTGGCCAGCGCCGGATAGCGGTCGGCCCACTGCTGGCGCTTGGCCAGCCAGCGCGCGGACAGGCTGCCCGGCTTCGGCGGCTGCGGATTGAACAGGTCCGGCAGCATCTTGTCGCCCAGGTACGGGATGAACAGCACCGCGGCAATCCACGACACCACCAGTGCGATAGTCACCACCTGGAACAGCGAGCGGGTGTACTCACCCGTGCTCGATGCCGCCGTGGCGATCGGCAGGAAGCCGGCCGCCGTGATCAGCGTACCGGTCAGCATCGGGAACGCGGTCGACTCCCAGGCGAAACTGGCCGCACGCAGGCGGTCGTAGCCCTGCTCCATCTTGGTGGCCATCATCTCCACCGCGATGATCGCATCGTCCACCAGCAGGCCCAGCGCCAGCACCAGCGCGCCCAGCGAGATCTTGTGCAGGCCGATGTCGAAGTAGTGCATGACGAAGAAGGTCATCGCCAGCACCAGCGGAATGGTCACGCCCACCACCAGGCCGGTGCGCAGGCCCAGCGAGAAGAAGCTGACCAGCAGCACGATCACCACCGCTTCGGTCAGCACCTGCACGAACTCGCCGACCGACTCCTCCACCGATTGCGGCTGGTCGGACACCTTGCGCAGCTGCATGCCGGCCGGCAGGGTCTTCTGCAGGCGTTCGAACTCGGCATCAAGGTTGGCGCCAAGCTTGAGAATGTCACCGCCGTCCTTCATTGCCACGGCCAGGCCGATCGCCTCCTCGCCCATGAAGCGCATCTTCGGCGACGCCGGGTCGGCGAAGCCGCGCTTGACCTCGGCGATGTCGCCCAGGTGCACGGTGCGGTCGCCAGCGCGGATCGGGAACTGGCGGATGGCGTCGATGTCGTTGAACTGGCCGGTCACGCGCAGCTGCACGCGGTCGGTGGCGGTCTCGAAGAAGCTGGTGCCGGTGACCGCGTTCTGGTCGGCCAGTGCCTGCTGCACCTGCTGCATCGACACACCCAGCGTGGCCAGGCGGGTGTTGGACAGCTCGATCCACACCTTCTCGTCCTGCAGGCCGACCAGGTCGATCTTGCCGACGTCGGGCACGCGCTGCAGCTCCAGCTGGATACGGTCGGCGTAATCACGCATCACCGCGTAGTCGAAGCCCTTGCCGGTCAACGCATAGATGTTGCCGTAGGTATCACCGAACTCATCATTGAAGAACGGACCGACGATTTCACGCGGCAGTGTCGGGCGGATGTCCCCCACACGCTTGCGCACCTGGTACCAGAGGTCGGGGATCTGCTTGGACCGCAGGCTGTCGCGCGCCATGAAGATGATCTGCGACTCGCCCGGCCGAGAATACGAGCGGATGAACTCGTACTCGCCGGTATTCATCAGCGCCTTCTCGAGCGGCTCGGTCACCTGCCGCGAGACCTGTTCGGCGGTAGCGCCCGGCCACAGCGTGCGCACCACCATCGCCTTGAAGGTGAACGGCGGATCCTCGGACTGGCCCAGATGCTTGTACGACCACGCGCCGATCAGCGCGAACGCCAGCATCGCGAACAGCACCAGGGGTCGGTTGGCCAGCGCCCACTCGGAGAGATTGAAGCGGCGCACCGGCTTACTCCTTGGCCTTGGCGGCTGCGGCCGGCGCGGCCGGCTTCAGCACCGGACGGTTCTGCCGGTCCACGGCGATCACCGGCTGACCGGCACGCAGCAGATGGCCACCAGCAGCAACCACCCAGTCACCTGCGCTCACGCCGGACAGCACCGGCACGGTCTCACTGCCAAACGCACCGGTGGTGACCGCTGCAGCCTTCAGCGTGCTGTTGGCCGGGTCGACCAGCCACACGCTGGCGGTACCGTTGGCACCGCGCTGCAGCGCGCCCAGCGGCAGCTGCAGGGTGCCGTGGCGGCCGGCGCTGCTGTAGACGCGTGCGCTCTGGCCCAGTTCGACATCGGCCAGCGCATCGGCGGCCAGGCTGACCCGGGTCGCGTAGGTACGTGCCTGCGGATCGGCGGCGGCGGCGATCTCGCGGATCGTGCCCGGCAGGCGCTGGCCAGGACGGTTCCACAGCTCCACCTCGACCGGCTGGCCCACCGCATAGTCGCGGATGGTGGCCTCGGGCAGGTCGATCAGCACTTCGCGCCCGCCATCGGCGGCCAGGTTGAAGATGGTCTGGCCGGCCGACACCACCTGCCCGGCCTCGGCCTCGCGGCTGGCGATCACGCCGTCGGCCGGTGCGCGCAGCTGGGCGTAATCGGCCTGGTTGCGCAGCACATCGAGGTTGGCGCGGGCGGCGTTGGCCTGGCCCTGCGCGGCCTTGAAGGCGGCGGACTGCTGGTCCAGCTGCGAGCGGCTGACCAGTTGCTGGTCGGCCAGCACCTGGTAGCGCTTGAGGTCATCGCGGGCACGTACCAGATCGGCTTCGGCCGCAGCCAGCTGCGCCTGCGAGGCGCGGGCCTGCAGCGCGAAGTCGGCCACGTCCAGCTCGGCCAGCACATCGCCCTTCTTGACCCGCTGCCCGGCATCGACATGGCGCTTGACCAGGTTGCCACCGACGCGGAACGACAGCGGGCTTTCCTGCCGGGCACGCACCGTGCCCGGGAACGCCGCCGGGGCCTGCCCGGCCTGTTCGCCGGGGTGAACCACCAGCACCGGTACGGCCGCCTGTGGCGCCTGTTCCTGTCCCGAACAGGCTGCCAGCGCAGCCACCCACACCATACCGCCCATCCAGCGCACGATCTTCATCGGTCAACGTCCTGAAAACGCAGGGTTGCAACTAAGGGGGGAGCCGCGACTGCCGGCCCAATTTAATAAACCGGCCGGTATAGTATAAATATCGAACCGCTTGGTCTAGTATTGTCGCGATGAGTTCTCCCACTTCCCGCAAGCCGTCGGCCAAGCCCGCTGCCAAGGCCGCCGGACCCGGGCGTCCCAAGGACCTCGGCAAGCGCGCGGCGATCCTTGAAGCAGCCAAGGCACTGTTCATCGAACAGGGCTATACCGGCGTGAGCATGGACACCATCGCCGCTCAGGCCGGCGTCTCGAAGCTGACTGTGTACAGCCACTTCGGCGACAAGGAAACCCTGTTCTCCGAGGCCGTGCAGTCAAAATGCATTGAAATGCTGCCTGACGCGCTGTTCGTGGCCGACGCGGACGGCCCCCTGCGCGACCAGCTGATCGGCATCGGCCTGGCCTTCTTCGAGCTGATCACCTCCGACGCAGCGATCTCGATCCAGCGCATGATGATGGCGCCGGAGACCGACGAACGCCTGCGCGAGCTGTTCTGGCAGGCCGGCCCGGAACGTACCTGCGAGGCCCTGGCCGATTTCCTGCGCGCGCGCGGCGAACGCGGCGAACTGGACATCCCCGACTATTACCTGGCTGGCCAGCAGTTCCTGACCCTGGTCAAGGGCGAAGTGCACATGCATATGATGTGCGGCATGCCACTGTCACCGGTGGAGTGCGACCCTCTTGCCCATGTGACCGCCAGCATCGACTTCTTCCTGCGCGCCTATGCGCCGCGAGGGGCCGGGACGGCCGGATAACCAAAACTGAACGAACCGGAGGTCGCGATGACTTCCGGCACTGCGACCCCGGCCACCCGGCAGCTGATGCTCTGGGCGCGCCGCCGGCCTCCGGCACCGGTAAAATGGCCGGCCCACTGCGCTGGATTTGAACCTCATGACGATTGATTACGCCCACGCCCGCGAACTGATGGTGGAACAGCAGATCCGTCCCTGGGACGTGCTGGACATCAAGGTGCTCGACGTCCTGGCCCGCCTGCCGCGCGAGGCCTTTGTCGCCGATGCACACCGGGCACTGGCCTATGCCGATGTTGAACTCCCGATCGGCCATGGCCAGAAGATGATGAAGCCGGTCATCGAGGGCCGTACCCTGCAGGCACTGGATCTGCAGCCGGGTGACGAAGTGCTGGAAATCGGCACCGGCAGCGGCTTCCTGGCAGCCTGCATCGGCGCGCTGGCGCGCGACGTGCTGAGCCTGGAGATCGACCCGGAACTGGCCGCCGCCGCGCGTGCCCGCCTGGACGCTTCCGGCCTGGGCACCAACGTCCGCGTGGAAGTGGCCGACGCCCTGTCCTGGCAGACCGAACGCCGCTTTGACGTGATCTGTGTCACTGGTGCGGTCGACGTGGTGCCGTCACAGTTCGCCTCGTGGCTGCGTCCGGGTGGTCGCCTGTTCGTGATCCATGGCCGTTCGCCGGCGATGGAGGCCCTGCTGGTCACGGCCGACGGCAGCACCGAGTCCCTGTTCGAGACCGATATCGATTACCTGCGTGGTGCCGCCCCGGCCCCCCAGTTCCACCTCTGAGTCCAAGGAAGCCGCAATGATCCGCCGATCCCTCGCTGTTGCGCTGGCCACTGCCCTGCTGCCGTTGTCCGCCCATGCCGCCGACCTGCTGCAGGTCTACGAAATGGCGCGCAATGGCGATCCGCAGCTGTCCGCCGCCGAATCCACCCGGCTGTACGACAAGGAAGGCGCCGTGCAGGCCCGCGCTGCCCTGCTGCCGCAGATCAACGGCCAGGCCACGCTGAACCGCTCGCGCAGCGAGGCGGACCATGACGCCAACTCCGGCACCGTGACCAGCAAGCGCCGCAACTACACGATCGAAGGGAGCCAGACGCTGTTCAACTGGACCCAGATCAACAACCTGCGTTCGCAGCGCGAGCTGAGCAAGGCGGCGGACTTCACCCTCGATTCGGCCAACGACAGCCTGATCGTGCGCACCTCGGCGGCCTACTTCAACGTGCTGGTGGCGATCGAATCGCTGAACGCCGCACAGACCAATGAAGCGGCCGCGAAGAAGCAGTTCGACTTCGCCGACAAGCGCCTGGAAGTGGGCCTGGCGCCGATCACCGACGTGCACGAAGCACGCGCCCAGTACGACCAGGCGCGTGCCAACACCATCGTTGCGCAGAACACCCTGGCCGATAACTACCAGGCCCTGACCGAACTGACCGGCCAGCCGGTGGTCAACCTGCGCGGCCTGCCGGCGGACTTCCGCCCGGAAGTGCCGGCCAACCGTGGCAACATCGATGAGCTGGTGCACCAGGCCACCAACCAGAATCCGGCGCTGAAGGCCCAGGAACTGAAGGTCAGCGCCGCCGAGGCTGGCGTGCAGGCCGCTCGTGGCGGCCATTACCCGACCCTGTCGCTGGGCGGAAGCTGGGGCAAGAGCGCAACCTGGGGTGACAGCACCGGTGCCGGCTCGTTGTCGCCGGATGCACGCACCAACAGCATCGGGCTGACCCTGAGCGTGCCGATCTTCGCCGGTGGCGCCACCCAGTCCGGCGTCCGCCAGGCACTGGCCCAGCGTGACATCGCCCAGGATGGCTACGAGCAGCAGAAGCGTGCCCTGGACCGCAACACCCGCAATGCCTACCAGACCCTGGTACAGGGCATCAGCGAAGTGGAAGCCCGCCGCCTGGCGGTGGTCTCGGCGCAGAGCGCGTACGACGCGTCGCAGGTCGGCCTGGAAGTCGGTACCCGTACCGTGCTGGACGTGATCCAGAACCAGCGCATCCTGTTCTCGGCGCAGCTGGATTATGCACAGGCCCGCTACACCTTCCTGCAGAACCGCTTGCTGCTGAGCCAGTCGCTGGGTGCGCTGGACGTGGCCGAGCTGCAGGACGTGAACCGCCTGCTGACCCAGGACGCGGGCAACCCGTCGACGACCACGCACTGAGTCGTCGCCCTGCCGGCAACGAAGAAGCCACCCGCGAGGGTGGCTTTTTTGTGGGCAGCGCGTACGGCCCCACCCAGGCATGGCGCAGATCCGCCGGCCGTCAGCCCGGCCACGCGCCTGCCCGCTCCACTGCGGCCAGCACGCACAGCGCCGCGGCCAGGGGCGCAAGCACCATCGCAGCCCCCGGCATAGGCGCGCGCACACGCAGTGCTGCCAGGCACAAAGCCGCCATCACCAGCAGGGTGGCCGGGCCCGGCAGCACCGGCAATGCATCGACGGGTGTTCCCAACGCCAGCAGCGCCGCCAGCACCACGGTGACTGGTATCAGCCGCGTCCGGAACCCGGGCGCTTCATCCGCGGCCACAGGCCAGAGCTGCGCTGCCAGATGTGTGGCCAACGACAACAGCACCAGCAACAGTGCTGCCAACCCGGCCATGCCCGCCAGCGGCAGCAACGGCAGCAGCCACTGCAACTGCGGATGGCCCTGCAATGCCACCGACAACGGCCGCGTACTGGCCAATGCCGGGAACTCGACCAGGCCGGCCTGCAACGCCGCCAGCACGATCAGCAGCAGCATTGCCAGCAGCAGCGCGGCCGCCAGCAGCCCTGGTGACCGCGCACGCACCTGCGGGCCACGCCCAGGAAACCCCAATGCCAGACCCACACTGGCAAACACCGCCAGCAAGGGCACGCTTGCCGCCAGCACCCCGCCGGGTCCAAACCGATAGGGCGCGGTGGCGTCCGGCAGCCACGGGATCCAGTTCGCGTAGTGCACGTGGCGGACCGCCAGCGCCAGCAGCAACAGCCCTACACCGATCTTCGCCGTCAACAGCACGCAGACCATCAGCGCGATGCGACGCGGAGGCAGCAACACGAACGCACCCAGCACCAGCAGGCTGGTGACGGCCATCACCGGATCCGGCAATGCGCTGCCGGTTTCAATACCGCGACTGGCAAACACCGCACGCGCGTGGCCCGCCATGGACTGCGCCACGCCGGCGCTGGTCACCACCAGCTCCAGCAGCAGCACAGCACCCAGCAGGCGCGCGACTGCCGTGCCCCAGGCGGCCCGCAGCGGGCCGTACAGGCCATCGGCTTCCGGCTGCTGCTGGTTCAGCTCGTGCAGGCAATACAGCATCGGCGCTGTGCCCAGTGCGGCCAGCAGCAGACTCAGTACGATGGCCGGGCCGGCCTGGGCGGCGGTGTACTGGCCGACCAGGGCGATCACGCTGCCCCCCAGCACCAGGGTCAACGCCACCAACGCGAAGTGATCCATTCCCAGCAGCGCGTGCCGGCCACGGCGGTTGTCGCTGTCCATCGCAAGCCCTCTTGATTCCGCCCATGCGCGGTCGACAGCAGGCTGGCAGCCTGCGCCAAAGGGCGGTATCAGAATCCGTACCGTGCGCATCGCGATGTGACCACAAACACGTTCGCAGCCACGCATCCGGTCCTGCTGCGACAGGAATCCGGTTGCTAAGCAGAATTGATGCAGTCGATCACGTCAGTCGGTCCACGTAGTGTCCGCCCTGGCGGTGTTGCTGCCCGGCTCAGCTGCGCGGCGGCGGCAGATGTGGCGCGACCAGCGCCAACGTGCGCTGCAGGGCACCGCGGCCATTGCTGACCAGCGTGCATCCAGCACGGGCCATGTCCTCGCGCGCCGCTGCGTCGCCCAGCAGGTGCTGCAGCAGGTCACCTACCGCCTGCACGTCCTCGCCGATCAGCAAGGCACCGGCCTCACGCATGCGCCGTGAGATCTCGGCGAAGTTGTGCAGGTGCGGACCGGTCACAGCGGCAGTGCCCATCGCCGCCGGTTCCAGCAGATTGTGGCCACCGATCGGCTGCAGGCTGCCGCCGACGAAGGCGACCTGCGCGCAGGCATAGAACGGCATCAGCTCGCCCAGGGTGTCGATGACGAATACATCCGTGCCGGCCTCCGGCCATTGCTTCGCGCGACGGGTCGTCACGTTCCAGCCCTGCTCGCGCGCCAGCGCCTCCACCTTCGGGAAGCGCTCGGGGTGCCGCGGCGCCCACAGCAACAACAGGTCGGGGTGCTGCTGGCGCAGGCGCCGATGCAGGTCGATCACCGCCTGCTCCTCACCATCGTGGGTACTGGCCGCGATCCACACCGGGCGCCCGGCGGGCACGCAGGCGTGGAACTGCTCGACGAAGCCCTGCACATCCGGCGTGGCGATATCGAACTTGAGGTTGCCCAGCGCCTGCACCTGTTCACGCGCAGCACCCAGCTGCACGAAGCGCTCGGCGTCGTCCTGCGACTGCGCGGCCACGCAGGTGACCGTGCGCAGCGCACGGCGGATCAGCGCCGCCAGCACCCGGTAACCGCGCAGCGAACGCGCGGACAGGCGGGCGTTGAGGATGTAGACCGGGATGCGACGGTCGCGGCAGCCGAACAGCATGTTCGGCCACAGCTCGGTTTCCAGGATCAGTGCCAGGCTGGGCTGGAAATGGCCGAGGAAGCGGTTGACACTGCCCGGTACGTCGTACGGCAGATAGACGTGATCCAGCGCGTCTCCCCACAGCGCGCGCACGCGCTCCGAGCCGGTCGGGGTGATGGTGGTGATGACCCAGCGGATGTCCGGACGCTGCTGGCGCAGGGCATTCACCAGCGGCGCGGCGGCATTGACCTCGCCCACCGAGACCGCGTGCAGCCAGACCCGCGGCTGGCCGGTCGGCTGCGGATACGAGGCATAACGCTCGTCCCAGCGCCGGAAGTATTCACGGACCCGGAAACCGCGCCAGACCAGGTGGTACACGGTGATCGGCAGCAGGATGTAGAGCACGGCCGAGTACAGGCCGCGCAGGATCCATTCGACAGGGTCTTTACGCATGCGGCAAGGATACGGGAGCCCCCCGGGAAAGACACGCAGCCGGGTTGGTAGAATGGCGCCATGTCCGATGCCACCACCGCCGTCCGCCCGTCGCTGCGCGATCCCCGCAACTGGCCGATGTTCGCCGCCATGCTCGGCGCCTTCGCCATCGCCCGCCTGCCGTGGATGCTGCAGCGTGCGCTCGGCCGGGGCGTCGGCTGGATCAGCTGGCGCCTGCTCGGCAGCCGCCGTCGCGCCGCCGAGGTCAACCTGCAGCTGTGCTTCCCGGAGAAGGACGAAGCCTGGCGCCAGCGCCTGGTGCGCGACAGCTTCGACGCGCTGGGCGTGGGCGTGCTCGAGTGCATCCGCGCCTGGTGGGGCAGCATCGACCGCATCCGCCCGCAGGTGAAGATCGAAGGCCTCGAGCATCTGCGGCAGATGCAGGCCGAAGGCCGCGGCGTGCTGCTGGTCTCCGGCCACTTCATGACCCTGGAGATGTGCGGCCGCCTGCTGTGCGACTACGTTGACCTGTCTGGCATGTACCGCAAGCACAAGAACCCGGTGTACGAATGGGCGGTGAAGTTTGGCCGCCTGCGTTATGCCAAGGCGATGTTCGCCAACGAGGACATCCGCGCGACCGTGCGCCACCTGAAGAAGGGCGGCTTCCTCTGGTATGCGCCGGATCAGGACATGCGTGGCAAGGACACCGTGTTCGTGCCGTTCTTCGGCCATACCGCATCCACCATTACCGCCACCCACCAGCTGGCGCGGATGACCGGCTGCGCGGTGATTCCGTACTTCCACCGCCGCGAGGGCGGGAAGTACTTCCTGAAGATCGGCGCACCGCTGGAGAATTTCCCCAGCGAGGATGTGGAAGCCGATACCACGCGGGTCAACCAGGCCATCGAAGAAATGGTGCGCGAAGCCCCGGACCAGTACCTGTGGATCCATCGGCGGTTCAAGCGCCAGCCCGGCGGCCGGAGCGATTTCTACAAGTAGCGGTGGGAGGGATGGCTTCATCCACGCATGGCGTGGATCTACTGCCTTGTGCGGCTTCATCCGCGTATGGCGTGGATTCAATGACGTGGGGCATTCTGAAGTAGATCCACGCCATGCGTGGATGCTCTTCGATTCCGTGCCGGGATTCACAACGGCCAGCGGCACCAGGCGTACGGGTACTCCCCCACCACGCACGCCAAGCCCGCACGGACCGGATTGGCCAGGATGTACATCGCCTTTTCGTGAAGGGATTCATCGCTGCGTACGGCGTGATCGTGGTAACCGTGCTGCCACAGCGACCCTCGCCGCTCCAATCGCCGATTCAGCAGCCGGCTGCTGCGTGATTTGAGCAGGGCCATGCACTCGGCCAGGGTTCCCCCGCGCAATTCCATCAACCAGTGCAGATGGTCGGGCATCACCACCCAGGTGAAGCTGTGGCTCACCCCCTTGCGCTCTACGAAGCGCAGTGCCTCAACCAGAATCGCTACGTTGGAAGCATCGGCAAAGAAGGGTTCACGATCGAGGGTTACCGTAGTCAATGAATAGACGTTACCGGTGCAGGAGTAACGACCGTAGCGGAGTCTTGGGCTGGCCATGGCCTCAGCGTGCGATACACACGGAGGCACGGCTAGTGGAGGTTGGCGCGTGTTTGCGTCGGTAAAGCCCCATCCACGCATGGCGTGGATCTACTACGGCGACGTTCGTTCGGTGACCGCCCCATGCACGCCATGGCGTGGATCCACCATGGGGACGTTTGTTCGGTACGTGGAGTAGAGCCACGCCATGCGTGGATGGGCGATCACACCACCGTCGGCGTGTCATCCGTTTCGCGGGCCAACAGGCTGCCGGCGAACAACGCGGCCAACAGCACGGTCAGGCCACCCCAGAACGCGGAATAGAACGCCAGGTGCGTGTTAAGCGGGAACACGGTGACCGCCAGCGCCAGCATCGCAGGGCGCGCGCGGTCACGGGCCGCGGGCGGTGCGAAACGCCAGGCGCGCCACGCCTGGGCGACGGCGGCCAGCCACAACAGCAGGCCCAGCACGCCGGTTTCGGCAAGGATTTCCAGCACGATCTGATGGGCATGCAACGCCGGGGCATCGCCCCACACCGCCGGTTCGTCGCCAGACACGCAGGCCGGATAGGCATCGCGGAAACCGCGCGCGCCGACCCCGTTGATCGGGTGCTCTTCAATCATGCAGGCCGCGGCGTCCCAGATCCGCGCGCGCCCCGACAACGCCTCGTCGACACCGCGTTCGCTCCCCTCCCAGGCCATCGCCGTACGTGCGAAGCGCTCACGCAGCTGCGGCACGCTGGCGGTCAGCACACCCGCTCCGAGCACAGCGACCAGCCCCAGCAGCACCAACCGCTTCCAGCCGAACTGGCGCACGCCGCTGTAGGCCAGCACCAGCGCGAAGGTGATCCACGACGCGCGCGAGCCGGCCAGCAGCAGCACGCAGCCCAGCGCCGCCGCAGCCAGGACCCACCCTGGATTGCCGAAGCGGCGCGCCAGCGGCAGCAACAGGAACGGTGAAAGGCTGGCCAGCACCTGGCCGAACTTCAGGTTGCACGGCCCCAGCGCGCCACTGAGGCGATCGACCCATGCTGCCTCGCTGGCCGGGCACAACGCGTGACCGCTTACTGCAAACTTCAGTTGCTCAAGTGACCAGAACCACGGACTGGTACCCACGACCGCCTGCACCAGTGCATCCAGCGTCCACGCAGCGGTAATCAATGCGAGGCCACCGAAGGTCAGCCGCCGGCGTTCCGGCGTGGCCACGGCGATCGCCACCAGCCACATGAAGGGCAGATAGCGCAGGCCGGCGGCCGCCTTGGTCCACGACGCCGCCGGATCGATCGCATCGAAGGCGGAGAACGCCTGCGGCAGCCAGTAACCGAGGAACAGGATCGAGGTCAGCGCCCACGCGGCGGGTGTCAGCAGGTGCGGGCGGCGCTGCAGGCGGCGCATGATCATGCGCACCGCGGCATACAGCGCGCCAAGACCCAGCACGGTTTCGGCGATGCCCGGCAACGGCCACAGCGCCACGTACGCCAGCACCCACCAGGGCGCCCAGCGCCCGGCGCGGTCCTCGCGCACGAGGGTTGCGGGGTCAGCCGGCGAGGTCGGCATAGAGGCGGAGGGTGTCGCGCTGCATGGCCTGCAGGGTAAACGGGATGCGGGTCGGCAAGGACGGCGGCTGCGCCAGCAGGGCCAGCGCACGTTCACCCAGCGCCCGTGCATCGCCCAGCGGCACGGCGCCGGCCGGCTGCAGCTGCTGCAGCAGTTCGCCGACGCCGCCATGGTCCCAGCCCAGTACCGGGCGACCGACCGACAACGCTTCTACCACGGTGCGGCCGAACGCTTCGGGCTTGTCCGACAGCTGCAGGACCAGATCGCTGGCCGCATAGGCCTGGGCGATGCGCGCGGTCGGCGTGCTGATCTGCACGGCGTCGGTCACGCCCAAAGCAGCCGCCTGCCGGCGCAGGTCGGCCACGTAGGCTTCACGGCCGGGTTCATCGGTGCCCAGCATCCACAGCTGTGCCGGCACACCGGCCGCGCGCACATCCGCCAGCAACTGCAGCGCATGAGCATGCCCCTTCAGCCGGGTGCCCCGCCCCGGCAGCAGCAGCAGCGGGCCCTCAACCTGCGCCAGCCACGGGTAATCGGCTGCCAGCGCCAGTCGTGGCCGACGGTCGGCGCGGGCCACGCGGGGAAACTGTGCGACATCGACGCCGCGCGGAATCACCTGCAGCCTCGCTTCGGGAACCGTGGGGTAGTGCCGCTGCACATAGTCGCGCACGGTATTGGACACGCAGATCACGCGTTCACCGCTGGTCATCACCGCGCTGTAGCGGCTGGGCGAGTTCAACCCGTGCACGGTGGTCACCCAATGCGGGCGCTGTGCGGCAGGCATCGCGCGGATCGCGTACAGGCCCAGCCAGGCCGGCAGCCGCGAACGGGCATGCACGATGTCGGCGCCAACTTCAGCGAACAGGCGGCGCAGGGTCGGCAGGTGGCGCAGGGTCAGCAGCGATTTGCGGCCGATATCAAGGGTGAGGTGCTCGGCACCGCTATCGAGCAGCGGCTGCACCAGGCGGCCACCGGCGGAGACCACCAGCGCACGATGGCCGGCAGCGACCAGGGCCGCAGCAATTTCCAGGGTCGAGCGCTCGACACCGCCGGAGTGCAGCGCCGGCAGCAACTGCACCACGGTCAATCGGCGCATCGAAGGGGCGGCCGCTTAGTCGGCCAGCACGAACACGGAACCGCAGTACGGGCACTGCGCTTCGCCGTTGGGCTCGTCTTCGATCGGCAGGTACACGCGCGGATGCGAGTTCCACAGCGCCATTTCCGGGGTCGGGCAGCTCAGCGGCAGATCGCTGCGGTGCACGGTGTAGCGCTTCTCGGCGTTGGCGGGCGCGGTGGCGGTATGGCTCATGGCGGATGTCGATGAACGGGTTGCGAGGCCTGTGATTCTAGCATCTGGGCCGCCCCGACATTGCGCCGCAACGGGTCTTTGCGCGTACCGGGCCGATTCCCTGC
Source organism: Stenotrophomonas sp. STK16_22 (assembly GCF_051984505.1). NCBI lineage: Bacteria > Pseudomonadati > Pseudomonadota > Gammaproteobacteria > Lysobacterales > Lysobacteraceae > Stenotrophomonas > Stenotrophomonas sp. STK16_22. The sequence continues at coordinate 3,918,554 of NZ_CP196972.1, forward strand.
GGCCCTGCATGCCACCTCGGGACGGGGTGCCGGTGGAAATTCCCGATCGATCCTGCAGGTTCACGCCGAAAATCCGCCGACAACAATATTTCCCGCATTTGGATCGAACTAAATGGCACTTGTCAGGTTGCCACGGCTGTTGCAGGATCGGGCCAGGTCGTAAACCGGCCCACTCCAATCCGACCCGATCGCATGGCCCGCCCCCACCGGACCGGTATCGCTTCTTCCACTGCCATCCCGGCGGGCGGAGCGATGCTGTCCGTGGTGTCCGCCGATGCGGGTTCTGCCCGCCGCCTGCCCTTCCGGGAGACCCTTGCATGACCCTGTCCGATCCACGCCGCGCCCTGCTTCCGCTCGCCCTGGCCCTGGCCTGTGCGACTACCGCGATGCCGGTGCTGGCACAGGGACTGCAGACCTCGTTCGAACCGGGCCAGCCGGCGCCGGCACCGGCCGCAGGCGCACTGCAGGTCACGATCGGCAACGGCCCTGCTGCGCCTTACGCCGCCAAGCGCAATGCGGGCTACAGCGGCCTGCATGCACTGCGCTACAGCAGCGAAGGCGGCAGCGCGCGGCGCGAACTGTTCAAGGCGGACGTGACCATCGAGGCGGATACCACCCTGTCGTGGTTGGTGCTGCCGGAGATCGTCGGCAAGGACACCGTGGCTTCGACCTATGTGTCTCTGGACCTGCTGCTGGACGATGGCAGTCGGGTTTCGGCCGGCGCTGCGCGTGACCAGCATGGGGTGGCCCTCGGCGCCCGCGCGCAGGGCGACTCGAAGACGCTGTACCCGCAGCAATGGGCGCGCAAGGCGGTGCGGCTGGGCGATGTGCCCGCGCTGAAGGGCCGCCGCGTGGTGGCGATCGAACTGGAGGTGGCCAGTGCCGACGGCGCACCGGTCTCCGGCTGGATTGATGACGTGCGCCTGGCCACCGTGCCACGGCAGCAGCCAGCGCGCGTCTCCGACTGGGTGCTGACCACCCGCGGCACCCAGGCCAACGGCACCTTCTCGCGTGGCAACAATTTCCCGGCCACGGCGGTGCCGCACGGGTTCAACTTCTGGACCCCGGTCACCGATGCCGGTGCGCTGAACTGGCTGTACCGCTGGAACGAGCAGAACGACGCGCAGAACCGTCCGCAGCTGCAGGCGCTTGCGCTGAGCCACCAACCCAGCCCGTGGATGGGCGACCGCCAGACCTTCCAGGTGATGCCATCGGCCAGTCGTGGCGTGCCGGAGGCTGACCGCCGCAAGCGTGCCCTGTCGTTCGACCGCAGCCATGAAAGCGCCCGCCCTTACCGCTACGACGTGCGCTTCGACAACGGCGTCGCGGCTTCGATCGCGCCGACCGACCATGCCGCGCTGTTCCGCTTTGACTTCCCGGAGGACGGCGACGCCAACCTGCTGTTCGACAACGTCGATGCACGTGGCGGCCTGACTCTGGACGCCGCCACGCAGACGCTGTCCAGCTACACCGACACGCGCAGCGGCCTGTCCAACGGCGCCAGCCGCATGTACGTGGTGGCCCGCTTCGACAAGCCGTGGCGCAGCAGTGGGCGCCTCGACACCGGCCGCCCGACCGGCTACATCAAGTTCGATGCCGGCAGCGACCGGCGGGTGACCATGCGCATCGCCACTTCGCTGATCTCGGTGGAGCAGGCACGACACAACCTGGCGCTGGAAATCGCCGCCACCGATACGCTGGAGAGCGTGGCCGGCCGTGCGCAGGATGCATGGGATGCGCGCCTGGCCCGTTTCGACATCGGCGATGCCAGCGACGACCAGAAGACCACGCTGTACTCCAGCCTGTACCGGCTGTTCCTGTACCCCAATTCCGGCCATGAGAACGTGGGCAGCGCCGCCGCACCGGAGTGGCGCTACGCCAACCAGGCCAGCGCCAGCGATGACAACACCGAGGGCAGCGCGACCCGCAGCTATGCCGCCGTGCGCGACGGCAAGGTATTCGTCAACAACGGCTTCTGGGACACCTTCCGCACCACCTGGCCGGCCTATGCGCTGTTCACGCCCGACGATGCCGGGCAGCTGGTGCAGGGCTTCATCGAGCAGTACCGCGCCGGCGGCTGGATCGCACGCTGGTCATCGCCGGGCTACGCTGATCTGATGGTCGGCACCAGCTCCGATGTGGCCTTCGCCGATGCATGGCTGAAGGGCGTCGGCGGTTTCGATCCGGCCGAGGCCTATGCCGCCGCGCTGAAGAACGCGACCGTGGTGCCGCCGGACCGCCATGTCGGCCGCAAGGGCATGAACCGTTCGACCTTCCGCGGCTATGCCAGCGCCGACGTGCACGAAGGCATGTCGTGGACGATGGAAGGCGCACTCAATGACTTTGGCATCGCCAACATGGCCGATGCCCTGGCCAAGCGCGCGACCGCGCCCGCCGCACGCGAGCGCTACAGCACCGAGGCCGACTACTTCCGCCATCGCGCCGCCAGTTACGCGACGATGTTCGATCCGGCGGCAGGCTTCTTCCAGGGCCGCAAGGCCGATGGTCGCTGGCGCGTGGACGCAAAGGCCTACGATCCGCGCGTGTGGGGCCACGACTACACCGAATCCAATGGCTGGACCTTCGCCTTCACCGCCGCCCACGATGGCGAAGGCCTGGCCGCGTTGTATGGCGGCCGCGAAAAGCTGGCGGCGAAGCTGGATACCTTCTTCGCCACACCTGAAACCGCGGACCCGGCACTGGCCGGCTCGTACGGCGGCACCATCCACGAGATGACCGAAGCGCGCGACGTGCGCATGGGCATGTATGCGCACAGCAACCAGCCGGCGCACCACATCCCGTGGATGTACCTGTACGCCGGGCAGCCGTGGAAGACCCAGCAGCACGTGCGCGAGATCCTGTCGCGGTTGTACGTCGGCAGCGAGATCGGCCAGGGCTACCCGGGCGACGAGGACAATGGCGAGACCTCGGCATGGTACGTACTGGCCTCGCTGGGCCTGTACCCGCTGCGCATGGGCGCCCCGGAGTACGTGATCGGCTCGCCGGCATTCGAGCATGCACGGGTGGAGCTGCAGGGTGGCGCGGTGCTGACCGTGAACGCGGCCAACAACTCGCGTGAGAACGTCTACGTGCAGTCGCTGAAGATCAACGGTACGCCGTGGACGAAGACCTGGGTGCCGCACGACCTGATCGCCAAGGGCGCGACCCTCGACTTCGTGATGGGACCCCGCCCCTCGCGCTGGGGCAGCGGCGTGGACGATGTGCCGCGCTCGTTGACCGCGCGCGGCCAGCACCCGCAGCTGCTGCACGACCTGCTCGGCAGCGGCGCGAAGGCGACGCTGGCCGATGGCCGTACCCTGCCCGCGCTGGTCGATGACGATGCCGGCACCACAGTGGGTCTGGGCGCCGGTGCAACCATCGCGCTGACCGGCCTGGCCGAGGGCACCCCGACGATGTACACGCTGACCAGCGGTGACGGCCGCATCCAGGGCGGTGAATGGACGCTGGAGGCGCGCAACGGCGGCGGCAGCTGGGCCGTGCTCGACCAGCGCAGCGGCGAAGACTTCGAATCCGCCCGCCAGACCCGTCCGTTCCGCATCGCCAAACCTGGTCGTTACGGCGAGTACCGCCTGCGCCTGGCGGCACCGGCACGGCTGCCGCTGGCGGAGATCGAACTGCTGGCGGCCGGCACCGTACAATGAGCTGCATGCGCTTCCGTCTACTGCCTCTGGCCCTTGTTGCCCTGTCCTTCTCAAGCTTCGGCCAGACCCAGGCGTTCGATACGCAGCTGACCCGCGACGGCGTGACGCTGAACTACCAGGACGCCCGTGGCGCCCTGGCCGCACCGCAGCGCAAGCGGGTGATCGATACGTTCTTCTTCGCGTACCTGCGCGAACGTGCGGACTTCCATCCCGCTGCGCCGTCAATGGTGCGTATCGTGATCGATCCGGCCTACACCGGCATCGCCTTCGTCGGCGACAAGGACCAGGCAGCGACGATCACCATCAATCCGGGTTGGCTGGAGCAGCATCCGAACGACATCGACCTGGTCACCCATGAGGCGATGCACATCGTGCAGGGGTATCCCGGCTATGGCGATGCACGGGTACCGGGCTGGCTGGTGGAAGGCATCGCCGACTACGCGCGCGACCGCTACGGCATGGACAATGCCGCGGCCGGTTGGGCACTGCCCGGCAAGGTCGAGAAGGGGCAGAACGTGGACAGCGGCTACCGGGTGACCGGTGCGTTCCTGAAGTGGGCGGAGGCGGAACATCCCGGCCTGGTGCTGGCACTGGACAAGGCCCTGCGCGACGGCCGCTATGCACCGGCGCTGTGGCAGAAGCATACCGGCAAGGCACTGCCGGCGCTGTGGGCGCAGTACGCCAAGCCGCGTTCGGACGCACCACCGCCGGCGCCGGCACGGCGCGGCAAGCGGCACTGACACCCACGCACCGCACGTTCGCCGGGCATTGCCCGGCGCTACCGCATTGCTGCCTCAGCGCGACTGCACGAAACCTGCGTAGAGCGCGAACAGCTGCTGGAAATACCGCCGGGTCACTCGATTGCGCATGACACTTTCGCCGATGGGGAGGTGGTCGGGCCCAGGGTGGGAAGGCCGGTCCGGTCCCTTCCCACGGCCGGGCCGCGTGGGCGTATTGGGCCGCAATGGCGTTGCAGGGAAATGACCGGGTTGCGTAGCGCGTGTGGCACAGCCCGGAGGTAGAGCCGGCCGCTGGCCGGCTGCCGTCGTGCGCCTGGACATCATCGGGGTTGCCGGCCAGCGGCCGGCACTACCCGTTTCCGCTTTGCGGAAACAGAAACGCGCAGCGACCGCGGCGATTGCGAAATGACCGGGTTGCGTAGCGCGTGCGGCACAGCCCGGAGGTAGAGCCGGCCGCTGGCCGGCTGCCGTTGTGCGCCTGAACATCATTGGGGGTTGCCGGCCAGCGGCCGGCACTACCCGTTTCCGCTTTGCGGAAACAGAAACGCGCCCCGGGGGGCGCGCTTCTGCAGCTGACGCTGGAAAGAAGGCTTACGCCTTCTTTTCCGCTTCCAGCTGCTTGCGGATCTGCGCATCCACCGCCGCAATGGCGGTCATGTTCAGGATCCTGCGCGAGGTCGCGCTGGTGGTCAGGATATGCACCGGCTTGTTCACGCCCATCAGGATCGGGCCGATCGCCACGCCGTCGGTGAACACACGCACCAGGTTGTAGGCGATGTTGGCCGCTTCCAGGTTCGGCAGCACGAACAGGTTGGCTCGACCCTGCAGGGTCGAGCCCGGCAGCAGCTTCTGGCGCAGCGCTTCGTCCCACGCGGTGTCGCCCTGCATCTCGCCGTCCACGTTCAGACGCGGGTTGCGCTTGAGCAGCAGCTCGCGTACCTGGCGCATCTTCAGCGCGTCCTTCGAATCGTGGCTGCCGAAGTTGGAGTGCGACAGCAGCGCCACCTTCGGCTCGATGCCGAACAGCTTCATGCGGTAGGCCGCCTGCAGGGTCGCTTCGCACAGCTGCTCGGCGGTCGGGTCTTCCTGCACGTGGGTATCGACGAAGAAGAACACGCCCTGCTGGTTGATCACGCCGGTCATCGCCGAGGTCGAGGTGACCTTCGGCTCCAGCGGCAGCACGCTGCGCACGTAACCCAGCTTCTTGTGGAAGCGGCCGACGATGCCGGTCAGCATCGCATCGGCTTCGCCACGGGCCACCATCACTGCAGCGATCAGGGTCGGGCGCGAACGCATCAGGTTCTTCGCCGCGGCCACGGTCACGCCACGACGGCCGGTCAGGCCGTGGTAGTACTGCCAGTACTCGTTGAAGCGCGGGTCGTCGTTGATGTTGGTGACTTCAACGTTCTCGCCGATCCTCAGGCGCAGGCCGAGGCGCTCGATGCGCGACTCGATCACTTCCGGGCGACCGATCAGGATCGGGTGCGCCAGGCCGTCATCGACCACGTTCTGCACCGCCTGCAGCACCACTTCCTCTTCGCCCTCGGCATACACAACGCGCTGCTTGTCGCTGCGCGCGCGGTCGTAGACCGGCTTCATCATCAGGCTGGTGCGGTAGACGAACTGGGCCAGCTTGTCGCGGTAAGCGCCCATGTCGTCGATCGGGCGCGAGGCCACGCCCGAGTCCATCGCGGCCTGGGCCACGGCGGCCGACAGCTCCACCAGCAGGCGGCGGTCGAACGGGCGCGGGATCAGGTATTCACGGCCGAAGCTCGGCGTCTCGCCACCGTAGGCCGAGCCCATGTCGGTGGCCGCACGACGCGCCAGCGCCGCAATGGCGCGCACGCAGGCGATCTTCATTTCCTCGTTGATCGCGGTCGCGCCCACGTCCAGCGCACCACGGAACAGGTACGGGAAGCACAGCACGTTGTTGACCTGGTTCGGGTAGTCCGAACGGCCGGTGCCGATGATCGCATCCGGACGGGCGGCGCGCGCCAGTTCCGGCATGATTTCCGGAGTCGGGTTGGCCAGCGCGAAGATCACCGGATCCGGCGCCATGGTCTTGACCATGTCGGCAGTCAGGATGCCCGGCGCCGACAGGCCCAGGAAGATGTCCGCGCCGTCGACGATCTCGGCCAGGGTGCGCTTGTCGGTGTCGCGCGCATAGCGCTGCTTTTCCGGGTCCAGGTCGGTACGACCGGTGTGGATCACGCCCTCGCGGTCGAAGGCCAGGATGTTCTCCGGCTTCAGGCCCAGCTGCACCAGCATGTTCACGCAGGAAATGCCGGCCGCGCCCATGCCCGTGGTCGCCAGCTTCACTTCCTCGATCTTCTTGCCGGTGATCGCCATGGCGTTGAGCACCGCTGCGCCGACGATGATCGCCGTGCCGTGCTGGTCGTCATGGAACACCGGGATCTTCATGCGCTCGCGCAGCTTGCGCTCGACCACGAAGCATTCCGGCGCCTTGATGTCTTCCAGGTTGATGCCGCCGAAGGTCGGCTCCAGCGAGGCGATGATGTCGACCAGCTTGTCCGGGTCGGTTTCATCCACTTCGATGTCGAACACATCGATGCCGGCGAACTTCTGGAACAGCACACCCTTGCCTTCCATCACCGGCTTGCCGGCCAGCGCGCCGATGTTGCCCAGGCCCAGCACCGCGGTGCCGTTGGAGATCACCGCCACCAGGTTGCCGCGGGCGGTCAGCTCGCTGGCCTGCTGCGGGTCGGCCTTGATCGCTTCACAGGCGTACGCCACGCCCGGCGAATACGCCAGCGACAGGTCGCGCTGGGTCAGCATGGGCTTGGTAGCGGAAACCTTGATCTTTCCCGGCGGGGACATCCGGTGGTAATCGAGGGCGGCCTGTTTGAAATCTTCGTTGGACATCGATGTGGGTTACATGAATGGGCAGAAGGGACAGGGGATGATACCCCCGTTGGAGCGTCTGGACCTGTCGCTATCCTGTCGCAGGCATGCTGCGACCGCACAATTCCGTGCCGTATGCGACGGTACCGCGACACCTGCTTCGGTGCGTCCCATGACAGCCATGGGACGCCTTGAAACGCCGCGGGGCCGTACCACTGTCGTGATCGGCCCCGCGGTACCACACACTTGGATCAGCCCCTGGCCGGCAGCGCCTCGGGCACGGCATCGATCAGCGGCGGCAGTTCGCTTTCGCGGCCGTCCAGCGCCAGCTTCAGGCGGTTGCGGTCCAGCGCCCCCTCCCAGCGCGAGACCACCACCGTGGCCACGGCATTGCCGATGAAGTTGGTCAGCGAGCGGCATTCGCTCATGAAGCGGTCCACGCCCAGGATCAGCGCCATGCCGGCCACCGGCACCTCCGGCACCACGGCCAAGGTGGCGGCCAGGGTGATGAAGCCGGCGCCGGTGACGCCGGCCGCGCCCTTGGAGCTGAGCATGGCGACCAGCAGCAGGGCAATCTGATGGCCCAGGGTCAGTTCGGTGTTGGTGGCCTGGGCGATGAACAGCGCCGCCAGGGTCATGTAGATGTTGGTGCCGTCCAGGTTGAACGAGTAGCCGGTCGGGACCACCAGGCCCACCACCGACTTGCTGCAGCCGGCGCGTTCCATCTTCTCCATCAGCGACGGCAGCGCCGACTCCGACGAGGAGGTGCCCAGCACCAGCAGCAGTTCGGCCTTCAGGTAGCGCGCCAGCTTGAACACCGAGAAGCCGCACAGGCGGCAGACCAGGCCCAGGATGACCGCCACGAACAGGAAGGCGGTGAGGTAGAACGAACCCACCAGCCAGGCCAGGTTGATCAGCGAGCCAACGCCGTACTTGCCGATGGTGAAGGCGATTGCGCCGAAGGCACCGATCGGCGCGGCCTTCATCAGGATGTGGACCAGCTTGAACACCGGGGCGACCAGCGCCTCCAGGAAGTTCACGATCGGCTTGCCCTTCTCGCCCACCGATGCCAGCGCGATGCCGAACAGCACGGCCACGAACAGCACCTGCAGGATGTTGCCATCGACGAACGCGCTGAGCAGCGTCTTCGGGATGATGTCCATCAGGAAGCCGACCAGGGTCAGGTCATGCGACTTCTCGACGTAGCTGTGCACCGCGGTCTGGTCCAGCTCGGCCGGGTTGATGTTCATGCCGGCGCCGGGCTGCACCACGTGCGCCACGATCATGCCGACGATCAGCGCCAGCGTGGAGAAGAACAGGAAGTACGCCATCGCCTTGGCGAATACGCGGCCCACCGTGCGCAGGTGGGTCATGCCGGCGATGCCGGTGACGATGGTCAGGAAGATCACCGGTGCGATGATCATCTTCACCAGGTTGATGAAGGCATCGCCGAGCGGCTTCATCTTCTCGCCGATCAACGGTTCGTAGTGGCCGAGGATGGCGCCCAGGACGATCGCCACGATCACCTGGAAGTACAGCTGGCGATAGATCGGCAACGGCTTTGCAGGCACCGGTGCTGCGGTCGGGATGTGCATGGCGGACTCCGGAAGGGGCGTTTTCAGGCACGTACGGCCCCGGGACTGCACGGGAACCGTTACCGTGGAAACTGACCGCAGGCCCTGTGCAGCACGCGCAGGGGGTGCGACCAATGGACGCCTTTGTACGCGCCGGGCACGCTGGCGCAGATAACCTATTGGTACTAGCCCCCCGGTTCAGGTGGCCGCGGTGCCTACACTGGCGCCGCACCGCCCGATCACGGGGAGGCCGGTGGCCCGAGCTGAACGGCCGGGCGCGTCATTGCGAAAGTTCCGGCCCTTGCGGCCGTTGTTGTCCTGTCCACACGCAATCTGAGAGAGCCGCACCCAACATGCGCCCGATTCCCACCTTGCTGGCCCTGTCGCTGGCCGCGCTTCCCGCCTTCGCTTCGGCTGCCGATTTCGACAACTGGCCGACCAAGTACGCCTTCGGCGACGGCACCGAGCTGGCCGCTACCGCCAACATCGCCTACGACTACAACGATTTCTCCTCGGGCAGTGGCCTTGAGGACGACGACGCCGTGCGCCGCAAGGAGTTCGGAGCGACGCTGAAGAAGAAGGGCGTCTACGACGCGATGGTCTATTACGACTTCCAGTCCGATACCTGGCTGGACGTGTTCGTGCGCTTCGAAAGCAAGGCCTTCTTCGGCCGCGACATCGGCCGCTTCCGCTTCGGCTACATGAAGACCCCGGTCGGCCTGGACGCGAACACGTCCTCGCGCGCCGGCAGCTTCCTGGAAACCGCACTGCCGGTGCAGGCCTTCTACGCTGGCCGCCGCACGGGTGTGGAATGGGTGCTTGAGCGCCCGCAGTACCTGCTGCAGGCCGGCGCCTATGGCGGCAAGGACCTGCAGGGTGACAACCCGGGCACCACCCAGGCCGTGCGTGCGGTGTGGACCCCGGTGAAGGCGCCGGGTGACGTGATCCACCTGGGCCTGGCCTACTCGCAGGAAAATCCGCGCGGTTACAGCGATGGCCGCGACGTGCACCACGAGGCCAGCGCGCGCCTGCGCGCACGTCCGGAAGCCGGCCTGACCGACATCCGCTATGTCGATTCCGGCGCGCTGGTCACCGCCGACCAGATCCGCCGCACCGGCCTGGAAGGCATCTGGATCCGCGGCCCGTTCTCGCTGCAGGCCGAAGCCCTGCGCGCCACGGTCACCCGCAATGACGGCAAGCCCGACTACACCGGCAGCGGCCAGTACGCGATGGCGAGCTGGGTGCTGACCGGCGAATCGCGCCCGTACAACGCCGGTGCGGTGGCCAACATCAAGCCGGCGCACGACTACGGCGCGGTGGAACTGGTGGCCCGTTACAGCCGCATGGACCTCGACGATGGCAGCATCCTCGGCGGCCGCCAGCACGACCTCACTCTGGGTGCGAACTGGTACCTGACCAGCCACTTCAAGTTCCAGGCCAACTACGTCAAGGTCGACGCCAGCCGTCGCGGCGTGCACAGCACGCCGGAGATCTTCGAACTGCGCGCGCAGATGCACTTCTGACCCCTTCCACGTCAGATCCCGGCGGGCGTGTACGCCACGCCCGCCGGCCCTGCGTAGACTGCCGCCATGTACTGGCTCAGCCGCCACCGGATGCTGTTGCTGACCATCGCGGTGATGGTCGGCGGCACCGTGCTGTGTGCGGTCGCCGCCGGCCACTACGCCTGGCGGCGCGCCCTCGGCGAGGAAAGCAGCCAGGTACAACGCCAGCTGCAGTTGTATGGCCAGGGCCTGCAGCAGCGCATCGACCGCTTCGGCACCTTGCCGCAGGTACTGGCACTGGATCCGGATCTGCTGCACGCGCTGCGCGTACCGCCCTCGCCCACCGAACGGCAGCGGCTGAACCTCAAGCTGCAACGCGCCAATGAAGTCACCCGTGCCTCGACCCTGACCCTGGTCGGCCACGATGGCGTGGCGGTGGCGGCGAGCAACTGGGACCAGCCGACCACCAACGTCGGTGAGAACTACAGCTATCGTCCCTATTACCGCCAGGCGCTGGCCCAGGGCCGCGGCCGCTTCTACGGCATCGGCATGACCACCGGCGTGCCCGGCTACTACCTGTCGCAGGCCATCGAGGAAGACGGCAAGCGGCTCGGCGTGGTGGTGATCAAGGTCGAGCTGTCGGCACTGGAGCAGGAGTGGCTGAGCAGCCCTGACGTGGTGCTGGCCAGCGACGACCACGACGTGGTGTTCCTGGCCAACCGTGACAGCTGGCGCTACCGCCTGCTGCGCCCACTGGGCGCCGATGAGCGCCGCGAGATGCTGGACGCCCGCCAGTACGCCGATCGCACCCTGCAGCCACTGCGCGCACGTACCGAGGATGTACTGGCCGATGGCGGCCGCATGGTGCGCCTGCTGGATCCGGCATTGCCGCAGCCGATGCTGTGGCAGAGCCTTGCGCTGCCGGCCGAAGACTGGAACCTGCACCTGCTGCACGACGCCAGTGCCGCCACCGCCGCCGGCCGTGCGGCCGCGCTTACCGGAGGTGCTGCGTGGCTGGCGCTGGGCTTCCTGGTGCTGTTCGTGCAGCAGCGCCGGCGCCTGGCCAAGCATCGCCTGCGCAGCCGCCGCGAGCTGGAAACCCTGCTCAAGCAGCATGCACAGGAACTGCGCACCGCACAGGATGGCCTGCTGCAGGCCGCCACCGATGCCGACAGCGGCCTAAGCCGCAGCCTTGAACACCTGCCGCAGGGCGTGGTGGTGATCGACCGGGACCTGCGTCTGGTCGCATGGAATTCGCGCTACCTGGAACTGTTCCGTTTCCCGCTGGACCTGGTGCGCGTGGGGCGGCCCATCGAGGAACTGTTCCGCTTCAACGCACGCCGTGGCCTGCTCGGTCCCGGCCCGGTCGACGAGGCCATCGAGCGTCGCCTCAACCACCTGCGCAGCGGCCGTCCGCACATGCGCGAAAGTGAGAAGGACGACGGTACGGTGCTGGAGATACGCGGCAACCCGCTGCCCGACGGCGGTTTCGTCACCAGCTACGCCGACATCACCAGCTACAAGAATGCTGCACGCGAACTGCGCTCGCTGGCCGATGCACTGGAACACCGCATCGCCGAACGTACCCACGACCTGGACGAAGCACGCCGCGAGGCCGAACAGGCCAACCGCTACAAGACCCGCTTCGTCGCCTCGGCCGTGCACGACTTGCTGCAACCGCTCAACGCAGCGCGCATGTTCGTCTCGGTGCTGCGCGGCAAGCTGAGCGACCCGGCGCAGCAGCAGACCAGCGATCACATCGACGCTGCATTGGCCGCGCAGGATGCGATCCTCAACAGTCTGCTGGATATCGCGCGGCTGGAATCGGGCAGCCTGCCGACCCGTGTGCAGGCGTTCCGGCTCGGGCCGCTGCTGCAGACACTGGCGCGCGAATTCGGCATCGCCGCGCAGTCACGTGGCCTGGTGGTGGACTGGGTCGATACCGATGCGGTGGTGGTCAGCGATGAAGCGCTGCTGCGCCGCATCCTGCAGAATTTCCTGTCCAACGCGCTGCGCTACAGCGAGCGCGGTCGCGTGCTTCTGGGCTGCCGTCGCCGCGAAGGCCTGCTGTGGATCGAAGTGCACGACCAGGGCCCCGGCATTCCCGATGCGCTGCAGGGCGAGATCTTCGAGGAATTCCGCCGCCTGCACGACGGCCAGCAGCGCGGTGCGGGCCTTGGCCTGGCCATCGTCGACCGCATCGGCCGCCTGCTCGGACATCCGATCCGGCTGCGCTCGCAGCTGGGCCAGGGCAGCGTGTTCGCCGTGGGCGTGCCGTTCGGCGACGCGGGCGCGATTCCCGCCACCGCGCCCGCCCCGGTGCTGGCGCAGGAACCGGCGGCGGACAACCCGCTGCGAGGGCGCCGGGTGTGGGTGATCGATGACGATCCGCACGTGTGCGCGGCCAGCCGCGCGCTGCTGGAGCGCTGGGGCTGCGAGGTGCTGCTGGCCGATGGCCCGCAGGCCGCACTGCAGTTGGCCACGACGGCAACCGTGCCAGAGCTGGTGCTGCTGGACGTGCGCATGGGCGATCACCACGGGCCGGTGCTGTACGAGACATTGGCAGAGCTGTGGCGGGCCCGGCCACCAGTGGTGCTGGTCACCGCCGAGCGCGATGCGGGATTGCGTGAGATGGCCGCCGAGCGTGGCTGGGGAATGATTGCCAAGCCGGTGAAACCGCCGGCGCTGCGGGCGCTGATGAGTCAGTTGCTGGTGCGGTATCGCGGGTGACAGTTGTCACCTTTGGAATGGCGGCACACACGATGGGGATCCGCTTACCGGATGCGCTTGAGGCCACATGCTGGCCCCTCGCGGCAAGGCGTGGCACTGTAGCAAGGCATTCCACCTGCTTGATGCACCATGATCAACGGCCCTCGCGAACGTCTTGAACGCTATCTGCTGGCACGTTCTCGGCATCCAGCGTGGCAGATCGTCGCTGCACGCCGGGCACCACTGATGCTCAGCTGCCTGCAGACGCTGTTCGAGGGCAGTTCGGACGGCGTTCCGGTCGAGGACGCGCAGACGGCCCTGGCCGACCTGTTCAGCGCCCACGCCGGCAACAGCGAACTGGACATCCAAGGGGATCCCGCAGCAGTCGCACGGCGTGAACTACGCGACTGGATTCGGCGCTCGCTGGTGATTGAACGCGAGAGTCGGCTGCACGCCACCGATGCACTGGAAAGCGCGCTTCGCTTCATCGGTTCATTGGAAGGACGGATCATGACCTCCACGGCCTCGCGCTTGGCGGTAGTGCAGCGCGAGATCGAGCATCTGGATGCGCGATTGAATAGCGACCCGGAAGCCCGCGCGATACAATTGCGTCAGCAGATCAAAACACTGCAGGATGAACTGACACGCGCCGAGGCCGGGCATGTCGAAGTGGCCAGCGCACAGGAAGCCAGCGAGGCGATCCGTGAACTGTACACCCTCGCCGTCGGCCTGCGCGCAGACTTCCGGCGCGTGGAAGACTCCTGGCGCGAGGCCGATCAGCGTCTGCGTCACGACATCGTCGCCGAAGGCAATCATCGCGGCGCGATCCTGCAGACCTTCCTGGATGGCCATGACGAACTCCTCCAGACTCCAGAAGGACGGGTATTCCAGACCTTCCACCTGCAACTGCGCGATGACGTCGAATTGCATGCCATGCAGCGGCGCCTGCGCAGGATCCTGGAGCACGAGGGCGCGCGCAATGCCCTGAATCCACCACAGGAAACCGAACTGCGACTACTGGTGTTGCGCCTGGTGAAGGAATCAGCCGTCGTGATCCGCACTCGCTCGCGCAGCGAGCGCGATGTTCGTGGGTTCCTGCGCACCGGCGTGGCCGCCGAACACAACCGCGTGGGCCAGTTGCTGAATGACGTGTTCCAAGCGGCGCAGCATGTCGATTGGTCGCGCCAGTCCGAACGACGCGCTCACTCGCCGTTGCCTCCAATCGCCTTCTCCTGCGGTGGTCTGCCCTTAGTCGAGCGCCTGCGCTGCAAGGACCTGGATACAGAAACGCGCCGCGAGCTGGCGCTGGAGCGCCGCGCCGCCGACATCACCGAGGTAGAACCGGACTTCTGGGACGCGCTTGATGGCCTCGATCGGGAAGCACTGGTGCACGACACACTCGACTGGGTTCGCGAGGCCGGCACACCGGTGTCGCTTGTCGAACTGGCTGCGGCACTACCGCCCACGCATGATCTGGAGAGCCTGGCGGTATGGATCGGCATGGCACGCGAAGCCGCCAGTGACTTCACTGGCGACACCGAGCAGCTGAATGTGCTGGCCCGCGATGGTGGCACGCTGCGCTTCACAGTGCCGCACGTCCGGCTGGATCCGGATGCCTTGAACGACTTCGCGTGGGAACCATGACTCAAGCATCCAGCTCATTCCCGTTTTCCGATAGCGAGGCTCTGATGCCCTCCGTTCCCGATCCGACCCCAGCGCCGTCGACCACACTCCCCTTGGACACGCTGGTGCGGCAAGCTCTGCTTGAACTGCTCCGCCACGGCCTTGTGGACGGTGCAAAGCCCAATCTGTACCAGATTGTGCTGAGCCAGGCGGATACCATCCGTGCGGTGCTGGCCAACCTCGACCTCGACGTCCGCATCGATGACATCCGTGGACTGGCCTATCTGGTCGTGGCCGATGGCGGCGATGACTTGGATGAGTGGTCACACCCGCTGGTACGCAAGCAGCGTCTAACCCTGGAACAGTCGCTGCTGGTGGCGATCCTGCGCCAGCAGTTCATTGCCCACGAAATTGAGTCGGGCGTCGGCGCCCTCCCCCCACAGCTGGATATCGATGACCTGCTGCCGCATCTGCAGGCCTACCTGGGTTTCCTCGGCAGCGACCAGCAGGAGCGCAAGCGGCTGTTGGCACTACTGGAACAACTCAAAGGCCATGGATTGGTATCGGACATCGACGAGCAGGAACGCGTCACCATCCGTCCGATCATTGTCCACCTTGCCAACCCGGAAAACCTGCAGGCCCTGCTGCAGGCCATGAGCGACGCTGCCGATCGCGCGGGTGAATCCGCTGACAACAATGCGCGGGAGGAGGCATGAGCGACTCATCCCTGCTGCCCAGCAGCGTCCTGACCGATCTGGACCTGTACAACTGGGGGCCATTCGAAGGGCGCCACAGCGCATGCATGGACCTGGCCGGCACCGCCATCATAGGCCCGACGGGCAGTGGCAAGACCACCCTGATCGACGCGCTGATGACGCTGCTGGTGGCCGCGCCCCGATATAACCTTGCCTCCACTGGCGGACACGAGAGTGACCGCGATCTGGTGTCCTATGTACGGGGTGTGTCTGGTGCCGGCAACGACAGCAGCGATACCGCCCACATCGGTCGCCCGGGCGCCGTGGTCAGCGCGATCGCTGCGCGATTCAGCGACGGTGCGTCCACCGTCCGCGTCGGCGCCGTGTTCTGGTTCGATGGCACCAGTTCTGCGCTGGCCGACCTGAAAAGGCGCTGGCTGTTCTGCCTCTCCGACGAACCCGGACTGGACGCCTGGCTGGAAGCACATCGCGATGGCAGCGCACGAGGCCTGAAGGAACTGGAACGCCAGGTCCCAGGCGTGAAGGTCTATGAAACAAAGCAGACGTTCCTGTCCCGGCTGCGCAGCCATTTCGAGGTGGGTGAGAACGCCTTTTCGCTGCTCAACCGTGCCGCCGGACTCAAGCAGCTCAACAGCATCGACGAGGTGTTCCGCGAACTGGTGTTGGATGACCGTTCCGGCTTCGAAGGCGCGCGCGCGGTGGCGGACGAGTTCACGGTGCTGGTTGGCATCCGCGCCGAACTGGAAACCGCGCGCCGGCAGCGCGACGCGCTGCTGCCGGTGGAGCGCACCTGGAAGGACTACCAGGCGGTGCAGGCCGAGAACCAAGCGGCCCAGGAACTGCAGTCGCTGCTGCCGGTTTGGTATGCGGAGCGTAGGCACGACCTGTGGTCAGCATGGTTGACAGAGCTGCAGCAGCAGCGCACGGAGGTGCAACGGCAGCAACAGCAGGCCGAGCAGGACATCGCGCAGGCGCGCGAGCGGGAAACCCAGCTGCAGGCCATCTACATTGGCAGTGGCGGCGCCCAACTGGAAGTGCTCCGGCAACGCATCGACGCACAGCAGGTGCTGTTGGACCAGAAGCGCGAGCGGGCCGCACACTACCGTCAGATCGCCGCCGGACTGGATCTCCCGGTCCCTACGGATGATGCGACATGGCATGACAACCAACGAGCGCTGGCCGAACTGCGCGACGTCCAGACACAGGCATCCCAGCAACAGCGCAGTGCCGCTTGGGAGGCCGGCGCACGCTGGCAGGCGCTGGACAACGACCGGCAGAGGCTGGCCGCCGAACTGGCGCAGGCACGCCGCCATACCACGTCCAATGTCCCGGTAGCCCAGCAGATGTTTCGCCTCGAGATGGCCAATCATCTGCAACTGGACGAGAACGACCTTCCCTTTCTAGCCGAACAGGTGCAGGTCCTACCTGAGCATGCGCAATGGCGCGGCGCGATCGAGCGTGCCTTGGGCAGCGACCGCCTGCGCCTGATCGTGCCAGCGGCACGATTCGCGCAGGCCTTGGCCTGGATCAACAGCCGGGACAACAAGCTACATGTGCGCCTGCTAGATGCGCAACCATCCGCACGGGCACCCTCGTTCTTCGCTGACGGGTTCGCGCGCATGCTGGAGTACGCCCCCGGCCCGCACCGCGACGCCGTGAAGGCCTTGGTCTCAGGAAAGGATCGCCATTGCGTAGCCGACACACAGGCGCTACACCGCACAGCACATGCGATGACCGTGCAGGGCGGTCTCTCCGGAAGTGGCGGACGATTCGAAAAACAGGACCAGAAGCCACTGGACCGCGACTGGATGACCGGTTTCGATAACCGTGACCGGGTGCAGCAGCTGGAGCGATCAGTGCGCGAAAATGCCGAGGACACTGCCAGGGCAGACACTATAAAGCACGACGCGGTCCAGTGTGCCGAGACCACCGAGCGTGGCCTGCAGCTGATCACCCAGTTGCAAGCGATGCGTCTGGAGGACTTCGATCATGGCCGGATTGAACAGGAACTGCAGCACCTGATTTCCCAGCTGCAAGAGCTGACGTCCCCCAGCTCCAAGATTGAACACGCGCGCCTGGCCCTGGAAGCAGCCCAGGCGCATACGCGGATGAAGCTGGATGAACGCGCGGCCTTGACCGCCTCATCCGCGCAGTTCGAGAAGGACATCGCCGCAGCTGCGCAGCAGATGGACGCAGCTCGCACCAGTATCCAGGCGCCACTGGACAGTCAGCAACGGCAACGTGCAGCTGCTTACTTCACCGCTCCCCTGGCTGCCGATCCACACGCGTTGGATGCCCAGGAGCGTGTCGCCAGCCAGCGTATGGCCGATGAGGTCAAACGCAGTTCGACACGCCTGAACACCCTGACCCAGGCGCTCCTGCGCGAGCTGGCCGCCGCCAAGGCGCAAGATACCGGTGCGCTGAGCGAGGCCGGGATCAGCGTGGAGGATGTTCCGGCCTATCGCGCCCGATTGACCACCTTGGTGGAAGAAGCCCTGCCCGAGCGGCTGAGCCGCTTCCTGGACTACCTGAACCAGTCCTCCGACCAGGGCGTCACTCAACTCCTCAGCCAAGTGGACATCGAAGTTGCACAGATCGAAGAGCGCATCCACGCGCTCAATACCACGCTGTGCCGGGTCGACTTCCAGCAGGACCGCTATCTGCAACTTGAGCCCCAGCGCGTGGAGCACGAGTCATTACGCACATTGCAGAAGGCACGGCAGTACCTGCGAGCGGCACAGTTGAAGGACGACGAAGGCGAAGCCCACTATGAAGCGTTGGCGCAGGTCGTCGCGCTGCTGCGCGACGCCGCCGAACGGCGCAAGACCCAGGGCGCGCTGGCTCTGCTCGACCCGCGCTACCGCCTGCGTTTCGCAGTGCTGGTCTGCGAGCGCGGCAGCGGACGCATCATTGAAAAGCGGACCAGTTCCCAAGGAGGCAGCGGTGGTGAGAAAGAGATCATCGCCAGTTACGTACTGACGGCATCGCTGAGCTACGCACTGTGCCCATTGGGCAATGAACGCCCTCTGTTCGCCACCGTGGTGCTGGACGAAGCGTTCTCCAAGAGCTCGCACGCGGTGGCCGGCCGCATTGTGCGGGCACTTCACGAATTCGGCCTGCACCCGTTGTTCGTTACCCCGAACAAGGAACTTCGCCTGCTGCGCAACCATACGCGTTCGGCCATCGTGGTCCACCGGCGGGGCCGCCAATCGACCCTGACATCGCTGAGTTGGCAGGCGCTGGAGGATCACGCCCAGGTACGGCGGGCCGCAGAGTCCCTCCGCAGATGAAAACGCCTGAACAGATTAGCCTCTTGCTGGCGCGCCAGTGGGAAAAAGCGCAGGCCCGCGTGGACCTGACACTTGATGCCGCCGCGTGGCCACGGATCGTAGAGATCCCGCAACCCACGCCACTGCAGCTGGAACGGGACACCTCCGTCGTGCGTGCGCATCTCCAGCACTGGCGTAGCGTTGCTGTAGGCCACGTACGCTGGCAGCCACGCCGCTACCGCAGCGTCGCATCTGCCATCGAGCTGCCGGTCGCGTGGGAGTTCGCCAGCCTGCAGGAATGGGCGGCGGCGGCCGGCGCCGACGTCCAGCTCCAAGCGCAGCGGTTGCAGTTCCTGCAGCAGCATGCTCCCCAGGATATGCGCGGGCTGCTGGCGCGCCGCCGCGCCCTATGGCGCGAACGCAGCGACGAAGACGTAGTTCGCGCGTGCGCGGTGGCGGCACTGCTAACCCCGGGTATCGCCCAAGGGCAGCCACTACGGTCGCTGGCCCTCGGCGGCATGGACACGAAGTTCCTCGAACGCCACCAGGGCCTGGTCACTGCCCTGCTCGACCAGCGCTTCGACAACCAGGCCAGTGCGCAGGGCCTGGCTGCCTTCCTCGGTGGCCAGGACTGCGGCGAACACTGGCTGCGGGTGGTGCCGCTGACAGCGGGGCTGCTGCCCTTCGACCAGATCCGGGTGCGAGCCAGTGAGCTGATGCACGCGCCGCTGCCCGGCACACGGCTGCTGCTGGTCGAAAACGAGCACTGCGTTCACTTGCTGCCGGCACTGACCGATACCGTGGCTGTGCTCGGTTCAGGCCTGGATCTGGGGTGGCTACAGGCTCCCTGGCTGCGTGGCCGCGCAGTGTGCTATTGGGGAGACATGGACAGCTGGGGCCTGCTGATGCTGGGCCGCGCGCGCCTGCACCTGCCGGAACTGCAGCGCGTACTGATGGACCGCCCCATGTTCGATCGCTACTGCGCAGCACTGGCAGTGAAGGAGCCGGTTCCCACCGATTCCACCCCACCCTTGGGACTGGACCAAGACGAGCAGGCGTTCCATCGCCATCTACTCATGCAACCGAAGGGGCGGATCGAACAAGAGCTTCTGCCCCGCGAGGCTGTGCTGTTGGCATTGCAGGCCTGGGGAGCGACGCACGGGGCGCAGTGATCGGTGTGTTACAGCCTCCCGCCGGCGTCGCCCTCGGGCTCCAGCGCCTTCACCAGCACCGCCGCCTGCGTGCGGCTATGGCATTCGAGCTTCTTCAGGATCGCGGTGACATGCACCTTCACCGTGTTCTCCGCCAGCCCCAGCGTATAGGCGATCTGCTTGTTGAGCAGGCCATCGGCCAGGCACAGCAGCACGCGGAACTGCTGCGGGGTCAGCTGCGCCAGGCGGCTGGCCAGCAGGGCGTCGGCCTCGGAGCGTTCGGCGGCCATCGCCGGGAACCACAAGCCGCCATCAAGGACCGCCTGCACCGCCTCGCCAATGGTCTCGGCCGGGGCCGACTTCGGGATGAAACCGGCGGCACCGAACTGCTGGGCGCGGCGAATCACACGGGGGTGGTCGTTGGACGAGAGGATCACCACCGGGATGTCCGGATGCGAGCCGCGCACGTGCAGCAGCGCGGAAAAGCCGTGCGCGCCGGGCATGGTCAGGTCGAGCAGCACCAGGTCCACGTCCGGGTGC
This sequence comes from Stenotrophomonas sp. STK16_22, assembly GCF_051984505.1. Lineage (NCBI taxonomy): Bacteria > Pseudomonadati > Pseudomonadota > Gammaproteobacteria > Lysobacterales > Lysobacteraceae > Stenotrophomonas > Stenotrophomonas sp. STK16_22. The sequence goes on from NZ_CP196972.1 coordinate 3,938,902, forward strand.
GCGTCGAGGGCTTCGGCCAATGCCTCGGCGCTGGCGACCTCGCGCACCTGCGCCAGCGGCAGGCTCTGCCGCAATGACTGCACCACCGCCGAACGCAGCAGCGGGTGGTCATCGGCGATCAGGATGGTGTATTCGCTCATGCCGCCATTGTACGGGCAGGCCGTCGCCTCAGCGCCCTGCCGGCTCCACGCTGCTGCGCCAGGCATCGAGGAACTGGCGGCGCTTGAGTGCATCCAGGTACACCAGCAGGCCCGGGCCCAGCTGGATCGGGCGGCGGCTGCGGCCGGGCGCATCGTCGCCACGTGCGCTGCCGGTGACGATCGGCATCAGCCGTGCCTCGCGTGACAGCACCTGCTGGCCACGCGGCGACAACAGGTAGTCGAGGAAGCGCCGGGCTTCTTCCGGGTGTGGGCCGGTGCGTGGAATCACCGCGGTACGCAGTACCACCAGCGTGTAGTCCTCAGGCTCCACAATCGCCAGCGGAGCACCCGCGTCGATGCGCGCCTGCGCGTAAGAGCCGAGCACGTTGTAGACCAGCGACAGCTGTCCGCTGGCCACCTTGTCCAGCAGCACGCCGGTGCGCTCCTCGCGCACCACGTCGTTGTCGCCCAGCGCGCCCAGCAGCGCACCGGCGATGCTGCCACGCTGCGCATCCTGCGTTGACAGCAGGTAGCCGACGCTGCTGCGTTCGATGTCATAGGTGCCGACCCTGCCGCGCAGCGGTGCGCCTTCGGCGCGCAACCGGTCCAGCAGTTGCCGGCGCGTGTGCGGCACCTTCGCCGACGGCAGTGCACGGGTGTTGTAGACCATCACCACCGGCTCGTAGCTGATGCCGAATGCCTCGTTGCGCCACTGCGCCCAGGCCGGCAGCGCGGCGGTCTGAGCGGAGCGGTGCGGCAGTGCATGACCATCGTTGACCAGCTTGGTCTGCAGGTCCATGCCACTGGAGATCAGCAGGTCCGGCGATGCCGGTCCGCCGCGGTCGTGCAGGTACCGCGCGTACAGGTCCTGGGTGATGATGTCCTCGTACACCACTTCGGTGCCCGGGTGCAGCCGCTGGTAGTCGGCGATGACCACCGCGAACACTTCGATGTCGGTGGTGCCGTGGATGCGCAGCTGCGCCGTGGTCTTTGCCTGTGCGGGAAAACGGCGCACATCGCCGGGCGCGGCCAGCACCGGCAGGGCCAACAGCAGGGCAACGGCGGTGGCGAACAGGCGGATCATGAACTGCTCCGGGGCAGGCGGATGGTAGCGATCAAACCACCCTGCGGACGGTTGCTGAGATCGATGCGGCCGCCATGGCTGTCGACCACGCGCTTGACGATGGCCAGGCCCAGCCCGGCGCCGCCGGACGGCGCGCCCTCGCCACGGGCGAAGCGCTCGAACACGCGTTCGGCATCAGCGGCGGCAATGCCGGCACCGTGGTCGGCGATGGTCAGCACGGCCTGCCCGCCTTCCACGGTCAATGCGATCTGCAACGGACCGTCGCCGCCGTACTTGAGTGCATTGTCGACCAGGTTCTTGATCGCCTCGCGCAGCAGCAGCGCATCGCCATGCACCTGTACCGGCTCGGCGGTCATCGCCAGCTGCACGCGCGGCGCCGGGCCGGCCTGCGGCAGCGCTTCATGCAGGGCCTGGTGCACGGTCTCGGCCAGATCCACTGCAGCAAAGCGCTGCAGATGCGAACGATGGATCACGCTGGCATCGCTGAGCAACTGATTCAACAACCGGCTCATGTGGGTGGCGTTGCGCTCGATCGCCTGCAGGCTGCGCCGCATGTCTTCGGGATCGTCGTCATCCAGCGCCAGCTGTGCCTGCGCACGCAATGCCGCCAACGGCGTGCGCATCTGGTGCGCGGCCTCGGCCATGAACGCACGCAAGGTCTCGTTGCTGCTGGACAGGCGTTCCATGAAGCGGTTCAACGCCGCCACCATCTGGTCCATCTCGCGCGGTACACGGGCATCCAGCGGCTTCAGGTCAGAGGGCTCGCGGCGTGACAGCTCGCGTTCCACCCGCACCAATGGCCGGAATGCGCGATGCACGCCAAAGGCCACCAGCGCCAGCAGCAGGCCGGACAGCACACCGATCGCCAGCAGTGCGCGGTTGACCATGTCCTGCGCGACCGCTTCACGCGCACGCCGGGTCTGGCCGACCTGCACCTGTACTTCGCCCTGCGCCGAGGCGGCGGCGAAACTGCGGCCGACCACCACGAAGCGCACGGTCTCGCCACTGTACGCCGCATCAAACAGCTGCGGTTGCGTGCCGGGCCGGCGCGGCGGCGCCGGCAGGTCGCCATAGCCGGTGATCAGGTTGCCACGGCTGTCGGCGACCCGATAGAACACGCGGTCTTCCGGGGCCATCGCCAGCAGGTCCAGCGCCGCATAGGGCAGATCGACCTGCCATTGGCCATCGACCAGGGCCACCGAATCGGCAATGGACAACGCCGAGGACACCAACAGGTGATCGTAGGAACGGTTGGCGGCGCGCTGGCCATAGCCGCGCGCGGCAAACAGCAGAGCCACCGCGAACACCGCCAGCAACGCGCCGAGGTAGAGCAGCAGCGTGCGCCGCAGCGAGCCCGGTGCGGCGTTCGCGGTCCGCGCGTCAGCCATCGGCGTCGGCGCTGTCATCACTGGCTTCCAGCAGGTAGCCAACGCCGCGCACCGTGGTGATGCGCAGCGGTGCACCTGCCAGCTTCTTTCTCAGGCGCCCCACATACAGCTCGATGGCATTCGGGCCGGCTTCATCGTCGAAGCCGAACAGGCCATTGCCTATCTCATCCTTGCCGACCACCTGGCCGAGGCGGCCGACCAGGATCTCCAGCAGCCGGTACTCGCGGTTCGGCAGTTCGATCGGTTCGCCGTCGAGGCTGACCCGGTGCGCGGCATTGTCGAACTGGAAGCCACCGATCTGCACCACTTCGCTGGCCTGGCCGCGCGCGCGTCGCAGCAGCACGCGGCAGCGCGCTTCGAACTCGCGGAAATCGAACGGCTTGCCCAGGTAATCGTCGGCGCCGACGTCCAGCGCCTGCACACGGTCTTCGATGCCGTCGCGCGCGGTCAGCATCAGCACCGGTGTGCTGTCGCCGCGCTCGCGCATGCCGGCCAGCACGCGCAGGCCATCGAGCTTGGGCAGGCCGATATCCAGAACCACCAGGTCGAAGCTCTGGTAGCGCAGCACGCTGGCGGCCGCCAGGCCATCGGCCTGCCAGTCCACGGCGTGCCCACTGCGGCGCATGCGGCGGATGATCGCATCGGCCAGATCCGGGTTGTCTTCGACCAGCAGCAGGCGCATGGGCACGGGGGTGGGAGGGGAAACGAATGCTACCGCATGCCGCCGCCGCGCTTGCCGGGCGTGGCCCAGTGAGCGCAGTGGCCGGTTTTACGCTGCACCGCACAATCCGTTGACAGGACGATGACAGCTACGGCAACCCAGACTGCGGCCGCGCACCGTCCGGTGCCCACGATTGCCGCGCGCCTGGCGCGCACCTGGGAGGGTTTGTGGAATTCACGTTTGCCTGGCGGCGCCCTGCCGCCATGATGGCGCTGGCTGCCCTGTCGGCGCCGGCCTTTGCCGCCGAAGACGATCGTCCGGTCACGGCTTCGCTCGGAGGCCGCCTGCACCTGGACTTCGCCACCTTCGACAACGACAACCGCGGTACGCCGAACAAGGATGACACCGAGATCCGCCGTGCCTGGGTCGATGTGTCCGGCAAGTTCTTCGTGGTCGACTACAAGCTGGAAGCCGATTTCTCCGGCGACCGCGTCGAGGCCAAGGACGTGTACCTGGCACGCAGCTTCGGCAAGGCCGGCAAGCTCACCGTGGGCCAGTTCAAGCAGTACTTCTCGCTGGATGACCGCACCAGCTCCAACTACGGCAGCTTCCTGGAGCGCGGCAACGCCGGCACCACGCTGGCGCCGCTGTACCGCCTGGGTGCATCGTGGCAGGCCAGTCCAGGTGACTTCACCTGGGCGGCCAGCATCTACAGCCTGGAAAGCATCGACGCCTGGCAGGTGAAGGGCCGCGCCGCCGGTGGCCGCGTCACCTGGGCGCCCTCGCCCAGCGATGGCGACGTGCTGCACCTGGGCCTGTCGCTGGCCCGTGAGGCCTACGACAACCCCGGCGCCAATGGCGTGCCTGGCCTGCGCATCCGCCCGCGCCCGGCCGGCCACCTGTCCGACGAGAGCCGCCTGACCCTGGTCGACTTCTCCGCTGGCCGCGATACCGACGTCAACAAGTGGTCGCTGGAATACGCGCAGGTGCGCGGCCCGCTGTCGTGGCAGGGCGAGTTCAGTGGTGCCACCTTCGATGACGGCGCGCAGCGCGGTGACGTGATGGCCGCCTACGGCATGCTCAGCTGGTTCGTCACCGGCGAAAGCCGCGCCTACGACCGCAAAACCGGCCGCTTCGCGCGGGTGAAGGACATCCGCCACAAGGCCGGTGCCTTCGAAGTGGCACTGCGCTACGACCAGATGTGGGGCGCACAGCACCTCGACGGTGCAGCCGACCTGCGCCGCGGCAGCACCGAAGCGTGGACGCTGGGTGGCAACTGGTACCTGCGCGACAACCTGCGCTTCATGCTCAACGTGATCGAAAGCCGCAACCGCGACCGCCTGGCCGGGGTCACGGTGGACCGCACGCGCGCGGTCACCGGGCGCCTGCAGTACGACTTCTAAGCCCGACATTCCGGGTATTCCGCCCGGGCCCCTTCCACTCCCCCACGTCCTGTTTTCGCAAGGAGTCCGCAGATGATGCTGAGCATCCTCGGCTTTGGCATGGTCATTACGTTCATGTACTTGATCATGAGCAAACGCCTGTCGCCGCTCGTCGCCCTGATCACCATCCCCATCCTGTTCGCGCTGATCGGCGGCTTCGGCGCCAACATCGACGAGATGATGCTGGAGGGCATCAAGAAGATCGCGCCGACCGGCGTGATGCTGATGTTCGCCATCCTCTACTTCGGGGTGATGATCGACGCCGGCCTGTTCGATCCGCTGGTGCGGGTGATCCTGCGCTTCGTGAAGGGCGATCCGATGAAGATCGTGCTCGGCACCGCGGTGCTGGCGATGCTGATCTCGCTGGACGGTGATGGCTCGACCACCTACATGATCACCGTCTCGGCGATGCTGCCGCTGTACCAGCGGCTGGGCATGAACGCACTGAACATGACCTGCGTGACCATCCTCGCCGGCGGCGTGATGAACCTGACCCCGTGGGGCGGCCCGACCGCCCGCGCGGCCACCGCGCTGCACGTGGACCCCGCCGATGTGTTCGTGCCGCTGATCCCGTCGATGGTGATCGCCTGTGCCGGCGTGCTGCTGCTGGCCTGGTACCTGGGCCTGAAGGAACGCCGTCGCCTCGGCGTGGTGACCCTGCCCAAGGGTGGCAGCTGGATGGACAACAGCGTGTCCGACGACAGCAACCCGCTGCCGACCGTGGAAGACGCCGAGGACATCAAGCGTCCGAAGCTGCTGTGGGTCAACCTGGCCCTGACCGTGGCGCTGATGACGGCGCTGATCATCGGCGTGCTGCCGATGCCGGTGCTGTTCATGGTCGGCTTCGCCATCGCCCTGGTGATCAACTACCCGAACCTGGCCGAACAGCGCCGCCGCGTAGTCAACCACGCCGGCAACGTGCTGTCGGTGGTGTCGCTGATCTTCGCCGCAGGCATCTTCACCGGCATCCTCAACAACACCGGCATGGTCGAAGCGATGTCGCACAGCTTCCTGGCGGTGATCCCGGAATCGTGGGGCCCGTACCTGGCGGTGATCACCGCAGTAGCGTCGATGCCGTTCACCTTCTTCATGTCCAACGACGCGTTCTACTTCGGCGTGCTGCCGATCCTGTCCGAGGCCGCCGGCAACTACGGCATCACCCCGGTGGAGATGGCGCGCGCCTCGCTGGCCGGCCAGCCGGTGCACCTGCTCAGCCCGCTGGTGCCGTCCACCTACCTGCTGGTGGGCCTGGCCAAGGTCGAGTTCGCCGACCACCAGAAGTTCACCCTGAAGTGGGCCATCGCCATCTCGATGCTGCTGATGGTCGGCAGCCTGCTGTTCGGCCTGTACCCGCTCGCGGCCTGATCCCTTACCAAAGGAGCCTTCTGCAATGACGCTTCGAATCGCTTACGTCACCAGCGGCATGGGCAGTGTCGGTACTGCCATCTGCCAGAGCCTGGCCCGCAGCGGCCACACCGTGGTCGCCGGTTGCGCGCCGAACTCACCGCGCAAGGCCAACTGGCTGCGCGAGCAGCGCGAACAGGGCTTCGACTTCATCGCCTCCGAAGGCAACGCGACCGACTGGGCCTCGACCAGCGCGGCGTTTGCCAAGGTCCGCGCCGAAGTCGGTGAAGTGGACGTGCTGGTCAACAACTCCGGTGGCAGCCGCGACCTGCTGTTCCGGCAGATGACGGTGGAGGACTGGAACGCGGTGATCGCCTCCAACCTCAATGCGCTGTTCAACCTGACCAAGCAGGTGGTCGACGGTATGGCCACGCGGGGCTGGGGCCGCATCATCAACATCGGCTCGGTCAGCGCCCACAAGGGCCAGATCGGCCAGGTGAACTACGCCACCGCCAAGGCCGCGATGCATGGTTTCAGCCGTGCGCTGGCCGCCGAAGTGGCCTCACGCGGGGTCACCGTCAACACGCTGTCGCCGGGCTACATCGCCAGCCAGGCGGTCAGCAGCTTCCCGCCGGACGTGCTGGACCGGCTGGCCGCCTCGGTGCCGGTGCGACGCCTGGGCCGTCCGGAAGAAGTGGCCGGCCTGTGCGCATGGCTGGCCTCGGATGAAGCCTCGTACGTGACCGGCGCCGACTATCCGGTCAACGGTGGCCTGTACATGGGTTGAGCCCGTCTCCACGCAGCGCGTGGACCGCCTCCCCCACGGAGTGCGCGGGGCCGGTGAACCTTCGCTTGCGAGGGGGATCCGGCCCCTTTTTGTTTCTGCATTTCTGAGATGCACTTCCCGATGCATCGGCAGAACCGGTGCTATACCTGCCAGCGCTTGCCGCGCCCAATGGACGAACGGCTGACATCGCGGATCAAGGAGGTTGGCATGCGTGCAATACTGATTGCGCTTCTTGCGGTCGCCACCACGCCACTGGCGGCAACCCCACCCGCTGCCACTGCAGAAGAGGCGGACGCAACCTGGCGGCTCGTGGAGCGCTGGTCCTTCCAACTGGCACGCTCTGACCTTGTCGCGCAGCTGTCACCACTGGCTCCGGCCGGCTCGCGTTCGGAAGCAGGAAGGGGCCGGGGCGACAGCGCCACCATCGATCTGGCGCCATTCGTGGTCGCCGGAAGGATCAAGGGGCCTTCTGGCCAGATCCACACCGACGCGTCGGGGCGAATCATCAAAGGCATTACGCTGTCGCTGGGCGGCGCCTGCATCTCGCGAAAGCAGATGGGTCGTCGCTACCCCGACTTCAACGTCCTTTCCGTCCCGTCAGGGCATAGTCTGGACGAGTCGACGGTGTTCGGCACGGTACTGAACGGCATCCAGATCGGGTTCTCATTCTCCGAACATGATCGTGACTGCATGGACCAGCTCAAATTCAGCTGGCCCGGTGAGCGCTTCTGATTCTCTCCGGCATACCACCATGACGAACAGGTTGCAGGACGCACACCACTGTCCTGCACCGTTCGTTGGTTTTCCGTAAAGAAGGTTTCATGTTCCGTTCGCATAGTGGCCATGCACCGCGCACGCGTGCCGGTGACCACCCCCAATGCAACGGACCACCATGCAGACCCGACACCTGACGATCGCCGTGGCGATCGCGCTCTCCGCCGCCGCCAGCGCCCATGCCGCCACCGCCGCCGATGCCGGCGCCAGCACCGATGCCGCGCTGAGCGCGCAGACGCTGGATACCGTCTCCGTGATCGGCCAGGGCGAGACCCGCCAGGTGCAGCGCATCACCACCGTCGACAAGCAGGTGCTGCCGCCGGGCACCAGCGGCCAGAAGATCCTCGATCGCCTGCCGGGCGTGTCGGTGCAGTCCAACGACGCCTTCGGTGCCAACGAGGAATCGCAGACCATCAGCCTGCGTGGCTTCGACAAGAGCCGCCTGGGCTACACGCTGGACGGCATCCCGCTGGGCGACAACAGCTACGGCAACTACAACGGCCTGAGCATCGCCCGCGCGATCATCGCCGAGAACCTGGCCGGTGCCGAGCTGTCGCAGGGCATCGGTTCGCTGGGCGTGGCCTCGACCAGCAACCTGGGCGGCACCATCCAGTACTTCTCGATGGACCCGTCCACCGAATTCGGCGGTCGCGCCAGCGTCACCGTTGGCGACAACAGCCAGCGCCGTGGCTACCTGCGCGTGGATACCGGCGACATCAACGGCTTCTCGGCCTACGTGTCCGGCGTGCACCAGGACCAGGACATGTGGGCTGCGCCGTACCAGAACCAGACCACTCGCCAGTTCAACGCCAAGGCGGTGTGGAACGTGGGCGACCATCGTTTCGGTGCGTTCGTGGCCACCTCGCGCGCCAGCCAGGCCAACTACGCCTACCTGTCCAAGGACATGCTGGCACGTGGCCTGGGCTATGACTGGAACATCTACGCGCCGGACTGGGATCGAGCCGTGGCTGCTGCGTACTGCGCGCCGGGCACGCTGGACCGCAGCAAGTGCAGGTTCAGCGGTGGCGTCACCAGCATCGACGATGCGTACTACCAGAGCCGTGCACTGCGTGACGACAACCTGTACTCGGTGGATGCCGACCTGCGCCTGGGTGAGCAGGGTCGCCTTAAGCTGCTGGCCTACCACCACGACAACCGTGGCCAGGGCCACTGGTGGGCACCGGGCCAGCCGTCCTACCCCGGCACCGACAAGATGCTGCCGATCTCGATCCGCAGCACCAACTACACGATCAACCGCGATGGCCTGACCGCCGCGCTGTCGTGGACGGTGGGCATCCACGAACTGGAAGCCGGCCTATGGTACGAGCAGAACGACCATAACGTGTCGCGCAACTTCTACTACATCAGCGGCCCGTTCCTGGACGACCTGTACCTGAAGAACCCGGACCGCCTGCTGTTCAACCAGGACTTCGACATCCGCACGCGCCAGTTCTACGTGCAGGACCGCATGCGCTTCCTGGACCAGCGCCTGACCGTGGACGTGGGCATCAAGAGCCCGAACACCCGCATGCGCGCCACCGCCAACCCGGGCGTGGAAACCAGCATCGCCTCAGGCACGCTGACTGCCAAGGAATCGGTGCTGCCGCAGCTGGGCCTGGGCTTCAAGCTCAACGCCAACAACGAGCTGTTCGCCTCGTATGCCGAAAACATCGCCGCCTTCGTCGGCGGTGGCAGCGGCGGCCCGCTGCAGGTGTCGCCGGAATCGTTCGCGGCCAGTGCCGGGCTGGAGCCGGAGAAGTCCAAGAGCCTGGAAGCCGGCTTCCGTACCTTCGGCGAGAAGTACCAGGCGTCGATCGCGGGCTACAAAGTGAAGTTCGACAACCGCTTGCTGTCGCTGAACCCGTGCTCGAGCATCGAAGTCGGCACGCGTCCGGAGTGCGTGACGCGCTTCATCAACGTCGGTTCGGTGAAGAGCTACGGCGCGGAACTGACCTTCATCCTCAAGCCGATCGATGGCCTGCAGTGGTACAACGCGCTGTCCTGGAACAAGACCACCTACGAGGACGACTACCTGTCCGGCGGCGCGGTAGTGCCGGTGGCCGGCAAGATCACCGTGGATACGCCGCAGCGCATGGCCTCCAGTGAAATCAGCTGGAACCGCGATGGCTTCTTCGCCAGCCTGCGTGCCAAGTACACCGGCAAGCGCTACTACACCTACACCAACGACCAGTCGGTGCCGGGCGTGACCACCTTCGACGCCGGTGCGGGCTACGATTTCGGCCCGGGCCTGGGCCTGCGCAATGTGCGGGTGTCGTTGAACGCGACCAACCTGACCAACAAGCGCTATGCGGGCCAGTTGAGTTCGTTCGCACCGACCGATCCGGAGGGCAAGCGCTATGCGATCCATGCGAGCGCGCCGCGGCAGTTGTTCATGACGGTGGCGGCGGAGTTCTAAGTCAGAAGCGGGCGCTGCGGCGCATCAGTACCGCAGCGGGGCGAGGTGGGACGGGCCGAGGCAGGACACGCTGCAAGTACGTCCCTGTAGGCTCGGTCGGCGCATCCATGCGCCTCACGGTCCTGCCTCGGCCCGTCCCACCGCGCTCGACAATTTCCTGCGCCGGCGCGGAGGCAATGAAAAGCAAAAGCAAAGAGCCGGGCATTGCCCGGCTCTTTGCTTTTCAAGCGCAATCCCTCTGGTGGGCCTGCTGCCGCGCCCGCAGGAAACTGTCTGGAGGAGGCGGGGCACCTTGGTCAGGACCGTTGGCGCCATGGGCCCGAGGCATGCCTCGGGCGGGTTGGGCAGGACGCCCAACCCCGGTCTTGCCGTGTGCGCAGGACAGCGCGCACGAGCAAGGCACCATCGAGCACCATGGAGGGGTTTTTGCGTGTCCTGGCCAGGGTGCCCCGCCTCCTCCCCACCGATAGCAGGCAGGCGCTGGAGGATCCGCCAACGCCTTTCATTCCGGCGCCAGCTGGTCCATCCGTATCCGGTTGGCAAACAGCGAGAACGCCAGCATCCCGGCCAGGCCATTCGCCCGGCTCACCCAATGCGGCAGCCAGCGCGGCGGCTTCAGCACCCCCGCGTCGAACAACGGCGCGAACGCGATCGCATCGGTCAGGCTCATCTTGCCCGCGAACAACCAGCGGCAGACCTGCAGGCGGTCCTCGGCCAGCATGTGGCGGAAGAACGTGTGCACCGACACCAGGCCGCGCAGGTACACCGTGTCCTTGGTGAAGGCCAGGCCGCCACTCGGGGGCACGCCGCGGAACACGCGCTGTGCCGAGGCGAAGCTCTCCTCCGCGTTCTGCCCGGCATCGCAGAAATAGCGGAACACTTCGATGAAATCAGCACCTTCGCGGGCCATCGCAATCGCTTCGGTACGCAGGCTGATGCGCTTGAGGCGCTCGATGTCGATGCTGCCGGTGATCTGCTCGGCAAAGGTGGCCAGCCCTTCCTGGGTTGCCGTCACCCGCGGCGAGGACAGTGCCAGGCTCGGCAGCACCGGCTGCTCGCGGCCGTTCAGGGCGGTCAGCGAATGCACCAGCGCTTCATGGTGGAACAGCTGCGCGCGGTCGTAGGCACTGAAGCGCGCACTGGTGCGCAGGCGGATGCGGGTCGGGCCGGCGGCGGCCTTGGACACCAGCTCCGGGTCGAGCTGTACCTGGATGATGCGCGATTCGAAGAACGCGTCCAGATCGTTCTGCAGTTGCAGTTGCAGCGCGATGGCCGAGACCGGCACCTGTTCTTCCGGCGCCAGCAGTTCGTGGTCCAGTTCGGCGGCGATCTGGATGAAGTGGCGTGCAGCCTCACGCGTACTGGGGCCATTGCCCGGCAGCGGCTGCTCGGGGGCGCCGAACAGCTGCACCGAACAGGTATCGACTGCAGCAGTGCCCAGCCCTTCCAGCAGCTGTGCGGCCAGGTCCCAGCTCTGCGCCGACTGCCGCACGTAGTGGCCCAGCGGGTGGCTGTCGTCGCAGTCGGCGGCGATCGCGGCCAGCGCGCGACGTTCTTCGCTGAAGTCCAGCTTCGGGTAGTCCACCTTCGGCAGTACCGGCTGGCCACGCGCCACGCTGTCCAGGAACGGTGCCTGCACCGTGGCTGGCCAGCTGGTCAGGCCCAGCAGGCGGATGCCTCCCACGGCCTCGACCAGGCGCGCATCGAGCGCTGCATGGTGGGCCACGTCACGGTCCAGCGTCGCAGTCGGTTCCATGCGCGGACTATAGCGCCCTGCCCGCACGTTGGTAGGTGCAATGGATCGGGTAGCTGCCAACCTTGGTTGGCATCCGCCGAAGGCGGGCGTCGGATACATCCGTGCCAACCAAGGTTGGCACCTACCAGGAGCGGGCAGTTGGCATCCACCCGAAGCAGGCAGAGGCGGGTTTCATTGCAGGGGTCAGAGCCCATTGCGGTGCAATGGGATCCGACCCCGCGATACCGATCAACGCCTGCGCGGCTTGCCTGCCGGGCGGAACTGCTGGCCCTTGCCCTTCTTGCCGCCGCGTTCCTGCGCGGTCTCGGCCTGGCGCACCGCCAGCTTGGCGGCAGCGGCGGCCACTTCTTCCTTCAGCTTGAAGTAGTTCAGCAGCCGGCTCTCTTCGATCTCGCCGGCCTCGATCGCTGCACGCACGGCACAGCCCGGTTCCTGCTGGTGCTTGCAGTCGTTGAAACGGCACTGTGCGGCCAGCGCTTCGATGTCCGCGAACCCCCCCTCGGACAGGGTCTCTTCGCCGGTCGGCTTCAGCTCGCGCATGCCCGGGGTGTCGATCAGGCAGGCGCCGGTCGGCAGCGGCATCAGCGCGCGGTGCGTGGTGGTGTGGCGTCCGCGCGAATCGTTGGCGCGCACCGCGTTGGTCTTCATCCGCTGCTCGCCCAGCAGGGTGTTGGTCAGCGTGGACTTGCCGGCACCGGAGGAACCGACCAGCACCACCGTGCGGCCCGGGCCCAGCCACGGCTGCAGCACCGCCACGCTGTCGGCATCCAGGCCGTTGATCGCATGCAGCGCGATGCCCTGCATCTCCAGCTCTTCCAGCACCGCCAGCGCATCCTCGCTGTACTCGGTCTGGTCGGCCTTGGTCAGCACCACCACCGGTTCTGCACCGCCACCACCGACCAGCAGCAGGTAGCGTTCGATGCGGCGCGGATTGAAGTCGGCATCCAGGCCACAGACGATGAACACCGTATCGATGTTGGCGGCGATCACCTGCTGGTGGTAATGCTCGCCGGCCGCACCGCGCTTGATCGCGGTACGCCGTGGCAGCAGGGCGACGATGCGGATGCCATCGAGCAATACCCAGTCACCCACCGCTGGCCGTTCATGGCTGGGGAAGCGCGGGCGCTGCCATTCCGGCAGCGACTCGGCCTTGATCGACGCATCCGGGCCATCGGCCACCACGTAGTGGGTGCGGTGCTGTTCGATCACCCGTGCCGGGCGGGCCTGCGGATGTGCGGCCATCGCGGCCTGCCAGTCGGCCTGCTGCGCCGGGCCCGGCCAGGGCCAGCCAATGGTCTGCAGGGCGATGAAATCGGGGGTCTGGGTCATCGCCGCCATTCTACCTGTGCCGGCGCCCTGCCAGCCCAGCAATGACGGGCCCGGAGCCCTTGCCATGCATTGCAGCAATTCCGGTAGGATGGAAGCCCCATGCCTTTTGACGGCCCAGCCCCCATGTCCACCAACTCGCCCAAGCCCCTGGCCATCCGCGAGCGCCTTTCCGAAGTGCGCTACGAAATCCGCGGAGAACTGGCGCGGCGAGCCCGGGAGCTGGAGGCGCAGGGCCGCAAGCTGATCAAGCTCAACATCGGCAATCCCGGCGCCTTCGGTTTCCGCGCGCCGGAGCACCTTCAGCGTGCGATCGCCGACGACATGGGCCGCACCGACCCCTACACGCACCAGCAGGGCCTGCCGGTCGCGCGTGAAGCCATCGCCAGCTACTACGCCCGCCGTGGCGCGCCCGATGCGCACCCGGACCGCGTCTTCCTCGGCAATGGCGTCAGCGAACTGATCGACCTGTCGCTGCGTGCGCTGCTCAATCCCGGCGACGAAGTGCTGGTGCCCTCGCCCGACTACCCGCTGTGGTCGGCCTCGACCATCCTCAACGATGGCCGCCCGGTGTACTACCGCTGCGCACCGGAGAACGGCTTCCAGCCGGACCCGAGCGAGATCGAGACGCTGGTGTCCTCGCGCACCCGCGCCATCGTGCTGATCAACCCGAACAACCCCAGCGGCGCCAGCTACCCACGCGAACTGCTGGAGCGCGTGGTGGAGATCGCGCGCCGCCACAACCTGCTGTTGCTGGTTGATGAGATCTACGACCAGATCCTGTACGACGACGCGGTGTTCCAGCCGGTCGCGCCGCTGGCCGGTGATCATCCGTGCCTGACCTTCAGCGGCCTGAGCAAGGTGCACCGCGCCTGCGGCTGGCGCGTGGGCTGGGCCCACCTCAGCGGCGATGATGCCCGCCTGGGTGACTTCCGCGCGGCGCTGGACCTGCTCGGTGCGCTGCGCCTGTGCGCCAACGTGCCGGGCCAGTACGCCATCGAGGCCGCAGTGAACGGCCCGGACACCATTTCCGAGCTGTGCACGCCGGGCGGCCGCCTGTACGAAACCCGCCGTGCGGTGATCGAAGCCTGCGAAGCCAGCGAACACCTGTCGCTGGTCGCGCCGGCCGGTGCGCTGTACGCGTTCCCGGCCGTGGTCGGCGCTGCGGCGAAGGGCTTCGACGACCACAACTTCGCGCTGGACCTGATGAACAACGAGGGCGTGCTGGTGGTGCCGGGCTCGAGCTTCAACGTGCCCTACCGCCACCATTTCCGCGTGACCCTGATGCCGGAAGCCTCGGTGATGCGCGATGTATTCGCGCGCATTGACCGTGCCCTGGCCCGCCGTGCCGAGGACGCGACCAAGGTCGTGCCGCTGAAGCCGCGCCGTTCGGTGGCCTGACCTGTGACCCTGTCCTACCTGGCGCTGGGCGATTCGTACACCATCGGTGAAGCGGTTGCAGTCGAAGGCCGCTGGCCGCACCAGCTGGCCACCGCGCTGCGTGCGCAGGGCATTGAGCTGTCCGATCCGCAGACCATTGCGACCACCGGCTGGACCACCGACGAACTTGATGCAGGCATCGATGCGGCCGCGCCGCAGGGGCCGTTCGATTTCGTCAGCCTGCTGATCGGCGTCAACAACCAGTACCGTGGGCGTCCGCTGGACGAATACCGCAGCCAGTTCCAGGCGCTGCTGCAGCGGGCCATCGGTTTCGCTGGCGGTGATGCCGGCCGCGTGCTGGTGCTGTCCTTCCCCGATTGGGGTGCGACCCCGTTCGGCGCCGGCAGTGGCCGCGACCTGGCCACGATCGAGATCGAGACCGACGAATTCAATGCGGCTGCCGAGGTGATCAGCACCCAGCAGGGCGTGGCCTTCGTCGACATCACCGATATCAGCCGTGACCACGGTGACGACCCGGCGATGATTGCCGAAGACGGCCTGCACCCTTCGGCGCGGATGTACGCGCTGTGGAGCGCGCGCGCCCTGCCGGTGGCCGCGCACCTGCTTGGCGGCACGGACTGAGGCGATGGACGGCACGCCACGGACTGGCACGCCCCTGCCCTGCACGCCCCTGGCGGCCCCGCAAGCCCGCTTGATCGCCGACGCATTCCGGCCGGCGCAGGTCTGGGGCAGCCGCCGCGACTACTACTACACCCGCGGCAAGCTCGGCAGCGATCCGCTGTACGACGGCGTGCTGCAGCATCTGCCTGACGATGGGCAGCCGGTGCTGGACCTGGGCTGCGGGCTGGGCCTGTTCGCCCATGTGCTGCGCCAGCGCGGCGGTACCCAGCATTACCTGGGCGTGGACGTGGATGCCGGCAAGATCACCCGCGCGCAACGTGCTGCCGCCGACCTGCAGGACGTGCGCTTCGACTGCGTGGATGTGCAGGCGCCGCTGCCGGCGCAGGCCGGGCACGTCCTGCTGCTGGACGTGCTTCAGTATCTGGACGCGGGCCCACAGCAGGCCCTGCTGCGCGCGGCCAGCGCGCAGGTGGCCCACGGCGGCTGCCTGTTGCTGCGTACACCGCTGGCCACCGGCGATGGCCGCGACCGCACCACGCGGGTGGCCGACCGGCTGGCCTGGCTGATCGGCTGGATGGGCACACGACCGCGCCACTATCCCGATCCGCAGGTGTTGCAGGCGACATTGATCGAGGCCGGATTGCAGGTGACGTCGCCCCGGCCGCTGCACGGGCGTACCCCGTTCAACAGCTGGCTGCTGGTGGCGCACCGCATCCGGTAGCGCGGGGCCATGCCCGGCGGATTCCATCCATGCCGCTGCGCTCGCCGGGCGCGGCCCGGCGCTACCGGTTATCCGGCCGGCAGCTGCGCCTTCAGCCCGCGCTCGTCCAGCGCCTGCAGCACGCGCTCGATGATCACCAGGTTGTGCCCATGGGCGGCACCTTCGTGCAGCAGCACGATCGCGCCCGGGCACAGGTCTGGCAGCAGCCGTGCCAGCACGCCGTCCGGCGTGCAGCCGACGCCGTCGTAGCCGCGCGCGCTCCAGCCTACCCGGACCAGCCCCAACCGCTGCAGCACCGGCGCCACGAACGGATTGGTCATGCCCACCACCGAGCGGTACCAGCGCACCGGCTGGCCGCTTACCGCCTGCAGGGCATGCTGGCAGCCCTCGATCTCGGCGCGCATCGCCGCCGGGCCCAGCCGCCAGAAGCGCGCCTGCGGATGGCTGTGGCTGTGATTGCCCAGGTCATGGCCACGGCGCAGGATCTCCTGCACCAGTTCCGGCTGCGCCAGCGCACGTTCGCCCACCAGGAAGAAGGTGGCGCGTGCCTGGTGGCGGTCCAGCAGGTCGAGCACGGCACGGGTTTCCGGACCGGGGCCGTCATCGATGGTCAGCCATACCGTGTTGCCGGCCTCCGGCAGTCGGCTCAGCACCGGCGCATAGAAGCGGCTGTTGGGCAGGAATATCGGCACCATGAACAGCGCGTGGCTGGCCACCATCAGCGGCAGGCCCCATTTCCAGCCTGCCAGTACCCATACCAGGATCACGACCAGCTGCGACGCCACCAGCCGGGGCAGCCAGCGCCAGGGCCGGGTCGGGATGCGATGCAATGTTCCTGCGTTGCTCATCCCCCATGATGCCATGAGGGGTAGAATTGATGATTCGAATTCCCGGAAACCCGACGTCCATGTCCCTCGATCCCGCCCTGCGTTCGCGCATCGAATCCATCCTCAACGCCAACCGCGTCGTGCTGTTCATGAAGGGCCAGCCGTCGATGCCGCAGTGCGGTTTCTCGGCCAAGGCCGTGGGCGCCCTGCAGGACCTCGGCGTCGAGTTCGCCCACGTCAATGTGCTGGCCGACCAGGAAATCCGTGAAGGCATCAAGGCCTATGGCGACTGGCCGACCATCCCGCAGCTGTACATCGACGGCGAACTGGTCGGTGGCAGCGACATCGTGCTGCAGATGGCCGCCAGCGGCGAGCTGAGCAGCGTGCTGGGCATGGCCGCACCGGACCGCACCCCGCCGAGCATCACCGTGACCCCGGCCGCCGTGGAAATGCTCAAGGGCGCGCTGGCCGATGCCCCGGGCGCTGCCCTGCAGCTGAGCATCGACGCCGGCTTCCAGCCGAACTTCCAGCTGGCCCCGCACGACGAAGGCGCGATCGCTGCCGAGTCCAACGGCCTGCGCGTGCAGTTCGACCTGACCAGCGCGCGTCGCGCCAACGGCATCACCATCGACTGGGTCGACGACATCCGCGGCAAGGGCCTGGCCATCGACAATCCGAACGCACCCAAGCCGGTGCAGGAAATCAGCGTGCGTGATGCCGATGACCTGGTGCGTGCCGGCAACATCACCCTGGTGGACGTGCGCCCGGCCGACGAGCGCGAGATCGCTGCCGTGGGCGTGCCGTTCAAGAGTTTCGACGGCAACGGCCGTGCGGAGCTGGAGGCCCTGCCCAAGGACACCGCACTGGCGTTCATGTGCCACCACGGTGGCCGCAGCGCGCAGGCCGCCGAGCAGTTCCGCGCCCTGGGCTTCACCAAGGTGTTCAACGTCACCGGCGGCATCAACGCCTGGTCGGAAGACGTCGACAACGGCGTGCCGAAGTACTGATCGGCACTGAAAAAGGGGGCGGAGGGGATTAAGTCGTTTGTGCCTCAAACGACTTAATCCCCTCCGTCCCCTTTTTCTTAGCCGGCGAACCCGCCTTCGGCCAGGTAATCCAGTTCTTCCGGCGTGGGGATGCGGCCCAGCACGGCGTTGCGATGCGGGAAGCGCCCGAAACGGCGGATGATGTCGCGGTGCAGTTCGGCGTACTGCAGGTATTCCTTGTCACCCAGCACGTCGAACATCGCCACCGAGCGGTCCTGGTCCAGCGGATCCTCGGAGTGCTCGAACGGCAGGTAGATGAAGGCGCGCAGCTTCGGCACCAGCTGCAGGTCCAGGCCCTCCTCGATGGCACGCATGGCGTAATGCCGGGCCAGGCCATCGGTGGCGTAGGAATGGGCAGTGCCCCGGAAGCAGTTGCGCGGGAACTGGTCCAGCAGCAGCATCAGGGCCAGCGCCCCTTCGGCACTGCCCAGCCAATGCTCGCGCCCGCGCGAAGCGGCGGCGAAATGCTCATCCAGAAACAACTGGCGGAACTGCGCGTCGAACGCGTCGTCGCGGGCGAACCACTTCGCAGGGCCCGCCTCCTTCCAGAATTCCACCACTTGCGCGGCAACGTCCATTACCTACTCCCAGGCCCGGACGCCCCGCGCCCGGCCTTCATCATCATTCGTCGAAGCGCAGGTGGCGGACCGACTTGCCGTTGCGCCGGATAAGCTTAAGCGCCTCGATGCCGATCTGGATATGGTTTTCCACGAACTGGGAGCTGACCTTGGCATCGGAGGCCTCGGTCTTGACCCCGTCCGGGATCATCGGCTGGTCCGAAACCAGCAGCAGCGCGCCGCTGGGGATGTGGTTGGCGAAGCCGGCGGCGAACACCGTGGCCGTTTCCATGTCGATGGCCATGCAGCGCATCGCCCGCAGCCGCTCCTTGAAGGCCTCGTCGTGCTCCCAGACCCGGCGGTTGGTGGTGTAGACGGTGCCGGTCCAGTAATCGTGGCCGAGGTCGCGGATCATGGTCGAAACCGCACGCTGAAGCGCGAAGGCCGGCAGCGCCGGTACTTCCGGCGGCAGGTAGTCGCCCGAGGTACCCTCGCCACGGATCGCCGCGATCGGCAGCACCAGGTCGCCCAGCTGGTTCTTGCGCTTGAGACCACCGCACTTGCCCAGGAACAGCACCGCCTTGGGCATCACCGCCGACAGCAGGTCCATGATGATCGCGGCATTGGGACTGCCCATGCCGAAGTTGATCATGGTGATGCCATCGATGGTGGCACTGGCCATCGGCCGGTCCAGGCCGATGACCGGCGCGCCGGTCAGCTCGGAGAACGTATGCAGGTAGCCGCCGAAGTTGGTCAGCAGAATGTGCTGGCCGAACTGGTCCAGCGGTACGCCGGTATAGCGCGGCAGCCAGTTGTCGACGATTTCCTGCTTGCTCTTCATGGGCAGTCCGGTACGGCGGGGGACCGGGTATTTTCAGCCACCCGGCCGGTGCCGTCGAGCCACCGTCGACAGGCCTGTGAAGAAGGTCACTTGGCAAGCCCGCCGCCTCCGGGCTAGCGTCGACGGTTGGACCAGCTGCAAGGGGAACTGCATGGCATCGACGTTGTTGCGCGCCGGGGTAGCCCTGGCACTGCTTTCATTGAGCACGGCTCCGGCGGTGGGCGCCTCGCGCTTCGTCGCCGATCCCTACCCCAGCACCTACCAGGCGCATCCCGATGCGCCGGTGCTGATCCAGAACGCCACCGTGCTGACCGGCACCGGCCAGCGCCTGGACAATGCCGACGTGCTGCTGCGCGAGGGCCGCATCGTCGCCGTCGGCCGCCAGCTGCAGGCCGATGCCGGTGTCACCCGCATCGATGCGCAGGGCAAGTGGGTCACCCCCGGCCTGATCGACGTGCACTCGCACCTGGGCGTGTACCCCAGCCCCGGCGTCGGCGCGCACAGCGACGGCAACGAGATGACCGCGCCGGTCACCGCCAACGTCTGGGCCGAACACTCGGTGTGGCCGCAGGACCCGGGCTTCGCCACCGCGCTGGCCGGCGGCGTGACCAGCATGCAGGTGCTGCCGGGCTCGGCCAATCTGGTGGGTGGCCGCGGCGTGACCCTCAAGAACGTACCCGCGGTGACCTACCAGGCGATGAAGTTCCCCGGTGCACCCTGGGGCCTGAAAATGGCCTGCGGCGAGAACCCCAAGCGGGTCTATGGCGAAGGCAAGGGCGTGACCCCAGCCACGCGCATGGGCAACGTGGCCGGCTACCGCGCCGCCTTCATCGATGCCGCCGACTACATCGCCAAGAACAAGCCGAAGCCGGCCAAGCGCAAGGGTTGGTTCGGCAGCGACAAGGGCGACAGCGCCGGTGATGCCGGCGGCAAGCGCGATCTCAAGCTGGACACGCTGGCCGGTGCGATCGAAGGCGACATCCGCGTGCACATCCACTGCTACCGCGCCGACGAGATGGCCACCATGCTCGATCTGGCCAAGGAATTCGGCTTCAAGGTAGCCGCCTTCCACCACGGCGTGGAGGCCTACAAGCTGGCCGACCGGCTGGCCGCCGACGGCGTCTGCGGTGCGCTGTGGGCCGACTGGTGGGGCTTCAAGATGGAAGCCTTCGACGGTATCCCGGAGAACATCGCGCTGGTCGACCGGCCGAAGAACAGCTGCGCCATCGTCCACTCCGACTCACCCGAAGGCATCCAGCGCCTGAACCAGGAAGCGGCCAAGGTGATGGCGTCCGCGCGCCGCGCGCGCATGCCGGAGATCACACCCGAACACGCCATCACCTGGATGACCGCCAACGCCGCCAAGGCGCTGGGCATTGAAGGCCAGACCGGCACCCTGGAGGCCGGCAAGATGGCCGATGTGGTGGTCTGGAACGGCAATCCCTTCAGCTCGTACGCGCTGGCCGAGCAGGTCTTCATTGATGGCCGCAGGTTGTACGACCGCAGTGCACCGGCAGCGACGCCGCGTTCCGATTTCCAGCTTGGCCAGGAGGTGCGCTGATGGGCGTGTTGAACAAGCGTCGCCGGGCATGGCCCGGCGCTACCGTGGTGGCGTTGCTGTTGCTGGCAACCACGGCATCGGCGCAGGACCTGCTGGTGCGCAACGCAACGGTGCACACCGCCAGCGCACGTGGCAGCCTGCAGAACGCCGATGTGCTGGTGCAGGGCGGCATCATCCGCGCGGTGGGCAACGGCCTGTCGGCGCCGGCCGGCGCCAGCGTGGTCGAGGCCAATGGCCGTCCCCTGACACCGGCACTGTTCGGTGGCATCACCGAGACTGGCATCGAAGAAGTTTCCGGTGAATCGAGCACGGTGGACAGTTCTCTGAAGCTCGGTGAGCAGCCACTGCGGCCGGAATTCGACGTCACCCTCGCCTACAACCCGGCCTCAGTGCTGATTCCGGTCACGCGGCTGGAAGGCATCGGCTTCACTGCGCTGGGCGCTGCCACCGGCGGTGGTTTCGTGGCCGGCCAGGGCGGCGTGATGCGGCTCGATGGCAGCGCCGATCCGATCGGCCCGCGTGCCCTGTTCCTGCGCATCGGCGCGGCCGCCTCCGAACTGACCGGGCATTCGCGCGCCGCGCAATGGATGCTGTTGCAGCAGATGATCGACGAAGCACGCGGACAGGTGGCTGCGGACTCGCCGCACGCGCTGCTGACGCCAGCCGGACGCCGCACACTCAGTCGCTACCTGGCCGGCCAGGGCCGCATCGTGGTGGAGGTGGATCGCGCCTCCGATATCCGCCAGCTGCTGCGCTGGGCCACCCGCGAAAAGGTGAAGATCGCCATCGCCGGTGCCAGCGAAGCCTGGCAGGTAGCCCCAGAGCTGGCCGCTGCGCACGTACCGGTGTTCGTCGACGTGCTGGCCAACCTGCCGGCCAGCTTCGACCAGATCGGCGCCACCCTGGAAAACGCCGCGCGCCTGCAGCGTGCCGGCGTGCCGGTGTCGTTCGTGCAGCGCGGCGACGCCACCCACAACGCGCGCAAGATGCGCCAGCTGGCCGGCAACGCGGTGGCCAACGGCCTGCCGTGGGCCGATGGCCTGGCCGGGCTGACCCGGGTGCCTGCACAGGCGTTTGGGGTGGCCGACCAGATCGGCAGCATCGAGCCCGGCAAGCGCGCCGACCTGGTGCTGTGGGAGGGCGATCCGCTGGACGTGGCGCACTATGCCGAGCAGGTCTGGCTGGGCGGCCGTGCGATGCCGATGCGCTCACGCCAGACTGAACTGCGTGACCGCTACCTGCAGCGCAACGCGCAGCCCTGACCGCACACGAGGACACACCGATGGCGACACTGCGCTGGTACTTCGACCTCATCTCGCCCTACTCCTACCTGCACTGGCAGAAGCTGAAGCAGCTGCCGCAGTTCGCGCAGATCCAGACCGTGCCGATCGCCTTCGGTGCGGTGCTGCATCACCTTGGCAATCTCGGTCCGGCGGAGATTCCGGCCAAGCGGCGCTTCATCTACCGCCAACTGTTGTGGACCGCGCAGGCCGAGGGCACACCGCTGCGATTCCCGCCCGGCCATCCGTTCAACCCGCTGCCCGCCCTGCGCCTGTGCCTGGCCGCGGGTGCCAGCGTGCAGGCGGTGGACGTCCTGTTCGACTGGATCTGGCGCGACGGCAACGCGGCCGACAGCCCTGACGCCCTGCGCGAACCGGCCGCACAGCTGGGTATTGACGATGTCGCCAGCGCCATCGCCGACCCGGCGGTGAAGGAGCAGCTGCGCCGTAACACCGAGGCCGCAATTGGCGCCGGGGTGTTCGGTGTGCCGACCCTGGCTATCGATGAGGAGCTGTTCTGGGGCAACGACGCGCACCCGCTGATGGCTGCCGTTCTGGCCGATCCTGACCTGCTGCGGCAGCCCGAATGGCTGCGCCTGGCCACCCTGCCGGTGGCGGTGCAGCGCAGTCGCTGAACAGGGCGTGGCGCGTTTCCCTCGCGCGCCTGGCTGGGATTTGAGATAGATTTCACGTTTCCGAACCTACAACCGCCCTGGAGGGGGAGCCGCGGATGCGCATCGGAATCGTCGTCGACTCGGCCTGCGACCTGCCGCCGGACTTCATCGCCACCCACAACATCGTGCTGCTGCCGATCACCGTACGCATCGGCGAAGCGGTGCTGGCCGATCATCGCGATGAACAGGCCACCCTGAGCTTCCTGCACGCGCACGTGGCCGAACACGGCGCCGAGGCGGAAACCATCCCCTTCAGCGTCAACCAGATCCGCGACCTGTTCCTGCAGCAGCTGGTGATCGATTACGACCACGTGTTCTGCATGACCATCACCAAGACCCGCAGCCCGATCCACGACAACGCGCTGCAGGCCAGCTTCGCCATCCTCAACGACTACAAGCCGGTGCGCCAGGCGGCAGGCTACAACTCACCGTTCGCGCTGCGCGTGCTCGATACCCAGAACCTGTTCGCCGCGCAGGCGGTTACGGCGGTGGAAGCCGTGCGCCTGCGCGAGAGCAACGCCAGCGTGCAGCAGATCCGCGAGCGGCTGGAGGAACTGGCCGGCAACGTGCACGGCTACATGGTCACCCGTGACCTGTACTACATGCGTGCGCGCGCACGGCACAAGGGCGACCGCAGTGTCGGCCTGCTCAGTGCGGCGCTGGGCAGCGCGCTGGACATCAAGCCGGTGCTGCACGGCTACCGCGGCGAAACCGGGCCGGTGGCCAAGATCAAGGGATTCGACAATGCCGTGCAGAAGCTGTTCGCGGTGGTCGGCCAGCGCGTACGTGCCGGACTGATGACGCCGACGGTGTGCGTCAGCTACGGCGGAGAACTGGACGAGCTGCGTGCCCTGCCCGGCTACGCACAGCTGAAAGAGGTCTGCGCCACCCATGGCGTGACCGTGTACGAATCGGTGATGAGCCTGACCGGCATGGTCAACGTCGGCAAGGGCGCGGTCACCGTAGGCTTCGCCGATGGGCCGCATCGGTTCGAATGAGCGCTGGCCACGGCCGGAATCTGCACATCGATTCCACTGCGGTTGTGCCAGTCTTGCCGCACTTCAAGGAGAACTCCATGCCTGCGCAGTACCACATCAGCCTGCCCGACCCGTCCAAGGCCCGCGGCAATGACCCTGACCTGTCCTTCCACTCGCAGGGCGCCGCCGGTTTCGCCGAAGAGCTGCAGGATGCGCTGCGCAATGGCAGCCTGTTCGAGCGCTGGAAGGCCAAGCAGCCTGACCCGGACGCGGTGGAACCGCAGTGGGGCGTGACCGATCCGGATGCCACCGTGACCGGCGAGCAGAAGGACCTGCGCATCAACCTGGTGGCCACCACCCGCATCGACAGTGACGTGTTCAAGCAGCGCCTGCGCCTGCTGGCAGGCCACCATTGGGAACTGCGCGACGTGCGTTGAGGCACCCGCCCGCCGGGCATGGCCCGGCGCTACCGTGCCCGTGTCGTGATCGACCCGGTGCCGATGACCATGCTCTGGTAGACGCCAACCTTGGTTGGCGCTTGCACAAACGGCTGCCAACCAAGGTTGGCCACTACTGACGCGCCGCCGGACATGGCCCGGCGCTTCCGAGGGCTGCTCCGGTAGATGCCAACCTCGGTTGGCGCTTTCCAACCCGCCGCGCATGTGGCTGGCACACTGTGGGAATGAGAAACAGAGATGCCATCACCCGGCCGGGTACGCGCGGCGAGAAGAAGCTGCGCGATGCCCCACGCCGACTACGCGACCTGCAGCATTGGGCTGACTGCTTCAGTGGTGCGTTTCCCTCGCCAGAGGAGTTGGGCAGTCAAGCTCGCTACTGGAACTACAAGGTTCCGACCCGAGCCGGTCTGATCGAAGGCCCGGCCACCACCCTGAGAATCCAGCGTGCCTGCGCCCAATCGCTCATCAGCGCCTGCGCAAATCTGATCCAGTCGCGGCCCGCTTCACAAGCTACTGTGCGGGTAACCTGCTGCATCGCCCAGCCAGGGATGTTCTCCAGCGAGATTTGCCTTTACCTGGACGAAGCGTACTTCCAGGGCCACGTCGCCTCGACAGCGGATGGCCAGGTCACCGCCATCACCTCGCGCAGTCTTTCCGCCGAATGGCAGCTCGTCCTACCCCAAGGCGTTGAGGAGCGAGGTGTGCAGGTCAGCATTCCTCCCACCGACCACGATGACGGTCTGGAACAGGAATACTGGTTTTACGGCGAGGTAGCGGACCGGCGTTGATGCGTCCACCGGGTCCACAGCACGTGGCCCGGCGCACGACGGGCTCTGGTAGACGCCACCCTTGGTTGGCGCTCCAAAAAAACTGCCAACCAAGGTTGGCAACTACCGACGAACCGCCGGGCATGGCCCGGCGTTTCCCTATCGCTACCAGCCTCCGCCCAGCGCGCGGTACAGCTCTACACGCGCGATCGCGGCGGTGGCCTGGCTGTTGGCCAGCGCGGCCTGGTTGTCCAGTGCGATGCGCTGGGTGGTCAGCACGTCCAGCATGTCGACCACGCCGGCCTGGTACTGCCGGCGCGCCGCCCCCAGTGCCGTCTCGCTCTCATCCACTGCCACGTGCAGCTGCACCGTGCGCTGCTGCTCGGCACTGTAGCCATCCATGGCGTCATCCACTTCGTGCCATGCCTGCAGCACGGTACGGCGGAACTGCAGCGCCGACTGTTGCTGCTGCAGCCTGCTCAGCGCGAGGTTGGCCTTCAGCCGCCCGCCCTGGAAGATCGGTACGCTGATGGACGGCCCGATGCTGAAGCGGTGCGCGTTCCAGCCATCCAGATCATCCAGCTGCTTGGCCTGGAACCCAGCGTCGCCATTCAAGGTGATGCGCGGCAGGAAACTGGCCTTGGCCACGCCGATGCCGGCCGTTGCCGCATGCAGTGCCGCTTCGGCACGACGGATGTCCGGGCGACGCTCGGCCAGTTCGCTGGGCAACCCCACCGCTACGGCCGGCAACGCCGGCCAGTCACGGCGTGCATCCTGCAGCTGCGCGTCCAGCGCCTGCGGCGGCTGCGCCAGCAGGAACGCCAGCGCATTGCGCAGCTGCGATTCACGATGCCGCAGCGGCGCGATGCGGGCCTGCAGCGATGCCACCTGCGCGGACGCGCTGGACACCTGCAGCGTGCTGGCCACGCCCTGCTGCTGGCGTGCCTCGGTCAGGCGCTTCATGTCGTGGGCGATGCTGAGGTTGTCCTCGGTGATCGCCAGCAGCTGCCGCGTCGCACGCAGCTGCAGGTAATCACGCGCGGTTTCCGCCAGCAGCGCGATGCGCACCGCATGTGCATCCTCCTCGGCCATCTGCACGCGTGCGTCGGCCGCTTCCACCTGGCGGCGCACACGCCCCCACAGGTCCAGCTCCCAGCTCAACCCGATGCCGGCCTGGAACAGCCCGTAGTCATCACGGCCGCCGTTGCCGGACGGATCATTCAGGCCCACCTCGCTGTTGCGTGCACGCACGCCACTGGCGCTCGCGCTGACGCTGGGCAGGCGATCGGCGGCGGTGATGCCGCGTGCAGCACGGCTCTGCTGCACGCGGTTGGCCGCCAGCTGCAGGTCCAGGTTGGCCGCCAGCACCTGGTTGGCCAGCTGCCCCAGCAGCGGATCGTCGAAACCGGCCCACCAGGCCGCGTCCTGGTCGATGGCGTTGCCGGCGACGGCCTCACCCTGCCAGTGGCTGGGCAGTTCCGCCTGCGGGCGTACGAAGTCCGGCCCCATCGTGCAGGCAGCCAAGGCCGTGCACAGGCTGGCCGCAACGAAGGTGCGGAACACGGTGACTGCGCTCATGCGCCCTCCCCGCTCTTGTGGCCCGGACTGTGCTGCACGCTCTGCGCGCGCGCGCGGCTGCCCAGGTCAACGCTGGCTTCCACCGACATGCCGGCACGCAGCTGGTCCAGCAGCGGCTGGCCCGGCTCCAGCACGATCTTCACCGGAATGCGCTGCACCACCTTGGTGAAGTTGCCGGTGGCGTTCTCTGGTGCGACTGCAGCAAAGGTGACGCCGGTGGCTGGTGCAATGCTGTCGATGTGCCCGCGCAGCGGCTTGCCCGGGAATACGTCCACCTTCAGTTCGACCTGCTGGCCGGCCTGCATGCGGGTCATCTGCGTTTCCTGGAAGTTGGCGACCACGAAGGCGCGCTTCAGCGGCACCACCGCGGCCACCGGCGTACCCGGCGTCAGGTAGGCACCCACGCGCACCGCGCGGCGACCGACCATGCCATCGATCGGTGCGCGCAGCACGGTGTGCGACAGATCCAGTTCGGCGCGCGCCTGCGCCGCTTCCGCACGCTGCACCGCCGCCTGTGCAGCCTGCACGCCCGCGCTGAGGATGTCGGTGCGCTGGCGTGCGGTCGACAGCGCGGCCTGGCCCTGCTGCAGATGCGCACTGGCCACGGCCTGCTTCGACTGCGCCTGCTGCGCGTTCTGCACGGTACCGGCGCCGTCACGGGCCAGTTCGCGGTAACGCTGCTGGTCGGCACTGGCCAGGGTCAGCTCGGAACGGCTGACATCGACACTGGCCCTGGCCTGCGCGATCAACGAGTCCTGCTGGGCCAGTGCGGCCTGCGCATTGGCCAGCTGTGCACGGGCATTGGCGAGGTCGGCACGGGCCGCCTGCAGGGCGACCTGGTAGTCGCGGTCGTCGATGCGGGCCAGCACATCACCGGCCTTCACCGACTGGTTGTCCTCGACTTCCACAGCACTGACGAAGCCGGGAATCTTCGGCGCTACCAGGGTGTAGTCGGCCACCACGTACGCATTGTTGGTGGTCTGGTGGCCGCCATCGCGCAGCAGCAGCCACGCGCCGACGGCCAGGGCCAGCACGCCCAGGCCCAGGCCGGTGTTGAGGGTGGTTCGATTGATCGTCATGAGGGGGTTCCTGCGAAAGGTTCAGGCCACGGCACGTGGCGGATGGATGCGGGTGGGCATCCAGGCAATGAGGGGAATGAAGGCCAGCGCCACCAGCGCGACCACCCAGTACAGGTCGGCCGAGGTCAGCGCCTGCACCTGTGCATGCAGGCGCGCGCCCAGCTGCGGGCCCTCGGCCAGCCACGGCTGCTCGCCAAGGCGGTCGACCAGCACGGTGGAATGGAAATGACGGCGGCCCTGGGCGACGGCATCCAGCACGCCGCTGGCGAGCACGGCAGCAAAGCCCTTGACCGTGTTGAACCACGCCGAAGCGAACGGACCGTCCTGCGGTGCCAGCCCGCCAGTGGCCAGCATCAGCAGCGGCAACACCGCCATCGGCTGGGCGAATACCTGCAGCAGCTGTACCCACAGGAAGTTGTCGCGGATCCAGGCCACATCCAAGTGCGAGCCCAGCCAGCAGGCCAGCGCCAGCATCGCCAGGCCGGTGGCCTGCACCCAGCGGCAATCCACTGCGCGGATGTTCAACAACGCCGCCACCAACGGCAGTGCGATCACCTGTGGCAGCGCCACCCACAGCAGCATCGGTGCGGTCTGCAATGGCCGGTAGCCCTGCACGCTGGCCAGGAATCCGGAGGGAATCGAGATCACCGCCAGCAGCACGAACAGCACGCCGCCCAGCGTCACCAGCGAGTAGCTGAGGTTGCGGTTGGCCAGCAGCTGCAGCTTGAAGAACGGCAGCGGGTGGAACCATTCATTGATCATGAACAGCACCATCAGGCCGGCGCCGCCACCGATCATCAGGGTGATCATCGGCGAGTCGAACCAGTTCAGGCGCGGGCCCTGCACCAGGCCCAGCACCAGCAGCACCAGCGCCGGCAGGCCCAGCGCCAGGCCCACGCCATCGAACTGGGCAAAACGCTCCAGCCGCAGCGGGTCCTGCGGCAGGCCCCAGCTGACCATCGCCATGGCAGCCAGGCAGTACGGCACGATCTGCCAGAACGCCCAGTGCCAGCCCACCTGCTCGACCCAGAACGCGGCCAGCGGCGTGCCCATGCTCGGGCCGAAGGTAGCGGTCAACGCGTAGCCCGCCAGGCCATACAGCTTGATGCCGGGCGGCAGGAAGCGCAGTGCCACGCTCATCAGCAGCGGCGGCAGCGCACCACCACACAGCCCCTGCAGCGCGCGCAGCAGCAGGAACACCTGCAGGTTCGGCGCAAGCGGGCAGAGCACGCCCAGCACCATGAAGCCACCGATCATCGCCAGCGCGAAGCGGCGCAGCGAGAAGGTGGCGGCACACCACGGGGCGAAGGCCATCGCGCTGACCGACATCGCGCTGTAGAGGGCGACGATCCAGCTGCCGTCATCGACGCTGAAACCCATCGCACCACG
Organism: Stenotrophomonas sp. STK16_22; assembly: GCF_051984505.1. Lineage (NCBI taxonomy): Bacteria > Pseudomonadati > Pseudomonadota > Gammaproteobacteria > Lysobacterales > Lysobacteraceae > Stenotrophomonas > Stenotrophomonas sp. STK16_22. Next base: position 3,967,797 of record NZ_CP196972.1, read on the forward strand.
GATGTCGGCCAGGGCGACCTTGGTGATGTTCTCGTTGAAGCCCGACACCAGCACCGCCAGCAGCACGCCACACAGGCCGACCAGAACGCGGCGGTCGAGCCCGGGGGCGGCGGCAGGACGGGGCGCAGCAGCGGCCAGGACAGCGGCGGCCGGCGTACTCATCGCCGGGCACCGATCCGTGCAGTGCACGGCATGTTGGGGGTCATTGGAATGCGCTCAGAGAAACTCCGGGGAGCGCAGTCTAGGGAGCTGGTACCCTGCGAAAAATGGCGCAACCCGCATCCCAGGCGTGCGTCACGCGCACGCATGAAAGTGTCAGCGCGGAGCCTCCCCTGCGCTAGCGCGGAGCCTCCCCTGCGCTTTCGCACATGGTCTTGATCGAGCGCCGCAGCCACTGGTGCGCAGCATCGTTGTCCAGCCGCGGGTGCCAGGCCTGGACGATGGCGGCGGTGCGCACCGGGATCGGCAGCGGGAACAGGCGCAGCGGCAGGCGCATGCTGACGATCCGCTCCAGCATCACGCTCGGCATCTGCGGCAGGATCAGGTCCGACTCGGCGGCAGCGAAGATCGCGCCGTGGAAGGTCGGGCTGATCAGCGCCACCCGCCGCTGCAGGCCCAGCGTGGCCAGGTCGTCATCGATCGGGCCACGCGGCAGCCCCCGCCGCGACACCGCGATGTGGTCGCAGGCAGCAAAACGCTCGGCGCTGATCTCCTCATCGAACAACGGATGATCTTCGCGCGCGGCGCCCATGAACGAGGTACTGAACAGGTTCTGCACCTTGGTATCGGGTGCATGCTTGCCGGCGGTGCTGATGTACAGGTCGATCCGGCCCTGCGCCATCGCGTCGTCGTCGGTATCGCCCTCGGGCACGAAGCGCAGCACCGCGCGCGGCGCCTGCTGGCGGAACAGTTCACGCAGGCGTCCGCCGAATCCACCGATGAAGACATCATTGGCGCGGACATTGAAGGTGCGCTCCAGGGTGCGCAGGTCGATCTCGCGACCGGCGTTGAACACACGGTGGGCCTGCTCGATCACATCGCGGACCTGCTCACGCAGCTGCAGCGCGCGGGGCGTGGGGGCCAGACCGCGGCCGGCACGCACCAGCACCGGGTCGCCCAGCGCGGTGCGGATCCGGCCCAGGGTACGGCTCATCGCCGGCGCGCTCAGGTTCATCCGCCGCGCGGCGGCGGCCACGCTGCATTCGTCAATCAGCACGTCCAGTGCCAGCAACAGGTTCAGGTCCGGCAGGGGCATGACAGTCTCCAGTAAATCAGATGACTCTACGACACTTGTAACCACAGTCGATTGCGTTTTACGCATTCATTGACTGCCGCGCACGGCATGGGTGCGCGCAGTGACATCGGCGACCATCCCCGGCCTGCCAAGGAGACATCCATGTTCAATACCCTGCTGGTCGCCCTGGACGGTGGCCCCCAGCACGCACGCGTGCTGGACCTGGCCGCAGCCATCGCCGGCCCCCACAGCCGCCTGCACCTGCTGTGCGTGCTCGACCCCGAATTCGCGCTGGCGGCCGATGCCAGCGAAGCCGACCGCATCGAGTACCCGGAAGCCGCCCGCCAGCGCTCGCGGGCCGAAGCGGTGCTGGCCGAAGCCCTGGCCGAGCTGCGCGAGCGCGGCGTCGACGCCATCGCGCAGATTCCCTCGGGTGACCCGGGCGAAGTGATCAGCGAGCAGGCCCGGCGCCTGAAGTGCGACCTGATCGTCATCGGCCACCGCCACCTGTCCCGCCTGGAACGCCTGTTCGAACCCTCGATCGGGCAATGGACCATCGACCACGCGCCCTGTCCCGTGCTGGTGGAAACCCGCGACCCACAACCCTAGCAACCATGGCCTCCCGTTCCCCGTTGTTTCCCACCCGCGTCAACTACCGCGCCTTCGGCCGCCAGTTCGGCCGCGGCGAACAGGCACTGCTGGCGGCGATACGCCAGCTGCACGATCCTGATCAACAGGCCGATGGACTCGCCCAGCTGAGCAGCCTCGGTATTGATCCCGAAGGCTGCGACGCGTTCGTCGGCCTGCTGCCGCTGCTGGCCACGCCCACCGCCCCGATCGACCTGCTGCCCGCTGGCTCACCGTTCATCGCGGCCAGCGAACTGGACCTGCTGGTCTGCCTGCTGCGCATCGCCCAGTGGCGGCATGCACGCCCGCGCGAAGATGACACGCTGGCACCGTTGCGCCAGCAGCTGGCGCGCTGTGCGATGGCCGTGCAGGCGGCAAACCTGCCGTTGCGCCAGCGCTCGTTGTCACCGGTCGGGCTGAGGCTGCTCGATCCGACCGGCTGGTTGCGGCAGCGATAAGCCGTCGCGCCCCCCGTGTGATCGCATGCAGAGAGCTGCTCAGCAGTCCATCGTTCCGTGCGTGCTGCCCTCGTCATCCAGCACGTGCGCATGCAGGATCACCTGGTTGCGGCCAGCCCGCTTGGCGGCATACAGGCCGGCATCGGCGTCTGCCAGCAACTGATCGGCACTGGCCAGAGCCGGCGGATGCAGGTAACCCACGCCGACGCTGATGCTGACCGGGCCTTCCGGCAATGGCAGCGCTTCGACCGCTTCGCGCAGCCGCTCGGCCAGCGCCAGCACGCCCGACAACGGGCTTCCGGGCACGATGACGGCGAACTCTTCACCGCCATAACGCGCAACGCTGTCACCACCGCGACCGGCTATGGCCTTCAGCACCCCGGCCACCGCCTGCAGGCAACGATCACCGGCCGGATGGCCGTGCTGGTCGTTGAAGGCCTTGAAGTGGTCGATATCCACCAGCAGCAGGCCCAGCTCGGTGCCGCTGCGCCGTGCGCGATTCCACTCGGACGTCAGCCGTGCGTCGAACTCGCGGCGGTTGGCCACGCCGGTCAGGCCATCCTGCCGCGCCAGTTGATCCAGTGCTGCCTGGCGTTCCAGAAGATCGGTCTGCAGCAGGACGCTGCGCAGGCCGAAGCCAAGGGTGGCTACGACGAAGCCGGCAACGGCCAACGGCCGCGCATGATCGACCACCAGCGTGCCGACCACCAGCAGCAGCAATGGCAGGATGATCGGACCGGCGGCCTGCACCGTCCTCGCCAGCCGCGGGTGTGCCGTGGTGCCTGTGTCCGGCCTCGTGTCCAGCGCCAGGCAGGCGATCAGCAGAAAAGGTACGTCGATCAGCAGATCGTTGAACGCACCGAATGCATCATCGGAGGTGTAGTGGTTGATGTAGTAGGCCACCAGCAGATAGGCCAGTGCGTACAGCGCCAGTGCGCGGAAGAACCTGCGCCGTTCGGGCACGTCGCCGGCCAGCCATCGCACCACGGCGAACGCGGCGATACACAGGTTCTGGATGTCGAACATGCGCTGCATGTTGGACATCGCATGGGCGTCGATGTCGACACGGGCGGCGAACGATGCGGTGTGCACGAAGAACAGCACACCCAGCAGCGCCGCCATCGCCGCGTCGATCAGGCTGATGCTCAGACGCTCGCGGCGTGCCCGCGCCAGGATGAACACCAGGGGCACGCCATACAGCACGTAAAGGAACAGGCTTGCGCGCGGGGTGAAATCAGCACGCCCGGCGCCCAAGGCGTCGATCATGTTGAACGCCATGCCGCCGGCCCACAGCAGCAGTGCCAATGCCGTGGCGCGCCACCCCAGTGCCGCGCGGTCGCGGCGGGCCCGCCACAGGCAGGCCGCCGCCGCCAGCAACGGGGCGCCCGTGAGGAACCCGAAGGAACCCGCACCGGCGGGACCCGGCCACAGGGCCACGACCAGGCCGTGGCACAGCACATACAGCAGCGCCAGCACTACCGGCATGCATCCCCCGATCCGCAAGGCCGTATGGGCGCACGATAGCCCCGCCCGCGCCACGGCCACGTGATCCAATACGGCAATACGACACTTCGCGTGCCCCGCCATGGGAGTGCCGGCCGCTGGCCGGCAATCCCGGGGAATCACAGGGCTGCAGGTTGCCGGCCAGCGGCCGGCACCTACCGGAAAGCCGTCAGCCGTGCAGGGCGCGGGCGTGGTGGGCGATGTGCTCGCCGATGAAACTGGCGATGAAGTAGTAGCTGTGGTCGTAGCCCGGCTGCAGGCGCAGGGTCAGCGGATGACCGGCGGCATCACAGGCCTGCTGCAGGCGCTGCGGTTGCAGCTGGGTCTGCAGGAATTCGTCCGCCTCGCCCTGGTCGACCAGCAACGGCAGGCGCTCAGTGGCCACGGCGACCAGTTCGCTGGCATCCCACTGCGCCCAGTCCGCCGGGTTGTCGCCCAGGTAGGCGTGGAAGGCCTTCTGCCCCCACGGCACGTGGCTGGGCGCAACGATCGGCGAGAACGCCGACACGCTGCGGTAGCGCCCCGGGTTGCGCAGCGCGATCACCAGCGCACCGTGACCGCCCATCGAGTGGCCGCTGATGCCGCGCGCATCGGTGACCGGGAAATTCGCCTCGATCAGTGCCGGCAGTTCCTGCGCCACGTAGTCGTGCATGCGGTAGTGCTTCGCCCACGGTGCACGGGTGGCATTGAGGTAGAACCCCGCCCCCTTGCCCAGGTCATAGCCCTCGGCATCGGCCACGTCATCGCCGCGTGGGCTGGTATCGGGCGCGACGATGATCACGCCATGCTCGGCCGCGTAGCGCTGCGCGCCCGCCTTGGTGATGACGTTCTGCTCGGTGCAGGTCAGCCCGCTCAGCCAGTACAGCACCGGCAGTTTCTGCGTTTCCGCCTGCGGCGGCAGGTACACGGCGAACTGCATGTCGCAGCCCAGCGTGGTGGAATGATGCCGGTAGACGTCCTGCCAGCCGCCGAAACAGGCGCGGTGTTCAATACGTTCCATGGTGCTCTCCTGCGCGGCGCGTCAGCGCACGCGTGCTTCTGGTAGATGCCGACCTTGGTCGGCTTATCCACGCGCGGCGTGGATGCCTTTGTTGATCCGTTCATCCAGCTGCGCCAGCAGGCGCAGCAACGATTCGACGCCAGGCTGGCCATCAAGATTGCGCCAGGCCGCCACGGCCACATCGCTGCGCGGCGGCCACTGCCCGGCCGCGCGCGCCTCATGAAGGCGCGGCAGGAATACCTGCGCAAGCCACTGCTCGAACGGCATGCCATCGTCGCGGCCGAAGGCCGAAGTCACCGCACGCGGTGGCCCCACCTCCCCCGCTACCCAGCCCAGCGCACGCAACGCCTGCTCGATCGGGACCACCAGGGCCGCGCGCGGGTCTTCCGCACGCGGCCGGCGCAGGGCATCCAGCCAGCCCATGACGCGGCTCAGTAGTGGACCACCGACCGGATCGACTTGCCTTCGTGCATCAGGTCGAAGGCTTCGTTGATCTTGTCCAGGTCCATGGTGTGGGTGACGAACGGTGCCAGTTCGATATCGCCCTTCATCGCGTCCTCCACCATGCCCGGCAGCTGGCTGCGGCCCTTCACGCCGCCGAAGGCGGTGCCCATCCACTTGCGCCCGGTCACCAGCTGGAACGGACGGGTGGAGATCTCCTGGCCCGAACCGGCCACGCCGATCACCACGCTCTGGCCCCAGCCACGGTGCGCGCATTCCAGCGCCGCGCGCATCACGTTGACGTTGCCGATGCACTCGAAGCTGTGGTCCACGCCCCAGGTGGTCATCTCCACGATGACCTGCTGGATCGGCTTGTCGTAGTCCTTCGGGTTGATGCAGTCAGTGGCGCCGAATTCGCGCGCCAGTTCGAACTTGGACGGGTTGGTGTCCACCGCGATGATGCGGCCGGCCTTGGCCTGGCGCGCACCCTGGATCACCGCCAGGCCGATGCCACCCAGGCCGAACACCGCCACGCTGTCGCCTTCCTGCACCTTGGCGGTGTTGTGCACCGCGCCGATGCCGGTGGTGACGCCACAACCGAGCAGGCAGACGTGCTCCGGGTTCGCGTCCGGATTGATCTTCGCCAGCGAGACTTCGGCCACCACGGTGTACTCGCTGAAGGTCGAGCAACCCATGTAGTGGTACAGCGGCTCGCCGTTGTAGCTGAAGCGGCTGGTGCCGTCGGGCATCACGCCCTTGCCCTGGGTGGCACGCACCGACACGCACAGGTTGGTCTTGCCGCTCTTGCAGAACAGGCACTCGCCACACTCGGCGGTGTACAGCGGAATCACGTGGTCGCCGGGCTTGACGCTGGTCACGCCCTCACCGACCTCCACCACGATGCCGGCGCCTTCATGGCCCAGCACCACCGGGAACAGGCCTTCCGGATCATCGCCGGACAGGGTGAAGGCATCGGTATGGCAGACACCGGTGTGGGTGATCTTGACCAGCACCTCGCCCTTCTTCGGCGGGGCGACGTCGATCTCGACGATCTGCAGCGGCTGGCCGGGACCAAAGGCGACGGCGGCACGGGACTTCATGGTGGACTCTCCAGACATAGGGAAAACGGGATGTATGGCGCGGTGATGCGCCATCGCTTACTTCAGGTACGAACGGATCAACGCGCTCATGTCGCGCACGCGTTCGGCGCGCTGTTCATCGGAGGCCGCAGGCTGGCCGAACTCCTCGCGCAGATGGGCCTCCATCACCTCGGACATCAGGCCGTTGACCGCGCCACGGATGGCGGCGATCTGCTGCAGCACCGGCCCGCAGTCGGCACCGGCTTCCAGCGCGCGATCCAGCGCATCGCACTGGCCGCGGATACGGCGCACGCGGGCCAGGACCTTCTTCTTCTCTTCGGGGGAGTGCGGCATGGCGGGGCCACCTTGGAACTATACTGGGGGATAGTATACCCACAGGGGCGAATGAAGCCATCTGGTGCTGCCGAGGCATGCCCCAGGGACAGACCAGCCCAGAATATGAATGAACAATAAATAGATTCATTTGTTATTTTTTCATGACGTAGGGTGTCGCATTCGCCCCTGCGTTTACCCCTGAGTCACATTGGCGTGACCAGGGAGAAATCATGTACCGACCGTTGTTCGCCCGCAGTCGCTTGTCTGTCGCGCTGGGTTCGGCATTGGTGCTGGTGGCCGCCGCACCGGCCATGGCGCAGCAGGCCGCCACGCAGGAACAGAAGGCCGAGCCCGCCAGCAGCAAGACCCCCGTGCAGCTGGACCGGATGACCGTCACCGGCTCGCGCATCTACCGCGCCGGTTTCGACACGCTCGAGCCCGCCGCGGTGGTCAGCCGTGAATCGATCGAGAACTATGGCGACACCAACCTCATCGATGCCCTGACCCGGATTCCCGGGGTCAGTGCCGGCGTCAGTTCGCGCGGCGACCAGGCCGGCTTCGGTGCAGGCGTCAACTTCGCCAGCAAGTTCGGGCTGGGCAGCAATCGCCTGCTGACCCTGGTCAATGGACGCCGCTTCGTCACCTCTACACCGCCCACCATCTTCGGAGCCGGCGGCGGCTCGGGCATCCAGGTCGACATGAACGCCATTCCCAGCGTCATGGTGCAACGCATTGAAAGCCTGAGCGTTGGCGGTGCACCCACCTATGGCTCGGATGCGATCTCCGGCGTCAACAACATCATCCTGCGCGACCGGTTCGAGGGTGCCGAAGTCGAGCTGGGCTACGGCAGGACCAGCAAGAACGACAACGAGCGCTACTCCTGGTCGGCCATCTTCGGTACCGACTTCGCTGATGGCCGTGGCCACATTGTGGTGGCGGCGGAACTGGACAACGCCGATGGGGTGAACGCGCTGCAACGCGATTTCTACCGCCAGGGCTACAGCCTGCAGGCCAATCCCACGGCGGCCAATGCCACTGCCCAGCCCCTGCGCCGGCCGACCAATGATGGCCGCATCGACGGCAGCATTCCGTTCAACACCGGGCCCCGCGATGGTATCCCCGACCAGGTCTGGATCCGCAACCGGCGCATTGCCAGCATGACCTTCGGTGGCCTGGTGATGCCGGCGACCGGCAGCTACACGCGCAACGGCCTGGGCGACATCCTTGGCTTCGGCCCGAACAAAGACAAACTGTGGCAGTTCAACAACGAGGGCAAGCTGGTCGAGTTCAATCCCGGCACCAGCTACGCGGGCGGCAACGCCTCCGGCGGTGACGGCCTGAACCTGTTCGAGACGGTGCCGCTGATCGCCGACCTCGAACGACGCTCGGTGTTCTCCACCGGCAGCTTCGACTTCACCGACAACGTGCGCGGCTTCTTCGAACTTTCGCGATACGAAGCGACCGCCCGCGAAACCCTCGACCAGAACGTCTACAACGCGGTGTCCTTCGGCAATGCGCGCCTGGACGGCGGCGGTACCGCCAGCGGTGCACTGACCTTCAGCGCCAGCAATCCGTTCCTCAGTGCGGAAACCCGCAAGATCCTCGCCGACAACGGCATCACCTCGTTCCGCCTGTCGCGATCTTCGCGCGACCTGTCGATGAACAACGCCAGCACCGAAACCCGCCTGACCCGTGCGGTGCTCGGCCTGAACGGCTTCTTCGAGGTCGGAAAACGCAGCTTCAACTGGGAAGCCAGCGTCACCCACGGCCGCGGTGACTTCGACTACCTCGGCACCGGCCTGATCCAGCAGAACTTCATCAATGCGATCAACGTCACCACCGACGCCAGCGGGCGCATCATCTGTGATGCCACCCGCCCGGGCACCACGGCCGATGCGAACTGCCGCCCGCTGAATCTGTTCGGCGAGAACCAGGCGTCGCGCGAAGCCCTGGACTATGTCTCCACCCGGACCGTGGCCAAGGCGCAGACCCGCCAGACCGTCATCAATGCGTCGGTATCCGGCGGCCTGTTCGATCTTCCCGGCGGCGAGCTGTCCGCGGCGGCCGGCTTCGAACACCGCCGCGAAGAAGGCTCCTTCACCCCCAGCGAGTACCAGCGCCTGGGCCAGGGCCGCTCAGTGCCGACCCAGGCGGCGGAAGGCAAGTACCACACCAATGAAGTGTTCGCCGAAGTGCTGGCACCGCTGTTCAATCCCGACTGGGATATTCCGGGCCTGCATCGCCTGGACCTGACCGCCAAGTTCCGCCGCGTCGACAACTCCGTCGCCGGCGCGTTCAATGCGTTCACCTACGGCATCCAATACGAACCGATCGCCGGCCTGCAGCTGCGCGGCAACAAGACCCAGTCACTGCGCGCGCCCTCCATCGCCGAGCTCTACACCACCCAGCAGCCGGCCTACTACAACATCCCGGAAGTGTGCTCGCTGGACAACATCAGCGGCGGCTCAAATCCGGCGGTGCGTCGCCGCAACTGCGAGGCGTTCTTCGCCGCCTACCCGGGTGCCGATCCGAACACCTTCCGCCAGCAGCCGACCAATACGCTGGGTTCGACCAACGGCAGCACCCGCCTGCAGAACGAAACGGCGAAGTCGTGGACGGCCGGCATCGTGTTCGCCCCAGAATGGATCCCGGGCCTGCGCGTCGCCGCCGACTGGTATGACATCAAGATCAACAACGTGATCACGTCGCTGAGCGCCAACGACATCATCACCGGTTGCTTCGACACTGCCGACTTCAACGCCGCCAACGTGCCCAACGCCAACCGCTTCTGCAGCCTGGTGACGCGTGATCCGAACACCGGCGTGGCTACCAGCATCAAGACCGAGTATGGCAACGGCCCGGTGCTGATGTTCCGTGGCTGGACCGCCGAAGTCGGCTACCGTTGGGACCTGTCGCGCTTCGGCGTACTGGACCTGGACTTCTACGGCTACATGCCGAAGAACCGTGGCCAGGCCGCGAACCGGGACGTGCCGTTCGTCGAACAGGCGGGCAGCTTCAACGAGCCCAAGCGCCAGTTCCGTTGGACGGCCCAGCATCGCATCGGCAACTGGAACTACGGCGTGGCCTCCAACTACACCAGCCGCGCCCAGTACACGATGACCGATACCCCGGAAAGCCGTCAGTACTTCTACCGCGACAGCTGGACCACCTGGGACGCCAACGTCACCTACCGCATCACCGACGCCGCGCGCGTGACGTTGTCGGTGATCAACGTGGGCGATGACATCGGGCCGTTCCCGTATGTACTGGATGCACTGGGCCGTCGCTACATGGCCAGCCTGCGCTACAACTTCAAGTAGGCCTGGCGCAGCGTTTCCACAGGCGGGGCCCGGTGTACGGGCCCCGCTCAATCAAACAGACCTTGTTCCGCCAACCGGGTCAGCTCATCCACCACGTAGCGCACCTTCGGCCGCAGGTGGCGCGTCGGTGGCCACAGCGCATGGATGTCGATGTGCCGCTGCATGTGTTCGTCCAGCACCGATTGCAGCACGCCGGAATCAAGATGGCGGCGCACCAGTGAAATGGGCATCTGGCAGATGCCGAGGCCGGCGATGGCCGCTTCGATCACCGCGTCGCCATCATTGAGTTGATAGGGCGCACTGGGAATGAACGTTCCCTCGTCCTCCTCGCTGCCGATCCGCCACCAGATCGGTTGCCCGTGGCGGAAGCCGACGATGCTGCGGTGCTGCGCCAGTTCCTGCACCGTGCGCGGCACGCCATGCGCCTGAAGGTACTCCGGCGATGCGCAGGTGACCAGGCGCTGGCGCCCCAACCGGCGCGCGACCAGGTGCTCGGCCTGGTGCAGCCCACCGAAACGGATCAGCAGGTCGATGCCCTCTTCGACCGGATCGACGAAGTGATCGGTGAAGGTCATCGTCAACTGCAGGTCCGGATACTGCCGGCACAACCGCAGCAGCACCGGCAGCACCACCAGCCGCCCGAACGAGGACGGCATGTCGATGCGCAGCCGCCCGCTGGGCAGGCCCGCCGACCCCAGACAGGCCTCGGCCGCGGAGATTTCTTCCAGCGCCGCCGCACAGGAGGCGTAGTACGCCTCGCCATCAGTGGTCAGTGCGATGCGCCGCGTAGTGCGATGGAACAGGCGCACCCCCAGCCGCGCTTCCAGACGGGCGATGGCCTTGCCCACCGCCGAGCGCGAGATGCCCAGCGCGTCTGCCGCCTCGGTGAAGCTGCCCGAGCGTGCGGTCGTGACGAACGTCACCAGGCCATTCAAGGATTCCAGCGGCAGCATCGTTCGCACTCCATTGGGGACAAATGGTCCCGCACCAAGGGAGATCGAAGCGCTTTATGCGCCTGCATGTCAACTCCATCCTGTGTGCATCGCGCCGCTGGCGCCTCTCCCCCGCACCGAGATGACCGACATGACCACCGCCCTCTTCCGCCCGTTCGACCTGACAGGCATCGCCCTGCGCAACCGCATCGCGATGGCGCCGATGACCCGTGCCCGCAACCCCGGCTCGGTCGCCAATGAGCTCACCGCGCAGTACTACCGGCAGCGTGCCAGCGCCGGCCTGATCATCAGCGAAGGCACGCCGGTCTCGCCGCAGGGCCAGGGCTACATCGACGTGCCGGGTATCTGGTCGGCCGATCAGGTGGCCGGGTGGAAGCTCGTCACCGAGGCGGTGCATGCCGCGCAGGGCACGATCTTCGCCCAGCTCTGGCACGTCGGCCGCATGTCGCATTCCTCGCTGCAGCCTGAGGGCGGACAACCGGTCAGCGCCGGTACCCGCCCGGTGGCCAGCGCACCGAAGAACACCTCGTTCGTCTATCTGGACGACGGCAGCCGCGGCCATGCCGATCCCACCCCGGCACGTGCGCTGGCCACCGAAGAGATCCCCGGCATCATTGCCGCCTTCGCACGCGGCGCCGACAACGCCATCGCTGCCGGCTTCGATGGCATCGAGTTGCATGCCGCCAACGGCTACCTGTTCGAGCAGTTCCTCAACCCGCTCATCAACGAGCGCGACGACCGCTACGGCGGCTCGCTGCCGAACCGCGCGCGATTGATCCTGGAGACGGTGGATGCGATGGCCCAGCGCATCGGCGCCCACCGCATCGGCGTGCGCCTGGCACCGAACAACCTCACCTTCGACATGCCGTTCTACCCCGACAACGAAGCCACCTATCTGTACCTGGCCGAGGAACTGGGCAAGCGCGGGCTGGCCTATGTGCACCTCAACGACAACCTGCAGGCGGGGCAGTCGGTGCTGGGCGAGGCGTTCCTGCAGCAGTTCAAGCAAGCCTACGGTGGCAACGTGATCCTGGCCGGTGGCATGACCCGCGAGCGCGCCCTGCAGCTGGTCGAGACCGGCACCATCGACCTGGCCGCATTCGGCCAGCCGTTCATCGCCAACCCGGATCTGGTCGAACGCCTGCAGCACAACGTCGCGCTGGCCACGCCCGACCGCAATACCTATTACGGTGGCGGCGAGGCCGGCTACCTCGATTACCCGCGCGCGCAGTAGAGCCACGCGATGCGTGGATGCGGGCGTACACTGCCCACCCGCATCCACCGGATCTGGCCATGGATACGCCCACCGCATCGTTCATCGTCAACCTCGATGTCCCCGATCTTGCCGCTGCCGAGGACTTCTACATCCGAGTCTTCGGCCTGCGCATCGGGCGCCGTCTAGGCCCGGGCGCCGTGGAGCTGCTCGGTGGGCCAACGCCGCTGTACCTGCTGCAGAACGAGGCCGGCAGCGCCGCCACCGAGGATGGCGACGTGCGCGACTACGAGCGCCATTGGACGCCGCTGCACCTGGACTGGGTGGTGGATGACATCGAAGCCGCACTGGTCCGTGCGGTTGCGGCCGGGGCGACGCTTGAGCAGTCCGTGCGCGAGCGCCGCTGGGGGCGCATCGCCGTGCTGGCCGATCCGTTCGGGCATGGCTTCTGCCTGATCCAGTTCAGCGGCGAAGGCTACAACGCGCTGGTCGAATGACCGGCGCGCCGTTCACCACGGCAACGGCACTGCTTCACCGTTGGCGCGCTCACCGTAGTACAGCGACGGCAGCAGGCGCGAGAGGAAACTGAACTCCGTGTAGCAGTGCTTGAGCAGGCCCAGGCCGACCGCATCGCCGGCATCGCAGTGCGGATCGGTGCTGTCCAGGCCGAGCACGAAGCGGCTGCGCAGCACACAGCCAAACGGCGTATCGCGCGCCACGTGCAGCATCTGCCCGTCGCAGGGATCACCGTTTGCATCCAGGCGTACGTGGTCGCCAAAGCCGATGCGCGCGGCGATCACTGCCGATACATCGCCTGCATCCTGTGCCGCCTGCAGGCGCTCTGGCACCAGCAACGTGCGCGGGTCATGGAACTTCAGGCGCGCCGCCACCGGCGGGATGTCGGCCAGCGATTCCACCGCGTGGATGCTGGCACCGTGGTAGCTGCGTCCGCGCTGCCAGGCCGCGTCCCAGCCGCGATGCTCGACATGATCGACCGGATGCCACCAGCGGATGTGCTGTGTGGTCTCAAAGAACGTAAACCACCAGTCCAGCATGCGGCCCTTGCAACCGTGCAGATCGGTACGCACCGCCACCAGCAGGGTGCCATCTTCGCGGCGCTGGATGCCGGTTTCCAAGCGCATCGGTGCGGGGTCGAGCAGATCGTGGTGGTCCAGCCAGGCGCGGGCGTTCACAGCGGCATCCATCGGGGTCTCCTGCATGTCGGAAGATCTGACAATACGGAAACGATCTTCGTTTCTCAATTATCCGAATGCGGTAAGATGGGCGCAATGAACAGCACCACCCTGCCCGAGCCACCCTCACCAATCCGCCGCCGCGGCCGCCCTGCGCGGCCGGAAGCCGAAGTCCGCCACGCCGTGCTGCAGGCCACGCTGGAGCTGCTGCTGGCACAGGGTTACGAGGCCACCACCATCGAAGCGGTGGCGGCGCACGCCGGGGTAGCGAAGAAGACCGTGTACCGCCACGCCAGCAACCGCGAAGAACTGGTCGGGTTGGCCGTGCGCGAGTGGACCGACGGCTTCGCGCCGCAGTTGCAGCGCGATGCGCACGACGCCGACGAGGTGATGCCGTTGCTGCAGGCCATCCTGCACGCGGTGTGCGCGCAGGCACTGTCGGCGCAGGCAGTGCAGGTGTTCCGGCTGCTGGCCACCGACTTTCCTGGCAAGGACGCGCTGCTGCAGGCCTATCTGGACAATGGCATCGAACGCGGCCGTGCGCTGCTGGCCGACTGGCTGGCGCGTCAGCAGCAGCGCGGGCTGCTGCGCGAGGGAGATCCCGCGTGCATGGCGCGGCTGATCCTGGCGATGGCCGTGGCCGAGCCGCTGCGCGAACGCGTGATCGGTGTGGTGGCCGAGGATGCGCCGGTAGAGGTGCATCTGCGTGAGTGCCTGGAATTGTTGGCACCCGTACTGCAGGTGCCGTAGCCGGCCGCATCCACGCATGGCGAGGTTCTACAGGCAGCGCTTCGGATCAGGTCACGCCTGCACGTAGGGCATTTCGCTGTCGATACCATCGAACGCGATCAGCTGCAGCAGCGGCTGCACGTCCTCGTCACTGATCTCACCCGCAGTGATGTCCTCCACGCGTGCATACAACGCCTGCAGCGCCGCTACCTGGTCCCCTCGCAGCCAGCCACGATGGGTACCGAGCCAAGCCTGCAGATTGGTTCCGATATCGCCCTCCGAAAGCAGCGAATCCTCTTCCTCCAGCTCCACCACCGCTTCGGCCATCTTGCGGAACAGGAAGTCCTGGAAGTTCGCGGCCAGCAGATCGGCGCGATCATCGTCATGCCAGACCAGCAGCACCGGCGACTCGCTGGAACCCGGTGCATTGGTCCAGAAACAGTAATGATCACCCGCGCCGGTGCGCGCGAACGGCAGCAGTTTCAGGTCATCGCGCAGCGGGTTGTAATGATCTTCGGCAGTCAGATCTTCCCACGCTGCGCGCAGTTCGCTCGGCTCGATCGGTTCATAGTCGTTGGCATACAGTAGTACCGGCGGCTGCGGCTGCACCTGCGGGAACACCGTGCGGTACCAGTTCGGGCCCTGCTCGCCCCAGCTGAAACGGTTGCCTTCCACCAGCTGGCGGAACAACGGCGGGAAGGTCTGGCCGGAAGCCTGTTCGAGATCGGCGAGCATGCTCAATGACGTCCTTTTGTTGAGAAGACTCACTCTAGCGGGTGAACGCCATCCACGCATGGCGTGGATCTACCCGGAAAGCTCTCGTTGGAGCCGGTCATTGGACGGCACTGCGCCATCCACCGCGATTCACTCGCGCAGCATATCCACGAACGCACGCAGCGCACCGGGCATCTGCCGCTGCTTCGGGTAGTACAGCGCGAAGCCGGCGAACGGTTCGCTCCAGTCTTCCAGCACCGCCACCATCTGCCCTGATTCGATGTAGGGCCGCGCGGTGTCTTCCAGCACGTAGGCCAGGCCGATGCCATCGAGTACCGCGCCGACCACGGTGCCCTGCTCGCCCAGCGTCAGCCGTCCGGGCACGTCGATCTCCAGCGCCTGCCCACCGCGCTCGAACTGCCACTTGTACAGATGCCCGCTGGCGAAGCGGAAGCGGATGCATTCGTGTGCAGCGAGATCGCGCGGATGCTGTGGCGCGGGATGCCGCCGCAGGTAGTCCGGCGATCCGACAATCAGCCCGCGCAGTGGTGGCCCCATCGGCACTGCCACCATGTCCTCGGGTACGAACTCGTGCAGGCGCACGCCGGCGTCGTAGCCCTCGGCGACGATGTCGACCAGGCCGTCGTTCTCGGTCAGCTCCACCCGCACGTCGGGATGGGCGTGCAGGAAGCGCGCCAGCCGTGGTCCCAGCTGTGTCGCCACCGCAGCACGGGTGGCGTTGATGCGCAGCAGGCCAGCCGGGACAGCACGGAACTGGTTCATCTCCTCCAACGCATCGTGCACCTGCCCCAAGGCCGGCTGCAGGCGCTCCAGCAGGCGCTGCCCGGCCTCGGTCAGGGCCACGCTGCGGGTGGTGCGATGAAACAGGCCCACCCCCAACCGTTCTTCCAGCGCGCGGATCGCATAGCTCACCGCCGAGGTCGACAGCGCCAGCTCGGCGCCGGCACGGCGGAAGCTGCGGTGGCGGGCGACTGCGGCGAACGCGGCCAGGTGGGAGAGATTGTCAGTGGCCATGATTGTGCAGTTTCACTTGATGAATCATGCCGATATCCGGGCTTTCTGCCGCTGGGTACGGAGCGTATTGTAAAGCGCCTTTCGACAAACCCTGCCAAGGATTCCCCATGTCCCTCGCCCGTGGTTACGCCGCCCATTCACATACCGACCCGCTGATCCCCTACGAGTTCGAACGCCGCGCGGTCGGCCCGGACGATGTGCGCATCGAGATCCTCTACAGCGGCATCTGCCATTCGGACCTGCACCAGGCCCGCGACGACTGGGGTGGCTCGATCTACCCGATGGTGCCGGGCCACGAGATCATTGGCCGCGTCACCGAGGTCGGCAGCAACGTCACCCGCTTCAAGGTGGGCGACCACGCCGGCGTGGGCTGCATGGTCGACTCATGCCGCCACTGCGACGCCTGCGAGCACGACCTGGAGCAGTACTGCGCCGAAGGCGCGACCTGGACCTACAACGGCCGTGAACGCGAAAGCGGCGCGCCGACCTACGGCGGCTATTCCGACCACGTAGTGGTCGAACAGCGCTTCGTGGTGAAGGTGTCCGAAACGCTGGACCTGAAGGCCGCCGCCCCGCTGCTGTGCGCCGGCATCACCACCTGGTCGCCGCTGCGCCACTGGAAGGTCGGCCCGGGCCAGAAGGTCGGCGTGATCGGCCTCGGTGGCCTCGGCCACATGGGCGTGAAGTTCGCCAAGGCCCTCGGCGCGCACGTGGTGATGATCACCACCACGCCGGAAAAGGGTGCCGATGCCAAGCGCCTGGGCGCCGATGAAGTGCTGGTCTCGCGCGATGCCGCGCAGATGAAGGCGCACGCCGGCAGCTTCGACTTCCTGCTGAACACCATTCCGGTTGGCCATGACACCAACCCGTACATGGTCCTGCTCAAGCGCGAGGCCACCATGTGCCTGGTCGGCGTGCTGACCGAACTGGATCCGCCGCTGACCGGCGGCAGCGTGATCTTCGGCCGCAAGCACCTGACCGGCTCGGCGATCGGCGGCATGGCCGAAACCCAGGAAATGATGGATTTCTGCGCCGAGCACGGCATCGTCAGCGATGTCGAGATGATCGACATCAAGAACGTCAACGAAGCCTGGGAGCGCATGGCGAAGAACGATGTGCGCTACCGCTTCGTGATCGACATGGCGACGATGAAGAACGCCGCCTGATCGATCGGCGACTGTGAACGAAGAACCCCGGCACTGCCGGGGTTTCTTGTTTGCGTTGCACGGCCCGTCGGCCGGGCATGGCCCGGCGCTACCGGAAAGATGACGGGTAGCGCCGGGCCATGCCCGGCGAGCGAAGCGGTTGCCTCCCTCCTTGGGCATGACGAAGATCAAGGACCCGGCCACCAGCCGGGCGCAGACTCGCTGCATGGCCCGCCTGCCCTCCCCTGCGATGCTGATGCGCGCGCCGCACCGGCTGCTGTTCTTCATCGGCGCCAGCAACCTGCTGCTGGCAATGCTGTGGTGGGCGTTGTGGCTGGGCGCATTGCGCGGGTTGTGGACGCCGCAGCCACCGCCGCTGCCTCCGGCCTGGCTGCACGCGCTGCTGATGCAGTACCTGGTACTGCCCAGTTTCATCTTCGGCTTCCTGCTCACCGTGTTCCCGCGCTGGATGGCACAGCCGGAGCTGCCACGCAGCCGTTATGCGCCGGTCGGCATCGGCCTGTTTGGTGGGCAGGCGTTGCTGATTGCCACCGCCTGCGGGTGGACACCCGGGCTGTGGCCCGGCCTGCTGCTGGCACTGGCCGGCTGGAGCGCCGGACTGATCGTGCTGGGACGCGTGCTCAAGGCCGCCGGTCCCAACCGCAACTGGCATGCGCGCGCCTGCTATGCCGCACTGCTGCTGGGCTGGCTGGGGCTGCTGCTGTTCATGGCGGTGGGGCGCGGCCACGCCACGCTGATGCCAGTCACGGTGGCACTCGGCACCTTCGGCCTGCTGCTGCCGGTCTACCTCACCGTCGCGCACCGGATGATCCCGTTCTTCGCCAACAACGTGGTGGATGGCTATGTGGCGTGGCGCCCGCTGCGCTGGTTGGCTGCGATGTGGGCGCTGCTGATGCTGCGCCTGCTGTTGAGCGCGTTGCAGGTCGACCACCTGCTGTGGCTGGCCGATGCGCCGCTGCTGATGTTGTCGCTGCAGGCGCTATGGCACTGGTGGCCACGCGGGCCGATGCCGGGCCTGCTCGCGGCCCTGTTCCTGGCACTGGCGTGGCTGCCGATCAGCTTCGCGTTGTATCTGCTGCAGGACATCGGCCAGATGCTGGGCCATCCGCAACTGCTCGGCCGCGCGCCGCTGCATGCCCTCGCCGTGGGCCTGTTCGGCAGCCTGCTGGTGGCGATGGTGACCCGTGTCACCCAGGGCCATTCCGGCCGACCGCTGGTGATGCCGGCAGTGGCCTGGTTTGCGTTCGTCGCGCTGCAGGCGGTGGCGATCATGCGCATCGCTGCCGAACTGATGCCCGACGCCTATGCGTGGCATTTCGCCGCAGCCATCGGCTGGTTGCTGGCCTTGGCACCGTGGGTGGCGCGGGTGGGCTGGATCTACCTGTGCCCACGGCGCGACGGCAAGCCGGGCTGACATCGACGCCGGGCATGGCCCGGCGCTACCGCAATCGAATCAATACGCGAATTCGCGGAACACCGGATCAACGTCGCCGTGCCAGCGGCCATGGAACAGCGCCAGCTTGCGTTCGGCCGGGGTCAGGCCGGACTCGACGATCTCCTGCAGCACGTCCAGGAACTTGCTCTCGTCCTGGCCGTCGGCATTGCGCGCCGCGCGGCGCTTGAGGCCTTCGACGGAAATCTTCACCGCTTCACGGGCCAGGTCGCGCACGCTGCCAGTGCGGAACGGCAGGTTCATCGCATGCTTCGGCACGCCGTCGCGCAGTGCATGGCGCTCGGCCAGGGTGAAGTCACGCACCAGGTCCCACGCAGCGTCCAGCGCAGCGTCGTCGTACAGCAGGCCGACCCAGAATGCCGGCAGCGCACACAGGCGGCTCCACGGACCACCATCGGCGCCGCGCATTTCCAGGTACTTCTTCAGGCGCACTTCCGGGAACGCGGTGGTCATGTGGTCCGACCAGTCGCGCAGCGTCGGCAGCGCGCCCGGCAGCACCGGCAGCCTGGCCAGCATGAAATCGCGGAAGCTCTGCCCGCTGGCGTCGTGGTAGATGCCATCGCGGTAGGAGAAATACATCGGCACGTCGAGCAGGTAATCGACATAGCGCTCGTAACCGAAGCCATCCTCGAACACGAAGTCGAGCATGCCGGTGCGGTCAGCGTCGGTGTCGGTCCAGATGTGCGAGCGGTAGCTCAGGTAGCCGTTGGGCTTGCCTTCGGTGAACGGCGAATCGGCGAACAGCGCGGTGGCGATCGGCTGCAGCGCCAGCGACACGCGGAACTTCTTCACCATGTCCGCTTCGGTCGCGTAATCCAGGTTCACCTGCACCGTGCAGGTGCGGGTCATCATGTCCAGGCCCAGCGAGCCGACCTTGGGCATGTAGGCGCGCATGATCTTGTAGCGGCCCTTTGGCATCCACGGCATTTCATCGCGCTTCCACTTCGGCTGGAAGCCCATGCCGAGGAAGCCGAGCTGCAGCTCACCGGCCACCTGTGCCACTTCGTTGAGATGGGTGCCGGTCTCCACGCAGGTCTGGTGGATGGTCTCCAGCGCCGCGCCGGACAGTTCCAACTGACCGGCAGGTTCCAGCGTGACCGAGGCACCATCGCGCAGCAGGGCGATCGTGTTGCCGTTCTCCTGCACCGGCTCCCAGCCGAAGCGGACCAGGCCGTTGAGCAGCGCTTCGATGCCGCGCTCGCCTTCAAAGGTCGGCGGGCGCAGGTCATCCAGGCGGAACCCGAACTTCTCGTGCTCGGTGCCGATGCGCCACTGCGCGCGGGGCTTCTCGCCGGAGGCGATCACCTCCACCAGCTGCGAGCGGTCGGTAATGGGGGTATCGGCGACGTGGCTGGGGCTCGACAAGGGAAAGGCTCGCTGGACGGTGGCGGGGGATGTGGGGCTCGCGGCCTTCCATCGCAAGGGCGCACTATAGCGTGGCACCCCGTTGCGTCATGCGACGGTGACGGGTTTCAGCATCCTACCGACGCCCTCTTGACCCTCGTACACTCAGAGCCATGAGCCGCCATTCACGACACCCCGAACTGCATCGCTCCGAGCGCGTCGGCTGGCTGCGAGCCGCCGTGCTGGGCGCCAACGATGGCATCGTCTCGGTGGCTGGCCTGGTGGTCGGCGTGGCCGCCAGCGGCGCCTCGGCTGCGACCATCCTGGCCACCGGCGTGGCAGGTACCGTGGCCGGCGCGATGTCGATGGCGGCGGGCGAATATGTGTCGGTGCAGACCCAGGCCGACACCGAAGAGGCCGACCTGGCAATGGAAAAGCGCGAGCTGCGCGACGATCCGCACAGCGAACTGGAGGAGCTGGCCGCGATCTACCGCCACCGCGGCCTGGAGCCTGCGCTGGCGCGGCAGGTGGCCGAACAGCTCACCGCCCACGATGCGCTGGGTGCCCACGCCCGCGACGAACTGGGCATCACCGATACCCTGCGCGCCCGCCCGCTGCAGGCAGCGCTGGCCTCGGCCGGTGCGTTCACCTGCGGTGCGGCGCTGCCAGTGCTGACCGCCCTGCTGGCGCCGGTCGACAAGGTCGCACTGATGACCACCGCCAGCACCCTGCTCGGCCTGTGCCTGACCGGCGCGATGGCGGCCCAGGCCGGTGGCGCACCGCCGGTACGCGGCGCGATCCGGGTGATGTTCTGGGGCGCGTTGGCGATGGCCGCGGCCGCCGGCGTCGGTCGCCTGCTCGGCGCACACGTGACATGACCGCCATGCTGCCCCCGGCCACCGCACTGCTGGCCGAGATGGCCAGTCTGGCGGGCTGTGAGCGCGCCGAAGGCTATGCCTGCATCACCGCCCGTCGCGAGCATGGCGCCAGCTCGGTGGAGATTCCGCAACCGCAGTTCGCGATCCTGCTGGAAGGCCGCAAGCAGGTGCGTACCGCGCACCAGTCGCTGGAATTCATCCCTGGCGACATCCTGCTGCTGACACAGCGCTGCCGTATCGACGTGGTCAACAGCCCCGACCCGGGGACCGGCCGCTACCTCAGTGCCATCGTGCCGCTGTGTGCCGAAGTGCTGGCGGCCGCACGCACACTGTGGAGCGAGGAACTTCCCGCCCCTGGCCAGGCGATGGCACGTCTGCCGTTGATCGACCATGGCCCGGTGCTGCGCCAGTGGCGGCAATCGCTGCAGGACGGCCGTTACAGCGAGGCACGATTGGCCCTGGCCTCGCTGGTGCTGACCCTGTGCCGGCAGGGCCACGGCAACCTGCTGCTGCCGCAGGCGCCGAGCCTGGGCGAACAGATCCGCGACCGCATCGCCGCCGAACCGGCACGCGACTGGCAATCGCGTGATGTGGAAGAACAGTTCGCGCTGAGCGGTGCGACCCTGCGTCGTCGTCTCGCCGCCGAGGACACCAGCCTGCGCCAGCTGCTTACCGAGGCCCGGCTGGCGCATGGCATGCAGCTGCTCTACACCACGGACCTGCCATTGAAGACCGTCGCAGCACGCGCGGGCTACCGGTCTGCGGCGAGTTTCAGCAAGCGCTTCGCCGAGCAATACGGACTGGCTCCCACAGACATTTGAGGGGGTTCGGCAGGGCTGCGCCCTGCACCCGCAGAGGCAACGGCAACGGCCGAAGCAACAGCAACAGCGGCTATCCGAGGGATGGCGTGGATCTACTGTGTCGACCAAGGTCGACACCCACCAGAGCAGTTTGCCGTTCCGACAGATCGCAGAAAACTGTCGAAGGCGGGGTGGGTCCGGTTGCGGGGGCGTGAGCCGCATGGATGCGGCGACCGAGCTTACATGGACGTACTTGCAGCGGCCCCCGCAACCGGACCCACCCCGCCATCCCACGGATAGCCCGCTGTTGCTGTTGCCTCGGCTGTTGCTGTTGCTTCAGCCGTTGCTGTTGCTTCAGCCGTTGCTGTTGCCTCTGCGGGTGCAGGGCGCAGCCCTGCAGACAACACCCCTTCCCTGAGCATTCCGCGTAGTGGTTTGAGCGCCGCACACACGTCGGCCACGGCACGCTATGCGGCAACGGAACCACCCATCGTCCACCGAGAACCACCATGACCCTGCGTCCCCTGCCGCTGCACCGCGCCCTGCTGTTGGCCCTGTCATCCCTGCCACTGGCCGCGCTGGCCGAAACCACGTCGCCTGCCCCCACCCAGCAGGTCCCAGGCGTCTACCACCAGCGCGTCGGTGCGCTGCAGGTCACCGCCCTGTTCGATGGCGTGGTCGCGCTGGGCCGGCAGGAAGTCGTGGACGTGCCGCCGACGCTGGTCAGCCGCCTGCTGGAAGGCCGTTACGTGCCCGAAGACAAGAAGGGCCTGCAGACCGCGATCAACGCTTTCCTGGTGCGCCAGGGCAACCACCTGACCCTGGTCGATACCGGTACCGCGCAGTGCTTCGGCCCCGGCCTGGGCCAGGTGCTGGGCAACCTGCGCGCCTCCGGCGTGGACCCGGCCGAGGTGGATGAGGTGCTGCTGACCCACGCCCATCCGGACCATCTGTGCGGCGTGCTCGACGCGCAGGGCAAGCCGGCCTACCCGAATGCCACGGTGTGGCTGTCCAAGGCCGATGCCGACTACTGGCTCAACCCGGCCAGCGAGGCCACCGCGCCGAAGGGCGTGCGCTTTGCCTTCCCGCTGGCGCGCAACGCGGTAGCGCCCTATCAGGCCAGCGGCCACCTGCGCACCTTCAGTCCCGGCGATGCCCTGCCCGGTGGCGCGGTGGCGATGGACACCCATGGCCATACGCCCGGCCATGTCTCCTACCGGTTCGACAGCCAGGGCCAGTCGCTACTGGTGTGGGGTGATGTGCTGCACTTCCATGCGGTGCAGTTCGCGCACCCGGAGGCGGCCTTCGAGGCCGATTCGGACCGCAAGGCGGCCATCGCCAGCCGTCGCGGCCTGCTGCAGCAGGCCACCGCCAACGGTTGGTGGGTGGCCGGTGCGCACCTGCCGTTCCCCGGTCTGGGCCATGTGCGTGGCGAGGGCAAGGCCTATGCGTGGGTGCCGGCGGAGTATTCGCCGTTGTGAGGGTGTGCCGACCAAGGTCGGCACCCACCCGATCCGGTAGCGCCCGGCTGCCAGCCGGGCGACCGGAAATGCCTTATTCCAGCCCCAACCAACCACCGATGATGCCGCGGGCTTCGTCCACACCGGTGCGGGCCGCGCCAGAGAACACCTGCACGCTGACCGTATCACCGAAGGAGGAGTGCAGTTCCTTGCGCACCTTCTGCAGGGTCTGCATCTGCTGGCTGCGGCTCAGCTTGTCGGCCTTGGTCAGCAACGCATGCGCCGGCAGGCCACGCTGCACGGCATAGGCCAGCATCTGCCGGTCGTAGTCCTTCAGCGGGTGGCGGATATCCATCACCACCACCAGGCCCCTCAGCGCATTGCGGGTGCGGAAGTAGCGGTCGATGAAGGCCTGCCAGTGCGCCTGCAGGTCCAGCGGCACCTTGGCGTAGCCGTAACCGGGCAGATCGACCAGATGGGCTTCCGGGGTCACCCGGAAGAACACCAGCTGCTGGGTGCGGCCGGGGGTCTTGGAGACCCGGGCCAGGCTGTTCTGGCGGGTCAATGCGTTGAGAGCACTGGACTTGCCGGCGTTGGAGCGGCCCGCAAAGGCCACTTCGGCCCCCTCATCGGGCGGCAGCTGCCCCATATTGTGGGCAGAGAGGTGGTATTGAGCGCGTTCGATGAGCAATGACATGTGCATAGGATCGCATGTTGTGGCACCGCGCGCCCGGCCCCGGGCCCTCCGCCGGGAAAATGCTGCACTGCTGCGTTGACCGTGCGCGGAAACGGCGTTGATAATCCGGACGATGCCGTGGCTGCCGCCCGGCCCGGTCCATACGGAGCTTTAGCATGCGCCACGCTCGCGTTCTTGCCGTATCCGCCCTTGCCACTGCCGTAGTTGTTGCCGCTGCTGCGTTCGCGCAGACCACGTTGACCCCGCTGCCCGACAACGGGCCGATCAACACCGCCTCGCTGGAGGTAGATTTCAGCAAGACCCACTGGGGCGATGCCAAGGCCGGCCAGACCAAGGCCTCGGCCTGCGCGGCCTGCCATGGCGCCGACGGCAACTCCACGGTGGAGATGTACCCATCCATCGCCGGCCAGAGCGAACGCTACGTGGCCCAGCAGATGGCCCTGATCGCCAACGGCCAGCGCAGTTCCGGCGCGGCGGTGGCGATGGTGCCGTTCGTGCAGAACCTCACCCCGCAGGACATGCGCGACATCGGCGCGTTCTTCGCCACACAGAAGGCCACTGCCGGCATCGCCGATGACACGGCAGTCACCGACGGCCCCTACAAGGGCATGAAGTTCTACGAGATCGGCCAGCAGCTGTACCGTGGCGGCGATGCCAAGCGTGGCCTGCCGGCCTGCATGGCCTGCCACGGCCCCAGTGGCGCCGGTAATCCGGGGCCGGCCTATCCGCACATCGGTGGCCAGCATGCCAGCTATGTCGCGCGCCGCCTGCAGGAATACCAGGCCGGCCAGACCAACGAGACCGACAAGGCGCACTTCCAGATCATGGCTGCGGTTGCGCAGAAGCTGAGCGAGCAGGAGGTGCAGGCGCTGTCGAGCTACCTGCAGGGCCTGCACAACAAGGCCGACGACGTGGCCGTTGCCACCGCGCCGGCACAACCGGCTGCCGCCCCCTGACCACCACTGGTCGGCCCGGGTCGCCACGCCGGCCCGCGGCTGCGGTATGTTTCCTTCACGCCGGCGACCGCGCCGGCGTTGCTTTTTTCAACGGAGATGCGTGTCGATGAGGTTGATTTCCCGCCTGCTGTTGTCTGTGCTGGTGCTGCTGCCGCTGGTAGCCTGCGCCGCCACCCCCGCCAATGCCCCGCTGGTCGAAGGCAAGGACTACGAGCGCATCGCCCAGCCGGGCCCGTTCCAGCCGCTGGCCGGCAAGATCGAGGTGGTCGAGGTCTTCGGCTACACCTGCCCGCACTGCGCCCGTTTCGAACCGCAGCTGGAAGCCTGGGCAGCCAAGCTGCCGGCCGATGTGCGCTTCACTCCGGTACCGGCAGCCTTCGGCGGCGCCTGGGATGCCTGGGCACTGGCCTACTACGCCGCCGACGAAGTCGGCGTGGCCAAGCGCAGCCATGGCGCCGTGTTCAAGGCCCTGCACCAGGACGGCTCGCTGCCGATGCAGAACGTCTCGGCCGATGAGCTCGCCACCTTCTACAAGGCCTACGGCGTGACCCCGGACCGTTACCTGCAGGCCCTGCGCGGCGATGCCGTACAGAAGAAGGTCGATGCCGCCCGCGCGTTCGCCCAGCGCACCAAGATCCCCGGGACCCCGGCGCTGATCATCAACGGCCAGTACCTGGTCCGTGGCGACAGCTTCGACGACCAGCTGCGCATCGCCTCGGCGCTGATCGCCCAGGCCCGCGCCGCCCGCGGCCGCTGAACCAACACCCACCACCGACACGGCGCTGTCGCCGCCGCGTGTCATCATTTCCCCCTGGCCGGCGCATGACGCCGGCCCCACCTTTCCAGATGCTGGAGACGTTTCCATGAAGATCCGTTACGCCCTCGCCCTCGCAGCGCTGCTGCCGATCCTGGCCGCCTGCAAGGCCGACGATGGCAGCACCAACACCACCGCAGCCCCGGCTGAGCCGACCGCCGCTCCGGCCACCACCGAGCCGGCAGCACCGGCCGCTGGCAGCGAAGGTGCCGCACCGGCCGCTGAAGGCGACAAGGCGCCGGCTGAAGCCGCCCCGGCCGCTGCACCGGCCCCGACCACCACCGCACTGACCGGCCCGGCCCCGGTGGAAGGCGCCGACTACCAGGTGATCCCGAACGGCCAGCCGTTCCAGCCGGCCGCCGGCAAGATCGAAGTGACCGAGATCTTCGGCTACGTCTGCCCGGCCTGCGCCGCGTTCCAGCCGCTGGTCGGCCCGTGGAAGGCCGGCCTGCCGAGCGACGTGAACTTCGTCTACGTGCCGGCCATGTTCGGCGGTACCTGGGACAACTACGCCCGTGCCTTCTACGCCGCACAGACCCTGGGCGTGCAGGAGAAGACCCACGAAGCCCTGTACGCTGCCATCCATTCGCAGAAGACCCTGAAGGGCGAGCGCGGCACCGATTCGGTTGACGACATCGCCAAGTTCTACGGTGCCTACGGCGTGGATCCGAAGCAGTTCGCCGCCACCATGGGCAGCTTCGCGGTGAATGCCAAGACCAACTCGGCCAAGCAGTTCGCCCAGCGCAGCCAGATCAGCGGCACCCCGTCGATCATCGTCAACGGCAAGTACCTGGTGAAGGGCAAGAGCTTCCCGGACATGCTGCGCATTGCCGACCACCTGATCGCCCGCGAACGCGGTGCGGCCCAGGCTCACTGATCCAAGAGAAGCGTTTCCCGGCCGTGAATTCCCCCCGTACACGGACCCTGCGCTTGCTGACGGCCAACATCCAGGCCGGCTCAAGTACCCGCCGCTACAGCGACTATGTGACCCGCAGCTGGTCACATGCGCTGCCGGCGGGCCGCAAGCGCAGCAGCCTGGACGCGATCGCCACCCTGGCGCGCGAACATGACATCGTCGGCCTGCAGGAGGCCGACCCGGGCAGCCTGCGCTCGGGCTTCACCAACCAGACCCACTACCTGGCCCAGCGTGCCGGCTTCAACTACTGGAGCCACCAGCCGAACCGGCGCATGGGCGGGGTCGCCTCCAGCGCCAACGGCCTGCTGAGCAAGCTGGAACCGGTGGAAGTGCAGGATCACGCCCTGCCCGGCCGCATCGGCGGGCGCGGCGTGCTGCTGGCCAAGTTCGGCGACGGCGCCGATGGCCTGGCGGTAGCGGTAGCCCATCTGTCGCTGGGCGCGGGTTCGCGGATGTCGCAGCTGGGCTTCATTGCCGAGCTGCTGTCCGACCATCCCAATGCGGTGCTGATGGGCGACTTCAACTGCCTGGCCGAACGCCCGGAAATGCAGGTGCTGTACCAGAAGACCCGGCTGCAGCCCCCCGGCTGCATCGTGCCGACCTTCCCCAGCTGGCGCCCCGATCGCGCCATCGACCACATCCTGGTCAGCAGCGGCCTGCAGACCCGTACCGTGGAAGCCGTACCGGCCGCGTTCTCCGATCACCTCGCCCTGGCGATGCAGATCGACGTCCCGGCCGACGCCCTGCGCTGACCGCTCCTGGTGGGTGCCAACCTTGGTTGGCACGCTCTCCGCCGGGCATGGCCCGGCGCTACCCCGCCTGCACCACCGGCACCTTCAGCCGCCGCGCGGTCATCGTGCTGCCCACCGAGGCCAGCACCGTGCAGCCGATCGCCAGCCACTGCAGCCCGTGCAGGTGCTCGTGCAGCAGCAGCATCGCCCACAGCGCGGCTACTGCCGGCTCCATGCTGATCAGGATGCCGAAGGTCTCCTTGGGCAGGCGCTTGAGCGCCATCATCTCCAGCGACATCGGGATCGCGCTGGACACCAACGCCACCAGCAGGCCAGCGGCCAGGATCTTCGGATCGAGCAGTGCGGCGCCGGCATGCACCACGCCCACCGGCACCACTACCAGCGACGCCGCCAGCAGCCCCAGCGACACCGAATGCCCGGCGTGCAGATGGCCGGCACGCTTGCCGAACACGATGTACAGGCCCCAGCACGCCGCCGCACCCATGGCATACAGCACGCCGGCCGGATCCAGCGCCGGGCCGCCACCGATCGGCAACAGCAACAGCAGCCCCACCGCCGCGCAGCCTACCCACAGGAAGTCGATCGGTCGCCGTGATGACAGCATCGCCACCGTCAGCGGCCCGGTGAACTCGATGGCCACCGCGATGCCGAAGGGAATCGTGCGCAGGGCCATGTAGAACAGCAGGTTCATCAGGCCCAGGGTGAGCCCGTAGCGCAGGATGGTGATCGCATCCACGCGGCTGGTCTTCCAGCGCCATGGCCGCCAGAACAGCAGCAGCAACAGCGCCGAAAAGCCCACGCGCAGCGCGCTGGTGCCCTGGGCACCGATCAGCGGGAACAGGTGTTTTGCGTAGGAGGTGCCGATGGCCAGCGAGGTGACCGAGCCGAGCACCGCCAGCGCCGGCAACATCGGCGCGAATCGTGAAGTCTGCATGCGCAAAGTCTATTGCGCCGGCGCCGAGCACTTGGCTCAATTGACGGCCCGTTCGTGCAACTTCTGCTCGCCATGGCCACCGCCCCCGTGCTCGACAGCTTCGACTGCGCCATCCTCGACCTGCTGCAGCGGGACAACACCCTGCCGCAGCGCGAAATCGCCGAGGCCGTGCACCTGTCCACCCCGGCCGTGCAGCGCCGCATCAAGCGCCTGCAGGACAGCGGCGTGATCGCGGCCAATGTGGCCGTGGTCGCTGCGGCGAAGGTCGGGCGGCCGCTGACCATCATCGTCGAGGTGCGCGTGGTCAGCGAGCAGCGCGAACGCGTGGCGCCGTTCAAGCGTCGCGTGCAGGACGACCCGGCCGTGCAGCAGTGCTACTCGATCACCGGCGATGGCGATTTCCTGCTGTTGCTTTCGGCGGCGTCGATGGAGGAGTATGAGGCGATCACCGAGCGCTTGTTCGGTGGCGATGACAACATCGAGCGCTTCCGTACCTCGGTGGCACTGGGCACCTTGAAGCGGAGTTTCGAGGTCCCGCTGGCACCGGTTCTGTAGCGTCGAGCCATGCTCGACTGCGTTTTTACCGCAAAGCAACAGCCGTCGAGCATGGCTCGACGCTACAGTCGGAGACCATGAGCACTCCTTCCTCTCCTGCCGGTCGCCTGCGCCGCTGGCTGCTGCGCGGCCTGTGGCTGGCCATTGCCGTCGTTGCGATGATGGCGTTGTGGAACAGTCCCTGGGCCGCCGCACCAAAGATGCTGTGGACACTCGCGCAGATGCCGCCGGCCACCGAACTCCCGGTGCCGGTGGAGGGTGTGCGCCCCCGCCAGATCGCCGATACCTTCGGCGCGCCGCGCGGCCGCGACCGCTCCCACGCCGGCATCGATATCTTCGCCCAGCGCGGCACGCCGGTGCGCAGCGTCACTGCCGGCGTCATCGCGGATGTCAGCGAACGCGGCCTCGGTGGTCGCCAGGTCTGGGTGATCGGGCCCGGGCGGGAACGCTACTACTACGCGCATCTGGAAGGCTGGGCCGAGGGCCTGGCGCGCGGCCAGGTGGTGCAGGCCGGTGACCTGCTCGGCCACGTGGGCGACAGCGGCAATGCCAAGGGCACGCCGCCGCATCTGCACTGGGGCATCTACGGCACGAACGGCCCCCGCGACCCGTTGCCGTTGCTGCGCTGATCGCCACGGCGCACCCGCGCACCGAACCGTTCATGATTTGTAAATAGTAATAGTTCGTATTACCATTTCTTTCGTTTCCGGTGGTGCCAGGACGGCCTGCCCGCCCTTCCCCTACCCGTAGCGCCTCGCCTCCTGGATGCCGGCCGAACGCGCGTGCTCGTCCAGGACCCCCATGACCCGTCCCGCCTTCCGTACCCTGCAGCCGCAGCGGCTGTCCGTTGCCGTGCTTGCCGTTCTTTGCGCCGTGGCCCCAGCCGCCTTCGCCGACACCGCCGCCGATCCGACCACGCTGGACAAGGTGGTGGTCAAGGGCGAACGTGCCGAAGGCTATTCGGTGCGCCGCACCTCGGCCGGTACCCGCTTCGATCTGGCACCGCGCGAGATCCCGCAGTCGGTCAGCATCATCAGCCACCAGCGCATCGAAGATCAGAAGCTGGACGACATCATCGACGTGCTGGCCAACACCACCGGCGTGACCAGCACCCAGTCCGACAGCGAGCGCACCGAGTTCTACGCGCGTGGCTTCTACATCGATGCCTACCAGTTCGATGGCCTGCCGACGCAGATGGTGCAGAACTGGAGCTACGGCGATTCCGGCCTCGATCTTGCGCTGTACGACCGCGTGGAAGTGGTACGCGGCGCTACCGGCCTGCTCAGCGGTGCCGGCAATCCGTCCGCCTCGGTGAACCTCATCCGCAAACACGCCGACAGCGCAGAACTGACCGGCAGCGTCTCGGTGAACGTCGGCAGTTGGGGCCGCACACGCACCACCGTGGACGTGGGCACCGCGCTGAACGCCAGTGGCACGGTGCGCGGCCGGGTGATCGGCAGCTACCTGGACACCGATGGTCAGATGGACCGCTACAACCAGCGCAAGACGCTGGGTTATGCCGTCATCGACGCCGACCTGACCCCGGACACGCAGCTCAGCGTGGGCTACGACTACCAGCAGAAGCGCGCCAACGGCGCGACCTGGGGCGGCTTCCCGATGTGGTACGCCGATGGCAGCCCGACCAACTATCCGACCTCGTTCAATCCGTCGCCGGACTGGACCTACTGGGACACCACCAGCAAGCGTGCGTTCGCCACCCTGCAGCATGCCTTCAGCAACGGCTGGAAGTTCAAGATCGGCGCCACCCACGACCGCACCAAGGCCGACGACAAGCTGTTCTATCCGGCCTACACCGCGTTCAACAAGACCACGGGCGCCGGCATCACGCCGATGGCCGGCTTCTACAACACCGAGCGCAAGGTTGATGGCATCGATGGCTACATCGATGGGCCGTTCCAGCTGTTCGGCCGCGAGCACCAGTTCATGGCCGGCCTGAGCTACAACAAGCGTGAGTTCGCCAACTATGGTGATTTCCAGCCTGACTTCAACGATCCGAATGCACAGTACCTGCCGCTGGCCAGCTACTTCGGCTGGACCGGTGATTTCCCGCAGCCGAACTGGCGACCGCTGAAGCTTGCCAGCCAGGGCACCATCACCCAGAAGGCCGGCTATGCCGCCGCACGCCTGTCGCTGGCCGATCCACTGAAGCTGATCATCGGTGCGCGCTACACCGACTGGAAGAGCGAAGACGAAGGCAACGACCGCTCGCACAAAGTGACCACGCCGTATGCCGGCCTGGTCTACGACATCAACGATACCTACTCCGCCTACGCCAGCTATACCGAGATCTTCCAGCCGCAGACGCTGCGCAACAAGCAGGGCAGCTACCTCGATCCGGTCGATGGCAAGAGCTACGAAGTCGGCGTCAAGGGCGCGTGGTTCGACAACCGGCTGAATGCATCCGTGGCAGTGTTCCGCATCGAGCAGGACAACGTTGGCCAGGAAACCATGGACAAGGTCGACGGGCAAATGAACGAGACCGCCTACATCGCTGCACGTGGCACCGTCAGCCGCGGCTTCGAGTTCGAAGTGAACGGCGAACTGGCACCGGGCTGGAACGCGACCTTCGGTGCTTCACGTTACGTGGCCAAGGACATCAACGGCGCAGACATCAACACCAACCTGCCGCAGACCGCGCTGAAGCTGTTCACCAGCTACACCCCGCAATCGCTGCAGGAACTGACCGTCGGCGGCGGTGCCAACTGGCAGAACCGCATCTACTACGCTGCGCCGGTAGTGGGCCGCTTCGAACAGGAAGGCTACGCGCTGGTCAGTGCCTTCGTGCGCTACCGCATCTCGCCGGAGTTCAGCGTGCAGGCCAACCTCAACAACCTGCTGGACAAGAAGTACTACTCGCAGATCACCGGCTACGGTGCCTACGGCGACGGCCGCAATGGCTCGCTAACGTTCACCTGGGCGTTCTGATCCAACCGGCCTTGTAGCGTCGAGCCATGCTCGACTCGATCACACGGGGTCGTCGAGCACGGCTCGACACCACAACGGGGGCGCCCAGCGCCCCCGTTGCCGCGCTGCCCTTGCAGGTGTAGCGTCGCGCAGACGGATACCTCGCGCCTTCCCCCTCCAGGACGACCGGCCATGCGCACCCGCACGAAACTCGGTCTATCGCTCGTGGCCCTGTTCTCTTCGCTGCCGCTGATGGTCGCTACAGGCAATGGCTACTTCATCCTGCTTCTGCTGATCGGCCTGCCCGCAGCGATCCTGTTCTGGTTCGATCTGGGCCGTGAACTGCGCGCCATCCCCACTCCCACCCGCTCCGAGCGCGCGCTGGGATTGGCAATGGGCATTCCACAGGTGCTGTTCGGACTGTTGTGCGCGGGGATCGGCCTGATCCTGGTGGCCTGGATCCTGTACAACCTGCTGGTTGAATCCCTGCCGCAGTTCCGCATTCCGTCACTGCCTGGTTTCGCGGTCGGGCCGATGATGATCATGGCCGGGCTGGGATGGGCACGCACCGCGTTCCGCCGTGCCAGCCTTGAACAGGATGACCCGGAACAGGACATTCCGGATTGACCACCTTCATGGAGTCGAGCATGGCTCGACGCTGCAACGGCGCCGGGCTGAGCCCGGCGCCGTCCCTTCATCAGAAACGCAGGTCCGCGCGCAGGTACCAGTAGCGGCCACGCGGGATGTCATAGGTCGAAGCGTCGTAACCGTTCAACGAGCACGACAGGCAGATCGGCGGATCCTTGTCGAACACGTTGTTCAGGCCAGCGGTCAGCTGCAGCCCCTTCATCCAGTCGATCTTGTAGCCCACCTGCATGTCATGGAAGGTGGTGGCCGACAGCGTATTGGTGCCTGCGGCCTGGTTGCTGCAGACCGGGAATACAGAGGCGTCACCGCAGTTCTCGGTCAATTCGGAGATATGCCGAACGGTCCAGTTGGCACTCCAGCGGTCCAGCGTCCAGCCGATGCTGGCATTGCTGGTCCATTCCGGAATCGAGCTGTCGGCCACTTCCACGCCCGGCTTCTGCGGCTGCTTCTGGCCCGCCGCACCGGTAGCCTCGTAGCGGCCGACGAACGTGTTCTTCCAGCCCAGCTTGAACTGGCCGATCGAGCTCTGCGGCAACGTCCAGAACAGATCCACGTCCCAGCCATCGGTCTTGATCGAGCCGAGATTGGTCAGGCGGTTGTTGAAGCTGCTCACTGCACCGGTACTGGCGCGGGAGATGCCATCGCAGTAGATCGGATCCAGCGTTTCCACGCACAGGTCCAGCTGGGTCTGCGCGTTGATTGCCTGGATCGCGCCATCGATGGCATGGCGATAGAAGGTCACCTCCACGTCGAAGCGCTCGGACCACGAGGTGTCGTTGCCAAACCACGGGCTCCACACGAAACCGGCACTGAAACTGCGCGAGCGCTCCGGATCCAGCTCGCGGTTGCCGCCGGTGGTCACCGAGATCTGCGAGTTGGCCTGCTGGAAGCCGGCCGGCACGCCCAGCGCGGCACAGTTGGCGGCGCTGCCGCGCGGCGGCGTACCGCCCAGGCCCACCGAGCATGGATCGAACAACTGCAGGTCGGCACGCGCGGCCGAACCGTACAACTCACCAATCGACGGTGCACGGAAGCCCTCGGCATAGGTCGTGCGCAGCACGAAATCGTCGGTCACCTGCCAACGCAGGCCGTACTTGGGCGTGAACTCGCCACCGAAGGTGGAGTAGTCCGAATAGCGGCCGGCCAGGCTCAGGTCCAGCTTCTTGCCGAATGAAGAGTCGGCGAAGATCGGCACGCTCAACTCCAGGTAGGCCTCGTTGACGTCATACGAGCCGGATGTCGGCTGCGAAGGCACGCCGTTGTAGTGGCCCGCCACCGTCAGCGGATCGGGCTGGTACGAACCCTCGTACTTGCGATACTCGAAGCCGGTAGCGAACGACACCGGGCCGGCCGGCAGCGTGAACAGGTCGCTGGACAGGTTGGCGGTGAACAGGCTCAGTTCGTTCTGGCTGCGGTCACGCACCACCGGCTGGATCCACTTCAGCATGTCCGGCGTGATCGAACCGGCACCGCCGAAGATGTTCAGCGGCACGCAGCCCGGCGTCGCCGCACAGACGGACGGATCGCCCAGCGCCATGTTGACGTTGTAGATGTTGTAGCTGCCGTAGTTGGTCTGTTCGGCCTTGTTCTTGCTGTACATGCCGTTGACGTCCCAGTACCAGCTGCGGTCAGCCGCCTGGAAGTTGCCGACGAAGCCGGTGGCGAAATACGTGGTGTCCACTTCCTGCTTGAAGACGCGCGCACCGCCTTCCACCGGACGGCGACCGATCAGGCTCAGGTTGTCACCCGAGACCAGGTCGAAGCCGAACGGGTTGTACGGGTTGAGCGCAGACACGGTGATGTTGTCGGCCAGCGGATTGCCGGTGGCGCCATCGGGACCGAAGAACAGCGGCTCCGGGCCGGCCTGGTTGGTCGACTCACGGCGGTTGCCCAGTGCCTTGACGTACCACTGCACGTTGTCGGTGATGTCGAAGCGGAACTGGCCGAACAGGCCCTTACGCTCCGACGGTGTCAGCACCATGTTGTATTCGGCGAAGTTGAAGCGATCAGCACTGGTGAAGCAGTGATAGTCATCGGTGCGCGCGCAGCCGGCACTGCCGTCGTAGCGCGGGTTGCTCACGCCGGTATTGGGCACGATGTTCTGCACCGCACCGGTGTTCGGGTCGGTGAACATGAAACGGCCCTGCGGAATGCCACCGCTGCCGAAGGCCAGGCCGGTGCCGGGAATCGGGAAGCGCGACTGCTCGCGGTCCTTGGCGAACACCGGATCCTGCTTGGTCCAGCTGGCGCCGAGGAACAGGCTGAAGCGATCACCGCTCTTGCCCCAGGCCAGGTCCACGCCCTTCTGCGTGCCATCGCCCTTGCTGTACTCGCCGTAGTTCAGGGTCACCTGGCCGCCATCGAAATCACGACGGGTGATGATGTTGACCACGCCGGCAATGGCATCGGAGCCGTACAGCGACGACGCGCCATCTTCGAGCACTTCGATGCGCTCGACGATGGCCAGCGGAATGGTGTTGAGGTCGGTGGCCGAGCCCACACCGGAGGCGGACGACTCATTGACCCAGCGGATGCCGTCAACCAGCACCAGCACGCGCTTGGCGCCCAGATGGCGCAGGTCCACCTGCGCCGAGCCAGCACCTACACCACTGCCATCGGGCGGGAAGCCGAAGTTGCCGGACGAATTGAACTTGGCATTGAGCGCGGAACCGGAACCGGTGAGCTGCTGCAGCACTTCGCCGATCGAGGTCAGGCCGGTGCGTTCGATATCACCGCGGGTCAGCGTCTGGATCGGCACCTGGCCTTCGACTTCAGCGCGCTTGATGCGGGTACCGGTGACTTCCACCGCATCGAGGTTGGTGGTGGATTGTGCAGCGGCAC
The DNA here is from genome assembly GCF_051984505.1 of Stenotrophomonas sp. STK16_22. NCBI lineage: Bacteria > Pseudomonadati > Pseudomonadota > Gammaproteobacteria > Lysobacterales > Lysobacteraceae > Stenotrophomonas > Stenotrophomonas sp. STK16_22. The sequence goes on from NZ_CP196972.1 coordinate 4,002,771, forward strand.
CCAACGGTGCCAGGGTCATCACGCACAGCGCGACGGCAACCGCCAAAGGGCGGTGGTGCAGGTGATTCATTCGCTCTCTCTCCAAAGGAATGTCGGGACATGGGCTGCCGCACTCCCTCCCTGCATGGCGGCGCCGTCTCCTTTGTAAACAAGTAGTAAAAATCGCGGCGTGATGATCGACACTCTTTCACGCGGAATTGACGCAATTGCAGGCCGATTGCGTCAGATGGCTGCAGGTTATGACCGGACGATATTGTTCACGACAGGCAGCCTTGATGCCGGCTGCGACAGCGCGCGCCGGGGGCTGCCACATTCATGGAAAAGGTCTTTGCCGGACCGTTTCAGGAATAGTTTGAAATTCCCTCTTTCAGAAGGCGCCGCTAGTCGATCCAGCGCAGACTCGCACCTCCAGCCATTCGCGGGAGGGTCGATCATGAAAGCGGTGAGTGCGGTGCTGGGTGTCACGACGGTGATGACGCTGCTTTTTTCCCTGGCGGGCGAATCGAGAGCAGGCGGCGTGATCGAGTGCAACAACTGCCCCTCTCCCAGCGATGCGGCCTTGGCCTCGGGAGAGGGATTGACGGTTGTGGTGGATTTCGAGAGAGCCGAGTTGACTGCTTTCGACGTTGAACGTGCCCCTGGGACCGGAAGGTGGCGAGCACATCCAACCCCGGTTCCAGCGCAGATTGAAATGGCCTTTCTGCGGATCCTGGATGCGACGCTGTCAGCAGGGGAAGCGCCGCCCATGCGGCAATCACCGCATGAGCGGCAGTGAGACATCGCACTACCGCACGAACGCAATGCGCTCCATGCCGGTCGCCTCGGCTGCGGCCAGAATCCTCGCCATGCCTTCGTATTCGGCCGCCGGATCGGTGGCGATACGCAGCTCCGGCAGGTTGCCGGCATGTTCGCCCGCCTGTGCCTGCAGGCGCGCCTGCAGCTCACTGATCACCATCGGCTGACCATTCCAGCTGAGCTGGTTGGCAGCGTCCAGGCGCAGCTCGATCGGCGGTGGCGGTTCGGGACGGTCGACCACGTGATCGGTGGCCTGCGGCAACTGCACGGCAATCGGCCGGGCCACGATCGGCGCGGTCACGATGAAGATGATCAACAGCACCAGCATCACATCCACCAGTGGCGTGACATTGATGTCCGCCAGCGGGCCGCTTCTTCCTGCGCTACTGAACGCCATGTGCCGCTCCCTGCAGCCGGGCCGTTCGCCCAAGCTCGACACTACGTCGCCCGCAGGCTCGCGAGGCAGTGCCTGCAGCACGAGCATTCAGCTGCCGTTGCCGACCCATCGCGTGCACGCAATGCGAAACTGAATTCAGCCATTGCCCGCTATGCTGCCCGCCATGACCCGACGCTCTTCGACCGCCCTGTCCCTGCTGCCCTTGGCCACCACGCTGCTGATCGGCTGCGCCAATGCCCAGTCCCTCGACGCCCAGAACGCGCAGCTGAAGGCCGCGATCGCTGCCGCCGAACGCGGCCAGTTCGATTCCGGCCAAGCCGCCGCACTCAGCCGCCATCCTGCATACGGCTGGCTGGAGTACGCCAACCTGCGCCGCAACATCGACACCGTCGATACCGCGCAGGCGCAGGCCTTCCTCAAGCGCTACGACGGCCAGGCCGTGGCTACCACCTTCCGCAGCGTGTGGCTGCCCTCGGTCGCACGCCGCCAGGACTGGCCGACCCTGCTCGCCAACTGGGCGCCCACCGACAACGCCGGCCTGCGCTGTGCGCAGCTGACCGCGCGCCAGGTGACCGGCAAGGTTGATCCGCAGTGGATCAGCGAAGCGCAGGATCTTTGGCGCAAGAACGGCAAGTCGCTGCCGGACGGCTGTGATGCCGTTTTCGCCGTGCTGCAGGCGCAGGGTGGTCTGAGCGACGCGCTGCGCTGGGAACGCATCGATGCCGCCGCCGACGCCCAGCAACCCGCTGTGATGCGCAGCGCCGCACGGGGCCTGCCTGCCACCGACCTGGCGCTGGCCAACAATTACGCGGCCTTTGTCGACAAGCCCAATGCCAGCGCATTGAACTGGCCGCGCAACGAGCGCAGCCGGCGCATCGCCACCGATGGCCTGGCCAAGCTGGCCAAGGCCGATCCCGGCGCCACCGAACAGCAGCTGCCGCAATACGCGCAGGCACTGGGCCTGAGTGCCGACCAGCAGGGCCAGGTGCTGTACCAGATCGCACTGTGGACGGTGGCGTCCTACCTGCCCGATTCGGCGCGCCGTCTCAATGCGGTGCCGGAATCGGCGTACGACGAACGCCTGCACGAATGGCGCGTGCGCGAAGCGATGTCGCGCGGCGACTGGCCGGCAGCGCTGACCGCGATCCGCAAGATGGGCAGCAAGCAGCGCAGCGACCCGCGCTGGCGCTACTTCGAAGGCCGCATGCTGGAGAAGACCGGCCAGGCCCAACAGGCGCAGCCGCTGTTCCGCGAGGCCGCGCGCGCACCGACCTTCCATGGTTTCCTCGCCGCCGACAAACTGCAGCAGGGCTACACGCTGTGCCCGTGGAAGCCGAACGACAGCGCGCAGGCACAGGCGGTGATCGCGCGCGACCCAGCCATCCAGCGCGCGATGGCGCTGTACCAGATCGACCGCGCCGGCTGGGCCGTGGCCGAATGGAACAGTGCGCTGTCGCGCTTCGATGACACCCAGCGCCGCCTCGCCGTTCGCGTGGCGCAGGACAATGGCTGGTTCGACCGCGCCGTGTTCGCGCTCGGCAAGCAGCCGCAGGAACAGCGCCTGTATGACCTGCGCTTCCCGCTGCACCACGACGCCACCATCCGCCGCGAATCGGCACGCAACGCGATCGATCCGGCCTGGGTGGCGGCAGAGATCCGCGCCGAGAGCACCTTCACCCCGCGCGCGCGCTCGCCTGCCAACGCCATGGGCCTGATGCAGGTGCTGCCGGCCACCGGTGCCGGCGTGGCCAAGTCGATCGGCCTGACCGGCTACGGCGGCGCCGACAGCCTGTACGACCCGGACACCAACATCGCCATCGGTACCGCCTATCTGCGCCAGCTGATGAACAAGTACGACGGTCTGCCGTACGTGACCATCGCCGCCTACAACGCCGGCCCGACCCCGACCGCGCGTTGGCAGGGCCAGCGCCCGGGTTATGACCCGGACCTGTGGATCGAGACCATCAGCTACAAGGAAACCCGCGAGTACGTCGCGCGCGTGCTGGCCTTCAGCGTGATCTACGACTGGCGCCTCAATGGTGATGCGCTGCCTCTGAGCGACCGTCTGATGGGCCGCCTGGTGGACAAGCGCAAGAGCTTCAGCTGCGCCGCCAACGCTGACCAGGGCGGCGATTGATCGCACTGCGGTCGTGCCGGCCGCTGGCCGGCTTCGGCCATTATCCAAGGGTTGCCGGCCAGCGGCCGGCACTACCCGGCATCCGTTTCCCGGGGAGGGGAAAGCGATGAGCCTGCTGGCCTGGATCGGGATGTTCGCCGCCTGGAGCCTGTTCGCCACCTGGGTATTGCGCTGGGGTGGCGCGGCCTGGATGGAAGGCTGGAAGTCGCTGGCCTTCGTCGACAGCTGGGGCAGCCTGTGGGACGAAGCGCAGATCAAGCTCTACTTCCTCTGCCTGTGGATCGTCTACGGGCTGTGGTTCCTGGCTGGCCTGTTCGTGCCGGAGTGGCGCGGCCTGCCGTGATGCCGCTGCGTCGGTAGTGCCGGCCGCTGGCCGGCAACCGCTATTTGCCCAGGGGTTGCCGGCCAGCGGCCGGCACTACCGGTGCATCTGCGCCGGGCATGCGATCATCCCCCCATGAAGATCTATCTTGTCGGCGGCGCCGTACGCGACCGCCTGCTGCAACGCCCTGCCGGCGACCGCGACTGGGTGGTGGTCGGTGCCACGCCCGCGCAGATGGAAGCGCAGGGCTACACCGCCGTCGGCCGCGATTTCCCGGTGTTCCTGCATCCGAAGACGGGTGAGGAGTACGCGCTGGCGCGCACCGAGCGCAAATCCGGCCGCGGCTATCGCGGCTTCTTGGTCGACGCCGATCCGGCGGTGACGCTGGAAGAGGACCTGCAGCGCCGCGACTTCACCATCAACGCGATCGCCTGCGATGAGGAGACCGGCACGCTGGTCGATCCTTACGGTGGCGTTCGCGATCTTGAGCAGCGCGTGTTGCGCCACGTCGGCCCTGCGTTCGTGGAAGATCCACTGCGCGTACTGCGCGCGGCGCGCTTCATGGCGCGCTTCGCGCCACTGGGCTTCACCGTCGCCGAAGAGACCATGGCGCTGATGCGCGAGGTCGCCGCCAGTGGCGAGCTGGACGCGCTGGTGCCGGAACGCGTCTGGCAGGAACTGCGCAAGGCGCTGGTCAGTGAACGGCCCTCCGCCTTCCTGCGCACGCTGCACGCTGCGCATGCGTTGGGCCCGATCCTGCCCGAGCTGGAAGCGCTGTATGGCGTGCCGCAGCGTGCCGAATTCCATCCGGAAGTCGACACCGGCATCCACCAGGAAATGGTCAGCGACATGGCCGCGAAACTGGCACCGGGTGATGACCTGGTCGGCTTCGCTGCCCTCACCCACGACCTCGGCAAGGGCCTGACCCCGCCGGAGGAATGGCCACGCCACATCATGCACGAGCAGCGCGGCATCAAACCGCTGAAGGCATTGTGCGCGCGGTTGAAGATTCCCACCGAGCACCAGCAGCTGGCCGAAGCGGTCTGCCGCGAGCACTTGAACCTGCACCGCATCGACGAACTGCGCGATGCCACTGTGCTGGAACTGCTGGGCCGCTGCGATGCGCTGCGCAGGCCAGAGCGCGTGGCTCGTATCGCGCTGTGCTGCGAGGCCGACAAGCGCGGTCGGCTCGGTTTCGAGGATGCCGACTACCCACAGGGCGAAACGCTCAAGCGCCTGCACCAGGCGGCGCTGTCAGTGCAGGCGCGGGATCTGGATACCACGCATCTGAAAGGTCCGGCCATCGGTGAGGCACTGGCCAAGGCGCGGGTGAAAGCCATCGCCGCCGCACGCTGAAGCCCTGGTAGTGCCGGCCGCTGGCCGGCACCTTCACATCTCCCGTCTATCGACGACGCTTGCGCGAAAAATGGTCGACAGCATGAGCACCCAACAAGATGGGTTGCATCAAGAGGAACAGCCATCCACCCAACCGGAGCGTCTCCACCGGATTGAACCGGGTGATGAACGCAGCTGCCAGTGCCAAACCCGCAAGAAGGCCGATCTCATAGACCCACAGCGATCGGTTAGAACGCTTGCCCACGATGCTCCTCTCCATTGAACAGGACGCACTTGCAAGCCATCGCCGCCGTCCGGCATCACGGGTAGTGCCGGCCGCTGGCCGGCACCCAGACAATCCCTGGATTCAGTGCGCCATGCCGCGGGTGATCGCCGCCGCACGCTGCTTCAGCTGGGCCACGGCATCGGGAATCATCTCCATGCCCACGTCCAGGCCCGGGTTCAGCACCAGGCCGACGCCGTCGCCGATACCGGCCAACAGCGCGTGCACCGCGATCGGCATGGCATGCGCAAACTGCGGCAGCTGCTCGTGCCACAGGCCGGCGCGCTCGGGGGCGGTGAACACCGCGAACATCGGCTCGCCGCTCTCGCTGGTCAGCACCAGCGGCGAGATGCTCTCGTCCCAGGCGCCATCTTCGCCGATGGCCTTGTCCAGCAGCACGAACGCCGTCGAGGTCAGCAGGCCGTCGAGGAACTGCGCTGCGGTCAGCGTGCCGTCCTGGGCCTGCAGCAGGCGCACCTCGAGGTCGTTGAGGGGTTCGAACGGGGTGTCGTGGTCCATGGTCGGTTCCGGTACGTGATTGCAGGGCAGACTTTAACAGGCCCGCTCCTCAACCGAGGAATCCATGACGCCACAGCCAGCCCAGCGCCGCCAGACCGGCCACCACCACCAGCATCAGCGGCAGGCCGAAGCGGTGCCGCCACGGGATCGGCACCCCGCCCAGCTGCTGGTCCATGGTGTCGGTGTCCAGCACCCAGCCGTGCCCGCACCGGCTGCAGGCCAGCTCGTAGCGGCGATGGTAGGTGAGGCCGAACAGCAGGTCGATGCGCGCCATCTTGTAGCGCAGCTGGGGCGCGAACCCGGTTTCCGTCTGGCAGCGCAGGCAGTGGTGGGCTTCGGTCGGGCCGACCACCATCACCCGTTCCTGCTGGCCGATCAGGATCATGGATCAGCGGCCCTGGCAGGCGGGTTGGGCCAGCAGCCAGGCTTGGGCGGCGGCAAGGGTGGCGGCATCACCCTCGATGCGCTGGTCGGGCTCGATCTTCAACCCATCACCACGATCATTGCGGTCGCGCATCACGGTGGTGGTCAACAACAGGCGGCTGCCATCGGCCAGTGTGCGCACGTTGTTGCCAGTCGAGACCCCTGCCGTCGGCTGGCCGAAGCTGCGCGTCTGCGCGCGGCCACGCCACGCCAGCGCCGAGGCCTCGCCCGAACTGCCGGTACGCTGTCCGAACAGCACCGCCACCGGCGCGCCAGGCTGCCGCAGCACATAGCCGGTCTGGCCGAAGTCCAGCACCGGCTTGCCTGCACGCTGCACGGCGGTCGCGGTCAACGTCCAGCGCTCCGGCCCCTGTGCGGTTTCGAACGACCCCACATCTTCGTTGTTCACCACCGAGGTGCGCAGCAGCGGTGCCATGCCCAGCAGCATCGGCCACATGTTGCCACCGCTGTTGTCACGCAGGTCGACGATCCAGCCACAGCGCATGCCGTCGTCCTTGCTGCGGATGACCTGCTGCCACCGCGCGGCGCGCTGGATGTTCTGGCGGAACGCTTCCTGTGGCGTCGCGCCGGGCGTGGAGGCATATCCCTCGATGACCAACCAGCCGATGCGCGCATCCACCGCATCGGCGGCCTTGGCCCTTTCCACGGCGGCGGCGCCGACCTGCTGCGCGCGCGCAAGGGATTCGCTCTGGCGCTGGGTCGTCGTCCATACGCCATGATTGCCCGTGCTGACCGCAATGGCTTCGCGCAGCAACGCCAGCCGCTTCACGGGGTCACCCTGCACCGATTGCAGTCGTGTGCGGGTGCCAGGCCAGTCCACCCGGTCGCGATACAGCGCCTGCCGTTCAAGCAGGTTGAGGATCTCGGCCTCCGCCTCCGGCGAGGGCACCTCGATTGCCTTGGGCGTATCGGCCATGGCGTTGGCAGCCACCAGCGCGATCACCAGCGCACCAATGCGACGCACTCCCTTGCGAACCTGCATGTGACGTTTCCTTGTCGTTGAGGCAGGCGCACAGCATAGCCCGCAGGTGATGGCTTTCGCCATGCGCGGACTGTCGTATCTGGCCCCGCCGCGGATTGCAGCAAGACAGCTTGCACGCGATCAGTAGATTGCAACTTTGCCCATGTCATCGCCACCTAGAACGCGAGAAGGTTGCCTCCGTCGGCGCCTCCTGCGCTGGCCGGGATTGGCGTCCTGAATGAAGCTACCTGAAGTCGGGCTTGCGACCATGTCGCGGGCTCGAATAATGCACCGTCCGTCGTCCTGCGGCGGGCGGTGCGTGGGGATCCTTCCGATCCGCCGGCTTCGTTTCCTTTGGGTAGCTTCACCGGCACGCCAACCCGCACCGCCCGCCACCTTGCATCCCTGCAGGTGGCCCAGCCTTGTGAGGTTGCTGACATGACCACGCTCTACCCCACCTACCCACGTCTGTATGTACTGCTCGGTGCCGCAATGCCCGGCCTGCAGCTCTCCAATGCCGCAGCCGAAGCGTTGGAAGATGCGCTCACAGAAGCCCATGAACACGCTCCGCCGCCGGCCTTCTTCGCCCGGTTGCACGGCATCGCGCAAAGCCACGCCGCCGATGGTCAGGTCTGGCGCGAACGGCAACTCAGCGATGTGCGTGGCCGGGAACTGGCGGAGGCGACGCGCTGCTTGGCAGCATTGTCTGTGTGCGGCGGGGTACTGCTGGCTGCACAGTCGGCGCGCGAGACGGACGATGCGCAGGCGCAGTGTCCGCCGCAGGTGGAGGAAGGCCTGCTGCACGCGGTAGTGGTGTTGGCCGATCATGCCAGCGCGCTGGTGGCGCCGGGTGCATGCGCGGGGTAATGGCACCGATGGATTCGTGCCGACCAAGGTCGACACCTCACAGAGCGGGTCATGAAATCCATACCCGGCGCTACCAGTCCGCGCGCAGGCCGATGTTGCCTTCGATGATGCGGCGCTTCTCGTTGCGGTCGCCGCCCAGCTCGCGCGTGTAGTCGGCAACGGCATAGGCGCTGATGGTCCGGTTGAAGCGCCCGACCACACCCACGCCGGCTTCCAGTGCGCGCGAGCGCTGCGAATTGATGATCGTGTCGTTGTCGAAGCCGACGCGATCCTCGCCGGAACGGCCATGCCAGTAGTTGAGCTTGAAGTACGGTTGCCAGCCGTTGTCGGCCAACTGGTAGTCGCCGGCCAGGCGCAGGCCGATGCGGCCGGTCCAGGCATTGTCGTTGTCGAAACGCGCGCTCGATACTTCATCGCGGCGGTCGTCCAGCGAGGTGCGCTGCCAGATCACCTGCACCTGCGGTTCCAGCCACCATGCGGACTGACCGAAGTACAGCAGCGGCTTGCCCGCCTCCACCGACACGCTGGTGCCATCGCCCTTGATCCCAAAGCCGAGCCCACGCGAGGAGCGTACGCGGCCGTCGTAACGGCTCTGCATCGCCACGGCGTCGATGTAGCCACCGCTGCTGTCGGTGAACGTCCAGTACAGGCCCACGTGCTTGTCGTCCAAGCGGTTCTGCCCCACCTGCACGTTCTCCCAGCCGAGTGCCAGGCCGGTGGTCTTGCCCTGCGCGCGGGTGCGGCCGACGAACACGCCGATCTGGTTGCGATGGTTGTCATTGGCCGTGGCCCACACATCGAGGCCGGCCTGCAGGCCCATCACATCGCCATCAAAGCCGGGCTGCGCATCCCCCTTCCAATGGATCTCGCTGCTCTGCCCCACCAGACGACCCCAGGCCGTGCGGAATGCGCCCTGGTTGTACAGCAGGCGCTGCTCGCCCTGCCGCTCATGGAACGTGCCGAGGCTGGCCAGCGAGGTCTCGCGCAGCAGCGGCGGCACCACGGCGTAGGTGGCGGTTTCCACGCGGTACAGCGGCACCACTGCGCCCTCGGCGGGGCGCGCGCCCGGCGTCGGCGGCGTACCGGTACCGGGCAGGCTGCCACCCGCCACCGGCACATCCGGCACCGCCGGATCACTGGGCGGCGCCACCGGCACGGGTTCCGGCGGCGGTGGTGGCGGCGCGGTCTCGCCTGCGGTCAGATCCGGATCGGTGGCACCTTCGGGCGGCGGTGGCGGTGCCGGGGTGATCGGTGGTGGGGGTGCGACGGGTGGCGTCGGCGGCGGCGGCACGCCATTGATACCGCTTCCGTTGGGCGCCGGTGCAGGCCCGGCCACCACGGTCGAGCGCAGGTACCAGTTCTCGCTGGTACCGGCACTGACACCGCCCTTGAACAGGAAGTACTCGTAGGCACCGGCCGCAACCGGTGCGAACAGCGAGAACGCGCCCGGCGCGGTACGGCCACCATTCAACGCCTGCACCACCAGGATGCCATCGGCCAGCGTGGCCGCGCCGCTGCCGCCGGCATTGAGCACGCCGATGCCGGTGGTGCCGGTGGCGGTACCGCCATCGATCACCAGGCGGTCGCTGGTGGAATTGTCCGCGCCGAGCACGGTACGCAGGTACAGGCCACCGCCGTCACCACGATAGTTGCCACGCACGGTAAACACGTCGCCAGCACCGGTACCGGTCAGGTCGATACGCCCGGCATTGACCATCTCCACCAGTGCGCCATTGTTGAACGGACGGACGGCATGGCCGCCACTGCCCGCGTAGACAGTGCTGGTGTCATCCACCGTGAGCGTGCCGGTGCCGGTTCCGCTGTCACCCAGCACCAGATCACCATCGAAGCTCAGCTCGGTGCTGTTGGCCAGGCTGATTGTCTCCCAGTTCTGGAAGCGTCCCACGCCCGCGGTCTTGACGTTGTTGAAGTTGAGCTGATCGATGCCACTGCCACCGTCGAACAGCGGCACTGCACCAAGGTTGCCCTGGTTGAGGCTGGCGAGATTGGCCACGTCGTTGTCAGGACCCATGTCGATCGCGCCATAGACGATGCCGCCACCTCTCCAGTTGAAGATGTCGTTGCCGGTACTGAGCAGCACCTGGCCACGCACGGTGCCATCGGTGATGGTCACGCTGTCGGCACCACCACTGACACTGATGTTGCCGCCGATGTAGGCCGTACCCGAGATGATGATGGTGTCGGTGTCGAAGCCGGTGACCACGTTGCCCTCAACGATGCCGCCGGACTGATCCCACAGATTCTTGTCCAGCTTCATGTTGACGCGGCCGATGCGGCCAGCGGTCATCCAGGCCTGGTCGCCATCCTCGAACGCACCGACGATGCGGCCACCGCTCATATGGAAGGTATCGATGTTGTCGCCCTGCTGCAGCGCGCCGATCGTGCCGCCACTCATGACGAAATCATCGCGGCCACTGCCCTGCACCACCACGCCGGTGACGGTGCCGCCGGTGACAGTCATCTGGTCACCGCCACCTCCCTGGTCGACGCTGTCGATCGTGCCGTCACTGAGCAGCAGCACATCGTTTCCATCGCCCTGCAGTACGCCTCCGGTGATGCTGCCGGCCTGCATCTCGAGGCGATCGTTGCCCGCATCGAACTGCACGCCGGTCTGACCACTGATCGTTCCCCGATTGACCAGCACGCTGTCGCCTGCGCCGATGAACTGCAGGGCAATGTTGTTGCCGGTGCTGATGCTGCCGCGGTTGTCGACGCGGCTGCCGCCCCCAAGCTGCACGGCCGCACCGCCCACCGAACTGATCGTGCCCTGGTTTGACAGCAGGTGACCATCGGCACCGACCAGCACGAGGGCCGATCCACCACCACTCTGCTGCAACTGGGCACCATTGCCGACGTTGACGGTGATTCCGGCCGCGCCACTGGCGGCAACGGGAACGGTCTGCGGATTCGGTGCGTTGGCATCACAGGTGACGGTCTGGCCGGCGGTCGGTGCCGGGTTGTTGCAGCCCGCCCAGGCGACGCTGGCGGTCGTCAGAAGCAGGGACGGAACGGCGAGGGCCTGCAACACGGAAACAGCAAGGCGGCGTGGGCGGAACGCACGCGGAACGGCACGGGACATGGGGCACTCCTGGACGGGAAATCAGGAACTGCGTATGTGCGGCACTGCGCTTGCAGTCTGCCGTGTGGTGAACCGTTTCGACAGGTGAACTTGCGTGCAGAGAATCACAGTTCAGATGTGAAATCGCCCGGTCCTCACGCCAATGTGATGTGGCTGAAATCGTTCATTTTTTGGCACGTGGGGATCACGCGCAAAGCATCCACGCATGGCGTGGATCTACTGACCCTGCATCGCCAATCGATTCACTCATGGCACCTGGTAGATCCACGCCATGCATGGATGCCGTTGGCGGATGGGGTCAGATCTTCAGATAGATCTTCCGCCGGTCCAGCCACCACGCCACGCCCCACCACAGTGCGACGAACACCAGCGCCTGCAGCATCGACGCCAGTTCCAGCGCCTGCGGCATCGCGGTGGCAAGCTGCTGCCAGATCCAGCCCCAGACGCCGGTCGCCATCAACACCACCGACATCACCGATGCCCCCAGGTACGCGGTGATCGCGTTGACACCGAAGCGCCGGCCCAGCGCGGGCCAGCCCTTCTGGTCGATCAGCACGTGGCCCAGCCACAGCGCCAGCGCCGCAAGACCGCCCGTCCACAGCACGTAACTGGGCGTCCACAGCTGTTTGTTCAGCGGCAACACGATGGCCAGCAACAGGCCGAGCACAGCGGTCGCCACGCCCAGCCCGGCCAATGCCGCCGAACGCCGGTTGCGCAGCAGGCCACCGGCCAACAGTCCGAGCACGGTACTGGCCAGCGCCCCCAGCGTGCTCAGCAATCCTTCCGGGTCATGGCCCAGCCCGGTATCGGCGTGCCATTGATAGATCCACGGTGCGAACAGCGTGGTATCCAGACGACTGGCCGGATTGGTCCACGGCGCCAGATCGCCGACGCCCAGCAGCAGCACGGTATACCCCACCAGCAGACTGACCAGTACGGCCGCCTGTGCGCGCGGACGCGCATACACCGCGAGCACGCCCACCAGCGCCGCGCATACCGCGATCCGCTGCAGCACGCCCCAGATGCGGAAGTGATGGGTATCCAGCGCCCACCAGATCAGCAGGTGCAGCAACGCACCGGCCACCAGGATGCGCAGTGCGCGCTCCAGAACGCCGCGCGCCAACGCGGGTCGTAAGGCCACGTCCAGCGCGCGTGGCGCCACGCTGAAGGCCATCGACACGCCCACCAGGAACAGGAAGAACGGGAACACCAGGTCGGTGGGCGTGCAGCCATGCCATTCCGAATGACGCAGCGGCGCGAACACCGCGCTCCAGTCACCCGGGTTGTTGACCAGCAGCATTGCCGCCACGGTGATGCCGCGCAGGGCATCGATCGAGCCCAAGCGGCGCGGCGGCATACTGTTCATCAAGCGGCCTCGTATTGTCCGGCAATCCAGGTGCCACGCACCTGCAGGGCATCGTCCAGCAGCACCAGGTCGGCCTGGTAGCCCTCGGCGATGTGGCCCAGACGATCGTCAACGTTGAGGAACTGCGCCGGATAGGTCGAGGCCATGCGCGCGGCTTCGGCCAGCGGCTGGCCGAGCAGCTGCACGGTGTTGCGCACGGCAGTGGCCATGTCCAGCGCCGAACCGGCCAGCGAACCGGCCGCATTGCGCACCACGCCATCGATGGCGGTGATGGTTTCGCCGTACAGCACGTAACTGGGATCGTCGGCGCCAACCGGTGGCATCGCATCAGTCACCAGCAGCAGGCGGCCGCGCGGCTTGGCCGCCAGCGCCACGCGCAGGCTGGCCGGATGCACATGCACGCCATCGACGATGATGCCGATCCAGCTGTCGCGGTCTTCCAGCGCCGCGCCCACCGCGCCGGGCTCACGCCCCTGCAGCGGCGACATCGCGTTGTACAGGTGGGTGAAGCCGCGCACGCCGGCATCCAGGCCGGCGCGGATCTCTTCATAGGTGCCTGCGGTGTGGCCGGCGGCAACGATCACGCCGCGCTCGACCAGCGCGCGAATGGTCTCCAGCGGCACGCGTTCCGGTGCCAGCGTCAGCAGGGTCACGCCGTTGTCCAGCGATGCGGCCAGCGCAATCTCTGCTTCGTCGGGCACGCGGAACTTGCTGGCATCGTGCGTGCCCTTGCGGGCCGGCGCGATGTACGGTCCTTCCAGATGGATGCCGATCACCCCTGGCACACCCTGCGCGATCGCCTCGCGCATCGCATCGATGGCTTCACGCATCACGCCCACGTCATCGCTGATCAGCGTCGGCAGCATCGCGGTGGTACCGAAGCGACGGTGCGCCTGCGCGATGGTGCGCAGTGCCGCCACGTCCGGCGTGTTGTTGAACAGCGCGCCGCCGCCACCATTGACCTGCACATCGATGAAACCGGGCAGCAGCCAGCCACCGCCCAGATCAACCTGCTCGGCGGCCTGGCCCAGCTGCGGCGCTGCATCGGGCAGCAGCGCGCTGATGCGGCCGTGCTCGATCACCACCGCCAGATCATCGCGGAATTCGTCGCCTGCCAGGATGCGGGCATTGCGCAGGACCGTTGCCATCACACCGTCTCCGTGACCTTGTTCAGGTGCGGCGGCAGATCCGGATTGAAGCCGCGACGCAGCGCCAGCGCGTTGATCGCGCGGTAGAAGCTCTGCACGGTCAGCAGCGGTGCGCACAGCGGATGCGGCGCGGCCGCTACCGGCAGGTTGCCACCGGCACCGGCCATCCACACCTGTGCACCGCGCGCGGTGAATTCCTCGACGACGGCACGGGTGCCGGCGCCGGTTTCATCCGGCTGGGCAAAGGCCAGCACCGGGAAACCGCGGTCGACCAGCGCCATCGGGCCATGCTTCACTTCAGCCGAGCTGTAGGCTTCGGCATGCAGGCTGCAGGTTTCCTTGAACTTCAGTGCGGCTTCCTGCGCCGCGCCCAGGCCCAGGCCACGGCCGAGCACGAACAGGTTGGTCGCCTCGACCAGGCCCTCGGTCACCGGCGTCCAGTCGCACTGCCAGGCCTCGCGCATCGCGTCCGGCAGCAGGTCCAGCGCCGCACGCAGGCTTGCGTCCTGCTTCCAGTAGGCAGCCAGCTGCAGCAGCGCGGCCAGCGACGCCAGGTAGCTCTTGGTCGCCGCCACACTCTTCTCGGCACCGGCATGCAGCGGAATGACCGTATCGGCCAGCTGCGCCAGCGGCGAATCCTCGACGTTGACCAGTGCGATCACGCGCGCGCCGGCGGCCTTGGCAGCTTCCGCGTTGCGCAGCAGGTCCGGGCTCTTGCCCGACTGCGAGATGACGATGAACAGCGCGCCACGCAGCTGCAGCGGTGCGGCATAGACCGAACCCACCGACGGCGAAGCCGATGCGACCACCAGGCCCAGCTGGGTTTCCAGCAGGTACTTGCCATAGGTGGCGGCATGGTCGGAGCTGCCGCGTGCACAGGTGACCACGAACGGCGGCGGCGCCGCACGCAGGCTGGCGGCCAGGGTTTCCATGGTGGCGTGGTTGCGCGAGAACTGGCGCGCGACCACGTCGGCCGCTTCAGCGGCCTCGGCGAACATCAGGGTGGACGTGGGGTCTGACAGCGACATGGCAGGCTCAGGCAGGATCGGAAGGAAGGGGGCGTGCGCCGGCCGGGCGCATCGGCGCGGTCGAACCGCGCACCACCAGCTGCGGCACGAAGCCCTGGTTGTGCAGCGGTGCCGGCGCATCGTCATAGGCGTCGCTGCGCAGCTGTGCAATCAGCAGGCGCGCGGCGTGGCGGGCGATGTCTTCGGTGGCCTGCTTGGCGGTGGTCAGCGGCGGCCACGACTGGCGCGAGAACGGGCTGTCCTCGAAACCGGCGATGGACAGGTCATACGGCACGTTCATGCCGGCCGACTTGGCGGCGGCCAGCACACCGGCGGCGATTTCGTCGTTGGAACCGAAGATGGCCGTGGGCGGCTCGCGCAGCGCCAGCAGGCGGCGTGCGCCCCGGAAACCGTCGTCGAAGGTGTAGTCACCCTGCACCACCAGGTGCTTGTCCACGGTCATGCCGTAGTCCTTCAGCGCGGCTTCGTAACCGGCATAGCGTTCGCCCGAGGAGCGGTGCGAGATGCCGCCCCAGAGGAAGCCGATGCGCTGGTGGCCCAGCTGGATCAGGTGCTCGGTGATCTCGTAGGCGGCCTCGCGGTCGTCGACGAACACGCAGGCGCCGTCGGCCGGGTCTTCGGTGGCGGCAATGATGCGCACCAGCTTGATGCCGCGCGCGGTCAGTGCCTGGATCAGGTCGCGGCGCTCGGACATCGGTGCGGTCAGCACCAACCCGGCCAGGCGCGAACGCTGCACCCAGTCGGCCAGCTCATCGGCCAGCAGCGGCGAGCTGGAATCGCAGGGATGGATCTGCAGGCCGAAACCGGTCTCGCGGCACGCGGCCAGTACGCCGTTCTGCACGCCGATGATGTGGTACGGGTTCGGGTTGTCGTAGACCAGCCCGATCACGAAGGTGGTGCCGCTGCGCAGGTTGCGCGCGGATGGATCGGGTTCGTAATCGAGTTCAGCGATGGCACGCAGCACCCGCGCACGGGTGGCCTGCATCACCGAAGGCTCGTTGTTGATCACCCGCGAGACCGTCTTCAGCGAGACCTTGGCCTTTTCCGCAACGTCCTTGATGGTCGCTCTGCGCATGGGTTTTCCCTGGGGTTGGCTGCCGTCCATCATCGCCGATCAGGCCTTGTCCTGCGGCAGGCCGGCGCGGTGGCCGACCACCGAGTAGAACAGGATGTACAGGTAGCACGGCACCATCAGCAACACGAACACCAGCTGGAAGTCGATGTGCTGCTTGAGCACGGCGAACAGCTGCGGAATGATCGCGCCACCGGCAATGCCCATCACCAGCAGGGCCGAGCCGGTTTCGGTGAAGCGGCCCAGGCCGCGGATCGCCAGCGGGAAGATCGCCGGCCACATCATGGCGTTGGCGAAGCCCAGCAGGGCCACGAAGGCCACCGATACATAGCCGTGGGTGGCCCAGGCGCCCAGGCAGAACACCACGCCCAGCACCGCCGAAATGGTCAGGTAGCGCGACTGCGAAACGACCTTGGGGATCAGCAGCAGGCCGACCACATAGCCGACCAGCATCGCGCCAAGGGTAAGCGAGGTGAACATCTTGGTCTGGTCCAGCGGCAGGTCGAAGCCATGCCCGTAAGTACCAATCGCATCACCGGCCATCACCTCCACGCCCACGTAGACGAACAGGCACAGCACGCCCAGCCACAGATGCGGGAACTGGAAGATGCTGCGGCGCTCGGCGGCACCGGCAGCCGCCGGCGTGGCGTTGGCTTCGGACGACTTGATTTCCGGCAGCGGCGAGAACAGCACGGCCACCGCCAGCACCACCAGCAGCGCAGCCATCGCCAGGTACGGGGTGTGGATCTTGGCGGCAAACTCGTTCAGCAGCGCGGCCTTTGTGACCGCATCTGCGGCCTGCACCTGTGCATCGAGGTCACCGATGCCGTGCAGCACCAGCGTGCCGATCAGCACCGGCGCCAGCATGCCGGCGATCTTGTTGCAGATGCCCATCAGCGCGATGCGGCGTGCCGCCGTCTCGATCGGGCCGAGGATGGAGATGTACGGGTTGATCGCAGTCTGCAGCAGGGCCAAGCCGCTGCCGATCACGAACAGGCCGCCAAGCGCGCCCGGGTACCAGCGCTGGGTGGCGAACTCACCGAACAACGCAGCACCACCGGCCATCACCAGCAGGCTCAGGCTGAGGCCCTTTTTCATGCCGGTGCGGCGCAGGATCCAGGACGCCGGCAGGGCCAGGAAGAAGTAGGACAGGTAGAACACCATCAGCACCAGGAAGGCGCCGACCTCGCTGAGTTCAAAGGCGAGCTTGACGAAGGTGATCAGCGGGCCGTTGAGCCAGGTGAAGAAGCCGATCAGGAAGAACAACACGCCAACGATGGCGATGGAGGTGGCCACGTTCGGGCGCGCGCTTGCAGCGGGGACGGCGGACATCAGGAGGGCTCCTGCGGCGACGGCCGCAGAACGCGGCGTCGGAGAGTGGCTGGGAACAACGTTGTCACATTCTTTCGATGGACAGCTGCGGTTTGTCAACTTCCACACGCAGCCCTGTGAACCTCGTGCTGCACTGCGCAACCCGATCGCAACGCATCGTGCTGAATGCGCCGAAGGCCTTGGCCCATGTGCGGCAACGGTTCCCACGTGAAAGCCGCACTCACGTCATGTAAACGTTTACTGCATGTCGCATTCGTTGCGATGCAGCAACGAAAGTGTCACGAACTCGTTGACATCGTTGTCAGCGGGGTTACAGACTCCGCCCCAATCGCCGCCCCCGATCCCGGGGCCGGCCCCACCTGCAGCAGGAGCCCGCGTGACCGCCAGCCACCCCGCCCCGGCCCATGTCCTGTCCCGAGTCGCGCCGACGTTCCTGGCCGCCGACGTCGGTGGCACCCATGTGCGCGTGGCCCGGGTCCAGGCCAGCGGTGATGCCGCCCATCCGGTGCAGGTGCTGGAGTACCGCAAATACCGCAACGCCGACCATGCCGGCCTCAGCGCGATCCTGTCCGACTTCCTCGGCGAAGGCCCGCGGCCCACGCATTGCGTGGTCGCCAGTGCCGGCTACGCCCGCGAGGACGGCACGGTGATCACCGCCAACCTGCCGTGGCCGCTGTCGGCGCGCCAGGTGGAAGCCGACGTCGGCCTGCAGCGGGTCTACATCGTCAACGACTTCGAAGCCGTGGCCTACGCCGCCGCGCAGGTTGACGCCAGTGGCGTGCTGCACCTGTGCGGACCGGAAACCGCCGCCCGCGGCCCGACCCTGGTGGTCGGCCCCGGCACCGGCCTCGGCGCCGCGCTGTGGATCCCTACCGCGCACGGCCCGGTCGTGCTCCCGACCGAAGCCGGGCAACCGACCCTGGCCGCCAGCACCGAACTGGAAATGGCCATCGTCCGCCACATGCAGCGCGACCGCGCGCACGTGTCGATCGAACACGCGATCTCCGGCCCGGGCCTGATGAACCTGTACCGCGCGGTGTGCGCACTGCAGGGCCAGGCGCCGACCCTGGCCAGCCCCGACGCGGTCACCGCTGCGGCCATGGCCGACAGCGATGCACATGCGCGCCAGGCGCTGGATGTGTTCTGCGGCCTGCTCGGCAGCACCATCGGCGACATGGCGCTGTTCTACGGCGCCCACGGTGGCGTCTACCTGGCCGGCGGCATCCTGCCGCAGATCCGTGAATACCTGCACGCCAGCACTTTCGTCGAACGCTACCTGCAGAAGGGACCGATGGGCGAAGCGCTGGCACGCATCCCGGTGAAGGTCGTCGAGCACGGCCAGCTGGGCGTGGTCGGCGCTGCCAGCTGGTACCTGCAGCAGTCGGCCGCCTGACACCGCAACAGGCTTCAACGCAATCGCAGCACGCAGTACGTGGCACGCCAACGCACGGGACTTCGCCGCCGCCCCGCGCATGTCATCGCAACCGTAATCGAACACCGCCGCCGGCATCCAATCGAGTGATGAGGAGAGACATCATGAACACCCGCAAGACCCTGCTTTCGGCCGCCATCGTCAGCTGCCTCGCCTTCAGCGCGCACGCGCAGCAGGCCACCCAGACCGCCACCGACCTGGATACCGTGCAGGTCACCGGCATCCGTGGTTCGATGGAAAAGTCGCTGGATACCAAGCGCGAAGCCAATGCGCGCGTGGAAGTGGTCACCGCCGAAGACGTGGGCAAGCTGCCCGCGCACAACGTCGCCGATACCCTGCAGCGCCTGCCGGGTGTGAACATCAGCTCGTCCAGCGCCGACGAAGGCGGCTTCGACGAAGCCGACCGTGTCAGCCTGCGCGGCACCAGCCCGAGCCTGACCCAGACCCTGATCAACGGCCATACCGTCGGCTCGGCCGACTGGTTCGTGCTCAGCCAGGGCAACAACGTCGGCCGCAGCGTCAGCTACTCGCTGCTGCCGTCGGAACTGGTCAGCTCGGTGGAAGTGAACAAGTCCTCGCAGGCCAAGCTGCAGGACGGCGGCACCACCGGTACCGTCAACATCATCACCCGCAAGCCGCTGGAATTCTCCAAGCAGTTCACCGCGGAAGGCTCGATCGGCGCGGTGCGCTCGGACCAGGCCAAGTCGAACGACCCGCAGCTGTCGGCCCTGTTCAACTACAAGAACGATGAAGGCACCTTCGGCGTGATGCTGCAGGCCTTCAGCCAGAAGCGCGAGCTGCGCCGCGAAGCGCAGGAAATTCCGGGTGGCTTCTTCACTATCGAAGCCAACGATCCGGTGGCCAAGACCAACCCGGATCTGCTCGGCGTACAGGTTCCGGGCCTGCTGGGCTCAACCCTGTTCGAGCAGACCCGCAAGCGTACGGGTGGCCTGGTTTCGCTGCAGTTCAAGCCGACCGATGATCTGAGCTTCGTACTCAGCGGCTTCAGCTCCAAGCTGAAAGCCAACAACTACAACCGCAACTTCATGATGTTCGGCAACAGCTTCGGCAAGTCGCAGGCGCCTGATCCGGGCTATGTGGTGAAGGATGGCGTGCTGACGCAGGCCAGCTACAAGGGCATGCCCGACACCAACTACGCGGTGTACGACATGATCTACCGCGAGTCGACGGCCAAGACCAACTACATCACCCTGGATGCCGACTGGCAGGTCAGCGAAAACCTGACTGCGAAGTTCCAGGCCGGTACCACCAAGGGCACTGGCGAAACGCCGCGCCAGTACATCGCCGAGCTGTTGACTGCAAAGGGTGGCGGCGCCAGCTGGACCACCCATGGCAACGGCTCGCCGGTGGACTGGAATGTGGGGGGCGATATCAGCCCTGCCGGCGCCAGCTGGGGCGGCACCTGGGGCAACCAGCAGGTCACTGCGATCGACAAGGAAAAGTGGGCCAACGTCGATTTCAGCCAGTACTTCAACGCAGGCGTGCTGAGCTCGATCGATTTCGGCGCGCGCTACGCCGACCACACGCGTGAAGCAAAGTCGCCGGAAGGCGCCACCCCAGGCAACATCTGGGACGCCCTGCGCGGCAGCCCCACCGCCAACTACCCGGGTGGCTTCGCCGGCGACATCGGCGGCAACTTCCCACGCAACATCTGGTACTACACCCCGGCAGCACTGCGTAATGCGGTGACCAACAACTCCGAATGGCTGTCGGGCAATGACGGTCCGGATGGCCGCCACAACTATGGTGCCGAATGGAAGGTGACCGAAAAGAACTTCGCCGCCTACGTGCAGGGCAACTTCAGCGGCGACCGCTGGAGCGGTAACGTCGGCCTGCGCTACGTCAACATCAAGCAGGACATCGATACCTACGCCACCGCCACCGGCTCGACCGTGCCGGACGTGAAGAGCCTGTTCGGTGCGTGGACCCGCGAAGCCTTCGAGAACAAGCACAACCGCGTGCTGCCGAGCGCGAACTTCAAGTACGACCTGCGCGACGACTTGGTGCTGCGCCTCGCCGCCTCGCAGACCCAGACCCTGCCCGACTACTCCGCACTGGGTGCGTCTTC
Organism: Stenotrophomonas sp. STK16_22; assembly: GCF_051984505.1. Lineage (NCBI taxonomy): Bacteria > Pseudomonadati > Pseudomonadota > Gammaproteobacteria > Lysobacterales > Lysobacteraceae > Stenotrophomonas > Stenotrophomonas sp. STK16_22. Next base: position 4,023,398 of record NZ_CP196972.1, read on the forward strand.
GTACGGCTCGGATCTGAACCGAAAGGGCGGCGGCGGCAATCCGAAACTGAAGCCGGTGATCTCGACCAACTTCGACGCCAACCTGGAGTGGTACTTCATGCCGCGCGGCATGCTGTCGGTCGGTGCGTACTCGATGCGCCTGAAGGACTACGTGGCCTTCAGCACCGAGAAGCAGATGCTGTTCAGCGAGCTGACCAACCAGCTCGAGGAGTACGACATCTCGCGTCCGAAGAACGCCGATGGCAAGGTGCGCGGTATCGAAGTGGCCTACGAGCAGCCGATCGGCGAGTACTTCGGCGTCAACGCCAACTACACCTACGCTGATGGCAGCACCGAGCACACCTGGGCCGATGGAACCGACAACCTGCTCGGCACTTCGAAGAACACCTACAACGTGGGTGCCTACTTCGAGAACGACACCTTCGGTGCACGCGTCAGCTACACGCGCCGTTCGTCGTTCCTGATCGGCCTGTCCGGTGCCAACCCGTACTACCAGGATGACTTCGGCACGCTGTCGGCATCGCTGAGCTACAAGGCCACCGACTGGCTGAGCATCAGCTTCGATGCGCTCAACCTCAACAACCCGACCTACAAGTACTACCAGACCGCGGCCATCCCGACCTCGTTCTACAGCAACGGCCGCCAGTACTACCTCAACTTCCGCTTCAAGTACTGATTCAGCGGCGGCAACATCGCCGAGTCGTGCACGCACGCCGGGCCTGGGTCATTCCGGGCTCGGCGTTTTTCATGTATAGCGTTCATCGCACCGTTCCAAGGAGTCGTTCCGATGGTCAAGCCTTCCCGCGCCCGGATGCGCAGCGCAGTGCTGCTGGGCAGCCTGCTCGCCCTGCTGCCGGCACTGCCGGCGCTCGCCGCCGATCCCACGCCTGCCGCTGAAGCACCCGGTCCGCAGCTGCGTGCCGGCAGCCTGATGCTGATTCCGGCCCCGGCCACCGTGCAGCGCGGCCAGGGCAGCGGCATCACCGTCCGCGCCGATACCGTGCTGCAGGCCGAAGGCGAAGTCGCGCAGCGCGTCGCCGCCCAGTTCGCGGACCTGCTGGCCCGCAGTGGTGGCCCGCGCCTTGTCCTGGCCAAGGGCAAGGCTGCAGCCAAGACCGGCAGCATCCGCTTCCAGATCGTGCCCACCTTCCGCGACAGCGGCGAAAGCTACACGCTGGAGAGCACCGCGCAGGGCGTGCTGATCCAGGCCGGCAACGAAACCGGCCTGTTCTATGGCGCGACCACCCTCGCCCAGCTCGCCACCGGCGGCAGCAATGGGGTGCTGCCAGCGGTGCAGATCCAGGATGCGCCACGCTTCAGCTGGCGCGGCTTCATGCTCGACTCGGCTCGGCATTTCCAGAGCCTGGACGAGATCAAGCGCGTGCTCGACGCAATGGCTGCGCACAAGCTCAACACCTTCCACTGGCACCTCACCGATGACCAGGGCTGGCGCATGGAGATCAAGCGCTACCCGAAGCTGACCGAAGTGGGCAGCTGCCGCCTGCCGGCCGGCGATGGCGGCATCGATCCGGTCAGCGGCCAGGAGCATCCGTACTGCGGCTTCTACACGCAGGACCAGATCCGCGAAGTGATCGCCTATGCCGCGAAGCTGCATATCCAGGTGATTCCGGAAATCGACGTGCCCGGCCATGCGACCGCTGCGATCGCCGCTTATCCCGAACTGGGCACCATCGATACACCACTGAAGCCGCTCAGCGAATGGGGCGTGTTCCCCAACCTGTTCAACGTCGAAGACAGCACCGTCAGCTTCCTCGAGAACGTGCTGGAGGAAGTGATCGAACTGTTCCCGGCCAAGTACGTGCACGTAGGTGGCGACGAGGCAGTGAAGGACCAGTGGGAAGCTTCGAAGCAGGTGCAGCAGCGCATGCGTGCACTGGGCATCAAGGATGAGATGGCCATGCAGAGCCACATCATCAAGCGCCTGGAGACGTTCCTGGAGGAGCACGACCGGCGCCTGATCGGCTGGGATGAGATCCTCGAAGGCGGTCTGCCGCCGCAGGCCACGGTGATGTCGTGGCAGGGCACCGAGGGTGGCCTGGCTGCGGCCAGCGCCGGGCATGACGTGATCATGTCGCCGGTCGGCTACCTGTACCTGGACTACCTGCAGACGGCCTCACCGAACGAACCGCCGGGCCGCCCGACCCAGGTCAACCTCGGCAAGCTCTACAACTTCGAGCCGGTGCCGGCCGAACTGGCCGCCGACAAGCGCGGGCACATCCTCGGCCTGCAGGCCAACATGTTCACCGAACACACGCGCAGCTATGCACGCCTGCAGCACAACCTGTTCCCGCGCCTGGCCGCCGTGGCCGAGACAGGCTGGAGCACGCCGGAACATCGCGACTTCCGTGATTTCCTCGCACGCCTGCCGGCACAACTGCAGCGCTACCGTGCCTGGGGCCTGGCCTATGCGCAGACCCCGTTCGAAGTAGGCGTGGACTACACCGATGATCGCGCGAAGAACACCGTGACCGTGTCGCTGGCCAATCCGCTGGGCTATGAGGTGCGCTACAGCACCGATGGCCAGCCGGTGACCGCGCAGTCGCCGCTGTACCAGCAGCCGCTGACGGCGCAGCTGCCCGCCGCTGTGCAGGCCGCCGCGTTCTACCAGGGCCAGATGCTGGCCGCGAAGCCGACGGTCGCGGACTTCAGCGCACAATCGCTGCTCAGCCGCCGCAGTGATGAACTGCTCAGCTGCGTAGGCAAGAAGGGCCTGGTGCTGCGCCTGGAAGATGATGGCCCACGCGAGGGCCCCCGTGCGGTGTTCAACGTGGACATCTTCCAGCCGTGCTGGCGCTGGCCACAGGCGCAGCTGGACGGCATCGGCAGCGTGGAAGTGCGTGCAGGTCGCATCCCGTACTACTTCCAGCTGGCCCACGACGAGCCCAAGCGTCGCTTCGAGAAGGCCAAGCGCGCGCATGGCGAGATGCTGGTGCGCCGCGGCGACTGCAGCGGCAAGGTGCTGGCCGAAGTGCCGCTGCCGGCCAAGCCGGATGCCGATGGCTTCGTGACCCTGCGTGCGGCGCTGCCGAAGGGCACCCAGGGCACCAGTGACCTGTGCATCAACTTCACCGGCGATACGCGCCCGGCGATGTGGGTGCTGGATGAGGTCACGCTGGGGAAGTAATGACAGGTCTGTCATGGTGGGTGCCGACCTTGGTCGGCACCTCGGGCAGCTCATCCACGCATGGCGTGGATCTACTGATTCCATCCACACGCAGCGTGGATCTACCGGTAGGTGCCAACCTTGGTTGGCACGCCTTTACCCGCGCCAGCGCAGCAGCAGGTCGCGCATCGGGGTCAGTGCAGTGGCCATGCCGGCCAGCACGCCAATGGTATTGGCCAGCGCATCCATCGGGTCAGCAGTGCGGTTGATGGTCAGCGCGCCCTGCGCGAACTCGATGCCGATCCCCATCAGCACCAGGCCCACGCCCACCCACAGCAGCGGGCGGCCCCGACGGAACAGCTGCACCGCGCTGCCGGCCAGGATGAAATAGGCGAGGAAGTGTTCGCCCTTGTCGCTGTTTTCCGGCAACGGAATCGGCGGTGGTGGGATCAGGCAGACCACGATCACCAGCAGTACTGCCGCCGCCCACAGCGCGGCCCAGAGCCGGGGCCGCCGCAGCGGCTTGATCACCGGCAACGCGTGGCTCACAGGCGCCAGCTCAGGTCACCCAGCTCGAAGGCCGGTTCGAAGTCGACGCCACGCTGCAGGCCGATGGCCTGGAAGCGCTCGCCCATCTCCGTCGGCAGGGTCAACTTCTTCACCTGGTCGCGCAGCTGGATGCGCCCCACTTCATCGGTGCGTTCCTCGGCCAGCAGCAGCACCTGGTCCAGGCCGTTGCCAAGCAGGAAACTGGCCTGGCTGCAGTAACCGGCCAGCTCGAAACCGCCGTGCATGCCGGCCTCGGCCATCGCGGTGAAATCCACCGACGCCGTGATGTCCTGCAGGCCCGGCCAGCGATGCACGTCGTTGTGCACGTGGTGGCGGTAGAACGCACGCACGGTGCCATCGTCGCGGTCGTGCTGGTAGAACTCGCCGCGGTTGTAACCGTAGTCGACGAACAGCATCGCGCCACGCTGCAGGCCACCGGCGACCGCCTGCAGCCAGTACGGCAGCTGCGGCAGCACTTCGGAGCGGTAGCCCTCGGCGAAGGGCTTTTCCAGGTAGCGCTCGATGTGGCGTACCGCGCCATTGAGCAGGATGTCGGCCGGCTGCGCGCCGCGGATGAAGTTGCCTTCGGCATCCAGCTCGACGGTTTCCTCGTAGACCTCGCCATCCCGGATCAGGAAGCGCGGCGTCGGCAATGCGTCGATCACCTCGTTGGCGAACACCACGCCCTCCCAGTCCTCCTCGAACGGCCGGTCGACCCAGTCCACGCGCGCCGCCAGCTCGGCCGGCAGGTTCTGCTGCAGGCGCTGCTGCTGGCGCTCGCGCAGGTCGGCGCTGGGTTCGAGGATGGCGTAGCGCGACGGCAGCGCGTCGAGCTCGGCCAGGCGCAGCAGCACCGCTTCGGCGAAGGCGCCGGTACCACCGCCCAGTTCCAGCATCCGCGCCTGCGCACCCAGCTGGGCGAACACCGGCGCCAGCGCATTGGCCACGCTGCCGGCGAACAGGCTGCCGAGCTCGGGCGCGGTGGTGAAGTCACCGCTGCCACCGAACTTGCTGGCGCCGGCGCTGTAATAGCCCCAGCCGGGGGTGTACAGGCACAGTTCCATGAAGCGCGAGAACGGCATCGCCCCGCCCTGCGCAAGGATTTCGGCACGCAGGGCGGCGGCCAGCTGGTCGCTGTGGGCCAGGGCATCGGCTTCGGGCAGGGGGAAGGTGGGCTGCATGGCGTCTTCGAATGCGGTGACAATGGTGCACAGGATAGCCGAGCCTTGGAGGACCCTCGATGAGCGACACCCACCCCGTGGTCCTGATCACCGGCAGCGCGCGCCGGATCGGTGCGGCCATCGCCCGCCAGTTCCATGCCTGTGGCTGGTCGGTGGTGCTGCACGCCAACACCTCCAGCGCGGAGCTGCAGCAGGCCGCGTTCGATTTCGACAACGTGCGCCCGGGCAGCGTGCTGGCCCTGCAGGCCGACCTGCGCGACGCCGACGCCCTGGCCGACCTGGTGGAGCAGGCCGTCACCCACTTCGGGCGACTGGATGCACTGGTCAACAACGCCTCCAACTTCTTCCCCACCCCACTCGGCCAGGTCACCGCCGAGGCGATGGACGAGCTGTATGCGGTCAATGCGCGCGCGCCGCTGCTGCTGTCACAGGCGGCGGCGCCCTACCTGCGCCGCCAGCAGGGCTGCATCGTCAACCTGACCGACCTGCACGGCACCGACCCGATGCGCGACCACATCGCCTACACCATGGCCAAGGCCGCGCTGGAGATGGCCACCCGCTCGCTGGCGCTGGAGCTGGCGCCGAAAGTGCGGGTCAATGCGGTAGCGCCGGGGGCGATCCTGTGGCCGGAACAGGGCAAGGACGATTTCGCCCGCGAGGCGCTGCTGGCGCGCACGCCGCTGGCACGGATCGGCACGGTCGAGGAGATCGCCGAGGCGGTCTACTGGCTGGTGGCCGAAGCCAGCTTCGTCACCGGCCACACCCTGCGCGTGGATGGTGGGCGCACGGTCAGTTGAAATGTTGCCGGCCAGCGGCCGGCGCGAGCGGTAGTGCCGGCCGCTGGCCGGCAACCACCCTCATTCCAGGTCCACCACCTCGAACGCCTCGCCAAACTGTCTGTGCGCACGCCACAGCGTTGCCAGGTCCTGCCCGCTGACCGGGTCGATGAAGCCCGGCGCGATGTCGGCCAGCGGCTTCAGCACGAAGGCGTGCTTCAGCTCCGGGCGCGGAATGCGCAGGTGGCCGGGACCTTCCACCACCAGATCCCCGTAGAACACTACGTCGATGTCCAGGGTCCGATCGGAGAAGCGCGGCCCGCTGCGGTCGCGCCCGTGCGCGTCTTCCAGCGCATGCAGCCACTCGTCCAGTTCCTGCAGCGGCAGGCCGGTTTCGATCGCCACCGCATTGTTGAGGAAGGCCGGGCCATCGAAGCCGACCGCGGCGGTACGGTAGGCGGGCGACACCTGCAGCGCGCCGAAGCGCTCGCGCAGGGCCGCCACCGCGGCGTGGAGGTAGCGACGGGGCTGGACGTTGCTGCCCAGGCTCAGGAGCACGGTGGTCATGCGGTTCAGGTGACGGCACTTGGGGGGGGCGTGGACATGCCGTCGTCACGGCGGCCTGCCTACAATCCGGGACGCACATGATAGGGCACCGACATGACCTATTGCGTTGGAATCGAGGTGGACGAGGGCCTGGTCTTCGCTGCCGACACCCGGACCAATGCCTCGCTGGACGATGTGCGCGTGCACCGCAAGCTGCACGTGTTCGAGTACCCCGGCCAGGCAGCCTACGTGCTGATGGCGGCTGGCAACCTGGCCACCACCCAGCTGCTGGTGTCGCGCCTGGGGCGCGATGCCGGCGAACGGCGCACGCCCAACCTGCGCGACATGACTCACCTGTTCGAAGCCGCCGAGTACGTCGGCCAACTGCTGGTGGACAGCCAGGTGCACAGCAGCCACAGCGAACATGGCCATGACGGGGTCAATACCCAGGCCACGCTGATCTTCGGCGGCCAGATCGCCGGCGAGCGGCCCGGGCTGTACATGATCTACCCGCTCGGCAACGCCATCGCTGCTTCGCCGGAAACGCCCTACCTGCAGATCGGTGAGTCCAAGTACGGCAAGCCGATCCTCGACCGCATCCTCAGCCCGGCCACACACCTGGAGGATGCCGCGCGCACGGCGATCGTCTCGCTGGACTCCACCATCCGTTCCAACCTGTCGGTGGGCCTGCCGATCGATCTGGCGCTGCTGCGCGACGGCGAGCTGCGCATCGGCCAGCAGCTGCGGCTGGGCGCGGATTCGGCGTTGTATGCCGATATTCATCAGAACTGGTCGCGGCGGCTGGAACAGGCGGTGGACGCGCTGCCGCGGTTCCCCTGGGAAACCCTGGACCGGTAGTGCCGGCCGCTGGCCGGCAACCGCAGTGATCCCACCGCACGGCGATGCCGGCCAGCGGCCGGCACTACCGGGGCATCAGCCCAGCGCTTCAGCCACCGCGCGGAACACCTGCTGCATCGGCAGCGGCCAATACCAGCCACGCATCTCCAGGGAAACCGGGGACTGGTAGTGCCGGCCGCTGGCCGGCAACCGCAGTGATCCCATCGCACGGCGATGCCGGCCAGCGGCCGGCACTACCGCGGCATCAGCCCAGCGCTTCGGCCACCGCGCGGAAGACCTGCTGCATCGGCAGCGGCCAATACCAGCCACGCATCTCCAGGGAAACCGGGGACCGGTAGTGCCGGCCGCTGGCCGGCAACCGCAGTGATCCTACCGCACGGCGATGCCGGCCAGCGGCCGGCACTACCGGGGCGTCAGCCCAGCGCTTCGGCCACCGCGCGGAACACCTGCTGCATCGGCAGCGGCCAATACCAGCCACGCATCTCCAGAGAAACCGGGGACCGGTAGTGCCGGCCGCTGGCCGGCAACCGCAGTGATCCCATCGCACGGCGATGCCGGCCAGCGGCCGGCACTACCGCGGCATCAGCCCAGCGCTTCAGCCACCGCGCGGAAGACCTGCTGCATCTGCAGCGGCTTGTGCAACACATGCACCTCCACACCGGCCGGGAACGCGTCCGCCGCGACTGGCACCGCCGGATCCTCCAGCACCAGCGCCGGACCGCGGTAGCCAAGCGTGGCCATCTCGCCCAGCAGCTGGCTGGCCGGCAGCAGTTTGGAGCCGGCATCGGCAATCACCAGCGCCGGCATCGCCTCCTGCTGCATCCAGCGCAACGCCGCCGGGCCATCGGAGGCCAGCTGCAACTGGTAACCCTGGCTGGACAGCGCGTTGCCGAGCAGCGACAGGCGCGTGGCTTCGCCGTCAACCACCAGGATCGACTGGCCACTGCCCAGCGCCACCAGCTGCTCGATCGGCTCGCTGCCATCGATGGCCTCATGCATCGGCAGCCGCAGTTCGAAGCAGGTGCCCTGCCCCGGCTGGCTGTTGACGTGGATGCTGCCACCGGCGCCTTCAACGATGCGCTTGCAGGAAATCAGCCCCAGGCCGGTGCCATCGGCCTTGGTGGTGAAGAACGGATTGAACAGGTGTGACAGCGTGTCCGCATCCATGCCGATGCCTTCATCGGCCACGCAGATCTGCATCCAGTCCACGCCATCGCGCTGGCCGGCATGGCTGGCAGTCAGGCTCAGGCGCCCGCCGTTGGGCATCGCCTGGATCGCGTTGAGCGCCAGGTTCAGCATCACCTGCTGCAGTTCGGTGTAGTTGGCGTCGACCACCAGGCCTTCGTCCTGCACCTGCAACTCCAGGCGCACCGCATCGGGCACGTTGCTGCGCAACAGCAGCGCCACCGCATCGAACAGGCCATCGATCTCGATGCGCTCGCTCGGCTTGCGCGAGCCGCGCACGAACGACAGCATCGACTCGGCCATCTCGTGGCCACGGCGGCCGCACTCGGCGATGACATCGGCCAGGTGGTGCAGCTGCGGATCCTCGGTGCGCGCTTTCAGCAGGTCCGGCATGATCAGCAGCGGCTGCAGGATGTTGCGCAGGTCGTGGCTGAGGCCGGCGGCAAGCAGCGACAGGCTTTCCAGGCGCTGCGCGCGCATGAGTTCGGTTTCCACCCGCGCGCGCTCTATGGCGCTGCGTGCATCGCGGATCGCACGCGCCACCGCCGACGGCAGGCGCGCCGGCAGGTGCTTGATGATGTAATCGTTGGCGCCCTTCTGCAGCGCCGCCACCGCGTTCTCCTCACCCATGGTGCCGGAGACGAAGATGAAGGGCACTTCCGGTGAGGTCTCGCGCACGATGCGCAGCGCGTCATCACCGGAGAACCCCGGCATGCTCAGGTCGGACAGCACGATGTCCGGCTGGAACGCGACCAGTGCCTGGCGCAGTTCGGCCTCGCTCTCGACACGCTCGAAACGGGCCTCCAGGCCCGCGTCGAGCATCTGTTCGGACATCAGCTCGGCATCTTCCGGTGAGTCCTCCACCAGCAGGATGCGCAGCGCCCCCAGGGCGGGACCGGTCAGGGGCATGGGCTCACTCGAGTTCCGGTGCCTGGTTGATCAACGCCCAGAACTTGCCCAGGGTCTGCACCGCGCCGAAGAACTGGTCCACGTCCACCGGCTTGACCACATAGGCGTTCACGCCCATGTCCCAGCTGCGGGCCAGGTCGCTTTCCTCGCGCGAGGACGACAGGATCACCACCGGCAGGCGCTTGAGCTCTTCGTGCTCGCGGATCTGCCGCAGCACCTCCAGGCCATCCATGCGCGGCATCTTGATGTCCAGCAGCAGCACCGCCGGCAGGCCTTCCTCGCGGTTGGCGAAGGCACCACGGCGCAACAGGTAGTCCATCACTTCCACGCCATCCTCGACGTGCACGATGGGGTTGGCCAGACGCGCCTCTTCCAGGGCGTCGATCGCCATTTCGGCATCAGCCGGGCTGTCTTCGGCGAGAAGAATGGTGCGCAGAGTGGTCATGCAGAAGGCCCTTGTTTGTCCGCATCGATCGCGGGAGGCAGGTAGAAGTGGAAGGTGGCGCCGACGTCCGGTTCAGCCTCGGCCCAGATACGGCCGCCATGACGGGTGAGCACGCGGCGCACGCTGGCCAGGCCGATGCCGGTACCCGGGTAGTCGCTGGCCTTGTGCAGGCGCTGGAAGACACCAAACAGCTTGCCGGCGTAGGCCATGTCAAAGCCTGCACCATTGTCGCTGACCGTGAACTGATGACCGCCGTCAGGCTGTGGCTGGTAGTCCACGCGGATCTTCGCTGGTTCGCGGTTGCCCGAGTACTTCACCGCGTTGCCGAGCAGGTTCAGCCAGACCTGGCGGATCATGTTCTCATCGCCCACCACGATCGGCAGCGGCGCGATGCTCCACTCCACGTGGTGCGCATGGCCGCTGTTCTCGGCCTCGGCCTGCAGGTTGGAATCGAGCATGGCGCGGGTATCGGCCACCAGCGACTGCATGTCCACCGCCTGCTGGCGCATTGCCGCGCGGCCCAGCCGCGAGTAGACCAGCAGGTCGTCGATCAGTGCCGCCATGCGCCGCGCCGAACTGGAGATCACCTCCAGGTAATGGCGGCTCTTGTCATCGGCGGCGTCGCCCAGATGGCGCGACAGCTTGTCGGAGAAACCGGCCACGTGGCGCAGTGGTGCACGCAGGTCGTGCGACACCGAGTAGCTGAAGGCTTCCAGTTCCCTGTTGACCTCGGACACCTGCGCAACCTTGCCTTCCAGCTGGCGGTTCAGTTCCTCCACCCGCAGCTGCACGGCACGCTGCACGGTGACGTCGCTGACCGTGAGCAACACCACTTCGTCGTCGGTGTCCGGCAGCGGCATGCGCCGCGCGTTGAGCAGCATGTAGCGCACCATGCCATCGGCGGCGCGCTGTTCATGCTCGAAGTCCCACAGTTCGCGGCCGCGCAACAGCACATCGGACAGTCGCTGGCGCATCACGGGGTCTTTCCATGCACCGTCGCCGACAGTGTCCAGCAACAGGCCATCGGCGCGTTCATCCTGCAGCCCGTACAGCTCGGCGAAGGCAGGGTTGTGCAGCTGCACACGCAGGTCGCGGTCGAGCAGCACGATCGGCTCACGCACGGTCTGCAGCACCGAGGCTGCACGCGCGGCCGAACGCAGCGACTGTCGTTCGGCATGCAGGCGGCGACCGATCTGCCGCTGCAGCAGCCACAGCACCAGGCCAAGCAGCGCCAGCTGGATCACCAGCGAACTCCACGACACCAGCTCGGTCTGCTTGCGCTGGCGTGCGGCCTGCTCGGCGCGCTGTGTCAGCAGCTTCTGCTCGCTCGCCTGCAGTTCCTCCACCAGGCCACGGATCGGATAGCGCGTGCTCAGGTCCTGCACCAGCTCGCGCTGATCACTGTTGGGTTCGGACTTTGCCAGTTCGCGGGCAAGCGCCATGCGCCCTTCCAGCATCGACTCGATACGGCCGATGCGGATCAGCTGCTCAGGATTGTCGCGGGTCATCCGGCCCAGTTCAGCCAGGCGACCGGGAAGGTCATTGGCTTTGGCCATGCGCTCGCGCAGGCCAGGCGCATCCACACCCTTGGACAGGGTCAGCGCAGCCGATTCGACATCGCGTACATCAGCCTGCAGCTGCTGCAGGGCCACACCCACGGCCTGGGTATGATTGACCCAGGCCATCGCATCTTCGCTGTCCTGCTGCAGTTGGCGCAGGGTCAACCACGGCACCACGATGATCGCGGCGGCGGCCAGCGCCAGGGCCGGCAACCGCCAACGGTCCCAGATGTCATCACTGAAAACCAGCGCCATAGTTCCTCGTCAGCACAGCCGCGGAGCGTAGGCCGATACCGGCCCGGCTGCGGCGGAACGGGCAATATAGCGCAGGCGGTCACAACTCTGGAGTTTCCCGCCTGGTTGGCTGAACGGGTTGCGGAAACCCACGGTAGAGCCGAGACGTGCTCGGCTGCAACCCAAAGGGCAGTCGAGCAAGCTCGACTCTACCCAGGCAGCGGGCGCCCCATGCGGGGCGCCCTCCGGGGTCAGCGCTTGGCAGCAGCGCTGACCTTCAATGCAGCGGCATCGACGCGGGTCACGCCCTTGATGCCCTTGGCGGTGGTGACCGCCTTGTCCTTCTCGGCCTGGGTGGCCACGGCACCACTCAGGCTGACCACGCCGTTCACGGTTTCCACCTTGATTTCAGTGCCCGGAACGTTGCTGCTGGCCAGCAGATCGGCCTTCACCTTGGTGGTGATCCAGGTATCGGTCACCGGCTCGTTGGAGTCATGGCGATCAGCATGGGTTGCCGGATGGGTGCTGGTCGGCGGGCTCTTCGCGGCCGGGTCCTTGGCGAAGGCAGCCGAGGAGGACAGCGCCAAGCCCAGGGTCAGGGCGGAAGCAATCAGCGTGCGGGTGGTATTGCTCATCGTGTCGTACTCCTTCGGAATGTGCTGCCAGTCTGGACAAGCCGCCGTAGAGCAGGCGTGGCGTTGCGGTCATGCCGCTGTGAATCGAGGCGTTTCCAACGGCAACGGTTCAGTTTTGGCCTGTACGCAGGTGTCGTTTACCCTGCCCTTCCCCATTGCCGGAGCCGTCTCATGCGCCCCGACCTGCAACTGGCCCTGATCGGCTACGGCCTCGCTGGCCGCGTCTTCCATGCGCCGCTGATCCAGCACACGCCCGGGCTGGTGCTGCACAGCATCGTCAGTTCGCAGCGCGACACGTTGCTGCGCGCGTTCAGCGACGTGCACGTGCGCGCCACGCCGCAGGAGGTGTTCGACGACCCGGCGGTGGACGCGGTGGTGATCGCCACTCCGAACGCACAACACGCACCGCTGGCGATCGCGGCGTTGGCCGCGGGCAAGCATGTGCTGGTCGACAAGCCGTTCGCGCTGGATGTCGCTGAAGCCGAAGCGGTGCTGGCTGCGGCACGTGATGCCGGACGCATCGCGACCGTGTTCCAGAACCGGCGCTTCGATGCCGACTTCCTCACCCTGCAGGCGCTGCTGGCCGAAGGCGCGCTCGGTGACGTGGCCGAGTGCCATGCGCACTTCGACCGCTACCGGCCGCAGGTGCGCGACCGCTGGCGCGAGCAGGACGGACCGGGCAGCGGCCTGTGGTACGACCTCGGACCGCACCTGCTGGACCAGATGCTGGTGCTGTTCGGCTGGCCCGAGGCCATCGATGCCGATCTGGCCGTGCAACGCGAAGGTGGCAGCGGCATCGATTACTTCCACGCGGTACTGCACTACCCGAGGCATCGCGCGATCGTGCATGCCGGTTCGCTGGTGGCGGCCCCCACGCCGCACTTCAGTGTGCATGGCAGTCGTGGCAGCTGGATCAAGCATGGGCTGGACGTGCAGGAGGCACAGCTGCGGCGCGGTGTTGCGCCAGGAGCGCCAGGCTGGGGCATCGACCCACGGCACGGCGAGCTGGTGCGCTGCGATACTGAGGACAATGTGCAGCGCAGTACCGTGGACAACCTGCCGGGCGACTACCGGCGGCTGTATTCGCAGTTCGCGGCGGCGATGCACGGCGATGGCGAGCCGACGGTCAGCCCGGTGCAGGCACTGCAGCTGATGCGGTTGCTGCAGGCCGGCATGGACAGCGCGCGCGAAGGGCGGCGAATCGCGTTGGGGTGATCGGCAGGGCTGCGCCCTGCACCTGCCGAATCAACGGCAACGTCAACGTCAAAAGCGGGCATTCCGTGGATGACGGGGTGGGGTCCGACGGTGGGTGTCGACCTTGGTCGACACATCGACGTGGAAACCATCGGAGACGGCTCTTGTAGGGTCGAGCCATGCTCGACTGGCTTCATGGGGTCGGACCCCTTCGGCAACGCCGAAGGGGTCCGACCCCACCGCGGTGCTTACGATTTCTTGATGGCGTGGCCGCCGAACTCGTTGCGCATCGCCGACAGCAGGCGGTCGGTGAACGAATTCGATTCGCGCGAGCGCAGGCGTTCCAGCAGCGACAGGGTGATCACCGGTGCCGGTACATCCAGTGCGATCGCTTCGGCAACCGTCCAGCGGCCTTCGCCGGAGTCTTCCACGTACGGTGCAATGCCATCCAACGATGGATTGCGCTTGAGGGCTTCGGTGCTCAGGTCCAGCAGCCACGAGCGCACCACGCTGCCGTGGCGCCACACCTCGGCCACCTGGGCCAGGTCCAGCTCCATTTCCTGCTTGCGCTCCATCAGTGCGAAGCCTTCGGCGTAGGCCTGCATCATTCCGTACTCGATGCCGTTGTGGACCATCTTGGTGAAGTGGCCAGCGCCGGACGGGCCGACACGACCCCAGCCACGATCTTCGGCCGGTGCCAGCGTGCGCAGCAGCGGTGCGATCTGCTCCACCACCGACGCTTCGCCACCGACCATCAGGCTGTAGCCCTCCTGCAGGCCCCACACGCCACCACTCGTGCCGCAGTCGACGTAGCCCAGATCGTCTTCGGCCAGTGCCTTGGCGCGACGGATCGAGTCCTGGTAGTTGGAGTTGCCGCCATCGATGACGATGTCACCCTCGGCCAGGTGCGGGGTCAACTGGCCCAGGGTCTGGTCGACGGTTTCGCCGGCCGGCACCATCAGCCACACCACGCGCGGTGCCGGCAGCGCGGCAACCGCGGCGGCCAGCGAATCAACCACTTCCAGGCCGGCCTCGGCAGCGCGCTGGCGGGCACCCTCGCCCGGGTCGTAGCCGACCACGCGGTGGCCGCCGCGATGCAGGCGCTGGGCCATGTTGGCGCCCATGCGGCCGAGGCCGATCATTGCAATGTCCATTGTTTCACCTTCAGTTGGGGTCTAGGGTCAGGCTGCCTGGCCTGCCGGTAGCCGCGCAGTGGCGCAGCTGCGCCTCGCGCCAACGCCGGTAGAGCGTGGTATGCAGATTGTGCACCGCCAGGTCGATCGAAAACGGCGTTCGCGGGTTGCGATCGAGCAGGCGGGCGATGTGGTAGCCGATGGGACGTATACCGCGTGGATGCACATAGATCACGAACTGCTGGTAGAACGGATCGTCCAGCAGCTGGTCCATGCGTGCCAGCGTGTCGTGGTAGCGCGGTTCCAGCCGTGCACGAAGGTTGGGATCACGCTCGAACAACAGGCGCTCGAAGTAGCGCTGGCCGATGCGCGGGATGCCCTGCGCGAGTTTCCAGAGTTCGGCATTGCGCTGGTCGTACCAGGCCAGGCCGCCATGCTCAGCCAGTGCCTGCGCGGCGCCCTCGCCCACCTCGACCACGACGAAGTTCTCGGCCTGGTTGCTCAGGTCATCCAGCGTGCCCTTGTCGTACACGTGCTCGATGAAACCGGGCACACCAACGAAGGCCTGCCGTCCCATCGCCGAGGTGCGCACCGCCTTGCCATCGGCGAAGAAATCACCCGCGTGGGCTCCGAGCAGGATGCTGTCGGTCTCGTGCAGGGCGAGGAAAGTGCCGATCGACAGTTCATCCGCTGCGAACTCCGTATCGAACGCGGCATCACCATAAAGCTCTCGTTGCGTGGCCAGCTGCGCGACCTGGCGGCCGACCCCGCATTCGGCACGCACGGCACCGCTGTAGAACGCCTCCAGTGCATGACTGTTACCCGCGCTCGGCACGAAGCCACGACCGAAACTGCGTGTGCGCTGCCAGCCTTGCGCGCGTGGGCCCTGCAGGCCGAAGCCGATCCAGCCCAGCTGCGGGCCGGAGAAGCGGAAGGTGGGGTTGTCCTGCAGTGCAGAAGCCGCACGTTGCGTGGCCGCGCCCAGTTCGAAGGCATAGGCGCAGACCGTGGCTGGATCGTCCAGCAACTGTTGCAGCAACGCCTGGCGTGCTGCAGCGGACATTCCGGCCGGCCACCCCACGCGCAGATCGCCTGCCGCCTGTGCTGCAGCCAGCGAGGCACGTGTACACAACGGGCCGCCGTGCACCTGTGGTGCACCGGCCGTGACCTCGTCAAAGCGCCATCCCAGCCGCTGCAGCAGGCCCTGCGTGCAGTCCGGCGTTGCGGACGCAATGCCCAGCGCGGGCATCAGCAGGAGTGCCACTCCCATCAACGTGCCGCGCACGATCACCCTTGATCCGTGCTGCGGGCCGGTGCGGGCTCGGGCGGCGCGAGCGCAGGCGGTGCGGGTTTGCCAGCATCCGCCGGCAGGTACTGTTGCAGGCGCTGGAAGAAGCGCTGATAGAACCCGGCATCGGTGACGGTGCTGCTGGCCACTTTCACCAGGGAATCGTCATTGCTGCCGAACGGCAGCGACACCGAGCCCAATGCACCCACGCCCACGCTGGCCGACGTCGGGCTCTTCTTCAACGCATAGCGGTCCTGCACCGCGCTGACGAACACCAGCGTCTGGCTACCACGCTGCGCGCAGGAGATGCGCAGCACCAGCTGCTCGTGGTCGTCCTCGCGTGGCTGGAAGTTCTTGTTGCCTTCCACCTGCGCTTCGTCGGAGCGGGCGATGGCGTAGCCCTGGCTGAGCAGGGTGCGCCGCGCGGCCTCGCAGGCGTCACCGGGGCGGCCATCGACGGTACGCGAGAAGGTGTCGCCGGAATCAAAGGATTCGCGCAGCAACGTACTGTCGGCGGCGCGGCCACCACAGGCCGACAGGATCAGGGCGCTGGCGAGCGCCACGGCAGCACTGGAAAGACGGGAGGCCCGCATGGGTACTCCTGCGAGGACGGTACCGCCAAGGGTAGCCCTGCGGCCGTGTGCGGCAGGTTGAAACCGGCGTGACCGAGCCACCCCGTTGCTGCCGGTTCATGCACAGAAAAGGGGACGGAGGGGATTAAGTCGTTTGTGGCACTTCGCTCGCCGGGCATGGCCCGGCGCTACCGTGAACGAGGTCCCCAGACAGAAAGGGGCCGGCAATGCCGGCCCCTCGGGTATCACATGCCGTCGCCGGCTCAGTCGGCCCAGCGACCAGCGCCGGTCGACTGCGGCAGCACCTGCGCCGACAGCGGGCGATCATTGGCCAGCAGGTTCACCGCATCGGCCAGGATCGAGGCCGACTCGCGCAGCAGCGGGTCCGGACGCTTCTCGGCGGCCTTCTCGCGCGCTGCATCCTTGACGATGTCGCGCTCGTTGCCAGTCAGGCCGTCGTCGTTGCTGTCATCGGCCAGCGGGTCCAGGGCCAGGCCCAGTTCCTTGCGCATCGCCTGGCGCTCCTTGCGCTGGGTGTCCTGGCGCTCACGCTCGGCGCGGCGGGTGGCCTCGTTGAGCGAGACGTACTTCTTCGCGGCCTCGGTGCGGAACTGCTGCACGTCCTCGTTCCACCACTGGAATTCCTTGTCGGCGGCGATGCGCGCGTCATGGCGGGTTTCCAGCTTCGGCAGCAGCGGCGCGAAGTTGCCGTACTGGGTGTGCGGCACGGCAGCGATGCGGGTCCACGGCAGCGCGTTGTCGTAGGTGCTCTCGCCGAACTCGGTGGCATCGACACTGGCCGGGAAGGCCAGGTCCGGCACCACACCCTTGTGCTGGGTGCTGCTGCCGCTGATGCGGAAGAACTGGGCGATGGTCAGCTTCACCTGGCCGAAGCGCTGGGTCTCGCCACTCGGCCAACGGTCCAGGTCGACGATGTTCTGCACGGTGCCCTTGCCGAAGCTGGTCTCACCGATCACCAGGCCACGGCCGTAATCCTGGATGGCACCGGCAAAGATTTCCGAAGCCGAGGCCGAACCGCGGTTGATCAGCACTGCCAGCGGGCCATCCCATGCCACGCCCTGGTTGCGGTCGCTGTTGACGGTGACGCGGCCACCGGACTCGCGCACCTGCACCACCGGGCCCTGCTCGATGAACAGACCGGTCAGTTCAATGGCTTCATCCAGCGAACCACCACCGTTGTTGCGCAGGTCCAGCACCACGCCGTCCAGCCTGTCGTTCTTGAAGCCGGCCAGCAGCTTGGCCACGTCGCGGGTGGCCGAGGCGTAGTCGGCCGCGTTGCGGCGACGGCCTTCGAAGTCCTGGTAGAAGGTCGGCAGCTTGATCACGCCGACCTTGCGCGCCGGCTCGCCATTGGCGGCCGGAATGGTCATGGTCTCGCCCTTGGCGGCCTGTTCGGCCAGGCGCACCTTCTGGCGGGTCAGCACCAGAGTGTGGTGCTTGCCGTCGGCGCCCTCAGCAGCCGGGATGAACTCCAGCTTGACCTGGGTATCCTTGGCGCCGCGGATCTTGGCCACGACGTCGTCGATGCGCCAGCCGATCACGTCCTCGACCAGGCCGGACTTGCCCTGGCCGACGCCGACGATACGGTCACCCGGCTTCAGCGTGCCATCCACTGCGGCCGGGCCACCGGCGATGATCTCGCGGATCACCACTACGTCGTCCTGGCGCTGCAGCTGCGCACCAATGCCTTCCAGCGACAGCGACATCGCCTGGTTGAAGTTCTCGGCGGTGCGCGGGGTGAAGTAATCCGTGTGCGGGTCAACGGCGCTGGTGTACGAGTTCATGAAGAATTGGAAGACGTCTTCGCCCTTCAGTTCATTGACCGACTTCTCCAGCGTCGCGTAGCGCTTGTCCAGCGTCTTGCGGATGTCGTCCGGCTTCTTGCCGGCCAGCTTCAGGCGCAGCCAGTCGTTCTTGACCGACTTGCGCCACAGCTCATCCAGCTCTGCACTGCTGGCCGCCCACGGCACCTTCTTGCGGTCGTATTCGAAGCGCTCGTCGGTGGTGAAGTCCGGCTCCTGCTTGAGCAGCTTGCGCGCGTAGGCCACACGTTCGCCGACGCGCTGCTTGTAGACCGCGAACACCTGGAACGCCGGCTCCAGCTCGCCGCCACGGATGGCCGAGGAAATGTTGGCTTCGAACGGCGCGAAGCGCGCCACGTCGGCCTGGGTGAAGTACTGCTTGCCGCCGTCCAGCGTCTCCAGGTAGCGCTTGAACACGTCCTTGGAGGTGGCCTCGTCCAGCGCACGCGGGCGGTACGCGTAGCGGCTGTCGGACAGCAGGCCGTACACCAGCTTGGAGGTGGTCACCTGATCGGCGGTTGCCGCAGCGGGCAATGCCGGCGAATCGGCCTTGGCCGCCAGCGCCAGCGGCGCGACCAGCGCCAGGGCCATCAGGAATGCGGGGGCTTTGAATTTCATTGACGTGCTCGAAGGCGCCTTGCCAAGGGGGAGACTGCGGGGTGTTAAGACACCACGACAGTGCCGAAAGTTGCCGGGTTTGTCATCCGGCCGCGCTAGGTGGAAAACCAGCCTAGCCGGGCCGGTGTAGCAAATTGTGAATGGCTGAAGAGCGGCGCACCCAGCGGCGCCGTCTGTCCGGTTGCAGAGGGCATGGGGTTGCAAGCCCCCTGAGTCAGGGGGCGGCCGCGAAGCGGCGGGGGTGTGGGTGGTGGTAAGCCGGGGCCCACGGTGTGCGCAGCGCAGCGTGGGAAGTGGTAGCGCGCATCGCGCAACCGCTTACCGGACGCCGGCGCCCTTGGCCTGCACGTCGGCGTGGTACGACGAGCGCACCATCGGGCCGGAGGCCACGTGGCTGAAGCCCAGCTCGTAGCCGTAGTCTTCCAGCGCCTTGTAGTCCTCGGGGGTCCAGTACTTCAGCACCGGGTGGTGATGCGCAGTCGGCTGCAGGTACTGGCCGATGGTGATCATGTCCACGTCGTGCGCGCGCAGGTCGCGCATGGTGGCCTTGATCTGCTCGAACTCTTCGCCCAGGCCCAGCATGATGCCGCTCTTGGTCGGCACGTCCGGATGCTGCGCCTTGAAGTTCTTCAGCAGGTTCAGCGACCACTGGTAGTCCGCACCCGGGCGCACGTTGCGGTACAGGTCCGGCACGGTTTCGATGTTGTGGTTGAACACGTCCGGCGGGTTCTGCGCCAGGATCTCCAGCGCGCGCTCCATGCGGCCCTTGCCGCGGAAGTCCGGGGTCAGCACTTCGATGCGGGTGCCCGGCGACTTCGCGCGGATGGCACTGATGCAGTCGACGAAGTGCTGGGCACCGCCGTCGCGCAGGTCATCTCGGTCGACGCTGGTCACCACCACGTACTTCAGCCCCATGTCGGCCACGGTCTGGCCGAGGCTGGCCGGTTCGTTGGCATCCGGCGGCTTCGGGCGGCCGTGGGCGACGTCGCAGAACGAGCAGCGGCGGGTGCAGACCTCGCCGAGGATCATGAACGTTGCCGTGCCGTGGCCGAAGCACTCGTGGATGTTCGGGCAGCTGGCTTCCTCGCACACCGTCACCAGGCGGTTCTCGCGCAGCTTGGCCTTCAGGTTCTGCACCGCATTGCCCGAAGGAATGCGCACGCGGATCCAGGATGGCTTGCGCAGCACCGGCGCGTCGGCGAACTGCACCGGCGAGCGGTTGATCTTGTCACCGCCCAGCTGCTTGACCCCGGCCTGCAACGGCGCGGCGGACGGAGAGTCGCCCTGCACGATCTGCAGGGGAATGGAACGGGCGGTGGTTTCAGTCATGGCAGTTCCGGGGGGCGGTCAGGCGGCCGCAGAAAGATCAGGCAGTTCGGGCGTGGGCTGCAGCAGCAGGCCGAACTGGCGGGCCAGGTGGTCCAGCAGCACCGGCTTGACGGCCTCCATCCCGGAGGGCCCGCCCAAGTCTACTACCGAGGTCACCTGCAACCCCTGATAGCCACAGGGGTTGATGCGGTGGAAAGGTTCCAGGTCCATGGCCACGTTGAAGGCCAGGCCATGGAAGGTACAGCCGCGGCGCACGCGGATGCCGAGCGCGGCGATCTTGGCGCCACCGACATAGACGCCCGGGGCGCCCTCGCGGCGTTCGGCGCCGATGTTCCACTCGGCCAGGGTATCGATGATGGCCTGCTCGATGCGGCACACGTAGTCGCGCACACCGATGCCCAGCCGTGGCAGGCGCAGCAGCGGATAGACCACCAGCTGGCCGGGGCCGTGATAGGTCACCTGGCCGCCGCGGTCCACGTGCAGCACCGGGATCTCGCCCGGCGCCAGCACATGCTCGTCCTTGCCGGCCTGGCCCAGGGTGAATACCGGGTCGTGCTCGACCACCCACAGCTCATCGGCGTCGGCCTCGCTGCGCTGGTCGGTGAAGCGCTGCATGGCGCGCCACACCGGTTCATAGGCCTGGCGGCCGAGGTCGCGGACCAGCGCCGGGCGCGGCGCACGGTCTTCCGGGGCGGCTTCGGCCGGGCAGCTGTCGGCTACAGCGTCCACTTCACTTCCGGGTGGTCGCGCAGTGCCTGGTGCGCCAGGTCGTACTGTTCGCGGCTCTCGGCCTTGAACACGATGCGCACGGACACGTACTTGCCGTTGGAGGAATGCTTCCAGCTGATGCGTTCATTCACCACATCGATGCCGGCAGCCAGCAGCAGGCGGGGAAGCTCATGTTCCAGGCCGCGGTTGGCCGGGCCCATGGCACTGAGCTCGAACTGGCCGGGGAACTGGAAGCCGTGGTCGGGGTTGTCGGACTTGATTTCCATGCCCCCATTATCGGGCCGCAGGCCAACAAACCCAAGAGTATTCATCAACGTCAAACAGTGCACCGGTGAGTCGCTGCGTTGCAGCTGAACAGCCGTTCAGCATTGGCCGTTGCCCCTTGGGGCGCCGCAGGACAGTGCAGGATTGTCTTCACGAGACAATGTCGTTTTCGGAACAGACAAGTGATTCGAACGCGCTCGTTCCATCACGCCCGCACGAGTACCGTGTCGCGGCATATAACGACAGACAGAAAAAACCTCCACATGAGCCCCCCTTCCCAACGTCGCCTTGCAGCCCTCGGGCTGTCCGGCCTGCTGGCTGCTGCCCTCCCCCTCGCCGCCCAGGCGGCCGAACAATGTGGCCCGGACGCGATGCGCGACCACCCTCCGCAGGTCAATTTCCGCGTTGACAACGACCTGTTCGGCGGCCGCCACCAGGACCAGGGCTATACCAATGGTGCACTGTTGACCCTGGTCTCGCCCAATCTGGTCGATTACACCGACGACCCCTGCCTGCCACGCATGGCCCGCTGGGTGAACCAGTACCTGGAAGGGCTGCATCCGGGCAAGTTCGAACAGCAGAACATGATCTTCAGCATCGGCCAGGGCATCTTCACCCCGACCGATTTCAGCCGCAGGGACCTGATTGAGGACGACCGCCCTTACGCCGGCGTACTGATCGCAAACTTCGGTTTCAATGCGCGCAGCGGCGACCGCCTGCAGACCACCCAGCTGACGCTGGGCGTGGTTGGCCCGTGGGCACAGGGCAAGCAGGTGCAGAATGCCGTGCACGAAGTGCTGGGCGACGAGAAATTCAAGGGCTGGGACAACCAGCTGCACAACGAGCCGCTGTTCATGCTGACCCATGAGCGCATGCGCCGCTGGCCGGGCGATGCCAGCGTCAATGCCGACGGCTGGGGTTGGGACGCGATCAGCCACTACGGCGGATCGATCGGCAACCTGGAAACCAAGGCCAACCTTGGCGGTGAAGTACGCTTCGGCTGGAAGCTGCCGGACGACTTCGGCAGCACGCCGTTGCGCCCGGCCGGTGAGAACACTGCGCCGACCCGCGGCGGCCGTCCCAATGGCTGGTCCTGGCACCTGTTCGCGACCTCGGACGCCGCCTGGGTGATCCGTGACATCACGCTGGATGGCAACACGTTCCGCAACAGCCACAGTGTGGACAAGCGCCATGTGGTGGCCTACGGCGGCTATGGCGTGGCGGTGATGTACGGACGCTGGAAGTTCGCTGCGGCGCGTTACCACAGCACGCGCGAGTTCAACGGCCAGCGCGAAGCGCCGGTGTTCGGCAGCTTCACCATCAGCCGGTCGCTGTAGGTAGGTGCCGACCGTTGGTCGGCACACCGGGGCCGGCATATCCGGATGGATTCATGGGGAGCCGGCCAGCGGCCAGCACTACCCACATCCGGCAGGATTCATGCGCAAGCGGCATCCCGAAACAGAAAAGGCCGGCATTTGCCGGCCTTTTCCTTCACCACGCCGGGGCGTGGATCATTCCGATTCCCACCACATCCAGAAGCTGTCCCACAGGCGCTTGAAGAAGCCGGCCTGTTCGACGGCAGCCACCGCCACCAGCGGCGCTTCGGCCACCAGCTTGCCATCCAGCATCACCTTCACGGTGCCGATCTGCTGGCCGGCGGTGAACGGTGCTTCCAGGGTCTTGGGCACGTCGATGCTCGGCTTCAGGTCGTTGTAACGGCCACGCGGCACGCTCACCAGCATCGGCTGGGCCACGCCCAGCTGCACCTTGTCGGTGGTGCCCTTCCAGACCTTGTGCTCGGCCACGGCCTTGCCCGGCTCGTACAGGCGGTGGGTCTCGAAGAAGCGGAAACCCCAGTTCAGCAGGGCCAGACTGTCATCGGCACGCTGCTTTTCCGACTGGCCGCCCAGCACCACGGCGATCAGGCGCTGGTCGCCGCGCTGGGCCGAGCTCATCAGGCAGTAACCGGCTTCCGAGGTGTGGCCGGTCTTGATGCCGTCCACGCTGCCATCGCGCCACAACAGCAGGTTGCGGTTCGGCTGCTTGATGTTGCCGACCTGGAATTCCTTGATCTTGTTGTACGCGTAGGTTTCCGGGTAATCGCGCACCATCGCACGGCCCAGCAGCGCCAGGTCGTAGGCGGTGCTGTGGTGGCCCTGCGCAGTCAGGCCATGGGCGTTGACGAAGTGCGAATTCTTCATGCCGATCTTGGCGGCATAGCTGTTCATCAGCGACGCAAAAGCTTCTTCGCTGCCTGCCACGTGCTCGGCCAGGGCGATCGCGGCGTCGTTGCCGGACTGGATCGCCATGCCCTTTTCCATGTCTTCCAGGCGCGCGGTCTGGTTGACCGGGAAGCCGCTGTAGCTGCCATCGGTACCCGCGCCACCTTCGCGCCAGGCGCGTTCGCTCATCATCACCTGGTCATCCGCACGGACCTTGCCGTTCTTGACCTCGGCGGCGATCACGTAGGACGTCATCACCTTGGTGATGCTGGCCGGAGCCAGCTGTTCGTTGATGTTTTCACCAGCCAGCACCTGGCCGGTGGCGTAATCCATCAGCACCCAGGCCTTGGACACGCTCGGCGCCGGCGCCGGCGGAGTGGCGACGGTGGCCGGGGCGGCAGCGGCGGCGGCAGGCGCCGGCGTGGCCGGAGTCGGCAGCGGCGTCTGGGCGGAAGCCAGGCCCACCACCAGGGTGGCGGCCAGGGCGGTGGCGGCGGAACGGAAATTCATTGGACAGCAGGCTCCAGGGGACGGCCGGGAATGGAGGGTGGAACGTAGCGGCCATTGTAAGGCCGGGGCAGCATGGGCCGGCAGCACCGGCCCGGGTGGATCAATCCTTGACGATCTGCGGCGAACCCAGCCCCAGACCGGCGATGCGGCCGACAAGTTCCGCGGCACTGGCATGGTCGCTGGCGGGAACGCGCAGGCGGAACAGCGTACGGCCACCGGCGGCGATGTCACTGATGGTGGCACCGACGATGCCCGCGGCGTTGAGCTGGCCCATCGCGCGGTTGGCGTTGTCACGGTTGGAGAAGCTGGCAACCTGCACCATGACTGCGCCCACCACCTGCTGCGACAGGCTGGGGGTAGCGGCGGCGGTGCGGACCGGTGCCTGCGCAGCGGCGCCCGGCGTGGTGCTGGCAACGACCGCCGGAGCTGGCGCGTATGTGGTGCTGCGCACCGGCGGAGCACTCGGCGGCAGGCTGCTGACCGCCACATCCGGCACGGTGCTGGCCACGCCCTGGGTGGTGGCCGGCTGGCCACGCGCCGGCATGCCATCGGCCGGCAGCCCCTTGACCAGGCGATCGATGTCGCTATCGGCGGCGGCACGCGCGGTCGGTGCCGGGCGCGCACTGGCTACAGCGCTGGCGGCGGCCGCTTCCGCAGCACGACGCTCGCGGCGCGACGGCTTCTGCGCCAGCAGGTTGCCCTCACCCGGCTGCAGCGCGCGCACTTCCACGTTGCCGGTGCCGCGCTGGGTGATGCCCAGGCGCACGGCAGCGGCATAACTGAGATCGACCACGCGGCCATCATGGAACGGACCGCGATCGTTGACGCGCACGATCACCGACTCACCGTTGTCGAGGTTGGTCACGCGGGCGAAGCTGGGCAGCGGCAGCGTCTTGTGCGCAGCGGTGAACTGGTACATGTCGTAGACCTCACGGTTGGAGGTCAGGCGGCCATGGAACTTGGCACCGTAGTACGACGCGGTTCCGCGCTCGACGTAGTCATGGGTGTCGTCGAGCACCTTGTACGACTTGCCCAGCACCACGTACGGCGACTTGTTGCCGATGGCCGAACGTTCCTCGGCGGTCACTTCCGGCTCGGGGATGCAGGCCACGTTGGGAATGTAGTCGGGCGTGCTGTCACGCACGCCCGGCTTGTACAGGCCACCAGCGGTGTAATTGCCGCGGGTGCTGAGGTCTTCCTTGGCCGCTGCATACGGCGAACCTTCCGGGCAGTGCGCCGGTCGCGAACCACGGCCCTGCACCAGCGTGCCGCTGGACTTGCCACCATGGCCGGCCGTGGCCGGCTTCTTCGGCGCGCTGCTGCAGGCCGCCAGCGCGAAGACGATCAAGCTCGGGACCAGCCATCTGATGTTCATGCCGGGGGCAGCTCCTGTCCGGCGATGGCCTGGGACAGCTGGAACACGGCCATCGCGTACATCTTCGAGAGGTTGTAGCGGGTGATCGCGTAGTAGTTCTGGAAGCCCAGCCAGTACTGCTTGCCGGTGCTGCCTTCCAGGGTGATCGGGGTGGCGGTGGCGCCCGGCTGCACCGGCGTGCTCGGCTGGTAGCCGCGCTGTGCGAGGTCAGCCAGCGACCAGGTGGGCATCCATTCGGTCGGGTTGAACTCCTCGCGGCCCGGGGCCAGCGTGGCCGGTACCGCAACCTGGCCACCACGCACCCAGCCCCCCTTCTTCACGAAGTAGTTGGCGATGGACGAGAACACGTCGTCGTAGCTGGTGAACAGGTCGCGACGGCCGTCGCCATTACCGTCCACCGCGTAATCGAGGTAGCTGGACGGCATGAACTGGCCCATGCCCATCGCGCCGGCATAGCTGCCCTTGAGCGTGGTGATGTCCAGGTTCTCTTCGCGGCCCAGCTCGAACAACTTGGCCAGCTCATCGCGGAAGAACAGCTCGCGGCGCACTTCGCGCTCCAGCTTGGCCGGGTCGCCGCTGCGCGGGTAGTAGAACGCCAGCGTGTACAGCGCATCGAGCACGCGATGGCTGCCGGCATTCTTGCCGTAGCTGGTTTCCACGCCGATGATCGCCACGATCACTTCGGCCGGCACACCGGTGCGCTGCTGCACGCGATCCAGTTCGGCGCGATGCTGGGCCAGGAACGCGCGGCCGCCATCGATGCGCGCCTTGCTGATGAACATCGGCCGGTATTCGTTCCACGGCTTGACCCGCTCGGCCGGGCGCGACATCGCGGCGATGATCGGCTGGCGCACCTGCGCCTGGTCGAGCACGCTGCTGATCTGCTCCGGCTTCAGGCCATAGCGCTTGGCGGTATCGGCAATGAAGCGGGTCCGTGCGACCTCGAACGGCACCGGGGTGAGATCGACCGGCGGCGCGGTGGCGGCAGCGGCTTCGGGCGCGGCCTCGGCCGGGCCATGGGCCTTGGCGGCGGGCTGGCGCGGCGTACTGCTGGCCTGGGGCGAAGACGGTGGGGACTTCGGCTGGGTCGCGCAGGCGACCAGGCCGAGGGTGAGCATGCAGGCCAGAGTGCGTCGAATCATCGTCGCAGGTTAGCAGGTCATGGATGAATTAAAACCCCTAACACCATGAATCACAACGATTTGCCTGCGAGCAGCGGGAAATGTGAAGACGTCGTGATCACACTTCCCCATTCAGATAGAGGTTGCCGGTTGCGTCCCCATCCCCGCAGACGCAACCGGCGACCGGATCCGGTCGGTACCCGCGCGGCTGCCGCTCCCCAGTGGCAGTGCTCCGCGCTCCCTGTACCCGTTGGATCAGTACTGCTTCCCGCCCGACGCCCCCTCGCGCTGCAACGATTGACGGCGCGCCGTGCCGAACGGGCCGCCATTGTGCAGGCCGATTACGACAAGTCCATTGATCAGGATCAACGCGCTGTAAAAGTGTGAACCAGCTAACGCTTTTTCCGGACTTTGGTCAGTGGACGTGCTGACGTGCATCGTTGTGAGAACGCTTCCACAACGGGCGTTGCGCAGAGTCAGGAAGTTTCCAGCCAACGGCGCAGCCCCTCGTGGGTGGGGTGTGTTGCGGAAAGCAGAAGCCGCCGCTGGGCCGGTCGGGTTGGGTACGCGGGGGACGCCGTGAATCCGTCCCTGGAGGCTTGGCAGCCGCTTGCTCTTGCGCGCAGTCCTGCACGCGCGGCAAGGCCAGGGTTGGGCGTCCTGCCCAACCCGCCCGAGGCATGCCTCGGGCCCATGCGGCTGACACCCCCGCATACCCAACCCGACCGCCCTCTGACAGATTTCGGTGGTCTGCCACCCACGGAGAAGAAAGAGAAGATCACAAGCGGGTCGCGCGCTGCGCTTGCTCGAGAGCCGAGCATGGCTATGCCGGTCGTCCTGACCGGCACCCTTCGGGCCGTCGCCGTGGGCGACGTTGGCAGCGGCTCCTGCCGCTGCCTTCGGCTCTACACAAAGCAAGGAAGCGACCCGCCAGGCCGCTTTTGCTTTTGATCTTCTTTTTCTTCTCCGTGGGTGGACGCGCACGGAACCTGTCCGTGGCCGGGTAGATGGGCTGCGCAGGGGCGTGAGCCGCATGGATGCGGCGACCGAGCTTACATGGACGTACTTGCAGCGTCCCCTGCGCAGCCCATCTACCCGGCCCCACCCATGAACTGCTTTGCGCGACCACCCACGAGGGGCTGCGCCGTTGGCTGGAAACCCTATCCCCCGTGCACGGGCCGGTGCCCACGCACCGCCATCACCAACCCGATACCGGCCAGCAACGAGACCGCTGATGTCCCGCCATAACTGATCAACGGCATCGGAATGCCCACCACCGGCAGCAGGCCGGAAATCATTCCACCGTTCACCAATACGTAGACGAAGAACGCCAGCCCCAGGCTGCCGGCCAGCAACCGCGCATGGGTGTCGCGCGCGTGCACTGCGATCCACAGGCAACGCCCGACCACGAACAGGTACAGCGCGAACAGCGTCGCCACACCGATCCAGCCGAACTCCTCGGCCAGCACCGAAAACGCGAAGTCGGTGGTGTACTCGGGCAGGAAATCCAGTGTGGCCTGGGTGCCCTGCCCCCAGCCACGTCCCTGCCAGCCACCGGAACCGATCGCGATGCGCGACTGCAGGATGTTCCAGCCGGTGCCGAGCGGGTCTGCTGCCGGGTCGAGGAAGGTCAGTACGCGATCCTTCTGGTACTGCCGCAACACGCCGAGCCAGGCCAGTGGCGCGGCCACCGCCAGCCCCACCGCGCCGGTGGCCACCCAGCCCCAGTGCAGGCCCGCCAGCAACAACGCGAACACACCGCTGGCGGTGACCAGCGTGGCGGTACCGAGGTTGGGCTGCATCAGGATCAGCACGGCGGGAACGCCGATCAGCACTGCGGCCGTCAGTACCGTGCGTGGTGACGGTGGCAGCGGTTGCCGGTGCAGGTACCAGGCCATCATCAACGGCAGGCTGAGCTTGAGCAGCTCGGAGGGCTGCAGGTAGAAGACGCCGAGGTTGAGCCAGCGCTGCCCGTACTTGCCGGTGCCGATCACATACACCGCCATCAGCGGCAGCATCGACAGCGCGTACAGCGCCGGTGTCCACGCGCGCAGGCGCAGCAGCGAAACACGCGACAGCAGCCACATCGCCAGCAGGCCACCGGCGAAGCGCGCCGCCTGCCCGGCCACCGGACCGGACACGCTGTGCAGCACCGCCAGCCCCGCGCCCATCAGGATCAACAACGCGACCAGCAACGGCAGGTCGATCGTGCGCACCGCCTCACGGCAGCCGCCAAGCATTCGTTTCCAGTCCACGCTGGCCACGGTAACAACGCGCGCTTGCGTGAAGCTGTCAGGGTGCTTCTGCGTCTGTAGAGTCGAGCCGTGCTCGACTGCCTTTCATGCAGCAGAAGCAGTCGAGCACGGCTCGACTCTACAGAACAGCGAGAAGCAATCGAGCATATGGAAGCGCGGTGAAAGGCGCGGCCGTTGTTACCCGTAGCCGCCGTGCACTGGATTGTGGCTACGCACGGCCATCACCAACCCGAAGCCGGCCAGCAGCGAGACCGCCGAGGTACCGCCATAGCTGATCAGCGGCATCGGCACGCCCACCACCGGCAGCAGGCCGGAGATCATCCCGCCGTTCACCAGCACGTAGACGAAGAACGCCAGGCCGGTGGCGCCGGCCAGCAGGCGCGAATAGGAATCGCGCGACTGGCTGGCGATCCACAGGCAGCGCCCGATCACCACCAGGTACAGCGCCAGCACGGTGGCCACGCCGATCCAGCCGAACTCCTCGCTCAGCACCGAGAACGCGAAGTCGGTGGTCTGCTCGGGAATGAAGTTCAGGTGCGACTGCGAGCCCTCGCCCCAGCCCTTGCCATCGAAGCCGCCGGAACCGATCGCGATCTTCGACTGGATGATGTTCCAGCCAGCACCCAGCGCATCCATCTCCGGGTCCAGGAACATCATGATGCGGTCCTTCTGGTACGGCCGCAGCAGCCAGAACCAGGCCACCGGCGCGACCGCAGCCACGCCACCCACGCCCAGCCCGACCCACCACCACGGCAGGCCTGCCAACAGCAGCACGAACACGCCGCTGGCGGCGATCAGCACACCGGTACCGAAGTCCGGCTGCAGCATCACCAGGCCGGTCGGTACGCCGATGATGACCAGGGACACGAGCACGGTATTGAAGCGCGGTGGCAACGGCATCTTGTGCAGGTACCAGGCCACCATCATCGGCAGGCTGACCTTGAGCAGCTCGGCCGGCTGCAGGTAGAAGAATTTCAGGTCGAGCCACTGCCGGCCGTATTTGCCGGTGCCCAGCACGAACACCGCCAGCAACGGGATCATCGAGATCGCGTAGATCATCGGCGTAGCCGAGCGGATGCGCAGGATCGGTACCCGTGAGATGCCCCACAGCGCAGCCATGCCCACTGCGAAGCGCGCGCCCTGGGCCATCACCAGGCCGTCGCCACCGGCACTCTTCAAGGTGGCCAGGCCGATCACCATCAGCGCGCCCAGGGCCAGGCACAGTACCCAGTCCAGCGTGCTGAAGAAGCGGCGCAGCATGTCGCCGGCCCAACGCAGGAACACT
Source organism: Stenotrophomonas sp. STK16_22 (assembly GCF_051984505.1). Taxonomy (NCBI): domain Bacteria; kingdom Pseudomonadati; phylum Pseudomonadota; class Gammaproteobacteria; order Lysobacterales; family Lysobacteraceae; genus Stenotrophomonas; species Stenotrophomonas sp. STK16_22. Next base: position 4,053,117 of record NZ_CP196972.1, read on the forward strand.
CTCATCGTGCGGGCTCCGCGGTGGTCGGGCGTGGCGTGGCCGGCAGCGCCGCGGCGGCCGGCGTCCCCGGCTGCGGTGCGGGTGCGGGTGCCGGTTCCGGCGCAGGCACGCCAATCAGCACGGGGTGTTCCCCCAGTTGTGCCGCAGCAAGGTCACCGGCCTGGCGCGCGCCCACATCTTCGTTGTCGAATGCGGTTGCACCGATGGCGGTGGTGCCGCGCTCGCTGTCCAGCGGCTGCATGCCTTCGGGCATCTTGCCCAGCAGATAGGCATCAAACACCTTGCGGGCGATTGGTGCGGCCGCCGCACCGCCGTAACCACCACCTTCCACCGCGATCGCCAGCGCGATCACCGGCTGGTCAACCGGCGCGAAACCGACGAACAGCGCGCGGTGGCGCAGGTGCATCGGCAGGCTCTTCGGGTTCACTGCAGCGGTGCCCTTGCGGCTGACGACCTGCGCGGTACCGGTCTTGCCTGCCATCGTGTACGGCGCGCCGGCCGCCATTCGCGCAGCGCTGCCGCCAGGCAGCATGGTGGCCATCATGCCTTCGCGCACCGCCTGCAGGTTGTTCGGGTTCGGGCTGACCGGTTTGCTCTCGCCCGGGTCGGTCGCCATCCAGTCATGGTCGAACCCCGCACGCTGCTGGATCACCAGATGGGGCGTGCGCAGCTGCCCGTTGGCCAGCCCACTGACGCCCCGCGCCAGCTGCAGCGGAGTGACCTTCCAGTCACCCTGGCCGATGCTGATGTTGACTGTATCGCCCGGATACCAGGCTTCCTTGCGGCTCTTCCGCTTGTAGGCCGGCGACGGCAGGATGCCGCCGATCTCGCCGGTCAGGTCGATGCCGGTCGGCTGGCCGAAGCCGTAGTACTCCATGTAATGGTCGAAGCGCTCGATGCCCAGATCCAGCGCCAGCTTGTAGTAATACGTGTTGACCGATTGCGCGATCGACTTGCGCAGGTCGGTCCAGCCGTGGCCGCCGCGGTGCGAGTCACCCCAGCCACGCGAGGTGCCGGGCAGGTAGAACATGCCGGTGGACAGCACCTTGTCTTCCGGGCGGCGCACGCCCGAATCGAGGCCAGCCAGGCCGATCAGCGGCTTCAGCGTGGAACCGGGGGCGACGCCACCGAGCACCAGGCGATTGAACTGCGGCCGCGACGGGTTGTCGTTCAGCGCCTTGAAGTCGGCATGGGAAATACCGTTGACGAACAGGTTGGGGTCGTAGGACGGCAGGCTGACCATCGCCAGCACTTCGCCGGTGCGCGGGTCCATCGCCACCGCCGAGCCTTCCTGGTCGCCGAAGGCGGCCACCATGGCGCGCTGCAGGTCGGCGTCGATCGACAGCCGCAGGTCGGCGCCGGACTGCGCGGCGACGCGGCCGATGGTGCGGATCGCACGGCCCTGCACGTTGGTCTCGACCTGCTCGTAGCCGACCTTGCCGCGCAGCTGCTGCTCGTAATAACGCTCCAGGCCGGACTTGCCGATGTGGGTCAGCGCGGCATTGCCCTCGCCGAGGATTTCCAGATCCTTGTCATCGACGCGGCCGACGTAACCGATGATGTGCGCGAACAGATCGCCATAGGGATAGCGACGGGTCAGGTAGGGTTCCAGCTCGACGCCGGGGAAGCGCCAGCGGTCGACGGCAAAGCGCGCCATCTCCTCGTCGCTCATGCGCAGCTTCAGCGTGACCGGCAGGAACTTGCGGCGCGCCTTGCGCGACTTGTTGAACGCTTCCAGTTCTTCCGGGCTGATGCTGATGATCTTCGCCAGCCCTTCCAGGGTGGCGTCCATGTCCTTGACCTTGTCCGGGGTCACGTCCAGGCGGAAGGCCGGCACGTTCTCGGCCAACAGGCGGCCGTTGCGGTCGTAGATCATGCCGCGCCCGGGCACCACCGGCCGCGGCTTGATGCGGTTGGCTTCCGAGCGCGTGGCGTAGACGTCGTGGTCCAGCACCTGCAGCTTGAAGTACCAGCCGCCCAGGCCCAGCAGGCAGACCAGCACACCCAGGAAGCCCAGCGCCGCGCGGCGGCGGAACTGTTCGGCTTCGGCGTGCGGGTTCTTGACCTGGCGGCGCGGAATCATGGCTCAGCGCCCGCGCTTGCCGAAGCGCACCGCGTCCAGCAGCACGAATACCAGCGGCCACAGGCCCATGCCCAGCAGCGGTGCCCACCAGTACGACCACGGCAGGGTCGGCTCATCCACCACGATGTGGACCAGCGCGCTGACGATGCGGTCGTTGAACAGCAGGCCGCCGATGGCCAGCATCTGCTGGGACATCGGGAAGAAGCGGATGCGGGCGCGGAAGCGCTGCAGGATGAAGGCCAGCATCACCAGCCGCAGCGACTGTTCGCCGAGTACACCGCCGTACAGCAGATCGGCGATCACGCCACTGGCGAAAGCGACGCCCAGGCCGACACGCTCAGGCGCTTCAATCACCCAATAGGCCAGCACCAGCGCCAGCCAATACGGGCGCAGCGGCTGCAGCAGCGCCGGCAACGGCAGCAGGCCCAGCAGCAGCGCCACCACCAGGCTGGCCGGCAGCACCCACGGGTTGTCGCGCAGGCGGCTCATCGCTGGGCCTCCGGCGCGGTCGGTTGCCGGCCAGCGGCCGGCACTACCGTCGCCGACCCAGCATCGGGTGGAGAGCCCCCCTCTTGTTGAGGGGGGCGCGCTGAAGGCGCGGGGGTAAGGGAGGATGCGCGGGCCGGTTGCGCCGAAGGTGCAGTCGGCTCAAGGGGGCGCGCCGACGGCGCGGGGTCAAGGGAGGATGCGGGGGCAACCGGCTTCGTCGAAGACGGAGTCGGTTGCCGGCCAGCGGCCGGCACTACCGTCGCCGACCCAGCATCGGGTGGAGAGCCCCCCTCTTGTAGAGGGGGGCGCGCTGAAGGCGCGGGGGTAAGGGAGGATGCGCGGGCCGGTTGCGCCGAAGGTGCAGTCGGCGGCAATTCGCTGGCCGCAGGCAAGCGAATTGCCGCGCCCGGGCGCAGCAGCAGCACGTCGCGGCCGCGGTCCAGCTGCGCCGCCGGCTTCAGTTCGCCGACCAGGAAGGCGTGCGTGTCGTCCGGGCGCAGGCCGGTGATGGTGCCGACCGGGAACCCGGCCGGGAAGCGGCCACCGAGGCCGGAGGTGACGATCTCATCGCCCACCTCCACGCCGGCGCTGAGCGGGATGTCGCGCAGCTCCAGCTTGTCGCCGCGGCCGTAGACGATCAGGCGAACGCCGTTGCGGGCCACGGTGACCGGCACCGCGTGGTCGGGGTCGGTCAGCAGCAGCACGGTGGAGGTACCGCCGGTGACGCTGATCACCTGCCCCATCAGGCCACCGGCATCGATCACCGCCTGCCCGACGTGCACGCCTTCGCGGCTGCCGGCGTCGAGCACCAAGCGCTGCTTCACCGGGTCCAGGTCGATATCCAGGATCGGCGCCAGCTGCACGTCCAGGCCACTGCGCTCGGCCACGTTCAGCAGTTCGCGCAGCTGGGCGTTGTCCAACGCGGCGGTCTGCAGGCGGGTCAGGCGGGCGTTGGCCAGCAGCAGCTGGTTGCGCAGTTCACGGTTCTCGTTGACCAGCTGGCCGTGGCTGGCCGCCGAGTCCTTGACCTGGTTGCCGAGCTTGCCCGGCAGTCCCGCCAGTGCCCATACCGGCTGCACCAGGCTGTTGGCCTGCCCGCGCAGCTGCGCAAGCCAGCCGGCCTGGTCGTCAAGCACGATCAGGGTGATGGCCAGTGCGAGATAAGCCAGCAGACGCAGCGGGCTGGCGGCATCACCGGATCGGGAAGCAACGGGAGGTCCGGCGTAGGGCGGCACGGCAACGATTCAACTGGCAGAAGGCGGAAGGGAAACACGCGGACGCCCCGCCGGTGCCGGCCTACCCTCATGGTGGGCCGCACCCCGGAGGGGCGCTGCGGGCGCAGGCAGCCGGGACGGCTTATTCCGGCGCAAAGAACTCGTTGCCGTGCATGTCGACCAGCTCCAGCGCACGGCCACCGCCGCGGGCCACGCAGGTCAGCGGATCGTCCGCCACCTGCACGTGCAGGCCGGTTTCCTCGGAAATCAGGCGGTCCAGGTCACGCAGCAGGGCGCCACCACCGGTCAGCACGATGCCGCGCTCGGCGACGTCGGCGCACAGTTCCGGCGGGGTCTGTTCCAGCGCCAGCTTGACCGCGCTGACGATGCCCGACAGCGGCTCGTGCAGGGCTTCAAGCACCTCGTTGGAGCTGATCTTGATCATCTTCGGCACGCCCTCGGCGAGGTTGCGGCCGGAGATTTCCATCTCGATCACTTCCGCCTGCGGGTAGGCGCAGCCCAGCTCGACCTTGATGCGCTCGGCGGTGGCTTCGCCGATCAGCATGCCGTGGTTGCGGCGCACGTAGTTGGTGATCGACTCGTCGAAGCGGTCGCCGCCGATGCGGACCGAGGCCGAATAGACGATGCCGTTGAGCGAGATCACCGCAACTTCGGTGGTGCCGCCGCCGATGTCGATGACCATCGAGCCACGGGCTTCGGTGACCGGCATGCCGGCGCCGATCGCGGCGGCCATCGGCTCTTCGATCAGGAACACATCACGGGCACCGGCTTCCTCGGCCGATTCCTTGATCGCGCGGCGCTCGACCTGGGTCGAGCCGGCCGGCACGCAGACCAGCACGCGCGGGCTCGGGCGCAGCACGCGCGACTTGTGCACCTTCTTGATGAAGTGCTTGAGCATCGCCTCGGTGTAGGTGAAGTCGGCGATGACGCCGTCCTTCATCGGGCGGATGGTGGTGATGTGGCCCGGGGTACGGCCAAGCATCTGCTTGGCTTCGGCGCCTACGGCTGCCACCGAGCGGGTACCACCAATGGCACGGTCCTGGCGCACGGCCACGACCGACGGCTCGTTCAGCACGATCCCCTGCCCGCGCACGTAGATGAGGGTGTTGGCCGTGCCCAGGTCGATGGACAGGTCGTTGGAGAACATGCCACGGAGTTTCTTGAACATCTGAGGAAGGAGTCCTGAGGGGTGTCGTGCCCGCCGCGGGATGGCGAAAAAATGGGCAGAAATCGAGGCCGACAAGCCTAGCAACCCGCCTGCCGCCGAGCAAGGAAAAAACTAGCTGAACCCGCGTCTTCACAGGCTTTCGGCCTGATCGGGTCTCACCCGGTTCTGGCCCTGAGCGGCACCAGCGGGTAACCTTTGCGCCGTCGGGCGCCCAAGGGCGCCGTTTGCTTGCCCGCCGAACCGGGCCGGCCCACCCCAAAATTCACCGCATAGGCTTACATCGATGTCCGCTCTGATCTGTGGTTCTCTTGCCTTCGACACCATCATGGTGTTCCCGGACCAGTTCAAGAATCACATCCTGCCGGACAAGGTGCACATCCTGAACGTGTCCTTCCTGGTGCCGCGCATGCGCCGCGAGTTCGGCGGCTGCGCCGGCAACATCGCCTACAACCTGCACCTGCTGGGCGGCCAGCCGATCCCGATGGGCACCGTGGGTTCGGACTTCGGCCCGTACCGCGAATACTTCGACGGCCTGGGCATCGACCTGTCGCGCGTGCGCGTGATCGATGAGCTGTTCACCCCGCAGGCGTTCATCACCACCGACCACGACAACAACCAGATCACCGCCTTCCACCCGGGCGCGATGATGCGCTCCTACGAAAACCACGTGCGTGGCGTACCGGGCGTGACCCTGGGCCTGGTCGGCCCGGACGGCCGCGAAGGCATGATCCAGAACGCGCAGGAATTCCACGAAGACGGCATTCCGTTCATCTTCGACCCGGGCCAGGCCATGCCGCTGTTCAACGGCCCGGAGCTGCGCGCCTTCATCGACCAGGCCGACTACGTGGTGGTCAACGACTACGAGTCGAACCTGCTGCAGGAACGCACCGGCTGGGACGAGAAGGAGATCGTCAGCCGGGTCAAGGCCTACATCACCACCCGCGGCCCGAAGGGCGCGGTCATCCACACCCCGGAAAAGAGCTACGACATCCCGCCGGCGCACGAGCGCCGCGTGGTCGACCCGACCGGCTGTGGCGACGCCTTCCGTGCGGGCCTGATCTACGGCATCCAGAAGGGCTACGACTGGCTGACCATCGGCCGCATGGGCAACCTGATGGGCGCACTGAAGGTCGAGCACCCGGGCACGCAGAACCAGCGCTTCACCTTCGATGAGTTCAACGAGCAGTTCAAGCAGCAGTTCGGTTACGCGCTGGGCGCGTAAGCCGAACTGCCCGCGCACCCGCTCGGTAGGTGTCGACCTTGGTCGACACGCTGTGCCTTGGTAGGTGTCGACCTTGGTCGACACTGCCGGCCAGCGGCCGGCACTACCCCTTCTGCTGCCAGGCGGCCAACAGGTCGCGGCAATCGGCGAAATGCCAGTCGGCACTGCCCGGCCACGGGTTCTCCGGCAGATTGACCAGCACGGTGTGGGTGCCCGCGGCGCGGCCGCACTCCAGGTCATAGGCGTGGTCTCCGACCATCACCGCCTCCGCAGCCCCGATTCCCCAGCGTCGAAGATGCTGCTGCAGGCCATCCGGCGACGGCTTGGGCACCGCTTCATCGCGGCCAATGATGTCGGCATCGTCGAACAGCTCCCCGACCCCGATCGCGTCCAGGGTCAGCTTCGCCAGCGCATGGTCGTTGCGGGTCAGGATGCCCAGCCGGCAGCCCGCCGCCGCCAGCGCGCGCAGCAGCTTCACCGCGCCCGGTGCCGGCAGCGCGTCCTCGGCCAGCGTGCGCTCGTGTTCCAGCAGCCACTCACGCTTGGCCTGCGCCGATGCGTCCGGCAGCGCCGCGATGTGGTCGAGGATGTCTTCCTCCGCGGCGATCTGCAGCGCGCGGCGGATCGCGGCGAAGTCATGCACGGCCACCGTCAGAGTGCCGTCCATGTCAAACACCCAGTGCCGGATCGCGGACAACGCGTGCACTGCGCTGCCCGCCGCAACCATCACTGCCACCACTGCGGCATGCGGCTGGCGTCGACACCACCGGTTTCGAACACGGCGGTACGCGTGCCGCCGGCCTTGACCGGGAACTCGATGCTGATCGACTTGCCCTTGCGCGCCAGCTTCCACAGCGCCTTCTGGTCGGTGATGAACAGCGCGATGGCTTCATCGGTCTTCGGGCGCCAGGCCGCCATGGAAATCGGCTTGCCGTCGTCCACGGTCACCTTCACCGTGCACTGCGGGCAACGGAAATCGCCGGCCTGCAGCACCAGGTAGGCATGCCGCTTCCACTCCGGATGATCGCGGAACACCAGCTGCACCGGCTTGGCACCGCTGCCATCCACGTCCACCCGTTCTTTGCTGTAGATCTGCGCCGAGACCTGGTTGCCCTTGTTGCCCACCGGGATCTGGTTGTACTGCCACAGCGCCTGCATGCGGCGCAGGTCGCGCGCAGCATCGCCCTTGGCCTTGACCTCGTCGAAGCCGGCGGCGATGCGCTCGGCGGCGGCGGTGTCCTTGTACTGGTCCAGCAGCGAGGCGCCATGCAGGCGCGCACGCTCCCAGTCCTGTGCGGCCACGGCCATGTCGTACTGCTTGGCCACGTCTTCGGCCTTGGCTTCCTTCTGCGCCTGCACGGCGGCTGCGGCGGCTTCCTGCGCCTTGCGCTCTTCCTCGGGGTTGCTGCAGGCAGCCAGGGCCAGGGTACAGGCGGTGAGCAGGATCAGTCGTTTCATGGCGGAGGTCCTTCGTGTTTTCGCATATCTGTAGAGTCGAGCTTGCTCGACTGCTGTTGAAGAGCCAGTCGAGCAAGCTCGACTCTACAAAAAAAGCGCCGGGGGATGCCCGGCGCGTTTTCTTACTTGGCTTCGGCCTTGGCCAGCATGTCCTGGACCGAGGCGGTGGTGATCGGGTGGTAGCCCGGCTTGGCCTTTTCGAAGGCCTGCTTGGCCAGCTCCAGCCCCTTCGGAGTTTTCACCAGTTCGGCGTAGATCGGCAGGATCAGCTTGCGACGGCCGACGCGCTCGATGAAGGCGGCCGCGCCTTCATTGGCCTGCTCGTAGCCGCTGCGGATCGCCAGCGGGTACCAGCGCATGGCGATTTCGCCATTCGGGGTGCCGGTGAAGTGGAAGGCCTTGTCCAGCGTGGCCAGCTTGTCCAGCGGCTGGGTCGCGCCCAGGCCGTCGATGAAGCGCACCCATTCCTGCGTGCTCCAGTCGGCGATGACCTGGCTGCTCGGCACGGTGCCGGCGCTGGCAAAGGCGATGCGCGCGGTATCGACGCTGCTGAAGTTGCGCGACTGCGCCTTGGCCGCGAACGCCGGGATGCCCGGCTCGTCCAGCCACGCCTTCAGTTCGGCCTCGGTCACTGCCGACGGATTCTTCGGCAGCAGGTTCTTTTTCAGGTACTCGACGAACTGGTCGGTGTTCGCGCTCTGGAAGGCGTGGTCATCGAACCAGCCACGCAGGAACGGATCGAAGGTTTCGCGGCCGAAGCGCTGCTCCAGGAATTCCAGGAACCACGAACCCTTGACGTAGGCGACCTGGCTGAGGGCTTCGTCGGGGTCACGCTCGTTCAGCGGCGGCAGCGCCAGCGCCTGGTCGGCCGGGCTCATGTCCTTCACTTCGGCCAGCAGGTCGGTCTGGTCGATCTGCTTCTCCATCTCGGCCATTTCCTTGCCGTACAGAGCTTCGGTGATGCGGCCCTGGACGTAGGTGGTGAAGCCTTCATTGAGCCAGATGTCCTTCCAGCTGGCGTTGGTCACCAGGTTGCCCGACCAGCTGTGCGCCAGTTCGTGGGCGACCAGCGAGACCAGCGACTTGTCACCAACGATCACGGTCGGGGTGGCGAAGGTCAGGCGCGGGTTCTCCATGCCACCGAACGGGAACGACGGCGGCAGCACCAGCATGTCGTAGCGGCCCCAGCGGTATTCGCCGTACAGCTTCTCGGCGGCACCGATCATCTTCTCGGTGTCTTCGAATTCCTTGGCGGCCTTGTTGACCATGGTCGGCTCGGCCCAGACGCCGGAGCGGCCGGAGATCGGCTCGAACACCAGGTCGCCGGCCGCGATGGCCAGCAGGTAGGACGGAATCGGCTGCGGCATCTTGAAGGTGTAGTCACCGTCACGCGCGGCCTTCGGATCGTTGTCGGCGCTCATCAGCACCATCACGTCCGGGCGCGAGACCACGTGCGCGCTGTAGGTGAAACGCACGCTCGGGGTGTCCTGCAGCGGCACCCAGGAACGGGCGTGGATGGCCTGCGACTGGCTGAACATGAAGGGCAGCTTCTTGCCCTCGGTCATCGACGGCGCCAGCCACTGCAGGCCCGAGGCGGTCGGTGCGGTGTGGTAGGTCACTTCCACCTTGGCCGGCTGTTCCGGGGCCTCGATGGTCAGCTTGCTGCCGAACACCTTGTCAGCGGCGGCCAGCTCGAACTTCAGCGGGCTGCGCGCGCCATCGGCAGCGACGGCCTCGACCTTGGACACGGTCAGCTCGCGGGTGTCGAGCACCAGCTGCTTGGCGTCCTTCTGCTTCCATTCCAGGGTGTAGGTGGCGGTGCCGCCGATCTGCTTCTGGTCGAAGTCCAGCTTCAGATCCAGCGCGATGTCCTTGATGACGACCTTGTCCGGCTCGGCGTACGAGCTTTCGTCGTGGCTGCGGTTCTCGGCGTTCACGGGGGCGGCGGGGGCCTTGGCGGCAGTCGGGGCGGCGGCGGGCGCGGCCGCCTCCTGGGAGCAGCCGGCGGCCAGGGCCACGGCCAGCGGAAGGAGCATCAGCGGATTACGCATGAATCGGGACCGTTACGGGGATCAGACCCCCAATGGTAACTCCCTCCGGCCCCGCAGGCGTTGCGCGGTGCGGGGTAATGGCGGCCGGGGCCGATCCTGCGCCTCCGGCGCATGCCAACCAAAGTTGGCCTCTACCGGAATGGCGGCGGACGCGGTACGGGCCGCCGGGGCTGCGCTGCGCCTCGGGCGCATGCCAACCAAGGCTGGCTTCTACCGGTAGGTGCCAACCTTGGTTGGCACGGATCTTTCATCGCTCGCGGCCGGCGTGTGCCAACCAAGGTTGGCACCTACCAGAGCAGGAACTACAGCTTGTAGCCGGAGTGGATCGAGACGATGCCGCCGGTCAGGTTCTTGTAGTGGCAGCGCTCGAAGCCGGCCTGCCCCATCATCGCCTTCAGCTCATCCTGCGGCGGGTGCTTGCGGATGCTCTCGGCCAGGTACTGGTAGCTGTCCGAATCGTTGGCGAACAGCTTGCCCAGCTTGGGCAGGATCTTGAACGAGTGGAAGTCGTAGATCGGCTTGAACCAGTCGGCGGTGACTTCGGAGAATTCCAGCACGCGGGCCTGGCCACCCACCTTCAGCACGCGGTACATCTCGCGCAGGCCAGCGTCCTTGTCGGTCACGTTGCGCAGGCCGAAGGCGATGGTCACCAGGTCGAAGCTGTTGTCCGGGAACGGCAGGGCTTCGGCGTTGCACTGCACGTAGTCCAAGCCGAGCACCAGGCCGCGGTTGGTCAGGCGGTCACGGCCGACCGACAGCATGCCGGCGTTGATGTCGCCCAGCACCACCGAGCCCTCGGCGCCAACGCGCTCCTTCAGCAGGGCGGCGATATCGCCGGTGCCGCCGGCCAGGTCGAGCACACGGTCGCCCGGCTTCACCTGCGCGGTCGCCACGTAGTAGCGCTTCCACGCCCGGTGCACGCCCAGGCTCATCAGGTCGTTCATCAGGTCGTAGTTGCGCGCGACCGAGGTGAACACCTGGCCGACCAGCTTCTGCTTGTCCTTGGCGGCGACGTCGCGGAACCCGAAATGGGTGGTACCGGCTTTGTAGGGGGATTCGCTCATGGCCCCGATTATCGCACCGCCGGGGGCCAACGGCACCCCCTGCCCGTATCATGGCGGGCCACGACTTACCGGAGCCCCGCATGATCACCACGCCCGACTACCAGGCCCTGCTGCAGACCGCCATCGCCGAAGCCCGCCAGGGCCTGGCCGAGGGCGGCGTGCCGATCGGCGCGGCGCTGTACCACAACGACGGCCGCCTGCTCGGCTGCGGCCACAACCGCCGCGTGCAGGAAGGCGACCCGTCGGTGCACGGCGAAACCGATGCGTTCCGCAAGGCCGGCCGCCAGCGCCGCTACCAGGACACCATCATGGTCACCACGCTGGCGCCTTGCTGGTACTGCTCGGGCCTGGTGCGCCAGTTCAACATCGGCACCGTGGTGGTGGGCGAATCGCGCACATTCCAGGGCGGCATCGACTGGTTGCGCGAAAACGGCGTCAACGTGATCGACCTCGACAACCAGGAATGCGTCGATCTGCTCGGCGGCTTCATTGCGCAGCATCCCGAGATCTGGAACGAAGACATCGGTGAATGAGCACCACGCAGTGTGCTGTTGAACCCGCTTAATGAACGCTTCAGTGCCGGCACGCCCTAGTGCCGGCAGCGTTTGCGGCGCCAGCCGTGAACCCGCGCACAGTCAGCCGTGCCCCGTGCACACGCTGCGGTAACACCCCGCCCCAGCGTCGCGCCTAGGGTGGGGCTACCGGGACCTTCCTTCCCCGGCGGAGCCAGCCATGTGCGCGCACGCCGTACGCCCCACGCCCGACCCGATCCTTGACGCCATCCGCAAGCGCCTGCAGCAGCAGTTCGCGCTGCATCAGCGTGGCGCCCGGTTCTGGACCGCTTACCAGGGCCTGCAGCTGGAACTGGTGCGCGGCCATCCGCTCGAACACGAACGCCTCTGCAATGCAATGGCCGACATGGCCGAAGAGATGGGCGCGGTCGAGCATGCGCAACTGATAGGCAATCGCAACGCCGGCTGCACATCTCCCTGACGCGGTATCCACCGGGGTCCGGGCCACACTGCGATGAACCCCCACTCCCATCCACTTCAACCGATTGGATCGACATGCACGCCGAAGTCCCCACCATTCCCCCGGTCATCAATGTTGACGCTGAGCTTGACCACTGGCGCCGCCAGCATGCCGACGGTGCATTGGCGCACAACTCGTTCGGCTCGTACGTACCGTGGATCAAGTTCGCTTGCGATTCGCTGATCACCCAGCCGCGCGCCAGCAATGCGCAGCGCGACGAGATGTTCCAGACCCAGTACGCCCTGCAGATCATGCCGCGCCTGAGCGAAGCCCAGGCCCGCGAATTCGTCGACCGTTGCTGGCAGCACGTCTACCAGACCAGCCCGGTGCGCCTGCAGGACGCCCCGCGCCTGCGCGCCTGAGCTGCACAGCCCCTGCACGAGCCGCTGCCGATCATCCTCGTCACCTGAGTGGGACGACGACGATGAAAGCACGCAACCTGTTCAATACGATCGCCAAGAAGGCCGCGGCCGCCACCGGCTCGCCGTGGACCTTCCTGGCCGCGGTAGCGATCGTGGTGATCTGGGGCATCAGTGGCCCGGTATTCGGTTTCAACGACACCTGGCAGCTGGTGATCAACACCGGTACCACCATCATCACCTTCCTGATGGTGTTCCTGATCCAGCACACGCAGAACGCAGATACCGCCGCGATGCAGATCAAGCTGGACGAGCTGATCCGCGCGACGGCCGAAGCCAACAACGAACTGTTGGATCTGGAAGAACTGGACGAGGAGCGGCTGGAGGAGATCCGCCGCGAGTACGAGCAGATGGCGCGCGAAGCCGGCGACGCGCTGGCGCGGGTACGCGCCTGCCATGCAGCGCGGCGCGACGATGAAGCGGTGTAGCAGTTCCTGAAATGACAATGCCGGCCCGCGGCCGGCATTACCCTCGATCTCCAGGTAGGTGCCAACCTTGGTTGGCACAGGGCCAGCCGCCTGCGCTGACGCATCCGTGCCAACCAAGGTTGGCACCTACCAGAAGCACTGCTTACCCGCGCTCGTGCCAGCCGCCGCCCAGCACCTTGTACAGGGTGATGCGGTTGGCCTGCTGGGCCAGTTGCGCCTGCAGCTGGGTCTGCTGCGCGTTGTAGGCGGTACGGCGCGCATCAAGCAGGGTCACGAAGCTGTCCAGGCCAGCGTCGTAGCGTGCCTGCGACAGGCGGTTGGCCTGTTCGGCCGCTTCCACCAGGCGCTGCTGTGAACTCACCTGCTCATCCAGACTGACGTTCAACGCCAGCGCATCGGCGGTTTCGCGGAAGCCCACCTGGATCGACTTCTCGTACTGCGCCAGCGCAATGTCACGGTCCGCATTGGCGATGGCCAGATTGGCGCGCAGCTTGCCGCCCTGGAAGATCGGCAGCGTGATCTTCGGCAGGAAGCTCCACACGCGGGTCCCACTGTCGAACAGGTTGGACAATTCGCTCGAACCACTACCGATGCTGCCGGTCAGCGAGATGCTCGGGAAGAACGCCGCGCGTGCCGCACCGATGTTGGCGTTGGCCGCCAGCAGCTGGTGTTCGGCGGCCATGATGTCCGGGCGCTGCAGCAACACGTCGCTGGGCAGGCCGGCCGGCGGCGGTGCCAGTGCCAGCAGCTGCGGTTCGATGCTGTCCGGCAGCAGTGCCGGATCCAACTGGCCACCGGCCAGCAGCGCCAGCGCATTGCGGTCCTGGGCCAGCTGGCCACGCAGGCGTGCAGCATCCGTACGTGCGGTCTCGACCAGGGTACGGGTCTGGGTCAGCTCCAGCGCCGAACTGCCACCACGCTCGTGGCGGGCCTCGGCCAGGCGCAGCGAATCCTCGTAGGTCTTCAGCGTGGCATCGGCGATCTTCAGCCGCTGCGCATCAGCCCCGTAGGTCAGCCACGCCGTGGCGGTCTCGGCCACCAGGCTCAGCTGCGCGTTGCGGCGGTTGGCGGCCACGGCGAAGTACTGCTGCAGCGCCGCTTCACTGAGATTGCGCACGCGGCCGAACAGATCCAGCTCGAACTCGGCTACGCCAACACCGGCGGTGAACTGCTCGGTGACACCGGCGTCGGTACCACGGCGGTCCATCTGGCCGGTGACTGCCACGCCGGGCACACGGTCGGCGCGCTGTACGCGGTACTGGCCGCGCGCGCGTTCAACGTTGAGTACGGCCACGCGCAGGTCGCGGTTGTTCTGCAGCGACTGGTCGATCACCTGCTGCAGGCGCGCATCGGTGAAGAAGTCGCGCCAGCCGACGGCGGCGACATCGGCCACCTCGCCCTGCGCGGCCTCGGCCGGCCACTGCGCCGGAATGGCCGGAGCAACGGCGGTGTTCTTCGGCACCAGGGTGGAGCAGCCGGCGAGCGCGAGCGCGGCGGCAATGGAAAGGAACAGGGATGCACTTTTCATGGGAATGACTTCCATCGGTACTGCCGGATGGCAGGAGGTAGTGCCGGCCGCTGGCCGGCAACCTCGTTGGATTCACATCACGCGGGCAGTAGGTGCCGGCCAGCGGCCGGCACTACCGTTTCGCTTACGTGGAGGATTTGCGCTTGAACACGCGCTGCACCACCACGAAGAACAGCGGCACGAAGAACACGCCGAGCACGGTGCCGACGATCATGCCGCCAAGCACACCGGTGCCGATCGCCTGCTTGGCACCGGAGCCGGCACCGGTGGAGATTGCCAGCGGCACCACGCCCATGCCGAAGGCCAGCGAGGTCATCACGATCGGGCGCAAGCGGTCGCGCACGGCGTGCATGATCGACTCGATCAGGCTGGCCCCCTTCTCCAGGTTTTCCTTGGCGAACTCGACGATCAGGATCGCGTTCTTGCTGGTCAGGCCCACCGTGGTCAGCATCGCCACCTGGAAGTAGATGTCGCGTTCCAGGCCCTTGAAGGTATTGGCCAGCACCGCGCCGAGGATGCCCAGCGGGGCCGCCAGCAGCACCGCGGTCGGCACGCTCCAGCTTTCATACATCGCGGCCAGGCACAGGAACACGATCATCAGCGACAGCGTGTACAGCAGCGGCGTCTGCGAGCCGGCCTGGCGTTCCTGGTAGGACATCGCCGTCCACTCGATGCCGAAGCCCGCCGGCAGCTGCTTGGCCAGCTGTTCGATCTCGGCCATGGCATCACCGGACGCGACACCCGGGGCCGGTTCGCCCTGGATTTCCATCGCCGACACACCGTTGTAGCGTTCCAGGCGCGGCGAACCGTAATCCCAGTGCTTGGTGGCGAAGGCACTGAACGGCACCATCTCACCCTTGTCGTTCTTCACGGACCAGAGATCGAAGTCCTCCGGCACCATGCGGAACGGCTGGTCGGCCTGCACGAACACACGCTTGACGCGGCCACGATCGACGAAGTCGTCGATGTACGAGCTGCCCCATGCGGCGGCCAAGGTACCGTTGATCTGGTCGATCGACAGCCCCAGCGAGGTCGCCTTGGCTGCATCGATGTCGATGCGGAACTGCGGCGTGTCTTCCTGGCCGTTCGGGCGCACGTTGGCCAGCTTCTTGCTGCCGGCGGCGAGGCCCAGCAGCTGGTTGCGCGCGGCCACCAGTGCCTCGTGGCCCTGGCCGCTGTTGTCCTTCAGGAAGAAGGTGTAGCCCGAAGCGGTACCCAGTTCCGGAATGGCCGGCGGCGGGAAGGCGAAGATGAAGGCATCCTTGATCTGGCCCAGTGCCGCCATCGCGCGACCGGTGATCGGCATCACGCCATTGTCGGCGTCACGCTCGCTCCAGTCCTTCAGCTTGACGAATGCCATGCCCGCGTTCTGGCCCATACCGGCGAAGCTGAAGCCCTGCACCGAGAACACCGAGTCCACCGCATCCTTCTCGTTCTGCAGGAAGTGGTTTTCCAGTGCCGCGATCGATTCCAGCGTACGTTCCTGGGTGGCACCGACCGGCGCCTGCACCAGCGCCATCAGCACGCCCTGGTCTTCGTTGGGCAGGAACGAGCTGGGCAGGCGCACGAACAGCACGCCCATCAGCACGAACAGTGCCGCCACGATGCCCATGAAGCGCCACGGACGGTGGATGATGCCGCGCACACCGCGCTGGTAGCTTTCGCTGGTGCGGTCGAAGCCGCGGTTGAAACCATTGAAGAAACGACCGGACCAGCCCTTGTGTGCGACGTGGTGCTCACCCTTCTTCAGCGGCTTGAGCATGGTCGCGCACAGCGCCGGGGTCAGCACGATCGCGACCAGCACCGACAGCGCCATCGCCGAAACGATCGTGGCCGAGAACTGGCGGTAGATCACGCCGGTGGAGCCGCTCATGAAGGCCATCGGCACGAACACCGCCGACAGCACCAGGCCGATACCCACCAGCGCGCCGGTGATCTGGCCCATCGACTTGCGGGTGGCCTCAAGCGGCGACAGTCCTTCCTCGGACATGATGCGCTCGACGTTCTCCACCACCACGATGGCATCGTCCACCAGCAGGCCGATCGCCAGCACCATCGCGAACATGGTCAGCATGTTCACCGAGAAGCCCAGCATCGCCAGCACGCCGAAGGTACCCAGCAGCACCACCGGCACGGCGATGGTCGGGATCAGGGTGGCGCGGAAGTTCTGCAGGAACAGGTACATCACCACGAACACCAGCACGATCGCTTCGATCAGGGTCTGCACCACGCCCTTGATCGACACGCGCACGAACGGGGTGGTGTCGTACGGGATCTCGGCCTTCAGGCCGGCCGGGAAGAAGCTCTTCATGTCCTGCAGCGCGGCATCCACGCCGGCCGCGGTATCCAGCGCGTTGGCGCCGGTGGCCAGGGTAACCGCCAGGCCGCTGGCCGGCTGGCCGTTGTAGCGGGTGACGAAGTCGTAGGACTCTGCACCCAGTTCGACGCGGGCGACATCGCCCAGGCGCAGTTCGGCACCGTCCTGCGCACCGCGCACGATGATGTTGCGGAACTGTTCCGGGGTCTGCAGGCGCGACTGCGCATTGATGGTGGCGTTGAGCTGCTGGCCCTTGATCGACGGCGCGCCGCCGAGCTGGCCGATGGCCACCTGGGCGTTCTGTGCCTTGACTGCTGCGGTCACTTCCGCAACGGACAGGCCGTAGGTGTGCAGCTTGTTCGGGTCCAGCCAGATACGCATGGCGTACTTGCCACCGAACACCTGGATGTTGCCCACGCCCGGCACGCGGCTCAGACGGTCGACGACATTGGAACCGACGTAGTCGGCGATGTCGTTGGCGTCCATGCTGCCGTTCTCGGACACGAACGCGATGACGTTCAGGAAGCCCGAGCTGGACTTGGCCACGTT
Organism: Stenotrophomonas sp. STK16_22; assembly: GCF_051984505.1. Classification (NCBI taxonomy): domain Bacteria; kingdom Pseudomonadati; phylum Pseudomonadota; class Gammaproteobacteria; order Lysobacterales; family Lysobacteraceae; genus Stenotrophomonas; species Stenotrophomonas sp. STK16_22. The sequence goes on from NZ_CP196972.1 coordinate 4,070,160, forward strand.
GATGCCCTGCCGCTGCACTTCCTGCGGCAGCAGCGGCATGGCCAGCTGCAGCTTGTTCTGCACCTGCACCTGGGCGATGTCCGGGTTGGTGCCGCTCTCGAAGGTCAGGGTGATGGTGGCCTGGCCGTTGGACGAGCTGTTGGAGGAGAAATAGATCAGGCCATCAAGGCCCTTCATGTTCTGCTCGATGATCTGCGTCACCGAGTCCTCGACCACCTTGGCCGATGCACCCGGGTAGGTGGCGCTGATTTCCACCGCCGGCGGTGCGACGTTGGGGTACATCGAGACCGGCAGCTTGAACAGGGCCAGGCCGCCGGCGAGCATGATGATGATGGCGATCACCCATGCAAAGATGGGTCGATCGATGAAAAAGCGTGCCATGGGGTTCTCCGCTTACTTCGCGTCGCCGGCCGGAGCGGCAGGCTGGGCGGCCGCTGCCGGCTTGGCCGGAGCAGCGCCCTTCTCGGTGGCCTTGACCGGCATGCCGGGGCCGATCTTCTGCAGGCCTTCGACGATGACCTTGTCGCCGGCCTTCAGACCGTCCTCGACCAGCCACTTGTCGCCGACCGTGCGGCTGACCTTGACCGGGCGCACTTCGACCTTGTTGTCCTTGTCGACCACCATCGCCGAGGTGTCACCCTTCGGATCGCGGGCGATGCCGGCCATCGGCACCAGCAACGCATCGCTGCGCACGCCGCCGCCGATCACCGCGCGCACGTACGTGCCCGGCATCAGCAGGCCATCCGGATTGTCCACCTTCACGCGCAGGCCGAAGCTGCCAGTGGCCGGGTCGACGCTGACTTCGGAGAATTCCAGCGTACCCTTGTGCTCGAAGGTGCTGCCGTCTTCCATCAGGATGCTGACCGGCAGCGTCTGGTTGTCCTGCAGGCGGCCCGCGGCCAGCTCACGACGCAGCTGCAGCAGCTCGGCCGAGGACTGGGTCAGGTCGACATAGATCGGGTCCAGCTGCTGCACGGTGGCCAGTGCATTGGCCTGGCCGGCGCTGACCAGCGCACCCTGGGTGACGCTGGACTTGCCGATGCGGCCGCTGATCGGGGCGGTGATGCGGGCGTAGCCCAGAGTGACGTTGGCCGCATCCAGCGAGGCCTTGGCGGCGCCCACGTCAGCCTCGGCCTGCTTCTGCGCGGCCACCGCGTTTTCCAGGTCCTGCTGGCTGACCGCATCAACCTTGGCCAGCTCGGTGATGCGCTTGGCGCTCAGGCGCGCGGCGTTGGCGGTGGCCTCGGCACGCGCCAGCTGCGCACGGGCACTGTTGGCCTGTGCGCGGTAGCTGGCGTCCTCGATCTGGTATAGCGGCTCGCCGGCCTTGACCATGCCGCCCTCGGTGAACAGGCGCTTGGCGACGATGCCGTTGACCTGCGGACGCACTTCGGCGACCAGGAAGGCGTTGGTACGGCCCGGCAGCTCGCGGGTCAGGCCCACGGTCTCGGACTTCAGCGTGACCACTGTGACGTCACCCGGGCCCTGTTCGGGGGCCTGGGGTTGGCCGCCGCAGGCAGCCACGGTCGCGGCGATTGCCAGCGACAGTGCAAAGGGTCGGATTCGGCTCAGCAACATGACGGAAAGGCTCTTGAAGGAAAGGGTCTCAGCCAGCGCTGATACGGCGGACCCTCCACCAGCGAAGGTGAAGACCGTGCGAACAGCGCCCACCCGGGTGGAGTGGGAGCCGGACGGGCCTGCCACGCACACGACGGGAATGATGGGTGCGAAATATACATACATGCTTGTTTGTTTGTAAACCGGTACAATTCAGCCACGTTTCACCCGCACTCGTACCCACACCCATGGCCCGCAAGACCAAAGAGGACACCCAGGCAACCCGGGAAGGCATCCTTGACGCCGCCGAAGCCTGCTTCCATGAACACGGCGTGGCCCGTACCACGCTGGAGATGATCGGTGCCCGCGCCGGCTATACCCGTGGCGCGGTGTACTGGCACTTCAAGAACAAGAGCGAGGTGCTGGCCGCGATCGTCGAACGGGTGCACCTGCCCTTCATGCAGGAACTGGAGCGCACCTCCACCGACCAGCGCGACACACCGGTGCACGACCTGCGCGCAGTGATGATCCACTCGTTCATCGAGCTGTCCGAGGACGAACGCCTGCGCAAGACCATGGAGATCATGCTGCGCAGCGACGCCTCGGCCGATACCAAGGTGCTGACCGAAATGCAGCAGGCCGGCTTCCGCGACGCGCTGGACCGGATGGAGCGCGCCCTGCGCCGGGCCCAGGACCTGGGCCAGCTGCGCGAAGGCGCGGACCCGAAGATCGCCGCGCGCATGCTGCACGCCACTGTGCTGGGCGTACTGCATGGCGCGATGGTCGAACCGGAACTGATGGACCTCAAGCGCGACGGCATGCTTGCGCTGGACATGACCCTGGCCGCCTACGTGAAAGAAGGCGTGTTCGTGCCCGGAACGGTGCCCGAGCCGCTGCCGGAAGCATGAGCGGCATTGCTGCCGCCACTGCGGCACTGCACGATCTCTACCTGCCCGCAGGGCTGCAGTTGACCGGACCGATCGTGGCGGAAGCGGAAAGCGCAGAGTACGGTGCCTGCCGCTTTGCCCTTGAGGGTCACAGCATCGTGTTCCGCGTCGCGAAGATCACCCCCACCAAGACCGGCCAGTTCGTAACCCTGTGGAAGCGCCCCGCCCCCGGTTCTGATATCGCTCCATTGGATGCAGCCGATGCTGTGCACTTCGTGGTGATCGCGGTCTTCGACGGAACACAGCGCGGACAGTTCATCTTCAGTCGTGACCTGCTGATCGAGCGCGGCGTGATGTCGCGCGATGGCGAGGGCGGAAAGCGCGCCCTCCGTGTCTATCCGCCGTGGAGCACGCCGACCGCAAAGGACGCGATCCGGACCCGGCAGTGGCAGCTTCGTTGCTTCCTGCCCACCGGTGCCGATGTCTCCGCCTCCGCCGGTGATCGATTACGCTCACTGTTGGGTTGAACCCGGCGGACCTTCCCTTTTCTGGACGCATCGTGATGATCCTGGACAACGTGGTGTGGGGCTTCATCGGCTGTGGCAGCGTCACCGAGAAGAAGAGCGGGCCGGCCCTGGCCAACACGCCGGGCTCACGGGTGGCCGCGGTCATGCGCCGCAATGCGGCATTGGCCGAGGATTATGCGCGGCGCCATGCGATTCCCCGCTGGTACGCGGACGCCGATGCACTCATCGCCGACCCGGAAGTGAACGCGATCTACGTTGCGACGCCGCCCTCCACGCACATGCACTACGCATTGCAGGCGATTGCCGCGGGCAAGCCGGTCTACATCGAAAAGCCGATGGCCATGGATCACGGCGAGTGCCAGCGCATCATTGAAGCCAGCGCGCGCAGTGGCGTGCCGGTGTTCGTGGCCTACTACCGCCGCGCCCTGCCCCGCTTCGCGCAGGTGAAGCGGCTGCTGGACAGCGGCACGATCGGCACGCCGCGCAGCGTGCACGCCACCCTGCACCGGCCGCATTCGGCGAACGCTGCATCGCCGGACTTCTGGCGGACCAACCCGGCGATCGCCGGCGGCGGGCTGTTCGTCGATCTGGGCTCGCACACCCTGGACCTGCTGGATCATCTGCTGGGGCCGCTGAGCGATGTGCGTGGCCTGGCCAGCTCGTTGACCGGCGCCTACGCCGCCGAGGACAGCGTTTCGATGTGCTTCCGCACCGGGACGGGGGCGCACGGCATCGCGCAATGGAGTTTCTGCGCGTTCCGCCGCCAGGATGAAATCGAAATCACCGGCGATCGCGGACAACTGCGCTTTGCCACCTTCGAGGACGTTCCAGTGGTTCTGGAGACGGAAGCGGGCGTGCAGGCGTTCGACATCCCGAACCCGCCGTCGATCCAGCAGCCGTTGATCGCCACTCTGGTGGATGAGCTGCGCGGCAGCGGCCACTCACCATCCAACGGCATCAGCGCCGCCCGCACCAGTGCGGTGATCGACCAGGTGCTGCAGGCCTACCGCACACGGCACTCGCGCTGACTGCCAACGCAAAAGGCCGCCTTTCGGCGGCCTCATGCTTTGCAGCGTCGGGCGTTACAGGATGTAGCGGCTCAGGTCCGGGTCCTGCACCAGCTCACCCAGGTGCGCATCGACGTAAGCGCTGTCGATGGCCAGGGTTTCGCCGTCGCGGTCCGGTGCCTCGTAGCTGAGCGAATCCAACAGGCGCTCCAGTACGGTGTGCAGGCGACGGGCACCGATGTTCTCCTGGCGCTCGTTCACCTGGAAGGCGATCTCGGCCAGACGATCGATGGCGTCGGCAGTGAAGCTGACCTTGACGCCTTCGGTGGCCAGCAGCGCTTCGTACTGCTTGGTCAGCGCGGCCTTCGGCTCGGTCAGGATACGCACGAAATCACCCTTGCTCAGCGCACCCAGCTCCACGCGGATCGGGAAGCGGCCCTGCAGCTCCGGAATCAGATCGCTGGGCTTGGCCAGGTGGAACGCACCCGAAGCAATGAACAGGATGTGATCGGTCTTGATCGTGCCGTACTTGGTGGACACGTTGGAGCCTTCCACCAGCGGCAGCAGGTCGCGCTGCACGCCTTCGCGCGAGACGTCGCCACCACCCACGTTGTCACCACGCTTGGCAACCTTGTCGATCTCGTCGATGAAGACGATGCCGTGCTGCTCGCAGGCCTCGATCGCGGCAGTGCGGATGTCGTCCTCGTTGACCAGCTTGCCGGCTTCTTCCTCGATCAGCAGCGGACGCGCGGCCTTGATGGTCAGCGTGCGCTTGTGCGCCTTGGCGCCGCCGCCGAGGTTGGCGAACATCGACTTCAGCTGCTGGCCCATTTCCTCCATGCCCGGCGGGGTCATGATGTCCATGCTGACGTTGGCAGCCAGGTCGAGCTCGATCTCGCGTTCGTCCAGCTCACCGTTGCGCAGCATCTTGCGGAACTTGATGCGGGTCTCGTTGTCCTGCGCCGACGGCTCGTTGCGGGCGACTTCCGGATCGAAACCGATGCCACCGCTGCGGCGCGGCAGCAGCGCATCGAGGATGCGGTCTTCGGCGCGTTCTTCGGCCTGGGTACGCACGCGCACCTTGGCCTGTTCGCGGTACAGCTTGACCGCGGTATCGGCCAGGTCGCGGATGATCTGCTCGACGTCCTTGCCGACGTAGCCGACTTCGGTGAAGCGGGTGGCTTCAACCTTGACGAACGGCGCGTTGGCCAGGGTGGCCAGTCGACGCGCGATCTCGGTCTTGCCGACGCCGGTCGGGCCGATCATCAGGATGTTCTTCGGCATCACTTCATTGCGCAGCTCGGGCACCAGCTGCATGCGGCGCCAGCGGTTGCGCAGGGCAATGGCCACGGCGCGCTTGGCGTCGTGCTGGCCCACGATATGCCGGTCCAGTTCCTGCACGATCTCGCGCGGGGTCATGGTGGCGGAGGAAACTTCGATCTTCGACATGGATGTGCTCACGGATTCATTGTCGGTAGTGCCGGCCACTGGCCGGCAACCAGGCACGCGTGCGGGGGATCATGAGGTTGCCGGCCAGCGGCCGGCACGCCCCTCACAGCTCCTCGACCACCACGTTGCGGTTGGTGTAGATGCAGATGTCGCCGGCAATGCCGATCGCTTCGCTGGCAATGGTGCGCGCATCCAGTTCGGTGTGCGCCATCAGTGCGCGCGCGGCCGACAGTGCATAGGAACCACCGGAACCGATTGCGATGATGCCGTCCTCCGGCTCGATCACATCACCGGTGCCGCTGATGATCAGCGAGGTTTCCTTGTCGGCCACTGCCAGCAGGGCCTCGAGCTTGCCGAGGCGGCGCTCGGTGCGCCAATCCTTGGCCAGTTCGACCGCAGCGCGCTGCAGCTGGCCGTGCTTTTCCAGCTTGGCCTCGAACAGCTCGAACAGGGTGAAGGCATCGGCGGCGGCACCGGCGAAGCCGGCCAGCACCTGGCCATCACGTCCGAGACGGCGCACCTTGCGTGCATTGCCCTTCATCACGGTGTGGCCCAGCGTGACCTGGCCGTCGCCGGCAATGGCCACGTGCTCGCCGCGACGGACGCAGACGATGGTGGTGGCGTGGAAAACGTTGGGATTCTGACTGGGGTCCATGCGGCCTCCGATAGCTGTTCACGGGACATGGGGACAGCACCGGGTGCGATCAAGCCTGCGCGGATGGCTGCCGTTCAGCGCTTGGTGGCGCCCCATGGGAAGAGGGCGCCCTTTTAACGAGCGCATCGCAATGCGCGCGGACCCCGCCGCCCGAACGTGGAACGCCTGCCGTTCAGCGCTTGGCCTGCGATGGCCGGTCCGGATTGGGCTCGATGCCCCAGGCGAGGTACCAGTCTTCACCCTGCGTCTCGATCGGATGCTGGGTGCGGCCGGAGCCATTGCCGCAGGCCAGGGCGTCAGCCGCGCAGTAGCGGTCGCAGCCCCAGCAGATGCGCTCGGGGTGTTTGGGATGCAACGGTATGGGCTTCGCCATGGTGGCGGTGTCCTCGTGGCCTGCGGCCACGATGCGCCGGTAGCGCCCGCCCTGCCCTGATCCAGATCAAGGACGGTTTATTCAGCCTTGTCGTCCTTGCTGCGGCGCTTCGCACGTGGATGCGCGGCGTCGTAGACCTTGGCCAGGTGCTGGAAATCAAGGTGGGTGTAGATCTGCGTGGTGGCGATGTCGGCATGGCCAAGCAGTTCCTGCACGCCACGCAGGTCACCGGACGATTCCAGGATGTGGCTGGCGAAACTGTGCCGCAGCATGTGCGGGTGCACGTGCTTGAACAGGCCCTGGCGCTGCGCCAGCTGGCGGATGCGGATCTGCACCGCGCGTTGGCTGATCGGCCCGTTGCGGCCGGGAAACACCGGCGAGGCCGGGCCGCCCCCGCTTTCCGCACGCCACGCCTGCAGCGCTTCGCGTGCAGGCCGGCCGAACGGCACGCGGCGCTGGCGATTGCCCTTGCCCATCACGTTGACCAGGCCGCTGTCGAAATCCAGGTCGCGCCAGGTCAGCGCGCAGACTTCGCTCAGGCGCAGGCCAGAGGAATAGAACAGTTCCAGCAGCGCGCGGTCACGGCGGCCGAGCTCACCTTCCGGTTCCAGCTCGACCAGCTGCACGGCTTCGTCGGCGTCAAGCACCTGCGGCAACCGGCGCGGTGCGCGTGGCGCCTTCAGCGTCGCCGCCGGGCTGACCTCGATGCGTCCATGCTTCAACAGCCAGGCGTAGAAGCTGCGGCAGGCCGACAAGCGGCGCTGCAGGCTTTTGGGTGACAGGCCTCTGCGGTGCTCATCGGCAACGAACTGGCGCAGCGCCTCGGCATCGAGTGCGTCCACCGCAACACCGCGCGGCTCGGCCCAGACCGACAACGCGTCCAGGTCACGGCGGTAGGCATCGAGCGTATGCGCCGACATCCGCCGCTCTACCTGCAGATGCTGCAGGAAGGCCTGTACCGCGCTCATCGTCGTATCCTGCTCAGCCCGGGAAGCGCTTCAGGCCGGTGGCCAACGCATCGCCCATCATGCGCAGGAACAGCGTGCCCATGCCCGGGTAGAAGCGGTTCGGGTCGTGGCTGCCCACAGCAATCAGGCCCACGCCCGGCAACGGCAACAGCGCGGTGGTCTGCACTTCTTCGCTGCGCACGCCATACAGCACGGCGTTCTTTTCCGGCTGCAGGCGGCCGCAGATCGGCTCGCCGTCGTTCAGACAATCGCGGAACGGGCCCAGCTGCGCATCATCGGCAGCAATCACCTGCAGCCAGTCGGCCTGCTCCAGCCCGGCCACCGGCGCGTGCACCACCAATCGCACCAGGTCGCCGGCGAAATCTTCCTGCAGCGAGGCTGCCATCGCACGCAGGGTGTCGGCGGCGTTGTCCTGCTTCATCAGCGCCAGGGTCAGCTGATGCGTGCGCACTGCCAGGCGTTCATTGACCTGGGCGGTGGCACCCAGATCGGCCAACCGTCGTGCCAGCTCGCGGTTCTTCTCGCGCAGCACTTCCAGCTGGTAGCTGGCCAGCGACGCGGTCGGGCCGTCGTCGCGTGGCACCACCAGGGTCAGGGCCAGGTCCGGGAACTGCTTGAGGAAGCCGGGATGTCGCCGCAACCACGCAGCGACTTCATGGGCCCCGAGCTTGTCGACGGTTTCGGTCATGCGATCCACTCCCCTTCGAAGACGAATGCGGTCGGGCCGGCCATCACCACCGGCTGGCCATCGCCCGGCCACTGGATGCGCAGGTCACCCCCGGGCAGGCTGATGCGCGCGTCGCGCTGCAGGCGGCCACGCTGCATCAGGGTCACCGCCGCGGCACAGGCACCACTGCCACAGGCCAGGGTTTCACCGACGCCGCGCTCGAACACGCGCAGGCGTGCATGCGCCGGGCTCATCACCTGGGCAAAACCCACATTCACCGAGCGCGGGAACGAGGCATGCTGCTGCAGCAGCGAACCGACGCGCTCGACGGGTGCTGCATCGATCAGGCCCACTTCGATCACCGCATGCGGATTGCCCATCGACACCGCGGCGAAGCGTACGCTCTCGCCCTGCAGCGGCAGCAGGTACTCCTCGCGTGCGTGGGCGAAGCCCACCAGCGGCACGTTGACCGGCTCGAACGCAGGCACGCCCATCGTCACCGCAAACTGCCCCTCGCCCAGTACCTTCACTTCGTGGCTGGCCAGCGGGCTGTCGATGACGAATGCATCGCCCTGCGCGCTGCCCTCGCGCACCAGCCAGGCCGCGATGCAGCGCGCGCCATTGCCGCACTGCTCGGAATTGGAACCGTCGGCATTCCAGATGCGGTACGACGCCACCGAGCCTTCCGCGCGCGGCGCTTCGATAGTCAGGATCTGATCGCAGCCGACGCCGGTGTGGCGGTCGGCCAGGCGCGCGGCCAGTTCAGGCGTGGGCGGCGCAGTGCCGTCACGCAGGTCGATCACTACGAAATCATTGCCCGCGCCATGCATCTTGCTGAAGCGCAGCGCCTTGGAACCGGCCTTACTCATTCCCGCCGCCCACCTTCTTCGCAGGTGCAGGCGCCGGTTGCGTGGTCGGTGCAGCCGGGTCCACGGTCGTGGCCGGGGTGGCGCTGCCTTCGGTCTGCGCCGGGGTCGCTTCGGTAGCGGGCTCGGCAACCGGTTCGACGGTTTCTTCCACCGGCACCGGCTTCTGCGGCAGTACCAGCGGGCCCTTGTTGCCGCAGGCGGCGAGGAGCAGCAGCGAGGCCGCTGCCAGCGGAATCAGGATGGCGTTTCGATGGGGGATCTTCATGCCCCGAGTATAGCCATTGGCGGCTGAGCGGTTGGTGCAGGGAACCGGGGTGCCGGCCAGCGGCCGGCACTACCGCTCCGGTGGCGGCAGCGGCCGGGTCCACAGCCAGATCGCCACCACGGTCATGCTGCCGATCGAAAACCACTTCACCCAGGCGATCGGCACGCACCACAGCATGATGCCGGCGCACACTGCCATGGTGATCGTGGCCATCCACTTGCCGTAGCGGCTGACCGCCCCGTGTGCCTGCCAGTTGGCAATGGCCGGGCCGAAGCGCGGGTGCTGCAGCAGCCAGTTGTGCAGGCGCTCGGAACCACGCGAGGCAGCCCAGGCCGAGATCAGGATGAATACGGTGGTGGGAAGGCCCGGCACGAAGATGCCGACGATACCGGTGCCCAGGCTGACGTAGGCCAGCAGCCACCACGCCCAGCGGAAACGCACCACGCGCGGTGGCGTGGCAGCATCGCGGGATGCGGAGGGGTCGGGCTGGCTCATGGCCGCAAGGATACCGGTTCGGGATGCCAGGCAACGCCCGGCACCCCTGCACCATTACGGCTGGGCGATGCCCAGCTGCTGCAGCACGAACGCGTACGACTCGGACAGTTCACGGTAGCGCTGGAAGCGCCCCGACTTGCCGCCGTGGCCGGCTTCCATGTTGGTGCGGAACAGGATCGGGTAATGGCCGGTGTTGTCGTCACGCAGCTTGGCCACCCACTTGGCCGGCTCCCAGTACTGCACCTGCGAATCCCACAGGCCGGTGCCCACGAACAGCGCCGGGTACGCCTGCTGCTTCACGTTGTCGTAGGGCGAGTAGGACAGCATGTAGTCGTAATACTGCTTCTGCTCGGGGTTGCCCCACTCGTCGTATTCGTTGGTGGTCAGCGGAATGGTCGGGTCGAGCATGGTGGTGACCACGTCGACAAACGGTACCTGCGCCACCATCACCCGGTAGTCCTGCGGCGCCTGGTTGGCCACGGCGCCCATCAGCAGGCCACCGGCGCTGCCGCCGGACGCGGCGACGCGATCCTTCGCCGCCCAGCCCTGTGCGACCAGGCCGCGGGTGACGTCGATGAAGTCGTTGAAGGTGTTCTGCTTGTGCAGCAGTTTGCCGTTCTCGTACCAGTCGCGGCCCATCTCCTGGCCGCCACGGATATGGGCGATGGCATACACCACGCCACGATCGAGCAGGCTCACCGCGGTCTGGTTGAAGTACGGATCCATCGACATGCCGTAGCTGCCATAGGCGTACTGGAACAGCGCGCCCTTGCCGTCCTTCTGGTAGCCCTTGCGGTAGACCAGCGACACCGGCACCTTCACGCCATCGCGTGCGGTGATCCAGACACGATCGGTTTCGTACTTCGACGCGTCATAGCCGATCACCGGCTGCACCTTCAGCTGGCGGCGCTCACCGGTGGCGGTGTTCAGCTCGAACACGGTGGTCGGGGTGGTCATCGAGGTGTAGACGTAGCGCAGCCACGGCGTATCGGCCTCGGTGTTGTCGCCCAGGCCCATCGAATACGCCGGCTCATCGGCCTTCACGTAGTCGCTGCGGCCATCCTTGAACAGCAGGCGGATGCGTTCCAGGCCCTCGGAACGTTCGGCGATGGCGGTGTACGCATCGAACAGCTCGAAGCCTTCGATGAACACCGCATCGTCATGCGCGATCCAGTCCTTCCACTGTGCGCGCGAGGTCGCATCGGTCGGTGCGGTGACCAGCTTGAAATTCTTCGCACCGTCGTTGGTGCGGATCACCCAGCGGCCGTCGTAGTGGTCAGCGTCGTACTCCACATCGCGCTGGCGCGGCGCCAGTACGGTGAACGTGGTCGGGTCGCTGGCCGGCGCGTAGCGCTCTTCCGAGGACACGGTGCTGTGCACGCCGATGGTGATGAAGCGATCGTCGCGGGTGCGGCCGATGCCCATGTAGAAGCTGTCGTCCTTCTCTTCGTAGACGACGGTGTCGGCGCTGGCCGGGGTGCCCAGCACGTGCTTCTTCACGCGCACGGTCAGCAGAGTTTCCGGATCGTTCTCGACATACAGCACGGTGCGGTTGTCGTCGGCCCAGACCAGGTCGCCGGAGCTGCCGGTGATCACATCAGGCAGCACCTTGCCGGTGGCCAGGTCCTTGAAGCGGATGGTGTACTGGCGGCGACCGACGTCATCATCGGCCCAGGCCAGCAGCTGGTTGTCCTGGCTGACTTCCATCGAGCCGACGCTGAAGTAGCCCTTGCCGGCGGCCATCGTGTTGACGTCCAGCAGGATTTCCTCGGCGGCATCCATGCCGCCCTTGCGGCGTGCGTGGATCGGGTAGTCCTGGCCGGTCTCGAAGCGGCTGTAGTACCAGTAGCCACGCTCGCGCGCCGGCACGCTGGAATCGTCCTGCTTGATGCGGCCGACGATCTCCTTGTACAGGGTGTCTTCCAGCGGCTTCAACGGCGCCAGCAACTGGTCGGCATAGGCATTCTCGGCCTGCAGGTAGGCCAGCATGTCCTTGTTCTCGCGCTTGTCGTCGCGCAGCCAGTAATAGTCGTCGTTGCGGGTCGCGCCGAACGGCGCCTTGACCACATGCGGATGCTTGGCGGCATCCGGCGGAACGGGCGGCGTGGCGGCGGTGGCAGTGGTGGTCATCAGGCTCGCAAGCAACAGGCAGAGGGTGGATTTCATGAGATAAGGCTCCTTGAGCCGCAATGCAATGGCGTCCTTGTGCTCGAGTCTGGGTTGCAGGAGGGTTGCGGGCAACCCTGCGGATGGTCATGGGTCGTGCTGGCCGCTGGCCGGCAACCTCGGGATAAACAGAGGCGGGTGGTTGCCGGCCAGCGACCGGCACTACCAGGACGCGCGGCGTACCATGGGCACATGAGTACCCTGCCCCACACGCCGGGCTACAGCCGGCGCAGCCATGAAATCGCTCCGTTCCACGTGATGTCCCTGCTGGCCCGCGCGCAGGCGCTGGAACAGGCGGGCCACGATGTGATCCATCTGGAAATCGGCGAACCGGACTTCACCACGGCCGAACCGGTCGTGCGTGCCGGCCAGGCCGCATTGGCCGCCGGCCATACCCGCTACACCGCCGCACGTGGCCTGCCGGCCCTGCGCCAGGCGATCAGTGGCTTCTATCGCAGCCACTACGGGCTGGATATCGATCCCGAACGCATCCTGGTCACTCCCGGCGGCTCCGGTGCGCTGCTGCTGGCCAGCAGCCTGCTGGTCGACCCCGGCCGCCACTGGCTGCTGGCCGACCCCGGCTACCCCTGCAACCGTCATTTCCTGCGCCTGGTGGAAGGCGGTGCACAGCTGGTGCCGGTCGGCCCGGACACCGCCTACCAGCTCACACCGTCGCTGGTGGAACAGCACTGGAATGCCGACAGCGTCGGCGCACTGGTGGCCTCCCCCGCCAATCCGACCGGCACCGTGCTGTCCGCCGACGAACTGGCGGCACTGTCGCAGGCCCTGCACGCGCGTGGCGGCCATCTGGTGGTGGACGAGATCTACCACGGCCTGACCTACGGCCTGGATGCACCCAGCGTGCTGCAGGTGGACGACAGCGCGTTCGTGCTGAACAGCTTCTCCAAGTATTTCGGCATGACCGGCTGGCGGCTGGGTTGGCTGGTGGCGCCGCCAGCGGCGGTGCCGGACCTGGAGAAGCTGGCACAGAACCTGTACATCAGCGCGTCGAGCATCGCCCAGCATGCCGCACTTGCCTGCTTCAGCGAGGAATCGATGGCGATCTTCGAACAGCGCCGCGAGGCGTTCCGCCAGCGTCGCGACTATCTGCTGCCGGCGCTGCGCGAGCTTGGTTTCCGCATCGAAGTGGAACCGCAGGGTGCGTTCTACCTGTACGCCGACGTCAGCGCGTTCACTGACGACGCGCAGGCGTTCTGCGCGCACTTCCTGGAAACCGAGCACGTGGCGTTCACCCCGGGGCTGGATTTCGGTTTCCATCGCGCCAACCAGCATGTGCGCCTGGCCTATACCCAGGAAGTGCCGCGGCTGCAGGAGGCGGTGGCGCGGATTGCACGCGGGTTGAAGAGCTTGGGCGCCTGATCGATCTGCGCGAACGGCATCCACGCATGGCGTGGATCTATTGACCCAGCGCACGATACGTAGGGAGATCCACGCCATGCGTGGATACGTGAACCCAACGAAAAACGCCGCCCTGGGGCGGCGTTTTCCGTTCTGCTTATTTACCGCCCAACCGCTCCCACAGGAAGCTGTAGGCCAGCGCCGACATGTGTGCGGCCTGCGCGTTGTTGGCTGCGCCGCCGTGGCCACCTTCGATGTTCTCGTAGTAGGTCACGTCCTTGCCGGCGTCGATCATCTTCGCCGCCATCTTGCGGGCATGGCCCGGGTGCACGCGGTCATCGCGGGTGGAGGTGGTGAACAGCACCGGCGGGTAGTTCTTCTTCTCGTTGAACAGATGGTACGGCGAGAAGGTCTTGATGAACTCCCAGTCGCTGGTATCCGGGTTACCGTACTCGGCCATCCACGAGGCACCGGCCAACAGGTGGCTGTAGCGCTTCATGTCCAGCAGCGGCACCTGCACCACCACTGCACCGAACAGCTCCGGGTACTGGGTCAGCATGTTGCCGGTCAGCAGGCCACCGTTGCTGCCACCCTGCACGCCCAGGTGCTTGGCGCTGGTGATCTTGCGCTTGACCAGATCGCGCGCCACCGCAGCCATGTCTTCATAGGCCTTGTGACGGTTCTGCTTCAGCGCTGCCTGGTGCCAGCGCGGGCCGTACTCGCCACCACCACGGATGTTGGCGACCACGTACACACCGCCCTTCTCCAGCCAGGCGCGGCCCATGCCACCTGAGTAATTCGGGGTCAGCGAGATCTCGAAGCCACCATAGCCGTACAGCAGGGTCGGGTTGGAGCCGTCCAGCTTCATCGCCTTGTCGTGCACCACGAAGTACGGCACGCGGGTGCCGTCCTTGCTGGTGGCGAAGTGCTGCTCGATCACCTTGCCCTTGGCATCGAAGAAGGCCGGCATGGTCTTCAACGTTTCCGGCGCCTGGCCGATCTCGGCCAGAGCCAGCGTGGTCGGGGTCAGGTAGTCGGTGGCGGTCAGCCACACCGCATCGCTGTCGTTGCTGTCCACTGCGCCCACGGCCAGCGTGCCAAAGGCCGGCGCGCCGACGAAGCGGCTGGTCTGCCAGCCATCGGCGCCCGGGGTCAGCACCGACAGGCGGTTCTTGACGTCATCCAGCACGTTCAGCACCAGGTGGCTCTTGGTCCAGGTGGCGCCGGCCAGCGAGGTGGTCGCGGTCGGGGTGAACAGCACCTCGAAGTCGCGCTTGCCGGCCAGGAAGTCGTCCAGCTTCGTCGCCAGCAGCGAACCGGACGCGTAGGTCTTGCCGCCCACGGTCCACGGATCGCGCAGTTCCAGGGTCAGCCACTGCTTGTGCAGGCCCTTCTCGGCCGAATTCGGCGCGTCGATCTTGGTCAGCGTGCCATCGTCGCCACGCAGGTAGAGCTCGTTGTTGTAGAACGCCAGCGTGCGGCTGACCAGGTTGCGCTCGAAGCCCGGGGTGTCATCGTGCATCGCCGCGATGTACATGTCCTCCGGCTTGCCTTCGTACACCACGGTGGCCGAGGTCATCGGCGTGCCGCGCTTCCACAGCTTGGCCACGCGCGGGTAGCCGGAGGTGGTCATCGAGCCCGCACCGAAGTCGGTGTAGACGAACACGGTGTCGCGGTCGACCCAGTTGAGGCCGCCCTTGGACTCTGGACGGAAGAAGCCGTCCTTGATCCAGGTCTTGTTGGCCAGGTCGAACTCACGGGTGACGTCGGCGTCGGCGCCACCGCGCGACAGCGCGATCAGGCAGCGGCTGTAATCCGGGCGCAGGCAATCGGCGCCGTGCCAGACCCAGTTCTCACCCTCGGCCTTGTTCAGCGCATCCAGGTCGAGCACGGTTTCCCACTGCGGCGAGGCCTTGCGGTACTCGGCCAGGGTGGTGCGCCGCCACAGGCCGCGCTCGTGCTGCTGGTCCTTCCAGAAGTTGTAGTAGTAGTCGCCGATCTTCTGCACGCCGGGGATCTTGGCATCGGAGTCGAGCACCTCGCGGATGCTGGTCTCCATCTGCTTGAAGGCCGGGGTCTGCGCCAGGCGCGCCTCGGACTTGGCGTTCTGTTCCTTGACCCAGGTCAGCGGCTTGTCGCCGGTGACGTCTTCGAGCCAGGCGTAGCGATCGGTGTCTTCAGCGGCCACGGCGGTCCCCACCGAGGCAGCGGTCATCATGCCGGCCAGCAGGCAGGCGGAAGCGAGTCGAGACATTGCAGCTCCAGGCAGTCATAAGCCGTGGAACGCTAGCATGGATCGCCGCGGCCGCCCCCGTGTCGAAGGTCAGGCCGCGGCGGTGGAGCCGCGACGGCCTCGCGCCGCCCCGCCGCTACGGCGACGTGCCTGTCCACCGGTACGACGCGCCAGCCGCAGCCACGACAGGCGCGGCAACGGAAAGCGCAGCAACGCCCACCAGGCCACCAGCGGCATGCCCACCAGCCACATGGGTAGCCAGCCCAGCCAGGCACTGCTGCCGCGCGCGGCCGGCCAGACCAGTACCAGCGCCATACCGGCCAGGGCCAGCTGCTGCACGCTGCGCAGCAGGCGCGGGTCGGCACGCTCGAGAATGACGCGTTCAGTTGCAGAGCGGCGGACGGAACGTGCGTTCATGGGGCTTCTCCGGTGGACAATGCAACACAGCATGGGCAACCCCCTTCTCACAGGTTGCGACACCATTGACGGATCGCGTGCACACAGTCGACCATGCGCGTGCAAGCCCACTGGAGCCCGCTCCCGCATGACTTCGATCCGCCCGCTCTGCGCCGCGCTGCTGGCCCTTTCCCTGGCCGGCCCCGCCGTGGCCGCCAGTGAGCCGCCGTCGCCCCGTACCAGCGCCTCTGGTGCGGCTGCCCTGGACGCACCGATCGACCTGAAGCGCTTCATGGGCACCTGGTATGTGATCGGCCGCGTGCCGAACTTCATCGAACGTGGCCATGTCGCCAGCGTCAACGAGTACGAGTTGCGCGACGCGCACAAGGTCGGCATCACCTACCGCTACCGTGATGGCTTCGGCGAACCGCTGCAGGAAGTGCGTGCCCGCGCCAGCGTCGACCCGGACAGTGGCAACCACGGCTGGCGCACCTGGTTCTACCGTGTCGTGCCCACCCATTCGAGGGTGCTGGAAGTAGCGCCGGATTACTCGTGGGCACTGATCGGCTACCCGGGCCGCGAAATGGCCTGGATCTTCTCGCGTACGCCGGACATGGACAAAGCCCTGTACAAGGAGCTGGCCGAGCGCCTGCGTGACGAGTACGGCGTGAACACCGACAAGCTCAAGCGCGTGCCGCAGCACCCGGAGCAGGTCGGCAAGCTGGGCTACGAAGTACCGAACGTGCGTTGACTGGATTGTGGCCGCGGACCTCGGTCCGTGCGCCCCGAATTCACGCTGCCCGCGGCTGTACCCGTCGCTCGATCTCGCTGCGCGTTGGCAATGTCTTGAGGTCGTAGGCCGCCTGCATCGCAAGCCAGGACGCGGCATCCCCACCAAAATGTCGCGCCAGCCGTGCCGCGGTATCGGCCGAAATACTGCGCTCCCCGTGCACGATGGCGTGCAGCCGTGTTGCGGGAACATCCAAGGCCCTTGCCAGCGCGTTCACGCTCAACGCCAGAGGCATCAGGAACTCTTCGCGCAGGATCTCGCCAGGATGGATGGCGCGCATGCCGTTGTGGGGACGCTTCATGGCGGGCACCTCAGTGATAGTCAACAATTTCCACGGCATCGGCACCGTTGTCAGTCCAGGTAAAGCACAGCCGCCACTGGTCATTGATACGCAAGCTGTACTGCCCTCTCCGATCACCTGACAGCGCCTCGAGTCGGTTCCCGGGCGGGCTGCGCAGGAATGCCAACGTCTGTGCCGAGTCGAGCAGCTGCAGCTTGCGCTCGGCAGCCCGCCGGATCGAAAGCCAGGCACGTGGACAGGTTCCTTCAAACAGGGCACGGGTCTGCTTGCAGCGGAATGAACGGATCATTCCGTAAAACGTATTACGTTGAACGGAACATACCAAGGAACGGGGTGTGCTGCCAGTCCCAGTCTGGCGATATCGATTCCTGATGGGTGTGGCGGCTTCCAGAGCCTGGCGCTATGACAGGCACACTGTCGAAGTTCTGCAGGTTCTGCCGGCCAGCGGCCGGCACTGCCATTTCCAGGCAATGAGGTAGAGCCGGCCGCTGGCCGGCTGCCGCGATGCACCGGGCGACGCCGGGGGCAGCGCCCCGGCGCCTCGTCATTTGCGGCTGTAATGCGCGACCAGGCGGTCGCCGAGCATCTGCAGCAGCTGCACCAGAACCAACAGCAAGACCACGGTAACCAGGGCCACGTCGGTGTGCGAACGCTGGTAGCCATCGCGGAACGCCAGGTCACCAAGGCCGCCGGAACCAATCGCGCCGCCCATCGCGGTGAAACCGATCAGCGCCACGGTGGTGACCGTCGCACCGGCGATCAGGCCGGGGCGCGCCTCGGGCAGCAGCACGCGGGTGACCAGCTGCCAGGTGGTGGCACCCATCGACTGGGTCGCTTCGATCACGCCACGGTCCACTTCGCGCAGTGCGGTTTCGACCAGGCGCGCGTAGAACGGCGCGGCACCGATCACCAGCGGCACGATCGCACCGCGTACCCCCAGCGACGTCCCCATCAGGAACAGGGTGACCGGGATCAGCACGATCATCAGGATGATGAAAGGCACCGAGCGCAGCAGGTTCACCACCAGCGCCAGCACGCCGTAGGCGAACGGACGGCGCTTCATCTGCGGCGCGCCGAACAGGTACAGCAGCACGCCCAGCGGCAGGCCGATGGCCAGGGTCAGCGGCAGCGAACCGAGCAGCATCAGCAGGGTGTCGATGGTGGCCTGGCCGATGTCGGCCCACTTGCCCGCATCCAGGTGGCGGAAGAATCCGCCGGCAGTGGCGATGATCATCGACGCAGCTCCTCAACGTGCACGCCGGCAGCCACGAACGCGGCCTGCGCGGCGGACTGGTCACCGCCCACCAGGGCGACCACCAGCTGGCCATACGGGGTGTCCTTGATCCGGTCGATACGGCCGGACAGGATGTTGTAGTCGACCCCGGTCTCCCGCGCGACACTGCCGAGCAGGGGTTCGTAGGTGTCTCCGCCGAGGAAGGTCAGCCGCACGATGCGGCCACCGACGGCATCGAAATCACGATGCAGCGCGCCTTCATCCACGTGCTCCGATTCGCTGACGAAACGGCGCGTGGTCGGGTGCTGCGGATGCAGGAACACCCGGGTGACCGGCCCGGTCTCGACCATCTGGCCGGCGTCGAGCACGGCGACACGGTCGCAGACACGGCGGATCACATCCATCTCGTGGGTGATCAGCACGATGGTCAGGCCCAGCTCGCGATTGATCTTCGACAGCAGCGACAACACCGAGGCGGTGGTCTGCGGGTCCAGCGCACTGGTGGCCTCGTCGCACAGCAGGATCTGCGGGCGTGTCGCCAGCGCACGGGCGATGCCGACGCGCTGCTTCTGCCCACCGGACAGCTGTGCGGGGTACTTCTGCGCGTGCGCCTCCAGGCCCACGGTCTGCAGCAGCTCGGCCACGCGTGCATCGATCTCCGCCTTCGGCGTGCCCGCCAGCTCCAGCGGGAAGGCAACGTTGCCGGCCACCGTGCGCGAAGACAACAGGTTGAAGTGCTGGAAGATCATGCCGATGCGCCGGCGCAGCGCGCGCAGGCCGTCCGCATCCAGTCCGGTGACATCCTCGCCACCGATCAGCAGGCGACCACCGCTGGGCTCTTCCAGGCGGTTGATCATGCGGATCAGGGTCGACTTGCCGGCGCCGGAATGGCCGATGATGCCGAATACCTCACCGGCCTCGATGGTCAGGTCCAGCGGCTGCAGCGCGCTGACTGCGCGGCCGGCAACGGCATAGGATTTGTGCAGGCGCTGGAACTCGATCACGGGCGTGGCTCACCGGCTGGGTGACGGAAGGGGGCGTGCAGCCTACCAGCGCAGGCGGTCGCGCGCCCGCGCCATGGGCCAGAATGTTATTCCTTTTGGTTCTAAGTCGCCCGCGCCCGGTAGTGTCGGCCGCTGGCCGGCACCTGCAGCGGTTCCTCCGGGGCAAGGAGTTGCCGGCCAGCGGCCGGCACTACCCCGGCTCAGGGATGATCCAGCGGCTTCGGCGGTTCCTGCCGGTTCACCCGCTCACGGTGCAGCAGGTACAGCCCCGAGGCGACGATGATCGCCGCGCCCACCCAGGTATAGCTGTCCGGCAGCTGGCCCCAGAAGGCCAGATCCCAGCCGATCACCCAGACCAGGCCGCTGTACTCCAGCGGCGCGATCATCGAGGCCTCGCCCAGCTGGAACGCCTTGGTCAGGGCAATCTGGCCCAGCGCCCCAGCCAGACCCATGCCGGCGATCAGCGGCGCATGCGCCAGCTGCAGTGGCACCCAGCCGGGAAGGGCCAGCAGGCCGGCACCGATGGCCATGATCACCAGGAACCAGACCACCATCGACTGCGAGGTATCGGTGCGGGTGAGCAGGCTGACCGTGATCGCCGCCACGGCATACGCAGTGGCCGCGGCCAGCACCATCAGCCCCGGCACCGAAATGAAGCCGTCCACGCCCGGCCGCAGCACCACCAGCACGCCGACCAGGCCGATGCCGATGGCCACCCAGCGCCGCGGGCCAACCCGCTCACCCAGCAACGGCACCGACAGCGCGGCGATCAGCAGTGGGGCAACGAAATAGATGGTGTAGGCGGTGGACAGCGGCAGGTCACGCAGGGCGAACACGAAGCAGCCGATCATCGCCATGCCCAGCCCACCACGCAGCAGGTGCAGGCCCCAGCGGCGCGGGATCAGCGAGCGCGGGCCGGCGCTGACCAGCACCCAGACCAGCACGAACGGCAACGAAGCCGCACCACGCAGGAAGGTCACTTCCAGGGTCGGATAGCTGGCCGACAGCTGCTTCATGCCAGCATCCATCAGCGAGAAACAGGCGACCGCAGCGACCATCCAGGCCACCGCACGCGAAGGGGAGCGTTGCACATTCATGGCCCATTATCGCCGACAGCACCGGTTTGTAGAGTCGAGCTTGCTCGACTGCCGCCCTTCTGTAGAGTCGAGCTTGCTCGACTGCCGCCCTTCTGTAGAGTCGAGCTTGCTCGACTGCCGCCCTTCTGTAGAGTCGAGCTTGCTCGACTGCCGCCCTTCTGTAGAGTCGAGCTTGCTCGACTGCCGCCCTTCTGTAGAGTCGAGCCATGCTCGACTGCTTTGTGAAGAGCAGTCGAGCATGGCTCGACTCTACAGAAAGCGGGCATGCGGGCCGGCGCGATAGAATGGCCACCACTGAATCCTGCGGAGCATCGCCCATGCCCTCCTTCGACGTCGTGTCCGAAGTCGACACCCACGAGCTGACCAACGCCATCGACCAGGCCAACCGCGAACTGGCCACCCGCTTCGACTTCAAGGGCGTGGACGCCAAGTTCGAACGCGATGGCGATGTCATCAACCAGACTGCGCCGACCGAGTTCCAGCTCAAGCAGATGAACGACATCCTGCGCGCACGCCTGGCCGCGCGCGGCATCGACGTGCTCAGCCTGGAGTTCGGCGACATCGAAACCAACCTGGCCCAGGCCCGGCAGAAGATCACCGTCAAGCAGGGCATCGAGCAGAAGATCGCCAAGAAGATCGCGGCGGCACTGAAGGACGCCAAGCTGAAGGTGGAAAGCCAGATCAACGGCGACAAGCTGCGCGTGCAGGGCAAGAAGCGCGACGATCTGCAGGATGCCATCGCCGTACTCAAGGCCGGCAAGTTCGAGCTGCCGCTGCAGTTCAACAACTTCCGCGACTGATGCCCCCGCCGGGCCCTGCCCGGTGGACTACGCGGTCAATCGCGCAGCAGCTTGTACAGCGTGGTACGCGAGATTCCCAACTGGCGTGCGGCCAGGCTGAGGTTGCCGTCAGCGGCCAGGGCCGCGCGACGCGCGGCCTCACGCTGCTGGTCACGCAGCAGCGGCGCGCCTGGATCTGCCGGGGTGCTTCGCACAGTAGACCGGTGCGTCGCGCCCCGCGGCCCCTGCAGACGCTGCAGGTAGACCGCACTGCCCTCGCCCAGCCGGACCCGATGCGCTGCGCCCGGTTGCAGCAGCCGACGCCGTTGCGCCGCACTGGCACCGGCAAACAGCGCTTCCAGACCCAGCAGCGGCAACGGCCCGCGCCGTGGCAGGCCCAGCAGGCGCCGTGCAACGCGGTTGGCTGCACGCAGCTGGCCATCCTCCTGCACCGCCAGCAGCCCCTGCAGCGGTGACGCCAGCCAGCGCGGATCATGTTGCACGGCCAGCAGGTGCACGTCAGTGAGGCTGTGGAACAAGCGATTTTCGCTGGCCAGCGCAGCCTGCCGGAAATAGCCCTGCAGCAGCGCGGGATCGCGCTCGCCAAGACCGGTGATGTCGATCACTCCGCAGACCCGACCGTCGAGATCGTGCAGTGGCTCGCTCAGGCAGAACACCGGCGCGAACCGCTGCAGGTAGTGTTCGTTGCCGCGCACCAGTGCCGGCACATCGTCGGCCAGGCTGACCGCTGGCGCGGTGGTGCCGATCTCGGTCTCGCCCAGCTGTCGCCCGACCTGGATCGGCCGCAGCAAGGGAGCATCTTCCAGCCCGTGGGCCTGCTGCGCGATCACCATGCCGTCGCGGTTGGCGCAGAACATCGTCCAGCCACGCCCACCGAAGGCCGCCCAGAGCTGTTCCAGCTCCGGCTGCACGCAACGCGCCAGGCGCCGGTCATCGGGATGGGACAGATGGCGGCCATCGCCCAGCAGCGGCCGATAGTCCGGCTCCTGCCCCGGCTGCAGGCCCGCCGCGCGCGAACGCAGCCATGACTGCTGCAGCGGCAGCGGCAACACGCCCAATGAGCGCGCATCGCCGTCGGCGAAAGCGGCGCGTGCCGCCACCAGTTGTTGCTGCCCGACTGTCGTGGCCATCATGGACGCAGCGTACACCCGCCAGTGGCAACGCCATGTTACGTCTCGGCAACGGAGCGTTTCCGTTTCAAGACGCGTTCAAACAAAGGGGCAGAGCCGTTATCTTCTGGAAAACGGATCTGCCCCCCGGGCCGGCCGGCGGCCGGCACTACCAACAAGGGAAACTACGCCGCGATGCGCAGCACCGGCTTCAGGGTAATGCCACGGGTACTGTCTTCGGCGGCCTGGTTGATCTGGTCCAGCGGATAGAACTTCACCAGTTTGTCGAACGGAAAGCGTCCCTGCTGGAACAGGGTCACCAGCTGCGGAATGAACACCTGCGGCACACTGTCGCCCTCGACGATGCCGCGGATGCTGCGACCGCCGAGCAGCAGGTTGTTCACATCGAAACTGGCGGTGGTGCCCAGCTTCGGCGCACCGACCACGCCCATCATGCCCAGCCCACCCAGCGCCTCGACGCCAGCGGACAGCACGTCCGGACGACCGGTCGATTCCAGCGCGAAGTCAGCACCCCCACCCGTGATCGCACGCACCGCCTCGACCACATCGGTCTCCCGGCTGTTGACCACGTGGGTGGCCCCCAGCTCCAGAGCAAGCTCCAGGCGCGAAGGCACCACGTCGATGGCAATGATGGTGGTGGCCCCGGCCACCCTGGCCGCCATCACCGCGCTCAGGCCCACCGCACCGGCACCATAGCTTGCAAAGCTGCTGCCCGACCGCACCTGCAGCGAGTTGAGCACCGCACCGGCACCGGTCTGGATGCCGCACCCCAACGGGCCCAGCAGTTCCAGTGGTGCGTCATCAGGCACCTTGATCGCATTGATCTCGCGGGCCAGCGCGTAGGTGGCAAACGAGGACTGGGCGAAGAAATGATCGTGCAGCGGCTGGCCCTGCGCATCGGTGATCGCGGTATGGCCGTGGCCATCATCGCCACCGAAGTTCAGGGCGAAGAAATCCCTGCAGTAAGCACCGTGTCCACCCCGGCAGGGATTGCAGTGACCACAGGCGCCGTAGGTCAGCACCACGTGATCCCCCGCCTTGAGGTCGCGCACGTTCGGGCCAACCGCTTCGACGATGCCCGCCCCCTCATGGCCCAGCACCGCCGGCAGCGGCACCGGATAGTACTGATCGCGCACGATCAGGTCGGTATGGCACAGGCCGGTGGCCACCACCTTCACCAGCACCTCGTCGTCCTGCGGACCGCGCAGCGTCGCCTGCTCGATGACGAAGGGCTGCTCCTTGCCGCGTACCACGGCGGCGGTGATCTCACGCGTTGCGTTGTTGTCGTTCATCGTGATGGCTCCTTCGATCAGATCGGGTATGCGGGCGCTTCGCCCTTGACGGTCAACCACTGCCACTGGGTGAACTCCTCGCCGTTGGCCGGGCCACCGATGCTGGTGCCGTTGCCGGACGCGCCGACGCCGCCGAAGGGGTTGATCACCTCGTCATTCACGGTCTGGTCGTTGATGTGCAGCAGACCGGTACGCAGGCGCTCGCCGATCTTCAGCGCGCGGCCGACGTTGCTGGACACGATCGCCATCGACAGCCCGTACTCGCTGTCGTTGGCCAGGCGCACGGCTTCGTCGTCATCGTCGAACGGCACCACCACCGCTACCGGCGCGAAGATTTCCTCGCTGAAGGCCGGATTGTCGGCCGCAACGTTGCCGAGCACGGTGGGTGCGAAGAACAGCTCCCGGTGCGTGCCACCCGCTTCCAGCGTGGCACCGGCCTGCACCGCCTGCTCGACCACGCGTGCAGCATGGTCGCGCTGGCCGGCATTGATCAGCGGGCCGATCGCCACGTCCTCACGTGCCGGGTCGCCTACCTTCAGCGCGTTGGCCTTGGCCACCAGTTTCTGCAGGAACGTGTCATGGATCTTCCGGTGCACCAGCACGCGGCCGGTCGCCATGCAGATCTGGCCCTGGTGCAGGTAGACGCCCCACGCGGTGTTGGCCACCGCCAGGTCCAGGTCCGCATCGTCCAGGATGATCAACGAATTCTTGCCACCCAACTCCAGCGAAACCTTTTTCAGGTGCTTGCCCGCCGCTTCGCCGACCTTGCGCCCGGCGGCGGTGGAACCGGTGAACTGGATCATCGCCACGTGCGGGTCACTGGTCAGCGCGGCCCCGGCCGCGCCATCGCCGGGCAGCATGTGCAGCACGCCTGCCGGCAGGCCCGCCTGCTCGAACAGGCGCGCGATCACCGCGCCACCACACACTGCCGTACGCGGGTCCGGCTTGAGAACCACAGCGTTGCCCAGCGCGATCGCCGGGGCCACCGCACGCATCGCCAGGTAGAGCGGGAAGTTGAACGGCGAAATGACCCCGACCACACCCAGCGGGCGGCGCCGCGCCAGATTCAGCTTGCCCGGCTCGGAGGGCAGGATCTCACCCGTGCTGCGCGACGGCAGTGCGGCGGCCTCGTGCAGCGCCTTGATCGTCACCTTGGCCTCGAAGCCGGCCTTCAGGCGGGTCGAGCCGCTTTCGCGCACCAGCCACTCGACCAGGGTGTCGATGTTCTCTTCGGCCAGACGCGCGGCCTTGCGCAGCACGTCGGCACGCTGTTCGTAGGGCGCCGCCGCCCAAGCCTGTTGCGCCTGTGCCGCGGCAGCCGCCGAACGCGCGATCTGCGCCGGATCGGCCAGGCCGATCTCGCCCAGCTCCCGGCCAGTGGCCGGTTCAATCACCGGGTGCCGTTGCGGGGCAGCCTGCCAGTGGCCATCAAAGAAGGCGCCGGCCCAGAGGGCGTCCGGCAGCCACGGGGAAGATGCAGTCATGGGTGTCCTCCTGTTTCGTGCATCCATTCCACGCCCGTCGCCCCGGACTGGCAATCGGCCATCCATCGGTAGCGCGCAACGGTTTGAATCTTCAGGAATTTCCAGCTTCGCCACTGTCCAGTTCCTGCACAGTGGACAGCGCAGCACCGGCACACTGCCTACAATGGCGGCCCCGCCAGCCCACGTGCCCGCCATGACCGATTCACACCTGCCCACCGATGACCCGATCGCCGCCACCCGCCTGTGGCTGGAGCGCATCGTCATCGGCCTGAACCTGTGCCCGTTCGCCAAGGCGGTGTACGTGAAGGACCAGGTCCGCATCGTGCTCAGCGATGCGACCACGCCGGAAGCGCTGGTTGAACAGCTGGCCGAGGAGCTGGTGCTGCTGCGCGATACGCCGGCCGAGCAGATCGACACGACGCTGATCGTGCATCCGCAGGTGCTGACCGATTTCCTCGACTACAACGATTTCCTCGACAACGCCGATGCGGCGATCGAGGCACTGGACCTGCAGGGCATCCTGCAGGTGGCCAGCTTCCACCCGGACTACCAGTTCGATGGCGTGGCCGCGGACGACGCCAGCAACTACACCAACCGCGCACCCTTCCCCACCCTGCACCTGCTGCGCGAAGACAGCGTGGCACGCGCGGTGGATGTCTATCCGGACCCGGACGTGATCGTCGAGCGCAACATCCAGACCCTGGACCGCATCGGTGTGGACGGCTGGCATCGCCGCCTGCGCGGCGAAGACCTGACGTGAGCACGGTGCCGCCGATCGCCGCATGGCCGGCCGCGCCACTGTCGGGCAAGGTTGTGCTGGTCACCGGCGGTGCCAACGGCATCGGCCGTGGTATTGCCCAGGCCGTACTTGGTGCCGGTGGACGCGTGCTGATCGGCGACCTGGACGTGGAGGCCGGAGAAGCGTGTCTGGCGGAATGGCAGCGCGGCGAGGATGCCGCGTTCCAGCGCCTGGACATCACCGACGAAGCCAGCGTGCGCGACTTCATCGCCGTGGCCCTGCAGCGTTTCGGCCGTATCGACGGACTGGTGAACAACGCGGGCATCGCCGGTCCACACGGCACAGGGTTGCAGGATATGGACTGGGACGAGTGGCAGCGCCGGCTGTCGTCACTGCACGGTGCATTCCTGTGCAGCAAGCACACGTTGCCAGCACTGACCGCCAGCGCCGCCGGTGCGATCATCAACATCGCCTCCACCCGGGCCTGGCAATCCGAAGCACACAGCGAAGCCTATGCGGCAGCCAAGGGTGGGCTGGTGGCCTTCACCCATGCACTTGCGATCAGCGCCGGTCCGGCGGTGCGTGTGAACAGCATCAGCCCCGGCTGGATCGGCACCACTGCGTGGCAGGCCCCCTCACGGCGCCACGCGCCGGAATACTCAGCCATCGACCATGCGCAACACCCGGTCGGCCGGGTCGGCCGCCCCGAAGACATCGGTGCACTGGCGGTGTACCTGCTGTCGTCGCTGTCCGGTTTCACCACCGGCCAGGACTTCATCGTGGACGGCGGCATGACCCGGAAGATGATCTACGCCGAATGACCCCAAGGCGCGACGCCCGGTAGAGGCCAACCTTGGTTGGCCTGGGCTTTTCGCCAACCAAGGTTGGCGCCTACCAAGGCGTTACGCCATGTCCGAACATTCCGGTAGATCCACGCCATGCGTGGATAACGGTAACGTGCCAACCAAGGTTGGCACCTACCAAACACCTTACGCCATGCCCGAGTGGCGCAGCAGCGCGTCGATCAGAGGCGCGCGGCCGCGGAAGGCCTTGAAGTTCTCCGCCGCCGGGCGGCTGCCACCGCGCGACAGGATCTCTTCGCGGAAGCGCGCGCCGGTTTCAGCCAGCGCCTGCGGCGCCTCCTCGAACGCCGCATAGGCATCGGCGCTCAGCACCTCGGCCCACTTGTAGCTGTAGTAACCGGCTGCGTAGCCGCCGGCGAAGATGTGGCTGAACTGATGCGGGAAGCGGTTCCAGACCGGCGGGTGGTTCACCGCCACTTCCGCGCGCACACGATCGAGCAGTGCCAGAACGCTGTCCTGCGCCGGTTCGAACTGGCTGTGCAGCAGCATGTCGAACAGGCCGAACTCCAGCTGGCGCACCGTGGCCATGCCGCTGTGGAAGTTGCGTGCAGCCAGCATGCGCTCGTACAGCGCGCGCGGCAGCGGCTCGCCACTGTCCACATGTGCGGTCATCGCCTGCAGGTGCTCCCATTCCCAGCAGAAGTTCTCCATGAACTGGCTGGGCAGCTCCACCGCGTCCCATTCCACGCCGTTGATGCCGGCCACGCCCAGTTCGCCGATGCGGGTCAGCAGCTGATGCAGGCCGTGGCCCATTTCATGGAACAGGGTGGTCACTTCATTGTGGCTGAAGGTGGCCGGCTTGCCATTGGCACCTCGGCCGAAGTTGCACACCAGGTAGACCAGCGGCGTCTGCACGCTGCCGTCGGCACACTCGCGGCGGTTACGGCAATCATCCATCCACGCGCCACCGCGCTTGCCTTCGCGCGCGTACAGGTCCAGGTAGAACTGGCCCACCAGCCCGCCCTGCGCATCGACCAGGCGGAAGAAGCGCACATCCTCGTGCCACACCGGCGCGCTGTCCTCCTGCACGCGCAGGCCGTACAGCTGCTCGATCACCGAGAACAGGCCGCCCAGCACCTTCGGTTCGGTGAAGTACTGCTTCACTTCCTGTTCGGAATAGCTGTAACGCGCCTGCTTCAGGCGATCGGCAGCGAATGCCAGGTCCCAGGCCTGCAGGCTGTCGATACCGAGTTGCTCGCGTGCGAACTGTTCCAGTTCAGCACGGTCCTTGGCCGCGAACGGCTTGGCGCGCGAGGCCAGGTCACGCAGGAAACCGAGCACCTCGGCCGGGTCCTGCGCCATCTTGGTCGCCACCGAATAATCACCATACGAACCGAAGCCGAGCAGTGCGGCGAGTTCCGCGCGCAGGGCGAGGATGCGGTCGATGTTGCCGCTGTTGTCCAGCGTGTCATCGCCGAATTCGGACGCACGCTGTGCGCTGGCACGGTACAGGATCTCGCGCAGGTCGCGGTCCTCACCCCAGGTCTGCACCGGCAGGTAGCACGGCATCTGCAGGGTCAGTTTCCAGCCAGACTTGCCGTCCTTCTGTGCTGCGGCATGCGCGGCGGCCTTCACGTCTTCCGGCAGGCCCTTCAATCGTGCTTCGTCCTCGACGATCAGCGACCAGGCATCGGTAGCGTCAAGAACGTTCTGCGAGAACTTCGCCGACAGCGCCGACAGTTCTTCCTTGATCGCCGCGAAGCGCTGCTGCGCCTCCGGCGCCAGCTCGGCGCCGCCGAGGCGGAAGTCACGCAGCGTGTTGTCCAGCACCTTGCGCTGGGCCTCGTCGAAGCGCGCCGCCTCGGTGCTGGCGGCCAGCGTCTGGTACTGCCGGTACAACGCCAGGTTCTGGCTGAGCGCGCTGGCGAAGCGGGTCACCCGCGGCAGGTTGCTGTTGTAGGCCTCGCGCAGTTCCGGGGTGTTGACCACGCCCTGCAGGTGGCCGACCAGGCCCCAGGCGCGCCACAGGCGCTCGGTGGCGTCATCCAGCGGGGCCACAAAGGTCTCCCAGCGCACCGGCTGCACCTGCTCGGCCGCGCTGACGGCGGCTTCGGCCTCGGCCAGCAGCACGTCCAGCGCCGGCGCCACGTGCTCGGGGCGGATCGCCTCGAAGCGCGGCAGGCCGGAAAAATCGAGCAGGGGGTTGGCAACGGTCACGGCAGATCTCCAGGGAACGGGCCCGGCGGGCGGGCAGCTTGGTAGATATGGCGCTGGCAGGCGTGGCTGACAAGGGGGCGCGGCATTCACATCGGCCTTACGGTCACGCATCGAAGCTCTGGCTGCGGGGGAGTCCGCAGCGGTACGCACCGAACGAGGCCCTACATGGAAGGTCTGGCTGCAGTTGCATCCGCCTCACCGGCCCGGTCACTGGCATTGTCCGCCAGCCCGGCCGAACTGACCTGGATCGCCGCATTGTGCGATGCCGGCGACGACGCCCCGCGTCACCTGCATCAACTGCAGGCAGTGCTGCAGCAGGGCGGCACGTTCAACGATGCCCAGGAGTGGTACCCGTTCGAGGTGATCGAACGTGGCGCCAGCCAGCTGCGGCTGGGCCATGAGCGCGAGTTCGTGATCTGCGTGCTGCTGTGGCTGCAGGCGCTGGCCCAGGGCCGTGCCAGCATCCTGGACCCGAGCCTGCATCTGGATGATCGCGCGATGGACATCGAGGCCTTGCCCGATGCGCTGCGAGATGCAGTGCTGGACGCGTTCACCGCGGCGGGGTATTGATCGGGGTACGACACACCGCTGCGCTCGTCGGGCATCGCCCGGCGGAAATGCCGGCCGGCTACAACGCTTCCAGGCTGCACCACGGCAGTTCCGGCAGCCCCTGCCCGGCCACTGCCGCTGCCAGCTGTGCATCGGCGCCGTCGACATCGATGCCCTGCCGCGCGTACCACGCCGGGTCGTAGTAGCTCTGCGCGTAGCGCTCGCCACTGTCGCACAGGATGCTGACAATGCTGCCCTGGTGGCCTGCCTCACGCATCCACTGCGCCGCCCGCAGCACACCGATGAAGTTGGTGCCGGTGGAGCCACCCACGCGTCGACCGAGCTGGCGGCTGACATGGCGCATCGCGGCCAGGCTCAGCGCGTCGGGCACCTTCACCATCGCATCGACGCTGGTCGGGATGAAGCTCGGCTCCACCCGCGGCCGGCCGATGCCTTCCACGCGCGAACCGCCGCTGCAGGTCAGGCCGCGCCAGTCCTGCTGGCCGGCCACGGCAGCCTGATAGCCATCGAAGAACACCGACACTTCCGGGTCCGCGCAAAGGATGCGGGTGTCATGCCGGCGGTAGCTGACATAGCGGCCCAGCGTCGCTGCGGTACCGCCGGTACCGGGGCTGCACACGATCCATTCCGGAACCGGGCTGGGCTCCTCGGCCATCTGCTTGAAGATGGACTCGGCAATGTTGTTGTTGGCGCGCCAGTCGGTCGCCCGCTCGGCATAGGTGAACTGGTCCATGAAGTGGCCACCGGTTTCGCGGGCCAGCTTCTCCGATTCACCGTTGAGTTCGCAGGCGCGCTCGACCAGGTGGCAGCGGCCCCCGTGGAATTCGATGGCGGCAATCTTCTCCGGCGAGGTCGTGGCCGGAATCACCGCGATGAACGGCACCCCCAGCAGGCGCGCGAAATAGGCCTCGGACACTGCCGTCGACCCGCTGGAAGCCTCGATCACCGGCCGCCCTTCGCGCAGCCAGCCGTTGGTCAACGCATACAGGAACAGCGAGCGCGCCAGCCGGTGCTTGAGGCTGCCGGTGGGATGGCTTGATTCATCCTTCAGGTACACATCGATGCCCGCGAACCCGGCCAGCGCCAACGGGATCAGGTGGGTATCGGCGGAACGGTTGAAATCGGCTTCGATCTTGCGGATGGCGGCGGCCACCCATTCACGCTGCGACATGGCGGGCAATGGTCATCAGGACGGAACGGTGCTATCTGGCCATTGTATGTCGCGAATGGCCAAATTCAGAGCCGGTAGAATGGCCACATCCGGCCGGCAACGGCCCTGTCTGAAGGACCTCCCCCATGACCATCCCCGCCCTGCGCGATGTCCCCGGCGTCGCCGCCCAGGCTCCGGCCGAGACCACCGGCTTCGTGTTCAACCACACCATGCTGCGGGTGAAGGACATCACCGCCTCGCTGGACTTCTACACCCGCGTGCTGGGCTACCAGCTGATCGACAAGCGCGACTTCGCCGAAGCCCAGTTCAGCCTGTACTTCCTGGCCTACGTACCGGCCGGCGCGGTGGTGCCGGAAGACGACAGCCAGCGCCGCGTGTGGATGGCCGGCCTGCCGGGCGTGCTGGAACTGACCCACAACCATGGCACCGAGGCCCAGGACGGCGCGGTCTACCACGACGGCAACAGCGACCCGCGCGGCTTCGGCCACATCTGCGTGTCCGTGCCGGACATCGAAGCCGCCTGCCAGCGCTTCGAGGACCTGGGCGTGACCTTCCAGAAGCGCCTGACCGACGGCCGCATGAAGAACCTGGCCTTCATCAAGGACCCGGACGGCTACTGGGTCGAGATCATCGCCAACTGACAAAAGGGGACGGAGGGGATTAAGTCGTTTCTGGCACTATTGGCTGGAAGTGACTTAATCCCCTCCGTCCCCTTTTTTGCGAGGTTCGTATGGAAACGATGGAACTGCACCGCGGACGACTGATCGACCACATCCAGCTGGTCGTACGCGACCTCACCGCCAGCCGCCGCTTCTACCAGGCGGTGTTCGACACGATCGGCATCCCGATCGCCGGCGAAGGCGAGGATTACTTCTGGGCCGATGAGCTGTTCATTTCCAGCGCCACCAGCGAGGCCGCCGCCGGCCAGCTCACCGGGCGCCACCATCTGGCGTTCCAGGCACGCGACAGCGCCACCGTCGATGCCTTCCACACTGCGGCCATCGCCGCCGGAGGCAAGGACAACGGCGCACCCGGCGAGCGCCCCTACCATCCCGGCTACTACGGCGCCTTTGTGCTCGATCCGGATGGCAACAACATCGAAGTGGTCTATCACGGTCCGGCGAACTACAGCGCCGATTCGGTGAAGGTCACTTTCTGATATCACCGAAGCCGTGAACGAAGAAGCCGGGCAATGCCCGGCTTCTCTGCATCCAAGGGTCCAGCCCTCAGTGGGCGGCCATGTAGATGTCCTGCAGCACGGCCTTTTCCAGCTCCAGCTCGCCCAGCAGGTTCTTCACGATGTCGCCCAGGCTGAGGATGCCCACCAGCAGGGTGCCTTCGGTGACCATCAGATGACGGCGCCGCGAGTATGTCATCAGCGACATGGCCTGCTTCAGGGTCGCTTCCGGCGCAATGCCTTCCAGGCCGGTGGACGGCAGGCTGGAAATCACCCGGCGGCCGGCCTGCGGGCCGTCGTCGGCCAGGGTGCGCACGATGTCCTTCTCGGAAATGATGCCGACCGGGGCATCGTCCTTCATCACCACCAGCGCAGCGATCTTGTTCGCGCTCATCTTGTGGGCGGCGGCACCGATGGTGTCTTCGGCGTCGATGGTGATGACAGCTTCTTTCTTGGATTGCAGGAGTTCGCGGACGTTCATTCTTGTTTCCTGGTGCAGGTCACTAAGTCAAAAAGTGTGCTCTTCCGATACGCCCCCTCCCCGGGAACAGACCTTTCAGCGCACGTCTGGCGCACCCGGCTGCCGGTGGAAATGGATCGGCAGACGACGTGCTGCAACGCGAACGAGGTGGGTTCAACCGCTCAACCCGGCCCTCGGTCAAATCGATTCTACGACTGCGACCATCGGTCACTACCGGCATCGATAGGACAGTTCGTCGTAGGAACCAACTGACGATCCAGAGGATGGCACCGCGGCTGAAACCGCCGCTGAATACAGGCGATGTCGCGCATTAAAGATTGATTGCCTGCTGCCGACAGCGGACAGAACACCCGGCGGCTGTCCCACTTGGCACGACCACCGGCGCAAACGAAAGGGGCCCACGTGGGGCCCCTTTCGCATGCAGCTTCCAGCGGTTCCGGCGGAGTTACTCCACCGTCACGCTCTTGGCCAGGTTGCGTGGCTTGTCCACGTCGGTGCCACGTGCCAGTGCGGTGTGGTACGCCAGCAGCTGCACCGGGATGGTGTGCACGATCGGGCTGAGCACGCCGGCATGGCGCGGCGTGCGGATCACATGCACGCCTTCGGACTCGTTGAAGTTGCTGTCATGGTCGGCGAACACGAACAGCTCGCCGCCGCGCGCGCGCACTTCCTGCATATTCGACTTCACCTTCTCCAGCAGGCTGTCGTTGGGCGCGATCACCACTACCGGCATGTCCTCGTCCACCAGCGCCAGCGGGCCATGCTTCAGCTCGCCCGCCGGATAGGCCTCGGCGTGGATGTAGGAGATTTCCTTGAGCTTGAGCGCGCCTTCCAGCGCGATCGGGTAATGCAGGCCACGACCCAGGAACAGCGCACTGCTCTTGCGCGCGAAACGCTCGGCCCAGGCGGCGATCTGCGGCTCCATGTTCAGCGCGTGCTGCACGCTGCCCGGCAGGAAGCGCAGCTGCTCCAGGTAGTCCGCTTCCTGCGCCGCGTCGATGCGGCCATGCAGCTTGCCCAGCACCACGGTCAGCTGGAACAGTGCGGCCAGCTGGGTGGTGAAGGCCTTGGTCGACGCCACGCCGATCTCGGCGCCGGCACGGGTGTAGCAGACAAGCTCGCTGGCGCGCGGAATCGCGCTTTCCGGCACGTTGCAGATCGACAGCGTGTGCTTGTGGCCCAGCGACTTGGCGTACTTCAGCGCTTCCATCGTATCCAGCGTTTCGCCGGACTGGGAGATGGTGACGATCAGGTGCTTCGGGTTGGCATAGGCGGCGCGGTAGCGGTACTCGCTGGCAATCTCCACGCTGCACGGCAGGCCGGCAATGGCTTCGATCCAGTAGCGCGCGGTCAGGCCGGCGTAATAGCTGGTGCCGCAGGCGATGATCTGCACGCCTTCGATGCCTGACAGCACGGCCTCGGCATTCTTGCCGAACAGTTCGGCCGGGAAACCACCGGCGTCGATCGCTGCCTCGATGGTGTCGCCCAGCGCGCGCGGCTGCTCGTGGATTTCCTTCTGCATGAAGTGGCGGTACGGGCCCAGCTCCAGCGATGCCAGCGATACGTCGGACAGGTGCACCTCGCGCTCGATCGGCTGGTCATGCTCATCGAAGATGCGCACGCCGTCGCGGCGGATTTCGGCGGTGTCGCCCTCTTCCAGGAAGATCACCTTGCGGGTGGCCGAGATCACCGCCGAAACGTCGGACGCCACGAAGTTCTCGCCCTCACCCAGGCCGATCAGCAGCGGGCAGCCCATGCGCGCGCACACGAAGCGTTCCGGCTCGGCGCGGCTGACCACGGCCAGCGCGTAGGCGCCGGTCAGCTCCTTCACCGTGTGCTGCAGCGCCACCAGCAGGTCGTCGCCGTCCTTCAGGTGGTGATGGATCAGGTGCGCGATGACTTCGGTGTCGGTCTGCGACTCGAAGGTGTAACCCAGGGCACGCAGCTTCTCGCGCTGCTCCTCGTGATTTTCAATGATGCCGTTGTGCACCAGTGCCACGCCGTGGCTGATGTGCGGATGCGCGTTGGCCTCGGTGACACCACCGTGGGTGGCCCAGCGGGTGTGGCCGATGCCCAGCACTGCATTGAAGCCCTCGGCCTCGGCCGCAGTGGCCATTTCCGACACACGGCCGGTACGACGCACGCGGCGCACATCCGGCCGTTCGGCATGGTCGATCACCGCGATGCCCGAGGAATCGTAACCACGGTACTCAAGGCGCTTCAGGCCTTCGATCAGCACCGGCACTACGTCGCGATCAGCGATCGCACCCACGATTCCACACATGTCACGCGTTTCCTTGAAGACGATCGCCGCATTCTAGCCTGCGGGCCCGCGCTCCCCCTCCTGTCCGCTTAATGAAAGTGTCCGGAAAGGTGTCCGCGGACACCCGGACACTTCAGGGTGCCTCCCAACCCATTGACCCACAAGGAAATAAAGTTGGCACGCTACGTGCTTGGTACCCACTACCACCGTCAGGCACGCACCCGATGATCCGCGACACCTCCGCACAGGACCAGATCGTTTCCTCCGCCCCGGCCGGCACCACCCGAGCCAACTGGCAGCGTTACCGCTGGCCGGCACTGGGCGCCATCGCGCTGCTGGCCGGCATCGGCTGGGCCGTGTACGCCTGGTCCAACGCCAGCCGCTCCTACGACAGCAGCCGCGTGCGCATCGCCGAAGTGAAGCGCGGTGACCTGGTCCGCGACATCGCCGCCGACGGCCGCGTGATCGCCGCCAACAGCCCGATCCTGTACGCCATCTCGGCCGGTACCGTGGACCTGAAAGTCGTTGCCGGTGACGTGGTCAAGAAGGACCAGGAGCTGGCGGTCATCGACAGCCCGGAACTGCGCAGCAAG
Organism: Stenotrophomonas sp. STK16_22; assembly: GCF_051984505.1. NCBI lineage: Bacteria > Pseudomonadati > Pseudomonadota > Gammaproteobacteria > Lysobacterales > Lysobacteraceae > Stenotrophomonas > Stenotrophomonas sp. STK16_22. The sequence goes on from NZ_CP196972.1 coordinate 4,105,179, forward strand.
CTGGCCCAGGAGCAGGCCACCCTGGCCGGCCTGGAAGCCGAGGCCAGCCGCGCCGCGCTGGACGCCACCCTGGCCCGCGCCAAGTCGCGCAAGGAAACCGACCAGGCCACCATCGAGCGCCAGGCCGCCGACCGCGACCTGCAGCGCTACCAGCGCGGTTACGACGGCGGTGCAGTACCGCAGATCGATCTGGCCAAGGCCAAGGACTCGCTGAAGAAGGCCGATATCACCCTGGCCAACGCCACCACCGATGCCCGCCTGCAGAGCCAGGGCGCGGACCTGGACGCCCGCAACAAGCGCCTGCTGGCCGACCGCCAGAAGGCGGTGGTGGCCGAGGTGCAGCGCCAGGTGGACGCGCTGACCCTGCGCGCACCGTTCGACGGCCAGGTCGGCCAGGTGCAGGCCGTCCAGTCCACCAACCTGGCCGCCAATGCGCCCGTGCTGGGCGTGGTCGACCTGTCCAAGTTCGAGGTCGAGATCAAGGTGCCGGAGAGCTTCGCTCGCGACCTGGCGATCGGCATGCCGGCGCAGCTGACCGGCGGCAACGGCAAGCCGTTCCCGGGCGAGATCAGTGCGGTGTCGCCGGAAGTGGTCAACGGCGAGGTCAACGCCCGCGTGCGCTTCGCCAGCGCGCAGCCGGAAGGCCTGCGCCAGAGCCAGCGGATGTCGGTGCGCGTGCTGCTCGACACCCGCAAGGACGTGCTGAAGGTCGAGCGCGGCCCGTTCGTCGAACAGGGCAACGGCATCGCCTACGTGATGGATGGCCGCACCGCAGTGCGGCGTCCGGTGGAACTGGGCGTCAGCAGCCTGGGCGAAGTGGAAATCAAGTCGGGTGTGCAGCCGGGCGACCGCATCGTGGTCTCTGGCAGCGACCTGTTCAAGGACGCCGAACGCGTCTCCGTCAACTGATACCTGATACCTGAATCCTGGAGAGAGGACACCCCATGTACATGCTCGAAATGCGTTCGGTCGCCAAGGTCTTCCGCACCGAACAGGTGGAAACCCACGCACTGCGCTCGCTGGAACTGCAGGTCAAGGAAGGTGAGTTCGTCGCCGTCACCGGCCCGTCAGGCTCCGGCAAGACCACCTTCCTCAATATCGCCGGCCTGCTGGAAACCTTCACCAGCGGCACCTACATGCTTGACGGCCAGGACGTGAGCACGCTGGGCGATGATGCCCGCAGCCGCCTGCGCAACCAGAAGATCGGTTTCATCTTCCAGGGCTTCAACCTGATCCCCGACCTGAACCTGTTCGACAACGTCGACGTGCCGCTGCGCTATCGGAAGATGAGCGCCAACGAGCGCCGCGAACGTATCGAGAAGGCGCTGAGCCAGGTCGGCCTCGGCTCGCGCATGAAGCATTATCCGAATGAACTGTCGGGTGGCCAGCAGCAGCGCGCGGCCATCGCGCGTGCGCTGGCCGGCAGCCCGCGCCTGCTGCTGGCCGACGAACCGACCGGCAACCTGGACACACAGATGGCCCGCGGCGTGATGGAACTGCTGGAGGAGATCAACGCTGCCGGCACCACCATCGTGATGGTCACCCACGATCCGGAACTGGCCGCGCGCGCGCAGCGCAACGTGCACATCGTCGATGGCCAGGTGACCGACCTGGTGCGCGAGCCGGTGCTGGCCACCCCGCCGCGCCACATCGTCGCCGTCAACGAGTGAGGGCCCGACCATGTTCGCCTACTACGCCCGATTGGCGGTGCGCAGCTTCCGCCGCAACAAGGTACTGACCGCGTTGATGGTGATTGCTATCGCGCTAGGCATCGGCGCCTCGATGACCACGCTGACGGTGTTCCATGTGCTGTCCGGTGACCCGATCCCCGGCAAGAGTGACCGCCTGTTCTATGTGCAGCTTGATGCCGCGACCGGCGCCTATGTCGCTGGCGAGGAACCGGAAACCCAGCTGACCCGCTTCGACGGTGAAGCCCTGCTGCGCGAGGCCAAAGGCGAGCGCCAGGCACTGATGAGCGGCGGCGGCGGTACCATCGAACCGGACAACAGCACTCTCAAGCCCTTCAGCATCGACACCCGCTGGACCTCGGCCGACTTCTTCCCGATGTTCGAGGTGCCCATGCAGTACGGCCGCCCCTGGACGCGCGAGGACGATGAAGGCCGTGCACGCGTGGTGGTCATCTCCAAGGCGCTCAATGACAAGCTGTACCAGGGCGCCAACAGCGTGGGCCGCGACCTGCGCATGGAAGGGCAGAGCTACCGCATCGTCGGCGTGATGAAGGAATGGAGTCCGGAGCCGCACTTCTACGACCTGACCACGGGCAGCTACGGCAAAAACGAGGACCTGCTGCTGCCGATCTCCACCTCCTTCGACCTGAAGCTGGGCAACAACGGCAACATGAACTGCTTCGGCGAGAATCCCGATGGCAACAGCTACTCGCTCAACGCACCGTGCGCGTGGCTGCAGTACTGGGTGGAGATGGACCCGGCCAAGGCCGCCGACTACCGCCGCTACCTGGAGAACTATTCGACCCAGCAGCGCGAGGCCGGCCGCTTCAAACATCCGCCGAACGTGCGCCTGCGCACCGTGATGGAATGGCTGGACTTCAATGGCGCAGTCCCCAGCGATGTGCGCCTGCAGCTGTGGCTGGCGCTGGGCTTCCTGGGTGTCTGCCTGGTCAACACGGTGGGCCTGCTGCTGGCCAAGTTCCTGCGCCGCAGTGGTGAGATCGGCGTGCGCCGCGCCCTCGGTGCCAGCCGTCGCCAGATCTTCCTGCAGTGCCTGGTGGAAGCCGGTGCGGTCGGCGTGGTCGGTGGCGTGCTGGGTATCGGCCTGGCCCTGCTTGGCCTGTTCGCGGTGCGCCAGCAACCGGTGGAATACGCAAAGCTGGCCCACCTGGACGGCAACATGCTGCTGCTCGCGCTGGGCCTGACCCTGCTCGCCAGTCTTGCCGCCGGGTTCCTGCCCGCCTGGCGCGCCATGCAGGTCACCCCGGCCATCCAGCTCAAGTCGCAGTAAGCACCCGAACGAGGACTCCCATGGACATCCGCCCCATCCTCAGCACGCTGCGCCGGCACAAGACCGCCGCTGCCCTGATCGTGCTGGAAGTCGCACTGACCTGCGCCATCGTCTGCAACGCGCTGTTCCTGGTCAGCCAGCGCGTGGAGAAGATCAGCATGCCCAGCGGCATCGCCGAGAGCGAACTGGTCATGCTGCGCGTCAGCGGCATCGGCAAGCAGACCGACGCCATGGCCCGCACCCGCGAGGACCTGGCATCGCTGCGCGCGATTCCCGGCGTCAGCAACGTCACCATCATCAACCAGGTCCCCTTCCGCAACGGCTCCTCCAGCAGCAGCATTTCGCGTGTGATCGACCAGGAACGGCCGACCACCAACGCCTCGATGTACACCCTGTCCGAGAACGGGCTGGCCACGATGGGCATCAACCTGATCGCAGGCCGCGATTTCCTGCCCGACGAGTACCAGAACTTCGAAGACGCCAGCAAGGGCGGCGCAAAGGAGAACGCGATCCCGGTCATCCTCACCCAGGCCACCGCCGCCAAGATGGAACCCAATGGCAGTGCGCTGGGCAAGACCTACTACATGGGCAAGCAGCCGCTGCATGTGGTCGGCATCGTCGACACGCTCAGCACGCCCAACGGCTGGAATGACAACTGGACCAACTCGATGCTGCTGCCCATGCGGCGCACCTTCGACGAAGGTGGCACGTATGTGCTGCGCACTTCGCCGGAACGCCGCAAGGAAGTACTCGATGCCGGTGCCGCCGCGCTGGAACGCAACGACCCCAACCGGCTGATGCGCGACAAGCTGACCTATGAAGACCAGCGCAAGGACTTCTTCAAGAACGACCGCGCGATGGTCGGCCTGCTGATCACCGTCAGCATCTCGCTGCTGGTGGTCACCGCGCTGGGCATCATCGGCCTGGCCAGCTTCTGGGTGCAGCAGCGCAGCAAGCAGATCGGCATCCGCCGTGCGCTGGGCGCGACCCGCGGGCAGATCCTGCGCTACTTCCAGACCGAGAACTTCCTGCTGGCCACGCTGGGCATCGTGCTGGGCATGCTGGCGGCCTACGCCATCAACCTGGCGCTGATGAACCTGTACGAGCTGCCGCGCATGCCGCTGTACTACCTGCCGCTGGGTGCACTGCTGCTGTGGGTGCTGGGCCAGATCGCCGTGTTCGGGCCGGCGCGGCGTGCGGCAGCGGTGCCGCCTGCGGTCGCCACGCGGGGCGCGTGAGATGCGTGCCCGCGCGATGTGCCTGATGCTGCTCCTGCCATTGCCGGCGCTGGCCGGCGGTGGCAGTGCGCAGACACTGGAGTGGCGCCAGGATGCCGCGCGGTTGTCCTTGCGCTCAACGGAGGGCCAGGTGCGCGTGGAGGCCGCCAGCCCGGAAATGCGCTTCGGCGTGCGCAGTGGCGATCGCATCCTGCGCGTGGACGACACGGCGGTGCGCCGGGTCGAACACCTTGCCGAGGCCCTGCGTCATTCCAACGCAGCCACCGCCTATCTGTTGCTGCGCCGCGACAAGCGCGAACTGACGGTGGCGGTCGACGCCGCAGCCTGGCGCCAGGCGCTGGAGGTGCCGCCGCCACCCGCGCCGCCACGGCCCCCGGTGCCTCCCCGGCGCTGAGCGAGGGCCGCTCCTGCACAGCCACGGGTTTGGCTATGCTTGATGGGTGGCGCCGGGCTCTCCCGGTGCGTGGACACGAACGGCTCCAACGGCGCCGCCCATCCCTTTCTGCAGAACCGCTTGATGCCTGCGATCCTGATCATCGACGACAACGCCAGCGTGGGTACCGCGCTGGACGTGCTGTTCTCCCTGCACGACATCGACACCCTGCAGGCGCAGAGCCCGTCCGAAGGGCTGGCCCTGCTGGAGTCGCAGCCGGTCGACCTGGTGATCCAGGACATGAACTTCAGCGAGGACACCACCTCCGGCGAAGAAGGCGAGGCCCTGTTCGCGCAGATCCGCGCGCGCCATCCCGATCTGCCGGTGATCCTGCTGACGGCCTGGACCCACCTCAGCAGCGCGGTGGATCTGGTCAAGGCCGGTGCGGCCGACTACCTGGCCAAGCCCTGGGACGACCGCAAGCTGATGACCACGGTCAACAACCTGCTGGAACTGTCCGAGGCGCGCCGCGAACTGGACCGGCGCCGCAGCCGTGAACTGCGCCAGCGCAATGCGCTGGAAGAGAAGTACGACCTGTGCGGCGCGGTCTTCGCCGACCCCGCCAGCGAGCGCGTCATCGCTCTCGCCTGCCAGGTCGCACGCTCGGAACTGCCGGTACTGATCACCGGCGCGAACGGTGCCGGCAAGGAGAAGATCGCGCAGATCATCCAGGCCAATTCCCTGGTGGCCAAGGGTCCATTCGTGGCGGTCAACTGTGGCGCGCTGCCTTCGGAACTGATCGAGGCCGAACTGTTCGGTGCCGAGGCCGGTGCGTATACCGGCGCCAACAAGGCGCGCGAAGGCAAGTTCGAGGCCGCCGATGGTGGCACCCTGTTCCTGGATGAGATCGGCAACCTGTCGCTGGGCGGGCAGATGAAGCTGCTGCGTGTGCTGGAAACCGGCCGCTTCGAGCGCCTGGGCTCCAACCGCGAACGCCAGGTCAAGGTCCGCGTGGTCAGCGCGACCAATGCCGACCTGCCGGCGATGATCCGCGACGGCACCTTCCGCGAAGACCTCTATTACCGCCTCAACACGGTGGAACTGGTGCTGCCACCGCTGGCCGATCGCCCGGGCGACATCGTGCCGCTGGCCGAGCGCTTCCTGACAGCTGGCAAGCCCCTGTCCAGCGCCGCCACCGCCGCCCTGCAGCGGCACCCGTGGCCAGGCAACGTGCGCGAACTGCGCAACGTGATCCAGCGCGCCGAACTGCTGGCCACCGGCAACCGCATCGAAGTGGCCGATCTCAACCTGCCGCGCGCAGCCGCCGCTCCGCGCCCGGCCCCCAGTGCGGGCAATGACCCCGACCGCGCGCGCATCGAGGAGGTACTGGCGCGCAACCATGGCGTCATCGCCCAGGCCGCCGCCGAACTCGGCCTGAGCCGCCAGGCGCTGTACCGGCGCATGGACCGCCACGGTATCCCGCGCGAATGAAACGGCGCTCGTTCACTTTCCGCCTGTTCCTGCGCCTGCTGCCGGTGCTGGCGCTGGCCGCCGCGTTGCCGTGGCTGCTGGCCTACTGGATGGACCATGGCTGGGTGGTGACCACGGTGTCGGCGTTGATCCTGCTGTCGCTGATGTGGTGGACCCTGCGTCGCGCTACCGCCCCGGTGCGGTCACTGATGCGGGCCCTGGCGGGCACCACCAGCAGCTATCGCGACGGCGAATACAACTTCGGCGTGCACTGGCCCGGCAATGACGAGCTCGGCGACCTGGTGCAGGCACACCGCGAACTGGGCGATGTGCTGCGTGCACAGCGGCAGGGCCTGGTGCAACGCGAACTTCTGCTGGACACGATGGTGCAGAACACGCCGGTGGCGATGCTGCTGATCGCCTCGGGCGGTGATGGCATCGCCCGCGTGGTGTTCTCCAATCTGGCTGCGCGCAAGCTGCTGCATGGCGGCTGGAAGCTGGAAGGCCAGCGCCTGGAGGACGTGCTGGAACAGGTGCCGGTGGAGCTGCGCGATGCCATCGCCCGCGGTGGCGACAGCCTGTTCGCGGTGCATGCCGAGGGAGAGGATGGCGACGAGGACGACGAGCAGGTCTACCACCTGTCGCGGCGCGCCTTCCAGCTCAACGGCCGACCGCATGACCTGCTGCTGGTGCGTCTGCTGACCGCCGAGCTGCGGCGCCAGGAAGTGCAGACCTGGAAGAAGGTGATCCGGGTGATCAGCCACGAGCTCAACAACTCGCTGGCGCCGATCGCATCGCTCGCCCATTCCGGCGGTGTGCTGGTGCAGCGTGAGCGCTTTGACCGGCTGCCGGAGATCTTCACCACCATCGAGGATCGCGCACGCCACCTGGAAGGCTTCATCCGTGGCTATGCGCGCTTTGCCAAGCTGCCGCAACCGCAGTTGCAGACCGTGCACTGGGCCCCCTTCCTGTCCAGCCTGCGCCAGCAGATCCCATTCGGCATGGAACGTGAGCCGGACGAGGAACTGAGCAGCCGCATCGACATCGCCCAGTTCGGGCAGGCACTGCTGAACCTGTTGAAGAACGCGCACGAAGCCTGCGCCGAAGCAGAACCGCCCAACGACGACGTACAGGTGCAACTCACGCGGCTGCCGCAGTGGCTGCGCCTGGACGTACTGGATCGCGGCAAGGGCATGAACGAGCAGGTGCTGCAGAATGCGCTGATGCCGTTCTATTCGACCAAGCGCAATGGCACCGGGCTGGGCTTGGCCTTGACCCGCGAGATCGTGGAAGCGCATGGCGGCCGGGTATCACTGCAGAATCGCGGCGATGGCGGGTTGTGCGTGTCGATCCTGTTGCCGGTGGGTTGAGCGGGTAGGTCCACGCCATGCGCGGATGTGTCGACCAAGGTCGGCACCTACCAAACCTGCCGCATCGCCACCCGCAGGTGCATCGGGAACCCGAGCGCAGCCTCTTCGGCCATCGCCGCGCGCAGGCCATCGTTCCACTGCGCCTCGGGCACTACGTTGAATCCTTCGCTGGCATAGAAGGCCGCATTCCACGGCACATCGGACAGCGTGGTCAGCACCGCGGCCGCGTAGCCTCCCGCCCTCGCCTGCGCCAAGGAATGGCGCAGCAAAGCGCGGCCGTGGCCACGCCGCGCGTGTGCGGGATCCACGTCCATCTGCAGCACATGGAATTCACCGCAGAGTTCACCGGCCAGCAGGTAACCCGCGATACCACCGTCAGCCGCATCCACCACCCACAACTGGCCACGTTGAAGGCCATCCTGCAGCGTCGGCAGGTCCAGACCATGCCCGGCAAACACCGGGTAGGCCTGGTGACCCTTCAGCAGTTCACCGGCACGTTGTTCAATTGCCGGCAGCATGCCGAGTTCGTCGGCATGCGGGATGCGTGGCTCAGGACTTCTTGAGCGGGCGCTTCCAGCCATCGATGGTTTCCTGTCGTGCACGTGCCAGTGTCAGCTTGCCATCCGGGGCGTCGCGGGTGATGACCGAACCGGCGGCAATCGTCGCACTGTCGCCAATGGTCACCGGTGCTACCAGCGAACTGTTGGAGCCAATGAAGGCGTTGTCGCCGATGGTGGTGGTCGACTTGTTCACGCCGTCGTAGTTGCAGGTGATGGTGCCGGCACCGATGTTTACCCTGCTGCCGATCACCGCATCGCCCAGGTAGGTCAGATGGTTGGCCTTGCTGCCAACACCGAGGGTGACCTTCTTGGTCTCGACGAAGTTGCCGACGTGCACGCCATCGGCCAGCACGGTACCCGGGCGCAGGCGCGCGAACGGACCGACCAGTGCTGCGCCTTCGGTGACCACGCCTTCCAGATCACAGTGCGCACGTACTTCGGTGCCCGGACCGAGAGCAACGTCCTTCAGGCGGTTGAATGGACCGATGGTCACGCCATCGCCCAGCACGATATTGCCTTCGAGAACGACATCGACATCGATCAGCACGTCACTGCCCACGGTGACAGTGCCACGGATATCGAGACGTGCCGGATCGCGTACGCGCGCGCCCTGCGCGCACAGGGCCCGTACCGCGCGGCGCTGCCAGGCACGCTCCAGCTGCGAAAGCTGCCAGGGATCGTTTGCCCCTTCGGCTTCCTGCGCGTCGGCCACCAGTGCCATTTCGGCCGGGGTGTACTCGTGCGCGGCAAAGGCGAACACGTCGGTCAGGTAGTACTCGCCCTGCGCGTTGCTGTTGGACAACTGCGACAGCCAGCGCCGCAGCGCGGTCGACTCGGCGGCAATGATGCCGGTGTTGATCGTGCGCACACGCAGCTGGTCATCGGTAGCGTCCTTCTGCTCGACAATGGAGCCCACCTTGCCTTCGGCATCGCGCAGCACGCGGCCGTAACCGGTCGGGTCATCGACATCGGCGACCAGCACCGCCAGGCGACCCGGCTGCGCCAGCAGGTCGCGCAGGGTCTGCGCGCGGATCAGCGGCACGTCGCCGTACAGCACCAGCACCTGCGCGGCGTCAGGCACCTGCGGCATCGCCTGGGCCACCGCATGGCCGGTGCCCAGCTGCCGTGCCTGTTCAGCCCATTGCAGGTCGGGCTGGTCGGCGAAGTACTGGCGCACCGCTTCACCACCATGGCCGTAGACCACGTGGATCGCCGCCGGTTCCAGTTCGCGGGCGGCCGCGATCACGTGTGCCAGCATCGGCTGGCCGGCGATCGGCTGCAGCACCTTCGGCAGCACCGACTTCATGCGCTTGCCCGCGCCAGCGGCGAGGATGATGACGTGCAGGGGTTGGGTCATGGAAACGGCAGTCCGTGGTTCGTTGCCGATGATTCTAGAGCGTGGGCCGTTAACATGTGCATCCCACCTCCTTCACCGCACTGATGGGCCTCGTCCGCCAGGGAAGCACCTATCTCATCATCGGGCTCGTGCAGCTGCTGCTCGACTGGCTGGTGTTCGTCACCGCGACCGCGCTGGGCCTGCCGGTGGTGCCTGCCAACATTGCCGGTCGCCTGGCCGGGATGCTGCTGGGCTTCTGGCTCAACGGCCGTTACACCTTTGCCAATGCAGGTGATGCGCGCCTTGGCTGGCGTCGATTTTCACGCTTCTTCGGGCTGTGGCTGCTGCTGACCGCGACAAGCACGTTGCTGGTGAGCCTGGTCGACCACGCGCTGGGCCTGCAGTACACCTGGCTGGCCAAGCCGCTGGTGGAAGGCGGGCTGGCGTGCGTTTCCTTCCTGCTGATGCGCTGCGTGGTCTACCGCTGATACGGCGCTGGGATCGGGATCGGGATCGGGATCGGTAGAGTCGACTGTTGGTCGACTGCTCTTCCATCAGAATGCGGAAATCCCGCGCTGCGCGCGATAGTCGACTCTACCCAGCCGACACTCTACCCCGCACAAACAAAAACGCCGGCACAGGGCCGGCGTTCTCGTGGATGCAGCGCGAGAAACCTCAGTGCTTGAGGTTCTTGCGCAGGCGCTCCAGCGCCTGCAGCTGGACGACGGCTTCGGCCAGCTTCTGCTGGGCTTCAGCCACTTCCATCGCCTCGCCGCGGTTGGCCAGGATGCGCTCGGCTTCTTCCTTGGCCTTGCGGACAGAGGCTTCGTCGATGTCCTGCGCGCGGATCGCGGTGTCGGCCAGCACGGTCACCACCTGCGGCTGCACTTCCAGGATGCCGCCGGAAATGGCGAAATCCAGCTGCTCGCCGTTCGGCGTGGTCACCACCACCTTGCCCGGCTTCAGGCGGGTGATCAGCGGCGCGTGCTTGGGCGCGATGCCCAGTTCGCCCAGCTCACCGGTGGCCACGACCAGGGTCGCTTCGCCACGGAAGATTTCCTGCTCGGCGCTGACGATGTCGCAACGGATCGTGCTCATGCAAATCTCTTCGCTGTTCGCGGCGGCGCAATGCCACCGTGGGAGTCCACCGGCGCGGGCGGTTGCCCGGCGCCGGCGTCAGGTCGGGCAGGATCGCTCCCGCCCGTCCCGGATCAGGCCTTCTCGGCCATCTTCTTGGCCTTCTCGACCGCTTCTTCGATGCCGCCGACCATGTAGAACGCCTGCTCCGGCAGGTGGTCGTACTCGCCATCGACGATGGCCTTGAAGCCACGGATGGTGTCCTTCAGCGGCACGTACTTGCCCGGCGAACCGGTGAACACTTCGGCCACGTGGAACGGCTGGCTGAAGAAGCGCTCAATCTTACGGGCGCGCGACACGGCCTGCTTGTCCTCTTCGGACAGCTCGTCCATGCCCAGGATCGCGATGATGTCCTTCAGTTCCTTGTACTTCTGCAGGGTCTGCTGGACGCGCTGGGCGGTGTCGTAGTGCTCGTGGCCGATGACCAGCGGGTCCATCTGGCGGCTGGTGGAATCCAGCGGATCGACGGCCGGGTAGATACCCAGCGAGGCGATCGAACGCGACAGGGTGACGGTCGAGTCCAGGTGGGCGAAGGTGGTCGCCGGCGACGGGTCGGTCAGGTCGTCCGCGGGAACGTAGACGGCCTGGATCGAGGTGATCGAACCGTTCTTGGTCGAGGTGATGCGCTCCTGCAGGACGCCCATTTCCTCGGCCAGGGTCGGCTGGTAACCCACGGCGGACGGCATACGGCCCAGCAGTGCCGACACTTCGGTACCGGCCAGGGTGTAACGGTAGATGTTGTCGACGAACAGCAGGACGTCCTTGCCCTTGCCGTTTTCGTCCTTCTCGTCGCGGAAGTACTCGGCCATGGTCAGGCCGGTCAGGGCGACGCGCAGACGGTTGCCCGGCGGCTCGTTCATCTGGCCGTACACCATCGCCACCTTGTCGAGGACGTTGGAGTCCTTCATTTCGTGGTAGAAGTCGTTGCCCTCACGGGTACGCTCACCCACGCCGGCGAACACGGACAGTCCGCTGTGCGCCTTGGCGATGTTGTTGATCAGCTCCATCATGTTGACGGTCTTGCCGACGCCGGCGCCGCCGAACAGGCCGACCTTGCCGCCCTTGGCGAACGGGCACATCAGGTCGATGACCTTGATGCCGGTTTCCAGCAGTTCGGTGGCCGGGGACTGGTCTTCGTACGACGGGGCCGCACGGTGGATTTCCCAGCTGTCGCTGGCGGCCACCGGGCCGGCTTCGTCGATCGGACGGCCGAGCACGTCCATGATGCGGCCCAGGGTGCCAGCGCCGACCGGCACCGAGATGCCACGGCCGGTGTTGACGGCAACCAGGTTGCGCTTCAGGCCGTCGGTGGAACCGAGGGCGATGGTACGCACCACGCCGTCGCCCAGCTGCTGCTGGACTTCGAGGGTGATCTCGGTGTTTTCCACCTTCAGTGCGTCGTACACCTTCGGCACCGATTCACGCGGGAATTCGACGTCGACGACCGCGCCGATGATCTGAACGATCTTGCCCTGACTCATTGCTGCATCCTCTAATGTGTGCTTTGAACGAACGCGGTCAGACTGCTGCCGCGCCGCCGACGATTTCGGAGATTTCCTGGGTGATCGCTGCCTGGCGCGCCTTGTTGTAGACGAGCTGCAGGGTGCCGATCAGCTTGTTGGCGTTGTCGCTCGCCGCCTTCATCGCAACCATGCGTGCCGCATGCTCGGAGGCGACGTTTTCCAGCAGTGCCTGGTACACCAGCGACTCGATGTAACGCGTCATCACGTGCTCGAGCACGGTCGCGGCATCGGGTTCGTACAGGTAATCCCAGTCGTGGTGAGCGACCTGCTTCTCAGCCGGCGGCAGCGGCAGCAGCTGATCGAAGCTGGCCTTCTGCACCATGGTGTTCACGAAGCGGTTGTAGACCAGGTACACGCGGTCGATCTTGCCTTCGGTGAAGGCGTCGAGCATGACCTTGATCACACCGATCAGCGATTCCAGCTTCGGCACGTCGCCGATGTGGGTCACGCTGCCGACCATGTTGACCTTCACGCGGCGGAAGAAGGTCGAAGCCTTCTGGCCGATGGTCACCAAGTCCACTTCCGCACCCTTGTCCTGCCATGCCTTGGCTTCGCCCAGCATCTTGCGGAACAGGTTGTTGTTCAGGCCGCCGGCCAGGCCGCGATCGGAGGAGATCACGATGAAGCCGACCCGCTTGACCTGCTCACGCTCGACCAGGAACGGATGCTGGTAGTCGGTGCTGGCCTGGGCCAGGTGACCGATCACCTGCTTCATCGCCTGCGCGTACGGACGCGAGGTCTTCATCCGATCCTGCGCCTTGCGGATCTTGGAGGCCGAGACCATTTCCAGGGCGCGCGTCACCTTGCGGGTGTTCTGCACGCTCTTGATCTTGGTTTTGATTTCGCGTCCGCTTGCCATCTCTTGTTTCCCGTGGCGCGGGGCTGCTGCCCCGCGTTGTTCAACCGTTTGTCATCTGGTCCAGCGGAGCCAGCGGCTCCGCTCTACAGGACCGCGATTACCAGCTGCCGGTGGTCTTGAACTCGGCGATGCCCTTCTTGAAGGCACCTTCGATGTCGTTGTCCCAACCGCCGGTGGCGTTGACCTTGCTGACCAGCTCGCCCTGGGTGTTGGCGAAGTGGGCGTGCAGGCCTTCTTCGAACGCCAGCAGCTTGTTGACCGGCACGTCGTCGAGGTAACCCTCGTTGACGGCGTAGATCGACAGCGCCTGGTTGGCGATCGACATCGGCGCGTACTGCTTCTGCTTCATCAGCTCGGTGACGCGCTGGCCACGCTCCAGCTGCTTGCGGGTGGCTTCGTCCAGGTCCGAGGCGAACTGCGCGAACGCAGCCAGCTCGCGGTACTGGGCCAGCGAGATACGGATGCCGCCCGACAGCTTCTTGATGATCTTGGTCTGGGCCGAGCCACCGACGCGCGACACCGAGATACCGGCGTTCACGGCCGGGCGGATGCCGGCGTTGAACAGGTCGGTTTCCAGGAAGATCTGGCCGTCGGTGATCGAGATCACGTTGGTCGGAACGAAGGCGGACACGTCGCCGGCCTGGGTTTCGATGATCGGCAGCGCGGTCAGCGAACCGGTCTTGCCGGTGACCTTGCCTTCGGTGAACTTTTCGACGTATTCCTCGGACACGCGGGCAGCGCGCTCGAGCAGACGGGAGTGCAGGTAGAACACGTCACCCGGGTAGGCTTCACGGCCCGGCGGGCGCTTCAGCAGCAGCGAGATCTGGCGGTAGGCGACGGCCTGCTTGGACAGATCGTCGTACACGATCAGCGCGTCTTCGCCGCGGTCCATGAAGTACTCACCCATGGTGCAGCCCGAGTAGGCGCTGATGTACTGCATGGCAGCCGATTCGGAAGCAGTCGCGGCCACCACGATGGTGTGGGCCAGCGCGCCGTTCTCTTCCAGCTTGCGCACGATGTTGGCGATGGTCGAAGCCTTCTGGCCGATCGCAACGTACACGCACTTGATGCCGGTGCCCTTCTGGTTGATCACCGCATCGATCGCCATCGCGGTCTTGCCGGTCTGGCGGTCACCGATGATCAGCTCGCGCTGGCCACGGCCGATCGGGATCATCGAGTCGACCGACTTGTAGCCGGTCTGCACCGGCTGGTCGACCGACTTGCGCCAGATCACGCCCGGCGCAACGCGCTCCACCGGAGCGGTCAGGTCGGTGCCCAGCGGGCCCTTGCCGTCGATCGGCTCGCCCAGCGCGTTCACGACGCGGCCCAGCAGTTCCGGACCGACCGGCACTTCCAGGATGCGGCCGGTGGTCTTGGCGACGTCGCCTTCGCGCAGGTGCTCGTAGTCACCCAGCACCACGGCGCCGACCGAGTCGCGCTCCAGGTTCAGGGCGAGGGCGAAGGTGTTGTTCGGCAGTTCGATCATTTCGCCCTGCATCACGTCGGCCAGACCGAAGATGCGCACGATGCCGTCGGACACGCTGGTCACGGTGCCTTCGTTGCGCGATTCCGCGGCCAGCTTGACCTTCTCGATGCGGTTCTTGATCAGTTCGCTGATTTCGGAGGGGTTGAGCGTGGTTGCCATCGTCAAGTCCTAGTGCCGGCAGCGGGGCCGGACGTTAAATGAATTCAGTTAGCGAGCGCGGTCTGCAGACGGGCCAGCTTGCCCTTCAGCGAACCATCGATGACCACGTCGCCGGCGTCGATCACGGCGCCGCCGATCAGCGAGGCATCGACCGCGGTGGTCACGTCGACCTCGCGGTTGAAGCGCTTGCGCAGCGCGACCTTGATCGCGTCCAGCTCACCGGCCGACAGTTCGGCGGCCGAGGTGACGGTGGCCTTGACCACGTGCTCGGCTTCGGCGCGCAGGGCGTCGAACATGCCGGAAATCTCCGGCAGCAGCGGCAGACGATGCGATTCGGCCAGGATGGCCAGGAAGCGCGAGTAGGTCTCGCCGTGGGACACCGGCGCCAGCAGGGCGACGGCGTCGTCACGACCCAGCTCCGGGTTGGCGAGCAGGGCCGCCACGCGCGGGTCGGCGGCGACGTGGGCGGAGAACGCCAGGGCGTCCGACCACGGCGCGAACGCGCCTTCGTCGCGCGCGGTCGCGAACGCGGCGCGGGCGTACGGGCGGGCAAGCGTGAGGGCCTGGCTCATCCTTAGATCTCCGAGGCCAGCTCGTCGAGCAGCGCCTTGTGGGCGTTGGCGTCGATTTCGCGCTTGAGCAGCTTTTCGGCACCGGTCACGGCCAGCGCGGACACCTGCTTGCGCAGATCTTCACGG
Organism: Stenotrophomonas sp. STK16_22; assembly: GCF_051984505.1. NCBI lineage: Bacteria > Pseudomonadati > Pseudomonadota > Gammaproteobacteria > Lysobacterales > Lysobacteraceae > Stenotrophomonas > Stenotrophomonas sp. STK16_22. The sequence goes on from NZ_CP196972.1 coordinate 4,120,367, forward strand.
GCACGGTTGGCGGCGGCGTCGATTTCAGCCTGGGCCAGTTCCTTCTGACGGGTGGCTTCGGTGATCGCTTCGTTACGGGCAGCATCAACGATCTGGTTGGCACGCGCGTGAGCCTGATCGATGATCTCGTTGGCCTTGGTGCGTGCTTCCTTCAGCGCTTCGTTGACCTTCTCCTGCGCCTGGGCCAGATCTTTCTGGCTGCGGTCGGCAGCAGCGAGGCCTTCAGCAATCTTCTGCTGGCGCTCTTCGATCGCGTTCATCAGCGGCGGCCAGATCTTGGTCGCGATGATCCAGATCAGACCAGCGAAGGCCAGCGCCTGCGCAAGAAGGGTGAAATTGATATTCATGGTTAGCTCGATCGCTGGTTTCGGGGTGGACGCGCCGCCGTAGCGGCACATCCGGCCTTCATCCGAAACCGGGTGCATCAGCACCCGGTCGTCTCAAACCGCTGTATCAGCCGGCCAGAGCCTTGGTGACGGCGCCAGCGAAGGCAGCCGACAGCGGGTTGGCGAAGGCCAGCAGCAGGCCAACGGCGACCGAGATGATGAACGCGGCGTCGATCAGGCCGGCGGTGATGAACATGCGGACCTGCAGGACCGGGATCAGTTCCGGCTGGCGGGCGGCCGACTCCAGGAACTTACCAGCCATGATGGCCAGACCCAGACCGGCGCCCAGCGCGGCCAGGCCGATCATGATGCCGACGGCAAGGGCGGTGGAGCTCTGAATCTGCGCGAAGTTGGTCAGGACGGCGAAGTACATGGTTATCTCCAGGAACTTAAGTTGCTAAGGGTGATGAAACGGATGAAGGTTGAAACGCGTTGAAGCTTGAAACTCAGTGAGCGTCTTCCGACAGGCTCAGGTACACGATCGACAGCATCATGAAGATGAAGGCCTGCAGCGGGATCACCAGCAGGTGGAACAGCATCCAGCCGAGGCCGAACACACCACCGGCAATGGCACCGAAGAAACCGGCACCACCCAGCACCCAGATCAGCAGGAACACGATTTCGCCGCCGAACATGTTGCCGAACAGTCGCATCGCCAGCGAGATCGGCTTGCTCAGCCACTCGACGATGTTGAGGATCAGGTTGAACGGCATCATCCACTTGCCGAACGGCGCCGTCAGGAATTCCTTGATGAAGCCGCCCAGGCCCTTGGACTTGAGCGCGAAGAACAGCATCAGGAAGAACACGCTGATGGCCATGCCCAGGGTGGCATTGACGTCAGCGGTCGGGACCGGCTTCCAGTAGTGCACGCCCACCCATTCCAGCGGCTTGGCGATGAAATCGGCCGGGATCATCTTCAGCAGATTCATCAACAGGATCCAGAAGAAGATCGTGATGGCGATCGGCGTGACCAGCTTGCTCTTGCCGTGGTAGGTGTCCTTGGCCTGGCGGTCGACGAACTCCAGGCAGATCTCGACGAAGGCCTGCCACTTGCCCGGCACGCCGGCGGTGGCCTTGCGGGTGCCCAGCCAGAACGCGACAACGATCACCAGGCCCATCAGGACAGCGGTGAGGAAGGTATCGACGTGGATATGCCAGAACATACCCTCACCCTTGCCGACCGGCGCGGTCAGGTTGTGCAGGTGATGCTGGATGTAGCTGGTAGGGGTTAGAGCCTCGCCCGCCATGTGTCCGGAACCTTCAGTTAATTGAATTCTGTCAACGCCTGGCCATCGCCAGGACCTGGAACATCAAGCCGACGGCGATACCGGCCAACAGCGCCAATGCAGGCAGCTTGAAGACCAGAAACCCCACCAGCAGGACGCCGAAAACCACCACCCACTTGGCCACGATCGCAATGATCAGGCGAGCCATCGCCGAACCTGCGGCCAGTGCCCCACCGCCCAGGGCCATCCGTGCCGCCACCCAGCCACCGGCCGAAATGGCCACACCGGACGCCAGCGCGCCGAGGGCATATTTCGGACCTACCAGCAGGAAGGCCAGGGCCAGGACAGCCACTGCGGCCAGCGGGTAGACCGCGGCGCGCAGCATCAGTCGCCGACCCGCATCAACGGAGTTCAGCACAGGACGTCCCGCGTGGTTGCAAGTGGAGGGCTGAGGCGACTACAGCAGGGGGGCCTCATCGAGCCGCCAAATTATAGCAATGGGACAATTTGCGAGACAACCGCTCCCTGTTCATCCCGGGAGGCCGCAAGTTGCGGTAACGGTTACATTTTTGCGTGCCACCCAGGGGACAATGACGTCCGTATGATGTTGCAGCGCAGTATTGAACTTTGGTCGCAGGCCGCGGAACTTTCACCGAATGCGCCGGTCCGATCTTTCGACCTGCCTGCAGCAACCTCGTCGACGCTCCGCCCCGCAGGTCCCACGATGGCCCCGAAGCCCGGCTCCGGGGCCATCTTTTTGCATCGTCGCGACAGCGCTGAACCGTGCACACTTCGTGGACCATACGTTCACGGATGGTGGACGGGCCTGTCCGGCACAGTGGTCTTCATTCTGATGAACCACTGCAAGGACTCTTCGATGCGCCCCGTACCCACCCTGCTCGCCCTCTCCCTGCTCGCCGCTGGCGCTTCGTTCGCCACTGCCGCCCACGCCGCTGAAGGCGACGACCGCTTCGCCCTGCGCCTGGGTGCGATGAACATCGACTCGGACAACACCCTTCGCGGCAAGACCAACGTCGCCGGCCAGGACATCGGCTTCTCCGAGGACTTCAAGCTGGGTGGCAAGGAGTGGGAACCGCGCATTGACGGCATGTTCCGCATCAGCAACCGCCAGCGCCTGCTGTTCAACTACTTCAAGTACGACAAGGACCGCCGCGAGACCCTTGGCCAGGACATCTCCTTCGGTGACGTCAACGTGCCGTCCGGCAGCTTCGTCAAGGGTGAACTGAAGTACCAGGTCGCCAGCCTGGTCTATGACTACTCGGTGGTGGACACCGATACCTTCGACCTCGGCCTGCAGCTGGGTGCCGAGTACGCCAAGGTCAGCACCAAGGCCTACGCCGATCTGGGCACTGTCTACGAAGGCCAGTTCCTCAATGAGAAGACCGACGGCGTGGCGCCGGTGGTCGGTGCGCGCCTGAGCTTCACCCCGTCGGAAAAGTGGATGATCACGCTGCAGGGCCAGTATCTCAACACGCGCTGGGGCAGCTTCGATGACTACAAGGGCGACCTGAGCCGCGCCAACGCCATCGTGGATTACCGCTTCACGAAGAACTTCGGTGTGTTCGCTGGCTACGACTGGTTCAAGCTCGACGCGGACAAGAAGGGCAGCGACGGCACCATCGGCCTGAAGCAGGAATTCAAGGGCCCGGTGGCCGGCGTCAGCTTCGTGTTCTGATCCCACGCCCCTTCCACGACACTCTCTCTCCTGGCGCGGCCTCCGGAACATCGGGGCCGCGCTTTTTCTTTGCATCGTCGAGCAGAGAAGCAGGTTGGTCGAGCGCTGGGGGAAGAGGGGCTTGCGTGCGAATGTCCCCCGGCACCGGCCTGCGGCCGTCACCTCCTCCTTTACTTCGCACGCAAGTCCCTCTTCCCCCGCGTGTCAGGCATCCAGGCGGGCCAAGCTGTGGCTCTCGACTATCCGCAAGCCGAGCCGCTGCGCGGGTGGCAGGCGTTTGGACAAAGCAAAGGAGGAGGCGACCGCCGCAGGCGGACGACGGGGGACATTTGTCCAAACGCCTGCCACCCGCGCAGCGGCCCCACCGCTCGCAAAAATCCGGAGCGGAGAAACAAAAAACCCCAGCAGATGCCGGGGCTTCTCGTTCGCGAAGGCGCGGGCGCCTTACTTCTTCTTCGGCATGTACAGATCGGTGATCGTGCCGTCGTAGATTTCCGAGGCCATCGCCACCGATTCGCTCAGCGTCGGGTGAGCGTGGATGGTGTGGCCGATGTCCTCGGCTTCCGCACCCATCTCGATGGCCAGGCCGATCTCGGCCAGCAGGTCACCGGCGTGCACGCCGACGATGGCACCACCGATGATGCGATGGGTCTCTTCGTCGAAGATCAGCTTGGTGAAGCCCTCGGTGCGACCGATGCCGATCGCGCGGCCACTGGCGGCCCACGGGAACTTGGCCACGCCGACCTTCAGGCCCTTGGCCTTGGCTTCGGTCTCGGTCACGCCGACCCAGGCGATTTCCGGGTTGGTATAGGCCACCGACGGGATCACGCGGGCCACCCATTCCTTCTTGTGGCCGGCGGCCACTTCGGCAGCCAGCTTGCCCTCGTGCGTGGCCTTGTGGGCCAGCATCGGGTTGCCGACGATGTCGCCGATGGCAAAGATGTGCGGCACGTTGGTGCGCATCTGGCGATCGACCGGGATGAAGCCACGGTCGGTGACCTGCACGCCGGCCTTTTCGGCATCGATCTTCTTGCCGTTCGGCGAGCGACCCACGGCCACCAGCACGCGATCGAAGGTGCCCTGCGCCAGCGCAGGCGCCTGGCCTTCCTCGGCGGCGTCGAAGGTCACGGTGATGCCCTTGGCATCGGCGGTGACGCCGGAGGCCTTGGTCTTCAGGTGCACGTCGATGCCCTGCTTCTTCAGGCGGTCGGCCAGCGGCTTGACCAGGTCCTTGTCGGCGCCCGGCATCAGCTGGTCCATGAACTCGACCACGGTGACCTTGCTGCCCAGCGCGCTGTACACGGTGGCCATTTCCAGGCCGATGATGCCGCCGCCGACGACCAGCAGCGAGCCCGGCACTTCGGCCAGCTCCAGCGCGTCGGTGGAGTCCATCACGCGCTTGTCGTCCCACGGGAAGTTCGGCAGCTTCACCGCCTGCGAACCGGCGGCGATGATGCACTTCTGGAAGCGCAGCAGCTGGGTGCTGCCATCAGCGGCGGTGATTTCCAGCTCGTTGGCCGAAACGAATTTGCCGACGCCCTGCACGCTGCGGACCTTGCGCTGCTTGGCCATGCCGGCCAGGCCCTTGGTCAGCTGGTTGACGACCTTTTCCTTGTACTCGCGCAGCTTGTCCAGGGTAATGGTCGGCTTGCCGAACTCGACGCCGAAATCACCGGCGTGGGCCACTTCGTCGATGACCGCTGCAGCGTGCAGCAGCGCCTTGGACGGAATGCAGCCCACGTTGAGGCAGACGCCGCCTAGGCTGGCGTAGCGCTCGACCAGCACCGTATCCAGGCCGACGTCGGCAGCGCGGAAAGCGGCGGTGTAGCCGCCCGGGCCGGAGCCCAGCACGACCATTTCGCATTCGATGTCGGCTGGCTTGCCGCTGGACAGCGCCGGCTTCGGCGCAGCCGGTTCAGCCGGGGCGCGGTGCGACGGGGTCACCGGCGGCTTGCTGGCCGGAGCGGCCGCTGCCGGGGCCGGCGCGGCGGCCTTGGCCGGGACTTCGGCGGCACCTTCGGCGTCCAGCACCACGACCACGGCGCCTTCGGACAGGGTGTCGCCCAGCTTGACCTTGATTTCCTTGACCACGCCGGCAGCCGAGGACGGCACTTCCAGGGTGGCCTTGTCCGATTCCAGGGTCACCAGACCCTGATCCTTCTTCACCGTGTCGCCGACGGCGACCAACACTTCGATCACCGGCACATCGCTGTAATCGCCGATGTCGGGAACCTTGACTTCAATCGTGGCCATGGTGGGTTTTCCTCGTGCCCGCCCGGCGGTGCCGGCGGGCTGTCACTGCATCTGTTCACGCGGCCGCGCCAGGGGCGGCGGCCGCACGGTGGGGGCGAAGCGGTGCCTTACAGCAGCACGCGGCGCATGTCGGCCAGTACCTGCGACAGGTACGTGGTGAAGCGCGCGGCCAGCGCGCCATCGATGACGCGGTGGTCGTAGCTCAGCGACAGCGGCAGCATCAGCTTCGGTGCGAACTCCTTGCCGTTCCAGACCGGCTGGATGGACGACTTGGAGACGCCGAGGATGGCCACTTCCGGTGCATTGACGATCGGGGTGAACGCGGTGCCGCCGATGCCGCCCAGCGAGCTGATCGAGAAGCAACCACCACTCATGTCGGCCGGGCCCAGCTTACCGTCGCGCGCCTTCTTGGCCAGTTCGCCGGTTTCCTGCGCGATCTGCACCACGCCCTTCTTGTCCACGTCGCGGATGACCGGCACGACCAGGCCGTTCGGCGTGTCGGCTGCAAAGCCGATGTGGAAGTACTTCTTCAGGGTCAGGTTTTCACCGCTGGCATCGAGCGAGGCGTTGAACTCCGGGAACTTCTTCAGCGCCGCGGCGCTGGCCTTGATCAGGAAGGCGAGCATGGTCAGCTTGATGCCGGCCTTCTCGTTTTCCTTGTTCAGCGCCACGCGCAGGCCTTCCAGGTCGGTAATGTCGGCCTGTTCGAACTGGGTGACGTGCGGGATCATGGCCCAGTTGCGGGCCAGGTTCGCACCGGAGATCTTCTTGATGCGCGACAGCGGCTGGACTTCGGTCTCGCCGAACTTGCTGAAGTCGACCTTCGGCCACGGCAGCAGGTTCAGGCCACCACCGGCAGCAACAGCAGCACCGCCGGCAGCCGGCACGCCACCGCTGAGTGCGGCCTTGACGAACTTCTGCACGTCACCCTTGGTGATGCGGCCACCCTTCTCGGTGCCGTTGATCTGCAGCAGGTCCACGCCCAGTTCGCGGGCGAACACACGCACCGCCGGGGTGGCATACGGCACCTTGGCCGGCAGCACGCCATCGGCGTTGAACTGCACCGGCGGGCTGGACGGGGTACCGGCCGAGGCGACCTCGCGGGCCGCCAGCTTGTCCGGCTGCGCCGGCACAGCGACCGGCTCGACCTTGGTGGCGGTCTCGGCGGCAGCCGGAGCGGCAGCAGCGGCTGCCTTGGTCGGCGCCGGCGCGGCAGCGCCCTCGGCCTCGATGATGGCGACCACATTGCCCTGCGACAGAGTGTCGCCGACCTTGACCTTCAGTTCCTTGACCACGCCAGCCACCGACGACGGCACTTCCATGGTGGCCTTGTCGCTTTCCAGCGTGACCAGGCCCTGGTCCTTCTTGACCGTGTCGCCGACGGCGACCAGCACTTCGATGACCGGAATGCCGGAATAGTCGCCGATATCCGGCACCAGCGCTTCAACCGCACCACCGCTGGCAGCCGGAGCGGCCGGCGCAGCTGCGGCCGGGGCCGGCGTGCTCTGGGTGGCAGCGGCCGGCGCTGCGGCCTTGGCCGGTGCCGGGGCGGCAGCGGCCGGTTTGGCCGCCTCGCCTTCAGCCACTTCGATCAGCGCCACGACCTTGCCCTCGGACAGGGTGTCACCGACCTTGACCTTGATCTCCTTGACCACGCCGGCGACGGCCGACGGCACTTCCATGGTCGCCTTGTCGCTTTCCAGCGTCACCAGGCCCTGGTCCTTCTTGACCGTGTCGCCGACGGCGACAAGCACCTCGATTACCGGGATATCGCTGTAGTCACCGATATCGGGGACAAGTGCTTCCTTGATTTCGGCCATGGGGATAACTCCGGCAATCTGGTGTAGGGAAACGTCTATTGTGCGGCCAGCGGGGGCCAGCGCCAACCGTTACAGGTGTTTTCAGTACTCACGCAGCCGGGACACGCTGTTGCTCATGGGTTGCGGCCGCGACCAGTCGGTAGCGTATTGTCCGGACGATGTCCGCTTCATGTCGCCAGTGCGTCGGCTACCGGCTGCCAGGCCTGGCGCAGCCGCGGCAGTGACCAGGCCGCGTTGGCCGGGCTGGTGGACGGCAGCGCCAGCAGCCTTGGCGGCGCCTCCAGGCCGGGCAGCACCCAACGCTGGAATGCCTTCAGCGATGCCGCACCGTTGCAGCCGATCAGCTCCAGCTCAGGAAGCGAAGCGATCAATGCCGGCAGCGCATTGGGTACTTCCGTGCCACGCACGATGTCGGCATCCAGGCTGCCACGCCGCTCGCACTGACCGATCACATCCCACAGACCCACACCGGCTGCCTGCAGTGCGCGCAGCCGTTGCGGGTACGCCAGGGCCACATCGAAGCCACAGATATCGGCCAGCACAGGCCAGAAGCGATTGCGCGGATGCGCGTAGTAGCGCTGCTCCTGCAATGACGCAACGCCGGGCATCGAACCCAGCAGCAGCACCCTGCAATCCGCCTTCACCTGCGCTTGCAGGCCGATGCACACCGTTGCTTCGCTCACATCGTCTCCAACTGCATGAATGTCGCCGAAGGCCGAAAAGCCCATGAAAACAGGCTTTTCGCTCCAGTCGCTGAACAAGGGAAACTATTTTTTAACGTGCGTCGGATTCGATTCATGTTGGGGCGACTACGGTGTGCTCGCCCCGCAACCGGGGGCCCAAAACAAGAAACATTAGGAGATACCCCCATGCGCTCCATCCGTATCCTGAGTCTCGCCCTGCTGACCTCCGCCGCCTTCGCGCCGGCCGCTTTCGCCCAGGACAGCAGCACCGACACCGCTTCGGGCAAGCATTTTGCCGTTGTTGGCGGCATCTCGCTGCTGGAACCGAAGAACGATCCGATCACCGGCGTCAAGAAGACCGATGGTGGCCCGGCGCCGACCGTCAGCTTCAGCTACTACATCAACGACAACTGGGCCGTTGAACTGTGGGGCGCTGCCGACAAGTTCGACAACAAGTTCAAGGGCCCGAACAACGCCCGCCTGGGCTCGGTCGAGCAGCAGCCGATCGCGCTGAGCGGCCAGTACCACTTCGGCCAGGCTGACAACGTGTTCCGTCCGTTCGTGGGCGTGGGCTACTACCAGTCGAGCTTCAGCAACGAGAAGCTGGGCAACGGCGCTGACACCGACATCCGCTTCAAGGATGCCAAGGGCGTGATCGGCACCGTCGGCGTGGACATGAACATCAACTCCACCTGGTTCGCCCGTGCTGACGCCCGCTACATGCGCGCCCGCCCGGACGTGAAGGTTGGCGGCGAGAAGATCGGCGAAGCCAAGATGGATCCGTGGACCGTCGGCTTCGGCATCGGCGCCCGCTTCTGATCCAGGCTGCACCTGCTTCACTGATGTAACGCGACGGGCCCTTCGGGGCCCGTCGTCGTTTCCGTCACCCGCGTTCTGTAGAGTCGAGCTTGCTCGACTGCCTTTCGTAGAGTCGAGCTTGCTCGACTTTTGCAAGAGCAGTCGACTGACAGTCGACTCTACACACACAGGATGCGGAGGCGCGATGCACGACGTCGACCTGCTGGTGATCGGTGGCGGTATCAACGGTGCCGGCATCGCCCGTGATGCCAGCGGCCGCGGCCTGCGCGTGCTGTTGTGCGAGCAGCACGACCTCGCTGCGCATACATCCAGCGCCAGCAGCAAGCTGATCCACGGTGGCCTGCGCTACCTGGAACAGCGCGAGTTCGGTCTGGTACGCAAGGCCTTGGGCGAACGCGAGGTGGTACGCCGGCAGGCACCCTATCTGGTCCGCCCGCTGCGTTTCGTGCTGCCGTGGGAACCGCACCTGCGCCCACGCTGGATGCTGCGCGTGGGACTGTGGCTGTACGACCACCTGGGCCCACGCAGCCCGGCATTTCCCGCCTCGCGCGCCCTGGACCTTCAGCATGATCCGCTCGGCCCCTGGCTCTCCCCGGATCTGCGGCAGGCCTTCAGCTACGCCGACGCGCAGGTCGATGACGCGCGTCTGGTACTGCTCAATGCCCTGGATGCTGCCTGGCGTGGCGCACAGGTACATGTGCGCAGCCGCTGCATCGAGCTGCGCCCTGTGCAGGGCCGTTGGCTGGCCGTGCTGGAATCCGCCGATGGCCAGCAGCATGTGACCGCGCGCGCCGTCGCCAATGCGGCTGGCCCATGGGCCGGTGGCCTGCTTGAGCAGATGGAGGCCCGCAGCGGCGGCCCCGCGCTGCGGCTGGTACAGGGCAGCCACATCGTGATGCGCCGCCCCTGGCCCGATGACAGTGCCTGCCTGCTGCAGCAGCCCGATGGCCGCGTGGTGTTCCTGCTGCCGTTCGCCCACGATCATCTGCTGATTGGCACCACCGACACCGACTACCGCGGTGACCCGGCGCGCTGCAGCGTGCTGCCTTCCGAGGTGAGCTACCTGTGCGCGGCCGCCAGCCGCTATCTGCGTGAGCCGATCACTCCGGAAGACGTGGTCTGGCAGTTCGCCGGTGTACGTCCCCTGCTGGCCGACCCGGACCCGCGTGCGGCAACGCTGAGCCGCGACTACCGCCTTCAGCTGCAGTCCAACCCGGCGCCGGCGCTGCATGTGCTGGGCGGCAAGCTGACCACCTACCGCGTGCTGGCCGAGGAAGCGCTGGACCTGCTGCGCCCTGCCCTGCCACAGATGGGGCCGGCCTGGACCGCAGGCGGAGACCCGCTGCCGGGCAGCGACTGGGGCGACGCCGCGCAGGCGCGCTCCCGTCTGCAGGCGCTGGCACCGTGGTTGCCCGTGGAGATCGCACGGCGTTGGGCCGAAGCCTACGGCAGCCGCAGCGCCGCCCTTCTGCAGGGTGCACGGGGCATGGACGATCTTGGAGAGGACTTCGGCGGCGGCCTGCATGCGCGGGAAGTGGCTTTCCTGCGCGACCACGAATGGGCCTGGGACGCCGAGGACGTGCTGTGGCGGCGGAGCAAGCTGGGGTTGCGGCTGGATGCTGCGCAGGTGGCGCGGCTGCAGGCGTGGATCGATAGACGGTAGAGTCGAGCTTGCTCGACTGACATGAAAAGCAGTCGAGCAGGCTCGACTCTACCAACACCATCGCTACCGGAGACGCTGCATGACGCCCCGCTACGTGCTGGCCATCGACCAGGGCACCACCAGTTCGCGCGCGATCCTGTTCGACCGCACCGGCGACATCGTCGGCAGCGCGCAGCGCGAATTCGCGCAGATCTTCCCGCAGCCGGGTTGGGTCGAGCATGACCCGCGCGAGATTCTCACCAGCGTCTATGCCACGCTGACCGAACTGCTCAGCCGCGGGCAGATCGACCCGCGCCACATCGCCGCACTGGGCATCACCAACCAGCGCGAAACCACCGTGGTCTGGGACCGTGCCACCGGACAGCCGATCCACAACGCCATCGTCTGGCAGTCGCGGCAGAGCCACGCCATCTGCGAGCGGCTGAAGTCCGAAGGGCATGAGGCGCTGATCCGCGAGCGCACCGGCCTGCTGATCGATGCCTATTTCTCCGCCACCAAGGTGCGCTGGATCCTCGACCACGTGGAGGGCGCGCAGCAGCGTGCCGAGCGCGGCGAGCTGCTGTTCGGCACCATCGACAGCTGGCTGGTCTGGAACCTCAGTGGTGGCCAGGCACATGTGACCGACTACAGCAACGCGGCGCGCACGCTGCTGTTCAACATCCACACGCTGGACTGGGATGACGACCTGCTGGCGCTGCTGGACATCCCGCGCGCGATGCTGCCGCAGGTGCGCGATTCCAGCGCGGTGTACGCGCATACCCGGCCGCAGTTCTTCTTCGATCACCCGATCCCGATCGCCGGCATCGCCGGTGACCAGCAGGCGGCGCTGTTCGGCCAGGCCTGCTTCCAGCCGGGCATGGTCAAGAACACCTATGGCACCGGCTGTTTCATGCTGATGCACACCGGAACGCAGGCGGTGCGTTCGCGCAATGGACTGCTGACCACCATCGCCTGGGGCCTGGACGGGCGCGTGGAATATGCGCTGGAAGGCTCGATCTTCATCGCCGGCTCGGTGGTGCAGTGGCTGCGCGATGGGCTGCGCATGATCGAACGCGCCAGCGACAGCCAGGCGCTGGCCGCCCAGGTGCCCGACAGTGGCGGTGCTTACCTGGTACCAGCATTTGTCGGCCTCGGTGCGCCCTATTGGCGAAGTGATGTGCGCGGCGCGATGTTCGGCCTGACCCGTGGCACCCGCAAAGCGCACTTCGTGCGTGCCGCGCTGGAGGCGATGGCCTACCAGACCCGCGACGTGCTCGATGCGATGCAGTCCGATGCCGGTATCGCGCTGACCGAGCTGCGCGCCGATGGCGGTGCGATCAGCAACGACTTCCTGGCCGGATTCCAGGCCGACATCCTTGGCGTGCCACTGCTGCGGCCGCGGCTGACCGAAACCACCGCACTGGGCGCGGCCTACCTGGCCGGGCTGGCGGTGGGGTTCTGGTCCAGCCGCGAACAGATCGCCGCGCAATGGGGCCTGGACCGGCGCTTCGAGCCACAGATGGAGGTGGCGCGGCGCGAGAAACTGTATGCGGGATGGCAGCAGGCCGTGGCGGCCACCCTCGCCTTCCACGTCGACTGACGGTAGTGCCGGCCGCTGGCCGGCAACCCCATGATCCTTGGCGGCGTCTGCAGATTGCCGGCCAGCGGCCGGCACTACCACATGGCCAGCGGCCGTCAGAACGCCGGCAGCACCGCGCCCTTGTACTTGGTCTCGATGAAGGCCTTCACCTGCGGGCTGGTCAGGGCCTTGGCCAGCTTCTGCACGCGGGCGTCGTCCTTGTTGTCCGGGCGTGCGACCAGGAAGTTCACGTACGGCGAGTCCTTGCTCTCGATCGCCAGTGCATCCTTGGTCGGGTTGAGGCCAGCGTCCAGTGCGTAGTTGGTGTTGATCAGGGCCAGGTCGACCTGGTCCAGCACGCGCGGCAGCATCGCCGAGTCCAGCTCGCGGAACTTCAGGTTCTTCGGGTTTGCAGTGATGTCGCGCTGGGTCGACAGCGCGTTGGTCGGATCCTTCAGCTCGATCACACCGGCCTTGTGCAGCAGGATCAGCGCGCGGCTGTTGTTGCTCGGGTCGTTCGGGATCACCACGTCGGCACCTTCGCGCAGCTCGGCCAGCGACTTGATCTTGCGCGAGTACGCACCGAACGGCTCGATGTGCACGCCGATCACCTTCACCAGATCGGTCTTGCGATCGCGGTTGTAGGCATCCAGATACGGCTCGGTCTGGAAGTAGTTGGCGTCCACCTGCTTCTGCACCAGCTGGTCGTTGGGCTGCACGTAGTCGTTGAACACGCGCACGTCCAGGTCCACGCCTTCCTGCTTGAGGATGGGCTTGACCACTTCAAGGATCTCGGCATGCGGCACGGCCGTGGCGGCCACCACCAGCTTCTGCGAGGGCTCGCCGGACTTGCCGCAGGCGGTCAGGGCCAGCGCAGCGGCGAGCAGGGGCAGCAACAGGGTCTTCTTCATGGGCGGAAGGGTTCTCGGGGGGGAGTGTCAGGAGTTGTCGTAGTTGCTCAGGGCGAGCTCAAGCAGCGCCTTGGCCTGCTCGCGCAGCATCACCGGTTCGACGATCTCGGCATCCGAGCCGTAGTGCAGCACGTCCATCAGCAGCTCGCGCGAGACGCTGTACGGCACCTTCAGTTCATAGCGGCCATCGGCCAGGAAGCGGCCCTGCTGCTTGGAATGCCAGTGCTCGTCGGCCACCCAGCGCGCGGCCTTGGCGCTGAACAGGATGGTCGCCCAGCCCTTCGGCGCACCGGAGAAGATGCCGTAGCTGGCCCCGAGCTGCTCGTCCAGCTCGCTGTCGGCCACGTCGCGGGCGGTGCTGTCGATCACCCGCGCCTTGTGGATGCGATCCACGGCAAAGCTGCGCAGCGCCTCGCGGTCATGGTCCCAGGCATCCAGGTACCAGTTGTCGCGATAGTGGGTCAGGCGCTGCGGCGAAACGGTGCGCTTGGTCGGCTCGTCGGTGGAACGGGCGCGGTACTCGAACGCCAGCTGGCGGCGCTCCAGCACCGCCGAAGCCACGCTGCGGAAGCTGCCTTCATCGAACTTGCGGCCACGGTGCGGAATCACCCGCACCCGGTCCACCGGCCAGCTGGAAACGCCAGCCTGGGCCGCCAGCAGGCTCTCGATGCGCTGCTGCAGCGGTGCCAGCACCGAGGACAGCACGCCGCCGCCGGTCCGCGCCAGCAGGTGCTGCGAGGCCAGCAGGGCATGCAGCTCCTCCGAGCTCAGCCACAGGCCGGGCAGCTCGAAGCGGTCGCTCTCGTCGGCCTGGTAACGGAAGCCGGCTTCGCCGTCGCCCTCGATCGGTGCCATCAGCGCATCGCGCAGGAAGGCCAGATCGCGGTAGACGGTGGCACGGGAGCAACCGAGCTTGTCCTGCAGGGTCGCCACCGTCACCGGATAGCGTGCGGACTTGAGCAGACGATGCAGGGCGGTGATGCGTTCGTATCGGTCCATACCCCCGATTATGTCCGAGTCGCGGGTCTTGTGTGGGACGTTTGGGCTATCGTGGTCGCCCCCCCCCTCTGGAACACCCGATGCGCCGGTTGCCTGCCCTGTCCCTGCTGGCCTGCCTGCTGCTGGCCGCCTGTGATCGCGCGCCCGCGCCGGCCAGCACCGAAGCGCCCGTGCCTGCGGCGGATCCGGCGCAGGCGGTGCTGGGCGCCAGCCAGCGCTTCTCGGCCCTGCGCAGCTTCCACGCCGAACTGGAGGTGCTGGGCGCGCCCCAGCCGGTGCGCAGCGCCATGGACTTCGTCGCCCCCGACCGCTTCCGGGTGCAGACCCCGGCCGGTCCGCAGACGATCATCGGCGACACCATGTTCCTGCAGGCCGACGACGCGATCCGGCAGGTGCCGACCCCGCCGGGCCTGCTCGAGCAATGGCGCAACCCGCTGCCGGCCGATGCCCTGCCCGCCGATCTGCAGGCCGAAGACCTGGGCAGCCAGTCGCTGGACGGGGTCGAGACGCGTCACTACCGCCTGCGCGGTGCGCAGCCCGGCGAACGCCTGGAGTACTGGGTGGACGCGCAGGGCCTGCCGCGGCAGATCGTACGCAGCGGCAGCAGCAATGGCCGCAGCTTCCAGCTGCGCCTGCGCTATTCGCGCTTCAACGACCCGGCATTGCGCGTCGATCTGCCCTGAATAGGCGATCGCGGCAACGTCTGCTGAAGAAACCGTTTGGATCGATTCGGACCGCCATCACGCTTCCAGTATCATCACCGGCTGTCAACCGCTTCGGAGAAGCCCCGATGTCCCTGCGCGTGTCCCTGCTGATCCCCCTGCTGCTGTGCGCACCGCTCGCGTATGCGCAGGATGCCTCCGAACTGGCGGCGATGTCCTCGCCGTGGAGCGGCAGTGGCGGCGAGCTCGGTTTCGCTTCGGCACGCGGCAACAGCAGCACCGAGAGCTTCAACGGCCGCCTGCGCCTGCGCTACACCGATGGTGACTGGGTGCACAGCATGGATCTGGCTGGCCTGCGTTCCAGCTCCAAGGTGATCGAGACCCGCGACGACGGCTCCACCAGCCGCCGCAACAACACCACCGCCAACCGTTACACCGGCAGTGCCGGCAGCGCGCTGCAGCTGGGCGAGCACCGCCAGCTGACGGCCACGGTGCGTACCGAGCGCGATGACTTCGCCACCTACGACCGCCAGAGCTCGTTCGGTCTGGGTTACGGCACCCGCCTGTGGAACACCGAGCGTTTCTCGTTCGACGCGCAGATCGGCCCCGGTGTGCGCCGCACCCACAGCACCGAGGACGACCGCACCCGCACCGGCATGATCGGCCGCGGCCTGTTCGACATGAAGTACTCGCTGACCGACAACACCGACCTGGTCAACACCCTGCTGGTCGAGTCGGGTTCCTACAACACCTTCGGCCAGAACGACTTCGGTGTTTCGGTGAGCATGAACGAACATCTGGCGCTGAAGGCCGGCTGGCAGGCGCGTTACAACAGTGACGTGGCCGAGGACAAGCGCAAGACCGATACGCTGACCACGATGAACGTGGTCTACAAATTCAAATAAGAAACGGGCGCCAAAGGCGCCCGTTCTTCTTTCGGCAGTGCCGGCCGCTGGCCGGCAACTGCATTCAATCGGAGCACGAGGTTGCCGGCCAGCGGCCGGCACTAGCTGCGATGGCTCAGACGTTCAGCAGTTCGCCGGCACCGGCATCCAGCAGCATCTTCGCCACGCGCTGGCCCAGTGCTTCCGGGTCACTGGCCGGGCCGATCGCTTCGGCACGCACCGCCTGGCCATCACTGGCACTGCCGACCAGGCCCTGCAGGTGCAGGTCGGTGCCCTGCCACTGCGCGATCGCCGCCACCGGCACGTGGCAGCTGCCATGCAACGCACGGTTCATCGCTCGCTCGGCTTCCACGCAGGCACGGGTTTCCGCGTCATCCAGGCCCGCGAACAGCGCCATCAGGCGCGCATTGCCACCGTCGCACTCCACCGCCACCGCGCCCTGCGCCGGGGCCGGCAGCCATTGCGGCGGTTGCAGGCGCGCGACGATGCGCGCGCCCAGGCCCAGACGCTCCAGGCCGGCCACGGCCAGCACGATGGCGTCGTAGCCACCGTTGTCGAGCTTGGCCAGGCGGGTGTTGACGTTGCCGCGCAGGTCCAGCAGTTCCAGGTCCGGGCGCAGCGCGCGCAGCTGGGCTTGGCGGCGCAGCGACGAGGTGCCAACCCGCGCACCGATCGGCAGCGCATCCAGCGAGGCGTACAGGTTGGAGACGAAACCATCGGCCGGATCGTGGCGGGTCAGCATCGCCGGCAGCGCGAAGGGTTCATCCAGTTCCATCGGCACATCCTTCAGCGAATGCACGGCGCAGTCGGCCTCGCCACGCAGCATGGCCAGCTCCAGTTCCTTCAGGAACAGGCCCTTGCCACCGATGGCGGCCAGCGAGCGGTCCAGCACCTCGTCACCGCGGGTGCTCATCGGCACCAGTTCCACATGCAGGCCGGGGTGGGCCTGGCGCAGGCGATCGGCGACGTGTTCGCTCTGCCAGAGGGCGAGCGGGCTCTTGCGGGTGGCGATGCGGACGGTTTCCATCCGGTCATTATCGCGCCTTCGGCGCGGATACGGCCAACGGCGGAGCCCCTCGTGGCTGGTGGAGGGGTCATGAAAGCAACAGCCGCGCGTGGCCGGGCGGGGTGGGCCACGCAGGGGACGCTGCAAGTACGTCCATGTAAGCTCGGTCGCCGCATCCATGCGGCTCACGCCCCTGCGCAGCCCACCCCGCCCGACCTCTGAAAGTTTCCGTGCGCGCCAGCCACGGAAGATCAAAAAAAGGAAAAAGCAGAAGCAAAGGCAACAGCCGATTGCTTCCAGGGTCAGATCCCTTTTCCGCAGGAAAAGGGATCTGACCCTTCTTCCCCCACCCGATAACAACAATGCCTTTGCCGTCCGTCACCGGGAAATTCGCGAGGGTGAGGCGGGAAGGGCGGGCGGGACCGTTGGCGCCATGGATGGCGCCATCGAGACCCCATGGATGGGTTCACGGCGTGTCCCGCCCGCCCATCCCGCCTCACCCAGCACGTAGAAACACCGAGCCATGACCCGCTGTTGCTGTTGCTGTTGCTTCAGACGTTGCTCGTAAGCAGTCGCGGCCGCAGGCCGCGCGGACACCTCACAGGTGCCGCAACTCCTGCTTCAGCGTCGCCACGCAGCGGCGGCTGACTTCCAGCGGTTGCTTGCCATGGCGCAACATCGCCTGCACCTGCCCACCCGTGCCACGGCGCAGCTCGACCAGTTCATGGCGCGCCACCAGGCAGTTGCGATGGATGCGGATGAAGCGGCTGGCGAACTCTTCTTCCAGCGACTTCAACGATTCCTCGATCAGGTCCTCGCCGCGCGCGTGGTGCACCACCACGTACTTCTCTTCGGCCTGCAGGTAATGGATGTCGTCCAGCGGAATCAAGCGCAGGCTGCCGCGCAGGCGCGCGCACAGCATGCTGCGCGCCTGCTGCCCGCGGTGGTCCTGTGGCTGGCCATCGCGGCCGGCCAGGAACGTGCGCGCGCGCGCGATGGCCGCGGCCAGACGCTCGGCGCGTACCGGCTTCATCAGGTAATCAATCGCGGCCGCCTCGAACGCCGACAGCGCATGCGCATCGTAAGCGGTGCAGAACACCACCGCCGGCCGTGGCTCGAAGCTGGCCAGGTGGCGGGCGGCTTCCAGGCCATCCAGCCCGGGCATGGCGATATCCAGCAGGACCAGGTCCGGCTGCAGCTCCGCGCACGCGTGCAGGGCCTGCTCGCCGTTGCCGGCCTCGGCCACCACATCCACGCCGTCCTGCGCGGCCAACAGGCTGCGCAGGCGCTCACGCGCCAGCGGTTCGTCATCGGCGATGACTACCCTCACGATCGCTCCCTCACTGGATCGGCACTGTCACCTGGCAGGCATAGTAGCCCTCGCTCCAGCCAGCCGTCATCCGCGCGGCGCTGCCGAAGCGCCAGGCCAGCCGATGGCCGATGCTGTGCTGGGCATGGCCGGCACCGCGCGCCAGGGCCAGCCCGGGGGCCTGCGGGTCGGGCGCCGGATTGCGCACGCAGATCTGCAGTTCATTACCCTCGCGCATCAGCTGCAGCTCGATGGTGCCACCCTCGGGCAGCCGCGAGATGCCATGCAGCACGGCGTTCTCCACCAGCGGCTGCAGTACCAGGCGAGGCAGGGGAAGATCCCAGGGCAGCGGTTCGTCGCGCTGCCAGCGCACCTGCAGGCGCTCGCCCAGGCGCAGTGATTCGATCGACAGGTAGCGCTCGGCCAGCTCGCATTCGTCACGCAGGGTGGAATCACCCTCGCCCGCCCCCAGCGCGGCACGGAACAGATCGGACAGGTCCAGCACCGCACGCTCGGCCACGACCGGGTCGCGATGCAGCAGGCTGGCGATCAGGTTCATGCTGTTGAACAGGAAATGCGGGCGGATCCGCGCCTGCAGGGCATCGGCCTGTGCGCGTGCGTTGGCCTGTACCTGCGCGGCCCAGCGATCACTCACATAGAAGTAGCGCAGAGCCAAGGCAGTGATCAGCGCCGTCGTCGCCGCGCTGCCCAGCGTGAAGCGCCAGAAGCTGATGCCGCGGGCGAAGCTGTCGCCAAGCACCGCGTACAGGGCATGCACGATGCCCGCGCAGACCACCGCGATCAGCGTCGCCAGTGCGATGGCCGAGACCGCCCCCAGAACCTGTGGCAACCTCGACAACGCGTTCCGCAGCAGGCACAGGCTGGCCGTTACAGCCAGCGCCAGCCACAACGCGAAACCACTGGCCGACAGCAGTTCGCCCACAGTCCAGTGGCGGCTGCCATCCGGAGCCAGGGCCAGCACCACCACCACCAGTTCGGCCAGGCCGAGCATCGCCGCCAGCCGCGGCAGGCGGCACAGTTCCGGCATCCAGGGCGGGGCGCTGGCCGGCGGCATGGGTCAGGCAGCGCCCAGGCGTTCCTGCAACCAGTCACCCAGCGCCTGGATCTCTTCGGCGCAGACCTGGTGGGCCATCGGGTAACTGTGCCATTCCACCTCCAGGCCCAGCGCCTGCAGTGCCTGCGCACTGTGTGCGGCCACCGCCTGCGGAATCACCGGATCGCTGCTGCCATGGGCCATGAACACCGGCACCTGCACGGCGCCTTCAGCGCGCTTTGCGCCGTCGGCTTCGGGCAGGTAGGTGGACAGCGCGATCAGGCCGGCCAGCGGCGCAGTGCGTGACAGCGCGGCGGTCAGGATGATCGCGCCCCCCTGCGAGAAACCGGCCAGGAAGATCTTCTCCGGCGCGATGCCACGCTCGATCTCGCGCGCGATCAGCGCATCCAGCTGTACCACCGATTCCTGCACGCCCACCATGTCGGCGCGCGAACGGAAATCCATGCCGACGATGTCGTACCAGCCGCGCATCGGCACGCCGTTGTTGATCGTGATCGGCCGCACCGGTGCATGCGGGAACACGAAGCGCAGCGCCGGCCAATGCGGACGCACCAGCTCCGGCACGATCGGCGCGAAGTCGTGGCCATCGGCACCGAGGCCGTGCAGCCAGATCACCGACCACTGCGGCGAGGCGCCGGTCTCCTGTTCCACCGTTTGCAGCATGATGCGGCTCCTTCAAGTTCGAGCCGCATTATGCCGCTGCCGCGGGACGATCAGTACAGCGGCGGTTGTTCGGCCGCTTCCCGGCGCAGCTGCGCGGCGCGTACCAGCACCGGCGGCGGGATGTTCTCCTCGGGGATATCAAGCAGGCCAAGACGGTGCAGGAAGGCGCCGGGGCCACGCGAAGACGTCAGTGCCACCACCGGTACCGCCAGCACCATGCCGATCACCACCGGCGCCATCCACGCGGCCAGCGATGGCGACACCGCCCAGGCCAGCATGCCCATGAAGGCGCCGAACACCCCCAGCCCACCGTAGCCACGGATCAGCGCCAGCCACGAAATGCCACCATCGTCACGCTGCTGCGCGTCCCACCCCGAATCGCGGCCGGACAGCACTTCGGCCACGCCGCGCGACTGCACGTACATCACCACCGGCGCCATCAGCGCGGCCAATACGGTTTCCACCAGCATCGAGACGAACGCGCGCAGGGCACCGCCACACCCGCGGCGGTCGACCGGGTCCAGCAGCATCGCCAGGTAACCCAGCACCTTGGGCAGCAGCAGCACCGCCATGGTCGCCGCGAACAGGCGCACCACCTGTTCCTCGTCCTGGGCCCGCCAGTACACGCTGGGCGACAGGTGCAGCAGCGCGTTGAAATCGATGCCTTCCTGGAACAGCGGGATGGCGATGCCGATCAGCATCAGCATCGCCCACATCGGCGCGGTGAAGTAATGACCGATGCCGATCAGCATGTGCATGCGGCTGATCCAGTGCAGGCCACGGCTGCCGACCACCTTGCCGTGCTGCAGGTTGCCCTGGCACCAGCGGCGGTCGCGCACCAGCAGGTCGGTCAGGGTCGGCGGACCTTCTTCATAGCTGCCGCCCAGGTACGGCACCATGTGCGCGGCCCAGCCGCCACGACGCATCAGCGCCGCTTCGACGAAGTCATGGCTGAGCACGTGGCCACCGAACGGCTTGCGCCCCGGCAGCGCCGGCAGCCCGGCCTGATCGGCGAAGGCGCGGGTGCGGATGATGGCGTTGTGGCCCCAGTAATTGCTCTCGGCACCGTGCCACCAGGCCACGCCACGGGCGATCACCGGACCGTACACACGGCCGCCGAACTGCTGCATGCGCGCGAACAGGGTGCGCCCGCCGATCACCGACGGCAGGGTCTGGATCAGGCCGACGTCGGCGTTGTGCTCCATGCCCGCGACCAGGCGCACGATACTGTCGCCGGTCATCAGGCTGTCGGCGTCCAGGATCAGCATCTGCGGGTAGGCACCGCCGAAGCGGCGGACCCAGTCGGCGATGTTGCCGGCCTTGCGCCCGCTGTTGTCGCCACGGCGGCGGTAGAACAGCCGCGCCTGGCCATCGGGCACGCGCTCGCGCAGTTCGGCGAACACCTGCTCCTCGGCCCGCGCGATGTCTTCGCGCCGGGTATCACTGAGCACGAAGAAGTCGAACCGGTCGAGCTGGCCGGTGGCGGCCACCGACTCGTAGATCGCCTGCAGGCCGGCCAGCAGCCGGCGCGGATCTTCGTTGTAGGTCGGCATCAGCAGCGCGGTGCGACTGTGCACGGTCGGCAGTGGCTTGTCCGGGTCGATGCCGAGGCGATACCCCCGGTCGAACACGGCAGTCAGGAAGCCGGCCACGGCGCTGGCGAAAGACAGCGCGATCCAGGCGAACAGGCCGACAAACAGCACCAGCAGGCAGGCCTCGAGCACGCTGATGCCATTGGCCGACAGCACCCGCCACATCATCCGGGTAGCGATGGCGGTCATCGCCAGCGTGCCGCCGAAGATATAGAACCGGCGCAGGCCGATCAGCCGCGGCGAGGTGCGGTGGCGGCGAACCTTCAGTTGGCCTTCGCGCAGGGTCTGCTCGGGCATCTGCAACGGCGATTCGGCCGGCAGCAGCGTCCAGCCGGCATCAAGCCGGGACGTATCTGCTTCCGCATGGATGGTCTGCACCTCCATTGCCGCCTACTCCGCGCAGTCGGCACGGCCGGCCATCCCGGCCGGGCTGCATGCACCAAGGTTCCCGGCGCGCTTTCCCGGCGCCCGCACTTGTCCTGGCTGCGTCGGCGTCACGCCACGCAGTCGCTGTCTGTCACTACCGGAACCCACACGATCTCCAACGGGGCGGAATCGAAAATGCGGCTCAGTCTAGGGCGCCGGATGTAAGCCGAGTGCGAAGGTCTACGCCGGGATTTATCCCCATTCAGCAAACAGCAGGCGAGTGCCGGGGCAGGGGAACGGATGTCACTTGGTCGCCCCAGGTACTGGATCGTAACAAACGCGAACGGTTATCATTTCATTAACCAGGCAGGTCACCGTCTTCCGCACGGCCGAGACCCACCCAGCTGCGCCGGTTCCCACCCAGCGCCCAACGACCCATGGAAGGGGGCTGCCTGCTGTCTGCGTGCGCCTGCTGCTTCCACCGGGTCCCCCTCCTCCGATGGAAGCCGTCATGTCCCTGTCGTTCCGTACCCCTTCCGCGCGCCTGCCGCGCACCCGCCTGGCCTGCGCTCTGGCCACCGCCTGCCTGCTGGCCCTGCCCGGCCTGGCCGCCGCAGAGGCCAGCGCCGATGCCTCCACCAAGGATCTGGATACCGTGGTGGTCACCGCCTCGGGCAACCAGCAATGGATCAAGGATGCACCGGCCAGCATCAGCGTGATCAGCCGTGAGGACATCGAGCGCCAGCCGGTGCACGACCTGGCCACCCTGCTCAGCCGCGTGCCGGGCGTGACCGGTGGCCTCAGCGCGGTCGGCGAGCAGTCCAAGATCAAGCTGCGTGGCATGCCGTCCAATTACACGCTGGTGCTGGTGGACGGCAAGCGCATGGGCAGCTCGGCCTCGACCAACTACCGT
Source organism: Stenotrophomonas sp. STK16_22 (assembly GCF_051984505.1). NCBI lineage: Bacteria > Pseudomonadati > Pseudomonadota > Gammaproteobacteria > Lysobacterales > Lysobacteraceae > Stenotrophomonas > Stenotrophomonas sp. STK16_22. Next base: position 4,142,872 of record NZ_CP196972.1, read on the forward strand.
CCCGACCTCGGCCGCCAGGATCTGAACTGGATCTCGCCCGACCAGATCGAACGGATCGAGGTGGTGCGCGGACCAATGTCGTCACTGTACGGCTCCGACGCCATGGGCGGCGTGATCAACATCATCACCAAGCGCATCGGTGATGACTGGAACGGCAGCGCCACCCACAGCTATACCCGCCCGGGTGATGGCAAGCGCGGTGATACCCAGCAGATCGGTGCGACGTTCTCCGGCCCGCTCGGCGAGCGCTTCGGCCTGCGCATCGGTGCCAACAGCATGCGCCGCGACTCGGACCGCTCCAACGGTGGTGTCTATGGCAATGCCTACGCCGGCGAGAAGGACCGCAATGTCGACGCGCTGCTGCAGTGGAAGCTCAGCGATGCGCAGGAACTGTCGCTGGAAGCCGGCCACGGCGTGCAGCAGGCCTTCATCGACGCCTCGCTGGAAAAGCAGGACGAAGGCGCCTGGGGTGCCAGCGAACTCAAGCGCAGCTCGCTGGCACTCAACCACGATGGCAAGTGGAGCTTCGGCAACTCGAAGCTCAGCGCGTACTGGACCGAGTACAAGAACGACATCGGTGCCACCGGCCGCTCCGAGGCCACCGATACCATCATCGAAGGCAGCCTGACCACGCCGTTCACCCTGGGCGTTGAACACCAGTTCGCCGTCGGTGGCCAGTGGAAGCGCCAGGAACTGACCAATACCGATACCATCGGCCGCGCGCCGATCGACTATGCCGGCAATGCCGTCAGCGGCTCCAACCTGGAAGTGGTTACCTGGGCATTGTTTGTCGAGGACGAACTGAAGCTGCACCGCACGCTGGCGCTGACCGTGGGCGCACGCCTGGATCACCATGAGAAGTTCGGCAGCCACGTCAGCCCGCGTGCGTACCTGGTCTGGCACCCGGCCGAACAGTGGACGATCCGCGGTGGCGTCTCCAAGGGCTTCCGCGCGCCCAGCCTGACCGAGAATTCGCCCAGCGCGGCCACCCAGTCCGGCGGCCGCGGCTGCACCTCGCTGATCCCGCTGGGCTATACCCGCGGTGGCTGCTACATGGCCGGCAACCCGGACCTGGACCCGGAAACCAGCACCAACCGAGAGATCGGCATCAGCTTCGACAATGACCTGTTCGATGCCGGCCTGACCTACTTCCATACCGACTTCAAGAACAAGATCGAGTACGCGCCCCTGGGCAAGTTCAACGGCATCTGGTGGACGCGCATGAGCAACGTGCAGCGCGCGCGCACCAGTGGCATGGAAGGCAACTTCAATGTCCGCTTCGGCGAGCAGTGGCGCTGGCGCACCTCGGCCACCTGGATGAAGGAAGCCAAGAACCTGACCACCGGCAGGAATCTGATCGATACGCCGGATTTTTCCGGCTATTCGTCGCTGGACTGGACGCCCAATACGGTGTTTTCCAGCAGCCTGTCGGCGCAGTACACCGGCAAGCAGACCGGTACCGCCACGACCTTCCTCAAGGCCTACACCCTGTATGACCTGACCGCAGCCTGGAACGTCAACGAGGTACTGACCCTGCGCGGCGGCGTCAGCAACCTGGCCGACAAGAAGCTGTATGCGGAGGGCTCCACCGACTACTTCGTGGCCGGGCGCAGCTACTTCATGAGCATGACCGCGCGGTTCTGACCGGCGGCGCGCGCCGCGATCGCGCTGGCAGCACGCCAGCGCGATCGGCGGTGTTGCGGATTACTCGCTTTCCAGCGCGGCCGCGGCCGCGTTCTGCGTAGCGGCCGTGCGTGCACGGTCCATCGCTACCGCCAGTTGCTGGCGTGCGAGCAGTTGTTGTGCCTGCACCACTTCAGGTGTCGGCAGGAGCACCGGTCCCGGTGCGTTTTCCGGTATAGCAGGTGTGGTCATGCAACCTCCATGGACATCCCGCCGCCGCCCGGGTTCAGCTGGGGCGGCAGCGGAACTGCGCACCCTATCCTAAAAACAAGGCGGATGGGTGACGGTGCGGCGCCCCGCCGCAGGCCTGCACATGCCGGGCGCGTCACATTTTTGACGGTTGAGGGTAGTTTCCTGAACCGTCGGCCCCGTATCATGTAACCGTTTTCCTACAAGGACGTAATCGTCAATGAACACCGTCGACCTCTCCCGCTTCAGCCCGAAGTGGCAGTTCCGCTTCAATTTCTTCCAGCAGCACGGCGCTCCGAAGGAGCCGCGCTTCAAGGAAGCCTGGAAGGCGCTGTCCTTCGGCGACCGCCTCAAGATCAACATCAACTTCTTCGCCTTCTTCTTCGGCTTCATCTACCTGTTCATTCTGGGCATGTGGCGCAAGGCGCTGGTGGTGATCGGCATCGGCCTCGTGCTGGGCATCGTGTCCCTGTTCCTGCCGGACATCATCGCGCGCCCGCTGTTCATCGCCATGAACTTCCTGGTTGCCGCCAGCACCAACTACAGCTACTACCTGGAGCAGGTGAAGGGCAAAGCCAGCTGGAATCCCTTCGAAGGCATGTTCTGACGCGATGCTGCCGCCGCACTCCGGCCTGGCATAGCATCAAGCAGAAATGAAGACGCCCGGCCTTGGCCGGGCGTCTTCATGTGCGCGCAACAGGATCAGGCCGCGCGGCGGACCGTAGCCACCGGCTCGGCCTGCAGGCGGAAGCGCGAGACCGCCACCGCCAGCTGCTCGGCCTGTTCTTCCATTGCGCGCGCAGCGGCACTGGCCTCTTCCACCAGCGCGGCGTTCTGCTGGGTGGTCTCGTCCATCTGCACCACGGTCTGGTTGACCTGCTCGATGCCCGCCGACTGCTCGCGCGAGGCTGCCGAGATCTCGGCCATGATCTCGTTCACTCGGCCGACCTGGCCGACGATTTCCTGCATGGTGCGGCCCGCGCCGTGCACCAGCTGCGCACCGGCACCGACCTGCGCCACCGAGGCGTCGATCAGCTCCTTGATCTCCTTGGCCGCGCCTGCCGAGCGCTGGGCCAGCGCACGCACTTCGCTGGCGACCACGGCGAATCCGCGGCCCTGTTCGCCGGCACGCGCCGCTTCCACCGCCGCGTTCAACGCCAGGATGTTGGTCTGGAACGCGATGCCATCGATTACCGAAATGATCTCGGCAATGCGCTGCGAGGAGGCCTCGATCTGTTCCATGGTCTGCACCACCTGGCTGACCACCTGCCCGCCTTCGCTGGCCACGCCCGCTGCGGAGCCGGCCAGGGTGTTGGCCTGCAGCGCGTGGTCGGCATTCTGGCGCACCGTGGAGGTCAGCTCTTCCATCGAGGCCGCGGTCTCTTCCAGGTTCGCCGCCTGCTGCTCGGTGCGGCGCGACAGGTCACTGTTGCCGGCGGCAATCTCACCCGCCGCCAGGCGGATGCTGGCCGCCGACTGCTGGATCTGGCCAACGATCTGGGTCAGCTGCTGCACGGTGCTGTTGGCATCGTCGCGCATCACCGCGAACACGCCGTGGAAGTCGCCCTGCATGCGCGCGCTGAGGTCGCCTGCGGCAATCGCGCGCAGCAGCGTCGACAGCTCGGCCAGGTTGTGGTCGCTGACCTGCATCATGGTGTTGAGGGTTTCCACCATGCGGCGGAAGTCGTGGTCGAAACGCAGCGTGTCGCCGCGCACCGCAAAATCGCCGGCGGCGGCGGCAGCGGCCAGCTGCTGGATCTGATCGTTGATCGCCGCCAGGTTGCTCTTGGTAGTGGCCATTGCAGCGGTGAACACCGCCTTCTCGCCCGGCAGCGCTTCCATGTCCACGCTCAGGTCACCCACCGCATAGCGCTGCATCACGTCGACCAGGCGCTGGGTGACGGCGTTGCTGGAGGCCACCAGCTGGTTGCTGTCAGCCACCATCCGGCCGTACTCACCCGGGAACGCCGAGGCGTCCATGCGGTAGCTGATTTCACCGGCGTCATGGCGACGCGCCATTTCCGCCTGCGCCGCCATCACCGACTGCAGCTGCCCCCGCATGCCCTGCATCGCGTCCAGCAGGCGGCCCACTTCGTCGTTGCTGCGTGCCGGCAGGGTGCTGTCCAGCTTGCCCGCGGCGACATCGCCGGCCACGCGCACGGCTTCGGCCAGTGGGCGGATCGCCAACCGGCGCAGCAGCACATAGACACCGGCACTCAGCGTCAGCGCGGCCACCACACCAACCAGCAGGGTCAGCCACAGCAGCTGGCGCGCCTCGGCCACGATCACCGCGTGCGGCATCACCACACCCAGTGCAAAGCGCTGCGGCGCATCGCCCACACGCAGCGGCACGTATACGCGCACGTTGCCGGCGGCATCCGGAGTGAAGGCTTCGAACCGGCGGTCGGCGGCGATGTCTGCCAGCATGCTGCGGGTCAATGCGTCGCCTCGTGGCTTGCCGATTTCGGCGGCATTGGCCGAGGCCAGCACCACGCCATTCGGCGAGAGCAGTTCGACGCGCCCGGCGCCCATCGGCTTGAGCGTGGCCAGGTGCTTCTGCAGCGCCGCCAGCGAGAAGTCCACAGTAAATACACCGAGGAACCGGCCGTTTTCGATGATCGGCGTGCTCAGCGTGCTCATCAGCACCTGCTGGCCACCGATGTCGTAGGCGTAGGGCTCGCTTACCTTCGCCAGCTTGTCGCGGCTGGGCACCATGTACCAGTCACCGGAGCCACTGGCCGTCTCGGTGTAGTCGGTCATCGTCGACTGCTGCGGCTTGCCATCGTGCCAGGCCCAGTAGCTCATGTAACGACCGGTGGCATCGTGCGCTTCAGTGTTGACGAACTCGGCATCCTTGCCATCGAAGGCGTCGGCCTCCCACATGGTGCTCTTGCCCAGCCACTCGGGGTGGGTGCGCAGCTGCTCGCCCAGCACGGCAGCCAGGCTGGCACGGTCCGGAACATCGCCGCGCGCGCGCTGGGCGAGCACGGCCTCGACCATGGCGTCGTTGCTGGCAAAGGCGGTGCCCAGATCGGCCGCGACCTGGCGGGCTTCGGCGGTGGCTTCGCTGGCCATGGTCTGGCGCGAGGCGTCGATCAGGCTGGCGCTGGCCTGGCGGTAGATCAGGAACGCAGTCAGGCCGAAGCACAGCAGCGCGATCGCAGCGGTGCCCAGCATCAGCTTGTGGGCGATGCTGCCCGGGCGGCGGGCAGCGGCGGAACGGGGAGAAGGCATGGAAGGATCCGCAAGGCAGTTCAGGACGACCGGCACCGCGAGGGCACCGCGCAGGTGCGCGATCCGTCGCGCAGGCCACCGGCCGCCGGGACACGCCCGGCGCTGGAAGCGCACCGGGTTAGCGGCCGCCTGCGAACGAGGTTGAGGCGGTCCATCTGCACATTCCTGAACCTGCTCAGGGTCGGGTCAGGAACCCGCCCGGCTGCCGCCCTATTCGGCCACGCGGTCCTTGATCCATTCCGCCCGCGGCAGCACCTCGATGCTGCCAACCGCGTACTGCTGCAGCACGTCGTCCGGGCCGAAGCGCGGCTGCCAGCCCAATGTGCGGCGCATCAGTGCACTGTCGTAGACGCGGTCAATGCTCAGCGGCAGCGGCCAGCCACGGCGCTCGAACTCGGCCAGCAACTGCGGGGCGCGGCGGGCCAGCACCCTGCACGGCTGGGTCGCCAGTTCCAGGCAATCCTCGCGCAGGAACGGCGTCGGTGCGCAGGCAATGTAGCGTGCGAAGGCAGCGCCCTCATCGTGCAGCAGCGCGGCATGTGCGCTGGCCACGTCGCGCGCGTCGATGCCGCGGTGCAGGCGGAACATCGCCATCCGCTCCGGTGGCTCGGGGAAACAGCGGGCCATGCGCAGCACGCGCACGCTGAAGCCCGGCGCCGCAGCGGCTTCAGCCAACGCCTCGGCCTGCAGCTTGCTGCGATGGTAGATGGTGCGTGGCAGCGGCTCGGTATCTTCATCGATCCAGCGGCAACCGCCCGCCACCACCGCATGGCCATACAGCGCCGTGGTGCTGGTCAGCACGAAGCGGCGTGCACCGGCCTCGCGGGCAGCCTGCAACAGGTGTGCGGTCGCCTCCACATTGATCTGCTGGAATACCGCATCCGGCACCAGGCCGACATGGGGTGCGTGCAGGGCGGCGGTATGGATCACCGCGTCGACGCCCTGCACTGCCCGCTTCACGGCCTGACGATCGGTGACATCGGCAATGATGCGGGTGGTGGCGAATGGGCTGCGATCCAGCCCCACCACTTCGTGGGCCGCCGCCAGCGCGCCGAAGATCGCACGCCCGATCCGCCCGGAACTGCCGGTCAACAGAATCTTCATTGAGTCCATTCACTCGAAGCGCCCGGGAACTACCGGGATGCATCGATTCTAGGCACGCTGCATGTCGTCTGCGATAGGGCGCGGTTGCAATTGTGCGTTCATTCTGGCGATGCCGATCGGGCCAGCAGCTGGCGGGCGACGAACAGCGGATCGTCACCGCCTGCTGCATCAGGCGTGACGCCGGTGCGTTCCCAGTTGGTTCCGGTACGGAGGTTGATCGGCTGCCGGTCGGGAATGCTGATCTGATAGCCATCCGGCAGCAGCACAGGATCATCGAACATATGTGCCGCACCGCCACTTCGACTACCAACGACACGTGCCCGCCCCTGCGCCTGCAGCGAGTACGCGACGAATTCGGCGGCCGACCCGGTGCGGCGGTCGATCAGAACCACCAGCGGCTTCAGGTACAGCCCCAGGCTCGCCGGTGGCAACGGTACCGGACTGCGCTGGCCACGGCGTTGCAGTGACTGCACCTGGGTGATCTCCGCCGCCAGCAGGGTCCGCACCAGCAGGTCCGCACTGCCGTCATCGCCACCACCGTTCTGGCGCAGGTCCAGCACCAGGCCATCGGTGTCGGCCAGCAGGGTGAAGGCAGCAGCCAGCTTCGGCCGGGCCAGATCGAGCGGATAGAAGGTGCTCAGGCGCAGGTAACCGATGTTGCCTTCCAGCACCCGCACCTCGCGCACGCCCGCACCATTGCTGCGCGCATCCGCGCGCCAGGCCATCAGCCAGTCGTCCTGGCCGGCGCGGGCATCCACCCGCTCGACATGGAAGTGGCCATCGAACACGTCCAGATCCTGGTTCAAGCGTGCGCTGAACGCCTTGGGGTCCGCGCAGCTGTCCACATAGCGCTGCTGGGTGGACCAGCCGCGAACGGCCTCAGCAATGTGCGCGCCTTCGGCCACGTCCAGGTACTGCGCCTGTATCGCCGTGGCCGCCGCCTGCAGCACCGCGTCCTGGGCCGGGCAGGACGCCGCCAGCAGCGCGCCCAGCATCCACGAAACTGCCATGACCGCACCCCACGTTGATGATATGTAAGCTCTTATATATCATCGCCACCATGGATCTCCAACATGCCACCCTGGGAACACTGCTGCGGGCCCTGCTCGACCAGCTGGACCCGGCGGTCGAGCAGGCCTACCGCGACCTGAAGCTGGACTACCGGCCGCGCTACACCCCGGTGCTGCGCACGCTGATGGCGCAGGGACCCTGCCGCATCAAGGATCTCGCACTGGCCTGCGGGCTCAGCCATTCGGCGCTCAGCCAGACGGTTTCAGCAATGGTGCGCGACGGCTGGCTGCACGCTGCGGTCGGTGAAGACAGCCGCGAGCGCATCCTGCAGCTGAGCCCGCGCGCGTTGCAGGCGTTGCCGGCGCTGCAGGCGCAGTGGCAGGCCACGGCACGCGCGGCGCGCAGCCTCGATGCCGATCTTGGACAGTCATTGGAGCAGGTGCTGCGCGAGGCACTGCAGGCGCTTGAACAGCGGCCGTTCGCGCAGCGACTGCGTGGCACGCCCCAACGCTGAGGCGCTTACTGCTCGGCCGCCATCTCGATTTCACTGAGGAACGTCCAGCTGCCATTGGCCAACCGCAGCTCCAGCGTACGGCACTGCGCGGCCAGCGGCGCGGCGTTGCCCAGCACGTATTCCTCTTCGGTCGAACCGCTCAGTCCGGCCTGGGGGAATGGCGCCGACAGCACACCGATCTTCACCGCAGCGGCGCCCGGCTCGGCACACATCACCTCCACAGCTGTCGGCGTGACGATGCCCCACGCCGGGCGGGTCATCGTATGCAGGCCGATCCAGTCCACCCGCCGGCGCTGGCCCAGGTCGATGGTGATGCTGGCGTTGCCATGCACGCCTACCCAGCCGGCATCCATCGGGTTGCGCGGATCCCCCACCCGGCGATCGAACAGTTCATGCCCGGTGCTGTCGGGATAGTTTGCATCCGGCGCCACGCTGTAGCTGTAGGTGGTCTGCACCGGATCGACACTGTAGGACGCACCGAGCCCATACAGCCCGCGATAGGTGTTCATCAACCGCGGAGATTCGGCATAGCCCTGGCCGGGGCCGACCACCTCGGACATGTGGTACTGGTTGAGCCAGGCAACGCGCTTGCCGGCCGAACGCGCGCTCCACAACTGCTGGTTGATGCGCTGCACTGACGCGGAGCGATAGGCACCGGACAATCCGTTGCCGGTTCCCAGGAACAAGGGACTGCCATGGTTGAACAGTTCGATGTCGGCCCACAGGCCGCTGGCCCCCAGCGCCGCCGACAGCGCCTCGTAATACGCCTCGGTGGAATGACCTGGGCGATCCCACTGGAACAGGCGTGCATGCGAGGCGGCGCCGATGCCGTCCTGCCAGATCTGCACATCCACGCCGGTGGCCGTACGGAACTGTGCAGCAGCCCGGCCCACACTGGCCGGACCCACGCTGGATGACGCCAGGTAGGGGGCCACCATCACCGGCCGCGCGGGTGTACTGCCTTTGAGCGCCGTCACGATCGCACGGTAGAACGGCGCGCGATCAGCCGGCACCTGTGCTGGCTCGTCGGTGATGTACCAGCCCGCGAACGCCGGATGCGATCCGTACTGTTGGCCCAGCTGGGCCAGCGACTGCGCCGCATCCTGTGCCACGGCCGTTGCGTTCTGCCCCTGCCAGAAGGTGGCGCACTGCCCCGAGCTGTAGGTGGTGCCGACCACGACCTTCATGCCGCGCGCGGCCGCCGCATCGAGCACGGTGCCGAGCTTGCCGGGAAAGCCGGCAATCCATTCGAAATCCTGCACGCCGCTGGCGCAGCCCACGCCGGCACGGATGGCACGCACCTGACCGAGGATGATCGTGTCGTTGCCCAGGTCCTGCAGTTCATCCAGGAACAGCGGCAACTGCGCGGCCGGCAGTTGTTCGTCGCTGCCCGAGTAGCCAACGTGGACGAAGCTGCCGGACAACAGAGGGCTGGCTGCGTGGACGGGAGCGGTACAGGCCAGCACTGCGATCAGTCCAATCCTGTTCATGTTCTACGTCCCTGTCGTGGCCAGGCGAGTGGCGTTGTTGCGCATCCTATCAACAGCAACGGTGGCCCCATCACGATCATCGACAACGCTGCGCAATCGCCGACTTCAGCTGCCCCCGCAGCAGCGCACGTGCAATGCCGATTCAAGCGGTTGATTCATTCAACTGCGTGATCGAGCCTGCGCGCTCCTTCCCCTGGAATACTCCTCATGCGCACGCCGCCCGCACCGCTCAGCCTGATGGAACGCGACCGCCGCTGGGCCCTGGCCCGCGACCTCATGGCCAGTGAACGCCTCGATGCCCTGGTTGTGCATGGCGACCGGGAAGCCGCCGCACCGGCCGGGTTCTCGCCGGACTGCTACTTCACCAATGACCGGCCCGGCTCGATCGTGGTGTTCGTCGGCGACCAGCCGCCACGGGTGTTCACCTTTGCCTCGCTGATGATTGCCGACCACCTGCAGGCCTGCCTGCGCGGCGACCTGCAGTGGATCGCACCCGAACAGCTGTGGGTTGGAAAATCCGGTCTGGAGGTTGGCCGCTGGCTGCAGCAATGTGGCCTGCACACGGCACGTATCGGCGTGCTGGGGCTGGAGCCCTATCCACCGTTCTACTTCGACGGCGCGATGCCCGCGCGCACCCTGCAGGGCATGCAGGCGGCGGTGCCGAACGCGGAATTCGTACCGGTATATCGTGCGTTCTTCCAGCGCGCCTCGGTAAAGAGCCAGGAGGAACTGGCGCTGATTGCGCATGCCGCCTGGATCGGTGAATCCATGAGCGAGGCGCTGCGTGCCACTGCTCGCCCCGGTGTTTCGGAAGCCGAACTGGTTGCCGCAGTGACCGCCGCCTGTTTCTCGCTGGGGGGCTATACCGCCGAGGTGTTGCTCGGCTCGGGTCCCGAGTATGTGGGCTGGGGACCACCCGCCTGGCAGTATCGTGCGCAGCCGCCGCGCATTCTGCGCGATGGTGACCTGGTGCTGTCGGAGATCTTCGCACTGTACGGGCTGATGGAAACCCAGCATCAGGCCGCGGTTGCCATTGGCGAGGTGCACGACGACATCCATCGCGCCGCTGCCGTCGCCCGCAGCAGCTACGAAGCAGGCCTGTCCGCACTGCGCGTGGGCAATACCTTCGGCGATGTCGTCGACGCGATGGAAGCGCCCCTGCTGGAGGCGGGCGGCTGGCACGTGCATCCGTTGGTCCACAGCCTCAACCCCTATGGACCGATTGGCTTCGGCCGTGCACCGGGCATCGAAGCGCTGCCGGAGGCCGCGCGCTATGCGCACATCGCGCCGCTGCCGACTGTCGGGCGCGAACTGCCCCTGCAGGCCGGCATGTGCTTCGCCTTCGAACCGAACTGTGCATTCGGCCGGCACATGGCCAACATCGGCGGTACGGTCATCGTCGGCGCGGAAGCGGGTACCGCGCTCAATGAAAACTCGACATGGCTGATGCAGGCCGATGCCTGAGTTCATCGCCCATCTGCAGACACCGGCACGGCGGCGCGCGGCCGAGACGCGCAGCGGGCAGACCCGAGCCCGACTGCTGCACGCGGGGCTGCAGCTGTTCAGCGCGTTCGGCGTGGAGGGTGTGCGTACCCGCCAGCTGGTGGACATGGCCGGCTGCAGCCAGTCAGCCATTCCCTATCACTTCGGTGGCAAGCAGGAACTGTATGCCGCCGTACTGCAGCGCTGCGCTCAAGCCATTGCCGAGCGATTGCCGCTGCCGGCAACGCCACCCAGCGGCGCGCGGCAGGCCGCGCAGCAGCTGCAGCAGTTGATGCGGGCATTCGTCCATGCCTTGCTGTCGGCGCCGGATGCGGGTCCACGCACGCTGCTGTTGGCGCGCGAACAGATCCAACCGACGGCGGCGTTCGCCAGTGCCCACCGTACGCTGTTCGAACCCCTGCACACCACGTTGGCCGCGTGCGTAGCGTGCCTGCGCGGCAGCGAACCATCCAGCGCCGAGACGGTGCTGCGTACCCACGCACTGCTCGGCCAAGCGATCGTCTTCGCCGTCTCCCACGGAGCTCTGCAGGCGCGACTGAACCAGGGAGCTCCCTTGGCAGACGTAGAGACGATCGGGTCGGTGGTCAGTGGCATGGCACTGGCGGCAGCGAAGGCAGCGCCCGCCTGAATGGCTGCCTGATCAGCCCCGTGCGCAGGGCGCGTGAAAACCAGGGCCAAGATGGCGACCTGGACTTAGCGTGCGATGGCCAAGCATGGATGCCGTCGTCTACGAAGGCGACCCCCATACCGCAGGAGATTTCACATGACTGAGCAGAACCCGCGCAGCTCCAACCGGGGTTTCGCATCAATGGACCAGGAAAAGCAGCGCGCGATCGCGGCCAAGGGCGGGCGCGCCGCACATGCCTCCGGCAACGCGCATGAATTCAGTCCGGCCGAGGCACGTGTCGCAGGCCGCAAGGGCGGCGAGGCGATCAGCCGCAACCGCCAGCACATGGCCGAGATCGGTCGTGAAGGTGGACACGCTCGCCACGCCAATGCGCGCCAGCAGCAACAACAGCCTCAGGAGATCGAACGCACGGCAGCGGGTCCGCAACGCCAGCAGGGCTGAATGCAGCGCGTCAGGCCGGAGCGCGCTGCCGATACAGCCCGAGCGCCGCAAGCAGGGCCAGCGCACCGGCCACAGCCATCGCCCATCCGAAACCACTGGCCATCGCACTGCGATACCACGTCAGCATCTGCGGCGTGGCGTGCATCGAGCCCGGTTGCAGGATCAGTTCGCGCGCCTGTGCCGCCAGCTCCCGCTGCCCGGCCGCCTGCGCGGACGCGGCGAACTGCTGCACGGCGCGCTGGCCCATCAGGCTGCCCAGCAGCGCGATGCCCAGGCTCATGCCTGCCTGACGTAACGCGTTCATCGTGGCTGAGGCGATACCCGCGCGCTCGACCGGCGCGCTGGCCATGACCGCCATGCCGGTCGCCGGCACTGCCAGCCCCATTCCAATGCCAAGCAGCACCAGCACAGCACTGGAACAAGCGTGCGAAGTAGCCGGTTCGAACGTGGCCATCGCGCACAGCGCCACCCCAGCCAGGGCGTAGCCCAGCACCAGCGCGGCGTGCAGCCCGAGGTGGGCGACCAGACGCCCGAACAACAGCGAGACGGCACCCATCAACAGGAACTGCGGGGCCAACTGGGAGCCTGCCAGCGCAGCGTTGTGCCCCTGCGCCTGCTGGAAGAACAGCGACAGGAAGAACAGGCTGGCATAGGCAGTGAAGCCCAGGACGAACGAGGCCAGGTTGAACATGCCGAAGCGGCGGTCGGCAAACAGGTCCAGCGGCAGCAATGGGCGTGCCACCCGGCGTTCGACGATGCCGAACAGGATCAACCCGGCAGCTGCCACGCCCAGCGCCAGCAGCGTCACCGGGGCAAGCAGGCCATGCGCGCCGATCGCGATCAGGCCATAGCTCAGCGCACCCAGCGCGACGATGCTGAGCAGCTGCCCGGCAGGGTCCAGCGCAGCGTGCTGCGGATGCCGCCGCTCCGGAATTCCCCAGGCGCCCAGCGCCAGTGCGAGCAGGCCCAACGGCAGGTTGATCAGGAAGATGCTGGGCCATCCGACGCGCTGTACCAGCACGCCGCCCAGCAGCGGGCCAAGCACCAGGGCCAGCGCACTGAACGCCGACCAGCCACCGATCGCACGCGCACGTTGGCGCGCATCGGGAAACGCGTGGCTGAGGATCGGCATTGCGGCGGGAATCAACAAGGCGCCGGCGATGCCCTGCACTGCACGCCCGGCTACCAGGGTCGCAAGATTGCCGGCACAGGCGCACAGCAGCGACCCCAGCGTGAAGGTGGCGACGCTGAGCAGCCACATCCGCCGATGACCGTAACGGTCCCCAAGCGGCCCCGCCGACAGCATCAACGCCGACAGCGCGATTGCATACGCATTGATCACCCACTGCAGGCCGGCCATGTCGGTATTCAACGCCTGCTGCAGGGTCGGCAGGGCGACGTTGACGATGCTGATGTCCAGCGAGGCGAGGAATGTGCCGAGGTAGGCCGCCAGCACCAGGGCCGGCCGCTGGAAACGTCGCATGTACGGTTCCCGGGGGAAGGATGTGTACGCATCGTAGCCACTGACTGACCGTCGGTCAATGACTGACGGTCAGTCGGTGCCACAGGCCAGCTAGAATGGCTCCCGTCGCACCCGGATCCCTCCCACATGCAGACCCCAGCTGTCGCCAGGCCTCGCACCAAACCTGCGGAAACCCGCCAGGAAGAACTGATGGACGCCGCGCAGGCGCTGTTCCTGTCAAAGGGAGTGGATGCCACAACCATCAGCGACATCGTCGCCGCAGCGGACGTTGCCAAGGGCACCTTCTATACCTACTTCGCCTCGCGCACCGAGATTCTGCAGGCGCTGGCGCAGCGCTATACCCAGCGTTTCATGGAAGGCGTCGACCACGCCGTGCAGCGCTACCCGGCCAGCGATGGCGTAGCACGCCTGCGCGCCTGGATCCGCGCCAACATCGAACTTTATGTGCGCACCCATGCACTGCACGACGTGGTGTACGCCAACCATCATCACCACCAGCGTGGCAATGCCGAACGCAATGCGATCCAGCAGCAACTGCTGGGCATCCTCGAAGCAGGCAATGCCGCAGCTCTGTGGCAGCTTCCAGCGCCCAAAGTCACCGCCTCGTTGATCTATGCCGGCGTGCACGGCGCCACCGACGACCTGATCGCCACACCCGCACAGAATGCCGATGCCTTCATCGCCGCCGTGGTGGATGATTGCCTGCGCATGGTCGGCGTGCCACCGACCAGTGCCAAACGGCGCTGACAGACTTTCTGCCGCTCAGGTGTGGGCAAGGATGTTCAACAACCGCCCGAACGGGTCACGGACGAAGAAGCGGCGCACGCCCCAGGGCTCATCGGCCGGGCCATATTCCAGCGGGATGCCGGCCGCGCGCATGCGCTCCAGTACCTGTTGCAGATTGTCGACTTCTATCGACAGATCCGGCACCGCCGTGCCGGATCCCCCTTCAGTGGCAAAGCTGACCTGCGCCAGCGCGCTGCCCTCGCCGCCATGGGTGACGATCCAGCCGTGGTCCATCACCACCGGCATGCCCAGCAGCTCGCCATAGAACGCTGCAGCACGCGCAGGGTCAGGCGTGGCGATGTTGGCGACGACACGTTTGACGGCCATGTGCGGCGGCTCCGATGCGATTCCCCATCCTCGCCGCTGCGTGCATGGCCTGCAAGCGGGCGGCGCTGAAACAGAAGAGCCCCGTCAGGGACGGGGCTCGTCATCAATCCTGCATTGCCACTGCTTACACAGCGCCGCAGCGATCCATGATGCAACGATCGTATTCGTACTGGCATTCCATCGCATCACCGCCACCGGACAGACACGCCTGGTAAGCCTTCCAACAGGGAAGATCGCATGGCGGAATCGGCCCAGCCACAGCAACCGAACCGCTGCAGGCCAAGGCGAACACCGCACCCGCGATCATTTTCCTGAAAGTACGCATCGACATCACTCCTTGATAAGCCTGGTGAGCCCAGGCCGGGCCACGGTAGCGAGGCCTCCGGGAGATGGAGTGAACGCCCGTGTCACGGAACATTAACCTGTTCATTAAATTTCCTTCACACCACTGGGGGGGATCGGCGCGCTGCGGGGTTAACGGCCTTGTTGTCCGTCAATCAAGGAAGTTGTCCGATGAATCACCCGCTGCACGGCCGTTCGTCCCACTCCCGTTCTCCCCTGCACAGCCGCCTCGCGCTGGCGGTCACCAGCACATTGCTGCTTGCCAGCACGTTGCCCGCCATGGCCAACGACTCATTCGAGGTCTGGCAACAACAGCGCCAGTTGCAGGCGGCCTGGGCGCAACCAGGCGTCGGCGCGTCCGCAGCACCGACGGCCACCACGCCAGCGGCGGCCAACACGTCCGTTCTCGGCAACCCCGGCGATGCAGCCAGTTGGCGCAGCGATGAATTCAACGCTGACTGGGGGCTGGGTGCGATGGGGGCCGATTACGCCTATGCACGTGGACTGACCGGCCAGGGCGTACGTCTTGCCCTGTTCGATTCGGGCTCGGCACTGGCCCATCAGGAATTTGCGGGGCGCAATACGTCCAGCATCACCATCGGCGCGGACTGCGCCACGCCAGGCGTGGTGGCCGGTACCGGTGCCTGCGAACAAACCCGTGGCGAGCAGCCAGGCTACAACTACTACGGCCTTGGCCCCGGCGTTCCCGCCGCACTGGCCGCACGCCTGATCGCGGCAGGCCAGCCCTATGGCTTCAGCTACGCCGACCACGGCACCCACGTGCTGGGTACCATCGGTGCCAACCGCGATGGCAAAGGCATGCATGGCGTAGCATTCGGTTCGAACCTGACCGCAGCCCGTGTGTTTGGTGATACCTACTATGAGTGGCGCCTGGATCCGGACAACTTCTATCGTCCGCGCGCGCTATATCGCACCGATCCCGATGACACCGCTACCTTGGATATGTATGCGCAGATCCAGGCGCAGGGCGTGCGCGCCATCAACCACAGCTGGGGTATCTCTACCCGCAACATGACTGCTGCCGCGCTGGATGCACAGTATGCAGCGATCGGTGACGGCTACGGCGTGTATGGCAGCATCTACGCCAACGATGGCGATGCCCCCTCCTCCACCCTCATCCAGGTGTGGTCGGCTGGTAACGGCAGTGGCGCCGTCGCCGGAATCACGGCCGCCATGCCGCGCTGGAAGCCGGAACTTGAACCGTACTGGCTGGCCGTGGCCAACGTCCGCCGGCCCAACGCTGCTGCGGGCGAAACCGACTACGTGATCGATGGCAGTTCCAGCATCTGCGGCGTTGCCGCCAACTGGTGCATCTCGGCACCGGGCACCGACATCCTGAGCACCATTGTGTCCGGTGATATCCAGGGTCGCGTCGAGAACACTTCCGCCTATGTCCGCCTGATCATCGACAGCGAGAGCACCCAGTACGTCTATGGCACCAAGACGGGCACGTCGATGGCGGCGCCACACATCACCGGCGCGCTCGGCCTGCTGATGGAGCGCTTCCCCTATCTGGACAACGCCCAGGTCCGCGACGTGTTGCTGACCACCGCACGCGACCTGGGTGCAGCAGGCATCGATCCGATCTACGGCTGGGGCATGGTCGACCTGCGCAAGGCCATCGAAGGCTACGGCTCGCTGCGCGTGGACACCAACGTGGTAATGAACCAGAAGGCCGGTGGCCTGAAGGTGTGGGAAGGCGATGCCTGGGATGACTGGACCAACGACATCGGCGGCCCCGGCAAGCTGACCAAGTCCGGCATCGGCTGGCTGCGCCTGAGTGGTGGCAACACCTTCAACGGCGCAGTACTGCAGGACGGCACGCTGGAATTGAACGGCACCAACACACTCACGTCAGCGGTCGAAGTCCAGGGTGGCCAGTTCCTGCTCAACGGTTCGCTGGTCTCCACCGCCCTGAACACCACCGGAGGCGTGAGCACGGTCAGCAGCAGCGGCCTGCTGAAGGACAGCAACCTGACGGTCAACGGTGGCGTGGTGTCCTTCAACGGCACGCAGACCGGCGGCACCACCACGGTCGGTGCCAACGGCCTGCTGAAGGGCATCGGCACGCTGGGCAACACCCGTGTGGACGGCATCATCGCGCCCGGCAATTCGATCGGCACGCTGACCATCAACGGCAACTACGTGCAGGGCGCAACCGGCGTCTATGCCGCCGAACTTGCCCCGGGCGGCCGCAGTGACCAGTTGCACGTAACCGGCACCGCCACTCTCGGCGGCACCCTGGTCGCACTGCCGGAGCCGGGTACCTACTACCTCGGCGAGCAGTTCAATTTCATCCGCGCCGACGGCGGTGTCAGCGGCCAGTTCGCGAAAACCGACTTCAGCGCGTTCTCGCCGTTCCTGCAGTTCAGCCTGGCCTACGGCGCCAATGGCACCCGCATCGACGTGACCCGGGGTGCCTCGCTCGCCAGCGCCGCCACCACGCCGAACCAGCGTGCGGCCGCGGCGGTGGCCGATGGACTGGCGATCAACCAGGGCCTGCCCAAGCCGCTGACCCAACTGTTCCCGCAACAGGTGGGTGGCGTGCTCGATGGCCTCAGCGGCGAGCTGCATCCGGCCACGGCGCTGGCCCTGCTCGAGGGCAGCCGCTATGTGCGCGATGCCGCACTGTCACGTCGTGCCGGTGCCACCGCACCCGGTGCCGATGCGGGTGATGCCACCGGCGCCTGGGTGCAGGCACTGGGCGGCAACAGCAAGCTGGATGGCAACAGCAACACCGCGCGCACCGACGCCAACAGCAACGGCCTGCTGGTCGGCATCGACCGCGAGTTCGGTGGCTGGCAGATCGGCGTGCTGGCCGGTACAGGCCGCACCGACGTGAAGCAGCAGGAGCGTCGTGCCAAGTCGAAGATCGACAACACGCACTTCGGCGCCTATGCCAGCCACACCTGGGGCGGCTTCGGCCTGCGTGGTGGCGTGGCATGGAGCCGCAACGAAGTGAAGAGCACGCGTGATGTTGCCTTCGCCGGCTTCAGCGACAGCCTCAGCGCGCGCTACAACGCACGTACGCGCCAGGCCTTCATCGAAGCGGGCTACCGCTTCGGCAATGCGGAAGGCGGACTGGAGCCGTACCTGCAGGTCGCCCGCGTGGAAGTGGACCTGAAGCAGATCAACGAGCGTGGCGGCGCGGCCGCACTGCACGGCAAGGTGGACGACACCGGCACCACCATCGCCACCGCTGGCCTGCGCTTCGACAAGGGCCTGAAGGCCTCGTTCCAGCAGGACAGCTGGCTGCACCTGCGCGGTGGCGTGGGCTATCGCCGCGCCTCTGGCGACCGCAGCCAGGTGGCCAACCTGGCTTTCGCCAACAGCAGCAGCACCTTCGCGGTCGAGGGCGCACCAATTGCCGACAACGCCATGGTGGCCGAGCTGGGCCTGTCGGCATGGCTGACCCCGCGGCAGCAGCTGGAGCTGGGCTACAGCGGCCAGTTCGGCAGTGAAAGCCGCGACCATGGCGCCACCGCACGCTGGTCTGTGCGCTTCTAAACACGTGCTCTCTTGACGGGTTGGGGCGGCCTTGCGGCCGCCCCCTTTTTTGCCCGCCACCCAGCGTTATGCGCGATGCCGCAGCGCGGCGGCACCTGCCAGGCTGGCAAGTGGCAACAGCAACCCATAGGCCACCAGCGGCCACACGGTATCGCCGGGCAGCACGAGGGTAACCAGCGTGCCGATGCCTGCCACGATCAGGCTCTGCACGGCGTAGTACAGGGCCACCGCCGTACCTGACGCATCGGCGAAATCACGCAGCGCGCCGCTTGCAGCCACCGAAACCACCATCACCAGCCCCACCGCGATGCCCCACATGGGCAGCACCACTCCGACGAACGAGGGAGGCCACGCTGCGGCCAACGCCATCAGCAGTACGCCGGCCACCATCACCCACAGGCCACGCAGGAAGGTACCGCGCGCGTTCCAGCGGGCAATGCACACGTTCGCCATCCGCGCCGTGACGATCATCACCAGCGCCACCGTGGCGAAGGCCAGGCTGAACGACAGCGGCGAGTACTGCATGCGCCCGACCAGCAGCCGGGGCGCGACCGAGAAGAACACGAAGAACGTGCCCATGCCCGCACTGAAGCCCAGCGTGTAGACCCAGAACGCGCCGCTGCCGAGGATGCGTCGTAGCGCGGGTCGCGACGCGTCCCGGCACTGCGGGCGGGTTTCCTGCCAATGCCGTACCGCGCGCATGCCGGCGATCATGCCCAGTACGCCGAGCAGAACGAAGATCGCGCGCCAGCCGAAGGCGCCTGCCAGCAGCGCGCCGAGGATCGGTCCCAGCGCCGGCACGAAGGCCAGCATCGAGGCAAACAGCCCGTACAGCGACGCGCCTTCGGCTGTATCAGCATACACATCACGCACCGTGGCAAAGGTCGCCACCAGTGCCGCCGACGCTCCCACCGCCTGCACGCCTCGCCAGGCCAGGAATGCTGCGCCGCTGCTGGACATGGCCAGCGCGAACGACGAAAGCGCGAACAGCAACGCCCCCAGCAACAGGACCGGCCGCCGCCCGATGCGGTCGGACAACGGGCCGAACAGCAACTGGCCGAGGCCAAGTACCAGCAGGTAGATGCTCAAGGTGAGCTGCACCAGCGTCGGTGATGTCTGCAATGCCTGCGGCATCATCGGCACCACAGGAAGATAGATGTCCATGGCCAGCGAGGCCAGGAGGTCGAACGGCGCCATCAGCACAATGGCCGATGGCAGCGGGTGGGCCCAACGCGGGGCCTGTCGATTGAACATGGGGAGTCTCCGCCCAGAGTGAATCCGGCGGTGATCCATCCAATTCGCGTGCATCGCAGGGATGATCACCGCAACAACGTCTGCATCGTTGTTGCGGCTCAGCGAACTGTCTGCGGACCGTTCCCGTTGTTCATGGTGTCCATCGAATGCGAATGCAGGTGGCACCAGTGTAGCAATCGTCCACCTGCCGCGCGGCGCTCAGGCCAGGGGCAACATGTCGATGCGCCTGCACGGTGTCTCCTTCACCTGCTCGATCAGCCGCCGCACCACTGGCGAAGTCTCTGCCCGCCGGTACTGCACAGCGATGGTCGAGACGATGGTGGGGCCCGCCAGTGGCAGATAGATCATTCCGGGCAGCACCAGCGTGCGTTGCAGTACCGATGGCACGATCGCCACCGAACCAACGCCGACCGACACCTCGGCCAACACCGCCGCCAGATGCCCGGGCTGGGAACGGATACGTGGAATGAACCCGCCGCGGCGCCCGACTTCCATTGCGCCCACCGGCTGCTCCGGCATGACGAAACCCTCCCGGGCCAATGACGCCGGCTGCACCGGCGACCGGGCCTGCGCCAGCGGATGGGTTTCCGGCAGGGCCACGCAGAACTGGTCTTCGACCAGGGTGTGTTCGCCGAAACTGTCGGGCACATCCATCGGAGGCCGGCAGAACACCACATCCACCCGTCCTTCCTGCAGCAGCTGCGGGAGCTCGCCCATCGGCCATTCGCTCACCTGCAGTTCCACGCCCGGGTAGCGGCTGCGGAACCGGCTGAGCTGATCCTGCAATGCTCCGGCATACAGCGCCGAGCCGACGTAACCGATCTCGATCTTGCCGATCTCACCCCGCCCCGCGCGCCGGCCCAGGGTTTCAGCCTGTTCGAACCGGCGCAGCACATCGCGGGCTTCCGCCAGGAACACCTCGCCTGCCGAGGTCAGCAGCACCTCGCGCCGGCCGCGGTCGAACAGGCGCGTGCCAAGCCGACGCTCGATGTCCTGGATCTGCACGCTCAGCGTGGGAGTGGCAATTCCCAGGCGCAGGGCCGCACGACCGAAGTGCAGCTCCTCGGCCAGGGTGACGAAGTACTCCAGGTGACGGCGTTCCATGGGCGGCATTTCGTTAGGTTCAAGCTAACGTAACCAGAAAACACCGAGAATGAAACAAACACCGATCATTGATGGAATGGCCGTCCTCCCCTTCCTGCGAGTGACCGGTGCCGCCCTCTCCTCCCCCTTCGCCTGCACGGCACACGCTGCCTGACTCGGTCCTGCTGGTGGCCTCGCTGGGCTGCACGATGACCGTGCTGGAGACCAATGCCGTCGCGGTCGCATTGCCCAGCATCGCACGTGACCTGCACGCCGGATTCGCGGATATCGAGTGGGTGATCAGTGCCTACATCCTGTCCTTCACCTCACTTCTGCTGCCCGCCGGTGCGGTCGCCGACCGCTACGGCCGCCGCCGGGTGCTGCTGATCGGCATCAGCCTGTTCGCCCTCACCTCTCTGCTCTGCGCACTGGCGCCCGGTGCTGCCCTGCTCTACCTGGCGCGGGCTCTGCAGGGCATTGGTGCAGCCTTTCTGCTGGCACCCTCGCTGTCGATCATCGGCCACACGTACCACGAGGGGGCCGCCAAGGACACCGCATGGGCGTTCTGGGGCACAGCCATGGGCGTGATGATGGTGCTCTCACCGCTGATCGGCGGCGTGCTGTCCGCACTCTGGGGCTGGCGCGCGGTGTTCGTCGCGATCCTGCCGTTCCTGGGCCTGCTCGGCTACGGCACGCTGCGCTGGATACCCGAGTCGTCAGACAGCGTGGTCCGCCCGCTCGATCCACCCGGCATCATCACGTTCAGCGCTGCCATCTTCGGCATCGTGTTCTTCCTGGTGGAAGGACTGGCAGAAGGATGGACATCGGCCCCGGCGCTGATTGGGCTGGGCCTGGCCGTCATCATGGCTGTTGCCTTCGTCATCGTTGAACGGGCACGGTCACATCCCATGGTCGATCTCGGGCTGCTGGCCAGTCCGCGTTTCGTCGGCGCACTCATTGCCATGGTCGGCTATTCGGTCAGCGCACAGGTGATGGCATCGATGCTGCCGCAGTACCTGCAGAACGGCATCGACCTGAGCGTACTGGCTGCCGGTGCTGGCATGCTTCCGTTCGCTGCGGCGATGCTGCTGTTTCCCAGCGTGGGCCGGCGGCTCGGTCGTCATCTGACCAGTCCGGCGGTGCTGGCGATCGGGTTGTCGGTCACCGCCGCGGGCAATGCCGTGGCCGGACTGGCCGCGTGGCAGCACCTGCCGTGGCTGGCACTCGTCGCAATGGTGGTGATCGGTGCCGGCGGCGGCATCCTCAATGGCGAGACATCCAAAGCCATCATCGGCGCGGCACCGCGCGAGCGCGCCGGCATGGCCTCCGGCATCAGCGCGACCACGCGCTTTGTCGGCATCCTGCTCGGATTCACCGTACTGTCCAGTGCCTTGAGCCTGGGCATCCGCAGCGCACTGTCCGCGGCGGTTCCCGCGCGCAACGTACTGCCCATGGCCGATGCGATCGCTACCGGCACCTTCGCCGATGCGCGCACCGCCGCCTTCGCACAGGCGATCTACAGCCATGGATTTGCCAGTGCACTGTGGACGTCGGCCATCGCCGCGCTGCTGGCCAGCCTTGCGGTGTTGCTGCTGGGCCGTAGCACCACGCGGCGATGATGTTGGAGCGCTGGTTGCAAAGATGGCCGGGGCAGCCACGCTGCCCCGACCGTGGCGGCCCCGGGGAGAAGGCCGCCGATGATCGTCAGGCCGCCTTCATGGCGTGCTTGCGAGCGCGCATCACGTTATGGCACTCCTGCACTTCAGGCAGAAGCTGGGTGACTTCCTGGCGCACGGCCGGCGGCAGTTCGTTATCCTTCAGCACGTCCTTGAACGCGCCAAGCAGCCGGTCTTCGGACTCTTCCAGCTCGGCCACGTAACCATAGTTGGTGTCGCCGAATGCAGCGCGGACCTTGCCATAGAACTGCTGCATCGAACCGACCACGGTGCCGTGCTCGGCCGGCTTGCCACCGCTGGCAGCAACGGAGCCACTCAGTGCGGCGACGATGCGGCCCTTGACGCCGGCAATACGAGTGAACAGGGCCGACAGTTCGGCATCCTTCACCTTGGTCGCAGCTTCCTCGTAGAACGACTTGCCATCACGGGCAATCTCGATCAGGTCGTTGAGGCGGTGTTCGATGGTGGACTGGGTGCTCATGGAATCGCTCCTGTGTGCTCGATGGTCTATGGAGAATGACAGCGCGAGTGCGTTGCCTTCGGGACCACTGTGGAGGTTTGAATGTGCCGATTGGGTGAGTACGAATTGATGCATGCATCACCACCCTCAACGCGCCCTGACTCCTTCATCCCGTCGCATTTCCGCGTTCACGGTACCTGAGCAGAACGCCGACGATTCACCATGGCGCGATGACGATGATCAGCGTCACCAACAGTGCGATGGCAAGCACCAGCAACAGCACATGCCACTGCTTCCACGTGGGTCTTGGTTTGCCGGGGGTATTCATCGGATGTCTCCTGGAGTCTGTCATCAGCCCGCAGCCAGACTGAAGCAGAGCACCCTTGGTGCGCGTCGCGGTTTCGTGCATGGCCTGTGCATGAACGCTGTATCCGGCGCGCGACGATAACGCGTCCATAACGTAATCGAGTTGTAAGCGGAGTGTTAGGTTCCTTCCGATTCCGCACAGCGGGATTTCAGATCGGTTTCCACGCAGCGATGCGGAAACCCATTCAACTGGATTTGGAGAGAGCCAAATGCACTACAAGTACACCCTGCTTTCCCTGGCAGTGGGCACGGCCTTGGCCGCTGCCTGGTCACCGGCCGCGCATGCGCAGGATGACAGCGATAAAACACCGAAGAACCTCGATCGCATCCAGGTTACCGGTTCGGCCATCCGCAGCGTGGATATCGAAACGCAGCAGCCGATCATCGCCATCACCCGCGCGATGATCGAGCAGCAGGGCTTCACCACCATCGCCGACCTGCTGCAGAACCTGACATCCACCGGCGCGCCGACCATTTCGCGTGCGCGCGCGTTGGCGTCCGGCGAGAACGTTGGTGGCTACTACGTCAACATCCGCAATCTGGGTGCCACGCGCACCCTGGTTCTGGTCAACGGCAAGCGGCTCGGCGCCACCACCAGCGGCCTGCAGGATCTCAGCCAGATTCCGATGAGCGCGGTGGAACGCATCGACGTGCTGAAGGACGGCGCCTCCTCGCTGTACGGCTCGGATGCAATCGCTGGCGTGGTCAACATCATCACCCGCAAGAACTACGAAGGCCTGGAAGTGTCCATGCAGCACGGGCAGTTCAGCCAGGGCGATGGCAAGGACAGCACGTTCTCGCTGGTCACCGGCGCCCGTGGGGAGCGTGGCGGGTACACGCTCGCACTGGAATATCAGAAGTCAGACCCGGTGTTTGCCCGCGACCGCGAGTTCTCCCGGTACGGTGGCGCCGGCCCCAACTACCCGGGCGCGGACTGGAGCAACATCAGCCAGAACGGTTCCTGGTGCGACCCGGCGCTCTACAAGTGCAATACCGGTGATGCCGTATTCAAGACCCTCAATCGTGGCGGCGATCCGAAGAACCCGAACGACTACCACCCGATCACACCGGCCGAGTTCGCCAACGGCAACGACCAGATGCACCTGCAGACCGGCATCGAGCGCCGCTCGCTGTTCCTGAGCACGGACTACGCGCTGACCGACCAGATCAAGTTCACTGCCGACATCGGCTACAACGAGCGCACCACCGACCAGCAGATCGCGGGCTACCCGTACCAATCGACCAAGTTCGGCACGCCGCTGGACGCGGCCAGCGTATTCAACCCGCTCGACCACGGCATCGCGTTCAATCGCCGCCTGTGGGAAGTGCCGCGCACGACCGAAAGCAAGCTGAAGTCGCTGCGGGTTGCACCCAGTCTGTCCGGCTACTTCGAGCTGGGGACCAAGACGTACGACTGGGAAGTCGGCGCGTTGTTCAACCGCAATGAAGTTACAAAAACAGGCCGTGGCGACATGAGCCTGATCGCTTCCCGGCAGGCATTGGGGCCCTCCTACCTCGATGCCAACGGTGTGGCCCGGTGTGGCACGGCGGCATCGCCGGTCTCGGGTTGCCTGGCCTGGAATCCTTTGCTGCCGTTCGGGGTCGCGGGGGCTGGCTCTCTCTCCGATCCCGAACTGCAGCGCTTCTTGTTCCCGACGTTCAACGATACCGGCATCACCAAGACCCGCAGTTACTTCGCCAACATCTCCGGCCCGGTGATCGAACTGCCTGCCGGTGACCTGTCCGTCGCCCTGGGGTATCAGTACCGCAAGGAAGAAGGCCGCTTCGTGCCCGATGCCTTCGCCCAGTCGCGCCAGAGCACTGCACTGGGCGCATCCACCACCGCCGGTGACTACAGCCTCAACGAGTTCTTCGCCGAAGTGAACGTGCCGATCCTGCGCGACCTGCCGTTCGCCAAGGAACTGACCGTGAACCTGGCTACGCGCTACTCCGACTACAGCAACTTCGGCAGCACCACCAACTCCAAGGCGAGCTTCGCCTGGCGTCCGATCGAAGAGCTCATGATCCGTGGCACCTTCGCCGAAGGCTTCCGCGCACCGAGCATCTCCGATCTGTATGGCGGCCTGGGCACCAGCTTCGAAACCTATGTCGACCCGTGCGGCATCGGCGCCACCAACAGCGTCAACGGCAATGCCGCCTGCAACGCCGCCGGCGTCCCGCTGGGCTACCAGCAGCTGAACCAGAGCCTGAAGCCCTGCGCCAGCTATCCGTGCGCCACGCCTGACGAGTTCACCACCGGCTCCGATCCGAAGCTGCGCCCGGAAGAGTCCAAGAGCAAGACCGTGGGCGTGGTCTGGAGCCCGCGCTGGGTGGACGGGCTGGACATCAACCTCGACTGGTACAGCTACAAGATCACCAACATGATCATCCAGGACAGCGTCGACCGCATCCTGCGTGACTGCTACGTGCTCGGCAACGCTTCGCGTTGTGGCAGCGTCAAGCGCGCTGGCGATGGCCACATCACCAGCATGTTCTACGGTCTGGCCAATCTGGGCTCGATGGAAACCGAAGGCTGGGACCTGGGTATCCGCTACCGCCTGCCCGAGTTCTCGTTCGGCCGCTTCACCATCGACCTGCAGAACAGCTATGTCTCCAAGTACGACGAGGAGAACCAGAACTCCGCCGGCGATACGATCATGATGGGCCGGATCGGCCAGCCGGGAATTTCCCGCCTGCGCTCGAACCTGGGTGTGAACTGGCAGCTCGGCAACTTCAGTACGCAGTACACCGTGCGCTACTACTCCGGCATGGTTGAAAACTGCGTACCGAACCGTCCGTGCACCCTGCCCGACCGCTACGCCTACGGTGAGCCGGATGCCCTGCGCAAGGTCGGTTCCAATGCCTTCCACGATATCCAGGTCAGCTACAAGCTGCCGTGGGACGGCACCGTGGCGCTGGGTTCGAACAACGTGTTCAACCACCAGGGCCCGATCATGTTCTCCAAGCCGTCCAGCTCCTTCCCCTATTACGGCGGCTTCGATATCGGCCGCACCGTGTACGTGAAGTACTCGCAGCGCTTCTGACGGGCAGGTCCGTGCTCGTGGCCGGCGGAAGGGGAGTCCGCCGGCCACGATGCACACCGCCTCCACCCAATCTCCATCGTTTTTCGACGGAATCTCCAAGGTTCCCGGCAACACTTGATGTCATGACGGCTAAGGAGCAGGACCGCATGGATCGCCACGCGCCCCGACACTGCACACCCGTCTCCAGGTTCACCACTGAATGTGACGGTGTGGCCGGGTTCCGATCTTCCGGACATGCCGCCGCAAGGGAAGTACGAGATGACGACGGCAGTTCGCACCGGCCTGACCGACCTGGTCGCTGACGCGCAGCGGTACCTGCGCAGGATTCTCCCCGGGCTCGCCTCGGCAGTGCATCCACTTGCTTCATTGCATGCCATTCCCCACGCGATGGCATCGCGCTACCACCTCGCCGGGCTGATGCTGTACGGGGAAACCCCCGCCATGCTCGCCGTGGCCCGCGAGCCGGGCGAATCCAGCACCCGTGTGATCCAGGATGTGCGCTGCCTGCGCTCTGCAGCGAATGCACTGGTGCTGTACGTCTCGCCCTATCTCACGCCGACCCAGCGCCGCTTCCTGGTCGAGAACCACATCGACTTCGTGGTCCCGCACACCCAGTTGTTCGCGCCGAGCCTGGCCATTGAGTTCCGCGACGACCCCGATCATGAGAAGAAAGCCATCTCGCTGCTGCCTTCGGCGCAGGCCGTACTGATCCACGTGCTGCTGAGCGGCCAGTCGCGCTGGTGGTCGCCGCGCGAGATCAGTGCCGTCGCCGGCTACACCTCGATGACGGCGTCGCGCCTGTCTGCCGAACTGGTCGGTCGCGGCCTGGTCGAGCGCTCCACCGGGGGCCGCGAGCGCTTCCTGAAGCTGGCCGGCAACCGCGACGAGGTCTGGGCCAGGGCACAGCCGTTCCTGCGTTCCCCCATCCTGAAGGAAGTGGATGTCTGCTGGGGCCCGACCGCCGAGGCACTCCGCGATGCGGGGCATCCGGCGCCGACGGCCGGCCTCGATGCGCTTGCTGAAACGTCACCGCCCCCGATCGGTGGCACCCGCGCACTGCACATCGATGCGTGGCGGTTGCTGGGCGCACTTCCCATGCCCGGCCCGGACTGCCTTCAGAGCGCACGGCTGCAGATCTGGGCCTATCCGCCGGCATTCACCAGTATTGGCGATGTGGTGGACCCGCTTTCGCTGTATCTCAGCCTGCAGGGCAAACGCGGCCATGATGCAGACGCGCTGCAACAGCGGGTGGAACAGGCGCTGAGCGGAGACACGTATCCCGCATGAGCGAAGCCCTATGCGGGCTGCTCGCTCGGCACTGCGGCGGCGCGCCTGGCGCTGTACTCAGCGAACACCACGCCGGACACCGCCAGCAGGCCACCGCCCAGTACCCAGCCACTGAGCGATTCTCCCAGCAGCAGTACAGCCAGCGCGGCGGTCACGATCGGCACCAGGTTGAAGAAGCCAGAGACGCGCGCAGCGCCCAGGCGTGACAGTCCGGTCATCCAGGTCAGCGGCGCCAGGATCGAAGCGCACACGGCGGCGAAGCCGATGCAGCCGACCGCCGTGAGGTTGTTCACCCCGGTGCCGACCAGCAGCTGTACCGGCAACAGGATCAGCGATGCAGCGGTGGCCTGCAGGAACAGCGACTCCAGCACCGACAGCGGAATCTTCCAGCGCTGCATCAGCACGTTGTAGGCGGCGAAGGCCAATGCGCCGATCAGCATGATCGCGTCTCCTCGGTTCAGGCCCTGCGCCGCCAGCCGTGCCAGGTCGCCCTGCGAGACCACCGCCACCACGCCGACGGTGGAGATCACCGCGCCAAGAATGGAAGTGCCTCGCACCGGATGGCCCATGAACACGCGCGACAGCGCCAGCGCGATCAACGGAATCAGCGCCTGGATCACCCCCATGTTGGTGGCCGAGGTGAAGTGCGCCGCATAGTAGGCCAGGCACTGGTACATCACCCCACCCAGGCAGCCCAGCACCAGGAAGCGCCCGAGATTGGCGCGCACGGTCGGCAGGTTTTCGCGCAGACGTGGCAGCGCCAACGGCAGCAGGACCAGCGCCGCGACCAGCCAGCGGAAGAAGCCGATGTCGATGGGACCGACCGAGCCCGAAGCAAGCTTGGTAACGATGGTGTTCGCGCCCCACAGCAGGCAGGCGAGGATCGGGAAAAGATAGTTCACGGAACGCGGGTGTACGTAGGGGAATGGCCAGCGTACGCTTGGCGCATATCGAGGACATCCCGAAAATGCGCCACACCGACCCCGGCTTGCGGCAACCGATGGAGCCAATCCCCACCTTCCGCCAGCTGCCCGGTCCGATCTACTTCCGGCAGGGTGCGATGGAGCCCACGGACTGGGGCACGCACAGCCATCCGTGGGGCCAGTTCAACTTCGTCGCGCAGGGTGTGATGGAGATGAAGATCGACGGCGAATGGATGGTGTCCCCGCCGCACTACGCGATCTGGATTCCACCGGGAATGGCCCACTATTCGCGCAACCGCTCGCAGCTGGCCTACCGCTCGGCCTATCTGTCGCCGGCCTTGTCACGCCGCTTGCCTGATCGCTGCCGTGCACTGGAAGTCAGCCCGCTGCTGCGCGAGCTGCTGCACGAACTGGCACGGCAGGGCGTGACCGATCCGCAGACCCCGGCCCAGCGGCGCATGGCCGCCGTGGTGATCGACCAGATCGTCAATGCGGCCGTAGTGCCCAGCTTCCTGCCAATCGCCAGCAGCGATGCGCTGAAGCAGGTGATGGCGTACATGGAGAAACACCTGTCGATGGCCGAATCGGTTGCCGAAATCGCGCAGCGCCACCACATGAGCGTGCGCAAGCTGGAGCGCATGGCACGCAGCGAGCTGGGCATGTCGCTCGGCGACTGGCGTGGACGGGTGAAGTTCGTGCGCGCCACCGAGGCGCTGTGCACCCGCCGGCCGATCAGCCGGATCGCCGAGGAGCTGGGCTATTCCGGCGTCAGCGCCTTCGCTGAGATGTTCAAGCGGCACGCGCAGTGCACGCCGGATCAGTACCGGAAGCTGCATCGGGCGGGGTGAGGGCGGTCTAGAGAGCGATCAGCAGGTCCGCAAGCAGCCTCGGCAGGAACAAGGCGGCCAGAACGCAGGCGAACAGGATGAGAATGACCTTTGCCGTCAATGGGCGACGGCGGGGATTGCTGAAATAGAGGTGCAGATCGCGCAGTTCATCTTCCAGCCCCCTCCGCACGCCTGCGTTCTGTGTACCGGGTTCGAGCAGCTGTCGCTCAAGCGCCTTCAGGCGCTTCATCAGCTCACGCGGTGGTGTAGCCCGCAGGATCAGCTGATTGAGCTCCTGAAGCCGGCGCGACTGCGGCATCAGCGCTGCCACGAGATCATCCGGCGGAAGCTGTGAGACCCATCGCTGGGCGTCCGCATCCATCTCAGCCTGCAGCACATCGCGTTGCTGCTGCAGTTCGGCCAGGGAAGTGCGGCGCTGCCACATGAGGAGGCACAGGAGTGGTGGGTGGGGGGCAGTGTATCGCCCGCCGTCCCGGGAAGGGTGTCGATTTCCCGCCCCGTCGTTCGTCGGAACAGGAAAGGCAGGCCCTTCGACCTGCAGGAGTGCCACGATGTGCCCGATCCTCACCGCCTTCGCCACTTCCCCGGACCGCGGCCAGGGCCTGGCCCGTGACATGCGCGTGCGCTGGGCGCTGGAGGAGCTGGGCGTGCCCTACAACGTGCAGCTGCTCGGCTTTGCCGAGCTGAAGCAGCCCGCGCACCTGGCCCGCAACCCCTTCGGGCAGATCCCCACCTGGCAGGACGGCGGCCAGATCCTGTTCGAATCCGGCGCGATCGTGCTGCACCTGGCCGAGCAGCATGCCGGCCTGCTTCCTGCTGATCCAGATGCACGCATGCGCGCGATCATGTGGGTGTTCGCTGCATTGAATACGGTGGAGCCGCCCATCGTCGAGCGCTCGATGGCCTGGGTGCTGGAGCACGAGCAGCCCTGGTATGCGCAGCGCCTGCCGATGCTCGATGAGCGTGTGCGTATGCGGCTGGCGCAGCTGTCCGCCTGGTTGGGATCGGCGTTGTGGCTGGAGGGCGAGTTCAGCGCCGGCGACCTGATGATGGTTTCGGTGCTGCTGCGCCTGAAGAGCAGCGGCCTCCTCGATGAGTACCCGCAGGTGGTGGCCTATGTGGGCCGTGCAACGCAGCGCCCCGCCTACCAGCGTGCGTTTGCTGCGCAGCTGGCGGTATTCCAGAACGCCTGACGCTACGCCCGTGGGCAAGCCTCAGTGCAGACTGCGCCGGCATGCGGCCTGCACCAGCATCAGCTGCGCCACCAGGATCAGCATCGCGCAACCTGACAGCAGCCACGGGTCGATGTACCACTGCGCGTTGAAGCTGAAATCTCCGGCGGAAATGCGCTTCCAGCCGTTGAAGTGCTGCATCGCCGCGACCACGAACGCGAAGCCGCCTGCGGTGTACGACAACCAGGGCACGATGAGGCCGCCCGGTCGTGCGAACAGCATCAGCACGCCCAGCACGCCGATGACCGTGCGCTGCACGCGGCAGTACGGGCAGACATAGGCCATCCCGCTCCATTCCACTGCCCAGGCCAGCAGGCTGACCAGCACCGCCGCGCCTGCCGCGATGTAGAGGACTCTGGGTGAGATCGTCAGGCTGCCATCGTGTGCCATCGCGCGCTCCTTCGTTCAAAGACCCCGGCAGGGTAGCAGCGCGGCAGGTTCAATCCTTCTTGAAAACCGTGCGCTTGCCGATCGGGCTGCTCTTGCGCGCCGTCGGCCGGGCCAGGCCGGGAATCAGGAAGTCGGTCACCTTGTGGCCCTTCTGCACCTTGGACGCCAGCCAGCGCGGCATGCGCCCGCGGCCGGACCAGGTCAGGCGCTTGTACTCCGGGTCACGGTACTTGGCAGCCACTTTCCCGGTTCTGCGCCGTGCCGGTTTCCGGCGGGGAGCGGCCTCTTCGTTCACCTCTCCGCCGAACAGCTCTTCGAGGGTATACCCCGCTTCTGCTGCTGCGGCCTTCAACATCCGCCGTACCGCACTGGCCGGACGGCGGCTGGATATCAGCTGTTTCCGCTGTTCAGCGGCAACCACCAAGGCGCCCAGCTCCCGAAGGCTGAGCGATTCAATATCAATCGTCATGGGAGAAAGGTCTCCTGCGGACGGCCAGCTGTCAAGGCGCCTTGCCCTTGGCGTAGACACGGGCTTCACTGCCGGTGGGCTCCGATCGCCTTCGCCGGCCATCTCCGAGGACACCGACGTGAGCCACTCATCCCATTCGCTCGCTTACCTGCTTGCACGCATCCTGCTGATGGCGCTGTTCCTCATCTCCGGCCTGGGCAAGCTCGGTGATCTCAGCGTCACCCAGGGCTACATGGAAGCGATGGGCGTGCCCGGCATCCTGCTCTGGCCCACCATCGCCTTCGAGATCGGCAGCGGACTGTGCATCCTGTTCGGCTTCCAGACCCGGCTGGTGTCGATCGTGCTGGTGGGTTTCAGCCTGGTCACCGCTTTCATCTTCCATCACAACTTCGCCGACCAGACCCAACAGATCATGTTCCTGAAGAACCTGGGGCTGGCCGGTGGCTTCCTGCTGCTGGCCTGCACCGGGGCCGGGCGGTACAGCATTGATGGCAGAGGGCGGCGCGGGTAAGCGCCGATCGGCGCCCCCCCACGCGCTAGCGCCGAAGCTCAGCCTCCGGCGCCAATGTGTGGATCACCTTGCCCTGCGCATCGAGGAACTCGATCGCACCGTAGCCTTCCGCAGTGACAGTCAGGCGCAGTCGCGTGCGGTCTGCCTTGTCGTTCAAGGCGATGGCCGGCGTGCCGTCAGGCCCGACCACCAGACCGATGCGGGTCGGTGCTTGCACCCCAGGAATCAGCTTGTTGCCCAGCGCAGGCTCGCGGATCAGCTTCGGCGCCTGGTTGATCGAAAAACTCACCGCGCCGTCCGGCGATACCCGCCAGCCGATCGCATCCATCGCCGGATGGTCCAGCGCAAGCACCGCCATGCCGCCGTCGACATCGGCGGTGCCGAAGCCACCGCGTTCGCTGCCCTTGTCGTCGTACAGCACCATGCCGGCCACATTGAAGGCGCGCTTGTACTGCAGGCCATCGATGATCGGTGCCGGTGTCTTTCCGGACAGCGTCATGCGGATCACCCCCGTGTCATCGACGATATCGATGCGCCGTGCGGTGATGCGCTCGTGGTCCGGTGTTGCTACGCGCGTCTGCGGTGCCTTGTCGACGATCAGGCGTTGCAGGGTGTCAACCGACGGGCGCTTGGGTGAGTCGGACGGCTCGGCAGCGGCAGGCAGTGCCGCAAGGGCAGTCAGGGCGACGAACACACGGGCACTGCGCTTCATGCGGGCTCCTTGTCGTACGGATCGGCGGAAGCCGCATCATGCCACCCTTGCAGCGCCCTCTCATGAGGGAGGCGGAATTTCCGGCAGCTGGAGCCCCTGTGCCAGGGCGAATGCACGTGACGCGCGCCAGTACGCCTCAGGCGGCCTCTGCAGTTCGGGCCGGCTCCAGTAGTCATTGATGTGCAGTACGCTCATCACGTCGACCCATGCAGCGCGCGCATCGTGGACGCACATGCGCCAGCGATGATGCGGCGGAAAGTACGCGTAGTACTCAAGCGCCTGCCGCTGTGCCTGCTCTTCGTCAATCCCTGCCTGATGGATCAACGTCCACGCATGCATATGGCGCGCGTGCGCAAGCGCACCGAGATACTCATCCTCATCCAGCAAGGGAATCGGCTCGCCGCGCGCCAGGCACAGCGCGTCCGATTCGGTGTCGTACTCCAGCGACGGCTGCAACAGTTCCGGGTTCTGGTACCAGTACCCTTCGCCCAGCACATGCAGCATCGCCCAATGCCAGGGCTCGTCGTGGAAGAGCAGTTCGTGCTCGTATTCGTGGCCGGCGGCCTGGTCCGGATAGCGTTCGCGTGCCTGTTCGATTGCCAGCGCTTCGGGAATCTGGCCGTAGCGCACCAGGCACCAGGCGAACAGATGCCGGCTGTCTTCGATTTCAGTGGTGAAGTCTTCCACCGGGGCGCGGGTGTCGGGCATGTTCGATCCTTGCGTGTGGATCAGATGTTGCCTTGAAGGCAGACCAGCAGCTGTTCATGCATGCTGGGTTGGTGGCCCACCAGCAATCACATTCATTCCCCAAGAGATTGTTGGGGAAGAACTTTTCTCGGGCGGCCAGCTGCGGTTACTCGCACCGTTACTCACATTCCCCAGAAGGGGACTGGATTCGAAGCCTGACGATCGCTGTGAGCAGTGAAGCAATAGTCCCACGCTGTACAGGAAAGTACTATCCAGTCTTCTTCATCGCGCCGCGCGTGGGCTGACCTCCATGGGCCGTGGCGACAATTGGCAGGGGACGTAGCCGATGGCCGCTACACAGAAGCCGGGACGCGATGGCGTCAAGTATTGGCGAGCCGTAGACGCCATTGAGGCCTTGGGCAGCGCGTCGCTGGCCGAGGTCGAGGAGTGGGACCTGTCGCGCCACCCTCACGACCCGCTGGGCAACGCCCGCGCTGACCTGGAGTTGTTCACGGTCAATTCGCCCAGCCGAGTTCACTACAACTACTCGCGCACGAACTGGCGAAGCGACCAAGATCACCCGCACGACCGCTTGTTCAAGCTGGTCGATCCCGGCCCGCCGCGGCGCACGCGCTACGTTCTGTTCAATCCAGCGGACCACGGGCACGTGGACCTGCAAAAGGGTGGCGACGGAAAGTGGAAAGCCAGACCCCTGATCATGGACGATCAGGCGCGGGTGGAGGCAGACGCGCAGGCAGGCGCGTTCACCGCTCCAGTGGACAGCGACCAGGACGCCCGCGTGTGGGCGATGCGCGCCGTGGCCCAGCGCCGCGGCCAGCCGTTGTTCCGCGCCAAGCTGCTGGACGCCTACGGCGGCCGCTGCGCCATCACCGGGTGCTCGGCGATTGAAGTGCTGGAAGCGGCGCACGTGCTGCCCTACAAGGGCATACATACCAACCGGGTGGATAACGGCCTGCTGCTGCGCGCCGACCTCCACACGCTTTTCGATTGCCAACTACTGTGGATCACCCCCGTGCATACGGTGGCCTTGGCGCCGTCCCTGCTCACCACCGACTACGCCGCCTTGCAGGGCAAGGCGCTGGCCTTGCCCGCTTCACCGGCCCACCGCCCCAACGCGGCGCACTTGGCCGATCACGCGGCGCGGTGCCAAGCTCGCCACTCGGGGCTCTAAGCCGATGCGACTCTTCGACCTGCTCAAAGTATGGGAGCCCGCGTTCGACGCGTCGAAGGCCAAGGTCCACCTGGCGCGCTACAACGGCAACGAGCGGCCGCTGGACGTGTTCCTGGAAGGGAAATTCGACTGGTGGCAGCGCTGGCAGACCAAGCGCAACTTCCAGCGCGAGTTCGTCGTGTCGCTGGTCAACGCGGGCTCCCCCACGCGCTGGCTCTACGCTGGACTATTCCGATCCATCGACTATGTGGAAGAAGCCGACCCAAAGCCCCACTACTTCTACACCCTTGAGCGGGTGCCCTCCTGCGAGGAGTGGGTCGGTCGCCTCTATCTAGAAAGCGTCTACACGGGACGGCCTTCCTACCTCCGCGGGGAGACTTTGGCAAACGATCTCACTGTGGTCGAACTGCTACCCTCGCGACTGTCGATCGCAGACTTTCCAGGCTTCAAGGCGGTGAACCTCACCAAGGCGCAGCTGGACATTGTGGTGCGCAACCAGTCCGCCGCCTGGAGCGCGGCCTTGTCGTCGGTGAAGGGGGTCTACGTCATCACCGACACGGCCACTGGCCGGCTCTACGTTGGCAAGGCATCGGGCGCCGACGGCATCTGGCGGCGCTGGTGCGCGTATGCCGCCAACGGGCACGGGGGCAACGTCGCCCTGCGCCAGGAGTTCGGCATCGAGGCATCCGAGGAACGGCGGCACGCCTTGCGCTTTGCCGTCCTGGAAATCGCTGACCTGTCGGCAACCGAGGCCGATCTCTGCGAAAGGGAGAGCCACTGGAAGTCCGTTCTGCTATCACGCAACCACGGCTTCAACCGGAACTAAAAATGCCCCTTGGGTCACTCGGTCGATTCAAAAACCGCGTCGAGCGCACCAGCTCACAGGTCGCCGCGTTAAGCTTCTCAGGTACATGAGTCGATGTCGAAGGTAGTGCGTGTGGAACAAAAGAGCATAGAGGAAACCCTGGCAGGACTCGCGGCTACGTTCGACAGGACACCCGAGACGTCCAACCGCAGCGACGTCATCTTCTTCAACGGGATAAAGCGCGAAGCGGTGATCGCGCTGCTGGATGCAGCCCACTCCGCCATCCAAGAGAACCAAGAATCTGCTGCCTGGTCCTATCTCGTCCAAGCATCGGAGCAATTGGGCTACCTCATTGGCATCAATGAAGCCGAGTCCCTGGCTACGCCAGAACAGGCCATCAATGCGAAGCTAGAACAATATGGCCGCAAAGGCGGATTGAAGAAGGGCGAGAACGCCAAGCAGCTTCAAGACGCTGTCGCCAGCAAACTCATTGCCGCCACACCCAAGAACGGATGGAAGAGTCGCCAGGAGGTCCATCGGCGGTTCTTTGAAGTGGCCGACGAAGTTCCCGGATTCAGTGCAACTGACTATCAGTGGCGTGCGCTGCTCAAGCGAAGCGACGTTAAAAACGTTCTGCCGGCCACCAGCAGACGAACCCGCTGAACACCGCCGCGGGCACTGATCAATGCAGATTCGTAGGGATTCAAGCCGTGAGCGGCAACGCTGGCGCCACGATTTCGTTGAATAGCGGCTATTAGATAGCATCATAGCTGCTATAAAAACGTATAGCACCTGCTAGGGATCGGCACTTTCTCTCCGAATTTTTAACGTGTGTCCAAGCATCAGCTTGCCGACACACTCATGAATTCGCAGCGACTCCAAATCATTTCCCTGCTCGAGACGACGAAGCGCCTGAACCTCGCGCGCTCCACGCTCTACACGCGTCTCGATCGGAAATCACCCTACTTCGACCCTGATCTGCCGAAGCCCGTGCGCTACGGCTCAAGCGTCGGATTCATTGAGCACGAGATTGACGACTACATCCTTGGCCTGATGCAGGCCAGAGGGGGTGTGGACTGACAGTAGATGCGCGACTGGTTCGCGACTGTCCTGCGGGGCGCTGCTCTAGACGCTCCCTGCCACACCCCGCCACTCACAACGTGGCGAATCACTTCACAAGAATCTTGGTACAGAAAAATGCAGCACGACATCAACAATGACCTTCAGTCCGAAGCCGACGACATCATGGGAGCGCTTCGGGAATTGCAGTCCAACCCTCAGCACCGAAAGGGGCAGCTGTTCTCGCTGCTTTATCCGGCAATCGTCGAAATGCTCGAGAAGAACGTCACCCAAAAGGCGATCCTGGCCACCCTCGCGCAAAGAGGGCTGAAGCTCCATCCTGCCCGCTTCAAGGAGATGATGGCGACGGAAGCCCAGAAGATCCGCGGTATTCCTGGCTCCGGCGGTGCCGAGGAGGGTACGGAATGAACACTCCCTACTTTCCTCGCGCCTACCCCATCCACGCCATGTACAGCGTCATCCGGGACGCGATCCTGGAAGTCCAGCACAACCTGAAAGCGCCCGACGCGCTGATCGCCGGTTCGTTCCTCACGGCGATGTCCATCGCCTCGCAGGGAGATGTGGATGTCGAACTTCCCACTGGCCAGATCCGCCCGGTTTCGCTGGATGTCCTGATCATTGCCGATTCCGGCGAACGCAAGTCTGCCACCGACAGCATTGTTGGCGCGCCCATCTACGAGCACGACGAGAAGGTGGCACGGGATCACGTCCAGGCCGTGCTCGCGCACAAGGCAGATCGGCGCCTTTGGGATGCAAAGGAGGCGTCCCTGCAACGCAAGGTGGCCAAGGCACTGGACAACGGCACGGACGACGACATCGAGCAACTCCGTGAAGAACTCATCCGCCATGGCGCGCGTGAGCCCGCCAGACCTGTCCTCAGTCGCATCGTGCACCAGAACATCACCGAACGCCCCCTGATGGAAAGCATGCAGGGCGATGGCAAGTCGATTGCAATCCTGAGCGATGAAGGCGAAATCGTGCTCAAAGGAGGTGCAATGAACAAGCTTGGCACGCTCAACAAGGCTTGGGACGGCGCCACGACACTGACCTTGGATCGCGCGGACGACAGCATCGTGGTCACCAATCCCCGCCTTACCATCAGCATGATGGTGCAGGAACGGGTCTTCAGGGAGTTCATGAACAAGCGGGGCGAGATGGCTCGCGGATCAGGTCACCTTGCGCGATACCTCGTCGCTTGGCCCGCGTCCACACAGGGCTTCCGTTTCATGTCACTTGAGGAACCTGCCTGGGAGCAGCTGCCCCGCTTCCATCAGCGTGTAAGCGAGCTTCTCGCGGCGGCACATGCACGTCGTATCGCCGGTGATAACACCCGTAAGACGCTCGCGTTCAGGCAAGAGGCGAAAGAACTTTGGGTGCAAACTCAGAACGCGATTGAACCGCGCCTGCGTCAGGATGGTGATCTGGCCAGCATTCGGGACTTCGCATCCAAATCGATGGAGATCACGGGGCGGGTTGCCGCAATCCTGCATCACTTCAGCGCACAAGAGGGCAACCTGATCAGTAAGGAAACTCTGGAGCGAGCGCTGGAAGTCGTGGGCTGGCACTTCCAAGAATTCCTCGATGTATTCGGAGACAGGAATCACGAACCTGAGCAGGCTAGGGATGTTCGTACTCTGGCCATGTACCTGTGGAGGCGCTACTGGTGTGCAGGATATGGGGTAGCTTTGCGCAACGAAGTGCGAAAGAACGGCCCGATCCGGAACCAGGGACGCTTCGAAGCGGCGCTCCACCAACTGCAGATGGAGGACTCTGTTCGCGTGATGCATCAGGACGCCGCCCGAGGAAAGGGCAGGCTCTGGATCCACTTGAACGGGGCTGTCTTCAGCCAGGTCACCACCTAATAACGAGACCCTGCCAACTACAGCAATGGAGGCCGCCCCGTTTATGGGGCGGCCTCGTTCATTACCCGTCCGCCGACGGGCCTGCACGAGGTGCGATTCTGCTACAGGTATCGCAAATCGCCCCCAGTGCAGGCCTGCCGGCACACCGCGAGGGTCATGGCACGGACCCGCCAGCCCATCGGCGCCCCCAAGGCAGATCAGACGGAATCGCACCTGCCATTTCGACGTAACGAAACGTATTGGGCCTTCTCTTGCGGTGACATCCCTCGGATCCTCGCCGGCCCGAGATGGCGTTCAGCCCTTCTATCAGCACCCTGCTCCTTGAGCGTCCGGTGATCGACCCTCGCAGCATGCCCGTTGATCTCCAAATGCTGATTGATGGTATCCGCCACCAACTTTCGCATCGCAATGACCTCGTCCCTGAGCTGCATTCGATTGCGTCCTCCACTGGCCTTCCTGCGCCCACCATCTTCCGGACGCTTGCTGTTGTGCCGAGCGAAGAAGCGGTCTGCAGAGCGCTCGATTCCATCATCCATGCGATCACACGTCATCAGGTGGAGATGTGGATTGGCCTCACCCTCCAGCGAAGAGGATGGAGCATGGACTGCAAGCTGGTATGGCTTTCCAGGTGTCAGCTTCGCAACGATATCGTCCACCAAGGCCGCGTTCTGCTCTGATGTCAGCTCTGTAGGCAGCGCGATGATCGCCTCGCGGTAGGCGGCACCGTTCTTGCGCTCGTACTTGTCCGCGGCCCTCCACATAACCTTCGGATCATTGGCCGCCCAATGCGGCAGGTTTCCATGGCTCGTATGAACCAGATCATCGCGTCTGCGATGAAAGCCGTTTCTGGCGATGTAATCCGCATGACCACCTGCGGTTCCTTTACCTCCACTCTTGATTTGAAGATGAAACGTTGCCATCGATGCACTACCCTTTTTGCTGGTTGCGGAAATGAAAAGACCGGCCAGGTTGCCTTGGCCGGTCTTGAGCAATTGAAATGATCCGTGAGGAAACGGTAAGTGCGCGAAGGCTTTGCCCCCCCCCTATCACTATGGGGACAACCCAGGACTGATTACTGCGGATTACCACTCATCGAATCTATCCCTGCTCATAGGGTAGTGTTACGCGGGTGAAAAATTACTTTCACTGGTTCGTGGAACTGAAGACAGATGGCGCGAGTTAGTCACTTCAGCAACTTAGCCAGATCTGCAACGATACTGGCCTGAGGGGAGGCCTACTGACTCGCGTCAGTGAAGCATCCGCGCACTGCCGCTGGCAGCACCGACAAACAGATAGGCGAACACGGCATCGCCCTTGCTCACCACCTCGTCTTCGGAATAGCCCATGTCGGCCATTCCGCTGGCCCACAGGTGGTTCTCGATCTCGTGGCGCAACTGCGCCTGCTTGGCAGCCATGTCGCGCAGGTGACTCATCAGCAGCTTGCGCTCCTCCAGCCTGGCCAGCAGCTCGACGGCCGCCCTCTTGACCGCCTCGCGATCCTTCCGGCCGAGTGACTTCTTCCGCAGCAGGTCGAACACGGCGAGCTGTTGTTCGGTCTCCAGACCTTCCCGCTGAAAGCGCCTCGCTTCCTCGTCCATCTCGTCATGGGTGGCGAACAGCTCCCCCATTACTTTCTGAATCTCCGCCTCGTCCTTGTCGGCGTTGTACTCCGCCACGATACGCTGGAACTTTTCGTACAGGTCGACCCGCGTCGGGTTCTCCTCCAGCATGGCCTTGAGTCGCTCGTCGATCTTCTCCATGAGGTTCATCGCGACCAGGTTCTTCTGCTTGATGTTCTGGAACTCAACCCGCAAACGATCGAAGTCGATGGTGCTCAGATCGAACTGTGCAGGCGCCTTACTGGCCCTCTGCTCCAGGCCGATCCCGAGATCCACCACGTCGTAGAAGCCCTGTAGCAACCCGGTGATGTCCGGCGACGTACGTGCTGCCTGCAGCTTGTTGTAGATGGCATTGAGGGCGCTCTCCTGGGCGTCATAGGCGAACAGGCCCGGATTCGGGAACAGACCCCGGTACTTGGCGGCAACGTCCTCCACGATCACCATGAACGTTTTTCGTCGCTCATTGCTGGCCGCGAGCAAGTCGCACGCCTCCAGGATCTTCTCGCCCTTGTCCATGCCCTGGGCCTCGATCACGCCCTGCAGCTCAAACCCGAGGTCGGTCAGGAACTCGGTCGCGTGCTGGATGCTCGCCGCATACTCGGCAATGGCCTCGTCGTCGTCCTCCAGATAACCTGGATCCTCGCCTTCTCTTACTTCGACCCTGCCGTCACGGTCGCCCTGGGCGAAGGTCGCCAACGCCTTGCGCAGGCTTTTGATCATACCGTTGTAGTCGATGATCAGACCGTTCGCCTTGCCCCCGCCGACGCGATTGACCCGGGCAATCGCCTGCATCAGCGTGTGGCCCTGCATCGGCTTGTCCAGGTACAGGGTGGCCAGTGACTTGACGTCGAAGCCGGTCAGCCACATCGCGCAGACGACGGCGACCCGGAACGGGTTCTCGGCCTTCTTGAAGTCCTTCTCGAGGTTGCGTGAGGTCATCTTTGCCCGGTGGGGCGCGATTTCGAGCGGCTCACCTCGATGGTTGGTCCATTTCCTGAACTCCTCCACCTCGCCCTGCTCGCTGGAGACCACCACGCAGAACTCGGTTTCGCGCATCCATTCCAGGCGTTCACGCTTTTGCTGCATGATTTTCGGGAAGGGGCGATCAGGGAACTTGGCGGTATAAGCCAACTCGTCGGCAACCAGCTCCTTCTCCAGCACGTCGCCCAGTACCTTCCACTTGTCAGCGATCAGGTCGTACATCTTCACGCAGGTGATCTTGTCTATGCAGACCATCAGCGCCTTGCTGTTGCCGCCGGCCACGGCATTGCGGCGCTGCGAGTAGTGCTTGACGAAATCCTCCGCCACCGCGTCGAGGCGCGTGGGCGAGGTGAAGATGGAGTACTCCTTGGCCAAGGTCCGGTAGAGCTTATCCTCCTTCTCGTCCGTCCAAGGGTCTTCCGCCGTCGCTCCGAGCCTGGCTTCCTCGATATAGCGGGTGATCTTCTCGTTCAGATCGTCATCAACGATCTTCAGCTTCTCGCCGTGGTTCTCGTACTTCAGCGGCAGGGTCGCACCATCGGCGACCGCGCGCTGGAAGTCGTAAACGGAGACGTAGTCGCCAAACACCTCTCGGGTCAGCTGCTTCTCCGCCGCCTCGATCAGTGGCGTACCGGTGAAGCCGAGGAACTTGGCATTGGGCAGTCCTTTGCGCATGTTCAGGGCCAGGCGCCCGTACTGGCTGCGGTGCGCCTCGTCGCTGATGACGATGATGTCGTCGCGCTCCGAATAGGGCTCGGTCACGCGCTCCCGGTACTTCTGGATCAGGGTGAAGACGTAGCTGCGATTGCTGTCCCGGAGCATTGCCCTCAGGCTGGCGCCGGTCTGGGCCTGGTCATGCTTCGCGTTGGCACGCCCGCAGTGGGTGTAGGTGCCGGCAATCTGGTCGTCCAGCTCGGTGCGGTCGGTGACGACCACAAAGGTATAAGCCGCTGACACCCTGCGCCTGATCTTCTCGGTCAGGAACACGATGGAGTATGACTTGCCTGAGCCCTGCGTATGCCAGAACACGCCGAGCTGACCTTTCGCCAGTTCGCCTTTTGCCTTCTCATCGTCCGACTGCAGGCGAGCGATGACGCGATTCACCCCCAGGTACTGGTGGTTGCGGGCAACAATCTTGCTGGCGCTGCCTTCGCTGGTATCGAACAGGACGAAATTCTCGACGATATCCAGCAGCCGCGCCTTGTCCATCATGCCGCGCAGCAGGATCGGGAGCTGCATCGTGGTCTTGGCCGGTTCTGGGTCGTTCTCATCCAGCCGCTTCCATTGGTAATGATGCTCCGGCGTGGCCGTGATACTGGCGTACTTGGCGACATGACCGTTGGAGAAGACCACGAACTGGTTCCAGTGGAACAGCTGCTCGATGG
This sequence comes from Stenotrophomonas sp. STK16_22, assembly GCF_051984505.1. Classification (NCBI taxonomy): domain Bacteria; kingdom Pseudomonadati; phylum Pseudomonadota; class Gammaproteobacteria; order Lysobacterales; family Lysobacteraceae; genus Stenotrophomonas; species Stenotrophomonas sp. STK16_22. The sequence goes on from NZ_CP196972.1 coordinate 4,185,001, forward strand.
TGCCTTCGATCGCGGCCTGCTTGCCGGATTCATCGGTGCCGCGATAGTCGCGGTAGTTCTTCTTGTAGGCGTCGTTGTAGTCCACATCGAAGCGCTTGAGTTCGACGAACACCAGCGGCAAGCCATTGACGTAACCCACCAGGTCGGCACGGCGCAGGTAGTTCTTCGAGCCGCGCACCCAGAGCTCGCGCACGGCCTTGAAAGTGTTGTTGTCCAGCCCGCTCTCGCTAAAGTCCACAAGCCGCAGGCGGCGCTCCACGGCGCGTCCGGCCCGGTCCTTGAACCGGACCAGCGCGCCGTTGCGCAACAGCTCGTGCTTGTCCTGGTTGATCGCGACCAGAGTCTTGGCATGGTCGTGTGCGGTCGCCTGATCGATGGCCTGCTGGTAGGCCTCCTCCGGCAGGCCGGGATTCAGGCGTTCCAACGCTGCCCGCAGGTCCGGCTTGAGCACTGCCTCGGTAAAGCTGCTGCGCCCGGTGAGATGCGGCCTGTCCTCGGTTTCAGCCTGGGCATGGATCGATGTCCAGCCGAGATCGTCCAGAATCGCAGCAGCGTGCTTCTGGATCATCCCGTCTTCGCTGTAATCCCCCCTTGCGTTCATCCCCTCACCCCTCGCTAAAATCGAAGCCGCACTGACGGTGATGGCGCAGCGTCAGCAGATGGATGCAGTCCTGATGGATGACATACAGCGCCAGGTAGTCTCCCAGGATGTACTCGCGCAGCTCGATGTCATCGCCCAGCAGCTCCCGCACGGCCGTCCAGGCAGCGAGCACCTCGGACGTTTCGGGGTTGCGGACGATGAACTCGCGTCCGATACGCGGTGCCTGCGCCAGACGTTTGGGAAGGGCCTCGTAGGCCTGGTCCAGCAGCGCCTGCGCCGCGGCATCCGCGCCAACGTCCAGCAGATGCGCGACAGCCTCGTCCAATCTGAGCTCGTAGGCCGCGCCCAGGAGGACCCGCATGCGTCAGGTGCCCGTCTTGCGGGCAGCGATCGCTGCGTCCAGCCGGGCCTGCGAGCGCGCCCTAGCCCCCTCCACTGGCAGGCCGGGCTTGCCCGCGCGAATGTCCTGCAAACCGCCGGCAACGTCGTTCAACAGGCCAAGCTGAGCGCTGCCCCGCGCCAGAGTTTCGCGCTCAAGCCGGTGGTAGTAGTCCAGCTTTCGGGCATCCACCAGCGCCACGTAGCTCTCGCCGTTGCGGGTGATGATCTTCTCGTGGCCAGAGCGCACCTCATCGGCCAACCGGGTCAGTTCGGCACGGGCTTTGTTGAAGGGCACGATGTCCTGCGAGGTGATGGGCATGGCTGGCTCCGACGCTATGTAGATAATAACGTTAAGGTATTCGTTGATGTTTGGCAAGCCGGACTACCGGTCATACGGCCCCGGCTGCGACAGCCGGATACCGGAGACGTCCAGTTGCCCGCTCATGAGCTTGGGCAACAAGGTGTCGCGGGCTTCAGTGAGCACGCGAACCTGGTTTTTGAGTGCCAGCACCGAATCCATCATTGGGTCAACGTGCTCGGCGAACGCCGTCGCAATACTAGTGCTCGGAACAAGCATCGAATGCTCGACAAGCGCCGATCGGCGAATGTGCTGCATCGTCGCACCGACTGCATGGCCTACGAGCTGTGGGATCGCCGCCTCAACTGCAAACCGCACCAACCTTCTGTGCGACTCACTCTTCGCTATCACTTTGAAAAGGTGTTGGTTAAGCAAAGCAGGTCCTTCACTCCACTCATTCACTAACAACGTGCCCGACCACGAGAAAAGCACGTCGCCAGTATCAATGTGGTTGCGCTTTGGGACGATCAGTCCGGGGTTGTATGGGGTTTTGGGAGAGACTCCGTCTCGCAACTCTGGAATCTTCACAACCGGAAAGCCGACTCCCTGAAGATGAGCTGGCTTGAATGCGAAGCCGTTGATGAAATCCGCAACATCAGTCAACGACTTACGCCCCCACCCCTCCGGCACACCATCCGTCACCTTGATGGCTTCATGACCGGGAAAGCGCAGGTGCACGAACCATTCGCGGTAGAGCCGGCGGGCGGCTTCTTCCAGCAGCGCTATGCGGCGTTGATTGGTGGCGATGAGGTCGTCGTAGGCGGAAAGTACCGCGACAACTTGGCGCTGCTCGTCAGGTTCAGGCAGGAGAAATTCATACGCGGCAATATCCTTCCCACTGATGTGGGGAATGTTCGCGCCCGTCGTCACAGCTTGGATATGCGCCGAAAATTCCGGCGCAGCAAGTACATAACGCAAGTAGCTTGTTTCAGCGACTCCCGATTTTCCACGAAGACGGCAAACTCGTTGCACGAGAAGTGAAGGCAAATCCTTGGGCTGAACCCACGCCATCTTCAAACCGTCATCGACAATGGGGCGATCCATTGCGAGAATCACATCATTCTCAGCAAGCTGATACTTCTCCAAACCAGATATCTCAGCCGATGGCCAGAGCTTGGTTTTGTCGCCCCAGCGGATGAAACCCTGCTGCACATTGTCTCCGCGCATCAGCTTCACACCTTCCGAACCCGCATCGAGAAATCCCGAACTTTTGAAGGCAAAGCCGATAAGCATGTCTGCGGCGTCACCAAGCCTCACGCCAACAACTCCTCGAAGTTGGCAGTGATGGTCGCGGCCAGATCGCCAGCCCTCTCGTTCAATTCCGCCAGTTCATTATGGATGGCGCGCATACGCTCGCCGAATCCTTCCTCGTCATCCTCGGCAACCGCCGCCACGCCCACGTAACGCCCCGGCGTGAGCGACCAGTCGTTCTGCTCGATGCGCTTGCGGGTGACGGCAGCACACAGGCCCGGCACGTCCACGAACTCGCCCTCAGGAAACCGTGACAGTAGCCAGTGCGCTTGTGCGATGAAGTAACCGGATTGCTTCAACGCCTCCAATACAAGGTCACGCACCGTGGCCGCTTCGTCCTTCTTCGCATCGGCGGCCAGCAGGGTGCGCCTGGCCTCGCGCACTGCCTTGGAGTCGAATGCGCGGCTGTTGCGCGCGCGCAGTTCCTTCTCGGCCTTGTCCAGCAGCTTCAGCCATTGCTTGTGTCGGGCCTCAAGCTGCCGGGCCGTGGCCTTCAGTTGCGGCGCAAGGTCTTCCAGCGCGGCCTGCGCGTCCTTCACGCTGGCAAGCTTGTCGGGCCGGGCCTTCGCAACGACCTTGCGTGCAAGCTCCACCGCCGCCTCAAGGTCTGCGATGGCTTGCCCGGTGTCCTTGCCGTCCTCGCTAGCCGCGTCAAGCTCTGCCTTGAAGGCCTCCAGCGTCGCTTCATCGAGCCGGGCCTCGTCGTCCACGCCGTCATTGAGCTCGGCCAGCGTCGCGCCTTTGGCGAACACGGTCAGGTGTTGGACCAGCGTCTCGATCGCCTCCGTGTCATCGGCCAGCCGCTGGGACAGTCGCGCCAACCAACCATCCGCCTGCTGCTGATGGCTCACCACCAGCCCCGCAAACCTGTCAGCCTGCCCGCGATACAGCCACACCACCGCGTTGAGGTTGGCAAGCTGTTCCTCACTGAACACATGCGATCGCGCCGACACCACCGTGTACACATTGCGCGCATCGAGCATCAGCACCGTATCCTTGCGCGACTCCGGCTTGCCCTTGTCGAAGAACCACAGCGTGCAAGGCAGAGTGCGGGTATAGAAGAACTTGTTGCCGATGGCGACCATCACATCCACGTGGCCGGTGTTGACCAGCTTCTCGCGGATCTCTTTGTCCTTGTTTCCTGCGTCCGAGGCGCTGGAGGCCATCACAAACCCGGCACGGCCCGTCGGATTCAAGTACGCGTAGAAGTACTGGATCCAGAGGCTGTTGGCATTGGAGATCGCCCCGGTCTTGCCAGCCAGGCCTGGCAGGCCGAACGGCAAGCGGCCATCGGGCGCAACCTGGCCTTCGACCCTCTTGGTCTCCACCCCATCCACGTTGAATGGAGGGTTGGCCATCACGAAGTCACACGCGCCAATCAGTGGTTCGATCTGGTCGTAGAAGGTATTGCCCTGGCGGATATTGCTGGCATCCAGGCCGTGAACCGCAAGGTTCATGCGGGCCAGCTTGGTGTTGGTGTCGCTCTTTTCCTGCCCATGGAAGACCACGCCGGCATCCAGCGGATCCTGACCATGGCTCTCAATGAAGTGGCCGGACTGCACGAACATGCCAGCCGATCCGCAAGCCGGGTCCAGCACCAGGCCATGGTCTGGCTCGATGACATTGACGATCATCCGCACCAGGGACGGCGGGGTGAAGAACTCGCCGCCCTCCTGGGCCCCGGTCATGGCGAACTTGTTGAGGAAATACTCGTAGATGCGCCCGAACACGTCGCCAGTGGCGTTGCGGATCGCCTCCCCGTCGAAGATCTTGATGAGGCGTGCCAACAGGTCCGGCTCGAACGCGGCGTAGCCGCGCGGCAGTGCTCCCTGCAGCACTTCATGCTCGGCTTCGATGCTGTCCATGGCTGCATCGATCGCCTCGCCTACGTTGGCACCGGTCGGCAGGCTGGCGATGTGCTCGAAGCGCGCGGCTTCCGGCAGGTAGATGGCGGCCTTGCCCTGGAAGCCCAGCTTGATGAGCGCCTCCCGCCGCGACGCGGGAACCTTGGGGTCGATCCCGGCGGCGATATCCGGGAGGTAGGCGTTGAAACGGTTGCTGGCGTGCCTCAGGAAGATCAACCCCAGCACCGGCATCGAGTACTCGCTGGCAGTGAGCTTGGAGTTGGCGCGGAGGTCGTCTGCCGATTGCCACAGGTCGCCTTCAAGTCGCTGGATGTTCATGGGGTGTTCTGATCCTTGTGCGTCTGCTGCAATTCTGCGAGAAGTTCAGTCCAGAAGTCCTCGGCGATCTCGGCTTGCTCTGCTTGTAAACCCTCGATCTGCCTCTGCAGTTCGTTTTCTCTCTCCAGAATATCGACCGCCGCATTGGCTAGCGCCGCGTTCAGTGCAAAGACTTTGAGCTTGCGAAGCGTGCCGATGGACATCATCGGAATGGTCGCGCCAGTCTTGATGCCTTCCAACACCTGTTGGCCCATCTTCGATCGCAGCCACAAGCCCAAGCCACGCAGGTCCACCTCAGGTCTCTCCCCCCTCAGGACCACAAACGATTGCCCTGCGATCCAGCCGCCCTCTCCCGGTGGCGGCACGTTGTCCGGCACGATGCCGACCTTGCCCGCGGTGCCTTTCACGACCAAAAGCAGATCACGCGGCCGCAGGAAGATGTCCATTGGATTGCCGGAACGCTTGGTCGCCAAGCGCACTCTCACGCTCTTTTCAGGAGTGTGGATGTAGCCGGTGCTGGGCAGATCGGCGGCCCCAACTTCGAGAACCTCGACTCCTTCTGCCACATCCACTCCGCGATCCCTGTTGGAGACCGGAATGAGGATGCGGACCACATCCTCCAGTGTTGCGGTTGGCAGGGTTTCCAGGCGCGCTTGCGCCTCACGCTGCTGCTCTGGAATCACGTAACGACCGACATCCAGCGTGGCATCGTTGGCGAAAATTTCATTCACGCCGACCATTTCCGCATACGAGCCCGCCTCTTGGCGTTGAGCGGGTGACTTGGTGTCAGCTTCGCCCCTCAGGCTCAGGCAGAAGTCCCGAATGAAGTCGGTGTTCTGCAGCACCACCCGCCCCTTCCCCACCGGCGCATGGAAATACGGCAGCGATGCATCCACGAACCCAACGCGGCGATGGCATGCCAGCGTGTTCAGCACCAGCATGGATGTCCCCAGCCCACTGGACTGGAAAACTCCATTGGGCATCGCGATGACTGCTTCGACCCAGCCCTGCTTCAACAGGTAATCGCGAACATCCCGATCCTTGCCCGAACTGAACAGAAAACTGTTCGGAACAACAATCACGGCGATCCCGTCCGTCTGGGCTGCCATGTGCTGCACCATCAGGCCCATCGTGCTCGCCTTGGCCGCAGGGAAACGCCTGTAGATGTCTTGCATAACCACGTCATCGACGCCGCTCGTCATTCCTATCGGGGGAATCGACAAGGTTGCATCGAACCTTTCCAGGTGTCCCCCATGGACTGCTGCGGGCGCGCGCAGCGGATCGCTTGACGCAACTGTTGTAGGCGCATCACGAAACAGGGCCAGCAATGCAGCAATCTGCGATCCCGCGTGTACTTCAGCGTGGACGCGCAGGCTGGAATGATCCATCAGCACACCGACAAGCCGGCCACTATTTTCCCAGGGCAAGTATGCCGACTGCGTGGATTCATCGATCGCCAGGTCCTTCATCAGTCGTGCCAGCTCAACGGGCACATCGAAACCCTCGAAGGCGTCACCAAGCAGGTCGCCGGCAACATCGACCGACGCGAACCTCTCGAACACGCCACCGTCGACCAGGTACTTCACAGTTCTAAGCGCGGCGAAGACCGCATCATTTGCCTGCTCGACGTATCGAGTGGCGTTGAAGAACGCCACGCCCAGCGCGCCGGGCTGCCAGAACAGCTTTTTGAGTACGCTCAGCAGCCCATCGACGCCTCCCTGGGCCAGAGCGGTATCAAGCGTGACATCGGCAGCAAGCCTGCCCTTAGCCGACAGATGCGCCCAGGTGAGCAACTGGAACGCCAGCAGCCTGGATTCATCCGGGCGGAGAGAGGTGCTGCGGAAGTGTTCCTGCACCTGGAACAGGACCTGCCCGGCATTGTCCTTGGCCATGATCAGTGCCCCCTGCCCGTGTAGCTGTACGTGGTGATCTGGGCGTCGCCTTCGGCAACGACCACCAGTCCCCCCTTGTCCATGATCTTCATGAGAGTGCGGAGCGCTTCGCGGAGCTGCTCCGACTTCTTGCGACTCAGGACGACCTTGTCGCCCTCATTCTCGCCGTACCCCAGCACCAGATCGATCATCGCCTGATTGATGCCCCGCTGGCCCATCCGCTGCTGAAAATGCCTTGTCTTGTGCATTGCAGTGCCCTCCGCTGTTGAGCGTAGATTGCACCGCGAGTAGAAGTAGGTCAATTGTAATCCTGCAGTAATTTCCTACTGCCATACTTTTGTTTAGTTTTTGTTCATCTTTTCGGGCGTAGTCAACAACGACGCAATCACCTTATCCCATTGAAACAAAAAGAAAAAAGCTGGGCTGAGGCCACCTACTCCTACTTCCAGCCCCCCGGAGACAGCCCCGTTCCAACTGCCGCTGCAGGCATGAACCCCGTCGACGGCGGCGCCAGGACTTCACACTCGCCTTTGGGCGCCGGCAGTTTCCGGATGACTCGAGCGGACTCCAGCCGGTCGATGAAGTCGTTGACGGGAGAGTAGAAGTTCGGGATCCGGTCGTTCTCCTCATCGGTGAACACCCAGTAGGCCAGTCGCCGCTTGCGAAATCCCGCGCGCTGGGCCTCGGCCCGATTGGCGTACTGGGCGACGAAGAGCCTGTACAGCTCCCGCTCGGGATGGAAGCTGCGGCGGACCCAGGCGGCGACGTCCCTCTGGTTGAACCGGTCACCCGGTCGCCGCTGTGCCACGAAATGACAGTGGGCCAGGAGCTGCCAAAGCGCCGGATCCACGCCGAAGATCCAGGCATCCTCGTGGGCGCGGAGACAGGCAGACCGAACCGCCGGGGAAACGGAGTCCAGGAGCTCACTGACCCGGCCTTCTGCACTGATCCGGTACTCGCGTAGAAGCCCGTCGACTCGCTCAGGCGATGTCAGCTCCATCAGCTGCCCCAGATCCGCGGCGTGTTGTGCACGCTTCTGTCGGCGCACGTAGGACCTCCGACCCTCCTTGTCCCTGGCCTGGCTCGCCTCGCGCTCCTGGCGAGCCTTGGCGGCCTTGACCATCTGATTCCGCAGCTCAGCGATCTCCCGGTTTCTTGCCGCAACCTGCTCCTCCAGCTCCAGCTTGTAGGCCTCCCACTCCGCGACTGCCTCGGGGCACGAGATCCAGCTGCGGTTGGCAGCGTCATCGAGCACCGCATGCTCGAAGGCCGCCAGATCATGGGGGATGTCCCGGTGCAGCTGGGAAAGGTCGATCTCGACCATCCTCCGGCCCTGGGCTTGGACTCGCTCCGCCTTGATGTCGCCCACGGCATGGGTCACACGAACCTCAATCAGGAGCTCGCCGACTTCATCCCTGCCAACGACGTCGGGCGTATAGGTGCCGAACGATCGCTCGATCTCAATGTCGCGCAGCTCCATGCTGCAGGCCGGTCGGTCAACCTGACGCCCCCAATGGAGGTGCCCATCCTCGTCCCGGGCACGCGGCGGGTTTGGCATGTCGATGGGGTCGCCGGTCCAAGCCGGGACCACCAGCCGCTGGTGATCGGCGATCAGCTGCTTGGCCCGCTCATGGATCCCGGTTTCGCGACCGGTCTGGCAGCCGGTGTCGGTCAGGTGGGCGAAATGGGGGCGCTTGCGCCTGCTCTCCTGGGCCTTTGCGACCAGGGGCGCATGGCACGCCGGGCAGACGCAGCCGCACGCCTTGCCCTTTGGCACCTCGCTCGGTGCCCAGATCCGGCCGTCTTTCAGCCCGAACGGGACTCGAAACCCGCCGCGCCGCGCCTGCGGGTTGCCGGACGGATTGCGGAGTGAGAACGGCTCTGGGATGGTATCCATGGTGCTTTCCTTGATCGGAGGGAAAGCAAAAATTCGCGGCAAACCATGGACGAAAACAGCTCCAAACCCGCCCAAACGGGTAATCCAGAGGTCAAATCCCTCCAATTGGCGCTTGATTGGCTGGATCGGGAGGGGGGCCAGCAGCGCAATGCTCGAGTGCTTCGGGAGGTCGTGGACACGACCCTGACCGCTGTTTCGCGCGGTGAACCGCCTCCTGACACGGACACCACGACCCTTCGGGCGCTCTTTCAGGAGCTGGAAGGGGCTGGGGATACCTCCTTGAAGGCGTTCCGGGCGACCGAGCTGGAGAATTGGTGGGGATCACGCCAGGAACAGATCCGCCAGAGGTGCGCTCAGGAAGGCTGCTCCCTGACGCCACACCTCGTGGTCAAGAAAGGCGGGGGCCGCGGGCTGCCCTCCAGGCTGTCCTTCGAATTTCACCGGACCATTGAGGCGGAGCCTGAGGAGGACAGCGCCTCATCACAGATCGATTCGACCCTGGTTCGCTACCAGATGGATCCCGTCAAGCCAGCCCTGTGGCTGAGGCTGACGGTGGGCAGCAGGCCGTTCCCCGTGCAGTCATGGCGCGGCTACGTGCTCATCGGCAGCGTAGTCCTGAACATGGCCCTGATTGGGCTCGTCTGGTGGTGGCTGTACGCCTCATGGGCAAAGGGCCAGCCAGTGACCACCGCCGCGCCAGCCCAGCTCGGTCTCGCGATGCTGATTACTGGGTGGCTGTGGTGGGTGTCGCTGCCGGTGTTCCGCCTGCCGACGCAGCGAGTCACGATGGCGGGGCCGTCCTATCTGGCGATGAGCGAGCTCTACGGACAGCTTCGCACCATGCCGGTGCCGGGGCGGAAGCTGAGATCCCGTGAGTTTGCTGTCGTGCGCCACTGGGGCACGTGTCCGATCTGCTCGGCCGAGGTCGACCTGGACTCCGGGCGGGCGGCGTTTCCGGACCGGCTGGTTGGTCGCTGCCATGATGCGCCGCTGGAGCACGTGTTTTCATTCGACCCGGTGCGCCTGGTGGGGAGGCCTCTGGTAGCAGCAACGCAAGACTAAGCTGAGATGCGATCCGGTGACTGCGCAGACTCACGGGGCTGATCACTCAAACCAGCCAACCGTCGACAATCAGCAGGTCGACGTTGATCAGCAACCCCCGGAAGGAGGCTTTCGGCCAGAAGCGGACACCGTGCCTCAAGTTGCCAGGCTCGGGCCAAAGCACGCTCATCCCTTGCTCAGTGTCTACAGGATCAAGCCGATGCCTGCCTTAGCGAATTGTCACGCGAAAAGCAGGTCGCTGTTCGCTTAGCTCGCCGCCGCATGCAGGACCTGAGGATTGCACAGACAGAAGATTAGAGACCGAGCCACTTCTGAAGGCCGGGGTGAAATTTCCATGCCAGCAAGACAAGCCCCATCGCAATCGGAACCCAAGCCAGCACCCGGATACCCCAAAGTGTGCGAATGAGAAACGTGCGCTGATTCAAGAATCCACCACCGGCCTGACGCAGCCGATCTGCGATGGAGGTCGGATAGCTTTGCATCTTCTTTCTGAACTGGTCGAAGATCACCTCGAAACCATGGTCGATCCGTCCCAGCTGCATCAGCTGGTTATGAATCAGTCCGGAGAAGAGCAGCGATACCACCAAGGCACCCAGAAACAGCAGATAGCTTTCGACAATTCCACCCGTCCTGTAGATCGCGATCAGGACCGCGAACGGCAGGGGCAGTGCCAGGAACTTGGCCGCGCTATCACCCATGACCGAACTAAGCTTGTTGGAGAACTCCAACTCCATCTGTGAGATTTCCAGGCGCACTTTCTCGAAAGAGAAGTTGCTGATGTAGCAATCGACATCGAAGGCATGCTTCGCCAAAACGTCGGACCAATGTGTCACCAGGAAGGTGAAGGCGTTTTCGCCCACCGGCGCGCGGCCCACAACCTCGGCCACGGCCAAACGGAACAGCGCACGATGCTCGTGAACATGAAGGGCAAGCGCATTCTGATCAGACGTCAGCCGGCGCAGGGGCTCAAGATCAAGGTGGGGCACGGCGAGCGCGGATGGCTCCAACCGGGTAGAAAGCGTGAGCGTACGCGGCGGGGCCTTGTCGCCCGCCGGGATGACGAACACCAGCCGCCGTGAGTCGGCGGGCCCGCCTTGCTCGGTGGGCAAGGAGATCCTCACAAGCAGTTGGATCAACTCGCACAGCGCATAGGCACGACTCAATGCCTCGGGCGGATCAGGCTCGCCTGCCCAGTAGTTTTCTTCGACCAGGTAAAAGTTCTGGGGCTGCTCGCCTCGGCTAAGCGCTTGGGATCTGGCGACAAAATCTTCAACGTCCAGATAGAAACGGCCGAGATCGTTATCACCTACCAGCCAGCAGAACTCCAGGTGGCCGCTTCCGTCCTCATCGGGCGGATCTATAAAGCGCCCGTACGCGTCATCAATTGCCTCACAGGACGCAATTGCCGCACGAAGAGGCGCCGAAGCCATGCCCGAATAGCAAAACCGCCCCGTCTCGAAGGCGGGGTGCTGGCTTTCGCGATAGAGCGAGACGACGTGAGAGAACATCGCACTACCTGTCCTCATCACCAGGCAACATTGCCCGTGCTGCCAAGGCCGCCTCGATCTGTCTGACCATGCCCTGTGGTAGGTGCGTGACCGTTACGCTTTGCTCTTGCGGATTGTAGATAATTTCGCCTTCGCCCACGCCCAGCGCGCCGTTCTCGAAGCTGAGTTGCCAGCGTGGCCCCTTGCCGACGATCCGCGTATACGCGCGTAGCACTTTCGCGCTTAGCGGGAACTCGTCCGGAATCTGCACGCCGTCGCTATTTAAGTGATCCTTCAAGCCATCGACATGGCGCTCAAAATCCACACCGACCGTGTGACGAACCACAGCAGCGATCGTGTCGAGCGTCACCAGAGTGCCATCCCCTTGCTCGCACATGTAATCGATGACAGCCATGCGCGCAGCAGAAGCCTTGTCGCGGATCTCCGCCACGGACTTAACGAATCGGTAGACTTCGCTGACGACCGCTTTGGTCGTTCGACCCGACGCCACGCCTTTCTCGCAACCCAGGGCCTCCACGAAGTAATCGGCCACGTCTGACTGCGACTTGCGATTGACGAAGCACAGATAAGTCTTTTCCTCAGCGGCTTCCGGCTGGTCGTCGGCGACGGGCGATTCTCCCGATGCTTGCGCCAGGACGCTTTGGTAGCGATCCAGGTTAACGCGTGCGGCTTGATGCAGCTTGGACAGGTCGATCTCAGTGATCTGCGTCGGCTCCAGATCGGCCGACAACACCATGCCGCTACGTTCTTTGATCATGGCGACAAGCAGAAAGTCCGTCGCCTGGATGCGATAGGCAATAAAACAGATGTGCCCGCCGGTAGCGAAGTTTTCCTCACACGCCTTACTTTCCAGCTCCCGCATGGCCACGTGGGAAGAGGCGATGAATGCCTCCTCCGTACAGCCGCCGAGCAGGGACTGAACCGAACTCGGGAACAGACCCTCGCGGCGGTTGGTACCAAACTGTCCCCAGAAAACCGAGCTGCCATCCTTGCCGACCAGTTTGGCCAGTTGCTCGGCCAACGATCGGACCGCAGGCTTATCGATGTCCAATACGCTGTCACGCGTGCGGATGCTCGCGGCGGCCGATCCTGCGGCCTTGTCCAGCGAATGAATAATTGCGAACTGCAGTTCGTCCATAGCCTCCCCTGTTTATCCCCGTCCCATCGCAGGGGGTGCGACAGCCTGCGCGGTCCAGGGGACAGCATGGCCGTTCGCCCCACGCCCTGCAAGCGCAGGGGCTTCCGTCTCCCACAGGCAGTCCCTAGTTGGGAGCTAGCTGCCAGTCACCCATGCGGTGCAGCCCCCGACCGGGGGAAGGCGGCCGTACCGGTTGATCCTGTTGGAACCGCCACCAGCTCCGGCTCGAGTGTTGAGAGCCGGGTCTAGCTAGCCAGTCCTCAGAGTGCCGCTAGAGACGGCGCAAGCTCAGTCACCTCAATCGAGGGCTGACAAGCCTCCAGAGATAGAACTCGCCCTGAGGAAGTTCCACCCGCCGCAGAATTTGCGCTTTCGACCTTGGTCGGCGCCTCGAGGTCAGTCGAAGTCCTATGTCGGAGGCGGGCCACGGGTCCGGCTCGAAGGCCGCTTGGCGTCCAGCATAGGCGAGCCCTCCAGCAGCTCGGCCAACTACAGCGCATCCTCGAGCTCAACCCGGGGGGGGCGCCAAAGCAATGTCCGCTTAGGGTCGAAAGCCGTCTCATCGGACCTGAGCATCGTTGTTCGATCTGTTGGTCTTGTGGCCTGAATGCGCGCGAACGAAAAAAGTAGGTTACCGATGGCAGCCCGCCAGCCCCTATTGGCTGGCGGGTGAATTGACTGGCAAGCACCCACCGGGTCTGGCCTATGACCATCACACCCATCCACGCTCAGCCAAGGCCGTCGTCTGGTGACCGCCCACAACAATGTGGTCGAGCAGTCGCACATCCACCAAGGAGAGCACCTGTTTGAGTTGCGCCGTGACAGCTCGATCCGCTGCGGAAGGTTCAACCGATCCAGAAGGGTGGTTGTGCCCAATGATGATCGCGGCGCAGTTCGTCCGGATTGCGTGTCGAACAACCTCCCTGGGGTGTACTTCAGCACCGTCGATCGTTCCTTGGAACAGCTCTGCGTACTCAATGAGGCGGTGACGGCTGTCGAGGAACGCTGCGGCGAACATCTCCCGCTGGAGTCCCGACAACTTGTCCCGAAAGAACTCCTTTGCCTTCTTCGGATCGGTGAAAGACGCCCCTCGCCTCATCCGCTGCCCGACCACGGCTCGTGCCGCTTCCACGATCTCGTCACCGCTGGCGACCTTGTATCTGCGTGACTTGCTCCTCACGTAGAGCGACAGGTGCTCTGGCGTGTCTTTGTCCATCGCTTCCTCATCTATAAGATGGCCCTACAGGACCGGAAACGACGAAGGGGCGCACGGGCGCCCCTTCGATCGCTGTTCGTGTTTGCCCGGTCAGCCGCCAGGAGACGCCTGGTGTCCGGGTGAGTACTTCGTCCCCGTCGCGGTGTACATCCACACCAGGAACCTGCCAAAGCCGTACAACGCGAAGCCGTAGACGACCACTGCGCCAATCACCCTCGTCATCGCACCCTCCTTCGCTTGGCGTCATGCGGTGCCGGCACGGGCGACCTTCTTCTGAAGGCGCTCGTGCAAGCTGACGGTGTCGCTGGTTTGCGCTGGGGCGCCGGAACCCGGCTCCTGGCTATCCGGATAGAACTCCTCCACCACGGCCGGGACATCCTCTGCCAGGTCCTCAAACGCGCCATTGGCAAACCCACGGCGAGCGGCCTCGTCCAGGGCTTCCTGATCGAACCCCGCGTCCCTGCGGCTCTGGTCGACCTCCCGCGCCTGGGTAATGGCCTGTTCCAGCGTCAGCCCCGAGCGGACGACCAGGTCGACGTAGTAGATCGCTGAGCGGAAGCTCATCGTCGTCGACTTGCCCCGTAGCTTGAGCTCCAAGGGCATGCAGGCGAGTCTTCCGCCCGACACGGCGTGGAAGTACTGCAGCCGGGCCGCGAGCGTGCGGATGGTGTTGTAGGACGTGGTGCGCAGCACGAAGCTGCCCAGCTCGTCCTCCTCCCCCACTCGTACGTTGAGTCGGGCATAGGCCTTGCATTCGCCCATGGCGAACGCGCAGGCGTCCGGACCCGGACAGGACTCCTGGGTGACGCCCTCCTTGGCCATCCGGCGGCTGGTCTCTCCATTGCCCACGCACACCGGCCTGCCCGTACTCCGGTCGAACAGGGAGTAGTCCGCCCTCAGGTTCAACGCCGGGTCGTCGAACAGCAGCTGGACCGGGACCGATCGAAGCTTGCCGCCGGCATCCTTGCGTAGGGCCTCGTCGAGCGGGTGCAGGATCCACCCTTCCCTGTTCTGCACCTGACTGGTCAGAGTGAACTGGTCATCCTTCTCCGGCAGGCGCTTGCCGTTGCGCTCGACCACACGGCCGATCGAGATCCGCCCAACCACGGGCGGCGTGATTGCCAGGCCTTTCAGCATGGTCATGCTCCTTCTGGTGAGTGGGTGACGATCCGGAAGCGACGGCTCCCGGGCCTGGTGACGGTGAACTCGGCCACGAGCTCGGGGTGCGCCTCGACCAGCTTCTTGGTGTCGACGCTGGAGCTGTCCTTGGATCGGCGGAAAGTGATCTCACCGGTCGGGAACACTGCCTTCGAGGCTTCCCCCATCGCCTCCTGCAGCCGCTGGCGAAGGCACTCGGCCTGCTTGGCCTTCTCATCGATCTCGTCCCTGAGCGAGACAAGGCCCCTGAAGGCTTCCGAGAGCGCCCCGTCCTCGCTGAAGTCCACCGTGGTGTCGTTGCCCCGGTACAGGCTCCTGAGCGCCTTGGCGGCCGATTCACTGCCGTCGGCCGGCGGTGGAACGTCCTGGGTGACGTACTCCCAGAACCGGGCTTCCAGAACGACCAGGCGGGAGATGATCTCCTCATCCCGCTCGACCCGGTGGATCTCCAGCTTCTGGCCGCACAGCAGTACCGCCACGTCCGCGGCATCCTTGCCCGTGACCGCCAGCTGGTGCTGGACCTGGAGCTGGACGTATTCGGGCACGCCATCGCGCCACAGACGCGCTCCAAACTCCCCGGCCGTCTTGCACTCAAGGATCTGGACGTCCGGGTTGCCCACGACCTCGCGGTCGATGTTGGCCAGCATGTAGCTGTAGGTGGGGTGCTGCAGGACGGCGTTGAACCGGCGGACCTTGATGCCCGTCCGCTGCGTGTAGGCCGAGGCCACGTAGGGCTCCAGCAAGGTGCCCCAGTACATGGGCGAGTCCTGACCCGGTTCCTCGTCCTGGACGGCCCGGCCGGTCTTCTCCATCCATAGCTCCAGCTGGCTCTTGTAGGGGCAAAGGCCGACTGCCGCGGCGGCGTCCGAGCTGCCGATTCCCTGCTTACGGACCTCCAACCACTCCTCACGCGCCATCTCCCGCGTGTCGATCAGGCGCAATGCCGGTGATCTGCTCATTACGGTTTCTCCAAAGAAAAAGGCCCGGCGCTCCTTTCGGAGGCCGGGCCTATGGGTTGCTGTTGAAACGGCTTGACGAGTGCTGGCTTCTAGGCCGGCGAGACCTTCATTGCGGTGGCAACGATGCGATCCAGGATGGCGGGGGCAAGATCAACGGACCCTCCGGCCAGCAGGTGCCGGCCGAAGTCCCGACCGAAGGGTTCCGCTACCTCGTAGCACCACAGGCCCGGAAACACCTCGCTGCAGGCCTGCCACGTCCGTCCCAGCAGCTCGGCCTGGTCGATGCACGCCCGGATGTAGCCCCACTCCCCCTCGAACGGCATGTCCGAGTAGGGAGTGCAGCTCTTGTCCAGGGCGTGCTTGGCGTCAATGGCGATGTAGGCCACGTCGAGACGATCGACCGCCATCGCTCAGGCCACCAGTTTCAGCGCTTCATCCCACGCGCGCTGCTTGATCTGGGCGCCCGCACCGAACCAGGCCGCTTCCCTGCGGTGATCGTCACTGCGGGCCCGCCGATGGTGGTCGACGAACTCGGTGACGCTGCTCAGCACGCCCCAAGCCGTTCCTTTGGCGCTCGCCAGCTCGGACCCCTTGCCTGCGCCGTCGTACAGGGCGCGAGCGGTCTTGAACGCCTGCTCATTGACCGCTACGCCCTCCCCGTCCGGGTTCGGATAGGTCAGGACCCGACGAAGCAGGCCATCGACCGAGTCCGGATCCACCGGGCAGTCGACCAGCGCCTTCATGCGGGCGACGAACGAGTCCCAGGTGGAGACGGTGATCCCGAGCTGGCGCTTCACCAGGTCCGGATTGAACTGGCTGCGGTGGGGCACCTTCACGGCCCCGGCGTTGCTGCCCAGGGCGATCGACAGGGTGTTGTTGCAGACCACTCGGACCGAGGTGAACTGGGCGGTCGTGGCCAGGGTACCGTCGCAGGCCGTGGCCAGCAGCAGGTAGCCGTCCACGCGGTCCCTTCGCTTCAGGACGGTGCTCTGCCCGGTCTTGGCCAGCGCCCAGAACTTGCGCCCCTCGCGGAGCACGCCGGCCGACTCCAGCTCGAAGCCGCCGACTTCGGTCAGGTCGCGGTAGAACTCCAGGATCTCACCCGGCTGGACCACCTTGTACCGCTTGGACACGACCGACAAAGGCGCTTGCGTGTCGGACCGGTACAGGACTTTCTGCTCCGGGAAGGCGTTGATGGCACCGATCCCGTTCTTGCCAACCACGTAGCGGACCTCCGACTCTTCGATCGACCAGTCCATGCCGGCCTCCCGCTTCCAAACATCGATCGGCTGTTGCGGCGCCAGCTTGTGACCGAGGCCGTGCCACGGCCGCTCGCCGGCATAGGCCATTGTTTCAACCAGGTGCATCGTCTCTTCTCCTTAATCTCGGGCATAAACGCACAAGGCCCGGCGATTGCCGGGCCTTGTGGTGTGTCACGGGTTGGATCACGGGAACTTCGGGTGTTTACTGCGGACGCAGCTGGCAACGCTCACCAGAGCTGTTGCGATTACCACAAGGATGCAGTAGATCGCCTCCGACCTGTCACTCATAGGGAATCCAGGATTAAGGCACACAAGGAGCGCTGTGCCCTTGCGCAAAGCCAGACCCTACTGGCTTCAACGAGGTGATATGTAGGTAAGATTCTTTTGAATCGCGTTTTGATGCGTTGTTCAACGCGCTCGGCCGGAGGTGCGTTCCATAATGCCGCTCCGTCACGGTTGCTGTTGTGGCTGACCGGCATGCCAGCCGACGTCCGCTTTCGACCCGAAGCGGACATTCGCATGATTTGAATCGAAAAGGCCCGCATCTCTGCTGGGCCTCCGCATTCTGAGCGATCAGGAAGTGAACCTGACCCCGTTGTTCCTCCCCTACCCGTTGCGCTTCCTGTTCGCCAGCAAGCCGGAGGCCATCAGCCCGGTGCTGGGCATCGTGCATCGTGTGATCGCCGGTTGGCTTGCCGATCAGGCCGGCGTGCCGCGGGATACGGCGCAATGCGGCGTGGTGACCCTGATCCAGCGCTTCGGCAGCGCGCTGAATCTCAACATCCACTTCCACATGCTGTGGCTCGACGGCGTGTACGAGGACACCACCGAGCGTCCGCAGCGCAAGCCGCGCCTGCACCGCACCCGTGCGCCCACATCGGCGCAACTGACGGAACTGGCCAACACCATCGCGCATCGCGTGTGCCGGCACCTGTCGCGCCGCGGCTGGCTCGAAGGCGAAGACGAATCCGTGTTCCTGTCCGACAGCGCGGGTAGCGACGACGGCATGGATGGGCTGCGGATGAGTTCGATGACCTACCGCATCGCCACCGGTCGCGACGCTGGCCGCAAGGTCGTCACCCTGAAAACGCTACCCGGTGATGCGGGTTCTCTGGACGGCGACGCCGGCAAGGTCGGCGGCTTCTCGCTGCATGCCGGCGTGGCCGCGGAAGCACACGAAAGCCACAAGCTCGAAAAGCTGTGCCGCTACATCACGCGCCCGGCGATCAGCGAGCAGCGGCTATCGATCTCGCCACAGGGCAGGGTGCGTTACCAGCTCAAGACGCCGTGGCGCAATGGCACCACGCATGTCGAATGGGATGCGGTGGACTTCATCGCCAAGCTGGCGGCACTGGTCCCGCCACCTCGCGCGCATCTCACCCGCTTCCACGGCGTATTCGCCCCGAATGCAAACCTGCGTGCGCAGCTGACGCCCTCGGGGCGCGGCAAGCGGCCTGCGGGCGATGCGGCGCCGGTTGACGCAAGCGCCCACGACGAGCCGCGCAGCCCCGAGCAGAAGCGCCGTGCGATGAGCTGGGCGCAACGGCTCAAGCGGGTCTTTTCCATCGACATCACCACCTGCGCCCACTGCGGCGGCGCGGTACGGATCGTCGCCAGCATCGAGGAACCCACCGCCATCCGCGCCATCCTCGCCCACTTCGAGAAGCACGGCGCGCTGGAGCAAGCGCACTACCGGCCCGCAGCGCGCGCGCCGCCGCCGGCCGCGTGATGAGGCGCCGGCCACACAGCCGGCAGCCAAGCCAGAGTCCGATCCGATGCGGCCACGACCCCGCAGGGCTGCGCTCGGCCCTGTGCCGGGAATCGGTGAGGAATGGCTACGCACTGAGCCGCTGCGAGGCCCCGCGATGTCGAAAACCCACGCATGAACCCCCGATCTGTGCCCGATCTGTGCCCAAAGCGGCGCTTGCGCGGCCGCTTCCTACCCGCCAGACTCGCCAAAAAGGGCGGTTGAACTTCCTATACCCCAGCTCCATGGCGATGCGCGCCCATTCGCCCCGATGGTGGATGGTGTCCAGCCAATCCAGGATGCACGCCAGGGTGCCGTCGAGACCTGCGTCGCCGCAGGTCGCCAGCATCTGCTCCAGGCTGGCGGCCTTCTGTTCGAGGTTGCGCTCCATCACCTCCAGCAGCAGCTCCTCGCGATCGGCGAAGTTGGAGTAGAAGGCCCCCTGCGTATAGCCGGCACGCGTGCAGACGGCGCGCAGCGACAGCGCCGGGATCGAGTGCTCCACGATCAGCGCCTCGGCGGCATCCAGCAGCGCCGCGCGCGTGCGGGCCTGCGATTCACTGCGGTTGAGCGGACGTGCGTGGCGTTGGGCTTGGCTCACGGCCGGCTCCGGCGCGACGGGGCGGCAGTATGCCACCGCCTTGCACAGGACGCCGTCAGCGTGCGGTGACCGTTCCCGACGGAGCACGCACGGGCGGCGGACATGGCGTCAATCATCGTAGAAGCCACCCCCCGCACCGGCGCCCAGGCGACCCTTGTCGATGTAGTTCACCTTGAGATATTCGGCCCAGCCCTGCGTTGCGGGATTTGCGCTTGCGATGTTGTACGCCGTGCGCAGGCCGACAATGTCGTAGATCTGGAACGGCCCCAGCTTGGCGCCGGTCCCGATTCGCCAGGTCTTGTCGATGTCCTCCGGACTCGCCACACCTTTCAACAACAAGGCGGCGGCCGCGTTGAGCAACGGCACCAGCAGCGAATTCAGCACGTAACCCGGCTGCTCCTTGTGCAGTCGGATCGGTTCCATGCCGATTTCCGCAGCGAAGCGCGCCACCTGCTCGAACACCTCAGGATCGGTCTGCGGCGTACCCATCACTTCCGCTGTGTTCTGGCGCCAGATGTGATTGGCGAAATGCAACGCCAGGAACTTCTCCGGCCGGCCCGTCGCATCCGCGAATGCACTGGGCAGCAGCGTGGAGGAGTTGGTGGCGAAGATGGTGCCTTCGCGCGCCAGCCTGGCGAGTTCGGCATAGACTGAGCGCTTGAGTTCCAGCTTCTCCGGCACCGCTTCAATTACCAGGTCCGCGTCGCGCACGGCCTGCGCAAGGTCGCTGCTCAGTGCGATGGCCGCCGCGACCCTGGTGGTCGCCTCGGGCGTCGTCCCCGGCAGGTCGGCGGCATATGTCTGAGCCAATCGCGTCAGGGCGTCGCGGGCACGCTCCAGCGCTGCTGCGTCAATGTCGTACGCCGTGACGCTCTTGCCGTGAAAGGCGCACTGGAAGGCGATCTGCGCGCCGAGCACGCCAGTGCCCAGCACGGTCACCCGCTGCAGGCCGGAGGGCGAGGCGACGGTCTTTGTGGTGTCCTGTGTCATGTTCATGCGTCCTCCCCGGCCAGCAGGCCGGCGTCGTGGAGCAATGCACCGATCTCGGTGCGGTCGAGCCTGGCCAACACGCGGTCGCGCAGGAACGACGGGCCCGGCAACGCCAATTCTTCGCCATCGCGCAGCTGGTGCAGTGCATCCAGCAGGGTGCGGATGTCGTAGGTGGAATTGAACACTTCCGGCACGCCGCGTTCAATGCCCAACAGCGTGTAGACCGCTTCCATCGGCGTGCGCACCGAGTACTCGGTGGTGAAGATACAGTCGCGTTGCTTCGACTCCGCGAACTGGCCGATGAATGCGAAGTTCACAGCGCCCGCTGGCACCACGTCAGGGCGATCACCGGCTTGACGCGGCATGAAGAAGGCGGTGATGTACGGCATCATCACCGGCACGGTGTTGGCTCCCGTGGCTGCAAGCTCCGCGATGTCCTCAACCGACACACCCATGTGATACAGCCATTCCTGGGTGATTTCCTCGCCGGTGCAGTCCTGCATCGGCTTCTTGACGTAATCCCCCGGCACGTCCGCGAACAGGCCATAGAACCAGATCACGACCTGGTCCTTGGGCTGCTTCTTGAAGTGCGGCTGGCGGTTCACCGTCCAGCTCAGCAGCCAGCTGGAATCCTTGGCGGTGACAATCCCGCCGGTCACCACCTTGCCGCTGAACGGGTCGCGCTTGGCGATCTTCTCGATGTACTTCGGGATGCGCGCGTCCAGCGTGGTGATGGTGGCGGATTCCCATTTGGTCTCCGGAATGTGCGTGCCGAACACGTCGGGCCGCCCGAACGACGGATCCTTGGCCGCGATGCGCCGCCACAGATCCCAAGCCGGTGCCGGGCCTTCGTCCAGCAGCGCCGCGGTCTTGTGGTCGCCCTCGTTGCTGTTTTCCACCAGCGAGCCGATGGTCATGAACAACAGGTCATCGGGGCCGAGTGCCATGCCACCGGGCTGGCCGTCGCGGTTTCAGTGGATGCGCGTGGCCTGCTTGCGTCCGTTGGTGGCATCGATGTCGAAATCGACATCTGTCACCTCGGTGCAGTACTGGAACACCACGCCCTGGTCCTTCAACCACTTCACCAATGGCAGCACCAGCGATTCGTACTGGTTGAAGCGGGTGAACTTCAACGCGGAAAGATCCGCCAGACCGCCGATGTGGTGGATGAAGCGGTGCAGATAGAGCTTCATTTCCAGCGCCGAATGCCACTCTTCGAACGCGAACATGGTGCGCCAGTACATCCAGAAGTTGCTGGCGAGGAAGTCCTCACCGAACACCTCGTTGATGCGCTTGTTCTCCATCTCCTCGCGCGTGGCCATGAAGACCTTGAGCATGTCCTTCTGCGCGGCCTTGCTGAGCGTGAACTTGCCCATGTCGGGCGCAGGCTTGCCCTGTTCGATGGTGGCGCGCTGCAGGGAGAAATTGGGGTCGTCCTTGTTCAGCCAGTAGAACTCGTCGAGCACGCTGGCCCCCTCGACTTCCAGCGACGGAATGCTGCGGAACAGATCCCACAGGCATTCGAAATGGTTCTCCATCTCGCGGCCGCCGCGGATCACGAAGCCCTTGTCCGGCTTCTCAAGTCCATCCAGTGCGCCGCCCGGCACGTCGATGCGTTCCAGGATGGTGATGCGCTCGCCCGGCATCTGGCCATCGCGGATCAGGAAGGCGGCGCCGGCCAGCGAGGCCAGGCCGGAGCCGACGAACCATGCGGATTTGCCGTCGACCCCGTCTGGCTTGCGCGGGCGGGCGAAGGCTTCGTAATTGCCACTGCTGTAATACATGTACGGACTCCAGTCGGGGAAGTTCAAGGTCATCGATCTAGGGATCATCTGAATAACACGCCCTGATGCTGCTTTTGCCGCCACACGAGCATCAATATTGTGTCGGGCAGCGATTTTCATCGATTTCAGGTCGGATTTCGGCCGTTTCCGGCCTGTTCTGGCGGGCTTCCCCGCCATCCAGGCGCAACTATCCCGCAGCCGCCAATAAATCTCGCCGCGCCATCCACAGGTTCGACAGCGCGAACAGTGTCAGCACCTGCGCAGTGTTCTTTGCCAGCCCGCGGTAACGCACTTTGGCGTAACCGAACTGGCGCTTCACCACCCGGAACGGGTGCTCAACCTTCGCGCGCACGCTGGCCTTGTAGCGCTCCCAGCGCTCGGCGTATTTGCGGTCACGCTTGTTCTTCATCGCCCGCAGCTTCGACGGCTTCTCCGCGATCAGGAAGCCGACGGCAACGTGCTGCAGCTCTTCGCGCTTGTCGGCGCCGGTGTAGCCACTGTCGCCGCACACCGTATCCTCCTTGCCATGCAGCAGCTTGTGCACCTGGGTCACGTCGCCGACGTTCGCGGCCGTGCACTCCACGTGGTGCACCAGCCCCGAATACTCGTCCACGCCAATGTGCGCCTTCATCCCGAAGTGCCACTGGTTGCCCTTCTTCGTCTGGTGCATCTCCGGATCGCGCTTGCCATCCTTGTTCTTCGTCGAGCTTGGCGCGGCAATGATCGTGGCGTCCACGATCGTGCCCGCGCGCAGGCTCTGGCCCTTGCGTGCCAGGTGCGCGTTCACCCGCGCCAGGATCTTCGGCGCCAGGTCATGCGTCTCCAGCAGACGCCGGAAGTTGAGGATCGTGGTCTCGTCGGGGATGTCGTCCAAACCGCTCAGCTCGGCGAACCGGCGCATCACCGCTGTGTCGTAAAGCGCCTCTTCCATGGCCGGGTCGCTGAGCGCGTACCACTGCTGAAGGAAGTGAACCCGCAGCATCGTTGACAGCGGATACGGCTGCCGGCCAGGGCGACCCATCTTCGGATAGTGCGGCTCAATCAGCTTCAGCAGCGCCTTCCACGGCACCACCTGATCCATCTCGGCCAGGAAGATCTCCTTGCGGGTCCGCTTGCGCTTGCCCATGCCTTCGGCATCACCGAACGTCAGCTGTATCGATCGTCACCCTCATCGCGTTGCGCTATTGTCGCCCACTTCGGGGGAGTTGTTCAGAGTTTCCCTAGCGAAAGGTCACTCCCACGGTAATGTATATCATCTGATATTTGAATTCCATTTGAGATCTATATGGCTGTCCGGACGGCTTTTCGCGGCCCGCAAATGATCTGGGCACCCGAAGGTGCCCAGAGGTAAGCGCGTTTGATGGCGGGGACGATGCCGGTGCCGGGCCGCTTCGCCACGCCTTGATGCCCTTTCGGCCGATGGCGGCCGGCCACGCGCTGGGCGATCATCGACGACCCGCCTGAGGAGAGCCCCATGTCCCGAATCGAACTTGATGGCAAGGTCTGCCTGGTCACCGGTGCCGCCAGCGGCATCGGCAAGCACATCGCCGAAACCTATGCCGCCGCCGGTGGCCGCGTCGCGATCGCCGACCTGAAGCTGGACGCCGCGGAAGCCACCGCCGCCGCGATCCGCGAATCCGGCGGCCAGGCGATGGCCGTGGCGATGGACGTCACCAGCGAATCGCAGGTGGTCGAAGGCGTCGCGCAGATCGCCGCCGAATGGGGCCGGGTGGACGTGCTGGTCTCCAATGCCGGCATCCAGATCATCAACAAGATCACCGAGTTCTCGTTCGAGGACTGGAAGAAGATGCTCGCCATCCACCTCGACGGCGCCTTCCTGACCACCCGCGAGTGCATGAAGGACATGGAGAAGCGCGGTGCGCCCGGCGCGATCATCCTGATGGGCTCGGTGCACTCGCATCTGGCCTCGCCGCTGAAGGCGCCCTACGTCACCGCCAAGCACGGCCTGCTCGGCCTCGCCCGCACCATCGCCAAGGAAGGCGGCAAGCTCGGCATCCGCTCCAACGTGATCTGCCCGGGCTTCGTGCGCACCCCGCTGGTGGACAAGCAGATCCCGGAGCAGGCCAAGGAGTTCGGCATCAGCGAAGAGGAAGTGATCCAGAAGATCATGCTGAAGGACACCGTCGATGGCGAATTCACCACGCTCGACGACGTGGCCAACGTGGCGCTGACCCTGGCCGCTTTCGAGACCAACGCGCTCACCGGCCAGAGCATCGTGGTGAGCCACGGCTGGTTCATGCAGTGAAGCGGTCGGCCACGCACGCCGTGGCATGATCCCTCGCCATGGACACGTCCCCGCAACTGCTCGAGAAGGTCGCTCAATATCCCGCCATCGCCCTGGTGCTCCAGGGCGGCGGCGCGCTCGGCGCCTACCAGTGCGGCGTCTATCAGGCGCTCAACGAGGCCGGCATCCGCCCCAACTGGTACGCCGGCATCTCGATCGGCGCGATCAACGCGGCGATCATCGCCGGCAACCGGCCGCAGGATCGCATCGAACGGCTGCGTGATTTCTGGGAAACGATCTGCGAACCCGCGGGCCTCGCCAGCTGGCCGGCGATGGGCGTGCGCGCCGGGCTTTCGATGCTGCCGATGAACCCGGCTCTGGAAACCTGGGCCGCGACGATGAGCGCCCTGGCCGCCTTGTGGCAGGGCCAGCGCGGCTTCTTCACCCCGTGGCCGGCCTCGCCCTTCATGCGCTGCGACGGCACGCCGCAGGCCACCAGTTTCTACGACACCACGCCGCTGTTGGCAACGCTCGAGCGGCTGGTGGATTTCGACCGCATCAACGATGACCGCACGGTGCGCCTGACCGTTGGCGTCACCGACGTGGAGAGCGGCAACTTCCGCTATTTCGACAGCCGCGACACCCGGATCGGGCCGAAGCACATCCTCGCCTCAGGCTCGCTGCCGCCGGCCTTCGCGCCGGTAGAGATCGAGGGCCGCCATTACTGGGACGGCGGCGTGGTCTCGAACACGCCGCTGGAACACATCCTCGACGAATGGCCGCGCGAAGACACGCTGGCCTTCCAGGTGGACCTGTGGAGCGCGCGCGGGCAGCGGCCGCAGACGATGATGGACGTGCTCGAACGCGGCAAGGACATCCAGTATTCCAGCCGCACCCGCCACGGCACCGATACGGTCGCGCGCACCCAGCAGTTGCGGACCGCGCTGAACGACCTCATCGCCCGCCTGCCCGAAGGCGGACTGCCCGAAAGTGCCCGCGAGGCACTGGCGCCGTGGCTGGACGATCGCGTCATCAACATCGTCCACCTGATCTACCAGGCCAAGCCGCACGAACAGCAGTTCAAGGACTATGCGTTCGGCCGCATCAGCATGGAGAGCCATTGGCAGAGCGGGCTGGCCGATACCCGGCAGACGCTGTCACACCCCGGCTGGTTCGACCTGCCCGACCGCGACCACGGCTACGCGGTACACGACGTGCACCGCGTCACGCAGAAGAAGCATCTGACGCGCTTCTGATCGGTTCGGGCCCGCCTCAGAACGGCTTGCCGACCACCAGATAGACGATGCCGACCAGGACCACCAGCGGGATCTCGTTGATCCAGCGCAATGCACGTGCCGACGGCAGCGGACGCCCGGCTTCGGCAGCCTTCAGCCAACGCCCGATGACGATGCTGAAGACGAACACCAGCGTGACCAGCAACAGCTTGGCGTGCAGCCAGCCGCCGGCGAAACCGAAGTGCAGCCACAGCGTGAGCCCCATCAGCAGCGCGATGCCGAACAGCACGTGCCCGAAGCGGGAGAGCCTGCGCCCCATCAACACCAGTCGCTCGCGCACGGCCGGGTGTTCGCCTGCCTCGGCCAGGTTCACGAGGATGCGCGGCAGGTACAGCACCGTCGCCGATGGCCAGGGCGCGTTCGGCTACAACGCCGCCAACGGCGAGTTCGGCGACATGATCGAGTTCGGCATCCTGGACCCGACCAAGGTCACCCGCACCGCGCTGCAGAACGCGGCGTCCATCGCCGGCCTGATGATCACCACCGAAGCGATGGTGGCAGAGCTGCCGAAGAAGGAAGAGCCGGCGATGCCGGGCGGCGGCATGGGCGGCATGGGCGGCATGGATTTCTAAGCCCCGCGATCCATCAAGCAAGACCACAAAGCCCGGCCTCGTGCCGGGCTTTGTGCGTTCTGGCGTCCGAGGCGGGAGACTTCCTACCCGCCCCGCGGCAATGTCTGACGCGAAGATCAGAAAACGCCGATATGAACGCGTGCTCGCGGGCGCAACCCTGAGCAGCCGTCCCTGCAACGGAGCGCTGCGTGCCGCGCCTGACCGCACCCCGGCGGCAGGCCGAGGTGTGCGCGCCACTGCCGGCCGCCCACGCCGCTGCGCGTTACGCGCGCCACCTGCCCGAGCGCACGCTGCTGTACGCGCTAGTGCAGGCGCACTACCCGGACTTCATCGCGCGTCTTGAGGCCGAAGACCGCCCGCTGCCCGAGTATGTGCGCGAGGAGTTCGAGACCTACCTGCGCTGCGGCGTGCTCGAGCACGGCTTCCTGCGCGTGGTGTGCGAGCAGTGCCGGGCCGAGAGGCTGGTGGCCTTCTCCTGCAAGAAGCGCGGCTTCTGCCCCAGCTGCGGGGCGCGGCGCATGGCCGAGAGCGCGCGGCACCTGGTGGAGGAGGTGTTTGGCCCGCGGCCGGTGCGGCAATGGGTGCTGAGTTTTCCGTACCCGCTGCGCTTCCTGTTCGCCAGCAAGCCGGAGGCCATCGGCCCGGTGCTGGTGATCGTGCAGCGCGTCATCGCCGGCTGGTTAGCCGATCAAGTCGGCGTCGACCACGCCAGCGCGCAATGCGGCGTGGTGACCCTGATCCAGCGCTTCGGCAGCGCGCTGAACCTGAATGTTCACTTCCACATGCTGTGGCTCGACGGCGTGTACGACGCGAACGTCGAGCCCCCGCGGCGCAAGCCGCGCCTGCGCCGCGCCCGTGCCCCCACCTCTGCGC
Organism: Stenotrophomonas sp. STK16_22; assembly: GCF_051984505.1. NCBI lineage: Bacteria > Pseudomonadati > Pseudomonadota > Gammaproteobacteria > Lysobacterales > Lysobacteraceae > Stenotrophomonas > Stenotrophomonas sp. STK16_22. The sequence continues at coordinate 4,211,974 of NZ_CP196972.1, forward strand.
AACTGACGCAGCTCGCCAACACCATCGCGCATCGCGTGTGCCGGCACCTGTCGCGCCGCGGCTGGCTCGAAGGCGAAGACGAATCCGTGTTCCTGTCCGACAGCGCGGGTAGCGACGACGGCATGGATGGGCTGCGGATGAGTTCGATGACCTACCGCATCGCCAGAAGCACGGCGCGCTGGAGCAAGCGCACTACCGGCCCGCAGCGCGCGCGCCGCCGCCGGCCGCGTGACGAGGTGCCGGCCACGCAGCCGGCAGCCAAGCCAGAGTCCGATCCGATGCGGCCACGACCCCGCAGGGCTGCGCTCGGCCCTGTGCCGGGATTCGGTGAGAAATGGCTACGCACTGAGCCGCTGCGTGGCCCCGCGATGTCGAAAACCCACGCATGAACCCCCGATCTGTGCCCGATCTGTGCCCAAAGCGGCGCTTGCGTGGCCGCGTCCTACCCGCCAGACTCGCCAAAAAGGGCGGTTGAACTTCCTATACCCAGGGCGCGTGCGCGAGTGGCGCGCCGACGCCGGCCCCGACGATCCCGCACGGCTGCGCGCCTGGTCCGGCCCCGGCAGCGACGATGCGCCCTTCGATCCGCAGCTGGCCGGGGAGGCGCCACCCGCGCTGGGCTATCGGCCGCTGACCGGTGGGCTGCCGGCGGCCGGGCCGGGCGCGGCCGACATGATGCGCTGGCAGGCACTGGGCCGGGGCCGCATCGGTGTCGTCACCGTGGCCGACAGCTGGCAGCTGCCGCTGGCGGGCCGGGCCGATCTGCACGGCGAGTTGTGGAGTGCCTGGGCCGCCGCACTGGCCCGTCCGCCCGGCGCGGCCGTGGCTGGCTTCCGCGGCGAGGCGCGGGTCGGCGAGCGCGTGGCGCTGTGCGACCTGGCGCCCGGCGCGCGCGTGGTGGCGCCCGATGGCCGCGCGATCCTCCCCGTGCCCGATCCGGCCGCCGACGGCTGCGCCGGCCTGTGGCCGCGCGCGCCCGGCTGGCACCGCGTCGACGGCGGCGACGTGCTGTGGGTGCGTGGCGTCGACGATGCGCCCGGCATGCAGGCGGCCGCGCTGCAGGCCGGGACCCGACGGCTCGCGGGCGCCGGCGCCGGCGCGCAGACGCCGCCGCCCCGTGCGGTGCCTGCCGTCGTCTGGTTCTTCGCCTGCCTGCTGGTCACCGCGCTGCTGTGGGCGCTGCACCGCATGCGGCGCGGGCGCGGCGGCGTCGCTCCCATCGCCTGAGTGCGCCACCCGCGCTGCGGACACGGCCTGTTCACAGATCCGTGACGGGACTTCGGCGACCCTAGGCGTCCTGCCGCACGTCGGCCTGCCCGGGGTGTGTGGCGTTGCGAGTCCGTGTCCTGTTGTTACTGAGCGTGCTGCTGGCGGCCTGCAGCGATGCGCCCGACGCCCCGCCGCCGCCGCGCCCGGTGATCGTCCAGCTGGTCGAAAGCGCGTCCGCCGACCGCACGCTGCGCCTGCCCGGGCGTGTGGAGGCCGCCGAAGGCACCGAACTCGCGTTCCAGGCTGATGGCCGCATCACCCGGTATCGGGTGAGCGACGGCGAACGGGTCGAACGCGGCCAGGTCCTGGCCGAACTCGACGACACCGACTACCGCCTGCAACTGGGCGAGGCCGAGGTCGCCCTGCGGACCGCCGAGGCCGATGTCGCCCGCCGCCGCGGCCTGCGCGACGAAGGCATCCTCGCGCCGGCCGCGGTGGAACAGGCCGAGGCGCAGCTGGCGAGTACGCGCGCGAACCGCGATGCCGCGGCGCGCCAGGTGGGATTCACCCGGCTGCGCGCGCCGTACGCGGGCGTGGTGGTGCGCCGCCTCGCCGCGGCCGGCGTGGTGGTGCCGGCCGGCGAACCGGTGCTGCGGATGCAGGATGCGGACTTGATCGAGGTCGTCGTCGACGTGCCCGAGCGCGACGCCGCGCGCCTGGCGTTCGGTCCCGCACTCGTCGCCCGCGGTCGCGTGCTCGCGTTGCCCGAACTGCCGCCGATGGTCCTGGCCTACCGTGAACATGCGACCGCGCCGGATGCGCAGTCACGCAGCTATCGGCTGGCGTTGCGCGGTACGCCGCCGCCGGGTGCCAACGTGCTGCCCGGCATGGCGGTGCAGGTGGCGATCGAAGACCCGGCGCCCGCCACGCTCGCGGCCGGCCAGCACCGTGTGCCGGCGAGCGCGGTGCTGAGCGCGGCCGACGGGCAGGCGGTGGTGTGGACGGTGGGCGAGGACGGCGCCGCGCAGCCGGTGCCGGTGCGGGTGCACGCGATCGAGGGCACGCAGGCGCGCATCGAAGGCGAACTTGCGCCATCGGCGCAGGTGGTCGTCGCCGGTGCACGCCTGCTGCAGGCCGGGCAGATCGTCGAACCGCGCATCCGGCGCTGACCCGGCATGGAGATCGCGCGTTACGCCATCCGCCACCCGGTCAATGTCTGGCTGCTGATCCTCGCCTGTCTGGTCGGCGGCGTGTTCGCCTATTTCAATCTCGAGCGGCTGGAAGACCCCGAGTTCACGATCAAGGAAGCGGTCGTGACCACGATCTACCCCGGCGCCAGCGCCGAACAGGTGGAGCGCGAAGTCAGCGACGTGCTCGAAAGCGCGGTCCAGCAGCTCACCCAGCTCAAGCAGGTGCGCACGACGTCGCGGCCCGGCTATTCCGAGCTGCGGGTGGAGATCCTCGAGCGCTATTCCAGCGAGGAGATTCCGCAGATCTGGGACGAGCTGCGGCGCAAGATCAACGACACCGCGGCCAGTCTGCCGCCCGGTGCGCAGGCGCCGGTGGTCAACGACGATTTCGGCGATGTCTTCGGCCTGTACTACGCGATGACCGGCGACGGCCTCACCCGCACCGAGCTGCACGAGGCCGCCAAGACCCTGCGCCGCGGCCTGCTGCCGGTGGAGGGCGTGGGCAAGGTCGAGATCGCCGGCGCGATCGAGGAACGGTTCGTCGTCGAGATTCCGCAGGCGCGCCTCGCCGCGCTGCGCATCGCGCCCGAGGAGATCGCCGGCGCACTGGCCGATGCGGAAACCGAACTGCACGCCGGTGGGCTGCGCAGCGAGGACCTGTACCTGCGCGTCGCGCCCGGCGGCGCCTTCGATACGCTGCAGGCCCTGCGCACGTTGCCGGTGGGGCGCGGCGATGCGCGGGTGACCCTCGGCGACATCGCGCAGATCCGCCGCGAGTTCGCCGAGCGGCCGGCCCAGATCATCCGCCACGACGGGCGCGAGGCGCTGACCATCGGCGTCGCCGGCCTGCCGTCGGTGAACATCGTCGACGTGGGCGAGGCCGTCGACGCGGCCCTGGCGCGGCTCGAGCCGACCCTGCCGCTCGGCGTCGAACTGCATCCGATCTACCAGCAGGCCGATGTCGTCGACGCGGCGGTGACCAGCTTCGCGATCAACGTGGCGATGTCACTGGGCATCGTGATCGGCGTGCTGTGTCTGGTGATGGGCTGGCGCGCCGGCGTGATCATCGGCAGCGTGCTGCTGCTGACTGTCGGCGGCACGCTGCTGGCGATGTATCTGCTGGGCCTGCAGCTCGAACGCGTGTCGCTGGCGGCGCTGGTGATCGCGATGGGCATGCTGGTCGACAACGCTGTGGTGATCTGCGACGGCATGCAGGTGCGGCTGCGCCAGGGGCACTCGGCGATGCGCGCGGCGCGCGAGTCGGTCCGGCTGACGCAATGGTCGCTGCTCGGCGCGACCATCATCGGCATCCTCGCGTTCGCCGGCATCGGCCTGTCGCAGGACACCACCGGTGAATTCCTGTTCTCGCTGTTCTCGGTGATCCTGATCTCGCTGCTGCTCAGCTGGGTGCTGGCGATCACCGTGGTGCCGCTGCTGGGCTACTGGTGGCTGGCGTCGAAGGACGCGCGCGAGCGCGACGACGAAGACGGACGCGACGGCGACGGCGATGCGGGCGACAGCCCCTACCGGGGCAGGTTCTACGACCGCTTTCGCGGCGTGCTCGATGCGCGACTCGGTCGTGCCGGCCTGACCGTGACCCTGGCGACACTGCTGACCATCGGCTGCGTCGTCGGATTCGGCTTCCTGCCGCAGTCGTTCTTTCCGCCCGCGTCCACGCCGATGGCCTTCGTCGACATCAACACCCGCCAGGGCAGCGACATCCGCGCCACCGACGCCGCGGTGCGCGAGGTCGAGGACTATCTGGCCCAGGAGTTCCCCGAGGTGCTCAGCCGGGTCGCGTTCGTGGGGCAGGGCGCGTCGCGCTTCATGCTGACCTACGCGCCGGCGATGCCCGACAGCGCGTTCGCGCAGGTCATCCTGCTGGTCGACGACGCCGACGTGCTCGAGGACATGCTCACGCGCCTCAATCGCGAAGCCGCAGAGCGCTTCCCCGAGCTGCGCGTGCACGCGGCGCGGCTGATGTTCGGCGGCGCGTCCGAGGCGCGCGTCGAGGCGCGCTTCAGCGGTCCCTCGGGCGAGACGCTGCGCGAGATCGCGGCGCGTGCCGAGGCCATTTTCCGCGACACGCCGATGCTCGAGAACGTGCACCACGACTGGGGCGAACGCGAGCTCGTGCTGCGGCCGCGGCTGGATCTGCAGCGCATGGCCGAGGCCGGACTCGGTCGACAGGACATCGCCCAGGCGCTGACCATGGCCACCGAAGGCGTGCCGCTGGCGGTGCTGCGCGAGGGCGATGCGCAGCGCCAGGTGCTGCTGCGCGCGCCGGACGACGAGCGCCCTGCGCCGGAGGGGTTGCTCGATCGCCTCGCCTGGAGCGCGGGCGCGACGGCCTACGTCCCGATCGCCCAGGTGGCCGATCGCGTCGACGTGGTGCAGGAGGACGCCGCGATCCAGCGCCGCGATCGCGTGCGCACCATCGCCGTGCAGGCCGAGCCGGTGGTCGGCGTGGAGGCGAGCGACGCCCACGCCGACATCCGCGAGGCGATCGAAGCCATGCCGTTGCCGCCCGGCTACACCCTGACCTGGGGCGGCGAATTCGAGAGTTCCGGCGATGCGCAGACGGCCCTGATGCGCACGCTGCTGCTGCCGTATCTGGGCATGATCCTGGTGACCGTGCTGCTGTTTTCCCGCGTGCGCCAGCCGGTGGTGATCTGGCTGGTGGTGCCGATGTCGATCTGCGGCGTGACCATCGGGCTGGCGATCTCCGGCCAGCCGTTCGGCTTCGTGGCGCTGCTCGGTCTGCTCAGCCTGACCGGCCTGCTGCTCAAGAACGCGATCGTGCTGGTGGAGGAGATCGACCGCCGGATGGCCGAAGGCGGCAATGGCCGCGCCGCGATCGTCGAAGCGACGACGAGCCGCCTGGTGCCGGTGACGATGGCGGCCGGCACCACGGTGCTGGGCATGGTGCCGCTGCTGTTCGACGATCTGTTCGCATCGCTGGCCGTGACGATCATGGGCGGTCTGGCGTTCGCGACCGTGCTCACCCTGGTCGTCGTGCCGTGCCTGTACCTGCTGGTCTTCAAGGTGCCGCGCGACGACGACCGCAGAACCGCGGAGGCACGCGCATGAAGATCTCCAGGCTCGGTGTCCTCGCGGCCGCGCTCGCGCTCGCCGCCTGCAGCACGCCGCCGGTGCGCGAGCGGCCGCCGCTGCCGGCGGCCTACTACGCGCCCGCGGGTGATGCTGCGCGGCCGGCCGATCCGGCGGCGCTCGCATACTGGTGGCGCCAGTTCGACGATCCGCTGCTGGCGGAACTGGTCGAGACCGCGCTGGTCCGCAGTCTCGACCAGCAGGCGGCGCTGGCCCAGCTGCGCATCGCACGCGCGCAACTGCGGCAATCCCGCGCGGCGCTGCTGCCGCGGCTCGATCTCGGCGGTCAGGCCAGCCGCCAGATCATCAATACCGATGCGCTGGCCGACACGCCGCTGGGCGAGGAATTCGATGTCGGCGGCGACGTCAATTTCGACACCTGGCAGCTGGCGCTGCAGGCCGAGTGGGAAGTGGATCTGTTCGGCGCGAACCGGCTGCGCCGCGATGGGGCCGGGCGCCAGGTGCAATCGGCCGAGGCACAGCTGGTGGCGGTGCGCCTGGGCGTCGCATCCAATCTCGCGCAGGGCTACGTGCAGGCGCGCGCGCTGCTCGCCCAGCGTGCACTGCTCGACGAAGGCGTGCGCATCGCGCGTGAGGCCGAGCGTGTCGCCGACGGGCGCTTCCGGCTGGGCGAGGTCACCCGACTGGATGTGGAAGCCGCCGGCGCGCAGCGCGCGGCGCTCGAAGCGCAGCGCGGCGACATCGACGCCGGTCTCGCCGAAACCGCGTTCGCGCTGGATACGCTGATCGACCGGCCGCACGGAACGGTGCTGCAGCGCCTGGGCGACGGCACGCGCGTGCCGATGGCCGATGCCGGGATTCCGCGCGGACAGCCGATGGATCTGTTGCGCCGACGACCCGACGTCATCGCCGCGGTCGCCGGGCTGGAGGCCGCCGAACTGGCGGCGCTGGCCAGCCGCCGCGACCTGTTCCCCAAGCTGGGGGTCAGCGCGGCGCTCGGGCGCAGCGGGGTCGCGATCGGCGATCTGTCCGGTGCTTCGGACCTGCGCTCGCTCGCCGCGCAGCTCGGGTTTCCGTGGCTGGACTTCGGCGCCAGCCGCGCGGCGATCGATCTCGCCGACGCGCAGGCCGACGCCGGCTTCGTCGAGCTGCGCCAGGCGCTGGCCACCGCATTGCAGGAGGTCGAGACCGCGACCGCCCAGCTCGCCGCGCGCGGGGCGCAGCGCGCCGCCCGTGGGGAAGCGCTGTCACGCGCCGAACGCACCCGGGCGATGGCCCGACGCACCTACGAGGTGGGCCTGGCCAATCTCGCCGACCTGCTCGATGCCGAGCGCGCATGGCTCGATGCACGCCAGCAGGCGCTCGACACCGAGCGCGCCGTCGCATTGGCACAGATCGCGCTCTACACCGCGCTGGGCGGTGGCTGGCGTGCGCCGGACGCCGCCGCGCCGCAGGAGGCCGCGGTACGCGACACCATCGAGTCCGTGCCCGATCGCATCCGCGCACCCGCGTCGCCCGCTGGCGATTGAGTCGCCGAGAGGCGGGCGCCCGGATGCGTGCCGCCATCCTCGCCCACTTCGAGAAGCACGGCGCGCTGGAGCAAGCGCACTACCGGCCCGCAGCGCGCGCGCCGCCGCCGGCCGCGTGACGAGGTGCCGGCCACGCAGCCGGCAGCCAAGCCAGAGTCCGATCCGATGCGGCCACGACCCCGCAGGGCTGCGCTCGGCCCTGTGCCGGGATTCGGTGAGAAATGGCTACGCACTGAGCCGCTGCGTGGCCCCGCGATGTCGAAAACCCACGCATGAACCCCCGATCTGTGCCCGATCTGTGCCCAAAGCGGCGCTTGCGTGGCCGCGTCCTACCCGCCAGACTCGCCAAAAAGGGCGGTTGAACTTCCTATACCCCCTGAAGCGCAATGGCGAAAACATGAACCTGCAGATCAGCAATGCCCTCACCCTCCTGCATCATCATCTTGGCGACAACCTGCTGGCGGTGCATCTGTTCGGTTCCGCCGTCAGCGGCGGCCTCAAGCCGGCAAGCGACATCGATCTGCTGGTCACCGTCCGCACGCCCCTGAGCGATAGCACGCGCAAGGTCCTGATGACCGACCTGCTGAGGCTGTCGGCCTGGCCGGCCACCGCGCACCTGCGCCCGCTGGAGGTGACGCTGCTGGTGCACGACGCCGTGCGGCCCTGGCGTTATCGGCCGATGCGCGAACTGCAGTTCGGCGAATGGCTGCGCGACGAGCTGCAGGCGGGTCGCTTCGAGCCGGCCATGGCCGATCATGACCTGGCCATACTGCTCAGCAAGGCACGCCAGCACGCTATCAGCCTGCTAGGCCCGCCGGCTGCCGAACTGTTCGAGCCGGTGCCTGAAGCGGACATGATTCGCGCCCTGCACGACACCGCGGCGCAATGGAACGGACCGGACGACTGGCTGGGCGATGAGTGCAACGTGGTCCTGGCCCTGGCACGCATCTGGCTGACGCTGAGCAGCGGCGAGATCGCTGCCAAGGACGTGGCGGCCGACTGGCTGCTCGAGCGCTTGCCCCCTGAGCACCGGCCGCTGCTGGAAACTGCGCGAGACGTCTATCTGGGCCAGGCCAGGGATGACCTGGCTCAGCGGCCCCAGGCACTGGCCGCTTTCATCGGTTATGCCCGGCACCAGATCGAGCGGCTACGCAGCGAGTCGGTCAACCGATAGACTGCCGTTTCGACCAGCGATGGACATGCCCATGACGCCCGACCAGATCGCCAGCTTCTGCCTCAGCCTGCCGGGCGCCCGCGAAGACCTCAAGTGGGGCAGCAACCGGGTGTTCTCGGTAGCCGGCAACAAGATGTTCGCCATCCTCGATTTTCTGGGCGAGGATCTGGCCTTCAAGGTCGATCACGACCTCTTTCTCGGCTACGTCGACCGCCCCGGCATTCGCCCCGCGCCCTATCTGGCGCGAGCGCACTGGGTCAGCATGAGCGCCCGCCAGCTACCGCTTGGCGACCAAGAGCTGCGCCAGTTGCTGACCCGTTCCCATCAGTTGGTGGTACGCCGACTGCCCAAGCGCCTGCAGCCCGGTCTGCTACTGGACGAATAGCACATCACCACCTGCGCCCACTGCGGCGGCGCGGTACGGATCGTCGCCAGCATCGAGGAACCCAAAACCATCCGCGCCATCCTCGCCCACTTCGAGAAGCACGGCGCGCTGGAGCAAGCGCACTACCGGCCCGCAGCGCGCGCGCCGCCGCCGGCCGCGTGACGAGGTGCCGGCCACGCAGCCGGCAGCCAAGCCAGAGTCCGATCCGATGCGGCCACGACCCCGCAGGGCTGCGCTCGGCCCTGTGCCGGGATTCGGTGAGAAATGGCTACGCACTGAGCCGCTGCGTGGCCCCGCGATGTCGAAAACCCACGCATGAACCCCCGATCTGTGCCCGATCTGTGCCCAAAGCGGCGCTTGCGTGGCCGCGTCCTACCCGCCAGACTCGCCAAAAAGGGCGGTTGAACTTCCTATACCCCGCATCCGGCCTCGACCACGCATCGCCAGCTTTCCCCGGCGGAACTGGCGCAGGCCGGCGTGAGCGAGGATACGGTGCGCCTGTGCATCGGCATCGAACATGTCGACGACCTGATCGCGGATCTGGAGCAGGCGCTGGCACGGGCCTGAGCGGCGAAGCCGGCGGGTCGGGCGGCTGGCCGGGGCTGGCAACGGCCGCTTGCCGCAGTCACGGCGGAAGAGGTCTGGTCGCCGGCATGCGCGATGCGACGGACATCGCGCTGCGTCCGGCGCCGCTCGCGAGCGGCATTCAGATAAAGCGCTCCCGCAGCATCGCGACGCCCGCGCTCGCCGGCAGGCGCAGCTGCTCGCTGGCGTACGCGCTCACCGCACTGTCGACAGGATTGACCTCGATGACCTGCGCACGCCGTTGCCGCGCGCGCAGCGGCAGCGACGCGGCCGGATGCACCAGGCCGGACGTGCCGACCACCACCAGGACATCGCAACCGTCGATCGCGGCGCATGCGCGCGCCCACGCGTCCTCCGGCAGCGCCTCGCCGAACCAGACCACGCCAGGCCGGAACGGGCCGCCGCACAGGGGGCAGGCGGGTGGCGTCTCCCGGGCCCCATGCCGACCCCGCCGTGCTTGAGCGATTGGTGGCGGAATGGGCGCCGCGGGGCGTGCGCTCCATCGACTTGCCTAAAGCCGAACTCCCGGTGTGGCAGGCATATTTCGCCAACGGCGAACGCGCCTACTTCGGGCCGGACGACGGCACCTTGCTGCTGCGACGTGGCCCCGACAACGACGTGCTGATGTGGCTGCACGAATGGCATGTGGCGCTGCTGGCCCACGACACGGGCAAGCAGGTACTCGGCATTATCGGCTGGATCTCGCTGGGGCTGCTCTTGAGCGGTTTGTACCTGTGGTGGCCCAAGCCTGGGCGCTGGCGATCGCACTTGAAGGTACACGCACAGCCCCCGGCGCGAAGGTGGGCGACCTGGCACCGCAGTAGCGGCGCTTTGTTGCTGCCGCTTCTGCTGATGGCCACTGTGACCGGTGTAGGGATGGTCTATGGCAAGGGTTTCCATGCCGTGCTGACGGCGGCGTTCGGTGGTGCCGCGCCGCCCACGCCGGTGCTGGCGGGCACAGTGGAGAAAGTGGCATGGGATCCTGTGCTGAATCAGGCGCTCCACGCACTTCCAAGCGCCCGTCTGAGCCGCGCGTCCAATGATTCCTCTGGCGTGATTCGCAAGCCACTTTGCGTGATCGGCTAGCAAACGAAGGTGGGATGCCAGTGCGGGATTCGGTGAGGGATGTCCGCTCTTGGCCGAAAGCGGACGTAGTCAGATCCAACGATACGATGGACAGTGGCTATGCGCTGCGCGACTCATCCGTGAGTCGAGGCTTAGGCGCTACGTCTCAGCTCGTCTAGGTAGTTAGCCCAAGCCTGCATCATCTTCTTTCGCTCTTCCAGGTGGGTAGTTCTGTTGTACGCCCGCCCCAGCGGATCCCGCACCGCATGGGCGAGCTGATGCTCGATGAAATCCGGCCTGAACCCCAGCACCTCGTCCAGCAATGTTCGTGCCATGGCCCGAAATCCATGGGCAGTCATCATCGTGCCATCGAACCCGAGGTTCCGTAGGGCAGCGTTGATCGTATTCTCACTGATCGGCTTCTGGATGCTCCGCACGCTCGGAAAGACGTACTGACTTTTCCTTGCGTAGGGCCGGACATCTTCCAGGAGTTCCACCACCTGCCCAGCCAAGGGAACGATGTGCTGGGTCTGGGTCTTGCTGGTGACGTAACGCCACTCAGCAGCATCCAGGTCAATATCGTCCCAGCGCGCCGCACGGAGCTCGCCCGGCCGGACGAACAGGAGTGCCGAGAGCTTGAGCGCAGCCGACACGATCGGCGACCCTTGGTAGCCGTAGATTGCCTTGAGAAGCTTTGCCACCTCATCTGGCTCAGTCAGGCTGGAGAAGTGCTTGGTTTTCGTAGAGGTCAATGCGCCGGCAAGACTCAGGGCCGGGTTGTTCTCGGCCCTACCCGTGGCGATGGCATAGCGAAAGACCATGCCCGCGGCGGCGCGAGCCCGATGCGCCGTCTCGACTGCTCCACGGGCCTCGATCTTGCGGAGGGCCTTCAGCAGGATTGGCGCAGTCACGCTCCTGACCGGCAGATTCGCGATGCTCCCCAGGTCGCGCTCCAGCATCCGTCGCTCCCGGACGACTGACCCAGGGGTCAGCTTCTTGGCCCGTTGCGAAACCAGTTCTTCAGCAAGCGCGCCAAAGGTGTTGCCGGCCTCTTCCTCCTGTGCCGCTCGCTCGATCTTCACCACCAGGCCCGGGTCCATGCCCTTCTTGAGCTGGGCCCGGGCCGTGTCCCGCTCGGCGCGAGCTTCGGCCAATGAAACCGCCGGGTAGTCCCCGATGGTGAGCATGTTCGCCTTGCCGGCGAACCGGTACCGATAGCGCCAGATCCTGGCTCCAGAAGGCCTCACCTCGACGCACAGCCCATTGGCATCGGCGAGGCGATACACCTTGCCCTGAGGCTTGAGGCTGCGCAGCTTGGTGTCTGTCAACATGGCTGTGAGTAACCGATATGTGAGTAAGCGGAGATCTTCCGATCATCTTACTCGCAACGTTACTCACATTCCAGCTGGATGGAGACGCACGCGACCGGACCCGGCTGGACACGAAAGCCCTGAAATACAGCGGTTTTACTAGGATATTCGGACGGATCTGGACGTGGCCGGATCAGTAGATGGTGGGCCCACCAGGATTCGAACCTGGAACCAAGGGATTATGAGTCCCCTGCTCTAACCGTTGAGCTATAGGCCCTGCGCAGCGTCACAGTGTAGTGGAGCCTGCGCTCAACCGGCTACCCGCCGGCGCCAAGACACACTGAAAAACCCTCAGCCATCGCTGCGCAACGCCACGCGCCCAGGCTTGCGCAACAGCTGGCTCACCCAAACCGCGCGCCCATCTCCCGCACCCGCTCGGCGTTCGCCCCCGCCAACGACCGCATTGCCGGCGACTGGATCCGCCCGTCAACAGCCACGCACTGCCAGAATGCTTCAGCCACCGGTGCCGCCCAGCGCAGATGCTGCAGATCACCACTGCCCAGCGGTGCGACCGGCGACAGCGGCTCGTCCGCGCGCAACACGCCCAGCTTTGACGGCGCCAGCGACATCGGCAGCATGTCGTAGACCGGCGCCAGCGGCAGCGGGCCGCGATCAATGAAGTGGAAGGCGATGTTGCCGTGGTGCATGTCGCTGTTGCCGATCAGCCGCCCGAACGCATGGCGTCGGCCCATCGCCTGCACGGTGTCGGCCGTCAGCCAGCCTTGATCACGCAGTTCGGCGCCTGCAACCGGCCACGCTGGGGTGACCTCGCCGGTGAACGCAGACGATAGCGACAGCAGCGAGACCAGGCCTCGCCGCCCCAGCAGATCGGGCGTGCGGTCGAAGCGCTCGATTTCCAGGAAGGTGTGCGTGGGCGACTGCAGCAGTTCGCTGGACGCCGCGGCTTGTCCGGACTCGCGCAGGGCCTCAAGCGCCAGATGTTCGCAGACCAGCAGATCGCTCCAGCGCTGGGCGGCGGCGCCTTCATCGGGCTGCGCGAACTTGACCAGGACCGAGCGGCGCCTGCCGTAGGCCTCTACGGTGGCGGTGAACTTGGGTTGCTCGCCACCCGGCGAGGAGCCCACGTCCTCTCCGTCCAGCGCAGCACGCGCACGCTCGCGATACTGTGCAAGACGATCGTCGGCCGCAACCCGATCGATCGGCACCTGCAACGTCTCCATCGCCGCCTCCACGGCGGCGGTACCGAGCAGCAGATCGCCCGCTTCAGTCCCGCCAGCGGTTACCAGGGCCATCAACACATCGTCCGGTTGCCAGCTCTTGAGGTCCTTCGGCAGGCCGAGCGCCTGCGCACGGCCATGGGCGAAGCTGCGACCAAGAAATCCCTGCGGTCGCAGGTCATCCAGGTACCACGGCAAGTCAGGAAAGAAGGCGGCAACGTCACCTTCGGGCGCGCGTCGCAGGTTCGGACAGTCAGGCCCGGCATCGACGTGGAAGCCGCCTCCTACCAGCGCAATTACCCGCCCCAGCTCCTCCAGCGTCGCATCTTCGCGCAGCCGGTACAGCGGCCATTCGCTGCCGGCCCGGGTGGGCCGCCGCAGTGCATAGGCGGTTGCCCGGGTGCTGCCCATGCGCACCACCTGCGGGCCACTGGCGGCCACCAGCCGGCTGAGCGCCATCCGGTCCACCCCCAGACGCTCGGCCAGCGCCGCGGCAGGTAGCGGCTGGCCGGGGGCCAGCTGAGCGATCAGATCCAGTACCTGTGGGCGTTGAGCGCGTGGCATGTGCATTACGTAATACGAAATTTGTTACGTAATTAGCATCAAAAAAGCGGGACTGCAAGCGCGGCCGTGCACCTATGAGCTTGAAAATAATGGGCATGTTCACGAAGAGCCAGCTTCGACGCGGGTCTTCCGTTACATTATTTGTTACGTAATCATAAGCCTCAGTCGAGCAAAGGCTCGGCTTTACAGGGATATGGTGGGCAAAGAAAAACCCCGCCGAAGCGGGGTTTCTCTCAACGCTTCAACAGCCGCTGGAAATCAATCGATATCCAGGAAGCTGCGCAGCTGCTCCGAGCGGCTCGGGTGACGCAGCTTGCGCAGGGCCTTCGCTTCGATCTGGCGGATGCGCTCGCGGGTCACGTCGAACTGCTTGCCGACTTCCTCAAGGGTGTGGTCGGTGTTCATGTCGATACCGAAGCGCATGCGCAGCACCTTGGCTTCCCTCGGGGTGAGGCCGGCCAGCACGTCGCGCACGGTTTCAGACAGATTGATGTTGGTGGTGTTCTCGATCGGGGACTCCACGTTGGTGTCCTCGATGAAGTCGCCCAGATGGGAATCCTCGTCGTCGCCGATCGGGGTTTCCATCGAGATCGGCTCCTTGGCGATCTTCATCACCTTGCGGATCTTGTCTTCCGGCATGTCCATTTCCTTGGCCAGCTCCTCCGGCGTAGCCTCGCGGCCGTACTGCTGGAGCATCTGGCGGGAAATGCGGTTCAACTTGTTGATCGTCTCGATCATGTGCACCGGAATACGGATGGTGCGCGCCTGGTCGGCGATCGAGCGGGTGATCGCCTGGCGGATCCACCAGGTGGCGTAGGTCGAGAACTTGTAACCGCGGCGGTACTCGAACTTGTCCACGGCCTTCATCAGGCCGATGTTGCCTTCCTGGATGAGGTCGAGGAACTGCAGGCCGCGATTGGTGTACTTCTTGGCGATCGAGATCACCAGGCGCAGGTTGGCCTCGACCATTTCCTTCTTGGCCTTGCGCGCCTTGGCTTCACCGTAGGCCATGGCACGGCTGATTTCCTTCAGCTCTTCCAGGTCCAGCTGGGTCAGCTTCTCGATGTCGATCGTCGCCTGCTGTTCGGCGATGATCTGGTCCTTTACTTCGCGCAGGGCCGAAGACCACTTCTGCTTGCGCTTCAGCGCGTCTTCCACCCACTCCAGATTGGTCTGGTTGCCTTCCCAGGAACGGATGAAGTCCTTGCGCGGCATGCGGGCGGTGACGGTCGCCAGATTCAGCACACGGCGCTCATGGGCCTTGATCGACGCCATGGTGTCGCGCAGCTGCTTGGTCAGCACGTCGGTCAGCGGCAGCGGCAGCTTCAGGGTGACGAACACCGCCGACATCTCTTCGCGCAGGCGCGGCAGGTTCTTCTTGTCGCCCTTGGTGGCGGCCTTCTTGAAGGCGTTGAAGGCATCGCTCAGCGCCTGCATGCGCGCAGCGACTTCCTCCGGATCCGGACCGGTCGGTGCGGCTTCTTCCTCGCCACCCTCGACATCATCGTCCTCGTCCTCGTCGCCTTCGGCGTCGGCATCGCTGCTGTCATCGGCAGCAGCCGCCGGCGGCGCCGGCTCTTCGTCGGCCAGGTCGTTGAAACCAACGATCACTTCGGCCAGGCGCTTCTTGCCTTCCTTGTGGGCTTCGTAGTCGGTCAGCAGCGACTCGACCGAGACCGGGAACTGGCCCAGGGCGGCCTGGACCTGCGAAAGGCCTTCCTCGATGCGCTTGGCAATGGCGATTTCGCCTTCGCGGGTCAGCAGCTCGACGGTGCCCATTTCGCGCATGTACATGCGCACCGGGTCGGTGGTACGGCCACCTTCGGTATCGAGCGCGCTCAGCGCGGCGGCGGCTTCTTCGGCCGCGGTGTCATCGACTTCGCGGTTACCGGTGTTGCCATCGTTGAGAAGCAGGGTTTCCACATCCGGCGCAACTTCATGGACATCGATGCCCATGCCGTTGATCATGCCGATGATGTCTTCGATCTGTTCCGGGTCGACCATGTCGTCCGGCAGATGGTCATTGACTTCGGCGTAGGTCAGGTAGCCCTGTTCCAGGCCCTTGCTGATCAGTTGCTTGATTTCGGATTGGGCAGGACGTTCGTTGGCCATGTAGTGCTCGCGCCACCGGCTAGGGAGAAATAGGGAACGTAGCATTATACCAGCCCGGGGCCCCGCCTGCCGGGCGGTGGTCCCGCAGGCTCAGGGCCTGAGAAGGAAGGTCACGGGACCGTCATTGACCAGGCTGACGACCATATGGGCACCAAATCGGCCCGTTTCCACCCCTGGTGCGTGATTTTCACGACAGATCTCGACAAATCGATTGAACCCGCGTTCAGCCTCGTCCGGCGGTGCGGCGCTGGTGAAGCTGGGCCGCATGCCCGAACGGGTATCGGCCGCCAGGGTGAACTGGCTGACCAGCAGCAGGCCGCCGCCGGTATCGCGCAGCGACCGGTTCATCTTCCCGGCCTCGTCGGCGAACACCCGGTAGCCCAGCAGGCGCTCGGCCATGCGCCGCAGCTGGGCCTCGGTATCGCCCGGTTCCATGCCCACCAGCGCCAGCAGGCCCGGACCAATCTGGCCGACCGCTTCGTCATCGACGTGGACGGCAGCCTGGCTGACACGCTGGATAAGGACGAGCATCGTGGGCTCCAATGAACGGGGCCGGCCACGATAGCAGCGCCCTTGGCTAAACTGGCGCAGATGAATCCGCAACGCAAAGCCCGGCTGGTCTACCGCGCCACCACCCTGTTCGCCCGCCTGCCCTGGCCGCTGCTGCGGGGAATCGCCCGTGCCCTGTCCTGGACCTGGATCAGTCTCAATGCCCGTGAGAGCCGCGTCACCCGACGCAACCTGGAGCTGGCCTACCCGGACCTGGACCGCGCCACGCGCGACCGCCTGCACCGGGAGCTGCTGCGCTCCACCGCCCTGCAGGCCATCGAGACCCTGCGCCTGTGGAGCCAGGCGCCGGCCGACAACCTGCGCCTGCACCTGAAGCAGCGCCACGGCGAGGCCCTGTACGACGCGGCCCTGGCCAGCGGCAAGGGCGTGATCGTGGCCGCACCGCACTTCGGCAACTGGGAGCTGCTGAACCAGTGGCTGGCCTCGCGCGGGCAGATCGCCATCGTCTACAAGCCACCGGAGGACGAGGCCAGCGATGCCTTCCTGCAGCTGGTGCGGGGCGGCCAGAACGTACAGCAGGTGCGCGCCGAAGGCCCGGCCGTGCGCCAGCTGTTCAAGGTGCTCAAGGACGGCGGTGCCACCGGCATCCTGCCCGACCAGCAGCCCAAGGCCGGCGATGGCGTGTTCGTGCCGTTCTTCGGCGTGCAGGCGCTGACCATGACCCTGGTCAACCGGCTGGCCGAGCGCACCGGCGCCACCGTGCTGTATGGCTGGTGCGAGCGCATCGGCCCGGACATGGAATTCGCCCTGCACATCGAACCGACCGACGCCGCCGTGGCCGACCCCGACCCGCAGGTGGCCGCCACCGCGCTCAATGCCGGCATCGAGCGCATTGCCCGCCGCGATCCGGCGCAGTACCAGTGGACCTACAAGCGCTATACGCTGCGGCCACCGGGCAGCGGCGAAGAAGACCCGTACGCGACCGAAGAGCATCCGCACTGACGGCCGCCGCACCCAGGCCCATCCGGCCCCTGCGACCGGCGGCCGCACCACGTTGAATACGACGCCGGCGCCCCCATAGAGACTGCGATGTCCGACTCCCCCGGTCCTGCCATGTCTGCTGCTTCTTCCCTGTTCGGCGATCCGGCCGCGATCCGCTGCGAGCGCGCGGTGGCCGAACTGCGTGCCGGTCGCCCGGTGCTTCTCCACGATGGCCAGGGCCAGCGCCTGGCGGTGATCGCGCTGGACAGCGCCACGGCCAGCAGCTTCGCTGCCTTCGCCAATGCCGCCCGCGAGCGGCACTACCTGTTCCTGACCGCCACCCGCGCCCGCGTGCTTGGCGTGGAGGCCCCGCAGGGTGCGCGCCTGCCGCTGGCCGGTGTTGCCTTCGATGCCCTGCCCTCGCTGGGCTACCTGCGTGAACCGGGCCCGATGCCGGACGGCTGGAGCGCCGGTGACGCCTTCGATGCAGGCGCGGTGGAACTGGCCCGCCTCGGCCTGTTGCTGCCGGCGATGGTGGCGGTGCGCCTGGACGCCAAAGACCACACCTTCGATGGCGCGGCCGAGGTTGCGCTGTGCGACCTGGCCGAGGGCGCAGCACATGCCGCGCATGACTACGAACTGGTGGCGCGTTCGCCGGTACCGCTGCGCGATGTCGGCATGACCACGTTCGCGGTGTTCCGTGGTGGCGTCGCCCAGCGTGACCAGGTCGCGATCATCGTCGGCGAACCGGATCTGTCGGCGGTGGTACCGGTACGCGTGCACTCCTCGTGCCTGACCGGCGACCTGTTCGGTTCGCTCAAGTGCGACTGCGGCGACCAGCTGCGGCGCGGCCTGCGCAAGCTGAAGGAACTGGGCGGCGGCGTGCTGCTGTACCTGGACCAGGAAGGCCGCGGCACCGGCATCGCCGCCAAGATGCGCGCCTATGGCTACCAGCATGACGGCCTGGACACCATCGATGCCGATGCACAGCTCGGCTTCGGCGCCGACGAACGGCGCTACGGCAGCGCGGTGGCGATGCTGCGCGGCCTGGGCATTTCGCGCGTGGCCCTGCTCAGCAACAACCCGACCAAGGCGCAGCGCCTGCGCAACGCTGGCATCGAGGTGCTGGACTGCATTCCGGTCACCGGCGAGATCACCGCCGAGAACGAGCACTACCTGCGCACCAAGGCTGATCGTGCCGGCCACATGCTGGATGTGGACGCGCTGATCCAGGCTGCCCAGTAACGCAGCCGACCTGCTACCGTCTGCGCGGTGCGGCCACGGCCGCCACCGCCCGCCCTGCCACCTGACGGAGCCCGCGTGACCGACGTTCCCCTTACTGCTCCGACCACCGATGCCTGGCAGTCGCTGCCGCGCCGCGCCGCGCGGCTGGCCGCACTGGAAGGTGCCTTCGGCGGCCTGTTTGTGCCGGGCCTGCCGCTGGCCGCAGCCGCGTGGTTCTTCGACCTGCCCGGCGACCTGTGGACGGCCGCCCTTGGGCTGCTGATCGGCATCGTCTTCGGCGCCTGGCTCGGCCGCCGGCGCTTGACCCGCACCCGCTGGCGGCTGGATGCCCAAGGGCTGGGCCTGCGCCGCGACCTGATGTGGCAGCTGGAAACGCGCATCCCCATTTCGCGCGTGCAGCACCTGGACCTGCGCCGCGGCCCGCTGGAACGCCGTGCCGGCCTGGCCACGCTGATCGTGCACACCGCCGGGACCCGCATGAGCGCAGTGACCGTGAGCGGCCTGGACGAGGCCGACGCCGAGCGCCTGCGTGACACCCTGTCCCATCAGCTCGACCAGGACGCCGACGCCCTGTGAGCCTGCCGCCGCCCCTGCCCGCATCGCTGCCTGCCGGTGGCGAGGACCATCGCCTGCATCCGTGGTCGTGGTTGTTCGTACTGTTGATGCAGTTGCGCCATTACTTCCTGCCGCTGGTCGCACTGCTGGTGTTCGGCCAGCGCGGCGACCGCGACCCGATGTGGGCGCAGCTGATTCCGCTGACGGCAATTGCCGCACTGGTACTGGTGTCGGTGCTGCAGTACCTCAGCTACCGCTACCGTATCGGCAGTGATGCGATCACCGTGCGCAGCGGTCTGCTCGCGCGCAACCGGCGCGAGATTCCGTTCGCGCGCATCCACAACGTGGAGGTGCGACAGAACCCGCTGCACCGTCTGTTTGGTGTGGCCGAGCTGCGCCTGGAATCGGCCGGTGGCGTGCGCCCGGAAGCGGAGATGCGGGTGCTGAAGCTGGACCAGGCGCTGGCGCTGGAACGGCTGGTCCGCCAGCGCGGGCAGGCGCCGCAGGCCGCCGGCATCACCGAGCCCGACCCGGTTGCCAGCACCGCGACTGAGAACGAGCAGGTACTGCTGCGCCTGTCGAGCTGGGACGTGGTACGCATGGGCCTGCTCTCCAACCGCGGCTGGGCGCTGGCGATCGCCGCGTTCGGCGTGCTGTTCCAGACCGTGCCACGGCCGGTGATGGACGATGCCCTCCAGCGCGGTGGACGCGAAGCCTTTGGCTACGCCAGCCATCTGCACCCCGGCGTGACCGGTGCGTTTCTGCTGCTGGCTGCCGCGCTGCTGCTGGGCTGGCTTGCGCTGCGCGTGCTGTCGGTGGTGCTGACGCTGCTGCGCTACCACGGCTTCACCCTCAGCGAGCAGGACCGACGCCTGACCGTATCGGCCGGTCTGCTCAGCCGCACCCGCAGCAGCGTGGCGCGCCGGCGCATCCAGGCCTGGACGCTGCGCGAAGGTACTTTGCAGCGCTGGTTCGGGCTGCGTCAGCTGCGCATCGACAGTGCCGCCGGTGGCCCCGCGCGCGATGAGGACCGCGCCCTGCGCGAACTCGCGCCGCTGGCGTCCAGTACACGTTGTGAGCAGCTGGTGCAGCACCTGCTGCCGCAGCTGCAGTGGCCTCCGCTGCAATGGCAGTCCATTCCGCAGCGCGGCTGGTGGCGGCTGTGCCTGGGCGCACTGGTGCTGGTGCCGCTGCTGGCTGCGGCCGCGTACTGGCGCTGGGGCCCATGGGGCCTGCTGGTGCTGGCGTGGCTACCGGTGGCGCTGCTGGTCGCGCACCGGCAGATGGCACGCATGGGCTGGTACCTGGACGAACACTATGTGGCGGTGCGCGGCGGCTGGTGGAAGCGCTGGTGGCGCTGGGCCGAGCTGGACAAGGTGCAGGGCCTGCGCCTGCAACGCTCGCCGCTGGACAAACTGCTGGGCACCAGCAGCCTGCAGCTGGACACCGCCGGTGCACATGGTGATGTGGCGCTGACGCTGCATCATCTGCCGCAGGCGCAGGCGCAACACGTGATGGAGCAACTGGCGGCGGCGCTGGCGCGGCGCAAGCTGCGCTGGTAAGCACTACAGGTCGTGCCGGTCGCTGGCCGGCAACTGCCGCCATTCCCGAGGTTGCCGGCCAGCGGCCGGCACTACCGCGAGCGGGGTCAGCGAGGCATCAGCGCTGCGACGGGCCCCAATACCCCAGGTCCTTGCGGATCTGCAGATCGCGCACCCAGCTGCCGAATGGCTTGCGCCGCAACGCACCCATTTCACCGGACAGGAAATCCTCGGTGGCCGCGATCACCCGTTCACTGGAGCGGCCATCGCGGTAAGGGTGGATGGCATCGGCGTAGCGCACGATTTCCGCCTGCAGCGCGGCGTCCGGGTGCAGCGCGCGCTGCAGCATCGCCTGCAGCTGCGCAGGATCATCGAAGTCGATCATGTGCGGCTTCGGCACGCGGTTGCGGAAGGTCACCACCGGCTTGTGCTGCACGATGAACTCCGAAACGATCGATGAGGTGTCCGACACCAGCACATCGGCGGCGCGCTGCGCGGCCATCACCTGCTCCGGCTCGATGAAGCGGGCATTGGCACCGGCCAGCGCGCGGTAGCGTTCGAACAGTTCCGGTGGGCACTTCGGGTGCAGGGTCAGCAGCCAGTAGTGGTCACCGGCGGCGATATCAGCGGCGATCTGCGCATGCAGGTGCGGAGCCGCGCTGAGCCGCTCGGTGAAGGTGGAACCGAACAGGATCACCGGGCGGTCACCGGCCGGTGCGCGCAGCGCGGAACTCTCGCCTCCGTCATCGCGGAACAGCGGGTCCAGCTTCGGCCAGCCAGTCTCGGCCACGGCGAAGTGGCCCTGCAGGCTGGCGATCTCGCGGAACGGTGCGGTCGTGGCCGGCCCCTGCGTGCAGTACAGGTCGAACATGCCGCGCACCCGGAAGTGGCCGCGCGCACTGTCCCGCTTCTCCACGTTGAAGCCATGGAACAGCTGCACCTTGGCCCCCGAAAGGAAGGTCGGCACCCAGTTGGCCGCGCTGAACACCGCCCGCGGACGCATTGCCAGGGCCTGCTTCAGGCCCACGTTGGGCACCCCCGGCAGGCTGCTGCCGGCCGCGCCGTCCTCGAACCAGGCCGCCACCTCCTGCCCGGACGCGTGCAAGGCCTGCGCCAACGGGGCGAGAATAGGCAGCGCATAGCGCTCCGTCGCAAACAACAGGTACCCGGCCATCATGTCCTCCACGACCGCTCCCATCGAACGGCCTCGCATCTCGGCGTGCATTATCGCGTTCAACGAGGCCGGGCGCATCGGCGACTGCCTGGCCTCGCTGGCCTTCTGCGATGAGATCGTGGTGGTGGACTCGCAGTCCACCGATGCCACCGTAGCCATCGCCGAGTCCGCCGGTGCCCGCGTGCTGCAGCGCCGGTTCGAGGGCTTCCGCAGCCAGAAGGCGTTCTGCGTCGAGCAGGCCAGCCACGACTGGGTGCTGTGCCTGGACGCCGACGAGCGCATCAGCCCCGAGCTGCGCACCGCCATCGAGCAGGCCCGCGACGGTGGCTTCGCCGGCCAGGCCGGCTACCGCTTCGCCCGCCTCTCGGAGTACTTCGGGAAGTTCCTGCGCCATGGCAATGCCTACCCGGACCGGGTGATGCGCCTGTTCGACCGCCGCCGCGGCGGCTGGCGCGGCAAGCGCGAGATCCACGAGGCGGCCAGTGTCGACGGCAGTGTGGGCACCCTGCGCGGCGACCTGATCCACTATCCGTACCGGTCATTGCAGCAGCAGCTGGCCAAGACCGAGAAGTACGCGCGGATGATGGCCGAGCACGAGTTCGCACGCGGCAAGCGGGCCACGCTGGGCAAGCTGGTGCTGGCGCCGGCCTGGCGGTTCTGGCGCGGCTTCCTGTTCCGTGGCGGCTTCCGCGACGGCTGGCACGGCCTGGTCTACGCCTACGTCCGCGCCAACTACGTGCGGCAGAAGACCATCATGCTGTGGATGCTGGGAAATGGACAGGCGGTGGCCGACCCGGCACCTTCCGCGGACCGGCCTTGACCACGCTGTGTCACACTGCGTGGGCGTTGCCTGAAGACCCCCCATGAAAATCCTGTACACCAACTTCCACTACGGCGACGGTGGCGGCCACACCACGTACATCGTCTCGCTGGCGCGTGCGCTGCACGGCCAGCACACGCTCCACGTCGCCGCGCCGGCCGACAGCCGCCTGCTGCGGACCATGGCCGATGAAGGCATTGCCCGCACACTGCCGATTGCGTTCGGCAGCGGCCTGCCAACGCTGCCCCGGCAGCTGGCCGAACAGCGCGCGCTGCGCAGGCTGGTCCACGATGAAGGCATCGACCTGATCCATGTCAACGGTGCACGCGACCACCGCTTCGTGATGCAGGGGCTGCTGGGCATGCGCCGCCCGCCGATCGTGCTGACCAAGCACAACAGCAAACCCACCAATACCTTTGGCAATGCGCTGCGCGCACGCTGGGCCACCGATCGACTGATCGCGGTCTCGGCCGACACCAAGCGCCTGCTGGAACAGGGCCCGTACCGTCGCTGCCCGATCGACGTGGTCCGCAATGGCGTTGACCTGGAGCGCTACTCACCGCAGCCGGCCGGCACCGGCAGCGCGCTGCGCCAGCAGTGGACGCAGGATCCACAGGCGCTGGTGCTGGTCAGCAACGCCGGCACCGACGATTACAAGGGCTGGATCGACCTGGCCCGGGCCATCGCACGGCTGCCCGATGCGGTGCGTCCGCATGTGCACATGGCCGTGGCCGGCCACCTGCCCAGCGCGCAGCAGCGCGAACAGGTGCTGGCGCTGGGCGAGGTGGCCGCGCAGGTGCACTTCACCGGCCTGCTGGCCGATACCCGCGTCCTGATCGCGGCCGGCGATGCTGGTTTCGTACTGTCCCATGACGTCGAGACGATCTCCTTCGCCTGCCGCGAGATGATGGCCAGCGCCAAGCCGATGCTGGTCAGCGACTACGCAGGCCTGCCGGAGAACATCGAACAAGGCGTCGATGGCTGGGTGGTTGCCACACGCGACATCGACGCCATCGCCGCCCAGGTACAGGCGCTGTACGCACAGCGCGATGCGCTGCCGGAACAGGGCCGCGCAGCACGCCGCCATGCACAGCGGGAGTTCGGCCTGCAGACATTCGCCGACGCCACGCTGGCCAGCTACCACGCCGCCCTGGCCAGCACCTGAGCCACGCTCCCCGAACGCTCAATCGGTGATGCCGGGCCCCTGCAGGCGGCGCTCGTGCTCGAGTTCCGCCACTGACGGCCGGCAGTCGCCGGCGACCGCATCGGCAGGCACCAGCCACCAGCGGCGACGATTGGAAATGCCCGCCATCTCGGCCCGCGCACGATCGATGCAGGCCTGCATCGCATCCTCGTTCACCAGCAGCCAGCGTTGCTGCGGAACCAGCCGCTGCCAGCGCACGGCCGCCTGCAGCTGTTGATGCCAACGTGCTTCGAATCCAAAGGTGGCCGCCGGGCGATCGGCCATCAGCAGGTTCTGCTCTTTCCATGCCACCAGTCCCAGCTCGGCCTGCGGGCCGATGCGTACACTCACTTCACGCATCAGGCCACGGGCCGAGCTGGAGTCGTTCAATACCGGATAACCGACCAGGCTGTACAGCACCCAGACTCCTGCCAGGGTAGAGACCAGGGCAACGTGCCGACGCTGGCGCCCGCACACCCACAGGCTCAAGGCCGACCAGACCGCCATCGCCAGCGCCGCCCAGGCCAGCGCATCGGTGGCACCGGGAAGCAACCCGCGGCCATGGGTAAGGCGCACTTCGAAATCCGGATCACCCAGCAGCGCCAGCGCACCCACCAGCCCCAGCGCCAGTGCCAGCAACGCGGTGAATGCGCCCAGCACGCGCTGCACATCGCGCCGCCTCAGCAACCCGGGCAGCAACGGCGCCAACGCCAGGCAGAACATCGGCAATGCCGGCAGGATGTAGACGTCGCGCTTGCCGTGCGGAAGGGAGAAGAACAGCACGACCAGCAGCCACCAGGCCAACGGCAGCAGGTAGCGCGCATCGCGCCGGCGCAGCCGCCGGAACCAGGCCGGAAGCGCCCAGGGCAGCAGCAGGAACGCGGGAATCCACATCGACGGCATGATCGCCAGGAAGTACCACCACGGCTGGTGATGGTCCCAGGACTGCGTATAGCGCCGCGCGGTCTGCCGGAACAGGATGTCGTCCATGTAGGCGCGGTACGGCTCCGAACCGGTGGCGAAGCCTGCCAGCAGCATCGGCGCCAGCCACAACGACACCGCCAGCAGGAAGGCCAACGGTGCCAGCCAGAAACGCAGGTCGCGCACGTGCAGGCGTACCCGTGGCCAGTGCAGCACGGATGCGACTGCCGCCGGCGCGATCATCATCAGCGCCAGCACGCCTACGCCCTTGGTGATCACACCGACGCCGGCAAAGAACCAGCCCAGCCACCACCAGCGCCAGGCCGGACCCAACAGCAGATGGCGCAGCAGGCCGTAGTTGGCCAGGGTGATGAACAGCACCACCAGCGGATCGATCTGCGCCTTCTTCGCCTGGAAGGTGAAGTGCAGCGCGAACAGCAGTGCCCAGCCCGCGTACAGCCCCACCTGCCGCGTCCACAGGCGGCGGCCGAGATCGACCACGCACCACAGCGTGCCCAGCGCGGCCAGCAGCGAGGGCAGCAGGAACGCCACCCGCCAGTGGCCGACCAGGCTGTACATCGCCGCCTGCAACCACATCAGCATCGGCGGCTTGTCCGAATACAGCTCGGGGCCGCGATGCGGGAACAACCAGTAGCCACTGTCGACCATCTGCTTGGCCACCAGCGCGAAACGTGGCTCATCCGAGGGCCATGGATCACGGAGGCCCAGGCCGGCCCCCAGCACCAGCAGGGCCATCACCACCAACAACCACGTCTGGCGCGACGCGTGGGCTTTCAGCATGGGACTCGAAACGGCAGCGGGGGTCAGGCTGCTTTTAACAGACGCGCGTAGAAGAAACCGTCAGCATCGTTTTCACCCGGCAGCCGCTGGCGCGCCACCCCTTCGCAATCCACGCCGAATGCATCGCCCAGCGGCTGCGCCACGGCATCCGGATGCCACTTCAGGAATGCGCGCACCTGATCGATGTTCTCGGCGCGCAGGATCGAACAGGTGGCATACAACAGAACGCCGCCCGGGCGCAGCATCGACCAGCAGGCTTCCAGCAGGCGCGCCTGCACGCCGACCAGTGCATCGATGTCTTCGGCGCGACGGTGGAACATCACATCCGGCTGGCGGCGGATCACGCCGGTCGCCGAGCACGGCGCATCAAGCAGGATCGCGTCGAACGGCACGCCATCCCACCAGGCGCCCGGATCACTGGCATCTGCCGCCAGGGTCTGCGCATGCTCGCCCACGCCGGTACGGGTGTAGGTATCGCGTGCACGGGCCAGGCGGCGCGCGTCGATATCCAGCGCCAGCAGGCGCAGGCTGGGGTCGCGCTCGAGCAGGTGCGCCGACTTGCCGCCGGGTGCCGCACAAGCGTCCAGCACGCGGGCACCGGCCACCGGGGCCAGCGCATCGGCGGCACACTGCGCCGACAGGTCCTGCACCGAGATCGCGCCCTCGGCGAAGCCGGGCAGCTGATTCACGGCAACCGGAGAGGCCAGGCGCAACGCGTCGGCACTGAGCGGACTGGCTTCTGCGGCAATGCCGGCTTCGGCCAGCGCGGCCAGTGCCTTGTCACGACCGCCCTGCTGGCGGTTGGCGCGCAGCCACAGGGGCGCCGGTTGCAGGCTGGCACTGAAGATCGCGTCGGCCTGTGCCGGCCAATCGCGTTGCACCGCATCGGCCAGCCATTCCGGGAAGGCATCGCGCGCTGGCTGCTCCGGGAAACCTTCGCGCTGCGCGCGGCGCAGGATCGCATTGACCAGGCCCGCCTGGCGCTCACGGCCCAGTGCACGCGCGGCATCGACGGTGGCCGACAGCGCCGCGTGCGCCGGCAGCTCCAGCACGTCCAGCTGGGCGAACCCGACCATCAGCAGCGTGCGCAGATCGGCATCACGCGCCGACAGCGGCTTCTGCATCCACGACTGCAGCGCCGCGTCATAGGTGCTGCGGCGGCGCAGGACGGCGAAACACAGGGCTTCCAGCAGCGCGCGGTCGCGGCTGTCGGCCAGCTTCGGCAGCGCCCAGGCCAGTTCGGCCTTCAGCGAACGGCCACGGGTGAACACCTGTGCCAGCACACGTGCGGCCAGCATGCGCGTGGCCGCGCCCGGCGCCGCCTTGGCGACGGAGAAATCGTTCTGCTTCGACACCGCTTATGCCCCCACGCGCAGATCGCGACGGGCGTTGAGGTAGTCGGCCGCAGTAATCGCCTTGCCACCTTCCCGCTGCAGCACACGCAGGCGCAGTGCGCCCTGGCCACAGGCGATGTCGATGCCATCGCGGCTGGCCGCCAGCACCGTGCCCGGCGCCTGGCCGTGGGCCTCATCCAGCGCCACCGCGCCATGGATGCGCACCCGCTCGCCAGCCAGCGTCGCCTCGGCGATCGGCCACGGATTGAAGGCGCGCACGGTGCGTGCCAGCGCCTCTGCATCCAGCGCCCAGTCCAGACGGGCCTCGGCCTTGTCCAGCTTGTGCGCGTAGGTCACGCCCTGCTCCGGCTGCGGCCGCGCGATCGGCTTGATGCCGGCCCGCAGCAGGCCCAGGCCGTCGGACAGCACCTGCGCGCCCAGTTCCGCCAGCTTGTCATGCAGCTGGCCACCGGTATCGGTGGCCGCGATCGGCAGCTCCTGGTGCAGCAGCACCGGGCCGGTATCCAGGCCGGCCTCCATCTGCATCAGGCAGACGCCGGTCTTCGCATCGCCGGCCTGGATCGCGCGCTGGATCGGCGCGGCACCGCGCCAGCGCGGCAGCAGCGAGGCATGCACGTTCCAGCAGCCGTGGGTCGGAATGGCCAGCACCGCCTTGGGCAGGATCAGGCCATAGGCCACCACCACCATCAGGTCCGGCTGCAGGTCGCGCAGCTGCTGCTGGGCGGCTTCATCCTTCAGCGATTCGGGCTGGTAGACCGGAATGCCACGGGCCACGGCTTCAAGCTTGACCGGCGACGGCGCCAGGCCACGGCCACGGCCGGCCGGACGATCAGGCTGGGTGTAGACGGCCACGACCTCATGGTGGCGCGCAGCCGCGCGCAGCGACGACACCGCGAATTCCGGCGTACCGGCAAAGACAATCCTCATGGCTACCCCACTTGCAGGATGGATTCGTGCAGGAAAGAAAACGGCGCCGTCGGCCGGCGCCGTACAGCCCGCGCGCGTCGCGCAGGCACGGGCCACCCGAAGGGCGGCCCGGATTGGCGATCACGCCACGTGCTTGCGCTGCTTGGCCAGCTTCTTGCGCACCATCTCGCGCTTGAGCGGCGACAGATAGTCGATGAACAGCTTGCCGTCCAGGTGATCCATCTCGTGCTGGATGCAGGTGGCCAGCACTTCGCCGGCTTCCAGCTGCTGTTCCTGGCCGTTGCGGTCCAGGTACTTCACGGTGATGGTATCGGCGCGGGTCACGTCGGCGAAGATGCCCGGAACCGACAGGCAGCCCTCCTGGTACACCCGGCCTCCGTCCTTGGCGACGATTTCCGGGTTGATGAACACATGCGGTTCATTCTTTTCTTCGCTGACGTCGATGACCATGAAGCGCTTGTGCACGTCCACCTGGGTGGCGGCCAGGCCAATGCCCGGGGCGTCGTACATGGTCAGGAACATGTTGTCGATCAGTTCCTGGAAGGCCGGCGTGGTGACTTCGGCGGCTTCGATCAACGCAGCCTTGGTACGCAGGCGCGGATCGGGGAACTCGAGAATGGGGAGAAGGGCCATGGCTGTTTCCGGATAGGGGGCCGGCACGCCGGCATACGTCGCAGATTCTAGCTCCAACGCTTGCCTTGCGCCCCGGTTTCTGGACTATAGTGCGCGGACCTGTTGGGGAATCAGGGCTTCACACCTATGTTGCTTCGTTTTCGTACGGTCGTCGCCGCGGCGATGCTGACCGTGGCTGCCTATGCTACCGCCGTGGAAGTGAATGGCGGGCACCCGGACACCTATGTGGTCCGAAAAGGGGATACGTTGTGGGATATCGCCGCACGTTTCCTGCAGAAGCCGTGGCTGTGGCCGGAGATCTGGCAGGCCAATCCGCAGATCGCCAATCCGCACCTGATCTATCCCGGTGACGTGCTCAGCCTGGCCTATCTGGACCGGGTGACCGTCGCTGCCAAGCCCGGCCCGCGCCAGGAAGCCCCGATCGATGCCATTCCGCTGGCCCAGGTCGAGCCGTTCCTGAAGCAGCTGAGCGTGGTCGACAGCATCGAGCAGCTACCCTACGTGGCCGGCCTGGAAGAAGAACGCCTGCGCGTCACCAGCGGCAGTGCGGTCTACGTGCGCCTGGCCGACGCCCAGCTGGGCCAGCGCTGGGCCGTGGTCCGCCCGACCGTGCGCTACGCCCAGCCCAAGCCGACCGAGGACCTGACCGCCAACGGCGACGTCACCCCCGGCAGCGGCAACCTGTGGCGGGCCTACAACGCCCCCAACCACCGCCGCGGCATACTCGGCTATGAGCTGGCCCAGGTCGCCACCGGCACCATCACCCATGTCGCCGGCGGCAAGGTCGAGGCGTCCACCCTGGTGCTGGACAAGAACGAAGGCGGCCGCGAGGTGCGTGCCGGCGACCGCCTGGTCCCGGTCGAGGCCAAGCCGTACGACCTGCAGTTCGTCCCCCATGTCCCGGCCGCCGGTGTCGAGGGCGTCGATGTGCGCGTGCTGGCCGTTACCGACATGTTCACCGCCGCTGGCCCGCGCGATGTGATCGCGATTTCCGCAGGTCGCGCACAGGGCGTGGACAACGGCACCGTGTTCTCGCTGTGGCGCCCGGGCCGCCACGTGGCGCACCGCATGAAGTACCCCACCTCGTCGCGCATGGACGATTCGCTCAGCACCGGCGCCGGCCGGGTTTCGCTGCCGGACGAATACGCCGCGCACGCCATGGTGTTCCGTACCTTCGACAACGTCAGCTACGCGCTGGTGATGCAGGGCGTGAAGCCGGTACGCGTGGGGTTCAACGCACTGCACCCGGACGCGAAGTAACCAGTCCCGGGTTGCCCGGCCACTGCAGGTAGTGCCGGCCGCTGGCCG
Source organism: Stenotrophomonas sp. STK16_22 (assembly GCF_051984505.1). NCBI lineage: Bacteria > Pseudomonadati > Pseudomonadota > Gammaproteobacteria > Lysobacterales > Lysobacteraceae > Stenotrophomonas > Stenotrophomonas sp. STK16_22. The sequence goes on from NZ_CP196972.1 coordinate 4,241,361, forward strand.
GCAGGCACCTCCGGCAAAACCTGACAGCCACATGCGAAGGCGCCCTAGGGCGCCTTTGTTGTATGCGCTCGATAGTGGGGGATGACCAACCAAGCTGACGAGGCGCTGCTGCGCCTGTTGATGGCAGGCGGCGCGCTGGCGCCACGGCGGGCACTGCTGCAGGCCGCAGGCAGCGCGGAGATTGCGATCGCGCAGGGCGCCGCGAACTGGCGCGCGCACGGCTGCACGCCCGAGCAGTGCGCCGCGCTGGAACGCCCGGACACCCGGGCCTGGGCCGCGGCACGGCGCTGGCTGGAAGACGACAACCAGCACCTGCTGGCCTTCACCGATCCGGCATTCCCCCCGCCCCTGCTGGATGTCCCGAACCCACCCCTGGCGCTGTTCATCGCCGGCGACCCCAGCCTGGCCTGGCGCCCGTCGGTGGCGCTGGTCGGCAGCCGCTCGCCGACGCCGGGCGGACGCGCCCTGGCCGCCCGGTTTGCCGGCTGCTTCGTCGAAGCCGGGCTGGCGGTGACCAGCGGCCTGGCGGCAGGCATCGACGCGGCCGCCCACCAGGCCACGCTGGACGCCGGGGGCTGCACCGTGGCGGTGATCGGCACCGGCCCGGACCGGGCTTACCCGGACAGCCACGCCAGGCTGCAGGCCCGGATCGCCACCGAAGGCACGGTGCTCAGCGAGTACCTGCCGGGCACACCGGCACGCCCCGGTCACTTTCCAGCCCGCAACCGCCTGGTGGCCGGGCTGGCGCTGGCGACGGTGGTGGTCGAGGCCGCCCAGCGCTCCGGCGCATTGATCACCGCACGCCTGGCCGCCGAGGCCGGCCGCGAGGTCTGTGCCCTGCCCGGTTCGGTACTCAACCCACGCGCCGCGGGCTGCCACCGGTTGATCCGCGAGGGTGCCGCACTGGTCGAGCGCCCGGAGGAGGTCCTTGAACTGCTGGCGCCCGCCCTTCGCCAGCAGCTGCCGGGCTTGCAATCACGGCTCGCCACCCCCACTGAACAGGCACCGCCGGTACTCCTGCCGGCGCGCTGGGCCGACGACCCTGACTACCAGTGCTTGTGGCGGGCCCTGGACCACAACCCAAGCGGTATGGATTCACTGATCACGCGCTGTGGATTGACGGCGCCCCAGGTGTCCTCCATGCTGCTGGCCATGGAACTGGCGGGAATCGTGGTGTGCGTACACGGCCGCTACTGTCGAACTCCCTAGTTTCTTCACCTCCACAGCGTCGCGCGACGCAGGCCGAGGGGCAATGAAAGAGAGCATCCTGGACGTACTGCTGTACCTGTTTGAACACTATTTCAGCGAAGATGCGGACCTGATCCGTGACCGCGATTCGCTCCAGAACGGCCTGATCCAGGCCGGTTTCAGCCCAACCGAGATCAACAAGGCATTCGACTGGCTCGATGCCCTGGCCGCGCAGCGGCCGAGCGTGGCCCAGGCACGGGTCGATGGCCCCGTGCGCGTCTACCACGGCCCCGAACTGGACAAGCTGGACGTGGAATGCCGTGGTTTCCTGCTGTACCTGGAACAGCACGGCATCCTCGACGCCGACCAGCGCGAGCTGGTGCTGGACCGGGCCATGGCCCTGGACCAGGACGAACTGGACCTGGACGACCTGAAGTGGGTCGTGCTGATGGTGCTGTTCAACCAGCCCGGCTCCGAGGCGGCGTACGCCTGGATGGAGACGCAGATGTTCATGGACGAGCCAGAACCCCTGCACTGACCGTACACTTGGGGGCATAGCGCATTCAGGAGCGTCCCCGTGAGCGAGTGGTTCCATGCAGAAGGCAACCGGCAGCAGGGTCCGCTGCCGGCGGAACAGTTGGTCGAGTTGTTCCGCAACAACCAGATCTCCCTGGACACCCTGGTCTGGCGCGACGGCCTGCCGCAATGGCAGCCGTTGCGCACCGTGGTCGACGAACTCGGCCTGATCGTGCCGGCGCTGGACGCTGCCGCACCGCCGGTGGAACCCGAGCCCGATCCGGAACCGGTGGCACCGCCTCCGCCGCAGCCGCCGGTACTGCCGCCGTCCACGCCCTACACCACCAGTGCATCGGCCACCGCCCTGCCGGCGCCGAAGAAGAAGCTGTCCGGCTGCGCCCTGACCGCCATCATCGGCGGCGGCCTGCTGCTGGTGCTGGTCCCGATCGTGGCCATCCTGGCTGCCATCGCGCTGCCCGCCTACAACGACTACACCGTGCGCAGCAAAGTCGCCAGCGCCGTGGCCGCGCTGCAGCCGCTGAAGGACCAGGTGCAGCATTTCGCCGATGACGAAGGCCGCTGCCCGGGTGCCAATGACGCCGGCTTCCCGGCCCCGGGCGACTTCGCCAACGCGGGCCTGTCGGCGGTGAACATCGGCCGCTTCAACAACGGTCACTGCGGCATCGAAGCAACGCTGGCGGTACCAGGCAAGGGCATCGACGGCGACCTGCTGTGGCTGGAATACGATCGCGACAGCGGCCGCTGGGAATGCAGTGGCGAAAGCAACGACAAGTACCTGCCGCCGACGTGCCGCGGCTGAGCCACGCGCACGCCAGCACCTCCAAGGATGATTCAACAGGGAACATGCAATGACTGAGTGGTACTACGCCGAAGGACAGCAACGCCAGGGCCCGCTGCCGGTCCAGGAGATCCGCCAGCGCTTCCAGCGCGGCCAGTTGAACCTGGACACCCTGGTCTGGCGCGAGGGCATGGCCCAGTGGGCTGCACTGCGCCAGGTGGTCGACGAGCTCGGCCTGCAGACCCTGGCCGATGCCAGCACCGCCACCGGCAGTGGCGGCTTCGACCTGCGTGGCGACTATGCCGCGATCGACAACGGTACGGCGCCACTGCCTGGCACCGGCGCGCTCAGCAGTTCGCCCTACAGCGCCCCTGCGGCGCTCGGCGGCGGCGGCCATGCCCAGCCGGTGATGGGCGGCGAAGTGGTCTACGCGGGCTTCTGGAAGCGCGTGGCGGCCTACATGATCGACTACTTCGTGCTGGCCATCCCCGGCGGCATCATCGGCGCCATCCTCGGTGTGGCGCTTGGTGCCAGCATGGGTGCGGTGGGCAGCGGCGAATCGGCCATCGAAATCGTGGCCCAGCTGGCCAGTGCCCTGATCAACCTGGCCATCGGCATGGCGTACTACACCTGGTTCCATGCCTCGCAGGGCGGTGCCACGCTGGGCAAGATGGCGGTCGGCATCAAGGTCGTGCGCAGCAATGGCGAGCGCCTGACCAAGGCCCGCGCATTTGGTCGCTACTGGGCCGCGGTGCTCAGCACCTTCACCCTCGGCATCGGTTTCCTGATGGCCGCCTTCACCGAGCGCAAGCAGGGCCTGCACGACATGATCTGCGACACCCTGGTGGTCGACCGCTGGGCCTACACCGACCAGCCGCAGCTGCAGCGCCGGGAGCTGGGCACGGTGACCGTGCTGGTGCTCGTACTGACCGGCCTGCTGTCGCTGGTGGGCCTGGCGCTCATGGTGTTCGCGGTTGGCTTCATCGCCAAGATGGCCTCATGAACGGCCATCCTCACGCCTGGCTGCTTGACATGGGCTGGCCGGGCGTGATTCCTCTAATAAGGTGAAACCTGAACGCCCGGCACATTACCGGGCGTTCAGTTTATGGATTTGCCCGTGGCCGCTTCACTAATGCGGCCGTTTGCTCCACCCTAGCGGCCCCTCTCCCCCGGTCCGCCCACAGACCTTTCCTGACATGCCCAAGCACCTGCTCATCGTCGAATCGCCGGCCAAGGCCAAGACGATCAACAAATACCTCGGCAAGGACTACACGGTCCTGGCCTCGTATGGGCACGTGCGCGACCTGATCCCGAAGGAAGGCGCAGTCGACCCGGACAACGGGTTCGCCATGCACTACGACGTGATCGACAAGAACGAAAAGCATGTCGATGCGATCGCCAAGGCCGCCAAGGGCGCCGACGACATCCTGCTGGCGACCGACCCGGATCGCGAGGGTGAAGCGATCAGCTGGCACATCGCCGAGATCCTGAAGGAACGCGGGCTGGTCAAGGACAAGCCGATGCAGCGCGTGGTGTTCACCGAGATCACCCCGCGCGCCATCAAGGAAGCGATCAGCCAGCCGCGCGCGATCGCCAGCGACCTGGTCGACGCCCAGCAGGCGCGCCGCGCGCTGGATTACCTGGTCGGTTTCAACCTGTCGCCGGTGCTGTGGCGCAAGGTCCAGCGCGGCCTGTCCGCCGGCCGCGTGCAGAGCCCGGCGCTGCGCATGATCGTCGAGCGCGAGGAAGAGATCGAAGCCTTCATTGCCCGCGAATACTGGTCGATCGCCGCCGAGTGCGCGCACCCGTCGCAGCACTTCAACGCCAAGCTGATCAAGCTGGACGGGCAGAAGTTCGAACAGTTCACCATCACCGACGGCGACACCGCCGAGGCCGCCCGCCTGCGCATCCAGCAGGCCGCGCAGGGCTCGCTGCATGTCACCGATGTGGCCAGCAAGGAGCGCAAGCGCCGCCCGGCGCCGCCGTTCACCACCTCCACCCTGCAGCAGGAAGCCTCGCGCAAGCTCGGCTTCACCACCCGCAAGACCATGCAGGTGGCGCAGAAGCTGTATGAAGGCGTGGCGATCGGTGACGAAGGCACCGTCGGCCTGATCTCGTACATGCGTACCGACTCGGTGAACCTGTCGCAGGACGCGCTGGCCGAGATCCGCGACGTGATCGCCCGCGACTACGGCATCGCCTCGCTGCCGGACCAGCCGAACACCTACCAGACCAAGTCGAAGAACGCCCAGGAAGCGCACGAAGCGGTGCGCCCGACCTCGGCGCTGCGCACGCCTGCGCAGGTGGCGCGCTACCTGACCGATGACGAGCGCAAGCTGTACGAGCTGATCTGGAAGCGTGCGGTGGCCTGCCAGATGATTCCGGCCACCCTCAACACCGTCAGCGTCGATCTGTCCGCCGGCAGCGAACACGTGTTCCGCGCCAGCGGCACCACCGTGGTGGTGCCCGGCTTCCTGGCCGTGTACGAAGAAGGCAAGGACAACAAGAGCGCCGAAGACGAGGACGAAGGCCGCAAGCTGCCGGCGATGAAGCCCGGCGACCGCGTGCCGCTGGAACGCATCCAGGCCGAACAGCATTTCACCCAGCCGCCGCCGCGCTACACCGAAGCGGCGCTGGTGAAGGCGCTGGAAGAGTACGGCATCGGCCGTCCCTCGACCTACGCCTCGATCATCCAGACCCTGCTGTTCCGCAAGTACGTGGAAATGGAAGGCCGCAGCTTCCGCCCGTCCGACGTCGGCCGCGCGGTGTCCAAGTTCCTGTCCAGCCACTTCACCCGGTACGTGGACTACGACTTCACCGCCAAGCTGGAAGACGAGCTCGACGCCGTCTCGCGTGGCGAAGAAGAGTGGATCCCGCTGATGGCCCGCTTCTGGGAGCCGTTCAAGGAGCTGGTGGAAGACAAGAAGGAATCGGTCGACCGTGCCGAGGCCAGTGGCGCGCGCGAGCTCGGCACCGACCCCAAGACCGGCAAGCCGGTCAGCGTGCGCCTGGGCCGCTTCGGGCCCTATGCGGCCATCGGCAGCACCGCCGAGGACGCCGAGGAGAAGCCGAAGTTCGCCTCGCTGCGCCCCGGCCAGTCGATGCACACCATCTCCCTGGAAGACGCGCTGGAACTGTTCCTGATGCCACGCGCGCTGGGTGAGGACAAGGGCGAGCCGGTCAGCGTCGGCATCGGCCGCTTCGGCCCGTTCGCCAAGCGCGGCAGCACCTATGCCTCGCTGAAGAAGGAAGACGACCCGTACACCATCGACCTGGCCCGCGCCGTGTTCCTCGTCGAAGAGAAGGAAGAGATCGCGCGCAACCGGATCATCAAGGAGTTCGAGGGCAGCGACATCCAGGTGCTGAACGGCCGTTTCGGCCCGTACATCAGCGACGGCAAGATGAACGGCAAGATCCCCAAGGATCGCGAGCCGGCCTCGCTTACCTTGGCCGAAGTGCAGCAGCTGATGGAAGAAACCGGCAAGCCGGTGCGCAAGGGCTTCGGCGCCAAGAAGGCTGCCGCGAAGAAGGCCCCGGCAAAGAAGGCCGCGGTGAAGAAGGAAGCGGCGCCGAAGAAGGCCGCTGCAAAGAAAGCGCCTGCCAAGAAGGCCCCGGCAAAGAAAGCGGTGAAGAAGGCTGCTGCGAAGAAAGCCTCGGCGAAGAAGGCCGCTGCAAAGAAGTAGATCCACGCCATGCGTGGATGAGGGTCAAGGTGTGCGGACTAACGGTCCGCACCCACCATAAGCAGTCATTACCTACCGCTGATGCCGGCCAGCGGCCGGCACTACCGTGTGCCAGGGTCCACCCCTTCTGCACGCGGCAGGGGGATAATGAAGGCCCACGCCGGGCCGGTCGCCGCCATGAAAGAACTCACCCTGGACTCTGCTGTCGCCACGCTCCGCGCGGGCGGCGTGATCGCCTACCCGACCGAAGCGGTCTGGGGCCTGGGCTGTGATCCCTCGCACGAAGCTGCGGTGCACATGGTGCTGCGGCTGAAGCAGCGCCCGATCGAGAAAGGCATGATCCTGGTCGCGGCCGAACTGGCGCAGCTGGAAGGCTGGGTGCGACTGCAGGCGCTGCCCGACGCCCGCCAGCGCGCGGTGCTGGCCAGCTGGCCCGGTGCCAACACCTGGATCCTGCCTGCCGGCCCGCGCGCGCAGCCCTGGGTCACCGGCGAACACAGCGGTATCGCGGTGCGCATCAGCGCGCACCCGCTGGTGGCCGAACTCTGCCGCGCCTGGGGCGGCCCGCTGGTCTCCACCAGTGCCAACCTGGCCGGCGAACCACCAGCGCGCAGCCGCGAAGAACTGGACCCGCGCCTGCTGCGCCTGCTCGACGGCATCCTCGATGGGCAGACCGGCGGCCTGGCCCAGCCCACCCCGATCCGCGACGCGCTCAGCGGCAACGTGCTGCGCTCCTGAGCCGGCGATTGCGCTGCTGCGGACAATCACGCACCCTGCCGCCATGACCCTGCTGCGCGCCACCTTGAGCCTGTGCCTGCTGCTGCCGTGGACGGCACCCGCGGCCGAGGACGTGCGTGTCTACCGCTGCGTTGCCAGCAACGGTGCCGTCGCCCTGCAGGACAGGCCGTGCAACAGCGGCCGCCAGCAGGTGCGCGACCTGCAGCGCCCGCGCGATCCCGCTCCACGGGTGGTGCGCAGTGATGCCACGCCTCCGCCGCCCAGCGAAACCCCGGTCATCCGCGAGCGCGAAGTCCGCCACGTCTACATCCAGCCGCCGCAGCCGATGTACGAGTGCGTGAGCGAGGACGGACGGCGCTATACCAGCGACAACAACGAAGGCAATCCGCGCTGGGTGCCACTGTGGACCAGTGTCTGGCTGCCGCACGGCCATCGTGGTCCAGCCTATCCCGGACCACGCCCGGCCATCGGCACGCCGATCGGCGAAGGCACGGGTTATCGCCGCCCCTCGATCGGCATGGACGTGCAGGTGCCGGCCGGCAGCGTGCTGGTCCGCGACAGCTGCCATGCGTTGCCACCACAGGAAGTCTGCGCACGGCTGAGTGACCGCCGCTGGGAGCTGGATCGCCGTTACAACAGCGCGCTGCAGAGTGAACGCACCGCCATCAGCAACGAACAGCGCGGTATCGATGCGCGCCTGTCGCGCGATTGCGAACGCTGAGCGCAGCACGCCGTCGCAGCCTGTACGCTGTGCGCATGAACCGAGTGATCTGGCTGCTCCTGGTGCTGCTGCCCGGAAGCGCGTTGGCCGAAGAGGGCGTGATCTACCGCTGTACCTCCAGCAGCAGTGACGTCCCTACCCTGCAGCGCACGCCGTGCGCCACCGGCAGCAAGCAGCAGGTGCTGCGCATCCCCGACCCGGCCAACTCGCAGGCGGCCGCCGCTGCGCCTGTAGCCGCCGAACCTGCATCCGCGCCCGTTGAAACACCCGCGCCGGTGCCGGCCGGACCGGCTGTTGCCCCTGCGGCCCCAGCAAAACCGCGACGCGCGGACGAAGGACGCACGATCATGGAAGCAGGCATGGTCGAACACGCAGGAGACGACCAGATCCTCGACAGCGCGACGCTGCGCCGCGATGCCGAGGCCCGCGCCGCCGCAGGTGACGGTCCACCGAAGCCGCCGCTTCCTCCGATCTTCCAGTGCACCGACAGCCAGGGCGGCGGCTACCTGTACGAGTACGAAGCCGCGCCCGGCCGCTGCGAGCTGATGACGGTACAGGGCCTTGGCGGAGTGACGCCGGTGAATGCCGCCAGCTGTGAAGTGGTGCGCGACCACTGCGAAGCGCTTCCCGAAGCGCAGCGCTGCGGTGGTTGGCAGCAGCGCTTCCGCGATGCCCGCGGCCGTGAGCGCTTCGCCGCGCCGGAGAACCGCGATACCGTGCGCGGTGAACGCGAACGGCTGCAGGGCGTGCTGGAGGCCAGCAACTGCCCGGTACCGGGGTGACAGCCACCGGTAGTGCCGGCCGCTGGCCGGCAACCACAGGATCTGCAGATGATTGCAGTTGCCGGCCAGCGGTCGGCACTACCTGCTGAAAGATCAGAACCCGTAGCGCAGGAAACCGCCGTCCACCGCGATGCACTCGCCGGTCACATAGCCGGCCGCCGGCAGGCACAGGAAGCCCACGGCTGCGGCCACTTCCTCCGGCTCGCCGATACGACGCATCGGCGTGCGGTTGATCACTTCCTCGTAGTAGTCCGGGTCCGCCAACGGACCGGACGTGCGCCGCGTGCGGATGTACCACGGCGCCACCGCGTTGACCCGGATGCCATCCTCGGCCCACTCGACGGCCAGGTTGCGGGTCATCTGATGCATCGCCGCCTTGGTCATGCCGTAGACCACGCCGCTGCGCACATGGGTCAGGCCGGACACGCTGCCGACGTTGACGATGGATGACGACGCGTGGCGTGCCAGCAACGGATGTGCATAGCGCGACAGCTCGAAGGCCGAGAACAGGTTGGTCTCGAAGATCTTCCGCCATTCGTCCTCGGAATACTCCGTGGCCGCCTTGGTGACATTGCCGCCGGCGTTGTTGACCAGGATGTGCAGGCCATCACTATGGTCCTCCACCCAGTCCAGGATCTGGCGGCGGTCCTCGTCGTCTGAGACATCGGCGGCCAGCGCATGCACCTGCATCTGCGGATACACGTCCAGCAGTTCGTCGCGCGCGGTCTCCAGCATGTCGATATCACGGCCGACGATCATCAGATCGGCGCCGAAGCCAGCCAGTTCATGCGCGATGGCCAGGCCGATGCCGGCGCTGGCGCCGGTGATCAGGGCGGTCTGGCCGTCCAGGCGCCACCGTTGCTGGGTCATGTGTTCTCCCGGGCCGCGCCCGCTGTGTTTCGATGCGGCAAGGATACGCGCTCACGGCCGCCCCCTGCCGAGGATGCGACACTGCCCGCACGCCCATCACGGAGTGCCGCCATGCGCATCCTGATCCTGTCCACGTCCCTGCTGGCCACCGCGCTGCTGGCGGGCTGCCAGCGCCCACCGGCGCCGAACCCGGAAAAGCCACCGGTGCCCCGGGCGATGTCGCGCGCAATCAACGAACCGCTGGACCGCGCCAAGGGCGTGCAGAAGACCGTGGACGATGCCGCCGCGCGTGAGCGCAAGGCGGAAGCCGACGCGACGCAGTAACCCCGCAGACGAAAACGCCCGGCCGAGGCCGGGCGCTTCCAGTAGATCCACGCCGTGCGTGGATGGCCTCCGATCAGAACCCGCAGAAGCAGTACGCCAGCGCCTTCACCGGCGTGCCGTTGCCCTTCTCGCGGGCCGCGTTCTCGACAAATCGCAGCTGCGTATCCACTTCGGGCATCGTGCGCGCCAGCACCATCCGCGCCATGCCCGAGTCGGACAGCATCCAGGCACCTGCACGGCTGCCGGCGAAACCGCTGACGAACTGCGCGAACGGCGTTGCCGCCTTCTCGATGTAACGCACGCGGTAGGCATCAGCCTTGCCCAGCTTGGCGCGGCTGGCGGCATCGGCCACCGCATCCTTCAGGCCACCGAAGGCATCGACCAGGCCACGTTCCTTGGCCTGCGCACCGCTCCACACGCGTCCACGGGCCACTTCGTCGACGGCCTCGACCGGCTTCTTGCGGGCGTCGGCGACGCGACCGGTGAAGTCGGCGTAACCCTTGTTGATCACCGACTGGATGACCTGGCCCACGGCCGGATCCATCGGGCGGGTGACATCGAACGCACCGGCGAAACGGGTGGTGCCGACACCGTCGGTGTGCACGCCGATCTTGTCCAGCGCGCGGCTGAAGTTCGGCACCATGCCGAAGATGCCGATCGAACCGGTGATGGTCGACGGATCGGCATAGATGCGATCGGCATTCATGCTGATCCAGTAGCCACCGGAGGCGGCCAGGTCGCCCATCGACACCACCACCGGCTTGCCGGCGGCCTGCAGGGCCACCACTTCGCGGCGGATCTGCTCGGAGGCGAACACTTCACCACCCGGCGAATCCACGCGCAGCACCACGGCCTTCACGTTCTCGTCGTCACGCGCGGCACGCAGCAGCGCCGAGGTCGATTCGCCACCGATGCGGCCGGCCGGCAGGTCGCCACCGCTGATTTCGCCGGCAGCCACCACCACCGCCACCTGCGGACGGCTGTCGACCGGGTTGCGGCGCGCATCGAGCTGGCCCAGGTAGGAGCCGAAGTCGATGTTGCGGAAACCACCGTCGGCATCGTCGTCAGCCACGCCGCGCTCGATCATCAGATCCTCGAATTCCTCGCGGGTCTTCAGCGACGTCACCAGCTTCTGCTGCAGGGCGAACTTGGCCAGGTCACCACCGGCAGCGGCGATGCCTTCCGGCAGCGTGTCGATGCCGGCAGCCAGCTGTGCCGGATCCAGGCGGCGGGCCTTGGCGATGTCGCCCAGGTAGCGCTGCCACACGTCGTTCATCCAGAACAGGTCAGCTTCCTTGGAGGCCGGCGAAGCGGCGTCGAGCACGTAGGGTTCGGCGGCGGACTTGTACTCGCCCACCTTGAACAGGTGCACGTCCACACCCAGCTTGTCCTGCAGGCCGGTGCGGAAGTACTGGCGATAGCGGCCCAGGCCCTCGAGCACCACCGACCCCATCGGGTCCAGGTAGACCTCGTCGGCCTGTGCGGCCAGCAGGTACTGCGACTGGCCCATGCTCTCGCTGTAGGCCACCAGCTGCTTGCCGGACGCACGCAGGTCCTGCAGTGCCGCGGCCACTTCACGCAGCGAAGCGAAGCCCGACGGCTGCAGCTTGTCCAGCTCCAGCACCACGCGCTCGATCTTCTTGTCTTCCTTGGCCGACTCGATCACCCGCAGCAGGTCGCGCAGCTGGATCTCTTCGGCACCGTTGTCGCCCACCGCCTTGGCCAGCGCGCGGCTGACCGGGTCAGCGCTGAACTGCTCGACCAGGCGGCCTTCCGGCGCGATCACCAGGGTCGTGCGGTCCTGCAGCGATTTGCTGGCACCGGCGCCCATGCCGGCGGCGATGACGAACATCACCAGCAGCAGGAACAGCAGGCCGAAGAACACCAGGTTGAGGATCAACCGGCGGGTGAAGTTCATGACGTCCCACAGCCCGATGAAGAAACTGGCGACGGGGTTGCGACGCGCCGGGGGCAGCGGGGGCACGGGTTGATTCATGGAACGCTCCGGATGGCTTCTTGCCGTGGTGCCAGCATAGCCGGTGCCGTGTGATGCGGCATCGGACACAAGTCAGGGGATCGCCCGCCATGGGTCGGCAGGGCGGGCGGGACGATCAGGACAACATCGATTGGCCGATGCGCAGGCTGCTGCGACGCAGGCGCCAGCCCATCAGGATGGCGGCGGCGGTCAGGCCGACGATCAGGCCGATCCACATGCCCTGCGGGCCCATGCCCAGGCCCAGGCCGAGCCCGGCGCCGAGCGGCATGCCCAGGCCCCAGTACGCGAACATGGCGATGAACATCGGCACGCGGGTGTCCTTCAGCCCGCGCAGCGCGCCGGCCGACAGCACCTGGATGCCATCCGGGAACTGGAAGGTGGCCGCGTACAGCAGCAGGGTGGAGGCCAGGCCGGCCACCGCCAGGTCGTTGGTGTAGACACCGACGATGGCGTCATGGCCGAACAGCAGCACCGCTGCCGACAACGTCTGCGTACCCATGATGATCGCGTAGCCGGCCCAGGCCGCGCGCCGCACGCCGAAGCCATCGCCACGACCGACCGCATGGCCGACGCGCACGGTGGTGGCCTCGGCCACGCCCATCGGGATCATGAAGCACAGCTGGGCGACGTTGATCGCAATCTGGTGCGCGGCCGCTTCATTGGCACCAAGGCGGCCGATCAGCAGCGCGGTGACGATGAACAGGCCGCCCTCCATCAGCACGGTGATGCCGATCGGCAGGCCAGTGCGCAGCAGGTCCCAGATCGCCTTCCAGCGCGGTCCTTCGAAGTGCGAGAACAGCTGCAGGTGGGCAAAGCGCTTGGTGAACCACAGGTAGGTGGCGAAGGCGATCGCCTGCAGCCACATCATCACCGCCGAAGCGATGCCCAGGCCCTCGGCGCCCATTTCCGGGAAGCCGAGCTTGCCGTTGGCCAGCACGTAGCCCATCGGTGCCAGCACCAGCAGGCCACCGAAGCCGAGCAGCATGGTCGGCAGCGTCCAGTGCATGCCCTCGCTGAGATAGCGCATGCAGAAGTACAGGGTCAGCGCAGGTCCGCCCCAGCGCACCGCGTGCAGGAACGCGGTGGCCCCCGGCACGATGTCCGGTGCGATGCCGAACGCAGGCAGCAGCGGCGGCACCACGGTGAGGAAGGTGAACATGATCAGGCCCAGGCCCAGCGCCAGCCACAGTGCCTGGCGGAACAGCGGGCCGATCTCGCGCTCGCGGCCAGCGCCATGCAGCTGCGACACCGAGGCGGTGAGTGAGATCAGGGTGCCGATCGGGATCAGCATCGGCAGCCACAGCAGGGCGGTGCCGATGGTCACCGCGGCCAGGGTCGCCGTGGCGTGGTGGCCGGCAATGACATTGTCGACGAAGGAGATCAGACCGGTGGACACATGCCCGAGCACAAGCGGCAGGGCGAGCAGACCGGTAGCGCCGACTTCCTTGCTGAAGCGCGGCGTGGAGGTTGCAGTAGACATAAGGTGCTTGACGCGAACTACGGTTGCGCGCGAAGGGCACAGGCACCGGGTTGCGGGCCGCCATCTTACGCGTGCAGCGCGCGCATTCCCATGACATGGCGTGAATGCTGGGTTCCGGCAGGCCCCGGCATCACGCGTTGCGATCACGTTACGAACAGAAAAAGGGGACGGAGGGGATTAAGTCGTTTCAAGCCCGACTGTGCCGAATACGACTTAATCCCCTCCGTCCCCTTTTCTTTCTACTGCCCGGCCTGGCGCTTGAGCCAGGTATCGCGCTCGGCCGGCGGCACCGCGAGGAACGCGCCGCGGACCTTGTCGCGCTCCTGCGGTGGCGTGCGCTGTGCCACCAAGGTCAGTTGGGCCAGCTGCGCCGGGCTGAGCTGGCGCAGCACGGCCAGCGCGGCCTCGCGCTGTTCCGGCGGCACGAAGCCGAACAGGCCGTGCAGCTTGGGGAACTCCAGGCCCAGCTGCGGGCCCAGCCGCCAGCCTTCGCGGAAGGCCTGGTCCTGCGCCTGGAACTGCTGGCGCAGGCGCTGCTGCTGGTCGGCCGGCAACGCATTGAATCGCGCAGCGGCCTGACGGATCCGCTCACGCTCGCCCTCCGGCAATGCCCGCCATGCGGCGTAGTCGGCGCGGCGCTGGCGCTGCTGCTGGGCATCGAGCTGGGCGAACGCAGCGGGCGTCGTACCTGTGGTGGCCGGGGCCGCCGGTGAACTGCCCGGCACTGGCGGCGGCAGCGGCACGTTCAAGGTCTGCGGCGCGGCGGACAGCGACAACGGCAGGGCCAGCAGCAGGCTGGCGAATACGGTCTTATTCATCGGCAGCAGCGGTTTCCAGCGTGGCGCTGGCCGGCTCCGGCCGACTCGGCTTGGATTGCGACTCGTCCACCGGCAGCGGGCCGCCCGCGGCGGTCCATGCATACAGATCGGCATCGGCCACCAGCGGATAGTCGCGGTCGGCCAGCATCGTGGCGTCGTCCGTCGCCTGCGCAGGGGTCGCGTCCGGCGTGGCATTGACCTTGCTCGGCGGCAGTGCTTCCACCGTGACGGGACCCGCCTCACCAACCACGCCTTCCGGCAGCGGTGCGTCGCTGCCGAACGAATGTCCCTGCCAATGGCGCCAGCCCAGCGCGGCGGCCAGCAGTACCACCACGGTTATCAGCAGGATCAACGGACCGCGCCAGCGCGGCTTGGCATTGGCGCGGCGGCGCTTGCCAGTGGCTGCAGCCCGCTCGTCGCGCTGCGGGGTGCGCCAGCTGGAGGTCGGCGCTTCACTGCTGTTCGTCGGTGCGGCCGGCTGTTGCAGCTGCTGCAGGCGTTTGACGGGCAGATCGCGGATGCGCAGCTGCACCTGTTCGGCCAGCTGGCGCCAGGCCGAGGCGTCGGGCTGGCCGTGCGCGTCACGCGGGCAGGCATCGGCCAGCAACTGCTGGTAGCCGGCTTCGTCCTGGTCGAGCACGCGCGTGGCGATACCTTCATCCAGGCTGCCGCCCACCCGCAGCAACAGCGCCAGGCGCGGCAACGGTCCCATCTGGCCCAAGGCGGCAAGCGGCGGCTCCCACTGGCCGCCCACCGGCTCACGCAGCGCTTGGCGCTGGCCCAGCAGGGTCCAGAAGCGGGTTGGCCACTGCGCCATCGGCAGGTCACTGGCGACCGCCGCAAACGCGCGCATCACCGCCACCAGGGTCTGTTCGGCCCGGGCAGCATCGCCGCACTGCAGTTCAGCCACCACCAGGGCGCGGCGTTCAACGCCTCGCAGGAACGCCGACAGCGCGCCGGCCGCGGTCGAGGAAACAGGGGCGGGCACAGCCGTCATCGATCACTCCAAAGGTCTGCCCGCATGATAGCGGCAGGCCATCGGCGCCCGTAGGACTTGCGCCCACAGGCACTTCGTGCTGCAGGTTGTGCACAGCACCACGCTGCCTGCGCAGGAAACTGTGGCATCCAGCTGAATTCACTCTGTTTCAGCATTGTTTCACACTTAACTCATTGATTTTGATGGATTTTAAAGTATGGCGATTTTTTGACCAACCCGAGCGTGAGGCCGTCGCCATCGGCCTCCTGCGCGCCCGCCGACCGGTAACGCACAGCGTTATCCACAGAACATGTGGATAAGACTGAATCTCCAATGGACACCGATATTTAGGTGACATTTATGATTCAACGGACCCCGCCCCGCCGCCGCCCACTCCGCCATTCGCGCGCGCATGGCCCGGTACACTGGCCCGATGCTTTCACCGATTCCGACCCTGCAGGTCGCCCTGCCCGTCCCCCTGCCCCGCCTGTTCGACTACCTGTCGCCGGAGGGCGTGGCCCCCACGGTTGCGGTCGGCTGCCGCCTGAAGGTGCCGTTCGGCAACCGTGAGCTGGTCGGTGTGGTGGTGGGACACGGCCAGACCGACGACGGCCAGGGACTCCGCCAGGCGTTGGCCTGGTGCGACCCGCAGCCGCTGCTGCAGGGTGAGCTGTGGCAGAGCCTGCAGTGGCTGGCGCGCTACACCCACGCGCCGTTGGGCGAAGTACTCAGCACTGCCCTGCCCGGCCCGCTGCGCCACGGCGAGGCCCTGCCCGACACCCATCACTGGGGCTGGCAACTGACACCCGAAGGCCATGCCCAGCGCGGGAAGCTGCGCGCCGGCAGCCGCCCGCGGCAGCTGGCCGAACTGCTGGCCGAGGCCGTGGTGGATGAAGACGTACTGGGCGAACGCATGGAGGACTGGCGCACCGCCGCACGCAGTCTGGCCAAGCGTGCACTGGCCGAGCGCGTGGCGATGACGGTGGCACCGCAGCATGCGCAGCCGCTGCCCGGGCCCACGCTCAACCCGGACCAGGCCGAGGCCGTGACTGCGATCAACGCCGCCGACGGCTTCCAGCCTTTCCTGCTGGATGGCGTGACCGGCAGCGGCAAGACCGAGGTCTACCTGCAGGCGATCATCCATTGCCTGGCACAGGGCAGGCAGGCGCTGGTGCTGGTGCCGGAAATCGGCCTGACTCCGCAGACCCTGGCACGCTTCCGCGGCCGCCTCGGCATCGCCGTGCATGCGCTGCATTCGGGCTTGAACGATAACGAGCGCGCTCGCGTCTGGGCAGCCGCCTCACGTGGTGAAGCACGGGTCATTGTCGGCACCCGCTCGGCAGTGTTCACGCCGCTGCCGCAGGCCGGTCTGCTGATCATCGACGAGGAACATGACGGCAGCTACAAGCAGCAGGACGGCATCCGCTACCACGCGCGCGATTTCGCCCTGGTGCGCGCCAAGGCGCTCGGCATTCCCGTGCTGCTCGGCAGTGCCACGCCCTCGCTGGAAACACTGCACAACGCCTATGCCGGGCGCTACACCCACCTGCGCCTGAAGCAGCGTGCCGGCGATGCACGACCACCGCGCGTGCGCATCCTTGATGTGCGCAAACGGCCATTGCACGATGGCCTCTCGGCCGATGTTCTGGCCGGCATCGGCGAGCACCTGCAGCGTGGCCAGCAGGTGCTCGTGTTCAAGAACCGCCGTGGCTACGCACCGGTGCTGCTGTGCCACGACTGCGGATGGACCGCGCCGTGCCAGCGCTGCGATGCACCGATGACCGTGCATGGTGGCGGCCGCCGGCTGCAGTGCCACCACTGCGGTGCGCGGCAACCGGCGCCGCTGGCATGCCCGGCCTGCGGCAGCCTGGCGCTGCAGCCGCAGGGCATCGGCACCGAACGCCTGGAAGAGCACCTCACCGCCGCCTTCGCCGATTTTCCGGTGGTGCGCATCGACCGCGGCACCACCTCACGACGCGACGCACTGGAACAGCAGCTGGCGAGGCTGGGCGACCAACCCGGCATCCTGGTCGGCACGCAGATCCTGGCCAAGGGCCACGACCTGCCGAAGCTGACACTGGTGGTGGTGGTGGGCATCGACGAAGGGCTGTTCTCGGCCGACTTCCGTGCCAGTGAAAAACTGGCACAGCAGCTGATCCAGGTCGCTGGCCGCGCCGGCCGTGCACGCGATCCCGGCGAGGTCTGGCTGCAGACCCATCACCCCGGGCATCCGCTGCTGGAAACCCTGGTGAGCGGTGGCTACCACCTGTTCGCGCAGGCCGAGTTGAACCAGCGCCAGGCCGCCGGATTCCCGCCGTTCGCGCATCTGGCACTGATGCGCGCCGAGGCACAGCAGGTCGAGCATGCCAATGCGTTCCTGCTGGCGGCGCGGCAACTGCTGGGGGAACAGAATGTGGTCGAGGCCTACGGGCCGATGCCGGCGCCAATGCCGCGGCGTGCCGGCTACCAGCGCACCCAGCTGCTGCTGTCCGCGCTGCAGCGGCCACCGCTGCATGGCGTGCTGGCCCAGCTGGTGCCGCAGCTGTATGCGCTGCCGGAGGCACGCAAGGTGCGCTGGTCGCTGGATGTGGATCCGACGGATCTGTATTGAGGGCGCTGCCCAATGCTGCGTAGAGTCGAGCTTGCTCGACTGCCGTGCGCCAGAAACAGTCGAGCAAGCTTGTATGTTCCTCCCGGCTCCTACGAGGTATGTAGGAGCCAGGGTGGAGGGACCGTCAAGCATGCATCTGCGGATACTAGCCGACAGACGAGTCGAGCGATCCCCATCCCGCACACGAACGTCGATAAAGGATCGTACGGCCCCCAAAGGGGATCGTCGATGTAGGCAAGCTAACGTCGGTGCGGTACCACCCCAGCCCCTTAAAGATAGCTGGGAGCCGTACAAATGTCTGATTCTCTCGATATTGGCGTGGACGTGGACTCCAAGGAGTTCGTACCGGCAGTGGCCGACCGCAAGGCCGGCGACAGGATCGCCAACACCCGGGCCGGCATAGCCCAGTGGCTCAACACCTTGCCCCAGCGATGCCGGATTGGCATGGAGGCGACGGGGCGGTACTACGAGTTGTTGGCTCGGATGGCTGGCCAGGCAGGCCACGTTGTCTATGTGATCAATCCACGTCTGATCAAGCACTACGGCCGGGCGACGGGCTCGCGTGGCAAGACGGACGCCATGGACGCCGAAGCGATCGCCCGGTACGTGAAGAAGGAGAACGATCGCCTGCGTGAATACGTACCGCGTACCGACGAGCAGCAGCAGATGCACGATTTGCTGCGCAAGCGGCAGACGCTGGTAAAGACACGCGCGCGCCTGGAGCAATCCTTCGGGGTAAGCAAAAGTGCCCCCGGGGAGCTGTCAGATCTGTTCTGCGCTCTGGCTGGGACGCTGTCCGAGCTGGAAAGCGAACTGCAGCGCTTGGGTCGCGATGGAGAGCATGGCACGCTCTACAAGCGCCTGTTGACCATCCCTGGTGTCGGCCCTGCCGTCGCCGCTCACCTGATTTACTACATGACGCGCTGGCCGTTGGCCAACGCCAACGCGTGGATCGCCTGCACCGGCCTGGATCCCCGGCCTAACGAGTCTGGCGGAAGAACGGGACGGCGTCGGCTGTCCAAACAGGGCGCGCCAGTGCTGCGCCAGATGCTCTACATGGCCGCCATGGGGCTCAAGCGGTGTCGTCGGGGGCAACCGCTCTACGACGAGCTGTCAAAACGCGGTCACCCCAGCACCGCCGTCTTCAACATCCTGGCCAGAAAGCTGGCCAGGATCGCCTGGGGTGTCTTCAAAAGCGGCCGGGACTTCGATCCGGCGATGCTGAAGGTGGGTCAAGCCTGCTTCCAGCAGGCTTGACCACGAACATAGGATCTCGACTCTACCGTCGGTCCGTATGGACCCGACGGATCTGTATTGAGGCAGACGAACGCTAGCGCCGGGCCATGCCCGGCGGTCCTCCGCATACCACGCTCGCCGGGCATGGCCCGGCGCTACCCCTCAGGTCAGCGGCGACATCACGCCGCGCTGGTAGGCCGGGCGTTCGCGCAGGCGGGCGTACCAGTCGGCCAGGTGCGGCAGGTCCGGGCGCTGGATGGGCAGTTCGAACCAGGCATAGATCAGCGAGCCCAGCGGGATGTCACCCATCGCGAACGTCTCGCCCGACAGCCACGGCTGTCTGGCCAACGTGGCATCGGCCATCGCCAGGTAGTCACCGGCACGCACGATGGCGGCATTGATGCGCGCTTCGTCGCGGTCAGCTGGGGCGGTGCGCATGATGCCCCAGATCAGGTCGGTGTACAGCGGCGCCATGCGCGAGGTGCTCCAGTCCATCCACTTCTCGGCCTGGGCGCGTTCCATCGGGTCTTCGGCGTACAGCGTGCCCAGCGCGTAGCGCGCGCTCAGGTAGCGCACGATGGCATTCGATTCCCACAGCGGCAGGCCATGGTCTTCGATCACCGGCACCAGGCTGTTGGGATTCATCGCCAGGTACTCCGGCGTCTGCGTGCCGCCATGGCTGCCACCAACCTCGATGGATTCGTACGGCAGGCCGATTTCCTCGGCGCACCACAGCACCTTGCGGACGTTGCTGGAATTGCGGCGGCCCCAGATCTTCAACATGCGGGTTTTTCCTTGCTGGCAATGCGAGCGGCAACGATACGCCTGATCGGAGTGGGTGTGTGGGTGGCGGATGTGGAATCGGGCATCTGCGCGCTGCCGGCCAGCGGCCGGCACTACCGGTTTTTCTTCGGCAGCGCGCGCACGTAGGAGGACTTGCCGTCCTTCTTCAGCTCGAACAGCCCGATCGCCGCCAGCAGGTCACTGAGCTTGCCGTAGCCGTAGTTGCGCGGGTCGAACGACGCCTGGTTGCCGATCTGGCTGCCGACCGGGCCAAGGTGCGACCAGCCATCCTCGCCCTCGGCCGAGGACACCGCACGGCGCAGCATCTTCACCAGCCGCGTATCGCTGCGCATTTCCGCGCCGCTCTTGCGTGGACGCGCATCGTCGTTGGCCACGGGCTCGTTCGATGCCTGTTCGCTGGACGCCTGTTCGGTATCCGGCACGCTGGCATGGGTCTGGCCCAGCGCTTCCAGATAGGTGAACTTCGAACACGCATTGACGAATGGTTCCGGCGTTTTCTTCTCGCCGAAGCCATACACCTTCACGCCATCGGTCAGCAGGCGCATCACCATCGGGGTGAAATCGGCATCGCTGGACACGATCGCGAAGCCATCCAGATTGCGCGCGTACAGCAGGTCCATGGCATCGATCACCATCGCCATGTCCGACGCGTTCTTGCCTTTGCTGTAGGCGAACTGCTGGATCGGGCGGATCGCGTACTCGTGCAGCACCGCCTCCCATCCCTTCAACCGTGGGCTCTTCCAGTTGCCATAGGCGCGGCGCACGTTGGCCACGCCGTAGCGGGCGACTTCAGCCAGGACCTCGTCGATCTTCGAGGCCGGCGCGTTGTCGGCGTCGATCAACAGGGCGATGCGCTTTTCCGGTTCGCTCATGGGCTCCTCACGGGCGGTTGCCTGAACCCGAGTATCGCCGATCCATGCGGGCGCTGACGTGACAGGGCGCCATCGTGCGAAGATGCCAGGCGCTTCCCCCAATGCCCCCACTGGAGTGAGTCGATGAGTCGCGAGCGCGTTCCCCATCTGGTCGTTGTCGGCGGCGGTTTTGCCGGCCTCTGGGCCACCCGTGCCCTGGCCCGCGAGCGCATACGCATCACCCTGGTCGACCGCCGCAACCACCATCTCTTCCAGCCACTGCTGTACCAGGTGGCCACCGCCGGCCTGTCCGCGCCGGACATCGCCGCGCCGCTGCGCCACATCCTCGGCCACCAGCGCAATGTGGAAGTCCGCCTCGGCGAAGTGGTGACCATCGACAAGCAGGCCCGGCAGATCCGCATGGCCGATGGCAGCACGCTGGACTACGACAGCCTGCTGCTGGCTACCGGCGCCACCCACGCCTACTTCGGCAACGACCAATGGGCCGATGATGCGCCCGGGCTGAAGACGCTGGACGATGCCATCGCACTGCGCCGCAAGCTGCTGCTGGCGTTCGAGCGCGCCGAGGCCGAGCCGGACCCGGCGAAGAAAGCGGCGTGGTTGAGCTTCGCCGTGGTCGGCGGCGGCCCCACCGGTGTTGAACTGGCCGGCACCCTGGCCGAAATCGCGCGGCATACGCTGCGCAACGAGTTCCGCCATATCGACCCGGCCAGCGCCAAGGTGCGGCTGGTCGAAGCCGGCCCGCGCGTGCTGTCTTCGTTCCCGGAAGTGCTTTCGCTGAAGGCACGGCGGCAACTGGAAAAACTGGGCGTGGAAGTATTGACCGGTACCCCGGTGAGCGACATCGACAGCCAGGGCTTCAAGCTCGGCGATCAGTTCGTGCCGGCCCGCACCGTGGTCTGGGCCGCCGGCGTGGCCGCTTCACCGCTGGCGCGCACCCTGGACGTGCCACTGGACCGCGCTGGACGCGTGCAGGTGCAGCCGGACCTGACCCTGCCCGACCACCCCGAGCTGTTCGTGGCCGGCGATCTGGCCGCACTGAATCAAGCCAATGGCAAGCCGGTGCCCGGCGTCGCGCCCGCCGCCAAGCAGATGGGCAAGTACGTGGCCGAGGTGATCCGCGCGCGTCTGCATGGCAAGGCCGCACCGGGGCCGTTCAAGTACGCCGACTTCGGCAACCTGGCCACCATCGGCCGCATGGCCGCGATCGTGCACCTGGGCCGGCTGCAACTCTCGGGCGTCCTCGCCTGGTGGTTCTGGCTGGCCGCACACGTGTTCTTCCTGATCGGCTTCCGCAACCGCATCGTGGTGCTGCTGAACTGGGCCGTGGCGTACTGGAGCTACCAGCGCAGCGCGCGCATCATCTTCGGTGATGACCAGGAAGACCGGCGACCGAGGCGCTAGGGCCGAAGACGGACACGGGTTCTCTGCCTGGGAGTAGATCCACGCCATGCGTGGATGAATGTCTGTGCAGGCCGCATGGAGCTCAGCCACGCATGGCGTGGCTCTACTGCCTCATCAGGCCGCCGGGCACTCGCCGTTTCGACCAAACCCGGCAGAGGTCTTCCTTTCTCGCAGTACCGGCAATTGAAAGCCAAGCTCTACCTGCGGCACGCATCGCTCTACCGCGCCTTCGGTTTCGGGTACCACAGCGCGTTGACGATGACCCAGCGCTGGTCGAAGCGCCCCATGTGGAAGTAGTCGACGAACCACGGCGTTTCCAGCCGTACCGAGGCCGCGTTGCCGGTCACGTCCAGCACCGTGCAGCGGCGGTCCCATTGATCCTTCGGGGTCTTCAGCGCGCCCTGCTTCGTCAACGAGACCAGCTCTTCCTTCGACATGCGGCGCAGGCCCAAGCGTTCGTCGGGTGTATCGCCGAGGACCGCGCGCTTGGCCAGGTCCGAGTGCAGGGAGCGGGCGACGCGCTGCGGGTCGGCCTCCAGCTGGCCGTCGACGTAATCGTGGCAGGTGGCTTCGATGGCCGCGATGGTGGCCGGGTCGGCGGCAGGGCTCGTTGCTGCGGAAAGAGCGAACAGCAGGGCAATCGTGGACATCCGGGTCTCCGGCTCTGGGCGCGGGGCGATCATCGCATGGGCAAGCCGCATCCACGCATGGCGTGGATCTACTGCATCAGGCCCATTTCGTCGACGCTCAGCTGCATGTACAGGAACGCGGCCGCTTCGTCGGTCATCGGCTGGCCCTGCGGGAAACTGTCGAGCCAGGCGGAGATGCGCGCATGCCGATGCTTCAGCGCATCAGCTATCGCGCGCTTTTCCGCGTCGGTGGCATGTTCCCGCATCTCATCGCGCAGCAGGTCATCGCCGATGCCCCATTTTTCGGCCAGCGGGATCAGGTCGACCAGATCGGGCGGCACCTGGTCGCGGCGCAGGTGGATGGGCTCGGGCGTGTCCGGGCCGCGCTGTGCGGCCAGTTCGGCGGCGCTGCCGATCTGCCCGTGCTGCAGCGGTGGCGGAGTCTGGGCGCAGGCCGACAGGGGGATACAGAACGTCAACATCAGCATCCAGCAGGATTTCATCGGACCGCTTCCTGTGTCGATGGATGTGGCGATGATGGCATGGCCCAGCACACCATCCACGCATGGCGTGGATCTACAGGACCGGGGCCTGCAGCCAGGCCAGCTTGCGTTCGCGCGGCTGCTGCTTGAGCTGCCACTCGGCCCGCGAGGCGGCGGCCCGGTCCGGGTACTCGCGCACGGCCAGCACGCGCAGCGGCGGCCGGGCCCGGGTGTAGCGCGCGCCCTTGCCGGCCTGGTGGGCGGCGAAGCGCGCGTCCACGTCGGTGCTGATGCCGGCGTAATAGCTGCCATCGCGGCATTCGAGCAGGTACAGGAACCACGGGCGGAGGGACGGGGCCATGCCCGGATTATGCCGTGCTGCACTGCAGCGGATATACTGGCGCCCGAATGCAGGAGAGAGGCGCCGCGCTGGCGCCCGCCGAAGGCGCAGGCTCCCATGATCGCTCAGGCCGGTGGGCTGGAATCCCACCAACCATGCATTCGACTCGCCGAGCTGGAGAGAGGTCACCGGGCACGCCCGGGACGATCCGCCGAAGGGGCACGCGGCCTACGCCGCTGAACTCTCAGGCAAAAGGACAGCGGGAGCGGCACCGGTCATCGTCATCCCGTCATTGCGCAGGCAGTGGCGGTAGCCGCGCATGGCCGGCCCCACCGCGCCCGGAGCCTGTCCCATGCTGCTGTCCATCATCTACCTGATCGCCATTTCCGCCGAAGCCATGACCGGCGCGCTGTCCGCCGGCCGCCGCCGCATGGACCTGTTCGGTGTGGTCATGATCGCCTGCGTTACCGCCCTCGGCGGCGGATCACTGCGCGACATCCTGCTCGGTCACTATCCGCTCGGCTGGGTGAAGCATCCCGAGTACCTGGGCTTCACCGTGTGTGCGGCGCTGATCGCCACCTGGGTCGCACGCTGGATGCACCACTTCCGCCGCACCTTCCTGGTGCTCGATGGCCTGGGCCTGATCGCCTTCACCCTGATCGGCTGTTCGATCGCGCGCGAGGCCGGCCATGCCATGCCGATCGTGCTGATCGCCGGCATGCTGACCGGCGCCTTCGGCGGCGTGCTGCGCGACATTCTCTGCAACGAGGTGCCGCTGATCTTCCAGAAGGAGCTGTACGCGATCATCGCGCTGCTGACCGGCGCGGCCTACCTGTTGCTGCTGCACTGGGGCGTGGCCGACGCCACCGCGATCCTGTGCTGCCTCGGCGGCGGCTTCGCGCTGCGCCTGCTGGCGATCCACTACCGCTGGGAAATGCCGAAGTTCGTCTATCACGACGAAGTGCATTGATTGTTTGTCGGTAGTGTCGGCCGCTGGCCGGCAACACGGCACACGCCCGCAGATTCCGGCAGGTTGCCGGCCAGCGGCCGGCACTACCGAATGCGTTGCATGACCATGGTCATACGGCATTGGCCGGGGTGATTGGCTACCATTGTCACCCCGTCGCTGCCGCGACGGCATCCAGCCACGCCGCGCCCGCGGCCCCGCCAGACAACTCCCTCCCCGCTGCCCGTGGTGCCGTGAACGCGCCGACGGGCCCGCATGTCCCTGCGCGCGCAGGGCGCAGGATGCCCCATGTCTGTCGCCGAAAATTCCCGCTTCCGTCGTGCCCGCCTGTTATGGGCGGTGCTGGCCATCGCCCTCGTCGCCGTTCTGGCGTGGTGGCTGTGGCCCCGGAATGGTGCCGGCAGCAGCGACGATGCGCCGGGCAAAACGGTGCCGGTACGCGTGGCACGCGCCAGCGCCGAGCCGCTGGTGCTGCGCCTGAAGGCGGTCGGTACGGTCACCCCGCTGCACAGCGTGGTGGTACGCAGCCGCGTGGATGGCGAACTGCTACGGCTGCATTTCCAGGAAGGCCAGCAGGTGAAGGCCGGCGATCTGCTGGCGCAGATCGACCCGCGCCCGTATGAAGTGAAGCTGGCACAGGCGCAGGGTACCCAGCAGCAGAATCTGGCCGAGCTGGAAAACGCTGAGCGCCAGCTGCAGCGCTACCGCGAACTGCAGAAGCAGAACTACGTGTCCGGGCAGGAACTGAGCGACCAGCAGAGCAAGGTGCGCCAGCTGCAGGGCCGCCGCCTCAGCGATCAGGCGTCTGTTGATGAAGCGCGCCTGCAGCTGCAGTACACCCGCATCACCGCGCCGGTCAGTGGCCGCGTCGGGCTGCGCCGTTTGGACGTGGGCAACCTGGTGCGCGCCAGCGATGCCGAAGGCCTGGTGACGCTGGCGCAGACCGCGCCGATCAGCGTGCTGTTCACCGTGCCCGAACCCGAGCTGCCTGCGCTGCTCGATGCCGTGCAGGCGCAACCGGCACTGGCGGTGGAAACCTGGGACCGCGAAGAACGCCGGCAGCTGGCCCGCGGCTCGCTGTCCAGCGTCGACAACCGCATCGATACCACCACCGGCACGTTGAAACTGCGTGCGCACTTCGACAACCACGATCTGGCGCTGTTCCCCAACCAGTTCGTCAACGTCCGCCTGCAGCTGGGCGAGCAGCCCGCGCTGCTGATTCCCGATGCCGCCGTGCAGTTCGGCAGCCAGGGCAACTACGTGCATATCGTCGACAAGGACAGCAAGGCACAACGCCGCACCGTGGTGCTCGGTCCAGCCGATGATGGACGCGTGGCCGTGCGCTCCGGGCTGGCCGCAGGGGACAAGGTGGTGATCGAAGGCATCGACGGGCTGGAAGACGGCACGGCGGTGGAGATCATCACCGAGGAGGCCGCGACCAAGGCCGGCGCATGAACCTCTCGCGCCCGTTCATCCTGCGCCCGGTCGCAACGACTCTCCTGATGGTGGCGCTGCTGCTGTCCGGCGTGCTGGCCTATCGCCTGCTGCCGGTGGCGGCGCTGCCGCAGGTCGATTACCCGATCATCCAGATCACCACGCTGTATCCGGGGGCCAGCCCCGAACTGACCACACGCACCATCACCGCACCGCTGGAGCGCCAGCTCGGCCAGATTCCCGGCCTGAAACAACTGTCGTCGACCAGTTCCGGTGGCGCCTCGGTCATTACCCTGCAGTTCGGGCTGGAGGTGTCGCTGGGTGTGGCCGAGCAGGACGTGCAGGCCGCCATCAACGCGGCGGGCAGCTTCCTGCCCGGGGACCTGCCGGTGCCGCCGGTGTACCGCAAGGTCAACCCGGCCGACACCCCCATCCTGACCTTGGCGGTGACCTCGCAAGGCCTGTCGCTGCCGCAGGTGCACGATCTGGTGGATACGCGCATCGCCCAGCGCCTGGCGCAGTTGCCCGGCGTCGGCCTGGTCAGCCTGGCCGGTGGCCAGCGCCCGGCGGTGCGCATCCAGGTCAATCCAGCGGCGCTGGCCGCCAACAACCTGGGCATGGACCACATCCGCACCGCCATCGCCGCCGCCAACGTCAACCTGCCCAAGGGCAGTTTCGATGGCCCGATCCGCGCGGTGATGCTCGATGCCAACGATCAGATGCGCAGCGTGGATGAGTACCGTGCCCTGATACTGGCCTGGCGCGACGGCGCGCCG
Source organism: Stenotrophomonas sp. STK16_22 (assembly GCF_051984505.1). Lineage (NCBI taxonomy): Bacteria > Pseudomonadati > Pseudomonadota > Gammaproteobacteria > Lysobacterales > Lysobacteraceae > Stenotrophomonas > Stenotrophomonas sp. STK16_22. The sequence goes on from NZ_CP196972.1 coordinate 4,267,807, forward strand.
CTGCGGCTGGGCGATGTAGCCACCATTACCGATGGCGCCGAGAACCGCCAGTTGGCTGCGTGGAGCGGTACCACGCCGGCAGTGCTGGTGAACATCCAGCGCCAGCCCGGCGCCAACGTGATCGCCGTGGTCGAGCAGGTGCGTACGCTGCTGCCGCAGCTGCAGGCCACGCTGCCCGCCGGCGTGCAGATGAATGTACTGAGCGACCGCACCGAATCGATCCGCGCGTCGGTGCGCGGCGTGCAGAAAGAACTGGTACTGGCCATCGGCCTGGTGGTGCTGGTCACCTGGGTGTTCCTGCGCAATCTGCCGGCCACGCTCATTCCCAGCGTCGCGGTGCCGCTGTCGCTCATCGGCACCTTCGCGGTGATGCTGCTGGCCGGCTATTCGCTCAACAACCTCACGCTGATGGCGCTGACCATCGCCACCGGCTTCGTGGTGGACGACGCCATCGTGATGCTGGAGAACATCGCCCGCCATCTGGAGGAAGGCGAAAGCCCCCGCGATGCAGCGCTGAAAGGCGCAGCCGAGATCGGCTTCACCCTGGTGTCGCTGACTGTTTCGCTGATCGCGGTGCTGATCCCGCTGCTGTTCATGGCCGACCTGGTGGGTGCACTGTTCCATGAGTTCGCAGTGACACTGGCGGTAGCCATCAGCATTTCGCTGGTGGTCTCGCTGACGCTGACGCCGATGCTGTGCGCGCGGTTCCTGAAGCCGCACGCGAAGACTGCACATGCGCCCGATGTCTTCGACCGCGTCATCAGCCTCTACGACCGCCAGCTGCGCTGGGTGCTGCAGCGCCAGCCGCTGATGTTGCTGGCCACCGTTGCCACCCTCGCACTGACCGTGGCGCTGTACTTCGCCTTGCCCAAGGGTTTCTTCCCGGTGCAGGATGCCGGCCTGGTGCAGGGCATCAGCGAAGCGCCGCAGGCGATCTCATTCCAGGCCATGCGCCAGCGCCAGCAGGCGCTGGCGGCGGCCATCGAAGCCGACGAGGCGGTGGCCAGCGTCTCGTCCTACATCGGCGTGGACGGCAACAACGCCACGCTCAATACCGGCCGCCTGCTGATCGAGTTGAAACCGCACGGCGACCGCGGCGGCGCCGCCGTGGTGATGGCGCGCCTGCAACAGCGCGTATCGAGTATCCCCGGCATCACCCTGTACCTGCAGCCGGTGCAGGAGCTGGGCATCGAAGACCGCATCAGCCGCACCCAGTACCAGTTCACCCTGACCACGCCGGATCTTGAAACACTGGAACGCTGGACCCCGAAGCTGCTGCAGGCGCTACGCCAGCAACCTGCACTGCGCGATGTCGCCAGCGATCTGCAGATGCAGGGCCGGCAGGCGCGCGTGGCGATCGACCGCGATGCGGCGGCGCGCCTGGGCGTAAGCGTGGAAGCAGTAGCCGATGCGCTGTACGACGCCTATGGGCAGCGCCAGATTTCGACCATCTTCACCCAGGCCAGCCAGTACCGGGTGGTGCTGGAGGCCGATCCTTCACGACAGCCCGGGCCGGAGGCGATCACGGGCCTGCGTGTGCGCAGCAGCAGTGGGCAGACCGTGCCGCTGGGTGCGGTGGCGCGGGTAGAGGTGGGTCCGTCCGCACTGCTACGCAATCACGTGGGCCAGTTCCCGGCGGCCACGCTGTCGTTCAACCTTGCCCCGGGCGCTTCGCTGGGCGAAGCGGTGGAGGCTGTGCACGCCGCGCGCGCACAGGTGAACCTGCCGCAGAGCATCGAACTTCGCCTGCAGGGTGCCGCAGCGGCCTTCAGCAGCTCGCTGTCGTCCACACTGTGGCTGATCCTGGCCGCGGTGGTGGTGATGTACATCGTGCTGGGCGTGCTCTACGAGAGCTTCATCCACCCCATCACCATCCTCTCCACCCTGCCCTCGGCCACCGTCGGTGCGCTGGCTGCGCTGTGGGTAAGCGGACGCAGCCTGGACCTGATCGCGGTGATCGGCATCGTGCTGCTGATCGGCCTGGTGAAGAAGAACGCGATCATGATGATCGACTTCGCGCTGGACGCGCAGCGCACACGCGGCATGTCACCGCGCGAGGCGATCCATCAGGCCGCGCTGCTGCGTTTCCGGCCGATCCTGATGACCACGCTGGCCGCGCTGTTCGGCGCAGTGCCGCTGATGCTGGCCAGTGGTTCCGGCGCAGAGCTGCGGCAGCCACTCGGCTGGGTGATGGTGGGGGGGCTGCTGGTCAGCCAGGTACTGACCCTGTTCACCACGCCGGTGATCTACCTGGCCTTTGATCGCCTGCAGCGAGGCCGTGCGACGTCCCCGGTGGCCGTTGACGAGGCGCGCGCGTGACCCCCATCGCGCGCCTGGCGCAGGCCTGCGTGCAGCGCCCAGTAGCGACGATCCTGCTGGCGGTGGCGCTGGTGCTGGCCGGCCTGCTGGCATTGCGCCTGTTGCCGGTGGCGCCGCTGCCACAGGTCGATTACCCCGCCATTGAAGTCAGTGCCAGCCTGCCCGGCGCCTCGCCCGAGTCGATGGCAGCCACCGTCGCCACGCCGCTGGAGCGCGCACTGGGCAGCCTGCCCGGCATCTCACGCATCGACTCGGCCAGCACCCAGGGCCAGACCCAGATCGAACTGAAGTTCGTACTCGGCCGCGACATCGATGAGGCAGCGCGTGAAGTGCAGGCCGCCATCAATCTTGCACGCGGGCAGTTGCCCAGTGGCATGCCCGGCATGCCGCAGTACCGCAAGGTCAATCCCTCACAGGCACCGATCCTGGCGCTGGCACTGACCTCGGACACGCGTTCGCCAGGCCAGCTGTATGACCTGGCCTCCACCGTGCTGGCGCAGAAGCTGTCGCAGGTACCGGGCGTGGGCGAAGTGCAGGTGGGCGGCAGCGCCTTGCCCGCCGTGCGTGTATCGCTGGACCCGAATGCACTGAACCATGCAGGCCTGGCGCTGGAGGACGTGGCCCAGGCCATCGGCCGCGCCAACGCCATGCGCCCGCTGGGTGCCGTGGGCGATGACCGCCAGCAGTGGCAGCTGGAAGCGCCGCTGCAGCTGCGCCAGGCCGCGCAGTACCGCGAACTGGCTCTGAAGGTGAGCGACGACCGCACGCTGCGGCTGGGCGATGTCGCCGCCGTTGCCGATGGCGTGGAAGACCGTTACGCCAGCGGCTTCCACAACGAACGCCCGGCCGTGCTGCTGATCGTCAGCCGCCAACCCGGCGCCAACATCATCGCCACCGTCGATGCCATCCAGGCCCAGCTGCCCCAGCTGCATGCACTGCTGCCCTCCGGCGTGGACATGCGGCTGGTGATGGACCGCTCGCCGGTAATCCGCGCCACCCTGCATGAGGCAGAGCTCACCCTGGTGCTGGCGATCGTACTGGTGGTGCTGGTGGTGCTGGCCTTCCTCGGCCACTGGCGTGCTGCACTGGTGCCCAGCGTGGCGATTCCGGTGGTGCTGTTCGGTACGCTGGCGCTGATCGCGCTGATGGGCTTCTCGCTCAACACGCTCTCGCTGACGGCGTTGATTGTCGCGGCGGTGCTGGTGGTGGACGATGCCATCGTGGTGCTGGAGAACATCGCCCGCCATCGCGAGCTGGGCGCTGACCGCTGGCAGGCGGCGGTGCGTGGCGCATCGGAAGTCGGTGCCACGCTGCTGTCGATGAACGTTGCACTGGCCGTGGTGTTCGTCTCCATCCTGTTCCTGGACGACTTCGTCGAACGCCTGTTCCGCGAATTCTCGTTGACCCTGGTGGCGGCCATGACGGTCTCCGTGCTGGTCGCGCTGAGCCTGGTGCCGATGCTGTGTGCACGATTGTTCGTGGATGCCGCGCAGCAACCCTCGCGCTGGCAGCGGGGCAGCAATGCGCTGTTCGAACGTGTGCGCAGCGCCTACCTGCGCACGCTTCAGGCCAGCCTGCGCCGGCTGCGCTGGCCGTTGCTGGCCTTCGTTGCAGTCATCGCGCTTAACACGTGGCTGTTCCAGCAGGTGCCCAAGGGCATCGTGCCCAAGCAGGACACCGCGCAGCTGCGCGGCTTCGCGCGCGGCGATGACGGCCTGTCCTTCCAGGCCATGCAACCGAAGATCGATGCGTACAGGAAGCTGTTGCTGTCCGATCCGGCCATCGAGGACATCATCGGCTACATCGGTGGCAGCAACGGGGTCAACAACGCCTTCATCATGATCAAGATGAAGCCGCTGGCCGAGCGCAAGGTGTCCAGCCAACAGGTGATCGACCGCCTGCGCGCGCGGCTGCCCAAGCTGCCCGGCGGCAATCTCTATCTGTGGGTCGACCAGGACATCCGCCTGGAGGGCGCCGGCAGCAGCGGCAAGTACGAGTTCCAGCTGCTGTCGGCCGATACAGCACCACTGCGCGAATGGGCGCCGAAGGTGGCGGCCGCGCTGCGTGGCCTGCCCGAACTGGTGGACGTGGAAGCACAGGGTGAAGCGGGCATGCGCCAGGTGGTGCTGGATATCGACCGCGAAGCAGCCGCGCGCCACGGCGTCGACCTGCGCACGGTGGCCAACATGCTCAACAACTCCTTCAGCCAGCGCCAGGTCGCCACGCTGTACGACAGCCTCAACCAGTACCGCGTGGTGATGGAGTTGGACCCGAAGCACACCCAGGACCCGGGCACGCTGTCACGCCTGCAGGTGATCGATGGCAACGGCCAGCGCATTCCGCTGTCGAGCATCGCCAGCTGGCGCTATGGCATGGCACCGGACCGGGTGTACCACAGCGAGCAGTTCGCCTCGATCTGGATCGAGTTCGCACTGGCACCGGGGGTGGGCCTGGAACAGGCCACGCAGGCGATCGATGGTGCGATGTCGAAACTGATGCTGCCACGTTCGGTCCAGGGAAAACTGTCCGGCGAAGCCGGCGGCCTGGATCAGCTGCGCGCGCGCCAGCTATGGCTGGTGCTGGGCGCCACGCTGGCGGTCTACCTGGTGCTGGGCATCCTCTACGAGAGCTTCCTGCAGCCGCTGGTGATCCTGTCCACCCTGCCTTCGGCCGGTGTCGGTGCGCTGCTGGCGCTGTGGCTGTTCGGCAACGAACTGAACCTGATCGCCCTGCTCGGCCTGTTCCTGCTGGTGGGCGTGGTGATGAAGAACACCATCCTGCTGGTGGATTTCGCACTGGCCGGCGAGCGGCGCGGGCTGAGCGCGAAGGATTCAGTGATGGAAGCCGCACGGTTGCGCCTGCGGCCGATCCTGATGACCTCGCTGGCAGCGCTGCTGGGCACGCTGCCGCTGATGCTGGCCAATGGCGAAGGCTGGGAGCTGCGGCAACCGCTGGGCATTGCGATTGTCGGCGGCTTGCTGGTCAGCCAATGGTTGACGCTGTACACGACCCCGGCGATGTATCTGGCGTTGGCGAGGATTCGGGCGAAGCGGTGAAGGTGGGGCGGGGAATTCATCCACGCGTGGCGTGGATCTACCGTCAATGCCGCACGACGAACCCGCCGGACCGGCCGCTGGATGGCGCCTGCAGCTCCTCGTTGAAGGCTGCCTTGATGGCCTCGACCACCACGTCACGGTCCATGCCCTCACTGGTCACCAGCGCGTCGGCAACGTGCTGGGCAACATCTGCAAGAATTCGCCCCCAGGCACGTTCTTCGCGGATGTCAGGGCGATCCTCGTACAGCCCCACTTTCAATGATGCATGCAGCCCGCGCTCAGCGATCCACACGCGAATCATCTCGACCGAAGATTCGTCGCGTTGGGCAGCTTCAGGGATGATCAGTTCTTTCATGGCGGCAGCCGCAAGGAGAAGTGATCGCATTGTGGCCCACATCCATGCATGGCGTGGATCTACTGCGGACCTTGAGTAGAGTCGAGCTTGCTCGACTGCCGTTGGTGCACGTTTTTCCGCAGTCGAGCAAGCTCGACTCTACGTGTCCAAGGCGGATCATCGCACTGTGCGGACTGGACCACTTGGCGTGCCGGGTGCGACCCGACGGGCCCGCGACAAATGTGGCCTCCAGCGGGTCGTAGCCGTCATTGCCGGGGACGGCGAATCGTCCACGCATGGCGTGGATCTACTGCCACCCCGGCGATGTACCTGGCGCTGTCGCTCATGCGCAGCGCCAGGCGCATCGCCGGTGCAGATGGGCCGGTCTCCAACTCCGACCGGCCCTGATCGCGGCCGCACCCCCGCAGGCGCTGGCCGCCATCCACACACGTGCCGCACTCAGGCGGCTTCCATCAAGCTGCTTCGGACACCTTCACGTCGCGACGGGCGCGCACGGCCGCAGCCAGTCGCTCCAGCACCGTCACGGTGGTGTCCCAGTCGATGCAGCCATCGGTGATGCTCTGCCCATAGACCAGCGGCTGGCCTTCCACCAGTTCCTGGCGGCCACCGACCAGATGGCTCTCGATCATCACGCCAACGATGCGCTGTTCGCCGTCTTCCAGCTGAACGGCGATGTCCTCGATCACCTTCGGCTGGTTCTCCGGGTTCTTCAGGCTGTTGGCATGGCTGGCGTCGATCATCAGGCGCGTCGGCAGCTTGGCCTTGGCCAGCACCTGGCAGGCCTCGGCAACACTGCCTGCGTCGTAGTTCGGCTGCTTGCCGCCGCGCAGGATCACATGGCAGTCCGGGTTGCCGGTGGTCGACACGATGGCGGTGCCACCCTGCTTGGTGACCGACAGGAAGTGATGCGGGTTGGATGCCGCACCCACGGCATCGGCCGCAATCTTCACGTTGCCATCGGTGCCGTTCTTGAAGCCGACCGGGCACGACAGCCCCGAGGCCAGCTCGCGATGCACCTGGCTTTCGGTGGTGCGTGCGCCGATCGCGCCCCATGCCACCAGGTCGGCGATGTACTGCGGCGAGATCACGTCGAGGAATTCGACGCCGGCCGGCAGGCCGAGTTTGTTGATGTCGCGCAGCAGGCCGCGGGCAATGCGCAGGCCCTTGTCGATCCTGAAGCTGCCGTCCAGGTCCGGGTCGTTGATCAGGCCCTTCCAGCCCACCGTGGTGCGCGGCTTCTCGAAGTACACGCGCATGACGATCTCCAGCTCACCGGCCAGCGCGTCACGCAGCGGCTTCAGGCGCTGGGCGTACTCGATGGCGGCGTTCGGGTCGTGGATCGAGCACGGGCCAACCACCACCGCCAGGCGGTCGTCACGGCCATGCAGGATCTGGTGCAGGGCCGCGCGCGAGGCGCTGACGGTGTCGGAAGCTTCATCGTCACAAGGCAGCATCGCCAGCAGCTGGGCAGGCGGTGTCAGCGGTTCGATGGTGCGGATACGCAGGTCGTCGGTGTGCGGGGGCATTGCAGGAGATCTCCGGAACGTTGGGGGCCCCCAGCGTGGCGGCATGAAAAAAGCCGCCAGGTTCGCTGGCGGCTTTCGGGAATGCGTCTGAAGCTTTCTTCAGGGTGAGCGCAGTCCTTCCTCCGCCAGTGGCTTCGGAAAGTAATACCAGTAAAAGCGGGTGGCGGCTGCGTTCATGGGATCTATTGATAGCACAGCTTTTGCGCAGTGCAAAATGTTTCATCCGCAACTGGGGACGCGGTTCAGCGAGGTGCGCACCAGCCATGCCTACGCGGCGGCAGCCACGCGAAGTTGCTCATTTACCATGCACTTCCACGTCCAGCAGCAGGCCCTCATGGATGTCGGCCCAGCGCTCCAGCACGCGGTCCAGCTCCTGCCTGGCTTCGTCCAGCTGCTCGGGGTTGAGCAGGGAACGCGCGGTGTAGAGGTCGGAAACCAACCGCCGCAGGGCCGATTCCGGGATGGCCACCGACGGCCCCTCCAGGCCCGGCAACTGCAACGCCGGGCTGTCGCCAAGAGGGCCGAACAGCGTGACCTGGAGCGTGCTCTGCATGATCGACTTCCCTGCGGATGGACATGGGCAATGCACTGTTTACCGTGTCTGGGTGACAGGCGCATGTGCCATCCATGCCGTGGGCTGCGCTATGCGAGCGCTCTTCGCGCCGCTACAACGCAGCCAGATCAGCCAGATGCTGGGCCATGTCGTCCACCGCGCCTACCGCATGGGTGGTGGTGAAGTAGTCGTGCCAGCCGGTGGCGGCGATGCCCGCCACCAGCGCGTCGGCCTCCTCGCGGCTGGCGCAGCACCAGACGGCATAGAACTGCTCACCACTGCCGTGCGGTACGTCCGTGGCAATGCGGCCCATCGCCAGCGGCGTGATGCGGGCTGGATCGAACTGCTGCATGCCGGCGCCAATACGGGCGAAGAAGGCATTCCGCTGCTCGGGCGGGAGTGCGGTCCAGGCTGGTGTGGCGGTGTAGAGCTCGATGAAGGTGTGCGACATGGTGGTTCGTCCTTGAGGTTTACGGGGTTGCGGGGTTGCCGGCCAGCGGCCGGCACTACCGGAACGAGCGCAATGCGCGTTTGCGGATGTAGGCGTTGGCGTCGCTGTGGCGCTCGTGCTGCCAACGCGTGCACAGCTCGCGCAGCCACTGCGGATGAGTCTTGCCGGCGTCATTGAGCCAGTTGCCGACCGAATCCTGCACATAGCGTTCCGGGTCGTCAGCCAGTGCTTCCAACATGGGTAACGCAAGTTCCGGATGCTGCTTGAACAGTGCGATATGCGTGGCCCAGACACCGCGTGGGCGCAGCGCTTCACAGGCGAAGCGGCGCAGGTACGGCGATGTTTCCTGTGTCCAGGGTTGCAGGTACTCAAGCGCCTGCATCGGCGCGGCAACGATGTCCGTGCGTAGCGCCAGCCACGCCCATTCGCGCACACCGAAGTGTGGGTCATCGGCCAGCGTGCGCATCTGCTGCAGCTTCTCTGCCAACGTTGCGTGGGCATCGTTGCCGACCAGATAGCAGGCCCAGCCACGCACGGTATCGGAGCTGTGATCCTGCCAGAACTCAGGCGCGCCCTGCCCCGCCTCACGCAGCAGTTGCGCGGCCAGGGCCATGCGCAGCGTGATGCCCTTGCCTGAGGCATCCCGCATGCGTTGCAGCGCTTCCGGTGCAAGCGCAGGCGCCACCACCTGCAGCAACGCGGCGAAATCCACTGCCAGGCATTCGGCCAGATGGGCGGTGGCAACGCGACCGGTGTTGAGTTCATGCAGGCGTTGCGCCGCAATCGCCGGGCTCATGCTGCAGACTCTCGTCCAGCATCGGTGTGCTGCCAGACCTTGTGCAGCAACCGCGACAGCTGCTGCTGTTCATCGGTATCCAGACCATTGAACAGGCCTCCGATCCACTGTGTGTGCTGGTCAAACAGTGTCTCGGCCAAGCGTTTTCCCCGTGCGGTCAATACGATCTGCAGGCGACGGCCATCCTCAGCATCGCTGCGACGCTGCAGCAGTTCTTCGCGCTGCAGGCCATCGAGCAGGCCGCTGATGGTGGCGCGGGTCACGCCTGCGCGTTCGGCCAGCTCGTGGGGCGACAACGTGCCACCGGCCCCATGCAGCAGGAACAACACGATGAAGCGACCCTCACTGAGCCCGTGTGGCGCCAGCCGGGTGGCGCAATCGTGGTCGATGGACGACGACAACGACAGCAGCTGGAAGCACAGGCGCAGCTGCGCAACATTGGCATGGCCGCGTCGCAGCGCCTCTTCCAGCAGGGCATTGTGCTTGGCTTCGATCATCTCGTGATGAGCATATGATTAGGCGCCTAATCATATGCCATCCCCTTCGGCGTGGCTACCAGTCCATCACCTTCGCCGCCGGCCCGGGATGCGACGGAAACAACGGCAGTACCTCCTCGGCCAGCTCCTGCAGCACCTCGCCGGCAGGCCGCTCGGCGAACTGGATCCCCAGTGCGGCATGGTTGACGCCGGCCCGCTGCCAGGCCTGCAGCAGATCGATCAGACCCTTGCGGCCGGTGCGCAGGGTGAAGCCACCCCGCAACGGCATGCGTGGATGATCCGGATCGTCCACCAGGTCGATCCATTCGTTGGTCATGTGCGGACGGAAGCCGCCGTCCGGAATCAGCGCGCGCCAGGCGCCGATCTTCGCGGCCAGCCGCTGCGGACCGGCGTTGTCATGGGTGGCCTCTGGATAGGTCAGCCACCCATCGGCATGCTGGCCGATCCACTCCAGTGGCTGACGTGCGCCACCGGTGACAACCAGCGGAACGCGGCCACTGACCGTGGGCGGCAGCAACTGCACGCCCTGCCCGGCACCGGCGTGTGTCATCCGCCCATCCGTGCCCGGTTGCAGCCAACGGCGCATCTCGTTCATTGCGGTGGCGAAACGCTCTCCGCGCGCCGCGTGCTCCAGTCCATAGGCCGGGAACTCCAGCGGTCGATCACCGGACGCCACACCCATCACCAGCCGCCCACCGGACAGCTGATCGATCGACGCCGCGGCCTTGGCCAGATCGATCGGATGGCGAAGTGGCAGCACCACGCTGCCGGTGGCCAGGGCCACGCGCTGTGTGCGCGCTGCCAGCCACGCAAGGTAGGTGAATGGATCGAACAGCTGGCCTGCATCACCGAACAGCGGATCGAACAGCGGCACGTCGCGCACCCATACCGCGGCAAAGTTGTGGCGGTCGATCTCCTCCACCAGCCGCGCCTGGCCCTGCAGCACGGCCATGTCGCCCTGGTAGAAGCGCAGCGGCAGGTAGATGCCCAGCGTCAGTGCATCGGCGCGGAACATGCGCTGGTAGCCCGGGTGCGCGGCAAAGACCGGCGCCGACGCGCCCGGCATCGCAATGGAATCATTCATCAGCATCGCCTCCTTACGGACCGGTGGCCGGCTCGGGCAGCTGCACGCCGCGCTGTACCGCAGGGCGTGCTGCAACCCGCGCGTACCACGCATCCAGATGGCGATGCCGCGACAAATCGATGTCGATGATGCGGGCGATATGCAGCCAGCCGAAGTGGGCGATGTCGGCAATCGAGTAGTGATCGCCAGCCAACCACTCGCGTCCCTGCAGGCGCTGGTCGAGTACGCCGAACAGCTCGTCGCTCAGGCGGCGGTAGCGTTCGATTGCCGCGGAATCGGGCTGTTGTGCGAAATGCTCGAAGTGCACGCGCTGGCCGAGGATCGGGCCGACGCTGGCGGCATGGAACATCAGCCAGGTCAGCGTCTCCCAGCGCGCAGCCGGTTCGGAAGGCAGCAACGCATTGCCCTGTTCGGCCAGGTACATCAGGATCGCCGCCGATTCGAAGACAACGATGCCGCGCGCGCGATCTTCCAGCACGGGAATGCGGCCATGCGGGTTGAGCCGCAGGAAGTCGGGATGGCGATGTTCGCCATCGGCGATGTGGACGTGGTGAAGGCGATAGGGAAGACCCAGCTCTTCCAGTGCGATGGTGGCCTTGAAGCCATTGGGAGAACTGTCGGAGTACAGGTGCAGCGAAGGTTCGTTCATGGGAATCCTGGACGGCAGGGAGCGACGGCAGGTACCGGCCGTTGAAGGTGGCCGGGCGATGCGGGAACGGGCGCTGCAGCAGCCGTGCAGGCAGTCTAGGAAAGGCCTGCGTCGCGGGGAAACGATGTCTTCTGCACGGGGAGTTGAGCGGGGCTCAACGTGCGCGACGCGCGCGCGACAGGCTGCAGTGTGGTCGATATGCTGTCGCAGCGCGGCGCGTGCCGACGCGGTTACAGGAGAGTGGAGATGGGTGCGGTGCTGCCGCTGCTGGGCCTGCGGGCCTTCGTTGAAACCGGCCGACATGGCAGCCTGACCGCCGCCGCCGATGCGATGGGGGTGACACCTGGTGCAATCAGCCAGCAGCTTCGACAGCTGCAGGAGCGGCTGGGCGTGAGCCTGTTCGACCGCACCCGGCATGGCGTGGTGCTCAGTGCAGCCGGCGCGCGCGTGTATCCGGAGCTGCTGCAGGCCTTCGATCAGATCGCACAGAGCCTGCAGACACTCGAACGCTGGGAAACCCGGTGCACGCTACGCATCAGCGCGGCACCGAGCTTCGCCGCACAGTGGTTGGCGCCGCGACTGGGCCGGTTCAGTGCGTTGCATCCGCAGGTGGACGTGCAGCTGGACTCGAGCGCGGCGTTGGTCGACCTGCGCCGCGAGGGGGTGGACATCGCGATCCGTCATGGACTGGGCCGCTACCCTGGCCTGCATGCCGAGCATCTTCTGGCGCCGGTACTGCTGCCGGTGGCCAGCCCTGCGCTGCTGGCCAGCGCGCCTGCCGTGGGTACGGTGCAGGATTGCCTGCAGCTGCCGCTGCTGCAGGACGCCGACCGCAGCGACTGGCGGCTGTGGTTCCAGGCACTGGATCTACCCGTCGATGAACGACTGGAGCGCGGCCCTGCGTTCGATGACGACCTGTTGCTGATCCGCGCGGCGGTGGCCGGGCAAGGCATCGCCCTGGTGCGCGACATCCACGCGGCCGAAGAACTCGCCAATGGCCGGCTGCAGGTGGTGATCGACCAGCCCTGGCCACAGGCCTTTGCCTACTACGCGGTGACGCGTGCGGACGGCGAGGCCAACGCGGCGATACCTGCTTTCATGACCTGGTTGCATGCAGCATTGATGACGCCGCAGGCAGCAGGCACACACACCCTGCAGGACGCAGGATAAGCCGCTCGAAAAGCGATGCCATTGCAGCCGGCCACAAAAAAACCCCGCCTTGCAGCGGGGTTTTTCATTGCGGTGCGAATGCGGGGACTTAGAAGTCCATGCCGCCCATGCCACCCATGCCGCCCATGCCACCGGCGCCACCCATGGCCGGCTCGTCCTTCTTCGGAGCTTCGGCAACCATGGCTTCGGTGGTGATCATCAGGCCAGCGATCGAGGCCGCGTTCTGCAGCGCCGAACGGGTCACCTTGGTCGGGTCCAGGATGCCGAACTGCAGCATGTCGCCGAACTCGCCGGTGGCGGCGTTGTAGCCGAAGCTGCCGGTGCCTTCCTTGACCTTGTTGATGATGACCGACGGCTCGTCACCGGCGTTGGCAACGATCTCGCGCAGCGGGGCTTCCATCGCACGCAGGGCGATCTGGATGCCGTGGTTCTGGTCTTCGTTGGCGCCCTTCAGGCCGGCCAGCGCGGTGATCGCGCGGACCAGGGCAACGCCGCCGCCCGGAACCACGCCTTCTTCAACGGCCGCACGGGTGGCGTGCAGGGCGTCGTCGACGCGATCCTTCTTTTCCTTCATTTCGATTTCGGTCGAGGCGCCGACCTTGATCACGGCAACACCGCCGGCCAGCTTGGCCACGCGTTCCTGCAGCTTCTCGCGGTCGTAATCCGAGGAGGTGTCCTGGATCTGGGTCTTGATCTGCGCCACGCGTGCATCAACGTTGGCCTTGTCGCCGACGCCGTCGATGATGGTGGTGTTCTCCTTGGAGACCTGCACCTTCTTGGCGCGGCCCAGGTCCTTGATGGTGGCCTTCTCCAGCGACAGGCCGACTTCTTCGGAGATCACGGTGCCGCCGGTCAGCACGGCCATGTCTTCCAGCATCGCCTTGCGACGGTCGCCGAAGCCCGGCGCCTTGACGGCCACGACCTTGACGATGCCACGGATGGTGTTGACGACCAGGGTGGCCAGCGCTTCGCCTTCAACTTCCTCGGCCACGATCAGCAGCGGCTTGCCGGCCTTGGCGACGCCTTCCAGCACCGGCAGCAGGTCACGGACGTTGGAGATCTTCTTGTCGTGCAGCAGGATGAACGGGTCATCCAGGTCAGCGGTCTGCGACTGCTGGTTGTTGATGAAGTACGGCGACAGGTAGCCGCGGTCGAACTGCATGCCCTTGACCACGTCCAGCTCGTTGTCCAGGCCCGAGCCTTCTTCAACGGTGATGACGCCTTCCTTGCCGACTTCCTTCATCGCGTCAGCGATGATCTGGCCGATCGACTCGTCCGAGTTGGCCGAGATGGTACCGACCTGGGCGATCGCCTTGTCGTCGGCGGTCGGCTTGGAGATGTTCTTCAGCTCGGCGACGGCGGCCGAAACGGCCTTGTCGATACCGCGCTTGAGGTCCATCGGGTTCATGCCGGCGGCAACGGCCTTGGCGCCTTCGCGGATCAGGGCCTGGGCCAGCACGGTGGCGGTGGTGGTGCCGTCGCCGGCATCGTCGTTGGTGCGCGAAGCAACTTCCTTCACCATCTGCGCGCCCATGTTCTCGAACTTGTCAGCCAGTTCGATTTCCTTGGCGACGGAGACGCCGTCCTTGGTGATGGTCGGGGCGCCGAAGCTCTTTTCCAGCACGACGTTGCGGCCCTTCGGGCCCAGGGTGGCCTTGACGGCATTGGCGAGAACGTTGACGCCGCGCACCATGCGCGAACGGGCGTCTTCACCGAAACGAATATCCTTGGCAGCCATTGCATTTACCTCATTGGTAGCGCCGGACGATGCCCGGCGGCTGGGAGTTTGGGATCAGGTTGAAACAGGTCGCGCCGAGGCTCAGCCGATGACGGCGAGCACGTCGTCTTCGCGCAGGACCTTGTATTCGACGCCTTCGCTCTTGTACGAGCTGCCGGCGTACTGGCCATAGATGACCTTGTCGCCGACCTTCAGCGACGGCGCGCGCACGTTGCCGTTGTCCAGCGGCTTGCCCGGGCCGACGGCCACGACCTCACCCTTGGTGGACTTTTCCTTGGCCGAGTCGGGGATGACGATGCCACCGGCGGAGATTTCGTCGGCTTCGATCGGCTTGACCACAACGCGGTCGTGCAGCGGCTTGATGCTCATAGGAGACCTCTTAAGTGATTGATTGGTCTAAAAAAGTCCGGCGATGTTAGCACTCACCCCAGGCGAGTGCCAGAACCGCACGTGAAGAAACCCGACAACGTCGGGAGCAGGGCAGAGATGGAGCCGCGCCGCCCCCTTTCAAGGGCGGAATGAAAAAATTTTTTCCACCCGCGCGCCTCGGCCACGGCGTCGGTCCTGGACAATTTCGGTGACAAGCGTCGCACTGTCAGATATCTGACGTTCATTTACGACAAAGTGTCACTGGATCGGCCTTAGGCTCGGTCAGGCATTCCCAATCACAAGGAGTAGTCGATGCGATTGCTGTCCCCGCTTGCCGCCGCCTGCCTGCTGGCACTGGCCGCGGCGCCGGCCCAGGCCGAGGTCTTCATCAATGAACTGCACTACGACGACAGCACCGCCGCCGGTGACGTCGGCGAAGTCATCGAAGTGGTCGCTACCGCAGGTGAAGACCTGTCCGGCTACCGCCTCTACCTCTACAACGGCAGCAATCCTTCGGCCGCCACGGTCTACGCCAACAACCCGGTCCCGGCCGGCACCGCCGCCGGTTGCGGCAGCGCCAGCATCGCCGTGGTCAACTACCCGACCAACGGCATCCAGAACGGCCCGAACGACGGCATCGCCCTGGTCGACGCCAGCGGCAAGGTGGTCCAGTTCCTCAGCTACGAGGGCGCCATCACCGCCTCCGGTGGCCCTGCCGCCGGCATGACCAGCCAGAACATTCCGGTGGCCGAGACCAACAGCACGGCCCCCGGCACCTCGCTGCAGCTGACCGGCAGCGGCAGCCAGTACGCCCACTTCACCTGGGCCGAGTCGGCCAGGCAGACCTTCGGCAGCTGCAACAACGGCCAGACCTTCAGCGGCGGCGGCACCCCGGGCCCGAACACGCCGCCGTCGGTGTCCACCACCACCCCGGCGCAGGGCAGCAGCACCTTCCCGGCCGCGGCCGATCTGGAAGTGGTGTTCAGCGAGACGGTGAACCTGGCCAGCGGCGCGTTCGCGCTGAGCTGCGGTACCTCCGGCATCGTGCCGCTGACCTACCCGGCCAGCGGCCGCAGCGTGAAGCTGTCCACCAACACCGCGCTGGTGGCCGGTGAAGCCTGCCGCTTCGACATCCGCGCCGCGCGCATCACCGACCTGCAGGGGGCGCACCCCGCCGCCGACAGCCGCATCGCCTTCACCGTGGCCAGCACCGGCGGCAATCCGGACCCGGGCAACCCGGGCGTGCCGGCCGGTTACTACTCCAAGGTCAATACCAGCAGCCCCAGCCAGCTGCGCTGCTCGCTGCACGCCACCATCAAGGGCCACACCGCCTACCCGTACAGCGGCTCGGGCACCAGCACCTGGACCATCCTGGAAATCGCCGACGAGGATCCGAACAACAGCGGCAGGATCCTGGATGCGTACCGCAACCGCAGCTACGCCAAGGTGACCGACCGCGCCGGCAGCGGCGGCGGCCTGAAGTACAACCGCGAGCACACCTGGCCGAACTCGCTGGGCTTTGCCAGCACCACCGGCGACAAGGGCCTGCCGTACGCGCCGTACACCGACACCCACATGCTGTACCTGACCGACGCGCAGTGGAACGCCGACCGTGGCAACAAGCCGTTCGGCAAGTGCGACGCCAACTGCGGCGAACGCGCCACCGAGGCCAACAACGGCCAGGGCGGCGGCAGCGGCGGCTACCCGGGCAACTCCAACTGGGTGCGCACGCCGGACGGCAACACCGGCACCTTCGAGGTGTGGGGCAAGCGCAAGGGCGACATGGCACGTGCGGTGATGTACATGGCGATCCGCTACGAGGGCGGCAAGGATGCGGCCACCGGCCAGTCCGAGCCGGACCTGGAGCTGACCGACGACCGCAGCAGGATCGTCAAGACCAGCAGTTCGCCGGCCTACATGGGCCTGCTCTCGACGCTGATCGACTGGCACCTGTCCGATCCGCCGGATGATGCCGAGCGTGCCCGCAACGACGTGATCTACAGCTTCCAGGGCAACCGCAACCCGTTCATCGACCACCCCGAGTGGGCGACCCCGGGCCTGTTCACCTCGGCCAAGCCGGCCTCCTGCCAGCTGGCCAACTGACCGCGCAACGCAGCGGTCCACTGCCGCCGCCGGGCCCTGACCCGGCGGCGGCCCTATACTCGACGGTCATGTCGACCGTCGATCCCGTCCTGCTGCTGTTGACCACCTGCCCGGACCGGGCCAGTGCCGAGCGCATCGCGCACGCGCTGGTCGGCGAGCGCCTGGCCGCGTGCGTGACCCGCCTCGATGGCGCGCAGTCCACCTACCGCTGGCAGGGCGAGGTGACCACCGACGCCGAACTGCAGCTGCTGGTGAAAACCACCGCGAGCCGCGTCGATGACGCGATTGCCCGGATCGTCGCACTGCATCCGTATGAACTCCCGGAGTGCATTGCGGTCGAAACCCGGGCCGGCCTGCCGGCGTATCTGGACTGGATCCGGGCACAGACCCGGGAGGACACTGATTGAAGACTCTGTTTGCGCGCGGCGCCGCCTTGTGCGCCCTGTTGTGGCTCTCGCTGCCGGCCTTCGCGCTGGATGAGAAGGACCTGCTGCCGGTGGACCAGGCGTTCGCGCTGACCGCCAGCGCCCCCGAACGGGGCCAGGTGCAACTGCAGTTCAAGATCGCACCGGGCTATTACCTGTATCGCCACCGCACCAGCGTCAAGGCCGACCCGGCCTTCAATGCCGGCGCGCTGCAGATGCCCAAGGGCGACAAGCACCACGACGATTTCTTCGGCGAAGTCGAAACCTATCGCGAACGCCTGCAGGCCACCCTGCCCGGCACGCCGACCGACGCCGCCGGCACCATCAGCCTGGAAGTGCGTTACCAGGGCTGCGCCGATGCCGGTGTCTGCTACCCGCCGCAGAAGCGCGTGGTGCAGGTCACGCTGCCGGGCGCCGGTGCGGCGGCCGCGGTGCCTGCCGCGCGTGCCGGTGCGGCAAGCCCGTTCAACAACCCGCTGGCCGGTGCCGGCAACAGCGGTGGCCTGCGCCTGCCGGGCGCGGCCAGCAACAGCCAGGCGCTGCCGCTGCCGTCGGAGCAGGCGTTCGGCTTCGACGCCATCGCCAGCGACGGCAATACCCTGCTGCTGCGCTTCAGCCCGGCACCGGGCTACTACCTGTATCGCGACCGCACATCGGTGAAGCTGGACGGCAGCACCGGGGTGCTGGCCGACAAGCTGCGCTGGCCTGCCGCACAGTCGCATCGCGACGAACACTTCGGCGATGTCTCGGTGTACTTCAACCAGGTGGAAGTGCCGCTGCCGCTGCGCCGCTCCATCGCCGATGCGGTCGACAGCACTCTGGTGGTGACCTTCCAGGGTTGCCAGACCGATGGCATCTGCTACCCGCCGATGACCCGCCGGGTGAAGCTGTCCATTCCGGCCGGCAAGGTCAGCAGCAGTGCCGACCAGGCGCCACCGCGCAATGAGGTGATCAGCCCGCTGCCCGCTGCCAACGGCGCACCACGCGAAGCCGCCAACGGCGCACCGCTGCGCCTGCTGCCAACCGTGCCCAATACGGATGCCACGACCCCTGCTGCAGGTGACGGCACCGCCAGCAGTGAGTTCGCCGCCGATGCACAGGGTGACAACGCGCTGCGCACGCGACCGCCGGTGACCACGCCGAATCCGGACCGTTCGTTCGTATGGGTCCTGCTGCTGGCGTTGGCCGGTGGCCTGGTACTGAACCTGATGCCCTGCGTGCTGCCGATCCTGTCGCTGAAGGTCCTGAGCCTGGCGCAGAGTGGCGAAAGCCCGCAGCGCGCGCGCAGCCATGCCCTCTGGTACACGCTGGGCGTCTTGGTCGCGTTCGCGGTGATCGGTGCGTTGATGGTTGGCCTGCGCGCGATCGGCAACGCCGTCGGCATCGGCTTCCAGCTGCAGCACCCGGGCGTGGTGGCGGCGCTGGCCTACATCATGTTCGCGGTGGGCCTGAGCCTGTCCGGCGTGTTCACACTGGGCGGCGGCATCGGCAACCTCGGCCAGTCGCTGGCCAGCCGCAGTGGCCCGGCCGGTGATTTCTTCACCGGTGCGCTGGCCTGCGTGGTCGGCAGTGCCTGCGTCGGCCCGTTCATGGGCGGCGCGATTGCCTACGCGTTCATTGCCCCGCCGCTGAAGGCGATGACCGTGTTCCTGTTCCTCGGCCTGGGCCTGGCCCTGCCGTTCCTGCTGATCGGCTTCGTGCCGGCGCTGGCGCGCCGCCTGCCCAAGCCGGGCCCGTGGATGGAAACGCTCAAGCACGTGCTGGCCTTCCCGATGTATGCCACCGTGCTGTGGCTGCTGTGGGTGCTGGGCAAGCAGCGCGGCGTGGACGGCATGGCGCTGGTGCTGGGTGGCCTGCTGCTGCTGGCCTTCGGTCTGTGGCTGTTTGAACGCAACCGCTGGACCGGCTCGCGCGCCGTCACCCTGCTCGGCGTGCTGCTGGCGATCGGTGCACTGGTTCCGGCCTGGGGCGTGACCCAGCTGGCAGCGCCGGCGCGTGCCGCACAGGCGGCCACTGACAACGTGGTCGAATACTCGCCGCAGCTGCTGGATCGCCTGCGCGCCGACAACCGCGTGGTGTTCGTGAACATGACCGCCGACTGGTGCGTGAGCTGCAAGGCCAACGAGCGCGCCGTGCTGTCGCGCCCAGAGTTCAAGGAACTGCTCAAGCGCACCAACGCGGTGTACATGCGCGGTGACTACACCAACGTCGATCCGCAGATCACCACGTTCCTGGAAGAGCACAAGGCCGTGGGCGTGCCGCTGTACGTGGTGTACGGCCCCGGCGCACCGCCGACCGTGCTGCCGACCCTGCTGACCCAGGCGGTGGTCGAGGAAGCGCTGCTGCGCACCGCACGATGAAGTGGCAACGGCCAGCGCTGCTGTGGACAGCGGTGCTGGCCGCCGGCCTCGGCCTGTGGGCCGGGCATCGATTGGCTCCCGCGCCGGCTGCGCCTGAGGCCATGCCAGCGGCGCCTGCGGTGGCGGCGGTGGCACCCGCCCTGCAGGTCGGCGACAACCTGCCCGCACTGTCGCTGCCCGATCTTGAAGGCCGACCGCTGGACCTGCGCCAGCACGCTACCGGCCGCCCGCTGCTGATCAACGTCTGGGCCAGCTGGTGCGCGCCCTGCGTTGAAGAAATGCCTGAACTGGCGCGCTTTGCCCACACCCAGGGCGACAACGGTGTGCAGGTTCTTGGCCTGGCGCTGGATACGCCGGAAGACGTGCGCGGTTTCCTGCAGCGGGTACCGGTGGATTACCCGATCGTGATCGAGACACCCGGGCCACGCGATGCCAGCGTGCAGCTGGGCAATACGCAGGGCCTGCTGCCCTACAGCGTGCTGTTCGATGCACAGGGCCGGCTGGTGAAGGCGAAGCTGGGGCCGTTCGCCCACGGCGAGATCGACAGCTGGGTGAAGTGAGGGTGTTTTTTGCAGGGCTTGCAGCCCTGCACCCTGCTCAATGCAACGCAACGGCAACGGCAACAGCCAAAGCGGGCATTCCGTGGGTTGGCGGGACGGTATCGGAGTGCGGGGACGCTGCAAGTACATCCCTGTAAGCTTGGCAGCCGCATCCATGCGGCTGACACCCCGCACTCCGACACCGCCCCACCTCTGACAGATCTTCGCGGCTGTTGCCAGGTGTCGACCTTGGTCGACACATCTGTCAGATATCGATATTCAGAGCGGAATCAGACCCCGTGCCGACCAACGGTCGGCACCCACCAAAGCAGAACGCCGTTCCGACAGATCGCAGGAAACTGTCGAAGGCGGGGTAGGTCCGGTTGAGGGGGCGTGAGCGCCATGGATGGCGCGACCGAGGCTACATGGACGTATTCACGCCGTCCCCCGCAACCGGACCCACCCCGCCTCCTCACAGGAAACCCGCTGTTGCTTCGGCTGTTGCTTCTGAGGTTGCCGGCCAGCGGCCGGCACTACCACGGGTGCCGGGCGGCGCCCGGCCGATATCCCCTGCTTGACCACAGCCGGGGCGCCACGGAGAATTCCGCGACTAATTCTCATTTGCTGTTGCGCAGGATGCGGGCGGCAGCCTTCCAGGCCCTCCTCCTTCGATGTTCAAGAACGTCCTGTTCCAACTGCACTGGCTGCTGGGCATCACCGCCGGCGCCGTGCTGGCCGTGATGGGCCTCAGCGGCGCCGTGCTGTCCTTCGAGGATGAACTGCTGCGGGCGGCCAATCCCGGCTTCGCCGAGATCGCCGAGCACCATGCCGACGGCCAGCTTCCGCTTGAACTCAGCGAGCTGGTGCCGCTGCTGCAGGCTGGCAGCGAACGCCCGCTGCAGCGCCTGCGCGTGGATGCCACCGGACAGCGGCCGTCGATGGCGCGCTTTGCCGGCGGCAAGGAACACTGGGTGTACTTCGACCCGTACAGCGGTGAGCGCTTCAGTGCCCTGCGCGGGCAGGCGTTCTTCGATTTCGTCGAGGACCTGCACCGCCACCTCGCCGCCGGCGAGCGCGGCAAATGGATCACCGGCAGTTGTGCCATCGCGCTGCTGTTCTTCACCCTGTCCGGGCTCTACCTGCGCTGGCCGCGGCGCTGGTGGCACTGGCGCAGCTGGCTGGCGGTGGAATGGAAACGCAGCGGCCGTGGCTTCCTGTGGAGCCTGCACTCGGTGGTCGGCACCTGGGTGCTGTTGATCTACCTGATGAGTGCGCTGACCGGCCTGTGGTGGTCGTTCGACTGGTATCGCAGTACCGCCAACACCCTGCTGGGCGTCGCACCGGCCGCCAAGCACAAGGTCGCCACCGACGCCGCCCTGAACCTGGAACGCATCGAAGCCACGCTGTACGCACTGCCCGGCGTGCGCACCGGCTACATCGACCTGCGCCTGCCGGAGAAGCCGGGGCAGGCACTGAACGTGCGGGTGATGGCCGGTGATCCGTCGCAGCGCGGCGGCCAGCATGACCGCGCGCATGATCTGCTGCAGCTGGACCCAGGCACGGGGGCCACGCTCGATGCCCGCCCCTATGCGCGCCAGGGCGCCGGCGCGCAGCTGGCCACCAGCGTGTTCGCGCTGCACTCGGGCAGTTACTTCGGCGTGCCCGGGCGTGTCGTGGTGATGCTCAGCAGCCTGGGCATGAGCCTGTTCTTCATCACCGGCTGGATGCTCTACCTGGACCGCCGCCGCAGCCAGCGCGCCGCGCGTGACCTGCGCCAGTCGCTGCCAGCAACGCCTGCCGATGGCGGTGGTACGCCGTGGCTGGTGGTGCATGCCAGCCAGAGTGGACTGGGAGAACAACTGGCATGGCGCGCCGCCGCGCAGCTGCAGGCGTCCGGTCATGCGGTGCAGGTGCTGCCACTGGCCCGCGTTGATGCCGCGCAGCTGGCACGCACCGCGCAGGTGCTGTGGGTACTGAGCACCTTCGGCGACGGCGAGCCACCGGATGCGGCGCGAGGCGCTGCACGACGGCTGACGGCACAGACACTCGACCTGTCAGGCCTGCAGTTTGGACTGCTGGCGCTGGGTGACCGACAGTACCCGCACTACTGCGGCTTCGGTCGCCAGGTTGATGGCTGGCTGCTCGGCAACGGCGCGCGCCCGTTGTTCGACCGCGTCGAAGTCGATGCCGCCTCGGTAGCGGCCTTGCGCCAATGGCAGCTGCAGCTGGGCGCGCTGACCGGCATCGTCACCGATGACAGCGTGCTGCCGGCGGCCACGCAGATGCATGAGTGGCGGCTGCTCGGCCGCGACCGGCTCAATCCGGGCAGCATCGGTGGTGCCATCTGGCGCATCCGTCTTGCGCCACCGGCCGACGTGCAGTGGCAGGCGGGCGACATCCTGCATATCGCGCCCCGGCACAACGCACGGCACGCCAACGCCGTGTTGAAGGCACAGGGGTTGGATCCGCTGCAGCCGCTGCTGGTGGACGGCCACCCACGCACCCTGCTGGCGCTGGCCAGTGAACGCGAGCTGCCCGAGGCCGACGCCGCGCTGGCGGTGCAGGATGCCTGCCTGTGGCTGTCCGGATTGCCAACGCTGCCCGGACGCGAATACTCCATCGCCTCCTCCACGAGTGATGAAGTGGTGGAACTGGTGGTGCGCCTGGTGCATGACCTGTCGGGTCGAGCCGGGCTGGGCTCGGGCTGGCTGGCGCTGCATGCCCCGGTCGGTGCCAGCATCGTGGCCCGTGTGCACCGCAATCCTGGATTCCATCGTGTCAGTGGCGCCCCGATGGTGCTGGTCGGCAATGGCACCGGCATCGCGGGTCTGCGCAGCCTGTTGCGCGAAGCTGCCCACACAGGCGAGCACGGGCACTGGCTGCTGTTCGGTGAGCGCCAGCGCGCGCACGACTTCCTGTTCGCCGACGAGATCGAAGCGTGGCAGGCCGATGGCCATCTCGCGCGGGTGGACCTGGCGTTCTCGCGCGATGGCGAAGGTGGTTACGTGCAGGATTGCCTGCATGCCGCCACCGATGCGCTGCGCGAATGGATGCAGCGTGGTGCGGTGATTCATGTCTGCGGCTCGCTGCAGGGCATGGCCGAAGGCGTGGACCAGGTGCTGCGCGCTGCGCTGGGCGATGAGGTTGTGGAAACGCTGCTGGAGACCGGGCGCTACCGGCGCGACGTGTACTGAGCCACAAGGGTAGTGCCGACCGCTGGCCGGCAGGATCATCGACGGTGCCGGCCAGCGGCCGGCACTACCGGAGCGGGATCAGGCCGCAGCGCGCGCCTGTGGCATCGACTGCAGACGGAACGCGCCCACGGCTTCTGCCAGGGCATGCACCTGCGCCTGCATCTGCGCGGTCGAGGCCCCCGCCTCTTCCACCAGACTGGCGTTGCGCTGTGTACTGGCCTCCATCTGCACGATGGTCTGGTTCACCTGGGCGATGCCGGCATGCTGGTCCTGCGACGCGCTGCGGATCCCGGCCAGCAGATCCGCCAGCTGCTGCACGCTGCCGACAATCTCGCCCATCGTGGTGCCGGCCTGTTCGGCCTGCTGGTTGCCCTGGCCCACACGCGCCACCGAATCCTCGATCAATCCCTTGATCTGCTTGGCCGCCTCCGCGCTGCGCTGAGCCAGCAGGCGCACTTCGGCAGCCACGACGGCGAAGCTGCGGCCCTGCTCTCCAGCGCGCGCCGCTTCCACCGCCGCGTTGAGCGCGAGGATGTTGGTCTGGAAGGCGATGCCATCAATCAGCTGGGTGATGTCACCGATCCGCCGTGAGGCTTCGCTGATGCCATGCATGGTGGCCACCACCTGGCCGACCGCCTCGCCTCCGCGCTGGGCCACTGCCGCCGCGCCCTTGACCAGCGCATCCGCACGGCCCGCGGCATCGGCATTGCGGCCAACAGTGTCGGTCAGCTCGTGCATCGACGCTGCCGTCTCTTCCAGATTGACCGCCTGCTGCTCTGTACGCTGCGACAGATCATGGTGACCGGCAACGATCTCGCCGACACCGGTATCGAGGCTGGACGTGGCCTGCTGGATGCGGGTGACGATGCGGCCCAGTTGCGCGACGGTGGCGTTGGCATCATCGCGCATGCGCGCGAACACGCCCTGCAGTTCACCTTCCATGCGCACGCTGAGGTCACCGCGGGCCAGCGCGGCCAGAAGCGCCTGCAGATCGCCAAGATTGGTCTCGAAGGTGGTCAACAGGCGATTGATGCTGGTCGACAACGTGCGCACAAAGCCCTGCTTCCCCTCCAGCGCGATGCGACCGTGCAGGTCACCGTGCGCGGCCGCGTCGACCAGGGCTGCCACTTCGGTTTCCAGCAGGGTTTCCAGCGCGCGACTGCGCCATTCCACCGCCACGCCGAGGAAATGCCCCTCGTCGACAATGGGATTGGCGACCAGCTGATAGCGCACACCGCAATGGCCGATCTCGCGTTCTTCGCGTTGTCGCACGCCAGCCAGGCTGGCCAGCGCCGGATGCAGGCGTACCGCATCGCTCCCCACCAGCTCATCGCCCTGACGTTCCAGCTGCTCCAGCAGCGCCGGATTGGCGTACGCCACCAGGCCCTCGGCATCGACCACCATCAGCCCGGTCTGCGCACTGTCCAGCGCCTGGCGCACGCGGGTGTTGCCGCGCGCCACGGCACGCTCGGTTTCGATGCGCGCGCGCAGGCGCTGCTGCATGTCGACCAGGCGCTGGGCAAGCTGGCCGATCTCATCGTTGGCGTTGTAGACGCGCAGGGTGGTGTCGAGGCGGTCGTCGGCGATGTCGCTGGCGAAACGCAGGGTGTCCTGGATCGGCTGGCGCACCGCACGCAGCGCCAGCACCAGGCTGGTGATCAGCACGCCGGCCACCAGCAGCAGGGTCAGTGCGAACAGCACGCTCATCGTGCGCGCGGCGACCTGCTGGCGCGCCTGCGCCTTGGCCAGCGCTGCCACCTGCGCCTGCTGGAAAGCGGCCAGCGCCGGCGCTACGCCCGCGGCGGTATCCAGCAGCGACTGCGCTTCCACATCCAGGCCGACGCGGGCCGCGGTATACCCCAGCAGGGCGCCTTGATAGCCCTCCATCCCGCTGCGCAGGGCGTCCTGCGCATCCGCGGGCAGGCCCGCCAGCGCGAGGTCGAACGGCAGCTTTTCCTCGCTGGCGCGGTCGGCGTGGGTGGAATCACCGTCGAGCAGCAGCAGGGCCTCCTGCCTTCGCATCTTCTGCAGGGACAGCGCCAGCGACGGCCGCTGCAGCGCATCCACCTGTGCCTGCAGGGTTTCGGCGGCCTGCTGCAGCTGTGCAGCGAGGCCGGCCTCACCGCGGCCCATCTCGTCGACCCGTTCAAACAGGGCGGCGACACCCTGCGAGAACGCGTCGGCCGATTCGGTCAGCACCTGCAGCGCCTTGCGTCGGCCGGCGTCCATCGGCATCGCGCGAAGCGCCTGCAGGTCAGCCTGCAGGGCCTTCTGTGCTGCCAGCAACTGGCTGCGGTCAGCATCATCGAAACTGCGTGCATACTGGGTCTGCAGGCGGCGCGCTTCGGCCACCCGCGTGGACAGGCTGGCAGCCAGATCGCTGCCGCGCTGGTAGCTGGCCTGGCTGCGCGCGGCCAGGGCGTTGGCATGGCCAGTCCAGGCGTAGACAGCGGCGATCGCCACCAGCCCCAGGCCACAGACCCACAGGGTCGCCTTGAGCTTGTTGGCCACGCTGAGCCGGTGTGGTTGCAGCCACAGCAGCAGGCCGGGGGACGCCGAGCGCAACGTGGCAAGACGCGTGCGCAGGGACCGGAGGTGGGGGACAACGGCCGACATGACAGACTCCAGGCGGAAGGACGCACCTGTATCGGCCGGATTCAGGTCAACTTTAGGCCTTTTTTCGTCTGCGTCCCCCGTCACTGGCGGACGCGGTCTTTGTACCGGGTGCAGGCGACGGGGGCATGACACGGCCGCCGTGCTTGACCTCAACCCCGGTTGGGGGAGCACAGTGGACCTCCCTTCCCCGCCCGGTGCCCCCATGACGAGGCTCGATGTCCCCCGCTACCTGCAGCGCCTGCAGCTGGATGCGCCGCCACCACGGACCCTGGCCGGCCTGACCCTGCTGCAGCAGCGCCACAACGCACTGCTGCCCTTCGAAACCCTCAGCTGCCTGCTGCGCGATGCGGTGCCGATCGACCTGGACAGCGTGCAGCGCAAGCTGCTTGACGAGTGCCGCGGTGGCTACTGCTTCGAGCTCAATGGTGGGTTGCTGGCGCTGCTGCAGGCCTTGGGCTTCGATGCCCAGCCATTGAGCGCGCGCGTACTGCTGGCCGCCCAGGACGGCGAACTGACCGCGCGTACCCATCTGCTGCTGCGCGTGCAGGTGGACGGCGATGACTGGCTGGTGGATGCCGGTTTTGGCAGCCTGACCCCGACCGTACCGCTGCGCCTGCATGACCCGCAGCCGCAGGCCACCCCGCACGAACGCTATCTGTTGCAGCGGTTGGGAGACGGCGGTGATTTCATGCTGTCGGCCGAATCCAGCGACGGCTGGCGGGTGATGTACCGCTTCGATCTGCAGGCGCCGGCGCCGATCGACAACGTGGTGGGCAACTGGTACGTATGTACCCATCCCGATTCCAGTTTCCCCGGCCAGTTGCGCGCGTCGCTGACCGGGCCGGACTGGCGCCGCACCATCGGCAGCGGCAACTACACCGAGTACCGCCCCGGACAGGCACCGGACAAGCGCCCGCTGCATGATGTGGGTGATGTGCGCGACGTGCTGGAGCAGCGCTTCGGCATCCAGCTTCCGGACGACCCGCGGCTGGATCCCGCAATCAACGACTGGCTGCAGCGCTCACGCGCCGCGACGCTGTAGAGTCGAGCTTGCTCGACTGATGCATCTACGGCGACGTCAAAATCAGTCGAGCAAGCTCGACTCTACAGATGCGCGCACCGCAGCGTTGACGTTACGGCGCTGTGCGCGCCTGCAATGCGATACGGTTGCCTTCGCTGTCGCGGATCTCGGCCACGCGCCAATCGCCGGCATCGGCCGGGCCGAAGCGCAGCTCGGCTCCGGCCTGCAGCGCACGGTCGAGGCTGGCATCCAGGTCACCGACGCCGATGTAGATGCGCGCGCCCTGCTCGGAAGGCAGATAGTCCGCGCCGTGCACCAGCGCAATGCTGGCACCGGCGGCCTCATCGGAAAACGGTAGATAGGCCATCCGGCAGTCGTGCAGCACGATGGGTTCGTCCACCGCAACCTGCAGCCATCGCTGGTAGAACGTGATGGCCCGGTCCAGGTCACTGGCCGGGATTTCCACATGCAGGATCGGGTTCACTGACATTCCTTGCCACGTCCACTCAGATGATGCGCAGGGTAATCGCCTTCAGCACTGCACGGGTGCGATCGCGGGTGCCCAGCTTGTCGAGTATGGCGGACACGTAGTTCTTCACCGTGCCCTCGGCCAGGAACAGGCTGCGCGCGATCTCCTTGTTGCTGTAGCCCCCGGCCAGCAGGCGCAGGATTGCCACTTCACGTTCGCCGAAGGTATCGGTGGGCGGCGCTTCATCGTGGAAGCGGTAACGCGCGCGCACCGGATCGGTACTGACCGGCAGCAGCAGGGTCTCGCCAGCGGCAACGCGTTCGATGGCCTCGCGCAGGTCGGCCGGCGCGGCATCCTTGAGCAGGAAGCCCTGTGCGCCGGCCTCGCTGGCGCGCAGCAGCAGATCACTTTCATCGAAGGTGGTCAGCAGCAGCCACGGCGTGGCATCGCCGCGCGCGCGCAGCTGGCGCAGTGCCTCGATCCCATCCAGCCCTGGCATGCGGATGTCACTGAGCACCACGTCCACGCGCTGCGTATCCAGCGCATCCAGCAGGGCCTGGCCATCCTCGGCCTCCAGCACCACGTCCACCCCCAGGCCCTGCAGCAGCGCACGCAGGCCTGCACGCACCAATGCCTGGTCGTCGGCCAGCGCTACGCGGATTGCGGCCGGGCTCATGCCGGCAACCGCGCGGTCAGATGCATGCCGCCCTGCGCGGTTCGGGCCAACTCCAGCCGCCCCTGTACGGCCGCCAGGCGCTCGCGCATGCCGGCGATGCCATTGCCCTCGCGGATGCGTTCGGCGCGCTGGCCATCATCGCGGATATCGATACGCAACTGGGATTCCTCTTCACTGATCGTCAACCACACGGTGTCTGCATTGCCGTGCCGGGCGGCATTGGTCAGGGCCTCCTGTACCAGCCGCAGCACGGTCTCGGCCATCAACGGGTCAGCCACGCGCACCCCGTCGCCGATCTGCAGCTGCAGCTTCGGTCGTGGGAAGGGTGCGGCCAGCGCATGCAGCGCGGTGGCCAGATCGAGGCCGCGATCATCGCGCATCGACTGCACCACCTGGCGGATGTCGGCCAGCAACTCGCCGGACAACTGTTCGGCCAGCACCAGCCCTTCGCGGCCGGCCAGCGCAGGGTCTGCGGCCAGGGCGCGCAGGTTGAGCCGCATCGCGGTGAGCTTGTGCCCGGCCACATCGTGCAGCTCGCGCGCCAGGCGCAGGCGCTCGGCATCGCGTGCGCTGTCGGCCAGCAGCGCGCGGGTGGCCAGCAGGTCGGCGTTGACCCGGGCCAGGTCGTCGCGGGCCAGCGCCGTGCTGCGGGCATAGTGCGCGGTCAGCGCGGCGAAGGCCTGGAAACCGCCATACAGCAACACCACCAGCAGCGGCTGGCTGAAGCCGCTGTGGCGGAGCACGGCATACACCGCCAGGTTGGCCAGCAGCGCAACGCCCAGCACGAAGCGCGGCGGCCAGTGTTCGGCCAGCTGTGCAACCAGCACCACCAGCAGCACCGGGGCGGTACCGGTACGCGGCTGCAGCGCAACCAGCACAACCGCCAGCAGCGCCTGCAACACCGCAGCAGCGGCGCGCACGCGGGATGGCATCGACGCCCAGCCGTGCACCACGAACAGCAGCAGGAACACAGCAAGCAACAGCAGGCTCAGCCCGGCGCCACTGCGCTGCACTGCGAACGACAGGCCGACCACCAGCACGGTGATCAGGCCGGCAAGGCTGAGCGGACGCAACAGATGGCGGAACAGGCTGGGCATGGCCAGATGCTGACGGCCGCGCACGCCGGCGGCAATGGGTCCGGCGCAGAAAGTGACTTCTGGCACGTCGAATCGATGACCACTGGCCCTGAACCCGGTGCAGCGCCCCACGCAGACTGGCTCCACACCGCCACACACACTTCCGGAGCCACTGCCATGATCCGCACCGCCCTGCTCAGCACCGCACTGACTGCCCTGGCCCTGGCCGGCAGTGCCCACGCCGCCGACCTGGCCGTGACCGTGCACGACGTCCGCGCGCAGACCGGCACCCTGCGCGTTGCGTTGGTCGGCAACGCCGCCGCCTGGGACGGCAAGGCCAAGCCCGTGCAGGCCCAGCAGGCGGCGCCCAGCGGCGACAGCGCCCACTTCACGTTCAAGGGCGTGCCGGCCGGCAGCTATGCCGTGCTGCTCACCCACGACGAGAACGACAACGGCAAGCTCGACACCAACCTGGTCGGGATGCCGGTGGAAGGCTACGGCTTCAGCAACAACCCGCAGGTGATGCGCAAGCCGACCTTCGACGAGGCGCGCGTCGACGTGCCGGCCGCCGGCACCGCCATCGACATCACCCTGCGCTGATTCCGCATCCATACCCGAGGCCACCATGGACCGTCGCCGCTTCCTTCGTACCCTGCTCAGCAGCAGTGCCTGTCTGGCCCTGGGCGCCACCGCGCTGCGCAGCGCTCCCGCCTTCGCCGGCGACCCGGCGCGGTTCGCGCAGGGCATGCAGGAACACCCGTGGCTGCTTGGCTGGCGCAGCGTCGGCAGCGAAAGCCTCGGCCCGACCACCGTGCAGTTGCAGGGAAAGCTGCCGTCAGGCCTGGCCGGTACGCTGTACCGCAACGGCCCGGCGTGGACCGAGCGCGATGGCTTCCGCTATGACCACTGGTTCGACGGCGACGGCATGGTGCATGGCTGGCGCTTCAATGGTGATGGCAGCCTGACCCATCACGGGCGCATGGTCGCCACGCCGAAATTCACCCGTGAACAGAAGGCCGGCCGCTTCCAGTATCCGGCTGCCGGCACCAGCGTTCCCGGTGCGCTGGCAGTTCGAAACAACGACGATGCCAACGTGGCCAATACCTCGGTAACCATGATCAATGGCCGCCTGTTCGCGCTGTGCGAGTCCGGCTCGGCATTCGAAGTAGACCCCGATTCCCTGCAGACGCTGGGTCCGGTGACCTGGCGTCCGGACCTCGCCGCACTGCCGTTCTCGGCGCACCCGCTGCGCGACCGCGACGGCAGCGTCTGGAACTTCGGCTCGATCAGCCTGATGGGTGGCCATGGCCTGCTGGTCTGGCACATCGGTGCGAACGGCCAGCTGCGCAGCGCCAATGTGATCGAAACACCCGAGCATGGCTACCTGCATGCCTTCGCGATGACCGACCAGCACCTGGTGTTCGTGATGATGCCGTTCGATTTCACCGGCGCAGGCGGCAGCTTCTTCGAGCGCATGCAGTTCGCACCGCAGCGTCCCGTACGCATCGCGGTGGTCGCCAAGGATGCGCCGGACAAGGCGCAGTGGTTCGAAGCCCCGTTCGCGGCGATCTACCACTTCGGCGATGCGTTCACCCGCAATGGCGGCATCGTGCTGCGTGCAGTGCGCCACGACGACATCAATGAGGCGCGCTCGCCGATGAAGGAAGCGATGGCCGGTGATGGCGCACACGCTGCCAACAGTGGCGCCAGCCTGGTCGAGCTGCATCTGGACCTGCGTCGTGGCCAGGCCCGCTGGCAGCCGCTGGGCATCAGCGCAGTGGAGTTCCCGTTGTTCGACCCGCGCTCGGCGAACACACGTGGCGCACGGCTGTATGCGCCGACCATCGACGGCACGGCCAATGCGCCGTACTTCAACGCCGTGGCCGCGTTCGACATCGAGCACGGGCGCCGCCAGCTGTGGAACTATGGCCCGGACATCATGGCCGAAGAGCATGTGTTCGTACCGCGCCCGGGCAGCCGCAACGCCGATGATGGCTGGCTGATCGGCACCCTGCTTGACCCGGTGAACAAGCGCAGCGGCCTGGCGGTGCTCGATGCCCGCCACCTGGACGACGGTCCGCTGGCACAGGCCTGGCTGCCCTATGCGGTACCACTGGGCTTCCACGGCACCTTCGCCGCGCGCGGCTGATTCCACGCCACGCGGACACCGTTATTGGCATGCTGGGTCTCCCCTGCCCCGTGGAGTCCCGCATGTCCCTGGCCGACCACCGAAGTACGCTGGCACCACACGGTTTCCTGCGCGCGGCGATCAACCTGGGCAACCCGGTGCTGGCACAGGGCGATGCGCGCTCACCGCGCGGCCCCTCACTGGAACTGGCTACCGCATTGGCGCAACGGATGGGGGTGCAGGCTCGCTTCACCTGCCACGATGCCGCAGCCTCGGTGGTCGAGGCAGCAGGCGAAGACGGCTGGGATCTGGCCTTCCTGGCCATCGATCCGGCACGCGCCGACCGCATTGCCTTCAGTGCTCCGTATGTGGAGATCGAAGGCACCTATCTGGTGCGCGAGGACAGCCCTGCGCAGCAGGTGGCCGACCTGGATCGCGAGGGGCTGCGCATCGCGGTGGGGCGTGGCGCGGCCTATGACCTGTTCCTCAGTCGCGAACTGCGCCACGCCACGATCGAGCGGGCGGAGACCTCGGCGGCGGCCATCACCCTGTTCGATCAGCAGCGCCTGGATGCCGCCGCCGGTGTACGCCAGCCGCTGGAAGCATGGGCGCAGGTGCATCCCGGCCACCGTGTGCTGGCCGGCCGTTTCACCGCGATCCAGCAGGCAGTGGCGGCGCCGGCCTCACGCCCGGCCGATGCATTGCGGGCGTTGTTCGAGGAAGTGGAGGCGATCAAGGCAGGCCCGTTGCTTGAGGCAGCGTTCGCGCGTGCCGGGCAGGCGGTCACGCTGGTTCGGTGACTGTAGAGCACCAGCAGTCGAGCATGGCTCGACGCTACAGATCCAGATGCAATGGTCGAGCATGGCTCGACGCTATAGATGTGCGTCTGCCATGTGCCGCACGTGCTCGGCGGCCTGCGCGTGCAGCCAGTCGCGGAACGCAAGGAAACCGCGATGGCTGGCCGAGCGCTGCGGGTACACCAGCCAATGCGGCCAGTCGGTTTTCAGGCGCTGGCTGGACAGTGCAACCAGCTGGCCCGAATCCAGCAGCAGCCGCGCCCGCGTCACCCGCCCGAGCGCTACGCCCACGCCATCCAGAGCGGCGCGATGGTGCGCCTCCGAATCATCCAGCACCGCCACGAAACGCGACGGTGGGCTCTGCCCGCTCAACGCGAACCAGGCGCCCCACGCGCCATCCGGATCACCGAGCAGCGGCCACCGGGTCAACGGCACACGGTCAATGCCGCCCATGCGTTCGATCAGCGCCGGGCTCGCCATCGGCACCAGCCACTCGTCGAACAGCGGTTCCACCACCAGGCCCGGCCATTGCCCGCTGCCCAGACGCAGCGCGGCGTCGAACTGGCGCTGCCGCTCGAAATCAATCAGGCGTTCACTCGACTGCAGGTTGATCTCGATCTGTGGATGCTCGGCCACGAAGTGACCCAGGCGCGGCACCAGCCAGGCCGACGCCATCGACGGCACCGCGCTGATCGTCAGCACGTGCTCGGCACGTGCGGCATAGGGCTGGAAGGCTTCGTTGATCGCATCCAGATGCGGTCCGACCTGGTCGAGCAGGCGCTGCCCCTCAAGGGTGAGGGTGACACCACGCGGCTGGCGGATCAGCAGCGGCTGCCCGAGCCGTTCTTCCAGCTGCCGCATCTGATGGCTGAGCGCACTGACGGTCACATTCATCGACGCAGCGGCACGCGACAGGTTGCCGAGCCGGGCAGCAGCCACGAAGCCCTGCAGGGCATGGAGCGGAGGGCGGGACATCAGGCTTGAATTCCTCTCAAGGCATGCTTGCGGAAATGTCGCTTTTTGCCCGTCCATGCTGCCCGTATCGTGCAATCCACTCAAGTGGAGGCACGCTCATGAACATCTTCAGCGGCTTGTTGTTCCTGCACGGCCACGTGGCCAGTGTCGAGCTGGCACGCCAGCTGGCCAGCCCGTCGCCGACGCCGCCGCCCAGCACCGCCCCCGGTAGTGCCGGCCGCTGGCCGGCAACCTCGCCGACCGGGAAACCTGCAGCTGCCAGCCAGCGGCCGGCACACCCCTAACGCTGCAGCGCTTCCTGCACCGCCGCAGCCACGTCGGTGTTGTCGATGTAACTGCCGTCGTTCCAGCGCACGTGCTGACGGTAGCCGGCATCAACGCCCCGCACGCGCTGGCCCAGCAGCTCCGCGCCCGCGCCCTTGGCCCACAACGGCACCAGCGCATTGGAATGGTTGCCGGTGGGACGGAAGCTGATCCCGGGCATGCGCCCACGGCCGTTGTTGCGCACCGGCTCGAAGGCGACGTTCTGTGCATCCGGGCCCATCGGCATGCTGTTGTCGTGGTCGGTGGTGACGATCAGCAGGTTGCGCTCCCAGCCACCGTTGCGTTCGATCCACTCGATCACTGCTGTCACCGCGTCGTTGAACTCCACGGTTTCCTCGATCAGCCGGCCGTACTGCGGCTGGTCGCTGCACTGGCCGTAGTGCCATTCAGTGCCGCAGGCACTGGTATGGGCGGCCCAGTCGGTGGCGCCACCTTCCACCATCAGGAACAGGCCGTTGGACGAACGCTGCTGCAGGAATTGCAGCGCGCCACGGGTCATGGTCGCAAGATCCGGCACGCTGTCGATCTTCCTCACACCGGAAGGCGTGGCCGCATCCTTGCCCAGCACCTGCAGCTGGCGCGCCTGCTGCAGCGTGTTGGCCACGCGCGGCACGCCGATCAGCGGCCGGTCGGCCGGCAACCGTCCCTGCGCCAGCGCGGCGAACGCTTCCTTGCTGCGGATCAGGCGCCACGGCCCCGACGGATTGCCGCCGATGGTGCTGCCCGCTTCCAGCTGCTGCCAATCCTGCGGCGACACCCATTCCCACGGGTTCGCACAGCCCTCGGCCTTGGCCGTGCCGGCACTCTCGTCACAGGCGCGACCATCAACGCTGTAGCCAGGGCCTCCGGTGCCCATCACCAGGTCCATATGCCCCTGTGCCAGCATCTGATGGGCGATGGCGTGATAGTTGTTGCGCGATTCGTTCTGCGCCGCGAACGCGGCCGGCGTGGCATGCGCGAACGGTACCGAAGTCACCACACCGGTCGCCATGCCCAGCCGCTTGGCGCGCAGCGTGTTGAACTCGACCGGATTGCCATCGTTGTTGTAATTGATGGCGTTGTTGTAGGTCTTGATGCCCGAGGACAACGCGGTGCCCGCCGCCGCACTGTCGGTAGCCACCGCAGCCAGGTACTGGTAGCCCGCAAACGGCAGGTCCTGCGCAGGAACCGGTGTGTCATCCCAGGCCTTGCCCGCGTCGTAGCCCAGGGTCTGCGCGTTGTCGCGGGTCGGCTGGCTGCTGGCGTTCAACGGGAAGGTGGTTACCGCCAGGCGCTGCGGAAAATCCGCATACGGCGCCCCTTCGCGGCTGCCGTATTGCCAGTAGGCGGCGGCGTCCCAGGTGCCCCAACCGGCACCGTCGTTGATCATCACGATCACGTTGTGCGGGCGCGCTGGGCCGGAAGCAACAGCCTCGGCGCGCAGGTTGGGCTGGCAGCCACCCAGCGTAGCCAACGCAAGCAGCAGCGAGGAATGGAGCCAACGGCGTGGCATGCGTGCAGTCATCGGATGTCCCGTCGGGCCAACGGCGGCCCACAATGGCGGTACGTTATATCGTTTCAATATTGCAGCTTCATGCAGCCGCCGCGGGCTATCCTGCAGGCCCTCCTCCATCGGCCCATCCATGCCGCCTCCCGCTACTGAGCGCGCGCCGTTGTCCTCGATCACCCTCGATGCGGCAACTTTCGCGGTGGTCCATCAGCACAACGCGGACATCGCGCGGCAACCGGCCTCGCTGACCAAGCTGATGACCGCCTATGCGGCGTACGAATGCGTCGAAGAGAACGGAGGCGCGTGGGACGAAGCGGTCACCATCGCCGCCGGGGATGTGCACGCGGTGGCCGATGATGAAACGCGCATGGGCCTGGTGCCCGGTGAAACAGTCACCCTCGCGCGCCTGCTGGAAGGACTGATGATCGTCTCCGGCAATGACGCGGCGCTGGCCATCGCGCGCCATCTGGACGGATCACAGCCTGCGTTCCTGGACCGCATGAACCGGCACGCGCGCCAGCTTGGCCTGCGCAGCAGCTGGTTCGCCAGCGTATCCGGCATCACCACCCCGCACCATGCTTCCAGCGCGCGCGACATGGCAGTACTCGCCGCCTGCCTGCTGAATGACCATCCGCAGATACTGGCAATCACCGCGCAGCGCACGTTCGCGCATGGCAGCCTCAGCCGCAGCAACCAGAACGCCCTGCTCGGCGATGACGGCGTGGATGGCTTGAAGACCGGCTACACCCAGGCCGCAGGCTTCTGCCTGGCCGCCACCGCCTGCCGGGCAGTGCCCGGGCGGGATCAGCCGGTACGCCTGATCACCGTGGTGCTGGGTTCTGAAAGCCGCGACGCACGCGATGCCCTTGTGCGCGAGCGGCTGGCCGCCGGGTTCGCGGCGCTGGCCGACAGCACCGCCGACGCCTGAGCGGCTCAGCGCCGCTTGACCGTTGCCACGATCAGCCGCTGCAGCTCGGCTTCGGCTGCGGCCTTGTCCAGCGCGCCTGCTGCCACGGCTTCGGACAGGGCTTCGGCCGCACCGAGAATCGCCCAGCGCCCGGCCAGTGGCACCGTGCCGTCGGCAGCAAACGGGCCCAGCCAGGTATCGCAGTTGTCGATGAAATCCTGCTGGTAGCGCCGCCGCACCTCGTGCAGTTCCGGCGCGCCCACCAGCGCGGCGAGGATGCCCTGCACTTCACTGCCCTGGCTGAGGATGCAGTCGATGTAGCCGGAGGCGATTGCCGCCGCACGATCGGCCAACTGCGCCCGTGCGCGGCCGATGCGCTCGTTGAAGACCACCGTCTGGCGACCGTCGTAGTCATCGTAGAGCGCGGCCAGCAGGCCGTTGCGGGTCACGAAGTGATCGTAGGCCACCGGCTTGGTCACGCCCGCGGCCTCGGCCAGCCGACCCAGGGTCAACGTGTCGGTGCCTTCTTCGCCAACCAGCGCCCAGGCCACGTCCAGCAACTGGCGGGCGCGTTGCTCGCGGGTCAATCGGCGGCGCGTGGGAGCGGCGTTGGCAGGCATCGGCGGAACACGGCGATCAGTGCATCGGAGTTCCGATTTTACAGCCGATCGCCAGCGCGGTCTGCAGATGCGTTTCGGCCGCACCGGTATCGGCATCCAGCAGCAGTTCTGACGTCAGCACGCGCGCGCCGCAGTAGTCGAAGATGCCCATGTCGATCTGCGTCTTCATCGCCGCGCCGTAGCCACGACGTTCGACCATGTCCGCGCCGGCTCCACCGATGCCGACCAGGTGCACGCGCAACCGCTGCAGCTTCTTCTGCACCTTGCCGTCTGCACCGTCCTGGTAGGCCCAGCCCTGGGTGAACACGCGATCGATCCAGCCCTTCAGCAGTGCGGGGAACGACCACCAGTACAGCGGATAGACCAGTACCAGCGTGTCGGCAGCATCCAGCCGCGCCTGCTCGGCGGCGACGTCGGCTGGAGGTGCGCCGGTGCCACGGAACAGCGCCTGGTCGTGCGTGTTGAAGCGCGGATCGAAGCCTTCGGCCATCAGATCGGCATGGGTCACGGTATTGGCGGTATCCGTTGCGGTGATGGCTTCGCCGATGCGCCTGGCGATGGCATGGGTCAACGCGGCGGATTCAGGATGGGCGGTAACGATGAGGGTGTGCATGGGGGATGTCCGGAATTCACTACCTACCAATAGTAGTTAATGACGCCCGGGACACCAGCGCCATGCGTGGGATGCTGTTTCCGCATCCGCCGTATAGTGCGGCGGTTCCCGCTGAGATACCCGACGATGCACCGATACCTGCTCGCCCTTCTGCTGGCCCTGCCGATGGCAATGGCCGTTGCGCCAGCGCTGGCCGGTGAGCTCAGTCCGGAAGACTCAGCCGCATTGCGCCAGGACGTGCAGGCGATGATGGGCGCATTCGCCCGCGGCGATGCCGAGTTGATCATCGCCCGAACCCATCCCAGCCTGAAGCGCCTGGCCGGGGGCGATGAGGCCTATGCACGGATGACCCGCGACACGGTAAAGGAACTGCGCAAGGCCGGCGTCACCATCATCAGCGACGAAGCGGGCGTGCCGGGCCGCACCTATGCGGCCGGTGATGAGGAAGTCTGCTTCGTGCCACGCCAGTCGCTGCTGCGCGTGCGCGAGGCGCCGATGCGCAGCACCTCGTTCATGCTCGCCGTGCGCCGCGTCGGCACAGCCCAATGGAGTTTCATTGACGGTGCTGCGTTGCTGGACAATCCCGCGCTGCTTCGGCAACTGCTGCCAGCGTTGGAGCCTGGGGTGACGCTGCCCAAGGGTGGGATGGAAGCGCTGTAATCGCAGGCGCATCCATCCACGCATGGCGTGGATCTACTATCCCTGCTGGTCTGGGACTGCACCGGGATTTCGCTCAACGGAACAGCGCGTTCAACGCGGCCCCGGAAGCCGCCTGCTGCAGGCCGTCGAAGCGTCCGGCCTGCACGATCGGCTGTGTCGCCTGCATCAGTCCGCCCCATGCAGCACGGGCCAATGCGCCGCCCAGGCTGACGCGGCGGACGCCGAGTGCAGCAATGTCCTGCAGGCTCAGCGGTGTCGGCCCACCGACCAGCAGGTTCACCGGCTTCGACCATACGGCGGCAATCACCGCGCTGATCTGCTCGCGCGTGCTGATGCCCGGTGCATACAGCACGTCTGCACCGGCCTCGGCATAGGCGCGCAGGCGTTGCAGGGTGTCCGGCAGATCCGGCACGCCGACGAAGAAGTTCTCGGCACGGCCAACCAGCAGCACGTCGCCGCCCGCGCGGTCGATGGCTGCACGGGCAGCGCGCAGACGCTCCACCGCCTGATCGATCGGACGCAGCGGTGCATCGGCGACGCCGCTGGCATCCTCGATCGACAACGCCGCGATGCCGGTGTCGATCGCCGCGGCCACCGCCTCCTGCACCTTCTGCGGCGTATCACCGAAGCCATCGCCGAAATCGGCGTTCAACGGCAGCGGCGTCGCTGCCGCCATCAGGCGCAGATGCTCCAGCGTGGCCTGCAGCGAAACCGCTCCGTCCGGCCGCCCTTCGCTCCAGGCACAGCCGGCACTGGTCGTGGCCAGTGCCTGGAAGCCCTGCCGCTGCAGGTAGCGCGCACTGCCCACGTCCCATGGATTGGGCAGTACGAAGCACCCTGCTGAATGCAGCTGGCGGAAGGCCGCGCGCTTGCGTTGGGTATCGGCATCGGGCGAGGTCATGGCGGGCTCCGGGGCGGCAGACCTGCACCCTAGCCCGCCCTGCAGCCGGGCTCAACGACGACGGCGCAAACCTGCATGAGGTGATGCCACCTGCTTATTGGACGCTGTGGATGCAGGTGCCCGAGCGTGCTTGCCTGCCCACACGATGCCGCCACGGAGCCCTTCATGCACCCGGACCCGCTGACCTTGATCGACGCCGGCGACGATGACGCCCACTGGGCCGACCTGCTTTCGCCCACACGCCGCCGCCTGATCGCATCGGCCGGTCTGGCCGCCGGCGGCCTGGCCAGTGCGTCGACCGCCGCCGCAGCCCCGCGCGGCGAAAGCACGGTGAACACCACCGAACCCGGGCGCCCAGGCTTCCGTGCCATCGTCCCGCCGCCGGTGAAGGGCAGCAGCCCCTGGGGCCAGGTCACCGCCAGCGAACCGACCCCGCGCCCGGCCAGCGTGCGTCCCGGGGAGGCCCCCCTGCCCGCGACCCCACGCGCCTACACCGACATCAAGAGCTATCACGCGCATATCTACTTCGACGAGGACAGCTTCGAGAAAGCTGCGCTGCTGCGGCGCTGGGCGGCGGAGCGCTTCCCGGTGGAGCTGGGCAACTGGAACCTGGAACCACGCGGACCGCACGTCACCCCGTCGTTCTATTTCGGCTTCACCAACGACCTGCTGCCGGTGCTGGTGCCCTGGCTGCAGCTCAACAGCCTGGGCCTGACCATCCTGATCCACCCCAATACCGGTGATGGCCGCGCCGACCATCTGTATTACGCATTGTGGGTGAACCGCGCGCAGCCGGTGAACGCCTACAACTGGCCGGCACCGAAGCCGGGGGAACGGGAGCCCTTGGAGGAGGTGTTCCCGAACGTGGTGCCGACGGTGCCGCTGGAGACGTGAGCGGGTGCGTGGCGGGGGCGGTGGGTGGCGTGCAGCGCACCTTGGGCCGTCCCTCGGTGGGTGCGTAGCCTGCTGCGCACCGAACTTCCTTCATCCACGCATGGCGTGGATCTACCGCATCACAGCCCGTTGCGGCATCCGTCATCGCCCGGCCTGCCGCCATCGTCGGCCTACGTGCACGCATCCCCCACCTGCACGGCGTTCAGCGCGCCTTGATCCAGCGCCCGCCATACGGCCGCAAGCCCTCCGGGGAATTTCAAACAATTGATTGAAACGCTGCAAACTTCGCCGAACTGGACAGCATCCGCCGGTTCCGCCAGACTGCCGCCCTTTCCCGTCTTCCGGATCCCATGGCGAAGCTGCTGGTCCTGCACGGCCCCAACCTCAACCTGCTCGGCACCCGCGAGCCGGAGGTCTACGGCCACACCACGCTGGCCGACATCGACCAGGCGCTGGCCGTCCAGGCCTCGGCTGCCGGGCACGCGGTGGAGAGCCTGCAGTCCAATGCCGAGCACGTGCTGGTGGACCGCGTGCAGGCCGCACGCGACGACGGAACCGCTTTCATCCTGATCAACCCCGCCGCCTTCACCCACACCTCGGTCGCCCTGCGCGATGCGCTGGCGGCGGTGGCGGTGCCGTTCATCGAGATCCACCTGTCCAACCCGCATACCCGCGAACCGTTCCGCCAGCACAGCTACTTCAGTGACAAGGCCGTGGGCGTGGTCTGCGGTTTCGGCGCCGACAGCTACCGCTACGCGATGGACGCGGCGCTGCTGCGCGTGCAGGCGGCCCGCGCGTGAAGATGCTCCCAAGAGTGCTTGCCTGCATCGTGCTGTGGGCCGGCGTGTGCGGCGCCAGCATCGCCGCCGAGCGCGCGGCCGCTGGCATTGACTGCGCGCAGGCGACCGGCGGCTACGAGCGCGACATGTGCGATTCCGATCGCCTGGATGACGCCGACAGCGCATTGAACGCCGTTTACGTCCAGGCGCGCGGCGAACTGAAGGCGCAGGCCGCCGATGGCAGCTGCAGCCGATGCGCAGCGGCCGAACAGCAGCTGGTGAAGGCCCAGCGCATCTGGATAACCCTGCGCGATGCAGACTGCGAGGCAGTCTACGCCTTCAATGCAGACGGCACCTCGCGCAACCCTGCGAAGATGCAGTGCCTGATCACCCAGACGCGCGACCGTACGCGGCAGCTGCGCGAGTTCTACGAACTGCTTTGACCCGAGCGCGATGCGCTTCCCACCACACTGACATCAAGAGCAAAGAGGCCACCATGGATCTCCGCAAAATCAAGAAGCTGATCGACCTGCTGGAAGAGTCGAACCTGGCTGAAATCGAAATCAAGGAAGGCGAAGAGTCGGTGCGCCTGTCGCGCGCCCCGGTGGCCGGCTATGCCGCCCCGGTCGCCGCCCCGGTGTACGCCGCTCCGGCCGCTCCGGCGCCGCAGGCGATGCCGATGCAGTCGCCGACCGAAGCCTCCACCGGTGGCACCGCCAAGCCGGGCCCGGCGCTGCCGGAAGGCCACGTGCTGCGCTCGCCGATGGTCGGCACCTTCTACGCGTCGTCCGCCCCGGACAAGCCTGCGTTCGTCAGCGTTGGCCAGCAGGTCAAGGAAGGCGAGACCCTGGCCATCATCGAAGCGATGAAGATGTTCAACCCGATCGAAGCCGACAAGTCCGGCACCATCGTCGCCATCCTCGGCGAGAACGGCCAGCCGGTCGAATTCGACCAGCCGCTGTTCGTGATCGGCTGAGGGGCACGCCATGCTCGACAAAGTCGTCATCGCCAACCGAGGGGAAATCGCGCTGCGCATCCTGCGCGCGTGCCACACCCTCGGCATCCGCACGGTGGCCGTGCATTCCACGGTCGACCGCAACCTCAAGCACGTGGCCATGGCCGACGAGTCGGTCTGCATCGGTCCGGCGCCGTCGCCGCAGAGCTACCTCAACATCCCGGCACTGATCGCCGCGGCGGAAGTCACCGACGCCCAGGCCATCCACCCGGGCTACGGCTTCCTGTCGGAGAACGCCGACTTCGCCGAGCGCGTGGAAGAGTCCGGTTTCATCTTCATCGGCCCCAAGGCCGACACCATCCGCATGATGGGTGACAAGGTCGAAGCCATCCGCGCGATGAAGTCCGCCGGCGTGCCGTGCGTGCCCGGCTCGGGCGGCCCGCTGGGCGAAGACATCGTCGCCAACACCAAGATCGCCCGTGAGATCGGCTACCCGGTCATCATCAAGGCGGCCGGTGGTGGCGGTGGCCGCGGCATGCGCGTGGTGCACGCCGAAGCCTCGCTGAAGACCTCGATCGAAACCACCAAGAGCGAGGCCAAGGCCGCGTTCGGCAATGGCGAGGT
The DNA here is from genome assembly GCF_051984505.1 of Stenotrophomonas sp. STK16_22. Lineage (NCBI taxonomy): Bacteria > Pseudomonadati > Pseudomonadota > Gammaproteobacteria > Lysobacterales > Lysobacteraceae > Stenotrophomonas > Stenotrophomonas sp. STK16_22. The sequence goes on from NZ_CP196972.1 coordinate 4,309,515, forward strand.
CTACATGGAGAAGTTCCTGGAGAACCCGCGCCACGTGGAAATCCAGGTACTGGCCGACGGCCAGGGCAACGCCATCCACCTGGGCGAGCGTGACTGCTCGATGCAGCGCCGCCACCAGAAGGTGGTGGAAGAAGCGCCGGCACCGGGCATCACTGCCGAGCAGCGCGAGCAGATCGGCAAGGTGTGCACCGAAGCCTGCGTACGCATCGGCTACCGTGGTGCCGGCACGTTCGAGTTCCTGTACGAGGACGGCCGCTTCTACTTCATCGAAATGAACACCCGCATCCAGGTGGAACACCCGGTCACCGAAATGGTCACCGGCATCGACCTGGTGGCCGAGCAGCTGAAGATCGCCGCCGGCCAGAAGCTGTCGATCAAGCAGAGCGACGTGGTGCTGACCGGCCATGCCATCGAGTGTCGCATCAACGCCGAAGATGCGGAGACCTTCGTGCCGAGCCCGGGCACCATCACCGGCTTCCATCCGCCAGGCGGCCCCGGCGTGCGCGTGGACACCCACATCTACAGTGGCTACCGCGTGCCGTCGAACTACGACTCGATGATCGGCAAGCTGATCGTGCACGGCCCGGACCGCGAAACCGCCATTGCCCGCATGCGCGTGGCACTGAGCGAAATGGTGGTCGATGGCATCAAGACCAACGTCGCCCTGCAGCAGCGGATCATGCGCGACAAGGGCTTCCAGGCCGGTGGCCAGAACATCCACTACCTGGAAAAGCGCCTGGCCGAACGCAAGAACAAGCCGATCGCGCTGACCTGATCGGCGCCACGTGCTGGACATGAAAAGGGCGGGGATATCCCCGCCCTTTTCTGTTGCTGCAGCGCCGAGCCCATGCTCGGCTTGCCGGAAAGCTCAGCCGAGCGTGGGCTTGGCGCTACAGCAGGCGCATCAGCGCTTGTCGGAAGCTTCGGCCGGAATCTGCGAGTTCGCCAGCGGACGCACGCCATTGGGCGACGTCGGGTCGACGATCACCATGGTCTCGGTCGAACCATCCGGCCACACCACCTGGAAGGTGCTGCCCGCCGGCAGCGACGCGAACGGCATGCCGCTCTGCGCGCGATAGACCGCGGCCACCTGGCTGGCACCGGCACGGCGCACGTCTTCCTGCGCCTTCACCGTGGTCAGTTCCACCTTCGACAGATGCCGGTAGCGATCTTCATAGGTATCGATCATCAACAGGCCAACCGCGCCGGCCGAGTAGGCCACGAACAGGGCCACCCAGAACCAGAACTTGGCCCCGTGCAGGAATCGGCGGTAGTTCATTGCTCGTTCCTCTTTCCAACCAATCGCTTGATCCATTCCTTCATCTTCCCAGCGCCCTGCCGCGATACCGCAGCGTCATACACGAAATCCCGGAAATCCTGCGTACCATCCTGCGAACAGATCCCTCCGTTCGCACAAAAACTGTTGACCAGCACACTGTCTGCCCCACACGGTAGACCGAGTTCGCAGGCCGCAAGCCGCCATGCGAGTTCACTGAGCTGCTCGCCCGCCACCAGGCCGTTGAGCGCGCGGTCACCCGAGGCGCGCACGCCCATGCCCGGTGCGATCGCCATGAAGGCCTCCGGGTCGCGCGAGGTGCGCACCCGTTCAACCAGGTCACGGCGGTACTCGGGGCTGTCCTGCAGCGGTTCGCCCTCGGCGAACAACGCAGCCTCAGCAGCCAGATTGCCTTGTGCGGCCGCCTTGCGACGTTCGGACAGCACCAAGGCCGTGCCCAGCTTGTCGCCCGGCACGAAACCACCACAACGCTGCGCGACGCGTTCGCGCGCCTGCACCATCGCCGGTGCGGCGGTCAGGCCCAGCCCGGCCAGCACGTTGTTGTCCAAGCGGTAGCCACCCGGATCGACCGCGTACTGCGCGCAGTAGTCATAGACACGGCTGAGCATCCAGCGCGCCTCGTGGTTGCCTTCGTCCGCCTGGGCACGCAACCGCTGAGCATAGGCATACAGGTCGGTGGCGTCTTCGATATCGGCGCGGAGATCCAGGGGCAGCCCGGACGGCAATGCGTTGCCACGCTCGAAGGGTGCCAGGCGGCGCGCGAGCGCCTCCGGCATCACCGGCAGCGGCGCCGCACTGTCAGCGGCCGCGACCGCACCTGCCAGATCCGCCGACGCTACCGAAGACGTCGCAGCATGGCCGCTGGCCCGATAACCGGCCACGCCCAGCACGGCCACAGCCGGCAGTACGAGCAACCAGGTTTTCAGGGTCGGAGCGAAGGCCATCGGCGGCGGTAGGCGATGCGGCGCATAGGAAAGCACGAAGTTTAGCAAGGCCCGACGGGCCTGTCTGAACGGGCTTCGTTCATCTCGGAGCGGCATCTCAGGCAATACGGAGACGCCCCGATGGTCTAGCATGGCCCCCTTTCCCGCGATTGCCCCCACCACCATGCCGTTCCTGGAACTGACCCTGCGCTGCACCGAAGCCACCCAGCCCCGCTATGAAAATGCACTGGAGGACGTTGGTGCACTGGCCGTGACCCTGCTCGATGCCGAGGCCGATACCAGCAACGAACAGGCCATTCTCGAACCGGGCGTGGGCGAGACCCCGCTGTGGGACACGCTGGTGCTGAGCGCGCTGTTCCCCGCCGACAGCAACGCGCTGTTGCTGCTGGCCGCACTGGAATCCTTCGATCCGGAGCTGGACTGGAGCAGCGGCAGCTTCCGCGCGGTCGAGGATGAAGACTGGGAACGTGCCTGGCTCGACCAGTTCCAGCCGATGGACTTCGGCAGCCGTACCTGGATCGTGCCGTGGAACCATGAACTGCCCGATGCCGCACAGGCCGCCGATGCCGCCGTGGTGCGGTTGGACCCTGGCCTGGCGTTCGGTTCGGGCACCCACCCGACCACCGCACTGTGCCTGCGCTGGCTGGACCAGTTGGCGGTCGATGGCCTGCTGCAGGGCCAGCGCGTGCTCGACTTCGGTTGCGGCTCGGGCATCCTCGCACTGGCCGCGCTGAAGCTGGGCGCCGCCGAAGCCATCGGCGTGGACAACGATCCGCAGGCCCTGGTCGCCACCGCCGACAATGCCGAGCGCAACGGCGAGCAGGCCCGCATGCATGTGTACCTGCCGCAGGACGAACCGGTCGCGACCTATCCGATCGTGGTCGCCAACATCCTCGCCTCGGCGCTGGATGCGCTGGCCGAACTGCTGGCTGCGCGCGTTGCTGCCGGTGGCCGCATCGCCCTGTCCGGCATCCTGCATGGCCAGGAAGGCGAACTGCTGCAGCGCTATGCAGCATGGTTCGACGATCTGCAGGCCACCCAGGATGGCGACTGGATGCGCATCACCGGCGTGCGCCGCGCCTGATCGTGGTTGAATGACCGCTGGATCCGAGCCCGCGCCCTGAGCATGTCCGAGCCGAACCCACCGCGCCGTCCCCTGGCCACCTTCCTGCGCACGACGCCGGAGGGTGAGCCTGCGCCTGCGACCGATGCGCGCATGCAGGACGAAGCCCGGCACGCAACGCCTGTGGAGCAGATGCAGGCCGAGCCCATCGACCTGGCACGCCCACCGGCGACAGAGATGCGACACGACGATGACGTTGTCATCGTTGATGAAGCAGCGGCCATCGAACCGGCGCCGGTCGCGGTGCAGGCAACGGCGGTCGCCAGTGATGCCCCCAGCTTCCTCGGCAGCGCGCGCACGCGCACGCTGCCAACACCCCGCTGGCACTGGCTGCTGGTCGCCGGGCTGGCATTGCTGCTGGTACTGCAGAGCGTACTGGCCGACCGCGCGCGGCTGGCCGCCGACGCCGGCAACCGCGCATGGCTGGGCACGCTGTGCGGCGTGCTGCGCTGCAGCCTGCCTGCCTGGCACGAGCCCACTGCGTTCACCATGACCAGCCGCGAGATCCGCCCCCTGCCGGGCCAGGCCGGTGTGCTGCAGGTGCAGGCCAGCATCCGCAACGATGCGCGCTGGGCACAGGCGTGGCCGGACCTGCGGTTGTCATTGTCCGATGCCGATGGCCGGGTGATCGGCAGCGGCGTGTTCACGCCCGCGCAGTACCTGGGCGAGAACCCCGGTGCAGCCCTGCTGGAACCGGGCCAGAGCGCGCGCGTCGCCTTCCGGTTGCAGGAGCCCGCTGCGTCCACCGTCGCATTCACCTTCGACTTCCTCTGACCGGGGAGAGGCGACCAGCCGTGGCAGGCCGGGCACGCTCGCGCTAGACTGGCCGCCACCACCTCGTCCGGCCGCGCGCTCCGCGCGCACGGGCCAACCGAATCGGGAACCCCCTTGAACGCTGTCCTTTCTCGTCCTGACAACAGTCGTGGCGCTCCCCGGCCACCGCTGCGTGAACACGTCGCCCAGTCCGTGCGCCGCTACCTGCGTGACCTTGATGGCTGCGATGCGGACGATGTCTACGAGATCGTGCTGCGCGAGATGGAGATTCCGCTGTTCGTGGAAGTGCTCAATCACTGCGAAGGCAACCAGAGCCGCGCCGCCGCGATGCTGGGCATCCACCGTGCCACCCTGCGCAAGAAGCTGAAGGAATACGGCATCAGCGCGTAAACGCGCACGGGTAGTGCCGGCCGCTGGCCGGCAACCCCACGAACGGTGGCAGGATGTTGCAGTTGCCGGCCAGCGGCCGGCACTACCGGTAGATCCGCCCCATGCGTGGATGGAAGCCGGCAGAATCAACCGCCGCCGCCCGCCTTCCAGTAGTACCGCACCACATGGAAGAACACCGGCGCGGCGAAGCACACCGAATCCAGTCGGTCGAGCATGCCGCCATGGCCCTCGATCATGTGGCCCCAGTCCTTGATGCCACGATCGCGCTTGATCGCCGACATCACCAGGCCGCCCCAGAACCCCATCAGGTTGATCAGCAGCGACAGGCCGAACGCCTGCAGCGGCGTGAACGGGGTGATCCACCATAGTGCCGCACCCAGCGCACTGGCACTCAGCACACCGCCCACGAAGCCCTCCACCGTCTTCGACGGCGACAGCTTCGGCGCAATCAGATGCCTGCCCAGCAGCTTGCCCCAGATGTACTGCAGCACGTCCGAAGACTGCACCACGATCACCAGGAAGGCGAACAGCAGCACGTTGCGCGACGGGTCATGGCCGGGCACGTGCAGGTTCAGCAGCAGCGGCACATGCGAGATGCAGAACACGCAGATCATCAACCCCCACTGCACCTTCGCGGTCCGCTCCAGGTAGTGCGTGGTATCACCGCCAATGGTCGACAGGATCGGCAGGAACAGGAACGCGTAGACCGGGATCAGCAGCGTGTACATGCCGTACCAGTCGATCCAGACCAGGTAGTACTGCCACGGCAGCACGATGTAGAACGCGGCCAGCAGGGCGTAGTAGTCGCCCGAGCGGGTCGGCGCCAGGGTGATGAACTCGCGCAGTGCGAACAGCGAGATGATCGCGAACAGCACGATCACCCCGGCACGACCGAAGAACAGCGCCAGCCCGACCACGATCGCCATCACCCACCACGCGCGGATGCGCGAGACCAGGTTGGCGATCACCGCGCTGGGCTGCCCACGCTGGCGCCAGCGCAATGTCTCGGCCACCAGCGTGGCCAGCACCAGCACCGCACCCACGCCAGCAAACAGCAGGCCGGTCTGCTGACCGACACTCTGCGTGGCCAGGTCGCCGGACACATCGATCAGGAAGCTCATGCCCTGCCCCCGTTCGGCGCCAGGTCCAGCAGCGCCTGCCGGCTGCGGGCCAGGAAGGCGGCCTTGTCCTCGTCGGCCTGCAGCCGCAGCGGCGTACCGAAGGTGGCCGTGCACAGCAGCGGCAGCGGCAGGAACCGGCCCTTGGGCATCACCCGCTTCAGGTTGTCGATCCACACCGGTACGAATTCCAGCTCCGGGCGTTGCCGTGCCAGGTGATAGATGCCGCTCTTGAACGGCAGCAGCGGCTCTTCGCCCACGTTGCGGGTACCTTCCGGAAACAGAATCAGCGAGCAGTCTTCGTCCACCGCATCACGCAGAGCCTGCAGTGGATCCTGCTGGCGATGGCCGGCCTCGCGCTCGACCAGCACGCCGTTGAACACCGCATCGATCAGGTAGCGACGCAGGCCATCGCGCTGCCAGTATTCGGCCGCGGCCACCGGGCGCACCTGGCGCCGCAGTGCCGGTGGCATCGACGACCAGATCAGCACGAAGTCACCATGGCTGGCGTGGTTGCCGTAATACACGCGCCGTTCGCTGGACGGCGCACAGCCGATCCACAGCGCGCGGGCGCCGGTAACTACATGGATCGCGCCACTGCAGGCGCGCGCAATCAATTCAGCGAACATCGGTCCCTCCGGTTCACGTCTGCGGCCACAACACGGCCAGCACCAGCAGCGCACCCTGCACGCCTGTCAGCAGGTACTGCCGCAGCAGCAGGCGACGCATGCCTGCCCAGCGCAGGTCCCAGCCGCGCAGCGGCGCATCGGACGATACGCGGCGCAAGCCGCTGTCATGCAGCACCTGATCGATACGGCGCGCGGCGGCTTCGCCGTCCAGGCCTTCATTACGCAGCAGCTGCAGCAGACTCGCGTCCAGACCAACCCGCCATGCCTGGTAAGCCTGCGCGAGGCCCGCGGCAACACTGAGCAGCAACACGCCGGCGGCAATCATCGCCAGGCCAGGTTCGGTGCCGAGCAGCAGCAGCGCCACCAGCAGCAGGCCCAGCGACAGGCCGGCCGGCCAACGGCCCTGCCGCAGCAGCAGCTGCATGGTCACCAGATCGGGAACGGTACTCACGTGCGTGCTCCCGCTGCAGCAGTGATGGCATGCAGATGCGCCGCGCCCAGCACGACGCCCGGACGTGCCGTGCGCACGATCGCCACCGCGGCATCGGTATCGGTGGCACGACCACTGCGCAGCAGCCAGGCCGCCACACTGGCAGCACTGCGCGAATAGCCCAGCGCGCAACACACCAGCAACGGTCCATGCGCACGCAGCCGCTCGATGACCTCGGCCGCCTCGCGCAACTGGTGCGGCGTGGGCACCACCAGGTCCAGCATCGGCACGCTGGCATACGCCGCGCCCGGTGCACGACAGGACAGTTCGGCACAGGCATCGACCACGCCGACCAAGGGTGCCGGCAATGCAGCGCAGGGAACACGCCCCAGCCATACACCGTCCATCACCGGCACCGGCTGCGGCGCACGCCGCGTCCACAGCCGCGAATTGATCCAGGCCGCACCCAGGTACGGCGCCAGCAGCCAGCGTGCCGCCATGGTCAGGCGACCATCGGCACGCTTCTGGAACATCGCCGTACCGAGCCCCGCATACGCCAACGCCACCAGCAGCAGCGATACCACCGGCCACAGCAGCCACAACGCCGCGCCACGCAGAAGCACCACCGGCACCAGCAATGCAGCGGCCCCCAGCAGGTACAGCGCTGCCAGGCGCCAACGTCTGGCGTCACGCGCGGTGCGCCAGGCACGCAACGGTGGCGCGCCCTGCTCCGGCCACAGCCAGACGCACAGCCAACCGGCCAGCAGGCCGGTCGGGATATCGATGAAATGATGCTGGAATGTGGTCAGCACCGAGACGCCGATCAGCAGCGCCCACACATGCAGTACCCAACGCCACACCCCATGCAGGTACTGCGCGAATTTCACCCACAGCACGATCAGCAACACGATGTGCAGTGATGGCGCCTGGTTGAACGGCTTGTCGAAGCCCAGCAGCACATCGAACAACCAACCGAACACACCGCCGATCTCCGGCCGCTCGAAACTGAAGCGCAGTGGCCACAGCAGGAAGCAGGTCACCGCGATCAACTGTGCACTGAACAACCGCAACGCATGCCGGTCCAGCTCCAACCGTTGCCGGCACAGGAAGAAGGAAACCGCATAGAACAGATCGATCGACCAGTACGGCACGATCGTCCACGGTACGAACGGAATCTGCGTTTCCCATCCGAACGCCATCACCGGCAGTTCGGCATGGCGGCCGGCCATCCAGTTGGCGAAGCCATAGCTGGCGAAGAAGAATGGGCCCAGCAGGGCCAGCCACAACAGGGCGCGCCGCCAGGGGCGCCCCTCTGCGGCCAGCGGGGATGCGGCGAGCGTCGCCATCACGCGGTCCGGCGCGCCAGCGACACCGTGAAGATGCCGAAGTCGTCGATACGCTGCGCCACCTTCGCGAACCCGGCCAGGCGCACCAGCTCGTCCATTTCCTGCTGGGTACGGCGGCGCATCACCCACGCGGCGCCGCCACGGTGGCTGGTCAGTGCGCGTGCGATGAACTCCAGCTGCGGGTGCCACGGCTGGCCGGTATAGGCCAGGTAGCCGCCCGCCGGCACCGTCGCAGCAATGCCCTGCAGCGAGCGCAGCACCGCATCGTTGTCGGGGAACAGTTCGTACAGGCCCGATACCACGGCCAGCGTCGGTGCTGGATCGACCTTGGCCAGCTGTGCCGGGTCGAACGCATCACCCTGCTCGAAGCGCGCGATGTCGGCCGCCCCCAGGCGCTCGATCAAGGCCTGACCCTGGGTGACGTTCAGATCACTGAAGTCGCGCAGCACGATGCGCTCGGCGCGCTGTTCGCCCTGGCCCAGCGCTTCCAGCACGTAGCGGCCATGGCCGGCAGCCACGTCCAGCACGCGCACCGGCGTGCCCTGCCCGCGCAGGCGCTGGGCAGCGTCGCGCAGCAGTTCCTGCAGGTGCTGGCCGCGAATGCGGATGCCGCGCCAGCCGATCGCATCCAGATAGTTGCGATCGACCATGCGCCCCAACGGGCCCTTGCCGCGCGCCTCATCGCGATAGATGTAGTCGAGCGTGCTGCCCGAATCGAATCCGGTCTGCAGGCCCAGCGCGATGCCTTCGGACAACGTTCCGCCGAAGCGCAGGCCGCCACGTACCACGCGCCAGCGCAGGTCGGCCAGGCTGTTGCGTTCCGGTGGCCAGGCCAGGATCTCCGATTCTTCGAAAGTCGGCCCATGGCGGTGCGCATCGCGCCGCGACAGTTCGCGCAGCGGCTCGGCGAAACGTGCCTGGATGAAACTGCGGATACGCGCCAGCGCCGGCGCCCGATCGCGCTCGCCCAGCGTGTCGTGGAAGAAGCCCGGCAGATGCACGCGCTCCTTGATCGGGCTGGACAGGCGCTCGTAGAAGCGGTCCTGCGGGCCACGGTGCACCACGAAATCCGAGCCGGACACCAGCAGCAGCACCGGCACGCTGATCGCCTGCGCATCGGCGACGATGCGGTCGGCCGCTTCGTACAGGCCCAGCAACACGCGCACCGAGATCGGTCGGGTGATCAGCGGATCGGTGCGGTAGCTTTCCACCCGCGCCGGATCGTGGGTCAGCCACTGCGGCTTGACGTAGCTGTTGACGAAGAAATTGCCGCGCAGCTTCTGCATCAAGGCCAAGCCCGGGCGTGCGAACGGCACGTACAGCTTCACCTTGAACGCCGGCGAAGCCATCACCAGCGCGCGCAGGCGCGGCGCGTAGTCGTGCACCCAGGTGGCGGCGACCACCGCCCCCACGCTCTGTGCGATCACCACGATGTCTTCCACCGCGATGCCGTGCTCGGCGCCGATGTGGGCGATGAAGCTGTCCAGATCACGCACCAGCGCCGGGAAGCCCGGGGCATCGCCTCGTGCGCCGGGCGAACGGCCATTACCGCGTGCATCCCAGGCGAAGAAGGCGGTGTCGGGCAGGTCCAGCTCATCGACCAGGTGGGTGACCCGGCCAGAATGTTCATGGCCGCGATGCAGCAGCACGACAGCCTTGGTGGCTGGGGTCGCGGTGGTGCTCGCCCAGTACCGGTAGAACAGCGGTACCTGGTCGAAGCTGTGGAATTCCCGTTCCTGCGCCTGACGCATGCAATCTCCTGATTGTCTTTTTGTATCTGCTTGATTAATTAGGCGAAACCGACGCTTCCCGCAGTCCGCGACGGACGCGATTGATCATCGTCAGCACGCACAGCACCGCCATGGCCGCGGCCACGCCAGTGACAGTCATCGCAGCCCCCCAGCCGAACGCCAGCAGCAGGCCCAGCACGCCGATGACGAACGCGCGGTCGCTCTTGCCCATCGGGCCGTCATAGCGGCGGCTGGCACCGACCATCAGCCCCAGCACCCCGGTGTACTCGCTCAGGGCCGCCGTCCAGGCCAGCAGCCACAGCGCTTCCGGGCGCACGCCCGGCACGCTGAGCAGGCTCAGGTACAGCGCCGCGTCGGCGATCACATCGCACAGCTCGTTCAGATAGGCGCCCAGCCTCGACTGCTGGCCGAACTCGCGGGCCAGCATGCCGTCCACCGCGTTGAGTGCCATGCGCAGCAGCATCCACAGCGGCAGCAGCAGGTACAGCAGGGGCTGGGCCGGCGCGCAGCACCACACGGCGGCAGCCACCAGCAGCGAGACCACGGCGGCGGCCACGGTCACCGTATTGGCGGTGATCCCCATGCGGTACAGGCCGCGTACGGCCGGACGCAACAGGTCCTGGAAACGTCCTTTCAATGCATAGATCGACACGATCTGTACCTGCTGATCCTTGGCAGTCCGGGCACAGCCTACCCGATCGGGGCGATGCCGCCCCATCGGATTGCTTGCAGTCTGCAACCAACCGGGCTGTGCCGAAGGGGGCCGCAGGCCCGCGCCGGCAGCCGATTTCGCCCGGCGGCGCCCGCCACCGGCCCCCACCGCCTACAATATCGGCCCCGCTCCGCTGCCGATTCTGTCCCATGACTGCTGATCTGTTGCCCGTCCGCCGGGCCCTCCTCTCCGTTTCCGACAAGACCGGCCTGGCCGAGCTGGCCACCGCGCTGGCTGCACGCGGCGTGGAGCTGCTGTCCACCGGCGGCACCGCCAAGGCCATTCGCGACATGGGCCTGGCCGTGAAGGACGTGGCCGACGTCACCGGCTTCCCGGAAATGATGGATGGCCGGGTCAAGACCCTGCACCCGATGGTGCACGGCGGCCTGCTGGGCCGTTCGGGCCTGGATGATGCGGTGATGGCCGAGCACGGCATCGGCGCCATCGACCTGCTGGTGCTGAACCTGTACCCGTTCGAGTCGGTCACCGCCAAGGCCGATTGCACCCTGGCCGACGCGGTCGAGAACATCGACATCGGCGGCCCGGCCATGCTGCGCTCGGCGGCCAAGAACTTCGCCCGCGTGGCGGTGTCCACCGATCCGTCGCAGTACGCCGAGCTGCTGGCCTCGCTGGAGGCCAACAACGGCCAGCTGTCGGCTGCCACCCGCTTCGCGTTCTCGGTGGCCGCGTTCAACCGCGTCGCCCAGTACGACGCCGCGATCAGCAACTACCTGTCGGCGGTCACCGCCACCGACGCTGCGGTGCCGGCGCGTACCGAGTACCCGGCACAGATGAACTCCACCTTCGTGAAGGTGATGGACCTGCGCTACGGCGAGAACCCGCACCAGAGCGGCGCGTTCTACCGCGACCTGTATCCGGTGCCGGGCACGCTGGCCACCTTCCAGCAGCTGCAGGGCAAGGAACTGAGCTACAACAACCTGGCCGATGCCGACGCGGCGTGGGAATGCGTGCGCCAGTTCGATGCGCCGGCCTGCGTCATCGTCAAGCACGCCAACCCGTGCGGCGTGGCCGTCGGTGCCGGCAACGGCGATGCCTACGAGCTGGCCTACGCCACCGACCCGACCAGCGCCTTCGGCGGCATCATTGCCTTCAACAAACCGCTGGACGCCGCCACCGCCAAGGTGATTCTGGACCGCCAGTTCGTCGAAGTGCTGATCGCCCCGGACTACGAGCCGGCCGCGCTGGAATACGCGCAGAAGAAGGCCAACGTGCGCGTGCTGCGCATCCCGCACGGCGATGGCCTGAACAACTTCGACAGCAAGCGCGTCGGCTCGGGCCTGCTGCTGCAGTCCTCGGACAACCGCGGCATGACCCGCGACGAACTGAAGGTGGTCAGCAAGCTGGCGCCGACCGACAAGCAGTTCACCGACCTGCTGTTCGCCTGGAAGGTGGCCAAGTTCGTGAAATCCAACGCGATCGTCTATGCCAAGGACAACCGCACCATTGGTGTCGGTGCCGGCCAGATGAGCCGCGTGTACTCGGCCCGCATCGCCGGCATCAAGGCCGCCGATGCGAACCTGGTGGTCGAGGGCTCGGTGATGGCCTCCGATGCGTTCTTCCCGTTCCGCGACGGCATCGATGCCGCTGCCGCCGCCGGCATCAAGGCGGTCATCCAGCCGGGCGGTTCGATGCGCGATGCCGAAGTGATCGCCGCCGCCGACGAACATGGCCTGGCCATGGTGTTCACCGGCGTGCGCCACTTCCGCCACTGATCCTGGAGCGACACGGATGTCCACAGTTTCAATGAAATCGCTGGCCGCCCTCGCCCTCGCGGGCGCGGCCATACTGGCGGGCTGCAGGCCTGCCGGCGAGCCCAGCGTGGCGCCGAAGGTGGATGCGCCTGCAGTGGCCCCCGCCTCACCGGCGCAGCATGTCAGCCGCACCGCACGACTGCAGGCGTTCCTGGTCCAGCGCTACGGCAGCAACGCCACGCTCTCCGCTGAATGGCGCGGCAGCTGGACCGACGATGGCGATACCCATGCGGTGGACTGGCAGGTCTGCGCGGAACAACCGGTGGTGAGCGGGGACAGCTGGCAGCAGTTGTTGGCCGTGTGCGGTGCGCTGGTCGATGGCGCGCACATCGACCCGGGAACCATCGAGTTCTTTGTGCTGCGCCCCAAGGGCGATGGCTTCGAGGTGACCAGCGAACTGACCGGCGAGCGCTTCGGTAGCGGCGGCCAGCCCGGCACCGCCAGCATCATCCGCGCCGGCAGTGACTTCTATGGTTTCCGCGTCGAGGACGGCTGGTTCGGGCAGGGCTTCTCGCTGCTCTCGCAGTCGCTGATCCTGCCGGGCCCGAACGGCCTGGTGGCCAGTGGCAGCGTGCGCAGCCATATCGACAATGACGCCCAGTACGAGTGCGACACGGTCGACGCCAGTACCGACCCGGACACCGCCAATGACTGCCGCACCCGCCGCTTCAGCATCGATTTCGCCCTGCGTTTCGACGACAGCGACCGCAGCGCGCGGGTCTGGCCGCTGCTGATCGACGAAACCGGCACCACCTGCGGTGGCAAGCAGGTCCGGCAGCAACACCGCTTCACCCTGGACCCGAAGACCTGGGCCTATTCCTTCCCCGAATCGCTGCGACGCGAAGGCTGCGAGTGAACCACGCGCGCCGCCGGGGATATCGATCTTCCCTTCCCACGCAATCTGGAATCTCGTGATGAACGTACTTGTCATTGGCTCTGGCGGCCGCGAACACGCCCTGGCATGGAAGCTGGCCCAGTCCTCCCGTGTCACCGAAGTGATCGTGGCTCCCGGCAACGCCGGCACCGCCAGCGAAGACAAGTGCCGCAACGTGGCGGTCAAGGTCACCGATATCGACGGCCTGCTGGCGCTGGCACAGGCCGAAGGCGTGGCGCTGACCGTGGTCGGCCCGGAAGTACCGCTGGTGGCCGGTGTGGTCGACCGCTTCCGCGCTGCTGGCCTGCGTATCTTCGGGCCGACCGCCGCTGCCGCGCAGCTGGAAGGCAGCAAGGCCTACGCCAAGGACTTCCTGGCCCGCCACGACATCCCCACCGCGTTCTACGCCGTGCACACCGACGTGGACGCCGCGCTGGCCTACATCCGCGAGAAGGGCGCACCGATCGTGGTCAAGGCCGATGGCCTGGCCGCCGGCAAGGGCGTGATCGTGGCGATGACCCAGGTCGAAGCCGAAGACGCTGTGCGTGACATGCTCTCGGGCAACGCGTTCGGCGATGCCGGTGCCCGCGTGGTGATCGAGGAATTCCTCGACGGCGAGGAAGCCAGCTTCATTTCGATGGTGGACGGCGTGCATGCGCTGCCGATGGCCACCTCGCAGGACCACAAGCGCGTCGGCGACGGCGATACCGGCCCGAATACCGGCGGCATGGGCGCCTATTCGCCGGCCCCGGTGGTCACCCCGGAGGTGCACGCCCGCGTGATGCGCGAGGTAGTGAACCCGACCGTGCAGGGCATGATCGCCGACGGCATCCCGTTCACCGGCTTCCTCTATGCCGGCCTGATGATCGATGCCAGCGGCGCGCCGAAGGTGATCGAATTCAACGTGCGCTTCGGCGATCCGGAAACCCAGCCGGTGATGCTGCGCCTGCAGTCGGATCTGGTGGAGCTGGTGGAAGCCGCCATCGATGGCCGGCTGGATCAGGTGGAAGCACACTGGGATCCGCGCCCGTCGCTGGGCGTGGTGCTGGCCGCGAAGCCCTACCCGGAAGCACCGATCACCGGTGACGTGATTTCCGGCCTGGATGATGTGCCGGCCAGTGCCAAGGTGTTCCATGCCGGTACGGCATTGGATGCGCAGGACCAGGTCGTCAGCGCCGGCGGCCGCGTTCTGTGCGTGGCCGCACTGGGCGACAGCGTGCGCGACGCGCAGGCGAATGCGTATGCAGGCGTGGCCAAGGTGACCTGGGCCAATGAGTTCCACCGCAACGACATCGGCTGGCGGGCGATCGCACGCGAGGGGTGAGGTCCGGCGCCGCAGCCACGCATGGCGTGGCTCTACAGGCGCCACACCGCCGGGGTGGATCCACGCCATGCGTGGATTGAACACCACGGAAAGGCAAAGGCCCGTCAGAACCGGGCCTTTGCTTTACAGGACTGCTTCGAGTCCCTTCCGATCAATCAGGTTAAGCAACTTCAGTGACGGTCCGCTGGGCTTCTTCTCGCCCTGTTCCCAGCTGCGTACGGTGGAAACGCTGGTATTGAGAACTCCAGCAAACACCGGCTGACTGAGCTGCAATGACGCACGCAGGGCACGGATCTGGGCACTGCTGTATTCAGGGACCGGCTCAAGGCAAAGCGCTTCGTAGCTGCTCAACCGACGTTTATCGATGAAGCCATGTGCGTGCAGACTCACAGCCGCATCATGCACCGCCTCAAGAAGCGCACTTTTCGCGCGCCGTCGCTCAGAGGTCTTCGTCATGGCTGATCTCCTGTAGATCCCCGTACTCCACGGCACGATTCAGCTGCGCCGTACTCATTTTCAAGAACTCCGATGCGTACAGCTGCAGCGCATCGCGTTCCGCATTCGTGATTGCAGCACGTTCATTCTTCTCGTAGCCGAAAAGGAAGAACCAATGCCCGCCTCGCTGTGTTGCGACGATGGTTCGAGCGCTTCCGCGCTTTCCTCGCCCCGGCAAGGCAACGCGCTTCTTGAAGATTCCGCCGCTCAGCATCCACCAGACCCGCTTCCATTTCACGTACCGACCGGTACAGCGCAGCATCGGACAGGGTGGTCCTGCGCATGCTGCGATTGAAACTTCGGGTGCGGAAAACGCGTGGGATGATCTTACCGTGCCACCTGGTGGTACGGCGTGAACATCAGGATCCAGCGCATGACCCGGTCGGCGCAACCACCGCCCCGGCGTCAGAGTAGAGCCACGCCATGCGTGGATGAGAACGCCACCAAAAAGAAAAGGCCCGGCAATGCCGGGCCTTTTCATTGCTTCAACGCCATCCCGCCTTACGCGGTGAACAGCGCCTTCATCTTCTTCAGCGCGTTCGCTTCAACCTGGCGGATGCGCTCGGCCGATACGCCGTACTCGTCAGCCAGTTCCTGCAGCGTCACCTTGCTGTCGGCATCCAGCCAGCGACGGCGGATGATGTCGCGCGAACGGGCATCCAGCTCGGCCAGGCCTTCGCGCAGCAGCTGCATCTGGTTGTCTTCGCTGTCGGCACGCTCGTAGGCCATCGACGGGTCTTCGTCGTTGGCGACCAGGAACGCAGCCGGAGACGGCGGCGCGTGTTCGTTGTCCTCGTCGGTCGGCGCATCGAAACCGATATCGCGACCGGACAGGCGCGACTCCATTTCCATGACCTCGCGCTCGGACACGTTCAGGTCCTTGGCCACCGCGCTCACTTCGGCCGCGTTCATCCAGCCCAGGCGCGTCTTCGACTTGCGCAGGTTGAAGAACAGCTTGCGCTGCGCCTTGGTGGTGGCGACCTTCACGATGCGCCAGTTCTTCAGGATGAACTCGTGCATCTCGGCACGGATCCAGTGCACGGCGAAGGACACCAGGCGCACGCCCATTTCGGGGTCGAAGCGCTTGACCGCCTTCATCAGGCCGATGTTGCCTTCCTGGATCAGGTCGCCCAGGGCGAGGCCGTAGCCGTTGTAGCCGCGGGCCACGTGCACCACGAAGCGCAGGTGCGAATGCACCAGTTCGCGCGCGGCGTCCAGATCGTTGCCGTCGCGGAAGCGACGGGCCAGGTCCTGTTCGTCATCGACCGACAGCACCGGGATCTGGTGCACGGCACCGATGTAGGCGTCCAGCGAACCGAGCGCACTGGGAATCGGGAGATTGTTTGCCACAAGGGCAGTAGAGGTGTTCTGGCTCATAGGCACCCATCTTAGCAGTCCGGGATTTGGACTGCTAAAGGAGGAAAAAGTTCCAGCATCCTATTGATGCAACACTGGTCCCAAACAGAGCCCTACCGTAGCGCGATTTGATGACAGTGGCGAGCGCGCTTTTCGGGATTCACAATCCCTTGGAATTCAAGCAATTACCTACCGGAAACCGGCCGATTCCGGTCAAGCGGAGCTGAACGGGTAGGCCTGGAGGCGCATTCAGGGGCGGGGATGTTGCCAGATGTTCAGCCCCGCGCGCCACAGGCTCGATGTTTTACTACTAAAAAACCCGTTGACAGCCATGCGGCAGCATGCTCCGATGCATCAACTAATTCATACGTAGATGCGCATGGCCCGCCCCGCCTCCCAGACTCCCACCCCGGCCGAGCAGGCCATCCTCGACATCCTCTGGGACAAGGGCGAAGCCTCCGTGCGCGAAGTGGCCGATGTGCTCGGCGAACACAAGCCGGTTGCGTACACCACGGTGCTGACCATGTTCAACGTGCTGGCGAAGAAAGGCTTTGTCAGTCATCGCCAGGAAGGTCGCGCCTACATCTATCACGCCACGCTCAGCCGCGAGCAGGCCCGCCGGCAAGCGCTCGACCATCTGCTGCATCAGTTCTTCGACGGCTCACCAAACGTGTTGGCACAGCACCTGGTGGACGAACGCGAAATCGACCGCAACGAACTGCAGGCACTGCAGCAGCGCATCAGCGATGCCAGGGCCGGGAGGAAGGAATGAACCTCATCGACATGGCGATGGCACTGGGCCTTCGGCAGTTGCTGTTGTCTGCCGTTGTGCTGCTGCCCGCGCTGTGGCTGGCACGGCGGCGGGCCCTCAGTGCCGAACAGCGCTCCTGGCTGCTGACCGCCGCGATGGCAGCAGCCCTGCTGTTGCCGCTCAGCGCCTTCCTGCCGGGCTGGTCGACCACCCTGCCTGCACCGGCACCGCCCGCCGCCGCGTTCCACCCCCTGCCCGGCGAAGGCGCAACGGCGGGAGAGGCCATCTTCGAAGCTGGACGGCAGCCCGACATCTATTACGTCGAACTACCGAAGACCCTGCCGACAGTGCTTGCAGTGGTGTGGCTGCTGGGCACCCTGTGGCTGGGCATGCGCCTGCTGGACGCGATGCTGCACGCGCGCCGGCTGCGGCGGCTGGCACAACCGGCGTCCGCCGGACTGCGCGCGGCCCTGGCCGACATCGTGCCCGCCCACGTGACGATCGCCACCTGCGCCGTCGACGGGCCGATGGTGGTCGGCCTGTGGCGCCCGCAGATCCTGCTGCCCCGCCCCTTGCTGGCACGGCTGGACAACAACGTGCTGCGCGACATCGTCCGCCACGAGGTTGCACACCTGCATCGACGCGATCTGTGGACAAGCACGCTGCTGCGGGCGGGAACAGCACTGTTCTGGTGGAATCCACTCCTGCACCTTGCCCAGGCACGCCTGGCGCTACTGCGCGAAATGGCCTGTGATGCACGCGCTGCGATGCAGGCACGCGAACCGCTGGACTATGCAGGCTCGCTGCTGGCCGGTATCGAACAGCTTCAGGCCCTGCGCGAAGAGGCGCCGACGCTTGCACTGGGCATGTTCAGTGCACGCAGCCAGCTGGCGCAGCGCATCGACCAACTGCTGGACGCCCCGTCGTACGCCCCTCGGCGCCGCAGTCTGTTGATGCTGGGCCTGCTGCTTCTGCTGGCCTGCGTCGGCACCGCGGTGGCTGTCTCACCACGACTGGCCTCACCAGCGGCCAGCACCTCCGATACGCGCGTCAACACTCTGCTCCAGGCCGCCAGCACGCATGACCTCGCGCAGGTCCACGCGTTGGCGGTGGCGGGCGTCGATCTCGATGCGCGCGTGCTCGGCGATGGCACGGCGCTGATCCAGGCCATCCGCGCACGCGATCCGGTGATGGTCGACGCCCTGCTGCAGCTGGGAGCCGACCCTGATCGCGCTGCGCTGGGCGAAGGCAATCCGTTGATCGTCGCCTCCGCGCTGGGCCTGCAACCCATCGTCGAGCAGCTGGTGCAGGCCGGTGCAGACGTCAACCGGGTCGTGACCTATGACGAGACGCCGCTGATCAATGCCTCGCGCGAAGGGCATCTGGTCACCGTGCAGTACCTGCTCGCGCACGGCGCCGATATCAACCTGGGGGTGGAAGCCGACGGCTGGCTGGGCCGCTGGCGGACACCGTTGAACCAGGCCGGCACCGCGGCCGTACGCGATTACCTGCTGACGCAGGGCGCCCGCCGCGAACGACGCTGACTCCGCCGCCGCATCGCCTTCTGCGCTGCGGCGGCAACCTGTTCCACCCGCAACGATCGGACGCGGCAGGCGTGCGTGGCAACGCCTGCGCCGATCCCAACCCTCTTCCACTCCCGCAAGGATGTCGATGATGAACCGCCTGTTGCTGTGTTCGCTGCTGGTCTGCCTGACCCCGTTCCACGTGATGGCCACTGACGCCAGCGCAGAAGACGCCGCGCGCTTTGCCCAGGCAATGGCCCACGGCCTGCGCCCCAGCACCGCGCAGCTGGGCGCGGCGCTGCCGCAGTGGTCGATCGAGGAACGCCTTGCCCATTACAAGGTGCCGGGTGCCGCCGTTGCGGTGATCCGCGATGGCAAGGTGGTGTACGCCGCCGGGTACGGCCTGCGCCAGGCAGGCACGCGCGACGCGGTGGATGCCGATACCGTGTTCTCGGTGGGCTCGGTCAGCAAGATGGGCGCTGCGGCGACCACCCTGAAGCTGGTTGCTGCCGGCAAGGTCTCGCTGGAGGAGAACATCGATCCCCGCCTGCACCGCTGGCATGTGCCTGCCGATGCGCAGGGACTGCACCCGCCGATCAACCTGCGCATGCTGCTCTCGCACACCGCCGGCTTCAACGTGCATGGCTTCCAGGACTACCAGCCCGCCGAGCGCTTGCCGACCCTGCTGCAGACACTGGATGGACTGGCGCCTGCAAAGAATGAACCGATACGCCTGATCCACGCACCCGGCCAGCAGGTCGACTATTCCGGTGGCGGCTACACGGTGGTGCAGCTGGCGATCGAAGACCTGACGGGCAGAGCATTCGCTGACGTCGCACGTCGCGAGGTGTTCGCGCCACTGGGCATGTCCCGCAGCACGTACCAGAACCCCTTGCCTGCCGGCTACGGCAACGTTGCCCATGCGCACGACAACAAAGGCCTGCCGGAGGCCCTGCCACGCGGCTGGCAGAGCTTTCCGGAACAGGCGGCGTCCGGGCTGTGGACCAGCGCCAACGACATGGGCCTGTTCGTCGCGGCCCTGCTGCGCAGCATCCGCACGAAGGATGGATGGCTGCCGCAGTCATTGGCCCTGCAGATGGTCAGCGAAGTGGCGCCGGCCGGTCGTGGCCTGGGACCGGAGCTGGCCGGCACCGGTGCCAGTCGCCGCTTCTTCCACAATGGCAGCAATGACAGCTATCACGCCGGCATCGAAGGCTACCCGGAGAGCGGCGATGGATTCGTCATCCTGACCAATGGCGACAACGGCCCCGCGCTGCGTGGGGAGATCCGCAATGCCCTGTCCGATGCGCTCGGCCACAACGCCAAGCCGGTCATCCGCACGCTGGATCCTGCATTGCTGGCGGAGGGCTATCCGCGCTTCAGCGGTCGCTTCGTACTCGATGACACCCTGCCCATGGATCTGCGCAGCGGCCTGGCCGATTGGTTCGACGTCACGACCCTGGACGTGCAGGCGGTCGATGCTGGACTGCAGTTGCGCCTGCCCGGGCGTGATGCACCGGTCGCGCTGCAGGCGCTGACGCCCGTCCGCTTCCTGGCAGGCAGTGCGGGGGCGGAACTGCTGTTCCATCGCGGCGGCGATGGCACCGTGCAGGCGTTGAGCGTGATCGCCGAAGGCGCGCGTGCCTACTACCGGCGCGCGGATCCCGCACCAGCAGCGAGCCACTGATCCATCGCTGGCGGCGCCGGGCCCCTGCCCGGCCCGCTCAGAGCGCCGAACGCGGCGGCAGCGACCAGTCGATCGGGGCCTGGCCGCGGCGCTGCAGGTACTCGTTGGCCATCGAGAAATGCTGGCAGCCCAGGAAGCCGCGGTGGGCCGACAGTGGCGACGGGTGCGGCGACTTCAGCACACGGTGGCGGCGAGTGTCGATGACCTTGCCCTTCTTCTGCGCGTACGCGCCCCAGAGCATGAACACCAGGCCGTCGCGTTCGCGGTTGAGCACATCCACCACGTGGTCGGTGAAACCTTCCCAGCCACGCCCCTGGTGGGCACCGGCCTGGCCCTCTTCCACCGTCAGCACGGCATTGAGCAGCAGCACACCGCGCTGCGCCCACGGGATCAGGCAGCCATGGTCCGGACGCGGGATACCGAGATCGCTCTCGATCTCCTTGTAGATGTTCAGCAGCGACGGCGGCACCGGCACTCCGGGCGCCACCGAGAAGCTCAGCCCATGCGCCTGACCGCGGCCGTGGTACGGGTCCTGGCCGAGGATCACCACCTTCACCTGCTCGAACGGCGTGGCATCGAACGCAGCGAAGATCTGCGGGCCGGGCGGGAACACCGCCGCACCGCTGGCCTTGCGCTGGCGCAGGAAGCTGGACAGCTCGCGCATCTGCGGCTGCATCAGGTAATCGCCGACATGCTGCTTCCAGCTCGGCTCGAGCTGGATCGTCGGGGTGCCGGCTACTTCATCAATCATCACGCCACTTCATCGAATCAGGGGTCCATCGTTCAACCGGGCCAGGCGCAGCTGGAACAGCACCTTGGTGACCAGCAGGCGCTCTTCGATCGGCTTGAGCACCAGGTCGTTGGCACCGGACTGCAGCAGCCCGGTCTGGTTGTGCGGGTTGCCATCGCCGGTCATCACCAGCACCGGCAGGCGACGCTTGCCGTAGCCGAAGTCCACGCGCACGCGCTGCACCACGTCGCGACCGCTCAGTTCGCCCTTCAGGGTGACGTCGGTCAGCACCAGGTCGATGCGGTGGCGACTGCGGCCCAGCGACTCGGCAGTGAGCAGGGTGAACGCCTCTTCGGCGCTGACCACGTGCAGCACGTTCAACTGCTGGCGTTCCAGCATGCGCTTGGTAGCCTCGGCGACCACGCGGCTGTCCTCGATATAGAGGATGGTGGCGCCGGGAATGGTCTGCGGCTGCACGTAGCCGCGGATGAAGGTCGCCAGTGCCTCGTGGCCCAGCGCCTTGTCGAAATAGTCGGTGACGTACTCGGTGAAGCGGCGCTGCTCCAGATGCTGCTGGGCATCGCCGGAGACCACGATCACCGGCACATAGGCCTGGCCTGCGGCTTCGCGGACCATCCGCGCCAGTGCCAGGCCGTCGCCATCACGCAGGGTCAGCGAGGTGGTCACCAGATCCACCGGGCCCTGCGCCAGCGCCAGCTGCGCATCCTCGATGCTGTCGCAGCCGATCACTTCCACGCCCGGCAGGTCGCGCTGCAGGACGTCGGCGATCAGTTTGCGGACCAGCTTTGACCCATCGACCACCATCACCCGCGTCGCGGGCCCTTCAAGGTGCTTCAGCGCTTGCGGTTGCATGCCGGTCTCAGGTGTCGGTCGGGCGGGTCTGGCGAAGGAAATGGCCGGTCACCAGCCACGCGCCCAGCCAGCCCAGCAGCAGTGTGCCGAGCAGGACCAGGCTGCCATGCAGCAGGTCCAGGCCGTGCAGCACGAACGGGCTGCCGTAGCTGCGCGAGAGTTCGGCCAGCGGCACGCGCAAGGCAGCGCCGGCCGCAGCAATCAGGGCCAGCGCCACTGCGCCGGCACCCAGGCCATACCACGCGCCCAGGTACAGGAACGGGCGGCGGATGAAGCCATCACTGGCGCCGAGCAGCTGCAGCACGCCGATCTCTTCGCGGCGGGCCTGGATGTCCAGGCGCACGGTGTTGCCGACCACCAGCGCGGCGCCCACGCCGAGCAGCACCGACAGCACCTGCACCAGCCGCGCACCGAACGCGAGCCAGGCATCCAGGCGCTGGCGCCACAGCGCATCGTGCTGCACCAGGTCGGCCTCGGGCAGGCTTTCCAGCGCGCGCGCCAGGCGTGCGTCGTCCTTGCCCTGGCCCGGAGTGATCACCAGCAGCGAGGGCAGCGGGTTGTCGTTGAGTGCATCGATCGCCTCGCCGAGGCCGGCATCGCGCAGTTCCTGCAGGCCCTGCTCCGGCGTGCGCACGTTCACTTCGGCCACGTCATCGCGATCGCGCAGCTGGCCGGCCAGGCGCAGCGCGCCGGGACCATCGACGTTGCCCTTCAGGAACACGTTGATGTCGCGCGACTGCTGCACGCTGCCGGCGAACTGCTTGAGGTTGTCCAGCGCGATCGACAGGCCCAGCGGCAGGGCCAGCGCCAGCGCCATGACCATCACCGTCAGCAGGGTCGCCCACGGCTTGCGGCAGGCGCGGCCGAGGCTGAACACCACGCTGTGCACGTGGTGCTGGAACCAGACGCCCACACGCGACGGGGCGGCGGCTTCGCTGTTTTCGTTCTTCGCCATCGATTACTCCGCCAGGTCCTGCGGCGAGATGTCATCCACCAGCCGGCCGTGGTCAAGGATCAGCACGCGCTTGCGCATGCGGCGCAGCAGCGGCAGGTCGTGACTGACCACCAGCACGCTGGTGCCGCGCGCGGGCAGCTCGGCGAACAGGGCCATGATCTCCGCCGCCAGGGTCGGGTCGAGGTTGCCGGTCGGCTCATCGGCCACCAGCAGCTTGGGCTCACCGACAATGGCGCGGGCGATGCCGACGCGCTGCTGCTCACCGGCCGACAGCTGCGAGGGCAGCGCCTTCTCGCGATGGCCCAGGCCCATCCGCTCGAGCACCGAGCGCACGCGCTTGTTGATGTCGCTACGGCGGGTGCCGCGCAGGATCAGCGGCAGCGCCACGTTCTCGGCAATAGAGCGGTCCATCAGCAGGCGGTGGTCCTGGTAGACCGCGCCGACCGCGCGTCGATGGCGGGGCACGTCGCCACCGCGCACCTTCAGCAGGTTGCGCTCGTCGAACACCACCGCGCCGCGGCTGGGCCGCTCGTCCAGGTGGATCAACTTGAGCAGGGTGCTCTTGCCCGCACCGGAATGGCCGGTGACGAACAGCATCTCGCCCGGCGCGACCTCGAAGCTGACATCGGTCAGCGCCTCGTGGCCACCGGCGTACTGTTTGCTGACATTGTCGAAGCGCAGGACACTCATGCCCCGATTATGCAGGACCGGCGCGACGTCGTGGAGACGGTCATATGATCGGTAGTGCCGGCCGCTGGCCGGCAGCGGTGTGGGTTGCCGGCCAGGGTGGGTGCCGACCGTTGGTCGGCACACCGGTCAAGGTCACCCGACCAACGGTCGGGTGCTACCCGCTGATCGGCAGCGCCGATCAGCTGCCCGACAGCATCCGGCGGATCTTGCGGCCGATGCGGGTCAGGAACGAATCGCCGGTATCAGCAGCCGTGCGCACCGGCTTGGCCACCACCTGCACCGGGGTGACCGGGCTGGCGCCATTGCCGGCGGCGTTCTGCACACCCTCGGCACCTTCGACCGGACGGCCGTGGCGACGACGACGGCGCTTGCGCGGCTTGTGCTCACCGTCCACCGCACCTTCCGGTGCGCCTTCAGCACGCGGCGGGCGCGGCGGACGCGGGGCCTGCGCGGCAGCGCCTTCGGCACCGGCGGCCGGGGCGGCAGCGCCCTGCTCGCCTTCCACGCGCGGCTTGCGCGGGCCACGCGAACGGCGCTCGCCGCTGCGCTCACCGTCGCGGCCACCGCGGCCACCACCACTGCCGGAACGGCCGCCACTGCGGCCACCGCCACGGCGCTCTTCCTCGGCAGCGCGGGCTTCGCGCGCTTCGCGGAAGATCTGGCCGACGCTTTCGTTGTCCTCGCCTTCCTCGCCCGCAGCCGGGGCCGGGCGTTCCGGGCGCGGCAGCGGCGTCAGCAGTTCCTTGGTGACCGGCTCGGACGGAATCTTCTGCTCGATATAGGCCTCGATGTCCGGCAGGCCCATCGCGTAGCGCTCGCAGGCGAAGCTGATCGCATCGCCCTCTTCGCCCAGGCGCGCGGTACGGCCGATGCGGTGCACGTAGTCTTCGGCGTCGAACGGCAGGTCGTAGTTGTAGACGTACTTGATGCCATCGATGTGCAGGCCGCGCGCAGCCACGTCGGTGGCCACCAGGATTTCCAGCTGGCCCTTCTGGAAGCGGTTGAGCAGGCTCTCGCGCTTCTTCTGCGGCACATCACCGGACAGCACGCCGACACGGTAGCCGGCCTTTTCCAGCGAACGCGCCACGCGCTCGACGAACACCTTGGTGTTGACGAAGACCATGGTGCGCGCGCCTTCGCTGCGCGACAGCAGGCCCAGCAGCAGCGGGATCTTCTCGTCGTCGGCCGGGAAGTAGATGCGCTGGCGCACGCGCGCGGCGGTGATGGTCTCGGCTTCGACCACCAGCTTCTGCGGCTCGTTCATGTGCTCGTAGGCCAGCTCCAGCACGCGGTGGCTGAGGGTGGCACTGAACAGCAGGGTCTGGCGGGTGGTGCGCTCCGGCATGCGGCGCAGCAGGAAGCGGATGTCCTTGATGAAGCCCAGGTCGAACATGCGGTCGGCTTCGTCCAGCACGCAGATCTCGCAGGCGTGCAGCGACACCACCTTGTGCTGCTTGACGTAGTCGATCAGGCGGCCCGGGGTGGCGATGATCACGTCCACGCCCTGCTGCAGCAGCTCGCGCTGCTTGTCGTAATCCACGCCGCCGTAGACCAGGGCGAAGCGCAGGCCCAGGTCGGAACCGAACTTCACCGCATCCTTGTGGATCTGGATGGCCAGCTCGCGGGTCGGGGCGAGGATCAGCGCACGCGGATCTTCCGGCTTGCGATCGGCCAGCGCCGGACGCGTCAGCAGGCGGTTCACGACAGCGACCAGGAAGGCCAGGGTCTTGCCGGTGCCGGTCTGGGCCTGGCCGGCGACATCACCGCCGGGCAGCGCGACCGGCAGGGTCAGCGCCTGGATCGGGGTGCAGCGGGTGAATCCGGCTCCTTCAAGGCCGGCCTGCAGGGCCGGGTGCAGCTCGAAGGAGGAAAAGGTCAAATCGGTCAGCGGTTTGTCGCTCATGAGTCCGTCTTGGTATGGCCGCCGGCCCGTGGGGCGGCTGGCACTTCATCGTCTAGGGGCACCGTCGCAAACTGCGGCCCCTGCGGCGGGTTGGCAGGCTGGGACCACCCGGTCCGCGCGCCGCACAATGCCCCAGTTTAACGCACTCGGGCAGGCAAACCGGAATGCCCGGTCTCACCGGATGGAGAGACGACGCGCCTTCATCCAGCCACACAGGACTTGAACGACCCCGCCGGTCCCGCTGGTGTCGCCCGCTGCCACCCCCATCTTCGGGAAGACAGTGAAATCCGACACATACCGGGCTTCGAAGCGATCACGATACGCTGGGTTCCAGCCGGCGCCTGTCCCCGCCCTGCGATAGGGGTACACTGCCGGCCGTGAGCGTCCAGGCATCCCGCCGAACGCACCGCGGCAGTGCGCCGCGAGGCAACGACGAGGGTCGCGCCACCGGGCATGGCCCAGTTCACCCACCTCCGGCATGGCCGGGTGCAATCCAAGACGAGAAACCAAGATGAGCGACAAGGTTGTACATGTCGGCGACGCCGACTTTGATAGCGCAGTGCTGAATTCCAAGGAACCGGTGCTGGTCGATTTCTGGGCCGAATGGTGTGGCCCGTGCAAGATGATCGCCCCGGCGCTGGACGAACTGGCCGATGCCTACCAGGGCCGCGCCAAGATCGCCAAGGTCAACGTCGACCACAATCGTGCGCTGGCCGCCAAGTACCACGTGCGTTCGATCCCGTACCTGGTCGTGTTCAAGGACGGCGAGAAGGTCGGCGAGCAGATCGGTGCGGTGGGCAAGGCCCAGCTGGCCGGCCTGCTGGACAAGGCCCTGACCTGATCCTGCTGTTTTCCGGCAGCCGCCACCCGCGGCTGCCGGCGGACGCCCAGCGTCCATGATGAATGCTGTTCCCGGCAGCCCTTGCACGGCGCCGCAGGCCGATGATAGTGTCGGCACATCCGGCCGCGTTCGCGTGCCGCACCCTCTGGACGCAGTTTCTTCCAGACCCATTCCCAACGTTCGCCGCCCCAGCCGGGCGCTCGCACCTTCAAGCGAGGAATAACGCTCTTGTCCGATAACACTTCCGAAACCGGCAGCGCCGATGCGCCCGCCGAAAAGCGCGTGCGCAAGCCCCGCGTGAGCAAGGCCGCCGCCCCGGCAGCCGCCGAAACCAGCGCCGCTCCGGCGCAGCCGACCCTGCCGCTGGCCGCCGCGCCCGAGGCACCGGCCCCCGCCCCCGCACCGAGCGCGCCCGCCGCCGAGGCCCCTGCCAGCAGTGGCGGTGGCGAAGGTGGTGAGGGTCGCGAATCCGGCCAGCCGCGGCAGCAGAACCACCAGGGGGGCGGCCAGAACCAGGGCCAGAACCCGTACAACCAGAACGGCCAGCAGGGCCAGGGGCAAGGCCAGGGCAACCGCCGTGACCGCTTCCGCAACCGCCGCGACCGTGACCGCAACAACAACCGCTTCCGCGACGACGGCATGCCCAACGACGGCGGCGAGCAGCAGCCCTTCGTGCCGCGTCCGCACGCCAACGTGCCCGAGGGCTTCCCGGTCTACTCGCTGAGCGACCTCAAGCGCATGCCGGCACAGAAGCTGCTGGAAATCGCCGAGCAGCTGCAGATCTCCGAAGGCGTGGCCCGTGCCCGCAAGCAGGACGTGATCTTCGCCCTGCTGAAGGTGCTGACCCGCCACGGTGACGGCGTCGCCGCCGACGGCGTACTGGAAATCCTGCCGGACGGCTTCGGCTTCCTGCGCGCGGCTGAAGCCAGCTACCTGGCCGGCCCGGACGACACCTACATCTCGCCCAGCCAGATCCGCCGCTTCAACCTGCGCACCGGCGACCACATCTCCGGCCGCATCCGCTTCCCGAAGGACGGCGAGCGCTACTTCGCGCTGAACATCGTCGACACCATCAACGGCGAGCCGATCGAAGCGTCGAAGAACAAGGTGCTGTTCGAGAACCTGACCGCACTGTTCCCGCGCCGCCGCTTCACCCTGGAGCGCGGCAACGGTTCGTCGGAAGACATCACCGGCCGCATCCTCGACCTGATGGCCCCGCAGGGCAAGGGCCAGCGCTCGCTCATCGTGTCGCAGCCGAAGGCCGGCAAGACCATGATGATGCAGCAGGTCGCCACCGCCATCACCACCAACCATCCGGACGTGCACCTGATCGTGCTGCTGATCGACGAACGCCCGGAAGAAGTGACCGAGATGCAGCGCACCGTGCGCGGCGAGGTCATCAGCTCGACCTTCGACGAGCCGGCCGCGCGCCACGTGCAGGTGGCCGAAATGGTCATCGAGCGCGCCAAGCGCCTGGTCGAGCACAAGAAGGACGTGGTGATCCTGCTCGACTCGATCACCCGCCTGGCCCGCGCCTACAACAACGTGGTGCCGAGCTCGGGCAAGGTGCTGACCGGTGGTGTGGACGCCAACGCCCTGCACCGCCCGAAGCGCTTCTTCGGTGCCGCGCGCAACGTGGAAGAAGGCGGCAGCCTGACCATCATCGCCACCGCGCTGGTCGATACCGGCTCGAAGATGGACGAGGTGATCTACGAAGAGTTCAAGGGCACCGGCAACAGCGAAGTGCACCTGAGCCGCCGTATTGCTGAAAAGCGCGTGTTCCCGGCCATCGACATCAACCGTTCCGGCACCCGCCGCGAAGACCTGCTGATCGAACCGGAGCTGCTGCAGAAGATCTGGATCCTGCGCAAGCTGCTGCATCCGATGGATGAAATGGCCGCGATGGAGTTCCTGCTCGACAAGATGAAGAACACCAAGTCCAACGACGAGTTCTTCGGTTCGATGAAGCGCTGATCCCTGGCGCTGCATCAGAAGAAACCTGCCGCTCGCTGCGGCAGGT
Organism: Stenotrophomonas sp. STK16_22; assembly: GCF_051984505.1. NCBI lineage: Bacteria > Pseudomonadati > Pseudomonadota > Gammaproteobacteria > Lysobacterales > Lysobacteraceae > Stenotrophomonas > Stenotrophomonas sp. STK16_22. Next base: position 4,337,823 of record NZ_CP196972.1, read on the forward strand.
TTTTTTTTGCCTGCAGGGCGACGCACTTCACTTCGCTGGCGCCCGCTTTTGGCGATAATCCGCGCGATACCCTGCCCGGCCCCCGTGGGCCCTGCCACCGATTCCCGCTGTCGCCCCTTCCGGAGAACCGGTCGGGTCCAGCCTCCTGCCGGATCCGTCGACGCATGCGAACGCTGTCTCCCCGCCTCAACCTGGGCAAGCTGATCCTCGCCCTGGCCCTGCTCAGCGCCATCATCGCGCTGGCCAACACCCTGCTGGCCAGCTACCGGGTGCAGCGCGACCAGCTGGTCGGCAATACCCTGGAAGCCAACCGCGTCTACGCCACCAAGCTGGCCGAGACCACCCAGAACTTCCTGCTGGCCGCGCAGCAGCAGCTGGCCTATGCCGCGACCCGCCTGGGCGAGGACGACCTTGATCCGAAGCAGGCCCAGGATGAAGCCAGCCGCCTGCAGCTGCAGTCCAGCAGCTTCAACTCCTCGCTGGTGGTGGATGCCGACGGCCTGGTGATCGCCACCTCGCCGCAGACCCTGCAGCTGCAGGGTGAGGTGCTGCACAGTGTCGGCAACAACGCGGCACTGGCGGCGCGCCAGCCGATGATCAGCGATCCCTACCAATCGGCCACCGGCAAGCTGCTGGTGTCGCTGTCGCACCCGATCTTCGACCGCCAGGGCCGCTATCGCGGCTATGTCAGCGGCACCCTGTACCTGCGCCAGCGCAGTGCACTGCACACGCTGCTGGGCAAGCACTACTACCGCGACGGTTCCTACCTGTACGTGGTGGACCGCAATGGCCGCCTGCTGTACCACGCCGATGGCAAGCGGGTGGGTGACTACGTGGTCGGCAACCCGGCGGTGAAGGCCGTGGTGCGCGGAGAACGGGGCGCACAGCAGGTACGCAACAACCGCGGCGTGTCGATGCTGGCCGGCTATGCACCGGTGGCGGCCACCGGCTGGGGCATCATCGCGCAGCGCCCGACCGAGGCCACCCTGCAGCCGCTATCGCGGTTGATGACCGCAGTGATCTGGAATGCGATTCCACTCGGCCTGCTGTCGCTGCTGGTCACCTGGTGGTTCGCGCGCCGCATTTCGATGCCGCTGTGGCAGCTGGCGCGCAACGTGCAGGGCGGCGAGGACACCGGCAACGCGATCAACCACGTCAGCGGCATCCGCGCCTGGTACTTCGAGGTCGCCCAGCTCAAACAGGCGGTGCTGCACAGCTTCAATGCGCTGCAGGATCGTATCGGCACGCTCAACCGTGCCAGCCGCACCGACCCGCTGACCGGCCTGCTCAACCGCCGCGGGCTGCAGCAGGCGCTGGATGCGCTGCAGGTGCAGGGCATTCCGTTCGCGATCCTGGCGCTGGACATCGATCGCTTCAAGTCGATCAACGACAGTTACGGGCATGACGTCGGCGACAACGCCATCGTCCACATCGCCGACCAGATGCGCCGCTACTCGCGCGACAGCGACATCCTCTGCCGCGCCGGCGGCGAGGAATTCCTGCTGCTGCTGCCGGGCATCAGTACTGAATCGGCCCGCCAGGCCGGTGAACGCCTGCGCCAGCACATCGCCGACCATCCGTTCGAACCGGTCGGCACCATCACCGTATCGCTGGGCGTGGCCCACTTCCCCAGCTTCCATGTCGACGCAGAACAGGCGCTGCGGCTGGCCGACAAGGCGCTGTACATGGCCAAGGAACAGGGCCGCAACCGGGTGGTGGTCTACCCGTACGCCGACTGACGCGGAGCCGGGCTGCCCGGCTCCGCAGCGGGTCTCAGCCCTGCGCCAGCGGGGTCAGCAGGCGCAGGCCGCGCTTGGCGCCGTCCACCATGTAGACGCCGCCTTCCGGCAGCAGATCGCTGCCGACCTGCTCGACCGGGTCCGCCTCGCGCCACGGGACGGTCTGCCGCGGCCCCGGAATGAAGGCGCGCCAGCGGCCATAGCGTTCCGCCACTGCATTGGGATCATTGTTCAGGGCGAAGTTCACCGGGATGCGAACCGTCCAGCTGTCCCGGGTGCTGTCCTCGCCGGTGGTCGGCGGCTTGAAGGTCCACGTGCGGGCGGTGCTGACACTGGCTCTGGCCAGGATGTCGCGCATCTTGGCCAGGGTCCGCTCAGGTGCGACCACGGCCATGTTCACCTGCTCGGCGGCCACATCGGCCACTGTTCCGTCACGGGCCACCTTGACCAACAGCAGCACCTCACCCTGGCCACCGTTACGGTAGGCCGCTTCCGGGTAGCGCGGCGGCGTCATGTGCAGCTGGGTCACCGAATCGGTGGCCTTCGGATCGTACTCGCTGAAGTCGACACTGGTCATGCTGATTTCATAACCGCCATCGGCCGCAGCCTTGCCGCGCAGGCGAACGCGCAAAGGGGCCCGCGTGGCCACCGCCTGGCCATCGCGCAGCGTGGGCTCGAAGCGCCAGCCACCGATGGTGCCTTCCACGAAGGAGGCGATGCTCGGGGCCACCATGGCTTTCTGGTCCAGCACCAGCGAACGGACCGCGCCCTCCGGCGTGACCTCGATATGACCGGACAGCACCATGCTCATTTCCGCAGTCGCACGTACAGCACGTGCGGTCTGCGCAGTGGCATCGCCTGCAAGCAGGGGGGCGCCGGCACCTACGGCCAGCGCGAGGGCGAGAAACAGTGGGGAACGCATCATTGCCGGATCCTTGGTGATGAACGGCGAGCCTATCCCAGTCCCAGCCGCCATGACAGCCGGTTCACGCCAGCCGGTGTGCGCCCGCGTAGGGCGGCGTGTCCGGATAATCACCCCGGGCGAAGCGTTCCTGCAGGCCCTGCCACCAGCCCGGGTCGAACAGGTGCCGGTAGTGCTCGCGCACGGCTGCCAGCTCCGCAGCAGGCAGGCCCATGAACGGACCGAAGCGCTCGGGAAACACGTCGCGCGGGCCGACATGGAACCACGGCTCGTCGGCCATCGCTTCCTCTGGCGTGCGTGGCTGCGGCCAGGCGCGGAACACGCAGTCGCTGACCAGGCACAGCTCGTCATAGTCATAGAACACGGCCCGGCCGTGCCGTGACACACCGAAGTTCTTCGGCAGCATGTCGCCGGGGAAGATGTTGTTGCGCGCCATGTCGGTGATCGCCTGCGCGTAGTCGAGCACCGCCGCGCGCACCGCCTCGCCGGACTGCTCGCGCAGGTACAGGTTCAAAGGTCGGAAACGACGTTGCACATAGCACAGTGCGACTTCGACCTCGTCGCCATCGACACGTACGCTCTGCGCGCACTGCTGCAGCAGCTCTTCCAGCAGGGCCGGCGCGAAGCGCTCGCGCGGGAAACGCAGGTGGCGATAAGGCTGCGCATCAAGCAGGCGGCCGACACGATCGAGATTGAACACCAGCGCGTACTTCTCTTCCACCTGCTGCCGCGACATTGCCTTGGGCCAGGCGAAACGGTCACGGATCAGCTTGAACACCAATGGATAACTGGGCAGGGTGAACACCGCCATGACCATGCCCGGCGTGCCTTCGGCATGCACCAGCCGTTCCTGCGGATGCTCGTTGAAGTGGCGGAAGAAGGTTCGGTAGCGCTCGGTCTTGCCCTGCTTGGCACGTCCCAGCACCGTGTAGATCTCGTCGATCGGCTTGCCCGGCAGCAGGCTGCGCAGGAACACCACCGCGTCGCCCACGGTGCCCAGGTCAGCCTGGAAGTAGCTGCGCGACACGCCAAACAGATGGGCGACATCACGGCGCCGGGTCAGCACCGCATCGGCACGCAGGCCGCGCGCATCGTTGACCAGGGCAATCACGCATGGCGAAAAGCGATGCTCGCCGAACACGCGGCCAACCAGGTAAGCGCGGCGCTCGCGGTAGAACACCGTGTCGAGCAGTTCGATGCTGCGTACCGGCGTGTCCCCCCAATGGGCGAGGTCGTCCTGCAGGCGCACGGCGATGGCCGCCGCACAGCGCAGCTGGTGCGCATAGGGGATGTCGAAGCGGTAGTCGGCCAGCACGCGTTGCAGGGCCTCCACCGGCCGCGTCGGCGAGACCGCGTAGGTATGCCGCGCGACAGGATGGGTGATTGCATCGGAGGGCTCGACGTCGAAAGCAATGAATTCCAGCGCCGGGTCCACGCCGCGGGTAGCGAACAGGCGCCGCGACAGCGTGTTGTAGAAGGTCTTGTACAGCTCGGCGTCGATCAGGCCCTGCAGCAGCGCGCTGTACTGCGCGTGCACCTGCAGCCACAGCGCGCGCTCGCCGATCGCGTCATCGGCGAGGCGGCGCAACGCATCCATCTGCTCGGCGATGCACAGGTCGTACAGGGCGATGCGCTCGACCGCATCCTGTCGCGCACCAGCCCAATCGCGCTGCTCGAAGCGCTGCCGCGCCCGCGCGGTGATCGCCGCGAAGCGGGCATGGTACTGCTCGAAACCATCGCGGATGGCACCGGCGATACGCGGCGCCAGTACGGTTGCGATGACAGGCTCTGACATGCACGGCGTACCCGGGGAGGACCGTCTCCACCATACGCTGGCGTGGGGTGGCTTGTGTAGAGTCGAGCAAGCTCGACTCTACAACGCGCCGGTGGATCAGATCGCCAGTTCGGCCTCTACGTCCTGCACCTTGCGCCGCGCCAGCGCCAGGTTGGATTTGGTCCGGTCCAGCACGATGTAGAAGAACAGGCCCTTCTTCTTCGCCACCGGGCGCATGATGTGGTACGCCTTGCCCAGCGAGATCAGGATGTCCTCGATGCTGTCGTTGAGGTTCAGCGACGCGGCGGTCTTCATCTTGGCGCGGATCACTTCAGTGTTGCCGGCGGCGGCCACTTCCATGTCCATGCCGGCACCGGCTTCGCCCAGCAGCATGCCGCTTTCGTAGTCGACCAGCGCCACTGCCTGCGCGCCGTCGATGCCCATCAGTGCGTTCAACGATTCATTCAATCCAGCCACGTCGCACCCCTTGTCGATGTTGGTTCGAGCCCCTCGTTCCCCTGCGGCCGGGCTCACGATCCGCCGAGTTCGGCCAGGATCGCCTGGCCACATTCCCTGCTCTGCCACAGCACCTGGCCGATCACGCTGCGCTGGTCGCAGGCCGCCATCAGCAGCAGCGGTGCGCGCCCTTCGGCCTGGATCGCCAGCATCAGCACCTTGCCGCCCCCGGCCTCCAGCATCAGCGTCTGCAGATCGCCCAGCAGCAGTTCGCGGCCCACTGCCGCGGCCAGCGCCAGCATCGCGCTGGTCATCGCCGCCAGCCGCTCACCGCGCCCTCCGGCCCCGGCACTGACCAGGGCGAAGCCATCGACACTGGCCAGCACCACCGTGCGCACGCCTTCGACCCGCTGCTGCAGGTCCTGCAGCAGCGGCTGCAGTCGCTCACGCTGACCGGCATCGGGCAGTACCGCCATCTGCCCGTCAGCCATGCGCCGCCACCAGTGCGTGCGCTTCCATTTCGCTCATCAACACATCCATCAGCAACAGTCCCTGTTCGCGGTCGCGGGCATCCACCGCCAGCAGCGGCAGTGGTTGGTCGTCAAGGCTGGCACGGGCGGCCCAGTCGTCCAGTGCGGCCTGCGGTGCCTGGTCCAGGTGGGTGACCGCCACCACCAGTGCCAGGGATGATGCGAACGGCTGCAGCACCTGCAGGTAGTCCTCCAGCTCGCTGGCCAGCCCGGCACGACGCGCATCCAGCAGCAGCACCGCGCCACGCGCGCCCTGCAGCAGGATCGGCCACAGGAAATCGAAACGCTGCTGGCCGGGTGTGCCGTAGAGACGCAGGCGTTCGCCATTGGGCAGGTCGATGTCTGCGTAGTCCAGCGCTACGGTGGTGGAGGCCTTGTCGGCGCCGAAGCGATCACTGTTGGCCACATCCGTGTCGACCACCGCGCCAACCGCGATGCTGCGTACCAGGGTCGACTTGCCGCTGCCCATGCCGCCAAGCACCACCACCTTGTGCTCACGCATTGCGTTCGCTCCCGCGCAGGTGCCGCCACAGGCGGGCAAGCAGGCCGTTGTCGGTGCGGGTGCCACCTGTCGCCATCAGCGGCGCCGCCGGTGCAGTCTGCAGCTGCGCGTAGCCGCACAGGTAGGCGGCATGGATGAAATCGCGCACCGCCGCAGCCGGCAAATCAAGCAGCATCACGCACTCGTCAACCGTGCACGCGCGCTTGAGCAGCAGCGAACACAGGCGGAAGCCATCATGGTCGTGGCCCAGTACGCGGAAGTCCGGCCAGCGCAGCAGCTTCACTGAAGCGCCACGCAGGCGTTCGTCCAATGCCTGCCAATGGCGGCTGCGTTGCGCCCACTGCCACAGCAGCGGTCGCAGTGGCTGGCGTGGCCGCTCACCGGCCAGCGCCTGCAGGCGTGCGGGTGTCAGCGCATCCAGTTGCAGGCGTTCGAAGGCATCGGCCAGACGCTCCACCAGCGCCGCAGCCGGTTCCTGCAGCAGCACGGCCTGGTCGTGCTCCAGATCCATCAGCAGCAGAGGCTCGCCCGCATCACTCAACAGTGCCTGCCCCTGTCGCAGCGGCAGCCGCTCGCGCAGCAGGCGGGTGATGGCGTGTGCACCATCGGCCAGACGGATCGGTGCGGGTGCGTGCATGGCCATGGGCTCCGGTGCCAACTGCATGCGGCGCAGCGCGCGGCCGATGGCACCATCGTCAAGCACGTCCTGGTGCCCATCACCGTCACGCAGCTGGCCGCCCAGGTCTTCGATCCAGCACTGCAGTCGCGGACGCTGCTGACGCATGCGCTGGGCCGCGTTGCGCAGCGCCGGCGTATCGCGGATGACCAGCAGATCGCAATCATCCAGGTCCTGGCTGCGGCGGATCTGGCCGTCCGGCAGGGCCGATGCCACGCGCAGCCGCTGCAGCAGGGCCTGCTCGCCCTGGATGTCGGTTCCCACTACCAGCACGCGTGCCATCCGTGTTCCCCGTGCGGCCACCTCCCCGGTGGCCTCGCGTCGCCAAGGCTAGGGCATCGCCAGCGGCAGCCGTCGTGATCGACTGCTCAGATCGAGGGCGGTTGCAGGCTGTCTCCTATCCGTTCTGCGACGGCCATCGCGGGCAAGTTTCATGCCCCTTTGACGGCATTCCGACAGCCGATGGATGTCACGGTTCTGGTCCCCGGTAGATCCACGCCATGCGTGGATGAAGGGCCGCAGTAATCCTGGCCCAAAAAGAAACCCGCGCCGAAGCGCGGGTTCCGGTGTCACGGCCGAGCGGCGATGGATCAGCCGCGCAGCTGCTCCAGCGCGGCGTTGAAGGTCGCGCTCGGGCGCATCGCCTTGCTGGCCTTGGCCACGTCCGGGCGGTAGTAGCCGCCGATGTCCACGGCCTTGCCCTGCACCGCGATCAGCTCGTCAACGATCTTCTGCTCGTTGTCGGTCAGCGCCTTGGCCAGCGGGGCGAAGCGTGCCTTCAGTGCGGCGTCTTCGTCCTGCGCGGCCAGCGCCTGCGCCCAGTACAGCGCGATGTAGAAGTGGCTGCCGCGGTTGTCGATGCCACCCAGCTTGCGCGACGGCGACTTGTCGTTGTCCAGGAACTGGCCGTTGGCTTCGTCCAGCGCCTTGGCCAGCACGCGGGCTGCGGCGTTGTCGTAGCGGTTGCCCAGGTGTTCCAGCGACGCGGCCAAGGCCAGGAATTCGCCCAGCGAATCCCAGCGCAGGTAGTCCTCTTCAACGAACTGCTGCACGTGCTTCGGGGCCGAACCACCGGCGCCGGTCTCGAACAGGCCGCCACCGGCCATCAGCGGCACGATCGACAGCATCTTGGCGCTGGTACCCAGCTCCATGATCGGGAACAGGTCGGTCAGGTAGTCGCGCAGCACGTTGCCGGTCACCGAGATGGTGTCCTCGCCCTTGCGGATGCGGTCCAGCGAGAACGCGGTGGCTTCCACCGGCGGAAGGATGCGGATATCCAGGCCGCTGGTGTCGTGGTTCTTCAGGTACTGCTCGACCTTGGCGATGACCTGCGCGTCGTGGGCGCGGGCGGCATCGAGCCAGAACACGGCCGGGGTGCTGCTCAGGCGGGCGCGTTCGACGGCCAGCTTGACCCAGTCCTGGATCGGCGCGTCCTTGGTCTGGCACATGCGCCAGATGTCACCGGCTTCCACGGCGTGCTCGAACACCACGGTGCCGGCATCGTCAGTGACCTTGACCACGCCATCGGCAGCGATCTGGAAGGTCTTGTCGTGCGAGCCGTACTCTTCGGCCTTCTGCGCCATCAGGCCGACGTTCGGCACCGAACCCATGGTGGCCGGGTCGAAGGCGCCGTGCGCCTTGCAGTCGTCGATGACGGCCTGGTACACACCGGCGTAGCAGCGATCCGGAATGACCGCCTTGGTGTCCTGCAGCTTGCCTTCGGCGTTCCACATCTTGCCGGAGTCGCGGATCATCGCCGGCATCGAGGCATCGACGATCACGTCGCTCGGCACGTGCAGGTTGGTGATGCCCTTGTCCGAGTTGACCATGGCCACGCCCGGACGCTGTGCGTACTCGGCGGCGAGGTCGGCTTCGATCGCAGCGCGGGTGGCTTCCGGCAGCGACGGCAGGCGTGCGGCCAGGTCACCGATGCCGTTGTTGGCATCGAAACCCGCCTGCTTGAGCACGTCGGCGTGCTTGGCCAGCACGTCCTTGTAGAACTCGTTGACCGCCACGCCGAACATGATCGGGTCGGAGACCTTCATCATGGTCGCCTTCAGGTGCAGCGAGAACAGCACGCCCTGGGCCTTGGCATCGGCGATCTGCTCGCCGATGAAGGCGGCCAGTGCCTTGCGGCTCATGACGGCGGCGTCGACGATCTCGCCGGCCTTGACCGCGGTCTTTTCCTTCAGCACGACGGTGCTGCCGTCCTTGCCGTGGAAGGTGATCTTCAGCGAACCGGCGTTGGCCAGGGTGGCCGACTTTTCGCTGCCGTAGAAATCACCGGCGGCCATGTGCGCGACGTGCGACTTCGAATCCGAGGCCCAGGCGCCCATGCGGTGCGGGTGCTTGCGCGCATAGTTCTTCACCGACAGCGGTGCGCGGCGGTCGGAGTTGCCTTCGCGCAGCACCGGGTTCACCGCGCTGCCCTTGACCTTGTCGTAGCGCGCCTTGTAGTCGCGCTGCTGGTCGTCAGCCGGGGTTTCCGGGTAATCCGGCAGCGGATAGCCCTGGTCCTGCAGTTCCTTGATGGCCGCCTTCAGCTGCGGCACCGAAGCGGAGATGTTCGGCAGCTTGATGATGTTGGCGTCCGGGGTGGTCGCCAGCTGGCCCAGCTCGGCCAGGTCGTCGCTGACCTTCTGCGCGTCGCTCAGCAGCTCAGGGAACAGCGACAGGATGCGGCCGGACAGCGAGATGTCACGGGTTTCCACCACGATGCCGGCAGTGGCGGTGTAGGCACCAACGATCGGCAGCAGCGACTGGGTGGCCAGGAACGGTGCTTCGTCGGTCAGCGTGTAGAGGATCTTGGACATGGGGGACTTGGACTCTGTAGCAATGCTCAGGGGAAGGCCGGCGCCAGCGCCGGGCCACGTGCAACCGTGTCACTTCCCCCGCCGCCGTCAGGGTGGGCGCGCGGCGGGGAAACCCCTGCATTGTCGCGTTTTCAGCCGCGCGGGGCAAAGCCGTGCCATACGCAGCGGTACTGGACCGCTGTGTTTCGTCGTTGGCTCGCTTCCGGTCTGGAAGCTGAGGCTTGATGGCTAGTTCGACTTCGCGCTCGTGGAGGAACGCATGACCCATTCCGACAATCGCGGCCCCCACTCGGCACGCCTTGGACAGGTCAATGTCTGTGAGCGCTTGCTTTGCTGGAAGTTGCAGATGCGCAATCCCCCAACGACGGCGGCCAGGCTGGCGAGTTCATCAGCCGTCGCTGCAGAGCCGCGGATGTGCAGCGAACCGGCGCCAGACGATCCGGGTCGAACGTAGACGTCGTACCGGGTGGAACCTCCTTCCGCCCTTGCATACCCCGACACGACATATCCGCCGTCCGTGAAGCGCAGATCCGGCGTGCTTCCTGACGCAGGCTTTTCGGGGGCATCGCCCTCGTAGATCAAGGCGACTTCCCTACCTTCATACCTGATTCGGTGCAGACCAAAGTCAACGGGTGCCTCGTAGGTCACGGACATGCCTGTCGGCACGCGCAGGCAGGCGCCGTACAGAAAGTGGTCGCAGCTGTAGCTCCACAGGCTAGATTCCTGGGCCCACGAGGTGAGCGGGCACAAGAAAGCGAAGAAAACCAAAATGCGTGCAAGCATCTCAACGCTCCCGTTTTTGAACCGCCGAATCGCCTTCCACAATTCCACCGATGGTATGGCTGTCAACCACACCGGGAACCCTATTCATGATTCCGTCGCCACGTGCAGGATTGGGCAGCCCCGTCGTCTTGTCATAAAGATCATCCACACCGCCAAGATGTGACACTTCATGAGGAACAACACCCTTGTCAAATCTATCCAGGACATTGATCTCGCCCTTCTTTCCGCCCAACTCCGCGAAACTCCGTCCGCTGCGGTGGGAGGTTTCCCCGTTGACAAGCTTTATCTCATTACGGGCGGCCCGCGGAGTGCTTCCGAGTATCGCCCAATAAAAAAGGACGCAGCCTCGCGGCTGCGTCCATCGTGAGCCCTGCCGGGAGAGAGTCGGCAGGACTTACTTGACCTCGAACTCCTGCGGCGTTCCGGCCGCCTTGCCATCGACGGTGACTTCGGCGCGGTACTTGCCGGCCGGCCAGCCCTTTGCATTCTTGAACGTGACGTTGGTGGTTTCCGCGCCACTGGAGTTCAGGGTGGCGTTCTGTTCGCCGGCCACCTGGCCGTCCTGGTAGGTCAGCTTCGCGCCAACGGTGACGTTGTTGGCAGCGCCGTCGGTCTTGACCGAGACGATGACGTCATCCTTCGGTGCGAACAATGCTGTCGTCGCAACCGACTTGTCGGCGGCTGCGGTCTTGCCGACGGTGACGGCCGAGACGCTGACGGCAGCGGCTTCTGCCATCGGCGGCGGTGCGCCGGTCATCGGCGCCGGGGCCGGCTCAGCCGGCGCGGTCGCTGCCGGAGCGGCATTGCTGTCGGTCGACTCTTCCTTCTTCTTGCAACCGACCAGGGCAACGCTGCCCAGCAGGGCGGCGATCAGGGCGGTCTGGAGCGGGGTGGTCTTGATCATTCGGGGTTCCTCCCAGGGATTGTCGGACGGCGTTCGATCGCCGGCTTACTTCGGCGGCAGTTTCAGGGTCTGGCCCGGGAAGATCTTGTCCGGGTCATCAAGCACATCGCGATTGGCTTCGAAGATCTTCTTCCAGGCGTTGGCATCGCCCAGGTGCTGCTTGGCGATCTTCGACAGCGAGTCACCCTTCTGCACGGTGTAGGTGCCGCCGCTCACAACGTCGGCGGTGCTGTCCACCGAAGCGCTCACGCCGGAGAAGTCCGCCTTCGGCACCTGTTCGGCGGTACTGTCGACGCTGGCACTGACGCCGGAGAAATCGGCTTTCTTCTCGGTACTCATCCACAACTCCCGTCTGCATGACTACGTGGTTCGCACGGTGCCATGGAGGTTGTTAAATGGGGATGGTGCAGATGTGAAGCCGCCCCCGGGGGCGGCTGAACAATCGGGAGAGCCGGTGCCCGGTAGTGCCGGCCGCTGGCCGGCTGTGCCAGGGGGATCCGGCCTTGGCCGATTGCCGGCCAGCGGCCGGCACTACCCGTAACCGCCTGCGAATCATGGTAGTGCCGGCCGCTGGCCGGCGCTCGCCGGGCATGGTCCGGCACAACGGGCAACCGCCTGCGGCGGTTACTGGCGCAGTTCGCGGTAGGTCGCGACCGGGGCGGCAATGCCGGGACTGGCGCGCCACGGGTTGATGTCCAGGCCGCCACGGCGGGTATAGCGGGCCTCCACTTCCAGCCACTGCGGCTGGCAGCGGGCGGACACTTCGCTGAAGATCCGCTCAACGCACTGCTCGTGGAACTCGGCGTGCTCGCGGTAGCTGACCAGGTAGCGCAGCAGGCCCGCGCGGTCGATCTTCGGCCCACGGTAACGCAGGCTGACCGTTGCCCAGTCCGGCTGGCCGGTGACCGGGCAGTTGGACTTCAGCAGCGACGAGACCAGGGTCTCCTCCACCACCTCGCCCGCGTCGGCAGTCAGAAAGTCCGCCTGCGGCGGGCCGTAGCAGTCGATCTCCACATCCAGCCCGTCGATGGATTCACCGAGCGGCGTCTCACGCAGGCCCGGCAGGCCGAACACGATCTGGACCGGCGCACCGGCGCAGGCAGACAGGTCGTCGACGATGCGCGCGCGCAGTGCCTCGGCGCTGTCGATACGGGTGCTGTTGAGGGAATTCAGGTACAGCTTGAACGACTTCGATTCGATCAGCCGCGGCGAGGTGCACGGCACCTGCACGGTGGCGACGGCGACCTGCGGCTTGCCACGCGTGTCGAGCCAGCTCAGCTCGAAGGCATGCCAGCGGTCATGGCCGACGAACGGCAACGCGGCGTCGTCGAGGCCGATCTCGGCGCGGGCGCCGCTGCGGGGGATGGGAAACAGCAGGCCGGGATCGTACTGCGACGGGTAACTGACCTCGCGACCGAGGCTGGAATCCTGTGGGGTGTTCATGGGGGGCATTGTATCGCGCGGACGGCGGGCCTTCGGCCGGGCCGGCCAACGGCGGAGCCCCTCCGTGGTGGTTTTGTTGGTTGGTCGTGGAAGGCGGTCTATCGGCCTGGCCGGGTGGGTAGGCGGGTCGGGGGACGCCGTTAACCCGTCCCTGGGGGCTTGGCCGCGGCATCCATGCCGCGGACACCCCCGCCCCGCCTACCCACCCGGCCCCTGACAGTTCCCTGCACGCGGCCACCACCACGGGAAAGATCAGAAAAATCAAAATCAAAAGCCAATCCTTCAGACGTTCACGACGCCTGCCGTGTCGACCAAGGTCGACACCCACCAGAAGCAGAATGTCGTTCCGACAGCCGCGGGAAACTGTCGAAGGCGGGGTGGGTCCGGTGGCAGGGGCGTGAGCCGCATGGATGCGGCGACCGAGCTTACATGGACGTACTTGCAGCGTCCCCTGCCACCGGACCCACCCCGCCATCCCGCGGAATGCCCGCTTTTGACGTTGACGTTGCTTCGGCGGGTGCAGGGCTGCAAGCCCTGCCGGAAACCCTCACCCCGCCGGAGTGCCGGCACCGTGCAGGTAATCCAGGCTCACCTGCAGCAGCGCGCGCAGTCCGACATCCAGCGCCTTCTCATCCAGCAGGAACTTCGGGGAGTGGTTGGCCGGCGCCGTCGCCGGGTCGATGCCCACGCTGGTGGAACCGACGAAGAAGAACATGCCCGGCACTTCCTTCGCGTACAGCGAGAAATCCTCCGCGCCCATCTGCAGCGGTGGCTCGTACACGTTGTCCTTGCCCACCACCGCCTGCAGGCTCGGCAGCATCTTCGCGGTCAGCGCCGGGTCGTTCACCGTGGCCGGGTTGCCCTCCGATTCGTAGATGTCGGTCACCGCCTTCGCACCGTGCGCGGCGGCGGTGTGTTCGGCCACGTTGCGCAGGTCGGCGAAGATCTGCTGCCGCATGCCCTCGTCGAAGGTGCGGATGGTGCCGACCATCTCCACCTCGTCCGGAATGATGTTGTAGCGGATGCCGCCGTTGATCGCACCGAAGGTCAGCACCGCCGGCTGCTTGGACAGGTTCGCGCGGCGGCTGACGATGGTCTGCGCCGTGCCGACCAGGTCAGCGGTGGCGACGATCGGATCAACACCATTCCACGGCGCCGAGCCATGCGTCTGGCGACCGATCACCTTGATCCCGAAACGATCCGAGGCGGCCATCAGCGGGCCACCGCGCACCGCGATCTGCCCAGCCTGCACGCTGGAGAACACATGCAGGCCAAACACGGCTTCCGGCTTGAAATCAGCGAACAGGCCTTCCTTCAGCATCAGCGCGGCGCCACCCTCTTCCGGCGGCGGTGCGCCCTCCTCGGCCGGCTGGAAGATCAGCATCACCTGGCCCGGCAGGTCCTTCTTCATCGCGACCAGTGCTTCGGCCACGCCGAGCAGGGTGGCGGTATGCGCGTCATGGCCGCAGGCATGCATCACGCCCACCGTCTGCCCGCGGTACTGGTCAGTGGCCTTCGAGGCGAACGGCAGGCCGGTCTGCTCGGTCACCGGCAACGCGTCCATGTCGGCGCGCAGCGCGATCTTCGGGCCTGGCTTTCCGCCTTCGATGATCGCCACCACGCCGTGATGGGCGATGCCGGTCTTCGGCTTCAAGCCCATCGCACGCAGGCGCTTGGCGACCTCGGCCGAGGTGCGTGCCTCGCGGTTGGACAACTCCGGATGCTGGTGGAAGTCGCGGCGCCATTCGACCACCTTGGCCTGCAGCCGCTGCGCGGCGGCGGTCACCTCCGGGCGTTGCCCGTCCTGGGCGTGGGCAAGAGCCGGCAGGGCCAGCAGCAGGGCGGACAGCAGCAACGAACGGCGCATCACGATCTCCACGGCAGGGGGTTCCAGCTGAATGTAGGGCAACACCGCCGCTACGGGAACCTCCGCGGCCGGATCCGGTCTTAGCGCCCGTCCCATCCGTCATGCAGGAAACGTGATGTGGCGCAGGTATGCTTTGCGCATTGCCAACCGGGGCCGTGCCCCGTCCAGCCCTCTTGGAGTCCTTGAATGTCACGTGTTTGGAAGATCGTGCTGCTGGTCGTGGCGGTACTGGTGCTGGCCGTGGTCGGCCTGCGCGTACTCGGCGGGGGCAAGGACAAGGCCGGTGGCCCGGCGGCAGCTGCGCGCCAGGGCGGTGAAGACCCGGATGCCGGCCCGGTGCCGGTGACCGTGGTGGATGCGGCACGCCAGGACGTGCCGGTCTATGCCAGTGCGCTGGGTACGGTGACCGCAATGAACACCGTCACCGTCAGCCCGCAGGTTGGCGGCCAGCTGATGAGCCTGAATTTCCGCGAAGGCCAGGAAGTGAAGAAGGGCGATGTGCTGGCGGTGATCGACCCGCGCACCGCCCAGGCCAGCTACGACCAGGCGGTGGCATCCAAGCGCCAGAACGAGGCGCTGCTGGCCACCGCGCGTTCCAACTACCAGCGCTCGAACGCGCCGGAGTATCGCCAGTTCGTCGCCAAGACCGATCTGGATACACAGCGAAATCAAGTGGCACAGTACGAAAGCGCTGTCGCGGCGAACGAGGCCAGCATGCGCTCGGCGCAGGTGCAGCTGCAGTACACCAAGGTCACCGCGCCGATCACCGGCATCGCCGGCATCCGCGCGGTCGACGCCGGCAACGTGGTCAACGCCGGCACCGCGCTGGTCACGCTGACCCAGATCCATCCGATCCACGTGCTGTTCAACCTGCCCGAGCGCCAGCTCGGCGATGTGCGCCAGGCGCAGGCCGCCGGTGCGGTACCCGTCGCGGCACTGGACCGCGCCGATTCGCACGTGCTGTCCGGCGACGGCAAGCTTGACGTGGTCGACAACCTGATCAGTGCCGACAGCGGCACGTTCAAGGCGCGCGCGATCTTCGACAACACCGACAACGGCCTGTGGCCGGGCCAGTTCGTCAACGTGCGCATGCAGCTGCGCACGATTGCCGGTGGCGTGGTCATTCCGACCCAGGCGGTGCTGCGTGGCCCGGACGGCGAGTACGTCTATGTGGTGCAGGGCGACAACACGGTGAAGATGCAGACCGTGCGCAGCGGCGTGGAAGTGGGTGACAGCCAGGTGCAGATCGCCGAGGGCCTGAAGGGCGGCGAGCGGGTGGTCAGTGAAGGCCAGTTCCGCTTGAAGCCGGGCAGCAAGGTCACCGCGCTGAAGCCGGGCGAAACCCCGGCGGTGCCGAGCGAAGCCGAGCTGAAGGCCGCCGAGCAGAAGAACGGCGGCGGTGGCCGTCGTGGCGGCGGCCCGCGCTGAGCGCAGGCTACCGACCTCCCTCGCGCCGGCAAGCCTGCCGGCGCCGACATTGAAGTGCCAGCAAGGATCAGTCCGTGGGCTTTTCGACGATCTTCATCCGCCGCCCCATCGCCACCTCGCTGCTGATGGCGGGCCTGTTGCTGCTGGGCATCCTCGGTTACCGCAAGCTGCCGGTGTCGGCGCTGCCGGAAATCGATGCGCCCAGCCTGGTGGTCACCACCCAGTACCCCGGCGCCAACGCCACCACCATGGCCTCGCTGGTCACCACGCCGCTGGAGCGCCAGTTCGGGCAGATCTCCGGGCTGGAGCTGATGACCTCCGACTCGTCGGCCGGGTTGTCCACGATCATCCTGCAGTTCTCGATGGACCGGAACATCGACATTGCCGCGCAGGACGTGCAGGCGGCGATCCGCCAGGCCACCCTGCCCTCGTCGCTGCCCTACCAGCCGGTCTACAACCGGGTGAATCCGGCCGACGCGGCCATCGTTACCCTGAAACTGACCTCTGACACGCGCCCGCTGCGCGACGTCAACAACTACGCCGACTCGATCCTGGCCCAGCGACTGTCGCAGGTGCAGGGCGTGGGCCTGGTCTCGATCGCCGGCAACGTGCGCCCGGCCGTGCGCATCCAGGTCAATCCGGCGCAGCTGTCGAACATGGGCCTGACCCTGGAACAGCTGCGCAGCGCGCTGACCCAGGCCAACGTCAACGCGCCGAAGGGTTCGCTGAACGGCAAGACCCAGTCCTACAGCATTGGTACCAACGACCAGCTCACCAGTGCCGCCGAGTACCGCGACACCATCATCAGCTACAAGAACGGACGTCCCGTGCGCTTGTCCGACGTGGCCGAAGTGGTTGATGGCGTGGAGAACGACCAGCTGGCCGCCTGGGCCGATGGCAAGCCGGCGGTGCTGCTGGAAGTGCGCCGCCAGCCCGGCGCCAACATCGTGCAGACCGTCGAGCGCATCCGCGCGATCCTGCCGCAGCTGCAGGGCGTGCTGCCAGCCGACGTGCACCTGGAGATCTTCAACGACCGTACCGAGACCATCCGCGCCTCGGTGCATGAGGTGCAGTTCACCCTGATCCTGACCATCGGACTGGTGGTGGCGGTGATCTTCGTGTTCCTGCGCCGCCTGTGGGCCACGATCATTCCCTCGGTGGCGGTGCCGTTGTCGCTGGCCGGCACCTTCGCGGTGATGGCCTTTGCCGGCATGTCGCTGGACAACCTCTCGCTGATGGCGCTGGTGGTGGCCACCGGCTTCGTGGTCGACGATGCGATCGTGATGATCGAGAACATCGTGCGTTACATCGAGCAGGGCAAGAGTGGCAAGGAAGCGGCCGAAATCGGTGCGCGCCAGATCGGCTTCACCGTGCTGTCGCTGACCGTTTCGCTGGTGGCGGTGTTCCTGCCGCTGCTGCTGATGCCCGGCGTCACCGGCCGCCTGTTCCACGAGTTCGCGTGGGTGCTGAGCATCGCCGTCGTGCTGTCGATGCTGATCTCGCTGACGCTGACCCCGATGATGTGCGCCTACCTGCTCAAGCCCGACGCCTTGCCCGAAGGCGAGGACGCACATGAGCGTGCGGCGGCGGCCGGCAAGCAGAACCTGTGGACGCGCACCGTCGGCCTGTACGAGCGCAGTCTGGACTGGGTGCTGGACCACCAGCGCCTGACCCTGGCCGTGGCCGGCGGCGCACTGGTGCTGACCGTGCTGCTGTACGTGCTGATTCCCAAGGGCCTGCTGCCCGAACAGGACACCGGCCTGATCACCGGCGTGGTCCAGGCTGACCAGAACATCGCCTTCCCGCAGATGGAGCAGCGCACCAAGCAGGTGGCCGAAGCGCTGCGCCAGGACCCGGACGTGACCGGCGTGTCAGCCTTCATCGGCGCGGGCAGCATGAACCCCACGCTCAACCAGGGCCAGCTGTCGATCGTGCTGAAGGAACGCGGCGAGCGCGACGGCCTGGACAAGATCCTGCCGCGCCTGCAGAAGGCGGTGGCCGGCATTCCGGGCGTGGCCCTGTACCTGAAGCCGGTCCAGGACGTGACGCTGGATACCCGCGTGGCCGCCACCGAGTACCAGTACTCGCTGTCGGACGTCGATCCGGCGACCGTGGCCACCCAGGCCACACGCCTGACCGAAGCGCTGCGCAAGCGCCCGGAACTGACCGACGTCGACAACAACCTGTCCAACCAGGGCCGCGCGCTTGAACTGAACATCGACCGCGACAAGGCCAGCGTGCTGGGCGTGCCGATGCAGACCATCGACGACACCCTCTACGATGCGTTCGGCCAGCGCCAGATCTCGACCATCTTCACCGAACTCAACCAGTATCGGGTTGTGCTGGAAGTGGCGCCGGAGTTCCGCACCAGCACCGCGCTGATGGAACAGCTGGCCGTTGCCTCCAATGGTGCCGGTGCACTGACCGGCACCAATGCCACCAGTTTCGGCCAGGTCACCTCGTCGAACTCATCGACGGCTACCGGCATCGGCGCGCAGAACACCGGCATCACCGTCGGCGCGGGCAGCATCATTCCGCTGTCGGCACTGGCCGAAGGCAAGGTCAGCAGTGCACCGCTGGTGGTCAGCCACCAGCAGCAGCTGCCGGCAGTGACGGTCTCGTTCAACGTGGCGCCGGGCTATTCGCTGTCCGAAGCCGTGCGTGCAATCCAGGAGACCAAGGACAGCCTGGACATGCCCACCCACCTGCATGCCGAATTCATCGGCAAGGCCGCCGAATTCACCGGCAGCCAGACCGATGTGGTGTGGCTGCTGCTGGCCTCGCTGGTGGTGATCTACATCGTGCTGGGCGTGCTCTACGAGAGCTACATTCACCCGATCACGATCATCTCCACGCTGCCGCCGGCCGGTGTCGGCGCGCTGCTGGCACTGATGCTGTGCGGGCTGAGCCTGTCGGTGGATGGCATCGTCGGCATCGTGCTGCTGATCGGCATCGTCAAGAAGAACGGCATCATGATGGTGGACTTCGCGATCGAGGCGCGCCGCGCCGGCGCCAACGCGCATGAAGCGATCCGCCGCGCCTGCCTGCTGCGCTTCCGCCCGATCATGATGACCACCGCCGCGGCCATGCTCGGCGCGCTGCCGTTGGCACTGGGCACCGGCATCGGTTCGGAACTGCGCCGCCCGCTGGGCATCGCCATCGTCGGCGGCCTGCTGCTGTCGCAGCTGGTGACCCTGTACACCACGCCGGTGATCTACCTGTATATGGAGCGCTTCTCCGAATGGCTGGCCCGCCGCCGCGAGCAGCGCGCACTGCGCGACGGTTCGCTGCAGGAGCCGCAGGCATGATCCACGCCCCGCTGCCGCGGGGGGCCGCACGATGAACCTGTCCGGCCCCTTCATCCGCCGCCCGATCGGCACCGCGCTACTGGCCATCGGCCTGTTCATGGTCGGCCTGATCTGCTACCTGCGGCTGGGCGTGTCGGCGCTGCCGAACATCGAGATCCCGGTGATCTTCGTGCACGCCAGCCAGTCCGGTGCCGATGCGGCAACCATGGCCTCCACGGTCACCGCGCCGCTGGAACGTCATCTCGGCCAGCTGCCGGGCATCGACCGCATGCGCTCGTCGAGCTCGGAAGGCAGCTCGCTGGTGTTCATGATCTTCCAGAGCGGCCACAACATCGATTCGGCCGCGCTGGACGTACAGACCGCGATCAACTCGGCACAGGCCGACCTGCCTTCGGGCATGGGCTCGCCGATGTACCAGAAGGCGAACCCGAACGACGACCCGGTGATCGCCATCGCGCTCACCTCGCAGACGCAGTCGGCCGATGAGCTGTACAACGTGGCCGACTCGCTGCTGGCGCAGCGCATCCGCCAGATCAGCGGTGTTGCTTCGGTCGACATCGCCGGTGCCTCGACGCCGGCGGTACGCGTGGACGTCAACCTGCGCCTGATGAACGCACTCGGCCTGACCGCCGACGACCTGCGCAACGCCGTGCGCGCGGCCAACGTGACCTCGCCCACCGGCTTCCTCAGCGATGGCAACACCACCACCGCGATCATCGCCAACGATTCGGTGGCACGCGCCGCCGACTTCGCCGACCTGGTGGTCAAGACCCAGGGCGATGGCCGGGTGATCCGGCTGAAGGACATCGCCAACGTCTACGACGGCCAGCAGGATGCCTACCAGGCGGCGTGGTTCGACCACAAGCCGGCGGTGGTGATGTACGTGTTCACCCGCGCCGGCGCCAACATCGTGGAGACCGTGGACCGGGTCAAGGCACAGATTCCCGCCCTGCGCGACTATCTGCAGCCGGGTACAACGATGACGCCGTACTTCGACCGTACGCCGACCATCCGCTCGTCGCTGCATGAAGTGCAGATCACTCTGCTGATCAGCCTGGCGATGGTGGTGCTGACCATGGCGCTGTTCCTGCGCCGGCTGGCACCCACGCTGATCGCCGCAGTGACCGTGCCGCTGTCGCTGGCCGGTGCCGCGCTGGTGATGTACGTGATGGGTTTCACCCTGAACAATCTGAGCCTGCTGGCGCTGGTGATCGCGATCGGCTTCGTGGTCGACGATGCGATCGTGGTGATCGAGAACATCATGCGCCACCTCGACGAAGGCATGCCGCGCATGCAGGCAGCGCTGACCGGCGCGCGCGAGATCGGCTTCACCATCGTCTCGATCACCGCCTCGCTGGTGGCGGTGTTCATCCCGCTGCTGTTCGCCAGCGGCATGATGGGCGCGTTCTTCCGCGAGTTCACCGTCACCCTGGTGGCGGCCATCGTGGTCTCGATGATCGTCTCGCTGACGCTGACCCCGGCGCTGTGCAGCCGCTTCCTCAGCGCCCACGACCACACGGCGCCGCCGTCGCGCTTCGGCCGTTGGCTGGATGCCGGCCACGAGCGCATGCTGCGCATCTACACCGTGTTCCTGGATTTCTCTCTGCGCCATGCGCTGCTGCTGTCGCTGACGCCGCTGCTGCTGATCGGTGCCACCGTCTTCCTGTTCGGCGCGGTGAAGAAGGGCGCGTTCCCGCCGCAGGACACCGGCCTGATCTGGGGCCGCGCCAACTCCAGCGCCACCGTCTCCTTCGAGGACATGGTCGCCCGCCAGCGCCGCATCACCGACATGCTGATGGCCGACCCGGCGGTGAAGACCGTGGGTGTGCGCCTGGGCAGCGGTCGCCAGGGCTCCAGCGCACAGTTCAACGTCGAGCTGAAATCACGCAAGGAAGGCCGCCGCGAAACCACCGCACATGCCCTGGCGCGACTGAGCGCCAAGGCCGACCGCTACCCCGACCTGCAGCTGCGCCTGCGCGCGATCCAGGACCTGCCCAGCAACGATGGCGGTGGCTCCAGCCAGGGCGCGCAGTACCGCATCTCGCTGCAGGGCAATGACCTGGCGTCACTGCAGGAATGGCTGCCCAAGCTGCAGGCGGAGCTGAAGAAGAACCCGAAGCTGCGCGACGTCGGCACCGATGTGGACAATGCCGGGCTGCGCCAGAACATCGAGATCGACCGTGCCAAGGCCGCCCGCCTGGGTGTTTCGGTCGGCGCCATCGACGGCGCCCTGTACGGTGCGTTCGGCCAGCGCCAGATCTCGACCATCTATTCGGACATCAACCAGTACAGCGTGGTGGTCAACGCCCTGCCCTCGCAGACCGCTACGCCGGCAGCGCTGGACGAGGTGCATGTGCGTGCGCGCAATGGCGAGATGGTGCCGATCACGGCGGTGGCCAAGCAGGTGCCGGGGCTGGCGCCTTCGCAGATCACCCATGAGAACCAGTACACGACGATGGACCTCAGCTACAACCTGGCGCCGAACGTGAGCATGGGCGAGGCCAAGGCGATCATCGACGCGACCGTGGCCGGCATGCGCATGCCCGGCGACATCCGCCTGGCTGATGACGCCGGCTTCGGCTTCAACTCCGACCCCAGCGACATGCTGATCCTGGTGTTTGCCGCGATCCTGACCGTGTACCTGGTGCTGGGCATGCTGTACGAGAGCCTGATCCACCCGGTCACCATCCTGTCCACGCTGCCGGCGGCGGGCGTGGGTGCGCTGCTGGCGTTGTTCGGCACCAATACCGAACTGTCGGTGATCTCGATGATCGCGCTGGTGCTGCTGATCGGCATCGTCAAGAAGAACGCGATCATGATGATCGACTTCGCGCTGGTGGCGCAGCGCGAGCACGGGCTGGCGCCCCGCGACGCCGCCCGCGAGGCCAGCATCGTGCGCTTCCGCCCGATCATGATGACCACCATGGTGGCGATCCTGGCGGCGGTTCCGCTGGCGATCGGCCTCGGCGAAGGGTCCGAGCTGCGGCGTCCGCTGGGTATCGCGATGATCGGCGGCCTGCTGTTCTCGCAGAGCCTGACCCTGCTCAGCACGCCGGCGCTGTACGTGATCTTCTCCTGCCTGGCCGAGCGCTGGCGCGCACGTCGCACACGCAGGCGCGAAGCGAAGCTGCTCAAGCGCGCGCAACGGGCGTAGAAGAGCCCATCCACGCAGGGCGTGGATCTACTGGTAGCGCCGGCCGCTGGCCGGCGTTCTCCGTACAGCCAATCTGCCGGCCAGCGGCCGGCACTACCGTGGGAGCGGATGGTGGGTACGAACCGTGGGCACGGATGGTGGGTGCGGACCGTTGGTCCGCATACCTCCGGGTTTGACGCACGGTAACGAAAAGAGAACAATTCTCATCCAGCCATGGTCCTGCGCCCCTTCGCGGCGCCCCGCTGCCATCTCCGGCCAGCCTGCGTGATCCCAGCCACTGCCCCTTCCCCCACCCGTGGGCGGATGGCCTGTGGCCGTCCGTCGAGGACCACCATCGATGCTGCCTTCCCGTTCCCCCCGCCTGGCCCTGCTGGCCATCGCCCTGTCAGCCGCCTGCGCTGCCCATGCCGAAGCGCCGGCCGTCAGCCGTAACGCCACCGATCTGGATGCGGTGAAGGTCACCGCCGAACGCACCCATACCGACGCCGGCGCACTGGGCGACCGCGCCCTGCGCGACACTCCGTTCGCGATCACCGCTGTTGGCCGCGAGCAGATCGAGCAGCGCCAGGTGGTCTCGCTGGGCGAAGCCTTCCTGCTCGACCCTTCGGTCAGCACCCAGGTCAGCGCCTATGCCAGTGGCTGGAGCTCGCCCATCCGCAACCGCGGTCTGGAGCTGAACTACGACAGCTACCGGGTCAATGGCCTGCAGGTCTCTTCCTGGGGCACCGAATGGCCGCTGGAAGTGATGGAACAGGTCGATCTGCTGAAAGGCCCGGGCGGATTCCTGTATGGCTTCGGCACCCCCGGCGGCATCGTCAACTACATCACCAAGAAGCCGACGGACACGCCCACCTTCTCCGCCCAGCTGGGCTGGCGCGAACAGGGCATCGCCAGCGGCGGCATCGACGTTGGCGGCCGCTTCGGCAACGAGCAGATGTTCGGCTACCGCTTCAACGCCTTCCAGGAAAAAGGCGAGACCTTCAATGGCGGACACGTCGATCGCAAGGTTGGCGCACTGTCGCTGGACGCGCGCCTGAGCGATGCGCTCACCTGGACCTTCGACGGTGTGTTCCAGTCGCGCGACCTGCGCGAGGAATCGCCGCAGTACTACTTCCGTGGCCTGACCTCGTTGCCGCGGCCGATCGCCGGAGATACCGACAACAGCGTGCCCGGCACCTACTACGACACACGCTCCAGCCTGCTGTCGACCGGCTTGAACTGGCAGATCAACAGCGACTGGAAAGCCAGCCTGAGTTACGGCGTCACCACCTCGTGGAATGACGTCAACAAGATCTTCGCCTACATCGACGATCTCAACGGCGACTACGACGTCAACGTCTACGAACTGGGTGGCAAGAGCGAGTGGAAGCTGGCCCAGGCGATGCTGCAGGGCAGCTTCCGCACCGGCCCCCTTCAGCATCAGGTGGTGGCGGGCATCAGCCACCAGACCGGACTGGGGTGGGACCGCCCCTACGAGTGGAACCTGATTGGCCGCGCCAACCTGTACCAGCGCCATGCCATCCGCCACGACGCCGTTGGTTCGCGGGTGATGACCCGCGGCGACGAGACGGTGCAGCAGGCGGTGTTCGCAAGCGATACGGTGAACCTCGGCAGCGGCTGGTCGGTGCTGGCGGGCTGGCGCTACAACGACTTCGAAACCAAGGGGCGGTACCACACCTACCCGGTCACCCCGACCTACGCCGTGATGTTCAAGCCCAGCGAGGCGGTCACCCTCTACGCCAGCTACATCGAGTCGCTCGAAGCGGGCAGCCGCGTAGGCAACAGCTACATCAACGCCGGTGACGTGCTCGATCCCACCATCAGCAAGCAGTACGAGATCGGGGCCAAGGTCGAAGCGGCGCGTTGGAATGCGAACGTGGCCGCGTTCCGGCTGGAACGTGGTGCCAACATCGATGAGCTCACGCCGGCCGGCAAGCGCCTGGTGCAGGACGGCATCACGCTGTACGAAGGCATTGAAGCCAGTGCCGACCTGCACCTCAACGATGCACTGACCGTCGGCGGCGGCGTGACCTGGCTGGATCCGACCTACGACAAGCTGTCCCCGGGCAGTGCCGCACAGGAAGGCAACCGCACCGCCGGTGCTGCGCGCTGGAGCGGCGTACTGCACGCCACCTACCAGCTGCCGTGGGTAGACGGCTTGGAAACCTATGCCGCCGTGCGCTATTACGGCGATGTCTGGTACGACGCCGACAACACCCTGAAGCTGCCTGACTACACGCTGGTGAATGCAGGCATCGGCTATCGCCTGCTGGCGTCCGGCCATCCGGTGACTCTGCGTGCCAGCGTCGAGAACCTGGCCAACCGGAAGTACTGGTCCAACGCCGGCGCCGGCCTGCCGCGCACGTTCGCGGTGAGCGTGCGGTTCGACATGTAATGCCCGGCAAACCGGTAGAGCCGGCCGCTGGCCGGCTTCTCGCACCTCCGTCCGGGCACATGAGAGCCGGCCAGCGGCCGGCACTACCGGGTATTCCTTCGCGGGCTGTCCCCTTCACCCCGTACCCGCAATAATGGTGGGAGACCCTTCCACCGAGCCCGCATGCCCGCCCGCGAATCCCGCCTCAGCCGCCTGTGGGCCCACGAAAAGGCCAGTTATGGCCTGCGGGTGTTCATCGCCCTGACCGCAGCGCTTGCCGTGTGCTGGCAGCTGGACGCGCTCACTGCCCTGCCCGGCGTGTTCCTCGGCATCATCGCCAGCGCCATCGCCGAGACCGATGACAACTGGTGGGGCCGTACCAAGGCGGTTCTGCTGTCGCTGCTGTGCTTCTGCCTCGCCGCCGCTTCGGTGATCTGGCTGTTCCCCTGGCCATGGATCTTCATCGGCGCGCTGGCGCTGTCCACCTTCGGGTTGACCCTGCTGGGTGCGCTCGGCGAGCGCTATGCGTCCATCGCCCAGGCCACGGTAACGCTGGCGATCTACACCATGATCGGGCTGGAGCAGCATGGCGCCAGCGACCTGCACAGCGCGCTGGACGCGGTCAGCCACCTGCTGGCCGGTGCGGTCTGGTACGGCCTGCTGTCGATCCTGTGGACCGCACTGTTCGCCAACCGTCCGGTACGCGAACGCGTGGCGCGACTGTACGTTGAACTGGGCCGCTACCTGCAGTTGAAGGCAACACTGTTCGAGCCGGTGCGCGAGGCCGACCTGCAGCGTCGCCAGCTCGACCTGGCCGAACAGAACCGGCGCGTAGTCGGTGCATTGAATGAAGCCAAGACCGCGATCCTGGCCCGCTTCGGCCGTTCCGGGCGGCCCGGCGTGAACTCCGGCCTGTACCTGCGCCTCTATTACATGGCACAGGATTTCCACGAGCGCGCCAGCTCCTCGCACTACCCGTACGGCGCGCTGGTCGATGCCTTCTTCCACAGCGATGTGCTGTACCGCTGCCAGCGCCTGCTCGACCTGCAGGGGCAGGCCTGCGCACGGCTGGGCGAGGCGATCCGCCTGCGCCGTCCATTCGTGTACGGCGAAAGCAACCAGCAGGCCGGGCGCGACCTGGCCGATGCGCTGGCCTACCTGCGCGACCAGCAGCGTCCGCAATGGCAGCGCCTGCTCGGATCGCTGGATCTGCTGGTGCACAACCTGCGCAGCATCGAGCGCCGCCTGCTGGATGCGGAGCGCTCCGAGGCCAGCCTGGACAACGTCGATACCCGCCTGCGCGACAGCAACCCGCACACCCTGCGCGAGATGGGCGTGCGCGTGCGCCAGCAGCTCACGCCCGGCTCGGTGCTGTTCCGCCACGGCCTGCGCATGGCATTGGCCCTGATCGCCGGCTTCGCGGCAATCCGCTTGTTCAATGCACAGAACGGCTCGTGGGTGCTGCTGACCATCGTGTTCGTGTGCCGCCCCAACTTCGGCGCGACCCGCCAGCGCCTTGCACAACGCATCGTCGGCACCGTGGCCGGCCTGGTACTGACCTGGGCACTGCTGCAGCTGTTCCCACAGCTGCACGTACAGCTGCTGATCGCGCTGCTGTCGGCGCTGCTGTTCTTCTTCACCCGCACCGACCGCTACCTGGTGGCGTCGGCGGCGATCACGGTGATGGCCCTGACCTGCTTCAACCTGATCGGCGACGGCTTCGTGCTGATCGTGCCGCGCATGGTCGATACGCTGCTGGGTTGTGCGATCGCCGCCGCGGCCGCCTTCCTGATCCTGCCCGACTGGCAGGGCCGGCAGCTGCATCTTGTGCTGGCGCGGGTGCTGGACACCGCCGCGCGCTATCTGGATTCGGTGCTGGGCCAGTACCGCAGCGGCATGCGTGACGATCTGGCCTACCGCATCGCCCGCCGCGACATGCACAACGCCGACGCCGCGCTGTCCACCGCGTTGTCGAACATGCTGCGTGAGCCCGGCCATGTGCGCCGCAATCTGGATGCCGGCTTCCACTTCCTGGCGCTGTCCAACACACTGCTCGGGCACCTGTCGGCGCTGGGTGCGCACCGCGACCAGGTGGACAGCTACGCCGGCGATCCGCTGGCGCTGGCTGCCGGTGAGCGCGTGCGCAAGGCGCTGCAGCAGCTGGCGACGGCCCTGACCGCTCGGCAACCGGTCGCGGAAGAGGACAATGATGCCGACCGCGCGGTGGCCGCCGAACTGGAACAGATCGACGAGGCGATGCCGCCGAAGCTGCAGCTGATCCGCACGCAGATGGCGCTGGTGCTGCGGATGCTGCCGAAGGTGCGGGCGGCGGCGAATAAAGCGGTGCGCAGCCTGACCTGATCCCTCATCGCTGGTCGGACATTCCATCCACGCATGGCGTGGATCTACTGCATCGCGTGCAACCGTGCGTTGCGTATGGCGATGCATCCCGATCACGTTCCCGCGCGGATACTGGGTGATCCCCTGCCCCGGATTCCTCCATGAAGATCGAACTCACCGGCCGTACCGCGCTGGTCACCGCCTCCACCGCCGGCATCGGCCTGGCGATTGCCCAGGGCCTGGCCAACGCGGGCGCGCGGATCATTCTCAACGGCCGCAGCACCGACAGCGTCGAACGCGCCCGCCAGCGCCTGCTCGCCGCCGTTCCGGGTGCCGACGTGCTCGGCGTGGCCGCCGACCTCTCCGATGCGGCCGGCGTCGACACGCTGCTGGCAGGCCTGCCCAAGGTCGACATCCTGGTCAACAACGCCGGCATTTTCGGCCCCGAGGACTTCTTCGAGACCGAAGACGCGACCTGGGAACGTTACTGGCAGACCAACGTGATGTCCGGCGTGCGCCTGTCGCGGGCACTGCTGCCGGCGATGGTCGATGCCGGCTGGGGTCGCGTGCTGTTCATCTCCTCCGAATCGGCACGCAACATTCCGGCCGACATGATCCACTACGGTGTCAGCAAGACCGCGCAGCTGTCGCTGTCGCGCGGCCTGGCCAAGCGCGTGGCCGGCAGCGGCGTCACCGTCAACGCGGTGCTGCCCGGCCCGACCCTGTCCGACGGTTTCGCGGCGATGTTCGAAGATGAACGCCAGCGCAGCGGCAAGCCACTGGAGCAGATCGGCCGCGAGTTCGTGATGGCTCACCGGCCGTCTTCGGTGATCCAGCGCACCGCCACGGTCGAGGAAGTGGCCAACATGGTGGTGTATCTGGCCTCGCCGCAGGCCTCGGCGACCTCGGGTGCGGCGCTGCGCGTGGATGGCGGCGTGGTCGACGATATCGTCTGAGACCTATCAAGGTGTGCGGACCAACGGTCCGCACCCACAGTTGTGGGGCTTCAGTAGATCCACGCCATGCGTGGATGCATCCCGCCATGGTCCCGGCGGATAGGCAGGAATGCTAGGCTGCGCCGGTCAAGGAGGCTCCATGTCCGGTCACAACCAGTTCGCCCTGCTGCGCCAGCGCCGTTTCCTGCCGTTCTTCGTCGTCCAGGCACTCGGAGCGTTCAACGACAACGTGTACCGGCAGGCGATCATCAGCATGTTGCTGTTCATGGCCGTACCGGAGGAAGAACTGGGGCTGTACGCCACGCTGGCACCGGCCATCTTCATCCTGCCGTACTTCCTGTTCTCGGCGCTGGCCGGGCAGATCGCCGACAAACTGGAAAAATCGCGGCTGATCGTGATCACCACCACCATGGAGATCGTGATCATGTCGCTGGCAGCCACCGGCTTCCTCACTCAGAGCCTGCCGTTGCTGCTGGTCGCCCTGTTCTGCACCGGCATGCAGTCGACCCTGTTCGGCCCGGTGAAGTACTCGGTGCTGCCGTCGGTGCTCAAGCCCGAAGAGCTGACCGGTGGCAACGGCCTGGTTGAAATGGGCACCTCGATGTCGATCCTGTCCGGCATGATCGTCGGCGGCCTGGTGTTCACCGTGGCCGGCAGCCACGGCACGGTGGTGGCGGCCTGCGCGATCATCGGCCTGGCGATCTGCGGCAACATCGCCGCGCGCCTGATTCCCAAGGTCGATGCCGGCGACCCGAACCTGAAGATCAACTGGAACCCGCTGCCCGAATCACTGGCGGTGCTGCGCATGGCGCGCCAGCAGAAGGCGGTGCGCAATTCAATCCTGGGCGTGTCCTGGTTCTGGTTCGTCGGCACCGTGCTTACCTCGCAGCTGCCGGCCTATGCCGTGACCAACCTCGGCGGTGAGCCGACCCTGTATATCTTTGCGCTGGCCCTGTTCTCGGTCGGCACCGGCGTTGGCTCGTTGCTGTGCGAGAAGCTGTCAGCACGCACGGTGGAAATCGGCCTGGTGCCGCTGGGTGCGTTCGGCATGACCGCGTTCCTGCTCGACCTGTATTTCGCCCGCAGCGGCGAAGCGACCGTGCACGGACTGACCATCGGGACGTTCCTGCAGCAGCCGGGCAGCATCCGCATCGTCATCGACCTGATCGGCATCGGCCTGTTCACCGGCATCTTCGTGGTGCCGCTGTTCGCGCTGATCCAGAGCCGCACGCCGAAGGCGCAGATGTCGCGCGTGTTTGCGGCGCTGAACATCCAGAACTCCGGTTTCATCGTCGGCGCAGCCCTGCTGTCGCTGGCCGCGCACAAGCTGCTGCACTGGTCCATCCCGCAGCAGTTCCTGGCGCTGGCCATCGCCAACGCACTGGTGGCGATCTACATCTTCACCATCGTCCCCGAATTCCTGATGCGCTTCCTCAGCTGGCTGATGGTGCGCACCCTGTACCGCCTGCGCCCGCACGGCATCGAGGCCAACGTGCCGGACGAGGGCGCCGCGCTGCTGGTCTGCAACCATGTCAGCTACATGGACGCACTGATCCTGTCGGCGACGATCCCGCGCCCGGTGCGCTTCGTCATGTACTACAAGATCTTCAACATCCCGGTGATGCGCTGGATCTTCCGGACCGCCAAAGCGATCCCGATCGCCGGTGCGCGCGAAGACCCGGCGCTGATGCAGCGCGCGTTCGATGACATCGACGCTGCGCTGGCCGAAGGCGAGCTGGTCTGCATCTTCCCGGAAGGCGCGCTGACCAAGGATGGTGCGATGGCACCGTTCAAGTCCGGTGTCGAGAAGATCCTCGAACGGCGGCCGGTGCCGGTGGTGCCGATGGCGCTGCGCGGCATGTGGTCGAGCATGTGGAGCCGGCGCGACAGCCGCCTGGGCCGCATGCGCGTGCCGCGCCGTTTCCGCGCCACCGTCGAGGTGGTGGCGGCAGCGGCCGTGGATGGCCACAGCACCAGCGCGCCGGTGCTGGAGGCCCAGGTGCGGGCCCTGCGCGGCGATCACGCCTGACGAGATGGGCCCGCCGAGCGGGCCCAGCGGACTCCCCCACATACGTCACCGTCCAGTGGTGTACGCGACATGTCGTGACTGTAAACGCATACATGCAACGCAGGTTGCGGTAGATTACGCACCCACAGGGGGGAGGTCCGGCCGATTCATCATGGCCGGCCACCAAGGAATGGAGTCTCGCTTTGAATCAACCACCACCGCTCAGCCGTCCGGTCTACATCCCCAACCATCTGGTCTGGGCGATCCTGACGACGCTGTTCTGCTGCCTGCCGTTGGGCGTGGTGTCGATCGTGTACGCCTCCCAGGTCGATGGCCGCCGCGCGGCCGGCGACCTGCCGGGGGCCTACAGTGCGTCGCGCAAAGCGGGCTGGTGGGCGGTGGCTTCGGCCGTGGCCCTGCCGGTCCTGTTGCTGTTGTGGTTCGGGCTGTTCGGCGGCTTGGCCGTACTGGGCGCTCTTTCCGACCAATGATTCACCACCACCACCCATCAAGGAGCTTGAACCCATGAATACTGCTACTCCGCAGGTCCCGAACAACCTGGTCTGGGCGATCCTGACCACCCTGTTCTGCTGCCTGCCGGCCGGCATCGTGTCGATCGTCTACGCCGCCCAGGTCAACGGCAAGCTGGCGGCCGGCGACATCGCCGGCGCCCAGGACTCCGCCGCCAAGGCCAAGAAGTGGGCCATGTGGTCGGCCATCGCCTGGGTCGTGCTGGTCGTGCTGTACGTGCTGTTCTTCGTTGTGCTCGGCGGCATGGGCGCGATGAGCAACGGCAACTACTGATACGCCTGGACGGATCCGGCGCCTGCGCCGGATCCGTTGTTGCATGTCCGCGCTTCCCGCTCGTTCCCGACTCGCCCGCTGGGCACCGCTGCTGGTTTCCGCCGGCCTGGCCGTGGGTGCCACGGTGGTGCTGCGCAACGTCAATCCGTATGTCGCCGGCAATCCCCTGCCGAGCTGCCCGCTGTACGCGCTGACCGGCCTGTACTGCCCGGGCTGTGGCAGCACGCGCTGCCTGTATTCCCTGGTCCACTTCGACCTGCCCGGCGCGATGGCGATGAACCCGCTGCTGGTCATCAGCCTGCCGTTCCTGTTGTTGATGCTGCTGAACATCGCCGGCATCCGCCCGCGTGTGCTCGACCCGCTGATGCGGGTGCTGGCCAATCCCGTGTTCTGGCTCTGGGTGCTGCCCGGGTATGCGCTGCTGCGCAACCTGCCGTGGGCACCGTTCACCGCACTGGCACCGATCTAGGTTTCCAGCCAACGGCGCAGCCCCTCGTGGTGGGCGGCGTTTGTCGATCATGGGGTTGGCCGGGCGGGATGGGTTTGCGGGGGACGCCGTGAATCCGTCCGTGGAGGCTTGGCCGCGGCTTGCTCGTGTGCGCTGTCCTGCGCACACGGCAAGACCGGGGTTGAGCCTCCTGCCCAACCCGCCCGAGGCATGCCTCGGGCCCATGCCGCGGACACCCCCGCAAACCCATCCCGCCCGGCCACGGACAGTTTCCGTGCGCGTCCACCACGGAAAAGAAAGAGAAGATCAAAAGCGGAAGCGGATCGCTTCGCTCTGCATCCACGCATGGCGTGGATCTACCGTGTCGACCAAGGTCGACACCTACCAACAGCCGCGGGAATCTGTCGAAGGCGGGGTGGGTCGGATGGCGGGGGTGTGAGCCGCATGGATGCGGCGACCAAGCCTCCATGGACGGATTCACGGCGTCCCCCGCCATCCGATCCACCCCGCCAGCCCGCAGCAATCCTGCCGTTGCCGTTGCCGTTGCCGTTGCTTCTGCAGGTGCAGGGCTGCAAGCCCTGCAAAGCAACTACGTCACCCAGCCTGCAATCACCAGCAGGGCCAGGATCGCCAGCCACAGCAGCAGCATCCTCCACACCAGGCTCATCGCATCCCGCAGGTCCGGCAACCGCTGCCACACCGGCAACAGCCCCGCCTCGGTGTAATCGTGCGCATCCTCGCGCAGCTCGGCATTGACGCTGGCCCGCGCCACCGCGCCGAGGAAGCCGATGTTGCCGGCCAGGCGCTCGCCGTGGGCCTGGCGCCAGGCCTTCCACGCCGTATCGAAGTTGCCCACCAGCGCCATCGAAAATGCCATCAGCTGCGCCACCGGCCACTCGATCCAGCCCAGCAGGCGCTGCGCCAGCGCCAGCGGCTCCACCGGCACGCGGGCACGCATCGGGCTTTCCGCCATCAGCGCCAGCAGCCGGTAACCGAGAGCACCGGCCGGGCCCAGCAGCAGGAACCAGAACAGCACCGCGAACCAGCGCCGCAAGGCGTTGAGCACGGTTGCCTCGACCAGTGACGGAATGTCCTCGCGCAGGCTGCCACCGGCCGCCTGCAGGTTACGCACCGCGGCCTGGCGCGTCGCCGCGTCATCGGCATCGATGATCGCTTCGATATCGCGGTCCAGATCGCGCGGGCCCCAGCACCACGCCAGCACCGCCACGCCCAGCAGCAGCGACGGCAGGCCGAACAGCACCCCACGCAGCAGCCACGCCAGCAGCGCCATCAGCAGCAGCGGCGGCAGCAGTGCCAGGGCAACGCCTGCCGGCCCCTGCCAGGCCTTGCCACCGCGCGCGTCCAGCCAGCCCAGCCAACGCCGGAAGCCGTCGAAACGGCGCAGCGAGGCGGCAGCGGCCGGGGCAACATGGCCCAGGGCCAGTGCCACCAGCACGGCGGCCAGAGTGGTGAACATGGCAGGTCTCCCTACGAAACAGAACGCTCGGCGTCGCTACCTTACCTGTCGCAGCGGCGCCCTCAGCGGTGAACCGGACTGTAACCCGGGCCGTGTTCAGGTGGCGGCAATACAGGCGCCACCGTCAGCCCCGCTCAGCCCTTCTGCTGCCGGTACCAGTGTTCGATCAGGCCGCGCGAAATCGAGATCGGCGGCGACAGGCGGATGCCCTGGCCATCGTCCTCCACATCGCGTGCCAGTGCCGCGCCGACCTCGTCGGCACTGAACCAGCGCGCATCTTCCAGCTCGCCATCCACGGTCGGCAGGTCATCCTGCGCCTGTGCACGGAAACCGATCATCAGCGCGCCCGGGAACGGCCACGGCTGCGAACCGAGGTACTGGCAGGCGGTCACCCGTACCTTGCTCTCCTCGTGCACTTCACGCACCACGGTCTGCTCGAAGGTCTCGCCGGGTTCCACGAAGCCGGCCAGCACCGAGTAACGCCGCGGTGCCCAGTTCGACTGCCGGCCCAGCAGCAGCCGGCCCTGGTTTTCCACGGCGACGATCACGGCGGGATCGACACGCGGGTAATGCTCGGTGGAACACTGCGCGCAACGGCCAACGAAGCCGCCACGGGCAAACGCCACGGCACCGCCGCACACGCCGCAGAAGCGGGTGCGCGAATGCCAGTAGGACATGCCGCGGGCATAGCTGAAGGCGGTCGCATCGGCCATCGGCCACAGCAGTGCGGCCTGGCGCAGGTCGAGGCGGCGCGGGGCCGTGACGGTAACGTTGGCGGCTTCGACCGAGAACCAGGCCTGCTCGCCACGCAGGCCAAGGAAGATCGCGGCACCGGGGCCGCCGCCGATGTCGGCGCCGGTCAGCGCCAGCGGCTGGTCGTCATCGCCGGTGAAGGCGCTGCCGTCCTGATCGAGCACGAGAATGCGCGCGCCCGGCCACAGGCGCGCCAGTGCATCGGCATCGTCGCGCAGGGCATCGGCGCGCTCCAGCGGTTCGCCAACGAAAGCGAAACCGGAAAGCGGCGAAGGAGTATTGGGCATCCGGCAAGCGTGCCGCCAATCGATGCAGGTGGCAAGTTCGGCGCTGTGCGCAATCTGCCGGTGTGGGCGTGCAGGCACAGCATCCACGCATGGCGTGGATCTACTGAGGTGCCAACCTTGGTTGGCACATTCCGGCCACAGGCCTCTTACATGCTGAAGCTGCTGCCGCAGCCGCAGGTGGTCTTGGCGTTCGGGTTGCGGATCACGAACTGGGCACCGGTCAGGCTCTCGGTGTAGTCCACCTCGGCGCCCATCAGGTACTGCAGGCTCAGCGGGTCGACCAGCAGGGTCACCCCGCTGGTCTGTACCGCCAGGTCATCCTCGGCACGGTTCTCGTCGAACTCGAACCCGTACTGGAAGCCCGAACAGCCACCGCCTTCGATGTACACGCGCAGGGCCAGGTCGGGGTTGCCCTCTTCCTGGATCAGGGATTTGACCTTGGCGGCCGCCGACTCGGTGAAGTTCAGCGGGCGCTCCAGCGACTGGTAATCGGGCGCGGCAACCGGGGTGGCGCCGGGCAGGGAGACTAGCGTGCTCATGGTGTCAGCATGGGGGTGCCGACGATGGCTTTCAAGCCATCGCCTCGGCCAGCTTGCGGCGTGCGGCGGTGTCACCCTTGCCGCCATTGGCCTCATCACCTTCCGGGGCCGGCAGGGCCGCCATCGGGGCGCTGGCATGGATCAGGCGGCCGTTCAGCTGGGCACCCGCATTCATCTCCACCACCTGGTAATGGACGTTGCCATTGACCCGCGCGCTCGGGGTCAGTTCGACCTTCTCGGTGGCATGCACGTCGCCGTCCAGGCGGCCACTGATGACCACCACCTGGGCACGGATCTCACCTTCGATCACGCCATGCTCGGCGACCGTCAGGGTCGCGCCGCTGGCGCCTTCGGCGGCGATCACCTTGCCGTGGATGCGGCCTTCTACATACAGGCCACCACTGAATTCCACATCACCGCGGATCACCACCTGGTTGCCGATCAGGGCATCCACCACCAGCTGGCCTTCACGGTTGGATTTGCTGCTTCCGAACATCTGCCTACTCCCCTTTGGCGGCCGGCGCACCGGCCTGTTTCCAGTCGAATACCTGGGTGGTACCCCCCGTACCACTCCCCAATGTCACCCGCACGCGTTGCGGGGTGAAGTCAGCCGGCAGCATCACGCTGCCGGTGAGCTGCTGGAAGTACCGGAACGAGTAATCCTGTCCCGGTACCTTGCTGCGCTGGTGCAGATCATCCCAGCTGATCGTGGCCAGCTTGCCGTTCTTGACGCCTTCCACGGTGAAACGCATCTGCCCCTGGCTGATGGCGCCGCGGTTGAGGTTCTGTGTCAGCACGGCGGTGTACTGCCAGGTGCCGGCCGCTTCCGGGCTGAACTCGATCGAATGGGTGTTCAGGCCCTTGCGCTGGCTGGTCGAACCCACCAGGCGCTCATA
Source organism: Stenotrophomonas sp. STK16_22 (assembly GCF_051984505.1). Classification (NCBI taxonomy): domain Bacteria; kingdom Pseudomonadati; phylum Pseudomonadota; class Gammaproteobacteria; order Lysobacterales; family Lysobacteraceae; genus Stenotrophomonas; species Stenotrophomonas sp. STK16_22. The sequence continues at coordinate 4,373,004 of NZ_CP196972.1, forward strand.
GAAGGCAACGTCGGCACGCAGGCCGGCGATTTCCTCATCGCGTTCGGCCAGCGAGGACTGCACCTCGGTGTTGGCGGCGCGGCTGATGCGGTCGGAGGCTTCCAGCGTGGCCTGCTTCTGGCGCAGTTCGGTCAGCTGCGCCTGCAACGTCTCGGCGCGCTTCTCGGCGGCCTGCAGGCGCTGGCCCTGTGCATCGCGCGGCGTGGCCATCCAGCAGCCACCCAGCACGGCCAGCACCAGGCTGAGCAGCCAGATGCCGCCGATCACCAGCAGGCGGCGACGGTCGGCCGGCGGTTGCGGCGCGCCGGGCAGGCGCACCTGCACGCGCATGGGAGGACGGTTGGTCATGGGTGGATTCCGGGGCATCGCGAGGGCGACACCGGTACGGCCCCTGTGGCAAACGACGGGCTAGTGTATGACAGGACGGGTGGGTTTCCTGCGCAGTGGCGAGCCACCGTCTGTGGCGTTCAGGCATGCCATCGTCGATAGTGTGGTCCCCTGCACAGTTCCGTCGCCGGAGCATCGCCATGACCGAAGCCCACCTGTTCGTGATCGGCATCCTGCTGGCCTGGCTGGCCGGCATCCGCGTCTACCTCACCGTGTTCGGTGTCGGCCTGGCCGGCCTGCTCGGCTGGGTCGACCTGCCGCCGGCCCTGCAGGCCACGGAATCGTGGTGGGTGCTGGGCACCTCGGCAGCGCTGGCGGTGACCGAATTCTTCGCCGACAAGATTCCCGGCGTCGACTCGGCGTGGGATCTGGTGCAGACCCTGGCACGCGTACCCGCAGGGGCCTTCCTTGCCGCAGCCACGCTGTCGCCGGATGGGCAGCTGGGCACCGGCGCACTTGCTGCCGGTGCCGGTGTCGCGCTGGCCAGCCATGGCCTGAAGGCCGGCACCCGCGCCCTGCTCAATACATCGCCCGAGCCTGCCAGCAACTGGGTGGCCTCCGCCGCCGAGGACACCGTGGTGGTCGGTGGCCTGGCCATGGCCCTGGCACACCCGTGGATCGCGCTGATCGTGGTGCTGGCCTGCAGCCTGGCCGGCGCGCTGCTGGTGTGGCTGGTCTGGCGCACCTTGTGGAAGGGCGTGCGCTGGCTGGCACGCAGTGCGTCGCCCGACAGTCCACGCCAGCCCGGTACCGGTTGATCGCCGGGCTTGTCGCATAATGGACGCGAACACCAGGAGCACCGATGGCCGCAAACGAATCCCCCGCGGGCGCCCGCCCGGGACGCGCTGAAACCCCTCCGGCCGATCATTGGCAACGCTGGACCGCTGAACCGGCGAGCGCGGTCGCCGCAGCGCCGGCCGCGGTTCCGCCGCTGGCCGCCTCCGACGCACCCGCATCGATCGGCAGCGCACCGCCGCCGTTGCCGGCCCCGGCCGTGCTGGCCGAGGCTGGCAACAACGACCAGGCGCCGCCGCCCTCCGATTCGCCCTACCGCGTGCTGATCGTCGAGGACGACCGCGCGCAGGCCCTGTTCGCACAGAGCGTGCTGCATGGCGCCGGCATGCAGGCGATCGTGCACAGCGATGCCGACGGCGCGCTGCAGGCGATCAAGGAGCATCGGCCCGACCTGATCCTGATGGACCTGCACCTGCCCGGCCTGGACGGCATGCGCCTGACCGCGCTGATCCGCCAGCAGCCTGGCCTGCAGTTGCTGCCGATCGTGTTCCTGAGCGGCGATCCGGACCCGGAACGCCAGTTCGAGGTGCTCGACAGCGGCGCCGACGATTATCTGAGCAAGCCGATCCGCCCCCGCCACCTGATCGCCGCCGTGGCCAACCGCATCCGCCGCGCACGTGCGCAGGCAGCGACCCTGCCTGGTGCTACCGGCGCACCGGCCACCAGCAATCCGGAAACCGGCCTGCCGACACGTCACCACGTGCTGCAGCAACTCAACGCCACCCTCACCCATCGCGACCGGGGCGGCGTGTTCTTCATTGAAGTGGCCAGCGCGCTGGGCCTGCGCGAACGCTATGGCTACGCCGCCTTCGAGCGCCTGATGGTGCAGGCCGGGCAGCGCCTGGCCGAGGCCGGCCATCCGCACCTGCTGGCACGCCTGAACGACAACAGCTTCCTGCTGCTGGCCCGCAATACCGATGAAGACAGCCTGGAAAGCATCGCCGCGACCCTGCGTGAGCAGCTCTCGGCACGCGCCTTCGTGATCCGTGATGATGAATCGGTGCATCTGCGCGGCGTGGTGGGTTACGCGCCGCTGTCGCCGGGCTTCGACGATGCCAACGCTGCACTGGAAGCGGTCGAGCGCACCACCCTGCAGGCACGCCTGCTCAGCGCCGGCGTGGCGGGCCACGTGCATCGCCAGGCCGTCACCGAACAGGAACACCTGGCACTGCTGGAAGGCCAGCTGGAGCTGGCCTATCAGCCGATCGTCGCCGTCGCCGGTGGCAACACCGCGCAGTACCAGCTGCTGCTGCGCCTGCGCCAGGCCGACGGCACGGTGCTGGCGGCCGGCCAGGTGATTCCCGCCGCCGAAGCGGCAGGCCGCATCGCCGACCTCGACCAGCAGGTGATGGACCATGCGCTGGGCCTGCTGGACCTGTACCGGCACGCAACGCAACCGCTGAACCTGTTCGTTTCGCAGTCGCTGCGCACCCTGCAGCGCGATGCCTTTGGCGACTGGCTGCTGGAATCGCTGCAGCAGCGTGACCTGCCCGGCAGTGCGCTGGTGATCGACGTGCGCCTGCCCGACGCGCTGATCCACACCGTGCCGCTGCAGCAGTTCTGCCAGCGCATGGCCGGCGCCGGCGTGCGCTTCTGCCTGAGCCAGTTCGAACCCAGTGGCGAAGCCGATGCACTGCTGACCTACCTGCCGCTGTCGTTCGTGCGCATGGCCGCGCGGTTCTCCAGCAGCCATTCCAACCCGGCCACGCGCGAGGAACTGCGCAAGGCGATCGAACAGGCGCATGCCGCCGGGCTGCAGATCATCGGCCAGCAGATCGAGGACCCGCAGGCCGCGGCAGCGATGTGGGTCGGCGGCGTCGATTACATCCAGGGCAACATGGTGCAGTCGGCCGGCAGTGACCTGAACTTCGACTTCCACAACGCGGTGCTCTGAGGTGCCGCTGTGGGGCGTGCTGCTGGTTGCCCTTGCTGCGGCCGTCGCACTGCTGCTGTTGGGCCTGCGCCTGCGCGCGCGCAGCCGGGCACTGGCCCAGCTGCAGCGCGAGCACAGCGCGCTGGCCGCCGAGCGCGACCAGCTGCGCCATACCACCGAACGCCAGGGCCAGCTGGAACAGCAGCTGCTGCAGGCCAAGCAGGCCGCCGAAGCGGCCGTGCTGGCCAAGGGCGAGTTCCTGGCCACGATGAGCCACGAGATCCGCACGCCGCTCAACGGCATCCTGCCGATGCTGGAGCTGATCGCGCGCGGGCCGCTGGGTGAAGACCAGCGGCAGATGCTGGCCACCGCTTCGGCCAGTTCACAGCAGCTGCTGCGCATCGTCGACGACATCCTCGACTACTCCCGGCTGGAAGCGCAGGCGCTGGAACTGGAGATCACCAGCTTCAACCTGCGCGACCTGCTCGATGGCGTGGTGCAGCTGATGCAGCGCGCCGCCGATGCCAAGGGCCTGTCCCTGGCCCTGCAGCTTGACCCATCGGTGCGCCTGCCGGTGCGCGGCGACCCGGTACGCCTGCGCCAGGTGCTGAGCAACCTGCTGGCCAATGCCATCAAGTTCACCGCCCGCGGCCAGGTGCAGCTGCGCGTGCAGCGCCTGGGCGAAGGTGCGGCCCAGCACCAGCTGCGCTTCGAGATCATCGACACCGGCATCGGCATCGATGAGGCACTGCAGGCACGCCTGTTCCAGTCCTTCAGCCAGGCCGACGCATCCACCACCCGCATCTATGGCGGCACCGGCCTGGGCCTGGCCATCTGCAAGCGCATCATCGACCTGATGCACGGGCACATCGGCGTGCAGTCCACGCCGGGCCAGGGCGCAACGTTCTGGTTCGAGATCCCGCTGCTGAAAGTACCCGGCGACCTGCCTGCGATGGCGCGCGCCCCCGCAGCGCTACTGTTGTTCAGCGCCGATGCAACGCTGCAGGCACGCATCGAGCGCATCGCCGCCCACCATGGGCTGCAGGTGCAGGTGCTGGCACAGCTGGATGCCGTGGTCGAGCGCCTGCGCGCTCCCGCGCGGCCCGGACAACCAGCACCGGCATGGCTGATTGTCGATTCCCGCACCCGCCGCAACGGCGAGGTCACGCTGCAGCAGGCGCTGGCCGAGCGCGGCGACGATGATGCACTGCAGGTGCTGTGGCTGCAGGAAGACACGCCTGCACAACGCCCGCGCCAACGCCAGCTGCTCCCGCATTTCGATGATGCAGCCCTGCATGCACTACTAGCGGCGCCTGCCACGCCTGCCCGCCCTGCCGCCCTGCTGGCCAATGCCGAAGAAGGCTTGCCCGCACCGACGCTGCCGCCACTGCACCTGCGCGTGCTGCTGGTGGAAGACAACACGGTCAACCGGATGGTGGCCGAGCATCTGCTGCGCGTGTTCCAGTGCGAGGTGCGCAACGCCGCCGACGGCGAGCAGGCACTGGCCGCCCTGCGCGAGGGCGGCGTGGACGTGGTGCTGATGGATTGCCAGATGCCGGTGCTGGACGGCTACGCCGCCACGCGCCGCTGGCGTGCGGAAGAAACGGAAACAGGGCGCTCGCGGTTGCCGATCATCGCGATGACGGCCAACGCCATGGCCGGTGACCGCGAACGCTGCCTGCAGGCCGGCATGGACGATTACCTGTCCAAGCCGATCGCACGCGCCACCTTGCATGCGCTGTTGAGGCGCTGGGGGCAGCGATCACGCGATGTCGTAGCGTCGAGCTTGCTCGACGGCGATGCATCCGGGGCCAGTGGGATCCCGCCAGCCGAGCATGGCCCGGCTCTACAAGAGACGAAAAGCCAAGCGGTGACGCAACCGGTGCTGGACCGTGATGTGCTGGACGAACTGCACGCGGTGATCGGCGATACCGCCCTCCAGATCGTCTCGGTGTTCCTGGAGGATGCGCCGGCGATGGTGCAGCAGCTGCAGCAGGCCGCGCAGAGCAGCGACGAGCCGCGACTGCAGGCAATCGCCCACAGCCTTAAATCATCGAGTGCGAACGTGGGGGCGTTGTCGCTGTCGGCAATCGCGCAGCGGATCGAGCACGAAGCCCGTAGTGGCAGCCTGCAGCGCCCCGCAGTGGCGGTGGCGCTGCTGGTTGCCGAATTCGCCCGGGCGCGCGTGGCGCTGACGGGCTACCTGGCACAGCATCGGTAGCGTCGAGCTTGCTCGACCATCGCCATGCTGATCACAGTCGAGCAAGCTCGACGCTACGTCACTCTTCCAGCTTGCTGAGCAGGTACTTCGGCTCGCCGATACGCTCGATCAGGTCGAGCTGGGTTTCCAGCCAGTCGATGTGCTCTTCTTCCGAGTCGAGGATCTTCACGAACAGCTGGCGGCTGACGTAGTCGCCCACCGAATCGGAGTAGGCCACGGCCTCGCGCAGGGTCACTACGCCGTCGCGCTCCAGCGACAGGTCGCACTGCAGGATCTCGGTCGGGTTCTCGCCGATGCGCAGCTTGCCCAGCGCCTGGAAATTCGGCAGGCCTTCGAGGAACAGGATGCGGTCGGCAAGCATGTCGGCATGCTTCATCTCGTCGATCGATTCCTTGTACTCGTGTTCGGCCAGCTCCTTGATGCCCCAGTTCTTCAGCATCTTGGCGTGCAGGAAGTACTGGTTGATCGCGGTCAGCTCGTTGTAGAGGACCTTGTTGAGGAATTCGATGACCTTGGTGTCGCCCTTCATGGGGGTGCTCCTGCACGCTGAAAACGCAGGCACTTTAACGCCTTGCGCGCGGCCGTGAAGGAACGCGAATCGTGCGCATTGGCCTGTGCGGCCGCACGTGAAGGATGCGAAAGCGCGGCGTCAACGCGCCGCGAAAGAGACGATCAGGCGACCTGGGCCAGACCGAGGACCGGCAGCGGCAGATCGTGGGTGGCACGCGCCTTGGCCAGCAGATCGCCGGCCATGTCCAGGCAGGAACCGCAGGTGGCACCACAACCGGTACGCATGGTCAGTTCGGCCACCGTGCTGACGCCATGGCTGGCGGCTTCGCGGATCTGGTGGTCGGTGACTCCGTTGCAGATGCAGACGTACACAGGCGTGAACCGGGCTGACAGGCCAAGAGTGGCCTGTTGGCTATTCCAATGGAAACGAGAATGGTTGTCAATCAGAGACCTGAACCATTCTCGATACGGTTCAGCCGGTCACGTAGCCGGACCATCGCCGGTGGCCTTCTTCGGCCAGTAGCCGCGGGTCCGTGGGCGCTTGCGTGGGCGGTCATGCCCGGCGGTATGGCCCGGCATCCAGGCCTCCGCAGCGCTCTTGGGCATGGCGGTCACGCCCTGCCCGGCCACCCCGCGCGCCAACGGCGCCAGATGTCGCAAGGCGCGCGCATAGACGCCACGCTTGAACATCACCACGTGCTCCACCGGGTACCAGAAGTCCACCCAGCGCCAGTGGTCAAACTCGGGGGAGTCGGTGTGGTCCAGCTTCACGTGGGATTCGTCGCCGGTCAGGCGCAGCAGGAACCAGACCTGCTTCTGGCCGATGCAGACCTGCCGCTCGTTGCGGCGGATCGCCCGCGCCGGCAGCTTGTAGCGCAGCCAGCCGGGCGTTGCCCCGAGCACTTCCACGTGCTCAGGCAGCAGGCCGGTCTCTTCCTGCAGTTCACGATACATGGCCTCGACAGGCGTCTCGTCGGTATTCATGCCACCCTGCGGGAACTGCCAGCCGTCCCGGCGCACACGTCGTGCCCAGAACACCTGGCCGTCCTGCCGCATCAGCACAATGCCGACGTTCGGTCGATAGCCGTCCGGATCGATCACGATGCGGACTCCTAAAAAATCTACTGGTCGGGACTATCCCATGCCGCCTGTCGGCCCACAAGCACGATACAAAAGTGTTGACAGGGGCGATACACATCCGCAGAATAGCGGGCTCACCAAGGCTATGTAGCTCAGCCGGTTAGAGCACAGCACTCATAATGCTGGGGTCGGTGGTTCGAGTCCACCCATAGCCACCACACTGAAAATCAAGTTGTTTTTCAGCGTGAAAAGTGAGAAAATAGTTGCACGTTTTGCCCCGTCGCCAAGCGGTAAGGCACCTGACTCTGACTCAGGCATTCGGTGGTTCGAATCCATCCGGGGCAGCCAAATTAAAAGCAAAAGGCCAGATCGAAAGATCTGGCCTTTTGCTTTTAATTTGGTCGCGCATTCCACCTTATCCCCGCGCCTGTCGGCGCACCCCCTTGAACAACAAGGGGGCCCTTCTCCAGACAGAGACCGGGGTCAGGCATGCGGACCACGGGTAGTGCCGGCCGCTGGCCGGCAACCAGGAAATCCACGACCCCAGAACGACAAAAGCCCGGCCGAAGCCGGGCTTTTGCTTGTCCAACCAGCGGGCTCCCGAAGGAGCCCAACCAGGCGCGGTAGATCAGCGCTTGGAGAACTGGGTGGCGCGGCGGGCCTTGTGCAGACCGACCTTCTTACGCTCGACTTCACGGGCGTCACGGGTCATGAAGCCAGCCTTGCGCAGCTCGGACTTCAGGGTTTCGTCGTACTCGACCAGAGCACGGGCGATGCCCAGACGGATCGCACCGGCCTGGCCGGTGGTGCCGCCGCCAGCGGCGGTGACCAGGATGTCGAAGCTTTCGGTGTTCTTGGTCAGCTCGAGCGGCTGGCGCACGATCATGCGCGCGGTCTCACGACCGAAGAACTCGTCCAGCGGACGGCCATTGACGGTGATGTTGCCCGAACCCTTGCGCAGGAACACGCGAGCGGTGGAGGACTTGCGGCGGCCAGTGCCGTAGTTTTGAGTGATAGCCATGATTAGATATCCAGAACCTGCGGCTGCTGTGCGGCGTGCGGATGCTCAGTGCCGGCGTAGACCTTGAGCTTGCGGTACATCTGGCGACCCAGCGGGCCCTTCGGCAGCATGCCCTTCACGGCGATCTCGATCACGCGCTCCGGGTGGCGCTCCAGCGCCTGTGCCAGGGATTCGGTCTTCAGGTTGCCGATGTAACCGGTGAAACGGTGATACATCTTGTCCTGCAGCTTCTTGCCGGTGACGGCAATCTTTTCTGCATTGATGACGACCAGGTAGTCGCCGGTATCAACGTGCGGGGTGTAGACCGGCTTGTGCTTGCCACGCAGACGGCGGGCCAGCTCGGTGGCGAGACGGCCCAGGGTCTTGCCCTCGGCGTCGACGAGGTACCAGTCGCGCTGGACGGTCTCGTTCTTGGCAGTGAAAGTGCTCATGAAGAACTCTAGGTTAGGTCGGGCTCATTGCGGCGAAAGGCTCGCCGGAACTCTGCCACGCGTTGTGAAAAGGTGAAGCGTAAGAGGCGGGATTGTACGCAGGTCAGCCCCCCGTTGCAAGCCGGCCCTTGACCGGGTTGGCAGGGGGACGGGGTCGGGCGAGAATCGCGGGGTCTTCCGCCCCACCGTGTACCGCCATGACCGTGCTCCGCCAGATCACCCCGCTGGACCACCTGCTGACCGAGGCGCAGCGCGCCCTGGACACGGTGTTCGGCAACCCGCCGGCGGCCCGCCCCTATCCGGCTGCGGACACCGACGAGCCGGGCATGGACAGCACCGAACGCCGCCACGCGGCCGGCCTGATGCGGATCAACCACGTCGGCGAGGTCTGCGCACAGGGCCTTTACTTCGGCCAGGCGGCCGTGGCCCGCGACCCGGCCACGCGTGAACACCTGCTGGAAGCGGCCCAGGAAGAAACCGACCACCTGGCCTGGTGCGCCACCCGCCTGGGCGAACTGGACAGCCGTCCGAGCCTGTTCAACCCGCTCTGGTACGCCGGCAGCTACACCATCGGCACCCTGGCCGGGCTGCGCGGCGACGGCTGGAACCTGGGCTTCGTGGTCGAGACCGAGCGCCAGGTGGAAGCCCATCTGGACGAGCACCTGGTCGACCTGCCGGCCGGCGACCTGCGCAGCCGCGCGGTCATCGCCGTGATGAAGGAAGACGAGGCCCGCCATGCGGACCACGCCGAACAGGCCGGCGCACGCCGCCTGCCGTTCCCGATCCCGGGCGCGATGGCGCTGGCTTCCAAGGTCATGAAGACCATCGCCTACCGGCTGTGACCGCCAGGTAGTGCCGGCCGCTGGCCGGCAACCACGCAGACGCCGCAGAAGATCCGGAGGTTGCCGGCCAGCGGCCGGCACTACCAGTTAATTGGGCGAGACCAGCTTCAGGCCGATCACACCGGCCACGATCAGGCCCACGCAGGCCAGGCGGGCCGGCGATGCGCTGTCGTTGAACAGGTAGATGCCCAGCACCGCCACGCCCATGGCGCCGATACCGGTCCAGATCGCGTAGGCGGTACCGACCGGGATGCTCTTCATCGCCTGGCTCATCAGGTACAGGCTGATCAGCGCGGACACGACCGTGGCAGCGGTGGGAAGGGGTTTGCTGAAGCCTTCGGAGTACTTCATTCCGAGGGCGAAACCGATCTCGAACAGGCCGGCCAGCAGCAGGTAGATCCAGGGCATGGGTGGGGGCTCCTTACCTTTTTTGAGAAAAACGAAACGGCCCGGTGTTTTCACACCGGGCCGTGGGTCGGTACATCACCGTGGAACTGTAACGCGTGCGGGGCACTGGTTCCACGGGGCGGGTCGTCCCGCCTGGGCGGCGATGCCTGCGGGCATCGCACATGGGGCTTACTCGGACAGGTTCCGGCCGTGGAACAGCTCTTCGATCTCGCGCTTGAGCAGCGCTTCGATCTTCATGCGTTCCTTGAACGACAGGTTCTTGGCCTTTTCCTCGAACAGGTACTGGTCCAGGTCGAAGTCCTTCAGGTGCATCTTCGTGTGGAAGATGTTTTCCTGGTAGACGTTGACGTCGAACATCTCGTAACGCGACTTGATGTTCTTGGCCAGGAAGTTCTGGATCGAGTTGATCTTGTGATCGATGTAGTGCTTCTTGCCCTTCACATCGCGGGTGAAGCCACGGACGCGGTAGTCCATGATCACGATGTCCGACTCGAGGCTTTCGATCAGGTAGTTCAACGCCTTCAACGGCGAAATGACGCCGCAGGTGGCCACGTCGATGTCGGCGCGGAAGGTGGCGATACCTTCCTGCGGGTGCGTTTCCGGATAGGTGTGCACGGTGATGTGCGACTTGTCCATGTGCGCGACCACGGCATCGGAGATCAGCTCCTTGCCGGCCTGCTTCTTGTCGATCACCGGTTCTTCGGAGATCAGGATGGTCACCGAGGCACCCTGCGGATCGTAGTCCTGGCGGGCCACGTTCAGGATGTTGGCGCCGATGATCTCGGCGACATCGGTCAAGATTTGAGTCAGCCTGTCGGCGTTGTACTCTTCATCGATGTATTCAATGTAACGCTGACGCTCCTCTTCGGTGCGCGCGTAACACACGTCATAGATGTTGAAGCTCAGCGCCTTGGTGAGGTTGTTGAAACCCTGCAGCCTCAGGCGAGGCAACGGCTTGACCACGGCGGTCGATTCCTGTGTAAGAAGGGAAAGGGGGAATTATGGGGCAAACTGTCCCCGGGGGGAACGTGAAGAGCGCTCACATCTGGCACACTGTTTGCCCTTAACAATTGCGCTGGTTAAGCTCCGCTATCGACCCCGTGAATCCGTTCATGCGCAGAGGGAGCGCTCCTATCGTGTCAACCGTGCGCCTAGCTAGCAGTCCACTGGCCCTGGATATCGCCACAATCGATCGTTTCCTGGCGCACAGCCACAGGCGGCGATACCCCACCCGTACCGACGTCTTCCGACCCGGTGACCCGGCGGGAACCCTGTATTACGTCATCAGCGGCTCGGTTTCGATCATGGCCGAGGAAGATGACGATCGCGAGCTGGTGCTGGGCTACTTCGGTGCCGGCGAGTTCGTCGGCGAGATGGGCCTGTTCGTTGAATCGGACCGCCGCGAGGTGATCCTGAGGACCCGTACCGCCTGCGAGCTGGCCGAAATCAGCTACGAGCGCCTGCACCAGCTGTTCCTCGGCCCGCTGTCGGCCGATGCCCCGCGCCTGCTCTACGCGCTGGGCCAGCAGATCTCCAAGCGCCTGCTCGACACCAGCCGCAAGGCCAGCCGCCTGGCATTCCTGGACGTTACCGACCGGATCGTGCGCACCCTGCACGACCTGGCGCAGGAGCCGGAGGCGATGAGCCATCCGCAGGGCAGCCAGCTGCGCGTCTCGCGCCAGGAACTGGCCCGCCTGGTCGGCTGCTCGCGCGAAATGGCCGGCCGCGTGCTGAAGAAGCTGCAGACCGATGGCCTGTTGCACGCCCGCGGCAAGACCGTGGTGCTGTACGGCACCCGTTGATCGTTGAGCACCCGGTGGGTGCGGACCTTGGTCCGCACTCTTTCACGCGCTAGGCTCGGTGCATGGAACTGAGCAGCGCATTCTGGTGGTTCATCCTCATCGGCCTGGGCGCCCAGCTGGTGGACGGCGCGCTGGGCATGGCGTTCGGCCTCGTGTCGTCGTCGGTGATGCTGGCCATGGGCATTCCGCCCGCGCAGGCCAGTGCAGCCATCCACACCGCCGAGGTGTTCACTACTGGCGCCTCCGGCGTGTCGCATCTGGTCGCCGGCAATGTCGATAAGCGCCTGTTCCTGCGCCTGGCGCTGCCCGGCGCCGTAGGCGGCGCCGTGGGTGCCTACGGCCTGACCCAGCTGCCCGGCGAGGTGATCCGCCCGCTCATCTACCTGTACCTGCTGGTGCTGGCCATCATCATCCTGGCACGTGCCGCCGGCCGCCTGATGCCCAAGGGCGAGGTCAAGCGGGTGCCCGTGCTGGGCTTCGTGGCCGGCTTCCTGGATGCCAGCGGCGGGGGCGGCTGGGGGCCGGTGGCCACCTCCACCCTGCTGGCCCGCGGCGGCCAGGCACGCACCACCATCGGCACGGTGAACGCGGCCGAGTTTGTGGTCACCCTGACAGTTTCAGCAACGTTCCTGCTGTCGATGGGGCTGCATCACCTGCAGATCGTGGCCGGCCTGCTGATCGGCGGCATGATGGCCGCGCCGGTGGCCGCACTGCTGGTGAAGCGCCTGAAGGAGCGCTGGGTGCTGGTGGCCGTGGGCGTGTTGGTGCTGGGCATCAGCCTGTTCCAGATCGGGCATGCGCTGACCGGGTATCTGGCGCGCTGACTGCTCACCGGGCGCAGGACCATTTGCCGGCCAGCGGCCGGCACTACCGGGACGGAGAAGGGTAGTGCCGGCCGCTGGCCGGCAGATCCGTCACCGTGCGGCGAGGTCAGGCCTTGTCACCGCCGCGGTCCACGCAGCCCCAGTTGAGGATGCGGGTGCCGGCCGGCAGCACGCGGCGGAAGAAGTCCACCCTGCCCGGCTTCGGGTTCACCACCACCGGCGCCTTGGCGGCCAGCAACAACGGCAGGTCGGCGGTGCTGTCTGAGTAGGCGATATCGATGTCGCCGTAGCCGCGCTCGCGCAGCATGCGCATCTTCTCTTCGTTGTGGCAGTGGCGGGTCGGGCCGACGCCACCCAGCCGTGGGCCGACCTCGGTGCCGATCACCGGTACGTCCTGGTGGGCGACGAAGGCCAGGATCGCGCGTGCCAGCTCTGGTGGCGCGCCCGTGGCAACCACCACGCGGTCACCCTTGGCCCGGTGCGCGGCGAACACCTCCAGCGCCTGTGGCAGCAGCTTGGCGCGCATCTGCGCCTCGTTGCGCAGCACATAGGCGTCGATGACCTTGTTGAAATCGCGCGCACGGTGCAGGCCGAAGCTGCCGATCCACACATAGACCGAAATGCCGGTACGGCGGGTCGGCAGCAGCGCCACCATCGGCCCGGCGATCGGCGTGACCAGCAGCGCCGCCAGCATGCGCAGCGGGTTGCGCTTGATCAGCGAAGCGAACAGGTGAGTACCCGAATCGCCGTCGTAGAGGGTGTGGTCGAAATCGAAGACCACCAGCGGCGCATCGTCGCGCGGCGTCGGATAGTGCGTTTTCATGCCGCGAAGAATAACTGACGCAGGCCCTCGCCCGGCTCTTCCACGCGCATGAAGGCTTCACCCACCAGGAACGAGTGGATGCCGGCATCGCGCATCAGCGCCACGTCCTGCGGACCGAGGATGCCGCTCTCGGTGACCAGCAGGCGATCGCGCGGCACCGCCTTCTGCATGTCCAGCGTGGTCTGCAGCGACACCTCGAAGGTGCGCAGGTTGCGGTTGTTGATGCCGATCATCGGTGCCGGTACCTGCAGCGCACGCTCCAGCTCGTCGATGTCGTGCACTTCCACCAGTACGTCCATGCCCAGCGACATCGCCAGTTCGGACAGCGTGGCCAACTGCGTGTCGTCCAGCGCAGCGACGATCAGCAGGATGCAGTCGGCACCCAGTACGCGCGCCTCGTACACCTGGTAGGCGTCGATCACGAAGTCCTTGCGCAGCACCGGCAGCGTGCAGGCCTCACGGGCCTGCTGCAGGTAGGCATCAGCACCCTGGAAGAAGTCCACATCGGTCAGCACCGACAGGCAGCTGGCGCCGCCGAACTCATAGCTGACGGCGATGTCGGCCGGGCGGAAATCCGGGCGGATCACACCCTTGGAGGGGCTGGCCTTCTTCACCTCGGCGATCACCGCCGGATCGCCGTTGGCCACTGCCGCCTGCAGCGCGCGCACGAAGCCACGTACCGGCGGGGCGCTGGCCACGGCGGCCTGCAGGTCCTCGAGGGGACGCTGGGCACGGCGCTGGGCCACTTCTTCGGCCTTGCGGGCCAGGATCGTCTGCAGGATGTCGCTCATCGTCTTCGATTCGGTGCGGGGGCGGTGAGGACGGCCATTATCGGCCATCAGGGTCAGGCTGAACCGCGCGCTCAGGCAACCAGCGCGCGGGTGGTCTCCACATACTGCTGCAGGCGCTGGCGGGCGCTGCCGTTGGCGATGGCGGCACGGGCACGGGCCAGGCCGTCGCCGATGTCGCTGGCCACGCCGGCCACGTACAGCGCGGCGCCGGCGTTCAGGGCCACGATGTCCAGCGCCGGGCCGGGGGTGTTGTCCAGCACCGCACGCAGCATGGCAATGGACTGCTCCGGGCCGTCCACGCGCAGGTTGCGGCTGGCCGACATCGCGATGCCGAAGTCCTCCGGGTGAATCTCGTACTCGCGCACCTTGCCGTCGCGCAGCTCGCCGACCAGGGTGCCGGCGCCCAGCGAGATCTCGTCCATGTTGTCGCGGCCCCAGACCACCATGGCGCGCTCGGTGCCCAGCTCGCGCAGCACCCGCGCCTGGATACCCACTAAATCCGGGTGAAACACGCCCATCAGCACCGACGGTGCGCTGGCCGGGTTGGTCAGCGGGCCAAGGATGTTGAAGATGGTACGCACGCCCATCTCGCGGCGGACCGGCGCGACCACCTTCATCGACGGGTGATGGATCGGCGCGAACATGAAACCGATGCCGGTCTGTTCGATCGCAGCGGCGACCTGCGCCGGCTGCAGCTCGATGGCCGCACCCAGTGCTTCGACTGCATCGGCGCTGCCGGACTTGGACGACACGCTGCGGTTGCCATGCTTGGCCACGCGCGCACCGGCCGCAGCGGCGACGAACATCGCGCAGGTGGAGATGTTGAAGGTGTGCGAGCCATCGCCGCCGGTGCCGACGATGTCGACCAGGTGGGTGGTATCGGCCACCGGCACCGCCAGCGCGAATTCGCGCATCACCGTGGCCGCAGCGGCGATCTCGTCGATGGTTTCCTTCTTCACGCGCAGGCCGGTGAGGATGGCGGCAGTCATCATCGGCGACACGTCGCCGCGCATGATCTGCCGCATCAGGTCGACCATTTCGTCGAAGAAGATTTCGCGGTGCTCGATGGTGCGTTGCAGGGCTTCCTGGGGGGAGAAGCTCATGGGAATGCTCCTGGGATCAGGCGGCCGGACGCTGCAGGAAATTGCGCAGCAGGGCATGGCCGTGTTCGGTGAGGATGGATTCGGGATGGAACTGAACGCCTTCCACCGGGAACTGGCGGTGGCGCAGGCCCATGATCTCTTCGATCGAGCCGTCGTCGTTCTCGGTCCAGGCGGTCACTTCCAGCACATCGGGCAGGCTGTTCTTGTCCACCACCAGCGAGTGGTAGCGGGTGGCCTGGTAACGGTCCGGCAGGCCGGCGAACACGCCCTTGCCTTGATGGCGGATGGGCGAGGTCTTGCCATGCATGATGTTGCCGGCGCGGATGACCGTACCGCCGTAGACCTGGCCGATGCCCTGGTGGCCCAGGCACACGCCGAGGATCGGCGTGGTCGGGCCCAGGCGCTGGATGAGTTCCAGCGACACGCCCGCTTCGTTGGGCGTGCACGGGCCGGGCGAGATGACGATGCGCTCAGGCTTCTGCGCGGCGATCTCGTCCACGCTCATCGCATCGTTGCGCACCACCTTGACCTCGGCGCCCAGCGTCTGCAGGTACTGCACGAGGTTGTAGGTGAAGCTGTCGTAGTTGTCGATCATCCACAACATGGTCAGGTTCCGTCGCTTATCAGGAAAATGGCGTATACGTTTTCGGTGTAGGTGATGGGGCCGGCTTCGATGGATTCGCGCAGGCGTGAGCCAGTGGTCTCGATCATGTCCATCTGCGCCGCAGGTGACGGCGGCGATGGCGGTGTCACCATGTCGTCGCTTCTGGGCCAATTGCCCGCCTGCACGCCATAGGCGAAGTTCGGCGCCACATCGGAGATGCTGTACAGCCCGCGCAGCTTCGTGCCGTAGGCATTGGCAAGGCCCTGCGCGGATTGGCGCGTCGACGCGGCGGCCTCACCCTTGAGTTCGCGCCGCAGCGCCACTTCGCCCGAGTAGGTCGGGGCCACGCTGCTGACCTGCAGGTTCTCGTTGGCCTTCAGTGCACCCAGCACGTCCTGCATCGCCTTCACGCTGGCGAAGCTGGCACGCAGCTGGCGCGACACGCGGGTGCCGACGAAGACCTGCCGGTTCTGCTCATAGCGCGTGGCCGGGCCGATCCGCAGATTGTCCGCACGCACGCTGCCCTCCACCGCCTTGTGCTGCTTGAACAGCGCCAGCACGCGCGCGACGTTGTCCTGCACGCGGCGGCGCGCGGCGTCGGCATCCATGTCGGTCTCTTCGATGTTCAACTGCAGGCCGAACCGGTCCGGCATCACCTCGCGGCGCGCCTCGCCCTTCACCAGCAGGTGCGGCTGCGAGGGAATGGTATTGGCCTGCGCCCACGCAGACGGGGCCATCGTGGCCAGCAGTGACGACCACAGCAATGCGCTCAGCAGCTTCATGCGGTACTCCTTGTCTTGAACGGGAACGGCGGAACGACCACGGCGCAGCGACCGTGGTGAGGCAGGCTTACAGGCCCTTGGCGGCCTGGGCGACGGCGCGGAACAGCGCGCGGCCCTTGTTCATCGTCTCGTCCCATTCCTTGTCCGGGTCCGAGTCGTAGACGATGCCGGCGCCGGCCTGCACATACAGGCGGCCGTCCTTGATCACGGCGGTGCGGATCGCGATCGCGGTATCGGCATCGCCGTGCCAGCCGATGTAGCCGATGCTGCCGGCGTAGACATTACGCTTGATCGGTTCCAGCTCGCGGATCACTTCCAGCGCGCGGATCTTCGGCGCACCGCTGACCGTACCGGCCGGGAAGGTGGCTCGCAGCACGTCGGCATAGCTCAGGCCCGGCTGCAGCTGCCCGGTCACTTCGCTGACGATGTGCATGACGTGGCTGTAGCGTTCGATCACGAACTGCTCGCCCACTTCCACGGTGCCGGCCTTGGACACGCGACCGGCATCGTTGCGGCCGAGGTCGATCAGCATCAGGTGCTCGGCGCGTTCCTTGGGATCTGCCAGCAGCTCGGCTTCCAGTGCCAGATCCTGCTCGACGGTGGCGCCGCGCGGCCGGGTGCCAGCGATCGGGCGCACCGTCACTTCGCCATCCTGCAAACGCACCAGGATTTCCGGCGAGGAACCGACCACCTGCAGGTCGCCGACATCAAGGAAATACATGTAGGGCGACGGGTTCAGTGCACGCAGCGCACGGTACACATCCACCGGGCGCGCTTTGAACGGCACGCTCAGGCGCTGGCTCAGCACCACCTGGAAGATGTCGCCGGCACGGATGTATTCCTTGCTGCGCTGGACCGCATCGACGAAGCCTTCGCGGGTGAAACCGGAGACGAAATCGGACTCGTCCAGCACATCGCTGTTGAGCGGTGCGGGATAACCGGCCCCCGGTGCGCGCAGCTTGGCGGTCAATGCATCCAGGCGTGCCTGGGCCTGCTCGAACGCACCCTCGACACGCGGGTCGGCATGCACGATCAGGTACAGCCGGCCCTTGAGGTTGTCGAACACCGCCAGCTCGTTGGAGTCCAGCAGCAGGATGTCCGGCGTGCCCAGCTCGTCGCGGCCTGCCGGCGGAGCCAGGCGCGGTTCGATGTAGCCGATGCACTCGAAACCGAACCAGCCGACCAGGCCGCCGGTGAAGCCCGGCAGGCCTTCCAGCTTGGGCACCGAGTGGGCGCTGCGCAGCGCCTCGACTTCGGCGAACGGGTCGGCCACCTCGCGGGTGTCCACCACCTGGCCGTCTTCGCGCACGGTCAGCGTGTGGCCATGGAAGGCATACACGCGGCGCGCCGGCAGGCCGATGATCGAGTAACGACCAAAGCGCTCGCCGCCTTCGACGGATTCAAACAGGTAGGTATTGGGGCCGTCGGCGAGCTTCAGATAGACCGAAAGCGGCGTGTCCAGGTCGGACAGCACTTCACGGACGACGGGAATATGGGTGTGGCCTTCAGCGGCCTGCAGCTGAAACTGAGCGTGCGAGTTCAAGACGACTTTCCTTCCGGGACACAGCGTTATGGGGGCGGACGACGGCAACGGGCCACCATCGCCACCAACGGCGTGCGGAAGAAAGGGTATGCGGGGTCGTCAGGCTGGACACCCCTTGACTGTATCGCAGCCGGGGCGGGAGGGGAACCCCGTCGCGGCGTCGCGGTTCATTCGGCCATTAGCCCATCCGCCGGGCGTTCTCCTGGGCCTCCAGCCCCTGTTGCTGGGCCAGTCCGGCTGCCGTCGCCTGTTCGCGACCGGTGTTCAGGGCGTCAACCTGCGCCGTACTCACGGCCAGCGGCTGGGCCATGCCGGCCGCCACGTCCACATGCGCATGTCGGCGGTGGGCCGCCTGCAGATCCGGGGTGTCGACCGCGAATGCCCGCGTGCGGTCGTCACTGAGCAGCACATGGGAGATGGCCTGCAACCCTTCGCGCTTGGCCTGCGCAGCCAACGCCCCGGCCAGCTGATCGCTATGCAGGTTCGGGATGCGGCCATGTGCCACATCGAGGCCGTGCACGCCGGTCTGCGCGCCCTTGAACAGATGGAAATCGATGTGCCCCGGATCGTTCAGCGCGGGCATCTTCGCGCCCCCCTCCTGCAGCTGCGCATGCGGCCACCCAAGCAGCTTGCGCGCGGCCGCCTCCTGGCTCGCGATTGCCGCGTCGAGACTGGGGTTCATCGTCTCGCTCATGCCATGCCGGTCCACCGACTCCCCCATGGTGGCACTGCCGCGCCCGATCACCCACGACGTCTTGGCCAGGTTGACCAGGTTCTGCGGCAGTGCCGGCGTGGGCAGGTGCGTGGCAATGCCCTTGTTGGCCATCGCGCCCAGCCCGACGGTGCCGGCCAGCACGGCCGGCGCCTGCGAGGTCAGCCCGGTGATCTGATGGCTGCTCCAGTTCATGCCCATGTGGAAAGTCGCGCCGTACACGGCATAGCCGTTGCGCAGCCCATTGGCCACGCCATGCACGCCCTGCTGCAGCTGGCCGCCCAGATGATGGCCGCCGGCACGGATGCGGCCGGCATCCGCCGTCGCTTCACGGGTGGCTTCACGGGCCTTGGTTTCGTGTTGATTGCGCGCCGCATCACCGTGTTCACGCATCTGTCTGGCCATGTCGTCGGCACCGAGCGCACCCAGCACGCTGGCCCCGATGTTCCAGCCGTAACTGCCCTTGGCCTGCACGCGGTGGCTGACCGATTCGACCAGACCCTGCAGCTCGCGACCCTTGGCAATGACCGTCGCACCGCCTTCGATGCCCACCCGCATGCTCTTGCCACCGTAGTCGACCACGGTGCCGATCGCATTTCCCTGCAGGGTCGACGCACGCTCGACGGCCACGCCGGACAAGCTCATGCCCCGGCCCGCCAGCGCGCTGACCTGCTCGACATGTTCACCGGCAACCCGTCCGGCACGCATGCCGCGCGCACCTGCGATCAACACCTCGGCCAGCGGGCCACCGTATTCGGCAAGCTGGCTTGGCGCTTCTCGATGGCGGCGGTCCACCACCTTTCCGTTCACTTCGGTCTTCGCGTCCAGCAACAGTTCCATCCTGCCCGCGGCCACCGGAACATTGCGCAATGCCTCTGCCCCGGATTTCGACGCCAGCTGGTCAACCAGCTGGGCCGTGGCCGTCTGCGCACCCGCCGGCATCATCTCCTGCAGCTTGCGGGTAACCATCTGCTGCACGCCGGGCTGACGCAGCAGCTGGCTGGTCTCGCTGGCCAACAGGCCAAAGCCCTGCCGGTGATGCTCGTTGAGCCGCTTCAATCCGTTCTGCACATCGTTGAGCACTTCACCCGACGTCTGGTAGGTGTGCACCGTGTCGCGCGTGTTGAACACCGGCAATCCGTGGGATTTCGCGTAGCGATCGGCGGTGGCCGGATGCAGCCCCGCCGAATTGAAGGTGGTCGCACGTACACCGGTAACCGCCGAAGCGGCAGAGGCCATGCCGCCACCAAGCGAATGACCGGCGAGTTCAAAGTGGGTACCAGAGGTCTTCAAGCGACTCGCCAGTGCCATGGCCCGATCGTAGTAGTCGCTCTGCATGCCCACGCCCTGGCGTCCATTGTTGAGGAAATCCTCGCCTCCGGACTCACGCCGCCCGCCTTTCGCCCGGGGATCGATGATTTCGCCCGTTGATCCCTTGAACACCAGCACCGGCTTGGCGTCATCACCGAACACCCTTTTGTCCGGAATGTAGATCTCTGCGCGGAAGCCCGAGTCGTTCGGCCGCATCAGCTTCTTCAGGTCGGCCGCTCCCAGGCTGATGCCCGCCGCTTTGAGCGTGTCCGGGTCGGTCACGGCACTGGCTCGCGTCCACCCGACCGGCGGCTCACCTTTGCCCTTTGCCGAGGCATACACATCACCAGCAAGCGAACCCAGCTCGCGGGCGTGATAGGTCTCGCGCAAGCGCGCCGCCTCGGTGGCATGTCCACCTCCCTGCAGTTGCTCGACCAGGTGCTGCTGCGCCTGGACGCTCTTGGCGCGGGCCTGCAACAGGCGTTCCTGCTGCTCGGGATCGTGACCGCTCATGGCAGACTCCATTGCTCATCAGTGAAGACACGGTCATCCAGGACCTGCTGGAATGACCACGGCCAACGCTATCATCCCCCGAACGCGTCCATGTCAAGGGATCACATGCACCGTCACCCTCACAGTTCCTTTACGCCATTTTCCTGCCTGGCGCTGATGCTGCTGATGCTGCTGAGCGCCTGCGCGCGCACGTCTTCACATGGCGCGGAGCGCTATTTCGAGGGCAAGGCACTTGAACTGGCCATCGCCGCCGAACAGGGGGATGCAGCGACGATCACGCGCCTGATCAAGACCGAAGGCGTGAACCCCGACAAGGAGTTCTCGGAGCAGGATGGCATTCCGCTCATCGCGTGGCCGTTGCGCGCACAGAACCTGGAAGGCCTGCGCGCGATGCTCGACAACGGCGCCGACCCGAATGCACGGCGTATTGAAACGCTGGACGGCGAGACGTTCCGCCACAACAACGCCATGGTCTATGCCGCGAAGATGGACGATCCGCGCTACCTGGCCCTGCTGCTGGATCATGGCGGCGACCCGGACACGCGCACCTCCAACACCGAAACGCTGCTGTTCCAGGCTTTCATTTCCGGCAACCTGTGGAAGAACATCCAGCTGCTGGTGGAGCGAGGCGCGCACGTCAACGAATCCAACATCGGCCAGGCCGATACCGTTCTCAGCTGGTACACCGGCCGTGGCGGCTTCGAGCAGGCTTACTGGCTGCTTGAGCATGGTGCGGACCCCACGATTGCATCGCCGTCATCGGCGCAACCGGGCGCGCCCGATCGGATGGCCATGGTCGAAGCCATCTACTGGGAAATCACCACACCGGACCTGCTGCCCTGGCAGAAGAAGTGCCAGCAGTGGCTGATCGATCACGGCATTGCCCGGCCGCCGCTGCCGCAGTACATCCGCGAGAAGCGTGAAGCATTCGGGTTCCCGGCGAAGGAGCAGGACATCCCCCCGTTGTAGGACTTCCGGTCCGGCTCAG
Source organism: Stenotrophomonas sp. STK16_22 (assembly GCF_051984505.1). Lineage (NCBI taxonomy): Bacteria > Pseudomonadati > Pseudomonadota > Gammaproteobacteria > Lysobacterales > Lysobacteraceae > Stenotrophomonas > Stenotrophomonas sp. STK16_22. The sequence continues at coordinate 4,394,368 of NZ_CP196972.1, forward strand.
CGCGGCTCGGACAACAGGGCACAGCCCACGGGCAGGTGCATCCGCACCCTGCCCGGCACGCACGCGATGCGGAACTGGCGCGCCTGTACCGGTTCGCCGTCCAGGTTGAGCGTCAACGGACGCTCGGATTCCACCTGCAGCCACGGCAGGCGCGCGCGCGTCGCCAGTTGTTCCAGCGCGGCCTGGGTGCCGGACTTCAGCATCTGGCCAAGCGTGGCGGTGACTTCACCTTCCAGCTCCGGAAGCACCGTCACGTCCAGCTGCCCATCATCGATCAGCGCCTGCGGGCACAATTGCTGGCCACCACCGGCCTGGCGGCCATTGCCGATGCCGAGCGCGATGAAGTCGCCTTCCCACGCGAAATCCGGGCCCGACAGGCGCGCATGGATCGGCTCGATCCGCCCCAGCTTGGCAATGCCGGTGATCACGTAGGCCAGCCCGCCCAGCATCTTCTTCAGGCCGGCATCGGTCTCCACCGTCACCTGCGTGCCGAAGCCACCGCTGGCGAGGTTGGCGCACCACCATTGCGTGCCATCGGCGTCCACGCGCAGCAGATCGATGGCATGCGGCGTGGCCTGCCCGATCAAGGCCAAGGCCGCCTTCGGCTCGGTCGGGATGCCGGCCGCAGTCGCGAAGTCGTTGGCGGTCCCCATCGGGATCAGCGCCAGCGAGGGCAACGCATCTGCCGGCTCCTCACGATGCGCCAGTGTCTCGGCCACCGCGCTGAGCGTGCCGTCGCCACCGGCGGCCACGATCACGTCCACGCCATGATCGATCGCCTCGGCCACGTAGCGTTCGGCGTCACCGTCTTCCCAGGTCACCCGCACTTCCAGCTGCACGCCCTGCCCACGCCAATGACCGACCGCGTCGCGCAGCTCGTCATTGCCTGCGGATTTTCCGTTGAGGATCAGGCGCCAGCGCGGGGTGGTCATGCGGTGCTTCCAGGACGGGGGTGGCACAGGCTAGCAATGCGCCGTTTGTCCGCAGTGAATGTCACGCAGGTGTCATTCAGCTGCTGGAGAATGGAAGGCCATAGCAGGGACGACGGATGGAGGCAGGATCAGCCTCCCACGCATGCAGCGAGGCCACGCCAGTGATTGGCGTGGCTTTTTTTTGGTGCGTAGGGAGTGCGAACCAAGGTTCGCACCCACCGGGTTGCGGTTCGCGCACACCAGGCTGCGGTTCGCACCCACCAGGCTGCGGTTCGCGCACACCGGGTGGGTAGATCCACGCCATGCGCGGATGCACTTCGCCTCAACCGTTGGCGAAATCGTGCAATGCCTGGCCCTGCAGCCGGTACACGGTCCACTCGTCCTGCGGCGTGGCGCCAGCGGCGGTGTAGAACTCGATGGCCGGGGTATTCCAGTCCAGCACCGACCATTCGAAACGACCGCAACCTTCGGCCACGGCCTGGCGTGCGATGTACTTCAGCAGCGCCTTGCCGGCACCGGCGCCGCGCTTTTCCTGGCTGACATACAGGTCTTCCAGGTAGATGCCCTTGCGGCCGAGCCAGGTGGAATAGTTGTAGAAATACACCGCATAACCGATCGCTTCACCGTCGGCTTCGCAGATCAGCGCGCGGGCCGTTGCGTCGGCGCCGAACAGGCTTTCGGCGATGCCGATCTCATCGGTCTGCACCGAATGCTCGGCCTTCTCGTAGATGGCCAGTTCGCGGATGAAATGCAGGATCAGGCCGGCATCGGCCACAGTGGCCGGACGGATGTTCAACAGAGCCATGGGCGGAAAAGGGAGACGGAGGGAATCAGGCGAGCTTAATCCCCTCCGTCCCTTTTTTGTCAGCGTGCCGCAGCGACGTTCGCGCGCATCTGCGCGATCACGTCCTGGTAGCTGGTCTTGGCGTTGAAGATGGCCGAACCGGCGACGAAGGTGTCGGCACCGGCCGCAGCGATCTCGCCGATGTTGTCGGCCTTCACGCCGCCGTCGATCTCCAGGCGGATGTCCTTGCCGCTGGCATCGATCATCTTGCGCACCACGCGCAGCTTGTCCAGCGCCGAGGGAATGAAGGCCTGGCCGCCAAAGCCCGGGTTGACCGACATCAGCAGCACCAGATCCAGGTCGTCCAGTACCCAGTCGAGGATGTCCACCGGGGTGGCCGGATTGAGCACGATGCCCGGCTTGCAGCCCAGCGAGCGGATCAGCTGGATGGTGCGGTGCACGTGGCGGCTCGCTTCCGGGTGGAAGCTGATGTAGGTGGCACCGGCTTCGGCGAAGTCCGGGATGATGCGGTCCACCGGCTCGACCATAAGGTGCACGTCGATCGGCGCGGTCACGCCGTGCTTGCGCAGCGCCTGGCAGACCATCGGGCCGATGGTCAGGTTCGGCACGTAGTGGTTGTCCATCACGTCGAAGTGGACCCAGTCCGCGCCGGCGGCGAGGACGTTGTCGACTTCCTCGCCGAGGCGGGCGAAGTTGGCGGACAGGATGGAGGGGGCGATGAGGCAGTTGGACATGGCCGGGCCTTGCAACGGTAGGAAAGAGGGTCAGCGCTTGCGCAGGGTCTTGATGCGGTCGTAGGCGGCGTTGATCCGCCGCGACTTCTGCTCGGCCTGCTGCTGCAGCTCGGGGGCGGCGCCGCCGAGCTTGTCGGGGTGGTACTGGGAAATCAGCTTGCGGTAGGCGCGCTCGACCTCGGCATCGGTGGCCTCGGAGGTCAGCCCCAGCTCCCGGTACGGGTTCTCCTTGTTCAGGCGGAACCAGTCCGAATCGAAGGCATGGCCGATCAACAGGCCGACCACCGCGCCAAACAGCGGATTGGGCCGGAACAGCAGGGCGCCGGCGATGAATCCGAGCAGTTTTCCGTACCAGCGCATGGCGCTCCGGGGTCGGCCGACGAAATGGACGCTCATTTTACGTCACAGCGGGCCCGGACGGCTTTACACTAGGCCGCCCGCTGGTCAGCGGGCCCGCCGGGTCCGCTGGGCAGCCGTATCGACAACGCCCCAGGAGTGCCCGTGCCAACCACGCTGTTGCAATCCGATCTCCCCGGCCTGCCCTTGCGCCATCGCGGCAAGGTGCGTGATGTGTTCGATATCCCGCGCGAGCGGCTGCCAGCAGGGACCCCGCCGGGCGACTACCTGCTGATGGTGGCCACCGATCGCCTGTCGGCGTTCGACGTGGTCCTGCCCGACCCGATTCCGGGCAAGGGCGAGATGCTCTGCCAGGTCTCCAACTTCTGGTTCGCCAAGACCGCGCACCTGATGCCCAACCACCTGACCGGCATCGACGTGGCCAGCGTGCTGCCCGAAGGCGTGGACCCGGCCCTGTACGCCAAGCGCGCGGTGGTCACCCGCAAGCTGAAGCCGGTGCCGGTGGAAGCGATCGCCCGCGGCTACCTGATCGGCAGCGGCTGGAAGGACTACCAGCGCACCGGCAAGGTCAGCGGCATCGACCTGCCCGACGGCCTGCGCCAGGCCGAGCAGCTGCCCGAGCCGATCTTCACCCCCTCGACCAAGGCCGCCGTGGGCGACCATGACGAGAACATCGATTTCGATGCGATGGTGAAGCAGGTCGGTGCCGAGATGGCCGAGCGCGTGCGCGATGCCACCTTGCGCATCTACAAGTTCGCCGCCGAGTACGCCCGCGAGCGCGGCATCATCCTGGCCGATACCAAGTTCGAGTTCGGTACCGACGCCGATGGTCGCCTGTACATCATGGACGAGATGCTGACGCCGGATTCCTCGCGTTACTGGCCGGCCGACGAGTACGAAGTGGGCACCAGCCCGCCGAGTTACGACAAGCAGTTCGTGCGCGATTACCTGGAGACGCTGGACTGGGGCAAGACCGCCCCGGGCCCGAGCATCCCGGCCGAGATCATCGAGCGCACCCGCGCCAAGTACGCCGAGGCGCTGCAGCGCCTGGCCGGGATCAGCGTCGACTGATCCGCCTGCGCCCCCGGCCGGAAAGGCGGGGGCGTTCTGAATGCGGTAGTGCCGGCCGCTGGCCGGCAACCTCGCGAACCTGCAGCCAGGCATGGCCTGGCTCTACTGCCGGTTGCCTGGGGTAGTGCCGGCCGCTGGCCGGCAGCCTCGCGAACCTGCAGCCAGGCATGGCCTGGCTCTACTGCCGGTTGCCTGGGGTAGTGCCGGCCGCTGGCCGGCAACCTCGCGAACCTGCAGCCAGGCATGGCCTGGCTCTACTGACGGTTGCCTGGGGTAGTGCCGGCCGCTGGCCGGCAACCTCGCGAACCTGCAGCCAGGCATGGCCTGGCTCTACTGACGGTTGCCTGGGGTAGTGCCGGCCGCTGGCCGGCAACCTCGCGAACCTGCAGCCAGGCATGGCCTGGCTCTACTGACGGTTGCCTGAGGTAGTGCCGGCCGCTGGCCGGCAGCCTCGCGAACTCGGCTATGCTCTGGATTGCCGGCCAGCGGCCGGCACCACCGTTGTCCGAGGAAGCAACGCAGCATGCAGACATCCACCGAGCTTGCGCGGCCGATCGACCGCTATTTCGCCAGCTACTCCGACGACCACCGCAATCTGATCAACCAGCGCATCCACGTGGTGGCGGTGCCGGCGATCCTGTGGTCGGTGGTGGCCCTGCTGTGGTGCCTGCCGCCGCTGATCACCTGGTTCCAGTACGGCATCTGGTCGGCGTTCGCGATGTTCAGCGCCTGGTGCTTCTACAACAAGCTGTCGCGCCCGCTGGGCATCGGCATGCTCATCCAGTTCTTCGTATTCGGCTGCCTGTGCAGGCTGCTGGAGGCCGAGATCGGCCTGCACAACCTGTTCTGGCTGGCGGTGGGTGTATTCGTGGTGGCCTGGATCGCGCAGTTCATCGGTCACAAGTTCGAGGGCCGCAAGCCCAGCTTCCTGACCGACCTGACCTACCTGCTGATCGGCCCGGCCTGGGTGATGGCCAAGTTCTACCGCAAGCTCGACTGGCGCTACTGACCTGCCCGTGGCCGACGCTGCCCCTCGTTTCCTGAACGGGCAGATTCCGTCACCCGCACTCCACGACGGCCCTGCCAGCCTGCACCGGTGATCCGTTCCCCATCGCCCGCCCGTCGACGGCAGCCCCTGTGCGACAGGGCCTGCGGTCTCCCTGCGTCGGCGTAGGGTGTCCCCCGAGAGCAACCGGGGAGGGACCGCAGCAACGTGATGCTGCGCTGCAGAAAAAATGAATCAGCGGACGTTACATGCAATTGATCGCTGTTCGATGGGTTTCGGCGACATTTCGCAGCCTGTTATCCTCCCTGACCTGCTCGTGAATCATGGATTCCCTGCATGCTCCCCAGCCTGCCCCTGCTGCTGGCCCTGCCGTTCCTGATGGCAGCGGCTGTTGCGGCCTTCCCCCGTAGTTCGCGCTCGACTGCTGCCTGGCTGGCGGCGCTGGCGCCGTTGGGCGGACTGGCCATCCTCGGCTGGCTGACTCCGTCGGTGCTCGACGGCCAGGTCGTGCAGACGATGGTCCCTTGGCTGCCGCAGATCGGTCTGGACTTCACCCTGCGCCTGGACGGGCTGGCCTGGATGTTCGCCGGGCTGGTGCTCGGCATCGGCGCGCTGGTGGTGCTGTATGCGCGCTACTACCTGAGCCAGCAGGACAACGCCCACCGCTTCTACTGCTACCTGCTGCTGTTCATGGGCGCCATGCTGGGCATGGTGCTGTCGGGCAACCTGCTGTTGCTGATGATTTTCTGGGAAATGACCAGCATCAGCTCGTTCCTGCTGATCGGCTTCTGGTCGCACCGCCAGGACGCCCGCGAAGGCGCACGCATGGCGCTGGTGATCACCGGCGGCGGTGGCCTGGCCCTGCTCGGTGGCGTGCTGCTGATCGGCCGCATCGTCGGCAGCTTCGACCTGGATGTGGTGCTGGCCGCCGGCGAGCAGATCCGCGCCAGCGCGCTGTACCCGTACGCACTGTTCCTGGTGCTGGCCGGCATCTTCACCAAGAGCGCGCAGTTCCCGTTCCACTTCTGGCTGCCGCACGCGATGGCGGCGCCGACCCCGGTCTCTGCCTACCTGCACTCGGCCACCATGGTGAAGGCCGGTGTGTTCCTGCTGGCGCGGCTGCACCCGGCACTGGCCGGCAGCGACCTGTTCTTCTACACGGTCAGCGGCATCGGCGCGCTGACCCTGCTGATCGGTGCCTGGAATGCGATCTTCCAGCACGATCTGAAAGGCCTGCTGGCGTACTCGACCATTTCCCACCTGGGCCTGATCACCCTGCTGTTCGGCCTGTCCACGCCGATGGCGGTGGTGGCCGGCGTGTTCCACATCCTCAACCACGCCACCTTCAAGGCCTCGCTGTTCATGGCCGCCGGCATCATCGACCACGAAACCGGCACCCGTGACATGCGCAAGCTGGGTGGCCTGCGCAAACTGATGCCATTCACCAGCGCGCTGGCGATCATCGCCTCGCTGGCGATGGCCGGCATCCCGTTGCTCAACGGCTTCCTGTCCAAGGAAATGCTGTTCGCCGAAGCGCTGACCGCCGGTGGCGGCCCGGGCGCGATGCGCACGGCCGTATCGATCGCGGCGCTGCTGGCCGGTGTGTTCGGCGTGGCCTACAGCCTGCGCTTCGTGCACGACACCTTCTTCGGCCCCGGCCCGCACGACCTCGACCGCGTGCCGCATGAGCCGCCGCGCTGGATGAAGGTGCCGGTGGAACTGCTGGTGGTGATCTGCGTGGCGGTGGGCATCGCCCCGGCACTGACCGTGGCGCCAGTGCTGCATGCCGCTGCGGCCTCGATCCTCGGCAACGCCATGCCCGAGTACAGCCTGGCCGTATGGCACGGCTTCAACCTGCCGCTGGCGATGAGCGCGATCGGCGTGGTCGGTGGCGTGGCGCTGTACTTCGGCCTGCGCAAGCTGATCAACCTGCACGGGGTGGAAACCCGCACCACCGGCCGCAACGTGTTCCATGCGCAGCTGGATGCCCTTTCCGCGCTGGCCATGCGCCTGACCAACGGCATCGCCAATGGCAGCCTGCAGCGCATGCTGCTGGGCCTGGTGCTGGTGGCGATCGCGGTCGCCGCCGCGCCGTTCGTGGCCAACCCGGCCTCGCCGAACTGGACCGCGCCGCAGCCGATCCCGCTGCTGGGCTGGGTGCTGTGGCTGGTGATGATGGCCTGCGCCGTTGCCACCCTCCGTGTCTACAAGCAGCGCCTGCTGGCGGTGCTGCTGGTCGGCGGCGTCGGCCTGATGGTGGCGCTGACCTTCGTGTTCCTGTCCGCACCGGACCTGGCGCTGACCCAGCTGCTGGTGGAGATGGTGACCCTGGTGCTGATGCTGCTGGGCATGAACTACCTGCCCGCGCAGTCCGGGCCGGAGCGGCCGCGCTGGCGCAAGCGCCGCGATGCGGTGATCGCGATCATCGCCGGCGCCGGCCTGGGTGCACTGGCCTATTCGGCGATGACGCTGCCGCCGAACACCATGGCCGGCGAGCTGCTCGCCCGTGCCCTGCCCGAGGCCTACGGCCAGAATGTGGTCAACGTGATCCTGGTCGACTTCCGCGGCTTCGATACCTTCGGCGAGATCACCGTGTTCGGCATCGCCGCACTGGTGGTGCATGCGCTGCTGCGTCGCACGCGGATGGCGCCGGAGCAGATCATGCCCGGCCCGCCGATCAAGCTGCCGGTGCCGGCCGACCTGGCGCAGATCATGTTCCCGCTGACGCTTACCGTATCGATCTTCCTGTTCCTGCGCGGCCACAATGCCCCGGGCGGTGGCTTCATCGCCGGCCTGGTGCTGGCGGTACCGCTGCTGATCCAGTACGTGATCCAGGGCACTGCATCGGTGGAATCGCGCTTCGGCTTCGACTACATCCGCTGCATCGGCATGGGCCTGTTGATCGCCCTGCTCAGCGGCAGCGCGTCGATGCTGTTCGGCGTGCCGTTCCTGACCAGCGGCCACCTCGACCTGCACCTGCCGCTGATCGGCGACGTGCCGCTGGCCAGCGCGATCGGCTTCGACATCGGCGTCTATCTGGTGGTGTTCGGTGGCGCCATGCTGATGCTGTCGATGATGGGCACGATCAAGCCGTCGCGTACCCGCACTGCCCGCAAGGGTGAGATCGACCTGCAACGCCGTTCGGCACGCACCGGGGAGATGCACTGATGGAACTGGCCCTGGCTACCGCGATCGGCGTACTGACCGCCATCGGCATCTACCTGCTGCTGCGTGCGCGCAGCTTCGATGTGATCCTCGGCATGACCTTCCTGTCCTACGCCACCAACCTGCTGATCTTCGCCGGTGGCCGCGTGGTGCTGGGCAAGGCACCGGTGCTGCAGGAAGGCGTGGACAGTCACCTGGGCAACTACACCGATCCGCTGCCACAGGCGCTGGTGCTGACAGCGATCGTGATCGCCTTCGCGATGACCGCGGTCAGCATCGTGCTGGCCATGCGCAGCCGCAGCGACAACCACAGCGACCACGTGGACGCCCACGAGCCGGATGACGACCTGCAGGATGAGCGCATGCCGCCGCGCCAGGGCGAGGACCGCGCATGAACCACCTGGTGATCCTGCCCATCCTGATTCCGCTGCTGGGTGCTGCACTGTCGCTGTTCGTCGAACACCGCCGCTATGGCCCCAAGGTGCAGCGCGCGGTGGCCTGGACTGCGCTGTCGGCGCTGGCGCTGGCGGTGGGCCTGCTGTTTGCCACCACCCCCACTGGTGAGATCAACGTCTACCTGCTCGGCGACTGGCCGTCGCGTCTGGGCATCGCGCTGGTGGCCGACCGGCTGTCGGCGTGGATGCTGCTGACCACCCTGCTGCTGGCCATTCCCTGCCTGCTGCATGCCTGCTCGGGCTGGGACCGTCGTGCACCACACTTCCATGCACTGTTCCAGTTCCAGCTGGTCGGCCTGAATGGCGCATTCCTGACCGGCGACATCTTCAACCTGTTCGTGTTCTTCGAGGTGATGCTGATCGCCTCCTACGGCCTGCTGCTCAGTGGCGGCCGCGGCCTGCGCATGCGCATCGGCCTGCACTACGTGGTGTTCAACGTCACCGCCTCGACCCTGTTCCTGATCGCACTGGGCCTGCTGTACGCCTCGCTGGGCTCGCTGAACATGGCCGAGCTGTCGCAGCGCATTGCCGAGGTGCCGCCGGCGCAGCTGACCCTGGTAAAGGCCACGATGGGCCTGTTGCTGCTGGTGTTCTGCGCCAAGGCTGCACTGATGCCGCTGTACCTGTGGCTGCCGGAAGCCTATTCGCGCGCACCGGCCGCCGTGGCCGCCCTGTTCGCGATCATGACCAAGGTCGGCCTGTACTCGGTGCTGCGCATCCAGATGCTGTGGTTCGGCGACGATGCCGGTGCGATGGCCGGCTATGGCCGCGACTGGCTGCTGTGGGCCGGCGTGGCAACGCTGGTGCTTGGCGGCCTCGGTGCGCTGGCCGCGACCCGCCTGCGCGTGCTGATCTCGTATCTGGTGATCGTCTCGGCAGCCACGCTGTTCATCGCCTTCTCGGTAGGCACGCCGCAGGTGCTGTCCGCCGGCCTGTACTACCTGCCGCACAGCAGCTTCGTCGCCGCCGCACTGTTCCTGATTGCCGACCTGATCCGCCGCCGCCGCGGTGGCGCCAGCGACCGCAAGGAAGTGGTCGCGCCGATGCCGGGCAAGGAAACGCCGGCGGTGCTGTTCCTGATCGGCGCGGTGTCCGTGGCCGGCCTGCCGCCGCTGTCCGGCTTCCTGGCCAAGGCTGCACTGCTGGCCGGAATGCCGGCGCAGTACACCGCGCCGGTGTGGACGGCGGTGCTGGTGAGCAGCCTGCTGGTGATCATGGGCCTGACCCGTGGCGGCATCCGCCTGTTCTGGCGCGTGCCGCCGGTCGAGGCCGATGCACCGAAGCCGCGCAAGGCACGCCTGCGCCGGGTCGAGCTGTACGCGGCCTGCATCCTGCTGGCCTACGGCATCGGCATGACCCTGGCCGCTGCACCGCTGATGCGCTACACCGACGCCACCGCCGCACAGCTGCTGCAACCCAGCGAGTACGTGCAGCAGTTGCGTGCGACCACGCCGGAGATCCGCCAGCCATGACCGCCCAGCGCTCCCTGTTCCGTCGCGTCATTCCCTCGCCGATGCTCAGCATCATGGTGGTGGCGTTCTGGCTGCTGATGTCCGACAGCTTCACCCTCGGCCAGTTCGTGCTGGGGCTGGTGCTTGGCGTGGTGGTGCCGCTGTTCGCCGCGCGCCTGGACCGCGAGTTCGCCCGCATCGGTACCCTGCGACCGCTGCCCAAGCTGCTGTGCGTGACCCTGTGGGACATCCTGATGTCCAACATCCGCGTTGCCGTGCAGGTGCTGGGCCCGGAGAAGAACATCCATCCGGGCTTCATCTGGCTGCCGCTGGACATCGCCAACATCCACGGCATCGCCGCGCTGACCAGCATGATCACGCTGACCCCGGGCACGGTCTCGGCCGCGCTCAGTGACGACCGCAAGTTCCTGCTGGTGCACGTGCTGCACCTGGAGGACCCGCAGGACCTGATCGATACGATCAAGCGCCGTTACGAGGCGCCGTTGATGGAGATCTTCCCATGACCGGTTTTGAAGTCATCCAGACCACCCTGGTGGTGTGCATGCACGTGGTCGGCCTGGCCATGCTGCTGGCCACCTGGCGCCTGCTGCGCGGGCCGACCGTGCCCGACCGCATCCTCGCGCTGGACACGTTGTCGGTGACCGCGATTGCCGAGCTGATGCTGTTCGGCATGTACCTCAACTCGCCGATCTACTTCGAGGCGGCGCTGATCATCGCCATGCTCGGCTTCGGCAGCACCGTGGTGCTGAGCAAGTTCGTGCTGCGCCGGGACATCGTCGAATGATCACCGCGATCCAGATCGGCCTGTCGATCCTGCTGCTGTTCGGCTGCTTCTTCATCCTGGTCGGTGCACTGGGCCTGGTGAAGCTGTCCACGTTCTTCAAGCGGCTGCACGCACCGACCAAGGCCAGCACGCTGGGCGTGGGCTGCGTGCTGGTGTGCTCGGTGTGCTACCACATCTTTCTCGGCCAGGACCCGCAGCCGCGCGAGCTGCTGATCACCGTGTTCCTGTTCATCACCGCACCGATCAGCGCGCACATGATGGCCAAGGCCGCGCTGTCGCTGCTGATGGAAACCCGCCCCAGCCTGCCCGGCAACGAGCCGGCTGCTGAAGAGCAGCTGCCGCCGCCGGAACCGGTGCGGGAAGAAGAAACCACGCAGAACCGGTGAATCCGGTAGCGGCCGACCTTGGTCAGCGCTTTGTTTCCCTGAGTGCCAACCAAGGTTGGCACCCACCGGGTGATCGGTGGTGGGTGCCGACCGTTGGTCGGCACGGAACCAACCACATCCACGCATGGCGTGGATCTACCGACTGCAATGCCCGGTAGAGGCCGACCTTGGTCGGCGCTTTGTTTCCCTGAGTGCCAACCAAGGTTGGCAGCTACCGCATCATCGGCGAGGTGACCGGTAGGTGCCGACCTTGGTCGGCACGGAACCAACCGCATCCACGCATGGCGTGGATCTACCGACCGCAATGCCCGGTAGAGGCCGACCTTGGTCGGCGCTCTGTTTCCCCGAGTGCCAACCAAGGTTGGCAGCTACCGCATCATCGGTGGGTGGACCGGTGGGTGCCGACCTTGGTCGGCACGGAACCAACCGCATCCACGCAGAGCGTGGATCTACAACGCCGGTGCGCCCACCAGCAGCAGCTCCAGCACGAACCAGCCCGCGAACGCGACCAGCAGGATCGCGCCTTCGCCGCGGCTGATCTTCAGGTCGCCGCGCAGCATGGGGTACAGCACCAGTGCGAAGGCCAGCAGCGCCGGCAATTCCAGGCGCACGAACGAGGCCGGCAGGGCCAGCGGCTGCAGTACGGCCATCGCACCAATCACCAGCAACAGGTTGACCACGCTGGAACCCAGCACGTGGCCCAGCACCATGTCGCCATGACCACGGCGTGCGGCAGCAATCGCGGTTGCCACCTCCGGCAGCGCGGTACCGATCGCGACCGGCAGCAGACCGACCAGTAGCGGTGTCCAACCCAGTGCAGTACCGAAGTCCGCTGCGGCCCCCACCACCAGGCGTGCGCCCCAGTACAGGGCCAGCGCGGCGATCAGCACCCGCAGTACATTCAACGGCAGGCTGGTGCGGCTCAGTGCGGACTCGGCGATGGCTGCCTGCACCTCCGCACTCTCGCTGCGACCACGGCGCAGCAGCAGCACCTGCACCACGATGAAGCCGGCCAGCAGCACGCCGCCCTCCCAGCGCGCCAGGCCACCATCAAGACCGAACAGGATCAGCAGCACGCCGGCCACCAGCAGCGACCACCACAGCACCGTCTGCAGGCGCGCGCGCAGCAGCAGTGGCGCAGCCATGGCCGCCACGGCCAGGGTCAGGCCCAGGTTGACGATGCTGCTGCCCACCGCGTTGCCCAGCGCCAGCTCCGGCTGACCGACCGCCAGCGCGCGCGCGTTGACCGCCAGTTCCGGCAGCGAAGTGGTCACGCCGAGCAGCAACAGGCCAGCCGTGAACGGACTGGCCCCGAAGCGTTGCGCCAGGCCGGACACGGCCTTGACGATGGAGTCCCCGCCCAGCGCCAGCAGCAGCAGGCCGAGCAGGAACCAGGCAATGGCAATGGCGATCATCGAGCACTCCCCCAGCGGTCGTGGCGCGATTCTACGCTGGCCCCGCGCGCATGGCTGGGCCGTGGATCAAGGATCAGCCACAACCTTCCACATAATCGACCTGCGGGGTCTGCCCGACCCGCCACGCGCCGACCCGACCGTCCGCACCGAGCGCGAAGTCGATCACCGCCCCACCCTCCTGCGCCGGACGCACGCGCAGGTGCTGGGCCTTCTCGTCGTACTTGTCGGGGACGACATCACCACGCTCGGGATACAGCACCTGCAACTCGCCCAGGGTCATGCCGACCTTGCCGCCGCCCGGTGCGATGACCGCAGCACTGTGCACGTCATAGCGCACCAGCTTGCGGCCTTCGATCATCAGGCGCGGATCTTCGGCATTCTGCGGTCGCAGGAAATAGCAGCCATCGTTGCTGTCGTCGGCCGGCAGCGGCTTGCCGCTGGCGTCGGTGCCCAGCCCCTGCAGGGGCTCCCCGAAACCGCTGCGGACTTCGGCGATGCCGGCGCCCAGCTTCGCGCCGGCGAAGCCCTCCAGGTGCGCGGGACTCTCCTCGCGGCGGTCATTGGCTGGACGGGCTGCCAGATCAGGATCCGTCGACTGCGCGGGCCCGGTAGCCGAGGCGGTTTCGGCCGGGGTATCGCTGCCGCTGCCGGCCGCCCCCTGCCTGTCGGAGCCAGCACTGCAGGCGGTGAGCGAAAGGAGCAACAGACCAGCAAGCGGAAGGTGCTTCATCGGTGCGGTTCCCTGGCACGAAGGTGGCTGCACGCTAGCCCATCCTGTGTGCAGGCGCTGCATTGTCATCGCGGTTTCATCGCCTTCGTTCAGGCTCGGCGAGCACCGACCTGGCCGTCCCTTCCATGCAACCGCGCAAGACCGATCTCGCCCGAACCGCGCTGCAGGCCCACCGCGCGCCGCTGGACATGCGCCAGCGCCGGCTGCTGATCCTGTGCGACGGCCAGCGCACCATTGCCGACCTGACCGGCCTGCTCGGCCAGGACGCACCTGCGATGGTCATCCAGCTTGTGCAGGCGGGGTACCTGAGCACTGGCGTCCCAGCACCGTCGCCCGCAACCGCGGTAGCGCCGGTGCCCACACCGCCGGCAGCCGCACCTGCAGCAATTGCTGCACCCGCGGTCGAACGCCGCCGCTCGCTGGTGGCCGCGCGCATCTATGTGCTGGGCATCCTGGAGATGCAGCGCCACCCGCAGGCGGCTGCACTGTTCCGCGACCTGCAGCAGGCGCGTGCGGAAGACGAGGTGCTGCAGCGGCTGCAGTCGGCGATGCAGATGCTGCCCGGGCTGACCTCGGACGGCTATTGCCAGCGCGTACGCCAGCGCCTGTTGGAAGCCCTGCCGCTGGAGCATTGCGACGCGTTCGCGGAGGTGGCGTAAGCGCAGGTTCCGGCGGAGAACATCCACGCATGGCGTGGATGCGATCAGGATCCGTGCCGACCAAGGTCGGCACCCACCAAGCTAGCGGGACGACCGGAAGTTGTTGCGCAGGCCGTTCCAGCACTGCTGGTAATCGCCCTGGCGGTGGCCGGCGGCCAGCGCCTGTGCGGTCGGGCGGATCACTGCGCGGGTCTCGAACATGAAGGCCATCGTGTCCTTGATCACATCGGCCTTGGACAGGTCCGCATTGGAGGCCTTGTCGAAGGTCGGCGCATCCGGACCGTGACCGCTCATGCAGTTGTGCAGCGACGCGCCGCCGGGCACGAAGCCTTCGGCCTTGGCATCGTAGGCGCCATGCACCAGGCCCATGAACTCGCTGGCGATGTTGCGATGGAACCACGGCGGACGGAACGTGTTCTGCGCCACCAGCCAGCGTGGCGGGAAGATCGCGAAGTCCATGTTGCTGGTGCCGGGCGTGTCGCTGGGCGAATGCAGCACCAGGAAGATCGACGGATCCGGGTGGTCGTAACTGATCGAACCGATGGTGTTGAAGCGGCGCAGGTCGTAGCGGTACGGCGCGTAATTGCCATGCCAGGCCACCACGTCCAGCGGCGAATGGTCGATCGGCGCACGCCACAGGCGGCCCTCGAACTTGGCGATCAGTTCGAAATCACCATCGACATCCTCGAACGCCGCGTGCGGGGTTTCGAAGTCGCGCGGGTTGGCCAGGCCGTTGGACCCGATCGGACCGAGGTCCGGCAGTTTCAGCAGCGCACCGTAGTTTTCGCAGATATAGCCGCGGCTCGGGCCATCGGGCAGTTCGACGCGGAAGCGCACGCCGCGCGGGATCACCGCGATCTGCTGCGGCTCGATCTCGATCACGCCCAGCTCGGTCAGCAGGCGCAGGCCGCCCAGCTGCGGCACGATCAGCAGCTCGCCGTCGGCGTCGTAGAAGTAGCGGCCGACCATGTCGCGGTTGGCAGCGTATAGGTGGATGCCCACGCCGGCATGCGCATCGGGCGAGCCGTTGCCACCCATCGTGTACAGGCCTTCGACAAAATCGGTCGGCAGCTCCGGCAGCGGCAACGGGCTCCAGCGCAGCTGGTTCGGTGAAGCCGGCTGTGCGCCGAAATCACACTGCAGCTGCGACTGCGCGAACGGGCTGAACTCGCCATGGGTCACCGCCGGGCGGATCCGGTACAGCCAGCTGCGGCGGTTGCTGCCACGCGGCGCGGTGAAGGCGGTGCCGGTCAACTGTTCGGCGTACAGGCCGTGGGCCACCTTCTGCGGTGAGTTCTGCCCGACCGGCAGCGCGCCGACAACGGCCTCGGTGGCGAATTCGTTGCCGAAGCCGGACTGGTAGCCGCGGGCGGTGATGGCGGGGGACATGGGAACTCCAGAGATTGCCGGCCAGCGGCCGGCACGACCATTCGGACAGGCAATGCCGGCGGGACGCCGACATTGCCTGCAGACCTTACAGCACGCCGCGGCGGATCTGGTCGCGCTCGATGCTCTCGAACAGTGCGGTGAAGTTGCCTTCGCCGAAGCCTTCGTTGCCCTTGCGCTGGATGATCTCGAAGAAGATCGGGCCGATGCAGTTCTGGGTGAAGATCTGCAGCAGCTTGCGCTGGTGGGTTTCCGGATCGGCATCGATCAGGATCTTGTTCTTCGCCAGGCGCGGCACGTCTTCACCGTGGTTCGGCACGCGCTGGTCGATCACGTCGAAGTAGGTCTCCGGCGTATCGAGGAAGTCCACGCCCTGCGCGCGCATCGCTTCGACGGTCTCGTAGATGTTCTCGGTGAAGCAGGCGATGTGCTGGATGCCCTCGCCCTTGTACGCGTCCAGGTACTCGTTGATCTGGCTCTTCGGGTCGGACGATTCGTTCAGCGGGATGCGCACGATGCCATCCGGCGCGGTCATCGCCTTGGACACCAGGCCGGTCTTCAGGCCCTTGATGTCGAAGTAGCGGATCTCGCGGAAGTTGAACAGGCGCTCGTAGTAGTCCGACCACTGCTGCATGTTGCCGAAGTACAGGTTGTGGGTCAGGTGGTCGATGAAGGTCAGGCCGAAGCCCACCGGGTGCAGGTCGGCACCGGCGATCGGCTCGTAGTCGCCGTCATAGATGCTGCCGGCGCTGCCGTAGCGATCGACCAGGTACAGCATGCAGTCGCCGATGCCCTTGATGACCGGCGCGCTGACCGCCTTGCTGTCCGGCTTGAAGGCGATGGCTTCGGCGCCGTTGCCCAGCGCGGTCTGGTAGACCTCCTGGCCCGGCTTCTTGAAGCGGATGGCGAAGCCGCAGGCGCACGGACCGTGCTTCTCGGCGAAGTCGGCGGCGAACGAATCGGGGTCCTCATTGACCAGGAAGTTGACGTCGCCCTGGCGATAGACGGTAATCGGACGCTGTTTGTGCTTGAGCACGGCGCTGAAGCCCATCTTCCGGAAGTACTCGTGCAGCTCCTGGCCACGGCCGGCCGGGGCGGCAAATTCGACGAACTCGAAGCCGTCGATGCCCATCGGGTTCTCGAAGGTGGTGACCTGCATGCCGGGGTTGGGATGCGAGGCGGTCGGGACTGCGGTATTCATGGCGTGGCTCCGAATCGGTACCGCATCGGTACAAACCAGGTGCGGGCAGGTAGGGACCCGGCGAGAATGCAGGGTCTGGACCCACCCCTTATAGTTACACTTGAAACCACCAGCAAGGTGCACCGCAACATGAGTCCCGCCGATCCCGTTTCGACCCGCCTGCGTTCCTCGCACGTCCTGCTCGACCTGGAACAGTTCCTGCCGTACCGGCTGAGCGTGCTGTCCAACCGGGTCAGCGGCAACATCGCCAAGCTATACGGCGATCGTTACGGTCTGGCGATTCCCGAATGGCGGGTGATCACCATCCTGGCGCTGTACCCGGGCTCCTCGGCCAGCGAGGTCTCCGACCGCACGGCGATGGACAAGGTGGCGGTCAGCCGCGCCGTGGCCCGCCTGCTGGAGCGCGGCTTCATCAAGCGCGAGACCCACGGCGACGACCGCCGCCGCTCGGTGCTGGCGCTGTCGGCGGCCGGCTTCGAGGTCTACGAGACCATCGCGCCGATGGTGATCGAGATCACCCGCAAACTGATGTCGGTGCTGAGCGAAGAGGAAGAGCAGGTGCTGGAAAAACTGATCCTCCGCCTGGCCGGCGAAGGCCTGGAGCGGATGGGCGAAGGGGTCTGAAAGAAAAAAGGGGACGGAGGGGATTAAGTCGTATCACGCACATATGTGCCGATTGCGGCTTAATCCCCTCCGTCCCCTTTTTTCAGCTCAGATGCTTGCGCCGCGCATGGATCCACGGCACCGCCAGCGCAGCGATGGCACCGCCGGCGAAGCCCAGCGATGCGGCAACCGTGGCCGCTTCAACCGCGCCCGGCAGCGCCAGCGCGGCAGCCACCAGCAGCAGCGACGGCAGGCCGACGAAGGTGCCCAGGAAGAAGTGCCAACGCGGTGACCAGGTGTTGAGCTGCAGCAGGCTGACCGGCTGCCAGGCGTCAGACGCGGTGTCTTCGGCGATTTTCGCCACGACCTTGCCCAGGTCCACCTCCGGCAGCGCACGCCCCTGCCGTGTAGTCGCCAGCAGTTCGGCCACCGCCTCCACCGGCGGGAAACTGGACGGCCACGCAACCGGCGCCGGCACGCCATAGGCGGTCAGCAGCGGCACGCTCAGCCACGGCGCCACCAGTGGGCGCATGCGGCGACGGCCATGCATGCACCAGATCTGCGGCTGGCCGTGCGCGGTGACGCTGTACAGCGCCAGTTCGTTGGCCGGTGGATAGCCGAGCATGGTCACCCGCGCGGCCAGGCTGTCCTGGCCCATCGCGCGCAGGAAGCCAGGACGGCTGCGCCCTTCCTGCATCCACGCCAGACCGAGTGCACCCACCAGATAGGCCTCGGCCACGTCCTTGCTGCCGGCGGTAGCGCGTTCGTCGCTGGCCAGGTACCAGGCCAGCGATTTCGGTTCGGAGACATCGTCCAGGCCCCAGCGGCTGTCGTCCCCCAGCACATGGCGCACCGGCAGGCGCGCGGGTGCGGTTTCGCCGCGTTCGCCCGGCTGCAGGAACGGCAGCACGCCCTGGATGAACGTGGACAGTTCGATCGCACGCACGCCATGGCCCTGCCATTCCGGCGGCAGCAGCCCGGCCAGCTGGCCGTCGGCGGCCAATGCATCGAGCCGTGATTTCTGCTCGACCAGTTTCTGCACCGCCCCCTTCAGCACCACGTTGTCGGGCAGCGCGATCTGCGGCAGGCGGTGACGCGGCGGTGCCAGTTCAACGGTGTCCTCGCCGGTACCGGCGTCATCCAGCAACGCCTCCTGCGGCGGCAGGGTCACGCCCTCGCCTGCCCCAGCCTCGGCCAGGTCGCTGGCAGGTTCGGGCAGTCGTTCGGCGTGGTCGCTGTGCATGGGCGTTCCGGAAGGTTGCATCGACGGGATGTCGACTGAGGTCCTTGCCGGTAACGGCGTACGTGCGATGAAGTTGAGACGCCGTTTCAGAGAGTGTGACGGCGCGCGCAATCGACCCACGTCACGCGTGGATGTGCCTCAGTGCCGACCAACGGTCGGCACCCACCGGGGGTGGCGGTCAGCGGTCGGCATCCACCGAAGCGGCCGGCCAGCGGCCGGCACTACCCTATTCCGGTTTGTCAGGTGCCCATTGTTTCAGGAAGGCGCTCACCCGTGCCGGCTGGAAGGCTTCGCCCTTGCGCAGCTCGCCGGTCGCCTGCGACACCAGCAGTCCGCCATCGGCATCGAGTACCAGCAGGTACGGGTAGTCGCGTTCCATCATCGGGAACTGGGCGAAGAAAGCGGTGTTGGGCTGTTCGTCGCTGGCGTTGACCTTCACCCACACGTAGTGGGCATCGCGGAAGCGGCGCAGGTCGCCGTTGCCTTCCACCACCTCGTCCAGCGCCCGGCAGCGCTCACAGGCGGCGTTGCCGACCTCGAGCAGGATGCGCTTCTTGCCGCGCTGGGCTTCCACCTTGGCAGTGGCCAGATCGTCGGCGGGGTTGCGGGCCGGGTCGAACTGCGCGCCGAGCCCTGCGATGGCGGCGATGTCCGCCGCCACCGGGGTGTTGCCCGAGGCCACCGGTTCGCTGGGGTCAGCGACCGGTGGCTCGGTGGGTCGGGTATCCAGAGGCTGCGTAGGCTCGGCGGCGGCAGGCGGTTGCGGTTGGGAACAGGCGCCGATCAGCGCCACACAGACCACCACCACTGCACCACCGAGCTTGCTGCGCATGCCTACTACCCTCTCATCATCATTTGACGCCGTGCATCAGCTTGTTGATCAGCGGGGCGACCAGGAACAGCACCACGCCGGAGCCGATCAGGGCCCAGAACCCGAAGGTATACCCCTTCAGGGCCGACTCGACCGTCATGCCGCCTTCACCACTGACCACGCCAGCGAAGATGCCCGACAGGTTGTTGCCGATGCCGGTGGACAGGAACCAGCCACCCATGCCGAAGCCGACCAGGCGCACCGGTGCCAGCTTGGTCACCATCGACAGGCCGATCGGCGACAGGCACAGCTCACCCACGGACTGGATGACGTAGACCATGAACAGGGTCCAGAACGGGATCTTGCCGTCCACGACCATCTGCGACAGGGCGAACATCAGCAGCGCGAAGGCGGCGCCGTTGAACAGCAGGCCCAGGCCAAACTTGCGCGGGATGGACGGATTGGCGCGGCCCATGGCCACCCAGATCCAGGCGATCACCGGGGCCAGCGTGATGATCGCCACCGAGTTGACCGACTGGAACCACGCGGTCGGGAAGGTCCAGTCACCGAACTGGCGGTTGACGATGTTCTCGGCCAGGAAGGTGAACGAGCTGCCGGCCTGTTCGAAGAACATCCAGAACATCACGTTGAAGGCGAAGATGATCAGCATGGCGATCACGCGGTCGCGCTGCACCTTGCCTTCGCGGATGCCCTCGACCAGCAGCAGGACGGCCAGCGCGGTGAACATCGCACCCAGGATCCAGGCCAGCGCGGTGGCGCCGGTGGCCAGCAGGAAGTAGGCGACCGGGATGGCGACCACGGCACCGGCCAGCACCATGATGATGCGGCCGAAGCCTTCAGCGCCGGCCGGCGGTGCACCGATGCCCTTCAGGCCGGCACGACCGATGTAAAACCACACCAGCGAGATCAGCATGCCCACGCCCGAGGCGATGAACACGACCTTGTAGGACGGCATCGCGTCGGTACCGAAGACCTTGCGGGCCAGGTACTCGGTCAGCACCGGGGCGATCATCGCGCCGATGTTGATGCCCATGTAGAAGATGGTGAAGCCCGAATCGCGGCGCTCATCCTTCAGGCCGTACAGCTTGCCGACCATGGTCGAGATGTTGGGCTTGAACAGGCCGTTGCCGACGATGATCGTGGCCAGGCCGAGCTTGAAGATGTGCTCCTGCGGCAGCGAGATCATGAACAGGCCGGCGGCCATGATGATCGCGCCGGTCAGGATCGATCGCTGGTAACCCAGTACCCGGTCGGCCACGTAGCCACCGAAGATCGCTGCGGCATACACCAGGGCCAGGTAGGCGCCGTAGATGCGGCTGGCGTCGCCTTCACCGGCAGCGCTGCCGTTGTAGAACTGGGCGACGATGTACAGCACCAAGGCCCAGCGGATGCCATAGAACGCAAAGCGCTCCCAGAACTCGGTCATGAACAGCATCCACAACGGGCGCGGGTGGCCCAGCGTGGTCTTGAAGTCCGGCAGCGCCGGCTCTGGGGTGTTCGCAGTGGCGTTTACGCTCATGCGGGTTTCCTGGTTCGGTGGATGACGAGCACGTCCGCTGTGCAGTTGGAGCAACGCGCGAGGATCACCGACTTCTGGCGTTCACGTCAAATACACGCCGTTTGAGGCAGGTGCCAGCCTGCTCGCTGAACTTGCATCTGAAACGATCCAGCCGCCGGCCGGGATCCAAGCTGAATACGGATCAGGCCTGTTCGGCCGGGGGCGCGGCCTGCAGGCTGGTGCGCACCTGGAACAGCTCGGGGAAGAAGGTCAGCTCCAGTGCCTTGGCCAGGAAGCCCACGCCGGACGAGCCGCCGGTGCCGCGCTTGAAGCCGATCACCCGCATCACCGTGCGCATGTGTCGGAAGCGCCACAGCTGGAAGGCGGTCTCCAGGTCCACCAGGTCCTCGCACAGCGAGTATTCGCGCCAGTAGCGGTCGGTGTCCTGGTAGATGCGTTCGAAGACCGGCTGCAGTGCGTCGTCGGCCACGTGCGGCTGGGTCCAGTCATGGGCCTCGTACACCGCCGGCACGGCATGGCCGAAGCGGGCCAGGTACTTCAGGAATTCCTCGTACAGGCTGGGCGCCTCCAGCACGGTGCGCAGCTGCGCCTGCCCGGCCGGGTCGTGCTCGAACACCTGCAGCATCTGCGCGTTCTTGTTGCCCAGCAGGAACTCGATGTAGCGGTACTGCAGCGACTGGAAGCCCGACGACGGGCCCAGCACGTCGCGGAAGCCCATGTATTCGGACGGGGTCAGGGTTTCCAGCACCGACCACTGCTCGGTCAGCTGGCGCAGCACCTGCTTGCTGCGCGCCAGCACCTTGCGGCACTGCCAGACTTCATCGCGCTGCAGGAAGCCGATTGCGGCACGCAGCTCATGGCCCAGCAGCTTCAGCCACAGCTCCGAGGTCTGGTGCTGGATGATGAAGAGCATCTCGTCGTGGTGCGGCGGGTTGGACAGCGGCTGCTGCGCGCTGAGCAGCTGGTCCAGCCGCAGGTAGCCGCCGTAGGTGAGGCGTCCCTGCAGGTCGGTGTGGATGCCGGCTTCGAGATCGCGTTGGTTGTTGTCGACGGACATGGGCGGGACCAGATCGGGGGCGGCAAGGGTAGCGCGTTGCCGCCGCGCTGGCAGCCGCCGGGTCCATACCGGGGCGTGCGGTTGGCCGTGGAGCATCGGCCGATGCCGGGGCTGCGCGTGGAACCGTCCAGGCCGTTGTACTGGCGGTCAGCCTGAGGCGTATTCTGATGCTTTGCAGCAACGACTGAATACGTTGTTGTTATTGGCCCCCCACCCGCCGGCAGGGGTAAAACGGGGAATCGCCGTGTTGCGGCGCAGGAAGGCTATTCCGTACGCGTTCCTTAACATGGCGATTCATATCATTTGTAACTTCTCTGTCGAAGGTGCAGTACGCAATGACGGTTGCCGCTGAATTCAAGATCGAATACCTGCAGTACCTGGATACGGACGGCACGCTCGTCCGCGATGACCTGCCCGCGTCGCTGCGCGACCCCAAGGTCCTGGTACCGCTGTTCAAGCAGATGCTGTTCGTACGCACGTTCGACAGCAAATCCATCGCGCTGCAGCGCACCGGCAAGCTCGGCACCTATGCCGCCTGCCTGGGCCACGAAGCCGCGCACGTGGGTATCGGCGCTGCGATGCAGAAGGACGACGTGTTCGCACCTTCGTACCGCGAGTATGGCGCGATGTTCATGCGTGGCGTGCGCCCGCACGACGTGCTGATGTACTGGGGCGGCGACGAACGCGGCAACGATTACGGCGGCAACGCGGCCAAGGACTTCCCGTTCTGCGTGCCGATCTCCACCCAGTGCCTGCACGCCGCAGGCGCTGCGCTGAAGTTCAAGCTCAACAAGGAACCGCAGATCGCGGTGGCCGTGTGTGGCGACGGCGGCAGCTCCAAGACCGACTTCTACGCGGCACTGAATTCGGCGGGCGCCTACAAGCTGCCGCTGATCCTGTGCATCGTCAACAACGGCTGGGCCATCTCGGTTCCGCGTTCGGCCCAGACCGGTGCCGAAACGCTGGCGCAGAAGGGCCTGGCCGGCGGCCTGCACTGCCTGCAGGTGGACGGCAACGATCTGATCGCAGTGCTGGCGGCGATGGAGCAGGCGCGCGAACGTGCGCTGGCCGGCAACGGTGGCACCGTGCTGGAACTGATGACCTACCGCCTGTCCGACCACACCACCGCCGATGACGCGCGCCGCTACCGCGACGACGCCGAAGTGAAGGATGCCTGGCAGCGCGAGCCGATGCTGCGCCTGCGCAAGTACCTGATCAACGCCGGTGTGTGGAGCGAAGAAGAGGAAACTGCTTGGGTCGCCGAATGCGGCACGCGCGTGGACGAGGAAGTGAACCTGTACCTCAACACCCCGGTGCAGCCGGTCGAGGCGATGTTCGACTTCCTGTATGCCGATCCGCCGCCGGACCTGCTGGCCCAGCGTGCCCAGGCGATCGCCCTGGAGAAGCGCCATGGATGAGATCAAGAACGGCGCGCCCGGCGCGCACACCCACGCCGCCGACAGCGCTGCCATCGCGCGCGGAGATGACAGCATGACCACCACCCCGATCACCCTCATCGAAGCCATCACCCAGGCGCTGGCCTGGGAGCTGGAGCACGACGCGTCGGTGCTGGTGCTGGGCGAGGACGTGGGCGTCAACGGCGGCGTGTTCCGCGCCACCGCCGGCCTGCAGCAGCGCTTCGGCTCCGAACGCATCCTCGACACCCCGCTGGATGAAACCACCATCGCCGGCCTGACCATCGGTCTGGCCGCACAGGGCATGAAGCCGGTGGCCGAGGCCCAGTTCGACGGTTTCATGTACCCGATGGTCGACCATATCGTCTGCCACGCCGCCCGCCTGCGTTACCGCACCCGTGGCCGCCTGCACTGCCCGATGGTGCTGCGCGTGCCGTGGGGTGGTGGCATCCGCGCACCGGAACACCACAGCGAAGCCAACGAGGCGATCTTCACCAACGTGCCGGGCCTGCGCGTGGTGCTGCCGTCGTCGCCGCAGCGTGCCTACGGCCTGCTGCTGGCCGCGATCCGCGAGCCGGATCCGGTGATCTACATGGAGCCCAAGCGCATCTACCGCCAGTACAAGGAAGTGGTCGTCAACGACGGCGAAGCCTTGCCGCTGGACGTCTGCTTCGTGCTGCGCGACGGCACCGACGTGACCCTGGTGACCTGGGGCGCGCAGGTGAAGGAAGCGCTGGAAGCGGCCGACAAGCTGGCCGGTGAAGGCATCAGTGCCGAAGTCATCGACGTGGCCACGCTGCGTCCGCTGGACTTCGCCACCATCGCCGAATCGGTGGCCAAGACCGGCCGCTGCGTGATCGTGCAGGAGGCCCCGAAGACTGCGGGCTTCGGCGCCGAAATCGCTGCGCGCCTGGCCGAGGAATCGATCTACGACCTGCTGGCCCCGGTCGAGCGCGTCACTGGCTACGACACCCACATTCCGCTGTTCCGCCTGGAAATGAAGTACCTACCGAGCGTTGAGCGGATCGTGGCTGCGGCCAAGCGCGCGGTGGCGGCCGGCTGACATGCGGGCCCGCCTTCTGGGGGCTTACCGCAGCCAGTATCCCAACCCGCTCCGGTTCCACACCGGCCAGATCGTCGAAGTAGGTGTCCGTGACGAGGAATGGCCGGCGTTTGCCTGGGTACGCACCAACGATGGGCGCGCTGGATGGGCGCCCATCGCCTGGTTGCAGCTGCTGGACGAGGGTCGCGCCGAAGCGCTGTGCGACTACGACGCCCGCGAGCTGGATGTGGAAAGCGGCGAGATGGTGAAGCTTCATCACGAACACGGCGGGTGGTGGTGGTCCGAGCGCGCCAATGGCGCGACGGGTTGGCTGCCGGCCCGCGAACTGGAACTGCTGGAAGAGAACTGCAAATGAGCCAGACCAAGAACTTCAACCTGCCCGACCTGGGCGAAGGCCTGCCGGACGCGACCATCGTCGAGTGGTTCGTCAAGGAAGGCGATGTGATCAAGCTGGACGAGCCGCTGGTCTCGATGGAGACCGCCAAGGCCGTCGTCGAAGTGCCCTCGCCGTTCTCCGGCAAGGTGCTGAAGCTGTCCGGCGCAGCCGGCGACATCATCCCGACCGGCTCGGTGCTGGCCAGCTTCGAACTGGACCCGAACCTGCCGCAGCGCGCCGATGGCCAGGACACCGGCCACAGCCATGGTCATGCCGCACCGGCTGCCGCGCCGACCCCGCCGCCGCTGCCGGCCGCTGCCGCACCGGTGGCCGCCGAAGCCGCCAAGCCCGCCGCCGCCGAGCGTGATGACGCCGGTACCGTGGTCGGCGCGATGCAGAGCTCCAATGCCGTGCACGCCGAACAGGCGCTGGCCGTCGGTGGCGTCAAGGCCGTGCCGGCCGTGCGTGCCACCGCGCGCAAGCTGGGCGTGGACCTGTCCCGCGTGCGCGCCACCGGCGCCGATGGCGCGGTGACCATGGCCGACGTCAAGCAGGCAGCTGCGGATGGCAGCGCAAAGATCGGTGCCGCTCCGGCGCAGGCCGCTGCTGCCGCCTACACCGCGCCGGCCCCGGCGCAGGTGTCTGCCCCGGTGCAGAGCGAAGCCCGCACCCCGCTGTCTGCTGCCGGCAAGCCGATGCGTACCCAGCCGCCGGGCGTGGTCGCCAAGGGCCAGCCGGAACCGCTGAAGGGCGTTCGCCGCAACATGGCGCGCGTGATGGCCGATGCGCACAGCAAGGTCGTGCCGACCACGCTGAACGACGATGCCGACATCCACGCCTGGCTGCCGGGCAACGACGTCACCGCGCGCCTGGTGCGTTCGATCGTGGTCGCTGCGCAGAAGGTGCCGGCGATGAACGCCTGGTTCGACGGTGAAGCGCTGACCCGCACCCTGCACGCGCAGGTGGACATCGGCATCGCCGTGGACACTGACGACGGCCTGTTCGTGCCGGCGCTGCGCAACGCCGACATGCTCGACGCACGCGGCATCCGTGAAGGCGTCAACCGCCTGCGCGAGCAGGTCGAATCGCGTTCGATCGCCGCCTCGGAACTGAGCGGCTACACCATCTCGCTGTCCAACTTCGGCATGTTCGCCGGCCGCTACGCGACCCCGGTCGTGGTGCCGCCATGCGTGGCCATCGTCGGTGCCGGCCGTGCCCGCCACCAGATGACCCCGGTGATGGGCGGCGTGGAAGCGCACAAGGTGATCCCGCTGTCGGTCACCTTCGACCACCGCGCGGCCACCGGCGGCGAAGCGGCCCGCTTCCTGCGCGCGATGATGGACGATCTGGCGCTGGCCAGCTGATCAATCACCTGACTGGTGGGTGCCAACCTTGGTTGGCACGTGGAACTGACTGGTGGGTGCCAACCTTGGTTGGCACATGAAGTGGAGAAACGCCGGGCACTGCCCGGCGTTTTTTTGTGCCCGCATCCATGCATGGCGTGGATCTACACAATGCGGGCGATCAATCGCGCGCGACCATGCCTTCGGCGCGGCTGTACACACGCAGGCGGTGGCCATCCGGATCGGCGCCGACGAAGGTATGGCCGAATTCCAAGGTCACCGGTGCCTGCAGGATCTGCACGCCGAGCGCTTGCCACGCATCGTGCATCTGCTGCACGGCCTCCGGGTCGGCGACCAGCATCGCCAGTTCGGCGGCACCGGCCTGCGCGGACACCGGCGGCTGCACGTCATCGCGTTGCCACAGGCCCAGTGCGGCGCCATCGCCGAGCAGGAACAGGGCGAAACCGGGCGACTGCTCGACCGGTGGCTTGCCGAGAATGCCGCTGTAGAACGTGGCGCTGGTGGCGACGTCGCGCACGTACTGCAGCAGGGTGCTGGGCGTGAACATGGGGAAGCTCCGTTGTTGGGAGCGATCATGGTGGTACGGCCCTGCTGACAGATTCTGTCAGTAGCGTCGAGCGTGCTCGACTGCTGTTGCCGTTGCTCTGGTAGATGTCGAGCTTGCTCGACTGCTGTTGCCTCTGCCCTGGTAGATGTCGAGCTTGCTCGACTGCTGTTGCCCTTGCCCTGGTAGATGTCGAGCTTGCTCGACTGCTGTTGCCCTTGCCCTGGTAGATGTCGAGCTTGCTCGACTGCTGTTCGCGAAGATCAAAGGCGGTCGAGCAAGCTCGACCTCTACCAGGAGCGAAGAGCGAAGGCCGCCGTCCCCAGGAGCCGGAAGCGATGCACGGAAGCAGTCGAGCACGCTCGACCCTACGAACGGTCCAGCCAGTCCGGTGCGATGCCCTGTGCCTTCTGCCAGCGCCGCAGCAGGGTGGCGCGCGGCACGAGGTAGCGATCCTCCAGCACGCGCACCTGGCGGATGCGGTCCAGCCGGAAATGGCGGAAGTCCTCGCGGCCTTCGCACCACGCCGCCAGCATCGGCACTTCATCGAAGTAGCCCAGTGCGAACGGCCAGACAATGCGCTCGCTGCGCTGGCCCTGTGCATCCTGGTAGCCGAACTTCAGGCGCCGCTGTGAACCCACAGCCTCACGCACGGCCTGCAGGCGTGCCGCCGGCATCTTGGCCGCAGCGCGCGAAGGGCCCACGCGCAGGCCACTGTCACGCAGCGCTTCGCGGCGCGCGGCAGGCAGCACATGCGCGATACGCGCCAGAGCGTCACGTGCGGCCTCGGCCAACGCGGGTTCGGTGCGGGCCGCAACCCAGCGCAGGCCCAGCACCAATGCATCGATCTCTGCGGGTGGCAGGGTCATCGGCGGCAGGGTATCGCTAGGTGCCAGCTGGTAGCCGACGCCAGCCTCACCACGCAGGTCGGCGCCTTGCTCGCGCAGGGTCTCGATATCGCGGTACAGCGTTCGCAAGCTGATGCCCAGCGCTTCGGCCAGCACCTGCCCGGCCACCGGCCGTCGATAGCGGCGCAGCAGCTGTTGAAGCTGGGTCAGGCGCAGCGCGCGCGACATCAGCCGACCAGTGCGCTGGATGCCACCACGTGTTCACCCGGTTGTGGGGCCAGCGCGGCTTCGACCAGTGCCTTGGCGATCTCGCTGGCCGGATTGATCCGCCACGCCCGTGGCAGCAGCGGCCCCAATGCCCCCAACACCGTCAGCGCCAGGCGCTCGCCACGTCGCACCTCGGTGCGCTCGCCGCCGATCAGCCCGGGGCGGACCAGGGTCAACGAGTTGAACCCCAGCGCACGCAGGTCATGCTCCAGCTCGCCCTTCACCCGGCTGTAGAAGATCGACGACTGCGGGTTGGCGCCGGCTGCGGAATTCAGCACATAGGTCTGCGCACCCTGCGCCTGCGCCAGGCGGGCGAACGCCAGCGGGTAGTCATGGTCGATACGGTGGAAGGCCTCGCGGCTGCCGGCTTGGGCAATGGTGCTGCCGAGCGCGCAGATGACCGCGTCCACGCGCGTCCATTCGGCTGCGTCGGGCAGTGCATCGAAGGCCAGCACCGGGTTCTCCAGCTTGGCGTGGGCCACAGCCAACGGGCGGCGGGTCGGCGCGATCACGGCGCTGCAGCGCGGGTCGTCCAGCAGCCTGGACAGGGTCAGCCCACCGACCAGCCCGGTCGCCCCCAGCAACATCACGCGCATCACCACCTCCACTGCGGCATCCTGTCGCCCATCCTAGCCGTTCAAGCCGTCGGCGGCCGCGCCGATATGCTGGAACCAGTCCCTGCCAGCCCCAGGATTTGCTCCATGACGGACCAGCCCGACCACCGCCCTGCCCCCGGTACCGCCCTTGGGCCGCCGGCACGCGTGCGCGCGGTGGTGGACGATGGGCTGGGCGACCGCGTGGTGCTGCAGGGTGGCGGTGGCGTGGCGCTGCAGCAGCTGTTCGCCGGGGCCGACGCACCGGAGCCGCTGCTGGCCGCATTCGCCAATGGCATGGCCACCCTGCCCGGCGAACTGGGCGACATGGGCGACCGCCTGCAGTCGGCGCAGGCCAGCGCCGATTGGCCGCGCTATGGGCGCGCGATGCGGCAGCTGATCGACAAGTACATCCGCACCATCGAACAGCATTCGCCGGATGGGCAGCCGGAAAGCCTGCGCCTGTCCGAGCAGCTGCGCCTGCTGCTGGGCGGCGCGGTGGTGGCCCTGCTGCAGCACGATCCGGACCTGCGCGAGCAGGCGCAGACGCTGGCCATGCAGCTGCGCCAGTGGCAACCGGGCACGGCACTGGAACCGATCGAACAGGGCGTGCGCGAACTCGGCCACCAGGTCGGCGTGCGTGCCGAGAGCTGGCAGGAGCAGCAGGCGCTGCTGCTTGAGCTGTTCGCGCTGCTGCTGGAGAACGTGAGCGAGCTGCTGGATGACCGCAGCTGGCTGCAGGGCCAGATCGCCGCAGTACGCCAGCTGCTGGACGGACCGCTGGAAGCCGAAGCGGTGGAGCGTACCCGTGCCGAACTGCGCGAAGTGATCTACAAGCAGGGCCTGCTGCGCCAGGGCATCGACGATTCGAAGGCGGCGATGCGCGGGTTGATGGGCGAGTTCATCGAGCGCATGGACGGCATGGCCACCAGCACCGGTGAATACCACGACCGCATCGGCAGCTACGCGCTGCAGCTGCGCGAGGCACGCAGCATCGCCGACCTCAACCAGCTGCTGCAGGACGTGATGCGCGACACCGGCAAGGTGCAGCAGCAGGCCGCGCAGGCGCGCGATCACCTGGCCAATGCGCGGCAGGAAGTGGAACGTGCAGAGCAACGCATTGCCGAGCTGGAGCAGGAACTGCGCGCCGCCGGTGACCTGGCGCGCATCGATCCACTGACCCAGGCACTGAACCGCCGCGGCCTGGACGAACTGCTGCAACGTGAACTGGCCCGCGCCGCGCGCAACAACTCGCCGCTGGGCGTGGCGGTGATCGACCTGGATGATTTCCACCAGACCAACGATGCACATGGCCATGCCGGTGGCGATGCGCTGCTGCAGCACCTGGTGTCCGTGTGCAAGCTGCTGCTGCGCGCCACCGATGGCATCGCGCGGCTGGGTGGCGACGAGTTCGTGCTGGTGCTGCCGGAGACCCAGGGTGCCGACAGCATGGCCACCGTGCAGCGCCTGCAGCGTTCACTGGCGCACCGCGTGCTGACCGTGCAGGACCAGCGCGTGCCGGTGCACTTCAGTGCCGGGCTGGCGCAATGGCAGCCCGGCGATGACACCGAAGCGCTGCTGCGGCGCGCGGATGACGCGCTGTATGCAGCCAAGCGGCAGGGCAAGAACCGAGTGCAGGCGGGTTGATCGCCCGGCCCACCGCAAACCGCTTCGGTAGGTGCCAACCTTGGTTGGCACGAGCAGAAACAAAGCGCCGACCAAGGTCGGCCTCTACCAACGCCAAGAACATCGCTTCGGTAGGTGCCAACCTTGGTTGGCACGCGCGGAAACAAAGCGCCGACCAAGGTCGGCCTCTACCAACACCAAGGACAGCGCTTTGGTAGGTGCCAACCTTGGTTGGCACACGCGGAAACAATGCGCCGACCAAGGTCGGCCTCTACCAACGCAAAGGACAGCGCTTCGGTAGGTGGCAACCTTGGTTGGCACACGCGGAAACAATGCGCCGACCAAGGTCGGCCTCTACCAACACCAAGGACAGCGCTTTGGTAGGTGCCAACCTTGGTTGGCACGCGCGGAAACAAAGCGCCGACCAAGGTCGGCCTCTACCAACGCCAAGGACAGCGCTTTGGTAGGTGCCAACCTTGGTTGGCACACGCCGGGGCAAAGCGCCGACCAAGGTCGGCCTCTACCAACGCAAAGGACAGCGCTTCGGTAGGTGCCAACCTTGGTTGGCTCACGCCGGAACAAAGCGCCGACCAAGGTCGGCCTCTACCAACCCAGAGGACAGCGCTTCGGTAGGTGCCAACCTTGGTTGGCTCACGCCGGAACAAAGCGCCGACCAAAGTCGGCCTCTACCAACGCCAAGGACAGCGCTTCGGTAGGTGCCAACCTTGGTTGGCACACGCGGAAACAATGCGCCGACCAAGGTCGGCCTCCACCGGGCAATGGGCCGCCGCTTACTTACCGCGCAGCTTCTGGAACCCGGTCACCGCCGCCAGCACGATGGCACCGGCGATGATGCCCACCACCATGTTGGCCGCAGCACTGATCAGCCAGCCCCACTGCCCTTCGCCGCCCAGCGCCTGCACCGCGTGGTGCAGTGCCGGCACGTTGTGCACCAGGATGCCGCCACCGACCAGGAACATGGCGATGGTGCCGGCCACCGACAGGAACTTCATCAGCCACGGCGCCGAGGCCACCAGGCCGCGACCGAAGGCGGCCACAGCCCCACCCTTGCGCGACAGGTACAGCCCAACGTCATCGAGCTTGACGATGCCCGCCACCAGTCCGTAGACGAACACGGTCATGGCCAGCGCAACCACGCTCAGCGTCAGGATCTGGTTGGTGAACGGTGCGGTGGCGACCACGCCCAGGGTCAGCACGATGATCTCGGCCGAGAGGATGAAGTCGGTGCGAATCGCGCCTTTTACCTTGTCCTTCTCCCACGCCACCATGTCCACCTGGGTATCGGCCAGCGCCTTGCGCCGCTCGGCCTGATGCTCGGCATCGTCGTCAGCCGAATGCAGGAAGCGATGCGCCAGCTTCTCCACGCCCTCGAAGCAGAGGAAGGCACCGCCGATCATCATCAATGGCACGATCAGCGGCACGTTCCAGCCACGGCTGTGCAGCCACGCCTCCAGTGCACTGATCGCCAGCGCCGCCGGTACCAGGATCACCTTGTTCACCAGCGAGCCCTTGGCCACCGCCCACACCACCGGCAGTTCACGGTTGGCGTTGACCCCGGTCACCTGCTGCGCGTTCAGCGCCAGGTCGTCGCCCAGCACGCCGGCGGTCTTCTTTGCCGCGACCTTGGTCAGGACCGAGACATCGTCGAGCAGGGTGGTGATATCGTCGAGCAGGGCGAACAGGCTGGCACCGGCCATGGGGCGTCCAAGAAAGGGAATGAGCGGATTCTGACCGATACCGGGGCAGCTGCGGAAGCGGTCGGATTCACCGCGTGCCTACCGCCCCCCGGCGACACTGCGTAATCCGGACATTGCCGGCCAGCGGCCGGCACTACCTGTATCCGTCGCATGGGAGTGTCGCTTGAGCAATCCGCCCACCGCCAATGGCAATCCCCCGCTGGTCAAAGGCATGAACCGGCGCAGCCAGATCCTGCGCCTGCTGATGCGCTACCGCCATTCGGGCGTGTTCTCGGGCATGAACCTGGACGCCGCCAGCAACCAGGCCGACGTGCCCGCCGATGGCAACCCGGAACAGTTCGTCAGCGACCTGGAAGCGCTGGGACCGACCTTCGTCAAACTAGGCCAGATGCTGTCCACCCGCCCGGACATGGTGCCGGTGGAGTTCGCCACGGCGCTGGAGCGCATGCAGGAAAAGGTGGCCGAGATTCCGGTCGAGCGCATCCATGCCATCGTCGAACAGGAGCTGGGCGCGCCGGTGAACAAGCTGTTCGCCGCGTTCGATCCCGAGCCATTGGGCTGTGCCTCGATCGCGCAGGTGCATCGCGCGGTGCTGCACGATGGGCGCCAGGTGGCGGTGAAGGTGCAGAAGCCCGAGGTGGCCGCGCAGCTGCGTTCGGACCTGGAGGCGTTGCGCAGCTTCGCGCTGGCCGCGGACCATCTGACCCAGGTGGGCCGTCGCGTGCGCCTGCGCGACTGGCTCAACGAGTTCGCCAAGACCCTGATGCAGGAGCTGGACTATCACGCCGAGGCCGAGAACCTGGCCCGTTTCGGCCGGCACCTGAAGCCGTTCCGCCGCCTGTGGATTCCGCAGCCGCTGTGGGACTACAGCAGCCAGCGCGTGCTGACCATGGAACTGGCCACCGGCGTGCGCGTGGATGCGATTCCCGATGTGCGCCGCACCGAGCAATCGATGGATCCTCTGGCGGCGGCGCTGATCCGCGGCTACCTGGACCAGATCTTCGTGCATGGCGAGATCCATGCCGACCCGCACCCGGGCAACCTGCGGGTGATGCCAGATGGACGGCTGGCGATCTTCGACCTGGGCATGGTCGCGCACATGCCGCCGCGTCTGCGCGAGCGCCTGCTGAAGATCCTGTTCGCCGCGGTCGATGGTCGTGGCGAAGAAGTGGCCGACGACCTGATCAGCATCAGCACGCGGCTGGAGGCCTTCGACGAAGAGCGTTACCTGCGCGAGACCGGACAGCTGATCGCGCGCTACGCCGCCATCGGTAGCTTCTCCGAAGGCCGCGTGGTGCTGGACATGGTGCGCATCGCCACCGCCTGCGGCCTGCGCACGCCGCCGGAACTGAGCCTGCTGGGCAAGGCGCTGCTCAATCTGGAAACCGTGTGCCGGCTGCTGGCACCCGAGCTGGAAACCCGCCGCATCGTTGAGCGCCAGCTGCAGCACGTAATGCGTGCGCGTCTGAAGAAATCGCTGTCTGCCGCCAACCTCGCCAGCGAGGCGATGGAGCTGCAGCAGCTGCTGCGCGATGGGCCGCGCAAGCTGTCGGACATCATGGCGCTGCTGGCCGAGAACCGCCTGCAGATGAAGGTGACCGGCCTGGAAGAATCGCGGTTGATGGAGAACCTGCAGAAGATCGCCAACCGCGTGGCTGCCGGCATCATCAGTGCCGCATTGATCATGGCTGCGGCGATGATGATGAAGATCGACACCGGCTGGCACCTGTTCGGCTACCCGCTCATTGCGCTGATTCTGCTGTTCATCGGCGTGGTTCTCGGCCTTGGCATCGTGACCAGTGCATTGCTGTTCGACCGTCGTGCGCGGGCACGCGAAGAACGCGGGCATCGCTAGCGCATCAGCGAAAACCGCCGTATTCATGCGGTTTTTAATGCAATCCAACGAAGCCCTTCACGCTCGTTTTACCTTCTGAGCGCGATTGCGCGCGTGTTGTTTCAACAAACATTTCAGTCAGGTTCGTGCATGCACTATCGGGTCATCGGCCTGTCATGTGCATGTGCTTGTGGCAGCGTCGGTCGGATGGACACGCGTCGGTACGACGTCCATCACCACCACCCCGTCACTGCCGAAGCTGCCTATGCTCTGGATACTGCTGCTGTCGTTGTTGCTGCTGTGCTGGTTGTTCCTCGCGTCCGACAAGTGGGTGTGGTGGAAGGCTGGTGCGTTCTCGCTGCTGCTGCTCATGCTCAGCGCGTGGTGGCTGATCGACAAGCTGTCCGGTGATGGGCTCAATGCCGCCACCCTGTACCACCTCGGCGCCGACATGGAAGGCGCCGGTGTCTCCGACTTCAAGGGCTATATCGCCGGCTTCATCGTGCTGGCGCTGGTCTCGCTGCTGCCGCTGTTCGCCACGCGGGTGAAGCGCTGGCGCCGGCCCGGCCATGGTGGCGCATTGTTCGCCGGTTTCGCGGCCGTGTGGGTGGCCACGATCATGATCAGTCCGCTGGCCCGCGACGGCCAGCGCCTCTACCAGCAGCTGCGGCCGGTCGACTTCGCCCGCATCGCACCCGAATACCAGGTGCCGACGCAGCCGCTGCAGCGCCCGCGCAACATCGTCTGGATCTACGGCGAGAGCCTGGAACGTACCTACCTGGACGAGGCCGTGTTTCCCGGCCTGATGCCCAACCTCAACCGCCTGGCGTCCGAGTCACTGGACGTGCGCAACCTGGCCTCGGCCGAGGGCAGCGGCTGGACCATCGCCGGCCTGGTGTCGTCGATGTGCGGCGTGCCGCTGACCACTTCGCAGGGCGATGAGAACAGCATGGACCGAATGGGCAGCTTCCTGCCCAAGGCGGTGTGCCTGGGCGACTACCTGAAGCAGCAGGGCTACACCAACCACTATCTGGGTGGCGCCAACGGCCAGTTCGCCGGCAAGGGCCAGTTCCTGGCCAGCCACGGCTTCGACGAAGTGCACGACCTGGCGTGGTTCAAGCAGCAGAAGAAGATCGGCCGCATCCACTACTCGGCCTGGGGCGTGCACGATGACGTGCTGCTGGATACCGCCTACCAGCGCTTCGAGCAGCTCTCGCGCGCCGGTTCGCCGTTCATGCTGACCACGCTGACCATGGACACCCACCACCCTGCCGGTCATCTGCCGGTGTCGTGCAAGGGCGAGCGCTACCAGAGCCAGTACGGCAACATCAACATGCTCAACGCGCTCAAGTGCAGCGACCGGCTGATCTCGCAGCTGGTGCAGCGCATCCAGGCCAGCCCGTACGGCAAGGACACGCTGATCGTGATCGCCTCCGACCACCTGGCGATGCCCAACGATCTGACCCATATCCTGACCCGGCAGAAGCGCGAGAACCTGCTGCTGTTCCTGGGTAATGGCATTGCCCCGCAGCAGCTCAGCGCCGAGGCCGGCACCACCCTGGATTCGGGTGCGACCCTGCTCAGCCTGCTGGACCCGAACCTGAAGACGATGGGCTTCGGGCGTTCACTGATCGACTCCCAGCGCGCGCCCAGCGCCAGCGTGGCCACCCAGCGTGATGGCGGCCGAGATTACCCGCAGTACCTCGCCTTCGCCCGCTCGCTGTGGCTGGGTGAGCCGACCCGTGAGCTGAAGATCGATGGCGATGACCAGGTGGTAGTGGGCCTGCAGCACGTGCAGCCGCCGGTGCTGCTGGAGTACGACAAGGACTGGGGCCTGAAGTCCGTGTATCTGGAAAACACCTCGCGCCAGTTTGATGATGCCGACCCGGACAACACCCTGGCCTATGTCGACCGCTGCACCGCGTTCGAGGACGGCTCGGCCGATGGCGACTGGTGCGCCCTGCTGGTCAACCGTGACAACGGCATCAAGCTGTACCGCGACAACGACCTGCGTGGCGGCATTGCCGTGGACGCACCGCTGGATGCGTTCCAGGGCCCGCGCCCGAGCGTGCGCCAGGCGCACATGATCACCCAGAAGGGTCGTCGTACCCGTGCCGGCCAGTACATGCTGCAGCTGGTGGCGAGCACGCGCCCGGATCGCGGCTTCTGGATCGAGGCGGTGTCCTCGCAGCGCAAGGTGGTACTGGCGCAGCAGTGGGTGCAGCCCGATGCCAACGGCAAGATCAACGTGTCGTTCGGGCTGGACCACGAAGTGGATGATCTGGAGATCCGCGCGTGGTTGAACCACGCCGAGAAGCTGGCGGTGGACACGTTCGCACTGGTGCCCTCGCGCGGCCGACCGCGGGGGTAGGGTTCTTTGCAGGGCTGCGCCCTGCACCCGTGGTAGTGCCGGCCGCTGGCCGGCAACCTCAGAAGCAACAGCAACAGAGTGCATTCCGTGGTTTGGCGGGGCGGTGCCGGAGTGCGGGGACGCCGCAAGTACGTCCCTGTAGGCTTGGCAGCCGCATCCATGCGGCTGACACCCCGCACTCCGCCACCGCCCCACCTTTGACAGATTCCTGTGGCTGTCGGTAGGTGTCGACCTTGGTCGACACTTCTGTCAGATATCGAAATCAATCTGGGGTCAGATCCGTTTTCCTCCGGAAAACGGATCTGACCCCATCGGCATGCCCAACAGACCGCAGCAAACTGTCGAAGGCGGGGTGGGTCCGGTTGCGGGGGCGTGAGCCGCATGGATGCGGCGACCGAGCTTACATGGACGTACTTGCAGCGTCCCCCGCAACCGGACCCACCCCGCCAAACCACGGAATGCCCGCTGTTGCCGTTGCTTCTGAGGTTGCCGGCCAGCGGCCGGCACTACCACGGGTGCAGGGCGCAGCCCTGCAGAACACCCCCTACTCCTGCGGATCGCGGGTGATGTGGATGTCGGTCGGGGTCGACAGCGGGATGTTCCGCTCGGCCAGGATGTGCAGCAGGCTGAAGTACAGATCGCTGCGGGTCGCATACACCTGCCGCGGGCTGGCCACGTACGCGAAGCTGTTGATGGTGATCTGACCACCGGCAATGCTGTCGATGTAGACCGTCGGGGCCGGCTGCTTCAGCACGTTGGTGTGCGCGGTGTACGCATCCAGCAGCGCCTGACGCAGGCTGCCGACATCGGTGCTTGGCGGCACCGCGAACTGGATCTGGATGCGGCCCTGGTTGTTGCCCATCGTCATGTTGCGCACGGTCTTGGTGACCAGCTCGGAGTTGGGCACGATCAGGGTGGACTTGTCGCCCACCTGGATCTCGGTCGAGCGCAGGCTGATGCGGCGGATGTCGCCCTCTTGGTCGCCCAGCTTCACCCAGTCGCCGATCTTCACCGGACGCTCAGCCAGCAGGATCAGGCCGGAGACGAAGTTCTGTGTGATCACCTGCAGGCCGAAACCAATACCCACTGACAACGCACTGACGAGCAGCGCCAGCTTGGTCAGCTCCAGCCCCATCGCCGTCAACGCCCAGATCACGGCGAGGATGATGCCGACGTAGCGGGCGACGGTACTGACCGAGTTGCGCGCCCCCAGGTCCAGTTCGGTCTTGGGCAGGTAGGTATCGGTCAGCCAGCGCTGCACCAGCTGGGTGATCGCCAGGCCGGCCAGCAGCACCACAACCGCCAGCACAATCTGCATCGGCTTCAGGGTGGTTCCACCCAACGGAATGCCCGTGGTGAGCAGCGAAGAGAAGCGTTCCACCACCGCACCGATGTTGCCGAACGGCGCTACCAGGGCAAGCAGCGTGAGCAGCACGACCACGGTACGCAGAACCGCCGACAGCAGCACGCCGGCCTGCTCCAGCCGCGACACGCTCAGGCCGGTACTGAGCAGGATGGTCTGACCCACCTTGCTGTCGGCGTTGAGCATCCACGTGCTCAAGTCATCGACGAACTTGAACAGCAACGTCGCCGCCAGCACCACGATGCTGCCGCCGATCAGCTGCTGGTTCACGAATTTGGCGAAGTTCAGGTAGCCCATCAACGTCGCGACGATGGCGGCCACCACCGCGACATTGCCCGCCGCGCGCGCCAGCACCAGCCAGCTGCTGCGGCGCACCGGTGTGGCCGCGCCCACGCCATCGGCCTGCGCCTCCAGCTTGGCTTCGGCCTCGGCGGTCTGCCGGCGATGCAGGCGCGCCAGGGTCACCAGCATGGCCATGATCAGGCCCAGGTAAGTCAGCGCAATCAGGCCATCCAGCGCCACCGTGGTGACGTCGCTGGTACGCGTGGCCTGATCGAGGGCCACCAGCACCGTGCTCAGCCAGGCAAGCGCCGCCGCGCCCCACGCGTACTTGCGCAGCTTGAGCGCGGCGGTGTCATCCAGATTCAGCAACCGCCACGACGGCCGCTTGGGAACCAGCATGCAGGCGCTGAGTGCCGCAATGAACGCAGCGCGGAACGTTGCGGTCTCCAGCCCGTCGGCCACCACCTGCAGGCGCGGCGCAATCGCATTGATGGCATCCAGCGCCGCCATCAGCACCACCACGGCATAGCCGGGCAGCAGCGTGCCCACCAGCAGCAGCCACATGGCCAGGCCGGAACGGCGCAGGCGACCGTCCGGCGCGCGCTCGGACTCCGCAAAGCGCCGCCCCAGCCTGCGCAGCCACAGCCGCAGCGGGAACATCATCACCAGCGCGGCCACCAGGCCCAGCAACGGCGTGCCCCAGCCATTGGCCCGGACGCCAGCGACAAACGTATCGCGCCCCTGCTCGGCCAACGGCGCGACGCGTGCGATATCGATCGGCAGGCGTTCGGCCACCTTGCTCCACAGTGCTGGAGACAACGGCGAGGCGACCTTCTTCCCCATGTCTTCGGCGCGTTGCGCAGTGCGCTGCTGGTCGATGTCGGCTGCCAGCTGCTGGGCACGCACGGCACTGGTCTTGGCCTGCGCTAAGGACGCGGCCAGGCCGTCGCGCTGCTTGTTGATGGTGCGCCGTTGTGCCGCCAGTTCAGGCGGCTCGGTGGTGCCTTCGGCAGGTGTGCCCAGCTGCGCCAGTTGTTCGTCGAGGCGAACCAGCTGTGGCTGCAGCTCCTTTTCCAGTGCCTCAGCATCCCGCCGCGCCTGCGAGGCATTCTCGGACAGCATCGCCAGCGTCTCGATGGCGGCCGCATCACCACGCTTGCGGTCGACTTCCTTCAGCTTCGCATCGATATCTGCCAGCTGCTGCTTCGGCGTGGGCTCATCATCCTGTGCCAGCACCGGCGCGGACAGCAGGAGGGCAGTGCACAGCATCAGGACCCACCAGGGCCCCCGTGCACGGATCGATCGCAGGAAAGAAGACAAGCCAGCCACACCGGTTCGCGCGGACCACCGCGCCTGCGCGCGACTATACGGCAGAGCCGGTCAAGGGCGGATGGACGGCCCTGGCAGCGTCGAGCATCAGTACTTCAGGCGCAGCTCTTCCACCGTCGGCTGCTGCAGCGCGTACCAGTCCTGGAACTCTTCCTCGGTGATCTCATCGGGCGCATACACCGCCACCGGGTGCCAGTCGTGGTCGGTCGGCAGCGGCTGGCGCGGGCCGGCGCGCAGGCTGTAGGCCACGCCTTCGTAGTCGACCAGGTCATCGACCTGCGGCCACTGTTCGCGTGCGAACGCGGATTCACTCTTCAACAGGATCACCTGGTACATCGGCACCTCCACCTCGGTTGGATCAGGAAAACACGGCGCTGGCAGCAGGATACCGCCACGCCGGTGACAACGGGCGCTCCGCCGGGGCGACGGAACGTTCTGGACACGGCCATCGCCCCGGCTTCACCCGCCCATGGCAAGGCCATCGGCATCGTGGAGGCCCACCCCTGCCACGACTGCTGATGACCGAGCACCCGCCGCTGAAAACCGTCGCCGACCTCAAGCTGCCCCGCTACCTGGGCACCTGGTACGAGATCGCACGCCTGCCGATGCGCCATGAACCGGAAGGCTGCACCGACGTGTCGGCGCACTACACCCTGCTCGACAACGGCAACGTCGGCGTCACCAACCGCTGCCGTATGGACGGCGAGGTCGAGGAAGCCACCGGCGAGGCCTGCGCCGTCGACAACGACAGCGCGCGCCTGGAGGTGAGCTTCCTGCCCAAGGGCCTGCGCTGGCTGCCGTTCGCCAAGGGCGACTACTGGGTGATCCAGGTCGCGCCGGACTACAGCGTGGCACTGGTCGGCAGCCCCGATCGCAAGTACCTGTGGCTGCTGGCCCGCGAGCCGCGCCTGGACGCGACCGTGCAGGACCATTATCTGGCGGCCGCCCGCCTGCAGGGCTTCGATCTGTCCGAACTGATCCAGACCCCGCATACCGGCCGTCCCACCGCCTGAGCAGCACACGGCCATGGACCTGAAGAGCGGTTACCCCTGGTGGGCGGTACGCAATGGATTGATCCAGGCGTTTCCGCCATTGGAAAAGGATCTGCGCTGCGACGTGCTGGTGGTCGGCGGCGGCATCACCGGTGCGCTGATTGCCGACGAACTGTCCCGTCATGGCCACGACGTGGCGGTGATCGAGCAGCGCGACATCGGCTGGGGCAGCACCGCCGCCAGCACCGCGCTGCTGCAGTACGAGATCGATACCCACCTGCTGGAGCTGACCGAGCGCTACGGGCAGGACGCCGCCGCGCTTGCCTATCGGGCGTGTGCCGAGGCGATTCCGGCCCTGGGCGACGTGGCTCGCGGCCTGAAAGACGTTGATTTCCAGCGCATGGACAGCCTGTACCTGGCCAGCCGCCATCGCGACGTGCCGCGCCTGATGGCCGAAGGTGAGGCACGGCGCGGAATCGGCCTGGATGCCCGCTGGCTGGGCCCGGAGGCACTGCGGGAGCGCTTCGACGTGGACGCCGGCGGTGCCCTGCTCACGCGCCAGGCGGCGCGGGTCGATCCCTATCGCCTGACCTATGCGCTGCTGCAACGCGTGCGCCGGCGCGGCGGCAATGTGCATGACCGTACGGTACTGCACACGCTCACGCCCAGCGCGCGCGGGGTAACCGCCCTCACCGAGGACGGCGCCACGATCCACGCCCGCCACGTGGTGCTGGCAATGGGCTATGCCAACCAACGCTGGCTGCATCAGCGCGTCGCACGCAACCGCAGCAGCTATGCCTTCATCACCGACCCGATCGATGCGGACGTGCTGGGCCGGCTGCGCAACACGATGGTGTGGGAGAGCGCACGCCCGTACCTCTACCTGCGCGCCACCGGCGACCGCCGCCTGCTGGTGGGCGGGCTGGACGACGCCATCGACATCCCCGCCCGCCGCGATAGGCGCGTAGAGCGCAAGGCCGACAAGCTGATGAAACAGCTCCAGCACTGGTTCCCGCGGCTGGATCCGGTGCCCGCCTTCTCCTGGGCCGGCACCTTCGCCGAAACCGCCGACGGCCTGCCTTTCTTCGGCCCGCACGATCAGTGGGGGCCACGGGTGCATTTCGCCATGGCCTACGGCGGCAACGGCATCACTTATTCGATGATCGGCGCCCAGCTGCTGCGGGCCCGGATCGAGCGGCGCAGGCATGCGCTGGAAGGGCTGTTCGGGTTCGGGCGGCTGTGACCTGCAGCCAGGCATGGCCTGGCTCTACCCCAATCCGGCGCCGACAGGCATCATTCAAGCAACCCCTGCTAGCGTCGGCCTGTACCGCCGCGTGTTGCGTGGCCACCTGTCCGCTGGAGCGCCGTCATGATCCGCCCCCTGACCCTGCTGCTGTGCCTGGCCCTGCCGGGAACCGTGCTGGCCCAGTCCGCCGCTGGCGCCACCGCGCCGCAGGCCGCCGGCCTGGACCTGACGCTGCCGCAGGCGCCGATGCGCTACCTCAACGACCCGGCCCTGCAGCAGGACCCGCCAGGCACGTACTACGGTGACAAGAGCGGCCCGCGCGTGCACGACGACGCGAAGATCGCCGACGTCACCGACGACAAGGTCAAAGTGTCCGGCAGCTTCACCACCGGCATCGGCTATTCCAAGAACGGTGGCAACAGCCACTACAACGCCGCCACGCTGAACCTCAGCAAGAACTACACCACCGATGAAGGCAAGACCCACGGGGTCAACGTCAACATCCACGTGAGCGAAGGCAAGGGCCCGGGCTTCTACGGCCCGTACGGCGGCTACTACGGCCGCGGCCCGGGCTACTGGGATTACCCGCCGCCGTTTGGCTGGTAAGCGCCGCGTCGGGCCTGGGCCGACCAGGGTCGGCCGCTACCGATGCGTACGTTTGGTAGGTGTCGACCTTGGTCGACACGCTTTCTCCCCGTGTGCCGGCCAGCGGCCGGCACTACCAGCAGGTCAATCCAGCCAGCCATCGCGCTCGCTGTGCAGGATGCGGCCGTCATAGCCGCTCAGGCGCACCTCCACCTTCTGGTTGCGGGCATTGCGGGCTTCCAGCGACCAGGTCGCACCATCGCGTTCCAGCGAATGGATTTCGCGCAGGCCATGCGCCTGTGCACGTGCCAGTACCTGCTCGGTGGTCAGCAGCGTGCGGCCGCTGTGCTCATCGAAGATCTCGCCGGTCTTCGGGTCCACGTAGACCTCGCTGAAGCGGCCATCAGCGCGGCTCACGTCGGCTTCCCACAGGCCGTCATCGCGTTCGATCTCGTGGATCTGGGTGTAGCCGGCCTTGCGCAGGGTCTGTTCGACCTGGGCCATGCCCAGCGGTGCAGCCTGTGCGGCCGGTGCGATGGCCAGCAGAGCAACAGTGGCGAGGGTGAGCGACTTCAACATGGGGGTTCTCCTGTTCGTGTTCGTGGCCGGACCATCCCGGCAACGCCACAATGCACCCCGTGGTTAACAGCTCCTTAGCCGGCACTGTTAGCCAGCTGTTAGTCAGCCCCGGCACACTCACGCCTGTTCCTACAGCCCGCCCTGCGCCCCGATGCTCTCCACCCTGCCCCTGCTGCTGGCCCTGGCCAGCGCCCCGACCGCCGCCGCGCCAGCACAGGACCCGGCGCAGCAGGTCGCGCGCCGCGCCGTGCAGCAGGGCCGCTACGTGCCGCTGGAAAGCGTGGTGCGCGATGCGCTCAAGCGCTTTCCGGGCCAGCTGCTGGAAGTGGAGCTGGACGACGGCGTCTACGAAGTGGAGATCCTGCGCGGCGACGGCGTGGTGGTGGAGCTGGACTATGATGCGCGCAGCGGAAAGCTGCTGAAGACGGAGCTCGACGACTGATGCGCATCCTGTTGGCCGAAGACGATGCCGCGCTGGCACAGCGCCTGGTGCCCCTGCTGGAGCAGGCCGGCTACGTGGTGCACGTGGTCGCCGACGGCCGCCAGGCCGAGGAGATCGGCCAGATCGAAGATCTGCAGGCCGCCATCGTCGATCTGGGCCTGCCCGGGCTGGACGGACTGAGCGTGATCGAACGCTGGCGCGGCAACGGCCGCAGCTTTCCGGTGCTGGTGCTGACCGCACGCGGGCGCTGGCACGACAAGCTGGCTGGGTTCGATGCCGGTGCCGATGACTATCTCACCAAGCCGTTCCAGGCCGACGAACTGGTGCTGCGCCTGCGCGCACTGATCCGTCGCAGCCACGGCCACGCCAGCCCGCGCCTGCACTGCGGCCCGCTGCAGCTGGACGTCAACGCCGGCCGCTTTGAACTGGATGGGCAGGCGCTGTCGCTGAGCCCGCAGGAGTTCCGCCTGCTCAGTTACCTCATCCACCACAGCGGCCAGGTGATCGGCCGCGACCGCCTGGGCGAACAGGTGTTCGATGGCGGCCACGATCCGGACTCGAACGCACTGGACGTGCTGCTCGGGCGGGTGCGCCGCAAGCTCGGCATCGATCTGATCCAGACCGTACGCGGCCAGGGTTGGCGGCTGGCCGCGCCGTGAGCCGGCAACCCTCGCTGCGACGACGCCTGCTGCTGGCTGGCGGTGTCGGCCTGCTGCTGGTCTCGCTGCTGGCCAGTGCACTGCTGGGCGAGCTGTTCAAGCGCAGCGCGCGCGATCGCTTCGACCATGAACTGCAGCAGGACATGCTGACCCTGCTGGCGCAGGCCGAAGTGGATGCGGACGGACAGCTGCGCCTGCGCCAGGAACCGAATGACGCACGCTTCCAGCGCGTGTTCTCAGGTGCTTACTGGCAGATCGCCGGTGCCGATGGCCGTGTGCTGCTGCAATCGCGCTCGCTGTGGGATGAAACGCTGCCTGCCACGGCCATGGGAGCGGCCACCCGCAATCTGGCTGGACCGCTGCAGCAATCCCTGCGTGCACGCGTGCAGCAGGTGCGCCTGCCACGCGCCAACGAACCGTTCGTGGCCGTGGTTGCCACCGATCGCAGCGCGCTGGATGCAGACGTTGCCGCGTTCCGCCAGCGTACTGCCATCGCGCTGGGTGTGTTGGTCGCGGCGTGGCTGGCGGTGCTGGCCAGCCAGGTGCACTTCGGATTGCGTCCATTGCATCGCCTCGGTGCACAGCTGGAACGGGTGCGGCGCGGCGACGCGCAGCGCATCGATACACAGGGGCTGGGTGCGGAGGTCGCACCGCTGGGCGAGGAGCTCAACGCGCTGCTGGAGCATCAGCAACGCATGGTCGCGCGCGCGCGCACCAGTGCACAGGATCTGG
The DNA here is from genome assembly GCF_051984505.1 of Stenotrophomonas sp. STK16_22. Lineage (NCBI taxonomy): Bacteria > Pseudomonadati > Pseudomonadota > Gammaproteobacteria > Lysobacterales > Lysobacteraceae > Stenotrophomonas > Stenotrophomonas sp. STK16_22. The sequence continues at coordinate 4,438,408 of NZ_CP196972.1, forward strand.
CGCATGCGCTGAAAACCCCGCTGAGCGTGCTGGCCACTGAGGCCGACGGCGACGGCGCGGACTGGCGCGCCACCGTACGCGAGCAGAGTGCGCGTATGCAGGCCAGTGTCGACCGTTACCTGGCTGCAGGACTGGCTGCCGACCATCGCCAGCGCACCGACGTGGCGGCCGTCGCACAGGCGATGTGCCGGCTGATGGCACGCGTGCATGGCGAACGTGGCATCACGTTCACGGCGGCTGGTATCGATCCGGCGCTGCAGTTCGCCGGTGCCGGTGCGGACCTGGAGGAAATGCTGGGCAATCTGCTGGACAACGCCGGACGTTGGGCACGGCAGCAGGTCCACGTCAGCGCGGAACCCGACGACGGCCAGTTGCGCATCGAAGTACGTGACGACGGCCCTGGCCTGGCTGCGGACGCCCTGGAACGGGTCACCCAGCGCGGCGTGCGGCTGGATGAGCGCGAGGGCAGCAGTGGGTTGGGGTTGGCGATTGTCGGGGATATCGCCGCCAGTTATGGCGGACGCGTGGCGCTGGAAAATGCGCAGCCCGGCCTGCGTGCGACGTTGTGGTTGCCGGTGGCGTGAGGCGGCCAACCTGACGGCGGGTAGTGCCGGCCGCTGGCCGGCAACCACGTGATCAACGGGAACACCGTTCGCCGTGCATCCGGTAGGTGTCGACCTTGGTCGACACGCATCAAAAGCGCCGACCAAGGTCGGCATCTACCAAAGCAGTGCATCGGTTCCGTCGGCCATCGTGCACCCGGTAGGTGTCGACCTTGGCCAACCCAACGGCGGGTAGTGCCGGCCGCTGGCCGGCAACCACGTGATCACCGGGAACGCCGTTCGCCGTGGACCCGGTAGGTGTCGACCTTGGTCGACACGCATCAAAAGCGCCGACCAAGGTCAGCATCTACCAAAGCAGTGCATCAGTTCCCTCGGCCATCGCGCCCCCGGTAGGTGTCGACCTTGGTCGACACGCACCCAGCATCAACGGTGATGCATCCACCAGCAATCAATCGCGTCCAGCACGATGTGGATGATCAAACCGATGCCGAACAACCGCGTCTTCTTCGGCACGCACAGCCCCGCATAGACCGCGATGGCCGGTGCAGTGTGCAGCGGATGGAACCCGATGCTGCAGCGGTTCGGCGCGTAGATCGGATCGGCCAGCAGATGATCCAGATCGATGATCCAGCCCAGCAGCATCAGCAGCCACGCCGAGGCGAAGCGCTTGCGCCAGAACAGCCATGCCAGCAGGGCTGGCACGGCGGCATGCAGGAACAAGTGGAAGATCGCGCGCGCGCTCATCGGGGCCGGTAGCGCCGGGCCAGGCCCGGCGTTCCCGTTGACCTCACACCAGCGGTTCGTCGGACAGGTAGGTATAACCGGTCAGGCCGGCTTCCAGCGCCTCCGACAGCTCCTGCGCACGTTCCGGCGACAGCTGCGCCTCGGCCACGCGCTGCGCATAGGTCGCACGCAGTTCGTCCAGGCGGTAACCCACGTAATCCAGCATCACGTCGGTGGTGTCGCCGCGGCGCTGCTGGGTGATGGCATAGCCATCGGCATCGGCCAGCACTTCCACCGCGTCGGTATCGCCGAACAGGTTGTGGATGTCGCCCAGGATTTCCTGGTAGGCGCCGACCATGAAGAAGCCGATGCGGTAGCTCTCGCCCGGCTTCATCTTGTGCAGCGGCAGCGAGCTGTCCAGGCTCTCGTTCTCGACATAGGTTTCCACCATGCCGTCCGAGTCGCAGGTCATGTCGGCGATGATGCCGCGACGGTCCGGGGTTTCGTCCAGGCGCTCGATCGGCACGATCGGGAACACCTGGTCGATCGCCCACACGTCCGGGATCGATTCGAACACGCTGAAGTTGACGAAGTACTTGTCGACCAGGCGCTCGTTCAGTTCGTCCAGCACCGGGCGATGGCTCTTCTCGTCGTAGCTCAGGCGCGCACGCACGCCATGGGCGATGGCGTAGAACAGATCGTCGATGCGCGCACGCTGCGGCAGGTCGATCTGGCCCAGCGCGTAGCTGGCCAGGCCTTCGGCGTGGAAGTGCTGTGCTTCCTGGAACAGCTCCACCGCCGGGCGCACGTCCAGCTCGTCGTGGATCTCGCGCAGGTGGCGGATCGCGGCCGGCTCGTCGTCGTGCTGGTCCGGCACGCGGCCTTCCTGTGCCTCTTCCACTTCCGAGACGTTGGCGATCAGCACCGCGTGGTGCGCGGTCATCGCGCGGCCGCACTCGGTGACGATGCGCGGCGGGGTCAGGCCGAACTCTTCGCAGGCATTGGCCAGCGGCTGCACGATGTTGCTGGCGTAGGAATGCAGGCCGTAGTTGATCGAGCAGAAGCTGCGCGAACGGGTGCCTTCATAGTCCACGCCCAGGCCACCGCCCACATCGACGTGAGTGATCTTCGCGCCCAGGCGCGACAGCTCCACGAAGTAGCGGGTGGCTTCGCGCATGCCGTTGGCGATGTCGCGCACGTTGGAGATCTGCGAACCCATGTGGAAGTGCAGCAGGTTCAGGCAGTCGGCGTACTCGGTGTCACGCAGCGACTTCCACAGGTCCAGCAGCTGGCGCGGCGACAGGCCGAACTTGGCCTTGTCGCCACCGCTGTTCTGCCACTTGCCGGCGCCCAGCGAGGCCAGGCGCATGCGCACGCCCAGGCCCGGCTTCACGTCCAGCGCCTTGGACTCTTCCAGCACCAGCTTCAGTTCGGAAGGCTTCTCGATGACGATGAAGGTCTGCAGGCCCAGCTTGCGGCCGATCAGGGCCAGGCGGATGTACTCGCGGTCCTTGTAACCGTTGCAGACGATCAGGCCACCCGGGCGCGACAGCGCCAGCACGGCCATCAGCTCGGGCTTGCTGCCCGCTTCCAGGCCGAAGCCTTCGCCGTGGTGGCTGGCCAGGGTGCCGGCCACGCCGCGGGTCTGGTTGACCTTGATCGGGTACACGGCGGTGTAGCCGCCGCTGTATTCCCAGTCCTGCTGGGCCTGGCCGAAGGCCGCCTGCAGCTTGCCCAGGCGCTGGCCGAGGATGTCCGGGAAGCGCACCAGCAACGGCAGCTTGGCGCCGGCCGCACGCGCCGCGTCGACCACCTTGGGCAGCGACACCACCGGGCCGTCCGCCCCGGTCGGTCTCACCACCATGTGCCCGGCCTGATCCACGTCGAAGTAACCGTCCGCCCAATGCGGGATCGAGTAGGTCTTGCGGGCTTGGTCGAGGGACCAATCGGTCATTTCAGTCGGCCTTGTTGGCAATAAAAGGGGGGGCATGATAACGCCTATATGCCCACAGGTTCGTTATCATGCGCGCCCGCGCCCGTGACAGGTTCCAACCTGAACGGGCCGATCCGTCCGGATGTGGCATCTGTGCCACGCGGCCCCGCCCGCCAGCCCGGCTTCACCCCTCCGAACAGGACTGTTTTCAATGACTGACAGCAACAACTGGTACATCGAACACTTCGAGCGCACCGGCTCGGCCATCGGCTACCGCATCACCGGCAAGCTGGACGAGGTGCAGTCGCCGTTCCAGAAGATCGAGATCTTCCAGACCACCGACTGGGGCAACCTGATGACCATCGACGGGGCCATCATGCTGACCAGCAAGGACAACTTCTTCTACCACGAGATGATCAGCCACCCGGTGCTGTTCACCCACGCCGCGCCCAAGCGCGTGGTGATCATCGGTGGCGGCGACTGCGGCACCCTGCGCGAAGTGCTCAAGCACACCGGCGTGGAGAGCGTGACCCAGTGCGATATCGACGAGCAGGTCACGGTGATGGCGCGCAAGCACTTCCCGGAACTGTGCGACTCCAACGACGACGCCCGCGCCGAGCTGCTGTTCGACGACGGCGTGGCCTACATGGCCAACTGCCCGGCCGGCAGCGTGGACGTGGTGATCGTGGACTCGACCGACCCGGTCGGCCCCGGCGAAGGTCTGTTCAACAAGGCCTTCTACGAGAGCTGCTTCAAGGCCCTGAAGGACGACGGCATCCTGGTGCAGCAGTCCGAGTCGCCGCTGATGCAGCTGGACCTGATCAACGAAATGCGCACCGAGATGGGCAAGGCCGGCTTCGGTTCGTTCAAGACCCTGCCGTTCCCGCAGCCGTGCTACCCCACCGGCTGGTGGAGCGTGACCATGGCGCGCAAGGGCGACAGCAGCTTCGACTTCCGCCAGGCCGACTCGGCCGCCAAGACCTTCAACACCCTGTACTACACCGCCGCACTGCACACCGGCGTGCTGGTGACCCCGCCGTTCGTGCAGGCGGCACTGAAGTAAGGCGTGCCGACCAACGGTCGGCACCCATCCATGCAAAAGAAAAACCCGCGCTGGCGACAGCGCGGGTTTTTTCATGTTCCGGTAGTGCCGGCCGCTGGCCGGCAACCGCATGTAACGATCAAAGCGCCCAGATACCGGCGATCACCGCCACCACCAGGCCCCACTTGATGACCTGGTAAGCCACCACGCTGCGCTCGCGCAGTGCCTTGGCCTTCAGGCGCACCTTGTAGACGCTGCCAAAGGCCTTGTTGACGCCACCGGTCGGGTCACCCGGCAGGTTCGGCGAGGCACCACCGGCCAGCAGCGTGGCCGCCACCGCGCGGTTGAACAGGCCCGGCAGGCCGAAGCGCAGCGGGCGGGCGATGTCGCAGAACAGGATCACGCGGTCATCCGGCGTCTCGTTGTGCGCGTGGTGGATGTAGGTCTCGTCGAACATCATCCACTCGCCGTCGCGCCAGCTCTTCTTGATGCCGTCCACTTCGATGTAGCAGCCGTCGTTGTTGGGCGTGGCCAGGCCCAGGTGCAGGCGCAGCGAACCGGCGAACGGGTCGCGGTGCGGGCGCAGTTCGCTGCCCGAAGGCAGCTGCGCGAACATCGCCGCGCGCACATCCGGCAGCGACTCCAGCAGCGCGGTGGTCTTGGGGCACATCGCCTTCGCCGACGGATGCGACGGGCCATACCACTTCAGGTAGAAGCGCTTCCAGCCACGGCGGAAGAACGAGTTGAAGCCGGCGTCGTTGAACGTGCTGGACGCAGCGATCTTCTGTGCATCGCGCAGCGCCAGCGCCTCGTCGCGGATCATCTGCCAGTTCTGGCGCAGCGGCTCCAGCTGCGGGAACTCCTTGGCCGGGTCCAGGAACGGCGTGGTCGGCACCTTCGAGAACATGTACATGACCACGTTGATCGGGGCCATGAAACTGGAGTGGTCCAGCAGCTGGCGCGACCAACGCGCGCGGACCTTGCCACGGAAGTGGATGTACAGCACGCAGGCGACGAACAGCGCTGCAATGACGATTTTGATGATCAAAACACTTTCCTCCAGCCGCAGCCGGAACGGGAATCAGGGCGATGCACGGCCGGACGGCCAGCACCGGTGGGGACCGCGGCAGGGGACGGGGACGTGCCAGGAAGGGGCGGCCGCCGATGTCGCGAATTAACAGCTTATGGTCGGCAGGCCGTGCGTCGGGGTCAAGCTGGACGTGCGTGACGTTCAGCGGGCCGCGGATGAACGAAATAGAGCGAAACGCAACCTATTGATTCTGAAAGAATCACCGACAAAGTGAGACAGAATTGTCCGATTGGGCGCGACGAACTGTTCCAGCCACGACCCCGACATTTCTCCGACAAATCGTGGAATAGCGAACTGGCGAGTACTAAAATTAACGAAAACTTAGTAACTCCCTGTAACACCGGTTCGCTTGACGCTTTGCGCCACCCACCGGGTCGTCCGAGACCCCGACATGTATCTTCCTGCTCTCCCCCCCTCCTCCTGCGGCGATGACGCCGCCACCCCGCTGCTGCTCAAGCGCGGCGAACGCTTCCTGGCCCCCGACGTCTACCGTACCTGCCTGGACGGGCGCGAGGCGGTCATCAAGGACTATTCCCGCTACCGCGGAACTCCCGTTTCACTGATCGCGCGGCTGATGGTGCGCCGTGAGGCCCGCATGCTGCAGCGCCTCGGCGGCTGGAAGCATGCCCCCGCGCTGCTTGGCACACTGGGTGGCCTGGCGTTGGGCATGGAGTTCATCCCTGGCCAGACCCTGAGCACCGCGCAGGCGGTCGGCAACGACGTGTTCGAGCAGCTGCAGCACGCGCTCAGCCGCCTGCACGCCGCCGGCATCACCCACAACGACCTGCATGGCACCAACGTGGTGGTCAGCAGCGGCGTACCGGTGCTGCTGGACTTCACCTCGGCCTGGCGGGCCCCGCGTTGGCTCCGCCGCAACCCGCTGAGCCGCCAGATGCGCCGCAGCGACATGAAGAACCTGCTGAAGATCCGCCAGCGCGTGACCGGCCAGGCGCCGAGTGCCGCGCAGGCCGCACTGGTGGCCGACCCTGGTTGGGTGGCGGCTGTGCGGCAGGGCTGGAAGCGGTTCTACAAGTGGGCCAAGCGCCGGTAGGGGTCGAGCTTGCTCGACCGCTTTACCGCTCTTTGTAGAGTCGAGCTTGCTCGACTGAAGCGCAGAGCAGTCGAGCAAGCTCGACTCTACAAAGAGCAAGCCGAGCATCGGCTCGGCTCTACAACATCCCGCCGAACGGCTTACAACGCGTCCGCGTCCAGTTCACCGGTACGAATACGCACCACACTGCCCAGGTCGTACACGAACACCTTGCCGTCACCAATCTTCCCGGTCCCGGCGGCCTTCACGATCGCCTCAACCACGGCCTCCACCTGGTCATCGGTCACCGCCACTTCCAGCTTCACCTTCGGCAGGAAATCGACCACATACTCCGCGCCGCGGTACAGCTCGGTATGGCCCTTCTGGCGACCAAAGCCCTTCACTTCCGTCACCGTGATCCCGGTAACCCCACGCTCGGCCAGCGCTTCGCGCACGTCGTCGAGCTTGAACGGCTTGATCACCGCCATGACCATCTTCATCGTCTATCTCCTGTCTTCCGGCGTGGAGGATAGCGCCTGAACGCGGCCCGTGCGAAGCCGCTGCCGCCTGTCCGGGCGATGGGTGCCAGCAGTATCCTTGTGCCCGATCGGCCTGCCCGCGCCGGATGCACGGGCCCTACCCCCACGGAGCACCCCATGATCGACCTGAACCAAATCGATGACCTCGCCCGTCGCCTCAGCGACCTGGTGCCGCCGGGCCTGCGCGAATCGCGCGAGGAACTGCAGGCCACCTTCAAGAGCGCGCTGCAGGCCGGCTTGGCCAAGCTCGACCTGGTCACCCGCGAGGAGTTCGAAGTGCAGCGCGCCGTGCTGCTGAAGACCCGCCAGAAGCTGGACGCGCTGGAAACCGCCGTGCGCGAGCTGGAAGGGCGCGGCGCCGCAGAATGAAAAAAGGAGGCGCACCGCGCCCCCGTTTACAGATTATTTCCCGGATGGGGCCTTGCAGCAAGGCCCACCGGGCGCCCTAGACTCGCCGGCCTGTCGATCCGGCAGGACACGCAGGGGCAGTGCCGATGGCGCAGGACACCGAATGGACACCCGTTTCGCATGACACCTGCGATCAGGTCGCCGGGCCGTTCTATCACGGCACCCGCGCTGACCTGGCGGTGGGCGAACTGCTGAGCGCGGGCTTTCGGTCCAACTATCGCGACAGCGTGGTGATGAACCACATCTACTTCACCACGATTGCCAAGGGCGCCGGGCTGGCTGCGGAGATGGCCCGCGGTGAGGGGCGACCGCGCGTGTATGTGGTGGCGCCGACCGGGCCGTTTGAAGACGACCCGAACGTGACCAACAAGAAGTTTCCCGGGAACCCGACGCGGTCGTATCGGAGTGCGCAGCCGTTGCGGGTGGTTGGGGAGATTGTGGAGTGGGAGCTCTACGATGCGGAGTTTGTTCGGCAGTTGAAGGCGTTTGTTGCTTCGGGGAGTGGGGAGATCATCAATTGATGACCTGCTGGCGTTGGGCGTTGCGCGCTTCTTCATTGGCATCATACATGTCCAGCCCGAGCTCGATGCCGCGCTGCCCCAGGGCAAGCAGCGCGCGGGGCGAAAGCGAGAAACCATCGTTGCTGCTGCCCATGAAGAGGCCGCAGAACAGGTCAGGCCGGAAGCGTGCCAATGACTGCCACACAGCGAGATCGCCGGTGAGTTGATCGAGGATCTCGAAGATCTGCACTTCCAGATCTTCAGGCTCACGCGGAGCCGCACTGAGTCGCCAGCTTCCGAACCTGGCGATACGCACGGTGCCTAAGTGGCTGCCTTTGAGCTCCCGGCCCTTGTGATGCGATGCGGTTGGATTGGCACCCAGCAAGGTAGTGATCGCGGCTGGAGTGAGGTCATCTCCGGAGAATCGGAGGGTTACCAGGGAGTGATCGAATACGGTCATTGGATTTCAATTGAATGCGTTCTGCTCTTTCAGCTTTCGGACAGGAGCGGACGCCCCACGGCAGGCTGTCACGTCCAATGGATCTACCGATCCTTGGACTATTAGTGGCTACAAGGGCAGCGTGATGCCAATGGCGGAAAATGCCAGCGCACAGCATCGGTTGAACTGGTTTCCTGAACTGCCAAGCCAAGGGCATGTGCGGTCGGCGAGAAAGCCATAGCCTAACTCAGCACAGAACTTCACCGTGAAGTAGGTAAGACCAAGCGCCAAAAACTCGGTAGCCAAGCTGTGGGAGCTGGTCATGAAACCCGAAGGGCGCATCGTGAACCGACATCATCTTTGCGCGTGGTAATCGTCGACCGCATCTTCGAAGTCTTTAAAGTGCGCCCCATGCACGAGGAATGAGAAGACTTGCCTCAGCTGTGATCTCAGATGAACTGCGTCATCCCACATGGTCGGCGAGAACGGAGAGTCTCCGAACCGACTTCCTGGATGCAGCGTTGAGATCCTGCTCTCATAGAACTCTTCGAAGTACTTTTCCAGCTCCCCGGGCGGCTCACGGTCAAATGGCTCGTAAAAGTTACGATGGAGCCATCGGGCCGCATCATGCGCCGATGGATTGGCCACGCCTTCCGACTTCAGCTTCCGCTGGACGAGCGAGAACGATGCATCCAATGAGATAAAAGCGGCAATCACCGACTCCTCGCCGAACTCTTGGTGCCGCCCGAGCATGTCAGACTTCACTAGAGTTTGAATACCTCGCATCAGTACGAAGTTTGCGGGATCGATTCTTTTGTAGGACAGCTCGAAGCGATCCATTTCGATGTCTCTGTCCAGAAGGTGATACGGCTCGCCCAACATGCTGATAGGGACATGGGCAATTCTCGATTGCAGGCGCTTCGTCTTTACCGATAGCAGAAGCCGCTCCTTGATCAACAGGACGGTACTTGGGTCAGAAAGATCAAGCTCGTTCGCACGAAGCACCAGCTCTGGTCCGACCACGGGGTAAAGCCTTAGCCAAGCACCGTCGAAGGTCTGGCAGAAAAGCAGTGCACCCAGCAGCCTTACTTGAGCAGGCGACGCCCAAGCGAATTCGGAGAATGGAACATCTTCATCAATGGACCGCCAGCCCGAGCAACGCACTACGCTGAAGACGAGATCCGCATCGGCGTGGAAGAAGCCGTCATCACAGAAGAATGTCCCCCGGGGGTAACTTCCACCCATCGAGTGGAACATCATTACGCGCTGACGAGGTGTCTGATCATAGCCAGAGAATGAAAATCCTAGCTCCAGTTCTCCCGGAGAGAGCATCTGCCGATTCCTTTTCTCGCCAATACATTGTCGTGACCACCCACTGCACTTCTGAAAGCTCTCATCCAGTGGGAGCAAAAGCTCGGCCTTATCGTAGACCGAGTCGTCCAGAACTTCCCAAACAACGTGTAGTCCCATTTGGTGTCCGTTCTCGGCCAGGAGCGGACAATCACAAAGCCCAGGTCAATCCGCTCCACGAGTTGGGCCAGGCTTGAAAGAACTGCCAAGCTCACACCCGATACTCCAGCGTTACATAGCTACGGCCGGCAGCTTTCTCCAGCAGGACAATCAGCCGATCATTGAGCCTAAGGTAGCTTGGGAGGCTGCGACCAGCACCAATGAAGCGGATCTGGTAATACTCACCAAATCCGGCGGTACCATGATAGATCTCGGCCTCATACCGCTCCCCATGCGGGAGCGTGACTAAGACCAGCTTGTGATCGAGTTTGAGGGAGAGCAATTCATCATGGGCGAATTGACTCTTTGGGATAGTGATTGGATGGCCAGAAGCGTGCAGAAAAGATCGGTTTGCCGTGAACTCGAAGCTCGCCACATTCCCCCCCAATGAGGCTCAAGACCGAAGTAAAGCCGGGCCGTCAAACGGCCTCGGCTTGAATGAACTGTCAGGCTTTGCCCGATGCAATTTCGGCCTTGAGTCTCTCGACAGTTGGCTTCCCCCAGTCACGGGGATGTTTGATAACGACCTGGCCACCATTGCCAATTCGCTCTGCCAGCTCGGCAAGACATCTGGCATGGCGTTCTGGCCAGCCCTTGGCCAAGGCAAGAGCCTCTACAGCTGCACGGGTCAACGGTACTCCTTCCGCATGGAGTGCCTTGAACAGTTCCTTGGCACGAGCCTCATCCAGCGGGTGGGTGATACCTGTTGCAACATTGACAGTGGAGGTCAATACACCGATGGAGCGTTCTACCAGTTCAGACAATTTCTGCTCTCCAATTAGGGACCAATCATCTTGTAGGTGGACCCGTGGGTCCAGTCATACAGACTACCCTCAAAGCATCGCGTGAGGACCTTCGCCTCGATGATGCTCGATCTTAGGGCGACTGAGTGCGACCAACAAGCCAGCGTATTGCCGGACCCAGCCCCACGCTCAATGACCATTAAAACCTCGCGCGGGCAACGGTGTGGACGCCCACTTTGGGTTGCCGGCAGTAATGACTGTCTGGCACCGAGAGCCTGGCCGCCAACAGCTGGAAACCTCTAACTCGCTGGCTGGACCCCGCCTTGGTTAAGAATCGGATTTCGCTGCCCGGCCCTGTTCGAGATTCACTGACATCACAGAATGTCGGGCGCAGGACCGGCGAAAGAAGTTCTAGCATCCCCTTGTAATCCCGGTAGCAGAGGGCATACGCTAGCGGCGGCGCCCGCCCTGCTTGCACACGAGCAAAAACAGGCCGTTCCCATGATCGACTCTACTTCTGGCCAGCTGCCGGGGACTTAAACGTGTGCGCCAGCCCCGGATCGGCTTGGCCGTCGAGGATGAGTCATGACCATCAAGCAATATGCGTTTCTTGTCCATGCGCACCTTCGGGCGCAGGGCTGTGCGTCGCTTACCCGTAGCCAAGTCCACGAGCTGCTGGCGGCTGCCGCTGGCTTCTCTACCCATGCAGCCTTCCACCACCAGGCCGCATGGTGCGACGTCGCTTGGCGCGACTCCGGACTCGTGGCGGATGAAGACAGGATTATCCAACGATGTCTGCAGTTTGGGATATTACCCGAGGAGACGAAGCGCATAGCCAAGTGCTTGGCCAACTTCCTCGAAGCATCCGGCTACGCGCCGGTGTGCTTTGACGAACTGATTGCAGCGCTGGCAAGCGATCAAGGCGAGTGGATGGAGATGGACGAGATGAAGTCGCCTGTCGTCGACACATGGATCTCGACCATCCTGATCAGCCGCATGCAGGAAGACTTCGATGCGATGCGCGGGCAGCTCCCTCTGCTGCTCGAGGGGTTGGAGGCGGCCGCAGCGCGGAGCGTTGCTGCAGCCCACTTGGCAACTGCGTACGTACTCGATGCGCATGGAGGTCTGTCAGAGGAGGACGACCACCGTTTCGGTCGTGAGCTACGCCGGCGTGGCCAGTGGTCGACCCAGCCCGTGACCTTCGCGGAGATCGCCGAAGGCACAGACAGCTTCATTCAAGTAGTGGCCAAGCATCGGTACCACCTCCTTGAGGCGGCACGGAGCAAGGACAGGCGTGCGCTGTTGCTCACGGCTGAGCGCTACGGAGATCCCGGCGTGCTCGAGCTTGAGCCGTCGGATGATATGGACCCGTATGAAATGGCTGACTTGGCCGATGCGAGTGGTCGACCCGAGCTGGCCTATCAATGGCTGGCCGTGCTTGCGCGCGAGGGAGAAGTATCTGCCATGCGTACACTGATTGAAGACCGCGGCGAGACGCCGTTCCGCGCTTGGGTCTGGATACATCTCTCGCGCATGCTGGGTCGAGACCTGAGCCAAGATCGATTTGAAGCGATCGACGAATACGGTGGGCCGTACGACGACGATGTGGGCGGGCCAGCATATGTTGGGGGAGAGGATGGAATCGAATTGGTGCCCCTTGCAGCCGATGAGAACAGGCGCGCCGAAGAAGAGGCTGCCCAGCTGTTCGCCGTAATCGAAGAGCGCTATGAACTGAATTGATCAGTTTTGGTACTGGGTGGGTTCCAGCTAAGGGGGCCCGCCCAGGAACTCGCGGGGAGTGCGCTGCGCGCCGTCCGCACACCAGAATGCCTTTCCATCAAAGCGCCGGCTGCGCCTTCAGCGCGCTTGAACCCCTGCGCAGCAGATACAGCGCCACCAGGAACGGCCACAGCGAGTTGATCGACGAGAACACGCGCTGGGTCAGCCCCCGGTAGCCCTCCGGGTCCGCGCCCACCAGGTTCAACCAGAGGTAGACGATGCTCGCGATGCTAACCAGAGCGGTCACGGCGTACGCCCTTCGGTTGGCAGACCACGCGCTCATCTCGATGTGCGACATCGCAGGTGCAATGATGTTTGCGATACCGATGGTGTAGAAGCCGTGCATCGCATGGCCCATGGGCCAGAGTCCGTTGGTCAGCATGGAGATGCCAAAGATCATCCAGCAGATCGCGCCTACGGCGATCCGGCGACCGGACTCCCGCCATACCCCGATGGCAAACGCCACAAAGCCCACGCCAGAGCCGATGGCGGCGATTCTGGCACAGATGCTTGCGAGCGTGGGCGCCTGCAGCAACTCGCTGGCGTGCTGTGCAAGCGGGTTGTAGCCCGGCGCGAACACGGCGGCAACGCTGGTCCAGAACAGGAACCACGGAAGCGGGATCAGACCCGCGCAGAGAAGCAGTCGGCTGCGGCGTGACACGTACGGTGGTCCTTGTTTGGCCTGCGCCAGTGGGTGGAATCCAGACGAACGCTGCAGAACCTTCCTACTGCGGGCAGGACGATCGTGAGTGCCTACAGCAGTAGTCAGATTGCGCACGGCACTCGGTAGGTTCAATAGGCAAGAAGTCATTTAAACCATCCAGCGGGTGTCGCAGCGGTTCGGTTGCATGAGCGATCACACATGTCCGGTGGGCGAGTGCTGTCGCATTTGCCGCGCCTTACATCTCTGACGGAAGGTTCTGTCGACTCCATTCCAGAAGTGCCGTTCCGCCTAGCACACCAAGGCTCTCGCCCCTTTCCACGCTATGCGACAATGCCGAAAACGTCTCGGGTTTTGGCGGCATTGACCCCTACCCCTTGGCATTCCCAACTACGTCAGGCAACTCTGGTATCGCCACCGAAAACGGGTGGCCGGGCCTCGAAAACCCGAGCTATTAGGATGTTGTTTGCACTTGCCAGCCGGCATCGCCTTGCGTGGTGTCGGCTGGCATTCCGTCTGCCGGCTATGGCGGGCGGGGCGTGGGGGCCTTGTGCCCGCCGGTTTCTTCCTAATAGCCCGGTTTTCGAGCCACGCTCTGCCCGCCACCTTTATCGGTGGCGGCGTCCGCCTGCATGCACGGAGCCCGCCATGACTACACCGCACTCCCCTCCCCCGCGCCCGATCCAGGAAGCGCCGTCACCCGCGCCTGCGCTGGACCCCAACAGCCTCATCGTCATCCTGCACGCCATCGGCGCCGGTGCTGCGGCCGACGGCCAGCCCTGGCCCGAGCGCCACCTGTTGCGCAGCCGACAGATGGCGATGTCCGACGCCGACTGCGCGGCAACCGGCCAGCGCATCGTGCAGGAGATCCTGCTGGCGGGCGAGCGCACCCGCCAGAACGGTGAGCCCGAGCAGTACGTGGGCGACCGGGTGATGGAGGGGCTGGTGATGGCCGATATGGCACTCACGGCCTTCATCCACGAGCGGATGCGACCCAAGGACTGAGCGCCCGCATGCGGCGCGTACCGATCTGCCTGGATGCGGGGTGACGAATGAAGAAGCACGGTCTTGCTGCAGCGACGGTATGCGCCGCGATCACGGTGGCGGTGTGGATGGGGTGGATGGGGTGGCCCGAGCCCACGGGCGACCAGGTGTGGGCCTACCAGAAGCTGCGGCCGGCCGATTATCGGATGCTGCACAGCGAGGCGCTCGGTTTCGTGGCCGCGAAGGCACGCGAGGGCTTTGAACTGCACGCGCGCCATGTCGGGGCGACGTCCTTCGAGATCCGGTGCAAGGGCGTTCTGGTGATGGACGTGGAGAACGCGCCCTCGCGCGTGCTGATCCGCATGCCTGCCGATGCCCGCTGGCGGGCGCCGGATATCGAGCGTCTGCGCATCAGCTTCGAGCGTTGGCTGCTTGTCCAGCAGATCGAGGGGCGGTTGTTGGTGGAGCGTGCTGGGCCGCCGTGGGTTGAGGCGTGGTTTGGGCGCTTTGATGAGGCGGCACCTGACAGGCAGCAGTGTCTGCTCGGCAGCCGTTCGGGATCCCACTAGTGCCCTACTGTCAGAGCATTTGCCGCAACGTCAGGCGTCCATCAGCAGAAAGGCGCGCATGTGCTTGCCGCTACCTAGTAGTCGCGTCCGCGCCAGGCGTGACGCCCCATTGCTGGAGTTGATACAGCTACACGTGAGCTGCCAGCGGTGTTGTGCTGCAATGCGACGTTCTGACACGCGTCGTCAAGCACAAAAGAAAGACCCGCCAATTTGAGCATGTCGCGAACTAGCGCATCAGAGGCTTGGCGGGTGTGTTGGGGCAAGCGTAGTGATTCGGCTACTTTCCCACAAGTAGCCATGTGCTGTTCCAAGTATTCGTAGGTGTCTGCTCGCGAAGCACTATGGGATAAATCGCCTTGAATTAAATAACTCTCTCCGCGTTTGGCAAGCACTGAGAGAATCCGTTCCGGCTAAGTGGTAATGCCTCCTTGCGATGCTGCACTTAGCACCGATCGAAGTCCGTCAACCAGTAGACGCGCATCAGCAAAGGACAGCGGCGCACGCAACCGACACCTGGGAAACGCAGGACAGTTCCCCCGCCAGAGTGATCAACCTTGTCTAGTTAAGTGCAAAGGTCACAGGGACAACGATGCGTCCACCCACTGGCTTTCCGTTGGTTGTGGCGGGGTTGAACTTCCATTGGCGGGCGGCTTCCAAGGCGGCTCGATCAAGGTCCGCATTGCCTGACGAAGTCAGGACAGTTGCGTTGGTTGCATTGCCCTCCTCATCCACATCCAGCTCAACCCGGACAGTCCCCTCGATGCCGCTTCGGAACGCGTTGGGCGGGTATCTAGGCTCTCTGGCAGAACGGACAGTGATTTCCATGCTGTCGGTCCTTTCATGTGATGCAAGGTCAATGTCCTGAGTGTCAGCAATAGAGTCGCTGGAGCGGGCGCTCGCTTCTGGCGTAGCTGCGTCGCTTGCACTGGAAGGTGGCGGCTGCGCCTCATCTGTTTGAGATGTGGATCGCGTGGCCGTGCATCCCTCCATGATGCGATTGGCTACCCACCCTTGAATATCTCGGCAAGCGTTGAAGTTTCCACCTTGGCACTGCTGGCGGGTCTGCGCCTCGCCTTGGTCAATGACCGCACATTTATCCAATGGGAGCTGGGGCTGGGTGGCTTGCTTTGGTTCCATAGGAACCTCTGTCACACCCTTCTTCACCGTCAAGAGGGAGTTGACAGTCAACACACTGCCATTGCTTGCCTGGGTGACGATGGATGCGTATGGCGTGTCGGCAGGAATCTCACCTGGCCTATCACCTTCGGGTAGAACGAATTGCTTGACTGCCTTTGGCGAAATGCATATGACGTAGTACCTCTTGGCTACACCAAGTTCTGGTGCCGTGGTTGCAATGCCATCGCATCTCGTCCCATCCCGCAGCCCCTCCCGAGTAATCTGTCCTCGCGCACCACATTGTCCAGCGGTGTTGCACAGCGTCATCTCCCCATCTGCTATGCGAAACTCAATGCTATTGCTCTCAAGCGCTCTGCCGGTCGCATCATCCACCAGTAGCAGTGTCTTGGGCTTTTGAAAGAACTCTGGCCCAATCTCAGCGATGTAACCATGTGAATCCAAGCTGTAGTCATTGCTGCCGCTTCCCCTCGTGAACGAAGGAGCGTAGCGGTAGGCCAGATAACCACCTACTACGAGAACTGCCCCGACCAGAAGAACTGACGGCCAGCGACTTCGGCGACCGTTGCGTTCGGACTTTGTTTGCTTAAAACGCAGCGGCTCGCCCCGCCCCTGCAGGTTCGATGCAGGCGTGAGCGCTGGGGCCGCCTTTGAGATGTCCGGCCGCGGCGGAACGGAAGACAGATCTGGGTTACCGCAATGCGGGCAAGACGGCGCACGATCACTGACCTGCTTTCCGCATTCAATACACTTTACTAGTGCCAAGTTTTCCCCCTGTGCCTTCATGGCTCTGTGTCGTCCTGGTGGCACGGATGCCATAGGTAGCTGTGGAATTATATTCGTGTTCAGATCGTTCGTTAATGCGTTTTTCGATAGCCTGTGCAGAAATAATTTTCCTATCAGACCTCGTTGGATATCCGGGTCCGAATACAAGCGACTTGGATACCATGGACGACTGGCCATATGGGAGAGGCCTGCAGCCTTTGTCTCTGATGAGCAGAATTCCGCTATCCAAGGCGGATGAGCAATGGACGCTCGCATTACGTCGTTGACCGCGCGCTCGGGTCAGATGACGTAGCCGCTCTGAGTAGCACGGCGATTCAAGGCTCAATCATTCACTCGATCACAGAGACTCTTTTCCACAGAGGGCTAAAGCGCACTCCATCCATCTGCCGGAATCCTCCTAGCCGCGTCACCTAAAAACCCCGATAGCCCTCAAAGAGCACCTACCGCACCATCAAACGCCCCTCTGCAGGAATCCACACATGAGCCTGGCGCTGGTCCACAGCCGTGCCCGCGCCGGGGTCGATGCCCCGCTGGTACGGGTGGAAGTGCACCTCTCTGGCGGCCTGCCTGCCACCCAGATTGTCGGCCTGGCCGAGACCAGCGTGCGCGAATCACGCGAACGCGTGCGTGCCGCCCTGCTCTGCGCACGCTTCGATTTTCCGCAGCGGCGCATCACCTTGAACCTCGCGCCTGCCGACCTACCCAAGGAAGGTGGGCGTTACGACCTGGCCATCGCACTGGGCATTCTGGCGGCCAGCGGCCAGGTCGATCCGCAGTCGCTGCTGCAGTACGAGTTCCTGGGCGAGCTTGGCCTGACCGGTGAACTGCGCCCGGTGGCCGGAGCGCTGCCGGCGGCGATTGCGGCGGCCGAAGCCGGACGCATCCTGGTGGTGCCGCCGGGCAATGCCGCAGAGGCAGCTTTGGCCGAGCACGCTGATGTGCGGGTGGCCCGTACGCTACTGGAGTGCTGCGCCGGGTTGGGCAATCCGCGCCTGCTGCCGCCCGTGGAACGCGTGGACGCGACGCCATTGCCGCTGCCGGATCTGGCCGATGTGCGCGGGCAGGCGCATGCGCGGCGTGCATTGGAGGTCGCCGCTGCGGGTGGGCACCATCTATTGCTGATCGGTAGCCCTGGCTGCGGCAAGACGCTGTTGGCTTCGCGCCTGCCCAGCCTGCTGCCAGACACCGAGGAAGCCGAGGCGCTGCAGCTGGCGGCGATTGCCTCGGTCAGTGGTGAGGGGTTGGATCCGCGGCGTTGGCGGCAACGGCCGTTCCGTTCTCCCCACCACAGTGCGAGTGCGGCGGCGCTGGTGGGTGGCGGCAATCCCCCCTGCCCCGGCGAGATCTCGTTGGCCCATCACGGCGTGCTGTTCCTGGACGAGCTTCCGGAGTGGAACCGAAGTGCGCTGGAAACGCTGCGCGAGCCGCTGGAATCCGGCCACATCCGCATCGCCCGCGCGGCACGCAGCGTGCAGTATCCCGCGCGGTTCCAGCTGGTGGCCGCGATGATCTGGGTCTGTTCGATCGTTAGAAGTTCAGTACACTGAGATCATTGGGTTAGAACTATCAACGATGTGCAGGGTGTCCGCTGCCGGATCCCTGACTAGCAGCCGAAATGGTGTGGTCTTGATTGATCTTGGGTCTGCTCAGGCACAGCACGGGGAACGGCAGTGGAGCTTGGTGCGTTAGGTGAAACCTATGGCAACACTTGAGGTTCTGCTCGAGGGCCGCGCACCAATTTCCACGATCGTACTTGCGCATCCCGAAGTGCCGGCCTTCACTCATCCGCCTCGCCGGGAAGGTGGCCACGCCGATCGCGGGGCATGCCTAAGTGAAAAGTCAGACCAAGAATAAGCAAATCATCTACCTGATGGCGCCTCAGCAAACACTGAGCGCACTCGGAGCCAACCGGGAACTCGCTTGTGCACCTAATATGGGCCACCTCCGACTTCACGATTCGCGGGCAGCCTTACCCAGGCTTCCCCATCGTGCTCTATGACTCGATGGAGTCAGCCGTGGAGGTAAATCAATTCCTCCGACACTATCTTCTACGCGGAGTGATTGGTTCACGAGGGTCCTGGCCAAGCACAGGTCGAGCGCTCTATGACTACTTTGGCTTCCTCGAGGCTCATGACCTGCATTGGGCTGATGTAGACCGTGGCGAGGAGAAATCGCTCGTTGCCGCTTACCGGGACTATTGCCTGGAGCAAGTGAAGCTTGCCCGACGTACGGTTCGACAGCGGCTGCACTACGTTTGCGACTTCTACGAGTACTCCCAGAAGCAGACCTGGATTGACCGACTTCCGTTTGGTATCGAAGATCGCACTGTCCGTCGCGAGAACGCAGGCTTCTTGGCGCACACCGATAAGTCTGGGAACACAATTAAGGTTCGCGATGTGATGCCTCGAAACCACAGGCAGTTGCCCAAATTCCTGACCCGAGAACAGGCTCACGCACTACTCGCATGCACTGAGAATCCGCATCACAGGATGATGACCCGGCTGGGACTCCAGACCGGCTTGCGTCGTGAGGAGATCGCTACGTTCCCGCTAGCCTATGTCTTCAACCCAGACGCCAGGCACGGTAGTGCGAGGAACGTCATGGTGGCCCTCGATCCCTCCGACGGAGAGGGCATGATGACCAAGGGCGACAAGCCCCGAGATATTTGGATTTCGAGGCGTCTTATGAGCGATCTCTATCGCTACAGCGTCCTTGTCCGCGGCGAACTAGCGTCCCTGAGCGATAAGGCCCATCCCACACTCTTCCTGACGCAGGATGGTAGACCTTATGCGAATCATGGAAAGCACATCGAAGTCATCGTACGGAAGAACGGGCTGAAGGCAGGGTTCCGAACGCATCCGCACATGTTGCGGCACACCTACGCCACTCATATGCTTTTAGCTCTTCAGAGGGACAGAGCAGCACAAACGGTAGAGCCGCTCGTGTTTGTTCAGCGCCAGCTTGGGCATGTCTCCATCGAGACAACCATGATCTACCTTCACCTTGTCAACTCCCTGGTCGATGATGCCGTCCTTGCTTACGACGAAGAGCTGAATGACCTGGTTGATACGCTCTCATGACAGGAAAGCGCAAGGTCCACACCAGGACTGATCTTCATCAGCCTCGGATAGCACAGCACCACGAAGGTGGTCTCCTGAAATTGGGCGATGATGACAGGAAGCCGCCTGCGGCGACGCTGGTGAACTTCGGTTTTAATGCCGTCGGTGCGCGGACCTACGACTTCGCCAGACACTACGCGGTGGGAATAGACGAAATCACCAGCGCCTGTCAGCGTCAAATAGAGCGCTTCCTGTGCAAGCAGGACGCAGAGTTAGAGGTAAGCACGATCGCAGGCTATGCACGCTCTGGGCTAGACACCTTTCTTCCCTACCTGGCTCTGCGCGCAGCCGCTCTCCGGCGCGCCTTGACCCTAGCCGACATAGATCGCGACGTGATAGATGGCTACCTCCGACATCTTGCGGATTCAGGTGCCACCCGCTCAGCGCAGAAGATGCGATACGACAAAACGAAGGCGGTGATCCAAGCGCTTGGTCGCCGCCGGCTTATCCATTTATTCGATGCAGGGACTGAGCGAACCTTTCCGGCGAACCCCTTTCCGAACAGTGCTAGGCAGGTCAAGGGCGAGACGCCACTACTGCGAAAAGAGCGCCAAGCGTTCGCCGCGGCAGTTAAGACGGCAGTGATGCCGATCTTCCGGGAGGACGTAAGTGTTACTAGTGAACTGCTGTCATACGCACTTCTGATCATTGCACTCCACACTGGACGCAACACCACTCCTCTTCTTGAAATGGGTGCTGATTGCCTACGCCCGCACCCCAAGGAGAACACAGAGTTCCTCGTCCTCTGGAAGAGAAGGGGCTACAACTCCAGCAAAGTAGCACTTCGTGCAGATGGACAAGACGATCGCACGATTGAGTCAATGCCGGGCGTCAAGGTGCCTATCGTTCGCCTGATCCGGCGAGTGATAGAACTTTCCAAGCTCCTGCAGGCCGAAGCAGAAGCACATCATTCCGGTAGGATCTGGCTCTATCGCAGCCGCCAGAGAGGAAGAAGTGGGTATGTCACTGCGCTGAACGACTCCACGGTCTCCAACGCGATTCAGACCCTCGTCGCTGATGCGGGGCTAGTCGGCGCGGATGGAAAGCCACTGAGGATAAACGTCTCCCGCCTGCGGAAGACGTTCGCCAATCGCATCTTCGAGTTGCTTGATGGTGACCTAGGCAGCACTGCTGTCGCACTTGGCAGCACACCGAGGGTAGCCGGACGCAACTACATGAGGCCGGGAGAACGGTCCAGTCGCAACTGGCAGTTCATGGGCGAGGTGCTTACCCAAGAACTTCTCAGCCGAACGATCGGGGCGACTGAGCGGACGCCAACCGGCCGCTGCACCGACCCAAGCAATACCAAGTATTCCTCCACGACAGCCGACGGCGCCGTGTGCTTTTCCTTTCTCGACTGCCTGCGCTGCCGCAACTATGTGGTGACTGGTGAGGATCTCTATCGACTCTTCAGCTTCTACTGGCGAGTTCTCCGTGAGCGGGATCGAATGGATGCCCGCATTTGGGAGAGACACTATGCCCACATTCCTCGACTTATAGAGCGTGATGTCATCGCGACGGGGTTACAGAGGAAGGTCTTCAAGCCGGCGGACGTCGATGCAGCTCGTGAGCGTGCTCGCCACGACCCTCACGCCTTCTGGAGGTTTGATTCTATTGCGTCACTTGACGATTTCCGCCAGCCATTGGAAGAGACTGCATGAACGCAACAGCGTTGCACCAGGTGGACTCAGATGTTCCATCTCAGACCTTCAGTTCCGTTTCACTGAACGCGCATGAGCGAGATCGCCTTGTCATTAGCTCGGCCAAGGTCAATGGCACCTTGGTCACCAGAAGCTTGTATGGGGATGGCACCTGGTTGCTGAATGGTGCCCCGCCCAACGTGGCGAAGGGCCATGCAAGGATTGACTTCTCAAGGGTGCCCGAGGAGTTTCGTGCCGCAGCCAAGGAGCTGATGTACCTGTACCATTTTCGTGGTCGAGAGGGGTCCGGTAAGGCCGCGGCCACCACGCTTGTGGGAGTGTTCGATCAGTCCGTGCAGTTCTTCCGCTATCTTGTGTCGATCAAGGTAGAGGCGCTCTGCGATGTCAGTCCAATGGTATGCGCTACGTATGTCGCCGCCTGCAAGGCAGAGCGTATAGTTCGCAAGGGTGAGGGCAAGCCTCTGTCTGCGGAGGCCCTGGGAGGGCGGTTCTCTGCCGTCGAAGTTCTGTACGAGATGAGCTTGCTTACGAACGACCCGATGCCCTCGCACCCGTGGCCAGAAAGCTCGGCCAAGCATCTCGCAGGGCTCACCGGTTCGAGTAAGCGAAGCAAAACACCACTAATTCCTGACGATGTCTTCAGTGCATTGTTTCATGAGGCATGGTCGCTTGTTCAGAGAGGTTCTGCCCTACTTGACCTACGTGACACTCTTGAGGGATTTCCGGATACCTCAGTAGCCTTATCCAGCTCTGGTGCCAATCGAGCCAAGAACCGTCAGCTCAAATCGCTAGGCTGGGATAGAGGCGTTCGAAGCTTCGGAGTAGAGCTGAATAGGCTTCGCACGGCTTGCTACATTGTGGTCGCCAGCCTCTCTGGGTGTCGGAACCATGAGTTGGCGCATCTCCGGTCCTCGGCCTGCTACAGCACGCGAGGCGAAGAAGGTGAGGTCTATTGGTGGATGCGGGGGCGGAGCGATAAGACCGCAGTCGGCGACACCGAATGGATGATACCAACGGCTGCGGTGCAGGCACTAGCGGTCATGGACCGGTGGGCGATACCGCTACAGGAAGAGTTGGTGTTGGAAATCCAACGGATGACTGAGGCGAATCCACTTGATCCCGAAATTGCCGAGGCACAACGACATGTCGGCGCGGTGTTCATCGGCGCTGACAAAGATCGGTCGGGCCGGGTACGGATACTGACCGACAGCGCGTGGAACATCGCTCTCACGTCTTTCGCACGGGGTATCGGTCTGAACTGGGTTCTTAGTACGCATCAGTTCCGTCGGAAGTTTGCCAACTACGCTGCACGCAGCCGTTTCGGTGACCTGCGGTATTTGCGCGAGCATTTCAAGCACTGGTCGCAGGACATGACCAATGATGCGTATGCACTCAATGAGTCGCAGGAGATTGAGTTGTATGGGGAGATCCTGGAAGAGCTAGCTGCGATCAAGCAAGGGGTTGCCGACCAATGGTTGAGTCCTGCTGAACCACTAGCCGGCGGCTATGGGGGCAGACTCACCTTCTGGCGGAGCCAGAACGAGAACATCGTTCTTTTCAAGGATCGGGCAACAATGGTCCGGTCAGTGGCGGAGAGCCATGCAATCCGTAGCAACGGGCACGCATGGTGTACTGCAGACGACAATCGGTGTATTGGAAACACTTTCGAGAAGACGCGCTGCAGTGGTTGCGACAATGCGGTCATTGGCAGCGTTCATGCTCATCTCTACCAGCGTCTCTATAGCGATCTCAAGGATGTCGCCAAGTGCGAAGACATTGGACAAGGTGGGCGATTGCGTGTACTTCGCGACCTTGAGCGCTGTCGCAACGTATTGCTTTCCCTGGGACACGATCCGGATGCTCACGCCCAATGACTACGAAACGAAAGCCCGGCGATGCCAGGCGCAAGGATCTTGAGCTTGCAGTCTCGCGAATTCAAAGGGGGCGAGCACGAACAGAAGCTAAGAAGCTCAGCATAACCTCCGTGGCGCATGAGGCTGGCGTCACCCCCGCTTTGATCCACAACCATTATCCAGACATCGCCGAAGCGATCCGCGAGGCCCAAGGCCGGTCGAGCCGGGCGCAGCGGAATGTGAAGCATGAGCAGTTGCTGGCCGAACGTGAGAGGAACCGGGCCCTCCGGGCAGAAAATCAGGCGCTTCGATCCCAGTTGGCTCGGTTGGCGTCCATCAATGAGGTCCTGCAGACGGAGAACCGCGTCCTTGAAGCCAAGCAGCGCGATTCGAAGGTCGTGGATATCAGGCCCAAGGGCGCTACATAGCCGCTCCAGCGCGTCCGGAAACAGTTAGTTGCGGCAACCCATTGAAACAGCAGCGTAAAATCACTCATAACTGTTAGGACCCACCCGGAACACATGAACCCCTGCCCGTGTGGCTGGGCCGGCGACCGCAGCAATCGCTGCCTGTGCAGCGACGAACGTATCAACCGCTATCGCGCGCGCGTGTCCGGTCCGTTGCTGGACCGTATCGACCTGCATATCAGTGTGGCGCGTATGGACGCAGTGGAGTTGCGGGAGAGCACGCCACTGGGTGAGCCCAGTGCTGCGGTACGTGCACGGGTGGAAGCCGCCCATGCCCGGCAGCAGGCGCGTGGCGCGCTCAATGCGCACCTTCCGCCGGCGGCGCTGCGGGCGTGCACGAAGCTGAGCGAGGCCGATCAGGATCTTTTGGAGCAGGCCATTGAGCGTCTGCAGCTTTCCGCACGGGCGATGCACCGGATTCTGCGGGTGGCGCGCACGATTGCGGATCTGGCGGGTTGCGAGGTGATCCAGACGGCGCATCTGGCTGAAGCGATCGGGTATCGGCAGTTGGATCGGGGAAAGCCTTAGAAATGCCGGTCGGGTTGGCTCTTGGTGGAGTCGACCGTTGGTCGACTCGTGCGCGAAGCGCGGCCTTCTGTGAGGTAGATGCGAAGAGCGGTCGACTAACAGTCGACCCCACCAAGGGCAGGCATCAGGCTGCGGAATGCAACCGTCCCCGCTTCGCCAGCAACGCCACCCGACGGCTGACCAGCGCGTGCAGCTCCGCCAGCTCCAACGCCCGGTCAGCCGTCATGTTCCCGCCGAACAACACCCGCGACAACGCCGCCTCGTCGCTGTCGTGCGGGTGCTGCCACCGGTCCCGGTACACCTTCTGGCACACCAGCCAGGCCAGCCGCAGCCCCCCACCGGGCAACGGGCGGACCACACGCTCGTAGACGTGCCAGAACTGGTACTCGGACTGCAGGTCGATCACAGGCGCCACGGACAGCGCCTGCCGGGGCCGTCCATGACTCCGTATGTCGAACAACGGTGATCGCGGGTTGTACTGAGCCATGCCGACAGCATGACCCAGCAACATTGTGGGAACCTTGCGTCGCCGCCAGAAAATCCCTGTTGATTGCGCAAGGCGGGTTTGTGGGCGGATCTGGGCACCTGCCTGGGGACCGCCAGGTGCATCCACGCATGGCGTGGATCTACTTAGAACGCCATCGAGGTACTGAACATCAGCTGCCGGGGCGCGCTGCGCTGCAGGGTCTGGTAATCCCCCGAGAACGACGAGCCGGCGATGGTGGCGGTACCGATGTTGTGGCGGTTGAACAGGTTGCTCACGTCCAGCCGCAGCTCCAGGCCCGGCACCGCGCTGTCCGTACCGAAGCGGTAGGCGGCATAGGTGTTGACCTGCCAGAAGGTCGGCACGCGGATGTCGTTCTCGTAGGTGAAAGGCTGGCGCAGGTAGGAGGTACTGGTGGCACCGAAGCGCCAGTCACCGAAATGCGCCGACAGGTCGCTGACCAACGAGATCTGCGGATAGCCCGGCTGGGCGTTGCCCTTGATCGGGTACACCGTGTCGCCCACCACGAAATCGCTGTCGTAGTACGAACGGGCCACGGCCACGCCCTGGTAGAACTGCAGGTGGTCGGTCAGGTCGGCGGTGATGCCGAGGTCGGCGCCGATCACGTGCATCTTCGGCATCAACCGCACGGTGTTGATCTGCGCGAACTGGGTGCCGATGGCGGCCGACAGCAGGCGGTTGCGGATGTCGTTGTAGAACACGTCACCGGTGATCGTCAGCCGGTCGAAGCGATGCGACGCGCCGACGGTCAGATTCCAGTTCTTCTCCGGGCGCAGCGTGCCGGCCACGCGGTCGAACTCTTCCTGGTCGGTGATGGTCCACGCGGAGGCGGTGTAGCCGATGTTGCCGCGCTGGGCCACGCGGTAGCCGTTCATGGTGTTGGCCAGGTCGATGAAGGCATCGGTGGATTCGGTCGGGCTCCAGAACAGCGAGACATGCGGCAGGAAGTTGCTCTTCGCGCGCAGCGTGCCGTTCACCGGCCGGTCCTTGGCATCGCCGAGGCCGCCGCCGCTGGTGCGGAAGTCCACGGCCTTGAAGCCGACACCCAGCTTCAGCGTGTCGTTCAACACGATGTCGTCCTGCAGGTAGAACTGGCGCGAGCGGGTCACCCAGCTCGATGCGTTGTCGGTCTTGAACGCGGGGCCGTACACATCGAACGGGCCGGTGGCCTTCAGCGGCGGGCCCTCACCCAGCAGCGGCTGCTGGTACCACTCGGTCTTGGCTGCGGCCTTGCTCTTCTCCTGCCAGAAACCGGCGGTGAAGGTGTGCGCGCCGGTCTCGAACTGCAGGTTGAGCATGCCGCCCAGCCGATTCACGCGCGGCGTCTGCACCTGTTCGGAGAACGGTGCGCCGTTGGGCGACGGCACGGTCGGGTCGGTCAGCGTGGCCTGGGTGTGGCTGTTGGCGTTGTACAGCTGCACGTTGCCACTCAGGGCCGGGGTAATCTGGAAGCGATGGTTGATCGAGGACACGCGGTCGCGGGTGATCTGGCCGGTGTCATACGGAATCAGCTCGGACAGCTCACCGCAGGTGTAGGCGCCGCAGGACTTGTCCGCATTCTCCGGCGAGGCCACGTACCACGCCCAGGCATAATCGGGATAGAAGATGTCGGCCTTCCAGCCCAGCTTGCGGATCATGTCGAACGAAATGTTGTTGTAACCCCAGACCTTGGCCTTGCTGTCGGACAGGAACACGGTGAAGTCGCCCCAGGCAACGTCCTGCTGCAGCTTCAGGTCGACGCGCAGGAAGTTCTGGGTGCCCTCGCCCTGGTACTTGTCGGCGGACACGCGCTGCAGGTCGACCAGCACCTTCGGGCCGTGCTCACCGAGTTGGCCGCTCTGCCCGGACACGGTGGTGACCAGCGTGTTGTTGCTGCCCACGCCCTGTTTCACGCGCAGGCTGGGCGTGTCCTGCAGCTCGCGCAGGCGGTATTCCAGGCTGCCGCCGTTGACGCTACTGGAGAACACGCTGACCGGTGCGCCGCCGGGGCTGACCGTGATCGCGCCGATGCCATCGGGCACGCCCACGTTCACCACGCTGGTGCCGGTGAGCGAGAGGAAACCGTTGTCGTTCAGTGGCACGCCTTCGAAGGTGATGCCCATTTCGTTCATGCGGAAGCCGCGCACGAACAGGCTGGTGGCCGAGATATCCAGGCCCAGCCCATCGGTGGCGGTGTAGCTGGCGCCCGGTACCTGCTTGAGCATTGCCAGGCCGTTGTTGCCGGTGACCATCGCGTCGAGGTCTTCAGCCTTGATGACGTAGCGGTTGGGGCCGACCACCTGAGTAGGCGCAACGGCCGCGCCGCGCGGCGTGGCGATGACCTGCAGCGCGTTCAAGGTGGTGGGGGTGTCATGCGCGGCATCGTGCGTTTCTGCGGCGTACGCAGGTGCGGTGATGGCCGTGATGATGGCCAGAGCGAGGCGCGTCGTGGGTGGGGTGTTCATGGGCTGATCCAGGGTGCAGGGAGAGAGCGGCGCAGGCGCACGCCCAGCGCGTTGCAGCACCGGTGTCGGCGCCCTGGCTGGCGATGCGATTGCGTTGAGGGAGTGACGGCGCGGTGCGCGCCGGTCAGCAGACGAAGGCGATCATCTGCCGTGGGATTCGATGGGGTGATTTCGACGTGCGAAATTCTTGCATCGCAGTGCCGCATTCGCCATTGCGCGGTGGTACAGCGCGGATGGCGATGGGGATGGGTGGGTTATACGTGGGTATAGCCTGGGTCGGCGCTTACCGCCTGCGTGTGCCAACCAAGGTTGGCACCTACCGAGGCGGACGGGACCTGGTAGAGGCCGACCTTGGTCGGCGCATACGGTGCGCGTGTGCCAACCAAGGTTGGCACCTACCAGGGCCCACGAGACATGGTAGAGGCCGACCTTGGTCGGCGCATACGGTGTGCGTGCGCCAACCAAGGTTGGCACCTACCAGGGCATAGGGACGCGCGGTTACTGCAGGACGAAACGCTCAATGGCGCGCGCCACGCCTTCGTCTGCATTGCTGGTGGTCTCGAACCGCGCCACCGCCTTCACCGCGTCGATGGCATTGCCCATCGCCACGCTGGTACCGGCGTACTGCAGCATGGTCAGGTCGTTCTCCTGGTCACCGATGGCCATCACGTTGGCGCGGTCGATGCCCAAGTGCTCGGCCAGCTTCTGCAGGCTTGGCCCCTTGCCGGCGCGGTGGTCGAATACTTCCAGGAAGAACGGTGCGCTCTTCAGCACCGCGAAGCGCTCGGTCAGTTCGCTGGGCAGGCGCGCGATGGCGGCATCCAGCACGTCAGGCTCGTCGATCATCATCAGCTTGATGAACGACATGGACGGGTCCATGTCGGCCACGCGGCGATAGGACAGCGGCATCCGCGAGAGATGCGAGTCGGCCACGGTGTAGTAGCTGATGTCCTGGTTGGGCGTATACATGCGCTGGCTGTCCAGCGCCTGGAAGTGCACACCCAGGTCTCGGGCCACCTGCTCGCAGAACAGGAAGTCGTCGAAGCTGAGCGGATACTCGACCACGGTTTCGCGCGTGCCGATACGCTGCACCAGGCCGCCATTGCAGGCGATGCAGTAGTCGTCGTCGCCTGTGATGCCCAGCTCGTGCAGGAACGGTGCCAGGCCCGGAACCGGGCGGCCACTGGTCAGCACGATGTGCACGCCCAGCGCGCGCGCCTGTGCGATCGCCTGCTTGGCCCGCGCGGTGAGGGTGTGGCTGGGGTCCAGCAGGGTGCCATCCATGTCGATGGCGACCAGTTCGATGGTCGATTGCCTGCGGCCCATGTCCATTGCGTTCAACTCGTGCGGGGCACGCCAGTTTACCCCCTCATGCCCGGTTCACCTCTTTGCCCACGTTGGCCGGGATACTGCGGGAGCCTGTGCGTCCCCCACCGCAGGACGGCCCGCTGACCGCCCTTCCCTGGAGAACCTTGCGACGCATGACTTACCGTGCCCCCGAAACCAACGACAGCGCGCCCCTGGCCGAGCAGATCGAGCAGATGATCGACGAATTGCCCGGTGAGCAGGTCAGTATCGGCACCCTGCTCAGCGCGCTGGGCGATGAAGGCCTGCTGCTGATCGTGATCCTGCTCTCGGCCATCTTCATCATTCCGGTGTCGATTCCGGGGCTGAGTACGGTGTTTGGTGCCTCGATCCTGCTGATCGGCCTGAGCCGCGTACGCAACCGCCCGCTGTGGGTGCCGCAGAAGCTGGCGCGCCGCGAGATCGCCACCGACAAGCTGAAGGCCAACCTGGGCCGTGCGCTGAAGTGGGTGCACCGCATGGAGCGCCTGTCGCGGCCGATGCGGCTGGCGGTGATGGTGCGCTCGAAGAAGATGATGCGCCTGAACAACCTGATGCTGGTGTTCGCGACCCTGCTGCTGATGGCGCCGGCCGGGCCGATTCCGTTCAGCAATACCTTGCCGGCGCTGGCGCTGATGTCCTTTGCGATCGGCTTCATCCAGCGCGATGGTGCGGCGGTGGCGGCTGGTTATGGTTTCGTGGTGGCTACGGTGGTGTATTTCGGCGTGCTGCTGGGTGGCGTGGGGTTTGCTGCCGAATCGGTGTTCAGCGGGTTCCGCAGCAGTACCGCGGAACTGTAGAGCCGAGCCCAGGCTCGGCGGCTTATGGCTTTTTGTAGAGTCGAGCCATGCTCGACTGCTGCTGGCAGAAGCAGTCGAGCATGGCTTGTATGTTCCTCCCGGCTCCTACGCGGTATGTAGGAGCCAGGGTGGAGGGACCGTCAAGCATGCATCTGCGGATACTAGCCGACAGACGAGTCGAGCGATCCCCATCCCGCACACGAACGTCGATAAAGGATCGTACGGCCCCCAAAGGGGATCGTCGATGTAGGCAAGCTAACGTCGGTGCGGTACCACCCCAGCCCCTTAAAGATAGCTGGGAGCCGTACAAATGTCTGATTCTCTCGATATTGGCGTGGACGTGGACTCCAAGGAGTTCGTACCGGCAGTGGCCGACCGCAAGGCCGGCGACAGGATCGCCAACACCCGGGCCGGCATAGCCCAGTGGCTCAACACCTTGCCCCAGCGATGCCGGATTGGCATGGAGGCGACGGGGCGGTACTACGAGTTGTTGGCTCGGATGGCTGGCCAGGCAGGCCACGTTGTCTATGTGATCAATCCACGTCTGATCAAGCACTACGGCCGGGCGACGGGCTCGCGTGGCAAGACGGACGCCATGGACGCCGAAGCGATCGCCCGGTACGTGAAGAAGGAGAACGATCGCCTGCGTGAATACGTACCGCGTACCGACGAGCAGCAGCAGATGCACGATTTGCTGCGCAAGCGGCAGACGCTGGTAAAGACACGCGCGCGCCTGGAGCAATCCTTCGGGGTAAGCAAAAGTGCCCCCGGGGAGCTGTCAGATCTGTTCTGCGCTCTGGCTGGGACGCTGTCCGAGCTGGAAAGCGAACTGCAGCGCTTGGGTCGCGATGGAGAGCATGGCACGCTCTACAAGCGCCTGTTGACCATCCCTGGTGTCGGCCCTGCCGTCGCCGCTCACCTGATCTACTACATGACGCGCTGGCCATTGGCCAACGCCAACGCGTGGATCGCCTGCACGGGCCTGGATCCCCGGCCCAACGAGTCTGGCGGCAGAACGGGACGGCGTCGGCTGTCCAAACAGGGCGCGCCAGTGCTGCGCCAGATGCTCTACATGGCCGCCATGGGGCTCAAGCGGTGTCGTCGGGGGCAACCGCTCTACGACGAGCTGTCAAAACGCGGTCACCCCAGCACCGCCGTCTTCAACATCCTGGCCAGAAAGCTGGCCAGGATCGCCTGGGGTGTCTTCAAAAGCGGCCGGGACTTCGATCCGGCCATGCTGAAGGTGGGTCAAGCCTGCTTCCAGCAGGCTTGACCACGAACATAGGATCTCGACTCTACAAAGGCCGGATCCACAGCAGTCGAGCGTGGCTCGACGCTACAGAGTTACTTGGCAGACACCCGCCACACCACGTCGCCCACGTCGTCGGCGACCAGCAGTGCGCCTTCGGCGTCCATCGCCATGCCTACCGGTGCGCCCATCAAGGTCTTCTCGTCCTTCGAGGCGAAACCGCTGACCACGGTCTGCGGCCGCCCGGTCGGCTTGCCGTCCTTGAACGGTACGTAGACCACTTCGTAGCCGCTCAGCGGCGAGCGGTCCCAGCTGCCGTGCTCGCCGATGAAGGCGCCGCCGTGGTACTGCGCCGGCAGTGCCTGGCCGGTGTAGAACAGCAGGCCCAGCGGTGCCACGTGCGAGCCGATGGCGTAGTCGGGCACGATCGCCTTGGCCACCAGGTCCGGCCGCTGCGGCTGCACGCGCTCGTCCACGTGCTGGCCGTAGTAGCTGTAGGGCCACCCGTAGAAGCCATCCTCCTTCACCGAGGTGAGGTAGTCCGGCACCAGGTCGGCACCGATCTCGTCGCGCTCGTTTGCCACCGCCCACAGCTTCCCGGTGCTCGGCTCCCAGTCCAGCCCGGTCGGGTTGCGGATGCCCGACGCAAAGATGCGGCTGCCACGGGTGGCCACGTCCACTTCCAGCACCACCGCACGGCGGTACTCGACGGCCAGGCCGTTCTCGGTGATGTTGCTGTTGGAACCCACGCCCACATACAGCTTGCTGCCATCACGGCTGGCCAGCAGTTCCTTGGTCCAGTGGTGGTTGATGGTGCTGGGCAGGTCGGTGAACTCGCGGCCCTTGTCGGACATGCGGGTTTCACCGGGCACGTAGTGGTACTGCACGATGTTGCCGGTGTTGGCCACGTACAGCGTGTCGCCGATCAGCTGGATGCCGAACGGCGAATGCAGGCCTTCGATGTAGACATGCTGGGTCCAGGTGTTCGTGCCCGGCGTGCGGCGCAGCAGGGTGACCCGGTTGCCGCCCTTGCCGGCCTTGCCCGAGCGCGCCTTGACCTTGCCGGCGATCCACTGCTTGGGCGTGGTGACCGGTTCTTCACCGGGGCCGTTGCCTTCCACCACCAGCACATCGCCATTCGGCAGGGTCAGCAGCCGCCGTGGATGCAGCAGGTTGGCGGCGATGCGTTCGATCTTCAGGCCGTCGGCCACGGTGGGCGACTGCCCCTCGGCCCAGCCGACGCCCGTGGGCACCTGCATCGGCGGCATCAGGAAGTTCTTCGGTGCCGGCAACGGCGGTTGTGCACCGGACTGGTCAGCGGGATGGTATTCGGCCTTGCCGGCACAGGCCGACAGCATCACGGCCAGCGCCAGGGCGCCCACGGTGGGCAGGATGTGCTTAGCCATGACGACCTCCCTGCAGCACCGGCGGCTGCAGTGACAGCAGGATCAGGCCCAGGGCGATCAGGGCCACGGTGAGCGCCGACAGGATCGTGCCCGGCACGGCAACGGCATACGCATCGCGGCTGTGCACGAAGGCATTCCAGATCGCCAGCAGCACCGCGACCAGGTTGAGGAAGAAGTCGATGCGGTCGATGCGGGTGGCGGTACCGTTGCGGCGCCAGACCGCGAACAGGTTGATCAGGCGCGGAATGATGGCGATCAGCAGGCCGAAGGTGATCAGCCAGGCGGCGGACTTGCCCCACATCACCTCGGCGCTGTTGAGGTAGATCGCGTCGAAGATCAGCGCGCCGACGAAGAAGCCGAAGGGTATCGGGTTCAACAGGCTGAACAGCGTGGTGCCGAGGCCGCCATGGGCCTGGGCCAGAGGGTTGACCATCATCGTGCTCCGATGCGGAAGGGTGCACGGGCTGTAGTAGCACAGCCGGATGTGAGGGCGCGCGATGATGCCGGGTGGATCCACGCCATGTGTGGATGCGGATACCAACCCAGGTTGGCGCCTACCAGATGCGGGCCGCTGCAGTCGTCATTACCCCACGGCATAAGTGTTTGTGACGCAATCGGCACATCTGCAGATTGGGAGTGTGAAGAGGTAGGGGGTTGTTCGTTGTGTCGCGTTTGGCTCGTTGCGATGGGGCAGTTCCGCCCCGCCGTCCTGCCATGCCGATTCACAACAGAAGGATTCGTGTATGAAGCGACACACGCAACGCTCCGCGCCACCGCGCTCCGCGCGCCTGGCCCTTGCCACTGCCCTGGTGCTGGGCAGCCTGGCCGTCACCGCCCAGGCCCAGCAGGCCGATCCGCTGGCCGGGCGTCAGTGGCATCTGCTCAACACCGGACAGGCCGTACTGGGCGATACCCTGCCGGTGGCTGGCAACGATCTGAACGTGGATGGCCTGTTCCGCAATGGCATCCGTGGCCAGGGCGTCACCATCGCCATCGTCGATGACGGCCTGCAGATCGCACACCCGGACCTGGCCGCCAACGTTGCGGCGGTCGCCGGCAAGAACTTCGCCAACCAGAGCAACAACCCTTCACCTTCCAATCCGGACCGCGACAATCACGGCACCATGGTCGGCGGCATCGCCGGTGCAGTAGGTGCCAACAATCTGGGCGTGCGCGGCGTGGCCTCGGCGGCCACCCTGAAGGGCTTCAATTTCCTGGCGTCCAATGCCCAGGGCAATTCGAATTCCAACATCGAGTACTCGTGGTGGGACGGCGCCGAAGTGGCCGACGTGGGGGTCTTCAACAACAGCTGGGGCTCCAGCCCGGGCAACCCCAACCTGCCGCTGGCCTACAGCCAGAACGACATCGCCGCCTATGAGCAGGCCATGTCCGGCACCCGTGGCGGCCGCGGTGGCATCTACGTGAAGGCCGCAGGCAACAACCACAACAACGGCGCACGCTCGGATGGCACCGACATCTGCTCGGCAGACACCAAGAACCGCAACACGGGTTGCATTCCGGCCGGTCGCGACCCGCGTAACAACCTGTTCAACGTGATCACCGTTGCCGCCGTGCGCGCCGATGGCGTGCGCTCGTCCTACTCGTCCACCGGCTCGGCGCTGTGGGTGTCCGGCTTCGGCGGTGAGAATGGTTGGCAGCGGCAGGTCGTGCCGGGGCAGCTGGCGATCCGCTACGATCCGGCCATCCTCACCACCGATGTCACCGGCTGCGCGCAGGGCAGCAACAAGAACACGAGCCTGCGCAACACTTTGGACGGCGACCAGTCTGCCATCGACAGCACCTGCAACTACACAGGCAAGATGAACGGCACTTCGGCGGCCACGCCGATGGTGTCGGGCGTGGCGGCGCTGCTGCTGGAGACCAACCCGAACCTGTCCTACCGCGATGTGAAGTACATCCTGGCCACCACCGCCACCCGCACCGATCCGAACCGGGCAGCGGTGACCCACTCCGACGGCCGCGTGCTGGTGCCGGGCTGGACGGTGAATGCCGCCGGCCGTGCCTACAGCAACTGGTACGGTTTCGGTGTGGTCAATGCAGCACGCGCGGTACAGGTCGCAGAGGACTTCCAGCCGCTGGGTGCACTGGTGGATAGTGGCTGGCGCAACACGACGCGTACCGTGGCCATCGGCAATACCTCGGCGGCCGCGGCGCGCCTGACCTTCCAGCTGGCCAACGGTGCACGCAACATCGAGAGCGTGCAGCTCGGCTTCCGCGTCAACCACAGCAACACCCGCCAGCTGCAGTTCGTGCTGATCTCGCCCAGTGGCACCCGCAGCGTGGTGCAGCCGGCATTCACTGCCATCGGCTCTGGCCTCAACGGCGTCCAGCGCAACTTCACCAACTGGGACCTGCTGTCCAGCAATGCCTTCCTGGATGAGAACGCCACGGGCACCTGGACACTGGAAGTAACCGACCTGGGGCAGGCCGCGAACGCAGCATCGCGTGGCAACCTCGAATTCTTCAAGATCCGCGTTCTGGGGCACTGATGATGAAGACGACCATTCTGTTGAGCACCCTCGCCCTTGCGGCGATGACCACCACCGCCTGGGCACAGAGTTCGGGCCAGACACCTCCGGCGAAGACCTTGTCGACCGTAGACACGCAGCAGTTGAAGGCAGAGGCCACCGGCCGTTCGTTCAATGTGGGCGGCTCGCGCTTCCAGCTGGCGCCGTCGGCAACCGTGCAGCAGGCCAGCGGCGGCCAGTTCCGGATCACCACCGGGGCTGATGCCAGCGCGGCGGCCGTCGGCACCCGCAGCAAGCGGTCCACGGATGCGTCTACCGGTGTGGCCGCACGTGCGGATGCCGGTGCCAGCAAGTTTGCGGCCGCTGTCTCCAACGATGGCGCGCCGGTCGTGGCGACCTCGCGGGTCAAGGTGTTCTTCACCGATGCGGCTTCGGCGCAGCGTGCGGCCACCGCCACCGGCGGCACCGTGGTGAAGGTATCCAAGGCCTCGGGCCGCGCGATTGTGGAGTATCCGTCGGTGAACGCGGCACTGGATGCGACCACCAAGCTGCTGTCGACCGCCGGCATCAAGGCAGCCGAGCCGGACGTGGTGCAGTGGGAAGAAACCAAGTAAGGCGTTGAGTGGTGCCCCTGGCCGGTTGGCTCTCCTGGCCGGTCGGGGGATTGGTGTGTGGGGGTGTGCCGACCAACGGTCGGCACCCACCAGATTCATTCACCGCGTGTCGACCAAGGTCGACACCTACCGGGGCAGCGGGCGCGACGAACAGGCGGCATCAGCCGGGCATGGCCCAGGATTACCCGGCGGCGAGCGTGTCGCTTTGCTTGAGGTGGCAGCTGGCCAGCGGGCCGTTGCCGGCGGCCGGATGGCCAGGCTCGAGCAGCAGGCGCTGCACGTCCGAGAACAGCTTGTCCACCGGCATGCCATAGGGCGCGAACAGGCGCAGACGGCCCTGGCGATCAAACACGTAGCCGCCGGCGATGTGGCTCATGGTGTAGGTGTCCGGCACCGGGCCGGGTTCCTTTTCGTAGAACGCCTTGAAGTCGCTGGCCATCGCGGCCAGTTGCGCTTCGTTGCCGACCAGTGCGATCGCCTTGGGGTCGAACGCTTCCACATAGGTGCGGGCGACTTCGGGCGTGTCGCGTGCGGGATCGACACTGACGAACACTACCTGCAGCTGGTCGGCATCCTTGCCCATCAGGTGCTTGACCTGGCTGAGCTCGACCATGGTGGTCGGGCACACGTCCGGGCAGCTGGTGAAGCCGAAGAACAGATAGGTCACCTGTCCCTGCAGGTCCTTCGGGCCACGCACGGTGCCGTGGCTGTCGGGCATCGACCACTGCTGGCCGAGTTCTTCGCAGGCGATGTCCTTGGAATAGAAGTCCATGCGCGACTGCGCACTGCAGCCGGCCAGCAGGCCGACGGCCAGGCCTGCCAGCAGCGGCAGGCGGAAACGGGGAGAGAACAACGAACGGGCAACAGCAGCAGGACGCTTCACGGGTACCACCAACGCAGACGCGGGCGGGGTCTCGGTCAGGCCTGCCCTTGGGGGAAAGAGGACGGAGGTGCCGGGGTGATCGCGCGGTCCATGCCGATCACCCCGGCCACGGTCAGTTGATCATCATGTGGTAGTGCATGCTCCAGATGATCCAGACCGACAGTGCGACGACGATGAACAGGATCACCAGGGTGAACACGAAGCTGGCCAGGTTCCAGCCGCCTTCGGACTTGCGGTCCATGTGCAGGAAATAGACCAGCTGCACCAGGATCTGCGCCACCGCGAAGCCGACCAGCAGGAACAGCGTGAGCGGCCGCGACAGCACCGGGTTCATCACCAGCGCGAACGGCACCACGGTCAGCAGCGCGCACAGCACGAAGCCGATCAGGTAGGACTTGGTGGAGCCGTGCGCATTGCCGGCGCGCGAGGTTTCGACGTGGGCCATGTCAGAAGGCTCCGATCAGGTAGACGAAGGTGAAGACGCAGATCCACACCAGGTCCAGGAAGTGCCAGAACAGGCTCAGGCACGACACGCGGGTGATGTTGGTCGGGGTCAGGCCGCGGCGGTAGACCTGGTGCATGACCACCGCCATCCAGATCAGGCCGCTGGCCACGTGCAGGCCGTGGGTGGCGACCAGCGCGAAGAACGCCGACAGGTAGGCACTGGTGCTGGGGCCCGCGCCTTCGTGGATCAGGTGCGAGAACTCGTAGATCTCCATGCCGATGAACGAGGCACCGAGCACGAAGGTCACGCCCAGCCAGCGCAGCACTGCCGAGGTGTCGTGACGATGCATCGCCAGCACGGCCTGGCCGTAGGTGATGCTGGAAACCAGCAGCAGGAAGGTCTCGGCCATCACGAACGGCAGCGAGAACAGCTCCTTGCCGGTGGGGCCGCCGGCGTAGGCGGTGCTGAGCACCGCGTACGAGGCGAACAACGAACCGAACAGCACCAGGTCGGACATGAGGTAGACCCACATGCCGAACACCTTCATGCCGCCCCGTTCGTGGCCGTGGTCGTGTTCGTGGTGGTCCTCGTGCGCCTGCGTGTCGCTGGCCAGCTCGGGGCGGGTCAACAGGTTCATGCGCGTACCTCCTTCAGCTTGGCAAGGTTGGCCGCTTCGGTGCGCGCCACCTCTTCGGAACTGACGTAGTAGTCCACGTCCTCGTCATAGGACCGCACGATCAGGGTCACGATCATCGCGATGAAGCTGGCCGCGGCCATCCACCAGATGTGCCAGACCAGGGCGAAGCACAACACCAGGATCCAGATGTTGAGGATCAGCGGCACGCCGGTGTTCTTCGGCATGTGGATCGGTGCGTACTTCTTCGGCGGCGGCGGCAGGCCGCGCTTCTTCGCTTCGTGGAAGGCATCCAGCTCATCGGCCTTGGGCACCACGGCGAAGTTGTAGAACGGCGGCGGCGACGGCGTGGCCCATTCCAGCGTGCGTGCGTTCCACGGGTCGCCGGTCAGGTCCAGGTTGCGCTTGCGGTCGCGCACGCTCACGTAGATCTGCACCAGCATCAGGATGATGCCCGCGAACACGAACAGTGCACCGATGAAGGCGGCGATCAGGTACGGCGTCCACGCCGGGTTGTCGTACTGGTTCATGCGGCGGGTCATGCCCATGAAGCCGAGCATGTACAGCGGCATGAAGGCCAGGTAGAAACCGATCACCCAGCAGGCGAACGACCACTTGCCCAGGCGCTCGTTGAGGGTGAAGCCGAACACCTTCGGGAACCAGTAGGCGAAGCCGGCCAGGTAGCCGAACAGCGCGCCGCCGATGATGGTGTTGTGGAAGTGCGCGACCAGGAACAGGCTGTTGTGCAGCAGGAAGTCCGCGCCCGGAATGGCCAGCAGCACGCCGGTCATGCCACCGATGGTGAAGGTGACCAGGAAGGCGATGGTCCACAGCATCGGCACGCTGAACTCAACGCGACCGCCGTACATGGTGAACAGCCAGGTGAAGATCTTCACGCCGGTGGGAATGGCGATGATCATCGTCATGATGCCGAAGAAGGCATTGACGCTGGCACCGGAGCCCATGGTGAAGAAGTGGTGCAGCCAGACGATGAACGACAGGATGCCGATCGCCAGGGTGGCGCCCACCATCGACTTGTAGCCGAACAGCTTCTTGCGCGCGAACGTGGCGGTCACTTCAGAGAAGATGCCGAACGCCGGCAGCACCAGGATGTACACCTCCGGGTGGCCCCAGGCCCACACCAGGTTCACGTACATCATCGGGTTGCCACCCAACGTGTTGGTGTAGAAGTTGAAGTCCAGGTAGCGGTCCAGGGTGAGCGCACCCAGCGCCACGGTCAGGATCGGGAAGGCGGCGATGATGATCACGCTGGTGACCAGCACGGTCCAGGTGAACACCGGCATCTTCATCAGGGTCATGCCCGGCGCACGCATGCGCAGGATGGTGATGAACAGGTTGACGCCGGTCAGCAAGGTGCCGATGCCCGAAGCCTGCAACGCCCAGATGTAGTAATCAACACCGACCCCTGGACTGAACTCGATGCCCGACAGCGGCGGATAGGCTACCCAGCCGGTCATGGCGAATTCGCCAACGCCCAGCGAGATCATCATCAGCGCAGCGCCGACCACGAAGATCCAGAAGCTGAAGGCGTTGAGGAACGGGAACGCCATGTCGCGCGCGCCGATCTGCAGCGGCACGATGATGTTCATCAGGCCGACCACGAACGGGGTGGCCACGAAGAAGATCATGATCACGCCGTGCGCGGTGAAGATCTGGTCGTAGTGCTCAGGTGGCAGGAAGCCGTCACTGCCCGGGCCAGCCGCCGCCAGCTGCGCGCGCATCATCAGCGCATCGGCAAAGCCGCGCACCAGCATGACCAGCGCTACCACCACGTACATGATGCCGATCTTCTTGTGGTCCACGGTGGTGAACCAGTCACGCCACAGCGGGCCCCACAGCTTGAAGTACGTCACCGCGCCGAGCAGCGCGAGGCCACCCAGCACCATGGCCGCCAATGTGACCACGACGATCGGCTCGTGCAGCGGCACGGCCTCCCACGTCAATTTACCCAACATGTTCGTTACTCCTGGGAAACCTGGGCACCGCCGGCAGCGCCCGCCGGGGTCGCAGCAGCGGTGTTCT
The DNA here is from genome assembly GCF_051984505.1 of Stenotrophomonas sp. STK16_22. NCBI lineage: Bacteria > Pseudomonadati > Pseudomonadota > Gammaproteobacteria > Lysobacterales > Lysobacteraceae > Stenotrophomonas > Stenotrophomonas sp. STK16_22. Next base: position 4,477,324 of record NZ_CP196972.1, read on the forward strand.
CACCAACGCCGATGAACTGGTCGATGACCTTCTTGAACAGCAGTGGTTCAACACTGGAGAAGTGCTGCACCGGTGCGTTCTTCGACGGTGCGGCCAGCGCCTTGAACTGCGTGAAGCTGAGCGCGTCCGGCGCGCTGCGCACCTCGGTCACCCAGCGCTCGAACTCTTCGTTGCTGCTGGCGGTGGCGATGAACTTCATGTTCGAGAAGCCATGCCCGCTGTAGTTGCCGGACATGCCACGGAACTGGCCGGGCTCGTTGGCGATCAGGTGCAGCTGCGTGCGCATGCCGGCCATCGCGTAGATCTGCCCACCCAGCTGCGGGATGAAGAAGGTATTCATCGTCGAGTTGGAGGTGATGTTGAACGCCAGCGGACGGTCGACCGGGAAGTTGAGCTGGTTGACCGTGGCGATGCCGAGGTCCGGATACACGAACACCCACTTCCAGTCGGTGGCGATCACGTCCACGTGCAGCGGCTCACCGGCCACGTCCAGCGGCTTGTAGGGGTCCAGCTCGTGGGTGGACTTCCACACGATCACCGCCAGCACCGCGATGATGATCAGCGGCACGCCCCAGACCACGATCTCCACCTTGGTGGAGTGCGACCAGTCAGGCATGTATTTGGCTTTGGTATTGCCGGCGCGGTAGCGCCAGGCGAACACGAAGGTCAGCACGATGGCCGGTATCACCACGATCAGCATCAGGCCGATGCAGATCAGGATCAGGTCGCGCTGGGCGAGCCCGACCATGCCCTTCGAATCCAGCAGCACCCAGTCACAGCCCGACAGGCCGACGCAGGCCAGGGCGACCAGCGCCAGGCGGATGCGGTTCCAGCAGATATTCATTGGAGGTCAACCCTGTTGAAGAAGCGCGCTTGACCGGCTCGCCTGCGCGCAGCGCCCGGGCGTGGAGCGGCTACACTGTGGGTACGAGGTCGCCTACAAGTAGGCGAACCACTCCAATCAAGCCCATACAAGATACATCATTGTATGGACTTGTGCATCTGTACGTATGGAAAAAACTGACCGATGACGCCCCCTGCCGCCGGCCGCCGCCTGAAACACCCCAATCGCACCTGGGTTCGCCCCTTCCGCGAGGGCGCCGGCCCGCTGTACCTGCAGATTGCCCAGCAGGTGCGCGAGGCGGTGGATGACGGCGTGCTGCGCCCGGGCGACCGCCTGCCGCCGCAGCGCGACCTGGCCCAGCAGGTGGGCGTGGACCTGACCACGGTCACCCGTGCCTTCGCCGAGCTGCGCCAGGCCGGCCTGCTCGACGCCCAAGGCGCTGGCGGTACCTTCATCGCGCTGTCGGCCGGCAACCGCAGCACCTCGGTGGACCTGAGCATGAACATCCCGCCGCTGCTGGGCAGCGCGCCGTTCGCACAGGGCATGGAGGCCGGTTTCCAGCACGTGGGCCAGCAGCTGGGCCAGGGCGAACTGATGAGCTACCACGTCGGCGCCGGCACCCGCGAGGACCGCGCCGCCGCTGTGCAGTGGCTGTCACCGATGCTGGGGACGGTCGGTGCCGACCAGGTGGTGATCTGCCCCGGTGCGCAGACCGCACTGTGCGCGCTGATCCTGGCCCGCACCCAGCCGGGCGAGCTGATTGCCGCCGAGCAGCTGACCTACCCGGGCCTGCTGGCCGCCGCGCGCGTGCTGCAGCGGGGCGTGGTGCCGGTGGCGATGGACGCCGAAGGCATGCTCCCCGACGCACTGGAGGAGGCCTGCCAGCTACGCCGCCCGCGCCTGCTGTACCTGGTGCCGACCATCCAGAACCCGACCACGGCGACGATGTCGGCACAACGCAGGCAGGCCCTGCTGGCGGTCGCGAAGCGCCACGATCTGACCGTGATCGAAGACGATCCCTACTGGTTGCTGGCCGGAGACGCCGCGCCGCCGCTGGCCGCCCACCGCGATGCGGGCTGCGCGGTCTATTACATCTCCACCCTGTCCAAGTGCCTGGCGCCGGGCCTGCGCACCGCCTACCTGGTGGTGCCGGCCGGCGAGCCGATGGAACCGGTGCTGGATGCGCTGCGCGCAATCGCGCTGATGCCGACCCAATCGATGGTGGCGGTGGCCTCGCAGTGGATCCGCAGCGGCCAGGCCCAGGACATGGTGCAGCGCTTCCAGCAGGAACTGCGCGAGCGCCAGGCCATTGCCGCCCGTTGCCTGCCGGCCCGTGCCCAGGCGCATCCGGCCGGCCTGCATGTGTGGCTGCCGCTGCCGCCGCGGCTCGACCAGTACCGGTTGATCCAGGCCGCACAGGAGCAGGGGCTGGGCATTGCCAGCTCCGATGCCTTCAGCGTGGAAGAACCGCCACCGGGCAACGCGATCCGCCTGTCGTTGGGCGGCGCGGTCGACCAGGGCGCGCTGGCCGGGGCGCTGGCCAAGCTGAACGAGATCCTGTCCGAGGCCCCCGAGGCACGCCACAACGCCATCGTCTGAACGGGGCGCATGGCGCTTTATCCATACAAGATGATATTTTGTATGCAATGTATGGATGAAGGGACGTGCATCGATGCGCGCCGAGAAACTGAAATTCCACCTGGTGATGGCCGGGTGCGGTGGCTTTGTGGTGTTGATGCTGGCCGCGCTGGCCTGGGTCTGCCTGCAGCCGCAGACCGTGGATGTGCAGGCCGCCGAACGCCACGCCATCGAGCAGTGCTTGCAGCGCAGCGAGGATCCGTCGCGTAGCGAGATCCAGCGCCGCGCGCAGGCCGATTCCTGCCGCGAGATGCGCAAGCAGTACGTGCACAAGTTCGGCCGGGAAGATTCCTGATGGGCGCAGCCGCGCCTCGTCGCCGCTGGCTGCTGCCGACGATGATCGCCCTCGCCTGCCTGTTCATGGCCGGCGTCGCGGCTGCGTTGTGGCAGTACTTCGGCTACAGCGCGCAGTCCACCTTCACCGAACAGGCCATCGTCTTCGACGATTCGCAGCTGCGCCTGCCGGCCGATCTGGCCGGTGATACCGGCCGCATCCGCGTGGTGCATTTCTGGGACCCGGCCTGCGGCGTGTGCAACCGCGAAACCGGTGCGCACCTGAGCTACCTGATCAGCATGTACCGCCGCGCCGGCATCGACTTCTATGCCATCCGCCGCCCGGGTACGCAGGGCGAGCTGCCCGAGCCACTGCGCAACAAGGTGATCAACCTGCCGACCATCGACGGCATCGAACACATTCCGGCCAGCCCCGCCGTAGCCATCTGGGATCGCCAGGGCCACCTCGCCTACGCAGGACCGTACAGCATCGGCATGGTGTGCAACTCGGCCAACAGCTTCGTCGAACCGCTGCTGGACAGACTGGTGCGCGGCGAGACCGTGCGCCCGAAAGGACTGCTTGCCGTGGGCTGCTACTGCCCCTGGCAGGCCAAGCGCTGAGGACGCGCAATGACATCACTGACGCTGGCCGGCGTGGCCGCCGCAAACAACAACGGCGGTCACCTGTCCGAACCGACCGATGGTTATGGACAGGCTCCCGCCGTTGGAAGCAACGATACGCCCCGACATGCTCCGTACATGCCGCGACCGGATGTCGCAGCCCGCGAATGGGTGCAGGACGTACTCGCGCACAGCGGGCCGATCTACCTGCGCATCGTCAACTCGCTGGAACGCACGGTGCGCCGCGGTGGTCTCGCACCGGGACAACGCCTGCCTTCGCAACGCGCGTTGGCGCAGCAGCTCGGTATCGACCTGACCACGGTCACCCGCGCCTTCGATGAAGCACGCAAGCGTGGCCTGATCGAAGCGCGTGGACCACAGGGCAGTTTCATCGCACCGCCCAAGGCCGGCTTCGACCAGGTGGTGGACCTGAGCATGAACGTGCCGCCGGTGCCCGATGCCGATGCGCTGGCCGAGACGCTGCGCCGCGGTGCCGCCGCCGTACTCGCACGCAGCAACGCACCGAACCTGATGACCTATCACCTGGGCGGTGGCAACCCCACCGACCGCCACGCAGCGGCGCGCTGGCTGCAGCCGATGCTGGGAAAGGTGGACGATGCCTGCCTGCTGCTGACCGAAGGTGCACAGGTGGCGCTGGCGTCGATCCTGGTCAGCCAGGGACGCGACGACGACGCGATCCTCTGCGACGCGCTGGTCTATCCGGGCCTGCTGCAGGCCGCTGCCGCACTGGGCCGGCGCCTGCTGCCGGTGGACAGCGACGAACACGGCATGTGCCCCGATGCACTGGCGCGGCTGGCACGCGAAAGCGGTGCGCGGTTGGTCTATCTCAATCCCACCTGCCAGAACCCGACCGCACTGACCCTGCCGCTGCATCGGCGCGAAGCGATGGCGCGCGTGCTGGAAAGCGAAGGCCTGCTGGCGATCGAAGACGATCCGTACTGGCACCTCGCCGAGGAGGCGCCGATACCGCTGGCAACGCTGGCACCGCGTCATGTGTTCTACGTGGCGACACTGTCGAAGGTGATCAGCCCCGGCCTGCGCACCGCCTTCGTGCGTTGTCCGAGCGCGGCGCATGCCGAGGCGATGACGGCCGCACTGCGAGCAACGCGGTTGATGGGCCATCCGCTGGTCTCGGCGCTGGCCAGCCAACTGCTGCTGGATGGTTCGGCGCAGTCACTGCTGGCGCAGGTGCGCACCGAGGCGCGCGAGCGCATGCGCATGGCGCGCTACCTGCTGGCGCCATCGCTGCTGCAGCGGGCAGAGGGCCTGCATGCGTGGTGCCGGATACCCGCGCCGTGGACCGACGCCACGCTGGTGCGTACCGCACAGCTGCAGGGGCTGGCGATTGCGCCGTCATCGGCGTTCTGCCTGCCGGGGGTACAGCATCAGAACGGGGTGCGGTTGTCGCTGGGGCTGGCGGCGGATCGCCGGCAGCTGGAAAGTGCGCTGCGGCGGATTGATCGGTTGTTGTTGTCGGATGCGTTGCCGGCGATCGAGCGGTAGGCCTGGTAGTGCCGGCCGCTGGCCGGCGGAAGATTCCCCGGCACGGACGGAATGTGCCAACCAAGGTTGGCACCCACCAAAGCAGAGTCAGGCCAGGGCGGAGAGCGCCTGCACCAGCGCGTCCATCTGCTCCGGCCGGGTGAACACCGACGGCGTCACCCGCACGCAGGCGCCGGAGTCCAAACCGTCACGATGCGTGGTGAACACGCGATGCTCATCCAGCAGGCGCTTCTGCAGCGCGATGTTGTCGGCCACGCTGGTACGCCCGCGCAGGCGGAAGCTGGCCAATGCACTCGCCAACGCCGGATCCGGTGAGGACAGCACTTCGATATGTGCCATCTGCCGCGCCGGTACCGTCCAGCGCTCGCGCAGGTAACGCAGGCGCGCCTGCTTGTTGGCTACGCCGATACGCTGGTGCAGGGAAATCGCTTCCGGCAGCGCCAGGTAGGCGGCGAAGTTGACCGTACCGGTATGCACGCGGCTGCCCACGCGGCCGTCGTCGGTCTCCCCCATGTACGGGTCAAGATCGGCCACACGGCCCTTGCGCACGTACATCGCGCCGACGCCGACCGGCGCACCGATCCACTTGTGCAGATTGATGCCGACGAAATCAGCCTTGAGCTGCGGCACCGCGTAGTCGATCTGGCCGAACCCATGCGCCGCATCGACGATCACGTCGATACCACGTGCACGCGCACGTTCGGCGATCTCGGCCACCGGCAGCACCAGCCCATGACGATGGCTGACCTGGGTCAGCAGCACCAGCTTCAGACGCGGCAACCGCGCGAATGCGTCCTCATACGCCTGCAGGATCTGCGCGTGGTCCGGCACCGCCGGCAGCGCGATACGCTCGACCTGCACGCCGCGACGCTGCTGCAACCAGCGCATCGCGCCGATCATGCTGTCGTAGTCGATGTCGGCATACAGCACCTGGTCGCCGGGCTGCAGGCGGTTGTAGCCGCCAATCAGGGCCAGCATCGCCTCGGTGGCACCACGGGTCAGTGCGATTTCATCAACGCCCACGCCCAGCAGCTCGGCTACCTGCCGCTGCACCGCCAGGTACTGCGCCGGGAACTCACGACGGCCGTACCAGGCGTTGCCACGATTCACTTCAGCGGTGTGCCGCTGGTAGCTCGCCAGCGTCTCGCGGCCCATTGCACCCCAGTAGCCGTTCTCCAGGTGGTTCACTTCGTCGGTGATGTCGAAGTGGCTGGCCACGGAGGCCCAATAGCCTTCATCGCGGGCCAGCACGTCCGGCGCCACGGTCGTTGCGGGAATCTGCATGGGTGCAGCGTAACGCGTGGCAGCCATGGCGGGCAGTGAAGACAGTGCGGCTGCGGCCGGCAGCAGGGTGCCGGCACGCAGCAGGGAGCGGCGCGTGCGGTCCATCAGAAGCTCAACCGGTACTGCGCGTACAGGTTGGCACCATCGGTGTCGTACGGCGCGTTGCGCGAGTAGACCAGGCCGCGGCTGGCCTGGAACACCGCCTCATCCGGATAGCGGTCGAGCACGTTGTCTGCACCCACGCGCAGGCTGTGGTGCTCGTTGATGCGATACCCCACGGCGAGGTCGAGGAAGCTCATCGCGCCGAAGCGCTGGTAGATGTCGCCCACCGCATTGCCGCTGGCGTCGGTCCAGGCACCGTAGTAGCGCATGCGTGCCATCAGCGACCAGGCGCCGATGTCCCAGCTGCCGGTCAGGCTGCCCTTGTGCTCGGGCAGGCGGTCTTCGAACAGCACGCGCTGGGTTTCGTTGGTGGCCACCGAGGTGCTGCCGTTGTCCACGCGGGTGCGGTTGTAGTTGTAGGCCAGGGTCAGCGTCATGCGACCCGCGCCGAGGTCGCGCAGGTAGTTGCCGACCACGTCCACGCCGGTGGTGGTGGTATCGAAATCGTTGGTGAAGTAGTTCACCGAGGTATAGCCCAGCGGATTGGGAGTACCAGCCGGAATGGCAAAGCTGGCCGACTGGCTGAAGCGGTCGGTGAGCTTGATCTGGTAGACGTCGACCGAACCGGACAGGCCCAGGTCGGTGCGCCAGGTCAGGCCCAGCGACGCGGTACGCGATTCCTCCGGCTTCAGCGGCCTGGCACCGAGCAGCTGGGCCAGCGGATCGTTCGGCGACAAGCGGCCACTGGTGAAGATCTGCAGCGTGCGCGTATCCAGGCCCTGGGTGGTGCTGGTGGTGTTGAGCTGCGCGGGTGTCGGTGCGCGGAAGCCGGTGGACACCGTGCCGCGCAGAGCCACGTCCGGGGTGATCGCGAGGCGTGCCGACAGTTTGCCGTCCAGCGTGCTGCCGAAGCTGGAGAAGTCCTCGTAGCGGCTGGCCGCACCGATGCTCCAGCGCTCGCCCAACGGCACTTCCATATCCACGTAGGCCGCCTTGCTGCGCTGGCTCCACTGCCCGGCCTGGCTGGCCGAGAAACCCGGTGCGCCGTTGGAATTGGCTTCCAGCCCTGCCGCCGCGCCCGGGCCCACCGCGTACGAGGCCGGATCACCGGCGCGCACCTGGTAGGTCTCCTGGCGGAACTCGCCACCGAAGGCGACGTTGATCGGCTTGGACAGCGCAGCCACATCCCACTCGTAGTTGAAGTCGGCGTTGGCGTTCTTCTCGGTCTGGGTCAGGCGGCCGAGATCGAATGCGGTCGGGCTGGCCGGGCCGAGCGAGGCGTTGATCGAATTCTTCAGGCTGTAGTCGATGGCGTTGCGGCCATACGAGGCGCTGACATCCCAGCGCAGCTTCGGCGTGATCTCGCCACGCAGGCCACCGACCAGCTGCAGGTCGTTCTGGACGTTGCCGTACTGCGGACTGAAGCCCACCGGATAGATCGAACGCAGGTTCCAGCCGGGGAAGATCGCAGTGGTGCGGTAAGCACCGGTGGTGGTGTCCGGGTTGCGCCAGTTGAAATCGCTGACGCCATCGCTGTGGCTGTACAGGCCAAAGGCATAGAGCTCCAGCGTGTCGCTGGCGTTGGCCTTCACGTTGAAGCCGACGCGGCGGCTTTCCAGTTCCGGTTGGCCCCAGCGCTGCACCGGGTTGGGCACGTCCAGATCCGGATGCGCGGCCTGGAAGGCGATCGCATCCGGGCGCTGGCGGGTGCGCGAGGTGGCGTCGGAGTTGGACGATTCGGCGAACAGAACCAGGCTGCCATAGTCACCCAGCGACCAGCCGGTGCGTGCGCTGAAATCGCGCGAGGCGCCATCGCCCTGCGCATACTGCGAATAACCAGCGGTGATCTCGGTACCCGGGCCATCCTCGAGAATGATGTTGATGACGCCGGCGATGGCATCCGAGCCGTACTGCGCCGACGCACCATCGCGCAGCACTTCGATGCGCTTGATCGCACTGGTCGGAATCTGTGCCAGGTCGGCCGCCTGCGCGCCACGGTTGCCGAGCAGCGCGCTGCGGTGGAAGCGACGACCGTTGACCAGTACCAGGGTCTGGTCCGGCGACAGGCCACGCAGCGTGGCCGGGCGCACGAACACCTGGCCGTCCGCCATCGGCAGGCGCTGCACCACGAACGACGGCACCAGCTGCGCCAGCACGTCCTTCAGGTCGGTGGATTCAACGGACTTGATATCTTCCTTGGTGAACACGTCCACCGGCGCCAACGTTTCGAACTGGGTGCGGTTGGAGGCGCGGGTGCCGGTGACCAGCATCGCGTCGAGCTGGGTGGGCGCCGCACGGCTGCCCGCCGGGGCATCGACCGCATCGGCCTCCGCTGCGATCGCGCCTCCTGCGCTGGCCATGGAAAGGGCGAGGAGGATGGAACGCGAAAGCTTCGAACGATGCACGGCAGGGCTCCGGGAGGACGCGACAGGGCCAGCACCTGCAGGGATATCGCAGGCCTGGACAAGGCGCGCAGTCTCGGCGCGATCTGTGAAGGAGCCATGACGTCAGTGCGACAGCTTGATGCCGCTGGAGCGCAAGAACTGCTAAACGCGCTGCCTGCCGATCCGCTACTGTGCCCGGCATCGGAATCGGGGAACGGCTGGATGAGCGCGGCAGGCAAGGCGTTGTGGTACATCGAAACCCATGCGGACCAGCCGTTGGCACTGGCCGATATTGCCGCTGCGGCGGGGCTGTCGCCGTTCCATCTGTCGCGCCTGTTCCAGGCCCGCACCGGCACCTCGGTGGTGCGTTATCTGCGGGGACGGCGCCTGACCGCTGCCGCGCAGCGGCTGGCCAACGGGGCGGGCGACATCCTGCAGGTGGCACTGGGCGCGGGCTACACCACCCATGCCGCGTTCACCCGCGCCTTCAGCGAACAGTTCGGGCAGACCCCGGAGCGGGTACGCGAACAAGGTACTGATGGACTGGCGCTGGTGCAGGCGATCCGCGTGGACGAGGCGCCGGCTGCCTGCGGTGAAGCGCCGCGCCTGCTCGACACGCCCGCTTTCCAGGTGGCGGGCATCGGCATGCGGCATACCCGCGACAGCGGCGGTGCGATTCCTGGGCAGTGGGCGCAGCTCAACCGCGAATGGCCGGCGCCGGCGCCGATCAGCTTCGGCGTGTGCTGCAACAATGATGACGATGGCGGCTTCGACTACATCGCCGCACTGCCGGCCAGCGCGGTGCCGAGCGTCCCTGCGCACTGGCAACGCGTGGACATTCCGCCGCGTCGCTACCTGGTGGCCTGGCACGGCGGGCACATCTCGACCATCCGCTCGACCTGGTTCTGGCTGCTGGATCACTACCTGCCCGGCTCCGGTCTCAGCCTGGCCGATGCCCCCGATCTGGAACGCTACGACATGCGTTTCGATGAGCACAGCGGCAACGGCGGCGTGGAGATCTGGCTGCCGGTGGACGAACGCCCACGCTGACAAGGAGTCGACGATGCGCATGACAGCCACTGTGATGGGAATGATGCTGATGGCCTCCGCGGGGGCCGCCAGCGCTGGCGAGCCTTGGAAAGCAGGCGAACGCCACGGCATCACCACAGTGGCCAGCGCCGCGGTGCGCGATGCGCAGCATCGCGACGCCCTGCGCTACACGGTCTGGTATCCCGCGCCCGCTGGCAGCACGGAAACCGCCCTGACCATCGGTCCGCCCGATGCGCCGCTGTTCGACGTCGGCCGCTCAGCCATGGATGCCCCGATCGCGGGCAAGCGCCTGCCGACCCTGCTGCTCTCCCACGGCAACGGCGGCAGCGCGCGCATGATGGGCTGGCTGGGCACGGCATTGGCGCGCGCCGGGTATCTGGTGATCGCGGTCGATCATCCCGGCAACAACGGCGTGGACGAGATGACCCTGCCCGGCAGCGTACTGAGCTGGTTGCGTGCGGATGACCTGCGCTCGGCACTCGCTGCAGTACAGGCCGATCCGCTGCTGGGTCCGCATGTCGACCCTGAGCGACTGGGTGTGGCCGGGTTCTCGGCCGGAGGCTACACCGCGCTGCTGGCCGCCGGTGCACGCCCCGACCTGCAGCGGCTGTTGGCCTTCTGCCGCGCGCACCCGGATGACGGCGTCTGCCGGCCACAACAGGAAACCGCCACGCACACGATGGACGCGCGTGTTGCCGCTGCGGGCTCACCCGCGATGTCTCCCTGGATCTCCCACGCCAACGACTCGCGCGCGATCCCCGGCGTGCGTGCGGCATTCCTGCTGGCACCCGCGATCGTGCAGGCGTTCGCGCCCGAGCAGCTGTCCTCGCTGAGGCAGCCAGTGTCGATCGTGCTGGGCGAGGCTGACACGGTTGCGCAACCGCAGAGCAATGGCGAGGCTGCACAGACACTGATTCCGGGCGCTGTGCTGCAGCGTCTGCCGGATGTCGGTCACTACGACTTCCTGGCGGCCTGTACAGCGGTTGGTGTGCAGAGGCTGCCCGAGCTCTGCAGCAGTTCGGTTCCGAAGGCGGACACCCACGCGCAGGCAGTGGATGCCGCGGTGCGATTCTTCGCCGAAGCACTGCGGTAGTGGCCGCCGGGCATGGCCCGGCGCTACAGTGGGCGCATCCACGGAGGATCGGCCATGCGCCTGCTTCACCTCACCCTGCCAGTGTCCGACGTCACCACCGTCGCCGCGTATTTCCACGATGTGCTGCAGCAGCGCGTGGTCGGCAATCATGTGCACATCGGCTGGAGCACGATCGAACTGCAGCCGGCGGCTGATCATCCGGTCGGTGGCGTGCACCTGGCCTTCAACGTACCGGACAACCGCTTCGGCGAGGCGATGACCTGGTTGCGTGAACGCACGCCACTGCAGCGCAATCCGGCGGGACTGGACTACTTCGCGCTGGAGAGCAGCTGGCAGTCGCAGTCGGTGTACTTCACTGGCCCTGACGGCCTGATCCTGGAACTGATCGGCCGCCGCCGCTTGCCGGCCAGTGCGCATCAGGGCGCCTTCCACGGCAGCGAGCTGAGCTGCCTGAGCGAAGTCGGCCTGCCCAGCCACGATGTCGACGCTGTGCGCGAACAGTCCAGCCTGCGGTTCGGCCTGCAACCGATCAGCCCGCCTTCGTCGCAGTTCGCGCCGATGGGCGACGACGAGGGCCTGCTGATCGTGGTCGCTGCGGATCGACGCTGGTTCCCCGAGCAGAAGGACCTGCCGAACGCGCGCGGCTTGCAGCTGCAGGTCGGCGACGTGGCCGGCCCGGGTATTGTGGAGGACGCCTCGCTCGGCTGGCGGGTGCAGGCGGCCTGAGAACTACCAGCTGCCGGACGCGCCGCCTCCGCCGCTGCGGCCGCCGCCTCCAGACCAGCTGCTGGAACTGCTCGACGACGAACTCGACGAGGACGACGAACGGGACGACGTGCGTTCGCGGGATGATGAAACCCGGCCACGTGCGCGCTCGCCCGGCAGCATGGTGAACAACCATACGAAGTACAGCAGCACGCCACACACACCGGACACGATCATTGCCAGCAGCCGTGGATCGTCACCTTCGGCACGATGGATCGCCAGCAACGCGCCCGCGGCATAGCCGAGGGTCAACAGCACCAGCACCGTCATGCGCACGATGAAGCTGCTGCGGTTCTTCTTCCAGCGTGTGCGGCAGGCCTGCACCAGCAGGAACACCATCAGGGTGACAACGCCCGCGGCGGCCTGCAGCAGCAGGTGCCGGGCCAGGCTCGGTGGCAGCTGGCCACGCAGCAGCGCCTGCACAAGGAAGAGCACGCTGAGCATCAGCATCCCGCACAGCACGATGCGCACACTTCGGCTGCGGCGCCAGCACCAGCCCAGCAGGGCCGCCACCGGCACACCCAGCGCCAGCACGAAGCACAGGCCCGGCAGCACATGGCGTGGCAGCAGCAGCGCCACGGAGAGCACGCCCGCACCCACAACAGCGGTCAACAGCATCGGGCGGCCCCAGGCCGGCAAGGTCGGCCAGGTTGGTTTTGGTGCCGATGCATTGGCGGCCAGTGCCTTGCGCCGCCGCTCCCGACGGCTGCCGCTGAAATCATCCTCGGCCTTCGCCGGCGGGAGCGGCGGCGGCGAGCGCCACAGCCCGGCCAGGAAGCCGGCCAGCAGGGTCAACGCCACCACCGAGTCTGCGCGTCGCCAGTCCGCAGGCAGCACGTTGCTGGCCGACGGTTCTTCCCATGCCGGCAGGTCCTCGCCATCGATCAGCGCCACCATGATCGTCGTGCCATCGAGCACGCCCTGGTCGACATCGCCCTCACGGAAACGCGGCACGATCGCGTTGTCGATGATGCGAGCGGCGTACGCGTCCGGTAGCGCTCCTTCCAGGCCATAGCCGGTCTGGATGCGTACGCGGCGGTCCTGCACCGCCACCAGCAACAGCACACCGTCGTCGACACCGGCGCGACCCAGCTGCCACTGATCGAACACCCGCTGTGCATAGGCCTCGATGCCTTCGCTGCCCACGCTGGGTACCACCAGCACCTGCAGCTGTGCACCTTTCCGTGCCTGCAGCTGCAGCGCCTGCCTGCGCAGGGTGGCGCGGGTTTCAGCGGACAGCGCGTTGGCAGTGTCCACCACGGGATCGTCCAGCGCCGGGACCGGGATTGCCGCCAGCGCTGCCATCGGCAGCAGGCACAGCAGCAACAGCAGCCACACGGTGGCGGCCGCCTGCTGCAAGGGGCGCGCCGGGTTCACGTACCCTGCCCTGCCTCGATCTGCGCATGCAGCGCCTGCAGCTGCGCCGCCGTCTGGTTGAACACCTGCAGATCGGCATCCACCAGGGCCGCCCAGTCAGGCGCGTGCCCCAGCAGTTGCGCCACCTGCTCGTTCGGCGCGCGGTCGAAGCCCTCGCCAAGCACGGCAAGATAGCGCTCACGGAACCCTTCGGGGTCGCGCTGGTCCTGCACGTACAGCTGCACGGCCAACAGCCCCGCATACAGGTAGTTCACCAGATAATTCGGGTCTTCATACATCAGACGCTTGCCGATCCAGGTGTTGCGCAGCTGCGGGTAGCGCTCCGGTTGCTGGCCGAAGCGCGCCAGCACCTGCCCGGTCAGCGCGTCCAGGTCATCGGCGGTGCCCAGCGTGCCGGCGGCCACGCCCCGATAGATCGACTGCTCCAGCTGCGCTTCCTCGGAAGAGGTGAACAGCTGCAGCACCATGTCGTCCAGCAGCGATTTCAGGTAATAGGCTTTGGCGCGCGGATCCTCTGCCTGCTGGTACAGCTGGTCGCGGAAGCGCAGCTCGTTGTAGATCGCGAACGCCTCGGTCAGCCACTGGCTGCCATTACGCTGCAGCGGCGACGCATGACCGCGCTGCATCCACTCGCCGTGCACGGCATGAGCGGCTTCATGGGCGATCTCGACGTCGCTTTCCAGATCACCACGGCGCAGGCCAACGAACAGCATTGCCGGCACACCGGGAGCGCTCACCGGGAACGCGTCCTGGCTGCGGTCACCACGTTCGGTGGCCAGATCCATGCGCTGGTTGGCCGGATCGAGCAGCGCGCGCAGTTCGGCGACGTACGCCGGTCCCAGGTGCTGCATGGCATCGGCGGCGTTGTCACGCAGCTGCGCCAACGTCAGCACTGGTGGCGTATAGCCGGCATCGGGCACGGTGGTATCCCAGATCTGCGGCGCGTCGATGCCGGATCGCGCAGCGTGGCGCAGCAGCATGTCCTGGTAGGCACGGCGGTCCCCGGCGTGCTGTTCGATCGCCACCAGCGTTGCATCCACTGCGGCAGTATCCAGGCCCATGCGCTGGTAGCCATATGCCGGCGCCGAGCCGTCACCCTGCAGGCGTGCGGCGGCGTCATTCACCTGCACCAGCCCCAGCAGCACCGAGGCCATCGGCTCACGGCGCGAGTGCAACCCCTGCCAGTAGCCCTTCCAGCCGGCCTCGCGCAGGGCGCGGTCGGGCTGCTGGGCCAGCAGCTGCTTGTCGCGTCCGGTGTCCCAGTGACGACCGCCGTGCTCGATCTGCGGATACTCGGCGCTGCGCAGGATCTGCCCGCGCAGGCGCGCGAAGCTGTCCAGCGCCGGATCGGCCAGTGCCTCCACGGCCTCATCCAGCGCGACGTTGGCCGGGGTGGCAGCCTCCTTCAGCGCCCGAGTGCGCAGGAAGCCATACGGTGCTGCCCACGCCGCATCTGCGGGCGCCTCGCGCAGAGCGGCGCGGCCGCTGCGGGCAATGCGGCTGCACAGCCCCATCACCTGGTCCAGCGCCTGGGCCGGACGCTGATCACGCGCATTGCGGGCGGCCTGCAGGTGCAGGTAGCTGTGATGGCGCAGGCACTGCGCCTCCAGTACCTCGGCCTGCCGGAAGCGTTCCGCGGGTGCAACGGTGGACGCCTGCTGCAGAGCCTCGACGCGCTTGCCCAGTGCGTCACGCGCGGTCTGTTCGGCGGTGGCATTGGCGAAGTAGGCGCGGTCATCGGCATGCACCGACTGTGCCTGGGCGCCGCTGAGGGAGGCTATCGCCAGCACAGCTGCGATGGCGGCGGTGGTGGTGCGCTTCCTGAAAGCCTGCATCGGCGTCTCCCTGCCTGGACCAGGGATCGAGCCTAGCAGCCGCTGGCCCGCCGCGCCTGTGCCGGATCAGCCATCAGATCGACTCATCCTCACGCTTGACCAGCGTCCAGCACGGCGCCTGCGCAAAGGTATAGGTCTGCTGGTCGCTGCTGTCCTGCGTACGGATCTGCACCTGCCGCTGTCCATCGGCCAGGAGGCTGACCTGCATTTCGCGGCCCTGCCCGGCCAGTGCGGCGGGATCAGGCATCACCGGCCACTCGACATCGGCCCGCGCCAGCCGGCTTTCCACCTTGCGCGGTTCCGGCTCGGCCTCGGCATCGATGTAGCTGTCCAGCAGCGGATCGGCGGTGGTCTTTTCCTGCAGCGCGATCTCGTTGCCGAAATGCTTCAGGAACGTATCGAATTCCGGGTAGGGGCACTCACTGCGTGCAGCCACAGCTGTTGGCTCGGCGACGGTGGTCGCCGGCGCCGCTGCGGCAGGTGAGGCTTCGGTCGCGGTCTGCGGTGCCTGCGGCACTGGCGCGCAGGCTGCCAGCACCGCGCCACAGGCAAGCATCAGCACTGCGGCAAAACGGTATCGACACATGGGCACATCCTGAATCCGGTCCGGTCGCTCCATGCTACCGCGCACCCTACAATTCAGGCATTCCGCTTGTCCGAGAGTCCTCATGCATCGCCTCCTGCTCCTGATCGGCCTGCTGCTGCCCGCCCTGTGGCCGGCGGTGGCGAGGGCCGTCGATGTCCACGAAGGCGACCTTCTGTTCGTCACCGCCGGCCGCAGCGGTCTCAGTGCGGCCATCGACGATGCCACCGGCAAGCAGGGCGCGCCCAGCTTCGATCACGTCGCGCTGGTCGCCTCCGCGCCGAAGGGCTGGGAGGTATTGCATGCAGACGAGAAAGGATCGCGCCGGCAATCGCTGGTCGAATTCCGCCAGGAAGCGCGCGCCAAGCAGCGGCAGATCGTGGTCTATCGCCTGCGCGCGCCGCAGCAGGCAGCGATCAGGGATGCGGTCGCCACCGCGCGCACGATGCTGGGCAAGCCGTACAACACGTCGTATGTGTTGAACGAGGACAGCTACTACTGCTCGGACTTCATCGAACGCGCCTTCCGTGCGCACCACGTGTTCGCATTGCAGCCGATGAATTTCCGTAACCCGCAGACCGGGGAGATCGCCCAGCGCTGGGTGGATCTGTACCGCGGCATGGGCATGGACGTGCCGCAGGATCAGCCCGGCACCAATCCGAACGACATGTCGGCGGCGCCGGTGTTGCAGCGCATCGGCATGCTGGAATAAGCAAAGCCCCGCACGGGGCGGGGCTTCGCATCACCGGAGCTGGTGGCGAGGTCACTCTTCCTCGTCCTGCCCACCCTGCTGCTGGTTGCGCTGGTTGCGCTGCTGCTGTTCCTGCTGCTGTTGCTGCTGCTGGTCGCGGCCACGACCCTGCTGCTGATCCTGCTGGTTCTGCTGGCCCTGCTGCTTCTGGTTCGGGTTCTGGTTCTGCTGTGCCATGTCCGATCTCCAAAGCCACTCGCGGAATGCGGTGGACGTGGCCATCGTCTGCAGCGAATGGTTAATCACGCGTGGGTGGGCGGCTACATCTGTGTGTACGCGTGTGAATGAACGCGCAGAAGCCCTTGTGGCACAAGCGGCTGAAGGATTCATGCGGGTTCGGCATGTGCTCATGCCATCGTCAGCCTGCACGCATTCATGGCGTTCGCCGCCGGAAACACGCGCTGAACAAGGTTGGCTTCCCAACGCACGCAGGGAAGCCAACCCTGCATTCAGGGCATCACGGGCGGCACATAGGCCAGGGTCATGCCCAGCAGCCACAGCAGGCCCAGCACCAGCGGAATGTGCACCAGCAGCTGGATGAAGGTGAAGCCCACGATGTCGCGTGCCTTCAGGCCCAGCACGCCCAGCAGCGGCAGCATCCAGAACGGGTTGATCAGGTTCGGCAGCGCTTCGGCCGCGTTGTAGACCTGCACCGCCCAGCCCAGGTGTGCCTTCAGTTCATTGGCGGCCTGCATCACGTACGGCGCCTCGATGATCCACTTGCCACCGCCGGAGGGCACGAAGAAGCCCAGCACCGCCGAATAGACGCCCATCACCAGCGCGAAGGTATCGGTGCTGGCCACGTGCACGAACAGGCTCGACAGGCGGTGCGCCAGTGTCTGCCCGTCGCCGCCAGCAGCATGGGTGAGGATCATCGCGATGCCACCGTACAGCGGGAACTGGATCAACACGCCGGTGGTGCTGGGCACCGCCTTGGCCACCGCGTTGAGGAAGCTGCGCGGCCGCCAGTGCAGCAGCAGGCCCAGCGAAATGAACAGGAAGTTGTAGGTGTTGAGGTTGGCGATGGCAGTGACCACCGGCTTGCTGGCGAACTCGTTGAACAGCCAGCCGAACGCCAGCAGCGAGAGCAGCACGGTCAGCAGCGGGCTGTATTCCAGCCATTCGCCCGGGCGCGTGCGTCGCTGCAGCGGTTCCGGCTCGGCCTGCGCAGCGCCTGGGAACTCCTCGGCAGTACGCGCACTGCCGGCAGCCGGTGCGGTCAGCCAGGCGATCAGCAGCGAGACCAGGATCAGCACTGCAGTCAGCGCAATCGACTGCCACAGGAAAATGGTTTCGGTGAACGGCAACACGCCGGTGATCTCCACCAGCCCCGGCGGCATGCTGGCCGGGTTGGCCTGCAGCTGTGCGGCCGAGGAACTCAACCCCATGGCCCACACCGCGCCCAGGCCAAGATATGCCGACGCACCGGCGGCGCGGTAGTCCATGCGCAGTTCGGTGCGGCGGGCCAGCGCGCGCACCAGCAGGCCGCCGAACACCAGCGAGAAGCCCCAGCTGAGCAGCGAGGCGAGCATGCTGACCAGGCCCACGTACACCACCGCACCGCGTCCGGTGCGCGGCACCCGGGCCAGGAAGTCGATGAAGCGTGCAACCACCGGTGCGGTTGCCACGGCGTAGCCACCGATGACCACGAAGGCCATCTGCATGGTGAAGGGGATCAGGCTCCAGAAGCCGTCACCGAAGGCGCTGGCAGTGGCCTGCGGAGTCGAGCCGAAGCCCATCGCGGCCACCGCGACGATGACCACGCCCAGCACCGCGAACACGTACGCATCGGGGAACCATTTTTCCGCCCAGGCGGCCGAGCGCAGCGCAGCGCGCGCCATCCAGCCGTCCTGTACTGCTGCCGTCGAGGCCATCGCCTACCCTCCCAGGTTCGATGGATCGATTCTGGGCGGTGGGGTGCAGGCTGTCTGCCACCTATTGGTCGTAGGTGGCGGAATGGTAGTGCCGGCCGCTGGCCGGCAACCTCGGGATCGCGCACGAGTGCAGCCGGCCAGCGGCCGGCTCTACCAGATCCAAGCATCATCGCAGGTGGTGGAAGGCGGTAGTGCCGGCCGCTGGCCGGCAACCTCGGGATCGCATACGGGTGCAGCCGGCCAGCGGCCGGCTCTACCTCACCTTGGGCTCAACGCAGCGCCAGATCCACGGCGATGCCGGCGAACAGCGCGGCGCCCACCCAGTTGTTGTGCAGGAACGCCTTGAAGCACGGGCCGCGCTCGCGGTTTCGGCAGATCCAGAACTCGTACACCACCAGAACGGTGGCCACCGCCACGCCGGCCAGGTAGTACCCACCCAGCCCGCCGCGTACGCCTACCAGCGCCATGGTGGCCAGGAACAGTGCGTACAACACGCCCTGGATGACCAGGTCGAGGTCGCCGAACAGGATCGCGGTGGAGTGCGAGCCCATCTTCAGGTCGTCCTCGCGGTCGACCATGGCGTACCAGGTGTCGTAGGCGGTGGACCACAGGATGTTGCCGGCGTACAGCAGCCAGCCCAGCATCGGCACCTCGCCCTGCACGGCGGCGAAGGCCATCGGGATGCCCCAGCCAAACGACATGCCCAGGTAGACCTGCGGCAGGTGGGTGTAGCGCTTCAGGTACGGGTAGCTGGCCGCCAGGAACACGCCGATGAAGCTGAGGCCGATGGTCAGCCCGTTCAGGGTCAGCACCAGGCCGAACGCCACCAGCATCAGCACCGCGAACAGGGCGAGCGCGGCGCGGCCGCTGATTGCGCCGGTGGCCAGCGGACGCGCCTTGGTGCGTTCCACGTGCGGGTCGAGCCAGCGGTCGGCGTAGTCGTTGATGACGCAACCGGCCGAGCGGGTCAGCCACACGCCTGCTGTGAACACGAACAGCGTCCACAGCGGCGGCAGGCCGCCAGCAGCCAGCCACAACGCCCACCAGGTGGGCCACAGCAGCAGCAGCGTGCCGATCGGGCGATCAGCGCGCATCAGACTCCAGTAATGCCGCCAACGCGGCGTCGCCGGCGACTGCGGCGAAGTGAGGGGGGTATCAGCCATGGCGATAGGATACTCCTGCCCCTCCGGCAGGGCTTTGCCGGTGGGGGGAGATTTGTTCGGCGAAACTGGATAGAATGCCGGTCCCGCACCGCCTCATGGCGCTGCGATGCCCGCCCCGGCACTGGCCGACGGCGCGGCAGTTCTACAACGCGCCCGTAGCTCAGCCGGATAGAGTAGTGGCTTCCGAAGCCATTGGTCGGGGGTTCGAATCCCTCCGGGCGCGCCATTTGAACGTCCTACAGCGTCCTAAGAAGGCCGAATATCTCTTTCAAATCAAGAGCTTCGGCCTTTTTTGTGTCCACTTGCGTCCTATGTGATCCACATCAATCCTAAGTCTGCAGGCGGTATCTTTGACGGTAACCCACATACCGCTTGCACCTGTTACCGCCATCATGTCGCTTACCGATACCGCAATACGCAAGACAAAGCCCACGGCAACTGTGCAGAAGCTCCGCGACGGTGGTGGCCTTTACTTGTTGCTTCGCCCTGATGGCGGCAGATGGTGGCGATGGGATTACCGTCGTCCCGTAACAGGCAAGCGCAACACACTCTCTCTGGGGACGTATCCCGACGTCAGCTTGGCCAACGCACGCGAACGTCATGCAGCAGCTCGCAGACTGCTTGCTGATGGAGTTGATCCAGGCGAGCAGCGAAAAGCACAGAAGGCAGCGACGCTTGAACGTTCTGCCAACACCTTCGAAGCTGTCGCCGCAGAGTTGATCGCGGTGAGAGCGAAGAAGATGGCGGCCACTTCACTGGAACGGCAGAACCGCATTCTCGCGAAAGATCTCGGTCCATACATCGGGCGGATACCTGTCGATGCTGTGACTGCCCGCGAGCTGCTGGATGCAATCCGGAAGATTGAAGCGCGCGGTGCAAACGAGACTGCACATCGGGCACGAATGCTGGCTAGCCAGGTCTTTCGCTACGCCATCGCTACAGGTCGTGCGGTGCGCAATCCAGCTGAAGACCTGAGGGGCGCACTCGTCCCAGTGGAGGTCGAGCACTTTGCCAGCGTCACCGATCCTGCGCATGTTGCAGGCCTGCTTCGCGCCATCCACGGGTACCAGGGGACACCCGTTGTAGCTGCTGCCTTGCGCTTGGCACCGCTCGTCTTCGTGCGACCTGGTGAACTTCGCCACGCTCGCTGGTCAGATATTGACCTTGACACCGCAGAGTGGCGCTTCACGGCGACGAAAACTGGGCAACCGCACATTGTTCCGCTCTCGTCGCAAGCCGTGGCTGTGTTCCGCGACTTGCAGCCACTGACCGGGCGACTCGCCTACGTATTCCCGAGTATGCGTGGTAAAGGGCGTCCCATGAGCGAGAACACCGTCAACGGTGCGCTACGTCGCCTCGGCTACGACTCCGACACTATGACCGGGCATGGCTTCCGCGCGATGGCACGCACTGTGCTGGATGAGGTGCTGGGCTTCCGTCCGGACTACATCGAGCACCAGCTTGCACACGCCGTGCGTGATCCCAACGGACGGGCATACAACCGTACTGCTCACCTGGTCGAGCGGGCAAAAATGATGCAGGCCTGGGCGGACTATCTGGACGGCCTGAGGGCCTCCCGCTGACCTCCCTTTCTCCCATTTTTCATTTCTGACTTACTGTTTTTGCTGGTTACATTGGTACGCTGGTTACACCCTCCGCAGTCTCGTTTTATTTCAATGGCTTGCGGATGATCGAGGTGTGTACCGGCAATGGAGTGCTACTGGTTACGGTGGTACACCAGCAAAAGATCAGACGGCATCGGGCGACTTTGGACAGAAAGCTTCAGCCGATCCGCTCCTCGTGTCGTCCCGCCCTTACCCGGCACTGACAGAGGCTAGCAGGGGCTGAGCCAAGGTCGAACATCGAGGGCGGTGGCGCATGCCTCCCGGCTCGGACTATTCCCTGGCGACCGCGAGCAATGCCCTACGAATCCACTGGAGAGTGCACGCGCGATCGCGTGCACAGACTACCCGTGCCCGTCGTTCGGCCTCGACTAGCGCTCTGCGGTGCCTGAATCGCGAAGGCCGTGGGTCCGCCTGCATCCAGCTGCGTCCAATGTGGAATTTGTAAGGCGACTTCTTACACAGCGCGCTGCGTGAGTTTGGCCACGGCGCTCGCCAGACTCTAGCCAAGCCCACAACATGAGGCGGCGATTGACTCGGTGTCATCGCCGCGACCTGCCACATGCTTGGTTCCTCTACGTCTTCGACGACCGCACCTGGTCAGCCTGCCGATCATCTCCGGCCTGAATCCGCGCGTGGTGAGCGCTTCCTGCGCAAGCCCGAGGTGCTCAGCCGCACCGGCATTTCCCGCTCGCACCTGTACTGGCTGATGAAGCGCGGCCGGTTCCCCGCATCGATCCCCCTTTCCCCGCGCGTGACCGTCTGGCTGGAGTCGGACGTGTACGCGTGGATTGCCACCCACATCCCCGACACCCACCCGCGAGTGCAGCCATGAAAGACGCCATCGTCCTGACCATCTCCAATCAGAAGTTCACCCTGAGCCAGGCAGAGGCCAAGTTCTTGGCCGAGCATCTGCGCACCGCCGTGGCGCAACCGAATCTGGCGCTGAATTTCTCCCAGAGCCGGACTGAGCAAGGCGGCCGCATCGCACTGTCGCGTGGTGTCGCGGGCAGCCGTTCCATCACTGACTGCTGAGGCGTTGCGATGACCAGTTCAAGAGCCTTCCTACGCTGCCCGCATTGCGATACGGCTGCCATCGTTCGTACCAGCGTGCTGCATTCCAAACTGCTGCGCGAGTCGCTGCTCCAGTGCCGCAACGCGCTGTGTGGTCATACG
Organism: Stenotrophomonas sp. STK16_22; assembly: GCF_051984505.1. NCBI lineage: Bacteria > Pseudomonadati > Pseudomonadota > Gammaproteobacteria > Lysobacterales > Lysobacteraceae > Stenotrophomonas > Stenotrophomonas sp. STK16_22. Next base: position 4,499,283 of record NZ_CP196972.1, read on the forward strand.
TTCTCGGCCTACACAGAGATCGTGCGTACGCACGCACAGAGTGCCTGCCCGAGCGGGGACATCTGCCTGCCCATCAGCAGCCCCGCAGAGCGTGCCGCGCTCAGTGCACAGGTCGCGCAAGAGCCCGTGACGCCTGGCAAGGCACGGCGATGACGCACCTGTTGACAGCACCCGCGAACCCGGTGCAGCATTGCCCCGTCGCCGCACAATCGGCGACCGGGTTTGACAGCCCGAACCCTGAGGCGCACCAGCGCCCATCGACCGATGCACGGCGCTTTTTTATTGCCTGCTGTGTCGTCGCGGGCGATTGCTTGCCAGTTCTATGGCGGGCGGTGCGCGGAGGCCGCAAGGCCTGCCGGTCCTCAGGCCGGTCTGTCAACCGCGCACCGTTCGCCACCTCGTTTGACAGCGCGGTGGTGGACCTCAACTTACCTGAGGACCCTGCCATGTCTCATGACACCCTGGCCGCGCCGTCGCGCTTTGCCGCCCGTATTGCTCACCACCTCGGCGAAATCGCCGACACTCTCGACTGGGATCATTCCCGATGGCTGGCGCTGACTGCGCGCCTGCAGGCCACCGGCAAAGCGCCCGAGGCGCTGGCGCTGGGCGAGGTGCAGCACGCCATTGCCGCCACCGTCCGGGAGGCCGCGCGATGAACGTCTCTGCCTTGAATGCCGCTGTGGCCAACGAAGATGCAACCACGCATGACCTGTTCAGTGCTGTGCGCCAGTTGCAGCGCATCCACACGATGCCGATGGCTGCACTGTCGCAGCTGGTAGCCGCCTTGGAATGCCGCCCTGATGCACTGGAAGCACTCTCCGTAGGCCAGCTGCTGGCGATGGTCCGCGACGCGGAGGTTGCTGCATGAACACGGAAACCGTGAGTGTGTCCGGCGTGCCGGGCGTAGCCGATGGCGTACTCAGCGCCACCATCACCGATACCTGGTTTGATGCTGAGCGTACCGCCCATATTGTCGAGGTGGCCCGTCGCGTCGAGCGTCTCCACAACAAGGCCTCGCGCCGTCTGGCCATCCTCAGTGGCGAATTGGATGAGGCGCTGGAAGGCCATCCGTTGGAAGCCCGCCTGCGCGAGCGCCTGCTGTGGCCGCTGGAGCGCGATTGTCTGGACTTGGCCACCGTTGCGGCGCGGGTGCGCGTACGCCTGTCGTTGTTTGCACCTGCGCAGTCGCAGGAACAGTTCGATCGAGGCATGGCCTTGCAGCTGGCTGACCTGCAAGCCGAGCAAGCCGCACCTGTAGCGCCGGCGCAAGCGCCTGCGCCCAGCGCTGCACCCATGCCCTTCGGCTACTGGATCAGCGAGGAAAGCTTCAATCGCGTGGAGCGCGCACGGTCGGCGGCACTGTTGCTGTCCAGCGTGGGCGAGGGCATCGGCGAATCGGTAGCGTTGTCGTTCGATGCCGTGGCGGCCAGCGCCGCCTACGTGCATGAGGACCTAGCTGCCGTGGTGGCCTGCGCCCGGCACAGCAGCCAGCTGGAGGCCGACGATGACGCGGCCTGAGGGATTCATTGCGGCACTGCGTGCGGCAGGTCTATGCGTGGGAATGGGCGATGCTGTCCTGGCCAATGGCCGTCTGTGCCGCGTACGCGCCGAGGGCGATGGCAGCGGCCAGCGCAGTGGTTGGTATGTGCTGCACGCAGGCCCGCCGCAGGCCGGTGCCTACGGAAACTGGAAGACCGGGCTCAATGAGTCCTGGTGCGAGGGTGGAAGCGAGGCGCTGAGTGAGGCCGACCGCGTGATGCTGCGCGAGGCCGTGGTGCGCGCACAGCGCCAGCAGCAGGCCGAACGCGCACAGCGCCAGGCCGTGGCCCGGCAGCAGGCGCGTGAGCGCTGGCAGCGTGCCAGCGCCGCTACACCCGATCATCCCTACCTGGTGACCAAGGGCGTGGGCGTGCACGGCCTGCGACAGCTGGACGGCTTGCTGCTGGTGCCCTTGCGCGATGCGCAGGGACGGCTGTGGAGCCTGCAAACCATCGCCGCCGATGGCAGCAAGCGCTTCCTGGCCGGAGGCCGCAAACGCGGGCTGTACTACGCCGTGGGCCGTACGGTCAGCGATGTGGTGTGCATCGCCGAAGGCTATGCCACTGCCGCCAGTATCCATGAGGCCACGGGCCACCCCACCGCCGTGGCCTTCGATGCCGGGAACCTGGAGCCGGTGGCCTGTGCCCTGCGCGCCAAGTTCCCCTCTGCGGTGATCGTGGTGTGCGCCGATGACGATGCGGCCACCGCCGCGCGGCTGGGCATCAACCCGGGCGTGGCCAACGCCCAGCGCGCCGCCGATGCCGTGGGCGGGGTGGTGGCCATGCCGCCGCGGCCACGCCATGAGGCAACTTCCTGATGATCTCTCTCTTTATTCCGAAGGCGCAGCGCGCCGACGCGGCACCGGAGCCCCGTGCATGAACAACGTCACCTCTGTCGATTTCAATGATGCCGCCAAGGACGCCGGTACCGGCGCTGTGCGCGGCTCGATTCAGCGCGCCGTGCGCAAGGGCACCAAGGGCAAAACCCACGGCGACAAGCGCGCCACCGACAGCGCCAGTAGCGGTGCTGCGCGGGCCCACTATCAGCTCAACGAGACCGGCGTGTACTACGTCGGTGTCACCGAGGATGGCGACCTGGCCGAACCGGTGTTCGTCTGCTCGCCGTTGAAGGTCGAGGCCAAGACCCGTAACAGCCAGAGCGAGGAATGGGGGCGGCTGCTGACCTGGACCGATGCCGATGGCCATCCCCACCAGTGGGCGGCGCCTGCGGAAATGCTGGTGGGCGATCCGCGCGAGTTCGTGCGCCAGCTGGCCGCAGGTGGTGTGGAAATGTCGGCCCACCGCAACACGATGCAGCGTCTGCTGGCCTACATCATCCAGGAGCGCATCGACACCCGGGCCCGCAACGTCGCCGTGCCAGGCTGGCATGACGGCCGCTATGTCCTGCCCAATGGCGAAAGCTACGGCAATGGCGCTGAGCGGCTGGTCTACCAACACAGTGGCGGATTGCAGCATCACTACGCGGCCGTTGGCTCGCTGGAGGACTGGCGACGCGACGTGGCCCGGCGCTGCCAGGACAATTCGCGCCTGGTGCTGGCGGTTTCGGCAATGTTTGCCGGTCCGCTGCTGCACTTCACCGGTGCTACCGGTGGTGGCTTCCACCTGGTCGGTGGCAGCAGCAGCGGCAAGAGCACCGCGCTGCGCGTGGCGGCCAGCGTGGTCGGTCCCCCGGAATATGCCCGCGAGTGGCGCAGCACGGCCAACGGTCTGGAAGGCGTAGCGGTGTTGCACAACGATGCCACGCTGATTCTGGATGAGCTGGCGCAGATCGATCCCAAGCAGGCTGGTGATGCCGCCTACCTGTTGGCCAACGGCAACGGCAAGAGCCGCGCCAACCGGGCCGGTGAGGCCCGTGCGGCGGCACGTTGGCGGGTGCTGATCCTGTCGGCCGGCGAGGTCGGGCTGGCCCAGCACATGGCCGAGGTGGGCAAGCAGGCGCGGGCTGGTCAGTCCGTGCGCCTTGCCGACGTACCAGCCGAGGCTGAGGGCGGACACGGCGTGTTTGAGCGCCTGCACGATGCCAGCGACGGCGCGGGGCTGTCGGCTCTGCTCAAGGACGCTGCCGCACGCAGCTACGGCGCACCTTGGCCGCTCTGGATGGACTACCTAACCCAGCAGGATAGCCCGACGCTAACCGCCCAGCTGCGCGAATCCACCGACCGATTCCTGGCCACTTACGTACCCGAAAATGCCTCCGGGGAGGTGCGCCGGGTGGCCGAGCGCTTTGCTGTTGTTGCCTTCGCCGGGGAGTTGGCCAGCAACTGTCGCCACCGCATTACCGGCTGGCCCAAGGGTGAAGCTACCCAAGGCGTTGCGACGTGCTTTAAGGCTTGGCTGCAACGTCGAGGTGGCTCCGGCAGCGCCGACACCGACGAACTGCTCTCGCGCGTGCGTGCGTTCTTTGAGGCCCATGGCGAGAGTCGTTTGGAACCGCTACGCGGCCATGAGGGCACAGTGCCGGTGCGCGACCGCGTAGGTTTCCGACGCTTCGATGAAGTCGGAGTGACGGAATACCTGGTGCTGCAGGAGGCATTCCGGCGGGAGCTATGTGCAGGCTTCGATGTGCGCTTGGCCGCACGTACGCTGGCTGAGGCCGGATGGCTCAAGCGCAGTGCAGACGGTAGGCCCTCCCAAGCCGTACGTGTCCCAGGCTTGGGCGCCATCCGCGTCTTCATCTTCGACCCTCGCAAGGTTCACGACAGCGGCCTGTAAACGGCGCCGTCTTTCCCACGGCTCGCCGACACAGTGTCGGCGAGGCCCCAATCGTTTCAACGGAGATTCAACATGAGCGACACCCAGAGCATTAGCACCACCACCGCCGAACTGGCCATTCAACCCGGCGAACGGGTCGAAGCAGCGCTGGAATCGGAGAGCAGGCGACGGCTGAACGAGCTGGCTCAGCATTTGGCCAGCGCAGTGCAGCGCAAGCGCGCCCTGGTGGGCAAGGTCGATCAGATGCAGCGCGCCAAACTGGCAGCACAGAGCGATGCCGCCGCTGCTCGCCAGCAATGGAGTGCAAAGCTGCGTGATGCCGATGGCAACCTCACTCGCGATATTCAGAAGCTGCGCGCCAACGAGCGTTCGGCGCTCTCGCTCGCTGAGGAATATGCGGCGATGGAGGGCGAAATCGCGGACGAACTGCGGCGCCTGGAGCTGGAGTTGGCTGAGGTGGCAGACCGTTGCCTCAGCACGGCGAATGGTGTCATGAGTGAGGCTGCCAGTCAGGCCTATGAGCAGTTGCTGACAAACGTTGGCGACAGCCTGGCGGTGGCCTTCGAGCTGTTCTCGAAGGCGGAGAACGGGGGCGTGAACCATGGGCAGGCAGCCGATGCCGACGAACTGGCCAGCAAATTCTTCGTTCGCCTTGGCAACGCAGTGCGCCATCGTTTGGACGATGCCACAGTGACCGAGCAGGTCGCGGAGCGCGTGGCATTGCCGCCGATGGATCTGAGTGAGGTGAACATGCAGCTGGTGAAGAGTGTTTCCGCGCGCGCAAAGCTGCGGGCGCAGCTCAATGCAGAGGGCGTGGCGTGACTGATTCCCGCGCCGATGCTGGTCCTGGTGAAGTAGTGCTCGCGCCCAGCGCGGGCAGTTCCGGGGCAGTTACGGCCTTTTCCTTTGGTGAACCAACGCCCGTGCTGGACTCGCGCGGGTTGTTCGACTACCTGGAATGCTGGCGTAACGGGCGCTACTACGAACCGCCGATCACCCTCAGTGGCCTGTCGCGCACCACGCGCTCCAACCCGTTCCTGCACAGTGGCCTGATCTTCAAGCGCAACATGCTGGTGCGCACCTTTGTGCCGCATCGATTGCTGGACCACACCGCATTTTCGCAGCTGGCCTTGGATTACCTGGTCTTCGGCATGGCCTACCTGGGGCGGCAACTCTCGCACTCCGGGCGGCTGTTGCAGCTGGAGACTTTGATGGCGCAGTACCTGCGCCGCGGCGTGCAGCCGGGTGAGTTCTTCCAGGTGCGCGCCGGGCGAGTCGAGCACGAATTTCCACTTGGCTCGGTGTACCAGCTGCGCGAGGCCGATACCGATCAGGAAATCTACGGGATGCCGGAGTGGCTCGCCGTGGTGCAGTCGGCGCTGCTCAACGAATCGGCAACGTTGTTCCGTCGCCGGTATTACACCAACGGCTCGCACGCCGGGTTCATCCTTTACATGACCGACCCGCAGCCGGAGGGTATGGACGTGGACGCCTTGCGGCAGGCGCTGCGAGACTCGCGCGGGCCGGGTAATTTCCGCAACTTGTTCGTGCATTCGCCCAACGGCAAGAAGGACGGGTTGCAGCTGATCCCGATCAGCGAAGTAGCGGCCAAGGATGAGTTCACTGGCATCAAGCGCGTGACCCGAGATGACATTCTGGCTGCGCTGCGCATCCCCCCGCAACTGCTGGGCATTGTGCCTCAGAATGCGGGTGGATTCGGCTCGATTCGGGATGCGGCCACGGTGTGGGCGTCTATGGAACTGGCACCCCTGCAATCGCGCATGGCCATGGTGAACGAGTGGATCGGCGAGGAGGTCATTGCCTTCACCTCGTTTGACCTGAACCCCTGAGCGGCCTGATGCTCACTCTCTCGTGGTGATGCCGGCCTTAGCAGCTATGGGAATTCAGTCCAGATAGGCGCAATGAACGAGGCACGTTCAGAAGGTCTAGGCAGCCGACCTGTACTGCCGGGGGTCTACAATGGCGCGAAGCACCGAGGGTCTTTAGCTCTCTATTGTGAAGACTGATGGTTGATCGCAATTACGTATCAGAAGCGGGCAAGACAGGGGTCGAAGCATGAGCGGGCAGGCGAGCATGGAATTCAAATTTCTCGGTCGTTTCCAAGACGCATATTCAAAGTACACCCATGCTCAGACACACCTAGCAACGCTCGTCGGACTTTTCAATGAATTGCACCAGGAGAGCTGGTGGCGGCCAGTGAAAGTGGATGAGGAGCCCCGTGGCAAAGTTCGCATCGAGCTCTTGCGCGAGCCGACTATCGACTGGAGCCTCGTCGTCGGCGACCTGGTCCACAACCTTCGTGGCTGCTTGGACTACGCGACGTGCGGAATGATTGAAGTCGCTGATCCCAGGGCTGAACTTAAAGATATCCAGTTTCCGTTCGGTCGTTCTGGGCAATCCCTCAACTCGAAGGAACGCAGGAGAATCGGTGGGCTAGGAGGGCAAGCCATTGCTCGAATAGAAGAGATCCGAGCTGCGTATGGTACTGACCTTCATCTGCTCATGCGCATGAGCAATCAGGACAAGCACCGGCTTCTGCTACCAGTAGCCGTTAGACAGATGCCCATGAAGATTGCGATCGATGAGGCCACCAATACAGGCGCCATTGTCGAGGACATAGACGGCGCACCGGGTGTGTGGGCAACGGAAATCAAGAACGGTGACGAGATATCTATGCCGTCCGTGCTGAAACTCGACATCGGTCTGATTCTAGAAGATGGGCCCGAAGCTTTCTCGCTCCGCGACATCGTACGTGTCAATAGATCAGTAGGAGATGCCTTCATGCTGATGTGTACGACTGAGCGAGTGCTGCTGACAGGCTGAATTTGGGACTCTCATCCAGCCTGCAACAAGCTGACGCTCTGTCTGTTGCACTGATGCCGGCTGCAAAGAGCGGGAGCACAGGACTCAGGCGCGATTGCCGCGACCACCATGTGCTGTACAGCGGGATAACCCCACAGCGGCCACAGCGGGCCGCTGACGCGACCCCATCATCGACGGGATGCCCCCGCCCCCCCACATTGCTGCTAGCGCTCTACGAAGTTCCCGCTTTTGTCCGGTGCAGCCGTGTTTGGAAGCGGCTTCCTGAATCCGTAAAGCGCACACACCCCTGCAATTACCGTCTCATTGCCTTGGCCGTGCGCTTCCCAAGCTGCCTTTGCGGAGCTAGGGGCCTCAGACCATAGGACAAAGTAGCCATTCCGGTCGATCGTGTAGAACGGAACCTGAGTCCACTGCTGGCAATCGATGAGGTTCTTCACGTAAGCCCAGTTGCCGTATGTATTCCCTATGGCAATTCGTTCCCACACGTCGATGTGGGGAGGCTTTCCTTGCACAGATGGCTGATGAACTTGGACACGATCAGACACGCCATGCCAGGCCAAATCGTTCATGAGTTGGATCCCAACGGGATTCTGCGCGCTAAGGGGCACAGCCACAGTGGCGCTGAAGAACGGGACTGCCCATATGGCCAGTCTCGTCAGAATCGGAGCTCTAGTGATCATCGTGTCTTCCTTGCGGCATTGGCTGTAACCAGTGTAACCAGTCGTGTCCACGGGCTGGTACGAGTCGGTGGTAATCGCAAGTCGTTGATATCCAAGGTGTGCACGGATGGTGTAACCAGCGTACCAATGTAACCAGCAAATACTGTTGGTCAGGAATATTACATGGAGGAAGGCGGGCGGCAAGACAACAGCTAGACCGGCGAAAACCTTGGGAGACAAGGAGGGGCATAGGGGAAGTGAGACAGCAGTGCCTGCACGAGACCTGCAACCAAAAAAGTGTGCCACAACCCCTTTTCATGGCCTTCCTGAAACACTGTAAGTAGTGGATTTTTCTTCTTGGACGCTATTGGATGCCTACTTTTTCTCTCCTACCTGGCTGCCTAAGTCTGGCTTCCCTCTCGCCGCTCAACGCTCCGCTAGGCGACCCTTCTGCGCAGGGATTCGCAGGTAGTGGCATTGCCTCTCGATGCCCCTGACAGCCTTACTGGGCCTGTCATGGGCCCGTGTGCAGGTAGTGCAGAAAAACCACCCTATGAAGTGTGCAGGCGTGGCGGGGAGACAAGTGCGCTCACGCCCCCCCCCGCTCAGGCCGGCAATGGATGCTCGCTGGGATATGTGCCACCAAGATCCGAACCGCGTCGGCTGCTCCAATGCGAGGAACCAGGCACGACGAATTACTTTTTGTTGGGAGGCAGCGGCGGCAGCGGCGGTGGGACACTGTTGACCGGTCGCGCAGTTGCAGCGGGTGGCACGACGGCTTGCACAGCTGGCTTTAGAGCACCCAGCCGATTGATGCTTTCCAGTGAGGGCCTCAAAGCTGCCAGGTTGTTGATACTGTCGTTGGCGAAAACGACATGGGCCACGCCCTTTTCCTTCTTTGTCATATCTTTGTCCGTAGCAAGGTAAGAAGAGACGCCCGCTGCGATGCCTGCCCCAGCGAGTGTTAAGACAGCTGCAGCAAATGAAATCGCAGCCGATCTATCTAGAACTTTAAGTCCGGGATCACTTTCATTGCAGCCCTCGACAAGGATTGACTCAATGTGCTTTTTACTTCTCAGAAAACCGACGAGAACAAGCCCAATCGTGATCGCAAAATAAACTATGCTCAGAGCGTAAAACGCGAGGCTCGTTAGGCTGATGTTCTCAACGGTCGTGAGCAACGTCACGGCCAACCCAATGCCTGCAGTGGACAGGGTTATCAAGCCCTTGTCGTACTCAAACGACAAATTTAGCCACGCGTTGACCGCCTGGCCGTAGAACTGAATGTCCTTTTGTGCCTGAACTTCACTAGATTCCATTGTGCGCAATTCATCCATAGGCCGACCACTGCACCTTCACCTACCTCAAAGGACCGGCTAGGCCCCCAAGCTAGAGCAATCTTGTCGTGAAGATCTCCAATCACGCAACCACAAAGAATCCGACCGGCGGTAACTTTGGCGGTATCTTAGACCCTTGCAATCGCAATATTTCAATAATATCAATGCCTTGAATTGCACCTTCGAATCCCTCCGGGCGCGCCATTTTTCCTGTCTGGATCAACGCCACTCACCGTGCCCAGGTGCAACGATGCCCCATCCTGCAGGCAGGCAACCAGATCTTCGACGGCGGCGGCCGGCCCCATAAGCGGATACGCGAGTCATGCCGGATATGACATCAATCCATGCTCATGCGCTTGCCAGCCAGATCCGGATTGACCACGGGAACATGGTCTCGGATTGGTCCATGCTCTTCTCGATTTAGACAGGACGGCACACGCGGGTCCGATCAGCCTGTGTGGATGCTCATCATCCGAGCGCAGACCAGGCGCTGAAGCCAGAGTACCCGTCGAGCAACCAGGCACGTCGTTGCTGGTCTCCAACCAGGCCCACCGCGCCATTGACACCTGAGTGCCTGAAACGCACTCTCCGTGACACCCAAGCCTCCAGCGCGTGGGTGAGGCTAATCATGGACCGAACGCCAAGGAGAAATTCGTGGAACCGCGATTCTGGCTGATCCTGCTGTTGGCACCCGCAGCCGCTCTGTTTTCGACCCCGTCTCTGGCGTCTGAGGCCGTCGGCTACTGCGGAACTCCGTATGACAAGGCTGTCACCACAGAGTACCCAATACGCGGAACATGGATGTACGCCCGGTCGGCCTGTGGGTGGCAGACCTCGCTGCAGGACTTTCATGGGATGGGCGGCACGACCGTACTCAATTTCGGGCCGCATCTTAAGCGCCACACCGACCCTAGTACCGTCGCGATCGGTTGCACGACCGCCGAAGGCACCTCCTGCGTGCAGCAGGCCAGGCAGGAAATTGGGACTGAGCGCATCCGCAACTGGCTGAGCTACGAGTTCAACGAACACTACGGCTCTACGATCGCGTGCCCCGGAGGATTTGATCGGAAGATCGAAACTGTCGTTGACGGCGTACCCAGAGTGTTCTGGCGCATTGTTCTGCCCCATGACGGGCAGGCAGCCTGTGATTACTCGAGTGGTTCATTCGACGTACTTTTCGTCCAGTACGACGCGAACGCAATCGAGAGCACCACCGCAATGCTCACTGTCGCCGATCACCTCGGTATGGAAGTCTACCTGGGAGCTCCCGCATTTCCCGTTGTTACCGGTCAAGAGTGGATGATCGATGCAGCCATGCTCTCGTCACACCGCGACTGGGCGCGGCGCGTCTATGCCGACTGGGCAGCAAGACATGCTGGACACAGTAGTTTTCGCGGCGCATATCAATCCTATGAGGTGCTGCTGGGAAGCACCTACACTGCGTCCGACACGGAGTATGGCCAGGATGCCGGCCTGTTCCGAAACCTCAACCCAGGCAGAAAATATGCCATCTCACCCTACCTTTTTCTTCTGAAGGACGGTCGCGGCAATACCCAGACTGTCGAGCAGACCGTCAGCGGTTTCAGGCGCCTGGCCACGGCCGGAGTGGACATCATCGCGCCTCAGGATGGGCGCGGTACCGGAAACGCGGCCTACTACTGGCCGGGCCAGGCAACGCAGCTGGTGGGCGCCGTCGACCCCAGGCTTGGTCACTACCCGCGCGTTGACGCTTCCAGTAGTTTCTCCAGTCAATACGGCGGATCGATACGGGATGTATTCAATGCCCTGGGAGAGGCCAGGAGTGAATTCAACCGGGGGAATCGAAGGGTCGACTTGTGGGTCAATATAGAGGCGTTCGAGGAAGACACCGAAAGTCCAGACTACGCAGGTTGCAGCTACATCTCGCTATCGCGAACAACGAAGGAACGGATGGATCGAGCCCTGACATTCGTAGCAGGTCGCGTCGACAAGGTTATTTCCTTCATGTACGACCCGTTGTTCACCTGTACAGAACGCTTCGGTCTTCCGCTCCATCAAAGTATCGCGGGCGATCATGATCGCCCTGTCATAACCGACGCATTTTTCTGGGATGCACCGTCAACCGGCATGGTTGTGAACGGCCACGGCATCGGTGCGGGCACCGAACTTCAGATCACCTGGTACGACTCCAACTGGCAATTGCAGACCCAGCGTCTTGCGCCAGGCTGGATCTATCCAGGTGGTGCCGGCGCAGGGCTTGACTCCATATGGATTCCATTCCAGCGCTCAGATCTTGCTCCTGGCTTCTTCATTTACATCGGCGCGGTTAAAAGTACCCAGTCAGGAACAAAATCCACTATCGAGAACTTCAGCCTAGGATATTGACTGGTTTCGTCGCAGCCGAGCGTGGGCTTGGCTCCACAAGGCGAATGCAGCCAGAAACAGAAACGCCGGGCATCGCCCGGCGTTTCCGTCACCGCATGGAAGGGGTAAATCTCAGTACTTCCCATCAAACGCAAAGATCGGCTTGCGCTGCTTCCACGCACCGGCGGTGAAGTCCGGGAACTCCAGCGTCTGGAAGCCGTTGGCGATCGACTGCTCGCTCAACGGCGTGATCGCACTCCAGGTCACCGCGTCATAGATATCGATCGGCATCGGTGCCTTGGCCTTCAGCGCCTCGACAAACGCGTGGATGACGAACCAGTCCATGCCACCATGCCCTGCACTCGCGGCGGTGTCGGCGTTCTGCTTCCACAGCGGGTGCTCGTACTCGTCCTGGTACTTCTTGAACTCTTCCCACTGGTGCGGCGGGCTGCGGCCTTCGATGTGGATCGAATGGTTCACGTCCATCCATAGGCCCTTGGTGCCCTGCACGCGGAAGCCCATCGAGTACGGGCGCGGCAGCGAAGTGTCGTGCTGAAGCAGGATGGTCTCACCGTTCTCGCAGGCCAGCGTGGTGGTGACGATGTCGCCCAGCTTGAACTTCACCTTGGTGCTGGGATGGGTGGTACCGCCACTCTTGGCCACGGTGTATTCGTGCAGGCCGCGCGCCTTGGTCGCGAAGGCGTTGATGTGGGTGAAGCGGTTGCCACGGTTGATGCCGGTGTACATCGCGCACGGGCCAATACCGTGGCTGGGATACAGCTCGCCGTTGCGTTCCACCGAATGCTCGGTGCGCCAGCGTGCTTCGCTCCAGCCCTTGGGGCCGAATTCCACGCCGCTGTCGTAGGGCTGCTTCGGGTCGCCGGAATTGAACTTCACCCCGCGCAGGTCATGCTGGTAGCCGGCCTGCAGGTGCACCAGCTCGCCGAACAGGCCCTGGCGCACCATCTGCAGCGCGGCCATCACGTCGCGGCGGTAACAGACGTTCTCCAGCAGCATGTACGGGGTACCGGTGCTCAGCTGGGTCTTCAGCACGTCCCAGTGGTCCTGCAGGGTGATGCCGGCCACCACTTCGCAGCCCACGGCCACGCCGGCCTGCATGGCGGCGATCGCCATCGGTGCGTGGTACTCCCATGGCGTGGCGATGATCACGCCATCGATGCCCTTCTGTTCCAGCAGGCGCTTCCAGGCGTTGGTATCGCGGTCCTGGCCGTAGGTCTTCGGTGCCGGCTTGCCGGCCTTGGTCACCATCTCCACGGCGCGGCCGAGCATGATCGGCTCGATATCGCAGACGGCAACCACCTCGACATCGTCGCGACGCACCAGCTCCTTCAGCAGCACAAGGCCACGCATGCCGGTACCGATCATGGCCAGGCGCACTTTGCGCCCGCGTGCCCACGCCGGGGTCTGCGGCAGCAGGCTGCTGGCGGCGACAGCGGCACTGGCCGCGATGAATTCCCTACGCTTCATGGCAAACATCTCTCCTCTTGGCAGCGAGCCGGCCGTAGCCGGCCCGCCGGGTCACGCAAACGGAATTACTTGAAACGGTAGCCGATGGTCACACTGTAACCACGACCGAAGATGGTTGCGTAGTCACTGGAGTCACCCAGGAAGCTGTTCGGATCGTAGAACGGCAGGCGGTTGAACAGGTTCTTGACGGTGAAGCTCAGGTTCCACGCGTCATCCGGGCGCCAGGTGACACTCATGTTGGCAGTCCACCACGACGGCGCACCATCGCACTTGCTCTTCTGCAGGGCCAGGTAGCCGCCGGTGCAGGTTTCCTTGTTGTTGCTCACCTCATCAACCTGGTCGGTGGCCCACTTGGTGCCGCCCACGTAGTTGACGAACATGCTGGTGGTCACCTGCTTGTAGGTCCAGTCGGCATTGAGCGTGGCACGCAGGCGCGGGTTGTTGTAGTAGCCGACCACGTCGCCGTAGTACCAGCCGTTCTCCGCATCCATGTAGAAGCGGTTGCGGTTGGCGATGGTGGCGGCCAGGCCGATGTTCAGGTTGCCCCAGTCGCCCAGCGAGAAACGGCTGCGCGCATCGATGTCGAAGCCGTCGATCAGGGTCTTGCCTCGGTTCTTGTACTGGCCCACCACGCTGGCCACGTTGCCGGCCGAATAGCCCGGCAGCACCGACGGGCAGCTCACGCCACTGGCCGGGTCGGCACACATGGCCGCCAGCTGCGCCAGGTTGGCGCGGTCGCTGTCGGTGATCGGCGAGCGCGACATCGAGATGATGTCTTCCATGCGGCGATAGTCCGGCGCGACGATTTCGTTGTTGCGGTAGATGAACCAGTAGTCGGCCGACACCGACAGCCAGCTCGCCGGCTCGTAGACGAAGCCGAGGGTGGCGATCTTCGCCTTCTCCGGCTTCAGGTCCTTGTTCGGCTGGGTCATGCGGGCCACGGTGCGGCTGCAGTCGACGTTCAGCATGTTCTTGCCCAGGTCGACATCACCCGGCCGCTGCGACTTCAGCAACAGGTTGGCGATGGCGTTGGTCTCGTTGCAGCGCAGCTCGTCGCGGAAGCCGCCCAGCTGGGCGAACACGCCGCCATTGCCGGACTCGGCCAGGCTCGGTGCACGGAAGCCGGTGGAGTAGGTACCGCGCAGCATCAGCTGGTCGAACGCCTGGTACTTGAAGCCGATCTTCGGTGCCACGTTGGCACTGAAGTTCGGGTACTTGTCCACGCGCACCGCCGCATCCAGTTCCAGCTTGTCGGTGATCGGCGCCACGGTTTCGGCAAACAGCGCGTAGGTGTTGCGCTTGCCGTCGAACCAGGAACCGCCCTGCTGGGTGATCAGACCGTTGGCGGCGTCGGCGTTGCCCGGAGTGTAGAAGGTTTCGCGGCTGGCGTTGAAGCCGAATGCCGCACGCATCTCGCCGGCCGGCAGCTGGAACAGCGGGCCTTCGATCTTGCCGTCGAGGGTGTGCAGGCGGGTCCACGACTGGATGTCGAAGGTCGGGAACGCTTCACGGATCAGCGCGGCGTTGGCTTCGCTGATCTCGCCGAACTTGTACGCCGGATGGTCGGAAATGATCACGCGGCCGGTGCCCGGATCGATCGTGTACGGGCCGAAGGCCTTCTCGAAGCCCTTGGTGTTGACGTTGATCGTCTGGTAGGTGGTGGAGTGGGTGCCGGCGCTGGCGAACGCGGTTTCCCAGTTCCAGTCGCCCCGGTTGCCACGCGCACCGGCCAGCACGCGGTAGCTCTTGTCGGTATTGCGCTGGCCGAAATAGTTCGGGCCGGCATCCTGCAGCAGGTAGTTCAGGCCGACCACACCGCCCATCATCGCCTTCATCTGCGGGCTGGCGTGGTTGTATTCGTTGTTCGGGCCCAGGAACGGGTACAGGAACTGGTTGACGGTGTTGCCGGTATTGCGCGAGAACCAGCTGGTCGGGTTGCCGGTGGTGGTGCCGTAGGTGCGCGGCGTGCCGCCGTTGGCACGCAGGTCGATGTCGGTGTAGGTCGCCTCGGCGAAGATCTCGGTGCTGTCACCGACCAGGAAGGTGCCGTTGAGGTAGGCGGTGTTGCGCTCGGACTTGGCACCGGCGTCGATCTCGTTGTTCATCCAGGTTTCCCAGACGCAACGCGGACCGGCCGCTTCACTGGTCAGCACGTTCCTGCAACCCGGCGCAGCTTCCTGCACACGGCGGCCGGTGACTGGATCGAAGGCGAAGTAAGTGCCCGGATTGAATTCACCCGGCTTGCTGCCCACGCCCAGGCGCAGGTTGTTGAGGTAGTTCGGATTGTTGACGTAGTACTGGTCGGGCCGCTTGTCGTAGAAATCGCTCAGCGGGATCGCGTCGCGGCGGTACATGTTCACCGCGCCGTAGATGTTGAAGCGGTTCTCGGCCAGGTCACCGAAGCCGGCGGTGATGCTGGCCTGGCGTTCGCCGTAGGAGTCGATGCGCGAAGAGGTGTCGTTGGTGAAGCTGACCTCGGCCCCCTGGAAGTTGCGCTTGGTGATCACGTTGATCACGCCGGCCACCGCGTCGGTGCCGTACACCGCCGAGGCGCCGTCGGTCAGCACTTCCATGCGCTCGATGGCCGCGGCCGGAATCGCATCGATGTTGACGAACTGGGTCTGGAAGCCGGCCGGTGCACCGTAGTACGACAGGCGGCGACCGTTCAGCAGCACCAGCGTGCCCTGGGCACCGAGGCCACGCAGATTGGCCTGCGAGGCACCATCGGAACCGGTGAACAGCGAACGCGCGTCCTGCTGCGCCGGGCGGGCGGCCGGCAGGTTGTCGAGCACCTGCAGCAGCGTGCGCGCACCCATGTTCTGGATGTCCTGCTTGCTGATCACCTGCACCGGCGAGGCGGTTTCAACGTCGGTGCGGCGGATGTTGGAGCCGGTGACCTCGATGCGGGCCAGGTCGGTGGCCTTGTCCTTGCTCTCCTGGGCGAAGGCAGGAACGGCGACCGACAGCAGCACGCCGGCGATGGCAAGCGACAGCGGGGCGATGGAACGACAGGGGGGGCGGTGGTGGCGTGCGGGCAACATCGGGGTTCTCTCCTGGCAGGGGTGCGGCGCAAAAAGTGAGCGCGTGGGCGTTCGGCGGGCAAAACGCTCCCGGGCCACGGCCATGAGGGCCGTAGTCGGAATGGGCGGGGGGAGGAGCGGTGTTACGAGGGAGTCATGGGGCGACGATGCTGGCGGAGTCGCCCTCCTGGCCGATCAGCACGGCGTTGGCCCAGTTGGCACAGACCTGGGCGGGTTGGCTGCCCTGTGCACCCAGCGTGCGCAGGCTCAGGGTGGAAAGGCCTCGGATGTCCAGCTCCGGCTTGACCACGCCGGGCGCCTTGACCAGGCCGCTGTCGTACAGCAGGCGGTTGTCACCCCAGACCTGGAACTGCAGGCCACCGGCAGTGCGGCAGGCGTCGTCGATGCCGAGGTCGGCGCGCAGCAGGTGCCAGCCTCCCTGCAGGCGCAGGTCGATGCGGCTGTTGGCGCCGACGCCCAGGCCACGACGGAACTGCAGGCCGTTCATGCGCATGCCGGCGTCGCCACGGAACGACTGGTCGGTGCGCACCTGGCTGGCCAGCGCGGCCGGCACCGGCAGCTCGGAGAGATAGCGCTGCCGGGCCGGTCGCTCCGGTTCCTGGTGTTCAAGAATGTGGAAGGTGGACAAGGCGATCGGGCCGACATCGCGCGGCTGCAATGCATCGAAGGCGCGGGCGGTGCCCTGTGCGGCGGTCACCATCGGGTCGGTGCTGCTGGCGCCGTCGCCTTCGGGGTTCTGCACGCTCAGCACGCGGAAACGCAGCAGGCGACCCGCGTGGGCCGGGAAGTCGATGCGCTGCACGCCTTCCTTCAGCTGCAGGCGGCCGCGGGCGATCGGCTCGCCCCACTCGCCATTGCTGTCGCCCAGGTACACCTCGTAGTCGCGTACCTGGCCGTGCTTCCAGTTCTTATCGTTGCGCGGCGCGATGTCGATGCCGTCGATCATCCTGCGCTCGCCGAAGCCGATCACCCACTCGTGCGCACCGGTGCGCACGGCCTGGTTGCGCACGCTGCGGAACCAGGTGCCCGGATCATCATCGAAGGCATTCTCCAGCGCATGACCGGGTTCTTCGGCCGGGCGATTCACCACCAGCAGGCTGTCGGCCGGCAGTTCGCGGCCCAGCACCGGCGCCGCCGGATAGGCATCGTCGGCGGCCGCGGCGGCCACCGCGAAGTCCAGCTGCAGCTGCAGTGGCTGGCGGATGTCCTGTGTAGCCGTGCGCACATGCAGCGTGCCGCGGCGCTCCTGCGCGTCGAAGTACCAGCCTTCGTTGGCGCTGTTGAAGGCGGTGGCATCGGCCAGCGCCGGCAGCGCGCGACCACCGGCCTGCACCGCGCGCGGCGCCTGGCGGCTGAGCACGCGCAGGCCATAGCGACGCTGCGCCAGCTGGCCGTTGTACTTGCCCTGCACCGCATCGATCTGCACCTGCACCGGGCCACTGCCCTGCGCCGGCGCCTGCACGCGGATCTGCTGCGTGCTCGATTCGCCCTGCTGGTAGCGGCGCGTATTGCCATCGTCTTCGTACAGCGTGTACTGCGACTCGCCCTGCGGGTACAGGTCGAACGTCACTTCATCGAGAGGCTTCTCGCCGTCGAACAGCATCGACGGGTACATCGGCAGGATCGCACCGGCGCGCACGAACACCGGCAGCGTGGCCAGGTCAACCTGGCGGTCGAGCTGGCGGCCATCGGCGGCGGCCTGCACGCGGCGGCCATCCCAGTAGTCGATCCAGCCGCCGGCCGGCAGGTGGATGTCGCGGCGCCAGCCACGGCTTGCCGCCTGGCTGCGGTACACCGGCGCCACCAGCAGGTCGCGGCCGAGCAGGAACTGGTACTTGTAGGTTTCATCCTGCGCATGCGGATCGCGCGGGTTGTCCCACATCAGGCCACGCACCGGCGGTGCGCCGGTCTGCGCAGCCTCGTGCACCAGCCCGTACATGTACGGGGTCAGGCGCATCTTCAACTTCAGGTAATCGCGGTTGATGCTGCGATAGGGCTCGTCGTACCACCACGGGTGCTTGCGCGCGTTCGACGACCAGCCGCTCATGCCCATCAGCACCGGGGTGAACACCTTCCACTGCAGGTCGCGGGTGAAGGTCTCGGCGCTGCCGCCGAAGATCGCATCGACGTCGCCGCTGGCGTAGGCCATGCCGGACAGGCCCGAACCGACCAGGGTCGGTACGTGCCAGCGGATGTAATCCCAGCTGCTGCTCTGGTCGCCGGTCCATGCCACCGCATAGCGCTGGATGCCGGCCCAGCCCATCACCGTCCACAGGAACGGGCGCGAATCGGAATTGTCCAGGATGCCGTTGAAGGCCTGGCGGTTGGCGTCCATCGCGAACTGGTAGCCCTTGCCGGTCCAGGCCACGTCCAGCTTCTGCACGCGGCTGCCGGCCTTGCCCACTTCCCAGGCGATCTTGTCGACGCCGTTCTCCGTCCACAGACCGGTGCGGAAACCGTACTTGGCCAAGCCCTTCACCGTTTCCGGCAACTGCTTGTAACCGCAGCCGTAACCATCATTGGGCAGGATCCAGCCACCGGGCATGTCGTGGGCGCGGTACTGCTTGGCCACGCTGTCGATCACATCCGGGGTGGTGCCGGTCGGGCCGTCGCTCCAGCCTTCGGGCACGGTGCCGGGCTTCTTGCTGTTGTCGCCGTCGTTGTAGCAATCGGCATCGCCGTAGGACAGCGCCCAGCGCGCGACCATGTTGGGGCGGCCGGTCAGCTGGGTGTAGCGCTCGATCAGTTTCGGCAGGTCGGCACCGACGAAGTAGTACGCATCGAAGCGGTCTTCGCGGTGCAGCAGCGTGGCCTGGTCGGCCTCGCGCAGATCGTAGCTGCCATCACTCCAGGTATTGCGCAGCATGCCCCAGCCACGGCTGCTCAGCAGCATCGGCGCCGGGCTGGGGCGGTCGCCCTCTTCCCAGCCGCCGGAGTAGGACACTTCCAGCTCGCGGCCCTTGAACTGGTAACGGCCGTTCTGCTGGCCGCCACCGTAATAGCCTTCACCGGCCTGCGAGGACAGCACCTGCACGCTCTGCGTGGCATCCAGGTCCAGCGGCTGCAGCTCCTGCCAAAGGGCGGTGGGTTGGCCGTTGTCCAAGCGCTCCAGACGCAGGCGCAGCGGCTGCCGTTGTACATGCAGCACCAGTGCATCGGTGCGCACGCGGATTTCCTGCACGTCCTCTTCCAGCTGCGCCCGCACGTTCGCGTTGGGCTGCGGCAGTACGATCGGTGCGGCCTTGTCACCTGCACCGGTGAGCTTGCCGTTGCGGCCGGCCTGCACGCGGATGATGTCGGTGGCCGGCAGTTCGATGCGGATGCGCGCGCCCTTGTCGGTCTGCAGATCCCAGCCCTGCACGCCGTCGCGGCTGGCGCTGGCGCTGACCGAACGCAGGTTGCCGACGGGCTCGGCCCGGGCCGGCATGGACGCCAGCATCAATGCCGGCAACAGGGCCAGCATCAGCGGCGAGCGACGAACGCAGATTTCCACGCGGACTCCCAACCCGTTCACCGGGCGTTTCGAAAGCGATTGGGCCGACTCTAGGGCAGCGATTCGAAAGATGTCAACAAATTGAAAGGAAAAAGGAAGATATATTCCATTGAAACGAAAGTTGTTGCGCCGCAATACTTTGTGTAAACGCTTGCAGGATCCTGTTAAGCATTGTGCGATACGGAATTCGGCTCGTTCTTTCGTTTTTCGGAGCACTCCACGGCGGGAAAAGTCATCACCCCATTTTCTTTCTTTTTACTTTCGATGTTTGACATTTCGAAAGAAAACGCAGATGGTGCGCTGGCCCAACTGGAACCTCCGAATGGACGTCACCCTGCTTTCCGATGTGTCCGCCTGGCAGCGCCTTGGCGGAGCCGATACCGCTACCGAAATCGCCCAGCAGCCCGCGCTGTGGGACGCCCTCGCACAGGACCTGTCGCGTGCCCGCGACCGCCTGCAGGCCTTCCTTGGCGACAGCCTCAACGATCCCAACCAGCGCGTGCTGTTCACCGGCGCCGGCAGCTCCGGCTTCATTGCCGAGATGGTGGCCGATGCGATCAACGCGCAGTGGCCAGCCGATGTGCGCGTGGTGCACACCACCAGCCTGCTGACCCACCCGGCGCTGTACCTGCAGCGCGACCGCCCGACCCTGCTGGTCTCATTCGGCCGCAGCGGTTCCAGCCCGGAAAGCGTGGCGGCAGTCGACCGCGTGCGCAGCGACGTGGATGACGCGCGCTTCCTCGACATCACCTGCAATGCCGATGGCGAACTGGCCCGACGTGGCGCCGGCCGTGCCGATACCTGCACCCTGCTGATGCCGTCGGCCAGCTGCGACCGCGCCTTCGCCATGACCAGCAGCCTGACCTGCATGCTGTTGGCCGCGCTGACCGTGTTCGATCGTTCGCCGTGGGATGCGCGCGTGGCGCGCCTGAAGCAGATCGCCGCGCTGGCCCGCGAAGGCCAGGCGCAGTGGGACGCACCGGTGGCGGCGCTGGCGCAGCGCCCGTTCAACCGCATCATCTACCTCGGCAGCGGCCCACTGGAAGCGCTGGCACGCGAGTGCGCGCTGAAGGTGCTGGAACTGACCGCTGGCCGCGTGCTGGCGCTGGCCAACACCCCGCTGGGCTTCCGTCATGGGCCGAAGTCGACGCTGGATGGCAACACCCTGGTGGTGGTGCTGCGCAGCGTGCAGCCGCTGGCGCGCCGCTACGAACAGGACCTGCTGGAAGAACTGCGCCGCGACGGCGTGGCCGGCCAGGTGCTGGCGATCGGCCCGCATTCGGACATCGGCGCCGATGACGAATACACCCTCACCGTGCCGGCACTGGACGACCCGTGGCTGGCGCCGGTGTGGCTGGGCTTCGCGCAGCTGTTCGCGCTGCAGCGCTCGGCCGCGCTTGGCCTGACCCCGGACAACCCGTTCCCGGATGGCACCGTCAACCGCGTCGTCAAGGGCGTCACCATCCACCATGGCTGAGCTGATCGCCCACGCCTGCTACGGCATCGACATCGGCGGCACCAAGATCGAGCTGGTGGCGTGCGATGCGGCGATGCAGGTCACCTGGCGCCGCCGCGTGGCCACCCCACAGGGTGACTACGACGGCTTCCTGCAGGCGGTGGTGGCGCTGGTGGCCGAGGCGGACGCCGCCCTCGGCCGCAGCGATGCGGCCATCGGCATCGCCCTGCCCGGCGTGCGTGACCGCCGCAGCGGCCGCCAGCTCAGCGCGAACGTGCCTGCACTGACCGGCCAATGCGTGGCGCAGGATCTGCAGGCGCGCCTGCAGCGCCCGCTCCACTTCGGCAACGATCTGCAGTGCTTTGCCCTGTCTGAAGCGCACGGCGGCGCGGCTGACGGCTACCCCAGCATGTTCGGCGCCATCCTCGGCACTGGTGCCGGCGGCGGCTTCTGCCTGCACGGCCGGCTGCTGTCCGGCTTCAACGGCCTGGCCGGCGAATGCGGCCACTGGAGCGTGCCCGGCCACCTGCTGCAGCGCCACGGCCTGCCGCTGCTGGACTGCGGCTGCGGCCTGCAGGGCTGCGTGGAGCGCTATGTGTCCGGCAGCGGTGTGGCGATGATCGAGCGCCACCTCGGTGGCAGCGCCGCCGACGCCAGCGCCGTGATCGCCCTGGCCGAAGCCGGCGATGCACGTGCGCGCAAGGCGTTGGACATCCACCGCGATCTGCTTGGCCACAGCCTGGCCGCGCTGGTGCTGGCGCTGGACCCGCACGTGATCGTGCTCGGCGGTGGCCTCTCGCAGTACGCGCCGCTGTACCAGCAGCTGCCGTCGGCCATCGCTGCCCATCTGTTCAACGGCGTGCAGGTACCGCCGATCGTGCCGCCGCGCTTCGGCGATGCCGGTGGCGCACGTGGTGCCGCCCTGCTCGCCTGCCAACCCTCGTTTTCCTGATGTCCGGAGCCTGACCATGTCCCCGTTGCAGACCCTGCTTGCCTCCCACCGCGCCGGTGCCAACGTCGGCCTGTACAGCGTCTGCTGCAGCAACGAGCAGGTGCTGCGCGCGGCCATGCACGTGGCGCTGGCACACGGCACCGTGCTGCTGGTCGAGGCCACCTCCAACCAGGTCGATCAGTTCGGCGGCTATACCGGCATGACCCCGCCGCAGTACCGCGACTACGTCGGTACCCTGGCCGATGAGGAAGGCTTCCCGCGCGAGCGGCTGATCCTCGGCGGTGACCACCTTGGCCCGAATGCCTGGCAGAAGCGCCCGGCTGCCGAAGCGATGACCCACGCGCGCGTGCTGATCGAAGCCTACGTCGCCGCCGGTTTCCACAAGATCCATCTCGACTGCAGCATGTCCTGCGCCGATGACCCGGTGCCGCTGCCCGATGCCATCGTTGCCGCACGCTCGGCCGAGCTGGCCGAGATCGCCGAACGCACCGCCGCCGAACACGGCCTGCCGCCGCCGGTCTACGTGATCGGTACCGAGGTGCCGATTCCCGGTGGAGAAGCCTCGCTTGCCGAGGGACTGCAGGTGACCACGCCGGCCGCCGCCGCGCAGACCCTGGCCATCCACCAGCAGGCGTTCGACACGCCGCAGCTGCGTGATGCGTGGCAGCGCGTGATCGCGATGGTGGTGCAGCCGGGCGTCGACTTCGACCACAGCAGCGTGCACGAATACGACCCGGCCGCCGCCAGCACGCTGGCCGACTTCCTGGAACAGCAGCCACGCATCGTGTTCGAGGCGCACTCCACCGACTACCAGCGCGAAAGCGGCCTGCACGCGCTGGTGCGCGACCACTTCGCCATCCTCAAGGTCGGCCCGGCGGCGACCTTCGCCTACCGCGAAGCGCTGTTCGCGCTGGCCGCGATCGAGGCAGAACTGCTGCCGGCCGCACAACGCTCGCGCCTGCCGCAGATGCTGGACGAGGTGATGGTGGCGCAGCCGAAGTACTGGCAGTCCTACTACCAGGGCGATGGGGCAGCGCTGCGCCTGCTGCGCAGTTACTCCTTCAGCGACCGCTGCCGCTACTACTGGGGCGAGCCGGCGCTGGTACAGGCGGTGCAGACCCTGTTCGCCAACCTAGAACAGCACGCGCCGCCGCTGGTGCTGCTCAGCCAGTACCTGCCGGAACAGTACCGCGCCGTGCGCGAAGGCACCCTGGCCAACACCCCCACCGCACTGGTGCAGCACCGTATCGGCCTGTGCCTGGGTGAGTACGCCCGTGCCTGCAGCGCCAACCAGGCCGGAACCCGCTCGCACCACGCAGGTTCGGCTGCCGCCGTTGCTGCGAACGGCTAATCTCTACCTTTCCCCGCGACACCGAGAATGGCCATGCGCAACACCCGCTCCCGCCGGCAACAGATCCTGCAGCTGCTGATCGAGCACGGCTCGGTGCAGGTGGCCGATCTGGTCGAGCGCTTCGGCGTGTCGGCGGTGACCATCCGTGCCGACCTGACCCATTTCGAATCGCAGGGCCTGGCCAACCGTACCCACGGTGGCGCCACGCTGGTGCGCACGCCGCCGCAGGAACAGGACATCCACGAAAAGGACGCACTGAACCTGCCGCTGAAGGAATCGATCGGCGCGTGTGCCGCGCGCCTGGTACGGCCTGGTGACAACATCATCATCGACTCCGGCTCGACCACGATGACCCTGGCCCGCCACCTGCGCACGCAGCGCGACGTGACGGTGATGACCAACGGGCTGAACATCGCCTGGGAACTGGCCAACGCGGCCGGCATCAACGTGCTGCTGACCGGCGGCCTGTTGCGCCAGCAGTCGCTGTCGCTGCAGGGCAGCCAGGCCGAAGCCAGCCTCAATTCGTACAGCTTCGACACCCTGTTCCTGGGTGTGGACGGCCTGGACCTGCAGTTCGGCCTGACTACCCACGATGAAGCCGAAGCCCGCCTCAACCATCGCATGGTCGAGCGTGCGCGCCGTATCGTGGTGCTGACCGACGCCTCCAAATTCGGCCGCGTCAGCCTGCACCGCATCGCCCTGCTGGATCAGATCCACGCCATCATCACCGACGCCGGCATTGACGACGCAACCCGTGAGGGGCTGCAGCGGCTGGGCATCGAAGTGATCATCGCCGAGCCCACCGCATGACCGACACCCGCACCCTGCATGGCCGCATCCTCACCCCCCTGGGTTGGCGGCGTGGCCACGTCCACTTCGATTCGCACGTGCGCCAGTTGCAGGTGGATGACCACAGCGGCGCTGACGACCTGCAGCTGCCGGTGATCCTGCCCGGCTTCATCGACCTGCATGTGCATGGCGCGGCCGGCGTGGACCTGATGCAGGGCGGCGACGTAGCACGCACCATCGCCCGCACCCATCTGCGCTTCGGTACCACCACGCTGCTGGCGACCACCATGACCGCCGGGCTCAACGAGATCGAGCACGCGCTGCAGGGCGTGGCCGCCACCATGGCGGCACCCGATGCCGACGCCGCCAGCATCGTCGGTGTGCATCTGGAAGGACCGTTCATCAGCCCGCAGCGTCTGGGTGCGCAGCCCAACCGCACGATCGAGGCGACGCTGGCACTGGTGCAGCAGCTGCATGCGCTGGCACCGATCCGGGTGATGACGCTGGCACCGGAAATCGGTGAGCACACCGCGCTGATTCCCGCGCTCTCGGCGATGGGCATCCGCGTACAGCTCGGCCACAGCGCCGGTACCTATGAGGAAGGCGTGGCGGCACTGCAGGCCGGCGCCTCCGGCTTCACCCACCTGTTCAATGGCATGACCGGCGTCGATCACTATCGCCCGGGCATTGCGGCGGCGGCGCTGGCACATGCGCAGTACGCCGAGATCATTCCCGACCTGCAGCACATCCACCCCGGCGTGATCCGGTTGGCCGCGCGCGCGATCCCGCGCCTGTACGCAGTGACCGACGCCACTGCCGCCACCGGCATGCCCGACGGCGAGTACGCGCTGGGCGAGCAGCGCGTGCACAAGTGCGGCGGCTGCGTGCGCCTCGCTACCGGTTCGCTGGCGGGCAGCGCACTGACCATGGACCAGGCGCTGCGCAATCTGGTGCGCGTCGGCCTGGAGCTGGCCGATGCCTCGCAACGTGTTTCCACCTTCCCGGCGGACTACCTGGGCCTGGACGATCGCGGCCGCATCGCGCCCGACGCCCGCGCCGACCTGGTGGTGCTGGACGCCGAGCTGCGCCTGCAGCAGGTGGTGGTGGGCGGGCGCGTAGTTGATTTGAACGCCGCAAACGCCTGACGTGCCGCCGCTCCTTAACGCCGGAAATGCCTGACGCACCGCCTTTGTAGAGTCGAGCTTGCTCGACTGCTCTGCCGCGCCCCGCGCGGTCAGTCGAGCAAGCTCGACTCTACGAAGGCAATCCGCACCGAAACGCCTCCTGGGATATGCCGATGACTGCAAGCACCGCTCCGCGCTGGCCCGTACGCTACCTGCTCTTCATCGGCGGCCTCGGTGGCCTGCTGTACGGCATCGACATCGGCATCATCGCCGGCGCCCTGCCCTATCTTGAAGCGACTGCCAGCCACGCCTGGCAGCTCAGCAGCCAGCAGCTCGGCTTCGTCGTCGCGGCAGTGCTGCTCGGCAGCGTGCTGTCCTCGCTGTTCGCCGGCATGGTCGCCGACCTGATCGGCCGCCGCGGTGCGATGCTGCTGGCCGGCCTGCTGTTCACTGCCTCAATCCCGATCATGGCACTGGCATCCGGCTACACGCCCCTGCTGCTCGGCCGGCTGCTGCAGGGCATCAGTGGCGGCCTGATCGGCGTGGTGATTCCGCTGTACCTGGCCGAAGTGCTCAGCCCCGAGCGACGCGGGCGCGGCGCGGCCATGTTCCAGCTGCTGCTGACCGTTGGCCTGGTGCTGGCTGCCCTGATCGGCCTCTACCACGCCCACGCCGTGGATGCCGCCGCCGAAGCCGTGCGCTCACTGCCGGTCGCGCAGCAGGCGCAGGAACTGTTCACGGTGAAGGACCACGCCTGGCGCACCATCTTCTGGACCTGCCTGGCACCGGGCCTGCTGTTCTGCGCTGGCATCTTCTGGCTGTCCGAATCGCCGCGCTGGCTGGTGCGTCGCGGCCGCATCGATGATGCGCGCCGCAGCCTGCAGCGCGTGCTGCCCGCTTCGGAGGTGGAGCCGACGCTTGCACAGATCCAGGCACCGGAATCGAGCAGCGGCAGCGGCAAGCGCGACCCGCTGCTCAGCCGCCGCTACGTGGTGCCGTTCCTGCTCGCCTGCGTAGTGCTGGCCTGCACCCAGGCCACCGGCATCAACTCGGTGCTGGCCTACGCGGTGAACATCCTCAACCAGGCCGGCCTGTCCGGCTCGGTGGCCAACGGTGCCGACGTGGCGATCAAGCTGCTCAATGCGGTGATGACCGTGGTCGCGCTGCTGCTGGTCGACCGCAAGGGCCGCAAGTTCCTGCTGATGCTCGGCAGTGGCGGCATCTGCGTGGCCCTGCTGGCCGCCGCCACGCTGTTCTTCCAGGCCGAACGCGGCCGCACCGACGTGCAGCCGCAGCTGCAGGCGGCGGTCAGCGGCGATGGGCTGCAACTGGTACTGGATGATGCGCAGTGGCAGCGCCTTGGCGCTGGCATCGACAGCGAAGGCCGGCCATTGCAGCTGACCGTGTCGTATGCCTATGGCGACTTCACCAATGTGCGCGCCCTGCGCAGCGACAACCTGACCGACCGCGAGCTGCGCATCGAGCGTGCCGGCGCCGTGCAGCCGGACAGCGTGATCGGCGCGTTCTTCCGCAAACTGCATCTGAACCCGTTCGCCGATCCGGCCGCTGCAGCGCAGGCACCGCTGCGTATCGAGCAGGCCCGCATCGGCCCGGTGCCGCCACCGGCACACGGCTGGGCAGTGGCCGCCTGCATCCTGGTGTTCGTCGCATTCTTCGCGGTCGGCCCCGGCGTCTGCGTATGGCTGGCACTGTCGGAGCTGATGCCGAACCGCATCCGCTCCAACGGCATGAGCATCGCGCTGCTGATCAACCAGTTCGTGTCGACCACTATCGCCGCGATCTTCCTGCCCACGGTGGGCCACTATGGCTACGCCAGCATGTTCGTGTTCTGGGCGGCGTGCACCTTCGTGTTCTTCCTGGTGGCCGCGTTCTGGCTGCCGGAGACCAAGGGCAAGTCGCTGGAAGAAATCGAAGCACGGTTCGCCCGGTAGCGGTCGACCTGGGTCGACCTCCGCGCGCAGCGCGGGTTCATGGCGCGCCCGTCATTCGCCAGTGATGTGCTTGGCCAGCTCCCGCGCCTCGGCAACGCTGGACAAGCCGCTCAGCATCATCGATTCGCCGAACGGTCCCTGCACCGTCGCCACCATCAGCACGCGGCCATCCACGCTGAGCGCCGCACGCTGGCCCACCAAGGCAGCGGTGCCATCGTGGATGCGCTGATGTGCCTCCGGCCGATAGCGGATCTGCAGGCCCGGCTGCTTGCCTTCATCCAGCACATAGCGCACATCGGCAATATCCGCGCTGCCGGCAATCGGGGGCTCGCGCAGGGCGAGGGTCTCGCCCTGCCACTGCACCGATGTGCCCTTGCCGGCTGCATCGACCGCACTCAGGCGCACATCCACGCCGGGGCGTGGTGCATGATCCTTGCCTGCCAAGACACCGGGTGTGGCGCCCGGCATACATCCGGTCAGGATCAACGCCATGCCCAGCAACAGGGGAAGCGCAGCCCTCACTTCAACTTCCGCAACTTGAATGCCACCAGCACCTGCAGCAGCCCATACAGCAGGCTGCCAATGCCAATCCACAGCGTGGTCACTGCCACACCCGCATACGGGTTGGCCGCGAACAGCACGCCCAGCACCACCGCCAGCACGCCACTGAGGATCAGCAGCCACTCGCCCTGGATCTGCTTGCGCACGCGGATCGCGAACACGATGCGATAGATGCCGGCCACCAGCAGCCACGCTGCCAGGAACAGCACCAGCACGCTGGCGGTGGCCAGCGGATTGATCACCGCCAGGATGCCGAAACCCAGCGAGGCGATGGCATACAGCGCCAGCCAGCCGCGCGAGGCACCGCTGCCGCCGCTGACCAGTGCGAACAGGCTGATGACACCTTCAACGATGGCCATCACACCCAGCGTCCATGCCAATGCCATGGCTGCAGACAGCGGCCAGCCGATGGCAACGATGCCGAAACCCAGTGCGACGAGCCCGTACAGCAGCAGGATCCACCAGCTGCGCCCAACCGCCGACAACAGGGGAGACAAGGGGGAATTCATGGCCACTCCTTCGATCCGGAACCGGGCTCATCCTAGCCCCTGGTGATGAAGAGGGCGATCACGGCGCCCGCGCGCAGACCCATACCCGCACCTCGTCCGCTCCCACCCACCGCAGCGTCTCCGCAACCTCCATCACCGTGCTGCCGGTGGTCATCACATCGTCCACCACGGTCAGTCGCGGCGGCACCGGACCACGTACATCGAACGCATCGAACAGGTTTTCCCTGCGCTGTTCGGCCGTACGCTCAGACTGCGGCGCGGTATGCCGCCGCCGGTACAGCCCCTGCCAGACCGGCATCGGCAGCAGGCGGCACAGTTCTGCCGCCTGGTTGTAGCCGCGCTGGCGCAGGCGGCGCCGGTGCAGCGGTACCGGCACCAGTGGCGGACACCACCAGGGCGGCGGCGCGCGCTGCATCAGTTGCGCGAGCAGGCGTCCGGCTGCGAGATCCTGATGAAATTTGTAGCGCACCAGCAGCTGATCCACAGGCGGCAGGTACAGCAGGCTGGCATGCGTGGCGGCCTGTGGCGGCACCTCCTCGCGGCAGGTTCCGCAGACGATCAACGCGTTGTCGGGCAGCGGCAATGCGCAGCGCAGGCAGGCGCGACCGGACCACGGAAGTTCCGCATAGCACGCGGCGCACAGGTCCAGACCATCGTGGCCAGCATAGTTGCAGACCAGACAGCGCAGTGGCAGCAGAACGCGAAGAGAGCCAGAAAACCAGGTGCCGACCTTGCAGAAAGTGCGCATCACTTAGACTCGTCCAGTCCACCTAGATCTGTCTATCAGCAAAGGTGAATTCAACCTTTCAGTGAACGGCCATAGAAACCATAGTCAATGACTGACCTCAGAGGGTGGGTGGGCCTGTTGGATGGTCCAGGCATTTCCAGTAGTTCCGTCACGATACCTCCGCCAAATCACATGACGTGTACTGACGATTCCTCAAGAATTTCCCGTCCACATCCGTCAGCCATGCCTGGCCGCCCGAAAAATACTTACGCGAAACATACTCAGTGACAGCCACATAAACATCAACAACTTCAATGTATGTATTTGACATCTCAAGAGCCGCCTCAAAATCTCGAAAGCGAACTGCCGCGTACTCCCCAGAAAAATCGATGTACTCTCTCTGCAACCGAGGCTGGATATGAGTGTAGTCACTCAAATGAGAATACAGTCGTCCAACACGCGACTCGACATTCTTCAATTTCGATATAGATCTCGTTGGGTTCTTATCAAATATTGTTCGATCATCAATCTCATGAATATCGTAAGCCCAAGCAACCTGCTCCAGGCATAAACGAAGAATCGCAGCGGATTCGTACGTGGCACCCTGCATTAGAAGAAACGAAGCATACTCAAAACTTGGCTTCAACCTCATGAGCGCAGATTCCGCAGCAAAAAGGCCCAAATGCGCCTCCCTCTCAACACCATTCGCGAGCTGAGCTGCCACTCTATCCACTTCGATCCGGCATTTCTGAAAAACGGTAGACAACCTAACCCTTGAGGGATCGGGCTGAGGAAAAACAGCTAAGTGCCCATAACGCTTGAAGTAGTAATCCATTGAGCGATTCCCATCGACATAGCTCAACGCGGCCGACCAAACTCGCCTCTTGAACTCATCGGGGGCGTCAAATGGGACGCCGAGCACGAGAATCGTGTTTCCAATAAATTCCGTATCCTCGAATCGCCCTGAGAGCCGAAAATACTCACCGCCATCTGAACTCATGATTTCGTCCGGAAAGAATATTTTATTTTGGAGTTCGGCCATATAGAACTAAAGGAGCGCCTAGCCATCAGGACTACCAATTACGCCCCTCGCGGGCTGGCCAATCATTCGGCAGGGAAGCTGCACGGGATGATGTTGCGGCAGCATACTGTACTGCGAACTAGGGACCAGCTTTGCAGACCTCAATCTCAGGCGGCGCCGCAGCCGGCTTCATCAACAACTCCGCCAACCCACGATAGATCGGCACGCGGCACACCAACCCGGACACGCCGCGCGCGATCAGCACCGTGGCCAGGATCGGCAGCAGCAGATCACCACTGTCGGTCAGCTCCAGCGAGATCACCGCCGAGGTCAGTGGCGCCTGGGTGACGCCGGTCAGATAGGCGCACATGCCCAACAGCACGAACGCACGCGGATCCACACCCGGCATCAGCACCGCGAGGTTGTGCCCAAGGCCGGCACCGACCGCCAGCGCCGGCGAGAACAGGCCACCGGGGATGCCCGCCACGTAGGACGCCAGATTCGCCAGCAGCTTCATCAACCCGAACTCGTGGCCGACCATCGCCTGCCCCTGCACCAGGCTTCGCGCCTGCTCGTAGCCGGTGCCGAACGCGCCTTCGCCGAACGTCAACGCCAGCGCCACCACCACCAGGCCGCAGCCTGCAGCCAGCAGCACGGGATGCCGCTGCCGCAGCTGGCCCAGCCAACGCGGGCGGCCCGCCGCACTGGCCAGCACCGCGCGCGCGAACAGGCCTCCCAGCAACCCGGCCACTACGCCGCACAGCAGGATCGCCAGCCAGCCCTGGCCCAGTGGCAGGCGCGCGCTGACATGACCGAAGTAGGTGTAGTTGCCCAGCAGGCCCAGCGACACCACGCCACCGACGATCACCGCGGTCAGCAGGGTGCCGGAAAAGCGATGCTCGAAGCGGCCACTGAGCTCTTCGATGGCAAAGACGATGCCGGCCAGCGGCGTGTTGAACGCCGCCGCGATACCCGCCGCACCACCGGCCAGCAGGAAGTGCGAGAGCTCGCGGGGATCCTTGAAACCGAACCAGCGGCCGAACAGGTACATCAGGCTGGCGCCCACATGCACCGTGGGACCCTCGCGCCCCACCGATGCGCCACCGAGCAGCGACAACGAGGTCAGCAGGAGCTTGCCGGCCGAGACCGCAGGTGAAAGATTAGTCTTCCGGAACGGCTCATCGGCCTTGTCCAACGCGGCGATGACCTGCGGAATACCGCTGCCCCGCGTGGGTTTCAGCACACCGGAAGTGAGCCAGGCCAGCAGCGCGAAGATGCCCGGCGTGAGCAGCAGGGCCCACCACGGCGAGTGCGAGGTAATGCGCTGGAAGAGATGGAAGGCCGCGTCGCTGGCCTTGGCGAACAGGATGGCCACCAGCGCCACGGCCACAGCGCCGCCCCAGAGCGCGGCACGGCGACGCCAGGCCTCACTGAGAACCAGCGCGGTGATGCGGCCGCGGAGGCGGTCGAGATCGGTCATGCGGGGCAGTCTGGACGCTGCGGAGGAAGGCGGACAGCGGGTACTGTGGCTGAAGGCCTTGCAGGATGTGGTGAATACGCTCACGCGCCGGGAACCGCATGCTTTGGCAGCAATGGCACGCCGTCCCACATGCGTGAAGGCCGGCCGATTCCTGCCGGGTTCGTCCAACGCGCCTCGTGGAGGTAGCATTGCAGCCGCTGCCCTCTGGGGAGAGGGTGCAGCTCCGCCGGCAACGAAAGGCCGCCACCGCTCGTCATCGCGGTAGCGCTTGCCAGCACCTGCGTGCCGACATCTGCGTGAATTGCTTCGTTCTCGACATCCTCAATGACAATGGAGTGTGAGATGAATGCCTACGACCCGCTGGATCACATCATCCATCTTCGTGATGGCACGCTGCAGGAATCAGACCTTCGCCGGATTGTCGGTCGCGCGCTGCAGGCCAGGTCACCTTCCGGAATCGTTATCCATGTACATGGCGGCCGCGTTTCGCAGAAGCGTGGACGGCGCATCGCAGAAGCCTTGCATGACCCCTATGTGCGGGCACAGGCCTACCCCTTGTTCTTCGTCTGGGAAACGGGTGACATCGAAGCTCCGTTGAACAACCTGGGCGAGATCCTGGGTGCAGTACTCGCCAAACTTCTCTTCAGGAAAGTCCACGACAAGATCCTGGAAAAGCTAGGCGGCGGGCAGGTTCTCACGCCCGGCATGAAGATCCTCAACGCCGCGCCACCCGACGAGGAGAGCCTTTCGTCAGATCTCGCGCAGGAATTCGCTGATGATCCCGAGGTGAACCAAGCCATTGCCGAGGCCCGTGACGATTACAGGGAGGCGACGCTGGCGCCCGCCAACAAGATGCTGGCACACGAACCGCCAGCCGAACGCGCGGCCATCGTCAACGAGCGCACGGCCAGGGAACTGTTTGGCACTCCGTCACCCAACAAGGCCATGGCATTGAATTGGATCGCGCTGGCCATCAAGGTGGCCAGACTGGTGATACGCGTATGGCAGCGCCAGCAGAGTGGTCGAGGGCGCCCAGGCGCCGTCTCTGCCGTGATCGTGGAAGAAGTGCTGCGTGAGTTCTATCTCGATGACGTGGGGCGCATCGGCTGGTGGAATCCCATGAAGAAGGACGCACAGGATTCATTCGACGGCCCCGCATCGGGTGGCGTCAGATTCCTGCGCGAGCTGCACAGTCAGTTGCAGTCCGAAGCCTCTATTCCCCGCATCACGCTCGTCGGCCACAGCGCCGGCAGCATCTTCCTGTGCGAGCTGTTGGACCAGGCGGCGCAGATCCTTCCGGATCTGAAGTTCGACCTTATTCTCGAAGCGCCTGCGGTGACGTGTCGTCGGTTCGCGCGCGCCATCTCGAAGCACGAGGACCGAATCGGGAGGTTCCGGCAATTGGCGATGAGGGATGCCGACGAAGCCAACGAGCGCTCACTGTTCTTTCCCGGTTCGCTGCTCTACATCGTGTCCAACATCTTCGAAGATGCTGCCGATGAGCCTCTGCTCGGCATGGAACGCTTCTTCACCCGGGAGAACGTCTATCGCAACTCTGCGGCGTGGGCAGACATCTCGGCCTGCCAGGCGTTCTTCGCCCGGAAGGGAGAAAGCGCGGTGAGCTGGTGGACCCTTGATGACCTCAATGCCGACCAGCGCGAAGGTTGGGGCCACGGCTACTTCGATGACGGTCCCTTCATCCTCGGCAAGGTGACCGCGCTGATCAGCGAAACACCGCACACGCCTTGATGCCGATCGCTTTTCGCGCTCGACGACAGAAGCAACGCTCCGGGCGGGATCGCCCGGAGCGCAAACACTGTAAACCATGCAAACATGAATATTGTTGACAGCCTGCGCGCGCCCACCCACACTGCCGCCCTCGCTCCACTCGTACCCAAGGTCCCGCCATGGCTGCTGCCATCCGCCACGACTGGCAACACGACGAACTGCAGGCGCTGTTCGATCTGCCGTTCCCCGAGCTGCTGTTCCGCGCCGCAGCGGTCCATCGCGAGCATTTCGACCCCTCGCAGGTGCAGGTCTCCACGTTGCTGTCGGTGAAGACCGGCGGCTGCCCGGAAGACTGCGCGTACTGCCCGCAGGCGCAGCGCTACGACACCGGGGTGAACGCGCAGAAGCTAATGGAAACCGATGCGGTGCTGGCCAAGGCACGCCAGGCCAAGGCCGCTGGTGCGTCGCGCTTCTGCATGGGTGCCGCGTGGCGATCGCCGAAGGACCGCGACATTCCGAAGGTGGCGGCAATGATCGCCGGGGTGAAGGCACTGGGCCTGGAGACCTGCGCCACGCTGGGCATGCTCAGTGGCGAACAGGCACGTGCGCTGAAGGACGCCGGCCTGGACTACTACAACCACAACCTCGACACCGCGCCGGACTACTACGATTCGATCATCCACACGCGCCAGTACCAGGACCGCCTGGACACGCTGGAGCACGTGCGTGATGCCGGCCTGAAGACCTGCTGCGGCGGCATCGTCGGCATGGGCGAGACGCGCGCGCAGCGCGTCGGCCTGCTGCTGGCGCTGGCCACGCTGCCGGCACATCCCGATTCGGTGCCGATCAACAAGCTGGTGCAGGTGGCGGGCACGCCGCTGCATGGCAGTGCCGAGCTGGACCCGTTCGAGTTCGTGCGCATGATCGCGGTGGCGCGCATCGCCATGCCGCGCTCGATGGTGCGGTTGTCCGCCGGGCGCGAGGCGATGAGCGACGAACTGCAGGCTCTGTGCTTCCTGGCCGGTGCCAATTCGATCTTCTATGGCGACAAGCTGCTGACCACGGGCAACCCGGAAAGCGAACGCGACCTGGCCTTGTTCGCACGCCTGGGCCTGCAACCGATGTCGGTGCAGGTGGACGCCGAGGGCCACGACCACGGCGGCACCGTGCACGCCGATATCAGCGCCGATGCACCCGGCTGTGGCTGCGCTCACGCGGCCTGAGACGGGCCGCAAGCAGGCGTCGCGGCAACGCGCTACCCTAGCCGCCCCGTCGTCGCATTCAGCCACCATGGCCCGCCCCGACCTGACCGCCCGCCTCCACGCCCAACGCGCCCTGCGCGATGCCCAAGGCCGTCGCCGCACGCGGCGCACGGTCACCCGTCGTGATGGCGTACGCCTGGAAGTGGACGGCCAGTGGCTGACCGGCTTCTGCAGCAACGACTACCTGGGCCTGGCCCAGCAGTTCAGCGTGGTCAACGCGTTGCAGGACGCCGCCGCACGCGAAGGCGCTGGCGCCGGTGCCTCGCACCTGGTCTGCGGCCACCACGCCCTGCACGAGGCACTTGAACGCGAAGTGGCCGAGTGGCTGGGCTATCCGCGTGCGCTGCTGTTCGGCAGTGGCTTCGCCGCCAACCTGGCGGTGCAGCAGGCATTGCTGAGCGAAGAGAACGATGTCTGCGTACAGGACAAGCTC
Source organism: Stenotrophomonas sp. STK16_22 (assembly GCF_051984505.1). Classification (NCBI taxonomy): domain Bacteria; kingdom Pseudomonadati; phylum Pseudomonadota; class Gammaproteobacteria; order Lysobacterales; family Lysobacteraceae; genus Stenotrophomonas; species Stenotrophomonas sp. STK16_22. Next base: position 4,534,104 of record NZ_CP196972.1, read on the forward strand.
AACCACGCCAGCCTGCTCGATGCGACGCGGTTGGCCGGTGCACGCCTGCGCCGCTATCCACATCTGGATGCGGAAGGCGCGATGCGTCAGCTCAAGCACGCGCCCGATGGCGCGGCGATGCTGGCCACCGATGGTGTCTTCAGCATGGATGGCGACATCGCACCGCTGCGTGCATTGTCGCTTGTGGCACGCCTGCAGCAGGCGCTGTTCTACGTCGATGACGCGCACGGCGTGGGCGTGGTCGGTGATGGCCGTGGTGCCGTGGCCGCCGCCGGGCTGGGCGTGGACGACGTACCGCTGCAACTGGTCACGCTGGGCAAGGCACTGGGCGGTTCCGGTGCACTGGTGCTGGGCCGCGACGACCTGATCGAGCACCTGGCCGAGACCGCACGCCCGTACATCTACACCACTGCGGTGCCGCCAGCGATGGCCGCTGCTGCACTGGAAGCAGTGCGCCTGGCGCGTCGCGACCACTGGCGCCGCACCAAGCTGACCGACCTGATCGCGCTGTTCCGCAGCGAAGCCCGTCGCCATGGGCTGGACCTGATGGCTTCGGAAACGCCGATCCAGCCGCTGCTGTGCGGCGATGACCATACCGCCGTTGCGATGTCCACGACGCTGGAACAGGCCGGCTGGCTGGTCGGCGCAATCCGCCCACCGACGGTGCCGGAAGGCAAGGCACGCTTGCGCGTCACCCTGTCCGCACTGCATACGCCGGAACAGGTGCGCGGCCTGGTCGAGGCCATCGCCAGCGCGCGCGACCGCGTGACCCTGGCCGTGCGTGAAGCCGCGCCACCGCCGCTGCCCGCTTTTGCCTGAGTTCCGTGTAGTTCCCCATGCATATTGAAGTCACCGGCCGCGGGCCGGACCTGGTTCTGATCCACGGCTGGGCCCTGCAGGGCGGCGTGTTCGCACCGCTGGTGCAGCGCTTGGCAGACCAGTTCACCCTGCACCTGGTCGACCTTCCCGGGCATGGCCACAGCCGCGACGACACCACGCCGCTGCGCCTGCCGTTCGTGGTCAATGCCATTGCTGCGGCCACGCCGCCGGCGGTGTGGTGCGGCTGGTCGCTGGGCGGCCTGTTCGCGCTGCACGCGGCAGCGACGCTGCCGAAGGTGCGTGGGCTGGCGATGATCGCCGCCACACCGCGCTTCGTACGTGGCGAAGATTGGCCGCACGCGGTGGAACCGGCCGTGTTCGAGCAGTTCGGGCGTGAGCTGGCCACCGATTTCGCCGGCACCCTGGAACGCTTCCTCGCCCTGGACGTGATGGGCTCGGCGCACGCCCGCGAAGAGCTGCGCACCCTGCGCCAGCGCCTGGTCGAGCGCGGTGCGCCCACCGAACGCGCGCTGCTGGAAGGCCTGCGGCTGCTGGAAAGCACCGACCTGCGTGGCGCGCTGCCGACGCTGGGTAAGCCCAGCCTGTGGATCGCCGGCCAACGCGACCGGCTGGTTTCGCCAGCAGCGATGCAGGCCGCTGCAGCGCTGGCCCCGGGCGGACAGGTGCTGACCATCGCCCATGGCGGCCACGCGCCCTTCCTCGGCCATGCCGACGAGGTCGCCGTCGCCCTGCAACACTTCGTTGCCGGCCTGTCACCGGCCGATGGCGGACAATGAGCGCCTTCCGAATTCCGCGGGATTGACGCATGGATCTGGGTATCAATGGCCGCTGGGCACTGGTCTGCGGCGCAAGCAAGGGGCTGGGCCTGGGCTGCGCGCGTGCGCTGGTGCGTGAAGGCGTCAACGTGGTGATCGTGGCCCGCGGTGAAGCCGCCCTGCAGGCCGCCGCTGAAGAGCTGCGCGCGCTGGCCGGTGCCGCCGAGGTGCGCGCGATCGCCGCCGACGTCACCACCGAAGCCGGCCGCGTCGCGGCGCTGGCCGCATGCCCGCAGGTGGACATCCTGGTCAACAACGCCGGTGGCCCGCCGCCCGGTGATTTCCGCAATTTCGAGCGTGACGACTGGATTGCCGCGCTGGACGCCAACATGCTGGCGCCGATCGCGCTGATCCGCGCCACCGTCGACGCGATGATCGAGCGCGGCTTCGGCCGTATCGTCAACATCACCTCGTCGGCGGTGAAAGCCCCGATCGATATCCTGGCGCTGTCCAACGGCGCGCGCAGTGGCCTGACCGGTTTCGTCGCCGGCCTGTCGCGCCGCACCGTGGCCCACAACGTCACCATCAACAACCTGCTGCCCGGCCAGTTCGACACCGACCGCCTGCGCGCCAACTTCGCCCACAGTGCGGGCAAGGACGGCGACGCCGACGAAGTGGCCGAACGCCGCCGCCAGCAGATCCCCGCCGGCCGCTTCGGCACACCCGACGAATTCGGCGCCGCCTGCGCCTTCCTGTGCAGTGCACAGGCCGGTTACCTCACCGGGCAGAACCTGCTGATCGATGGCGGCGCCTACCCTGGTACGTTCTAAGAGACTTTCGCAATGCCGTCCCACTTCGATGCCCGCCACGTCCGCCGCGCGTTCGCCCGTGCCGCCAACAGCTACGACGCCGCCGCCGCCCTGCAGCGCGAAGTGCAGTCGCGGCTGATCGAATCGCTGGACTACCTGGAGGCACGCAAGCCCGAGGTGGTGCTGGACATTGGTGCCGGCACCGGCCATGCCAGCGCGTTGATGAAGAAGCGCTGGCCGAAGGCGCAGGTGATCGCGCTGGACGTGGCGCTGCCGATGCTGGACCAGGCCAAGCGCCAGGCCGGCTGGTGGAAGCCGTTCCAGCGCCTGTGCGGTGATGCCGCCGCGCTGCCGCTGGCCGACAACAGCGTGGACGTGATCTTCAGCAACCTGTGCCTGCAGTGGGTGGACGACCTGCCGGCGGTGTTTGCCGGGTTCCGTCGCGTGCTCAAGCCGGGGGGCCTGCTGGTGTGCTCGACCTTCGGCCCGGAAACGCTGGTTGAACTCAATGAAGCGTTCGCGGCCGCCGATGACCGCCCGCACGTGAGCCGCTTCGCGCAGATCGCCCAGTTCGGCGATGCGCTGATGATGGCCGGCTTCCGCGACCCGGTGCTGGACCGCGATCTGTTCACCCTGACCTACGACGACCTGCCCTCGCTGATGCGCGAGCTGCGCGCGATGGGCGCGACCAATGCCCGCGTCGACCGTCGCCACACGCTGACCGGGCGTGGCCGTTTCGCCGCTGCGGCAGCGGCGTATGAACCGATGCGTCGTGCCGACGGCAAGCTGCCCAGCAGCTGGGAAGTGATCTATGCGCACGCCTGGGCACCGGACCCGGGCGCACCGATCCGCGAAGGCGGGCATGACGTGGCCTCGGTGCCGGTGTCGGCAATTCCGATCCGGCGCAAGCAGAGCTGATCGTCCGGTAGTGCCGGCCGCTGGCGGGCAACTTCACGATTCCATGCTGGGCATCTGCCGGCCAGCGGCCGGCACTACCGCATGCCACGCCGTACGCGAATCGCTCTGGTAGGTGCCAACCTTGGTTGGCACACCCCATCAGATCGCGGTGCCGCCAGCAGTGTGCCGACCAAGGTCGGCACCTACCAAAGGCGGGTATGGGCCGGCACGTGAACCGGGTAGCGCCGGGCCATGCCCGGCGAGCGCAGCGGCACCCTCAGGTATTGGCCGGCGAACTCAGCGGCGGGCGCACCAGGTCACGGTGGAAGAAATAGATTTCCTGCACCAGGAAGCGCCAGCTGGTGTGGAAGCTGCGGAAGCGCGTGCTGGGCGTGGACGAGGCCAGCGCATCGATGCCCAGCGCCTTGCTCAGGCGCAGCGCGCGCGCCATGTGCAGCGGATCGCTGACGATGATCACCCGGTGCAGGTCGCGCTGGTCCATCAGCCGCTTGGCTTCAACCAGGTTCTGCACGGTATTGCGCGAGGCGGTTTCGATCAGGATCGCATCGTCCGGCACGCCATGTTTCAGCGCATAACGCCGCGCCACCTGCGATTCGGAAAAACGCGCACCGGTGCCACCGTAGCCGCCGGTGAAGATCAGCAGCGGCGCGTACTGGGCCTCGTACAGGTCCAGCCCATGCCGGATACGCTCTTCGAACACCGGTGACGGTTTGGCGTCATAGGCGGCCGCACCCAGCACGATGATGGCGTCGGCCTTGGCGGCCTGGTCACGCTCGCCGACCCAGACGATCCAGGCAGTCACGCCCAGCAGCCAGATCACCAGCAGGACAAACAGCCGCCACAGCCAGCCCAGCAGGCCGGTGCGAGGCCGCTGCCGGTCGCGGCTCACGGCGCCCCCCAGCGCAGCGCTGGCAGGTCGACGTTGCCGCCGGACAGCACCAGGCCCACGCGCAGTCCGGCGAAACGTTGCGGCTGCGCCAGCACCGCAGCCAGCACGGTGGCCGAGGACGGCTCGACCACCTGCTTGAGCACCTCCCACAGCAGGCGCATCGCGGCCATCGTCGCCGCGTCATCGACCACGATCACCTCGGCACCGGCCGCGCGCAGCAATTCGAAATTGGGCGCGCCGATCAGGGTACGCAGGCCATCGCAGATCGTGTCCGGGGTGAACGCGTCCTGGCGCTCGCCAGCGGCCAGCGAGCGCGCGGTATCGTCGGCACCGGCCGGCTCGGCCAGCACCAGACGGGTCTGCGGGCTGGCGTGCTGCAGGGCCAGCGCAGTGCCGCTGGCGAGGCCGCCGCCGCCCACCGGCACCACCAGCACGTCGAACGGGCCGTCGCTGTGCAGCAGTTCCAGGGCGGCGGTGCCCTGCCCGGCCATCACCGCCGGATTCGTATAGGGATGCACCAGGGTCGCGCCGGTGTCGGCCTGCACCTTGGCGCAGGTGGCCTCACGGTCGGCAATGGTCGGCGGGCAGTGCCAGAGCGTGGCGCCATGGCGCGCAATATTGGCCAGCTTGGCCGCCACCGCACCTTCCGGCACCACCACGTGACAGGGAATGCCCCGGGTACGTGCGGCCAGCGCCAGGGCGGCGCCGTGATTGCCGGAGGAGTGGGTGACCACGCCGGCACTGGCGGAATCAGACTCCAGCGACCACACCGCGTTGCAGGCACCGCGGAACTTGAACGCACCACCACGCTGCAGGTGCTCGGCCTTGAACGCCAGCTGTGCCCCGGCGAGCGCATCGAGCGTGTGCGAGCGCAGCACCGGGGTCACGCTGGCATGCGGGGCGATCCTCGCGGCAGCAAGCAGGACGTCGTCGGCGCGGGGCAACAGTGAATCGCTCATGACGCAAGATTAACGTATGCCCCCGCGCTGGCGACCGGGACACAGGTCATGCCAGCATGCAGCCCTACGCCTCCATTCATCCTGGCCGGCGGAATTAAGGGCCGATTCAACGCTGGCGCCCGAAGCTGACTGCACACCCGTCCTCTGGGGGGACCCACCATGAAAATGCGCCTGATGCTTGCCGGTGGCCTGTTGCTGGCCCTGACCGGCTGCACCACCTACGACTATGTCGGCGGCGGCCGCAGCGGCAGCTACTACCACGGTGCGCCGTCGGTGGAATACCGCTACCCGGCCGGCTATCCCTACAACTACGGCCCCTACTACGGTGGCTATGGCGGCTACTACGGCGGCTACGGCAACCCGTATTACTCGCGCCCGATCTACCGTCCGCCGCACAACCACCGCCCGCCGCCGCGTCCGGGCAATGGCGGCGAGCACCGTCCGCCGCCGCCGTCGCGTCCGTCGTACAACGGGGGTTCGCCGTGGCGGAACATGGACTCCATGCGCCGCCCGCCGCAATCGAACGCCCAGCCGTCGGCGCCCCCGCCGCAGGCCCGTCCGGCACCGGCACCGAGTGCGCCGAGGATGAACGGTTCCCCCTGGCGCAACATGGATCGTGCGACGCAGCGCACAGTTGAGCGCTGAACCGTCTTGCATTTCACACGGTCCAAGCCGCAATCTACGCGGACAGTGACGGCCCGCGTCACAAAGTGACAAAAACGACACGGGCCGCCGCAAAAAGCTCTACGTCGATATCCGACAGGAACATCTGGATCCCCCCTGTTCCGGCCCTGTCGGATGTCGGCACCTCTGAAAACAGACGGCCCCGCAATGCGGGGCCGTTTGTTTTGTTGGGTCGCCAACCGGCGAGGGCCCCAGCGTCAGTAGCTCCACGCCATGCGTGGATGGCGCCTTCCCGACAACCGCAAAAAAACAGGGCCGGACAGTCCCCCGACTGCCGGCCCTCTGCTCCCCCACCGTGCGCCTGTACCGGCCCCTGTTCCAATTCCGGTCACGGGCGCCTACGGCGCCAGCCACGATGGGTGCTATTGGGTTATCTGCAAAAATCCTGCCAACTTTAGGGCTGATTTCGACGCCGGCCGGCCGGCACCGACGTCCCGGCCCCGAATGGCGCTAAAATCGCCACCCCGGCGCCGCCCCCGGTCCGCGCCCGCCCCCAACTGAACAGCCCCCCATGAACCCGTCCTTCCATCGTTACGACGTCATCGTCATCGGCGGTGGCCACGCCGGCACCGAAGCCGCGCTGGCCGCGGCCCGCACCGGCGTGCGCACCCTGCTGCTGACCCACAACATCGAAACGGTGGGTGCGATGAGCTGCAACCCGGCCATCGGCGGCATCGGCAAGGGCCACCTGGTCAAGGAGATCGACGCGCTGGGCGGTGCGATGGCGCATGCCGCCGACCGCGCCGGCATCCAGTGGCGCACGCTCAATGCCTCCAAGGGCCCGGCCGTGCGCGCCACCCGCTGCCAGGCCGACCGCAACCTGTACCGCATGGCGATCCGCGCCATCGTCGAGGGCCAGGCCAACCTGACCGTGTTCCAGGCCGCCGTGGACGACCTGGTCATCGAAGGCGACGCCGTGCGCGGGGTCATCACCCAGACCGGGCTGCGCTTCGATGCCGAGGCCGTGGTGCTGACCGCCGGCACCTTCCTGGCCGGCAAGATCCATGTCGGTCCGACCCAGTACGCCGCCGGCCGCATGGGCGACCCGCCGGCCACCACGCTGGCCGCGCGGCTGCGCGAGCGCCCGTTCCAGGTGGACCGCCTGAAGACCGGCACGCCGCCGCGCATCGATGGCCGCTCGCTGGACTACAGCGTGATGGACGAGCAGCCCGGCGATTCGCCGCGGCCGGTGATGTCCTTCCTCGGCTCGGTGGACGAGCATCCGCAGCAGGTCAGCTGCTGGATCACCCACACCACCGAACAGACCCACCAGATCATCCGCGACGCGCTGCACCGTTCGCCGCTGTACAGCGGCCAGATCGAAGGCATCGGCCCGCGATACTGCCCGTCCATCGAGGACAAGGTGGTGCGCTTCGCCGAGAAGGCCAGCCACCAGATCTTCGTCGAACCCGAAGGCCTGGGCATCGTCGAGATCTATCCCAACGGCATCTCCACCTCGCTGCCGTTCGACGTGCAGCTGGAGATGGTGCGCAGCATCCGTGGCTTCGAGAACGCACACATCACCCGCCCCGGCTACGCGATCGAGTACGACTTCTTCGACCCGCGCGGGCTGAAGGCCTCGCTGGAGACCAAGCTGGTCAACGGCCTGTACTTCGCCGGCCAGATCAACGGCACCACCGGCTATGAAGAAGCCGCCGCGCAGGGCCTGCTGGCCGGCCTCAACGCCGCACGCCAGGTGCGCGGGCTGGACGGCTGGTGCCCGCGTCGCGACGAGGCCTACCTGGGCGTGCTGGTCGATGACCTGATCACCCACGGCACCAACGAGCCGTACCGTATGTTCACCAGCCGCGCCGAGTACCGCCTGCAGCTGCGCGAGGACAATGCCGACCAGCGCCTGACCCCGACCGGCCGCGAAATGGGCCTGGTGGATGATCGCCGCTGGAGCGCGTTCGAGACCAAGCAGGCCGCCGTCGCTGCCGAGCGCGCACGCCTGGGTGCGCTGTGGGCGACCCCGGCCAATGCACTGGGCCGCGAAGTGAACGAGACGCTGGGCGTGGCGGTCAGTCGCGAGACCAACGTGCTGGACCTGATCAAGCGCCCCGAGCTGGATTACGCCAAGCTGATGCAGGTGCCCTCGCTGGGCCCGGCGGTGGCCGATGGCAAGGTTGCCGAGCAGGTGGAGATCGGCGTGAAGTACGCCGGCTACCTGGACCGCCAGCGCGAGGAGATCGAGCGCCAGCAGCGGCACGAAGCCACGCCGATCGCTGAAGCCTTCGATTACGCGACGGTGCGCGGGCTGTCGGCCGAAGCGCTGCAGAAGCTGGAGCGCGTACGCCCGCAGACCATCGGCCAGGCACAGCGCATTCCGGGCATGACCCCGGCAGCGATCTCGCTGCTGCTGGTGCACCTGGAGCGCGCACGCCGGGGACGCGTGGCATAACACGAGCGCGGTAGATGCCATCCACGCATGGCGTGGATCTACTGCAATGCTGCGCGCGATCCGCTGTTCCGCATACAGCATCGGCTACAACTACGAACCGTAGCGGGTAGTGCCGGCCGCTGGCCGGCAATCGCAGAACTCCAGACACGCCCATGAGGTTGCCGGCCAGCGGCCGGCACTACCCTGCGGTGCGCGCGCGGCGTGCAGACCACGCAGGTATCATCGTCGTGAACGCCCTGATTTCCGGAGACTTCGATGAACCCGCTGCGCCCCTTCCGCGACAAGATGCCCGTCCTCGGCGAACGCGTGTACATCGATCCGGCCTGCACCATCATCGGCGACGTGGAGCTGGCCGATGACGTGTCGGTATGGCCGGGCACGGTCATCCGCGGCGACGTCAACCATGTGCGCATCGGTGCACGCACCAACGTGCAGGACGGCACCATCATCCACGTCAGCCACCACAGCCCGTACAACAAGGCCGGCTACCCGACCCTGATCGGCGAAGGCGTGACCGTTGGCCACGGCTGCATCATCCATGCCTGCACGATCGGCGATTACAGCCTGATCGGCATGGGCGCCTGCATCCTCGATGGCGCCCGCGTGGAGCGCCATGGCTTCGTCGGCGCCGGTGCGGTGATCGGCCCCGGCAAGGTGGTGGGCGAAGGCGAGCTGTGGGTCGGCAACCCTGCACGACCGGCACGCACGCTCAGTGACAAGGAGATCGAGGCGCTGCATTACTCGGCCGACCACTACGTGCGGCTGAAGGACGAATACCGGGGCTGAGCCCCCGTCGCTGCCATGCGGCTCTGCTAAAGTCTTGGCCCGACCAGGACCTGTCGAGACCCCCATGCCTGTGGCTGCCCGCCGGAGAGGACTCCGGCGCCCACAACGAAGGCCATCGCGCTGATGGCCGCACCGATGCTCGATACCTACCGCGAGGTGGTGACGCCGGAGGGTGTGCCGCTGCAGTTGCCTACCGCCGGCCCGGTACCGCGGGCGATGGCCTGGCTGGTCGATCTTGGCGTGCGCATCGCGGCACTGGTGCTGGTGTCCATTCCGCTGGCGCTGCTGGACAAGTTCGGCTCCGGCCTCTACCTGGTGCTGATGTTCCTGGTCTACTGGGCCTACCCGATCGTCTGCGAAGCGTTGTGGGGGCGCACGCTGGGCAAGCGTGCGCTGGGGCTGCGCGTGCTGTCCCGCGATGGCGCGCCGGTAGGCTGGATGGCGGCGATCACCCGCAACCTGCTGCGCACGGTGGACATGCTGCCGTTCGGCTATGCGCTGGGCCTGATCAGCAGCCTGTTCGATCCGCATGGCCGCCGCCTTGGCGACCTGGTGGCGGGCACCGTGGTGGTGCACGCACCCGCGCTGTACCTGCCACCGCCGCCGACCATCGACAGCGTGCTGGCCCCGCCGCAGCCGCTGCGACCAGAGGAACAGGCTGCGTTGATGGCCTTCGCCGAGCGCGCGCCACGGTTGTCGGCGGCGCGCCAGCAGGAGCTGGCCGGTATTGCCGAGCCACTGACCGGCACCCATGGCCAGGTCGGCGTGCTGCGCCTGTATGCGATGGCCAACTGGCTGCTGGGGCGGCGATGAAGCAGGAACAGTTCGTCGCCCGCTACCAGCAGGAATGGCAGGACCTGGAGCAGTGGCTGCTGCTGCGTGCCGGTGCCTCACGCCGCACGCGCCGCAAGGCCAGCGGCCTGGCACTGGACGACACCACCTTCCCGCAGCGCTACCGGCGGCTGTGCCAGCAACTGGCACTGGCCCGCGAACGCGGCTACAGCCCGCAGCTGGTGCAGCGCCTGCAGCAGCTCATGCAGCAGGGCCACAGCGTGCTGTACCGCACGCCGCCGACGCGCTGGCGGGGTGCCCTGGAGTTCCTGGTGGCCGATTTCCCGCTGCTGGTGCGCAGCCAGGCGCGCAGCATGTGGGTGGCGCTGGCGATGTTCGCGCTGCCGGCGGTGGCCTGCTTCGTGCTGGTGCAGGTCTATCCGGACCTGATCCACATGCTGATGGACAACCGCCAGATCGCCGAGATGGAGCGCATGTACGATCCCGCCGCCGAGCGCCTGGGGCGTGACAGCGGCACCGACTGGATGATGTTCGGCCACTACATCATGAACAACATCAGCATCGCCCTGCGCACCTTTGCCAGCGGGCTGCTGGCTGGGCTGGGCACGCTGCTGGTGCTGTTGTTCAACGGCGTGATCATCGGTTCGGTGGCCGGTCACCTGCAGCACATCGGCCATGGCGACCCGTTCTGGCGCTTCGTGGTCGGCCACGGTGCCTTCGAGCTGACCGCGATCGTGATCGCCGGCGGTGCCGGTCTGCAGCTGGGCATGAAGCTGCTGGCACCAGGCCGGCGCAGCCGCCTGGATGCACTGGTCGAAGGCGGCCGCATCGGCGCACGGCTGTGCCTCGGCGTCGCCTTCATGCTGCTGGTGGCCGCCTTCATCGAAGCCTTCTGGTCCTCGCTTGCCGAAGTACCGGCGTGGGGCAAGTTCAGCGTGGCCGGTGTGTTGTGGGCCGGCGTGCTGCTGTGGCTGTGGCGCGGCGGACGTGGGGGCGGCCATGCGCATTGACCGCCTGGACGTGGCGCTGCGCGCCCGCAGTGGCTGGGAAGCGATGGAGCTGGGCACCGCCCTGTCCCGCCGTCACGCGCGTGCGCTGTGGGGCAGCTGGCTGCTGGCCAGTGCACCGCTGTTCGTGATCTTCAACGCGCTGGGCTGGTGGCTGGATGCCTTCGGCTGGGCCTGGCTGGCGATGTGGTGGTGCAAGCCGCTGTTCGAACGCGCGCCGCTGTACGTGCTGTCGCGCGGCATTTTCGGTGAGCCGGTCGGCACGCTGGCCGCGCTGCGCGCGCAGCGAAGCTGGGGCAACAGCGGCTTCTGGGGCTACCTGGGCTGGCGCCGCTTCAGCGTGCTGCGCAGCCTGTGCCTGCCGGTGAACCTGCTGGAAGGCAACACACCGGGCCAGCGCGGCCCACGCCGTCGTGCGGTGGCAGCCGGCGCAGCGGGCGCGGCACTGGTACTGACGGTGACCTGCCTGGCGTTCGAAGCCGTGTTGGTATCCGGCGCGATCGGTGCGGTGTTCATGTTCATGCCACTGGAGCTGATGTCCGAATCGTGGCGTGCGGCGTGGGACATGATTGGCAAGGACACGCCGGCATGGGCACGGCTGGGCTTCAACCTGGCGTGCTGGCTGGCCTCGGTGCTGATCGGCCCGTTCTTCGTCGGTGCGGGCTTTGGCCTGTACCTGAACCGTCGAACGCAGATGGAAGCCTGGGACGTCGAAATCGCCCTGCGCCGCCTGCGCGAGCGGCTGCTGCCGGCAGCATCGACGCTGGCGCTGCTGCTGTGGCTGGCACTGCCGCTGGTGTCCGCACCGGTACATGCGCAGGACGCGCAGACGGTCGCGGAGCAGGCAGGCGATGCCGAAGAGGACGAAGACAGTGCGGAAGAACCGGCCACCGCGGCCAACGACCCCGCCAATACGCCGGCGATGATCTTCGGTACAGCGCCGGTGGACACCGCCGGTTTCCGTCAGGCAGTGAACCGCGCCTATGAAGACCCGCTGCAGCGCCCGACCCGCCAGGTCACCCGCTGGAAGCCGATCGAGCAGGCCGAGGAAAAAAAGAAGGAAGACAAGCAGCTGCAGCGTGACACCAACAGCAAAGGTGAACGCAAGGCGCGCAAGGACGGCATCGCCTGGCTGGCACGGCTGGCCGAATGGGGCCTGTGGGGCCTGCTCGGCATCCTGCTGCTGGTGCTGCTGCTGACCGCGCGGCTGTGGCTGCCATGGCTGCGTGGCAGTGGCCGGCGCAAGGCCGACGTTGCACCGAAGGTGCTGGAGGAGCAGGTGGAGTTGCCGGTGGTGCTGCCGCCGGACGTGGCCACCCAGGCCGGCCTGCTCTGGGACCAGGGCCGGCCGCGGCAGGCGCTGGCCCTGCTGTACCGCGCCAGCGTGCGCACGGTGGGCGAGCGCAGCGGTATCGCGCTTCCACCCGGTGCCACCGAAGCGCAATGCCTGCGCGCATCGCGACGCATGCCCCAGGCCAGCGACCGTGACCTGTTCGCGCGCATCGTGCGCATGTGGCAGTACGCCGCCTACGGTGGCCGCCTGCCCAGCCGCGCCGATTTCGATGCATTGGCCGATACCCTGCGCCAGCAGTACGGGTGGCAGGCATGAGTCCGCGCCTGTTCTGGTCGCTGCTGCTCGGTGCATTGGTGCTGTTCGGCGTACCGCTGACCATCCTCTACCTGCGCACGCACGAACGGGTGACCGAGACGATCCGGCTGCCGCCACAGGGCGAGGCCGCCTACAACCCGCTGTACGTACTCGGCCAGGCCCTGCGCGCCGATGGCATCGACGTGCATTCGCGACCGCGGCTGGAGTTGCAGCAGATGACGCTGGGGCGCCACGACACGGTAGTGCTGCTGCAGGACAGCAGCGAACTGCCGCCGCCCGTCGCCAGCGCACTGCTGGACTGGGTCGACGGGGGTGGCCACCTGCTGGTACGTACGCCGCCGCCGGCCGAGGACGATGCCGGCAGCACGCAGGGCCCCCTGCTGGACCGGCTGGGCGTAGACAGCCTGTTCCAGCGCAGCGACTGCCAGGCCTTCCATGTCGACGACGATCCGGGCCACGTCGAATTCTGTGGTGGCCGCCGCTTCACCCTGGGCTTTGCCGCCAGTGCGCAGGCCGAACGCCGCTGGGGCACTGATCGCGACCTGGTGTTCGCGCGCCTGCGCCACGGCCAGGGCAGAGTGAGCGTGCTGGCCGACATGGAGTTCATGCGCAGCGAAGTGGACTCACCGGCAGCGCGCCTGGCGTCGGCAGGTGGCGGGGCCAGCGACGGCCTGCACGACGCGTCGCATCGCGACCTGACCCGCTACCTGCTCGATCCGAACTATGGCAAGGGTGCGGTCTGGCTGGTCTATGCCAGCCGCCCGCCGTCGCTGTGGTCGCGCATGTTCTATCAGGGCTGGCCGTTGTGGGTGCCGTTGCTGCTGGCCCTGCTGGGCTGGCTGTGGGGCCGTTCACAGCGCTTCGGCAGCCTGCTGCCGTCGCCGGTGCTGGAACGTCGTTCACTGCTGGAGCACGTGCGTGCCAGTGGAGAACTGCTGCTGCGCTTCGGTCACGGCATACGCCTGTACGAGGCCGTGCTCGCCCTGTTCCTGCACCGCCTGCGCCTGCGCGCACCGATTGCCGCCGCATTGGATGGTGCGCCGCGCGATCAGGCCATCGCCGAGCTGCTGAAGTGGCCGCAGGGCCGCGTCGCCAGCGCACTCACGCCCCCACCGCCGCACGATTCCTCCGCCCTGCGCGAGCGCATCCGCTTGCTGCTCCAGATGAGATCCCTGCTATGACCGAAGTCCCCGAGCTGCCGGCGGCCGCCAACGCCCGCCTGATCGAACGCGTCGATGCCATCCGCGATGCCGTCGGCCACGCCTTCATCGGCCAGGCCGATGTGCTGGACCAGATCCTGGTGGCGCTGCTTGCCGGTGGTCACGTGCTGATCGAGGGCGTGCCCGGGCTGGGCAAGACCCTGCTGGTGCGCGCACTGGCACAGGCCCTGGAGCTGGATTACGGGCGTGTACAGTTCACCCCCGACCTGATGCCCAGCGACGTCAGTGGCCACGCGGTGTACGACCCGAAGAGCGAGAGCTTCAAGATCCGCCGCGGCCCGGTGTTCACCAACCTGCTGCTGGCCGACGAGATCAACCGTGCACCCGCCAAGACCCAGTCGGCGCTGCTGGAAGTGATGCAGGAAGGCCAGGTGACCATCGAAGGCAAGGCCTTCACCCTGGCGCCGCCGTTCATGGCGCTGGCCACGCAGAACCCGCTGGAGCAGGAAGGCACCTACCCGCTGCCGGAAGCACAGCTGGACCGCTTCCTGCTGAAGGTGCTGATCGACTACCCGCAGTTGGAGGACGAGAAGCGCATGGTGACCGCGATCACCAGCGGCCGTGCCGCCAGCGATTTCGACCTGAGCCAGGTGCCACGCGTGCTCGGTGCTGGTGAGCTGCTGGAACTGCAGCGCGCCACTGCGGCGATCACCGTCGACGACGAAGTGATCGACTACGCGGTGCGGATTGTGGCGGCCACAAGGCAGTGGCCGGGTATCGCGGTCGGCGCTGGCCCGCGTGGCAGCATCGCGCTGGTGCGTGCCTCGCGCGCGCAGGCGGTGCTGGCCGGTCGTGATTTCGTCACTCCGGATGATGTGCGCGACATCGCACGCCCGGCGCTGCGCCACCGCATCGCGCTGGCCCCGGAACTGCAGATCGAAGGCCAGGACGCCGACGACGTGCTGGGCGCGCTGCTGGCCAAGGTGGAAGCGCCGCGCCGATGAGGCCGGCCCCGCTGCTGCTGGCACTGCTGCTGGCCTGGGCTGCCCTGGGCGGTCTGGTGCTGGGCGGTCTGCTGCCGCGCTGGAGCTGGGCGCTGGCGGCGCTGGCGATTGCCGTGCCGGCGCTGATGGATCTGTGGCGCCAGTGGCGGCGTCCGTCGCCGCAGGTGCAGCGCGAACTGCCCGAAGCGCTGGCACTGGGCGTGCGCCGCGAGGCTGCACTGCGGCTGCAGGCGGACGCACCGATGACGGTGCAGGTGTTCGACCTGGTCCCCGGCGGCTGGCCGCTGGAATCACTGCCGCAGCGCGTGCGCCTGCAGGCGGGCAGTGCTTCCACCCTCCACTACCACCTGCAGCCGCTGCAGCGTGGGCATTTCCGCTTCGAAGGCGTGCACCTGCGCATGCGTTCGCCGTGGCGGCTGTGGTGGCAGCAACGCACGCTGCCGCCCGCACTGGACGTGCGGGTCTATCCGAACTTCGTGCCGCTCACCCGCTTTGCCCTGTTCAGTGCCGACCAGGCCTCGCGGCTGGTCGGTGCACACGTGAAGCGCCGCCGCGGTGAAGGCACCGACTTCCACCAGATGCGCGAGTACCGCATCGGCGACAGCCTGCGCCAGCTCGACTGGAAGGCCACCGCGCGTGCGCGCAAGCTGATCTCGCGCGAATACCAGGACGAGAAGAACCAGCAGCTGCTGCTGATGCTCGACAGCGGTCGGCGCATGCTGGCCAGCGAAGGCGGGCTCTCGCACTTCGACCATGCCTTGAACGCCTCGCTGGTGGTGGCTTACCTGGCGTTGCGCCAGGGCGACGCCGCCGGCCTGTTCGCCACCGGTGGCGAGCGCCGTTGGGTGGCGCCGCAGCGCGGCATGGGCACCGTCGAGCACCTGCTGCGCGCCAGCTACGACCTGCAGCCACGCGCGGTGGCCACCGACTACCTGGCCGCCGCCACCGAAGTGTCGCTGCGCCAGCGCCGGCGTGCGCTGGTGATGCTGGTCAGCAATGTGCGCGACGAAGACATCGAAGACCTGCTGGCGGCGGTGCGCCTGCTGCAGCAGCGCCACCTGGTATGCGTGGCCAGCCTGCGCGAGCGTGAGCTGGACGGTGTGCTGGACAGCGAAGTGCAGACACTGGAAGACGCCACCCAGGCCGGTGCAGCGGCGCTGTACCTGCAGCAGCGCGCGAAGGCGCATGAGGCGCTGCGCAGCGAGAAGGTGATGGTGCTGGACGTAACCGCCGATGCCCTGCCCGGTGCGCTGGTGGAACGCTACCTGGCGGTGAAGCGCGAAGGGCTGCTCTGATACCAGCGATCGATCTGGTGGGAGCCAACAACGGTTGCCGGCCAGCGGCCGGCACTACCCCTGCAACAGCCGACGCATCGCTCTGGTGGGTGCCAACCTTGGTTGGCACGGAATCAACAGCGCCAACCAAGGTCGGCCTCTACCAACGGCGGTTGCCGGCCAGCGGTCGGCACTACCCCTGCAACAGCCGACGCATCGCTCTGGTAGGTGCCAACCTTGGTTGGCACAAACCCACAGCGCCGACCAGGGTCGGCATCTACCAACGGCGGTTGCCGGCCAGCGGCCGGCACTACCCCTGCAACAACCGACGCATCGCTCTGGTGGGTGCCAACCTTGGTTGGCACGAACCCACAGCGCCAACCAGGGTCGGCATCTACCAACGGCGGTTGCTGGCCAGCGGGCGGCACTACCCCTGCAACAACCGACGCACCGCTCTGGTAGGTGCCAACCTTGGTTGGCACGGAATCAACGGCGCCGACCAAGGTCGGCCACTACCCACAGCGGTTGTTCTACGACCGGCGTCGGTTGCCCACGCCGGCCCGGGGGCGCCGCACCGTCATCAGACGTAGATCCGCGTCGGCGCCTCATCAACGATCGCGTGCGGCACGAAGCGCGCGCTGTCGCGGGTGATCGCACTGTCGTCCTCGCGGATGCCGATGCCGCAGGCGTGGTCACCGACCACCCAGCTTCCGATCAGCGGGTAGCCGCCTTCGAAGCGGGTCAGCGGATGCGCACGCTGGATGATCGCCGGGCCGTCGTAGGGACCGTCGCTGCGTTGGGTGCTGCCATCGGCCAGGTGCATCTCGATGTTCGCGCCTTCGCGCGAGAACAGCGGCTTGCGCACCCAGCCCGACGCCAGCGTGCTGCCGTCATCGAAATGCGCTTCCAGCAGGTTCGGATGGCCCACGTTGCGCTGCCACAGCAGCGGCAGGATGCCCTTGTTGCTCAGCACCGCCTTCCACGCCGGCTCCAGCAGCTGCACGCCCGAGCCGGGCAGCGCGCGACCAAACTCTTCCGCCATCAGGTCTTCCAGCGGGTACAGCTTGAACAGCGTGCCGATCACCGAATCATCCAGCGCGGTGAAGCGGCCATCCTCGGACAGCCCGATATCCTCGACGGCGATGGCCTGGCCATGCAGGCCGGCCTGCGAGGCGCAGTCGCGCAGGTAATCGACCGTGCCACGGTCTTCTTCGGAACTGCCCACCGCGCTGAAGTACAGCGGCGGCGGCAGCTGCGTGGCCAGTTCGCCGAAGCGCTCGACCAGCGCCTCATGGATGGCGTTGAACTGGTCGGCATGCTGCGGCAGGCGCCCGGCATTGCGCTGGTCCTCCAGCCACTGCCACTGGAAGAAGCTGGCCTCGAACAGCGAGGTCGGCGTGTCGTAGTTCAACTCGTACAGCTTGGCCGGGCCGGTACCGTCGTAGGCCAGGTCCAGGCGACCGTACAGATGCGGCTGGCGCTGGCGCCAGCTGTCGGCGATCCAGTCGCGGTAATGCGACGGAATCGCCAGCTGGTCCATCAGGCGTTCGCTGCCGATGACATCGCCGACCAGGTCCAGCGCCATCTGGTGCAGCTCGGCGCTGGGGTCTTCGATGTCCTGCTCGATCTGGCGCAGGGTGAAAGCGTAATACGCGCTTTCATCCCAGTACGGCTGGCCGTCGATGGTGTGGAAGCGGAAACCCGCCTCTTCCGCGCGTGCCCGCCACTGGGCACGCTCGGCAATCCGGATACGCTGCATGGGTCGATCAGCCGCCGTAGCTGCCGCTGGTGCTGCGGCGTGCGCTGGTGTTGCCGAAGCCACCACGGCTGGCGGTGACCGCACGGTTCGGTTCGCTGGTGACCGGCGCCAGGCCCGCCTTGCCGGCGCCGATGCCGCTGGCGGTGTTCAGGCCGCCGCTGCCGCCCGGTGCCGGACGCGCCCAACCAGCGCTCTTGTCCTGGTAGGCCGGCGACGCCGCCGGCGCCTGCGGAGCCAGGCCGCCGCGGTTACTCAGCATCTGCGACATGAAGAAGCCCATCATCATCGGGCCGATGAACGAGGTACCGGCCGAGGTGTGCTGCTGCACGCACTGTTCCGGCTTGTAGTCCTTCTCGCAGGCTTCCTTGCTGGCGTACTTCGGCGCAGCATCGGCGGCCTGCTTCTGCGCTTCGGCGAAGGCATTGCGGCACGACGACGGATCGCCGGTGGCCTCGGTGCAGGCCTCCACCGAGGTGTACAGGCCTTCCTGCACCTTCACCTCCGGCTCCTTCTGGCAGGCGGTGAACAGCAGCGGCGCAGCGCTCATCAGCAGCAGCGCGGTGGTGCGGGAACGTTTCATGGCCTCATGCCCTGTCGACGGATCAATGCCCCAATGATGCCAAATCCGGACCAGCAACCGGAATCGGCAAAGTCCGAAAGATGAACGGACTTTCATTTTCGTCGGGCATTGGGGTCAGAGCCCATCGCGCCGCGATGGGATCCGACCCCGGGCGGCGCACCGCTCTGGCAGGTGCCAACCTTGGCTGGCACACACGGCACGGCGCCGACCAAGGTCGGCATCTACCGAAAACGGGTGGTTGCAGCAGCAACCGAAAAAATTGGCCATGATCGGGCGACCCCCACGTTGTACGGCCCGCCCGTTCCGCCAGCCATGCCTGAATACCGCTCCCGCACCTCCACCGCCGGCCGCAACATGGCCGGCGCCCGCGCCCTGTGGCGTGCCACCGGCATGAAGGACGGCGACTTCCACAAGCCGATCATCGCCATCGCCAACTCCTTCACCCAGTTCGTGCCCGGCCACGTGCACCTGAAGGACCTCGGCCAGCTGGTCGCGCGCGAGATCGAACAGGTCGGCGGCGTCGCCAAGGAATTCAACACCATCGCCGTGGACGACGGCATCGCGATGGGCCACGACGGCATGCTGTATTCGCTGCCCAGCCGCGAGATCATCGCCGACGCCGTGGAGTACATGGTCAACGCGCACTGCGCCGACGCGCTGGTGTGCATCAGCAACTGCGACAAGATCACCCCCGGCATGCTGATGGCCGCGCTGCGCCTCAACATCCCGGTGGTGTTCGTCTCCGGCGGGCCGATGGAAGCGGGCAAGACCAAGCTGTCCGAGCACAAGCTGGACCTGGTCGATGCGATGGTGGTGGCCGCCGATGACAGCGCCTCCGACGAGAAGGTCGCCGCGTTCGAGCGCAGCGCCTGCCCCACCTGCGGCTCCTGCTCGGGCATGTTCACCGCCAACTCGATGAACTGCCTGACCGAAGCGCTGGGCCTGTCGCTGCCGGGCAATGGCACCACGCTGGCCACCCATGCCGACCGCGAGGCGCTGTTCCGCCGCGCCGGCCGCCTGATCGTCGAACTCTGCCACCGCTGGTATGGCGGCGAAGACCCGAGCGCGCTGCCGCGCGGCATCGCCACCCAGGCCGCGTTCGCCAACGCGATGACCCTGGACATCGCCATGGGCGGTTCCACCAACACCATCCTGCATCTGCTGGCTGCCGCGCAGGAAGCGGAGGTCGACTTCGACCTGACCCACATCGACGCGCTGTCGCGGCGCGTACCGCAGCTGTGCAAGGTGGCGCCGAACACGCCGAAGTACCACATCGAGGACGTGCACCGCGCCGGCGGCGTGTTCGGCATCCTCGGTGAACTGGACCGCGCCGGCCTGCTCGAAACCACGGTGCCGACCGTGCACAGCGCCAGCCTGGCCGAAGCACTGGAACGCTGGGACGTGGTGCGCAGTGACAACGACACCCTGCATACCTTCTTCAAGGCCGGCCCGGCCGGCATCCCCACCCTGGAGGCCTTCAGCCAGGCCACGCGCTGGCCGACGCTGGACGTGGACCGCGCCGAGGGCTGCATCCGCTCGCTGCAGCACGCGTATTCGCTGGAAGGCGGGCTGGCCGTGCTGCGCGGCAACCTGGCCATCGATGGCTGCGTGGTGAAGACCGCCGGCGTGGACGAGTCGATCCATGTGTTCGAAGGCCCCGCGCGCGTCTACGAAAGCCAGGACGCCGCCGTTGCCGGCATCCTCGCCGACGAGGTGCAGCCGGGCGAGGTGGTGGTGATCCGCTACGAAGGCCCGAAGGGCGGCCCCGGCATGCAGGAGATGCTGTACCCGACCAGCTATCTGAAATCGAAGGGGCTGGGCAAGCAATGTGCGCTGCTCACCGATGGCCGCTTTTCCGGCGGAACCTCGGGCCTGTCGATCGGCCACGTGTCGCCGGAAGCCGCCAGCGGCGGTGTCATCGGCCTGGTGGAAAACGGCGACCGCATCCGCATCGACATCCCGGCCCGCCGCATCGACCTGCTGCTGGACGAGGCCACGCTGGCCCAGCGCCACGCCGACGCCGATGCCCGCGGCTGGAAGCCGCGCGCACCGCGCCCGCGCAAGGTCACCAGTGCACTGAAGGCTTACGCGCTGCTGGCCACCAGCGCTGACAAGGGTGCCGTACGCAACACCGCGCTGCTCGGCGATTGACCCCCGCGCGGTAGTGCCGGCCGCTGGCCGGCATCTGCACTGCGACGCCCCACATCAATGAGGTTGCCGGCCAGCGGCCGGCGCTACCCCTCCTGATCCGTTATGGTGGTCCAGGAAGTCACCAACACGGAGGTTGAGATGATGTTGCTTTCCTTAGCGCTGGCCGCTGCCATGGGCACGTCAGCCGAACCGCCCAAAGCCCCGGACTGCAGCTACGACCGTGCCGCGATGCTGGCGATGGAACCTGGCCGATTCGATCAGGATCTGGCAGGTGGCTGGCGCCCGCTGGCCGACCGTGGCTGTACCCGCGAAGCGGCCGACCTGCTGTCCGCCTACGGCGCTCTGCCCAAGGCAGAAGGCAACGTCATCATCACCTGGCACGAGGGCCAGCTGCGCGCGGAGCTGGGGCAGACCGCGCAGGCGATCACGCTGATGGAACGCAGCCACAAACCCGTGAACGCGGGCGACCCGGGTTACTGGAATGCCTACGTGGACGGCATGGTCGCGTTCCTGCGCCAGGACCGCAGCGCCCTGGAGAAGGCTCGTGCGAGGCTGGTCGCGATACCGACGCCCACCGCGATGGCGGAGAACATCAAGGACGGTCGCTACCAGTTCACCACCGAAGGCGGGCAGCAGGTGCAGATGCCGTGGCCGCCCAACCTGGATGTGCTTGATGGGCTACTGCGCTGCTTCGGCAAACCCTACATGGAGGCCTATGGGCCAGGCTGCCGGACGCCTGAAACAGGCACCCGGTAACCACCAAGCGCCGCTGTCCGATCGTCAGCCCGTGCGGTAGTGCCGGCCCCTGGCCGGCATCTGTACAGTGCTCGCAAAAAAGGGGACGGAGGGAATTAAGTCGTTTTTGCCATAAACGACTTAATTCCCTCCGTCCCCTTTTTGCTACCGGTCAGCCGATCACGCGCTTGAACGGTGGCAGCGCGTCGATGATGCGCTTGCCGTAACGGCGGGTCAGCAGTCGCGAATCAAGAATGACCACGCGGCCGGTGTCGGTGGAGGTGCGGATCAGGCGGCCGGCGAACTGGGTCAGCGTGCGCAGCGCGTGCGGAATGGCGATCAGGTTGAAGGCATTGAGCCCACGTCCCTCGAACCATTCACTGAGCGTGGCGGTCTGCGGATCGGTCGGCACCGCGAACGGCACCTGGGTGATCACCACTGTGGTGCAGGCTTCGCCGGGCAGGTCGAGGCCTTCGCCGAACGAATTCAGCCCGAACAGCACCGAGCCTTCGCCTGCCGCCACGCGCCGCAGATGCTCGTCGATCAGCCGGGTCTTGGACATCTCGCCCTGCACCAGCACCTGCTTGCGGCGCGCGGCCGACATCAGCCCGGCCACCTTCTCCATCTTCCAGCGCGAGGTGAACAGCACCATCGAGCCCTTGGCCCAGTCCAGTTCGGTGTCCAGGTAGCGCGCCACTTCGCGCGGGTGGCCTTCGCGGTCGTCCGGGGTGACCGGGAACTTCGGCACGATCAGCTCGGCCTGGTTGGGCAGGTCGAACGGTGACGACAGCGAGACCATCTCGGCCTCTTCCGGAATGCCGTTGTCGATCGCCAGCGACTGGAAGTCGCCACCGCCGGTCAGCGTCGCCGAGGTCATCACCACCGAGTCCACTTCATCCCACAGCAGCTTGCGCAGCACGTGCGCGGCCGAAACCGGCGAGCCGTGCAGCACCAGGTCGCCGTCGCGGGTGGCGGTGACCCAGCGCGCCATCGGCGGCGCACCGTCCTTGTCTTCGCGACGCCAGGCCTGCCACAGGTTGTACTGCTGCTCGATCATTTCCAGCGCCATGCCCAGGTTGCGCTGCAGGCGCTCGCGCGCGGCATCGTCCGGCTTGCCCTTGGCCACCTGCGCGGTAGCGGCATGCGCCCAGTTGTAGAGACTGCGGGTATCGTCGGCCAGTGCTTCGATCGGCTCGCGCCAGGCCTCGGGCAGGCGTCCATTGGCGGCGCGCCACATCGGCTCTTCGTCCGCCGGCGCCGGCATCCACACGCGCTCGATATGATCGCGGAACGCGCGCAGCTGCTTGGCCACGTTGCTGGCCACCTCGATCGCTTCATTCGGCAGCAGGTTGCCGAGGCGATCCTTGTCGACCGCGCGGTAGGCGCCGGCGATCAGGATCTGCAGGCGACCGGTACGCTTGGCCATCTCGTCCAGCGCCAGGCTGGCCGCGCCCTGGTCGATCGCCACGTTGCCGATGTGATGGCCTTCGTCCAGCACCAGCAGCATGTCCGACGGCGGTGCGATCAACGGCTGGCCGTTGTCGCTGTCGCCGATCGACAGCGCCGACAGCAGCAGCGCGTGGTTGGTGACCACGATCTGCGCGTCACGCACGGTGTTGCGCGAACGCAGCACCGCGCACTGTGCCGAGTGCGCACAACGGCGCCCGGCGCAACCCGAAGCCGGCGTGGTGATGCGGCTGCGCAGGCCGGGGCTGATGGTCTCCGGTGCGTTGTCGATATCGCCATCCCAGCTGCCGCTGGTGAAGGCGTCGGTCAGGCGCTTGGCGATGTCCATTTCGATCGGCGCCAGCGGCCGGTCGAACAGCGGCGCGTCATCCTCGAACATGCCGCCCTGCGAGCCCTCGCCCTGCGCCTCGGCGGCATTGCGCGTGCACAGGTAGCGGGTACGGCCCTTGGCCAGCGCCACGGTCGCCTCCAGGCCGGTGGCTTTCAGGAAATTCGGGATATCGCGCTCGACCAGCTGCGACTGCAGCGCCACGGTGCCGGTGCTGATCACCAGCTTCTTCTTGCTGGCCAATGCGATCGGCACGCCTGCGGTGAGGTAGCCCAGGCTCTTGCCGACGCCGGTGGGCGCCTCGACCACGCCGACGCCACCACTTTTCGACAGCGCACGCGACACCACGCCGATCATCTGGCTCTGCGAGCGACGGGTGGAGAAGCCGGGGGTATTGGCCTGCAGCGTCGTGTACGCCTTGCGGATCGCGTCCTTCAAGGTGTCATCGAGGGTGCGCGGAGCGGCGACGGTTTCGGTCACGCCGGGAATTGCCGTAGCTGGATCAGGCCGGGCATTGTCGCATGGCCGGCCGCATTCACCGCCGCTGGGACCCTGAACGGGCCAGCGACGACGCCCGCTGGCGGTCCCGGTCCAATGACCGGACCATCCCAGGGGCAGATACGCCGGGCATGGCCCGGCGCGACCGGTCAGGCGGCCGGGAGCGTACGGGTACGCAGCAGGCGCACCAGCGCCCACACCACCAGCACCACACCGATGGCCTCGACCATCGCCAGCGCGAAATGCAGTACGCCGAGGATGGCACTCAAGCTCGACACGGCACTGAAATCACCGCTGCGGACCATCCACATCGGCAGGATGCCCGCCGCCATGCCGCCGAGGCTGGCCAGCAGCAACAGCAGCAGGCCGACCAGGGCACCGGTGCGGGTGGCATCGCGCGGTGCGCCGACCACCCAGACCAGGCCCACGCACAGCGCGATCAGCACCGGCAGGCGCACGCCCACCATGCTCAGCACCGTGACCAGCAGGGTTGTGCCGTCCATCGATCAGTCCTCGCCGGCCAGCACGGCCGAGCCCCGGCGCAGCGACTGGTAGACCTCGTCGGTCTGCGGGCGCACACCGTGCCACTGCAGGAAACTCTCAGCGGCCTGCTCGACCAGCATGCCCAGGCCATCGACCGTATTGCGGCACTCCGCGGCGCGCGCCCAGGCCAGGAAGGCGATCGCCGCTTCGCCGTAGTTGAGGTCGACGGCGGTGGTCATCGAGTTGACCAGCGACAGCGGCAGCTTGAACTCGACGTCACGGTCGCGGCCGGCCGAGGTGGCGTTGACGATCAGTTCGAAGTCACCCAGATCACGCAGGTCTTCCCAGTAGCGGCTGATCGCGCGACCCGGCTCACCCATCGCATCGATCAGTTCATCGGCGCGTTCCGGCGTGCGGTTGACCACCACCAGCTCGGTGATGCCGGCATCAAGCAGCGCCGGGGCGACGCTGCGCGCGGAGCCACCGGCACCGATCAGCAACATGCGGCGGCCACGCAGGTCCAGGCCATGGCGGTCGGTCAGGTCACGCACCAGGCCGATGCCGTCGGTGGTGTCGCCATGCCAGCGGTCGCCCTTGCGCAGCAGCGTGTTGACCGAACCGGCGCGGCGCGCGCGTGCGGTCAGGGTGGTGCACACCGAGAACGCGGCCTCCTTGTGCGGCGAGGTGACGTTGGCGCCGACACCGCCGTCGGCGGCGAAGGCCTCCAGGCCGGCCAGGAACGCCTCCGGGGCCAGGTCGATCGCGCGGTAATCCACCGCGATGCCTTCCTGGCGACCGAACGTCGCGTGGATCTGCGGCGACTTCGAGTGGGCAACGGGGTGTCCGAAGACGGCGTAACGGTCGGTCATGGAATCCTCAAGCTGGCTAGACTGATGCTCTTTCGTGCACGGACCCGGATGATGCGCATCACCCCGCCCCTGCTGGTGCTTGCCGCCAGTCTACTCTCTGCCCCCGTGGCGATGGCGTTGAACGAGTACGGCATCGAAGGCATGGGCATGGTCTCGACCCGCGCCGACGAGGGCCGCGCCACGATCAGTGCCGATGGCCGGCGCATCGTCTTCGCCCGCCGCCGCGAAGCCGGCTGGGGCCTGTGGGAGGCGCGCGTGGTCGATGGCCGCTGGCAGCAGGCGCAGGCCCTGGCGGTGGGCGTGGCCGGCGAGGCCCGCGATCCGTACTTCAGCCGCGACGGCCGCTGGCTGTTGTTCGCCGCCGGCCGCGAAGGCGCGCTGGCGCTGTACCGGGCCGCGGTGGAAGCCGATGGCCGGCTGGGCAAGGCGCACCCCATGGCCGGCGACGGTGGACGCCACGAAGAGCGCGGGCCGGCCCTGAGCGCGGACGGCACGCGGCTGCTGTTTGCCCGCCAACAGGGCCGTGGCGCCGGCTGGAACCTGTTCGTGGCGACGCTGGATGCGCAGGGCATGCGCGGCCCTGCCACCGCATTGACAGCGTTGAACAGCGCCGATGACGAGACCGACGGCGACTGGCTGGGCAACGATGGCGCGGTGGTGTTCAGCCGCGGCAACGGCACGACCGCACAGGTGTGGAGCAGCGGCTGCGCGTGGAGTGGCGCGGCCCTGCAACCGTTGGGACTGTCGTTCAACCAGACCGGCGGCTGGACCGGCGCGCCGGTGATCGACAACGCCAAGCCAGGCGAAATGATGGTGGCCAGCAGCGCGGCCAGGGCACCGCGTGCCGGTGGCGTGGACGTGTACCGGTTGGCGGTGCCGAAGGTGGCGGCGGTTGCGGGGTGCGTGCCGGGCGCACGGTGACGGCAAACGCCAACCAAGGTTGGCGACTACCAGGGCGATGGATGCGCCAGGTGCGTGCGGTAGATCCACACCGTGCGTGAATGGCCGTTTGGTAGATGCCAACCTTGGTTGGCATGCGGGAAAGTGCCAACCAAGGTTGGCGGCTACCAGAACGTGAGGGTCAGCGCGACAACACCTTGGCGCGCTGCTGCTCGTACTCCAACTCGCTCAGCTGGCCGTTGTCCTTGCGCTGGTTGAGCGCGGCCAGCTCGGCCTGCACGCTGTCCGGCAGGGCCTGCTCACGGGCCACGTGGCGGGCGGCGGAGAGCTGCTCCGGCGGGCGCTTGCCGGCCCGCCAGGCGGCGATGAAGACACCGACGATGATGGCGCCGAACACCAGCGTACCGATGCCCCAGATCAGCCATTGCATCCATCCCAGTTCGGGTCCCATCGCGCATTCCTCCGTCTATCGTGGCGCTATTGTCAGCGCTCGCGCAGCCATCGCGCCACCTGCGGCGCGAAATAGGTCAGGACGCCGTCGGCGCCGGCGCGCTTGAAGCCCAGCAGCGACTCCAGCACGCAGGCGCGCTCGTCCAGCCAGCCGTTGGCGAAGGCCGCCTTCATCATCGCGTACTCGCCGCTCACCTGGTAAGCGAAGGTCGGTACGCCGAACGTGTCCTTCACCCGGCGCACCAGGTCCAGGTAGGGCATGCCCGGCTTGACCATCACCATGTCGGCGCCCTCTTCCAGGTCCAGCGCGATCTCGCGCAGGGCCTCGTCGCCGTTGGCCGGGTCCATCTGGTAGGTCTTCTTGTCGGCCTTGCCGAGGCTGGCGGCGCTGCCCACCGCATCACGGAACGGACCGTAGAATGCCGAGGCGTACTTGGCCGAGTAAGCCATGATGCGCACGTTGACGTGGTTGTCGGCATCCAGCGCACGGCGGATCGCGCCGATGCGGCCGTCCATCATGTCCGACGGCGAAACGATGTCGACGCCGGCTTCGGCATGCGATACCGACTGCTTGACCAGCGCTTCGACAGTGATGTCGTTCAGCACATAGCCCTTGTCGTCGATGATGCCGTCCTGGCCGTGGGTGGTGTACGGGTCCAGCGCCACATCGGTCATCACCCCCAGTTCCGGGAAGCGCGACTTCAGCGCGCGGATCGCGCGTTGCGCCAGGCCGTCCTCGGCCCACGCCGCCGATGCATCCAGCGATTTCAGCGACGGGTCGATCACCGGGAACAGGTCGATCACCGGAATGCCCAGCTCCAGCGCCTCTTCGGCCACCTTCAGCAGTTCTTCGATCGACAGCCGCTCCACGCCCGGCATCGACGGCACTGCGGTGCGGCCGGCCAGTTCGTGCACGAACACCGGGTAGATCAGGTCGTCGGTGGTCAGCGTGTTCTCGCGCATCAGGCGGCGCGAGAACTCGTCGTGGCGCATGCGGCGCGGGCGGTAAAGCGGATGGGACATGGCAGGCTCCGAAGAGTGGCTATTGCAACAGGTAGCCCTGCGGCAGCAGGGGTTCGGGCAACGGGCGTTCGCCGAGCGCATCGAGCTGGTCGATCTCGATCGTGCGCACCAGCGCGTCCAGCGGCAGGTCATTCGGCTCCAGGCCGAACGGGTCTTCCATTTCTTCGCCCAGCTGGTCCAGGCCGAAGAAGGCATAGGCCAGCACCGCCGACAGCACCGGCGTGCCCCAGCCCAGCGAACTGGCCAGGCCGAACGGCAGCAGCACGCAGAACATCCACGCGCAGCGGTGCAGCAGCAGGGTGTAGGCGAACGGCAGCGGTGTGGTGAGAATGCGCTCGCAGCCGGCCTGGATCGACGACATCGCGTGCAGGCGTTCTTCCAGCTGGGTGTAGAGGATCGGGTCGAGGTCACCGGCACGCAGGGCCTGGGCCAGCTCGGCGGCGATCATCGACAACAGCGCGTCGGGCACGTTCTCGCGCTGGCCCAGCTGTTCGCGCTGGCGCTTGTCCAGCCACGGCAGGGCCATCAGCGCCACGATGCGCCCGCGCAGGCGACCGGCCAGTGCATGGGCGAAGGCGGTGGTGAGGTAGGCGATGCGGCGGCGGCGGCCGGTGTCATCGGCCAGCAGCAGGTTGACCTGGCGGGCCAGCGAGCGCGATTCGTAGACCAGCTGGCCCCACAGCTTGCGGCCTTCCCACCAGCGCTCGTAGCAGGCGCTGTTGCGGAAGCTGAGGAAGATCGACAGGACCAGGCCGAGCAGGGTGAACGGCGTGACGGAAACGCGTTCGATGCCGGTGGGCGGCGCCAGTTCCACCACCGCAGCCACGGCAATGGACAGGATCAGGATGGCCAGCACCTTGGGCGCGATCGCTTTGACGATCGAACCGCGCAGGATGTAAAGCAGTTGCCAGCCGTGGGGACGGGGTCGGATGATCATGGGGCAGCCGCGCCGGGCGCGGATTCACAGGCACGCGGGGGGCTCGCGCAGCCATTCATTGTACGCCCCTGCCCGGCCATGGGCCGTGCGCCTGCGACGCCCTGTCGCACCCGGGTGCGGGCTCAGATCACGCCGCCACCCAGGCCCAGGCGCAGGATGCCGACCACCACCACGATGCCGTTCAGGACCAGGCCGGCCCAGGCCCGGCCGCGCTTGCTCGGGTGGGTGAACAGGATGCCGAGCGCGGCGATGACCGCGCCCACCGCAGCGAACGGGATCAGGAACCAGTTGCCCCAGCCCAGCAGTGGAATCAGCGCCAGGATCATCCACAACAGCGCCAGTACGCCCCACAACAGACTGATCACACCCATGCCGCTCTCCCGCAGTTGGTTCCTGCCCCAACCATAGACGTTCCCGCTGCCGCCGCCTACTGCCATTGGCGGGGCTGTCACCCCCGCCGTGCTAGCGTGCTGCCGTGCGTGCCCTGGCCCGGGTGTTGGCGCCGATTCAGAGTGGCCCGCCGATGATCGCAACCAGTCCTACAGGGGTCGTGCCATGAACATCCGTTGGGCCGCGTTGGCGGCCATCCTGCTGGTCGCCGCTGGCTGTGCCAGTACCTCCAAGGTGATGCTGGGCCGCGCCCGCGCACCGATCGATCCGGCGCTGGTGCAGATCTATTCGACGCCACCGGCCGGTTCACAGGAAATCGCCCAGCTGGAATCGGCGTCCGCCGTCGGCTTCGGCACCCAGGGCCAGACCGATGCCGCCGTGGCACGCCTGAAGCGTGAGGCCGCCGCGCTCGGCGCCAATGGCGTGGTGTTGATGGGCGTGGGCAGCAGTGGCTCGCCGGTGGGCATGTCGGTCGGCGCCGGCACGTTCGGCTCGCACGTCGGTGGCGGCGTCGGCATCGGTATTCCGACCACGCAGAAGCGCGCCGCCGGCGTCGCGATCTGGGTGCCGAATCCGGCACCGCCCGCGCGGTTGCCGACACAGGTGATTACGCCGCAACCGCAGCGGTGACCCGAGAGGGTCACCGCCGGTAGTGCCGGCCGCTGGCCGGCAACCTCAGAAATCCTCTTCGCCCAAGGGAAATGCCGGCCAGCGGCCGGCACTACCCCTGCAACAACCGACGCATCGCTCTGGTAGGTGCCAACCTTGGTTGGCACGAAACCCGCGGCGCTGACCAAGGTCGGCATCTACCAACGGCAATTGCCGGCCAGCGGCCGGCACTACCCCTGCAACAACCGACGCATCGCTCTGGTAGGTGCCAACCTTGGTTGGCACGAAACCCACAGCGCCGACCAAGGTCGGCATCTACCAACGGCAATTGCCGGCCAGCGGCCGGCACTACCCCTGCAATAACCGACGTATCGCTCTGGTAGGTGCCAACCTTGGTTGGCACGAAACCCACAGCGCCGACCAAGGTCGGCATCTACCAACACCGGTTGCCGGCCAGTGGCCGGCACTACCCCTGCAACAACCAACGTATCGCTCTGGTAGGTGCCAACCTTGGTTGGCACAAACCCACAGCGCCGACCAAGGTCGGCATCTACCAACGGCGATTGCCGGCCAGCGGCCGGCACTACCCCTGTAACAACCGACGTATCGCTCTGGTAGGTGCCAACCTTGGTTGGCACGAAACCCGCCGCGCCGACCAAGGTCGGCATCTACCAACACCGGTTGCCGGCCAGCGGCCGGCGCTACCCCTGCAACAACCGACGTATCGCTCTGGTAGGTGCCAACCTTGGTTGGCACGAAACCCACAGCGCCGACCAAGGTCGGCATCTACCAACGGCAATTGCCGGCCAGCGGCCGGCACTACCCCTGCAATAACCGACGCATCGCTCTGGTAGGTGCCAACCTTGGTTGGCACGAAACCCGCAGCGCCGGCCAGTGGCCGGCACTACCGGTGATGCTCAGCGCTTGTACTTCGGCACGAACACCTTGTTCACCGCATCGGCCAGCTGGTCCGGCGGCAGCAGGCCCTGGTCGAGCAGGAAGTTGTTGAACGCCAGGCGGTCGAACTTCGCGCCCAGTGCCAGCTCGGTCTGCATGCGCAGTTCCAGGATGCGGGTGTAGCCGTAGAAGTAGCTGCCGGCCTGACCCGGCATGCGCACCATGTAGCGGTCCAGTTCCTGGGTGGCCATCGCCTTGGACAGGCCGACCTGCTCGATCAGCACACGCTCGCCGTTGGCGCGATCGGTCAGGCCGAGGTTGAGCATCGGGTCCAGCATCGCGCGCGCAGCCCGCAGCAGGCGGAACTGCAGGGCGATCATCTGCCCGTCCAGCGGCTCGTACGGCACCATCTCGGCCTCGGCATACAGCGCCCAGCCCTCCACGTTCACCGAATTGAACGCGAACATGGTGCGTGCCAGCGACACGCCGCGCTCGACCATGGCGGTGAACTGCAGCTCGTGACCCGGGCGGCCCTCATGCGCGCTCAGCGTCCACGCCGCCGCACCGAAGTTGAAGTCGTCGTACTGCGCACCCGGACCGGCGGCCGGATTGCCCAGCGGCAGCACGAAGGTGCCCTGCTGCCCGGTGTTGTTGACCAGCGGCGCCGGCAGGAAGTGCGGCGCCGGGCTGGCGGCGCTCTCGGCGGCCGAACCCAGTCGCATCTGCATGGCACGCTTGGGCACGTCGACGATGGCGTGCTCGCGGATCAGCGGATCGATCGCGTCGATCACCTTGCGGTAGTGGCCTTCCAGATGATCGTCGGCGATCTTGTCAGCCTTCAGCGCGCGGATCACCGCCACCGGGTCGCTCGGGTCGGCCACCTTCAGGCCCTTGTCCTTCGCCACCAGCGGCGCCAGCTGCTGCATCGCCGATCGGGTTTCCATGAACTCCAGCTGCGCGCGCTGCATCAACAGCTTCGGGTCGATGTCGATGCCGACCTGCTTGAGCTGGTACGCGTACAACGGTGCCGGCAGGCGTGCGTCGGTGCGAGCCTTCGGCAGCACGGTGGTGCGCGTCCAGCTGGCGTAGTCCTTCATCTGCCCGGCCAGCGCCTTCATTGCTTCATCGGCACCGGCGATCTGGTACTTCTTCAGCAGCGACTCGATGCCGGTGATGTAGGTCTCAACGTTGTCCAGCGACTGCTGCACTTCGATCTTCGTCGGCTGCAGCAGGCTGCTGTCCTTCAATCGCTCTTCATAGCGCTGGCGGGCCAGCGTGGTGAAGGCGGTGCCGCCCGGCTGCAGGCCGGCATAGGCCTTGAGGCGGTCGAGCGCCTTGGCCCGGCGCTCGGCCGGCACCTGGTCGGACAGCAGCAGGTTGAGGCCGCTGAACACGGTCTGCGGCGCATCGCTCCACGGCAGCAGGTACTTCTCGTTGAGCTCGCTGCCTTCGATGTTCTGGCTGGCGGCGTGGATCATGATCTCCAGGTCCTGGCGGACATTGGGATCCTGCTCGGTGGCCAGCTTCGCCTTCAGTTCGTCGCGGGCCTTGGCCATCGCGGCGCGGTAGCGCTTGCCGTTGTCCGGGCCGAGGTCGGCCACCTTGTCGTCGTAGCCGGGAACGCCGAAGAAGCCGGTTTCCTCCGGCTGGAACGGACCCTGTGCATCAAGCAGGATCTGCGCCAGTGCATTGCTGCGGGCGACCCAGGCAGGGCTGGCGGGAGTCGCGGCCTTGGCAGCCGGCGCGGCCAGGGCCGGCGGTGCGGACAGCAACGGGGCGGCAGTCAGGGCCAGGGCAACGGCCAGCGCGATCGGCTTCATGGGACACTCCAGCAAAGGGTTGCCCGCAACTTACGCGCTCACGGCGATGGCGACAATCGGCTGGAGGTCACGGCGCGGCTGATGGGTAGAGTCGACTGTCAGTCGACTATCGCGCGCAGCGCGGGGTTTTTCAGGCGTCTTGTGGAGAGCAGTCGACTAACAGTCGACTCTACATGGCCGCCCTTACCCGGCCGCGCGACCTGCGGTCACAGCGCGGCGGTCAGCGGGCATTCGCCACGATCACGGCAGGCCTGCAGCTCGCACTCCCCCGCAGCCTCGTCGTCATCCAGTGCAGTCAGGTCGAAGGTCTGCTTGTCTTCGGCCAGTACATACATCACCGGGTAATCCCAGACTTCATCGCGACGGCTGCCCTGCACGAACAGCCGGCCGTGCGCATGCGGTCCTTCCAGCGCAACGGTCAGGCCGACGTCGCGCTGGCCGTTCATCGCGGTCTGCATGCTGCCCAGCGGCATCGATTCGATATGCAGCGGCTCGCCAAAGGCTTCCACCAGTTCGATGCTGCAGCCCGCGCGGCGCAACGCTTCGCGCATCGGCGGGCTCTCGCGTGCCGCCTCGCTCCAGCGCAGCACGCTCCAGGTCACCACGCCACCGGCGCCGCCCAGTACCAGCACCACCGTCAACGGCATCGCCCAGCGCCAATGACGGCACCACCAACCGGCGGACGTCTGTCGATGGGCGGGAATCGGTGGTGGCAGGGTCATCGGCGGGCTCCTTCCCGGCTGTGGATCAGGGTTTCAGGCAGCGTCCCAGGAAGGCTTCGGCCACGCGGTAGCGATGCAGGGCATCGGCGCCGGACAGGCCATGCTTGGCACCCGGGTAGGTCATCAGCTCGAACGGCTGTGCACGCTTCTGCAACGCGCTCATCAGGCTGGTCGAATTGGTGAACAAGACGTTGTCGTCGGCCATGCCGTGGATCAGCAGCAGCGGCGAGCGCAGGCCGTCGATATGGGTCAGCACGCGCGCTTCGCGGTAACCCGCTTCGTTGCGCGCCGGCAGGTCCATGTAGCGTTCGGTGTAGTGGCTGTCGTACAGGCCCCAGTCGGTCACCGGCGCACCGGCCACGCCACAGGCGTACTGGTTCGAGGCCTTGGCCAGCAGCATCAGGGTCATGTAGCCACCGTTGGACCAGCCCTGCACGCCGATGCGCGCCGGGTCCACCCACGATTGCTGCTTCAGCCAGGTCACGCCGCGCAGCTGGTCGGTCACTTCCACCGTGCCCTGCTTGCCGTACAACGCGCCACCGAAGTCACGGCCACGGCGCGGGGTGCCGCGGTTGTCCAGCGAGAACACCACGTAGCCCTGCTGGGCCAGGTACTGGTTGAACAGGTGGTCGCCACGGCCGGGCCAGCTGTCGGTGACGGTCTGGCTGGCCGGGCCACCGTAGACGTACACCGCCACCGGGTAACGCTTGGACGGATCGAAGCCGGCCGGCTTGATCAGGCTGTAGTTGAGCGGGGTCTTGCCGTCGGCCGCGGTCAGCGTGCCGAACTCGATCGGGCGCTGCGCATCGCGATAACGCGCATACGGATGCTTCGGGTCCGCCAGATCGTTCTCGAGCAGGGTGGCGATCTTCTCACCATTGGCGCGGAACAGTTCGATCTGCGGCGGCGTGGTGCTGTTGGACCAGCTGTCGACATAGACGCTGGCGTTGCGGGCGAAGCTGGCGCTGTGCATGCCCGGTGCCTTGGACAGGCGCTGCGGCTCACCGCCCTGCAGCGACACCGCGTAGATCTGGCTTTCGCGCGAGGTCTCGATGCCGGCGCGGAAGTAGGCCTTGCCAGCCTTCTCATCGACCGCCAGCAGTTCGTCCACCGGCCAGTTGCCGTGGGTCAACGCGGTGGCCTTGCCCTTGCTGTCGATGCGGTACAGATGCTGGAAACCGGTGCGCTCGGACGACCACAGCACGCTGCCGTCATCGAGGAAACGCAGGCTGTTGTGCAACGGCACCCAGGTCGGGCTGGTCTCGTGGGCGAGCACGCGCTGGCGATTGGAATCGAGCGCCACTTCCACCAGGTCCAGCTGCTTCTGGTCGCGCGACTGGCGCTGGAAGCTCAGGCGCTGCGCATCGCGCCAATCGACACGAGCCAGATAGATGTCCTGTTCCTTGCCGAGGTCGACCCAGCGCGGCTGCGCATCGGCGGCCGGTGCGATCACGCCCAGCTGCACGCGCACGTTGGCGTCGCCGGCGGCCGGGTAACGCTGCTCGATCACGTCGGTGCGGTCGGCGTAGACCTCGTAGCGCTTCTGCACCGGCACCGGTGCTTCATCGATGCGCGCGAAGGCGATGGCCGAATCATCCGGCGCCCACCAGTAGCCGGTGTGGCGGTCCATTTCCTCGTCGGCGACGAACTCTGCCACGCCGTTGCCGATGGTGGTGCTGCCGTCGCGGGTGAGCTGCAGCTGCCTGCCGCTGGCCAGGTCGATCACCCACAGGTTGCGGCCGCGGATGAAGCTGACGAAACCGCCCTTGGGCGACAGCTTGGCGTCGGTGGCGAATCCTTCACCGTGGGTCAGCTGGCGCACTGCGGCCTGGCCCTGCTGCTTGAGGTCGTACAGGTACAGCTCACCGCCCAACGGGAACAGTAGGCGCTGCGCGTCCGGCGACCACTGGTAATCGACGATACCGGTCATCGCGGCGATGCGCTGGCGCTCGCGGCGGGCCTTTTCCTCATCACTGAGGGTCTCGGTGCCGGGCAGCACCACCTTCGAATCCACCAGCAGGCGGGTCTGGCCGCTGCCGATGTCATAGGTCCACAGGTCCAGCTGGTTGCGGTCGCTGTCCTTGCCGCGCAGGAAGCTGACCTGCGAACCATCGGGGGCGACCTTCGGCTTCATCAGGGTCGGGCCGGAAAGCGGCAGCGGGCCGGTGATGGCTTCCAGGGTCAGCTTTTCAGCGTGGGCGGCGGTACTGGTGGCGAGCATGAGGGCGAGCGAAGCGAACAGGTGGCGCATGGAGGATCCTGGCAAACGGCAGGTCCGCCACCGCGATGGACGCGGGGCGGTCAGCCTCCATCCTAACCAAGCCGGTGCGGGAAGGCAGCATGACCTTCTGCCCATGAGGCGTGCCGACCAACGGTCGGCACCCACCGTTCCGGGTCAACGCTGGCCGAACAGGTGCTTGCGCTCTTCGTCGCTGAGCGGCTTGCCGGCGTTGGGGTTCACCTGCTGGCGCAGGGCATAGGCGCGCTGGGTGGCCGGGCGTGCAGCAATCGCTTCGTACCAGCGCTTGAGGTTCGGGAACGCGGCGAAATCCACCGGCAGCTTGTCGTAGGCGCCGATCCACGGGTAGCTGGCCATGTCGGCGATGGTGTACTCGTCCCCGGCCAGGAAGGCGTGCTGGGCCAGGCGCTTGTCCATCACCCCGTGCAGGCGGCGCACTTCGTTGTCATAGCGCTCGATCGCATACGGGATCTTCTCCGGCGCATACACATTGAAGTGGCCCATCTGGCCGCTCATCGGACCCAGGCCGGCCATCTGCCAGAACAGCCACTCCAGGGTGGTGACGCGGCCGCGCGGGTCGCTGGGCAGGAACTGGCCGGTCTTCTCGGCCAGGTACAGCAGGATGGCGCCGGACTCGAACACGCTCTGCGGGGCGCCGCCATCGGCCGGGGCGTGGTCGACAATCGCAGGCATCTTGTTGTTGGGCGAGATCGCAAGGAATTCCGGCTTGAACTGGTCGCCCGAGCCGATGTTGACCGGATGGATGCGGTACTCCAGGCCGGCTTCTTCCAGCAGCAGGGTCACTTTGTGGCCGTTCGGGGTGGGCCAGTAATACAGGTCGATCATGGCGGCGGCTCGGGGTGCGGAAAGGAACCTGAAGTCTAGTGCGAGAGTTGGGTTGGCACCGTCACGACGGGCCGGTAACCTCGCGGCTCCCCCGAAACGCACTGTCCTGCATGAGCCACAGTCCTCGCCCCCTGTCCCCGTTGTCCTCGCTGATCTTCGCCTCGCGCTGGCTGCAGCTGCCGCTGTACCTGGGCCTGATCCTTGCCCAGTGCGTCTACGTGTTCCTGTTCGGCAAGGAACTGTGGCACCTGCTGTCCCACTCGGTCTCGATGGGCGAACAGCAGATCATGCTGATCGTGCTGGGCCTGATCGACGTGGTGATGATCTCCAACCTGCTGGTGATGGTGATCGTCGGTGGCTACGAGACCTTCGTCTCGCGCCTGCGCCTGGAAGGCCACCCGGACCAGCCGGAATGGCTGAGCCACGTCAACGCCAGCGTGCTGAAGGTGAAGCTGGCAATGGCGATCATCGGCATCTCCTCGATCCACCTGCTGAAGACCTTCATCGCCACCAGCGCGCTGAAGGGACTGCCGCTGTGCAAGCCGGAACAATGGGCAGCAGCAGTGTCGTCGGCTTCGACCAGCTTCTACAACGCTGGTGTCGATACCTGCACGACCATGACCCAGGAAGGCGTGCTGTGGCAGACCATCATCCACTGCGTGTTCATCCTGTCGGCGATCGGTATTGCCTGGACCGACAAGCTGATGTCCAACAGCCACAGCAAGTCGCACGACCACTGATGCGGCAACCGGCAGCGGTCCTTCGCCGCTGCCCCATCCCGGCCCCTGCCCCTTGTACGCGGCGGCGGCCGGGATGCTAGATTGCACCCTCGCCGTTGCCGGCGGTGGCGTCGGGAAACGTCATCGTTCCGCGCCCGGACCACAGGTCCCGGCCATGCGTATCAATGATTTACGTCACGTCGTCTTCTAGAGGGGAGCAGGATGTCGCACGTCTCAACGATCACCGCCGCGCGCCGGTGGCTGCCGGTTGCTTTGGCACTGGCGCTGGCCGCCTGCTCGGGAAAGGAAGAATCTGCAGCACCGGCCCCGGCCGCCGCACCCGCCACCGCTGCACCGGCCGCACCGGTGGTCGCCGCCAAGGTGCAGTCCATGGGCACCGAACAGCTGCGTGAATCGGCCAGCCAGGCACTGCGCGAGAACCGCATGTACGCGCCGGCCGGCGACAACGCCATCGAGTACTACCTCGCCCTGCGCGACAAGACACCGGACGACGCGTCGGTGAAGAGCGCGCTGACCGACCTGCTGCCCTACACCCTGATCGCCGCCGAGCAGCACCTGGGCCGCGAGGACTACACCGAGGCGCAGCGCCTGGTGGCACTGATCGAGAAGGTGGATGCCTCCGCTCCCGCCCTGCCGCGCCTGAAGGAAGGCCTGGCCAAGGGCGTGGAAAATGCGGCCAAGCGCACCGAGACCGAAGCCGAGAAGGCCAGGAAGGACGCCGAAGACCGGACCAAGCAGCAGGCCGAACAGCAGCGCCTGACCGAGCAGCGCGCCAAGGAAGCCGATGCGGCCAAGCAGATTGCCGCGCAGCAGGATGCCGCACGCCGCGACAACGAGCGCCAGGAGGCGGAGCGCCAGGCCGCGGCCCGTCGCGATGCCGAACAGAAACAGCAGCAGGCCGCCGCCCAACAGGCCAGCGCCGCACGCCAGGCAGCCGCCGCGGCAGCTCCCACCCTCCGCCCGGTCAGCACGCCGGCGCCGCGCTATCCGGCCGAGGCACTGCGTTCGGGAACGTCGGGCGAAGTGCTGGTGGAGATCACCGTCGGTACCGACGGCTCAGTGGTCAGCGCCCGCGTGCTGCGCGCGACGTCGGGACGGACCTTCGACCGCGAAGCCCTGAACGCGGTCAAGCGCTGGCGCTTCGAGCCGGTCAACGCGCCGGTCACCACCCGCCGCACCCTGGTGTTCGCACCGGGCGGCTGACCGCAAAAAAGGGGACGGAGGGGATTAAGTCGTTTCCGCCCCTTGATGACGCCAAGGCCCGGCATGTCCGGGCCTTGTCCGTTTCAGGCAGCGCCATCAATCAGGCGCTGCAACGCCGGATCGCGCGCAGCCAGCACCTGGAACAGGCCCAGCGCATGCAGGCCGGGCAGCAACGCACGCAGGTCGGCTTCGGCAGTGGCGCGGGTGGCATCATCGCTGGTGGGATCCTGCCAGGCACGGACGCTGGCCAGGAAGGCACCGACGCTGCCCTTGCGCACGGTGAGGCCATTTACCTGCACCTCGTTCTGATGGTCCGGAAGAATGTCCTGTGGCTGCATGGGGAAGCGCTCCGTTGAAGTGGGCTCCAGTGTCGGAGCCCGGACGCGACGTTTCTGCCGTATAACTGCCAATCGATATGGCAGATCAGACAACCACCGCATTGATTGACCCGGCACTGGCCAATGCCGCCGACGGGCCTGCGTTGCTGGGGGCGCAGCTGCGCCTGCCGGGTCCGCGCCGCACGGCACGCCACCAGCACGCCCGCGGGCAGCTGCTGGGTGCACATCAGGGCCTGCTGCGGATCGAGGTGGGCGACCTGCACTGGCTGCTGCCGGCGGGTCATGTCGCCTGGATACCGCCTTCGCTGCCCCACGCACTGGCCAGTACCAGTGCGTTCGACGGCTGGAGCCTGTACTTCAGCGCGCAGGCCTGCACCGACCTGCCTGCAGCCCCTCGCATCTTCCAGCCGGGGCCGCTGCTGCAGGCCGCGGTGATTCGGGCGCTGCAGTGGCCGCATGTTCCTCTGGATGCCACACAGGCACGACTGGCCGGTGTGATCGCCGATGAGATTGGCGCCAGCTCGCCATTGCCGCTGGCCCTGCCGCAACCGCGTGACCGGCGACTGCAGAAACTTGCCGCCGCACTGGCGCGCGCACCGCACGACAACCGCAGCATCGAGGACTGGGCCGCCAGCAGCGGTCTGTCCAGCCGCAGCCTCGCCCGCCATTGGCTGGCCGAGACCGGCCTGTCGCCAAGCCAGTGGCGGCAACGCCTGCGGGTGCTGCTGGCACTGCCACGCCTGCTGTCCGGCGAGCCGGTGATCAGCGTCGCGCTGTCGATGGGCTACGACACACCCAGTGCCTTCATCGCCGTGTTCAAGCGCGAGATAGGGGTGACGCCTGCGCGGTATGGAAAAGGGGACGGAGGGGATTAAGTCGCTTCTGCCCTCCCCCACATCAACTCGCGGCATCGCCTGATGCCCTTCGCGGTCACGGAAGCGGCAGGCTGATGATTCCTTGAAACCCCTGAACTGCCATGCCTCGACAAGCACGCCTGATGTTGGCCGAACAGCCGTATCACGTAACCCAGCGCGGTGTGAACAAGGGGGCGATCTTCGTTGACGATATCGACCGCCAGCTGTTTCTGCACCTTTTGCACAGCGCCTTCCTGAAGCATCAGGTCGCGCTGCATGCCTATGTATTGATGGGCAATCACGTCCATCTATTGGCCACACCCTCCACTCAGGCCGGCTTGGCCAACGCGATGCGGATGCAGGGCAACAACTATGTCCAGGCGTTCAATCAGCGGCATGAGCGCAGCGGACCACTCTGGCAGGGCCGCTTCCATTCTTCGATGGTGGACAGCGACGCCTATCTGCTCAGCGTCTATCGCTACATCGAACTCAATCCGGTTCGTGCAGGCATGACAGGCGCCCCGGAAGATCACCCTTGGTCGAGCGTGCATGGAAACCTGCAGCGCCGCGATGATCCGATGCTGACAGAACATCCCGCCTTTCGGGCACTGGCCTCGACCAAGCGACAGCGGACGACGCTCTATGCGCAGTTCCTGCGGGACGTGAACGCGTCCGCCGACCTGCCGGCAATACGCGCGCACAGTGCCGGGCAGCATCCGTTGGGAAATGCAGCTTACCTGCGGATGGTGGAACAGACACTGGGCCGCCCCGTGGTGCTGCGCAAGCGGGGACGCCCTCAGAAGAAGGGGGCGGAGGGTTAAAAACGACTTAATCCCCTCCGTCCCCTTTTTGCAGTCAGCCCGAGATCGCCAGGCGCTCGTTGTGGTAACGGCGCACGGCGGCGAACCACAGCAGTGCGGCCAGGCCGAGGCTGGCACCGAGATAGATGGCCCAGACCGACGGCGTGATGGTCTCGTGGCGGATCACCTTCAACAGCATCTGGTTCTGCGACAGGAACGGCACGGCGTACTGCCACAGCTCGCTCTTCAGCGGATAGGCCACCAGCGCGTAGCCGGGCATCATCGGCAACAGCATCAGCCAGGTCATGTGGCTCTGCGCTTCCTTCATGCTCTTGGCCGCCGCCGACAGGAAGGTCAGCAGCGAGGTGCCGATCATCAGCATCGGCAACATCACCAGCAGCATCTGCAGCATCGAACCGACGTTCATGTTGAACTGGCGGCCGATGTTGCCGGGCGCGATCTGTGCGCTCACCTTGAATGCGACCAGGGTCAGCAGCAGTGACACGAAGCCGACCACGCAGGCAGCCGCGATCTTGCCGCTGACGATCGCGCTGCGCGAGCCGGGCGTGGCCAGCAGCGGCTCCAGTGACTGCCGCTCGCGCTCGCCGGCGGTGGCGTCCATCACCAGGTAGGCGCCGCCGATGAACGAGGTCAGCGTGAGCAGCACCGGCAGCAGCATCGACAGGATCATGCCGCGCTTGGCCTCGGCACTGGCCAGGTCCTGGCGCGCCACGTCCAGCGGCCGCGCCACCTGCGCGTCGATGCCACGCGCCATCAATCGCAGCGCGCCCACCTGGCCGTTGTAGGTGGCCAGCGCCGCCTCCAGACGCGCACTGGGTACTTCTGCGGCGCGACGGGTACTGTCCTTGATCACCTCCACCAGCGCCGGCTTGCCATCGGCCCAGTCCTTGCCGAAGTCATCGCTGATGCGCAGCGCCACGTCGATCTCCTGGCTGCGGATGGCCTCGGCCAGGTCCTTCGGTGCCGGCGCGGTGTTCAGCCCCTGCGCGGCGAGGAAACGCACCAGGTTGGGGGCGTTGTCCGCACCGATGGTCGGAATCTGCAGCGGCTGCTCGATCTGGGTGCGTACCCGGCTCTCGGCCAGCTTGCCCATGCCCAGCAGCAGCACCGGGTACAGCAGCGGCCCGAACAGCAGGGTCAGCAGCAGCGTGCGGCGATCACGGGAAAGGTCGCGCAGTTCCTTGCGCATCACCGTCATCAGGGTCGACATCATGCTCATGCGTGCAGGCCCTCTTCGCTGCCGATCAATTTCACGAACGCGTCTTCCAGGTTGGATTCGCTGGCTTGCGCACGCAGTTCATCGGCGCTGCCGGCAGCCATCACCGTGCCCTTGGCGATGATCACGATGTGATCGCACAGCGCGGCCACCTCCTGCATGATGTGGCTGGACAGGATCACGCAGCGGCCCTCTTCGCGCAGGCCCAGCAGGAAGCGGCGCAGTGCGCGCGTGGTCATCACGTCCAGACCGTTGGTCGGCTCATCCAGAATGACGTTGCGCGGGTCGTGCACCAGCGCGCGGGCGATCGCGGTCTTGGTGCGCTGGCCCTGCGAGAAGCCATCGGTCTGGCGGTCGAGGATGTCACCCATGTCCAGGGCATGCGACAGCACTTCGATGCGTTCGCGGATGCGCTCGGCCGACAGGCCATGCAGCTCGCCGAAGTAGGCGATGTTCTCGCGCGCGGTCAGGCGCTTGTAGACGCCACGCGCATCGGGCAGCACGCCAAGGTGGCGGCGTACTTCCACCGGATTGCGTGCGGCATCGACACCATCGACGCTGATGCTGCCCTGGTCCGGGGTCATCAGCGTGTACAGCATGCGCATGGTGGTGGTCTTGCCGGCACCATTGGGGCCCAGCAGGCCGGTGATGCGGCCGTCCTCGGCGCGGAAGCCGACGTTGGAGACCGCCTGGATGCGGCCGGTGCGGGTGTCGAAAGCCTTGTGCAGGTTGTCGGCGACGATCATGGTTCCCATCCGTTGAACGAGGTGAACGCCGGCACGTAGCTCAGCGTGTCCAGGCAGCCGGCATCCAGCGCCTTGGCATCGGTCTTGTCGATGAACTGGCCGAGCAGGCGCGGCATGCAGCCGGCACTCAGCGTGCCGTGGCCCTGGCCGCGGGCGACCAGCGCGCGGCCATTCGGCAGGCCCTTGAGGACCTGTTCGGCATAGCGCGGGGGTGTCACCGGGTCGAGTTCACCGGACAGCAGCAGCGCCGGTACGTCGCTGCGCAGCGGCACGGCATTGGACGCTGGCGCCGGCTGGTGCGGCCATACCGGGCAGGCCGCGAAGAAGGCACTGGCCACGTCGTTGCCGAACAGTCGCTCCGGGTCCTCGGCCGGCGCCTTGTAACGCGGCGCATCCTCGCTGCAGATCACCGACCACTGCATGCCTCGGTTGATCTGGAAATCCATGCTGCGGTTCGCACCGCGTGCCAGTGACGCCAGCGGTGCATAGCGGCCATGCGCGGCTTCATCGAGCACCAGCGGCAGCAGCGAGGAATACTGCGGCACATAGGAGAAGGCGAACGCCAGGCCGATCACGCTGTCCGGACTCAGCACATCCTGCCGGGTCTGGTTGGTGCCGGGGTCGCGATACTCCACCGAGACCGGCGCACGGCGCAGGGTCTCGACCACGCTGCGCAGCTGCGCGCGGGTGTCGGTCGGGAAGCGTTTGCTGCAGGCGGCATCCTTGCGGCACTGCGCCGACTGCAGGGCGATCGCATCCTCGAACGTCGTGGCGAAGTCGCCGCCCACCACCAGTTCATTGGGCACTACGCCATCGATGACGATGCTGCGGGTGTGCTGCGGATAGGCACCGGCATAGCGCTGGGCCACGCGGGTACCGTAGGAGCCGCCGACCAGGTTGATCCGGTCCACGCCCAAGGCCTGGCGTACCGCATCCAGGTCGGCGATGGCTTCGGTGGTCGTGTAGAAGCGGGCATCGGCACGCCCCTGCAGCGAGGCCGCGCAGCGCTGCGCGTAGTCGCGCAGCGACGCCTCGGTGGGAGCGGCGTCCTCGTCCATCTGCAGGTCCTTGCCGTCCGCGCCGAGGCAGCTGAGCGGGTTGGAGCCACCGGTACCCCGCTGGTCGACAAGGAAGATGTCGCGCTGCTTGCGCACCTGGCGCAGCGCGGTATCGACGA
Source organism: Stenotrophomonas sp. STK16_22 (assembly GCF_051984505.1). Lineage (NCBI taxonomy): Bacteria > Pseudomonadati > Pseudomonadota > Gammaproteobacteria > Lysobacterales > Lysobacteraceae > Stenotrophomonas > Stenotrophomonas sp. STK16_22. The sequence goes on from NZ_CP196972.1 coordinate 4,576,789, forward strand.
TGACCGCCACTTCGCTGGCCGCCTGGCCGGGACCACCGGCCAGGAAGAACACCGGGTCGGGCTGGCTGGAGCCGCTGCTGCCCGATTCCAGCCAGGCGATGCGCAGGCCAATGCGTCGGCCATCGGGCTGGGCCCGGTCCTCCGGCACCTGCAGGGTGGCGCACTGCGCTTCCACGTTGGCGCTGGCGCCTTCGGTGGACAACGTGCAGGGCTGGAAGTCGATCGTGCCGAAACGGCGGCTGGGTGCATCGCTGGCGCTTTCGGCGCCGGGTGACGGTGACTGGCTGCAACCGGCAAGCATCAGGCTGGCCAACGCTGCGGCCAACGCGAGGTGGTGTCTTTGCATCGTGCTCGTTTCCCCTGGAGGACGTTCCTGGCAACCACGACGGGCTGCCGCGGAAGATGTGACTCAACTTACACGGGCACGGCGTCGTCGGCGATGGGCAGACGCGAAATCTCCGCCGGCGTGGCGCAGGCCAGGCGGTCGCGGCCTGCGGCCTTGGCCCGGTACAGCGCCGCATCCGCCGCTGCCAACAGCGTGGACAGGTCGCCGTGGCCGTCGTCCATGGCCAGGCCAATGCTGGCGGTGACCATCACCGGCCCGGTACCCAGCCGCGCCGGCTTCTGCTGCAGAGCGGTACGGATCGCCGCGGCCCGCGCCATCGCTTCACCCTGTGTGCTGCCGGCCAGCACCAGCACGAACTCCTCGCCACCGTAGCGGCCCAGCAGCGTGTCGTGGCCCTGCAAACCATGCTGCAGCAGCGCAGCGAAGTGACGCAGTACCTGGTCACCGGCCAGGTGGCCCCAGCGGTCGTTGATCTGCTTGAAGTGATCGACGTCGACCAGCAGCAGGGCCAGCGGCCGGCCCTGCCGACGCAGCCGCTGCAACTGCGCCTGGCCATCGGCCAGCACCGCGCTGCGGTTGAGCAGCCCGGTCAGGCCATCGGTGCGTGCCGCACGCCGCAGATCGACCAGCATGCGCTCGACCAGCAGCAGTACCATCGCGAAACATCGCGCCAGCTCCAGCATCACCCCGGCAATGTAGGTGACGAACATCGGCGTGCCGGTGCGCATGATGTCCTCACCGGCATCGGGCGCCACCGGCAGGAACAGGCGCACCGCGTACAGTGCCGCCTCGGCCAGGAACACCGCCGCCGCCAGACGGCAGCTGGTGCGCTGCTGTACGGGGGCATGCCGCAGCAGCAGCCAGGCGATCCAGCCATCGACCAGCAGCGTGAACACACTGAACACCTGCAGGCGCACGCCCAGGTCCGGCCAGAGCACCAGGAAGGCGAAGATGCAGGCCATGAACGCGGCTGCCATCAACAACGGCCGCCACAGCGGCAGCGGCTGTTCCAGATGCAGCGCCACGCCGCGCAGCATCAGCACCGCGCAACCGGCCATCGCCGCATTCCCGGCCAGTATGGCCAGCGCCAACGGCAGGTAGGGGCGCAGCGCCAGCAGGGTCACGCCCAGGGTCAGCAGCCACAGGCTGGCGGTCCACAGGCGCAGCACCGGTTGCCCGCGCAGCACCACCAGCAGCAATGAGAACCCCACGGCGATGCCGATGCAGAGCAGGAAGCCAAGCACGGTGATGGTGGGGAAATCCAGGGACATGCGGCGCTCATCGGCCGGGGCGGCGCGCGCATCTTAGCGCCTTGCGGTGCGATCCCCGTGGCACTGCCTGGCCCGATGGCGATGCCGGGTCTGAAAACGGCGAGCATGACGGCCGGTGCATGCGCAGAATCCGGGGAAAACCAAGGAGACGCCCATGCATGCGTGGTATCTCGGTGGCCTCGACCACCGCCCCTTCCAGCACCTGTTCGAGAAGAGTGACACCGCGCTGGCTGCGCTGGGCATCCAGCGTCGCTGGGCCGGCGAAACAGGAGGACACCCCTGCCGGATCGGCCTGAGCGATCCGCCCAGCGGCAGCGAGCTGCTGCTGTTGTCCCATGTGCACCTGCCGCTGCACTCGCCCTATCACGCCTCGGGCCCGATCTTCGTGCAGCGTGGCGTAACGCGCTGCGTGCTGCCGCCGGGTGAGGTACCCGCCTATGTACAGCGCCGTACGATCTCGTTGCGCGCCTATGACCAGGCTGCATTGATGCTGGCCGCAGAGATCAGCGCGGGCACTGATGTTGCCGCCCGGCTGGACGCGCTGTTTGCCGACCCTGCCGTGGCCTTCGTGCAGCTGCACAACGCGGCCCACGGCTGCTTCTCGTGCCAGGCAGATCGAGTGGGTATGGCGCCGACGTAGCAGGATCTCCACGACGTGATCGATGCCACGCCGATCCCGTGACCGCCAACGCATCCGTTCAGTCCCGCGTGAAGCCTGCGGGAAGGGCTTCACACCCCCAGTCACGGATCGGCGCTTCGGTGGTTCCTCAGCCTGCATCGCGACTCGATACTCGCCGTGGTGCCGCCGAAAGTCCGCCGTGCAGCGCAGCTCCTGCGGTCACCGTTCTCTTTCGACGACCACAAGGAAGCGCCATGTCATTCCGATCCACACCGCTGTTGCTGGCCACCTCGTTCGCCGCTGCGGGCCTGTGCCTGGCCGGCAACGCATTCGCCCACGGCACCATGACCATGCCGGTCAGCCGCGTCTATGCCTGTTTCCAAGGCAATCCGGAGAACCCGACCAACCCGGCCTGCGCCGCCGCGAAAGCGGTGGGCGGTTCGCAGGCGTTCTACGACTGGAATGGCATCAACCAGGCCAATGCCAACGGCAACCACCAGGCCGTGGTGCCCGACGGCAAGCTGTGCAGCGGCAATAACCCGACCTTCCGCGGGCTGGATGTAAACCGCAGCGACTGGCAGACCACACCGATCCAGCCAGACGCCAACGGCAAGTTCACCTTCGTGTTCAAGGCGACCGCACCGCACGCCACGCGCGACTGGCGCTTCTTCGTCACCCGCGACGGCTGGCAACCGGGCAGCCCGCTGCGCTGGGCCGACCTGCAGGAGTTCTGCACGCTGGGCAACACGCCGCTGTCGGCCGATGGCACCTACAAGCTGCAATGCACGCTGCCACAGCGCAGCGGCCAGCATGTGATCTACAACACCTGGCAGCGCTCGGATTCGACCGAGGCGTTCTACACCTGCATGGACGTGCGCTTTGAAGGAGGCGGTGGCAGCACCCCGCCCGCAGCGCAGTGGCAGGATGCCGGCCCGGTCACCGCGCGCGGCGAGCTGCCGGTCGGCACCACCCTGGCGTTGCGCGTGTTCAACGCCAACGGCAATGATGTCGAACGCGTGGAAGCGACCCTGGCCAGTGGCCAGACTGCGGCCGCGCAGTGGCCGTTGGCGCTGGCCCGCAAGGTCAATACCAGCGCCCAGCACGCACGCGTGGGTGTGCTCAGCAATGGCGTGATCACACCGACGGCCTCGGCCACCGCCAACCGCGTGTACCTGAAGGATGGCAACCGCTTCCAGCTCGATACCCAGGTGCCCGACCCCGGCACGCCATCACCGGGCGGTGATTTTGACCACGTGTATCCCGCCGGTATCGGCAGCTACGTGCCGGGCCAGACCGTGGTGAAGGGCGGCGACGGCAAGCTTTATGCCTGCCGCCCGTTCCCGGAAGGTGCATGGTGCAACGTCAACGCCGAAGCCTACCGGCCGGGCGTGGGTGCAGCATGGCGCGATGCGTGGATCGCGTACTGAGGCAGTGATGCGGGAGGCGGTGCACAGTGCACCGCCTTTCGCCCGGATGGCGGCACAGTGAGCACCGTGTTGCAGATCGAACACAGCCGCCATCGATTTCAAACTTGTCCGATGTTGCCGACGGCCCTGCATGTGAAGACTGCGCGAGGTTTCCCACACTTCGCAAAGGAGTTCCTGCATGCACCTGTCCCACCGGGCAGTCCTCGCTCTGTCCGTCGTTGCCGGCCTGGCCCTGTCCGGCAGCGCCCTCGCCCACGGCACCATGTCCAAGCCGCTCAGCCGCGTGAAGCAGTGCCACGAAGGCAATCCGGAAAACCCGACCAACCCGGCCTGTGCCGCGGCCAAGGCCATCGGCGGCGCGCAGCCGTTCTATGACTGGAGCGCGATCGCCCACGGCAACGCCAATGGCAACCACCGCGACCTGGTGCGCGATGGCGAGCTGTGCAGCGCCAGCATCCCCAAGTACCGCGGCCTCGATCTGAATCGCAGCGACTGGCCGACCACGCCGATGCGCGCCGATTCGCGTGGCCGCTACACCTTCGAATTCCTGGCGCCGGCGCCGCACGCCACCCGCGAGTGGAAGTTCTACGTCACCCGTGACGGTTGGCAGCCGGGCAGCCCGCTGCGCTGGGCCGACCTGCAGGAATTCTGCACCCTGGGCAACGTGCCGCTGTCCGAAGGCGGTGTCTACAAGCTGGACTGCCCGCTGCCCAAGCGCACTGGCCAGCACATCATCTACAACACCTGGCAGCGCTCGGATTCGCAGGAAGCCTTCTACACCTGCATGGACGTGCGCTTCGAAGGTGGCGGTGGCGTGGTTCCGCCGCCGCAGTGGCAGGATGCCGGCGCGGTGACCGCCAATGGCGCACTGAACGTGGACAGCACCGTGACCCTACGTGTGTTCAATGCCAACGGCAACGATCTGGAGCGCGTGGAAACCAAGCTGGCCGCTGGCCAGACCAGCCCGACGCAGTGGCCGCTGGCCCTGGCCCGCAAGGTCAATGCCAGTGCACAGCATGCGCGCGTGGGCGTGATGAAGAACGGCGTGATCACGCCGGTCGCCTCGGCCACCGACAACCGCGTGTACCTGAAGCCGGGCAACCGCTTCCAGCTGGAAACCCAGGTGCCGGGGCCGGGGCCGATCGATCCGGTCGATCCGCCGGGCGGCGACTTCGACTTCGTGTACCCGGCCGGCCTCGGCAACTACACGCCGGGCGAGACCGTGGTGAAGGGCACTGACGGCAAGCTGTATGCCTGCCGCCCGTTCCCGGAAGGCGCCTGGTGCAACATCAATGCCGATGCCTATCGTCCGGGCACCGGCTATGCGTGGCGCGACGCCTGGATCGCGTACTGAGGCAGGACACCGGGGGCGGCGTGATGCCGCCCCTGGTTCATGGGCTGCCGGCCAGCGGCCGGCACTACCAGGGTCCACGCGGTTGCCGGCCAGCGGCCGGCACTACGCAGGCTTACTTGCTGCTGACGTACTTCTCGCGGCGGATCTGCGGGTTGCCCAGCCCCGCGCCCTTCAGCAGTTCGGCACAGGCGTCGACCATGTCCGGGTTGCCGCACAGGTAGGCAATGTCGGTGGCCGGGTCCGGGGTGAAGCCGGCCAGCGCCTGCTGCACGTAGCCGTGCTGCACGTCCGGATGCGGATCAGCCGGCAGTTCACGCGACAGGCATGGAACATAACGGAAGTTCGGGTGCTTTTCGGCGAAGCTGTAGAAATCTTCGCTGTACAGCAGCTCACCCGGGCTGCGCGCGCCCTGCAGCAGCACGATCTGCACGCCGCGCTCGGCCATGGCCTTTTCCAGCAGCGGCAGCATCGAGCGGTACGGGGTAACGCCGGTGCCGGTGGCGATCAGCAGGTAGCGGGCATTGTGGTCACCGGGATTCAGGCAGAACCGGCCATAGGGGCCGGACGCACTGATCTGGCCGCCCTGCTCCAGCGCCTCGAACAGGGCCGTGGCGGCGCCACCGGGGACGAAACTGACCGCGATATCCACCGCCTCGCCCGGGCCCAGCGCGTGGTCGTGGATGGTCGCCAGCGAGTAGCTGCGCTTGGTTTCGGTGCCGTCGGCGTAGCTGAAATGGACCTGGATGAACTGACCGGGCTGGAAATCCAGCGGCTGCCCATCGTCACGCACGAACTGGTAGTGGCCGACGGTCGGGGCCAGCATGCGGCAGCCGACCAGCTTGAGGGGGAATTGAACAGGCACGACTTTTCGGGACAGTGTGTAGCCGGGGCAAGCCCTCGGGGTCTTCTATAATAGCCCCTCCCCGCCCCTCTCCAGCGCCAGCCCATGGGCGCGAAGGCTTCGAGCTTGGCATCCCAGAACGATACGGCGCCCGCCCTGCGCGTGCGCGACCTGCGCAAGACCTATGACAACGGCACCCAGGCCCTCAAGGGGGTTTCCCTGGAAGTGGCCCCGGGCGACTTCTTCGCCCTGCTCGGCCCCAACGGTGCCGGCAAGTCCACCCTGATCGGCATCATCAGCTCCCTGGTCAACCTCAGCGAGGGCCAGGTGGAAGTATTCGGCAGCGACCTGGTGCGCAACCGCAGCGCCACCATGCGCCTGATCGGGCTGGTGCCGCAGGAAATCAACTTCAACCTGTTCGAAAAGCCCTTCGACATCCTGGTGAACTACGCCGGTTTCTATGGCGTGCCGCGCGAGGAAGCCGAGCAGCGTGCCGAAGAGGAACTGAAGCGGGCGCACCTGTGGGAAAAGGCACAGGTGATGAGCCGTACGCTGTCCGGTGGCATGAAGCGCCGGCTGATGATCGCCCGCGCGATGATGACCCGCCCGCGCCTGCTGATCCTGGACGAGCCGACCGCCGGCGTGGACATCGAGATCCGCCGCGACATGTGGCGCGTGCTGAAGGAGATCAACGCCGCCGGCACCACGATCATCCTCACCACGCACTACCTGGAAGAAGCCGAGTACCTGTGCCGCCACCTGGCGATCATCAACCATGGCCAGATCGTCGAGCAGGGGCCGATGCGCACCCTGCTGGCCAAGCTGGACGTGGAAGGCTTCCTGCTGGACATCGACGGTGACCTGCCGGCGCAGCTGCCGGTGATCGAGGGCGCGACGCTGACCGCACCGGACCCGCACACGCTGGACATCGACATGCCGCGCGCAATGGACCTCAACCGCGTGTTTGCCACGCTCAACGAGTCCGGTATCCGCGTGCGATCGATGCGTACCAAGAGCAACCGCCTGGAGGAGCTGTTCGTGCGCCTCACCGGCAACCTGGAGAAGCCTGCATGAGCACCACCGAGCTGACCGACGGCCAGCGCAACCGCATCGCACTGATGACCATCGTGCGCCGCGAAGTCGCCCGCATCATGCGCATCTGGGGCCAGACCCTGGTGCCGCCGGCGATCACCATGACCCTGTACTTCCTGATCTTCGGCAACCTGATCGGGTCGCGCGTGGGGGACATGGGCGGCTACACCTACATGCAGTTCATCGTGCCGGGCCTGGTGATGATGAGCGTGATCCAGAACAGCTACGGCAACATCAGTTCCTCGTTCTTCGGTGCCAAGTTCGGCCGCCACGTGGAAGAGCTGCTGGTCAGCCCGATGCCGAACTGGGTGATCCTGTGGGGCTACGTGGCCGGTGCGGTGCTGCGCGGCCTGATGGTGGGCGTGATCGTGCTGATCATCGCGATGTTCTTCACCCCGGTGCGCATCCCGCACCCGCTGGTGATGCTGACCACGGTGATCCTGGGTGCGACGATCTTCTCGCTGGCCGGTTTCATCAACGCGGTGTATGCGAAGAAGTTCGATGACGTGGCGATCGTGCCGACCTTCATCCTGACCCCGCTGACCTACCTGGGCGGCGTGTTCTATTCGGTGAAGCTGCTGCCGGGCTGGGCGGAAGCGGCCACGCACGCGAACCCGATCTTCTACATGGTCAATGCATTCCGCTATGGCCTGCTGGGCAGCAGCGATGTGCCGCTGCCGGTGGCCTACGGGCTGATGATCGGCTTCGTGGTGGTGCTGACGGCGCTGGCGCTGTGGTTGCTGCGCCGTGGCGTGGGCATGCGCAGCTGAGGGGTGCCTGCAGGGCCTGCGGCACTGCGGCCCTGCACCTGCACCTGCAGTGGTAGTGCCGGCCGCTGGCCGGCAACAGCAACAGCCAAGGCGGAAGCATCACGAGTTGGGCGGGGCGGTGTGAGGGTGCAGGACACGCCGTAAACCCGTCCGTGGGGGCTCGATGGCGCCATCCATGGCGCCAACGGTCCTGCACCCCCACACCGCCCCACCCCTGACAGTTTCCGGTCGCTGTTGGTAGGTGTCGACCTTGGTCGACACGATGGATCCACGCCATGCGTGGATGGAGCGTTCACGGTAAGACCGATGCTTGGCTCTTTTCGTTTCGGATTACGGCTAGGCTGTGGCGATGAAGATCACTTCCATTGCGTTGGACAAGGCCGTGTCGGATGGTCCGATCGATGCGTTCAGCCACGTCCTGCTGAGCGATTCGCCTACGATGGATGAGGTGCTGGGTTGCCTGGCCTCGCTGCAGACGGCTGATCCCCGCCTTCGTTATCTCTGCACGCTCGACGATGTCGGCCAGTGCCGCTACACCAGCATGCACGCGTCCGACGACGAGCGCATCGCGCTGTACGAGGACGAAGACCCGGCGACGCCGGAAGATGCGTTGGCGGCACGCGAGCGGTTGCTGGCGCACGTCGTCGCGCAGCTCGAGCATTCCACGCATCGGCTGCAGTGGACAGCGCTGGCGGGTACGTTGATGTGCAGCGACGAGGACATCGAGGCGCTGGTCGCTGCCAATGCGAAGCCGGATCTCATCATCGATGACGTGGTCTGCGTGCAACAGGTACCCGTAGCCAGTGACGACCTGCTGATTGCCGCCCTGCCCAACGGTTACTTCAGCGCGGACTGGGACCTCTTCCAGAACCACGCCCTGATCCGGCATCTGCAGGAGCGCTACGACTACCGTCTGTTCGGACTCGGCGCATCGTGGCTCGGTTTCCAGCGCGACAGCGCACCGTCGCCTGCAGAGGCGGGCGCGTTGGTCGCGGACCTGCAGCGCATCTACGCGGCCGGAACGCACGACACCTGGTCACAACTGGCTGCAACGCTGGCCAACCGCACCACACTGCTATTGGGCTACACCGAAGACTTCAGCGAACAACTACCCTGAGCACCGCTCTACACGAGCTCGCGCAGCGAGCGACCCGCTTCCGCTCTTGATCTGCTTTCCGTGGTGGCCGCGCCCGGAACATGTCCGTGGCCGGACGGGTAGGTTGCGCAGGGGCGTGAGCCGCATGGATGCGGCGACCGAGCTTACAGGGACGTACTTGCAGCGTCCCCTGCGCGGCCTACCCGCCCGGCCTACCCCAATGAACAGTGCTTTCCGCGAACCACCACGAGGGGCTCCGCCGTTGGCCGCAATCTCCGGCACAATCGCACTCCTGATTCCCCAGAAAACGGTGAACGTGCAATGCGCATCCTGATCCTCGGCGCCGGCGGTACCGGCGGTTACTTCGGCGGTCGCCTGGCTCAGGCTGGCGTGGACGTGACCTTCCTGGTGCGCCCCGCACGCGCCGCCCAGCTGGACCGCGATGGCCTGGTCATCCGCAGCCCGCTCGGCGACGCCAGCTTCCCGGTGCAGCACGTCACCGCCGACGTCCTTCCCGCGCTTGCCGCACAGAAGCCGTTCGACCTGGTCATCCTCAGCTGCAAGGCCTACGACCTGGACAGCTCGATCGATGCCATCGCTCCGGCCGTGGGCGCGAACACCACCGTGCTGCCGATCCTCAACGGCCTGCATCACTACAAGGCGCTGGACCTGCGCTTCGGCCGCGACGCCGTGCTCGGCGGCCTGTGCTTCATCAGTGCCACCAAGGCCCCCGACGGCGCCGTGCTGCACTTGGGCAAGCCGGCCAAGCTCACCTTCGGCGAGCGCGACAGCGGTGCCATCTCCGAACGCGTGCGTGCCTTCGCCGCCGCCTGCGTGCAGGCCAACCTCGATCATCTGGCCAGCGAGCACATTGGCCAGGAACAGTGGATCAAGTACACCTTCCTGACCGCGCTGGCCGCCTCGACCTGCCTGCTGCGCGCGGATATCGGCAGCATCGTCGCCACCGATGATGGCGAGGCGATCGTGCGTGGCCTGTACGACGAATGCCTGGCCGTGGCCGAAGCTGCCGGTGAGCCGATTCCCGATGCTGCGCAGGACACCGCACGCGGCACCCTGACCCAGGCCGGCTCTGCGTTGAAGGCTTCGATGCTGCGCGATCTGGAAGCCGGCCAGCAGGTGGAGGCAGAACAGATCGTCGGCGACATGCTGGCGCGCGCGCGCAAGGCCGACCAGGAAGCTCTGCTGCTGCAGGTCGCCTACAGCAGCCTGCAGGCCTACCAGGCGCTGCGCAGCGCGTGAGCGCCGCGTTGCAGACCAACGCGCTGCCGGCGCGGGTGCTGATCCTCGGCATGGGCTGGAGCGGGTGCGTGCTGGCTACGCATCTGCGGGCGTTGGGCGTACACGTGGCCGGCACGGCGCGCGACCCGGCGTCGGCACCGCACGATGGCCTGCCGCGCCATCAGCTGCGAGCTGACATGCCACCGTCGCCCGCCCTGCTCGATGAGATCGCGCAGGCCGAGGCCGTGCTGTGCAGCGTGCCGCCCGATGCCGAGGGTGACCCGGCACTGCGTCTGCTGCTACCGGCACTGCAGGAAAGTCCGGCACTTCGCTGGGTGGGCTATCTGTCATCCACGTCGGTCTATGCCGATCGGGCCGGCGGCTGGATCAACGCAACCAGCGTGGCCGATGCCACTGAAACGACCGGCATGCAACGCAGACGCGCCGAGGACCAGTGGCGTGCGCTGGCGGAGCAGCGCGGTATCGCCTCGGCGGTATTCCGCCTGCCCGGCCTGTACGGGCCGGGACGCAATGCGCTGCTGCAGCTGGCACAGGGACGTGCGCGCCACGTAGTGCGTCCAGGGTTGGTGTTCAACCGCCTGCACGTGGATGACCTGGCAACGGTCGTTATCGCATCGATGCAGCGGCCGTGCGTGGATGGGCTGTATCTGCCAGCCGATGACGAGCCGGCACCATCGCAGGAGGTACTGGCCTTCGCCGCGCAGCTGGGCGGCTTTGCGATGCCACCTGCCATGGCCTGGGACGACCCTGCGCTGAGCCAGACGCTGCGGCGCTTCTACGAGAGCAACAAGCGCATCGACAGTCGTGGCACGCGTGAAGCGCTTGGGTGGCAGCCGCGCTTCCCAAGCTACCGTGAGGGCCTGCGCGACCTGCTCCGGTAGTGCCGGCCGCTGGCCGGCAACCGCGCGATTTTTGCGGCGTTCATGCTGCTGCCGGCCAGCGGCCGGCACTACCTGATCAACCCGCGTCGGGCAGGCGGAAGAACGTACGCGTCGCGGCAGTTGCATTCGCGGCGGTCACCGCCACGTCCTCGCCACGGTCACGCGCCAGTTCTTCCACGATGTGCGAGAGGAACATCGGTTCGTTGCGGCGGTCCTTCGGCATCGGTCTCAGCGTGCGCGGCAGCAGGTACGGCGCGTCGGTCTCGATCATCAGGCGGTTGGCCGGGATGTTCTTCACCAGCTCGCGCAGGTGCGCGCCACGGCGTTCGTCGCACAGCCAGCCGGTGATGCCGATGTACCAGTCCTGGTCCAGGTAATCAAACAGCTCGTCACGCTCGCCGGTGAAGCAATGCACCACCGCCGGGCCGATACGGCCTTCGAAGTTCTTCATCTGTGCCATGAAATCGGCATGCGCGTCGCGCTGGTGCAGGAACAGCGGCTTGCCGTTGTCTGCGGCCAGCTGCAGCTGGCGCTCGAACGCGCGGTGCTGGGCCGGGCGCGGCGAGAAGTCACGGAAGTAGTCCAGCCCGCACTCGCCCACAGCCACCACTTCCGGGTGGGCATGCAGCGCGCGCATCTCGGCGTCGCATTCCTCGGTGTACTCCACCGCATGATGCGGGTGCACGCCGGCGGTGGCATACAGGAAGCCCGGGTGCTGCTGCGCCAGCTGCAGGGCCAGTGGCGAGTGCTCGCGGCTGGCACCGGTGATGACCATCTGCACCACGCCGGCCTGCCGTGCGCGTTCAAGCACGGCATCGCGGTCACGGTCGAAGGAGTCGTGGGTCAGGTTGGCGCCGATATCGATCAGGTGCATGGTCATCGCGGGGGAAAAGTGCCCGCGCATTGTACCTGCGACCGCCGTGGCCCCTTATCCTTTGCACATGAACGCCCCGCTCTTCCCGATTTCCCCGCTGCTGCCACAGATCCAGCAGCATCTGGCCGCGCAGCCGCGGCTGGTGCTGGAGGCACCGCCCGGCGCCGGCAAGACCACCCAGGTGCCGCTGGCGCTGCTCGATGCACCGTGGCTGCAGGGGCGGAAGATCATCCTGCTGGAACCGCGCCGGGTCGCCGCGCGCAGCGCCGCGCTGTTCATGGCGCGGCAGCTGGGCGAAGAGGTCGGTGGCACCGTCGGCTACCGCATCCGCTTCGAGAACAAGGTTTCGGCACGCACCCGCATTGAAGTCGTCACCGAAGGCATCCTGACCCGCATGCTGCAGGACGACCCGATGCTGGAAACCGTCGGCGCGATCCTGTTCGACGAATTCCACGAACGCCACCTCAGTGGCGATCTGGGCCTGGCGCTGGCGTTGGACGTGCAGGCACAGCTGCGCGATGACCTGCGCCTGGTGGTGATGTCGGCGACGCTGGATGGTGAGCGCCTGGCCCGTTTCCTGGATGCGCCGCGGCTGAGCAGCGAAGGCCGCAGCTACCCAGTGGCGATCAGCCATTTCCCGGCGCGCCGCGATGAGGCGCTGGAGCTGCAGGTGCGCCGCGCGGTGCAGCAGGCCCTGGCTGAACATCCCGGTGACCTGCTGGTGTTCCTGCCCGGCCAGCGCGAGATCGCGCGGGTGCAGGCCGGGCTCCAGGAATCGCTGGATGCCGGCGTCGAAGTGCTGGCCCTGCACGGCGAACTGCCGGTGGAGCAGCAGGCGCGGGTCCTGCAGGCGGCCAGTGATGGTCGTCGGCGCGTGGTACTGGCCACCAACGTGGCCGAGTCTTCGGTGACGCTGCCCGGCGTGCGCGTGGTGATCGACAGCGGCCAGGCGCGCGAACCGCGCTACGACCCCAACAGTGGCTTCACCCGGCTGGACGTGGTGGCCATCGCCCAAGCGTCGGCCGACCAGCGCGCCGGTCGCGCCGGTCGCGTGGCCGAAGGCGTGGCGTGGCGGCTGTGGCCGCAGTCGCAGCGGCTGGAGCCGCAGCGCCGCGCCGAAATCGATCAGGTCGAGCTGGCCGGACTGGCGCTGGAACTGGCCGCCTGGGGCAGCAGCGACCTGCGCTTCCTCGATCCGCCACCGGCCGGCCCGATGGGTGCCGCCCGCGAACTGCTGCAGCGGCTCGGCGCGCTGTCCAGCAGCGGTGCGATCACCGCACTTGGCCGCCGTGTGCTGGCGCTGGGCACGCATCCGCGGATGGCGGCGATGCTGCTGGCCGCGCCCGATGCCCGCGCACAGGCGCTGGCCGCCGATCTGGCCGCCCTGCTGGAGGCGCGCGATCCGTTGCGCCAGGGCGGTGATGCGCTGGCCGCGCGTTGGCGTGCGCTGGCGGCGTTCCGCAATGGCCGCGCACCGGGCGACGCCAACCGCAGCGGCCTGGCCGCGATCGATGCCGCCGCCAAGCAGTGGCGTCGCCGCCTGCGCTGCGAGGCCGCACCACCGGCCAGCATCGAGGCGCACGAAATGGGCGACCTGCTCGCGCACGCGTTCCCGGACCGCATCGGTGTCCAGCACCCCAGCGACCCACTGCGCTACCTGCTGGCCAACGGTCGCAGCGCACGCCTGCACGATCTGAGCGACCTGCGTGGCGAGCCGTGGCTGGTAGCCAGTGAACTGCGCTTCGAGGCACGCGACGCGCTGCTGCTGCGTGCCGCACCGGTGGACGAAGGCCAGCTGCGCAAGGCCTGGCCGGAGCGCTTCGTGACCGAGGACGTAGTGCGCTGGGACAGCGAGCGTCGCGCCCTGGTGGCACTGCGCGAGACCCGTTTCGACCGCATCGTGCTGGACAGCCGCTCGGCAGGCCGGGTCGATCCGCAGCACGCCGCACAGGCGCTGACCGACGCGGTGGCCGAACTCGGCCTGCAGGCGCTGCCGTGGACCGAAGGCCTGCGCCAATGGCAGGCACGCGTGGAGTCGCTGCGGCGCTGGATGCCCGAACTCGGCCTGCCCGACTGCAGCGACGACGCCCTGCTGGCCACGCGTGCGCAATGGCTGCAGCCTGCGTTCGCCGGCAAGAGCCGCCTGGATGCGCTGGACGAGTCCAGCTTCGGCGAAGCGCTGAAGTCGCCCCTGGAATGGTCACAGCGTCAGCTGGTCGAGCGTCATGCACCGACCCGCATCACCGTACCCTCCGGGCTGGAGCGGCCGATCACCTACGCGCTGGACAGCGAGAGCGGCGAACCGCTGCCGCCGGTGCTGGCGGTGAAACTTCAGGAACTGTTCGGCCTGGCCGACACGCCGCGCATCGCCGATGGCCGCGTCCCACTGACCCTGCACCTGCTCTCGCCCGGTGGCCGCCCGCTGCAGGTCACCCAGGACCTGCGCAATTTCTGGGAAAACACCTACGCGGAAGTGAAAAAGGAAATGAAGGGCCGCTACCCGCGCCATCCGTGGCCGGATGACCCGTGGACGGCGACGGCCACCCATCGGGCCAAGCCGCGCGGGACCTGACCGGTGGGGCCGGCTGCGGACCCTGCCTGATCCTGAATGGCTGCGGTAAAGTCACGCCACGTGTGACCTCGACTGACATACCGTTTACGGGCAACACGCGACACTGGACTTCGACCCGAGGCAAAGGACCCCCGCATGAGCAAGCTGACCGTAATCACCGACCGCGCTCTGGAGCGCGCCCTGGAGCTGGCCCACACCGCCGGCGATGGCCTGAAGAGCGCCGGTGGCAGCCTGCGCAATGCGGACTGGATCAAGACCGGCGCCGCCATCGGCGCAGTGAAGACCGGCGGCAAGGCCGCAACCAAGTTCGTGCGCCGCAATCCGGCAGTGGCCGTGGCCGCCGCTGCGGTCGGTGTAGGCCTGCTCGGCTACGCGCTGTACCGCAAGCAGCAGAAGAAGAAGGCCGCCAATGGCCACGTGGTGAATGGCCAGGCGCAGCGCATCAACGCACGTGACCGCCGCAACGACACCGTGGTGGACGAGCACAGCGATATCGGCAGCGACGCCTGAGCCTGCCGGGGTCGGATCCTTTCCACAGGAAGGACTCTGACCCCAAGGCACTACATGAGGGCCGGACACCGGAAGGTATCCGGCCCTTTCTGCATCAACCGATCTGCCGCCACTGTCCCGGCTGCAGGTCGTCCAGCCGGTAAGGCCCCATCGACACGCGGACCAGCCGCAGCGTCGGCAGGTTCACCGCCGCGGTCATCCGCCGCACCTGCCGGTTGCGGCCTTCCCGGATCGTGATCGCCAGCCAGGCGTCGGGCACGGTCTTGCGGAAGCGTACCGGCGGATCGCGTGTCCACAGCGACGGCGCCGGATCGAGGCGCTCGATCTTCGCCGGCAGGGTCGGCCCGTCATTGAGCACCACGCCCGTGCGCAGCTGCTGCAGCTGTTCGTCGCTGGGCATGCCTTCCACCTGCACCCAGTAGGTCTTGTCAGCCTTGTGCCTCGGGTCGGTCAGCTTGTGCGCCAGCGTACCGTTGTCGGTCAGCAGCAGCAGGCCTTCGCTGTCATGGTCCAGGCGACCGGCGGCATACACGCGCGGCGGCAGGCCGAACCCGGCCAGGGTCGGCCGCGGTGGCACGCTGCGGTCGGTGAACTGGCAGAGCACGTTGAAGGGCTTGTTGAAGGCGATCAGCATTGCGGGCACGGCAGGCGGCGGGTGGGGCATTGTCCCATGCCGCGTGCGGCGGCTCGAAAGGTGCCGGTCAAGTCGGCCGGCATAGCCCATGCCCGGCTGCGCTTTCCTGCGACCACGAACACGAAGGGCTCAGCCGAATACCTTCCACTGCAGCAGGAACGACCCCAGCACCAACACGAAACCGCATGCCGTGACGACATTGGCCCGGCGACGCAGCGCCGCGGGTGGCGGACAGGTCATGCGGGCGCGTTCGTCCAGCACCCCGCCAAAGAACAGCACCGCAAAACCCGTCGCTCCCAGCAGGTCGTAAGCATGCCCACCGTGGTACACAAAGTCATACAGCCGCGGCAGCACCAGCACCGCGATGACGATATACAGCACCTTCTTCAACGGTCCATGTCCTTGAATTCGATTGGACTCCGGCGCATGGCCGGACCTGGGGCCAGCCATACGTTGCGCTGCGCGCGGTGAGCGTGGTTGCGGCTGCGCTTTCCTGCCGCCCCAATCTCGGCCGGCTCAGCCGAAAACCTTCCATTCCAGCAGGAACGAGCCCAGCACCAGTGCGATGCCGCACGCGGCGATGACATTGGCCCGCCGCCGCAGGCCTGCGGCCGGCGGGTCGGCCCTGCGCGAACGTTCCTCCAGAAGGGCACCCGCGAACAGCACGGCAAACCCTACCGTCGCCATCAGATCGTGGGCATGACCACCGTAGAACACAAAATCGATCAACCGCCCCAGCACCAGCACCGCGACAGCGATGTAAAAGACCTTCTTCAACAATTCATGTCCTTGCATACGATCGAATTCCGGCGCATGGCCGGTTGGGACCAGCCATGCGCCGCGCTACGCGCGATGAGCCGAGCAGGAACGATGTCGGCCGTCCTGACCGGCACCCCTCTTACGGCTTGATGAAGCGCAGGGTCATGCGGTCGCTTTCGCCGATCGCCTGGTATTTCGCATCATCAGCCTTGTCGTGCTGGTTGGTCGGCGGCAGCGTCCACACGCCGTTCGGGTGGTCCTTGGTGTCCCGCGGGTTGGCATTGACCTCGCTGCGCGCGTCCAGCTTGAAGCCGGCGGCCTCGGCCATCGCGATCACCTGCTGCTGGCCGACATAGCCGGTGTCATCGTCGTCGGCCACGTCGGCCTTGGCGCGGTGCTCAATCACACCCAGCACACCGCCCGGCTTGAGCACGTTGAAGAAGCCCTGGAACATGCCCTGCGCCTGGCCGGCCTTGCGCCAGTTGTGCACGTTGCGGAAGGTCAGCACCACGTCGGCTGAACTGGCCGGGCCGAACACCGGCTTGGCCGGATCGTAGGCGACCACGGCGGTCTTGCCGAACTGTGCCGGCGCACCGGCGTACTTCTTTTCCAGGCTGTCGCGGCTGCGCTGCTGGTAGTCACGGCCGCGGCCCTCGGGCACCGCCATCGGGTCGACCACGGCGGCAACATAGTGGCCCTTGTCCTGCAGCAGCGGCGCCAGGATCTCCGAGTACCAGCCGTTGCCGGGGGTGATCTCGATGACGGTCTTTTCCGGCGTCACCTTGAAGAACGACAGCGTCTGCGCCGGATGACGGAAGCCATCGCGCTTGACGTTGTTGGCATCACGGGTCGACGCCTTCACCGCCGCATCGATGGCCGGTGACACCTGGATCTTCGCCGGTGCCACCGTGGCCGGTGCGGCGAACGCGGGAACAGCGGCAAGCAGGGCCGAAGCAAGCAGCAGGCGGCAACCACGCAGGGACGAAGCAGGCATCATCGGAGCGACTCCAGCGGAAGATGCGGCGAGACTAGCAGCCGCAGCGTCCCAGGTGTTCACAAAACGTTAGCTGCGTGCGCATCGCGGAACACTGTTTTGTGGTCACCGCCGCAGCACGGTCACACAACGCGTTTTATTCTGGAGCACTTCCCCCAAGGAGTCCGTGCCCATGACGGCAACCCGCGAACTGGGCCGTTCCGGCCTGCATGTACGTCCGCTCGCCTTCGGTGGCAACGTGTTCGGCTGGAGCGCCGATGAGAAGGCCAGCTTCGCCCTGCTCGATGCCTTCGTCGATGCCGGCTTCAACCTGGTCGACACCGCCGATGTGTATTCGGCCTGGGTGCCGGGCAATGCCGGCGGCGAATCGGAAACGCTGATCGGCAAGTGGTTTGCCCGCAGCGGCAAGCGCGACAAGGTGGTGCTGGCGACCAAGGTGGCCAAGTGGGCCGAGCGCCCCGGCCTGACCCCGGACAACATCAACGCCGCGGTGGAAGATTCGCTGCGCCGCCTGCAGACCGACGTGATCGATCTGTACCAGGCCCACGAGGATGACGAGTCAACGCCGCTGGAAGCGACCCTGGCCGCATTCGGCCGGCTGATCGAAGCCGGCAAGGTGCGTGCGATCGGTGCGTCCAACTACAGCGCCACGCGCCTGGCCGATGCGCTGAAGGTATCCACCGACTACAAGCTGCCGCGTTACGAAACCCTGCAGCCCGAGTACAACCTGTACGACCGCGCCGGCTACGAGAAGGAGCTGGAACCGCTGGTGCAGCGCGAACAGATCGGCGTGATCGGCTACTACGCCCTGGCCAGCGGCTTCCTCAGCGGCAAGTACCGCACGTCGGCCGATGCGGCCAAGAGCCCGGCACGTGGCGAGAACGTGGTGAAGCGCTATCTGAATCCGCGTGGCCTGCGCATCCTGCAGGCGCTGGATGACGTGGCCAGCAAGCACAGCGCCAGTGCCGCGCAGATCGCACTGGCGTGGCAGATCGCACGGCCGTCGATCACCGCGCCGATCGTCAGCGCCACCAGCGTCGAGCAGCTGCACGATCTGCTGGCCGCAGCCAACGTGTCGCTGAGCGTGCAGGATGTCGCGCAGCTGGATGCCGCCAGCACGGAAGCTTGAGACCCGGTAGTGCCGGCCGCTGGCCGGCATTGCACAGTCCGGTAGTGCCGGCCGCTGGCCGGCATTGCGCGGTAAAAGAAGAAAATAATTGAACAAAATGGTTGCGCGCGAGTAAATCGTGGTTTATCGTGCGCACCTCGTTTCAACAACCACTGGAAACTTCCCTTGAACGCGCATTCCGTCGCCATCGCCAAACTGCTGCCATGCCTGCGCATGGACGTGCTGGCGCGCGTGTTCGGCAAGGAAGTCCAGCTGACAACGGCCTGATACCCGCCCTGCGGAGATCGGCCACCCCGATCTCCGAGGCTTGACGACGCCCTCGGAACGCAAGTCCCGGGGGCGTTTTCGTTTGCGTCGGCACAAGGACCCGCGATGCCAGAACTGCACCCCGCGCGGCAACCCGCCGCTCACTGACACAGGTTTTTTCCGCTCCGCCGAAGGATTTACTTCGCGCGAGTGGCGACGCCTGGACATTATCTGCATCGCATCAAAACATTATCGCTCGCGATAATGTCGATGGCCTGCACCCTCGATTCTCCAACGGTCCCGTTTCCACCACGGGCTGGTGCGCGCGGCGTTGCCGTGGCGTATGCCGGAGGTCTCGAACATGCCATCGCCTGGATCGCCTGCTGGAAGCAGGCGCCGGTTCGCCGGTACGCGGTTCGATTCCGCGCGGTCCCCAACTGGATAGCTCAGCTTGGTCAGAGCAACGGATCCTTAATCCGTCTGTCGTGGGTTCGATTCCCACTCCAAACCACATGACCTGTCACGTCATGACTTGAAGCAACACCCGGGGCGCAAGCCCCAGCGGCCATCGTCGCCGTCCACGGACAACGCCTTCGGGCAGGAACGTGGAAGGCAACGGACCGCACGCCGGGCCCCGGCCCGCCGCCACTGCCAGCCACGTTCCGCACCGGTGCTGCCTGCCGGGAACGACGACGGCAGCAGTGCCGGTGCACCGAAGGCTCCGCGCGTGGACCGTCCGCCGATGGCCGCCCTCTTCCGCTGCCTGCACGTCGTGTGCAGGCGGCCTCGCCACGACCTGATCGGCCCGGGTCATGGCGATTCATCCGCAACGGGTCGAACCACCAGAGCCATACAAGGAGAGACTCCCATGTTCTGGACCATCAAGGTCGTGATCGGCGACGGCGAGCGCGGCCTGGTGTATCGCAACCGTCGTTTCCAGCAGATCCTGCTGCCGGGCGTGCACCGCCTGTCGCCGTTCGGCGGCCGCCCGCACGTGGACATCCACACCGCATCGAAGGGCGCGGCCTATACCGGCAGCGACCAGGACAGCCTGATCGAAGCGCTGGGCACCGAGCTGGACACGCACTTCGTGCTGGCCAACGTCGGCGCCAGCGAGGTCGGTCTGTTGCTGCGCAACGGCCGCATCGATGAAGTGCTGCCGCCGGGCAGCCGCCGTCTGTACTGGCGGGGTTCGGTCGACACCCAGGTGCGCGTGATGGCGCTGGGTGACGAGCCGCGCATTCCGGCGGACGTGCAGCAGCGCCTGGGCCAGTTGGGCGTGCTGCCGCGTGTGGCAGTGATCAGCACCGTGCCGAGCGAGTCGGTCGGCCTGCTGTTCATCGATGGCACGCTGCGACAGACGCTGGACGCCGGCCTGCACGCGTTCTGGAACTTCAATGGCAACGTATCGGTGGAGCGTGTGGAGCTGCGTGCACGTTCGCTGGACGTGTCCGGCCAGGAACTGCTCAGCCGCGACAAGGTGACCCTGCGGGTGAACCTGGCCGCGACCGTGCAGGTGGTCGACCCGGTGCGTGCACACCGTACGCTCAGCAATGCCGACGAGTTCGTCTACCGGCAGCTGCAGTTCGGCCTGCGCCAGGCGATTGCCGCGCGCAGCCTGGACGAGCTGCTGGGCGACAAGGCGGCACTGGACGGCGAGATCGCCGCGCATGTGCAGGCGGCGATCGAGGGCCACGGCGTGCGCTTGCTCGGCGTGGGCATCAAGGACGTGATCCTGCCGGGTGAGATGAAGGAGATCCTCAACGGTGTGGTGCTGGCCGAGAAGCAGGCCCAGGCCAGCGTGATCCGCCGTCGCGAAGAGGCCAACGCCACGCGTTCGCAGCTCAACACCGCAAAGCTGATCGAGGACAACCCGGTGCTGATGCGCTTGAAGGAGCTGGAGGCACTGGAGAAGGTCACCGAGAAGATCGACAAGCTCACCGTGTTCGGCGGCCTGGATGGCGTGCTGAAGCAGCTGGTGACGATCAGGTAGGGGGTCGCGGCGGCGCAGGGACGCGCCGCCGGCCCATCAAGGACAAACACGAAGACATGGACACTCAACACAACTATCAATGGCTGCACGCCGAGGGCACCACGCCGATCAAGGGCTGGGTCAACGGTGTGCCGCTGGAAGCGCAGGCGCATGAGCAGCTGCGCAACATCGCCGCGATCCCGTTCGTCGGGCCGTGGGTGGCCGTGATGCCGGACGTGCACCTGGGCAAGGGCGCGACCGTGGGCTCGGTGATCCCGACCCGCGGTGCGATCATCCCGGCGGCGGTCGGCGTCGACATCGGCTGCGGCATGGCCGCCGTGCGCACCACGCTGCGTGCCAACGACCTGCCCGATGACCTGCGGCAGCTGCGCAACAGCATCGAGCGCAGCATCCCGGTCGGCAACGGACGCGGCGGCGAGCACCACCGCATGCCCGACAGCATCCACACGCGGCTGGTGCAGTCCGGGCTGGCCGCCGGCCTGGAGAACATCAAGGACAAGCACCGCAGAATCCGCACCGACAAGCTGGACCGCCAGCTGGGTACGCTGGGCGGCGGCAACCACTTCATCGAACTGTGCCTGGACGAGACGGACACGGTGTGGGTGATGCTGCACAGCGGATCGCGCGGCACCGGCAACCTGATCGGCACCTACTTCATCGAGAAGGCGCGCGAGGAACTGGCCCGGCGCGTGCTCGGCTTCCATCTGCCGGACAAGGACCTGGCGTTCTTCATGGAGGGCGAGCCGCTGTTCGATGACTACGTCGAGGCGGTGTCGTGGGCGCAGGACTATGCCCGGCAGAACCGCGAGGCAATGATGTCGCGGGTGCTGGCCGAGATGCGCCACCGGCTGCCGAAGTTCCAGCTGGCAACGATGGCGGTGAACTGCCATCACAACTACGTGCAGAAGGAGACGCACCACGGCCAGGAACTGCTGGTGACGCGCAAGGGCGCGGTCAGCGCGCGCGAGGGCGAGCTGGGCATCATTCCCGGCAGCATGGGCACGCGCAGCTACATCGTGCGTGGCAAGGGCAACGCGGACAGCTTCCACAGCTGTAGCCACGGTGCCGGCCGGGTAATGAGCCGTGGCGCTGCGCGGCAGCAGATCACGCTGGCCCAGCACCGCGAGGCCACCGCGCATGTGGAATGCCGCAAGGACAGCGGCGTGCTGGATGAGTCGCCGGCCGCGTACAAGTCGATCGACGATGTGATGGCCGCGCAGCTCGACCTGGTCGACGTGGTGCACACGCTGCGGCAGGTGCTGTGCGTGAAGGGATGATGGAACGGTGCCGGCCTCGGCCGGCACCTGCTCGACGGGCACGGGCGACTGGATGCCCGGGATCCGTAGCGTCGAGCTTGCTCGACTGCTCTTCCACGCCATGCGTGGATGAAACGGCGCCGACCAAGGTCGGCATCTACCAGAGCAGCACGTCGCGTCGGGGGTCAGCGCGGCACGCTGTCCTCGGCCACCAGCGCATGATGCACGCCGATCCCCGCACGCACGCCCTCGGCGGTGGCCAGGGTGATGTTGCCGACCGTGGTCGCATCGCCTGCGGCATACACGTTCGGCACCGAGGTCTGCTTCATCATGTCGACCTCGATCAGCACCCCCAGCGGGCTCTCGACCAATGTGCACCCCAGCTGCTGCACCAGCGGCGTGGCCATCGCCTGGGTAGCCGGCACGAACAACGCACGCTGTGCGATACGGCGGCCATCGGCCAGCTCCACTTCCAGCCAGGTAGGCTGGTCGCCCTGCACACCCAGCACGGGTGACGTCTCGATGTGCACGCCACGCTGCTGCATGGCGGCGCGTTCCTCATCGGTGATCTCCAGACCCATGCTGAAGAACGTGACATTGCCCCAATCGGCGAACAGCGGCGCCTTGCTGGCGGACATCGGATGGCCGCCGAGCAGGCCGATGGCACCACCACCGACTTCATAGCCGTGGCAGTAGGGGCAGTGCAGCACGGTGCTGCCCCAGCGCTCGGCCAGTCCGGGCAGTTCCGGCAGCTGGTCGGCGATGCCGCTGGCCAGCAGCAGCTTGCGCGCGGCCAGCACCTGGCCATCGGCGGTACGCACTTCCACACCTTCGGCGGTGGTGCGGGCGTGCTCCACTTCGGCATGCACCCAACGCACCGTGGGGTAGTCCAGCAGCTGCTGACGCGCGGTCTTCAGCAGCTCGGCGCCACTGATGCCATCCAGCCCCAGCACCCCGTGCGAATGACTGGCGAAGCGATTGCGCGGTGAACCGGCATCGATGACGGTGACCGGGCGACGGGCACGGGCCAGGATCAGGCCGGCGGCAATGCCGGCGTAGCTGCCGCCGACGATGAGCACATCAGGATTCATGGTGACCTTCCAGGGAACGGTGATGGGCAAGATGGCGGGCGAAGTCGGCGCCGAGCTGGTCCAGCGTGGTCGCCTGCAGGCGCTGCTCAAGCAGCCGCTGCGCCTCGCGCGCGCCTTCGAGCAGGGCGCTGTTGACCAGCTGCTGGATCGGGCAGCCACCGCCGGAATCGCGAGCGCCGACCTGGACCAGCGGCGGTGCTCCCACCGCCAGATAGATGTCATGCAGGGTGATCGCCGCGGCATCGCGTGCCAGCAGGCTGCCGCCGCCGTGACCACGGGTGCTGCGCACCAGGCCGGCCTTGTGCAGCTGTGCCAGCAGACGACGGATCACCACAGGATGGGTCGGCAGGCAGGACGCCAGCTGTTCGGACGTGCGCGGGGCGGCATGGCCGACCAGATGCGCCATCACGTGCAGGGCGTCGGAGAGGGGGTTCGCGGATTTCATGTAACAACATTAGTTACATTTAATTCCTCTGTCGAGGGTCTGCTTTCGTTCCATATGGACACATCTGTCCTATGAAACATCTCCTTCACATCACTAAACGAAACGCGAATGTGATCAACATCCCACTTCAGGGCGTGCGCAGCGGGTCGATACCGCAGTGCCCCTTCCCGAGAGTTCTTCCCCATGAATGCGTCTGTCCGTGCTCCGCGCCTGCAGTCCAAGCTGCTCGGCGCGGTTTCTGTTGGTCTGGCTGTGGTCCTGCTGTGCGCTCTGGCCGGCCTGGCCTCCGCCTGGTTGAAGTTGTCCACCGAGGTTCCACCCGAAGTCGCGCACAGCCGCGATGCCGAACGCCTGCAGCGCGAGTTCCGCGGCCAGGTGCAGGAATGGAAGAACGTGCTGCTGCGCGGCCACGACGACGCGTTGCGCCAACGCCACCTGGACGCCTTCGACAGCGAGGGTCGTCTGGTCGAGCAGCTGGCCAAGGGCCTGGTCAGCAGCCCGGATGCACGCACGCGCGAACTGGCGCAGGCCTTCATCGGCCTGCATGCGCAGCTGCAGCAGGACTATCACGCGGCGCTGCAGGCGTTCGCCGAGGCCAGCTACGATCCCGCCGCCGGCGACAACCTCGTGCGCGGCAAGGACCGCCCGGTGGCAACCGCGCTGGATGCGTTGAGTACGCACGCCACGCAGGTGGCCGAAGCGGCGGTAGCGGCCCGTTCGCAGCAGGCGCGGCAGACGCTGCTGCTGTGCGCGGCGCTGACCGTGCTGGCCGCCGTGCTGCTGCTGATGGGCCTGGGCTGGTGGCTGCGGCGTGCGGTGGTGCAGCCGGTGCTGGCGGTGGAAGCCGCTGCGCGTGCAGTGGCCGCCGGTGATCTGCAGCATGTGGTGCAGGTGCGCAGCCGCGATGAGATCGGTCGGCTCGCGCAGGCCATGCAGGCGGTGCAGTCCACACTGCGCGGCGTGCTCGATGCGCAGGCCACGATGGCACAGGCGCATGAAGCCGGCACCATCAGCCACCGCATGGATGCCAGTGCCTTCCCCGGCGCATTCGGCACGATGGTGGCCGATAGCAACGCGCTGGTCGATGCGCACATCCAGGTGAAGCTGCGCGCGATTGCGATCATGGGCCGTTACGCCATCGGTGACCTCAGCCAGGACATGGAACGCCTGCCCGGCGAGAAGGCAGTGATCACCGACGCACTGGATACCGCCAAGGTCAATCTCGGCATGATCAATGGCGAGATCCGCCGCCTGGCCGAAGCCGCTGCCATGGGTGACTTCGGCCAGCGTGGCGACAGCGCGCGCTTCGAGCATGACTTCCGCGCGATGGTCGACGGCTTGAACCGATTGATGCAGACGACCGAACTGAACCTCGGCGAGGTCTCCAGCATGCTGCGCGCGATTGCCGATGGCCGCCTCGGCGCGCGCATGCATGGCGATTTCCAGGGCGTGTTCGCGCGCATCGCCGGCGATGCCAACACCACCGCCGCGCAGCTGGCGACCATCGTCACCGACATCAAGCACGCCTCCGGCAACATCCACACTGCGGCTGCAGAGATCGCCGCCGGCAACAATGATCTGTCGCGCCGTACCGAGCAGCAGGCGGCCAATCTGGAAGAAACCGCCGCGTCGATGGAAGAACTGACCTCCACCGTGCGCCAGAACGCCGAGCATGCACGCCAGGCCAACCAGCTGGCGATCGGCGCGCACACGGTCGCCTCGCAGGGCGGCAGCGTGGTCGGCCAAGTGGTGGCGACGATGGGTGCGATCGAGACCTCGTCACGGCAGATCGCCGAGATCATCAGCGTGATCGATGGCATCGCGTTCCAGACCAACATCCTGGCGCTGAACGCGGCAGTGGAAGCCGCGCGTGCCGGCGAGCAGGGCCGCGGCTTCGCGGTGGTCGCCAGTGAAGTACGCACGCTGGCGCAGCGCTCGGCGGCGGCCGCGAAGGAGATCAAGGCGTTGATCGAAGCCTCGGTTGAGCAGGTCGGCCACGGCGCGCAGCGCGTGCGCGAGGCCGGTGACACCATGGCCGAGATCGTGGCATCGGTGCAGCGCGTGACCGACATCATGGCCGAGATTTCAGCGGCCTCGCAGGAGCAGAGCGCGGGCATCGAACAGGTCAGCCAGACCGTGATCCAGATGGACGGCACCACCCAGCAGAACGCGGCGCTGGTGGAGGAAGCCAGTGCCGCCGCACGCAGCCTCGAACAACAGGCGAACCGGTTGATCGACGCGGTGGATGTGTTCGATCTGTCGACCACAACAGCGGCGAAGGACGCGTTGGCGCGTGCGGCCTGAGTGATCCGGTTGCCGGCCAGCGGCCGGCACTACCCGTGCGATGTGCCGGCCGCAGGCCGGCAGCGTCCACCGCCACTTGGGTAGCGCCCGACCGTTGGTCGGGCGACGGCAGGATCAGTGCGGACCAACGGTCCGCACCCACCAGAGCGGCCGCGCCCACCGGCGCGTGCGGTAGTGCCGGCCGCTGGCCGGCAACCTCCGCCCCAGCATGGGTAGCGCCCGACCATTGGTCGGGCGACGGCAGGATCAGTGCGGACCAACGGTCCGCACCCACCAGAGCGGCCGCGCCCACCCGCGCATGCGGTAGTGCCGGCCGCTGGCCGGCAACCTCAGCGCACGTAGTCGCTCTGCGCCATCGCGTCGGCCAGGTAATCCACGAACGAGCTGATCCGCGACGACACGGCGGTGTTGCGGTAGTACACCGCATGGATCGGCTGGTACACATCCAGCGTCTGCGCCGCCAGCACCTGCACCAGGGTGCCGGCGCTGCGGTCGCGATCGGTGACGAAGTCAGACAGGCAGGTGATGCCCACACCTTCCACCGCCAGCCGGCGCAGCGTCTCGCCACTGGATACGGCAATATCCGGGCGCACCAGCAGCAGCCCATCCGACTCTCCGGGCAGCGGCCAACGGTTGAGTGATTCCGGCTCGTTGAAGCTGACCAGCGTGTGCTGGCCCAGCGCGGCGACGCTGGCCGGTTCGCCGTGCCTGGCCAGGTAGTCCGGGCTGGCCACCAGCCGCAGCTGGCAGCGGCCCAGCAGCCGCGCATGCAGGGTGGAGTCGGCCAGCGGGCCGATCCGGATCGCCAGATCGGTGCGCCGTTCGAGCAGGTCGATGTAGCGGTCGGAACTGTTCAACTCCAGCTGTACTTCCGGGTAACGCGCGCGATAGCCGGCCACCAGCGGCGCAATCACGTGCAGCACGAACGGCATCGCCGCATCCACGCGCAGGCGCCCCGCCGGGCGCTCGCGGCGCGCCGCCATCTGTTCCTCGGCCGATTCCACCGCATCGATGATCGCGCGCGCATGGCGCAGGAACGCCTCACCCTCGGCAGTCAGGTGCAGGCGGCGGGTGGTGCGGGTCAGCAGGGTGATCCCCAGCTTGTCCTCCAGCCGCCCCAGCGCGCGGCTCACACCCGAGGGCGTCTGCCCCAGCTGCTCGGCGGCAGCACTGATCGAACCGCTGTCGATCACCGAAAGGAACGCCTGCATTTCATCGAGAGTGGTCTTCATGCCCTTATTATTGACTGCACGGCAATAGTGATTGGCGTGAAGACCGGTTTTTCAGCAAAGGTCGGCGGCGCAGACTGCGCAGCCTCTTCCTCCTGCTGGACCCTGTCATGATCCGTGGCATTCCCCTCGCCCTGCTGGCGTTGACCCTCGGTGCCTTTGCCATCGGCACCACCGAATTCGTCATCGTCGGCCTGATCCCGACCATCGCCGGCGACCTGCAGGTCAGCCTGCCCTCGGCCGGCCTGCTGGTCTCGCTGTACGCGCTGGGTGTGGCCATCGGTGCGCCGGTGCTGACTGCGCTGACCGGACGCGTACCGCGCAAGCAACTGCTGGTGGCGCTGATGGTGTTGTTCACGCTCGGCAATGTCGTCGCCTGGATGGCACCCGGCTATACCTCGCTGATCATCGCCCGCATCCTCACCGGCCTGGCGCACGGCGTGTTCTTCTCGATCGGCGCGATCATCGCCACCGCCGTGGTGCCGAAGGAGAAGGCGGCCAGCGCGATCGCCATCATGTTCACCGGCCTGACCGTGGCGCTGGTGACCGGCGTGCCGCTGGGCACCTTCATCGGCCAGCATCTGGGCTGGCGCGCGACCTTCCTGGCGGTGGCCGGCCTCGGCGTGGTCGCCCTGATCGGCGCGCTGCTGTTCGTACCGCGCAACCTGCCGCAGAGTGCGCCGGCCAGCCTCCGCCAGCAGCTGGCAGTGCTCGGCCAGCCACGCCTGCTGCTGGTCTATGCGATGACCGCGCTGGGCTACGGTGGCACCTTCCTGGCCTTCACCTACCTGGCACCGATCCTGCAGGACGTCACCGGCCTTCCGGCCAACGCCGTGAGCCTGGTGCTGCTGGTGTACGGCGTGTCGGTGGCGATCGGCAACCTGTGGGGCGGGCGCATGGCCGACCGCTTGGGCCCGGTGCCCGCGCTGAAGCGCATCTTCGGACTGCTGGCATTGGTGCTGTTCGTGCTCACGTTCACTGCCTACAACACCTGGTTGATGCTGCTGACGGTGCTGGCGCTGGGTGCGGTGGCATTCGGCAACGTGCCCGGCCTGCAGGTCTACGTGGTCAAGCAGGCGCAGCGCTATGCACCGCAGGCCACCGACGTGGCATCGGGCCTGAACATTGCCGCGTTCAACGTCGGCATCGCCATGGGCGCCTCGCTGGGCGGTCTAGTGGTGGAGCACATCGGCCTGATGCATACGCCCTGGCTGGGCGCGCTGGTGGTCGTACTGGCCTACGCGCTGACCGTGCTCAGTGGCCGCCTCGACCGCCGCGATGGCGTCGACCACCGCGCCGACGGCATTGCCGCCACCGCGCATTGATCCATGCAATGCACCGTTGCCGGCATGCATACGGTGCCTGTCCTAACCTCTTCCCTCTGCTACTCCCTTCCCCCCGTTGGAGCTTCCCATGACTGTCCCCGCTTTCGGTCTCGGCACCTTCCGCCTCAAAGACCAGACCGTGATCGACTCGGTGCGCAACGCACTGGAGGTCGGCTACCGCGCCATCGATACCGCGCAGATCTACGGCAATGAAGCCGAAGTCGGCCAGGCCATCGCCGAGTCGGGCGTGCCGCGTGATGATCTGTACCTGACCACCAAGGTGTGGATCACCGAGTTCAAGCGCGATGCGCTGCTGGCCAGCCTGCGTACCAGCCTCGAGAAGCTGCGCACCGACCGCGTCGACCTGGCGCTGATCCACTGGCCGTCACCGAATGACAAGGTCGATGTGCCGATGGAGGAATACCTGCCGGCACTGGCCGAAGCCAAGGCGCAGGGGCTGACCCGCGAGATCGGCATCTCCAACTTCACCATCGCGCAGACCCGCAAGGCGATCGAGATCCTCGGCGCCGAAGCCATCGCCACCAACCAGATCGAGATCCACCCGTACCTGCAGAACCGCCTGCTGGTGAAGTTCCTGCAGGACAACGGCATCCACATCACCGCCTACATGAGCCTGGCCTATGGCGAAGTGCTGAAGGACCCGGTGATCCAGGCCATTGCCGGCCGTCACCAGGCTACGCCGGCGCAGGTTGCGCTGGCGTGGGCGCTGCAGCAGGGCTTCTCGGTCATTCCGTCGTCGACCAAGCGCGAAAACCTGGCAGCCAACCTCGAAGCAGCGGCCGTACGCCTGACCGACGAAGACATGGCGCAGATCGCCAAGCTGGATCGCGGCCATCGCCTCGCGAATCCGGAAGGGATTGCCCCGGCCTGGGATTGAGGCATTGTTGTAGAGCCGAGCCCACGCTCGGCTCCGGGCCGTCTGCAGCCGAGCATGGCTCGGCTCTACAGGTAGATGCCGACCTTGGTCGGCACTGGCCTCTGGTCAGTCGATGACACATCGTGCCGACCAAGGTCGGCACCTACCAAAGGCAGCGCTATCCCTCGCCTTGCAGCAACCACCCACGCATGGCCGCACTGACCTCGTCCGGCTTTTCCATCGGTGCCAGGTGCCCGCAATCGGGCACCACCACCAGCTGCGAGTGCGGCACCAGGGCGTGCATCTCCTCGCTTACCGCCAGCGGCGTGATGCGGTCGTTCGCACCGCAGACGATCAGCAGCGGATCGCGGTAGCCGGCCAGCACGTCATGGCCGTCGCGGCGCTCCAGCGCGCTCTGGCGCAGGAACACTTCGGCGCCCAACCGCGCGGTCATGTCGCGCACACGCTGCACCAGCACGTAGTCATCCAGCCGAGAAGCATCGATGTAGCTGCGCATCAGCACGTCACCGAAGCCGTGGAATTTTCCCGGAAGACGCACGCTGGCACGTTGGCTGCGGCGCTGCTCGGCACGTTCCGGCGAATCGGCATGGATCGAGGTATCGATCAGCGCCAGCTGCAGCACACGTTCCGGCGCGATGCGCAGGATCTGCTGGGCGACGAAACCGCCCAGCGAGAAACCGGCCAGCGCAAAGCGCTCCGGCGCCTGCGCCAGCACGTCCTCGGCTACGCCCTGCAGGGTTTCACCGCGGGTCTGGTCGCCCACCGTGCAATCGGCGATGTCGGCCAGGTCAGCCAACTGTGAGCGCCACAGCTCGGCATCGTTGAGTAGGCCGGGCAGCAGCAACAGGGGGATACGGTCGGTCATGGGGCTATTGTCGCGCCATCACGGTGACGGAGCCATGCCAGCGACCGCGCAGAGCGCGGGGACGTGCCCCGGATGAGCCAGGCACGCCGGACCGGCGCCCGCTTCTGGATACCCTGTGGGACGCCAGTCAGACCGATGCCGCGCCTGCTTCCTCGGCATCGGAAGCAGGCGCCGTCGACGCCTCACGCTGTGGCCGCACCTCCTGGACGATCCGCCCCTGCTCCATTATCAGGACACGGTCGGCGCTGCTTATGGTCTCCGGCCTATGGGCCACGATCACCTTGGTCAGCTTCATACGTTGCACGGCTTCGTTGACCAAGCGCTCGCGCATGACATCAAGATGGCTGGTGGCCTCATCCAGAAACAGAATCCGAGGCCGGCGGTAGAGGGCACGGGCCAGAATCACGCGCTGTTTCTGACCGCCTGAAAGCGAGTTGCCCATGTCTCCGATAAGACCGTGATAGCCCATCGGCAGCCCCGCGATATCGTCGTGCACGGCTGCCATCCGAGCAGCTTCCTCGATGCGCTGTTCATCGAAGCCGCTATCGAAGCCGCTGATGTTGTCGGCAATGCTTCCGGCAAACAACTGGTCATCCTGCATCACCGCTCCGATCATGGAGCGGATGCCACGTGGACCGTGCTTCTGGATATCTACCCCGCCGATGCTTACGCTTCCTTCGCTGGGCTTGAGCAATCCGAGCAGCAGTTTAATCAGGGTCGACTTGCCGCAACCCGATGCGCCCACGATGGCCACTGCTTCACCCTGTTCCACGCGGAAGGAACAGTTGCGGACGATCCAGGGCTCACCTTCGGCGTAACGGAAGGAGAGATTCTCGACCTCGATGGAGGACGAAATTGGTACCACTGTCTCGATTTGATCGAGATCCTGGTCAGGTTCACTCAGAACGACATCCGCCAATCGCTCGCCATGCAGCCGAAGCATCCTGAACTCGACGGCCTTGTCGATCAGACCGGCCATTCGTAGTGCGAACTGGTCCTTGTACGCAAGATAGGCTACCAGCATGCCGACCGAGAACAGATTGTTCATGGTCAGCACCGCGCCAATCCAGATGACAGCAATCCTCTCGACTCCGAAGATCAGCTGACTGGTAACGGTGAAGCCGAGCGTCAGCTTCGAAAGCCTAACTTCCTCATTGACCGTGCCAACCATCAGGTTCTCGTAGGCTGCCCTCCGCATCGGCTCCTGGACGGCGATCTTGATGCTCTGCATGCCGCGGATCGACTCAAGCAGATGCGATTGCTGCTTTGCACTGGCAACGAGCTGGCGCTCGGTACGATTGCGAACTGGCGCGTACGCGGTGGCGCGGACCAAGGTGTACAGCACCACCGCCGCCAGCGTCACCAACGCCAGCTTCCAGCTGTAGAGAACCATGACTCCTAGCGTGACGATCGCCATCAGGCCATCGATGAGCGCTTCGACGAAACTGGTCGTTAACGTCTTCTGGATGGATTGCACCGACGAGACCCGAGAAATGATATCGCCCAGGTGTCGCTTCTCGAAGAAGTCCAACGGCAATCGCAGCAGATGCCCGATAACATTCCCCATCCATCTCAAGCCCAGAGTGGAGGAGAGATAAATGACAGACCAACCGCGCAACAGCCCGATGGCCACCTGCAACAGCATGGCAAGCCCGAAGCTTATCCCCAGTACCGTAAGCAGATCCCGATCTGCCGAAACCAGTGCCTGATCCACCACCCACTGGGTATAGAACGGCGCAAGGACCACGAAGATCTGGAGTGCGACCGAGAGAAGCAGGACCAACGCCAGTGAGGGCCACAGACCGTTGATCTGCCCCGTCAGCTGCCGTAGTGAGATCGGGGCCGGCCGGGCCTCCTTCTGGAACTCCGCAGTGGGAGTCAGCTCAAGCGCCACACCCGTGAAGTGCTCGGACACTTCCTCCAGTGCAAGCACCCGCTCACCGATGGCGGGGTCAAGAATCCTGAAACCGCTGCGGCCCACCTTTACCAGCACCACGTAGTGGTTCAGATTCCAATGCAGAATACAAGGCAGCTTGAGTTCGGAAAGGTGCTCCATCTCAAGCCGCAAGGGCCGCGAAGACAGTCCCAACTGCTGTGCAATGTGGATGAGCTGGCCCAGCTTGGCACCCTTGAGCGACAACGGATAGCGTCGGCGAATCTCGCTTAGGCCGATCTTCTTTCCATGAAAGTCGGCGATCATCGCGATCGACGCCAGTCCACACTCCGTTGTCTCCGACTGCAGTATCGCTTTCATTCCGATGACAAGCCCAAGATCCCAGTCAATCTGAAAAAGACGCGGCTGGTGCAAACTTCAGTACCAATGGCCTATACCAAGTACGCCGCATGTTCGCCCTCGGCCGCGTGATTGCCCCACCGCGCACAGACTTCAATGCGACGTATGATTTTTCTGAATCCGCTTGCGTCTTGTATCAGCGAATCTAGCGGTAGCTACCACAACCGCACCAGCACAGAGAAGTGGCCATATCCGGCTGTCTGAAGATGCCGCGATCACGGCCAGGCAGCACACACAGATGGCGAAAGTCCTTTGGTCGATACCCGGAAACTTCATGATCTTTTCTCCTCGTGCCAGTTCATTCCAGAAGCGTGTGCCTCCAAGCAAACTGCGTAGGAGTGCACGAACACACCTGCACGGGTTAAGTGCAACGGCGATTCCACCTCCGATGCACGCACCGGCAGCGGGCCCGGCAGGACCGCCAACTAGCGCACCGGCACCGTTGATGCAAGCAGCTTCCCCCTCGACTTCGAAAGCTTCATCCGTGGTCAGTTCACGCACAGTGAGTCTCCCTAGAATTGGCACACGTTCATTGTGCATGGGCTGCCTTAGCCAGCGACACGATGTCTCATCCAATGCTGCAGTCATTGCCCGAATACAGTTCCCTTGATTGAGTAGATAGGCTCAAGGGCCCACTCAAAGAACGATCTCGTCTCACCCAGAACATCTGCATCCACCAGCATTCCGGGCTTGAGTGACTCGGGCTTGCCGTATGCGCTTACGGTTTGCGATGCGAGAACGACCGTGATTCGATACATCGGTTCTGTCGCGCCACCGTTCTGTGTTGCACCCAGTGTGCTTCGACTAATCCGTGAAACCCGCCCCTCATGGTGTCCAAATTTCTGGTAAGGGTATGCTTGGTATCTGAGCAGGACCTTATCATCGGGCTCTATGAATCCTACCGCGCGGCTAGGAACGAGCAGCTCCGCCTCCAAATGACCATCCCCAGGCAGCACGCTCATGATCGGCTGGCCGCTTTGCACGGCTTGGCCGGCCTTGATCTGCTGGCTGGCTACAATTCCAGAGACTGGCGCGACAATAGCCAACCGTCCGCGCGCGACATTCTCCACACGTTCCTGCTCAAGCAAGGCGAGATCCTGCTGGAATGTCGCTTCCGCGGCCTCATGCTCGCCAGGCAGCTCATTGAGCGCCTGGATGATCTGCTCGATCATCCTGCGCGTGGCAATGGCCTGTCGCTGCAATGCCTGCATCTCACCCTTCTGTGTGAGCGCTGCAGATTCCTGCTGCTTGATCTGGAGGAGGCTGACGTAACGATCCTCTTCAAGGAGCCGGAGGCGTTCCAGCGTCTCCTCTGCAATCCTGATCTGATCCCGTCTTGTCAGCACTTCGGCGTCGAACTGCGCCAGCTCCCGCTGTGCGTTGGAAAGCTGCCTACGCAATCCCTTCTGCTGCGCGCTCAACCGCATCTTCTTGGCAGTCTGTACCGCCCCAAGGCCGGACGTCCTGCGCTCGAAGCGAGATTCCATCGCAGCCAGCGTATCCCCATCAGTGGTGGTGGCTCGCGGAACAGTCAGGACCGCAACTACCTCACCCGCTTCGACGTACTCGCCTTCGGCACTTCTGACTTCCGACATGAACCCATTGGCGGGCGCCATGACCTGCGCGATTCCATTGACTGGCACAAGCTGTCCACCCACGTGCGAACGGTGGGTATAGGTGCCAAATGTAAGCAGCAGCACTACTACTAGTGCGGTGGAAGAGGCTACGATGGCAAAAACCCAAAGCCTGAGCGGTTGCGTGATGGAAATCGACCCCAACCAACCGGCGCGCTTTCCTTGCAGAACTTCCCTGCGAAACAGATCTGAAGACACTCTTAGAAAGTAACTTTGCCCGCGTTCATTGGATGATAGCGAGGTCTCTTCGCAGAGTTAAAGAGCGAAATGCGTCAGCTCTCCTCCCATACAGTGACCATGATTCATTCATCTCTTCCGAGAGAAGCACCAACTACTCAGCGCACCGACGCGCAGGGCCATCCGCGCGCCGTCCAGGATGGCATACGCCGTCGTCGTGGTCCGCGTTCAGCCATCAGAACAACCGGCGTCAACGCTCTGATCGGCACGCGTTACGTCACCACCCAGCATGATGACCGGACGATGTTGTAGAGCCGAGATCCTATGTTCGTGGTAAGGCCCGCTGGAAGTGGGCTTTACCCACCTTCAGCATGGCCGGATCGAAATCGCGGCCACTCTTGAAGACATCCCAAGCGATCCTGGCCAGCTTCCTTGGCAGAAGGTTGAAGATGGTGCTGCAGGGGTGACCGCGTTTTGACAGTTCATCGTAGAGCGGTTGCCCCCGGCGACACTGCTTGAGGCCCATCGCGGCCATGTAGAGCATCTGGCGCAGCATCTGCGTACCCTGTTTGGACAGCCGACGCCGCCCAGTTCTGCCGCCAGACTCATTGGGCCGGGGATCCAGGTCGATGCAGGCGATCCATACGTCGACGTTAGCCAACGGCCAGCGCGTCATGTAGTAGATCAAGTGAGCCACGACGGCAGAGCCGACACCAGGAGTGGTCACCAGACGCTTGTAGAGCGCGCAGTGCCCTCCATCGCGACTCAAGCGCCACAGCGCGCTTTCAAGCTCGGCTAGCGTCCCAGCTAGGGCGCGGAACAGATCTGACAGTTCTCTAGGGGGCCACTTCCGCTTACCCCGAAGGATTGCTACGAGCGCACGCGTGTCTCCACCCGGGCCCGCCGCTTGTGCAGCAAATCGTGCATCAGTTGCTGCTCGTCGGTACGCGGTACGTATTCACGCAGACGATCGCTCTCCTTCTTCACGTAACGGGCGGTCGCTTGGGATGCACTGAACAATCGTTGCTGAGTGCTGGATTTCCAGCACCAGAATGCTCCTAAGTCATCAGCCGCAGTGGGTTGCCATGTCCTTTCGTGCTCGAAGTGCCCCTTCCGAGCACCTCGAGACGGATTGATCCCTATGCCAGCAGTAACTGCCAGTGCACCATCCACAGATTGCACAGCGCAAACAATGTCAGCTGCATGGATGGCTTCTCAACGTGTGCCTCTATTGTCTCTCAGGCTGCCGGCCAGCGGACGGCACTACCGAAATAGTTGTTCAGAGCGTCCGCAGATGCAGGCCATGAGGACGACAAATCTCGCACAGCCATGAGTGATCAATGGACTAGAAATAAACCAATCTATAGATACAGAACGCTAGTCATCCCTCTCGACCTGGACATCGACCTTATCCCGAAAAATAGCTGAGATGAAAGACAAGAGCAGAGCTGGAAGTGCCAGAAGCAGCACGAACGAAAAAGGCGCACCAAACGACCATAGAGCAGCAGAAAATACGACAGCCGAAACCCCAAGCAGCAGGAACGAGCACTTAACTTTCTTTATTAACAGGTAACTTGCCGTCGAACACAGCAGCGAAAATGCGGCAACGAAAACTCCAACCTCTTGAGGAACCTGCAAAGGCGCAGCACCCCGAAGCGCCGCCACCAGCATCAGCGCTGAGGCAGACGCCATTGCTACCAAGGAAATAAAATAGAACTTTCCATGTCGCCCATCAAATCCACCAGTAATTTTCATATCAACCCTCAAAGAATCGCAGGGCAAAAGCCCTGCGATCCAGCTAACTATTTACCAAGCCATCTGATAAAACTGATAACCCGCATAACCAGCACCAGCGATACCAACGCCGGCAACAAAACCTTTACCAAACGCGATTCCAATCCCAATGACGACCGGCACAACTGCACCGTCGACGCTCTCAATTTCAAGACCGGTCAATTCACGCACATCATTCTCCCGCTTTGAATTGGACATCAAACTAGTTATTTTGCATTGTATAGAACGGAACCACCGATGCCAATTCCAGTCATCGTGCCGGCCATGAACGCAACACTGGTCCAACTTACCTGGGAAAGAGCAACTGCGCCAACGAACATCAAAGGCAGCACCGCGCCATCAACATTATTAATCTCTTCCATGGTCATTTCGCGCATAGTACAACTCCTTCTTAATACGTGCATTTCCACGCACGGGGATCCGGGACGATTCCCGGAAATTTGAATCGGAGGTCAGTTGGCACTTACTTTTCACAGCAAGAGCATTCGCTAAGGAGCTTCTGAACAGCTTCCTGCGAACTGTGCAGTAGTGCCCGCCACAGATTGCCGCTTTGGGGGGACACTATTTAGCTGCGTAGTGGAATGCATCATACGGCTGACATTTGGGGATGCGCAGGGCCTGCGCAAGCGCAAGCAGACCCGGCGCGATATTTTCCTTTACGAGATGGACCAGATAGTGCCGTGGAAGGCACT
Organism: Stenotrophomonas sp. STK16_22; assembly: GCF_051984505.1. Lineage (NCBI taxonomy): Bacteria > Pseudomonadati > Pseudomonadota > Gammaproteobacteria > Lysobacterales > Lysobacteraceae > Stenotrophomonas > Stenotrophomonas sp. STK16_22. The sequence continues at coordinate 4,613,460 of NZ_CP196972.1, forward strand.
GCTGGCCTAGATTGAGCCGCATTATCTGCGTCCCGGTCGCGCGGTTCGGCCACCGTATGCGATGGAGACGACACTGCGCATCCACCTGCTGCAGTGGTATGCCTTGAGCGATCCGGACATGGAGGAAGCCCTGCACTAGATTGCTTCGATGCGGCTGTTCCACCGGCTCAGCGGGCTCGATGCGATCCCGGATGAGTCCACGATCATCAACTTCCGTCGTCCGTTGGAGAGGCATAGGCTTGCCGCAAATATGCTGGAGGTGATGGACGTTAATCTCGCACGCAAAGACCAGAGTCTGCGCGCCAGCTCGATCGTGGATGCCATATACGCCCCTAGAACCGAGAACCAAACAGCAGTCAACACCGAGAGTGCGGCAAACAGAGTAAACGCCCAAAGCCCCAAGGATTGGGTGAGCACAATTCCACTCAACCAGCTACTTCGCTTTGCATCCAACACTTGGTTTCTAAACAACGAATCCGACATCCCGTCTCCGAACGCTGTTGGCGGGCGCATCACCCTAACGTGTACCAAACCGTAGCGTGACTTGCCGCAGAGATCCAAGAGGCATTTGCGACATCAATGTAAGCCATCCACTTCGTTCTATGCGGATGAGAAATCGACTTCTCCACAAGACTCGTAAGGAATACCTGATGTTGGGAGTTTTCTAAACAACTCCCTGCGAAATATGGGGCAGTGCCCGACCCAGATTGCCGCATTGGGGGACACTATCGAGCCATGTAATGACCCATCGGTTTCTGCTCAGGTCATGGGGTTAATGTAGCGGTATAGGCCGCATCTGCGGTCATCATCTTCAGCGCACTGATGAGTGCGCTGTTGGTCGTCGAAGGCGATGCAGTCAGTGATTAACCGTGTAGCGTGCATCTGGCTTTCGAAACGATGCCAGTGCACGCATTGCTCTTCCAGCGTTCGGATCACTCGCTCCATCAATCCGTTCTGTTGCGGGCAGTGTGGCGTGATGAACTCCTGCTTCGAGCCATAGCTGCGCATCAGTCGCGTGTAGTCGCGGCCGCTGAACACCAAGCCATTGTCAGATCGCAGCAGGATGCGCACGGGTGTCGATCCCCGGCCGACTACGACAAAGCCACCGCCTGAAATCCCCTGTCTACGTGTCTACCAAAACTTGACCACGACAAGTGGTATCGCACCGGCGTTAGCTTGCCTACATCGACAATCCCCTTTGGGCGCCGTGCGATCCCCTATCGACGTTCGTGTGCGGGATGGGGATCGCTCGGCTCGTCTGTCGGCTCGTCTGTCGGCTCGTCTGTCGGCTCATATCCGCAGATCCATGCTCGTCAGTCCCTCCACACCGGCTCCTACATACCGCGTAGGAGCCGGGAGGAACATACAAGGAACATACAAGCCCGTGCTCGGCTGCCTCTGGAACATCCGAGCGTAGCCTCGGTTCTACATCGGGGTTTGCGGTACTTCGACCTGCTGCACCGGCAGGGTCACCATCATCACCGTCGGATCGTCTGGATCCAGCCTGGTCTTGAAGCCCAGGCTCTGGCACATCGCCAGCATGGTGCTGTTCTCGCGCAGCACCTGGCCTTCGACCACGTCCAGGCCCAGCCACTTGGCGTACTCGATCATGATCGCCATCAACCGCCAGCCGATGCCGTGGCCCTTCAGGTCCGAACGGATCAGGATGCCGTACTCGCCACGATGGTAATCGGCATCGGCGTGCAGGCGCACCGCACCCAGCATTTCGCCGCTGCGCGGTTCGATCGCCACCAGCGCGATCGAGCGTGCGTAATCGAGCTGGGTCAGGCGCGCGATGAACTCGTGGCTGAAGTGCTTCACCGACTGGAAGAAACGCAGGCGCAGATCCTCGTCACTGACGCGGGCGAAGAACGCACGGAACAGTGCGTCGTCCTCCGGCCGCACCGGGCGCACGAAGGCACGGCCGCCATCGGACAGCTCGATGGTGCGCTCCCACTCCTTCGGGTACGGGAACACCGAGAAACGCGGATGGCCGCGGCCCTTGTGCAGGATGCGCGACGGCGCCACCGCTACGCGGGCATCGAGGGCGAGGATGCCCTTGCCGTCGACCAGCAGCGGGTTGATGTCCAGCGTGCGCACCTCGGGGATATCGGCAGCCAGTTGTGCAAGCTTCACCAGCGCCAGCGCCAGTGCGCGCTCGTCAGCCGCCGGCACGTCACCGTAAGCCTTGAGGATGCGCGAGGCGCGGGTCTGGCCGATCAGCTCGTGGGCCAGGCGCAGGTCCAGCGGCGGCAGCGCCAGCGCCTTGTCATTGATCACTTCGACGGCAGTGCCGCCGCGACCGACCACGATCACCGGACCGAACGTCGCGTCATCGGCGATGCCGACGATCAGTTCGCGCGCCTTCGGGCGGACGATGGTCGGCTGTACCAGCAGGCCATCGATGCGTGCATCCGGCCGCAGCTGGCGCGCGCGCGACAGGATCGCATGGGCCGCGCTCTGCACCGCCGGCAGCGCCGCCAGGTTCAGGCGCACACCATCCACTTCGGACTTGTGCGGAATATCCGGCGACAGGATCTTCAGTGCGACCGTAGCACCGCGTTCCAGCAGCGGCTGCGCCAGGTCCATCGCCTCGTGCGCATCGCGCGCATGCATCACCGGCGCGGACGGAATGCCATAGGCCTTGAGCAGTTCATGCGTGGCCAGCGGGTCCAGCCACTGCTGGCCGTTGGCCAGGGCGGCATCGACCAGTGCGCGCGCGGCGGCCGTGTCGACACTGAAATCCTGCGGCAGGCTGGGTGGTGTTTCCATCAGGGCGTTCTGCGCTTCGCGGTAACGCACCAGATGCTGGAAGCCGCGCACCGCTTCGGCCTCGGTCGGATAGGTCGGCACCCGTGCCGCGTTGAGCGTGGCGGTGGCCTGGTCATCGTTGCCCAGCCACACCGCGAACACCGGCTTGTCGCGGTAATGGCGCGGGCGCAATCCGAGCGTGCGGGTAAGCGCCTGTGCGGCGTCTGCGGATGAAGTGAATGCGGTCGGCACGTTGACCACCATCACCGCATCATTCTCGTTGTCGGCCAGCAGCGCCTCGATGGCGGCGGCATAGCGATCACCATCGGCGTCGACCACGATGTCGACCGGGTTGCTGCGCGACCAGCCCTGCGGCAGCACGGCGTCGAGTTTCTCGACCGTGCTGTCGGACAGGTTGGCCAGCGTGCCACGCAGTGCAATGAGCTGGTCCACGGCCAGGCGGCCGACACCGCCACCATTGCTGAGAATGGCCAGGCGACGACCGGGGAAGGTCCCCAACCGGCCCAACGATTCGGCGGCCGTGAACAGTTCGTCCAGCGCGCCCACGCGCAGCAGGCCGGCGCGGTTGAAGGCTGCACCGTACACATCGTCGGCGCGGGCCAGGGCCTGCACATGGGTATCGCGGCTGCCCGGCTGCACGCGCTCGGCGCGGCCGGACTTCACCACCACCACCGGCTTGGCGCGGGCGGCGGCACGCGCGGCCGACATGAACTTGCGCGCATCCTTGATCTGCTCGACATAGAGCAGGATGGCGCGGGTGCGGTAGTCGGTGGCGAAGTAGTCGAGCAGGTCACCGAAGTCGACGTCCATCGTGTCGCCCAGCGAGACCACGGCGGAGAAGCCGACCGAGCGCGCCACACCCCATTCCACCAGCGCCGCCGCAATCGCCGAGGATTCGGAGATCAGCGCGAGGTCACCGGCCTGCGGGAAGTGCGCGGCGATGCTGGCATTGAGCCGCGCATGCGGTGCGATCACACCCAGGCAGTGCGGGCCCAGGATGCGCAGGCCATGCTTGCGCGCCACCGTTTCCACCTGTTCCGACAACGAGCCCGGGCCTTCGCCCAGGTGCGCGGTGAGGATGATCGCGGCCTGCACGCCGCGTTCGGCTGCGGTACGCACTACCTGCGGCACGATCGCCGCCGGTGCGGTGATGACGACCAGGTCCGGTACCCAGTCCAGATCCTTCAACCGCTTGATCGTGCGGATGCCATCGATCTCGGCATGCCGCGGGTTGATCCAGGCCACCTTGCCGGGGAAGCCAGTGCCACGCAGGTTGCGCATCACCGCGCGCCCGGCCGAACGCTCACGCGGACTGCCGCCGATCACCGCGACCGACTGCGGACGGAACACAGACTGCAGGTGGTAGGTACTCATGCGCCTACGGTAACCAAATTCCATGGCGATGGGGTCAGGTCCCTTTCCCCAGGAAAGGGATCTGACCCTTGCGTGCCGACCAAGGTCGGCAACTACCGGGGCACGGTGCTTCAGGGGTCAGAGCCCTTCGCTGCGCGAAGGGATCCGACCCCTTAACCGACCCCGGTTTACAACAGTGTGCCGTGCAGGATCATCGCGGCGATGCTGAAATAGATCACCAGTCCGGTCACGTCCACCAGGGTGGCCACGAACGGCGCCGAAGCGCTGGCCGGGTCGAAGCCGAGCCGTTTCAGGATGAAGGGCAGCATCGAGCCGGACAGCGAGCCGAAGGTGACGATGCCGACCAGCGCGGCGCCGATGGTGATCGCCAGCAGGATCCAGTGCTCGCCGTAGTCGTGCAGGCCGCCCAGCTGCCAGATAACGATACGCACGATGGCCAGGCAGCCAAGGATCGCGCCCAGCACCATGCCGGTGGGCACTTCGCGCAGGGCCACCTTCCACCAGTCACGCAGGCGCAGTTCGCGCAGTGCCAGGCTGCGGATCAGCAGCGAGGTAGCCTGCGAGCCGGAGTTGCCGCCCGAACTCATGATCAGCGGAATGAACAGGGTCAGCACCACGGCGCGCGCCAGTTCATCCTCGTAGTGCTGCATCGCGCTCGCGGTCAGCATCTCGCCCAGGAACAGCACGCTCAGCCAGCCGGCGCGTTTGCGCAGCATCTCGAAGAAGCCGATCTGCATGTACGGCTTGTCCAGCGCTTCCATGCCGCCGAACTTGTGCGCGTCTTCGGTGGACTCCTCGATCAGCGCATCGAGCACGTCGTCCACGGTGACGATGCCAAGCATCTGCTGCTGGTCGTCGACCACCGGGATCGCCAGCAGGTCGTGGCGGCGGATCAGCCGCGCCACTTCCTCCTGGTCCATCAGCGCATCCACGGTCACCGGCGGGTTGACCTGGGCCACATCCAGGATCGATTCCTCGGGCAGGCCGGTGATCAGCCGGCGCATGGTCACTACCTGCTGCAGCTGCTGGCTGGCTGGGTCCAGCACGTAGATCGCGTACACCGTCTCGCGGGTGCGCTCGACCTGGCGGATGTGCTGCAGGGTCTGCGCCACCGTCCAGCTGGCAGGCACCGCCACGTACTCGGTGGTCATCAGCGCACCGGCAGTGTTCGGTGGGTAGCTGAGCAGCTTCTGGATGGCCTGGCGGGCGTCGGTGCCCAGCAGCGGGATCAGCCGCGCGCGTTCTTCCTCATCCAGCTCGTGGACGATGTCGGTGGCGCGGTCATCGGCCATCAGGCCCAGCAGCGCCGCAGCCCGCGCCGGCGGCAGCGCGGCCACCAGCTCGCCGCTGCGGTGCAGCTCCGGTGCTTCGAGCATCTTCACCGCGCGCGGCAACGGCAGCGCCGCCAGCGTTTCCGCAGCGCGCGTCAGTTCCAGCGTATTGAGGAATTCCACCGCGTCGGCGGTGTTGTAGTTCGCCAGGGGTGCGGCCAGTGCGGCGGCATCGGCCACCGGGCGCAGCAATTGCTTCTGGTTCATCGGTTTTGCCTTGTGGGGGTGCGACCTCGCGCAACACCAACGCAGGCAAACCGTCCCGATGTCAGGCGGTGGCCATCGCTGGCGTCGAACGAGGTCGACTTCTACTGTCGCTGGACATGGGTTGGGGACTCCGGGATGCGTGTGCTGGCGGACGCGCCGCCAGCGGCGGGCAGTCTGGACCCGTGGGCCATTGCAGGTCAACCCGGCAGCCTTGCGCAGGGCGCCTGCCCGGCAGGTTGTTCTCGTGCATACACAGGCCGGCGCGCATAATGACGCGGTGGCACTCGCCTCCCCTTCCCCCACCCGAACGGACGCACTGCGGGCTTCCCCGATGACCAGGTATTCCCATGCATAGCGGTGGTCTGGAACTGGCCCTGGTGCTGCTGCTGGCGGCGGTCATCGCCGTGCCGGTGTTCAAGAAGTTCGGCTTCGGCGCGGTGCTGGGCTACCTGGCGGCCGGTGTGGTGCTGGGCCCGGACGGGCTGGGCTTCGTGCAGGACGCCGACCGCATCCTCGGCGCCGCCGAGATCGGCGTGGTGATGCTGCTGTTCGTGATCGGTCTGGAACTGTCGCCGGCCCGCCTGAAGGTGATGCGGCGCTCGGTGTTTGGTGCCGGTGCGGCACAGGTGGCGCTGTCCGGGCTGGTGCTGGGCGGCCTGCTGCTGCTCGACCATTTCCAGTGGAAAAGCGCGCTGGTGGTGGGCGTGGCGCTGGCGCTGTCATCCACCGCGGTCGGCCTGCAGCTGCTGTCAGAACACAAGTCGATCAACAGCGACCATGGCCGGCTCGGGTTCGCCATCCTGCTGTTCCAGGACCTGATCGCGATTCCGCTGCTGGCGGCCATCCCGCTGCTGGGCGGGGTAAAGAACGAGACCCTGCGCTGGGAAGACGCCGCCGTGGCCCTCGGCGCGCTGGCGGTGGTGATCCTGTGCGGGCGACCGGTGCTGCGCAGGGTGTTCGGCATCATCGCGCGTACCCGCAGCCCGGAAGTATTCACCGCCACCGCACTGCTGGTGGTGCTGGGCACCGCCTGGTTCATGCAGGAGGCCGGCCTCAGCCCCAGCCTGGGCGCGTTCCTGGCCGGCGTGCTGCTGTCCGATTCGGAGTTCCGGCACGAACTGGAAGCGCAGATCGAGCCGTTCAAGGGGCTGCTGCTGGGCCTGTTCTTCATTGCGGTGGGCATGGGCATCGACCTCGACCGCATCGTTGCCGAGCCGTGGCTGATCGCCGCCGGCGTGGCGATCCTGCTGGTGGTCAAATTCAGCCTGCTGTACGTGATCGGGCGCATCGCAAAGCTCAGTTCACGGCACTCGCTGCTACTGGGCAGCGTGCTGTGGCTGGGCGGCGAGTTCGCCTTCGTGGTGTTCAACGAAGCGCAGCGCGCGCACCTGCTGGGCAACGCCAACCATGACCGCCTGGTGGCGATCGTCGGCCTGTCGATGGCGATCACGCCACTGCTGATGATCGCGCTGCTCAAGCTGCTCGGCCAGGAGAAGGCAACGCCGCGCGAGGCAGCCGAGGCCGACAAGGTGGCGCCGGACAACCGGCCGAAGGTGCTGATCGCCGGCATGGGCCGCTTCGGCCAGGTCATCGCGCGCCTGCTGACCGCGCAGAAGGTGCCGTTCGTGGCACTGGAAGCGAACCCCGATACCGTGGCCGACCTGCGCCGCTTCGGCAACCAGCTGTACTACGGCGACCCGACCCGGCCGGAGATGCTGCGCGCGGCCGGCGGCGAGCACATCGATGTGTTCGTGATCACCGTGGACGACCCGGAGACCAACCTGCGTGCAGTGCGCATGGTGCGCCGGCTGTACCCGGACGCGAAGGTGCTGGCGCGTGCACGCAACCGCCAGCATGCGTGGCGCCTGATGGACATGTCGGCTGAGCCGTTCCGCGAAGTGTTCGGCACCAGCCTGGAAATGAGCGGGCGCGTGCTGACTGCATTGGGTGTTGCACCTGAAGTGGCTGAACGCCACGTGCAGCGCTTCCGTGAGCACGACGAGCAGCTGCTGCGCGACCAGTACCTGGTGTACGACGACGAGGCGGCGGTGATCCAGACCTCGCGCGATGCACGCAACGACCTGATGCACCTGTTCGAGGCCGACGCGGAAAGCGACGGCAAGTAGGCGTGCCGACCAACGGTCGGCACCCACCACAGATTGCGGTAGTGCCGGCCGCTGGCCGGCAGCCTCGAGATTCCGGTGGTTTCATGAGGTTGCCGGCCAGCGGCCGGCACTACCCATTTCCAGCGATCAGCCGTTGTCGCGCAGGAACCGCGCCATCGACGAAACGCCCGGCACGCGCGGCTCGAACTCGCCGGCCACATCAATGAAGCCACGCATCACCGCGATCTCGCGCGGGCTGCGGTTGAGGCTGTCGCGCACTTCCGGATCGGCACCGGCGCGCAGCAGGCGCTGCACCAGCAGTGGCAGGCCGTGCAGGGCGGCCAGATGCAGCGGGCCGAAACCGCGCGGATCACGCACGTCCAGGCTCACGTCCTCGTCCAGCAGGCGCTCTACCGCCGCCATCACCACCTGCTCGTCGCAGGCGGTACCCGGCTCGGCACGCGCACCCAGCAGCAGCAGCAGCGGCGTGACCGAACCGGCGGCGGCCTGGTCCGGTTCGGCACCGGCCAGCAGCAGGGTGTCGAGCAGGGCCAGCAAACGCGAGCGGTCGCGGGCACTGAAACCGTACAGCGCGGCACAGTGCAGCGGGCCCAGCTGCTGCGCGTCACCGGCATGCACGTCGGCACCGGCGGTGAGCAGGCGCGCGACGATGTCCGGCAGGCCCAGCGCCGAGGCCAGCATCAGCACGGTCACCCCACCCGGCAGGCGGTGTTCCAGCTTGGCGCCGGCATCGAGCAGGGCCGACACGATATCCACTTGGCGCATGCTGACCGCCGCCGACAGCGGCGTCGCACCACTGGCCGCGGCATGCTGCGGATCGGCGCCACGCGCCAGCAGCAGGTCGGTCACCGCCAGGTGACCACCACCGGCCGCACGCAGCAGCGCAGTGCAGCCCTGTGCATCGACCGCGTCAACAGCAAATCCCAGATCGATCAGGCGGCGCACCGCATCCACATCACCGGCCATCGCGGCGGCCGGCAGATCGGCCTCGCGCAGAGTACGGCGCGGCAACGGCCACACCCGCCAGTCCAGCCAGTCGGCCAGGTCACGGCGACCGATCGACAGCGCCACGCCCAGCGGCGTCTGGCCGTCGGCGGCACGGGCTTCCGGCGAGGCACCGTGCTGCACCAGCAGCTTCAGCGCGCCTTCGCGGGCCAATGCGGTGGCCAGATGCAATGCGGTCATGCCATGGCTGTCACGCGCTTCACGATCGACACCGGCCTTGAGCAGGGCCTGCTGCAGGCGCAGCCAGCCCAGGCGCACTGCCAGCGACAACGGCGGGTCACCCGCCGGCGAGGCCGCGAACGGATCGGCACCACGTTCCAGCAGTTCCAGCGCCAGCTGCTCCAGGCCGCGGGCGGCCTGATCGTGCTGTGCGCAGGCGGCAAGGAAGCGCGCCAGGCCACCGCGTCCGGCTGGCGACAGGCCGCGCTGCAGCATGACCTGCAACGCCGGCACCGCATCGATGCCGCGCGACAGCAGCGCGAACATCGGCGTGTCGGAGCAGGCGTCACGCACGTAGGGATCGGCGCCGTGGCCCAGCAGCCAATCGACCGCACGCGGCTCCAGTGCCAGTTCCGGATCGAGCAGCAGGCCACCCAGTTCTTCCGGCTGGCACAGCTTGGCCAGCGCGGCCATGCCATCGGTGTTGCCGAAGCCCAGCGCTTCGCGCAGCAGGGTCAGCGGCGGACGGTCCGGCAGCAGGCCACTGGCGCTGGCGGCTTCGCCGCGCTCGGCCAGGCCATCACTGACGGCGGCCGGCAACGGATAGGACGGGTCCAGCAGGGCCACAATCGCCCAGCGACCGGCTTCGGCGGCGTAGTCCACCGCACGGCGGCCAACCGGATCGGTGGTGTCGGCGGCGATGCCCAGCTCGACCAGGCGCTTGATCAGCAATGGCGAGACATCCTCGGCCATCGCCGCCAACTGCACCGCATTGCGGCCTTCGCCGTCCACCGCAACCAGATCCGGCTTGTGCGGCAGCAGATGCTCGACCACGGCAGCGCGACCGGCACGGGCAGCTTCCAGCCACGGCGTACGGCCCAGCGCATCGCGCGCTTCCAGATTGGCACCGGCACCCAGCAGCACGCCGATGATCTCGACGTGGCCAGCCAGTGCGGCCTCATGCAGCGCGCTGCGGCGCTGGCGATCACGCGCGTCAGCCCGCGCCTTGTGCTTGAGCAGCAGCTGCACGCCGGCCGGATCGTCGTCTTCGGTGGCGGCCGCGGCCAGCAACACCGGGGTGCCTTCGGCCGGTTCGCTGCGCGCACCGCGTTCGAGCAGGAAGCGGGCCAGGCGCCAGTTGCCGACCTGGCAGGCCACGGCCAGCGGCGACCAGCCCTCGTTGTTCAGCGCGTCGACTTCGGCGGCGGCATCGCGCAGCAGCGCGGCCACGCCCGGGTCGGAACTGCGTGCGGCATGGTGCAGCGGGGTGTTGCCATCGCTGTCGATGGCACGCGAATCGGCACCGTTGGCGAGCAGGGTCATCACCGCTTCGGGACGGCCGTGCCAGCTGTCGCGGGTGGCGGCCAGCAGCGGGGTCATGCCCCGGTGCGGCGCATTCACATCGACGCCGCGGGCGATCAGTTCGCGCAGCAGGCGCAGGTCCGGCAGCACCGCCGCCAGCACCGCCAGGCTGCGCTGGTCGCGCCAGTTCGGGTCCGGTAGCGCATACGGATCGGCACCGGCCTGAAGCAGCTGCAGGCCGCGGTCGATGCGACCCTGGCGCGCGGCTTCATACAGCGCCGGTGTCAGTTCCTGCGGCGCCATCGCCTCCAGCGGCGCGGTTTCGGCCGCAGCGGGGAACATCGGTTCCTGTTCGCTGCTGGCCGCTGCGAACGGGCTGGGGCGCAGCGACACCAGCGGCGCGGGCGCGACCCGCTGCAGCAGCAGGTGCAGCACCGGCGACAGCAGCACCACCGCCAGCGCGGCGGGCCAGCGCGCGCCTTCCGGCAACAGGCCCGGCCAGGCCGGCAGCACCACCAGCGCGGCCAGCGCGATCACCAGCGCGGCGACACCGAGACCGCGCCAGGCGGTCAGGTCGCGTCCGGCCAGCGCCTGCCAATGCTGGGCGAGATTGCCATCCAGGCGTTCGACATCGTTCCACAGCGGCCAGGTGCGCCAGGCCGCCAGCAGGCCGGCACTGACCAGCACGCTCAGGCCCAGCACCGCGGCCAGGCTGCCGCTGTCACGCAGCGCCGCCAGCGGCCAGGCCAGCAGCAGCGCCAGCAACAGCGGCGCTGCCGTCCACAACGCCAGCAGCGCCGGCAGGTCCTGGCGCGCGACGATCTTCAGCGGCAGCAGCGCGCGGCTGCGACGCCACCACGACACACCCAGCGCGAACGCCGGCTGCGCCAGTGCCGCAAGGATGGCGCCTGGAACGCCGCCCACAGCGGCGCCCAGCGCCAGCACGGCACCCACGGCGAAGGCGATCGACAGGGCGCGCGGACGGGACGTGTCAGTCATAGTGGCGCGGCATCAGGCTGGCCACCGATGGCGGCACCTGCAGGTAGAACCCGCGCTCGCTCATTTCGCTGCGGACCTTTTCCGGATCGGCCTGGGCCAGGCGGCGCTGGGCATCCAGGGCCACGTCCAGGACGAAGGCGAGCGTCCCCAGCGAGGTGAGCAGCGGCGCAGGCAGCGCGCTGAAATCATCGCGACGGGGAACGTAGACGTAGGTGTCCGGCTTGAGTTGGCTTTTATAGACGTAGGCGTGCATGTCCGCGGGACGATAACCCGGGAAGAGCCATGATTGTGTCGGAAAGCCGACACCGGGGAAAGCCGTCAGCCGACGATGGCGGCGTGATCGGCGGCGTTTCCCCGGCGGGATTCAGCAATGTGGCGGCGGCGTTCAGCCAACGCCGCCGCCGCACGGGCGCTTACTTGACCTTGGCGTAGGTGCCCTTCAGCGCGACACCGGCGAGGATCGCACCGGCATAGCATTCGTAGTTGGTGCTGCTCTTGAACTCGTTCTTCTTGTAGTAGCTGACGATGTCGACCACGGCGTTGGCACCGCGCGACTTGGCACCGTCCTGCAGCGCGCGCAGCGCCGACAGCGCAACCCAGCGGCAGGCCTCGGCGTCGCTCTTGTTGGCGGCGTTGGTCTTCTTGTTGGTCACGTCTTCGCCCAGGCGCTGCTGCACGCTGACCGGCTGGCCGGCCAGGTAGAAGCGGACGCTGCCGTCGATGCCGGCGTCCTTGGCAGCCTGCGAGCTGACCAGTTCCTGCAGGGACTGCTCCACGCGGGTGTCGCGGGCGGAGGCGGTGGAGGTCAGGGCCAGCAGCGCGGTGGCCGTGGCGATCATCAGGGTGCGGCGCATCGGAACATCTCCTTGTCGAGGGTGCGGGTAGGTTGCGGGAACAGCGGTGGTGGGGCGGTGGATCACTCGCTCCAGCGGCGGAACACCAGCGAGGTGTTGATGCCACCGAAGGCGAAGTTGTTGCTCATCACGTACTCAGCCTGCAGTTCACGGCCCTGCCCGGTGATGAAGTCGAGCTGGCCGCAGCGTGGATCGACCTCGGCCAGGTTCAGGGTGGGCGCGAACCAGCCGGCGCGCATCATCTCGATGCTCATCCAGGCCTCGAACGCACCACAGGCGCCCAGCATGTGGCCGACGTAGCTCTTCAGCGAGCTGATCGGCATGCGGCTGCCGAACACCTGCGCGGTGGCCTGGGTCTCGGCGATGTCACCGTGGTCGGTGGCGGTGCCGTGGGCGTTGACGTAGTCGATCTGCGCCGCGTCCAGCCCGGCATCCTCCAGCGCCAGGCGCATGGCCTGGGCCATGGTGTCGGCACTGGGCTGGGTGACGTGCTGGCCATCGCTGTTGGTGCCGTAGCCGACCACCTCGGCAAGGATGGTGGCACCGCGCGCCTGCGCGTGCTCCAGGTCTTCCAGGATCAGCGTGCAGGCACCCTCGCCCAGCACCAGGCCATCGCGGCCGGCATCGAACGGGCGCGGCGTGGTCTGCGGCGCATCATTGCGCACACTGGTGGCGAACAGGGTGTCGAACACTGCCGCGGCAGTGGCATCGAGCTGCTCGGCACCGCCAGCCACCATCACCGTCTGCTTGCCGCTGCGGATCGCTTCGTAGGCCGCGCCCACGCCCTGGCTGCCCGAGGTGCAGGCACTGGAGGTGGTGTAGACGCGCCCGGACAAACCAAAGAACACACCGATGTTGACCGGCGCGGTGTGGCTCATCATCTTCAGGTAGGTGGTGGCACTGATGCCGTCGGTGGTGAACTCGTTGAGCATGCGGCCGAATTCACCGGTGGCCTCGTGGCTGCCCGAGGACGAACCGTAGGCCACGCCGGTACGGCCACTGCGCAGCACCGGGTGCTCGTGCAGGCCAGCCTCGCGCAGTGCCACCTCGGTGGCGCGCACCGACATGATCGCGACCTTGCCCATCGAGCGGGTGGTCTTGCGGTTGTAGTTCGGCGGCAGCTCGAAGTCCTGCGCCGGCGCGGCCAGCTTGGTGTTCAGGCCGGCATAGACATCCCATTCGGGCATCGTGCGCACGGCATTGCGGCAGCTGCGCAGGTGCGCTTCGATGGTGGGCCAGTCGTGGCCGAGCGGACTGATGGCGGCCGCACCGGTGACCACCACGCGACGATCGGCAGCCATCAGAGCATGCCTCCGTTCACCGAGATCACCTGGCGGGTGATGTAGCCGGCCGGCTCGGACAGCAGGAACGCCACCGTGGCCGCCACTTCGTCGGGACGACCGACGCGGCCGGCGGGAATCAGCTTGAGCGCGTGTTCGATCACTTCATCGTTGAGCATTTCGGTCTCGATCAGGCCCGGGGCCACGCAGTTGACGGTGATCTGGCGGCTGGCCAGTTCCAGTGCCAGCGCCTTGGTGGCACCGATGATGCCGGCCTTGGCGGCACTGTAGTTGACCTGGCCGCGGTTGCCGGCCAGCCCGGACACCGACGACAGGGTGACGATGCGGCCCGGCTTGCGCCGCCGCACCATCGGCATGATCAGCGGATGCAGCACGTTGTAGAAGCCATCCAGGTTGGTGTGGATGACCTGGTCCCAATCCTCCGCCGACAGCGCCGGGAAGGCGCCATCACGGGCAATACCGGCATTGCAGACCACGCCGTAGTACGCGCCGTGCGCTTCGACATCGGCCTCCAGCGCGGCGCGTGCGGCCTCGCGGTCGGCTACGTCGAACGCCAGCACGCGGGCCTGCTGGCCCATGGCCTGGATCTCGGCCACCACGGCCTGTGCCTCTTCCAGGCGGCTGCGGCAATGCACCACCACGTCGAAGCCATCGCGCGCGATGCGCAGCGCGATGGCCCGGCCGATGCCCCGGCTGGCGCCGGTCACCAGCACGCTTCGATTCCCTGTCATGCCTGTCCACTCTCCAGATAGGCCATCGCGTCGGCCGGTTCGAACACCGACACGTTGGCTGTCGCCCATTCGTCCTCGCCCGCCAGGATGCGGCAGGCGAACATCCCCAATCCATTGTCACCCAACAGCTCGCAGCGCGCCTGTACGCGCAGCCGCGAACCGCTGGGGAAGCTGCTGCGCGCGCTGCTGTAGCGGCGGCTGCCGAGCAGGAAGCCCAGCTGCTGCGGCTTGCCGGCCGCACGCGCGCGGCAGCCGGCCCAGGCCGCGATGGCCTGCGCCATGTATTCGATGCCGACCCACGCCGGCACTTCGCCGTTCTCCACGAACAGGCCGGATTCGGGCACCACCAGTTCAGCCTCGAGGGTGTCCTGGTCCCACTGCGTGATGCGCTCCAGCAGGCACATGTCCTGGCGGTGCGGCACCACGTCCTCGATCGCGTACAGCGTGTTCATCGACGCTCCAGTGCCAGCACGGCATTGCTGCCGCCGAAGGCGAACGAATTGCTCAGCACCCGCCGCGGCGCCTGCGCCAGGCAGGAGCCCGGCGCGACCAGCGGCAGCACCGGCAGTGCGGGGTCGGGCACGCCGTCCCACCAGTGCGGCGGCAGCTGCTGCTGTGGGTTCTCGGCCAGCAGGATCCAGCACAGCGCCGCCTCGATCGCGCCCGAGGCACCCAGCGTATGGCCGGTCAGCGGCTTGGTCGAACTGGCCGGCACGCCGTTGCCCAGCACCTGCGAGACCGCCAGGCTTTCCATCGCATCGTTGTGCCCGGTGGCGGTGCCATGCAGGTTCACGTAATCCACTTCGTCGGCGCCCCAGCCGGCGCGCAGCAGCGCCTGCTGCAGGGCGTCGATGGCCCCCATCCCCTGCGGATCGGGGGCGGACATGTGATGGGCATCGGCCGATTCGCCCCACCCGGCCAGGCACACCGGACCCGGCTCGCGGGTAAGCAGGAACAGCGCGGCGCCCTCGCCGATGTTGATGCCGGAGCGGTGCTGCGAGAACGGATTGCAGCGCAGTGCCGACACCGATTCCAGCGCGCTGAAGCCGGCCACGGTGAAGCGGCACAGCGAATCGGCACCGCCGGCAATCACCGCATCGACGATGCCGGCGCGCAGCATGCGCGCGGCCGACATCAGCGCCTTGGCGCTGGACGAGCAGGCGGTGGACAGGGTCCATGCCGGCCCCTGTGCACCACTGCGCTGGCGCACGAACTGCGCGGCGGTGCCCATTTCCTGCTGGGCGTAATCGAAGCCCTGCGGCCACTGGCCCTGTTCGGCGTGGGTGCGCAGGGCCTGCTCGGATTCACCAATGCCCGAGGTGCTGGTGCCCAGCACCACCGCCACACGCTCGGCACCATGGCGGGCGATCGCGGCGGCCACCGCTGGTGCGATCTGCGCCAGTGCCACGTCCAGCAGGGCGTTGTTGCGCCCGCGCAGGGCCACCGGCAGGTCCTCCAGCGCCGGCAGCGGCGTGCGCACCTCTCCCAGCGCCAGGGTGCGCCCCGGCAGCAGGCTGTCGTTGTCGCTGAGCCCACCCGGCACATCAGCGAACATCGCCGACGCGACCGCGGCGCGGCCATCGCCGAGCGCACAGACCACGCCCAGGTCGTTCAGGTAGATCGGTGCACTCATCGGTCCTGCCCGGCCATGTCGATCGATTCGATGCGCAGGGCGTAGCCTTCGGCGCGGTTGTCCAGCTGCACGCTGCCATCGTCCAGGCGCTGCAGCTGCAGCCACACCGTGCCGTCGCGCGACAGGCTGCGCTGCCGGCGGTCATCGCTGACCTGCCAACCTGCCGGCAACGCGGCGGCAATGGCCGCGGTCGGCCACAGCGCGAACTGCAGGTCATCCAGCACGCGCTCGGCACGCACCTGCGGCGGCAGCCACGGTGCGCGCTGCTGGGTCAGCTGCTGGCCGTCCCACTGCAGGCGCACGCCGGTCTGGCCCATCGCCTGCACCGCCAGCTGCACCTGCTGCGCATCGGCTTCCAGCAGAGCATCCAGGTCGCGCTCATGCGTACCGAAACGGAAATGCAGCTGCTGCTGCAATGCCAGCGGCGCCGGCAGGCTGGCCGGCGACAGGCGCAGCGGCGGCAGTTCCACCAATGGCTTGGGCATGCGGCCGGCACAGGCGGCCAGCAGCAGGCACAGCAGCACGGCCGCGGTACGGGCGATCAGGCGCTGCACAGCTGCTCCAGCACGCGCATGCGGCGGCCGCTTTCGTCGGCCACATACGGGTTGTTGGTGTCCCAGGCGTAGCCGGCCAGGATGGAACTGATCATGTCGCGTACTTCGGGCTGCTGCTGCGGGTGGTAGATGATCTTCTGGAAGCCGCCCTCGTACCAGCTTTCAACGAAGCGGCGGAAGGTCTTCACGCCGGCACGCAGCGGGATCGAGAATTCAGCTTCCCAGTCGACGGTTTCGCCGGCATAGCGGCGCGCCAGGCATTCGCTGGCCAGCTGCGCGGACTTGAAGGCGATGGTGACGCCGGAGGAGAACACCGGGTCGAGGAACTCGCCGGCATTGCCCAGCAGGGCGTAGCCCGGGCCCCACAACGAGCTGACATTGGCCGAGTAACCGGTGATGCGGCGCACCGGCAGCACCGCCCATTCGGCGTTGGCCAGCAGCCGGGTCAGGTTGGGGTCCTCGCCGACGATGGCCTGCAGCTTCTGCAGGTCGTCGCCCTCGTAGCGCTCGAAGAACGACGGCTCGGCGACCACGCCCAGCGAGCAGCAGCCGTTGGAGAACGGGATCGTCCAGTACCAGACGTCGATGTGCTCGGGATGGGTGGTGATCAGGATCTTGTTGCGATCGAAGTCCGCTTCGGCCGGAATGTTGTCGCGCACGTGGCAGAAGATCGCGCCGCGCACCGGGAAGTTGGACGGCGATTCCAGCTGCAGCAGGCGCGGCAGCAGGCGTGCGAAACCGGATGCATCGAGGATGAAATCGGCTTCGATGCGGTACTCGCTGCCGTCCGGACGGCGCACGGTCACCGCCGGCTGCTCGCCCGCTTCAACCGACAGCACTTCATCACCGAAGCGCAGCGTGGTGCCCATGCGTTCGGCGCCGCGCGCCAGCACGTTGTCGAAGTCGGCGCGCTGCACCTGGTAGGTGGTGCCCCAACCTGGCGAGAACTTCTTCCTGAAGTCGAACGCGGTGCGCGCCTCGCCATGCACGAACGCGGCGCCGTTCTTGTGCTGGAAGCCCGCTTCGACCACGTCCTGCAGCAGGCCTGCCGCTTCGATGTACTCCATGCTCTGCGGCAGCAGGCTTTCACCGATCGAGAAGCGCGGGAACTGCTGGCGCTCCAGCATCAGCACCTGGCGGCCCTGCTGGCGCAGCATCGCCGCGGCCACCGAGCCGGCCGGGCCCGCACCGATGATCAGGATTTCAGTACGTTCGACAGCATCCACAGCAGTATTCATCGGTGCGTCCTTGTTGCTCGATCAGGTGGAAAGAAGGAAGTCGGAAGACAGGTTCAAGCTGGCGGCAGGTCATGTGGCGGCGGCCGGAACAGCGGCGAGATCAGCCAGACCAGGCCGATGCCGAACAGCAGGGTCAGGCCGAACGCGCGCAGCGCTGGGGTCTGCGACAGGCCCAGCAGGCCGAACGACAGCCAGGTGCTGGCCGCGCCCACGCACACTGCCAGCCAGGCGCTGGCATCGCCACGGTGCTCGATCAGGAAGATGCCGTAGTCAATGCCCATGCCCAGCAGCAGCATCAGTGCCAGCACGTTGAACAGCTGCAGCGGCTGGCCGAACAGACCCAGCAGGCCCAGGGTCAAGGCACCGGCAATCAGGGTCGGTGCGAACACGCGCCAGGCCTGGCGGCGGTAGCGCAGCCACAGCGCGCCGAACACCAGCGCGATGCCGACCAGCAGCAGCCCACCCATCAGCTTGCGGTAGTGGCCCAGCAGCGTGGAGAAGTCGGCAGTACGGTCCACCCAGCGCACGCCCGGCAGGCCTTCGGCCGCACCCTGCAGGGTGGCCAGCGCATCGGCGCGCGACAGGTCATCGACCATCACCACGCTGATCATCTGCTCACCGACCTCACCCACCCACAGGTGACGGAACGGCTGCGAGGCCGGCGAGGCCAGGAAGGCTTCGGCGCTGAGTGGTGCGGCCGCGAACTGCGGTCGCTGCAGCGGCTCGCCCACGGCCTCGGACACGGCCGACAGCACGCCGGGTTCCACCCTCGCGGTCAGCGCGGCATCGGCCTGCTGGCGCGACGGCGACGGCAGCCAATCGCTGATCGCGCGATAGCCACCAATGCGCTTGTCGTTGGCCAATACACGCAGGCGTTCGGTCAGCGCTTCTTCGCGCTGCAGCAGCTGCGCGGCATCGGCACCCTGCACCAGGTAGAACTGCGCCGGGCTGGGCATGCCCAGCAACTGGCTCAGGCGGATCTGCTGCGCCATCAATGCCGGCGGCGACGACTGCAGGCTGCGCAGGTCGTCGTTGCTCTGCAGGCGCGCGATGCCGATGGCAGACAGTGCCAGCGTGATCACCACGAACATCGTCACCGCGCGGCGGCCATGCAGGCGCGGGAAACGCTCCAGCGTGTTGCCCAGCCACTGCGAGAAGCGGGTCTGGCGGATCTCGCCACCATCCAGCCACGGGAACCAGAAGATCACCGTGAGGAAGGCGGCAGCCAGGCCGACCACCGAGAACAGCGCCATCTGGCGCAGGCCCGGGAACGGGGCCAGGCCCAATGCCAGGTAGGCCAGCGCACTGGTCAGCAGGGCCAGCCACAGGCCAGGCAGCAGATGCCGCAGCAGTTTCCAGCGACGATCGGCCGGCTCGGCCTGGCGCGAGGCGAACCAGTGAATGCCGTAGTCCTCGGCCACGCCCACCAGCGATGCACCGAACACCAGGGTCAGCACGTGCACCTTGCCGAACACCAGCACGGTCACCGCCAGCGCCACGCCACAACCGATCAGCAGTGAGGCGGCGACCAGCAGGATCGGCCGCAGCGAGCGGAATGCCAGCCACACCAGCAGCAGCACCGCCGCCAGCGACCCCCAACCGATGGTGTTGATCTCCTGGTTGGCCTGCACCGCGGCGGCCTCGGCATGCAGCGGCACGCCGGCGTGCAGGATTTCCAGCTCCGGCGCCGCTGCTTTTGCGGCCTGCCCGGCACGTTCCAGCAGGCCATCGAGATGGCGCTCGCCATCCAGCTGGAACGCCGAGCCGGGCGTATCGAACTGCAGCACGGCCCAGTGCCTGCCCTCGGCTTCAAGCAGGCCGTCATCGCCCAACCGCAGCCCCGACCCCTGCGCCTGCTGCTGCCACCATTGCGGCCACAGCGACAACGGGTCCTGCCGCCAGTCGGTCAGGCGCGGCGCGCCCATCGGGCCGTACAGCGCGGCCAACGCCTGTTCGGCCAGCGCGCCCGGCTCGCTGCCCTGCAGCTGCTCGCGCTGGGCCGGGGTCAGCAGGCGGTCACGGTACGGCGCGTAGAACGCGCGCGCCTCATCGAACCAGCCTTCGATCGAGCCGCTGGGTACCAGCAGGGCGTGATCGGCGTCCTTGGCCATGGCTGCAGCAAACGCGGCCTGCGCACGCTTGGCGGCAGCGCCGTCCTTGCCGCCCAGCAGCACCACCACCTGCCGCGAACTGCCATCGGCAATGCGCCGGGTGACATCGCTCAACAGACGGTCGTGTGCATCCTGCGGCAGCAGGGCGAGGATGTCGGTGTCGATCCGCGATTGCTGGCTCCACAGGTGCCACTGCTGCGCGCCCAGTACCACCAGCACCAGCAGCCAGGCGATGCCCAGCCAGTGCCACCAGCGCCGCAACCGGTCCGGCGCGTTCGATGCTGCACCCTCACTCAAAGCGGCGCGCCTCGTCGGCGTTGAGCGTGGCCGGTGCCTCGCTCAATGCGCTGAACTGGATCTGCGTGCGGTCCTTGTTGGCCTCGACGATCTCGACCTGGCGCACGTAGCGGTCACCCTGCAGGGTCAGCGACTGGAACGCCTTGGCCAGCATCGCCGACTTCGGCGTCAGCCGCAGCCGCCAGCCCTGCCCTTCACGGCTGGCCGCCACGTTGAACTGGCTGGACAGCGCCTGCACGTCGCCACTCATCAGCGCGAACATGATCGCGTTCACCGAACGCATCGCCGGTTGCTGCCGTGCATCGAGTTCGACGCGGGTGCTGCCATCGCGCTGGCGGCTGAGGATGCGGTCGGCGGTGACCACCACCTCGGAGGGGAACGGCTTGAGCGTGGACCAGATCACGCCGTGCTGACGCGCGACCACGAAGCGGCCCTGCGAACGCAGCGGATTCTTGAAGCCGCTGACCTGCTTTTCCTGGCTGAACTGGCCACGCAGCACATCCGGCCGCGCCACCGCCTGGGTGATCGCATCGATGGCCGGATCGGCGGCCTGCACCAGCGGTGCGGCCACCAGCAGCAGCGCGCACAGCAGCGCACGGGCGAAACGGTTCGCTCGGCTCATGGCGCAGGCACTCCCAGGCGTTCCCACAATACCGGCGGGCACTGGTACAGCATTTCCTTGCTGGCAGCGTCCACCGCAACCTGGATGGTCATCGCGCGGGTCAGCACCTGGCCGCTCTGCGCATCGACGATCTCGTACTCGATCTTCAGCCGGTTCTCCCATTCCACGATGCGCGCGATCACGCGCAGGGCCTGGTTGAACAGCAACGGACGCACGTACTTCACCCGCGCATCGACCACCGGCCACAGGTAGCCCGATTCGAGCATCTGCGGGTAGTCGTAGTCGTAGCGGCCGAGCAGCGCGCAGCGCGCGATCTCGAAGTACTTGAAGTAGTTGCCATGCCAGACCACGTTCATCGGATCGCAGTCATGGAAGGCCGGGGTCAGCGAAATCTCGCCGGCCCGTTCGATTGCTTCATTCACCGGCATACAGCTCCCAACGTTGCGCGCGGATCTCCACCAGCAGTTCCCGCAGTTCGCGATCCAGCGCGCGGTCTTCTTCAACCAGGGCGATGCGCTGCCCCAGGTCGGCGTACATGTCGGCCAGACTGCCATGCAGCTGCGCGTTCAGGCCAACCCGTTCGCGCAGCGCCAGGCCCTGGCGGGCAGCGATCAGCATCGCGGCCACTACCTGTTCAGTCAGCTCGATCACGCGCAGGCAATCGCGCGCGGCAATGGTGCCCATGCTGACCTTGTCCTGGTTGTGGCATTCGGTGGAGCGCGAGAACACGCTGGCCGGCATGGTCTGCTTCAGCGCTTCGGCGGTCCATGCCGAAACGCTGATCTGCAGCGCCTTCAGGCCATGGTTGATGGCCGCGCGCGGGCCGGTGGCCGCCGACAGGTTGGCCGGCAGGCCGTGGTTGTAGCGGGCATCGACCACCAGCGCCAGCTGCCGGTCGAGCAGGTCGGCGACGTTGGCCACGGTGTTCTTCAGGGTGTCCATCGCCAGCGCGATGTGGCCGCCGTAGAAATGACCGCCGTGCAGGATGCGCTCGCCGTCAGCATCGATCAGCGGGTTGTCGTTGGCGCTGTTCAGTTCGGTTTCGATCAGCTGGCGCAGGAACGGCAGGCTGTCCTCCAGCACGCCGATCACATGCGGCGCGCAGCGCAGCGAGTAGCGGTCCTGCAGGCGCTGTTCATTGCGCGGCGGACGCTCGCTGTGCAGGTCGCTGCGCAGGCGCGCGGCGATGCGGCCCTGGCCCGGGTGCGGCTTGGCGGCGAACAGGGTTTCGTCGAAGTGATGCGCGTTGCCGTCGCTGGCCAGCACGTTGAACGCGGTCAGCCGCGTGGCCATGCGCGCCAGGTAATCGGCGCGCTGCCAGGCCAGGCAGGCCAGGCCGGTCATCACCGCGGTACCGTTCATGATCGCCAGGCCTTCCTTCGGCCGCAGCTTCAGCGGGGTCATGCCGATCTTCGCCAGCACATCCGCCGCCGGCTGCACGCGGCCGTCGTGCAGCACCTCGCGCTCGCCGCACAGCACCGCGGCCACGTACGACAGCGGGGTCAGGTCACCACTGGCACCCACCGAGCCCTCGGCCGGAATCATCGGCAGCACGTCGTGCTGCAGCAGTGTGGCCAGGCCTTCCAGCAGCGGCACACTGACACCGGACATGCCACGCACCAGCGACGCCAGGCGCGCAGCCAGCACCGCGCGGGTCTCGACCGGGTCCAGGTAACGGCCCAGGCCACAGCCGTGGTAGGTGTACAGGTGGTGCGGCAGTTCAGCCACCAGTGCCGGCGGGATGTTCACCGTGCACGAATCACCATAGCCGGTGGTCACACCGTAGATCACGCCATCCTCGCGCAGCAGGCGGTCGAGGAAGTCGGCACCACGCTGGATGTGCGCGCGGAACGCCGGCGCGTCGCTCAGCGCGGCCTCGCACTGGCGCTGGGCCAGGGCAACCACGTCTTCGATGGTCAACGGTGCATCGCCAAAGCGGCACACGGGTACGGCGTCAGTCGTCATGCGGAGCCTGATCCCAGAAGGGGAAGAAATTGAACCAGTCCAACGGGGACTGGATGACCTGGAGTTCCAGCCAGCGCGCGAAGCGCTGTGCCTGTTCTGCCAGTGCGGCGTCGCGCGAACCACGCGGCAGCACGATGCGTTCGGCGAACTGTTCAAACGCCACGCGATAGCCCTCGCCCTGGTGCAGGCAGGCCATGGTGTAGACCGGGCAACCCAGCGCGGCGGCGAGCACATAGGCGCCGATCGGGAACGGGGCGCGGTGGCCAAGGAAATCGGCAGTGACGCTGCGGCCGCCCTGCACCGGCGTGCGGTCGCCGACGATGGCGACGAAGCCACCGGCCGCCACGCGCTCTGCCAGCATCACCGCCGTGGCCGGGCCCATTTCGGTTACCTGCACCAGCTCCACCGCCGCCAGCGGGTCCAGCCGCTGCAGCAGGCGGTTGAAGCGCTGCGCATGCGCGGTGTGCACCAGCACAGTGATGCGGAACCCAGGCACCTGTTCGGCCAGCACCTGGCACAGTTCCAGGCAGCCGATGTGCGCGGTCAGGATCAGCCCGCCTTCGCGGCGCGCGATCTTTTCCAGCACCAGGTCGCGATGCAGGTGGATGCGTTCGGCCGGATAGCGTCCGCCCAGGCCGAGGATCTTGTCCAGCATCGTGTCGGCAAACGCGAAGAAGTGGCGCAGGCTGTCACCCCGGGTCGGCGTGCGGCCGAGCACGCCGCTGTATGCCTGCAGCCGCTGCAGGTACTGCATCGAGGCCTGGCGGCCAACGCGGTTGCCCAGCCAGTGGCAGGCCACCACCGGCCACACGCACAGGCGGAACGGCCAGCGCCCGAACCAGCGGTGCACCCAGCACAGGAACAGCACGCCGGCCACCGACGTCGATTCGCCGATGTCGGCCCAGTGCGGGGCCCCCTGCGCGGCCGCCATCTCAGCGCTGCCCCCGCAGGCGGCGCCACAGCAGGCGCGGTGCGCGCCAGAGCATGCCGAAGAACAAGCGGGTGTGCATGCGGCTGATGCGCACGTTGTCGCGCCACACATCGAAGTGCGAGACGCCATCGGATGGATAGGTCACGCGCGTGGCCAGGTGCTCGACCGGCAGGTGCCGCCAGTACAGGCGCACCATCACTTCGGTATCGAAATCCATGCGCCGGCCGATGGTCTCTTCGCCGACCAGGCGCAGCACTGGCGGCAGTGGATACACGCGGAAGCCGCACATGGTGTCGCGCAGGTGCAGCGACAGTGTGTTGATCCAGACCCAGATGTGGGTCGCGTAGCGGCCATACAGGCGCGCCTTGGGAACGCTGGCGTCGTAGGCCGGAATGCCACAGATCACCGCCTCGGGATGGGCGCGCGCCGCTTCGATGAAGCGTGGCAGATCGCGGGTATCGTGCTGGCCGTCGGCATCGATCTGCAGCACGTGGCTGTAGCCTCGCGCGCCGGCTTCGGCGAAACCGGCCAGCATCGCCCCGCCCTTGCCCTGGTTGACGTCCAGGCGCAGCAGGTCGACGCCCTGGCGCTGTGCCAGCGAACGCAGTGCTGCCGCGCACGCCTCATGCGAGCCATCGTCGACCAGCAGGCACGGCAGGCCGGCGGCCTGCACGCCGTCGACCACCGCCGCGATGGCGTGCTCGTGGTCGTAGACGGGAATCACCACCAGTGGCGCGAACGCGGCACCGGCACCGGCCGGATCAGTCCGCATCGGCGAAGACCACTTTGCCGCTGGCATGCACACCGTGCCTGGAGGTGTAACGGAAGGCCATCACGTTGCGTGCGGCATCCCAGTCCAGCTGCAGGGTCAGCTCATCGCCCGGGCGGGCCACGTGCTGGAACTTCACCGCATCCATGCGCAGGAACACTGCCGGCATGGCGAACAACTGGCGGCCAAACCGCACCGCCCAGTCCAGCTGGGCCACGCCGGGCAGGATCGCCGCCTGCGGGAAGTGGCCCTGGAACGGCCGCAGCGCCGGGTCCAGGGTCATCCGCAGCGTGGCGCTGGCCGCATCGCGGTGATCCCAGACCGGCACCGGCATCAGCGGCTGGAACAACGCTGCCAGTGCCGCCTGGGTGACCTTGCCCTGTGCGTTGATCGGCAGCGCCGGCACCAGCCGCCAGCGGCGCGGCCGGGTGACCGCGTCATGAGCCTGTGCCAGGCGTGTGCCAAGGCGCTGGCCCAGCGCGCGGCGCGCGGCCTCACCGCCCTCCAGCAGCGTCGGGTCGGCCGGTACCACCACCGCGGCCAGCTGCTCGCGCTGCCCGGGCAGCACCAGCACGCGCACGTCATCCACTTCGGCGTCTTCGCGCAACGCACGTTCCAGTGCATCCAGCGAAACGCGGCGCTCTTCAATCTTGACGATGCGGTCGGCGCGGCCCAGCAGGCGGAAGCGGCCATCGGCCAACGCTTCAACGCGGTCCTGGGTACGCCACCAATCCGGGGTTTCCAGATGTGCGGAGGCCACCGCCAGGCAGCCCTCCTCGATGCGCCACTGCACGCCGGGCAGCGGCTGCCACGGCGGCAGGTCGGTGTCCCAGCGGCGCCAGGCGATGCCGCCGGTCTCGCTGCTGCCAAAGACCTCGGTCGGTGCCACGCCCAGCCACTGCCGCACCTGGCGTGCGGCTTCTTCCGGCAGCGGGCCGCCAGAGGAGAATACCGCGCGCAGGCGGCCATGCAGGCTGGCCCAGTCGAGCTGCCCGGGCAGGCGCTTGAGGTGGGCCGGGGTCGCGACCAGCACCGTATCGGTACCGGCCAGCGCACCCACCAGATCTTCGTGGAAGAACCGGCGTGGATGGATCAGGCGGCCGGCAGCCAGCGGCCACAGCACGCGGAACAGCAGGCCATAGATGTGCTGGTGCGACACCGTGCCATGCACCTGCACGCCTTCCAGCTGCGTGCCGAACGCAGCGTGAAGTGCGTCCACCTCGCGCGTCAGCTGGTCCATGCGCTTGTTGATCGCACTGGGCTGTCCGGTGCTGCCGGAGGTGAACACGCACAGCTCGCAGGCGCGCTCGTCCAGCGCCTGAAGACCCTCGTCCGGTGCGGCGTCCAGCGCCGCCAGCGGACGATAATCGGCGGACACATCGCCTGCGAAACCACTCACCTGCGGCTGCAGCGCCTGCAGCGTGGCCGGCAGATTGTCGGCAGCCAGGAACACCCGCTTGCCGGCATGCCAGGCACCGAACAACGCAGCGGCAAAGGCCACCGCATCATCGAAATACAGGGCCCAGTCACGGCCTTCGGCCGCCGCAAACGCGGCGCGCCAGGCCAGTACGCGCTGGCGGAAGCGGGCGTGGTCGATCACCTCGCCATCGCAGACGCCAACGCTTCGATGCCGCCGCGCCTCCAGCAGCAGCCGGTCCAGGGCAATCCACTCAGCCATGCGCGTGCGCCGCCTTCACCCGCCGCCGCACCAGCCACTCACCTGCGAACAACACGCCCATCATCACGTACGCCAACAATCCGTTGTAGAGCATCCAGACCCGGTCCGACGCGTACAGCGCGGTCAGCAGGGCCAGGCTGCCGTTGAGAACGAAGAAGCCGCACCACACCTGGGTGACGCGGCGGGTATAGGCCACCGCGAACGGGGGCAGGTCCGGTTCCTGCAGCCGTGCCAGGCGTTCCACCAGCGGCGGGCCGAAACGCAGGCTGGTGCCGAATACCGCCAGCATCACTGCGTTGACCAGCGCCGGGTACAGCTTCAGCGGCAGGGCCTGGTTGAGCACAGTGGCCAGCACCGCCAGCAGGCCGGTGCCGGCGGCCGCGGCCCACCACAGCGGCTGACGCGTACTCAGCGCGCGCAGCAGGGCCAGGGTGAACAGCAGCAGCGACAACCAGCGTGGCTCGAAGCGGCCCATCGCCAGGTACACCAGCACCGGGTAGGCCAGCGAGATCGCAGCCACCACGACCGTGCGTGCGCGTGCCATGGTGGAGCCGCCGGCGCTGCGGTCAGGCGGCTGCCTGGTCCGGCAGCAGCCTGTGCACCACATCGACGATGTCCTGCACGGTACGCACAGCCTTGAACGCTTCCGGCTGCAGGTTGCGGCCGAGCAGCGGCTTCAGCTGAACGATCAGGTCGACCGCGTCGATGCTGTCGATGTCCAGGTCGTCGTACAGGCGGGCCTCGGGGGTGATCCGGGCGGTTTCGATCTCGAAGCTGTCGGTCAGGATGCTGACGATGCGTTCGAACAGTTCATTCTTGGTCATGGCAGGTCCTGGCACCGTTACGACTGGCGGGCGGCGACGAACTCGCCGAGCGCGCGCACGCTGGAGAAATGGCGACGGGTTTCTTCCGAATCGGCCGAGAGGCTCACACCGTACTTCTTCTGCAGCGCCAGGCCCAGCTCCAGCGCGTCGATCGAATCCAGGCCGAGGCCCTCGACGAACAGTGGGGCGGTCGGATCGATGTCCTCCGGCGTGATGTCCTCCAGCGAAAGGGAGGAAATGATCAATTCCTTGATCTCGTGCTCAAGTGCTTGCACGGTTCGGATCTCCAGACAGGTCGAAATAACGAGAAAGGTGCTCGGTGACGCGACGGGCTGCCAAGGCATCCCCCCTTGGCGAGTCGTCTTCGGCCAGAAATGGCGCGATCGGGATATCTTCGCCGATCTGCAGCCGAACGTGAAAGCGACGTGAGGGGACACGATACCACTTCTGCCCCTTGGTCAGCGTTGGCGGGCTGCAGGTAATCCGCACCGGGGTGACGTCCAGGCGGCCCCGTACGGCGATGTTGGCGGCCCCGCGCTGCAGCCGCGGCGGCTGGCCCGGCACGCTGCGGGTGCCCTCCGGGAAGATCACCAGGGTGCCGCCGGCATGTACCGCCGCCACGCAGTCATCGACCAGGCCGGCGCCATCGTCATTGGAGATGTAGCCGGCGGCCCGTACCGGGCCACGCATGAACGGGTTGCAGGCCACGGCCCGCTTCACCACGCAGTCGGCGTTGGGCAGCAGCGAGATCAGGCAGACCACGTCGATCAGGGTCGGGTGATTGGCCAGTACCAGCAGGCCGTCGCGCTGCAGGCGTTCACCGCCCTCGATCTCGTAGGTCATCACCCCCAGCCCGCGCATCAGCCGCAGATGGCTGGCGAAGGCGGCCTGGACCACGCGGCGGGCCCGGCGGCGGCGGACCACCGGGTCGCGCATCAGCAGCAGTACCGGCATCACCAGAACGCCGAGCAGCAGGCCGCCCAGGCCAAATGCGACAAAGCTCAGGCCGGTGCCAAACACCCGCCAGGCATGGTCGAGGCGGCGCAGCAGCTCAGCCACGGCGGCTCCAGCGCCAGCGCTGGCCGTGGGCCACGTGTTCCAGCGCCGGCGCGCCGGACAACAGGAACCGGTGCAGGTCCAGCGCATGCGGCAGCAGGCCGGGCGCAGTGCTGGCCTGGGCGTCGGCCGGCTGCCACTGCAGCGACAGCGTCGGCCGGCCCTCTGTCGGGGCGGTCAGGCGCCAGCACCAGGCAAAGAACGGGTCGGGTTCGTCGGCGAACGTCGCGTAAATTTCCGGAAGTGGCGACTCATAGACCACCACCCGCACCTCGCGGGCACCGTCGGCCAGCAGGCCGACGGCCTCCAGGCAAGCCGTCTCCACCGTGGCCTGGCCCGCCGCCAGCGCCAGGTAGTTGCCGCGGTGGCCGCGGGCGATGGAATACAGCGCGGCAATCGCGTTGTGCACGGACAGGCCGAATCCGGTCGGCGACAACGGCTGGTCGCCGACCAGCGCGCCCAGCAGGTCCATCGAACGGGCCACGTCGCCGTGGCGGCTGGCGAACACCAGCGGCACGTCACTGTCGGCGCCCTGCCCGTCCTCGCACCAGCACGCGGCCTGGATCGCCATCCGGCCCAGCCGCTCGATGCGGCGGCGCTGCATCGCCGGCACTTCGGCCAGCGCCGGCGTGTCCGCGCCATGCGGCGGGTACGGCGCATCGGCCCAGCCCAGCCACTGGCTACGCTCACTCAGGCCGGGCGCCCAGGCGGCCCAGTCGACGATGGAGAATTCGATCATTTAGCGATGGTGCTTCAACGGGAGAACGATAGGCACGAGCCATTACGGCGACGCGCGGCGGCCCCCCGTTCCTGCAGCCGTGCGTCCGTCCAGGACGTCGCCGGCTGCCCCCCTGGCCGCCGGAAAGGAGCGCACGCTAGCACGTCCCGCGCAGGGTGTGCAGGTTTCACATTCCCCAACAGGGGGCCCGGCACCGGCAGGCCCCGTGTTCAATCGATCAGTGGTAACCGGTGTCGGCGTGCACCTTGCCGCGGAATACCCGGTAGGACCACGCCGTATAGCCGAGGATGACCGGCAGCAATATGACCAGCCCGACCAGCGTGAAGCCCAGCGACGACGCCGGCGCGGCGGCCTGCCACAGGGTCATCGACGGTGGCAGCAGATAAGGCCACATGCCCAGCACCAGGCCGAGGAAGCCGAGCACGAACAGGGCCAGGCTGAGCAGGAACGGCGGCAGGTCACGGCGCGGGTGGGTGGCACTGCGCCACAGCGCGGCGGCTACCGCCAGGGTCAGCAGCGGCACCGGCGACAGCCACCAGAAGTTGCCGTCGCTGAACCAGCGATCCATCAACCGCGAATCGAGGAACGGCAGCCAACTGCTGACCAGGCCCATCGCCGCGATCACCGCCACCACCAGTGGCCGGGTCATCTGCCGCGCCAGCGCCTGCACGCGCCCTTCGGTCTTCAGGATCAGCCAGGTGCTGCCCAGCAGCGCATAGCCGGCCACCAGCGCGGCACCGGTCAGCATCGCGAACGGGCTGAACCAGGCAAACGGCCCGCCCTGATAGACACCGTCCACCAGCGGGATGCCCTGCACCAGGGTGCCAAGGATCACGCCCTGGGCAAACGTGGCCAGCAGCGAACCGAGGCCGAACGCCACGCTCCACAACCGGCGCGATCGATGCGCCTTGAAGCGGAACTCGAAGGCCACGCCGCGGAATACCAGCGCCACCACCAGCAGCAGCACCGGCAGATACAGCGCCGACAGCAGCACCGCATAGGCCTTGGGGAAGGCCGCCAGCAGGCCAGCGCCACCGAGCACCAGCCAGGTCTCGTTGCCGTCCCAGATCGGCGCGGCGGTGTTCATCATCAGGTCCAGTTGTTCCTCGTCCTCGGCGAACGGGGCAAGGATGCCGATGCCGAGCACGAAGCCGTCCAGCACCACGTACATCAGCACGCCGAAGCCGATCACCGCGAACCACGCCACCGGCAGCCAGGTCATCAGGTCCATGTCAGCGCTCCTCCAGCGGTTCATCGGCGGCCGACAACGGACGTGCCGGGGTATGGCTGCCATGGTCCAGCGACGGCCCCTCGGCATACGGCTGCGGCCCGTGGCGCAGGATCTTCACCAGGTACCAGATGCCCCAGCCGAACACGAAGGCATAGCCAACCACATAGACACCCAGCGACAACGCCGTCATCCACGCACTCTGCGGGCCGACCGCATCAGCGGTGCGCAGCACGCCATACACCACCCACGGCTGGCGCCCCATCTCGGTGACGAACCAACCCGACAGCAGTGCGATGAAACCGCTGGGCAGCATCCAGTTCCAGCCGCGCAGCAGCCACGGCGAATCCAGCAGCTTCCTGCGCCACAGCTGGAAAGCCGACACCCAGGCCAGCAGCAGCATCAGCGTGCCCAGCCCAACCATGATGCGGAAGGCGAAGAACACCGGCGTCACCGGCGGCCGCTCGCTGGCCGGCACCGAGGTGAGCGGATCGAAGGTGCCGTCCAGGCTGTGGGTGAGGATCACGCTGCCCAGCTTCGGGATGGCGACTTCGAAGTCGTTGCGCTCTTCCTTCTCGTTCGGCAGCGCGAACACCACCAGCGGTACGCCCTCGCCTTCCTGGGTTTCATGCCAGTGCGCTTCCATCGCCGCGATCTTCATCGGCTGATGCTTGAGCGTGTTCAGGCCATGCATGTCGCCGACGAAGATCTGTACCGGCACCGTCAGCGCCGCGAACGCCACCGCCGCGATCAGCATGCGCCGTCCGGCCTCGACATGTGTGCCCTTGCGCAGGTACCACGCGCCGACGCCACCGATCACGAAACAGGTGGTGATGAACGAGCCCAGCGCCATGTGGGCCAGGCGATAGGGGAACGAGGGGTTGAACACCACCTGCCACCAGTCCACCGGATGCACGATGCCGTTGACCATCTCGTAGCCGGCCGGTGTATGCAGCCAGCTGTTGGACGACAGGATCCAGAACGTGGAGAACAGCGTGCCCAGCGCCACCATGCAGGTGGAGAAGAAATGCAGGCGCGGCGAGACCCGGCCCCAGCCGAACATCATCACGCCGAGGAAGCTGGCTTCCAGGAAGAACGCGGTCAGCACCTCATAGGTCAGCAACGGACCGATGACCGTGCCGGCCACCTCGCTCAGCCGCGGCCAGTTGGTGCCGAACTGGAAGGCCATGACGATGCCGCTGACCACGCCCATGCCGAACGACACGGCGAAGATCTTCTGCCAGAAGAAATACAGCTCGCGCCACACGGGCAACTTCGTGCGCAGCCACCGCCATTCGATGAAGGCCAGCCAGCTGGCCGTACCGATGGTGAAGGCGGGGAACAGCACGTGGAAACTGATGACGAATCCGAACTGGATCCGGGACAACAACAACGCGTCCAAGGGACGCCTCCTGCCTGTGACCGGTGGGATACCGGACCACTTTAGGAGGATTTCGTTAAGGTGGGATGCGACCGGGTGACGCGCTGCTTCACTTTGTCGCAGGGAAGCTGGATGACAGGATGAACGGGCTACAGGGGCTTCAGCAGGGTCAAGGGCGGCTCCTTGGCGATTCGCAGGGCCCGGGGTACCAGTGCAGTCAAGCAGGCCGCCATCACCAGCACGACAGCGCTCGATATCGATAACCACAGTGAACCTGTGATGCCATCCTGTGGCGGCCCTATCCACTGCAACGACAACGCGCCGAGCAGGGCGCCCAGTGTGGTGAACAGTGAAACTTCGAACATGATTTCGGCAAAGATCACTGAGCCGCGAGCACCGAGTGTCCGTCGAACCCCAATGGAGTGCCGGCGCCGATCAAGCCAGGCGCCTACGACTCCGGAAACCCCGGCCATCAGCACACCGAGAACGATGGCCGTCATGACCGCGAGCACGGTCGTAGCGAAGCGATCAGCTTTGACGTAGGCGTCGCGATATCCCGCCAGCGTCTCGACACCGGTCGAATTCACGATCCGATAGGGCCGCTGTAGCGCATCGACAGTGCGATCAAGCGATGAACGATCAACCTCCGACTTCCACTTCGCCAGATAATAGCGACTGGCGCCCGTGGGAAGGCCCGGTAGCAGCGCCCATTGCGAGTCCCGCTCATTGCCTCCTGGTGCCGGTCCAGCAACAGACGCAAATACGCCCACGATGACCCGGCTGCTGCCGGGGCCGAAATACAGGTGGCGGCCAACAGCACTCTCCGTTCCGAACAGACGGGCAGCCAGCGCTTCACTGATCAGCACTACCGGAGCACCTTCAGCCATGTCGTCCTCTGTGGCATCCCGTCCCAGGACGATTCCCGCGCCCAGCATCGCCAGCAAGCCAGAACTGGCAGTTGCCACGGGAATGCGATCACATCCAGCAACGTCTGTCGTACCCGCGTTCATCGAGTACGCCATGGCCGACTCGCTGGTGCACACGCCGTATCGATGGGCTCTTCCCCCGAACGGAACAGCGTCGCTCACAACCGTGTCCTGAACACCGGGCAGCCGGATCGCGGACAGGTCTGCCCGCAGCACTGCAGCATCAGCGCCTTCTTCGACATCCGAGACCCTGACCACACCAATCGATACTGCGTCCCGGATGCTGCGGGTGTTCAATCTGGCGAAGCTGTCCAGCACAGATTGCAGTGCGAACGCACATGCCAGGCTTGCAAGCGCAGCCTGCACTGCAAGCAGTGCGGCGCTTCCCAGATGTCGTCGAGTCTCCCTCATTGATTCGAACATTTCAGGCAGCCCCCTTCGCGAAGGCACTCGACAGTGAGCTGACCCTGCAGATTTCAAACGATGGGACCAATGAACAGAGCAACGTCGTGACGACTCCCAGACCAGCCGCCATCAGCATTGCCCCGGCATGCATCGCTGTTATCGCGCTGGGCAGAACGTCTCCCGCAGCAACCACCCGTATTCCCAGCGTATAGGTGACGACAGCGAGCGCACCGCTTGCGACGCCCGCCGCGATGGATTCCCACATGAGCTGGATGAACACGTCTCGGCGTCGTGCTCCCAGTGCACGTCGTATCGCGAGCTCCCGCCGACGGCGCCCCAGACTGAAGCTCAGCAGCGCCGCCGCGTTGACGATGCACACGCCGAGCAGGATCAGCGACAACCGAAGCTGCATCCTGGCCTGCTCCGGAACCAATCCCAGCCTGTCCAGCCAATCCATCAACGGCCAGAGTGCCACCTGCTGGGCGCCTGGCTCGATCCGAAGCCCCTTTTCATGCGCATAGGCGTTCAGACTCGCGCGGTAAGCGGCGACATCGTCTGCGGTGGGCAGCCACGCCCACAATTGAAGCCAGGAAACATTGGCCCCTGCAGGATCCGTGTCCTGGTCACCACCCCAGATCGCCGTCCCGTCCACAACGGTCAGCTTGTCTGCGATTGCGGTTTCAAGCGGCAGGTAGATCTCGTCAGGCTCCACAAACGGTCTGCGCGCGAGGTCTCCCTGAAACATAGGCACCGGATGCCAATCCTCCGCGACACCCACCACGGTATAGGTGCGTCTGCCCAGGTCCAACTGATGACCAACACAGCCCTGTGCACACTCGCGCTCTGCGAGCGCACGCGACAGAACCACGATTCGACTCGCAGCATGCCCCTCCTCGGCGGTCCATGCGCGCCCTTGAACAACGGCAATGCCGAGGACACTGAAGACTTCGGACGTGGCGAACCTGGCGCGCAATCTTGCGCTGGGCTCTCCCGGCCGGGAGAGCGTCACCGCGCCCCCTGCCATTGCTGCCTGCTTCCACGTCCGGCCTTGGTTCAGAAGCACCTTCGCGTCTGGCCAGGTCAGTGACTGACCAGGATCCGGAGAGCCACTGCGCAGTGCATCTGGACGCGCGTCAAGGTAAGGGCGGAACAGTGCCGAGCTCCGGCCTGGAGCGGGATCCGACGATGCCTGGAGAACAATGGAAAGCATCACGGTGGTGATCCCTACCCCCGCACCCAGCATGAGAGCGATTGCCAGATGAGTGCCGACTCGCTGCTTGAATCGGGCAAGCGAAAGCTGGACGTAGTAGAGCATCATCCAACTTCATCCGGCATTGGCTTACTCGCGCACCTGTCCATGTGATTCTCACTCCATGCCTGTGGAAGCTGATGGTTGAGAATCTCTGATTGTGAAACTACGCCTCAAGTGGAGACATGGGATTTGCAACTTTCCTCAGGAAACACACGCAGCTCGTAGGTCCTGGATAGAGCCATCGCCATCGACGACGAGACCGAGGTGACGGAATCTGACGCGGAAAACCAACTGTCGATTTGCAGATAACGCCCGATGCCTGGCCATCTGATCAGGTGTTGGAGGAAAAAGCGTCCAGAATCAGGTGCAGGCGTCAGCGTTCTTCTAGACCCAGAAATACCACACAGCCGCCGCCACCAACGCTCCCAACAACACCACCTGCACCACCACATAACCCACGCCACTGTCGCGCGATTCAGCGGCAATGCGCTTCTGCAGGGCCTCGCTCACATCCGGCGTTTCTTCCTGCTGCGTCTGCTCACGCAACGCCTGCGCCAGCGCGCGTTCTTCCGCATCGCGAGGGTCGGTCGATGGGCTCACAGCAGTTCTCCGGCGGCGGCATGCCGCGTCAGTTCCTGCTTCAGGACCTGGCGCGCGCGGTGCAGGTGGCTCTTGATGGTACCGCGTGCCAGCCCGGTCACCTGCTCGATCTCGACCAGGTCGAAGTCCTCCAGGTAGTGCAGGCCGACGATCAGGCGCTGCGGTGCACTCAGCCGCTCCAGCGCCACGCCAAGATGGCGCCCCGCCTGCAGCGCCTCGCTCAGTTCAGCCGGCCCCGGTCCTTCATCGCCGATTCCCAGTTCCTCCGGCACCTCCACCGCCACCATCCATTGCGCCTCCAGCCGCCGCCGGCGCAGGTGCTGCAGCGCGGTGGTGTAGGCCACCCGGGAAATCCAGGTGCGCAGCGAGGATTCAAAACGAAAGCGGTGCAGCTGGCGGAACACGGCCAGGAAGGTCTCCTGCAGCAGGTCGGCCACCTGATCGCGGTCGCCCACCATGCGCCCGATCACATGTGCGCAGGTGCGCTGATGTGTCTCGACCAGTTGCGAAAACGCCGCCTGCGAGCCATCGATGATGGCCCGCACCAGGGCCTGGTCCGCATCCAGCGGTGCGGCGGGTGCCGCCGTCGCCGCTGCATCATGGCGGCGACGGCCCCGCAGTGCCGACAATGCTTCGCCGAGCAGGCTCATCTGCGGGGCGCCCCCTGTGCCCGTGACATGGGCCGGCTCAGCCCTTGCGTGCGGCGGGGCGGGTGAAGTGCCAGGCCAGCAGCTGGCCCAGGCCAGCACTGCCGACCAGCGCGGCGGCGGCGCCAAAGGTCAGGTCACGGGCACCGATGGCTTCCAGCAGGGCCATGGCCAGCGCCAGGCAGACCAGGCTGATGCCCCAGCGCAGCGCGCCCTGGCGGCGGCGCTCTTCTTCCAGCACCGCCAGCGAGCGGATCACTTCCTCCGGCACGTGCGGGGCCACCAGCTTGCTGCGCGCGCGCGCATCGGCAATGGCATGGATCGCGTAGGCGATGCAGATGAAGAGGGTGATCGGGATCAGTTCCTGCATGGTCGGGCTCCGGTTCGGTGGATGATGCGGGTTCAGAAGGATGGATGCGCAACCCCGGCAACCGGTTGCACCACTTTGCCAATCCCGCTGCCATGACCTGTGGCCCCTGCCCCGGGCCCTTGCGGCTGCTACGCTTGCCCGGTTTCCTCTTCTGGTGCCGTCCGCCCATGTCCCGAGTGCTGCCCCTGTCCCTCCTGCTGTCGGCCGTGCTGGCCGCACCGGCTGCGCATGCCGCGCCGACGCCGATCACCATCGAACAGGCCATGGCCGACCCGGACTGGATCGGTCCGCCGGTCGAGAAGGCCTGGTGGTCGTGGAACAGCCAGCAGGTGGAATACCAGCTCAAGCGCAGCGGCAGCCCGGTGCGCGATACGTTCCGCCAGCCGGTGGCGGGTGGCGTGGCCGCACAGGTGGCCGATGACCAGCGCGGCACCCTGGACGTGGCCGAGCCGGTCTACGACCGCAGCCGCAGCCGCAGCGCCTTCGTCCGCAATGGCGACGTGTTCGTGCGCGACCTGCGCAGCGGCGCGCTGACCCAGCTGACCCGCAGCAACGAGCGCGCGGGCAACGTGAACTTTGCTGCCGACAATGGCGTGATCTGGCGCGTTGGCCAGAACTGGTTCCACTGGACCGCCGCGAGCGGCGTGCAGCAGGTGGCCAGCCTGAAGGCCGAGAAGGATCCGCGCACGCCGCCGAAGGCCGACGTGCTGCGTGACCAGCAGCTGCGCACGCTGGAAACCCTGCGCCGCGACCGTGACCAGCGCGAAGCACTGAAGGACCAGGACCAGCGTTGGCGCCAGGCCGACCCGACCCGCGCGCCGGGCCCGGTGTACCTGGGCACCGACGTGGAGATCGCCGACAGCGTGCTGTCGCCGGACCTGACCCACCTGATCGTGGTGACCAAGCCGAAGGACTTCGATGACGGCCGCGGCGGCAAGATGCCGCTGTACGTGACCGAGTCGGGCTACGAGGAAACCGAAGACACCCGCACCCGCGTCGGCCGCAACGGCTTCGAGCCGCACACCCTGTGGTATGTGGACGTGCGCACCGGCAAGGCCGAGAAGGTCTCGCTGTCCAGCCTGCCCGGCATCGCCACCGACCCGCTGGCCGAGCTGCGCCGCAAGGCCGGCAAGGATGCGCTGAAGGGCGAGCGCAGCCTGCAGGTGATGAGCGACTTCATGGGCGGTGGCATTCGCTGGAGCCCCGACGGCCAGCAGGCCGCAGTGATGCTGCGTGCCAACGACAACAAGGACCGCTGGATCATCAGCGTCAACGCTGCCGATGGCCGCGTGCAGAACCGTCATCGCCTGACCGACAACGGCTGGATCAACTGGGGCTTCAATGATTTCGGCTGGATGGCCGATGGCCGCACGCTGTGGCTGCTGTCGGAGGAATCGGGCTTCTCGCACCTGTACACCCAGGCCGGCACGGCCAAGCCGCAGGCGCTGACCAGCGGCAAGTGGGAAACCTCGGCGCCGGTGCCGTCGGCCGATGGCAAGGGCTTCTACTTCCTGTGCAACCAGCAGGCGCCGCATGACTACGAAGTCTGCGCGGTCGATACCGGCAGCCGCCAGGTGCGCGAGCTGACCAGCCTCAACGGCGTGGAAGACTTCTCGTTGTCGCCGGACGGCCAGCAGCTGCTGGTGCGCTATTCCGGCGCCTACCTGCCGCCGCAGCTGGCCGTGCTGCCGAGCACCGGTGGCCAGGCCCGCGTGCTGACCGACACCCGCACCGCCGACTACAAGGCGCGCCAGTGGATCCAGCCAAAGCTGGTGGCAGTGCCGTCCAAGCATGGCGCCGGCGTGGTCTGGGCCAAGTACTACGAACCGGAAAACAAGGAACCGGGGAAGAAGTACCCGATTGTGATGTTCGTGCACGGCGCCGGCTACCTGCAGAACGTGCACCAGCGCTACCCGGCCTACTTCCGCGAGCAGATGTTCCACAACCTGCTGGTGCAGAAGGGCTACATCGTGCTGGACATGGATTACCGCGGCAGCGAGGGCTACGGCCGCGACTGGCGTACGGCGATCTACCGCAACATGGGCCACCCGGAACTGGAAGATTACAAGGATGGCCTGGACTGGCTGGTCGACACCCAGCAGGGTGACCGTGACCATGCCGGCATCTACGGTGGTTCCTACGGCGGCTTCATGACCTTCATGGCGCTGTTCCGCTCGCCGGGTACGTTCAAGGCCGGCGCCGCGCTGCGCCCGGTGGTCGACTGGCACCAGTACAACCATGGCTACACCAGCAACATCCTCAACACCCCGGACATCGATCCGGAGGCGTACCGCGTGTCCTCGCCGATCGAGTACGCGCAGAACCTGCAGGACAACCTGCTGATCGCCCACGGCATGATGGATGACAACGTGTTCTTCCAGGACTCGGTGAACCTCACCCAGCGCCTGATCGAACTGCACAAGGACAACTGGTCGATCGCACCGTACCCGCTGGAGCGCCACGGCTACGTCCGCGCCGATTCCTGGCTGGACCAGTACAAGCGCATCCTCAAGCTGTTCGAGCAGAACCTGAAGTGAGCAACGCCGCGGCCACGATCCATATCGTGGCCGCGGTCATCCTGGATGACCGCGGCCGGGCGCTGGTGGTGCGCAAACACGGCGCCAGCCGCTTCATCCAGCCCGGCGGCAAGCCCGAACCCGGCGAAGCACCGCTGCAGGCGCTGGCGCGTGAACTGAATGAGGAACTCGGCGTGCAGCTGTGCGTCGAGACCGCCGTCGCGCTGGGCACGTTCGAAGACTGGGCGGTGAACGAGCCCGGCCACCGCGTGCAGGCCCAGGCCTGGTGGGTGCAGGTGGACGGCATGCCACAGGCACGCGCGGAGATCGCCCAACTGGCCTGGGTGCCGCTGCAGCCACCGCACGGCCTGCCCTTGGCACCGCTGAGCGAACACCATATCCTGCCGGCCGTCGCCACCCGGGTGACGGCCCGCTGAGCGCGCCGGCACCGATTGCAAGGACACCGGATGTCAATGTCGATCCCGCCGATTCCTTCGCTGGTCCAACCGACCTATCACGCCTGGGTGCGCCCGATCGCACACGCCTCGTTCTGGCTGTCACTGCTGCTCACGGTCTACTTCGTGATGCAGGGACTGCTGCTGTGGCCGCTGCACAACCTTCCGATCTGGCACCTGGTTGAGAGGGAAGTACAACTCCAGCACCTGCACAGCCTGATCTGGCTTCTGGCGCATCCGGTGGCCGCGTCGATGATCGTCGCACTGCTGTGCCTTGCCTCGACGCTGGCCAGCTGGGGACTGCTGCGCGAGCGCAGCTGGGGCCTGTGGAGCTTTGTGGCCATCCTGCTGATGAGTGCATTGACCAACTTTGCGATCGCCGGGTGGCTGGACGTGTTCATGCGCGACGTCATCCCGTTTCTCTCCGACGACGCCGTCCTGCAACAGGAACTCCATCTGAAGCGCTGGTTGATCACGCTGACCATGGTGGCCATGTCATTCGTACTCCTCGGCCTGCAGGGCTGGCTGGCCTGGCGCCTGCTGCGACCAGACATCCGCTCGCGCTTCCACTGAGCCACACCCCTTTCCCGCACGACAAGGACCGTCGCATGCGCTTGCTGACCCGTCTCCCCGCGCTGCTGCTGTTCGCCGCGCTGCCTGCCGCCGCCGATGCGCTGCGCTGTGGCGAATACCGCAGCACCGAAGGCGGCATGGCGCTGGTGTTCACATCACCCAGCACCGGCTACCGCCACGACGACGGCAGCGAGCCGGAGCCGCTGTGGGTCGATCGCAGTGCGGCGCAGGCCCGCCTGGTCATGCTCGACGATGGCGTGGCGCTGCCGGTCCGGATCAGTGCCGATGGGCAGCGCATCGAAGACGAGGTTGTGGTGGTCTACACGCTGCGCCAGTCCCGGGACTGCGCCAGCGAGCCCAGCGCGATTGCCGGCAGCTGCCGCGCCGCCGGCAGCCACTGCATTGCGAAGCTGCCCGCGGCTTCGCCCAGCCAGGCCCAGCGCGCGTGCAGCGAAGGCGTTGGCGCGGGCTGCTCGGCGCTGCTGCGACAACTGCGGGATGGCAGCCCAGCAAAGGCCACCGACGACGTCGGTGCCACGGGCTTTGATCGCCCACCTGCCTGCCGCGAACACACGCCCGGGCATGACCCGCAGGCCTGCGAGGCGCTGACCAATGATGCATTGGCTGCCGCCATGCAGCGGGTGAATCAACGCCTGCAGCAGGAAGACGAAGACACGCTGGATTCGCCGCTTCCGGCCGCTGCACGCGATCAGCTGCAGCAACTGTGCCTGCAGCACCGCAGTGGCCGCTTCTGCGTGGAAGTGGCCGCGCAGCAATTGAACGCGCTGGAACCTGCGTTGGCAGTGCAGGCCCTGCAGGTGGTCTGCGATGCGGGCCGCGTCAGTGCCTGCGAACGTACTGCACCGCTGCGTGAACTCGGCACCGACCTGCGCCTGGTTCCGCTGCAGCAGGTGCCGTGCGGCCGTTACCAGGCCGACGGTGGCGTGATCGACATGCTCGACTTCGGTGATGGCGCGCATGCCCGCCTGCATGAAGGCGCCGTCCAGCTGCAGCAGAACGGCGAAACCCTTGTGCTGCGCCAGCTCGGCAACGGCGACCTGCTCGGCATGGATACCCAGACCGGCTACCAGCGTTACCGGCCACTGCGCGACGCGGCACAATGCACGCCCCCGCGCGAGGGCCAGGGTTCGCCGTAGCGCCAGGAGCTTCCCGTTCGATCGTCAAGGAGACGACATGCATTCACCCGCACCGCGCCGCCGCTGGCTGGCCTGGGCCCTGCTGCTGGCCGCGCCGATGGCCGCCGCACAGTCACCACAATGCGGCCTGTTCAAGGCCGACGAAGGCAGCGGCACGCTGCGCATCAGCTCACCGAACCGCGGCGAGCAGAAGCACTTCGGCAGTGCGCCGTCTCCGGTCGCGTTCCAGCAGATCGACGGAAAGCTGCAGCTGGTGAACCTGGAGTACGGCCTGCCCAGTGCGCTGCAGGTGCGCGATCGTGGCCGCACGGTCGAGGTGGATGGCACGGTCTACCTCCTGCAGGCCCCCGCACAGTGCGCCGCAGCCGCCACGCCGGCTGATGGCAGCTGCCTGGCCGATGCGGCCGCGTGCCTGGACAACCGTCGCGAAGCGACCCCGGCCGCGCTGGAAGCAGGGTGCCGGGAAGGCGTGCCCGGCATGTGCCTGCAACTGGCCGATCGTTGGCACGAGGAAGCCAAACCCACGGTCGAGGCCGATCCCGCCCTGGCAAAGGCAGCGCTCGACGCCGCCTTGTCCGGCATCAAACTCCCCGCCGCCTGTGACAACGGTGGCTTCGAAGAGGGAACCCCGGCGTGTGCCGCCGCACTCGAGGCCGACCCGGCAGTGCAGGAGCAGCTGGTCAAGGCCGCGATGACGGCCGCCATGACCGAAGCCATGGTGACGATGACGGCGCCGACCGTGCCGGTGATCATTCCAGCTGAGCGGCGGCAACAGTTGTTGCGGTTGTGCCGCGAGGTAGCGCACGGCGGC
The DNA here is from genome assembly GCF_051984505.1 of Stenotrophomonas sp. STK16_22. Lineage (NCBI taxonomy): Bacteria > Pseudomonadati > Pseudomonadota > Gammaproteobacteria > Lysobacterales > Lysobacteraceae > Stenotrophomonas > Stenotrophomonas sp. STK16_22. Next base: position 4,654,359 of record NZ_CP196972.1, read on the forward strand.
TTCTGCACCCGCGTGGCTGAGCTGTCCTGGGACGCGGGAGATCCCCAGCAGGCGGTGCAGGCCCTGGCTGCAGCCTGCACCCCCGGCAATGACACCGCCACCTGCGAGCGCCTGCCGGCGTTGCAGGCGGTGGGCGCATCGCTGCGACCGCAGCCCGCAACTGCATTACCCTGCGGCAACTACCGGTCCGACGGCGGCCTGATGGACACGCTGGACTTCGGCGATGCCGGCCTGGTTGGCGTTGGCTGGAGCAGCCATCTTCGCGCACGCGTCGAAGCGGGCGACATCCGCATCCACCACGACCGGGACGGCGACTTCGTGCTGCGCCCGCTGCCGGGCGGGCAGTTGCTGGGGCTGGATAACTGGACCCGCTTCCAGGTGTTCGTCCCCACCGGCGAGGGCCCGACACGCTGCAGTGCACCGAAGCAGTTCAAGGTGCTGCCACTGCCACAGGATTGCCCGCTGGCACTGGCCAACGAGGGCGGCGCCGAAGCCTGCTGCGCGCAGGGCAAGCTGCAGGGCTGCAACATTCTCGGCAACCGCCTTGCGCTGTCCGGGAACTGGCTGCAGGCCGCCGAGCACTACACCACGGTCTGCCGCGCCGGCGTGCGCGAAGGGTGCGAGAACCTGGTCACCGCGCAGGGCAACGGCGCGGAACTGGACGCACGGGCAACCCTGGAGCAGCTGTGCAAGGCCGACCGCAGCGGCCTGCATGTGGCCTGCGACGTGCTCGGCACCCAGAACTGGGAGCTGATCACGCTGGGTGGTGCTCTGCAGAAGGCGGTTGACGAGGCGGCCGTGGACGACGCTCCGGCGCCGCGCAACTCCAACCGCAAGCGCTGAGCCGGCCAGGGCCTGCCCACAGCTTCGGGCGGGCCCTGCGGTAAAGTACGCGCCATGAACGAATTCGAGCGCGTGCGCGCCTATCTCACCGACCTGCAGGACCGCATCTGTGCGGCGATCGAGGCCGTCGATGGCCAGGCCCGCTTCCAGGAAGACCTGTGGCAGCGTGCCGAGGGCGGTGGCGGGCGTACCCGCGTGCTGCGCGACGGTGCGGTGTTCGAGCAGGCCGGCATCGGCTTCTCCGACGTGGCCGGCAGCCGCCTGCCGCCATCGGCCTCGGCCAACCGTCCGGAACTGGCTGGCGCCTCCTGGCGTGCCACTGGCGTGTCGCTGGTGTTCCACCCGCTCAACCCCTACGTGCCGACCACGCATGCCAACGTGCGCTTCTTCCAGGCGCAGCGCGACGGCGAAGTGGTGGCCAGCTGGTTCGGCGGCGGCTTCGACCTGACCCCGTTCTATCCGTTCGACGAGGACGTGCAGCACTGGCACCAGGTGGCACGCGATCTGTGTGCGCCGTTCGGCGACGAACGCTATGCCGCGCACAAGCGCTGGTGTGATGAGTACTTCTTCCTGCGCCACCGCAATGAAACGCGCGGCGTCGGCGGGCTGTTCTTCGACGACCTGCACGGCGACTTCGAGCGCGACTTCGCTTATCTGCGTGCGGTCGGCGATGGTTTCCTCGACGCCTACCTGCCGATCGTGCAGCAGCGCAAGGACACACCCCATGGCGAACGCGAACGCGAGTTCCAGCTGTACCGCCGCAGCCGCTACGTGGAATTCAACCTGGTCTACGACCGCGGCACCCTGTTCGGGCTGCAGAGCGGTGGCCGCAGCGAGAGCATCCTGATGAGCCTGCCGCCCCGGGTGCGCTGGGAGTACGGCTTCTCGCCTGAACCCGGCAGCGCAGAATCGCGACTGGCCGACTACCTGGTCCCGCGCGACTGGCTGTGAGGGGCAGCCTGGTCGCGCCGGGCCTGGGCTCGGTGCTACAAGTCAGGTGCCCTTCTGCGTGATGATCGTGATGTGTCCGGTCGTCTCCAGCAGCGCGATCTGCACGTCCTCGATCCGCAGGCCGCCCTGCTGGCGCAGCGCGGCATCGAAATCGGCCCGGCTGATCAGTTCGCGGCGGAGAACGCCCTCCAACAGCCGGCCATCACGCGCGATCACGGTGGGCTCTCCTTCGATCATCCGCTCCATGCGCCGATTCCGGGTGGTCAACCAGCCCACCCCATAGTTCAGCACGATCAGGGTGGCCGCCAGCAGCAGGCCACCGCCCAGCGAGGTGTCGGTGCCCAACAGCGCGTTCTGCACCGCGTTGCCCAGCAGCACGATCAGCAGCACGTCGAAGGGCGTGATCTGCCCCAGAGCCCGCTTGCCACCCAGCCGGACCATGCCCAGCACCACGACATACACCACCACCGCGCGCAGGATGAACTCCCACCACGGCATGGCCAGTGCGAACAGATCGGGCATTGTCTTCCCCTGCGGAGCGGTGGCCCAGCGTGGCGCAGGCCACGGCATCTGGCAACGGCACAAATAAAAAGCCCCGCTGACCAGGGGGAGGTCAACGGGGCCGGGGAACGGGCACTTGGGGAGGAGTCCCCGTTCCGAGATCTGCTCCAGGGGATGGGAGAGATCCACAACAGGCGTTGCGCCTGTCGAGAGTTATAGAAGCACTCCGAACACTAACGGTTCGTGAAGGGGCCCAATTTAATGAACCTCCATCAGGGCAACATTCATGATCGAGTCAGAAACCTCTGACGAATGAACGAATTCACGTCGTTTTCGGCCTGAAACACCCTCAGTGTGCTTCGTCCCAGTTGTTGCCGATGCCGGTATCGACCACCAGCGGCACCCGCAGTTTGGCCGCTTGCGACATGCGCTCGACCACCTGCAAACGCAACTCCTCGACGAAACTGCTTTCGGTTTCGAACACCAGTTCATCGTGCACCTGCAGGATCATCCGTGCCGGTGCGCCGCTGTCACGCAGCCACTGGTCCACGTCCACCATCGCGCGCTTGATGATGTCTGCGGCGGTGCCCTGCATCGGCGCGTTGATCGCGGCGCGCTCGGCACCGGCGCGCAGGCCCTGGTTACGTGCATGAATGTCGTTCAGGTACAGGCGGCGGCCGAACAGGGTTTCCACATAGCCCTGGTCGCGGGCCTGCTGGCGCATCCGCTCCATGAAATCACGTACGCCCGGGTAGCGGCTGAAGTACAGCGCCACGTAGTCCTGCGCCTGGCCACGGTCGATGCCCAGGTTGCGGGCCAAGCCGAAGGCGCTCATGCCGTACATCAGGCCGAAGTTGATCGCCTTGGCCGCGCGGCGCTCGTTCGGGGTCACTTCCTCCAGCGTGCGCCCGAACACCTCGGCGGCGGTGGCGCGGTGCACGTCGGCGCCCTGCTCGAAGGCACGCACCAGGCCCGGGTCCTCGGACAGATGGGCCATGATCCGCAGCTCGATCTGCGAATAGTCGGCCGCCAGCAGCTGGAAGCCCTCCGGCGCGATGAACGCGCGGCGGATACGGCGGCCATCCTCGGTGCGGATCGGGATGTTCTGCAGGTTCGGATCCGACGAGGACAGGCGGCCGGTGGCGGCACCGGACTGGTGGTAGCTGGTATGCACGCGGCCGGTGTCCGGGTTGACCATCTCCGGCAGCTTGTCGGTGTAGGTGCTGCGCAGCTTGGCCAGCCCGCGGTACTCCAGGATCACGCGCGGCAGCTCGTGCTGGTCGGCAATCGCCTCCAGCGCCTCTTCATTGGTGCTGGGCTGGCCCTTGGGGGTCTTCACCACCGCCGGCAGCTTCAACTCGTCGAACAGCACCGCCTGCAGCTGCTTGGGCGAATCCAGGTTGAAGCTGCGCCCGGCCAGCTCGGTGGCTTTCTGCTGCGCGGCCAGCATGCGCGAAGACAGGTCCTGGCTCTGCCGGCGCAGTTCGTCGGTGTCGACCCGCACGCCGTTGGCTTCGATGCTCGTCAGCACCGGCACCAGCGGCATCTCGATGCCGCGGTAAACGCTGTCCAGCGCCGGCTCGGCCAGCAGCTGCGGCTGCAGCGCGTGATGCAGGCGCAGGGTGATGTCGGCGTCCTCGGCGGCGTAGCGGCTGGCCTCGTCGATGCCCACCTGCGAGAACGGAATCTGCTTGGCGCCCTTGCCGGCCACGTCCTCGAACTTGATGGTGCTGTAGCCCAGGTAGCGCAGCGCCAGCGAATCCATGTCGTGGCGGGTGGCGGTGGAATTGAGCACGAAGCTCTCGAGCATGGTGTCGTCGTGGTAGCTCTGCACCTGCACGCCGTGGCGGCGCAGCACGTGCAGGTCGTACTTGCCGTGCTGGCCCAGCTTCTTCTTCGCCGGGTCCTGCAGCACCGGGCGCAGTGCGTCCAGCACCTGCTGCATCGGCAGCTGGGCCGGCGCACCCGGGTAATCGTGGCCGACCGGAATGTACGCCGCCCTGCCCGGCTCGACGGCCAGGCTGATGCCCACCAGCCGCGCACGCATCGCGTCCAGCGCATCGGTTTCGGTATCGAAGCTGATCAGGTCGGCCTGCTGCAGGCGTTCGACCCAGGCCTGCAGCTGCTCGGCGCTCAGCACGGTCTCGTATTCACCCGGCGCGGACAGTGCCGGATCCAGCGTGCCGGCGGCGGGCGCCTCGACGCTGCCACGCGCGAAGCCGGCCGCAGTGCCGCGCAGGCTCGGGGTCGCCTCGCTGGCGGCCACCGGTGCCGGCACCGGCGCACCCAGCTCCTTCAGCGCCTGGGTGAAGCCGTAGCGCGCATACAGCTCGGTCAGCTCCGGCACGTCCTGCTCGCGCAGGGCCAACGTGGTCGGGCTGGCGTCCAGCGCCAGGTCGGTGCGGATGGTCACCAGCTCGCGGTTCAGCGGCAGACGCTCCAGCGCCGCGCGCAGGTTTTCGCCGATCTTGCCCTTCATGGTGGGCGCGGCCGCCATCACCCCATCCAGGTGCTGGTACTCGGCCAGCCACTTGGCAGCGGTCTTCGGCCCGCACTTCTCGACGCCCGGCACGTTGTCGACCGCGTCGCCCATCAGCGCCAGCAGGTCGATGATCTGGTCGGCGCGCACGCCGAATTTCTCCATCACCGCCGCGTCCGAATCCATGCGGCTGCCGGTCATGGTGTTGACCAGCTCGATGCCCGGGCGCACCAGCTGGGCGAAGTCCTTGTCGCCGGTGGAAATGGTCACCTTCAGGTCCTGCGCCAGGCCCTGGAGGGCCAGCGTGCCGATCACATCGTCGGCTTCCACGCCGGGGACGCGCAGAATGCTGATGCCCAGCGCCTCGACGATGCGACACATCGGCTCGACCTGGCTGCGCAGCTCGTCGGGCATCGGCGGGCGGTTGGCCTTGTACTGGTCGTACAGGTCATCACGGAAGGTCTTGCCCGGCGCATCGACCACGAACGCCACGTAGGCCGGGCGCTCCTTCAGTGTCGAGCGCAGCATGTTGACCACGCCGAACAGCGCGCCGGTGGGTTCGCCCTGTGCATTGGACAGGGGCGGCAGCGCGTGGAACGCGCGGTACAGGTAACTGGACCCGTCGATCAGGACTAATCTGCTCATGGGTCGATTCTACGCGCCCGTGCCTGCACTGCGACGACACGGCACAGCCGCGGCGATGGGGCATAATCAAGGCTCTTTCCAGGCAAAGGCCCCCGCCGATGAAGACCCTGATGCTGGCTCCCCTGCTCCTGCTCGCTGGCTGCGCCAGCATGGGTGGCGCGGGCGCTCCCCCGGTGGACGTCAAGGGCGCGGATGTGTCCAAGCGCACCATGGACAACGGCGATGTCATCGAGGAATACCGCGTGTCCGGCCAGCTGCGCATGGTCAAGGTGACCCCGTCGCGCGGTGCCCCGTTCTACATGTACGACAAGAACGGCGATGGCCGTTTCGACAACGACAAGGACGGCGTGTCGCCGGTGTACTGGAAGCTGTACAGCTGGTGATGTGACCGGGGTCGGATCCCTGCGATTCAGTAGATCCACGCCATGCGTGGATGGGCCCCTGCCGGCCCTACAAAAGATGACGCCGGCGCGCATCCTGCGGCCGGCGTCGGGTCCCCTCCCCGGGAACGCTTGTATCAGCGGATGACCAGCACCGGCAGCGTGCTGCGTGCCAGCACTTCAGCGGTCTGGCTGCCCAGCAGCACACGGGTCACACCACGGCGGCCATGCGAGGTCATCACGATCAGGTCGCTGTTGCGCTCACCCGCCGTCTCAATGATGCCGTCGGCCGCGTAGCGGTCCAGTACGTGCACCGGGTTGGCGGTAATGCCCTGCTCGGCGGCCTTGGCCAGCGCCGGCTGCAGCACCTTCTGCGCGCCTTCCTCGCGGTCGGCCTTGTACTCAGGGCTGTTCATGTAGCCCACGCTCCAGCCCATGGCGTCGTACATGCCGACGGCCCACGGCTCGGAAACGGTCACGATATCGACCTCTGCATTGAGGTCCTTGGCCAGCTCCAAGCCCTTCGCCAGGCCCTTGTCGGCCAGCTCGGATCCGTCGGTGGCAATCAGGATGCGCTTGTACATGATGGGGCTCCGTGGCGGTCTGCCAGATGGGAACAACACCATTGCACACCGGATGTGCAGGGCGCGCCTTGAGCAGGATCAATCCGGCGCCGCGCAGCGGCGTGTGCGCACCGCCGGCTTGCGTACCCGGACACCGCAGCGCAAGCTGGGTGGGCGGCGCGCCGCCGCCTTGGGAGAACCCGCATGCAGGACCGCAAGCCGACATCACGAAGCCCCCTCAGGATCATCCTGTGGAGCCTCATTGCCGCCTTCGTGCTGTTCTGCGGCGGCTATTACCTGGGCAAGGATCTGGCCCAGCGCGACAACGCCAGGCAGTCAGCCGGCCGATAGCCTGCTGCCGTAGAGTCGAGCTTGCTCGACTGCGTCTGCTCACAAAAGGCAGTCGAGCAAGCTCGACTCTACAGCGCCCCCATCTTCAGGCGATCTGCACCACGCGCGCGTTCTGGCACAGCGGATAGCTGGCCACGAATTCAGCGATCGCATCACGCATCGCCTCGAACGATTCGCCATACATGTACAGCGCGGTCTCGGTCGGGCCCTGCCACCAGCTGCAGATCTCGCCCAGGCCATCGATGTTCTCCGACAGCTGCTCGAACACGTGGTTGGAATCGCACTGTTCGTAGACCTCGTCCGGCAGGTTCAGGCCATCCAGGTAGATGCCCAGGCCTTCGGTCACGCCGAAGCTGCGGTCGGCCTCGCCCGCACCCTGCAGCTGCGAACCCTTCGGCGCACCCAGCTGCTCCAGCAGATCGATCAGCTTCGGCACGCCGGCCGCATCGACCAGCGCCACTTCGATATCGCCGTATTCGACCTCGCCGAGGTCGGACATCGCGGTGCCGCCGCCAGTCAGCTCACCCACCTGCGCCGCCTGCAGCAGCGCATCGAGCGGATCCTCGAACAGTTCATGACGATGCTCGGGCTGCAGCTTGGCGTTCAACTTCACGGTGACGTGCAACGTGGGTTCGGTCATCGGGGCGTTCCTGGAAGATGTGGCTTCTATTGTAGAGCCGAGCCCATGCTCGGCTGTTCTTTCCCGACAGAAGCAGCCGAGCATGGGCTCGGCTCTACAACAGCCCGTCAACGCAGGAACGGCGCCACCTTGCGCTTGAGCAGCTCCACCAGCACCGGGTCCATGTAGTCGTAGTCGTCGGGGATTTCCAGGCAGATCACCCGCTTGCCATTCAACCAGGCCTTGTAACGGCTGGACAGACGGTTGCGGTGCGCCCTTTCCATCACGAAGACCAGGTCGGCCCACTGCAGCAACTCGGGGCTGAGTACTTCCTCGGCGTCGGCCAGCAACCCGGCTGAGGCGGTCTCGATGCCCGGCCAATCGGCAAATACCTGCTCGGCGGTGGGGCTGCGCAGGCGGTTCTGACTGCAGAGGAAGAGCACGTTGCGGGTCATGGATACTCGCTTTTGTAGAGTCGAGCCGTGCTCGACTGACTTTTCCCGCTGCAAGCAGCCGAGCATGGCTATGCCGGTCGTCCTGACCGGCACCCTTCGGGCCGTCGCAAGCGACGTTGGCAGCGGCTCCTGCCGCTACCTTCGGCTCTACAGGAATTCCCGCCCCCCCGACGGTGATCAGATCACCGTCAGGTTGGCGTAGGCCATCACCAGCCACTTGCTGCCGGCATCGGCAAACTCGACCTGCACGCGGGCGTGGGCACCGTTGCCTTCGTAGTCGGTCACCATGCCTTCGCCGAACTTGGGATGGGTGACCAGCGCGCCGAGCTTCAGCGGCGGCGCCTCGATCGAGGCGTGGCCCATCACCCGGCTGGCGCCCATCGAGGCCGGGCGCGAGACCTGCACCTTCGGGCGCACTTCGTGCAGCAGCTCGCGCGGAATCTCGCGCAGGAAGCGCGACGGCAGGCTGTAGTTGTCCTGGCCATGGATGCGGCGCGATTCGGCGTAGCTCAGCACCAGTTTCTGGCGTGCGCGGGTGATGCCCACGTAGGCCAGGCGGCGCTCTTCTTCCAGCCGCCCGCTTTCCTCCAGCGAACGTGCGCTGGGGAACAGGCCTTCTTCCAGGCCGGCCAGGAACACCAGCGGAAACTCCAGGCCCTTGGCCGAGTGCAGGGTCATCAGCTGCACGCCGTCCTCGCCCGCCTGCGCCTGGCCCTCACCGGCCTCCAGCGCGGCATAGGCCAGGAACGCGACCAGCTCGTCCATGTTCTCGCCCACTTCCTCGATGTCGTCGGCGCGGCGCACGAAGCGCGAGGCCACCGAGACCAGTTCGTCGAGGTTGTCGGTACGCGATTCCGAGTCCAGCGCGTTGCGGCTTTCCTTGCTCCAGTGCTCGCGCAGCTGCGAGCGGGCCAGCACGTGGTCCACGCGTTCGGCCAGGGTCATGTGCAGGGTCTGCGCCTGCAGCTCGTTGACCAGCACCAGGAAGCCGGCCAGCGCATTGCGCGCACGTGCAGCCAGCGCGCTGCCCTGGGTGACCAGCATGGTCGCTTCCCACAGCGAAATACCCTGCGCGCGCGCCTCGCGGCGCACTTCGTCCAGCGTGCGATCGCCGATGCCACGCGTCGGCGTGTTGACCGCGCGCTCGAACGCCGCGTCATCGTTGCGGTTGGACAGCAGGCGCAGGTAGGCCAGCGCGTCCTTGATTTCGGCGCGCTCGAAGAAACGCATGCCGCCGTACACGCGGTACGGCACCTGTTCGCTCAGCAGGGCCTCTTCCAGCGCGCGCGACTGCGCGTTGCTGCGGTAGAGCACGGCCACTTCGGTATAGCTGCCACCGTCTCGCACCCACTGGCGCGCGCGCTCGACGATGTAGCGCGCCTCGTCCATCTCGTTGTACGCCGCGTACAAGTCGATCGGCTCGCCGTCGCCGCTGTCGGTCCACAGTTCCTTGCCGATGCGGTCCGGGTTGTGCGCGATGACCGCGTTGGCGGCGCCGAGGATGTTGGCCGTGGAGCGGTAGTTCTGTTCCAGGCGGATGGTCTGCGCACCCGGGAAGTCGCGCAGGAAGCCCTGCACGTTCTCGACCTTGGCACCGCGCCAGCCGTAGATGGCCTGGTCATCGTCACCGACCACGAACACGTGGCCGGAATCGCCGGCCAGCACGCGCACGAAGGCGTACTGGATGGCGTTGGTGTCCTGGAACTCGTCTACCAGGATCTCGCGGAAGCGCGCGCGGTAGTGCGACAGCAGCGCCGGGTTGTCGCGCAGCAGTTCGTGCGCGCGCAGCAGCAGTTCGGCGAAGTCGACCAGGCCGGCGCGGTCGCAGCGTGCCTGGTACTCGATGTAGGCCTGGCGCATGGTTTCAAGCCACGCGTCGTGCGGTTCGGGCTGGATGTGCTGTGGGCGGCGGCCCTCGTCCTTCTGCGCGTTGATCCACCACGCGATCTGCTTGGCCGGGTACTTGCCGTCGTCCAGTTCCAGCGCCTGCACCACGCGCTTGACCAGCCGCAGCTGGTCGTCCGAATCCATCACCTGGAAGCCTTCGGGCAGCTTCGCATCCTGCCAGTGCAGGCGCAGCAGGCGGTTGGCCAGGCCGTGGAAGGTGCCGATCCACATGCCACGGCTGCCATTGGGCAGCTGTGCGTCGATGCGGTGGCGCATTTCGCCGGCCGCCTTGTTGGTGAAGGTCACCGCGAAAATGCCGTGGGTCGGCACGCCATCGACTTCATGCAGCCAGGCGATGCGGTGGGTAAGTACGCGGGTCTTGCCGGAACCGGCACCGGCCAGCACCAGGTGGTGGCCGGGGGGAGCGGAGACGGCTTCGCGCTGGGCCGGGTTCAGGCCATCAAGCAGGTGGGAGACATCCATGCCCCCATTTTACGGCATCGCCGTCGCGGCTCCTGCGACCACCTGGGTTGCCAGTGCCTGCGCCTGCTGACGCAGTTCAGGCACCGCCAGGCTTTCCCACAGGCTGCCGATGCGCAGGCTGCCGAGCACGCCCAGCCGTGCCTGCGGCTGGCCACCGGCGGCACGCAGGCGATCGCCCGGCACCGTGCTGTCCAACCCCAGTCCATGCGGGCCGGGGCGTGCCAGCCCATCGGCCTGCAGCTGCTGCAGCAACGGATTGCGCAGTGCGCTGGCGCGGGTCTCCACGCCGGTGGCGTTGATCACCCCGCCGATCATCCACTGCTGTTCATTGCCCGAGGCATCGCGGCCCGACAGCTGCAGCGCATCGCCGTCGCGCCAGACACGTTGCAGGCGGGACCGGTGAATACGCAGCTGGCCGCTGTCCTGCAGCGTCTGCAACTGCGCATCCACTTCTTCGGCGATGCGGTGGCGATGCACGTCCCAATAGCGCACCACATGGCGCAGGAAGCGACGCTGGTCGGCCTCTTCGAGGCTGCACCACAGCGCCTGCCCGTGCGGACGGATGCGGTCCATCACGCCCTGCCACGGCAGGCCGTCGGCCTGTGACTGGCGTGCGAACCCGCGCAACGCGCGCAGGCGCTGGCGCAGGTTCATCGGCAGCAGTAAAGCCGGATCGAACGTGGGCAGCCCCCCGTGCGCATGCGGCAACGGCAGCAGGCCGTGGCGCGAGATCACATGCAGCGGGCCGGTGTGGCCGGCGGCGACCAATGCCAACACGGTGTCGGCCATGCTCAGGCCGGACCCGACGATGGCCACGGCCTGCTCGCCGGCCAGGGTGCGCACGCCGTCGTAGTCCCAGGCCTCGATCACGTCATCGGCGGGCAGTGCCTCGGCACCGGCTACCGGCAGCGGTCGCATGCTGTTGCCGGTGGTCAGCACCGCCTGCGCGGCGTGCAGCGTGCTGCCATCGCCGAGTGTCAGCTGGTAACCGTGGTCATCCGGCTGCAGGCCCAGCACCGGCTGCGCGATCACCTGCAGCTGTGCCGGGCTGGTCGCAGCGGCCTCCTGCAGGCGCTGCTGCAGGTAGGCAGCAAAGTAGTGGCGGCACACATAGCGCTCGCCCAGCACCTCGCGCGCCTCGCCCGGGTAGGCATTGGCGGCCATCAGGTAGTCGAGGAAATCGCCGGGCTGGTTGGCAAACGCACTCATCTTCGCCGCCGGCACGTTCAGCAGATGCTCCGGCCATGGCGTGGCATAGGCGATGCCCTGCGCCAGCTGCGAGGCGGGTTCGAAAATGGCCAGCGCCAGCGGCGCCTTGGCCTGGCGCAATACCTGGATCGCCACCAGCACGCCAGCCGCACCACCACCGATGATCGCCAGGTCCAGTTCGCCATTACGCGGTGAATCAGTCATGCGCCGATTGTAGGCCATCGGCGATGACAGGCCGGATTGCCGAAATGGGCGGTTGCCGCCGCCTCACATCAACGCATCGGCCAGCCGTGCAATACCTTCGCGGCTGCGCCGCCACGTAGGGCGGCTGCGCCACTGCTGCAGGTCCAGCTGCCGCGCTTCACGCAGGTAGCCATCCTCGATCGCGCACAGCTGCTGCACCAGCGCGCGGTCGTAGCAGATCAGGCCGATTTCGGCATTCAGCGCGAACGAGCGGATATCCATGTTGATCGAGCCGAGCACAGCGATGTCCTCATCCACGCTCATGTGCTTGGCGTGCAGGAACTGCGGCTCGTACAGCGCGATGCGCACGCCACAGCGCAGCAGCTCGTCGTAGTAGGCCTCCTGTGCCCACGAGGTCAGCCGCTGGTTGTTGCTGGCCGACAGGATCAGCTGCACTTCCACGCCGGACAACGCCGCGATGCGCAGCGCGCTGAGCGTGGCTTCGTCAGGCACGAAATACGGGGTGACCATCACCAGCCGGCGCCGTGCGAGGTGGATCAGCGCCGCAACCGCGTCGCGCGCGTTGCTGTACGGGTAGGCCGGGCCGCTGGGCAGCAGCTGGGTGGCGATGTCGTCGCCGCATTCGGGCACATCGGTGATCACATCCAGGCGCTGGCCGGTCTCCATGTACCAGTCGCTGGCGAATACGGCTTCCAGATGCGCCACCGCCGGGCCGCGCACGCGCGCCACCAGCTCGCGGTTCGGGTGGCCCGGCACGAACCGCGGGCCCGCCAGATTCTGCGAACCGACATAGGCCACTTCGTTGTCGATCACCGCGATCTTGCGGTGGTTGCGCAGGTCCATGCGCCCGCTGCGGCGCCAGCGCAGGCCACCGGGCAGCATCGCGCGCACTTCGATGTCGCGCGCCTGCAGGCGCTTGCGATAGGCGCGCAGGCCACGCTTGGCGCCCACCGCATCGAGCAGCACGCGGCACTGCACGCCACGCGCGGCGGCACGCTGCAAGGCCTCGACAATGGCCTCGCCGACCGCGTCATCGAACATCAGGTAGTACAGCAGGTGCACGCGGTCTTCGGCCTGGTCGATGTCGGCGATCAGCGTGTGCAGCGACTCGTCGTAGTCGGTCAGCAGATCGACGGCGTTGCCGTGCACCGGCATGAAATCGCCCTGGCGCTGCACCAGCGGCACGATCTCGGCGCTGGCGGTGTCGGGCTGTGGGGTCCAGCGCAGGCGATGCTGCAGTGCCTGTTCCTCGCGGATGACCTGCGAGGCCTCGGCCTGGCGGCGGATGCGCTCGCGCGACAGCCACGGGTGGCCGAAGAGCAGATACAGCGGCAGGCCCAGCAGCGGTACGAAGCCGACCAGCAGCAGCCAGCTGCGCGCCGCGCCAGGCGTGGTGCGGGTGGGAATCCAGCACAGCGCGACCAGCCGGATCAGCCAGTCGATCAGCAGCAGGTAGGAACCCAGCAACCACTCGAACAGCATCGCGTCGCCCGTCGGGAGGTGATGGGCCATTCTGCCCAGCGGGGTGTGTAGAGTCGAGCCGCGCTCGACTGCTTTGAAGCCGTGTGCCAACCAAGGTTGGCACCTACCGGGTGAGGGGACAGCGTGTCGACCAAGGTCGACACCTACCGGGGGAGTGTGCCGACCAACGGTCGGCACCCACAGGCACCCACCGGCCCCACCGTCGGGCATGAAAAAACCCGCCACAAGGGCGGGTTTCTTCGCGGGGATCAGCAATCCTTGCGGATTACTTGATCTTGCCTTCCTTGTACGGGACGTGCTTGCGCACGACCGGATCGTACTTGGAGAATTCCATCTTCCCCGGGGTGTTCTTCTTGTTCTTGTCGGTCGTGTAGAAGTGACCGGTACCAGCGGTCGAAATCATACGGACCTTATCGCGCTTGCCTGCCATGATCGTCTACTCCTCAGACCTTTTCGCCGCGCGCACGCAGCTCAGCCAGAACGGAATCGATACCGTTCTTGTCGATGGTGCGCAGTGCATGCGCGGAAACACGAAGCTTCACCCAGCGGTTTTCGCTGGCAACCCAGAAGCGGCGCTCGTGCAGATTCGGCAGGAAACGACGACGGGTCTTGTTGTTGGCGTGCGAGACGTTGTTACCCGTCTGCACTCGCTTGCCGGAAACCTGGCATACGCGGGACATTGCGCACCTCGATAGTAAGTTGTGTCAGCCCGTAGCCCGGGAGACGGCGGCCTCGATGGTTGCCCACCACACGTCAAGAGAATCAAAGGGTTACGCTGGCGTTGGGCGGCCGGGGACGTGCTCCCGGGGGCGCCGCCCGGTAGAAAACCGGACACAGCGAGCCGCGCATTATGCACGGGTTCAAGCACTTGCGCAAGTTACCCACAGGCCGGGACTGAACCGGGAGGGTCGGGAGCCCACCAACCGGCATACTGGCCCGGTTCACTGCGGAGCTTTCCATGCGGCTGCTGGCCCTGACCTACGGAACCGAAGGCGATACGCGTCCGCTGGCCATGCTCTGCCATGGGCTGATTGGCGCAGGCCACGAGGTGACACTGCTGGCCGATGGCGGCACGCTGGGCAGCGCGCAGGCGCTGAATGTGCCCCATGCGTCCCTGGAAGGTGACATCCATGACGAAGTGGTCGCGCTGGTCTCGCGTGGCAACGGTGTTGCCGCCGCCAGTAGCGGACTGGCACGGATGGCGCTGCAGCATGTCACTGGCTGGATGCGGCAGGCGGACGCGGCGGCCGAGGGTTGCGACGCGATCCTGACGGGTGGGCTGGCGGCCTTTGTCGGCATGAGTGTGGGCGAACGCCGGGGTCTGCCGGTGATCGGGACCGGCATGATTCCGCTGACCCCGACGCGTGCCTTCCGCTCCCCGTTCCTGCCGCCGGGACGCTCGCCGGGCTGGTTGAACCGGGCCAGCTATGGGCTGGTCAACGGCCTGATCTGGCGCCAGTTCCGCCAGCCGATCAACGAGGCCCGCAAGCAGCTGGGGCAATCGCCGCGCCGCTCGCTGTGGTCCGGCCTGCCGATGCTCTATGGCATCTCGCCGCAGCTGCTGCCGCCACCGACGGACTGGCCGGCCGACCACATCGTCTGTGGCCAATGGCGGTTTCCTGATGCGCCCTGGACGCCGCCGGCCGATCTGCAGGCCTTCCTCGACGCCGGACCGCCGCCGGTCTATCTGGGCTTCGGCAGCATGACCGGCTTTGATCGCGAACGCGTGTTGCCGGCCCTGCTGCAGGCGTTGGCACCGCGCCGTGTCCTGCTGTTTCCCGGCTGGGTGGGACTGCCTGCGATGCGCTTGCCCGATTCTGTCTTCGTCCTGGGCCCGACCCCACACGAAGCGCTGTTCCCGCGTTGCGCATTCGCCATCCACCACGGTGGCAGCGGCACCACGCATTCGGCCTGCCGCGCCGGCATTCCTTCACTGGTGATGCCGTTCGCCGCAGATCAGTTCTTCTGGGCCGATCGCCTGTATCGGTTGGGCGTAGCACCGGCACCGTTGTCACCGAAGCGACTGGATGCAGCAGCGCTGGCAGCAGCCATCACCTTCGCTGCAACCGAAGCAACACGCGCACGCGCGGCGGCCTTGGGCGTGGCGATGAGCAGTGAGGACGGGGTGGCATGTGGCGTGGCAATGATCGAGCGCTGGTTGCGGCCGATGTAACGGCGACCAGGCCTCAGCGCAGATGCGGAATCACCTGGGCCAGTAGATGGGCATCCTTCAACGCGCCGTGCAGGCCGCGCTGGCTGGGAATGCGCAGGCGCTGCAACACGTCGTCCAGTTTATTGCCCTGGCCTGGCCAGCGCCCGCGCGCCAGCTTCAGGCTGCAGGTGATGCGGCAATGCTGGGCCAGCGTGCCGGGGATGCCAGCCAGGCGCAGCTCGTTGTCCAGGAAGCCCACATCGAAGGTGGCGTTGTGCGCGACCATCTCGCTGCCACGCAGGAACTCCAGCAGTTCGGCAGCCTTGCTGGAGAACAGCGGCTTGCCTACCAGCATCGCGTCGCTGATGCCGTGCACGCGCTGCGCGCCCCAGTCCACCTTGCGCTGCGGCTGCAGGTAGGTGTGGAACTGGCGGCCGGTGAGCTGGCCATCGATCAGTTCGACGGCACCGATTTCGATCACCCGGTGCCCCAGGCGGTGGGAGATGCCGGTGGTTTCGGTATCCAGTGCGACGATGCGGCTCATCAGGGTGTGCGTTCTCCAGTACGTGCAGCCGGATTTTCGCACGCGACCGATGCACTCACCCCAACGCTTCCACCACCCAATCGATGAACACCCGCAGCCGCTGGCTCATGTGCCGGTTGGGCGGGAACATCACATGCATCGGCATCGGTGGCAGCTGCCAGTCCCGCAGCAGCGGCAGCAGCTCACCACGCGCCACGTGCGGTTCGGCCATGTAGCTGGGCAGCGCCACCACGCCGAGCCCCGCCAACGCAGCCGCCAGATAGGCGTTGCCGTCGTCGAAGCCGACCGTATAGCGGCCCTGCACCTCGACGCGCTCATCGCCACGCTGTGCAGTGAACACGCGGGCGCGGCCACTGCGCGGGCTGAGGAAGCCGACCATGTGGTGATCGGGCCCTTCCAGCGCGCGCGGGTCGGTCGGCACGCCGAAGCACTGCACATAGCCCGGGCTGGCGTGGAAGCCGATCGGCAGCGCAGCAAGCGGCCGCGCCACCAGCGCCGGGTCGGCTGGAGTGCCACCACGGATCACGCAATCGACGTTGTCGGCGATGACGTCGACCTCGCGGTCACTCACGCCGATGTCCAGCTGGATCTCCGGGTAGCGCGCCTGGAAATCCGGCAGCGCCGGTACCAGCCGCAGCCGCGCGTAGGGCCCCGGCACATCCACGCGCAGTCGCCCGCGTGGCTGGGTGGCCGCGTCGCCCAGCCCGCCCTCCACTTCTTCCAGCTCGGCCAGCAGGCGGGCGATGCGCGGGTAGTAGGCCGCGCCGTCGGCGGTGACGCTGACCCGGCGCGTTGTGCGGTTGAGCAGGCGCAGCCGCAGGTGTGCCTCCAGCTGCTGCACCAGCTGGGTGACCGTGGTTCGGCTGATCTGCAGGGTCTGCGCGGCGCGGGTGAAGCTGCCGGTTTCCACTACTCGGGCAAAGGCGCGCATCGCCTCGAAACGGTCCATGGCTGGCGATAATTGTTTGGAATTGGCAATCAATCTAGGCCGATCATCGCGGTTTATCCAGACAGCGCTGGCGGGGAGGATGGCGTTCTTTCCCACGGGTTCCTTCCCATGTCACAGCGCGATGTCGTTTTCCCCGCCGGCCGCCAGGCCCTGTACGAGCGCAACCGCTACTCGCCAGCGATCCGATCCAACGGCTTCCTGTTCGTTTCCGGCCAGGTCGGCAGCCGCGAGGATGGTTCGCCTGAGCCGGACTTCGAAGCGCAGGTGCGCCGCGCCTTCGAAAATCTCAATGCGGTACTGGCTGCCGCCGGCTGCAGCTTCGATGACGTGGTCGACGTGACCGTGTTCCTGGTCGACCCCGAGAAGAACTTCGAGAAGGCCTGGGCGATCGTGCCCGAGTACTGGGGCGAGGCGCCGCACCCGACCCTGACCGGCATCGGCGTGACCTGGCTGTACGGGTTCCAGTTCGAGATCAAGGTGATCGCGAAGCTGCCGTGATACGGGTAGTGCCGGCCGCTGGCCGGCAATGTGTCGGGGGTCGAAAAGCGTGTCGACCAAGGTCGACACCCACCAGGGCAGGAGGTCGGCACCTGCCAGAGCTGGCGTGCCCGGCCCACCTGAACGGGAGGTTCCGACGAATTCCCGAGGTGGTCATTGATATTGTATCCGGCGAAAACCGCTTGCTAGCCTCCCCTCCATGCGCCGGATCACCCGCCAACTGCGTACGTACCTGATGATGCTGCTGATGGCGGCATTCGTGGTCGTGCCGGTGGCCGACGCACTGGTGTGTGCGGTGGAACCGCATGCCAGCAGCGCCCATGTCGAATCCCTCGCGGACGACGCAGGCGGTGACAGCGACAGCGACAGCAAGCACACGGGTGCCTGCACGCATAACCACTGCCACCACTCCACGCTGAGCCTGCCGGCGAACGATTTCGCCGCCTTCGGTACGCCGGTGCCGGCGCGCTGGATGAATACCGGCGACGTGGCGACCTATGCGGTCGCCCAGGATGAATTGACGCGTCCCCCCCGGGCGTGAGTTGAGCGCGTCCCGCAATCGCGGGCTCCCGTTTCACTCACAACCGGAATCCCCCTATGTCGATCCTGACACCTCGGTCGCCGCGCGCGGCCGGGCTGGTCGTCGCCGTGTTGCTGGGCCTGGCCCCGGCGGCATCGGTGATGGCGCAAGCCGCCCCCTCCTACGACACCCTGCTTGAACGCCTGGACCAGCTGCCCGGTACCCGTGTGGGTACGGCACTGGCCGAGGCCGCCGATGCGCGTGCCGACCAGGCCCGTGCGTTGCCCAATCCTTCCCTCTCCTACTCCGCCGAAAACGCCTGGGGCACCGGCTCCTATGGCGGCATGGGCAAGGCCGATACCGTGCTCACCCTGTCCCAGCCGCTGGAGGTCTGGGGCCAGCGTGGCGCGCGTGTCCGTGCCGCCCGCGCCGAGGCACAGGCCGCCAACCTGCGTGGTGCCCAAAGCCGCAGCGACGTGGCCAGCCAGCTGGCGGTGGTCTACGCACAGGCGGAAAGTGCACTGCGCCGCTACTCCCTGGCCGAAGAGGCGCTGACCCTCACCCGCGATGACGCCAATGCGGTCAACGCGATGGTCAAGCAGGGCCGCGAGCCACAGCTGCGCGCGGTGCAGGCGCAGAGCGAAGTGGCCAATGCCAGCGCTGCGCTGGATGAAGCGCAGGCCTTCCGCGATGCCGCGCTGGCCCGCCTGGCCGGTGCCGCGCTGCTGGATGCACCAGTGCAGTCGATTGACGACAGCCTGCTCGACCGGGCCCCGCCGCTGCCGCGTGGCGCCACCGACGTGGCACTGGCGGTGCGCATCGCCGAAGCCGAAGCCGATGCGGCCGGCAAGCTGGTCGACGTGGAGCGCAAGCGCGCCCTGCCCGACCTCAGTGTCACCGCCGCACAGACCCGCTTCCGCGAAGGCGGCGAGCGTGCCTACAACCTCGGGGTCAGCCTCAGCATCCCGCTGTTCGACCGCAACCGCGGGGGCATCCGCGCCGCCAATGCCGACCAGCGCGCGGCCGAGGCCCGCCTGGACCAGCAGCGCCGCGACAGCGAGGCGGCACGTCTCTCCGCCGTAGCCGGACTGAAAGCCGCCGGAAGCCGGACCCGCGCCGCCGATGAAAGCGTGGTCGCCGCCGAAGAGGCGTATCGCCTGGCCCGCGTCGGCTTCGACGCCGGACGCATCTCGCAGCTGGAACTGCGCAGCACGCGCAGCGCCCTCATCGCCGCCCGCGGCACCGCCGTGGATGCGCGCCTGTCGCGCGTCGGCGCCGAAATCGATCTTGCCCGCCTTGAGGGGCGCGCACCTTTTGTGGAGGCCAAATGACTCTCTCCCGTACTTTCCCGCTGATCGGCGGCGTGCTGCTGACCGTCCTGCTTGCCGGCTGCGCCGGCAACGCGCAGACGCCTGCCAATGAAGACCCCGCTGCGGCCAAGGCCGGCACCGACGATGGCCACGGCCATGCCGCCGACAGCAAGGAGGCCAAGGCGGAAACCGTCAAAGCCCCCGCCGACGCCGATGAAGGCGTGGTGCAGCTGACCCAGGAACAGATCAAGGCCTCCGGTATCGAAGTGGTCGCGATCGGTCGCGGTGGCGGTGGCTCGACCCGGCTGTCCGGCAGGGTCGAGCCCACCGTGGGCGCCCGTGCTTCGGTGGCCTCCACGGTGACCGGCCGCGTCGAGCGCGTGCTGGTCGCGCCGGGCACGGCGGTGAAGAAGAACCAGGCACTGGCCATCGTGGTCAGTGGCGAGGCCGCGGTGTTCCGCGCCAATGCGCTGGCCGCCTCGGCCGAAGCAGAAGCCGCGCGCCTGGCCTATGGCCGCGACAAGGCGCTGGTCGACCAGGGCGTGGTCGCCCGCCAGGAAATGGAAACCTCGCGCGCACGTTCGCTGGCGGCACAGGCCCAGGCCGCCGCCGCGCAGGCCCAAGCCGCCGCCAACGGTTCGCCGGACAGCAGCGGTCGCGTGCGCATCACCAGCCCGGTAGCCGGCATCGTCGGCAACGTGCAGGTCACCCCGGGCGGCGTGGTCGCTGCCGGCAGCGCGGTGGCCGATGTCGCCGATCCGGCGATGAACGAACTGGTGTTCACCGCGCCGCCCGCGCTGGCCGCACAGGTCACGCCCGGCATGAAGCTGGAAGTGAGCGTGCCGGGTGGCAGCTTCACCGCCACCGTTACCGGATCGGCCGCCGATGTGCGCCAGCAGGGCGGCGTCGCGGTGATCCGCGCCACGCCGGTGGACGCTTCGCTGCCGCCGGCCGGTTCGCCGGTTTCGGCGGTGGTGGTCACCGAAGGCCAGGACGGTTCGCTCAGCGTGCCCGCCGATGCGGTGCAGAACGTTGATGGCGGCAGCGCGGTGTTCGTCGCCGTCGACGGCGGCTTCAAGGCGCAGCCGGTGCTGGCCGGGCGCCGTGCCGGCGACCGCATCGAGATCCTCGGTGGACTGACCGGCAACGAGCGCATCGTCGGTGCCAACGCCTTCCTGCTCAAGGCCGAACTGGCCAAGGGCGAAGCCGAGCACGGCCACTGAGGAGGCGACCATGTTCAAGCTGATCATTGAAACAGCGGTGCGCCACCGCTGGCTGGTGGTGTTCATGGCGGCGCTGATCGCTGCCGTGGGCCTGTTCCAGCTGGGCAAGCTGCCGATCGACGCGGTGCCGGACATCACCAACCGCCAGGTGCAGATCAACACGGTGGCACCTGCACTGACCCCGGAGCAGATCGAACGGCAGGTGACCTACCCGCTGGAAACCGCGCTGGCCGGCATTCCCGGCCTGACCACCACGCGTTCGCTGTCGCGCAATGGCTTCTCGCAGGTCACCGCGATCTTCACCGATGCGACCGACATCTACTTCGCGCGCCAGCAGGTGGCCGAACGCATGCGCGAGGCATCCGAAGACCTGCCCGATGGCGCGTCGCCGATGCTGTCGCCGGTCACCACCGGCCTCGGCGAAGTGCTGATGTGGACCGTGGACTTCACCATGTTCGATCCGGCCAGGCTGGCCAAGCCCGGTGAAGCCGGCTGGCAGGCCGGTGAGGTCTACCGCACGCCGGAAGGCAACCTGCTGCGCACGCCGGAAGAACGTGCCACCTACCTGCGCACCGTGCAGGACTGGATCATCGCGCCGCAGATGCGTTCCAGCCCGGGGCTGGCCGGCGTCGATACGGTCGGCGGCTACGTCAAGGAATACGGCGTGCATCCGGACAGCGCCCGGCTGGCCGCGCACGCCCTCGGCCTGGCCGATCTGGTCACTGCCCTGCAGCGCTCCAACGTGCAGGCCGGTGCCGGTTTCGTGCAGCGTGCCGGCGAAGGCCTGGTGGTACGTGCTGACGGCCTGGCGCTGACCACCGAGGATCTGGCACAGGCCCCGGTGGCCACCCGCAATGGCGTGGTGGTGCGCGTGGCCGATGTGGCCGAAGTCGAGCTGAGCCGCGCGCCGCGCCTGGGTGCGGCCAGCCGCAACGGCCATGAAGCCGTGCTGGGTACCGCGCTGATGATCGCCGGCGGCAACAGCCGCACCGTGGCCCAGGCCGCAGCCGCGCGCCTGGAACAGGTGAACAAATCGCTGCCGGCCGACATCGTGGCGGCACCGGTGCTGGACCGCAGCGTGCTGGTCAATTCCACCATCAAGACCGTGGCCAAGAACCTCACCGAGGGCGCGCTGCTGGTGGTGGTGGTGCTGTTCCTGCTGCTGGGCAACCTGCGTGCGGCAACGATCACCGCGCTGGTGATTCCGCTGTCGTTCCTGTTCGCAGTAATCGGCATGAACCGCTTCGGCATCAGCGGCAACCTGATGAGCCTGGGTGCGCTGGACTTCGGCATCCTGGTGGACGGTGCGGTGATCGTGGTCGAGTCGACCCTGCTGATGCTGGGCCAGCGCCGCGCCGAACTGGGCCGTGCGTTGACCGCGATGGAACGCCTGCGCGTGGCCGCCGATTCGGCGATGAAGATGGCGCGCCCTGCGGCCTTCGGGCAGCTGATCATCCTGCTGGTGTTCGCGCCGATCCTTACCCTGGAAGGCGTGGAGGGCAAGACGTTCCACCCGATGGCGGCCACGTTCATGCTGGCCCTGATCGGTGCCTTCATCTTCTCCTTCACCTTCGTGCCGGCGATGGCCGCACTGCTGGTGCGCGAGCCGAAGGTGAAGGACGGCGATGCACATGCTGACGATGGCGAGCACGAAACCAAGCTGATCCGCGTGCTGCGTGCGCGCATCGAACCGGTGGTGCGCAAGGCCGTGGCGCATCCGCGCACGGTGCTGGCCGGTGCGGTGATGATGATGGTGGTGGGTATCGGTTCGTTCTCGCTGCTGGGCCGCGAGTTCATGCCGACGCTGGACGAAGGCAACGTGGCGATGCAGGCCCTGCGCGTGCCGTCGACCTCGCTGGAGCAGTCGCTGGCGATGCAGCTGGCACTGGAAAAGGCGATTGCCAAGCAGCCGGAAGTAGAAACCGTGTTCTCGCGCACCGGTACCGCCGAGGCAGCGATCGACCCGATGCCGACCAACATCTCCGACAGCGTGATCGTGCTGAAGCCACGCAAGGACTGGCCGGATCCGAAGCTGGGCAAGGACGCGCTGGTGGCACGCTTCGAAAAGCTGGCCGGGCAGCAGCTGGGCAACAGTTTCGAGTTCAGCCAGCCGATCGAACTGCGCTTCAACGAACTGATCTCCGGCGTGCGTACCGACCTGGCGGTAATGATCTTCGGCGATGACTTCAGCCAGCTGCAGAAAGTGGCCGACCAGGTGGCGTTGAAGCTGCGTGCGGTGAACGGTGCGGCCGACGTGCGGGTGGAACAGATCTCCGGCCTGCCCACGCTCAATGTGGCCATCGACCACGTGGCGGCGGCGCAGTACGGCCTGACTGCCGCGGACGTGAGTGATGCGCTGTCCACCGGCATTGGTGGCACGGCGGCCGGCAAGATCTTCGAAGGTGATCGCCGCTTCAACGTGGTGGTGCGCCTGGACGATGCCTCGCGCAACGATCCGGACCAGCTCGCCTCACTGCCGATCGCTACACCGTCGGGGCTGGTGATTCCGCTGTCGTCGGTCGCGCGCATCACGGTCAGCGAAGGGCCGAACCAGATCAGCCGCAACAACGGCAGCCGCCGCGTGGTGGTGCAGGCCAACGTGCGTGGCCGCGATCTGGGCGGCTTTGTCGGCGAGGCGCAGGCGGCGGTGGCTGATGTTGCATTGCCGCCGGGCGCCTACCTGACCTGGGGTGGCCAGTTCGAGAACCTGCAGCGCGCGGAGAAGCGGCTGGCAACGGTGGTGCCGGTGGTGTTCCTGCTGATCGGCAGCCTGCTGTTCATGGCCCTGCGCAGCGGCAAGGAAGCCATTCTGGTGTTCAGCTGCGTGCCGTTGGCGCTGGTCGGCGGCATTCTCGCGCTGCTGCTGCGTGGCATGCCGTTTTCGGTGTCGGCGGCGGTTGGTTTCATCGCCGTGTCCGGCGTGGCCACCTTGAACGGCCTGGTGCTGATGCAGGCGATCCGCGAGCGCCTGGATGCCGGTGACCTGCCGCTGCAGGCGGCGATCAACGGTGCGTCGAGCCGCATCCGCGCGGTGCTGACCACGGCGCTGGTGGCGATCGTCGGCTTCATTCCGATGGCGATCGCCAGCGGTTCCGGTGCGGAAGTGCAGAAGCCGCTGGCGACGGTGGTGATCGGTGGCCTGATCACCGCCACCGTGCTGACCCTGCTGGTGCTGCCGACGTTTGCGGCACGCGTGGCCAAGCCAAGGGCGATGGGCTGAAAGACCACGGGGTCGGATCGTGCGATCCGACCCCGTTTTCCGATCCCTGGTAGTGCCGGCCGCTGGCCGGCAATGTCGAACAATTGCGGTGCATGCGGGTTGCCGGCCAGCGGCCGGCACTACCTTGGAACGGTCAGGCCTTCTTGCGTTCGGCGATGTAGGCCTGGATCTGCTGTTCCAGCACCGGCAGCGGCACCGAGCCCTGCTTGAGCAGGGTGTCGTGGAAACCCTTGATGTCGAACTTGTCGCCCAGCTCCTTCTCGGCCTGCGCACGCAGGCGCACGATGGCGATCTCGCCCAGCTTGTAGCTCAGGGCCTGGCCCGGCCAGGAAATGTAGCGGTCCACTTCGGTGGTCACTTCATGCTCGCTCAGCGCGGTGTGGTCACGCAGGTAGGCCAAGGCCTGCTCGCGGCTCCAGCCCTTGCTGTGCACACCGGTGTCGATCACCAGGCGCGCGGCGCGCCACATTTCGTAGGTCAGGCGGCCGAAGTCCTCATACGGGGTTTCGTAGATGCCCATTTCCACGCCCAGCTTCTCGCAGTACAGCGCCCAGCCTTCGCCGTAGGCGGAGATGTAGGCGTTGCGGCGGAACTCGGGCAGGTTCTTCTGCTCAGCGGCAATGGCACCCTGCAGCGCGTGGCCCGGATCGGATTCATGCAGGGTCAGCGCCGGCAGGTTGTACAGCGGGCGCGACGGCAGGTTGTAGGTGTTGAGCCAGTAGGTGCCCATGCCACCGCGGCCGGCGGTCCAGAACGGCGCGATGTCCGGCGGCACCGGCACAATGGTGAAGCGCGCGCGCGGCAGGGTCATGTACTTGCCGAGCTGACCGTCTGCCCGCTTGGAGATCCATGCGGCGCGCGACAGCAGCTCTTCCGGCGTCCTGGCATAGAACTGCGGATCGGTGCGCAGGAAGGTCAGGAATTCGGCGAAGCTGCCCTTGAACTTCACCTGCTTGATGATGTCGTTCATTTCCTTCTGGATGCGTGCGACTTCATCCAGACCGATGCGATGGATCTCGTCCGGCGACAGGTCCAGCGTGGTGTATTCGTGGATCTGCTGCTTGTAGTACGCCTTGCCGCCCGGCATCGCTTCGGCGGCCAGCGTGGTGCGCGCCTGCGGCACGTATTCGTTGACGAAGAAGGTGCGCAGCTGCTGGAACGCCGGCACGACCTTGCTACTGATTGCTTCGCGCGCCTGCGCCTGCAGCCTGGCCTGCTCTGCGGCCGGAATGCTGTTGGGCAGCTTCTTGAACGGCGCGTACAGCGGCGACTCGGTGGGATCCATCAGCTCGGCGACGGTGGCGATGGACACTTCGCGGCCATCGAGCACCGCGCGCGGCACGCTGAAACCTCGCTTCAGGCCGGCGCGCATGTTTTCGGTCTGCTGGCCGAAGTAACGCGGTACATCGTTCAGGCGTGCGATGTAGTTCTGGTAGTCCTGCACGGTCTTCATCTCGCGCCGGGCCATGAAGGACAGGTTGGACCAGAACGAGGAGTCGGCGTTGAACGGCATCTCGTAGCCACGCAGGCGCACTTCTTCGGCCAGGTTGAACACCTGGTCACGGTAGATCGCGTAGTTGATCTGGTTGTCGGGCGAGAGCGTCTTCGGGTCGATCTTCTTCAGTGCAGCCAGGGTCTCGTCCCACACCTTCAGGCGCGCCTGCTGCGCGGCCGGGCCGACATCGGGCATGCGAGTGGCGTTGGCTGGCGCGTCCTCGTCCTCGCTGGCCTCGCCGCCGCCCTCCTGGCGCCACTTCCATTCCTTCTCGTACAGCGCGCGGAAGGCGGCATCGGCGGGCGATTCGGTGGCCACGCTGGCCGGTGCGGCGGCGGCGGGCGGTGCGGCCAGGGCTACGGCAGGGGCGGACAGGGCGATCAGCAGGGCAACGGCAAGACGGGTTTTCACGAGCACAGGTTCCCGGGAAGGCAGACCCCGATGATGGCACCGCCCACGGCCCGTGGCATGGGACGAAGGTCCTGCCTGCGCAGCAGGCCGGGGCCCCGGTAGCGGCCAACCTTGGTTGGCCCCCCAAACCCAGCGCCGACCAAGGTCGGCATCTACCGTAGCGTGGCAGACCGGGGCTCCGGTAGCGGCCAACCTTGGTTGGCCCCCAAACCCAGCGCCGACCAAGGTCAGCAGCTACCGGATGAGGCCCCGAAGACCTAGTGGCTGGCTTTGTCCCGCTTCCAGCCCCGGTGCTTGATGTCGAGCTGCAGGCTGTACAGCGCGGTGAACGCCGGGAACAGGTTCTGCAGCACGCCTACCGAGTCCTGCTTGGCCGAGAACAGGAAGTAGCTCAGCGTCATCAGGCTGCCGACCACGCTCATGTACCAGAACAGGCGCGGAATCACCGGCTTGCCGGCGCGTTTGGAGGCGATGAACTGAACCAGCCAGCGGCCCCCGAACATCAGCGCGCCGGTATAGCCGATCAGCTTCCAGCCGGTCACATGCAGGCCGGTCCAGTACAGCCAGGTGAGCGGCTGGTCGAGCCAGTGCAGCTCCAGATCCATCAACGCTCCTCCACCGCGGTGCGCTTGCTGCGGGTGATCAGCCAGGCCACGCCACGCAGGTCACGGATGCCAACCAGGGCGCGGCCGAGGTTGTTGTACTTGGAGACACCGGCGGTACGGTGGCGGTGGTTGACCGGCACGCTGGTGGTCTTCCAGCCGGCGCGCTGCATCAGCGCCGGCAGGTAGCGGTGCATGTGGTCAAAATACGGCAGGTCGAGGAACGCGCTGCGCTCGAACAGCTTGATGCCGCAGCCGGTATCGGGCGTATCGTCGCGCAGCATGCGTGCACGGATGGCATTGGCCCACTTGCTGGCCCAGCGCTTGCTGCCGCTGTCCTGACGGTTGACGCGCCACCCGGCAAACAGCTTCACCTGCGCCTCGGCCGCATCGCGCGCCGCCAGCAGCTTGGGAATGTCGGCCGGATCATTCTGCCCGTCGCCATCCAGGGTCGCGATCCACGGCGCACGTGCGTGCTTGACGCCGGTGCGCACGGCGGTGCTCTGCCCGCTCTGGTTCACATGGTGCAGCACCCGCAGTTCCGGGGTGGTCGCCTTCAGGCCCTGCAGCACCGCCAGGGTGTCATCGCGCGAGTGATCGTCGATGTAGACGATCTCGAACGGAAGCCGCCCACGCAGTGCGGCGGTGATTTCGGCAACCAGCGGGGCGACATTGTCGCGTTCGTTGAACACCGGGACGACAACGGAAAGCTCGGGTTGGCTCATAAGGCACTCGGCCAAAGGGGGACAAAGACCGCGCATTCTCCGAAGCCGAGGTTATCCGAAGATGAATCCGGCTGTGTGAGGATCCCTCCTCAGGCGCGGTCGCCAAAATACTCGCGGCACCACTGCACGACGGGGGGCAACCCTGCTTCGATCGGGGTCACCGCGTCGAAGCCGAATGCGTCATGGGCGCGCCGGGTATCGGCCATCGTGCGCACCATGTCGCCCGGCTGCATCGGCTTGTAGACCTTCTGCGCGGGGCGACCGGCGGCCTGCTCGATCACGCTGATGAAGCGCTCCAGCTCGACCGGCGTATGGTTGCCGAGGTTGAACACCCGGTGCGGTACCGGACCATCGGCCGGATGCGCGAGCGCGCCGAGAATACCGGACACGATGTCGGAGACATGTGTGAAGTCGCGCTGCATGCGGCCTTCGTTGAACACGTCGATCGGCCGCCCGGCCAGCACCGCGCGCGAGAAGAGCAACGGTGCCATGTCCGGCCGGCCCCACGGGCCATACACGGTGAAGAAGCGCAGGCCGGTGGCATGCAGGCCGTACAGCTGCGCGTAGGTGTAGGCCATCAGCTCGTTGGCCGCCTTGGTGGCCGCATACAGCGAGCGCGGCTGGTCCACGCGCTGGTCCTCGGAGAACGGCGGCGTGGCCGAATCACCGTAGACCGAGCTGCTCGACGCATACACCAGATGCTGCACGCCACGGTGGCGGCACAGCTCGAGCATGTTGACGAAGCCGACCAGATTGCTGTCGACGTAGGCCTGCGGGTTTTCCAGCGAATAGCGCACGCCCGCCTGTGCAGCCAGATGGATCACCGCGGTCGGCTTCACCTCGTCGAACAGCGCAGCCAGGCCCTGCTGGTCGGTCAGGTCGAGCGTGCGCAGGTCCAGCGCCGGGCACAGCGCGGCCACGCGGTCGCGCTTGATCTGCGGGTCGTAGTAGTCGTTGAAGTTGTCCAGGCCGACCACCGGCTGGCCCGCCTCCAGCAGCGCGCGGGCGGTGTAGGCACCGATGAAGCCGGCAGCGCCGGTAAGCAGGATGGTCATGGCAGGGGCCCGGAAGCAGAAATTCAGGCCCCTGATGTTACCGGTCTCAGAACAAACCGAAACGCTTCCTGGCGACGTTGACCCGGCCCGGCTCGATCACATCGTTGATCTGCTTCGCATCGAAGCGGTCGAGCAGGGCGTCGGCGCCCTTCTTCAGCTTCAGGTCCATCTCTTCCGGATACAGCGGAACCAGGCTCATGAAGCTGATGGTCCTGCCATCCTCCAGCTCCAGCGTGGCGAAGTCCTCCGGAGCAGTCACCGGCATCAGCACGATGGCACCGTCGAAGCCTGCTCCGGGCGCATAAGGCTCGCTGGGATGGCCGTTGGGAATGGTGTGGCCGAAGCCCAGCCACGTGTCGTACTCGTGCGGCAGCCGCGCCATGCCCTTCAGCAGGCGCACCGGCCAGTAATTGCGCTCGTCCTCGAAGGCGTCCTGGGACATCGGCCAGTCGGCCGGCAGGGTCACCATCAGCTCCATGTAGCGCGGCACATCCGCGTCCACGTCGGCGGGCACGGTCATCGGCAGGTCGCTCATGCCGGAGGTGACCAGGCGCAGGTACGGGCAGTGGTCATTGGCCGGCACCACGTGCACGTCAATGTGCACCAGGTCGGAAATGAGTTCGTGCAGGACCGTGGCGATCGGTCCGAGATGGCGCTCGATATGGCCGCTGATCGCTTCGATGTGCTGCTCTTCGCCGATGGCGAGCACAAAGTCCTTTTCGCGCCGGTGCCTCAGTATCTGGGTACCGTCCGGGCTGACGTCCTCGTACTCGTATTCGTTGCTCATGTCCTGCTCCCTGGATGGGCCACGGGCCGGAGAGCAGTGCATCCCCCGGCGCGCGCGGCGGTGCGTTCCCTGTCATCTGCAGGACGCGGCAGGAACAGGCCGCATCCCCTGGCGCTGCGCCGGGCTCAGCCCTGGCGCGTACGCAGTTTTTCCAGCACGCCGTCCAGGGTATCCAGATCGGTGTAGTGGATGATCAGCTTGCCCTTGCCACCGCGGCCGTGGTTGATCGCCACCTTGGCACCCAGTGCTTCGGACAGTTCGGTTTCCAGCGAGGCGATGTCGGCCTGCTGCACCTTCGGCGTCGCCACCGGGCGGTTGCTCGGCACCTTGCCGGCGGCGAAGGCCTGCGCACGGCGCTCGACCTCGCGCACCGACCAGCCTTCATCGGCCGCTTCCTGCGCCAGCTTGCCGGCCAGCTCGGGAGCCAGGGTCAGCAGCGCGCGGGCATGGCCCATTTCCAGGCGGCGGGTTTCCAGCAGCAGCCGGATCGCCACCGGCAGCTCCAGCAGGCGCAGCAGGTTGGACACCGCCGCGCGCGAGCGGCCGACGGCCTCGGCCGCCTCGGCATGGGTCAGGGTGAACTCGCTGATCAGGCGCTGCAGCGCCTCGGCTTCTTCCAGCGGGTTGAGGTCTTCGCGCTGGATGTTCTCGATCAGCGCCATCGCGATGACGGTGCGGTCTTCCAGCTCGCGCACCACCACCGGCACTTCGTCCAGGCCGGCCAGCTGCGATGCGCGCCAGCGGCGCTCACCGGCGACGATTTCGTAGTTGCCTGCCGGCAGCTGGCGCACCAGGATCGGTTGGATCACGCCCTGCGACTTGATCGAGTCGGCCAGCTCGGAGAGCTTGCCCTCGTCCATCTCGCGGCGCGGCTGGTACTTGCCCGGCTGCAGCTGGCCGACCGGCAACTTGCGCAGCACTTCACCCGGCAGCGGTTCGATCACCGCAGTGGTGGCCTGCACCTGGCTGACCGCGCCTTTCGGGCCCAGCAGCGCATCCAGGCCACGGCCGAGGCCTCGCTTCTTGGCTGCCGGCTTGCTGCTGGTCATCAGACGGTCTCCACGGCCTTGGCGGCCTTGTTGCGTTCGTTGTTGCGGCGGATGATCTCGCCGGCCAGGCCCAGGTAGGCCACGCCACCGCGCGAGGCGCGGTCGTAGCCGACGATGCTCTGGCCATGGCTGGGCGCCTCGGCCAGGCGCACGTTGCGCGGCACGATGGTGCGGAACACGCGGTCGCCGAAGTGCTCGGTGAGCTCGGCCGACACTGCGTTGGCCAGGTTGTTGCGCACGTCGAACATGGTGCGCAGCACGCCTTCGATCTCCAGCGCCGGGTTCAGGCTGGTGCGCAGCGCTTCGATGGTTTCCACCAGCGCGCTCAGGCCTTCCAGTGCGTAGTACTCGCACTGCATCGGCACGATCACCGAATCGGCGGCGGCCAGCGCGTTGAGCGTCAGCAGCGACAACGCCGGCGGGCAATCGATCAGGATGTAGTCGTACTCGTCGCGGATCGGCGCCAGTGCGCGCTTCAGGCGCTGCTCGCGCTCGCTCTGGCCCATCAGCTGGATCTCGGCGGCGGTCAGGTCGATGTTGCCCGGCAGCAGGTCGTAGCCTTCGGCGGTCTGCACGCGCACATCGGCGGCGCTGTTCTCGCCCAGCAGCAGATCGCAGGTGGAGGCCGCCAGCTCACGCTTGTCCACGCCGCTGCCCATGGTCGCGTTGCCCTGCGAGTCCAGGTCGACCAACAGCACGCGCTTGGGTGCGTTGGCCAGGGAAGCGGCCAGGTTGACGGCGGTCGTGGTCTTGCCGACGCCACCCTTCTGGTTGGCGATGGCGATGATGCGGGCCATGCGGGTGTGCCTCGTCGACGGATGGTTGGGACCGGTCATTATGCGTACAACCGGCCCCTTGCGGAAATCGTGGATCGCCAACCCGTTGTTCCACAAAGGGCTGGCGGCGGGAATCAGGGACCTGTAACGGTGACCAGGTGGCGTTCGCCGGCCAGGCCGGGCACGCTCAACGGGGTCACCTCGCGCACCTGCCAGCCAGCCGGCAGCTCCGCGATCTCTTCATGCGGATAGACGCCCTTCATGGCCAACAGCACGCCGCCGGGGCGCAACAGATGGCCACCGACGCGGACGATGCCGGCCAGGGTGTCCATCGCACGCGCGGTCAGCTGGTCGTAGTGGCCAGCTTCGTCCAGCGCCTCGGCGCGCGATTCGGCCACGCGGGCATTGCCCAGACCGAGCTGGCGCACGGCCTCGCGCATGAAGCGCGCCTTCTTGCCGTTGCTCTCCACCAGGGTGACCTGCAGGCCCGGGCAGGCGATCGCCAGCGGGATGCCGGGCAAGCCGGGGCCGGTGCCGAGGTCGGCCAGGCTGCCATCGGCCACGAACGGCTGCATCGCCAGTGAATCGAGCAGGTGGCGGGTGACCATCTCCTGCGGATCGCGGATGGCGGTGAGGTTGTAGGTGCCGTTCCAGCGGTGCAGCAGGGCCAGGTAACGCAGCAGCGGCGGCGCCAGCGCGGCGTCCAGGCCCATGCTGGCCAGGCCCTGTTCCAGCGTGGCAGCCACGCTGGCGGGAAGTGGGTGTTCGCTCATGCCGCCATTATCGCCGGTTTTGCGCGCTGATTCCCCGCTTCAGTGTGGATACCAGGCCAATGCCGCACGGAACTGGCCGGTGGCCTGCCATTCGTGCAGGTGCCAGCGCGCGGCCTCGCCCAGTTCCGGGTCGCACCAGCGCAGGTGCAGGGCGCCATCGGCCCCCGGTGCCAGCTGCAGGCGGTGCAGGCCGAACGAGATGCCCTGCCCGTGCGCCTTCAGGATGGCCTCCTTGACGCACCACACGCGGAAGAACCAGTGCTCGCGCCCGGCCTCGTCCAGGCTTTCCAGCCAGGCCACTTCCTCGGGGTGGAAGAAGCGCTGCACGATTTCCAGAAGACGCGGCCGCGGGCGCAGCAGTTCCAGGTCCACGCCCAACCGCACGCCCTCGCCCAGCGCCACCAGCAGCACCTCGCCGCTGTGGCTCCAGCCGGTGCCGTAGTGGGCCAACGCGCCGCTCAGCTCCGGCCGGCCCTTGTCATCGCGGACCAGCGGCAGCGTGTCCGGGTCGGCGCCCAGCGCCTGCGCCAGCACCTGCCGCGCCTGCGGTTCGCCGCGGTGGCCCGGCACGTGCGGGCGCCGCCAGACCGTCACCGGACCGAAGCGCCACGGGCCGTCAAGGGTGGCTGGCAGGCTCATCCGCACGCGCCCATCACGCAATTCCACGACGGGTTCACGGCCGTGCGCGTCAACTGGTCACAGTTCCCCACCGGAGGTTCGATCATGGGCATCATCATCTGGCTGATCGTCGGCGGCATCGTAGGCTGGCTGGCCAGCATCATCATGAAGCGCGATGCCCAGCAGGGCATCATCCTCAACATCGTGGTCGGCATCGTCGGCGCGCTGATTTCCGGCTGGCTGTTCGGCGGCGGCATCAACGAAGCGATCACCCTCCGCACCTTCCTGTTCTCGCTGATCGGTGCGGTGATCCTGCTGGCGATCGTCAACCTGTTCACCCGCAAGAGCATACGGTGATCCGAGGGTAGTGCCGGCCACTGGCCGGCAGATGTTCCAGAACGGACCCGGCAATCGTCGGGCCCCGTTCTGTAGAGTCGAGCTTGCTCGACTGCATGGGAGATCAGTCGAGCAAGCTCGACTCTACTTCCACCCACGCCGGCGCATGGTCACTCGGGCGTTCCCAGGTGCGCGGCTCGCGGTCGATGCCCGAGGCCACCGCGCTGCCCTTCAGCGCATCGGAGACCAGGGTCAGGTCGATGCGCAGGCCCAGGTTGCGGCGGAAGCCGGCGGCACGGTAATCCCACCAGCTGAAGGTGCCCGCCTCGTCGTTGTGCAGGCGGAAGCCATCGTGCAGGCCCAGCTGCAGCAGCTTGTTGAGCGCGCCGCGCTCGGCGGTGGAGGTCAGGATGTGGTTGTCGTTCCACACCTCCGGGTCGTGCACATCGCGCGCGTCCGGGGCGATGTTGAAGTCACCCATCACGATCAGCTTCGGATGCCGCTGCAGTTCCTCGGCGATCCAGGCATGCACCGCTTCCAGCCAGCGCAGCTTGTAGTCGTACTTGTCGGTGCCGATGTCCTGGCCATTGACCACGTACAGGTTGATTACCCGCAGGTCGCCGAAGGTACCGGCAATGACGCGCTTCTGTTCGTCCTCGAAGCCGGGAATGCCGATCTGCACGTCCTGCGCCGGCTCACGCGACAGCAGCGCCACGCCGTTGTAGGTCTTCTGGCCGGCGAACACGCTGCGGTAGCCGGCGGCGATCAGCGCCGAATCGGGGAACTTGTGGTCCTCCAGCTTGGTTTCCTGGATACCGACGATGTCCGGGCCGAAGTCCTTGAGCCACTGCTCCAGGTGCGGCAGACGGACATTGAGCGAATTGACGTTCCACGAGGCGATCTTCATGGGGGCATTCTACCCGGCCCAGGTTTGGTAGACGCCAACCTTGGTTGGCGCATGGGGTTCACGCGTGCCAACCAAGGTTGGCACCCACCGGAAGGGGCCGCGCTGGTTGGCACCTACCGGTAGTGCCGGCCGCTGGCCGGCAACCCCATGAACCCCAGCGACGTCACCGAAGCAGCAGCTTCAACAACCCCGCAATCTTCGAATACGGCGGTCGCAGCCGGTCGCTGGCGGCCCAGCGCGACTGCCACAGTACCGGCAGCCGCTTGCTCATCGCATCGAACCCGGCCCGGCCGTGGTACGCGCCCATGCCGCTGGCCCCTACCCCGCCAAACGGCAGACCATCGGCGGCGAAGTGCAGCAGCGTGTCATTCACTGTCACCCCGCCGGCCACCACCTGGCCGAGGATGCGCTCCACCGTGGCCCGGTCATGGCTGAAGGGATACAGCGCCAGCGGCCGGTCGCGGGACAGTACGTCGGCCAGCGCAGCATCCAGATCCGGGTAAGCCCGCACCGGCAGGATCGGCCCGAAGATCTCCTCGCGCATCAGGTCCAGGTCGTCCGGCGGGTCCAGCACCACGGTCGGCACCAGCAGGCGCTCGCGGTCGGCGCGCGCCTCATCCACCTGCGCCAACGGAATCACCGGCACGCCACGTTCGCGCGCCTGCGCCAGATAGCCCTGCAGGCGCCGGTACTGGCCTTCGTTGATGATGCGCGTGTAATCGTCGGCATCGCTGAAGTCGCCGTAGCGCTCGCGTACCTGCTGCTGCAGCGCCTGCACGAACTCACGCTGACGCACAGTATCGATCAGCACGTAATCCGGCGCGATGCAGGTCTGCCCGGCGTTGAACCACTTGCCGGTAGCCAGCCGCGCGGCGGCTTTGTCCAGCGGGAAATCGCGGCAGACGATGGCCGGCGACTTGCCGCCCAGTTCCAGCGTGACCGGCACCAGATGCTCGGCGGCGGCCGCCATCACCTTGCGGCCAACCGCCGTCGAGCCGGTGAACAGCAGATGGTCCAGCGGCAGCGAGGACACCGCCGCCGCCACATCCGCCCCACCCTGCACCACCGCCACCCGATCGGGCGGGAACACGCTGGCCAGGAGATCGGCCAGGAACGCGCTGGTGCACGGCGTGTGTTCGGAGGGCTTGAGCAACACGTGATTGCCGGCGGCAATGGCGGTGGCCAGCGGCACCAATGCCAGCGTGACCGGGTAGTTCCAGGGCGAGATCACCCCGACCACGCCCAACGGCGTCGGCCGCAGCTGCGCGCGCGCCGGCCACAATCGCCAACCGGCGCCCACCCGCTGCGGCTTCGACCAGCGGCGCAGGTGGCGGCGCAGGTGGTCGATGGCCGACAGCACGCTCATGCCATCGGCCAGCTTCGATTCGACGTGGGCGCGATGGCCAAAGTCCTCGGCGATGGCCTGGGCCATTTCGTCCAGACGCGGCTTCAACGCCTCGCGCAGGCGGCGCAGGTCGGCTTCGCGCTGGTCGAGCGAAGGGCGCTGGGCCTGCCAGGCGCTGCGCAGGGTGTGCAGGAGGGCGGGAAGGTCGGCGGGGGCGGTGGTGGTCATGGGCCGATTGTAGGGTCGAGCCGTGCTCGACTCGCATGCCAACCTTCACGCCTTCGCACGGGGTCTCATTCGGGAACCTCGCCACCAACGTGCATGCGCTCACCCTCGCATGCAATCCCGTCCCTCACTACGCCTTCTGCTGCTCGGTACGCTCTGCCGGGCATGACGGCGGTTCTGGCAACTCAAGCGGAATCTTGATCGGATACTCAGGGCTGCCGTAGGCGTAACAGGAGGTGGTGACCTGAATCTCATCGCAGGGCAGGAAATGCACGGTGATGCCGCAGACTTTCTGGTTGGTGTAATCCGGGACGGGGACGACTTTGCTGTGCCTGCGCTTTTGTGCCTCGATTTGTTGCAGCCAAGCGTCGTACTTCGCCTCATCTGCAAACCCAGGGAATCCCGCTGTACTCCCTGTCCCGGTTTCCCAATCGACCCGTACCATCATCCCTGGCTGCCACTGATCTGGAGCCATGTAACAGCACCCTCCACCGCCCCCTTGATACGGACCAATGCTGTCAACGGCCGAACGGCCATCGACACTGAACCGGTTGATCGCCCAATGGGTGTGGTTGACGCCGTAGATCGCACTGGCATCCACCGCGTAAGAAGATAAGAGCAGAGGTGGGCCAGCAAGAAATGCCAGCACCACGCGCTTCAAAACAAGCATCACTGAAACTCCATGATGTATAGCCCTCATTTCTTGTCCGAGGGCACCAATGCCCTACTCAGGCGCAAACTCCCGCCTCCAGTCACGCAGCATCTCGACCTCCCGCGCGATCAGTGCTGATTCTGCTGCGGGCGCGTCGGAGAACTGTTCGCCCGACATTGGAATCCTATTCAGGGGGACATTCCGATCACCTACGAAGAAGTGGGGCGTAAAGCAGTAAGGCTCATCGCCCGATTCCGTGGGCTGCTTCACCAACGTCGCAAACACGGCATTCGTCGGCATGCTCGGTTTGGCGCCTGAACACCACGGATGCGACGAGACGATGTCCTGAATCCGCACGCCCGCCCGACGGAGCTCCGTGGGACTGGAGACCTTTCCGAGAGAGACGCGATGTACCCGATAGGTGCCGACTTCCGGTTGCGCCTCGACAAGCCATCCTGAGTTGTCATGCGATGTGCAACTGCAGTCGCAGGTCACCAATGTTGCGCTTGGTACGGCGTTGTTCCAGGACAGCCAGACCTTCTCTGTCTTGCATAGTTGTTTGATCACGGGCGATCTTTCCTCGACTCGCAGGCTTCCCTGCGGTGCCGCACCGTCGGCAGCTACATGCGTTTCTGCGTCGGGCGATGACGCTGAGACAGTGATGATCGCTGCCAGAAGTACGCTGCGCATGCCCCGATCCGATTCGATGAATCACCCATGCTATGGGACGCACTGGCGAACAAAGGGAATTCGGGTCATTTGCGTCATAAGTTGGCAGTTCTTGCTAGAAGTCCCAGTGTTCCGTGTGGCTGGATACGTCACCTCGCATCGGTACGATTGAGTACTGGGCTGATATGTAGATTCGTACTTGTTTCATTGCTTCACGACGTTAGCGTGCTGAAGGTGGTGTCCCACCTCCAAAAACATGCGTAGATGCGACGCGTATTTGCATTTCTGACCGGATGTCTTCTCATGCCCGGAGTTTCCGATGCCAGCGAGCAGTCCATTGATGTCGCGGCAATCGACCTGAACGCCGAGCACGAACACATCCCATTGCTGGGCGACACCCTGGCCGCCGTCGTCGGCGAGCTCGAGGGCGATGCCACACCCGGTGCCAGTATTGGCAGGGTGCTCGAGGCGCTTGCAGAGAGGCTTGAGCGTACGACCTGCCGTGTACAGACCCCTGTCAATGACAGCTCACGGTCGTCCGGCGTGATCTGCAGCGGACCCGATGTAGACAGCCTCTTCCCGTATTACACAGCATTGCGGCAGGCGAAGACACCTGCAGAGCACGATAGTCGGGGCCGTCGCTTTCTGGAAGCCTATGCCACCTTGCTCAGGGATGCACCGGATGTCGCCCTCACGCGACCGAGCGAAGACGAGGCCGCAGATGGCTTGTTACATGTGCTCTTTCCGTTCGCGGCCTGGGACGAGAAGCTGAACACTCCACGCCATGACGTCGACTTCCCGTTTGTTCCTGTGTGCAACCTCGTTGTCGCTCGCGCTGCGCGTTGCCCGGGAGCCGACCAGTTGCGCAGGCAGATCCGCCAGGCAGGCGATGAGAGCGCGCAGCGTCGGTTCTGCATCGAAGCGTTTTCAAGGCGGCAGTTTGAGCCCAGCCATGGATGCCCGGAGTAGCGCGTCCTGCGGTTGGGGTCGGAGCCCATTCGCGCGCGAAAGGGATCCGACCCCAGTCGCCACCCCACAAACAGAAAGGCCACGGTCTGCACCGCGGCCCCTGAAACCCGGTGGGTGCCGACCGTTGGTCGGCGCGCCGGTTACTTGGTGATATCCACGTTTTTGGTCTCGCGCAGGAACAGGCCGCCGATCACCACCGACATCAGCGCGATGATGATGGGGTACCACAGGCCGTAGTACAGGTTGCCGGTACCGGCCACCAGTGCGAACGAGATCGCCGGCAGGAAGCCACCGAACCAGCCGTTGCCGATGTGGTACGGCAGCGACATCGAGGTGTAGCGGATGCGGGTCGGGAACAGTTCGACCAGGTAGGCGGCGATCGGGCCGTAGACCATGGTCACGTACAGCACCAGCAGCCACAGCATGAAGATCGTGCCGGCGATGTTGATGCGTGCGCCATCGGCCTTGGCCGGGTAACCAGCGGTGGTCAGGGCGGTCTTCAGCTCCGCACCGAAGGCATCAGCCTTGGCCTTGCCGTCTTCCTTGGTCAGGCCAGCGGCTTCATACGAAGTGACGCTGGCACTGCCCACGTTCACCATCGCCAGCGAACCGGCGGCGGCGGGCTGCACGTCGTACGGCACGCCGGCCTTGGTCAGCGCGGCGGTGGCCACGTCGCAGGAGCTGGTGAACTTGCGCAGGCCCACCGGATCGAACTGGAACGAGCAGGTGGCCGGATCGGCGACGACCAGCGCCGGCGAACTGCTGCGGGCTTCTTCGATGGCCGGGTTGGCGAAGTGGGTCAGGCCCTTGAAGATCGGGATGTAGGTGATGGCCGCCAGCAGGCAGCCGGCCAGGATGATCTTCTTGCGGCCGATGCGGTCGGACAGCCAGCCGAAGAAGATGAAGAACGGCGTGCCCAGTGCCAGCGCTGCGGCGATCAGCAGGTAGGAGGTGGTGGCATCGACCTTCAGCATGCTGCTGAGGAAGAACAGCGCGTAGAACTGTCCGCCGTACCAGACCACGGCCTGGCCAGCCGCCGCACCGAGCAGGACCAGCAACATCAGCTTCAGGTTGCCGCCCTTCAGGCTGTCGCGGAACGGGGTCTTGGAGCCCTTGCCTTCAGCCTTCATCTGCTGGAACAGCGGCGATTCGCTCAGCTGCAGGCGGATCCATACCGAAATGCCCAGCAGCAGGATCGACACCAGGAACGGAATGCGCCAGCCCCAGGCTTCGAAGGCCTCGTTGCCCAGTGTCATGCGGCAGGCCAGGATGATCAGCAGCGACAGGAACAGGCCGAGCGTGGCGGTGCACTGGATGAAGCTGGTGTACAGGCCACGCTTGTCGTCCGGCGCGTGCTCGGCCACGTAGGTGGCGGCACCGCCGTACTCGCCGCCCATCGCCAGGCCCTGGGCCAGCCGCAGGATGATCAGGATCACCGGCGCGGCGAAACCGATCGAAGCGTAGTTGGGCAGCACGCCGACCAGGAAGGTCGAGATGCCCATGATCAGGATGGTGACCAGGAAGGTGTACTTGCGGCCGATGCGGTCGCCGAGGCTGCCGAAGAAGGCCGCGCCGAACGGGCGTACGAAGAAGCCGGCGGCGAACGCCAGCAGGGCGAAGATCATGCCCGTGGTTTCATTGACGCCACTGAAGAACTGCTTGGCGATGATGGCCGCGAGCGAGCCGTACAGGAAGAAGTCATACCACTCGAACACCGTGCCGAGGCTCGATGCGAAGATGACCTTCTTGTGGCCCTTGGTCAGGGTGCCCGCTTTATGGGCGGTGCTGGGTGTACTGGACATGGGACGCTTCCCCTCCGAAGCAATCGTTGTTGGTGGGTGCCGACCGTTGATCGGCACACAATTCGGTAGGTGCCGACCGTGACCGGCACCCCATCTCGGTAGATGCCGACCTTGGCCGGCACCCCATCTCGGTAGGTGCCGGCCGCTGGCCGGCACGCTCTTAGAAGCTGTACTTCGTGGTGAACTGCAACCGGGTGATGTCACCCTTGTTGCCGTTCTCCACTTCGCGACGGCCGTACATCAGCTCTGCACCGATATCGACCTTGGGCAGCGGCGAGTAGAAGATGTTGCCGCGGATGCTCTGCACGCTCTTGGTCACCAGCGGGCCGAGGATGCTGTCGTTGTCGTAGTCGCTGCGCGCATAGATCAGGTTGGTGCGCAGCTTCGGCGAGAACGCATGCCGCCAGCCCACGTAACCGGCCAGCACGCCGGTGGGGTTGAGCTCGTCGCGGGCCACGTCGTAGGCGCTGTCGGCGGTGATGCCCAGGCCGATGTAGCGGGCGATGCCTTCGCCGCCGGTCAGCTGGTAGTGCAGCGAATCGCTGTCGCCCATCACCCACTTGCCGCCCAGTGTCAGGCCGCCGGCCACCTTGTCGGCCTTGGTGCCGGTGGCCTGGTTGTCGACCTTCAGCTGGCGGACGATGCCGCCGACACCGAAGGTGCCCCAGTCGCCCTTCCAGCCATAGCGCATGGTCAGATCAGGCAGGCTGCCACGATCGGAGTTGGCGCTGGCGTTGGTCCAGGCGCCGGTGACCGGGTTGCGGGTACCGGTGAGGGTGGTGGTTTCCGGGTTTTCCAGCGCGACGCTGAAGCCACCCTGGGTGTAGCGCACCTGCGCCTGGCGCACGAAGATCACGCCGTCGGTGGGACCGACGAAGTCGACCGCTTCCGGCAGTGCGGCCGCGTCCATGAAGTTGGACCAGGTCTGGCCGGCCATCCAGTTGTTCCAGTACATGTAGGCGTGGCGCAGGGTCACACCGTAGGTATTGGTCGCGGTCTGGTTGCCCAGCGAGTTGCCGAAGAAGTCCATCTCGAAGAACGCACCGGCCTTGTTGCCCGATTCGCTCACGTTGTCGATGCCCAGGTTGAAGCGCGAGAACTTGGCGTGGGCGTTGAAATCGGTGCCCGAACGCTTGCCGCTGCCGCCGGCGCCTTCCACCGGGGTCTGGCCCGGCAGGTACAGCGAGCGGCCGGTGGCGTCGTCGGCCAGCTGGCCATCGCTGGTCTGGGTGGCGAGGAAATCGGCCTTGATGAAGCCGCCGATCTTGACCGTGGTGCCCGGCGCGGCGCCCGGGGTGATGGTGGTGACCTGGATCGGCTGCTTGTCCGCCGGCACCGAGGCGACCGGCTTCTGCTCGGCCTGCACCGTGCGGACTTCGGTCACCGCCTGCTGGGTCTGGCTGATCTGGGTCTGTTGTTGTTGCTGCGAAGACAGCAGCAGCTGGACCTGGCGTTCCAGTTCGGCAACGCGTGCTTCCAGCGCTTTCTCTTTGGCGGTCTCAGCGAACGCCATGCCCGGTGCGACCAGGGCGACCAACAGGCAGGCCGCCAAAGGTTTGCGCACGGCTTTCAACGTACGGTGGCTCATGTTGCCCTCTCTCCCAAGTGGCAAGGTGATGCCGCGCGTGGGGCACGGTCGAGCCGAGACTGCGGGGCGATTATGTATAGCGGCTATTCGCCATTGGTCGAACCCGGCCCTGCTGGGCGCTCACTTTCGACCATGGTCTAACCAGACTGGTGACGCGGCCGGGGGTGGATGGGGCAAACTGAAGGGGATCGGTCGCTGCGATGCTGCGACCGCACATACAAAGTCAACGTGCAAGTGAGGGTGCCATGGCTGATATCTACCCCGTCGATCCGCAGTTCGCCGCCAAGGCACGCATCGACAAGACGTCGTACGAACAGCAGTACCAGGCTTCGGTGACCGACCCGGATGGTTTCTGGGGCAAGGCCGCCGAGCGCCTGGAGTGGATGCGCAAGCCGACGAAGATCAAGAACGTCAGCTACGACCTGTCCGATTTCCACATCAAGTGGTTCGAAGATGGCGAGCTCAATGCCAGCGTGAACTGCCTGGACCGCCAGCTGGAGAAGCGTGGCGACAAGACCGCCCTGCTGTTCGAGCCGGACGGCCCGGACGCACCGGCGCAGCACGTGACCTATCGCGAGCTGTACGAGCGCACCTGCCGCCTCGGCAACGCGCTGCGCAACCTCGGCGTCAAGAAGGGCGATCGGGTCACCATCTACCTGCCGATGATCGTCGACGCCGCCGTGGCCATGCTGGCCTGCGCGCGCATCGGTGCGATCCACTCGGTGGTGTTCGGTGGCTTCGCGCCGAACTCGATCGCCGACCGCGTCAGCGACTGCCAGAGCAAGCTGATCATCACCGCCGACGAGGGCCTGCGCGGTGGCCGCAGGATTCCGCTCAAGGCCAACGTCGATGCCGCGCTGAAGCTGCCGGGCACCAATACCGTGGAAACCGTGCTGGTGGTGCGCCACACCGGCGGTGCGGTGGACATGCAGGCCCCGCGCGACCGCTGGTTCCACGATGTGGTGGACAGTCAGCCGGCCACCTGCGAACCGGAACGCATGAACGCGGAAGACCCGCTGTTCATCCTCTACACCTCCGGTTCCACCGGCAAGCCGAAGGGCGTGCTGCACACCACCGGCGGCTACCTGCTGTACGCGGCCTACACCCATGAAGCGGTGTTCGACCTGCGCGAGGACGACATCTACTGGTGCACCGCCGACGTCGGCTGGGTCACCGGCCACAGCTACATCGTGTACGGCCCGTTGGCCAACGGCGCGACCTCACTGATGTTCGAAGGCGTGCCGAACTACCCGGACACCTCGCGCTTCTGGAACGTCATCGACAAGCACAAGGTGAGCATTTTCTACACCGCCCCGACCGCCATCCGCGCACTGATGCGCGAAGGCGAGGAGCCGGTGAAGAAGACCTCGCGCGCGTCGCTGCGCCTGCTCGGCAGCGTCGGCGAACCGATCAACCCGGAAGCCTGGCGCTGGTACTACGAGGTGGTCGGCGACAGTCGCTGCCCGATCGTCGATACCTGGTGGCAGACCGAGACCGGCGGCATCCTGATCTCGCCGCTGGCCGGCGCGATGGACCTCAAGCCGGGCTCGGCCACCCTGCCCTTCTTCGGCGTGCAGCCGGCGCTGGTCAATGCCGATGGCGAGATCCAGGACGGCCCGACCGAGGGCAACCTGATCATCCGCGATTCCTGGCCGGGCCAGATGCGCACGGTGTACGGCGACCATCAGCGCTTCATCGATACCTATTTCCGCACCTACCCGGGCAGCTACTTCACCGGCGACGGTTGCCGCCGCGACGAAGACGGCTACTACTGGATCACCGGCCGCGTGGACGATGTGATCAACGTGTCCGGCCACCGCATCGGCACCGCCGAAGTGGAAAGCGCTCTGGTCTCGCACCCGAAGGTGGCCGAAGCGGCCGTGGTCGGCTTCCCGCACGACGTGAAGGGCCAGGGCATCTACGCCTACGTCACCCTGGTGGCCGAAGAGGCTCCGAGCGACGAGCTGCAGAAGGAACTGGTCGCCTGGGTACGCAAGGAGATCGGCCCGATCGCCACGCCGGACCACCTGCAGTGGGCGCCGGGCCTGCCGAAGACCCGCTCGGGCAAGATCATGCGCCGCATCCTGCGCAAGATCGCCGAGAACGCACCGGACCAGCTTGGCGACACCTCGACCCTGGCCGATCCGTCGGTGGTGGCGTCGCTGGTGGACGAGCGCAAGGTGCGCTGATGGCGTGACCGCAGGCGCAGGACGCGCCAGGGACGTGGCCGGGAGGAGGGACCCGGCCGTGTCCGACCCGTCCTGCACCTGCCATCACGTCGCTCTTTTTCCTGATCGATAAGCTCGACCCATGACCACCCTCCTGATTGCCGATGACCACCCGCTGTTCCGCGAAGCCCTGCGTGGGGCGGTACAGCGGGTCATCCCCGGCGTGCAGCTGTTCGAAGCCGACAGCGTGGAAGCGCTGTACGCGCTGGCCGACCAGCACAACGACGCCGACCTGGTCCTGATGGATCTCAACATGCCCGGTGCGCAGGGTTTCAACGCGCTGGTGCACATGCGCTCGCTGCATCCGCAGCTGCCGGTGGTCGTGGTGTCCGCGCGCGAAGAAGCCACGGTGATGCGCCGCGCGCTCGACCACGGCGCGCTGGGCTTCATTCCGAAGTCTGCGGATTCGGACACCATCGGCCACGCACTGGGCACCATCCTCGATGGTGAGACCTGGGCACCGCCGGAAGCGCACAACGCGCCGCCCACCGGCA
Organism: Stenotrophomonas sp. STK16_22; assembly: GCF_051984505.1. Classification (NCBI taxonomy): domain Bacteria; kingdom Pseudomonadati; phylum Pseudomonadota; class Gammaproteobacteria; order Lysobacterales; family Lysobacteraceae; genus Stenotrophomonas; species Stenotrophomonas sp. STK16_22. The sequence continues at coordinate 4,697,333 of NZ_CP196972.1, forward strand.
GCGAGGAACGCGAAGTCGGCCAGCGCCTGCGTGAGCTGACCCCGCAGCAGTTCCGCGTGCTGCAGATGCTCGGCGCCGGCCGCTTGAACAAGCAGATCGCCTACGACCTCAACGTCTCCGAAGCGACGATCAAGGCCCACGTCACCGCCATCCTGCGCAAGCTGGGCGTCACCAACCGCACCCAGGCCGTGCTGATGGCCGGCAAGCTGGCGATCGACGACGACGCCATCGTGCTGCCGCCGGAAGAAGACTGAAGGTAGTGCCGGCCGCTGGCCGGCAATCCCCTGAAACGCGCGACATCATCTGAACCCGCATTGGTAGGTGCCAAGCTTGCTTGGCACGCTTTTGATGGTGCACCTGCCGGCCAGCGGCCGGCACTACCAGGCACGGCTGCGCTCTCGATATAGCAATCGCTATACAAACCAGCCCTGCCTGCGCGTTTCTCTGGAAATGCGCCGCACGTGAATCGCGATGCTAAGCTGCGCGTCCCCTTGGGGAGTAGCCGGATTCCTTCGCAGGAATCGTCCACGTCAACATACTCGGCCAGTGCGCCGTGGCGTGGACAACCATGATGGTTGGCGAGACCAGCGGCCCGCGCGCGCAACGTCAGGTTGGGCGCGAGCGCAGGCCGTGCGTCCGTCCTAGCCCGACCTCAGCCGCCGCCCATGTCCCCCATTTCGATCCTCCTGATCGGCTTTGCCATGTCCACCGATGCCTTCGCCGCTGCAATCGGCAAGGGCGCGGCCATGCGCAAGCCGGTGTTCCGCGACGCACTGCGTGCCGGCATCATCTTCGGCGTCATCGAGGCGATCACGCCCATCATCGGTTGGCTGCTCGGCCGCGCCGCCCTGCAGTACGTCGAAGCCTTCGACCACTGGATCGCCTTCGGCCTGCTCGGCGCACTGGGCATCCACATGATCTACAACGGCCTGCGCCCGGACAGTGCCGACGAAGACGAAGACCCCTCGCAGCACCACGGCTTCTGGAAGCTGGCGCTGACCGGTTTCGCCACCAGCATCGACGCGATGGCGGTGGGTATCGGCCTGGCTTTCATGGACGTGCATATCGGCGTGATGGCAGTGGTGATCGGCCTGTGCACGCTGACCATGGTCACCGTCGGCATCATGCTCGGCCGCGTGCTGGGCAGCATGGTCGGCAAGCGTGCCGAGATCATCGGCGGCGTGATCCTGGTGATCATCGGCGCGACGATCCTGTACGAACACCTGCACGGCCTGGGGTAACGCTTCCGCGATTACGTGGTTGCCGGCCAGCGGCCGGCACTACCTGACGTCACATCCACGCATGGCGTGGATCTACTGCGCATCGCGCAGCGCGCCCAGGAAGGCGCGCAGCGAGGCCGGCTTGATCGGCTTGGTCAGCACGCGGTAGCCGCGTTCGCGCGCCATCCGCTTCAGCTCGTCGCGACCATCGGCGGTCAGCAGTGCGCCCGGCAGCGGGTAACCGGCCGCCTCGCGCAGCGCTACCAGCGCATCCAGGCCGTCCATGCGGTCGTGCAGGTGGTAATCCACCAGCATCACCTGCGGGCGCTCGGCGATCTTCTCCAGCGCCTGGTCGACGGTGGCCGCGGTGATCACCTGCACCTGCCAACGGCCCAGCAGCGCGCGCATGCCGTCAAGGATCTCCTCGTCGTTGTCCACGCACAGCACGCGCAGGCCCGCCAGCGAATCGCTGCGTACCGGTGCGGCCACCGCCTGTACCGGCGTGGCCAGCTCGGTGTAACCCGGCAGCGGCGCCACCCGCGGCAGGATGATCGAGAACATCGAGCCCTTGCCGACCCGGCTGCGTGCGTTCAACCGATGGTCGAGCAGGCGCGAGATGCGCTGGCAGATCGACAGGCCCAGGCCCAGGCCCTGTTCGCCCCAGTCGAATGGTTGCTGGTAGCGGTGGAACTCGTCGAAGATCTGACGCATATGGTGCTCGGGAATGCCGGGGCCGGTATCCCACACCTGCAGTTCCACTTCATCGCCGCGCTGGCGCACGGCCAGCACGATGCGACCCTGGCGGGTGTAGCGCAACGCATTGGCCAGGAAGTTCTGCAGCACGCGGCGCAGCAGGCGGCGGTCACTGCGCACCCACGCAGGGCGTGCGAACAGGTCCAGGCGCAGGCCGCGGCCAGCCGCGACCGGGGTGTACTGCGCGGCCAGCTCACGCATCAACGCGCTCACGTCGAACTCGCCGATCACCGGATGCAGGCCGCCGGCATCCAGCCGCGACACATCCAGCAGGCCATCGAGCAGCTCTTCGGCCGCACGCAACGAAGCGTCCACACGCTCGGCCAGATGCTTCTGCTCGTCGCTCACGTGATCACTGTCGCGCAGTGCCGAGGCAAACAGGCGCGCCGCGTTCAACGGCTGCAGCACGTCGTGGCTGATCGCCGCCAGGAAACGGGTCTTCGACTGCTGCGCGACCTCGGCCTCATGCGAGCGCTCGGCCACGCGCTGCTCCAGCGTCTCGTTGGCCTCCAACAGTGCTCTTTCCGCGTGCTTGTAGTCGGTGATGTCGTTGTAGCTGGTCACGTAGCCGCCACCGGGCAGTGCCTGGCCGCGCATCTCGATCACCTTGCCGTCGCTGCGGGTGCGCTCGAACACGTGCGGTGAGCCGGCGCGCATGTAGCCGATGCGGCGATTGATCTGCACTTCGATATCGCCCTCGCCCAGCTCGCCGCGCTCGGCGTTGTAGCGGATCAGGTCGGCCACCGGGCGGCCCACGTAGAGCATGCCGTCGGGGTAGCCGAACATGTCCTGGTAGCGGCGATTCCATGCGGTCAGCCGCATGTCCGGATCGACCACGCTGACCCCGGCGCTGATGTTCTCCAGCGTGGTCGACAGGATCTCGCGGTTGAAGCGCAGCTCCTGCCCCGCTTCGTCCAGCACCGCCACCACTTCGCCCAGGTCCATGCCCGAGCCACGCAGCAGGCTGGTCAGCAGCAGGCGCGCCGATGCCGCACCGATCGAGGCGGCCAGCAGGCGCTCAGTGAACTGCACCCACGGACGGTCGGCAGGTGCCGAGGATTGCAGCTCACGGCCCAGTGACTGCGCCTGTTCGAAGAACGAACGCCGCGCATGGCGTTCACCCACTACGCGCGAAGCCAGCGCCAGCAGATCGCCCACATGCACGTGACCCGGCCAACCACCCGCCACCGACGGGCGCTCGGCATATGGATCGAGGAACGGCGCGGCGCGAAGCCGCTCGTCGACACCGGGCCGCCAGCGCGCGGACACCAGCATCATCGTCGCCGCGTTGACCAGCAGCGACCAGAACGTGCCGTGGGTCAGCGGGTCCCAGCCGGTCATGCCGAACAGCTGCTGCGGGCGCAGCCACTCGATGCCGAACGGGCCGTGCTGCACCCAGCCAGCATCGACCCAGCCGGCCATGGTCATCGCCGGCAGCAGCAGGGTGTACAGCCAGGTGGCGAAGCCGAGCAGCATGCCCACCTCGACGCCGCGCCGGCTGGCACCGCGCCAGTACAGGCCGCCGATCAGGCCGGGCGCGAACTGCGCCACCGCCGCGAACGCCATCAGGCCGTACGAGGCCAGCGTGCTGTCGTTGCTGCTGGTGCGGTAGTAGCTGTAGGCCATCAGCGCCAGCAGCAGGATCGCCAGGCGGCGGATCCACAGCACGCGCGAGGCGACGTCGGCGGCCTCCTGGTGGTCACCGCTCCGGCGCAGCAGCACCGGCATCACCAGATCGTTGCTGACCATGGTGGCCAGCGCGATCGACGACACGATCACCATGCCGGTGGCCGCCGAGAAGCCGCCCACATAGGCGATCAGCGCCAGCGCGTTGCGGCCCTCGGCCAGCGGCAGGGCCAGCACCATCGAGTCGTCGGCGACGCTGCCACCGGTGCCGAACAGGGTCACGCCGGCGGTGGCGATCGGCAGCACCATGCCCGAGATCAGTACCAGGTAGCCGCCGAACATCCAGCGCGCGCGGCGCACATCGCGCACATCGCCGCACTCGACCACGGCCACGTGGAACTGGCGCGGCAGGCAGATGATGGCGAGGAAGCTGAGCAGGGTCTGCGAGATGAAGCCCACCGGCGGCAGGCCGGTGAACAGCGTATGCACCGATTCGACCACCGCGTCGGTGCGGTTGCTCAGCCACAGGTAGGCGAACACGCCCACGGCCAGCATCGCCAGCAGCTTGATCACCGATTCGAAGGCGATCGCCAGCATCATGCCGTGGTGGTGTTCGGTGGCATCGACCTGGCGGGTACCGAACAGGGTGGCGAACAACGCCATCAGCAGCGCCACGTACAGCGCGGGATCGGTGAAGAAGCCAGTGGGGCCGGTGTTGCCGGTCAGTACCTGCAGGCTCATCGCCACTGCTTTGTACTGCAGGGCCAGGTACGGAATGATGCCGATCAGCGCGATGATCGCCACCAGCGCCGCCAGCCGCCGCGAGCGACCGAAGCGCGAAGAAATGAAGTCGGCGATGGACACCACGTTCTGGCTGCGTGCGATCAGCGCCAGGCGCTCGATGATGCGCCAGCCGAACAACAGCAGCAGCAACGGACCGATATAGATCGGCAGGTAGCCCACGCCGTTGCGCACGGCGGTACCGACCGCACCGTAGAACGTCCACGACGAGCAGTACACGGCCAGCGCCAGGCTGTAGACCACCGGCCGCAGCCACGGCCGGTCGGGGTACATCGGCCGACGGTCACCCCACCACGCCACGCCGAACAGCAGCGCGGCATAGGCAACCGAGACCAGCAGCAGGATCCAGCTGGAGACCACGCGCGCGTTTCCGTCGGAAGAACCCGCAGTGTAGGCCAGGCGTGGCCGGGGGTGCGGGCTCGTTGGGGGCAACCACCCCCACCAAGGTGGGGGCCTACGCGGTGCGGGCCACGACCATTGGTCGTGGCCGGCTTCTTACTGGGCCGGAACGCCCATTTCCTTCAGCAGTTCCGGCGCCGGGTAGACCTTGGCCAGCAGCCAGCGCAGGTAGCGCATGTCCACGTGCACGGCGCGCTTGTAGCGCGGGTCGAACCACCAGCTGGCGCTGACCGATTCCCAGTTGCTGTCGAAGTTCAGGCCGATCAGTTCGCCCTTGGCGTTGAGCACCGGCGAGCCGGAGTTGCCGCCGGTGGTATCCAGGTTGGTCAGGAAGTTGACCGTCTGGGTCTTCAGCGCCGGGTCGGCGGTGCTGCCGAAGTCACCCTTGGCGATCGCGGCCAGCAGCGGCTTGGGCGCATCGAACGGATAGGCGTTGGTGTTCTTCTCGACGATGCCGGCCACGGTGGTCACCGGCGAGTAGGTCACGCCGTCGCGCGGATGCAGCGCTTCGACCTTGCCGTAGCTGATGCGCAGGGTGCGGTTGGCATCCGGGTACACCGCGCGGCCCTGCTTGGCACGCCAGGCGAACAGCGCCTGCATGTAGGCCGGGCGCAGGCGCAGCTGCTCGCCTTCGCGGGTCTTGCTTTCGTTCTCGATGCGCAGCTGCGCGGCCACCAGCGGGGCGGCCACGGTGATCAGCGGATCGGCAGCCAGCGCCTTGCCTTCGCGCGCAGCAGCGAAACGGGACAGGCGCTGTGCCTCTTCACCCAGCTGGGTGCCGGCGTACAGGGTGTCCAGTGCCTTCGCCAGCTGCTCCGGGGTACGGCCGAAGGCCGTATCGAACTCGGCCACGCGCTGCGCGTCCGGCAGCTGCTGGTAACGGGTCAGCAGGGTGGTCAGCAGCGCCTTCTCGACCTCCGGCGCGTAGCGGCGCTGGACCTGCTTGAGCACGCCTTCGATCATCGCCTGGTCGCGCTGCTGGAAACCACTCTCGCGCTGCGCGTCCGGCTTGGCCGATTCGATGCGCAGGCGTTCCAGCAGCAGCGCCGAGCGCAGCAGCTGGCTCTGTGCGGCCATCTGGTCCAGCAGCAGGTCACGCTCGCCCACCGCCGCACCCTGCGACAGGTTGGTCAGCAGCGCCTTGATGTCGCCCTGGTACTTGCGGTCGGTGGCAGCCAGCATCGCCGTCTCGTCGGCGGCACGCTGGGCCTTGGCGTCGCTGCGCAACAGGCCTTCCAGCTCACCGGCGGCGCGCTTGCGGTTGTTCTTCAGCGACTGCAGCTGTGAGGCGTAGCGGGTGCGCGCCTGCGCGTCCTTGGCGCTGGCGGCCTCGATGGTGTCGATCATCTGCTGGAACACCGATACGCGGCGCGGCAGCACGGTATCGATCTGGCCAGCGAATTCGGCCGCGGTACGGTGGCGATAGGTGATGCCCGGGTAACCGGCCAGCATCGCGTAGTCACCTTCCTTCGGACCTTCCACCGACATCTGCAGGTGCGCCGGCGCCTGGTAGGGCACGTTGTCCTTGCTGTACGCGGCCGGCTTGCCGTCCTTGCCGACATAGGCGCGCAGCAGGGTGAAGTCGCCGGTGTGGCGCGGCCACATGAAGTTGTCGATCTCGTCGCCGTAGTTGCCGATCGCACGCGGCGGCGCATACACCAGGCGCACGTCGCTCAGCTCCAGCTGGGCAATGCGGTAGAAATCGGTGCCGTAGTACATGTTGGCCACCGAGCAGCGCACGCTGCCGTCCTTCTCGCACTCGGCCACGATCTGCTTGCTGGCCGCATCCACCGCATCGAAGTAGGCACGGCCGGTCTTGCCACGCGCCTGCGCCAGCACCTGGTCGGTCACCTTGTCGAAGCCGACGGTGACCAGCACGCGGAAGTCCGGGTTGGCCGGGCGCTCGTCGGCGCGGTCCCTGGCGATGAAGCCACCATTGATCAGGTCATGCTCGGGCGAGCTGTTGTACTGGATCACGCCCATCGCCACGTGGTGGTTGGTCAGCAGCAGGCCGTCCGACGATACGAACGAGCCGGTGCCGCCACCGGCACGCACCACCGCGCTCAGCGGCGGTGCGGTGACATTGGCCAGGTCGGCCGGATTGCCCTTGAAGCCTGCGGCCTGCAGCGGCTTGGCCAGCTCCGGCAGCTGGGTCGGCATCCACATGCCTTCATCGGCGTGGGCGCCGGCGGCGAGGGTCAGGCCCAGGGCCAGGGCGGTGGGAAGGGCTTTGCGTGGTGACATGGGGCAATCCGGTACGACAGAACAGCCCGGGACCATAGCCGCTGGGGCCGGAAGGGGCAACGGCCGATGGTTGGGGGCGTCGTGCACGGTAGTGCCGGCCGCTGGCCGGCAACCCACGCAACTCGGGAGATACGGTGCAGTTGCCGGCCAGCGGCCGGCACTACCGCATCGTTACTTCTCCCGCCGCCAGTTGATCGACCCACGGTTTTCCACCGTGCTCGATTCCACTTCCACATCGAAGCCGCGGCGCAGCAGGTACTTCAGCGTGATCACCGAACCGGCACCGACCAGCGATACGCCGTAACCGACGTACAGCTTGGGCGAGATGTACTTGCCGACGCCGATCACCGAGCCACCCAGCGCGCGCGACTGGCTCACGCCGGCATCGTCCAGGCCCAGCTTGGCACCCAACTGCGAGGCCAGCAGGCCGCTGCCGGCCGACAATGCCGCCGAGGCCGCATTGACCTGCTGCGTCTGGTCGCTGCTGGCGCCGGTCAGGCTGCGTCCCAGCACCAGATAAGCCAGGGCTTCGGACTGCGACATCGCCGGATCGGACCACACGTCCGCACGCGGCTGCTGCGCACGCCCGGTCACGTCGATACCCGCGGTGACATCACCGATCCGGCGCTCGGCACGGATGTTGATGCGCGGGTCGGACACCGCGTTGTAGTTCCAGGTGAGGTTGCCGCGGGTGATGGTCAGGTCCTGCCCGTACGCCTTGTAGCGGCCACTCACTTCCAGCCCACCATTGGCGGTCATTTCGCGGCCAGGCTTGGCCCAGACCTGCATCTTGCCGGTCAGCGCGCCCTTCAGGCCGAAGCCGGTCATCTTCACCTTGTCACCGAGGCTGACCGTCAGCTCCATGTCCAGCGGCGAGGTACGCGACTCTTCCGGATCGGCCGGGTCGAGCACCACCACGTCTTCGGACACCGAGGTGCCGCGGTCCAGGCGCTCCAGATCGATGTCGGCCTCGGGCACGTGCACGGTGCCACGCAGCTCCATCGCGGCCTTGGCCAGGGTGAAGTCGAGGTTGGGATTGGCGACGATGCGCAGCTCGCTGGTGTTGGACAGCAGCACGTTGTCGCCGTGGATCTTCAACTGCAGCGGCTGTGCATCGCCGAACCACGACAGGCCACCATCCACGTACAGCGTGCCCTGGCCGGAGTTGGCCTGCGCGGTGATCTTGGCCGAACCATCGGGCTGGGCCACGAAGCTGCCCTTGCCCTGGTCGAAGGTCAGGCCGAGTGCCGGGAATTCACCCTTGAAGTTGCTCAGCTGCGCGTCACCGCCCAGCGAGGGCTGGCCACGCGTGCCGCGCAGGCTGACGTGGCCTTCGATCAGGCCGGTCGGTCGCACGATGTCCGGCGAGAACAGCTCCAGCCAGTACAGCCGCGACATGTTGAGATAGAGCTCGCCGTTCAACGGTGCGCTGGCTTCCCAGCCGGTCTGCATCCTGGCGTCGACGAAGCCGTTGCCCTGGAAGCCCATGCCCAGGTAGCCCTTGATGCTGGCCGGGGTCATGTCGAGCTTGAGCGAGAACTGGTCGTAGCGCACCAGCTCGCCACGGGTGGTGTCCCCCACGGCATTGCGGTTCTCACCCAGGCGCACGCCGCCTTCCTTCGAGCGCACTTCCACATGGCCTTCCCAGGCGTTGCCGCGCGGGCGGATCTGCGCGTCCAGGCTGACATCGCCACGCAGGTAGATGCGACGGCCGGACTGCGGCGGCAACCACGGCTGCACCAGCGCCAGTGGCAGCGCATCACTGCGCACCACCAGGCCCTCGCGTGGCCAGTTGGCCTGTGCGCACAGTGTGCCGCTGCTGGCAGCGGCCAGGCAGGCTTCGCCCAGCGTGTAGTTGCTGCCGTTGATCGCGAACGCCGCCGGTGCACGCAGCGACCAGGCATCGCCCTTCACCGGTGCGATGCGCAGCGCGGCCAGCTCGCCGCGCCACTGCGCGCCCTGCTGGCGCACGCTGCCCTGCAGCTCGATCGCGCCCATCTCGTTGCGGGTCTGCGCGGCCAGGCGCAGGTTGGAGACACTGCCCTGCGCATCCACATTCAAGCGTTCCAGCAGCATGCCGGCATTGACCTGCTGGCCCTGGATCGCCAGCGTGCCGCTGTCGCCGCGCCACGGCAGGTGGCCCTTGATGCTCACGCTCTCGGCGCCGTAGCCGTCCCAGTTGAGGTTGTTGCCGACCAGGTCGGCGGTGATGTCCGGCGCATCGCGCGGGCCCTTCACCTGTACCTGGCCACGCAGGCCGCCATCGGCGCCCGGCAGCAGGTCACTCAGCTGCAGCGGTTCGAAACGCGCATCGATGTCGAGGCGGTCACCGACCTTGCCCGAAGCGGTCACCCGGCTGCTGCCCAGCGACAGCTTCAGGTCACCCTGGCCCTGCGCGCCCTGCAGCGCGAACTTGCCCTGTGCGTCCAGGTTGCGCTGACGCAGCACGCCCTTCAACGACGGCAGATCGACCGTGGCTTCCAACGTGCCGGCGGTACCCGGCGGTGCGTTTGCCGGCGGCGGCAGCTGGCGGCCCTTGGAGGCCAGGTTGCCGGACAGGCGGCCATTCCAGCCCGGCACGAAATAGCCGGGGTCGAAGTCCTTCAGCGTGGCCTTGGCATCCCAGTCCAGCTGCGGTGCCCACGCCACCTGGCCTTCCACCTGCAGCTGGCCACCTGGGGTCTGCGCCTGCAGCTGGTGGATCGACGCGGCCTGATCGTTGCCGCGCACATCGAAGTGCAGCTGTGCCTTCTGCGCGTCGCGCTCGACCTCGGCGCGGCCGATCGCCGCCCAGGCCTTCAGGGTACCGGCCAGGCCGAAGCGTGCTTCCTTCAAGGTGACCGGCACCGGGGCGCTGCCGGCGGTGTTCGGGTCCGCCGCTGGCACGTAGGTCAGGTCATGTGCGACCACCGAGAAGTTGAGCTTCTGCTGGTCTTCCTGGCTGAAATCGGCGGTGCCTTCCAGCCGCGCCTCACCGCCAAGACCCTTCACCAGCAGCGGTGAGACTTTCAGCACCTGGTCCTTCAGCGATACCACCGACGGTGCCAGTTCCAGTTCCTGATCGCCCTGTTTCACCTTGCCACGCAGGTTGGCGTTGCCGCCCTTGCCGGCGGCGGTGAAGTCCAGTGCCAGCGGCGCGATCGCCGAGCTGGCCAGTGCCGGCGACAGCAGCGCCAGATCCAGCTCGTCACTGCGGATGCTGGCGCTCCAGCTCGGATCGGTGCGGCCATCGAACACCAGCATCGCGTGCAGCGGCTTCGGCGCGCGCCCGGCTACGGCCACTTCCATGTGCGACAGGTCACCGCGGGCGACCAGGCCGACGGTGGCGGCCGTGCGGCCACGCGGCGCCGGCAGCACCGCGGTGACGGTTACATCGGTGTCGTAGTCCTTGGCCGGGATGTAACGACCCTGGGCGGTGAAATTGCCCATGTCGCTGTCCACCACCAGTTTGTGTGCCTGGAACTCGCCATTGGCGATCTCGATGCCGCCGCGCACGCGACTGATGTCGATCACCGGCTCGTTGGCCTGGCTGATGCGGAAGCCGTCGATGACGATGGCATCGGCCTGGATCGCCAACGGCATTTCAATCTGCGGCAGCGAATCCGGCCACGACGGCAGCTTGAACGGCTCGTCACTCTTGGCCAGGTTCAGCGTCGCGTTGGTCAGTTCCAGCTTGTCCAGCAGCAGCTTGCGGCCCAGCAGCGGGCGCAGGTCCGGCTCCAGATGGGCGCGCTCGGCGTGGAAATGGATGTCGTCGTAGCGGAAGTCGACGTTGTACAGGGTCAGCGGACCGGCCACCGGGCCGTCCACCTTGTCCCAGGTGAAGCTGGCGCCCACCGGCAGCCGTGCCACCACCTGCGCCAGCAGCACGTCACGCCCGGCCACGGTCTGCAGCAACCAGTACACCGCCAGCAGGGCCAGCAGCACCAGGCCCAGCACGCCCACACCGGACCAGGCCCAGAAGCGGCGGCGGCGGTAGAAGCGCACGCGCGGCGGCGTGGTCGGGTTCGGAGTGGGTGCGGGCGTACTCACAGGTCCGCTCCGATGTTGAGGTACAGCTGGAACTGCGAATCCGGGTTGTTCAGGCCATGCGCGATATCCACGCGCACCGGGCCCACCGGCGATTTCCAGCGCACGCCGAAGCCGACGCCGGTATGCAGATCGATGGTGTTGTCGAAGGCGCTGCCGGTATCGACGAACACCGCCGCACCCCAGGGGCCACCATTGAAATAGTGCTCGTACTCGGCCGAGCCGATCACCAGGTTCTTGGCGCCCAGCGCGTACTTGTCCGGTGCCGGGGTCCGCGGGCCCACCTCGCGATAGGCATAGCCGCGGATGCTGCGGTCACCACCGGCGAAGTAGCGCAGGCTGGGCGGCATCGCCACCAGATCACTGGTCCAGGTGGTGCCACCTTCGCCGCGCAGGATCAGGCGGTTGCTTTCGCCCACCGGGATGTACCAGCGCAGCACGGCATTGGCCTGCACGAAGCTGGTGTCCGAACCGGCACCTTCAACGCCGGCACGCATCGTCGCAGTACCGCTGATGCCCTTGCGCGGGAACAGTTCGTCATCGACGTTGACGTAGTCGGCGACCATCTGCGGGTACACCAGCGTCGACGTGTTGTAGACCGCGTCGGTGAATTCGGTGCCGGAGGCATAGCGCCAGCGCTCGCGCAGCGCGTTGACGGAGGCGATCGCGGTCCAGTGTTCGTTGATCTCGCCGCTGCGGCTGGCGATCAGCTTGAAGTTGCGCAGGTCGATGTAGTCGGTCTGCTCGTCGTAGGCGCTGGCAGCGAAGGTGTACCAGCCATCAAGCCAGTTGAAGGCCGGAATGCGGTAGCTGGTGACCAGGCTCTTGCGCTTCTGCGCATAGTCCAGCTGCGTGTTCATCTTGTGGCCGCGGTTGTTCAGCCACCGCCGTTCGATGCCACCGCGCACACCCGGGCCACTTTCGCTGCCGTAGCTCAGACCCGCGGTGTAGATGGTGCGCTTGGCACGGGTCAGCTTCACATCCACCGGCACTTCGCCGTTCGCATCGGCCTGGTCGGGCCGCGGCTGGATGTCGATCACGCTGAAGTAGTCCAGCTTGGTCAGCGACTCGCGCAGCCGGTCCAGCTTGCCCTCGTGGAAGTAGCTGCCCTGTTCCCAGTACACCAGCGGATCGAACAGCTTGTCGACGAAGTAGTCCTGCTCGAAACGCACCGGGCCCATGTTGTAGCGGCGGCCGCTGTCCCAGGTCAGGTCGATGTCGGCGGCGTTGTCGGCACGGGTGATCTGCACCTGACGCTGGGTGTAGTCGGCATCGAAATAGCCACGTTCGGCCAGGCGACGGGTGACGGTGATCTTGCTGGCTTCGTACTGCGTGTGTTCGAAACGCTGGCCCTTGCGCGGCTTGAACGCGGCCAGATCGTCCTGCAGGTACTGGTCGTACATCGCCGGCCCGGTGATGTCGATGTGCTCGCGGCGGACGGTCACCGGGGTGCCCTTGTCGACATGGATCAGCACGCGCACGTGCTCGTCCTCGCGCGGCGCCTCGACCTTGATCACCGGGTTGTAGTACCCGAACGGTTCCAGTGCCTGGCGGGTCTGCCGCTCGGCCTGTGACAGCAGGTACTCCAGGCGCGATTCGCCCTGTTCCTTGCCGATCGTGTCGTACAGCGACAGCGATTCCTGGATGTTCTCGATGATTGCGGCGTCGTCGCCCTTGTCCAATCCCTTGATGTCCACCTTGTCGATGGTGCCGCGCGCGTGGGCCACGGAGGTGGCGGCCAGCGACAGGACCATCAGCGGCAGGGCGTATTTCTTTGGCTGCATGCGGCACAGCATACCGACCGAAGGTGACGATGCGAAATGCATCACGTCATTGGGGATCGGTTGTTAAGTGGCGGTCAAAATACGCGCCTTTGTGGCGATCGTCGTGATCGCAGCCGAGGATGCCGGCATCGTGCGCGATGCCGGCAATGACCCCGATGGACATCCGCCAGCGGTGATCCGGTAGTGCCGGCCGCTGGCCGGCAACCCACAGACCGATCCGATGCGCGGTGGCAATGCCGGCCAGCGGCCGGCACTACCGATACGGGCGTCAGCTCGACAGATGCTCGATCGCTGCCACCTTGCCCAGGCGCTCGCCCAGCATCGTCAGCAGCGCCAGGCGGTTGCCACGCAGCGCCGGATCTTCCGCATTGACCATCACGCCATCGAAGAACGCGTCGACCTGCGGGCGCAGGCAGGCCAGGCGCGCCAGCACAGCCACGTAATCCTTGTGCTGCAGGCTGGCGCCGGTGTCGTCGATGGCCGCGGTGACCGCTTCAGCCAGCGCGCGCTCGGCGTCTTCCTGCAGCAGCGCCGGGTCGATCTGGGCCGGAATGTCGCCTTCAGCCTTGCGGAGGATGTTGCGGATGCGCTTGTTGGCCGCAGCCAGCGCCTCGGCTTCCGGCAGCGCGGCGAAGGTGCCGATCGCGTCCAGGCGGCGGTCGAAGTCATACAGCGAGACAGGCTTCAGTTCGGCCACCGCATTGAAGTGCGTGGCTGGCACGTTCTTGTCGCCGTAGTAACCCTTCAGGCGGTCGAGGATGAAGTCGTACAGCTCGCCAACGTCGGCCTGCACGTTGCGTGCGGCCAGGCCGGCGTTGGCGCTGGCCAGCAGCGCGCGCAGGTCCAGCTCGAAGCCGCTTTCGATGATCGTGCGGGCCAGGCCCAGCGCGTTGCGGCGCAGCGCGAACGGGTCCTTGTTGCCGGTCGGCTTCAGGCCTGCGGCGAAGCCACCGGCCAGCGTGTCGACGCGCTCGGCGATGGCCAGCACCTTGCCCAGCGGCGACAGCGCGATGTCATCACCACCGAAGCGCGGCTGGTAGGCCTCGTCGATGGCCAGCGCCACCTCGGCCGATTCGCCACCGGCCACGGCGTAGTGGCGGCCGGCGATGCCCTGCAGCTCCGGGAACTCGTTGACCATGCGCGACTGCAGGTCGTTCTTGGCCAGTTCGGCAGCCCGCTTGGCCTGCGCGGCATCGGCGCCAACCTGGGGTGCGATCACTTCGGCCAATGCAGCCACGCGCGCCACCTTGTCGGCCACGCTGCCCAGCTTGGCCTGGTAGGTCACCGTCTTCAGCCCCTCACCCATCGACACCAGGCCCTGCTTCAGGTCCTCGTCGAAGAAGAACTTGGCATCGGCGAAACGCGGACGGATCACCCGCTCGTAGCCCTTGGCCACTTCTGCCACGTTCTTCGATTCGATGTTGGCGATGCCGATGAACTTCTCGGTCAGCGTGCCTGCGGCATCCAGCACCGGGAAGAACTTCTGGTTGATCTCCATCGTCTCGATCAGCGCTTCCTGCGGCACCGCCAGGAACGCGGGCTCGAAGCTGCACAGCACCGCCGACGGCCATTCGACCAGGTTCACCACCTGCTCCAGGTTGTCGTCGGTGATGCGGGCGCTGCCACCGGCCTTGGCCGCAGCGGCCTCGACCTCGGCGACGATGCGCGCGCGGCGCTCGCTCGGGTCGACCAGCACGAACGCGGCGCGCAGCGCTTCAACGTAGTCCTGCGGCTGCGCCAGCGACACCGCCTGGTCATGGTGGAAGCGATGGCCACGGCTGACGCGGCCGGCCTGCAGGCCGAACAGTTCGGCCTCGACCACGTTGGCGCCGTGCAGCAGCACCAGCCAGTGCGCCGGGCGCGCGAAGCCCCAGGCGTGGTCGCCCCAGCGCATCGGCTTGGGAATCGGCATCGCCGCGATCGCCTCGCGCAGGATCTCCGGCAGCAGGCTGGCGGTGCTCGCGCCCGGGGTCACCGCGCGGTGCACGAAACGCTCACCCTTGTTGTCGGTGGTCTTCTCCAGCGCGGTCCAGTCGATCCCGGCCTTGGCGGCGAAGCCCTGCAACGCCTTGGTCGGCTGGCCTTCGGCGTCCAGCGCGATGTTCAGGTACGGGCCCAGCACTTCGCTGTGCTGCTCCGGCTGTTCCAGGCCGACGCCCGGCAGCAGCACGGCCAGGCGGCGCGGAGTCGACAGCGGGCGCGCATCGCCCAGTTCCAGCGCGACGCCGCGCTTGCGCAGGCCGTCGACAACGCCATCGAAGAACGCCTGGGCGAGGCCCGGCAGCGCCTTGACCGGCAGCTCCTCGGTGCCCAGTTCGATCAGCAGGGGG
Source organism: Stenotrophomonas sp. STK16_22 (assembly GCF_051984505.1). Classification (NCBI taxonomy): domain Bacteria; kingdom Pseudomonadati; phylum Pseudomonadota; class Gammaproteobacteria; order Lysobacterales; family Lysobacteraceae; genus Stenotrophomonas; species Stenotrophomonas sp. STK16_22. Next base: position 4,712,519 of record NZ_CP196972.1, read on the forward strand.
GACAGTTGGCTCATCGTTTCAATCCTGTGGTGGGGGCGCAGCGCGCGACGCGTCCGGCGCCCCGGAGTAAGGGGGGGAGCGGCCGTCAGGCCTTCTTCGCGCCCGGGAAGCCCAGCTTCTCGCGCTGCTCGTAGTACGCCTTGGCCACCGCCTGGGCCAGCGCGCGCACGCGCAGGATGTAGCGCTGGCGCTCGGTCACGCTGATCGCGCGGCGCGCATCCAGCAGGTTGAAGGTGTGGCTGGCCTTCATCACCTGCTCGTAGGCCGGCAGCGGCAGGTTCACTTCCACCAGCTTCTGCGCTTCGCGTTCGCAGGCATCGAAACGGTGGAACATCTCTTCCACGTCGGCGTATTCGAAGTTGTAGGTGCTCTGCTCCACCTCGTTCTGGTGGTAGACGTCGCCGTAGGTCACCGGCTGGCCGTCCGGGCCATAGGTCCAGACCAGGTCGTAGACGTTGTCGCAGTTCTGCAGGTACATGCACAGGCGTTCGAGACCGTAGGTGATCTCGCCCAGCACCGGGCGGCACTCCAGGCCACCAGCCTGCTGGAAGTAGGTGAACTGGGTCACCTCCATGCCGTTGAGCCAGACTTCCCAGCCCAGGCCCCAGGCGCCCAGGGTCGGCGATTCCCAGTTGTCCTCGACGAAGCGCAGGTCGTGCACCAGCGGATCGATGCCCAGCGCCTTCAGCGAATCCAGGTACAGCTGCTGGATGTTGTCCGGCGCCGGCTTCATCGCCACCTGGTACTGGTAGTAGCGCTGCAGGCGGTTCGGGTTCTCGCCGTAGCGGCCGTCGGTCGGGCGGCGCGAGGGCTGCACGTAGGCCGCGTTCCAGCTCTCCGGACCGATCGCACGCAGGAAGGTGGCCGGGTGGAAGGTACCGGCGCCCACCTCCAGGTCGAGCGGCTGGATGAGCACGCAGCCCTGCTGGGCCCAGAACTGGTTCAGGGTCTGGATCAGGCCCTGGAAGGTGATCGGAACGGTCGGGGTCGCGGACATGCGTACGAGTCTTGGCCGGCAAGGGGGGTGCGTTAGTATAACGGCCGACCTGCGGGGCATTCCGTACCCGGGAGGAGCAGGCAGATGGAACATCGGCTGCCGGTGGGCACTCCCGGCGAGGCTGGCGGCGTACCGCTGCCGTGGGGACGGCTGCAGTTCGAGCAGATTGCCGCGGCCCTGATCGCCGATGGCCTGGTGGCCGAGCAGGACCGCGAGCGCATGCGCTTTTCCGCGCAGGGCGCACGCAACGCCAGTGAAGTGCACCCGCTGGTGCTGCTGTCCAACCTCAAGCTGGCCGCCAACGGCGGTGGCGAACTGACCCTGGAGCGCCTTACCGAGTGGCTGGCGCAGCGCACCGGCAGCCGCTACCTGCGCATCGACCCGACCCGGGTCGACGTCGCCGCGGTCACCGCGCTGGTCTCCCATGCCTACGCGCGCCGCCACCGTTTCCTGCCGTTGGCGGTGGATGCCGAGCGCGTGCTGGTGGCCACCAGCGAGCCACTGGTGCAGGAATGGCGCCGCGACCTGCAGCACCTGACCCGCCGCCGCATCGAGCTGGCGGTGGTCAACCCGCTGGACCTGCACCGCTACACCATGGAGTTCTACGGGGTGACCCGTTCGGTGCGCGGCGCCCGTGGCGACGTGCGTGGCGAAGCCAACACCACCCTGCCCAGCTTCGAACAGCTGGTGGAGCTGGGCCGCACCGGCGACGTCAATGCCGACGACCAGCACATCGTGCATATCGTCGACTGGCTGCTGCAGTACGCCTACGAGCAGCGCGCCTCGGACATCCACCTGGAGCCGCGCCGCGAAATGGGGCGCATGCGCTTCCGCATCGACGGCGTGCTGCACAAGGTGTTCGAGGTGCCGCCGGCGGTGATGACCGCCGTGGTCAGCCGCATCAAGGTGCTCGGCCGCATGGACCTGGCCGAGCGCCGGCGCCCGCAGGATGGCCGCATCAAGACCCGTTCGCCGGGCGGCCGCGAGGTCGAGATGCGCCTGTCGACCATGCCCACCGCCTTCGGCGAGAAGTGCGTGATGCGCATCTTCGACCCGGATGCCGCCTTCAAGAGCATCGACCAGCTCGGTTTCAGCCCGCAGGAGGCGGCGGGCTGGAATGCACTGGTCGAGCGCCCGCACGGCATCGTGCTGGTCACCGGCCCGACCGGCTCGGGCAAGACCACCACCCTGTACTCCACGCTGAAGCGCCTGGCCACGCCGGACGTGAACGTGTGCACGGTGGAGGACCCGATCGAGATGATCGCGCCCGAGTTCAACCAGATGCAGGTGCAGACCAACATCGACCTGGATTTCGCCAGCGGCGTGCGCACCCTGCTGCGGCAGGACCCGGACATCATCATGATCGGCGAGATCCGCGACCTGGAAACCGCGCAGATGGCGGTGCAGGCCTCGCTGACCGGCCATCTGGTGCTGTCCACCCTGCATACCAACGACGCGCCCTCGGCGGTCACCCGCCTGCTCGACCTGGGCGTGCCGCACTACCTGCTGGCCAGCACCCTCAACGGCATCCTCGCCCAGCGACTGGTGCGCACGCTGTGCCCGCACTGCAAGCAGCCGCACAGCCTCGGCGCCGCCGACTGGGCGGTGCTGGCTGATAGCCATGCCGCATATCCAGATGCCGCCACGCCCTGTCGGCCGGTCGGTTGCCTGGAGTGCCGGCGCACCGGATTCCTCGGCCGCATCGGCCTGTATGAGTTGCTGCCATTGGGTTCGCGGCTGCGCGGGCAGATCCGCGCCGACATGGATCTGGCCGGTTTCAGCCGGGCTGCGCGGGCTGAAGGGCTGCGAACCCTGCGCCAGGCCGGGCTTGAAAAGGTGGCGCAGGGGCTGACTACAATCGAGGAAGTCCTGTCAGTCCTGCCGCCCCCGGATGAACCCAGCCCCGTTCCTGATCCTTGAAACCGGCCGCCCGGTACCGTCGCTGCGCCGCTACGGGCGCTTTCCGCACTGGATCCGCGTCGCCGCCGGGCTGGAAGAACACGAGACGGTGGTGGTCGATGTCGAACACGGTGGCGCCCTGCCCGACCCACATGCCTTCGCCGGCGTGCTGGTGACCGGCTCGGCCGCCTTCGTCACCGACCACGCCGAGTGGAGCGAGCGCAGCGCCGCATGGCTGCGCCAGACCGCCCACGACGACCTGCCGGTATTCGGCATCTGCTATGGCCACCAGCTGCTGGCGCACGCGCTGGGTGGCGAGGTGGCCTACAACCCGGCCGGGCGCGAGTCCGGCACGATCGAGCTGGAACTGCAGCCGCAGGCCGCGCAGGACCCGCTGTTCCAGGGCCTGCCGCAGCATTTCGCCGCCCACGCCACCCACCTGCAGACGGTGCTGCGCGCGCCGGACGGTGCCGAAGTGCTGGCACGCTCGCCGCTGGACGGCTGCCACGCCTTCCGCTGGGGCCGCCAGGCGTGGGGCGTGCAGTTCCATCCCGAGTTCGCCACCCACCACATGCGCGGCTACGTGCGTGCCCGCGCCGACTGCATCGGCCGCCACGGCGGCTGCGCCCGCAGCATCGAGCGCGCGGTCAGCGCCGCACCACTGGCCCGCCAGCTGTTGCGCCGCTTCGTCCGCCAGGCGCGGCTGTCTTCAGCCCAGCCGGTGGCAAAACAGGGATAATCGGCGGCACGGGCAGCCGCCCGGCCCCCTCCTGTCCTTCCCGGATGTCCATGAAAGAGATTCGCAAGCTGCCGGCCTCGGCGGGCGCCCAGTGGTTGCTGGATACGTTCTCCCTGTACCGGCGTGCGCCGCTGCAGCTGGCCCGGATCGGCCTGACCTGGCTGCTGGTGAGCTGGGTGGTGACCCTGCTGTCGACGCTGATTCCCGGTGCCGCCGGCATGGCCGTGCAGCTGATGACCCTGGCCATTTCGCCGATCATGTTCGGCGGCATGCTGTATGCCGTGGGCGAGATCGACGAAGGCCGCCCGGGCCTGGCCTCGCACCTGCTGCAGCCGATCCGCGACCACCGCGTCAGCCACCTGCTGGTGCCGCTGGCGATCCAGGTGCTGGCGGTCCTGCTGCTGGGCGCACTGTTGTTCATGATGATCGGCCGCGAGGGCTTCACCGCCTTCAGCGAGGTCATGACCAAGATGGAAGAAATCAGCCGCAGCGGCCAGCAGATCAAGCCGGACGACGCGGCCGCGCTGGTCGCCAACCTGCCGGCCAAGCGCATCGCGCTGTGGATGCTGCTGGTGTTCCTGAGCGCGGTGGCGCTGTCGCTGGCGATGTTCACCCAGCCGGCGCTGGTGGTGTTCGACAAGCAGAGCGGCATGCATGCGCTGCGCCTGAGCCTGCAGGGCTGCATCGAGAACATCGGCGCGATGTTCGTGTTCGCCGCGCTCGGCCTGATCGCCGCGTTCTGCATGTACATCCTGTTCGTGATCGTGATCCAGATCGCGATGCTGATCGGTGGCCCGCTGGCTGCGGCCTTCATCGCCCAGCTGGTGCTGACCACGGTGCTGATGCCGCTGTATGTCGGCGCGGTCTACGCCGCGTGGAAGCAGATGTTCGTGCATCGCGGCAGCCGCGCGGCCCCACCGATCCCGACCACGCCGACCTCAAACGACGTGTTCCACGCCTGACGGAAAAAGGGGACGGAGGGGATTAAGTCGTTTATGCCCAGTGTGTGCAGCTAACGACTTAATCCCCTCCGTCCCCTTTTTTCAGGCAGCGGGTTTCTTCACTACCGATGACGGCACCAGCCAGCGTGCGGCGTGGATGCCCAGCTCGTAGAGCAGGCACATCGGAATCGCCAACATCAGCTGCGAGACCACGTCCGGCGGGGTCAGCACTGCGGCCACCACGAAGATGCCGACGATTGCGTAGCCACGGCCTTCCTTGAACTGCTGCGGCGTCACCCAGCCCAGCAGCACCAGGATCACCATCGCCACCGGCAGTTCGAAACTACCGCCGAAAGCGAAGAAGATCGCCAGCACGAAGTCCAGGTAGGCGTTCGCATCCGGAGTGATCGCGATCACGTCCGGGCTGAAGGTGGTGAGGAAGTGGAATACCGCCGGCAGCACCAGGAAGTAGGCGAAGGCACAGCCGGCGTAGAACAGCACCACCGACGACACCAGCAACGGCACCGCCAGGCGCTTCTCGCGCGCGTACAGGCCCGGAGCAACGAACGCCCACAGCTGGTACAGCAGCCACGGCACCGCCACGAACAGGGCCACGAAGAAAGTCAGCTTCAGCGGGGCGAAGAACGCACCGGCCGGGTTGGTGGCGATCATCGTCTGCCCGTTCGGCAGCTGCGAGACCAGCGGTTCGGCCAGCGCGTTGTACAGCTTCTGGGTGAACGGCAGCAGCGCCAGCAGCACCACGCCCAGGCCCAGCAATGCGCGCACCAGGCGGCCGCGCAGTTCCACCAGATGTTCGACCAGCGAGCTTTCGCCGAAATCCTGTTCACTCATGGCTGGCGCTCCGGGCTGCTCTGCGGCGGCGGCGCACCGGCTTCAGGGGGTGTCGCCGGCGTCGGCTCGGGAGCAACGCTCTCCTGTGCCGGCGCATCGGCGTCGGGCACGGCGCTCATGTGCGGCGGAAGATCTGCGGGCGCCGGCGCGCGTACTTCCTGCGCCAGCGTATCGCCCTGCTGCTGGGCCTCCTGCGCTTCGCGACGGATCGCTTCACCGCTGGCGCGCAGCTGGTTCTCGGTGTCCTGCATGCCCTGGCGCACGTCCTGCATCTGCCGCTTGATGTCCTCGGCCTGCAGTTCGCGCTCCAGTTCCTGTTTCACCGAATCCCACTGATTACGGGCACGTCGCACCCACAGGCCGGCGAAGCGGGCCGCCTTGGGCAGGCGCTCGGGACCGAGCACCACCAGGGCGACCACTGCAATCACCAGCAGCTCGCTGAAGCCGATATCAAACACCGCGACCGCTCCGGATCAGCGAGCGTTACGGTCGTGCTCGTCCTGCGCGGCGCGCGAGGCGTCCTGGCTGCGCGATTCATCGCCCAGCTGCGCGTTCGGCTTGTCCTCGTCGCGCATGCCCTTCTTGAATTCCTTGACCGCCGAACCGAGATCCTTGGCGCCACTGGTCAGGCGCTTGGTGCCGAACACCAGCAGGACGATGGCCAGCACGACCAACCAATGCCAGATGCTGAAACTGCCCATAAAGACGCTCGTTACGTTAGTGATCAGGCTGTCGAGCATAGCGCACCGGGTGTTAGCCGGCGCGCGTGACGAAAGTCAGTTTCCGCCCAGCGTTTCCGTGCGGATTTCGCCGTCGTTGACCGGCTGGAAGCCCTGCTGCTGCAGCGGCGGGTTCTGCGGCACGTTCTGCAGCGGTGCGGTAGTGGCTTCGGCCGGGGCGGCCGGCGCTGCCTGAACAGGCGCCGGAGCAACCGTCGGGGCCGCTGCCGGACGCGGCGCGTTGCCACCGTTGCCGTTGCGGTTGTTGCGCGCGGCGTAGGTGGCCTCTTCCAGGCGGTCGCGGAACGTGACCACATCCATCGACGGCGAACCGGCCGCGCGGCCTTCGAAGATCATGCGCGGCGTGGTGTTGCTGCCGTAGGCGTCCAGATTGGCGGCATCGTCGATCTGCAGCACCGCACCATCCAGGGCGACACCGGCGAACAGGCCGCGGGCGCGCGACCAGGACCAGATTTCGGCCTTCAGCTGACCGTCGGTGGCGGCGGCGGCATTGCGGCCGACCGGGCCGGCGGCGACACCCGCATCGGCGCCCAGCGTGAACTTGCCGTTGACCAGGTTGTCCAGGCTACGGTCGTTGCGGAACACCAGCACCACATCGGAGGACTGCACGCCGGCCTGGAAGCCGATGCTGCCGCCGGTGAGCTTCACGAACACCGGGTTGGACCAGGCACCGTTGGGCATGCGCACGGACATCAGGCCGTGGCCACGACGACCGCCAATGACCAGACCGGCCTTGATCGTGTCGGGAATGACGATGACCGCGCGGCCTTCGTCGAGCAATTTGTCCGGAATGCCCTGTTCAGGGATTTCCTGGATTTCAGCCAGCACACGCACGGCATTGCGGGCGCGCTGGTCTTCCTGCGGTCCGGCCATGGCCTGGCTGGACAGCAGGCTGGCGGCGATCAGCAGGGCTTGGATCGGGCGACGCATGGCAGGCTCCAGAAGTCAGTCCATAGGAAGATATAGCAAGTGACTGAAATTAGTAGTGTTGTCATGAATCCCCAATGAGCGTTCCCTGCTCACATTGATGCGCGCTATGCCTGCAATCCGAACCCTGCATCCCGGCGCGGCACCGGATCGGCGACAATACCGCTCATGCTCGACGCACCCGATACCGCCGTGCTGGCGGTCAACCTAGGCACGCCCGAGACGCCGACGGCCCCCGCCGTACGCCGTTACCTGGCTGAATTCCTGTCCGACCCCCGCGTGGTCTCGATCCCGGCACTGCTGTGGCAGCCGTTGCTGCGCGGACTGATCCTGCCGCTGCGCAGCAGCCGTTCAGCGGCCAAGTACGCCCAGGTCTGGCTGCCGGAGGGCTCTCCGCTGATGGTGCATACGCGCCAGCTGGCGCAGGCCATGCAAGCGCTGTTGCCGACCCTGACGGTGCGCCATGCAATGCGCTATGGCGAACCGGCGCTGGCCAGCGAACTCGACCGGCTGGCGGCCGACGGTGCGCGCCGCGTCGTGGTGCTGCCGCTGTACCCGCAGTACTCCACCACCACCACCGCCTCGGTCGAAGACCGCGTCGATGCCTGGCAGCGCCGCAATCCGGGCGTGACCGTGAGCCTGGTACGCGACTATTCGGTCGATCCGGGCTGGGTCGACGCCGTTGCCGGCTCGATCCGCCGCTACTGGGAACAGCACGGTCGCGGCCAGAAACTGATGTTCTCCTTCCACGGCATTCCGCAGCGCCTGGCCGATGCCGGCGATCCGTATCCGCAGCGCTGCGAGGCCAGTGCGCAGGCCATCGCCAAGGCGCTGGAGCTGGGCAGGGACGACTGGCAGATGGGCTATCAGTCGCGCTTCGGCCGCGAGCGCTGGCTGCAGCCGTATGCCGAGCCCAGCCTGTGGGCGCTGGCCGAATCCGGCGTGAAGCAGATCGACGTGGTCTGTCCCGGCTTCGCCACCGACTGTCTGGAGACGCTGGAAGAAGTGGCACTGGGCTTCACCGAAACACTGGCCGAGCGCGGCGCGACGATGCGCTACATCCCCTGCCTCAACGCCGAACCGGAGCACGCGCGTGCGCTTGCGCGGCTGGCCGTGGCCTCGCTGGCATGAGCCTGCAGCCGTTTGAACTGGAGGTCGGTGGCGCGCGCGTCGCCGGCCTGCGCAACCACGGTGACGGCCCGCGCGTGCTGGCCCTGCATGGCTGGCTCGACAACGCGGCCAGCTTCGTGCCGCTGGCGCCGCACCTGTCGTCGTTGCAGCTGGTGGCCATCGACCTGCCCGGCCACGGCCACAGCGCGCATCTGCCGGCCGGTGCCAGCTACACCACGGCCGCCGCCATCTGTCACGTACTCGACGTCGCCGACGCGCTGGGCTGGGACCGTTTCAGCCTGCTCGGCCATTCGATGGGCGCCGGCATCGCCAGCCTCACCGCCTCGGTCAGCGACCGTGTCGAACGGCTGGTGGCGATCGAAGCACTCGGCGGCCTGCGTGGTCCTGAGGAAGAAACCGCCAACCGCCTGCGCGAGCATGTGAATGCCACGCGCGCACTGGCACGCAAGCAGCTGCGCGTGTTCCCCGACCTCGCCGCGCCGATCCGCGCGCGGATGATGACCAACCAGCTCAGCGAGCGCTGTGCACGGCTGCTGGTCGAGCGCGGCGTGGAGCCGGTCGAAGGTGGTTACCGCTGGTGCAGCGACCCGCGCCTGATGCTGCCCACTGCGATCCGCCTCAGCGAAGGCCAGATCGACAACCTGCTGCAGGCCATCGCCTGCCCGACGCAGGTGATCTACGCCACACCGGCGCAGTCGTACTATCCCGAGCCGATGCGCAGCGATCGCCTGCAGCACCTGCGCGATGGCCGTCTGGCGGTGTTTGCCGGCAACCATCACCTGCACATGGAAGACCCGGAACAGATCGCGGGCGTGATCCTGCACTTCTTCAGCAACGGCAACGCCGGCTGAGCAGAAGTATCCGCGCGCTTCACTCCGCGCGTTTGCGGCCGATACATCAGTTGCGGGCCCCTGCGTCCGCAGCACGCAGGTCCGGTCGGGCCTGCGGCGTGTGTCTGGTTCTGCAAGGAAGTCCGCATGCCCGCTCTGCTGCACCGTCACCCACAGGATGTGGCCACGGTGTCCCGTCTCCGCGTCGCTGATCGCGCCGCATTCCCCGAATTCCCGGCTCGCGCCCTGCTCACGCACTCCTGCGTGTGCCGCGGCGTGGCTGTTGTCGTTTGCTGATCCAGGAGTCGCCGATGTCCGTTGCATCCTCCCGTCCCCCCGATACCGCCCGCATGCCGCATCTGCAGCAGCTCGCGCGCCGCGCTGACCGTCGACTGCTGATCGGCAGCGCGGCGTTGGCCGTGGCTGGCCTCGTGCTGGCCCTGCGTGGGCCCCACGTACCGGGCGCTGCGTTGGCCGCGGCCGCCGTACTGCCCGCCCTCTGGCTGGCCGGTCCACAGGCGGGCCGGGCCGTCGCCCGCAATGGCCTGGCATTGCTGTTGTCGCTGCAGCTGGCCTTGTTGTGCGCGATCGTCAGCCTGTCACCGGCATTGCCGATTGCGCTGTTGCTGGGCGTGCTGCTCAGCCACCGCGATCGCCTGCCGGTATGGCTGGCCGGTGGTGTTGGCACCCTCGCCCTGCTGGTACCGCTGCTGCACGGCGCAGCCGTGGGACCGACGTTGCTGCAGGCGGGCCTGTTCGCCAGCCTGACCGTGTTCCTCGGCCAGGTCGCGCTGCGCCTGCGGCAGCAGACCGAGGCACTTGGCCACGGCCCACGCCGCCTGGCGGCACTGGCGCGCGATATCGCGACGGGCACCGATCTGAGCGCACATGCGGATACCGCGGCCTATGCACCCGGTTCGCTGGCCCATGCGCTGGCCGATACCGCCCGCCACGTGCAGGCGCAGCGTGGGCGCGAGGCTGAAGCGCATGCCGAGAATGCGCAGATCCGCCAGGCGCTCGATGCCTCGCGCACCGCGATGATGATTGCCGACAACGACCACGTGATCCGTTACGTGAACCGCTCGGTGGTGGCCCTGCTGCGCAACCAGCAGGCAACACTGCGCCAGGCCTTCCCCGACTTCGATGCCGAGCGCCTGGTCGGCAGCAGCATCCACCGCTTCCACGCCAACCCGGATCGCATCCGCGCGATCCTCAACGGCCTGCAGGTCACCCACAACGGCAAGGTGCAGATCGGCCCCGTGCACTTCGCGCAGGTGGTCACCCCGGTGTTCGATGCGCAGGGCGCGCGCCTGGGCTTCGCCGTGGAATGGCATGACCGCACCCATGAACTCGCGCTGGAAAACGCCGTGGCCGGCATCGTCGCAGCGGCAGCGGCCGGTGATCTCGACCAGCGCCTGCAGGCCACTGAAGGTGCCAGTTTCCTCGATGGGCTGACCGGTGGCATCAACCAGCTGCTCGATACGCTCGGCAGCACCGTCAACGAAGTGCGGCAGATGCTCTCGGCACTGGCCAATGGCGATCTGGACCGGCGCATGAACGGCGAGTATCACGGTGCTTTCGCTGCCATCCAGCGCGATGCGAATGCCACGGCCGGTCAGTTGGCACGCATGGTCGGTCGCATCCAGGAATGTGCGGCGTCGATCAGTACCGCCGCCAGCGAGATTGCCGCCGGCAACGGCGCGTTGTCCGAGCGCAGCGAGCGCCAGGCCGCGCACCTGCAGGAGACCGCAGCATCGATGGAGGAACTCACCGCCACCGTGCGCCAGAACGCCGCCCATGCGCGTGAGGCCAGTGCGTTGGCAGCTTCCACGCAGAGCGCTGCCAGTGACGGCAACACAGCCATGCAACGCGTGGTGAATACCATGCAGGCCATCGAAGGTGCCTCGAAGCGGATCGGCGACATCACCGGCGTCATCGACGGCATTGCCTTCCAGACCAATATCCTGGCCTTGAACGCAGCCGTGGAGGCGGCACGCGCCGGCGAACAGGGCCGAGGCTTCGCGGTCGTGGCCAGCGAGGTGCGGGTACTGGCGCAGCGCTCTGCGGCGGCGGCCCAGGAGATCAAGAAGCTGATCGACGAAGCCGGCCGCCAGGTGGGTGAGGGTGCCCAGCTGGTGGCCGACGCCGGCCAGCGCATGCAGGGCATTGTTGGCGGCGTGGAGGATGTCAGCCACCTGATGCGCGAGATTTCCGCGGCGTCGCAGGAGCAGTCGATCGGTATCGAGCAGATCAACCAGACCGTGGTGCAGATGGATCAGGCGACGCAGCAGAATGCCGCGCTGGTGGAAGAAGCCACCGCCGCCGCACGCGAGCTGCAATCGCAGGCGGGTACGCTTACCGAGGCGGTGTCGGTGTTCCGCCAGCAGGAACCGCACGAGGTCTCGCAGGCCGCCTGATCCGGGCCTTCAGTTCGATCCTGATCAAGACGGCGCCCGCAGGGCGCCGTCTTTTTGTTGCGTAGGCCTTGCTGCCAGTAGCTGCCAACCTTGGTTGGCGCCGTGGTTCCTCACGGAGGGCATCCACGCATGGCGTGGATCTACTGGTAATGCCGGCCGCTGGCCGGCAATCACAGCGACGCGCACTGTCTGGCCTGCTGCCGGGGTTGGCACCGATCTTCGCAGGGACAGCCCATCCACGCACGGCGTGGATCTACTGTGGGTCCGCATGCCCTCGGTAGACGCCAACCTTGGTTGGCGCTGTGGCTACCCGCGGAGAATATCCGCGTATGGCCTGGATCTAACGGGCGATGTATCGCCATCGGGTTGCCGGCCAGCGGCCGGCACTACCCGCATTTCGCGCGCACAAAGAAAAACCCCGCTGCGTAAGCAGCGGGGTTTTGGGTGTAAACCCTGGCGATGACCTACTCTCGCATGGCTTGAGCCACACTACCATCGGCGCAGCTGCGTTTCACTTCCGAGTTCGGGATGGGATCGGGTGGTTCCACAGCGCTAATTTCACCAGGGAGGCGGTTGGAGCGTCGCCATCCGATACAGCTGGATAAGGCGCCTGCCTCTCGTAGTTCTTGTGACGTAGCGTGCACTTGGATGCTCTTACGACGCTGTCGTAAAGCCAAGGCAACTTGAGGTTATATGGTCAAGCCTCTCGGATCATTAGTATCAGTTAGCTCAATACATTGCTGTACTTACACACCTGACCTATCAACCACGTAGTCTACATGGTTCCTTCAGGGGGCTTGTGCCCCGGGAGATCTCATCTTGAGGCGCGCTTCCCGCTTAGATGCTTTCAGCGGTTATCGCTTCCGAACATAGCTACCCGGCAATGCCACTGGCGTGACAACCGGAACACCAGAGGTTCGTCCACTCCGGTCCTCTCGTACTAGGAGCAGCCCCTCTCAAATCTCCAACGCCCATGGCAGATAGGGACCGAACTGTCTCACGACGTTCT
>NZ_CP196972.1:4730000-4732500 GCF_051984505.1 Stenotrophomonas sp. STK16_22
AGGAACTTGAAGCTCTTCGTGAAGTTGTTGCCGCAAGTCCAGGTCGAAACCGGGGGCCTGCAAAAAAAGGAAAACCCCGCTGCGCATGCAGCGGGGTTCTCGGGTGTAAACCCTGGCGATGACCTACTCTCGCATGGCTTGAGCCACACTACCATCGGCGCAGCTGCGTTTCACTTCCGAGTTCGGGATGGGATCGGGTGGTTCCACAGCGCTAATTTCACCAGGGAGGCGGTTGGAGCGTCGCCATCCGATACAGCTGGATAAGGCGCCTGCCTCTCGTAGTTCTTGTGACGTAGCGTGCACTTGGATGCTCTTACGACGCTGTCGTAAAGCCAAGGCAACTTGAGGTTATATGGTCAAGCCTCTCGGATCATTAGTATCAGTTAGCTCAATACATTGCTGTACTTACACACCTGACCTATCAACCACGTAGTCTACATGGTTCCTTCAGGGGGCTTGTGCCCCGGGAGATCTCATCTTGAGGCGCGCTTCCCGCTTAGATGCTTTCAGCGGTTATCGCTTCCGAACATAGCTACCCGGCAATGCCACTGGCGTGACAACCGGAACACCAGAGGTTCGTCCACTCCGGTCCTCTCGTACTAGGAGCAGCCCCTCTCAAATCTCCAACGCCCATGGCAGATAGGGACCGAACTGTCTCACGACGTTCTGAACCCAGCTCGCGTACCACTTTAAATGGCGAACAGCCATACCCTTGGGACCGACTACAGCCCCAGGATGTGATGAGCCGACATCGAGGTGCCAAACACCGCCGTCGATATGAACTCTTGGGCGGTATCAGCCTGTTATCCCCGGAGTACCTTTTATCCGTTGAGCGATGGCCCTTCCATACAGAACCACCGGATCACTAAGTCCTAGTTTCCTACCTGCTTGATCCGTCGATCTTGCAGTCAAGCACGCTTATGCCTTTGCACACAGTGCGCGATGTCCGACCGCGCTGAGCGTACCTTCGAGCTCCTCCGTTACTCTTTAGGAGGAGACCGCCCCAGTCAAACTACCCACCATACACGGTCCCCGACCCAGATAATGGGCCCAGGTTAGAACGTCAAGCACGACAGGGTGGTATTTCAAGGATGGCTCCGCTGCAGCTAGCGCCACAGTTTCATAGCCTCCCACCTATCCTACACAGACGAACTCAACGTTCAGTGTAAAGCTATAGTAAAGGTTCACGGGGTCTTTCCGTCTTGCCACGGGAACGCTGCATCTTCACAGCGATTTCAATTTCACTGAGTCTCGGGTGGAGACAGCGCCGCTGTCGTTACGCCATTCGTGCAGGTCGGAACTTACCCGACAAGGAATTTCGCTACCTTAGGACCGTTATAGTTACGGCCGCCGTTTACTGGGGCTTCGATCAAGAGCTTCGCCTTGCGGCTGACCCCATCAATTAACCTTCCAGCACCGGGCAGGCGTCACACCCTATACGTCCACTTTCGTGTTTGCAGAGTGCTGTGTTTTTGATAAACAGTCGCAGCGGCCTGGTTACTGCGACCCTCTTCAGCTATAGCTCGCACGAGCCACCAAAAAGGGTGCACCTTCTCCCGAAGTTACGGTGCCATGTTGCCTAGTTCCTTCACCCGAGTTCTCTCAAGCGCCTGAGAATTCTCATCCTACCCACCTGTGTCGGTTTACGGTACGGTCTGCGTAAGCTGAAGCTTAGGAGCTTTTCCTGGAAGCGTGGTATCAGTGACTTCGCCATAAAGGCTCGTCTCGGTGCTCGGTCTTGAGAGGATCCCGGATTTGCCAAAGATCCAAACCTACCGCCTTTCCCCAGGACAACCAACGCCTGGTACACCTAACCTTCTCCGTCCCTCCATCGCACTTACGCGAGGTGCAGGAATATTAACCTGCTTCCCATCGACTACGACTTTCGTCCTCGCCTTAGGGGCCGACTCACCCTGCGCCGATTAACGTTGCGCAAGGAAACCTTGGGCTTTCGGCGTGCGGGTTTTTCACCCGCATTATCGTTACTCATGTCAGCATTCGCACTTCCGATACCTCCAGCAGACTTCTCAATCCACCTTCAACGGCTTACGGAACGCTCCTCTACCGCGCATAACAAAGTTATGCACCCCAAGCTTCGGTTCTGTGCTTAGCCCCGTTAAATCTTCCCCGCAGACCGACTCGACCAGTGAGCTATTACGCTTTCTTTAAAGGGTGGCTGCTTCTAAGCCAACCTCCTGGCTGTCTGTGCCTTTCCACATGGTTTTCCACTTAGCACAAAATTTGGGACCTTAGCTGTGGGTCTGGGTTGTTTCCCTTTTCACGACGGACGTTAGCACCCGCCGTGTGTCTCCCATACAGTCCGTCTCGGTATTCGGAGTTTGCAATGGTTTGGTAAGTCGCGATGACCCCCTAGCCATAACAGTGCTCTACCCCCGAGAGGATACATATGAGGCGCTACCTAAATAGCTTTCGAGGAGAACCAGCTATCTCCGGGTTCGATTAGCTTTTCACTCCTAATCACACCTCATCCCCTACCTTT
>NZ_CP196972.1:4737500-4802375 GCF_051984505.1 Stenotrophomonas sp. STK16_22
TGATCCAGCCGCCAGCGCTGGCGATAGATCGGGAAGTTGCCGCCGACCACGCTGGCGTACAAGGCCATCTCGCCCTCCAGCCCGGCAGCCGCAGCCCTGTCCGGTGCAGCGACCGGTGCACGATAGGGATCGGACGGGTCGCCGACATCCGGCGCGATGCCCTCAACCGCAGGGGCTGCGTCGATATCCAGGGCCGGAACCACCTCGACGGGGGTGGAAGCCTGCTCCAGTTCCGCCAACGGCCGCCATGAGGGCATACCTTCGCACCAGAGCAGGGTGCGCGCCGTAACCGTCCCTTCCTGCTGCAGCTGGCGAAGACCGGCCAGATCCACCGGCCCACTGCTCTGCCTGCCATTGGCGTACCACCATTGTGCTTCCTGCATGTTTTCCGTCCTTGCTACCTGCATCGACAAACTGAAATCGTTGCCCGCGCCTACAGCGCGGTACTGCCCAGGGTCTGCACCAGCTGATGGCGCGCACCCGGCGCAAGCGTAATCTGCTCCGGGCCTGCGTTGGCCACTTCCAGGCATACGTAATCGCGCCAGCCCTCGCCGACATCGGCCATTTTCGCTGCCGCCTCCGCACCGGGATTCCAGGCCACCAGCGTCTGGCTGCCTTCGCTGCGGATCTCGATCCGCCTCTGCAGTACGGGATCACGCAGCACGTAATGGCCGCCGGCACCGGTATAGATGCGATCGCTGCGACCGGGGTCACGCGGATCGCGCAATGACCACGGTCCCTGTTGCAGGCGAAGCTGCGCATAGTCCTCGTACTTGTCCAGGTACTGCAGGCCGTCAAGGCCCTCGACCTCGATCTGGTTGGCATCGCCCACCCGGAAATAGCTGTGCAGGGCCTGGGTGAAGGTCACCGGCGAGGTTCCGGTGTTTTCGGTGACGAGCTGCTGACGCAGCTGGCGGCCGATGCGCAACTGCATCTGCAGGCGCAGGCCGGGATCGGCGCAGGGTGCAGGTGCCAACTGCAGCTCGACCTCACCGTCATCGCTCTGGCTGGCCTGCAGAAGCTCCCAACGCGCGGTGCGCACCAGGCCATGCGCGGGCACATCATTGTTCTGGCCCTGGCGGCCGAACCACGGCCAGCACACCGGGACGCCACCGCGGATGGGCGTGGGCAGCTCGGCGCGCGTGGGCGAAAGCCACAGTACATCGGGCTGCCCATCGGGAATGAACGACAGCAGCTGTCCGCCGAACACGCTGATGACCGCCGTCGCGCTGGGGGTGCGCACGTGCCAGGCCTCCAGCCCGTGATACAGGCCGCTGCTGATGTCCGGATCCGACTGCATGCGATGACGCTCCTTGAAGACCGCGGCGATGATGTCGCGGTCAGCGTGCCTGGGGCAAGGCCTTCTGCGCAGCGGGTGCGATGGCGGCCGCCTCTTCCTGCAGCGCGCGCAGGATGCGCTGGCCGGCACGCCCATCGGCGTTGGCCCAGCCCAGGCGCTGCTGCTCGGACTGGATCGCGCGACGGGTGGCGGTACCGATCATGCCGTCGGCGGTACCGATGTCGTGGCCACGCGCCAGCAGCAGGGTCTGCAGCTGACGGCGTTCATCACGGCCGATGCCGGGATCATCCGTCGGCCAGGCGGTAGCCAGCCCGTTGCCGCCACGCAGCTGGTCGGCCAGCGTGGCGATCGCCAGCGCATAGCTTTCGGCGGCGTTGTAGCTGTAGATCGCGTCATAGTTGCGGAACACCAGCAGCGCCGGACCCTTGATCCCTGCCGGCAGCAGCAGGGCGGCGCGCGCATCCGCCGGCAGGTTGGCCGGAGCCAGCACACTGCCATCCAGCGCGGTCAGGCCCTGCGCACGCCAGTCGGCCAGGGCGCGACGCTGGGTACGTCCGGCCTGGCTGGCGTTGAAGCCAGCGGGAACAAGAACTTCCATGCTCCACGGCTCGCCACTGCGCCAGCCGGCGCGCTTGAGGTAGTTGGCAGTGGAGGCCAGCGCATCGGGAATGCTGCCGACCAGATCGCGGCGGCCATCGCCATCACCGTCCACGGCGATGCGTGCGTAGGTGCTGGGCATGAACTGCGTATGCCCGAAGGCACCGGCCCAGGAACCGGTGAGGCCCTGTGCCTGCAGGTCGCCGCGGTCGATCAGCTTGAGCAGTGCCAGCAATTCACCGCGGAAGAAGGGTTGGCGACGGCCGGCGCAGGACAGCGTGGCCAGTGACTGCAGCAGGGGGCGCTTGCCGAACACGCGGCCGTAGTCGCTCTCCACGCCCCAGACCGCGACGATGGTGGCGGCATCGACACCGTACTGCGCCGACACCCGATCGAGCAGGTCGCGATGCTGCTCCAGCATGGCGCGACCATCAGCCACGCGCTGGCGATCGACCAGCGCGGCCAGGTAGTCCCAGATCGGCGTGGTGAATTCCGGCTGCGCATCGAGCAGGCCAAGCACACTGGGGTCCGGGGTGAGCCCGGCGGTGATTTCATTGAAGCGATCGGCACTGATGCCCTGGCTGGCGGCCGTGGCCTGCAGGCCCGTCAGGCAGCGGCTGAAGGCCGGATCGACGCTGGCATCCGGTGCTGCAGGCAGCGCGGGGGGCGAGGCGAGAGCGGCCGCCAGGCCGAGGGTGGTCAGAATGGGCATGGCGTCCTCCGTGTTGCCGTTGCACGGCCATCTTAGGGGTAGCGGTGCTGCAGAACCTGAAGGGGTACCGGCTGGCCGGCCGCCCTAGATGGCACGCAGCAGGCGCATGCCGTAGGCGGGACTGTCGGCATTCCAGCGCTGCGTGACCTGCAGGCCCGCCTGCTGCAGCAGCGCCTCGAAGCTGTCGTCGGTGTACTTGTGGCTGTACTCCACACGGATCGGTTCGTCGGCGGCGAAGTGGAAGGTGCGGCCGTCCAGATGCACATCCTGCGCCCAGCGGCTGACCAGATCGGTTTCGATGCGCAGCCGCGCGGTGCTGTAGCAGGCACGGTGGTGGAAGCCGTCGAGGTCGAAGTCGCTGCCGATCTCGCGATTGAGCCGGGCCAGCAGGTTGAGAGTGAACGCGGCGGTGACGCCCTGCGCGTCGTTGTAGGCCGCTTCGATCAGAGCCGGGTCCTTGTGCAGATCGATGCCGACCAGGGCCAGGCCGTCGCGGCCCATCGTCTGGCGCATCGCCCGCAGCAGTGCGTCCGCGTCTTCGCCTTCAAAGTTGCCCAGCGTGGAACCGGGGAAGAACAGCAGCCGTCGCGCGGGTTCGCGCTCGGGCATGGGAACGGCGACGGGGCGGGTGAAGTCGGCACAGACCGGCAGCATCTCCACCTCCGGCAACGCCGGCGCCAGATGATCGATGCTGGACAGCAGCGCGGCCCGCGAGATCTCGATCGGCGTATAGGCCACCGGGTCGTGAAGTGCGGCCAGCAGCAGCGCGGTCTTGCGTCCGCTGCCGCTGCCCAGCTCCACCACGTGCAGACGCGGGCCAACGCTGCGGGCGATGTCCGGCAGCACACGCTTCAGCAGGGCCAGCTCGGTGCGCGTGGGGTAGTACTCGGGGGTCTGCGTGATCTGCTCGAACAGGCGCGAGCCACGCGCATCGTAGAAGTACTTGGACGGCAGCTGCCGCGGCGTACGTGAGAGCCCGGCCACCACGTCGGAGAGGATCTGCTGCCGCCCGGGGGTGAGATCGGTCAATGCCTGCAGCGCGTTATGCACGGTGCTCATGTGAGGTCCCTGGCCAGGCGCAGCCCGGAGAACTGCCAGCGCGCCGGCGGCATGAAGAAGTTGCGGTAGCTGGCGCGCACATGGCCGCGGGGTGTCGCGCAGCTGCCGCCACGCAGCACCCACTGCCCGCACATGAACTTGCCGTTGTACTCACCGAGGTTGCCGGCGAAGGGACGGAAGCCCGGATAGGCGCCATACGCGCTGTGGGTCCACTCCCAGACATCGCCGAACAGCTGCCGCATTCCACTGCCCTGCGCTGCCAGCGGGTGCAGCCGGTCGTCGTCAGCGAAATGGCCGCGCAGCGGCTGCGACGCAGCGGCGGCTTCCCATTCGTACTCGCTGGGCAGGCGCGCGCCGGACCAGCGGGCGCAGGCATCGGCCTCGTAGTAGCTGAGGTGGCAGACCGGCGCGTGCGGATCCAGTTCGCGCCAACCGCCCAGGGTGTACTCGCGCTGCAGGGCGTCATCCCAGTACAGCGGGTGCTGCCAGCCCTCGGCTTCGCGCAGCGCCCAGCCTTCGCTGAGCCACCAGCGCGGTTCACGGTAGCCGCCGGCGTCGATGAAGGCCCGATACTCGGCATTGCTGACGGGACGCTCGGCCAATGCGTGCGCGGGGAGCAGCACGCGGTGCGCTGGCGATTCGTTGTCGTAGGCGAACGCGGCCTGCTGCGGCCATGCCGCGGCGCCGACGGTGACGATGCGCTCGGGTGATTCGATCCAGCCCTGCGCACTGGCAGCGCTGGTGGCAGGCTGCAGGTCCTCGCGGTAGGTGGGCTGCAGCGGGTTGCACCAGAACGCATGCTTGATGTCGGTGAGCAGCAGCTCCTGGTGCTGCTGCTCGTGCTGCAGGCCCAGCTGCAGATGTTGCAGTGCCTGTTCATCGAGATCGCCCGCCGCCAACCGCGATTGCACCTGCGCATCGACCTGCTGGCGGTAGTCGCGCACCTGCTGCAGCGAGGGCCGCGACAGCAACCCGCGCTGTGGCCGCGCATGCGCCGGGCCGATGCTCTTGTAGTAGCTGTTGAACAGGTAGTCCCAGGCAGGGTCATGCGCCGGTGCAGGTGGGAAGCCGGCCAGCACGAAGCGTTCGAAGAACCAGGTGGTGTGAGCCAGGTGCCATTTGCTCGGGCTGGCGTCAGCCATGCTCTGCAGCATGGCGTCCTCGGCGCTGAGCGGCGCGGCCAGCTGCAGGCTGCGCGTCCGTACATGGGCGAACTGGCGGGCGAGATCGTGCTGCGGGGCAGCGACGGCGGCGGGTACGCTGTCCATGTGGGCAGCATCGGCGCTGGACGGTGAGTGCGACGTCATGGTTCGGCGTCACTTCGTTCACATGGATGAGCCTGCCGCATTCAAGAAGCCACCACGAACGCCGCTAACGGCAATGCTGCGGCCGCGTCGTCACCGCGCTGGAATTCCTGCTTGCCCCTGCATCCGCTCCGCCAGCCTGCGCATTACCTGTTCGTGCTGCCTGCCGTGCTGGTTGCCGTGGTGGTGTGGACCGCATTGGATACCGCAGACGTAGCCAGCCCGGCGCAGCGCATCCTGCCCTGGCTGCTGGCCTGCCTCGGTGCCGGCCTGGCCCTGCTCTACCACCAGGTGCGCACGTTGTGCCTGCTGATGGTTGTGGCGGTGATGTTCGCGCTGCTGCACCAGGACGTCGCTGGCTACCTGCGCAATGGCCATGTCACCACGCTGACACCGCTGCGCTTCCACGCCATCTCGGCCTGGTTGCCGCTGTTGTCTGCCGGCCTTGCGTTGTGGCCGGAGCGCGGACGGCGGCGCCAGGACCTGCTGCTGCGCGGTATTGCCATCGGCACCGCGGTGATGATCTTCCTGCTGCTAGCCACACAGCAGCCGCGCGGCATGCACGATCTGCTGTCGAACCGTCACTGGGCCTGGATTCCCGCCGACTGGAACGCGCTGGCGCAGCTGCCGGCGCTGCTGTTCCTGCTGGCGACCGCAGCGTTGGGCTGGCAGGCGTGGCGGCACCCGCGCCCACTGCATACGGCGATGCTGCTGGCCCTGCTGTGCCTGTGGTGGATGCTGCCACGGGTGTTCCTGCACCCGGTGCTGCTACCGGCGCTGAGCAGTGCCGCCCTGCTGCTGATGCTGGGTGCGATGCTGCAGGAGTCCTTCCACATGGCCTTCCGCGATGAGCTGACCGGCCTGCCCGGACGCCGGGCATTCAACGAGACCCTGCAGCGGGCACGCGGCACCTACAGCATCGCGATGGTGGACGTGGACCACTTCAAATCATTCAACGACACCCATGGCCACGACACCGGAGACGATGTACTGCGCCTGGTGGCCTCGCGGCTGGCGCGGGTGGGCGACGGTGGCCGTGCATTCCGCTATGGCGGTGAGGAGTTCGCGGTGGTGTTCCTGGACCGCCCTGCGGCGGCCTGCATGGATGCCGTGGAGGCGCTGCGGCAGAGCATCGAGGAGACCCGCATGCAGCTGCGCGACCGCAGCACCCGCAGCCGCGATGACGAAGCCGGCCGCCAGCAGCGCGGACGCGGTGGCAGCGGCCAGGTGGTACAGGTGACGGTGAGCATCGGCCTGGCCGACAGCCATGTGGATCCGCGCCCGATGGCAGTGGTCAAGGCCGCCGACCAGGCGCTGTACGTGGCCAAGGACGGGGGGCGCAACCAGGTGCACGCGCACGGCGGTCAGCGCGTGCTGGCCGTGCGTGGCGGCTGAGGCTCAGACCGCGTCGAGGTAGTACCAGCGGCCGTCGATGCGCTGGAAGCGGCTGTGTTCGGTCATCTTGACCGCACTACCGCCGCCGATGCGATAGCGCGCGGTGAAGCGGACATCGGCGCTGTCAGCACCGGTGACGGTGTGCTCGTGCACGGTCAGGCCCAGCCAATGGGTACGCTGGCCGGGCGCATCATCCAGCGACAACTCGGCCGGACGCGTGTCCGGATGCCAGCTCTGGCGCAGGTAGTCAGCCAGACCGCGCACGTAGGCGCTATAGCGCGAACGCATCAGGCGCTCGGCATCGGGCGCGGGTTCACCGGCGTGGAAACGGCCGCAGCAGGCGGCATAGTCGGCGGGCAGGCCACAGGGACAGGGATCGGCGGGCTTTCGGCTCATGCCGGCATTGTCGCCGGGTTGCGCGGATTGATCCACGCGCGGCACGGGCCAGCTGAAGCAGGACAGGCGTATGCTGTCGCGCCCCCACCTTGATTGATCGCCGTGCTGGAACTGGTTCCCCCTGAGTTGTGGTGGCTGGTGGTGATCGCCTTCATCGCCGGCCTTGTGGATGCCGCCGTGGGTGGCGGTGGCCTGGTGCAGCTGCCCGGCCTGTTCACGGTGCTGCCGCAGCAGACGCCGGCGATGCTGTTCGGTACCAACAAGTTCAGTTCGATGTTCGGCACCGGTGCGGCTGCCTGGCGCTATGCGCGCAACGTGCGCTTCCCGTGGAAGCCGGTGCTGTTCGCGGCCGGCACCGCCTTCATCTTCTCCTTCGCCGGGGCCACCGCGGTGAGCCTGCTGCCCAAGGACGCGGTGCGCCCACTGGTGCTGGTGCTGCTGATCGCGATGCTGGCCTACACGTTGTGGAAAAAGGACTTCGGCGCGCTGCACCGGCCGCAGGAAGTCGGCCGCCGCGAGCTGGTGATCGCGCTGGCGATCGGTGCGGCGATCGGCTTCTACGATGGTTTCTTCGGGCCGGGCACCGGCAGCTTCCTGATCTTCCTGTTCGTGCGCTTCTTCGGCCTGGATTTCCTGCGCGCGTCGGCCGCGTCGAAGGTGGTGAACCTGGCGACGAATGTTGCAGCGATCTCGTTCTTCGTGCCGACCGGCAACATCCTGTGGCTGTTCGCGCTGCCGATGGCGGCGGCCAACATCATCGGTTCGGTGGTGGGCACGCGGTTGGCGCTGAAGGGCGGCACGCCGTTCATCCGCAAGCTGTTCGTGGGGCTGGTGGTGGTGCTGATCGCGCGGATGGCGTGGGATACGTTGCGCGGAGCGTGAGTGCGGTTGCCGGCCAGCGGCCGGCACTACCGGGTCATGAACCCCGCCCATGGGTAGTGCCGGCCGCTGGCCGGCATTCCCATTCAATCGGCCGGGTCAGGCCTCGGCTTCTTCCGGTTCGTTGGCCTGCTGGCGGCTGCGCTCGGGCAGCTTCAGGCGCTTGCCTTCTTCGTCGTACTCGATCAGCAGCACGCCGGAGTCGTGGCGGCCGCTGATTTCGACGAAGCAGGCGCCACCGATGAACGGCTCCAGCGTCATCACCGACTTCAGCGGGGTGGCCACCACCATCTGGAAGCCGAAGTTGTCGAAGATGTTCATCGCCAGTGCGGTGAACTCGTTGTCGGCCTTGTCGAAGGCTTCGTCAAGCACGACCGCGGCGTAACTGGGCAGCTGGCTGTCGGCACCGCCAAGCTGGTAGCGCAGCGCTGCCGCCAGGCAGGTGGTAGCCAGCTTCTGGCGCTGGCCGCCGGACTTGCCGGCGCCGCTGCGGTAGATCTCGACCTGCTGGCGCGTTTCCGCATCCAGCTCGACGCCGATGAACTCCACGTGCATGCGCACGTCCAGCACCAGCTCGCGCCAGCGCTTGTCCTCGCCTTCCTGCGAGCCGAGCCGGTTGACCAGCTGGCGCAGCACGGTGAACTGCGACTCGGCCAGCTCGCGCTGCTCGGTCTGCTGCTGCGACAGCACCTCACGCAGCTGCAGGTGGAATTCGCCGACTTCGGGCAGGCGGCGGTCGCTCAGTTCGATGGTCAGCAGCGTGCCACGGTTGAACGGCACCTGCTCCAGGCTGGCGTTCACTTCGTCCAGGCGCTGGCCGATCGACTTGCGTGCCTCTGCACTGTGGCGCTGCAGGGCCAGCAGGTTGTTCTTGCTCTGGTTCTGCAGCAGATCGAAGAAGCGCTCTTCGTGCTGCGGCAGGCCATCGCGCTCCAGGCGTTCGAGGCGGGCGAGGAAGTCCTCGGCCGAGGCCACCGAGACGGTGAAGTCGCCCGATTCCTCCGGCCACTGCTGGATGAAGCGACGGAAGCAGCCGATCAGCTGGTTCTCGATGCGGTTGAGGTCCTGCTGCGAGGACGACAGCTGCTCGTTCAGCGCGTTGCTGACCTGGCGCATGTGCGCTTCCAGCGTTTCCAGGCTGAGCGGGCCCTGCTCCTGCAGGCGCTCGGCGAGGCCGGCTTCCTGCTCCTGGGCCAGGCTCGGCAGCACCAGCGCACGGCTCTGCTGGCGGGCGCGGTCGAGGCGATCACGTTCCTTGACCAGCTGGCCACGCTCGACACGGACGTCTTCATAGGTGCGGCGGGATTGTTCGATGTCGGCGCGCACGGCGTCGATCTGCTTGGCCAGCTTGGCGAGATCGGCATTGCCTTCGCGCAGGTCGCGCAGGGTGGCTTCGATATCGGTCAGGCGCTGCTGCGGGGCAGCGATGTCGATCTCGTTCCAGCTGATGCTGACCAGCTCGTGGCAGGCCAGGCGACGTTCGTTGTCGCGGTCACGCTGGCCGCGCAGGCGCGCGATGTCGGTCTCGCAGCTGGCGATGCGCTTGGCCAGTTCCTGCGCTTCGCGCTCGAAGGCGCCCACCTTGTCGTGGTTGTTGAAGCCGAGGATCCAGCGGCGACGGTCGCCCACCGCACTGCGGTCGTCCTTCTCGAAACGGTCGCCCGGATGCTTGACCTGGCCTTCGCGGGTGATGCCACGGTCGACGTTGCGCAGCTGCTTGGCATCCACGCATTCGTAGTCAAAGCGCTTGCCGAGCTCGCGCCGCAGCCAGCTTTCGAACACATGCTCGCGCAGCTCCAGCTTGTGCAGCAGCGACTTCGCCGACGGCTCGCGCGCGAACGCATCATCGTTGCGGCGCACGCGGTAGTAGGTGAAGCGCATGCCCAGGTGGGTACGGTTCACCCACTCGGCGACGTCGTTGTAGTGCTTGTCATCGACCAGCAGTGACAACGCGAAGCCGCCCAGCACGCGCTCGATGGCGCCCTGCCAGCCCTGCTCTTCCGAGCGGACCTGGATCAGCTCGCCGACGAACGGCAGCGCCGCTTCAGCGATGCCGGTTTCCTCGGCCAGGCGCGCGCGCAGCTTCTGCATCGGCGCCGGGATGTTGGAGGGCGTGCGCTGCATCGCTTCGAGTTCGCTGCGCACTTCACCGAAGCGGCGCTCGTCATCGCGCTTGCCGCCGAGGCGATCGCTGATCGCATCGTCCAGTGCTGCCGAGGCACGCTGGCGGTCCTGCAGTTCGTTCTGCGCGCGCTCGACCAGCTCGGCGAAACCATGGGCATCGTCGGGCAGTTCGGCCTGCAGCTGCTGTGCCGCCTCCTGGGCCTGGTCACGCTTGGCCTTGCGGCGGTCGCGCTCGGCTTCGGCGCGGCCCTGCTCGCGCTCCAGTTCCTCGATACGCTCACCGCCCTGCTGGCGGCGCTGCAGTTCCAGTTCGGCCAGGCGCTCGGTGTGGTTGTCGAGCGCGGCGCGGCGCTGGGCCTCTTCGCCGAGCAGGCCACGGTCACGCACGTCCATCTCGCGCAGGCGCGCTTCGATCAGCGCCTGGCGGCGGCTTTCGCGGAAGCTGTCGACGCCGAGCTTCAGTGCTTCGTCGTCGCCACGCTGGCGGTGCATCTCTTTCAGATCGTTGTAGTAGGCGCGTGCCGGCAGCAGGGTTTCCACCTGACGGCGCGCGGTGACCACGGCCTGGTGCGCGCCATCGAGCTCGGCGAAGTCGCTGACCAGGCGCTCGGCGGCGTCGAAGGTCTTCGGCGTGTCGAGCATGAAGTCGCGCAGGAAGACGTTGAGGTCGCCCAGGTTCTTCGCCGACTGCGTCTTGTGCAGCAGACGCAGCGCCATTTCGTTGTCGATACCGAGCAGGTCGCGGAAGCGCTCGGCGTAGCCGGAGAAGGTGTCGAAGTGGTGCAGGTCGGACAGCTTCTGCTTGAGCTTGCGCAGGTCCAGATCGAAGCCGCCGAGATCCTTGGCGATGTCGAACGGGCGCTCGGCAATCATGTAGTGCTTGCGCACGTCGCCGGCCGAGGTGCCGTTGCCGGAGATCCACAGCAGGCGCACCAGGCTGACCACGCGGCCATCGCCGGCGCGGTACTCCAGCACCAGTGCGGTCCAGGTCGCGCCCTTGCGCAGGTACTGGGTAGCGATTTCGCCGGTGCCGCTGTCCTGCTGGTCAGCCCACGCGCCACGCACGTAGGACACCAGGTTGCGGTCGCGGCCGCTGCGCTCGGCTTCACGCGCGGCGGCGTTGAAGTCGACGATGGCCGGCGGCGTCAGCAGCGCGGACATGGCATCGAGCAGGGTCGACTTGCCCGAGCCGGAACGGCCGACGAACAGGAAGCCGCGCTCGGCGATCGGCACTTCGGTCAGGCCGTTGAAGGTGCCCCAGTTGTGCACCTGCAGGCGGCGCATGCGGAACTGCTGCAGGCGCGGGTCCGGCAGGCCTTCGTTGAACAGTGCGGGAGTGTGCTTGGAGATAGCCATGCGATGGTCGGGTCTCTCAGGCCTCGGCGGCCGGGGTTTCGCGCAGCTGGCGGTACACCGCCGAAAGCTGGGACACGTCTTCGGCGGAGAACAGCAGCTTCAGCGCCGGCGAGACTTCGTGGCGGTCTTCCTGGCCGCTGAGGCGGGTCAGGATGTGGTTGTCCTTCATCTTCTGCACCGCCGAGGCGACGCGGCGGTTGAAGCCGGCGCGGTCGGTGGACAGGTTCTTCTCGTAGATGGCCAGCGCTTCGGCCATCTCGGCGTCGGCGACCACCGCGCGGTTGCCGCGCGCATCGGCCTCGGCCAGCTGCTGGCGCAGGTACAGCAGCAGCACCGAATCGATGAAGGTCAGCGGCGAGGTGCGCAGCAGCACCGGCGCATCCACGTCTTCGGTATCGGCCTGGCGGGTGAACGCCACGCCGCTGTCACGGTCGAGCACCAGTTCCAGGAACAGGTCCGCCAGCGACGAGCGGATGGCCGCCTCGCTGCGGATCAGCGCCGGCCACAGCTTGGCGTGGCGCAGCTGGTCGATGCTGGGGCCGATCAGCAGCTGGCACAGCGCACGGCGCGCATCCAGCGGCAGGCGCCCGGTATCGCCGAGGTAGTACACGTCGTTGCCACGGCGGGGCTGCGCCACGGCCGCCACCGGCTCGGCTTCGTAGGCGTCTTCCGCCACGTCGGCCTGCGCTGCGTCGATGGGATCTTCATGCCAGCTCATGGCGTCTCTCCTGGGTGAACCAAACCAGCGGGATGCGGGCGCGACGGATCTGGCCGTCGCCACCACGCCATTCGGCAAGCTCCTGCTCGCCGGCGACCACGTTGCCGAAGCGCGTGCCCAGCGACAGATAGCCGATGACGCTGCCAAGACCCTGCGGCGCCTCGCGCTGCGACAGGGCCTGGGCGATGCTGAGCCGCGGCTGTGCATCGAGCAGGTCGTGCAGGTCGCGACGCAGGGTGCGGAAGTCGATTTCGGACGAAGCGACCAGATCGCCGACGCTTTCCAGGCTGATCGCGGCCGCGTCGTTATACTCGACGTTGCCATCGACCTGGGCGCTGCGTGGATCGTGCAGCCTCCACTGCGACCACGAGCGCAGGCGGCTGGTGGTCAGCTGCAGGTCACGGCCGATGCCGCGTTGTGCGGGGAACTCGTCGCGCAGGGCCAGTGCTTCGGACTGCGCCTGCTTCAGCAGCTGGTTGAGGCGGCGCTGTTCCAGGTAGCCACGGCTCTGCACGAAGCCACGCAGGCTGCGCGCGAAGTTCTGCAGCACATCGTGCACCTGGCCACCGCGCTCGAGCATGGTGCTGGTAAAGCCGCGCAGGAAGTTGCGCTCGTTGCGGTCCAGGCGGCGCGCGAAGCCGCGCGCCAGCACCGCTTCCAGCGCGGCATCGAGCTGGGCACTCTGTTCGGCGTCGTTGAGCAGGCGCCAGAAGGCCTGGAAACTGCGCCCGGCGTCACTTTCGCCAATGACATCCACACCTTCGAACAGCTGCGACAGCACATCGCCGCGCTCGCCCTCGTCGTCGATGATGCGTTCGCGGAAATCGCGGTTGAGCTGCTCGAAGTCATCGCGCACGCGGCGGAAGTCCTCGGTCAGCTCGTCGGCCAGGCCGATGATCTGGCGGGTGCGTTCCAGCGCGCGCTTGCCGTCCAGCGCAACCACGCGGCCGGTGCCGACCCGGGCGATTTCGGCATCGATGCGGTCACGCTCGTCGTGCAGCGCGGACAGGCGCGCATCGGGATCGGCTTCGGTCTGCGCAGCCAGCGCCGAGAGCTGCTCAATGACCAGCGCCAGGCGGCTTTCGGTGGCGGCCACGCGGGCCTGCTCGAGGCCGTCGGCGAAGCGGATCGCCTGCAGTGCCGCGGTCGCCAGCTCGTACTGCTCCTGGTCGGCGCCTTCGGGCAGACGGCGTTCCAGCCAGCCCTGGGCCAGCCAGTGCGCGATGTAGGCCTGCGCGGTACGCGGCAGGTCGCGCGACAGTTCGTCGCCGTTGAGCTGGTCCAGCGCACGTTGCAGGCGCTCGTTGAGCACCGACGACGACAGCGTGCGCTCGCCGTCCATCAGCAGCCCCTGCAGCAGGCCGATGATTTCCGGAGCGTGGTCGGCGGCGAGCAGCTTCCACTGGGGCTGTTCGCGCAGATGGCGGTAACGGGAGATGCGTTCGCGATGCTTCATGCAGCGAAAGAGGTCTG
This sequence comes from Stenotrophomonas sp. STK16_22, assembly GCF_051984505.1. Classification (NCBI taxonomy): domain Bacteria; kingdom Pseudomonadati; phylum Pseudomonadota; class Gammaproteobacteria; order Lysobacterales; family Lysobacteraceae; genus Stenotrophomonas; species Stenotrophomonas sp. STK16_22. Next base: position 4,750,814 of record NZ_CP196972.1, read on the forward strand.
TTGGGCTGACAGGGACGAGCCGCCACGCACGGCTGCCGCGCGGGCAGCCGTGGGCATGCCGGCCCGCAGCGGCCGGCGGGGTGCAGGCAAGCGGCTCAGCGCTTGCCGCCCACTTCGATGAAGCGCAGGAACTCGGCGCGGGTACGCGCGTCGTCGCGGAAGCTGCCCAGCATCTTCGAGGTGACCATGCTGACGCCGCGCTTGTGGATGCCACGGGTGGTCATGCATTCGTGGGCGCCTTCGACGACCACGCCGACACCGATCGGCTGCAGCACATCCTGGATGCACTGGGCGATCTGCGCGGTCATCTTCTCCTGCACCTGGAAACGGCGGGCGTAGGCTTCAACGACGCGGGCCAGCTTGCTGATGCCCACCACCTTGCCGGCCGGCAGGTAGCCGACGTGCACGCGGCCGATGATCGGGGCCATGTGGTGCTCGCAGTGGCTTTCGTACTCGATGTCGCGCAGGACGATCAGCTCGTCGTAGCCGGCCACTTCCTCGAAGGTCCGCTCCATGTAGGCGCGCGGGTCGTCGCGGTAACCGCTGAACCAGTCGCCATAGGCTTCGGCGACACGGCGGGGGGTATCCAGCAGGCCTTCACGGGACGGGTCCTCACCGGCCCAGCGCAGCAGGGTGCGCACGGCATCCTCGGCCTGGTCCTGGGTCACGTCGCCCTGCGGGGCGGCCTTTTCGTTGTTCTTGCTCATTGCGTACAGCGTCCCGAACGGGGGGCGAGCATCGTACCCGACCGGGGGGTGGGTCGTCCTGTTGGGACGGTTCATCGGGGGTCGTTGTTGGCGCGTCGTTGCTATCGGTTTGGAGTGGGAGAGGGGGCAGCGCAGGACACGCCGTAAACCCGTCCATGGGGGCTCGATGGCGCCATCCATGGCGCCAACGGTCCTGCGCAGCCCCCTCTCCCACTCCCTGGCGGTGTCCTGCGGGCGCGACCGGACCGCCTGAAAGCGGGGGCAAAAGCGGGGGTTCATGGCTTCGGAAGCGGCGCGCCGCTGCTGTGGTGTTTTGTGCTTTGGTGGGTGCGGACCGTTGGTCCGCACTGCTTCTGCTCTTGCTTCCAAGAGCCAACCCACCGCGCTCGCGGGGGGATGGGAAGGCAGCGGGGGCCGGGCGGGGCAGGACCGTCCGCGGCATGGGCCCGAGGCATGCCTCGGGCGGGTTGGGCAGGACGCCCAACGCCGGTCTTGCCGTGTGCGCAGGACGCGCACACGAGCAAGCCGCGGCCGAGCCCCCAAGGGTGAGGGCGCTTGCTTGCGAGGCATGCCTCGCAAGCGCCCGAACGCCCAGCCGCCAGCGGCTGGGCCGGACCCCGGAGGGGGGTTCACGGCGTGTCCTGCCCCGCCCGGCCCCCGCTGCCCTACCCGTAGCAACGTGGCGCAACGCTTTCCTCACTACACCCCGCCCATTCATAAAAACCCATTGATAGGAATGAAATTAGTAGTATCCTATCTATCTCTTATGGACCGACCCCTCGACGAACGCACCGTGCTGCAGATGCAGCTCAGCTCCGGCCTGCTTTACGCAGGGCGGCAGTGGCAGCGCCTGGCCGACAGCCGGCTCGGCAGCTACGGCATCTCCACCGCCTGCACCATGCCGCTGCTGATGATCGGCCGCTCCGGCGGTGGCATCCGCCAGGTGGCGCTGGCCCAGCAGCTGGGCATGGAAGGGCCTTCCCTGGTGCGCCTGCTGGACAAGCTGTGCGCCAGCGACCTGGTCCGCCGCGAGAGCGACGCCAGCGACCGCCGCGCCAACCTGCTGTGGCTGACCGACGCGGGACACGCGCTGGTCAGCGAGCTGGAAGACCAGCTGATCGGCCTGCGCCAGGACGTGTTCGGCGAGCTTTCCATGGATGAACTGCACGCCGTGCTGAAGGCATGGCGCCTGCTGGCCGAGGCCGCCGACCGCATCACGTAAGAGCGCTGCCCCCGAATACCGCCGCTGCCGTGCACACGCCAGCGGCTTTTGCCCGTTGCTGTTGTTTCGTTGTTCCTCCCCCTCCCCCACCTCGCCCCCGCCCCCTACCGATGCCCGGTGAATTCAGTCTCCACGGAGTGTTCGTCCCGACCCTGCTCGGGTTGATGTTGTTGGCCTATCTGGTCAACAGCGGCCTGCACGCGCTGCTGCAGCGTGCCGGCGCCTATCGCCATGTATGGCACCCGGCGCTGTTCAACCTGGCGCTGTACGGAATCGTGCTGGGCCTGCTGTTCCACCTCCTGCGTTGGATGCAATCGTGAACAAGATCGTGAAGAAGACCCTGCCGGTGCTGCTCACCAGCGCAGCCGTGATCGTCGCCCTGCTGGTGCTGCGCCAGCTGTGGGTCTATTACATGGATGAGCCGTGGACCCGCGATGCCCATGTCGGCGCCGACGTGGTGCAGGTGGCGCCGGACGTATCCGGGCTGGTGGAAACGGTGCAGGTGGCCGACAACCAGGCGGTGAAGAAGGGTGACCTGCTGTTCGTGGTCGACCGTGCCCGTTACCGCATCGCGCTGGAACAGGCCAAGGCCAGCCTGGGCGAGCGCCAGGCCTCGGTGGCACAGCTGCGCCGCGAGATCGGCCGTGACCGCAGCCTGCAGGACCTGGTCGCCGCCGAGGACGCCGAAGTGCGCCGCGCCAAGCTGCAGGCCGCACAGGCCGCGCTGGCCACCGCACAGGCCGCGGTCGACCTGGCCGAGCTCAACCTGGGGCGCACCGAGGTGCGCGCACCGGCCGATGGCCGGGTCAACGACCGCACCATGCGCGTGGGCGACTACGTGGTGGCCGGCAAGCCGGTGCTGGCGCTGCTGGATACGGGCTCGTTCCGCATCGATGGCTATTTCGAGGAAACCCGCCTGCGTGGCGTGGCCCCGGGGCAAGCCGTGGACATCCGCCTGATGGGCGAATCGACCCCGCTGCGTGGCCATGTCGAAAGCATCGCCGCCGGCATCGAGGACCGTTACCGCAGCAATGGCAGCACCCTGCTGCCGAACGTGACCCCGGCCTTCGACTGGGTGCGGCTGGCCCAGCGCATCCCGGTGCGCATCGCCATCGACGAGGTGCCCAAGGGCGTGGAACTGATCGCCGGCCGCACCGCCACGGTGACCGTGGACACCGGCCGCCATCCGCACAACGACAAGGCCGGCACCGCGCCGACACAGGCGGGCCTGTGAACGCCGCCCTGCCCCGTCTCGGCCTGATCGTCGCGCTGGCCAGCCTGGCCGCGTGCAGGACCGTCGGCCCGGACTATGCATTGCCGGAAGGTTCGGCGTTCAAGCGTCCGCAGGCCAATGCCGCCTTCATCGATACCCAGAACCCGCAGATCGCCGCCAACCAGGCGCTGCCCGACCGCTGGTGGTCGCTGTACAACGACCCGGTGCTGGATGGCCTGATCACCCAGGCGCTGCGTGACAACGTGGAACTGAAGGCCGCCGATGCGCACCTGCGCCGTGCCGCGGCGGTATACGAACAGGCGCTGGACGCCGGTGGCTTCGAGTATGAGGCCGAGGCCGGGATCAGCCGCGCACAGCTGTCGGCCGAATCGTTCCTGCAGGAGCACGAGCTGCCGGTGATCAACCTGGCCGATGGCAAGTTCGCGGTCAGTTACCAGTTCGATCTGTTCGGCAAGCTCAAGCGCGGCGCCGAAGCGGCCCGTGCCGACGAGCAGTCGGTCGCTGCGGCACGCGATCTGGCCCAGGTCAGCGTGGTCGCGCAGGTGGCCGACAGCTATCTGGAAATCTGCCACGCCAACCACGAACTGCACGTGGCCGAGCATTCGCTGCAGCTGCAGCAGCGCAGCCGCACGGTCACTGAGCGCCTGATCGCGGCCGGCCGCGGCACGCCGCCGGAACTGGCCCGCGCCAATGCCCAGGTGGCGCTGCTGGAAGCTGCACTCCCGCCGCTGCAGGCGCAGCGCTCGGCCGCCGCCTATTCGCTGGCCGCCCTGCTTGGACAGACCCCGGGCCAGCTGCCGGCCGGTGTAATCGACTGTGCACATGCCCCCAGCCTGGCGCAGCCGCTGCCGGTCGGTGATGGCCGTGCACTGCTGCAGCGTCGCCCGGACGTGCGCCAGGCCGAGCGCAAGCTGGCCTCGGCCACGGCGCGGATTGGTGTCGCCACCGCCGAGCTGTACCCGGACATCCGCCTGGGGGCCTCGCTCGGTGCCGCCGGCCTGCTGGAAGACTTCGGCACGCCGATGACCCAGCAGTGGTCGATCGGCCCGCTGATCTCGTGGACGCTGCCGTCCTCGGGCACCCACGCGCGCATCCACGCCGCCGAAGCCGGTGCCGATGCGGCCCTGGCCGAGTTCGACCACACCGTGCTGCAGGCGCTGCGCGAGACCCAGACCGCGCTGGATCGCTATGCGCAGGACCTGCGCCGGCTGCAGTCGCTGCGCACTGCGCAGGAGCAGGCCGCGCTGGCCGCCGAGCAGAACCGCCGGCTGTACCAGGGCGGCCGCACGCCGTACCTGTCCAGCCTGGATGCCGACCGCAGCCTGGCCACCAGCGATGCCACCCTGGCGGCCGCCGAAGCGCAGGTCTCGCGCGACCAGATCCACCTGTTCCTGGTGCTGGGTGGTGGCTGGCAGGCCAACGCCGCCGCGCCCAACGCCTCGACCGCAGCGAAGTAAGCCATGAACGCGCTGACCGACCGCCAGGCCTGGCTGTTCTCGATCAAGACCTACCTGGCCGCGGTGGCCGCGCTGTACATCGCCATGGCCGGCAACCTGTCGCGCCCGTACTGGGCGATGGGCACGGTGTACATCGTCAGCCAGCCGCTGCTGGGCCCAACCCGGGCCAAGGGCGTGTACCGCATCGTCGGCACCCTGGTGGCCGGCCTGGCCACCCTGCTGGTGCTGCCGGCGCTGGTGGAATCGCCGCTGGTGCTGAGCGCGGCGATGTCGATCTGGTTGGCCGGCTGCCTGTTCATGGCCCTGCTCAACCGCGGCCCGCGTGGCTACGCGTTCCTGCTGGCCGGTTACACGACGGCCTTCATCGGCTTCCCGGCGGTGACCTCGCCGGAAACCATCTTCGACACCGTGGTGGCGCGCAGCGAGGAGATCATCCTCGGCACGGTGGTCGCGGTACTGTTCGCCTCACTGCTGTTCCCGGCCTCGGTGCGTCCGATGCTGCGCGCGCGCATCGGCAACTGGATGGAGGACGCCGCGCAGTGGTGCCGGCAGATTCTTGAACGTGGCCGCGCGCATGCGCCGCGCAACCGGCTGGCCGCCGACCTGGTGCAGTTCGAGGCGCTGATCGAATTCCTGCGCCGCGATGATCCGCGCCATGCCGGTTCGGCGGTGTCGATGGAGCGCCTGCGCGAGCGCATGCTGCTGCTGTTGCCGGTGCTGTCGTCGATTGCCGACCGCCTGAGCGCGCTGCGCAGCGATGGCCAGGCCCTGCCGGAAGGGCTGCCGGCGCTGGTCGACGACATCCACGACTGGCTGGATGGGCCGACCAACGCCAGCGAGTACGCCCGCCTGCGCGCGCGCATCAGCGCACTGAAGCCGCAGGTGGACCGCGACCTGCAGCACCTGCAGCTGGCCAGCCTGCTGCTGCGCCTGGAGGAGCTGGTGGACCTGTGGCAGGACTGCCGCACCCTGCAGCACGCGATCGACCACGGCACCGCGCCGCTGGACCGCGCGCACTACCGCATCCGCACCGAACGCGTGGCCGCCGACAAGCACGTCGACTACGGCATGGCGCTGTTCTCCGCGCTCAGTGCCGGCGTGGCGCTGATGAGCTACTGCGTGCTGTGGATCGCGCTGGGTTGGGAAGGTGGTGGCAACGGCGCGATGATGGCCGCGGTGACCGCTGCATTCTTCGCTGCACAGGACGACCCGGCACCGAGCATGGTGTCGTTCCTGGTGTGGGCGATGGTCGCCTCGGTGGTGGCTGGCGTGTACCTGTTCGGCGTGTTCCCGGCGGTGCACGACTTCGGCCTGCTGGCATTGGTGCTGGCGGTGGCGTTCCTGCCGCTGGGCTTGATGCTGCACCACCCCAAGAGCGCATTGTTCGCGTTGCCGTTGACGGTGAACCTGGCCGCGCTGCTGAGCCTGCAGAACACCTACAGCGCCAACATCCAGACCTTCCTCAACTCGTCGATTGCGATGTTCATCGGCATTGGCTTTGCGGTGGTGATGACCCGCCTGTTCCGTTCGGTGGGTGCCGAGTGGACCGCACGCCGGCTGGTGCGGCAGGGCTGGACCACGCTGGCCGAGGCCGCCGAAGGCCGTGGCCAGCAGGACCGCCAGCGCTTCGCCGCACGCATGCTCGACCTGCTGGGCCTGCTCGCACCGCGCCTGGCAGCGACGCCCGAGGGCAGCGATATCGCCTCGGTGGACATGCTCAACGAGGCGCGCATCGGCCTGAACATCCTGCAGTTGCGTCGCGCACGGCTGGAACTGCCCGAGCGCAGCCGCGAAGCGGTCGAGCACATCCTCGAAGAAATCGCCGTGCATTACCGCCGTCAGATCGCCGCGCGCAAACCGATTGTGGCGGCCGAGGCGCTGCGCGAGCGGCTGGATACCTCGCTGGGCCGGGTCGGCAGCGTGGCCGCCTGCAAGGCGCGCGACGAGGCGCTGATGGGCTTGATCGGCCTGCGCTTCGCGCTGTTCCCGGAGGCGAAGGCGTTGGCGCCGGGGCTGGCGGATGCCAACACTGCATCGGCCTGATAATGAGCACTAGCGCCGGGCGACGCCCGGCAGCCTTTCACCACGCCCGCAGGACGGTTCAATGAGTTACGACATGATGGTGTTCGAGGCCAGCACCGCTCCACGTGAGGCGGCGGCCTTCATTGCCTGGTTCGAGAAGCAGACGCAGTGGAACGAGCGCCACGAGTACGACGACCCGGCGGTGAGCAGCCCGGCGCTGCAGGCGTGGTTTGCGGAGATGGCGCAGGAATTCCCGCCGTTGAACGGCCCATTGAGCAACGACGATGACGAACGTGCCGAGGTGACCGAGTACAGCATCGGTAGTCAGGTGATCTACGGCGCGTTCGCCTATTCGGTGGCCGAACGTGCGCACGGCCGCGTGCAGGACCTGGCCGAGAAGCACGGTGTGGGCTTCTTCGACGTGAGCGCTGATGAAGCGGCGATCGTTTTCCCCGATGGCCTGGTACTGATCGCGTAGATCCACGCAATGCGTGGATGAACCCCGAAGCGATCAGGACGCTCTTTTGTAGAGTCGAGCCATGCTCGACTCCATGGCCCATCAGCCGAGCATGGCTCGGCTCTACATTATTGCGGCGCAGTCGAGCATGGCTCGACTCTACAGGGGCGCATCGCGCCCGTTTCAGAACAACGTGCCCTGCACCGTGGGCTGTTCAATACGCGCCGGTGCTTCGGCCACTTCTTCCACACCCAGCCGCCAGGCCAGACCACCCAACCGGCTGGCATGGCGCTTCAACGCCGCCTGCAGCACGTCGGCGCTGCCGGCCACATGCAGCACCTGGCGGGCGCGGGTCAGGCCGGTATAGACCAGTTCGCGTGACAGCACGCGGCTGTCCTGGCGCGGCAGCTGCAACCACACTTCATCGAACTCCGAGCCCTGTGCCTTGTGCACGGTCATCGCGAAGGCGCTTTCGTGCGCGGGCAGTGCGGCCGGGTGGAAGGCGCGTGGCTGGTCGATGCTGTCTCCGGGGAACCAGGCCACCATCGCGCCGCTGCCATCGCGCAGGCAGATACCGATATCGCCGTTGAACAGGCGATGACGGTAGCTGTTCTCGGTGACCAGCAGCAGGCGACCCTGGAAGTAGCCGGGGGTGTTGCCGGCCAGCAGCTGTTCGATGCGGCTGTTGAGCCCGCGCGCGCCCTGCGGGCCTTCGCGCAGTGCGGTCAGCACGCGCAGGCGCCCGGCCTGCTGCAGGGCAAGCACTGGATCGGCCGCGTCGGCCAGTGCACGCCAGTGGCTCAGCAGGTGCTCGCGCTGGCCACGCAGCGGATCGGCTTCGCCTTCGTGGAAATGCACGCCGGCCAGTTCACCACTGCGCAGCAGCTGCAGCGCGGTGCTGCTGTCGCCCTCGCGCACGGCATGGGCCAGCGGTGCCAGGTCCAGCGCATCGCTCTGCCGGTAGCCGCGCTGCAGCTGCACGCGGCGCCCGGCGAAGGCGCGTGGTGCCGCCTGCGGCTGCAGCGTGGCCGGAAGCAGCAGATCATGCAGTGCCTGCGCGTCATCGGCGCGGGTGCCGATGCCATCACCGCTGGCACGCAGGATCGCGCTGAGCACATCACCGGCCTCGACCGACGGCAGCTGATCGGGATCGCCGAGCAGGATCAACCGGGTGCCGCTGGCGATTGCGTCGACCAGCTTGGCCATCATCGGCAGATCGATCATCGAGGCTTCGTCGACCACGACCACATCCACCGGCAGCGGATTGTCGGCGTGGTGGCGGAAGCGCGGTGAATCGGGAATCACGCCGAGCAGGCGATGCAGAGTGGTGCCGGTACTGGGCAGCGCCGTGCACAACGCCGGGTCCAGTCCTTGTTCCTGCAGCCGTTGCACGGCGACGCGAAGGCTCTCGGCCATGCGCTCGGCGGCACGCCCGGTGGGAGCGGCCAACGCCACCTCGGGCAGCGGCTGGCCAGCGTGCCGGGCCTGTGCGGCCAGCAGCAGCAACAGGCGCGCGATGGTGGTGGTCTTGCCGGTGCCGGGACCGCCGGTGACCAGCGCCAGCGGATGGCGCAGGGTCACGCCGGCAGCGCGTGCCTGGTGATCCTCGCTGCCCGATGCCTGCGGGAACAGCTGCGCGAACAACGGTGCCAGCGCGGCCATATCCGGCGCCGGCAGCGGATGCCGGCCGATGCGCTGCAGCCCAGCCGCCAGCTGACGCTCGTACTCGCGATAGCGGCGCAGGTAGAGCAGGCCGTTCTCCAACACCAGCGGCGCATCCTCGGCGATGGCGTCGGCCTGCTCCGGCGTCGCTACCCATGGCGATGCACGCAGCTGTGCCAGCCAGTCCTGTGCGGCAGGCCACTCGGGTACGCCTTCCAGCAACCGTTGCGGTTGTGCCGGATCGAATGCAGCGTGGCCTTGCGATACCGCCAGCGACGCAAGCGCAGCCGCCAGCGCCACGCTCTCGGGCGTGTCGTCGCGCAGCCGCTGCAGGCTGGTCGCCAGTGCATGGTCGAGGGTGCGCAGCAGGCCCTTCTGGTGCAGTTCCTTCAGCAGGCTCATGCACTGGCTCCACGGGCACGCGCAGCCAGTTCGGCCTGGGCCTGTTCGCCACCGGCGAACAACGCATCCAGGGCATCCACCAGCGCCAACGGGAAGCGGTCCACATGCACACCGTTGCCGGCGGCATCCAGGCCACGGCAGAACAGGTAGCGGATGCCGCCCATGTCGCGCTCGTAGTCGTAGGCCGCACCCAGGCGGAAACGCAGCCAGCGATGCAGGGCCACGGTGTAGATCAGCGCCTGCAGGTCGTACTCGCTGTGGCGCATGGCAATGGCCAGCAGGTCCGGGCTGTAACCAGGCAGGCGGTTGGACTTGTAGTCGAGCACGTACCAGCGCCCGTCGCGCACGTAGGTCAGGTCGATCATGCCGGTCATCAACCCTTCCAGGCGGCGGCGCTGGCCGAAGCCGCGTCGCGTGCTGGAAACACCGTGCGCATGCAGCACCTGCAGCAGCGCCGGCACCGTGGTCGGCTCGATGGCGAAATGGAAGTCGATTTCCGCGCGGCGCTCGCCTTCACCCAGGCTGTGCAGCGCGCCGCCTTCGGGCAGCGGCACGGTGAGCGTGTGGCCGACCAGCGGCACCAGCACCGCCACGCCATCATCCAGGTCGACGTCGGCATAGCCTTCGTCGTGCAGCGCCTTGCGCAGTACCTCGGCCTGTCCCTCAGGGGCTTGCAGACCTGGCTGCCAGTCACCCCATGCGGCGAAGTCGACGTTCTCCATCGCCTCGTGCAGCACATTGCCGAAGCGACTGCCCATGAAGCGCGGGTCGATCGGTGTGCTGTCTTCGGCCGCCGCGGCGGGTTCCGGCAACGCCGGTTCCAGTGGCAGTTCCGGGCCAGCGGGTTCGTCGGCAGCGGGCGCCGGCAGCTCGGTGGCGGCGGCTTCGATATCACTGCCCGCGCCGGCATCGGCGTGGGCCAGCTGGGTGAAGCTGTACACCCACCAGTCGTGCGGGACGCGCCGGGTCAGGGCACGCACCGCCGGAAGGTCGCCTTCCACTTCGGCCGCCAGCTGCGGCAGCGCGGCCGCTGCCTCACTGTCATCGATGTGCACATCGGCGCGCGCGCGCAGCGCCTGCAGGTCACCCAGCAGCGGCGCCAGCCGCGTCTTGCCGAGCCCGGCCAGATCACCCACGGCGATCCACAGCGCATGCTCGGCACGGGTCAGTCCCACATACAGCAGGCGTGCATCCTCGGCGCGCTGCTCGCGCTCGCGCTGGGCACTGGCCGCTTCCCAGGCTTCGTCCTTGTCCAGCTTCCAGTGCAGCTGGCGCTGGCCATCCACATGCACCGTGCAGTGCGACGCCGTGTTCGGCGCGCCGCCGTCGATGCCGACGAACGGCAGGAACACCAGCGGGTACTCCAGGCCCTTGCTCTTGTGCAGGGTGATGATCTGCACGCGGCGCGCATCCGATTCCAGGCGCAGCAGCTGCTGCTCGTCATCCTGGTCGGCGCTGGCCATCTGCCCCTGCAGCCAGTCCAGCAGGCCATGCATGCCCAGCGCCTGCGCCGAGGCTTCCTGCAGCAGTTCACCCAGCTGCAGGTAATTGGTCAGGCGGCGCTCGCCATCGATCAGCGCCAGCAAGCGTTCGCCCTGTGCAGCACAGACGTCGGCGATCACTGCGAACGGTCCGCCGCGCTGCCAGCGCTCACGCCAGTTCAGCAGCTGTGCCTGGAACTCGCGTTGCAGGTCGCCCTCGCGCTCCATCGCGGCGATCGCACTGGCCCGCTGGCCAAGCAGCACGGTGGCCAGCACCGCACGCAGGCGGCCTTCGTCGGCCGGTTGCAGCAGCGCCAGCAGCAGCGCGCGCAGATCACGCGCTTCGGGGGTGGCGAACAGGCTCTGCTTGCCGGCCGCCACGGCGGGAATGCCGACCGCGGCCAGCGCGCGCTGCACCAGCGTCGCCTCGCGATGCGAGCGCACCAGCACCGCGATGTCACCGGGCTGCACCGGGCGCCCACGCAACACGGCATTGCCCGCACGCGCCTCGACCAGGATCTGGTGAATCGCAGCCACGCAGGCCTGGGTCGCGGCATCACGCGAGGCGTCCGCACTCATCGCCTTGTCACCGCCACTGCGCAGCACGCGTAGGGTGAGTGCCGCGGCGGCATGGCCATCACGCTGGTAGTCCTCGTCGATGCGCACGCCACCGGGCCGCACCGGCTCGAACTGGATGTCGCGTTCGAGGAAGGCGTCTTCGCCACCGTTGTCGTACAGCGCCTGCAACGCGCGCAACACAGCCGGTCGCGAGCGGAAGTTCTGGTCCAGCACCGGCGCCTGCTGCGCCACCTGCTTGGCCTTCAGGTAGGTGTGGATGTCACCGCCGCGGAAACCGTAGATCGCCTGCTTGGGGTCGCCGATCAGGAACAGTGCCGGCGCCAGGCCGAGTTCGCGCACCTCCGGCGAATCGCCGAACACGGTGTGGAAGATGCCCCACTGGCGATCGTCGGTGTCCTGGAACTCATCGACCAGCGCGATGCGGTACTGCGCACGCAGTTGTTTCACCAGTGTCAGCCGTTGCGGGCCTTCCAGCGCCACCGCCACGCCATCGATCAGATCGTCGTAGGTCTGTACCCGGCGCGTGCGCTTCAGCGCCTGCAGGCGTTGCATGGCTTCGGCGCGAAGCGCGTGCAGGAAGTTCAACGCGGTACCACGCAACCAGGCATCGCGTTCGGCCAGCAGCGCGACATAGCGCGCCAACGGCGCCTGCAATGGCGACGATGGCGTGCGGTCGGGGAATTTCTTGTTGGTCTTGTCGGCCAGCACCTCCGGCAGCAGTGCCGGCAGGCGCTCGCTGACCAGCAGCTCGCGCGGGTCGCCGCGCTCGGCCCAGGCCAGCATCTGCCGGCCCAGCGGATGCAGCCAGCCCAGCTTGTAGGACACGCCGTTGAGCCACTTGTTGTCGACCGCATCGCAGAGATCGATGAAGAACTGCTCGCCATGCTCGCGCACGCTTGCGGACAGTGCTTCCGCCGCACTGTGCAGGGCCGGGTGTGGATCGGCCAGTGCCACCGGCTGTGGCAACGGGTGCAGTGGCGGCGTGCCCAGCAGCGCGCGCAGATCAGCGGCCAATGCATCCGGGTTGGACCACAGCCAGGTCAGCGGTTCCAGCGTGGCCGGGTCATTGGCATGCACGCGCCATAGATCAGCGGCCAGCTCCTCCAGCAGTTCACGATCGCTGGCCAGCAGTTCCGGCGGATCAAAGGTGTGGCCGCTTTCCAGCGCATGCTCGCGCAGCACGCGGGTGCAGAAGCCGTGGATGGTGAAGATGGATGCCAGGTCGATCTCGTCGGCAGCCACCTGCAGGCGGCGTTTCAGTGCGACCGCGCTCTCGGTTCCGCCCTGTAGATGACGCTGCAGCACGTCGCGGGTCAATCTCGCGTCGGGTGCTTCACCCTCGGCCGGTTCCAGATCGACCAGGCGCGCGGCCAGCGCCAGGCGCTCACGGATGCGCTTGCGCAGTTCCTGGGTGGCCGCATCGGTGAAGGTCACCGCCAGGATCTGGCCGATACGCAGGCCCTGCTCCACCACCAGTCGGGTGAACAACGTGGCCAGGGTGAAGGTCTTGCCGGTGCCTGCGCTGGCTTCAATCAGGCGGATGCCGTCCAGCGGCAGGGCCAGGTAAGGATCGCCCGCCATACGCTGGGTTTCCTGATCGGCGATGGCGGTGTTCATGCGTTGCCCTCCTGGCGTGCTTCGGTACCGAGAGTGCGGCCTTCGCGCACCGCGCTGAAGACCACCTGGCTGTTGCGCAGCAGCTCGGCATAGCTGGCATCGGTGGCGAACGGGTCGGCACCGCGCAGCAGCAGCTGCCAGGCGTCGCTGCTGGATTCGCCCCAACTGCGGTCACTGCCATGCCACTGCTTCCAGCCTTCGCTGCGCTGTTTTTCTGCCGGTGCGTTGTACAGCACCCAGCCGGTATACGGGGCAAAGCGCAGCGGCTCACGCAGGCCGCGCTGGCGCAATTGCAGCAGCGCACGCAGCGCGGCGCGTGCAGCGGGGGCGCTCAGTGCTGGCAGCACATGCGGGCCGGGACCGGCGTCACCGCCATCGTGGAACTGCACCAGCGGCAACGCATCGCCGGCGGCGTTGGCCAGCAGCCAGTCCAGGCCCTGGCGGATCACTGCATTGCCATTGAGCGTGCCGACCCGCAGGCGCACCAGCCCTTCGGGATGCCGATCAGCCACGCGGCCGTGCAGGCGCACGCCGTCGATGTCCACTTCGTAGCGACGGCTTTCCAGCGGTTCGCCCTGCATCCAGCCCAGCAACGCACTGGCATACGGACGGGTCTTCAACTGCTCCACCTCGAACTGGCGCTCGCCCAATGGGCCCGACGGCAGCAGGCCACGCGCGCGCAGCCGCGGGTACAACGGCTCGGTATCGCCGCTGAGCGTGGCGCGCACCACCGCCGCCTGTACGCTGCGCTTCTCCGGGCCGCGCGATGACAGCACCAGCGGTTCCAGGTCATCGACCTCCTCGATATCGTCGGCCAGGCGCAGGCCCAGCGACTGCGCGAGGAACTGCCCGGCCGGATCGCACAGGAAACGGCGCAGGGTATCGAGTGCGACGTCGTCCTCCACCGCATCGTCGAGCGGCGGTGGCAGCGGTGCGTCGAACCACGGCTGCAGTCCACCGCGCTGGCCAGTGAGGCGACCGGCCGCCGGATGCCACTGGCGGCGATAGCTGAAGCGACGCGGATCGCCATCACCAAACGCCGCCGGTGAGAACGGCTGCAGTGCGTGGCGCACGGTGAAGTCGCGGACCGCCGCAGGCCGATCGAGGTGATACGCAGCGGCGGCATCGATCAGTTCACTGACCAGCACCGACGGCTCGCGCACGCTGCCATCGCGCGGATCGGCACCGAGGTAGCTGAGGTAGAACACCTCCTGCGCGGCGGCGAACAGCTGCAGGAACAGGAAACGGTCGTCCTCGCGGGTGGAGCGGTCGCCCGGCCGGCGGCGCGGCGTGTCCAGTTCGGCGGTGAGCTGGTTGAGACCGGCCGCCGGGTCACGGCGCGGGAAATCGCCATCATTGAGGCCCAGCACGCAGATCACCCGGAATGGCAGCAGTCGCATCGGCACCATGCGGCCGAAACTGATGCCACCGGTCAGCAGCGGTGCGCGCGTATCGGCCTCGCCCAGCGCGCCGGCGAAGTGCGCACGTACCACCTCCGGCGGCACGCCTTCCGCGAAGCCGGCCTTGGCAGCATCCTCGGCGAACTGGTTGAGCAGCTTGCGCAGGCGCTCCAGGGCACGCTGGCTGTTGGGTGAACTCGGCGCGGTGGGCAGCAGTGCATCCAGCAACGACAGCAGGCGCTGTCGCCACTGCGCCGGGGTCAGCAGCTCACCGAGGCGACGCTGATAGACCGCCAGCACGCGCAACAGGCGCAGCAGCCGGTCCAGCGCGTCCAGTGCACCACCTTCCAGTTCGATCCACGGTGCGACACCGGCCAGGTCGGCCTCGCTGCCGGTGGCATGGCCGAGCACCAGGCGGTCCAGTGCGAACTGCCAGGTGTAGGCGTCGTCCGCCGGCGCCTGGTGCTGGTGGCGGTGCTTCGCATCCAGGCCCCAGCGTGCACCGGCCTGCTGCAGCCAGCCATGCAGGCGGTCGAAGTCCACCGCTTCCAGCCCGGCCGCTTCGGCCAGCGGCGCGCTGGCCAGCAGGTCCAGCACTTCATTCAGGCCAAAGCGCGAGACCGGCAGGCCCAGCAGGTGCACGAACACATCAGCCAGCGGTTCACCGGCCAGCGGGCTGCTGTCGGCCAGCGCATAGGGGATGTGCTCCTCCTCGCCACCACGGCCGCCGAACACCGCTTCCAGGTACGGCACGTAGGGATCGATGTCCGGCGCCAGCACCGCGATCTCGCGCGCCTGCAGCGGCGGGTCGAAGCGCGGGTCCTGCAGCAGGCTGCGCAGCTGGTCGTGCAGCACCTGCAACTCGCGCAGGCGGGTGTGGCAGGCGTGCACCTGCAGGCTGGGGTCGTCGCTGCGCAGGCCGTCGCGCAGCTCGCCCGAGGGCAGCGCGCGGCGGTGGAACAGATCGCGCTGCAGGCGATGCAGCAGGCTGTCGGACAGGCCGCCTTCGTCCAGGGTCGGCCGGGTGTCGTCCTCCGGATCGGAATAGGCGGCGATTTCGCCGGCCGGGTGCACCACCTCGTAACTGCCCAGCACCGCCATGAAGTCGCGCCCGGCCGCGCCCCAGGCTTCCAGCAGGCGGTTTTCGCCGGCTGCTTCGCCGAAGGGATCGGGCGCGCCGCTGCGCAGGCGCTCGGCCAGGGTCTGCAGATCGCCCCAGTACGACTGCACCGGGGTGGGCATATAGAAATGCAGCTCGCCAACACGTGCCTGGGTGGCCATCACCCGCAGCACATCGGGCGAGATGTTGAGCGTCGCGAACGCAGACATGCGCGGTGGCAAGCCCTTCGGCAAGGGTTGGCCGGCCCCTTCGAAGCGGTCCAGGTATTCCTGGATGCGGCGCGCGCGGTAGTCGTGGCCGTGGGTGATGGTGCGCCACAGGATCGCCTGCGGATCGGACGGATCGGCACCGGCCGCCCAGCGCAGCAGCCAGTCGCGGCGCCACGCCTGGTACTTCTCGAACACCGAGGCCAGCTCGCCAGCCAGCGCCCACGGCTTCAATGCGTCATCGCCGGCAAGATAGGACTGCAGCGCGCGCATCGGGGGCTGCGCCAGCAGTACCGGGTCACGCAGTGCCTGGTACAGCTTCCAGTGCAGGCCGGCCGCGTCCAGGTCGTCCTGCTCGCCGCTGACGTTGGCCTTCAGCGCGCGCGCCACGAACTCACCCGGGGTGAGGAATTCGAGGTTCGCAGCCACACCGAACTCGGCGGCCAGTGTCGCTTGCAGCCAACGCCGCATTGCTACCTGCGGGATCAGCACCACTTCCGGTGCCAGCAGCGGCTGGCCAGGAACGGGCGCACGCACATTGCGCGCCAGCAGCGCGGCCAGCACGTCCAGGGAGTTGGAATGGTAGAGGCGGAAATCGCTGCCTGGGTCACTCATCATGCACAGTGTGCAGGACAGCAGGCAGTATTCAATGGTTGGGCCGCGAGCGGTACGGATTGTTCCGGGACGCCAGGCGATTGTCCCGGCCTCCGCCGAGGCTTGTCGTGCAACAATACTGCACCGTCCAGTCTGCTTATGTTCAGCCGACGGGCCCGATCCTTCGATGTCTAAAAAACGTTAATGGTGCCCATGTCGGCTTCCACCTCCAGTCTGGTGCAGTTATCCAACGTCCGCATCGACCGGAGCGGACGCACGATCCTGCGCGACGTGTCGCTGCAGGTGCCCAAGGGCAGCATCACCGCCGTTCTGGGTCCGTCCGGCAGCGGCAAGTCGACCCTGCTGGCGGCGCTGACCGGCGAACTGCGCCCGGTCGCCGGCGAGGTCACCCTGTTCGGCAAGCCGATTCCGCATGACAGCGGCGCGCTGCTGGAAATGCGCAAGAGCGTGGGCGTGCTGCTGCAGGGCAACGGCCTGCTGACCGACCTGACCGTGGCGGAAAACGTGGCGCTGCCGCTGCGTACGCACACCCGCCTGCCGACCGCCGTGCTGCGCCGGCTGGTGCAGATGAAGCTGCATTCGGTGGGCCTGCTGGCCGCCGCCGATGCCTGGCCGCGCGAGCTGTCAGGTGGCATGGCGCGCCGCGTGGCGCTGGCCCGTGCACTGGCGCTGGACCCGCCGCTGATGATCTACGACGAGCCGCTGACCGGGCTGGACCCGATCGCCTCGGGGGTGATCATGAGCCTGATCCAGCGCCTCAACCACAGCCTGGGCCTGACCAGCATCATCGTCAGCCACCACGTGCACGAGACCCTGCCGATCTGCGACCAGGTGATCGCGATCGCCAATGGCGGCATCGTGTTCCAGGGCACGCCCGAGGCACTGCAGTCCAGCCAGGACCCGCTGCTGCGGCAGTTCCTGCACGGCCAGCCCGATGGCCCCATCCCGTTCGATGCCGCGCCGCGCGCGAGGGTCGCCTGATGCCGTTCGTTCAAGCCACCCGCTCGCTGGGTCGTGCCGGCCTGTTCTCGCTGACCGTGCTGCGCGGTTCGCTGCCGACCCGTGATTTCCTGGCCGAGTTGACCCGCGAGATCTACAAGATCGGTGCGCGCTCGCTGCCGATCATCGCCGTCGGCGGTGCCTTCGTCGGCCTGGTGCTGACCCTGCAGGGCTACCGCACGCTGACCACCTTCGGTGCGGCCGACGCACTGTCGACCCTGCTCGGGCTGTCGCTGTACCGCGAGCTGGCACCGGTGCTGACCGCGCTGCTGTTCATTGGCCGCGCTGGCAGCTCGATCGCCGCCGAGCTGGGCCTGATGCGTGCCACCGACCAGATCAAGGCGCTGGAGCTGATGGCGATCGACCCGGTGGCCAAGGCGGTGGCGCCGCGCTTCTGGGCGGCGGTGCTGACCGTGCCGCTGCTGACCGGCATCTTCTGTTCGCTTGCAATCAGTGCCAGCTACTTCGAAGCGGTGCACGTGCTGGGCCTGGACAATGGCGTGTTCTGGTCGGCGCTGCGCAACAGCGTGGACTTCTGGGACGACTTCGGCGTGGCAATGCTGAAGTCGGCGATCTTCGGCGGCACTGCCGCGCTGGTTGCCGCCTATGTGGGTTTCCACGCCGAGCCGACCATTGAAGGCACTTCGGTGGCGACCACCCGTGCGGTGGTCAACGCTTCACTGCTGGTGCTGATGTTCAACTTCGTGCTGTCGGCAATGTTGTTCACCTAACCCCTCCACCGGCGGTGCGCAGGCGCGCGCGGCCACAACGACTCGATCAGGTAATCCACATGGCCATCCGCGGTCCCAGACTCGAATTTTCCGTCGGCGCCTTCCTGCTGCTGGCCCTGGCCTCGCTGATGGTGCTGGCCGTGGCCTCGACCAACCAGCGCTGGAGCTGGGGCAGCGAAGGCTACGACCTGAAGGCACGCTTCTCCCAGGTCGGCCAGCTGCGCAAGCAGGCGCCGGTGAAGATCGGCGGCGTCACTGTCGGCCAGGTCGCTTCGATCGACCTGGACCCGGTGAAGTTCGAATCGATCGTCACCCTGCGCATGGACAGCAAGGTCAAGGACCTGCCGGCGGACACCTCGGCCGGCATCTTCACCAGCGGTTTGCTCGGCGAGAGCTATATCGGTCTGCAGCCGGGCGGTGATCCGGACGTGCTGAAGGCCGGTGACGAGATCGTCTTCACCCAGCCGGCGGTGGACCTGATCCAGCTGGTCGGCAAGTACATGTTCAGTGGCGGTGCCGGTGGCGGCGCTGCTCAGAAGCCCAACGATGGCGCGCAGGCGCCTGCAACGGAACCGCAACCATGAAGATGAAACTGATCCCGGCCCTGCTCGCCTCGGCGCTGCTGGCGGCCACCCCGTTCCTGGCCCAGGCCCAGGCCGCTGCGCCTGCCGCTGCCGCAACGCAAAGCCAGGCCGGCAAGGTGGTGATCGATGCCAGCAGCCGCATCCTGTCCACGCTGCAGCAGCGCAAGAGCGAGTTCACCAGCAACCCGGCCAGCCTGCGCAGCTACATCGACAGCGAGCTGACCCGCACCTTCGACCGCGACTACGCCGCGCGCCTGGTGCTGGGCCCGCACGCCCGCGGCGCCTCCGACGCCGACATCAAGCTGTTCGCCGATGCCATGGCCGACAGCCTGATGCAGCGCTACGGCTCCACCCTGCTCAACATCCAGGGCAAGCCGAGCTTCCGCCTGAAGGGTGAAAGCCCGCTGCCGGGCAATCGTGGCGTGCGCGTGAGCACCGAACTGGTGCGCGCCGGCAACGAACCGACCCCGGTCGAGTACTGGATGCGCAACGTGAACGGCCAGTGGAAGATCTTCGACGTCAACATCGAAGGCATTTCCTACGTGCAGACCTTCCGCAACCAGTTCGACACCCCGCTGCGCCAGAAGGGCATCAAGCAGGTGGCCAACGAACTGCACAGCGGCAGCATGCAGGCCGGGCCCGCGGGCAATGGCAAGTAACGCACTGGCGCTGCTGGAAGGCGACACCCTGCGCCTGCGCGGGGTGCTCGACCGTGCCGCGGTGATCGCGCTGTGGCCGCAGCTGCAGGCCCTGCCGGCAAAGCTGTCACGGCTGGAGCTGAGTGAGGTCGAACGCGTGGACAGCGCCGGCCTGGCGCTGCTGGCCGAGCTGGCCGCACGTGCGCGCAAGAGCGGTCACCCGCTGGCAGTCTCCGGCGCGCCGGCCGGCTACAACGAGCTGAGCGCAGCCTACCGGCTGTCGCCCGACCTGGATTTCAACGCTACTTCTGCTGCGAGCTGACATGAACGTCGTACGCACTTTCCCCCTGATCGTCCTGGCCACCGCCCTGACCGCCTGCGCCGGCAAGCCCGCACGCAGCGATGCGCCCGCAGCCAGCACCGTGGTCCCGGCCAGCACCATCGCCGAGGCCTCTGCCCCCACCGCCGATACCGCTACGGTCGATGCCGCACCGGCAACAGCCGTGGTTGCCGCACCTGCGCCGGCCACGCCGCCATCCGCACCGGCCCGCAGCGCCGACACCGATGCGGCCAGGGCCGCGGCGGCGACCGCCCCCGGTGGTGACGACGACTTCGATGCCCTCTACGGCGGTGCCGGCAACACTGGCAGCGCGGCAGCCTACGATCCGTGGGAACCGTTCAACCGCAAGGTGCACACGTTCAACAACGCGGTTGACCGTGGCATCGCCCGCCCGCTGGCCACGGCCTACACCCACGTGGTGCCGCGCTTCGCCCGCACCGGCGTCAGCAACTTCTTCAGCAACCTGCGCGCACCGGTGACCATCACCAACCAGCTGCTGCAGGGCCGTGGTGCCGATGCGTGGGACAGCCTCGGCCGCTTCCTGATGAACAGCACGCTGGGTATCGGCGGCCTGTTCGATCCGGCCAGCAAGGCGATGGTGCCGCGTCGCAATGAGGACTTCGGGCAGACCCTGGGGGCCTGGGGCTGGCGTCGTTCGCGTTACGTGGAACTGCCGTTCTTCGGCCCTCGCACCGTGCGCGATGTGTTCGGCCTGGCCGGTGACATTCCGCTGTCGCCGATCCGCCGCATCGAAGAGGACAAGATCCGCATCGGCCTGCAGGGCATGCAGCTGGTCGATACCCGCGCGCAGCTGCTGGCAATCGACGACCTGCGTGACACCGCCGTGGACGAGTACTCGCTGGTACGCGATGCGTGGATGCAGCGCCGCAACTACCAGATCGAGAACGATCTGCGCAGCAAGCGCGACCGTGGCCACGACGATGCCAATTCGCCGATCCCGGTCGATGCGATGCCGATGCCGCAGTGGACGCACTGAGTCCGGTCTGCAGCGCATGAAAAACCCCGCCTCGGCGGGGTTTTTCTTTTCCGGTAGGTGCCAACCTTGGTTGGCACGCTTTCCTCAGGCTGCCAGCGCTGCCTCGATGGCCTCGCGCAGGCGCGCGTCATCGGCAGCCACGTCCGGGGCGAAACGCGCGATGACCTTGCCGTCGCGGCCAACCAGGAACTTCTCGAAGTTCCACAGCACCGCCGGTGCTGCGTGGATCGGGATCTCCTTGCTGGCCAGGCGCTCACGCAGCGGGCCTTCGCCGATCGACTGCGGCTGGGCGGCGGTCAGCTGCTGGTACAGCGGATGGGTATCGTCACCGGCCACGCTGATCTTGGAGAACATCGGGAAGCTGACGTCGTAGGTGAGCTGGCAGAACTGCTGGATCTCCGCCTCGCTGCCCGGCTCCTGGCCGAGGAAGTTGTTGGCGGGGAAGCCCAGTACTTCCAGACCCTGCGCGTGCTTTTCCGCATACAGCGCCTGCAGGCCTTCGTACTGCGGTGTCAGGCCGCACTTGGAGGCGACGTTGACCAGCAGCAGTACCTTGCCCTGGTAGTCGGCAAGCGAGGACGGCTGGCCGTCGATGGTGGTGAGGGAAATGTCCTGGATCGGGGTGCTCACGCGGGGGCTCCGGCAACAGCGGGGAATGGCCCACCAGCATAGCGCCGCGCGATGGCGGTAGTGCCGGCCGCTGGCCGGCAGTCGTGCGACCGTTCGCAAGGGTTCATGCGGTTGCCGGCCAGCGGCCGGCACTACGATCAGTCCACGCAGATCGTGCCCTGCGCCTTGCCGTCATCAATGCGCTGGCGGCAGCCGAAGTTCTGGCGCACATCGCGCTGGCAGGTACCGGTAGCGGCGCTGCCAGCGCCCACCTCGGGACCGGCCAGGCACTGGCCCGTGCAGTCGCTTTTGCGGCTGCAGGCCTTGCCGGCATCGGCATAGGGAATCACGCACTGCTCGCGTTGCAGCCGGCCCAGCCGTTGCAGGCTGCCGCCGGCGGCCTGGCAGTCAACGTCGCGCGCTTCGCGATACGCCTCGGCCGCTTCAGGGCTGGTGGCTGCGGCAGGTGCCGCGGTCGTATCGGCAGCCGGTGGTGCGCTGCTGCAGGCGGCAAGCAGCGCGGTCAGGACAAGGCTGGTGAAGCGGCGCAGGCGCATGACGATACCTGATCGAGGCGGACAGGCCGCCAGCATACGCATCGGCGATGCAGGCGGCGTGTCAGCGTGGCTCAGGCCTCGTCGCCGTCACTGCCTTCCTCTGCTGGCAGCGCGTCCGGCAGCAACTGGCGGCTCTGCTCAACCGGCAGCGACTCGACATCCCTCAGCTTGCGGGCGATCGCGCGGGTGCGCACCCCGGTCTGGTCGATCTGCTTGCTGGCCTGGTCCAGCTTGGCCTTCACGTTGTCCAGCACATCGCCGAACTTGCCGAACTCGGTCTTCACCGCACCCAGCAGGCTCCACACCTCGCTGGACCGCTTCTCGATGGCCAGCGTGCGGAAGCCCATCTGCAGGCTGTTGAGCAGTGCGGTGATCGTGGTCGGCCCGGCGACCACCACGCGGTGGTCGCGCTGCAGCAGATCGACCAGGCCGGGGCGCCGGATCACCTCGGCATACAGGCCTTCGGTAGGCAGGAACATCACCGCGAAGTCGGTGGTGTGCGGCGGCACGATGTACTTCTCGCAGATCGACTTGGCCTGCACCTTCACCGCACGCTCCAGCTGCGCACCCTGCACGCGTACCAGTTCGGCATCACCCTGCTCCTGTGCGTCCAGCAGGCGCTCGTAGTCTTCGCGTGGGAACTTGGAGTCGATCGGCAGCCACACCGGCGTGTCATCGCTGCTGCGGCCCGGCAGGCGCACGGCGATGTCGACCATTTCGCCACTATCCGGGCGTACCTTCACCCCGCGCGCGTACTGCTCCTGGATCAGGGTCTGCTCGAGGATGTTCTCCAGCTGTACTTCACCCCAGCTGCCGCGCGTCTTGACGTTGGTCAGCACGCGCTTGAGGTCACCGACGCCGGTGGCCAGCTGCTGCATCTCGCCGAGGCCGCGCTGCACCTGTTCCAGGCGCTCCGAGACCAGTTTGAAGGACTGGCCAAGGCGTGTTTCCAGGGTGGACTGCAACTTCTCATCCACCGTCACGCGCATCTGTTCCAGCTTCTGCGCATTGTCGCTCTGCAGCGCGCGCAGCTGCTCTTCCAGCGTTGTGCGCATCTCGGCGATGCGCTGCTCGTTGCGCTGGGTCAGTTCCTGCAGGCGCAGGCCAAGGCTTTCAGTCAGGCGCTGCTGCGACTGCGCGCCCTCCTCGCGGCCCTTGCGTGCATCGTCCACCAGGGTCTGCCGCAGCGCGCCGAGCTGGGTATCGGTACGCCCGGTGAGCTCCTGCAGCTGCTGGCCAAACGCATGGATGCGGGCTTCCTGCTGCTGGCCGAAGGTCTCCAGCTGGCCGCGCAGCTCCTGCAGCCGCTGTCCCATCAACGCCGCGCCGCGCTGCTGGCTCTCGGCCGCTTCGGCGCGCGCCTTGCGGGCATCTTCGCCCAGCGCTTCGCGCAGCAGGTCCAGGCGCTGGTCGGTGCGGGTGGACAGATCGGTCAGCGCGCGGGCGAAGCCATCGAGCTGTTCGCGCAGCTCGCTGCGCCCGGCCCGCGCCTCCTCGCGCACCGCCTGTTCCAGGCGGTCATGCGGCGGGCGGCGCAGCAGGGCGACCAGCTGCAGGATGAGCACGGCCAATAGAAGGCCGCCAATGAGCAGATATTCGGTTTGCATGGGGCAAGTGTAGGCTGGCCGAGTCTCAACTGCTGCGTCAGGACCATGGTCGTCCTCTACGGAAAGCCCACCTCCATCAATGTGCGTAAAGTGCTGTGGCTGTGCGCGGGGCTGGATCTGCCCCTGCACCACGAACCGGCCCCCTCGCCGGACCTGCTGGCCACGCTGAACCCCAACCGGCAGGTGCCGGTGCTGCGTGATGGCGACTTCGTGCTGTGGGAATCCAACAGCATCTGCCGCTACCTGGCCGCACGCGCCGGTCGCGAGGATCTGCTGCCACATGCAGCAAAGGACCGGGCCCGGGTGGAGCAGTGGATGGACTGGCAGGCCAGCGACCTCAACAGCGCATGGCGCCATGTGTTCATGGCGCGCGTGCGCCAGCATCCGGACTATCCGGATGACGCCCGTGCCGAGGCCAGCCTGGCGCAGTGGAACCGGCTGATGGGCGTCCTTGATGCACAGCTCGCCACTACCGACGGCTACGTGGCGGGCAACACCTTCACTCTGGCCGACATCGTGCTCGGGCTGTCGACCCAACGCTGGCGCAGCACGCCGGGCAGCAAGCCGGTACTGGCACACGTAGATGCCTGGTTCGAACGCCTGCGCCAGCAGCCCGGTTTCGCCGAGTACGTCGACAACGGTGTGGCCTGAGCAGTGGCTTCCGCAGCTGTTGGCAGGTGTCGACCTTGGTCGACACGGCTGATCCACGCCATGCGTGGATGAAGCGCTGTAGAGCCGGGCGCAGGCTCGGCTCCACAGGAAAAACCGGGCCTTACCAGCCTTCCAGCACGATCTTGCCCTTGGCGCGGTGGCTCTCCAGCAGCGCGTGGGCACGCCGCAGGTTGGCCGCGTCGATGCGCCCGAAATGCTCGCCCAGGGTGGTCTGCAGCACGCCTGTGTCGATCAGCTCGGCCACCCGGTTCAACAGGTCATGCTGGCGCTGCATGTCGGCGGTCTTGTAGAGCGGCCGGGTAAACATCGACTCCCAGTGCAGTGACAACGCCTTGCGCTTGAGCGCCATCACGTCGACCTGGCCGGGATCATCGATCAGCCCCAGCTGGCCCTGCGGCGCCAGCAGTTCCACGATCTGCGCGTAGTGCTGGTCGGAGTGGGTCAGGCTGGCCACATGCTGCACCTCGCTGATGCCGAGCCGCGCCAGGCCCTCGGCCAGCGGCAGGCTGTGGTCGATCACATGGTGTGCGCCCATTGCGTACGCCCAGTCCTGGGTATCCGGACGCGAGGCGGTGCCGATCACCGTCAGTTTCGTCAGCTTCCGCGCCAACTGCACCAGGATCGAACCGACACCGCCGGCAGCGCCGATCACCAGCAGGGTCTGGCCTTCGCCGCCGCCCTCGGGAATTCTCAGGCGGTCGAACAACAGCTCCCAGGCGGTGATCGCGGTCAGTGGCAGCGCGGCGGCGGCGGCATCGTCGAGGCTGGCCGGCTTGCGGCCGACGCTGCGCTCGTCCACCAGCTGGTACTCGGCATTGCTGCCCGGGCGATCGATGACGCCGGCGTAGTAGACCGCATCGCCGGGCTGGAACAGGGTCACCTCGCTGCCCACCGCGTCGACGATGCCGACCGCATCCCAGCCCAGCACACGTGGGCCATCGGTGGCCACGCCGCGACGGACCTTGGTGTCGACCGGGTTCACCGCCACCGCGCGCACCGCCACGCGCAGGTCACGCGGGCCAGGCTGCGGCAGCTCCAGTTCGATGTCGATCAGGGCCTGGGCATCATCGATCGGCAGGCCGGCTTGGGTGTAGGCAATGGCGCGCATGGCAGCGGTCCAGTGGGGAAGGAGGCGACAGGTTGCGCCGCACGCGCTCCCGCAGAAAGGCGCAGAATCGGGCAGCACTTTCACTCTGGCAATGAAGATGATCCGCTTCGACGATCTGCAGCTGTTCGTCCGCACTGCCGCACTGGGCAGCTTCTCGCAGGCGGCGCGCGAGGCCGACCTGCTGCCCGGGCAGGTCGCCGCGGCGGTGGCGCGGCTGGAACGCGAGCTGGACCTGCGCCTGTTCGTGCGCACCACCCGCAGCCTGCGCCTCACCGGCGAGGGTGCGCTGTACCTGCCGTATGCGCAGGAGGTACTGGCCACCCTGCGCGAGGGACAGGCGCGCGTGCAGGGCGAGGACACCGAGCTGCACGGCACCCTGCAGCTGTCGGCGCCCTCGGACCTCGGCCGCAACCTGCTGCTGCCCTGGCTGAGCGCCTTCCGAGCTGCGCACCCGCGGCTGCGCCTGCACCTGCGCCTGTCCGACGAGGTGGCCGATGTATTCCGCGACCCGGTCGACGTGGCCATCCGCATCGGCCACTTCGACGACGCCAACTACGTCGCCCTGCCGCTGCTGGAAGGCAATCGACGCGTGCTGGCCGCCTCGCCCGGCTACCTGCAGCGGCGTGGCACGCCCACCCGCCTGGAGGATCTGCGCGAGCACGACTGCCTGGTCTATCAACTCAACGGCCGCGCCTACGATCGCTGGTCATTCGAGGTCGACGGGCGTCGCAGCGTGATTCCGGTGCGCGGTCCGCTGGTCTGCGACGACGCCGATGTAGTGCGACGCTGGGCCGTGGCCGGCGAAGGCATCACTTACAAGTCCTGGCTGGACCTGCGCGAGGACGTGCTGGCCAGGCGCCTGCAGCTGCTGCTAGATGGTGTTGGCAGCAGCATCCCGCTGCAGCTGGTATGCCCGCACCGCAAGCAGTTCTCGCCAGCGGTACGGCAACTGCATGCGCAGCTGCGCCAGCACCTGCAACCGCTGCTGTCTGGCATGCCCACTGGCCTCACCCGCCCCCTGTCGCCAACGGCGGCACTGGCCGACAATGGCGGCCCCCCGTAACAAGAGAACGCCGCCATGCCGTGGATGGGCATCCAGGACCTGTGGACGTTTCTGGTCGCTGTGCTGGTGTTTCTTGCCCTGCCCGGCCCCGGCACCTTCACCCTGCTGACCGCCACCGGCCGTGGCGGCGTGCGCGGCGGCTACACCGCGCTGGCCGGCCTGCTGGTCGGCGACCAGATCCTGATGTGGCTGGCGTTGGCGGGCGTGGCGGCGCTGCTCAAGGCCAACCCGCTGGTGTTCCACGCGGTGCAGTACCTGGGTGCGGCCTACCTGGTGTGGGTCGGCATCAGCCTGCTGCGCACGCCGAAGCACGAGGGCGGCGACGCCGGTCCGATCCGCATGCAGCCGGGCCGCTACTTCCAGCAGGCGATCCTGGTCAGCCTGCTCAATCCGAAGGCGATCCTGTTCTACATGGCCTTCCTGCCGTTGTTCATCGATCCGAAGGCACACCAGGGCATCGCCACCTTCGCTGCGCTGGCGGGCATCATCCTGGTGGTCAGCATCGCCTACTGCTCGATGTTGATCGGCGTGGGCAACCTGGCCCGCCGCCGCCTGATCCAGCACCCGCGAATCAGCGATGCGCTGCGCCGCGTGGCCGGCCTGTTCCTGGTGGGGTTCGGCATCCGGTTGGGGCTGAACGGATGAAACCCTGGCCGACGGCGATGGGCGCCCTGCTGCTTCTGGCCAACACGACCGCCCCGGCGGCCACCGCACAGGACCATCGCTGCCTGAGCGGCGGCCGCAATGACGGCATCCATCTGGAATGGCGTTGGCTGGATGACGGCCAGGCCGACGTTCGCTATGCCGGGCAGCGCGAACGCCTGCTGCTGCGCCGGGTTTCAATGGAGACCACGGTGCTGGCCGAAGACCGCCCCTACCAGTTCGACAGCGTCTGGGAAGAGCGCATCAACGGGCGCCTCAACGGCCGCTACCTGCTGAGCACGCAGGGCGCGCTGGTGCTGGACCTGAGCTACGAGCGTAGCCGCGACGGACGTCGCACCACCTTCCACGATGACGTCGAGGCCTGGCAGGAAGACGGCTGCCGCTGGCCCGGCAAGGTGGCCGAGTGAGCACCATGGACGACGACACCCTGCTGGAGCGCAGCTGGGAATATCGGGAGGAGACGCTGTACCGGCGGTTGTTCGGCGATACCGGGCCGGGGATCTATCCAATCGACATGGATCTGCTGCGCAACGTCTTCAAGCAGGACCAGATCGACCCGCGCTGGCTGCATGTCGGCGTCAATGCCTGCCCTCCGCACGGTGATCGAAGGCACTGGATCTATGTCAGCTCCGGCCTGTCCAACCCCTGGGAAGGGCGGCACGAAGATGGCGATTCGGGGTTGGGCATCGAACTGATGCTTGAGACGCAGGAAGAAGCGACCTGGGCACTGACCACCTTGCGCTGGTTCACCGCGTACCACCTGCTGCTGTGCCACTCACGCATGCCCGGCAATCCGTTGGCGCCATGGGACCGGCTGAAGCTGGGGGGGCCGGTGGATCACGCAGGGAGCATGCTGCAGGCGGCCGTCTTCGTTCCGTCACTGCATTTTCCTGGACCCCAGCAACTGCCATCGGGACGATTCGACTTCCTGCAGCTGCTGCCATTGACCCTGGACGAGCATGCGTTCGGCCGCGCCCAGGGCTTCGAAGTGCTGGTGGCCCAGTTGAGAACCCAAGGTGCGGCGCCGGTGGTCGATCCGCAGCGGGTCAGCATCGATCTGGCCCCTGCTCCCACGCTTCAAGCGCCTCCCGGCTCGCCTTGAGGGATCGAATCATTTCGAATCCTGCCGGCATTTGTGCCGATTCCGGCAGAATGCTCGGAGTACAGCCGCGCCGGTGACGCATCTGACACTCGCATGACCCCCGTCAGTGGTAATGCTGCGCTGCGTTCGGTCACACTCGGGAACTTGTCGTTCTTAGTCACCCCTTCCGAGGCCTGCATGTCCCTGTTCCGGCGCAAGTCCCTAGATTCCGTCACCGTCCACGAAGCCGGCAGGCGCCTGATCCCGACGCTCAGCTGGCCGCACCTGATCGCGCTGGGTATTGGCGCCATCGTCGGTACCGGCATCTACACGCTGATCGGCGTCGGTGCCAACCTGGCCGGCCCGGCCGTGCTGATCTCCTTCGCCATCGCCGGTGCGGTCTGCGCCTGCGCGGCACTGTCCTACGCCGAGCTGTCGACGATGATGCCGGCCGCCGGCAGTGCCTACACCTACAGCTACAGCGCGCTGGGCGAGGTGTTCGCCTGGGTGGTGGGCTGGAGCCTGATCCTGGAGTACTCACTGGTGGTGAGTACGGTGGCGGTGGGCTGGTCCGGCTACTTCGTCGGCTTCCTCGAATGGGTCCACACCCAGTTCGGCTGGAACGTGCACCTGCCAGCGTGGCTCGCAGCCGGCCCGCACGTGGAAGGCGGCATGATCAACCTCCCGGCGATCGTCATCACCTGGCTGGTGGCCGGCATGCTGATGGCCGGCACCAAGGAAAGCGCCACCCTCAATGCCATCCTGGTGGTGTTCAAGCTGATCGCGCTGGCCATCTTCGTGGCCGTGGCCCTGCCCGCCTTCGACAGCGCCAACCTGCAGCCGTTCATGCCGTATGGCTTTGCCAAGTCGATGGGCCCTGATGGCGTCGAACACGGCGTAATGGCGGCGGCAGCGATCATCTTCTTCGCCTTCTACGGCTTCGATGCGATCTCCACCGCCGCCGAAGAAACCAAGAACCCAGGCCGCGACCTGTCGATCGGCATCATCGGTTCGATGATCGGCTGCACCATCGTCTACGTGCTGGTCGCGCTGGCCGCGGTCGGTGCGATGAGCTACGCGGTGTTCGGCCACAGCGCCGAGCCGCTGGCCCTGATCATGCGCCAGCTGGGCCATCCGACCGCGGCGATGGTGATCGGCGTGATCGCGATCATCGCGCTGCCGACGGTGCTGCTGGCCTTCCTGTACGGCCAGAGCCGCATCTTCTTCGTGATGAGCCGCGATGGCCTGCTGCCGCGTGGCCTGTCCAAGGTCAACGCACGTACCGGCACGCCGGTGGCGACCACGCTGTTCACCGCGGTGGTGGTGTCGGCGCTGGCCGGCGTGGCCCGCCTGGACGAGATCGCGGCGCTGGCCAATGCCGGCACCCTGGCCGCGTTCACCGCCGTGGGCATCTGCCTGGTGGTGCTGCGCCTGCGCGAGCCGAACCGCGAACGTACCTTCCGTACCCCGCTGGCCTTCGTGGTTGGTCCGCTGGCCGCGCTGGGCTGCATCTATCTGTTCCTCAGCCTGCCGCACAGCACCCAGCTGTACTTCCTGCTGTGGAACCTGGCCGGCCTGGTGCTGTACTTCCTGTACAGCCGCCGCCACGCACTGATCGCGAAGTAAACGGATCACCGGTCGTGCCGGCCAGCGGCCGGCACCTCTCATCCTGTTGATACGGGCAATGCCGGCCAACGGCCGGCACTACCGCAGGGCGGTCAACCGCCCTGCTTTGCCGCGTAGTCCTGCGCCTGGCGCATCACCCGCAGCAGGTTGCCGCCCCAGATGCCGGCAATCTGCTGCTCGGTATAGCCCTTGCGCAGCAGCCACGCGGTGATCTTCGGCAGCTGGCTGACATCGGGCAGGTCGCTCAGGCCACCGCCGCCATCCCAGTCCAGGCCGATGCCCACGTGCTCGGGGCCCACCACCTTGAGGATGTGCTCGAAGTGGGCGAAGAAGTCGTCGAGGCTGGCATGGCGCACCGGGTGCTCGTGGTCCAGCGCCTGCTCGGCCTTCAGCAGGGCAACGCCCTGTTCGATGCCCATGCCTTCCCAGCCACCCAGCTGCTTGCTCAGCGCTTCCTCGGCCTGCTTGCGCTCGGGCGTCTTTGCGGTGTCGATCAGGTAGCCACCATAGGCGTTCACCTGGATCACACCGCCGGCCTTGGCCAGCTTGCGCAGGCGCGCGTCATCCAGATTGCGCGGGTGGTCGTAGACCGCCTTGGCCGAGCTGTGCGAGAGCACGAACGGCACCGGCATCATCGCCAGCAGGTCGTCGAACACCGCGTCGGACGCATGCGACTGGTCGATCACGATGCCCAGCTTCACTGCTTGCCGCACCAGATCCTTGCCCGCCGGGCTCAGGCCTTTCCACTCCGCACCCTTGGGATCGGTGGCCGAATCGGCGAACTCGTTGTTGGCGAAGTGCACGGTGCTGAGCAGGCGCAGGCCGGCGCGGTGGTAGAACGACAGCAGGCTCGGGTCTTCCACCAGCGGGCTGGCGTTTTCCATGCTGATGTAGACCACGCGCTTGCCGGCGGCCTTGATCCGCGCCGCGTCATCGGCGCTCAATGCCAGCGCGAAGCGCTCGGGGTTGGCCGCCAGCATTTCGCGGATCTCCAGCAGCCGCTGCAGGCCATGGTCACGCTCGGCGAGGTGCGCGGCGGGGCTGCGGTCGCCCTGATCGGTGTAGATCGCCCAGAAGCCGCCGTCCAGCGCGCCCTCGACCATGCGCGGGTAGTCGACCTGCGAAAGCGCGTTGCGGTCGTGACGCTGCTCGATGTCGAAGCCGGTCCGGCCGAAATTGGCCGGCGTATCCAGGTGGCTGTCGAGCGTGACCAGGCGCTGCTGCAGCGCCTTGGCGCGGGCCAGTTCCTGTGCGCTGAACTCGATGGCATGAGCCGACAGCGGCGCACACAGCGCCAGGGCAAGCACGACGGACAGGTGGCGCAACGATGGCATGGGCTCTCACCGGCAATGGGAAGAGCCCGACCATAGCGCTGCAGCCAGCAGATTTGTAGAGTCGGGCTCACGCTCGGCTGCCAGGCACCGCGAGTCGAGCATGAATCGTATTCACGGCCCAGCGGCCAGCTTCCCGCGCATTGCGATGCGTTCGAAACAATGGCGCCCCCAGGATCAGGTGGCGCGGCACGCCTCTACATCGTCCCGCGGTCAATCGACCACGCGGCAGAACACGGCCTTCAGGTAACGCGATTCCTGCACGTGGGCCATGAACGGATGGTCCGGACCCGCACCAGCGACCTTCAGGATCTGGATCGTGCGGCCGGAGAAATAGGCCGCGCGGCGCAGCATGTCGAGGAACTGGTCCTCGGCCACCAGGCCGGTGCAGGAGAACGTGGCGAACAGGCCGCCCGGCTTGACCACGCCCAGCGCCAGCTTGTTCATGTCCAGATACTTCTTCAGCGCGGTGATGACCTGGTCGCGGTCGCGGGTCATCTTCGCCGGATCCAGGATCACCACGTCGTACTGCTCGCCGCGGTTGGCGGCGTCGCGCAGCCACGGGAAGATGTCGGACTGGATGAACTTCGGGCGCACGTTGTTCAGGCGCGAATTGCCCTTGGCGATCTGGATGACGTCCTCATCGATGTCGATGCCGACCACTTCCGAAGCGCCACGCGCAGCGGCATACACGGCAAAACCGCCGGTGTTGCAGCACAGGTCCAGCACGCTCTTGCCTTCCACCTGCTGGCTCAGCCACTCGCGGTTCTCGCGCTGGTCGGCGAAGAAACCGGTCTTGTGCGCGCCGGCCGGGTCGGCGCGGAACTTGATGCCGTACTCGGTGATCACCGACGCTTCGGTGGTGGTGTTGCCGTGGAAGTCGAAGCTCTCCTGCTTCTGCACGTGTTCGTCGGCGAAGCTGTGGAAACGGCAGCCCGGGAACTGCTCGCGCAGGGCGTCGTAGATCCATTCGCGGTGGCGGAACATGCCGGCGGCGAAGAACTCGACCACCACCAGGTCGCCGTAGCGATCCACCACCAGGCCGGACAGGCCGTCGCCTTCGCTGTGCACCACGCGCCAGGCGTCGGAGACCGCGTCGAGCTTCAGCACCTCACGGCGCAGCGACACCGCCTGGGCGATCTTGCGCGAGAACCAGCCGGCATCGACCGGCACGTTCTGGTCGGTTTCGAGGATGCGCACGGCGATGCGCGAGTGCCCGTTGTAGAACCCGCGGCCAATGAACTCGCCATCGATGCCGACCACGTCGACGATGGAACCGGGCTTGGGCCGGACGGTCGGCTTCTCGACCAGTTTCTGGAAGATCCACGGGTGGCTGGAACGCCACGCGTTCTTGAGGCGGACAATCGGAAGGGGGGTATTCATCCACCTATTGTAGCCGGGGGGCGCTTTCGTAGAGTCGAGCTGGCGCGACGGGCGTTGCTGAACGGCCCGGGCAAGGCGTGCCAACCAAGGTTGGCATCTACCAGAGCGGGGACCCCGGCCGCCCGGCATTTGACGGCAGCCCGGCCAGGCCGCAGAATCGGCGCCAGAAGGGGAGTAGCTCCCAGACGTTGTCGCCGTCATTTCGAGCCCGCAGGCTCCGGTGCAACGGCAGTTCCAGCCGACTGGAACTGCGAGCGAGACCTTCGCCGTACTGGCGAAGCTCTGTCCCTGGATCCCCCTCCCGATCCTCCGTTGCAGATCCTCGCCGTCCGGCCTGGCATTCATCTTTCCAACGGACATTCCCAATGCAGACGATCGGTAACGTGTGGTTGTGGGGCGGCTTCGCAGCGGTGGTGGTCATCGCCCTGCTGGTCGACCTCGTGTTGATGCGCCATGGTGGGCCGCACAAGGTCACCTTCAAGGAGGCCCTGTGGTGGTCCATCGGCTGGGTCGCGCTGGCCCTGCTGTTCAATGCGGGCCTCTGGTACTACCTGAATGAGACTGCGGGCCAGGTGGTGGCCAACAAGGTCGGCCTCGAATTCCTGACCGGCTACCTGGTCGAGAAGGCGCTGGCGGTCGACAACATCTTTGTCTTCCTGATGATCATGAGCTACTTCGCGGTGCCGGAGGAGCAGCGCCAGAAGGTGCTGATCATCGGCATCCTGGGCGCGATCGTGCTTCGTACGATCATGATCTTCGCCGGCAGCGTGCTGATCACCCAGTTCCATTGGCTGCTCTACGTGTTCGGCGCCTTCCTGCTGTTCACCGGCTGGAAGATGTGGTTCGCCGCCGGCCAGGAGCCCGATCTGGAAGCCAACCCGGCCCTGCGCTGGATGCGCAAGCACCTGCGCCTGCTGCCGGACTACGCGGGCAATGCGCTGAGCGTGAAGCGCGGCGGCGTGCGCTGGTTCACCCCGCTGTTCGCGGTACTGATCCTGATCGCGGTCACCGACGTGATCTTCGCGGTGGACAGCATCCCGGCGATCTTCGCGATCACCACCGACCCGTTCATCGTGCTCACCTCCAACGTGTTCGCTGTGCTGGGCCTGCGTGCGATGTTCTTCCTGCTGGCCGGCATGGCCGACCGCTTCCACCTGCTGCCGTACGGCCTGGCGCTGGTGCTGGGCTTCATCGGCATCAAGATGATGATCATCGACCTGTTCAAGATCCCGACCCCGATCTCGCTGGGCGTGGTGGCGGTGATCATCGCCGCTACCGTGGTGTTGAGCCTGAAGTACCCGCCGAAGGAAGGCGAAGGCCAGGCCTGAGCCTGACCCGCTGGATGGCGCGGCCGGTGGGATTGTCCCGCCGGCCGTTTCCACTCTCCCGCCGCGGTGGCCTTGGTTTCGCGCCAACCACCGCCATTGCTGAGGTATGAACAACAACGCGCCCCTGCCCGCTGGCGACGCGCCGGCGCTCCGCAATGACCGCTCACGCATCCTGCGGGCGTTCAATGTCAGCCTGGCCGCCGTGCTGGTGCTGGTGGCCGTGTTCGCCCTGCAGGGCACCTTCGACTGGCGACCGTGGGCGGTCGCGCCGCTGGAAGCCAAGGGCCTGCTCGGCCTGATCGGCGGCCCGATGCTGCATGCCTCGGTCGAGCACATCGCCGCCAACAGCATCGCGATCCTGATCCTCGGCACGCTGGCCGGCAGCGTCTACCCAAAAGCCACCGTGCGCGCCCTGCCCCTGCTGTGGCTGGGCTCGGGCATCGGCGCGTGGATGCTGGGCAATCCGGGCAGCGTGCACCTGGGCGCCAGTGGCGTCACCCATGGCCTGATGTTCCTGCTGGCCAGCCTCGGCCTGCTGCGCCGTGACCGTGCGGCGATCGCCACCGGCCTGATCGGCATGCTGTTCTACGGCGGCATGCTGATGACCATCCTGCCGCACGCCGACGGCGTGTCCTGGCAGTCGCACATGGGCGGCGCCTTCGCCGGCATCATCGCCGCGCTGCTGTTCCGCAATGCCGACCCGCTGCCGCCGCGCCCGCGTTACAGCTGGGAAGACGAAGAAGACGAGGCCGAACCGCTGGCCGACGACGAGCTGGAACCGCCGTCACCGCAGCGCGTGCCGGTGCTGTGGCAGCCGCGCGAGGGTCAGGACTACGTGGTGATCCCGTTCCGCCGGCCGGACGAGCCGCGCGGCTGAGCGATGGTAGTGCCGGCCGCTGGCCGGCAACCTCATGACCCGGTAGTGGCCGACCTTGGTCGGCGCTCCCGCTGCATGCCAACCAAGGTTGGCAACTACCAGAGCATTCCGTCACATCCGGTAGCGCCGGGCCATGCCCGGCGGCATTGGCCGGTCAGTTCGCCGCATTCCCCGCCGCGCCCATGCCATCCACCGCCTGCCGGCCCAGTGCCGGGTCGTCGGTGAAGAAGGCATCGATGCCGGTGGCCAGATAGGCGCGCATCTCGGCAACCGACCCCTCGGCATTGCGCGCGTTGTCGGCGCCCTTGCGCAGGTTGCTGGCCTGGAAATGGTTCTCCGGGCGAAAGGTATACGGAATCACCATCAGGCCCACTGCATGTGCGTCCTGTACCAGCGTGGTCGGTGTCCCCAGTGCACCCTTGGCGTCCAGCGGAATGATCGAGCGCAGCTCCGGGCCGATGCTGTCGGCGTAGCTGGCAATGTCCTTCAGTCCGGCCGGCGTCATCATCTGCGCGTAGGTCAGCTTGCCACCGGCCTTGGCGATGTCGGCCGGCTGGGTATCGCCCTTCCACAGCAGCTGCAGCAGGCGGATGTTGCTGCCCCGCCCGATCTTGCCATGCAGGTAACGCAGGTTGGCGGTCTCGAACGACTGGATGGTGACTGGGCCGACGTTGGTGTACGCATTGCCACGCAGCGCGGCCAGCAGCTTGTCCTCCATCGGCAGGCCGATGGACTGGAAGTAGGTCGGGTGCTTGATCTCCGGCACCAGGCCGATGCCGCGGTTGGCGCGGCCAGCCTGCTGCACCAGGAACGCAAGGATCTCGTCGAGGCTGGCGATGCGGAACTGGCCATCGTAGGCGGTGCTGCGCAGTTCCGGCAGGCGCTCACGCGCGTACAGCGTCTTCAGCTCGGCCAGGGTGAAGTCTTCGGTGAACCAGCCGTCCACCTTCTGCCCGTCGATGACCTTGCTGGTGCGGCGGCTGGCGAATTCGGGATGCGAGGCCACATCAGTGGTGCCGCTGATCTCGTTCTCGTGGCGGGCGACCATCACTCCGTCCCTGGTCATCACCAGGTCCGGCTCGATGTAGTCGGCGCCATCGGCGATCGCCTGCGCATAGGCGGCCAGGGTGTGCTCGGGCAGCAACGCGCTCGCCCCGCGATGGCCATAGACCGACACCTTGTGCGCGGCCGGGGTGGAGGATTCAGCACTCATGGCCACCGATGGTGCCACGGCCAGCGACAACAGCAACGCACAACCCCACGACTTCACTGCGACTTCCCCAAGCGGTATGTGATGGGCGTCAGTATGCGGCGGCAATGTGACAGGTGGGGGAAGCGGGCGCGGGGTCGGATCCCCGAAAGGCTTCGATCCAGTTGATGCCGCATAGGCCGCTGCACTATTTGCAGATGCTGGGGCGCTCGGGGAATTCTTCCAAGCCGATGGCACTCTCAGGCAGCCTGCCCCAGAGGAAGTGCGTTAAGTTCCGCACGAGCATCCCGCCAGGCGGGATAGTGCTGCTGTAGTAAGGCGATGAAGTGTTCGCTGTGTGTAGGCTCGATCAGATGGATCATCTCATGCACGATTACGTATTCGAGCAGGTCTCGAGGCTTCTTTACCAGTTCCGTGTTGAGCCGAATATGAGCGTGCAGGTGGTTACAGCTGCCCCATTTGGTCTTCATGCGTTGTAGGAAATATCCCTTCAACTTCACCCCGATACGTTGTTCCCAATGTGCGATCAAAGGCGGAATCGCTTCATGCAATAGGGATCGCTGCCAATGTCGATAAATGGCCTCGCGTCTGGCTGCGTTGGCTCCAGGACGAACCTGTAGAGTGATGCGCCGGTGATCCATCTTCACCACAGGTAAGGCGTCATGCTCCACCACCGTGAGCAGATAGCGACGCCCCCAGATGTAATGACTTTCCCTCGTGACAAACTGGCGGGTTGTTTCACGTGCCTGTGCCTGCAACTGCGCCTGTTGCTGACGAATCCAGCGCAATTTGGACACGGCATAGGCACGCGCCACTTCCAGCCGTGTGCCAGTCGGCGCCACGAGCGTCACCCGACCTTGGGGCGGATGCACGGAAAGATGGACGTTCTTCACCGCCTTGAAGATGACGGAAATGTCCAGCTTGCCCAAGCGGATAAGCGTCTGTTTCATCAGTAACCCGGCTGAGTTTTCAGTAGATCGAATAGCTTGAATGTGGCCTTTCGGTCGCGGCCGGTCAGCGGATACAGGATGTTCAGTACGATGCGCTCCTTGGCTTCATCCCCCCGCCATCCCGCCGGGGCTTCGTCCCGCATCAGGCGGTCAACCCTCAGTGCCAAGAAGGCCCACGGGTCTCCGTAATCGGTCTGTAGCTCTTTGGCTGCAGCATCCGTATGGGAAAGTGCATCGCCCGATATGATGCCGGGCAGATTGCGATAGATGACCAAAGCACCGGCATTGCCGTGCAACATGGCGGGCTCATCAAGGTCATGTTGTTTCGCCCGATGCCTCTTCAGAATGTCTTCTGCCTTGCTGAGGAATGCTTCGTAAGCTTCAGTGCCTTCACGGCTTTGCTGGATCAGGTCGTCGAGCAACTTGGACATCTGCTCATAGAAGCGCGGATCGGTCAGGCGGTCGCGGATGATGGTCTTGCGGACGTTGTTGATGATGGTTTCCGCAATGGCGTTCTTCGATAGCTTCCCCTTCTCGTTGAGCTTCTTGGCGATTGCATCGTGGATGCCGGTCTCGATGATCAACTCGGTCAGCGACAGTTCGGCCAAGTCCCCCAATGCCTGCGCCGGTTCGGCCTGGATGTAAGTATTGATGAGGTGGCGCATGTCGGCCTCGTAGGGCTTGATGTCCAGTTCCTCGCCGCTGTAATGCTTGATGGCCGAACGCACCTCGGCATAGAACTCGGTTTCCTGCCGCAGGGTGTTGGCTTTGCTTTCTGAGTAACCCGCCTCAGTCAGGTTCAGGGCGATGTCCGCGAAGGCACGCAGATAGGTCGCCACCGCCTTGTAGAAGGCAATACGCAGCGCCTCGCTTTCCAGCAGCGCCTCCGGATCACCGGCGTGGCCGCAGAAATAGTGGATGAACTGCTCCAGCTCACGCGGCTGCGGCACCGGCTCGCACAGGTAATGCAGCGCTTCACGGGCCTCGTCCAGTTGCTTGCGGCCTTCGTCCAGCCAATTTTTCAGATGGA
Organism: Stenotrophomonas sp. STK16_22; assembly: GCF_051984505.1. Taxonomy (NCBI): domain Bacteria; kingdom Pseudomonadati; phylum Pseudomonadota; class Gammaproteobacteria; order Lysobacterales; family Lysobacteraceae; genus Stenotrophomonas; species Stenotrophomonas sp. STK16_22. Next base: position 4,788,379 of record NZ_CP196972.1, read on the forward strand.
CGTTGTTGTCGCCGCCATTGCCCGCATCGATGTCCAACTCGTGGGAGCTGTACACCGCAATGGCCTGCTGCACGTCACCGAAAAGCTCCTTGTAATCGACGATATGACCATAGTCCTTGTCGTCACCGTCAAGCCGGTTGGTACGGCAGATGGCCTGGAACAGATTATGGTCGTGCAGTTCGTTGTCCAGGTAGATGTAGGAACAGCTGGGTGCATCGAAACCGGTGAGCAGCTTGCTGACCACAATCAGCAGCTTCATGCTGGCAGGCTCTTCGATGAAGCGTCGCTTGGTTTCTTCTTCGTACTGCTTGGTGGCTTGGCCGGCACGCAGCACATGCTGCTTGTAGGTGTCGTATTTGAAGCGTTCGTCGCTGCCGGCCGATTCTTTCGAGATGGCAACCGGGTTGGGTTCGTACGAGGTGATGATGCCCACATGGGGGCCGAAATGCGTATTCTGGAACAACCGGAAGTAATGGCAAGCATCGTAGATCGAAGCCGCCACCAGAATCGCCGTGCCACGATCATTGTCCAGACGGGGCTTGAGGCTGAAATCCTCGATGATGTTGGCGACGATGCGATCCTTGCGCTCCTTGGCGCTCATCAGTTCTTCCATGGTGGCCCAGCGCCTGCGCAGGACTGATTTCTGAAAGTTGTTCAGTCCGCGCGTTTTCTTCTCGAACCAGGCATCGATGGCCGTGCGTGAAGTCAGTCGCTGCGGCACATCCCGCGCCTCGTACTTCAGGTCCAGAACCACCTTGTCGGCCACGGCTTCGTGGAACTTATAAGTGTGGATATACGTGCCGAATACTTCACGTGTGGTCTGCCGGTCCTTGCGCAACAACGGTGTGCCGGTGAAGCCGATGAAGATGGCTTCGGCCAGCCAGCGCTTCATCTGCTTGTTCATGTTGCCGCCCTGGGTACGGTGGCATTCGTCCACCAACACGTAGAAGCGTCCATGGATAGGCGGTGGTGCGCCCTTCAGATCGGCCGCATCGAATTTGTGAATCAGCGCGCACAACAAGCGCGGTAGGGTGGCACCGAGTTTTTGCACGAAGTCTGCGCGTGATGTGATGCGAGGGGAAGCAGATCCCTCGCCGATCACCCCGGCGTTGCGCATCACGCCTTCGATCTGCTTGTCCAGTTCGTCGCGGTCGGTCACTACCAGCACCCGCGCCTGTGGGTCACGCTCCAGCAACCACTTGGCCAACAACACCATCAGGATGCTCTTGCCGCTGCCCTGAGTGTGCCAAATCACGCCACCCTCGTGTTTGACGATACGATCCTGCGCAGCCTTGATGCCTTGGTACTGGTGCTGCCGAGGCACCTTCTTGAAGCCCGCGTCGAAGATCACGAAGTTGTGGATCAAATCCAGCAACCGCGCCTTCCCGCACATCTGAGCCAACGGACGATCCAGCAACGCGCCAGCTGTTACCTTGGTTGACGGTTGCTCATCCTTCCACTGCACGAAAAACTGTTCCGGAGTGCCAGTGGTGCCATAGCGCAGGCCTTGCGCATCACTGCCTGCCAGCAGCAACTGCACAGTGCTGAAGAAGCCCTGATTGAAGGTTTCCTCCTGATTGCTGCGCAGCTGGCGAATACCATCACCCACATCAACCGAGCTACGTTTGAGCTCGATCACCGCCACCGCCAGGCCATTGATGTACAAAATGATGTCCGGCCGGCGGGTGCTCCCGCCACGTAGCGTCACTTCCTCAGCCAACGCGAAGTGATTGCGCTCGGGCTCTCCCCAGTCGATCAACTGTACTGTCTCATGCGATCGGCCCGCCGAGATCTGCACCGGCACGCCGTAGCGCAACAACTGGTAGGTACGCAGGTTGGCCTGATAGGGCGTGATGCCGGTAACATCCACCGCGACTTCCAGCTTCTGCAAGGCGGCGCTAATGTGTGCGGGGGAGTACCCGCGGGCGGCCAAGTTGGCGCGCAGCAACTCGGTTTCGACGGCGCGGTTATTGTCGCGCTTGCTCCAATTGCCCAGGTGTTCGTAGCCCAGGCCTCCATTGGCCAGTGGAGTGGCAAACAGCTGCGCCACGCGGTCTTGGCTGTTGCGCTCGGAACGCGGCATGAGTTGGGTCATCGCATCATTCCTTCGTGCTTCCATTCGGAGGGGTCGCCAATTCCCGCTCGATCTGTTCGATGCTCGGCAGGCTGGTTTGTAGCTCCTTCGGCAGGGATTCCACCAGCTTGTATTCGGCAATGCCCATTGGCTGCGACTTGTCTCCCAAAGCGTACTCGGCCACTACCTTGTTCTTGCTCTTGCACAGCAGCAGTCCGATGCTCGGATTGTCCTGCGCGTGCTTCACTTGCCGATCCACCGCCGTCAGGTAAAAGCCCAGTTGCCCCAAATGCTCGGGCTTGAACCTGCCGGCCTTCAATTCGATCACCACGTAGCAGCGCAGCTTGAGGTGGTAGAACAATAGGTCGATGAAGAACTCCTCGCCACCCACGTCCAGCAGCACTTGCCGCCCGACGAAGGCAAAGCCCGCGCCCAGTTCCAGCAAGAAATCGGTGACGTGTTGTACCAGCGCCTTCTCGATTTCGCGTTCCTGTGCTTCCTCGCCCAGGCCGAGAAAATCGAAGCGGTACGGATCTTTCAGCGACTCGATGGCTAGATCGGACTGCGGTGCAGGCAGGCGCTGATCGAAGTTGGTAATGGCCTTGCCCGTGCGCTCCAGCAGGCGGGTTTCGATATGGATGTTCAACATATTGCGCGACCAGCCATATTCGATGGCCGCATGGGCATAGGCCAGGCGCTCCATTGGCGCTTTCAGGCGGTCCAGCAATACCAGGTTGTGGCCCCACGGCAATTGTGCAGCAGCCTGTTGCACAATTTCGGCATCCGGCCAGGCCTCGGCAAACGCCCTCATGTACTTGAGGTTACGAGGCGAAAAGCCCTTCATGTCCGGGAAGGCAGCACGCAGGTCATGCGCCAACCGCTCGATCACCTTCGCACCCCAGCCCTGCTCGGCCTGCCGCGCCAGGATGTCGCGGCCAATCTGCCAGTACAGCTCCACCAACTCCCGATTAACCGCCAGCACTGCACGCTGCTGCGCGGTGTGAATGCGCCCCTTGAGCTCGGACAGCCAGTCGGAGTAGCCCTGGGGAACGGGGATCAGAGAGCTGAGTTCATCGGTCATTGGCGTTCCATCTTCTGCGTTATCCGTGGGCAGCACAGGGGCGCGCGACCTGTTCAGACCAGCCGCGTCCTGCCGGTCAGCAGTTCCTGCATCATGGCCTGCTTGAGGGCGCGGATCTTGGCGTGGCGGGTTTCTAGGGAGGTGATTTCGGTGTCCATATCGCTGAGGATGGTGGCGATGGCGGTTTGTTCTTCTGGATCCGGAAGCGAAAGTTCAATAGATTCTATTGTTCTAGCGTTGAGGCTTGGAACACCAGATGCCTCGTTGTACTGCATCCAGTTGATCAAACAGAACCTGTAGTATAAGAACTTGGCTACGTTGCCTTTCTTCATCTCAGAGTAGAAGAGTGTATCGACTGACCAAAACGGTTGATCCATATATTGCGGTTGGTTGATTGTTCCCTTTCTTCCTATCAGCACTGAGGATTTGTCATAGATAGGCTGAGAAGCGAGGCCTATTTGGCCGCCCGTTGCAAGGATTGGATATGAGCCGTCACTTGCTTCTACGTATTTCTGACTCTTTCCATGCTTGATAGTGAGTACATCACCCAATCGCTTTACCTCCCATTCGCCATTGAACCCCGGCAGCCGGATTTGACCGGTAAGGAGTTGCTGCATGGTGGCCTGTTTGATGGCGCGCTTTTTGGCAATCAGGCGATCCAGTCCGTCCAGCAGCGCGTCCATGTCGCTGAGGGTGGTGGCAATGGCGCGTTGTTCCTCGGGCTTAGGAACAGGTAGTGGTACCTCTAAGAATTTCTCTCTTGGAAGGTGGGCAATACTAGTTTGCGTGACGTAATTGGCGAGTATGCCGCTGCAGCTCCATTGATGTAACAACTCAACCATCAGTCTGCTATCGAATTCGCGCAATGGGCGCAGTCTATGAAGTGCTTTTTGGTAATAGCACTCTTTAAGAGAGTCATCCCAAATTGCAGCACGCCCAACGTCACCTCCTTCGCAAACCAGAAGGTCGCCTCTTTTCAGCCGGAACCGTTCCAAGTCGGAACGGGTCATCCGCATCGTGGATAGGTCGGTTACATCAATTTTTCCCCACTGAACATTACGATTTCCCAAATATGGTTTAGGGTCACCCATGTTTTTGGCTGCATCCAGCATCTTTCCGAGTTGGACGTCGAATTCATGACCAACCACGGAAACCTCCCAATCCTCCGGAATCACCCCCACTTCCGTCTGCTTGTACCCCGGTCTCATTTCCATGTCGCCCCCATCCTTTTGAGGTGCTCTTCCATCTTGGTGCTGAGGGCAGCCACATCATCTTCCAGCTTGGGCAGAGGTGTTTCGTAGCGTTCAGCCAGTTCGCAGATGCGCTGGGCGAGGGTCTGGGAGATACGATCCAGCTCTTGCTGCACGTCGGCTTGCAGGCAAGCCAGCCATTTGTCTTGCACCACCAGCGCTTTGACCTCGGTTTCGCTGAGATTGAAGTAATGGTCATGGGCTTGCCGGTCGAGTTCCGCCTCCAGCGTTTTGACGGTTCTTTTCAATGCGGCTTCGCGGGCGCTGAGTTGCTGCCACTGCTTGAGCACGACGCGTTCGTCGGTGCTGTCGGGATCATCGCCAATCTCGGCGAGGCGGTCTTTGACCTGCGCGGCGCTGACCTTGTCGAAGCCGGAGAGCGCGCCGTCTTCGCCACCGTGTTCTTCCTCCAGTTCGGCAATCTGGCTGGCAACTCCTTCCAGTTCGGCATGCTTTGCCTCCAGTTCGGCTTGCTCGGCAGCGAAGTAGCGAGCGACGATGTAGGGCTTGGGCAGCAGGTCGCAGGTCCAGCCCTTGTCCCTGGTTTTGCCCTTCTTGTCGGTCTCAAGGATGCGCCGGGGTAACGCCACCCAGCCATCGGCAGCAATCAGGTAGGCGTCGTCCTGCATGGCCTCGGCCCAGTAGTCCATCAGGTGCTGGTAAATGTCGTAAGGGTCAAGCAGCGGTGCAGCGCGGAAGGTGGTGAGCAGGGTTTCAGAGACCTGCACGATCAGCGCCTTGGGTTTGTCGCCAAGCTGGATGCCGGTGAACAGCGGCATGACGGCCTGCTGCCATTTGCCAAACAGGGTTTCCACCTTGTTGCGGAATTGCTGGAACTGGGGGTGGGCGAGGATGATGGAGCGCACTTCGGCCATTGGCTGGCGCAGCCGCGCGTAGCCGGGACGCTCGGCCTCGAACAGCGCCTGACGAAGGGATGGCATTTCCTGCCAGTCGGCGGCGAAGGCATCGATGTCGCGCGAGGGAATGCCACCGTTGAGGTGGGCATCAATGTCGTGCAGGTCTTCCGGCTCGCTGCTGTCCATGTAGCGCGGTAGGTTGAGGTTGTAATCGTTGCGCTCGCTGGCGATTTCATCCAGCGGCACCATGCGCGCATAGCGCGGCTCGTCCACGCCCCGGCGGAAGGTGTCGACAATGCGGTGAATGTCCTGCTCACGCAAGCGGTTTTTGGCGCCGTCCTTCATGAAACCTTTGCTGGCGTCGATCATGAAGATGCCCTTACGGGCACTGGCGTTTTCCTTGTCCAGCACCAGGATGCAGGCGGGGATGCCCGTGCCGTAGAACAGGTTGGCGGGCAGGCCGATGATGCCTTTGAGCATGCCGGAGCGCACCAGTTGCCTGCGGATGTGGGCTTCGACATTGCCACGGAACAGCACGCCGTGCGGCAGGATGACGGCGCCCTTGCCGGTGGTGGCTTTCATGCTGCGGACAATGTGCAGCAGATAGGCGTAATCGCCCTGCTTGGCGGGCGGCTCGCCCCAAGCGAAACGGTGGTACGGGTCGTTGGCCGGGTTGAGGCCGGTGGACCACTTCTTGTCGGAGAACGGCGGATTCGCCACCACGTAGTCGTAGGTTCGCAGTTGTTCGCCGTCCTTGAACTTGGGGTTCACCAGCGTGTCACCACTGAAGATGGTGGCACTGGGGAAATCGTGCAGGATCATGTTCATCCGCGCCAGGCCGGCAGTGGTCACGTCCTTCTCCTGCCCTTCCAGGGTGATGTGTCGACCGGCCTCGGCTGCCACCTTCAGCAGAAGCGAACCCGAACCACAGGTCGGGTCATAGGCGGTGGTAGAGCCTCTGGCGTTGGCGTGCGAGATTCCGATCACCTGGGCGATGACGCTGCTGACTTCGGAGGGCGTGTAGAACTGCCCCTTGCTCTTGCCGGAATCCTGGGCGAAGTGGCGCATCAGGTATTCGTAGGCATCACCGAGCAGGTCGTCGTTGTCGGCGCGGTTGTTGGCGAAGTTCAGCTCGGGCTTTTCGAAGATTGCGATCAGGTTGCCCAGCCGCTCGACCATGGCCGCGCCTTCACCGAGCTTGTTAGGGTCGTTGAAGTCGGGGAAGTCACTGCGCGCCAACTTGGCATTGTGATCGATCAGCTTCTGGATGACCTGGATGTTGATCTTGTCACCAATGTCGTCCCTACCTTTGAGCGCCACCATGTCCTTGAACGACGCGCCGGGGGGGATGAGCACGGCTGGGGCGAAGTCGTCGCTGCCAGCGTACTTGTCGCTGATGTACTTGATGAACAACATGAACAGCACGTAGTCCTTGTACTGGCTGGCGTCCATGCCGCCGCGTAGTTCGTCGCACGATGCCCAGATGGAGCTGTAGAGGTCGGATTTCTTGACGACCCCGCTACGTGCGGGAAGTGCCTTGGGTTCAGACGTAGCAGCTGTCTGCTTCCCAGATGGTCGAACTGACGTCGACTGCTTTTTCAGCTGTGGCACCTTCGCTTCACGCACTTTCGCAATTCTCACTGATTGATTGTTGACCGCATGGACCGCTTTTACGAGGGAGACCGAACCGCCGCGGCCTCGACCGGGTACGATTCGCCCCTCCTCGATCAGCCGCCGTTTGGCGCTGTCATACGTCGATTCTTGCCAGCCCAGTACCTCTCGAAGGCGCAGGTTCCCGGCGGACCCCCCCATTGCTTCAAGCGTGCTGATGAATCGGTTGGCCTTCTTCTCGGTACTTGTCACTTCAATATCCATCGTTGTTGCACGCTTGGCATCTGCCAGCGTGCCTTTTCATTGGTGCGCAGTATTTCGCCTTCCAGCCCGTCAATCTACTTCCCGATGCAGAAGCTGGAGAAGATCCTTCCCAGCAGGTCATCCGCACTCATCTGCCCGGTGATCTCACCCAGCGCGTCATGCGCCAGCCGCAGTTCTTCGGCGGCCAGTTCCAGGTGCTCATGCGCCAGCTCACCATCGGCGCGCTGCGCATGTTCCTGCGCGCGCTCGATCGCATCCACATGGCGCGTGCGTGCGGAGAACTCGCCGTCCACCTGCTCGCCTGCCCCGGCCGAGGCAATCGAACGCAGGCGCGCATGCAGATCTTCGAGTCCGGCGCCGGTGGCCGCCGAAACGAACACCCGATCCGGATCGTCCAGCGTCGGCAGCGCCGTCAGCAGGTCTGACTTGTTGTGGATGTAGACCTTGTGCGGCACCGCCGCCACGGCATCGCCCAGCGCCGCATCACCCGCAGCCGGATCGCGCGCATCCAGCACGATCAGCGCTAGGTCGGTGCGTTCGATTTCCACGTGCGCGCGGCGCATGCCTTCGCGTTCGATGGCGTCGCCGCCGTCACGCAGGCCCGCGGTGTCGACCAGGGTCAGCTCCAGGCCGTCCAGGCGGATGGTCTCGCGCAGGGTGTCGCGGGTGGTGCCGGCGATGTCGGTGACGATGGCGCGCTCGCTGCCGGCCAGCGCATTGAGCAATGAACTCTTGCCGGCATTCGGTGGCCCGATCAGCACCGCATGCAGGCCATCGCGCAGGCGACGGCCGCGCTCGGCATCACGACGCAGCAGGGCAAGATCGCCGCGCGCCTGCTCCAGGCCACGCCGCACCTGTGCCCCACCAAGCGTATCCAGCGGTTCGTCGGCGAAGTCAATCGCTGCTTCCACATGGATGCGCAGCAGCACCAACTGCTCGACCACCGCGTCGATGCGGCGGGAGAACACACCATCCAGCGAACGGCGCGCAGCGCGCGCGGCACGGTTGTCGCCCGCGGCGATCAGGTCGGCGATGGCCTCGGCCTGGGCCAGGTCGAGCTTGCCGTTGAGGAATGCCCGTTCACTGAACTCACCCGGGCGCGCCTGGCGCGCACCGAGCGCGATGCAGCGCGCGACCAGTTGCTGCAGCAGCACCGGGCTGCCATGGCCCTGCAGCTCCACCACCTCTTCGCCGGTGAAGCTGTTCGGTGCCGGGAACCACAGCACGATGCCATCGTCGATGACCTCGCCGTCGGCATCACGCAGGCGCGCGTAGTGCGCGTGGCGCGGACGCAGTGCAGGTGCACCCAGCGCATTGGCAATCGCTGCAGCGCGCGGGCCGGACAGGCGCAGCAGGCCGACACCGCCGGCGCCGGGCGCACTGGCGATGGCCACGATGGTGTCGGTGCGGATCGCGTCGTTCATGGCTCAGAGTTTCTCCAGCTGCGCACGCGCCTGGGCCGCGCCGCTGCCCTGCGGCTGCAGCGCCAGGTAGGTGGTGTAGGCCTGTTTGGCCTTGGCCTTGTCGCCGGCGTTGAAGTAGGCGTCGCCCAGGTTGAGATAGGCCACGGCGCGCGAGGGGTCGATCTTCAGTGTGTTCTCCAGCCAGCGCGCCGCTTCGGCATAGCGCTGCTGGCGGTAGTAGACGAAGCCGAGGTTGTTGGCGGCCTGGGCGAAGTCCGGGCGCAGCTTCAGCGCTTCGGTGAACTGGGCTACTGCTTCGTCGTACTGCTTCTCGCGGTACAGCTGCAGGCCACGGTCATTGGCCTGCTGCGCGCGCTGGCGGTCGGACGCCGGGCCGGCGGTGGGCACCACCAGCTTGGCCTTGCCACCCTGCAGGTCGGCCACGGTTACCGGTGCCTGGCTGCCCTTGGCCTCGCTGGCCGCATCCACCTTGTTGTTCAGCGCGATCGCATCGGCGGTCAGCTGGCGCGTATCGGCGTTGAGGAATTCCTGGCTGTCCGGCACCTGGAACACGAACTCGCCGCCCTGCGAGCCGGGCAGACTGCCGAAGGCCGGCGTCTGGTGCGAGACCGCCGAGACCGCCGGCGCCACGTAGGCGGCCAGTTCGGTACCGGTGATCAGGCCGTCGCCGTTGAGGTCGCCCTTGCCGGCCAACGCCTGCAGCAGCACCCAGGTGAACACCGAATGGCCGTTCGGGCCGGCATCGGCCACCTGCTGGTCGGCACCACCGGCGGTCAGCATCTGCCGCGCGCTGCGTCGCGCGTTCTCGCGCAGGAACGACGACGACGAGGGACCGCCACGGGTCAGGCCCAGGCCGCTGTAGCAGGCATCCATCACGAACATCACATGCTTGGCCTGCATGCTTTCGGCGATGTTCTGGATGTCGGTCATCGCGATCGCGTCGGTGGCAAATTCCTTCGGATCCGAATCGACCGGGATGATGTAGCCGAGGTCGCGCCCGGAGGCGAGCTGGCGGGTCGCGCCATGGCCGGCGAAGAACACGAAGACGCGATCGTTCTTGCCGGTGCGGTCGTCGGCCAGGCGGTCGTGGAAGGCGGCCAGGATGTTGTTGCGGGTGGCCTGCTCGTTCTTCAGCACGATCACCTGCGAGGACGGGAAGCCGAACTGCCCGGTCAGGGTATCGGCCACCGCCTGCGCATCGTGGCTGGCGTACTCCAGCTTCGGCCATTTGGCGTAGGTGTCGATGCCGACCACGATCGCCCATGACTTCTCGTAGCCGGTGGTGACGGTGGCGGCACCGGCGTCGCCCTTTCGCGCACGGGCGACGGTGAAGTCTCGGCCATTCCAGCCGGCGAACTGGTAGCCATCGGCGATCAGCCGGTCGAGGATCTGCGGCAGCGCCTTCACCGCACGATCGTGGATGTCGTGGAACAGGATGATGCCGCGCTGTTCCTTGTTCACCTGGTCGAGCACGCGCTGCACGATCGACTCCGGTACCGGGTCGGCCCAGTCCATCGAGTCGATGTTCCACATGATCGACTTCAGGCCGGCTTCGTTGAGCAGCTGCAGGCCTTCAGCATTACGCGCGCCATACGGGAAGCGGAACAGCGGCGCGCGCTTGCTGTCGACATCCTTCAGCAGCGTGTCGGTGTCGAGTACCTGCTGGCGCAGCGCATCGCCGGTGGTGCGCGACAGCTGGGCATGGGTCAGGCTGTGGTTGCCCACAGCGTAGCCCTCCTCCATCAGGTTGCGGCTGATCTTCGCCATCGGGCCCAGGCTGACCTTGCCATCGGCCTCGACCTTGCCCAGGTTTCGGCCCACTTCGAAGAACACGCCCGGCACGTCGTAGCGCTTGAGGATGGCCACCACTTCATCGGTGTAGGCCTTGTGCGGGCCATCGTCGAAGGTCAGCACCACGGTCTTGGCCGGCAGGTCGCGGCCGAAGATCTCGCGGTCGCTGTCCTTCATCGACATCGGGTACGGCTCGATCACCCCGTAGTCGCGCAGGATCGCTTCGCGGCTGTAGTCCTTGTGCAGGTGCGCGATGTAATCGTCCCACTTCTCGCGCTTCAGCTCGATGGCGCGGGTGCGCTCGAAGCGGCTGAAGATGCGGGTCAGTTCCTGGTTGTAGTTGCGTTCGATCTCGTCGAGCGCCTCCAGGTCCTCGCCGATGCGCTGATGCAGCTTCACCGCCGGCAGCGACGAATCCGTGCCAATGCGCTCATGCAGATCACGCAGCACTTCGCGGAAGGCCAAGCGGTCGGCATCGAACAGTTCCGGCGCCGACTCGATGTAGTCCAGCACGGTGCCGAGGGTGGCGAAGCGCTGCGGGCTGGTACCGCGCAGCAGGGTGTCGAACTGCGCGGCGATGGCCGTACGTTGTTCCAGGCCATCATGGAACAGCTGCTGGCCCACACGCGTGGAGGTGCCGCGGTCGGCGGCCGACTGCTGTTCTTCGTCGGCCAGCAGCACGATGATCCGACGGTAACCGTCGAGCTGCTTCTGCAGCGCAGCCAGCAACGGCGCGGCGGCCGGGTCGGCGGCGGCCGCGGCCTGCGCGCTGGGCTGGGTCACGCCGGTTACCGGTGCCTTCGCGTCCTTGTCGCCACAGCCGGCAACGACCAGGGTCAACAACAGCGAGGGCAGGAACAGGCGGAACGACGACGCACGCGGCATGGCGGACTCGATGGATGGAGGAACGGTGTGCCGGCGATTCTAACGCCGCATGCGAAAAGCCCGCCTTGCGGCGGGCTTCTGCGGGTCGGTCGGGGCTCAATGGCAGTCGACCAAGGTCGACTCTACAAAGCCGGCGACCTGCCGGTCGGATTACTTCTTTTTGACCGGGGCCGGGGCGGTGGTGGCCGGGACCGGCTCGCCGCCGTGGCGCTTGGTCATCCACCACTGCTGCAGCAGGCCCAGGCCGCCGTTGACCACCCAGTACAGAACCAGGCCGGACGGCATGAAGGCCATCATGACGCCGAACACCAGCGGCATGAACTGCATCATCTTCTGCTGCATCGGGTCCATGCCCGGTGCCGGGGTCAGCTTCTGGGTGAACCACATCACCGCGACGTTGATCACCGGCAGGATGAAGTACGGGTCGCGTGCGGTCAGGTCCTGGATCCAGCCGAACCAGGGCGCCTGGCGCAGTTCGACCGATTCCACCAGCACCCAGTACAGGGCGAAGAAGATCGGCATCTGGATGAGGATCGGCAGGCAGCCGCCCATCGGATTGATCTTTTCTTTCTTGTACAGCTCCATCATCGCGGTCTGGAACTTCTGGCGGTCATCGCCATAGCGTTCCTTCAGCTGCGCGATGCGCGGCTGGAAACGACGCATCTTGGCGCCGCTCTTGTACTGGGTCGCCGACAGCGGGTACAGCACCAGCTTCAGCAGCACCACCAGGCCGACGATCGCCCAGCCCCAGTTGCCGACCAGCTTGTGCACCTGGTTCAGCACCCAGAACAGGCCCTGGCCGATCACCGCCATCATCGAGAAGCGGCTGTAGTCGACCACGCGGTCCAGGCCCGGCACGTCTTCCTTGGCAATCAGGTTGACCAGCTTCGGGCCGACCCACAGGCGGGCTTCGGTGCTGGTGGACTGGCCCGGGGCCACGGTGAAGGCCGGGCCACGCGCTTCGATCAGGTCACGACCGGCCACCTGCGACAGCACGTAGTGTGCGGTCTGGTCCTTCTGCGGGATCCAGGCGGTGAAGAAGTGGTGCTGCAGCATCGCCAGCCAGCCGCCGGTGATGTTCTGGTTCAGCGTGCCGTCTTCCAGGTAGTCCTTGAACGCACGACGCTGGTACTTCTTGTCGTTGTCGTACCAGGTGGCACCGTTGAAGCTGAAGGAATCCGGGTTGGTCATGCTCCGCGACAGGATGGTCGGGGTGCGGTCCAGGGTGCGGTAGACGTAGCCGTTCCACGGCGCGGCGCCGGCGTTGCTGACTTCATCCTTGAAGCGCACGGCATATTCGTTGCGCGAGACGGTCAGCGTGCGCTTGATGGTCACGCCGTTGTCGGCGGTCCACACGAACGGGATCTGCAGCTCGTTCTGGCCCTTGGCCAGCACGAAGTCCTTGGTGTCACCGACCAGCTTGAAGCCGTCGGCGCCGGGGACCGGGGTGTTCTTGTCTTCGCTGGCCCAGCCACTGATCGCGCTGTACGGGTGTGCGGGGTCTTCGGTCAGCAGGCGGACCGGCGGGCTGCCTTCGTCCTTGGTCTGCGGGAACTGCAGCAGCTCGGCATCGAGCACGCGGCCGCCGTCGAGCACCAGACGCAGCACGTCGGTGGTGACGGTCACGCGCTGGCTGGCCGGGGTGGCGCTGGCCTGGGCCTGCACGGCGGCCTGGCCGGGGGCACCCGGCACCTGGGCGCTGGGGATGGCGCCCGGGGTTGCGCCCGGAACGCTCTGTGCGGCGGCCGGGGCCGACGTGGTCGTCGGTGCCGGGGTCGGAGCAGCCTTTTCACGGCTCCACTCCATCCACAGCAGCACGGCCACCATCAGCCAGGCAAAAATGAGGAATACGCGGGTCTGGTTCATCAGCGGACAGGCTCGGCGGGGCCGGGACGCGATGCCGGCTCGGTCAAAGAAGGAGTTGCGATGCCATCAGGCGGCGGCATTGTGCCGTCCACGCCCGGCGTGGGCAATGCACGCAGGCGACGCAGCAGGCGCAGGAAGGCCTGGCGGATCTCGTCGTTGCTGGCGGAACGCGCAGCACTTCGAGCCACGACGACAAAGTCGCCTGGCTGGATGTCGGTTCGTGTCTGACGCAGGATGTCGCGCAGGACACGCTTGATCCGGTTACGCCCGACGGCGTTCGGATCAACCTTGCGGGAAACCGCCAGACCCAGCCTGGCCGGCCGGTCAGCCGGCAGCCAGTGCAGGGTCATCAGCGGATCGGACACACGGCGGGCGCCGTTGAAGACCGTTGAGTATTCGGCACGCGTGCGAACCCGCGCAGAGCGAGGGAATCGCTTGCGCGGGTCTGCAGTATTCACTGTCGAAGGGATTGCGTCTGCCGCGATGTGCGGCATGGCAATCAGGCGCTCAGGACTTTGCGGCCCTTGGCGCGGCGACGCGACAGGATCTTGCGGCCGTCAGCGGTCTTCATACGGGCACGGAAGCCGTGGTCGCGCTTACGCTTGAGGTTGCTGGGCTGGTAGGTGCGCTTCGTGGCCATGGGGGCCTCTCGTATGAATGGGACGGAAAGAACCGGAAATTCTAGAGAGGTACCCCGCCCCAAGTCAACCCCTGGCAGCTACGCGAATTCACTGGGCTGTGCAATAGCTGTGGATGTTTTTGTGAATAAGTAGGGGACAAGCATTCCGAAGGCGGGCGCTCGGTGGTAGTCTGAGCCATCCATTTCCCCCCTTTCCGGCCTGTGTTTGGGCGCCTTGTCGCGTCCATGCCCCGGCCACCGGACGATTATTGCTG